>NZ_JACHJQ010000023.1 GCF_014203735.1 Actinophytocola algeriensis | reverse complement strand
CTAGGGCCTGTATCGAAGTCGGTCATAGCCATTCGTTGATGGCGGCGATGTGGACGGTGGCTTCGTAGCGGACGGCGAGTTTGTCGAACCGGGTAGCCACCGCTCGGTGGCGTTTGAGCCGGTTGATGCCGCACTCGACGGCGTGGCGTTGCTTGTAGATCTCGTGGTCGAAGGCGGGTGGCCGACCGCCCTTCGACCCTTTCTTGCGGCGGTGGGCGTCCTGGTCGGCCTTGGTGGGGATGGTTGCTTTGATCCCCCGCCTGCGCAGGTGGTCACGGTTGGCTTTAGAGGTGTAGGCCTTGTCGGCCAGCACCCGGTCCGGGCGGGTCCGGGGCCGGCCGCCGTCGAGCCGGGGCACCCGGATCGCGGCGAGAACCGGGATGAACTGCGGGCTGTCGCCGCGTTGCCCACCGGTCAGCACCAGCGACAGCAGCTTCTGGCCCTGCTCGCAGGCCAGGTGCAGTTTGGTGGACAGCCCGCCCCGTGACCGGCCCAACGCGTGATCCGCGGGTTCCTCCCCGACACCGCCCGGGGACTCCGCTTGCAGATCCCCTTTTTCCTGGCACCTGCGGCATGGTGATGGGCCCGCACCACCGTCGAGTCCACGCTCACGTCCCAGGTGATCCGCCCGCCAGCATCGGCCAGCGCCTGCAACGCGGTCATGACCCTGCGCCAGGTGCCGTTGCGCTGCCACCGCCGAAACAGCCCATATGCCGCAGCCCACGACCCATACCCGACAGGCAAGTCCCGCCACGGCGACCCCGTGCGCACCCGCCACCGAATCCCGTCAACCAACTGCCGCCTGCTCCACGACGGCGGCCGACCCGACCGCGCAGGCTGGGGCAACAACGGCTCCAGCAACGCCCACTGCGCGTCGGTCAGGTCGAACCGCCTCGTCACCGCTAGGGTGTCCACGAGGTCTCCGGTGTCTTGATCGTCTTGGTCGATGATCGATCTACCGGAGACCTCATCTATTTGATCAACGACACGCCGGAACAGGCCACACCCAGGCCATCAGCCGGTCACGACTTCGATACAGGCCCTAG
>NZ_JACHJQ010000022.1 GCF_014203735.1 Actinophytocola algeriensis | reverse complement strand
CGGCGATGTCCTGAACGCGCCTAATCAGTGGTGGGAGTGGGTTATCCGGCACACTCCTGGTGGTAGCCGGCCGGTGGGTGAGCACTTTTCGCGCTTGGACGTCGAGTCCTGGTGAAAGACCGTGCCTCTGCTGGTGGGTCGGGAGAGCTGGATCGCTGCTGGGATGTCGTGCCCCGCGTGTTCGTGGTGGGAAGCACTGCTTGATTAGGTCGCTGATGGTTCTCCCGCTGGCTGCGCAGGGTGATCGAGCACGGGAGGATCGTTGCGGCTGTTCGTAGGAGATGACTGGGCCGAGGACCGTCACGATGTCGAGGTGATGGACGTCTCCGGGCGTCGGCTGGCCAAGGCCCGGCTGCCCGAGGGGGTGGCTGGGATGGCCCGGTTCCACACGATGATCGGCGGGTTGGTCGGTGAGGACCCCGAGGATGTGGAGGTGCTGGTCGGGATCGAGACCGACCGGGGGCCGTGGGTAGCCGCGTTGGTTGCCTCTGGCTACACGGTGCTGGCGGTGAATCCGTTGCAAGCAGCCAGGTTCCGTGACCGGCTGGGCGTGTCAGGCGCCAAGAGCGACGCCGCCGACGCGCATGTGCTGGCTGACATGGTCCGCACCCACGCCCACCAGCTGCGGCCGGTGGCCGGCGACAGCGCTCAGGCCGAGGCGATCAAGGTGGTGGCCCGCACCCACAAAACGCTGATCTGGGAACAGACCCGCCATACCCAGCGGTTGCGGCACGCGCTGCGTGACTACTTCCCCGCCGCGCTGGCCGCGTTCGAGGATCTGGACGCGGCCGACACCCTGGAACTGCTCGCCAAGGCACCCACCCCGGCGAAGGCGGCCCGGCTGACCACCGCGCAGATCACCGCGGCGCTCAAACGTGCCCGCCGCCGCAACGTCACGGAGAAGACCGAGCTTGTCCAGGCCGCGCTGCGCGCCGACCACCTCGGTCAGCCCGAGGTCGTGACCAGCGCCTACGCCGCCTCGGTGCAGGCGCTCATCGCGGTCCTGACCGTGCTCAACACCCAGATCAAGGCCATGCAGGGGCAGGTCGAGGCCCATTTTGGCCGGCACCCGGCCGCTGAGATCGTCACCTCCCAGCCCGGGCTGGGACCGATCCTCGGCGCCCGGGTGCTCGCGGAGTTCGGCGACGACCCCGACCGCTACGCCACCGCCAAATCCCGCAAGAACTACGCGGGAACCTCGCCGATCACCCGCGCCTCGGGCAAGAAGAAGGTCGCCCTGGCCCGATTCGTCCACAACGACCGGCTCATCGACGCCCTGATGGCTCAGGCGCAAAGCGCGTTACTGCGCTCGCCAGGCGCTCGCGCCTACTACGACCGGCAGAAAGCCCGCGGCGCCGGTCACAACGCCGCCCTGCGCCAACTCGCCAACCGCCTCGTCGGCATCCTCCACGGCTGCCTCAAAACCGGCACCCACTACAACGAAACCACCGCCTGGTCACACCACACCAACAACATTGCGGCTTGACACACCAGCACCTGGGATGTCTTTCACGGCA
>NZ_JACHJQ010000021.1:1730-5144 GCF_014203735.1 Actinophytocola algeriensis | reverse complement strand
TGTTCGGCGGTGTCCTACTCTCCCACACCCTGGCGAGTGCAGTACCATCGGCGCTGGTGGGCTTAGCTTCCGGGTTCGGAATGGGACCGGGCGTTTCCCCACCGCTATAGCCGCCGTAACTCTATGAAACTGTCAACCCAGCGGAGCCGTTGATTCGTCGGCTCTCAAACACTGGTTGGTGTTTCAGAGTTGCATAGTGGATGCGTGTATCTTCACAGCGATCACAAATTTGATCGTTTGTGGAAAGTCCTCGGCCTGTTAGTACCAGTCAACTCCACACGTTACCGTGCTTCTATCTCTGGCCTATCAACCCCATGGTCTAGTGGGGGGCCTTAACCCATACGGGTGGGAGACCTCATCTTGGAACAGGCTTCCCGCTTAGATGCCTTCAGCGGTTATCCCTCCCGAACGTAGCCAACCAGCCGTGCCCTTGGCAGGACAACTGGCACACCAGAGGTTCGTCCGTCCCGGTCCTCTCGTACTAGGGACAGCCTTCCGCAAGTCTCCTGCGCGCGCGGCGGATAGGGACCGAACTGTCTCACGACGTTCTAAACCCAGCTCGCGTGCCGCTTTAATGGGCGAACAGCCCAACCCTTGGGACCTACTCCAGCCCCAGGATGCGACGAGCCGACATCGAGGTGCCAAACCATGCCGTCGATATGGACTCTTGGGCAAGATCAGCCTGTTATCCCCGGGGTACCTTTTGTCCGTTGAGCGACACCCCTTCCACCAGGTGGTGCCGGATCACTAGTCCCGACTTTCGTCCCTGCTCGACCCGTCGGTCTCACAGTCAAGCTCCCTTGTGCACTTGCACTCGACACCTGATTGCCAACCAGGCTGAGGGAACCTTTGGGCGCCTCCGTTACTCTTTGGGAGGCAACCGCCCCAGTTAAACTACCCACCAGGCACTGTCCCTGGACCGGATCACGGTCCGAAGTTAGACACCCAGTACGACCAGAGTGGTATTTCAAGATTGACTCCACGACTACTGGCGTAGCCGCTTCACAGTCTCCCACCTATCCTACACAAGCCGAACCAAGCACCAATACCAAGCTATAGTAAAGGTCCCGGGGTCTTTCCGTCCTGCCGCGCGTAACGAGCATCTTTACTCGTAGTGCAATTTCGCCGGGCCTGTGGTTGAGACAGTCGAGAAGTCGTTACGCCATTCGTGCAGGTCGGAACTTACCCGACAAGGAATTTCGCTACCTTAGGATGGTTATAGTTACCACCGCCGTTTACTGGCGCTTAAATTCTCAGCTTCGCCCCGAAGGACTAACCGGTCCTCTTAACGTTCCAGCACCGGGCAGGCGTCAGTCCGTATACATCGTCTTGCGACTTCGCACGGACCTGTGTTTTTAGTAAACAGTCGCTTCTCGCTGGTCTCTGCGGCCACCTCGCCCTAGCCCGCAATGGGGCTTCAAGCGCTGTGGCCCCCCTTCTCCCGAAGTTACGGGGGCATTTTGCCGAGTTCCTTAACCACAGTTCACCCGATCGCCTTGGTATTCTCTACCTGACCACCTGTGTCGGTTTGGGGTACGGGCCGCATGGACACTCACTAGAGGCTTTTCTCGGCAGCATGGGATCACTCTACTTCGCCTCATTCGGCTATGCATCACGTCTCAGCCTATGCGCACCGCGGATTTGCCTACGGTACGGCCTACACGCTTACACCAGTCACCATCAGCTGGCGGAGCTACCCTCCTGCGTCACCCCATCGTTTGGCTACTACCACTTCAGTTCCCACGCTCCACCCAGTCCGGTCCGAAGACCAGTCCAGGCTTCGGGTGGTTAGTATCAGAGGGCTCGCCATGGGCGCATCCACACGGGTACGGGAATATCAACCCGTTGTCCATCGACTACGCCTGTCGGCCTCGCCTTAGGTCCCGACTTACCCTGGGCGGATTAACCTGGCCCAGGAACCCTTGGTCATCCGGCGGCAGAGTTTCTCACTCTGCTTTCGCTACTCATGCCTGCATTCTCACTCCCACACCCTCCACGGCTAGATCACTCTGCCGCTTCCCTGGATGCAGGACGCTCCCCTACCCATCCGTACCACTGCACAACACCCCGAAAGGTGAAGCGGATGTATATGTACGAATGACACAGCTTCGGCGGTGCGCTTAAGCCCCGCTACATTGTCGGCGCAGGACCACTTGACCAGTGAGCTATTACGCACTCTTTCAAGGGTGGCTGCTTCTAAGCCAACCTCCTGGTTGTCTGGGCGACCCCACATCCTTTCCCACTTAGCGCACACTTAGGGGCCTTAGCTGGTGTTCTGGGCTGTTTCCCTCTCGACCACGAACCTTATCGCCCGCAGTCTCACTGCCACACTCTCACACGCCGGTATTCGGAGTTTGGTTGATTTCGGTAAGCTTGTAGGCCCCCTAGACCATCCAGTGCTCTACCCCCGACGTGAAACATGTGACGCTGCACCTAAATGCATTTCGGGGAGAACCAGCTATCACGGAGTTTGATTGGCCTTTCACCCCTACCCACAGCTCATCCCCCAGGTTTTCAACCCTGGTGGGTTCGGGCCTCCACGCCGTCTTACCGGCGCTTCACCCTGGCCATGGGTAGATCACTCCGCTTCGGGTCTAGACCACGCGACTACACGCCCTATTCAGACTCGCTTTCGCTACGGCTACCCCACACGGGTTAACCTCGCCACGCAGCACTAACTCGCAGGCTCATTCTTCAAAAGGCACGCCATCACCATTGCTAAGATGGCTCTGACGGCTTGTAGGCACACGGTTTCAGGTACTCTTTCACTCCCCTCCCGGGGTACTTTTCACCTTTCCCTCACGGTACTAGTCCGCTATCGGTCATCAGGGAGTATTTAGGCTTAGCGGGTGGTCCCGCCAGATTCACAGCAAATTCCACGAGCTCGCTGCTACTCGGGAACACCACCAAGGAAGGTGTCGCGTTTTCGTCTACCCGACTCTCACGGTCTACGGTCCAGTTTCCCAAACTGATTCGACTAACAACGACACTTTATGACTTCCCGTCGGCTTGGCAGCACCAACAAGGTGGGTCCCACAACCCCGCATACGCAACCCCTGCCAGGTATCACACGTACACGGTTTAGCCTCCTCCGCTTTCGCTCGCCACTACTCACGGAATCACTGTTGTTTTCTCTTCCTACGGGTACTGAGATGTTTCACTTCCCCGCGTTACCTCCACCACCCTATAGATTCAGGTGGCAGTGACACCCCATGACGGGTGCCGGGTTTCCCCATTCGGAAATCCTCGGATCTCAGCTCGGTTGACAGCTCCCCGAGGCATATCGCAGCCTCCCACGTCCTTCATCGGCTCCTGATGCCAAGGCATCCACCGTGTGCCCTTAATAACTTTCATCACAAACGATCAAAGATGCTCGCATCCACTATGCAATTCTCAAACACCAACCAGACCACT
>NZ_JACHJQ010000020.1 GCF_014203735.1 Actinophytocola algeriensis | reverse complement strand
GCACCGGCCACGTGAGACATCACACCTAGAACAGTGCCCAGTCGCGTCGCGACGCTCCCGTACGCAGGGTCTGGACTCTCTTCTCAACCTCGGCCGTGGCGCGCGAACCTGTGGCCGCGTTCTGAGACAGCCACGTGACCATCAGGAGCTCGCGAACCCTCCGCAGAACCGAGTAGCCGGGCCACTTGCGAACGCGCCCATCGTGCGCACCGGGGCCGGCAGCAAGGTCCGCAAGCCCGCCAGGCCCGGTGTGTGGTGGCCGCGCGGTTCCGGGCCCGCTGGCGGGCGGTGAACGCGCCTCACCTGGACGCGTTGGTGCGCTCCGGCGCGGCATTCGTCAACGGCAAACTGGTCGAACGACCCGACGAGCGAACCACTTCAACCGCCGCCTAACCATCTTGATCCACAGGTATTGACAATAGCTCTACCGAGGCGGGGCAGGCGCCAAAATGACAGGATGCGGCGTCGGTCTCGGCGCGTTCCAGCAGGCCGAGCGTGGCCGCAGCGAACAGCGTGACGGCGGCGGCGCATTCGACGAGCCGGAACGCGGCGGACCACTGGGCGAACGCGGTGGCGTCGAGCAGGCCGTCCAGCCCGGACACACAGCAAGTCCATACAGCCCAACAGGTTTCACAAACGTCGGGAGACTGACTGCCACAGCAGCCAGAGCTTCTGCCGCCATCGAGGTAGCGGTAGGACTCGGCGATCCGCTTCCTCCGCGGCCGTCTCCGCTTTGTCGAACGCGTCCACCGCTTCGTCGATGAGGTGTTGGACGACCTTGCAGCCCATGATCTCGAGTGGGGATATGTCGTCCGTGCTCCGAAGCGCCGCTCCGCTCACGGCCGCCGCCCGCGACCAACACCTCTGGCGCGACGCTAGGGTGCCAGAGACGCCTTGTCCCCAGCCACGCCGATCTACGCGCGACCAGCCTCGTTCCATCGGGCCACCTTGGACACGTCCATAAGCCGCGGGCCCTCGATCCCGGTCACCTCGACGTTGATGACTCCTTCGCGGGCCCAGTCCGGGGACGGAACGATCTTTCCGTGCTTACCCACGTGGGGCCCGTCGATGATCTCTACCTCCTCACCGACCTGCAACACGCGCACTGACGCACCGATCGCCGGCAGACCAGCTGCGTGGTCGTCGCGCTCCATGCCAGATGCCGAGTGTCGAAGCTCGGTGATCGCACGCCTCAGCTGCGCAAACTCCTCGAACTGGTGACGTTGGATTGCCGCAACCCGATTGCTTGTCCGCACAACAAGAAACAGCACAACAAACACCAAGAACAACACAACAAAGGGCGCGAAGATCGCTATGAACAACAGCACCGCGCCAGCCTAGCGCTACCCGTTGAAACGATGCCCAGGTCCCGCAACGTTTATGCACGCTAGCTGCGCCGCCAGCCAGGACGAATCCATCGCTGGCGGGCAGGCTGAAGAAGAGCCGCGCTACGTCGAGCTGGCATTCAAGATCCACATAGCCGCCCGTGACATGCCGTGCCCAGACCTCGATGTCACCGTCGAGGTTCCGCCAAGTCCGTACGCCATCCCAGCCAGCGAACTGCCCCCAAGCCCGGTCAGGAACGGCGTCAGGTCCTCCCCCGCAACGACCAGCGTGACGCCGTGCACCGCGGCGGACAGACTCTCCGTCTCTTGGCCGGACACCTCCACGCGGAGCCGGCTCGCGTAGTACCAGGGGCACCCAGCGGTCACGCGACGCCGGCTGCGAACCCCGTGATGTCGCGGTCGGTGGTGCTGGTCTCGCAGGCGCCTGTTCGGCGGTAGCGTGAGGGTCTAGGCTGATGGTGCACCTGGTCGCAGCGATCGGTCGAGTCCATCGTGGTTCGACGGGGCGGGGACCGGTGCGCTCGGGCATCGCCCCGGACCTTGGCGAAGAACATGTCGCGCTTTTCGACGCGCCAAGGAAATCGCGCGCATGTTCTCCCGAGCCATCCCACCTGACACCCGCGTACGGCCTGCCTGGGCGTCCGCGCAGCCCGGGGATTCCGCTTCCTCTCAGCCTTCGGTCCATTCGCGACGTTTCTTCGAGTATCCGAGGACGAGCTGCCCGGAAGCGATTCCGGCCGGATCACCGGAACCAGTTCGCGCTCCAGCGCACCAAGGAGTCGTCATGAGCATGAGTGTCATCGGTTGGCTCGTCCTCGGTCTGATCGCCGGCATCATCGCCAAGTACCTGCTGGGTAGTCGGGCGAAACACGGCGTCGTCGTCACGATCCTGATCGGCATCGCCGGGGCGTTGGCCGGCGGCTGGGCGGCCGCGGAGTTGTTCGGCATCACATCGACCGGCCGTTTCTTCGACCTCTCCACCTGGCTCATCGCCATCGTGGGGTCCGTCGTCCTGCTGGGGATCTACTACGCGATCACCAACAGAGGCCGCGGCTCCAGTCGTAGGTCCAGCCGCGGGCGCGGTGTCTGGGGCGCTCGGCGGTGACGGGTTCACCACGATCACCGGCGTCACCACCCGACACCGCACAACGATGCCCGACACGAGGAGATGAGACCGTGACCACCGTTCTCCCGGCCGTGACGACTGACCGTCCCCCAGCCGCAGCCACCGCACAGCCACACCTGTACTCGGCTGGACAGCTGTTGACCGTCACCGCGCGTCCGGCCCCGCCCGCCGCTGTCGTGCTCATGGTGCGTGGCGAGGTGGACATGCTCACCAGTACGCAGCTGACGGACCATCTGCTTCCGCACGTGCGGGGCACCGTCCCGTACGTGATCGTCGATCTCACCGGGGTGGGGTTCTTCGCCGCCGCGGGTCTCACCGTCCTCGTGAACGCCAGAGACGCGGCCATGGCGGCGGGCGTGACGCTCTGCCTGATCGCGTCTACTCGCCCGGTGCTGCTGCCACTGACGATCACCGGCCTGGACAGCCTGTTCGACATCAGCCCCGACCTCACCCACGCCCTGTTGCGCGCCGGCTGCGGACCGGACGGATGACCTCCGTGCGCAATCCCCGAGTGGCCGAGATCCTGTCGATGATCGCCGACGGCGGAGGTGGCCAGGTCGCGCCGCCGGCCCGGTTGTGCGCGGAATGCCTGTCGGCGTTGTCGGTCAGTGGTGTCGGGATGGCCCTGATGACCGTCCACGGACCCAGCGGGGTGGTGCTCGCGGCCACCGACGGGCGTGCCCGGCAGTTGGAAGAACTGCAGTTCACCCTTGGTGAGGGACCCTGTGTGGAGGCGTCCAGCAGTGGGCGCCTGGTACTCGAATCCGACCTCGCGGTGGTCGGGCCGGCGCGGTGGCCGCGGTTCGGGGCCGCCGTTCTCGACGCCGGGGTGCGCGCCATCTTCGCGTTCCCGCTGCGGGCCGGCGCCATCCGCGTCGGTGTCCTCGACCTCTACCGCGACACCCCAGGACCGCTCACCACCCCCGAGCTCGCCGACGCACTGGCGTTCGCCGACGCCGCGACCGTCGTGATCCTGGATCTGCAGGACCACAACAGGCACGGTGAGAGCGCAGCGCTGACGGGACCGATCGACAGCCAGGCCGTAGTCCACCAAGCGACCGGGATGATCACGATCCAACTCGGTGTCGACCTCGCCGAGGCAATGCTGCGGTTACGCGCCCACGCGTACGCTACGGGACAGACAGTCCCGGCCGTCGCCGCCGACGTGGTCAACCGACGCCTGCTCTTCGACGAAGAAGGACCCGGCGCCACGCGGCAGGATCGATCATGACCCCCAACGAGACACAGGCGGTGGGCTCATGACGAGCCGAGAACAACTCCTCGCCAGCACCTTCGTCAGCCTGGCCGACACCCTGGTGGCCGACTTCGATGTCATCGACTTCCTCCACACCCTGGCCACCCGAAGCGTCGAACTACTCGATGCCGACGCCGCGGGCATCATGCTCGCCGACGCACACGGCGGCCTGCACGTGATGGCCTCCTCCACCGAGGAAGCCCGCCTGCTGGAACTCTACGAACTACAGAACAACGAAGGCCCCTGCCTGGACTGCTACCGGACCGGACGCCCCGTGGCACGCGATGACCAGTCCGCGATGAGATCGTCCTGGCCGGCCTTCACCAAGGAACTGCAGGGGCTCGGGTTCCACTCCGCACAGGCACTCCCGATGCGCCTACGCGCCGAGACCATCGGCGCGCTGAACCTGTTCCGGCTCGAACCCGGCCAGCTCAGCCCGGCCGATCTGAGGGTCGGCCAGGCCATGGCCGACGTCGCCACCGTCGGCCTGATCCAGGAACGCGCCATCGCCGCCAGCGAACACCTCGCCACCCAGCTGCAGGCCGCCCTGAGCAGCCGCGTCCAACTCGAACAAGCCAAAGGCGTCCTCGCCCAACGCACCGGCCTGGGCATGGACGAAGCCTTCCAGGTGATGCGCGCCTACGCCCGCAGCCACAACCGCCGCCTCAGCGACGTCGCCGCACAGATCATCGACGGCACGCTCGGCGACCAGCAAGTCCGCAAGGGCTCGAAACCGAGGCCCGGAGCGCAACCTCACACATGACCGGCAGGACGGCATCTCGGCACATCCTGAACGATGGCTGACGCTCCGCGAGTCCGATCGAGCAAGATCCGTGCACGTTTGGGAGCGATGGGCCACGGGAATCCCAGACACAAGCCGCCCCAGACTCCGGCGGAGGTTCTGGGCCGCGGCGAGTAGTGGGCGTGACCGAAGGTGTTCACCTGCGCGGTTAGGTCGACGGCGCTTTGTGTGCTCGGGACGAGCAGACCCGAAACAACCCCCGGGGTGTGAAGCGACGATGACTTTTGTGACTCTGACGCGGCGGAGCGAGGGCGCTGATTTCGCGACGTTGTCGCGGGAGGTTCGGCGTGCCGGCCTGCTCGACCGGCGGCGGCTCTACTACCTGGCCCGGATCATGGGGAACCTGGCCGTGTTCGCCGCCGGCTGGGTGGCGTTCGTGGCGATCGGTGACTCGTGGTGGCAGCTACTCATGGCGGTGTTCTTCGCCGTCATGTTCACCCAGCTCGCGTTCATCGGCCACGACGCCGGTCACAAGCAGATCTTCCGGAGCCGCCGCGGCAACGACACCGTGGGCTATCTGCACGGTGGGCTGGTCGGGCTCAGTTACGACTGGTGGGTGGGTAAGCACACCCGGCATCACGCCAATCCCAACCACGAGGACGACGATCCGGACCTCGACATCCCCGCGTTGGCCTTCACCCGTGACCAAGGGCGGAGCAAGCGCGGGTTCCTGCGCTGGATGGCCAAGCACCAAGCCGCCCTGTTCTTCCCCCTGCTGCTGCTCGAAGGGCTGAACCTGCACTGGTCGAGCATCAAGCACGTGTGGCACCGGGACGAGAACCGTGGCGGCAGGTCGCGCGGGCTCGAAGCGGGCCTGCTGATCGCGCACCTGGCGGCTTACCTGACCGCCGTGTTCACCGTGCTGTCGCCACTGACCGGGCTGGTGTTCATCGCCGTGCACCAGGGCCTGTGGGGTGTCTACATGGGATGTTCGTTCGCGCCCAATCACAAGGGCATGCCGACCCTGCCCCCAGCTCACCAGCTGGACTACCTGCGCCGCCAGGTCCTGACCTCCCGGAACGTGTCCGGCGGCCGATGGGTGGACTTCCTCCTGGGCGGACTCAACTACCAGATCGAGCACCACCTGTTTCCCACCATGCCACGCCCCAACCTGCGCCGGGCCCAGGTACTCGTCCAGGACTTCTGCGACCGCAACCGCATCGACTACGCCCAATGCGGGCTCCTGCGCTCCTACCAGTACGTCCTACGCCACCTGCGTGACGTCGGCGCCCCACTCCGACACGAAACGGAGGCAAGGACGACATGACACACCATGAACCACGGCTGGAGATGAAACCCGCCGGCGCCGCCACCGGCAGTGTCGACGGGGGCTGGCGGCCACGGTCGCTCGAGCCGACAACCGCGTTTCCCGAACTGGTCTCGGCACTGCACCCCTGGGTCGGCCCGGTCGGGCGCATCACCTACAACCTCGACCTCTGGGAGCCTGCTCCACGCAAGCAGACCGTGGATGGCCGGATGGTCCGGTACGAGGGCGTCCACACGATAGACCGCCACACCGTGACCGCGATCGGGACGAACGGCCGCCGAGTGAGTCTGCTGGTCGTGCCGCCACCCACGCCAGGTGGTGTGGCCAGGGCGGTACTGCGATCCGCCGCAGACTCGGACAGCACCGCCACCGTCGCGGACATCCTGGCCAGCAACGGCGTGCCACCCCAGAAGCGCGCTGCCGCCGGCATGATCCGGCCGGGAGCGACGGAGGCCAGACCGGAGCAGCGCTGGGAGGCCGAGGGCGGCTACGTCCGCAACACCGCCTGGCACCCGGCCTGACCGGTGTGCCGAGAGTCGGCCGTGAATGTCCGGAATGCGGCACCATCCAGCCCGAACCAGCGTTGTTACAGGTAGAGGGCATGAATCGTGTCCCAGACAGTGAGGCCGACATGACAAAGGCATTCACGCGAACTCAGGCCACGACGCGACTACCGACGTTGCCGGATGGCTGGCCGATCAGCTCCTACGACACCTACAAGGAAGCACAGCAGGCTGTCGATCACCTGGCCGACAACGACTTCCCGGTTCGGGGTATGACGATCGTCGGTATCGACCCGATGCTCGTCGAGCGGGTCGACACGCACCTGACCTGGCAGCGCGTACTGGTCACCGGGGCGGCCTCGGGCGCGTGGCTCGGCCTGTTCGTCGGCCTGCTGCTGAGCCTGTTCACCGCGGGCGCCGGCCTGCTGCCGATCATGATGGGTCTGATCTTCGGAGTGGTGTTCGGCGTGGCCATGGCCGCGGTCAGATATGCCTCGGCGCGAGGGCAACGGAACTTCCTGTCGCACAGCCAGCTGGTCGCCCGCCGCTACGACCTGCTGAGCCAGCCATCCACCGCCGAACGCGCCCGGCACCTGCTCGCGAAGCGCGCCCTGCGCGACAACTGACCGTCCACTCCGGACACCTCGGGTCGACAGCGGATATCGCAGAAGAGCACTGACATGCGCACGAACTCAAACCCACCGATCTCCACCACCCAAGAACTCACCACCGAGCGGCTGACGCTGAGACCCTGGCACGTCGAGGACGCCCAGGCCGCGCTGGACGTCTACGGGCACCCCGAGGTGACCCGCTGGCTCAGCCCCGACATGGACCAGGTG
>NZ_JACHJQ010000019.1 GCF_014203735.1 Actinophytocola algeriensis | reverse complement strand
AGACTCCGGTCAAGCGAGTTGTACCGCGAGACCGAGGCGGAGTTCATCCTGCCACTGCGCGAGCGGGCGCAGACGCACTCACATGCCGACGAGCGCGCGTTGGCAGGGATGGGAGTTCTCGGCAACGCGTGTTCCTGCCGTGTCCCGGCCAACTGGCCAGTACGCCCTACTTCGGTGCCTGGAAGCCGCCGGTGTCGTGCTCGAGCAGTTCGGCCAGCCGCAGCGGGGTGTGGTCCTCGAACATCGGGCCAATGAGTTGCGCTCCGACCGGTAGGCCCTCGGGGGACCGGCCCGCGGGTATGGCGGTGGCGGGCAGGCCGGGCATGGTGGCCAGGCCAGCCCAGACGAGCTGGTCGAAGTACGGGTACTCGGCGCCGTCGATGCCGATCCGTCGTTCCAGCGGATTGGGGCGGTGGTCGTGCGGGAACGCGGGCGTCGGGGTGATCGGGCACAGCACGGCGTCGAACTCGGCGAACAGCTGCCGCCAGCTGTGGCGGTGGACCTCACGGCGGTTGTTCGCCTCGATCCAGTCGTGGTGGCTGAACACCATGGCGCGCAGCCGCACGGCGTCGAGGCTCTGGTCGTCCGCGCTGAGCGCGGCGGCGCGGGTCCGCAGCCGCTCGGGCGATTCGGTGGGAAAACGCGCGACGGAGCCGGAAATCAGCAACTGCATGTAGAGCGTCGCGGCTTCGGTCAGGTCGGGCAGCAGCGGACTGTGCCGTTCGACGCGGGCGCCGCTGTCGGCGAGCGCGGCGGCCACCCGGTTCACGCCCGCCCGCACGGCGGACCCGGTCGGGATGAGCGGATGCTCGTCGAGGACCAAGACCCGGAAATCGCAGAGCCGCTCGTGGCGGGCGGGCGGCAGCGTCACGTGATGCGCCTTGCCGAGCGTCAGCGGGTCCGGTCCGGCCATGACGTCGAGCAGGAGCGTGAGGTCGCGGGCGGTGCGCGCCATCGGACCGACGACGGCGAGGTCGAGGTCGACCGGCAATGCCGGCTCGGACGGCGCGACCATGCCGCGGGTTGCCGCCAGTCCGAGCGTCGGCTTGTGCGCGTAGACGCCGCAGAAATGCGCGGGGGTGCGCAGCGAGCCGGCGATGTCGGAGCCGATGGACAGCGCGCCGAACCCGGACGCCAGGGCCGCCGCCGACCCGCCGGAGGATCCGCCCGACGTGCGACCGTGATCCCACGGGTTGGTGGTGGTGCCGTAGATGTCGTTGAAGCTCTGTATGTCCTGCAGCCCCAGCGGCACATTGGTCTTGCCGAGCACCACCGCGCCCGCGGCCTTGAGTCGCGACACCTGTACCGCGTCCTCGGCCGGCATGTAGTTCCGGTGCGGCGGCATGCCCCAGGTTGTGGGCAGCCCGGCGATGTTGTACGACTCCTTGACCGTCACCGGAATGCCGAGCAGCGGCCGGTCCTCACCACGCGCGCGTGCCTGGTCGGCACGGTGTGCGGCGGCCCGCGCACGGTCGAAGTCCGGCACGCAGATCGCGTTGATCACCTCGTCGTCGCGCTCGATACGCGCGATCGCCTCGTCGGTCAGTTCCACCGATGTCACCGCACCGGCGCGCAACGCGGCAACGAGTTCTTCGGCCGTCTGAAAGCTCCATTCCATGAATCCGAAGCTATCGACCCGCCACAGAGGACACGAAATTCCCGTTCGCGCAACAGGGAGGCCGAACGGGCCACCTTCACCGGCGAAGTCGCGCACTCGTTCTACCGCCGAAGGTGTTCCACCGCAGGTCACAGCGTCTACAGTGGACCAACTCCACCCGCGCAGGCCATGAAATGCCGCATCGTGCAACAGGATGCATGTCTCAATTCCTGCCCGCTGACCGTTGAAGTTCCCGATCGCCCATTGGGCATTTCTCCACCACACCGTTTGCCGGCAGACAATTGTCGTCATGTTCTCAACGTCCGCTCTCGCCGCCGTGCGTGTCCGGTCGGCCCGGCGACGAGAGAATCGCGCGCGCTCACGGGTGGCTTCTTGATCAGCTACCCTGCCCGCGTGGACATGCAGGTGTTGGAGGGGACGCTGGTCGAGGTGCCCACGAGCGCTGTCACCGGAATGGGACCGGCGTGCGTTCGGGGAGTTTGTCGGGCCGCACGGTGAACTGGCCTCGTACGCGTTCGGCTGGACCACCGGGGCGGACCCGCACGTCGCTCGCCTGTCAGTCGGAATCGGCGCCGGCAACCCCGGCGGCGGAACCTTCCACGCCGTTGTCTTCGAGAACGAGGGCGGGCACGCCGTGGAGCGGGTTGTCCGAACACGCTCAACGATCCGAGAGCCCTGAGTCTGGAGACGCGGGGTCCAGTTCTGTCTCGGGCCACGACTGCGGCGCCGGGCCGAACGCACGCCGGGCGGCTCGGACGGCCATGGCGGCGACGGTGGCATTAGCACCGCCGCCGATTACCGCGCCGATGCCGAACGGGGCCACCCGGCCGAGGACGATGATGCCCTGCTTGGTGCCGTACTTGGTGATGAAGTTCTTGCCCAGGACTTTGTTGATCTGTTTCAGCGTTTCCGTGGGCACCTTGCTGACGAGCTGGCGGGCCCAGTGCTGACCGGTGCGCTCGGCGACCTTGCCGACGATGGTCGTGGAACCGGACTGGCCGAGCAGGATCCCCATGACGAGCGTCCGGCGTCGTTCGATCTCGTCCAGCGGGATCCCGTGGACCTCGGCCACCGAGAGCACGAACAGGGTGCTCAGTTCCAGCGAGGAGAACGCCTCGCCCGCCGACAACGCCAGCGCGACCCCGGTGCCGACGGCGGGCGCGGCCGCGGTGGCCCCGACCGCGGCCCCCGTGCCTGCCAGGGCGCTGACGTACATCCGTTCCAGGGTGCGGACGACTTCCGCCGGTGTCGCGTCCGGGTTGCGCTGGCGGGCCCGGGCGATGTTCTTGCGCACCACCGGTGTCTGCAGGCCGATGGCCTTGTCCAACAGGTCGAGGATCGGCTGGCCCCGTCCGCTCGACGTCGGGACTGGTCCTTCGAGGGCGTCAGAGGCCACACCCAACTCCTTCAGTCGTCACATTGTCCAGTTCCGTGAGTGCCTGTGTCAGGGCATACGCCGCGCCGTCGCCGGTGTCGTTCACGAGGTACCGGACCTGGATCGAGGTCGGCCGTCCCGCCACCGGACCACCAGAACAGTCAGGAAGTCGCCTCACTCACAGTCACCGTTACCGATACACGGTCGCCGCGAACGCACGCTCTTGCCGGCGAGGGTGCGTTTCGGCTGAACCGCAGCGGCGAGCGAGCGATGTTCAGTCGGCGAGGGCCTGGGTGATCTGACGGGTGGTCTGCGCGGCGACGCGGGGATTGACAGCGGCGTAGGAGACATAGGCGTTCAATCCGGTGGCCAAGGCCCACCCGCGACCGCGAGTCCAGGTGGCGTCGTCCACATCGAGCGCGGCACGGAAGGTCGCCCGTGTCTCGGCCGTCATGAGGGTGAAGGCAATGATCAGGTCGCAAGCCGGATCGCCCACACCGAGCTCACCGAAGTCGATGACAGCGCTGAGACGGCCGCTGGTCGTCAGCAGGTTGCCGGTGTGGAAATCACCGTGGAACCAGACTGGTGGACGGTCCCACGCAGGGGCGGCCAGGGCGGCGGTCCACAGCTCGGTCATCGCCGCGGTGTCGAACGCGTCACCGACTTCCGCGATCGCGGCTCGCGTCGCCGTGTTCCGCGCGGTCAGCGGCCGACCGGTGAGGTCCCCGGTGGCTTCGGCGTCGAACCGGTGGAGCGCGGTCAGGAACTCCGCCAGCACACCGGCGGCCTCGTGCGAGCCGGACAGCGCGTCGACGGTCGCCACCTCGCCACCCAGCCAGCGCGACACCGCCCACGGCCACGGATAACCGAAACCCGGCTCACCCACCTCAACCACCACGGGGACGACAAGAGGCAGGTGCGGGGCCAGCCGGGGCAACCACTCGACCTCCTTCCTGGCCTGCCCGACAGCGCCGGCATGGCGCGGCAGCCGAACGGACAGCTGCTCGCCCAGCCGGTAGATCACATGATCCGAGCCGGCCGGGACGTGCCGCACCAGCGGCAACCCGGCCCACCGCGGGAACTGCGTGTCGACCAGACGCCTCACCAGCACGGCGTCGATGGCCGGGGCCGTTTCGACGGTCAAAGACAGCTCCTACCGGTAGCCGTGGCAGCGATCCCGAGAGCGCTGTCGGCAGCGTGACATGGCCGCCGAGGTTCGATCAACTGGTTGGACAACCAACGCACGCTCACGCCGACGTTCGGCTTGTCCGGTGGGAGGCTCAACTTCCGAGGTTCTCCGCCACGGGTTGTCGCGGGTCGTACGCGGCCCAGCCCGGGTCCCCGGTGCTGGCGAACGTGACCCAGGCGGTGTGCACCCGGGTCGCGAGGCCGCCCGGGACGGGGTCGGGACCGAGCAGGCCTGTGTCACCGTGCAGCCACGGCTTGTCGGCGATGTCGAAGACGAAGGGCAGTTCGACGGTGTGGGTGGCGCCGAGTCGTCCGTTCAGCGCCGTCGAGCGATACCCGAACGAGTAGACGTGTGTGCGGCCGCCCGAGATCTGGGCGTGGGCTTGCGCCATGCGGGCCGTACCGGCCCCGAACAAGGCCTCCCCGAGGACCGCGGAGCGCAGCTCGCCCGAAGTCGAGTTCGGCAGTGCCGCGCGGTGCGCGGCGACCTTGGTCTCCGGGTCCGCGTACACCCTGGCGGCGGTGGCGAGCACGTCTGCCCGCGTGGAGGACTCCAGGTTGCCCTGCGGCACGAGGTAGAGGTGCCCCTCTTCGGTGTTGGTGCCGATCAGCAGGTCGACGTAGCAGGCCGGGCCGTCGGTGAGACCGTCGGCGGGCTGGACCGCGAGGACCAGGCTGAACGGGCTGAGGCCGGCCAACGGGTCCGTGGCGGTGCTGGTGCGCAGGTCGAGTCCGGCCAGTGCGGGCAGGATCTCCAGGAAGCGCTCGTCCGGGATCGTGGCGAATGCTTCGGCGGTCGGTTCGACGCCCAGCGTGGCGGCCGCCGCAGCGGTGACCCGTTGCGCCTGTTCCGGGGTGAAGGCGCCGGTGCCGCTGCCGCTCTGGATGATCGCCCGCCGGAACAGGCCTTTGGCCTCCGGGGTCGCGAGTAGCGCTCCGACGAGGGTGGCGCCTGCGGACTGGCCGAAGATCGTGACGTTGTCCGGGTCGCCGCCGAACGCCGCGACGGTGGCGCGCACCCAGCCGAGCGCGGCGAGCACGTCAAGCAGCCCGCGGTTGGCCGGAGCGCCCTCCAGGTCGAGGAATCCGGGGACGCCGAGGCGGTAGTTCACCGTCACGAGGACGATGCCGTCGCGGGCGAACGCGCTGCCGTCGTAGAGCGCGGCGCGGGTCGAGCCGGTGACGAATCCGCCACCGTGCACGAAGACCATGACGGGGCGCCTGCCGCTGTCGGCGGCAGGCGTGCGGACGTCGACGGTCAGGTACTCCTCGCCCCGTACCCAGCCCGGCCCGAAGTAGGGGGTCATGTCGAGCGTGCCGAAGTCGCGGACCGGTTGGGGAGCGGTGGGCGAAGGTTGTGTGCCGTCGCGGACGCCGGACCAGCCTGGGTGCGGCGCGGGCGGGGCGAACCGGCGGGCGCCGGTCGGCGCTGCCGCGTAGGGGATGGCACGGTAGAACTCGCCGGAGTCGTCGCGGACGCCGCGCACGGCCCCCGCCGGGGTTTCGACGACCGGGTCTGCGTACTGGGTCACGGGAAACGCTTCCTTTCCGGGAGTATCAGGAGATGCGGGAGAAGGCCGCCCACTCCTTGATCGCGAACCTCGACCCGTTGCGCTCGACCGCCGCGGCGCCCTGGCCGCCGAAGTGCGCGGGGAAAACGAGCGCGTTGTTCTCGGCGGCGTGGCCGAGCAGCTTGTGTCGGGTGGCCCGGGACTCGGCCGGGTCCTCGCAGAAGCAGGAGTTGGTCTCCGGCTCTGCGATCTGCAGCGCGGTGTGCACCAGGTCCCCGACGAACAGCGCCCGGTCGCCGCCGGACTCCAAGGCGAGCACGGACGAGCCGGGGGTGTGCCCGGGAGCGAGATCGAGCCGCAGGTTCTTGTCGATCCGGTACGACCCCTCCCACAGCCGGGTCAGGCCGGCCTGGTGGACCGGCGTGACGCTGTCCTCGAAGACGTTCTGGTTCCCGCGGCCGAACACGGTTTTGTTCTCGTTGGCCGGGTCCCAGAACTCGAAGTCCCGCCGGGTCATCAGGTATGTGGCGTTCGGGAAGGTCGGCACCCAGGTGCGGCCGTCGAGCTGGGTGTTCCAGCCGACGTGGTCGATGTGCAGGTGCGTGTTGACCACGATGTCGACGTCCTCGGGCCGCACCCCGGCGGCGGCGAGGTTGGCGAGGTAGTTCGTGTCCAGACGGCTCCACACCGGCGCGTAGGGCCGGTCCTTGTGGTTGCCCACGCCGGTGTCGACGAGGATGGTGCGTCCCTCGCTGCGCAGCAGCCAGGACTGGATCGCCGTGTGGCACTCGTCCGTCTCGGGATTCCAGAAGTCGGGCGCCAGGCAGCCGCGGTGTTCGTCCCACGAGCTGTCGGGGCTGTCCGGGAAGAACTGGCTCGGGGTCATCTCGACCGCGCCGTAGTACTCCTTGATGCGGGTGACTGTGACGTCGCCCAGGGTGATCTGCTCGGGGTTCTGCTTCATGTGGTCCGTCCTTGGTCCGGGGCAGGTGGCCGAATGAGACCGAGCCTGGGCACGCGGGCGCGCACGAACCACTCCCGCGTTGTCCTACCCCTCGCAGGGTGTGGCTGGGATCGGGCCGTGCCCCGGATACTGAGGGCATGGACGAACCTGGCCCACTCGGCGATTTCCTGCAGGCCAGGCGGGCGCGGCTGCGACCGGAGGACGTCGGCTTGCGCAACGTGGGGCCCCGCAGGCGGGTGGCCGGGCTCCGGCGCGAGGAACTGGCCCAGCTGGCGGGCGTCAGCGTCTCGTACTACACGAGGTTGGAGCAGGGCCTGTCCCGCGGGGCCTCGGCCGAGGTGCTCGAGGCGATCGCCCGCGCCCTGCTGCTCGACGAGCACGAGCGCGAGCACCTCAACCGGCTCGCCGGGGCCGCCCGCCGCACGCCCCGCGCGCGCCGCCCCCGGCCAGAGAAGCTCGCCGACGAGACGCGGGACCTCCTGCGCGCCGTGGACGGCGTCCCGGCGCTGGTGCTCGGCCGGCGTACGGACGTGCTGGCGTGGAACACCCTCGGGCACGCCCTGCTGGCCGGCCACCTGGACTTCCACAGCCCGGACGACCTGACGGGGCGGCCGAACATGAGCCGGATGCTGTTCCTGGACCCACACTGCCGGGAGCTGTACACGGACTGGAAGCGCAAGGCCCGCGCGGTGGTCGGCAACCTGCGGATCACCGTCGGCAGGCACCCGCAGGACCCACTGCTCGCGGAGCTGATCGGCGAACTGACGATGAAGAGCCCGGAGTTCGTCGCACTCTGGGGCGACCACCGCGTGGCACCCTGCGACGCCGCGTCCTACGAACTGCACCATCCCGTCGTCGGCACGGTGACCGTGACACAGCAGACACTGTCGATCGCCCGCTCACCGGAACAGGTGCTGATCGTGTGCACGACCCCCACCAGTTCCCCCTCCGAGGAGGCTCTCGTACTACTCCGGCAGACGAGCAGCGGCCAGGCGCCCTACGCGCACAACGCCGGTGCTCCTCTGCGGACACTCCGCTAGTGCTGTGTCCACCGACGTTTGTGGGGTCCTGCGGCGGTCCGGCCAAGCCACGGTGATTGCTGAACCGGGGTGTGCTGGTATGCCGTGAAAGCGCCTAATGGGTGGTGAGTCGGTCATCGGGCAGACTTGGGTCTGGCCGCCAGTGGGTGAGCACTTGTTGCGCCTGGACGTGGAGTGCTA
>NZ_JACHJQ010000018.1 GCF_014203735.1 Actinophytocola algeriensis | reverse complement strand
CACCTGGTCCATGTCGGGGCTGAGCCAGCGGGTCACCTCGGGGTGCCCGTAGACGTCCAGCGCGGCCTGGGCGTCCTCGACGTGCCAGGGTCTCACCGTCAGCCGCTCGGTGGTGAACGCACCGGTGTTGGATGGGTTCGTGCGCATGTCGGTGCTCTTCAGGACGAACGAGGGCGACACGACCGGCCCGTTGACTGGTAGCGACGACGTACCGGGGTCTCGGGCATCTCCCCATGGTACGCGCACGCTAGGAGCATCCTCCCCGTCTCTCGCGGTGGATTCTCCGGCAGGCCATGACCCCGCGGCCAGTGCTCGGCCGGGCGCTGGAGTTCGACGGCGAGGTCCAGAAAGTGCCGGGCGGGGGGAGTCGGCGGTGTCCGGTAGGCGAGACCGACCCGTGCGCACGGCGCCGGCGTCACGAACCGGCGGTACACGACGCCTCGCGTGACCGGGAGGTTCGCCCGTCGGCGTCGTCGCGCGATCGTGACGTCCGGTCCGGTGTCGGAAAGGTGTCCGGGTGGTACCCGGAGTACGGTGAACGGTCATACCTCGCCGGCGGTGGGGTCGCGTGTGCGGAAGGGGCGGAGAGGTGAGCGCGGACCGGCGCAAGCATCTGCAAACTCTGCTCGCGGAGCACGACAACGCGGCGGATCTGCTGCGGGGCATCTGCGAGCTCTGCGTGATGGAGCTCGCCGTCTCGGGTGCGCGGGTGCGGGTGCTGGGCGGCACGAACGCGGACGGCGGGGGCGCGTTGGTCTACTCGTCTGACGAACTCGGTACGCGGCTGGACGATCTCGCCATCACCGCGGGCTCGGCGCCGTGCATCGACGCCTACGAGTTCGGGCGGCCGGTACTGATCCCGAACCTGACCGCGGACGGCGTGCGCTGGCCCGGGTTCACCGCGGACGCGATCACCGCGGGCGCCGCGGCGGTGTTCTCCTTCCCTCTGCAGGTCGGTGGCGTGCGGCTGGGGGTACTGGAGATGCACCGGCTGTCGGCCGGGTCGCTGACGCCGGCACAGTTGACTGACGCACTTCTGCTCGCGGACGCGGCCACCGAAACGATCTTCGACGACGTGCACGCGGTGGCGCCGTTGACGCTGTCCGGGCTGGTCGACATCCAGGCCGAGGTGCACCAGGCGACGGGTATGGTCGCAGCGGACATACGGGTGAGCCTGGCAGACGCGCTGCTGCGGATCCGAGGGCACGCCTTCGCTCATCACATGACCCTGGCCGAGGTCGCGAAGGACATCATCGAGCGCCGTTTGCGGCTGGACAGCGGAGAGTGAGCAGGTTGGAACGCGAACCACGAGCTAAGCCCATGCTTTCCGACACGGTGCGATCCGTCGATGCCGGCAGCGAGGGTGGTGCGGCCGCGCTGCGGGATCAGCGGATCGGGCAGGCTTTCGTGAACCTCGCCGACACGATGGTCGCCGATTTCGATCTCACCGAGTTCCTGCACATGCTCGTCGACCACTGTGTGGATCTCCTCGACGTGGACGCCGCCGGTGTGCTGCTTTCCGACCAGCGCGGTGGGATCCGGATGGCGGCCGCCTCGTCGGAGAAATCCGAACTGCTCGAAATGTTCGCCGCGGAAACCGACGGCGGTCCCTGCGTGGAGTGCGTGCGGACCGGTGAAGCCGTGGTCAGCACCGACCTGAGCGCCGACACCGATCGGTGGCCACGCTATGTCGCCGCGGCCGAGATCTGCGGGTTCCGCGCCGTGCACGCGCTGCCGATGCGGCTACGCCGCGACGTGATCGGTGCCCTGTCGCTGCTCAACGCCGATGCCGATGGCGTTCGGCCGGTGTCCAGCCAGAGCCAGCTCGGCCAAGCCCTGGCGGACGTCGCCACCATCGGCATCCTGCAGCAACGCACCATCGACCACGCCACCATCGTCACCGAGCAGTTGCAGACCGCCCTCAACTCCCGCGTCATCATCGAACAGGCCAAGGGCATGCTCGCCGCTCACAGCGGCACCCTCACACCCGAGGAGGCATTCACCGCCCTGCGTGGTTACGCACGTACCCACCACCACCGCCTGTCCGACCTCGCGCGGCAGGTCATCGACGGCATCGCCGACGTCGACGCCATCACCGCACACCGCACTCACTGATGCAGCCCGCCGCGGACCACCCGGGAGGCACAGGACGGAAGGGGTATCGGTCCGGGCGGTCGATATCGACACTCATAGCCGATTCTCAGCACTTCGGTGATCAGCAGGCGTAAGATGAAGACATCCGGACCGATGACACCCACATTGTGAGGTGCCGGTTCCGGCAAAGCCTCGAATTCGGTGCGTCTCCAGACCCTTTCGTGCCGCGTCCACAACTCGTCAGCCACGCGCGCGTCACCCTTCTGGTTCGCGAGAAGCGCGGCCGGCACAAGGAGAACGACATGACGGACATCAGTTTCATCTCCCGCTACGACCGGCGAGTCTCTTTCGTGCAGGATGTACTCGCGAAGAACTCGGCGCTCGGTGACCAGGCGGCCCGCGAACTCGCCGTGCAGGTCGTCTACGCGATCGACCACATTCCGGAGCCGACCCGCTGAACTCCCTCAGCGGTCGGGTGCCATCAGGGCACCAGCGTGCGGTACCACCTCCAGGCCGCGGCGCATCGCCGCGGCCGGCCGCCTCTGACGACGGGAACACGGGCATGACATCGAACTCACAGGCACACACCCAGCCCCCTCCGGCACGGCACACGCCGCTCCGGTTGCGGCTCAAGCCGAAGGCTCCGGCCACCGGTTACGTCGACGGTGGCTGGTGGCCGAGGTCCCGCGACCTCACCGCGGAACTGGCCGCACTGGCCGAGGTCCTCGCGGTCCGGCTCGGCCGGATCGAACGAGTCTCCTATGGACTGTCCGCGTGGGACACCGCGCCACGCAGGGTCGATGTGGACGGCGTCCCGGTCCGCCTGGAGGGATTCACCTACCAGGCCCAGAACATCATCCACGTGACCGGCTCCAAGGCGGGCCGCATCAGTCTGCTCGTCGTCCCACCCGGGATGACCGACACCGCCGGCCACGACGCCATGATGACCGCGGGACACCGAGGCAACGCCGACCGGCCAGAGGAAATCCTCGCCGCGGTCACCCTCCCCGCGCCCCGGCAGGCCGAGTACTCCTCGGAACGTGGGGAAAGCGACGGCGGCCACTCGCACCGGCGTGACTGAGACCGCGGTGCGATGAAGTGTGCGATGGACTCGGGTGACATCGGAGTGAGAGCCGGCCGCGTCCGCGACGCGGCCGGTCATGCCCGCAACGAGCGCCGGCGCGACAGGTGTGCGGGCGTTCGGCGAGGAGTCAGACGGTCCGGGCGCCCGGTTTGGTGGTGAAGCGGAACTCGAGGGTCATCGGCAGCGAGGTGAGGTCGAGTGCGCGGCGCAGGCGGGGGAGGCCGTCGGTGTCGAGGCGGTGGCGGATGTCGGACAGGTCGGCATCGTGTTCGGTGGTGACGACCACGGCGAGCGTGGGGGAGTGCTGGGGGCCGGTGAGGTCGGCGTGCGCGGTGTGAATACCCGGGTACGCGGTGACATCGGCGGTAAATGGTGTGGTGGCGACGCGGGCGGCGAGTTCGGTGTGGCCGTGCTCGGGATCGTCCTCGAAGCGCCAGGTGTGGGTCCTGGGTGTCCTGACGAGCTGTGCGGTCAGCCAGCGCAGGCACAACAGGGCCAGCAGTACTGCGACGCCTGCGACGGCGTACAGCACCCACGTGGGCGGAAGGCCGGTACCGGGCACGAGGGTGGTGGCCGGGTCGACCGGCAGCATCCCGAGACTGGTGGCCATGGCGAGACCGCCGCCGGTCACGAGCGCGACACCGATGATCGCGAGCAGGCCACGGTTGAGGCGGGCTGGGCGGTTCATACTGCTCACGAGGTGCTCCTGGGGGCGACGACCCTGACCCGCACTGCCGGGCGAGTGGCCGGGGAGACCTGGTCGAGCCGGCGCTCGATGGCGGCATGGACGGCCTCGGTCAACCCTTCTGGGGTGGTGCGGTGGGTGCGCACCACCGCGGTGACCGTTCTGCGGCGCAACGTCAGCTTGGCAGCGGTGACACCGTCCACGGCGTGCACTGCCGCACGCAGCGTGCTGCGCAGGCTCCGCCGGGACGCACCGGCGTCGATGGCCGCGCCGGTGTCCGTGGCCAGCAGGGGAACGACGGTAGGCCTGCCGGGCAGGACCGCGGTGAACAGCAGGACGAGCCCGACCAGCATGACGACGCCGGCGGCGATCGCGACGCCGAGGCTGTCCCAGCGCGTGGTGTGTGCCAGGCCGGCGATCGCCGCGTAGCTGATCAGCGGACGCGTGCCGGCGAGTAGCTGGATCACGCTGATCGCGGTCAGGACGCACACACTGAGCAGGGCCAGGGCGGTGACCACGGCCGGGGCGGTGCGGCGGGGGCGGCGCATCATCGGACTCTCCTGGGCCCCGGCTGGTTGAGGTAGAGCGTGACGACGGTGATGTCCACTCGCGTCACCACCAGCCCGGTCAGTTCGTGGAGCCGCCGGACCAGGTGGTTGCGAACCTCGCGGGCGGTACCCGCCACCGACGCCGGGTAGGCGATCGAGAGCCGGACCCGCAGCGCCGCGGTCGTGTCGTCGACCGTGGCACTGACCTGCGCGGAGCGTTCCTCGGGTGACCCACCGAGGGCGTCCCCGAACACCCGGTGGCCCGCGCCGCCCACGTCGGCGATCTCGGTGATCGCCTGGGCGGCGGCGCGTTCGACGGCCCGGTCGGCCAGGGTCGTCCGACCGGGAAGGTCGTGGTCCGTTCCGGTGTCCTGGCCGCGGGGAGCGGTGGTGGTGGCCATGTTCTAGCCTCGGTCCCGGCCGACGCCGGTCAGCTGCGACACGTCCAGCTTGCCGTCGAGGACACGTCCGACGAGAAGGCCCAGTGCCGCAAGGACGAGCACGATGAGGAAGGCGCCGAAGCCGCCGAACGCACCGGCGAAGCCCAGCGCCAGTCCGGTCATCAGTCCCAGGGTCGTGGAGTTCATCAGATCTGGTTCTCCTAGCTACGGTCGACGGTGGTCGACCCGGTGTCGACGTTGTGAGGGGCCGCCGTCCAGGCCCGCGATGTCTCGGTGGCCTGGACAGCGGCGGCGATGCGCTCGGCGTCGATCGCGACGCCGAAGGTCACTGCACGCGAGTCGGTTCGGGCGTGCTGTCCTCTTCGCCGGGGATGTGCACGTCGCTGACGTGGATGTTGACCTCGACCACTTCCAGGCCGGTCATCCGCTCGATCGCGGTGATCACGTTGCGGCGTACCGCCTTGGCCAGCTCGGCGATGGAGACGCCGTACTCGACCAGGAGCTGCAGGTCGATCGCGGCCTGGGTCTCGCCGACCTCGACCGCCACGCCCTGCGCGGCACTCGCGGTCGCGCCGGGAATCCGCTCCCGGAGAGCGCCGAACGCGCGGGACGCGCCGCCACCGAGGTCGTACACGCCGTTGATCTCCCTGGTGGCCAGACCGGCGATCTTCTGCACCACGGTGTCGGCCACCGTCGTGGTGCCCTGCTGCGTGGCCAGTGAGGTGCCCTGGGAGGAGCCCGGCGACGTGGTGGGCTTCTCCGTGGACGTGGCGGCCGAGGTGGTGCCGGATGGCGAGGTCGAGTTTGCCGGAGGGCTGTGAGTAGCGGTCATGACGTGCGCGCTCCTGGGTGTCGCAGTGGTTGGTCTCGCGAAGCCGGAGGCTGTTCCCGACTTCGCACACTGGATAGACACCCGTGTGGCGGCAACGTCACGGCCGGATCGCGGAAATCTCCGTCACGGGTGACCACCGAACGCGGTGTTGTCGAGATCGGTGATCTCCAGGCACAGCCGGGTGACGGGCACATGGCTGGCGGCCACGACGGCCAGCAGCGCCTGTTCCGCTCGCCTGACGAGGGGCGGCAGCGGCAGCCGGGTCGCCACGACCCGAACCACCACCGTGTGGCCGCCACCGGTTTCGTCGGTGATGTCGACGGCCAGGGAGTCCCAGTTCGACCCCCACGGTGTCTGCCTGGCTTTCGCCAGCGTGGCGGGGTGTAACCCGGGGACCTCCGCCAGGGCCGCCAACAGGTCGTGGACCAACTCGGAGGAGGTGTTCATGGCCGATCCATGTCCCAGCGGATGTCGATGATGGACACGCGCACCTGGGTCACGATGAGACCGGTGGCCTCGGTGACCGCACTGGCGACCGCGCGCTGTATCGCTTGGCCCACCGCGGTGGCCTGGTCCTGCCCGGAGGTCACCACGTCCACCTCCACCCGCACGGACCGCGCGGCGCCGGTGTCGCCGCCGCTCGCCCGTTCGAACTCGACTCGTGCGCCCTCTGTCGGCGCCGGCTCCAACCCCTTGATCCGCTGGCGCGCGGCGCGGACCACGGATCCCACGAGCCCGACCAGGCCCGGCTCCACCTGTACGACACCCGGCACGGCAGCGGTGGCACGTACCGCGACGGCGGCCACCACGGCCGCGCCGACCACCCATTCGAACAGCGGAGCGTGACCCGGTCCGGTGTCCGGGGCGTCGCTGGAACCCCTGTCTATCGTGTCTTTCACCTGTTCACGCCCCGTAGACGTCCTCGACGATCAAGTCCAGCCGGTGCAACTCGGAGCCGATCCTGGTCACCGCGGCGGCAGCGACCCGCTCCCGCACGAGGTCCAGCGCTCGCCAGGCGAAACTCTGGTAGCTCACCGCGACGCTGAGCTCGACCACGAGAACCGGTCCGCTTTCCTCGCCGCCACCGGGATCCGCTGCCCGCACCCGGAGGTCGTGTACCCGGCAGCGGCGCGCCCGAACCCCTGCGACGCTGTCGGCGGCGAAGCGCAGGACCGCCGCGACGGCGTGCTCACTGATCCGCACCAGGCCCGGTTCGGTCGTCGGTAGCGGGAGCATGTCGTGCCTGCGGCGGACCTCGGCGCGGACCGCGGACATGATGCGGCCGGTCAGGTGCGGCGCGGGTTCGGTGGTGTCGGCGACGAGTTCCCCCGTCACGTCCCGCAAGGCGTTCAGGCTCGCCCGTGCGTCGCGGCAGTCCGGGCACGTCAGGTCGTGCTCGTCGCCACGGCCGGCCGCCACGTCCGCCAGCCGTTCCCACACCGTCTCCACGTCTCGCCCGCAGGGAAGGAGGTAACCCTGGGTCTCGGGGTTCACCGCCATGGCGCCATCATCTCCGTCAGCTGTGCTCTTGCCCGCGCGATCCGTCCGCGCACGGCTGTGGTCGTGACTCCCACCGCTTGGGCGATTTCCTCGTAGGAGCGGCCGTGCACCTCTCGCAGCAACCAGCAC
Source organism: Actinophytocola algeriensis (assembly GCF_014203735.1). Lineage (GTDB taxonomy): Bacteria > Actinomycetota > Actinomycetes > Mycobacteriales > Pseudonocardiaceae > Actinophytocola > Actinophytocola algeriensis. Next base: position 44,877 of record NZ_JACHJQ010000018.1, on the reverse strand, counting down.
GCGCGCTGCTCACCCGTCAACCGCTGCAGCGCCTCCGTCACGGCCGCGAGCTGCTCGCTCACCTCGACGGTGCGTTCCGGGCGGGAGCCGGGGCTCCGCGACTCCCGTTGCGCCAGGTCCACGTCCACGGTGGTGTGCCGGTCACGGATGACGTTCAGGCAGCGGTTGGTGATCATGCGGTACAGCCACGCGACGAACGCGGCCTCCTCGTGCAGGCTCGCGAGGCTGCGCCACGCGGTCAGGAACACCTCCTGCACCACGTCCTCCGCATCGCCCCGGCTGGCCAGCATCCGCACTGCGAGCCGGAACATCGGCCCCTGGTAGCGCCGCACCAACTGCTCGTAGGCGCGCACGTCCCCATCGCGGGCACGGACGACGAGGGTGGTGTCGTCCAGCCTCGAATCGTCCGGAGCCACGTCGGCGGGTGGCGTCTGCGCACCTGACGGGGTCCCCGCTCGCGAGATCATCGGCGGCGGTCGTGAACTGCGCTCAACATCGAGGATGCTCCTCTCCCACAGGACGGCCGCGCTCGTTGTCACCGGTGTTCAGACACGCCGACACCAGCGACGTCACGACGATCGACGATACAATTGTAGTGACGTGGGTCACAGTGATGCGGTCGATCTCGCCCGATCGGGACCATGGACGTGGATGTGGCCGGAACAAATGTTCTACGGACAACGTTGTACGCATTAGGTAGCAGAATTTCTGGTCGGGTTTCGCGCGCTCGCCGACAACGTCCGCGGGCTTGCGCGTTCTTCCTTTGCCGAGGAACTGACACCACGAGTTCGGATCGCGAGTTCGTTCCGCACGCGCACCGACGTCCACGCTGCCTGAGCAACGAAGTTTGAGCCGCAACTGGCCGTCAACTCTTACCGCAGTCGCCCCAGATCCGGTGACGCTTCTATGGACAATTACCGGGAGTAGCGACTAATGACAGACATGCTCGAACGGCCCGTCCAGGGCCGGAATGACGGGCCGGAACCGATGCTGGCGGGTGAGAAGTCCCGAACCCAGCTCAATCTGGTCAGACTGTTCGCGATAGTGCCTCTTCTCGCGTTGGTGGCGGCTGTGCCGTTCGCGTGGGGCTGGGGGCTTGGCTGGGTCGACGTCGGCCTTGCCGCGTTCTTCTACACGCTGACCTGTCTCGGGGTGACCGTCGGCTTCCACCGCTACTTCACCCATGGCGCGTTCAAGGCCCGCCGCGGTCTGCGTATCGCGCTCGCCTCGGTGGGCAGCATGGCCATGCAGGGCCCGGTCGTCGGCTGGGTGGCTGACCACCGCCGCCACCACGCTTATGCCGACAGGGAAGGCGATCCGCACTCACCGTGGCGGTTCGGCACCACCCCGGCCGCGCTGGTCAAGGGTTTCTGGCACGCGCACATGGGCTGGATGTTCGAACGCGAGAAGACCAACGCCGTCCGTTTCGCGCCCGACCTGCTCGCCGACCGCGACATCCAGCGCGTGGACCGGCTCTTCCCGGTGCTGACCGTGGTCACCCTGCTGGCTCCTGCGGTTCTCGGTGGACTGATCACGATGTCCTGGTGGGGTGCGGTCACCGCGTTCTTCTGGGCCAGCCTGGTCCGGGTTGCGCTGCTGCACCACGTCACCTGGTCGGTCAACTCCATCTGCCACATGATCGGTGACCGGCCCTACGAGGCACGCGACAAGTCGGCCAACTTCTGGCCGCTGGCCATCGCCTCCATGGGCGAGTCCTGGCACAACTCCCACCACGCCGACCCGACCTGCGCCCGGCACGGCGTGCGGCGCGGCCAGCTCGACATCTCGGCACGGGTCATCTGGGTGTTCGAGAAGCTCGGTTGGGCCTCGAAGGTCCGCTGGCCCAAGCCGGAACGCTTCGAACGCAAGCTGAAGGCCGCCACAAACCAGGCCTGACACGCGGACGATCGGTGCGCTGAACCTGACGTCGCCGCTCAGATCATCGTGCGTGTTAGCCGCGGTGATCATGGCGGCGGCGTTCGCCGATCTACCGTGTCTCCCTGCCACGGTGAACCAGACCGTTCAGGGCGTCCGGAGCCCCGTGTAGCGGCGCGCGACGCCGCCGGGCAGCAGGTGCTCGGCGAACGGGTTGCCCGCCCGGCGCGACGGCAGGCCCATGTCGTGCATGAGCTCGTCCGCGCTGTGGATGTCGTACGGCCCGAGGTCGTAGCCGCCGGAGCCGGGCAGCACCCGCTCCTGCCAGGCCAGGCGCGCGTCCACGGCGTCCTCGTCCGGGGCGACGCGGAGGGAGCCGCGGAAGTGGGCGGCGATCCAGTGCGCGGTCAGCTCCACACCCAGGATGTTGTTGAAGATCTGCCGGAAACCGGAGAACGCCAGCCGGTCGGCGCCGGGCGCCACGATGCCCCGGAACAGCCGGACCCGCCCGGCGTCGTCGTGGGTGCGCACCCGAGGGTCGAGGAACGGGAAGACCCTGCGGTGCCCGGTGGCGAGGACGACGACGTCGGCCGGGAGCTCCTCGTCCGTCGCCAACCGCACACCGGTACCGGTGAACGCCGTGACGGTGCCGAGCCGCGCGGAGACGAGCCCGCGGCGCACGGCCCGTGCGTAGCCGCGCGGCATCACCCCGGCGTGCGCCAGGTGGTGGGGGAGCGGGTGTGCAGGCCGCAGGTCCTTCGGCAGCCGGTGGAGCCCGGAGGAGATGAGCATGTCACGGGCGACGACCTGCCACAGGACGCGTTTGACGCGTTCACTCATCCGGTCGAGAACCCGGACGCAGGCCTCGTTGTCGTAGTGGGGGAGGAGGGCCTCACCGAGCCGGGTCATCAGGATCCATTTGTAGCCAACGGTTCCCAGGAGCAGCCGCTGCGGGACCATCCAGTTGACCTTGCGCTGCACGAGGGTCGCCGACGAGCCCACGCGTGCGGCGCGCAGGACCAGGTCCAGCGCGGACTTGCCGCCACCCACGACGACCACCCGCCGCCCGTCGAACACGCCGGCCCGCACGTCGTTGGAGTGCAGCACGGTCCCGGGAAAGGCGTCCCGCCCAGGGAGATCCGGCACGTGCGGGTGGTGGTGGGCACCGCTCGCGACCACCACGTGGTCGAACGTCTCCTGCTGTGTGGCCGTGCTGCCGGCGGGCCGGAACCCGACCACCCACCCGCCGGCGCCGAGCCGCTCCGCGCTGTCCACGGCCCGGACCGTGGTCACCTCGGTCTCGAAGCGAACCCGTCGCAACACCCCGAAGGTGGCGGCATACCGTTCCAGGTAACGCTGGCTGTCCACCGCGCTGCCGTAGTGCAGTCCGCTGGGCAGATCCGAGAACTCGAACAGGCGAAGCGACGCCTGGTTCGACAGTCCGTCGTAGTTGCCGCCCGGCGCCCATATCCCGCCGACGCGGGCGTTCTTGTCGAAGACCGTGACGTCGAAACCGTTCTGCAGCAGCACTTTGGCGGCGACGATCCCGGCTGGTCCGGCGCCGACGACACACACGTCCATGGTCCGCCCTCCCCAGTGAGGCTCGTCCATTCTCCCGGTGCTGTCCACCCGCCGGAGCGTGCAACCGGTGCGCGGCTATTCGTCGTCCGCGAGCGCGGTGAGGGTCGCGAGCAGGCCGGGGAAGCGTCGCTCGAACTCGGCGCGGCGGAGCCGGACGAAGGTGCCGTTGCCCGCGTCGCGCTGGACGATCAGTCGCGGGCGCGGCCAGCACGGGGCTGCGGACCGCCTTCGTGGCCCGGGAGGGCCGGGTGCCACTACCCGCCGCCGACGCACCGACGGTGTCCGGTGTGGACCTCGACGAGATCGCGTCCCAACTAGTGCTGTGACCACCGACGTCTGCCGGTCCTTCGGCCCCCGCGGTTCTCCCCATCGCGAAATCGATAGGGCAGACGTGGTGGGGAGTTTAGGGTTCCCGGTGATGATCACCACTGCGCAGGTAGTCGGCCGGGCACTGGACCGGATCGCCACCAACTATGTGTTTCCCGAGCGCGTCGAGGAAATCGACAGCGCGGTCCGCAAGCGGCTCGACGCCGGCGACTACGACACGTTGAGCGGCCCCGTCCTGTGCGAGGTCGTGACCGCTGACATGCAGCGGGCCTGCCCGGACAAGCATTTGCGGCTGCTGTGGGTGGACGAGCCTCAGTCCACGGACCCCGTGGACGAGGATGACGGCCGGGCCGCGTTCCTGGCCAAGAGCAAGGCCGAGAACGAGGGGGTCCGACGGTTCGAGCACCTTGAGGGCAACATCGGCTACCTCGAAGTCATTCGGATCGCCGACGCCGGCGAAGGTGCCCACATGATCGGCGCGGCCATGCGACTGGTCGCGCACACCAGTGCGCTCATCCTCGATCTGCGCCAGTGCAGCGGCGGCGCCCCGACCGGCGCCGCCATGTGGTGCAGCTACTTCTTCCCTGACGACCAGGTACACCTCAACGACATCTACGAGCGCGCCACTGACTCCACCCGGCAGTACTGGACCGCCTCGCACCTGCCGGCGCCGCGCTACCTGAACCGCCCGGTCTACGTGCTCACCAGTGTCGACACGTTCTCAGGCGGGGAGGACGTGGCCTACACGCTGCAGGCGCACGGGCGCGCACTGATCGTCGGCGACACGACCCGGGGTGGTGCCCACCCGACCGCCCGGTACCCGGTCTCCGAACACATCACCGTCGCCGTCCCCACGGGACGCACGATCAACACCGTCACGGGCACCAACTGGGAAGGCGTGGGCGTCGCACCGGACCACGCCGTACCCGCCGAGCAGGCGCTCGAGGCGGCACACCAGCACGCACTGCACCGAGCCACGTGAGTGAGTGAAGCGTGGTGGCTAGTGCTGTGTCCACCCACGTTTGCCGGGCCCTCCGGCGGGTCCGGCCGAGCCGACGATGATCGTCCGTGCCGGGGACGGGCTGGTGTGCCGTGAAAGGCGCGTTCGGGACATGGTCGGTGTTGTGAAAGGCGCGTTGAGGGCGTTGAGTGCCCTGATAGCGCCTTTCGCAGCATGGCCAATGCCGTGAAAGCGCCTTTCACGGCACAACGGACCGTCGTCAGGGTGCAAAGGGCGCCGGGGGCGCATGCCCCACACCACACCCCAGGCAGACCGACCCATGCCAAGAACCGAAGATGCCAACCCGCGAGGCCTTCCCGGAGACCTGCCCCTCCGGCGAGGAGCCGCCGGAGGCGAACCCCGCCCGCCGGAGACAAAGCCGTTCGGCGACGACACCCGTCCGGCGAGGACAAACCACGAACCCACACCGGCCACGTAAGTGGACACAGCACTATTGCGCCACCACCCGACTCGCTGACCTCTCAGCCAGCGGTTAGCCTTCACGGGTACCGTCTTTGAGAGGGATGTCGTGGCGGTCGATGTCAAGCCCAGTGTGGTGGTGCGCCGCTCGCCCACCGAGGTCGCGGCGTTCATGTTCGACCCCGCCAACGACCTGCGGTGGACCGGTGGCATCACGTCCAGCACACCCGCCCAACCCGGTCCGCTGGTGGCGGGCGCGACCGTGGTCCGGACCGCGAAGTTCCTCGGCCGGACGTTCACCTATGGCTATGTCGTCACCCGGCACGAGCCGAACCGGCTCGTGGAGCTGAAGGTCGACCGCCCGTTCCCGATGGTCGTCCGCTACGAGCTCGCGCAACACCCGGACGGCACGTTGGTGACCATCCACGCGTCCGGCTCGCCAGGCCGTTTCTTCGGGTGGGCCACCCCGCTGATGGCCCGCCGGGTGCGCACGAGCATCGTCGCCGACCTGGACCGGCTGCGTGCCTGCATGGAGATCGGCTGAGTCGCGCCGTCACGAGCCGGGGCAGCACTCCACCACCCGCCGCGAGCCGCCGGTAGTGGGATCTCAACGCGGCGAGCCGCAGCTCGCGTGGGTCGCCAACGTCGACGGTCGCACCACGGAAGGGTTGCGGCAGCTGGAGATGGCGAGGACCCTCCTTGGGTCCGGTGCGCGGGCCGAGGAGACGGTGCCGATCGACGTGGTCGTCGCCTACCTGCACATCGACATACCGGGTCCCGACTGGCGTTGCCCGGCACGACCTCCAGATCGGGGAGACGCACGCTGCGTGCCGTGCTCGCCGGTCACCGTGGCCGCGGTGAGGACATGGCCGCCGCCATCGACGAGCTCGGGGCCTGGCCCGGTGACGTGACGCCGTACACGCCCCGGATCCACGGTCTGGCCAAGGCGTTCTGCGCGCTGCTCACCGAGGATCGTCCACTCGCGACACACGAGCTGGCAGAGGCGCTGCGTGCCGACGAGCACAACCCCGCCACCTTCTCGCTGTCCGGGAGGTACTGCCTGCGCCTGTTGCTGTCGGCGTTGTCCGGTGACCTGGACCGGGCGGAGTACGCGGCCGTCGCTTCGGTGCCTGCCGCCAAACCTTTGGCCACCATCCAATTGAAACAGCGGAAACGGCCCGCTCACCGCTCTTCGCCGCGAACCGGCATATCACGCACCGCCGCGCTTATCTTCTTTCTGGTTGCTCTCTTCGGTGTGGACAAAGGGTTGTTTCGGTGCGACCGGTTGGACTACGTTGACGTCGCTTGCTGTCGGATATCCACAACCGACAGTCGCTTTTGTCACAACTCAAAGGGGGACCAGCGTGGTCCGAAGAGACAGTCCTTTTCGGCGTGTGGGCCGTGGCGCCTACGCCGCATTGACGGCCGTCGTGCTGCTCCTGGCCGGATCGGCGGCGAGCGGCGCGGAGCCGCCCGCGGCCGACAAGGCGGAGTCCCGGGTTCTTCCTGGCTTCAGCCACGGAACCGTGGCCGTGGAGGGCACGACGCTGCACTACGTCCGCGGCGGCTCCGGGCCGCCGCTCGTGCTGTTGCACGGCTGGCCGCAGACCTGGTGGGAATGGGCGAAGATCATGCCCGCGCTGGCCGAGCGCCACACCGTGATCGCGTTCGACCTGCCCGGTGCGGGCGAGTCGAGCATCCCGTCCGGCGGCTACGACAAGGTGACCACCGCGAAGCGCATTCGTGAGGGCGTCCACAAACTGGGGTACACCAAGGTTTCGCTTCTCGGCCACGACACCGGTGCGCTCGTGGCGTACCCGTACGCCCGCGACTACCCGGCCGAGGTCGTCCGGCTGGCCGTGCTGGAGACGCCGTTGTCCGGCTTCGGTCTCGAGGACCTCTACGGGGTCAGCTTCCACCTCGGCCTGAACCAGACCGCCGCCCCGGTCCCGGAGCGCATCATCGACAACGACGACGTGCCGACCTTCCTCGGCTGGCTGTTCAGCGGCGCCCGGCACCCCGACCGCATCGACCAGGCGGCCTTCTTCAGCGCCTACTCGAGCCCGGCACGCAGGACCGCGGGCTACGAGTACTACCGGGCCTTCGCGGGCGACGCCGCGAACAACCAGGCCAACGCACACAAACGCCTGCCGATGCCGGTACTGGCGATGGGCGCGGAGTTCGCGTTCGGCCCGCTCGTGGCCAACTCCTTCAGCCAGGTGGGCAACGATGTCCGCGGCGTCGTCGCGCCGGACAGCGGGCACTGGATCGCGGAGGAGAACACCGCGTTCCTTGACGCTTGCGCCGAGCTGTTCTTCGGGCCGCAGGGCGTTCCCGCACCCAGCCCAGAGCTGGCGAACTGCGTGGCCTGACGGCCACTGGCAAAACCTCGGTCCCGCGCGGTTTTCGCGCGGGACCGAGGTGTGTCAGGTAAACCCTGCGCGCGGAGAATGGCGGACCAGTCCGCGATGCCCCGCCTGGCGGCGGTGGATCAACTTCCCCGAGTGGTCGCGAGGGACGGCCGGGCGAGCAGGCTTGTGCCACGAGACGACAGCGTGTGCAGCGCGGATCCGTTGTGGCGACGGGTGACCAGCAGCCCGGCCTCGCGGAGGACGGTCGCGTGCTGGGAGGCGTTGGCGGGTGAGGTGCCGACCGCGCCCGCGAGTTCGGTCGTGTTGAGGTGCGGGCGTTCCGCGATCGTGTGGAGCACTGCCGCGCGGGTGCGGCCCAGCAGGGCGATCAGCGACTCTGGACGCGGTGCCGACTGCGAACCGAGGCCACCGCTCGCCCAGTCGAGGCTGCGCTCCACCGGGTACACCAGCATCGGGCCGCGGTCCGGGTCGGCGAACGTGATGGGGTTCTGCCAGCAGAAGAAGGACGGCACGAGCGTGAGTCCACGACCGTCCAGGTCCAGGTCCTGGTCGACCGGATAGGGCACCTCCAGCAACGAGCCGTGCCATCGTGCTCCGGGGTGCAGCCCGTCCAGCATGTGCTTGAGCCCGCCGCTGACCGCGAGCTCCGCGAGGTGGGCTCGGCTTGCGCGGACGTGCGCCTGGATCGCGGGCCAGTGCGGCGCCAGCACGGCCGCGTGGTAGCGCCGGATGCCGTCGGCGAGGCGCCGCAGCATGTCGACGTTTCCCTCGGCGATGCCGCCCACCCACGGGGGCACGGCCGTTTCCGCCGCGAGCGCACCGATGTCGGCACGCAGCACGCGCTTGCCGGTGCTGAGCATCGTCTCCAGCGCGGTGTCGAGGTCCGGCGTGGTGAGCGACGGGGTCAGGAAGTCCGGTGAGTAACCCTGGGGCCGGGCCAAGGTGGTGAGCGTCCTCATGAGGGGCCGTGGTGTCGCGCGTGCGCCGTGGCGCCAGCCGCCGAACACCGCGGTGCCCTGCTGGGTCTGGAGCAGGTGAAGGCTCAGCAACACCTCCCACAACGGGTGCGGTTCGCCGAGCACCCGGATTCGAGCGAGATCGTCCGGTGTGAAGTAGACGCGCAGCAACGCGCTGCCCCCTTGATATGTCCACGGTCGGTTCGAGGAATACGCGGCGCCCGTGAGCAATGTCAGTTGATGTTTCAACCATGTCTCGACGAAGAGATCATGGCCGACCCGGCTTCAAGTCCGGCGACATCCTGGTTTAAATCCTCTTAAAGGCAACGCCCATGGCCGGGCCCGGCACAGTGCGTCATCGGTGAGTGATCAGCGGATCGGCTGATGCGCCTGGTCCCGGGCGTACTCCCGAACCAGTTCGTGGAGGCGGTACCGGCCTGCCGCGGGCTGCTGAAGCAGACTCGCCGCCGTGAGCCGATCCAGTGCTCGCCGTGCCTCGCCCGGCGCCAGCTCGCTCAGCGAGGCCGCGGTCGGCACGGTGAACTCAGGAGCGGGACTGTCTCCCAGCGTGCGGAGCAGCTGTTGATCAGGAGGGGTCAGTCGCCGGTAGGACAGGTCGAGGACCGCGCTCACCGAAGCCAGGTCGTCCCCCTCGATGGCGAGTTCGGCCAACCGGCTTCGTTCCCGCAGGTTGTGCACGTGCTCGGCCACCCGGCCGTGGGGATCCGCGGCGAGGTTGGCGCCTGCGATGCGCAGCGCCAAGGGCAGGTGCCCGCACAGCTCGGCGAGTGCCGCGAGCTCACCGGGTTCCGCCGCGCCCCGCTTCGCGCCGACCAGGTCGGCGAGCAGTTCCACCGACTGGTCAGTGGTGAGCACGTCGAGCAGGATGTGGTGCGCGCCGTGCGTCACCGTCAGGCCGCGCAGGTCCATGCGGCTGGTCACCAGTACCGCTGTGCCGGGAGCGCCGGGCAGCAGCGGGCGAACCTGACCCGGGCTGGCGGCGTTGTCCAGCACCACCAGGACACGCCGCCCGGTCAGCTCGGCGCGGTACAGCGCGGCTCGCCCCTCCACGTCGGCGGGGATGCGGTCGGGTGGCACGCCGAGAGAGCGGAGGAACCGTTCGAGCGCGTCCGCCGGGGACAGCGGGGGCGCGGTCGAGAACCCCTTCAGGTCCAGGTACAGCTGGCCGTCCGGGTACTGCGTGCGCAACCGGTGCGCCGCATGCACGGTCAACGCTGTCTTGCCCGCTCCCGGCATGCCGCTGACGGTCAGGATCGGCACGGTCGTGTCGTTTGTGGCGCAGGCCCGGACGACCAGGTCCGCGACCTCCCGGCGCCCGACGAAGCCCTGGATCGCAGGCGGCAGCTGGCAGAGCGCGGGGGAGCGCTTCGGCTCGGTGTGCACGGGCTGATCGGCAGGCGCCGAGCCGGTACCGAGCGTCCCGGCGCCGGCCAGGATGTCCTGGTGCAGCCGGTGCAGCCGCTCGCTGAGTTCGACACCCAGCTCCACCCGGAACCGCCGCTGCACCGTTCGATAGGTGTCGAGTGCGTCTGCGACTCGCTCCGAGCGGTGCAGCGCGATGATGAGCTGTTCCCAGAACCGTTCGTGCCACGGATGGTCCTTGGTCAACTGCACGAGCTCGCTGACAACGTCGCGCCACCGGCCGATCTCCAGGTCGATGTCCAGGCGGCGCTCGAGCACGAGCAGCTTGTCCTCCTCGAGCTGGGGAACCACCTCTCGCTGCAGCGAGTCCGACGGGATGTCGCTCAACGAACGGCCTCGCCACAGCTCGATCGCTCGTCTGAGGAGTGTCGCCTCCGCGTTCAGGTCTCCACCGCGCTGCGCGCTCCTGGCTTCCGCGCGGAGTTGCCGGAAGCGCAACAGGTCGAGCTGGTCGGGCGCGACATCGATGCTGTACCCGTCGGAGCGAGTGCGCAGAACCTTCGGGTCGCGATCGTCGCCGAGCAGACGCCGCAGCCGAAGCGCGTGGACCTGGAGCGTGCCACGCGCCCCCCGCGGTACGTGCTCACCCCACAGGCACACCGCCAGCTCGTCCATCGAAACCGGCTGATTGGCGCGGACCAGCAGCGCCGCCAGGAATGCTCGAAGCTTGCCGGCACCGATGTCGATGCCATGCCCGTCGTGAAACACCTCCAGCGGGCCCAGGACTCCGAAGCTCAGCCCAGCGCCCACTTCCACCCCGGAGCCGCTGGGCGCCACCGGAACCATCGTCCCCCCACCACGTCCCCACACGGTTCCGGCTCCCGCCCGAAACGCGCCGCCGACCGCCCCCACCATGCATCTCCACCTGCGACAGTACCGGGGCTGCCACGGGTGCAGCGGAACTCTCGAACAGACCCACGGGGACGAGGACCGGTGAAGTCCGGCTGACAGTGAAGAAAACTCGACGGCAGGTTCGTACGTCGCAGTCGTCCACGATCGGGGTGCGCCGCACGGCCGGGTGCGTTCCTAGAGCTGTGTGAACACGATGCGCTTGCTGCTGTCGGCCGGGCGCGACCATGCGCGTTCGACGTCGCGCAGTGCGATGGGGTCGGGCTCGACGGCGAAGGTGCCACGGGCTACTTCGGCGGCCACGGCGGGGATCTCGGCTGACATGTCGGCACCGCTCAGCGATCCGCGGGGTCGCTACTCAGACAGGTCGTCCACGGCCAGTTCGACGCCGCCCGTAGGCGCTCACGCCCCACGGTCTCGCCGGCACCTGCTGCTGCTGACCTAACCGGTGATGTTTCGCACCATCTGCTCAGCCACCGCCACCGCCAGTGCACAGGCGTGGTCTTTGCCGTCACTGGCCAACACCTCGATGCCCTGACGCTCCGCGAGCCCGACGGTCACCAGGCAGGCCGGCTTGGGATCACTACCGTTCACCACAGCGGGCTGACCCGCCACGTCCACGAGGTATGCGTCGTCACCGCCCTGGCGCCTCCTGTCGCCGAACTGCGCGGCGAACACGTCGGAGTCGGGCCAGAGGTTGTACTCGACGTCCCGCTCTGTGCCGAAACCGTTCCGGCTACACGTCAGCAGGCTGCCATCGCTCGCGTTGTACGGATTCCCGGAACTTTGCAGGCCGAACTCGACGGCCTGGGTGTCAGTCAGCAGATCGCACACCGTGCCCCCGGTGGCGTACCGGCTCGCGTCCAGTGGTCGGCCGATCGGCGGCGGCGCGGGGGGCAGTGCTGTCACCACCGGTTCGGCGAGAGGCGGTGCGGCGGCGGCGGGCGGGGTGGCCGACGCCGTGGTCGGCGCCGTGGTCTCCTCCAGTGGGGCCGGTGTGCATCCCGCCAGCACACCGGCTACGACAACGCAGATCGCCAACTTCGCGGACAAGCCGATATACCCCCGGTTCGCCAACGTCACCAACCGACCGTACTCGACTTTTCGTCTGCCACATAGGGCAAACCAGCTACCGGGCAGAGGGCGAAGTGCCGTGCTCGGCGATCTCGAAACTTCCGGCCCATCCCGGCTCAGGCGCGGGCGTAGCGTTCCGCGAGGGCGCGCAGCAGCGTCCGGAGTTCTATGGGTGACTCGACGGTGAAGTCCATGCCCAGCATGCCGATGTAGGCCGCGATCGTGTCCAGTGAGTCGGCGCCGGTGACCAGGACCGAGGTGGTCTCGGTGATCGCCTCGACCACGCCGACGGCCGGGTTGATCCGGTCGAGGACGGCGTGGGCCGGGGCGTCGATCCGCAGGCGCGCGTGCACCTGCCATCCGCTGGACGCGACGCGGCGCATGGTGAAGGTCGTGTAGTCGTCGTCGGGGAGGGCGGTGGGGGCGAACCGGCGGTGGGTGCGCATGCGCGGGGTGATCCAGTCGGCGCGGTAGACGTCCCACTCGCCGCTGGACGGGTCGCGGGCCACGAGGAACCAGCGTCGCTGCCAGGCGAGCAGGCGATAGGGCTCGACGAGTAGCGAGGTGTCCTGGTAGTCGAAGCGGAACCACTCGACGTCGTGGATCGCGGTTGCGATGGTGCGCAGCACGGCGGGGTCGACCTCGGGGTCCGGGGCGTCGGTGCCGGTGTTCTCCGGTGCGTGCTCGATGACCGAGGCCAGCGCCTCCACTGTCGGCCGCAGGCGTGGCGGCAGGACCTGTTCGAGCTTGTCCAGCGCGCGGGCGCTGGCGGTCTCCAGCCCGGCGATGCCCCGGCCGGCGCGCAACCCGATCGTCACGGCCACCGCCTCCTCGTCGTCCAGGAGCAGTGGAGGGAGTTTGCCGCCCGCTCCGAGCCGGTAGCCGCCCGTCGCGCCGCGGGTGGCCTCGACGGGGTAGTCGAGCGTGCGGAGGCGTTCCACGTCGTTGCGGATGGTGCGGGTCGTGACGCCCAGCCGGTCGGCGAGTTCGGTGCCGCTCCACGACGGGCGCGACTGGAACAGCGCGAGAAGCGCCAGGAGCCGCGCTGATGTGTCCGCTGTCACTTCAACCACTCTCGTCGAATGGGAACGAACCTTTCCTATATGAACTATAGCGTCTGTGTCATGACGAACACGGACATCCGCCCCTTCCGCTTCGAGGTCACCCAGGCCGAGCTGGACGACCTGACCGCCCGCCTCGACCGCACCCGCCTGCCGCAGCCGGCACCGGGAGACACGTGGGAGCACGGCACCCCCAACCACTACCTGCGGGAGGCCGTGGTGGCGTGGCGCGCGTTCGACTGGCGCGCCGCCGAGGAGCGCATCAACTCCTACCCGCACTTCACCACCGAGATCGAGAACCAGCCGATCCACTTCATCCACGTCGAGTCGCAGCACGCCGGCGCGACGCCTCTGCTGCTGGCGCACACCTACCCCGGTTCGTCGGTCGACTACCTCGACCTGATCGACCGGCTCACCAACCCCGTCGCCCACGGTGGGCGCGCCGAGGACGCGTTCCACGTCGTGGTGCCGGACGCGCCCGGCTACGGCTTCTCCAACCCGGTTACCGAACCAGGCTGGACCACCGCCCGGGTGGCCCGCGCCTACGACACCCTGATGCGCAGGCTCGGCTACCAGAGCTACGGCGTCCACGGCTCCGACCACGGCGCGATGGTCGCCCGCGAACTCGGCCTCCTCAACCCCGAGGGTTTCCTGGGGCTGCACGTGTTGCAGCTGTTCTCCTTCCCGTCGGGCGACCCGGCGGAGTTCGAGCGCCTCGAACCGCGGGACTACGCCGGTCTCGAGCACATGCAGTGGTTCCAGAAGGTCGGCGGCTACAACACCATGAACGCCAGCAGGCCGCAGACGGTCGCGGCCGGTCTCAGCGACTCACCGGTCGGGATGCTCGCCTACAGCGAACTGTTCAACTCCTTCGGCAACGGCACTTCGTTGGTGCCACTGGAAACGATCCTCACCGAGGTGTCGGTCAACTGGTTCGCGAACGCGGCCGCGGGCATGGCCCGGTCCTATTTCGACAACGCGGCCGCCGTCACCGAGGAGCCCACGCCCGTCAACGCGGCGCCGACCGGCGTGGCCGTGTTCGCCGCCGACTTCCAGACCATCAAGGTGTTCGCGGAACGGGACAACTCCAACATCGTGCACTGGAGCCGTTTCGAGAAGGGTGGCCACTTCGCCGCACTCGAGGTCCCCGAGACCGTGGCGGACGACATCCGGGCGTTCTTCGCCGCCCTGCGCTGAGATCACGGAACCGCGATCAGGCCGAGCCCGTGCGGGTTCGGCCTGCATCACGTGATCGGCAAAGATCGCGGATCGCGTTGGTCGCATCCGGGTTCGCGGCCGGCTCGGCGCAGCACGGGGACGGCGCAGACCACCATGACCGCGGCGCCGAACAGCGCGCCCACGGCCAGACCGGAGTCGGGGGACGCGTACACGTACACGGTGAGCGCCGTGATCGCCGCCATGTCGCCCGCCTGCGAGATGAACCGCGACACGACGAAGGCGGGAAATCGGGTGCGCCGCGACCAGAGGGCACGGCGCTGCCTCGCGCGGTTCGCCTCGGATCGCGGTTCTGTCATGCGCATTCCTGTCCTGGTCTGCGCTCAGACTTGGTGGTCCCGGCTGTGCGTCGCTACCTCAATGTGCTTACGGGTCTGCCTCCGGCGGCTCCTCGCCGGAGGGCAGGTCTCCGGGATGGCAGGCAGCCTCAGGTGTGGTGTGGGGCTTGCGCCCCGGGCGCCCTGCGCACCCTCACGGCATGCCGTTGTGCTGTGAAAGGCGCGTTCACGGCGTTGGCCATGGTGTGAAAGGCGCTTTCAGGTCTGGGCGCCCTCAACGCGCCTTTCACAGCGTCGGCGATGTCCTGAACGCGCCTTTCGCGGCATACCAGCCCCATCCCGGCACGGGCGATCACCGTCGGGCTTGGCCGGGACCGCCGCAGGACCCGGCAAACGTTGGCGGACACAGCACTAGGTAGTCGCAGTGGGGAGGTGCCAGGGGACCAGTTGGTCGCGGACCACGTAGCCCATCGACTCGTTGAGGGCCTTCATCGGGTGGTTGGTGGCGCTGTTGGTCGTGTCCATGTACCTGGCCGCGGGGTGGTCGCGGCGGGCGTTGGTGGTGTTGGTCAGCTTCAGCGTCCGGCCCAGGCCGTGGCCGCGGTGGGCGTGGTGCACAACCGTCATGCCCTGGTACAGGTGGTCGGGGTTGCCCTCGATCGTGGTGATGTTGGTGTATCCGACCAGCGTTCCGGTGGCCTCGTGGACCGCGCCGATGTGGTACGCGTGCCTGCCGCGGCCCGTGCGCATGCGTTCCAGGGCGCGCAGGTAGCTGGTGTCGACCGGTTCGTCCTGCGGGGCCACGGCGTCGTCGCCAAGGGTGCGTTCCAGCCAGGCGGCGGCGAGGACGTGGTGGTCGGGCGCATGGTTCTCCCAGGCGTCCAGGCGATACCCGGGGGCGGGGGGTGGCGCGGCGGGCAGGTCGTGGGCCAGGTCCAGGCGCATCCGGAGGTACGCGCCGTCGAGTCGGGTCGCGCCGGCGGCCGCGGCGAAGGCCGTGCCGGGGTCGGGCACCAGTGCGGTCAGGTCGACGCGGTCGCGGCATTCGGTGCGGGCCAGCGCGAGCAGGCCGCGCCCGACGCCCCGGCGGCGGTGGGACGGGTGCACCAGCAGGCGGTCGACGCGGGCGCCGGTCGCCCCGGTGTCGAAGGCCAGGCGCAGGGTGCCGACGAGGGCGCCGCCGCGGTACGCCAGCCAATCGGCCAGCTCGATCCCCGGCGGCGGGTACCGCAGCGACCCGGCGACGTCCTTGGGACACGGTGGTGGGTCGTCGGGGCTGTCGCCTGCGCCCTCGGCCACGAGCACCAGCCAGGCCGCCACCGCCTGGCCGTCGCTCGGGTCGAGGAGCCGGTACTCCACCGCAGGGGATCCGGTCACGGCGGCGGCCCCTTACTCGCCCGCGGCGAGGCGGTCGGCGATGGTCGCGAACAACGCGTCGGACACCCTGGTCTTCTCCGGTTCAGGCAGGTTCTCGAACGCCGCGGACACGGTCATCCACTCGTTGAACACCGGGCCCGCGTCCGACAGCAGCCAGTCGATGCACAGGTACGGGCTCTCCAGGTCGCGGGCGAGGCGCTCGCTGTGCTCGCGGATCTCCGAGGGCACCGACATCGCCGAGCCGGACCCGCCCTGGCTCACGTTGGCCAGGTAGCTACCCGCCGCGGGCTTGCGCAGCAGCCCGGCGATCACCTCACCGCGGTGCACGTACACGCGCAGGTCGCCGGAGTTGGCGAAGTACGGCTGTATGACGCACCCGAGCGCGCCCGGGGTGAGCAGGTCGACGGTCGCCGACAGCTGCTCGATGGTGTCGACCTTCAGCACGCCGAAGCCCCTGGCCATCTCCCTCGGCTTCACCACGTAGCCGTCCGCGTCGAGGTGCCGGGTCACCTGTTCCAGCGCCGCGCCGGCGTGCCTGCCGTAGGGCACCGACACCGTCGGCAGCACGGGGACGCCGCGTTCGCCCGCGAAGTGGTACATCGCGAGCTTGTCGCTGCCGAGCCGCTCCGGGTCGAGGATGCCGTCGGTCAGCAACACCGACGAGGACGCGCGGATGGCGCGGGAGATCGCGCTGATGTGCGTGGCCGCCGCGGCGTCCCAGGTCCAGCCGGTGACCATGAACCCGCGACGCTCGTCGAGCAGGTCCTCGTCGCCGACCCACAGGCGCGGTCCGCCTGCCCAGCCGGGGACGATCAGGTGCGACTGCACGACGCGCAGGGTGTGCCCGTGCTCGGCGAACAGGTCGAGCCGTTCCTGCGCACCCGCGCCGATGCCTTGCAGCGTCGCCGGACGGTAGTTGTCCGGGTGGGAGATCCAGACGATGTCCACCGGAGGTCCTTTCGGGTCAGGGTGTGCCTGCGGGCACCGGGAGATGGCGCAGGGTGCGGAGCGGAGAGAGGTAGAGCCAGAGCGCGGAGAGGGAGGTGCCGGCCGCACCGACCCACACCGCGCAGCGGATGCCGAGGACGGCGGCGATGAGCCCGCCGCACAGCGCGCCGAGCGGCCGGGCGCCCCACGCGAAGAACCGGATGGTCGCGTTGACCCGGCCGAGCAGGTCGGCGGGCACGGTTCGCTGCCGGTAGCTGACCTGGGCGACGTTGTAGACCACCAGACCGGCGCTGAGCGCGAACGACGCCGCCGCGATCAACCACACCCGCCACCCTGGTCCGGCCAGCGGTGCCAGCAGCGTGCACGGGCCGCACACCGCGATGCTCCACCGGATCGCCACGCCGTCGCCGACCCGGTCGATCAGCCTGCGCACCACCAGCGTCGCCGCTATCCCGCCCGCGTTGCCGACGGCGAACACCACGCCGATCGTCGTCGCCGTCGCGCCGAGTGTGCCCGCCATGAGCACGATCAGCATGGTCCCGGCGACCGCCCAGAAGAAGGTGAGCGTGGTGGAGCACAGCGCGATCGGCCTCAGCAGCGGGTCGGTCACGATCGCGCGCACCCCGTCGGCGATGTCGCGGCGCAGGTGGGTGTCGGCGCGCCGTTCCGGTTTGGGGTCGTCGTCGCGGATGCGCGAGACGCACAGCGCCGACCACAGCCACCCGGCGACGCCGAGCACCGTGGCGAACGGCGCGGTCAGCCGCTCGATGAGCAGACCGCCCGCACCGGGGCCGAGCGTGCCGGCCACCGAGTCGATCACCACGAGCCTGGAGTTCGCCGCGACCAGTTGGTCCGGTCCGACCAGCCTGGGCAGGTAGGTCTGGTTGGCGACGTCGAAGAACACCGTGCAGACGCCGAGCGCGATCGACGCGACGCACAGGTACGGCACCGACATCCCGCCGGAGAGCCACATCAGCGGCAGCGTGACCAGGACCGCGGCGCGAACCAGATCGCTGACGACCATGACCCGCCTGCGGCGCAACCGGTCCACGATCGCGCCCGAGGGCAGCCCGACGAGCAGGAACGCCCCGGTCTGGCAGGCGGCGATCACACTGATCTGCAACGGCGTCGCGTGCAGCTCCGTCACCGCGATCAGCGGGATCGCCAGCACCATGATCCGGAAGCCGAACTCGCTGAACAACAGCGCGAGCAGGAGTCGCCGCAGCCCGTCACGTGCGGGCGTGGGGACGTTCACGGGTCGCCTAACGCCACAGCGGGTCCCGGAAGTCGTCCTTCGGCCAGGTGGCCCGCTGCCACGCCCGCTGCTCGCGCATCGGCACGCCGTAGGGCGCGATGATCAGCCGCTCGTCGAACCACGCGATCACCTCGGCGAGCCTGCGTTCGAGGGCGTCCTCGGAGTCGGCGGCCACGAGCACCTGCCCGATCCGGTCGTTGGTGCTGCCCACCTCGTCGCCGAGCTGGGTGCCGAACGCGAACTCGATGCGCACGTACTCGACCCCGGGCAGCTCCAGCATCTCGGCCGGGGAGGGGCAGTGGATGAACGTTCCCGGCCGGCCGAGCAGGTACGCGCCGCCGACCGCGCCGGGGCGGATCTTGACGTCGATCGCGGGGCGGCGGCCGAGGCCGCTGAGCAACGTGGCCTCACCCATGTGCACGTTGAACTTGGCCTGCATCTCCTCGTGGATCAGCGCCCCGCCGCGGCGGGCGGCGCACTCACCGAAGGTCAGCACCCCCGTGGCCGGGTCGTGGAACATCTCCAGGTGGAACGCGCCGTCGCGCAGGCCGAGCGCGGCGATGGCGGCACGCACGGTCGGCTCGCCACGCTCGTAGGCCCAGCTCTCGCGCTCCGGGTCGAACCGCCGCAGCCGCAGTGGCAACCCGTTGTCCACCGCGGTCAGGCACGGCGTGGCGTAGGTCCCCAGCGCGAAGAACACGACCTCGCCGTCGAAGACGATGCCGTCGGCGACCCATTCGTCGCCGTCGACGTACTCCTCCAGCACGAAGGTGCGCTCCGCGATCCGCTCCCGGCGGAACCGCGTGCTCTTGGCCCGCAACGCGTCCACGCTGGTGATCACCGAGGTCTGGAGGGTCGCCAGCCCGGCCACGGGCTTGAGGACCGCGCGGGCGTAGGGCAGCTCGGTGACCGCCGAGACGTCGTAGATGTCGTCGATGACCGTGGCGCGCGCGGTGGGCAGGCCCGCCGCCGCGATCCGGACCTTCTGGAGGTACTTGTCCCGGAACAGCAGGCCGGTCCCCGGGTCGATCGCCCTGGCGCCGAGGTGGCCGCCGAGGACGCCCGCGCTGACCACCGCCTGCTCGTCGCTGGTGAGCACCGCGGCGAAGGCGTGGTCGCCGAGGCCCGCGCGGTGCAGCGCGCCCAGGACGGACTCCGGGTTGACGACGTCAGCGGCCCGGAGCACCCGGACGCCGTCCGGGACGTGCATCAGGCCGAAGTCGTACATGCCGTTGCCCATGACGACGACCGGTTCGACGTCGTGCCGCTCGCACACCTCCAGGACGTACTTGTCGGCGTTGAGGCACAGGACCGGGACGCGTCGGCTCATGGCTGCTCCTCGAGCCGGTAGACCTGGTCCTTCAGGGTCTGGATCGTCTTGTAGTCGACGTCCAGGTCGGTGGTGTCCGGTGCGGTCATGAAGATCCGCAGCGGGCTGGTCAGCAGGTCCTCGGTCGGCCGGATCCGCTTGCCGGGCGCCAGCTTCACCCCGACCAGGTACACGCTCGGCAACTCGGCGATGGCGGCGACCACGGCCTGGTCGACCTCGGCCACCACACCGTCGAACGTGGTGGTGGTGCTGTGCACGACGGCGGGCGCGCGGCGGGTGTAGACGCGGCCGGCGTAGCGCTCGGTGAACTCGTCCGGTCGCGCGTAGGCCAGGGCGATCAGGTCGGCCTGGTTCGCACCGAGGCACACGTCGTGGAAGCCGGGGTTCATGTTCCCGTTGAGCCGCGCGCCGATCTCGACCAGCGCCGGGCCGTCCGGGGTGACGATCACCTCGGCGTGCGCGGGACCGTTGACGATGCCGAGCGCGGCGAGCACCGTGTCGAGGTAGGCGACGAGGTCGGGGACCGGGGGCTCGTCCGGGTCGAGCAGGATGTCGCGGTCGTAGATCCGCTTGCCCTCGGGCGTGGTGGTCTTGTCGTACTCCCACACGCCGCAGACGAAACGCGCGCCGTCGACCGAGACGGAGTCCACGATGTACTCCGTGCCGGACAGGAACGACTGGACGACGACCTCGGTGTTGGGCCGGTCGAAGATGTCGACCGCGGCGAGCACCGCCGCCGCGCCCGCGGCCACCTCGGCGGCGTCGCGGCACACGCTGACGCAGTCCGACGACGCCGAGCTCAGCGGCTTGACCACCACCGGGTAGTCGCCTCGGCCCTCCGCCCAGGTCACCGCGTCGGCCGCGCTGGTCACGAGCACCTGCTCCGCGCAGTGGATGCCCGCCGCGCGCAGGGTCTCGATCATCGCGTACTTCTCGCGGCGAGCCCGCGACAGCGCGGATCCGTTGGTGGCCAGGCCGAGCCGTTCGCTGATCGCGTCGGCCAGCGGCACGCCGGGTTCCTGACCCGCGAGCACCGCGACCGGTCCCAGTGCGGACAACTCGGCGCAGACCCGTTCGAACGCGTCGTCGCCGGCGCAGACGTACTCGGCGTCGTAGTCGGCCATCGCCGGCGGCAGCATCGAGGCCATCAGTTCGGCGGTGCTGCGCACGTGCACGACGCGGACGCCCAGCCGGGCGAACGCCGCGGGAAGGAAGTTGCCCGTGGAGTAGCCGTCGACGATCACGGCGGTGGGCTGGGGGGTGGCACCGGTCATCAGGTCATCGCTTTCGCTGGGTGGGACGGGAACGGGGTCAGCCCAGGGCGAGCATGACCGGGGTGAACGAACGCGCCGGGTCACCGGGGATGTCCGGTCCGAGAACCATGATCGCCGTGGTGAACCGGTGCTGGAGGCCGTGCGCCTCGGCCCAGGCCAGGACCCGCGGCTGCCGGTGGTCGATGTCCAGCCGCACCTCGCCGGGAGCGGTGGCGGCCAGGTCGGACAGCAGGCCCAGTCCGTCCTCGGCGTCCTCGGCGGTCACCGGGCCGAGGACCGTCTGGTCGATGTTCGGCCATGCCGCGCCGAACCCCGTGATCCCGCCCGGGGCGTCGACCACCCGCAGCGCGCTCGCGAAGCCGGGCAGCGCGGCCGTCAACTCCTTGCGAGCGGCGCCGAACACCTCGGTGTCCACAATGGACACAGCGGCCGCGTCGGTGTCGGTGTACGGGCGGGAGATCCCGGCCGCCCGCACCCCGGTTGGCGTGCCGCTGTAGGTCGAGCACCGGCCGATCGTGCGGAACCCCACCGACTCGTACAGGGGCTTGCCCATCGGGGTGGCGGTGAGCAGCGCGCTCTCGGTGCCCGTCTGCGCCAGCGTGTGCGCCAGCACCCGCTTGCCAAGACCGGTCCGCTCGTGCTTGCGGGCGACGAGCATCATGCTGATCGCCGTGACCGCCGTGCCGTAGGGCGCGCCGACGACCACCGCGGCGAGCCCGCCTTCCGGGTCGTCGATGCCGTTGACCTGGCCCACGGCGAACAGCAACCGCCACTTGTGCTCCTCGCGCGGCCAGCCGCGGTCCGCGCCGAGGTCCAGGCACGCGGTCAGGTCGCCGACATCGAGCCGGCGCACCGGCGCGGTGATCCTCACGTTTCCTCCGGGGTCGCCGATCAGGTGGACGGGGCGGCCTGGCCGCGCACGCCGGTGCCGAGCGCGGCGCGGATGATCCCGAACGGGGGATGCTGGATCAGGTAGAAGTGCTCACCGGGGAACACGTGCTGGGCGAACCCGGCCGAGGTCAGCTCGCTCCACCGGCGGGTCCGGTCCTCGGTGCAGTGGGAGTCCTCGTCGCCGTTGATCGCGGTCACCGGGCAGGTCAGGCTCGCGCCGGGCACGTACTGGTACCGCTCGAACATGACGAAGTCCGCGCGCACGTAGGGCATCACCAGCTCGGCCAGCAGCGGGTCGTCGAGCAGTTCGGCGTGCGTGCCGCCGAGCTTGGCCAGCGACCGCATGATGCTCTCGTCACCGCGCTGCGCGGCCCCGGCCGGTGCGTGGTCCGGGTCGTGCGCGGCCCGCGCGCCCGAGACGAACAGGTGCGGCACCCGCGCGCCGTCGGCCGCCAGCATGCGCGCGACCTCGAACGCCACGATCGCGCCCATGCTGTGGCCGAACAGCGCGATCGGCCGCTCCAGCAACGGTTCCAGCGACTCGCGCACCCCCCTGGCCATCTCGACCAGGTCGGTCGGCAGCGGGTCGGCCATCCGGTCGGCCCGGCCGGGGTACTGGACCGAGTGCAGGTCGACGTCGGGCAGGTCCCCGGCCCAGTCGCGGAAGAACGAGGCCGACCCGGCCGCGTGCGGGAAGCACACGAGGACGGTCTCGGCGCCGGGCCTGGGGTCGATGCCGCGCAGCCAGGTCACGGGTGCGCCTTTCACGGGTTGGGCGCTCATGCGTTGGCGTGCGCGGGGAACGCGGGCCGGACGAGGTCGAGCAGTTCGTCGAACGAGCGCATGCCGTAGACCGCCGCGAAGTCGAGCTCGACGCCGAAGCGGGTGCTGACCTCCTCGATCAGCTGGATCAGCCCGAGCGAGCTCCCGCCGCAGTGGAAGAAGTCCTTGCCGGGCGCGGGCGGCTGGCCTGCCAGGGTCGTCCACAGCCCGGCGAGCACCGCCGCGTACCCGGCGGCGTTGTCGGTCGCGGGATCGGCCGCCGGGGCGACGGGATGCCGCTCGTCCCACAGCGCCACCAGGGCGCGCTTGTCGACCTTGCCGGTGGGGCCGGTCGGGTAGGTGTCGACCACGAGGATCTTGTCGGGCACGACGTGGCGGGGCGCGCGTTCCCAGGACCGCTCGCGCAGCGCGTCCGCGTCGAGCCCGGCGGTACCCGGGCGGACGAACCCGATCAACGACCGGGCGCCGGGGTCGCCCACGGCGACCACGACCGCCTCGGCGACCTCGGGGTCGGCGGCGAGCACGACCTGCGACTCGGTCAGGTTGACCCGGTAGCCGCGGATCTTCACCTCGGCGTCGGTGCGGCCGAGGAACTCCAGCGCGCCGCTGGGCAGCGTGCGGACCCGGTCACCGGTCCGGTACATGCGCGCGCCGGGGACCTCGGAGAACGGGTCGTCGAGGAACCGGCTCGCGGTCAGTTCGGGGTCGTTGTGGTAGCCGATGGCGAGCCGGTCGCCGCCGACGAACAGCTCACCGGGCACGCCGTCGGCGACCGGGCGCAGGTCCTCGCCGAGCACGTAGCAACGCGCCCCGGACAGGGGAACGCCGATCGGCACGGTCGCCGACTCGGTCTCGTCCCACGTGGACACCTCGCACACGGTGCTGGCCACACAGGCTTCGGTGGGGCCGTAGCTGTTGATCAGGCGCAGGCCGGGGTGCTCGGTCCGGACCCGGGTGGTCTGCGTCGTCGGCATGACGTCGCCGCCGCAGCCCACCATCCGCAGGCCGCCGAACACGTCCGGGTAGTTGTCGACCAGCAGCGCGAACAGCGCCGGGCTCAGGTGCGCCGCGGTGATCCGCGGCTCGGCCAGGATCGCGGCCAGGTCCCCGAGGGTGGTGCTCGACCCGCGTGCGCAGACGATCGACGCGCCGACCAGCAGCGAGGACCAGATCTCCAGGACCGACGTGTCGAAGGCGAGCGTCGCGCCGGCCAGCATGCCGTCGGTGGCCTCGGTCCGCAGTGGACTCGGTCGCAGCAGCAACGCGGTGATGCCGCCGTGCGGGACCGCCACCGGCTTGGGGGTGCCGGTGGACCCGGAGGTGAACATCATGTAGATCACCGACTCCGGCGACCCGGTCGGCGCGACCGCGTCGGCACCGGGCTCCACGTCGGCGACCCGGCGCAGGGGCACGCCCATGTCGCTCGCGGGGCGGTGGTCGTCGGCGCACAGCAGGAGCTTCGCGCCGGAGGCCGCCACCTGCCAGCGGGTCCGCTCGTCGGGGAACGTGGGGTCGATCGGCACGTAGAACGCGCCCGCGACCAGCACGCCCAGCATCGCCGTGATCGCCTCGCGGCTGCTCTGCGCGTACAGCGCGACCGCGTCACCGGGCTCGACGCCCCAGGCGCGCAGCGACGCGGCGAGGTCGCCTGCCCCGGCCCACAACTCGCCGTAGGTGAGGTCGCCACCCGCGTCGGACACCGCCACCTTGTCGGGGTTCGCCGTGGCGACCCGCCCGACGATCGTGTCGACGCGGTCGTAGTGGGGGAGTGTGTCGGTCATCGTTCGTCGTCCTCCTGCGCGGCCAGGCGTTCCACCAGGGCGATCTGGTCGCCCAGGGTGCGCGCGGTCGCGAATTCGCGGATCGGGATGGTCAGGTCGAGGTCCTTGCCGAGCCTGCGGACCAGCCGGATCAGAACCAGCGAGTCGCCGCCCACGGCGAAGAAGTCGGTGTCGTCGGCGAGGTCCTGGTAGCCCAGCAGGTCGGCCCAGCCCGAGGTGACCAGCACCCGGGGGGAGTCCGGTGCCGGTGGTGAGACGGCGGCGTCCGGCTCCTGGACGGGCAGCGGGACCGCCTCCGGCGCGATCCACTGTGGACCGTGGAACGGGTAGGCCGGGATCCGGGTGCGCCGGCCGGTGCCGTTGATCGCGGTGAGGTCGACCGGCTGGCCAAGGGTCCACAGCGCGGCGAGCCCGTTGAGCGGTTCCGCCTCGCCACCGCGGCCGGCGGCCATGGTGACCGAGGTGATGCCCTCGGCCTCCGCCATGCCGCTCAGCGCGCGACCGGGTCCGACCTCGACGGCGACCGCGCCGGGGAACCGGTCCGCGAGTGCGGCCACGCCGTCGGCGAACCGCACCGCCCGGCGGGCGGACTCGGCGAACGCGCGCGCGTCCACCGCGGTCCCGGGGCCGACGAGCGTCCCGGTCGCGTTGGCCACGTAGGGGATGGTCGGCGCGGCGGTGGCGGTCCTCGCCAGCACCGCCTCCAGCCCGGCCACCGCGGGCTCCATGAGCGCGGTGTGGAAGGCGTGCGAGGTGGCGAGGTGGCGGTGGCGCACGCGGTCGCCGAGCCACGCGGCGAACGCGTCGACGGCCGCACCCGGGCCGGCCACGACGCAACTGTCGGCGGTGTTCACCGCGGCGATCTCCAGCACCGAGGTGTCCACGGTGTCGGCGGCGTCGCCGAGGAGCTTGACCGCCTCGTCCTCCGCGCAGCCGACCGCGAGCATCGTGCCGGCCGGGCACGCCCGCATCAGCCGCCCGCGCTCGGTCACCAGCCGCACCGCGTCCGCGCGGGTGAGCACCCCCGCCAGGCAGGCCGAGGTGATCTCGCCGAGGCTGTGCCCCGCCACGGCGGCGGGGACCAGCCCGAGGCCCTTGAGCGCGTGCGCGGCGGCGTACTCCAGCACGAACAGCGCGGGCTGGGCGAGGTCCGTGTGCTCGGCGCGGTCGCGCGGGAAGTCCGGGTCGTACAGCAGGGCCCGCACGTCGTCGGCCAGGTCGCCCGGGAGGTCCGCCAGGCACTCGGCCGAGGCGGCGGCGAACCCGGGCAGGTGCGTCCGCCACGGCAGACCCATCCCGGGACGCTGCGCGCCCTGTCCCGGGAAGAGGAACACCAGCGGCGCGGGACCGGTCGCCGGCCGGGTGCCGACGACGTGCTCGGACTCGGTCCGCAGCCGGCGCGCGACGTCCTCGGGCGTGTGCCCGACGACGGCCACCCGGTGCTGGAGCGGCGCGCGACCGTGCACGAGGGTGTGCGCGACGTCGGTGAGGTCGGCGGCGGAGGCCACGCGGTCGGCCAACCGGGTCGCGGCCCGCGTCACCACGGTCGGGTCGGCGGCCGAGAGCACGACGATGGTGTCCCTGGCGGGGGCCGCGGCCGGTGGGGCGACCGAGGGCGGCTGCTCGATGACGACGTGGGCGTTGGTGCCGCCGATGCCGAAGGAGCTGATACCCGCGCGCCGCGGGGTGGGGCCGCTCCACCCGGCGAGTTCGGTCGGCACCGTCAGCGGGGCGCCCGCCGCGCTGAGCAGCGGGTTGAGCTCGGTGAAGCCCGCCACCGGCGGCACCACACCGTCCTTGACCACGTGCAGGGTCTTGACCAGCGACGCCAACCCGGACGCGGCGTCGAGGTGGCCGATGTTGGCCTTCACCGCGCCGAGCGCGATCTGGCGGCTGGGCACCCGGGCGAGCGCAGCGCACATCGCCGTCCACTCGATCGGGTCACCCACGTAGGTGCCGGTCGCGTGCGCTTCGAGGTAGCCGAGGGAGTCGGCGGGCACGTCGGCGGCCCGCAGTGCCGCCCGGATCACCGATTCCTGCCCCAGCGCGGACGGCGCGTTGTAACCCGCCTTCGCGTCGCCGTCGTTGTTGACCGCGGTGCCGAGGATGACACCGTGCGGTGTCGCGCCGTCGGCGTGGGCGTCGGCGAGCCTGCGCAGCACGACCGCCGCGACGCCTGATCCCGCGAGAGTGCCGTCCGCGCCCGCGTCGAACGGCCTGCACGCGCCGCCCGCCGACATGATCCCGCCGCGCACCCGCAGGTGCCCCTCCTGCGGGAAGCCGACCGACGCCGCGACGACCAACGCCTGGTCGCACTCACCGTTGAGCAGTGCCTGCACGGCCGTGTGCACGGCCACCAGGGACGACGAGCACGCGGTCTGCACGCTCAGGGCAGGCCCGCGCAGACCGAGTTTGTACGCGATCCGCGTGGCCATGTAGTCCTGGCCGGTGCCGACCTCCAGCCGGTCGTGCTGGTCGTGCGGCAGCCTGCCACCCACCAGGATGCGGCGGTGGTAGGCGCTGCTGGTGGCACTGGCGTAGACGCCGGTGCGCACCGAGTCGTCGTACGGATCGCGACCCGCGTCCTCCAGCGCGGCCCACGCGGCCTCCAGCAT
This sequence comes from Actinophytocola algeriensis, assembly GCF_014203735.1. Classification (GTDB taxonomy): domain Bacteria; phylum Actinomycetota; class Actinomycetes; order Mycobacteriales; family Pseudonocardiaceae; genus Actinophytocola; species Actinophytocola algeriensis. Next base: position 18,151 of record NZ_JACHJQ010000018.1, on the reverse strand, counting down.
CAGCCGGTGCTGCGGGTCGGTCAGCTCGGCGTCGCGCGGGCTGAGGCCGAACAGGGTGTTGTCGAACCGGTCGGCGTCCTCGAGGTAGCCGCACACGGGGACGTAGTCGGGGTCGGTGACGTGCGCCCGCGGTACCCCGGCCGCGATCAGCTCCGCTGCCGGACGGCGGGTGGTCAGCACCTCGCCGCGCTGGATCGCGGCCCACCAGTCCGCCAGGTCCGCGTACCCGGGGAAGCGGGCCGACAGCCCGGTGACCGCGACGTCGAACGCGTCGTCCCGGCTCACCGCGCCGCCCCGGCCGACCGCCGCGACCGCGCGGCCATCCTGGCCCGCCGGTCATCGGTCTCCTCCGGCGCCGCCGCGGGTGCGGCCGCCGCGCGCACCAGCTCGGTCTGCGCGGTGACGGTGGTGGCGGTGAAGAGGTCCACAATGGACACCGAGGTGCCAGTCTCGTTCTCCAGTGCGACCTGGAGCGCGGGAACGAGCAGCGAGTGCCCGCCGACGTCGAAGAAGTTCGCGTCGACGGGGAGGTCGGTCTTGCCCAGGATCTTCGACCACGCGGCCGCGACCTGGGTGGCGGTGTCGTCGGCCGGGACCGCGGCGGCGCGAACCAGTTCGATCTGGGCGGCGATCGTCGTGGCGGTGAACAGGTCCACGATGGAGACGTTCGTGCCGGTCTCGGCCTGGATCGCGACCTGGAGCGCCGGGACGAGCAGCGAGTGTCCGCCGACGTCGAAGAAGTTCGCGTCGACCGGGAGGTCGGTCTTGCCGAGGATCTTCGACCACGCCGCGGCCACCTGGGAAGCGTCGTCGGTGACCGCGGCCGCTGCCGGAGCCGCGACCGATGTCGGGGTCGGGGCCGGGGCCGCGTCGATCAGGTCGCCGAGTGCCGCGCGGTCGACCTTGCCGTTGGGGGTGCACGGGAACTCGGCCAGCACGTGCAGGGTGCGCGGCGCCATCGGGTCGGGGAACCGCTCGGCCAGGCGGCGCTGGGCGGCGGCGGTGTCGAAAGCCGGGTCGGCGACGACGAACCCGACCAACCGCGCACCGGCGGCGTCCGGGAGCACGGCGGCGGCGCGTACCCCGTCGAGGCCGCCGAGCGCGGTCTCGACCGCACCCAGCTCGACCCGGTGGCCGCGGATCTTGACCTGCTGGTCGGCCCGGCCGAGGAACTCCAGCGTGCCCGCGTCGCTCCACCGCACGCGGTCGCCGGTGCGGTAGACCCGCTCACCTGTGCGGCGGTCGGTGACGAAGGCCCGCGCGGTGTCGGCGTCGCGACCGAGGTAGCCCCGGCTCACCCCGGCCCCGCCGATGCGCAGTTCGCCGATCGCGCCGTGCGGCGAGAGGGCGCCGCGACTGTCCACAACGGACAGTCGAGTGCCGGGGACCGGGCCGCCGATGTCGATCGGGCCCGGTTCGGTGTAGCGGCGGTAGCTCGCCCACACGGTCGTCTCGGTCGGGCCGTACTCGTTGACCAGTGCCGCGTTCGGCGCCACGGCGAAGTGCTCGCGCGGCAGGGCCTCCGGCAGCGCCTCGCCCGCCACGATGGCGCGGCGCAGCGACCGCAGCGCGGTGCCGTCGCCTGCCCGCGACAGCACCAGCGCGTACAGCGTCGGTACGCACAGCAGATCGGTGACCTGGTGGCGGCGGACGAGGGCGAGCAGGCGCTCGGGATCGCGCACGTCGTCGCCATCGGCGACCACCACGGTGCCACCGGCGGTCAGGGTGCCCCACAGGCCCGCCATGGACGAGTCGAACGCCAGCGGTGACACGTGCAGGAACACCGGCGCGCCCGGGTACACCGCCCGCCGGGCCGCGGTGGACGCCGCGAGCTGGCCGTGTTCCACGACGACGCCCTTCGGCTCACCGGTGGTGCCCGAGGTGTAGATCACGTACGCCGCGTCGGACCGGTCGGGCGCGGGGAGGTCGAGCGGCTCGGCCGGGGCGCCGCGCTCCTTGTCGGCACGCACGGTCGGCAGACCGGTGGCGACCGACGCGGTGGCCTCGGTGACCAGGACGCAGCTCGCGGCGGCGTCGGCGAGGGTGGCGGCGAGGCGCTCGTCCGGGTGCGCCGGGTCCAGCGGCACGTACGCCGCCCCCGCCCGCAGCACGCCGAGTGCGGCGGCCACCATCGCGGGGGAGCGGTCGGTGAGGACGCCGACCGTCGACCCCGCGCCGACGCCCTGCCCGCGCAGGCGCTGGGCGATGACCGCGGACCAGCCGTCCAGCTCGCGGTAGTCGACGATCTCCTCGGCGTGGACGACCGCGGCCCGATCCGGGTGCGTGGCGGCGACCGAGGTGATCAGGTCGGCCACGAGCGCGTCGGCGTCGGCGACCTCGCCGCCGTCGCCCAGCGCGACCAGCCGCTCGACCTCGGCCGCGGCCAGCATGGCGATGTCGTCCAGCCGGCCGGTGGGGTCGGTGACCAGGCTCGTGAGCACCGCCCGCAGGTGCGTGGTGAACTGCTCGATCCGCGCCTCGGTGTACTGCTCGGCCCGGTAGACCGCGGCGAGTTCGGCGGTGTCACCCAGCCCGCGCAGCCACATGGTCATGTCGTACTTCGACACCTCGACCGGGAAGTCGACCTCGGTGATGTCCAGTCCCGCCGCCGTGAGGTGGGACGGGCCGGCGACGTAGTTGAACAGGACCTGGAACACCGGCGAACGGCCGCTCGCCGGGGCGCTGCCCAGGCCGCGCACCAGTTCCTCGAACGGCAGGTGCCGGAAGAGAAAGGCCCGCAGCAGCGCGCGGTGCGCCGAACCCAGGTAGTCCGCGGCGGTCTGGTCGTCCTCGACGCGCAGCCGCACGGGCGTCGGGTTGATGAACATGCCCACCGTGTCGGCGTAGGCGGCGGTCCTGGTGTCCATGGTGCCGCCGAGCACGATGTCCCGCGTGTCGGTGTAGCGGCGCAGCGTCAGGCCAAGCGCGGCCATGCCGATCACCTGCGGGGTGGTCCGCAGGTCGCTCGCGGCGCCGCGCACCGCGGCCCACAGGCCGGCGTCGAGCGGCACCCGGACCACGGCGCCGCGCTTGCCCTCGACCGGGCGCGGCTCGCCGAGGCCCAGCGGGCGGTCGGCGATCGGCACCCGCAATTCCTCGATCCGGGCCTCGAGCTTGTCCGCGGCCGGTCGCGACGACGTCGCCTCCCAGGCCGCGTAGTCGACGTAGCTCGGCGCCGACCCGAGGTCGGTCCTGCCCTCGTAGGCGCGGAACAGGCCGGTGGTGATCAGGTGCACCGACCGGCCATCGGTGACGATGTGGTGCGCGGTCAGCAGCACCAGGTGCTCCAGTGGCCCGATCCGGAGGATCTCCAGCTCGGCCAGGGGCTCCTCGGCCAGGTCGAACACGCGCGACGCCGCGAGCCGCAGCTCCTCGTCGACGTCCTTGCGGTCGATCACCCGGACCCGGGCCGCGAGCCGCTCGACCGGCCACTCCGCCCTGCCCGGCTCACCGGCGTGCTCGGTCACGCGCAGCCGCAGCTCCGCGTGCCTGCGCACGACCGCGGTCCACGCCGCGGCCAGCGCGCCGGTGTCGAGCGCGCCGTGCACGCGCGCCGCCCACGGCACGGTGAACTCGAAGCTGTCGGGTTCGACGCGCGCCGCGAGCCAGAGCCTGTGCTGGGCCGCGGACAGTGCCGGGCTCGCCGCGGCCGTGGGTCTGCCGTGCACCATTTCGATGACTCCTCTGACCGATCCGGATTTCCGGGGACTAGGTGGGCCGACCCGTGGTGAAGGTCGGGTGGAACGTGTCTTCGATGCCGCGGACCAGGTCCGCCAGCGCCGCGTGGTCCGGCACGCGGCCGTACGCCTTGCCCAACCGGCCGAACGCGCCGTCGCGCCAGTCGACCCGCTGGCCCGGTCGCACCCGGACGTCGAGCAGGTCGATCCCGTCGAGCGCACGAAGCTCGGCGAGCCGCTCGGCGGCCACGACGGTCTCGGCGTCGCGCGGGGGCAGGAACACGTACTGGAAGGTGACCGCGTCACCGGACCCGTCCGGTGCCGAGGGCCGCTCACCGAGCGCGAGCCGCATCGCCGTCTCGACCACGGAATAGCCGAACGCGCGCTCGAACAGGTCCGGGACGTGCCCGCCAGCGCGGCCGTTGACCTCAAGCACCCTGGGGCCTGCCGCGGTCAGCTTGAGTTCGGTGTGGACGATCCCGTCGCGCACCCCGAGCGCGCGCACCGCCGCGTCGGCCACCTCCAGGACCCGCGCGGTGGTGGCCGCGTCGAGCGTGGCGGGCAGGAAGAACCCGCGCTCCCGGAACGGCGGCACGAGCGGCAGCTTGCCCACCACACCGAGCGGCAGGCATTCGCCGTCGTGCACCGCGGCCTCGACCGAGACGTAGTCGCCGAACGCTTCCCCGGCCACGTCCGGGTCACCGACCAGCAACTCCTCGGCCACCATCGCGGTGCCGCGGGGCGCGTCGGCGAAGAAGCGGCGGGCGGCGTCCAGCGCCTCGTCGAGGTCGTCCACCCGGCTGACGTGCTGCCCCGCGGTCCCACCGCGGGGCTTGAGCACGGCGGGCAGGCCGACCGAGGCCAACGCGGCGGCCACCTCGGTCTCCGCGTCGACCGCGGCGTGCCTGGTGGTGTCCAGGCCCGCCGCCGCCCACGCGGTGCGCTGCGCGCTCTTGTCGAGGAGCACGGCCGTCACCGCGGGGGAGTGCCACCGCTTCAGCCCCAGCCGGTCGGCGATGCCCGCCGTGGTCGACAGGCAGAGGTCGCTGAAGGTGAGCACGCCGTCGACCCGGTGCCGCGCGACCTCGCCCGCGGCATCCACAGTGGACAGACCGGCGATGTCGACCACCTCGAACCGCCTGCGCAGCACCGGGAGCACGCTCGCGACGTGGGCGCACGTGGAGTCGACCACGAGCACCACGTCCACACCGCACGCCCGGCCCGCCGCGGCCAGTTCGGTGGGACCGACCGAGCCGAGGTCGTAGCCGACGGCCAGCACCTGGTTCACCGGGGACCGCTACTTCGCGCGGGTCGGGGTGACCGCCTCGGAGCCCGAGGGCCAGCTGCGCTGGTCGGTGATGTAGAGCAGCTCCGAGGACACGCCTCGGCGGGCGCACAGCTCGGTGAGCAGCTCGGACTGCTTGATCTGCTCGGCCTCCGGGTCGTACCAGCAGCCGGACAGGTGCTTGAGCCACGGCTCCATGCCCAGCGCGTAGACGAACACGTTGCGCGCGCCGACCTGCTGGGCCACCTTGTCGGCCGGACCGGCGAACGAGCCCTTCAGGCCGCGGTCGTTGTCGTGGTCGCGGCCGATGGGGGTGTCCAGGAACGGGCCGTAGAGCCAGCTCATGGGCGCGCCGACGCACTCCAGGCCGATGAACAGCGCGTCGATGGTGCCGATCTCGCGGCCGACGAGCTCGTAGATCGACGGGTCGATCGGCGAGGTGTCGGTGGCGAACAGGAAGCCTCGGCCGCCGATGCGGACCATCGGGACCATCTTCGCGCGGATGTCCATGTCGCCGTGCTCGCCGAGGAACGGCAGCGCGGTGATCCGGGCGTGGCCGAGGTCGAGGGACTGCACCTCGCCGAGCTCCACCACGTTCCGGAAGCCGAAGTTCTCCAGGAACACGCGCAGGTTGAAGTCCGGGAGGGTGCCGCCGGAGGTCTGCGGGACCACGATCGTCCCGATCCGGTCGCGGAGCTGGAGCAGCGTCTCCAGCGAGAAGTGGTCGGAATGGCCGTGGCTGATCACCACGACGTCGATGCGCTCAGGCAGGTCGGCGAAGGTGTAGTGCGAGTGGCCGTCGTCGTCGTAGCCGAGGGTCGGGTCGGTCATCACGGTGAAGCCCTCGAACTCCAGCAGGACGCTGGCGTGTCCGAAGTAGCGCATCCGGACCTCGCCCGGGGCGGCGTAGGTGTACGGGCGGGGCTCGCGGTCGGTGAACAGGCCGCGGAAGATCTCCTGCTGCGCACCCGCCAGCTCGAACAGTTCGACCAGCTGCTCGACGTCGACCTGCCGGCGGTGGCCCGCGAACAGCTCGCCCAGCTCCGGCGCGGAGAACGGCACGTTCAGCTCGGCCCGGCCGTGCGGGAGCACGGGGGAGCCGTAGACGAACGGCTGGTTCGGGTCGTGGCGGGGCAGCAGCGAGATCGTCTGGGCCTCGGGCTGCAGCGCCGCCGTCCGGTACAGCAGTGACTCGAAGAACCGCAGCGACGCGTTGCCGGCGGTGTCGTAGACCAGCTCGGACACCCCGTGCAGGCTGGGCGGCAGCTCGGCGTAGAGCGGGGCGAGCGAGCCACCGTCCGCCTTGGCCTTGAGCACCGCGCGCATGGTGTCGATGTCCTCGGCGAGCCGCAGCCGGGGCTGGCCCTCCTTGAGCGTGCGCTCGACCAGTTCCTCGATGGCGGCCGGTCCGCCCTCCCGCGCGTTGACGAATGGCGCGCCGAACATGTCGGGGTTGGTCAGCGCCAACGCGTGCGCCTCTGGTGCGGCGAGGTAGCTGCGCAACGCGGGGAGCTGCCGCTTCGCGAGGTTCATCGCGCCGGTGTGGGGAGCCGCGAAGTAGGGAACGGCGTACCACCGGTGGATCAGCGGCTGCACCACGGTGGACGTGGCGAGATAGCGCATGGCGGCTTTGCTCGAACTCATCGAGATTCCTTCGATAGGTGGTGGCGAGGCAGCCGGTGCCTGAAATTCGTGTGATCGTCAGTGACGCGGTTGTCCCCGTCACGTCGGGAGGGCGTGATGTCCCCGTGTCGGCTAACGCCCGCGGCATCGACCTTGGTGGACTGTTCAAGATTATTTTGTTGCGGTCTGAAAGGTGTTCCCCAGTCGCCGGACGGCGCTACCTCGTGATTTCGCGCCGATCCCCACTTGAGCACGTCGGCTTCGTATATGCGGTGGTCAAAGCTCTGAATCCGTGCCCGGCCGTAGTGTACGCAAGTCGGCGGCCCGGATGTCAATACGCGATATTGCTCTTCGCCTGGATTGTCGATGGATTCTTGCGGCGCATTACTTGCGCGCGCCATCGGTTAATGGATATACCTTGTGGCGGCTCCGCTTATATTCGACAAAAGATTGACATCGTCCGACGATCGGGCTCGTCGCCCGGCTGCACCCGAAATGCGATGGATCAGATGACCGCTGCACCCCGACCACTGGTGCTGATGCTGGGCGTGGACAAGTACGTCCTGGAGGCCTGCCAGCAACACGACGTCGAGGGCGTCGTCGCCTGGGGCGCCGGTGCGCACGACTACGGCCTGCAGCTCGTGCCAGACGGCATGACGGTGCTCCGCGTCGACCAGGCGTCCAGTCCGGAGGCCGTGCTCAGCGCGCTGCACCGGGCCGGGCTCGGTGATCGCCGGTTCGACGCCGTGCAGACCAGCGACGAGTGGGCCATGGTCACCGCGGGTGTTCTCGCCGGGCACCTCGGCGCCCGCGCGATCGACCCGGTCACGGCGGTGTACTTCCGCGACAAGACCCTCCAGAAGCGACGGGTGCGCGACGCGGGCATCCCGGCCGCGCTGACCACGGTGATCGATGACGTCCACGACGTCGGCGACATCACCGAGCTGCCCTACGAGCGTGCGGTCCTCAAGCCCATCGCGGGCGCGGCCACCGCCATGACATCCGTGGTGGACAGCGTCGAGCAGCTGCGCGCGCTGAGCGCGAAGTACCGCGCCGAGCGGACCGGCCAGCGCACGTTCGTTCTCGAGGAGTTCATCGACGGCGCCGAGGAGTGGGTCGCCGACGGCGTCGTCTTCGACGGTGAAATGATCTTCTGCGCGCTCGGCCGTTACGGCGTGCCGTGCCTGAGCACGGTCGACCAGGCGCTGCCGCTGTGGCTGCGCCGGTTCGACCCGACTACCGAGGCGTGGGCCTACGAGCGCGGCCAGCCCCTGGTGGCCCGTGCGCTCAAAGCGCTCGACCTGCGTGACGGCGTGTTCCACATGGAGCTGTTCCACGACCCGGCGACCGGGACGCTGACCTTCGGCGAGTGCGCGGCCCGGCGTGGCGGTGCACTGGTACACGAGGAAGTCCAGGCGAAGTTCAACGTCCACCTCGGGGCGGCCGCGCTGCTCGGCGCCCTGGGGCGCAAGCCGGAACTGGACATCCAGGTGCGTCCGGAAACCATCGGCGGCACCTACCTGATGGGCAGGTCGGGCACGTTGTTCCGGTGCCCGTCGCCCGCGGAGATGAAGGCGCTGCCGGGTGTCGAGCACGTGCGCGTCGAGTACGCCTTCGGCAGCCAGATCTCCTCGGGGGTCGGCAGCACGAACGCGCGCATCGCCCAGGTGCTGGTGTCGGCGGAGTCGGAGGACGCGATGCTGCGCCGCTTCGAGGAGCTGCGGGCGTGGTTCGACGAGCGCCTGCTGATCGCCCCGTCCGGCGGCGCCATGCGCGAACTGCGCGCCTGGCAGCAGGCCACCTGGCCCGACGAGGACTACAAGGACCAGCTGTGGCGCTGACGCAGAGCCCCGGCAAGCCCGGCCTGGTGGCGAGGCTCCTGCCGGAGACCCCGCCGCAGCGCGCGCTGGCCGTGGCGTCGTTCGTCAACGCGGTCGGCAGCGGCATGTTCATGGCGAGCAGCGCGCTGTACTTCACCCGCATCGTCAAGCTCCCGATGACCCACGTCGCGCTCGGCCTGTTCCTCGGCGCCATGGTCGGCCTCGTGGCAGGCGTGCTCGCCGGCCGTGTCGCCGACCGGTTCGGCGCGCGCGAGACCCAGGTCGTGGTCATGATCGCGGGCGCGGGCGCGATGACGTGCTACATGTTCGTCAGCTCGCTGTTGCCGTACATCATCGTCTCGGTGCTGGTCGGCCTGGTGTTCGCGGCGGACAAGTCGAGCAAGGCGCCGCTCATCCGCGGGTTCGCCGGGGACAACCCCGCCACCTTCCGCGCGTACCTGCGCTCGGTGGTGAACCTCGCCGTCGCGCTGGGGTCGCTCGCCGCGGGCGTCGCGATCCAGCTCGACACCGAGGCCGCCTACCTGGCGCTGATCGGCGGCCGGGTGCTGGCCTTCGCGGGCGGCGCGATCATGCTGACCCGGCTGCCGCACCTCGCGCCGACGACCGGCCCCGAGGTCAAGGACCGCTGGGCCGCCATGCGCGACCGGCCGTACCTGACGGCGACCATCCTCAACTGCCTCATGTCCCTGCACTTCGCCGTCCCGACCTTCCTGATGCCGCTGTGGATCGTCGACCACACCGACGCGCCGAGGTGGATGGTCTCGGTCGCACTGGCCCTGAACACCGCCATGATCATCACCTTGCAGGTGGTGGTCAGCCGCAACGTCGCCGACCACGACTCCGCGGGCAGGCGCATGCTCTGGGCGGGGGTCGCGGTGGCCGCGGGCATGGTCTGCATGGCCTTCGCCGCCGACCAGCCTCCCGGCGTGGCCATCGCGCTGCTGCTGGTGGCCATGGCGATCTACACCCTGGGCGAGCTGTGGCACGCCGCGGCGTCGATGGAGTACTCCTTCGGCCTCGCCGCGCCGCACGCCCAGGGGCAGTACTCCGGCGTGTTCGGCCTCGGCGGCGGGGTCGCCGAGGCGGTGGCCCCTGCGGTTCTCGGGCTGGCCGTGACCTACGGCCTGCCCGCCTGGCTCACGATCGCCGCCGGGTTCCTCGTGATCGGTGCCGCGAGCAGGCCACTGGTCGATTGGTCCTTGCGCAGGTGGCGTCCCGCGCACCTGTGATGTCAACCGCGTAGCAACCGTCCAAAGGGGTGGATCTTGTCCCAGTCCGTTGTCGAGTCCGTGAACACCGAGATGATCGAGCTGGTGCCCGGACTGCAGTTCGAGCACGACGAAATCCTCAGGGCCTACCAGCAGGTCGTCGACCGCGTGCCGGTCACCGACCCGGAGAACCCCGACCACCGCCTGCGCAGGCTCGGCCTGACGCACCGCGCAGGCGCCGAGGACCCGTGGCACGACGCGGGCAACGGCCAGTTCAACCAGGCCACCGGCGAGAAGAACTTCGAGGAGAGCGACTTCAGCTTCTTCAACGAGGAGCTGAAGGACACCTACTTCTACGAGATCTACAAGAGCCTGCCGTTCCGGATCGGCCGCATGCGCCTGGTCGCGCTGCACCCGTCGGAGATCTACCACATGCACACCGACGCCTCCCGCGTCGCGCACATGGCCATCATCACCAATGAGGACTGCAGGCTCCTGCTGCGGACCGGCCAGACCTACCACGTGCCCACCGACGGCCGCATCCACATCCTCAACACCAAGCTGCACCACTCGGCCTACAACGCGGGTGGCACCTCGCGCATCCACCTGACCATGACCAAGGTCGAGTGACCAGCCCGCGCCAGCACACCATCGACCAACCCGTGAGTAGGAACATGTCTGGACAACCGCGCCCGGTCGCCGTGATCGTCGACGGGTACACCTCGGGCAACCACCTGCCTCCCGCGTTCGCGCGAGCAGGCGCGGATGTGGTCCACGTGCAGAGCAGCATCGAGATGATGACCTCGATGATGTTGCCGGACCTGAGCGCCTACCGGGCCAACGTCGTGTGCGCGACCCCGGAGGAGGCCGCGGCCGAGCTCGCCGCGTTCGCGCCGGTCGCCGTCGTCACCGGGCAGGAGCCCGGGGTCGAGTGGACCGACCGGCTCAACGAGCTGCTCGGGCTGCCCGGCAACGGCAGCGACAAGTCGCGGGCGCGGCGGGACAAGTACGAGATGATCGAGGCGCTGCGCCAGGCGGGCGTGCGGTGCGCCGACCAGTTCAAGAGCGGTGCCGCCGAGGACATCGTGGCCTGGGCCGAGACCAGGGGCGCCTACCCGGTCGTGGTGAAGCCGCTCGCCTCGGCCGCGACCGACGGCGTGGCGATCTGCACCTCCCCGGAGCAGGTCCGCAAGGCCGCCGAGGCCGTGCTCGGCGCGTCCACCATCTTCGAGGACCCCAACCGCGAGGTGCTCGTCCAGTCCTACCTGGCCGGCGACGAGTACTCGGTGGACATGGTGTCGCACGGGGGGCGCCGCTACACGAGCGCGGTGTGGAAGTACCGCAAGCGCCTGGTGGACGTGCACAACATCTACGACCGCGACGACATCCAGGACCCGGACTCGCCCGAGGTCGCGGAGCTGATCGCCTACACCTCCTCCGCGCTGGACGCGCTGGGCATCGACTACGGCCCGACCCACGCCGAGGTCATCCGCACCGAGCACGGCCCCACGCTGGTGGAGGTCGGCGCCCGGATGACCGGTGGTGTGGTGCCCGCGTACAACGACGCGTGCTGCGGGGCGAACCAGGCCGACCTGACCGCCCTCGCCGCGGTCCGCCCGCAGGAGTTCCTCGACCGCTACGCGGACCGGCGCTACCAGCGGCTCCTGTACGGCTGCATGGTGATCACCCCGACCGAGCTGGACGGCGTGGTCGACAGCATCGACGAGGACGTGGTCGCCGACATCGAAGCCCTGCCCTCGGTGCGGCACCTGCGGGTCAAGCTCAAGCCGGGCAGCCGGATCAAGCCGACCATCGACCTCTACACCAGCACCCTGGCGGTGCACCTGGGCACCGACTCGGCCGAGCAGCTCGAGCGCGACTACGAGCGCGTGCAGGAGCTCAAGGACCGCGTCTACCGGCTGCGCTGACCGCGCTCGAGCACCGAGGAGGTCGAGCATGACCACCGAACGCGAACCCGGCCGCCTGCTGCTGGTCGGCGGGGCGGGAGACATGTCGCTGAGCGTGGACGTCGCGATCGCGGCGTTGCGGCAGGCGGCCGACCGCGGCCTCGCCACGCACGTGACCAACCAGGAGACCACTTTCGCGGCCACGCCCTCGGTGGCGGCCGCCGCGAACGAGGGGTCGGTCGTGGACCACGGGACCGCCGGCGCGGTGGCGGCGTGGGCCGCCGAGCGACCCGGTGGGTTCGACGTCGTGTTCGGCGTGCGGGAGATGGCCCAGGTCGCCGTCGCCGAGACCGCGCACGTCCTCGGCCTGCCGGGCAACCCACCGCACGCCGTGCGGCGGGTGCGCACCAAGGACGACGGCCGTGCGGCGTTGGCCGCCGCCGGGTTCCCGCAGCCCGCGGTGCGCCTGTGCGCCTGCCTGGCCGACGCGGAGGAGTTCACCCTCGGCACCGACGGCCCCTGGGTCGTCAAGCCCCGCGACGGGTCCGGCAGCGACGGTGTCCGCAAGGTGACCGCGGTCGCCGAGCTGCGCGACGCCGTCGAGGCGCTGCCGAACCCCGAGGAGTTCCTCATCGAGGAGTTCGTGGACGGTCCGGAGTTCAGCGTGGAGGGCGTCTTCCTCCGCGGCGAGCCGAGGGTCTTCGCGGTCACCGCCAAGGAGAAGCTCCCGCCGCCGTACTTCGTGGAGATCGGGCACGTCCTGCCCGCCGACCTTCCGGCGGCCGACACCGAGCGCATCGAGCGGGAGGTGCTGGCGGCGCTGCGCGCGCTGGAGCTGACCTTCGGGCTCTTCCACGTCGAGCTGTGGCTGACCGAGCGCGGCGTGGTGATCGGCGAGGTCCACGTGCGCGTCGGCGGCGGGTGGATCCACAAGATGCTCGAACACGCCATCCCCGGCCTGGAGCTCTACGGCCTGGTGTACGACGACGTCCTCGGCGCCACCGAGCCCGGTCCCGTCATCGTGGCCCGCGCCGCCGCCGCGCGCTACTTCGCGCCGCCACCGGGCCGGGTGCTGTCGGTGACCGGCTGGGAGTCGGCCAGCTCGCACCCGGCGGTCGTGCACGCCGAGCTGTCGGTGGGGGAGGGTGACGAGATCCGCCCGTTCCACAACGGGGAGGACCGGGTCGGCGTGATCGTCGTCGGCGCGGACACCCCGGCCGAGGCCCGCGCGCTCGCCGCGAAGCTCGTCGACGCGGTGCGCTTCACCATCGCCCCGGCGGTGGACGTGCGATGACGACCACCACACCGGCCGACGGGACCGTCGACCTCACCGTCGAGCCGCTGCCGCTACCGCGCTCGTTCGAGATCTCGCACATGACCATCGAGACGGTCGACATCGTCCGGCTCTCCCTCGGCGACACCGGGGACGGGCACGTCGGCGACGGCGAGATCGCCGCCGACCTCGGCTACGGCCAGGACGCCACCGTGATCGGCACCGAGGCGGCCGCCATGGCCCGCGCGGTGGCCGACCGCGGTCAGCTGACCCCGGCCGAGCTCGTCGCCGCGCTGGACCAGGTGGGCGAACACGCGTCCGGACCGGCCAGGATGCTGGTCGAGATGGCGTTCCTCGACCGCGCCGCCCGGCGCGCGGGCGTGCCGGTCTGGCGGCTGCTCGACCTGCCGGCACCGGGGACGGTGCGCCTGCTGCACACCGTGCCGATCGGCGAGGAGATCCCGGCGGGCACCCGCCCGGTGAAGATCAAGCTCGGCGGCCCCGACGACGACGTGGTCCTGCGCGGGCTCGTCGGCGTCCCGGGTCCGATCATCCTCGACGTCAACCGCGGCTGGGACGCGCGGGACTGGGGGCGCCTGCGCGACCTGGTCACCGAGATCGCGCCCGCGGTGCTGGAGGACCCGGTGCACGACCGGGACCTGCTCGCCGAGGTCCGCGCCGCGCTCCCGGACACCAAGGTCATCCTGGACGAGGGCGTCAACACCGTCGCCGACGTCGAGGCCGCCGTGGCCGTCGCGGACGGCGCCAACACCAAGCTCATGCGGCTGGGCGGGCTGCTGCCAGGACACCGGGTCCTCACCGACCTCGGCGCCCGCGGCGCGACCAGGATGCTCGGCTGCTTCCTCGAACCACCCCGCGCCATCGCCTACGCCGCGCAGTTGGTCGGCCTGTGCGAGTGGACCGACCTCGACGGGCACTTCTGGCTGACCGGCGACCCGTCGGTCATGTCCTACCGGCTCGACAGCTCCGCCCCCGGCGTGCCGCGCATCGCCTACTGACACCGCCTCCAGCGGGCTATCGACAGCGAAAGGGACCGGCCACCGATGAACCACGTCCGCAACACGGCCCCCTATGGCAGCTGGCCATCGCCGGTGGGCGCCGACGACGTCGCCGCGGGCGAGGCCCTCGTGGAATGGCTGGGCTTCGTCGGCGACGAGGTCTGGTGGACCGAGGTCCGCCCCGGCGAGGGCGGCCGCAACGCGCTGATGCGCCACACCGGTGAGGGCATCGTCGACGCGCTGCCCGGCTGGGACGTGCGCACACGGGTGATCGAGTACGGCGGCAGGCCGTGGGCGCCCGCAGGCGACGGCGTCGTCTTCGTGCACTACGCCGACCAGCGCGTGTACCGGTGGACTCCCGGCGCCGAGCCGGTCCCGCTGAGCCCGGTCGGCGACGGGGCGTCCCTGCGCCACGCGGACCTCTCCGTGCGGGACACCGAGGTGTGGTGCCTGCGGGAGACCGTGCTCGACCCGGAGTGCACCAAGGTCACCCGGCACCTGGTCGCGCTACCGCTGGACGGCACCGGCGCGACCGACCCGTCGGCCGTGCGCGTGCTGGCCGCCACCCACGACTTCATGACCGGCCCGCGCCTGGCGCCCAGCGGCACCCAGGTCGCGTGGCTCGGGTGGAACCACCCCGCGATGCCCTGGGACAGCACGGACCTGGTCGTCGCCGGGATCAATCCGGACGGCACCCTCGGTGAACCCCGCCGGACGCACGGCGGCGATGGCGTCTCGGTGACCCAGGTGGACTGGGCGGTGGGGACCGACACCCTCTACGCGATCAGCGACCCGGCGGGCTGGTGGAACCTCCACGAGGTCGACCCGGCCACCGGGGCCGCGCGGGTCCTGTGCGCGCGGGAGGAGGAGTTCGGCGAGGCGCTGTGGCGCATCGGGCTGCGCTGGGCACTGCCGTTGGCCGATGGTTCCGTCGCCGTCATCCACGGCACCAGCGGTCGCTCGCTCGGCGTGCTGTCCCCGGACGGCTCGCTGCGTGACATCGACAGCCCGTACACCGAGTGGGCCTACCCGGCGACGGACGGCACGAGGGTCGCCGTCGTCGCCGCCGGGCCGCGCCACCGCAGGGCCGTCGTGCTCGTGGATCTCGCCGAGGGCACGACCCGCGTACTGCGACCCGCGACCGCCGGCCACGACGACTTCGCCTCGGTCCCGGTGCACCGCACCGACCGAGGCGCCGACGGCGTCGAGGTGCACTCACACGTGTATCCGCCGCACAGCCCGGACTTCACCGCACCGGACGGCGAACCGCCGCCGTTCCTGGTGTTCGTCCACGGTGGACCGACCAGCCGCAGCCACCGCGTCCGCAACCAGGAGATCACCTACTTCACCAGCCGCGGCATCGGTGTGGTCGACGTGCAGTACCGGGGGTCCACCGGCTTCGGCCGCGCCTACCGGGACGGGCTGCGCGGCGAGTGGGGCGTGGTCGACGTCGCCGACTGCGCGACCGTCACCCGCGGCCTGATCGCCGACGGCACCGCCACGCCGAACCGGATCGCGATCCGCGGCGGCAGCGCGGGCGGCTGGACCGCGGTGGTCTCGCTGACCACCGAACCCGACCTCTACCACGCCGCCGCCATCTACTACCCGGTTCTCGACCTGGAGGGCTGGCGCACCAGGGGCACCCACGACTTCGAGTCCCGCTACCTCGAAAGCCTGGTCGGCCCGTGGCCGGACCGGCGCGAGGTCTACCGCGACCGCTCACCGGTGCACCACGTCGAGCGCATCACCGCACCGTTGGTGCTCTTCCAGGGGCTCGACGACACGGTGTGCCCGCCCGCACAGGCCGAACGGCTCCTGGCGGGCCTGACCGCCTCCTCCGTCGACCACGAGTACCTGACCTTCGAAGGCGAAGGGCACGGCTTCCGCCGGGCCGCGACCACCGCCCGTTGCCTGCGGGCCGAGCTGCACCTCTACGGCCGGGCCCTCGGGTTCGCGCCGGCCGACGATTTGTGACCGCGTCCCCCGCGGTGGCGGGGCCACATGTCTGGGAAGGACATCGAGAATGCCGTTACGGGAGTTCTCCACGGGGCCGGATGGCCCGGGCCACCCCGAGCAACTCAGCTTCGACCGGTTGGCGCCACAGGTCCGGCGCGGCCTGAAGGAACTGTGCAAACTGGACAACTTCCACGGCCTGCTCGCCATCGCGTTCGAGTACGCCGTGATCGCGTTGTCCGTGGCGCTGTGCGTCGGTGTGTCCTACTGGTTCTACCCGGTGGCGCTGGTCCTGATCGGGTCGACGCACCGCTTCCTCGCGCACCTGCTGCACGAGTCCTCGCACAAGACCTTCGCGCGCAACTCCGTGCTGAACGTCATCGGTGGGACAGTGCTGAGCGGGTACCTGATCTTTCACTTACAGGGCCCCTACCGCAACACACACGTCGGCCTGCACCACCGCAACCTCGGTGACGCCGACCTCGACCCGGACTACAGGTTCCACATCGAGTGCGGCCTCTACGACCACAACCGCTCCAGCCGGGCCTTCGTGATCCGCGAGGTGTTCCTGTCGGCGATCGGACTGCGGACCTTCTCCTACCTGAAGTACCTGTTCCGCGAGCGCTTCTGGTCGAACTCGTCGATGCCGCAGATCTCCACCCCGGTGCCGCTGCGGATCGAGCGGCTGATCCTGGTCGCCGAGTGGGCGCTGATCATCGGCCTGTGCGCGTGGTTCGGTTGGCTGCCCGAGCTGCTGCTGTTCTGGTTCGTCCCGCTGTGCACCTCGGGCGTCGCGATCGGGTGGCTCTCGGAGTTGGCCGAGCACTACCCGATGCCGGAGGGCGAGTCCAAGCGCGTCCTCCTGACCCGCAACCGGCACGGCAGGCGCTGGGAGCAGTTCCTGCTGAGCAGGCACGCCGACCGCTTCCACCTGGTACACCACCTCAACACCGGGGTGCCGTTCTGGAACCTGCGCCACGCGCACAAGGTCCTGCTGGACGACCCCGGGTACGCGATGTGGGACGGGATGTGGGCGGGCGTGTTCAGCCGCCCCGCCGCCCGCAAGGACAAGGAGACGGTGATCAGCTACGCCGCCAAGTACCGCGAGTGGCGGTCCGCGGGCGGCGAACCCGACGTCGGACCGAGCTTCGCCACACTGATGATGATCACCGCGAGGAGCGGCGAGCAGCCGTCCGCCGCGCAGCAGTCCGACGAGCAGGCTTCCGGCGTGCAGCCGTCCAGTGTGCTGCCGTTCGGCAAGCAGCCGTCCGACGAGCAGCCGCCCGACGACATCGACTACCGGAAGGCAGCCTGATGACCCACTCCGCCGCCGAACTCGCCCTGGCGGGCCGGGGCCTGCGCGGCCTGGCCGCCGACCCGGCCTGCCGCGCGGCCTTCGCCCAGCCGGACTCGCTGCTGCGCGCGCTGCTGGCCCCCGCCGCCCGGCGCTATGTCGCCGCCGCCACCGAGGACGAACTGCTCGACCGCGCCGCCACCCTGCGCGCCAAGGGTTACCGGATCTCGGTCGAGGCGGTCGGCGAGGAGATCACCGACCCCGCCGAGGTCGAGGCCGTCGTCACCGGCTACATAGGACTGGTCCGGCGCTCGCCCGCCCCGGTGCAGCTCGGGTTCGACCTGTCGAACGTCGGCATGCTGCTGTCCACCGAGCTGGCGCTGGAGAACACGGGCCGCATCCTCGACGCCGCCGCCGAGCACGGCAGCGACGCCATCATCAGCATGGAGCGGTCGTCGTTCGTCGACGACGTCCTCGGTGTGTTCACCAAGCTGGCCGGAGACCACCGCAACGTCGGCATCACCCTCCAGGCGCACCTGCACCGCACGGCGGACGACCTGCCCGCCGTCCTGGCCACCGGCGCGAAGATCCGGCTGGTCAAGGGCGTCTACGCCGAACCGGCGGAGATCGCGCTGCCGCGCGGGTCCGAACTCGACACCCGCTACCTCGACCTGGCCGCCCGCGCGATCGCGGGTGGCGCCAGGGTCGCGCTGGCCACCCACGACGCCGGCCTGCTCGCACAGGCCGCGCGGACGGGTGTCCTGGCGGGAGCCGAGGAGATCGAGATGCTGCACGGGGTGCGGCCGGAACTGCTCCGCGCGCACCGCGAACAGGGCCACTCCTGCCGGGTCTACCTGACCTACGGGGAGAACTGGTGGCTGCACCTGCTGCACCGGGTCGCCGAGCACCCGCCGATGGCGATCACCGCGCTGGCCGACGTCGCCGAACCCGACCGCGTGGTTTTCGGCGCCGACTACTAGGGCCTGTATCGAAGTCGGTCATAGCCATTCGTTGATGGCGGCGATGTGGACGGTGGCTTCGTAGCGGACGGCGAGTTTGTCGAACCGGGTA
>NZ_JACHJQ010000017.1 GCF_014203735.1 Actinophytocola algeriensis | reverse complement strand
ATCGACGAGATCTTCGCCGTCGTCCGGCCCGGCAACACCCGCGCCGCGGCCACGGTCAGAAAAAACGGCATGCACTGGGTCGGCGAAACCACCAAATACTTCGCCACCGACCTGCAAATCTTCCGGCTCCGCATGGCCGACCTCAACCGAACAGCCCCCGAAGGACATCACCCACCCACCCTCGACCACTGACTCGGTCCCTCGCCTCACACGTTGCCGGCCGAGGCGCTGTCCGGTTGGGACGGACAGCACCTCGTGGCATACGGACTGTTCACAAAGAATCCACGCAACCACCCGATCCCCGGCTCTGCCAACCGATTGGCGGATACACGCGCCACGCGGGGAGAGCTAGGGTTCGGGGGTATTCGTGAGGTGCCCAAGACCCGGCGCACTCATCCGAGTAAGCCCGATTGACGTGATCTGGGACCGGCCACGTCCGGCGGACGCATTCGTACTCCAGGCCGGAATGCTCAGCATCCCCTCGTGGCACCAACATGTGTCGCGGTCCTGACGTGACGCCTGCCGCGCGGCCATCCCGAACACGGACGACGAACCGAGGTACTTCGTGGCAGGACACGACTCCGACCGCCGGGCAACCCCGTCCCGGCCTGTCGGTAAGGCATGATCGCCCGTACGTTCCCCGCGAACGGCGTTCTGGACCTGTCCGGCGAGCCGGCCACGGAGCCGATCACGGTACTGCTCGCCCTGAACCTGGGTCTGGTGCGCGGTGCCTTCGTGGACATGCTGTCCCGGCACGGCGACATCGAGATCGTCGCCGCTCTCGAATGCGGTGACCAGGTCGTGCCGTTGGCGCTGCGGGAACGGCCGGACGTGGTCGTCATCGAGATCGACACGCCGTCGAGCATCGGCCTGACCACCGTCGGGAATCTGCGCGAGCAGCTGCCCGCCTGCCAGATCGTGGCTTTGGCCGCGGCCAGGCCCGCCTCTGTGGCGCGCAGCCTGCTTGCCGCCGACGTGCTGGGCGCGATCGACAAGGACGCCCCGGCACATCGTCTGCTCGAAGCGATCCGCGGTGCCGCGAAGGGGCAGGCGGTGGTCGACGCCAGCCTCGCCGTCGCCGCGCTCATGGCGGAGTCCAATCCCCTGACTCCCCGGGAGGTGGACGTGCTGCGCATGGCGGCCGACGGCGCGCCAGGACCCGAGATCGCCAAGCGCCTGTTCTTGTCGCCGGGAACGGTCCGCAACTATCTGTCCAATGTGACCAGCAAAACCCGCGCGCGCTCCAAGTCCGACGCGGTTCGCATCGCCCGCGAGTCCGGTTGGGTCTAGCCACCGCGGCCCGCGGGCGCGGCTGCGGGTTCGAGCGCTTGCCGTGCCGACAGCGCCGATGAGCAGCACCGGCGTGAACTCCGGCAGATGCTCGACCGGCGTGACACGCTGCGCTACTCCTCACCGACGCTGTTGTCGGCGACGTGGTGGGGTGTCCGCCGAGCGTGGTTGTTGCGGGGTTCGGTGCGGGTTTTGGCGTCGTCGACCTGGCGGATCAGGTCGTTGCGGACCTCGTTGAGTGCCACCGCCAACTCCCTCGCCGTCGATGTGGACACCAGGTGCAGGCGCGGGGTGCGGCTGATCCAGCACTCCAGCGTGACCCGCTGGCCGGTGCCGTGGCGGTCCTTGAGACTGATCTCCAGATCGATCTCCGTGCCGGGGAACGACCGCAGCCTCGACCCCAGCGCGCCAAGGCGCCCGATGACCCAGTCGCGTTCGGATGCCAGGAAACCGGTGGCGAGATGCAGTCGATCGGCGATCACGTTCGGCTCGTCCGGGGTTTCGTTCATGTGCGGCGTCGCCGCCTTCCGTCTGGGTCTTGCCTGTGTCGCCGTCGTGCCGCGGCCGTTCCGGTTGCGGCAGGGCGGCGACGTGGTCACGAGCCCACCGCACGAACGCGGTGCCGTCGATGCCGTAAGGCGGCTCGTCCTGGCCTGACTCGTGGCGATCAGCCGCAAATCTGGACGATGTACAATAACTGTACATCGTCCAGAGATTTTATCCCCGGGAGCACCGTGACCGAAGCCCACCCCGTCCGCCCCGGCCCTCGGCGCACCCTGAGTGAGCAGGCGATTCTCGACGCCGCCCTGGCGCTACTGGCCGAACTCGGCGCCGAGCGGGTGACGATCCGGGGGATCGCGGCCCGGGTGGGGATCGCCCCCAACGCCGTCTACACCTACTTCCCGGACAAGGCCGCGGTACTGCGCGGCCTGGCCGAACAGCTCCTCGGGCGGGTCCACGACAACCAGGAAGGCGACTCGTCATCGCCATGGCGAGACCGCGTCCACGCCCTCGCGCGCGACCTCAGGAACGAACTGCTGGCCCATCCCGGCTCCGTGTACCTGCTGCTGGGCAGCTCCCTGGACGGCCGGAACGCACAGGCGATCGGGGCGGCACTCCTGACCATCCTGACCGACGCCGGCCTCGACCGGGACGCCGCCGCCGACGCCGCGCACCTGCTCAACGTGTACATCCTCGGCTCCGTCGCCCTCGAGACCACCGACCCGGCGACGGCCGCCGGCCAGTTCCAGTGGGGTCTCGACCGACTCCTGGACGGCCTCGCCGCCCACGCGGGCACGCGGCGGAACCACCACGGCTCCGCATGAACCAGGACGTCAACCGTCCGTTATGGAGGTAGGCACGCTCCTCCGGCTCGCCGTCCCTCTGTCCCAGAACGATCGACGAAACGTGGGAAGCACAACTTGATATCGTTCATCTGGTCACCCGGCAATCCCCTGCCCGCAGGCACCGGCGGTTCCGAGAACTACACCGTCGGTCACGTCCGCGAACTGAACCGGCGCGGGGTCGCCGCCCGGATCGTCACCGTGGGCCTCGGTGCCGACGACGGCCGGGACGACTTCGCCGGGATCCCGTTCCTGTCCCTGGCGTTGCTCGACGAGATCGGGGAGCTCGACGGCACGGTCGTGTTCGTCAACGAGCCGCATCCGGTGCCGACCAGAAACCCGGCGTTCCTGATCCTGCACAACCCGCCGCCCATCCGGGAGCACGAGAAGGCGTTCGCCGTCGACGGGACCAGGGTCCTCGCGCTGATCGCCACCAGCCGGTACGCCGCGGCCCTGTGGGCGGTCTTCCTGGACGTCGACGTCGCGACCATCAACGTCGTGTACCCGTTCGCCGAGCCGTGTTTCGCCGAGGAGTCCAGGCCGGACAGGCCGACCGGGAAGACGCGGATCCTGTTCGCGGGCCGGCTCAGTCCAGAAAAGGGCGTCTACACCCTGCTGGAGACCCTGCACATCGACATCATCGAGCAGGACGTGGACCTCAGCTTCACCGCGACGACCGCGGGAGCCGACAAACCACAGGGGAGGATCATCGAGCGGTTGCTGGGCGAGCACCCCGGCGTCTCCGTGGTCAACGCATGCAAGACACCGGCCACCATGGCGGCATTGATGGCCGACCACGACATCGTGGTGATGCCCTCGAACAGCCAGTACTGGCACGAGACCTTCGGCATCGTCTCCATCGAGGCCCAGCACTCGGGCTGCTGGGTGATCGCGTCCGACGACGGCGGACTTCCCGAGACCAACTGTGGTGGGGTCGTGCTCGTCAAGCCGGACAACGCCGAGGCACTCGCCTGGGGCATCCGCACCGCCATGGTCAGCGGGCCGTTCCCGCTCGCCGACAGGAAGCACGCCGGCACGAGGTTCACCGTCGAGCAGTCCGTAGACACCCTTCTCGCCGTGTTCGCACAACCGCAGGCGATCACACCCGCGACCATCGTCCGCCAACTCGAGGAACTGGTCCTGGTGCCCTCGGTCGACGATGAGCCGACACCGACCTACGCCGGACGCTGACGACCGCGCCATCGGCCTGGACCAGGGCAGCGGGTTCGCACGCCCGCTGTCCGCTGGAACGGATCGAACGCCGCGGCCGACAAGGATTGCGTGATCGTCTTCCGGGGTAGTCCTCGTTCGGTCCGAATGAACGGCAGGGGTGAGGACTGATGGGACATTCTCCGGCACACATCGGCCTATGAACGGGTCCGACGAACCATCCGGGCCGCCGACCGGACGCGATGTGGCGGGACTGGTGCCCACCGGGCTGCGGGTGAGCGCGGCCCTGGCGTGGCGGTTCATCGTCGTGATCGCGGCGCTGTACGTGATCGTGTGGCTCGCGGGCTACTTCGCACACCTGCTCGTACCGGTCGCCATCGCGCTGCTGCTCGCCGCGCTGATGGCGCCCGGGGTCGCCCGGCTGGTCGCGTGGGGTGTGCCGCGCTGGGCGGCCGCCGTGATCGTCATGGTCGGCGGCATCGCCCTCCTCGGCGGGCTGCTCACCTTCGTGATCATCACCTTCGTGAACGGTCTCCCCGATCTCCAGGCGCAGGTGGTGACGAGCCTCGACCAGATCCGGGACTGGCTCACCGACGGACCGCTGCACCTGCGCGCCGAGCAGATCCAGACGGTCATCGACGACGCGATCGGTGCGCTCCAGGACAACCAGGCCGCCATCACCCAGGGCGCGATCACCACCGCCACCACGATCGGCGAGGTGCTCACCGGATTCCTGCTGACCGTCTTCGTCCTGATCTTCTTCCTCTACGACGGCCCCGGCATCTGGCGGTTCGTGACCCGCGGCGTGCCCGGCCGGGTGCGGGAGCGCGTCGACGTCGCGGGCAGGCGCGGATTCGCGGCACTGGTCAGCTACGTGCGCGCCACCGCCGCGGTGGCACTCGTGGACGCGGTGGGAATCGGCATCGGGCTGGCGATCGTCGGCGTCCCGCTGGTGATCCCACTGTCCGCGCTGGTGTTCCTCTCGGCGTTCGTGCCCATCATCGGCGCCGTTCTCGCCGGCACGGTCGCGGTCCTCGTCGCGCTGGTCGCCAACAGCGTCCTCGCCGCGCTCGTGGTGCTCGCCGTCGTCATCGGTGTCAACCAGCTCGAGAGCCACATCCTCCAGCCGCTGCTACTCGGCCGCGCCGTGCGACTCCACCCGCTCGCCGTCGTCCTCGCCATCGCCGCCGGCCTGATCACCGCGGGCATCGCGGGCGCGCTCCTCGCCGTACCGCTCCTCGCCGTGCTCAACGCCAGCATCAGGTCACTGCTGCACGAGGAACACACGGAACCAGAGGACATCGACGTCCTGCACGACGACCAACTCCCGGACGGACCGGCGGTCACCAAGGCCTCGTGGTCACCATGACCGTCGAGTCAGCGACCGGCTCGGGCGTCCCGGCGCAACGTCCCAGATGGACAGTGCGGACGAGCGTCCGGCACCATCGGCGGACCACTCAGCGCGCCGGGTTCCGGCCGCTCAAGCCTTTCACGCGCAACACCGGCTGCCTGCCTGGCGCTCACTCAGTCCAGTCGTGGACAGCACCGCGATCCGATCACGTCGCGGTGCTCGACCCCGCGGTGCAGACGCAGCCCCGGTCATGATGTCCCACCGTGGTGGCAGTGCAGAACCGGGCCGCGATCCGGTCGTGCTCGGCCGACGGGTGGCCACATGCGGAGCACGCGACGACCGGTAGTGCGGCGGACGGCGACCTCGTGGTGTTCGAATATGTGTCATTCATCGTTGTGGCGCTCCCCTTCGTCGTATGTGTGACGACAGCCCGCGTTCAGCGCACGACCTGTGCGCTGCCCGCATCCCGGTTGTCGTCGGCCTTCCGTTGAAGGGCACCCGGCCGAGCAGCCGGCACCACGAACAGCGCCGGCTGTTCGGCGGACAGATCCGGCGAGTGGGGCCATCAGGCCCGTGACACGTCCCGCGTCCCTCGTAGTGGGCGCCGTCGGCTTGATCCACAGCGCAGCGACTGCTCGGCCACAATGGCCTTCGAGGTGTTGGTGCGGGCGCGCGGTCCCGACGACCTGTCGGAGCTCCCGTCCCCGGTCCACAGTGGACCAGCCTGGGTGGTCGACGACGATGCTGACTCGATCGCCGGCACGCGAAATGCCATCGACACCACGACAGTACCACGGTAGCGGGTCGGTGTACTGGTCACGCGAACTTGCGGATAAAGCCTGCCCGACCGGGCTTCCTCGTGGGTGAGGCTGATGACGGTCACGCCGACGTCGTTGGCACCACGCCACGCCGTAGAGATCACCCTTTCAGCACTGCACCAACGTTTCCGAGGTAGCCGATCACCGGGGCACCTCGGCGCGAGTGATCGTTCTCGCCGCCGGTTGGCGTGTGCTGGCCGCACGATCAGCGGAGGGGCACGTCGCCGAGCTTCTCGGTGATCCCGCTGCTGATCACCTCGGTGCCACTGAGCGAACCGTTCGGTGTGAACCAACGACGGCCGATCACGGAACCGTCCTCGATGTCGATGACGATGTCCTCACGGAGGGCCTTGCTCCTGCCCATGGTCAAACCGATCGCCATGCCCGTCCTGCCGCCGTCGACGGTGGCGGTCCCGTCAGTGATCTCCACGCCTGGGATGTAGGTCATCGCTCGGTAGAGGGTCGTTCGCAGATCGGCCGGCAACGCGGCGCGGACCAGGAGCTGCGTGGCGTGCTGGAAGTACGCCTTGCTCGGGTTGGCGGTGCCGCTCGCGTATTCCTGTTCGATCAGCGTGAGCAGCGTCCGGGGATCACGTGGCAAGCCGGCCAGGAACCGCGGCGTGAGGTTGTACCACCCCGGCTCTGGCGCTGGCTCCAGCTCGCCGGCCAGGGCGAAGGTGCCGTACTTGGCGCGGTACTCGCGCCGGCTGGCCTTCGGGAGCCCATCCCAACCCGGGTCCTGGCACGTCAACCACTCGATTCGCCCGAGATCACGGCGCAGCAGCCACTCAGCCTCGGGATCCCGTGGGATCCAGAGCTCGTCGGTGTCGTGTTGCCGGTACTCGCAGCGTCCGGTCCGGCTCAGCCACGTCGACTCGGTCCGGACATAGCGGCACTGTCCCGGCGCAAGCTGGATGTCCCTGGCCTGAATCATGTCTACCGCCTTGTCGAGGCTGCGGCCACGGACGCGGCCGGTGAACCTTGGTCACCACCAAGGATGCCAGCATGATCGATCTCGTCGGTCATGCGGCATTCGAACGCGAGGTGCCGTTCCGGAGTAGTCCCACGTGCGTCCGCACCGGGACTACTCCGCGCCGTCCGCGGGCAGGCGCGCCGGCAGCCCGAGCCGCGGGAACTGGTCGGCGTGGAAGGTGACGATCTCGGTGATCGCCCCGCCGGTGACGCGCAGGACGTCGATCGTCAGCGGCAGGTACGCGCCCTCCTGCTTCCGCCAGAGGTAGAAGGCGACGGCGGGCTGCCGGTTCACGGCGGTGCGGACGGCACGCAGGTCCTGCATGCCCTCGAAGCCGTCCTGGACCCAGCTGCGCACGACCGTGTCGCGGCCGACGTACAGGCCCGGCGTGGGCGGCATCGAGGACCGGACGTCGTCCCGCAGCAACGCGGCGAGCCCGTCGATGTCCGTGGCCACGCTGGCGTCGGTGTAGCGGCGCACCAGCTCGCGCGTCCCGGCGTCCTCCTCGCCGCCGGTCCAGTCCTGCCGCTGCGCGGGCAGGTGCTCCCGCATCCCGGCGCGGGCGCGCTGCAGCGCGCTGTTCACGGAGTTGACCGAGTCCCCGAGGAGCTCCGCGACGTCCTTCGCCGGCCAGCCGAGCACGTCCCGCAGGATCAGCACGGCTCGCGGGCGCGGCGCGAGGTGCTGGACCGCGACGAGATACGCCAGCTCGATCGTCTCCCGCGCGACGGCGACGGTCTCCGGCTCGTCCCCCACGCCCGCGGGCAGCTCGTCGAGCAGCCGGTCCGGGTAGGGCTGCAGCCACGCCACCTCGCCGCCGGTCGCGGGCGCCGGGCGGCACTTGGCGAGCAGGTCCAGGCAGGCGTTGGTGGCGATCCGGTACAGCCACGCCCGGAACGTCGACCGCCCCTCGAAGGTCTCCCGCCGCCGCCAGGCACGCAGGAACGTCTCCTGCACGGTGTCCTCGGCGTCCTCGAACGATCCGAGCATCCGGTAGCAGTGCACGTGCAGCTCCCGCCGGTGCCGCTCCGCCAGCCCCGAGAACGTCTGCTCGTCGACCTCGCCCAGACCGCTCACGCCCAGCTCCTCCAGCCGCATGTCCGCACTCATCACGCCATCCTTCCGCCTCGTCGTGTCCCGCCGCAGGTATGACGGGTGCGGACGCGACAACTCATCACCGGGCCGGTCGGCACGGCTGATCCAGTGACGTGTTCCGGGTGGCGAATCACGGCACCGGTGTCACCACCGGTCGACGTGCAGGCTCGACTCGAGTGGCGGGCGCGGCGCGGGCCGGAACGTCGACCCCCGGTAGTACGCGGTCGGCACCAGCGCGGCCTGGTGCACACCGGACGGGATGTCGAGCAGCTCCGCGACCTCGGCCGCGTAGCTCAGGTGCCGGGTGGTCCACACCGTGCCGATCCCCCGGCTCCGCGCGGCGAGCATGTAGCTCCACACCGACGGCAGCAGCGTGGCCCACAGCGACGGCGTGGTGCGTTCGGTGCTCACCCGCAGCGTCAGGTCCGCCTCGCAGACGACCTCCGCGCCCTGTTCGGCCAACAGGGACAGTGAGGTGTCCACTCCGGCCTCCCCCGTCGGGATCCGGGTGGCCTGCAACACGACCGGCCCGTCCAGCTCGCAGAACGAGGGAAAAGTGAGCGACAGCGACAACCGGCGGTTCGGAATGTCCAGGTCCGCGGCTCCGCTCCGGCGGACGAGTTCGAGAAGTCCCCCGATCAGGGCCATTCCGGGAATGTGGTCGAGCGGATGATCGAAGTGGTAGGGATCGTCCGCCCGGACGGCTAATCGCCCGCTCCAAATAGCACTGACCAACTCCACGTCGTCCACCAGTTCGTTGGCAAGTGCCGTCATGGCGCGACCTCCAGCTAGGCGTCCCAAGATCAGGGTCCAATGCTGGCAAGCCACCTACCGACCGTCATCTCCGACGATGCGGGTGTGATCTTTTCCGCGATCGCCGGCCGAAGTCGTGAATCCCTGCGCACCGATCAGGAATTTTGGAATTCCATGAACAGGAATTAATATCCACCACCGACAGTCGTGAAAGGACAGTCCGATTCAAACGGAAACCGTCGCCGACGGGTTCGCTCGCTCCGGTGTTTCAGGCACGTTCCAGGATCTCCTTCGTGAGCTCGAGTTCGACGTCCTCGAGGTTCCAGTCCTCGGCGTAGGCCTGGTTGCTGACCCAGTACGTCATGGCGCCGTCGGGGAGTTCTCTCGCGTAGTTCGCCAGCGACCAGTCGTTGCCGCCGTTGTGCCAGGCGACCTCGCCGTGCGCGGTGTCGAGGATGGCCCAGCCGTACGCGTACCACACGTCCATGCCGGGCATCCGCACCTGCGGGGTGAAGAGCTTCTGCCGTGCGGACGAGGAAAGGACGGTGGCGTCGGTGAGTGCCCGGTGCCAGCGGAACATGTCGCGGGCGGTGGACAGCATGCCGCCGTTGCCGCGGAGGTTCCAGTGTGGGCCGTCCGCTGCCCACGGGTGGTCGTAGGGCCGGCCCTGGCTCGTTCCCGTCTCGTCGTACTCGACGGCGACCTGGTCCGGAGACCAGCGGGGAATGACGTACCCGGTGTCACGCATGCCGGCCGGGAGGAACAGGCGCTGCGACAGGAACTGCTCGTAGCCAACACCCGAGGCCTTCTCGACGACGGCGGCCAGGACGCTGTAGCCCACGTTGGAGTAGTGGAACTCCTCGCCGGGGGTCGACACGAGGCGCGACGCCAGTGCCCCGGCCAGCATGTCCTCCCGGGAGATCGCGTCGTAGTCGTCGCCGAGACCTTCGACCAGGCCGGAGGTGTGGGTGAGCAGGTGGTGCAGAGTGATCCCCCGCTTGTCGGCAGGCACCGGGCCGAGGTGTGTGCCGATCGGGTCGGACACCCGCAGCTTCCCCATCGTCTCCAGCTTGAGGACCGCCGCCGCGGTGAACTGTTTGGTGATCGACATGACGTCGTACACCGTGTCGCAGGTGGCTGCGGTACCCGAGTCGCGGTCGGCCAGGCCGACGCCCTCGCAGTACGTGATGTCGCCACCCCGCCCGGCGAGGACCGTGCCGCCGAACCCGTCCGGCAGAGTGCGCGCCAGGTAGTCGCCGACCGGATCGGACGGTGGCTGCCGCGACGGCGCCGGGGAGCACGCCAGCACTCCCGCCATGACCATGAGCAGGACGCGAACCATGTGACCTCCAGGGTTTATCGAGGGGTCACACACTCACCGAGATGATCTGACGAGATCAACGGGTTCAGGTGTTCGAGTTCGTGCGGAACAGGAGCAACATGACCATCACACCCCCGCCGTCGCCTGCGGCAGCCACCGACGAGACCACGTTCGTCGCCGAGTTGCGCCGGCTCAAGACCTGGTCGGGCCTGAGCTTCCGGCAGCTGGAACGCAACGCGACCGACAGCGGCGACGTACTCCCCTACTCCACCGCCGCCACGATGCTCAACAAGAACCGCCTCCCGCGCGCGGAGGTCGTGGCCGCGTTCGTCAGGGCCTGTGGTGTCGCCGACCTGCGGCCGTGGCTGCTCGCCCGCACCCGGATCGCCGACGGCACGGCGGCGGTTCAGGCCCCCGCTCCCCTCCCCGCCTCACCGCGCGGCCGGCTGTCCGGATGGCGTCGCGCGGTCGTGGCCGCCGCGGCCCTGGTCGTCACGTTCACGGCGGGGACGGCGCTCGACACCGTCGCGGCGAGCGAGGAGGACATCGACGTGGAAGTGGTGTCACCGTGATCCCCGGATGAGACTCACCGCCACCGACCGGTACACCTCGGCGTGCACCAGCAGCGACGGCAGGCACACGACGAACAGGTGCGCGCACGCGATCACCCCAATGGCGAGGTGGAGGCCACGCCGCAGCCTCGTCTCCGGCAGGTCACCCATCCGGCCACTCCAGCCGGACCCGCGTGCCGCGCCCCGGCCGCGCGGTCAACGCCGCCCGCCCACCGACCGCCGCCATCCGATCCACAAGGGACAGTGCGGTGCCGCGCCGGTGCGCTGGCACGGCACCGGGGTCGAACCCCCGGCCGTCGTCCACCACCTCGACCACCACCCGGCCGTCGTCGTACCCGACCAGCACGGTGGCGCCGGCCACCCCGGCGTGCTGGGCCACGTTGCGCAGCGCCTCGCCGACCGACCGGCAGATCGCCGCGGCGGCCACCGCGGCGACCGGCGCCGGCCCGGTGACCGAGAACCGGGTCGCCACCGGACCACGCCGGACCACGTCCGCCAGCAGCGGCACGAGGTCGGCGTCGCCCCGAGGTGCCGGGTCGGGGCGCTGATCGGCCGCGAGTGCCCAGTACCGCACCAGGTCCTCGGCCTCCTGCTTCGTCGCACCGCAGACCCGCGCGAACCGCACCACCACATCGAGGCCCGGCACGACCTCGCCCCGGCAGTTGCGGTGCAGGGTCGACCGGCTGACCCCGACCCGCCGGGCCAGCGCCTCGTAACTCCGGTCGGTGCGCACCTTCAGCATCTGCAGCTGCCGCGCGAGCTGCTCGGTCTGGCCCGTGCGGCCAAGCTACGACGGCACAAGGGATCCCGAGGTCATCCGTTCGACCGACGACCGCATCCGCGATCGGGGCGCTGGCCGTGCACCGGTGGCCGGGGCGGCACGGGCCCGCGGGGAGTGCGACTTCGTCGGACGCAATGGTGTCCGATGTGGACAGGTCAGCATCACGTGCACCAGACCGGTACTTCACCGCTTCGCGGGCCCGCCTGTGCATAGCCCGGGCCGCGAAGCGTGCTGCCGCCGCCCTGAGATGTGTGGCGGGGCGGGTGGATCAGCAGTTCGGTGCGCTCCACGTGCGAACGGGATCGTTCGCCACGTGGGTGTGGTCGTTGTGGCCCGGGTAGCCCGGGCCGAGGATCTCCTCGAAACCGGAGGTCTTGGCCGCGTGGTACATCTGGCACAGCGTCGGGCCGCTGCGGGTGCTGAAGTCGGTGGCCTGGCCGTACATGTGCCTGCTGGTCGGCGAGCCGCCCACCGACGCGTTGCAGGACTCGCTCCGGAAGGAGATGCTGACGACCATCGGCCGGTCGCCCAGCTTGTGGCGCATCGCTTCCAGCTGCCACATCATGCGCAGCGTGTTCCGTTTCGCCGCCTCCGCGGAGACCTTGCCGCCGTTGAAGTTGTTCGCGCCGCAGTTGTCGTCCATCTCGCTGTACGCGAAGTGGATCGGGGTGCAGTCGTTGTCCTGCAACGCGTAGATCTTCTCGAACATCTCGGTCCCCGCGACGCCGTCGCTGTTCAGGCCGTAGGCGTCCTTGAACCGCTCGACCGCGCGGGCGGTGGCCGGGCCGAACCTGCCGTCGAGCACCAGGTTCTCGCCCGACGCGACCCAGCCTGCCACGCGGATCTGCAGCTGGGTGACGTCGCTGCCGCTCATGCCCTCCCTGAGCGTCCGGTTCCAGGTGTAGCAACCGTCGGCCGCGGCTTCTGCCGGGTTGAGCATGTTCACGGTCACCGTGCCCGCGATGGTCACCGCCAGGACGGACAGCAGGTACAACAGTCTTTTGCGCATGTGATGTGCCCTCTCCTCCAGACTGCGGGAGCAGATCGTCGCAGGGGCTCATACCTGCGTCAACGAACTGTTGGGGAATTCCCCACTCGATCAGCACTTGACAAATGAGCCCTGCGCCGGCCTCACGGCCGGGGCCTGGGCGCCGCCGCGGATCAGGTCAGCCGATCGGCTCGGCCACGATGATCTGGTACTGCTCGAAGGCCAGCTTCACGGTGCTGTGCCGGGCATCGACGATGCCGAGCGAGACGTCGGTGAACGGGTCGGTCAGGCGGACCGGCCACGGCCGAGGCCGCGCAGCTCGACCTACTGGGCGGCGTAGAAGGCGTAGTGCAGGGTCGCTCCCTTGGCCACGACGTGCGCTTCTGGCTCCTGATGGCGCGACAGCTCACCTACAGCCAGCACGGCCATCCGCTGGAGCTCACCGACCAGGCCTACCGGGGTGACCGCTACCAGTTCCGCGCCGCCACCACCTGGCAGCAGGTCGTCCGGGCGAGGAGGATTGGCGGTGCCACTGTCCACTGAGCGGAGGGGCGGGCGATGGGTGACGACTTCTTCGGCTTCGGGTCCAACCCGCTGGAGGATCTCGTGGGCCGGTTGTTCTCCGGTCTCGGGCTCCCCGGCTCGCAGACCCGCAGGGCGGAGCGCTTCGGACGCGACCTGACGGCCGCTGCCAGGGACGGCGAGCTGGACCCGGTGGTGGGCCGGGACGACGTGATCGACGAGATCATCGAGGTGCTGTCACGCCGCACCAAGAACAACCCCGTCCTGATCGGAGATCCGGGCGTGGGGAAGACCGCGATCGTCGAAGGCATCGCGGCGCGGATCGCGACCGGTGACGTGCCGCCCACGCTCACCGCCCGTCGCCTGATCTCCGTCGACCTGGCGGCCATGCTGGCCGGCTCGAAGTACCGCGGGGAGTTCGAGGAACGGTTGCAGGGCGTCATCGACGAGGTCACCGCGACCAACCGGATGGTCGTGCTGATGATCGACGAGCTGCACACCGTGGTCGGCGCGGGCAGCGCCGAAGGGGCCGTGATGGACGCGGCGAACATCCTCAAGCCCGCGTTGACCAGTGGGCGGTTGCAGGTCATCGGCGCCACCACGGTCGAGGACTACCAGCGGCACGTCGCGAAGGACGCCGCGCTGGAGCGGCGGTTCCAGCCGGTGGTGGTGGACGAGCCGTCGCCGCAGGAGGCCGTGGCGATGCTCGAAGGCCTGCGCGCGCGGTACGAACGGCACCACGTCGTCCGCATCACCGACGAGGCCGTGGTGGCGGCCGTGGAGCTGTCGGCGCGGTACGTCACCGAGAGGTTCCTGCCGGACAAGGCGATCGACCTGGTGGACCGCGCCGGCGCGCGGGTGCGGCTGCGGCAGAAGTCCCCGGCGCCGGACATCGTCGCGCTCGAGGACCGGGTGCACCGGCTGGCACAGGAGGACGACGAGCGACTCGCCGAGGCGGTCGCGGAGCTGGACGTCGCCAAGGCGGCGCTGGCGAGCGCGCCGGAGGTACGCGCGAACGACGTCGCGGAGGTCGTGTCCCGCAGCACGGGCATCCCGGTCGCACAGCTCACCGAGAGCGAACGGCACCGGTTGCTGCACCTCGAGGAACAGCTCCACCGGCGGATCGTCGGGCAGGACGAGGCGGTCGAGGCCGTGGCCGACGCCGTGCGACGCAGCCGGGCGGGACTCAAGCACCCGCGACGGCCCATCGGGTCGTTCCTGTTCCTCGGCCCCACCGGGGTGGGCAAGACAGAGGTCGCACGGGCGCTCGCCGAGGCGCTGTACGGCTCGCCGGACCGGCTGATCCGGTTCGACATGGGCGAGTTCGCCCAGGAGCACACGGTGACGCGGTTGACCGGGGCCCCACCCGGCTACGTCGGCTACGAGGAGGGCGGCCGGCTCACCGGCGCCGTTCGCCGCACCCCGTACTCGGTGGTGCTGCTGGACGAGGTCGAGAAGGCCCACCCGGAGGTCTTCAACACGCTACTCCAGGTACTGGACGCCGGACGACTCACCGACGCGCACGGGCGCACGGCGGACTTCGCCAACACGGTGATCATCATGACGAGCAACATCGGGGCCGACCAACTGCTGGCCGCAGCGCTGTCCGGTGTCCCGGTCGAGCAGGTGCGCGACCCGTTGCTGGCCGCCGTGGGCCGCCACTTCCGGCCCGAGTTCCTCAACCGGCTCGACGAGATCATCCTGTTCCGCGGGCTGGACGCCGAGCAGTTGCGACGCATCACCGCGCTGCTGCTGGAGGACACCCGCGAACGCCTGCGGGAACAGGACATCACCATCGAGGTGGACGAGCAGGCCCTGTCGTGGCTTGCCGCGTGCGGCTACGTCCCGGAGTACGGCGCCCGCCCGTTGCGCCGCACCATAGCCAGGGAGGTGGACCGCCGCCTTTCCCACGCACTGCTGTCGGGCGAGCTGCGCGGCGGTCGGCACGTCACCGTCGGCATCGAGGACGACGTGCCGGTACTGACCATCACCGATCCGGGCTAGTGCTGTGTCCACACCAACCCAACCCGGGTAGTAGTTTTCACTCAAGAACGACGGGAGTGGGGCGTAGTGGCACGTCTTCACGTCGGCTGCGCGATGTGGACCCACAAGGCGTGGCCAGGGCGGTTCCTGCCGCAGTCGCTGCCGGCCAGGGAGCGACTGCGGGCCTACGCCGACTGGTGCAACGCGGTCGAGGGCAACACCACCTTCTACGCGACGCCCGCCCGGAACACCGTCGCGATGTGGGCGCAGCAGACCGACCCCGGCTTCCGGTTCGTGGTCAAGCTGCCCAAGGTCGTCACGCACGAGCGCCGGTTCGCCGGTGTCGAGGCCGAGATGCGGGCGTTCCTGGACGCGATCGAACCCCTCGGCGAGCGAGCGGTCCTGTGGACCCAGCTGCCCGGCTCGTTCGGCCCTTCGGACGTCGACGCCCTCGGCCGCTTCCTGCGCAGGCTCCCCGCCGACCGCCGACGCGCCGTGGAGGTGCGCCACCCCGGGTTCTTCACCGACGCCCGCTCGACGTCGCTGCTGGAGGGGACGCTCGCCGACGCGGACACCGAGTGGGTCCCGTTCGACACCACGGTCTTCTTCCAGAGCCCGCCGACCAGCGAGGCCGCGCAGGACGCCTGGGCCAAGAAACCGCGGCTGCCGCGGCGGACGCGGGCGCTGACCGACCGGCCGATCGTCCGCTACCTGGGCCGCGACTCGGTCGAGGAGACCGTCACAGGGTGGCAGCCGTGGACCGAGGTGGTCGCGGGCTGGCTGCGCGAGGGCCGGTCGCCGACGGTCTTCGTGCACACCCCCGACAACGACGAGGCGCCTGCGCTCGCCCGCCGGTTCCACGACGACGTGCGAGCGCTGGTGCCCGGCCTCGACGCGCTGCCCGAGCCGGCACCGGTCGAGCCCGCGACCCTGTTCTGAGCGAGGTCACGACCGGGCGGGTTACCTCGTCGAGCGTGATCGTCTCCAGGCAGGTGGGCACCTCGGTCAGGTCCTCGTCGAGGCACGAGTTGTTCACGGCAGGCTGTCGCAGGTGGTGCGGCCCGGGAGCCATCACTCCTGCGGGTGGTGTTCGCAAGGTCGACCGTCGAACTCGATCTTCGGCGCCGGGACCACATGTGGCCGGTGACCTGCGCGACGGAGACCGCTGCCCGGGTGCTCGCGTGCCGTGCCCGGACGGGTGGAGCTGTTGCCGGACCTGATTACCCGTGTTGTCATCCCCTCGCGCCGACCGGTGCACGACGTGTTCCTGGAGGTGCCGAAGCCGCCTGCCGGGCTGGCGACGCGCGAGTTCGTGCTGTGCGTGCAGTCGGACATGGGCACGCTCGACCGCTCGGCGCTCGCCGCGCGGGTGCTCGGTCTGCTGCGGGCGTGGGAGGTCCCACCGGACCGGTTGGCGGTGGTGGAGGGCATTCCCCGGGGCGACCGGATGGTCTACGACCTGCTCGAGCCCGAGTTACGCGGTGCCGAGTTCGTCCCGTTCCGCGACATCTGGCGCCACGGTGTGCCGGTCGCGGCGGGCCAGACCTGGATCTCCACCCGCTTCCACCTGCACCTGCTGGCCTCGGCGGCGGGAGCGAGCGGCGTCGCGATGAGCGTCTCCCAGGACTACTACGCGGTCAAGCACCGCAGCCTGCTCGACCTCGGCAGCAACTGGACGATGCTCGACGCGGCCGGGAACGACGTACCGGACCGCCCGGACAGCGGCGGGTTCACCTCGGCGGCCCTGCGCGCCTGCCAGGACGCGAAACTCGCCGTCGCCGAGAAGATCTACCGGCGTGACCCACCGCAGGCCTCGGCGGTGACCGGTAACCGGGCCGCCCGGTACCGCCGTCTCGCCGGCTGGTTCCGCATCGACTGATCGTCCAGTGTGGACTGGTTCGCTACGAGATCGTCAACGGGGCGTCCGGGTCGGTCACCAGGGTCCTGAGCACCCGGACGAACGTGTCGACCACCGTGTCGATCGTGGCCTCGTCGAAGAGGTTGGTGTTGTACTGCAGGCAACCCAGCATGTCCTGGTTGGCGGTGTCGACGTCGAACGTCCACAGTGCACCGTCGGGCAGGTCGGAACCCAGGTCCTGCGGCAGCACCCGCCTGATCTCGGTCAGCTCGACGTCACCGACGACCTCGGCGTTCATCACCTCGGGGAACTGGAACACCTGGAATCCGTGCACCGAAACGTCATCGGCCAGGAACGGACGGCCGAGACCCGGCGAGTCGGCCATGACCTGGGCGAACGGGATCTGGTTCGAGTACGCCCCCAGGCAGGTGCGCCGGGTCCGCACGAGCACGTCCCGGAAGCTCGCGCACCCGGCCACGTCCGTGCGCAGCGGCATCGGGTTGAAGAAGCCGCCGACCGTCTCCTGGAACCGCGCCTGGCCGCGACCGGACGACACGGTGAAGACCACGACGTCGGTGATGTCCAGCATCCGGTTGAGGAACACGTTGTACACGGCCGTCATGACCATGAACACCGAGCAGCGGGTGTCGCGGGCGAGGTCGAGCACCGCGCCGGTCAGGTCGTCGTCCACCCGCAGGCGGCGCACCGCGGACTTCTTCTCCCCGCTGGCCGACTTCGGCCGGTCCGCCGTGAACGCGGCGAACTCGGCTCCCTGCAACGCTTCCCGCCAGTAGTCCCGCGACCTGGCGATCTTGGCGTCGGCGAACCGCTCCCGTTCCCAGACCACGTACTCCTGGTACTGGCTCACCTCGGGCAGGGCAGGCAGGTCGTGGCCGCGCAGTCGCGCGTAGGTCCGGCTGAGGTCCCGGATGAGCACGTGCATCGACATGCCGTCGACGGCCGTGTGGTGCGCGAACAACGCGAGCACGGCGTCGTTGTCGTCGAACCGGGCCAGGACTGCCTGCAGCAGCGGCAGCTCGTCGCTGCGCAACGGGCCGCACTCCAGCTCGATCAGCAGTTCCTCGGCCACCCGGTGCCGGTCGGCCGGGTCGGTGCCCGGCAGGTCGCGGACCTCGAGCCGCGGCGGACCCGATGGGTGGACGGTCTGGTATCCGTCCGCACCCCGGGTCACGAGCGTGCGCAGGGCCTCGTGCCGCTGGACGACGGAGTCCAGCGCGGACCGCAGGCACTCGACGTCGACGTGGCCGCGGATCCGCCAGCCGTAGGCGAGGTGGTAGAACGGGCCGAACGGGCCGACCTCGTTGCCCTCGTCGAAGACGCTGAGGAACTCCTGGTTGTAGGACAACGGGATGCGGCCGGAGTCCGACTCCGACTGCGCGGGCATCTCGGTGGCGTCGATGGTCATCGCGGGCCTCTCCCTCGGTAGAGCGCCGTCGGCTTGCGGTCAGGCGGCCTTGCGCCACTCGGTGGGTGGCTCCTGCTGCTCCGCCGGCCGGGACTCCGCGGCCTCGGCGCCGCCCCGCACGAGCCGCAGCTTCGGCCGGGGGTGGGCCACCGGTGCCTGTTCTTCGTTGGCCAGCCAGGACTCCCCCGGCTCCGGGCGGTGCCACGCGTGGCGCAGTACCCGGAACGCCAGGTCCGGCCGCATCAGCGAGGGGGGCTTGACCAGGAGCCCGGCGACGCGCATGAGTCCCGTGGTCAGCGCCGGGTCCACGGTCGCGGCGTGCTGAACCCGTGCCGCGTAACCGTTCCCGAACCGGACCTTGGCCGTGCGCTCGCCCTCGACCTCTGGGAACTCGAGGTCGGCGCCGGCCGAGGTCGCCCACGGGACGTCGATCACGCGGGCGATGTCGGCCAGGAACTTGCGGGGCCGCGGCGCCTTCCCGCGCCGCAGGTGCTTGCGCAGGATCTTCGCCTCGATCGCGGAGACGATCATGCCCTGCCCGTAGACCGGGTTGAAGCTGCACGCCGCGTCACCCATCACCAACAGGCCGTCGGGAAAGCGGGTGAGCTTCTCGTAGCGGCGCCGGACGCTGGCCGCGACCCGGAACGCCACCGGGTCGGTGACGGGCTCGGCGTCCCGGATGGCCTCGTAGACATCCGGTACCGGCAGGCTCCTGGCGAAGTCGAGGAACCCCTCGTGGTCGGTGGGCGGGTAGTCGCCGAGGATGCCGGTGAGCGACACGATGCACAGCTCCGGCGAGCTGCGGCCGAAGAACGCGCCGCGCGGGTGGGCAGGCGAGGCGACCGGGTTGATCGCGTGCAGGCCGCCCAGCATCTCCGGACGCAGCCGGTACAGCCGGGTGGTGTAGCCCAGGGCGATCTTGACCCGGTCCTCGGCAGGCCGGTCGTAGCCGAGCTTCTCGAGCCAGACCGGGGTGCGGGACCCGCGCCCGGTGGTGTCGACGACGAGGTCGGCGGTCAGGACCTGCTCCGGGCTGGACGTGTCGGCGTTGGCCTGCACCCTGGCCCCGACGATCCGCTCGCCGCCGGTCGTCGCGACCAGACCGGTGATGTCGTAGCCCTCGAGGTACGTCACGTTCGGCAGCGCGGCGACCCGGGTCCGGATGTGGTTCTCCAGCACGGGCCGCAGGGCCGCCACCGAGGTCACCCCGGTGCTCGCCGGCCGCAGCCGCCGGGCGTTGAAGTACCACCGGATCTCGCCGAGATCGGCGATCGGGGCGCCGGACGCGCGCAACTCGTCCATCAGGCCGGGGAACAGCTCCTCGAAGATGAGCTGCCCCTGCCCGTGCAGGCTGTGGGCGTGGCGGGCGTGCGGGGCGCCGCGCCGCGGCTCGCTGACCCCGACCACCTTGTCGCGGTCGACCACCAGGACCTCGCGGTAGGACTCGGCGAGCACCCGGGCGGCCAGCGTGCCTGCGATGCTCCCGCCCAGCACGACCGCGCGTTCTCCGACGTAAGCCATCGTGATTGCCTCCCCCTAGTACGACACGACCGCCGTGAACCGGACCTCGCCCTTGGCCACCCGGGCCGCGGCGTCGGCCACCTGCTCGGCGGTGAACAGTTCCACCATCGGCCTGACCCGGCCGCTGGCCACGATCTCGAGCGCTTCGGCGAGCTGGCGCGGATCTTCGTGGGTGACCCCGAGAACCTTCTGGTCCAGGGCGAAGAACAGGCCGGACACGTCCGGCGGGAGCGCGAACGGCTCGAGCGGGTCCATGCCGGCCAGCACGATCCGGCCGCCCGGACGCAACCCGCGCATGCTGTCGGCGGCCGCGGCGTTCGAGGACCCGGTCGCGACGATGACGTCGGCACCACCGGCCGCTGCGAGCTCCTCGCCGTTGCCGACCACCAGGCTGGCGCCGAGCTCGCGGGCCAGCTCGCGCTTGTCGTCCGAACGGGTGATCGCCACCGTCTCGAACCCACTGGTCGCGGCGAACTGCACGGCGAAGTGGCCGAGCGCGCCGATGCCCAGGACCGCGACCCGCTCGAACGGGCGTGGGTCGGCCTTGCGGAAAGCGCACCAGGCGGTGTAGCCGGCGCACAACGTGGGTGCGGCGTCGGAGAAACTGAGCCCGTCGGGCAGCGGCACGGTGCCGGAAGCACGGGCGACGAGGTACTCGGCCTGCCCGCCCGGCACGGTGATCCCGGTCATCGCAGGCGCCGCGCAACGGATCGCCGCGAGACCGGACAGCGGCAGGTTCCGCGCACAGTGGTCGCAGTGCCCGCAGGTGCCCTGGATCCACGGCACACCAACACGATCGCCGACGCGGCGGTTGGTCACGCCGGGTCCGACGGCCACGACCTCCCCGGCAGGCTCGTGCCCGAGCACGGCGGGCGAGAACGGCGGGAACGGGATGACCCCACGGGTCACCAGAATGTCGTTGTGGCAGATTCCGGAGGCGCGCACCCGGATCAGAACCTCGCCGGGACCGGGGCTGGGAGTTGGGATATCCGCCAGTTCCCACTCCGCGTTCACCGCTGAAACCACCGCTGCCTTCATGGCCAAATAGTCTCCCGGATCGGAATCCGGGGCACCTTCCGTTGTGCCGCTTCCGGCACGCGAACCAGTCCCCGACGGCGCGCAACCGGTACGCCGACCGGGAATTCCGCCGAGTTCTTCTCATCGTTCGGCGGGCCGCTTTCTGTTGTGACACAAGCGAAGCAAGTAATGCTGGCGCTGTCATTGCCGGATATCTTGACCCTGTTCCACCGGCGTCCAGCGCGGATTGTCGGCGTGTTGATGTTTGTCCGCCGGGGGCATTTCGATCATGTTATGGGCGGGATTTCTCGAGCCTTCTCCTCGGCCGGGCCAGGCAGGCGACGACCGAGGCATGAGGTGCGGCCGGTGGCGCCGGCCGCACCTCCTGAGCGACAACCCACCCAGGCCACGCCCCCGGCACGACCTGGTCACCGAGCAACGGAGCGGATGACGGGCGCCTCGGATCGTCCGTACGGTCGGCATGATCGTGTCTGGCCGAAAGGGACTGTGATGAACTGGCGCAGAGTGCTCGGCATCATGAGCGTGGTCGGGTTGCTGTGCACCGGGCTGGTGCCCGCCGCCGCGGCAGGGCCGAGGGACGTGGTGTGGACCGGCAACGGCCCGCTGCGAGGCACGGTCCACTCGGACTACGTGGAGTACCTGGGCGTCCCGTACGCGGCTCCGCCGGTCGGACACCTGCGCTGGCGCCCCCCGGCGCCGGCCCGCGACTGGCACGGCGTCCTCGACGCCACCGCGCCGCGCAGCCAGTGCGCGCAGCTGGCGTTGTTCGACTCGCCCGAGACGCACGTCGAGGACTGCCTCTACCTCAACGTGAGCACGCCGCGCCGGGTGCGGCCGGGCACGCCGGTCCTGGTGTGGTTCCACGGCGGTTCCTTCCTCGCAGGCAGCGGCGACCTCTACGACGGCAGGCGCCTGGCGGCCGAGGGCGACGTCATCGTGGTGACCGTCAACTTCCGGGTCGGCGCGCTGGGCTACCTCGCGCTGCCCGCGCTGTCCGCGGAGAAGGCAGGCGTCCAGTCCGGGAACTTCGGCCTCCAGGACCAGCAGGCCGCGCTGCGCTGGGTGCAGCGCAACATCGCCAGGTTCGGCGGGAACCCGGCCAACGTCACCATCGGCGGCCAGTCGTCCGGCGCGGTGAGCAACTGCATGCACCTGGTGTCCCCGACCGCGGCCGGCCTGTTCCAGAAGGTGATCGGCGCCAGCGGCAGCTGCACCTGGCAGCTGCCGACCGCGCCGCAGGCCGAGACCGCGGGCACCGCGTTCGCCGCCGGGCTGGGCTGCACCGACCCGGCGACGGCCGCGGACTGCCTGCGCGGCAAGGAGGTCGTCGACCTGCTGCGTGCCTGGCCGGGCGGCACACCGGTCGTCGGCGGCCGGGAGTTCCCGATCCAGCCGGCAGAAGGGCTGCGCACGGACCGGTTCCGGCACGTGCCGATGCTGCTCGGCAACACCCTGGACGAGGAACGGTTCACCGTCAGCCTGGTCTACGACGGCAGCGGGAACCCGGTCACCGCGGCCCAGTACCCGGAGATCATCCGGAGCACCTACGGCGCGGACGCCGACCGGGTCCTGGCGAGGTACCCGGCCGACCGGTACCCGACGCCGGGCATCGCCCTGGCCACCGTGAACTCCGACGCCCTGCCGCCGCTGTCGACCTGCGAGCACCTGAAGCAGTACCGGTCTGCGGCGGCCCGCCCGCTCCCGGTGCCGGTCTACGCGTACCAGTTCGCCGACCGGACCGCGCCGCCGCTGGTGGACATCCCCGGCTTCGACGAGGGCGCCGCACACATCACGGACATGAACTACGTGTTCCCGCAGGTGTTCGGGTCCCCACTGAACCCCGCCCAGCAGGCGCTGGCGCGCACGATGGTGCGCTACTGGGCGAACTTCGTCCGGACCGGCGACCCCAACGGCCGCGGCCTGCCCGACTGGCCACGGTTCCACAACGCCTCGGACGTGCTCTCGCTCGACCTCGGCCGTCGGGGGATCCGCCCGGTGGACGTCTCGGCGGCGAGCAACTGCGCCTTCTGGGCGAGCGTGAACCCCGCCGGATGAGCCCTGCCGGGTGAACGAGCAGCGACGCCGCCCGGACTGGCTTCACCCCTGAAAGCAGTGGTCGAGCCACGGGTTACCGTCGCCGGGCCCCCGCATGTGTCGCACGGTCGGCCGCGATCTCGGCCGCGACCTCGACGGCGACCTCGATGGCCCGCGCCGCGAGTGGGGACTGGGTGCGTCCGGCCCGCCAGTGCAGGTAGATCTCCCGTGCCGGCAGGGCTGGTCGCGGCTCGTGGACGCGGAGCCGGTGGTCGGATGGGACGTCGGCGCCCCGGATCGCGAGCCACGGCAGCACCGCCGATCCCATGCCGGCTCGCACCATGGACAGGAGGGTGTCGTTGATCGCGCTGCGAAACACGATTCGCGGACTGGCGCCGTTGCGTGCGAGCGCCTGCTCCATCAGCGGTTGGTCGCAGGTCAACGGCCAGGCCACCATCGGAGCCTGGTCGAGTTGCTTCAGCCGGACCGGACCGTCGGGGAAGGTGCCTTCGCGGGCCACCACGAGGTACGGATCGTCGAGCAGCTTGACCCGCTCGACGTCGCCTTCGAGCCGGCCGTCGTAGAACAGCAGGTCGAGATCACCGATCTGGGGTTGGTCCGGCTCCTCCTCTGACAACCTGATGTCGCAGGCGGGGTGCTCGTCTCGCAGCCTGCGTACGACGGCGGGCAGGATCACGTTGGACACGCTCTGGAACGTGCCGATGTCGATCCGGCCGTCGCCCGCGTTGAACCGGTCGACCGCATCGGCCAGTCGCTCCGCCTTCGCGAGCAGCTCACGACCCTGCTCCAGGACCACGGCTCCGAGCGGGGTGATCCGCACCGGTTTGGGCCCACCCGGCCGATCGAACACCGGGCCACCGACGGCTCTCTCCAGCGCGGCGATCTGCTGGCTCACCGTCGATTGGCTGTACCCGAGCCGTGCGGCCGCCCGGCCGAAGGAGCCCTCGTCGGCGACAGCGGCCATCGCGGCGAGGTGGCGCAGCTCGACGTCGGGCACGACTCCCAGCGTAACAAGGGTCGATTGCAGTTTACGATCGCATTGATCGGAAACTATCGCTTTTCGCGATGCTCATGTCGGCTTAGCGTGACAGGACCAGTCAGTCCCGAAGACGCGGAAAGAAGGCCGACATGACCGCGCTGACCACTCACGGCGAGCAGCTCCTCGAAACGGACCATCCCGATCGGGTCGCGTCGCGGACGCTCCTCGCCACTCCCGTCACCGCTGTCGAACCAGGCGTCGCGGGACGAGGCCACTGATGAACCGGCTGCGGTCCGCGCTCTGGCTGCCGCTCTTCGACGAGCTCGCCGACCCCAGGGTGGTGGCGCGGCTGGCCGCCGACGCGGAGGCCGCCGGGTGGGACGGCTGCTTCGTGTGGGACCAGTTGCACTGGCGGCCGCCGGTCCGGCAGGTCACCGACGCGTGGATCTCGTTGGCGGCGATGGCCGCCGCGACCGAACGGCTGCGGCTGGGCCCGATGGTGTCGCCGCTTCCCCGTCGCAGGCCGGCCAAGGTCGCTCGGGAGACGGCCACGCTGGATCGGCTCAGCGGCGGCCGGCTCACCCTCGGCGTCGGCATCGGCAGCGACCGGTTCGGCGCCGAGCTGTCCAAGACCGGTGAGCAACTCGACGACAGGCTGCGCGGCCGGATGCTCGACGAGGCCCTGGCGATCCTGGCCGCCGCGTGGTCCGGCGAGCCGGTGCACCACCGCGGCGAGCACTACATCGTCGACGACATGGAGTTCCTGCCCCGGCCGGTTCAGCGGCCCGGTGTGCCGGTGTGGGCCGCCGGCTTCCCCGGCAACGTCAAGCCGATCCGCCGGGCCGCCCGGCTCGACGGCTTCTTCCCGGTCAACCTCGAGCACCCGGACCAGCTCGCCGAGATCGTCGCCACCATCACCGATCTCCGCTCCGGTGTGGCCGGACCGTACGACATCGCCATCGGTCTGCCCTCCGGCACCGACCCCCTGCCGTACGCCGCCGCCGGTGCGACCTGGTGGCTGCGC
This sequence comes from Actinophytocola algeriensis, assembly GCF_014203735.1. Lineage (GTDB taxonomy): Bacteria > Actinomycetota > Actinomycetes > Mycobacteriales > Pseudonocardiaceae > Actinophytocola > Actinophytocola algeriensis. The sequence continues at coordinate 36,297 of NZ_JACHJQ010000017.1, read as the reverse complement.
GAGTTCGAGCCCGGCGTGCCGCTCGACACGGTGCGTGGCGTCCTCCGCGATGGTCCGGCAAGTCCGGGTGGTGACTGAGGTGTTCGACTACGACGCCGAGCTGAGCCGCTACCACGCGCGGCTGCGAGCAGCCGCAGCCGTCCGGACCGCTGATCGCGTGCTCGACATCGGCTGCGGTACCGGGCAGACGACGCGGGAGGCCGCCAGAGCCGCGACAGCGGGCAGCGCACTCGGCGTGGACCTGTCCGGACCGATGGTGGACCGCGCCCGAAGGCTGAGCGAGGGAGAAGGACTCCGCAACGTCACCTTCGAGCGGGCCGATGCCCAGGTCCACCCCTTCGCGCCGGGGGATTTCACGGTGGGGCTCAGCCGGTTCGGCACGATGTTCTTCAGCGACCCGGTCGTGGCGTTCACCAACATCGGACGGGCGTTGCGGCCGGGGGCACGGCTGGTGCAGCTGGTGTGGCAGGCCCACGACCGCCAGGAGTGGTCCGGCGCGGTCCGCCAAGCGCTGACCGGTGGCCGGATGGCGCAGGCCGGGCCCGGCCATGCCGCCTTCTCCCTGGCGGATCCCACCGTCACGGCCGGCACGCTGACCGCCGCCGGCTTCACCGCGGTCGAGATCACCGAGGTACGCGAGCCGGTCTACTACGGGCCTGACGCGGCGAGCGCCCGCGACGCCCTGTTCGAGCTGCGGATGGTCCAGGACGTGGTCGCCGGTCTGGATGCCGAGGAGACGGCTCGTGCTCTCGACCGGCTGCAGGCCATGCTCGACGCCCACGACACCGGCGACGGCGTGTGGTTCGACTCCGCTGCCTGGCTGGTCACCGCGCGCCGGCGCTGACCGCGGGAATCACACGATCCGGTCCGGTGTGCACAGAAGGAACCGCACCACCTGCTCCACAGCGGACCAGATCTGGCAAGCCGGCATCCGGAGGCGCATAGTGCGGTGAGCCGAACCATCCACGAGGAGGGTCGCGATGGACGATCGTCTGATCGTCGTCCTGGGTGCCACGGGACGGCAGGGAGGTGCGGTCGCACGGCACCTGCTCGCGGGAGGCTGGCGGGTGCGCGCGGTGACCAGGACGCCCGGTTCCACCGCCGCACAGGCGCTCGCCGCGGCAGGTGCCGAGGTGGTACGGGCAGACATGGCCGACCCGGCCGGTCTGCGGATCGCGCTCGCCGGTGCCTACGGCGTGTTCAGCGTGCAGAACCCGATGACCAGCGGGCTGACCGGCGAGGTCACGCAGGGCGTGAACGTGGGCACCGCTGCCGAGGAGGCCGGGGCGCGGCATGTCGTCTACGGCTCGGCCGGGGTCGGCAGGCCGGGAACGGGAATCGGCTCGTGGGACTCGAAGCTGGCCGTGCAGGCTCACCTCGAGTCCCTCCGGCTGCCGTTGACCGTCCTGCGGCCCATGGCGTACATGGAGCTGATGAGTGACAGGAGGTTCTACCCCTCGGTGGCCGCGTGGCACGTGATGCCGAAGCTGATGGGCGGTGACCGGCCCGTGCAGTGGCTCCGCCTCGACGACTTCGGCGCGGTCGTGGCGCGGGTGCTGGCCGACCCCGGCCGGTTCGTGGGCGCGGACCTGGCCCTGGCGTCCGATGTGCGCTCCATCGACGAGTGCAGGGCGCTGTGGCGCGAGGTCTTCGGCCGCGATCCGCGCCGCTTCCCGATGCCGGTGCGGCTGTTCGAGAAGTTCGTCGGCACGGACCTCACGACCATGTGGCGGTGGCTGCGCACCAACCCGACCGAGGTGGACACCGCCGTGACGAAGGCTCTCGTGCCCGAAGCACGAACGGTGCGTCAGTGGCTGCTGGAACGACGGGCGACACAGCGGTCCTGACCCGTCGCCGCGGCGGCCACCGCCGGTCGCGGAGTCGGACGAGATCGCGGGCGGTAGCATCACTGACTTCGAACCGTGGCGTCCTTCGCTCCTGGCCACCTCTTCCGGCTCAGGTCCGGGCATCGAAGAGACGGATCTCTGGGGAGTGTGCATGTCCATCTCCGTGCTCGACATGTCGATGTCGCTCGACGGGTTCGTCTCGGGTCCGAACGACGGACCCGGTAATCCCGGCGGCGACGGTTTCGCACCGCTGCACGCCTGGATGTTCACCCCCGAGGACGAGCGCCGCCAGTCCGGGCCGGCCGGCGAGATGAACGCGTACATCCTCGCGGCCGGTGCGGTCGTTGCGGGTCGGCGGACCGCCGAACAGGTCAACCACTGGGACGGCGTTCACCACGGCGACGGGATCCCGGTGTTCATCCCCAGCCACCGCCCGCCGGACCCGTCGGTCGCCGAGTTCCCCTTGATCACGTATGTGGCCGACGGCATCGTCAGCGCGATGGAGCAGGCGAAGGCCGCCGCCGGGGACCGGCACGTGCACGTGATCGGCGGCTACACCGCACAGCGCGCCTTCGAGGCGGGTGTGCTGGACGAGGTGCGGATCCACCTGGTGCCCGTGTTGTTCGGTGGCGGCCGCAGGCTGATCGAGGTGCTGCCGGCACAGGTCGAACTGGAGGTGGTCCAGGTGGTCTCCTCACCGGAAGCCACGCACCTGCACTACCGCGTCCGTCGCTGAAGGGCCTCGCCAACTCCCTTCCGCGCATGCGGTGATGACCGCGCGGCGCAGCTCCGGGTCGGGTGCACCCAACCGACGGTGAGCCAGCAGATCGCCGCGCTGGAGAGAGCCGTCGGTGGCCCGGTGTTCGATCGGCCGGGTGGGCCCAACTCCTAGAGCGGTTTGACGCCGAGCCGGTCGCGGACCAGCACGAGCCGTTGGTCGCGCTCGTCCCACAGGGCGAACGCGAACATGCCGTTCAGCCGCTCCGCGACGCCGTCGCCCCACTCCAGGTAGCCCCGCAGCACCACTTTCCGTGTCGCCGGCGGTGCGGAACCGGTGCCCCTTGGCCAGCAACAGCTCCCGCAGTTCCGCGAAGTTGTAGGCCTCACCGGAGTGGACGAGGGCGACGGCGCCACGGGGGTGTCCGCCGTGTCTCTCCAGACGAGCATTTCAAACGTACTGGTCAGCTCATTTTCCCGACGATCGACAATTGTCGCGGTAAGACCTGAACCACTGATATCGCAATTCTGTAGCAACGCTGGAGATGCACTATTCGTACTGAGCGGGCATCGTGAAAACATCATCTGCCAACCGACCGAGGGGACGTGCATGCCCGAGTTCGCCGTGCAAGTTTCGGAGACCGGACCCGTGCGGATCGGTTCCCCGCGGGTCACCGGGTCCCCCCGCGGTGCGGGTGAGAACGCTGGTGCGGGTGAGAAGGGAATCCCGTCGATCGCGGCCTACCCGCTGCCGAGCTCCGGCGAACTGCCGGACAACGTCGCCGACTGGGTGGTCGAACCCGACCGCGCGGTCCTGTTGATCCACGACATGCAGCGGTACTTCGTGCGGCCGTTCCCGGACGAGATCGCCGTGCCGCTCGTCAGCGCCATCGCGGGCGTCGTCGACCGGTGCCGCGCGCAGGGCGTGCCGGTCTGCTACACCGCCCAGCCAGGCGGGATGACCGAGGACCAGCGCGGCCTGCTCAAGGACTTCTGGGGCCCGGGGATGACCGTCCAACCCGCCGACCGCGAGGTCGTCGAGCCGCTCGCCCCGCGGCCGGGAGACCGGACGTACACGAAGTGGCGATACAGCGCGTTCCACAAGTCCGACCTGCTCGCCGACCTGCGCGCGCTCGGCCGGGACCAGCTGGTCGTCTGCGGGGTGTACGCGCACGTCGGGGTGCTCATGACCGCCGTGGCGGCGTTCACCAACGACATCCAGGCGTTCGTCGTCGCCGACGGCACCGCCGACTTCTCCGCCGAGGACCACCGGCTCGCGCTGGACTACGCGGCGCGTCGCTGCGCCGTCGTGTGCGCGGCCAAGGAGGTTCTCCCGTGATCGAGCGGATCCGCGGCACCGCGCCGCCGCCGTTCGCGATCGTGCACCGCCCGCACGCCACCGGGGACCACGTCGACGTGCTCGTCGGCGAAGTGTCCACACCGGACACACTGGCGGAGATCGCGTTGCCCGACGACGGCCCGCCCGGCCACGACGTGCTCGTCATCGTGCCCTACCGCCAGGTCGTCGAGCGCGGGTTCGCGGCCGTGGACGACGGGGCGCCGCTGATCGCCATGCGCGTCACCGACCAGGCGATCCTGCCGAGGAGCGAGGTGCTCGGGCAGATCCCCGACGAGCCGATCCCGTTGTCCGGCGGCCACTTCGACCTCGACGACGACACCTACGCCGAGATCGTGCGGCGCGTCATCACCGAGGAGATCGCGCAGGGCACCGGCGCGAACTTCGTGCTCAGGCGGTCGTTCGTGGCCGAACTCCCCGGCTACCGGCCGGCCGCCGCGCTGACGTTCTTCCGCAGGCTGTGCGAGCGCGAGCTGGGCGCCTACTGGACGTTCGTCGTGCACACCGGCGATCGCACGTTCGTCGGAGCCACCCCGGAACGGCACGTGAGCCTGCAGGACGGGGTCGCGGTGATGAACCCGATCAGCGGCACGTACCGCTACCCGCCGTCCGGCCCCACCCTCGCCGGGCTGATGGACTTCCTCCACAACACCAAGGAGAACGACGAGCTGCACATGGTCGTCGACGAGGAACTCAAGATGATGGCGCGGGTCTGCGCGGCAGGCGGACGTCTCACCGGCCCGTTCCTCAAGGAGATGAGAAGGCTCGCGCACACCGAGTACCTCATCAAGGGCAAGTCCACAATGGACCCCCGGACGATCCTCCACGAGACGATGTTCGCCCCGACAGTCACCGGCAGCCCGGTCGAGAGCGCCTGCCGGGTGATCAGCCGGTACGAGCCGGATGGCCGCGGCTACTACAGCGGGGTCATCGGGTTGATCGGCCGCGACAACGCGGCTCAGCGCCACCTCGACTCCGCGATCCTCATTCGCACGGCCGACGTCGACGGCCGGGGGCGCATGCGGATCGGGGTCGGCGCCACCCTCGTCCGCCACTCCGACCCCGACTCCGAGGTCGCCGAGACCCACGCGAAGGTCGCCGGGCTGCTCTCCGCGCTCGACGTCGGCGGCCCGGCCCGGTTCGGTGAACGACCCGAGGTGGTCGCCGCGCTCCACCGCCTCAACGCCCCCCTCGCCGGGTTCTGGCTCGCCGACACGCGGCTCGACGCCCCGCCCCCGTCGCTCGCCGGGCGGTCGGTGCTGGTGATCGACGCCGAGGACACGTTCACCGCGATGATCGCCCAGCAGTTGACCACCCTCGGCCTCGACGTGACCGTCCGGCGGTTCGACGAGCGCTACACCGCGCAGGGCCACGACCTCGTCGTCATGGGGCCTGGGCCCGGTGACCCCCGGGACACCGACGACCCGAGGATCGCGCACCTGCACACGGCGATCGACGCGTTGTTGGACCGGCGGGTGCCGTTCCTGGCCGTGTGCCTGAGTCACCAGGTGGTGAGCCTCAAACTCGGGCTGCCGGTCAGCCGCTGCCCGGCACCCAACCAGGGCACCCGGTCCGAGATCGACATGTTCGGCGAGCGCGAGGTCGTCGGGTTCTACAACTCCTTCGCCGCCCGCAGCGGAACCGACGTGTTCCACCACCACCGGGCCGGCCGGGTCGAGGTCAGCCGCGACCCCGGCACCGGCGAAGTGCACGCCCTGCGCGCGCCGCACTTCGCGACCATGCAGTTCCACGCGGAGTCGGTGCTCACCAAGGACGGGCCACGGATCCTCGCCACTCGGATCAAAGAGGTGCTGGACAACCATGCGAGCCACGATCACCTGGTGGGACCTGAGCGATTCGGCCCAGACCATCGACTCATTGCGTGAGCACCTGCGGGACGGGGGCGTCGCAGCGTGGGGCGACGTGCCCGGACTTCGCCTGAAGTTCTGGATCTCCGATCGGGCGGGCAACCGGTGGGGCGCGGTCATGCTGTGGGAGCCGGGCCATCCGGCCGAGCAGCCGTTACCACCGCACCGCGCCCTCGAACTGATCGGCTACCCGCCGACCGAGCGGGTGCGCTTCGACGTCGAGGCCACCGTGGAGGGTCGCTACACCCTGGCGGCGCTGTCCGGTCTCGGCCTGGCACTGGAGGAGACGTGACCGACACCGCAATCCCGCCCATCGAGCCGATCGCGTTGGCACAGCACTGGTTCAAGACCGCCGTCGAGGACGGCGCCAGCGAGCCGGGGGTGCTCTCGCTCGCCACCGTGAGCGCGGCCGGCCGCCCGTCGAACCGGGTCGTGCAGACCATCCGGTTCACCGACCGGGGGCTGGTCTTCGCCAGCTACACCACGAGCCCCAAGGGCCGGGACATCGCGGCGACCGGCTGGGCGTCCGGGGTCCTGTACTGGCGGGAGACGAGACGGCAGGTCATCCTCACCGGCCAGGTCGAGCAGCTCTCCGACGCCGAGAGCGACGAGCTGTGGCACGCCAGGGCACCAGGCCTGCACCCGATGTCGGTGGCCTCCGCCCAGAGCGAGCCGCTCGCCGACGCGGCCGCGTTGCTGGCGCGGGTGCGCGAGCTCGGCGCGGCCGGTGAACCGCTGCCGAGGCCCACCACCTGGGTCGGCTACCACCTCGTGCCGTCCACGGTGGAGTTCTGGGAGGACAGACCGGAGCGGCTGTACTGGCGGATGCGGTACGACCACGACGGGCAGGCGTGGACGCACACACGACTTCAGCCGTAGAACGTCCCGCGCGCGACCACGACCGCCGACCCGGCGACCTCGACCTGGTCCACCCGCTCGCCCTCGCCCCACGCGGTGGCGAGCATCCGCGACGGCCTGCCCATCTCCACGCCCTGCCAGATCTCGATCCGGCTGCCGTACGGGATCAGGCCCCGCCGGGCCAGGTGGACCGCGAGCGGGCCTGCCGCCGAACCGGTCGCCGCGTCCTCGGCCACCCCGTAGGCGGGTGAGAACATCCGCATGCGCCAGGAGTCCCCGGACCGGGCGAAACAGTTGGCGGCCACGTCGAGGTGCTCGGCCAGCGCGCGCTGGTCGGGCCGCACCGCCGACAGCGCGTCCACGTCGGGCAGGCCGACGTAGACGTGCCGAGGTCCGTTGCGGTACACCTCGACCGGCAGCGTCGAGTCCTTGACGCCCAACGCGTCCAGGAGATGCGCTGCGTGCTCGTACGGCTCCCAGGTCGGCACGGGCTGGCTCATCCGTGCCGAAGGGGCCGCCGCGCCTGCGCGGTCGTAGGTGAACGGGATGGTGCCCATCCTGGTCTCCATCAGGAGGGTGTCCCGGTCGCCTGCCAGCACGATCGCGGCGCCCAGGGTGGGGTGACCGGCGAACGGCAGTTCGTTGACCGGCGTGAAGATCCGCACCCGTACGTCTCCGTCGTGCTCGGCGGGCAGCACGAACACCGTCTCGGAGAGGTTCATCTCGCGGGCGAGGCGTTGCATGCGCTCGGCGGTCAGCCCGGCGGCGGCCACGAACACCGCGACCGGGTTGCCGGACAGCGGCTCTTCGGTGAAGACGTCGGCGACGACATATTCGTGCATCTTTCGAAAATAGCGTGCACCCGACCGAGAAGACTTGCGGTGGGATACACCGAGGCTGGACGTTTGACAGATTCCGGTCGGCGACGTTACAAGTGTTGTCGGCCGTAAGACAGATTGGCGGGGTAATGGACGCATTTGATCGAAACGCCGAGTCGCGACGCCACAACCGGGCCGTGGTGGAGGACTACATGAGCCGCCGCGGTGAAGGCCGTCTCACCAGGTACGAGCTGTTCACCGACGACGGCAGCGGCGGGCTGTACACCGGTGACACGATGGCACCGATCATCTCGGTCGGCCGGGAGAAGCTGAAGGCGCACGGGGTTTGGTCACTGCAGATCTTCCCGGACTGGGTCTGGTACAACGTCGAGATCTTCGAAACCCAGGACCCCGATAGATTTTGGGTGGAGTGCGACGGGAAGGGCAAGATCCTGTTTCCCGACTACCCGCCGGGGCACTACGAGAACCACTTCATCCACGCGTTCCGCTTTCGCGACGGCAAGATCTGCGAGCAGCGCGAGTTCATGAACCCCTACCACCAGATGCGTGCCCTCGGCATCGACATCCCGGTCATCAAGCGGGCGGGGATCCCGACGTGAGCGCCGACGGGACGCCCGCGAGCACGGTCATCGAGCTGATCACCGGCGGGTGGCGGGCGCAGGCGGTGCACACGGCGGTCAAGCTGCGCCTGCCCGACCACGTGGCGGACGGCAGGACGACCGACGCCGAACTGGCGGCGGCGTCGGGCGCCAAGGAGGACGGCATCCACCGGCTCATGCGCCTGCTCGTGGCCATGGGCGTGTTCGCGGGCAACGGTGACGGGTACCGCAACACCGACGTGAGCAGGGCGCTGCTGGACCGGCCAGGATCGCAGCGCGACATGTGCCTGCTCTACGGCGAAGACTTCTACACCGCGTGGGGCCACGCGGTGGAGGCGATCAGCACGGTCAGCTCCGGTTTCGAGCTGGCCTACGGCAAGCCGGTGTACGAGTACTTCACCGCCGACCCGGACGCGGCGGAACGCTTCCAGGGCGCGATGCGCGCGGGCAACCTGTTCTTCGACGCGGTGCCGGGCGTGTTCGACTTCGCGGGCAAGCGGGTCGTGGACCTCGGTGGCGGTTCCGGGCAACTGCTCGGCGCGATCCTGGCGGCCACCCCGGACGCCGACGGTGTCCTGCTGGACCTGCCGAACGTCGTGACCGCGGCGAAGCCCCGCCTGTCCGAGTTCGCGAACCGCCTGGAACTGGTCGGTGGCGACATGTTCGAGTCGGTTCCCGAGGGCGGCGACGTCTACCTGCTGTGCCGGGTGCTGGCCGGTCACGCCGATGACGCGGTGGTGGAGCTGTTCACCGACGTCCGGCGCAACCTGACCGCCCCGTCCGCGCGGTTGCTGCTGCTGGACCGTCTGGTGGTCGACGAGAACTCGACCGTGCTGCCTGCCTTGTGGGACCTGCACCTGCTGATGACCACCGGCGGCAGGCACCGTTCGCTCGTGGAGCTGCGCACACTGCTCGACCGCGCCGGCCTCGAGATCGAACAGACGGCCGACCTGCCGGTGGAGACCACGGCACTCGTCGTGCGCGCGAAACGCTGAGAACGCGCCGCTGACCACGACACCGCACCCGGCGTCCGCCGCGGCGGGCGCCGGTGGTCGGCACGGGCCCGGCTGACGGCGACGCCGCCGGCCGGGCCGGTGCTGGCGAGCGCGGTCAGGCGGCCGGGTCCCGGTCGAACTCGGGGATGAGGTCACCGATGAGGCGGATGCTGGTGGTCACCGCGTCGTCGGGGATGCTGCCGATCTGCTGCAGGCACATGAGGCGGTCGATGCCGAGGTCGGCGTAGGCGCGCAGCTTTTCGCGGCAGGTGTCGGGGCTGCCGACGATCAGCGACTGCTGGGCTGCCAGGACGGTGAAGAGCTCGTCGTCGGGCACCTGCACGCCCTCCAGCACCTTGCCGATCAGCAGCTGCGCCTCCGTCGGCGCGTTGTCGGCCTCGCCGCGCAGGAACCGGCCGGTCAGGCCGCCGCCGTCGGGCGCGTCGAGCAGGTCCTGGTGGCGGCGCATGGTGGCGGCGAACTCGGTGGCGGCCTCGAAGAACGTCAGCGCGGTGACCGTGTACCAGGCGGCGGCCGCGGCGGCGCCGTCGCGCATGGCCTGCTCGTCGGTCTCGGCGCAGTGCACGAAGGTGAAGTAGGCGACCTGGTTGTTCACGAACGACCCGACCGGATCGGTGCACGCGGCCGCGGCGGCCCGGTACAGCTGGATCATCCTGCCGACCCGCTCGAGCGGCTCCCACATGGTGGTGCCCAGCACCCCGACCCCGCGGCGCCCGGCGTCCTCGAACGAGGAGGGACTGGCCGCGGCCTGCCACAGCGGTGGATGCGGCCGCTGGAGCGGCTTGGGGACCACCGAGACGTCGTCGATCTGGTAGGTGTCGCTGTGGTAGGAGAACCGGTCCGACGTCCACATCCCGGGCACCATCTCGAACGCCTGCCGGGTCTGCGCGCGGGCCTGCTCCGGTTCGATGCCGAACAGCCGCCACTCGGGGATGGTCGACCGCGTCATCCCCAGCTCGACGCGACCACCGCTGAGGTGGTCGAGCGTGGCGGCGCGCTCCGCGATCCGGATCGGGTGGTTGAACCGGCCGGGGGCGAGCACGGCCGCGTGCCCGAGCCGGATCCTGCTGGTGTGCTGGGAGATCGCCGCGAGCAGCAGCTCCGGCGCCGAGGACAGGCTGAACTCGCCGGCCCCGTGGTGCTCGACCTGCCACCAGCAGCCGTACCCCAGCTCGTCGGCCAGCTTCGCCTGCTCGATGGCCTTCCGGAACCGCTGCTGCTCGTGGCCCGCCGGCCAGGGTCGCGGATTCTGGATCTCGTTGAACAGGTCGATCTTCACCGGCACGCCTCTCGTCGCTGTGGCACCACGACTGGTTTCTCCCGAACCGGCCCTTCCGTTACACGACGTGCCAGACCGGTCACGCCGGGATGCGCCCGCGCACTGGTCCGTGCGTTTGTCATGCCCACCCTTGACCCGCTCAGCGGATGGTGGGGCCCACCCTCGGCGCGATACTCGGAAGGTGGCCGTGGCAGCCGCGTCGGTCCTCGCCGCGCGCATGCTCGGCGCCACACCCCGCCCAGCAGCATTGTGAGGCTCGAACCATGCGGATTCGTCGGATCGTCACTGGTGCCGCCCTGGTGGCCGGACTGTCGGTCGCGTCGGTGGTGGCCGGGAGCACGCCGGCCGCCGCCGATCAGCTCGACTGCTCGTTCTACCTCTTCTTCCAGGGCTACGGCGGCAAGATCGTGGACATCGGCTGCAACTTCGGCGCGCAGGGGAACCAGGTGATCTGTGAGGGCTCGTTGCGCATCGCCGGGGTGCCCGACGACATCGGCCGCGAGGGGTGCCGCAGAGCCGCCCTTCCCTGACGCGGTCCGTTCAGTGGCCCGCGCGGCAGTACCCGGTTTCGGCCGGGCACGGAGCGGGCAGCCGTCGTCATGCGCGTGATCATCCAGCCGTCGTACGGCACGAAGGAGGCGCGGCGGCACTGGGCGGAGACGCTGGACCGGCCGGTGCCGTTCCTGCGGTCGCGGTACGCGGAGGCGCTGAGTGCGGCGGAGCGTGCCGAGCTGGTCGCCGCGCACCCGGACGGGGAGGCCTGCTTCTGGGGTGCCACCGCACAGCACGACAGGAGGATGGACCTGCTCGACGCGGGCGACGTCGTGCTCCTCACGGGGCAGAAGCACGTGCGTGCGGTAGGGACCGTCGGCTGCTGCCTGCGCAACGACGAGCTGGCCCGCCGGCTGTGGAATCCGGACCCCGCCCGCTGCCTGTGGCGCAACGTCTACACGTTCCGTGTCTACCGTCCGGTGGCGATCCCGTACGAGCGGGTGTGGGCGCTGCCGGGATTCACGGTCGGCGACAACTTCATGGGTCTGCGTTTCCTCGACGCGGAGAAGAGCGCGACCATCATCGCCGGGCTGGGCGTCGCGGAACTGCTCGCGCACGGGAGCGCCCACCAGCGACGCGGGCAGTCCTGACTCCGTCACCGCTGCCGGGCGAGCCGGTCGTCCCCGCGGGAGCCACTCCGGCAACCATGGATGCTCCCGGCCCGCGACGACAGCTGCCGGCTCCCGGATGCGGGAGCCGGCAGCGTGCTGGCGGGGTCAGTCCAGGCTGAAGGAGCCGCTCTCGATGGACTCGGTGTACGCACCGCCGATGCCGGCGCCTGCGCTCAGTTCCTCGAAGTAGGACGCCGTGATGTCGTCGTCGTCATCGTGGGAACCGTCCTCGTAGGAACCGTCCTCGTGGGCATCGTCCTCGTAGGCATCGTCGTCCTCGTGGGCACCGTCGTCCTCGTGGACGGCCTCGTACCCGTCGACGCCGTCCTTGACGACGGTGGTGTCCTCGGACGAGTTGCCGATGACGGTGTTGTTGTGGATGCCGTTGACCACATAGGTCACCTGGGTGTCCTCGGACTCGGTGTGGACGACATCGACATCGTCCGCCCAGTACCAGTCCGGCCCTGGCGAGAACCCGTCATCCTTGACGACGGTCGTCTCCTCGGACGAGTTGCCGACCACGCTGTCGTTGTAGATGCCGTTGACCACATAGGTCACCTGGGTGTCCTCGGACTCGGTGTGGACGACATCGACATCGTCCGCCCAGTACCAGTCCGGTCCCGGCGAGAACCCGTCGTCCTTGACGACGGTGGTGTCCTCGGACGAGTTGCCGATGACGGTGTTGTTGTGGATGCCGTTGACCACATGGGTCACCTGGGTGTCCTCGGACTCGGTGTGCACGACATCCCCGCCATGCCACCAGTACCAGTCGGGCCCGTCCGCGAACCTGCCGACGTCGGTCGCGTGCGCGGCGGCCGCGGTCCCGCTCTCCGTCGCGACCGCACCCGGCTGCGCCTGCTCGGTCACCATGGTCTCGCCCGCCACTCCCGCGGACGCGGTCAGCGGCGCGATCACCATGGCGATCGGCACGGCAAGGGCCGCGTAAAACACACGACGGCCAGCCAATTCGGGCATTGCTGTCTCCTTACGAAGTGATCGATGAACGATCTCGGACGTCTTCGCACGTTACTGCCGAATGCCCAGGAAAGAATTGCGTGGAATACGAAGAGGTGCGCACATCCACCCCTTCGCGTTACGCAGTTCCACAGGGTGATCGCCGACATTGCGATCACCGCTCCAGAACGTGAAACACCTCCTCGACCGGGCGAAGGACAAAGTCAGCGAGACAGGCTGCCCGCTCCCCGCCCCGCGAGCATTACCGCACTGCCAGGATCTGGCCGACGCACAGGCGAGGGCCTCTAGGCCGGTTCGAACAGCTCGACGAGGTTGCCTGCCGGGTCGGCGAGCAGGATCTGGCGCCCGCCGGGCCCGGTGACCAGGTCGCTGCGGAAGGAGATGCCCGCGTCGCCCAGCCGGGCGATCTCGGCGTCCAGATCGTCGAGGACGAGGTGGATGCGATTGTGGCCGGCGGCCGCGGCGTCCTCGGGGGTGGCGCGGGCGCCGGAGCTGGCGGGTCCGGACAGCAGGAGGCGCAACGATCCGCGAGTCACGTCCGCGAAGGCGGGTGCGGCGTCGGTGCGGAGGGTGAAGCCGAGGTGGGTGGTGTAGAAGTCGATGGCCGATTGCACGTCGTCGACGAGGTAGCGGACGCTGGCGTACTGGTCAGTCACGGCTGGATCTCCTCGTGGTGGTCGGTGGCGAGGACCGGCAGCAGGTGCCGGACGCGGGTGTCGATCTCCTCGGCGGTGTCCTCGAAGCGGCGATGGGTGGCTTGAGACGTGCCCGTGCCGTTGGCCGGGTCGGGGATGCTCCAGTGGGCGCGCCGCGGGTGGTGGTCGAACTCGGGGCAGGCTTCGCGGGCTCTGTCGCACAGGGTGATCACGTGGTCGAAGCGGCGCCGGGTCACGGTGTCGAGGTGCCGGGGGCGCCGGCCGGCGATGTCGATGTCGAACGCCTCGCGCAGTATCTGTGCGGTGGTGGCGTGGAGCTGGGGTTTGGGGCGGGTGCCGGCGCTGACGGCGTGCACCCAGCCGTCGGCGCGGTGCTGGAGCAGGGCCTCGGCGATGGGCGAGCGGGCGCTGTTGCCGGTGCACACGAACAGCACGGCGACCTGCTTCCCCACGACCGTGGGGGTCGTACCTGATGGTCGCAGGGCCGGGTGGAGGGCGGCGCCGGTGGCGGCCAGCGCGTTCGCGCAGTGGCCGAGATCCAGGTGGTAGTAGCTGTCGCGGCCGTCGAAGCTGCTGCGGGTGGTGGTGACCAGCCCGCCGTCGCGCAGGAGCCGCAGGTGGTAGGAGACCAGGTTCTGCGGTTGGCCGACCAGCGCCACCAGCTCGCGGACCCGGTAGTCGCTGCCTGCGAGCTCGGTGAGCAGCCGCCAGCGGAGCGGATGCGCGGCCAGCCGGACGAACGACGGTGGTGCTTGACCCGAGTCCAGCATGCCCCACAGCATACATCAAACTGGATTGATGGACTGTCCTTGAGGTGCGCGGATGTCATCGCAGACCGGCCGAGCAGCCGGCCACGCGAATCACCGTCGACGAGTGGCCGTCCAGATGTGGTCAGCCGTCGGTGACCCAGTCCATGTGTCCGATCCAGTGGTCGAACAGGGCCCGATCCCCGAGCACTTCCACGCCGGGAGCCGCTGCCAGCGAGCGGCGCCTGCTGAGCACGAGCAGCAGCTCGACGGCCGGGCCGCGTACCGCGACGTCCGCCTTCGTGTGCGTGCGTTCCAGGACGACCCTGTCCGGCTCCCGGCGTGCCACCCACTCCCCGGGCGCGTCGGTCGCGTGGAAATGCAGGGTCTGGCCCGCGCCGCGCATCGCATCGGCGAAGTCCGGCCTGTTCTCCCAGTAGCCGCGGGAGGTCATCGTGTCCAGCCAGTCCTCGATGGCCTCGACGGCGAACTCCGGCGCCAGCTCGTACCGCATGCCGAGCGCCACGGCCGCGTCCGCGCGATGCACGCAAGCCTCGCCGAACATCCGGCGTGACCAGAACAGCACGCCAGCGGCACCGCCGGACGGATCCCACACCGGCGTGTCATCGGCGACCGATTCGAACGCCTGCTTCACCTCGGCAGCGCCCTCGGTCAGCCAGGCGCGCCACTGGGCCGGATCGGCCGGACCAGGAACGTAGCCTGCGAACGCCCTGCTCGGCTCGGTCATCCGCTCACCCACGAGCATCGCCGCCATGCGCTGCCCCGCACCGACGTGGTCGACGAGGTCAGCCAGTGTCCACTTCGGACACGTCGGCACCGGGGCAGACGCATCCCTGCCGTGCACCCAATCGGCCAACGTGCTCGTCTGCTCGACGACAACGTCCAAATACGCGGACGTGTCCATCGCCGCACCTCCTAGCGGGTTGTGGACGACTTCCCTTGCCGGTGATGCTAGTGCTGTGTCCGCTTGCGGTGGCCGGGTGAGTTCGTGGTTTGCCCTCGCCGAACGGGTGTCTTCGTCGGACGGGTTTGCCTCCGGCGGCTCCTCGCCGGAGGGGCAGGTCTCCGGGATGGCTACCGGGGGGTTGGCATCTTCGGAGGCTTGACATGGGTCGGTCTGCCTGCCATCCCGTTGTGCCGTGAAAGGCGCTTTCAGGGCATGGTCAACGCCCTCAACGCGCCTTTCACAACACCGGCGATGTCCCGAACGCGCCTTTCACGGCATACCCATCCACCCGGCGGACCGGGATGCTGTCCGCACCTCTCGGACAACTGGCGCTGACTCTGCCGGCCACGGGAGCTCGAAGGTAGGAAATAATGCGCGATTCCGGCGCCTCGGCGACATCGCACCGAGTTCGGGTAATTCACTCGTCATTTATGGTGCCGAAGAGAACTTCTGGCAGAATGATATCGGAGCGATTGTCTTCCGTCGCGCCGTCAGCTGGCCGGCTCTTCGTCGACCTTGACGTCGTACTCCGCCTTGCCGTTGTGGTACGAACCGACGGTCGCGGTCAGTCCATACCGGACGGATCCCGCGCTCAGCTCGCAGCGGACCGACTCCCCTCCTTCGCTTTCACCGAGCCGGGGCACTCGACCGAGTCCGGACGCTGCCCCACAGCCTTCTCCAGCGCGTCGCTGATGCCCTGTTCGAGGTTCTCCTTCGAGATCGTGGGGTCTTCCGCAGGCGCCACGCTCACCGAGCAACCCGTGAGGGTCACCACGGCGCACGCGGCACCGGTCAGCACAGTTCGAACAGCGAGCAACATCCGCACAATCTCTCCCTCGTGTCGCCGCGTCGGCTGAATCACGCCCCGCGGCACCTGAACTC
Organism: Actinophytocola algeriensis; assembly: GCF_014203735.1. GTDB lineage: Bacteria > Actinomycetota > Actinomycetes > Mycobacteriales > Pseudonocardiaceae > Actinophytocola > Actinophytocola algeriensis. The sequence goes on along the minus strand of NZ_JACHJQ010000017.1, from coordinate 20,528 downwards.
CACAGTGGACATACGCACGGGACATACGCACGGGACATACGCACGCGGCCGCAGTGTCGCAGCGAGTCACAGATCTATCACACGACCACCGCGCCCGTACGGGACGGTGCACAGTGGAGTACGGGTGCACTACGGGCAGCGCAGTGCAAGGAGCAACCCATACGATGCCCATGGCGCAGGTCGCGTCCTGACCAGTCACGCCCTGATCGACCGGAGAACACATGACCGTCCCGAATGGGCAACTCCCCGTTCAGGAACGCGCCAGGGCGCACGCGGAGCAGGTCCTCGGACCACAGACCGCCAAGCGGCTCGCGCCGTTCCGCGACGGTGTCCTCTACGTCAAGGCAGGTGGAGGGGCACGGTTCCTGGCCTGGCTGGTGGACGTCGTCGTGCTGGTGCTCGGCATGGGAGTCGGCGTCGTCATCGTGGGCGGCAAGGCAGCATGGGCGATGCTGGTGAGACTCCTGATGCCCCTGCTGGTCATCGGCACGATCATCGGCACCCTCGCGGCAGGTGGCGGCGGTGCCACCCCCGCCCGTGCGAGGAGGCGCTGACCGCCACCGCGACGTGCGGGGACATCGACGAGAGGCTTTGATGGGCAGAAGGTGGGCGCGCCTGCGGCGTCGGCTCGTGCGAAGGATGTCCGGGGCAGGGCCCGTCGGCGGCACACTCGCCGCGCTGCTCAGCTTGGGGCGAGCGAGGAACTGGGACTGTGAGGACGTGTTCAGGGAGACGGCGCTCGCCGTCGACGGTGTGGCGTCCGCGGAGTGGGACTGCAACTTCCAGTTCGGTGGCGGCTGGATACGTAGCGACGTCGTGCTCGAGGCGACCACCGAGGACGAGGCCGTCGCGGTCATGGAGGACCTCCTGCGGGCCTTCGCCGCGTCGCCCGACCTCGAGGACGGCTGGAGCACTCCGATGGAGTACGTCACCGAGGACGGGTCGATCATCGTCTCCGTAGGGAACCTGGACGGGTTCAACGGCGTGCCGAACGTCGGCGAGGTGCGCGAGCACTACGCCATCACACCCGGCTGAGGTGGGTGAGATGACACGGCTGCCACCTTCAGCGGTGCCCGACACCGCACTCGGTTGATCACACTGATGTCGACCGTCAGAACGGAGAGGTTCCGATGTCCGACTCAGTCCGCCACACCGCCCCCGCACCCAGCTCTGCCAGGACCAGGGAGGAGCGCCGGGTGCTGGCGAGCACCCTCGCCGGCACCACCATCGAGTGGTACGACTTCTTCATCTACGCCCAGGCCGCGAGCCTGGTCTTCGCCCCGCTGTTCTTCGCGCCGCTGGGCGAGGAGTCCGCCGGGCTCTCCGAACTCGTCTCGCTGGCCACCATCGGCATCAGCTTCCTGTTCCGCCCGCTCGGCGCGATCATGGCCGGCCGGTTCGGTGACCGGCTCGGCCGCAAGAAGATGCTGGTCCTCACGCTGCTGCTGATGGGCGGGGCGACCACACTGATCGGCCTGCTGCCGACCTACGCGGGCATCGGCATCGCGGCGCCCATCCTGCTGATCGTGCTGCGCATCGTGCAAGGCTTCTCGGCAGGCGGCGAGTGGGGCGGCGCGGCGCTGATGGCGGTCGAACACGCCCCGACGCACAAGCGCGGCCTGTTCGGCGCCTACCCGCAGATCGGCGTCCCGATCGGCCTGATCCTGGCCACCGGCGTGCTCTGGCTGATCACCTCGCTCACCACCGAGGACCAGTTCCTCTCCTGGGGCTGGCGCATCCCGTTCCTGTTCTCCGTCGTCCTGATCATCGGCGGTTACATCATCCGGCGCATCGTCGAGGAAAGCCCGGTCTTCCAGGAGATGCTGACACGCAGGGCGCACTCCTCGGCCCCGCTACGGGACCTCTTCCGCTCCCACACCCGGGGCGTCGTGCTCACCGCGCTGATCTTCGTGGCGAACAACGCCGCCGGCTACCTGCTCATCGCCTACTTCATCGGCTACGGCACGTCTCTCGGCCTGTCCCGCCCCAGCGTCCTGGCCGCCACGGTCGCGGGCGCCGTCGGCTGGCTCGTCTTCACCCTCTGGGCCGGCGGGCTGTCCGACCGCATCGGGCGCGTGCGCACCTTCCAGATCGGCTACGCGGCGCTGTTCGTGTGGATGATCCCCATGTTCCTGCTCATGCAGACCGCCGACGTGCTGCAGTTCGCACTGGCGATCGTCGTGCTGTCCTTCGGCCTCGGCCTGTCCTACGGACCGATGTCGGCCCTGTACGCCGAGATGTTCCCACCCCAGGTCCGCTACTCCGGCGTCTCCATCGGCTACGCGCTGGGCGCCATCCTCGGCGGCGCGTTCGCACCGACGATCGCACAGGCGCTGGTGCGGTCGACCGGCACGGCCGTCTCGGTCGGGGTCTACATCATGGCGCTGTCGGTGGTCTCGATCATCGCGGTGTCCCTGGTCCGCGAACCGCGCGGAGTGGACCTGCACACCTGACGACCTCGCTCACCGCGGGTGCACGCCGCCGTAGAACTCGCCACCGGACAGACTGTGGGTGACCCGCTGGACCCGGTCACTGGAGTTGCCCTCGATCAGCGTGACCTGGTCGCCGTCGACCGATTCCACGATCCCGATGTGGGTGCTGGTGCTCGTGGACTCCGGGCCGCTGCCGAACAGCAGCACGTCACCGGGGCGTGCCTGGCCGAGGTTGCCGGCGTCGTAGGCCAGGCCACGCTCCTGGCCCCAGGTGTAGACGTCGCCGGTGAACGGCAGAGACGGGATGTCGACACCGGACTCGCGCCACACCCACGTGGCGAACGACGAGCACCACGCCGCGGCCGGGCCGTACTTGTTCTCGTCGCCGGGACCTTCCTCGTAGCCGAGCTCGCCCTGGGCGACGTCGAGGATCTTGCCCTCCGTCTCGCCGTTCGGGTGCTCCCCACCTGGCGCCTCCCCTGGCGGGGCTTGCTCGCCGGGCGCTTCGCCACCGGGCGGACCACCGCCAGGCGTTCCGCCAGGGGTCTCGCCCTGGGTGTCGCCACCGCCAGGACCACCACCCGGCGCCGTACCCCCTGGCGACTCGCCGCCCGGCGTCTCACCTGGTTCCCCGTTGCCGGGCCCGAGCTGTTCCGGCACGACCGGGACCCACTCCAGTGGCTCGCCGCCGTTCGGCGCGAACGTGCCGGTGTCCGGGTCGGGCAGCGTGGAGAACCTGGGGTTGATGCCGTCCAGGAGTCCGGACACCGCGGACGCGGCACTCGTCACCGCCGAGTTCGCGAGGTCGATCTGTTCCACGACCTGCGGGCGGTACCGCTCGACCGCCTCGTCGACCTGCTTCTCGAGTTCGCCTTCCTCTGCGGGGCAGCCCATCGCCTGCACCTCGGTGACGAGGTTGGCGAACACCCCTTCCAGCGCGTCCCGCGCACCCTGCACCGCACCGCCCGCGTTGAGCAGATCGGAAGCCGCGCTGGTCAGCGCGTCGGCGACGGACATCCCGGCAGCGGTGAACCTGCCCATGTAGTCGACGAAGCTGTCGGCGGACGCGCCGTCCCACGCGCCGTCGACGTCGCCGATCACAGACTTGACCTTGTACGTCGCCACCGCGGTCCTGCCGCCTGCCTCGGTGAACCTGGTGCCGAGGTCGTCGAACACCCCGCCGTCCACCGTCTGGTAGACCGGGTCGGCCAGGGCCGCCAGTTGCGGCGCGCTGCCGGGCAGCGCGCCGACGTCGTCCTTGTGCGTCATGGTGCCTCCACCTCATGCCAGTCTCATGCCGGGGTCAGGCACCGGACGTTGTGCTGATCGGTCCCGCGGACGCTGTCGATCACGGCCTCGACCGCGACGCCCACCTGGGTGAGCCGCTCGCCGGCCTTGTCGATCTCGACGCCGACGGCTTCGGAGAACGCGTTCACCGCGTCGGCAAGACCCGCGGCCCCGTCGAGGTCACCGAACGAGCCTGCGCTGACCCCGGCGGGAAGACCGTCCGCGGCGGCGGCCATCGGCCCGGCCTGGCCGGACAACTCGGTGCGGCACTGTTCGAGAGCTTCGAAGTTGACGGTGAAATCGCCCATGCCCATCTCCACTTGTCGTGACCGCGGTACGCCGAACACGGTTTCGACCGTGGCATGCACCCCGCCGCCAGGCCAGGACTGCGCACCGGCCATCTATGTCCTGTGGAAAAGCGGTGGTCAGCGCGCTGTCGTCGGGGCAGCCGGTCAGGCGTTGCCCCGGTGTGGCGTGTCCTCGCCGGACGGGCGGCCTACCGGACGGGCCTCCTCGCCGGAGGGGCAGGTCTCCGGGATGGCCTCGCGGGGTGGCAACGGGGTTGGTTTGGCAAAGGTCGGTCTGCCTGCGATCTGAGTGTCGCGCCGTCGGCTGGCTCGGTCGCCAACGCGGTGAGACCGAGCAACAACGTCACCGGGGTGCCGGCCGACCCGTGGCTCCGGTCAGCGGCTCCTCCCGGTCAGCCTGCCGCTCCCCCGTCGCCGTTGGTCGCGTCCGGGGCGCAGACGCATCCTCGGCTGGCGCGGCTGACCGATGTCGCGGCGCAGTAGCGGGCCGCGATGTCGTCGTGCGTTCGCCAGTCGTGGCCACACGCGGCACACCGCCGCGCTCCCGAAGTCTCCCCGTGCGCGGGGCTTGGCGCCATCACGGCACTCACCTGTCCGTTCTCCGTGTCGTCGAGCGATGACCTCTCTGCTCTGCCACGCAGGAGAGTGCGGTCGACGGAGTTCGGCAAGGGGGCGTCACCGCAGGGTAGCCCACCTTCGACCCGGGCGGTCGCGCCGTGTCAGGGGGCGGCTCGGAGTCTGCGTACGACCACCGCGAGGACGCCGGCCCGTTCGACGTAGCCGTAGGTGCTCGAGTCCTCGCTGCGGAGGTTGTCCCCGCGCACCACCACGTGACCGGCGGGCACGAACCGCTGCCGGTCCCTGACCCAGTCCGGGGTCGGGTCGCCGGGCAGGGCGACCAGGCGCTTCACGCGGTAGGGCGGCGCGTCCCGCACGTTGGTCGGCGGGGTGAAGACGATCGCGCGACCGCGGCGCAGCAGCGGGAACCGGGCCGCGAGCAGCACGTCGCCGTCGGTGTAGGTCGGTCGCATGCTGTTGCCGCGCACCGTGACCACGACGAGGAGTCTGCGTGCGACGGCGGCCACGAGCACCGCCGCCACCAGTGTCCTCATCGGACGGCGAGCTGGCTGAGACCGGCGCGGGCGCGGGACGCCTCGACGATCACGCCGTCGCGCACGCGCAGCAGTGCCGGGAAGCCTTCCTGACCGAAGGCAGCGGACACGGTGGACTCCCACGGCACCACGGCGACCTCGGCGACCGAGGAGAGCCGGGTGGCCAGGTCCGTGGTCGGCTCCGCCGCACCGCTGTCGACGAGTGCGACGAACCGTTCGGCGGGCGGGTCGTCGAGCAGGTCCGCGACGACCGCGGTGCACGGCGAGCAACCCGCCGCGAAGAAGCCGACCAGGACGTCGCCCGTAGCGAGGTCCTCGGTGTCCAGCCTGCTGCCGTCGAGGCGTTCGAGGGAGAACGGTCCGACGGGGGTACCGGCCGTCGGAAGACCGTCGTCGTGCGGGACGACGGTCCGGTTCTGCAGGTCGCGGACGCGGCGGATGAGCGCGAACGTGAGCAGCAGGTGGCCCACGGTCGCCACCGCGAGCAGGACCACGGCCACGATCAGCACGATCATGGGTTTTCCCTTCTGTGTACGGCTTTCGCCGGGTCGGAGAACAGGTAGGCGAGCTCGTCCCAGTGGACGGCGACCAGCCCGCAGACAGCACCCGCGGCCACCGCGACGAACGCGGCGGCGTCGAGCTGCGGGTGCCTGCCCGCCGCGAGTCCACACGAGCCCCACATCCGTGGTCCACACCCGGAACGTGTCGTAATCCTCGGCAGGCACGCCGAGCAGCTCGCACATGACCGCCAGCGGCAACGGGTTCCCGAAATCCTCGACGAACTCACAAACGTCTGCCGAAGCAAGGCGATCGGTCAGCTCTTCCGCCTTCGCCCGGATGAATGGGCGCAACCCGTCGATCATTCGCGGCGTGAATGCCTTGTTCACCAGACCGCGCAGCCGCCGGTGGTCCTCCCCGTCGTGGTTGACGATCATGGGGACGAACCAGTCGTAGATGGGGCCCGCGGTGACGCCGCTCATCTCCAGATATCGCTTGCCGTTGTGGTCAAGGCGCGGATCCCGCAGAAGATCACGCGCCTCGGCGTACCGCAGCACGAGAATGCCGATCGGGCTGTCCGCGTACCAACTGCGTTCCTGCGCCTCGACCACCTCCGGCGCGTCGTAGCGGAATTCTTGATCGACGATGTTGAGGAACGGAATATCACGCGAGATCGACGTGCCGTCCACCACGGTTCCCATTTGTTGCCTCCCGTCGGAGCATCCCACTCCACCATGCCGCACCCCGTTGAGCACAGGAAGGCGCTAATCGGCCGATTTCCGGGCACAATTCCGCGATCTTTCCGGTTGACATGATTCCGGTAATTCACGCGCGAACGACGGCAGCGACAGCCGTTGGGGCCCGGGCAGGCTCACGCCGGCGGAACTCGGCGCCCTGGCGGCTGGCGAGCGCGGCAGTGCCGCGAGGTCAGCCGAACAGGCGGCGCTGGATCTCGTGCCGGTAGTCCTCGAGGGTGTTGTCGAGGTGGACGGCGGTGGCCCGGGCGGCGACGTCGGGGTCACCGTCTCGGATGGCCTGGAGGATCGCCGCGTGTTCCTCGACGGCTTCCGGTGCGTGACCGCCGACGGTGCCGTGCATGCCGATGATGTTGGACTGGCGTTGCAGGCGGCGGGCCTCGCGCACCGCCGCGACCAGGAACTGGTTGTGCGAGGCGGCCGCGATCGCGAGGTGGAACTCGTCGTCGCCGCGGTCGAAGAGGGACGCCTCCCCGGTCACATGGCCCTGCCTGCAGGTCTCGGCCGCCGTCTCGATCGCCCGCAGCTCCGCCGGCGTCGCACGGGTCGCCGCGAGCCGGCTCGCGGCCGTCTCCTGCGCCCGGCGGAACTCGAACAGCATGTAGACGTGGTCGAGATCGGTCGGCAGGAAGAACCCACCCCACCGCGCCGATCCCAGCATTCCCTCGTCGTCGGCGACATAGAGGCCGCGGCCCTTCTGGGCCCGTACCCGCCCGATCGCCGACAGGATCTTCACCGCCTCGCGCACCATGCTCCGGCTGGTGCCCAACCGGGCGGCCAACTCGTTCTCGGTGGGCATCCGGTCACCGGGCCGCAACCCCGACTCGGCGATCAACAGCAGGATCCGCTCGGCCACCAGCTCGTACCCCGGCCGGTACGCGTCCGCCGCCGGCGCGGCCTGCTGGTCCCGAGCAGGCTCATCGGTCATGGTCGGGAGGGACGTGCCGTGCTCGACCTCGTCTCCTTCGTCATGGGTCACACCGGAAGGGTACGACCGGATCCGCCGTCTCGTCGCAAGATCCGGTATCGAAAGGAGAACGAGCACCGATAAGTATGATCCATTCGCACTCAGTCTTGACTGTTCTGCGGCGGACTAGGCTAAAGTGTGATTCTGGCGGCCTTCTCGACCCGAACATAAGCCGGATACATGTCAGCACGCTGACCGGCGACGTTCGACTACCAGGAACGGATCCCCAGCACCGCCCGGCGCGACGACAGCCGGCCAGGTCGCGGTAACCCCCGCCTGCCCCACGTCCACGACGACTGCTTCTGCTCGGGCCGTTCTGGGAGCGCTCCCAACGGCCCGAGCAGCACGTCCCGAGGAGCGGAACAATGTTGTTCTCATCCCATCGGCCGCGAGGCCGCGCGCTCTGTGCACGAGCCGCCCGCCTGGCGGTGGCACTGGCCATGGTGCCCGCGGCCACGACCACATCACCGCGGCCGGGCCGAACGCCGAGGTGTTCGGCGCCACGATATCCCGCTGGCCAACTCCGGCCAGGAGGCGGCCGTGCGCACCTTCAACGCCCCAGGCCACCGGCAACGGTACGAAGCTCGTCCTGTGGACCTGCAACGGCCAGGCTAACCAGCGGTGGACCCTGAACTAGCGACCGACGCCTCTCCCCTGCCCAGGAGGCCAACATGAGACACACAACCACCAAGCTGCTGATCGCGTTCGTCAGCGCGTTGCTCGTGCTGGCCATGAACGCCCCCGCCGCGCCCGCGGGCCCGGCAGCGGGCGAGAAGGTGCTGCTGTTCACCAAGACCGCCGGGTTCCGGCACGACTCCATCCCGGCCGGGGTGGCGATGTTCCAGCAGATGGCGGCCGACAACGCGTGGCAGCTCACCCACACCGAGGACTCGGCCGTCTTCACCGACGCCACCCTGGCCACCTACGACGTGGTCATCATGTTCCAGACCTCCGGAATGGTCTGGACCACGGCGGCGCAACGCGCGGCGATGCAGACCTACCTGCGGAACGGGGGCGGCATCGTCGCCATCCACAACGCGACGGACATGAACATCGAGAGCGAGTTCCCGTGGTGGGACCAGATGCTCGGCATGACCATGACCCAGCACTCCGCCATCGTCGCGGGCACGGCCAAGGTCGCCGACCAGGCGCACCCGTCCGGGCAGGGGCTGCCGCAGCGCTGGAACCGCACCGAGGAGTGGTACAACTTCAACCGCAGTGCCCGCGGTGACGTGCACGTGCTGGTGACCGCGGACGAGACCACGTACAACCCCGGCTCGTCCGCGATGGGCGCCGATCACCCGATCTCCTGGTGCCGCAACGTCGAAGGCGGCCGTCTGTGGGCGACGGCCATGGGGCACCAGGCTTCCGCGTACTCCGAACCGCTGTTCCGCAGCCACGTGCTCGGCGGCGTGCGGACCGCGGCCGGCACGCTCCCCGCTGACTGCGGGCCCACCGTGTGGGCGAGCTACGACAAGGTCGAGCTGGACAGCAACACGGTCGCGCCGGGCACGTTGGACGTGGCGCAGGACGGCCGGGTCTTCTACACCCAGTACGGCGGCCAGCTGAAGATCTACAAGCCGAGCACCCGGACCACGGTCACCGCGGGCACGCTCAACGTCTACACCGGCGGCGAGGACGGTCTCGCAGGCGTGGCGCTCGACCCCGGCTTCGCCACCAACAGGTGGGTGTACCTGTACTACTCGCCCGCGGGCTCGCAGGAGATCAACCGCGTGTCGCGGTTCACGGTCAACGGTGACACGCTCGACCTGGCCAGCGAGCGGATACTGCTGTCCTTCCCGGCCGCACGACAGTCCGAGCCGGGGCACACCGGCGGGTACCTCACGTTCGGCCCCGGCGGAAACCTCTACATCGGTGTCGGTGACGACACCAACCCGCACGAGTCCAGCGGGTACACCCCCATCGACGAGCGGTCGGGACGCAGCCTGTTCGACGCGCAGAAGACCGCGGCCAACACCAACGACCTGCGCGGCAAGATCCTGCGCATCCACCCGGAGTCCGGCGGCACGTACACGATCCCGTCCGGCAACATGTTCGCCCCCGGCACCGCGCAGACCCGGCCGGAGATCTACGCGATGGGCTTCCGCAACCCGTTCCGGTTCACCGTGGACACCGACGGCACCATCTACCTGGCCGACTACGGCCCGGACGCCGGGTCCGACAACGCGAACCGCGGCCCGGGTGGGCTGGTCGAGTGGAACGTGATCACGTCCCCTGGTTACTACGGCTGGCCGTACTGCGTGGCGAACAACATCCCGTTCACCGACTACAACTTCGCGAACAACACCTCCGGCGCCAAGTTCAACTGCGCCGCGCCGGTCAACAGCTCCCCCAACAACACCGGGCTCACCACCCTGCCCGCGGCCCGGCCGGCCACCGTCTGGTACGGCAACGGCAGCAACGGCAACGCCTTCCCGGAGATGGGTGGCGGCGGCGAGGCCCCCATGGCCTTCCCCGTGTACCACTACGACCCGGCGAACCCGTCGCCCACGAAGTTCCCGCAGTACTTCGACAAGACGCCGTTCTTCGGCGAGTGGGCACGCAACACCATGCACGAGTTCCGCCTCGACTCGTCCAGGAACCTGTTGAAGATAAACAGGTTCCTGGCCAACCTCACGTTCAGGTCCCCGATGGACGCCAAGTTCGGGCCGGACGGCTCGCTGTACCTCCTCGAATGGGGCAGCGGGTTCGGCAGGGACAACCCCGACTCCGCGCTCTACCGGATCGACTACATCTCCGGCGACCGCGCACCGCTCGCCAGGGCGACCGCCGCCCCGTCCTCCGGCGGGTCGCCACTGACCGTGAGCTTCTCGAGCGCCGGGTCGGCCGATCCGGAGGGCGGCCCGCTGACCTACCGGTGGACCTTCGGCGACGGCGGCAGCTCCACCTCGGCCAACCCGTCGCACACCTACACCGCGCGCGGGCTGTTCAACGCGCAGCTCACCGTCACCGATCCGAACGGACGGACCGGCGTGGCCAACGTGCCGGTGACGGTGGGCAACACCGCACCCACCGTCCGGCTCACGACGCCCCCGCACGGCGGCATGTTCGACTTCGGCGACGAGATCCCGTACTCGGTGAGCGTCACCGACCCCGAGGACGGCACGATCGACTGCGCCAGGGTGATCACGACCGCGGCGCTGGGGCACGACGAGCACGCGCACCCGCTCGACCCGCAGCCGGGCTGCTCCGGCGTGCTCGCCACCCACAGCGACGGCGGGCACAGTCCCGGTTCCAACCTGTTCTACGTCGCCGACGCGGTCTACACCGACAACGGGGCGGCCGGCGTGCCCGCGCTCACCGGCAGGACCCAGGTCGTGCTGCAGCCCAAGCACAAGCAGGCCGAGCACTTCACCGGTTCGTCCGGGATCCGGGTCGTGGCCCAGGCAGGCGCGGAGGGTGGCCAGCGCATCGGGGACATCGGGAACAACGACTGGATCTCGTTCACCCCGATGAACCTGACCGGCATCAACCAGGTCTCGTTCCGGGTGTCCTCGCCCGGACCGGGTGGCACGATCGAACTCCGGTCGGGGTCGCCGACCGGCGCCCTGGTGGCCACCGCGACCGTGGGCAGCACGGGCGGGTGGGACAACTACGTGAGCCTGGCGCCGGTCGCGGTGACGCGGCCGGCCGGCACGGTGGAGCTGTTCGTGGTGTTCAAGTCCACCTCGGCCACCACCTACGACCTGGACTCGATCACGTTCGTCGGTCCCGGTGTCGGTACCCCGGGCGCGGTCACGAGCGGGCCGATCGTGGGTTCGAGCGGCAAGTGCGTCGACGTCAACGGCGCCAGCACCGCCGACGGCGCCAAGATCCAGCTCTGGACCTGCAACAGCGGCACCAACCAGCAGTGGACCCGCGACGGCGGCACCCTGCGCGCCCTCGGCAAGTGCATGACCGTGGCAGGCGGCGGCACCGCCGACGGCGCTCTCGTCCAGTCGTCGGCCTGCAACGGCGGCGCCGCGCAGAACTGGACCCCGCAGGCCGGCGGCTCGCTGGTCAACCCCGGCTCCGGCAAGTGCCTCGACGCCAACGGCGCCGGCTCCGCCGACGGCACCCAGCTCATCATCTGGACCTGCCACGGCGGCGCCAACCAGCGCTGGACCCTGCCCTGACGCACCACCTCCCCGCACGATCTACCGGAGTCCTCATGAGAATGTTCGCAGCGGCCGTGCTGGTCGCGGCCACCCTCGTGTTACCGGTGCTCACCGCACCCGTGCCCGCGTCGGCGCACGCGGTGAACCCCGCCGACTTCCAGCAGGTCGAGCTGGCCAGAGGCGTCGCGGAGATGGGCGAGCCCATGTCGCTGGCCGTGCTGCCGGACCGCTCGGTGCTGCACACCGCCCGCAACGGTGTGCTGCGGCGTACCACCGCGGGCGGGGTCACCAGTGTGATCGGCACCCTGCCCGTCTACACGCACGACGAGGAGGGCCTGCAGGGTGTCGGGGTGGACCCGGGCTTCGCCGGCAACCGGTTCATCTACCTGTACTACGCGCCGCCACTGTCCACACCGGGCGGTGACGCCCCGGACACCGGAACGGACTTCTCCGTGTGGAACGGGGTGAACCGGCTGTCCCGGTTCACCCTCAACGCCGACTTCACGCTGAACACCGCCAGCCAGGTGACCGTGCTGGACGTGGCGACCAGCCGGGGCATGTGCTGTCACGTCGGCGGGGACATCGACTTCGACGCGGCGGGCAACCTCTACCTGTCCACCGGGGACGACTCGAACCCGTTCGCGTCCGACGGGTACACCCCCATCGACGAGCGCACCAACCGCAACCCCGCCTACGACGCCCAGCGCAGCTCGGCCAACACCAACGACCTGCGCGGCAAGGTGCTGCGCATCAAGGTGAACGCCAACGGCACGTACTCGATCCCTGCGGGCAACCTGTTCCCCGCAGGCACGGCGGGCACGCGGCCCGAGATCTACGCGATGGGCTTCCGCAACCCGTTCCGGTTCGGCGTCGACAAGGCCACCGGCGCGATCTACCTCGGCGACTACGGCCCGGACGCGGGCACGGCGAGCAACACCCGTGGGCCCGGCGGGCAGGTGGAGTTCAACCGGATCACGTCGGCGGGCAACTACGGCTGGCCCTACTGCACCGGGAGGAACTCCACCGGCGAGACCTATGTGGACTACACGTTCCCGTCCGGGCCGTCCGGCAACCGGTTCAACTGCGCGGCGCCGGTCAACAACTCGCCCCGCAACACGGGCCTCACCACACTGCCCGCGGCACGCGCGGCGTGGATCAACTACGACAACTGCTCGTTCGCGGCGTTCGGGTGCGGGTCCGAGTCGCCCATGGGCGGCGTGGTGTACCGCTACGACGCGGCGAACCCGTCGACGGTCAAGTTCCCGCAGGCGTTGGACGGGCACGTCTTCGTGTCCGAGTTCGGTCGGCGCTGGCTCAAGACCGTCGACGTCGACGCCGACGGGTCGGCCGGGCAGGTCAACGACTTCCCGTGGCGCGGCACCCAGGTCATGGACACCGCGTTCGGCCCGGACGGCGCGCTGTACGTGCTGGACTACGGCACCGGGTGGGGCAGCGGCAACGCCGAGTCCGCGCTGTACCGCATCGAGTACAACCCGGCGGGCAACCAGGCCCCCGTCGCGCGGGCCGGCGCCGACCGCACGTCCGGGACCGCGCCGCTGACGGTCGCCTTCTCCTCGGCGGGCTCCTCGGACCCGGAGGGCGGCGCGCTCACCCACCAGTGGAACTTCGGTGACGGGACCACGTCCTCGTCGGCCAACCCGAGCCACACCTACACCGGCAACGGGCAACGCACCGCCACCCTCACGGTCACCGATCCCGGCGGCCGCACCGCCAGCGCGAGCGTGACGATCACGATCGGCAACACGGCACCGACGGTCACCCTGACCACGCCGGCCGACGGCGCACTCTTCAGCTTCGGCGACGCCGTGCCGTACACGATCACCGTGTCCGACCCGGAGGACGGTGCGGTCGACTGCACCAGAGTGAAGCTGTCCTACATCCTCGGCCACGACGACCACGGCCACACGATCACCTCACGCACCGGGTGCTCCGGAACGCTGCAGGTCCCGGTCGACGGCGAGCACGACACCGCGGCGAACCTGTTCGCGGTGTTCGACGCCGAGTACACCGACCTCGGGTCGGGCGGTCTGCCCGCGCTGACCACGCACACGCAGCACACCCTGCAGCTGCGCCACCGCCAGGCCGAGCACCACACGGCCCAGTCGGGCACGAGCCTGTTCGACAAGGCGGCGGCCGAGGGCGGCAGGACCGTCGGCGACATCCACAACGGCGACTGGATCGCGTTCCGGCCCTACGCCCTCGGCGCGGAGACCAGGTTCACCGCCCGGGTGTCCTCCGCCGGCTCCGGCGGCACGCTGTCGGTGCGGGCCGGGTCACCGACCGGGCCCGTGCTCGGCTCGGTCGCCGTGCCGGTGACCGGCGGGTGGGACACCTTCACCGAGGTGTCCACCACCCTGGCAGGCGTGCCGGCCGGTACCACCACGCTGTACCTGACGTTCTCGGGCGGCAGCGGCTTCCTGTTCGACCTCGACGCCTTCACGTTCGGCGCGTCGACGGGCGGCGGCACCACGAGGATCACCGGTCTCGGCGGCAAGTGCGTCGACGTCAACGGGGGCAGCGCCGCCGACGGCGCCAAGGTCCAGCTGTGGACCTGCAACGGCGGCACCAACCAGCAGTGGACGGTCAGTGGGAGCACACTGCGAGCGCTGGGCAAGTGCATGACCACCGCGGGCGGGGGCACCGCCGACGGGACCCAGGTGCAGCTGTGGGCCTGTAACTCCTCCGCCGCACAGAACTGGTCCGTGCAGGCCGACGGCACCATCGGCAACGGCGGCAGGTGCCTGGACGCGAACGGCGCCAGCTCCGCCGACGGCACACAGCTGATCATCTGGACCTGCAACGGCGGCACCAACCAGAAGTGGACGTTGTCCTGATCCCGTTCTCGCACGGAGGCAAGACATGAAGCACTCGTTCACCCGACGCGTGCTCGGCGTGACCGCCGCCGCGCTCGCCGTCCTCGCATTCGGTTCGAGTCCACCGGCCGTCGCGGCCGACGCACCGTACGACGTCCTGGTCTTCTCCAGGACAACAGGCTTCCGGCACGACGCGATCCCCGCGGGCATCGGGCTGATCCGGGAACTGGGCTCGGCCAACAGCTTCACGGTGACCGCGACCGAGGACTCGGCCCGGTTCACGACGGCCAACCTGGCCCAGTACGAGACGGTGGTGTTCCTCAACACCACCGGGGACGTGCTGAACTCGAGCCAGCAGAGCGCGTTCGAGTCCTACATCCGCGGCGGAGGCGGGTACGTCGGCATCCACTCGGCCGCCGACACCGAGTACGACTGGCCGTTCTACGGCGAGCTGGTCGGCGCGTACTTCGCCTCGCACCCGGCCATCCAGCAGGCCACCGTCCGGGTGGAGAACCGGGCGCACCAGGCCACCCAGCACCTCAGCCCCGCCTGGGTCCGCACCGACGAGTGGTACAACTTCCGGACCAACGTCCGATCGACCGCCCGTGTGCTCGCCACTCTGGACGAGTCGACGTACTCCGGCGGTTCGATGGGCGCCGACCACCCGCACACCTGGTGCAAGACCGTCCAGAACGGACGGTCCTTCTACACCGGCAGCGGACACACCCAGGCCAGCTACGCCGAGGCGAACTTCCGTGCGCTGGTGCTCGGCGGTATCCGGTACACGGCGGGCCGGACCAAGGCGGACTGCCGGCCGGAGAACGGCCACACCACCCTCTACAACGGCTCCACCAGTGGCTGGTCACAGTCCGGGCCGGGCGGGTTCGCCAACAGCGACGGCACGCTGACCTCGTCCGGTGGGATGGGCATGCTCTGGTACAGCACCAAGGAGTTCCGCGCGTACTCGCTCAAGCTGGACTGGCGGGTTGCCGGTGACGACAACTCGGGTGTGGTCATCGGCTTCCCACCCGGGTCCGATCCGAACGCGGCGCTCAACCAGGGCCACGAGATCCAGATCGACGCCACGGACTCGCCGGACCGGACCACCGGCTCGATCTACGGCTTCAAGGCGCCGGACACCGCCGCCCGCGACGCGGCGCTCAACCCGCCCGGCGAGTGGAACACCTTCGAGGTGCTGGTGGAGGGCGAACGCGTCCAGGTGTTCCTGAACGGAGTGAAGATCAACGACTTCACCAACACCGACCCGGCCCGCTCGCTGGTCTCCGGGCACATCGGTGTGCAGAACCACGGCACCGGCGACGACGTGTCCTTCCGCCACATCCGGATCAAGGAGCTGGGCGGCACCACCCCCACCACCGGTCCCATCGTGGGCGCGGGCGGCAAGTGCGTCGACGTCAGCGGCGCGGGCTCGGCCGACGGCACGAAGATCCAGCTCTGGTCCTGCCACGGCGGCACCAACCAGCAGTGGACCCGTGAGGGCGGCACCTGGCGCACCATGGGCAAGTGCATGACGGCCGCGGGCACCACCGACGGCGCCCCCGTCCAGCTGTCGACCTGCAACGGCGGTGCCGCACAGAACTGGACCACCGGAGCGGGCGGCGCACTCGTGCACCCGCAGTCGAACAAGTGCCTCGACGCCAACGGCGGCAGCACCGCCGACGGCACCCAACTCATCATCTGGTCCTGCCACGGCGGCACCAACCAACGCTGGACGCTGCCCTGACACGCAAGGAGCGAGCAATGACGCGAGTGCTGATCCTGACCGGCGACGCCGCTGAGGAACTCGACGCGATGTACCCGGTGTTCCGGCTGCGCGAGGGCGGTCACGAGGCGGTCGTGGCGGCGCCCACGACCCGCCCGGTGAAGCTCGTGGTCCACGACTTCGAGCCGGGCTGGGACGCCTACACCGAGAAACCAGGGCACCAACTGCCCGTGGACCTGGCCTTCGCCGACGTGCACCCCGAGGACTACGGCGCACTGGTGATCCCTGGTGGACGAGCACCCGAGTACATCCGCACCGACCCCGACGTCGCACGCATCGTGCGGCACTTCTTCGAACGCGGGCTCCCGGTCGGCACGATCTGCCACGGCCCACAAGTGCCTGCCGCGCTGGGACTTCTTCGTGGCCGCACCACGGCCGCGTTCCCGCCGCTGAAGAACGACGTGGAGCTGGCGGGCGCCGTCTTCGTCGACGCGCCCGACGTCGTGGACGGCACGATGGTGTCCTGCCGGGGCTGGCCCGACCTGCCCGAATGGTCCCGCGCCTTCATGCAGGTGCTGGAGAAGAACGAGTCCCGATGATTCGTTCCAGGCGCTGGGGAGCGACGAAGATCGCGCTGTTGCTCGCCAGCCGCATCAGGCCGTAGTAGGACCAGTTCGCCCCGTCGGAGCCACCCGAGCCGGCGTCGTTCGCGGTGCCGCCCCGCCAGTGGTAGCCGAAGATCAGCCGGTAAGGGTGGTTCCGGTTCTGCCCGAGCCGAGGTGGCACTACGTGCGTTGGAGCAGGAACCGCTGGTTGGCCGCGGTGCCGGGGGTCCACTGGGAGATGCGCGCACCGTCGGCGGTGGACGCGTTCCACACGTCCATGGCCAGACCGCTCTGCCGGTTGACCATGCTGATCACACCGCCGCCCTGGTCGGTCACCCGCCACTGCTGGCTCGACGCGTTGGCGTCCGGCTGCTGGGTGATGTCCGCGCCGCTGTTCGCGTTCGCGACCTGCAGGACCAGACCGCTGTGCCGCGCCCGGAGCCGGTAGTAACCGCCGCCGGAGTCCAGGAAGTCGAACTGCTGGTTCTGCCCGCCGGTGGCCGGCCACTGGTGCAGGAGGGCGCCCGCGGCGGTGGACACGCCGCTGATGTCGGCGAGCTTCCCGCTGTGCTGGGCGACCAGCCGGTAGTACACGCCGGTCTCCACCACCGGCCCCGGCCCCTGACCGGTGGCGCGGTAGGTGTGGCCCGCCTGGCCGGTGAACTCGACCACGTCCGCCTCGGGCTTCGCCGGCTGCACCACCTCACCGCTCGTGGTGTCGCGCAGCTCGAAGGTGCCGGTGAACACGCGGCTGCGGATCCGCACGGTGCCCGCGCGGTCGGGAACCACGGACAGCCCGGTGTTCCGGCCGCCGCTCCAGGTCGCGCCGACCGTGTACCCGCCGCGGCCGCGGAGGCCGGCGACACTCCCGGCAGGCCACGCCGACGGCAGCGCGGGCAGCACGTGGAGCTCGCCGTTGTGGCTGTGCAGCAGCATCTCCGCCACGCCGGACGTCGCCCCGAAGTTGCCGTCGATCTGGAACGGCGGGTGCAGGTCGAACATGTTGGGCGCCAGCCGGTCCGGCGTCACGAGGGAGCGGATCAGGTCGTGGGCCCTGCTCCCCTCCTCCATCCGCGCCCAGTAGTTGATCTTCCAGGCGAGTGACCAGCCGGTGCCCGCGTCCCCGCGCAGCTCCAGGGTGCGGCGGGCGGCCGTGTACAGCTGGGGCGTGCCACGTTTCGTGATCTGGTTGCTGGGATGCAGGCCGTACAGGTGCGAGATGTGCCGGTGCCCCGGTTCGGTCTCCACCCAGTCGTACAGCCACTCCTGGATGTTGCCGCGCGAGCCGACCTTCATCGGGGCCAGCCGCTGCCGGGCCGCCCGGACCTGGTCCCGGAAACCCGCGTCCACACCGAGCACCTCACTGGCACCGGCGCAGCCGTCGAACAGGTCACGCAGGATCTGTGAGTCCATCGTCGGGCCCGCGCACACGCTCGCGTTGGCGTGGTGGGGCAGCTCCGGCGAGTTGGACGGGTTGGTGACCAGGTAACCGAGACTGGGCTCGGTGACCAGGGTGTCGAGGAAGAACTGTGCGGCGCCCTTCATCGCCGCGTAGTTCCGCCGGAGGAACTCGACGTCCCCGGTGAACCGGTAGTGCTCCCAGATCATGGTGGCGAGCCACGCGCCGCCGGTCTGCCACATGCCCCACAGCGCGCCGTCGACGACCGACGACCCCCGCCACGCGTCGGTGTTGTGGTGGGTGACCCAGCCCCGGGCGCCGTACTGCACGCTCGCGGTGCGGGCACCGGTCACGGTGAGGTCGCCGATCATCCGGAACACCGGCTCGAAGCACTCGGCCAGGTTGGTCGTGCCGGCAGGCCAGTAGTTCATCGGCAGGTTGGCGTTGATGGTGTACTTCGAATCCCATGCCGGGGCCATCTGGTCGTTCCAGACGCCCTGCAGGTTCGCGGGCTGGGTACCGGGCCGCGAGGACGAGATCAGCAGGTACCGGCCGTACTGGAACAGCAGCGCGGAGAACTGCGGGTCATTGACGTCGTTGTGCTGGGCGATCCGCACGTCGGTCGGCTGGTCGGCGGCGGCCGTGCGACCGAGGTCGATGGCGACCCGCCCGAACAACGCCTGGTAGTCGGCGACGTGCCGGGCGCGCAGCGTGTCGTACGCGACGCCCTGGGCGGCGTTCAGCCGGGTGCGGGCGATGCCCTGGTGGTCACCGTTCACGGTCCGGTAGTCGACGTAGCTGGTGCCGATCGAGACCAGCAGGGTGACGCTGGTGGCGCCCGACACCCGCAGCGTGCCGCCGGAGCTGGTCATGGTCCCGCCCTGCGCCACGGCTCTCGCCAGTGCGAGGAACCGGACCGAGCCCGCGATGCCCCGCATGTCACCGGAGACGCCGTCGAGCGCGATCGTCGTGCTGTCCGGGCTCGACGGCGTCGCGCGCTGCGGGGTGGTGAACGCGGCGGTGAAGGAGACCGACCCCGGCGTCTGCGCCGTGAGGCGCACGGCGATCACCTGGTCCGGTGCGCTCGCGAACGCCTCCCGCCGGTACCGCACGCCGTTCGCGACATAGGTCACGACCGTCGTGGCGGTGGTGAGGTCCAGCCACCGTTCGTAGCCCGACACCCCACCCGGCGCGGGAAGGGTGAGCCGCAGGTCCCCGACGGGCTGGTAGGCCAGCTGAGCGGCGGGGATGCCGAGCATCGTCTGGTTGATCAGGTCCTGCGCCTGCGTCCACTGGTTCGCGAACACCTGCTGCCTGATCTGTGCCAGTGCCGCGGCGCCCCGCGGGTTGCTGTAGTCGTGCGGGCCACCTGCCCAGACCGTGTCCTCGTTGAGCTGCAGGCGTTCGGTGTCGGTGTTGCCGAACACCATGGCGGCGAGCCTGCCGTTGCCGACCGGCAACGCGCGGAGCCAGTCCGACCCGGCCGGCTCGTCGTACCACAGCGCCAGGTCGCCTGCCGCCCGTACCTCCGGGGGCGCGGCCGAGTCGGCACGGGCGGTCGCCGTCCAGCCTGCCTGGGCCAGCACGGCGCCCGCCGCGCCGAGCTTCATCACCTGCCGTCGCGTCAGGTCCGGCATCTCGCGCCCCCGTCGATCCCGGTGCGGTGTGCCCGGCTCACTGGAGGGCCCACTGCTGGTTGGCGCCGCCGGAGCAGGCCCACAGCTGCGTCAGTGCACCGTTGGCCGTCGCGTTGTCGCTGACGTCGAGGCAGAGTCCCGACTGGGCGCTGGTGATCGTGCCGTTCGCGTTCAGGTTCCACTTCTGGTTGGTGCCACCGTGACAGGTCCAGATGATCGCAGCCGTGCCGTTGGCGGCCCCGTTGCCCGACGCGTCGAGGCATCGCCGGGAGTCGCCGGAGTAGACGGTCAGCTCACCGGAGGAGGTGTGGGTCCACTGCTGGTTGGCGCCGCCGGAGCAGTCCCAGATCTGCAACCGGGTCCCGGTCGCGGTGCTCTGGTTCGGCACGTCGAGGCACTTGTTCGCCCCCACGGCCCGCAACGCGCCGCCGTCCCCGCCACCACCGCCGCCGGTGTTGAGCACGTCGAGGACGGCCTGGTAGGCCTGCTTCTTCTGGTAGTTGGAGTCGAACAGCAGCGGGGTGTCGTTGGGCCGCCACGTGTACCGGTCGGTGACGCCCCACACGGTGATGCCGTTGCACCTGGCGATCGCCATGCACGCCTGGGTGACCTGCCGGTACACGTTGGCCTGCCCGGAACCGGAGCCGCCCACGTCCAGCTCGGTGATCTGCACGTCCACACCGAGGTCCGCGAAGCGCTGCAGGTTCGCCTGGTAGCTGCTGAGGTTCGAGTTCCAGCTGAGGTGGCTCTGGAAGCCCACGCAGTCGATCGGCACACCGCGGTTCTTGAAGTCGGCGACCATGTTGTAGATGCCGGTGCTCTTCGCGTTGATGCCGTCGGTGTTGTAGTCGTT
>NZ_JACHJQ010000016.1 GCF_014203735.1 Actinophytocola algeriensis | reverse complement strand
CGATCTACCGGAGACCTCATCTATTTGATCAACGACACGCCGGAACAGGCCACACCCAGGCCATCAGCCGGTCACGACTTCGATACAGGCCCTAGGGGGTGGAGTTGGCCGGTCATGACGGCGAGGGCGGTGGCGACCTCTTGCAGGCTGGCTTTGATGTAGGTCGTCGTGGCTGGTCCGGTGTTGTCAGTGTGGCCCGCGTAGGCGCGGGCGATCCCGTAGCCGAAGTGGCGTTCGACCCAGGTGAGGGTGGTGTGGCGCAGCCAGTGGGTGGAGATGCCTTGAGTGGCGACCCAGGGGGAGTCGTTCGCCGAGTCGTTTCCATAGGTGGTCGTAGCGTCGGCTGGTAAGTGGATGGCCGTCGCGGTAGCGCAGCAAGGGATCGGTTGAGAGGACGGCGCCGCGGGCTACGGCGTGGTCGACCAGGCAGTTCATCACGCAGACCGGCCGTTACGCCCCCGCGCAGAACATCTCGTTCAATGTCAGACCTCTGGATGTCGTGGACAGGACGTCATCTTCACGATCTGGCAGGCATCCCACCTCGACCAGACCTACATGTGCAGTGACGTCAACTTCGGCTGACCCACCGGAAGTTCCGGAGACCCGGCGCCGGCTCGTGCCAGCGCCGGGTCACGGCTCACGTGGTGACCGGCACGAGGGCCCAGTGCTGTTTGGCGCCACCCCAGCAGTCCCACACCATCGCCGGCGCCGGGTGGTCGAGACCGCTGCCCGCGATGTCCAGGCACCGGCCGGAGAGCCGGTTCTTGATCTCGTAGTACCCGGCGCCGATCGGGACGAGTTCCCAGTGCTGTTTGTAGCCGCCCCAGCAGCCCCACTGCATGGCGGTCGCGCCCTGGTCGTACCCCGGACCCGCGACGTCGAGGCAGCGCTGGCTGTTGAGCGGGTGGATCTCGACGAAACCGCCCCCGACGGGGAAGAGTCGCCACTTCTGGTTGGCGCCGCCCCAGCAGCGGTACACGTCGATCGCGTCGCCGTCGCCGTTGCCCGCGTTGCGCACGTCGAGGCACCGGTGCGTGAGCTGTGACTGGATTTCGTAGTACTGGTCGGCGCGCAATGTCGTCGCCGGGCGCTCCGGTGTGGCACTGGCCTGGGCCGTGAAGGGGCCCAGGCACAACGCAGCCAGCAGGAGCGTGAAAACCCCCAGACGGCGCCGTGTCTTCGCCATGTTCGTCCTCCGTTCAGCGGTTGCCGGTGATTCCGGCACTGGATCCTGCGCATTCATCGTGAATCAGCGACTTCCGGGCGGGCAGTGCCTCTTCCGCCACCTTGACCGCACGCCGGAGATGCCGTAGGCGGGCCCCTTTACACGTGGTTGCCCGCACGCGAGACTCGTTTCGAGAGGGCTGGGGAAAGGGGTGCTGTGGACGAGGCCGGTCTGTTGCGCGTGGGGTTGCGGTCCAGTCAGGCCATCGTCAACGGAGAACCGTTCGCGGCGGACCTCGCCGACGGGCTGCGCCGCGTCGTCGGCGCCGACTGCGTGTGCATCGACGTGTGCCACGACTGGAAGGTGCAGCGGCCGTCGATCACGTTGGCGGGCGAACCGGGAACCCTGACAGTGGGCGAGGTCGACCGGTGGATCAGCCTGTACCCGGACGACCCGTACGTCGTGAACCTGCTGGCGACCGGCGATCCGCGCCCGTACCGCACCAGCGACTACATGACGCTGACCCGCTTCCAGGACACACCCATCTACCGGGAGGTGTTCTCGCGGCTGGAAATGCGCCACCTGGTGGTGATGACGCCGAGCTTCACCGAACAGGACCTGGTGATGATCGGCATGACCCGGCGGCTCTACGACTTCTCCGACCGGGAGACCAGCGCCTTCCACCCGTTGCGCGACATGATCGCCGTAGCGCTCGAGTACCGGAGCAAGGTGAAAGCCATCATCGCCTCGATCAACGTCGACGACCTAACCCCACCACCGCGCCACCTCACCCTGACAGAACGCGAGAACCAGGTGCTCGCGCTGATCGCGACCGGCCTCACCAACGACCAGACCGCACGCAAACTCGGGATCAGCCCCCGAACCGTCCGCAAACACCTCGAAGGCGTGTTCACCAAGGCCAACGTACCCAGCCGCGCGGCCGCCGTCGCATGGTGGCTCCGCCAGCTCGGCCGCTAGTGCTGTGACCGGAATGGCTCGCCGGGGTGTCGCTGGGTGGTGATGTGTCATTCCGGGTTCGATGGTGGGACATCGTCGAGCCAGGTGGAGGTGCTGGTGGCCGAGCCAATGAGAGTGCGCAGGCTGACTGATCAGGAAGGTCAGCGGTTGCAGCAGATCGTGCGTCGGGGCAGCACGAACTCGGTGCGCTACCGGCGAGCGATGATGATTCTTGCCTCGGCCGGCGGCAACCGGGTCCCGGTGATCGCCAAGCTCGTGGCGACGGCCAGTACCCGCCCGACGAAACTGGACCAGCCGTTCACTCGCTGGTCGATCCGCAAACTCGCCGCTTTCCTGGCCAGCACCGGCGGTGGAGCGATCCGGATCGGTCGGGAAGCCCTGCGCTGTCTGCTCGGACGTCGTGGGATCACGTTCCAGCGCACCAAGACCTGGAAAGAGTCCACCGACCCGGAACGGGACGCGAAACTCGACCGCATCGACCATGTCCTCACCAACTTCCCGGACCGCACCTTCGCGTTCGACGAGTTCGGGCCACTCGGGATCCGCCCCACCGGCGGGTCCTGCTGGGCCGAGCGAGGCAACCCCGATCGGGTGGCGGCGACCTACCACCGCACCCACGGTGTCACCTACTTCCACGGCTGCTACTCCATCGGTGAGGACACGCCACCTGGTCCGGGTCGGCGGCCTTGCGGTCGTCCCAGGACTCGGGCAGGAACAACCGCCAGTTCACCGCCGCCGACGCCCAGTCCGTCCTGGGTGTCGGCGCCGGTGATGTGGTGCCATGGAGAAAAGTCGGCGGGTGGCGGGGATTTCAACGCTTGACCGGGCTACGCCGACGGCCTCAGGGCGTGGTCTTGACCGACGCGTTCGCCAACGGCGGACGGCGCGCCTTGATGCCGCCTTCGGCGGCGCCTGTTCCGCAGGTGCCCTCATGCGAGGACGTGGCGCTGTCGTTGAGACCGGGCCGGGCGCGGAGGACCTGAGCGGTCCTCCGCGTCTGGCGACGTGCTGACCCTACGCGGTCAGCTGTAGACCTCGAACTCCCACAGCGAGTACCCGTATCCGGTGCCGCGGGTGGTGCCGTTGATCCGCACGTACCGGCCGGTGGCGCCGAGCGCCGTGTTGTCGTCGACCCCGCCGTTGCCGCCGGTGACCGAACGCGCCGTCGTCCAGGTGGTGCCGTCGGCCGAGGTCTGGATCTGGTACGCCGAGCCGAATGCGGCCTCCCAGGTCAACTTCACCCGGTTGATCGCGTACGACTGACCGAGGTCGACCTGTATCCATTGCGGGTCGGCGAACGCACTGCTCCATCGGGTGGTCAGCGAACCGTCGACAGCCCCTGACGCCACATAGGCGCCTTCAACGCTGGATGCGGTGGCCGGACGGTTCAGCGCAAGGTTGCCCACTGGCGGCTCGGTGCCGCCGGAGGTGAAGGTGAAATCGTCGATGTCGAAAAGCGAACCGGTGGTGGCGCCGGTGAACACCAGGTACAGCTGGTGCGTTCCCGTTGGCACGGTCACCGTGCCGGTAACATCGACCCATGTCTCCCAACTGCCGGTTGGAGCGACCGTCACTGTGGACACGACCGTGCCGGTGGGCGAGCCGGCCCGTACGGTGAGCGTGCCACCGACACCGGCCGAGGCGACCCGCGCCTTGAACCCGGTGACGCCGGTGAGGTTGTAAGGCGTGAAGGAGATCCAGTCGCCGTTCTCGATGTAGCCGACGGCGTTGCCGCCGTGCGCGCTGGCCTTGGCGGCGAGCTGGACGCCGTTCATGGTGCTGTAGTGCTCGGCCTGCCGGGTTCGTGGCTGCAGTTGGTGCTGGGCCTGGACCGCTGTCCCGGTCGGCGGCGTGTACACGGCGGCGAGTACCCCGAAGATGTTCGCGGCCGCGTCGTGCTCACCGTCCACTGTGGTCTGAATCGACCCGGTGCAGCCGGTCTTGCTGGCGATCGGGTGCCCGTGACTGTCATGGCCCAACACATAGTTGACCACAACCCGGTTGCAGTCGATCGTGCCGGCGTTCGGGTCGGTGACCCGCACCTCGTAAGGAATCAGGTCACCGAACTGGAACACCGCGCCGTTGGGTGGGCCGATGATCTGGATTCCCGGCCGGCCGACACCGACGACGACACTGGCCGTCGAGGTCCGGCCGCCCGTGTCCCGCACCGTCAGGGTCGCGGTGTACTCACCGTTGGCCGAGTAGGTGAACGTCGGGTTGGCCGCCGTCGAGTCGGTGCTGCCGTTGGTGGTGAAGTCCCAGGCATAGGTGATGGCGTCGCCGTCCGGGTCGTTGCTGCCGGCCGAGCTGAACTGCACGGTCAGCGGCGCCGCGCCGGTCGACGGGTTCGCCGCCGCCTGGGCGATCGGTGCCCGGTTGCCGCCGCTGTTGTATTCGATGCGGTACACGGCTGAGTTGGCGTCGCCGCCGAACCAGGTCGTGCCGTAGTCGAGCACATACAGGGCACCGTCCGGCCCGAACTCCAGGTCCATAATCGCCGTCCCGGACCACGGAATCGGGTCTATCGCTCCGGCGGTGCCATTGGCGTTGATCGTAGCCGCCTTGATCCAGCGGCTGGTGAATTCCCCGAGAATGGCTTTTCCGTTGTACGAGGCCGGCCACTTCACATCGGAAACCAGCGAGGGATTGAAGTTGTAGACCGGGCCGCCCATCGGGCCGCCGCCACCGAGCTCCGGCCGCCACGGCCCCGCGCCGCCATAGGGCAGCCAGGCGGCCTGCGACGGCGGAAGGACGGTGATGCCGGTGTTGTTGCGCGAGTTGTTCGTCGGCCCACCGGCACAGTTGAACTGACCCAGCGACGGGCCGCTGGGGAACGTGTACTCGTAGTACGGGGTGTTGTAGTTCGAGCAATACGGCCAGCCGAAGTTGCCCGGCTGCGTGATCCGCTCGAACGAAACCGTGCCCGCCGGCCCGCGGTCGGCGATGGCCCCGCCGTCGGGGCCGTAGTCACCGAGGTAGACGACGCCGGTGGCCTTGTCCACGCTCATCCGGAACGGGTTGCGGAAACCCATCGCGTACACCTCAGGCCGGGTGTTGGGTGTTCCCACCGGGAACATGTTGCCCGCCGGGATGGTGTAGCCACCGGTTGCGCCGGGCCGGATCCGCAGCACCTTGCCACGCAGATCGTTGCTGTTGCTGGAAGTGCGCTGCGCGTCGAACGCCGGGTTGCGGTCGGCCCGCTCGTCGATTGGCGCGGAACCGGCCGAGTCGAACGGGTTGGTGTCGTCGCCGGTGGACAGGTACAGGTTTCCGGCGGCGTCGAAGTCGATGTCACCGCCGACGTGGCAGCACATCCCCCGGCTGGTCGGCACGTCGAGGATTGTGACCAGTGACGCCGGGTCGATCGTGTAGTCGTCGCGCACGGTGAACCGGGCCAGCTTGTTGACGCCGTTGAACGGGGCGAACTGTGCCGGGGTGCCGGTCGCCGGAGCGCCGCCGGCGGGGGTGCTCAGCGGTGGTGCGTAGAAGATGTACACCCAGCGGTTGGTGGCGAAGTTCGGGTCAGCCTTGATGCTCTGCATGCCCTCCTCGTCGTGTGAGTACACCGGAAGCGTCATCGCGACCTTGGTGTTGCCGTTGACGTCGGTGTAACGGACGACGCCGTTGCGGGAGGTGTGCAGCACACCCCGGTTCGGCAGCACGGTCAGACCCATCGGCTCGCCGACCTCGGCCACGCCCTTGGCCAGCGTCACCTGGCTGAACGTGCCGGCGGGCGGGCTGCCGACCGTGCAGCTACCGGTGCCCTGGGCCGCATATCGGATACCGCCGAGCAGGTGGGTGCGGAAATGGGGCTCGCTGAAGCTGGCCTGGGTGTGCCCGAGGCCGGTGTACCACGATCGTCCGCCGTCATAGGCGTGGCACCACGAGATCGGGTGGTCGGCGCCCATGCTGCCGCCCGTGTAAGTGGACTCATCCAGGTTGGCCAGCACGTGCACCGACGAGCGCGGGTTGGTGCGGTAGCTGTACCACTCGTCGGTCCGGCTCCAGTTCGCCGGAAGGCCGGCGGTCGACGGGTGGACCGTGTCCTCGATGCGTATGGTCGCCTGCTGGATCGCGGGATGGCCGGCGAAGTACGCGCCCGCCAGGCCGCCGTACCAGGACCAGTCGTACTCGGTGTCGGCCGCGGCGTGCACGCCCAGGTACCCGCCGCCGGCGCGGATGTAGCGCTCGAAGGCGGCCTGCTGGCCGGCGTCGAGCACGTCGCCGGTGGTGGACAGCCAGATCACGGCCCTGAACCTGGCCAGGTTGGCGTCGTTGAACTGTGTGGCGTCCTCAGTGGCCTCGACCGCGAAATTGTTCTGCGTGCCAAGCTGCTGGATCGCGGTGATACCCACCGGGATCGAGTCATGCCGGAACCCCGCGGTCTTGCTGAAGATCAGCACCGAGAAGTCCGGGGCGGCATGCGCCGGGGTGACGTTGAAGCCGGCTCCGGCCAGCACAAGGGTGACACAGAGCAGTACTCTGCGAAGGAACATGATTGGTTGGAACCTCTCCTGTAGAGAACAGTGAAAACGCGCGCCGATCACGTCCGGATCTTGAGCTGTCGGCCGAAACACATGGCAAGTTGGCCTTCAGGCTTCGTTACGAACTCGATTGGTAGTGCGCCGTTCGCCCGGCAAAGTGCAGGCCGGGCGATCGCTCTGCTGTCGGCCGCAAAGCCTGTAGCGGCGGCTACTGCTTGTCATGAGCGGTTCAAGCAAGCCAAGGTCGAGCGTGCATGCCTTCACCTCCTGCCAATCTTGGTGACGTAAGAGAGCGCTCTCTCCGATGGATGCGGTGGGATGAACAGACTCCCTTGCCGTCGTGAAGTGCTCATCACACGCCGACGGTCCGGCCGAGCGGCGGCTCGGGGCGCGCCGCCGCTCCCGGGCCGCCGTGCACCTATCTGCCGTAGACCTCGAAGGTGAACAGCGAATACCCGAACCCGGTGCCGCGAGCCGTGCCGTTGATCCGCACGTACCGGCCCGACGCGTTCAACCCGGTGTTGTCGTCTTCACCGCCGTTGCCACCGGTCACCGACCGTGCGGTGGTCCAGTTGGTGCCGTCGGCCGAGGTCCGGATCTGGTACGCCGAGCCGTACGCCGCCTCCCATATCAACCGCACTCGGTCGATGCTGTACGTCGCGCCCAGATCGACTTGAATCCACTGCGGATCGGAGAACGCGCTGGACCACCGTGTCGTCGCCGATCCGTCCACCGCCGCCGACGCCGGATAGGCCGCCGACTCCACACTGGACGCCGTCGCTGGCTTGTTCCGCGCGATGTCTCCAGACGGCGGGTTGCTCGGGTCGGTGCCTCCGCCGGCGCTGCCGCCGCTCCAGGAGAAGGCGCCGGTGGTCACCGTCCGCCCGGCCGGCACGTTCAGCGTGGTACCGGTGGAGAACGTCACCGTGATCGGCGAGCCGCTGACGTTTGAGGCCACGTACGTGCGGGCGCCGTTCTCGACGAACGTTGCGGTCAGCGGGTGGTTGGCCGACACGGAGGTGTCCACTGTGCCCAGCGCGGCGAGGTTGCGGACCCAGTGGAACGTGTGCGCCTTGCTTTCCCCCTCCTCGGAGGTGAAGCCGCTGTTGGCCCGGAAGTTGGCCAGCGCCGCGTCACCGTCGCCCAGCGCTTGGAACTCCCACAGGATGTCCTGCCACAGGGTCGGCGGGCCGCCGTTGTTGCGGACCAGCTCCGCGTAGTTGGTGTTCACATAGGACGGGTTGTAGCCGAGGTAGAGGTGGCCGCCGGTGATCGGCAGCATGTTGATGCCCTGGATCATCTCTGGCTCGCCGCTGAACCAAGTCGCGTACGCGCCGCCGTCGCCCCACACCATGCCGACCGTCGAATGGCCGAACGCGGCCGGGAAGTTCTCGTCGGCCGAGTCGAACCAGTACTCCTGGATCGCGGCGGCCTGGGTGGTGTAGAGGAAAATACCGGCGTCGCGAACAGCCGTGTTGCCGGTGGTCTGGCCCCATTGGATCAGTGCGTTGGCGAAGTTCTGGCCCTCCGAGGAGGACTCCTGGTTGTTGCCGGAGCCGAACGAGCCGTGTCCTGAGGCCCAGTCGTGACCAGCGTAGATATCGAAGTCACGCAGGTACGGGAAGCGGGTGTCGTTGCGGTCGTAGTTGTTCGCGTCCCGGATGAGCAGGTCGATCATGTTGCCGTACTGCCCGGCCGAGGCCCATGCAGGGTCGAACTTGGCGAGCGTCGCCGCCGCCGCGATGAAGTATCCGTAGTGGAAGTGGTGGTCGTTGAGCTCCTGGTCGGAGCCGTACGACGCGGGGTAGCCGATGAGCGTGCCCCAGTTGGCGTTGTAGTAGAACAGCTGGCCGGTCTCGCCGGACGAGGCGGTGAGCCAGTTGTTCAGCCGGTTGCGGATCGCGGTGAGCGCGCTGTCGCGCACTGCGGTGTTGCCGACCTGGTCGGCGATCTCGGCGATCCGGGCCGCGCGGCCCAGCCCCTTGCCGGCCCAGTAGGTGTCGGCGCCGGACGGGCCTTCCGGGCTGCCCTGCACGGCGGCGAGGTAGTTGTTGAGCGTGGTCAGGTCGGCGCCCGCGCTGTCGGCGACCGCCGGCACCTCGGGCAGCACACCGAGGAACGTCATCTGGGTCTGGAAGCTCGGCACCCCGATGAGCGTCCGCATGGCACCCCGCGCCGACGTGTACGTCTCCGGGATGGGTGAGCCGGCGCTCAGGTACCGCCCCTGGTGCGGGTACAGGCTCACGACGGTGCCGCTGGCGCTGCCCTCGCGGGGCGTGGTGGTGAACGCGTACGTCGAGGTCAGCCCGTTGTTCGCTGGGTTGTATGCGTAGGCGATCCGGGTGCCGGTGACGTGCGCGTGCGCGTACTGCCCGTACCGGGTGGCGAGGTCGGTCCGGTTGCCGCCGTTCGGCAGCAGGGCGACGGAGAAGTACCCGCGACCGGCCAGTGTGGATGTGATGGTGCCGCCGCTGACCGTCCACGTCGCACCGGTCGGCGCGTACGCCACGTAGTCGCTGCCGCCGACTGTGAAGCCCAGCGTGGCGCCGCTGTTGAGCCACACGCTCGGCGTGCCGGCCGTGGTGATCTGGGCGTTGCCGCCGGTCGCTTCGAAGTACGCGAACGGCAACCCGTGCCCGATGGTCGCGCGCAGCGTGCGGGTGCCGTCGGTCCAGTACGGCGAGACGGTCCAGTCGCTCCACCCGTCGACGCGCACGACAGGCGCGTTCAGGCCGGCGACGCCGACCAGGATGTCCTGCGCGTACGGGTAGTGGTACTCGCCGACGGTGGTCGGCGTGCCGCTGATGGTCGGCGTGGTCGTGTACGAGAATCCGAGGCCGCCCGCGAACGTGTCGTACGAAATTGGGTGCGCGTGCAGCGGAAGGCCGTACGCGCAGTCCGAGCGCTTGAAGACCAGCGACGACCACCAGTCGTTGGTGGGCACGGCAACGGCCGGCGCGTTCGCGGTCAGGAACTGGCGCGGGTTGCTGGAGATGGTGCCGCAGCCGGACGGCAGCTCCCGGCCGGCCGGGAGCGTCTCGGTGTAGCTGCCCGAGCCGACGGGCTCCGCGTCCGCGGCCGGACTGGCCGCGATGGTGATGACTCCACTGGCGAGGATAGCGACCGCGCCGGCGGTCAGCAGGCGAATCCGCTGCCGCTGGCGCGGTCGCTGAGTCGTGGGCGGCGGTCCGGCTCTCATCGTGACTCCTACAAGTCGGGACGGTGCGCGCCCTCATGGGGATGGCAAGCCTGGAGCGCACTGCGACCGCCGGCTGGGAGAGCGCTCTCCCAGCCGAACCAGAGTGACCGGTGTCACTAGCTGATGTCAAGAGTGTTGCCGGACGATCGCCACCCTTGAGACAACGACGCGCGCACCGTCTTCATCGCTGAGCCGGTGCGCGCGAACTCGCCGAACAGATCCTCTACTGCGCGGCGGGCCTGCTCATCGGGGGCCTTGACGATCAGGGCCTCGTCGTCGTACACCTACCCGACCGCCAGCGGGCGGCGCGGCCCACCGGCCAAACCACTAGTTGTTGCTGGACATGATGTTGGTGACGGCTGGTAGGGGCTGAGACGAGGGGACGGGTCTTTCGGCGGCAGGATGAGAAGTACCACCAACTCATTCGCCGAGCAGAAAGACCCGTCCGATGCTCCACCGTAATGCCCCGTTGTCCGTGGAAGGCCGCCGCCGTCTCGTGGCGCGGTGTCAGTCCCGTCCGGTCGCGCATGTCGCCGCTGAGATGGGGATCTCGCGGCAGTGCGCGAGCAAGTGGGTTAACCGTCACCGCAAGTACGGCGATGCTGGTCTGCTGGACCGGCCCAGCGTCCCGCACCACCAGCCCACTGTCACGTCTGGGCAGGTCGTTGTGCGGATCGAGGCCATGCGCCGGCAACGCAAATGGTCAGCCCGCCGCATCGCACTCGAGTTGGCCGGCGAGGGCATCACCGTCTCGGTCCGCACCGTGACCCGGCACCTGGCCCACCTCGGGTTGAACCGGCGCCGGTTCCTCGACCCCACCGGCGAGAACAACCGCGAGCCGCGCCGCATCCACGCCCGCTGGCCCGGTCACATGGTCCACCTCGACGTGAAGAAGGTCGGTGTCATTCCCGACGGTGGTGGCTGGCGGGTCCACGGCCGCGGCAACGAACAGGCCAAACAGTCCATTCGAGGCCGCAAACGCGGCGGTCGCGCCCGCTACACCTACCTACACACCGCGATCGACGGGTTCTCCCGCCTCGCCTACACCGAGGCCCTGCCCGACGAGCAGGCCCGGACCGCGATCGCCTTCACCCACCGAGCCCGCGCGTTCTTCGCCCGCCACGGCATCCAGCATGTCCACCGGATCGTGACTGACAACGGCGCCTGCTACCGCGCCCGCGACTTCGCCACCGTGCTCCGCGGCGCTCGCCACCAGCGCATCACGCCCTACACACCTCGCCATAACGGCAAAGTCGAGCGCTATCACCGGATCCTGGCCGAGGAATTCCTCTACGCCCACGTCTGGACCAGCGAACAACACAGGTCAGCAGCGCTGCAGGTCTGGAACGTGCACTACAACTACCATCGACCACACACCACCGCCGGAAACCAGCCACCCGTCACCCGGCTCCACACCGGCGTCACCAACGTCATGACCTCATACACCTAGCCGTTGATGGGCAGTCCGGCGTTTCTCTGCCCCGCGGCCGAAGACAGTGATGGTCAACGGGGCGGCCCCACGAAGTGGACCTCGGGAAACGACATCGGCCGGGAGCCGAAGGTGATCGCCGCGCCGCCGCGACCGGCCGGCGCGAGCTGCGTCCACTACCAGGCCGGCGACGGCCTGCTGGACCTCGGCCCGGACATCTACCAGCTCTGTTTCGTCGACGACGTGCTGATCTCGAAGAACCGGCTCGAACGAGCGTAATGCGATGATCCAGGTAGTGGTGGCCGACGACGAGCCCATGGTCCGCGCCGGCATCCGGGCGATATTGGCCACCGACGGCGGCATCGAGGTCGTCGCCGAGGCCGCCCACGGGCACCAGGCCGTCGAACTGGTACGCGCACACCGTCCACACGTGGCGCTGCTGGACATCCGGATGCCCGGCCTCGACGGCCTGGCCGCTGCCGACGAGATCGCCGCTGTCGCACCGGCGACGAAGGTCATCATGCTCACCACGTTCGGCCAGGACGACTACATCGCGCGTGCGCTCGGTGGCGGCGCGGCGGGGTTCCTGCTCAAGGCGGCCGACCCGCGCGAGCTGATCGCCGCCGTCCACGCCGTCGCCGCCGGGGCCGCGTTCCTGTCACCGGCCATCGCCCACCGCGTCATCCGCGACTACCGCACCATGGGCGCCTCGGCAACACAGGCACGGCAGCGAGCAGCGACACTCACCGAACGGGAACGCGACGTCCTGGCACTGCTCGGCGCCGGACGCTCCAACGCCGAGATCGCCCACACCCTCCACATCGTCGAGGGCACGGTCAAAGCCCACGTCAGCTCCATCCTCGACAAACTCGGCGCACGCAACCGGGTCGAGGCCGCCATCCTCGCCCACGAACCAGGGCTGAGCTGAATCGCTTCGCGCGGCCGCAACGCGCCGGTCGTCGTGCGCCGTTACCCCAGTACGGAAGGGCACCAGGTGGACGATGCGTTCTCGACATGCACTCCCCCGGTGCGACCCCGGTCTCGTCACTGTCGATGTCGTCTGCGGGTCGAAGCCAGTGCCGCTGTCATCGCGGCGCGCTTGGTGCCCCGCGGGTCGTGGACACCATGTTGTCTCGGCCGTCGAATGATTCCACCGGTCGAGTGGTGTCCATGGTGTCGAGCCGGGTTACTCGCCGTGCGAACCGGGCCCAGACGGCGTTCATCTCGTCGGCAAGGGCGTGCGGTGCCTGGTCGCCGATCAACGTCACGGCTTCGGGGTGTCGAGGGTGTCGAACACGAACGGCAGCTCGGTGGCGTACGGCGTGGAGCCCGGCGATCGGGGACGGCCAGTGAACTCGTAGACGTGGCTGGTGGCACTCTTGACGTCAATGGTCCATTACTGAGGCGTGCAATAAAGACGGTAGCCGTTGCGGTCTTTGTGGCTGTCATTGTCGCAATGATAAGGAGCGGCGCGAACGGCGGCGGGCCGTATCTTCCATATTTCTAAAGGAATGTCGTGATCGTTGTAATCTAGGGATCGCTATTCCTGTTGATAAGGCGACGGTCGGATCGGTATCCGATGTCCGGAAATTAGGCTCTGACAGCGCGCTTGCACGGTCCACCGTAGGAGCTTTCCAGTGCGATGACCGTTCCGACCTCGCCTTCCTCAATAAATGACGATGCGCTGGGCGGCACCCGTACACGGTCTCCGATCGCAGTGGAGTCGTCGTCGATCTCGTAGGTAGGGTCGAAGGGCATCCCGGTCAGCCTGACTACGATCCGCTTCATGTAAAAAGTCCTTCTAAATAAGGCGAGCTAAGATCACGTGGCAGTCGTCAAAGCTTGGCGACGAATGTTCGGCCAGGTCATCCTATGCGGCCGGGTCGCTCGCGGCGATCGTGCTGCACTCGGTGCCGCCATTGGTTGTGTTCGCGGCGGCCGAGGCGATCACGGATCTCCGGGACAAGCTGACCGAGGCCGTGATGGTCGCAAGTCGTCATGGCCTTCCGCCGAGGCGAAACCGCCAGCCAGCGGGCGATGTTCGCTCTGACCGGCCTGGTGTCCATCGCCTTCGGCGTGGTCCTCGTGCTCCGGCCGAACGCCGGCGCCGTGGCCATGGCCCAGGTCTTCGGACTGTTCAGCATCATCTTCGGCATCTCCGCACTCGTGACCGGCTACGCGCCGCGATCGTGCCAGAAACCGAACACCGACAGGCACGCCGACCGGGTTGCCGAGCAGGTGACGGCCGCGGCGATGAACCCGTGCTCGGCGCCGCGCTCGCCGGGCTGTCCAGCGGCGACCGGGACGTCCTGCTCCTCGTCGGCTGGGAGCGCCTCTCCTACGAGGAGGTGGCGCAAGCCCTCGACATCCCCATCGGCACCGTTCGCTCTCGTCTCAATCGCGCTCGCAAGCAGGTCCGTGCCGCGCTCACCGTGAAGGAGTCCGCCGACCGTGGATGAGATGACCCAGCGCAGGAACGTGGTCGACCAGGTCCCCTGCCGACGGTGACCGACCTCGCCCCGGCGAGGGCGCGTCTGGTGGCCGGTCTCACTGCCGAGCAGCCTCAGAAGAGCAGGAAGAGGCTGATTCTCTCTGCCGCCACCGTCGTCGGGCTCGCCGCTGCCATCACCGGCGTCGTCGCGTTCGGTGGTCTGGAGTCCGTCGGGGTCGCGCCGCCCGAGGCCGAGGCCGCGGCGTTTCTCCACGAGGCCGCCGACGCCGTCCGTGTCCTTCCCACCACCCCGCCGCTGCCCGGCCAGTTCGTCTACAGCCGCAGCGTAACGACCGAGGGGCCCGCGAAGCCTGGCACTCGGCCGATGGCGAGCACGACGGGATGATCCGGCAGCAGGGGGAGGACATCCCGCTGCCCGGCTGCGTGGATGGTCGCATGCGGGTGATCCGCGGCGACTACGACATGGGCACGACCGAGCCCTGCCGCCCGTCGCCCGCCTACCGCCGTCTGCCGACCGACACCGCCGAGATGCGCGCCTACCTGGAGGGCAAGCCGAAGGACTTCGACATTCTGCTCCACCGGCTCCTCGGAGTCGGCCCCGCGCGAGGCCGTCGGACAGCAGGCGCTCCGCCCGGTCGATGCGTGCGGCCACCACGTCGGGGGTCGCGTCCGGCCCCGGTTCGTCCACCAGGTCGTAGACCCAGCGGGCGAACCCGTAGAGCGCGCGCACTGCTGGTGCGGGGCGAGCAGCCGGGTCGCGAGGAAGTAGGTGCGGCCGTGGGTGGCGTTGAGCACCCCGGACACGCAGGTAGGCGGCACGCAGGGCAGGCTCGGTGATCCCGGCGGCATCGAGTCCGCGGTGGCTCATCGGGTACTCACCAGTCTCCTCCTCTGTGCTCGTGATCCGGTCATGCGCTCAGCCGTCGGCCGGTCGGAGATCAACGCCGTGAGCACCCGACCGATGCGTCCTCCTACGGCCCGCACGAGACCTCCTACTTGTCCCGGTCGCCGCACAGGTCGGCGAGGTGGGAAAGGCGCTGCCGCACCCCGTCGGGTAACGCGACGTTCGCGAACGCGGTCCTGCCGTCCCGCAGCCGCCGCTCGATCAACCGCTCGGCCTGCTCCCGGGCGCCGGTCGCCGCGATGATCTCGAGGTAGGTGTCCACATCGGACTGGCGCAGCTCCGGCAGCCGGTCGAGGCGGGCGAGTTGCCTCCTGCGCGCGGTGTCCGCCCCTTCCCTGGCGAAGACCAGCACCGTGGCCGCCTTGCGCGCCATCAGATCCTCGCCGACGGGCTTGCCGGTGGCGGCCGCCGTGCCGAACAGGCCGAGCGCGTCGATCACGGCACGGTGTAGTTCCCGGACTTCGCGCGCGCCACGGCACGCACGTCCTGCAGCACCAGTTGTCGGCGAGCGTCGTTCACCAGGTCGCGGAGCTGGCCGACCGCGAGGTCGCTGCGCATCCGGTCGTAGCGGGGGATCGCGCGGGACAGCGCCGCGGCCCCGACCCCGCTTTCGCGCAACATCTGCTCCGCCCACACCAGGCACAGGTCACCGGCGAGCACCGCGGCGGACTCGCCGAACCGCGATGGCGAACCGGCCAGGCCCTGCCCGCGGTGCCAGTCGGCGAAGACCACGTGTGCGGCCGGCCTGCCGCGGCTCAGCGGGGACTCATCCATGACGTCGTCCTGCAGCAACGCGAAGCAGTGCAGGAGTTCCAGGCTGCCCGCGGCACGCACGGCCGCCCGCGCCGTTGCCGCCGCGCAAGCCCACCCCGCGAGCGCGAACGCGGACCGGACGTCGGGGACGTCTGGGGTCGAGTGGCCAGCTCCGCGGGCAGCACGTCATCGGGGCACGGCGGTATCGGTTGTGTGTCGGTCGCGAAGGTCACGGATACTCCTTCCCGAGTCGTTGAATCTTGGCCGCGGCGAATGTGCGCCGGGACGCGAAACCGGCGCGACCGTCCATACACTGACGGTATGGACGTGCCGGTCGCTTCTCCGACAGAGCGTTTCGCCGACTCCGCGGCGCCGCGGGACGCGGTGTCGTGGTTGATGCACGAGCTGGCGGTGGCGACCTCGCGGTACGACGTCGCCGTCAGTGCGCAGCTGGCGGTCAGCGCCACCGACTTCCTGGCGTTGAAGTACGTGCTGATGAGCGAGGAGCCACTGGGACCGGCCCGCCTCGGTCAGCTGCTGGGGATGACGTCGGGAGCGGCCACGACGTTGGTGGACCGGCTCGAACGCGCCGGGCACCTGGAGCGCCGCCCGCACCCGAGCGACCGGCGCCGCAAGGTGCTCGCCGTCACGGCGAGCACGCACGAGCGGATTCTCGAGGAACTCCACCCGGTCGCGTCGGCGGTCGACGAGTTCGCTTCGTCGTTCCCGCCGGCGGAGCTGCGCGTCCTGCGCCGGTTTCTCACCGGCACACTGCACATCCACCGCTCTGCCGAGCCGAGTGGGGGACCGTTGACCCGCGACCACGGGTACACCGAGGACTGACGGGTTCACCGGCTGGTGCGTCCACTTCGGACAGCAGCGCCCAGGTTGGCGAGGCCGAGCAGCGCGATGGCGGCCACCGCGGCACGCCGCTCCCGGCCAGCCTTCAGCAGGATGCCGGCGAGACCCCACCCGGAGGCGGCGGCGAAGGGCAGGTTGCCGTGGTTGCGCCTGGCCTGGACGCCGAGCAGGGCCGAGGCGCCGGCCAGCAGGCCGACCGCCCGCCTCGTCTCCCCGGCTCGTCGCGGGCGGCCGCGGTGCACGTTGGCCGCTGCCTCGACGTTGGCGGCCGTGGCCACCGTCAGCCAGCCGGCGAGCGGGCCGACCAGCGCGGCCCTGGCCCGATCTGCCGGGTCGGCTGCCGTGCTGCGCTCGACGGCGACCGTGGCCGAGGTGGCGGCCACGCCGATCAGCGCGACGCTGAGCGCGTCCAGGCGGCGGAACTGGGAGTTGAGGGTCCACAGCGAGTTGAGGGCGAAGGTCAGCGCCACGAGCGCGTCGGGCGTGCCGGTCTCGCGGCGAGCGGCGCCGCGCAGGCGGACGAGCGGGTAGGCCAGGCTCGTCGCGAAGAGTGGTCCCCAGATCGCGAATGCTCCCGGCGGTGGGGTGAGGGGTCCCTCCGGCGGCCGTGCCTGTTCCTCCTCGGTGCTGGCGCGGCGAACCAGTCGGGGTAGCACGGGCAGCGCGGCCTGTGCGGCGGCGAGTGCCGCGAGCAGGCCGAGGTTCAGCGTGGGACGGCTCATGGGGTGTCCTCTCTGGCGGAACGGGCCGCAACTGCGCGAGGGGCTCGGATACCCACGCGCGGCGGTGCGACGCGTCGGGCCGAACGCGGCCGTCGGCGGGGCGATCGGGGCGGTTCCCGGGGCCGCAGCTCAAGGGAGATCGTTGCCCAGCGAGGAATCGGCCCGCAGGAAGGTGTGCGGCGGTCAGGGCGACGTGCCGTCCGGCAGCGCCGGTGGCTCCGGTCACCGGCACGGTCGCCGCCCGCTCCGGCGGGGAAGCCGGGGGTTGCCACATCACGTGAACCGATCCTACAGTGTCTCGAATATCAAGCAACTTGAATTTAAAGGCACCTTGTGGAGCTTCAGTCGAACGAGGACACCGGACCCGTGGCCGCCGACCGCTTCCACAAGCTGCGCTGGGTCGGGCTCGTGGCCATCGCCTTCGCGATCGGCCTGGTGATCGTCGACATCACCATCGTCAACGTGGCGTTGCCCGTGATCGTGGTCGACCTGGGGGTCGATGCGACGACGGCGCAGTGGATCCAGGAGGCCTACACGCTCACCCTGGCCGGTCTGCTGCTGCCCGCCGGGCGCATCGCCGACCTCGTCGGCAGGCGGCGGCTCCTGCTGATCGGCCTGCTGGTGTTCGTCGCGGGCAGCGTGCTGGCCGCCCTCGCGGACAGCGGGACCGCGCTCATCGCCGCGCGGGTGGTGCAGGGCGCGGGTGGCGCGACCATCCTGCCGACCACGCTCTCCCTGATCAACGCGACCTTCACCGGCCCGCAGCGCGCCACGGCGTTCGCGATCTGGGGTTCGACCATCGGCGCCGTCTCCGCCGTCGGCCCGCTGGCCGGCGGGTGGATCACCAAGGCGCTGTCATGGCCGTGGGTGTTCTGGGTCAACCTGGTGATCGGCATGGGGGTCGCGGTGGTGATCGTCGTCACCGTGCGGGAGTCGCGGGACGAGGACGCGGCGCGCGGCCTCGACCCGGTCGGCCTGGTGCTCTCGGCGGCCGCGTTCGTCGGCATCGTGTTCGCGCTCGTCGAGGGGCGCGACCAGGGCTGGTGGCTGGCGCGGGACCCGAGGGACGCACTGGTCGCCGAGTTGTCCCCGGTGCCCGTCGTCCTGATCGGTGCCGTGCTGACGCTCGCCGCGTTCGTCGGGTGGCAGGTACGCAGGCGCGGGCGGGGACGGCCGGTCCTCCTCGACGTCTCGTTGTTCCGCATCCCGACCTTCGCACAGGGCAACTTCGTGGTGTTCGCCGTGGCCCTTGGACAGCTGGGGCTGCTGTTCGTTCTGCCGCTGTGGCTGCAGAACGTGCTCGGCTACTCGCCGCTCGGGAGCGGTGGCCTGATCGCCGCCATCGCGGTCGGGGCCTTCGCGGCGGCCGGGGCCACGCCGCCACTCGCGCAGCGGCGGGGTGCGGTGGGGGTCGTTCGACTGGGTCTGGTCGCGGAGATCCTCGCGCTCGCCACGCTGGCGTTCTCGGCGAGCCAGGACACCTCGGCGTGGGTCATCGTGCCGCTACTGGTCGTCTACGGCTTCG
This sequence comes from Actinophytocola algeriensis, assembly GCF_014203735.1. Lineage (GTDB taxonomy): Bacteria > Actinomycetota > Actinomycetes > Mycobacteriales > Pseudonocardiaceae > Actinophytocola > Actinophytocola algeriensis. The sequence continues at coordinate 62,999 of NZ_JACHJQ010000016.1, read as the reverse complement.
GGGTCGGCACGGTCGACGCGCAGCTGCCCAACTTCCTGCTCTCCTCGGTGCCCGTGTCGCAGAGCGGACAGGCCGCCGGCGTCCAGAGCACCGCCCAGGAGGTCGGGTCCGCGGTCGGGGTGGCGGTGCTCGGCACCGTGTTGTTCTCGACCCTCGCCTCGCACGCCACCGAACAGCTCGCCGCCGCGGGCCTCGCCGGCGAGGAGCTGGCCTCGCTCGCCGGCCGGGTGGTCACCAGCGCGGGGACGCTCATCCCGGGCATCGAGGACCCGGAGCTGCGGGCGGCGGGCGAGGTCGCGTTCTCGGCCGCCACGCGGGACTCGATCCTGTGGGGCACTGCCTTCCTCGTCGTCGCCCTCGGCTCCACCGCGTTGTTCCGCTCCCATCAGAAGGACGGAGACAAAAGATGACAGCCTTCGGTTCGGCCGCGTCCTGGCAGCTGAGGCCCTTCGACGCGGCCCGTGCACCGAACGCGGACCTGCACCGCGCGCTGGTCGCCGAAGGGCCGGTGGTCGCGGTCGATGGCCCGCTCGGGTGAGACCGCCTACGTGGTCACCGATCCGGCCGCGGCCCGCGCCCTTCCGGCCGCGGCCCGCGCCCTTCTGACCGACCCGCGCTTCGTGAAGAACCCGGGCTTCGCACCATGTTCCTGGCTGGGCAAGGTGATCTCGCTCGAACCGGCCTACGAGGAGCAACGTTCCATCACCACGGCGGACGGTCCGCGCACCTGCTGCTGCGGCGGATGCAGGCCCGGCTGCTCTCCCCGGCTGCTCTCCCCGGCCGTGGTCCGGAACCAGCAGTCCCGGATCGAGGGGATCGCGCGGACACTGCTGGCGGAGATCGACGCCCGCTGCCGGCAAGAGAACCGGCCCGCCGACCTGATGCGGGAGTTCTGCTACCGGTTCCCCCTCACGGTCATCGGTGGCATCCTCGGCGTCCGGGACAGCGACCTGGACGACCTCATGGCGGTCAGCACGCGAAGCGCGCACGCCTCGGCCGAGGACCGGGTCGCGGAGATACTCGTCGAAAGGGCTGCGCCACTTGTCCCCGTCGGCAAGGGGAGGGTCAGGCGCTGACGGCTGTAGCCGATGTGTCGGCGTCTTCGGCTGGTGCGGTCGTCTTCGTCGGCGCGGTCGGCGTCACCGCTGATGAGGAGTTGGTGACGGCGTTCGCTGTCGTGCTCACCTCGTCGGCAATGCCAGCGTCACGTTGCTGATCTCATCGAGGCCGCGACGATAGCGGTCGACGATCCGGAGACGGCTGTGGCCTGCCTTGTTTGTTCTGGGACTCAGCCTGTGCTTATAGGTGAACGAGGTGAGGGATCCCCGGGTGCGACCGTGCCCTGCTGAATGGACTGGTCTGTTCGGGTGGTGTCGACCCTTATGACGTCAGGAGCTTCGAGGGTTTGCGGTCTCCCGGACCGAGTCCACGTGAAGGAGTCGGGATGGCGGTGTTGGGCGGTAGGGCGTTCGTGTCGGCAGTCGCGGGTCGGCGTCGTGGTTCTCGACTGGATTCCGGTTCGGTAGCGCAGGTTGGGTTGCGTTTCGCGTTTTATGGGCGGATGTCGACGAGTGAGTTTCAGGATGCGGTGACGTCGCGGGGGTGGCAGCGGTCGGTGTCGGAGGAGTTGGTCGAGGGTTTCGGCGCCATCGTGGTGGAGTTCTTCGATGAGGGGTGTTCGCGTCGGTGGTCGTGGTCGGATCGTCCGGCTGCTGCAGCGTTGCTTGCGGCTGTTGCGGACCCGGGTCGTGGGTTCGATGCGGTGGTGGTGGGGGAGTACGAGCGCGCGTTCTACGGTGATCAGTTCCGGCAGGTGGTTGCTCGGTTGAACGCGGCAGGGGTGCAGGTGTGGTTGCCGGAAGCGGGTGGTCCGGTGGAGTTGGGTAGTCCGGTGCATGAGGCGTTGATGGTGTTGTTGGGTGCGCAGGCACAGCGTGAGGTGGTGGGGTCTGCTCAGGGTTTGGTTGACACCTCATCTGTGAGGCTTCGGCCTCGGTTGAGAGGATGTCATCGTGCCCAAGCCCTACCCGCGTGAGTTCCGTGACGACGTGGTCGCTGTGGCTCGTCGTGGTGAGACACCGTTGAGGCAGGTCGCGAAGGATTTCGGGATCTCCGAGTCCTGTCTGGCCAACTGGCTGCGCGCTGCCGACGTCGAGGACGGTGCTCGGCCTGGCGTGACCCGCGAGGAGTCCGCTGAGCTACGCGAGTTGCGTAAGCGCAACCGTCTGCTGGAGCAGGAGAACGAGGTGCTGCGTAAGGCCGCTGCCTACCTGGCGCAGGGCAATTTGCCGGGAAAATAGTGTTCCCGCTCGTCCGTGAACTGGCCGCGGCCGGCGCACCGATCAGGGTGCCGGTCGCGGTGACGTGCAGGGTGCTGGGGATCTCCCGGCAGGCTTACTACCAGTGGGTTCGTGATCCGGTCTCCCAGCGGGACTGGGACGACGCGCATCTGATCAACGCCGCGCTCGAGGTCCACGCCGACGACCCGGCCGACGGGTACCGGTTCATCGCCGACGAACTCGCCCGGCGCGGGTTCGCCGCGTCGGAGAACCGGGTGTGGCGGATCTGCTCGATGCAGCAGATCTTCTCGCTGCACGCCAGGAAAAGAGGGCGTTCCCGCACGGCGGGGCCGCCGGTGCACGACGACCTGGTCCGCCGTGATTTCACCGCTGACACACCGAATACCAAGTGGCTGACCGATATCACCGAGCATCCCACCGGCGAGGGCAAGCTGTATCTGTGTGCGATCAAGGACTGGCTACTCCAACAAGATCGTCGGATACTCCATCGCCTCGCACATGAGAGCCGCACTCGCTCTCACGGCGCTGCGTAACGCGATCGCGCTCCGCGACCCGCGCGAGACCATCGTCCACTCCGACCGCGGAGCCCAGACCAGGTTCAACTGGTCGTCGCAACACCGCTTATTTGTGCGAGAGTAGCATTTCGTTCAGTGTTTCGGCTGGTGTTTTCCAGCTGAGTGTCTTGCGGGGTCTGCTGTTCAGTGCTGCGGTCGTCACTCCAGATGAATCCAGACGACGTTGACAAGGTCCAGGGATCGCTGCGTTCGGCGACCCACTGCCGGTGGTCCGACGAAGAAGAAGAGGTTTTTTGGACTAAGATCGCCCGACCGTGGTTCGCCGATGCATCGGCGCTGTTTACTGTGACCCGAACCTTCATTGGCGGAAGCATCCACCCCTCTGGCGGAGACGTATGGGCGTTCGCCACATCAGGCGAGTATTTGGTGATGATCCATGCACACTTGGTCACGCTGGAGACAGTGGCCGAGGTCTACCCGCAAATTGTCGCGGAATTTGACCGCGAGTTGGACACGGCGTTCCTGCAACCGAATGAATCAGTCGGTGGTTGCCGTCCCGTGAACCTCGCCATCGCGAATCTGCCGTCGACCAAGTTCTCCATCGATATACTTTCCGAGGTGCAAGCTATACACGATTTGGCTTGCCGCGCAGACACCCAACATGTGCGGGGCGCCGTACCACAGGGACTGATTATCGACAACGGATTCGTTGCAGACGAGTTATCCGATTTCGGCCGTCAGGCCGGCCTGGAGAAAGTCCTTGAATCCCGTGGAATTTATCGACACGGTGCGGTGAGGTACCAATTCAACGATTCCGTAGTGGTGTTCTCCACATACCGCAACGATTATTCCTTGTGGGACGCCTATGTGCGTCAGTGCTCGACGGCGACAGGGCGGGCGGCGCAGCAATGCGGACCCGATCCCTACGGTCCGCTCGGCGGCACGGATTGGCACGACCTACTTTCCGAAGAGGGGTGCGCAGCGGACGACACATCCTCGACGATTACGGAGGCGCATTTCCAGGATCTCACCGGCGACGGATATCCCGACCCGGTGCTGTTAATCGCCTGTACCTTGAGCGATGATGGCATATGGGAGGATGTGCGGGTCTACGACGGCCGTTCTCCATCTGATTCGCCGCGGCTGATGCAGTCGTTTGGAGACTATTTTTACTCTCTGAGACCGTACCGCATGACGCTCGCCTCTGACACGCTCACGGTCGTGTCAAGCCCGGGCCCGGAGGACACCGGGCCTACTTCGGAGTTGACCGACCGGTTCCAGTGGAATGGTGAGGCGTTCGTATTCCTGTCGCGGGAGGCCGTGCTGGACTGAGTTTCGACTCCCCTCCCTGGGATCCGGAGGGGAGTATCGCGATGACGTCCGCGCTTGACCTGCTCCACCGTGCCCCCCACTATCTGCCACGTCCTCAACGACCAACGCCGACAGTCCGGAAACACGGTCCGTACAAGGGAATCGACATCCATCACGAGACCATGACCGGGAACGGCTACTCGACGTCACCACCGACCACAGGACAGAGCCGAACGTTTGACAGACTCCGCTTCGAATGAGCGGCACGGTGTGTACCGCCGACACGCTGGAGAACAGCATGGCCGTCGATAGACAGTGCTGATTCGTGGTCGAGCAGGTCAGGCCGTGTGTGATAGAGGTCGATGATCGTTTCAGACACGGGGACTTCCTACCGTGATCGGTTTCGTCGACCTGTTAGTGGTGAACGACGCCGCCGAGCGAAGTGTCGGCGGGATGCTGGAGCGGTCGAGAGCGATCTTCACCGGGAACACTCACCAAGAAGACGCTGTCATCGAGCGGCAACTGCGCCGCGCACGTGGGGATGCGGAGGCCAGTGCGGCCCTGTGGCGGAGCAGGGCGCAACTGTGGCTGACGAGGCCAAGCGCACCCTCTACAGCAGGCTCGTGACTAGCCTTCCGGCAAACTCGCCTGACTATGACGGCCCCCACCCGCAACGGACCTTCTTCCACCTCTACCACTCGATCTTCAAGGCGAACATCCCCGACCTGCCCGCTCTGTTGCCCGAGGTATTGGGTGCACTGGGATCCTCAGACTATTCGCCTTCGCGGGAAGGACGCACTGTTCCGGTTCCGCATGGACTTCCTCCTCCTGCTCCCGAACCACAGTCGAGTCGTGATCGAGGTCGATGGCCAACACCACTACGCGAAGGAAGGCCGCCCTTCCCCGGCCGTCTACGCCGAGAACATGCGTGCCGACCGCGACCTCAAACTCAGCGGTTATGAAGTCTTCCGCTTCGGCGCCGACGAACTACAGGACGAGCATCACGCATACCCACGCGTCACCTGGGACGTGTGACCGCGAGCCGGCGAGGTCGGTCGCCTCGACCGTCCCGGCGGCGGGACACCGCGAAGTCGTCAGGAGACCCGTTTCTCGAACTACCGAGAGGGGCAGCCGCGTGCGTTCGTTCGATGCGTCATCTGCGCACAAAGGACTGTGGCTGGCGCAGAAGGTGTCCGCCGACACGATGAACCATGCGCTGACCATGTGGGATGTGGACGGCGCGCTGGACGCGGCGGTCATGGAGTCCGCGTTCCGGCATGTGTTGGACGAGGCGGAAGTGCTGCGTGTCAGCTTCGTCGACGAGGACAGCGGCCTGCGTTTGGTGCCAAGGGATCTGGGGGACTGGCGGCCGTTCTTCCTCGACGTCAGCGACGCTGTCGATCCCGAGCGGTCGGCGCGCGAGGCGTTGGCCGACATGATCAGGCAGCCGTTCGACCTGGAGCACGATCTGCTGTTCCGGCTGGGCGTGGTCACGCTGTCGGCGGCCCGCTCGCTCGTGGTCATCGCGTACCACCACCTCATCTCGGATGGCTACGGTGTGGGTGGTCTGCTGTCGCGCCGCCTCGCCGAGGTGTACACGGCGCTGACGCGGGGGGCGGCGGTGCCGGAGTTGCCGCACCCGTGGGACACCGGCTCGTTCGCGGCCGGTGCGACGGAGTACCTCGCCTCCCAGAGGTTCGCCGACGACAAGGAGTTCTGGCGCGACTATCTGAAGGACGCGCCCCCGCCCGCACAGGTTCCGCGTGTGGCCCTGTCCGACGCGGCGCGAGTCGCCCTGTCCGAACCGATGGGCAGCGCCGATCGCTGGTCGGAGCTGGCCGACGCCATTGGCGTGGTGAGCAGGACGGTGACCGTCCCGCGTGCCGAGGCGGACGCGTGGACCGAGGTCGCGACGTCCACGGGTATGTGGATGTCGTCGATGTTGACCGCGGCCGCGGCGGTGTACTTCCGGCACCGCTGCGATCATCCGGAGTTCCTCCTGTCGCTGGCCGTTGGCAACCGGGTCGGGGTCGCGAGCAGGACGCCCGGTCTGGCGGTGAACGTCGTGCCGGTGCGGGTGAGGGTTCCGCTCGACGCGACCTTCGCCGAGATCGCCGAGGCGGTCGGCGACCAGACCTACGAGATCTTCGATCACACGGCCTGCCACTACTCGGACATCCAGCAGGCGAGCGGAACCGTCCTGAGTGGACGCGGCAGCTTCGGTGCTGTCATGAACGTCGTCGGGTTCGCGGAGCAACTCCACTTCGCGGGTAGCCCGGCGCGCTCCTTCGGCGGGATCAACGGGGCCTTCAACGAGCTGTCGATCAGCGTCGGCACCGACGGAAGCGCCGACAGCGACCTGTACTTCCGGCTCGACGCCCCCTCGGGCCTGTACTCCCGCGCGGAGCTGGGGTTCATCAGTGCGGATCTGGTCGCGTTCGTCCGGACCGTGATGGCCGCCGATCCGCGGCTTCCGGTCGGTGCCATCGACGTCGTGTCCGGTGCCGAGCGGGACGTGGTGCTGACCGCGCCGAACGACACGGACGTGCCGCTGCCGGAGCTGACGGTTTCCGAGCTGTTCTCCCGCCAGGTGGAGAGGGCTCCCGGTGCCGACGCGATCGTGTCCTGGGGCTCAGCGGTCTCGTACCGGGAGCTGGACGAGCGGTCGACCCGCATCGCCGGGTCACTGCGGCGCAGGGGAGTCGGAGCCGAGGCGGTCGTGGCGGTGGCGCTGCCCCGGTCGGTGGACCTGGCCGTTGCCCTGCTGGGAGTGGTCAAGGCGGGCGGCGCCTACCTGCCAGTCGACCCCACCTGCCCCGTGGAGCAGATCATGCCGGTGGTCGGTGACTGCTCGGTGCGCGCACTGCTCACCGACGCGGCGACGGCCGAGGAGCTCTCCGCCGAACTGGGCGTCCCGGCGATCGTGTTCGGCGAGCTCCGGTCGGACACCGCCGACGACGGCGCGCGGGAGGTTCCGGTCCCGTCGCACCAGGACAACCTGATGGCCGTCATGTACGGCTCCGGATCGTCCGGTACGGCCACCGGAGCCGCGGTGACGCACCGGAACATGCTCCGGCTCGTCATGGATCGCCGCTGGCGGGATGGTGGCCACGGCGCCGTGTTGTGGCATTCGCCGCACACGTCCGACGCGCTTGCCCTCGAGCTGTGGGTGCCGTTGCTGAACGGCGGCCGGGTGGTCGTGGCGCCTCCAGGGAGGCTCGACGTCGACGACCTGGCCGAGTCGCGAACGGCGGACGACGTCTCGACGGTGTGGCTGTCCGCTGAGCTGTTCTCCTCGGTCGCGGCGGAACGTCCCGAGCGCCTGGCCGGGCTGCGCGAGGTGTGGACCGGTGGTGACCGCGTGTCCTCGACCGCGGTGCGACGGGTGCGGGCGGCGTGCCCCGAGCTGACGATCGTCAACGGTCACGGTCCGATGGAGTCGACCGTGTTCGCCGCGTGCCACGGCGCCGATGCCGCACGTCCTGGCATGATCGGCCGCCCGATGGACAACACCGCCCTCTACGTGCTGGGCCCCGGACTGGCGCCGGTCCCCGTCGGCGTGACCGGAGACCTGTATGTGGCCGGGCCCGGCGTGGTGCGGGGATATCCCGGACGACCCGGCCGGACGGCGGAGCGGTTCGTGCCCTGTCCCTTCGGTCCGGCCGGCGGGCGCATGTACCGGACCGGGGACCGGGTGCGGTGGGCTGCCGACGGCGACGATGTCGCCAGGCTCGAGTACGTGGGCCGGGTCGACGCCAGGGCGGAGGTACGTGGTTTCGGGGTCGACGTGGCGGAGGTCGAGGAAGCACTGTCCGAGCACCCCAGGCTGGTGCGGTCGGTGGTGGTCGGTGGGGAGGACCCCGCCGGGCGGCGGTGTCTGGTGGCCTATGTGGTCCCGGTGAGCGGCGAGGCCGTCGACGACGAGGCAGGCCCTTCGGGTGACGAGCTGCGCCGGTTCACCGTGGGGCGGTTGCCGGAGTTCCTGGTGCCGTCGGTGTTCACGGTGCTTGAACACCTGCCGCTGACGCCCGGCGGGAGAGTGGACCTGGCGTCGCTGCCCGAACCCGAGTTCGGCGGCAGGCAGTACCGGGCGCCACGCAACGACACCGAACGGGTTCTGGCCGAGGCGTTCGCCGACGTGCTCGAGCTGGACCAGGTGGGCATCGACGACGACTTCTTTGACCTCGGTGGCAACTCGCTGCGTGCGATCAGGCTGGTCGGCCTGATCAGGTCGGAGCTGGACCAGGAAGTATCCATCCGCACGCTGTTCGCGGTGCGCACCGTCACCGGCCTTTCCGACATGTGGAACAACCTCGCCAAGTCCAGCAGACCGGCTCTGCGCAGGAAGACCAGGGACGGCCAGGTTCTCTGAGCGTCGTCCGTCTCCCAGCCGCCACTTCCGAGCGGTCCTGGACTTGTCGCTACTCCGTGATAACGTGTAGTGGTACTCGGCACTACGTAGTACCAGGGGCGCGAAGAGGATCCGCGATGGATGACCTGACGGAGATGCTCAAGGGCACGCTCGAAGGCTGCGTGCTCCACATCATCGGCAACGAGGAGACCTACGGGTATGCCATCACGCGTCAGCTGAACGAACTCGGCTTCACCGACGTCGTGGAGGGAACGATCTACACCATTCTGGTGCGACTGGAGAGGAACGGGCTCGTCCAGGTGACGAAAAGGCCATCCGGACAGGGGCCGCCGCGCAAGTTCTTCGCGCTCAACGACGCGGGCCGTGAACGGCTCGCGACGTTCTGGACGAAATGGGAGTACCTCTCATCACGAATAGACAATCTCAAAGAGGGCGGGCGATGAGCTTCTGGGAGACCGTGACAGGCAGTGACCTCACGAGGGAATGGAAGGCGTTCGAGGCGCGGGCCGAGAAACTGCCGGCCGAATACCGGGCGGCCTGGGAACGGATCAAGGTCAACATATCCCCGCACTCGGACTTCACGGGCCGCAACCTGATCCCGATTCTCGATGGCGTCCTGGGGCTGCTCGAGGAGACGGCGGCGGACGGGCTGAGCGTCCAGGAGGTGCTCGGTGACGACATCGACGGCTTCTGCGGGGCGCTGACCGGCGGAGAAGAGGCTCCGAGCTATCGCGACCGGTGGCGCGAGCAGCTGAACAGGAACGTCGCGAAGAAGCTGGGCCAGTTGGGAGGCTGAAGTGGGGATCCAGGACATCATCCAGGGCAAGAAGCAGTGGCGTGCGCACATGGCGCGGGTCAAGGCACTGCCGCAGGACTACCAGATCGTTTACAAGGAGATTCAGCGGTACCTCTTCAAGGTCGGACCGATCGACCTGCCTGACGGCCCGGTGCTCTCGAAGATCGTCGACTTCTTCGAGGAGGGCGTCGCGTCCGGCAAGGGAGTTCTGGAACTCCTCGGCACTGACGTCGCCGCCTTCGTCGACGACCTGGTGAAGGACTCGCGCACCAACGCGGACGTCTATCAGGAGTCCATCAGCGGAGAGACCGGCACGGCCGGCAAGTAACACCCGTCGATCCATCAGGGAGGTGGTCACGACATGACCAGAGAGTGGATCAGGCAGAAGTGGCGCTGCCGGATGATCAGTGCCGCCGGAGAACGCACAGGAAGTGAAGAGAGGGCGGTCTGATGACAACGCACCAAGGTCCGGCGATCCGCGTGCAGGGCTTGGAGAAGTCGTACAAGGACCTGAAGGTGCTGCGCGGCGTGGACTTCGAGGTGTCGCGAGGCGGTATCTTCGCCCTGCTCGGGTCGAACGGGGCAGGCAAGACCACGCTCGTGCGGATCCTGTCCACGCTGCTCCGACCCGACGCGGGGACCGTAATTGTCAACGGCTTCGATGTCGCCACGCAGGCCGCGGACGTGCGGGAGTCCATCAGCCTCACCGGGCAGTTCGCGGCCGTCGACGACATCCTGACCGGGCGGGAGAACCTCGTACTGGTCGCGAAGCTGCGGCACCTCGCCGACCCGGGACGGGTCGCGGACGAGATGCTCGAACGCTTCTCACTGACCGAGGCGAGCTCGCGGCGGGCGCTGACGTACTCGGGTGGTATGCGCCGCCGCCTCGACATCGCGATGAGCCTTGTCGCGAGCCCGCCGGTCATCTTCCTTGACGAGCCGACAGCCGGGCTCGACCCCCAGGGGCGCCTCGAGGTGTGGGAGGTCGTCAGGGAACTGGCCGGACGCGGCACGACGGTGCTGCTCACGACTCAGTACCTGGACGAGGCCGAGCAACTCGCGGACCGGATCGCGATCCTCCACGAGGGCCGGATCCTCGTGAACGGCACCCTCGCCGAGCTGCAGGCACTGCTTCCGGCTCCGAAAGTCGAGTACGTCGAGAAGAAGCCGACTCTCGAAGACGTCTTCTTCGCCCTCGTCGGGGAAAACGGCAAGGAGGATGCCGGCGATGACCACAGCGTCGGTACGATGACCAAGGAGCGATGATGAACAGGCATTTCCTCGGCGACAGCACTGTCCTGCTCGGCCGCTCCCTGCGTCACATCGCGCGCAGCCCGGACACCATCATCACGACCGCGGTCATGCCGATCGCCATGATGCTGATGTTCGTCTTCGTGTTCGGCGGCGCGATCGACACGGGTAGCGGAGAGTCCTATGTGAACTACCTGCTGCCCGGCATCCTGCTCATCACCATCGCGTCGGGCATCTCCTACACCGCTTTCCGGCTGTTCGTGGACATGAAGAGTGGCGTGTTCGAGCGGTTCCACTCCATGCCGATCGCGCGATCGGCCGTCCTGTGGGCGCACGTGCTGACCTCGTTGGTCGCCAACCTGATCTCGCTCGTGGTCGTCCTGGGCGTCGCGCTGATCATGGGCTTCCGCACGGGAGCCGAAGTGCCGGCCTGGCTCGCGGTCGCCGGCATCCTGCTCCTGTTCACCCTGGCGTTGACCTGGATCGCCGTCATCCCCGGCCTGTCCGCGAAGTCGGTCGAGGGCGCGAGCGTGTTCTCTTACCCGCTGATCTTCCTGCCGTTCCTCAGCTCGGCATTCGTACCGACCGACGGCATGCCAGGGCCGGTGCGTGCCTTCGCCGAGAACCAGCCGGTCACATCGATCGTCAACACGATCCGCGCACTGTTCACCGAGCAGTCGGTCGGCAACGACATCTGGGTCGCACTGGCCTGGTGTGTCGGCATTCTCGTCGTCGCGTTCGTGTTCGCCACGGCGATCTACCGCCGTAAGATCTCCTGAGAAGTCGACACAGAACGTAGGCTCGAACCACAACAGCCCCGTCCCGGCTGGATCGTGTTCCGCGACAGGAAACCGATCCAGGCCAGGCGGGGTTGTTGTGCTGAACTGGCCGGATTCAATTCTCGACAAGCCTGTTCGTGGGTGTCCTCCCGGTCATGCTGGCACAGAACGCCGGTGGGATAAAGGTTCGGGTGGGTGGCGGGCGGCCGGGCGATTTCGCTGGTCTTGTGGGTCGTGGAGGTCGGGTCCTAGCGTCTCAAACGCCGGCGTCAGCGTTCTGGGTGTCCGCGAGTGCCGGATGTCCCGTCGCCAGGACACTCGTGATCGGTGAGCTGTCCGGCTTCGGTGTTCTTTTCGCATTGTGTCGCTTCGTTTGCACGCTGGGTCGCGTCGTGTCTGTTGAGGACGGTGGCAGTGAGTACGAACCCTTTCGATGACGAGAACGGCAGCTTCTACGTCGTGGTGAACGACGAGGACCAGCACTCCCTGTGGCCGGTGTTCGTGGAGGTCCCCGCGGGCTGGCGGGTGGTCTTCGGTGAGGCGGCCAGGGCCGAGTGCCTGCAGTACGTCGAGCGGAACTGGACCGACCTGCGGCCGAAGAGCCTGCGGGAAGCCATGGCCACGGACTGAAGGCGCTGAGCACGCACATGATTCTCCGGGGAAAGCGCGTCGCTCTGCCTCCGACGCCCGTCGTCCACGCGCGGTTCGAGGCGCACGCAAGGACCACCCCGGATGCCGTCGCCGTCAGCTGTGCTGGGGAGCGGTTGACCTACGCGGAGCTGGACGCCGCGGCCAACCGGTTCGCGCACTTCCTCACCAGGCGCGGACTGGGCCGGGGCGCCAGGGTCGGCCTCTGTCTCGACTATTCGGTCGACCTGGTCATCGCGATCCTCGGCACGCTCAAGGCGGGCGCGGCCTACGTGCCGTTCGATCCGGCCTATCCCGCGGCGAGGCTCCGGGAGCTGCTGCGGCAGAACCCCGGTCTGGCCCTCGTCGTGGCGTCCCCGGCGACGGCCGGGGCTGGTGGCGTCCCCGGCGGTCGAGGTGGTCGCCCCCGGCCGGCTTTCCGACTGCCTCGGCGATCTTCCGGCGACCGGTCCCGACGTCCTGATCACCGGGGACGACCTGTGCTACGCGGTCTTCACGTCCGGGTCGACGGGTACGCCGAAGCTCACCGGGGTGCGGCACGAGGGCTGGTTCAACCTGCTGAACTGGCTGCGGCTCGAGTACGGCCTGCACCAAGGGTCCGCCAACCTGGTCGTCAGTGCCTTCGGCTTCGACCTCTCCCAGCGCAGCCTGATGATGCCGTTGTTCTGCGGCGCGACCCTGCACCTGATGGCGAGCCGCAACTTCGACGTGGCGATGGCCTACCGCCTGCTGGACGAGCACGGAATACGCACGGTGCACTGCGCGTCGAGCACGCTGTACCTCCTGGTGGACTGGGAGACCGCACGTGGGGGTGAGACGCTCGCCGGGCTGGACTACGTGCTCTTCGGCGGGGAGCCGCTGCTCGTCGGGAGGATCGCGGACTGGGCGGGGCGCGAGGGGAACACCTGCACACTCCTGCACCAGTACGGCGTCGCCGAGTGCACGGATGTCGCCTCGTCGTACGACCTCGCTGGCATCCGGCAGGGCGGACACGACATCGCCCCGGTCGGCCTGCCGGTCCACAACACCGAGATCCACCTCCGCGACGAGCGGGGCAGTGGTGTCGGGACGGGGGAGTACGGCGAGATCTGCATCTCCGGAACCAGCGTCGGCGCCGGCTACCTGAACGGTGAGGGACCCGAGTCGGAGCGCTTCACGACGACCCTCGTCGACGGTGTGCCGCGCAGGCTGTACCGCACGGGTGACCTCGGCTACGTCACCGAGTCCGGGCAGCTCGTCGTCGTCGGCCGCATGGACGCGCAGGTGAAGGTGCGGGGCATGCGTATCGACCCCAACGACGTCGAGCGCGCGCTCTGCAGGCTGGACGGGGTCAGGCAGGCCGCCGTGGTGCCCTGGAAGAGCGACTCGGGCGAGACGGAGCTGATCGCGTTCGTCGTCCCGGCTGGGGACGGCCTCGACGGTGGCGGCCTGCGCGCCGGCCTCCTCGAGACGCTGCCGAGGAACATGGTGCCCACCAGGTTCGTCGACATTCCTCGTATTCCGCTGAGTCCGCACGGAAAAGTGGACCGCGCGGCACTGGTTGCGGATTTCGGGAACCAAAACGCCGACATCGTCGACCGGCCGTTGAAGGCGAACGGGAGTACTGCGATGATTGTCGACGGAGTGCACGCCATCTGGTGCCGGGAACTCCAACGCGACGACATAGCGATCGACGACGACTTCTTCGCTCTTGGCGGCCAGTCCGTGATCATGGCCAGAATCCAGGGATTTCTCATCGAGGAACTGGGCGTCGAAGTCCCGATGGACCAGATGTTCCGCAACTCGACGGTCGCCTCCATTGCCGCGTACATCGAATCCAAGGGTGCCGTAACTCAACAGTAAGCGAGGGCCATGTACGACGTAGTTGTCATAGGCGCCCGTTGCGCGGGTTCGCCTGCGGCGATGCTGTTCGCCAGACAGGGTTACCGCGTCCTGCTCCTGGAGAAGGTGTGTTTCCCACAGGACACCCTGTCGTCGCACTACATCCACCAGCCGGGCGTGGCGCTGCTCGACGGGTGGGGGCTGCTGGACAGGCTCCGCGACGCGGGTTGCCGGCCGATCGACCACCAGAGCTACGAGGCGCTCGGTGTCCGTCTCGACGGCTTCTCCCTGCCCGCCGACGGCCACCGGACCACGTACGCGCCGAGGCGTTTCGTGCTCGACCCGGTTCTCGCCGACGGTGCCGTGGCGTCCGGTGTGGACTTCCAGGAGTCGTGCACGGTCAACGACCTCGTCCACGAGGACGACCGGGTCGTCGGGGTGCGGTACACCACGCCACGAGGCGCCGAGGCGACGGAACGGGCGCGGCTGGTCGTCGGCGCGGACGGCATGCGGTCGCTGGTGGCCCGCAAGGCAGGCGCAGAGAAGGTCGTCGAGCGCTGTTCTCAGCGGGTTGCCGGTGGCAGGCAGGCCGACGGCCGCGGCTTCGGCGATCTGGCTCTCCGCGGCTGTTCTGCCTGGCCGGCGGTACCGGATGGTGTAGGCCGCCAGGCGGGGCAGCAGGTCTTCGGTGTTGTCGAACTTGGGTGGCCGGCCGCCGGGCTCGACGTAAGCGGGAGCATCGCCAGGGCGGAAGAGGTTCTCGACCCATGTCGCCACTGTCGGTGGTGGGGTAGTACCTCGTGCTCGAGGTAGGCCACGGCCAACAGGTCCTCGCCGCTGTGGGTCTCGAGTGCTGCGGACCATCCGGGTTCCTCGTCCCACAGGAGCGCCACGTCGCGGTCGGGGAAGCGGCTGAGCCGTGCGTCCAGGGCGATGTAGGCGCAGGCGGACTCGTCGGCCTGGATGTAGGAGCACTCGCCGTGCAGTCCCAGGGATTGGGCGACGAGTCGCACGTACCGACGTAGGCCGCACAGCATGGTGTCGTCGAAGTCCAGATCCATCATGTCGTCGCCGTCCTCTGCCCGGTTCGGGTGAAGTACGCCGACTGTTTGACGTACCTGGTCAGTACCCGCGTCTGTGTGCGGTCAACCGAGGAAGCGCGGACGGTCTGAATCTGTTCCGATCAAGCGGGCGACGGCGGCACGTCAGACGCTGACCGAAGCGTTCCGGCGACGGCGCTCGGTCGGCGTCGGGGGTGGCGCACCCGAGCGCTGGGGCGACATGCGGTGGTTTGTCCGTGGCGGACGTGGCCGGTTCTTCCAGGACGAGGACCGCATGCGGCGGCACAGCGCGGTGCCGTGGCCGGTGCAGGAACAGGTGTTCCGCGGATGACGAGGTCAGCGCGTGGCCTCCGCAGCCGGGTCGCGTTGGGTGGAGCGTCCGCTGACGTCGTCGACGATGGCGGCGTCGATGGCTTCCACGTCGATGCCGCGTTCTCGCAGGAGTGCGTCCACTTTGGCCTCGAGCCGGTCGTCGCCCTCACGGGACTGTGACGAGCCCCAGTAGAACAGCATCGACAGTCCCACTGCCTGCCAGACCAGTTGCAGGAACTCCGACTGCCAGTTCTCGAAGGTCGCGGAGAGGAACTGGGGGAGGAACTGCGCCCAGGTGAAGACCTGGCCGTGTTCTTCGGCGTCGTTGGACACCTCGATCATCTGCGTGATGAACTGGCCGATCCAGCTGAGCAGGAACAACGCCAGCGTCACGAGCGCGAACGAGTACGCCTTGCTGAACGGCGGCCGTCCCCGTCGGTGCATGTTCTTCCGCATGTGCAGCGCCTCCTTCCGTGGATCGACCGCGGAGGAGCCGCCGGTCGACGTCAGACTGCGCGGATACCCGATGATCAGGACGCGCACACGTTCGTGGCCGATCCGGGAACGCGCATCGCGGTGGATCACCACGTGCTCGTGGAGACGCGCGCGATGGCCGGCGGGGCCGCTGGGGAGGGACCGGGTCAGTCCCAGTCCGCGTCGGGGTCGGTGGTGGCGTCGGCGGTGGCGTTGACGACCGCGATCATCCTGTCCGCCTCGACGTTCTGGCCATTGCTGCCGTTGTCGGTGCGGAGCTGGTCACGGGCTTGTTGCTGTTCGCAGTCGTTCCAGGTCTGGAGGATGCCGATGCCCTCGTTTAGCGTGGTGCGCTGCTGCAGGCGGTGCAGGACTCGGCGAGCTGCTTGCTCCCGGGCGGCCTGGTCGGGTGTCGACATGGGCAACTCCTCCATCGCCGCGATGTGTCCGCAGGGAGGCGGCGACCTCCGGCTCCACCCGACGTATGCGGGGTGAGGCGG
The DNA here is from genome assembly GCF_014203735.1 of Actinophytocola algeriensis. Classification (GTDB taxonomy): domain Bacteria; phylum Actinomycetota; class Actinomycetes; order Mycobacteriales; family Pseudonocardiaceae; genus Actinophytocola; species Actinophytocola algeriensis. The sequence continues at coordinate 46,859 of NZ_JACHJQ010000016.1, read as the reverse complement.
TGACGGGACGTTGACCCTGCGAGGTTGACGATCCTGCCGTGGCCGGGCTGCCAGGAGTGCCGACGATCAAGCGATGTCCCCACGCTACCGCACCCGTGGCGGGGGCGCGGTCCAGTGAGGGATCAGCCGCGGCCGGTGCGCGACGTGTCGTGGAGGTCGGCGGGGGCGAGGGCGCCGCTGGTAATGGCGTTCGCCAGGTCTCGGATCGATCGGCCACCCTGCGTGCTGGCTGCCACGAACATGGCTCGTGCGACATCCGGGGTGACGCCCAGGGTGCTCGCGACGACGCCGACGGCATGGCCGAGGTGGGTGCGGTCGTTGAGGGTGGTGAGGGTCTGTTCCGCGAGCCGTTCGACCCGGCGCTGGTCCCGCTCCTGGGTCAGGCCGAGCACGGCCAGGTCGGCGAGTGCCTGAGCGAGTCGCCGGGCGGTCGGCGGCAGGTCGGTCCGCGTGGTGTAGAAGATGTTGAGGCCGCCGACGGCGCGGTTCATCAGGCGTAGCGGGTGGGCGTACATGGACCGGAACCCGGCCTCGGTCATCGCGTCGGCAAAGCGCGGCCAGCGTTCCCGCTCGGTGTCGGGGTCGGGGACGGCGACCTCGGTGTTGTCGTCGATGCACGCCAGGCAGGGGCCTTCCCGCAGCTCTGCCTGCAGCCGTTCGACGAACCGCGTCGGTTCGTCGGAGGCGGCGATGACCTCGACGCCACCGCGGGGGTCGGCGATCAGGACACCGGTGGCGTCGGCGGAGAGTAACGTCCCGCAGGCGTCGGTGACGGCACGCAGAACGGCCATGCCGTCGTGGCGGGCCGCGAGCCGGGCGGTGATGGCCGCGATGGTGTCGCTGACGACGTCCTGCGTGGGGGGCACCGGGCCAGCATACGACCGGGGCTGACGCTTTCGCCGGGTGGCGGGTGGGGTCAGTCCTGGAAGGCGTCGGCTCGCAACTTCCGGGTGAGTACGGCGTGGGCGATCTCGAGCAGTGGTGTGCCGGTGCTGTAGGCGTGCGCGCGGAGGCGGAGTGATGCGTCGGCGATGCTGATGTGCAGTTCGGCGGCGAGCATGCCAATGGCGATGTTGACGTCGTCGTAGTGCCCGGCCCCGTCGGCGCTCCTCGACGGTCCCGTCGTGTCGGGGGAGGTGTCGGTCAGCAGTGCGGTGGTGGCGAGGTCGGCCAGGACGGCCGCGTCGGCGAGTTCCTCGGTCGACAACCCGCCGGTCCGGCGGCGGTACAGGTCGAGCGCGCCCAGCCGGATCGCGCCTTCCTGCAGAGGCAGGGCGAACACCGCGGCGAGTCCCTCCTCGGCCGCTGACCTGGCGAATCCTGGCCACCGCGGGGCGGCGTCGGACAGGTCGGCGACGAGTACGGGACCGGCGGTGGTGTACGCCTCGACCCCGGGGCCCTCCCCGAGGGTGTACTGCAGCTCCTCGAGCCGCTGCGCCCAGGTGCCGTTGACCGCGATCAGGTCCTGGGCACGTCCCGACGTGCGGACCGAGATGGCCGCGCCGTCGACGTCGAGCCGGTCGACGGCGACCGCGCAGACCATCGACCCCCAGCCGGGCCCGTCACCGGTGGCTCGTGCGGTGACGAGCCGCCAGAGCCGCTGACGGCGTTCATCATCCACCGCTGCACCTACCTCCGTGCTCCACCGTCGGCAGCTGCCGTCCTGGGCTCTTCTCGGTGTTCATCTTCGTCCAACGCGGGTCGCGACGCTGACCGCAGGTGCCTGGTACATCACGTGGTCGCCTGCGCACCGGGTCGGGCCTCAGACCTTGCCGTTGACGACGTCGGGATCGTCGATGATCAACCGGGCCAGGTCACGGATCTTCCGGTTGGTCCGCTGGGACGCGTCCACCAGCCACTGGAACGCCTCATCGACGCCCAGGCGGTGGTAGACCATGACGATGCCCTTCGCGGTCGCGATGGCATCGCGGGTCTCGAGGGCGACCAGCAGTTGATCGGTCTGCTTCTCGGCGGCAGCCCAGCGGGTCGCGGTGAGGATGATCGAGGACAGTGCGGAGGTGAACATCGCGATGAGCGTGGCCTCGGCCGGGGCGAAGGCGTCGGGCTGGAAGCTCCACACGTTGAGCGCACCGGACAGCCGGTGGTCGAGTGCCCGCCTGCTCGAGGCGGCGCCGTCGGCGGGCAGGAACAGCGGACACGACAACGAGGTGAGGACACCGGTTGTCTCGGCCACGTCCGCGAACGCCGGCCAGCGCTGCGCCATGTCGGCGCGTTCGGCTCGGACGAGGGTCTCGGTGCGGAGCGCGTCGAGACACGGGCCGGTCCCGGTGGTGTACTGGATCTGGTCCAGAGGCACCAGCGACTCCTCGGTCGCCGCCACGGTGTTCGGTGTGCCGTCGACGACCAGCGTGACCGTCACGGCGTCCGCACCGGGCATCAACCTCACGACGCGGGAGGCGACCCGCGCCAGCAACACCTCGCGTGGCTCGTCGGGCCGGATGGAGTCCGTCAGCTCCGCCAACGCGACTGACGTCTCCTGGATCCGATCCATCCCCACTCCCGTGCTTGCAAATCGCGCCGATGACAAGCGCACACGCGCGACACTAGTCCGGTCACCCCGCCCGGACATGCCGGGACGCCGCGGCATTGTTCCTGGTGCTGCGAGGTGCACCGCACGCCCGGCGCGGGCGTGCCGTACGACCCCAGCGCCCACCGTCCGCCGGCCTCCCCCTCCTTGTGGGCTCAGCTCCGCGGCAGGTCGAGTTCGGTGTGCCTGGAGGCGAGGGTGTGCGCGAGTTCGGCGAGCTTGACGTTGAGGTCCTGTGAGGTTCGCCGCAGCAGGTCGAACGCTTGGTCAGCGGTGATGCCGCGGCGCTGCATGAGGATGCCCTTGGCCTGTCCGATGACGTCGCGGGTGTCGAGTGCGCGGCGCAGCTGGGCCTCGCGGAGTTCGGCGAGCCGGACCGCTTCGGTGCGGGCCAGGGCCAGGGAGGCGTGGGTCGCGAGCAGCAGGGCGCGGTCACGGGTCGTCTCGTCGCCGAGCCTGCCGAGTTCGCGGGAGTAGATGTTCAGTGCGCCGGACAGCCGTGGCGGGTTGGCGTCGACCACGAGCGCGGTGGAGAGCACCGAGCGGTAACCGCGGTCCGCCGCCAGCGGTCCGAAGCGCGGCCAGTCGGGAGAGGCGGCGAGGTCACCGCTGTGGGTGTAGGCGATGCCGTCCTCACGGGCCGCGTCGAGGCACGGGCCTTCCTCGTGGGTGTACTGCAGGCCGTCGAGCTCGCTGCCGACGGGGTCGGTCTCCAGTGGCGTGTGCAGCTGCCCGTCGGTCGAGCGGAGGGTGAGGCTGACGAGGTCAGCGTCCGGGACGATGGCGTGCGTGGCGCGCACCACGAGCTCCAGGGCCGAGGCCACGGTCTCGGTGTGCAGCAGTGTCCTGGTGAGGACCGCGAACTGGCGGGCCAGCGGGCTGTGGTCCGGGTCGTCGGCGACCGGGTGGGGTGCGTCCGCCGGTTCGGCGACGAACGCGGCCTTGTCCCGGCGCCAGATGTCGTCCTGCACGTGCGTCTCTCCGTCGCTCGTCTTGCTCTGTCCTTCGTCGGCGGCTCGGTGGCCGCGGCGGTGACCGGAGCATTGGCCCTGCGCTGTCGAAGGCCAGGGTCGCGACCACCCGGCCACCTGACGGTGCGGCGTGTGCCGCGACCGTCGACCGGCCCGCTTCTCGGCCTTGGCGGTCGGGCCGTAGTGGGTGAGGAGCCGGTCGAGGGTGTTGTCCATGTGCTGGTCGCGCACGTTCCAGGACTGGCGCCCGCCGCCGATCATGGCCCGGTAGTACCGTTCGGCGCCGGCGACGATCTCGGCGTTCTGCCAGGCTCCGAAGCGGTTCGCGCCGTCGGTCGCGGCCTGCTCGCGCAGCCGCACGAGCAGGTCCAAGACCTCGGTCTCACAGCTCGCGGAGGCGAATCGGGTGGCGGCAGCGTAGGTCTGGGGGTCCTCGTCGTACGGTTGGAAGCAGCGGTAGGCGGCCAGCGCGACCGGGACCTGGTCGGGGTCGTGCTCGCGCAGGTAGGTGAGGATCTCGCGCAGCGACTCCCACAGGGAGTAGACGTCCAGGCCGTGGAACCCGACCCGGTCGGCAGGGTCCTGGCGCAGGTTGTGCGAGCGCAGCCACCGGCAGAAGTCCAGGACCTCCTCGTTGGCCCATATCCAGGTCGGCCACCGCTCGAACGCGGACAGCGCCGCGCGGGGGTCGCCGGGTGCGTCCGGCAGGCAGCGCACGGCGCGGTCGATCCGGTCGCAGTCGGGCCAGTCGCCCTCGACCGCGACGAAGGAGAACCCCTTCTCGGTGATCAGGCGCTGGGTGAGCAGGGCGCGCCACCGGTAGAACTCGTGGGTGCCGTGGCTGGCCTCGCCCAGCATCACCACCCGCGCCGCGCCCACCCGCTTCAGCACCGCGTCGAGGTCCCCGGCGTCGGTCAGCGGCCGTGACAGCGCGACGGCGTCGTCCCGGTAGCCCACCGTCCACCACCTCCCACGGCCCGCTCGGGACCGAACCACTGGGTAACCGGCCTCGCCGTCATCAACCACGTCAGTGCCAGGCATCAACCTGACGACTGATCGTGCGTGTGCGAGATTCAGCGGCGACCGGTGGGTAGGCCCACGGCATGGCATCGACACTGACCGCGCTCGCGTTGACCTGCACCCTCAAGCCGTCGCCGGAGCCGTCGAGCAGCGATAAGATCGCCACCCAGGTCCTCGACGAGCTCCGCGGCCACGGCGTCACCGGTGGCCTGGTCCGCGTCGTGGACTTCGACGTGCGCCCCGGCGTCAAGACCGACATGGGCAACGGCGACCAGTGGCCCCAGCTGCGGGAGCGGATCCTCGCCGCGGACATCCTGGTGCTGTCGACCCCGACCTGGGTTGGACATCCCTCCAGCGTCGCGCAGCGGGTCATGGAGCGGCTGGACGCCGAACTGTCCGAGACCGACGATCAGGGACGGCCGTCCATGTACGGCAAGGTGGCCGTGGTGGCGGTCGTCGGCAACGAGGACGGCGCCCACAAGATCATCGCCGACTGCTTCCAGGCCCTCAACGACATCGGGTTCACCATCCCAGCGAGCGGCGCACCTACTGGAACTCCGAGGCAATGAACCCGAAGGACTACCTGGACCTGGACAGCACCCCCGACGCGGTCGCCAGCACCAACAAGAAGCTCGCGGCGAACGCGGTACACCTCGCACGGCTGCTGAAGCAGGACCAGTACCCGCCCGCTCAATGACAACTCCGCACCGCCCCAACCTCGTGGGAGCCCTCACCACTCCACCGGTCAACAGCGCGTGATGGATGTGCTGCCGAGCACCCGAACAGCGGTCATCGAGAGGGGGTATGCGGACGTTTCGGGTAGGGCTGGCCGGGCATCCGAGATCATGGTCGACACTTCCGGGACGCCGAGCATGCCACCGGACCTGCCTGACGAGTACTCGGTGCGGTTCGCCGACACCCGGTACGGCCGCGTTCGTGCCCGCGTGTTCGGGTCGCCGGGGGACGAGCCGCCGGTGGTGACCGTGATGGGCATGGCGGTCTCGGACTACCTGACGCCTGCGCAGGCCGCACTCGGCTGGACCCGGTCGTTCCTGGTCGACCTGCCAGGGTTGGCCGGCAGCGGTGACCCGCCCCGGCGGCTGGAGGTGCCGGAGTTCGCCGAAGCGGTGGGCGACTGGCTGGACGCGGCCGGCCTGCCTCCGGTGATCATGGCCGGGCACTCCAGCGGAACACAGGTGGCCGCCCACGTCGCCGCGTCCCGGCCGGACCTCGTCGCCGCGACGGTCCTCGCCAGTCCCACCCTGGACCCGAAGGCCAGGTCCGTGCCGCGTGCCCTGTACTTCTGGCGCCGGGACTCCGCCTACCCCATGCCCGGACTGGACGAGATCCACCGCCCCGAGTGGCGCCGCGCGGGCGTGCGGCAGATCGTGCACCTGCTCCGCGCGCACCTGCGGGACCGTCTCGAGGAGACGGTCCCGCGAATCCGCGGTCCGCTGCTCGTGCTCCGCGGCCGGGAGGACGCCCTGTGCACGGACCGCTGGGCCCGGCACCTGGCCGACGTCGCCGAGGACGGGCGGCTGCTGACCTTCCCAGGCCCGCACACGTTCCTCTGGCGCGATCCCACCGCGTGGTCGGAGCCGCTGCGCGACCTGGCCGCCGAGGTCCGGAAGGCGGCGTCATGAGGCCGAAGCGTGCCGTCGCGTCGTTCGACTCCGCGTCCACCTTTCACCGGGTGCTCGCGCAGCACCTCCACGGGTCGAGCAGCCCGGCGCTCGGGCTCGGTCCCGCCGCGCGTGCGGTCAGCCGGCTGCTGCCGCTGGTGAACCACATGCCGCTCCGCGTCCGCGAGGCCCTCTACATCTGGTCGGGCTGGTCCGAGGCGGTCCAACCGAGCCGCGTGGGCATGGTGGACACGGACGCGATCGCGGAGTGGGCCTGCTCGCAGTACCCGCGCGGGCAGTACCCGGCGGTGCTCGTCGGCTCGTCCTCCGGCGCGGTCGCCCACCTCGCCGCGCTGGCCGGGATTCCCTGGCTGCCCCAAACCTTCCTCGTCCCGGTGCGCCACCACGGCCTCGACCCCGACGACCCGGCCAAGGCCGTGACCGAACTCGCCGACGCCCGGGACGCGTTCACCGAAGCGAATCCGGGGGTGGCGCTGCACCACATGCACGACGCCAACCAGGACCGGCTGATGATCCGCCGCATGGGCTACTTCCGGTTCAAGTACCAGCAGCTGCCCGACGCCTACCGGGAGTTCCTCCGCGAGAACCTGGCTCCGGGCGGCACCGTCGTGGTGACCGACTGCACGGAACGCTGGCCCACCACGGCAACCGGGTCCCGGCAGGTCTTCCAGCACGGCGCCGTCGGCGACGCCACCGCCGAGGAGTACGCGAAAGGCGGTCCGCGGGTCGCCGAGTTCCTCGCCGAGCAGGGCGCGGAACGACGGGCGTGGGACCCACCGCCCGCGGACGGGGACAGCCCCGAGGCGGAGTGGGGTTTCGACCCCGCGCTGCTGGGCGACCTGGAGGACCTGTGCCGTGCGGAGGACCGGCGGCTGGACCGGCTGACCTTCCCGCGCGCCGACGCGCTCAGCGGCCCGGTCGCCGAGCTGTACCGGTCCTGGTACGCCGAGCAGGGCACGCCCGCGGACCGGCTGCTGGTCAGCTGCTTCGCGGTGATCGACGCCCACCTGCCGCTCGCGCGGGGGCTCGTGCCGTACTGGACGCTGTTCGGCACCTGCGCCGCCCGCGACACGCTCGAGAAGTACGTCCGGGAGGCGGAACCGTACGACGAGATCCACCTCGGCCTGTTCTCGCACGGCACCTGCTCCATCGGCAGGGCCGGCATCGAGGACTGGGACAGGGTTCTCGGCCACGCCCGCCGGCACGGCGCCTACTGCGGCGCGGACACCGACGCCTATCCCCAGGACTTCGCGAGCAACGGCCGCTTCCACCGCGCCGCCGCCGCACTGCCGGAGGTGCCGGTCCTGCCCGGCACGGCGCCCTGGGACTGGGTGCGCGAACGGCTCACCACCCACGAGCACCCCGCGGTCGGCTACACCACCGTGCGCTGACCACCGACGGCGAGAACGCGGCATTCGGCCACGTGCGCGGACATCGTGCGGCGCCTCCTGGCCGGCGACACCGTCGACGAGGACCACGTGGTCACGGTGCGGGCGGCACGGCTGTACACCCGGCCCACGGCGAGCCCGCCGCTGTTCGCCGCGGCGATGACGCCACAGACCGCGCGAGAGGTCGCGTCGTGGGCGGACGGTCTCATCACGGTCAACGCTCCCCGGGACGCGCTGCGGCAGATCCTCGACGCGTTCCGCGACGGCGGCGGGGAGGGCAAACCCGTGCACCTGCAGGTGCACCTGTCGTGGGCGGAGACCGACGAGGAGGTGCGGGCCCAGGCCATGGACCAGTGGCGCCTCAACGCCCTACCACCGGCGCTCACCGAGGAACTGGAGCTGCCGGAGCAGTTCGACGCGGCCACCGAGCACGTGCCGAGCGAGGCGCTCGAGAGCAGCGTCCTGATGTCCGCCGACCCCGGCCGGCACGCCGAGGTGCTGGCCTCCTACGCCGAGCTGGGCATCGAGCGCGTCTACCTGCACCAGGTGGGTCGCGACCAGGAACGCTTCCTCGACGTGTTCGGCGACCGCGTGCTGCCCCAGCTCCGCTGACCTGGTGGCACCTGCCGTCCGATCAGTGGTCCGGTGAGCACAGTCCGGTCAGCGCGTCCGCCGTCGGCTGGCGGCTGCCGCTCCCGCGAGCAGTGCGACAGTGGCGGCACGTCGGACGGCTGTCCGCCGCCTGCCGTGCCAGCCCCCGTCGGCCGAGCCGGAGCCGTCGGCGGAGGGTTCGTGGAGGTTGCCCGCCGTGTGCGGTGCCTGCTGCCGGCGGGAGAGGTGGGTCTGGTTCACCTGGACGGCCATCAGCTTCTCGGTCAGCCCGGGTGTCAGCTTCGCCATCATCAGCAGGTTGCGTCCCATCGGGCCGACGACCACCTCGCGGCGGGGCAACCGGACCAGGTTCACGATGCCGCGCGCGACCCGTTCCACGGGGTACACCGGTGGCATCGCGATCGCCCGGCGGCCGGTGTAGTTGGCGGCGTGCTGGAACAGCGGGGTGTCGATGCTCGCGGGGAGCACCGAGCACACCGCGACGCCGCGCACCCCGGCGACCCGAAGCTCCTGGCGCAGACTGGTGCTCAGTGCCCGGACCGCGGCCTTCGACATGCCGTAGACGTGGGTGTAGGGCTGGGGTATCGCGGCGACGATCGAGGACACGTTGACGAGCACGCCCCGGCGTTGTCCACGCATGACGGGCAGGGCGGCGCGCGCTCCGTGCACGTAACCCATCACGTTCACGTCCAGCACGCGCCGGAAGTCCTCGAGCGGAACGTCCTCGAACGGGCTGAAGACGGTGACGGCGGCGGCGTTGACCCACACGTCGATCCGGTCGAACCGGTCGAGTGTGCGCCCGGCCAGCCGCTGCACCGCCTCCGGATCGGTCACGTCCGTCGGGACGGCGAGAGCCTGCCCGCCCCGGGTCGTGCACTCCTCGGCGACCTCCGCCAAGGCCGTCTCCCGCCGGGCCGCCAGGACGAGGGAACAACCTCGGTCGGCGAACGCGAGGGCGGTCGCCCGTCCGATGCCACTCGACGCCCCGGTTACCACGACCACACGATTCCTCGCCCGCATGGGCTCGGACATACCCAGCGCTCTCCGCGCCAATCCGGCTCAACGCCTCCGGTACCGCCGCATGACCTGGGCTTCGGGTGACATCGGTGGCGCGGACAGCTCAGCCTGGGAACCTCTGCAGCGCCTCCTGCTCGGTGGGGAACACAGGCAGGAGCTCGTGCAGCCCGGTCACGGTGATCGGCCGGATCACCGCTCGGTCGGTGGCGACCACGCGTAGCTGGCTGCCGAGTTCGGCGTAGCGCTCCCCGTACTCGACGAGGGCTGACAGGCCTGCGGACGCGAGGAACGTGACTCCGGTGAGGTCGACCAGCACCGGTACGGGTGGCGACAGGAGCGCCTCGGCGGCACGCAGCTGCTCCACGAGAACCGGTGTGGTGAGCATGTCCACTTCGCCGTGCACCCGGAGGATCACCGTGTGGTTGTCGATGTCCCGCACCCACATGATGTCGGTCGAGTCATGGGAAGGCGTCTGGAAGGCCTGCCACTGAACACTCCACTCCGCCGGGAGGCGATGGTTGTCCAGGCTGGTTGCTCAACCCGCAAGATGCATTGAACTCTACTCTGCGTAGGACAGTCAGCGCCGGTGACACCACTTTCGTGGTCAGGGCGAGGTTATGGGCGAGGGGCCGCGGCGGTCGCTGCCGTACCGACTGTTACTGGCCACCCGGCTGGCGCACGTGGTGCGGGTGATCCATGTTTGCGCGAAAGACGGCGGCGAGGATCGAGAAGGCGTTCCTCGACGTCCCCTTTGTCTCAGCCGCCTCGACTACTCGCTGCGGACCAGGACCGGTCCACCCGATCGGGTGTTTGATTTCCCTGGGGCGGGGCAATTTCCTTTGGGCCGTCCATCACCGAGTGGACGGTCAAGGTCCCGCCGGTTGAACACACAGACGGCGGGACTTCTCCTCTTCGCCCGGCCCAACCACTGCACTTCGACCGTCGGCCGACGCGGCCCGGTGGGGCCGACCTCGATCTCGTGTTCGCGCTGTGGCGAGATTCCCGCGCCGGTCGCACCGGTGACGGCGTCCGGCACCGGTGACGAGCTGCGGTGATCGCGAACGGCATGCAGTTCGGCGGCTCGTCGCTGGTCATCCGTCGTGCTGCTGGTTGAGGGCGGTCATGGTGTCGCGGCACAGTTGGAGCTCCTCCCGGGGCTGCACGACGAGCACCGGGACCGTGGCGTCCGACGGGCTGACCAGGCCGTCGCCGTCGGTGGTGGAGGTCAGGTCGGTGGGGATGCCGAGCAGTGACAGGCCTTCGACGATGCCGGTCCGGACTTCTGGTTGGTCCCAGCCGATCTCGCCGGTGAACACGAGTGCGTCGATCCGGGGTAGGGAGGTCGCGGCGGCGGCGAGTTCGCGGCGGACCCTGTGGGTGAACACGCGCAGTGCGAGGTCGGCGGTGTCGTCGCCGTCCGCGGCGGCGGCGACCAGGTCGCGGGTGTCGTCGGAGCGGCCGCCGGACAGGCCGAGCAGGCCGGACTCGTGGTTGAGGCCGTCTTCGAGGGTGTCGGCGTCGAGTCCGCCGTGACGCAGGAGCCACAGCAGCATGCCGGGGTCGACGCTGCCGGACCGCTTCGCCATGGGCACGCCCTCCAGCGGGGTGAAGCCCATGGAGGTGTCGACGCTGCGGCCCTCGCGCACCGCGCAGACCGAGCAGCCGCCACCCAGGTGGGTGAGGAGCAGGCACAGCTCGGTGGATGACCGGTCGAGGATGCGGGCGGTGCGGTCGAGCGTCCAGCGGTAGGACAGGCCGTGGAAGCCGTAGCGGCGCAGGCCGTGCCGTTCCCGCCACGCCAGGGGGAGTGGGTAGGTGGCGGCGACGTCGGGGAGGTCGGCGTGGAAGGCGGTGTCCGGGCACAGCACGTGCGGTACGTCCGGCAGGCGCTCGCGCAGCTTCTCGAGGAGGCGCAACGCGGGTGGCAGGTGCAGCGGCGCCAGCGACTCCGCACGCCGGGCGGCCGCCACGGCGTCCTCGTCGACGACGGCGGCGGCGCGCAGGTCGGGGCCGCCGTGCACGAGGCGGTGCCCCACCGCGGCCACGTCGCGGTCCGCCTGGTCGAGGAGCTTGTCCAGCACCTGCCCGGCCTCGTCGGAGTCCGGTGGCTGCTCGACCTCCACGGCGTCGCGCACCCGCTCGGTGCCGGCATCGACCAGGTGCGCCTTGAGGCTGCCGGAGCCGGCGTTGACGGTCAGGACCGTGGTCACGCGCCCCACCGCCAGTCGGTGATCTCGGCTGGGTCGACGCCGTCGCGGTGGGCGGCGGCACGTAGCTCGTCCCGCTCCGCGAGCAGTTCGTCGGCGAGCTGGTCACCGCGGCCTGAGCGGCGCAGGGTGTCGGCGGCCAGGTCGTGGCGGCTCATGCCGTTGCTGACCAGCAGGTCGTACGGGGTGGTGGTGGTTCCTTCCTCCTGGTAGCCGTGGACGTGGAACCGCTGCGTGTCCGGCCTGCCGTGCAGCACCTCGTGCACCGCTGAGGGGTAGCCGTGGAACCCGAACACCACCGGTGTGCGCTGCCCGTAGCAGGCGGTGAAATCGGCCTCGCTCATCCCGTGCGGGTGCCGGGTGTCGGGTGCGAGGCTCAGCAGGTCGACGACGTTGACCACCCGCACGACGAGGTCGGGTGCTCGTTCCCGCAGGATCGACGCTGCCGCCAGCACCTCGACGGTGGGGATGCCGCCGGCGCACGCGAGCACGACGTGCGGGTCGCCGGTCCCGTTGCCGGCCCACTCCCACACGCCCGCGCCCGCCGCGCAGTGGCGTTCCGCGGTGTCGAGGTCCAGCCACTGCGATCCGGTGTTCTTGCCGGCGATCACCAGGTTGATCCGGTCGGTGGAGGTGAGGCAGTGCCGCAGGGTGACCAGCAGGGTGTTGGCGTCCGGCGGCAGGTAGACGCGTGCGACGGAGGCCTTCTTGGTGAGCAGGTTGTTCAGGAAGCCCGGGCCCTGGTGGCTGTAGCCGTTGTGCTCCTGGCGCCACCCTTCGCTGGTCAGCAGGTAGTTCGCGCTCGCGACGGAGGCCCGCCACGGCACCTCGCCCGCGATCTTGAGGAACTTGGCGTACTGGTTGACCATGCTGTCGACGATCGAGGCGAACGCCTCGTAGCAGGGGAACAGGGCGTGGCGGCCGGTGAGCAGGTAGCCCTGCAGCCAGCCCTGGCACAGGTGCTCGGAGAGGACCTCCATGACCCGGCCGCCGGGGGCGAGGTGCTCGGCGTAGCCGGGCACCGGCCAGGTGAACGCCCGGTCGGTGGCCTCGAGGAGCGCGTCGAGCTTGTTGGAGGCGAGCTCGTCCGGGCACAGCACGCGGAAGTCGCGCTGGTCCTCGGTCGCGGACATCAGCTCGGCGAGCCACGTCCCCGTCGTGCCGGTGGGGCTCGCCGAACCAGCGCCCGGGGCCGGCACGTCGACGGCGAACCGTGCGACGTCGGGCAGTGGCAGGTCGCGGCGCAGCTGCCCGCCGTTCGCCTCGGGTACCCGGCCCAGCCGCAGGTGCTCGGGCGGCAGGTCGGCGAGCAGGTCGTCGTGCGGGCGGCCGTCGTCGTCGAACAGCTCGTCAGGCCGGTAGGACCGCAGCCACCGCTCCAGCAGGGCGAGTTCCGCGTCGTCGTCGTGCACGCCGCCGAGGGGCACCTGGTGTGCGTGGAACGTGCCCTCCAGGGGCTGTCCCTCGGTGTCCTCGGCGGGCACGCCCCAGCCCTTCGGGGAGCGCAGCACGATCATCGGCCACACCGCCCGTTCCCCTGGCGTCCAGCGCTCCCGCACCGCCGCGATCTCGGCGTGCGCCAGGTCGAGCGTCTCGGCCAGCAGCGCGTCCGGGTCGTCGGTGGTCGTGACGTCGAGGACGTAGGGGGACCAGCCCGCGCCGGAGAAGTACGCGGTGAGTTCCTCGTCGCTCATGCAGCCGTAGATCGTCGGTGAGGAGATCTTGTAGCCGTTGACGTGCAGGACCGGCAGCACCGCGCCGTCGGTCCTCGGGTCGAGGAACTTGCTCGCGTGCCACGAGCCCGCGGTAGGGCCGGTCTCGGCCTCGCCGTCGCCGACCAGGCAGGCGACCGTGAGGTCGGGGTTGTCGAGTGCCGCGCCGAACGCGGTGGCCAGGGCGTAGCCCAGCTCGCCGCCCTCGTGGATCACCCCGGGCACCTCGGGGGAGAGGTGGCTGGGGAAACCGCCCGGCCAGGAGAACCGCCGCACCAGCTCCGCCAGCCCGTTACCGTCCCGGCCCAGCGCGGGGTCCAGCTCGGCGTGGGTGCTTTCCAGCCACAGGTTCGCGTGCACCGCGGGCGCCCCGTGCCCGGGGCCGGTGACGAGCAACGTCCGCCGCCCGGTCCGCCGCACCAGCCCGTTGAGCCCGGCGTAGAGGAACGTGATGCCGGGACAGGTTCCCCAGTGCCCCAGCAGCCGCGGCTTGAGGTGCTCGCGCCGCAACGGCTCGCGCAGCAGCACGTTGTCCTTCAGGTAGATCATCGCGGCGGCGGCGTAGTCGGCCGCACGCCGGTAGCGGCTGGACACGTCGGTGGCGGACCTCGCCGTGGTCGTCATGCGAGCCGGTTACCCCAGGTAGCCGCCACCATGCCCTGATCGACGGCGAATGAACCGCCCGGCGTCGGGTACGTCCCGGTGCATGGACACCACCAACACCGGCACCCGGTGCGAAGTGTGCGGCAACGACTACGACCTCGCCTTCGAGGTCCACGCGCAGGGTGCGGTGCACGTCTTCGACAGCTTCGAGTGCGCGATCCACAAGCTCGCCCCGATCTGTGAGCACTGCCAGTGCAAGGTGATCGGACACGGGGTGCAGGCCGGCGGGCAGTTCTTCTGCTGCGCGCACTGCGCCAGGCAGGCCGGCGCCGAGGAGATCCGGGACCGGGCCTGACCACCGCACACGCCGCGCGACCCGGTGAAAGAGGAACGACCATTGGCTTCACCAGAGGCATCACGACAGCTCGGCCGCGAGCCGTGGGTTCGTCTGGACTATCGCCGGTTGGGCCTGCCCGCGCCGGCGGTCTACATCCCGATCGCGGGGCTGGACCGCACCCTGTTCGAGGCGATCGGCTTCGTGCGTGCTCCCGGGCACGACCAGGCAGTACGGCTGCCGATCTCGCGCTACCTGGCCGTCGATGTCACGACTGATGCGCACGGCATGACGCTGATGGTCTTCAGCTGCCCGTTCGCGCCGACATCCGCGCCCGTGGCGACGGTCCGCCCCGATCTGCGGTTACGCGGCGACTACGACTTGAGCGCCGACGAGGTGTGGCAGAACGCTGCTTACACCGCGCGTCGCGTCATCCTCGCCGCCGGTCCGCTGGTGGCGGAGGTCACCCCCGATGTGCTGTCCCAGCGGGAGGTCATGGTCGTGGGTGCCGGGGTGACCGTGATGAAGTGACCCTTTGCCGGGTCGCTAGCCGGAGAGCCGTGCGCCCCATGTGGTGGTGGCGGTGTCGCCTGGTTCGAGGTGCCGCAATCGGTCGCCGGTGCGGAAGGCGTCTGGTGGGCAGGTCATGGGTTCGACGCCCAGGCCTCGTCGGCGGCGGTCGGGGACGAGGGTGTCGCCGGTGAAAAGCTCGATGATCGGGTAGGTGTGGTCGACCCAGAGTTCGGCGGTCGCGCCGTCGGTGCCCTGGAGGCGGACCCGGGCCCGGCCCTGGTCGTCCCGGGCGAGGTCGGTGAACGGGTAGTCGATGGCGAGGTCGCCGACCGGCCGGGGGCGGCGGAAGTCGTAGGGGGTGCCGTCGACCGGTTCGGTGCCGGTGGGGAGCTGGCGTTCGGGGTCGGTGACGATCCGGGTGGCGGCGTCGAGCTGGAGGTGGGCGTCGTCGATGTGGCCGGTGCCGGGGGAGAGGTAGGGGTGCTGGCCGCAGCCGTAGGGCGCGGTGGTGTCACCGGTGTTGGTCGCGGTGGTGGTGACGGTCAGCCCGTCGGCGGACAGGGCGTAGCGCACGGTCACCTCGAGGTGGAACGGGTAGCCCTGCATCGGGTGAATGTGGGCACCCACCGTCACCTCGTCGGCGCGGTGGTCCGCCACTTCCCACGGCCGCCAGAGCAGGAGCCCGTGGATGGCGTTGTTCTTCTCCGGTTCGGTCAGCGCGAGCTGGTAGTCGGTGTCGCCGAAGCGGTACTGGCCGTGGCCGATGCGGTTGGGCCAGGGGATCAGTGGTGCGCCGTGTGCGCCGTCGGCCATCGCGTCCGGTGGGTAGGGGTCCAGGACCGGCCGGTTCCGGTGGGTGTACTCGCGTATCCCGCCACCGACCTCGACGATCACGGCGTGCTGGTCGCCGCTGCCGATCTCGAACTGCTTCCCGGACGCGAGTGGCGCCATGCGGGTTCTCCTCCTGGGGTTCGGGGTGGGTCAGCTGAGGTCGAGGACGGTCTTGCCGGTGCCGTGCCCGGAGTCGAGGCGTTCGTGGGCGCGGCGGACCTCCTCGAGCGGGAGCACCTCGGAGATCACGGGACGCACCTGGCCGCGTTCGAACACGGGCCGCATCTCGTCGAGGCGGCGGCGTTCGCGGGTGAGCATGATGCCGTGCAGTTGCTGGTTGCGCTGGTAGAGCGGGGCGAGCTCGCCGGCGGGGGGGCGAGCACGGTGGCGATTCGGCCGAACGGGCGGGTGGCGGTCGCGCTGGTGACCAGGTTCTCGCCGCCGACGAGGTCGAGGACGGCGTCCACCCCGGACCCGTCGGTGTGGTCGAGGGCGGCGTCGACGACGTCCTGGGTCGTGTAGTCGATGGCGGTGGCGCCGAGGTCGGTGAGCAGCTGTTGGTCGTCGGTGCCGACGGTCGCGAGGACCTGCGCGCCCGCGGCTACGGCGAACTGCACCGCGAACGACCCGACGCCGCCCGCGCCCGCGTGGATCAGGACGGTCTCGCCGGGACGCACGGCCAGGCGGCGCACGATCGCCTCCCACGCGGTGCCGCCGGCGAGGGGGATCGCGACGGCCTCGGTGTGGCTCAGGTTGTGCGGCTTGAGCGCCACGATGTCGGCGGCGGCGACGTTGTAGTCGGCGTAGCTGCCGGCGCGGGAGTTCATCTCCGGGGTGTAATAGACCTCGTCGCCGGGGGTCAGGTCCGTGACACCAGCACCGACCGACTCGACCACTCCGGACACGTCGCCGCCGAGCACCGCGGGCAGGGGCAGGGCGGGGATGGCCTTGCCCTGGCGGATCTTGGCCTCCACCGGGTTGGTGCCCGACGCCATCACCCGGACGAGCATCTGCCCCGGCCCCGGTTGGGGTCGTTCGACCTCGCTGAGGGTGAGCACCTCCGGGCCGCCGAACTCCTCGATCACCACCGCACGTGCCATGGCCGTTCGGCTACCCGGCGCCGAACCCGCGAAACCGGTCAGAGCTGTGGTGTGCTTTGCTCGTCGCGGAGGGTGAGCCACTGCCAGCGGGTGAACTCGTCGAGGTTGACGAACGCGCCGAACCGACTGGTGCCGCCGGAGTCGCCGATGCCGCCGAACGGCGCGATGGTCTCGTCGTTCACGGTCTGGTCGTTGATGTGGACCATTCCGGCGTGTAGTAGCTCCCCGAACGCTCGGGCGCGTGCCGCGGATCCACTGTGGACACCGGCGACGAGGCGTAGGGGGTCGAGTTGGCCAGCCGGATCGCCTCCTCCTCGGTGCGGAATGTCGTCACCACCGCGACGGGCCCGAAGATCTCCTCGGTGAACGCCGGCATGTCCGGGGTGACACCGGAGAGCACGGTGGGCCGCATGAACAGGCCGTCGCGGGTGCCGCCCGCGGCGACGGTGGCGCCCGCGTCCCTGGTCCGGCCGAAGATGTCCTCGATGTGCTCCACCTGCGAGGAGTTGATGACCGGTCCGAGGTGGACGTCCTCGCGGGGGTCGCCGACGGTCAGGCTGTCCGCCCGCTCGGCCAGTGCGGCGACGTAGTCCTCGGCGATGGACTCGGCCACCAGGTGGCGGCCGACGGCCATGCACACCTGTCCCTGGTGGACGAAGCTGCCGAACGCGCCGGCGGCCGCGGCGGCCGTTACGTCGACGTCGTCGAGGACCACGAACGCGTTGTTGCCGCCCAGCTCGGACACCATCTTCTTGAGGTGCTTGCCCGCCGCCTCGGACAGGGTGCGGCCGACCGGGGTGGAGCCGGTGAACGAGATCATGCCGATGTTCGGGTCCTCGGCGACCGCCGTGCCCAGCTCGCTGCCCTTGCCGGGCAGCATGTGCAGCACTCCCGCGGGCAACCCGGCCTCCTCGAACACGCGCGCGATCACCACCCCGCAGCAGATCGCGGTCTCGCTCGCCGGCTTGAGCACCACGGCGTTCCCGGTCGCGAGCGCCGGTGCCACGGACCGCATCGCGAGCACCATCGGGAAGTTCCACGGCGCGATCACGGCCACCACCCCGTAAGGGACGCGCCGGGCGATGCTGATCCGCCGGGCTGGGTGGTGGGCAGCAGCGCGCCCCACGCGTTGCTGGGCAGT
Source organism: Actinophytocola algeriensis (assembly GCF_014203735.1). Lineage (GTDB taxonomy): Bacteria > Actinomycetota > Actinomycetes > Mycobacteriales > Pseudonocardiaceae > Actinophytocola > Actinophytocola algeriensis. Next base: position 29,219 of record NZ_JACHJQ010000016.1, on the reverse strand, counting down.
GCGGCGGCCTCGCGCAGTTCGTCCAGCGCGAGGTCCATGTCCAGCTGGGCCGCGCCCCTGGCTTTTCCGGCCTCCCGGACCAGCCAGGTGGTGATCTCGTCGCGGTGCTCGGCGAACAGCTCCGCCGCGCGCCGCAGCACCGCGGCCCGCTCCCGGTAGTCCGCAGCCGCCCACGCCCGGCCCGCCTCGGACGCCGCGGCGGCCGAGCGGGACAGCTCGTCGGCGGAAGCGGTGCCGACCTCCCCGAGGACATCCCCGGTCGCGGGTTCGGTCGACTGCATCGTCGCGCCGGTGTCGACCCAGCTGCCGGTGAAGACCTTCCCGGCCCACACGTCCTTGTCGAGCAGGCCCATGGGGCCCTCGTTCCGTAACGGATTCAACCGCTGTCCTCGCGCCGGGCCACGATTTCGGCCTGGTGCGGGTCGGCGCCCCGGTGCCGCTCGGCTATCGCCTTCCGGAGCTGTTCGGCGGACATCTCCGCATGTCCCTGGATGCCGACCTGATCAGCGCGCTGCCGCAGCCGCGCCAACTCCTCGTCGCTGACCGGCAGGGTCGGTCCGTCGTCGGATGAGTTCGTCATGGTTCACAGCCCAGGTAGGAGCTTGTCGAGGGTGACGGGGAGGTCGCGGACGCGGATGCCGATGGCGTGGTGGACGGCGTTGACGACCGCGGCGGCGGTGCCGACGATGCCGATCTCGCCGATGCCCTTGGTGCCCATGGGGTTGACGTGGGGGTCGTGCTCGTCGAGCCAGGTGGCCTCGATGTCGGTGACGTCGGCGCAGGTGGTGATGTGGTACTCGGCCAGGTCGTGGTTGACGACGTGGCCGTGGCGCGGATCGAGCACGCTGTTCTCGTGCAGCGCCATGGACAGGCCCATGGTCATGCCGCCGATGAACTGGGAGCGGGCGGTGCGGGGGTTGATGATGCGGCCGGCAGCGAACACGCCGAGCAGGCGCGGCACGCGGATCTCGCCGGTGTCGCGGTGGACGTGGGCTTCGACGAACTGGGCGCCGAAGGCGTACATCGCGTACTGCTCGGTGGCCGGGTTGTCCTCGGTGCTGCCGTCGGCCTCGGCACCGTCGGCGGGTGCGCTGCCGTGTTTGTCGCGGAAGGCGCGGGCGGCGTTGACGACGGCGGAACCCCACGTGGTCATGCCCGACGACCCGCCCGCGACGGACGCGACCGGGTAGCGGGTGTCGCCGATGCGCACCGACACGTCCTCGACGTCCACGCCGAGGGCGTCGGCGGCGATCTGGGCCAGGGTGGTCCACGTGCCGGTGCCCAGATCCGCCGCGCCGATCTCCACGACGTAGGCGCCCCGTTCGAACCGGATGGTGGCCGTCGACTCGGCCATCCGGTTGACCGGGTACACCGAGGACGCGACACCGGTGCCCACGTACCAGCCGTCCTCCTCCCGCGCGCGGGGCCGGGGATCGCGGTCGGCCCACCCGAAGCGGGCCGCGCCCTCGCGGAGGCAGGTGACGAGGTTGCGGCTGGAGAACGGGTGGCCGGTCTCGGGGTCGACGTCGGGTTCGTTGCGGATCCGCAGTTCGATCGGGTCGATGCCGAGGGCCTCGGCGAGTTCGTCCATGGCGACCTCGGGCCCGAACATGCCGGGGCACTCGCCGGGGGCGCGCATCCAGGACGGCGCGGGGACGTCGAGCGCGGCGAGGCGGTGGGTGGTGGCGCGGTTGGGGGCGGCGTACATCATGCGGGTGGGCACGCCGGTCTGCTCGGCGTACTCCTTCATCTTCGCGGTGTGCTCGACCACGTCGATCGCGATCCCGGACAGGTGGCCGATCCGGTCGGCGGCCAGGCGCATGCGCTGGATGGTCGGGGTGCGGTGCCCGGCGAGGGAGAACATCTGCTGGCGGGTGAGCGCGAGCTTGACGTGACGTCCGGGGACGGCGCGGGCGGCCATGGCCGCGAGGACGACGTGGACGTGCGGTTCGCCCTTGGAGCCGAACCCGCCGCCGACGTACGGGCAGATCACCCGGACGTGTTCCTTGTCGAGGTCGAACAGGTCCGCGAGCACGGCACGGGTGGGGTGGACGCCTTGCGTGGAGTCCCACACGGTGAGGTGCTCGCCGTCCCAGAACGCGGTCGTGGCGTGAGGTTCGAGCGGGTTGTTGTGGTACATCGCCGTGGTGTAGGTCTGCTCGACCGTGACCTCGGCGGCCGCCATCGCGACGTCGACGTCGCCGTCGCTGGTGTCGGTCTCGTAGGACGGGTTGACCTTCTCCGGCTTGTACAGGTCGTCCCGGTCCGCCGACAGCGCCACGTCGTGCGGGGCGGTCGAGCAGGTGACCTCGACGAGTTCGGCTGCTCGCAGGGCGGCCTCGGCGGTGTCGGCGACGACCAGACCGATCACCTGCCCGCGGAAGGCGATCTCCTGGTCCTGCAGCACGGCCAGCTCGCCCCCGTCGGTGTGCAGCGACTCGGCGGTGAACGGGGTGATGACCGCCCGCACCCCGTCGACCTGCCGGGCGGCGTCGGTGTGCATCGCCTCGACTCGGCCGCGGGCGACGGTGGTCTGCACGAGGCGGCAGTAGGAGGCGTTGGGGACGTCGGCCTCGTAGGCGTAACGGGCGCGGCCGGTGACCTTGTCCATGCCGTCCCGGCGGACCAGGTCGCGGCCGATGGCGACGGGGCGCAGCAGGTCGCTCATGACCGGGCTCCTTCGGTCAGGTCGCGCAGGGCGGCGACGATCGTCCGGGCGGCGAGGGTGGTCTTGAAGCCGTTGCCGCCGTCGACACCGTCCAGCGGGCGGGCGTCGGCGAGTTCCGCCGCGGCCGCCGTCTCGAAGGTCTCCTCGAGCGGTCGCGCGCCGCGGAGCACGGCCTCGGCGCGGTGGGCCCGCCAGGGCTTGTGCGCGACCCCGCCGAGGGCGATGCGCACGTCACTGATCCGATCGCCGTCCAGCTCGATCGCGGCGGCGACGCTGACCAGCGCGAAGGCGTAGGAGGCGCGGTCGCGCACCTTCCGGTACAGCGAGCGGCGGGCCATGGGCAGGGCGGGCAGGTCGATGGCCGTGATCAGCTCGCCGTGCGCGAGGGTGGTGTCCCGCTCCGGTGCGTCGCCGGGCAGGCGGTGCAGGTCGGTGAACGGGATCGTGCGTTCGCCGTCGGCACCGAGCACGCGCACGGTGGCGTCGACCGCGGCCAGCGCGACCGCCAGGTCCGACGGGTGCGTCGCGATGCAGTGCTCGGAGGCGCCGAGGATGGCGTGGTAGCGGGTGTAGCCGCCGTGCGCGCCGCACCCGGAGCCCGGTTCGCGCTTGTTGCAGGGGGTGGTCACGTCCTGGAAGTAGACGCAGCGGGTGCGCTGCAAAGGGTTCCCGCCGATCGTGGCCATGTTGCGCAGCTGCCCGGACGCACCGGCCAGCACCGACTGCACGATCAGCGGGTAGCGCTCGCGGGCCCGCCGGTCGGCCGTGAAGTCGCCGTTGCGGACCGCGGCGCCGACCCGCGGGCCGCCGTCCGGCAGGTCGGTGATCTCCGCCGAGGTGGCGCGGGTGATGTCGACGAGGGCGCCGGGGGTCGCGACACCGAGCTTGAGGTGGTCGACGAGGTTCGTGCCGCCGCCGAGGAACGCGGCGTCCGGGTCGTCCGCCACCAGCCGGACGGCCTCATCCGCGTCGGTTGGCGTGGCCAGGGTGAACGGTTTCACCGGACCTCCCCTGCCGCCTGCTCGATCGCGGGCACGATGTTGACGTAGGCGGCGCACCGGCACAGGTTGCCGGCCATCCGCTCGCTGATCTCGGCCTGCGAGAGCCGCGGTTCGGCGGTGAGGTCGGTGGTGGCGTGGCTGGGCCACCCGGCGGCGACCTCGTCCAGCATGCCGACCGCGGAGCAGACCTGGCCCGGCGTGCAGTAGCCGCACTGGAACGCGTCGTGGTCCAGGAACGCGCGCTGCACCGGGTGCGGGGTGTCCCCTTCGGCCAGTCCCGAGGCGGTGGTGACCTCGGCGCCGCCCACGGTGGCGGCGAGGACGAGACAGGCCAGCACCCGCCGCCCATCCAGCAGCACTGTGCAGGCACCGCACTGGCCGTGGTCGCAGCCCTTCTTCGGGCTAATGTTGCCCAGCCGGTCCCGCAGCGCGTCGAGCAGGGTGGTCCTCGTGTCCACGGTGAGGCGGTAGCCCTCGCCGTCCACGGTCAGGGAGATGGCGGCGTCCATGCGGTCAGCAGTTCCCGGTGCGGGCCCACCCAACCCCCGCGCCCGGTTTCCGTCGCCCGGACCCGGGAAGCCCCGTCCCCGGAACCCGCTGTGCGCGGACGTGGAGAGGGGTGGCCGGTGGCGCTGGTGCTGGCGTTCGGGATCGTGCTGCTGATCAGTGTGTCACTGTCGGGACTCGCGGCCAGGACCATCCTGTCGACCGCACTGCTGTTCCTCGCGGCGGGCGCGTTGCTCGGCCAGGGCGGGTTCGGCGTCGTCGACATCCCCTCCGACAGCCCGTTCGTCGCGGCGTTCGCCGACATCGCGCTGTTCACGGTGCTGTTCACCGACGGCCAACGCGCCTGCCTGCCCGCGCTGCGCGACGCGTGGCGGCTGTCGGGGCGGGCACTCGGGCTGGCCATGCCGCTCACGATGGTCGGCATCGCCGTCCCCGCCCACTTCCTCGCCGGGCTGGACTGGCCCACGGCGTTCCTCGTCGGTGCGATCCTCTCGCCGACCGACCCGGTGTTCGCCGCCGCGATCGTGGGCCGCGCGGACGTGCCGCTGCGGCTGCGGCGCCTGCTCAACGTCGAGTCCGGCCTCAACGACGGCCTCGCGCTGCCGTTCGTGCTGATCTTCCTCGCCACCGCCACCCACCACCAGCCACACCTCGGCACCGTCGCGCTGGAACTGCTGATCGGCCTGGCAATCGGCCTCGCCGTCCCGGCGGCGGTGACCCTGGCCTGGCGGTTGCCGGTCCTCACCGCCGAACCGCGGCTCCAGGCACTCGGCCCCCTGCGATCGGTGTGGTCGTGTACGCGGCCTGCGACCTCACCCACGCCAACCCCTACCTGGCCGCGTTCGCCGCGGGCTCGACGATGGCGAGCCTCGACCCGGTGGCCGCCGAACGGTTCGAACGCTTCGGCGACCTGCTGTCGGAGACCACCAAATTCGCCGCGCTGCTCGTGTTCGGAGCGCTTATCACCACGGACCGCATCGCGGACCTGTCGGTCGGGGACTGGGCGATCGCCGTGCTCGCCATCCTGGTGGTGCGACCGGCCGCCATGCTCCTGTCGCTGCTGCGCACCTCGCTCCCGTGGCAGCAGCGCACGGTCGCGGCCTGGTTCGGTCCCAAGGGGTTCGCCTCGGTCGTCTACGGCCTGCTCGCCGTCCAGGCGGGCATCCCGGACGCCCACCACGTGTTCGACCTCGTCGCGGTCACCATCGCACTCTCGATCGTGCTCCACTCGTCGACCGACGTGCCGATCGCCAAGGCCCTGCGCGTCGAACCCCCCGACAACCTGCCCGGCACCCCCGACGAGGGCGACCCCTCGACGCCCGCACATCCAGGTGACGAGACGCGTGGTCACAACCGGTGAGGGACGGCGTGGTGCCGGTTCAGATCAGATGGTCAGCTCGCCGGTCTGCACGAGTTTCTCGGCGAGCTCACGGAGCCTGACGTTGGCATGCTGGCTGGTGCGGACCAGCAGCGTGAACGCCTGCTCGGCGTTGATCTTGTAGCGTTCCATGAGGATGCCCTTGGCCTGGCCGATGATGTCGCGGGTGTGGACGGCCCGACCCAACTGCTGCTGTTGTTGTGCGTTGGACAGGGCGACCGCGGCATGGGCGGCGAACATCAGTCCGACCTGCTCGGACTCGTCGTCGAAACCGTGCTGCTCGGCCGAGTAGAGGTTGAGCGCGCCGAGGTCACGTTCGGTGACGAAGAGCTGGAAGGACAGCATGCTCGCCACCCCGAGCGCGCGTGCCCGTTCCGTGAACGCCGGCCACCGGCCCTCGGCCGCCAGATCCGGCATGCTGACGGTCTTGTGTTCGTACAGCGCGTCCAGGCACGGGCCCTGGCTGGTCTCGTACTGGGCCTGGTCGACCTTGCCGACGATGTCGTCGTCTCCGGCGACGGTCCGGACCTCCTGCCGACCGAGAACCATCATGATCCCCGCGTGCCGGGCCCCGGGGATGAGGGCCACCGCGCTGCGGACGATCTCGTCCAGTGTGTCCTGCGGATTGTCCTGGTCGTGCAGTGCCCGCGCCACGTCGGTGAGCTGGACCGCGATCTCGTTCCACCGACCGCCGTCCAGCGCGGCGTCCTCCTCGTGGCCGGTGCGCACACGATCGTCATCGCTCATGTCGGCGGGCACGACGTGTCAACTCCCTCCGTCCGATCACGAGCCTTCCCTCGTCGTGATCACACACCATAGGCCACCGACACTCCGGTCGTCAGACGACGGAGGTCAGGACCAGAAGGGTTGTCGCATGCCGAGGGCCCGGTTGAGGGCGACGGACAGGAGGGTGACCAGGCCGACGCTGGCGGCGATGGCGAGCAGTTCGTCGGTCGAGATGAGCGCGACCGACAGGGCGGCGGTGCCGATGAGTGCTGGGGTGAGGCCTTCTAGATGACCGGTGGGTGGTCGGTGAGCTCGAACACCACAAGGCACCCGGCCCCGGGCCAGCAGCGCGACACCGTGGCCGATCAGTGTGCGGTCGTGCCTCGTGTTCGGGGGAGAGGCCTACGAGCCGACGTATCGCCGACGGGGCTCAACGCGGTCGCTCCGCCGGGACCGCCACGTTCGCGAGGGCGCTGCGGGATCCGGCGCTGCTGGTGGTGATCACGCTGAAGCTGCCGTCGGTCTCCAGGACCACGGCGTCGACGGTGTCGAGGTCGCCGATGCCCTGTGCACGGACTGCTGGTGCACCTCGTCCTCGGTCACGCGGTGGGCGCGCAGTGCTTCGGGCAGGAGTCGGCCTCGGTGGAGGAGGTAGGAGGGCTGTGACTTGACCGCCTTCCTTACGGTGGACGACCGGGCCGCGAGCCACGCGACCAGGAACTGCAGGACCACGAGGACGGCCAGTGCGGTAACGCCTTCCAGGAGGGCGACCTGTTGGGTGAGCAGGATGGTCGCGAGGGTCGACCCCAGGGCGACGGTGACCACGAGGTCGAAGGCGTTCATCTTCGCCAACGTCCGTTTGCCGGACAGGCGGAGCGCGACCACTACGGCCAGGTAGGCGAGGGCGCCGAGAAGGGCGACGCGGCCGACGCCGGACCAGCTGTCGAAGAACATCGTTGGCTCACTCCGGAACTGGTTCGGTCAAGGGCGGGGTGGAGGGGCGTTCCCGGTGGGGGTCGAGGTGTTGTCGTTCCCGGGAGGCGGAGGTGGTGGTGTGGCTCCCGGTGAGCTGGCGGGCGCTGTTGATCAACCCGACCATGCTGAACGCCTGCGGGGTGTTGCCGACCTGTCTGCCGGTGGCCGGGTCGTACTTCTCGCTGAGCAGGCCGACGTCGTTGCGCAGGTCGAGCAGCCTGTCGAACAGCGCCCGCGCTTCCTGGTGACGGCCGGTGCCGGCGAGACCGTACTCGCCCCGCGCGATCTCCTTGTCCGTGCCGCACACACCCAATGCCAGGCCCTCCGCCAGCACCGCGCCTCACCCGGGTGCGGTTCCGGTACCTCGGCGACCTGCTGGGTCCGCTCTGACCGGGTTCGACCGTCGATGCACGCATCCTGCCGGACTACCCGACGTCCGACGGCCTACCCCCTCGGGGAACGGGATCGTCAGGCAACCGCCAGGTAGTCGCGCGGTTCACCCGGCTCGGGACCGGGTAGGCCCGGAAGCGCAGGCGGAGCCAGGAAGGCATCTCGGAACGTCACCGACAGAGGAGAGCCATGACCAGCACGACCATGCCGATGCTCGAGACCTACCCCGCGGAGATCAACCTGGACCGTGCGAAGCTCGCGGCCACGATCGACGCCATCGTCGCCTGCGCTGCGGCCTGCACCGCCTGCGCGGACGCCTGCCTCAGCGAGAAGTCGGTCGCCGACCTGACCAAGTGCATACGGACCAACATGGACTGCGCGGACGTCTGCGCCGCGACCGCACGGGTGCTGTCCCGGCACACCGGCTACGACGCCAACATCAGCCGCACGCTGCTGGAGACCTGTGCCACCGTGTGCAAGTCCTGCGGCGACGAGTGCGGATCGCACGCCGGGATGCACGAGCACTGCCGGATCTGCGCCGAAGCGTGCCGGGCATGTGAGCAGGCCTGCCGCGACCTGCTCGCCACCATCAGTTGAGAAAGGACGGACCCTGTGCCACACAGCTTGCCGGAGCAGTGGCTCAGCTCCTGTACCGGGATGGGTCACAACTCCCCGAAGGTGTGAGGTTTCCACACGGGTCGCATGGCTGGCATACGTCGAGGGCCCTCGGGCACGCCGGTGCCATGGCTGAACAACCAGGGAACCAGACCCCGAACACCCTCGACGTCAACGAGACTGACCTGCGGGAGATGAAGGTCGACGAGCTGCGGTCCAAGGCCTGGGAACTCGACGTCTTCGGTGTCTCCGACCTGCGCAAGGAGGAACTCGTGCACGCCGTCGGCGGCCGGGGTGGCGGTGGGGACGACACCGGTGGCGGTGGGGGCGGCGGTGTGCGCACTGACCCCGGCACGTCGAAGTCGCTGAAGTACTCCCAGGAGATCACCTCGACCGACGACGACCCGGAGCGCCGGCCGCAGCCTGGTGACCACCGGCCACGACGTGATCCGGCAGTGGGCGGAGCAGCGTGACGCGGTGCCGGCAACGGTGGAGGGCACCGAGCACGGTGACCACCCCGGGGTGCTGCGGTTCGACTTCCCCGGCTACGGCGGGGACAAGTTGCGCCAGGTCGACTGGGACGAGTGGTTCGCCACGTTCGACCAGCGCCGGCTGAACTTCATCTACCAGGAGGAACGCAGCGACGGCTCACCCAGCAACTTCTTCCGCCTGGAGAACCCTGACCGCGAGGACGCTTGACGGAACGTGCGCCGCTGTCCGGTCGGGATGACGAGCCGGTCGCGGCCAGGCCCTCACGCGGTCCTCGGTTTCCTGAACGGCGCGCTGGCTCGCGGGTGCGAGTTTCAGGACCAGATCGGTTGTCGTACGCCGAGGACCCGGTTGAGGGCGACGGCCAGGACGGTGACCAGGACGACGCCGGCGGCGATGGCGAGCAGTTCACTGGTCGAGGTGAGCAGGCCGAGGCTGACGATCAGCGTGGTCGCCCCGGCCGGTGGGTGCGGGCAGCTGAGGAGCCGCAGGACCAGTGCGGTGAGCGCGACTGACAGTGCGGCGGCGCCGATGCGTGCCGGGGTGAGTCCCTCCTGGATCACCGGTGGGTGGTCGGTGAGCCCGAACACCACGAGACAACCCACTCCGGCCAGCAGTGCGACACCGTGGCCGATGAGGGTGCTGCGGGGTGTCGCGGACTTGTGGGTCGGGGACTCGAAGAACAGCATCACGGTCGGGCCGAGGCTGGGGAACAGGTAGGGCTGTTTCACGAGCAGCCCGATCGCGCCGGCCGCGGCCAGGGCGACCAGGCAGAGGGCGAAGGCGTAGCCCGCGGCGCCCAAGCGACCCGCGCGGCGTTCCGCGGCGCCCAGGGCACCGCCAGGGTCGTCGGCCATCAGCTCACCTCGCCGCGATCAGGGCCTGGGGTGCGCTCTGCTTGATGCGAGTGCGCAGCCACCCCAGGTGGCGGGTGGTGTCCTGTTCCGCGGCACTGACGATGTCGAGCAGTTCGTGGTCGCGCAGCCCTTGGGCGGCCTGCCCGACGACGGTCCAGGTCATCTCGGTGAGCGAGGTGAGCATGTACAGGTCCTGGAGGTCGCGCAACAGGCCGACGGGGCCGGTGCGATGGACTCGAGGCCGGTGGCGTGCAGGCGTTCCGGTTCCTGTTCGCGGTGCTCGCCGTAGCGTTCCACCACGGGGCCGAGCTGTGCCAGCTGGTCGTCGATCCGGCCGGCGAGCACCGCGCAGGTGTGGGCGACGTCCGGTTCCTCGCGGTGGCCGCAGCCCACCTCCCGATAGGCGTCGGCAAGGGTCTCCAGTGACGTGTGCAGCAGGCCGAGGTAGGTCGCCAGGTGCATCGCTCACGCCTCCCTGGTCGCGGGCTGGGGCACGTTCGGGACGTGACCGGGGGTGGGTGGCGATTCCGGCGGTTCCGCCACGTCGATGTCCTCCCGCACGTCGTCATCGCCACGGGTCGGGGGAACGGCCGATCCGTCGGCGGGGGCCGACGCGGTCGTGGTGGGTGCGGGCGCCGGGCTCCGGCCGTCGGCGACCTTCTCGACCCGGACGGCCGCGAGCTTGAACAGCGGTTGCTTGGAGACCGGGTCCCACTCGGTGATGGTCAGCTCGTTCGCGGCCCGCGTGTGGTCCTCGCCGGCGGTGTCCCAGTAGCCGAAGTGGAAGGGGAGGAAGACCACGCCGTCGCGTCCGCGGCCGATGCGGGCGGGGGCCTCGACGGTGCCGCGCGGGGAGGTCACGCGGACCACGTCCCCCTCGGTGACCCCGAGTTCGGCGGCGTCGTGGGCGGACAGCTCGACCCACGGGCCGGGCGCGGCCCGGTGCAGCCGCCGGGAGCGGCCGGTCTTGGTGCGGGTGTGGAAGTGGTAGGCGGTGCGGCCGCTGGTGGCCAGCAGCGGGTGCTCGTCGTCGGGGCCTTCCGGCAGCGGCAGGTACGGGGCGGCCTTGAGGAACGCCCTCCCGTTGGGCCGCATGGCTTTGTACCGGTCGGGTTCGACCGCGCCGCCGGTGATCAGGTCGTGGCCGAAGGCCTCGCACACGGTCGGGTCGGTGGGGAACACGCCGTCGGCGTAGAGCCGGTCGCAGCCGTCGGGGTGGTCCTCGTCGCAGGGCCACGGGATGCCGCTGCCACCGCGCAGCTTGTCGTAGGACAGCCCGGTGTAGTCGCAGGGCCTGCCGCGGCTGCACTCCTGCCAGGCCCGGAACGCGCCCTCGGGGTCGGACCACCGGATCAGGGGGTTGCCGTCCTTTGTCGCGGAAGTCCATGCGTCGCGCGTAGTCGAGGAAGATGTCCAGGTCGCTGCGTGCCTCGCCGGGCGGTTCGACCGCCTTCTCCGACAGGTGCACGGTGCGGTTGACGTTGGTGAAGCTGCCCTGCTTCTCGCCCCACAGCGCGGCGGGCAGGACCACGTCGGCCAGCTCGGTGGTCTCGGTGGTCTCGGTGACCGTCCTGCGCGACGACGAACAGGTCCTCGCGGCGCAGGATGTCGCGGATGCGGGACAGGTCCGGCAGCGAGACCGCGGGGTTGGTCGCGGAGATCCACAGGAACTTGATGGAGCCTTGTTCGGCGTAGCGCCAGATCTGCATGGCGTGGGTGGGCGGCGCCCAGTGCGGGATGGTGAGGGGGTCGACGTTCCACAGGCGCGCCAGCTCGTCGATATGGTCGGGGTTGCTCCAGTTGCGGAACCCGGGCAGGTCGCCGTCGGCGCCGCACTCGCGGGTGTTCTGCGCGGTCGGCTGTCCGTTCATCTGCAGGACCCCGCAGCCGGGCCGGCCGATCAGGCCGCGCAGCAGGTGCAGGTTGTTCACCTGGCAGGACGCGGCGGTGGCCTGGTGGGACTGGTAGAAGCCCTGCAGCACGGTCGACAGGACGCGGCCGGAGGTGCCGAAGATCTCCGCCGCGCGCCGCAGGTCCGCCGCGGGGACCCGGCAGATCTCGGCGGTGTGCTCGGGGGTGTAGGGCGCGACGGTGGCCGCGAGGTCGGCGAAGCCGAGGGTGTGGGCGCCGAGGTAGTCGTGGTCGACCCAGTCGTGCTCGATCAGTTCGCGCACCAGGCAGTTCATCAGCGCCTGGTTAGTGCCGGGCAGCGGTGCCAGGTGGACACCCCCGGACTCCACCGCGGCCTCGGCGACCTTCGCGCGGCGCGGGTCCACCGCCACCACCACCGGCCGGTCGGGTCCGTGCAGCCGGTCGAGCACCCGGGCCCACAGCACTGTTTGGGTCTCGGCCATGTTGTGCCCGAACAGGAACAGTGCGTCGCAGGACTCGATGTGGGTGTAGCTGCCGGGCTGGCCGTCGGAGCCGAAGCTCTCCTTCATCGCCGCCGCGGCGGTGGCCGTGCACAGCCGGGTGTTGCCGTCCATGTGCGGTGTGCCGAGCCCGGCCTTCCCGATGACGCCGAGGGTGTAGTACTCCTCGAGGAACAGCTGCCCGCTGGTGTAGAAGCCGTGCGAGAGCGGGCCGGTCTCGTCGAGCAGCTGCCGCGAGCGCGCCACGATCCGGTCCCATGGCGGTGTCCCAGTCGGACTCCACGAGCCTGCCGCCCTCGCGCACCAGCGGGCGGGTGAGCCGGTCGCGGTCCTGCCACTGCCACGACCCGTACAGCCCCTTGGGCCCGAGCCGCCCGTGGTTGACCACGTCCCCCGCACGGCCACGCACGCCCACCATCCGGCCGTCCTTCACCGCGATGTCGCACGCGCACCCGTTGCTGCACAACACGCACGCCGACTGCACCCACCGGTCCACATCGGACTCGTCGAGGCCCTGGTCGAGGTGCTGGTCAACCCGCACCGGCCAGGGGGTGTCGCGGGCGTGCGGTGTCCGGGCGCCCCAGATGTCCGCGATGCGGTCTGCCACAGGTCCTCCCGTTACTTGGCGCGGGCCTTGGCGGTCTTCTTCTTGTTCGCCTTCTGGAGCGCGTCCACGAGTTCCTGCTTGGTCATCGACGAACGACCGGGTACGTCCAGCTGCTTGGCGAGGTCGTAGAGGTGCTGCTTGGACGCGTTGGCGTCCACGCCGCTCGCGGTGCTGGTGCGCTTGTCGCCGGCGCCGCGCTTGGCCTGCTTGTCCGAGGGACCGCTCTCCTGCTTGGGCTCCCAGTGGTCGCCGACCTTCTCGAAGGAGTGCTTCAGCGCCGCGAACGCGGTCTGGTGCGCTCGTCGGCCCTCGCCGTAGGTCTCCACCGCGGAGTCGTGCGCCTTCACCCACGTCCGCTGCGCCTTCTTCGGCGAACGCCGCAACGTGTCCGGCATGGCCTCCTCGCCCGGCATGGTGATCTCCCGTCGCCACTCGATCAAGACGCCGTCGGGTTTCCCACCCTCCGTGGTTCAAACCTCCGCGAGGGCGTGTTTCCGCTGCTCCGACAGGTGAAGTCGAACCAAACACGCGAAATTCGCAACCAGGACAGGACCAGGCTTCGGCCAGCGACGTCGTCGACCGGGTTCAACCGGTGGCGGGTGGGTAGGCCCTGCGGCACGGAAGTCCGCCGTCGAGGAGGGTCCCATGTCGTTGGACGTGGTGCACGAGTTCACCGGACCGATGCCGACCGGGGTCAGCGTCTCGCACACCGGCCGGATCTTCGTCAACTTCCCCAAGTGGGGTGACGAGGTGCCCGCGACGGTGGTGGAGCTGCGGGACGGCCAGGAGATGCCGTTCCCCGACGAGCGGTGGAACTCGCCGTCCTCGGACGACGACAGCGAGGCCTTCGTGTCGGTGCAGAGCATCGTGGTGGACCCCGCGGACCGGCTGTGGGTGCTCGACACCGGCAGCCCGATGTTCCAGCCGACCAAGCCGGGCGGCCCGAAGCTCGTGCGGGTCGACCTGGACACCGACACCGTCGGGCAGGTCATCACGTTCCCACCGGACGTGGCGCTGGAGACGACCTACCTCAACGACGTCCGGTTCGACCTGCGGTGCGAGGCCGGGGTCGCGTTCATCACCGACTCGGCCGACTCCGGACGCAACGGGATCATTGTGGTCGACCTGGCGTCGGGGGAGTCGTGGCGGCGGCTGCACGACCACCCGAGCACCAAGGCCGAGCCGCTCGCCGTCTTCCGGCCTGTCGTGGAAGGCCGGCCGTTCCTCGAGCGCCCGGATGACGGCGAGGCGAAGCCGGTCACGATGGGTGCGGACGGCATCGCCATCGCCGCGGACGGCGCACGGTTGTACTACTGCCCGCTGGCGTCCCGGCGCTGGTACAGCGTGCCCACCGAAGCCCTCGTGGACCGCTCGCTGACCGACGACCAGGCGGGGGAGCAAGTGGTCGGCGAGGGTGACAAGGGCGGCGGTGCGGATGGCCTGGAAACCGACGACAAGGGCAGGCTGTACCTGACGAACTACGAGCACAACGCCGTCCTGCGCCGACTACCCGACGGCACGTTCGAGACCGTCGCCCACGACCCGCGACTGCTGTGGCCGGACACCATGTCCGTTGCCGACGGGTACCTCTACGTCACCGCCAACCAGCTGCACCGCCAGGAGAAGTACCAGGGCGGCAAGGATCTGCGCGAGAAGCCCTACCACCTGTTCCGCGTACCCATCGATGCCGGAGCCGTCCGGCTCCGCTGATCAGGACGCTATTCGTCATCACCAGCTGAGGAAGGAGAGACGACCATGTCCGCCCATGCCGGCGACAAGGCACAGAAGACCGGGGTGTTCCACTGCGCGAAGTGCGACGAGAAAGTCTCGGTGCAGGAAGGCGAGAAGATTCCGAAGTGCCCGAACGGCCACACCGAGTTCAACAGCCGTACCCAGGAGCCGGGCAACAAGTGATGGCGACGTCACTGATCACGTGAACCGGATTTCCGCGGCGAGCACTCGTCGACGGGAGGAAAGACCTGGGGTGTCGCCACGGCTTCGGCCCAGAGGCGGTGGAACGCCTCCCTCCGCGTCATCCCGGTTGGCTGGCCGCACCCGTCACGGTCCGGTGACTCCGGGTCGTGGCCCACCATGCCGCACAGCGCCAGGAACACGACCTCAGCCATCTCCCATCGGAGGGGTACGTTCAAGCCCACCAGCATTCGCCGTACGGTCTCCTTGCTTACGGTGGCGGGCAACCCGTGCTCGGGGGAGATCCATCCTTCGATCGCCGTGAGGGAGGGGTGGCCGGCCTGCTCGTAGTAGGAGAACAACGCGACCACCAGGCGCCGCCGCGGCCCGGCAGGCAGATCGGGCATGGAGATCGATGACATGGCTCGGCCTCCGTACCAGATCACTGGGCAACTGCTCTCGACCATTGTGTTCGTGCCCCGCCGCCACTGCGTGGTGAGCAGGAGCCGAGAGGGAACGCCCTCCGGTTACGACCGCCGGGACGGGTAGCCGACGGAAGGGCGCCACCCGACGACGTAAGGAGTGAGCATGTCATCTCCAGGTGGATCCGCTGGCCCCATCGCGCAGGTGGAGGTCGGCATGCGAGTGGTCGACAGCGACGGTGAACAGGTGGGCACGGTGGCAGACCTGAAGATGGGCGACCCGAGGCGGCCATCGAGCAGGGGCAGCGGCAGTCGGGTGGCCGCTCGGCGGGGTCATCGCCGCGGTCGTGTGCCGAACCGGACGTCCCACAACCGCGAGCCGCGCAGTTGCTGCGCACCGGATACGTCAAGATCGACGCGAAGGACTTCTTCGCCCACGACCTGCACGCCGGAGAAGATGAGATCCACGAGGTGAACGACTCCGGGGTCCGGCTGTCCGTGCCACGCTCACGACTCGTACCTGAGGACTGACCCCGGCGAGCAGGTGCTGCTGTGGAGTTGTCCCTCCTCACGTCACGACTGAAGGTGGCTGGAGTCTCAGCAGTGAAGGACGTGCTGGGACGACACGCCGGAGTGGCCTGTGGACATTGCAGACGAGAACCTGCTCGCGGGTTGGGCGACAGGGAAACAACCACGCCGCAGGGTACGGACGGAGAAGTACCGGCAGCACGGGTTGCGGTTCGCGTTCTACGGCCGTACATCCACAGAGGATTACCAGGATCGGGCATCGTCCGAGTATTGGCAGCGCGACGTTGCCGAGAACGTCATCACTGGCCACGGTGTGATCGTGTCCGAGTTCTTCGACAGCGGCTACTCGCGGCGTTTGCCGTGGGCGGACCGTCCGGCGGCTGCGGCGTTGCTCGATGCGGTGGCTGATCCGGATCGTGGGTTCGACGCGATTGTGGTGGGGGAGTTCGAGCGGGCGTTCTACGGCAACCAGTTGCAGCAGTTGATGCAGGTGTTCGATCGGTGTGGGGTGCAGTTGGGGTTGCCGGAGACTGACGGTCCGCTTGACCTGAATGATGTGACGCATCAGGCGTTGATGCTGCTGCTGGGCGCGCAGTCGCGGCGTGAGGTGTTGCGGTCCCGTCATCGGGTGACTGCGGCGATGCGGGCGCAGGTGTGTGAGCAGGGTCGGTATTTGGGTGGTCGGCCGCCGTATGGGTATCGGTTGGTTGATGTTGGTCCGCATCCGAACCGTGCCCACGCGCAGTGGGGGCGACGGTTGCGGAGGCTCGACCCTGATCCGGCGACAGCACAGCATGTGCGGTGGATGTTCGCGCAACGTCTCGCGGGAAGGAGCGTGGCTGGTATCGCGCGGGAGTTGAACGAGAGGGGAGTGCCGTGTCCGTCGCATGTGGATCCGGAGCGGAACAGTCATCGCAGTGGTGAGGTGTGGACGTTGCGGACGGTGGCGGCGATTCTGGCGAACCCGCGGTACACGGGTCGTCAGGTGGAACCGGCAGGGGCGTGACTACGAGGCGGCACGCGGTAAGCAACGGCGGGGCCCGGTGCATCGGTGGAACCCGGTGCAGGACTGGGTGATCTCCAAACAGATTGTGCACCCGCCGTTGGTCACCGAGCAGGACTTCGTTGCCGCGCAGGCTATCCGCGCCGCCCGCCCTACCGAGGATGGCGCCACCCGTGTGTACCTGCTCGCGGGGCTGGTGCGGTGCCGCCCCTGCGGTCGGCGGATGGACGCCCACTGGGTCAACAACCGGGCCGGCTACCGCTGCCGCCACGGCCACACCAGCGCTCAACGAGCGACTTCCCACCGGGCGAAGAACCTCTACGTCCGCGAGGACCACATCCTCGCCAACCTCCCCGTCCAACTCGCCGTCCTCGAGCTCGACGATGAACTGGACCTCGAAGAGCGGGGGAGTGGCGACAGCGGGCAACGCCGAGACCTTGCTGAACGGATGCGCAAGTTCGATCTGACAATCGTGTGTGACACCGCAGGGTGGAGCGTGGAGACGGCAGCCACGGCGTAGTATGTCGATCGATGAGCGCGTGAACCCCGGACGGGAACGTGAAGATCGTTCATGGGGTAATGATGTGTCCGAGTCGTGCTCGCTAACCACACGCCTCGTCCTTCGTCGTTCGACCAGAGGTTACGTGGATGGCGTGCAAGGTGCAGATCACTCGGATGAGCTCCACCGTCTCAACGTAGCTCAAGAAGTGTGCTGACCTGCGGGAATGCGAATCCAGCAGGTCAGTGGCCAGTCAGGAGGCTTGGAAATTGGTGGAAACACGACTAACTGTCGTTCAGGAGCGTGATCTTGTCGAATGAGGGCGCGTATCCGCGCGTCCCGGAGAAATGTGCGATGCCTTGGCCGGGAACCGGTCGCACTTCCAGGCGAGCGAACCCGTTGTTCTCGACAGGGCCGGTCACGAGGTCCGATTGACCGTCGTCGTAGTCGACTTGCATGACCGCCCCGTCGTGCGGCGGTGGCGCGCTGGCCGGTGAGGTTACTTGGAGGAGGATCAACCCGGTGCCGCGTTCGGCGACCCGGATCGTGGTCGCGACGGCGGTGCGGACTGCCAGCGTCGCTCCCGTCCCGGTCCGGGGGGTGTAGGGGTCGGCTTTGCACGTCGCTTCACGTGATGTGGCGATATTCAACCGCGCGGTATTCCTGGCTTTGGCGATGGTGGCGTGGACAATGTTGGGTTGCCGCGGCCTGCCGACCGGTCAGATCATGGGTGGCGGCTCGATGGGTCCGACCTTCGCGCTCCGCACGCGGAAGTAGACGATGTAGTGACCGTCGCCCTTGGCTTCCAGTGTGTGGGTGTACTTCATCCCTCCCGGTCCGATCTTCACGGCGGCGTCGAAAGCCGCTTGGTCGTGCAGACGGACGAGCTCCGCGAGGCCGATTTCCTTGGAGTCCCTGCCGATGACGTCGTCACCGAGCCCGAAAAGCTCGACGATCCCGAGCGAGATGATCCTGGCACCCCACGTTACGAGTTCCGAGCCGGCGATCTGCCCCGCCTCGTCGCCACCGGCCCCGAACGCGGTCGCGATGGCGGATGCCCCCTTACGGGCATATTCCTTGACCTTTTCCTCGATCTTCTCGCGTACCTCGTCGGGGTCGCCGAGGTCCTGGTCAAAGACAGCGGCGGTCACCTTGATTCCGGTGCCGGCAACGATCCGGTCCTCCCAGATGGTGATGGTATCCGGAACCACCGCGTCTTCCGCGATGTCGTCCAGCGGACCGATCTTGGCAACAGCGGCTAGGTCGTCGTCACCGGTGTGGTTCGGGTTGAGCGTTGTGACGCTGAAGATCACATACGGGTCGTCGTAGGTCTCGTTGGGCTCGATGACCTGTAGACCGATGTACTCGACGATGGGCACGTAGGTGACCTCGGGATGCGGCTGCCACCCCCCACTGCGGATGAGGATCCTGCCGCTGACCGTGGGAAGCTGGAAGCCGTCGGCGACCGGGGTGACGGGTTGGGTCACTGCGCCGAGCGGACCGAACTCGGCGCAGTAGTTGTTGCGGTGTTCCTCCGTGGCGACGATCGAGGCGATCAACGCGCGGACGCTGTCGGTACCGTGCTCGTTGAGCCGCTGTCGCAGCCTGCTTGTCGTCGACGAGACGTCCCTGGCCATCATGGCCCGCAGGGAGGCGGTCATGGCAGCCCCTCACTTCCCGTCGACGACATCCCCGAAGGGAATCTGAGCCCAGGTGGCCGGGGTCTCCCCGACGAGCGTCCGAAAACCGACGCACATCCACAGCGTCAGTTCCTCGCCGAGCATCAGCCCGTCACGCATGATCGTGCTGTGCACAACGACCAGGTCGCCGACCTGCCCGTCCTTCGGCAACTTCAGCCCGCCCGTCTGGTGGTCAACCGCGAGGCGGAGACGGGCGCCGACAATGCGGACACCGCCCGGATAATCGCCGTTGAAGTTCACGGTCAGGCCGTCGTCGGGATTGTGAACCAGTGCCCGGCGGTACGGTCCGCCCTTGGCCGTCCGGTACGCCGGCGCCTCGAGGATGAGGTCCGACATCTTCGCATTGAGAACCGCACCCTCGACCGTTACCCAGCCGTTTTTCTCGCTGTCCAGTTTGATGTCGCTCTGCATGGGGGAAGCCTCGCCACGGAGCGGATCCGGCACATGAGGGATGACCCCCTAAGTTTGGCGGCGCGAGGTCGGGAGCGCGTCTGCCAGTAGCTCTCGTGACCGCACGGCCAGCTTCCGATACACGGCACCGAGCTGGTTCTCCACCGTCTTCACCGTGACAAACAGTGCCTGCGCGATCTCGCGGTTGGTCATCCCCTCTGCCGCCATGCGCGCCACCCTGGTCTCGCCAGGCGTTAGGGAACCAGGTCCGGTCACGCTCCGCCGCCTCGGCCGCGCCCCGCAGACCCGCAACTCCTGCTCGGTCCGGTCGGCCAGGCGCACTGCCCCGCACTCGGTGGCCAGGCCGAGACCGGCCCACAACTGCTCGCGCGCGGCAACGCGATGCCCCGCCCGACCGAGGGCTGTACCGAGTTCGACCAACGTCCGCGCCTGTTCGAGGTTCGCCTCTGTCGGTTCCAGCAACCGCCGCGACTCCCAGAGCAGGTCAAGGCCCTCCGTGCCGCCTGCCAGGAGACCGGCCGCACGAGCCGCGACACCCTTCGCCCGGGGCGACCGAGCATCCCGTAGCTCGCCATCGACCAGTTCGCGGGCTTCGTCGAGCATCTCCGGCGGAAGCACCAGCGCCAGGGGCGACCGCCACAAGACCAGTACGGGGTTGCGGAACTCGAGTGCGGTGAAGATCGCACCCGCGGCGCGCATATCCGCGATCGCCACCCCGTGTGCGCCGCGCCGGGCTCGTACCCGGCCACGCGCCGTGAGCACATAGGCCCCGACGCTGGTACCGGCGAACGCCGGGTCGAGATCGACCCTTTCGAGCATCGCGGCGACATCGTCGAGGTCCGGACGCTCCAACAACACGTCTATCCCAAAGAAGTACATGGAAGGCAGAGCAAAGGTCAGGCCGTGCTCGATCGACAGCCGATATAGGGTCCGGATGTGCTCTGCTGCGCTCGACAACGCGCCGCGCCTGGCTCCGACACATAGCTCGTGGTACGAGGCTGCGGCGTAACCGAACACCGAACCCCGGCGTCTCGCGTCGGCCAGCACGGCGGCTCCGGCCGCCGCCGCCCCAGCCAGATCGTCGACGCCCAGCAGCGCTCCGACAGCGAGCGAGAGGTAGATCGACGAGCTGCCCTCGTCACTGAGGAACCGCCCACCGGCCAACCCCTGCTCGACCAGCACCGGTACCTGCTCGAGGGAGTCGCCGCGGAAGGCGAGGCGGGCGCCGAGCGCGAGCCCGAGGGCTCGGCCCGCGGGCCGAGCGGCCGCGAGGAGGTCCATCAGCACCGGCAGTCGTTTGTCCAGATCCGGCGCGAGCTTCGGGTCGTTCCATTCGGTTGCGGCCAGCGCCGCGTGCACCCGGAGGGCTGTGTCAGTGTCCTGGTCGGTGGCCAGATCGGCGAGTGCCTGGTGTAAACAGTCGACTCGCGCAGCCATGTCGCCGGCCATGAGGTGGACCTCGGCGATTTCGAGGTTGAGCTGTGCCCGCGCCGGCGGCTCGGCCGTGAGCCGCAGTGCCTCGCCGAGATCGGCGAGCGCACGTTCCTCGTGCACCAGCGCCTCGGCCCGGCCGAGCTCGTGCAGCACTGTCGCCCGCGTGACGACATCGCCACCCTCGACGGCGGCGCGACGTAGATACGCGATTCCGCTTCGCACCGCGCCACGGCCGGTCGCCGAGACGGCGGCCGCACGCAACCACTCGGTGACGGCGGGGTCGGCGGCCGGCTCGGTCAGCAGCAGGTGTGCGGCGACCTGCTCGGCCGGCGCGTCCTCAGCGATGAGCTGCCGCGCCGCCCGCGCGTGTGCCGCACCGCGTTGCCGTACTGACAGAGCACTGTAGATGGCCTCGCGTAGCAGTTGATGGACGAACCGCGGCGGCCAGTCCGGCGCGAGCACGCGCATACGCGCCAGCTCGTCGAGGACGACCGACAGTTCCGGTTCCGCCAGCCCCGCGAGAGCCGCGACGCGATCCACTCGCGCGTGCCGGTCAAGCACCGCAATCGCCCGCGCGGCGTCGATCGCAGCCGGGGACAGGTGCGACAACCGGAGCATTGTGGCCCGAGTCACAGACTCCGGAGCCGTTCGAGCGACGCGGTACACCTCCGAGTCCGTCGGGCTCACATCTTCAGCGGCCAGCGTGGCCAGCAGTTCTTCCACCAGGAACGGCACCCCTCCGCTCACCCGGTGACACGCCTCGACAAACGACACGTCCGCGCCGGCACCGAACGTCCTGTGCACCAGCCGCCCGACGCCGACGGGCGAGAGCGGTTCAGGCGTGAGCACCCGACCAGAAGCCAGCAACTCGGACAGGAGCGGGTCATCCGAACCCGGATCACCGGTACGCACCGCCACGACGAGCAGCAGACGCAATCCGTCGAGCCGACGGGCGAGGTAACGCAGGAACGTCAGCGACGCCGGATCCACCAGGTGGGCATCGTCAACAACGAGGACCAAACCGGACCGCTCCGCGAGGTTCGCCGTCAACCAGTACAGACCGTGGACGACCGCGTCGTGATCGACCACCCCCGGCATGGCGTTCGTCGGATCAACCAGCGGCGCCGCCAGCGCTGCGGCCCCGCCGAGAACGGCGACCCGCTCGGCCGCCGACGCGGCGACGAGGATCGGCTCGAACAGCTGACGAACCACGCCATAGCCAAAGTTCCGCTCGACAACCGCTCCCCGAGACGAGGCAATCAGCAACCCACGCGAAACGGCCAAGCGCCCAACCCCGGTGAGCAACGACGACTTCCCAATCCCGGCCACACCCCACACCGCAACCAGTCGGCCCCGCCCACGGGCGGCCTCGCTCAACTCATCGTCGAGCACGCCCAGTTCGAGTTCTCGTTCGACCAAGTCCGACGCGCAAGCCATAACGCATACTCAGCCGCCCGTGACCACAAAGTCAACCATCCACTCGAATTAGTCCACCTCTGACTTTGACAGTCTCTCTTCACGTCGACCCGGAACCCTGGGAATAAAGGGGAACCCATCTCTTTTGCTTCACAAAGGCGCAATTCAGCTCGCCATTTGATGGAGTTTGTTCTGTTCGTCACGCAACTTGATCGGCCTATCTAACTGACAACTGAGGACGTAGCGGTACGTAGGTTTGTGGTACTCCGCCGAGTTCGCCATCTGCTTGCGATCGACGTCACCACGATCCGCGTACGTGGTTGTTGTGCGTTCGAACCCCGGGCGGCGCGCGGGATGCACACGGGTTCGGAATCCGTCCACCGTGAGGGGGCCGGCTCGCAGGCGATCCGCAACGACCTCGGCGTGCACGTGCAGTGGTCGGCGTCGCGTACGTCGGTGCAGCGCCTGGCCGACCGGCAGACCGCGCTCGGCACCCGGCTCCCCGACGGCGAGGAGAAGGCCTGGGTCGGGGTGCCGCTGACCGTGCACCGGCGCTGTGACCAGGCGATGTTCGACATCGTCAACACGGTCGTCTACGACGGCCTGATGATCGACGGCACCGGCACCGGCACCGGCACCGGCACGGCCGCGGGCACGGCGTTCGCCGAGGCCTACCCGACCCCGCCGCCGTCCAAGTGGATCGACGTGGCCGGGGCGGACGCCAACGGCCGCTGGAACCCCGCCGAGGGCCAGCAGCTCGACCGGATCCTGCGCACCCACCGCTTCCGTGACTGTGCAGAAGAGGTGTCAACCAACCCTGGGCAGACCCCCTTCAGGCAACTGCGGTCGTTACGCAGCGTATCGAAAGCGGCGGGCGGGGCGGCCAGATCGACGTCGGCACACCGCCATCCTGACCCAACGTCACCGACCTCGCCAATCCTCTCAACCAGACGGCGGCGCTGCATGGAGGTTGTTCGATGGGCTCATGAACCCGCTGCCGACGGAACGGCGTCGGGGCCGGCTGTCCACCCACCTGTGAGACCGCAGGGTCCGGCGTGTAAGGGGGGTGGGGTTGCGGGTACATAGCTGGTATGGGTGAAGCGCGCGGGGACGGGACTGACTCGGCAACGTCGACTGGTGGTGGTCATCTGACGGTGGTGCAGGGTGTTGCTCTGTATGTGGGGGCGGTTCTGGGCACGGGCTTGCTTGCGTTGCCATCGTTAGCGGCTGAGGCTGCGGGACCGGCGTCGTTGCTGGCGTGGATGGGGTTGATTGTGGTGTCGATCCCGGTGGCGGCGACGTTCGCCGCGTTGGCGGGGCGTTATCCGGATGCCGGTGGCCCCGCCACGTTCGCGCGGCGGGCTTTCGGTCCGCGCGTGTCGGCTGTCGCGGGCTGGTGGTTCTATTTCGGGGCGTTGGCTGGGATGCCGGCGGCGAGCGCGTTCGGCTCGGCCTATGTCACCGAACTCATTGGGGGCGACCAGACCACCACGATCGTGGTGGCGGTCATACTGGTGGCGATCACGGTGACCGTCAACGCTTTTGGGGTGCGTGTTTCCGGACGTGTGCAGCTGGTGTTTGCCGGCGTGCTGGCGTTGCTGCTGATCGTGGCCGTGGTCGTGTCGGTTCCACGTGCCGATGTGTCGAATCTGCAGCCGTTCGCACCACATGGGATCAGTGGGCTCGCCGTGGCGATGAGTTTGTTGGTGTGGGCGTTCATTGGCTGGGAGACCGTGACCCACCTTGCGGTTGAGTTTCGAAATCCGCGACGCGACCTGCCGTTGGCCACGGGAATCTCGTTGGCGGTGATCAGTGTGTTGACCCTGGCGGTGGCGGGGGTGACGATCCTGGTTCTCGGCAGAAAAGCCGCACAAACCGACGCGCCTCTGGCGCTGCTGCTGGCCGAGGGAACGGGGATCTCGGCGCGGACGGTCACCGCGGTAATCGCCGTGGTGGTCAGTTTGGGTGTGTTGAACGCGTTCATCGCAAGTTTGTCCAAACTGGGGTCGGCGCTGGGTCGCGATGGTGCGTTGCCGGGATGGCTCGCCAGCGGCAGCGAAGCCGGGGAAGTGCCACGACGCAGCCTGTTGGTCGTCACCATCGGGACAGCCCTGAGCTTCGTGATAGCCATGTTGAGCGGCTTCCACATCGAACCGTTGCTCCTGGCGGAGAACGCCTGTCTGATCGGGATCTACGCTATCGCCATGGCTGCCGGCACACGGTTGTTGCCCACTGGCAGCTGGGGATGGTGGCTCGCGCTGATCGCGTTGTGCCTGGTGCTGGTGGTGCTGGTCCTTGCTCGCGAGTACCTGCTGTTCCCGCTCGTGCTCGCTGTCGGAGCGGTGACCTACCGGCGCTGGTCCAGCGGAGGCAACCATAACAGGAGCGCCGACGCCGCTGCGGAATAATGGTCTTTCCCACAGCGGCGCCGGTGCGACCGACGAGTATGCGGTGTCAGCGTGATTGTGCAGGCAGAGCGGTCGCCCGTGCGGTGGTCATGCTGCGCAGCCAGTGTTCATAGGCGCCGAGGCCGCCGGTGCCGAGTAGATGCAAGGCGTGACTGCCGACGATGAAGCCGTCGGCACCGGCCGCTGCCACGGCGGCCACATCGTCGGGGGTACGGATACCGAACGCCGCATACACCGGTAGATCGGCGCGGTAGTCGCGTGCTGCGCGGATTTTTCTGGCGACCGAATCATCGATGCTGCCGCGTTCGCCGGTGGTGCCGCTGAGTGCGAGATAGATGAACCCGCCTCCATGTTCGAGCACGTCGATGTCGTGAGCATCGACGGTGTCCGGCGTCGCCCGGATAGTCGCGACCAATGGAGTACGCCACACTCGCGCATGCCGGGCGTGCCCTTGAAACGGTGTCGCGTTGTGCTCGCAGATCAGCCCGGCACAACGATCGGCGAGCGTGTGCGGGATTCGGCAGTCGTCCAACGCCGGCCAGGCGGACTCGTAGACCACGCCGACTGGCGCGGGGATCTCGTCGAGCCACTCATACAGCGCGGGAGAGGCGAGATCGAGCAGGTCCGGGTGGGCTTTGGCGAGAGCGGCGGCCACCGGGCCACCGGTGCGTGCGGAGAACGTTCGGTCACGCAGGATCGGGAACTCGATGAAGTCGACATCCTGCGTCACGGCCGCACGCACCGCGTCAACACTGGCCTCCCAGGTCGGGTACCCGGGTATCAGGTACAGGCCGAATCCCAGACGGTGCCGCAGTCGCGGAGCGCTGGCCAGGTCTTGCAGCGAAGCGCGGCTCATGCGTGCACCTGCCGATGCTGGGTGGCGATGTCGAGTACCCGCAGAGCGCAGTAGGTCTCCCATAGGGAGGATCCGGTAGTGGAGGTGAAACCGCCGTCAGGTTGCCGGCACGCCGCAGTGGCAGCATGTACGTCGTCCCACGGCCAGTCCAACTCCAGCAACTCAACACAACGGTTGCCCCAGTAGCCACTGGCCAAAGACCAGTCCGGACTGCTCGGACGCATCCTAATGTGTCCACCGCCGTCATAGCACGAGCGGACGAACGGTTTCTGCGCTCGGGCGGCCTCGTGATCACTGTCGCCGCCCATCCACAAGGAAATGGCGACCGCACAGTACGTCCGCTCGATATCCGGCGCGGCATCAGGCAGCAAGCCGTACCCACCATTGACGTGCTGACAGGTTTGCAGGAAGGTGCGCACCGCGTCTTCCCCACTTGACGAGAGCCGCTCACCGGCGAGGTTGAGCGCACGGATGCCGTAGAACAGATCGTCCATGTCCACCACGACACGGCCCTCGCCGAACAGTGTGTCGACGAGCCAGCGCGCGATCTCGTGAGCGTCGGATGGTGGGTGTCCGGCCAGTTCTAACAACCGAAGCGCGTAGTAGGTGGCGCTCAGAGCGGGCTCTTCGGCATCGTCGTCCATGGCGTATCCCGCACCGCAGTGACGATCGGCGACGAACCGCAACTCGGCCTCGGAGGGGCGGCTACCAATCAGTTGCAGAATTTCGGCGCCAAAGCGACTCGCTTCCAGACTCGGTCGGTCCTCGTCGGTCTCGACGAATCTTCCTGACTCATCGCGGCACCGGTCGAGGAACGCCGCTACGTTGTGCTGACGCATGGGTGATTCCCCTTCCTTGTCATCCCGGAACGGACCCGAAAATTTCGTTCTGCGGTGGAAAGCTGTGGAAGTCCAGGTCGTCGAATCCGTAACTTGCCGGCAGTTGCTGGGGAGCAGGGGCATGGAAGAGCAGAGAATCGCCGAGCGCACGGTTGCTGCCTGCGTAGGCATAGACGTTGTAGAGCTCCAGCGCCCTCCGTTGGGTTTGCGAGATGGACGCCAACGGACCAGCGTCGACATAGTCGTCGACCTCTTTGAGGACCGCCATGCTCAAGCAGAATGTCAAGAGGTCCTGGATCTCACCGGCGAAGATGTCACCATGGTCGACCACCCGGTATGGCTTGGGCAGAGCCTCCAGCAGATCGCCCGCGTAGATCACGAAGTCAGCGACGTCATGACCAAGGATGTCAGCTTCCAGAATGCTCGGGCTCAACAGGTAGTTCAGAAACCCGAAGATCCTTGGATTCCGGCTGAAGAAGAACAGGCACGCTGCGTGCTCGGCGGGGGTCGCCGGAGAGTCGAGATCCTCCACCAGACGGGAGACCACGGTTCCATAACAGCCCGAGTCCACCACGGCGAATGGTTTCGGCACAAAGTGGCCCGTCGAGCCGGTCCCCATGATCTTGCTCACGCTGCCATGGTGGTTCCGTGACGCGTGCGCCAAGCGGATGTCCAGCCCCGTCCCGACCCGGGAATCAAGTCGACGCGCAGTGAGGTACGTCGACAGCATGTCTCGAGCCAGAAAGATCAACTGTTGGCGCTCGCGATGCACGCACCAGCGCACCGACCAATGCGCGAAGGATACCCATAGGGGAATCCAGGGTCGGATCCGCCACACAAATCTTTCCATCGCGTCCGCCAGCCACACCTCCAATGGCCGATCGCCCGGTGAAAAGATTGTGCTGCAAACCTGTTCGATCTGCTCGTCGCAGAGATCGCCTTCGCTACACATCGTCGCGGTGAACTGATCCACCGCGTCTCGTCGTGATGGCAGCCCACGCCCAGAAGTGCGTCGCCACACGTCAGACCAATGCTGCGCTGACCACTGCCAAACCTGCGGACCTGCGGGCCTATCGCTGGGGCGTGGAACGTCTTTGACCAGGCACGAAACCCATCGTGCGGGGTTGTTGATTACCGGCCCGGCAGTTTGTAACGCTGGCACAGTACGGCTCCCAATCCGTAAGAGTTCGACATCGTCGATGTGACCTGTATTCCGCGTCATACCAGCGTCAAACGTCCCGTGACGATGCACGCTGAATCGGCCGCCGAAGGTGTGACTCTCCGTGGAAACAGAACGTCAGCAGCCGTGGGGAGTTCCCTCGTTCAGCGGAGTCAAGGATCGAGCAATGCGCTCCAACCAACCCAGAGTGTTCCGGATGCACACGCGCTCTGGACATCCTCAGCGCGCCCAACGCGTTCGCCCCGCGGGCGGACCTGGGCGGCCCGGCGAGCAATGCTTGAGACCTGTGGATCGGCCGGTGAAGGGCGTACCTTCCCGGTGATCGAGTAACTGGTCTCGAGCAGGCCGACGTTGGCGCGTCGGTCGGGAAGGTACGCCCATGCTCACCGTAGTCCCTGACCCCACATCTGGTGACAACGACCATCCGACCACGGGCGAGTCGTCGCTGATCGACCAGATCGTCCGCGACGGCTCCCGCCGGATGCTGGCCGAAGCACTGCGCGCCGAGGTCGACGCCCACATCGCCGCGTTCGCCGACGAGCGCGACGAACACGGCCACCGCCTGGTCGTGCGCAACGGGTACCACCAGCCCCGCGAAGTCTCACCGCCGCAGGCGCGGTGGACGTCACCGCGCCGCGAGTCAACGACCAGCGCGTCGACCCCGCGACCGGCGAGCGCAAGCGGTTCGCCTCGGCCATCCTGCCCGCCTGGGCCCGCAAGACGCCGAAGATCACCGAAGTGCTGCCGTTGCTGTACCTGCACGGCCTGTCCTCGGGTGACTTCGTGCCTGCGCTAGGCCAGTTCCTGGGCTCGACCGCGGGTCTGTCAGCGCCGGTGATCACGAAACTGACCGAGCAGTGGAAGACCGAGCAACGTGCTTTCGCCGAACGGGATCTGTCACAAGTGGACTACGTCTACCTGTGGGAATCGACCGAGTCGTGGGGCAGATCTGCTGCGCGACTGCGCCCGGCGAGGGATGACCGCTCCGGTGCTGGCGGTGGGTGACGGCGCACTGGGATTCTGGGGCGCGCTGCGCGAGGTCTTCCCGGCCACGCGCGAGCAACGGTGCTGGTTCCACAAGATCACCAACGTGTTGTCGGCCATGTCGAAATCGGTCCATCCGGGGGCGAAGGAAGCCCTCGCGGAGATATGGAACGCCGAGGACCACCGGCACGCCCTGGACGCGGTCAAAGCCTTCGAGGCCGCCTACGGGGCGAAGTTCCCCAAGGCGGTCTCCAAGATCAGCGACGATGTCGCCGAGTTGTTGGCGTTCTACGACTACCCGGCCGAGCACTGGATCCACTTGCGCACCACGAATCCGATCGAGTCCACGTTCGCGTCGGTGCGTCATCGGACGAAGGTCACCAAGGGACCAGGCTCGCGGGCGGCTGGTCTGGCCATGGCATTCAAGCTGATCGAGTCAGCCCAGGCCCGCTGGCGTGCGGTCAACGCACCCCACCTGGTCGCACTGGTGCGCGCCGGAGCTCGCTTCGAGCGCGGTGTCCTGATCGAGCGCGACGAGGTCACCGCAGCATGACGCCGCATGAGCAACGCCCGTTGCTGTTCCTCGATGTTGACGGAACGCTGCTGCCGTTCGGCAACGACACGCAGCGCGAACCACCCGGTGCTGCGGCAGATTCGCACCTGGAGCGGCTCAACCCCCAACTCGGGCTTCGGCTGGCCGCGTTGCCGTGTGAACTGATCTGGGCCACCACGTACGCGAGTTCCGTGGGCGGGTCACGGACGACATGGCCCGTGCCGGGGAATTTCTCTCCTTCACAGAACAGGCCCGAAGTTTCCGCCTCTGGCGGCAAATCGAAGCGAAGCCCTAGCTGTGCTGTCGCATGAGGTTGGTACCGCCTGGCGGCGGGCGGCAGCCCATTGGTCCGTGTTGCTGCGTGGGTCGTCGGAGTCCCGGACAACTGTTCGGTGCCCGCTCAGCTTTTCCGGTCACTCAGGACACAGAACTCGTTGCCCTCCGGGTCGAAGAGGGTCACCCAGTGCTGCCCGTCCTTCACGGTGTCGAC
>NZ_JACHJQ010000015.1 GCF_014203735.1 Actinophytocola algeriensis | reverse complement strand
AACGCCCGGTCCCATTCCGAACCCGGAAGCTAAGCCCACCAGCGCCGATGGTACTGCACTCGCCAGGGTGTGGGAGAGTAGGACACCGCCGAACACCCTTCACAAGAGGCCCCCCGGATCCCGGGGGGCCTCTTGCATGTTCAATAGGTGATAGGTGTACGGACGCCCCATGTCAGCAGTGCCAGGAGGAACAGTGTCGGACCGCAACCGCGACGAGTCAGAGAGCGGTGGCGCACGCAACCGGGACCGCGACTCCACCCGCCGTGACCAGGGCAATCGCCCCTATCGAAACAGTCAGAGCAGTCAGAACCGGGACAGAGGCGGCTACCGCCCCACCCACGACCGCAACACCCCTCGCCGCGACGACGACCGCCCTCAGCGAGGCGACAACCGTTCGTCTCGCGATGACCGTCCGCGCACGGGCAACCGCGACAACAAACCTCAACGCGACGGCGGCTACCGCGACAACCGCTCAGGCCGCCCACCCCGCAACAACGACCGCGACGACCGAGGCGCCCGCCCCTACCGCGAAGACCGCGGTTCCAGCAGCGGCAACCGCGACGACCGTGGCAACCGCCCGTTCCGCGACAACCGCGGCTCCGGCGGCAGCAACCGCGACGACCGGGGGAACCGTTCGTTCCGCGATGACCGCGGCTCCAGCGGCGGCACTCGCGACGACCGAGGCGCTCGTTCGTTCCGTGACGACCGCGGCAACCGCGGGGGAGACCGCGACGATCGCGGCGCCCGCCCGTTCCGCGACAACCGAAGCTCCAGCAGCGGTAACCGTGATGACCGGGGCAACCGCTCGTTCAGCGGCGGCAACCGCGACGATCGAGGCAATCGTTCCTTCCGCGATGACCGCGGTAACCGTGGCGGGGATCGCGACGATCGGGCAGGCCGCTCCTTCGGTGGTGACCGCGGTAGCCGTGGCGGGGACCGCGACGACCGGGGCAACCGTTCGTTCCGCGACGACCGCGGCAGCAGTGGCGGGGACCGGGCCGGCCGTTCGTTCGGTGGCGACCGGGGCAACCGTTCGTTCCGCGACGACCGCGGCTCCAGTGGCGGCAACCGCGACGACCGGGGCAACCGCCCGTTCCGCGACAACCGAAGCTCCAGCAGCGGTAACCGTGATGACCGGGGCAACCGCTCGTTCAGCGGCGGCAACCGCGACGATCGAGGCAATCGTTCCTTCCGCGATGACCGTGGCAGCCGTGGCGACGACCGGGGCGCCCGTTCCTTCCGCGACGACCGCGGCTCCCGAGGCGGAGACCGTGATGACCGCGGCGCCCGCCCGTTCCGTGACGATCGCGGCAGCCGTGGCGACGACCGCGGCAACCGTTCCTTCCGCGACGACCGCGGCTCCCAAGGCGGCAACCGCGATGACCGCGGCGCACGTTCCTTCCGTGACGATCGCGGTGACCGTGGTGGAGACCGCGAAAACCGGGCCGACAAGGGCTTCCGCAGTGGGGACCGCGACAACCGTCAGTCCCGAGATGACCGCGGTGCCCGTTCCTTCGGGGACGACCGCGGCTCCAGGGGTGGAGACCGCGATGACCGCGGTGCCCGCTCGTTCCGCGATGACCGCGGTACCCGAGGCAGCGACCGCCAATCCGGCGACCGTGGCACCCGGCCCGCCCGCGATGACCGCGGCTCCCGGGGTGGAGACCGCGACAACCGCCAGTCCCGCGACGACCGCGGTGCCCGCACCTTCCGGGACGACCGCGGCGGCCGAAGCGGCGATCGCCCCAACCGCCCGTTCCGCGACGACCGCGGCGGCGACAACCGAACCAGCCGCCCCTCTCGCGACGACCGAAGCCGCTCAACCTCGGACCCCCGGCCTGCCGAGGCTCCGCAGGAACCGACCAGCGGTTTCGCCCGCCGCAACCACTACATGTCCACCACCGGCGGCGACACCAACAACACCGGTTACCGCCGCCGCGAAGACGCGGCCTATGAGGACGTCACCGCCACCGGCGAGGTCAACTCCGGCGCCCTGACCGACGATGCCCCGGCCAACCTCGAGGCAGCACCGGCCATCCCGTCCGACGAGACCACCGCCGAAGGAACCGCCACCCGCACCGAAGCGGCGACCGGCACCCACCTCGACGCGGACCCCCTCGCAGACGCAGGGCCCGAAACCTCCGCGCGCGAGGAAACCGGCACCCCCGCCGACGAGCAGACCGGGACGGCCACCGGCGCGGACCCCTCCGCGGAAGCAGGGCCCGAAAGCCCCGCCGCAGCGGAGACCGGGACCCCCGCCGAAGCAGGGCCGGAAACCGCCACCGAGGCGAAGACCGGCACCCACCTCGAAGCCGAACTCCCCGCGGAAGCAGGGCCCGAAGCCCCCGCTGAAGAAAAGACCGGCACGCACCTCGGCGCCGAACACTCCGCGGAAGCAGGGTCCGAAACCTCCGCCGAAGCGAAGACCGGCACCCGCGCCGAAGCCGAACGCCTCGGAGAATCAGGGCGCGAAGCTCCCGCAGCAGCCGAGGCCAGGACCTCCGCCGAAGCGGAACTCCCAGCGGAAGCAGGGCCCGAAGCCCTCGCCGAAGCCGAACTCCCCGGAGAATCAGGGCGCGAAATCTCCGCTGAAGCGGAGGCCAGGACCCCCGCCGACGCGGAAACCGCAGGGCTCCTGGCCCCCACCGACGAGGGAACCGGAAGCCCCGCCGAAGCGGAGACCGGCGCCGGAGCCTTCCCCGAAAGGGAGACCAGGGCGGCCTCCGAGACTCCCGCGGAGCCCGAAACCCCCGCCGAAGCAGAAACCACGACCCCGGCCGACCCGCAGATCGAGGCACCCGCCGCAGCGGAGACCGCACCCGCGGAAATCGAAGACGAGCGGCCCGAAACCCCCCGCCGCCGCGACGGTGAGCCTGAACTCCCCGCCGACATCGAGTTCAGCCAACTCGACTCCGATGCCCGCCGTGAACTGAAGAGCCTTTCCAAGTCGGTGGCCGAGCTGGTCGGCAAGCACCTGGTCGCGGCGGGCATCCTCCTCGACGAGGACCCCGAGCTGGCCCTCGCGCATGCCCGCTTCGCCCGTACCCGTGCGTCCCGCGTCGCGGTGGTCCGGGAGGCAGCCGGGATCGCCGCCTACCACGCCGGTGAGTGGGCCGAGGCGCTCGGCGAGTTCCGCGCGGTCCGCCGCATGACCGGGTCGCAGAACCACCTCCCGGTCATGGTCGACTGCGAACGTGCCCTCGGCCGGCCGGAGCGTGCGCTGGAGCTGGCCGCCGACGCCAAGGACCTCCCGCCGGAGATCGCGGTCGAGCTGAAGATCGTCGCGGCCGGGGCGCGGCGGGACCTCGGGCAGGTCGACGCCGCGGTCGTCGCCCTGCAGGGACCCGACCTCGACGCCGAGCGCCGCGACCCGTGGAGTGCGCGTCTCTTCTACGCGTACGCCGACAACCTCGAGGCCGCCGGTCGGACCGACGACGCGATCCGCTGGTTCCTCAACGCCGCCGAAGCCGACCTCGACGACGAGACCGACGCCGCCGAACGTGCCACCGCCCTGAGCGCCTCATGAGCCTCCTCGACGACTACGACGCGCTCCTGTTCGACCTCGACGGCACGGTCTACCGGGGAGAAGAGGTCATCCCCGGTGCCGACCGCGCCGTCGAGGCGGCACACGCCGCGGGCACGAAGGTCCGCTTCGTCACCAACAACGCGTCCCGCGGACCCGACGAGGTGGCAAGTCACCTGACCCGCATCGGGGTGCGGGCCGCGCCGGCGGAGGTCAGCACCAGTGCGCAGGCCGCCGCTGCCGTGCTCGCCGACAAGCTGCAACCCGGTACAACCGTATTGGTCGTCGGCTCGGCGGCGCTCGTGCACGAGGTCGAGATCAGGGGCCTCACCGCCACCCGCAGCCACAGCGCCGACGTCCAGGCCGTCGTCCAGGGCCTCAGCAAGGACACCGGCTGGCGTGACCTCGCGGAGGCGTGCGTCGCCATCCGCGCGGGTGCGCTGTGGGTCGCCTGCAACGTCGACCCCACGCTGCCCACCGAACGCGGTCCGCTGCCCGGCAACGGTTCGATGGTCACCGCCCTGCGGACCGCCACCGGCAGTGAGCCGGTGATCGCGGGCAAGCCGGCCAGCCCGCTGATGGACGAGGCGCGGAAGTCCGCCGACGCGCGGAACCCGCTGGTCATCGGCGACCGGCTGGACACCGACATCGCGGGCGCGGTGGGCGCGGGCCTGGACTCACTGCTGGTCCTGACCGGGGTGTCCACCGCGCAGGAACTGCTCGACGCGTCCGAGGACATGCGGCCGACCTTCGTCGCCCACGACGTCGCGGCCGTCACCGAGGACGGGATCCGCATCGAGGGTGACGACTGGCCGACCGCCGTGCGCGCCGCGCTCGCCCGCCTCGGTCTCGAGCATGAAGTAGCGTGACAGGGTGCAGTTCGACACCGACCAAACCGCCGGCAACGACACGGCCGACACGGTCGACACGACCGACATCGACCAGGCGATCGCCGGCACCGAGAACCTCGACGCCGTCCCGTTGACCGAGCACGTCGCCAGGTTCGACGCCGTGCACGTATCGCTCAACGAGGCCCTGACCAGCATCGACACGGACTGACGGTGCCCAGGAGGACACGGCTCGACGCCGAGCTGGTGCGTCGTGGCCTTGCCCGCTCCCGCGAGCACGCCTCTCAGCTCATCGCCGACGGCCGGGTGACCGTGCGCGGCACGGTCGCCGCGAAGCCGGCGACCGGCGTCGAGACCGACGCGGCCGTCGTGGTCCGCGAGCTGGACGACGACCCCGACTGGGCGTCCCGCGGTGCGCACAAACTCCTTGGTGCGCTGGAGAAGTTCGCCGTCGAGGTCGACGGCCGCCGCTGTCTAGACGCGGGCGCGTCCACCGGTGGTTTCACCGACGTCCTGCTGCGCGGTGGCGCGCGGGAGGTCGTCGCCGCCGACGTCGGGCGCGGCCTGCTCGTGTGGCGGCTGCAGACCGACGACCGCGTGGTCGTGCTCGACAAGACCAACGTCCGCGCCCTCACCCAGGAACAGACCGGGGGACCTGTCGACCTGGTCGTGGCCGACCTGTCGTTCATCTCACTGCGCCTCGTGCTGCCCGCGCTGCTCGCGTGCACGACCGAGGACGCCGACCTGCTGCCGATGGTGAAACCGCAGTTCGAGGTCGGCAAGGAACGTCTCGGCAGCGGCGGTGTCGTCCGCGACCCCGCGCTGCGTGCCGAGGCGGTGCTGGACGTGGTGAAAGCGGCCGGGGATCTGGGACTGCGCCTACACGGTGTGGTCGCCAGCCCCCTTCCCGGGCCGTCGGGGAATGTCGAATACTTCGCATGGCTGCGTCGCGGCGCGCCCCTGGACGACCAGGCGGCGGCCGCGCTCGTGGAGACCGCTGTCCGAGAGGGGCCCCAATGACCGCACGTGAAGTGCTCCTCGTCGTCCACACCGGCAGGCAGGACACCCGCCGCGCCGCGGAGAAGCTCGCGGGCTGGTTCGCCGACGCCGACATCAAGTTGCGCGTGCTGGAACGCGAGGCGCCGGACCTGGACGCGTCCTGCTACCAGCGGGTCGTGCCGGTCGGGACGAAGGCCGCGGAGGGCACCGAGCTGGTGTTCGTCCTCGGCGGCGACGGCACCCTGCTGCGTGCCGCCGAGCTGGCACGTCCGGCCGGGGTGCCGGTGCTCGCCGTGAACATGGGCCGGGTCGGGTTCCTCGCCGAGGCCGACTCCGATGTCCTCGACGAGGCGGTGTCGCAGGTCATCGCGCAGCGCTACGAGGTCGTCGACCGCATGACCGTCGACGTCACCGCGTCACTGGGGAACCGGCGGCTCGCGAAGACGTGGGCGCTCAACGAGGCCAGCGTCGAGAAGAGCAGCCGCGAGCGGATTCTGGACGTGCGCATAGAGGTCGACAACCGGCCCGTCTCCTCGTTCGGCTGCGACGGTGTGCTGTGCGCGACGCCGACCGGTTCGACCGCGTACGCGTTCTCCGCCGGCGGACCCGTGGTGTGGCCGGACGTGCAGGCCCTGCTGGTGGTGCCGAGCAACGCGCACGCCATGTTCGCGCGGCCGCTCGTGGTGTCGCCGGACTCGCGGATCGCGGTCGAGGTGGACCCGTCCGGGCATCCCGCGGTCCTGTGCTGCGACGGTCGCCGTACGTTTGTATTGCCTCCGGGCGCGCGGGTGGAGGTGGTCGGCGGGGAGATCCCGGCGCGGCTCGTGAAGCTGCGGCAGGGCCCGTTCACCGACCGGCTCGTGGAGAAGTTCGAGCTGCCCGTTCAGGGTTGGCGAAGCCCACGGCCATGAGCGGAGCTTGCGGAGCGAACATCGCCATGAGCGGAGCTTGCGGAGCGATCATCGCCATGAGCGGAACGGCGCGGACATCGCCATGAATCGAACACACTTGCGGGTGGTGCGAGCTTTTGTCGGTGCGAGCCGATAAAGTGCGCGCTGTGTTGGCCGAGATGCGCATCGAGGGCCTCGGCGTGATCGACGAGGCCACCCTCGAACTCGACCCGGGCCTCACCGTGGTGACCGGTGAGACGGGTGCGGGCAAGACCATGGTCGTCACCGGGCTGCATCTGCTGTCCGGTGGTCGTGCCGAGGTGTCGAGAATCCGCAGCGGCGCGGCGAAGGCGGTGGTGGAGGGCCGTTTCGCCGCTCCGCCGGGCAGTGCCGCGGCGAAGGTCGCGAGCGACGCGGGTGCCGATCCCGACGAGGACGGCACACTGATCGCGTTACGCACCCTCAACCCCGACGGGCGCTCCAGAGCGCACCTCGGCGGTCGTTCCGTGCCGGTCGGTGTCCTGTCCGACCTGTCCGAGCAGCTGATCGCCGTGCACGGGCAGAACGACCAGCTGAAGCTGATGCGCCCGGCCGAGCAGCGGTCCGTGCTCGACCGGTTCGCAGGCGAGGAGCTGGCAGGCGCGCTGTCCGAGTACCGCAAGGTGCGCGAGGAATGGGTGCGGGTCACCACCGAGCTGGCCGACCGCAGTGCCCGGTCGCGGGAGATGGCGCGCGAGGCCGAGATGCTCAAGCACGGGCTCGCGGAGATCGGGGCGGTGAGCCCGCAGCCCGGCGAGGACGACGAGCTGCTCGAGAGGGCGAAGCGCCTCGCGGACGCCGACCAGCTGCGCGAGTCGGCGACCGGTGCGGCGTACGCGGTGTCGGGGTCGGCCGAGGGTGACCCGGACGTGCCCGGCGCGCTGGGCCTGATCGCCGACGCGCGGCACAGGCTGTCCGGCTCGGAGGACCCGAGGCTGCGTGAGCTGGAGCCGAGGCTGGCGGAGGCGGAGGCGCTGCTGGTCGACGTCGGCACCGAGCTGAGCAGCTACCTGGATTCGCTGGACGCGGACCCGCAGGTGCTGGAGCAGGTGCTGGCGCGGCAGTCGGAGCTGAAGCAGCTGACCCGCAAGTACGCGGCGGACGTCAACGGTGTGCTGGAGTGGGCCGAGAACGCGGCGAAGCAGCTCGCGGGCCTGGACACGTCCGAGGAAGCACTGGCGGACCTGGCCAGGCGACGCGACGACCTGGCGGCGACGCTGGCCGACTGCGCGCAGCGCGTGACCGTCCTGCGCGTGGAGGCCGCCGACAAGCTCGCGCAGGCGGTGACCGTGGAGCTCGGCGGCCTGGCGATGGGCCAGGCGGCGATCGAGGTCATCGTCAGCACCCGCTGGGCCGAGCCGAACGACCCGCACGCACTGCGCGTGGCGGGCGGCAAGGAACGCGAGGCGCTGGCACACGCGGGCCCGGAAGGCGTGGACGAGGTGGAGATCCGCCTCCGCGCCCACGACGGCGCCGTGCCGCTGCCCGTGCACAAGGCGGCCTCCGGCGGCGAACTGTCCCGCGTGATGCTGGCGATCGAGGTGGTCCTGGCCCACTCCGACCCGGTCCCGACCCTGGTCTTCGACGAGGTCGACGCCGGCGTCGGCGGTCGTGCCGCCGTGGAGATCGGCCGCAGGCTGGCCAGGTTGGCGGCGAGCCACCAGGTGATCGTGGTGACGCACCTGCCGCAGGTGGCCGCGTTCGCTGACCGTCATCTGGTGGTGGACAAGCAGGCCGCGGGCGGGGTCACCCGGAGTGACGTGCGCCGGGTGGACGAGCAGGACCGGGTGCGGGAGCTGGCCAGGATGCTGGCCGGCATGGACTCCACCGAGACCGGACGTGCGCACGCCGAGGAACTGCTGGCGGTCGCCGACGCGGACAAGAAGTCGACCCGGGGGAAGGGACGTAAGAAGCGGTAGCTGTTCGCTTCCCGGCCGGCGCCGGGGGTGGGTGAGGAGCGCGGGTGGGCAAGCTGGGCTGAGTCGCCTGGCTGCATGACGCTTGCGTGGTCGGGCGGTGTTCCCGGCCTGCCTTCACACTGCTCCTCCCGAGCGGCCCGGGGGCGCGTTCGGGCCTCAGGCGGTCAGCAGACCCAGGCCCAGCGTCACCACGCCCGTTGCCAGTGACAGGGCGCCCAGCCACACCAGCCAGATGAACCTGTTCGGCCGGGTCACCTCGCCCCGGCCCATCGACGAGAAGAAGAAGCCCGCCGAGATCAGTGCTGCCGCCGCCGGGGTGCCGACCCTCGCCAGCCAGCCCAGTGCGCCATCCAGTGCCGTCGCGTCCGCCAGGACCAGGGTCACCAGGGCCAGCGTCACCAGCACCCCGGCGTGTGCGTGTCCTGCCCTGGCGAAGGTCTTCTGGAACTCCGTCATCGGCACCTTGCCGCCCACGACGCGGGTCATGAACCAGCCGCCGAACTCGATGCCGACGATGGTCAGCAGTACGGCACCCGCGATGTATCTCGACTCCGGGCTCAGCACGAACGTGTGCATCGCCACTCCCCACTAGTTTGGTAACGTCGTTACGAAACAACGTTACGATACACTTGTCAAGCCATGGGGAGACCGAAGATCCACGACGACGCCCTCCGGGGGCGTCTCATCGGCCAGGCCGCCGCCCTCGTGTTCGAGGGTGGCGTCGACGCGCTGAACCTCCGGCGGCTCGCCGCCGACGCGGGCACGTCCACGTCCGCCGTCTACTCGCTCTTCGGGAACAAGGCCGGGCTGCTCGAAAGCCTCTACCTCGAGGCCGCCCGGCGGTTCGGGGCGCGGCTCTCCGAGGTCGCGGCCACCGACGACCCCGTCGACGACGTCGTGCGGCTCGGCATCGCCTACCGGGACTACGCCCTGCGTGAACCGCACCTCTACGCGATCATGTTCGACCGGCGCGGCCCCGAGTTCGACGACCGTGCGCGGGCCGAGGCGACGGCGACCATCGCTCCGCTCGTCGATGCCGTGCGGCGGGGACAGGACGAGGGCGTGTTACGAAAAGTGGGTCCCGAGCTGGTTGCCTTGTCCTGCTGGGGTGTCGCCCACGGGCTCGTCTCACTGGAACTCGCCGGGTCGATGCCGCCCGGGCTGGACGTCGCCTCGGGCTACGAAGTCGCGTTGCGGGCGATGGTCGACGGCTGGCGTCAGTCCATCGTGCACAGTCCTCATTGATCATTCCAATCGGACCGCGCTGCCCCAGGTGGGTGAATTTCCCGGCGTGGCGAACCGAATATCACCAGTCCATTTGTCACCATCAGTCTCATGAAGCTCACCGGTCTCCTTGCGCGATCGAATCAGGCTCGACCTGGGGTTGCCGGCATCGCGCGGGTCGACCGGCGGACTGGCGACCTCCTGCGCCGGATCGGGCACGGCGACATCGTCGTCCTCGACCAGGTCGACCTCGACCGCGCGACCGCGGAAGCGCTGGTCGACGCCGAGGTCGCCGGGGTCGTCAACGCCTCGCCGTCGATCTCCGGGCGCTTCCCCAACCTGGGACCGGAGATCGTCGTCGGCGCCGGGATCGTGCTCATCGACGGCGTCGGGACAGAGATCCTCCGCGCCGTCAGGGAAGGCAGCAAGGTCCGGCTCTACGAAGGCGGCGTGTACGTCGGCGACAAGGAGGTCGGGCGCGGCCCCGAGCAGTCCGTCGAGACCATCGCCGACCTCATGATCGACGCCAAGGCCGGCATGTCCGCTCAGCTGGAAGCGTTCTCCGCCAACACGATCGAGTTCCTCCGGCGCGAGCGGACCCTCATCCTCGACGGCGTCGGCGTGCCCGAGCTCAACGCCACCATCCGCGACCAGCAGGTGCTCATCGTCGCCTCCGGGCGCGACCACGATGAGGACCTCCGCCGCCTCAAGCGGTACATCACCGAGCACCGGCCCGTGCTGATCGGCGTCGACGGCGGCGCGGACACACTGCACCACCTCGGATATCGCCCGAACGTGATCGTGGGTGACCCGGACGGGTTGTCCACCGAAACGCTGCGCAGCGGTGCCGAAGTCGTGGTCCCCGCGCACATGGACGGGCACGCGCCCGGGCTCGAACGCGTCCAGGACCTGGGGATCGGCGCGGTCACCTTCCCCGCGTCCGGCAACTCGGAGGACCTCGCGCTGCTGCTCGCCGACACCCACGGCGCCAGCCTCGTCGTCACCGTCGGGTTCCAGGCCACCCTGCGCGAGTTCCTCGACCGCGGCCGCTCCGGCTCCAACCCGTCCACCTTCCTGACCCGCCTCAAGCTGGGCAGCAAGGTCGTGGACGGCAAGGCGGTCGCCACCCTGCACCGCAGCCGCGTGTCCGTCGGCGCGGTCGTCCTGCTCGTGCTCGCGGCGCTCATCGCGGTCGCCGTCGGTCTCGCCGTGTCGGGGGTCGGCGGCGCCTACCTCGACTGGTTCATCAGCACCTGGCACACCTTCACGAACTGGGTTGGGGGAGTCTTCTCGTGATCTCGTTGCGGTACCACATCATCTCGATCGCCGCGGTCTTCCTCGCGCTCGCCGTCGGCGTGGTGCTCGGGTCCACGACGCTGTCGCGCTCGCTGCTTTCGGGGCTGAACAACGAGAATGAGGACCTCGCGGCACAGGTCAACGACCTGCAGAACGACAAGAACGCCCAGGACGCGCGCCTCGTCGACGCCGACAGCTTCGCCGCGTCCGTCGGTCCGATGGCGGTGCAGGGGCAGCTCGCGCAGCGCACCGTCGTGCTCGTCACCACCGCCGACGCGCGGCCCGCCGACCGCGACGCGCTCAAGACCCTGGTCGCCAACGCGGGCGGGAACGTCACCGGTGAGCTGCAGCTGACCGAGTCGTTCAGCGACCCCCGGCACGCCGACCAGCTCAAGGACATCGTCGTGCGGCTGCTGCCCGCCGGTGTGCGGCTGCCGACCGCGTCCGACCCCGGCACGCTCGCGGGCGGTCTGCTCGGCCCGCTTCTGTTGATCAGCAAGGACAACAACAAACCGCAGGCGTCCGCCGACGAGACCGCCGCCGCGCTGTCGGGGCTCACCGAGGGCGGGTTCGTCAAGGCGAGCCAAGGACTTCAGCCCGCGCAGCTCGCGATCGTGCTCACCGGCGGCGCCGCCTCCGGTGACGGGGCGGGGGACCGTGCCGCGACCGTCGCGCGGTTCGCCACGCAGGTCGACCGCTCCGGCGCGGGCACCGTGCTGGCCGGTATCGAGGGCTCGGCGTCCGGCACCGGCCCGGTTGGCGTCGTGCGCGCGGACACCGCCGCCACCAGCATCCTGTCCACTGTGGACAACGCGCAGACGCCGGCGGGCCGCGTCGTGACCGTGCTCGCGCTCCGCGAACAACTGGAGGGCCAGGCGGGCCGCTACGGCAGCGCGGGCAACGCGGAACGCTCAGCTCCGGGCGCGCCCACCGAGTAACCCCCCACCGGTGCGGTCATCCACAGGGACGGGACGACGGCCGATGCCTCGAAAGACGTTTCCGGACACTCAACGCCCTGAACGCGTCTTTCCGGTCATCGCCGAGAGTCGCAGTGTGCTCACCGCGCGTGAGTCCGGCCTGTCGAATGTTCCTGACCGGTGTGTCGGGTTCGCATCGCAGGAGCAGGTGATACGGTGAAACCCCGTGGAGAGTCAGGCGGGGAGCCCCGCTGCGAACGGTATCGCCAGTAACGGATTCGGACCGAAGGCAACGCCACGGGGGGCATCCCTGGTGCAACACTCACGTACGACCAAATATGTGTTCGTCACCGGTGGGGTCGCCTCATCGCTCGGCAAGGGCCTGACAGCCTCGAGCCTCGGCCAGCTGCTCACGTCCCGCGGGCTGTGGGTCACGATGCAGAAGCTCGATCCGTACCTCAACGTGGACCCCGGGACGATGAACCCGTTCCAGCACGGCGAGGTGTTCATCACCGAGGACGGCGCGGAGACCGACCTCGACGTCGGGCACTACGAACGGTTCCTCGACCGGGACCTGGTCGGCGCGGCGAACGTGACCACCGGGCAGGTGTACTCGACCGTCATCGCCAAGGAGCGGCGCGGCGAGTACCTCGGGGACACCGTGCAGGTCATCCCGCACATCACCGACGAGATCAAGCGGCGCATCCGCGACATGGCGCGGCCGGGCGAGGACGGCAACGCGCCCGACGTGGTCATCACCGAGATCGGCGGCACCGTCGGCGACATCGAGTCGCTGCCGTTCCTGGAGGCCGCGCGGCAGGTCCGCCACGACGTCGGCCGCGACAACTGCTTCTTCCTGCACGTATCGCTCGTGCCCTACCTCGCGCCGTCCGGTGAGCTCAAGACCAAGCCGACGCAGCACTCCGTCGCCGCGCTGCGCAACATCGGCATCCAGCCCGACGCGGTCGTGTGCCGCGCGGACCGCGAGATCCCCAGCGGGCTCAAGCGCAAGATCGCGCTGATGTGCGACGTGGACATCGACGCGGTCGTCGCCGCGCCGGACGCGCCGTCGATCTACGACATCCCCAAGGTCCTGCACACCGAGGGCCTCGACGCCTACGTCGTCCGCAGGCTGGGACTGCCGTTCCGGGACGTGGACTGGACGGTGTGGGGCGACCTGCTGACCCGCGTGCACGATCCCAAGGAGACGGTGCGCATCGCCATCGTCGGCAAGTACGTCGACCTGCCCGACGCGTACCTGTCGGTCACCGAGGCGTTGCGGGCCGGTGGTTTCGCGCACCGCGCCAAGGTCGACATCCGGTGGGTCGCGTCCGACGAGTGCGAGACCCCGGCAGGCGCCGCCGCCGCGCTGTCCGGTTTGGACGGTGTGCTGATCCCCGGCGGCTTCGGCGTGCGCGGCATCGAGGGCAAGATCGGCGCGATCGAGCACGCCCGCGTCAACAAGATCCCGGTGCTGGGCCTGTGCCTCGGCCTGCAGTGCATGGTGATCGAGACCGCGCGGCACCTCGCGAAGATCGCGGACGCCAACTCGTCGGAGTTCGACGAGACCACCAAGCACCCCGTGATCTCCACGATGGCCGACCAGGAGGACGTCGTCGCAGGCGAGCGGGACATGGGCGGCACCATGCGGCTCGGCGCGTACCCGGCGAAGCTGACGCCCGGTTCGGTGGTCGCGACCACGTACGGGGCGAAGGACGTCTCCGAGCGGCACCGCCACCGCTACGAGGTCAACAACTCCTACCGCGACAAGCTGTCCAAGGCGGGCCTGGTGTTCTCCGGGCTCTCACCGGACGGCCACCTCGTCGAGTACGTCGAGCTGCCCGCCGACGTGCACCCGTTCTTCGTCGGCACGCAGGCGCACCCCGAGCTGAAGAGCCGTCCGACGCGCCCGCACCCGCTGTTCGCCGGCTTCGTGCGTGCCGCGCTGGCACGCAAGGCCGCCGAACGGCTGCCGGTTGAGCTGCCCGAGGTGTCCGGCGCGGGAGCGCGTTCGTGACCGAACCGGGACGGCACGAGTTCGCGGTCCTGTCCACGGAGGACGTCTACTCGGGACGCATCATCGCGGTGCGCGTCGACGACGTCGCCATGCCGGGCGGCGGGCAGGCCAGACGCGAGGTCGTCGAACACCACGGCGCGGTCGCGATCGTCGCACTGGACGACGACGACAACGTGACGCTGATCCACCAGTACCGCCACCCGCTGGGCAGGCGGATCTGGGAGCTGCCCGCGGGGTTGATCGACCACCTCGGCGAGGACCCCCTCTCCTCGGCCAAGCGCGAGCTGGTCGAAGAGGTCGGTCTCGCCGCCGAGCACTGGTCGGTACTGGTCGACGTCGCCGCCTCACCCGGGTTCACCGACGAGGTCGTACGCGTCTTCCTCGCCACCGGCCTGTCCGTGGTGGACCGCGAACTCCTCGGTGACGAGGAAGCGGACCTGGTCGCCCGCAAGGTCCCGCTCGTCGAAGCCGTCGGCTGGGCCCTCGCGGGGGAGATCGTCAACAGTGCCGCGGTCGCCGGCCTCCTCGCCGCACAGATGGTCCGGCTGAGCGGCGCGTCGACCCGCGCACCGGACGCGCCCTGGGAGGACCTGCCCACGCGCTTCTCGACACGCACGGCCTAGTGGAGGTGGCCCACGACCTCGTGGGCCACCTCAGTCCGGTGCCCGCAGCGCGCTCGCGATCAGCTGGGTGTCGGCGTACTCGGTCAGCTCACGGATCCGGCCGCCGTCGAGGCGGAACACCCAGCAGTACTCGTTGTGGTACCGCACCCCGGACGTGGTGGAGTTGCGCCCACGCCCCTCGACGACCACGAGGTCGTCCTCGGCGATGAATCGGTGCGCGGCGATGATGGCGCGCCCACGCAGCTGCTCTGTCACTGGCCGAAGGAGGTCGTCGAGGACCGCCTTCTTGCCCTCATAGGTCCCTGACCAGGCGGTACTCCCGATGATCGTCCACCGCACGTCGTCGGCCAGCAGGTCGATGAACGGTCCCGAGTCGCCCTTTGCGACCTCGGTGAACGCCTGCCGCAGCAACTCCTTGTTATCGGTCGCGTCCATCATCTGATCCAACCGCCTGGAGTGCACTCCACGTCAAGGCTCCTCGGTGACTGAATCAGGATTATTTCTGGATTGTGCTGGTCGGAACTTCCCTTTGTCCCACGAACGAGAACAGTCGTCTCGCGCTTCGCCACGGGAACCGCAGTGTTTCGCCGGGGTCCTTGGAATCCCGGATCAATCGACCGTCTGCCAAGCAGGCGACCTCCACGCAGCTGAGATTGCCGCTGAAGCTGCTCTTTCGCCAGCTCATCTGTGCGGTCATATGTAGTCCTCCCCAGGATGCAGCCCAGGATATGAATTTATGATCGGCAATTATCGCGGAGTTTCTGCCCGTCAGAATCCGCTGCTTGGGTCATGTGTTCGGTGCGGATGGGCGGTTGGCAAAATCTCGGTTACTCAAAGTGTTGGCTCATCACCCGATGAAGTACCAACTAACGGGGGGTTGTGTGATCTGGCTGTTGCCATGTCGCGAGG
Organism: Actinophytocola algeriensis; assembly: GCF_014203735.1. GTDB lineage: Bacteria > Actinomycetota > Actinomycetes > Mycobacteriales > Pseudonocardiaceae > Actinophytocola > Actinophytocola algeriensis. Next base: position 81,596 of record NZ_JACHJQ010000015.1, on the reverse strand, counting down.
CGTCTACGCCGGACTGGTCGTGCTACCTTGACGAACGCCTGGTGGATCACCGCCAGCGGGCAAGCAGCCACCTGGCCATCAGCTAGGTGGCTGTCACTGGATAGGATGAACGTCACCACGGTCATCAGTTCGAAAGGAGACGCGTCAGCATGCCCCGTCAGCGCGACCCACGGTTCTCGAAAAGGCTGCTCAGTCGACGCTTGCGGGCGTTGCGTGACGGCCTTGGACGAACCCAGCAAGAGGTCGCCGACAGCATGGACTGGTCCGTCTCGAAGGTGATCAGGATCGAGAACTCAACGGTGGGGATCTCGACGTCGGATCTCAAGGCGTTGATGCTCGAGTACGGCGTGGCCGAGTACGAGGCCAGCACCCTGATCGCGACGGCGAAGGACAGTCGGCGGGAACCGTGGTACGCCGAGTTCGGGCAGGCGGTAGATGAGTCATTGCGCAAGCTCCTCGCCTACGAGAGCTCCGCGACGGTGGTCCACCAGTTCCAGTTGGAGTCCATGCCGGGGCTGTTGCAGACCGAGGAGTACGCACGGGCCCTGCTGTCGGTGTTCAAGCCCGCAAACCTGGTCGAGCAGGCCGTTCTCGCACGGATGGTGCGCCAACGGCACTTCTTCGACGAGGAACCGCCCGAGCTGAACGTAATTTTGGCTGAGCCGGTCCTGGCGCAGGCGGTGGGGGGCGCCGCTGCGATGGCCGCCCAGCTCGATCACCTGCTCGACATGATGAACCGGCCCACGGTGTCGGTCGCCGTATTACCGTTCGCGGTCGGAGCGCACCGTGGGCTGGAGGGCTCGTTCACCCTCCTGGACCTCGACGTCGATGCCGATGCCGACACGGTGCTGTACGTGGAAGGGCGCGAGGACTACCTCACCAACCGCGACAACGAGTTGGTGCGCGGCTACTGGACCCGCTACGAGGAGCTCCAGAAGGTGTCGGAGACCGGAGAGGCAGCGAGAGCCGTGCTGGAGAGATATCGCGCCAAGCACGGGAATCGGTGATCGGCGCGGGGCAAGCACATGATCGGGCACAACGCAGGAGGGTGGTGGGCCCTCGTAGAGCACTCGAGTTAGGTGAGCAGGAGCAGGGGAATGAGTGAGGAGACGCCGAGAAACGGCGTGCTTGCGCAGTGCATCGAGGCCTTCCAGAAGGGGACGGCTGAGGATGCCAGCGGCCTGCAGAAGTCTCTGGTCGCCGCGATAATCCTGGTTCCGCTCGTGCTGTTGCTTGCCCTGGCGGCCGGGATCGGCTGGATCGTCTTCAAGGTGAACCTGGCTGACAAATTGCCGTGGGTTGGCGGTACGACCCTGCTCTGCTCCCTGGGTATCTGGGTGAGACGGGGCATGAAGAAGCGTGCGGCGCTATCGGCCGGAGCGGAGCCAGGGCAGGAGGCGATCGGCGGCAAGCCCGGCGCCGAAAGCGGCGGCGCCCCCGGCGAGGACGGGAACGACGTGAGTGAGAGCGCCGGTTGAGCCGAGCTGCCGGGACAGGAACGTACCGAGACCGACGGTAGCCACCCCTACGGTCAGGCAGTACAACAGCGTGCCGGTCGTCCTGATCGCGCGGAACAAATCCATCTTTGCTGTATCCCGACCTCGACTGCGGTGAGTCGCCGACCCTACACAGGTGACGCTAACCCAGTCGTCGGTGAATGGAATTCGTTACACGATCCGGCGATAAAGATTCAGTCCGCGAGCTCGGACTCCGCCGCCTTGATGGCCGCGAACTCCTCCTCCGGGGCGTTCGCCACCAGGTGGTGGCGGCTGTAGAAGAAGAAGTACGCCAGCGCCACCAGCAGGATCCCGGCCGTGATGGCGGCCGCGACCTCGTCGACGAAGAACGTCGCCACCACCGCGGCCACGGCGAGGACCGCCGCGATGCCCGTGGTCACCACGCCGCCCGGGGTGCGGTACGGGCGCTCCATGTCCGGCTCGCGGAAGCGGAGCACGATGTGCGACACGTTGAGCAGCACGTACGACACGGTCGCGCCGAACACCGCGATGTTGATCAGTTTCGCGCCGTCCATGGTGAACGACGCCAGCAGGAAGCCGATCGTGCCCGGGACGATCAGCGCCAGCACCGGCGTCTTGCGGCGGCCCGTCTTCGACAGCCACCTCGGCAGGTACCCGGCGCGCGACAGGGCGAACAGCTGCCGCGAGTACGCGTAGATGATCGAGAAGAAGCTCGCCACCAGCCCGGCGAGGCCGACGTAGTTCACGAACTGCGCCAGGAAGTTGTCGCCACCGTAGGCGGCGCGGATCGCGTCCGGCAGCGGGTTGTCCGAGCCCGCGATCGTGTTCGAGCCCGCCGCACCCGGCGCGACCAGCAGCATCAGCGCCGCGAACACCAGCAGCGCCGCCATCGCCGCGATGATGCCGCGCGGCAGGTCGCGGCGGGGGTCGCTCGCCTCCTCTGCCGCGAGCGGCACGCCCTCGACGGCCAGGAAGAACCAGATGCCGTACACGAACGCCGCCAGCACACCCGCGATGCCGAACGGCAGGAACGTGCTGGCCCCGGCCGCGTCGGTCATCGGGATGTCGAACAGCTTGTCGGCGTCGAACTTGCCGATCATGCCGACCACGAACACCACCAGCGCGATGACGGCGACCGCGGTGATCACGAACATCACCCGCAGCGCCTCGCCGACACCCCAGATGTGCACGCCGATGAAGATCAGGTAGCAGACCAGGAACACCGGCCAGCCGGTCGTCAGCCCGAACAGGCCGAGCGACTCGACGTACCCGCCGATGAACACCGCGATGGCGGCCGGTGCGATGGCGTACTCGATGAGGATCGCCGTGCCGGTGGCGAACCCGCCGGTCGGGCCGAGCGCGCGCCGTGCAAAACCGTAGCCCGCGCCCGCGACCGGCATCGCCGAGGCCATCTCGGCCAGGCCGAACACCATGCACGTGTACATCACGGCCATCAGCGCGGTCGCGATCAGCAACCCGCCCCAGCCGCCCTCGGCGAGCCCGAAGTTCCAGCCGGCGAAGTCACCGGAGATCACGTACGCCACGCCGAGCCCGGCGAGGAGCACCCACCCCGCCGCGCCTCTGCGGAGCTGACGCTGCTCGAGGTAGTCGGACGAGACGGTCTGGTACTCGACTGCGCGCTGCGACTTCGCCACGGATGCTCCCTCGGGGTTCAATGGGCCAGCATCAGTCCTTTGGATTTCCCCGAAGCGTGATGCGCGTTACAGTGCTGTGTCAAGACTTCACTGGACAATGGGTCGCAACTGATCCTTTGGAGGGCTCATGGGGCACCGGGACGGGATGCTCACGCTCGACCGCCTTCGAGAGCTTGTCGCGGGTGGGACCGTCGACACCGTCCTCGTCGCGATCACCGACATGCAGGGCCGTCTCCAGGGCAAACGCTGTGCCGCCGAGTACTTCCTGAACGAGGTCGTCCCGCACGCCACCGAGGCGTGCAACTACCTGCTGGCCGTCGACGTCGAGATGAACACCGTCGACGGCTACGCCATGTCCTCCTGGGAGCGCGGGTACGGCGACTTCGTCATGCGCCCCGACCTCGAGACGCTGCGGCTCGTGCCGTGGCTCGAGGGCACCGCGCTGGTGCTCGCGGACGTCGAGTGGGTCGAGGGCGGGCCGGTCGCCGCCTCGCCGCGCCAGGTGCTGCGCCGCCAGCTCGACCGGCTCGCCGAGCGCGACCTCGCCGCGTACGTCGGCACCGAGCTGGAGTTCATCGTCTTCGACGACACCTACGAGCAGGCCTGGAACTCCGGCTACCGCAACCTGACGCCCGGCAACCAGTACAACGTCGATTACTCGATGCTCGGCACCGGCAGGCTCGAGCCGCTGCTGCGCGACATCCGCAACGGCATGACCGGCGCGGGCATGTACGTCGAGTCCGCCAAAGGTGAGTGCAACCCCGGCCAGCACGAGATCGCGTTCCGCTACGACACCGCGCTGACCACGTGCGACAACCACAGCATCTACAAGACCGGTGCCAAGGAGATCGCGGCGCGGCACGGCAAGAGCCTCACGTTCATGGCCAAGTACAACGAGCGCGAGGGCAACTCCTGCCACATCCACATCAGCCTGCGTGGTACCGACGGCTCGGCCGTCCTCGCAGGCGACGGCGAGCACGGCTTCTCGGAGCTGATGACCCACTTCCTCGCCGGGCAGCAGGCGGCGCTGCGTGAGCTGACGTACTTCTTCGCGCCGAACATCAACTCCTACAAGCGTTTCGCGCCGGGCAGCTTCGCGCCGACGACCGTCGCGTGGGGAGTGGACAACCGGACGTGCGCGCTGCGCGTGGTCGGTCACGGCGAGTCGTTACGCGTCGAGAACCGGGTGCCCGGCGGGGACGTGAACCCCTACCTCGCGGTGGCGGCGCTGATCGCCGCCGGACTGCACGGCATCGAGAACGAGTTGCCGCTCGAACCGGGCCTCACCGGCAACGCGTACGGCGTCGACAAGCCGCAGGTGCCCGCCACCATGCGGGACGCGGCCGAGCTGCTCGCGGAGAGCAAGCTCGCGCGCACCGCGTTCGGCGACGAGGTGGTCGAGCACTACCTCAACAACGCGCGCGTCGAACAGGCCGCGTACAACGCCGCTGTGACCGACTGGGAGCGGGTCCGTGGGTTCGAACGTCTCTAGCCCGCCGGTCATCGGCGTCACGACGTACCTGGAGCAGTCGAAGTTCGGGCTGTGGGACACACCGGCGGCCGTGCTCGCACGCGGCTACCTCGACGGCGTCGTGAACGGTGGCGGGGTGCCGGTGCTGCTGCCGCCCGTCGGCGAGGTCACCGCCGACCTGCTGTCGCGTGTGGACGGACTGATCGTCGCGGGCGGTGCCGACGTCGACCCGGTGCACTACGGCGCCGACCGCGCACCCGAGACCGGGCCGCCCCGGCCGGACCGCGACCACACCGAGCACGTGCTGATCGAGGCGGCACTCGCGAACGGTGTGCCGCTCCTCGCCGTGTGCCGGGGGATGCAGCTGCTGAACGTCGTCCTCGGCGGGACGCTGCACCAGCACCTGCCCGACAACGTCGGCAACACCGACCACCTGCCTGCTCCGGGAGTTTTCGGGCAGGTGGGGGTGAAGGTGCTGCCGGACAGCCGGTTGTCGGCGATCATGGGGTCCGATGTGGACGTCCACTGTCACCACCACCAGTCGATCGACACGCTCGGCGCCGGGCTGGTCTCGGTGGCGTGGGCCGGTGACGGTGTCGTCGAGGCGGTCGAGCTGGCCGAGCCGGAGTTCGTGCTCGGCGTGCAGTGGCACCCGGAGGAGAACGGGGCCGACAGCAGGTTGTTCGAGGCGTTGGTGAACGCCACCAGGGGGACCCGATGAGCAGCACCGAAGTGATCAACCCGGCCACCGAGGCGGTGGTCACCCGTGTCGAGCTGACCTCCGCCGACGACACCGACGCCGCGATCGGGCGCGCGCACCGCGCGCTGGCGTCGTGGCGCGCGGTCGCACCCGGCGACCGGGCGCGGCTGCTGCGCCGGTTCGCCGAGGCCGTCGACGCCGACCGGGAACACCTGGCGCGACTGGAGGTCGAGAACTCCGGCCACACCATCGGCAACGCCCGCTGGGAGGCAGGCAACGTCCGCGACGTGCTGCAGTACTACTCGGCAGCGCCGGAACGCCTGTTCGGCAGGCAGATCCCGGTGCCGGGCGGGGTGAACATCACGTTCGCGGAACCGCTCGGCGTGGTCGGCGTGATCGTGCCGTGGAACTTCCCGATGCCGATCGCGGGCTGGGGCTTCGCGCCCGCGCTCGCCGCGGGCAACACCGTCGTGCTCAAACCCGCCGAGCTGACCCCGCTCACCGCGGTGCGGCTGGGTGAGCTCGCGCGGGAGGCCGGGATCCCCGAGGACGTGTTCCAGGTCCTGCCGGGGAAGGGGTCGGTCGTCGGGCAGCGGTTCGTCGACAACCCGTTGGTGCGCAAGGTGGTCTTCACCGGGTCCACCGAGGTCGGCAAGCAGGTCATGGCGGGCTGCGCCGCGCAGGTCAAGCGCGTGACGCTCGAGCTGGGCGGCAAGAACGCCAACATCGTGTTCGCCGACGCCGATCTGGAGAAGGCGGCCGCGACCGCGCCGTACGGGGTGTTCGACAACGCGGGCCAGGACTGCTGCGCCCGGTCGCGGATCCTGGTGCAGCGCAGCGCGTACGACCGGTTCATGGAACTGCTCGAGCCCGCGGTCCGGGGTGTCGTGGTCGGCGACCCCGGCGCCGAGGGAACCGAGATGGGCCCGCTGATCTCGGCCGCGCACCGCGCCACCGTGCAGTCCTATGTGGACGAGACGACCGCCGTCGCGTTCCGGGGGAGCGCACCGGACGGGCCCGGTTTCTGGTTCCCGCCGACCGTGGTCACGCCGCGTACGGTCGCCGACCGGACGGTCGTCGAGGAGGTGTTCGGCCCGGTCGTCACCGTGCAGACCTTCGACGAGGAGGCCGACGCGATCCGGATGGCCAACGACACCGAGTACGGCCTGTCCGGGTCGATCTGGACCGAGAACCTCGGCCGCGCCATGCGGGTCGCGCGTGGGGTGGAGGCAGGGAACCTGTCGGTCAACTCGCACTCGTCGGTGCGGTACTGGACGCCGTTCGGCGGCGTCAAACAGTCGGGACTCGGGCGGGAGCTGGGGCCGGACGCCCTGGCGGCCTTCACCGAGACCAAGAACGTTTTCCTTGCGACAGAGGGGGAGTAGATGAACCGTTTGCAGGACCGGGTCGCCGTGATCACCGGGGCGGCCAGCGGTATCGGGCTCGCCTCCGCCAAGCGGTTCGCCGACGAGGGCGCCGTCGTGGTCGGCGTCGACCTGAACACCGATGCCATCGAGGCGCTCGCCAAGGACACCGGCGGCTCCGCGATCACCTGCGACGTCACCGACGAGGCCGCGGTCAAGGCGATGGTCGCGCAGGTGATCGCCGACCACGGCCGCGTGGACATCGCGTTCAACAACGCGGGCATCTCCCCGCCGGAGGACGACTCGATCCTCGAGACCGGCATCGAGGCGTGGGAGAAGGTGCAGAAGGTCAACCTCACGTCGGTGTACCTGTGCTGCAAGTACGTCCTGCCGCACATGCGCGCGCAGGGCAGGGGTTCGATCATCAACACGGCGTCGTTCGTCGCGGTGATGGGCGCGGCGACCTCGCAGATCTCCTACTCGGCGTCCAAGGGCGGCGTGCTGTCGATGACCCGCGAGCTCGGTGTGCAGTTCGCGCGCGAGGGCATCCGCGTCAACGCGCTGTGCCCCGGGCCGGTGAACACGCCGCTGCTGCAGGAGCTGTTCGCGGCCGACGCCGAGCGGGCGCAGCGGCGTCTAGTGCACGTGCCGATGGGCCGGTTCGCGGAGGCCTCGGAGATCGCCGCCGCCGCGGCGTTCCTCGCCAGTGACGACTCGTCCTACATGACCGCGTCGACCTTTCTCGTGGACGGCGGGATCTCGGGCGCGTACGTCACACCGCTGTAGGTGACCGCCGTGGCCGTCCACGAGGGAGGTGCCGCCGCACTGTTCCGTCCGGTGCGGACCCGCAACGCCTTCGAGGAGACGGTGGGACGGCTGCTGCAGGCGATCCGGCTCGGGGTGGCCGCGCCGGGCGAGAAGTTGCCGTCGGAACGGGACCTGGCCGCGCGTCTCGGCGTCAGCCGCGTGACCCTGCGCGACGCGATCCGCGCGCTCGTCGACGCCGGCTACGTCGAGTCCCGCCGCGGCCGCTACGGCGGCACGTTCGTCGCCGTCACCCTCCCGAGCCCGCCGCCGCGGCCCGCGCCCGGCGACGACCTGGAGGACGTGCTGACACTGCGGCGGGTGCTGGAGAGCGGCGCGGCGGAGGCGGCGGCCGCGCGGACGCTCACCCCAGCGGAACGCAGGCACCTGACCGCCGCGCTGCTCGACGTGTCCGATGTGGACACCGACGAGGCGGAGTACCGCCGCCGCGACTCCCGGCTGCACCTGGCGATCGCGGAGGTCGCGGCGTCCGCGTCACTGACCACCGCGGTGGCCGACATCCGGACCAGGGTCAACGAGCTGCTGGACGCGATCCCGTTGCTGGCGGTCAACATCGAGCACTCCGACGCGCAGCACCGGTCCATTGTGGACGCGATACTGGCGGGCAACCCGGTCGCGGCCCGCCAGGCCATGGACGAACACCTCGACGGCACGTCCGCCCTGCTCCGGGGGTTCCTGTGCGGGTAGGCCGCTACATCCGCAGCTGCTTGCCGTCCACATCGGTGCCACCGCTCGCGAGGATGATGATCCCGTCGATGATGCTCCAGATGACGCCGACGCCGATGAAGCTCGTGAGCAACTGCGCGATCCCCATGCTCGTGTGACCGGTGTAGAACCGCCCGATCCCGAACGGCACCATGATCTGCATCAACCCGGCCGCGACGCGGTAGCGCTCGGACTCGTACGGCGAGGCCGGCGGCGGCCCGAACTGGAACGGGCTCGGCGGCGGCGCGGCCTGGTACGGCTGCGGTGGCGGCAGGGCGTGGTACGGCGCGGGCGGTGCCATGAACGCCGGGTAGGGCGCGGGCAGGTCCTTGAACAGCGGCCGGAGGTCGGCGCGCGTGCGGGCCTCCAGCGCGGCGGACATGCGTTCCTCGTACTCCTCCAGCGCCAGCCTGCCCTCCGACAGGTGGTCGCCGAGGATCTTGACCGCGGCCTCGCGCTCCGCGGTGCCGATGCGGAGTTCGTCGTCGGTCACGACTCCACATTACGGGAGTCGCGCCACGCCAGCCGGAAACCCGGAAACCGGACGGCCACCAGCGCTAGGCTCCGCCTCGACAGAGTCGGACAACGGCGTCCGGCGGGTCCGTCGTGGAGGTGTCGCGGGTGCTGGTCGGAGTGCCTCGTGAGGTGAAGAACCACGAGTACCGGGTGGCGATCACGCCCGCCGGTGTGGTGGAGCTGGTGCATCGCGGCCACGACGTGCTGGTCGAGGCGGGTGCCGGGGACGGGTCGTCGCTGCCCGACGCGGACTATGTGGCGGCCGGAGCGCGGATCGTGCCGTCCGCCGACGAGGTGTGGGCCGCCGACCTCGTGTTGAAGGTCAAGGAGCCGGTGGCGGAGGAGTTCCCCCGGCTGCGGCGGGACCAGATCCTGTTCACCTACCTGCACCTCGCCGCGAACGAGGAGTGCACGAAGGCCCTCGTCGACGCGGGCACCACCGCCATCGCCTACGAGACGGTCCGCGCGCGGGACGGGTCGCTGCCGCTGCTCGCGCCCATGAGCGAGGTCGCCGGCCGGATGGCGCCGCAGGTCGGCGCGCACTGCCTCGAACGCGCGCAGGGCGGCCGCGGTGTGCTGCTCGGTGGCGTGTCCGGGGTGCCGGCGGGGAAGGTCGCCGTGATCGGCGCCGGTGTGGCGGGCATGAGCGCCGCCACCATCGCGGTCGGCATGCAGGCCGAGGTCGTCGTCCTCGACACCAACGCGGACCGGTTGCGGCAGATCGACTTCACCTACCGGGGGCACCTGCAGACCGTCGCGAGCAACGCCTACGAGATCGACAAGGCGTGCCGGTGGGCCGACCTCGTGATCGGCGCGGTGCTGGTGCCCGGCGCGAAGGCCCCCAAGCTGGTGAGCAACGAACTGGTCGCGCGGATGCGGCCCGGTTCCGCGCTCGTCGACATCGCGATCGACCAGGGCGGCTGCTTCGCCGACTCCCGGCCGACCACGCACGCCGACCCGACCTACACCGTGCACGGCTCGGTGTTCTACTGCGTCGCGAACATGCCCGGCGCGGTGCCCAACACGTCGACGTGGGCGCTCACGAACGTGACGCTGCCGTACGCGGTGTCGTTGGCGGACAAGGGAACCGAGGCGCTCGCCGACCCGGCGCTCGCGGCGGGCCTGAACGTCGCCGACGGCAGGGTGATGCTCGCGGAGGTCGCGCAGGCGCACGGGATGCCGTTCGGAGGTGCGGCCTGAACGCGGCGCTGACCGGCGCGATCACCGCGTACCTCGACCACCTGGCCGTCGAGCGCGGGACCTCGCGCAACACACTCGACGGGTACGCCCGCGACCTGCGGCGGTACGAGCGGCACCTGGCCGCGCTGGGCGTGCCGACGCTCGCGGCCGTGAGCGAGGCGCACGTGTCGGCGTTCCTCGCGGTGCTCCGGGAGGGCTCGGACGACCACCCGCCGCTGGCGGCGTCGTCGGCCGCGCGGGCGCTGGTCGCCGTGCGGGGCCTGCACAGGTTCGCCGTGCGGGAGGGCATCGTCGAGCTGGACCCGGCCCGCGAGGTGAAGCCGCCGTCCGCCCCGCGCCGCCTGCCGAAAGCGCTTCCGGTCGACGACATGCTCCGCCTGCTCGAGGCACCGGCGGCCGAGGCGTTGCGCGACCGTGCGCTGCTGGAGGTCCTGTACTCGACCGGTGCCCGCATCTCCGAGGCCGTCGGCCTGGACCTCGACGACATCGACACCGCCGAGCGGACGGTGTTGCTGGACGGCAAGGGCGGCAAGCAACGCCTGGTCCCGATCGGCCGCCCGGCGCTCGACGCCGTCGAGGCGTACCTGGTGCGCACGCGCCCCGGCCTGGCCGCGGCGGGCCGCGGCACACCGGCGGTGTTCCTCAACTTCCGCGGCGGCAGGCTGTCACGGCAAAGCGCGTGGCAGACGTTGAAGGTCGCGGCCGAACGGGCAGGCCTGACCGCCACGGTGTCCCCCCACACGCTTCGCCACTCGTTCGCGACCCACCTCCTCGAAGGCGGCGCGGACGTGCGGGTGGTCCAGGAACTCCTCGGCCACGCGTCGGTGACGACGACGCAGATCTACACGCTGGTCACGGTCAACACACTGCGCGAGGTCTACGCGACCGCCCATCCGAGGGCGCGGGGTTAGAGCATGCCCGCGGCGCGGAACAGCCGGTCGTAGATCTCGCGGATGACGAGGACGTACCCGAGCCGTTCGAGCGCGGGCACGTACGCGGCCTCGGAACGGGGATCGCCGACGGTGAGATCGATGTCGATGACGTCCTTGGCCGCCAGCCCTTCGACGGACGTGGACCCCACGTGCTCGATGTCCAGAACGGCGTGCCCGAGCGCCTCACGAACAGCCGCCGAAAGTTCCTCATAGCGACGCGGCCAGCCGGGGTCGTACGGCACGACCTGGACCGTTTCGGGCGGTGGCGGCCCGAGCACCCAGGGGTCCTCGTCCGGGCCGGTGTCGTGGTGGCGGGTGATCTCGTCGAAGGTGGGCATCCGGTGCGACCTAGCGGTCCCTGAGCCGCCGCAGGTTGCGGAGCCCGAGCACGGCGAGCGCAGGCTTGACGAGGAGCCACTCACCGAACCGGTAGTCACGCCCCCGCACCAGCCGGCTGGCCAGATCAGGCCGCTGCCGCCAGAGGTACTCCCGAGCCTTCTCGGCATGCAAGGAATGCGAAACGATCTTGATCCGGCCGGCGCCTTCGATCAGGGGCACGACGTTGGCGACATTCTGCCAGGTACTGCGACTGGCACCGTCCACGACCAGCGGACCCCGGTAGCCACACACGGCCCGGGCGTAGGCGGCCATCAGGTCGGCCTCCGTCCGCTTGCCGGCAACGGCCCCACCACTGAGAACGAGCACGGCGCACCCTCGACAGAGCGCAGCCCAGCCCGCACCCGCCACCGGGTCACCACGTTGGCCCGCCGCCCACGATTGCGATACCCCAGCACGACGACGGCCTCACCCGCCCCGGCCGCGTCGGCCGTCCCAAGCCTGCGGTGCGACGCCCGCCAGTGCACGACCTCGCCCCATCCCAGCACAGCCAGCCCCACCCACACGGTCACCTTCACGAAGGCACGGTAGCTGTGGACAACCAGCCCCGTGACCACCGAGATCGTCGGTGCCCCGTGGCAGGCTGGAACCCGGGGGCCGGAGGCCAACGCCTGTGGACAACTCGGCCCGCGCGCCCCGAAACTGTCGGTGCCCCGTGAGACTCTGGAACCGGGGCCGGAGGCCACGCCTGCCCGCCAGAACAGCCCGGCTGCACCATCGCCGCCGGGGAGCGGACTCGCCGCCCCCGCACAGGGCGCCGTGGCCTCAGTCCATCTGGAAGAGCGTCAACTGCAGACCGGCCGGTCCCTCGACCCGCGCGTTCGTCGACTTGAACGGCGTCGGGGTCGGCTCGGCGAGCACCTCGCCACCCGCGTCCCGGAGCGCCGCCGTGCCGCCTTGCACGTCGTCGACCTCGAACGCGACCCGGATGTGCCCCGCGACCCGGCGGCCGACCTCGATCCGGTCGATGTACTCGGCGGTGGCCGGTTCGGCCAGTTCGAGCGTGGCCGCACCCGCGTCCAGGATCATCACCCGCCCGCCGTTCTCGGGCGGCACGGAGACCCGCTCCGGCATGCCGAGAACGTCACGGTAGAAACGCACTGCCTCGTCGTAATCGTCCGCGGTGACGACGAGACGGAGCTGCCGGACTGCCATGGGGCCTCCTCGAAGCTGTTCAGCAAAGACGAACACGCAGGTCAGTTCGAGCATTCCAGGTATTCGGCCCCGGTACGGCGAGCCTCTTTGCCCAGGCCCCGCCGCCATCTCTAAGCTTCCCGGCACAGCGCGGACGACAAGGAGCTAGGTCGATATGTCGACATTGCACCCCTCGGACCAGGAGCTCAGCCTCGCACCGAGGGCGGCCTCCGACGAGGAGGAGGCTCTCGAGGAGAGCCCCAACGGTGCTGGTCCCGGCGGACGGACCAAGCGGGTCATCCCTGAGCCACCGCTGCTCAACGGCCACGGCCCCGCCAAGGTCATCGCGTTGTGCAACCAGAAAGGCGGAGTCGGCAAGACCACCTCGACGATAAACCTCGGCGCCGCGCTGACCGAGTTCGGCCGTCGGGTGCTCATCGTCGACTTCGACCCCCAGGGCGCGCTGTCCGTGGGTCTCGGCATGCCAGCGCACTTACTCGAGAAGACGATCTACAACGTCATCATCGAGCGGTCCATCGGCATCCAGGACGCGATCATCCGCACCAGTGTCGACAACCTGGATCTGCTGCCGAGCAACATCGACCTGTCCGCCGCCGAGGTACAGCTCGTGGCCGAGGTCGGCCGCGAGCACACGCTGGTCCGTGCGCTGCGCCCGGTCGTCGAGGTCTACGACTACATCCTGATCGACTGCCAGCCCTCGCTCGGCCTGCTGACCGTGAACGCGCTCGCGGCCGCCGACGGGGTGCTGATACCGCTGGAGTGCGAGTACTTCTCGATGCGCGGCGTCGCGCTGCTCACCGACACCATCGAGAAGGTGCGTGAGCGGTTGAACCCGAAGCTGGAGATCACGGGCATCCTCCCGACCATGTACGACCCGCGCACGGTGCACTCCCGTGAGGTCATGAGCCGCGTCGTCGAGCGCTTCGGCGACATCGTGTTCGACGCGGTGATCAACCGAACCGTGCGGTTCCCGGAGACCACGGTCGCCGGTGCGCCGATCACGGTGTGGGCGCCGAGGTCCGCCGGCGCGAAGGCCTACCGCCTGCTGGCGCGAGAGGTGATCGCCAGGTGACGCGCCGGCCTTCGTTGCCGGGCGCGGATGAGCTGTTCAGACCAACAGGGCACGCGGACGGCGTGCTCCCACTGAGGTTCGAGCCGACCAGGGTGCCGACGCACCCCGCGCCCCCGGTTGCCCGGCGAGGTACACCGAGGCAGAAACACACGTCGAAGATCACCGTCTACGTGTCGGACGACGAGCTGCTCGCACTCGAGCACGTGCGTTTGGCGCTGCGGGCGGCACACGGGCTGGCGGTGGACCGCGGCCGGGTCGTCCGCGAGGCGATCGCGGTGCTCCTCGCGGACTTCGAGGACCGTGGCGAGGAGTCGGTGCTGGTGCGCCGCCTGCGTCATGACGACTGAGCCTGCCGGATCCGCTCCCTCGCCGCGGTTCACGGTCCGCCTGTCGAACTTCGAGGGTCCGTTCGACCTGCTGCTGCAGCTGATCTCCCAGCACGAGCTGGACGTCACCGAGGTGGCGCTGCACCGGGTGACCGACGACTTCATCGCCCACCTCCACCAGGCGGGCGACGACTGGAACCTCGACGAGACCACCGAGTTCCTCGTGGTCGCCGCGACGTTGCTCGACCTGAAAGCGGCCCGTTTGCTGCCGGCAGGCGACGTCGACGACGAAGAGGACCTGGCGCTGCTGGAAGCCCGCGACCTGCTGTTCGCCAGGTTGCTGCAGTACCGGGCGTACAAGCAGGTGGCGGCGCTGTTCAGTGAACTGGAAGCCGGTGCCCTGCGGCGTTACCCGAGGTCGGTGGCGCTGGAAGACCGCTTCCAGGCCCTGCTCCCGGAAGTGATGCTGGGCGTGACCCCGGCCCGCTTCGTCGAGCTGGCGGCGGCCGTCTTCCGCCCCAAGCCCCCGCCGACCGTGTCCATCGACCACCTGCACATGGGCAAGGTGTCGGTCCGCGAGCACGTGGCGTTGCTGAGGGTCAAACTGGCATCAGCGGGCCGGGCCAGCTTCGGCGACCTGGTCGCCGACTGCGAGCACAGCATCGAGGTCGTGGCGCGGTTCCTGGCGCTGCTGGACCTCTACAAAGAGAACGTGATCCTGTTCCACCAGGAGGAGGCGCTGGCGGAGCTGTCCGTCGAGTGGACCGGCGGCACGGTCGAAGAGGCCCAGTCCGCGGTCACGACGACCTCACCAGCCGGCGATGAGGAGGAGTACGGGTGAGCGACCAGCACCCACAACCCACGACCCCACCCCCACCGGACGCGGAACCACTCCCCAAGCCCCCGCCCGCGGACGAGGTCGGGACCCCACTGCCACCGGACGCCGAACCCCTACCGGACCCGGCCGCGGCAAGTGGTTCAGTGGCTCAGCCACTTGAATCTCGCACAGTCACCTCCAAGCCCTCAGCCGGGGGAGTGTTGGGGACTCCAGCCAATCCCACCGACAAGACCGGCGCGGCGAACACAGCCGATACGCACACGGACACGGCGGACTCCGCCGATGCGGCCGCCTCCGCCGACCTGACGGAAGGCTCGGCCGACCTGACGGAAGACTCGGCCGAGCTGACAGAATCTGACGCGATCGACTCGGTTGCCGCCGCATCCTCGGCGGCTCCGACAGACCCCGCCGACGCGGTGGAAGCGCCGGACCCCGGGGACGGCGCTGACCCGGCGGACGCGACGGAGCCAGCGGGATCGGTGGAAGCGGCGGACCCGGGCGACCCAGCCGACTCTGCGGACCCGACCGGTTCAGCGGACCCCACGGAAGGGGCGGACTCGGCCGACTCGGCGGGAGTGGCGGATCCGGCAGATCCGGTGGACTCGGCCGACTCGGCGGGAGTGGCGGATCCGGCGGACCCGATGGACCCAGCGGACCCAGCGGATTCGGCGGATTCTGTCGACCCGGCCGACTCGGGCGACCCGGCGGGAGTGGCGGACCCGACGGACCCGCCTGACCCAGTGGACCCAGCCGAGCCAGCAGACGCGGGCGCTTCTGTGGACCCCGCCAACTCGGCGGACGCCGCTGACTCTGCCGACCCGTCACAGGATTCCGAGCCTTCCGCCCACGAGGAGCCCGCCGTCGGCATGGCTCCCGAAGTGGATGAGCCACTGGTCCACTCAGCCACTCAGCCAGTGAGTGGCGAAGTGGATGAGCCACTCAGCCACTCAGCCACTGAACCACTCGACGCGGACGACGAGGACATCGAGGAAGGCCCCGCCCCCCTCGGCGACGACGAACTCGACTCGGCCCTCGAAGCGCTCCTGCTGGTCGTGGACTCACCGGTCGACGAGGACGCGCTCGCCACCGCACTGGACACCACGCGCCTCCGCGTGGCCGAGCACCTCCGCCTCCTCTCGGACAAGTACGCCGACCAGGACCGCGGCATCGATCTCCGCCGGGCGGGTGGCGGCTGGCGTTTCTACACGCGCGACCGCTACGCCCCGTACGTCGAGAAGCTCCTCCTCGACGGCCAGCGGGCCAAGTTGACCAGGGCCGCGCTCGAGACGCTCGCCGTCATCGCCTACCGTCAGCCGGTGACCCGCGCCCGGGTCGCCGCCGTCCGCGGGGTCAACTGCGACGGCGTCATCCGCACCCTGCTCGCCCGCGGACTGGTCGAGGAGACCGGGACCGACCAGGAGACTGGCGGTTTCCTCTACCGCACCACCGAACTGTTCCTCGAGCGCCTCGGCCTGTCGTCCCTGGAGGACCTGCCGCCGATCGCGCCGCTGCTTCCGGAGGTCGACTCCATCGATGAACTCTGACCAGGACGGCGTGCGCCTGCAGAAAGTGCTGTCCCGCGCGGGGGTGGCCTCCCGCCGCGCCGCCGAGGACCTCATCGCGCAGGGCAGGGTCAAGGTCGACGGTGCCGTGGTCACCGAGTTCGGCCGCCGCGTCGATCCCGACAAGGCCGTCATCCACGTCGACGACGTACGGGTCGTGGTCCGCGAGGGGCTCGTCTACCTCGCCTTCAACAAGCCGCGCGGCGTGCACACCACCATGTCCGACGACCGCGGCCGGCCCTGCGTCGGTGACTACATCCGCGGCCGCGACGAGCGGCTCTTCCACGTCGGCCGCCTCGACGCCGACACCGAGGGCCTGCTGCTGCTCACCAACGACGGCGACCTCGCGCACCGGTTGATGCACCCGTCGTTCGACGTCAGCAAGACCTATCTCGCCGAGGTGCCGGGCCCGGTGCCGCGCACGATCGGCCGCCGGCTCCGTGAGGGCATCGAGCTCGACGACGGTCCCGTCCGGGTCGACGCGTTCCGGGTGGTCGACACCAGTGGCGGCCGCGCCATGGTCGAGGTCGAGCTGCACGAAGGCCGGAACCACATCGTCCGCAGGCTGCTGGCCGCCGTCGACCTGCCGGTGCGCACGCTCGTCCGTACCCAGATCGGCGACGTCCACCTCGGCAACCAGCGTTCTGGCTCCCTCCGCGTGCTGACCCGTCAGGAGGTCGGCTCGCTCTTCGCCGACGTTGACCTGTGACATGAGCTGGGTGCGGCCGATCGCGCGCGGCTGGGTCGTGCGCGGCGAGGTGCCCGGCCCGGACGTCGACGAGTTCGCCGAGCCGGACCGCGTACTCGCCGCACTGGCGGACCCCGCCGCGGCGACCCGGTCCCTGCTCGCGGTTCAGCATCCACACCGGACTCCGCAGGCGGTCGCGGCAGGACGCGGTGTCCTCGATTCGTTGCCAGTGGCCAGGAACACGCTGCGGGTGATGTTGCGCACGGCGTACCGCGAGGTGTCCGATGTGGTCGCGCCGTACGAGGTCGACGGCCCGGACGGCACGGCGTGCGGTGTCCTGTGCATGGTCGACCCCGCCGCGGTCGACACGGGGCGGGTCCGCCACAGCGAGGAGGTCTACCCGGAGATCGTCGAGGAGCGGGCGCGCGTGCTGGCGGGTCTGGGCTACGCGACGAGCGCGGCGATGCTGGTGCCGGTCGGTGACCGGGACGAGCTGACCGGAGAAGTCCGCGCCCACACGGCGAACCACGCGCCCGCGGTCTCCACAGTGGACTCGCGAGGCCGTCGTCACCGCCTGTGGCTGACCGGGGACACCTCGCTGCTCAGCACCGTGGAAGCGCATCCGCTGATGGTCGCCGACGGCAACCACCGCGTCGCCGCGGCGGCACGGGCGGGCGGGCTGCTGGCGCTGGTGACGTCCGGCCCGGCGTTGCGGATCGGTGCGTTCCACCGCGTGCTGACGAACACCGGCCTGACGGCGGCGGACCTGGCGCGAGCGTGGCGCCGAGAGGGCCTGGGGGTCGAGGAGATGGCGGAAGCCGCATCTCCGACCGAACCGGGCACGGTGGTGGTCCGCTGCCGCGACACGTCCTTGGTGGTGACTCTCCCGCCAGGCCTGGACCACGCGGTGGTGGAGGAGACGCTCCTGTCGAAGGCGCTGCACCTCGACCCGGAAGGCGAACACGTGCACCCGCTGCCCGCGGGCCGCACCCCACCGCCGAACGCGGACGCGGTGGTGGAGGTGGCGCCGGTCCTGCTTACCACGGTGCTGGCCGAACACGCGGCGGGCCGCCGCATGCCCCGCAAGAGCACGTACTTCACGCCGAAGCCCAGAAGCGGCCTGCTGTTGGCGGACCTGAACGCCCAGACGAGCTGACTGAACACGCGAGGGCGCGAACCCCGCGCAAACCGGAGCAAGCCGAGCCCGTGGCCTCGCGAAACGCGGCTTCAACTCGCAGAACGGCCGCTACGCAACCCCACCCGAACCCGGGGGCGTCCCGCCTTGCCAGTTTACCACTGTCCCCTGTTCGGGGTGGGCAAGTCGATCTTGCCTGTGGATAACTCAGGCAGCTGTGGACAACTCAGGCGGTGGCCGGGCGCAGGCGGGTGATCGCGAGGCGGGCGATCGGTTCGATGAAGCGGGCCGCGAGGGGACCCAGCACGGCCATGATCAGGACGTACGCGGTCGCCAGCGCGGCCAGCTGGGAGTCCACCGCGCCCGTCGACACCGCAAGGCCCGCGATCACGATCGAGAACTCGCCCCGTGCCACCAGCGCCGCACCGGCCCGGGCGCGGCCCAGACGGCCGATGCCCTGCCGTCTCGCCGCCCACCAGCCGGTCGCCAGCTTCGTCACGGTCGTGACCGCCGCCAGGGCCAGCGCGACGCCCAGCACCGGCGGGATCGTCGACGGCACCGTGTTCAGGCCGAACACCACGAAGAACATCGCCGCGAACAGGTCTCGCAGGGGCTCCAGCATGCGGGTCGCGTTCTCCGCCGTGGAGCCCGAGATCGCGATGCCCAGCAGGAACGCGCCTACCGCCGCCGACACCTGCAGTTGCGACGCAAAGCCGGCCACCAGCAGCGCCGCACCCAGCACACGCAGCAGGAACACCTCGGGATCGGGGCTGTCCACGATCGCCGACACGTACCGGCCGAACCGCAGCGCCAGCAGCAGCACGACCGTCACCACGGCGAGCGAGATGCCGATCGCCGTCAGGCCGCCCAGCAGTGTCGCGCCCGCCAGGAGCGCCGTCAGGATCGGCAGGTAGACGGCCATCGCCAGGTCCTCGAACACCAGGATCGACAGGATCACCGGTGTCTCGCGGTTACCGAGTCTGCCCAGGTCACCGAGCACTTTCGCGACGATGCCCGACGACGAGATGTACGTGACGCCCGCCATCGCCAGCGCGCCGATCGGGCCCCAGCCCAGCAGCAGGGCCACGGCGACACCCGGCGCCGCGTTCAGCACCAGGTCGACCAGGCCCGCGAGCCACGACCGTTTCAGCCCGGTCACCAGCTCGGCCGCCGAGTACTCCAGGCCCAACAGGAGCAGCAGGAGGATCACGCCGATCTCGCTCGCGAGCGACGCGAACTCCTCGATGCCCTCCAGCGGGATCAGCCCGCCGCTGCCGAACGCCAAACCGCCGAGCAGGTAGAACGGGATGGGGGAGATGCCGATCTTCCACGCGAGTCTGCCGAGTACGCCCAGCCCGAAGAAGATCGCACCGAGTTCGATCAGCGCGATTGCGGGTGTGTGCATCGGCCGCTACCCGTGGTTCAGGACATCCGCCGCCTTGGCGAGTCCTTCCTTGGTACCGACAGTGATCAGCGCGTCGCCGCCGCCCAGCATGAAGTCGGGGCGGGGCGACGGGTGGACCGTGCCGGCACGGACCACGGCCACGACCGAGACCGCGGTGCGGGAGCGCAACGCTGTGTCACCGAGCGTGCGTCCGTCGTAAGGGGATCCGGGCACGAGTGGTAGCTGTTTGGTGTTGACGCCGTCCAGCTCGTCCTGCAGCTGTGCGACCAGCTGCGGCGCGCCGAGCAGGCTCGCGAGCGCGCCTGCCTCGTCCGGCGTGAGCGGGATCGATGACGTGCAGGTATCCGGATCGTCCACACGCGACACGATCAGCTCGGACCTGCCGTCGCGGTAGGTGATGACGCCGATCCGGCGCCCCTGACGCGACACGAAGTCCTGACGCGTTCCGATCCCTGGCAGCGGAGTCACCTCGACGTTCACCACACCAGGGTAACGCCATCCTCTACGTCTTTCTTCCACCGGCTCGTGGACCTAGTGTGACGGTCTCGATCACCCACGTCCCGGAGGCACCGCATGGCCGGCCGCACCAAGTTCATCCTCGACGAGTCCGACATGCCGACGGCCTGGTACAACATCGTGCCCGACCTGCCGGCGCCGCCCCCGCCGCCGCTGCATCCCGGCACCGGCGAGCCGATCGGCCCCGAGGACCTCGCACCGCTGTTCCCCCAGGCGCTCATCGAGCAAGAGGTGAGCACGGAGCGCTACATCCCGATCCCGGAAGAGGTGCAGGAGGTGTACCGGTTGTGGCGGCCGTCGCCGCTGTTCCGGGCGCACCGCCTGGAGAAGGCGCTCGGCACGCCTGCCCGCATCTACTACAAGTACGAGGGCGTCAGCCCGGTCGGCTCGCACAAGCCGAACACGGCGGTGCCGCAGGCGTACTACAACGCGCGGGAGGGGGTCAGCCTGCTGACCACCGAGACCGGCGCGGGACAGTGGGGGAGTGCGCTCGCGTTCGCCTGCGCGCAGTTCGGGCTGGAGTGCGAGGTGTGGCAGGTCCGCGCGTCGTACGACCAGAAGCCGTACCGCAAGATGATGATGGAGACGTTCGGGGCGACCGTGCACCCGAGCCCGTCGGACCTCACCGAGGCGGGCAAGGCGATCCTCGCCGCCCACCCCGACTCGACGGGCAGCCTCGGCATCGCGATCAGCGAAGCGGTCGAGAAGGCGGCGGCCAACCCGGAGGCCAGGTACGCGTTGGGCAGCGTGCTCAACCACGTGCTGCTGCACCAGACGATCATCGGTGAGGAGGCGCTGCGCCAGTTCGAGATGGCCGGTGACACACCCGACGTGATCGTCGGCTGCGCGGGTGGCGGCTCGAACCTCGGCGGTCTCGTGTTCCCGTTCCTACGGGAGAAGCTCGCCGGCAAGATCGCACCGGAGATCAGGGCCGTCGAGCCCGAGGCCTGCCCGTCCCTCACGCGCGGTAAGTACGCCTACGACTTCGGTGACACCGCGGGGCTGACGCCGCTGCTGAAGATGCACACCCTCGGTCACGACTTCATCCCGGATCCGATCCACGCCGGTGGGCTCCGGTACCACGGGATGTCGCCGCTGCTGTCGCACATCGTGGAGCTCGGCCTGGTCGACGCCGTGGCGATCGGTCAGAACGAGTGCTTCGCGGCGGGCGTGCGGTTCGCGCGTGCGGAGGGCATCATCCCGTCGCCGGAGCCGACGCACGCGCTGGCCGAGTGTGTACGAGAGGCGTTGCGCTGCAAGGAGACGGGGGAGGAGAAGGTGATCCTGACCGCGCTGTGCGGGCACGCGCACCTCGACCTGCCCGCGTACGCGAGCTACCTGGCCGGCGGCATGGTCGACCGCGAGCTGACGGACGCGGAGCTGTCGGCGGCGCTGGAGACGATCCCCGCGCGGTAGTCGCGCGGGTTGGCCTCCGGCCCCCGGATTCCAGCGTACCGGCGGGCACCGACAATTCCGTGGCTGTGGACAGGTTCCTGTGGACAGCCCGGGATTGTCGGTGGCTTGCCGTAGGCTGGATAACCGGGGGGCCGTCACCGGTACAGCTGGCGCGCGATGATCTCTCGCTGGATTTCGCTCGCGCCCTCGTAGATCCGGGGGGCTCGGATTTCCCGGTACAGGTGCTCCAGCAGGTGGCCCTCTTCCAGTGCCCGCGCGCCATGCACCTGGATCGCCACGTCCACCGCGCGCTGGGCCGCTTCCGTCGCGAACAGTTTCGCCATCGCGGACAGGTGGCCGGTGCGTTCCGCGCCCGAGTCGTACGCCGCCGCCGCGTCGTGGATCAGCAGGCGGGCGGCCTGCAGGCTCGTCGCCACGTCCGCCAGCTGGTGTGACACCGCCTGGAAGTCCTTCAACGGCTTGCGGAACGCCTCCCGCTCGGATGTATGCGCTACCGCCGCGTCCAGGGCCGCCTGACCCATGCCCAGCGCGAACGCGCCCACGCTCGGCCGGAACATGTCCAGCGTCCGCATCGCCACCCGCCAGCCGCCGTCCACCTCGCCCAGGACCGACGTGGCGGGGACGTACACGTCCTTGAAGTGCAGGCGGCCGATCGGGTGTGGCGACACCAGCCGCTGCCGGGTACCGGTCAGGCCAGGAGCGTCACCCGGGACCGCGAACGCCGTGATGCCACGGGCGCCGTTGTCGCTCGTTCTCGCGAAGACCGAGTACACATCGGCGTCCGGGGCGTTCGAGATGAACACCTTCTCGCCCGCCAGGCGGTAGCCGTCGCCGTCCGGAGTGGCTGCCAACGTCAGCGCTGCCGCGTCCGAGCCCGCTCCCGGCTCCGTCAGTGCGAAGCCCACCGCCGCCTCGCCCGCCGTGATGCGCGGCATCCACGCGTCCACCACGGACTTCTCGCCTGCCAGCAGGATCGGGTACGCGCCGAGGCCCTGGAGCGCGAACGCCGTCTCCGCCTCCGTGTTGTGCCTGGCCAGCGCCTCGCGGATGACGCAAAGGTCCATCGCCGAGGTCCGGGGGAACAGCCTGCCCAGCAGGCCGTGCTCTGACAGCGCTTTCAGCAGCGGCCGGTTGATCCGGCCCGGTTCCCCGGCGGCGGGCAGCCCGGCCGCCACCTTCGACGTGTGGTCACGCAGTTCCTGGTGCGCGGGCGACAGGTGCGTGTACGTCACGGGACCACCGCCGTGCCGACCAGTTCGATCTTCGCGGCCTCGTCGAACAGTTCCGCCACGCCCAGGAGTGCCACGGCGGGGTAGTGACGGCCGAAGTGCTTGCGCCACAACGGGCCCAGCTCCTTGAGCGCCGCGCGGTACTCGGCCACCGCCGTCGTGTAGATGATCAGCGACACCAGGTGGTCCGGCGTCGCGCCTGCCGCGCTCAGTGCCGTCACCACGTTGCCCGCGGCTCGGTCGAACTGCTCCGCCATCGTCGCACCCACGATCGCGCCGTCCTGGCCCTGCGCGGTCTGGCCGCCCAGGTACACCGTGCGGCCCGGCGCCGCGACCACCGCGTGCGCGAAGCCCACCGGTTCGGCGAGGCCCGGCGCGGTGACGATCTCGTGCGCGCTCATCGGCCGGTCCACTGTGGACGACGACCCGCCGACCACGCCGCGTAGAACTCCGCGTGGTCGTCGCTCTTCATCAGCAGCGCCTGCGTCATCGCCTCCAGCTCGATGCTGCTGCCCAGGTCCATGTCCAGCTCGCGCGTCAGCAGGACCTTCGTCGTCGAGTACGCCAGCGCCGGGCCGTCCGCCAGCCTGCGGGCCAGCGTCGACGCCTCCTCGGCCAGCGCCGCGTCCGGGACCACCTTCGTCGCCAGGCCGATGCGGTCCGCGTGCGGCGCGGCGACCTTGTCACCCAGGATCAGCAGCTCCGTCGCCCGGCCAAGGCCCACCAGCCGGGGGAGCAGGTACGCCGAACCCATGTCCGCGCCCGCCAGGCCCACCTTGGTGAACAGGAACGCGAACGACGCCGACTCCGCCAGCAGCCGGAAGTCGCTCGCCAGCGCGATCACCGACCCCGCGCCCGCCGCGATCCCGTTGACCGCCGCGATCACCGGGAGCGGGCACTCGCGGAGCGCCTTCACCACCGCACCCGTCATGCGGGTGAACTCCAGCAGTTGCGCCGGCGCCATCTTCTGCAGCTCGCCGATGATCTCCTCGACGTCGCCGCCCGAGCAGAACCCGCGGCCCTCGCCGGTGAGGACGACCACGCGTGCGTCGCCGCGGTGCGGCAGCTCGGCCAGCAGGTCGCGCAGGTCCGCGTACACCTCGAACGTCAGCGCGTTCAGCTTGTCCGGCCGGTTCAGCGTGACGGTCGCGACGCCGTCGGTCACCGACAGGTCGAAGTGCTTCCACTCGTCGGTGAAACCGGGCGAAGCCCGGAAGGGACTCATGTCTGGAGACCTCCTCCATCGAGAACGATCGTCTGACCGTTGATCGCGGCCGCCTCGGGTGCGGCGAGGAACGCCACCGCGAACGCGACCTCTTCCGGCTCCAGCAGCCTGCCCAGTGGAGACATGTCCGCCACGATCCGCTCACTGTCCTCTTCGGACCGTCCGGTGGACGCCGCGATCCGCCGTACGGTCGTCGCCGTCATGTCCGTGCGCACGAACGTCGGGCACACCGCGTTCGACGTGACACCGGTGCCGGTGACCTCCGCGGCCACCGCGCGCATCAGTCCCACCGCCGCGTGCTTCGACGCCGAGTACGCCGCCGTGTACTTCTGCCCGGCGAGACCGGCCGTCGACGCGACCGTCACGACCCGCCCCCGGTTCCGTGCCCGCATGCCCGGCAGCACCGCCCGCGTGCACAGGAAGACGCCGGTCGCGTTGACGTCCAACTGCGAACGCCAGTCGGCCACACTGGTCTTCGACAGCGGCGCGCTCGTGGCCACCCCCGCGTTGTTGACCAGCACGTCGACCTCGCCGAGCGACCCGAACACCTCGGCGACCGCCGCCTCGTCGGTGACGTCGCAGTCGGCCCGGCCCAGCGCCACCACCCGGTCGCCGAGGTCGGTGAAACGCTTCGCGATCGCCGCGCCGATGCCGCGCGTGCCACCCGTGACCACCACGAGCCTCATGACATCGTCCGCAGCGCGCGCCGGTCCAGCTTGCCGTTCGTGGTGCGGGGCAACGAGTCCACGAACACGACCTCCTGCGGGCACTTGTGCCCGGCGAGCCGCTCCCGCACGTACGCCCGCAACGCCTCACCGGTCACGTCGGCGCCCGGCCGTGGCACGACGTACGCGCGGGGCCGGGTCAGACCGTCCACCTCGAACCCGGTGACACCGCACTCGAGCACGTCCGGATGTCCGATGAGACAGTGCTCGATCTCGCTCGGCGCGACCCAGATGCCGCCGGACTTCAGCAGGTCGTCGGCGCGGCCGTGGTAGGTGAAGAACCCGTCGGCGTCGCGGCTGAACAAGTCTCCCGTGTGGACGGTGTCGCCGCGGTAGGTCGCCGCCGACTTCTCCTCGTCCCCGAAGTACTCCAGCGCGACCGTACCGCCGCTCACCTCGAGCACGCCGACCGCGCCGTCCGGCACCGCGGCGCCCGCGTCGTCGACGACCCGCGCCGAGTAGCCGGGCACGACCTGCCCGCAGCTGCCCTGCCGCGCCGCGCCCGGCCGGTTGGAGATGTAGATGTGGTACGCCTCCGACGACCCGATCCCGTCGACCACCTCGACGCCGAACGCCTCGTCCCACTTGCGGTGCAGCTCCGCGGGCAACGCCTCACCGGCCGAGGTGCACAGCCGCAGCGAACTCAGGTCCTGCGCGGCCGCGGCCGGGTGGGCCACCATCGCGCTCATCATCGTCGGCACGTTCACGAGGATCGTCGGCCGGAACCGCGCGATCAACTCGAAGAGCTTCTCGGCCGTGGTCCGTTCCGGGAACGCGATCCCGGCGCCGCCCACGCCGAACGGGTACAGCGCGGTCAGGTCGCGTGCGTAGCCGAAGAAGAGCTTCGGCACCGGCAGCACGATGTCGTCCTCGGTGATGCCCAGGACGCCGAGCGCGTAGGCCTCGTGGCTGACGATCGGGCTCGCCGCGGTGTGCACGCAGGCCTTCGGCGCGCCGGTGCTGCCGGTCGTGAACTTCCAGATCGCGATGTCGTCCCGGGTG
The DNA here is from genome assembly GCF_014203735.1 of Actinophytocola algeriensis. Classification (GTDB taxonomy): domain Bacteria; phylum Actinomycetota; class Actinomycetes; order Mycobacteriales; family Pseudonocardiaceae; genus Actinophytocola; species Actinophytocola algeriensis. The sequence goes on along the minus strand of NZ_JACHJQ010000015.1, from coordinate 56,060 downwards.
GTGTCGGCGGTCGCGAGCGTGTCCGGCGCCTGGGCCACGAGTGTGGTGAAGTCGTGTTCGCCGGGACGGAGGTCGGTGCCGCCGACCACCAGTACCTGACGGTCGTCAACTCCCGCTTCGCGCAGGAGGTCCAGCGTGACCGGGTCCGCGATCACCACGGACGCGCCGGTGTAGTCGAGGAAGTAGCGGTAGTCCTTGGGCTGCAGGAACGTGTACACCTCGGCCGTGACCGCACCGATCTTCTGCGCCGCGTACCAGGTGGCGACGAACTCGATGCCGTCCGACAGCGCGAGCAGCACCCGCTCACCCCGCCGCGCACCCAGGTCGACCAGCACGTTGCCGACCCGGTTCACCAGCGCGGCCAGCTCGGCGTACGTGGTCGCGCCGTCCGGTGTGTACAAGGCGACCCGCTCGCCCCTGCCGAGCGTCAGGTTGCGGTCGACGAAGTGGTCGGCGACGTTGAACAGGGTCATGGCGCCCCCTCGCAGGCTCCGTGGCGCCATCGGACTCGTCGATTCGCTCCGCAAGCTCCGCTCATGCCACCTCCCGGATGGTTTCGACGAGCAGGTCGGTCAGCGTGTCGAACGTGGACTGTCCTTCCGCGACGGACGCGCCTGCGGGATCACCGCAGTACGCGCGGTCCATGCCCATCGCGACGAAGTCCGCCTTTCCGTCGGCCATCGCGGCCGGGAGGTCCACGGGGACCGGCGGCAACGTTGCCGCCGTCGTCGTGTCGACCAGTTCCGGGTGGTCGGCCAGTACCAGCGACGTCTCGTACTGGCCCGCGTGGCAGGCGCCGGTCCGGAACTCGTCGGTCAGCCGGGCGGCGTTGTGCCTGCGCACGAGGTCGAGATAGGCGACGCCGGCCTCGGTGGTGGCCTTCCGCAGCGTGGCGACGTGCGCGGGCTCGAAGTGGTTGTTCACCACCACGATCCGCGAGAACCCCTGCGCGACCAGCGCTCCGCACACCTCGGTGACCAGCGCGTGCAGCGTCGCCTCGCTGACCGAGACCGCGCCGGGGAACGCCGAGGCGAACCGGGTCACGCCGTAGTTCAACGGCGGCAGGACCAGCACGTGCACGTCCGGGTCACCTGACAGCCGTTCGGCGGCCCGCCGGCACATGCCCGCGGAGATGAGCTCGTCCGTGCCGAGCGGTGCGTGTGGACCGTGCGGCTCGACCGCGCCGACCGGCAGCAGCAGCACCAGCCTGCGCGAACCTGACAGCAGTTCGGCCACCTGCGGCGACGTGAGGTCGGCGAATGCGGTCACAGCTGCTCCAGCGGCGTCGGGGCGGGCTCGAACAGGCACAGGTCCGCGCGGCCGGCGGCGACGACCGTGTTCACCTCGTCCGGGGTCGTGAGGTACCCACCGACCATTGTCGGCACCCCGGCTTCGTTGCGCACCCGGTCGCTCAGCGTGGTCAGGTGGCCGCGCCGGTACTCGGGCCGCGAGTTCGGGGTCGTGTGCCCGGCCCTGACGTGGATCAGGTCGACGCCGTGGTCGGCGAGCGCACGCGCGTACGCGATGCCCTGCTCGACGGTCGTGCCGCCCCGTGCCAGGTCGGTGACCGTGAGCCGGGCCGCGAGCAGCCCCGGCCACACCGCGCGCACCGCGTCCACAACGGACAGTGGGAACCGCAGCGGCTCTCCGCCGTACTCGTCGGACCGCCGGTTGGTCAGCGGCGACAGGAAGCTCGCGAGGAGGTGGCCGTCGGCGAGGTCCAGTTCCACGGCGTCGAACCCGGCGTCTCGCGCGCGTTCGGCCGCCGAGGTGAAATCGGACCTGACACGGGTCAGGTCCACCTCGGACATCTCGGCGGGGACGGCGCTGGACGGTGTGTACGGCAGGGGAGACGCCGACAGCAGCGGCCACCCGTCCCGCAGCGGCACGTCCACGCCACCGTCGGCGCGCGTGCCGCCCCGGCGGCCCGCGTGCCCCAGCCGTACGCCTGCGAGTGCGCCCGCGTCGTGGACGTCCTTCACGACCGCGGCCCACGAGTCGTCGAGCAGCGGAGTCGCGGGCGAGACTCGGCCGTCCTCGGCGACCGCCACGAACCCGGTCAGCACCAGCCCCGCACCCGCCCGGGCGGCCTCCGCGAGGTCCGATGTGGACCGGACCACCCGGTTCCGCAAGGTCGCACCGTTCACCCGCAGCGGCGCGAACATCGGCGGCGGCGCGACCGCGCCGGGCACGAGCGGTGCCCCGGAAGCGTTTGCGGCGAACCACGCGTCCAGCACCCGGGTGAACCGCGGGTCCCGCTGCGTCAGGTTCGCATGGCTGATCCGGCCGCTGCGGGTCAGCAGGTTCGCGGCGAACTGGATGGGCGCCAGCCCGAGGTAGCTGCCCACCCGGCCGAAGTACGCCGCGCTGTCCCCGGCCGCCTGCTGGAACCGCTCCACCACCGGCTGCCGCTCCAGCTCGTAGTCCACGAGTGCGGACTCCACATCGGACGGATGGCGTACGAAAGCGTTTGCGAGCGCGATCGCGTCCTCCATCGCGAGCTTCGTGCCGGACCCGATCGAGAAGTGCGCGGTGTGCGCCGCGTCGCCGATCAGCACGAGGTTGCCGTGGTGCCAGGTTTCGTTGCGCACCAGCGGGAAGTCCAGCCACACCGACTTGTTCGACATCAGCCGGTGCGTGCCCAGCTCCTCGGCGAACAGCGCCTGGCAGAACGCCATGCTGTCCTCTTCGGACATCCGGTCCAGGCCGGCGCGCCGCCACGTCGCCTCGGTCGTCTCCACGATCCACGTGCTCGTGTGCTCGTCGAACGGGTACGCGTGCACCTGGAACAGCCCGTGTTCGGTGTCCTTGAACACGAAGGTGAACGCGTCCAGCACGAGGTCCGTGCCGAACCACACGTACTTGCAGCCCTGCGGTGTCGACGACGTGCCGAAGTCCGCGCTCCGCCGCAGCGTGCTGTTCGACCCGTCCGCGGCGACGACCAGGTCCGCCGGTTGCGCGGTGGACACCTCGGTGCCGAACTCCAGCGACACACCCAGCTCGCGGCACCGCTCCTGCAGGATCGCCAGCAGGTGCGTGCGCCTGATCGCCGAGAACGTGTGCCCGGACGAGCGCAGCACCTGCCCGCGGTAGCGGATGTCGATCGACGTCCACCGCGCGAACGAGTCGGTGATCTCCAGGTAGGTGGCGTAGTCCGCGTCCCGCAGCGCGCCGAGCGTCTCCTCGGAGAACACCACGCCCCAGCCGAACGTGGCGTCCGGCGCGTTGCGCTCGGTGACCGACACGTCGTGCCCGGCCTTGCGCAGCAGGATCGCCAGGTACAGCCCCGACGGCCCGCCGCCCACGACCGAGACCCGCATCAGGACACCGCCTCGGCCAGCCGGTCCAGGTCGTCGAGCGACGCGACGGTCGGGTAGAGGATCAGCTCGTCGCAGCCCTCCGCCTCGTAGCCGCGCACGAAGTCCCGCACGGCCCGCGCCGAGGTCAGGTTCCCGGCCGCGATCTTCTCGGCGAACGGCCCGGTGAACGCGTAGTAGTCGCGAAGGTAAACGCTGCCACGGTCCGGGTCGCCGAACGCGAAGTACCCCTGACCCCACAGCACCGGTTCACCCGGCCGCTCCAGGTCCCGCCACGCCGCACGCGCCCGGTTGGCCGCCGACCCGAACGCCTTGGGCGGCCCGCCGCCATGCGCGTACCCGTCGGAGTAGCGCGCCATCCTGGTCAGCGCGGCCCCGCTCGAGCCGCCGACCAGGACCCGCACCGGGGCGCGACGAGGGCCGATGCCCGACTCGTCCAACTGGCCGCGCAGGAAGGCGAGCTGCTGGGACAGCGTGGCTCCGCGTGCCTTGTGGTTCACCCCGGCCGCCGCGTAGTCGTCACGCCGCGCGCCGACACCAAGACCCAGTGTGAACCGCCCGTCTGAAAGCGCATCCACGGACAGTGCCTGCTTGGCGAGCAGCGCGGGGGAGCGCAGCGGGCCGATCGCGATGTTGGTGGCCAGCCCGATCCGGGACGTGACCGCCGCGGCCGCCGACAACGCGGCGAACGGCTCGATGCTGTCGTAGACCAGGCGGTCGAGGACGCCGAGAGTGCTGAACGGCCCGCCCTCGGCCCGGCGCGCCCACTCGACGAGCACCTCGCCCGAGATGCCCGGAATGGTGTTCGGAAGTCCGACGCCGACCTTCACCCACGACACATTACGGTTGACCCCGCTGAGGCGTCAACTATGCTGCGGAGGTGACCTTTTCGCCCGCCCCACAGGACCTGGTGCTGACGCTGCTCGGCGCGCACCACGTCCCGCGTGAGCGCGGCACCGTCTGGTCCGGCGGCATGGTGCGGCTGCTCGGCGAGTTCGGCTTCACCGAGGGCGCCGCGCGGGTCGCGCTGAACCGGCTCGTCGCGCGCGACCTCCTCAAGCCGGCCAAGAACGGCAGGCACGTCCACTACGCGCTCACCCCGAGGACGGTGACCGTGCTCGCCGAAGGTGACCAGCGGATCTTCACACTCGGTGAACGACCGCGCACCGAGACGACCTGGACCGTGCTGTGGCACTCGATCCCCGAGGGCCGCAGGCTCGCCCGCACCCGCCTGGTGAGCAGGCTGCGGTTCCTCGGTTTCGGCTCGGTGCAGGACGGCACGTGGCTCGCGCCGCACGACCGCGAGAAGGAACTGGCCGCACTGCTCGCCGAACTGGACATCGCCTCCCACGCCGGGGTCATGCTCGGCAGACCGGCGACCGCCGTCGACTTCGGCGCGTTCGTCACCCGCGTGTGGGACCTCGACGAGCTTTCCGCGCGGTACCGTGACTTCGTCGATCACTTCCGGGACCACGAGGTCACCGACGACCGCGCCGCGTTGTTGCTGCGCACCCGGCTGGTACACACGTTCCGCGAGTTCCCGACACTCGACCCGGAGCTGCCGGAGGACCTGGTTCCAGCACCCGAATGCCGGGCCGAGGCCCTTCGCCTGTTCCACGACCTGTACCCGGCGCTGGCCCCCGCGGCCCAGCGCCACTTCGACGAGGTGACCGCGCCATGACCGCTTCCGTCCCAGGTGGACAGTCCGCAGCACTGACCTACACGTCGTACCTGGCGCTCGACGAGATCCTCGGCGCGCAGCGGCCCCGGTCCGACGAGCACGACGAGATGCTGTTCATCGTCATCCACCAGGTGTACGAACTGTGGTTCAAGCAGCTCCTGCACGAGCTGGGGCAACTGCAGCGCAGTCTGGAGAAGGGGGACACGGCCCACTCGACGCGCACGCTGCGCCGCGCGCTCACGATCCTCAAGGTGGTCGTCGCGCAGATCGACGTGCTGGAAACAATGACCCCGCGCCAGTTCACGAGCTTCCGCGAGCGCCTCGACGAGTCCAGCGGCTTCCAGTCCGGGCAGTTCCGCGAGCTGGAGGCCGTGCTCGGGCGGCGCGACAAGCGGATGTTGTCGCCGTACGACAAGGACTCCGACGCGTACGCGCGCATCACCGCGGCCATGTCCCGGCCCGCGGTGTTCGACTCGTTCCTGCGGTACCTCGCGGGCGCCGGTTACGACGTCCCCGCCGCGGAGCTCAACCGGGACGTCAGGACACAGTGGACCGAGTCCGAGGCGGTGCAGGACGTGCTCGTGCAGGTCTACGCCGACGACTCCGGTCCGTCCACAGTGGCCGACCTGCTCGTCGACCTCGACGAGGGCATGCAGGAATGGCGGTACCGGCACGTGAAGATGGTCGAGCGGACCATCGGCAGCAAGTCCGGCACCGGCGGGTCGGCGGGCGCCGCGTACCTGCGCACCACCCTGTTCAACGCCGTGTTCCCCGACCTCTGGGCCGTCCGGAGCCAGCTGTGACCACACTGGCCGCGCTGCGCGCCAACCCCAACGCGCTGTCGGTCCACTATGGACGGTTCGGGGTGGCCGATCGCCTGCTGCTCACCGGGCACTCACACCAGGCGTGGCCGGATGTCGCGCTGAACGGCCAGGTCGAGGCGTTCACCGACGCGTCCACCGCCGTCGACGCCAAGTGGGACCTCGCGTTCGCGAAGGCCGAGCGGCTGCGGCAGGCCTACCGGGACCTGCTCGGCGACGGCGACAGGGACACTGGCGGCGACATCGCGCTCGGCGCCAACACCCACGAGCTGGTCGTCCGCTTCCTCTCCAGCCTGGACCTGCGGGCCCGGCCCAGGCTCGTCACCACCGACGGCGAGTTCCACACGCTGCGCCGCCAGCTCGCCCGCCTCGCCGAGGAGGGTGTCGAGGTCGTGCGGGTCGCGGCGGCACCGGCCGAAACGCTCGCCGAGCGGCTCGCGGCGGAGGTCGACGACCGCACGGCCGCGGTGCTCGTGTCGGCCGTGCTGTTCGAGACCTCGCGGATCGTGCCCAGCCTCGACGGTGTCGGCGCGGCCTGCCGGTACCAGGGCGCCGAGCTGCTCGTCGACGCCTACCACGCGCTCGGCGTCGCGCCGTTCTCCATGCGCGGGCTCGAGTCCGCGTGGATCACCGGCGGTGGCTACAAGTACCTGCAGCTCGGTGAGGGCAACTGCTTCCTGCGCCTGCCGTCGCACGCGCAGGACCTGCGCCCGGTGATCACCGGCTGGTTCGCCGAGTTCGAGGACCTGACGTCGAAGGCGTCCGGGCTGGTGGGCTACGCGCCGGGCGGTGACCGGTTCGCCGGCTCCACCTACGACCCGACGAGCCACTACCGGGCCGCCGCGGTACTCGACTTCTTCGCGTCACACCAACTCACGCCGTCGTTCCTGCGCGAGGTCTCGCTGCACCAGAACGGGTTGCTCGCGTCGCTGTTCGACGACCTCGACGCTTCTCCCGACGTGATCACCCGGGACCGGTCGGCGCCGCGCGAGGCGTTCGGCGGGTTCCTCGCACTCACCGCGCCCGCGGCGGGGAAGCTGCAGGAGAAGCTCGCCGAACGTGGCGTGCTGACCGACAGCAGGGGCGACAAGCTCCGGCTCGGACCCGCGCCCTACCTGTCGGACTCGCAGCTCGAGGCCGCGATCGCCACGCTCGGCGAGGTGCTGCGCTAGCCGACCAGCACCTTGCCCACGTCGGCGGACGGGGCGAGCCAGCCCGCGTACAGGCTCTGCACGCGGCTGCGTTCGGTGGAGTTCGGGTTCGGGTTGGTGCAGGACACGCCCGCGGAGCTACCCGACATGAGGCTGGAGCACGGGCCCGGCTTGCGGTCCGGCAGCCCGAGGATGTGGCCGAACTCGTGGGACGCGATGCGGACCACGTTGTAGCCGTCGTTCACGGCCTCGCGGCCCATCCACACGGTGCCCCGGCCGCCGGGACGCACCGGGCCCAGCGTGGCGCGCGGCCACCCGTTGTCGGCGATGACCTGCACGTCGGCGCGCTGACCGGCCGCGGCCTTCACGATGCGCACGTTCGTGACGCTGGCGTTCCAGATCGCGACGCCCTGGGCGACGGCGTTCACGAACTCGCCGGCCTGGGCGTCGCTGTAGGTGATGGTCACGACCGCGGCGTGGACGTCAGCGGCCGCCTGCGGGGCGGTGCCGGCGACCAGCGCCGCGGTCGTGGAAACGGTGGCAAGCAACCCTATGAGTGCTCTGCGGAACACGGTTACCTCCAGTTATTGCAGGGTAACTGGAGGTTAACCCTCGCCCGCCGGTGTGTCAGGAGTCACCAGTTACCGTTCGACGAGCACGGTTCCCTTGTGCGGCGCCGAAATCCTGCCACCCGCGTAGTTCGCCTCGACCGCCGCGATCTCCTCGGCGTTCGGGTTCACGTTGTCGCAGTCGACGCCGCCGGTGCTGCCGGACATCAGGCTCTCGCACGGACCCGGCTTCACGTCGGGCAGCCCGAGGATGTGGCCGAGCTCGTGCGACGCGATCCGGACCAGGTTGTAGCCGTCGTTCACGGCCTGCCTGCCGTACCAGACCGTGGCGCCACCCTCACCGGGGAAGAACGGTCCGAGCGTGGCCTGTGGCCAGCCGTCGTTCGCGATGATGGTGATGTCGGCCTCGGTACCTGGCTCGGCTTTCTCGAGCCGCACGTTGCTCACGTGCGTGTTCCACACCTCGGCACCAGCCGCGACCACGTCGACGAACTCGGCGGCCTGGCTGTCGTCGTAGGTCAGCACCACGGCGGCGGTGCTGACCTGGGCTTCCGTGGTTGCCGCCGCCTGCGGCGCAGCCACCCCGACCAGCCCGAGCAGTGCCACCGCCACCCCGAGGACGGTTCGCCGGAACATGTGTCTACCTCCTTCGGTTGACTTCTTCGGACGCTAGGTGCGCAGGTCAGCGCTTCGGACCGGCTGATGGTCGTGAACAGTTGCCACCTGGCAGAATGAACATGGACTGAACTGACCTCGAGGAGGCAAGCGCGGTGCAACTGGGCGAGCTGCGTGGTGTGATCGCGCTGGACGGCCCGTCGGGGACCGGGAAGTCAACGGTGGCCCGCCGCCTCGCCGACGCACTGGGCGCGGGGTACCTGGACACGGGCGCGATGTACCGCGCCGTGACGCTGGCCGTGCTGCGGTCGGGCGTCGCCACCGACGACGAGGAGGCGGTGCTCAGCATCGCCGAGAACGTCGACCTCAAGGTCAGCACCGACCCCAACCACCAGGAGACACTCCTCGGCGGGGACAACGTCGGCACCGAGATCCGCGGCCAGGCCGTGACGCTCGCGGTGTCGGCCGTGTCCGCGGTCGGCGGGGTCCGGACGCTGCTCGTCGCGCGGCAGATGCGGATCATCGCGCAGGTGTGCGAGGAGCGCGGCGGGATCGTCGTGGAGGGCCGGGACATCGGCACGGTCGTCGCGCCGGACGCCGCGCTGAAGGTGTACCTGACCGCGTCCGCCGACGCCCGCGCGCTGCGGAGGTCGTTGCAGGACAGCGCATCCGGCCGGGACGTGTCGGTCGACGACACCCGCAAGGACGTCAACCGCCGCGACCAGCTCGACTCCGGCCGGGCCGTGTCGCCGATGCAGCCCGCCGACGACGCGGTCTGGCTCGACACCACCGACCTCGACCTGCAGGGCGTGCTGGACGAGATCATGGTGCTGGTGGACGAGCGCGACCTGCGTGGGGTGGCAGCCGGCTGGTGAGCACGCTTCCCCCCGGCGCGGTGCCGTGGGTGCACGACTTCGGGCGCTGGCTCGGTACGTGGCTGCACCGGTCGACGTTCCGGATTCGGATCCACCACCGGTCACGCGTGCCGGCGACCGGTCCGGTGGTGCTGGTCGCGAACCACAGCTCGTTCGTCGAGCCGCAGGTGCTGTTCGGGATGGTGCGCAGGCGCGCGGTGTTCCTCGTGAAGGCCGAGCTGTCGCAGGGTGTCGCCGGACACGCGTTCCGGTGGCTCGGCCAGATCATGGTGCGGCGCGGTGTCGCCGACCGGGAGCCGATGATGGCCGCCGTCGCGGTGCTGCGCGCCGGTGGACTGGTGGGCATTTTCCCCGAGGGCACAAGGGGAAGCGGCGACGTGGCCCACGCGGAACAGGGCGCGGCGTGGCTCGTGCGCATGACCGATGCGGTCGTGCTGCCGGTCGCGACGCGCGGCACGTACCGGCCGCCCGGCGCGCGGCGGAGGTTCCGGCCTAAGCTGGACGTTCTGGTAGGGGAGCCGTTCCGGCTGTCCGTCCAGCGTGGACGCACGGGCCTCGTCGCCGCGACAGAGGAAATTCGCAAGCACCTGGCGGACCTGGTGCGTGAACTGGATGAGCAACGCAATGACTGAGCTGGATGGCACCTGGGCCGAGGAGTCCGACTGGACCGCGGTCGACGAGGAGTTCGGCCACCCCGACGACACTGACAGCGAGCCCCCACAGCCCGTACTGGCTGTGGTCGGCCGCCCGAACGTGGGCAAGTCGACCCTGGTGAACCGCATTCTCGGCCGCCGCGAGGCGGTCGTACAGGACAAACCGGGCGTCACCCGCGACCGCGTCGCCTACGACGCCCTGTGGAACGGCCGCCGCTTCACCGTGGTCGACACGGGCGGCTGGGACCCGAAGGCGGACGGCCTGCAGGCGTCGGTCACCGCACAGGCCGAACTGGCCATGCGCACCGCCGACGCGGTACTGCTGGTGGTCGACGCCTCCGTGGGCGCGACCACGACGGACGAGGCGGCGGCCAGGGTCCTGCGCCGCTCCGACAAGCCGGTACTACTGGCCGCGAACAAGGTGGACGACGACCGCCTCCTGGCCGACGTCGCCTCCCTGTGGTCCCTGGGCCTCGGCGAACCGTTCCCGGTGAGCGCCCTGCACGGCCGCAACTCCGGCGACCTGCTCGACGCGGTGCTGCACGCCCTCCCGGCGACGCCCAAGGAGGCCTTCGGCGCCGCCCGCGGCCCGCGCCGCGTGGCGCTGGTGGGCAAGCCCAACGTCGGCAAGTCCAGCCTGCTGAACCGCCTGGTAGGCGAGGAACGAGCAGTGGTCGACGCGGTGGCGGGCACCACGGTCGACCCGGTGGACTCGATGGTCGAGCTCGACGGTGAGGTCTGGCAGTTCGTGGACACCGCCGGCCTGCGCAAACGCGTCAAAACAGCGAGCGGCATGGAGTACTACGCCTCGCTGCGCACCAGGGCCGCGATCGAAGCCGCCGAGGTGGCGATCGTCCTGCTGGACGCCTCGGAACCGATCACGGAACAGGACCTCCGGGTCCTCACGATGGTCGTCGACGCCGGCCGTGCCTGCGTCCTGGCCTTCAACAAGTGGGACCTGGTCGACGAGGACCGCCGAAACCAGCTCACAAGAGAGCTGGACCGAGGCCTGGTCCGAGTCCCGTGGGCGGAACGCATCAACGTGTCGGCCCTCACCGGCCGCTCGGTCCGCAAACTCGCCCCGGCCCTCCGCACCGCCCTGACCTCGTGGGACCAGCGAGTGTCGACCGGCCAGCTCAACTCCTGGCTGTCGGACCTGATCGCCGCGACCCCACCACCCGTGCGCAGCGGCAAGCAGCCGAAGGTCCTGTTCGCGACCCAGGCCCAAACCCGGCCACCGACATTGGTGCTGTTCACGACGGGTTTCCTGGAAGCGGGCTACCGCCGGTTCATCGAACGGCGCTTCCGCGAACAGTTCGGCTTCACGGGCAGCCCCATCCGGCTGTCGGTCCGCGTGCGGGAGAAGCGCCCCCGTAAGAAGTGACGGCGGGCGTACGCTAGGCTGATCGCGCACCTCCTCGAAGAGGAGATGCGGCCGGGCTGTGGCGCAGTTTGGTAGCGCACTTGACTGGGGGTCAAGGGGTCGCAGGTTCAAATCCTGTCAGCCCGACGGTCGCGACAAGGGCCTCTGATCTGGATCTGACCAGGTCAGAGGCCCTTGCTTGTGTTGGTGTCGATCTTGACCAAGATCACTTTAGCGGTGCGTTGGGGACCATCTGGGGACCGCTGGGCGTCCAAGGCCTATGGGCCTGCGTGTCACCACTCAGGACCCGGCTGTATCCGAATCTGGATCGAAATCTACCCATTCGGTGCCCTCTGCGTTCATGCGATGCGGGAGACCGCCGCCAGCTACCGTGACGAATGGCTGGCCATTATCGTTGATCGGGTACTCGAATTTGACACCTTCGACCAAGATATCCAGAACCAAGCTCCATTCGTGCCACATTGCCTGGTCTGTGCCGTAACCTGTGGTTGCCCAAATATGAAACCTTTCAACGTCACCTGCTGCCAACTTAAGGCCAGGGGGATTGTCTTGACCGTCGCTACCAAGATTCTTCCAGGTGATTAGCGGTTCAAGTCCCCAGCCGTCCAGTTCGACTTCAAACCGTCTCGGTTCCAGTTCGGCTCCCCCGGTGGGCCTGGTGAGAATCATTCCGTGATCGAGAGGGATCGTTCTGTGTCCCACAACGCGAACACGCTCGATGACAACGGCTGCCTCCGTCCTAGCCTGCAACGTGATCTTTAGCTGCGTTGTAAACGCATCAACAGCGTTGATCGATCGTGCAGCTGCCATCCACTCGGCCCTACCTATGGGCATGGCTGGAATCCTGGATGGATCATCGATATAGACAGAAAACGACATCCAATCCATTTCGCCAGACCAGATGATTGACGGATCTCGTTCAAAGGCGACTATTAATGGGTCACTCCAGTGCTTCCGGGCCCGACGTTCGATGAGAGCCGACAGTGGCCGAAGGTAGGCCTGGAGAGTCACTCCTCCAAGGAGGCCGAGAACAAAGGAAACTGCCATCTCCAGCAAGCTGACCGTCACTTTCTATTCGTTCCAAAAAGCCGGTTATTGTTTCTCTGGTGGCATGCACACGCCTGGACAACTCGTAGTTGACCAGGGTGAAGAGCTCTTAAGTGCTTGGAAAGCAGCGCTCCAGCGTTGGTGAACGCCTGTGTATTGGGATGTAGGTAACGCTGTGAGAGTAGCCCACAAGCTCTGCCAGCTCTTCCAGGCGACCGAACAGCACGCGAAGCTCGCGAACTCGGGCACGAGACCTCTGCGTGTCGCCAACGCGATGGACAACAACATCCTGCGAGAGCAGGCAGAGGGTTCCTGGAAGACGCGCGGGTGAGGTGCTCAGGGGCAACCTGTCCTGTCGGCCCGACGATCGCATAGTAGCCCCTTCACCAGCTCAGAGGGCTCCTATCGCCATCCGAAGTGGATCACTTCAAGATTGTTTCCGTGATCCTTTGAGGACCACTGTTAGTCACTGCACTGCCCGCAGGTTCGCGCGGCGCGGTGCCCGCAGGTGCCTGGACAGCAGGTCCCCGGCATTGGTGACGGACTGGCGATCCGGGTGCAGGTACTGCTGTGTTGTGGTCAGCGATCCATGTCCGGCGATCTTGCGCAGGTGGTGCACCGGCACGCCCGCGTCGGCCATCCAGGTGAGGCCGGTGTGTCGCAGGTCGTGTCGTCGCAGGTGCTCATAGCCGAGCTTGCCCACCACGTCATCCCACCTTGTCGCGTCCCGGAGTACGGCCGTCGTGATTCGGCCGCCCCGGGGCCCGACGAACAGCCGAGCCTCAGGGTCACGGTCGACGTCCGCCATCCGTTGCTGAACCAACTCCTGAACCTCTTCGATCAGTGGCACGGTGCGAGCGCGCTTGCCCTTCGTTCCCTTGTCGGCGAGGCCGCCGGGGGAGGGGGTGGTCTGGCGCCGGACGGTCCATGTCCACTCGTCGGTGTCGATGTCCTTCACCCGGCAGCCGGACACCTCCCCGATGCGCGCGGCGGTGCAGGCGGCGAACAGCACCACGTCACCCCAGCCCCGGTACTCGCCGGACGAGTTGGCGACCAGCGCGTCAGCGAGCCGGGTCAGCGTGTGCCAGTCGGGCAGAGCGAGATCGCTAACTTGATAGCGTTCACGGCGATCCGCATCGTCTATCTTTGAAATCACCCGAGCTAACACGTCGCCATTATTGAGGATTTCAAGCTCAACTTCTTTCCAAACTTCTGGCCACTCAAGCAATGAGCCGCCGCTCTCCGTGGGATATATCCCAGGGCGGGGAACATTCTCATCAACGCATGCGAGGAGAATCTCCTCTGTCTTATCGAGGGCGACGCTGCTTGGTGCCAGGCCGCTTCCGTCAAGCCAGCCATCTTCCAAGTCAGCCAAGTATTTAATTCGATCCGCCCATTCCGCAGGCAGGGCGGGTTCTACATTGAGAACGTTCGATATTGATCGAATACTTCCATCTAGAGACTGTGCTGCGACTACGGAGAGCGAGACCATGGGTGCTCGTTCAGCGAATCCCTGAAAGGCGCGAAGGTCGTCCCATACCTCGGCATTCTGGTACGAGCCTAGAAGTTTTCGTCCTGTGGGCGATACTACAAAATCGAACTGCCGTGGATCTGAACGTAGCCCGGTGACTTGTCCTTGTATGGCAGTCTCTACATCGATGAGATCTAGCTGGGCAATCTCCTGGAGACGACGGCGAGTGTTGTGGCTGAAACGAACGGGATTGGTACCATCGTTGGAGAACTCGATGCGCTCGTCTTCGCGAAGACTTCTGCCGAAAGCGGCAAAGTCCTTTATGCACTCAACCGGAAACGAACCGCCGAGATTGTTATTTGATTCCAGTTCGCCTAGGGCCTGATTGATGGCTAGTCGGGCCTGGTCGAAGTAGTCATATAGAGGTGATATAAGTGCGTCCTGAGTCAAGAACTCGTCACGACGGAGTACAGGTATCACACTGCCCTCTTGTACTGCGGTAAGACGCAGAATTACGGAGGTGGTGAAGCCGCGCGGCGACCGCCTTCGTTGCGGGTGTTGCCGCATGTAGAGGGCCCGAGCTACTCGGATCACGAGATGCTCGTACCGTTGAAGCTCGCTTGCTGCCTCTAGCGGCAGGCCGTGTCGTTCGTACCGTCCGCCGCGCATGCGAATAACGCCAAACGACGGCACGTCCTCTTCAGACACGTCCGCACTATAACCGGGCATGTCCAGGCAGTCGCTGTGAACATCGAAAGTGTTTCACTGCCGAATCCGGCTCTATGGGATCAAGGCGGCGCGCAAGCGCGCCGCGCGGGCGGACGGCCTGCCGCTCCGCTCACGGCCGCCGCCCGCCACCCACAAGCGACGCCACCCAGCACCCCGAGCATGGCACCAGCGACTCGCCGCGGCCGTCCCCTCGAACAGCCGGTGATCCTTTAACACCGGCCCGCCGCCATCAAGGGCGCTCCTCCGTCGCGTCGGCTACGCCGATGGGCTACGCCCACCCTTGACGTCGACGACCCGGCGCTAACCGACGGCCAGTGCGAAGGAACGGACCACACCAGGCCACCTCCAGGAGGGCAGCCATGCGTCACCACGTCAGCCCCAGTCAGCTCGTCCTCTGGCCGCACCACGAACTCACCCAGGCATGGGCAGCAACTGGCGTCCTCCACCCGCCGCAGAAGGGCGCCGTCGATGGAGGTCAGGAAGTGGGGGAGAGGGACGCCGAACAGGATGCGCAGGGCGACGAAGTGAGCCGCGGAATCGACCCTGATCCCGCCCTCTCGGATGTCACCGTGCTCACCCGGAACGGCGGGGTGTGTTGTCAGGTCGGCCGGATGACGGATCGTCGGCGCCGAGGAACCCGACGAGGAGGACCAACTCGTTCGCGACGAGCAGCCACCAACGGCCTCGTTTGACCAGGTGGGGGCGCATCGGCTTGGGGACCATTTGGGGACCACACGTCATGCGCGACTTCGAACGATGCACTCTCCGGGGAACGGCATGCGGTACCCGTGCACCCTGTCTGACCAGCCAAAACGGCTACTCCAACGTCCTGGGGGTCAAGGGGTCGCAGGTTCAAATCCTGTCAGCCCGACAAGGCGGCCGTTTACGCAGGTAGACGGCCGCTTTTCGACGTCCACATAGGACCAGGGTTCGCCGTCCCAGGATTTTCCCAGAATGGGACCTTCCCAGCGCCTTTTGATGTCGGCCGAGTGGCTGTGTTAGACCGGTTGGCCGCTACCGCCGTGACTGTGGTCGGGCCAGCTACTCCGCCGGTACCTGGAGTCACAAGAGGCCCGATTGCCGGGTTGAGCTCGGCTACTCGGATCACTCGCCCGTTGATGGGGTGGCCACCGTAGACGTTGCCGACCTGAGCCGGAACTCGGTTCAGCACGAATGCGAAGTGCCTGGACGAACACGACCTGATGCCCCGGAGACGGGTGGGGGCGGCCTGGTGGGCCAGCGCCAGCACAATTGGGCGATTGGTCACTCCGGCTGCGCCCGGGCTGAGGTCAAGGAGATCCAGATAGCGCTCTGGAAGGTGGCGCCCCGTATGCAATCAGCCGACCGGAACGCGTTCTCTGGTCTCAGGTGCCGCGGCGTTACCGCCGAACTGGCGGTGCGAACGGCGGCGAGCGTCTGACGACCTGACGTCCGCAGAGATGACACTCGCGGACAAGCTGGTGTTCGTTCGCTCGGCTTGATCCCTCTAGGAACCACCTCAGACCCGCTCCGCTGCGGCGGACATACGAGCAGGTCGTTCACGTGCTTGCCTGTCGGTCGATCGCGGCTTGTTTGGCCGCGGCGAACTCGGCGTCCGTGAGCACTCCCTGCCGGTGGAGGAAGGCCAGTTTGGAGAGCTCATCGATGAGTGAACTCTGATCTGACGCCGGCGGGCGCGCTGTCGGCGGCTTGGCCCCGGTGGTCCTTGTCCGCGGCCAGGTCTTCTCATTCGGTGCGTGGCTTACCTCTGCCTGGTTCCACCGATTTGGTCGCGTCGGCTCCTGGACGGCTTGCGCTACTGCGGCGGTCTGCATGTCGGTCGGGGCGCTGGTCATGACCAGTTGTT
Source organism: Actinophytocola algeriensis (assembly GCF_014203735.1). Classification (GTDB taxonomy): domain Bacteria; phylum Actinomycetota; class Actinomycetes; order Mycobacteriales; family Pseudonocardiaceae; genus Actinophytocola; species Actinophytocola algeriensis. The sequence continues at coordinate 39,901 of NZ_JACHJQ010000015.1, read as the reverse complement.
CGGCGGTCTGACGCACCATGGTGGCGTCCTGTTTGTGGACCGAGGCGAGCACCAGTTCGCCCTCATGGCGGCGGTGGGCGATGAGGTAACAGCTGCCGCGGCGGAGGTTGATCTCCACGCGGGCAAGGTCGCTCGCGGAGACCTCCAGTTTCGGGCCGTTGTGTTCGACCTCGGCGCTGTAGAAGGCGAGGATGCGGGCGTTGGTCACGGCCAGCCCGTTACACAGCGGGCGTAGAAGGCTGTTGGGCACGAGGGCCAGCACCTGCTCGCCAGGGTGGAGTTGCGGAGCCAACGATGCCAGCCACGCATCACGGCGCTTGTCCTTGAGTTTGGCGCCAACCAGAAGCTGCACTCCGCTCCCTCACCTGTGCTTCGGGTTTACGACGGGATACGTCGTCGAATGACCGGACGGCGTTTCACTCGATCTCAGGGCGGTTAGTCCATTCGGACGAATCCCGCGCACGCGTGTGACGTTTGTGTACTGACTCGACGATGCAGGCAGGGAGTGCCAATCCGGCAACGCCCATCATCCGCACGGCAAGAACGAGGTTCCCGTGGTCGAGCTTCCTGAACATGACCCGGTGTTGCGCGACAAGGTTCGTCGGTTGATGGGTGTGCTGCGTCAGCTCGCCGTCGCCAAGACGCGACCGATTCGGTCGATCACCAACTACGAGGAGATGCTGCTGCTCGCGGACGCGGCCGAGCATCTCCCGGTGCGTACCGCGGTGGAACCGGGAGACGAGATCCTGCGTGCTGTGCGGGTGCGGCGCGACCCCGAGCCGCCGTGTCCGCGCGTCGTGGTACCCTGGATCGACCACTCTCCGGGGTCGCTTGACGAACCGGCACTGCGGGAGAGCGTGCTTCTCGGGAGAGCGGACCGGCCCAGCTCTATCACCGAGCACCCCGAAGTGACCAGGCAGTTCTCGACCTGGATGGCCGCCTGGCGGCCCTGGGCGGCAGAGGAGCGCCTGCGGCGGCCGCGAGCCGAACTGTTTCAGAAACTGTTCGACTTGCACCGGATCGCGCAGGAACGTCCTGAGTCGATCGAGATCGTCGTCGCCGCGGGGCTGCTGCACGCGCCCGGTGAACAGGGCGAGGCCGGCGTTCGGATACATCTGCTCACCCAGGCCGTCAGCGTTGAGCAGGATCCGCACTCAGGTGCCATGGTGTGCGCGTTGATGCCGGAGAGCGCGGTCCGCCTCGAGGCCGAGGAAGTGCTGGCCGGCCTCGCGTTGTTCGACCAGAGCGGGACCGCGGTCCTGCGTGACCGCCTGCTTGAGACGGTGTCCTCCCCGTTGGACCCGGCTGCTGTCGCCTACCTCAAAGAATGGGCAGGCCGCGCCCTGCTGGCCGGGCACACCGTGAGCGACGAATGGACAGTGCCGACGGGGCAGGTCACCCAGCTCGGTTTCGCCCCGGCGCTCGTGGCCAGGCGACGTGGCGCCTTCGCACTGCGCGAGTTCTACGACGCGATCACCCGGTCCCTCGACAGCGACGACACCCGGTACCGCTCGGACTTGCCCAGCTCGTGGAGGCCATCGAGCCATCGGACCGGCTGGCGTGGCTGGAGCGCACTGGTGGGGTCGGCTCGGCGGCGCTGACCGAGGACCCGCTCTTCCCGCTACCCGCGAACGAAGACCAGGCACAGATCATCGATCGGCTCGGCGGTGACAGCGGCGTCGTCGTGGAGGGTCCACCCGGCACCGGTAAGACACACACCATCGCCAACCTGGTCAGTGCCCTGCTGGCCCGCGGCCAGCGGATCCTGGTGACCGCCGAGAAGGCGCAGGCGTTGCGAGTGCTGCGGGACAAGCTGCCGACGCAGATGCAGGACCTGTGTGTCTCGCTCACCGACGCGTCGGCCAAAGGAAATTCCGACCTGGCGCGCAGTGTCGCGGCGCTGGCCGGTGCGAAGACCGACTTCAACCCGCAGGCGGCGACGCGCCGCATTGCCGATCTGACCGCGCGTCGCGCCGAGGCTCGTGCCAGGAAGAGCCGGATCGTCGAGGACATCCGGGCACTGCGCGAGTCGGAGACCTATCACCATCCCGAGATCGCTCCCGGCTACCGCGGGACGCTCGCCGACATCGCCCGGCAGGCCGCGGCGAACGCCGAGATCGACGGCTGGATTCCCGGGCAGGTCTCCGGGCCAGAACCACTGTCGGCGGGCGAGGTCCGCCAGCTGGTGGACCTGCTGCGTACCGCGAGCGACCAACGCCGGTCCCGCCGAAATCAGCGGATGCCCAGGGCTAATGCCCTTCCGGCCGAGACGTGGCTGGCGAAGCAGATCGAGGTCATCGTCCGCGGTGATGCCGTGCGGGCCACCGATGGCAGCGGTCTGGTCGCCGTCCTGGGTGAGCTGCCTGGCCAGGTGTTGTACGACCTCGACATGGCCTGCAGGCAGGTGGCGGAAGCCACCGCCGCCCTGCGGGCCGCACCGACCGATGCCGCGTGGGCAACTCAGCTGACGAACTCGTTGCTCGCCGGCACCTCGATGCACCTGTGGCAGCGCGCGACCGGGCAACTCGCGCTCGTCGACGAAGCAATCTCGCACGACCAGCATGCCGGTTTCGTGCAGGTGACGGTGTCGCCTGCGCTCGACCCCGAGGTTGGTGCCGGCGTCTTCGAGCGGTTCGCCACCTATCTCTCATCTGGTGGGCAGTCGCGCAAGATGTTCAAGGGCGTCGAGCAGAAGGACGTGGAGGCGCTGGCCGGGGCCGTGACGGTCGCGGGCGTGGTGCCCAGCACCAGTGAGACGGCCACCGTGGCGGCCAGGCACCTGCGGGTCCTGGCGGCAGCGAAGACCCTCGCGATGGCGTTCGCGCCTCTTGGCCTGACCATTCCGATGGATCTGGATCGCGGCTCCCTGGTCGAACGCCTCCGGCAGGTTCGCCACACCTGTGCGCTGGTTGCGGCGGTGCTCGCCGCTGGCAGTGAGCTCGCGAAACCCCTGTCTGTTCTGCCGGCAACGACCCGGCCTCCGCTGACGTCGATCGACCACCTGGACCTGATCGGCTCGGTCACGAGTGCCGTCGCGGACAGTATGCGGGCCGCTCTCGCGCAGGCCGAGCTGGACCGCACCGCCGACGAGGTACTCGCCCTGTTGCCCGCCTCCGCACGACCGCCGGAGCTGACCGCTGTGGCGGACGCGATCCGGGCGATGGACGTGGCTCGCTACGCCGAGGCGCTGGCTGCGCTCGAACATGCCCGAACGCAGCAGCGCGACCAGCTCGTCTGTGACGAACTCGACCAGCGCCTCACCGACAGCGCGCCCGAACTGCGCACCATGCTGGCTGCGGCGCCGGACGACCCGGACTGGCAGACGCGGCTCGCGCGGTGGTCGCCGGCGTGGGCGTGGGCGTGCGCCAGGACGTGGCTCGACGAACGAGCCCAGCACGGGCTGGAGGACCAGCTTGACGCCGAGCTGGCGTCGACGGTGAGTGACCTGGCAGTGCTTACCGCCGACCTCGCGGCGGCGAAGGCCTGGAAGGCCTCGATGGAGCGGATGAGTGCCCGCCAGGTGCAGGCGTTGCAGAGCTACCGGTCGGCCATGTCGAACGTCGGCAAGGGCACTGGCAAGTACGCGGAGAAGTTCCGGCAGGCGGCGCGGCAGGCCATGGTCGTCGCCCAGGAGGCCGTACCCGCCTGGGTAATGCCGGTGCAGCAGGTGCTCGCGTCGATCCCTGCCGAACCCAACGCGTTCGACGTGGTGATCGTGGACGAAGCCAGTCAGGCGGAGCTGACCAGCAGCTTTCTGCTCTGGCTGGCGCCCAGGGTGATCGTGGTCGGCGACGACAAGCAGTGCACTCCGCCGGAGATCGGCGCCGGATCGCTCGACCCGATCTTCCAGCGGTTGGACACCGAGCTGCCAGACGTGCCGCAATACCTGCGCGCGGACCTCACGCCGAAGTCCAGCATCTTCTCGATGCTGCGTTCCCGTTTCGGGCAGATGGTCCGTCTGCGCGAGCACTTCCGGTGCATGCCGGAGATCATCGCCTGGTCGTCGAACGAGTTCTACCTCGACGCCCCGCTCGTTCCGGTGAGGCAGTTCGGCGCGGATCGCCTGCCCCCGCTGCGGACTACCTATGTCAGCGGCGCCTACGTCGAGGGACAGAACGCCACATTGACCAACCCGGTGGAAGCGCAGGCCATCGCCGACTCCGTGCTGGCCTGCCTCGACGACCCGGCATACGACGGCAAGACGTTCGGTGTCGTGGTGCTTCAGGGGCAGTCCCAGGTTGACCTGATCACCGCGGAGATCGGCGCGCGGATGAGTGCCGAGGACCGGGAGCAGCGACGTTTCCGCGTCGGCACACCACCGGACTTCCAGGGCGACGAGCGGCACGTGGTGTGGTTGTCGCTGGTCGTGGCCCCGGAACAGAACTTCGCGTCGCTGACCCGGGACGAGTTCCGCCGCCGGTTCAACGTGGCCGCGTCCAGGGCGCAGGACCAGCTCTGGCTGTTCCATTCCGTCACCGCCGACCTGCTGCGCACGAAAGACCTCCGTCGCTCCCTGCTGACCTACATGCTGAGCACGGGCTCGGCCCCGCTGCCACCGGTGCTCACCGACGTCTCGCCCGATGTCCGGCAGGCCCCGTTCGACTCACTGTTTGAACAGCGGGTCTTCCTCGACATCACCGCACGCGGCTACCACGTCACGCCGCAGGTGGAAGCCAACGGACGGCGGATCGACCTGGTGGTGACCGGGGCGGCGGGCAAACTGGCCGTGGAATGCGACGGCGATGCCTTCCACACCACGCCAGAGCAACGGATCGCGGACCTCCAACGCGAACAGGAGTTGAAGCGCTGCGGCTGGACGTTCTGGCGGGTCCGCGAGTCCCAGTACTACCTGAACCGGGAACGCGCGCTGTCGTCGCTGTGGCCCACTCTCAACAGCCTGCGCATCGGTCCGCACGCCACGGCCATGGACGTCACCGGCGGCGAGGCGCAGGTGACGTGGACCCCAACGACGAAGGCGCAGCCCGACGAACTCACACAGGACGAGCCAGAACCCGACGAGATCAAGCCCGTGGAGCCGGTACGGCTCACCACCGTCGCCAGTGACCCCGTGGCGACCGCGCCGCTACCGTCGAGTTCGGACCTGACACCCGACGAGCTCACCAGATCATTGACGACGCTGGCCAAAGCCGACCCGCTGTCGTCCGTTCAGGTAGCCGAGGAGTACGGCATAACCACCGCGGAAGCGCGGGAGGTGCTGACGCGCATGGTGTCGACCGGGCTGTTGGCACGGATCGGCCAAACCCGCGGCACCCGCTACGTCCTGCCCGGAGACGTGCCGTCGGTCAGCACACCGGAGGTTTCGCAGCCGACCCCGGACCAACGCGCGCAGGTACTGCGCGAGGCTGGCCGGCGGACACTGACCAACGAGATGGTCCGGGACCTCCTCGCAGTGGATGCCGACTCGGCCCGGCGCACGCTCGCGGCGTTGGTCGCCGAGGGATTGCTCGACAAGCAGGGACAGCGTCGAGGCACGCGATACGTGCTGGCCGAGCGACTGGACCGACTCGACGCCGACCTCGACGACCCGGAGCTACAAGCGGTATGGAAGTTGTCCGCGACCCGGCCGATCACCAACGCCGACGTGCGCAAGGCGTTGCAGGTGAGTGCGAACCGCGCTCAGGACCTGCTCCGCACGCTTTACGAACGCGACCTGCTGGAACGTCGCGGCCCACGCGGTGAGCGGCGGTACAGCCGCCGAACGTGACGCATGTCCGGAGAAACCATAGTCGGGAGGAGCTGACGGTGACAGATGAGGTGGCGCCCAAACCGTCTACAGGCAATCGGACATCAAGACGGGATCAGATGCAACGAATACAATGAAAAAAATTAGCAGGTCAGATCGGGTTTAAGTTGGTTCGATCTTCGGTTGCCTGGGCAGGCAGAAGGTGTCTAATCACCGGGTGCGAGGGCGTGGTCGTCGCTGGCGATAATTGTGCGCCCGTCAGGTGACGACATCGCGGTGAGGTCAACGTGTTTACGAACGCGACATCGGTGGGACTCTTCTCTCTCAGCGTCAATCCGTCACCTCGTCCGTTAGGGAAGGTTGAGTACTCTCTCCGCAACTTTGGCATGTTGGTGAGGCCATGGGCTGGCATGTCGCTCCGCATTCGACGCAAGACCAGTAGGACGCCGCCTCAGTTAGCTTCGTGTGAATCAATTCTTCAACGGCATCAGAGAACTCGGTGTCGTGCTGCCTGAGATGATTCTCTATTGCGAAGCGAACTGTTCGGTCCGGGTCGTTCGCCATCAACTCTAGAAGGATCCGAGCTTCCGGCTCTCCTTCGCAGACCACGTGGTGGGTGACGGTCTCGAGTACTCCCCACCGAACTGCGGGATTGTGGGAGTTTTGGAGTTCGGCGATTGCGTTGGGGTCAAGTTTGCAGACGAGGGCGGACAATGTGGCCGGCGCTTTGATGAACTTACGGGAGTCGAGGCTTGCAAGTCGAGGCCGAAGGGTGTTGGCGACCATCGAAGGGCTTCCGCTTCCGAGCCGATCTAGGAGGACGGCGGCCGCATAGAGCGCAATCGGGTCGTCGGACAGTGCCACGGAGACGATGTGGTCGAGGGCCCTTTGGCGCCGCCCGTCGCTATCCTCGGTGGTGTCGATCCGGTACGGCAACTCCGTGTCTATCCATTCAGGATCGCCGCCGTACAGGATCGCACTCCATTGATAGTCGATGGCGGTTTCGTCGTCGAGGTCCTGGGGCAGGAGTTCGATGCAAGATGCCGCCGAGCCGGCAAGGTCCTGCGGTGTGAACCCGAGGAACGCGGCAATGTCGTGGAGCAGGCTGACGAGGGTGTCCCGGCCCAAAGTAACGATGTCGTCGATCACACCCGGTCGAAACAGGTGGAGTTCCGCTACCCGTAGAACCTCGATGACAATGTCGAGTGACCAGTCGCCATATTCGGGATTCTGTGCAGACGGCGCGGCGAGCATCGTGATCAGGGTTGCCAACGCGCCCACGTCACTGCGAAGCACTGCGGCGGGGCTCAAAGGTGATTGAGCCGCAGCTGATCCGTAGGGGAGGTCGGCGTGGTCGGCGGCCAACATGTCGAGGTGCAAGGCCGTGTGCCCGTCCAGTACAAGGGGTGACAGACGGGCCTTCGTCACGACTTCAGGATCGACGGGGGCCATCTCCTCGGCCGCTTTCACTAGGGCGTAGCCCGGCTCGATCTTCCATTCCAGGTCGGTAAGCTTGACGTCCCGCTCTGGCGGCTCGGGCAGTGTCAACACTTTGCGGAACGCCGCCAGCCGCCACAGGACGTCGCTGGGATCCAGCACGGGCGGAGGAGGCGGAGCGTCGGGCAGGTCGAGTACCAACTGGTCAGGGTCTTTTTCCCTTACTGCCCATTCGTAGGCCGCGATCGCTTCAAAGACCGCACCCCAAACGGGTGGCAGCCTCCGCTGTGCGGCCGACCGCACCTCGTCCCGCAGCTTGTCAGGAACCGGCAGGTGGGCGAGCAGGAGCGCGATGGAGACGAACTGCGGACATTGCTCGTCGAGAAGTCCCGCGATGAGGGTGTCGATCGTTCCAAGTATGCAGTCGGCGAAGCCGGAGGGGTCTCGCCGGTAGGCAGTCCCTAGCGCTAGTGCGGCTGGAACTTCCTTTTCTTCTACGCTTAGCCGCGTAACTAGGTCCCGGACGCTGCGGTCGAATGCGACTACGAACAGTATGATCTCTCGTTGTTCGGAGTCATCGATCAGCTCGCGAATCCGTGCTCCCTTCTCCTCTTCTGACATCGTCGATATGCGGATCGCGCGACCGAGCTCGATGAGCAGTTTGGTGCGGGCAGTCACTACGGAGTCCGGGCCGTGCGCCACGAATAGTCCCGCGTCATCCCACATTGCTAACAGTTGCCGGGCGCTGGTCCGTGCGAGCCCTCGCGGCGACCCGTAATCAGCCTCGAGATGCTTGGCTATGGTCGCGGCCAGAGCGTCAACACTCCTGCCCCTGTCTTCCAGTTGTTCGGTGACCAGTGAGAAGGTGGAGTTGAACGCGTCCGCAGACGAGTCCCGGTCCGGTAGACCAGGGAGGGGATCGGCACCTTGACGCCGTACTCCGGCCTCCCATCGCAGCCATACCGACTCCACGACTGAGTTCAGCGCGAGTGCATTGTTGGGCGGTAGGTCGGCGAACCTGGTCGCGGCGGCGAGGGCGGCGATGTGCATGGCATACAGAGGGATGTCCATCATCGCCCAGTGCTCACCAACAGCCATACGCAGCCACAGCACGCGCTTCGCCAGCCATGTGGCGATGTCATCGTCCCGGTCTGGACGTCCGGACCAGTCGGCGGCGTGTTCCACCACTCGCCGCACGGTGTCGTCAAGGTCGGATGGTGGGCCGAGTTCGGCCTCGGTGAGGCCAAGGATGGCAACGCTGGAGTACGCGGTGTCTCGGCTTGACACGATCACGCGCAGATCGTCGTGGATGGTGTCGAGCCATGATTTGAGTGCTCGTGCGACGTCCTGTCGTATGTAGCCGGTCTCATCGAGTGCGTCCAACATAACCAGCGCGCGTCCGGTGCGGATTCGCGCCAGGGCTTCGCTTCTGACAAGGTCCGCTTCTGCGGCGTCCAGCGTGGGCACGTCCATCGCGCCGACTAGGACGTGGTCGGCGATCTCCACGTCCCGCTCGTGCTTGAACCGGTCCGCCAGCTTTCCCAACCGCACCATGATCGGCATCGGCGCAGCGGCCTGGCCTGCCGTGGCTGCGGCAAGGTGAATTAACGCGGTCGTCTTGCCGCTTCCCGGGCCGCCCAGAAGTGTGATCCGCGGCACCCGCCGAGCCAAGACAGTCAATGGGACCACCTGATAGGCGCGCGCTGAGACGTATCTGCTGTCGACGAAACCGCGGCATCGGACGCGGAGGTTTCCCAGGAGCCGGGGGACCGGTAGTGGCCGGATGTCGAGCGGCAGTCCTGGAATTGCCAGCTCGCGGGCACGGTCACGCACTCCCGTCCGGTACCTGACGAGCGCTGACCGGGTCGAGGTCGGAATCGACCTGGCTGAAACCAGACCTGCTTTTGTTAGCAGGGCGCGGGCTTGGTCGATGTCAAGTCCGGACCTCAATTGCGCCAGGTCCGACACCTCATCCCGCAGCAGGGAGAACGCTACGTACCCCTTGTCGTAGCCTCCGAGTAATGAACCTAGCATCGTGCAAGCGGCAGTGACCGCTGGCGAACCGCTATTCCCACAATCGGCGTGCCAGATCACGACACGCCGCAGGAGTTCGTCTAGGAGTCCTGTCTCGTCGGCTTTCGGACTCAGGGCCAAGATTTCCTTGGTGAATTCGTCGAGGGCCGCCTGCTCGCTTGAACTAGGAGCCTGCGCATAGGGGTCACGCAAGCGTGTCAAGGCACGACTCAGATGGCCGACCACAGTCGACAAGTCTGCCGTGCACAGGACGAGGGCGTCGTCTTGAGTGTCACCCGTGGCCACTGCCTTGACCCATTGCTTAAGGGTGTCGAGCACGGCACGCCTTACGTTGCGGTCGGCCTTGGCCTGGACGTAGCTGTTGAGCCCAGATTCACTGACGATCAGGAGGTCGTCGACGGAGTGATCGGCTTCCATGTGGACGCGAAACGGGATAGCGTCACCATCGGCGGTGCCTGCGTGAGGGAACAGCACTGACAATGGGGTCCTGCACAGACCATAGGAAAGTGCGATCGCAGCGGTGCCAGCGCGGTGCCTGGAGCCCTTCTCAGCAGCTGCGCCGCCGATCGGTCCTCGTTGGTCAGTCAATGGTCCCCCGCGGGCGTCGAAGAAGCAACGCGTTCACTATATGGGAACCGGCTGCTCCATGGGACTACCTTCTGCAGAGTGTGGTGCGGCAACTTGCTGATTATTTCGACCACCGGTGCGGGATGTCCGGCTCTTCCGTCCCTGCATATGCAGCGAACCGAAATCCTCTCGGTTGATCAGGACGGCTCTTGTAGGGAGTCAGATCGGCGGCGCGTACTGTCCCAGTTCTCATCAATTCGGCTGTTGCTCCAGGCACGCAGGGCGTATCGCCCCGCGGAGGGGAGCACCGCGCCCGGAAGCACGTCGCCGGTTGGCGTCGAGCAAGGCTTGCCAGAACAGGACTGCGGTGGCGAGTTCGGGTGCATGGGTCGGGCGTCCGGAGGCAACGTAGGGCTTCCCGACGAACCGGATCGTCCTGTCGGCGGTGCTGGTCAGGAGGGGGCGAATGATGCCGATGTTCCACCACGTCCGGTCGAACAACCACCCTGCGCCCGGTGGGTCTGGTGGACGCTCGGAGCTGCATGCGCTACTGCGTGGCCTCCCGTCCTAGGATCACTAGTGCACCACGAGTTCCGGCACGATCATCCGGTCGGCGAGCAACCGCGTGGCGGCGGCGGACACGTGCTCGTCGGAGTCGTGTGTCCGTTCCTGCAACCATTCCGTAATGACCGGGTCGGCGGGGCGCACCCCACCGAGTGCCCGCACGGCGGCCAGTCGGGTCTCCGCCCGAGTGTCTTCCGCGCCGAGCGCCGACAACTCCGACCGCACGGTCGGGTCGTGAGCCCACCCCAACGCCCACTCGACGGCGAGGCTCCGCACCAGGGTATGGTCGTCGCCGGTCGCGACACTCCGCAGCCACTCGACCGTCCCCGCTGACCGGGCACCGGTATAGGCGATCGCCTCGACGAGGGCACTCCGCGGGTGCCAGTCCTGCTCAGTGGCGAACGACTCGTGCAACCAGTCGAGCAAGCCGGGGTCGTTTGTGTCGATCTCCGCTGCCTCGCGGATGGCGGCTGCCCGCACGGCTGGGTCCTCATCCTGTCCGGCACGTTCCCGTAGCCATGAGCCCCCACCGGACGGCCACCAGTCCGCCGTCCAAATGACAGTCAACCGCACCGTCACGTCCGGATCGTCGATCGCTTTGAGGCGGTCAACCACGCCGGACACGTGTGTCCATGTCTCAGCGATCGCAAAAATCGCATTCCGCCGCACAATCGCGCTGCGGTCAGTTGTCCACTCCCACAGCCAGTCGAGGAGCCCAGGCCACGTCGGCCACTTGCGTGCGTACTGGATCACCGCCACCCCGCGCATTTGGTCGTCGTCAGCGGACATCGCGACCTCGCGGACCCAGTCACGCACGCCCTCGTGCAGTTCCCACCTGTCAAGCAAAGCGTTGAGGAGCGCCTCCTGCGCCTGAAAATCCGAATTCGCGGCGAACTCCCGCTGCAGGTCTCCCGGTGTGCCTGCCGTGCTGGACAAGGCGCGCGCCCGTACCGATGCGGAGGGGTCGTTCGTCGCGACGTCGCGCAACCAGGCTGTCAGGTCGTCATCCTGAGGCGCCTCTTGGAGCGCCTCGAGTGCCTCGCAGCGCACCGCCGGGTCGGGATCGTCGGTCGCCCGTTCCCGGAGCCACACAACAGTGTCGGGGAGGTCCTGCCACCCGTCCACCAGTTGCACCAGGATTATTCCCCGAAGCCAGGCACTTCGGTCGTGCGTGGCGATGTCACGTAACCGCCCGCGCACGTCTGGGTCGGCTAACCAGACGGCATGGATGACATAATGCACGTTCCACGGCTCGGTACCACGCCAGGTGCCCAACAGGTCGAGTACCCAGTCCCGCACAGCGACCGAATGACTCCAGTTCTCGGCGATCAACTGGACCGCGGTCGCCTGTATCGGCGGATACCAGTCAGTCGCGAGGATGTGCAGCAGCCACGCCAGCTGTGCGGTGGTGTCCGGCTCTAGTCGGTTGACCGCTCTTATTGCCTCTGACCGGACGAAGTCCTCAACATCGGTTTCCGCCAGTGAGCGCAGCCAGTCGACTGTCGCCACGTCCTGGTCTCCTGCCTTCGCGATGAGCCCGACGGCCTCGGCACGCACGAAGTAGCTGGCTTGACCACTGACGAGGTCCTGCAGCCAGGCCAGCACATCCGGCTCGTGCGGCCATCCGGTGGCGATGGCTTTAACGAGTTCGGCGTCGAGGTACCCCTTGGCAACGCGGTCCCGCAGCCACGCAAGCGTACTGCCGCGCCGCGGCCACCCATCCGAGATCAGTTCGACGGCGGTGCCCCGCACGTAGCCGGATGGGTCGTTGACGGCGACCTTCTGCAGCCAGTCGAGCAGATCGTGTTTGGCCGAGTGCTCGGCGATGGCACGAACCGCCGCGTTGCGCACGCTGGTGTCCGGGTCTGCGAGGGCATGCCGTTCGACCCACCCGGCGTCCTCACCCGCGGCCATCAGGCACTGGATCGCGGCGCTCCGAACGTGTCCGGCCGGGTCACCAGTCGCGATCTCGCGCAGCCAGACGCGTAGCTCCGGCCCGGACGTCCGTGCCGCGACCGCGTTGATCGCGATGTCACGGATGTTTGCGGACGGATCGTCGCGTGCCCACGTCCGCAACTGTGTCTCGGCCTCGTCACCGGTCCAGATCTCACACAGTTGACGTACGGCCACACTCCTGACCCAGGGGTCGGCTTCCACGTCGACGCGGCGACGCAGCCACTCGAGGACCTCCGGGGCGTGGCGCCAGCGCGTTGCGATGGCGTTCATCGCTTCCTCCCGAACCCCAGAGCCGCCCCGTTCGGCCAACTCGGTCAGCCACTCCCGGACACCCTCGTGCTGACCCCATCCTGTGCCGATCGCGGCGATGACCCTGTTCCGCACGTATACCGTGTGGCTCTCAAGCGCCTGCGCGCGCAACCAGTCCAGCACGTCGGCGTTCCCGCTCCAGCTGGTCGACAGCGCGCCCAGCACAGCTGGACGTGACTGGTCGTGCTCGGCGAAGACCGCGCGCAGCCAGGGTAGGGTCTCCTCGTGGTCGGGCCAGTTCGCCGCCTGGACCGCCACAACGGCATCGAGTAGTTCCGAACCCTGGCGGCGTGGGGTGATGTCGGCCAGCCAGGCTCTGGCATCCAGGTCCGCCGCGACCACCAGCCCCAGAGCCCGGACTGCGGCAGCGCGGACTCGATCATCCGCGTCGTCGTCGACCAGCTCGCGCAGCAGAGCCGCGTCCTCCTCGCCAAGCTGGGAGGCGGCTAGGCCGGCGATCGCGGCGACGCGGACGGTCCGCGAACCGGCGCGCATCTGTTCCCGCAGGGTTTCGCGGAACTCGAGGTCATCACCGGCGAGCTGGACGGCGATTCGGGTGGCCAGGTTGAGCACCACTGGCTCCTGTTCACCCGCCTGTTGGACCAGAACACGGTGGTCCGCGACGTACCAGGCATGGAAGACCTCGCGACCGGCCCAGCTCGGGCCGAACATCGACATCGCCGGAAGCACGCTCTGCTCGATCAGCTCGGTGAGCTTGGACTCGAACCTGCGCCGGCGGGTGCTGGCGACCACCAGCAGCTCGGTCACCGCCTGCGCGACAGTCCGGCTTAGTGAAGCGAGCGGCCCGAGCCTGCGGCGCTCGCTCAGACACTGGACCGCCAGGACGATGTGGTGGGGTAGCGCGGTGGCTGTGTGGCGCCAGTTCGGATTGAGCGTCAACAGGTGCTCGATGACGAGCCTGGCGAAGTTCTCGTTCAGCAGCCCCGTGATGTGGCGCAGGACCTCGTGCCATGCGGGATCCTGCCAGTGCGCGGCGTAGATGCCGACGAGGTCGTCCTCGTCGAGGCTGCGTTCGTGGGTGAAACGGCGGATGATGTCGTCCGCGGCCAGGTACTCCAGGAAAGCGCGGTGCACGAAACCGTACACACCCGCGCCGAAGCGGGACAGGATGAAGTTACGGTGGCGGAACTGGTCCAACATCGCCTCCGCGACCGGTCTCGCCCGATGCGCAGGTAGCTCCAGCTCCACCCGCAGGAACCGTTCGAACTCTTCGGTCAGCTCGTCGCCGGGGATGTGGTTGCCGGCCAGCCCGGACGGGGAGTCCTGCATCCGCCGTGCCACGCGGCGCAACAGCTCGAGCTTGTCCTCTTCCACGATCGTGGACAGGCCGTCGTCGATCCGGATCTCGGCCAGGTGCTTGCTGATGTCCCAGTGCTGCACCAGCACCGTCACGGCGTGCTGGTAGACGGCCCGGCGGTCCTGCGGCAGCTCACGACGTCTGCCGATGATCGCAAGGATCGTCAGTAGCAGGGGGTTTCCCGCCAGCTCGGCCACGGCTCTCGTGGTGTCTACAGCGGACAGCAACCGAGTGCCCATCCGCGCCGCCTCTGGCGCGTTGTCGGCGAGAACGGTGGCGTACCAACGGTCCACGAACCTCGCGACCTGTGTGCGGTCCAGGTCCTCCAGCTTGTGGTGGGCGAAGCCGGCGTTGTCGAGCGTGGTCCGCTGGTAGCCGACGATCCGGGAGGTCACGACCATCCGGGCCTGCGGGTACTTCGCGGCGAAGCCGATGATCCGCCGTGCGGTGGTCTCCCGCAGCTCCGGGTCGAACACCTCGTCCAGGCCGTCGAACACGACGAGCACACGCCCCTGTGCCAGTAACGCCCCCGCCTTGGCCCTGGGGAGTCCGAACGCCTCGGTGTCGTGCAGGTGCGCGACCAGGTCGAGGAAGTCACCCGTGCCCCACGCCGGGGACGTGTAAACCCGCAGCTCGACCACCAGAGGCACGAGCCCCCGCAACGGTTCCAGCTCGTCAGGCAGCGCCACGCCACCCGACAGCGCCAGTGCGAGGTACCTGGCCAGGGTGGACTTGCCGGAACCCGGGTCGCCGAGGAGCACGGTCCTGGTCGACGCCGGGTGGGCGACCACCCTGAGTACCGACCGCCGCGGGCGCTGCTGGTAGCTGCGGCGCAGCCGGTCCACCACATCGCGGTCGAGCCAGGGCGGCACGTCGTCCGCGGTCAGGTGCCCGGTCTCGACGATCCGCTGCCAGATGTCCTTCGGTAGCTCGGCAGGCGGCGGGTCGGCCCGCACGTCCTGCCCGACAAACACCTCGCGCAACCAGATCGGCGGGAGCTCGTCCTGGTCGAACGGCACCAGGGTGGCCAGACTGAGCCTGCCGAAGCGCTCGTTGACCGATGTGAGGTAATGCGCCACGACGGTGTCCGACTCGGGAGGAGGTGACTGGCGCGCGGCGTCGTAGAGCTTCTGCCAGTAGGCCGGGACCTGCTGTTCCTGCGTGAGGCGGCGGGATCTGCGTGTCCTCGCGTAGCCGAGGCACGCCTCGATGAACCCGGCGACGGTCGCGGGCCGTGGCGTGGTTTGGCCGGTGAGCAGGTTGCCGACCGTGGACTTGGACAGTTCCACACTGTGGCCAGCGAGTGTCTCGTAACCGGGCGCCCCCACCAGCCCGTACAGCTCGGCGAGGACTTCTCGGCACGACTCCGCCACGGCACCTCCAGTTTCCAGCTTGTCCAGGCTGTCCCACGCTGGCCGGACAAGCGAGCAACGTCGCGGGTGACACGCGTTTCTTCGTCCCAGGAGGTCACCCGATGTGGATCGAACTCACCGAAGCCGCGCAAACCGTGTGGACGTGGCTACCGACCATCACCAACGTCGCTCGTGCGATCACCGCCGTTACTGCGGCCGTCATCGGCGTGCGGCGTGCTGTCCGGGACTGGCGGACCAGCCGCTGACGAGGCAGTGTGACGCCGGGCCCGGTCAGAGCGGGATCGCGAACACGCGCCCCGAGCCCGGCGTCACCAGTTCGTCCTCGGCCATGTCCTGCCATTCCACCTCGGCCGCCGCGTCCACGCGTCGAGCACTCCGGCAGCGACGTCACTGTCAAACTCTGCAACGCGTGTCCCGTCGACCACGACGATGACACCCAACGAGGATGCGCTTGACATGCGGCACATCTGTCCATACAGGTCTGTGCGTCCCAGGATTCTCCCAGAATGGAATCGGCAGACCACGGCAAACATCAACACTCAATGAGTGCATCCATGCAGGTCAGCGGGGTAGAGGGTTGAATCGCCGCAGGTCACGATAGACCCGAATAAGGTCAAGGGGTCGCAGGTTCAAATCCTGTCAGCCCGACCGGGTGAGTGGCCGTTTACGCAGGTAGGCGGCCACTTTTTCTTTGTTTCGGAGTTGATCCCCGTTCAAGACGGGCCAGGATTTTCCCAGAATGAGTTGATGCGCGACTGGGTGATTGTTGGTGTCCGCCGTCTGGTGTTGCTGGCGGGGATCTCTGTGACCTGGTGGTTTGCCGAACCGCATGTTATTGATCATGGTCATGTGACTTGAGACGAAGAGTCTTACGACGTTGGTTCAAGTTGGTGCTTCTGCAGGGCGCTTCTGGGCGGGAGTGTCTGTTGCGGTTGCGCCGCCTATGACGGCCTCGCCAACGAGCAGGTCGCTGCGAAGTTCGGCGCCAGCACTCAGTTTGCCCAGATGCGCACGTCCGACGCACGGCGACCTTGGTAGGTGTGGTTACCAGGGTAGGTCGGTGCGGATGCGGTCCAGCCAGCGGTCGATGGTGAGGTCGTAGCGGCCGGGGTCGTAGGTGGCCTGTGCCTTGTCGATCTCGGGGATGACGGCGTTGCTCACCGCGTCGGCGTACTCGGGAAGCACGTAGACGTGCTTGTAGTACCCCTCGCGCATCTGGCTGGTGTGGATGTGCACGTAGCCCTCGGTGGCGCGGGCGACGTCGAGGCCGTAGGCGGTGGCCGGGGGCGGCGGGCTGTAGCTGCGCAGCACGATGACGGTTGGCTGGGCGTCCGTGACGCGCCGGGTGACGTCGGCGCCGTGGGCGATCGGTTCGTCGTTGAGGCCGATGAAGTCGATGGTGTCCCAGCGGCTGTAGTACGGGATGGCGCCCGCGTCGTGGAGGGCGACGGTGCGGCGGTCTTCCGGCACGTCGGCGTCGGCCAGGCCGCGGCCGATCGGTTCGTGGGTGCGGGCCAGGTCGGGGCCGTAGTTCGCGATCAGCGGCAGGTCCGGCGTCTGGGCACCTGTGAACGCGATCCAGCCGACCGCGACGGCGCCGACGCCGGAGGCGAGCCACCAGCGGCGGAACGGGCCGACGACCAGCCCGGCGGCGAGGCAAAGCACGGGGAAGGCGTGGTAGGCGAATCGGTAGAGGTAGTCCATGGTCGGGCCGGAGACCACGTAGGTGAGGTAGGTGGCGCCGACGGTCGCGCACAGCACTGCGCCTGACCAGCGGGTGTCGCGGCGGATCAGGAGGGCGACGGTGCAGAGCAGGAGGGGGAGCAGGACCGGGACGATGGTCTCGAGCCAGATCTGGCCCGCGTCGACGTTGCCGAACTTGACGTAGAAGGTGTTCGGGAACAGATGCCCGAAGTAGGACCAGCGCCAGGCGAAGTACCCGCCGCCGATCATGGCCGCGCCCGAGGTCCACAGCCAGGTGCGGCGGTCACGGCGATTGACCCACAGCCAGGCCGCGAACGCGGGCAGCGCGGCGAGCACACCTTCGGGCCGCAGCATGCCGGCCAGCACCAGCAGGAGCGGTGGTTCCCAGGTCCGGACCGCCTGCCCGTTGATGGCGCGGAGGCCGACGATCACCGCGCGGAGCAGCAGCGCGGCGAACGCCATGGTCTCCAGGCCACTGGTGATGTGGAAGTACGTCGGGATGAACACGACGTACGCGCCGCCGGCGACGAGCGCGGACACCAGGCCGTAGCGCTGGTGGCAGTACCGCACGAGCAGCACCAGCGCGGCGGCGCCCGCGGCGAACGAGGTCAGCTTCGCGACCAGCGGCAGGTCGAGGCCGAGCAGGGCGAACGGGGTGTGCCAGAGCATCCAGAGGAAGTTGGTGAACCCCTCGACCGGGTCCTCTCCGACGTTCCAGACCGGGCCGTGCCCGGCGGCGAAGTTGTCCGAGTAGCGGAAGGTGATGTAGGCGTCGTCGATGGTGAAGAACCACGCCGCGCGCGTGCCGAGCAGGAACAACACGCCGAGTCCGAGCGCGGCGAACACCCAGGTTCGCCGCGCTCGGTGCTGTTCCGGGGCCTCGTCGGACGGGGCCGCCGGAACAGGAGAAGTGACAGTCAAGCCAGGCCTCATACAGTCGCTGCGAGATCCCCCGATCCGGACGAAAAATATCACTCGGGAGGGATCGGCCGACTGCGTGGGGTCACGGAATCACGTGGATCGGAACCTCCACGAAGTCCGTGCCGGTGCTGCGCGCGACCGACGCCGGCGCCCGGCGGAGCTTCGGCTCGTTCGTGTCGGTGAGGTAGGCGACCACCCAGGTGCCCGCGGTCGGCACGGTCAGCGCGGTCGGGTCGGTGGAGGTCACGTCGCTGGTGGTGATCGTCTGCCACGCGGTCCACGTCGTCGAGCCGGGTGCCGTCTGGCCGCTGTAGTAGATGTAGTCGCCCGGGCCCTTGGTCACGACCTGCAGCATGCCGCCGACGGACATGACAGCGGACGGGCTGCCCACCGCGGCGACGCCGGGCAGAGCGGTCCACGTGCCCGGGAAGCCGGCCGTGGTCTGGCGCTGGGTCTGGACGGTGCCCGTGCTGTCGGTCGCGAACACCTGCACCGTGTCGCCCGGCATCGCCACTGCGGAGGCGGTGCCCGCGAACCCGCTGCCACCCAGGTTCGTCCACGTGCCGAGCGTGCCGTTCTCGTAGGTCGCGGTGTGGAAGCGGCCGTCGCGGCCGAGGCCGATGAGCCGGACGCCCGCGCTGGTGGCCACCGCCGTGAGCCGCTCGTGGGCGAGTGGCGTCGAGCCGGCGAGTTGCCACCCGCCGAGCGGAGCGTTGGCCGCGGCCTGGCGGCGGACCCACAGGCCGTAGTCGGCGGCGAGGCTGAACTCGGCCACGATGTTACCCGGCAGCCGCGCCGCGGCCGGGGCGGTGACCAGGAACCCGCCTTCGTTCGTGGGCGCGCTCCAGACGTCGTCGGCGCCGCGCACGCTCTCCCGCACGTCCGCGTCGGTGCCGTTGGCGGTGAGCACAACCCGGCCGTCCTGGTACTCGCCCATGGCGGTGGTCGCGGTGACCCCCGTCAGACCGGGTACGACCTGGGCGCCGAACGAAGTGTTGCCCGACAGGTCGACCGCCTCGGCGTGGGTCGCACGCCCCTCCGGGTCGACGTAGCCGTAGTGGAGGTGACCGTCGCTCGTGTTGAGGAGCGTGACGGAGCCGTTCGGCTGGGCCTCCACGGTGGGGCGTTGCGGGACGCTCGTGCCTACGCGCTGGCACGCGTCCGGCTGGGCGGTGGTGGTCCAGTCGATCCACGCCCGGCCGACGAGCACACCGGTCTGCGCCTGCCAGGTTTCGGTGGTCTCGTTCCAGCGGTACCAGAACATCTCGCCATCGGGTTCGACGGCGTAGAGGACGTCCCCGCCCGCGGAGAAGACCCGGTCGAACCGGTTCCAGAGCTTGCCGATGTCCTGCCGGACGACGACCCAGCGGTTGGACGCCGCGTGGTAGCGGTAGCGGTGGAGGTCGCCGTTGGACGACAGGCGGGCGTAGATCACGCCACGGCCGGCCGCGGTGATCAGGTTGTACTGGTCCCAGCCGCCCGCGATGACCCGGTGGCGCCACGTACCCGTCGCCGAGTCGTAGGCCCGCCAGTGCAGCGCGCCGTCTGGCTCGACCGTGTAGAGGTGGCCCTCGGTGTCCGCGGTGATGCGGTTCTTGTAGGCGGCGGTCGTGTACCTGTCCCAGCCGGTCGCGTCGATCACCTGGTGCTGGGACCCACCCGGGTATGTCTCCCACGCGTTGTTGATCCAGCGGTAGCGGCGCAGTTCGCCGGTGTTCCACGGGGCGTAGAAGACGCCGTCCGGTGCCGCGACGGCGCGGCCGTTGTGCCAGTCGTTGCCGATGTGCGGTGGGTTCGCCGCCCAGGACAGCGTGCCGTTCTCCGGCTCGAGGTGCTGGTAGCGGTACAAGGCGCCGCCCGCGGTCGCCCGGTAGATCGGCACGCTCGACGTGCAGCTGAGGGTGGAGTTCTCCGCCGCTGCGGCGGTGGTCGGCACGGTCGCGACAGACGCGGCCACCGTGCACACGGCGACAAGGGTGGAAATGCGAGCCAGTCGCACGGCTGTGTCCTTCCGTTCCCCATGCGGAAACGCGGTGTTCGGGAAACGGACCGGAATTACCGCACGCCTAATTCGGCGCGTCCGCGCCGATTGATCCGGTACCCCAGTGCCAGCTTGCTCGAGCCGCGTCGTCGGTGGTCACCCGTCCCCGCGCGGGCCGTCGGCCAGTGTTGTTTGTGCAGGTGACGGCCGTCAAGGCGTCCGATTTGTGAGGTAACACACAATATTCTCGTGTAACATTTACCGGCTAGGCCGAACGGGGGTTTCTTCTTGCCCTGCCGTTTATGGGCCGGTATTCCTGAGCGTCGGCGAGCTCTTCGGGGAGGGCACCCGTTGCTTGCGGTTTATCCGTTCTGGAGGGGCAGGGTGCTGGCGTTGTCTGCTGCAGGAAAAGTCCCGGTGGTCAGGCGTGGCCTGGTCGCGCTGACGGTGCTCGCGGTCGTCGCGACCACGCTCGGGCCCGACACGCCCAGCGCGACACAGCAGGCGGCGGCTCCCGGGTCTGGTCCCGCGCAGGAGTGGGGCGACGCCGCTGGGCTGCCGCACGACGGCGGTGGCCGCGGCAACCCCGCCGACGCGCGGACGCTCCAGTCGAAGTACCCGCCCATCAAGGCGCAGGAGGCCGACGACGCGCGCAACGTCGCACGCGTCGGTGAGTCGCAGGACCCCGCCGTACGTGGGTTCGACGCCGCGACCAGTCGTGAGCTGCCCTTGCTGCGCAAGGAGTCGCAGCGCACCTACGAGAACGCGGACGGCACGCAGACGACGGAGTTCAGCCGGGACCCGCTCAACTTCAAGGGCGCCGACGGCGCCTGGCGGCCCATCGACACCCGGCTCGTGCCGGACGGAGAGGACTGGCGCAACGCGGCGGACTCCGTCCGGGTCTGGACGGCCGAGGCGACCGGGGCCGGTCCGGTGGCACGGCTCGACCTCGACGGCAAGCACCGGCTCGAGTTCGGTGTGGACGGTGCGGCGACGTCGGTGGGGACGGTCGACGGCAGCGCCATCACCTATCCGGACGTGCGTTCGGACGCGGACCTGCGGCTCGAGGTGACCACTCGCGGGCTCAAGGAGACCATCGCGCTGAAGTCCCCGGACGCGCCCCGGGAATGGCTGTTCCCGCTCAAGACCGGTGGCTTGCGGACATCCATCGTCGCGGGTGCGATCGTCTTCCGCGACGAGAAGGGAACCGAACGGGCGCGCGTTCCGCGCGGGTTCATGTTCGATTCCGCGTACGACGAGCGCATGGGGGAGTACGCGACCTCCTTCGGCGTCACCTACGAACTGGTGGGCGACGCGATCCGGATGACTCTCGACGAGAAGTGGCTGCGGGACCCACGGCGCGTGTACCCGGTGACGGTCGACCCGCCGGTCGAGGTGCGTGCTGCCGCGTCGAGCATGTATGTGCAGCGCAACAGCGACGGCAGCAACTTCAGCAACACCGACGACCTCAAGGTTGGTCGTGCCACCGACTCCGGCGGCAGCTACACCGCCGCGAGCTATCTTTCCTTCCCCGATGTCGAGGACGACCTCGCGGGCCACAAGATCTTCGGTGCGCAGCTGTCGCTGACCAACTACCACTCCTGGTCCTGCAACCCGCGCCCGGTGACCATCCACGCGGTGACTCAGCAGTGGACTGCGGGCTCCGGTCACTCCTACCCAGGACCCACCTTCACGCAGGCCGCTCTCGCGGGCAAGAGCTTCGCGCATGGGTTCATCGCGAGTGGAACGACGACGTCGCGATGCCCGACCGCGACGGAGGCCATCCCGCTGGGCAATGCCGGCCGTGATCTGGTGCAGCGGTGGGCGAACGGACAGCAGGACAACCACGGCCTGACTGTCCGCGCCTCCGAGACCGATGTGTACGGCTGGAAGAAGTTCGCCCAGGCCGGCACCGCGAACCCGCCTCGGCTCGCGATCACCCACACGCCGTTCAACGCCGACTACGAGTTCGTCAACCCGGTCCCGGACCCGCCGGTGACGCGGCTGCAGGGCGGCAAGGTCAAGCTGAAGGTCACCAACCGCGGCGTGGACCCGTGGACGTCCGGCTACGCCCTCGCCTACCGGATCTTCAACGGGAACGGCGGGTATCTCGGCTGGTCCGAGTCGGCCGCGTTGTCTGGGACAGTCCCACGAGGCTCCTCGGTCACGCTCGACGCGTTCATCAAGCCGCTGCAACCTGGCACCTACCGGCTCGAGTTCACCATGATGCGCCGCGGCGGCCCGGTGTTCACCGACGAACAGATCGCCCCCGCCGTCCTCATCCTCACCGTGGTGGACATCCCGCCGGTCGTGCAGGAGCTGTACCCACCCAACGGGTACTCCGCGCCGTCGCTGACACCGAGCCTGTGGGCGCGCGCCGTCGACATCGACGCGCCGCCCGGGTCCGCACCGCAGTACCGGTTCGAGGTCTGTGACGAGAACAAGACCAACTGCTTCGACTCCGGCCGCCAGGCAAGTCCCACGTGGACGGTGCCGGCCGGGCGGTTGCAGTGGAGCAAGACCTACCACTGGCGCGTGTACGCCTCGGACGGCACGTCGGAGAACGAGCCGACGCCCTTCAGCGCGTTGCTGACCGCCGTGCCGCAGCCGGAGATCACCGCACACCTCGGCAACGCGCCCTACGGCGGCCGGTCCGGCGAGTTCGACCCACAGGTCGGCAACTACACCGCGAGCGCGGTCGACGCGACCGTGTCCACGATCGGCCCGAAGCTGTCGGTGGTCCGCACCTACAACAGCCTCGATCCACGTGCCGATTCCGCGTTCGGCGCCGGTTGGTCCAGCCAGTACGACATGCGGATCACCCCGGACCACGACGGCTCCGGCAACGTCGTCGTCACCTACCCCGACGGACAGCAGGCCCGGTTCGGCGCCAACCTCGACGCGAGCGGCCAGCCCACCGGCGGCCGTCTCGTGCCGCCGCCAGGCCGGTACGCGACGCTCGTGCCCCGCACCGCAGCGGAGGGCGGCGGGTGGACGCTGACCGACAAGTCCGCGTCCCTGTACGTGTTCCGCGCCGATGGCCGCCCGTCGGAGATCTACGACAACGCGGGCCGCTCGGTCGCGTTCACCTACGGCAGCGACGGCGAACTCAGCACCGTCACCAACCGCACCAGCGGCCGCAAGCTCACGATCACCTGGTCCGGTGCGCACATCCGCACCGTCAGCACCGACCCGGTGAACGGGACGCCGCTGACCTGGACCTACACCTACGACGGCGACCGGCTCACCCAGGTCTGCGACCCCACCGACGGCTGCACCACCTACGAGTACACCGCAGGCTCGCACTACCGCAGCACGGTCGTCGACGCGAAACCCGACTCGTACTGGCGCCTCGGTGACCCGTCCGGAACCGAGGCGCAGAGCCAGATCGGCATCAACCTCGGCACCGACAAGGCCACGTACTCCGACGTCGCCCTCGGTGCGGCGGGCATCGTCGACAGCGACACCGCGGCGACTTTCAACGGCACCACATCAGCGATGACTCTCCCGCAGGGGACGGTTCGCAAGAGCCGTGAACTGACGGTGGAGATGTGGTTCCGCACGTCGACCGGCGGTCCGCTCCTGGGTATCCAGAACCAGCCCGACGGCGTGACCCCGACCGCGGCGGTTCCGCTGGTCTATGTGGACACCGACGGCAAGCTGCGAGGGCAGTTCTGGACCGGGACGGTCAACCAGTTCGTGTCCACGGGCACGGTCAACGACAACCAGTGGCACCACGTGGTGCTCTCGAGCACCATCGACAGCCAGACGTTGTACCTCGACGGCCAGGTCGTCGGCACCCGCGCGGGCGCGATCGACCACAGCGCCTACAACCACAGCCAGGTCGGCGCGGCGTTCGCGATCACCCCGTCGCACCTCCCGGGGTGGGGGACCGCGCAGCGCCGCTCGTTCGCCGGTGTGATCGACGAGGTCGCGGTCTACCAGCACCCGCTCGGGCTGACCGCGGTGCAGTCGCACCACCGGGCGCGCGCCGGGGCGCCGCAGATGAGCAAGACCGTGCTGCCCAGTGGCAAGACGGCCGCGGAGATGCGGTACGACACCGGCCGCGACCGGCTGCTCGAGTACACCGACCGCAACGGCGGCACCTGGAGCATCGGCGCTCCGATGGTCACCGGCACCAGGGACAACATCATCCGCACGGTCCGGGTCGCGGACCCCGGCAACCGTGCCTACTTCTACGACTACGACCCGCTGCGCGGCCGCATCCTGCGCTACCTCGCGCCGATCGGCCAGTCCCGCCCGGAGGACGAGCCGCCGCCGGTCGAATCGATTCCGACCCCGCCACCGTACGAGTGCCCGCCGCCGGAGGAGGAGCCGTTCTGCGAGATCCCGATCGGCGGCGGTGACGAGTCGTTCCCGCCCGTCGACATGCAGGGCGCGCGTACGTTCACCTACGACACCAACGGGTTCCAGAACACCATCACCGACGAACTCGGCAAGTCGGTGACACTGACCCACGACGCCCGCGGCAACCTCACGTCCCGCAGAACCTGCCGGACCGGAACCTCGTGCCAGACCGCGTACTTCGAGTACACCCCGGTCGGTTCCAACCTCACCGATCCGAGGCTGGACAAGGTGATCGCGACTCGCGACGCCCGGTCCAGCTCCGCGATCGACAACCGGTACCGCACCGCGTACACGTACACGACTCGCGGCGATCTGGAGACGCAGACGACACCGGACGGCGCGGTCGTCCGCCACACCTACACGACCGACAGCACCCCGGCAGTGGGCGGCGGCAACACCCCGGCCGGCCTGGTGCACACGACCACGAACCCGCGTGGCGCGGTCACCACCTACGGGTACTTCCGCACCGGTGACCTCGCCGAGATCCGCTCCGCGACCGGCCTCGTCACCAGATTCACCTACGACGAACTCGGCCGCCGCACCACTAGCACGGAGATCTCGGACAGCTTCCCGGCCGGCGTCACCACGACGGTCACCTACGACAAGCTGTCCCGCCCGACCGTCACCACCGCGCCCGCGGTCACGAACGAGGTCACCGGCGAATCCCACCGCCTGCGCATCACGACCACCTACGACGCCGACGGCAACCCGACCGAGGCAAAGGCCGACGACATCGAGGGTGACGACCCGACCCGCGTCGCGACCCTGTTGTACGACAGCCACAACCGCGTCGTGCGGATGACCGACGCCGAGGGCAACGAGACCAGCTTCGGCTACGACGCGTTCGGAAACACCACCCGGATGGTCGACGCGAGCGGTGTCCAGTACGACTACACCTACACCCGGCGCAACAAGCTCGCCGAAGTGCGGCTGCGCGGCTGGACCGGCGACCCGGGCGGTGCGCAGCCGGGCCCGAAGGACTACCTGGTCCTCGCCTCCTACGCCTACGCACTGAACGGCGAGCTGACCAGCAGCACCGACGCCATGGGCCGGACCACCGCCTACCGGTACCACGACGACGGTCTCCTCAAGGACACCATCGCCACCTCCCGCAACCTCGTCCTCGCGACGAACGACTACGACGACGCGGGCAACCTCAAGAGCCAGATCACCGCCGGTGGCCGCAAGACCACATACGAGACCGATGCTGTGGGGCGCCGCAGCGCCATGACCGCCGACCCGGACGGCCTCGCCCGCCGCACCGGGTGGACATACGACCTGAACGGCAACGTCACTCAGGTCCGCATGACCGGCCGCGAATCCAACACCGGCGAGTTCGACGACGTCACCGCGGAAGTAGTGGACTTCGGCTACGACACCGCCGGCAGGCAGACGAGTGAGACCGTCCACACCGGAACCGAGGACCTCACCACCACCTACGGCCACGACCAGCGCGGCCTTGTCACGTCCACAACAGACCCGACGGGCGCGACGACCGACTACCGGTACGACGCCCTGGGCCGCCTGGTGACGGCGACGGCACCAGAGGTCGAGACCGAACCCGGCGGCCCGACCCGGCCCGCCACGGCCACCGGCTACGACACGTTCGGCGCAACCACTCACGTGACGGACGCGAACGGCGAGACGTGGCGGTACGGCTACGACAAGCTGAGCAGGCTCGTCTCGACCACGTCACCCGAGTACACGCCGCCGGGCGGCAACCCCATCACCGCAACGTCCTCGACCACCTACGACGCCATGAGCCGGGTCACGACCTCGACGAACCCGCGCGGCGCCGTGACCCGGTACGGGTACGACCAACTGGGCCGCCTGACCACCCAGACCGACCCGCACGCCGACCAGGCGGGTGAGTCTGGCGGCACGTGGCAGTACAGCTACACCCGCACAGGAGAGCTGCTCTCCGCGACCAACCCGATGGGTGCCCGCAACGAGTACACCTACGACGACCTCGGCCGCCTGCAGACCACCAGTGAGCTGGAGCGGTACCCGGCACCGGGCACGTACACGAGCGAGTTCACCTACGACGACGCGTCGAACCTGCTCAGCGTCAAGGCCCCGTCCGGTGCCACCGGCTCGTACACCTACGACACACTGAACCAGCTGATCTCCGCGACGGACCCGTCCGGCGTTACGACCGCGCTGGGCTACGACAGGTCCGGCCGCCAGGCGACGACCACCGACGAGGCGGGCCGCAAGCAGCGCACGCACTACGACCTCGCTGGCCGCCCGACCCAGGTACTGGACCTGACCCCGGCCGGTGTCCCGCTGCGCAAGTCGAAGTTCGCGCACGACCGGGCGGGCAACCTGGCATCGGTCACCAACCCGCTGGGTCAGGTCAGCCGGTACACGTCCGACGCGCTGGGCCGCCTGCGGGAGCAGGTGGAACCGGTCTCGGCGACGGAGTCGATCACGACGACGTTCGGCTACGACGCCGCGGGCAACCAAACCCGCTACACCGACGGCCGCGGCAACACCACCGAGTACACCGTCAACGAATGGGGCCTGCCGGAGTCGGTGATCGAACCGTCCACAACGGCTCACCCGAACCCGGCAGACCGCACCTGGACGGTCGCCTACGACGCCGCGGCGAACCCGGTCGGCACGGACCTTCCTGGCAATGTCGACCGCACGAGCACCTACGACCTGCTCGGCAGTCTGACCGGCGAGACCGCCACGAACACCCCGGCAAACTCGTACGACCACGACGCGCTGGGCCGCGTGATCAGCGCGTCCTCCTCCTCGGGGGAGAACCGGTTCACGTACAACGACCGGGACGCGCTCCTGTCGACGGGCGGCCCGTCCGGCGACACCAATTACACGTACAACGCCGACGGCAACGTGGTCAGCAGGACCGACGCGTCCGGCACCGCGAACTTCGGCTACACAACCGGCCGCCTGACCACGATGCAGCACGGCATCACGGGCGTCACCCAGGTGCTCAACTACAACGACAGCGGTCTGCTGTCCACGGTGGACTATGGCGGCGGTCGCCTGCGTGAGTTCACCTACGACGACCTGGCGCGTCCGGTCACGGACAGCCTGGCGGGCGCGAGTCTGGAGTACGGCTACGACCTGAACGACCGCCTCACCCGCAAGGAGACGACCGGCCTGGCCGACGCGGGTGTGAACACCTACGGCTACGACCGGGCGGACCGCCTGACGAGCTGGACCCACCAGCCCGCGGGCGGCTCACCGACCACGACGACGTACGGCTGGGACGCGGCGAGCAATCGTGTGGCGGCGGGTGCGAAGATCGCCACGTACGACCAGCGCAACCGTCTGCAGTCCGACGGCACGGACACGTATTCCTACACGCCGCGCGGCACTCTGTCGTCGAAGTCAGGCGCCCCGGTCACCTACGACGGCTTCGACCGCCTCACACAGCAGGGCGCCGCGGCGTATACCTATGACGCCCTGGACCGGGTCGCCACCCGCAACGGCGCGGAGTTCGCCTACAGCGGCGCGACTAACGAACTGGCCACCGACGGCACGACGACCTTCGGCCGAGGCCCGTGGGGCGAACTGCTGTCCACGCGGACAGGCGCCGACACGAGCCTGACCGTCTCCGACCAGCACGGTGACGTGATCGCGAGCCTCCTCGCCACGGGCGGCACGGTGTCGGACAGCACGGCGTACGACCCGTGGGGCAAGGTCACCGGCGGCACGGAACGCACGATTGGCTACCAGGGCGACTACACGGACCCGGACACCGACCAGGTCAACATGACGGCCCGCTGGTACGACCCGTCCTCGGGTGGCTTCACGAGCCGGGACAGCGCCGCCCTCCCGACCACCCCGTCCCCGATGGCGAACCGCTACTCCTACGGCGCGTCGTCCCCGATGAACTACAGCGACCCGAGCGGCCACAACCCGCAGGAATGCCAGGACCTGCCCGGTAACCCGGAGAACGCGGTGTGCGTCTGGCCGGACTCCGGCGGCCAGATAGGCAGCGGCCTGGGCGGCCTACCGGGCGGCTCGAGCTGTGGTGGCTCACTGCCACCGGAAGTCCTGGCCGTCGACTGCTGCACAGGAGTGCTGGCCTTTGCTTCGTGCAACGGGGGCAGCGCCAACCTGGACTACAACCCAGGGGGAGCGAGCGGCTCACTGACGGGCTCGTTCAACGGCCCGAGCGGCGGCGGCCGGGGCGGCGCCGACGCACCTCGTCCGGACCCGGCGATTGCGGCCCGCCAGGCCAACCGAGTAGCGGCACTGAACAACCCGCTGCCCATCCCAGGTGCGATGCTGGCCCCGCTCTACGGCGGCTCGATCACCGCCCCGGTGTCCCCAGCCCCGGACCTCCCATCCAAGACGGCAAGCGACTACCAGGACCCGATCGACGACATCAACGAGAGCTACCGGGACCTGGAGAACTCGCTCACCGGC
Source organism: Actinophytocola algeriensis (assembly GCF_014203735.1). Lineage (GTDB taxonomy): Bacteria > Actinomycetota > Actinomycetes > Mycobacteriales > Pseudonocardiaceae > Actinophytocola > Actinophytocola algeriensis. The sequence continues at coordinate 11,261 of NZ_JACHJQ010000015.1, read as the reverse complement.
GACAGCCCACTCCTGCAGAACGCCCAGTACTCACCGTCTGAGATCGAACAACCTCACTATTGCGACGCGTGCAATTGGCCAACTTCACAGGGCCGCTACCCAGGGCGGATCGGCAGCGACGGTCGTCCGATGATCGACCTCGAAGAGTTGGATCGTCGAGGGATCGAACTGAGTCCCGGGCAGTGGGACCTGTTCGAGAACGGCGGCGACGATTACCGGTTGAGCCAGTTGGATCCGATTCCCGGTTACGTGTACCAACCTCCGCCCGATGCGGGTGACGCAGGGCACCTGCTGCTCGACTTGCTGGGTCTCCTCCCGGTGGCAGGCGAGTGGGCAGACGGCCTGAACTGTGGCTGGTACGCCGCGGATGGAGACTCGTTGAACGCCGGGTTGTCCTGCGCGGCCACCGTGCCGTTCGCGGGGTGGGGCGCCGCGGCCGCGAAGGCGGCGCAGCGCGGGGGTAAGGCGATGAACCTGCCGTCCTGGAAGGCCATCGATATCGATGTCGAACACATCGTCAAGAATCACACCGCTCAAGGGAAGGGATACATAGAAAGTCAGAGAAGCGGTGGGCACAAGGACAAGTTCTATGATTTCATGTCGGCTGACACGATCGCGCACACTGTGCGTCAGGCATATCGTAACGCGCAGCGGGTCGGTCCCGCTCAAGGTGACAGGATCAAGATGCGGGGATACGCGAACGGGATGACCATCGAGATGTGGGTGAACATCAAGACGAAGACGATCGAAACGGCGTATCCGCAGTGAACGCGGAGTCCGCACTCAGGATCAGATGTAACCTGGCCTCGTTGGACATGGCGAAGTCCGGTGCCATCTGGGGTGCCATCTGGATCGAGGCCGGAGCCGAGGCATTCCCGGGAGGGGCCTGGGATGACCTGCCTGCGGCGGTGCTGACGGCGGCCATCAAGGCCACGAGGTCACTACGTCATCCCGACATGCCGACCTACTTCCCGTTCTTCGACGGTCCTTTCGACGTGCGGCTGGACCTGGTGGACACCGAGATGATGTCGGTGCAGGGACGCAGGAACGGACAGGTCTGTTTCCAGCAGAACGTCCTGACGCGACTGTGGGTGGGCGGACTGCGTGATTGTGCCCGCGCATTCGTCGGTCGGTGTGCCGAGAACGGCTGGGGTGACTCCACGGATGTCGTCGAGATCGGGGCCCAGTTGAAGGCCCTTTAGCTTCGGCGACATGCCCGATAAGCGGCGTCGGCGAGTTGGACAAGCATGTAGGGCAGGTACTCGAGGGGGACGTGCGCGAGCAGACCCGCCGGTTCTCGGCTGAGCCGCCTGAGCGCTACCGCCTGGGCGACGAAGCTTCCGGAGCAGAACATCCCCGCGGCCACAGCACCGCCGTTGCGTGGCTACACGGCGACGGCGCGATGACCCTCGACGTGGTCGCCGGGGTCGTCACGGTGCTCAAGCAAGCCGGATGAACAGAGGGCCTGGCCACAGTCAGCGACCGACTCGCGGCAGAAGCGGATGTTCGCCGCGAGACGTCGCTGTCGGTCTGACCCATGTGTGAGTGTTGGTGGCTCGGTGTCAGCATGCTCGAGGACTACGTCTACGAGCATTCGCAACTGGTGATCGGGCGGCATTATCGCCGAGCATCCTCGAAGACGCTCCGGTGAGAGCAGGGGAGCCTGTGGCGAGGGGTGTGATCGAACGTCGCGAGACCGGGTTCCATCACACCAGGATGGTCGGGAGGCTGGCGGCATACCTATCTCAGGCGCTGGTTCCCGCATGGTGACACTCGGGCAGTAACGTCTCAGTAAGGGCTTGACCTGCGTAAACGAATGTCTACACAGGATTCTCCAACCCAGAATTTCCCAGAATGACGTCGGTAGACGATGACGGCGAACAGCAGACGATGGGCACGTTCTTGCAGGTCAGCAGGGGAGGAGCGTAGGTCGCCGCAGGTCAGGATGGACCCGAATAAGGTCAAGGGGTCGCAGGTTCAAATCGTCAGCGAGCGCACGCTCCGCAGGCGGATCCACGCGCTGACCGGTTCCAGCCCGATGCGGTACCTGCTGGACCAGCGGCTGCGGCGGGCTCAGGAACTGCTGGAGACCATCGACCTGCCGGTCGACACCGTGGCGCGCCGAACCGCTTTCGGCACCGGCGAGCGACTCAGGGCGCACTTCCGCACCGAACTCGGCTCGACACCGACCGCCTACCGCGGCTCGTTCAGGGGTCATCGATCCGCCGCTCTCCGGGACGAACGGCCGAGACGATCGACCGCGTGACCTGCGTCCTGACCGTCTCGGCTCGGGGCTACTGCGTGAGGATCTCCACGTCGAGGGCGTTTCGAACGACCAGCTGCGATTCCAGATGGACGCCACCGAGATCCGCGTCCGAGACTCCGTCCGCAAACGTGAGGGACGGAAGCGGTTCATCTCCGGGAAGTCCCGCCAGCACGCGGTGGAAGCCCTGATCATCAGCGACGCTCGCGGACGGGTCTTGTTCGGCGGCGCCAGTTGTCCGGGCAGTACCGCCGACATCACCCAAGCCCGACAGGCCGGCATCGTCGACTGGCTCAACCACACCACCGGTGTCGAGATCTTCACCAACGCCGGCTATCAAGGACTCGGGCGGCACACCTTCGGCCAGGTCGTCACACCGACGCCGAAACACCACAAGAACGCCTCGAGAACATGCCCGGCATCACCGAACTCCGCGACGCGCAACGCAAAGCCCACGCACACCGACGAGCCCGGGTCGAGCACACCATCGCCGCCTCGAGAACTGGCGCACCCTCACCCACCACCACGACCGCCGCCCGATTCCCGACGACACCATCCGCGCCATCGCCGGGCCACTCTCCAACCGGGTTATGGACACGACGGTGGCGCTGTTGCTGCCTCCGTCCTGTGGACCCCGATTCTCGAGCTCGTCACCGCTTCGCCGGCCGCAGTGAATCCGCCGATCGTCAGTTCCGCGACATGCCGGGCGTGAAAGCGTGCGCCTTCGGGGGCGAACTCAGGGACAGCCGACCCGGCCGGTGCTCCAGATGTGGGTCTGACCACGCCAGGTGATGCGGGCTTCGGCTACCACGCAGTTGCCGTCGGTGCTCGTGCGCCGCACGGGGCCGGCGAACTTGGCGTAGTGGCCGGAATCCCTCATGAACTGACCGCCGTCGAAGGCGTAGGTGCAGTCGTTGGCATAGCACTCGCCCAGCTGCACCATGGAGTCGGTGGTGACGCCGTAGGTCGGACCGCGGTGATACATGCACGCGGTATTGTTTCCGCCAAGGCCCGACTTGTAATAGACGATGATCTCGGCGATCTCGGTGCCGCCGACCACCAGCGGCTTACGCTTGGTAATCGAACCGCTGCACGTGCCTGCGGTCTCGGCGGACGCGGGCGACGCCGCCACCACGCCACTGACGCCGATCAGCATGGTCGCGGCGAACAAGACAGCGGCGAGTCGGTAGCGGCGGTGCATGAGAGTCATGAAGGTTACTCCAGTGTCTGTTGTTCGGGGCGGCGTCACTGTATCGGGCGACGCACATGATCATGAAAAAGATCATCATTCGCGCTGTCGCTGCCAGCTTGCTCGCTTCAACCGGGGCTGCGGGAAGGTCGATGTGGACGATCACGAGGACCGGCTTTGTAGCTCGACCCATGCCGAGGGCATCGGTTCAGCCTGGATGCACAGGACGTCACGGTCACTCCTGCTCAGCAGCCGATGAGAGGTGACCATGCCTGGCGGTTACTGCCGTTCCAGAAGATGTAGCCCTGTGCCATGACGCAGTTGTTCGGCGCGTGCACCCTGACCGGCCCGGCGTAGTGGGCGAAGTTACCCGGGTCGGAATCCTGAGCCACCGGCGAGCATCCCGAAGCGCCGGGGTTGTTCGTGCTGCACTTGTAGATGGTCACATTGGTCGACCGCGTCACGCCCCAGCTCGGCCCGAGGTGGTTGAACCTGGCGCAGTTGTTCCCGTTGGCGGCGTTGTAATAGACGACGAGCTCTCCGACAGCGACACCGCCGGCCCATGCACGCTCGCGATAGATGAGGTTCCCTCCGCAGTCCTCAGCCGCGGCGGGCGAGGCGGGGACGAGCAGTCCGAGGACACCGACGACTACCGCACTCATCAATGTGAACAGTCGCTTCTTCATCGATCACCCTTCAGCCATGACCAGCCGCTTACCCACGGCTTCCAAAGCCTACGACACACGGCGGTCATCAGTGAATTGCGACTGAGGGTGGACTGAACTGGTAGGCATGTCACCCGGCCGGACTAATAGGATTACGCATCCGTGATGTACGTTGACTTTGACTCCAGAGACCTTCGGGCGGCAGGGGCCTGTGTTGACGGCGGGCGTCATTATGTCCAGTTGAGAGGATGAGCATGCGACTGAGTAAGGTCCTCGCCGCCACGGCGTTGGCGACGGCCCTGGCCGGCGCCGCGACCGTGCCCGCCTACGCGGCAACGGGATACGATCGTTGCCCGCAAAACAGAATGTGTATCTTCACGGGCTACAACGGAAGCGGCGTCATGGCAGCCTTCGCTGTGGGCGACGCCGACCTGGGCGACAGCAACGGTCCTACCGGGATGAACAACAACACCAAGAGCTTCTACAACAATAGCGGGCACCACTGGGATTTCTGGGACCTGCGCGGTTACGACGGCGCGATCCGGCACTCGGAACCGTACGTAGGCGGCAGGAACTTCGGCTCCGCGTGGGTCAACCGGGTCACGTCCCTTCACGACTACTGAGCCTTTCCATACGACGGGTCCTGGAACTCGTCGCCACCGAGAACCGATCGCTCGTCGTGTTCGTCGATGACCTGGACCGGCACGTGACGAGCCGCTCATCGGACGACTGTTCACGCCGTGGAGGCTCCTTCAACGGCACGATCACCACCGGTCGACGTGCAGGCTCGTCTCGAGCGGTGGGCGCGGCGCCGGGCGGAACGTCGTTCCCCGGTAGTACGCGGTCGGCACCAGCGCGGCCTGGTGCACACCGGACGGGATGTCGAGCAGCTCCGCGACCTCGGCCGCGTAGCTCAGGTGCCGGGTGGTCCACACCGTGCCGATCCCCCGGCTCCGCGCGGCGAGCATGTAGCTCCACACCGACGGCAGCAGCGTGGCCCACAGCGACGCCTGGTTGCCCGTCGGCAGCGGGCCGCCGGTGTCCAGACAGGCCAGCACCAGCACCGGGACCTCGTCGAAGTGCTCCGCGAGATGACTCGCGCCCTCGGCCGACCGGCGCGACATCGCGCCGGGCCCGTCGCCGACCCGGACCTCGTACCGCGCGCACGACTTGCGGTACAGCCCGGCCAGCTCCGCCCGCACCGCCGGATCGCGGACGACGACCCAGTGCTGCTGGTGTTGGCCAACCCCGTTCGGCGCCTGCTGGGCGATCCGCAGGCAGTCGACGACCTCGGCGAGCGGCACCGGACGCCGGAGGTCGAGCCGCCTGCGCACCGCGCGGGTGGTGGTCAACAGCTCGTCGCCGGACAACGCGGTCGGCACGGCGAGTTCGGTCATGACCGCCGCCAGGTGACCGGAAGCTCCCACAGGCCGCGGACGAACATGTCGGTGCGCCACCGCAGTTCGCCGGGCGCCACCGCGACCCGCAGGCCGGGCAGCGTCGCCAGCAGCTCGCCGATGCCCACCCGCAGCTCCAGGCGCGCCAGCTCCGCGCCGAGGCAGTGGTGCGGCCCGAAACCGAAGCCGACGTGCTGGTTGTCCTCCCGGTACGGGCGCAGCTCGTCCGGCTCGGCGAACACGTCCGGGTCGCGGTTGGCCGCGTCCGGGATCGGCACCACCACCGAGCCGGCGGGCACGACCACATCGGACAGCTCGACATCGGCGATCGCCACGTGCGGCACCCCGCCGGTGCCGTTGAGGGTCTGGAACCGCAGCAGCTCCTCGATGACCGGGGCGAGCCGGTCCGGTTCGGCGCGCACCTCGGCGAGCAGGCCGGGCCGGTCGAGGAGGTGGTAGACGGACGCGACCAGCACATTGCTCGTGGTCTCGTAACCTGCGATCAGCAGCCCGGCCGACAGCGCCACCACCTCCGCGTCCCGCAGCCGCCGTGCGGGGTTGTCCGGCGCGAGGAGGTCCGCGATGAGCCCGTCCGGCCGGTCGCCCGCGTCGAGCGCGGCGCGGGTCTCCTCGACCAGCCCGGCGAAGTAGCCCTGGAACTCCGCGTGGCTCCGCGCGACGGTCTCCGCCGGGTACCGGTCGATCGACATCATCTGGTCGACCAGTGGCCGGAACCGCGCGATGTCCGACTCCGGCACCCCGAGGATCCGGCACATCACCCGCTGGGCGAACGGCACGGCGAACCCGCTCACCAGGTCCGCGGGTGCCGGGCCCTCGGCCAGCTCGCAGGCGTGGTGCCGGGCCAGCTCCTCGACCACCGGGCGCAACGCGCGGACCCGGCGGGCGGTGAACGCCCGCGCGACCGCGGCGCGGCGCCTGCTGTGCTCCGGCGCGTCGGTCGTGGCCAGCGGCAGCGAGTCGGTCGACCGGGCGAACAACGTGCCCGCGGTGTAGGAGGACCGGCTGAACCTGCGATCGGACAGGACGAGCCGGACGTCGGCGTACCGGGTCACCAGGCGGGCGTCCCGGCCGTCGGCGACGCGCAGCACCAGCGCCGACTTCGTGGAGGTGCCGATCCACGTGATCCCGTGACCCCACGCAGTCGGCCGATCTCTCCCGAGTCGTCGAGGTGTTTGCCGGCGCCGTCACGTGCGTGTATCAGCCGGCCGGGGATCTCGGGCATCTCGGGCACGGCACGCGGCCGGGGAGCACCGGGGTAGGAGTACGTCTGCGGCGAGGCGGCCAACCCGAGGTGTGCCGCCCTCCGCGACACAGGCCGCGACGCGGAGGGATTGCTGTGGCTCCGCCGCGCCTGCCTCCGAGACCGCGTCTTCGCCCACAGTGTCGGCAACTACTGGCTCGGGGAAGAAGCAACCAGGATGGAAAAGTACGGCCTCGAACCCGACGGAACCATCGCTGACCCGTGGTAGCCAACTGGGGGCGCAGAGGACAATCGCTTCACGGTTTCGGCTACTTCGCACGGGATGATCTATCACTCACTCATCGGAATGTGCGGACGTTGCAGGTAACGAGGAGTCGGAGTGTATGAGCGGCGAAGGCGCCGGGGGCTATGCATATCTAACGCAGGACGTGCCGCCCTGGGCGTGGTGCTGTCACTGCAGCCGGTCCCTCCGTCCCCTGCGTAGTAAAACCGGACGACGAGGTTTGGTGCGGCTCGCGCGGTTCACCAACATGAGCATGCGAAGCGGACAGCTTGGAGCGTACCGACGTACAGGTTGGAAGACGGTCAAGACCCTGCCCTGTGCAACGGGAGAACAGGCATGGCTCATCGAGCGGGCTGTCCTGGCCAGACTTTGGGAACGCGGTCTTCCCAAGGGATACCTTACAGCCCAAGAGATGCCCGATGGTGGGTGGACCGAGACAGCAGACCGAAAGGTTATTGACGAACGACAACTGTGGAACATGGTACGTGATGAGGCTGTTCTGGTGAGCGGAAAGGAAGACCTCACCGACTAACCAGGAGGACTTCCCTTGGATAGCCGATTTTAGAGCTTGTGGTCGCGATCCTTCGATGGCCGGGTCTGCGCTGTTGCCTTGCCGCGCCGTCGGGCCTCACGACAGCCTTACGTAACAGGCCGCCAAGCTGCCGGACAAGAGCTTGATGGCCACGGACCCGAAGAAAGCGCAGAACCGATGAGACTCAGTTGGCGCAAGATGAATGAGAAACCCGGCGATCATGGAGTTCAGCGCACGCAGACGCGCAAGCGATCTTGAGAACCTACACGCGCGTGTAGTTTCCGCGCAAGAATGACATGTTCCGCCGGTAGATGACAGTTGTCCGTTCTTTGATCAGATACCGCGGAAAGAGCTCCCGGTCGGTTCGCCAGGGGGCTGCTCGTTTGTTCCGTAACCGGGCCGGACGACCGGAGCACGGCGCGGTCAGTGGGAGTCTGGTCTGGGGATATGGATGCCGGCTGCGCGGAGCTTGGTCTCGACGAGCGCGAGTGCCCCGGCCGCGGTCGATCCCTGCTCTTCGCCATGGTGGGCGATCAGCCTGTAGCGGGTCGCGGCTTCGGTGCGGGCTTGCAGGCCGGTCACGATCTTCAGGTGTGCGGGGTTGGCGAGGAAGTGGTCGGCCATGGCGGTGGCGAGCTCGTCGATGCGTGGGTCGTCGGGTTCCCAGGCCGCGGCTTCGGCGCCGCGCTTGATCAGGGCGACGTACCGGGGGTCATCGAGGGCGTACTCGACCTGGGTGAGGTAGTCGTCGAAGCCTTCTGGGACCAGGGCATTGGCCAGCACCCAGCCCTCCCTGGCGGCCGCCACCTCGTCGGCGGGGAAGCCAAGGCCGAGCATCCGCTCCAGCAGCGCCACAGCGCGGTCGGGCAGCAGAGCACGGTCCCCATCGGCGAGCCGGTGCAGCATGTCACGCCGCGCGATCAACTCCTCGATCCGTTCGGTGAGCTGCCGCTCGACGCCGGCCAGCGCGGCGTCGAACCCCGCGGGGTCGGCGTCGAGCAAGGGCCCGACCTCGGCCAGCGGCACCCCGGCGGCGGCCAGCGTCCGGACCCGCACCAGCCGCAACAACTCGGCCGATCCGTACCGCCGGTAACCGGAGCTGTCGCGTTCCGGCTCCTTGACCAGGCCGAGCTTGTGGTAGTGCCGAACGGTCTTCACCGTGACGCCGACGAATGTCGCCGCCTGCCCGATCGTGATTCCGTTCTTCACCTGCTCAGCCTGCCTTGTGCTCAAGCTCGGCGACGACGCACACCCACGGCCGAGCATGTGGACAGGCCACGCCGAGCTCGTTGCGCTCGGCGTGGCCCCGGTTCGCGTTCTCGCTGATGCACGACCGGAAGGGGTCGGCCTTCGAGGCGTACGGATCACAGGTGTTCAGTCCGTCGGCTGAACCGGATCGGACGGTCCGCCACAGAACACCTCGTTGACCAGCCTTTGCTGGGCGTTCTGGAATGCTGCTGCGATGGACATGTCGGCATCGTCCACACAGGTCAGCCCAGCGGTCAGGGTCGTGCTGCCATCGGGCGTGCTGCACATCAGCGCCGCCGATCCCACCGTGCCGCCGTTGTGGGCGATGACGGTGCCGTGGTCGGTGTCCTGTACGAACACCCCCAGGCCGTAAGCCATGTTCGGTATACCCGTCGGGTGCGGTGTGCGCATCTCGGTCAGCAGCCCGGCCCGCAGGACCTTGCCGGCGTTCAACGCGGAGAAGAAGGTGTGCAGGTCCTGGGTGGTCGAGATCATGTCACCGCCGGCGGCGCTCCAGGACGGGTTCTGGCGAGTGACGTCGACCGTCTTGTCCTGGCCGGCGTCCTCGTACCGGTAGTAGGCGTGGGCATGCGGCTCGGGGATCTCCGTCGACGTGCCCGGTGCCACGGTGCCCGACATCCCGAGCGGCCCCAGGATCAGCCGCTGCAACTCCTCGGCGAACGAGCGGCCGGTGACCTTCTCGATCAGCAACCGGGCCAGCAGGTAGTTGGTGTTGGAGTAGCTCCAGCCCGCCCCCGGCTCGAACCGCGCCGGCTTGGACAACGCCAGCCGCACCAGCTCCTCGGGCCGGTAGGTACGGAACCGGTTGTCCACCCACTCTTTGCCGGTGCTGCCGTAGGGGATGGGGATCCCCAGCACGACCGTACCGTCGTCGTAGACCTCGCCGCTGAAATTGAACACCCCGCTGGTGTGCTGCAACAGCATCCGCACCGTGATCCGCTCGTCCAGCCCGAACTCCGGCAGGTAACCCGCCACCGGAGTGTCCAGCCCGATCTTGCCCTCGGCCACCAGCTGCAGCACCAGGGTCGCGATGAAGGTCTTGCTGGAGCTGCCGATCCGGACGTACCCGTTGACCGGCGGCTTCGCGGTCCCGCCCAGCTTGGCCACCCCGGCGCTGCCGACCCACTCGCCCCGCTCATCGTTCACCCGCAGCGACACCCCGACGAATCCGGAATCGACGATCTCCTGGATCGCCTTCCGCAACTCCGGGCGATCCGGCCCGGCACCAGCCCCACTGCCCACACCGGCCATCCCGGCGGCGTCGAGGGCCGCAGTGATCTTGCGGGCCATCTCGGCCATGGTCGGATTGGGGTTGCTCTGGTGGGCCTGGGCGGCTTCGAGGGCGAGGACGATGGTGCCGCGGAAGTTGTCGGCCTCGGCCGGAGCTTGCTTGCGGAGCAGGTTCATGCCTGTGGTCAGGGCGGGCAGGACCTGGTCGGCGAGTTCGGCGACGGTCTTGCCCTTCAGATCGATGTCATTGGCCTTCGCGGCGAGCACGTGCCCCACCAGGCCGGTCGCCGACGTCAAGGCGATGACGGAGCCGTTCGTGGCGGCCTTGTGAGGCGAACTGGCGGCGGCCATCAGCGACACAGCGCCGTACGCGGCAGTCCGCAGGGTGCTCTTGTCCTGGTCAGAAAAGGTGATGGACATGATGGTGGTCCTTCGAATCCGTTGTTTCGGGTCGGCGTCGTGCCGCTGCGATGACCATCCACCCTGACCCAAGGTCAACCTCAACCATGACCTAGCTCGCAACCACGCTTGACGGGGTTCGCATGATCTGGATCGCCGGCGGCGAACCCGTCGCAGATTGACAGCTCGCTCATCAGCAGGCCAGCCCGACAACAAACAACGACCCGCCCGGAGAACCGGCCCAAGAACTCAACTACCGCGGAAAGAGATACCGACACGAGCGGTCAACTACCACGGAAACCGCAGAAACAAGCCACCAAAGTGATCACTGCAAAGCGGAAAAGGACATCGGGTGTAGGAGGGCATCAGGGCTGCGCCAACAAGATCGGCCACACCACGCTTCGCTCCCAGAGGCGGGGGCACCTGGTGCCGTTATGCTCCCACGTCATGGGGGGATACCGCGACGGCTCACCGATGTGGCGGTTGTTCGAGCAGGAGGGTCTCAAGGTTTGCAGCGGCGCGGTGACGGTGAACGTCATGCACACCACCGCCGCGGGTGGCGGACCCGACCCGCCGAACGCGTCCGGCAACAGCCCGCGTGGTCGGTACGGCGAGCTGAGCCAGCTCGACCAGGGTTTCTGGACGTCAATACCGCGCTGGTGGTGTTGACGATCGGCTGCGCGAACAACGGCAGCGGTCTTGATCGACCGCGACTGCCGCTCGTCGGCATGTGAGTGCGTCTGCGCCCGCTCGCGCAGTGGCAGGATGAACTCCGCCTCGGTCTCGCGGTACAACTCGCTTGACCGGAGTCT
>NZ_JACHJQ010000014.1 GCF_014203735.1 Actinophytocola algeriensis | reverse complement strand
AACCGGCACCCACTACAACGAAACCACCGCCTGGTCACACCACACCAACAACATTGCGGCTTGACACACCAGCACCTGGGATGTCTTTCACGGCATACCAGCCCGCCCCCGTACAGCAATCACCGTCAGCTTCGGCGGACCCGCCGCAGGACCCGGCCAACGCATGTGGACACAGCACCAGCGTTCTGAGTCAGAACACTAATGTTCCCCGCATGGCGGGCAAGGGAACTCCGGCTATCGCGCTGCTGGTGAAGAAGAAGGTCGCGCACCAGGTGCACGAGTACGACCACGACCCGAGGTCGGCGTCCTTCGGGCAGGAGGCGTCCGAGCTGCTCGGGCTGCCCGCCGAGCGGGTGTTCAAGACGCTCGTCGCGGAGGTCGACGGGAACCTCACGATCGGGGTCGTGCCGGTGGCCGGGTCGCTGGACCTCAAGGCGCTCGCCGCCGCGTCCGGGGGCAAGAAGGCGAAGATGGCCGACATCGCGGCCGCCGAGCGGGCCACCGGGTACGTCGCGGGCGGGATCTCGCCGCTGGGTCACCGCAAACGCTTGCCTGTCGTGGTCGACAGCTCCGCCCAGCAGTTCGACACGATCTTCTGCAGTGGCGGCAGGCGCGGGCTGGAGATCGAGGTCGCGCCTGCCGACCTGGTCGCGCTCGCCGATGCGACGGTCGCCGCCATCAGCGCCTGATCTGCGGAGTCGTCGCCGGTCAGCGAGGATCGGGCCATGCGGTGCGGGGTGGTAGGTCGGCGACCGGCCAAACCTCCCGCGGCGCCGCGCCGAACTGCGCGTGCCGGGCCGTGCGTGGCTCGAGCTGTCCGCAGAACAGGGTGAGAACGAGGAGACGACACCATGAGATTCCTGCTGCCCCGGCTGCTCGGCCTGGCGACCGCCGCGTACGGCGCCGCGATCACCGTGAAACCCGAGCTGCTGCTGAAGCCGTCCGGGATGCCGCAGGACGAGCCGGACCTGCACACGTTCACCCGCACGCTCGGGATCCGCGACCTGGCGTCCGGCGTGGCGATGGCGGTGGCACCGACCCGCAAGGCGATGCGGGTGGCGATCGGGGTGCGGGTCGCGTCCGACGCCGGTGACCTCGTGGTGCTGGGCAGGGCCATGGCCGGGAAACCGGAACAGAAGAAGATCATCGCGATCGCGGGCGGCTGGGGCCTGCTGTGCGCGCTGTCGGCCCTTGCCACGCGCACATGACCCCGCGCACATGACCACGACGGTCGCCGTCTTCACCCGTGACCTGCGCGTCCACGACAACCCGATGCTCGCCGCCGCGGTCCTCGGCGCGGACGAGGTGGTGCCGCTGTTCGTGCGCGACGCCCGGATCACCGGCAGCGGGTTCGCGGCCGGCCGCAAGAAGTTCCTGAACGAGTCCCTCACCGACCTGGACACGTCACTGCGAGACCTCGGCGGGCGCCTCGTGGTGCGCGAAGGTGACGCGGTGAAGGAGATCTACGAGGTCGCGCGGGAGGTGCGGGCGGCCAGAGTGCACATCGCGGGAGACGTGTCCGCGTTCGCCACCGCGCGCGAGAAGGCGCTGCGGGACGCGCTGCCGTGCGAGTTCGTGGTGCACGACGACGTGCACACGGTCGTGCCGCCGGGTGCGCTCACGCCGACGGGTTCGGACCACTTCTCGGTGTTCAGCCCGTACCACCGGCGGTGGGCGGACGCCCGGTGGCGCGCCGAGGCGCCGAAGCCGTCTCGCATCACGCTGCCGAAGATCCGCGTGGGCGCCGTGCTTTCGGCCAAGGGCAACGGTTTCCCTGGCGGCGAGACGGCGGCACGCACGCGGATGACGTCGTGGCTGCGCTCGTCGGCGGAGTCGTACGCCTCGGACCACGACGCACTGGCCGCCGACCGCACGTCCCGGCTGTCGCCGTACCTGCACCTGGGTTGCGTGTCGGCGCTGGAGGTGGCGCGGCGCGGGGAGAAGTCGGCGGAGTTCGTCCGCCAACTGGCGTGGCGCGACTTCCACCACCAGGTACTGGCGGCCCGCCCGGCCGCGGCGACGTCGGACTACCGGCCGCGCGGCGACCGCTGGCTCGACGACGAGGATGCGCTGTCGGCGTGGCAGGCGGGCGAGACGGGGATCCCGATCGTGGACGCGGGCATGCGGCAGCTTCTGGCCGAGGGCTGGATGCACAACCGCGCGCGGCTGATCGTCGGGTCCTTCCTGACGAAGACGCTGTACGTGGACTGGCGTTCCGGTGCCGCCCACTTCTTCCGGCACCTGCTGGACGGGGACATCGCGAACAACTGCATGAACTGGCAGTGGGTGGCCGGCACCGGTACGGACACCCGCCCGAACCGGGTCCTCAACCCGTTGCGGCAGGCGGAAAGGTTCGACCCGGAGGGCGAGTACGTGCGCAGGTACGTGCCGGAGTTGTCCGCTGTGGACGGTAAGCGGGTGCACCGGCCGTGGGACCTGCGCGCCGGAGAACGCGCGGGCTATCCGATGCCCATCGTGGACCTGGCGGAGGGCCGGGCCAGGTTCCTAGCGGCTCGCGGTTAGTGCCAGGACCTCCTTCGCCACCAGGGGCCAGTTGCGGCTCGGGAACTCGTGGCCCGTGTTCGGCAGGACCACCAGGCGGGCGCCCGGGATCTCGCGGGCCAGGGCTTCTCCGTGGGGCAGCGGGAGCAACGGGTCCGAGTCGCCGTGCAGGACCAGGGTGGGGACGGTGATCTCCGGCAGGCGGTGGCGCACCGGCCGGCCGTCGTCGGGGGCCGCGAAGTGGTTCTTCTGGCTGGACTCGTGGTTTGCCGTGCGGGACACCGCGATGGTGGCGATCTCGCGGATCTCCGCCTCGGCGAACGGTTCCGCTGACACGGCTCGCTGGCTTGCCACCAGGTACTCCACCACCGCGGACTCGTCCGCCCAGTCCGGCTCCGGCGGGAAATCGACCGGGGTCACGCCCGGCAGGTCCGCGTCGCCCGCGCCCGCCGTGGTGGACATCACCGTCAGGGACAGGACCCGGCTCGGGTGGTACAGGGCAATTTCCTGTGCGATGCCGCCGCCCATCGAGATGCCGACCACGTGCGCCGCCGCGACGGAAAGGGAATCCAGCACCGACACCGCGTCCGTCACCAGGTCCGTTCCCGTGTAGCCGGGCTCGCCAGGTGGGTAGCTCGGGGCGTCGCCGGTGTCGCGGTGGTCGTAGCGGATCACGTAGCGGTCCACCAGCATGCGGCAGAACTCCGGGGCCCACCAGTCCATCGACGCGCCGGCACCGTGGATCAGCAGCACCGCGGGGTCGTCGGGCGACCCGAACGTCGAGACGCTCACGCGGCCCTCCCCAGGCGGGCCAGCAGCACCGTCAACGGGTCGTCGGACGACGGCGGCACCGGTGGCCCGAACAAGCCCTCCGGCGGCGGGTTTTCCTCCGACGCCACCAGCATCGCCGCGACCACCTCCTGCGCGGGCGCGTACGGCACACCGGCGCCGCGGGCCACGTCCCACCCGTGCACCAGCGACTCCGACACACTGATTTGCGCGATCACCGAGCCCGGCGTCGGGCCGAGCGGGAACGGGTGCGACGCGGCCAGTACCGCCGGGTCCTCGAACACCGCCAGGCACCGCGCCGCCGCTTTCCGGTACCCGCCTGCGACGTCATGGGAGTCGGGGCTGTAGGAGTCGGGGCCGCCGTCGACCGCCGCGGCGAACGTGCACATCACGTTCACCAGGTGCGTCGCGACGTCGTGGACCGTCCAGCCCTGGCACGGGCTTGGGGCCGACCAGTCGGTCACCTGGTCCAGCACCTCCGCCGTCGCGTCGTACGCCTTCGCCAACATCGTGGAGTCCTCCTTCGAACCGGTTCAGTC
This sequence comes from Actinophytocola algeriensis, assembly GCF_014203735.1. Taxonomy (GTDB): domain Bacteria; phylum Actinomycetota; class Actinomycetes; order Mycobacteriales; family Pseudonocardiaceae; genus Actinophytocola; species Actinophytocola algeriensis. The sequence continues at coordinate 125,044 of NZ_JACHJQ010000014.1, read as the reverse complement.
CACCGACGAACCGGGACCGGCCGGATCGACACCCCTACGAAGACACTTCGGCCAATCTCCTCGACAGGTACCGTTTCTCCACGTCAGACGTGGCCAGTGCCAGCGCGGCCTGGTACTCGGCGGCTGCTTCGCCCGTGCGGCCAAGGCGGCGCAGCAGGTCCGCCCTGGTCGCGGGCAGCAGGTGGTAGCCGTCGAGACCGGTGAGCGAGTCCACCAGCGCCAGCCCGGCTGCCGGGCCGTCGGCCATCGCGACCGCCACCGCGTGGTTCAGCGCCACCACCGGGGACGGCACGTACTTCCCCAGCTCCAGGTACAGGTACGCGATCTGCGCCCAGTCGGTGTCCGCCGCCGTCTTCGCCGTCGCGTGGCACGCCGCGATCGCCGCCTGCACCTGGTACGGGCCCGGCTTCCCGGTGCGCAGCGCGGTTTCCAGCAGCGTGGTGCCCGCCGCGATCGCCGCCCCGTTCCAGAGGCCGCGGTCCTGGTCCTCCAGCGTCACCAGCTCGCCGGACGCCGACACCCGCGCGGGTGTGCGGGCGTCGTGCAGCAGCATCAACGCCAGCAGCCCCATGGCTTCCGGTTCGTCCGGCAGCTGCGACACGAGCACCCGGCCCAGCCGGATCGCCTCCTCGGACAGGGTGCGCCGCACCAGGTCCTCGCCCTCCGACGCGGCGTAACCCTCGTTGAACAGCAGGTACACCACGCCGAGCACGGCGGTCAACCGCGCGGGCAGCAACTCCGCCGGCGGCACCCGGTACGGGATGCCCGCGTTGCGGATCTTGCGTTTCGCGCGCACCAGCCGCTGGGCCATCGTGGCCTCGGGCACCATGAACGCCCGCGCGATCTCGCCTGTCGTGAGGCCGGCGAGTGTGCGCAGCGTGAGCGCAACGCGGGCCTCGAACGCCAGCGCCGGGTGGCAGCACGTGAAGATCAGCCGCAACCGCTCGTCGTGGATCTCCGGCGGCGGCTCGTCACCGGCGACCAGCAGGGCGGGCACCGCCGCCAGCTCGCGCAGCTTCTCCGCGCCGACCTTCTCGCGCCGCAACCGGTCCAGCGCGCGGTTGCGGGCGGTCGTGGTGAGCCACGCGCCCGGCCTGCGCGGGATCCCGTCCCTCGGCCACCGGTCCAGCGCCTGCGCGAACGCGTCCTGCGCGCACTCCTCCGCGAGGTCGAAGTCGCCCGTCAGCCCGATCAGCGTGGCGACGACCTGACCCCACTCGTCCCGGAAGGCGACCGACACCGCGGCCGCGACGTCGTTGCTCACTCCCAGATCGGCCGTACCTCGACCATGCCGTACTTGGCCACCGGGTGCGCCGCGGCGATCTCCAGCGCCTCGTCCAGGTTCGCGCACTCGATCACGCTGAACCCGCCCATCTGTTCCTTGGTCTCCGCGAACGGCCCGTCCGACAGCAGCACCTCACCGTCGCGCACCCGCACGGTCGTCGCGTCCGACGGCGGCCGCAGCACCTCACCGGTCAGCAGCACCCGCCGCCGGGTCATCTCCTCGGCCCACGCGGTCGAGTCGTCCTCACCGCACACGTCCTGTGACGAACGGTCGGAACCGTCGTCCTCACCGCCGATGAGCAAGAGGTACCGCATGCGGCAATCGTCTCACGTAACGATGGCCTTGCGGTGGCAGTCGGACCTGTCGAAGGAGGTTCACCCGTAGTACGGTTCGTATCTGGACGATGGCGGAAAGTAGCGGGTACTGGGGAGGCCTCGTGGCTACCGACTCGCCGGTCAGATACCGCGCGTTATTCGGAAAGTCCGAGTTTCGCGCGCTTTTCTTCGCCCATTCGGTGTCGATCGTCGGCGACCAGTTCGCCCGGGTCGCCCTGTCCGTGCTCGTGTTCGACCGCACCGGTTCACCCGCGTGGACCGCGCTCACGTACGGCCTGACGTTCCTGCCCGACCTCGTCGGCGGCCCGCTGCTGTCCGGTCTCGCCGACCGGCACCCGCGCCGTGGGTTGATGGTGACCGTCGACCTCACCCGCATGCTGCTGGTCGCGGCGATGGCGGTGCCGGGCGCGCCGTTGTGGGTGGTGTGCGTGCTGCTGGTGGCCGTGCAGCTGATCGGCGCGCCGGCCAACGCGGCCCGCGGCGCGCTGCTGCCCGCCGTGCTGGGCGAGGACCACTACCCGGCGGGCCAGGCGGTGATGCAGACCGTCACGCAGGCCGCGATGGTGCTCGGGTTCGCCGGTGGTGGCGCGCTCGTCGCGACGATCGGCACGAGCGGTGTACTGCTCGCGGACGCAGGCACGTTCCTGTTGTCGGCGACGCTGGTGTGGTGGCTGGTGCGGCCGCGCCCGGTGCCGGAGGCGGACGGGCCGAGCGGGTCCGCGGCGCGGCGGACGTGGTGGACCGACCTCACCCACGGCGCCGGCCTTGTGTGGACCGACCTGCGACTGCGGGCGCTCGTGCTGTTCGCGTGCGCGTCCGGGTTCTACATCGCCGGCGAGGCGCTGGCCGTGCCGTACGCGGACGCGCTCGGCGGCGGCGCGGTCCTGGTCGGGTTCATGTTCGCCGCGTACGCGGCTGGTGCCGCGGCCGGGATGCTGCTCGTCGCGCGGCTTCCGCTGCCGGCGCGGCTGCGGTTGCTGTCGCCGCTCGCGCTCGGGGCGTGCGTGCCGCTCGTGGTGTGCTTCACCGACCCGCACCTCGTGCTGGTGGTGCTGTTGTTCGTGGCGTCCGGTGCCGGCAGCGCCTACCAGGTGATCGCGTCGACGTCGTTCGTGCTGGCGGTGCCGGACGAGCGGCGCGGCCAGGCGTTCGGGCTCGCCGTGACCGCGTTGCGGGTGGCGCAGGGCCTCGGGGTGATGCTCGCGGGCCTGGCCGCGGAAGTCGCCGCACCGCACCAGGTCGTGGGGTCCGCCGGGCTGCTCGGCGTGCTGGCGGTGCTGGCGATCGGCTGGACCTGGCGGACGGCGGGCGGCCACGCCCACACCCTGAATGCATCGCGCGCATAGTCAGCATCAGAAGGTTGCATTGGACACATAGTCCGGTGGGGCGCAGGCTGATGCCATGACCGAAACACAGGCAACACAGCGGAGGGTTGCCATCGTGACCGGCGGGTCGCGGGGCATCGGCAGGCAGGCGGTGTCGCGGCTGGCACAGGACGGCTTCGCGGTCGTCGTGGTCTACGCGGGACGTGCGGCGGACGCGGACGCGGCCGTCGAGGAGGTCACGGCGAAGGGCGGCCGCGCGATCGCGGTCCAGGCGGACGTGGCCGACGAGCAGGCCGTCGCGGCGCTGTTCGACCGGACCGAGCAGGAGTTCGGCGGCGTCGACGTGGTCGTCAACGCGGCGGGCATCATGAACAACCCGACCCCGCTGGTCGAGCTCTCCCTCGACGAGCTGGACCGGATCCTGCGCACCAACGTGCGCGGCACGTTCGCGGTGTCGCAGCAGGCGGCCCGGCGCGTGCGCCGCGGCGGCGCGATCATCAACTTCTCCAGCTCCGTGACGCGGCTGCGCCAGCCGGGCTACACGCCCTACGGCGCGAGCAAGGGCGCGGTCGACACGATGACGCTGATCCTCGCCCGCGAGCTGCGCGGCAGGGACATCACGGTGAACGCGGTGGCGCCAGGACCGACCGCGACCGCGCTGTTCCTCGACGGCAAGCCCCAGGAGGTCATCGACGGCCTCGCGAAGGCGGCGCCGCTGGAACGCCTTGGCGAACCGGACGACATCGCCGAGGTCGTGGCGTTCCTCGCCGGCCCGGCCCGGTGGGTCAACGGCCAGGTCCTGTATGCGAACGGAGGCATCGCGTGATGTCGACGATCCTGATCACCGGCGCCTCGAGCGGTTTCGGTGCCCTCACCGCGCGCGCACTGGCCGACGCCGGGCACACCGTCTACGCGGGCATGCGCAACGCCGCCGGGAGACCGCAAGCCGAGGAGGCCCGCGCGTACGGGCATGCACCCGGTCGACCTCGACGTCACGTCCGACGAGTCGGTCGCCGCGCTGGACCTGCCCGGCCTGGACGTGATCGTCCACAACGCGGGCCACATGGTGACCGGGCCGGCGGAGGCGTTCACGCCCGAGCAGTACGCGTCGCTGTACGACACGAACGTCCTCGGCGCGCAACGCGTCAACCGGGCACTGCTGCCCGCGATGCGCGAGCGCGGCGACGGGCTCGTCGTGTGGGTCGGCAGCTCCAGCACCCGCGGCGGCACCCCGCCCTACCTGGCGCCGTACTTCGCGGCCAAGGCGGCGATGGACGCGCTCGCGGCGAGCTACGCGCTGGAGCTGGCACGGTTCGGCATCGAGACGTCGATCATCGTGCCGGGCGCGTTCACCAGTGGCACCAACCACTTCGCGCACAGCGGCACCCCGGCGGACACGGCGGTGGCGGCCGAGTACGAGTCGCGCTACCCCGGCCTCATGGACCAGGTCGGCGCCGCGCTCGCCGCGCTGGAGCCGCCGACCGCCGATGTCGCCGAGGTCGCGAAGGCCATCGTGCGGGTCGTCGGCGCTCCGAAGGGCACCCGCCCGTTCCGCGTCCACATCGACCCGTCGGACGACGGCGCCGCGGTCGTGAACGCGGTCGCCGACCGGATCCGCGAGGACTTCCTGCGCCGCATCGGCCTGGCGGACCTGCTGCACCCCGTGGCGTGAGATCGTGCAGGTCGTGCGCACGACCCAGTTGCAACGAGTCGACCTGAACCTGTTGGTCGCGCTGGCCGCGCTGCTCGAGGAGCGGCACGTGTCCCGCGCGGCCGACCGGATCGGCCTGTCGCAACCCGCGACGAGCCGGGCACTGCAACGGCTCCGGCACGTCCTCGACGACGAGTTGCTGGTCCGCACGCGGGACGGCTACCAGCTGACCCCGCGCGCGGAACGCGTCCAGCGCGAGCTCGCGACCGTGCTCCCCCGCCTGGAGATCCTGTTCGGCGGCGAGCACTTCGACCCCGGCACGGCGACCGACCGGTTCCGGCTGATGGCCACCGACTACATGACCTCCGTGCTCGGGCCGGGGCTGCTGCGCCGCGTGTTCCGCGCCGCGCCCGGGGTGTCGATGACGTTCAACGCGTGGCACGACGGCGTGTTCGAGGACGTGTCGCACGGGCTGGTGGACCTCACGTTCGCGGCGGTGGCGGTCGACCCGTCGCTGCACAGCGAGCTGTTGTTCGAGGAGCGGTTCGTGTGCCTGATGGCGGCGGACAACCCACTGGCGGACCGGGACGCGCTGACGCTGGAGGAGTTCGTCGGCGCCGCGCACGCGGTCGTGGACGTGCTGCGGGGCGAACAGTCCGCGGTGGACAGACGGCTCACCGAGCTCGGCACCCACCGCAACGCGGTGCTGTCGGTGCCCTACCACACGGCCGCGGTCCTCGCGGTCCCGGAAACCCTTCTGGTGGCGACGATCCCGTCCCGCCTCGCGTCCACACTGGACGATCCGGGGCTGCGTGTGGTGGCGGCACCGGAGGAGGTCGAGGCCATGCCGTACCTGATGTCGTGGCACCCCCGCCTCGACGACGACCCGGCACAGCGGTGGCTACGAGACCTTGTCCGTGTCGTCGCGAACGAGACCTAGCCGCGGGCTGTACTGCCCCGGTTTGCGCGCCTCCGGCACATCCTTCCGGGTCTCGCCCGCGATCCGCGTGCAGTCACGGCCCGCGGTCTTCGCGTCGTACAGTGCGGCGTCCGCGGCCAGCAGCAGCGACGTCCGGTCGGCCCCGTGGTCCGGGTACACCGCGGCACCGACGGACGCCGTGAGCCCGCTGACGACCCGGGTGTCCCCGTCGAGGTCCGGCACGGTCACCATCAGCCCGGCGATCGCCGCCCGCACCCGCTCGGCCGCGCCGCGCACGTCGTCGACCTCCATGCCGGGCACCACGATGGCGAACTCCTCGCCGCCGTACCGGCCCACCATGTCGTGCCCGCGCACCGAATGCTTGATCGCGTCGGCGACCGCGCGCAGCACCATGTCGCCCGCCAGGTGCCCGTAGCCGTCGTTGACCCGCTTGAAGTGGTCGAGGTCCAGCAGCAGCACACCGAGCGTGCCGCCGAGCCGCTTCGCCCGGTCCAGCTCGTCGCTCGTCAGCTCGGCCCAGAACGTCGGCTCGAACAGGCCGGTCTTGGCGTCGGTGCGGGACGCGTCCCGGAACTGCGGCAGCAGCAACCCGGTGTGCAGCGCGAGCACGGTGACGATCAGCAGCGGTGTCCACCACGGCCGCGTGGTCATCACGACGGCGATGCCGGTGGCGAGCCCGACCGCGCCCGCGATCATCAACTGGTCGCTGGCGTGCCCGAGTGCCTTGCGCGCCGGGCGGTCCGGGTTGGTGGCGATGAGCACCAGCACCACGAGCCCGTAGTTCACGAGCCGGTACAGCGCACCGGCCGCGGTGATGGCGGCGAGCGCGAGCGGCCCGTCGAGCGCGAGCGCGAAGGACTCGGTGCCGGGGTAGATCGCGGTGAGCACGGCGTAGGCGGCGGCGCAGGCGAGCACGACCGTCGCCGCGGAGAAGGCCTTGCGGTGCGTGAGCGCCCGCCGCTGGTAGACCCGGAGCCACGAATGTGTGTAACTGATCAGGATGAGGGCGGCGATCAGTGGTGGCGGCAGGAGCAGCACGCTCGCGAAGAACCACACCGACTGGAGGTGGTTGTGCGGCGAGCCTTCCGAGCTGATCTCCCGGATCCGCTCGATCCCGCTCGACGCTTCGAGGTGCGCGACCGCGGCCAGTACGAGCAGACCGAACCAGATCCAGTCCTGGCGGGTGACCGGGGTCAGGTTCACGGTGCCCGCTACGATGCCTGCCGCGGCGATTTCGACCGTTAAGACGTATACCAGCACGGACCGGGGCAGGGACCATATATGCCAACGGCGTGGTGAGAGCCGCTTCCACCCCTGCACGGGGTCGGGATGATCCACGCCGTGCACCGCCGTTTCCCTTCAACGGAGGTCCCCAACTGTAACGGCTCGGCAACCGAGTGTCGTGCTCCAAAAGAGTGATCGCCCCCCGGTTCACAGCACCCAAAAGGAGACGCCATGTCTGCAACTTCCACCGTTCAAGGCCGCCCTGCCGACTGGCGCAGGGGCCGTCCCGCCGACTGGCGTACCGGCCGCCCGGCAGACTGGCGCTGACCGCGGTCAGCGAGACAAGGGCGTTCGCCGTGCAGGGGGCACGACGAACGCCCTTTTCTTTGCCCTGGTTGAGCCTTTGCCGTGGGCCGGGACAGGTCAGCGCGACGAAGTCTCAACGTGGAAGTTCAACGATACGATTCAAAGGCATGACTCAGGACATCGGCGCGTTCCGCACGGCAGCGACCTCCGTGCTGGCCTACGGAGAACCCACGCACCTCGAACCCGCGTTCGCGCGGATCCGGAATGGTCTGTTCGCCCGGCTGGCCGAGCTCGGCTTCCGGTCGATCGCCATCGAGAGCGACCGGGTGGCCGGGCTCACCGTCGACGAGTTCGTCCGAAGTGGCTCAGGCGACCTGGACCCGGTGCTACGCAACGGTTTCTCACACGGGCTTGGCGAGCTGGACGCCAACCGGCAGCTGGTGTGCTGGCTGCGCGAGTACAACGAAACCCGTCCAGCGCACGAGAAGCTGGCGTTCCACGGCTTCGACCTGCCACTGGAGATGGTCAGCGCACCCAGCCCGCGCCGCTACCTCGAACACGCCCGCGACTACCTCGGCCTGGACACGGACCTCGCCGCGGGCGACGACGAACGCTGGAGCCGCACCGAAGCGGTCATGGACGCGACGGAGTCACCCGGCGCGTCGCCCGAGGCGGACCGGCTGCGGCTGCTCGCCGACGATCTGCTCACCGCGCTGTACACCCGCGCGCCGGAACTGATCGCGAAGACCTCCCTGGCCGAGTGGTACCGGGCGCACACGCACCTCACCGCGGGCATCGGTCTCCTGCGCTACCACCGGCAGTCGGCGGCACCGCTCGACCAGGCCACGCGCACGTCCCGCCTGCTCGGCGTCCGCGACGCGATGATGGCGCGGAACCTGCTGGACATCCGCGAAATCGAGGCGTCGCGGGGACCGACGCTGGTGTTCGCGCACAACCGCCACCTGCAGCGCCATCCGTCCACGATGGACACCTGGGGCATGGACCTCGAGTGGTTCGGCGCGGGCGCGATCGTGAGCGAACTGCTGGGCGACCAGTACCGGTTCGTCGCGGGCAGTCTGGGTGCCAGCGCCGGGATCGGGCTGGCGGAACCCGAGCCCGGCACGTTCGAAGGCCTGCTGCAGCAGCGGATCAGCGGCTGGGGCCTGATCGAGGAGGTCGAGTCGGGCCGCGTCCGCACCGACCCCACCCCGGCGCAGGGCTACTTCCCGCTCGACCAGGCCACCGTCGACGGCGCGGACGCGGTCCTCCACGTCAGTGCCTGATGGGCAGCCGCGCCATGGGTTCGACCAGCTCACGCTCCTCATAGGACAAATGGGACAGAAGTGTGTCGGTCAGCAGGTCCACGGCCGCCGACAGCTCCACGATGCCCGACGGGTCGCTGACCGTCGCGACGAGCGCCGCGTCCACGCGTTCCAGGACGTCGTGGATGACGTGGTGCTCCTCGGTCAGCCGGTCGAGCACCGGGGCGAGCCGGGCGTCGCCGCGGCGCAGCTGCGGGTACAGCTGCCGGTCCTCGAGGGTGTGGTGCACGGTGACGAGCCTGCAGTAGCTCTCGCAGAACGCGCCCAGCGTCCAGTTGTTCTGCCGCATGGTCATCGTGTTGATCTCCGAGCGGGCGGCGCCAACGTCGAGTGCGCCGTCCGCGACCTGCTTGACCAGCGACCGCACCCGCGACAGCTCGGCACGCAGGTGGTCGTGGATGTCGATCAGCTGCTGGCCGCCGGCACGCCCGGTGGCCGTGTAGACCGCGTCGGCCGAGGGCGCGGGACCGGTCGGCCGCACCGACTCGTCCCACAGCCGCTCCTGCGACAGCCGGGTGCCGTCGTCCGGTGTCGGGGTGACGCCCAGGTTCTCCGGTAACCCGGCCACCGGCCGCGCCTCGGCCGGCGGCGCGGCGGTGGTCGTGGTGGCGGCAGTGCCGGTGGTGGCCGTGCCCAGGTTCCGTTCCTGGTCGACCAGCTCACGCACCCCCGGCGCGACCTCCTCGGCGAAGCGGCGCAGGTCGTCGTCGCCACCGGCGTCGACCATGAGCACGAACCCGCTCGTCCCCTCGGTGAGCGCGAGCTCGGCGAGCTGCTCGACCCACACCGGCACCGGACCGCGCAGGAACTCCTTGCCGCTGCCGGAGAAGCTGCCGCTGATGTTGTAGAGCCTGCGGATGTCGGCCGGCGAACGCCCGGCCGCGGCAGCGGCCTCGTCGATGATCCGGTTCATGTCCGTCAGCTGCTCCGGCGGCGCGTACGGGCTCGATGGCAGCCAGCCGTCCGCGGTCCGGCCGACCAGGCGCAGCATGCGTGGCTTGTAGGCACCGAGCCAGATCCCGATGTCGTGCGCGGGGAACGGGCCGGGGTGCGCGCCCTTCAGTGTGTAGTGCTTGCCCTCGAACTTCGCGCCGCGGCCGGGTGTCCACAGCGCGCGGATCACCTCGATGGCCTCGGCGAGCGCGTCGATCGACTCGCCCGCGGTGCGGCGCGGGCCGCCCATCGCGACGATCGCGTCCCAGAACGCACCCGCGCCGAGCCCCAGCTCGACGCGGCCGCCGGTGATGATGTCGAGGCTCGCCGCACTGCGGGCGAGCACCGATGGCGGGCGCAGCGGCAGGTTCGCGACGTTGGGGAACACCCGCACGTTCTCGGTCGCGGCGGCGATGACCGCCAGCGACGTCCACGTGTCCAGGAACCGCTCCTGGTACGGGTGGTCCTGGAGGCTGACCAGCTCCAGCCCGGACGCGTCGGCGAGACGCGCGAGGCGGAGCGCCTCGCCGAACTGGTCGGCGGCGGGCGGCAGGAAGACACCGAACTCGAGTTCGTGGCCGTAGTCTGACATGCCGACGATATTACACACAGATGTTCTGCCGGACAGACGTTCTGTGTCGGCTATCATCGTGGGATGGCGGCACTCGACGGCGACCTGGGCTGGACTCTCGGCACGGTTTTCCGCGCCTACGTCAAGGCGACGGACGTGGCGGTCGGCGACCTGCCCGGCAGCCACCGCGGCTACCAGATCCTGAAGGCGGCCACCGAGGAGCAGCCGGAGAGCCAGTCCGCGCTCTGCCAGCGGCTCGGCATCGACCGCACGGTCATGACCTACCTGCTCGACGACCTCGAACGCGCCGACCTCGTGGCCCGCAAACCCGCACCGGGTGACCGCCGCACGCGGCTCGTCGTCGCCACGGAGACCGGCCGCGCGCGTCTCGCCGAACTCGACCGCCGCCTCGCGCACGCCGAGACGCACGTGCTGTCCAGCCTGACCGCCGCCGACCGCAAGCAGTTCAAAGCCCTGCTCGGCACGGTCGCGGCACACGCGAACTCGCTCGACCCGGTGGCCGACGCGTGCAGGATCGTCGAGGACCTCGCGACGCACACCCCCTGATCGTCTCTTGACGTGAGTCAGCTCACGCCCGTACCTTGCGAACCAATAGTTAGACAGATTGCCTAACCATTGCGTCGAAGGGTACGGGCGTGACACAACAGGCCGGTTCCTCCCGTCTGCTCCGCGGGATCAACGAGTCCGCGGCGCTGCGCCTGCTGCTCGACCGCGGCCCGCTCACCCGAGGTGACCTGCGGGAACTGACCGGCCTCGCCAAGCCGACCACCTCCGACGTGATGCGCCGCCTGCAGGACGCCGGCCTGGCGCTGGTCGTCGGCCGCACGAGCGGCGGCCCCGGCCCGAACGCCGACATCTACGACGTGAACCCCGACGCCGCCTACGCCGCCGCGGTGTCGCTGCAGGAGAAGGACTCCACGCTCGTCACCGCCATCTGCGACCTGTCCGGCGAGGTCCGCGCCCGCGTGACGACCGCACTGGGCGAGGACCCGGTCCGCTCGGTCACCGACGCGGTGCGCAAGGCGAGCAGAGCGGCGAAGGTCGACCGCCTCGACCACGTGCAACTCGGCGTCCCCGGCGCCCACCACGACGGCACGATCCGGTTCGTCCACCTGCCCGGCTGGTCGCGGCCCGGCCTGATCGACGACATCCGCACGGCACTCGGGACCGAGCTCTCCGTCGACAACGACGTGAACCTGGCCGCCACGGCCGAGCGGTCCCGCGGCATCGCGAAGGACGCCGACAGCTTCGCCCTGTTGTGGCTGGGTGAGGAGGGTCTCGGCCTCGGCATCGACCTCGGCGGCCGGATCATCCGCGGTGCGCGCGGCGGCGCGGGCGAGGTCGGCTACATGCCCACCGGGCCCGACGGCGACTTCCAGGACCTGGTCGGCGGCCCGGCCATCCTCGAACTGGCCAGGGAGCACGGCATCACCGCCGACCGGGCCGCCACCGCCGCGACCGACGAGCGGCTGCTGGCCCCGCTCGCGTCCCGCGTCGCGTACGGCATCGCCGCCGTCGTCGCCGTGCTCGACCCCGCCATGGTCGTACTCGCCGGCGAGGTCGGCCAGGCGGGCGGCGCACCGCTCGCCGCGGCCGTCGGCGCCGCGCTGCGTGAGCTTTCCGTGCTGGACACCGAGATCGCCGCCACCGGTCTCACCGAGGACGCCGTCCTGCTCGGCGCACTCGACACCACCCTCACCGCGGTCCGCACCGCACTGCTCTCCCGCCGCTAGGAGGCACCCATGTCCCGCCGCCCCTGCTTTGCCGGTACAGCTCTGGCCGCGGCAGCGACCTTGTTCCTCGCCGCCTGCACCCCCGGCACCGAGGCGTCCGACGACGTCGCGCCCTCGGGACAGGAAGCCAAGGGTTCCATCGAGTTCTGGCACTTCTTCACCGACCGCGAGGCGAAGGCCATCGACGACGCGATCGCGCAGTTCTCCGACGCGCACCCGGACATCGACGTGCGGGTCACCGCGGGCCAGGACGACGCGAAGATGCTGCAGGCCATCTCGTCCGGCAAGGGCCCGGACGTCGGCCTGTCGTACTCCACCGACATCGTCGGCAAGTTCTGCTCGTCCGGCGCGTGGCGCGACCTGACGCCGTACATCGAGCGGGACGAGATCGACCTCGAGCAGTTCCCGGCGACGGTCCGGTCGTACACGAGCTACCACGACCGCCGCTGCGCCATGCCGTTCCTCGCGGACGTGTACGGCCTGTACTACAACAAGACGCTGCTCGCGCAGGCCGGGTACACCGAGCCGCCGAAGACCATGACCGAGCTGGCCGACATGGCGAAGAAGCTCACCAAGCGCGCACCCGACGGCACCATCGAGGTCGCCGGTTACGTACCACTGCTGAACTTCTACGAGCACACACCGCAGCACATCGTGCCCGGCTGGGACGCGAAGTGGCTGACCGCCGACGAGAAGTCCGCCATCGGCACGGACCCTCAGTGGCAGGCGATGCTGAAGTGGCACAAGGACCTCGTCGACTGGTACGGCTACGACAACCTGCAGAAGTTCACCGCCGGGCTCGGTGACGAGTGGAGCGCGGACAACGCGTTCCACAAGGGCAAGCTCGCGATGTCCGTCGACGGCGAGTACCGCGTCGCGTTCCTGACCGACCAGGCGCCGGACGTGGACTTCGGCACCGCTCCCCTTCCGGTGGCCGACGACCAGGCCGACCGGTACGGTGCCGGGTTCGTCACCGGCAACGTCGCGGGCATCTCGGCGAACTCGAAGAACCCCGAGGCCTCCTGGGCGCTGATCGAGTACCTCACCACCGAGACCGGCTCGATCGTCGGCCTGTCCAACGCGATCAAGAACGTGCCGACCACCTCCGACGCGCTGGCATCCCCGGACCTGCAGGTGGACGAGAAGTTCAAGGTGTTCCTCGACATCTTCGAGCACCCGGAGACCTCGACCACGCCACCGAACGCGTCCGGCCCGAAGTACGTCGAGATGGCGCAGGAGTACGTCGACGGCTACCTGTCCGGCGCGAACAAGGACCTGGCGAGTGGCTTGGCGGACCTCGACACGCGCATCGACCAGGCGCTCGACCTCGGGCGCTGACGTGACCGCCCTGCTGGAGCGGCCTGCCTCCGTGGCGGACAAGCCGCCGCGACGGCGACCCGCGCGCCGGTGGCGCCACCGGCTCACCGTGCTGAGCTTCATGGCGCCCGCGTTGCTCGGGATCGGGGTGTTCTTCCTCTACCCGCTGCTGGCCGCCGTGTACTTCTCGTTCACGCGGTTCGACCTGCTCACGGTCCCGCGGTGGGTGGGGCTGCGGAACTACACGTACCTGTTCACCCAGGACAGCGTGGCCGGGCAGGCGGCGCTGAACACGGTGTGGTTCGTGCTGATCCTCGTCCCGGCGCGGATGCTGGCCGCGCTGCTGACGTCGATGCTGCTGGTGTCGCTGAAGCGCGGCGGCGGGTTCTTCCGCACGATCTTCTACCTGCCCGCGCTCGCACCGCCGGTCGCGGCGACGATCGCGTTCGTGTTCCTGTTCAACCCGGCGACCGGGCCGGTGAACGAGGTGCTGAGCTGGTTCGGAGTGGACGGTCCACTGTGGTTCGACTCGCCGGACTGGTCGAAGCCGTCGCTGGTGCTGCTCGGCACGTGGGCCGTCGGCGACCTGATGGTGATCTTCCTGGCCGCGCTGCTGGATGTGCCGAAACCGTTGTACGAGGCGGCGGCCATCGACGGCGCGAACGCGTGGCAGCGGTTCTGGCACGTGACCTTCCCGTCGCTGTCGCCGGTGCTGGTGTTCGCGGCGGTCACGGGGGTGATCCAGACGTTGCAGTACTTCACGCAGGCGGCGGTCGCGGCGAGTGTCGCTTCCGGCACGGCCACGACCGGTGGCGGGATCTCGTCGACGTTCGGGTACCCGGAGAACTCGACGCTGACCTATCCCCTGCACCTGTACGTGTCCGGGTTCCGCTACTACGACATGGGTTACGCGAACGCGCTCGCGGTCGTGCTGTTCGTGGTGGCGTTCGGGGTCACGGTGGTGCTGCTGCGGCGGTTCCGCGCGTTCACGGGAGGTGCGCGATGACCGTGACGCTCCCTCGCCGGGGCACGATGGTGCGCGAGTCCTGGCTCGTCGTGGTGGCGCGCAACAGCGTCGCGATCGCGGCGGCAGCCATCTTCGTGGCGCCGTTCCTGTTCGTGGTCCTGATGTCGTTCATGACGAGCGACCAGGCACTGACGTCGAACCTGTGGCCGACGACGTGGCACCCGGGGAACTTCGTCGACATCTTCACGAAGATGCCGATGTTCGACTACCTCGTGAACACGATGACGTACGCGTTGCTGGCGACCGGGTTCATGCTGTTGTCGAGCATCCCGGCCGCCTACGCGCTCGCGAAGCTGAAGTGGCGCGGCAGCACGGCGGTGTTCGTCGTGGTGATCTGCATGATGATGCTGCCACCGCAGGTCGTGACCGTGCCGCTGTACCTGATGTGGTCGAACGCGGGCCTGACCGGGACGCTGTGGCCGCTGATCCTGCCGATGCTCGTCGGTGACGCGTTCTCGATCTTCCTGTTGCGGCAGTTCCTGATGACGATTCCGGGCACCGTGCTCGACGCGGCGCGGATCGACGGCTGCTCGGAGTGGCAGGTGCTGTTGCGCGTGGTGGTCCCGATGGCGAAGCCGGGCATCGCGGCGACCGCGATCTTCCAGTTCTTCTACGCGTGGAACGACTACTACGGGCCACTGCTGTACACGAGCGAGGACCAGGCGAACTGGACGTTGTCGATCGCGTTGTCGCAGTTCAAGACGCTGCACCACGTGGAGTGGAACCTCGTGATGGCCGCGACGCTGCTCGTGATGGCGCCGGTGGTCATCGTGTTCTTCTTCGCGCAGAAGGCATTCGTGCAGGGCGTGACGCTGACAGGGGTCAAGGGGTGAGCGGGGCATGAGGGTCGCTGTCGTCGGGGGCGGGTCGACCTACACACCGGAGCTGGTAGACGGGTTCGCCCGGCTGCCGTTCACCGTGGACGAGGTGGTGCTGATCGACCCGGCCGCCGCGCGCCTGGCGATCGTGGGTGAGTTCGGCCGCCGGATACTGGCACGTTACGGGAGTCCCACCCGTCTGGAGTGGACGTCCGATCTGGACGCCGGACTCGCCGGCGCGAACGTGGTGCTGCTGCAGTTGCGGGTCGGTGGGCAGCAAACCCGGGTCAGCGACGAGACGTTCCCCCTCGACCACGGGTGCGTCGGGCAGGAGACCACCGGCGCGGGCGGGCTCGCGAAGGCGTTGCGCACGGTGCCGGTGGTGCTCGACATCGCCCGCCGCGCGCCGTCGGACGCGTGGCTCGTGGCGTTCACCAACCCGGTCGGCATCGTCACCCGTGCACTGCTCGACGCCGGCCACCGCGCGGTCGGGCTGTGCAACGTCGCGATCGGGCTGCAGCGCCGCCTGGCCCGGTTGCTGTCCGTCGAACCGGACGAGGTGCTGCTCGACCACGTCGGCCTCAACCACCTGACCTGGGAGCGGTCGGCCACTGTGGACGGTGTCGACCGGCTGCCGGAGCTGATCGCGAAACACGGCGACTACCTGGCAGAACACCTCGACCTGCCCGGCGAGTACCTGCTGCTCACCGGCACACTGCCGTCGTACTACCTGCGGTACTTCTACTGCCACGACGCGGTCGTCGCCGAACAGCGCACGTCGCAGGCCCGCGGTGCCCGGGTCGCGGAGATCGAACGCGACCTGCTCACCATGTACCAGGACCCGGGGCTGGACACGAAACCCGAGCTGTTGTCCGAGCGCGGTGGCGCGTTCTACTCGGAGGCCGCGATCGGGCTGCTCGCGTCGCTGCACGGCACGCCGGGCACGCACGCGGTCAACGTCCGCAACCGCGGCACGCTGCCGAACCTGCCGGACGAGGCGGTGGTCGAGGTGTCGTGTCTCGTCGACGGCACGGGCGCGACCCCGCTGCCGACCGCACCGCTCACCCCCGACCTCGCCGGGCTCGTGTCCCACGTGTCGGGGTACGAGGAGCTGGCCGTCGAGGCGGCGCTGAAGGGCGGCGAGGAGCGGGTGTTCCGCGCGCTGCTCGCACACCCGCTCGTCGGCCAGGTCGACAAGGCCCGCGGGCTGACCGAGCGGCTACTGGCCGCCAACGCCGAGTTCCTGCCGTGGGTCCGATGAGCGGAGCCTGCGGAGCCTGCGGAGCGGATCAGGGAGCACAGGTCGACCACGAGCGGCTCCCCGGAGCCTGCGAAGGGGAGCCGTGAGTTTGTTACTTGCCATCGACGGCGGCAACTCCAAGACCCAGGTCCTGGTCTGCGACGACACCGGGGCCGTGCTCGGCCACGCCCTCGGCCCGGGCAGCAACCACCAGACCGCGGGCGGTCTCGGCATCGCCATGGACCGGCTGAACACACTGGTGGCACAGGCCCGCGACAACGCGGGGCTCTCGTCGGCGGACCGGATCGCGCTCGCCGCCGTCTACCTCGCGGGCGCCGACCTGCCGGTCGAGCTGACCATGCTCGCCGACGCCGTCACCGCGGCGGGCTGGGCCGACAAGTCCCTTGTGGACAACGACACGCTCGCGTTGCTGCGGGCCGGGACCCCGGACCCCGACGCGGTGGCGGTCGTGTGCGGCGCGGGCATCAACTGCGTTGGCCGCGCCGCCGACGGCCGCACGGTCCGGTTCCCCGCGCTCGGCACCATCACCGGCGACTGGGGCGGCGGCGACGACCTGGGCCCGATCGCGCTGTGGCACGCGTCCCGCGCCGAGGACGGCCGCGGCCCCGCCACCGCGCTCACCGGCGCGATCGCCGGGCACTTCGGGCTGCGGTCCGCCACGGCCGTCGCCGCCGCCGCGCACCTCGACCCCGGGATCGGCGCGCGGCTCGGTGAGCTGGCCCCGGTCCTGTTCGCGACGTCCCGCGCGGGCGACCCGGTCGCCCGGTCCATTGTGGTCAGACAAGGAGAGGAGGTGGCGCTGCTCGCGATCGCGGCACTGCGGCGCCTCGAGCTGGTCGCGTCCCCCGCGACCGTGGTGCTCGGCGGCGGCGTGCTCCGCGGCCGCGACCCACTGCTGCACGACACGATCCGCGACCGGCTGGCCGACGCCACGCCGCTGGCGGAGATCACCGTCGTCACCGACCCGCCCGTGGTCGGTGCGGCACTGCTCGGTCTCGACGCACTCGGCACGACGCCGGGTGCCGCGGGACGACTGCGCACATGGTCCACCGCTTGACCCCTGCCAAGAAGGAGATCCCTGTGTTGAGAAAACTGTCCGCGCTCCTGCTGCCACTGCTGGCGGCGGGTTTCGTGGTCCCGGCAGGCACGGCGCCCGCAGCGCCAGCCGAACCCGCACCCGCGGCCGCCGAGGCCACCGCGTCCTTCGCCGCCACCAACGGCCAGCTGAAGGTGTGCGGCGTGAAGCTGTGCAACAAGAACCGCCAGGCCGTGCAGCTGCGCGGCATGAGCACCCACGGCCTCCAGTGGTACCGCCAGTGCGTCAACGACGCCTCGCTCGACGCGCTCGCGGGCGACTGGGGCGCGTCGGTCATGCGCATCTCGATGTACGTCCAGGAGGGCGGCTACGAGACCGACCCGGCCGGGTACACGAACCTGGTGTCGTCGATCATCGACAAGGTGACCGCGCGCGGCATGTACGCGATCGTCGACTGGCACATGCTCAACCCGGGCGACCCGCACTACAACCTGTCGCGGGCCAAGACGTTCTTCTCCGAGATCGCGCGGCGGCACGGCACCAAGACCAACCTGCTGTACGAGATCGCGAACGAGCCGAGCGGCGTGTCGTGGTCGCGGATCAAGAGCTACGCCGAGCAGCTGATCCCGGTGATCCGCGCGATCGACCCGGAGACCCCGGTCCTCGTCGGCACCCGCGCGTGGTCGTCGCTGGGCGTCTCGGACGGCGCGAACGAGTCCGAAGTGGTCAACAACCCGGTGAACGCGTCGAACATCATGTACACGTTCCACTTCTACGCGGCCTCGCACGGCGACGAGTACCTGAACGCGCTGTCCCGCGCCGCCGACCGGGTCCCGATGTTCATCACCGAGTTCGGCACGCAGGAGTACACGGGTGACGGCCCGAACGACTTCGCGATGGCGCAGCGGTACCTGGACCTGGCCGCGCAGAAGGGGATCAGCTGGACGAACTGGAACTTCTCGGACGATTTCCGCAGCGGTGCCGTGTTCACCGAGGGCACGTGCCCGAGCGGCCCGTTCGCGGGCACGTCCCGCCTCAAGCCCGCGGGCATGTGGGTGCGTGACCGGATCTGACGGACTGCGGACGGGCCCGGATTCGTGTTGACTTGAGGCATGCCTCTGCACGGTGAATACGAACCGAGCCCGTCCGACCGGGCCCGCGACCAGGTCGAAGAGTACGAGAGTTCCGGCGGCACCCGCGGCACGACGCTGATGGGCAAGCCGGTGGTCGTCCTGACCACGAAGGGCGCCAAGTCGGGGAAGATCCGCAAGACGCCGCTCATGCGCGTGGAGAACGGCGGCGAGTACGCCGTCGTCGCCTCGCTGGGTGGTGCCCCGAAGCACCCGGTCTGGTACTACAACGTCAAGTCCAATCCCGAGGTCGAACTGCAGGACGGCCCGGAGAAGCAGGACATGGTCGCCCGCGAGGTGACCGGTGACGAGAAGGCCAGGTGGTGGGAGATCGCCGTGGCGGCGTTCCCCGACTACGCGAACTACCAGAAGAAGACGGAGCGCGAGATCCCCGTCTTCGTCCTCAGCCCGAAGAACTGAGGAGTTCGGGCACCGACACCGCGTAGACGCCGGTGGCCCCGCACTCCTCCTGCCACTGGCAGTCCTCCTCGGCGACGGCGGTGCTGCCGTCCGCACTCATCACCGGGCCTCGCAGGTAGGAGATCTCCCGGAGCTGCGGCAGCATCGCCTCCCGGCCGTCCACTGTGTCCAGTACGTACCCGGGGGCGGAGATGAACCAGTACCCGTCGCGGCGCTGGCGGAAGTAGCTCAGCACCCGGCCGTCGGTCGACGACGCGGTCGGGCTCACGGTCATGGTGTACTCGGGCGACCACTCCCCGACCGGCACCGGGGTGGAGCCGGGCGCGGTGCCGACCTTCTTGATCGTGTGCGTCCCGCAGTTGTCGCACCGGTAGAACAGCGTGGTGCCGTCGCCGCTCAGCACCAGAGCGCCGGTGTGGTCGGTCTCGACCAGCATGCGCAGTTCCTTGGTCACGGGGTCGAGCAGCGCCGCCCGCGCCGACGTGCCCGGCGCCGGGCTGTAGTCGAACACCACGGTCGCGCCGTCGTCGGAGACCACCGGCGCGGAGGCGAGGTGGCAGCCGGTGGCCGGGTCCGTGCACGACAGCAACGTCTCGGCCTGGCCTGCCTGCAGGTCGTACCGGTACAGCGTGCGCTGGAACGTCCAGTACAGCCAGCGGCCGTTCCCGCTCAGCGTGTGGCCGCCCGTGCCCCGCTCGGCCACCACCGTGCGCGTGGTCCCGGCGACGAGGTCGCGGACGTGGATGCCGCTCGTCGTGAGGAACACCAGCGTGCGGTTGTCCGGCGCCAGTGCCGACCAGCCGGAGGGCGCGGGCACGCCGTCGGCCCCGACGCTGGTGATCTCCACCGCGCCCGTCTGCCGGTCCTTGCGGACCTGGTACCTGCCCTGCGACTCGGCGGTGCGGTACGGGGCGGGCACCAGCACGCTGTTCGTCTGGGCCGAGAGCAGCACGTACCGCCCGTCGGCGGACACGTCGCCGAGCCACGACCTCGGGTCCGGGTCGGACTGGCCGGTCGCGGTGGTGTCGACCCGCGTCATCCAGGCCGGCGGGCCGATCTGCTTGGCGGCGGACGCCGGGCCGTCGCCCGCGAGGTTCGTGGCGGTGACGGTGAGCGTGTAGCGGCCGCCGCTCGTGAGCCCGTCGACGGTGGCGCTGTTCTGCCAGCCGGGCACGGTGACGCGGCGGGCGCCGGGCTGGAGCGTGACCGTGTAGCCGGTGAGCGGCAGGCCGCCGTTGTCCGGCGTGGTCCAGTTCAGGGAGACCCGCGTGCCGTCGTTGCGCACGGAGGAGATGGTCGGCGCGCCCGGCAGGGTGGGGTCGGGCCGGGTCGGCGTGTAGAAGTAGCCGACCGCGTCCACCAGCGCGTGCGACGAGCCGGCGTGGTTGTACACGTTCACGGCCGTGCCGCCGGCCACCGCGGTGTTGGGCACGGTGGCCCGAGCGGCGACGCTCAGGGTGGAGACCTGCGGCCGTGCCGTGCCGGAGCCCCACGCGGTGAGGTAGGTGCTGGCGGTCGGCTGCACGCCGGTGAGGGTGAACAGGGTGGCGATGGTCGGGAAGTTCGGCACGCCGCCCTCGGTGGCGAAGTAGGCCTGGCGGGTGGTGCGAGCGGCGATCGGGCCGTCGGTGCCCTCGCGCGTGTCGAGCACGCGCCGCGGGCTGGCGAGCGGCACGTAGCGGCCGGTGCCGCTCGGGGAGAACCAGCCGAGGACGTCGACCAGCACGTGGGTGTTGCCGCTGTTGTTGGTGATCCGGACCGCGCCGTCGGCATCGATCCGCGTGACGGTCGTGTTGGCGCGGTTGACGTTCGCGGCCAGGTTGACGGTGGAGGTGCCCGCCTGGCCGTCCGGGGTGACGCGCAGGAAGGTGCTGGCCGTGGGCTCGACACCGGTGACGTTCAGCAGCACGGCCGTGGCGTCGGCGGGCACGCCGCCCGCACCGCGCACGGCGAGGGTGCGGGTCGCGCCGGGGCCGATCGCCGTCGTGGCCCGCGTGTCGAGGATCCGGCTGGCCGTGGCGGTGGTGAACCCGGTCCCGTCCTTCGCGAAGTACCCGACGAGGTCGACGACGGCGTCGATCGTCCCGTTGCGGTTGAGGACCCGGATCCGCCGGTCCGCGCCGAGGGTCACGAACGCACCCGCCGCGGCCGTCTGACCCGCGGCGAGGTTGAGCGTCGATGTGCCGGCGTACTGGTCGGGGAACATGCTGAGGAAGGTCGACGTCGAGCCGCCGGTACCGGTGAGGTTGACGACGACCGCGGTCGCGTCGGCGGGCAACCCCGGCACGGCGAGCGCGACGGTCTCCCCGGCCGCGATCTTGCGCTGGTGCCCACCGACGGGGGTACGCGTGTCGAGGATCCGTTGTGGCGTGGCCAGTGGTGTGTAGGTCGCGCCGGGCGGTGCGTCCTGTGCGGCGGCGTTCCCCACCGGGAACAGGGTCAGGACGAGAACCAGCACGACAAACCAACGAACCGCACGCATGAACGCCCCCACGGAAGACCGGAACCCAGACCCGTACCCCGCGACGAGCAGGTGGGATCTTGCCACACCCTCGGTTACGTGACCACCGGCATTGCCACAACAACGGGTGTCACCCGGCCAACGCGCATCCGGCACTCGACGTGACGATGTCCTTGTCCCACAGGCCATCCCGGTTATCCACAGCCGCACGAGTTATCCACAGGCGCACCCGAAACCCCACCCGTTGTCGCCCCCAGCCGGTAAGCTGGCAAGGCGGGACGCCCCCGGGACAGGGTGGGGGTTTGGTTACTGTCCTGGGGACGCGCTGACCAGCGGTTTCGCAGTGCTTCGCAGCAATGTCGCGCCGCACAGCACCGTCAGTCCCAGTGCCACCGCGAAGCCCGTCCTCAGCGCCGACGCGTCACCCGCCAGTGACCACAGCGCCGCCCCCGTCGCCGACCCGGCCGCGATCCCCACCTGCCGCACCAGGTTCGACGTCGCCGCCGTCACGCCCAGCCACTCCCTCGGCGCGTTGCCCATCAGGAACACCTGCACCTGCCCGTTGAACAACCCGAACCCGGCCCCTGCCAGCGCCAGCCGCCACGCGAGGTCCTCGGGCGCCGCCGTCGCCACCACCAGCGACGCCAGCCCCGCCGCGATCACCCCGGCCCCGCACAGCGCGACCACCCTGGTCCCCACCCGGTCCGCGACCAACCCCGCCCCGTACGCCGTCACCAGCGCCGACACCGGGAACGCCAGCAGCACGAGCCCCGCCGTACTGGGATCACGCAGGAAGAACGGCACCAGGAAC
Organism: Actinophytocola algeriensis; assembly: GCF_014203735.1. GTDB lineage: Bacteria > Actinomycetota > Actinomycetes > Mycobacteriales > Pseudonocardiaceae > Actinophytocola > Actinophytocola algeriensis. Next base: position 103,117 of record NZ_JACHJQ010000014.1, on the reverse strand, counting down.
GTCACCAGGAACAGTCCCGTGTAGACGAACACGAGCGCGACGTGCGGCCCCAGCACACCCCTCGTCGACAGCAGCGCCCGCACCGGCGCCGACGCCGCGCCCCGCCACCACACCACCAGCAACACCGCGCCCACCAGTAACCACGGGCTCAGCAACAGTCCCAACAGGACACTCGCCGCGCCGCCGCCGAACGTCGCCGCCTCGGCCAGCCACCGCCGCGACGGCCACGCGAGGCGGTCGCCGACGGGCAGCGACCGCCTCGACAGCACCACGATCGCCACCAGCACCGGCACGGTCACGTAGAAGATCCAGGGCCACCCGAACGACTCGACCAGCCACCCGCCGAGCACCGGCCCGGTCATCCCGCCCGCCGTGCCGAACAGCATCGAGATCCCGAACGCCCGCGCCCGCCGCGCGGGCGCGACCGCGACCGTCGTCAGCATCGGCGCGAGCGCCAGCAGCACCACGGCGAACACTCCCTGCCCGACCCGCGCCGCGATCAACCAGCCAACCGAAGGCGACAGTCCACAGGCGACGGTGAATACCGCGAAACCCAGGCACGCCAACCGAAGCGCCCGACCCGGATCACTCGCGTCCACCCAGCGGCCCGCGCACAACGCGAGCCCGATGATCGGCATGAGGTAGCCGAGCACCACCCACTGCCCCACCGCCGCGTCGGCGATCGACGGCAGCGCCACGTTCACGATCGTCGCGTCGAGCTGCGCCACGAAGATCGCGAGGCTCGCCGCGACCACCAACCCCCACCGGTCCGCCACGGTAACCTTCCCCAGCCGGAACAACTTTGCTTTGCAAGCAAATCTATTAGGAAGACAAAGGTATGTCAACGGGCCTTGGCCTCACCGAGGCGGTGCGCGCCCTCCTGCTGCTCCTCCCGCGGGTGGTCGGCCGCGTCAAACGCTCCCCGATCCCGCCGGAGCTGGCGTCGTTCTCACTGGCTCCGCGCCACCTCTCGCTGTTCGCGTACCTGCAGTTCGACGGACCCATGCCGGTCAACGAGCTGGCCAGCCGCCTCGAGGTCGCGCCCGCGACGGTCAGCCTGATGATCAGCGAGCTGAGCAAGAAGGGCCTGCTCGTCCGGCGCGAGGACGAGACCGACCGGCGGCGGACGATCGTGAGCATCGCCGAGGACCGCACGGCGGCCGTCGAGGCGTGGCTGTCGGCGTCCGCCCAGGCGTGGCAGGTCGCGCTCGAGCCGCTCACCGACGAGCAGCGGCGCGTGTTCGTCGACACGCTCGGCGCGTTCGAGCGTGAGCTCAACCGCGAATAATGGCGGCATGACACAACGCGTGTGGACCGAAGTCGACGACTACATCTCCGGCCTGCTGATCGGCGCGGACGACGCACTGGACAACGCGCTGGCGGCGAGCGACAAAGCCGGGCTGCCGCAGATCGCGGTCTCGCCGACCCAGGGCAAGTTGCTGCACCTGATCGCCCGCGTCCACGGCGCGCGCAAGATCCTCGAGATCGGCACCCTCGCCGGCTACAGCACCATCTGGCTGGCCCGCGCGCTGCCGCGGGACGGCAAGCTGATCACGCTCGAGTACGAGCCGCTGCACGCGGAGGTCGCGACGGCGAACATCGCGGCCGCCGGTCTCGCCGACCGCGTCGAGGTGAAGGTCGGCGCCGCGCTCGACTCCCTGCCCGCGATCGCCGGCGAGGCCCCGTTCGACCTGTTCTTCATCGACGCCGACAAGGTCAACAACCCGCGGTACGTCGAATGGGCGCTCGACCACTCGCGGCCGGGCAGCGTGATCATCGTCGACAACGTGGTCCGCAGCGGTCAGGTGGTCGACGCGACCAGCACCGATCCGTCCGTCGTCGGCACTCGCCAGCTGGGTTCGCTGCTGGCGAAGGACCCCCGGGTGTCGGCGACGATGGTCCAGACGGTCGGCGACAAGGGCTACGACGGTTTCGCGCTCGCCGTGGTCGAGGGCTGAACCGCCTGCGAGCCGTGACCGGACACGGGGGCCGGGTGCGCGCCACCACGAAGCGTGGCACCCGGCCCCAGGATCAGGCGATGTCCTTGGCGCCGTAACCGGCCGTGCCCGCCGGGACGAAGCGGGCCACGCGTCTCGGGGGAACGAGACCCGGCAGGGCGATGCGCCACATCTCCGTCACCCGCTCGTGGATGTCCTCGCGGCCGGACAGCACCTGCGAGGAGATCTGGATCCCCGTGAACGACGCGATCACCCAGCGGGCGATGACGTACGGGTCGAGGTCGGCCTTGAGGTCGCCGCGTTCCTGGGCGGCCACCATGTAGTCGCGCACTGTCCGGATCCAGTCCGCGTAGGCGTCCGGCGCGGGGTCGGCGAAGGTGCCGGTCTCGATCACGAGGCGGATGCCGGCCCGGACGCGGACGCTGGAGCGCAACGAGTTCGCCATGTCGTGGCAGAGGTCGATGGCGGTCTGGATGCCGGTTGGCGGCTCGGTCGGCAGGGACTGGCCCACGATGGACTGTTCGCTCACCAGCGCGTGCGCCAAGTCCTCCTTCGAGGAGAAGTGGAAGTACAGCGCGCCCTTCGTGACCCCCGCCTTCGCGAGGATGTCGGACAGGCTGGCCCCGTTGAAGCCGAACTCGTCGAACACGGCCGCTGCCGCGTCGAGGATCGCGTTCCGGGTTCGTTCCGCGCGTTCCTGTCTTGCCACTCCAGCCTCCAGCCGCGAATGGCGTCACCGAAGCGGGACCCGCAGGGCCTCGGAGACGCGCGCGCCAACCGTCCAACGGCCCTCAGCCTAGCTCAGATCTCCCGCGAACGAAGTCGAAAACATACCGGGTGGTAGGTTTCGTTCCTCGCGACCAGGTTGTTCGAAGGATGGCACCATGCCCAGGCGCGCGCTCGGTTCAACCCCCTGGCGCACAAGAGCTGCACACGTCGCCTGATTTTCGTTCGGCGCCTTCGGCTCGCACGGCGGCCAGCGCTGACTCCGACGCGATCCCCGGCAGCAGCGTGCGCCACGTGCCGGTCACGGCATCGCCGAGGTCGCCGTCCCGGATTCCCGTCCACCACACCATTTCCAGCCCGGACGACACGGCGAGGACGAGTGTGGTCACCTCTTCGACGTCGATGTCCGCGCGAAGGTCGCCCGCACGCTCGGCCGCCAGTAGCAACGTCTCGATCGCCGCCAGCCATTCGCCGTAGAAATCCAGGAACGGCTTTCCCCGGTGGCCGCATTCACGAGCGGTGCGGAACGAAGCACGCACCAACGGCTCGGACGTCAACCACCAAGCCAACTCGTGCGTCACGTTCACCACCCCCTGCAAGGCAGGCACCGGCGACCCCACCACCCGATACACCGCGGCGCGCAACAACCCGCACGCCTCAGCCTGAATGGCCCCGGCCAGTTCGTCCTTCGACGAGAAATGAAAGTAGAACGCGCCCTTGGTCACCCCGGCGGACCGCGACACGTCCTCCAACGTCGCCCCCGAAAACCCGTTGCGGTCAAACAACTCCGCTGCGGACCGCACCAGGTGCAGCCGCGTGTTCTCGGACCTCGACTGCTTTGTCACGGCAGGCCCCGGACGACGAAGGAGGCGACGACCGTGTCCATGCCGACGAACATACCGGACGTCCGCGCTGTTTCTACCCCGCGAAACGGCACGTGCCGGCTGACCGCAATCGCCTCACCAGGCCCGGAGCGGCGATTCCGGTAATGCGGGTGACCCCACGCCCGCAAGGTACTCCGTCAAGTCACCGCCTCGGCTCTTCACCACGTTTTCCCTAGCATGGCTCGAGCGAACCTACCCCTCGCGCGGCCTATCGTTCGTGGGTACTGCGATGCGCACGGGATTCCGCACCGCGAGGTCGGCGTCGTGGCCTCCCACCGGGAGGTGGCGCGGCACCTCGGCGAGGTGAGTGAGGCGGCACGGTCATGAGGACGTTCTCCACACCGGGTGAACTGGTCGACGCGGCGGGGACGGAGCTGGGCACGTCGCCGTACCAAACCGTGCTCCAGCACGACGTCGACGTGTTCGCCGCGCTCACCGGTGACCTCCAGTGGATTCACATCGACCCCGAGCGCGCCCGGTCCGGGCCGTTCGGCGGGCCCGTCGCGCACGGGATGTACACGCTTTCCCTGATCCTGCCCCTCCTGGCCGACGTGTTCACCGTCGACGGGCCGGTCGTGGTGGTGCACAAGGGTTTCGACCGGGTGCGGTTCGCCGCGCCGGTGACGGTCGGCGCACGGGTGCGGGTGTCGGCCGAGCTGCGGTCGGCCGACGTGCGGGCCCGCGGGTTCACCGAGGCGGTGCTGGCCGTGGCCGTCGAGGTCGAGGGCGAGCGGTGGCCGGCGTGCACGGCCGACCTGCGGTTGCTGTACCAGGAGGAGGCGGAGGAGGAGTGGGTGCCGATCGCGTCCTGATCGCGCCCCGCAGGCACTGCTGGCAGGATTTTGTCGTACAACGTCCGGACTGCCACTGTTGGCAGCAACACGACGAGCGCAAACTTAGTGCCATGGAACTTCTGGTCATCGCCCTCATCGCCGCCCTCGTCACCTACGGCCTGAACCGCAACAACAAGCACAACCCGGAGCACCCGCACCTGCACGGCAGCACCGACGTCAAGAACATGGACACCGAGCGCGTCGCCACCGACCTGCTCGCCCGTGCCTGACCCCGCGCGCGTGACCGGCACACGCACCGCCGACGACAACCCCTGAGCCGCGATCCGGAGCCGGATCGCGGCTCCCGGCACGCCCTTGCGCAGCCCCAGGGGGACTGGGATGCTCGGGGAAACATTCCTGCTGGATTGTATGTCGGGAGTTTCAGATGGCGCGGCGTCCTCGTTCACTGGCCGGCAAGGTTGTCGTCATCACCGGCGGCGGGCGCGGGATCGGCGCGGCCACCGCATCCGCGCTGGTCAAAGCCGGGGCTTCGGTGGCCATCGGCGATCTCGACCTCGACGTCGCCAAGGGGACGGCCGACGAGATCGGCGGCGACGCCGTCGCCCTGCCACTCGACGTGACCGACCGCGGCGGGTTCACGCGGTTCCTCGACGACGTCGAGAAGCAGCTCGGGCCCATCGACGTGCTCATCAACAACGCGGGGATCATGCCGCTCGGCCCGTTCGAGGACGAGGACGACCGGACCACCGCGCACCAGCTCGCGATCAACCTGCACGCCGTCATCCACGGCACCCGCGAGGCGGCGCTGCGCATGCGGCCCCGGCGGACCGGGCACGTCGTCAACATCGCTTCCGCGGCGGGCAAGGCGGGCTTCCCCGGTGGCGCCACCTACTGCGCGACCAAGCACGGCGTCGTCGGCTACTCCGAGGCCGTCCGCGCCGAGCTGCGCGGTTCGGGTGTCGAGATCTCCGTCGTGATGCCCGCCATCGTGCGCACCGAGCTCGCCTCGGGCCTCACCGACGCGCGGTTCATCAAGACGGTCGAGACCTCGGACGTCGCCGAGGCGATCGTGAAGACGCTGCGGTACCCCAGGTTCGAGGTGTTCGTGCCGCGGTCGATCGACGCCACGTTCCGGTTCACGCGCCTGCTCCCCCGCGCGGCAGCCGAATGGGTGTCGCGCACACTCAAGGGTGACCAGATCCTGCTCGGAGCGTCACCGGAAGCGCGGCGCGCGTACGAGGCCCGCGCCGCCGCGAGCGCACCGACGACCGACCGGGAGATCGGCGAATGAGCAGGCCGCCCGCGCTGACCGACACGCTCCTCGACACCCTGCGCGCCCGCGTGTGTGCGTCCACTTCGGACACCTACACGTCGACGGAGGTCTTCACGGGCGGCGAGCTGGCCGTGCTGCCGCAGTCGGCGGTCACCGACGTGCACACCGCCTACGAGCGGGCGGCCCGCGCGCGGCAGGAGTGGGCGGCGCGGTCCGTCGAGGACCGGCTCCGCGTGTTCCACCGCTTCCACGCACTGCTGATCCGGGACCGCGAAATCGTCGCCGACCTGCTGCAGGCCGAGACCGGCAAGGCCAGGCGGGACGCGTTCGAGGAGCTGTGCGAGCCGGCGCTGGTGACGAGCTACTACCTGCGCACCGCGCGGAAGCTGTTGCGCCCCGTGAAGCGGGCCGGCCTCATGCCTGCCGCGATCAAGCTCACCGAGCTGCGGCAGCCGAAGGGTGTCGTCGGGATCATCTCGCCGTGGAACTACCCGTTCGCGCTCGCGCTCGGTGACCTCATCCCGGCGCTGATCGCGGGCAACGGGGTGGTGCTGAAGCCGGACAGCCAGACCGCGCTGAGCCCGCTGTTCGGTGCCGACCTGTTGTACCGGGCGGGTCTGCCGGAAGGTCTGCTGCAGGTGGTGCTGGGTGACGGTCCCACGATCGGTGGCGCGGTCGTGGACACCTGCGACTACATAGGGTTCACGGGTTCGACGCGCACGGGTGCGCTGATCGCGGCGCGCGCGGGTGAGCGGCTGATCGGGTGCTCGCTGGAGCTGGGCGGCAAGAACCCGATGATCGTGCTGGACGACGCGGACATCGAGGCGTCGGCGCGGTCGGCGGTGCGCGGGTGTTTCGCGAACGCGGGGCAGCTGTGCCTTTCGCTGGAACGGATCTACGTGCCGGACGCGATCTTCGACCGGTTCGCGGACGCGTTCGTGGCGGAGGTGGGGCGGCTGCGGCAGTCGGCCGGCTACTCGTATGGCGCGGACCTCGGGTCGCTGACGTCGCGGCGCGCGCTGAAGACGGTGTCGGAGCACGTGGACGACGCGCGGGCGAAGGGTGCGACGGTGCTCGCGGGCGGGCGGCCGCGGCCGGACCTGGGACCGTACTTCTACGAGCCGACGGTGCTGACGGATGTCACGCCGGACATGCTGTGCCACGCGTCGGAGACGTTCGGGCCGGTGGTGTCGCTGTACCCGTACGCGACGGAGGACGAGGCCGTGTCACTGGCGAACGACACGGATTACGGTTTGAACGCGAGTGTGTACGGGCGGGATCTGGTCCGGGCAGGGCGAGTGGCGGCACGGCTGCGCACGGGGACGGTGAACGTCAACGACGGGTACGCGTCGGCGTTCGGCTCGACGGACGCGCCGATGGGCGGGATGGGTGCTTCGGGGCTCGGGCGTCGGCACGGCGCGGAGGGTTTGCTGCGGTACACGGAGGTGCAGTCCGTTGCGGCGCAACGGGTTGACCTGTTGAACCCGCCTCGGTGGCTGCCGCACGGGGCTTATTCGCGGTTCATGGCGGCGTCGTTGCGGTTGATGAAGAAGACGCGGCTGCGGTAGCAGGTGTGGCCTCCGGCCCCCTCGAACCACGCTACCGGACGCCACCGACAATTCCGCCGCTCGCGGCGCGAGGTTGTGGACAACTGCCTGGCGGGCAGTTCCGTGGTGTGCGAACAATGCCGCCGCGGGCATTTCGTGGACGGTTGCCGGGCGGCGACGAACCACCTGGCGAACAGCGGTCGCGAAATCGTTGCCACACAACGCGAAGCCGCGAACAGCAGGCGATGATGGGCGCGGAACAGTTGGCGCGCCGCGCAAAGCCGCGCCTGGCCTCCGGCCCCCTCGAACCACGTTACCCGACGCCACCGACGATTCCGCCGCGTGCGGCGGGAACCTGTGGACAACCACGTCAGCTGTGGACAGCTCCGCCGGACTGTCGGTGCTCGCGCCTACGCTGGTGATCGGGGGCCGTGGCCGTCCCTGTCTGTGAACTGGGAAGGCCGCCCTCTTGTGAAGGCGGGTCTCGCGAGGGAACTATCAGTCAACGGGCGTATGCCGACCGTGAGGGCACCTCGACGGCGGGGTTCGGGCGGTGTGCGGCCGACAACTGAACATCAACCTCCAGCGCCGGCCACCGTGCCGGCGTCCCCTGCGGGAGGAACGCGTGAGACACACACGCCCGTCCATGGTGGTCGGGGCGCTTGCCGCCCTGACCCTTGTTCTGTCCACGACCGGAAGCGCGACGTCCGACCCCCAGGGCCGGGACTCCGCCGAGTACTTCATCGACGGCATCAGCACCGTCGCGGAACGCAACCAGATCGCCGCCACCGGCGCCGCCATCAACTCCTTCGAGCACGGGGCGTTGAACATCACCGCCACCGAAGAGGAGATCGCGGCGATCAAGGCGCTCGGGCTCAAACCCGAGAAGCAGGAGGGCCTCGCGCACACGCACGACCACGGCGACGTCACGCCGCTGGACTTCCCGCCCGCGGACTCGAACTACCACAACTACTCCGAGATGACGGCCGTCATCAACCAGGCCGTCGCGGACCACCCGAACATCCTCACCAAGACCGCCATCGGCAACTCCTACGAGGGCCGGCAGCAGGTCGCGCTGAAGATCTCGGACAACGCCGCCACCGACGAGAACGAGCCCGAGGTCCTCTTCACCGCGCACCAGCACGCGCGCGAGCACCTCACCGTCGAGATGGCGCTCTACATCCTCTCCGAGTTCACCGACAAGTACGGCACCGACAGCCGCGTCACCAACCTGGTCAACTCGCGGGAGATCTGGATCATCCCCGACCTCAACCCGGACGGCGGCGAGTGGGACATCCGTTCCGGCTCGTACGCGGGCTGGCGGAAGAACCGGCAGCCGAACTCCGGCAGCTCGAACGTCGGCACCGACCTGAACCGGAACTGGCCCTACCAGTGGGGCTGCTGTGGCGGGTCGTCCGGCAGCACGTCCAGTGAGACCTACCGCGGGCCGTCGGCCGGGTCGGCACCCGAGGTCCGCAACGTCATCAACTTCGTGAACAGCCGGGTCGTCGGCGGGGTCCAGCAGATCAAGACCAACATCGACTTCCACACGTTCAGCGAGCTGGTGCTCTGGCCGTACGGCTACACCTACAACAACACCGCCCCTGGCATGACCGCCCAGGACTACCAGGTGTTCTCCACGCTGGGCCGCCAGATGGCCTCGACCAACGGCTACACGCCGGAGCAGGCCTCGGACCTCTACATCACCGACGGCTCCATCGACGACTGGCTGTGGGGCGTCCACAAGATCTACGGGTACACGTTCGAGATGTACCCGTCGAGCGGCGGCATCAACGGCTTCTACCCGCCCGACGAGGTGATCAGCCGGGAGACCTCGCGCAACCGCAACGCGGTCCTGACGCTGCTCGACTACTCGGACTGCCCGCCGCGCATCATCGGCGCCACCTGCGACGGTTCCGAGCCGCCGCCGGCCGGGCCGACGTTCGAGAACGCCACCAACGTCACCATCCCGGACGCGGGCTCGGCGGTGACCAGCTCGATCGCGGTCACCGGCGTCACCGGCAACGCCCCGTCGGACCTGCAGGTGGCGGTCGACATCAAGCACACCTACCGCGGTGACCTGGTCATCGACCTGCTGGCGCCGGACGGCACCGCCTACCGGCTGAAGAACTCCTCGACCAGCGACTCCGCCGACAACGTGAACACCACCTACACGGTGAACGCGTCCAGCGAGGTCGCGAACGGCACGTGGCGGCTGCAGGTGCGCGACACCTACAGCGCCGACACCGGCTACATCGACCTGTGGCGTCTGACGTTCTGACCGGGAAAGGAAGCGGATGCGCTCCTGGAGAAGCAAGCTCGCTCTTGTGGTGGTGACCGCGGCCGCCGTGCTCGGCACGGCAGCCGGGCAGGCGGTGGCGGCACCACCACAGGATGACTTCCAGCCGAACGTCGTGGGCGGCACCCGTGCCGCCCAGGGCGAGTTCCCGTGGATGGTGCGCCTGTCGATGGGGTGCGGCGGGGCGATGTACACCCAGCAGTTGGTGCTGACCGCCGCGCACTGCGTGTCGGGTACCGGCCCCAACACCTCCATCACGGCCACGCTGGGTGTGGTCGACCTGCAGGACCCGGCACGGCTCACCCTGCGCTCGGACTACGTCTACCAGTCACCGGGCTACGAGAACCCGTCCGGTGACGACTGGGCGTTGATCCGGCTGGAGCGGGCGGTCGACGTCCCGACGCTCGCGGTCGCCACCAACGGCGACTTCGACAGCGGGACGTTCACCGTCGCGGGCTGGGGCGCGGCCACCGAGGGCGGCGCCCAGCAGCGGTACCTGCTGAAGGCCGACGTGCCGTTCATCGACGACACGCGGTGCGGCAGCGCGTACAGCGAGCTGGTGCCGGCGGAGGAGATCTGTTCCGGCGACTGGGACAACGGCGGCATCGACACCTGCCAGGGTGACTCGGGCGGCCCGATGTTCCGGCGCGACGACGCGGGCGAGTGGGTCCAGGTCGGGATCACGAGCTGGGGCTACGGCTGCGCACGCCCGGAGAACCCGGGCGTGTACACGCAGGCGAGCCACTTCGCGTCCGCCATCGCGGCGGCCGCGGCCGAGCTCGGCGAGGGCACCACGCCCGCGTGCGCGGCACAGGCGAACACGACGCGGGTGTCGATCCCGGACGCGGGCGCGGCCGTCACCAGCCCGGTGACGATCGCGGACTGCGCCGGCAACGCGTCGAACGCGACGCGGGTCGAGGTCCACATCACCCACCCGTACCGGGGTGACGTGGTGATCGACCTGGTCGCGCCGGACGGGACGAGCTACCGGCTGAAGGGCTCGAGCGGAGGCGACTCGGCGGACAACGTCGACACGACCTACACCGTCAACGCCTCGTCCGAGGCCGCGAACGGCACCTGGCAGCTGAGGGTGCAGGACAAGTTCCGGTCCGACACCGGCACGCTCGACAGCTGGAAGCTGTCCGTCTAGCCCGTTCGGTCAAGCGCTGAGGGCCGCCCCCGTGATCACCGGGGGTGGCCCTCAGCCGCGTGCGCGTGCAAGATACTCCAAGTTACTGTGAGGTAGCGTCGCTGGTGACGGCGGCGCACTCGTACCGAGGAGCAGACCATGCGCGAACTCGCTGTCCCCCAGCTCGCGGCCGTGCCCGACAGCGGTGGCCTGGCGGACGTCGTGTTCACCAACGCCGACGAGGCCCCCGACAGCGTCGTGTTCCGGCGCAAGGTCGGCGGCGCGTGGCGGGAGGTGACGGCCGCGCAGTTCCGCACCGAGGTCGTCGAGGTCGCGAAAGGCCTGATCGCGGAGGGTGTGCGGCCCGGCGACCGGATCGCGATCCTGTCGGCGAACTGCTACGAGTGGACGCTGTTCGACTTCGCCATCTGGGCCGCGGGCGCGGCCTCGGTGCCGATCTACGTCACCTCCTCCGCCGAGCAGATCGAGTGGATCATGTCCGACTCCGGCGCGGTCGGCGTCGTCGCCGAGAACGCCGAGCTGGCGCAGCGCGTCGACCAGGTCCGCGACAAGCTGGGCGCGCTCGAGCACGTGTGGCGCATCGACGACGAGGCCGTCGAGTCGCTCGTCGGGGCGGGCAGGGCGCTCGACGACTCGGCCGTCGAGGAGCGCCGCACGGCGGTCGAGGTCGACGACCTCGCCACCCTGATCTACACCTCCGGCACCACCGGCAGGCCCAAGGGCGTGACGCTCACGCACCGCAACCTGTTCGCGTCCTGCAACAACGCCGTCGAGTACCTCGCCGCGCTGTTCAAGGGCGACGGCACCGTGGACAGCCCGTCGACGCTGCTGTTCCTGCCGCTCGCGCACGTGTTCGGGCGGATGGTCGAGGTGGGCGCCGTGATCGCACGCGCGACGCTCGGCCACTGGGCGGACGTGAAGACGCTGACCGACAACCTGGCCGCGTTCAAGCCGACGTTCATCCTGTCCGTGCCGTACGTGCTGGAGAAGGTGTACAACGGCGCGCGGCAGAAGGCGCACGCGGGCGGCAAGGGCAAGATCTTCGACGCCGCCGCGGCCACCGCGATCGCGTGGAGCGAGGCGGACGGCAAGGCCGGGCTGGGTCTGAAGGTCAAGCACGCGGTGTTCGACAAGCTCGTGTACTCGAAGCTGCGGGCCGCGCTCGGCGGGCAGGTCAAGTACGCGATCTCCGGCGGCGCCGCGCTCGGGCTGCGGCTCACGCACTTCTTCCGCGGCGTCGGCATCACCGTGTACGAGGGCTACGGCCTCACCGAGTCGACCGCGGCGTCGTTCGTGAACTCGCCGTTCGGCGCGAAGCCGGGGACGGTCGGGCGGCCGCTGCCGGGCACGGCCGTGCGGATCACCGACGATCACGAGATCCAGCTGCGCGGCGATGGCGTGTTCACCAGGTACTGGCAGAACGAGACCGCGACGAGCGAGTCCATCGACGACGACGGCTGGTTCGCGACCGGTGACCTCGGCGAACTGGACGACGACGGCTTCCTGAAGATCACGGGACGCAAGAAGGAGATCCTGGTGACCAGCGGCGGCAAGAACGTCGCGCCGTCGGTGATCGAGGACCGGATCGCCGCGCACCCGCTCGTCGGTCAGGCACTGGTCGTCGGCGACGGCCAGAAGTACATCGCCGCGCTGATCACCATCGACCAGGACTACTTCGGCTACTGGAAGACCACGGCCGGTAAGGACGAGAAGGCGACGGTCGGCGACCTCGCCGAGGACAGCGACCTGAACGCGGAGATCCAGAAAGCCGTCGACGAGGGAAATCTCGCCGTGTCGAAAGCGGAGTCGGTGCGAAAGTTCCGGATTCTCGACACCGAGTTCAATCCGGAGAACGGCTACCTGACCCCGTCGCTGAAGCTCAAGCGAAACGTCATCATGAAGGACTTCTCGAACGAGGTCGACGCGCTCTACACCTGAGTTCTCGTGATCTCTTGAAGACTGGGGGGTTCTCGGTACAGTGCTCCCACCCGGCAGACCAGCGTGCCAGCTTGGAGGTCGACGGACATGGGGCGGCACTCCTCCGCGAAGTCTCGTGGATGGCGTGGCAGATCTCCCGTGATCGCACTGTGCGCACTGCTGGTGCTCGGCTTACTCGGGTGGTTCACGTTCGATTTCCTGTCCGACCGGTTGAGCACGACGAGTTGCGAAACCACTACGCGGCTCAACGTGACCGCGTCACCGGACATCGCACCGGTGATCGCGCGCACGGCCCGCGATCTGTCCACTGAGGACACCTGTTATTCGGTGCAGGTGTCCAACCGGGAGTCCGCCGCGACCGCCGAGTCGCTGGTGGTGTCGGACGGGACAGAGCAGCCGGACGTGTGGATCCCGGACTCGACGGTGTGGCTGCAGCGCGCCGAGGCCCGCGGCGCGTTCGCCTCGGCGGTCAGCGGCACGTCGATCGCGAGCTCGCCGGTCGTGCTGGGACTGACCGAGGACGTGGCGAAGCAGGTCGGCTGGCCCGGCAAGGCGCTGACGTGGGGTGACGCGCTGGGCGTTGGTGCACTGCAACTCGGCATGCCCGACCCGGCCCTCGAGCCGGTCGGCGTCTCCGTGCTGTACGGCGTGCACGCGCTGCTCAAGGCCGAGCCCGACCCGGCGGCGGCGATCACCACGCAGCTGCGGCGGCTGTCGCCGAACGCGCTGCCGTCGGTGAACGACCTGTTCGCCAGGCTGCCCGGCTCGGCGTCGGAAGAGACGCCGCTGGACGGGTTCTTCGTGTCGGAGGCGGCGGTGCTGCGCCAGAACGCGAAGCCGAACGCGGTGCCGATGGTGGCGGTGTACGCGCAGCCCGCGGTGCCCGCGCTGGACTACCCGTACGTCCTCCTGCCGGACCTGCCCGCGGAGAAACGGACCGCGGCCGAGAAGTTCCTGACCGTGCTCATGACACAGACGACCGCGGACGCGTTGTCGGACGCGGGTTTCCGCACGCCGGACGGCGAGATGCTGCGCAAGCGCGGCACCGAGGAACGCACGTCGTCGGCGAAGGCGACCCCCGCCGAGCTGCCCGCACCGGACGAAGTGGACCGGCTGCTGAACGAGTGGTCCGGCGTGAACCTCAGCGGTCGCGTGCAGGTGCTGCTGGACGTGTCTGGCTCGATGGCCGAACCGGTCCCCGGCACGGGCCGCAACCGGATGGCCGTGACGCTGCAGGCGGCGGAGCTGGGCATCGGCCTGATGAAGCCGACCACCAAGATCGGCGTCTGGCTGTTCTCGACCAACCTCGACGGCGACAAGGACTACAAGGAACTGCTGCCGGTGGCCCCGATCGCCGAGCAGGTCAGCTCGGGCGCGTTCGCGAAGCTGCGCCAGGTGCAGGCCCTGCAGAACGGCGCGACCGGCCTGTACGACAGCACGCTGGCGGCGTACCAGGCGTCGCGGCAGAACTTCGAACCCGGCCGGATCAACACGCTCATCGTGATGACCGACGGCCGCAACGAGGACGCGAACAGCATCAGCCGCGACCAGTTGCTGGCCGAGCTGGCGAAACTCCAGGACCTCGCGCGTCCCATCCGGATCGTCGGCATCGGCATCGGGCCGGACATCGACGTTGGTGAGCTGCAGGCCATCGCCGGCGCGACCGGTGGTCAGGCCTTCACCACCCCGGACCCGACCAAGATCGGTGACATCTTCTACGCGGCGCTGTCCCGCGTGCTGTGCCAGCCCCCGGCCTGCGAACCCGAACCGGGCGGCTGACGGGCTGGCCCGATACGAGCGGATGTCCAGGCCCCGTGCGGCATGATCGGGGCATGCGATGCGACGTGTGGTGGGCGCACCCGGCTGCCGAGACGGCGGCGCTCCTCGACCTCCTCGACGACATCGAGCGGACGCGGTACGGCAACTACCGCCGGGACGCCGACAAGCGGCGCTTCCTCACCGGCCGCGCGCTGATCCGCGGCGTGGCGGCCGCTGAGCTGGGCAAACAGCCGAGGGACATCACCATCGACAGCTCCTGCTTCGACTGCGGCAAGCCCCACGGCAAGCCGAAGGTCGAGGGCATCGAGGTGTCGATCTCGCACTCCGGGGACTGGGTCGCGCTCGCCGTCACCGACAACGCGCCGGTCGGGGTGGACGTCGAGGAGGTGCGGGACGCCGAGATCGACGGGCTTGCCGGGATCGCGTTCTCGCCAGCCGAGCTGGCCACCTTCGAGAGCGTTCCCCGTGCGGACCGCACGGGCGCCTTCTTCACCTACTGGTCCCGCAAGGAAGCCGTCGTCAAGGCCACCGGGAAGGGGATGACCGTGCCGATGAGCAAGCTGACGCTCACCGCGCACGACCAGCCGCCGCGGGTCGTCGCCTCCGACGCGGCCGAGGTCGACGTCGCGACCGTGCACATGGCGGACCTGACGCCGGGCGACGGGTACCGCGCCAGTGTCGCCGTGTTCGGCGGCGAGGCACCGGCCGTCACCGAACGCGACGCGGCCGACCTCATCGCGCGGCTAGCCGTCCAGGTGTAGGCCCATCGCGCGCAGCAGGGTCCGGAACTTCGCCGAGGTCTCCGTGACCTCCAGTTCCGGCACGGAGGCGGGCATGATGCCGGCGCCCGAGTACAGGGTCATGGTCGACGGGCCGGTGACCGGTTCGGTCAGCTCGCCGCAGCGGATGCCGACCACCCACTCGCCGTCGCCGTCGGCGTCGCACCAGCCGACGGCGCCCGCGTAGAACCCGCGGTCGAACGGCTCCAGTGCGGTGATCGTCGAGCGGGCCGCGGCGGCCGGGGTGCCACAGACGGCGGGGGTCGGGTGCAGTGCGCTCGCCAGCCGCAGTGACGTGATGCCCGGGTCGCGCAGCTCGCCCTCGATGCGGGTCGACAGGTGCCACACCGCGGTGGTCTTGACCAGCGACGGCTCGGCGGGCACGGCGAGGGTGCGGCAGAACGGGCGCAGCCCCTCGGCCACCGCCTCGACCACCACGCGGTGTTCGTCGCGGTCCTTCGCCGACGCCAGGAGCGACTCGCCGGCCGCGCGGTCTGCTTCGGGGTCCTGCTCGCGCGGGATCGACCCGGCGAGGGGGTTCGCGACGACGGTCATGCCGGTGCGGGACACCAGCATCTCCGGGGTCGCGCCAACGAGGGTGCGGCGGCCGGACGCGCACGGCAGGTCCACGGCGTACGTGAAGCCCGAGGCGTTGTCGGACACGAGGTTCGCGAGCAGCGTGCGCACGTCTACCGGGGCGGCCATGGTCAGCCGCAGCGATCGGGCCAGCACCACTTTGCGCAGCTCACCGGCGCGCAGGGAGTCGACGGCTGCGGCCACGGCCCGCGCGTAGCCGGCGCGGGAGGGCACCGGCTCGACGGACACGGCGGCGCCGACGGGCTCGCGGGGACTCGCGGGCAGCGGGCCCGACCAGCGGGCCGCCTCCGGCAGCACGATGTGGGGTGCCGCGTCGGTGTCGAACGGGAGCGCGCCCACCGCGACCGGGGTGTCGGAGTCGACCAGGAGCTTCGTGACCCGCTTGGCCAGCTCGTCCGGGTCGGGTTCGGTGACGATCTGTCGTTCGCCGGTCGCCAGCACCGCCCGGCGGGGGGACGTCAGCAGGAACGAGCCGGGGCGATAGTCCTCGATCACCCCACCATCATGCCCACCGAACCGGCCGCCAAACTCACTCGCGGGTAGGATTTTGAACACGTTCAGGGCCCGCGAGCAGTGCACCCGCGGGCCCTGAAGAGGCGTGTGTCAGTTCAGCGCGTCGATCAGCGCGGAGCGCTGGCGGTCGCCGAGGCCGGCGGCACGCCGGTCCGGGTCGATGCCGGTCTGCTCGAGCAGCGCGGCCACCTTGACGGCACCCAGGCCCGGCACCGCCTTCAGCAGCGCGGCGACCTTGGTCTTGCCGATGGTCTTGTCTTCCTTCGCCTTGCCAAGCACCGACGCGATGGTCCGCTCGCCGGACTTGATCGACGCCAACAGCTCGGAGCGCGCCTTGCGCGCCTCCGCCGCCTTGGCCAGCGCGTCTGCGCGCTGCTCTGGAGTCAACGTGGGCAGAGCCACCGTGGTGTTTCCTTCCTAATCCGACTGCTGGCGCGTCCCGCGCAGGCCGACGACCAGGTGAAACCTGGACCGCTCCCCCGCGGCGCCGCTGCCAGTAAACACATCTACGACCTGCAACATACGCGCGACACGCGAAGAGTTCGCGCCGAAACCGCAGGTAACCCACCTTCCGGGGGTCCGACACACAGCGTTACCCGTATTCACGAACGCTGTTCCGGCACTAATGTTCGGGCCAACGTACCCACCAGTACACGGGAGCTGAACAGCGATGTTGGGCACCATGCAGGACGGTCAACTGTCCATCGCGAACCTTCTTCGCCACGGCAGTCGCATCCACGGAGGCGCCGAGGTCGTCACCTGGACCGGGGCCGAGGCGCGCCGGAGCACGTTCGCCGAGGTCGGGCAGGAGGCGGCGCGGCTCGCGCACGCGCTGCGCGGTCTCGGCGTCACGTCCGACCAGCGCGTCGGCACCTTCATGTGGAACAACAACGAGCACCTCGTCGCCTACCTCGCGGTGCCCGCCATGGGTGCGGTCCTGCACACGCTCAACATCCGGCTGTTCCCCGAGCAGCTGACCTACGTCGCGAACCACGCCGAGGACCACGTGGTGCTGGTCGACGGCACGCTGGTGCCGCTGCTCGCGAAGGTCCTGCCGACGTTCGAGACGGTCAGGCACGTCGTGGTCGTCAACGGCGACCCGTCGTCGCTGCAGGCCCCCGAGGGGGTGACCGTGCACTCCTACGCCGAGCTGCTGGACGGGCAGCCCGACGAGTTCGAGTGGCCGGTCGTGGACGAGAACGCGGCCGCCGCGATGTGCTACACGTCCGGCACCACCGGCGACCCGAAGGGCGTCGTCTACACGCACCGGTCGATCTGGCTGCACTCGATGCAGGTCTGCATGACCGACTCGATGGCGTTGTCGCAGGCAGACCGGGCCCTGGTGATCGTCCCGCAGTTCCACGCGATGTCGTGGGGACTGCCCTACGCGGCGCTCATGGTGGGTGCGTCGCTGATCATGCCCGACCGGTTCCTGCAACCGGAGCCGCTGGCCGCGATGATCGCCGCGGAGAAGCCGACGATGGCCGGCGCGGTGCCGACGATCTGGCAGGGCCTGCTCGCGCTGCTGGACCAGAAACCGCAGGACCTGGCGCCGCTCGGGCGTGCTGTCGTCGGTGGTTCCGCGTGCCCGCCGTCGCTGATGGCGGCGTTCGACAAGCTCGGCGTCACGATCATCCACGCGTGGGGCATGACCGAGACCTCACCGCTCGGTTCGGTGTCCCGGCCGCCGGCCGGGCTGTCGCCGGAGGACGCGTGGGAGTACCGGATCCTGCAGGGCCGGTTCCCCGCGTCGGTGCGGGCGCGGCTGGTGGACGACGACGGCAACGAGTTGCCGTGGGACAACGAGGCCGTCGGTGAGCTGGAGTGCGCCGGCCCGTGGGTCGCGGCGGCGTACTACCGCGTCGAGCCTGGTCAGGAGGGCTCCGAGAAGTTCTCGCCGGACGGCTGGCTGCGCACCGGCGACGTCGGCGCGATCACCCCGGACGGCTTCCTGCGGTTGACCGACCGGTCGAAGGACATCATCAAGTCCGGTGGCGAGTGGATCTCGTCGGTGGACCTGGAGAACGCCGTGATGTCCCACCCGGCGGTCGCAGAGGCCGCGGTCATCGGCGTGCCGGACGAGAAGTGGTCCGAGCGGCCGCTGGTGGCGGTGGTGCTGCGCTCCGGGGAGAAGACCACGCCCGCCGAGCTGCAGTCGTTCCTGTCGGACAAGGTCGCGAAGTGGCAGCTGCCGGAGAACTGGACGTTCATCGACGAGGTGCCGAAGACGTCGGTCGGCAAGTTCGACAAGAAGCGCCTGCGGGCGGCGGCCGCGGACGGCTCGCTGGACATCGCACACCTGACATGACCACCATCGACCTGGGGAAACTCGTCCCGTTCGCGGCGCACCTCGGCATCGAGGTGCTCGCCGCGGACGCGGCCGAGGTACGCGGCAGGGTGGCGTGGTCCGAGCCGCTGTGCACCTCGGGCGGCGCCCTCAACGGCGGCGTGCTGATGGCGCTGGCGGACAACATCGGCGCCCTGTGCGCGTTCCTCAACCTGCCGTCCGGCGCGGAGGGCACGACGACGATCGAGTCGAAGACCAACTTCCTCCGTGCCGTGCGGTCGGGGTACGCGACCGCGATAGCCCGTCCGCTCCATGTCGGTCGGCGGATCATCGTAGTCGAATCCGACGTTGTGGATGACGAAAAACGGCTGGTGGCAAGGGTTACGCAGAGCCAAGCGGTGCTGTGATACCCCATACGGGGTAGGCCAAATGGTCGCCACCGACTGTCCGGGATGGGTATCGTCGGCCGCGTGCCGGAACCTCGTACACGGAAGTTGACCGCGACGTCGTACGTCGTGCTTGGCATGCTGAGCTACTCGCCTGCGACGAGCTACGACCTGAAGCAGTGGGTCGCCAACACGATCGGCAACTTCTGGGCCTTCGCACACTCCCAGCTGTACGACGAGCCGGCCCGCCTGGTGGCCGACGGGTACGTGGCGGAAGAGGTCGAGGAGGGCGGCCGCAGACGGCGCACCTACTCGATCCTGCCCCCGGGCCGCGAGGCACTGCGCGAATGGCTGTCGTCGCCGACGGTGGACCAGACCGAGGTGCGCGATCTCGGTCTGCTGAAGCTGTTCTTCCTGAACTTCGGCACGCGGAAGGACCTGCTGCAGCTGGCCAGGGACCGGCACGAGTCGCACCGCGAGCGCGCGGACGCGTACGAGGACCAGCGCACGGAGATCGTGGACTATGCGGACCGGTGGCAGGTCAAGACGATTGAGCTGGGGATCCGCTACGAGCGGTGCGTGGAGCAGTTCTGGTCGGACTTCCTGAAGGAACTGGAAGAGGAAGACCTGAGCTGACCCGGGCTCGACTCGACTGCACCCCGACACCTCACGAACCCACCGGCCACCGTCGTCGGAAAATCCGGCATAGCGGTCAAAGTCGACAAAACCGGCCCAACATGTGCCCATCCTGTGCACAACCCGCCCCGTCGGGCAATTGGCACCTGTTTACATGATCTAGGCTGCACAGGAAAATCATTCGCATGCGCGCACACTCGTCACGTCTTGGCACGGTTGCCGCCGGGCTTGGAGTCGCTCTCGTCATGTCGCTGTCCCCCGCGCCCGTGGCGGCCGCGCCGGCCACCGGTGCGCCGGTCGACTTCCGGCAGTGGCGGTCCATGTCCGACTTCCTCAGGGGCCAGTCCGAGGGGCTGCTCCCCACACCGGGCGGGCTGGTCATCGCCCGGCCGGTGGGTACCGTCGAGCACACCGAGCCCGATCTCGGCACGACCCGCACCTACGAGTTCGGCCGGTGGACGTCGCCGAAGTACCGGCAGGGCTTCGACGCCACCCAGCTCGTCGCCTCGTGGAACGCCAAGACCCCCAAGAACACCTGGCTCCAGGTCGAGATGCAGGGCACGACCAGCGCCGGCACCAAGAGCAGCTGGTACACGATGGCCCGCTGGGCGCTGGGTGACAGCGACGTCATCCGCACGACCGTGCCCGGCCAGGAGGACGCCGTCGGGTACGTCGACGTGGACACGTTCGTCGCCGAGCAGCCGATCTCGTCCTACCAGCTCCGCGTCACCCTCTACCGGGAACGGGGCACGCACAGCACGCCTCGGCTGGGCATGGTCGGGGCGATGACCTCGAACATCCCCGACCGGTTCACCGTCCCCGCCGGACCGTCGGCGGGCGCGTGGGGCACCGAGCTGCCGGTGCCGCGCTACTCGCAGAACACCCATGCCGGCGAGTACCCGGAGTACGGCGGTGGCGGCGAGGCGTGGTGCAGCCCGACCTCGACGGAGATGGTGATCGAGTACTGGGGCAAGAAGCCCAGCGACGAGGACCTGGACTGGGTCGACCCGAACCTCGCCGACCCGACGGTCCCGCACGCCGCCCGCTTCACCTACGACCACGACTACGACGGCACCGGCAACTGGCCGTTCAACACCGCCTACGCCGCCTCCTTCGGACTCAACGGGCACATCACCCGCCTGTCCTCGATCACCGACCTCGAGAAGTACATCAAGGCGGGCATCCCGGTGATCACCTCGCAGTCGTTCCTCGCGAGCGAGCTGGACGGCGCCGGCTACGGCACGGCGGGCCACATCATGGTTGTCGTCGGGTTCACCGAGAACGGCGACATCATCGCGAACGACCCCGCTTCCAGCAGCAACGAAGCCGTCCGGAATGTCTACAAGCGCGACCAGTTCGCGAACATCTGGCTGCGCACCAAGCGCCACAACGCGTCGGGCGGCATCTCCGGCGGTCCGGGTGGCGTGGCTTACATCATCGCGCCGCCGTGGAAGAAGCTGCCGCGCCTCTGACACGGTAGGGGCGTGAGCTTCGCCGACGAGGACTACCCGGCGGTGCCCTATCCGGGCCGCCGCCCACCGGTTTCCTACGTGCACGACGACGCCACCGGGTGGGAGCTGACCCCCGACCCGGTGGCGTCGTCGGGCTGGCGCGCCGACGGCCGGGACCTCGACGACTGGCTCGCGACACGGAACGCCGTACCGCTCCGCGAACGCGTGCCGGTGCTCTGTTACGGCTCGAACGCGTGCCCGTCGAAGATCACGTGGTTGCGGGACGCGCTGGGTCTCGACGGCCCGGCCGTGCTGTTCCGCGCGCGCTGCACGGATCTCGCCG
This sequence comes from Actinophytocola algeriensis, assembly GCF_014203735.1. GTDB lineage: Bacteria > Actinomycetota > Actinomycetes > Mycobacteriales > Pseudonocardiaceae > Actinophytocola > Actinophytocola algeriensis. The sequence continues at coordinate 81,777 of NZ_JACHJQ010000014.1, read as the reverse complement.
CGGTCTGGGCGAGCGGGTTGCGCGTGGTCGACGACCAGCGGCCCGCGACGCTCGCCGCGCTGCCCGGCAACACCGAGGACCACGCGATCTGGTTCGCCACGCTCGACCAGGTCGCGGTGCTCGACCGGTGCGAGGGCCGAGGTGAGCGCTACCGTCTGGCCCGTGTGGACACCGGTGAGGTCCGGCTGACCAACGGGACGGTCGTCGATGGTCCACTCGCGTACGTCGCCGCCGCGCCGCGCCGCCTGCCGCTGCTGGCCGGCGGCGAACGCGGGAAACCCGTGCGCTGCCTGGACGTTCCGCAGTCCGGTGCCGCCGCCCTGGTCGGCACACCAGCGAGTACCGACGGGCTCACCGTGCGTGAGATCAACGGCCCGCCAGCGCCGGAAGACTTCCCCGGCCGCGTTTTCGTCTACGGCACGCTCCGCCCGGACGCGTCGGACTGGTGGCGGCTCGAGCCGCACGCGACCGGGAAACCGCATGCCACAGCACTTCCCGGCACCTTGTTCGACACCGGGCTCGGCTATCCCGCGCTACGACTGGGAGACGGGCCCGGCGTGTCCGGTTGGGCGGTGGACCTGGCACAACCCGCCAGCGCTCTGTCCATTTTGGACGAATACGAGGGTGACGAGTACTCGCGCGTGCGCGTTGCGTTACCAGGCGGGCGTTTGTGCTGGACGTACGTGTGGACCGGGCCAATCGCGGGATTGCGTATGCTAACGGCCCCGTGGGGTACCGCGGATCCGTCTCGGAGGTGAGGGCGTGGCCCGACATAGCCGACTCTGCGTGGTCGCCGCACTGGCGATCGTGGCGCTGAGCGGGTGCGGTGCCAGACCCGGCGCCGCCGGGGACACGTCACCCCGGTTGACCGCGACGACCACGACAACCTCGGCGACCTCGACGTCCCCGACGTCCCCGACGTCCCCGACGTCCGAGGCGCCACTCCCGTCGTCGGCGACCGGCGGCGAGTCGTCCCCGCCTGCCCAGGAGAACCGCTGCACGGCGGGAATGCTGGCCGGGACGGTCGAGCCGCAGAACGCGGCCGCGGGCAGCCGGTACGTGACCCTGGTGGTGCGCAACAAGAGTCAGCAGACGTGCACGCTGTGGGGTTACGGCAGCCTGGATCTGCTCGACGCGTCGAAGAACGTCCTGCCGACACAGGCGGAGCGCACGCTGGGACCAGTGCCGACGCTGGTGCGGCTGCGGCCGGGCGCCGCGGCGGGCAAGATCCTGCACTGGGGTGTCGTCGCGACCGGTGACGAGCCGGCGGACGGCCCGTGCCAGCCCGCCGCGTCGAGCATCAACGTGATCCCACCCGACGAGACCGCCCCGTTCGAGGTGGACTTCGAGTTCGGCCCGGTCTGCGACAGCGGCCGGATCGAGACCAGCGCGTACTTCCCCCGGTAACGATATTTGCCCGTTTCCCTGTTCACGCGCACGCCGAACAGGCAGGCTTGGACCATGAACACCGAGCCCGACCTCGCGTCACAGCAGACGGTGCGGCAACCGGTGCCCACCTATGCCGAGCCGATGACCGACGGACCGCCTGCCGACCCGCTCACGAAGATCATGATGACGCCGCGCACGTTCTTCACGGTCCTCGCGGTCGCGGCGCTGCTGCTGGGCCTGCTGCTCGCGTTGCTGCCCGTGCGGGTGGCGAACGCGGACGCGGCCGCTCCCGGCCACGTCTCGTGCGGCAACACGATCGGCGGCGTCGAGACCGGCCCACTGGCCACGCGGCTGGACGGGCCGGACGAGGACGTGCTCGCCACGTACGTCGGCACGTGTGAGAGCGCGATCGCGACGCGCCTCGCGTACTCGTGGCCGATGTTCTTCGCGGGCGCGCTCGCGATCGTGTGGTCGGGTGTGGTGCGCAGGCCTACCGGATCAGTTTCCCGGGATTGAGCACGCCGTCGGGGTCGAGCGTCTGCTTGACCCCGGCCAGCACGTCGATCCCGAGGTCGCCGATCTCCCTGCCCAGGTACGGCGCGTGGTCGACGCCGACCGCGTGGTGGTGCGAGATGGTCCCGAGTGCACTGTCCGAAATGGCCGCGCACGCGGCCGCTTTCACGCGCTGCCACTGACCTTCCGGGTCGTCGTGGTCGCGCGGCACGATCGTCGTGAAGTACAGCGACGCGCCGGTCTCGTAGGCGTGCGAGATGTGGCACGCGACGATCGGCGTGCGGCCGGGCGCGGACAGCGACCCGATCAGCGCGGCCCGCACCTCCGTGCGCAGCGTGGCCAAAGTGGACCAGTAGGTGGCGGTCTCGAGCGTCTCGACGCAGACTCCGTTGTCCATCAACGCGTCCCGCTGCCGGGGACCGCCGAACCGGCCGTGCCGCCACGACTCCCCCGCCGCGGTGCCGAGCGACACCGGCCGCAGCCTGCGCAGCACCCGCATCGTGGCACGGCGGCGCAGCGCGAGTTCCTCGGTCGAGGTGCACTCCCAGCCCAGGATCAGCAGGCAGGGCTCGAGAACTCCCCGTGCCCGCACGTACTTCCGCACGAGCGCGGTCTTCCAGCCACCTGACAACGCGAGCGCGACGTCGGTCTCGTGCGGGTCGGACAGGCGGGTGACGTCCGCGAGCACGCGTGCCTGCGCCAGCTCACGCACCGCGGTGGCACCAGCGTCCCAGCCGTCGAGCACGAAACCCTCGTAGCGGCGCACGGTCGGCAGCTCCCGCACCCGCACGGTCACCTCGGTGATCACGCCGAACGCGCCCTCGCTGCCGACGACCAGCTGACGCAGGTCAGGTCCGGCCGCCGACGCGGGCGCCACGCCGAGGCGCCACTCGCCGCGCGGGGTCGCGACACGCACGCCCTCGACCATGTCCTCGAACCGCCCGTAGCCGGACGACGCCTGACCGGACGAGCGGGTGGCGGCGAAGCCGCCGATGGTGGCGCGCTCGAAGGACTGCGGCACGTGGCCGAGCGTCAGCCCGTGCGCGGCGAGCAGCCGCTCCGCCTCGGGGGCCACCACCCCGGCCTGGAACACGGCGAGCCGCGACACCGGGTCCACCGACACGAGCCTGTCGAGCCGCACCAGGTCCAGCACCACGACCGCGGCCTTGTCACCGCGCAGCGCGGCGACCCCGCCGACGACCGACGTGCCGCCGCCGAACGGCACGAGCCCGATCCCGTTGGCCGCGCACACCTCGACGACCTGCTGCACCTCGGCCGGGTCCGCGGGCACGACGACCGCGTCCGGCACCGCGATCTCCCCGGTTCCCCTGTGCCGCAGGAGGTCCAAATAGGACAGTCCGCCGGAGCGGCCGAGCCGGTCGTCCCGGCCGGTCAGCACGTGCCGCTCCCCGACCACCTGGGTCAGCGCCTTGTACGCCTGCTCGGGCAGCGCGGACTCCGGCACGGTGAGGGTGGAGTCCGGGGCAACGGGCGTAGGACTCGCGTCAAGACCTGTCCGCGACGCTAGCCAGCGGGTGGCATGAGGGGGCAGGATGGCGTCCTGCCCGCCGTCCGGCGTCCACCCACGACGAACAAGGTGGTCACTGTTGTTGGTCACGGGTATAGTGTGACACATGACGTCCATCCGTCACACAACGTCACCCAACCGCGTCGCGGACGACCTGTTGCTCGACGCGGCCATGGAGTGCGTGCTCGCGGTCGGCGTACGCCGGACCACGCTGAGCGATGTCGCGAGAACAGCGGGCGTCAGCCGGATGACCCTGTACCGCCGGTTCCCCGACGTGCGCGGCATGCTGTCCTCGCTGATCACCCGTGAGTTCGGCAAGATCCTGGCGGCCGCGAACGAGGCCGCGCGCGAGGAGGCGACCGCCAGGGGGCAGCTCGTGGTCGCGTCAGTGCACACGATCCGCGCGCTGGCCGTGAACCCGCTGATGCACGCGGTGATCGAACGCGACGCCGAGCTGCTGCTGCCCTACATCATGGAACGCATCGGCACGAGCCAGCGCATGACCGAGGACTACCTGCGCGCGCAGCTCGCCGCCGGGCAGGCGGACGGGTCGATCCGCACGGCCGACCCGGCGATCCAGGCCCGCACGATCTTCCTGCTGCTCCAGCCGTACGCGTTCGCGATCCGCCCGTCGACCTCCGATATCGAGCTGGAGGACCTGCTGACCGAGCTGGGCAGGCTGCTCGACGTCGCACTGCGTCCATGAACAGCGCGTCCATGAACAGCACGCCCATGAACAGCGCGTCCAGGACCGTGAGCACCGCGCTCAACGCCGAACGGCGGGACGAGGACCTGGCCGCGCTCGCGGCGGGCGAGGTGGTCGACGTGCTCGTGGTCGGCGGCGGCGTCACCGGCGCGGGCATCGCGCTGGACGCGGCCGCGCGCGGGCTGTCGGTGGCACTGCTGGAGGCGCACGACCTGGCGTTCGGCACCTCGCGGTGGTCGAGCAAGCTGGTGCACGGTGGGCTGCGGTACCTCGCGAAGGGCGACGTGGCGCTCGCGCACGAGAGCGCGGTCGAGCGCGGCATCCTCATGACGTCGACCGCGCCACACCTGTCGCGGTCGTTGCCGCAGCTGATCCCCTTGCAGCGCACGGTTTCCCGGGGCAGCGCGGCATTCATGGCGGCCGGGCTGCGGGCGGGGGACGCGTTGCGGCGGGCCGCGCGCACGCCGTCGACACTGCTGCCGCCGCCGCGCAAGGTCTCGGCGCCGGAAGCACTCGCGCTGGCACCCGGGCTGCGCGGCGGTGACCTGCGCGGCGGGTTGCTGTCGTTCGACGGGCAGCTCACCGACGACGCGCGGCTCGTGGTCGCGCTGGCGCGGACCGCGGCGGGGCTGGGCGCGAAGATACTGACGCGCGCGCCGGTGACCGCGCTGACCGGCACGTCGGCCGAGGTGCGCGACGGGTCGCGGCTGATCGAGGTGCGGGCGCGGACGGTGGTCAACGCGACCGGCGTGTGGGCGGGCAAGCTGGTGCCGTCGGTGCGGTTGCGGCCGTCGCTCGGCACGCACCTGGTGGTGTCGGCGGCGGCGGCCGGACTCGGCGGTGCCGCGCTGACGGTACCGATCGCGGGGTCGCACTCGCGGTTCGCGCTGCTGCTGCCGCAGACGGATGGCCTGGTGTACCTGGGTTTGACGGACGAGCCGTTCGACGGCGACATCCCGGACGAGCCGGTGGCCCCGGAGTCCGATGTGGACTTTCTGCTGGACGTGGCGTCGTCGGTGCTGGCGCGGCCGCTGACGAAGGGCGACGTGCTCGGCAGCTACGCGGGACTGCGGCCGCTGCTCGACGCGCCGGGCCGCAGCGCCGACCTGTCCCGCAAGCACGCGGTGCTGACCTCACCGGAAGGCGTGCTGACGATCGTGGGCGGCAAGTTGACGACGTACCGCCGCATGGCTGAGCACGCGGTCGACGCGGCGGTTTCACACGGGGGCCTGACGGCGGGCCCGTCGACCACGCGACGACTTCCCCTGGTCGGCGCGGCTCCACGCACTCTGCTGTCCACAGTGGACGCTCCGGCGCGGCTGGTGGCCAAGTACGGCACCGAAGCCGAGGCGGTCGCCGCGCTCGACCCGGCACCGGTGGCCCCGGACCTGCCGATCACGGCGGGCGAGGTCGAATGGGCGGTGCGCATGGAAGGCGCCATGGACGCCGACGACGTCCTGCACCGGCGCACCCGCCTCGGCCTGGTTCCCGCCCACTCGGCGGCCGCGCGGGAACGGGTCGCGGAGCTCGTGAACGCGAACGGGCCGGCCCGTCGTGGGCCGGCCCGTTCGTGAGTGCCGGTTACTGCTGCTGCTGAGCCGCGCGGAGGCGGGCCGCCACCGCGGCGACCTCCGCCTGGCTGCCGACGATCTCGAAGTGCATCTCGTCGGCGCGGTTCTGGTAGTCGCCGCCCCAGCGGACGACCCCGTCGACCTCGCGCATGATCGTGCGGATCTCCGCGGCCTGCTCCGGGGTGAACGTGTCCCGCACGCTCAGCGGATGCCGCGTCGCGTTGAGGTCGATCGCCGTGCCACTCGCGTGGTTGGAGACCGCCTCGCCACCGCGGACGTTGCGTTCCGCGTAACCCCAGTCGTCGCGCTCGCCCGCTTCGGAGTCCAGCGAGACGTTCTCCACCCGCCGGTTGACCTCGCTGGCCACGTGGATGAGCACGTCACCCGCCGGCCCCTCGGCCACCCGCAGCCGGATGTTCGTGCCGGGGACGTCGCGCGTGACGAGCGGCGGGTTCACCGGCCACCCGTTCTGCGACACCGGCCCGTTCTGCGCGGCGAGCTGCACGTTGTCCGGCCGCACCTGCGGGATCGGCACGTGCTCCGGGATCGGCTGGAACTGGGCGCGCTGCACCTGCCCCGGGTCCTGGGCCTGGAAGTACTGGTTGTTCGGGTTGTACTGGGTCTGCGCCGCGCTCGGCGTGACCGCCTGCTGACCGCTCGCCTTGCCGCCGATCTGGTCCAGCAGCTGCTTGACCTGCTGGACGACCTGCATGATCTGCTGCACGGTCTTGATGATCTTCTGCAGCGTCTGGACGACCTTCTGGATCTCCTGGACCAGCTTGGCGCCCGTCTGCACGGCCTTCTGCGTCGACTGCGCGATGCCCATCGCGATCGAGGCACCGAACGACAGCCACGACTTCGACAGCGCCTCGATGCAGATCTGGATGATCTTCTGCACGGCCTCGCTGATGAGGTCCATCACGCTCTGCCTGGCCTGCGCGACGGCCTTGCCCGCCTGCTGGATGGCCCCCGACACCGCGCGGCTGGCCTGCGACAGCGCCTCGAGCCCGCCTGCCTGGTTGCCGCTCGCGGTGCGGTAGCCGTCGCCGGCGCCACCGGTCCACGACCGGGTCTGCGCGGTCGACGCGGACCGGTACTGGCCGGCCACCGACAGCAGGTTCGACGACGCGGAGCCCCACGACTGCGCGGAACCGGAGACCGCGCCCGAGTTGCCCTTGAGGATGTCGAACGGCTCCCGCAGGAACGACACGGCGCCGAGCACCCAGCCGAGACCGGCCGAGCTGATGGCGCCGAGCGGGTCGCCCGCGATGTCGAGCACGTTCATCGCCACGTTGGTGACGCCCATGGCGGAGCCGAGGACGTCGCCCTTCTCCATGGCGTCGGCCGTCGACTTGATGTTCGTGAACAGGCTCTGCACCTGGTTCGTGTTGCTCGCGCCGGTCGTGGTGCGCGGCTGCGTCAGCGTCTCACTCACGTGAAGTCCTTTCCGGCGCCCTGCTGCACGGTGAACACCTGCACGTGGTGGTCCTCGGTCGCCGCGTAGTCGTCCGCGACCTGCGTGAGGCCCGACTGCACCTGGTCGACCGTCTGGCTCGCGCCGTTCATGGCCTGCCGGACCTCGCCGGCCGCGCTCGTGATGGCCGAGGCGAAGAACTCCGCGATCTGGCCGAAGGCGCCGCCGGACACGTTGTCCTGCGCCGCGCCCGCGACCGAACGCACGCCTGAGGCGATCGAGCCGACCGTCTCCGCGTGTGTTCGCACCTCGCCTACGTCTACGTTGAAATCACCCATGGGATCCGCCGATCACTCTGTGGACTGCTTACTTGATCACTTCTGGCGGGCTGTCGAAGTACTCGTCGTCCGGCCTCGTGTCGCGGTGCGCGACCAGGTCCAACGGCTTGTCCTTGCCGTCGCCCGTGTAGCCCTCTGGCAGGTACTCCTTCACCGCCTCCAGTGCCGCGCCCTCGCCGACGAACTTGGTCATCACGTCCACGACCTGCTGACCGACGTCCCGCTGCGCCGCTCGGCTGGTCTCGAGAATCACCCTGGCGAGGTGCTCCGGCTCGAAGTCACGCGCACCAGGACGCAGAACCAGGTCGGAGAGCGCACCGTTGGCGGTCACCCTGACCGTCACCTCGCCGTCCTGCGAGGTGGCGGACCCGCCAACCGTGCGTAATGCCTTTTCCGCCTTGTCCGCGCTGGCCGCAGCCGCCTTCAACTTCTCGTCGTACTGCGCGAACCACTTGTCCGGGTCCATGCGTCGTTACTCCAATGGTCCTTCGTGGATCATCTGCATCCTCGCCAGAACCTACGCTTTTCGACTCCGCCGAAGGTTGTAGTTCCGCGAACAATTTTCAAAGGTAATCCCCCGGAGACGGCCCGTAATCTTCCGTGGTGGGCGGGCCTGGATACTGGTATCGGACACCAGTCGAGGGAGGCGCGGCGTGCTGGAGCTGGACCGGGTCGCCAAGCGCTTCGGGGCGGCGATGGCCTGCCAGGACGTCACGTTCACGGTTCGGCACGGCGAGGTCGTCGGATTGGCGGGCGCCGGGTCCACGACTGTGCTGCGGCTCGCCGCCGGACTGCTCCCGCCGGACGACGGCGAGGTGCTCCGCTCGGGCGAACGCGTCGGTTACCTGCCCGCCACCGGCGGCCTGTACCCGCGGATGCGGGTACTCGACCAGCTCGTGTTCCTCGCGCGGCTGCACGGCGCCGACGTCAACGAGGCGCTGCGGGCGGCCGAGATCTGGGCGGCGCGGTTCGGTCTGCGGGACCGGCGCGCGGACCGGGTGCGGCAGCTGAGCGCCGCCGAGCAGGCCCGGCTGCGGCTCGCGGCCGTGTTCACGCCCGGCCCGGACGTGCTGGTGCTCGACGAGCCGTTCACCGGCCTCGACGAGGCCACCGCGAACCTGCTCGTCGACGTGCTCCGCGAGCGGGCTGGCGCCGGGGCGAGCGTGCTCGTCACGTGTGACGACCTGGACGTGGTGGAGCGGCTGTGCGACCGCGCCTGCGTGCTCCACAATGGACGCGTGGTGGCGCAGGACGCGGTCGGCAGGCTCCTGGCCGCTGCCCGCCTGGAGCTGGTGGTCGACGCACCGCACGCGCCGGGTGGCTGGGCAGCGGCCCTGCCCGGCGTGACGGTGCTCGCGGTCCACGACGGCCTGGTCCGGCTCGCGCTCGACGCGGGCACCGACGACCAGGCGGTGCTCGCCGCGGCGCTGAGGACCGGGCCGGTGCGCGGGTTCACCCGGATCCGGCCGCGGCTCGCCGACCTGTTCGGTGACGTGGTGGCGGCCGGATGAGCACGGGCAGGACCGTGTCACTGGTGGCGCGCCGCGAACTCGCCGCGCGGGTGCGCACGAGGTCGTTCGTGCTGGGCACCGTGCTGTCGGCGCTGGTGCTCGCCGGGTTCGTGCTCACGCAGAGCACCGTGTTCGACGACCACCACGGGGACACCATCGGGCTGAACGGCCAGGCCATCGCCGTCGCCGGGCAGCTGGTCGACGAGGCGCGCCAGGTCGGCAGGGACGTGCGGACCGTGGAGGTCAACGACCTCGCCGACGGGCGCGCGCAGGTCGCCGACGGCAGGCTCGACGCCCTGGTGAGCGGCGCCCCGGCCGCGCTGGCCGTGCTGGTGGAGAACGGCCTGGACGACGAGCTGCGCGGTGTCCTCAATGGACTGGTGCGCCAGCAGGTGCTGCGTGGGCAGCTCGCGGCGGTGGAGGATTCGGCGGCTCTGGACGTCGACGGCGTGCTGCGCACGGTCGCCGAGGCGCACGTGACCGTGCAGGCGTTGTCGTCGCCGGATCCGGCTGATGGTGACCGGCTCGCCACGGCCCTGGTCGTGGTCGCGTTGCTGTACCTGGCTTTGCTGCTGTACGGGTCGCTGGTGGCGCAGGGGGTGGTGGCGGAGAAGTCCCTTGGGGTGCCGGAGTTCCTGCTTCCCGTGGTCCGGCCAGGTCAGCTGCTGAGCGGCAAGGTTGCCGGGCTGGGGCTGGCCGGGCTTCTCCAGCTCGTGGTGGTCGGGCTGGTGGGGCTCGTGGTCGGGGTGGTGACCGAGGTGCTCGCGTCGGCCGGGCCCGCGGTGGCGGCGCTCGCGTGGGGACTCGTGTGGTACGTGCTCGGTTTCCTGTTGTACGCCACGGTTTTCGCGGCGGTGGCGACGTTGGTGTCACGGCAGGAGGACGTGCAGTCGGTGCTGATGCCGGTGACCGTGACGCTGCTGGTGGCGTTCGTGCTCGGGTTCGCCGTGCTGTCGCGGGACTCTTCCGGTGCGCTGACGACCGTGCTGTCGCTGGTGCCGCCGCTGTCGCCGTTGCTCATGCCGGGCCGGCTCGCGCTCGCCGCCGTGCCGGTCTGGCAGACCGTGCTGGCGCTCGTGCTGACCGTGGCCGTGATCGCCGTGCTGGCGCGGGTCTGCGGGCGGATGTACCGGAATTCGTTGCTGCGCCCCGGCTCCCGCGTCACACTGCGGACCGCACTGCGCCGAGTGCCATGAAAGACGCTTTCGTGACGTTGAGTGTCCCGAAAGCGTCTTTCATGGCAATGCTGATCAGCGGCCGGACATCGCCACGTAGTCGCGTTCGGTGTGTCCGGTGTAGACCTGGCGCGGGCGGCCGATCTTCGTGGCCGGGTCGTTCATCATCTCGCGCCAGTGGGCGATCCAGCCCGGCAGGCGGCCCAGTGCGAACAGCACCGTGAAGAACTTCGTCGGGAAGCCCATCGCCCGGTAGATCAGCCCGGTGTAGAAGTCGACGTTCGGGTAGAGCTTGCGCTCGACGAAGTAGTCGTCCGCCAGCGCGTGCTCCTCGAGTTGCTTCGCGAGGTCCAGCAGGCTGTCGTCGCCGCCGAGGCGGGTCAGGATGTCGTCGGCCGTCTTCTTGATGATGGCGGCACGCGGGTCGTAGTTCTTGTAGACCCGGTGGCCGAAGCCCATCAGCTTGACGCCCTCCTCCTTGTTCTTGACGCGCTTGACGAAGTCACCGACATCGCCACCGTCGTCGCGGATGCGCTCCAGCATCTCCAGCACCGCGCTGTTGGCACCACCGTGGAGCGGGCCGAACAGGGCGTTGATGCCGGCCGAGATGCTCGCGAACAGGTTCGCCTCCGACGAGCCCACGAGCCTGACCGTCGAGGTCGAGCAGTTCTGCTCGTGGTCGGCGTGCAGGATGAACAGCAGGTCCAGCGCACGGGCGAGGTCGGGGTCGACCTCGTACGGCTCGGCGGGGAAGCCGAACGTCATGCGCAGGAAGTTCTCCACCAGCCCCAGCGAGTTGTCCGGGTACAGGAACGGCTGGCCGACGCTCTTCTTGTAGGCGTAGGCGGCGATGGTGGGCAGCTTGGCCAGGAGCCGGATCGTGGAGATCTCCACGTGGTCCTGGTCGAACGGCCACAGGCTGTCCTGGTAGAAGGTGGACAGCGCCGAGACCGCGGACGACAGCACCGGCATCGGGTGCGCGTCGCGCGGGAAGCCGTCGAAGAAGCGCTTCAGGTCCTCGTGCAGCAGCGTGTGGCGGCTGATCTTCGAGGTGAACTCGTCCAGCTGCGTCTGGTTCGGCAGCTCGCCGTAGATCAGGAGATAGCTGACCTCGATGAAGGTCGACTTCTCCGCCAGCTGTTCGATGGGGTAGCCGCGGTAACGCAGGATGCCCGCGTCACCGTCGATGAAGCAGATCTCCGACGAGCAGGCGGCGGTGTTCACGAAACCCGGGTCCAGGGTGACGAGTCCCGTCGTCCCCAGCAGCTTGCTGACGTTGATCCCGTCGGAACCCTCTGAGGCGCGTGCGACTGTCATCTCGTACTCGCCGCCCGGATAGCGCAGGGCGACGGGTCCCGCCGCGCCGTTGTCTTTCTGCCCGTCAGGCATGCGTATCCCTCTCAACAATTTCGTCTTGTGTTCTTAACGCTAGTGCGCCCAGCGCCGGTGGGTAAGGCCGAACGGTGTGGGACACCGCACTTTACGACTGAACAGCCAGCTCAGCAGCGTAAGGCGGTTCCGCTCCCGCCCGGGAAACCGTCACCGACGCCGCTCTCGCCGCGAACGTGAGCGCGGCGCGCCACGCGTCCGCGTCCACCGTTCGCAGTGTTTCCGGCGTGGTTATCCCGTTGTGACACAGCCACGACAACAACGCTCCGTGCACGGTGTCACCCGCCCCGATGGTGTCGGCCACCGCGGTGGGCACGGTCGGCACCTCGACCTCGACACCGCCGGCCGTGCGCACCACGATCCCGTCGCCGCCCCTGGTCAGGACCACTGCCGCCGGGCCGAGGGACAGCCACTCGGCCACCGCCTTGTCCGTGTCGCCGCCCTGGCTCCCGCCCGCGAGCCACGCCGCGTCCTCGATGGACAGTTTCAGCAACCCGATGTCCGGCAACCACGACGCGAAGCGGGCGCGGTAGGCAGTGGCGTCGGTCACCATGGCGGGGCGGATGTTCGGGTCGAGCACGGTGAGCCCGCCGGAGCCACTGTGGTCCCGCAGCAGCTGTTCGTAGCGACTCGCGCCCGGCTCGAGGAGCAGCGACAGTGTGCCCAAGGACACGATCTTGATCTCGGCGGGCAGCGGGCCGGGGTGTGCTACCTCACGGTCGGCCGTGCCCTCGACGTGGAAGGAGTAGCGCGCCGACCCGTCGGCCGCGATGCCCGCGACCGCGAGGGTGGTCGGCTCCGGTCCACGTTGGACCATCGAAGTGTCCACACCGGACAGTTCGAGTCGCCGGAGTAGCGCGTCCCCGAAGGAATCCGTCGACAGTCGCGACAGGAACCGGACGGGTGCACCGAGCCGCCCCACGGTGATCGCGACGTTGTACGGGCCGCCGCCGGGCAGCGGCAGGAGCGGTCCCAGCTCGCCGGGCACCGTCCCCGGCGCGGGCACCAGATCGACGAGGGCTTCGCCGCCGACAAGAATCATCGCTATTTTCCTCACTACCCGACAGTAGGACGTCATACTGTTTGATGGCCTTGAACCACGCATGGACCTGCGGAGGAGACGGCATGCCGGCCGAACGACTGCTCCCCAACCGGGACGCGGAAGACCTCATCAAGCTGACCAGGGAGATCGCCAGGGACGAACTGGCGCCCCTGGCGTCGTCGTACGAGGAGGAACACCGGTTCCCGCGCGAACAGTTCCGGCTCCTCGGGCGCAGCGGCCTGCTCGGGCTGCCGTACCCGGAGCAGTGGGGCGGCGGCGGGCTGTCGTACGAGGTGTACCTGCAGGTGCTCGAGGAGGTCGCGACCGCGTGGATGTCGGTCGGCGTCGGCCTGTCGGTGCACGTGATGTCGTGCTTCGCGCTGGCCGAGTACGGCACCGACCGGCAACGCGCCGAGCTGCTGCCCGCCATGCTGGGCGGCGAGCTGCTGGGCGCGTACGCGCTGTCGGAGCCCCAGGCCGGCTCGGACGCGGCGGCGCTGACGTGTCGCGCGGTGCTCACGGGTGACAAGTATGTGGTCAACGGCGTGAAGGCGTGGATAACACACGGCGGTCATGCCGACTTCTACACGACGATGGTCCGCACGTCCCCCGATGGTGGCCGCGGCGTCTCGTGCCTGCTGGTGCCCGGCGACACGCCGGGGCTGTCCGCCGCGCCGCCGGAGCGGAAGATGGGCCTGACCGGCTCACCGACCACGCAGCTGCTGTTCGAGGACGCGGCGGTGCCCACCGCGCGCCTGGTGGGCGCGGAGGGCGCGGGCCTGCGGATCGCGCTGTCGTCGCTGAACTCGGGCCGGCTCGGGATCGCGGCGTGCGCGGTCGGGCTGGCGCAGGCGGCGCTCGACGAGGCCGTCACCTACGCGAAGGGCCGGTCGCAGTTCGGCAGGCCGGTCATCGAGTTCCAGGGCCTCGAGTTCCTGCTCGCCGACATGGCGGCGGCCGTCGAGTCGGCACGCGCGACGTACCTGGAGGCGGCCCGGCGCCGCGACCGGGGGCTGCCGTTCACCCGGCAGGCCTCCGTGGCGAAGCTGATCGCGACCGACGCGGCGATGAAGGTGACCACGGACGCGGTCCAGGTCCTCGGCGGCGCGGGCTACACGCGCGACTTCCCGGTGGAGCGCTACATGCGGGAGGCGAAGGTCCCGCAGATCTTCGAGGGCACCAACCAGATCCAGCGCGTGGTCATCGCCCGCGAGCTGCGCAAGTCCTGACCCCGCCCGGTTGGCTGCGGTTGATGAAGGGGTCCTTCGTCAACCGCAGCGTGACGAAGGGGTCCTTCATCACGCTGCGGTCGGTGCTCGTCAGTGCTGGTCGGTGCTGGTCAGTGCTGGTCTTGGTAGAACGGGGACACCGTCACCCCGCGGTTGGCCGCTTCGTCGAAGTGGTACACGGACCGGCCGTTGACGAAGACCCGCACCGCGCGGCTCATCACGTCCAGCGGGTCCCCCGACCACAGCACGATGTCGGCGTCCAGCCCGGGCTTCAGCGCGCCGACCCGGTCGTCCAGGCTCATGATCCGCGCCGGGTTGACCGTGATCGACCGGAGCGCGGTCTCGGTGTCGAGGCCTTCCTTCACCGCGAACGTGGCCTGGTGCACGAGGAAGTCGATCGGCACCACGGGGTGGTCGGTCGTCAGCGCGATCTCCACGCCCGCCCGCGCGAGGATGCCCGGGTTGCGCATCGCGCGCTCGCGCACCTCGACCTTCGACCGGCCCACGATCAGCGGGCCGATGATGACCGGGATCTCCTTCTCGGCCAACAGGTCCGCGATCAGGTGGCCCTCGGTGCCGTGGTTGACGATCAGCTTGTAGCCGAACTCCTCGGACAGCCGGATGGCGGTCGCGATGTCGTCGGCGCGGTGGCTGTGCTGGCACCACGGCAGCTCGCCGTCGAGCACCTTGACCAGGATCTCCGACGTGTTGTCGCGATCGAACGGCGTGCTCTCCCGTGCCGCCCACTCGCGGGCGGCGCGGTAGTCCTGCGCCTTGGTGAACGCGTCGCGGATCACCGCCGCCACACCGAGCCGGGTCGACGGCAGCTTGTCCTTGTCGCCGTACACGCGCTTCGGGTTCTCCCCCAGCGCGCTCTTCACGCTCACCGGCTGGCGCACGAGCATGTCGTCCACCGTGCGGCCCCACGACTTCACGGCCACGGTCTGGCCGCCGATCGGGTTGCCGGACCCCGGCTTCACGACGACCGTGGTCACCCCGCCCGCCAGCGCGTCGCGGAAGCCCTCGTCGTCCGGGTTGATGCCGTCCAGCGCACGCAGCCGCGCGCCGTTCGGGTCGGTCATCTCGTTGACGTCCAGACCGGCCCAGCCGTCGCCCTCCTCGGCGACGCCGACGTGGCCGTGCGACTCGACGAAACCGGGCAGCACCCAGGTGCCGGACGCGTCGACGATCTCCGCGTCGTCCGGCACGTCCACATCGGCCTGGGCGCCGACCGCGACGATCACGCCGTCGTCGACCAGGACCGTGCCGCCGTCGATGGGCTCACCGTCGACGGGAACGACGTATCCACCTGTAATCGCGATGCTCACGGGCACTCAACCTACGCTTCCAGCGGACGGATGCCCCAGCGGCCCGTCCACGACTCGTCCGCCGACAACCACAGCAGGTCCACGCCCGAGTTGAGCGCGTCCGGCGGGCACGTCATGGGCTCGATCGCGACCGCACGCGCGCCCTTGCCAGGGAACTCGCCCGGCGTGAACACCTGCACCCATCCGAACGCGGGCTCCGCCCACACCTCGACACCGCCGCCCGGGTAGGTCACCGAGTGCCGCACCAGGCCGTCGTCGCCGGGCTTGCAGCCGCCGAACGCGGTGTCCAGCTCCACGTCCCGCAGCGCCCTGCCCGAGGAGAAGTCGTACTCCGTGCCCGCGACCTCGATGGGTTCACCGTTGGGGATCATCGTGTCGAGGTCCACCGGCAGGACCGTGCGCGCGGCGAGCGTGAGCACGCAGTCGTCGACGTCGGTGTTGCCGGGCCGCGGGTACGGGTGCGTGCCGACGCCGAACGGCATGTCCCGCTCGCCGCGGTTCTCCACCACGTGCGTGATCTCGAGGCCGCCGCCGGTCAGCGCGTAGGAAATGCTGGTGCGAAAGGGAAACGGCCAGCCCGGCGCCTCGTCGACCACCACCCGCAACGTCACGGCCGACTCGTCGTGCGCGGTCACGGTCCACTCCGCGCGGCGCACCAGGCCGTGGATCGCGTTGCCCCGCGCGGCTTCCGTCGCCTCGAGGTGGTGGGTTTCGCCGTCGCGGGTCCACGTCGCGGCCGCCACCCGGTTGGGCCACGGCACCAGCACGGCACCCACGCCCATCGGCGGCTCGTCGGCGGTGTCGTAGGTCTCGACGTACGGCACCCCGGCCACCTCGAACGCGCGCAGCCCCGCGCCCGCGGTCCTGACGACCGCCCGCGCGGGGCCGTGCGTGATCTCCAGCTGCTCTCCTGTCATGCCAGGAGAGCCTACGGTCAGTGCTTGAGGGACTGCGGGTCGAACTCCTTCACCGCGTCCTGCTCACCCCGCGAACGCAGTACCAGCCAGTTGATCCCCCACAACACGATGCCGAGCACGATCAGCCCGACGCCGATGTAGTAGTCGCGCGCGGTCTTGCCGGACAGGCCCGGCAGCACCAGGTAGAGGCACAGGACCGCGCCGACCACCGGCGCCCACGTCGGCGCCCTGAAATGGTTGTGCTCCACCTTCTCCTTGCGCAGCACCAGTACCGCGATGTTGACCACGGTGAACACGCACAGCAGCAGCAACGCGGTCGTACCGCCGAGCGCGCTGACGCCGTCCGTGCCCGCGAAGATCAGCAGCAGGACCGCGATGCCGCTGGTGACGAGGATCGACACCCACGGCGTGCGGCGGAACGGGTGCACGGTGCCGAACACGCGCGGCAGGATGCGCTCGTTCGCCATGCCGTACAGCAGGCGGCTGGCCATCAGCATGTTGATCAGCGCGGAGTTGATGACCGCGAACACGCCGATCCACTCGAAGATCCAGCGCGGGAAGCCGGGTGCGCCGACGTCGATCACCTTGAGCAGCGCACCGGACTCGGCGGCGGCCAGGTCGCTCGCGGCGACCAGCAGCGAGGACGTCACGGCCACCAGCACGTAGATCACCGCGGCGGTGGCGAGCCCGCCGAGCAGCGCCTTCGGGAAGATCCGGGGCGGGTCCTGGCACTCCTCGGCCATGTTGACCGAGTCCTCGAAGCCGACCATGGCGAAGAACGCGAGCGAGGTGGCCGCGGTGATCGCGAGCAGCCAGCTCTGGTCCGCGGTGTTGACCTCCAGCAGCCTGCCCGGCTCGCCGTCACCGCCGCCGACCGCGAACAGGCCGACGCAGATGATGATCGCGAGACCGGACAGCTCGATGATCGTGAGGACCACGTTGGCCTTGACCGAGTGCGCGACGCCGACGAAGTTGACGATCGCGAGCAGTACGATGAACGCGACCGCGACGAGGATCTTCGTCGTGTCGGTGACCTCGAAGTCGAACGCGGCAGGCAGGTAGGTCCCGCCGAACGCCATCGCGGCGGCCGACGCGGACGTGATGCCGGAGCACATCACCGCGAACGCGACGAGGAAGGTCACGAACGGTTTCTTGAAGGCCCGGTTCGTGTAGAGCGCGGCACCGGCGGCCTTCGGGTACTTGCCGACGAGTTCCAGGTAGGCGAACGCGGTCAGGAACGCCACCACGAACGCGAGCAGGAACGGGAGCCACAGCGCACCGCCGACTCTGCCTGCGACGGTACCGGTCAGGGCGTAGATGCCCGTGCCGAGGATGTCACCGATTACGAAGAAGTACAGGAGCTTCGAGCCCATGACCCTCTTGAGGGAGGACTGTTGCTCCTCGGGCGCGGCTGTGTTCTCGGTCACCATGGCGCTTGAGCATGCCCGAGTTTCACCGGCCTGACCAGATGGTGACGTTACTAGTTCACTAACTATCCGGTTGTGGCGCGATAACGCCAGAACGCGGGCAGGCACACCACGGCGAGCACCGTCAGCACGATGACCAGCACACCACCGCCCGTGGCCGCCGCCGCGGTGCCGACGCCTGCGGCACCCCAGCCGTGCAGGAGATCGGCGATGCGCGGCCCGCCCGCGACGACGACGGTGAAGACGCCCTGCATGCGGCCGCGCATCTCGTCGGTCACGGCGGTCTGCAGGATCGCGCTCCGGTACACCATGCTGACCATGTCGGCGGCTCCCGCGATGACCATGAAGGTGACCGCGAGCCACAGGTGGCCCGCCAGCCCGAACCCGATGATCGCGAGCCCCCACACGATGACCGAGGCGGTCACGCCGACGCCGTGCCGGGAGATGTTGGACAGCCAGCCGGAGAACAGGCCGAACAGCAGCGCGCCGATCGGGATGGACGCGTAGAGCAGGCCGAGCGCGATGCCGCCGCCGTGCGGGTCGCCGAAGGTGCGCTCCGCCATCTCCGGGAACAGCGCGCGCGGCATGCCCGCGACCATGGCGATGATGTCGAGCAGGAAGCTCGCGAGCAGGACGTTCTTGGCGGCGACGTACCGGAACCCGTCGGCGATGTCCTTGAGCCCTGCGCGGCGCCTGACCCCGTCGAGCGGCGCCATCTTCGGCAGCCCGGAGACGATCACGGTCGCGAGGACCAGCACGATCGCGTCGACCAGGTAGAGGATCGGCAGCCCGGTGAACGGCATCAGCGCACCGGCGAGCAGCGGCCCGAACACCATGCCGAACGAGCCGACGGTGGCGGTGAGCGCGGTCGCGGAGGCGATCAGGTCGGGCGGCACGAGCCGGGCGACGGAGGCGGTGCGGGTGGGCATGTTGATCGCGACGAACGCCTGCTGGACGGCCAGCAGCGACAGCACGATCCACACGTTGGCGCCGACGACGGCCTGCACCCAGAAGGCGACGGACGTGGCCGCGACCCCGACGTTGGTGACGAGGATGACCGTGCGCCGGTCGAACGCGTCCGCGATCGCCCCGCCCCACAGCCCGAAGATCAGCAAGGGCACGAGACCGAACGCCCCGGCGAGCCCGACGAAGCCGGAGGACCCGGTGAGGTCGTAGATCTGCTTGGGCACCGCGACGACCGTGAACTGCGACCCGACCGCGACGATCGCCGTGGAGCCCCAGAGGCGGCGGTACGCGGGTATGCGCAACGGCCTCGTGTCGATGGCGACCCTGGACCGTTTGGTTGTAGCTACCCCCACGACGTCAAAGCTTAGGCCCGCTAACGACTGGAGCGCGCGTGAGTTTCGCGACCCCTGAACAGCACGAAAGGCGCGTTCGGGACATCCGAACGCGCCTTTCGCGAGTGCTGTGTACTACGGACCGACGCGGTACTACGGACCGACGCGCTCGACGGTCCAGCCGTCGCGGTTCAGCCTGAAGCGGAGGCGGTCGTGCATGCGGTCGCGGCGGCCCTGCCAGAACTCCACGACCTCCGGCCGGATGCGCCAGCCGCCCCAGTGCGGGGGTACCGGTACCTCTTCGGCGTCGGCGAAGCGGCGCTCGACGTTCGCGAGTGCGTTCTCGAGCGTCCCCCGGTCACGGACGACGATCGACTGCGGCGACGCCCACGCACCGAGCTGCGAGCCGCGCGGCCGCGACGCCCAGTACGTCTTGGTCTCCGCCTGGCTTACCTTCTCCACGGTGCCGCGGACGGTGGCCTGGCGGTGCAGCGAGTACCAGGGGAACGTCGCCGACGCGAAGCGGGTCGCCATCAGGTCGTGGCTCTTGGTGGACGTGTAGTTGGTGAAGAACACCACGCCGCGCTCGTCGAGGCCCTTCATGAGCACGGTGCGTGACGACGGCATGCCCTCGGCGTTCGCCGTGGCCAGGACCATGGCGTTGGGCTCGGGCGCACCCGCCCGGATGGCGTCGTCCAGCCATGACTGGAGCTGCTGGTGCCAGGTGTCGGCCAGCTCCGCCTCACTCAGGGTGCCCTCTTCGTACGACACGCGCATCGTCGGCAGCGCGACGGCGATGTCGGGCGTGGCAATGTCGGCGTCCGCCATCCTTGTTCTCCTCGACGCGTAGGGGTCACCTCACGTTTCGAAGGTACGGGTTCGTGACCGGCGGCGAAACCGCGCGGCGGGTGACGACGCGCACTTGAATCGATGCGGATGCGCCCATCGGGCGCTCCGCTCCGGGCCGGCCGCGCGAAGCTACGCCGGCCGGGTGATCGCGGCGATGAAGATCTCCCTGACCTCGGTGGCCACGGCCGACGAGGGCAGCGGCGGCTCATGCGTCTGCCACTCGCGGACGAGCCCGGTCACGGCACCGACCAACGCGATCGCCGTGAGCCGGTAGTCACGCTCCGGCGCGAGCCCCGCCGACGCGGCGCGGTCACACTCAGCGGTGATGAAGTCGACATAGCGTGTGAACCAGTCCTGGTGCTGCCGTTCCATCGCCTGACTGATTCCCGGCGCTTCGACGTAGTTCAGTCGCGGAAAACGCGGATCAGATGTGACAGCCGAGACGAAAGCGTCAACCAATGTCGTGATTCGGGTGAGCGCGTCCGCGTCGGCGACCGATTCCAGGACGGGAAGCATGCGCTTCATGGCGACCGTGTTGATGTGCGCGTGCAGTTCCAGAAGCAACGCTTCCTTGCTCGCGAACTTCTCGTAGAAATTCCTGGTGGAAACGCCTGCCTTGGTGCACAGGTCAGCGATCTTCGTCTTGTGATAACCGCGGGAGGTGAACTCGTCGAGCGCTGCTTCGAGGAGCCGTTCCCGGCGCTCCGCGCGTCGCTGCTCGGTGTCCACCCCGCGGTACATCCGGCCGTGCGCTCCCGCGCCCTGAGCCATCGAACCTCTCCTCGACCCTTGTCCAAACAGGTCCACGATTCTGAAATCGGTAATTACCAGTATGCCCGTTTCTCCCGGAGTGGTTCTCCGGGGACGACCCGTTTTACACCCATCCGGTTCAACGGTCACGAGGGGTGCCGGTGACACCATCCGGCGACGTCGGTAAATGCGTACTGTGCGGATTCCCGTGCACGACGTTCGGTAACGGCCGTGAGCAGCGACGATGACGTATGCTGAGCTCATGAGCGTGCAGCCGTGGCCCGACCACCTACTCACCCTGGAGGAGTGGGACGCGTTACCAGAGGACCTCTCACGTCATTACGAACTGGCTGAAGGAGTTCTCGTCGTGGCCCCGCGGCCCGCACCCCACCACCAGAGGGCCGCAGGGAACCTCATGGTTGACCTCAACCGGCAGCTCCCCTCGACCCTCGCCGCCACGCAGGACGTCGAGGTCCTCATAGAGTCGACATTTCCCACGACCGTGCGAGCCCCCGACGTTGTCGTGACGAGTGAGAGCTTGTTCGTCCGCAATCCGTCGCGCATCGACGCGGCGGAGGTACTGCTCGCGGTCGAGATCGTCTCGCCAGGAACACGCAGGATCGACCGGGTGCTCAAGGCAGTCGAGTACGCGGCGGCCGGCATCCCTTACTACTGGGTCATCGACCTGACCGAGCCCGCAAGCATCACCACCCGCACGCTCGCCGGGACCGAGTACGAGGTGACCGAGAAGGCGACCGGGCCGGTCACGCTGACCGAACCTGCGACGATCGCCGTCGACGTCAGCAGGCTCATCCAGCGGGACTACGCCTCGCGCACACTCTGAGGGACCGGTCCCGGCGGGACCTGATCTGCTCGGCCCGTGACCGCGCAACGCCTGCTCATCCTGCATTCGGGCGACCTCGGCACCGACGACGTCCGGCAGCTGGTCGACCTCGTCGTGCGGGAGTCCGGGCGGGACCTGGCCGGCGTGCGGATCACCACCTACCCCGCGCCGGACCCGAACGAGCTGCTCGCGCACGCGCTCGTCCTCGAGCACGCCGACGAGCTGGCGCCCGAGCCGCTCTCCCGTCTCAGCACCTACACGGTCGAGGCGGCGAAGGGCCGGTGCGTGGTCGTCGCCGTGTGGGCCGACGAGGTCCGCCCCTGGGTGTGGCGGACCGCGCCGGAGCACCTCGCGCGGGTCGAGGCCACCGGGTTCGGGGTGGTGCGGCGGCCGGGGTGGGCCCGGCTGGCGACCTCCGGCGCGCTCTCGTTCCTCGGTTGCGCCCGGGACGGGGACGCGCGGCGGTTCCCGGAGCTACAGGTGGTCGTCAGCGTGTTCCCCTCGGCCCGGCCGCGCCGGGTGCGCAGGCTCATGCCCGGCGGCTACTCGCGCTGGGTCGACACGGTGTTCGCCCGCGCCGGGGTCCGCATGGACGACGGCGACGCCGCGCACTGGCTCGTGTGCGGGCGCGTCCTGCACCTCGCCTACTTCAGCCCCGACCCGGACACCGCGCCGCTGGTGCCGTGGGACCTGCTGTCGCGTGCCGAGAAGCGCGGCGGCGGCGAGCTGACGTGACGCGGTCACCGCGTCGTCGGCCAGCGACGTGGTCAGGGTGCCGCCCGCGGCGAGCCGCGTCCTGGACCACCACGTGCCGCTCGCCGTGTCCCGGTCGTCGCTCGTCGACAGCTCGGTGGCCAGGACGCGGTTGCCCAGCAGGACTTCCCGGGTGACGACGAGCGTCTGGCGCAGCACCGGGTGGCCGTCGCGGGTCACGTGCGTCGTCGTGGTCAGCTCACCCGGTAGTTCACCGTCGCGGCCGAGCACGACGGTCTCCCGCGTGTGCAGGTGCGCGTCCCCGGCGAGGCTGACCACGAGGACCGACTCGTGCCGGGCCCGCCGGGTGATCACCGTGGGCTCCGGCAGGTACTCGACGCGCGCACCCTCGGACAGTTCCAGGTGGACAGCCATGCGGCTGGGCAGGCCGCGCGGGCCGGGCAGCGCCACCGCGGCGGCGACACCGCTCAACGTGAGACAGGCGTGCGCGCCGACGCGGACGGTCAGCGTCAGGTCGTCGCCGCCGAGCGGGCTCGCCGCCGAGTTGACCAGGTGCACGACCGGGCGGCCGCGGACCGGGATCAGCGTGAGCGGGGGCGCGGAGCGGAGCGTGCGGACCACGCCGCCACGCTCGACCTCCAGCCGCGCTCGCGCCCTCACACCAGCATCTTCCGCACCCAGTCCGCGACCTCCGGCGCGTCCGGAGTGTCCACAAGGGACTGTTCGATCACCGGCAGCCCACCGCGGACGCGGTGCGCGTCGCCGGACATGACGGTCAGGTCGGCGCCCACCAGCGGGGCGAGGTCGGTCTTGTTGATGACGAGCAGGTCGGCGGTCGTGACCCCTGGGCCGCCCTTGCGCGGCACCTTGTCCCCGCCCGCGACGTCGACGACGAAGATCTGCCGGTCGACGAGCCCTCGGCTGAACACGGCGGTGAGGTTGTCGCCGCCGCTCTCGATGATGACGAGCGTCAGGTCCGGGAACCGCTCGGTGAGGTTGTCGACGGCGTCGAGGTTCGCGGTGATGTCGTCGCGGATCGCCGTGTGCGGGCAGCAGCCGGTCTGGACGGCCTCGATGCGCGCCGGGTCCAGGACACCCGCCGTGCGCAGGAAGTCCGCGTCCTCGGTGGTGTAGATGTCGTTGGTGACGACGGCCAGCTCCAGCTCCGGTCCGAGCGCCCGGCACAACGCGGCGACGAGCGCGGTCTTGCCACTGCCGACCGGGCCGCCGATGCCGATGCGCAGCGGACGGTCGCCGCCGGGCGTCAGGTGCGGGTGCGGGTCGGGTTCTGGCATCGTGGGGTCGAAGCTGACGGGGTGTTCGTGGTCAGCTGACAAAGAGACGCACCTCTTCTCGGTGGTGGCGGTCGTGTTCCTCCGCCAGGACGTCCAGGCCCGGGGACCCGGGCGCGGGCAGATCAGCCGGGTGGCGGTCGGCGGCGGCTTCCCGCGCCACCGAGGTGATGTCGGACGCGAGGCCGGCGACGATCGCGTTGACCCGCAGGGGATCCAGGCCGAGGAGCCGCACGCTCGCACTCGCCGGCCCGGACACGGCGAGATAGGCGGCGGTGAGCGCCGCGTCCACCGGCACCCCGACGAGTGCGCCGAGGATGACGGGGTGGTGGGGCCGTGGCGTGGCCGCCAGCAACGCGTCGACCAGCGGGGACATCAACCTCGCCGCTCTCGACGTCGCTCTGCCCTGCGCGCGCGATGCCTTCCGCTGCGCCTCCGACGGGGTGCGCGCGTCGAGTTCCGCGTCCAGCAGCAGCCAGTCCGGGTCCGGTCGCGCCGCCGCGGCAGCGAACACCGCCGCCAGCGCACCCGCGGTCCGCAACCGGTTGCGCAGGAACGCGGGCAGGTCCGCCTCCGTGCGCACCAGCCCCCGCGACGCGGCCTCCTCCAGGCCGCCGGAGTGCACGTGCCCGCCGCCGGGGAAGCGGGAGTCGGCCAGCAGCAGGGCGGTGACGTTCATACGAGGAAATACCGTTGCGCCATCGGCAGTTCCTCGACCGGTGCCTGCTCGATCAGCTCGCCGTCGACGTGCACCGCGAAGGTGTCCGGGTCGACCGTCACCTCCGGCAGGGCCGAGTTGCCGATCATGTCCGCCTTGGTGATCGCGCGCGGGTTGGACAGCGCGGCCAGCGGGGTCGCCGTGCCGAGGTCCAGCCCGACCGCCGACGGCGCCACGAAGTGCAGGCTCGACGCCGCCGCCACCCTCGGCGCCGCGCCGTACATCGGGCGCGCCAGCACCGGCTGCGGCGTCGGGATGGACGCGTTCGCGTCGCCCATCGCCGCCAGCGCGATGAAGCCGCCCTTCAGCACCAGCGACGGTCTGACCCCGAAGAACTTCGGCTCCCACAACACCAGGTCCGCGAGCTTGCCGACCTCCACCGAGCCGATCTCGTGCGCCATGCCGTGCGCGATGGCCGGGTTGATCGTGTATTTGGCGACATAGCGACGTGCGCGCATGTTGTCGGCGGCGCCGTCGCCGGGCAGCGCGCCGCGACGGCGTTTCATCACGTGCGCGGTCTGCCACGTCCGGATGACCACCTCCCCGATGCGGCCCATCGCCTGGGAGTCCGAGCCGATCATCGAGATCGCACCGAGGTCGTGCAGCACGTCCTCCGCGGCGATGGTGGACGGCCGGATGCGGCTCTCCGCGAACGCGAGGTCCTCCGGCACCGACGGGTTCAGGTGGTGGCACACCATCAGCATGTCGAGGTGCTCGTCGATGGTGTTCACCGTGTGCGGACGGGTCGGGTTGGTCGACGACGGCAGGATGTTCGGCAGCCCCACCACGGTGATGATGTCCGGCGCGTGCCCGCCGCCTGCCCCCTCGGTGTGGTATGCGTTGATGGACCGGCCCGCGATCGCGTCCACAGTGGACTCGACGAAGCCGGACTCGTTCAGGGTGTCGGTGTGGATGGCGACCTGCACACCGGTCTCGTCCGCGATCCGCAGGCACGCGTCGATCGCGGCGGGCGTGGTGCCCCAGTCCTCGTGCAGCTTGAACCCGCCGGCGCCCGCGGCGACCTGTTCGCGCAGGCCGTCGAGCGAGACCGTGTTCCCCTTGCCCAGCAACAGGACGTTGACCGGCTGGCCGTCCATGGCGGCCAGCATGCGGGCGAGGTTCCAGGCGCCGGGCGTGACGGTCGTGGCCTTGCTGCCCTCCGCGGGCCCGGTGCCGCCGCCGACCAACGTGGTCAGCCCGGCCGCGAGCGCGGTCTCCGTCAACTGTGGACAGATGAAGTGGACGTGGCAGTCGACACCGCCCGCGGTCAGGATCTTCCCGTTGCCGCCGATGACCTCGGTGGACGGGCCGATCACGAGCGCCGGGTCGACGCCGTCCATGGTGTCGGGGTTGCCCGCCTTGCCGATGCCGGTGATCCGGCCGTCCCGCACACCGACGTCGGCTTTGACCACGCCCCAGTGGTCGAGGATCACGACGCCGGTGATCACCAGGTCGGGCGCGCCGTCGGCACGCGTGGCGACCGACTGGCCCATGGACTCGCGGATGACCTTGCCGCCACCGAAGACCACCTCGTCGCCGGAGCCCGCCGGGCCGATGGCGCGGTCCTCGGTGACCTCGATGAGGAGATCGGTGTCCGCCAGGCGGATGCGGTCGCCGACGGTCGGGCCCAGCAGCGACGCGTACCGCGCCCGGTCGATCCCGGTCACGACTCGCCCTCGCAGGTTCCGGCGAGTCGCGGTTGCCTTGACTCGGTCGCAAGCTCCCTCGTGCGCAACCCCGGCACGACGCGGCGCCCGCCGAGCGGCACCAGCGACACCTCACGCTCGACACCGGGCTCGAAGCGCACGGAGGTACCCGAGGGGATGTCCAACCGATGACCTTCCGCGGCGTCCCGGTCGAACACCAGACCCGGGTTGGTGGCGGCGAAGTGGTAGTGCGAGCCGACCTGCACGGGGCGGTCGCCGGTGTTGCGGACGACCAGCGTCACGCGCGGCCGTCCGGGGTTCAGCTCGACCGGCTCGGCGGCCGGGAGGATCTCGCCTGGAATCACGGACCGGCTCCTCTAGACGATCGGACTGTGGACGGTGACGAGCTTGGTGCCGTCCGGGAACGTGGCCTCGACCTGGACGGAGTCGATCATCTCCGGCACGCCCGCCATGACCTGCGCCCGCGAGAGCACCGACCGGCCGCTCTCCATCAGGTCGCGCACCGAGCGGCCGTCCCGCGCACCCTCGATCACGTGATCGGTGATCAACGCGACCGCTTCGGGGTGGTTCAGCAGCACCCCGCGCTCGAGCCTGCGGCGCGCGACGTCGGCCGCGAAGAGGACCAGCAGCTTGTCGCGTTCCTGGGGGCTCAGGTGCATGGATGGTGTCTACCACCGTCTGCCGCCGTGTTCCGTGCCGGAAACGTACGCGTTACGCGCTGGAGACGTCCTGGTTCTGAATCGTTCTCCTTAATCGTGACCGAAACCACCGGTCGGGACAATTGCCACAGCGGTAGAAATAGGAGGAAGGTGGGTGAACCGCGCGGCGTCGGGGGACGCTGTCTGCGCACGCCGCGCGTGGTTGTCGGGGACTGGCGGAGAGGCTGGATTTGACGATGCACAGCGCGGTGCGGCAGGTCGAGAACACGCCCGGGAAGGCGGAGCCGGACGACGGTTTCCGACCGGGTCTTGAAGGCGTCGTCGCCTTCCGCACGGAAATCGCCGAACCGGACCGCGACGGTGGCGCACTGCGTTACCGGGGTGTGAACATCGAGGACCTGGCGGGCAAAGTCACCTTCGGCGACGTGTGGGCCCTGCTGGTCGACGGCCGCTTCGGCCAGGGCCTCCCGCCCGCCGAGCCGTTCCCCATTCCCGTGCACACCGGTGACGTGCGGGTGGACGTGCAGGCCGCGCTCGCGATGCTCGCCCCGATCTGGGACTACCAGCCGCTGCTGGACATCACCGACGTCGAGGCCCGCGAACAGCTCGCGCGCGGGTCGGTCATGGCGCTGTCGTACGTGGCGCAGTCGGCGCGCGGCATCGGCCGCCCGGCGATCTCGCAGAAGCGGATCGACGAGTGCGGCACGATCACCGAGCGCTTCATGACCCGCTGGCGCGGCGAACCCGACCCGGCACACGTGCGCGCGGTGGACGCCTACTGGGTGTCGGCGGCGGAACACGGCCTGAACGCGTCCACCTTCACCGCCCGCGTGATCGCGTCCACGGGTGCGGACGTGGCGGCGGCGATGTCCGGCGCGATCGGCGCGATGTCCGGCCCCCTGCACGGCGGTGCCCCGGCCCGCGTCCTGCCGATGATCGAGGAGGTCGAGAAGGTCGGCGACGCCCGCAAGGTGGTCGCGAACATCCTCGACCGCGGCGACCGCCTCATGGGCTTCGGCCACCGGGTCTACCGGGCCGAGGACCCGCGCGCCCGGGTACTGCGGCGGACCTGCCAGGAACTGGGCGCCGCGCGGTACGAGGTGGCGGCGGAGCTGGAGCAGGCCGCGCTGGCCGAACTGCGCGAACGCCGCCCGGACCGCGCCATCGAGACGAACGTCGAGTTCTGGGCGGCGGTGATCCTCGACTTCGCGCAGGTGCCGCCGCACATGATGCCCGCGATGTTCACGTGCGCGCGGACGGCTGGGTGGTGCGCGCACATCCTGGAGCAGAAGCAGACGGGCCGCCTGGTGCGTCCGTCGGCGAAGTACATCGGCCCTGGTCCGCGCGGTCCGGAAGAGGTCGAGGGCTGGGACACGGTCACCCAGTACTGACTCGTGTCATGAAGGGGCCCTTCATCACGCCGGGCGTTACGAAGGGGTCCTTCATCGCACCGAGCGTTACGAAGGGGTCCTTCGGGCATCGCCACCGCGACACACGGCTGACAGCCTGTCCATCGTTCGGTTGACACGCGGAATCAGTCGCGCGGACGTCCCGGCACACCCCGCCCGCGCGACACGATGTCCCCATGACCGCCATACAGGTTCGGGGACTGCGCAAGTCCTACCGGGGGCACGCCGCCGTCGACGGTGTGGACCTCGACATCCGGCAGGGTGAGGTGTTCGCCCTGCTCGGCCCCAACGGGGCGGGCAAGACCACCACGGTGGAGATCCTCGAAGGCCACCGCAAGCGGGACGCCGGCGATGTCGACGTGCTCGGCGCGGACCCCGCCACCGCGGGCCGGGCCTGGCGCGCGCGGCTCGGGATCGTGCTGCAGACGGCGAATGACGCCGCCGAGCTGACCGTCCGCGAGAGCGTGCGCCACTACGCCGCGTACTACCCGAACCCGGCGGGCCCCGACGACGTGATCGAGCAGGTCGGGCTCACCGCCAAGGCGGACGCGCGGGTCAAGTCGCTGTCGGGAGGGCAGCGGCGGCGGCTGGACGTGGCGCTCGGCGTGGTCGGGCGGCCGGAGCTGGTGTTCCTCGACGAGCCGACCACCGGGTTCGACCCGGAGGCGCGCCGCCAGTTCTGGGAGCTGATCCGCAACCTGGCGACCAGCGGCACCACGATCCTGCTCACCACCCACTACCTCGACGAGGCGGAAGCGCTCGCGGACCGGGTCGCGGTCATCGCGGGCGGACGGATCGTCGCCGAGGGCACGCCCGCCACGCTCGGCGGCCGGTCCACCGCGAAGGCGACCGTCAGCTGGCTGGGCCCGGGTGGCCGCGAGACGCGGACGACGGACACGCCGGCCGCGCTGATCCGGGAGCTGGGCGACCACGAGCTCCCCGAGCTGACCGTGACGCGTCCCAGCCTCGAGGACACCTACCTCAGCCTGATCGGAGCACCCCGATGACCACCGCCGCCTTACCGTCCACTGCCGGGCTCGGCCTCTCGAGGGGTGTGGCCGAGCTCAAGCAGTTCTTCCGCCAGAAGGACCACGTGATCTTCACGTTCACCTTCCCGGCGTTCATCCTGGTCCTGCTCGGGTCGATCTTCGACGACGCCTACCCGGGCGGGGTCACGGTCGGGCAGGTGTTCGCGGCCAGCATGGTCGGCGCCGGCATCGTGGCCACGTCGTTCCTCAACCTCGGCATCGGCGTGGCGCTCGACCGCGAGGACGGCACGCTGAAGCGCCTGCGTGGCACACCCATGCCCGCCGCGGCCTACTTCCTCGGCAAGGTCGTGCTGGTGGCGGTCGCCAGCCTCGCCGAGGTGGTGCTGCTGCTGGCCGTCGGCATGGTCGTCTTCGACGTCACGCTGCCGACCGAGGCGGCGCGCTGGTTCACGTTCGCGTGGGTGTTCGTGCTCAGCATCATCAGCTGCTCACTGCTGGGCATCGCGATCAGCTCGTTCGCGAAGTCGGCGCAGAGCGCGGCGGCGGTCACCAACCTGCCCTACGTCGGCCTGCAGTTCATGTCCGGGATCTACATCCCGATCAGCGAGCTGCCGGACTGGATGCTCACGGTCGGCGCCGTGTTCCCCGTCAAGTGGGCGGCCCAGGGCTTTCGCTCGGTGTTCCTTCCCGACAGCATGATGGTTCAGGAGGCGGCTGGATCATGGGAACTCGGGAAGACGGCGCTGGTGCTCGGCGGCTGGTGCGCGATCGGGCTGGTGCTGTGCCTGCTCACGTTCCGATGGACGAACCGTCGCGCGGGATAGCCGCGCACGCCTGGCGGCGCTGGTTCTGGCTGTGGGACCTGTTCTTCGCGCTCGGCTACGCCGCGATGCTGGTGTTGCTGTTCCGGGAAGACGACGCCACGAACACCGACCACGTCGTCGCGGTCAGCGCCCTCACCGCGTTCGCCCTGTGGTACCTGACGTTCGGCAGGCCGCGCATCACCGCGGAGGACGAGTCGGTCTCGGGTGGCCGGATCTACATGGCGGGCGCCGCCGCGCTGCTGGTGCTCGGCGTGGTGTTCCAGCAGTCGATGCTCAACCTGCTGTTCGCCTTCTGCCCGATGGCGTTCATGGCGCTGTCCCTGAACGAGGCGATCGTGGTCGTCATCTCGGCGAACCTGCTGCCGCCGCTGTCGGTCCTGGTGGAGGACGGCTACGAGGCGATGATGCGCGACCTCGTGCCCAGCACGGTGTTCCTCCTGCTGTTCTCGGTGCTGCTGGGCACGTGGGTCACCAGGATCGTGGCGCAGAGCGAGGAGCGGGCCGCGCTCATCAAGGAGCTGGAGGAGAGCCGTGAGGAGATCGGGCGGCTCTCCCGCGAGGCCGGGGTCGCCGCGGAGCGGGCCCGGCTCGCCGCCGAGATCCACGACACCCTCGCACAGGGCTTCACGAGCCTGGTGACGCTCGTGCAGGCCGCCGAGTCCGAACTGGACGGTGACACGGCCAAGGCGCGCAAGCACCTGACGCTGGCGGCCCGCACCGCGCGGGAGAACCTGACGGAGGCCAGGGCGCTCGTCGCCGGCCTCATGCCGACCGCGCTCGGCACCGGCTCGCTCGACCAGGCGATCCGGCGGCAGCTGGAGCGGTTCGCCGAGGAGACCGCGGTCGCCGTCACCTACCAGGCGGAAGGTGACAGCGTGGCGCTGCCGACGGTGCTGGAGGTGGTGCTGCTGCGGATGGTGCAGGAGTCGCTCACCAACGTGCGCAGGCACGCCGAGGCGACCGCGGTGACGATCTCGTTGCGGGTCAACGAGAACCACGCGACGCTGCGGGTGAGCGACAACGGCTCCGGCTTCGACCAGGCCATGCCCGCGGACGGTTTCGGCCTGCGTGGCATGCGCAACCGCGCCGCGCAGGTCGGCGGTACGTTGTCGGTCCACAGTGGAGAGAACGGAACGACCGTGGAACTGGAGGTACCCAGGTGATCCGGGTGATGCTCGTCGACGATCACCCGGTGGTCCGGGAAGGACTGCGGGGCATGCTGGAGGCCGAGCCGGACCTGACGGTCGTCAGCGAAGCGGGTTCCGGCGAGGAGGCCGTGGCGGTGGCGCGCGCGGTCGAGGCGGACGTGATCCTGATGGACCTGCGGATGCGGGACCTCGACGGCGTCGGCGCGACCGAGCAGATCCTCGCCGAGCACCCGGCGCGGAAGGTCGTGGTGCTCACCACGTACGAGACCGACGCCGACATCCTGCGCGCGGTCGAGGCGGGCGCGGCGGGCTACCTGCTGAAGGACGCGTCCCGCGCGGACCTGGCGAACGCGATCCGCGCCGCGGCACGCGGCGAGACCGTGCTGGCACCGTCGGTAGCGGGGAAGCTGGTCGACCGGGTG
The DNA here is from genome assembly GCF_014203735.1 of Actinophytocola algeriensis. Taxonomy (GTDB): domain Bacteria; phylum Actinomycetota; class Actinomycetes; order Mycobacteriales; family Pseudonocardiaceae; genus Actinophytocola; species Actinophytocola algeriensis. The sequence continues at coordinate 50,717 of NZ_JACHJQ010000014.1, read as the reverse complement.
CGCAGGCCGGTGCCGCACACGCTGTCCGCCCGCGAGGTCGAGGTGCTCAGGCTGGTGGCGAAAGGTCTGACGAATGCGGACATCGGCCGGTCGCTGCACATCTCCGAGGCGACGGTGAAGACCCATTTGCTGCGCACGTTCGGCAAGCTGGGCGTGTCCGACCGGACCGCGGCCGTGACGACCGCCATGTCGCTGGGCCTGCTGCCATGACCAGCGGGTAATCGGCAGCGGCAAATGGTAACGCCCTGACAGGCGCGCGGTCGCGAGGAATGTTCGGTAAGAATGCGAGCCATGCTTCAGACCACCGAGTTCGCACTGCTCCGACGTGTCGCCGCCGAACAGGCGGAGAACCGGGCGCCGTCGCTCGTCACCGCGGTCGTGCGGGGCGGCGAGGTGCTGTGGAGCGGTGCGCGCGGCGAGGTCGACGGGGCCACGCCGACCACCGACACCCAGTACCGCATCGGCTCGATCACGAAGACGTTCGTCGCGGTGCTGGTGATGCGGTTGCGGGACGAGGGCAAGCTCGACCTGAACGACGCGCTGGACAAGCACGTGGCGGGGACGCCGTTCGGTCATCTGACCATCGCGCAGCTGCTGTCGCACACGGGCGGTCTCATGTCGGAGTCGCCGGGGTCGTGGTGGGAACGCAGCGTCGGCGGCGACTGGGACGCGCTGCTGGACCGGGCGGACGAGGACGTCGTCAAGCACCGCGCCGGGGAACGGTTCCACTACTCGAACATCGGCTACGGCACGCTGGGCAGGCTGGTGTCGGAGCTGCGCGGCATGTCCTGGGTGGACGCGCTGAACACGGAGATCCTGGCGCCACTGGAGATGGCCCGCACGACGCCCATGCCCGCGGCGCCGCACGCGCTGGGCTGGGCGGTGCACCCGTACGCGGATGTCCTGCTGCCGGAACCGACCCCGGACGCGGGCGCGATGGCGCCTGCGGGCCAGCTGTGGTCGACGGTGACGGACCTGTCCCGCTGGGCCCGTTTCATCGCGGGCGACTCGGGCACGGTGCTGCACCCGGACACTGTGGACGAGATGCGTGCCCCGGCCGCTGTGGAGGACGGCCCGGTGTGGACCACCGGCTACGGCCTCGGCCTCCAGACGTGGCGCGACAACGGCCGCAGGTTCGCGGGCCACGGCGGTTCCATGCCCGGCTTCCTGGCGAGCGTGGTGGTGGACCCGGCGACGACGACCGGTGCGCTGGCGATGACCAACGCGACGTCCGGTGTGGGCGTGTCCACGCTGACGGTGGACCTGCTGAAGCTGGTGGACGACTACGAGCCCGCCATGCCGGCGGAGTGGCGCCCGCTGACGGAGGTGTCGCAGGAGCTGCTGGCGCTGACGGGCACGTGGTACTGGGGCCCGACGACGTTCGTGCTGAAGCTGATGGCCGGCGGGTGGGTGGACCTGCGCCCGGCGTCGGGCGCGGGCCGGGGTTCCCGCTTCCGCCCGGCCGAGGACGGCGCGTGGGTCGGCCTGGACGGCTACTACGCAGGCGAAACGCTGCGGCTGCACCACCACGCCGACGGGACGGTCAGCCACCTCGACCTGGCGACGTTCATCTTCACCCGCACCCCGTACGACCCGAAGGCCCCCATCCCGGGCGGCGTCGACGACCGGGGCTGGCGCCCGGGCGACTGACGTCCCATGAGGACGTGACGCTTTCGGGACACGACCTGGAGCTGCTCTCGGCTGTTGGTGTTGGGGTGTTCGCCGGTGGGGTTCGCCGGTGGGGTGTTCGCCGATGGGTGTTCGCCGGTGGGGTGTGCCCTCCGGGGGCTCCTCGCCGGAGGGGCAGGTCTCTGGGATGGCCTCTCGGTTTTGCAGTTCTTCTTGCGTTGGGTGCGGGTCTGCCTGCCATCCCGTCGACCTCCCTCCGGGCTATCACACCGGCTCAAGGGGGCAGTCCCAGCATTTGCCGCCGGTTCCGTTGGTTGTGCCCCCTTGATCCGGTGTGATCGGGCTTCGCCAGGTCGACGGGATGGCAGGGAGCCCCTTGGTGGTCGGCTTCCGCCGCGTGCTCGGTTGGCTTTCGTGCCGTGAAAGGCGCTTTCAGGACGTGGCCCGATGGCATGAAGGGCCCCTTCATCACACCGCGCGTTACGAAGGGGCCCTTCATCACGGTGAGCGCAACGAAGGAGCCCTTCATCACACCGGGCGTTACGAAAGCGTCTTTCGGGGCATTGCGGCGACACCGGCCGCCCGGCTCACAAGATCGTTGGGGTGCCTAGTAGTCTCCGCGTGATCGTCTGTCGGGGATGGACTCATAGGAGCGTCATGCCCAACAGAATCGGCGCGGCCGTCATCGGCGCCGCCGCCCTTCTCGTCGCGACCGCGGCCCCCGCCACCGCCGACGCGGTCACCGGCAAGGCCGACTCGGACCTGAACGTCATCGGTTACCAGGTGAACGTCGGCGACGACTGGCTTGCCACGATCCCCACGAACCTGCTCGGCTTCACGCTGTCCGACGGCACGCAGCTCGGCATGTACTGCGTCGAGGTCCACACGGACATCGACGAAGAGCACGACATGGTCGAGCGCCCCTGGGCCGACTACCCCAGCGAGGACTCCCCCTTCAACGAGAACCGCGCGAAGATCAACTGGGTCCTGCACCACGGTTACCCGGCGAAGAGCATCGAGGCGCTCACCGCGCAGTTCCCCGACGCGCACGACGGCATCGACACCCTCGAGGCGATCGCCGCCACGCAGGCCGCCGTCTGGCACTACAGCGACGGCACCGACCTGAACCGTGACGACCCGCTGAGCGGTGACGGCTCCGACGAGCAGGACGCCGAGGACGCGCTCGCGCTCTACGACTACCTGACCGGCGCGGAGAACACCGGCATCGGTGAGCAGCCGACGCCGACCCTGTCGGTGAGCCCGGCGGAGCTGTCCGGCGCCTCGGGTGAGCGGATCGGCCCGTTCACCGTCACCACGTCCGGCACGATCGAGGAGCTGTCCGCGAACCTGCCGGACGGCGTGAAGCTCACCGACGTGGACGGCACCGAGCTGACCACCGCCACGATCGCCGACGGCACCGAGCTGTACCTGGACGTGCCGGCGGGCGCGGCGGACGGTGACGGTTCGTTCGAGCTGAAGGCGTCCGCGGCCGTCGACACCGGCCGCCTGTTCGTCGGCCAGAACTACGACGAGCACCCGACGCAGTCGCTGATCGTCGCGAAGTCGGAGAAGACCACGCTCACCGCGGGTGCGGGTGCCGAGTGGACCGCGGCACCGACCACTCCGCCGACGAGCACGACGACGACGACCACCACCACCACGACCGTGCCGCCGACCACCACGACCACCGACACCCCGGCGCCGCAGCCGAAGAACGACGACCTCGCCGAGACGGGCGCGTCGGTCTTCGCGCCGATCCTGATCGGTCTGGTGCTGGTGGGCGCTGGCATCGGCGCGATGTTCGTGGTCCGCCGCCGCAAGCGGGCCTGACGAGACCGCCGCTGGTGGCCGGCGCGAAAGCCCGGCCGCCAGCAGGCTTGACCACGTGCGCTGGTGGCCGGACGAGAACTCCGGCCACCAGCGCGGGCATGGCCTACGCCAAAGCCTCCGTCGGCGACAGGCGCGCGGCACGCATCGCGGGATACGCCCCCGCGAGAGCACCCACCACGGCCGCCACCGCCACCCCGCCGAGCAACGCGACCGGCGGGAACACGGCGGGCCAGTCCCGGACCAGCGCGTACCCCGCGGTCACCCCGACCCCGACGAGCACCCCCACGACCCCGCCGAGCAGCGACAACAGCACCGACTCCGCGAGGAACTGACCCCGCACCTGCCGCCGCGACGCGCCGAGCGCCCGCCGCAGCCCGATCTCGCGCCGCCGCTCCAGCACCGAGATCACCATCGTGTTGGCCACCCCGACACCGCCGACCAGCAGCGCCACCCCGCCGAGCCCGAGGAAGAGCGCGCTGAACGACGTCTCCGTGAACCGCTTGGCCGCCAGTGCCTCCGACGGCCGCGACACCCGCACCGCACCCGGCGCCGACGGGTTGATCGTCGCGCCGAGGACCGAGCGGACGTCCTCGACCGAGGCGTCGTCGGCCCGCACGTAGATCGTCGTCGGGTGCCCGTCGAAGCCGAGGTCGCGCGCGGCGGGCCAGCCGATCAGCGCGGCCCGTTCGATCTCCGGCGCCAGCGGCATCGCGTCCAGCACACCGGTCACCGTGAACCAGCGGCCGTCGAGCCACACCTGGTCCCCCGCGCCGACGCCCAGCCGGGTCGCGGCCACCGAACCCAGCACGACGGCCGGGAAGTGCTCGGTCACGTCGGACAGGAAACGGCCATCGTGCATGGTGGCGCGCAGCACCCGCGGCAGGTCGGTCCTGGCGGCGAGGACCGCGACCCCGGACGTCTCCTCGACCGGCACGCGGTCGGTGCGGCGGATCGTGGCGTCGACGGTCCCCGTCGCGGACACCGCGGTGACCGGCCCGATCCGCGCGGCCATCGGCACCGCGGTCGGCGGGAGTGACGCGTCGTCGCCCATGATCGTCTGGCCCGGCGCCGCGGTGAGCAGGTTCGTGCCGAGCGTCGCGAGCTGGTCCCGCAGCGCCTGCTGGCTGGACGCCGGGATCGAGATCACGGCCACCATGGCGGCGATGCCGATCCCGATCCCGAGCGCGGACAGCACCGCCCGCAGGGGCCGGGTCCGCATCCCGTGCGCACCGAGCCTGCCGACGTCGGCCGGGCCGAGCCGCCGGGGTCTGGGCAACATCGTCGTCACAGCGGCACCAGCCCGGTGTCCAGGCGGACCTCGCCGTCGAGGACCTCGATCCGCCTCGGGAGGGCCGCCGCCACCTCACGGTCGTGCGTGACGATCACGATCGTCGCGCCGCCGTCCCGCAGGTCCAGCAGGAGACGCAGGATCTCGGTTCCCGTCCGGCTGTCCAGGTTGCCGGTCGGCTCGTCGGCCAGCACCAGCGCGGGCTCGTTCACGATGGCCCGCGCGATCGCGACCCGCTGGCGCTCACCACCCGACAGCTCGGACGGCAGGTGCCACGCGCGATGCGACAGCCCCACCTTCGCCAGGGCCGCGAGCGCCAGGCCCCGCCGCTCGCGGCCCGGCACCCCGGCGTACGTCAGGCCCGTCGCCACGTTGTCCACCGCTGGCTGGCCCGGGGTGAGGAAGAACTGCTGGAACACGAACCCGATCCACTCCGACCGCAGCGCCGACAGCTTCCGGTCGGACAGCAGCCCCACGTCGTGGCCCCGGATCGCGACGGACCCCGACGACGGCCGGTCGAGCGTGCCCATCAGGTGCAGCAGCGTCGACTTCCCCGACCCGGACGGCCCGACCACCGCGACCAGCTCCCCCGTGCGAATCGACAGCGACACCTCGCGCAGCGCCCGCACCCCGCCCGGGTACGTCCGCGTCACCTCCCGCAGCTCGATCACGACGTGGTCACCACCGTCATGCCCTCGGCGAGGCCCTCGCCGGACACCTCGACCAGCCCGTCCGCGAACAGCCCGGTCGTGACCGCGACCAACTCCCCCGACGGCAGCTCGACGGCGTACCCGCCCTCGGCCAGCGCCAGCAGCGCCCCGACCGGCACGGCCAGCACCCCCTGCCGCGCACCCGAGGTGACCACGACGTCGACCGACCCGGAGTCCGCGGCGCCGATGGCACCCAGGTCACCGATCGCGATCGTCGCCGCGAACCCGGCCTCCGCGCCCGGCGCGTCCCCGGCGGGCGTCGGGTTCACGGCGGTGACGGTGCCCGGCACCTGCTTGCCGTCGACCGTCAGCGCCACCTTCGTGCCGACCGGCGCGAGGTCCTCCTGCGTGGACTCCAGTGCCACGGTCACCGAACGCAGCGTGCCGGTGTAGTCGTAGATCGGACCGCCCGCGTCGGCTCCCAGCGCGGCGGTCAGCGTCGCCATCCGGATCGGGCCCGGCGCCACCACCACGTCACCCAGCTCGATCGCGCCCGTCCGGTCCACGCCGAGCTTCTTCTGCCACTTCCCGATCGCGGCCGCCGTGCCCGCGGTGAACTCCTCGTCCGGCGTGCCGAACCCGCGGAAGCCCAGGTCACGCAGGTTCTCCTCGATCAGCCGCACGTCCGGGCCGTCGGTCATGCCCGCGCCGACCGTCCGGTACAGCGGCAGCCCGCCGAGGAACAGCACGACCGGGCGCGCGTCGACCTCGTAGAGCACCGCGCCGCGGTCGAGCACGGCGTCCTGCGCGGGCAGCGCGGTCACGGTGCCGGGGCGGCGGCCGGTCAGCGTCTGCGCCGGGCCGTAGCCCAGCTCGCCGGTCAGGGTCTCCCGTTCGGCCAGGTCCGTCTTCTCGACGACCGCGGTCGCGGGTGGGTCCGGCGCCTCGGCGGCGGCGACCGGCCGGTTGCCAAGGCGGGTCACCGCGACCGCCGTGCCGACCCCCAGTAATGCCAGTACGGTCACGCCGGCCACCAGCCAGCGCACGCGCCGCCGCCCGCGCGTCGCGTGCGGCCCGGTCACTTCCCACCACCCGACGAGACCGTGCCCTTGCCGTCGGAGCACTCCTCCATGGCCTTGCGGAACTTCTCGTCGTCCGGGCCCGCGCCCTCGATCTGGATGCCGGGGTTGTCCATGGTCGGGTCCTTGACGTCGATGCCGTGGTCGCGCAGGCACTGCGCTTCCGCACGCATCCGGTCCAGGTCCTCCGGCGACGGCTTCTCGGGCTCACCGCCGTTGGGCATGAGGTGCTTGCACTCCTGGTCCGCCTTGTCGACCTTCGCCCTGTCGCCGCCCTCGATCGACATCGAGATCCCGCCGTCCTGCGACACCTCGGGGTCCGGCATGTCGACGCCGTGCTCCCGCATGCACTTCGCGTACGCCCGCATCTGGTCCGCGGCCTCGTCGGGGTCGTCGGGTTCGTCAGGGTCGGCCTTGTCCGACGAGGAAGGCGTGTTCCCCTCGGACAGCGACGCGACCCCGTCGGGTTGCCCTCCGCCGCCACCGCATGCCGTGACCAGCGCGAACAGGCCGGCCAGCACCGCGATCCGCCATCGTGGGCCCATGTCGTTTCTCCCTCCGCTTGCTGGCAGCCAGTTCTACGAGGCGGCGGATTCGGCGCCGTTAAGCGAAACCGCTTATCCGGGCCTTATGCCCCGGCGGCGCACACTGACGCCATGCGGGTGCTGGTCGTGGAGGACGAACAGCTCCTCGCGGACTCCGTCGCCGAGGGACTGCGCAGGTTGTCGATGGCCGTCGACGTCTGCTACGACGGCGACGCCGCGCTGGAGCGGGTCGGTGTGCACGCCTACGACGTGGTCGTGCTCGACCGGGACCTGCCCGGTGTGCACGGCGACGACGTGTGCCGTGCGCTGGTGCGGGCCGGCGGCGAGGCGAAGGTGCTGATGCTGACCGCCGCCACCGAGGTCATCGACCGGGTCGCGGGCCTCGCGCTCGGCGCCGACGACTACCTCACGAAACCGTTCGCGTTCGCCGAGCTGGTAGCGCGGGTGCAGGCACTCGGTCGCCGGGCCATGCCCGCGCTGCCGCCGGTGCTGGCACGCGGCGGCGTGCGGCTGGACCGGCCGCGGCACCAGGCGTCGCGGGACGGGCGGCACCTGCCGCTGTCGCGGAAGGAGTTCGCCGTGCTCGAGGTGCTCATGCGGGCCGACGGCGCGGTGGTCAGCGCCGAGGACCTGCTCGAGAAGGCGTGGGACGAGCACGCCGACCCGTTCACCAACGCCGTCCGCGTCGCGGTCATGACGCTGCGCCGCAAGCTCGGCGACCCACCGGTCATCGAGACCGTGCCCGGCGCCGGTTACCGGATGACGTCGTGAGCGGAGCCCTCGGCGCGAACCACGGTGCCGGGACCGCCCGGGGCCTGCGCGGAGCCGCCGTCGTGCTGTCCGTGCGCACCCGTCTCGCACTGGCCTTCGGCGGGCTGTTCCTGCTGGCGGGCGTGATCCTGCTGTTCGTCAACTACGTGCTGGTCAGCCAGGCCCTGCCGCAGCCTTCCGCCTACGCGTCCAGCGTGGTCGAGGGCCGCGACGAGGGTGGCCTGACCGTCACCTACCAGGCCGTGGACGGCGCGGTGGCCGGCTACCGCGAGTCGGCGATCCAGACCATCCTGCTGATCTCCGGCATCGCGCTCCTGCTGGTCGGCGCCATGGCGGCGCTGCTCGGCTGGCTCATGGCAGGCCGCGTGATGCGCCCGGTCGAGCGGATCACCGCGACCGCCCGGCGCCTCGAGGCCGGGCGGATGGACCGGCGGATCAACCTCGACGGCCCGCACGACGAGCTGAAGGAGCTGGCCGACACGTTCGACGGCATGCTCGACCGGCTCGCCGCCTCGTTCGACAGTCAGCGCCGCTTCGTCGCGAACGCCTCCCACGAACTGCGCACCCCGCTCGCCGTGCAACGCACGATCGTGGAGGTCGCGATGGCCGATCCGGCCGCGAGCCCCGAACTGAAGCGACTGGGCGAGCACCTGCTCCACACGAACGAGCGAACCGAGCGCCTGATCGACGGACTCCTCCTGCTCGCGCGCAGTGACCGCGGGCTGGCGAGCCACCAGCTCGTCCGCCTCGACCACGTCGTCGCGACCGTCCTCGACGGGACGCGCCGGCTCGCCGACGAGGCCGCGGTGACGGTCGCGTCCCGGCTGGGGCCGCGGGTCGCCGCCGGTGACCCGGTGCTGCTGGAACGCCTGGTCACGAACCTCGTGCACAACGGGATCCACTACAACGAGCCGGGCGGTTCGGTGCTGGTGGAGGTCGGCGAGTGGCCCGCGCTGGTGGTCACCAACACCGGCCCGCGCGTGCCGGCCGAGGCGGTCGCCGGCCTGTTCGAGCCGTTCCGCAGGCTCGACGCCGACCGCACCTCGCACCGGGCGGGCGCCGGGCTGGGCCTGTCGATCGTGCGGTCGGTGGTCGCCGCACACGGCGGCGAGGTCGCGGCGGTGCCGAATCCCGGCGGCGGCCTGCGCATTAGCGTGACACTGCCATTCCAGCAGGTGGGAGTAACCGACCCCCGAGTGGCGCTCCGGGCGCATGGAGGAGACTGAGGGCGGCAACGGCGCCTGCAGACAACCCTCATCACGTGGAGAGAAGCCGCCCTGATGACGCAAGCCTCGACCGACCTCGTGCTTCCCGCCGACCTCAAGCCCGCCGACGGACGTTTCGGCTCCGGGCCCTCGAAGGTGCGCCCCGAGCAGCTGGCGCGCCTCGCCTCCGACGGCGCGGCGATCATGGGCACCTCCCACCGCCAGAAGCCGGTGAAGTCCCTGGTCGGGCAGGTCCGCTCCGGTCTGCGGGACCTGTTCTCGCTGCCCGAGGGCTACGAGGTGGTGCTCGGCAACGGCGGCACCACGGCGTTCTGGGACGCGCTCGCGTTCGGCCTGGTCCGCGAGCAGGCGCAGGCGTTCACGTTCGGTGAGTTCTCCTCGAAGTTCGCCAAGGCCGTCACCACCCCGTACCTCAAGGACCCGGTGGTCACCAAGGCCGAGCCGGGCACCGCGCCCGCGATCGAGTACAGCCCCGGCGCCGACGTGGTCGGCTGGGCGCACAACGAGACCTCGACCGGTGTCTCCGTGCCGGTGGCCCGCCCCGACGGCGCGGACCAGGCGCTGGTCGCGATCGACGCGACGTCCGCCGCGGCGGGCCTGCCCGTCAAGGCCGAGGACTACGACGTCTACTACTTCGCCCCGCAGAAGGGTTTCGCGTCCGACGGCGGCCTGTGGCTCGCGCTGATGAGCCCGGTCGCGCTGGAGCGCGTCGGCGAGATCGGCGCGAGCGGCCGCTGGGTGCCGGAGTTCCTGTCGCTGCCGACCGCGCTGGAGAACTCGCTCAAGGACCAGACGTACAACACGCCGTCCATCGCCACGCTGTACCTGATGGCCGAGCAGATCGACTGGATGCTCGCGGGCGGCGGTCTCGAGTGGACGACCGGCCGCTCGGCCGAGTCGGCGCGGCGCCTGTACGAGTGGGCCGAGAAGTCGGAGTTCGCGTCGCCGTACGTGGCCGACCCGGCGCACCGGTCCAACGTGGTCGGCACGATCGACTTCGCCGAGGGCACCGACGCGGCGGAGATCGCCAAGGCGCTGCGCGCGAACGGGGTCGTGGACGTGGAGCCGTACCGCAAGCTGGGCCGCAACCAGCTGCGCGTCGCCATGTACCCGGCTGTCGATCCCGATGACGTCACGGCGCTGACCAAGTGCGTCGACTGGCTGGTGGAGCGGATCTAGGTGCAGCACGTCTACAGCGGGAAGGTCCGGGAGATCTACTCCGACGGCGGCGACCTGCTGCTGGTGGCCTCGGACCGCGTGTCGGTGTACGACGTCGTGCTGCCGACCCCGATCCCGGACAAGGGCGCGCTGCTCACGCAGCTGTCCGTCTGGTGGTTCGGCCAGCTCACGGACATCGTGCCGAACCACCTCGTGTCGGCGACGGACGTGCCGGCCGAGTTCGCGGGCCGGGCCATCCGCTGCCGCCGCCTCGAGATGGTGCCGTTCGAGTGCATCGCCCGCGGCTACCTCGCGGGTTCCGGGCTGAAGGAGTACCAGGCCACTGGCGCGATCTCCGGTGTGCCGCTGCCACGCGGCCTGGTCGAGGGCGCCAAGCTCCCGGCACCGATCTTCACGCCGACCACCAAGGTCTCCGACGGCGGCCACGACGCCCCGGCCACGTTCGACGACGTGGCCGCGGTCGTCGGCCTGTCCACCGCGACCCGCCTGCGGGACCTGACGCTGGAGGTCTACGAGCGCGGGGCGGCCAGGGCGGCGGCGAACGGGATCATCGTGGCGGACACGAAGCTCGAGTTCGGCACGGCTCCCGACGGCGAGCTGACGCTGGCCGACGAGGTGCTGACCCCGGACTCGTCCCGCTTCTGGCCGCTGTCCTCTTGGGAGCCCGGCCGCGCGCAACACGCGTACGACAAGCAGTTCGTGCGCGACTGGGCGGCGGGCACCGGGTGGGACAAGAACCCGCCCGCACCGGAGATCCCGGCCGACGTGGTCGAGGCCACGCACGCCAGGTACGTGGACGCGTACGAGAAGATCACCGGTCTGACCTGGCGTATCTGAACCCGAACCGGCAAGATCGGTGGGAACAGAGGCACGTTACTCGGCGCGCCTAGCCCGTCAAGGCGACCCGCCGATCTAACGTGGGCAGCTGGCGAGGTGAAGTCTTTTCTGACGCTCGAGGAGGCCGCGATGCGTGCGCTGCGGGTCGTCGGACTCGGAGAGGATGGCAAGATCGTCATTCTCGAGTCCGACCGCGGCGAGCGCTTTCAGATCCCCGCGGACGAACGTTTGCGTGCGGCGGCCAGAGGAGACATCACCCGACTCGGCCAGATCGCCATCGAGCTGGAGAGCCAGATGCGTCCTCGTGAGATCCAGTCCCGCATCCGTGCGGGAGAGTCAGTCGAGCAGGTCGCGGCAGCGGCCGGCGTGCCGCCCGAGCGGGTCGAGCGGTTCGCGTACCCGGTGCTGCTCGAGCGATCCCGCACTGCTGAGCTGGCCCAGCGGGCGCACCCCGTGCGTGAGGACGGGCCGGATGTCCAGGAGCTCGGTGAGGTCGTCGCGCAGGCGTTCGCCGCCCGCGGCCAGGACTACACCGCCGCGGTCTGGGACTCCTGGAAGGGCGAGGACGGCAAGTGGGTCGTCCAGCTCACCTGGACGGCGGGCCGGTCGAACAACCACGCCCACTGGTCCTTCCACCCCGGCGCCCACGGCGGGACGGTCACTCCTCTCGACGACCACGCCCTCGACCTGCTGGACCCGAACCCGAACCGCGGCCTGCGCACTGTTCGCCCGGTGACGGAGCTGGCGGCGCAGGCCCTGCAGGTGGCGGACGTACGGCGCCAGGCGGTCAACGGTGGCGAGCCGCCGCGCCGGGTCGAGGAACAGGACTACGTACAGGACTTCGAACTGACGGACGACGCGGCGCCGGTCGGCCTGGTCGAGCAGCCGGCACTGCCGGTCGAGGAACCGTACGGCCGCGGTTTTCCGCGTGACTACCGCCCGGATTCCTACCGCGAGCCGGAGTCCTACCGCCCTGAGCCCGAGCCATACCACCGGCCCGCGGAACACCGCACGGAGCCGGCCCGGCAGGCAGAGCGTCCGGCTGAGCGGCCAGCGGAGCGCCCGGCCGAGCCGGTCCAGCAGGCAGAACGCCTGGCCGAGCGCCCGGCAGAGCCGGTTCGCCAGGCAGAGCGTCCCGCGGAGCCGGTTTACCAGGAAGAACGTCCGGCGGAGCCGGTCCGGCAAGAAGAGCGTCCGGCGGAGGCCGCCCGGCAAGAAGAGCTTCCGGTGGAGCCGGTTCAGCAGGCCGAACGCCCGGCCGAGCCGCCACGCCCCGTGGCACCCGCGCGTCCGGAACCTGCTCCGGAGCCCGTCCAGGAACCGGCCCAGCCGGAACCCGCCCGCGCCGAGCCCGCGCCGGAACCGGAGCCCACACCGGAGCCGGAACCCGCGCCCGCGCCGGAACCGGCCGCTGCCACGGCGGCGCCTGCCACCCCTGCTTCCCCGCCGTCCCCACCGGTGAAGGAACCCGCCCAGCCGCGCTCAGCGCGCCCGACCATGCCAGCCATCCCCGAGGAGCAGGCAGCTCCTGCCGCGCGCACCTCCTCGCGCCCGGCGGAACAGCCGGCCCCCGCGGCCGCGGCGAGCACCGCCTCGCCAGCAGCGAGCCCGGCCGCACCAGCAGAAGAAGAGGAGTCCGCGAGCACAACCATGCCCGCGATCGACGAAGCCGCCCCGGAAGACACCCCGGCAGCGAAGACCGAACCAACCCCACCGCCCGCGCCAGCCGCGCCGGCCCGCAAGAAGGGCCGCAAGGCCCGCCCGAGCGTCCCCAGCTGGGAAGACGTCCTTCTCGGCACCCGCAGCAACCGCTGACACAGTCGGCACGCGGGCCCGCTGACCGGGCTCGCGTGTCGACCAGCGGCACCCTGCCTGGCTCGATGCCCTGCAAGCGTCTTTCAGGGCACTGACCGTTCCCGGGGCGGGCCTCCGCTGTCGACCACTCAGACCCGGCCCGCGTGCGGCACCTGATTCAGCAGCTGCAGTGGCCACCCTTCCCGCTCGCACCAGTCCTCGGCCTGCTCACGGGTGAGCCACGTCGTCCCACGGGGGCGTTCGGTGCGCAGACGGGTCCAGCCGTCCGGGGCGAGGACGTGCAACGCCCCCTCCCGCAGCGCGAGCAGCCGACCTTCGGAGTACGCCATCGTCGACTGGGTGCGCAGGAAGCGCACCTCTTCCGGTCGCGTCATGTCCGAATGATCCCGCAGTCTTGACCTCCACCGCACTGGAGGTCGCACTCTGAGCCGACAGCCTCAGTGTTCCTCCGCGAAAAACGGATGCCGCGCCGGGGCGTCTCGCATACGGTCGAGAGCGGCACCGTGGGGAGATCATGAGCAAAACTCAGTCACATCAACCTGCCCGCAGCACGAACATCGCAGCTCTGCGGCGTCTCGGCGCCTACCTCCGACCGGTCCGCGGCCGCATGATCGGCTCCGGCACGGCCGTCTTCGGGTCGATGATCTGCGGGCTCACCATCCCGCTGCTCATCCAGCGGATCCTGGACGGCCCGGTCGCCCACCGAGACACGACCCAGCTCACCTGGCTGATCATCACCATCGCCGCGCTGGGCACCGGCGAGGCCGTGCTGTTCTACACGCGGCGGCGTCTCATCGCCGGTCCCAGCACCTCCATCGAGGCACAGCTCCGCGACGACCTGTACCACCACCTGCAGCGCCTGCCGATCGCCTTCCATGACCGGTGGCAGTCCGGCCAGCTGCTGTCCCGCGCCGTGTCGGACCTCTCGACACTGCGCCGCTTCATCGCGTTCGCGTTCATCTTCCTGATCGTGAACACCTTGACGCTGGTGGTCGGCCTGGTCGTGCTCTTCGTCCTGTCGCCGGTCCTCGGGATCATCTCGCTCGCGTGCGCGGCGCCGCTGATCCTGATCTCGACGCTGTACGAGTCGAAGTACGCCGTCCTCGCCCGCCGTGCGCAGGACCAGAACGGTGACCTCGCCACCATCGTCGAGGAGTCGGTGCTGGGCGTGCGCGTCCTGAAGGCCTTCGGCCGCGGCCGTCACCTCGCCGACCGGTTCACCCGCGAGGCGAAGGCCCTCCGCGCCACCGAGCTGCGCAAGGTCCACACCGTCGGCCTGCTCTGGGCGGCGATCATCGTGCTGCCGGAGATCGCGATCGCCGGGCAGTTGCTGTTCGGCGCGTTCGCGATCGTCGACGGCACCATGACCGTCGGCACCCTGGTCGCGGGCGTCGCCGTCGCCACCTATCTGCGCTGGCCGACCGACTCGATCGGCTGGCTGCTCGCCGAGACCAACCAGGCCGCGACCGCCTCCACCCGCTACTGGGAGGTGCGCGACGCACCGGTGACGATCACCGACCCGCCCGCCCCTCGGACGCTGCCCGCGCACGCCCGCGGTCACGTGCGGTTCGAGAACGTCCGCTTCGCCTACCCCGGCACCGACGAGGAGGTGCTCCGCGGCGTCACGCTGGACCTGCGGCCCGGTGAGACGATCGCGCTGGTCGGCGCCACCGGCTCCGGCAAGACGACGCTGACCGCACTGGTCGGCAGGCTCGCCGACGTCACGGGCGGCCGGGTCACCGTCGACGGCGTCGACGTGCGCGACCTGGCCCTCGCGGACCTGCGCTCGGTGGTCGCGACCGCGTTCGAGGAACCGGTGCTGTTCTCCGCGAGCGTGCGGGAGAACGTGGCGCTGGGCACGACCGGGGCGACGGAAGACGATGTGCGCCAGGCACTTCAGGTCGCGTCGGCCGACTTCGTCCACGACCTGCCGTGGGGCGTGGACACGCGGATCGGCGAGCAGGGCCTGTCGCTGTCCGGCGGGCAGCGGCAGCGGCTGGCACTGGCCCGCGCGGTCGTCGGCAAGCCGTCGGTGCTGGTGCTGGACGACCCGCTGTCCGCGCTGGACGTCCACACCGAGGCCGAGGTCGAGCACGCCCTGCGCAACGTGCTGACCGACGTCACCGCGCTCGTGGTCGCGCACCGGCCGAGCACCGTGCAGCTCGCCGACCGGGTCGCGATGCTCGCCGACGGCCGCATCACCGCGGTGGGCAGTCACTCGGAACTCCTTGCCACGAACGAGAAGTACCGCGCCCTGCTGTCCACCATGGACGAGGAACCGAGCGAGGTGGTCGCATGAGCGGAGCTTGCGGAGCGAACCATTGGACACAGGGCGGCCGCGAGCGGCCGCTCGGAGCCTGCGAGGAGCGGTCGTGAGCTCGCCGACCGAGGAACAGTGGCGCGGGGTGGCCGCGGAGGACAACGAGGAGATCGACGCGCTGGTCGGCAGCCGCCTGCAGGCCAGGTCGCGGCGGCTGCTGGCCTCGCTGGTGCGCCCGCGCCTGGCCACCGCGCTGCTGGCGTTCGGGCTGGTCGTGCTGGAGAACGTGCTGACGCTGGTCGGCCCGCTGGTGATCGCGGTCGCGATCGACACCGGCATCCCGGACGCGATCGACGGTGACACGACCGCGCTGGCGTGGTGCGTCGGTGCGTACCTGGTGTCGGGCCTCGGCGCGGCGGGCATGCGGTTCGCGTTCCTGAAGGTCTCGGGGCGGTTCGGGCAGGACGTGCTGCTGGACCTGCGGGAGCGGGTGTTCGAGCACGCCCAGCGGTTGTCGATCTCGTTCCACGAGAAGTACACGTCCGGCAAGGTCATCTCCCGCATGACCAGCGACATCGACTCCCTGCACGACCTGCTGGAGGACGGCCTCGACGGCCTGCTCACGGCGGTCCTTTCGGTGGTCGGCATCGCGATCATGCTGCTGGTGATGGACGTGCCACTGGCGCTGATCGTGCTGGCAGGCCTGATCCCGCTGATCTGGGTGACCCGCTGGTTCTACCTCCGGTCGCGGCACGCGTACCGCGACACCCGCGGCGCCATCGCGAAGATCATCGTGCAGTTCGTGGAGACCATGAACGGCATGCGCGCGGTGCAGGCGTTCCGCCGCGAGGACCGCAACGAGACGATCATGGCGGGGCTGAACGACCGCTTCCGCGCGGCCAACAAGGAAGCGCTGATCGTGGTCGCGCGCTTCACGATGACCGTGCGGTGGGTCGGCAACCTGACGCTGGCGACCGTGCTGGCGATCGGCGCGGTCAGGGTCGTCGACGGCGACCTCGCGCTTGGCGTGCTGACGGCGTTCACCCTGTACCTGCGCCGGTTCTACGACCCGCTGGACGAGCTGGCGATGTTCGCGAACTCGTACACGTCGGCGATCGCGGCACTGGAGAAGATCTCGGGTGTGCTGGAGGAGGAGCCGATGGTGGTCGAGCCGTCCTCGCCTCGGCCGCTGCCGTCCCGCGACACGGGCCGGGCGATCGACTTCGACCAGGTCGAGTTCCGCTACTCCCCCACCACACCGGTGGTGCTCCCGCGCTTTGACCTGCAGATCCCGGCTGGTCAGACGGTCGCGCTGGTGGGTGCGACGGGCGCGGGCAAGTCGACGCTGGCGAAGCTGGTGGGCCGGTTCTACGACCCGTCGACGGGCGCGGTGCGACTCGACGGCGTGTCCCTGCGCGAGGTGGCGGACGCCGAACTGCGGCACGAGGTGGTCACGGTGACGCAGGAGAACTTCCTGTTCGCGGGCTCGGTGGCGGACAACATCGCGCTGGGCAGGCCCGCGGCGTCGCGCGCGGAGGTGGAGTCGGCGGCGGCAGCGGTGGGCGCACACGAGTTCATCGCGGCACTGCCCGACGGCTACGACACGGACGTGCGCAAACGCGGCGGCAGGCTGTCCGCGGGCCAGCGGCAGATGGTGGCGTTCGCGCGGGCGTTCCTGGCGGACCCGTCGGTGCTGGTGCTGGACGAGGCGACGTCGAGCCTGGACGTGCCGACGGAGCGGGCGGTGCAACGCGCGCTGGAGTCGGTACTGGCGGACCGGACGGCGCTGATCATCGCGCACCGCCTGTCGACGGTCCTGATCGCCGACCGCGTACTGGTGGTCGAGGGCGGCCGGATCGTGGAGGACGGTTCACCGGTGGAACTGATCGAGGGCAGGGGCGGCCGGTTCGCGGCACTGCACCGCACGTGGCTGGAGTCGCTGGCCTGATGCGGGAGCGGTCACGCGCAGGGCCGGACACGTGGCGGGCGGAGATCCGCCGCGTGTCCGGCCCTCGCGTGGTCCGTGCGCTCGTCGAGCCGGGGCTGGCACCTGGAGTCCGGAGGCGGCACGTTCAACGCAGCCACCAGGCGAAGAAACGCAGACTGACCAGGCCGACCCCACCGCGATCAGCCCACCAGAACGGCGCACCGCCCGGAACGCAACCCCCACCCTGTCCCGGGGGCGTCCCGCCTTGCCAGTCTATCAGGGGGTGGCGGAAAAAGCGAGGGGGAGGGGCGCGGTTGTGGACAACTGGACAGGTTGTGGACAACTGGACAGGTTGTGGACAACTGGACAGGTTGTGGACAACCTGTCTCGCACGGCTCACATCCCCCGGCCCGATGTCGGTCTTCCCTGAGACAATGGTCGACCGGGGCCGGAGGCGGCGCCTCGAACAGGGCAAAAGGAGCGCACGTGGCTGATGAACCCATCGATCTGATCCGCTTCGAAGGGCACGGCAACAGCGTCGTCCTCCGCATCACCGGCGCGCAGGAAGTCGTGTCGACCCGGGTGCTGAACGGCGAGTTCCTGGTCGACACCCCGTTCGTGCGCGGCACCCTGAGGGCCACGGTCGTCCCGGCGGACCTCTGGGAGTGGCGCGACGCGCTCGACGGGCTCGACGCAGGCCACGACATCGGCTGGCGCGAGCACACCCGCGGCGCGTCGATGATCATCGAACGCGCCGGGGACCAGGCGCTCGTCACGATCAAGGACGACGACGGCGGCGCGGCGACGACCGTGACGGTCACCGTCCCCCTGCCCGACGAGTGGTTCGACGACGCCTACGGACGCCTCGACCTCACGCTGAAGACCTGGCCGGTGGACTAGCAGGTCCTGGGCGAAGCACGACCTCCGCCTAGAAGAGCACGAACGGCAGCGCCAGCCACGCGACGCCGATGCCCACCGCCACCCCGTACGCGACCCAGCGCCAGATCGGCTGCCGGTGGATGAGCCACAGCGACGGCAGCAGCCCCGCCGTCACCACCGCGTTCGACGCGAGCGCCAGCAGCGAGTACGTCTCCGCCAGCGTGACCGCCAGCGTCACCACCGTCACGACCACCAGCACCGCGCTCGCCGCCGACACGGTCAGCCCGGTCAGCCACGGCACCGGCTCCGGCGGCCGAGGTGGCGCGGGTGGCGGTGCGGGCGCCCGCACCGGCTCGACCACGGACTCGGTGCCCGACAAGGGATCCACGTACCGGACGACCACACCCAGCGCCGTCGCCACGCGCCCGGCCAGCTGCAGCCCGCGCCGTGACACGACCGCACCCGCGGCCGTGCCGGGCTCGGCGCGGCCCACCGCGGCCGCGACCTTCGCCCACTCGTGCAGCGCGTCGGTCAGCTCGGTGCCCAGCGGCAGGCGACCCGGCTCGGTGACCGCGGCACCGTCGACGCCACCGGCACCGTCGTCACCGACCAGCACCGCTCGCTCGCCGTTCGCGCGCAGCTGTATCCCCGACATCGACACCTTCCGAAACTACCGGCCCAGGCCGAGAGCGTAGAAGGCGACCGCACCCGCTGTCGCCACATTGAGTGAGTCGACCCCGCCCACCATGGGGATCTTCACCGCCATGTCGGCCGCCGCGATCGCCTCCGCCGTGAGCCCGGGGCCTTCCGACCCGAGCATCACCGCCGCCTTCACGGGCGGCGTGACCGACGACAGGTCAGCCGCACCAGCTGGCGCGAGTGCCATCACAGTGAAGCCGTTGTCCTGCAACAGCTTCAGCCCGTCCGGCCACGGCGACAGCGTCGTGAAGGGCACGGCGAGCACGTGTCCCATCGAGACACGGACGCTGCGCCGGTACAGCGGGTCGCTGCAGCCGGCGCCGAGCAGCACGCCGTCGACGCCGAGCCCGGCCGCGTTGCGGAACAGCGCGCCGAGGTTCTCGTGGTCGCCGACGCCCTCCAGCACGACCAGCCTGCGGGCACCGTCTATCACGGACGAAACGGACAGCGGTTCGGGCCGGTCGGCCATCGCGAGCACGCCGCGGTTCAGGTGGAAGCCGATCACCTCGGCCATCACCTCGGCGGTCGTCACGTACACCGGCGCGTCGACCGGCGGCAGGGTCTCGAGCTTGCGCCGCACGCCGAGCATCGACCGCACCGGGTACCGTGAGGCGAGCATGCGGCTCACGGCGATCGTCCCCTCGGCGATCACCAGCCCCAGCCCGCCGGGCCGGTCAGGTCTGCGGTCGGCAGTGCGGAGAAAGCGGTACTCGTCGAGCCGCGGGTCGTCCGGGTCGGTCACCTCGATCACGCGCATATGTTACGTGAGCCACACACATGCCTTGCTCTGCGTAACATTCACACTGTAACGATGCACCTTTTTGGCCCCTAGTAACAGCTTCCACCGTGTGTAACGGTTGAACTTCCCGCGCACACGCCGACTGCTCGGATCGGCTGGGAGGGGCGGAATGGGACAGGATGTCGCGACCGGCACGTCCGATCGGTCGGCTCGCCAGCATTACCGTTTGAAGGTCCAGCGCTGTCTGGACGCCCTCGCGAGAATGCTCACGGAGGGCGGCTTCTCCACCTCGCCACCGACGATCGGGCTCGAGGTCGAGCTGAACCTGGTGGACGACTTACTGCAGCCCGCGATGGCCAACACCGTGGTGCTGGAGAAGCTCGACGACCCGTCGTTCACCACGGAGTTGGGTCAGCACAACCTGGAGCTGAACGTGCTGCCGCGGCCGCTGTCCGGCGACCAGGCCCGCGAGCTGGAGACTGAACTGCGCGTGTCGCTCACGGACGCGAACGTCAAGGCGCAGGACGCCGGCGCGGCGCTCGTGATGATCGGCACGCTGCCGACGTTGCGGGAGGAGCACTTCAAGGCCCGCTGGTTGTCGACCAATGCCAGGTATTCCAGGCTGAACGACCAGATCTTCGCCGCGCGCGGCGAGGACATGGTGCTGTCCATGGAAGGCCCGGCTATCCCGGGTCAGCGGGGCGAACGGTTGCGCAGCTCGGCGGACTCGATCCTGCCGGAGGCGGCGTGCACGTCCGCGCAGCTGCACCTCCAGGTGCCGCCGGAGGAGTTCGCGTCCCACTGGAACGCGGCGCAGTGCCTGGCCGGCGTTCAGGTGGCAATTGCCGCCAACTCGCCTTTCCTTCTCCGCAAGGCACTCTGGCACGAGACCCGGATTCCCCTTTTCCAGCAGGCAACTGACACCCGCCCGCAGGAGTTGAAGAACCAGGGCGTGCGCCCGCGCGTGTGGTTCGGGGAGCGGTGGATCACGTCCATCTTCGACCTGTTCGAGGAAAACGTGCGCTATTTCCCGGGCCTGCTCCCGGAAATCGACGACGAGGACCCGATCGAGGCGCTCAACGCGGGCCGCGCCCCGAAACTCGCGGAACTGAGGTTGCACAACGGCACCATCTGGCGCTGGAACCGCCCGGTGTACGACGTCGTCGACGGCATTCCACACCTGCGGGTCGAGAACCGGGTACTGCCCGCGGGCCCGACGGTGGTCGACCTGATCGCGAACGCGGCGTTCTTCTACGGCGCGCAGCGCGCACTGGCGACCGCGGAGCGTCCTGTGTGGACACAGATGTCGTTCCAGGCGGCGGAGGAGAACCTGTACGCGGGCGCCCGGCACGCGTTCGACGCGCAGCTGTACTGGCCGGGCATCGGCTGGGTCCCACCGGACGAGCTGGTGCTGCGCCGCCTGCTGCCGATGGCCCACGACGGGCTGCGCGAGTGCGGCGTGTCGGACGCGGTGCGGGAACGCTACCTGGGTGTGATCGAGCAACGCTGCCTCGCACAACGAACGGGCTCGACGTGGCAACGCGAGACGGTCGCCGCCCTGGAGGCCCGCGGCCTGGACCGCGACGCCGCACTGGTCGGCATGCTGCACCGCTACGTGGAGCTGTCGGACACCAACGCGCCCGTCCACACGTGGGCGGTCACCTGAGAAGTAGCTCACAACAGCCCTGGTCATCGCCGTCGTCGGCGGACCTCCACTCAGGTTCGGTGACCGAACTTGAGACATTTCCCCGAACCAGGAAGTTATCCACAGGCAAGATCGACAACGGCGAGAATGTCGGCCCCACCCGGTAGACTGGCAAGGCGGGGTGCCCCCGGGATCGGGTGGGGGCTGCCCACGTGACAGTCCTGGGTTCAGGGCGACGTGTTTGACCTGGCCATTCATAGACGAGACCCCCACTCCGAGCAGTGCCGTCTGCCGAACCGGAGTGGGGGTCTCGCTGTTCCCGAACTGACTGCCGCTCCCACCACGAAGCGACGAGCTAAGGTTAGCCTAACTTAATCAACGTGCGCAAGCTCCGGTGTTCGAGCCACCAGTGGCCTTCGTACCCACGGCAGGCGCGAGCGGACCTGAATGCCGCCGCGACGTGCGAGGACCCAGCCGCACACCACCGTCGACAGCACGGCGACCGCCCCGCCGATGATGAACGGGGACCGGCCGCCGAACTCCGCGGCCATCCAGCCCGTCATGGGCGCGCCGACCGGGTTGCCGCCGATGAACACCAGCATGTACAGCGCCATCACGCGGCCCCGCATCTCCGGCGCCGTCGACAGCTGGATCGTGCTGTTCGCCGTGTTCATGAAGGTCATCATCGCCAGGCCGCACGGGATCAGCGCCAGCCCGAACGCCAGGTATGTCGGCATCAGACCCGCGATGACCTCGAACAACCCGAACAGGAAACCCGCCCCGACGAGCAGGCCCAGGCCCGGCTTGCGACGCGTGCTCCGCCGCACGGCCAGCAGCGCGCCGGCGAAACTGCCCACCGCCAGCAGCGTGGACAACAGGCCGTAGCCGTCGGCATCGCGGTGGAACACGTTCGCCGCCGCGATCGCCAGGGTCGTGAAGAACGTGAACGCGAACG
Organism: Actinophytocola algeriensis; assembly: GCF_014203735.1. GTDB lineage: Bacteria > Actinomycetota > Actinomycetes > Mycobacteriales > Pseudonocardiaceae > Actinophytocola > Actinophytocola algeriensis. Next base: position 28,764 of record NZ_JACHJQ010000014.1, on the reverse strand, counting down.
TGCTCACGCAGAACACCAGCACCAGCACGGCGATGATGTCGGGCCGACCTCGCACGTACCGCAGTCCCGCCATCAGCTGGCCGCGCCGCGACGTGGTCACCGCCGTCCGGTGTAGTTCCGCCGGGTTCATGCGGAACAGCCCGTAGATCACCGCCAGCGTCGTGACCGCGTTCACCAGGAACACCCAGCCCGTGCCGGTCCAGACGATCATCAGACCCGCGATCGCCGGGCCGACGACCCTGGCCAGGTTGAACGTCGACGAGTTCAGCGCGACGGCGTTCGCCAGGTGCTCGCGGCCGACCATCTCGCCGACGAAGCTCTGCCGCACCGGCGGGTCGAACGCGGTGAACACGCCGAAGACCAGGCACAGCAGGTACACGTGCCACAGCTGCACGATCCCGCCGACGTCGAGCAGCCCCAGCGCCAGCGCACACAGCGCCATGCCGGCCTGGACGACCATCAGCAGCTTGCGCTTGTCGATGCGGTCGGCCAGCACCCCGGCCCACAGCGTCAGGAACAGCGTCGGCAGGAACTGCAGCGACGCCGCGACCCCGAGCGCGACGGGGTCGTAGCCGGACAGCTCGAGCACGAGCCAGTCCTGTGCGATGCGTTGCATCCAGGTGCCGACGTTCGAGACGATCTGCCCGGATGCGAAGAGCCGGTAGTTCCGTACCCGGAGCGCCGCCAACATGCTGCGATGTTCGGCGGGTTTCTTCGAGTCCTCGGCGAGTCCGGCTCGAGATGTTGTCGAATCGGTTGTCAGTTCTCTCTTTTCTGCCACTAATCCTGTTGGCTCGCCATCCTGTCGATGATCTCCGCCGCGCGGGAGAGCAGTTCCCGTTCCGCCTCGGTGAGTTCCGCGAGCCGCTTGTCCAGCCAGGCCTCGCGCGCGGAGATGTCCGCTCGGATGTGCGCGCTCCCCTCCTCGGTGATTTCTACGATGGCCTGCCGGCCGTCACTGGGATGCGGTCGACGGCTGACGTAGCCGAGTTCCTCGAGAGCAGCGATCACCCTGGTCATCGACGGGGGTTGGACAACCTCCTTGGCCGCGAGCTCACCTGGGGTGAGGGGGCCACATTTGTACAGGCAGAACAGTGCTGACAGCTGGGTGAGCGTGATCGAGGAGCTGGTCCGCTGGGCGCGGAGCCTGCGATTGAGCCGCACTACCGCCAGCCGTAACCGGCTGGTCAGGGAGCTCTCGGCTACGTCTAGCTCCTTGTTCGACACATCGTTAGCATACCTCACGAGTTGACCCCAGTCACTCAACATCCGCCTGCGCCCGGGCTCAGCCGCCGAACGCCGCCCGAATTGGGCCGATCGCGAAGTAAACCACGAAGGCCGCGGCGACGATCCACATGAGCGGGTGGATGCCGCGGATCTTGCCCGTGGCGGCGCGGATCAGCACGTAGCTCACGAACCCGGCGCCGATGCCGTTGGCGATCGAGTACGTGAACGGCATGACCACGATCGTCAGGAACGCGGGCAGCGCGATCGTGAAGTCGGCGAAGTCGATCTCCTTGATCTGCGCCATCATCAGCACGCCGACGATCACCAGCGCGGGCGCGGCCGCCTCGACCGGCACCGAGTTGTACAGCGGCGTGAAGAACATCGCCGCGATGAACAGCAGACCGGTGACGACGTTGGCGAGCCCGGTCCGCGCGCCCTCCGCGATGCCGGACGCCGACTCGATGTACACCGTGTTGGAGGACGACGACGCCGCACCGCCCGCGACCGCGCCGAGGCCGTCGACGAACAGCGCCTTGCCGGTGTTGGGCAGCTTGCCGTCCTTGTCGACGAGGTTCGCCTCCTTGCCGAGGCCGGTCATGGTGCCGATGGTGTCGAAGAAGTCGGTGAGGACGAGCGTGAAGACCAGCAGGACGGCGGTGATGATCGGCACCTGGATCCAGGCGTCGAAGTTCACGTCGCCGAGCAGCGACAGGTTCGGGGTGTCGACGACCTGGTCGGGGACGCCCGGGTAGCCGAGGTTCCAGCCCTTGGGGTCGGTGCCCATGGACGGCCCGGCGTCGACGATGGCCTCGAGGATGATCGCGAACACGGTCGTCGCGATGACGCCGATGAGGATCGCGCCCTTGATTCGCCGCGCGACGAGGATGCCGGTGAGGACCAGCCCGACGACGAACACGAGCGTCGGCCAGGAGGCGATCGAGCCGTTGATGCCGAGTCCAACGGGGACGGTGGTCCCGGCCGCGTCGGGCAGGCGGCGCACGAACCCGGCGTCGACGAGCCCGATGAGCGTGATGAACAGGCCGATGCCGACGGCGATCGCGGCCTTGAGCGACGGCGGGACCGCGTTGAACACGGCGGTCCGGACGCCGGTGACGACGAGGATGAGGACGATGACACCGTTGACGAGGACGAGCCCCATGGCGGCGGGCCAGGACATCTGCGGCGCGATCGACACGGCGACGAACGCGTTGATGCCGAGACCGGTGGCCATGGCGAACGGGTAGTTGGCGACGAGTCCGAAGAGGATCGTCATGACCCCGGCGACCAGCGCCGTGACGGCGGCCACCTGGTCGACCGGGAGGAAGCCGCCGAACTTGTCCGTGTGCGCCGGATCGTCGGCGAAGGATCCGATGATCAGCGGGTTCAACACGACGATGTACGCCATGGTCACGAACGTGACGACCCCACCGCGGACCTCCCGGCCGACGGAGGAGTCCCGCTCGGAGATCTTGAAGAACCGATCGAGGGCGGCTGTCCTGTTTGCCATGGCCCGGTAGCCTCGCGCATGTGTCCGACGTAGGGAAACCCGACCCGGGAATCGAAACACAGAAGTCACCTCCCCCGCTGCCCGACCGGCTGCTGGCGCTGGCGCCGCTGGTGTACGTGGGGACGGGCCTGTGGGTCGTGCTGACGTGCGTGCTGCTGGTGGGGCATTACGGGTTCGAGGTGTTCCCGCCGATCTGGGTGTGGACCGCGCTGTGGGGAACGGCTCTGGGGCTGATCGGCGTGCCGGTCATGGCCTGGCAACGCGCTGCCTCGCGCCGGGGCAGCCGAGGAGCCCAACGCCTGCGCTGACGGCCTGACGGCCGCTGAACGTCGCTGAACGTCGTCCACGCCACGTCCGGGCAGGTTGCTCGCGAAGCTCCACCACGCCGCCCGAGAGCCCCACCAACCTGCGGCTCGCGCGCGCGTTGCAACCCCCACCCGATCCCGGGGGCGTCCCGCCTTGCCATTCTACCGGCGGGCGGTGACATTCGCGCCGTTGTCGATCTTGCCTGTGGACAACTCGCGAATTCCGGCGAAAGCCTCAAGTACCGCACCGAGAACCCGGCTCCGCCGCGAATCCCTCCGCAGCCCCCCACATCCCGCGACGGCTCGCGCGCGCGTTACCCAACCCCCACCCTGTCCCGGGGGCGTCCCGCCATGCCAGCTTACTAGGTGGGGGTTACGTTTCGGGGTGATCGTGGGTCGTCTGTGGACAACTCATGGTGCTGTGGACAACTCGGCCTTCGTCGGCGTTCTGTGTCGGGGGTGCTCGCTAGGCTGGAATCGGGGGCCGGAGGCCTACGCGTCGCTGTTCGACGGGTCTTCCAGCAGTGCCGCCAGCAGGTGGCGGTCCTCCCAGCGGTCGGTCACCCACGCCAGCGCCCGGCCCAGCCCCGCCGTCGAGTCCTCGCAGTGGACCGTGTCGCCTTCGACCCACCACGGCACTCGTCGCCCGGCGACTTCCAGTCCATCGTGGATGATCGGGCCGCCGTCCGGCACCGGGAGGCCGATCACGTCGCACGCGTCCACCACCGCGCCCAGGTCCGACCACGCCACCGGGTCGCCACCGTCCGGTCCCGCCGGAGCCGCTTCCGACGCGAGTGGGATGTCGAGCAGCTCCGCCAGCGGCGTGGCCAGGTCGGCGTCGATCGCCACATAGCCGTCCGTCACCGGGGCCAGCCACGGGACATCCAGCACCGCACCGTTGTCGGTGACCTCGCCGTCCGCCGTGCGGACCTCCGGAGGTGGGTCCAGGTCGGCCGGGTCGACCACGTCGTCGCGGACGGCCTCGGCCAGTGCGACGTACACGCGCCGGATGGTGCCTCGCGTGATCGTCCTGGTCGGGTCCGCCAGGCGGTCGAGCAGGTCCTCGGCGTCCTCTGTGGACTCCACGGCCAGCTCCCCGCGGACGCCCATCAGCTCCTGGAGATGTGGTTCCAGGTCGGTCGGTGCGGTGTCGTACAGGCCGGCCAGTTCGCTCGCGGCCGGCAGGCGCCAGTGTGCCGGTGGTTCGCCGGCCAGCAGTGCGTGATGCGCGATCCACCACGCTGTGTAACCGCTGCGCAGCGCGCGCCAGGTGTCGGGCTCGCTTGCCAGCAGGCGGATCGCGGCCGGCCACGCGTCGTCGGCGACCAGGTCCAGGTCGCGGATCGCTTCCATCCTGGCCGGCGGTTCCGGCTGGTCGTCCCACCAGTCGGCCTCGTCGGCGAGGTCGTGGTCGGGACCTTCCGGCGCTTCGTCGACGACGATCGTGAAACCGTCCAGGACACCCACCGCGGCGAGCACGGGCGGTGACCACTGCGCGGTGATGTCGTCCGCGAGGACACCGACGGGTGAGTCTTCGGCGAGGACGGTGAGGAACTTCGTGCCGGGGAGGGCGAGTTCGTCCGCGCGGCGGGGTTCACCGTCCGCGTCCCGGAGTGCCAGCGCACCGAGCCACGGCTCGTCACCGGGGCGGACTCCGGCCTCGGCCACCAGTCGCAGCACCGTGTTCACGAGCGCGCCGATGTCCAGACCGGACTCGGCGTCTTCGAGACTGTGCTCGACCTCGCTGGCCATCGCGGCCAGAAGTTCTTCCGCACCACCATGTCGCGCGCCAAGCCGTTCGAGCAGCGGGTGCACGGCGTCGGGGTGCACGACGTGCACACCCTCCATACTGGACAGATCGAGGTCGGCGATGAGCACGCCGCGCGGGCCGGGCACGGTGCGTCCGTCGGCGAGTGGCACCGGCAGTGCGCCGAGGTCGTCCACCACGGACGGATCGTTGTCCACGATTTTGTCCAGCGCCTGGTACAGCTCGCGCCATTCCGTTGGCGGACGGATGATTCCGGTCAGCGCATCGACTACATCGGACAGTCGCAACTGGACCACGTCCAGCGCGGCAAGAGCGGCGGCCTGCTCCACGAACTCCGCGCGCACCAGCCCCGGGATGTACTGTGCGACGGACTCGGCGAGTTCCTTGCTGGGCACGGGAAGCAGCCGCGCTTCCGCCGGGGTGAGCGGCTTGTCGTCGAGCGCGGACGGCAGCCACGGCGATATGCGGAGCTGTTCCAGCACACCGTCGCGCAGCTTCTCATCCACTTCGGACAGTGGAAAACGCGGCAGTGGCACGACTTTCGGTCGCTCTTCGGGCGCCAGCTCGTCAAGCAGGCGCGGGTATGCGCGCGCGGCGGCGGCGAGCACGTGGTCGGTGGCGGCCCCCGGGCGGATCCGCCGACGGGACGGTTCGACGGGAAGGCTCGCGATCAGCCTGGCAGGTAGGGAAAGTCGCTCGTCGGTGGGCGTGGGCGCGTAGAGGACATCCGTGTCCCGTGGTCGCGGGCCACCGTCCACCTGGAGCGCCCAGCAGATCGTCCACTGCGGACGCGCTTCGGCGCCGAGTGCGGGATCCGACGGCAACTCGCCGTGGTCGCGCACGACGACCCATCGGGTGACGCCGTCCGGTCCGTGGATGTCGGCGCCGTCGCGCCACCAGACGTCGTCGCCGATCTCGATGCGGGTGAGCGCGTCGAGGGCGAGGAGGATGTCGCCGGCCTGACCGCGGAACTCGTCGAGGTCGACGGTCTCGCGGAGCGGCAGGCGGACCTCGGTGGTGAAGCCGTCGGGCGGGGTTTCGTCGGTCGGCCAGGGCAGGCGGAGCACGGGAGCGCGGTCGGCGCCTGCTTCGCGGCGGGTGCGCTCGACGTCGAACGCGACGCTGCCGGTGGTGGAGACGATGCGGGGCGCGTCGCAGACCGTGAGCACGGCGGCGAACCCGACACCGAACCGGCCGACGCCATGTTGCTTGGCGGAGGCACGGAGCGAGGCGAGGGCCTCAACTCCTTGGCGCGTAAGGGGTTCACCGGTGTTGGCAACGCGCAGCTCGCCGTCCACAAGGGACACTTTGAGCGTGCCGCCGCTGCCGGCGGCGTCGGCGGCGTTCTGGGCGAGCTCGATGAGCAGCCGGTCGCGGTAGCCGCCGAGGACGAGGTCCTCTTCGGCGTTGGTGTCCTCGCGGAGGCGGGTGGGCGAGGACCGCCACGAGCCGAGCACCGACTCCCGCAACGCGGCGGTGCCGAAGGGATCGGTCACTCGCGGCGGGTGGACTCGTCGGACGTCTCGGCGGTGACCACCGGCTCGATGTCGGCGGGAGCCTCGGCGCTGACCGGTGTGCCGGCGGTGGGAGGACTCGGGTCGACCTTGGGCGCTGCCTCCGGGCTGGTGTCCTTGGGAGTCGGCGCGGAGACGGTGGGGGCTTCCACCGCCGCGACCGCCTCGACGGCCGCGGCCGTCGGGTCAGCCTGCTCCGACTCGGTGACCGGACTGTCCGGCTCGGCCGAGGGAGCTTCCGACCCGGTAACGCCCAGGCCTTCCACCGCGGCGGCCGGCGGCTCGGCGGCTTCCTCGGCGCGGACCGTCGGCTCGGCCTCGGGAGCCGGCTCGGCTTCGGGAGCGGCGGGAGCTTCGAGGGCGGCTACCGACTCGACTGCCGCGGCTGTCGGCTCGGTTTCCGCCGCAGGAGCGTCCTCGGCCGCAACCGGCTCGGGCACGGACTCTGCCGCAGGGGCATCCGCCGCAACGTCCGGCGTCATGGCCGGGGTGCTCGGCTCGGTCTCGGGGGCAGCAGTCACCGGGACATTCGACTCGGTGGCCGGGACGCTCGACTCGGGCGCGAGAGCCGCATGGGCTTCGGGCTCGGAGACGGGGGCGTCCGGCTCGGCTGCCGGGGCGCTCGGTTCGGGCTCGGTAGCGGAAGCCGTCGACTCGGCCACGGGCAACGGCTCGACATCGAAAGTCACCTCGACATCGAGGACGGGAGCCATTGACTCGGCCACCGGTGCCGACTCGGGCTCTGCGGCGGAAGCCGTCGGCTCAGCCTCGATCGGCTCGGCCTCAGGAGCAGAAGCCGCCGACTCGGCCACAGGAGCCAGCTCGGGCTCCACAGCGGAAGCAGTGGACTCGGCCTCAGGCGCGGGAGCTGTCGGCTCAGCCTCGAAGATCGGCTCGGCCTCGGAAGCCGCCGACTCGGCCACAGGAGTCGGCTCGGCCTCGGGAGCTGCAGGAGCGTCCACCGCGGCAGGCGACTCGGGAGCCGGAACCGGCTCTGAGGTGGAAGCATCCGTCGACTCCGTGGTCGGAGCGCTCGACTCGGACTCTGCGGCGGTTGGCTCAGCTTCCGGAGCCGCGGCCGCGGCCACCTGCTCCGCCACCGAGACGTCCGACTCGGGAGCGGGAGCGATCGCCTCCGCATCGGGGACTGCGGGAGCGTCCACCGCACCAACCGACTCAGCCGCCGGAGCGTCCGAAGCCGGAGCCGGGGCGATCGCCTCGGCGTCGGGGACCACGGGAGCATCCACCACACCAACCGACTCAGCGTCGGTCGTGTCGACCGGCTCCGCGTCCACCGGCTCCGCGGCCGCTGGGACCGCGTCCACGATCTCCAGCGGCTCGACGTCCAGCAGCGCGTCGTCGTAGATCAGGTCGGCTACCAGTACCGGGCTGACCTGTTCCACCTCAGCCTCGGAGTGGGCGCCGCAGCCGTACTCGATGTGCACGACGTGGCCGTCCGCGGGGGCCATCTCGTTGCCGCACGTGCCGAAGGCGGCGCGCAGCGAGCCGGCCAGTGGCAGGTAGAAGCCGCACGTGCCGCAGTGGGCCGGGGCGCTGCGGGCCATGTCCGAACGCGGACCGAACTCGCTTTGCTGCCACCTGTCCGCGGCGTCCAGACGGGCCGGACGGGACATCACCCGGACGCGGCCCAGGCCCGCGTCGGTCGCCACCTCTTCCACCGCCGGGTCGTCCGACTCCAGGTACGCCGGGACGAGCCGAGGGTCGTCCGGAGACGTGGGGAGCAGGTCGCCCACACCCAGGTCGCCCGCTTGCACCCGGTACTGCCACGGGATCCACTCGGGCGCCACCAGCGCGGTCGGGCCGGGGAGGAGGACCACCTCGCTCACCGTGACATCGGACGACGGACCGGCCGACGTGATGGTCACAGCCCAGCGCCAACCCTGGTAGCCAGGCTTGTCGGCTTCGAAGAGGTGGGTTACCGCCGCATCGTCCTCGATGTGGTGTTCGACGTAGTCGCCAACGCGCTCGTCGCCCGCCTCTTCCTGCGCGGCGGCACGCGCCAGGTCGACCTCCGCCACGAGGGCGGGGTCGTTCAGGTCAGACTGCTGCACGTTCATCGCCACCGATTGTGCCCCACCGCTCAGCGCGGCCCTACGCCGGTCGTGCAAGGCTTGAGAACTGTGCGGGCGCTTCTCGCTATCTCCGGTGTTCTCCTTCTCGCCGCGTGCTCGGCCGCGCCGACCGAGGCCCCCGCCGAGGGCACCTTGAAAGTCGACGTGCTCGCCACCGTTCCCCACGACCCCGGCGCCTTCACGCAGGGCCTCGAACTGGTCGACGGCGTCCTGTACGAGGGCACCGGACTGGAGGGGAAGTCGAGTATCCGTGCAGTCGATCCGGAGTCCGGCGAGGTGGACAAGCAGGTCGAGCTGCCCGCCGACCTCTTCGGGGAGGGCATCACGGTCGCGGGTGACGTCATCTGGCAGATCACCTGGCAGGACGGGGTCGCCATCCGGCGGGACAGGACGACGCTCGCGGAAGAGGGCAGGGCCGGCTACGACGGTGAGGGCTGGGGCATCTGCCACGACCGGAGCGGTGACCGGCTGATCATGAGCGACGGCGGCGACCGGCTGACCTTCCGGGACGTCGAGACCTTCACCCAGGAAGGAAACGTCCAGGTCACAGGGCCGGACGGGCCGGTGACCCGGCTCAACGAACTGGAGTGCGTGCCCGGCCGGGACGGGCGTGTCCAGGTCTACGCGAACGTGTGGCAGACCGACCGGATCGTCCGGATCGACCCCGAGAACGGACGCGTCACCGCCACCGTCGACCTCTCCGGGCTGCTGCCCGAGGAGGACCGGGCGGGCACGGACGTGCTCAACGGGATCGCCGCCATCCCCGGCACCGACGAGTTCCTGGTCACGGGCAAGTTGTGGCCGACGATGTTCCGGGTGAGGTTTGTCACCACCAGTCCGTAACCTGGAAGTGGGATCCCTTCGACGGGTGGGTACGTCTCGGCTTCGACAAGGCACTTCGTACGGCAGGATGGACGGCGTGATTCGTTCCGGTTCTGGAGACGCTGAGGAGCAGCGGGGGCGCGGCTCCGGGAAGAAGAAGCGTCGCCGTAGCTGGACCAAGCAGCAGGCGCCGACTTGGCAGCCCCAGCAGCAGCCTCCCCCGGCGAACCCGCCGCACCCGCCGACCCCAGCGCACCCGCCGACGCGGGCCTACGAGCAGCCACGCGAAGAGCCCCGTGTGGAGCCGCTGACCAGCGCGATCCCCGCCGCGAGCCACTACTCGCCGCCGGAGGACCTGCGCAAGACCCGGCCCGTCCACCGCCAGCCACCGCCACCGCCACCGCAGCAGCGCCGGGACTGGCGCGACGTGCCGCCACCGCGCCGCCAGCTGCCGCCCGTCCCGTCGACGCGGCCGATGGACTACGACTACGACGGCCGCCCGCCCGAGACCTACGGCCCCGACGGCTACCCCAGCCAGCAGCAACCCCAGGGTCCACAACCGCACGGTCCACAACCGCACGGTCCACAACCGCACGGTGCGCAACCGCAGGGTCCACAACCGACAACGGTCACGCCGGGACCGCCCGTGCCGCCGTCCGCCGCCGCGCCCGGGTTCCCCAAGAAGCTGACCGTCACGCGTGTCGCCGCGATCCGCGGCAAGGAGCTCAGCGGCAAGGCCGCCGCCGCGTTCAAGCGTGCCGTGAACGCCGACGGTGCCGACAAGTCGGGCCTCACCGCGCTGACCTACGCGACGATGCTCAACTACGCGAGCGACGCCGCCATGGCCGTCGCGCTCGCCAACACGCTCTTCTTCTCCGCCGCCAGCGCCGACTCGTCCAAGGGCAAGGTCGCGCTCTACCTGCTGATCACGATCGCGCCGTTCGCGCTGCTCGCGCCGGTCATCGGGCCGATGCTGGACCGCATCCAGCGCGGCCGCCGCCTCGCCATGTGCGTCACGTCGGTCGGACAAGCCCTCGCCTGCATCGTCATGGCCACCAACTTCGACACCTGGCTGCTCTACCCGGCGGCCCTCGCGAAGATGGTGCTGTCCAAGTCGTTCACGGTGCTCAAGGCGGCGGTCACCCCGAGAGTGGTGCCACCGGACATCACGCTCGCCAAGACCAACGCCCGCCTCACCACGTTCGGCCTGGTCGGCGGTGCCGCGTTCGGCGCGGTCGCCACGCTGGTGCTGCAGATCTTCGACTCGGCAGGCGCGCTGTGGTTCACCGCGATCATCTGCGTCTTCGGCGCGGTGCAGGCCATGCGGATCCCCGCCTGGGTGGAGGTCACGGAAGGCGAGGTGCCCGCGTCCCTGTCGGCGCACCCGGAGAAGCCGAGACGACAACCCATGGGCCGCAACGTCGTCGTGGCCCTCTCCGGCAACGCGACGATCCGCGTGCTCACCGGCTTCCTCATGATGTTCGCCGCGTTCGCCGTCCGCGCGCAGACCGAGGGCGAGCCGTTCATGCAGTTGCTGCTGCTCGGCATCATCGCGGGCGCCGCGGGTGCGGGCAGCTTCATCGGCAACGGCATCGGCGCGCGCATGCACCTCGGCCACCCCGACCAGATCGTGCTCACGTGCATCAGCGGCAGCCTCGCCGCGACCCTCGTCGCGATGCTGTTGGAGGGCATCGCCACGGCCGCGATCGTCGGGCTCGTCGGCGCGACCGCGAGCGCGCTCGCCAAGAACAGCCTCGACGCCGTGATCCAGGACGATCTGCCGGAGGAGTCCCGCGCGTCCGCGTTCGGACGGTCGGAAACCGTGCTGCAGCTGGCCTGGGTCTTCGGTGGCGCACTGGGTGTGCTGTTGCCGCCGACGTTCTGGCTCGGCTTCCTGGTGATCTCAGTCATCCTGGCGTTCGGCCTGGTCCAGACCATGCTGACGCGCAAGGGCCAGTCGCTGCTGCCGTGGTTCGGTGGCGAGCGGCCGGTGCGGCCGTGGCGCACGTCGACGGGACCCCAGCAGGTCGCGTTCCAGGAGGGGCCACCGCCGCCGCCGCAGGACCGCACGTAGGCTCACCGGCGTGCGCAAGCTGCTGGTCCTGGTGCTGCTGGTGCTCGCGGGCTGCTCGTCGGCGCCCGAAAAGGAGCCACCACCGCCCCACGTCGACTTTCTCATCGCAGGCAAGAAGACGGCCGCGAAGCCGTTCCTGTACTGCGACGTGAAGGTCGAGAACTGCAAGCGCGACAACACCGCCATGCTCAAGCTGCCGGTGCCCCCGGGCACGCCGGTGAAGGTGACGGTCCCGAAGGACGTCGCCGACACCCCGTGGTCGGTCGTGATCCAGTACAGGACCGCGGCCGGTGAGCAGAAAGCCCCGGTCACGGTCGCCACCTTCTCCCCCGGCAAGGAGACCTCGTTCGAGGCGCTCCCGCCGGGCGAAGGCGACCAGCTGCAGACCCTGGAGGTCAAGCAGGCCGGTGGTGTTCTGGTTCAGGGCGACGCGGGCCCGGAGGCCGTGACCAGGGCGGCGTGGTCGCTGCAGGTGCAGGCCGGTTAGGGATCCAGCTCCCGCGCGACCGCACGGACCACGTCAGCGATCCGCTTGACGTTCTTGCGGTCCGGGTAGCGGCCACGGCGCAGGTCCGGCTGCACCTTGGTCTCCAGCAGCTGGATCATGTCCTCGATCAGGCCGTGCAGTTCCTCGGCCGGGCGGCGCCGTGCTTCGACGACCGACGGCGGCGGGTCCAGCAGTCGCACGGAAAGCGCTTGCGGACCCCGACGACCGTCGGCGACACCGAACTCGATGCGTTGACCGGCTTTCAGGCCGGGCACCCCGGCCGGCAGGGCTGAAGAACGGACGTAGACGTCTTCGCCCCCGTCCTGTGTGACGAACCCGAAGCCCTTCTCCGAGTCGTACCACTTGACCTTTCCGGTCGGCACAACGGTCACCTCCACACACAAATGAACGCGCCCCAGGGCGTACCCAGGACGCGTCATTCCAGCCTAGGCCACTTCGTGGCGGAGGGGGTAGCCGGTTATGCGGGCTGGTGGAGGCAGAGGATGTTGCCTTCGCTGTCAGCGAACCAGGCGGCACGCTCGCCGCCCATGTCGGCGATGTGGCCGACGGTCTTCAGGTCGGCCGTGTCGTAGTCGGCGAACGTGACGCCGCGGCCCTCCAGGTCGCGGATCTCGGCCTCGATGTCGGTGACCTCGAAGCTGAGGACGGTGTGGCCGCTCTGCGCGCCGGGTTCGGCGGGCAGCAGGCCGATCGCGTCGCTTCCCGCGGCGAACACGTGACCACCGTCGGGGGTGGTGGCGCGTTCTTCGAGGCCGAGGGTGCCGCCGTAGAAGCGGACGGCGCGGTCCATGTCGGAGACTGGGAGCATCGTGGTTGTCGGGGCTTTCGTGAGCATGGATTTCATGCTGCGCCGCAGGTCAGCACCTTGGGAAGGGTGGTGACCGGGTGTCACCAGGCGTTCCTGCTCCGCAGGTGGAGGACGAGCGCGGCGATGTTCCACGAGTCGTCGTCGCCGCGGTGGTGACGGCCTTCGAGCGGCAGACCCGCGATCTCCAGAGCCTGTGCCATGCCGGGACGTCTGCGGAGGTCGTGCGCCTCGGTGAACCGGCGTTTGGCGTTGGTGTGGTCGCTGCTGAAGGGGTACTCGACGCCCGTGCACTGCCGCAGGAACTGGTTGCGGTCGTAGTCGCCCCAGCTCGCCCACGGGCGGCGGTTGCTCTCGTGGTCCTTGACCAGTAGGCGGCACGCTTCCGCGAAGGAGACGCCCCCGTCGACCTCTTCCTGCGTGAGGGAGGTCAGTTCCGTGCAGAAGGCGCTGACGCGCGAACGTTGTGGACGCACCAGGATCCGGTGCTTGCCGAGACGGGCGCCTTCGGCGAGGTCGACGACGGTCAGGCCGATCTCGATGATCTCGCTCACCTGGCCGGGCGGCGGTTGGCCGTCCCAGCAGGTGGCCTCGACGTCGACGATGTTGATCAAACTCACATCGGGGAGTTTAGGGACGGCTGCGCAGGAACCCGAGCAGTTTTCGGGTCGCCACCTCGGGGATCGGAAGGATCGCCTGTGGGGACTTGCTGTCTCGGATCGCGGCGAGATCGCCACGCAGCTCGACACAGTTGCCCGTCTCACCGGATCGGGTGGACCTACGCCACATACTCACACCTCTTCAAGAATCCTGCGCACCAACGCCATTGTGGCGGGCGCGGCCAAAGCAATCCTATCGAGCTGGCCGACCAGCCCGAGGTACGTCTCGGCGATCTCGTCGTGCAGGTAGAGACTGCCGTTCCTCGCCTCGACGTTGACCACCGGACTCGTGTTCGGGAACTCCATCAGCAGCCAGGAATGCAGAACCAGCGAATGAGCCTGGTGTTCGGGCACGATCCGAATCCCGATGCCCCTCTCCCGAGCGCCGAGCAAATGCCGCAACTGCTCGCGCAGCGCGTCCGGGCCGCCGAAGGGAGTGCGCAAGGCAGCTTCGCCGATGAAGGCGTAGTAGTCGAGATTCCCGAGAATCTGTTGCCGCCGCAGGCGGGCCATCCACCGCGCTTCGATGACATCGGCGGCCACGCCGCCTGAGCGCATCAGCCCCACCGCGTAGCGATAGGTCTGGAGCAGGCCTGGGACCAGGTTCACCGACCAGTCAGTCAGGCGTATTGCTTCCGCTTCGTAGCTGGCGATGGCGCCCATGTCCATGGGCACGCCGGGCAACGGCAAGTCCCACCAACCGCTGGCGTTCCCGGCCCGTGCCGACTCGATCAGCTCCTGCCGCTGGGCCAGGGGGAGCTGGTAGATGGTCGAGATGGTGGCGACGTCCTCTGGCGAGATGTGCCGCTTTCCCGTCTCGATCCGCGACATCGTGCTCGGCGACCACTGGGCCAGCACCGCCGCCTGTTCCAGCGAAAGCTCGGTGCGCTCTTTTCTGATGGCTCGCAAACGCGCCCCGATGATACGGTCCCGCGCCCGAGGGCCTTTTCGTTCCCCACTCATGTCACATTCTTTCCGCAACCGCAAGACACCCTGTCCTGTCCGCGACAAAGCTACCGTTCGGAAAGAACAAACGCAGACTTGCACCAAGAGAACACAATTGTGACGCGGGAGTGTAAATGAGTCAGGATTTGAACGTTGGCTCGTGGGTGATCGTGCGGCGCGGGTGCCCGATCGCCTACTGCGTCAACGGCGAGGAGATCGAGTTCCGGCTCGGTTCCCGGCACGACGGCTTCGACTTCGTGTTCGAGGTCGCCGCGCTGGAGGCGTTCGTGGAGGCGTCGCAGGAGGTGCTCGCGGAACTCACGCGTGCTTAGCGGCGGCCGCCTTCTGCAGACCGAGCAGCTCCACTGACACCTCGCGCATTTCGACCTTGCGGATCTTGCCGGTGACGGTCATGGGGAATTCGTCGACGACGCGCACGTAACGGGGAATCTTGTAGTGCGCGAGTTTGCCGGTGCAGAATTCGCGGATCGCGTCCGCCGTGAGCGGCTCGGCGCCTTCCTTCATGCGGATCCAGGCCATCAGTTCCTCACCGTATTTCTCGTCCGGCACGCCGATGACCTGGGCGTCGAGAATGTCGGGGTGGGTGTAGAGGAATTCCTCGACCTCGCGCGGGTACACGTTCTCGCCGCCGCGGATGACCATGTCCTTGATGCGGCCGGTGATGTTGAGGTAGCCCTCGTCGTCCATGGCCGCCAGGTCGCCGGTGTGCATCCAGCGGTCCTCGTCGATGGCCTCGGCCGTCTTGTCGGGCTGCTCCCAGTAGCCGAGCATCACCGAGTAGCCGCGGGTGCAGAACTCGCCGGGGGTGCCGCGCGGGACCGTTTCGCCGGTCTCCGGGTCGATGACCTTGACCTCGAGGTGCGGCAGGACCCTGCCCACAGTGGACACGCGGCGGTCCAGCGAGTCGTCCTTGCTGGTCTGGGTGGAGACGGGCGAGGTCTCGGTCATGCCGTAGGCGATGGTCACCTCGGTCATGCCCATCCGGTCGATGACCTGCTTCATCACCTCGACCGGGCACGGCGAGCCCGCCATGATGCCGGTGCGCAGCGACGACAGGTCGTAGGACTCGAAACCGGGCTCGGAAAGCTCGGCGATGAACATGGTGGGGACGCCGTAGAGCGAGGTGCAGCGCTCGGCGGCGACGGTCTCGAGGGTGGCCTTCGGGTCGAAGCCGGGAGCCGGGATGACCATGCAGGCGCCGTGGGAGGTGGCCGCGAGGTTGCCCATGACCATGCCGAAGCAGTGGTAGAAGGGCACGGGGATGCAGATGCGGTCCGCTTCGGTGTAGCCGCACATCTCGCCGACGAAGAAGCCGTTGTTGAGGATGTTGCGGTGCGAGAGGGTCGCGCCCTTGGGGAACCCGGTGGTGCCGGACGTGTACTGGATGTTGATCGGGTCGTCGGCGGACAGCTCGGCCTGCAGCTCGTCGAGGTGCGCGGCCGACCCACCGCGGCCGATGGCGACGAGCGAGGTCCACTCCTCGCGGCCGATGAGCAGCACGTCCTCCAGGTCGGGGCACTCGCCGCTGACCTCGTCGATCATGGCGGCGTAGTCGGAGGTCTTGAAGCTGGGGGCGGCGACGAGCGTGCGGATGCCGGCCTGGTTGAGGACGTACTTCAGCTCGTGGACGCGGTACGCGGGGTTGATGTTGACGAGGATGGCGCCGATCTTGGCGGTCGCGTACTGCGTGAAGGTCCACTCGGCACAGTTCGGCGCCCAGATGCCGACGCGGTCGCCCTTGCCGACACCGAGGTCGACCAGGCCCAGCGCGACGGCGTGGACCTCGTCGGCGAGCTGGCGGTAGGTCCAGCGGCGCCCGGTGGCGTGCTCGACCAGCGCCTCGCGGTCGCCGAAGGCGGCGACCGCGCGGTCGAAGTTGTCCCCGATAGTGTCCCCGAGCAGCGGTTTCTCGGAGCTGCCCGACACGTGGCTGGTGTTCATGTGAGCCTCCCGGGGACGACTGACACCAACGTATGTCTACCGGCGCCCACCGTCACGTTCAACGTTCGTCAACACAGGTTCGCGTCTGTCGACAAAGATGGGAGTCGATGAGCCTCGCCATCACTGTGCACGGGTCGAACGTGCGTCTGGCGGGTGCGGTCGACCTGCAGACCGCGCCCGCACTGCGTGCCGAGCTGACGGAGCTGATCAACGCCGCCGGGCAGGGCGCTGAGCTGCGGGTTGATCTCGGCGACGTGTCGATTGTGGACTCCAGCGGGTTGTCGGCCCTCGTGGGCGCGCACCGCCTGGCCGCGGCGAAGAACTCGCGGCTGATGCTGACGGGGCTACCCGACCACCTCACGCGGATGCTGACCATCACGGGCCTGGACGAGCTGCTCGACCTAGCCTGACTCGTTCTTCGCCGAGCGAAAGTCCCATTCGCTCGGCCTCGCCTCGCTGGACAGCGGCGCTTTTCGCGATGCTCACGTACGTTCGAATCAGCTACGGAAAGCCACGGATCTTCGGAGGTGATCACGGTGCACCCGGTCTAGCGACAGCCCCAGCCCGGGGCGTCACGGAGCCGGAAGGCGACCGGATGAGCAAGACGGACAAGACCCGACCCTGGTGGGTGCGGATCGCCGACACGCCTGGAACAACGAGCGTGGCGGTGCACGACCACCGGTTCGGGGACTGCACCCTGCCTGACGAGATCACTCCCGACAGCATTTTCACCAGCGGTTGCCACTGGAGCAGCACCGGTTACCACCAGACCGGGTGCCCCAGCACCGGCTGCGGCCGCGAGTGGAGTGAGCTCCGGCGCGAGGAGCGCCGCCGCGACCGTCACCAGGCCCGCCGCGCACTGCGCACCTACCGCGGCGAGCACTGAAACACGTGGTCGGTGGCCGCGCGGCTGGGAGAGAATTTCGGCCCGTGCCGCCGTTCCGCTGGGATCTCGTGACGCCCGACCAGCTCGGGTCGCTGCTCGACGACGTCGAAGAACCTCGCCTGTGGTTCCTCGACGAGCTGGTGGCCTGCGCCGCGAAGGTGCTCGCGCGGTGTGGGGACGCGCGCCTGGTGTTCGTCGGCCGATCGCTGGACTCGATGTTCGACCTGCTCAGCGGCGCCATGCCGGACCGGGTTACGCGTCTTCCGCTGTCGCTGGCCGGTCTCACCGAGGCGCACACCCCCAGGGCTCGCGAGGTGCTGATCGAGCACGGCCTCACGCCGTCGGCACTGGCCCGCGAAGCCATCACCTTCGTGGACGTGGTGAGCCAGGGCAGCACGTTCAGCAGGCTGTTCTCGTTGTTTGACAACTGGATAGTGGATACACGGGAACCATGGGACGTGATCCGGCGGCACCTGCGCTTCGTCGGGATCACGTGGGCGAGGAAGACCAGCCCCAACACCTGGCGCTGGCAGCAGCACGCGGACTGGACCGGCCGCCTGCCCGCACGGGCGGTCGTGAACGTCTCGATGCGGGACGTCGTGTGGAGCCACGTCGCCGACCACCAGGCGAAGCTGACCAGGTCGTTCCGCCCGTCGGCGTGGTTCGCCGACGAGGACGGGCCCGACCGGGGCGAGCGCACGCGGCAGGCGCTCGCCGAGGCGGTCGCGCTCGTGGCCTACGGGCGGAGCCGGGGCGGGCGGCGTGCGATCGCACGGGCCACCGACGGTGAACCGGCTCTGCGGGAGAGCTGGTTACGGAGTCTCGTCGCCGGGCTCGTGCGGTGACCAGGGCAGCTTGACGACCAGGCACGGGCCGCCGACGAAGACGCCGCCGTCCACGCCAAGGGCCTTGCCGTTCGCGTACTCGTACGGGCTGTCGACCATGGCTGGGGCGATGCCCAGCTGGTCGGCGATCACGGAGTGGCCGTGGACCACCTGTTCGCCGCCCAGGACGGTCAGGAGCTGGGTGGCGACGTCGGCGCCGTTGGGGCCTCGGAAGGCGTGGCGGGTGGTGAGCCTGCGCCAGACCTCCCACCACTCGACGAGGTCGTCGGAGTCCAGGACCTCCTGGATGTTCTCGTTGATCTCCTCGATGTCGCCGCCCCACACCAGGTACTCGAGGGTGTCCGAGTGCATGAGGAGGTGACGGCCCACCAGCTCAACGGCGGGCCTGCTGATCAGCCATTCGATGTGGCCGTCGGTGACGGCTTCCTGGTCGGTCAGCTGGCCGCCGTTCATCTCCCAGCTGCGGGCGAAGCTGCGGGGGCCGAAGTCCGACGGGACCTCGGTCTCGCCGAAGCGGTGCATGCCGAGCAACAAGATCTCGTGGTTGCCCAGCAGGGCCTGTACCTGGCCGCCCGCGTCCGCCGCCTCGTCCGCGAGGCGCATGACCAGGTCGATCACGCCGATGCCGTCCGGGCCCCGGTCCACGAAGTCGCCGAGGAACCAGAGGTGGTCCTCGCCGCCCGACCAGTTTGCCTCGTCGTCGACCAGTCCGGCGTCGGCGAGTGCGGCGAGCAGTTCGTCGAGGTGCCCGTGCACGTCACCGACCACATAGGTCGTCGGTCCGTCATCCTGCACACCGCGACAATATGCCAGGCCGAAATCGTTCGCTTCGCAGTCGGCAAGAACTAGCCAGGAAACGGGTCGTCCACATTCCCGACCAGCTCAGCGACCGAGTCGATCACGCGGCTCGGACGGTACGGATAACGCTCGGCCGTGTCCGGGGTCGAAATGCCGGTCAGCACCAGAATCGTGCGCAGGCCCGCCTCCAACCCGGAGCGGACGTCCGTGTCCATGCGGTCGCCGATCATGAGCGTCGACTCGGAGTGCGCACCCAGCGTGTTCAGCGCGGACCGCATCATCAGCGGGTTCGGCTTGCCGACGAAGTACGGGCGGTGGCCGGTGGCCTTCTCGATCAGCGCGGCGACCGAGCCCGTGGCGGGGAGCGAGCCCTCGCGGGACGGCCCGGTGGCGTCCGGGTTGGTCGCGATGAACCGTGCGCCCTGCTCGATCAGGCGGATCGCGGTCGTGATCGACGTGAAGCTGTACGTGCGGGTCTCGCCGAGCACGACGTAGTCGGGGTCGCGGTCGGTGAGGACGTAACCGATCTCGTGCAGCGCGGTGGTCAGTCCAGCCTCGCCGATGACGAACGCCGAGCCGTCCGGCCGCTGCGAGTCGAGGAATTTCGCCGTCGCGAGCGCGGAGGTCCAGATCGACGGCTCCGGCACGTCCAGACCGGTCCGGTGCAGGCGTGCCCGCAGGTCACGCGGGGTGTAGATGGAGTTGTTGGTGAGCACGAGGAACTGGTTGCCCTTGGCACGCAGCTCCTCGATCAGCTTGTCCGCCCCCGGGATGAGGTGCTCCTCGTGCACCAGCACCCCGTCCATGTCCATCAGGTAGGTCCACTTGCGAGGTTCGGCCATGCCTCCATTGTCGCGGCTTCGGGCCGGCGCGCAGACAGGCAGCCTGAACATCGACATGTCGACAAATCCGCGCCCGCTAACCTGGAGCCGTGACGAACGTCCGAGTGCGCTACTTCGCGGGCGCCAGGGGCGCGGTCGGCCTCTCCGAGGAGACCGTGACCATGCCGGAAGGCGCGACCGTGCGAGACCTGGTGACCGAGCTGGGCACCAGGCACGGGGAGAAGCTGACCCGCGTGCTGACCGCGTGCAGCTTCCTGCTGGACGGGGTGGCGGTCCGGGACCAGTCGATCGCCGTGCCGAACGACTCTGGGGTCGACATCCTGCCTCCGTTCGCGGGCGGCTGACCTCGCGGACAGATCCCGTCCGCGACCGGTGCGAGACTCGGGCGCATGTCCTCTGCCCGGCTGCTCCGGCTCCTGACACTGCTGCAGACGCGCCGCGAGTGGGCCGGCGCCGAGCTGGCCGAGCGGCTCGGCGTGAGCACCAGGACCGTGCGCCGCGACGTCGGCAAGCTGCGCGGGCTCGACTACCCGGTGCACGCCACCTCCGGCACCGCGGGTGGCTACCAGCTGGGCTCCGGCGCCTCGCTGCCACCGCTCCTGCTGGACGACGACGAGGCCGTCGCGGTCGCGATCAGCCTGCGCACGGCAGCCGGCGGCGGGGTCGCGATCGGGGAAACCGCACTTCAGGCGCTCGTCAAGCTGGAACAGGTGCTCCCTTCGAGGCTCCGCCATCGGGTGAACGCGGTACAGGTGACGACCGTCGACACGCCGAACGACGAGGTCGTGGCGCTGGAGGTGCTGACCGCCGTGGCGTCGGCGTGCCGGGACCGGCAGCGCCTTCGGTTCGACTACGCGGGGGCATACGGCGCGGCGGAGCAGGTCAGGGACGTCGAGCCGCACCGGCTCGTGACCTGGGGAAAAGCGCTGGTACCTGGTGGCGTGGGACGTCGACCGGGACGACTGGCGCACCTTCCGGGTCGACCGGCTGCGGCCCCGGGTGCCGCTGGGCGCCCGGTTCACGCCCAGGGAGATCCCGGGTGGCGACCCGGCCGTGTTCCTGGCGGCCCGGGTCGCGGCGATGTGGCCGTTCCAGGCTTCCGTGCGGCTACCGCTGCCCGCCGATCACGAAAAGATGCGGCGAATGGTGACGTGGGGCACTATCGAGGAGATCGACAAGGGCAGTTGCCGCCTGATCATCGGGGCGGATACGCCTCAGTCGCTTGCCTTCCTGCTCTCCTTCCTGGAGATCGATTTCGAAGTCGAGTCCTCCCCTGAATTGGCCACGGCTTTGCAGCATGTAGCTGAGCGATTTCAGCGTGCAGCCGCCACAGGGTTCGCTCCTGCTTCCGGAACGTGACCCAACGCTCAGCCAACGTGAATTATCTCGGTGCAATCACGGGGTTATAACGGCGCATAATATCGCCCTGACCTGCGGATACAGCTGCCATCGCAGCATCTCGAATAGTGTTACTGTGACGACGGTCACAGCTCTCACAATTTTGCACGCCGGGTATTCGTACGTACCGTCGCTCTCTGGTTGGCCCCGACCAACCGGCAGGACCCGAGTGCCCGGAGCGTCATCCCGATCCGGCGGGCACGAAGGAGATATCCCCCGACTGAAAGAAAGCCTCCGGACCGGGAGAGAGAGCCCCACGGGGCACTTTGACAGACGCTGAGGCCGAGACAGAAATGGCGTATCGAGGCATTCACCGCAAGCCGTCCACTGCCGTTCGTCGCACCATTGCTCGCGTCGTCGTTGCCGGCGTCGCGGTTGGTGCGCCTCTGGCGATTGCTCCGGCCTTCGCGTCGGCCGACCCGGTCAACTGGGACGCGGTCGCCGAATGCGAGAGCGGCGGCAACTGGAGCATCGACACCGGTAACGGCTACGCGGGCGGCTTGCAGTTCAAGCAGAGCACGTGGGAAGCCAACGGCGGCTCGGGCAACCCGGCCAACGCTTCGAAGGCGGAGCAGATCCGGGTGGCCGAGAACGTGCGGCAGACCCAGGGCATGGGCGCCTGGCCGGTGTGCGGCAAGCGCGCGGGCGGCGGCGGTGGCGGCGGCGGTGGCGCGCAGCAGCAGCAGCAGAGCGCGCCGTCGAACAACGACAGCCCCAGCCGCAGCAACAAGCCGGCCAAGTCGACCCCCTCGGTTCCGGTGCTGGTCGCCTCCAACCCCAAGGGCGACTACACCGTCGTCGCGGGCGACTCCCTGTCGAAGATCGCCACGGCCCAGAAGGTGCCGGGCGGCTGGGCAGCGCTGTACGAGAAGAACAAGCAGTTCATCGGCGACCCCAACCTGATCGTTCCTGGTCAGAAGCTCGCCACCAAGTGAACTAGCTAGTTCACGCGAGAAGGGCTCCACCGCGATCCCCCGGCGGTGGAGCCCTTCTTTTGTCGGTGCCCGGGTCTACCGTCCGCGGCGTGAACAGAACGGACCGGCTGTACGGCATCGTCGAGGAGCTGCGGGCCGCCGCACCGCTGCGGCGCAGCGCCCGGCAGCTCGCGGCGCGCTACGAGGTCAGCACGCGCACCATCGAACGCGACATCAGCGCGCTGCAGCAGGTCGGCGTGCCGATCTACGCGGACACCGGCAGACGCGGCGGGTACGCCATCGACCCGGCCCGCACGCTGCCGCCCCTCAACTTCACCCCCGCCGAGGCGGTCGCCATGTCGGTGGCGCTGCGGCAGGCAGGCGGCTCACCGTTCACACGGGCGGCGGGCAGCGCGTTGCGCAAGATCCTGGCCGCCATGCCCGACCACGAGGCGTCGGCCGCCCGCGAGCTGGCGGGGCGGATCGGGTTCCTGGACCCGGCCGAACCACCGCCGATCCCGCTCGTCATCGAGGACGCCCTCGCCGCGCGGCACGTGCTGGCGCTGGACTACGTCGACAAGCACGGTGCGCCGAGCGAACGCGTCGTCGAGCCCGTCATGTTCCTCGCCAGGGAGGAGTACTGGTACCTGGTCGCGTGGTGCCGCCTGCGGGACGAGCTGCGGGCCTTCCGGCTCGACCGCGTGGTCGCCGTGCGGGACACCGGCGAGGTCGTACCGCCCAGGCCGACCGAGAACCTCCGACTACCCTGCCATGTGACACAGGTCACGACGTTCGCGTAGGAAACACCGACAGGACGGTGTCGCCGACGGGCCCGATCGTGGTGCCACACATCCACGAGGGAGGCACCACAGATGGCACACGGATCGGTCGAGTGGTTCCAGATCGACACCGACGACGCCGAGGGCACCGAGCGGTTCTACGGCGAGCTGTTCGAGTGGACGTTCACCGACGACCCCGACACCCCCGCCTACCGGCTGGTGACGCCGAAGGGCGCGGACCAGCCACAGGGCGGGCTGTTCGCGGGCGACCGGAACAGGGCGGCGTTCTTCGTCGTCGTGGACGACGTCGTCGCGGCCACCGAGCGGGCCGAGCAGCTCGGCGGGAAGGTGGTCGACCCGGCGAGGACGACGCCGAACGGGCTGACGTTCGCGCACGTGCTCGACCCCGCGGGCAACCACTTCGGCGTCTACCAGCCACCGGCGCGTTGACCTGCCCGGGCCGGGCCGTGGGCCCGGCCCGCTACGGGCAGTTGACCCACTGGTCGGTGCCGTCGGTGAAGTTCTGGTGCTTCCAGATCGGCAGGCGGGCCTTCACGTCGTCCACCAGGTCGGCGCAGGCCGCGAACGCCTCCGCACGGTGTTCGCCCGCGACAGCGCAGGCCAGGGCCACGTCACCGATGGCGAGCGGGCCGATGCGGTGGCTGACGGCGACCGCCCGCACACCCCGGTGGCGGGCGGCCACGTCGGCGGCCACCTCCTCGATCACGGCCTTCGCCGACGGGTGGCCCTCGTAGTCGAGGTTGGTGACGCCCTTGCCGCCGTCGTGGTCGCGGACCACACCGGCGAACGTGACGACCGCACCCGCGGCGTCGTCGCCGACCAGGGCCGCGTGCTCCTCGACCGAGATCGGCGACTCGCTGATCTCGGCCCGCAGGACCCGCGCGGCCGGCCACGACGCGGGCACGTGGCCACCGCCACGCAGCTGGTCCAGGGCATGCGAGAGCACGCCCTCCAGCACGCCGAGGCCGTCCTTCACCCCGCCGGACGAGCCGGGGAGGTTGATCACCAGCGTCCGGCCCACCACGCCCGCCATGCCGCGGGACAGCACAGCCGTCGGGACCTGCGGCAGACCAGCGCTACGGATCGCGTCGGCCAGGCCCGGGACCTCGTAGTCCAGCAGCCGACGCGTCATCTCCGGGGTGGCGTCCGTCGGGCTGATGCCGGTGCCACCGGTCGTGATGACCACGTCGGTGCCCACGGCGTCCCGCAGCGCGGCCAGCACCGGCTCACCGTCCGGCACGACCACCGGGTCCGGCACCTCGAAGCCACGCGACCGGAGCCACGCGACGATCACCGGCCCGGTCTTGTCCTCGTACACGCCGGCAGCGGCGCGGTTGGACGCAGCGATGACGACAGCGGTGCTCATCGGCCCTCCGGTCGGTTCCAGACCCCGGTCTTGCCGCCCTCCTTGCGCTCCACCCGCACGTCGGACAGCACGGCCGCGGGATCGACGGCCTTGATCATGTCGTGCAGCGTGAGGCCCGCGACCGCCACCGCGGTCAGGGCCTCCATCTCGACGCCGGTCTGACCGCTCGTGCGGACCGTGGCGGTGATGGCCACCGACTCGGTGCCGAGGTCGAAGTCCACGGTCACGCCCGTGATGGCCAGCGGGTGGCACAGCGGGACCAGGTCGGGCGTCTTCTTGGCGCCCATGATCCCCGCGATGCGGGCGACGGCCAGCGCGTCGCCCTTCTTCAGGCCGTTCGACGCCAGCAGGCCGACGACCTCGGCCGTCGTGTTGACCAGGCCGGTCGCCACCGCGACGCGGGACGTGACGGCCTTGCCGGTCACGTCCACCATCCGCGCGGCGCCCGACTCGTCGACGTGCGTCAGATCGCTCACGATCTGGATGTTACGGCTGTGCCGCGCGGGCCTGCCATGGCGCTGCCGCGCGGGACTGCTACGGCGCTGCCGCGCGGGCGACTGCCTCCGCCACCGCGGGCGCCACCGCCGAGTCGAACACGCTCGGCACGATGAACGACGCGTTGATGCGGTCGCCGTCCACCACGTCCGCGATCGCGTCGGCCGCGGCCAGCAGCATCGTGTCGGTGATGCCCCTGGCCTGCGCGTCCAGCAGCCCGCGGAACACACCAGGGAAGGCCAGCACGTTGTTGATCTGGTTCGGGTAGTCGCTGCGGCCCGTCGCCACGACCGCGGCGTGCTTCTGCGCCTCGAGCGGGTCGATCTCCGGGTCCGGGTTGGCCAGCGCGAACACGATCGCGTCCTTCGCCATGGTGGCGACCGCATCGGCGCCGAACAGGTTCGGCGCGGACACGCCGATGAACACGTCCGCGTCCACCATCGCGTCGGTCACCTTGCCGCTCACCAGGTTGCGGTTCGTGTTCTGGGCGAGCCAGGTCAGGTTCGGGTCCAGGTCGTCGCGGTCCGGGTGCACGATGCCGTTCACGTCGACCGCGAGGATGTCGCCGGGGCCCTTCTGCAGCAGCAGGCGGATGATCGCCGAGCCCGCGGCACCCGCGCCGCAGACCACGATCTTGCAGTCCGCCAGGTTCTTGCCGACGACCCGCAGCGCGTTGCGCAGCGCACCGACCACCACGATCGCGGTGCCGTGCTGGTCGTCGTGGAAGACCGGGATGTCCAGCAGCTCACGCAGCCGGGCCTCGATCTCGAAGCAGCGCGGCGCGGCGATGTCCTCGAGGTTGATGCCGCCGTACACGGGCGCGATCAGCTGCACCGTGCGGATGATCTCCTCGGTGTCCTGCGTGTCCAGGCAGACCGGCCACGCGTCGACCCCGGCGAACTTCTTGAACAGCGCCGCCTTGCCCTCCATGACCGGCAGCGCGGCGGCCGGGCCGATGTTGCCCAGCCCCAGCACCGCCGAGCCGTCGGTGACGACCGCGACCGTGTTGCGCTTGATGGTCAGGCGGCGCGCGTCGGCGGGGTTCTTCGCGATGGCCTGGCTGATGCGCGCGACACCCGGGGTGTAGGCGCGGGACAGGTCGTCACGGTTGCGGAGCTGCACCTTCGAGGCGATCTCGATCTTGCCGCCGAGGTGGATGAGGAACGTCCGGTCCGACACCTTGCGGACGTTGACGCCCGGCAGCTCCTCGAGCGCCGCGGTGATCTCCTCGGCGTGGTCGGCGGAGTGCGCGTTGGCGGTGATGTCGACGACGATCCGGTCGGAGTGCGACTCGACGACGTCGAAGGCGGTGATCACCGCGCCGGCCCGGCCGGCTGCGCCGGTCAGGTCGCCCGCGGCGCTCGCCGACGGCGGCGCCTCGACGCGGACGGTGATGGAGTACCCAGGGCCTGGAACCGGCATGGTCCGCTACCTACTTGTTGATCTCGGTCTGCGGGTGTACGTACGGCACGGCGTCGAGCGGGAAGACCAGGTCACCCCAGGGCGCCATCGCACCCTGGCGGTCCGCGACCAGCTCGCTGACGGGGTGGTTGCCGTGGTCGTCGTCCGCGGGCCAGTGCGGATCGATACGGCCGTCGTTGGCGCCCTTCTTGGCCACGCGTCCTCCTTCAGCTCGGGTGACCAGAGATTACCGGAGCGCGGTACAGACAGATTCGCGGAGCTTGCGGAGCGAACGATGAACACAGGGCGTCCGCGGAGCGGCGCCACCGAGCCTGCGAGGTGGCGGTGTGGAGCGTATACCGTGGTCCGGTGCCTGGTCTCACGCTCGTCGACTGGCTGCGCGCCCAGGACGACCACACGCTGGCTGCCCTCCTCGCCGCGCGCCCCGACCTCGCGACTCCCCCACCGTCCGAGTCGGCGGTGCTGGCGGCGCGGGCGGCCGCGCGGGCCTCGGTGACCAGGGCCTGCGAAGGACTCGACACGTTCACCCTCGCCGTGCTGGACGCGCTGGTCGTGGCCGAAGCCGACAAGGAGCCCGTTTCCGAGGAGCGGGTGCGGGACACCGTCGGGCCGGACGCGAACCCGGTGCGGGTGCGGGAGTCACTGGACACGCTGGTGCGGCTCGGGCTCGCGTGGGGTGCCGACGAGCTGTCCGTCGTGCCCGCCGCGCGGGAGGCGGGCGGGATGTTCCCCGCCGGGCTCGGCAGGCCGTCCAAGGCGCTGGACGGGGTGGACATCGCGGGTCTGCTCGCGGACCTGCCGGAGGCCGATCGGCGGCTGCTGACCACGCTCGCGACCGGCTCTCCGCTCGGCCGCACCAAGGACGCGGGCGTGGAGGTGCCGCTCGACGAGGCCACCACGCCGGTGCAGCGGCTGCTCGCCATGGGACTGCTCCTGCGGCGCGACGCCGAGACCGTCGAGCTGCCGCGCCAGGTCGCGCTCGTGATCCGCGGCGACAGTCCGCTCGGCACGGTCAAGCTGGACGAACCCGTGCTGGACACCAAGCAGCAGAAGTCGGCCACCGTGGACGCGACCGCAGCCGGTGAGGCGCTGGAGTTCCTGCGCCGCACCGAGATGGTCGTGCGGCTGTGGTCGGAGGAGCCGGCGGCCGTGCTCAAGGCGGGCGGCCTCGGCGTGCGCGACCTGCGCAAACTCGCCCGCGAGATCGACACCGACGAACGCGGCGCCGGCCTGATCGTCGAGGTGCTGTTCGCCGCGGGCATGATCGGCGACAGCGCGGCGGCGACCAACCCGGAGTGGCTGCCGACGACGCTCGTCGACCCGTGGCTCACCGCGACCCCGGCGAACCAGTGGGCCACGCTCGCCGCCGCGTGGCTCGACATGCCACGCCTGCCGGGGCTCGCGGGCATGCGGGACGCGAAGGACAAGGTGCTCGCGCCGCTGTCGGACGACCTGCGGCGGCCACCGGCGCCCGCGGAGCGGCGGCGGATCCTGTCTGCGCTGGCGGAGCTGCGCTCGGGTACCGGGGTGTCGTCGCCGGACGGTCTCGCGGAGGTGCTGGCGTGGCGGGCACCGCGGCGCGGCGGGCGGCTGCGGGACGAGATCGTGCGGTGGACGCTCGCCGAGGCGACCTCGGTGGGGCTGGTCGCGCTGGGTGCGCTGACCGGCGCCGGGCGGGCGCTGCTGGACAGCGGCCCGGAAGGTCCGGCAGCCGCCGCCAAGCGCATGGCCGACTCGATGCCAGAGCCGCTGGACCACGTGCTGGTGCAGGCCGACCTGACGGTCGTCGCGCCAGGGCCGCTCGAACCCGCGCTCGCGGTCGACATGGGTCACGTCGCGGACGTCGAGTCGGCGGGCAGCGCGACCGTGTACCGGGTGACCGAGGCCTCGGTGCGCCGCGCGCTGGACGTCGGGCGCACTGCGGAGGAGCTGCACGACCTGTTCCGGACGCGGTCGCGGACGCCGGTGCCGCAGTCGCTGACCTACCTCATCGACGACGTCGCGCGCCGGCACGGGCGGTTGCGTGGTGGCGCGACCGCGTCGTTCCTGCGCTGCGACGACCCGGTGCTGCTGGCCGAGGTGGCCGCGCACCCGGCCGCGGCCCGGCTGGAGCTGCGGAAGATCGCGCCGACGGTGCTGGTCAGCCCGGTGGCGCTGGCGGACGTGCTGGCGGAGCTGCGCGACTCCGGGTTCGCGCCAGCCGCGGAGGACGCGCACGGTCAGGTGCTGGACCTGCGGCCGTCGGGGCTGCGGCTGCCCGCGCCCGCCCGGTCCCGGCGGGCCGGAGCGCCGTCGGCCGCGTCGCCGGAGCGGCTGCAGGCGATGGTGGACCAGCTGCGGGCAGGCGATATGGCGGCGGGCACCAAGCGCGGGCGGACGGTGTCGCCGTCGGCGGGTACCGGAGCGGCGGACACGGCGGCGACGCTGGCGTTGCTGCGGGAGGCCATCGAGCGGAACCGCCAGGTGTGGATCGGGTTCGTCGACTCACGCGGGGTCGCGGCCCAGCGGGTGGTGGATCCGTTCCGCGTGGGTGGCGGCGTGCTGGAAGGCCGCGACGTCACGCACGGAGCCGTGCAGGACCAGCTGCGGCAGTACCCGCTGCACCGCATCACGTCGGCGTCGCTGGTCGAGAGCTGAGCCGGTCCCGGCCAGGCCCGACCGGGACCGACAGCGAGGCCCCGCGGATTACCGTCCGCGGGGCTACGTCGCTTCCGTGTCAGCCCGCGCGTGCGCTCATGCGCTGGGTCATGGCGTGCTCGACCAGCGTGATGAGCGTTTCCTTCGTCGACTCGCGGTCCCGGGCGTCACA
>NZ_JACHJQ010000013.1 GCF_014203735.1 Actinophytocola algeriensis | reverse complement strand
GTCGACACCGTGAAGGACGGGCAGCACTGGGTGACCCTCTTCGACCCGGAGGGCAACGAGTTCTGTGTCCTGAGTGACCGGAAAAGCTGAGCGGGGACCGGCGTCATGCGGCGGTGTCCTCGTCGCACTCGACCAGCGGACCGCGTTCGAAGCGGGTTCCGGCGCGCATGAGTGCGACCAGGTGGGGGGCGTTGACCGCGCGCCAGCGGGCCTGGGCCGACTCGATCAGCTTGAACGCCATCGCCAACCCAGTCGTGCGCGTGCCGGGTCCCTTGGTGACCTTCGTGCGGTGCCGCACGGTGGCGAAGGCGGACTCGATCGGGTGGTCGTGCGGAGGTGGATCCAGTGCTCGGCCGGATAGTCGTAGAACGCCAGCAACTCGTCGATATCGTCGGTGATCTTCGCGACGGCCTTGGGGAATTTCGCGCCGTAGGCGGCATCGAAGGCCCTCACCGCGTCCCGGGCGTGCCTCCCGTAACGCGCCCCAGAACCCGAGTGCCCGTCACCGACGGCCAGCATCGGTGCGACCATGCCCCGCCGGCGGCAGTCGCGCAGCGGATCCGCCCAGGACTCGGTCGACTCCCGGTAGCCGTCGGCCAGCGCGACGAGCTCCTCGCGGCCATCGGCGCGCGCGCCGATCATCACCAATAGGCAGAGTTTGTGCTCCTCCAGGCGGATGTTGACGTGGATGCCGTCCGCCCACAATTACACATAGTCCACACCGGACAGATCCTGTTCGGCGAACGCGCGTTGCTCGGCCTTCCACTGCTCGGTCAGCTTCGTGATCACCGGACCGGACAGGGCCTTCGCGCTGCCCAGGAACTGGCCCAGTGCGGGCACGAAGTCACCGTTGGACAGGCCGTGCAGGTACGGCAGGGGCAGCACCTCGGTGATCTTCGAGGTCTTGCGGGCCCAGGTCGGCAGGATCGACGAGGCGAACCGACGCCGTGTGCCCGTCTCGGGGTCCATCCGGCGGTCGTTGACCCGCGGCGCGGTCACCTCCACCGCACCCGCGCTGGTCAGCACTTCCTGAGGCTGGTGGTAGCCGTTGCGCACGACCAAGCGGTGGCCATGCACATCTCGCTCGTCGGCGAACGCGGCGATGTAGCGTCGACCTCGGCGCGCAGGGCTTCGGCCAGCATCCGGCGCGCTCCTTCACGGACGACCTGATCGCGGCCCGCCCGGACCTGGTCTCATGACATGAAATGGAGATTCTTCACCTTCCCGGCTGTTCCAGCGTCGCGGTGCTCGATGCGCGAAGCGCTCGCCGACCGCCGCCGTGGTGACGCATCGCGTCGTGACCCGTCGGTAGCCGAGTTGCGCCGAGCGATCGACCAGCGTTAGGGCGGTGACTTCCCGCAGCCTGACTGAATTCTGGGTGGGTGCCGTATACCCAGGAATGACGCTGCCTGCCGACCTTGCCGGTGGCTGCGGGGCCGGTCGAACGATCCACACCGGAGAGCAGGGAACGCCGACGATGACAAGCCAGCAACCGCGGCAGGCCGGACACCCGTATGTGGGGATGTGGGTGACGGCGGACAACCACATCCGGCAGGAGCTGCGGCCTGACGGTCGTTACGACGAGGCCAGAGGGCAGCGCATCAGTGCCTACGTCGGCCGGTACTGGGTGAGCGGGACACACATCGAGTACAAGGACGACACCGGGTTCAGCGCGGACGGCGAGTTCGACGGCGACGTGCTGCACCATGGCGGCTACGTGTTCTACCGGGAGGGCAGCCAGGCACACCGCGACGCCGTTGCGGCGACCGCACAACCGGGCCGCCGCTGACCGAATCAGCAGGAACCGGTCACGTGGCGGACGTCAGCTTTGTCCACGTGCCGTCCTCGCGCCAGCGTGCGTACTTCGCGTACAACGTCTGCCACGGTCCGAAGACCGTTGGTATCTCGCGCCACGGCACGTCGGCCCGGTGCTCGTAGGCGATGCCCTCGAACACCTGCCGGACGTCGCGTACGTGCCTGCCCCGGGACTGCAGCATCGGCTCCAGTGCTAACCAGGCCGCGTCTGACACCTGCGGGCGGTCAGGGTGGTCGGATGTGGATGCTGTGACC
This sequence comes from Actinophytocola algeriensis, assembly GCF_014203735.1. Lineage (GTDB taxonomy): Bacteria > Actinomycetota > Actinomycetes > Mycobacteriales > Pseudonocardiaceae > Actinophytocola > Actinophytocola algeriensis. The sequence goes on along the minus strand of NZ_JACHJQ010000013.1, from coordinate 177,580 downwards.
GGCGGTGGCTTCAAGTCCTGGCGCCGTCGCTGGGACTCGCTGCGGCTGTTCACCCCGGCCCGGTTCAGCGCTCTGCCCGGCTTGCCGTTCCCCGCATCCCCGGGGCACCTGCCCGGCAAGGACGAGGTCACCGACTACGCCCGCCACTTCGCGCTGCCGCTGTGGCTGGGCACCGGCGTCCGGCACCTGCACCAAGTCGGCGGCGGGTTCGAGGCACGTACGGACCACGGCACCATCACCGCCCGGACGGTGGTCGTGGCTACCGGCCCGTTCCAACAGCCGCCATCCCGGACCTGGCCGCGAACCTCGACAGAGAGGTCACCCAGCTCCACACCGCCGACTACCGCAACCCGCACCAGCTCCCCGACGGGCCGGTGCTCGTCGTCGGCGCCGGGAACTCCGGCGTGCAGATCGCCGAAGAACTCGCCCGCACGAGGCCGGTGACCATCGCGGTCGGCGCCCGGCAACCCGCCCTCCCACAACGGTTCCTCGGCCGCGACCTGTTCGGCTGGCTCAACATGCTCGGCGTCATGCGCATCCCCGCCGAGAGCCGACTCGGCCGCCGCCTGCGCGAGCGTGACCCGCTGATCGGCACCAGCCTGCGGGATCTCCAACAATGGGGCGTGCGGGTGCGGGACCGAGTCACCGAAGCGGACGGATCAACGCGATGGGGACGGAGAAGAAGGGCTCGCGCGACGGCGCCGACGCGAACGTGCACCGCTGTACGAAGCGCAGCTACCGCTACCGCAGCCGGGTGATCTGCGACTGCGGGCGACGGATGCAGGGCCACGGCCACGAGCGCGGTTACGTCTACTACCGGTGCTGGCCGACCAACAACAACCGTGGACGCCCCGACAAGCACGCAGGTCACCCGCGCACGGTGTACGTCCGCGAGGAAGCGATCACCGCGGTGGTCGACCAGGCCTTCAGCCAGTTCCTGTTCCACCCCCAGCGACGCGTCCTGCTGTCCAGGGACGTGGATCAGGCCGAGCAACGGGCCCACGCAGAACGGGCTGAACAGCGCACTCGACTGCAACGCCGCATCGCTGACCTGGCCCGTCGGCAGGAGAACTTGCTCCGCCAGGCCGAGGACGCCGACCCGGACGACCCGTTCGTGCAGGGCCTGAGGAAGCGCTACAACGACCTCCAAACCGAACGTCACGTCGTCCTCGACGAGATAGCTGCGCTCGACGACCAGGACAGGGCTGAGCCCAGGCGGGCCAGTGAGACCGAGCTGAACATCCTGGACGCGCTTCCACACCTCACGCTCAACTTCGACCGCGCCTGACGAGCTACAGCAACGCCTGTTCGAGCTGACCAAGCTCCGTGTGGAAGTTCACTACCAGACGCAGGAAGCAACGCTGACGATCACACTGCCGAGAGAGGAGATGGCCGTGGTCTCCACAACCGCAACGGCCCTACGGCACCCCGACGAGCCCGAAATCAAGCGGCCGTCGAGCGCAGAACTGCAGGTAGAAGCCAGTGTGAATGCAGTGCGTGCCCCCGGTGCGATTCGAACGCACACTGGGCGGGTTTTGAACCCAGTCGGCCAACTGGCTCTGACCTGCGCAGATAGGCGTCACGGACGATTCATGGGGAGAAGCCGGGGAGTAGGTGACCAGAGCTGGCCGCGACCGCACCGGTTGGTTGCTCGCCGCTGGAAGCCTGGCGTAACGTATCCAAGTAGATACCCCCGCTTGGTGAAGGAGGTGCCGCCGATGTCTGTGGCGAGGTTGCTGGAAGCTGCGCGGCACCTGGCTGGTCTGAGTCAGGACCAGCTCGCCCGGCTGGCTCACACGTCGCGGACGGCGGTGTCGGCCTATGAGAACGGCCGGAAGAAGCCGACGCTGGACACGGCCGAACGTCTGCTGGGCGCGTCGGGCTTCGACCTCGACCTACGTCCGCGGATTACTTTCCGCTCGGTCGTGAGTGGCCGCGGGCGGGTGTACCAGGTGCCGGATCAGCTCCCGTCGCTCCCGCCGCAGAGGGCGTTGGCGACGGTCGAGCTGCCGCTGTCGTTGAACTGGTCGCAGGCTGGTCGGGAGTACCGGCTCATGGACCGATCTGAGCGTGCCCGCGTGTACGAGGCGGTGTTGCGCGAGGGCGGTCCGGACGACGTGCTCGCGTACATCGATGGTGTCTTGCTGGTCGATCTGTGGGACGAGCTGCTGCTCCCTCGCGATCTTCGTGCGGCCTGGGCACCGTTGATCTCCAAGCTGGCCGCCGCGTAGTGACCACTGGCTCGGCGGACGTCCCGCTCACTGCGTTTCAGCTGGAAGTGGCACAGCTGTTCTTCAGCCTGCCTGCCAGTGACGGCTTCGTCCTCGCCGGTGGCGCTGCGCTCCTGGCCCAGCATCTGACGGCGCGCCCGACCCAGGACCTGGACTTCTTCACCGACAGGCAGGCGGACATCGTCACGGCGCGGGAAGCGCTGATCGCGGCGGCCGGTGAGCGGGACTGGGGCGTGCGGACGGTCCAGGAGGGCGAGAGCTTCAGCCGCCTACAGTTCACCGGTCCGGAAGACCTGATGATTGACATCGCTCTGGATTCGCAGCCTGGACAGCCGCCGACGATGAGTGTCGCTGGCCCGACCTATGCGCCGGAGGAGCTTGCGGGCCGCAAGGTGGTCGCGCTGTTCGACCGGTTCGCGGCCCGCGATTTCGTGGACGTGTTCGCGCTGAGTCACACGTACAGCAAGGCGGACCTCCTGACGTGGGCTGGTGACCTCAATCCAGGATTCGACCTGCCCTATTTCGTCGAAGCGCTCGACGCCCTGCCTCGCTACACGGACGTGGACCTGAGCCTTGGCGCGGTCGACGTGGCGGCTGTGCGCACGTTCTTCTCCGAGTGGGCCGCGGAGCTGAGGCAGGACCAGTCGTAGCGGTTGCCTATACCCTCCCCGCTCCCTCGTACAGGCCGTCTCGTAGCGCCCCGGTGTTCGATGCTTGAGGCCGAGGGAGCCGCCTGGTGCTCGTGGATAACCGCGCCGTCGGTGGCGGCGCTGCCGTCACGGGGCGTGGGGCTGCGCCGCGCAGGCCGGGCGGCGTTAGCGGAGCGGTAGCCGCCCGTGCCGCGATGGATGCCAGCCACGTCCCCAACGTGACGGGCGCAGCGCGCCGCCATCGGCGGCGCGCCTTGATCCTATAGAGCCAAACTCAGCAGTGCATAAAGCCATCGTATCCACCTGAGATTCAACGACGATGCTGGTAATCTTCGCTAGCTGTTGTGCATCAATGTGGCCGTATCAATTTTGAATCCCCGTGTCGAACTAAAGCAAGAGATGCGGCGCAGAGCGGAAGGTCGTGGGCGAAGTTGGATGTGCCATCGACGGGATCGAGTGTCCACACGTCGGTCTGGTCATAAGGGCGATTGAGTTGACGTCCTCTTCGCCGAGAAAATCGACGTCAGGAGTCATTCGCTTGAGGAAGTGGCGGACTTCGTTTTGAACGGCGATATCGACGTCCGTGACTACGTCACGGACGCCTTTGAGGCGGATTTCGGCTGGCGTGGTGTTCTTGACGATGTCGTAGCCGAGTCCTACGGCTTGCTCCGCGATCCGTTGGAGGTCTAGCAGCTCGTCGGTCACCCGGTGGCGTCCTTTGCTCGGTCCCACATGGACGTGAACACCTGGACGAATGTGTCGTACAGGCCGGGTCATCCTGCTTCTCGGTGACGATGGTTGGCGACTCGACACCCCGTGAGTCGGGTAGGTAGGGCTGCACGATGCAGGTGCGGTCGTCGATGATCGTGATGTTGAAGCGAAGCTTCTCGTCGTAGACGCGGATCTGCAGGTTGTCGCGGGCCTCTGGGGTAGGCCGCTGCGTATGCGCTGGAGTGCCTGGATGTTGATGTTGGTGAGGGATGCCAGCAGGCCGGAATTATGGCCTTCTTGCTGGTCACGCTGCTGGATGTGAATGCCAGCCGGGTCCAGGAACAGGACTTCGACCTTGGTGCCCGCTTCGATCTGCTCGCGCAGGGCTCGGTCTGGGTAGTTCTGGCACAGCAGGTTCAGCGACAGGCCCGCTACGCGGATGTGCCCGGCACCGTCGAACAGGCGGTGTGGCGGCAACTCGTGCTGGAACTCCGACCTGGACGTGTAGACGGCCACCACGTCCTTGGTCTCGCCGGGCGCGCTGAGGGGATGGCGGCCTGACATGGGGGAAGCAGGTGGGGAAAGAGCGGCATCTGACCATTGAGGACGTTTGCGATGACCTCGACATCGCGCGGTCGACGTTCTACGACTGGCGGGCGAAGAAGCGTGCGCCGCGCTGTATCAAGCTGCCCAACGGTGACATCCGCATCCGTCGTGAGGAATACGAACGCTGGCTTGAGTCCCATGAGGAGGCGGCCTGATGGCGTACTCGTATGACGTGAAGGTCTGGAACATCCAGACGCGTGCTGGCAAGCGGGGCAAGACTTACCGGTTGCCGTGGAGTGTGGATAAGGAGCGGTTCTCCGTGGGGTTCAGCACCTTCGCGCACGCGGACAGCTTCCGTTCGGACTTGGTCGCCGCGTCTCGGCGTGGGGAGGCGTTCGATGTCGACGAGGGTCTTCCGCTGTCGATGGTGCGTGAGAAGCAAGTCATGTCCTGGTTCGACTTCGCCGTGAAGTACATCGATATGAAGTGGACGAGGGCGGCGGCGAAATCGCGTGCTGGCAACGCTGACGCCCTGGCGACGGTCACGCCGGTCATGTTCGCCACGGACAAGGGCAAGCCGAACGCGCGGGTCATGAGGCGAGCACTGACGGGCTGGGCGTTCAACACGAAGCGGCGCGATACGGCGAAACCACCGGAGATCGAGCGGGCATTGAAGTGGGTCGCTGCGAACACGTTGCCTGTGTCCCGGTTCGAGGACGTGGCGATGTTGAGGAACGCGCTTGACGCGCTCGCGTCCAAACTGGACGGAAAGCAAGCTGCGGCGAAGACCGTGACACGGAAGAGAGCGGTTCTGTTCAACGCGCCGATTGCGCGGTCGAGGTCAAGGCGCTGTCGGCGAACAACCTGCCTGCGGTGAAGTGGACGGCTCCGAAGACAGTGCGGGCCATCGACAAGCGGGTCGTCATCAATGCGCGCCAGGCGGAGAGGCTGCTGGCCGCGGTGGAGGCACAGACAATCGACGGGCAGCCTCGGCGGTCATCCGGGCCGATGCTGAAGGCGTTCTTCGCGGTCATGTACTACGGGGCACTGCGGCCGGAGGAGGCAGCGATGTTGAGCAAGTCGGATCTCCAGCTCCCGGAGAGCGGGTGGGGTGAGCTGCTGCTGTCCGAGACGGCTCCGATCGCCGGGGCCTCCTGGACCGACACAGGAAAGCGGCGGGACAGACGGCAGCTCAAGCAACGGGCTATCAGTGAGGTGCGGTCGGTGCCGTCCTCGCCTCCGCTGACCCTCGTCCTTCACGAGCACCTGCGGCGGTTCGGGGTCGCGGCCGATGGGCGGCTGTTCCGGAACCTCGTCGGCGGGGACCTCGCCGAGTCGACCATCGTCCGGGTCTGGGACAAGGCGCGGAAGGCGGCGCTGACCGAGGAGGAGTACGCCTCGCCGCTCGCTCGTCGGCCCTACGACCTCCGGCACGCCTGCGTGTCTACCTGGCTCGCGGCTGGGGTGCCTTCCACGCAGTGCGCCGAGTGGGCTGGTCACAGCGTGGCGGTGCTGCACCAGATCTACGCGAAGGTCATCAACGGCCTAGAACAGCGGCCCATCGACGAATCGAAGAAGCGCTCGGATGGGATAATGTGATTGACGGATAGGACTATCTACTTGGCAGGAGAGCCCTCACTTTATCCGTGAGATCGGCTGGGATCTCGTCGAGTAGTCGTGAGTGCAACAAAATTCGAGCGATAATTTCTGCTGTTTTAATCGATTGCTCCGTGACGTCTCTTGAATTCCCGTGTAGTAAAACACTTCTTACGCCGTATAGTGGGCCGACAACCCTCACCCAGTCGTTTGAAGAGTTTCCGCATAGTTCGGCCAGGCGGTCGCGGACTGGTGCGATGTTGGTTGTGTCGACCATCTCCAGTGCCTCAATAGTTAACCGCCAGTACGTGAACCGCATAACCTGATCAGGCTCGGCGTCGGCCATCCAGTACCATTGGGAGGCAAGTTTGATGCGTCGTAGCATTCGCTCGCCGAAGTCCATCCTCCTGTTGAGCAAGCGTTGCAAGTCTTTGATCATCTCGTTACCGTTGATCGATTTAAAAGTTGCTTGCGTCTCTGCTGATATCTTGGATGAGTGGATATGGCGATTCCAGTGCCAGTCATCGAATGTCTCGCCTACTTCCTCGGTGATCGGCATGGCGAGGAGCCGAGGGCCGTATTTGAGATCCAAGAGCGCTTTAAGGTCTGCCACGCTGCTGCGCCCAACGCTGTAAAGCTCCTCTATCGAGACGTTCTTTGATAGTTCTGGAACGTATATAATTTCCACATAGCACAGTGCCCGCACGTTTTCTTTCCAGCCGGAGAATGTGTACCGAAGATCTGGGCAACTCATGTAGGAGTTCGAGTTGTCAATACGCATAATTCGGCCGTGCTCGGGAATGACTCGGTGGCGTTGGTTGCGTGCAGGAATTGCATCGGGGACGGTCAGGCCGCCGCGGTTTATGTCACCGTTGGCTATCGAAACGCGAAAATTCGGCCATTCTAGGACCACGTATGGATGTGTCACCGTCCGGAGCGTCTTGTAGACGATTCGATACGCCGGTTTTCCGCTGCCTATCGGATGATCATCGTCGGCGTTTTTGCCATGCGTCGGCGCCATATTCTTGAGGAGTATCCGCAGATTGTTGCCAGCTGTCAAGAAAACTTTCAATGTTGTCAAGTTTGTCCGGTGAAATATCTGTGGATTCGCCGGTTGCATCATCTATTAGTTGCGCTCGATATTCCGCGGCGGTCGCACTCCAGCTTGTCCGATATGAGGCGTGTGGGCAGCGTTGCTGTTGTCTGTGTCGGAGAGAGTTGCGCGGATGTTTCAGATGGAGGAGCGGCCCCCGAAGGGGCGGTGCGTCGTGGCCGATGGCGTGGTGCGCACAGAGTGCGGATCGTGCTTGTCGAGCCCTCGCCGCACTCCCATTGCCTTCGGTCGTGTCAAGGATGTGATGCGAGCGGCTTCAGGGGTACTGGAGGGACGTGAGTGCTGGGGCTGCTGTTGGAGAGTGTTGGTTCGCGTGTCTCACGTCACCAGGAGCCGTGGCGGTACTTCCACTGCTCGCCACGTAGGGCCCGGTTACTCGGACACAAATAGGAGACAACTCGCCGGATTCAGCCGGTCCTGACCGGACAGAGCCGGGTAGCGCATGATCCACTTCAGGGGGATCATCGCAGGTCAAAGGGCCTGGTCAGATGGGGTTTGCGGTGGTGCCCCCGGTGCGATTCGAACGCACACTGGACGGGTTTTGAATCCGTTGCCTCTGCCGATTGGGCTACGGGGGCGTACGCGTGGGGAGACTCTACGGGATCGACATCGGCCGGGTCCTCAGGGTTATCGGCCGCGCGCGGTGGCCACGGAGCGTGATCGGACCAGTGCGTAGTTCCAACAGGTGTGGCGTGCGTCATCCTCTCGGCGGACAGCTTGTTGCCACGGCGTTAACGTTGTGCTGATCACGGCCCGTGTACGGGTCCTCGACCCCTTCTCGCCGGTACGCTGAAGGCTCAGACCGATCGATTCAGGAGGACCCCGGTGACCGATCAGGCTGCCGAGGCCCAGTCCGTCCCGGCCGTGCAACGTAGCGTGCTCGTCGCGGAGGATGAGGCGCTCATTCGGCTCGACCTTGTGGAAATGCTCAAGGAAGAGGGCTACCACGTCGTCGGGGAGGCCGCGGACGGTGAACAGGCCGTCGCGTTGGCCAAGGAGCTGCGGCCCGACCTTTGTATTCTCGACGTGAAGATGCCGAAGATGGACGGCATCGACGCGGCGGCGCAGATCGCGGGGGAGCGGATCGCGCCTGTCGTGATCCTCACCGCGTTCTCGCAGCGGGACCTCGTCGAGCGGGCTCGTGAGGCGGGGGCCATGGCCTACCTCGTCAAGCCCTTCGCGAAGCACGACCTCGTGCCGGCGATCGAACTGGCGGTGAGCCGGTTCTCCGAGGTCCAGGCTCTGGAGACCGAGGTCGCGACGCTCACGGAACGGATGGAGACGCGCAAGCTCATCGAGCGTGCCAAGGGTCTCCTCATGACCAAGCAAGGTCTGTCCGAACCGGAAGCCTTCCGCTGGATCCAGCGCACGGCCATGGACCGGCGGGCCACGATGAAGGCGGTCGCCGAGGCTGTGGTGGAGAACATCACCTGACGGTGAAGTTCAGCACCGCCGACACCGGTCGCTCGTCGCCGGCCATCGTGTACTCGCGCACTTCCAACACGTGTGCGCCGCGTGCCAGGCCGCCGACGGCGATCGACAAGGCGTGCTGACCACCCAGTCCCGGCCCGTCGGCACGGGTCGGCACGCCCGCGGTCAGCTCACCGTCCAGCCACACCTGGAAGCCCTGCACACCGCCGATCGTGCCGGTCTCCCACTGGCTGGTCGACGCGTCGAGGGTCACCTTCAGCACGATCTGGCCCCTCGCCGGGATCACGGCCGACGTCAGCGGTTCGCCCGCCGAGTTGCACAGCACCGCGTCCACCGACGGCGGCACGTCCGCGCCCGACGGGCGGGGTGACTCCAACGAGGTGACCGGTGGCGTCCACCCGGCCGCCGGGGCGAGCTGCAGATACGTCTCCACCAGTCTGACCTGCTGCGTCGCCCCCGGGGCGCGCAGCACGAACGGCGTGATCGAGTCCGGGCCCGCGGCGCCGAGCAACGCGGCGGGCACGTCGGCGGCCACGGTCAGCGCCGCGCCGTCCACGGTCGACGGACCCACCACGACCGGCCGCGCGGGCACCCGCAGGTCACCGAACTGCATGACGACCCCGTTCGGGTCCATGCCCTTCGCGACCAGCAATGTCGCCACCAGCCGGGCGGCCGTCGCCTGCTGGAGCGGGGTCCGCGCGATGCCCAGCTGCGGCGCCTGCTCGGTCAGGTCCAGCACCCGCTGCGTGCCCGCGTTCACCGGTACCTCCACGAGAGCGGGCACCGCGGTGGCGGGCCCGGTGAACCCCGCGGCCGCCAGGTGCACCCGCGACCGCCGCCGCTCCGGACCGCGGAACCCCAGCAGCACCGACGCCGACCGCCACGCGGGCACCACGCCGGCCACCGCCACCAGCAGACCGTCCTGGTACACCCGCAGCCCGGCCGTCGTCAGCACGACCTCGAACAGGTGTGTCACGTTCGGCCCGCGCACCGGCGCCGGGAACACCTCCAGGTCAGGCGGCGGCACCCCGGGCACGTCGGGTGCCGCGCTCACGTGCACACCGCCGTCGTCGACGCCGACGCGGATCGTGCCGCCCGGTAGCGCGCCGTCCCTCGGCAGGAACCGGTTGGCCCGCTGCGTGTCGGCGCCGACCCGGTCCACCGGTCCCGGCGCGAGCGTGATCGTCAGCTCACCGCCCGTGCCCGCCGTGTCGCTCCACACCGCCACCCGGCCCAGCTCGCCGGACGCGGTCGGCGCGGTGAGCGTCATCGGCTGCTTCGCCCGCAGCATCGCGAGGTCCGCGCCGCAGCTCAGCTCGATCGGCAGCCCCTGGTCCCGCTCGTTGACCACGTCCACGCAGCCCCGGTACCCGGACAGGTGCCACCGGTCGCCGTAGTTCGCCAGGTCGCCGAAGTCGTCGTACAGACCGGTCAGCTTCTTCGGCAGCTTGGCGGCCTCGTCGGTCTCGCCGGGCGTCGCGGCCGTCCGCGTGGGCTCGGACCGCTGGCCGAACGCGTCGACGGTGCGCACCTCGACGACGTGCTCCCGGTCGGACAGGCCGGCGAGCCGGACGTCGGGGGTCGCGACGAGCCGGGTGCCGAAGTCGCGGTCGGTGCCGTTGCCGTTCGACGGCTTCCAGCGCACCTCGTACCCGGCGGCCCCCGGCGGCGCCTGGCCACCGGGCAGCGCGTCGGCCCACGACACCCGCAGCGCGTCCGGCTCCGGTCGGGCGACCACCCGTGCGGGTGGCTTCGGCTCACGACCGGGGGCGGGCAGGACCACGTTGTCCGCCGCGAACCGGTCCACCGTGATCGGCTTGCGCGGTCCATCACCGTCCGTGTCGCTGCTACGGGGATCCTCCGTTGTACGGAGAGTGACCACAGCTCCGGCGATGAGCGCGATGGCGCCGAGCCAGACGAGCACCCGTGTCCTGGTTGGCACGAGTGCACATTAGAAGCGGGCGGTACGTGCCAACGGGTCCGTTGCGAAGTTGAGATCGTGTTACCCGCCCATGACCGGAAGGTCCCTGTTCGTCCGGAGAGCGGACACGGACGGTCAGTTTCGTTGCAGTCTGGTCACGAGCGCCCTTGGGGCGTGACTAGGACTGCGGTCGGTTACTAGGTTCCGGCCAGCCCTCTGACATGGACGAGGGCAGGGTTCGGCATGCTATGCGGCAACCAAGCGGCAACCTGCCGGACGGAAATGCGGAGAAGGGACACGTCACGTGCGAAACCAGACGGTGAAAGCCGCGGCTGTCGTGGCAGCGGGCTTGCTGCTGCTGTCGGCTTGCGGCACGAACAAGGAGGAAGGCGGCTCTGAAGGGGGCGGGGGCAACCAGTCCTGCGACGTCAGCAAGGGCACGCTGACCCTCGGCGTGATCGCCCCGCTGAGCGGTGAGCTTTCCGCGCTGGGCAAGGGCATCGAGAACTCGGCGAAGCTCGCGGTCGACCAGGCCAACGAGAAGTGCGCCGTCAAGGGCTACAAGCTGGCCCTGCAGGCGGAGGACGACCAGAAGACGCCGCAGCTCGGCGCGCAGGCCGCGACGAAGCTCGCGTCCACCCCGAACGTCGTCGGCGTGGTGTCCACGCTGAACTCCTCCGTGTCGCAGAGCGTCCAGCCGATCCTGGACGGCGCCGGCATCCTTCAGATCTCGCCCGCCAACACCGCCGACTCGCTCACCAAGGGCGAGGACCCGAACAACCCGAAGCGGCCGTACCCGACGTACTTCCGCACCTGCACGGTCGACTCGCTTCAGGGCCCGTTCGCGGCGAACTACCTGATCAAGAAGTCGGGCAAGAAGAAGATCGCGATCATCACCGACGGTCTGACCTACGGTGAGGGCCTCGCGGACTCGTTCACCAAGCAGGCGGAGAAGAACGGCGCGGAGATCGTCACCCGCCAGAAGATCGGTGAGAAGGACACGGACTTCTCCGGCGTCATCGCCGCGGTGAAGCCGTTCGCCCCGGACGGCATCTACTACGGCGGCCAGTACCCGCAGGCGGGCCCGCTGTCGAAGCAGTTCGCCGGTGCGGGCCTCTCCGTCCCGGTCATGGGCGGCGACGGCATCTTCGACCCGCAGTTCATCGCCCTTGGCGGCAAGGACGGCGACCTGGCCACCTCCGTCGGCGCGCCGACCGAGGAGCTCGAGAGCGCCAAGGCGTTCGTCGACGCGTACAACAAGGCCGGCTACAAGGAGGGCTTCTCCGCCTACGGTGCGTTCTCCTACGACGCCGCGAACGTGATCATCGCCGCGGTGGGCAAGGCCATCGGCGACGGTGAGTGGGCCGACGACATGCGCGCCGACGTGGTCAAGGCCGCGCAGGACTACAGCGGTGAGGGCGCGACCGGTGAGCTCGCGTTCGACGAGAACGGCGACAGCACCAACACCGTCCTGACCGTCTACCAGGTCACCGGCGGCGAGTGGAAGTCCGTCGAGACCGGGAAGTTCGAGGGCTGACACGGGCTCGTAGAGCCATCAATCGATGAGTGACGCGACGGCGGGGGTGGGCCGAGCCCACCCCCGCCGCCTGTGGAGGCAGATGTGACGACCCTTTTACAGCAGATAGCCAACGGGCTGGTGCTGGGCGCGACGATCGGTCTGATCGCGCTGGGCTACACGATGGTGTACGGCATCATCCAGCTGATCAACTTCGCCCACGGCGAGGTGTTCATGGTCGGCGCGTTCGGCGGGCTCGCCGTGTACCGGTGGGTGCTGCCAGAGAGCGTGCGCGGCGACTGGTACATCTCGTTGCCCGCGATGCTGGTCGGCGGCGTGGTGGTGGCCGTGGTGATCGCCGTGCTCATGGAGCGCTTCGCATACCGGCCATTACGCAACGCACCAAGACTCGCGCCACTGATCACCGCACTCGGTGTGTCGGTGGCGCTGCAGGAAGCCATCCGGTTGTGGTTCCCGAACGCCGACGCCGCGCAGCCGTTCCCGCGCGTGTTCATCGACGCCCAGGTCCGGCTCGGGGATGTCAGCATCCCCGCGTCCGGCCTGTTGCTGATCGTCGTGTCGGTGATACTCGCGGTGCTGCTGCAGACCTACATCAGCCGGTCCAGGATGGGCCGTGCGATGCGGGCCACGTCCCAGGACCGCGACACCGCACGGCTCATGGGCGTCAACCCCGACCGGGTCATCGTCCTCACGTTCGTGCTGGGTGCCACGCTCGCCGGCATCGCCGGGGTGCTCTACGGCTCCTTCATCACCAACGTGGACAACTCCATCGGCTTCCAGAACGGCATCTTCGCGTTCACCGCGGCGGTGCTCGGCGGCATCGGCAGCCTCCGCGGCGCCGTGATCGGCGCCTTCATCATCGGCCTGATCAAGTCGCTCGGCGGCCAGTACATGCCGGGCGGCACCCAGTACGACTACGTGTGGATCTTCGTGGTTCTCATCCTCGTGCTCGTGTTCCGGCCGCAGGGTCTGTTCGGTGAAGCGGAAAGGGTGCGCGCATGAGCCGCTTCACGGGTTTGATCCCGCTCGCGCTGGTCCGGCCGTTCAACGCGCTCGGCGGGCTCCTGTTGCTCGTCGCCGCGATGCTGCCGTGGGCGACGTTCCTGCTCAACGACGGACCGTTCCCCGAGAAGTCGACGCTGCAGTACTTCGACGCGCCGTTCGAGCTGACCGGGTTCCGCTGGCACCTGCTGGTGTTCGGTGTCGTGGCACTCGTCACGACGTTCGTGCCGCTGCGGGGCAAGGACCGCGTGCTGCGTGCCCTGGGCTGGGGCGGTCTCGTGATCGGCCTGGTGTGCGGGTACTTCATCGCGGAGAACGGTGGTGGCTTCGGCGCCATCACCGCCGCTGACGGTGCCTCCGCGTTCGGCAGCGTCGTCGCCGTGCTCGGTGGTCTGCTGCTGATCCTGGGCTCGATGGCGAAGCCGCTCGACGAGATCCCGGAGTGGCCGACGTCGCTGTTCGGGCTCACCGGCATGGCGGCGCGGCTCGAGGCGTACGCCTACCTGATCGTGGCGTTCGCGGGCGTGCTGTGGCTCGTCACGCAGACGTTGACGGCGGGTGGCATCGGTGGCGCCGCGTTCCCGTACGCGGGGCCGATCTTCCTCGCGTTCCTCGGGTTCGCGGGCGGTCTGCTCGGTGCGCTGCACGGCATCGGCCTCACCCGGTGGGTGTCGCACCTGTCGGAGAAGCACCGCGCGTTCAGCATCATCGTGCTGCTCGCGTGCGCGTTCCTCCTGCCGTTCCCGTTCACCGGGGCGGGCAGCCAGTACTGGATGCAGGTCGCGGCCGTCATCGGCGTCTACGCGGCCACCGCCATCGGCCTGAACATCGTGGTCGGCCTGGCGGGTCTGCTCGACCTCGGGTACGTCGCGTTCATGGGCATCGGCGCGTTCGTCGCGGCGAACCTGTCCGGCGCGGTCGCGTCCCAGGTCGGCCTCGACCTGCCGTTCCCGGTCGCGGCACTGATCGCGGCGGTCATCGCGGGCATCTTCGGCGCGATCGTCGGTTCGCCGACGCTGCGCGTGCGTGGTGACTACCTCGCGATCGTGACCCTGGCGTTCGGTGAGATCTTCACCCGCGCCGCGCAGAACAACATCGGCGAGCTCACCGGTGGCGCGAGCGCCATCCCCGGTGTGCCGCAGGTGACCATGTTCGGCACGGCGTTCAACGAGAAGATCACCCTGTTCGGGGCCGAGCTGCCGAGCGGTGTCCTGTACTACTTCATGATCGTGCTCGTCGTCGGCGCCATCATGGCCGTCTTCGCGAACCTGAAGAACAGCCGCATGGGCCGGGCGTGGATCGCGATCCGCGAGGACGAGGACGCCGCCAGGGCCATGGGCATCCGGACCGGCAAGGCCAAGATCCTCGCGTTCCTGGTCGGCGCCATGCTGGCAGGCCTCGCGGGCGCGATCTTCGTGCACAAGCTGGGCACGGCGTCCTACGACAGCTTCAAGTTCCTCGAGTCGGTGACGCTGCTCGCGGCGGTCATCCTCGGTGGCATGGGCACGATCCCCGGCGCGGTGCTCGGTGCGTCGCTGCTGTTCGTGCTGCCGGAGAAGCTGCGTGAGTTCGACGACTTCCGGCTGTTCTTCTTCGGGCTGGCACTCGTGTTCATCATGCGGTTCCGGCCGCAGGGCCTGGTGCCCGACCGGCACCGGAGAGCAGAGCTCGCCGGTGAGACGGCGGAGGGCAAGCCCATCGAGACCGAAGAGGAACAGGCGGTGCTCGAACACGAAGAACGAGGACACGCCGGTCCCTCGGCACCGAAGGAGGACCGGGCATGAGCGCGGCACAGCATCGCGCGGCAGACACGGTGCTCGAGGCCAGTGGCGTGACGATGATCTTCGGTGGTCTGACGGCACTCAACGACGTGTCGATCCGGCTGGAAGAGGGCAGGATCGTCGGGCTGATCGGGCCGAACGGCGCGGGCAAGACCACGCTGTTCAACTGCCTGACCGGCCTGTACACGCCGACGCGTGGCTCGGTGCGCCTGCGCGGGAAGTCGCTGCCGTCCGACCCGGCGAAGGTCACCTCCGCCGGGATCGCGCGGACGTTCCAGAACATCCGCCTGTTCCCGAACATGACGGTGCTCGAGAACGTCCTCGTCGGGCGGCACATCCGGATGAAGCAGGGCCCGATCGCCTCGGTGTTCCACGGTCCGGTGTTCCGCAAGGGCGAGGCCGCGGCCAGGGCGAAGTCGCGCGAGCTGCTCGAGTTCGTCGGCCTGCGCGGCGTCGAGACCGAGGTGGCGCGCAACCTGCCCTACGGTGACCAGCGGCGGCTCGAGATCGCCCGCGCGCTGGCCACCGAGCCGGAGGTGCTGCTCCTCGACGAGCCGACCGCGGGCATGAACCCGCAGGAGACCGAGGCCGCCCGGCAGCTGATCTTCCGGATCAGGGACACCGGGGTGTCGGTCGTGGTGATCGAGCACGACACGAAGTTCATCTTCTCCCTGTGCGACACGGTGTCCGTGCTCGTGCAGGGCGAGGTGCTGGTGGAGGGCTCACCGGAGACGGTGCGCGACGACCCGCGCGTGATCGAGGCGTACCTCGGCAAGCCACGCGAGGAGGTCGAGGCGGACGTCGCCGAGGCCGCCGCTCAGCAGCAGAGGGAGGACTCGTGACCGCGCTTCTGGAAGTTGACGACCTGAGCGTCGCCTACGGCGCCATCGAGGCCGTCCGCAGTGTCTCGTTCGTCGTCGAGGAGGGGCAGATCGTCTGCCTCATCGGCGCGAACGGCGCGGGCAAGACCACCACGCTGCGGACGATCTCGGGGCTGCTGCGCCCGAGGGCCGGCGACATCCGGTTCGACGGCAAGTCGATCGCGAAGGAACCGGCGCACGTCATCCTCAGCCGCGGTGTCGCGCACTCGCCGGAAGGCCGTCGGGTGTTCGCGCGGATGTCCGTCGAGGAGAACCTGCTGCTCGGGGCGTACACCCGCAAGGACGAGGCGGGCGTGCGCACCGACATGAACCGGGTGTACGAGCTGTTCCCCGTGCTGGGGGAGCGCAAGCAGCAGAAGGCGGGCCTGTTCTCCGGCGGTGAGCAGCAGATGCTGGCGATCGGCCGGGCCATGATGTCCAAGCCGCGCCTGCTGATGCTGGACGAGCCGTCGATGGGCCTGTCGCCGATCATGACGCAGCTCATCTTCGACACGATCAAGGAACTGCAGCAGCAGGGCACCACGATCCTGCTGGTCGAGCAGAACGCGCTGGCGGCGCTGGCGCTGTCGGACCGGGGGTATGTCGTGGACCTCGGTCAGACCACGCTCGAGGGCCCCGGCCACGACCTGCTCGCCGACGAGCGGGTCCGGGCCGCGTACCTGGGTCAGTAGTTCAGTGAGACGGACGGCGCCCCGGTTCCGGCCGGGGCGCCGTTCTCACGCGCCGGGTGCCGCGTCGCGGAGTATGCAGGTCAGCCGGGCTGTGCAGGTCCGCTTGCCATCCTCGTCGGTGATCACGATCTCGAACGTGGAGGTCGACCGGCCCGTGTGCACCGGGGTGGCGACACCGGTGACGAGACCCTGCCTGGCCGCTCGGTGGTGGGTGCAGGACAGCTCCAAACCCAGTGCGACCCGGCCCTCCGGCGCGTTGAGCGCGGCCGCGACCGAGCCGATGGTCTCCGCGAGCGTGGCGTTCGCACCGCCGTGCAGCAACCCGTACGGCTGGAGGTTTCCCGCGACCGGCATCGTGGCGACGACCCGCTTGGGATCCCACTCGGTGATCTCGATGCCCATCTTCGTCGGCAGGAACTGGTCTGCGAGGTCGTACCGGATGCCAGGCAGGTTCTCCGGGAACGAGGTCACCACATGGTCTCCTTGCTGGTCACTGCGGGGGCCGATCGGAATTGTCGGTGCCTCACCCTAGACTCGCGGTGTGCCTGAGACGCCCGCCACAGAACCTGTCAAGACCCACGAGCGCCGGTTGCTGCTCATCGACGGCCACTCGATGGCCTACCGGGCGTTCTACGCGTTGCCGAAGGAGAACTTCTCCACCGGCACGGGCCAGCACACCAACGCGGTGTACGGCTTCACCTCGATGCTCATCAACCTGCTGCGCGACGAGAAGCCGACGCACGTCGCGGTGTGCTTCGACGTGTCGCGCAAGACCTTCCGCAGTGAGCAGTACGCCGAGTACAAGGCCAACCGGTCGACCACGCCGGACGAGTTCAAGGGCCAGGTCAGCCTCATCGAGGAGGTCCTGCGCGCCCTGGTGATCCCCTTCCTGTCGAAGGAGGGCTTCGAGGCCGACGACCTGATCGCGACGCTCACCACGCGCGCCACGGCCGAGGGCTTCGCGGTGTCGATCTGTACCGGCGACCGGGACGCGTTCCAGCTGGTCAACGACCAGGTGACGGTGCTCTACCCGTCGCGTGGCGTGTCCGAGATGGCGCGGATGACGCCCGAGGCGGTGCACACCAAGACCGGCGTGCAGCCCAACCAGTACGCCGACTTCGCGGCGCTGCGCGGCGACCCCTCGGACAACCTGCCGAAGATCCCCGGCGTCGGGGAGAAAACCGTCGCCAAGTGGATCAACCAGTTCGGTTCGCTGAACGACCTGGTCGACCGGGTCGACGAGGTCAAGGGCAAGGCGGGCGACGCGCTGCGCGAGAACCTGTCGAACGTGCTGATGAACCGGCAGCTCACCGAACTGGTCAAGGACGTCGCGATCGGCGTGGAGCCGGACGAGCTGGCCGCCAAGCCGTGGGACCGCGACGCCGTGCACCGGCTGTTCGACGAGCTGGAGTTCCGCGTGCTGCGCGACCGGCTGTTCGGCGAGCTGACCACCGCGGAGCCAGAGGCCGAGTTCGGTTTCGAGGTGTCCGGCGGCGCGTACGAGGCGGAGAAACTCGGCGCGTGGCTGTCGTCGAACGCACCGTCGGGCGCGCGAGTGGGACTGTCGTTCCAGCTTGGCTCGACCGGTGTCGCGGGTGAGTCGGTCGAACTGCGCTCGGTGGCGATCTCGAAGGCCGACGGCACCGGTGTGTACATCGACGTCACCACTTTGGGTGAAGTTGACGAGCAGGCACTCGTGACGTGGCTGGCGGACGACGCCGTGTCAAAGGTGACCTACGACGTGAAGCCGTCGCTGCACGCGATCCGGCACCGCGGGTGGACGCTCGACGGGCTGGCGATGGACACGCAGCTCGCGGCCTACCTGGTGCGGCCCGGGCAACGGTCGTTCGCGCTGGACGACCTGGTGCTGCGGTACCTGAAGCGGGAGCTGCGGGTCGAGGAGCAGCAGCAGGAGCGGCAGCTGTCGCTGCTGGACGGCATCGAGGGCGACGACGCGAAGATCGCCGAGGGCGAGATCGTGCGCGCGCGTGCGATCGCCGAACTGGCCGACGCGCTGGCGATCGCGCTGGACAACACCGGTCAGGCCAGCCTGCTGGCGGAGATCGAGCTGCCGCTGTTGCGGGTGCTGGCCGAGCTGGAGGCGGTCGGCATCGCGGTCGACACCCAGCAGCTGGCCTCGCTGGAGGCGCACTTCGCGGCGCGGGTGAAGCACGCGGAGCAGGAGGCGTTCGCCGTCATCGGCAAGGAGATCAACCTCGGGTCGCCGAAGCAGCTGCAGGTGGTGCTGTTCGACGAGCTGGACATGCCGAAGACCAAGCGCACGAAGACCGGCTACACCACCGACGCCGACGCGCTGACCAGCCTGTTCGAGCAGACCGAGCACCCGTTCCTGGCGCACCTGCTGGAGCACCGCGACGCGACCAGGCTCAAGATCACGGTGGAAGGCCTGATCAAGAGCGTCTCGGACGACGGCCGCATCCACACCACGTACAGCCAGACGATCGCCGCGACGGGCCGCCTGTCGTCGACGGAACCGAACCTGCAGAACGTGCCCATCCGCACGGACGAAGGCCGCACGATCCGCGACACGTTCATCGTCGGCGACGGCTTCGACGAACTGATGACGGCGGACTACAGCCAGATCGAGATGCGGATCATGGCCCACCTGTCGGGCGACTCCGCACTCATCGAGGCCTTCCAGTCCGGCTTCGACTTCCACGCGGCCACGGCGGCCCGCGTCTTCTCGGTGGAACCGACCGAGGTCACGGGCGCCCAGCGAGCCAAGATCAAGGCGATGAACTACGGCCTGGCATACGGCCTGTCCGCATACGGTCTCTCCCAGCAACTGCGGATCTCGACAGAAGAGGCCCGCGGCCTGATGGAGGAGTACTTCGACCGCTTCGGCGGAGTGCGGGACTACCTCAACGAGATCGTGGCGAAGGCCCGCAAGGACGGCTACACGTCGACCATCTTCGGCCGCCGCCGCTACCTCCCGGACCTGACCTCCGACAACCGCCAACGCCGCGAGATGGCGGAACGCATGGCCCTGAACGCCCCGATCCAGGGCAGCGCGGCGGACATCATCAAGGTCGCGATGCTGAACGTGCACCGCGAGCTGCGGGACGCCGGGTTGACGACCCGGATGCTGCTGCAGGTGCACGACGAACTGGTGCTGGAGGTGTCGACCCCGGAGCGCGCCGCGGCGGAGGAACTGGTGCGCAAGGGCATGGGGTCGGCGTACAAGCTGGACGTGCCGCTCGACGTGTCAGTGGGCTTCGGCCGGTCCTGGAACTCGGCGGCGCACTGAGTTCCCTTCGGATCAGCAGCTCGACGGACACCACCCGTCCACGTGCTCAGGAAATGTCTACAGCCGCACCGGGGCGCTGCCGCGAAAATTGCCGCCTGCGCCGGTAATGTGAGGGTCTGTCGCCGAGCAGCGGAGGTCGGATGACCGCGCGTCGAGCCCTTGTCCTCGGTGGTACCGGCATGTTGTCCGGTGTGGCGAACGCACTGCTCGACGACGGCTGGCAGGTCGTTCTCCCCAGCAGGCGAAAACCCGTCACCAACGACCACGCGCGCTGGGTCAAAGCCGACTGGACCGAGCCCGCCACCCTCGCCGCCACCACCGCCGAGGCACTCGACGGGCCGGCCGACCTCCTGGTCGCCTGGGTGCACCGGGGCGTTCGCGTCTCCGTCCTTCGTGCCGTCGCCCCGCTGTTGGCCGACGGCGCCCCCGTGGTCGAGGTGCACGGCAGTGCCTCCGCCAATCCACTCGGCGGGTGCCCCGACCCCGTGCTTCCAACCCACCCGACACAGCAGGTCGTGCTCGGGTATGTGCGGCATGCCGGTCGTACCCGGTGGCTCACCCACGAGGAGGTCTCCTCGGGCGTACTGGACGCGGTGCACCGAGCACTCGACGGCAAACCCCCACACGTGCACCATGTGGGGGAGTTCCGACCGGTACACAGCTAGTGCTGTGTCCACCGACGTTTGCCGGGTCCTGCGGCGGGTCCGGCCAAGCCGACGGTGATCGCCGTACCCGGGGTGGGGCTGGGTTTGCCGTGAAAGTCGCGTTCAGGGCATCGCCGGTGTTGTGAATGGCGCGTTGAGGGCGTTGAGTGCCCTGAAAGCGCCTTTCGCAGCGTGGCCAATGCCGTGAAAGCGCCTTTCACGGCATGACGGGATGGCAGGCAGACCGACCCATGCCAGAGAACCGAAGATGCCAACCGGGTAGCCGTCCCAGAGACCTGCCCCTCCGGCGAGGAGCCGCCGGAGGCAAACCCGCCCGGCGAGAACGTCCGGCGAGGACAAACCACGAACCCACCCGGTCAACGCAAGCGGACACAGCACTAGCCGATCGTGAATTCCCTCCACTCGATGCCGTCGCGCGAGACGGCGTACCCGTGCCCCTCACCCTTCGCCACGTAACCGGCTCTCGTCCATTCCACCTCACCCGGCAGCTGGTGGGCAGCCTTCGTGAACGAGGCGCCGTCGCGGCTCTCGTGCGTGCCCGTGGCGGCCGAGTACACGAGCAACCGTCCGTCGGCCGTCGCCACCGGGGTGCCCAGCATCGCCTGCAGCACGGTGTCCGCCGTCGCGCGCCACGTGTTGGTCCACGTCGCGCCGCCGTTCGTGCTGCGGAAGACCGCCAGCAGGCCGAACGGGCCCTTCGCGATCGAGCCCTGCATCGTCGCGTACATGACGCCGTCGGCCTCGACCACGGCCCACGCGTCGTTCATCGACGGCTCGCCAGGCACGGACACCGGGGTCGTCAGCCACGTCCTGCCGCCGTTGCCGGTCACCGCGATCGTCCAGCGGCCGGTGTGGCGGTCGACGCCGGTCGCCCAGTACCGGCCGCTCGCGGTCGCTGACCTGCCCACCTGCGGTTCCACGAGTGCGGGCTGAGCCGGTGCCGGCACCACCCGGGCCCCGTCCGGGGACACCGCGCCGATCTCCAGCAGGCAGCCCCCGCCCGGGGCCTCGCCCGTGCACACCCCCTGGAGCCACGCGCCGTCCGGGAGCGGCGCGGGTGCGCCCACGGCACCCAGCACGCCGTCCTGCCACGTGCGGCCCCGGTCGGTGCTGATGATCCGGGTCACCTGCATGGCCGGTTCCGAGACGCGGTCGACGGTCAGCCGGTCCGCGTCCAGCACCGTCACCTGGCCCCACGTATACCGCTCACCACCGTCCGGCAGGGTCCGCTGTTCCCAGTGCCGGCCGCCGTCGGCCGACGAGAACAGCGCGAGCCTGCACGAGCCCTCCGGCTCGTGGCAGTCGCTGCCCAGCGCGTACCCGTGGTCGGGGTCGGCGAAGTCCACGTCGAACGTCATGGACGCCGGGACGGCCGGGCGGGCCGGTGGCTGAGTGTCGGGCACGGTCCGCAGCACCGGCACCGCCACGCTGACCGCCACCACCGCCGCGACGGCACCGACCTGCATGCGCCTTCGCGCGGTCCGCTGCCGGGCCCGGCCGGTGACCTGCGCCAGGTCGGGCGGGTCGATCGACGCCCGCAGGTCGTCGCGCAGCTTCGTGAGCCTCGTGTCCAGCTCAGACATGGTCCACCTCCGTGCGCAGCCGCTCGGCGAGCGCGGCCCGCGCCCGGGACAGCCGTGACTTCACCGTGCCGACGGGCGCGGCGAGCACGGCCGCCACCTCGTCGACGGGCAGGTCGGCGAGGTAGTGCAGCACGACCACCGCCCGGTACTCGGGGCCGAGACCCCTGATCGCCTCGTGCAGGTCGAGGTGCTCGGAGAGCGGCTCATCGCCGGGTGGCGGTTCCGCCTCGTGCCTGCGCAGGATGCGGTCGAGCATCGCCTTGCGCCGGTACCGCCTGCGGGCGAGGTTCACGACCACGGTCCGCAGCCACGCCTCCGGGCTGTCCGTGCCGGACACCTTGGCGCGCTTGCCGTAGGCGATGGCGAACGCCTCCTGGGTGATCTCCTCGGCCGCGCCCAGGTCACCCGTCATGCCGTACGCGGTCAGCACCAGGCGCCGGTAGGACCCCTGGTACAGCTGCGCGAACCACGTCTCTTCCGCCATCGCGCCCCCAATGTTCCGTGCTCACCGAACAAGAGGCACGACCACCGAACCAGGTTCCCGGGGATTCAGCGCAGCGCGGACGCGGGCCGCAGCTCCCAGCTCGTCCACAGCGGCCGGTACCCCTGCCGGGCCCAGAACACCGAGGCCAGCGGGTTGGGCGGGTTGAAGTAGAGGAAGGTGCCGGTCGCGCCGCGGCTGTGCAGTTCGTGGTGCGCGACGGCCATCAGCTCGCTGCCGACACCCGACCCCCTGGCGTCGTCCGCCACCGAAACGCAGTTCACGTACCCCCAGCGCCCCGGCCGCAGACGGGTCGCGATCAGCGAGTCGGCCACCACGTCCATGAGCCTGCAGTGCGCCAGCCCGACCGCCACCCCGTCGCGCTCCGCGAGCCACATCGGGTCGCCCTGCTCGAAGTGGCGGACCACCGTCGCCCGCTTCACCCGCTCCGCGTCCGGCCGCAGCACCGCGGCGCCGACCAGCGCCGAGTACGCCAGCTCGGCCAGCTCGAGCGCGAGGACCGTCTCGAGGTCCGATGGCGTCGCGAGCCGGACCGTGACCCCGGCCTGCGGCGCCCTGCGCATCGGGGTGCCCGCCCGGAAGTGCCGCACCGCGAGGCTCGTCAGCGGCGTGAAACCGTGCGCGAGCAGCGGTTGCGCGGCCACCGTGTCCCGGCTGGGCCACGTGAGCAGGCACGCCGAGTCGGGGCCCGCGGTGGTGCGGGCCTGCAGCCGCGCCCACTCCCGCAGCAGCACGTCCATGCCCGCGCCGCCCGTCGCGCCGACCAGCGGGTGCATCTCCCACAGCTGGAGCGCCGACCACAGCGTCGTCGCCGTGCCCGGCTCGAACGTGCTGTGGGTGACCACGCCCGCCACGCGGTCGCCGCCGGGCAGCGCGGCGGTCAGCACCTGCCCGTCCGGTGGGGGAGCGGCGGGCGGCAGCAGCGGATCCACCTGCTCGAACCGAGTGGTCTGTGCGCCGAGCAGGGAGCCGGCAACCCTCACGCGGCGCGCCGGGTCAGGAAGATCGCGGTGCCGGGGAAGAGCGCGCCGCGCAGGGGGCTCCACTGCCCCCACACCTCGGTGAGGTCGTCCGGCCACTCCGGCTCGACCAGGTCGACGAGCGTCAGGCCGGCCTGGCTGAGCGCGCGCACGAAGTCGCCGAGGGTGCGGTGGTGCTCGACGTAGGTGGCGTGGCCGTCGGCGTCGACCTCGACGTACGGCGTGCGGTCGAAGTACGAGCCGGTCACCCGCAGCCCGTCCGGGCCGGGGTCGTCGGGGAAGATCCACCGCATCGGGTGAGTGACCGCGAAGACCCACGAGCCGCCCGGCCGCAGCACGCGCGCGACCTCGCGGAACGTGCCCGGCAGGTCGGCGACGAACGGCACCCCGCCGAACGCCGAGCACGCGATGTCGAACGACCCGCTCGCGAACGGCAGCCGCTCCGCGTTCGCGCGGACCAGCGGCACGTCGATGCCGGTGGCCTCGTTGGCGGCCGCCGCGTAGCGCAGCATCCCCCCGGACAGGTCGAACGCCGTCACGCGCGCGCCCTGCTCGGCGAGCCAGCGCGCGCATGGTGCGGAACCACAGCCGACCTCGAGGATCTCCTTACCGGCGACGTCGCCGAGCAGGCGCGCGTCCTCCTCGCGCAGTGCCTCCGGGCACCAGACGAAGTCGGTGACGCCGAGGAACGCCCCGTGCTCGACGTGGTAGTCGTCGGCGTCGGCGTCCCACCAGGCACTGTTCGCGGCCACGGACTCGGCGGAACCGGCCCAGCGACGCTCGCTCCCGACCGTGCCGAGCAGGCGTTCCGCGGTCCGTTGTGGTGCCGGTGGCACCACGCTGTCGCCTTCTCGCGGCATGCTGGCGCCCGCCTCCAGCGTCGACATCAGTCCCCCTCAGTACGCCCCTCGCGACGAATACCCCCGGACCAGGTTTGCCCGGTCTGTGCGCGGCCGCGTAGGATACCTCCGCGCAGTGGTTTCGTGCTGCCGTCTGTTCATCTCGGGAATCAGATCCGGTCGCGCGGCGTTGTCGGTGGTTGTCTCGTTGGTTCGGGGTTCGTCGCCGACGGCACTATGCCGCTGTCGCACGACAACTGCAAATCCCATCCGCCAACTCTCAACCAAGCCGTACCGGAGCCTCCTAGCTAATGTCCACCGACACCACCATCGTCCCGGCTGAGACCGCGCCGCGCCAGCAGGTCGCCATCAACGACGTCGGGACGGGCGATGACTTCCTCGCCGCCATCGACAAGACCATCAAGTACTTCAACGATGGTGACATCGTCGAGGGCACCATCGTTAAGGTCGATCGGGACGAGGTCCTGCTCGACATCGGCTACAAAACCGAAGGGGTCATCCCCTCTCGTGAGTTGTCGATCAAGCATGACGTCGACCCCAACGAGGTCGTCAAGGTCGGTGACGAGGTCGAGGCCCTCGTCCTCCAGAAGGAGGACAAGGAAGGCCGGCTGATCCTGTCCAAGAAGCGTGCTCAGTACGAGCGCGCCTGGGGCACGATCGAGGCGCTCAAGGAGAGCGACGAGCCGGTCAAGGGCACGGTCATCGAGGTCGTCAAGGGTGGTCTCATCCTGGACATCGGCCTCCGGGGCTTCCTCCCCGCGTCCCTGGTCGAGATGCGCCGGGTGCGCGACCTGCAGCCGTACGTCGGCCGCGAGCTCGAGGCGAAGATCATCGAGCTGGACAAGAACCGCAACAACGTGGTCCTGTCCCGCCGCGCCTGGCTCGAGCAGACCCAGTCCGAGGTACGCAGCGAGTTCCTCAACCAGCTGCAGCGCGGCCAGGTCCGCAAGGGTGTCGTCTCCTCCATCGTCAACTTCGGTGCGTTCGTGGACCTCGGCGGTGTCGACGGTCTGGTGCACGTCTCGGAGCTGTCCTGGAAGCACATCGACCACCCGTCCGAGGTCGTCGAGGTCGGCCAGGAGGTCACGGTCGAGGTGCTCGACGTCGACATGGAGCGCGAGCGCGTGTCCCTGTCGCTGAAGGCCACCCAGGAAGACCCGTGGCGTCAGTTCGCCCGGACCCACGCGATCGGCCAGATCGTGCCGGGCAAGGTCACCAAGCTCGTGCCGTTCGGTGCGTTCGTCCGCGTGGACGAGGGCATCGAGGGCCTGGTCCACATCTCCGAGCTGGCCGAGCGCCACGTGGAGATCCCGGAGCAGGTCGTGCAGGTCGGCAACGACGTCATGGTCAAGGTCATCGACATCGACCTGGAGCGTCGCCGGATCTCGCTGTCCCTGAAGCAGGCGAACGAGGGCTTCACCACGGACACCGAGTTCGACCCGACCCAGTACGGCATGGCGGCCGAGTACGACAACGAGGGGAACTACATCTACCCCGAGGGCTTCGACCCGGACACGCAGGAGTGGCAGGAAGGCTTCGACAAGCAGCGCGAGGAGTGGGAGCGGCAGTACGCCGAGGCCCACACGCGCTACGAGCAGCACATGACCCAGGTCAAGAAGGCCGCGGAGGCCGAAGCTGCTGCCGAGGCCGAGGGTGGCACCGAGGAAGCCGGCGGCACCGAGCGCGAGTACTCGAGCGCGGGCGCCGACAAGCAGAAGAGCGGCGGCACCCTGGCCAGCGACGAGCAGCTGGCCGCCCTGCGCGAGAAGCTGTCCGGCGGCGTCTGATCGATCTGATCTGACCGCTTAGCAGCTGAAGGCCCCACCGGTCCACGGACCGGTGGGGCCTTTCGCATGCCGGGGTCCGGGCCCCCCGCGAGGCGACCGGCTGTCCGCACGGCGGCCGGGGCCGAGGGCGGCCTCCGGCCCCCCGAACACCAGCGTAGTGCGGAGCACCGACAGTTTTGGCTGGTCAACGGCTGTTTGTCCACAGCCGATCGAGTTGTCCACAGGGGGCCACGGCACGCCCCGGGATTGTCGGTGCCCTCCGGTAGCGTGGTTCGAGGGGGCCGGAGGCCAGCCGCCTCGCGGAGCACGCCCTCGCGGCGGCGATCCTTGCGGAGCCGGAGCCGGAGCCGGAGCCGGAGCCGGAGCCGGAGCCGGGTCGGTCGGGAGTCGGAGCCAGGGCCGAAGCCGCAACCGGGGGTCGGAGTTGAGGGCCCCGGGGCGGCGGAGCCAGTGCCGAGTCGTGGTCGGTCGGGAGCCGTGCTGAGCCGGGCCGTGCGGAGCTACGGCGAGCTGAGCTTGGGCGGAGTCGGGTCTTGCGGTGCCGAGCCTTGCCGGGTCGAGCCCTGCGGAGCCGAGCCCGCAAGCCCCAAGCCCGGCAATCGCCCGTGGTCAACCACCGTCTGTTCGTTATCTTCCCTCTGCCGTCCGTCGCCTACCGTGGAGCGATGCGTGCAGGGCTCGTGGTCCTCGGGGCGGTGCTCGTGATCAGCGGTTGTGCCCGCACCGCGCCCCCGAGCAACAGCCCCGCCGTGCCCGTGTTCAGCAGTGCTCCGGCGAACGCGAGCGCGGAACGCACCGTCCCCGACAACTGCGGCGACGTGGCCACCCTCGACGACCTCACCCGCGACCTCGGCAACCTCGTCACCGGCGCCGTCCAACCGATAGTCGGCGTGCCGCAGAGCAACATCGGCCGTGTGGCGCGCATCGACTGCTACTACGGCGTCCCCTCGGGGCAGCCGGTCGGCAAGGCGAAGGTGTGGATCGGGCTCGCGAGCTACGTCAACGAGGAGTCCGCCCGCAAGCGGCTCACCGCCACCGTCGCCGATGAGCGGACCGCCGGTGCCACCGTGAGCGACGTCCAGGTCGGGCAGGACCGCGGGGTGCTGGTCAGGAACGCCAACTGGATGCTCGTCGCCATCCGGGGGCGGGTGACCGTCGTCGTGCAGGTCATTCCGGTGCTCGTGCGGGAGGACCACGCGGGTGCGCTGCTCGGTCAGGTGGCGGACCACGCGCTCACCGACAGGTGACGGGTGAGGACGTCGCGCGCCGGGGCGGCCTGCCAGAATGCCCGCATGCTGCGCGTAGGCCTCACGGGCGGGATCGGCTCCGGCAAGTCCACGGTGGCCGGGCGGCTCGCCGAGCACGGCGCGGTCGTGATCGACGCCGACAAGATCGCTCGCGAGGTCGTCGAACCCGGCACCGACGGGCTCGACGCGATCCGAGCGGCCTTCGGCGACGACGTCATCAGTGCCGGCGGGCTCGACCGGGCCAAGCTCGCACAGCGGGTGTTCACCGACGAGACCGCGCGCGTCACCCTCAACGGCATCGTCCACCCGCGCATCGGCGCGCGGACCGCCGAGCTGATGGCCGCCGCGCCCCAGGACGGGATCGTCGTCCACGACGTGCCGCTGCTCGTGGAGAACCACCTCGCCCCCGCCTACCACCTGGTGCTGGTCGTCGACGCGCCGGAAGAGGAACGGGTGCACCGCGTCGTCCGCGACCGCGGCATGTCCGAACAGGACGCCCGCGCCCGCATCAAGGCCCAGGCCACCGAGGAGGCGCGCCGTGCCGCCGCCGACGTGTGGCTCGACAACGGCGGCAGCCCCGACGAGGTGCTCGCCGTCGTCGACGCGCTGTGGGCCGACCGGCTCGTCCGCTACGAGGCCAACGTCCGCCTCCACCGCCGCGCCAAGGTCGGCACCCCGCGCCTCGCCGACCCCGACCCGACCTGGCCGGCGCAGGCCGACCGGCTGCGGGCGCGCATCGCGATGGCCGCGGGCGACCTGGCCCGCCGCGTCGACCACATCGGCTCCACGTCGGTCCCCGGGCTGCCCGCCAAGGACGTCATCGACCTGCAGATCACCGTCGCCGCGCTGGCCGACGCCGACGCGCTGGCCGACAACCTCGCCGCCGCGGGCTTCCCGAAGCTCGCGTGGGTCGACCACGACAACCCGAAGCCGTACGCCCCGGACGTCGAGCAGTGGCGCAAGCGCTACCACGCCGCCGCCGACCCCGGCCGCCACGCGAACGTCCACCTCCGCGTCGAGGGCAGCCCCGGCTGGCGGTACGCACTGCTGTTCCCCGACTGGCTGCGCGCCAACCCGGCCGAACGGGACGCCTACCTGGCCACGAAGAAGGACCTGGCCGCCCGCTTCGCCACCGACGACGACACGGACAACTACGCCGAGGCCAAGGAGACGTGGTTCGACGCGGCGGGATCGCGCGCGGAGGAGTGGGCGGAGCGCACCGGCTGGCAACCAACGCCCTGAAGGACCCCATCACGGGGAGGCGGGCCTGCTCAGCCGCCGCGGGTGTGCATCTCCAGGTGCGGGTCGTTCTTCAGCGCCGTCAGCGGGATGAACGGGGTCCGGTCCCGTTCCGCGAGCCGGTCCACCGCGCCGCGGTCGGTCCGTGCCGTCCACGCGTCGGTGATGATCTTCGACAGGTCGGCCTTCGACGCGCCATCGCGCAGCGGGTCGCGCAGGTTCACGCCCTCCATCGCGTACAGGCACAGGTACCACAGCCCGTCCGCGGTCAGCCTGCTCCGGTCGCAGGTGGCGCAGAACGGCTTGGTCGTCGACGACACGATGCCGAAGGTCGTCCCGTCCGGCAGCTCGAACCGGTCCGCGGGCGCCGCGTCGTGGTTGCGCAACGGCGTGATCGGCCCGTAGTGCGCGGTCAGCCGCGTGAGTATCTCCGCCCGCGACAGCACCAGCTCCGGCGACCACGAGGTGGCCCCGCCGACGTCCATGTACTCGATGAACCGCACCTCGGCGGGCACGGTCCTGCCGAACTCGATCAGGTCGACCAGCTCGTCGTCGTTGATGCCGTTCAGCGCGACGGTGTCGATCTTGGTGTCGGTGAACCCGGCGGGTGCGACCGACGCGATGCCCTTCAGCACCGACGGGTGCGTCGCACGCTGTGACAGCGTCTTCGACCGGTCGGCCCGCAGCGTGTCGAGGCTGACGGTGACGCGGTTCAGCCCGGCCTTCTTCAGCTCCTCGACGTGACCGGCCAGCAGCACACCGTTGGTGGTCATGGCGAGGTCGCGCAGCGGCTTCGCGGAGAGCATCGACACCAGGGCGGCCACGTCGCGGCGCAGCAGCGGCTCGCCGCCGGTCAGCCGCACCTTGTTCACGCCGAGATCCATGAAGACGTCGACGAGCGTCGATATCTCCTCGAACGTCAGCAGGTCACGCCGCGGCAGCCAGGTGTACTCGGCTTCGGGCATGCAGTACCGGCACCGCAGGTTGCACCTGTCGGTGACCGAGATCCGCAGGTTGCGCAGCGGGCGGCGGTAGGTGTCGAGCACCAGCCCCGCGTCGTCACGTTCGGGCACCCAACCAATCTATAGGCCACATCGCCTTTTCGCCATAATGGTGATAGGTATCATTTATTGCGCAATTTGTGGCTATTCTGACAGCGCTCATTACAAAGACGCGCGCGCAATTCAGCGATCCGCGGTCAGATAGCCGCGGGAGAACGCGGTGGCCACGGCGGCCGCCCGGTCGTTGACCCCCAGCTTGGCATACACGTGGAGCAGGTGCGTCTTCACCGTTGCTTCACTGATGAACAGCTGTTTCGCCGCCTCCCGGTTCGTGGAACCGCGCGCGATCAGCTCGAGCACTTCCAGCTCGCGCTGCGACAGTGGTTCTGACGCGGGCTGGCGCATCTGCCCCATCAACCGGGTCGCGACGGAGGGGGAGAGCACCGCCTGGCCGCGTGCCGCCGCCTCCACGGCACGGAACAGCTCGTCGCGGGGCGCGTCTTTCAGCAGGTAGCCGGTGGCGCCTGCCTCGATCGCGGGCAGCACGTCACTGTCCGTGTCGTACGTGGTGAGCACCAGCACCCGCGACGGCACTCCCCGTTTCGCCAGCTCCTTGATCGCGGTGACCCCGTCGGTCCTCGGCATCCGCAGGTCCATCAGGATCACGTCCGGCCGCAGCTTCTCGGCCGCCGCGATGGCCTCGGCGCCGTCCCCGGCCTCGGCCAGCACCTCGAAGCGCGGGTCGGCGGTGAACATGCCGCGCAGCCCGTCGCGCACCACCGGATGGTCGTCCACGATGAGCAGCGAGATCACTCCACACCCCCGGCCGGGATCGCGGGCACGGACGCCGAGATCGCGGTCCCGCCACCCGGTTCGGACTCGATGTCGAGCCTGCCCGCGAGCCGCTGCACCCGCTGGCGCATGCCCGTCAGCCCGAAGCCGCCGTTGTTGGAACCGTTGGCGCGCTTGGTGTTCGGCTCGAAGCCGATGCCGTCGTCACGCACGTCGAGGGTCACCAGGTCCTCCATGTAGGACAGTGTCAGGCCGACGCGGGTGGCCCGCGCGTGCTTCGCCACGTTCGCGAGCGCCTCCTGCGCCATCCGCAGCAGCGTCACCTCGACGTCGGCGTGCATCGGCCGCGCGTCGCCGGTGGTCGTGAGCACCGCCGCGATGTCGTTGGCCTCCGACCAGCGCCTCGCCACGTCGCTGATCGCGTCCGGCAGCCTGGCATCGGCGAGCACCGACGGCTCCACCGCGTGCACCGTCCTGCGTGCCTCGGTGAGCGTCTCCCGCGCCAGGTTCATCGCGGTCGTGGCGTGCCGCCGCCACTCGTCCGGCACCTGCTCGGCCGCCTGCAGCTGGGCGAGGATGCCGGCGAGTCCCTGCGCGAGCGTGTCGTGGATCTCCCGCGCCATCCGCTGCCGCTCGTCCAGCACCCCGGCCTCGCGGGCCTGCACCAGCAGCTGGGCGTGCAGGGCCGCGTTCTCCTCGAGCGCCGCCTCGAGCTTGAGGTTGGCCTCGTGGAGCTCGGCGAGTGCCTGCTTCTGCTTCGTGTTGCGCTGGTCGGTCATGTCGCCGAAGAACGAGAACGCCCCGGCCAGCGTCATGGTGATCAGGCTGATGCCGACCCACGCCCACCACGAGTCGGCGTCGATGTTCTGCACGCCGCCGATGTAGGACACCGCCGCGATCGGCGCGGTCGCGGCGACACCCGCGTAGCGCCAGCGGCCCTTCAGGTACGCGAACGAGTGGATGTAGCCGACGAAGGTGAAGAAGCCGAACAACGGGGAGAGCACCACCAGGCCGGTGGCCAGCACGACCCACCCGATGAAGTACAGGCCCATCAGCCTGCCGTTCCGGTGCCAGTCCGGGTGGAGCGTGTGGAACCAGAGCAGCCAGAGCACGACCGCGGCGGCGAGGCCAAACATCGCCGGATAGCTCACCCGCTGCAGGCCCACGATCGGCTGCAGCGTGGCGAACAGGATGCTGACCGCCAGGAGGGCGTAGGGGAGCGCGCTGACGACCGCGCTCTCCTGGCGCTCCCACCGGTCGAACTCCTCGCGCAGCTCGGCCTCGATGCTCAACGATCACTCCCAGCGGAAGTACCGCGCGGCGAGCCCGCCGGCGACGATGATCCAGCCTGCCATGACGGCGAGGTGCAGCAGCTGCGGCCAGTGCCCTGCGGTGGCGTCCTGCAATGATTGCACGCCCGCGCCGAGCGGCGTGAAGTCGCTGATCCTCCTCAGCACCTCGGGCATGGTGTCGCGCGGCGCCCACAACCCGGCGAAGAACATCACCGGGAAGAACAGCAGCGTCCCGATGGAGCTCGCGCCCTTGCCGCTCGGCGCCAGCGACGCGATCAGCAGTCCCAGCGTCAGCATCGACAACGCGCTCAGGAGGTAGCCCAGCAGGTAGGCGGCTGCCTGGCGGGGAAGGGACACGTCGAACGCGACCCGGCCGATGGCCTGGAGCACCAGCATGACCGCCACGGACGCGGCGGTGCACAGCAGCAGCTGCGCGCCGAGCATCCACCCCGGCTTCACCGGGGTCGTCCGCATGCGGCGCAGGACGCCCTGCTCACGGTAGGAGGCCAGCATCTGCGGCAGCCCGCTGAGCGCGGTCATGGCGAGGGCCATCGCGACGACGATCGGCACGTACAGGTCGATCACCCGCTGTCCGCCGATGTCCGGGTCGGCCTCCCGGAACGACGGGATGGCGCCGAAGATGATCAACAGGATCGGTGGGAACGCCAGCATGAAGAACACCGCGAGCGGTTCCCGGAAGAACAGCTTGGTCTCGGTCAGTGTGAGTCGGGACAGGGCGGACACGGTGGCTCCTCAGTTGTCGATCTTGCGGCCGGTGAGCGCGACGAACGCGTCGTCCAGCGAGGTCTGCTCGACCCGCAGGTCGGCGGCGACGACCTTGTTGCGGGCGAGGGTGGTGGTCACGGCGAGCAGCAGGTCACCGGTGCCGGTGACGACGAGCTGGCTGCCTGCCCGCTCGACGGCCGTGACCTCCGGCAGCGCGGTGAGCAGCGCGTGGTCGATGGGGGCGGACGGGCGGAACCGGATGCGTTGCCGGTCGTCGACCGCGGAGACCAGCCCGGCGGGGGAGTCGATCGCGACGACCCTGCCCGCGTCGATCACGGCGAGCCGGTCGCAGAGCCGCTCCGCCTCCTCCATGAAGTGCGTGACCAGCACGATCGTCACGCCGCGGGCGCGGATGTCCTCGATCAGGTCCCACGCGTCGCGGCGGGCCTGCGGGTCCAGGCCGGTGGTGAGCTCGTCGAGCACCGCCAGCTTCGGGTTGCCGATCAGCGCGAGCGCGATCGACAGCCGCTGCTTCTGCCCGCCGGACAGCCGTCGGAACTGGGTGCCGACCTTGTCGGTGAGGTGGAGGCTCTCGATGAGCTTCCGCCAGTCGGCAGGCTCGCGGTAGAAGGAGCTGAACAGCTCCATCGCCTCGCCGACCTGCAGCTTCTCGGGCAGCTGGCTTTCCTGCAGCTGCACGCCGAGCAGGTCCCGCAGCTTGTCCTCGTCGCGTCGCGGGTCCAGCCCGCCGACCCGGATGGTGCCGCTGTCCGGCGAGCGCAACCCCTCCACGCACTCCACGGTCGTGGTCTTGCCGGCACCGTTCGGGCCCAGGATGCCGAAGATCTCGCCCTCTTCGACGGCGAAGCTGACACCGTTGACGGCGGTGGTGTCGCCGTACCGCTTGACGAGGTTGTCGACCTCGATGATTGCCATGCGAGAAGCGTGCCGTGACCATGGGCTTCCCCGGATCGACCGCGTGGCCACCGGTGGGGACACGAAGGTGGGTCCGCCGATCAACCGATCGGTGGACCCCCGATCAGTAGGGCGGCCAGACGTCGAAGATGTGCTTGTGTGCCAGCCACCCGGACAGGTCGTGCCGGAACTGGCTGAACTCCTCGAGCGTCTTGTGCACCGTGCAGAGCGCGAGGTCGGCGTCGCCGACGAGCAGGACCCGGCCCGCGACCGCGGCGGCGAACTCCTCGGACCGCACGATCCGTGCCCGCTGGCCGGACGGCGTCTCGAGGCCGAGCAGCAGGTCGGTGGTCTTCCAGTACCGGCCGTCGCTGGTCGCGCGGACCGCGGTGAGCACGCTCGGCCCCGCCTTCGCGTGGCGGGAACGCGGGCGCTGGCAGGTGAGCCGGAGGTTGAGCGTCGGCATCAGCCACGTCACCTCGGAGTCGTGGAACGGGTCCTCCGGCGTGGGGCACTCGGTGCGCAGGCCCCAGCGTTCCACCTGGCACGTCCGCAGATGTCGGGTCGTGCCCGACGAGTACGTTCGCGACGCGGTGAAGGTGTCGACGACGTCGACAAGCTGAGGGGTGATCGCCGTGCCCACGCGTCGAAGGGTAGTCGTCAGCATGCGGTACGTGACCCACGGGTTTGATTCGTTATGTCACGTCTCGTGCGCGGAGAGATACCGATCCGGTGAACCCACTATCCGGACGTGAAGTAACCGTTGACCGGGAGTGGATCTCTCGCTAAGCGTCGTCGCCCCAGGTCAGCGGGATGCCCAACCACTCCTCGACGTCGTAACCGGCGGCCGAGATGCCCTCGACGGCGGCGAAGGTCCGCTCGAACGCGCGTTGGACGGTCACCGGGTCGAGGAGCCCTGCGGTCTGCGCCTCGAGGATCTCGTCGATGTCGTGCACACCGAGGCTCTCGTGGTCGAACACGAGGATGTCCAGGTAGAGGTCGGTGGTGCGCCAGACCGGACCCTTCTCGACGTCGGCGATGTCGATGTAGACGTCGTGGTCCAGGCGCATGCCCGGGTGCGGGACCCAGCGGCTGACCCGCAGGCCCTGCTCGGGGAGCAGCCACGTGCGCATGTACGCGAGATCGGGGTGGCCGACGATCGGCCGCGCCATGTACAGGCCGAACTCGGTGGTCTCGTACCTGTCGACCGCGCGCACGAACCCCTTGTTGTCCGTGTTGGTCATCGCGGCGACGTCGAACAGTTCGATCTTCGGCGGGTGCAGGTCGGTCACGGGACCAGGGTGCCAGGCCCGTCCCGCAATTTCGCAGGCAACTCTGGCGGAAGCGGCCATCCGATGATCGTCCGGTCGTTAGCCTCGCCACGTGTTCGGGATCATCAGGCCTTGCCGTCACCGGCTTTCCGCGTCGCTGCGCACCTCGTGGTGGGCGCACCTGTGCGGGCTCTGCCTCGCGCTCCGCGACGAGCACGGACAGCTCAGCCGTGCGGCGACCAACTACGACGGACTGATCATCTCGGCGCTCGTCGACGCGCAGGCGCAGGCCGGTGAGCCCCGCCGGGTCGCGGGTCCCTGTCCGTTGCGGGGCATGCGGTCCGCGGAGGTGTCGGTCGGGGCGGGGGCCCGGCTGGCGGCCGCCGCGTCGCTGGTGCTGGCGGCGGCGAAGGTGCGCGACCACGTCGACGACGGGGACGGTGCGTTCGGCAGGCAGCCCGTCGCCGGTGCCGCGCGGCTCGTGGCGACGCGGTGGGCGCGGCAGGGTGGCGCGTCCGGGCGCGGGGTCGGTTTCGATACCGGTGTATTGCTCGACGCGGTCGGCAGGCAGACATCGGTCGAGGCTGCCGCCGGTCCCGGCGACCTGTTGCTGGTCACGGAGCCGACGGAGACGGCGACCGCGGAGGCGTGTGCCCATACGGCTGCATTGGCGGGCAGGCCGGAGAACGTCGTGCCGCTGCGGGAGGTCGGCAGGCTGTTCGGGCGCGTCGTGCACCTCGTGGACGCGGTGGAGGACCTCGAAGAGGACACCGGGTCAGGCGTGTGGAACCCGCTGACCGCGACCGGGACCTCGCTCGAGGAGGCGCGGCGGCTGTGCGACGACGCGGTGCTCGGGGTGCGGCTGGCGCTCGCGGACGTGTCGTTCCGGGACAGCCGGCTCGTGCACGCGCTGCTGGTGCACGAGCTGGAGCAGGCGGTCATCCGCGCGTTCGGGCACAAGCACAAGGATCCCGGCCATGGTGACGTGTACGACGGCAAGGGCGGTGGGCTGTGGCTGCCGAAGTTCCGGGTACCGGCTCGCAGGCGCGGGGCGTTCGCGGGCTGTGGGATCGCCATGTGGCAGTGCTGCACCTGCCAGTACTGCTGCCGCGACCCGTGGCCGGGGCCGTGGTCGGGCGAACCGCACGGCACCTGCGACTGCGACTGCTGCGACTGCTGTGACTGCTGCGGCCGGAGCGGCAAGGGCGACGGCTGTGACTGCGACTGCTGCTGCGACTGCGGCTGAAACCGCCCCTGACCAGGGCGAACGAAAACTGTCGGTGCCCCGGCGTAGCCTGTTTCCGTGGCAATCGTGACTGCTAGCTCCGAGTTCCGGCCCATCGGTGACATCCCCCGCACCGACGGGCAGTTCCGCATGGTCAGCGACTACCAGCCCGCTGGTGACCAGCCCGCGGCGATCGACGAGCTCGAGCGCCGGGTCCAGGTGGGCGAGAAGGACATCGTCCTGCTCGGCGCCACCGGCACCGGCAAGTCGGCGACCACGGCGTGGCTGATCGAACGGCTGCAGCGGCCGACGCTGCTGATCGCGCCGAACAAGACCCTCGCGGCCCAGCTGGCCAACGAGCTGCGGGGGTTCTTCCCGGACAACGCGGTCGAGTACTTCGTCAGCTACTACGACTACTACCAGCCGGAGGCGTACGTCCCGCAGACGGACACCTACATCGAGAAGGACTCGTCGATCAACGAGGACGTCGAGCGGCTGCGGCACTCCGCGACGTGGAGCCTGCTGTCGCGGCGCGACGTGATCGTGGTGGCGTCGGTGTCGTGCATCTACGGCCTCGGCAGCCCGCAGGAGTACCTCGACCGGACGATCGCGCTGAAGGTCGGGGAGGAGATCGACCGCGACACGCTGCTGCGTGCGCTGGTCGACGTGCAGTACACCCGCAACGACGTGTCGTTCACCCGCGGCACGTTCCGCGTCCGCGGCGACACGCTGGAGATCATCCCGGCGTACGAGGAGCTCGCGGTCCGCATCGAGTTCTTCGGCGACGAGGTCGAGGCGCTGTACTTCCTGCACCCGCTCACCGGCGACATCGTCAAGCAGGTGGACAAGGTCCGCATCTCCCCGGCGACGCACTACGTCGCGGGCCCGGAGCGCATGGAGCGCGCGATCAAGGGCATCGAGGCGGAGCTGGAGCAGCAACTCGCGAAGATGGAGAAGCAGGGCAAGCTGCTGGAGGCGCAGCGGCTGCGCATGCGCACCCAGTACGACATCGAGATGATGCGCCAGGTCGGCTTCTGCTCCGGCATCGAGAACTACTCGCGGCACATCGACTGGCGCGACGCCGGCACCGCGCCCGCGACACTGATCGACTACTTCCCGGAAGACTTCCTGCTGGTCATCGACGAGTCCCACGTGACGGTCCCGCAGGTCGGCGGCATGTACGAGGGCGACATGTCCCGCAAGCGAACCCTGGTGGAGCACGGCTTCCGCCTCCCGAGCGCGATGGACAACCGTCCGCTGACGTGGGAGGAGTTCCAGGACCGCATCGGGCAGACGGTGTACCTGTCCGCGACGCCGGGCCCGTACGAGATGGGCCAGGCCGGCGGCGAGTTCGTGGAGCAGGTCATCCGCCCCACGGGTCTGATCGACCCCGAGGTGATCGTCAAACCCACCGAGGGCCAGATCGACGACCTGGTGCACGAGATCCGGGTCCGAGCCGAACGCGACGAACGTGTCCTGGTCACCACGCTGACGAAGAAGATGGCGGAAGACCTGACGGACTACCTGCTCGAACTCGGCATCCGAGTCCGCTACCTGCACTCCGAAGTGGACACGCTGCGCCGCGTGGAACTACTCCGCCAGCTGCGCCTTGGCGAGTTCGACGTACTGGTGGGCATCAACCTGCTGCGAGAAGGCCTGGACCTCCCGGAAGTCTCGCTGGTATCGATCCTGGACGCGGACAAGGAAGGCTTCCTCCGCTCGGGCACGAGCCTGGTGCAGACCATCGGCCGAGCCGCCCGAAACGTGTCCGGCCAGGTCCACATGTACGCGGACCGGATCACCGACTCGATGCGACACGCGATCGACGAGACGAACCGCAGGCGCGCCAAGCAGACCGCGTACAACGAAGAACGAGGCCTCGACCCCCAGCCGCTGCGCAAGAAGATCGCCGACATCCTGGACCGCGTCTACACAGAAGCCCAGGAAGGCGACGAGGTCCCCATCGGCGGTTCAGGCCGCAACGCCTCCCGAGGCCGCCGGGCCGCCGGCGAGCCGGGCGGCCGTTCCTCGGGCGTGTACGTGAAGGAGAACGTCGGCTCGATGGCGCGTTCCGAACTGGCCGATCTGGTGCAGCAGCTGACGGACCAGATGATGAACGCTGCCCGGGACCTGCAGTTCGAGCTGGCTGCCCGGTTGCGGGACGAGATCGCTGATCTGAAGAAGGAGCTGCGGGGGATGGACGCCGCCGGCGTGAAGTGATCCGGCTGGGCCGCGGGTGGGCAGGTGTCGATCGGCTGATCTCGGTTGGTCACCGTGCCCACCCGGCGTGCCAATGACACCCAGGACCCCGGTCGCGTCGGTCTCGACGACCTCGCAGCCGTTCGGGTGGTCATGCCGCGCTCCGGGTCTCGAGTGGTTTCTCGGTGCCCCGCGGCAGGTGCGCGAGGTCGGGCCGGGTGGCGGTGACTGCGGTTGGGGGATCGAGCTGGGGGGGCAGGCCGGTCGCGGACCGCCGCCCGGTCACGAAACCAGTGCACCCGCCAAGGCGGACGAATAGCGCTGGGGTTTGGTGTCCCGGGCCAGGTTCCCTGGCTTCACCGTGATCGGGATCTGACCGAGCAACCCGCGCACCGCCGCCACCACCTCCTCGGTGGCCGCACCGCCATGTGTCTCCACCGTCACCGCACCCTGTTCGTCCTGGTGCAGTTGCCACGCGACGAGATCGAGGGGGGACAGCACGTGCGTCAGCTCGATCGAGTTCACCCACCGGCCGCTCGCCGCACGGTACCTCACCGGGTCCCTGCCCTCCAGGCCGGTCAGCACCGGCTCACCAGCCACGAAGGACAGTGCGGCGTGGTCGCCGGTCCGGTACCGGAGCAGGGGAAGCAGCGGGTTCTCGCCGCACGTCACCGTGATCTCGCCGCGTTCGCCCGGCGGGCACGGCTCGCCGGCCGGGGACAGGATCTCCACGTGCAGTCGTCTGGGCAGCAGGCGGTGCGGACCGTTGTCCGGGCGCCACGCCACCAGGCCTGCCTCCGTGATCCCGTACAGGTCCACTACCGGGCAGTCGAAGCGCGCGGCCAACGTCGACCGCAGGCCCTCGCCAAGGGCCATCGCGCCGCTCAGTACCGCCGCCGGGCGCGTGGTCAGCGGCAGTTCAGCCAGCTTCGCCAGGGAGATCGGGTTGCCCGTGTACAACTCCGGGGCGCAGGCGTCGAGGAACGCCACCCTGTCATCAGGGGTGCGCCAGCCGGACTCGTGCAGGTTCACCTTCACCACCCCGGCACCATCCAAATAGGACGACACCGACGCGAACTGGTACGCCACCGGCTGGTCGTACACGTTCACCAGCGACACCCGGGACGCGCCGCTGCGCAGGGGAACCCCCAGCTCCGACAGCAGGTACTGCATCACCGGCAGGTCGAGCGCGCAGAACTCCGGCGTCATCGGCACCGTCGCCGCCGGGCCCCGCGACCCGGAGGTCCGGTACACGATCAGGTCCGACAGGTCCGCGTCCTCGGGCACATGGGCTTCCGCGTGGGACAGCAGGTCGTGGCGGTCGGTCGTCGGGACCTCTGTCAGCGACGCGGGCGCCGGGCCGCGCCGGTAGCGCGGCACCGTCCGGTACACGCGTTCCACCAGCGGCATGATCCAGTCCGGTGCTGGGAAGCCGTCCGCCAGCTGCGTGCGGTACGCGACCAGGCTGTCCCTGGCCTTCGCGGTGAGCCGGTCGCCGCACGCGTGGTTGTACCGGGGTGCCGACGGGTGCGTGCGCAGGCGCGTCAGCATCGCCTCGGCCGCGGGCGTCATCAGCGGCCAGCGCTCGTCGTCGGTGAGCGCGGTCGCCGCCATGGGTTCGTAGTCGGCGACCGGGTAGTCCACGTGCCTGCTCATACCTGGCTGTACCTCGCCGCCGCTTCCTTGGCGCGCTGCTCTTCCATCGCCTTGCGGACCGCGGCGGCTCGTTCCTCCGCTTCCTTCGCCGCCACCAGGACCTCCTGCCGTCGCACGCTGTCCACTGTGGACAGACGGTCCGCCGACTGTGCCGGGGTCTCGTTCGCGGGCCGGAGTGACAGTGCGCGCAGCGTCAGGCGGGCCAGTTCCTCGCGGCGGTCCGGGTCCTGGGTGAAACGCTGCGGGTCCACCAGCTGTGACAGCTTGGCCAGGGCGGGGTCCGTCAGCCAGCTCTTCAGCGCCGCCGGGTCGGACGCGCGCAGCGACGGGTCGGTCAGCAGCCAGCACGCCACCAGCACCAGGCGCTGCCAGCGAGGCCCGTTCGCCTCGAACGGTGCCGCGGCCGCCGCGTCCAGTGCCGTGCCGCCTGCCATGAGCAGCACGTCCGACACCACCGCGGGCACCGCCACCGTCGCCGGGTCGGCCAGGAAGTCCGGTGGGGTGTCGGCGAGTCTGCGCGTCAGCTGTGCGACGGCCACGTCGGTCACCGTTCGCTCCTCTCGTACGTTCGCCTGCTGAACGCGGTCGCGAAGTCGACCAGCTCGTGCCAGCTCGTCACCTTGCGCACGTCCCAGCCCGGTGCCAGCGCGGCGATGCGTTCGCGTTCCCGCTCCGAGCGCAGCAGCAACAACAGGGTGCCGCCCGCGCCCGCTGCGTCCAACGCGGTCGACGAGATCCGCGAACCCGGTGTGCCGTGTTCGTCGGCCGGTGTGAACATCGTGTCGACACCGTCGTCGGAGATCACGACGATGTGGGTCGGGCGGTCGCGGTCGCGGTACGTGTCACGCAGCACGTGCAGCGGAAACGCCGTCGCACCACCGAAGTAGCCGGTCATGATGGACAGCACGGCACGCTCGTCGCGGACGAAACCGTCGGTGGTGGTGAACTGGCGGGTGCCGCTCCACAGCGTCGCCTGCACCCGCGCGCCGACCCGCAGCGCCGAGAGCGCGAGGATCGCGCCCGCCAGCGCCAGGTTCGACTCGTACCTTGCCGGGTTGGGGATCGAGCCCGACGAGTCCACGTAGATGTCCAGGTCGACCGGCTGCTTGTCCCGGCGGTCACCCTCGACCGTGCCCGCGATGCGCTGCACGGTCGTCACACCGGGTACCACCACCGGCGACCGCAGCGTGGTCGCGAGCCAGTCCACCGCCTCGACCGGCTCGCCGACGTCCCACTGGCCGTGCCCCTCCGGCAGCGGCTCGGTCGACAACGGCGTGGTCCGCACCGGGAACCGCACCAGGTGGGGCAGCGCCCGTTCGCGGTAGTAGCGCGCGGCCGCCTCCTGCGCCGAGATGTCGAGCCCGAGCTGCCGCAGCAGCTGGCCGTAGTCGAACGGCTGGCGGTACTGGCCGCCGGACGGCGGGCTGTCCTTGCCGGGGTCCGGCTCGGCCGCGTACTCGTTCACCTTCGGGTCCAGCGCCGGGTGCAGGATCTCGCCATCGTCGAGGCTCGTGAGCCCGGGGATGTGCGCGTCGGCGTCGAGCACGCCCACGCACAGCAGCCGCCGCATCCGTTCGGTGGCCTCCTCGACCGACTGCTCCAGGTACCGCAGGCACAGCGCGGCGAACCCGCCGGCACCGCCGAGCCAGTCGGTCGCGTACACCCGCGCCAGCTTCGCGCCGAGCTGGGCGTCGCCTTCCATCGCCGCGTCGACCTCACCCGCGGCGAGCGTGCCGCCCGGCAACGCCCACAGGATCTCGAAGATCCGCTGGTAGAACGTCCACAGTGGATCCGTCGAGCCGCGGACCCGCTGGTACACCTCCGCCATCCGCAGACCTCTGCTGCGCAGCAGCCGGTCGTTGATCAGCAGGTCCGCGTACATGTTCTGGATCATCCCCGCGTGCTGCTCCAGCCCGGGCAGCCCTCTGCGGACCCGCGCGAGCAGCCTGCCCTGGTCGGCGAGGTCCGCCGGGCACAGCACGTGGTGGCCGACCTCGTGCGCGAGCACCTCCAGTGGCAGGTCCTGCAGGCCGAGCCGCACGACCGCGTCGAGGTCGATCATCACCTGGCGGTCGAACAGCGAGAACGCGGCGAACGAGCCCGTGAGCCCCGCCTCCTCGGCGTTCGCTGTGGACGCGAACATCCTCGGGTCGTGCAGGTTGATGAACGGGCCCCACGCCCGCAGTGCGTCCGGCCAGTGCGTCCGCCACGTCCGCTCGAGGTCCATCAGCCGACCGTCCGCGCCACGAACAGGATGCCGTGCGTCCACGGCGTGGTCGCCGCCAGTGTGCCGCCCGCGCTGGCCCAGCTCGTCGCGCCGGCCAGCTCCGGCAGCTCCAGCGCCGCGCCGGTGGACGTGTCGGTGACCACGCCGCCCGCCTTCAGCACGAGCGGACCGACGTCACCGGGTTCGTCCGGCATCGCCGCGACCCGGCCGAGGCTCACGCCGAACCGGTCCGCGTAGACCCGCCACGCGTCCTCGCCGTCGGTCGCGTACCACCGCCCGTCCGAGGTGGACACCGTGGGCGGGCGGCGGAACGTGCCGCCGAACCCGCGGAAGCCGCCGACCCGCCGAGCCAGCAGCAGGACCGCCGAGTCGCGGCCGGTGCTGCCGGGGTCGAGCCACGGGTCCTCGGCCAGCCGTTCGAGGTCCACAGTGGACGACGTGCCGAGCGCGAGCCGCACCAGCGGGACGGGCAGCCGGCGCGCGGTCCGCAGCGCGGAAGAACGCAGTTGGGCGAGCCCGCGCCGCCACGCGGCGACCGCGCCCGCGTCCAGCAGCTCGGAAACGTTTGCGGTGTGCTGGCTCAGCTCGTGCATGGTGTCGAGCCAGCCGCCGGGGTCGCCGGTGGGGGAGACGTCCAGGTGGTGCAGGGCGTTCACGACCGCGACCGGCAGCCTGCGCGGCTCGGCGGCGACCAGGCCGGGGACCGAGGGCAGGAACCGCCGCAGCCCGTCCGCGACCGCGCCGGACGAACCCAGCCTGCCGCGGGCCGCGAGCGCGAGCGACAGCTCCACCAGCGCGTCGCACACCGGCTCGGGGTCGTGGTGCACGGCGTCGACGATCGGCCCGATCACGTCCCGCAGGTGCGTGAGGAACTCCTGCGGGTCCAGTGCCCGGGTGTGGTGCCGCGCGAGGCGGAACTGCTGGTTGTACCGCTCCCGGCGCGCGGCCAGGATGGTGTGGAACTGGTTCAGCGCTTCCACCTCAACCACGTCCGGTAGTTGACGTACCGCTGGTGCAGGTACTTGAGCGCGAGCGCGTCGTCGTACACGTGGCCGTACAGCTTGCGGCCGGAGCTCCACTCGGTGAGCAGCGCCTCGATCTTCGCGAGCCTGCCGGTGACGGTCTGCTCGTCGAGCCCGTCGAGGCCGTCGGCGAACTCGGCGAGCAGCGCACCGACCGGGTCGGCCACGTCCAGGTCGAGCCGGTCGTACTCGGCGCACGCGCGGTCGAACAGGTGCCGGATCCAGCTGACCCGGTCGGTCCGGTACGCCTGGGCACCCGGCTCGTCGAAGGCGGGGTTCGTGTCGTCGGCGTCCAGCTTGTCGTGCAGCACGTAGGGGAGGACCGCGCGCAGGTCGTCGAGCCCGACCTCGTCGCGGTCGCGGAAGTAGGCGAGCGCCTTCGCGTAGTGCAGCACGCTCTGCAGCGCGCGGACCGACAGCCCGCCGGTGGTCTGGGCGCCGATGTCGGCGATGCGGTCGCGCCCGGTCTCGCCCGCGGCCAGCAGGTGCGGCTCGACGCCGGCGAGCTTCGCGGTGTCCTTCGTGCGGTACTCGAACTGCTCGCCGGCTGGTTCGAGCAGCTCGAACTGCGCGGTGAAGAACTCGAGGCGGCGGCGCACCGTGTCGGGCAGGCGGACCCGCAGGATCTCGCTCGACATGCGGTCGTGCTCGGCCTGCGAGAACACGATCTCCGGCGGCACCAGCTCCTCGGGCCGCAGCCGCTGCTCGACGCGGGCGACCAGCTCGCCGAGGAAGCGGGAGTTGAACGCGAGCGCGTGCACGACCACGTCGATGCGGTCCCGGAGCGCCTCGATGACCTGGTAGGTGCCGCCGCCCGCGTCGTCGTTGGCGGTGAGGTACCAGGCGGAGTCGCTTGCCTCGTAGATCTGGTCGAAGACCTCCGCGTACCCGTCCGACATGAGCGTGAGCAGCGCGGACTGCGTGCGGGTCGGGATGCGGTTGTACTCGTCGATGATCTTCACGCGCATGGACAGCCAGCTGCGCCACGCGATGTCGATGTCCGCGGCGCGTTCGGCCTTGATCAGGTCGGCCGGGAGCGGCGTGCCGAGCAGGTCGGAGATCGTGAGCTGCGGGTGCCCGTGCTGCATGGCGCGCCGCACCTCGCGCAGCGGGTAGCCGGCGAGGACGCCCATGAGGATCGCGCTGGCGGTCTTGCCGCGACCCGGCCCGCCGACGAGCAGACACCGCCGCCGGACGGCGAACGTCAGCAAGGGG
Source organism: Actinophytocola algeriensis (assembly GCF_014203735.1). Taxonomy (GTDB): domain Bacteria; phylum Actinomycetota; class Actinomycetes; order Mycobacteriales; family Pseudonocardiaceae; genus Actinophytocola; species Actinophytocola algeriensis. Next base: position 133,836 of record NZ_JACHJQ010000013.1, on the reverse strand, counting down.
ATGAGGACGAAGCTGGAGTAGCTCTGACCGCTGGGCAGGGTGAGGCGGGCCTTGCTGTCGCCGAGCGTCACCGACGGCGACGGCCCGTCGGAGAACTCCATGTCGTAGTGCGGGCTGATGATCGCGTGGTTGACGATCCAGAAGTACGCCTGGCGGAGCTTCTCGTCGAGCGGCAGCGACCCCGGCGCCGGGCCCGTGCCGAGGGGTGTCTCGTAGAGGGCGGCGACGTCGAAGTCAGGTTCGTGCGGGGCGCCACCCGGGAGGGTCGGCGCCTGCGAGACCTGCCGGTATGCGGCTGGAGGAGCTTCCACGAGGCACATCATGCCCAACCGCACCGACGCCCACAGCGAATTACCCGGTCCCGGGGGTGGGTTGTCCACAGCAGGAGGAGTTGTCCACAGGAACCCGGCTCACACCCGGTTTGTCGGTGCCTGCCGGTAGCCGGACATGGCGGGTGTCCCAGCCGAGCGTGTTCGACGACCACTGGAACTCGAGTTCGGGTGAAGGCTGGCCACCGGCGCGCCGGGCTGTGTGGGGGCATGTCGTCGAAGGGGGCGTCAACACCGCCGTGCCGCTCCTGGTGGGCCCCCGGTTCAGGACTGGGCATGGATCCGTGCTGATCACCGCGTGTCTGGTGGGGACGGTCGCCTGGTACGCCGTGCGTGCTGTGGTGCTGGGTGCGTGGTCACCGGGACTGGTCCGACGTGCCGGCGCGGCCGCGGCGGCCTGACAGTCAGTCGACCGGGGCGTTCGGCAGGCCTTCCTGTTGGAGCTTGCGCCAGCCGCCTGCCTTGTTGTTGGCGATGATCTGGCGGAACATGGCCAGCAGCGCGGGCTTGTTGATCTGCTCGCCCTCCCGGAACGACACCGTCCTGGCGGTCTTGTTGTCGTGACCCGCCGTGATGATGCCGTCCGGGTCGGGGACCATCGCGCCGTCGTAGACGAAGACGTTCACGTGGGTCTTCGCCGCCAGCAGAGCGCACACGTTGCCCTGGAGCACGAAGTACGGCTGGACCGTGCGCTTGATCGTCTCCTCGACCGCCGGGTCCGCTTCGTGCACCAGGGCGCGGACCTCGTGGCAGATCCGCTGCTGCCACTCCGGCAGCCGGTCGATGTAGTCGTCGACGCGCGGGTCGGTCACGTGGTCCATCGTTCCTCCGGGAGCACGGTCAGGCCGGCTTCGACCAGGTTCTGGATCATCATCCTTCATCACGGCGGCGGATGACATCCGGCGCGCGGCTCATGGCGTCCGTCCTGATCGTGCCCGCCGGCTCCCGGTGCGTTAGAACGGGTTGGTGACCCGGTCCTTCGCGCCGCTGCTCGTCGTGGCTGCCGCCTTCGTGTTCGGCGGGGCGGTGGTTCTCGGGTTCGCCGCGCTCGACGACGGCCTCGCCCGGGTGCTGGTGGCGGTCGCCGTGGTCGCGGTGGGGGCCGGGGTCGCGTTCCTCCCCGACGCGGACGTCGTCACCGTGGGCACGGGTCTTGTCGCGTTCGGGGCCGGGTTGTTCGGCAGCACCGCCACCACCGACGCCCTCCGTTACGGGCTGCCCGCACTCGTGCTGCTCGCGCTCGCTGCCACCGGGCCGAGGATCTGGCTCTCCGGCGCCGGCGTGCTCATCGCTCTCGCGCTTCCCGACAGCCTCGTGCTGGCCGCGGTGCTCACCCTCGTCGTGGTGTTCGCGGACGAGCGGGCCTGGTGGGGGGACCTCGCCGGGGCCGCGGCGGGTGTGGCCCTCCTGGCGCAGCCTTCCGTTGTGGCGGCGGCGAGTGCCGCGGTACTGCTGATGATCGCCGCGGTGCGGCGTGATCTTGTCACCGGGTTGCTCGCTGCCGCCGTTCTCGTCGTGCCCGCGCCCGCGCACGCCTGGCCGCTCGCCGTCGTCGTTGTCGTGGCGCTGGTCGCCATTCGGGTGCCCAGGGTCCGAACCACGGTCACCCGGTTGCCCGCACTGCGTGGCACCCGGCCCGCGCACGCCGCCGCCGGGGCCGCTGTCGTCGCCGCCGGTGGGCTTGTCGCGATCGCCCTGCAGTTGCCGTACGGGTGGCTCGTCATCGTCACGGTGCTGGTCGCAGGCGCGCTCGGCCACTGGCTGCCCGCACCCGCCGGGCCCGCGCTCGCCGTCGTCGCGCTCGTCGGACTCGGGGCCGGGCACGTCGCAGGCCTGCTCGCGCTCCTGGCCCTGCCGCTCCTCCTCCGGCATCCGACGCCACCGGTGTTCGCGGCCGCCGCCTTCCTCGCGTTGCGGGTCTCGCCACTCGACCCGTTGGTGTCCGTACTCGTCATCGGTGCGGTGGCGGTGGTGTTCGCGTTCTGGCGGAAGACGGCACCTGCCGGGCAGGCCGTCGGTGCGGTGGCGCTCGGTGCGGTGGCGCTCGCGGACGTGCGGCCGGAGGTCGTGGTGCTCGTGCTGGTGATGGCGTTGGCCGTGTCCACCGGGTGGCGGCCATCGGCTCCGCTCGTGGTCGCCGCCGCGTTCGCCATGTACCTCGCCGTGCCGCTCGTCGCCACCGGCGGCGCCGCAGACGGTGGCGTCGTGGCCGCTTTGCTGGTGGCCGCCGCGGCGCTCGTGGTCGCGGCGGTGTTCACCGCGCGTCGTCACGCATCGGGTGGTCGTCTCGTCCACCGGGCATGAACATCACGTTGTGGATCGGGCAGGGGCTGCTCGCGGCGATCTTCACGTTGTCCGGTGTGCTGAAGTCGACGCAGAGCCGGGACCGGATGATCGAGACCGGGCAGACGGCCGCGAAGATCGTGCCGCTGCCGTTCATGCGGGTCGCCGGGGTGTCCGAGCTGGCCGGGGTGCTCGGCGTGCTCCTGCCGTGGGCCACGGGCGTGGCCGGTTCGCGGACCTGTGACACCCGGGGCAGTCCGCCACCGGCGGAGCACCCCATGCGGGTGTCCTACCGCAGCAGCCCGCTGTCCAGGAAGGCCAGCGCTTCGTCGAGCTTGGCCAGGACGAGGCGGTCCTCGGTACGTACCCAGTCCAGCGCCGCGGTCAGCAGCACGCCGAAGAAGGCGCCCACCGTGGCCCGCAGTTCCGGGTCCTCCGCGGACCTGCCGACCCGCTCCGCGCTCAGGTTCATCATGATCTCGAGCGAGTTCCGGGTGTCGTTGAGGGTGGCACCCCACAGTTCGGGCACCGACAGCACCAGCCGCCCGCGTTCGAGCTGACCGGTGATCTCGTCCTCGGTCATGTTCGCGAAGGAACCCCGCAGCGCGTGCCGCCACGCCTGGACCAGGCTCAGCTCGGGCGGCTGGCGCTGGAACTCCGCGAAGATCACCGGGTCGTACGGGTCGAACACGACCAGTTCTTCCTTGGTGGGGAAGTAGCGGAACACGGTGCTCGGCGACACCTCGGCCGCCTCCGCGATCTGCTCCACCGTCGTCGCGGCGAAACCCTGCTCGGTGAACAGGCGGACCGCGTGGCGCTGGATGGCGGCCTTGGTCTTCGCCTTCTTGCGCTCACGCAGCCCGCCGGTACTGCTAGCGGATGGCGACGTCATGACCCGATTCTGCTGGTTCGGGCGCGGTCGCGGCGACCCGGGTGGCACGGGCCGGGAGGAACAGCAGCGTCAGCACCACGCCTGCCACGGTGACCGCGGCGCCCACCCACGCGAGCTGGACCAGCCCGTCGACGAACGCGGTACGCACCTCGGTGAGCAACGCGGCCGAGCCCAGCTGGTCGGCGACCGCGACACCCGCGAACACGCTGTCCCGCACCGCGTCCGCCGCCTGCGCGGGCAGGCCGGTGAGAGTGAGATTGTCGGCGTAGCCCGCGTTGAGCACGCTGCCGAGGATCGCCGCGGCGAGCGGACCGCCGAGCTTCTGCACGGCCTGGTTCAGCGCCGACGCCACCCCGGCGCGGTCCTCGGTGATGGCCGAGAGCGCCGCGCTCGCCGCGGTCGCGAGTGCGAGCCCCGCACCGAGCCCGCCGAGTGCCAGCCAGGTGGCCGCGAGGCCGTAGCCGCTGGTCGCGGTGGTGGCGGTGAGGACGACGAGCGCGCCGATGAGGATCAGGAACCCGAGCGTGACGGTGATCTTCGCGCCCACCCGCGCGGCGAGCCGGTCCGCGCCGCCCGCGCCGACCATCATGCCGCCGAGCAGTGGGAGCAGCCGCACGCCACTGCCCATCGCGTCGGTGCCGAGGACGGCCTGGAAGTACTGCGGCGCCGCGAACAGCATGCCGAAGAACGCGAAGGTGCCGAGCCCGGCGATGATCGTGCCCCACAGGAAACGCTTGTTGGCGAACAAGGTCAGGTCGATGAGCGCACGCGTGCCGCGCGCCTTCTCCCACCACCCGAACGCGGCGAGGAGCACGAGCCCGCCGATGATGCCGCCGAGCGACCCGGCCGAGTCCCAGCCGTCCTGGCCCGCCTTCACCATGCCGAACGTGAGCACGGCGAGCCCGGTGCTGGAGGTCGCGATGCCGAACGGGTCGAGCGAGGGCCGCCGAGGGCTGCGGGACTCCGGCAGCAGCACCATGACCGCGACCAGCGCGAGCGCCAGAACCGGCAGGTTCATCAGGAAGACCCAGCCCCACCACAGGTTCGACAGCACCCAGCCGCCGACGATCGGCCCCAGCGGCAGCGCGAGGAAGTTCGCCGCGGCCCAGATGCCGACCGCGCGTGGCCGTTCCTCCGCGGTGAACATGACCGCGAGCCCGGACAGGACCAGCGGGATCACGAACGCGGCACCCAGTCCGAGCACCGCCTGCGCGGCGATGAACATCGCCGGGTTCTTCGCGGTCGCCGCCAGCACCGACCCCACCGCGTAGATCAGCAGCGCGAGGACCAGCACCTTCTTGCGGCCGAACCGGTCGCCGAGCAGTCCGCCAGGCAGCACACCGGCGGCCAGCACGAGCGTGTACGCGGACACGAACCACTGCAGCTCGGACGCGTCCGCGCCCAGCGCCGGTGCGAGCGTCGGCAGCGCGACGGACAGGATCGTCGCCGGCAGCGCGACCGCGAGCACCACGAGGCTGAGCGCCCCCAGCGCCCACCACCTACGTACCCCAGCCATAGCTCCTCGTTTCAGTAGTAGACACTGAAATGAGAGTAGACTGTCAGATAAGAGTTGACCAGCACAAAAGCGCGCGACCCCCGAGCTGGGAGGCCTCGGGGGTCGCGCGATTCGTGCTGCTCAGGAACGCAGGTCGGGGAAGTCCTCCTCGCGGAACTCGCCCGTCACCGCGGCCAGCGGGTCCGCGTGGACCTCGCGCTCGCGGCCGCGCAACTCGACGCGGCGGATCTTGCCGGAGATAGTCTTCGGCAGTTCGGTGAACTCGAGGCGGCGGATCCGCTTGTAGGGGGCCAGGTTCTCGCGCGCGAACGCGAGGATCGACCGTGCCGTGTCGGCGTCGGGGGAGTGGCCCGCCGCGAGCACCACGTACGCCTTCGGCACCGCGAGCCGGATCGGGTCCGGCGACGGGACCACCGCCGCCTCGGCCACCGCCTCGTGCTCGATCAGCACGCTCTCCAGCTCGAACGGCGAGATGCGGTAGTCGGACGCCTTGAACACGTCGTCCGCGCGGCCGACGTAGGTGATGTAGCCCTCCGCGTCGCGGGAGCCGACGTCACCGGTGTGGTAGAAGCCGTCGCGCATCGCCTCGGCCGTGCGCTCGTCGTCGTCCGCGTAGCCCACCATCAGGCCGACCGGCCTGCGCGACAGGTCGATGCAGATCTCGCCCTCGTCGCTCGGCGCCCCGGTCGCGCCGACCAGCGCGATGCCGAACCCCGGCAGCGCGCGGCCCATCGAGCCCGGCTTCACCGGCTGGCCCGGCGTGTTCGCCACTTGCACCGACGTCTCGGTCTGCCCGAAGCCGTCGCGGATCGTCACCCCCCACGACTTGCTGACCTGCTCGATCACCTCGGGATTGAGCGGCTCACCCGCGCCGACCACCTTGCGCGGCGGCGTCTTCAGCACCGTCAGGTCCGCCTGGATCAGCATCCGCCACACCGTCGGCGGCGCGCAGAACGACGTGACACCGCAGCGGTCCATCACGTTCATCAGCTCGACCGCGTCGAAGCGGTCGTAGTTGTGGATGAAGACGGTCGCCTCGGCGTTCCACGGCGCGAACACGTTGCTCCACGCGTGCTTCGCCCAGCCCGGCGAGGAGATGTTGAGGTGCACGTCGCCCGGCTCGAGGCCGATCCAGTACATCGTGGACAGATGGCCGACCGGGTAGGAGACGTGCGTGTGCTGCACCAGCTTCGGCCGCGCGGTCGTGCCGGAGGTGAAGTACAGCAACAGAGTGTCGTCGGCGTTCGTCGCCGCGTCCTGCGTGAAGTCGGCGGACGAACCGTCCGCGTCGGCGAAGTCCAGCCAGCCGTCGACCGCTTCACCCACCGCGATACGGGTGTATTGCCCGGGCACGTCGGCGAACTTCTCCGTGTCGGCCGAGCGCACCACCACGTGCGCCGCCCCACCGCGGTCCACACGGTCCCGCAGGTCGGCCGCACCCAGCAGCGTCGACGCCGGGATCAGCACCGCGCCGAGCTTCATGGCCGCGAGGATCGTGAGCCACAGCTCGCCCTGGTTGCCGAGCATGAGGATGAGCCGGTCGCCGCGCCGCACACCGTTCGCGCGCAGCCAGTTCGCCACCTGGTTCGACCTGCGGGAGACGTCCGCGAAGGTCCACCTGAGCTCGCTGCCGTCCTCCTCGACGATCCACAGCGCGAGTCTCGACGCGGTGGGTTCGCTCGCGGCCACCGCGTCGAACCAGTCGATGGCCCAGTTGAACTCGGTCAGGTTCGGCCATTCGAACTCCGCGCTCGCGCGGAGGTAGTCCGTCCGGTGCTCCAGCAGGAAGTCCCGTGCCGCACGGAACTTCTCGGTGGCTGCGCTGCTCACCTTCGGTGCCCTCCTACCTTCCGTTGAACTTCGGTGCCCGCCGCTCCAGGAAGGCGGCTACCGCCTCACCAAGATCCTCACTCGGCAGGAACGCCGCGTTCCACGCGGCCACGTACCGCAAACCCTCGGCGACCTCGGCCTCCCGCCGGTGGCCGAGCACGTCCTTCACGCCCTGGACCACCAGCGGCGGGTTCGCCGCGATGTCGGCCGCCAGCTCCCTGGCCGCGGCCAGCACCGCCTCCTGGTCCGGGTACACGTCGTTGACCAGGCCGATCTTCTCGGCGCGGGCCGCGTCGACGTCCTTGCCGGTGTACGCCAGCTCGCGCAGGTGCCCCTCGCCGACGATGCCGGCCAGCCGCTGGAGGCTGCCGAGGTCCGCGACGATCGCGACCTTGACCTCGCGGACGCTGAACTTGGCGTCGGCGCTCGCCAGCCGGATGTCGGCCGCCGCGATCACGTCCAGCCCGCCGCCGATGCACCACCCGCTGACCGCCGCGACCACCGGCTTGCGGCACGCGGCGATCGCCGTCACCGACCGCTGCAGCGAGCGGACCTCGTCGAGGAAGTCGGTGCGCGGCTTCGCGAGCGACTTCTCGCCGAGCATGGGTGCCCAGCTGCCCGACATGGCGGGCAGGTCCAGGCCGTAGGAGAAGTTCCTGCCGCTGCCGGTGAGCACGACCGCCCGCACAGCCTCGTCGCGGTCCAGCTCCCCGAAGACCTCCGGCAGCTCGCGCCAGAAGTCGGGTCCCATGGCGTTGCCCTTGCCAGGGCCGAGCAGCGTCACCTCGGCGACGCCGTCGCTGAGGTCGACCTTGAGCGATACAAGGTTGTCGGTCATGCGGCCCCTCACCCGTTCAGTCGGCCTGATTCTTACTCGCAGTATGTCCTACCAGCGCACCGAGTTCGCCCGATCGTGTCGGCCGGGGTTTGGCAGTCTGAGCCGACATGGGCGTTACCGTCCGGATCGAGCGGGATCTTCACGTTAAGGAGGGCGCGCATGGCTCGGGAGAGCGTGATGTCGACGCCGATCTTCGACCAACTGCTGCGCGAGATGGCACAGCGGGCCGAGCCGCGCGCCACCGCGCAGGAGCAGCCGTCCGGCCACGAGCCGGACCAGCCGCCCGCCGCGGGCAGACGCCGCCACCGCGCGGACTGACCCCGCCGAACACCCAGCTCGCGCCGCCGTCGGCGTGACCGCGAGCACAACCGCGAGCCACTTTCGCGCCCTCTTCTGGGAATTCCCAGCGGGCAATTCCGGCAGTCCGGAACAAAACGCACAGGCTGTCTGGAACATCACTCGCGCTGCCCACGCCAGGTCTTTAGCAAGGCGAACGAAACGAGCTAGCCTTGCCGGAGAACCTGATGTGAGGGGGCTTCACCGTGTCGTCTGTGCGGTCGCTCGCCGAACTCGGCCCGCACTACAAGTGGATCGCGTTGTCCAACACCACGCTGGGCATGCTGATCGCGACGATCAACTCGTCGATCGTGCTGATCGCCCTGCCGGACGTGTTCCAGGGGATCGGGATCAACCCGCTCGATCCCGCCAACACCAGCTACCTGCTGTGGATGATCATGGGTTTCCTGATCGTCACCGCCGTGCTGGTGGTCAGTTTCGGGCGCCTCGGTGACATGTACGGGCGTGCCCGCATGTACAACCTCGGCTTCCTGATCTTCACGATCTCGTCGATCCTGCTCGCGATCACCTGGATGTCCGGCGACGCGGCCGCGCTGTGGCTGATCGGCTGGCGGGTCGTGCAGGGCGTCGGCGGCGCGTTCCTCATGGCCAACTCGAGCGCGATCCTCACCGACGCGTTCCCCGCCAACCAGCGCGGTCTCGCGCTCGGCATCAACGGCGTCGCCGCGGTCGCGGGCTCGTTCCTCGGCCTGGTCGTCGGCGGTGTGCTGGCGCCGGTCAACTGGCACTGGGTGTTCCTCGTATCCGTCCCGTTCGGGGTGATCGGCACCATCTGGGCGTACCTGCGGCTGCACGACACCTCGCCGCGGCAGAAGGCGCACCTCGACTGGGGCGGCAACATCACGTTCGCGGCCGGCCTGATCGCCGTGATGGTCGCGATCACCTACGGGCTCCAGCCCTACGGCGGCCACCCGATGGGCTGGACGAACCCGTGGGTCCTCGGCGCGCTCATCGGCGGGCTGGCCGTACTGGGCCTGTTCGCGTGGCTCGAGCTGCGCACGGCGAACCCGCTGTTCGACCTGTCCCTGTTCAAGATCCGGGTGTTCAGCCTCGGCAACCTCGCGAACCTGATGGCCTCGCTGGGCCGGGGTGGGCTCCAGTTCATCCTGATCATCTGGCTGCAGGGCATCTGGCTACCGCAGCACGGCTACTCCTACGAGGAGACACCGCTGTGGGCCGGCATCTACATGCTGCCCATGACCGTCGGTTTCCTGATCGCGGCACCGTTGTCCGGGATCCTGTCCGACCGGCGCGGGGCCACGTTCTTCACCACCGGCGGCATGGTGCTGACCGCGCTGACGTTCTTCCTGCTCACCGAGCTGCCGGTGAACTTCCCGTACCCGCTGTTCGCCGCGCTGCTGGTGGTCAACGGGATCGGGATGGGCATGTTCACGTCGCCGAACCGGGCCGAGGTCATGTCGTCGCTGCCGGGCAACGCGCGGGGCGCGGGAGCGGGCATGACCGCCACGTTCCAGAACTCGGCGATGGTGCTGTCCATCGGGATCTTCTTCAGCCTCATCATCGCCGGGTTGTCGACGACGCTGCCCGCTGCCATGAACACCGGCCTCACCACGCACGGCGTGCCTGCCGACGCCGCGAACCAGCTGGCGCAGCTGCCCGCGGTCGCGGTCCTGTTCGCCGCGTTCCTCGGCTACAACCCGATCGAGCACCTGCTCGGCGGGTCGCTGTCCGGGCTGCCGCCGGACCAGGCCGCGTTCCTGACCGGGCACAGCTTCTTCCCGAGCCTGGTGACCCAGCCGTTCGCGGACGGCCTGCACATCGCGTTCTGGTTCGCGATCATCGCGAGCCTGGTGGCCGCGGTCGCCTCGTGGTTCGGCCGGACCCGCAGCGGCAAGGCAGGCGTGGTGGCGGAACCGGCGCCACTGGGTGCGCCGGTGCCGGACACGGCGGGCTGAGCCGGGATGATGCCCGGTATGACGGGCGTCGACCGCCCCGTCTCCGCCGGGCGGCCGGAGGTACCGGTCGCGGCTCTCGGCGAAGCGGTCTTCTGCGTCGGCAACGCCGCCGAGTGCGACCACTACGCGGAGGACGGTGCCGTGCGGATCCCGTGGAGCGGCACGCCGCGCCAGGAGGACCTGACGCGGATACGCGGCCTGGCGCTGTGCCCCACCGCGGCGCGGCTGAAGAAGGCGGTGCTGCCCGCCTACCTGCCGGACCTGCCGGACCTGCCGGACCTGCCGGACCTGGTGAACCTGGAGTCGCTGACGCTGCCCGCACCGCTCGCGGTGCGGCTCTGGGCCAGTGGCGTGTCTCCGCGGCCCCGCTCGCGGCCGACGCCGCCGTACCGGGGTTGCTACTCATAGGCCGCGGCGCTGTGCCACCGCCGCGGCCTGGATGCGGCTCTTCAGACCCAGCTTGCGCAGGATGTTCGACACGTGGACGCTCGCCGTCTTCGTGCTGATGAACAGCTCCGCCGCGATCTCGGCGTTGGTGCGCCCGAGGGCGACGAGCGCCAGCACCTCCACCTCCCGCGCGGTCAGCCCGTCCGGGTCCTCCTCGGCCGGGGCGGTGGTCGCGGCAGGCAGCGCCACCCTCGCCCGCTCGGCCAGCGCGCGCACGTCCTCGGCGAGCGGTACGGCGCCCAGTGAGGCCGCGATGGCGGCCGCCTCCGCCAGCGCGGTCACCGCGGGCTGCCGAGAGCCGCGGGTGAGCAGCAACGCCTCCGCTTCCCGGAACCGGGCGTAGCCCAGCAGGTGCCGGTCGTGGGCCGCGATCGCCACGACCGCCGCCCACGCCGCCGGGTCCGGCGTGGCCAGCCGGGTCCGTTCCGCGCGGGCCGTGGCCAGCGAGCGCAGCGTCCTCGGCAGTGGTGCGACACCGTCCGCCGTCAGCGCCACCAGGTGGGCCTCGCCGGCCGCGAGGATCTCGTCGGCCCGTGCGAGGTCGTCGCCGGCGTCCGCCTCGACCCGGACGCCGATCGCCACCAGCCGGGCGGCGCGGTGCTGGTTGTCGGCGCCCAGTGCGATCCGCAGCCCCTCCCGCACCGCGGCGCGTGCATCGGCCCAGCGACCCTCCTGGAGCGCCATCAACGCCTGCAGGGCGGACAACTCGGTACCGAACTGCACGTCGTCCTGTCCGGCCAGTGTGGCCGCCGCCGGAGCCAGCAGTGCCGCGGCCGCCGCCACGTCGCCGCGTTTGAGGTACAGGTCCGCCCGCGTCTGGTCCACCGGCAGCCGCGTGAACGCGTCGGCGCCCTGGTCCGTCGGGTCCTCAGCGGTGTCGAGCGCCTCGTCCCACCTGGACAGCTCGGCCAGCGCGCGCACCTGGTTGCCGACGATCAGCAGCAGGTAGAAGTCGAACCCGAACTCACCCGCCCGCGCGATGCCCTCGCGGGACAGGGCGAGCGCGTCCTCCGCCCGGTCCACCCACACCAGCGCCTCGGTGTGGTTGGCGTAGTTGACTCCGAGCATCCTCGGGTCCCGCGTCTCGGTCGCGAGCGCGAGGTGCTGCCGCAGGTACGCGAGCCCGTCCTCGACCTGCCCGGTGCCGATCGAGCTGATCCCCAGCACCATCAGCCCGCGCGCGTACGAGCGGGTGTCGCCTGCGGCCTCGGCCACCGGGATCAGCTCGCGCGCGAACCGCAGCGCCTCGCGGTGGCGGGACTGCAGCATCGCGAGGCCCATCCGGTGCGCCATGATCGCGACCCGCTCCGGCGAGTCCGCCGGGATCAGCTCCAGCGCACGCTGGTTGGCCGACCTGGCGAGCGGCCAGTCCGCCGACGCCCACGCCCGGTGCGCCAGCTCCGCGTACGCGACCGCGACCCGCTCCGGCTCCCGCACCGGGTCGAGCAGCGCCAGCCGCTCCCGGGTCAGCTCGACCGCACGGGCGTTGCGGGACGCGATGCTGGCGGCCGCCGCGGCCCGCTCCAGCACCGTGTCCAGGTCCAGCCCGGTCAGCGCCTCCGGGGCCGACGCCGCCCGCCAGCGCCGCAGCGCGCGTTCGTAGTGCGCGTGCGCCTCGGCGTGCGCGAACGCGGCGGCCGCCGAGGCACCGGCCAGCACGGAGGCCCTCAACGCCTCGTCCACCTCGCCCGCCGCGTCCCAGTGGTGCGCCAGCTCGGCGACCGGGGTCGGCCGGGCGGCGAGCAGCCGGGCCACCCGTGCGTGCGCGGCGCGCCGCTCGCCGGGCAGCAGGTCGGCGTAGATGGCTTCGCGGATCAGCGCGTGCCGGAACGCGTAGCCGTCCTCGCCCGAGGTCACCAGCTGCCCGTGGTGGATCAGGTCGCGCACCGAGCCGCCGATGTCCGCCTCGGACAACGCAGCCAACGCGGCAAGCTCCGCGAGCAGGTCGTGGGACACCGTCCTGCCGATCACCGACGCCAGGCGGGACAGCTGCCGCGCACCCTCCGTCAGCCTGGCCAGCCGGGTGATCACCACCTCGCGCACGGTCTGCGGCACCTCGCCGCGCGCCGGCCACGCCGCGATCAGCTCCTCGGTGAAGAACGGGTTGCCCTCGGCCCTGGCCAGCAGCATCTTCACCATCTCGCCGCCGGGCTCGACGCCGAGCAGGCCGCGGGCCAGCGCGGTCGTCTCGGCCGGGTCCAGCGGCGGCAGCCGCAGCCGCTCGGTGTGCGGCAGCCTGCCCAGCTCCGCGACCACGCCCGCCACCGGGTGGTCACCGCCGACCTCGCCCGAGCGGTGCGTGCCGATCTGCAGCACCGGTGCGTGCCGCAGCGCCCGCTGCAGGAACACGAACAGGTCGCGGGTCGACGCGTCCGCCCAGTGCAGGTCCTCCAGCACCAGCACGACGGGCCTGCCCGCGGCGGCGATCACGTCGGCGACGCGGCGGAACACCGTGGCCCGGTCGGTGCCGCCGCCGAAGAGCGCCTGCCGCTCCGGCAGCCCGCGGAGCGCCTCCTCGAACGGCGCGTAGGGGATGTCGGCCTCGAGCTGCAGGCAGCCGCCGGACAGCACGGTCGCGCCGTCGCGGGCGGCCTGGTCCGCGAACTCCTGGGTGAGGCGGGTCTTGCCGACCCCCGCGTCACCCTCGACCAGCACGAGCCTGCCGGTGCCAGCCGTCGCGTCGGTGAGGGCGGCGGCCAGCACGGCCAGCTCACTCCGCCTGCCGATCAGCTCCGGCACCGACACCCGTCGTGACACGCGGCCAGTATCCACCTGTGCGTGTGAGGCACGGCACGTCCGGCCTAAGTCATCGGGACGCGCGATCTGAGGCAATGCCCGATGTGCCGCCCCACCGTGACCGCGAGTATTGGCCGCGACGGGCAGGGAGCGCGACATGATCGTCAGCACGATGTACGGGTATCCGTTGCAGGACAGTGTTCAGGACTGGCCGCCGCTGCCGGAACGGGAGTTCCGGCCGCTGCACCGGGCGGTCCTCGCCGCACTCGGTCGGATCGACGGGCAGCGGCTGCTGGACGTCGGCTGCGGGGTCGGGCTGTTCCTGTGTGCCGCCGAGCAGCGGGGGGCGCTGGTCGCGGGCACGGACACCGCCGTGGAGCGGCTGGAGATCGCGCGCTGGGCGCTCCCGGACGCCGACCTGCGGGTCGGTGGGCTCGTCGAACCGGGAGAGGCACTGCCGTTCGACAACGGCACGTTCGACGTCGTGACGACGGGGGCGTCGGCACACAGCGGGACGGACCGTGCGGCGGTGCTGACCGAGCTGGTGCGGGTGGTCCGCCCCGGCGGGCGGGTCGCGGTCGGCGGCTGGGGCCGGCCGGCCGGCGGCTGGGCCGGGACATTCGCGGGCCACCTGCGCCGGCTCGACCTCCTCCCACCCGCCGCGGGCGCCGACGAGGGCGTGGACGGCGCGCTGCGGGCCGCCGGGCTCACCGTCCTGCGCGGCGGCGAGGTGGCGTGCCAGGCCAGGTACCCGAGCGTCGGCGCGGCGTGGACCGCCATGCTCGGCAGCGAACCGATCCTGCGTGCGATCCGTCTCGCGGGGGAGACACCCGTGCGTGCGGCCTTCACCGAATCGGTGGCCGACGCTGTTGCTCCGGACGGTGTCGTGCGCCTGCCGAAGTCGTTTCGCTACGTAGTCGCCACGGCGGCTGCGTCCACCATGTGGGCACCGGACGACGAACCGGATAACGATTCACGCGCCAGAGTCGAAAGACCCTGCGGGAGGGACGAGATCCACGACTAGGCAGCGAGGACATGGCTGAGAACCGCAAGACCACCACGGCATCACCGCTTCCCACCACGCAGGGCCGCGTCGTGTGGTGCCAGGGCCGCGCCCTCGTGCGCGAGGACGCACGCTGGGTGGGCGTCGACGACAAGGGGCGGCCCCGGTCGCTCACCGACGCGGACCTGCGCCGCCGTGGCTGGAGCCTGACCCGCATGGCACGCTGACCGGCGAATACTCTGCAGGGCATGGCTTCCCTGCCCGAAGAGCTGCCCGACCGGTGGCTCACCATCCCGAACCTGCTGAGCGTGATCCGCCTTGCGCTGGTGCCGGTGTTCCTGTGGCTGCTCCTCGGCCCGAAGGCCGACGGCTGGGCGCTCGCCATCCTGGTCTACAGCGGCGTTTCCGACTGGGCAGACGGCAAGATCGCGCGCTGGCTCAACCAGGCCAGCAGGCTCGGCGCCCTCCTCGACCCCGCCGCCGACCGGCTGTACACGCTCGCCACGGTGGTCGCGTTCGTGCTGCGCGACATCATCCCGCTGTGGTTCGCGCTGGTCCTGGTCGGCCGTGACCTCATGGTCGCCGTGTGCATCTGGGTGCTCAAGCGCAACGGGTTCGGTCCGCCGGAGGTCACCTACATCGGCAAGGCGGCGACGTTCAACCTCATGTACGCGATGCCGCTGCTGCTGATCGCGCAGGGCGGTTCGGACTTCGCGACGATCGCCCGGCCGGCGGCCTACGCGTTCGTCGTGTGGGGCAGTGCGCTGTTCGTCTGGTCCGGCCTGCTCTACCTGGTGCAGACACGCATGGCACTGCGCTCACCACTGCAGGCCAAGCCCATCTAAGCTTCGGCCAAACCCACTCTCCGCGGAGGAAGTTCAGTGACGCCGGAAGACCTCAAGTACACGGAAGAGCACGAGTGGCTCGCCAAGACCGAGGGCAGCACCGTGCGTGTCGGCATCACCGACTACGCGCAGGACCAGCTCGGTGACGTGGTGTTCGTCGAGCTCCCGAAGGTGGGGGAGAAGGTGGACGCCGGTTCACCGCTCGGCGAGGTGGAGTCCACCAAGAGCGTCTCGGAGATCTTCGCCCCGGTGTCCGGCGAGGTGACCGCGGTGAACAACGCGCTGGACGAGTCCCCGGAGCTGATCAACTCCGACCCGTACGGCGAGGGCTGGATCGTCGAGATCACCGCCACGGACATCGCCGCGCTGGACGATCTGATGGACGCCGCGGCCTACCAGGCACTCACCGACAAGTAGGACCGGGAGGTCACCTCCGGGCGTGCTGATCGCGCACGGTAGGTTAGCTAAGGACAAGAAGCATCAGCAGGAGGAGAGCTCAGGTGAGCACCAACGACGGGCCCGGCGTGCCGCCGGAGCAGTCGCCGGAGCGGACTTCCGTCTTCCGGGCCGACTTCCTCGACGCAGAGGCGACCGAGACCCCAGCCCCGGAGCCTTCCGTCGCGGGTGTGGACGCTCTGCCGGCGGGTTCCGCTCTCCTGGTCGTCAAGCGCGGGCCGAACGCGGGTTCCCGCTTCCTGCTCGACCGCGACACCACGAGTGCGGGGCGGCACCCGGACAGCGACATCTTCCTCGACGACGTCACGGTCTCCCGCAGGCACGCCGAGTTCCGGCGTGAGGGCGGCGAGTTCGTGGTGATCGACGTCGGCAGCCTGAACGGCACCTACGTCAACCGGGAGCCGGTGGACCAGGCCGTTCTCGCCGGCGGCGACGAGGTGCAGATCGGCAAGTTCCGCCTCGTGTTCCTCACCGGCGTCAACGCGTCCTAGGGCTCAAGCGGAGGATAGATGTGACGGCGGCCGGGCGGCCGGCTGGCGACCGGCTGAGCATCGGTGCGGTGCTCAGCCGGCTACGCGAGGAGTTCCCGGACGTCACCATCTCGAAGATCCGGTTCCTGGAGGCGGAAGGGCTGGTACAGCCCGCCCGCACCGCCTCCGGGTACCGGCAGTTCACGGCCGCCGACGTCGATCGCCTGCGTTTCGTCCTCGCCGCGCAGCGGGACCACTACCTGCCGCTCAGGGTCATCAAGGAACAGCTGGACGCGGCCGACTCCGCCGAACGGCCACGCGTACTGCGTGCCGTCCCGGCCGACGGCCTGCCCGCCGCGGAGGACTTCGCGGAGCAGCCGATCCGCCGGATGACCCGCGAGGAACTGATCGAGTCAGCGGGTATCGACCCGGCCACGCTGAGTGAGCTGGAACAGTACGGGCTGGTCAAACCCGGTGCGGCTGGCCTGTACGACAACGAGTCGGCGCAGGTCGCCGCCATCGTGCACGCACTGGCCGACTTCGGCGTCGAACCCCGTCACCTGCGCGGATTCCGCGCGGCGGCCGACCGGGAGGTCGGGCTCGTCGAGCAGATCGTGGCACCCATGCGGGGGCGCAAGGCGGACGAAGCGGTCCGTGAGCTGGCGGCGTTGTCCGTCGGGCTGCACACGATGCTCGTCAAGGCTGGTTTACGGCGTATCGCGGGGAAGTAAGCTGAAGATCAACCAGTTGCCACGATATGACATCGGCACTCGATCGTCTCCGGATTGCACAAGCGTCGGAACCGGATGGCGGGTAGCGTCGAGGTCATCGATAAGCGATGCTCGAAGGTGTGGATGCACATCCTCGCTGAGCCAGTCGGAGGGAGGCGAACCCGATGAGCGAGATGCGAGTCGTGGGCGTGCGGGTGGAGCTACCCGCCAATCAACCGATCTTGCTGCTGCGCGAGACCGACGGCGAGCGATACCTCCCGATCTGGATCGGCTCGGTGGAAGCGACGGCCATCGCACTCGAGCAGCAGGGGGTCCGGCCGGCCCGGCCGCTGACGCACGACCTGCTCAAGGACGTGATCGGGGCGTTGGGCCGGGAGCTCGAGCAGGTGCGGATCACCGATCTGCGCGAGGGCACGTTCTTCGCGGAACTCGTCTTCGACGGCGACATCCGGGTCTCGGCGAGGCCCAGCGACTCGGTGGCGCTCGCGCTGCGGGTCGGCGTACCCATCCACGCCGAGGACTCCGTGCTCCAGGAGGCCGGGCTCATCATCCCGGACGAGCAGGAAGACGAGGTCGAGAAGTTCCGCGAGTTCCTCGACAGCGTCTCCCCGGAAGATTTCCGCGGCGCCGACACGTGAGATGAGCTGGTTCCGGACGGCCGCGGAAAGCTTGGGAAGGCCGGGTGCGGGTGTCCCGCATGAACACAGTCGCGGCGCCGACACGTGAGATGAGCTGGTTCCGGACGGCCGCGGAAAGCTTGGGAAGGCCGGGTGCGGGTGTCCCGCATGAACACAGTCGCGGCGCCGACACGTGAGATGAGCTGGTTCCGGACGGCTACGGAAAGCTTGGGAAGCCCGGGTGCGGGTGTCCCGCATGAACACAGTCGCGGCGCCGACACGTGAGATGAGCTGGTTCCGGACGGCTACGGAGCACAACGGCGGCGCCGACACCTGAGGCCCGGCGTTGATGACTGATCGGTAACAAAGTCTCCATATCAGGTTTAGGTTTGCGACCTGTCGTCCGCGCGTCGCGTTGACCCTGTCCCCCCGCCGACCTACCGTCGTATTGACGAGCTGACGGCTCGCGCGTGGCAGGGAAACTGGAGGCAGGCGTGGTCGAGGAAGGTCCCGTCACCGGAGAGCAGGGCGAGCTGTTTCCGGACCAGTCCGGACCGGACGAGCTCGTCGGCTACCGCGGGCCCGCGGCTTGTCAGATCGCCGGTATCACGTACCGCCAGCTGGACTACTGGGCGCGGACCGGGCTGGTGGCCCCGTCCATTCGCAGTGCGCACGGCTCCGGCTCGGCACGGCTGTACTCGTTCAAGGACGTCCTGGTCCTGAAGGTGGTCAAGCGACTGCTCGACACCGGGGTGTCGCTGCAGAACATCCGCGTGGCGGTCGACCACCTGCGCAGGCGCGGGGTCCGCGACCTGGCCAGGATCACGCTCTTCTCCGACGGGACGACGGTGTACGAGTGCACGTCGCCAGAGGAGATCGTCGATCTGCTGCAGGGCGGGCAGGGGGTCTTCGGGATCGCCGTGTCCGGGGCCATGCAGGAGATCAACGGGACCATCCACGAGTTCCCGGCCGAGCGTGCTGACGGCGGCATCGTCGAGACGGTCGTCGACGACGAGCTGACCGCCCGGCGAAAGGCCCGCAACGCTGGGTGAGACCGTGCGAACGGTCCGTTGACGCGTGGTTGCGGCCGGTTCGCGTCGGTGCTCGTCGTTACGCTGGATTCCGGGGGCCGGCGGCCGCCTGCGGACAACGTCCTGAAGGTCCCGTTCGAGGAAGCGGCTCCCGGCCGTGACCGCCGGTGAACCGGACGTCGCGTTCGCGACCTTGCGGGGGTTGATCGCCGGTAGCGGGGTACGCTACGCGCGTAGTCGTTGATCCCGCGCGGGAGAGACCGAGTCCGGCTCGGCGCCGAAGGAGCAACTCCTCCCCGGAACCTCTCAGGCACCCGAACCGCGTGGTGGAGACGCCTCTGGAAAGCGGTCCGGCACCGGACCCGCCGAAGGTGCAAGTCCAGATGATGTGGACGAAGCTCTCAGGCGCACGTCGTAGCGTGCACGGACAGAGGGGGAGGGCAGCCAGACGCATGCCCACCCCACGCTCCGGAGGCGCGCAGATGACCCAGGACCGGATCCCACTCGCCGCCCTTGAGGACGGCACCCTCTTCGCCGACCGGCACATCGGGCCGCGGCCTGCCGAGCTGGCGCGCATGCTCGACGTGATCGGGGTCGGGTCGCTCGAGGAACTCGTCGAGCGCGCCGTGCCCGACTCGATCCGGGAGGCGAACCCCGATCTCGGGTTGCCCGCACCCGCCTCCGAGGCGCAGGCGCTGGCCGAGCTGCGTGGGCTCGCCGCCAAGAACACCGCGCTGACCTCGATGATCGGGCTCGGCTACTACGGCACCGTCACGCCGCCCGTCATCCTGCGCAACGTGCTCGAGTCGCCCGCCTGGTACACGGCCTACACGCCCTACCAGCCCGAGATCTCCCAGGGCCGCCTCGAGGCGCTGCTGAACTTCCAGACGATGGTGGCCGACCTCACCGGGCTGCCGCTCGCCAACGCCTCCATGCTCGACGAGTCCACCGCCGCCGCGGAGGGGATGACGCTCGTGCGGCGGGCCGGGAAGGCCAAGAGCAACCGCTTCCTCGTGGACGCCGACACGTTCCCGCAGACCGTCGCCGTGATCGAGACCAGGGCCGAGCCGCTCGGGATCGAGGTCGAGGTCGCCGACCTGGAGAACGGGCTGCCGGACGGGGACTTCTTCGGGTTGCTGCTCTCCTACCCGGGTGCCGGCGGCGCTGTGCGCGACCACGCCGCGCTCATCGAGGCCGCGCACGAGCGTGGGGCCCAGGTCGTCGTCGCCGCGGACCTCCTGTCGTTGACGCTCCTGCGGGCGCCAGGGGAGGTCGGGGCCGACGTCGTCGCCGGGTCCACCCAGCGGTTCGGGGTGCCGATGGGCTTCGGCGGACCGCACGCCGGGTACCTCGCCGTGCGGCAGGGGCTCGAGCGGCAGCTGCCCGGCCGGCTGGTCGGGGTGAGCGTCGACGCCGACGGCAACCGTGCCTACCGGCTCGCGCTGCAGACCCGTGAGCAGCACATCCGCCGTGAGAAGGCCACCAGCAACATCTGCACCGCGCAGGTGCTGCTCGCCATCGTCGCCTCCATGTACGCCGTCTACCACGGGCCCGACGGGCTGCGGAACATCGCCACCCGCGCCCACCGGATGGCCGCCGTGTTCGCCGCCGGGTTGCGGCAGGGCGCGGTCACCGTCGTGCACGACCACTTCTTCGACACCGTGCTCGTCGAGGTGCCGGGGCGGGCCGACGAGGTTGTCGGGAACGCGCGTGACCGCGGCATCAACGTCCGGCGCGTCTCCGCCGACCGGGTCGCCGTCGCCTGTGACGAGACCACCACGCGGGACCACGTGCGCAAGCTGTGGGCCTCGTTCGGCGTGGACGGCGACCTCGAGCGGCTCGACGCCGACACCGAGGACGCGTTCCCGGCCGAGCTCCGCCGCACGTCCGAGTACCTCACGCACCCCGTCTTCTCCACGCACCGCTCGGAAACCGCGCTGCTGCGGTACCTGCGTGCCCTGTCGGACAAGGACGTCGCGCTCGACCGGTCCATGATCCCGCTCGGGTCGTGCACCATGAAGCTGAACGCCACCGCCGAGATGGAGCCCATCACCTGGCCGGAGTTCTCGAGCCTGCACCCGTTCGCGCCCGCCGACGACGCGGCCGGGCTGCTGGGCATCGTGGCCGACCTCGAGGACTGGCTCGCGCGGGTCACCGGGTACGACGCGGTCAGCCTGCAGCCCAACGCGGGCAGCCAGGGCGAGTTCGCGGGCCTGCTCGCCATCCGCGCCTACCACCGCGCGAACGGCCAGGGCGACCGCGACGTCTGCCTCATCCCCGCCAGTGCGCACGGCACCAACGCCGCCAGCGCCGCCATGGCGGGCATGCGCGTGGTCGTGGTTCGCTGTGACGCGGACGGGAACATCGACCTCGACCACCTGCGGTCCACAGTGGACGCGCACCGCGACGACCTGTCCGCCATCATGATCACGTACCCGTCGACGCACGGCGTGTACGAGGACACCGTGCGGACCGTGTGCGAGCTGGTGCACGACGCGGGCGGCCAGGTCTATGTGGACGGTGCGAACCTGAACGCGCTCATCGGGTTGGCGCGCTTCGGGAAGTTCGGCGCCGACGTGTCACACCTGAACCTGCACAAGACGTTCTGCATCCCGCACGGCGGCGGCGGTCCTGGTGTCGGGCCGATCGGTGTGCGCGAGCACCTGGCGCCGTACCTGCCGAACCACCCGCTGCAGCCGAAGGCCGGCCCGGAGACCGGCGTCGGACCGATCAGCGCGGCGCCGTGGGGCAGCGCGTCGATCCTGCCGATCTCGTGGGCGTACGTGCGGATGATGGGCGGTACCGGGCTGCGGCGCGCGACCATGACCGCGGTCGCCGCGGCGAACTACGTCGCGAAGCGCCTGAACGAGCACTTCCCGGTGCTGTACGCGGGTGCCGGCGGGTTCGTCGCCCACGAGTGCATCCTCGACCTGCGCGGCATCACCAAGGCCACCGGCATCACCGTCGACGACGTCGCCAAGCGGCTCGCCGACTACGGCCTGCACGCTCCGACGATGTCGTTCCCGGTGGCGGGCACGCTGATGGTGGAGCCGACCGAGAGCGAGGACCTGGCGGAGCTGGACCGCTTCTGCGACGCCATGATCGCGATCCGCCGCGAGATCGACCGGGTCGCGCACGGCGACTGGCCGCTGGAGGACAACCCGCTGCGCGGCGCGCCGCACACGGCCGAGTCCATCGCGGGCAAGTGGGACCACCCGTACAGCCGCGAGGAGGCCGTGTACCCGCAGGGCGCGACGGGCCAGAAGATCTGGCCGCCGGTGCGGCGCATCGACGGCGCGAAGGGCGACCGCAACCTGGTCTGCTCCTGCCCACCCATCGACACTTACTAGTCCGCCTCCCCGGATTTCAAAGTGTTGGTCCCGACCCAGCGACACCGGCGGACCGCGCGCGGTCGGTGGCTGAGTGCCGTCACGTTCCCCTGAGGTAACTGCTGCTCAGGCCAAGACTTTGCACAAAGATCCAAGGGGCACTGCCAGACGATCGGCGCCGGACCGTGCTGTGTGGTCCGGCGCCGATCGAGTCAGCACAGCGCGGCCTCCGCCGCGGCGCGGGAGTTCGCGGCGCTGCCGTCGGCGAGGCGGCCGTTGGTCACCACGAACACCGCGCGGCCGTCCTCGGTGGCCGCGGTGAACGTGTCGAAGCCCGGCAGGTTTCCCGCGTGGCCCCAGGCGGAACCACCGCAGGGCAGGGAGATCTCGCCGATCCCGAGACCGTAGTCGTACCCCCTGGCCGGCACGGTCGTGCGCATCTGCCGGAGCAGGTCCGGGCGCAACACCTTGCCGGACAACAGGGCCCGCACGAACCGGGTCAGGTCCGGGCCGGTGGAGACGAGCGAGCCGGCGGCGCCGGGCAGGCTCGGCTCCAGCTCGGTGATGTCCATGACCGGCTGGCCGGGGAAGGCGAAGTAGCCATGCGCGTGCGGTCCCCGGATCCGCTTGTCACCCGCTTCCGGGTACGTGGTCCCGCCGAGCCCGAGCGGCCGGATCAGCCGGTCGGTGACCTCCGCGCCGAGGTCGTTGCCCGTCACCTCTTCGACGATCATGCCGAGCACGATGTACCCGGTGTTGGAGTACGCCCACGCCGCACCGGGCGCGAACAGCGGCGGGTGGCTCAACCCGATCGCCACCAGCTCCTCAGGGCGCCACGGATGGTTGTTCGCGTCCGGGTCGGCCAGCACGTCGGCGACGTAGTCCGCCATGCCGCTGGTGTGCTGCAACAGCTGCCGCACGGTGATCTTCGTGCCGTCGTACCCGTTGCCGTGCACCAGCCCCGGCACGTACTCCTCGATGGGCGCGTCCAGCTCGACCTCGCGCTCCTCGACGAGTTGCAGCACCACCGCGGCCGTGAACATCTTGGTGTTGCTCGCGACCCGCACCCGGTCGCGGGGCCGGATCGGGCGGTCGGTGCCCAGCTCGGCGGTGCCGCTCGACACCGACCAGCGGCCGCGCCGGTCCTGGCCGTACACCATCGCACCCGGCGCACCAGCCGCGGTGAAGCCGTCGATGACCGCTTGCACATCGGCGTGGTCACCGGGGTGGCCACCACGTGGTGTCGCGGCCGCGGGCACCGCCGCCACACAGCCGAGCGCCAGCGCCAGCGAACCCGCGACGACGCGCGTGGATTTCCTCGTCAGCACAACACAACCCCCAAGTCGCGTGGATGATCGTGCCGACGTTACGGAGCGGCCCCGCGCCGGGACATCCGGGAAACCCCCGGAATCCTGGTGGGGACAGCCCTACCTGCCGGTGATCTTGTCCAGTAGCGCCTGGGCTTCGTCGCGCGTGTACCGCGCCGAGATCTGGATCTCGCCGCCCGGGATGGCGGACTGGATCGCAGGTGCCATGAGCACCTGCTCGTCCGCGACCATCGCGAGCCGTTCGCCGATGTGGTCGGCGGTCCAGTCGCCGAACGCCTTGCCGTCGGCGTCGTCCAGGTCGAGGGTCAGGACCCAGTTGCCCACGGTCTCCTCGAGTGTGACCTCCGCGCTGTCCAGGCGGCGGATCGTGAGCATCGGCTCGGCCAGCGTGAGCCGTTCGCCGTCGTCGGTGGGCAGGACGATCACCGTCGGGTCGGTCGACTCGGTCTCCAGCACCGGCCGCAGCTCGATCGGCACGGCCAGGTCGACCGATTCCGCGCGGCTCTCCTCCGTGCTCTCCGGCGCGCCACCCGTCCGTGACGTGCACCCGGCCAGCATCAGCGCGGCCAGCACGCAGACGAAGAACGACCTCATCCCAGCAACTCCTCGCACACCGCAACAAGCTCCGCCCGCAGCGGCCGCGCGCGCTCGGTGAACCCGGCCTGCTCCCGCCGGTACCGGGCCCGGCCCTCCGCCGTCTCGATCCGTACCGGAGCGTAGCCGAGCGGGGCGAGGTCGTAGGGGCTCGCGCGCATGTCGAGCGAGCGGATGTCGAGTGCCAACTCGAAGCAGTCGGCGACCAGCTCGGACGGGACGTACGGGTCGAGCTTGTAGCTCCACTTGTACAGGTCCATGCCCGCGTGGAGGCAGCCGGGCTGTTCGAGCGCGACCTGGTCGGACCGCTGTGGCTGCAGGGAGTTCAGCGGGCGCGCGTCGTGGGTGAAGAACCGGAACGCGTCGAAGTGCGTGCACCGCACGGGAAGCGACTCGACGACCGCGTCCGTGGCGTCGCCGCCCAGCCGCAGCGGCCAGTTCTCGTGCCGGATCTCCCCGGACCGGTACACCATCGCCCACTCGTGCAGCCCGAAACAGCCAAGGTGCGGCTTGCGTGCCGCGGTCGCGGTCAGCAGGGCGTGCACGAACTCGACGGCCGACCGCCGCGCGGCGGGCAGCGGCGCCAGCGTCACGCCGTGCTCGGTGCGCCGGTAGGCGGGCCACCGCAGGAACTCGTCGGCGTCGGCCAGTTCGACGCCGGGGCCGGGGTGCCAGCGCAGCAGCCGCGCGGGACGGTGCGAGTAGTAGGTGAACAGGAAGTCGAGCACCGGGTGCCGTTCGCCCCGGGCACGGCGCTCCCGCAGGGGATCCGTCCACCGCCGCACCCGCGAGACGTGCGCGTCCTGGCGGGCCCGCCACTCGACTGCCGGGAGGATCGTGCGGTTCACGGTCCTCACGCTAGCTCCCGGGCGAGTCTGCGGGTCGCCTCGGTCAGCTCGGCCGGGGTCGCGGCCGCGTACGTGAGGCGCAGGTGGGGTCCCGGCGGCTCGGTCACGTAGTACGGGTGGCCCGGCTCGATCACCACGTCCCGTTTGCGGGCGCGGGTGACCAGGTCGATCTCGTCGACCTCCGCCGGCAGCCGCACCCACAGGTGGAGACCGCCCGACGGGACGTGCGTCAGCTCCACCTGCGGCAGGTCGCGGCGCAGCCCCGCCACCAGCGCGTCCCGCCGGTCCCGCAGCGCCGCCCGCAGCGTGGTCAGGTGGCGCTGCCAGGCGGGGGAGCCGAACAGCTCGATCGCGATCTCCTGCAGCGGCCGGGAGATGAACAGGTCCTCGACGCGCCGGATCGCCGCGAGCCTGCCCGCCGCCGGACCGCGGGCGACCAGTGCGCCCACCCGCAGGCTCGGCGCGACCGGCTTCGTCAGCGACGTCAGGTACACGACGTGCCCGTTGCGGTCGTCCCGCAGCAGCGGGGGCGGGGCGGTGCGGTCCAGTGCGAGGTGGCGGGCCCAGTCGTCCTCGATCAGGAACGCGCCGGCCGCGTGCACCACGTCGAGCACCTCCTGCCTGCGTGCCGGGGCCAGCACCGCGCCGGTCGGGTTGGCGAACGTCGGCTGCGTGTACACGAGCGCGGCGCCGGTCCGCGCGAACGCCTCGGCGAGCAGGTCCGGCCGCAGCCCGTCGGTGTCGGCGGGCACGGGGACCGGCCGCAGGTCCGCGGCCTGCGCGGCGGCGACCGCACCGAGGTAGGTCGGTGCCTCCAGCAGCACGGGCGCACCGGGTGGGGACAGCGCGCGGAACGCCGCGGACAGACCGGACTGGCCGCCCGCGACCACCGTGACGTCCCCGGCGTCGACACCGATCGTGGCGGCGAACCCGGCTCGCAGCTCCGGCAGCCCGGTCGGTGGCACCCGTCCCCACGCACCCGGCCTGCGGGCGGCACGCGCCGCCGCGGTGGCGAGGAAACGGGTGGGCTGCAGGTCGTCGCCGAGGTAGCCCGACGACAGGACCAGCGTGCCGGGCTCCGGCACCTCGAGGAGCCTGCCGAGGTGGGCGGTGTTGACGCGGGCGTCGCCGAGCGCGACGGTCTGCCAGCCGACGTCCTCGACCGGCGTCTGCCGCGGTGCGACGAACGTGCCGCGGCCCGGTTCGGTGACCACCGTGCCCTCGGCCGCGAGCCGCGCGAGGGCCCGGCCGACGGTGACCGGGCTGACGCCGTGCTCCGCGACGATGGACCGGCTCGACGGCAGCTGGTCGCCGGGCGCGAGCGCGGCGGCCCGTGCGCGCAGCGCACTGGCGAGCCGGACCACACTGCTATCGTTGGACATGTCAGTGAAGGATAGCGCTACCGTCGCGCGCCGTGCCCCGCTACTCGACGCGGGCCTGCTGTGGGGAAGCATCGGGGTGCTGGCGTTCAGCGTCACCTTCCCGGCGTCCGAGGCCGCGCTGCCCGCGTTCGGCGCGGTCACCGTCGGGCTCGGCAGGGCCATCCCGGCGGCACTGCTCGGCGCGGTGTGCCTGCTCGCCGCGCGTGCGCCCCGGCCGACCGCGAACCAGTGGCGGCGGCTCGCGCTCGTCGCCGTCGGCGTGGTGGTCGGCTTCCCCCTGTGCAGCGTGCTTGCCTTGCGGGACACCACATCCGCGCACAGCGCCGTCCTCGTCGGGCTCCTGCCCGCGGCCACCGCGGCGCTCGCCGTCGTGCGCGGGGGAGAGCGGCCGAAGTGGCCGTTCTGGGCGGCGTGCGGGTTCGGCATGGTGACCGTGCTCGGGTTCGCGGTGGTCCAGGGCGCCGGGCAGATCCGGGTGGCCGACCTGTGGCTGCTCGCGGCGGTCGGGCTGGCCGCGCTCGGCTACACCGAGGGCGGCGTGCTGGCCCGCGAGCTCGGCGGCTGGCAGGTCATCTCGTGGGCGCTACTCCTCGCGCTGCCGGCAGTGATACCGGTGACGCTCCTGACCGCGGAACCGTGGCACGCGCCGGACGTCAACGCGTGGCTCGGCCTCGCGTACGTGAGCGCGGTGAGCATGTTCGCCGGGTTCTACGCGTGGTACCGCGGCCTCGCGCTCGGCGGGATCGCGCGGATCTCGCAGCTCCAGCTCCTGCAGCCGGTGCTGACGCTGATGTGGTCCGCGCTGTTGCTGTCCCAGCACATCAGCCCCGCGACCGCGGGCGCGGCCGTGCTGGTCATCGCCGCCGTGGCGGTCACGCAGCGGACCAGGTCCAGGGTCGCCACCCAGGTCAGCGGGGATCGGACAGCACCAGTTCCCCGATGACGAACGTGGTGGTCGCGAAACTCGACGCGGCCATCACGGCGTCCTCGTGCTGCGAGGGCCACAGCGTGTCGTCGGAGAACCGGGCGTGGCTGAGCTCGGTCTCCGCGAACCGCGTGTCGGCGAACCTCGTGTCGATCAGGTCGCTGCCCGCGAGCGACGCCCCCGCCAGGTTCGCGCGGGCCAGGTCCGCCCTGGTCAGGTCGGCGCTCCTGAGCGACGCCCCGGACAGGTCCGCGTCGGCGAGCGTGCCGCCGGGCAGCCGCAGGCCGCGCAGGTCGGCGCCTGCGAGGCACGTCCCGTGCAGGTCGACGGCCGCGGTGACGTCGTGGTCGTACGGCCGGGCGCGCAGCGTGGCTAGCGCGGCGCCGACGTCGGCGGCAGGCACGCTGCCCGCGCAGCGCTGGTCGCCGGCCTCGGGCGCCTGGCGCCGCACGAACTCCGCGAGCGCCGCGAAGATCGCGGGTACCTTCCCGACGTACTGCTGCGCCAGCCGGTCCAGCACCGCGAGCGCGGCGAGCCGCTCGTCGAGGTCGGCGGACTTCAGCCGCGCCACGGTGCGGGTGAGGGTGTCGTCGCCTGCCGACGTGACCGGGCGGGTGTCCTCGGGCGGGCGCAGCAGCACCGGTGTCGCGGCGCCGAGCACGATCGCCACGACCAGGAGCACCGCGAGCCGCCCACCGCCGGTCCACGTCCGCGTGCCGTCGCGGCACAGGTACGCCAGCACGGCGACGGCCACCCCCGCGACGAGACCGCCTGCCACCGGTGCCAGCCAATCCCCCATCGGCTCAGGATGGCAGAGGGCGGCGCCGCCGGGAAGGAACCCGGAGACGCCGTCCCACCATCAGGTGTCCGGGTCGGTGTGGGTGCCGTCCCGCACGGTGCCGACGTACTCCTCGACCAGGTCCTCCAGTGCCACCACACCCAGCACCGTGCGGTCCGCCGCCACCGCCTTCGCCACGTGGCTGCGCGCCCGGCGCAGCGCGGCGAGCGCCTCGTCGAGCCGCGAGTCGGCCGGGATCTCGGGCAGCCCGCGGACCCGGTGGTAGGGCACCGGTGTCGACGGGTCCTGGTCCGCCTGGTCCAGCACGTCCTTGACGTGCAGGTAGCCGTTCAGCCTGCCGTCGGGCATGCGCACCGGGAACCGCGAGAAACCGGTGCGGTTGACCGCTTCCTCCATGTCGCCGACCGTCGGCGGGTGCGGCAGCGTCTCGACCTCGTCGAGCGGCACCAGCACCTCGGCGACCGTCCGCTCCGCCGACGACAGCGTCTGCGTGAGCCGCCGGTGCTCCGCCGGGTCGAGCAGGCCCTCGCGCCGCGAGTCCGCGATCATGTTCGCGAGCTCCTCCGGCGTGTGGGCGCTCTCGATCTCGTCCTTCGGCTCGACCTTCAGCAACCGCAGCACACCGTTGGCCGCCGCGTTGAGCAGTGCGATCACCGGCCGGATCAGCCGCACCCAGCCGACCAGCGCGGGCGTCAGCCACACCGCCGTCTTCTCCGGCGCGGCGATCGCGATGTTCTTGGTGACCATCTCGCCCAGCACGATGTGCAGGATCGACACGATCACCAGCGCGATCGCGAACGCCAGCGCGTGCAGCACGGCGGCGGGCAGGTTCAGCGGGCCGAGCAGCACTTCGAGGAAGTGCGCCACGGTCGGCTCGCCGAGCGCGCCGAGACCGATGGTGCACAGCGTGATGCCGAGCTGTGCGCCAGCCATCATCATCGACGTGTGCTCGGCGGCCCGCATGACGATCCTGGCCCGTTCCACCCCGCCTTCCGCGAGCGCTTCGAGCCGGTCGCGCCGCGCGCTGACCAGTGCGAACTCGGCACCGACGAAGAACGCGTTGAGCAGCAACAAAAGCGCGGCGACGAGTATGGCAACCCCTCCGGTCATCGCGCTGCCACCTCCTCGCGGTTCTCCACCCGTTCGGCGTCGGGGACCTTCGCCACCCGCAGCTCCGCGACCCGGTGCCGGTCCATGGCCATCACGGTGATCCGCCAGCCGTCGATCCGCACCTCGTCGTTGACCTCGGGAATGCGGCCCAGCCGTGCCAGCACCAGTCCGGCGAGGGTTTCGTAGTCACCGGTCGGCATCCGGAACCCGGTGGCGTCGGCCAGCTCGTCGTCCCGCAGCAGCCCGGACACCATCCAGCTCTCGCGGCCGAGCGGGCGGACCGGGTTGACCTCACCGCGGTCGTGCTCGTCGCGCACGTCGCCGACGATCTCCTCGACCAGGTCCTCCAGCGTGACCAGGCCCGCCGTGCCGCCGTACTCGTCGACGACCACCGCGAGCTGCAGGCCCGACTCGCGCAGCCGCTCGAGCAGCGTGTCGCCGTCGAGGCTCTCCGGCACGGTCTGCACCGGCAGCGCCAGCTTGTTCACCGCGGTCGTGCCGCGCTGGTCCACCGGCACGCTGAACGCCTGCTTGACGTGCACGACCCCGCGCACGTCGTCGAGATCTCCTTCGTGCACGGGGAAACGCGAGTAGCCGGTGCGCCGGGTCAGCTCGATCAGGTCGAGCACGGTCGCGTCCGTCGGCAGCGACTCGACCTGCACGCGCGGCGTCATCAGCTCCTCCGCCGAACGGTCACCGAACCGCAGCGACCGGTCCAGCAGCGTCGCGGTGCCGGGGTCGATCGTGCCGTGCTCGGCGCTGGTGCGGACGAGCGAACCCAGCTCCTGCGGTGACCGCGCGGAGGCCAGCTCGTCGGCAGGCTCGATGCCGAGCCTGCGCACGAGCCAGTTCGCCGCGCCGTTGAGCAGGTTGATGAACCAGCGCAACGCGGAGGAGAACCTGATCTGCGCACCCGCCACGGCGCGCGCGGTGGCGATCGGCTTGGAGATCGCCAGGTTCTTCGGCACCAGCTCGCCGAACAGCATCGAGATCACGTTCGCGATGATCAGCGCGACCACCAGCGCGATCGGCAGGGCAGCGCCCTCGGGCACACCGAGCACGTCGAGCAGCGGCCGGACCCAGTCCGTGATGATCGGCTCGGCGAGGTAACCCATGGTCAGGGTCGTGATCGTGATGCCCACCTGCGCGCCGGAGAGCTGGAAGGACAGCGACTGGTGCGCCTTGTGGACCTGCTTCGCGCGGGCGTCGCCGACCGTGCGCAGCTGGTGTTCCACCTGGCTGCGTTCCAGCGCGGTGAGGGAGAACTCGGCCGCGACGAAGATCGCCGTGCCGAAGGTGAGTGCGATGATGGCGAGAACGCCGAGGACTTGCAGCAGTAATCCGGTCATCGGGGGTCACCGCCGAGGACCGGGTCGATATGGCAGCCGGGCTCTCCCGGCTCGGTACTGTCGCTGGGGGACTGTGCTTCGGGCACGGTTTCAGGTCACTCCTATCCGCTTCGGGATGGTGACCAGTGTAAAGGGCCGGGGGCGGCTACGGTTGCCGTCCGAGCAGCCCGACCAGGCGTGCCGCCGAGGGCGCGTCCCGCGGTACCGCGACCGGCGTGCCGAACAGTCCCGTCGCCGACCACGCGTCCGCCTGCGGCTCGATGAAGGCGATCAGCGCCTCGGCGAGCTCGTCGGGGATGGCCGCGTCCGCGCCGAGCGCCGTCGCCAGGTCCCAGCCGTGCACCGTGAGGTCGGTGGTCATCTGCCAGCCGTACTCCGCGGCGGCCTGGTCGCCCGAGCTGAGGTGGACGGTGCCGTCGAGGGCACCGGGCCGCAGCCAGGCCGACCGCGCCACGTCACTCGCCGCGCGCCACGCCGCCAGCGGGTCGTCGTGCAGCTGGTCGCCGTCGAACTTGTCGCCGACCTCGGCCAGGGTCCGCCCGTCGAGCACGTCCGGTACCCACAGCTGGTCCACCACGATGTGGTTGACCAGGTCCCGCACGGTCCAGTCGCCGCACGGCGTCGGCGAGTCCCAGTCGGTCAGCCCCACCTTGTGCATCGCCCGGTCGAAGGTGTCCATGGCCTGTCCGTGCGCGTCCAGGAGATCCATGTCCCCAGCATCGCACCCGCGGTGCGCCCGCCGCTCGCCCGCACGACCGCGGCGCTATCCGGGGTCAGGACGCCGAGCGGCGCCGCACCGACTGTTCGACGAGGTCGAGCACTGGCTCCAGGTCGTCGGCGGGCAGGCCCATGGCGAGGTGGGAGACGAGGCCTTCGAGGACCAGTTCCAGGTACGCGGTGAGGACGTCGACGTCCACGTCGTCACGAAGGTTGCCGGCCTCGCGCTGGCGGACGAGGCGTGCGCGGGTGGCGAGGGTGAGGTTGCGCGACCGTTCCGCCCAGCGCTCCCGGAACTCCGGGTCGGTGCGCAGCCGCCGCGACAGCTCCAGCCTGCTGCCGAGCCAGTCGGCGCCGTTCTTGGTCGCCAGCAGGTCACGCATGACCTGGACGAGGCCGTCCTTCGCGACCACGTCCGCCATGCGCAGGGCGTCGTCCTCGGCGAGTGCGAGGAAAAGCGACTCCTTGTCGCGGAAGTGGTGGAAGATGGCGCCGCGGGACAGGCCCGTGGCCTCCTCGAGCCGTCGCACGGTGGCGCCCTCGTAGCCGAAACGAGCGAAGCAGACGCGGGCCCCGTCGAGGATCTGGTGGCGACGCGCTTCGAGGTGATCCTGGCTGACCCGTGGCACCGCCTGATCGTCGCAGTCCGTTCACCGCGATGCAATCCGTACGTACGTCTTCCAGGCGCTTTCCGGTTTCTCCTGCTTGTCCCAATCGCCGTCCACACGTTCTGCGTTTCACCGTCACGTAATTGTCGGTGGGCGCGTGTAGCGTCGATTTCCAGGAGGTGATGGCTGTGACAGCAGTCCAAGACCCGCAGGTCACGGGGCCTGACCGGCGCCGTCTGCGGGACCGGGTCGAGGCGGAGGCATATGTCGCCTCGGTCTGCTTCAAACACGGGCCACCGAAACTCCACGGAGTGGAGCTCGAGTGGATCGTCCACCACGAGGAGGATCCCCGGCGGCCACTGGACCCCCGTCGTCTGGTCGCCGCGCTCGGCCCCCACGCACCCCGCACCCTGACCCCCGACAGCCCTCAGCAACCACTGCCATCCGGCTCTCCGCTCACCGTCGAACCCGGCGGCCAGGTGGAGATCTCCGCACTACCCCGATCCTCACTCGCCGAGTTGTTCGACGCGGTCCACGCCGACCTCGCGTTTCTCACCGAACTACTCGCCGCAGCGGGCCTGGTCCTCGGCGACAAAGCTGTCGACCCGCACCGGTCTCCCGCCCGAATCCTCGACACCCCGCGCTACGCCGCGATGGAGCACGTCTTCGAGTCCATCGGGCCGCACGGAATCACCATGATGTGTTGCACCGCCGGTCTGCAGGTGTGCCTGGACGCCGGTGAGGCGGACACGGTCGCGCAGCGGTGGGCGGCGGTGAGCGCGCTCGGTCCGGTGTTGGTCGCCGCGTTCGCGAACTCCCCGACGCTCTCCGGCAGCCAGACCGGCTGGGCGTCGGCACGGATGCGCGCGGTGCTCGGCACCGACCCGGCCAGGTCGTTCCCGTCCGCGATCGTCGCGGACCCGGCCGCCGACTGGGCCCGCCGCGTGCTGGACACGCCCGTTCTCTGCGTGCGCGGGGAGGGCGCACGCTGGCACACGCCTGCCGGCCTCACGTTCGCCGACTGGGTGGCGGGCGGCTTGCCGACACCGCCGACCACCGACGACCTCGACTACCACCTGTCGACCCTCTTCCCGCCCGTGCGCCCGCACGGGTACCTCGAGGTGCGTTATCTCGACGCGCAGGCGGGCAGCGGCTGGGTCACGCCGACCGCGCTGCTCTCGGCGCTGGTGTCGGACCGGCGCACGGTCGACGCCGTGCTGGACGCCTGCCTGCCGGTGGGTGACCGGTGGCTGCCCGCCGCCCGTGACGGGCTCGCCGACCGGGCGATCGCCCGCGCCGCGACGACGGTGCTCGAACTGGGCGCCGCCGCGCTGCCCGGCATGGGCCTGCCTGCCGGCCTGACCTCGGCCATCGTCGCCGACCTCGACCGTCTCACCGTGAGGAGCAGCGCATGACCGCGGCAGACATCCCGACCGAGGCGCTCCGCACGCGGGTCGCGGAGCAGTTGCGGCGGGCGCGGGACCGGAGTGTGGCGCTGACCGACGCCGTCGACGACGACGACCTGGTGCGCCAGCACTCGAAGCTGATGTCCCCGCTGGTGTGGGACCTCGCCCACATCGGCAGCCAGGAGGAGCTGTGGCTCGTCCGCGACGTGGGTGGACGTGTTCCGCTGCGCCCGGACATCGACGACCTGTACGACGCGTTCCAGCACCCGAGGGCCGACCGGCCCGCGTTGCCGCTGCTGTCGCCTGCCGAGGCCCGCACCTACGTGCGCGAGGTGCGGGACAAGGCGTTCGACGTGCTGGAGCACAGCCCGCTCGACGGGCGGCGGCTGGAGGCGGGCGGGTTCGCCTTCGGCATGATCGTCCAGCACGAGCAGCAGCACGACGAGACCATGCTGGCCACCCACCAGCTGCGGTCCGGCGCGCCGGTGCTGAACGCGCCACCGCCACCGCCCGGTCGTCCGCTGCCGGCCGCCGAGGTGCTGGTGCCAGAGGGCCCGTTCACCATGGGCACCTCGATCGACGCGTGGGCGCTGGACAACGAACGGCCCGCACACGACGTGCACGTCGACGCGTTCTTCATCGACACCGCGCCGGTGACGAACGCCCAGTACCTCGCCTTCGTCGAGGCGGGCGGGTACGACGACCCCCGGTTCTGGTCCGAGGAGGGCTGGGCGTACCGGGCGAAGGCCGACCTGAACGCGCCGCGGTTCTGGGTGCGGGACGGTTCCGGCTGGCTGCGGAACCGGTTCGGGCACATCGAGCCGATCCCGCCGGACGAACCGGTGGTGCACGTGTGCTTCCACGAGGCACAGGCCTATGCCCGGTGGGCCGGCAAGCGGCTGCCGACCGAGCCGGAGTGGGAGAAGGCGGCCCGTTTCGACCCGGCCACCGGGCGGTCGCGCCGCTTTCCCTGGGGCGACGAGGATCCCGGCCCGGAGCACGCCAACGTGGGGCAGCGGCACCTGTCGCCCGCTCCGGTCGGCGCGTACCCGGACGGGGCGTCGCCGCTGGGCGTGCACCAGCTGGTCGGTGACGTGTGGGAGTGGCTCGACTCGGACTTCCACGGCTACCCGGGGTTCGAGGCGTTCCCGTACCGGGAGTACTCGGAGGTGTTCTTCGGCGGCGACTACAAGATGCTGCGCGGCGGCTCCTTCGGCACCGACCCGGTCGCGGGCCGGGCGACGTTCCGCAACTGGGACCACCCGATCCGGCGGCAGATCTTCGCCGGGTTCCGGTGCGCACGCGACGCGTCCCGCGAGCAGTCGGCCTGAGCCGTGTGCAGGCACCTGGCCTATGTCGGCGAGCCCGTGCGGCTCGCCGACCTGCTGCTGACGCCGGAGCACTCGCTGCTGCGGCAGTCGTGGGCGCCGCGTGACATGCGCGGCGGCGGCACCGTGAACGCGGACGGGTACGGGATCGGCTGGTACACGGGCGATCCCGAACCCGTCCGGGTGCGCCGTCCGGCTCCGATGTGGACGGACGCGGCACTGCCCGGGCTGGCCGGTTCGGTCAGCTCCGGCGGGGTGCTCGCGGCCGTTCGCTCGGCCACGGTCGGCATGCCGGTGGTGGAGACCGCGTGCGCGCCGTTCACCAGCGGGCGGTGGCTGTTCAGCCACAACGGCCTGGTGCGCGGCTGGCCGTCCTCGGTGGCGGCGCTCGCGGCGCGGCTGCCGGTGACCGACCTGCTGCTGATGGACGCACCGACCGACTCGGCGCTGCTGTGGCTCCTGGTGCGGTCGCTGCTGTCGACCGGGGTGGCGCCCGCGAAGGCGGTCGCGTCCGTGGTCACCGACGTGGCGGAGGCGGCGCCCGGCTCACGGCTGAACCTGTTGCTGACCGACGGCTCGACCATCGTGGGGACCGCGTGGACGCACGCGCTGTGGGTGCGTGCGCTGCCCGGCGCCGTGGTGGTCGCGTCCGAGCCCTACGACGACGACCCCGGCTGGCACGAGGTGCCCGACGGGCACCTCGTGACCGCCACACCGTCCAGTGTGGACATGACGAGACTGGGAGACCCATGACCGACCTGACCGTGCACCTGACGCAGAACGACGTGCTCCGCGGCCTGCGGTCGGATGTGCTGACGGGCCTGGCGGCGACACCGAAGACGTTGCCGCCCAAGTGGTTCTACGACGCGCGGGGGAGTGAGCTGTTCGAGGAGATCACCCGTCTCGAGGAGTACTACCCGACCCGCGCCGAACGGGAGGTGCTGGCCGACCGGGCCGGTGAGATCGCGGAGCTGACCGCCGCGCGGACGCTGGTGGAGCTGGGTTCCGGCTCGTCGGAGAAGACCCGCCTGCTGCTGGACGCCCTCCGTGCCGGGGGCACCCTCCAGGAGATCGTGGCACTGGACGTGTCGGAGGCGGCACTGGAGTCCTCGGTCGCTGTGCTGCGCGACGCGTACGCCCCGGCCACGGTGCACGGCGTGGTGGGCGACTTCACCCAGCACCTGGCGCTGCTCCCGGGCGGCGCGCCCCGCCTGGTGGTGTTCCTCGGCGGCACGATCGGCAACCTGGTCCCCGTCGAACGGGCGAAGTTCCTGTCCGCGCTGCGGGACGACCTGCGGGCAGGGGAGTGGCTGCTGCTGGGCACCGACCTGGTGAAGGACAAGGACACACTGGTCCGCGCCTACGACGACGCCCAGGGCGTGACCGCGGAGTTCAACCGCAACGTGCTGCACGTGCTGAACCGGGAACTGGGCGCCGACTTCGACACGTCGGCGTTCGAGCACGTGGCCGTGTGGAACGACCAGGAGGAGTGGATCGAGATGCGCCTGCGGGCCACCCGCGCCATGCGGGTGCACCTCCCGGAGGTGCACCTGGAGGTCGACTTCGCGGAGAACGAGGAGATGCGCACGGAGGTCTCGTCGAAGTTCCGCCCGGCGCGCGTGTCGACGGAGCTGGCCGAGGCCGGCTTCACCATCGCCAAGTGGTGGACCGACCGCCTGAACCGCTTCGGCGTCTCCCTGTCGCAGGCCACCGACTAGGTCGTTCGGCGGTAGGAGGAACCACTCGGCCGATGGGCGACCAGCCCATCGGCCGATCCGCTGACCAGCGAGAACGACGAAAGTGGAGGTACACGAGAAAAGAGCAGGGGAGTAAATCATGAGCGTTCTGGCGACCTTGGGCATCGTCGTCGGCCTGGCGGTCATCGCACTGATGGCGGTGGCACCGGCGCTGGTCGACCTGAACGAGCGCTTCCCGGTACGGGAGCGTGAGGAGTCCGGCGCCGCGCAGGCCGACCGGAGCAGGGCAACCGCTCGACCTCCGCCTGGCGCGGCACGGACGCCCCACCCTCGGCGGCAACTGACCTTTGTGGCCGCCTGCTGGCGTGCCGGGCACCTCTCCGAGCGAATGGGACATTCGCTCGCCGCTCCGGCCCGTTTCTGTCGGTGCCCCGGGGCATGGTGTCCCCATGACAACCATCGACCAGGTCACCTGGCTTGACGTCCCCGTCCAGGGGCCCTTCGACCTCACGGCGAGCGCCCGTTTCCTCGAGGGCTTCGCACCCGCGGCACGCGCCGACGCGGCAGCCAGCCCCGGCGAGCTACGGCTCGCGTTCCCGGTCGCACCGAGTTGGCGGCCGGTGGGTGTACTGGTGAAACAGGCGGGCCCGAACGGCCCGGTGCGCATGGCAGTCCACGGCGATCCGTCCGATGTGGACAACGCGGCGGCGGCCGCACGGCGGATCCTGTCGCTGGACGTGGACGGTACCGGCTTCGCGGCCGTCGGCGCGCGAGATCCGGTGGTCGGGGACCTGCAGGCGCGCTATCCGGGGTTGCGGCCGGTGGCGTTCCATTCCCCTTACGAGGCAGCGTGTTTCGCCATCATCGGCCACCGCATCCGGATGAACCAGGCGGCGACGATCAAACGCAACCTGGCGAGGGAGCTGGGGTCGTCGGTGGACGTGCACGGGGTGGTGCTGCCGTCGTTCCCGCCGCCCGCGGTGCTCCGGGCGGTGCCCATGGTGCCGATGGTCAGCGAGGTGAAGAGCGACCGCCTGAAGGCGATCGCGGAGGCCGCCGAGGCCGGCAGGCTGGACGCGGCGGAGCTGCGTTCGATTCCGGTGGCGGAGGCGCTGACCCGGCTGCGGACGTTGCCGGGCATCGGGGAGTTCTCGTCAGAGCTGGTGCTGTTGCGCGGAGCCGCGCATCCGGACGGGTTCCCGGACGCGGAGACGCGGTTGCACGAGGAGATGCGGCGGGTCTATCCGGTGGCCACGAAGGCGGAGCTGAGTGAGGTGGCCGACGGCTGGCGCCCTTTCAGGACTTGGGTGTCCGTGTTGTTCCGGGTGCGGCGGGAGGAGCTGGTGGGGAACTGATCGCCGGGCCCGGCTGGCCGGTGGCCGCCGCTCGCCGTGGCCGCGGTGTGGTCGTCACGTTCTCCACGGGGTGGCCAAAGTGTCGCCGCCTTCGGTGGGTCGCTTCCCCATGTCCTCCAGCTGCTGTATGTCTTTTCCTTGTCCCTCAACGAAAAAGTGCCCGGCGACTCGTGGGTCGCCGGGCACCGGGTAGGAGTGTGTATCAGCTGTTGACCATCTTCCGCAGGACGTACTGCATGATGCCGCCGTTGCGGTAGTAGTCGGCTTCGCCCGGGGTGTCGATGCGGACCACCGCGTCGAACTCCGTGGTGGTGCCGTCCTCGCTCGTCGCGGTGACCTTGACCGTGCGGGGGGTGTCGCCGTCGTTGAGCTTGGTCACGCCCTCGACCGAGTAGGTCTCGGTGCCGTTCAGGCCCAGGGACGTCGCCGACTCGCCCTGCGGGAACTGCAGCGGCAGCACGCCCATGCCGATGAGGTTCGAGCGGTGGATGCGCTCGAACGACTCCGCGATCACCGCGCGCACACCGAGGAGGGAGGTGCCCTTGGCGGCCCAGTCACGGGACGAACCCGACCCGTACTCCTTGCCGGCCAGGACGACCAGCGGCACGCCCGCCTCCGCGTAGGCGACGGACGCGTCGTAGATGGTGGTCTGCTCGCCGCCGGCCAGGAAGTTGCGGGTGAAGCCGCCCTGGACGTCGTCGAGGAGGAGGTTCCGCAGGCGGATGTTGGCGAAGGTGCCGCGGATCATCACCTCGTGGTTGCCGCGGCGGGAGCCGTACGAGTTGAAGTCCCTGCGCTCCACGCCGTGCTCGTTGAGGTACTTGCCCGCGGGCGAGTCCTGCTTGATGGCGCCTGCCGGGGAGATGTGGTCCGTCGTCACCGAGTCGCCGAGCAGGGCGAGCACGCGAGCGTCGTCGATGTCCGTCACCGGGGCGGGTGACAGCTCCATGCCGTCGAAGTACGGGGGCTTGCGCACGTACGTCGACTCGCCTGCCCACTCGAAGGTGTTGCCGGACGGGGTGGGCAGGGACTGCCAGCGCTCGTCGCCCGCGAACACGTCGGCGTAGTCGTTCGTGAACATCTCCGAGGAGATGGCCGACGCGACCACGTCCTGGATCTCCTGCGGGCTGGGCCAGATGTCCGACAGGTACACCGGCTCACCGTCGTTGCCGGTGCCGAGCGGCTCGGTGGTGATGTCCTTGTCCATCGAGCCGGCGAGGGCGTACGCGACCACGAGAGGAGGGGACGCGAGGTAGTTCATCTTGATGTCCGGGTTGATGCGGCCCTCGAAGTTGCGGTTGCCGGACAGCACCGACACGACCGCGAGGTCGGCCTCGTTGACCGCCGCGGAGATCTCCTCCTGCAGCGGGCCCGAGTTGCCGATGCACGTGGTGCACCCGTAGCCGACCAGGTGGAAGCCCAGCTTCTCCAGGTACGGCAGCAGGCCGGCGCGCTCGTAGTAGTCCATGACGACCTTCGAGCCCGGCGCGAGCGTGGTCTTCACCCACGGCTTGCGGGACAGGCCCTTCTCGACCGCCTTCTTCGCGAGCAGCGCGGCGCCGATCATCACCGACGGGTTCGACGTGTTGGTGCACGAGGTGATCGCCGCGATCGCGACCGCGCCGTGGTCGATGTCGAACGTGGCGCCGTCGAGCGAGACGGTGGTCGGCTTGCTCGGGCGGCCCTCAGCGCCCTCGGCGGCGGTGTAGTGCACGGGCTTGCCGTGGCCGTTGCCGGAGGTGGAGTGGGCGGGGGCGTCGGAGGCCGGGAAGGACTCCTTCGACGCCTCGTCGACGGTGGAGTCGTCGGTCTCGTCGTTCGTGTAGTTGCTCAGCGCCGAGCGGAACGCGGGCTTGGCGTCGGTCAGCGCGATCCGGTCCTGCGGGCGCTTCGGGCCCGCGATCGACGGGACGACCGTCGACAGGTCCAGCGACAGCATCTCGGAGAACGCGGGCTCGGCCGCCGGGTCGTGCCACAGGCCCTGCTCCTTGGCGTAGGTCTCGACCAGCGCGACCTGCTCGGCGGAGCGGCCGGTGAACTTCAGGTAGTCGATGGTCTCGCCGTCGATCGGGAAGATCGCGCAGGTGGAGCCGAACTCGGGGCTCATGTTGCCGATCGTGGCGCGGTTCGCGAGCGGCACGGCCGACACGCCGACGCCGTAGAACTCGACGAACTTGCCGACCACGCCGTGCTCACGCAGCATCTCGGTGATCGTCAGCACCAGGTCGGTCGCGGTGGCGCCCGCGGGCAGCTCACCGTCGAGCTTGAAGCCGACCACGCGCGGGATGAGCATCGACACCGGCTGGCCCAGCATCGCGGCCTCCGCCTCGATGCCGCCGACGCCCCAGCCCAGCACGCCGAGGCCGTTGACCATCGTGGTGTGGCTGTCGGTGCCGACCAGCGTGTCCGGGTAGGCCTGCCCACCGCGGGTCATCACGACGCGCGCCAGGTGCTCGATGTTGACCTGGTGCACGATGCCGGTGCCCGGCGGCACGACCTTGAACTCGTCGAACGCGCTCTGGCCCCAGCGCAGGAACTGGTAGCGCTCCTTGTTGCGCTCGTACTCCAGGTCGACGTTGCGCTCGAACGCGTCCGGGCGGCCGAAGATGTCCGCGATCACCGAGTGGTCGATGACCAGCTCGGCGGGCGCGAGGGGGTTGACCTTGGCCGGGTCGCCGCCCAGCGCGGTGACGGCCTCGCGCATGGTCGCGAGGTCCACCACGCACGGCACGCCGGTGAAGTCCTGCATGACCACGCGGCCCGGCGTGAACTGGATCTCCGTAGACGGCTCGGCCGACGGGTCCCAGCCCGCGAGCGCGTTGACGTGGTCGGCGGTGATGTTCACGCCGTCCTCGGTGCGCAGCAGGTTCTCGAGCAGGATCTTCAGGCTGTAGGGGAGACGGTCCGACCCCTTGACGGCATCGAGCCGGAACACCTCGTGAGAGGCATCGCCGACGGTCAGCGATTGGCGGGCGCCGAAGGTGTCCTTGCTTGCTGGTGCGGTCACGTCCAACTCCATGGGGCCTGTGGTGTGCGGTTCGGGAACGACCTCTCTCGTGTCAAACAGTACGCTTGTCCTGTATTCGACGCCAAGGGAGGGTCGCCACCCATGCTGCACCACGTACAGATCGCCGCACCTCCGGGCAGCGAAGACCGCCTGCGCGGTTACTACACCGGCGTGCTGGGCTGGGCTGAGCTGCGGAAACCACCACTACTGGCTGCCAGGGGCGGCTGCTGGTTCCAGGTCCCGGGCCACGGCGGCCCGGACGCGGAGCTGCACGTCGGCATCGAGGAGGACTTCCGCCCGGCGAAGAAGGCCCACCCGGCCTTCGTGGTCGACGTGGACGCCACCGCGGCGGCCCTCGCCGCCGCGGGCCACGAGATCCGCTGGGCCGACCCCGCCGAGATCCCGGGCCGCCGCCGCTTCCACACGAACGACCCCAGCGGCAACCGCCTGGAGTTCCTGGCGGGCTGAGAACGTGGAACGGCCCGGCACCCCTCGCGGAGTGCCGGGCCGTTCCCGGGAAAGAACCGTCAGCTCATCGTGACGAGCGCGAGCACGTCCTCCGGGGTCAGGTCCGACAGCGCGGTCAGGCCCAGCTCGCTGTACGTGCGCAGCGGGCTGACGTACCACTTGCCGTCGAACTCGGTGGCGACCACGCCGGTGTTCTTCAGCATGCCGGACGCCAGGTTGGCCAGGGCCTGCTGGACATCCGCCGGCATGTCGGTGCCGCCGATCTCCGCCGCCACGTCGTCGGCGCACAGCTGCTGGGTCTGGCCCTCGCCCTCGGCGGTGTAGCAGTCACCGTCCTTGGCGACGCGGTAGGTCTGGCCGTCGGCCTTGATCTCGACCTCTTTCAGCATGACCTTCTGGCCGCCGGTTTCCGCGTCGGTCGACACGGTGTCCAGCTTGGTGACCTCCACCGGGGCCGGGGACGGACGGCCCGCGGCCTCGACCAGGACCGGGCCCGCGTCGTGCAGGGCGCCCATCTCGTCCGGCGGCAGCAGCTCGATGACCCGCTCGATGTCGGAGTTGATCGCGGCCTGGACCATCTCCTGGACGGCCTTGTCCGCCGTGTCGGCGCCGTTGTTCGCGATCGGCTCCGACGGCCACTCCTCGCCCGCGTCCACCAGTGCGTAGTCGGCGACGGTGTAGAAGAGGCTCGGGTACCACTTGTCGTCGACCTTGACGGTCGCGATGCGGATCGGCTCGCCGGTCTCCTTGACGACCTCGGCGATGTTCACCTTCTCGTCCGTCGACTCGGTCGGCACGCCGTCGGGGAACGCGGCCTGCATGAACTCGTCGGTCAG
Source organism: Actinophytocola algeriensis (assembly GCF_014203735.1). GTDB lineage: Bacteria > Actinomycetota > Actinomycetes > Mycobacteriales > Pseudonocardiaceae > Actinophytocola > Actinophytocola algeriensis. Next base: position 92,453 of record NZ_JACHJQ010000013.1, on the reverse strand, counting down.
CGGCAGCTCGTTGAGGTCCGCGCGGAACGACACGGTGCCGCCGATGAGCTTGGTGATGGTCAGGTGGTCGTTGACCTTCTCCGCGCCGGCCTCGTCGTACTTGAGGTCGGTCGCCTCGACCGCCGCGCCGTGCAGCTTGTTCGGGTCGGCGTCCTCCTTGTAGACCTTCAGCTCCTTGAGGCGCTGGGTGGTCTTCGCGTTGAAGTCGACCAGCAGCGCGGACTCGGCGGGCGTGAGGCTCTCGAGCACCCCGAGCACGTCACCCTGGCTGAGGCTGTTGACCAGGTTGGTCGCCGCCTGCGTCGGGTTGTCCTGGCCGGCCTGGTCGCCGCTGCTCCGGTTCAGCACGAAGATCGTCGCGCCGACGCCGAGCGCGACCACGATCACCGCGGCGATCGCGCCGATGATCGGGCCCTTGCCGCGCTTCTTGGGCGGCTCGCCGCCGAGGCCGCCGAAGTTCGGCTGCCCGTACTGCTGCTGTGCGAAGCCGCCGGTCTGCGGCTGCTGGAAACCCTGCGGACCCGTCTGCGGATAACCCTGCACGGGCTGCGGGCCGGACTGGGGATAGCCCCCCTGCTGTGGCTGCGGACCGGTCTGCGGGTAGCCACCCTGCTGCGGGTAGCCGGGCTGCTGGCCGTAACCCGGCTGCGGGTAGCCACCCGGGGCCTGCTGGTTCGGATCGTTCGGCTGCCACTGGCCGCCTGAACCTGGATAGGTCACGGTTCCCCTCCTGCGTCTTCGGTCGCGCGACTGCGCCGGCCAGCGAAGATGCCGACGACCCCGACCAGTGTCAGTGCGGCCCCGATCAACGTTGTCACGGGGCCGGTGCTCGAGATGCCGAGGCGGACTTCTTCGCCACCGCCTAGGACGGTGGCGGACCCCGCCACGGTTCCGCTGATTATCGCCACAATGGCGGAAATCGTTGCGGCCGACCGGCGGAAACCGAGTGCGTACACGATGACGCTGAGCGTGATCACCGGGATCAGCAGCGTCCAGGCGTCGAGCACCAGCGCCAGCGGGCTCCCGTCGAGCACCTTGATCGTGCGGATGATCGCGATCGACTGGTAGCTGTCACGCAGCACGGTCCCCGACTTCACCCACGGCAGGAACGTGCCGATCCCGACGGCCACCAGCCCGGCCGCGGTCACCCCGACGGCGGCGATGGCGACCGGCGTGTGCGGGCGGGCCGCGATTCTCGACAGCACGTCGCCATGGTGTCAGCCCTGGCCGGTGGCACCGACGACACCCTCCGTAACCACTCTCGGTGTGTCTGGCGTGTTCATTGGGGTGAAAGTTGCGCAGGTTGTCTGAGTTCCTGGTGTTGCGAGTGGTGCTTGATGTGTCCACAGTGGCACAGTGGGGCCGCTGTCCCCGCTGTTCAGGGGAGTGCGGGTCGGCGCGAGGGAGGTTGTCACCGTGGGCAGGCTGGCCGGCACCGGGCTGCGGATCGTCGCGGCCTCACTGTTGCTCGTCGTGAGCATGGGCGCGGGCACGGCGGTGGCCGTGCCGCCCCCGCCGCCGAACCCCAGCGACTCCGAGCTGGGCGCCAGCAAGGCCGACGCGCGGACCAAGGCCACCAGGGTCGGTCAGCTCACCAACCAGGTCGCGCAGGCGGAGGCACAGCTCGCGCAGCTGGTGGCCGACGTCGAGCTGAAGATGGAGGACGCCAACCGGGCGCTGGTCGACCTGCAGACCGCGCAGGACGAGGCCGCCAAGGCGAAGTCCGACGCGGACGTCGCGAAGGTCGCCGCGGCCACCGCGTCCTCCGATGTGGACAACGCGCGCGAGCAGCTCGACGAGTTCGCCGCAGGCAGCTACAAGCAGGGCTCGACCATCGGCTCGATGTCGGCCTACATCGGCTCGAAGAGCCCGGAGGACCTGCTCCAGCGCGCGCAGCTGCTGGAGGCGGTCGGCGAGAGCAGGCTCGACGCACTGGACACCATGGAGGTGGCCAGGACCGACCAGGCGAACAAGGACTCCGCCGCCCGCGAGGCGCTCGACCTCGCCAACCAGAAGCAGGCGGCGGCCGCGGCGGCCAAGCAGGCGGCCGACGCCGCCACCGCCGCCGCGCGGCAGGCCCAGACCGACCAGGTCGCGGCGACCTCCCAGCTCGAGTCGCAGAAGAGCGCCGCCGAAGCCCAGCTCACGGCGGCGCAGGCCAACACGTCGGGCCTGTCGAGCCAGCGGCAGCGCTACCTCGACTGGCTCGCCGCCAAGCAGGCCGAGGAAGCCGCGCAGTCCCGCCCGTCCGGCGGCGGCGGCGGTGGTGGTGGCGGCGGCGGAGGAGTGGCGCTGCCCCCGTCGTCCGGCGGCGCGCGCACGGTGATCAACCGCGCGATGACGCAGCTCGGCGTCCCCTACGCCTGGGGAGGCGGCAACGCGCACGGCCCGACCAGGGGCATCCGCGACGGCGGCGTCGCCGACTCCCACGGCGACTACAACAAGATCGGCTTCGACTGCTCCGGCCTGATGATCTACGCGTTCGCGGGCGTCGGCGTCCGGTTGCCGCACTACAGCGGCTACCAGGCACGGGCCGGCAGGCGCGTGCCGCTGTCCCAGAAGGCGCCGGGCGACATGCTGTTCTGGGCGACCCGCGGCCGCATCCACCACGTCGCCCTCTACATCGGCGACGGCCGGATGATCGAGGCCCCGTTCTCCGGCTCCCGCGTCCGGGTCACGTCCGTCCGCTACGGCGGCATCGTCGGCTACGCCACCAGGGTCCTCTGACCCACCGTCACACCGGCGCGAGCGGCCGGTGCGGACCGGTGGGCAGCTCCACCTCGACGGGGTCGTCGGCGCGGACCGCGCCGTCGGCCAGGACGATCGCCATGACGCCCGCCTTGCGGACGAGGGCACCGTGTTCGTCGCGGTCCAGCACCGCTTTCATCAGGCCCGGCTGGAAGGCGTCGAGCTGCACGCACGGGTTGCGCAGGCCGGTCACCTCGACCACCGCCGAGTCGCCGAGGCGCAGGCGGGTGCCCGTCGGCAGCGCGAGGAGGTCGACGCCGCGGGTGGTCACGTTCTCGCCCATGTCGCCCGCCGTGACGGTGAAGCCCGCCGCGAGCAGCTCGTCGTGCAGCTCGGCGTGGATGAGGTGGACCTGCCGCAGGTTCGGCTGGGACGGGTCGCGGGCGACCCGGGAGCGGTGCTTGACCGTCACGCCCAGGTGCGCGTCCCCCTCGACGCCGAGGCCCGTGAGCAGGCGGATGTCGTCGCGGTTCGGCTTGCTGAACGTGTGCGCCGGGCTGCTGCTGACCGCCGTGACATGTCCGCCCATGTCAGCGGCCCCGCTTCGCGGACAGAGCGCGGGCGTGGGTGACGCCCCGGGGCAGCTCGCGCGCCCGGCCGGCCGGGTCGGTGTCGTACGCCATGATCAGGAGTATGCGCCCGTAACCGGTGGCCACCGCGTGAGAGCCTGGTGATCATGCCGGTGCCCGCTGACCCGACGGTCCTCCACCCGATGCCCGACCAGCCGAGAGTGGTGTTGCTCAGGCCGCTGGTGACGTCCCCGCTGATCGAGGTCGGGGAGTACACCTACTACGACGACCCGGACGACGCGACCGCGTTCGAGACGCGCAACGTGCTCTACCACTACGGGCCGGAGAAGCTGGTGATCGGCAGGTTCTGCGCGCTGGGCACGGGCGTGCGGTTCATCATGAACGGCGCCAACCACCGCATGGACGGCCCGTCGACGTTCCCGTTCCCCACCATGGGCGGCTCGTGGGCCGAGCACATGGACCTCCTCACCGGCCTCCCGAACCGCGGCGACACCGTGGTCGGCAACGACGTCTGGTTCGGCCACGGCGCGACGGTGCTGCCCGGCGTGCGGATCGGCAACGGGGCGATCGTCGCCGCGGGTGCCGTGGTGACGAGCGACGTCCCGGACTACGGCATCGTCGGCGGCAACCCGGCCCGGCTCATCCGCACCCGCTACGACGACGCGGACGTCAGCCGGCTGCTGGCACTGGCCTGGTGGGACTGGCCGGCCGAGCACATCACCGAGCACGTGCGGACGATCATGTCCGGCAGTGTCGACGCCCTCGCGGCCGCCGCCCCGGACACCCGTCACGGGTGAGGAGTGGACGCAGTTCACAGCCGTCACACCGCTCGTCAGGTTGCCTGTAGACCGGAGAAATAAAGCTTCACTAGGAGGTTGGTCAGTGACCGAGCCGGCGGAGTCGGTGAACGGAACGGCGGGCGAGACGCCCGCCAGCACCCCGGCGCGGGACGCTCAGCTCCTCGAACGCACCGTGTTCGAGGTCAAGCGGGTCATCGTGGGACAGGACCGGCTGGTCGAGCGGATGCTCGTCGGCCTGCTGTCCAAGGGGCACCTGCTCCTCGAGGGTGTGCCGGGCGTCGCGAAGACGCTGGCCGTGGAGACCTTCGCGAAGGTCGTCGGCGGATCGTTCACACGTGTGCAGTTCACCCCCGACCTCGTGCCCGCCGACATCCTCGGCACGCGGATCTACCGTCAGGGCGCCGAGAAGTTCGACGTCGAGCTGGGGCCGGTGGTCGCGAACTTCGTGCTCGCCGACGAGATCAACCGCGCGCCGGCGAAGGTGCAGTCGGCGATGCTGGAGGTGATGGCCGAGCGGCACGTGTCGATCGGCGGCCAGACCTTCCCGATGCCGGATCCCTTCCTCGTGCTGGCGACGCAGAACCCGATCGAGAACGAGGGCGTCTACCCGCTGCCGGAGGCGCAGCGCGACCGGTTCCTCTTCAAGATCGTCGTCGACTACCCGACGGCCGAGGAGGAGCGCGAGATCGTCTACCGGATGGGCGTGACCGCGCCGGAGCCGCACCAGGTGCTGACCCCCGCCGAGCTGGTCCGCCTCCAGGACGTGGCGGCGCGGGTGTTCGTCCACCACGCGCTCGTCGACTACACCGTCCGCGTGGTCCTCGCGACCCGCACCCCGGCCGAGCACGGCCTGGCCGACGTCGCGGGCTGGGTCGCCTACGGCGCCTCGCCGCGCGCGAGCCTCGGCATCGTCGCCGCCTCCCGCGCACTCGCGCTGGTCCGCGGCCGTGACTACGTGCTGCCGCAGGACGTCGTGGACGTGGTGCCGGACGTGCTGCGCCACCGCCTCGTCCTGTCCTACGACGCGCTCGCCGACGGCGTGCCGGTCGACCACATCGTGTCCCGCGTGCTGCAGACCGTGCCGTTGCCGCAGGTCTCCGCCCGCCCGCAGTCGGGTGGGGTGCAGCCGCCTCCCGTAGGGGTGGCTGGTAGGTGAGTCGGGAGAAGGAGCGGCCGAGCTGGGCACCGCCGATCCTGCAAGGGGACCGGATGGAGCACGGGCTGCGGCTGCTCGAACTGGACGTGCGCCGCAGGCTCGACGGGCTGCTCCAGGGCAACCACCTCGGGCTCGTGCCGGGTCCGGGCTCCGAGCCGGGTGAGGCACGGGTCTACCAGCCCGGAGACGACGTGCGTCGCATGGACTGGGCGGTCACCGCGCGCACGACCGAGCCGCACATCCGCGAGACCGTCGCCGACCGCGAGCTGGAGACGTGGCTCGTGGCCGACCTGTCCGCGAGCCTCGACTTCGGCACCGCGGCGTGCGAGAAGCGGGACCTGGTGGTCGCCGCGACCGCCGCGATCGCGCACCTGACCGGTGGGGGCGGCAACCGGATCGGCGCGGTCATCGCCACCGGCGAGAAGACCAACCGCGTGCCGGCCCGCGGTGGGCTCGCGCACGCCCGCGGCCTGGTCCGCAAGGTCGCCGAGATGCCCCGTGCGCCCGAGGGCACCCGCGGTGACCTGCGGGACGCGCTCGAACAGCTGCGCCGCCCACCCCGCCGCCGCGGCCTCGCCGTGGTGATCTCCGACTTCCTCGGCGACATCGACTGGCAGCGGCCGCTGCGTGGCCTGTCCACCCGGCACGAGCTGATCGCGATCGAGGTGCTCGACCCGCGCGACGTGGACCTGCCCGAGGTCGGCACCGTGGTGCTGTCCGACCCGGAGTCGGGCCGTCAGCGCGAGGTGCACGCCTCGGCACTGCTGCGCAGGGAGTTCGCCGCCGCGGCCGCCGAGCACCGGTCACGCGTCGCCACCGCGATCCGCGGCGCCGGTGCCGGGCACCTGGTGCTGCGCACCGACTCGGACTGGATCGCTGACACCGTACGTTTCGTCGTCGCCCGCAAGCGACGGTGGTCAGGGGGAGGAGTGGCCTGATGTTCGGCCTCAGCTTCGGCGGTTTCACCGCGCCCTGGTGGTTCCTGCTGCTGATCCTGGTGGCCGCGATCGTCGCCGGGTACATCATGGTCCAGCGGATGCGCCGCAAGCGCACGATGCGGTTCACCAACCTGGCGCTGCTCGAGAAGGTCGCGCCCAAGCGCCAGAGCTGGGTCCGGCACCTCCCGCCGGTGGTGCTGGTGATCGCGCTGATGCTGCTGACCACAGCCATGGCGGGCCCGACCGACACCCAGCGGGTGCCGCGCAACCGGGCCACCGTGATGCTCGTGATCGACGTGTCGCTGTCCATGGAGGCGACGGACGTGCGGCCGACGCGCCTGCGTGCCGCGCAGGACGCCGCCAAGGACTTCGCGAACGGCCTCACCCCCGGCATCAACCTCGGCCTGATCTCGTTCGCGGGCACCGCGAGCGTGATGGTGTCGCCGACGACCGACCGCACGAGCGTCGCCAAGGCCATCGAGAACCTGAAGCTCGCGGAGTCCACCGCGACCGGTGAGGCGATCTTCGCCGCACTGCAGTCGATCGAGGGCTTCGCGCAGATCGTCGGCGGCGCCACCGGTGCGCCGCCTGCCCGCATCGTGCTGATGACCGACGGGAAGCAGACCGTCCCGACCGACGACGGCGACGACCCGCGGGGCGCGTTCACCGCGGCCAGGGCCGCGAAGGACCAGAAGATCCCGGTCTCCACGATCTCCTTCGGCACGGGCGACGGCTCGGTCACGATCGACGGCAAGAGCCAGCCGGTGCCGGTGGACGACGAGTCCATGAAGGAGATCGCGGAGCTGTCCGGCGGCGAGTTCTACAAGGCGGCGACCGCGGACCAGCTGCACCGGGTGTACGACACGCTCGGTGAGCAGATCGGGTACGAGACCAAGGACGCGGACGCCAGCAGACCGTGGATGGTCCTCGGCACGCTGGCCGCGCTGGTGGCCGCGGGCAGCGCCCTGTTGATCGGGCAGCGCCTGCCCTGATCGTGTTCTGGCTGACACGGTGGAGTCGGCGCGAACGTTCCCGCGGCGGAAAGATAGCCTGAGCCGTCGAACGTGGCGGTCGTACGCGCAAGGAGTTTTCAGGTGGGCCGTTCAGTACTGGTAACCGGCGGTAACCGGGGGATCGGCCTGGCGATCGCCAGGGCGTTCGCCGCGCAGGGGGACGACGTCGCGGTGACCTACCGCGGCAAGCCGCCGCCGGAGGACCTGTTCGGCGTGCGCTGCGACGTCACCGACACCGCACAGGTGGACGCGGCCTTCACGGAGATCGAGGCGAAGCACGGCGCCGTCGAGGTGCTGGTCGCGAACGCGGGCATCACCGACGACACGTTGCTGATGCGGATGGACGAGGAACAGTTCACCCGGGTCCTCGACGCCAACCTGACCGGCACGTTCCGCGTCGCGAAGCGCGCGACCCGCGCCATGCTCAAGGCCCGCTGGGGCCGGATGATCTTCATCTCGTCGGTGGTCGGCATGGCGGGCAGCCCCGGCCAGGTCAACTACGCGGCCAGCAAGGCGGGTCTGATCGGCGTGGCCCGCTCGATCACCCGTGAGCTGGGCGGCCGCAACATCACCGCGAACGTGATCACGCCGGGCTTCATCGCCACCGACATGACCGACGCGGTGACCGAGGAACGCAAGAAGTCGATCCTCGCGAGCGTGCCCGCCGGCCGCTACGGGCAGGTGGACGAGGTGGCCGCCGCCGTCACGTTCCTGGCCTCCGACGCCGCCGCGTACGTCAACGGCGCGGTCCTGCCGGTCGACGGTGGCCTCGGCATGGGGCACTGACAGACTGTCCCCGGTAACTGACCTGATCAGTCAAGCTGTTCGCTCGGCAAGCTCCGCTCAGTAATGCTGTTCGCTCGGCAAGCTCCGCTCAGTAATGCTGTTCGCTCGGCAAGCTCCGCTCAGTAATGCTGTTCGCTCGGCAAGCTCCGCTAGTAATGCTGTTCGCTCCGCAAGCTCCGCTCAGCCAGGAGGACGGTTTCGTGCCCGGTCTGCTCGAAGGCAAGCGCCTGCTCATCACCGGCGTGATCACCGACGCGTCGATCGCGTTCCACGCGGCCAAGGTCGCCCAGGAAGAAGGCGCGACCGTCGTGCTGACGGGCTTCGGCCGGATGAGCCTGGTCGAGCGGATCGCGAAGCGGCTGCCGAACCCCGCGCCCGTGATCGAGCTGGACGTGCAGAACAACGAGCAGCTCGACTCCCTGGCCGACCGGGTGCGCGAGCACGTCGACGGCCTGGACGGGGTGCTGCACTCGATCGGGTTCGCCCCGCAGACCTGCCTCGGCGCGCCGTTCCTGGACGCGCCGCGCGAGGACGTGTCGGTCGCGGTGGAGGTCTCGGCGTACTCGTTCAAGTCGCTCGCCGTCGCCTGCCTGCCGCTCATGGGGCCCGGCGGCTCGATCGTCGGCATGGACTTCGACGCACGCGTCGCGTGGCCCGCGTACAACTGGATGGGCGTCGCGAAGGCCGCGCTCGAGTCGGTGAACCGGTACCTGGCGCGCGACCTCGGCCCGAGGGGGATCCGGGTGAACCTGGTGGCCGCCGGTCCGGTGAAGACGATGGCCGCCAAGTCGATCCCGGGCTTCAACGAGCTGGAGGACGGCTGGGGCGACCGCGCGCCGCTGGGCTGGAACGCCGAGGACGCCACCCCGGTCGCGAAGTCGATCTGCGCGGTGCTGTCGGACTGGCTGCCCGCCACGACCGGCTCGATGATCATGGTGGACGGCGGCGTGCACGCGACGGGTCAGTAGACCATGTCCGACGCGTTGCTGTGGCTGTCGTTCGGCGGACCGGAGAAGCCCGAGGACGTGCGGCCGTTCCTGGAGAACGTGACCCGTGGCCGAGGTGTGCCGCCGGAGCGGCTGGACGAGGTCGAGCAGCACTACCTCGGCTTCGGCGGCGTGTCCCCGATCAACGCGCTGAACCGGGCCGCCATCGAGGCGGTCGAGGCGGAGCTGGCGCGCTACGGCATCGACCTGCCGGTGTACTTCGGCAACCGCAACTGGCACCCGATGGCGGAGGACACGCTCGCGGAGATGAGCCGCGACGGAGTCAAGGCCGCGCTGGTCTTCCCGACCAGCGCCTACGGCGGCTACTCGGCGTGCAGGCAGTACGACGAGGACATCATCCGCGCGCGGGACGCCGTAGGTGCCGGCGCGCCGGAGCTGACCAAGCTGCGGCAGTTCTTCGACCACCCGCTGTTCGTGTCGGCGTTCGCGGACGCGGTCCGGGAGGCCGCCGCCTCGCTGGGGGAGTACCGGCTGGTCTTCACCGCCCATTCGGTGCCGGTCGCGGCCGACGTCGCCGCAGGCCCGCCCGAGGAAGGGGGGCACCGCTACTCACGCCAGATCGCGGAGGCGTCCCGGCTCGTCGCGGCGGACCTCGGCATCGCGGAGTACGACGTCGTGTGGCAGTCCCGGTCCGGGCCGCCGCAAGTGCCGTGGCTGGAGCCGGACATCCTCGACCACCTGGATGACCTGCACGCCAAGGGAGTGCCCGCGGTGTTGCTGTGCCCGATCGGGTTCGTGAGCGACCACCTCGAGGTCGTGTGGGACCTGGACACCGAGGCGAAGGAGAAGGCGGCCGAGCTCGGCATGGGCTTCGCCCGCGCGATCGCACCGAGCGGCGACCCGCGTTTCGCCGAGCTGGTGGTGGAGTTGATCCGCGAACACCTGGCGGACGCACCGGCCAGGAAGCTGTCGGACCTGCCCGCCGCGGGCTGCACGGTGAACGGCGCGCCCTGTGCCGCCGGCTGCTGCGAGCGTCTGCGCCGCGGTTAGAAAGTTGTTAGCGCACGCGGCGACACTGCCGCGTATGCGAAGACTTCGAGCACTGCTCGTCACCCTGCTCACGTTCGCCGGACTGCTGACCTCGGCCGGCCACGCCGCGGCGAACCCGCCAGGCGGCTACTTCTACGTGAAGTTCTTCCACTCGGGGAAGTGCCTGTCCGTGCCGAACGACGCGTTGACCAGCGGTCTGTACCTGACCCAGTGGACCTGCATCGGCAAGACGTCCCAGCAGTTCTACTTCACGTTCGAGGGTGCGACTCTCGACCCCCTGAGGAGCTGGGGCACGGTCGGGCGCAAGTACACGCTGCTGTGCGTCGCGGTGAAGAACGGCTGGACGAGCAACGGTGTCGCGATCGTCCAGCAGCCGTGCGGGACCGGGACCGCCGAGATGTGGGAGTTCAGGCGGGACTCGAGCATGCCGGCCGGCTACTACTGGATGACCAACTCCCGCAGCGGGAAGGTGGTCAACGTGTCAGGCGCGTCCACCGCGAACGGCGCCAGCGTGATCCAGTACCCAGCACAGCACGCGTACAACTCGTACGTGACGTTCGTGCCCGCATAAGCGCTGCCGGAGAACGCCGAGTGGGGGCGGCTGGTCAACGCGAACAGCGGGTTGTGCATGGCCGTGCAGAACGAACGGTGCCAAGCTGATTCAGCACCCGGTGCAGTACGCGGTCAACGAGTACGTGACGTGGCGGAAGGCGTGCCAGGTGTGCCCGTGAGCCGCAGGTAGGCCTCGCCGCGGGGGGAGAGGCGGTAGCCGACCTCCAGGCTGAGCGTCAGGCCGAGGTTCTTGAGTTTGCGCACGTCCACTTTGAACGGGAGCATCTCGCGGCCCAGCTCCGCCGCGAGGTCTCCCGCTCGGACGCCGGGCCTGCGGTCGATGATGGCAAGCGTTTGCCCCGTCCACGGGCCGTGGTTGCTCGCGCGGTCCAGCCGCTCCAGGCGCAGCGCGATCTCCGCACGGTCCTCAGTGGACAGTTCGGCGGTGGCGGCCAGTGCGGCACGGGGATCGTCGTCCTCGGCCAGGTGCAGGCGCAACAGGAACACCGGATCCCCGGGCGTGCCACGGAGATCCGCCACCGCGGCGGCCACGGACGGGTAACCCGCGGCACGGGCGTCGGCGCTGCGGATGCGCGACGGCGCCACCGTGGAGACCTCGTCGACGACGATGCGCCCGGCCGCGGTCCGGTAGGTGTTCCCGGCGGTCACCTGGCTGCGGCGCCACCGGCGGAACATCACCGTGATGGTGCCGTCCCTGATGCCATCACGAAGGCGTTGCTCAATCAACATGGCCTCGCTCGGCTCGGCGTTCGCGGGCCTTGACCCGGTGTCTTCCCTCCTGCGCTGCTCGGTCGCTCGTGGCCGAGCTCCCTGCGCTGCTCGTCGGTCCAGACGCCGGCGGCCCGCTCAGTGAACATGGCCTCGCTCGGCTCGGCGTTCGCGGGCCTTACGCGGCCCGGTCAGTGAGCGTCGGACACGTCGAGCGCGCGGACCGCCTCGGCGACCGCGGCGCAGCGGGCCACGCGGACGGCGTGGAACAGCGGGCGCAGGGCCTCGGCGCGTTTGTGGGCCGCCGACGCGGACAGCGCGCCGCCCGGCTCGTCCTCCATCGCCAGCTCCAGGATCGCCGCCACCTCCGCGGCGCGCTGCAGCACCCGGAGCGCGCGCTGCGGCATGCCCGCCGGCCAGCTGGCGCCGGTGCGCTCGGCGATGCGCGCCTGCAGTTCCTCGCGGACACCGGCGCGCTGCTTGGCCACGCCCAGCTCGATGAGCATGCCTGCCGCGACGCGCATGGCGCCGGTCAGTTCGTGCTCGGCCTCGCCGATCGGCACGTTCGGGGTCGGCATCAACCGCTCGACCTCGTACACCGTCCAGCGGATGATGCCGGTGTCGACCTTCTTGCCGAGCTTCTCCGGCACGGCGCCGAGCCCGTTCAGGACCACCGCCTCGCCGACGCGTAACGCGTGGGCCGCGAACTGGCCCGCGCCGCCGAGGCCGCGCACGTCACCGGGCACCGGCATCACGAGCTCGGCGGTCACGGCGCCGGACCGGCGCAGCGCCGCGAGCATCGCGGCGGGAGAACCGCCCGCGGTGCCCCGGACGGGGATCTCGAGGGTGGAGGCGAGCCGCTCGTCCGCGGCGACCACCTCATGGAACTCGGCCCAGTCCTGCAGGGCGTCGAGCACATCGTCGGCGGCGGCCGCGCCACTCAGCCAGGCCGAGCTCCACACCGCCAATGTCGCGCTGGGGGATGACACGACAAGAAGATTACGCGACGATGGTCGGTTGCCTGCGGGGTGGTGATCAGTGCTCGCCAGCCTAACGTCGGGACGGCTCGCCCAGCCGCTCCGTGAGCATGTCGCGGAAGCCGTCCAGGTCCTCCTGCGTGCCGAACGCGCGGCCGGGGACCGGGAAGAGCGCCGACTCGCCAGTGCGCAGCACGAAGTTGTGCTTGGTCTCGACCCAGCCGTCGATGGTCTGCCACCGCAGGTCCGTGTACGCGGTGCCGTCGATGGTCATCATCCGGAACGACTGGGAGTCCACGGTCGCCGTCACGGTCGCCGCCGCGACCGGGTTGCGGCGGAACTGGGTCCGCACGCCCATGACCGGCAAGGCCACGATGATCGCCGCGCAGATCAGCCCGAACCCGCCCGGGATCGGCTGGCCGGCGAACAGCAGCACCGCCGACAGCGCGGCCAGCGCCATCGCGAACCACGGGGCCCAGCGGTAGATCGGGTAGATCGCGCGCAACGCGTCGTTCCAGTCCGATGGCGCGGGGTCCCATTTCAGCTCGAGCGCCATCCTCGTGTCGTCCTTCCTGGTCAGCCGTTCGATGGGCAGACTGTCCGGCATGGCACAACCAGCCCGGGTACGGGTCGAAAGGCTACGGGAGTCCGGCAGCACGACGACCCTGGAACTGTTCTTCGACCTGGTTTCGTGTTCGCACTGACCCAGATCACCGCGCTCATGGCCGAGGAGCCGACCGGCAGAGGCCTGCTGAAGGGCACGTTGCTGATCCTCGTGGTCTGGTGGTGCTGGGTGGGTTACTCGTGGGTGTCGAACCTGGTCAAGGCGGACGAGGGCATCGCGCGGGTGACCATGCTCGTCGCCATGGCGGCGATGTTCCTGCTGGCGCTCGCCATCCCGGAGGCGTTCGACGACATCGACGGCGGGCTGTGGGGCCCGACCGTGTTCGCCTTCGCCTACCTCGTGCTGCGGCTGGTGCACGTCCTCCTGTTCTGGGTGATCAGCAAGGACGACCCGGTGCTGCGTCGCCAGGTCGGCCGGTTCGCGCCGACCATGGTGGGTGGCACGGTGCTGCTCCTGCTCGCCGCGGACACCTCCGGCGACGCGCAGCTGCTGCTGTGGCTCGCCGCCGTGGTCGCGGACTACGGCGGCACGCTCGCCATCGGCGCGCGCGGCTGGCGGCTCAACTCGGCCCGCCACTTCGCGGAGCTTGCGGAGCGAAGCATTCAACCTCTGCGCGGAGCGGCACGGGCTGATGGTGATCATCGCGCTCGGCGAGTCGATCGTCGCCATCGGTGTGGGGGTCACCCACCTGGCGATCTCCTGGCCGGTCGTGGTCGCCGCGACGCTCGGGCTCGCGGTGGCGGCGAGCCTGTGGTGGGCCTACTTCGACACCGCCGCCATCCTCAGCGAACACGCGCTGCCCTCGGCGAAGGGCGACCAGCGGGTCGCCATGGCACGTACCGCGTTCACCTACCTGCACCTGCCGATGATGGTCGGCATCGTGATGCTGGCGCTGGGCATGAAGAAGGTGCTCACCTATGTGGGCGACAGCGAGCACCACGCGCTGTCGGACCCGCTGTACGGGGCGCCGCTCTGGGCGCTGTACGGCGGCACCGCGCTCTACCTCCTCGCGCACGTGGGTTTCGCGTGGCGCTGCTACCGGTCGTTCAAGACCTACCGGCTGGGGGTCGCGGTCGTGCTCGTCGCGCTCGTGCCGCTGGTCGCGAACCTGCCGGCGCTGGCCGCGCTCGGGGTGCTCGCCGCGCTGCTGATCACGCTGAACACGGTCGAGACGACCGTGTTCCGTGCCGCGCGGGACGAGGCCCGGCACGGCGACCACGAGCACCACGAGTAGCGGGCCGTCAGGCGCGGGCGACCACGAGGAGCTGTTCGAGGGCGGCGCGGGTCGGCAGGTGTGACAGCAGGTGCCGCACGCTGCGGTCCGCGTACCGCCGGTCCTCGTCGTCGGTGGCGGCCAGGGCGTACTCGACCTGCCCGGTCACGTAGTTCATGAGGCCCGTGACCGCACCGCGGAACGCGGCGAGGTCGAGCGCGGGCACCGTGCCCGCGGTGGCGTGGTAGCCGTCGACCAGCGCGCGGGCGCCTGCGATGTTCACCCCGCCGCCGGGGTCGACCGTCCAGTCCATGAGCATGTTCGCCAGCTCCCACGCCGGGGGCTGACCGCCCGCGTGCTCCCACCCGGTCACGACGAGGCCGCCGCCCGGCCCGCGCCGCACCTGTCCGGGGCCCATCGCGTTGTGCGACAACACCGGTGGTGGGGCGGCGACACCCGCGCCGACGGCGTCCAGCTCGGTGAGCACCGGTACGACGGCGGTCAGTGCGGGCGCCCAGCGCGCGCCCTCTGCCTCGGCCCTGGCCGCCAGGTCGGCCCAGCTGACCGGTGAGAGACGCAGCTCGTGCCACGGGCTCACGCGGTCGGCCCGCAGTGCCAGCCCGTGGATGGTCGCCAGGATCCCGCCCACCGTCCTGGTGACGGCCGCGCTCGCCGGCGCGGCCATCGGCGGTCCGGAGTGCGCCCACACGCACACGCGCCACTCGTGCTCGGCCACCGTCGCCACGATGCCGCCGTCCCGGTCCCGCACCGGGGCGGGGAGCAGCACGCCGGCGGCCGCGGCCGCCTGTTGCAGTGCCACTTCGGCCTCGACGTCCACGATCGGCCACCAGGTGTCCATCGTGCGAGCCACCCAGCGGCCGCGGTCGGTCTCCAGCGACCACGCCCGGCCCGACTCGTCCGGCCGGGCCAGCGACCGCATCTCGCCGGTCACCGCCCCGAGGTCGTACCGGTCGGCGATCGCGCGGGCGAGGGCGGGGTCGGCGACGGCGGCCCGGCCACGGGTGCGGTCCACTTCGGCCTTGAGATCGGTCCACGTGCGGAAGCCGTACTGGGTCGCGAGCGCTTTCTGCGCGGTGGCCAGTGTGGTCGCGGGGTCGGTGTCACGCAGACCGGCCAGGAGATCCTTGGCCTGCTGCTTCAGGTGACCGAGGTCGGGGTTGTCGGGGAGTGTCTTCACGGGAAAGCACCTCGCTCTGGACCCGGACTCGCACGGGCCACCCGGAACTCGGTGTCCGTTGTTCTTGCGAGGGGTGGCTTCGAGCCTTCCGGCGAGTCGCGGCGCGATCCCCTGACGCGCTCCGGAAGCGAGCCTAACCGCCGGTGACCGGCCGTCAAGGGTCTCCTGGAGTCACTCCACGTCGACTGATCGGCCGAACGTGCGTAGCGTCGTAACGGTGACAGGCGCCGTTCCCACCCCACCCGAGAACCTTCCCCGCACCGCGGGAGAGCTGCGCGCCGCCGGGCACGAGCCCCGCGGTGTGAAGACCGAGATCCGTGACAACCTGCTGGCCGCGTTGCGTGCGGGGCGCGACCCGTGGCCCGGCATCGTCGGGTTCGACAAGACCGTCGTGCCGCAGCTGGAGCGCGCGCTCATCGCGGGCCACGACGTCGTGCTGCTCGGTGAGCGCGGCCAGGGCAAGACCCGGCTGCTGCGCACCATGGTCGGCCTGCTCGACGAGTGGACGCCCGTGATCGAGGGCGCCGAGCTCGGCGAGCACCCGCTCGACCCGATCACCCCCGAGTCCCGCCGCCGCGCCGCCGAGCTGGGCGACGACCTGCCCGTCGGCTGGCGCCACCGCTCCGAGCGGTACGCGGAGAAGCTCGCCACCCCGGACACGTCCGTGGGTGACCTGATCGGTGACGTCGACCCGGTGAAGGTCGCGCAGGGTCGCACGCTCGGCGACCCGGAGACCATCCACTTCGGACTCGTGCCGAGGGCGCACCGTGGCATCGTGGCGATCAACGAGCTGCCGGACCTGGCAGAGCGGATCCAGGTCGCGCTGCTGAACGTCATGGAGGAGCGGGACATCCAGGTCCGCGGCTACACGCTGCGGCTGCCGCTCGACGTGCTGCTGGTCGCCACCTCCAACCCCGAGGACTACACCAACCGCGGCCGGATCATCACCCCGTTGAAGGACCGCTTCGGTGCCGAGGTGGTCACGCACTACCCGCTGTCCGTCGCCGCCGAGGTGGACGTGATCAAGCAGGAGGCGAGCCTGGTCGCCGAGGTCGGCGACGAGCTGCTCGAGGTGCTGGCCCGGTTCGTGCGCAACCTGCGCGAGTCCACCGCCATCGACCAGCGCTCCGGCGTGTCCGCCCGGTTCGCCGTGGCGGCCGCCGAGACCGTCGCGGCCGCCGCGCTGCGCCGGTCCGCGCTGATCGACGAGCACCCGGCCGTGGCGCGGCCGATCGACCTCGAGTCGGTGCCCGCCGTGCTGCGCGGCAAGCTCGAGTTCGAGTCCGGTGAGGAGGGCCGCGAGACCGAGCACCTGACGCACCTGCTGCGCCGCGCGGTCGCCGAGACCGCCAAGGACCGGTTCGCCGGCCTGGACCTGCGACCGCTCGTGGACGCGGTGGTCGACGGCCACCTGGTCGCCACCGGTGAGCGGGTGCCGGGCGGCGAGGTGCTCGCGGCGCTGCCCGAGCTGCCGGTGCTGCACGAGGTCGCGTCCCGGCTGAACGTGTCACCCAAGGACAACCCGGGCCGGATCGCGGCGGCCATCGAGCTGGCGCTCGAGTCGCTGTACCTGCGGCGCAAGCTCGCGAAGGACTCCGACAGCAACGACGGCACCACGGTGTACGGGCCGTGAGCGGAGCTTGCGAGGGGGCGGCGTGACCCGTTTCACCTACGGCCAGTACTACGACGGGCCCGACCCGCTCGCGCCGCCGGTCGACCTGCGGGACGCGCTCGACGCGATCGGGCGGGACGTCATGGACGGCCGGTCGCCCCGGTCCGCGCTCGAGGAGCTGCTCCGCCGCGGCACCAGGCAGAACGCGGGCCTGGACGAGCTGACGCGGCGGCTGTGGGAGAAGCGGTCGCAGATCCAGCGCCGCCACAACCTCGACGGGACGCTGCAGCAGGTGCGGCAGCTGCTCGACGAGGCGGTGAGCGCGGAGAAGACCGCGCTGTTCCCCGACCCGGACGACGACGCCCGGTTCCGGGAGGCGCAGCTCGACGCGTTGCCGTCCGGTACGGCCGCGGCCATCCGGGAGCTGTCCGAGTACGACTGGCGGTCCGACGAGGCACGCGAGAAGTACGAGCAGATCAGGAACCTGCTCGGCCAGGAACTGATGGAGTCGCGGTTCCAGGGCATGAAGCAGGCCCTGGAAGGCATGAGCCAGGAGGACACCGAGCGGATCCGCGCGATGATGGCGGATCTGAACGACCTGCTGCTGGCACACCTGCGCGGCGACGACACGACGGCGCAGTTCCAGGAGTTCATGCGCCGGCACGGCGAGTTCTTCCCGGAGAACCCGCGCAACACCGAGGAACTGGTCGACGCGCTGGCGGCCCGTGCCGCGGCCGCGCAGCGGATGATGAACTCGATGTCCGACCAGCAGCGGGCCGAGCTGTCGGACCTGATGGCCTCGGCGTTCGGCGATCCCCGACTGCTCGAACAGGTGTCGACGCTCGACGCCAACCTGCGTGCGCTGCGGCCCGGTGAGGACTGGACCGGTTCGGCACGGTTCCGCGGCAACCAGCCGCTCGGCATGGGCGAGGGCGCGCAGGCGATGGCCGACCTCGCCGAGCTGGACGCGCTGGCGGAGCAGCTGTCGCAGTCGTACCCGGGTGCGCGGCTGGAGGACATCGACCTGGAGGCGCTGGAGCGCCAGCTGGGTGACGAGGCCCGGGTCGACGCCCGCAGGCTCGCCGAGCTGGAGCAGCAGCTGCGTGACCAGGGCCTGCTGGAACGCGCGCCGGACGGCTCGCTTCGCCTGTCTCCCAAGGCGTTGCGGCGCCTCGGGCAGACGGCGCTGAAGGACGTGCTGGCCACGGCCCGGCGCACCGGCGAGCGGGACTCCGCGTTGTCCGGCGCGGTCGGTGAGCCGACCGGCGCGACCCGGCCGTGGGAGTTCGGCGACACCGCACCGTGGGACGTGTCGCGGACGGTGCGCAACGCGGTGCTGCGCTCGGCGGGTGGTCCGGTGTCGCTGGACGTCGTCGACGTGGAGGTCACCGAGACCGAGCAGCGGACCCGGGCGGCGGTCGCCCTGTGCGTGGACACGTCGTGGTCGATGGTGCAGGACGGGCGGTGGGTGCCGATGAAGCGCACCGCGCTCGCGCTGCACCAGCTGATCTCGACGCGGTTCCGCACGGACGCGTTGCAGCTCATCACGTTCGGGCGGCACGCGCGGTCGGTGGAGCTGCCGGAGCTGGTCGGCCTGGAGGGGGTGTGGGAGCAGGGGACCAACCTGCACCACGCGCTGCTGCTGGCCGGGCAGCACCTGCGCAAGCACTCCGACGCCCAGCCGGTGGTGCTGGTGGTGACCGACGGCGAGCCGACCGCACACCTGGAACCCGACGGGGAGGCGGAGTTCGCCTACCCACCGGAGCCGAGGACTCTGCGCAAGACGGTCGCGGAGGTCGACGCGCTGGCCAAACTCGGGGCGTCGGTGACGGTCTTCATGCTGGGCGACGACCCTCGGCTGGCACAGTTCGTCGACCTGATCGCCCGCCGCAGCGGCGGGCGAGTCGTGGCCCCCGATCTGGACGGCCTTGGTGCCGCCGTGGTCGGCGACTACCTGCGCGGCCGCCGAGGGCGCTGATGCTCGGGGGTGCGCCTCGTCGGAGCACAACTCTCGACAGGGAAAGCCGCCGCAGCGACAAAGCAGGGCTCAACAGGGCGAACCGCTAGGACGCCGACGTGTCGGGTTCCAGGATGCCGAACAGGTTGCCGTCCATGTCGGCGACGTAGGCGAGCCAGCCGACGTTCGGTACGGGTTGCTTGTCGAGGGCGATCGCGCCGCCCGCGGCGATGACGGCGGCGACGGTCTCGGCCAGGTCGGTGACCTCGACCGTGATCACGAAGGCGCCGACCGGGGTGTCGGCGGCGGGACGTGGGCCCTTGCGGGGCAGCAGCCCGCCGTTGATGCCCGGGCCCTCGCCGGTGTTGACCGTCCAGTACGGGTTCGTGCCCCACTGCTCGATGCGCCAGCCGAACACGGTCTCGTAGAAGACCTTCGCCTGTACGGGGTCGGTCGCGTGGATCTCGAAGTGCACGGGTCGGGCCATGGCGCGCCTCCTGCGGCTTCTCGGACGTGCCAGTGAACTACCCGGCGGACCGGCGAAGCAATCAGTAGGCGAACGTGGGCAGGCCGTCGTCGCTCAGTGTCACCTTCGCGAAGGGGCGCTCCCCTTCTGGCGTGACGTTGGGGTCGATGCGCAGCTTGTGCGTGTAGGCGCTGGTCTTCCGCAACGACACGTGCGCCGCGCACCCGCACTTCGGGTCCGAGCGGTCCTGGCACGCCGAAAGCGACCGCCGGAGCAGGTCGAGCGTGGCCGCGTCGAGCTGGCCCGACCACTCCATGTCCCACTCCTCGTCCCACCGAGGAGCCCAGCAGTCGTGGGAGTACACGCGCAGCTCACCGAACTCGCAGCCGGTGCACGACAGCACGATGTCCCAGTCGTACACGGTGTCGTGCCCCGCGAAGCCGTGGGGAACGCCGCGCAGGTCGAGATCCACGACCAGCTCCTGGCGTTCCCCACAGCGCAGGCAGGCCTGCGAGATCATGCCGCGATCATGTCACGACGTGATGTCCTTCGTGCGGAAACGACGAGCCGCGAGCAGGCCGAAGAACGCGCCGTACGCCACCGCGGAGAACGCGCCCGCCGCCATGTTCGACCAGTCGATGTCCGTCGAGATCAGGTCCGACCACGCGAACGCGTAGTGCGTCGGCAGGTAGTTCCGCAGCCCCTCGAGCGCCGTGATCTGGTCCAGGATCGACGACAGGATCGCCACCAGCACCGTGCCGCCGACCGCGCCGAGCGGCGCGTCCGTCGACACCGTCAGGAACAGCGCCAGCCCGGCCACCCACAGCAGGTGCACCGCCAGGTACAGCACCGTGAACAGCAGCGCCATCATCGAGTCGGAGAACGGGATCGCGTCACCGGTGGGGCTGACGGCCTCGCCCGCGCCGTAGAAGATCACGCCGACGAGCAGTGCCACCGCGGGCAGCAGCGCGATCGCGAAGAACGACAACAGCCCCGACGCGATCGCCTTCTGCCGCATCAGCCGGTGCCGGGGGACCGGCATCGCCAGCAGGTACTTCAGGCTCGACCACGACGCCTCGGACGCGATCGTGTCGCCGAAGAACAGCGCCACGATCATCGGCAGCAGGAAGCTCGACACCGCGAACAGCACGAACACCACGAAGTTCGGTGCCGACGAGGTCGCCAGGTCGACGAACCCGCCGGACCGGTTGTCCCGCGCGTCCGTGCCGAACTCGAACGCCGCCCACAGGATCCACGGCAGCAGCACCAGGAACCCGAGCATGAGCTGCACGCGGCGGCGCCGCAGCTGGCGGACCAGCTCGACCCGCAGCCGCAGCGTCCGGCCCGCGCGGTAGCCCGTGACCGAGCCGTCTGGCTGCACGCCCTGATCTTCCTGCGCCGCCGCGTCGGCCAGCTGCTCGATGGCCGCCTCGTCGGTGTGTACCCCGTTCGTTCCGGTCACCGGGACGTCTCCTCTCCGACCAGCTGCAGGAACGCGTCCTCGAGCCTGCGCCGCGGTCCTGCCTGTTCCACCGCGACACCCGCGCCGACCAGCTTGGCCAGCGCCTCGGCGCGGGGGAGGCCGTCGAGGTCCGCGTGGACCTGGTTGCCCTCCACCTCGACGCCCTCCACTCCGTCCACCGCGCGCAGCACCTCGGCGGCGTCCTCCGGGCGGTCCACCCGGAAGGTCGCCTCACCGCTGCCGCCGACGATCTCCTCGACCTTGCCCGACGCGACGAGCCTGCCCTGGTGCATGACCACCACGTGGTCGCAGGTCTGCTCCACCTCGGCCAACAGGTGCGAGGAGACCACGACGGTCCGCCCGGTCGAGGCGTACCGGCGCAGCACGGCGCGCATCTGGTGGATCTGTGGCGGGTCGAGCCCGTTGGTCGGCTCGTCGAGCACCAGCAGGTCCGGGAGACCGAGCATGGCCTGCGCGATCGCGAGCCGTTGCCGCATGCCCTGGCTGTAGGTCCGCACCCGCCGGTGCACCGCCTTGCCGAGACCCGCGATCTCCAGTGCCTCCTCGACGTGCGCCTTGTCCGGCGGCCTGCCGGTGGCCGCCCAGTACAGCTCCAGGTTCGCCTGCCCGGACAGGTGCGGCAGGAACCCGGCGCCCTCGACGAACGAGCCGATCCGCGACAGCACCGGCGCACCGGAGTAGATCTTGTGCCCGAACACGCGGATGGTGCCGCCGGAGGGCTGGATCAGGCCCATCAGCATCCGCAGCGACGTCGTCTTGCCTGCGCCGTTCGGGCCGAGAAGCCCCAGTACCTGGCCGGCCTCGACGCGGAACGACAGGTCGTCCACCGCGGTCACGCCGCCCGGGTACCGCTTCGACAGCCCCTCGATCACCAGCGGCACGTCCACGAGTCCGGGATCCAGGTCGGTCGCCCGGCGCCTGCGGAAGGCACCCCAGATCGCCGCGAGCACGACCAGCCCGAGCACGATCGCGATGCCGATCAGCGGCCCCGAGGGCAGCCCGTTGCCGGTGCGCGTGCCGGACACGACCGGCGCCTCGACGGCCGCGCCCTCGGCGACGGCGACCCGGTACGCCGCCGCCTGCGTGGCGGGGGCGTACGCCTGGTCGGTGGTGCTGACCACCAGCGCGATGCTCCGGTCGGTCTCGATGGGCCGGACGATGCCCGGCAGCGTCACGGTCACCTCGACCGGCGAGCCGTCCGCGGGCAGCGCCGGGATCCGGAACGGCGACACCGCGGAGCCCGGCAGGATCCGGGTGCCGTCCGCGCTAACGTCGTACAGCTTCGCGAACAGCACCGCGCCCTCGGTCGCGGGCGGCGCGGCACCCGGGACCGCGGCGACCCGCAGCCGGACGGTGCTCGCACCCGCGATCAGCAGCTGCGACTGCAGCGGGCGGCTCTGGAACTGCGCTGCCTGCCCGGGCAGGTCGATGGACACCCGGCCGACCAGCCGCGACGAGCTGCCGATGATCGACCCGAGCCCGGGCAGGCTGCTGATCGACGCCGGGTTGCCGCCGGGTGGGTTGACGATCGTCTGTTCCGGCCCGAAGACCGGGACGCTCCTGCGCTCGGTGGCGTCGGCGCCGTTCAGGCCGGGGTAGGTGCCGGTGCTGACGGTCCGCACCGACGGCGCGCCCTGCACCCGCAGCGCGCCCTGCACCGCGTACGACAGGCCCTCGCCGGGGTCGCTGCCCTGGCCGCGGAGGTGGAAGTCGAACCAGTCGGCGATCTGGCCGCGCAGCTCGGGACCGGGCCGTCCGCCGTCGTGCCCGCCGGTGTACCAGACGACCTTCACCTTGCCGCCCGCCTCGGCGATCTGCCGGGCGTTGGCGTCGGCCTGGTCGAGGCCGAACAGGGTGTCCTGCTCGCCCTGCACCAGCATCGTCGGCTGCGTGATGTTCTTGGTGACCTGCATCGGGGAGACGGACTGCAGCAGGTCGACGGTCTGCTGACTGGCCCGGCCGGTGGTGGCCACCTCGGCGTAGGCCGCGCAGAACTCGGGCCGGAACTTCCCGCACGGGTTCCCGGCCTCCTGCCCGGGCTGGCTGGGTCCGCCACCCGGCTGACCAGCGCCGGCACCGGCCGTGGCACTGTTCGCCGCGCCGGAGTCACTGCCCGTGTCGCCGCCCGTGTCGCTGTCGGTGCCACTGCCCGTGTCACTGCCCGCGCCGTTGTCGGTACCACTGTCGGTGCCGCCGGATTCGCCGCCCGAATCCGTGCCGCCGGTGCCCGTGTTGCCTGCCGGCACGTCGATGTCGTCGTCCTCGTCGCCTTCCTCCACCGCGTCCACGGTCGGGTCGGCGAGCCCGCCGCCGCCCGCACCGGAGGCGAAGAAGATGCCGGCCCAGGAGCGCTTGAACACACCGTCCGCCGCGTACGCGTTGGCCGCAGGCGTGCCGGGGACCGTGTCGTCGGTCGTGGCCGAGTTGGGCAGCAGCGCCTGGCTCAGGTCGTTGTAGGTGATCGACGGCGCGAGCGCGTCGACCCGCTTGTCGGTGCCCGCGAGCAGCAGCGACAGCGAACCGCCGTACGAGCCGCCGGTCACGCCCACCTTCGGGTCGTCGTCACCGTCCTGGGTGACCTCGGCCTGCTCGCCGAGCCAGTCGACGAGCTTCGACGCGTCCGCGACCTCGTGCTGCCGCGAGTTCAGCGAGATCTGCCCCTCGCTGCGCCCGAAGCCACGGGCCGAGTAGGCCAGCGCGACGAACCCGCGTTGCGCCAGCTCACGGGCGTCGCCGTCCACGCTCTGCTTCGAGCCGCCGAACCCGTGCGCCACGATGACCGCGGGCGCCGGGGTCACCTCGGGCAGGTACAGGGTGGCGTCGAGGCGCACCGGGGCCGCGTCGCCGGGCCCCTGGGCGCCGGCGAGCGTCAGCTCACGGGTCTTGACCTCGGCCGGGTCGTCGCCGCTGTTCAGCCAGACCAGGCCACCGGCGGCGGCGAGGACGGCGACCAGCCCGGCGGCGAGCCAGCGTGGTTGAAGACGTGGGATACGGGGCACGCTCAAAACGTATTGGACGTTTCCTGAGAGTGGCTGAGAGCCCCTGACCGATTGGTCCGCATCGCCCGAATGTGATGTTCGACAACCTGATCTGACTGGTGTGTTCCGGATATGACCACCACAATGGATGTGTTGGAGGGGAGTATTCCTTCGCGGCGGCGTCGTCAACACGGACCTCGAGTCCCGGCGTCCCCGGCAGGCGCTGACCTGCGGAAGAGACCTCCGGTTGTCGGTAAGAACCGTTGAACCGGAGGTTCATTGGATGAATGTTCCCGCGTGGATCTGGCTCGCCACCATCGGCGGCCTCCTAGTGCTACTTGCGATCGACCTGGTGATCGTCGACCGCAAGCCACACGAGGTCGGCGTCGGTGAGGCGGGGCGCTGGGTCACCTTCTACGTCGCCTGCGCGGTGCTGTTCGGCATCGGTATCTGGATGTTCTCGGGTGGCACCTACGCCGGTGAGTACTTCGCCGGGTACATCACCGAGTACTCCCTCTCGGTGGACAACCTGTTCATCTTCCTGGTGATCATGTCGGCGTTCAAGGTGCCGCAGATCCACCAGCACAAGGTCCTCCTGGTCGGCATCCTGCTGGCGCTGGTCTTCCGCAGCATCTTCATCGCCGTCGGCGCGGCCGCGATCTCCCAGTTCAGCTGGGTGTTCTACGTGTTCGGCGCGTTCCTCATCTACACCGCGATCAAGCTGTCGGGCTCCGGTATCGGCGGCGACGACGACGAGGACTACGAGGAGAACCGGGTCACGAAGTGGGCCCGCAAGCTCTTCCCCGTCACCGACGACTACCACCACGGCCACGTCTTCACGAAGATCGACGGCAAGCGCTTCGCGACGCCGATGTTCATCGTGATGATCGCGATCGGCTCGGCGGACATCATGTTCGCGGTGGACTCGATCCCCGCGATCTTCGGTCTCACCAAGGAGCCGTTCCTGGTCTTCGCGGCCAACGCGTTCGCGCTGATGGGTCTGCGGCAGCTGTACTTCCTGCTCGGCGGCCTGCTGCGGCGCCTGGTCTACCTGTCGATCGGGCTCGCGGTCATCCTGGGCTTCATCGGCGTGAAGATGGTCCTCGAGGCGCTCCACACGAACACGCTGCCGTTCCTCAACGGCGGCGAGCACCTCAACGTGCCGACCATCGGCATCCCGCTGTCCCTGTCGGTGATCATCGGCGTCCTGGTCATCACCGCGGTCGCCAGCCTCATGAAGACCCGCAGGGACGAGAAGAAGAACGGGGCGCCGGCCGAGGCCGCCGTCACCGGGACCGACGCCGTCACCGGGACCGACGCCGTCACCGGGACCGACGCCGTCACCGGGACCGACGCCGTCACCGGGACCGACGCCGTCACCGGGACCGACGACGAAGAGAGCACGGAGACCGACCGGTCGCCGCTCGAGGCCGGTGACACCGCCGCCGACCGAACGGGCAGGTGACCGATCACGCCACCTCGACGAGGTCGCACCGAGCGTGCAGCTCGGCCCAGGTGGCGTGGTGCCGACCGTCCGCGGTGTGGTAGATCCCGTCGGCACCGGGGAACCAGGTGCGCAACCAGGTGTCCCGGACGGCGGGCAGGTCGATCGGGTCGGGGGTGGTCCCGATCCGGCCGACCAGCCACACACGCGGGCGGTTCGGCATGTCGACGGGTCTCGTGCACCGGGTTGGCTCGTTCATCACGACCTCCTTGTTCGTGTGATGTGATTCACGAGCCGGCTCGTTCCTTACGATAAGTTCCCGAGCTCTTCCCGACACCGGGGAAACCCCCAGAATCCGAAGTGGGGAACCCCTACCCGGCGCCGGGGGAGGCCCTCAGTTGAGGACGTAGTTCAGCGAGTCGCAGATGCGGGCCAGCGGCAGGTCGAGGCCCGGGTAGTCGAGCGGCAGCAGCACTTCCGGCGTGAGGGGCAGCGCGTCGCCAGCAGGCGGATCCCACAGGCACACGGCCGGGTCGCCGGAGTCCATCGACGAGCGGTACCAGAGCCCGTCGAGGCCGGGGAACGCGTCGCGGATCGTCCGCGCCCACGCCTGCGTGATGTCCTTGGGTCCGCTGGAGATCTCCTGCGACGCCCCGGCCCTGGTCGGCCACAGCCCGCAGAGGTCGAGGAGCTTCAGCGGGCGGACCGGCGCGAACACGGCCAGGTGCGGCCGCCGCGTCGATCTGTCCACGATGGACGACGCCTGGAACACCTCGGCGATGGACGTCCGCACGGACAGCCCGAAGTACAGGACGCCGTGCTTGGGCGCGGTGACCACACCACCGTTCGGTGGCGGCGGCTGCGGGTCGAACCTGGCGTGCGGCAGCGGGCCGGTGTGGCGGAAGGTGTTCCACCGCTGCTGGTGTGCGCCCGCGGCGACGAACACCCGCACGAGGCGGGTGGAGGTCGGCAGCGCGACGACGTCCTCGTGCGGGCGCAGGCGCGCGTGCAGCACGGAAGGCGAAGGGGGCAGGGGGAGTCGGGACACGTCAGGCAGGCGTCCCCAGTACCGACATGAGCCGCGCGACCTTCTCGGGCATGCCGCCCGCCAGCAGCCAGTCCCTCGGCGTCACGGGCGGGTCGCCGAGCGCGGTCTGCGGTGTGGTCATGAACGCGGCCACCACCAGCGCGGGCTGGTCGGCGGGCACCTCGGCGAGCACGGTCCCGAGCCCGGGCAGCACGTCGTCGTCGGTGAACTGCCACACCGGCAGCCGCCAGCCGCCGCGGTCCTTCCAGCCGACCAGCTGGCCCGCCGCGAGCCGGTGCCGGATCCGGCTGGCGTCGACGCCGATCCGTTCGGCCGCGCCCGCCACCGTCAGCGCCGTGTCGCGCAGGACCGCCTGCAGCGCGACCGTCCGCGCCCGCACGTCCCGTTCGCCCTGCCGCTGTGGCGCGAGGTCGAACCCCACCGCCGTGAGCGCGGTGCGCTGGTCGGTGGTGAAGTAGTCGGCCGGGCGCGGGTCGACAGGGGAGAGCCGCTTGGCGGCGTCCTCGACCAGTGCGAGAAACTCGTCCGCCTCGACCCGAAGCCCGGCGCGGGCCAGTGCGGTTCGTAGCGCGGACATGCGATTCAGGCTAGCACGCTCGTGCGCGAACGTGCGCACCCGCGTGACGAAGGACCCCTTCGTGTGGAGCGGTGTGATGAAGGACCCCTTCGTGACTCGGGGCCCTGCCGGTCGGCGGCTCCGCGCCATCCTCGTTCGCACCCTTGACACCGTCCCGCACCGCCCCTAGCGTCTCGGGTAATCGATTTCCCAGACGCTGACGACTGGCGACGAGGGAGCATGGACAACGCTGTCAACCCGCTGGTCGAGATGATCGGCATCAGCAAGTCGTACGGCGGTGTGCGCGCCTGCCGCGACATCGACCTCACGGTGCGGGCCGGTGAGGTGCACGCGCTGCTCGGCGAGAACGGCGCGGGCAAGTCGACGCTCATGAAGATCCTGTCCGGCGACGTCACCGACTACGACGGCACGGTCTCGATCGGCGGTGCTCCGGTGCGGTTCGCCGCGCCTGCCGACGCGCAGCGCGCGGGCGTCGCCATGATCCACCAGGAGCTGGACCTCGTGCCCGGTCTCACGGTGGCGGAGAACATCTTCCTCGGCCGTGAGCTCCGGACCCGGCTGCGCACGGTCGACCGACGCCGCACGAACCAGGTGACCAGGGGGCTGCTGGAGCGCTGCGGCGTCGCGCTCGACCCGCGCAGACCGGTCGGCGAGCTGCGCACCGGCGAGCAGCAGCTGGTGACGATCGCGAAGGCGCTGTCCCTCGACGCGAAGGTCCTGATCATGGACGAGCCGACCTCCGCGCTCTCGCCGGTCGAGGTCGAGCAGATGTTCACGGTGATCTCCGAGCTGCGCAGGGCCGGGGTCGGGATCGTCTACATCTCCCACCGCATGGACGAGATCGGCCGCATCGCCGACCGGGCGACCGTGCTGCGCAACGGTTCCGTGGTCGCCGGGTTCGACACGCGGGACATGACCGCGGAGGCCGCGGCCGAGGCCATGGTCGGACGGCCCGTGCAGGCCATGTTCCGCACGCGCGACGTCGATCCGGGGGAGGAGGTCCTGCGCGTCACCGGCCTCGCGCTCACCCCGCGGCGCGAGCGGTCCGGGCGGCGGGAACCCGACGGCATCAGCCTGGCCGTCCGGCGGGGCGAGATCGTCGGCGTCGGCGGGCTGCTCGGCTCCGGGCGCACCGAGCTGCTCGAGACCCTCTACGGCGCGGGCTCGGCCGGGACGTTGCGGGGCGAGATCCTGTTCCGCGGCAGGCCTTTCCACCCGCGCGGCGCCCGGCAGTCGCTGCGCGCGGGCATGGCGCTCGTGCCGGAGGACCGGCGGATCGCGGGGCTGTCGCTGGAACACTCGGTCGCCGCGAACACCGTGCTGTCCATTGTGGATCGCATCGCCACGGCCGGGTTCGTGCCGAGGGCCAGGGAAACCGGTGCCGTGCGGCGGATCACCGCCGAGCTGAAGGTGAAGCTCGGCTCGATCGGTGACGCGGTCGGCACGCTGTCCGGCGGCAACCAGCAGAAGGTCGTCTTCGGCCGGATGCTGCTGACCGAACCGGTCCTGCTGCTGCTCGACGAGCCGACCCGCGGCGTGGACGTCGGTGCGAAGGCGGAGATCTACCAGCTGCTCGGCGAGGCGGCGCAGCAGGGGATCGGCGTGCTGCTCGCGTCGTCGGAGCTGGCCGAGCTGGTCGGAGTGTGCGACCGGGTGGTGGTGCTGTCCGGCGGGCGCAGCGTGCGTGAGCTGGACACGCGGCAGGCGGGTGAGGCCGACCTGCTGGCCGCGTCGATGGGTGAGGGTTCCGCGGCTTTGGCGGTTGAAGGAGGAGAGAACGCATGACCAGCGAGGTGACGACCAAGCAGGCCGGTGCCGAGCCGGAACCGCCGCCACAGCAGAGGAAACAGCGCCGGGAGTTCGTGAACGCGCTGTTCCGCTTCCAGAGCCTGTTCGGCCTGGTCGCGGTGTTCGTCGTAGCCGTGGTGTTCTCGCCGCGGCACAACGGCGAGCTGCTGTTCCTCAACGCGGACAACCTCGCCAACGTCGTCCGCGCGATGTCCGAGATCGGGATCATGGCCGTCGGCATGACGTTCGTGATCCTCGTCGGCGGCATCGACCTGTCCGTCGGCGCGGTGCTCGGTCTCGCCGCGGTCGGGTCGGCGGTGCTGATGGTGAACGACGACTTCGGGGTCGTCGCCACCGTCGTCATCGTGCTGGCGATCGGGCTGTTCTTCGGCTTCCTGCAAGGGATGGCGTCCGCGTTGTTCGGCATACAGGCGTTCATCGTGACGCTCGCCGGCATGCAGATAGCCAGAGGTCTCGCCCGCATCTGGTCGGGCGGGCAGGGCGTCGCCATCGCGTACGGCGACGGGCCAGGCGAGGCGCCGGTGACGTTCTCCCTGCTGGGGGAGCGCACGTTCAACGGGATCGTGCCGATCCCCGCGCTGATCTTCGCGGTCGTCGCCGTCGTCGCGATCGTGTTCCTGCGCACCAGTGCCTTCGCCCGCCACGTGTACGCGATCGGCGGCAACGAGAAGGCCGCGCGGCTCTCCGGGGTGCCGGTGACCCGCGTGAAGGTCATCGTGTTCTGCATCTGCGGGTTCCTGGCGGCGCTGGCGGGCATCGTGCACGCCGGCCAGCTCAACCAGGGCAGCCCCAACGACGGGTTCGGCTACGAGCTGGACGCGATCGCGGCCGTCGTCATCGGCGGCACGAGCCTGATGGGTGGCCGGGGCTCGGTCGTCGGCACGGTCGCCGGCGCGCTGCTCCTCGGTGTGCTCAACAACTTCCTCGGTCTCCACGGCGTGGACCCGAACGTCCAGCTGCTCGTCAAGGGGCTCGTCATCGTCGTCGCCGCCGGGCTGCAGCGCCTGCGGCCGACCGTCTGACCGCACAGCCACATCTTCTGCCACACGTCTGTCAAACCAGGAAAGAGGATCCGACATGGCCCGTCGTCGTGCCGTGGCCGCCGTGCTCACCGCGGCCACCGCGCTCAGTCTGTCCGTCTCATGTGGAACGACCAGCGAGAACAGTGGTCAGGGCGGTGGGGGCGCGCAGGAGAGCGAGTGTGGCGGTCCTGACGGCAAGTACACGATCGGCATGAGCCAGGCCAACGTCGCCGAGCCGTACCGGCAGCGGATGGACGACGACATCAAGGCCGCGGCCGAGTCGGTGCCGCAGTTCAGCGTGGAGTTCGCGGACGCGCAGCAGGACAACGCCAAGCAGGTGTCCGATGTGGAGAACTTCCTCACCAAGCAGATCGACCTGCTGATCATCAGCCCGAACGAGG
This sequence comes from Actinophytocola algeriensis, assembly GCF_014203735.1. Taxonomy (GTDB): domain Bacteria; phylum Actinomycetota; class Actinomycetes; order Mycobacteriales; family Pseudonocardiaceae; genus Actinophytocola; species Actinophytocola algeriensis. Next base: position 62,394 of record NZ_JACHJQ010000013.1, on the reverse strand, counting down.
CGACGCCGCTGACGGCGGTGGTGGCCAAGGCGTACAACAAGGGCATCCCGGTGATCGTGCTGGACCGCAAGGTCGACGGTGACGCGTACACCACCTGGATCGGCGCGGACAACGTCGAGATCGGCCGCACGGCCGGCGAGTACGTGGCGACGACGCTGCTCCCGAACGGCGGCAAGATCGGTGAGATCCGCGGCCTGGCGGGCTCGACCCCGGCCAAGGAGCGCGGCGACGGGTTCCGCGAGGGCATCGAGGGCAAGGACATCGAGATCGTCCAGAGCGTCGACGGTGACTGGCTGCGGGAGAAGGGCCAGTCGCAGGCGGACGCGTTGTTCAAGGCGCACCCGGACATCCAGGTCCTGTACGCGCACAACGACCCGATGGCCGAGGGCGCGTACCTCGCCGCGAAGGCCGCGGGCATCGAGAAGAACCTGAAGTTCATCGGCATCGACGGCCTGCCCATCCCGTCCGGTGGCCTGAAGGCGGTCGAGCAGGGTCGCCTGTCGGCCACGCTGATCTACCCGACCGGTGGCGCGGAAGCCGTCGACACGGCCAAGAAGCTGCTCGTCGACTGCCAGGACGTGCCGAAGGAGCAGACCCTCGAGACCGAGCTGATCACCATCGACAACGCGGCCACCGTCTACAACGAGGCCAACAGCTGATGCGCGGCAGGATCGTGCTCGCGGCCGTGCTCGGCGCCGCCGCCTTCGTGACGGCGCCGACCGCGCCAGCCGCCCCGGCCGCCGAGGAGACCGGCACCGGACCCGTCGGCTGGCAGACCTACCGCGACCTCACGGCCGCCGCCCAGCTGCGGCCGGACAGCCAGGTGCGGCAGTTCTCCAGCTACGACCGCGCGGGCGGCAACGACGACGGCTTCAACAACACCTACTCCTGCCTGCGCCACTCCGACGACGGCTGCGTGATCGCCGAACGCCGGGGCGCGGGCGAGATCGACTCGATGTGGTTCACCCGCGACTACGGCTCGATGGTCCACAACGGACGGATCAAGGTCGAGCTGGACGGCCGCGTCGTGGTCGACGAGCTGTTGCAGGAACTGGTCGACGGCAAGGCAGGCGCGCCGTTCGTGTGGCCGCTGGTCGGCAACGGTGACGACACCGCGGGCGGCTCGGTGGTCAAGGTGCCGATGCCCTACCGCGAGTCGATGCGGGTCACCGTCCAGAAGGACCCGTTCTTCTACCACGTGACCTACCGCGAGTTCACCGACTCCCAGGGCGTCCGCACGTTCGACCCGCGCGACGCGGCGCAGGACGTGGTGCACCGGATGCGGGCCTTCGGTGTCCGCGACCCGAAGCCCGCGCTGCGGGACGCCTCGGTGAAGCGGTTCTCCGGTGACCTCGCCCCGGGTGCGACCGCGTCGCTCGCGTCGCTGTCCGGCGCCGGCTGGGTGTCGCAGGTGCGGGTGCGGCTGCCGCAGGTGGTGGCGAGCCCGAGGGTCGGCAACGACGGCCGCGCGTTCGGTGCCGGCGGCAGCAGCGCGTTCACCGTGGCGGTGGACAAGAACAACGACGGCGTGCGGTTGACGCGGCGCGTGGACCCGGTGATCGCGAACCAGGTCGCGCGGATCGTGGTGGACGGCAAGGCGGTCGGCACCGTCGACAGTGGACCGGTGCGCGGCGGGCAGTGGCTCGACCAGGTGGTCGACATCCCGGCGTCGGTGACGAAGGGCCGCTCGTCGCTGAAGATCGGCGTCGAGTACGTGTCGTCCGCGTTGGACGTCAACGAGTTCCGCTACGACGTGCACTCCCGCCTCGGCGACTCGTGGACCCGCACCGACGTGCTGGACCTCGGCCCCGGTCATGACGGCGAGGAGAAGGCACACGGGTACACGATCCGCAACCAGAGCTGGGAGGGCTCGCGGGTGTACCGCCTGCAGGCCGACCCCGCGCGGGTGACCGCCTCCGACGCGGTGCTGGAGGGCGCGCGGCTGCGGGCCACGTTCGACGGCACGACCACGGTGGACGCGCCGGTCGGCGAGTTCTTCGGCTCCGGCCTCGGCGAGTACGACACCCGCACGCTGTTCTCGTCGATCGACGCGACGGCCGACGGCTGGTACACCGCGTGGTGGCCGATGCCCTACGGCCGCTCGGCGTCGTTCGAGCTGGTCAACGGCAGCGGTGTGCCGATCACGGGCGCGGTGGTCGAGGTGACCTCGGCGCCGGACCGGGCGGTCGCGGGCGGGCTGTCGTCGGGACGGCTCGGCTACTTCAACGCGACCCACCGGCGCGGCGCCACCGTGCCGGAGCAGTCGTGGAACTTCCTGGAGGCCGAGGGCACCGGGGTGTTCTACGGGGTGACGCACTCGATGCGCGGCAACATCCCGTCCGGCAACCGCAGGAACTACCTCGAGGGCGACGAGACCGTGTACGTGGACGGCGCGGCGAGCCCGACGCTGTACGGCACCGGCAGCGAGGACTTCTACGAGTCCGGCTGGTACTTCCGGGACGGCACCACCTACGTCATGCCGGAGGCGGGCAACCCGGCGTACGAACTGGACGGCGACGGCTGCCGGTACGACTGCACGGGCGCGTACCGGCTCATGGTCGGCGACGCGGTCTCGTTCGGCGAGTCCCTGAGCTTCAACATCGAACACGGCCCGGTGGACAACGAACCGGCGGACTACAGCTCGACCGCGTACTGGTACGGCACGGCCGAGAAATCGTTGTCCGAAACGGACGTCGTCGACGCCACCTCGGAGGAAAGCCGCGCGTCGCACGCGTACCGGGCCGAGGGGGAGACCCGGGGGACGCTCACGTCGACCTTTGAGGGCAGAGGTGACACCACGCCCGTAACGCGCGACGTCACGGCGGCGACGGGAGAGGTGTCGTTCACGGTCGAGGTGGCACGGGACAACAGGGGCGTCCGGTTGCTGCGGCTGGGGGACCAGAACGTGGCGTACCAGCGCGCGGTCGTGCTGGTGAACGGAAAGCGGGTGGGCGAGTGGCTGCAGCCACTCGGCAACACGCGCTCGCGGTGGCTGGAGGACAGCTTCGAGCTGCCCGCGTCGGCGACCGGGGGCAGGACGAAGGTGACGGTGACCATCAGGCCGGTCGACGGCGGCCCTGCCTGGTCGGCGGCCACCTACCGGGCCCTGTCCCGCGGCTGACCGGAGCCGGGGGACTACCGAACGGGACGCCTTCGCCGTAGTCCCCCACGGCGGCGAAGGCGTCCCCATCGGTCAGCGGTTCTGCTGCTGGCCGGGGTAGCCGGCCGGGTACGCCTGCTGGCTGTTCGGGTAGGACGGGGCGGCAGGGGGCGCCGGGGCGGTGGGGGTGGCGGCTTGCGGACGCAGCCGCAGCACGACGGACACCCCGATCATGCCGACACCGAACAGGCTCACCGTGATCGGGAAACCGGTGCCTTTGTCGGTGACCGTCCCGAAGGCGAGGCCACTCTCACAGACCTGGTTGACCTGGCTCTCGCCGGCGGGGGTGGCGGTGCAGGTCCAGGAATGCTCGTCCATCTCGACCTTCTGGGTGCCCCAGAAGTTCTCGTCTCCGTCCCCACTGGTGAATGACAGGAACATCCCCACGACAAGCGCGACAAGGCCCCCGATGGCGAACATGCCGGACAGAACACGGCCGAAGGTCCACGGTGCTGACACGCGGGGCACCCTACCGAGCCGATCATCACCACACGGCCGGGGAACCGCGTCCGGGAGACGCGGCCAGGACGACCACCGAGTCATCCCCGGTGGCTGCTACCCCGTTCGATCAACCGAGCCCCCAGCGTGGTGGTCGTGGCCGCCCGGGTGTTGTCCGCGATCCGGGCGAGCAACAGCTGAGCGGCAACGGACCCGATCTCGTAGGCGGGCTGCGCGACGACAGTCATGGGCGGCTCCACGAGCCCGGCCCAGGGAACGTCGTCGAAAGCCACCACGCCCACGTCCTGCCCGGGCCGCAACCGGTGCGACCGCAACGCCTCCAGTACCCCGATCGCCATGGCCGAGTTGGCGACCAGCAACGCGTCCGGCGGCTCATCCTGGGAGAACAGATCAGCGGCGGCCTTCTGCGCACCGGCGGCCTTGAACTCCGTCCGCCGGACCAGCCGAGGCGAACCGCGTTGTTTGCCTGATTTGAGCGCGTCCCGGTAACCGGCGAGCCGATCGTCCGCCGTGCGGACACCCGACGGACCGGTGATGCAGCCGATCCGTTCGTAACCCTGTTCGATGAGGTGCGTGGTGGCCTGCCGGGCGGCGAGCCGGGTGTCGACCAGCACGGTGTCGCTCTCGCGATCCGGCAGCGGCCGGTCCACGGCGACCACGGGCGTGCCGCGCCGTGCGAGGTGTTCGACCCCGGCGGCCGTCGCGGTGGGGGAGATGATCACACCCGCGACCCGTTCCTGGATCGCCACGTCGACGTACTTGCGTTCCTTGTCCGCGTCCTCGTCGGTGTTGCACAGCACGACCGAGTACCCGACGCTGTGCGCCACGTCCTCGACGCCGCGGGCGATGGCGGTGAAGAACGGGTTCTCCACGTCGCTGATGATCAGCGCGAGGACCGCCGCCTCCTGCCGTCGCAGGTTCCGCGCGGGGCCGTTCGGCTGGTAGCCCAGCTCCTGGGCGGCCGCCAGCACCCGCGCCGCCAACTGGGGGTCCACTGTGGACTTTCCGTTCAACGCGCGGGAGACCGTCGCCGTCGACACGCCTGCCCGCGCGGCAACGTCACTGATCGTCGCCACTTACCGCCTCGCTTCCCGCCTCTGCGAAGACCCTACGCCGACCGCTATTGACACGATCCAGGCCTAAGAATAGCTTCTGAGAAAACGATTACTCCACCGGCGCGCAAAGCAGCGTGGGGGACCGACTTCGACGACGCAGGAGGACACCGGTGGCCCGTATCGGCGTGATCAACATTTCGGACGGGCGGGACTACGTCCACGGCGGCATCGCCGAGTTCATCCTCACAGGAGAGGACAAGCTGGTCCGCAAGCTCGAGGCCGCCGGGCACGAGGTGGTCCGCGCGCGGCAGCCCGTCTCCGCGAACACCATCGCCACCTCGGTGGCCAGGGAGGTCGAGGCCGCCGGCGTCGACCTGACCGTGCTGCACTACTGCGTCTGGGCGTTCCCGCACTTCACGATGCTCGCCGCGGGCCAGCTCACCAGCCCGCTGCTGCTGCTCGCCAACATCGACCCGGTCCAGCCCGGCATGGTCGGCATGCTGGCCGCGGGCGGCGCGCTCGACCAGGTCGGCCGCGCCCACACCCGCCTGTGGGGCGACCCGGAGGACGACGCGCTCATCGGCGCCATCGGTGTCCGCGCCACCGCCGCGCACGCGGTCAAGGCGCTCCGTGGCCAGACGTTCGGCCGTATCGGCGGCCGCCCGATGGGCATGAACACCGCCACCGCCAACACCGACCAGTGGCAGCGGCTGTTCGGCGTGGACGTCGAGGAGATCGACCAGTGGGAGATCGTCCGCCGCGCCGAGATGGCCGACCAGGCCGAGAAGACCAAGGCCCGGCGGTGGCTGGAGCAGCACGCCAACGTGCACTACGACGGTAGGAAGCTGACCCCGGAGCTGCTGGAGCGCCAGGTCGGCTCGTACCTCGCCATGCGTGAGCTGATCGACGAGTGGCACCTGGACTTCACCGGCATCAAGGGCCAGCCGGAGCTGACCCAGTACTTCGCCACCATGGACATCGCCGAGGCGTTCCTCAACGACCCGTACGACTGGAACGGGCCGAAGGAACCGCACGTGTGCGCCACCGAGGCGGACATGGACGGCGCGCTGACCATGCAGATCATGAAGCACATCACGGGTACCCCCGTGCTGTTCGCCGACGTGCGGCACTACCACGGCGATCGCGACATCTGGGACCTGTGCAACTCCGGCCAGCACGCCACCTGGTACGCCGCCCGCAGCGACGACCCGGCCGAGAACCTCGCGAAGGTGCACCTGTACCCGGAGGTGTTCTTCTTCCCGGCAGGCGGCGCGTCCGTGCAGCACGTCGCGGCACCCGGTCAGATGACCCTCGCCCGGCTGACCCGCAACGACGGCCGCTACCGGCTGCAGCTGATGCTCGGCGAGTTCGAGAACTACGACGACGCCACCACCGAAGAGCTGATGAAGATGTCGACGCCGGAGTGGCCGCACGCGTTCGCCCGGCTCGACGCGCCCGCCGAGGTCTTCCTGTCCCGCTTCGGCGCCAACCACATCCACGCGGTCCCCGGCGACCGGCGCGCGGAGCTGCGGGCGGTGTGCGAGCTCCTGGACGTGACCCTCGACGAGTTCACCCGTGGCTGAGGTCTTCTGCGGCATCGACATCGGCACGTCCAGCTCGAAGGGCGTGCTCGTCACCGCCGACGGCGAGATCATCGCGCGGGCGAGCCGCGCACACGAGACCTCGGCACCCCGCCCCGGCTGGGTCGAGCACGACGCGGAAGGCGTGTGGTGGGCCGACTTCCTCGCGCTCGCCCGTGAGCTGACGGCGACCGGCCACCGCATCGCGGGCCTCGCCGTGAGCGGCATCGGCCCGGTGCTGCTGCCCGCCGACGGCACGGGGAAACCGCTGCGCCCGGCGATCCTGTACGGCGTCGACACCCGCGCCACCGAGGAGATCGCCGAACTGACCGGAGAGCTGGGTGCCGAGGAGATCCTCCGACGCGGCGGCACCCCGCTCTCCAGTCAGGCGGTCGGACCCAAGCTGCGCTGGCTCGCCAGGCACGAGCCGGAGGTGTCCGAGCGCACCGAGCTGTTGCTGATGGCGAGTTCGTACCTGGTGCACCGGCTGACCGGGCGGTACGTGCTCGACCACCACTCGGCGAGCCAGTGCGACCCGATGTACGACCAGACGGCCTTCGACTGGGCCCACGACTGGGCGGCGGTCGTCGCGCCCGGGCTGCGGCTGCCGGAGCTGGCGTGGCCGACCGAGGTCGTCGGCACGGTCACCGCGGCCGCTGCCGGCGAGACCGGGCTGCCGGAGGGGTTGCCGGTCACCGCGGGCACGGTCGACGCGTGGGCCGAGGCCACGAGCGTCGGCGTGCGTGAGCCCGGTGACGTGATGGTCATGTACGGCACCACGATGTTCCTCGTCCAGGTGGTCGCGGCGCCGGCGCCGCACCCCGCGCTGTGGACCACGAGCGGCGTGTACCCGGGGACGTGGTCGCTGGCCGCTGGGATGGCGACCTCGGGCGCGGTCACCGACTGGCTGCGCAGGCTCGTCGGCGCGGACTTCGCGACGCTGGTGGCCGAGGCGGGTGGCGTGCCGCCGGGAAGTCGTGGCCTGTTGCTGCTGCCGTACTTCGCCGGGGAGCGGACGCCGATCTTCGACCCAGAGGCGCGCGGGATCATCGCCGGGCTGACGCTGGGGCACGGCCGGGCGGAGCTGTACCGGGCCGCGCTCGAAGGCATCGCGTACGGGGTGCGGCACAACCTGGAGGTCATGCGCGCGGCCGGTGGCCCGGCGCGGCGGCTGGTCGCGGTCGGCGGCGGCACACAGGGCGGGCTGTGGACGCGGATCGTGTCGGACGTGACGGGACAGGCGCAGGTCGTGCCCGCCGAGACGGTCGGCGCGGCCCTCGGCGACGCGATGCTGGCGGCGGGCGCCGCCGGGGTGGACGTGTCGGGCTGGAACCCGGACGACCACGTGGTGCACCCGTCCGGCGACGGTGTCAGTGATGTCTACGACGACTTCTACGCCCGGTACCGCGAGCTGTACCCGGCGACCGTGGACGTGGCACACTTCCTTGCCGGACAGCAGAACGTGTCAGGTGGGGGCGACGATGGGGAACGAAGCTGAAGGCAACGGCGTCCAGGCGCTGGTCGACAAGATCGGTGAGCTGGTCCGCGAGGGCAACGTCCGCCGGGTGGTCGTGACCGACAAGTCCGGCCGCAAGGTCCTCGACGTCCCGGTCAACGCCGGTGTCGTGGCGGCGGTGTTCTTCCCGATGCTGATGGCGGCGGGCGCGGCACTGGCCCTGGCGGGCGGCTGGAAGATCCAGGTGGAGCACACCACGCCGGACGTGGTTCCCGGCGAGTCCACCGACACCACCGGCTGATCCGCGCCAGTCACCACGGCTAGGACCCGGAGGGTGACTCGTCCGGGTCCGGGAGCAGCAGGGGCTTGTCCAGGTCTGTGTTGTCGATGACCAGGGTCGCCCGCGTCTGCGGGTGGCACTCGGCCATGTACAGGCGCTGACCTGCGATGTAGCGAACGTTCTTGGGGGAGCTCGGGTCCGGGGTGCCGTAGCCGCGCTTCGCGCCGCGAGGGATCGAGACCGTGAAGGGGACCTCGAGCCACACCGAGTAGTCCCAGTACCTGATCAGCTCGTCGCGATGGGTGAAGATCCCGTCGACCACGAGGATCGCGTCGTCGGGGGCCAGTTCGGGCAGCATCCGCACCTCGCGCTCGCGGTGCACGTCGTACACGGCGCGCACGTACTCGCCGTTGCCGCGCGGGCTCAGCGGGTCCAGCAGCAGCCTGCACATCCGGCCGTAGTCGAACGAGTCGCGGTAGTAGCCCTCCGGCGAGTCGCGGCCTCTGCGGTGCCGCGTCTTCGGCGGGTTCAGGAAACCGTCCGTCGACGCGCGGATGACCGTGGCGCCGCGGGCCGTCAGCTCCTCGCCGAGTTCATCGGCGAAGAAGGTCTTGCCCGCCCCGTCGACGCCGTCGATCGCCACCCGGCGGACCCGGTCGGCGGGCAGTGCGAGTACCGCTTCCGCTACGTGCTGGCAGGGACGCATGCCGTCAGTGAACCGTGTGACCGCCCGTTTTCCAAGGTCTTCGCACGAACGAGCAACGCAATCGCCACCATGGTCCGTCCTGGCGGCATGAAGCACGACTTATCCGGCCGCCCACGGCTGGCGCTGACCGCGGCATTGGTGGTGGCACTCGGCGCGGCCGTCACGACCGTCGCCCTGGTCGTCGGCGCGAACGACGGTGACGGACCGGACGACCGGACCGGCGGCGGCACGCCCGTGCGGCACGGGGTCGACCTCGTCTCGTTCGACACCTGTGAGACCGCGCTCGCGGAGATGAAGTCGCGGGTCCTGCCGCGCGTCGGGCCCTACGGCCTCGACCAGGGCATGGCACCCCGGATGGAGGACGGTGCCCTCCCCGCGGAGGGCGGGCGCGCGGCACCGGCCGAGCCGAACGTCGCGGAGGACTCGGCGGGGGCGCCCAAGCAGGCCGAGCCGGAACAGTCCGCGCCGGAGCACTCGACGACGAACGTGCACGAGAAGGGCGTCGACGAGCCCGACCTCGTGAAGACCGACGGCAAGCGGGTGATCAGCGTCGCCGACGGCGTGGTGCGGGTCGTGGACGTCGCGTCCCGCGCGCAGACCGCGCGCGTGCCGCTGGAGGGCGGCCACGCGACCCAGCTGCTGATCTCGGGCGACCGCGCGCTCGTCATGTCCGGCGGCGTGATGGCCTACGACACCCCGGTGGCGAGGGACGTCCCGAAGCCGGCGCCGACCGACACCTACCAGTACGCCTCGACGCTCACGCTCGTCGACCTCACGGGAGCGGGCAAGGTCCTCGGCACGCTGTCGCTCGACGGCAACTACCTCGACGCCCGCCAGATCGGCGCCGTCGCCCGCGTCGTCGTGCGGTCGGCACCCCGGCTGGAGTTCACCTACCCGGACTACGACGCGAGCACGGCCGAGGCCACGGTCGCCAACAAGGACGCGGTCGCGACGTCGACCATCGCGGACTGGCTGCCCGCCTACCGCCTCGAGACCGGTACGGGCGCCACGACCGGCCAGCTCACCGACTGCGCGGACGTGAGCCACCCCGTCGACTACACGGCGACCTCGATGCTGACGGTGCTCACCTTCGACCTCGGCAAGGACCTCGGCACCGGCGACCCGGTCACGATCGTCGCCGACGGCGACACGGTGTACGGCACCGGTGAGCACCTCTACGTCGCCGACGACCACGTCGTGCACGGGATGGGCGACGTGCGCGGCGGCCAGGGGGGCCCTGGCCGCACCGAGCTGTACCAGTTCGACATCTCCGGCGCGGGCAAACCGGTGCACGTCGCGTCCGGCGGTGTGGACGGCACGCTGCTCAACCAGTACTCGCTCTCCGAACACGACGGGCACCTTCGGGTCGCGACCACGACCGCGGCCGGTGAGGGTTCGCAGAGCCGGATCACCGTGTTGCGGCGCGATGGGAACGTGCTCGGCCAGGTCGGCCTCGTCGACGGACTCGGGGTGGGGGAACGGATCTACGCCGTCCGCTACTTCGGCGACACCGCTTACGTCGTGACGTTCCGCCAGACCGACCCGCTGTACACAGTGGACCTGTCGGACCCGGCGCGGCCGAAGGTCACCGGCGAGCTGAAGATCACCGGCTACTCCGCCTACCTGCACCCGGCAGGCGAGGGCAGGCTGATCGGCGTCGGCCAGGAGGCCGACTCGAACGGCAGGGTGACGGGCGCCCAGATCTCCTTGTTCGACACGACGAAACCGGGCGCGACGCGGCTCGCGCAGTACCACCTGGAGAACTCGTGGACGGAGGCGGAGGCCGACCCGCACGCGTTCCTCTACTGGCCGGACAAGGGTTTGCTGGTCGTTCCGGTGAACGGCGGCAGCGTGGCGATCACGGACGGACCGCCGGAGCAGGTGGCCGCGGGCGCGCTCGTGCTGAAGCTGGACGGGAACACCTTCCAGCAGGTCGGCGTGCTCACCCACACGTCGGAGCGGTTCGCCAACATGGCGATGGCGCCGCGGCGCGCGATGGTGATCGGCGACGAGCTGTGGACGGTGTCCGAGGCGGGCATGCTGGTGAGCGACCTGGACTCGCTCGGTCAGCTGGCGTGGCTGGCGTTCGCCTGACCGGTGCGCCGGAAAGTCCACATCGGACTGTTGGGGGTGTGCCACCGCCCGGCTTCCCGTTCACAACAGGCGCACGGTTCCGGAAGGGGAAACACCGTCGAGAGCGGCCTCCAGGTCCGCCACCTGGTCGGCCGACAGCGACACCGCCGCCGCGGCGAGGTTCTCGGAGATGTGTGCCGGGGTGCGGCTGCCGGGAATGGGCACGACGTGTTCGTCCTGGTGGAGCAACCACGCGAGGGCGAGCTGCCCCGGCGTGATGCCCGCGGCGGCCGCGATCGCGCGGACCGGCGCGAACCGGTCGTGGTCGGCGGCGAGGTGCCGGTCGGCGAACCCGGGGATGTTCGCGCGGAAGTCGTTGTCCGCCACCGAGGTCACGGTCCCGGTCAGGAATCCGGTGCCGAGCGGGCCCCACGCGACGATCCCCACCCCGAGCCGCCGGGCGGTCGCCAGGAAGTCCGGGTCGACCGGCGTCCACATCGACCACTGCACCTGGACCGCCGCGATGGGCCGGACCGCGTGCGCGGCCGCGAGCTGGTCCGCGGTCACGTTCGACAGCCCGATGTGCCGCACCAGCCCGGCGTCGACCAGCTCGCCGATCGCGCCGACGGTGTCCTCGATCGGCACCTCCGGATCGGGGTAGTGCGGGTAGTACAGGTCGAGGTGGTCGGTGCCGAGCCTGCGCAGGCTCGCCTCCGCGTACCCGCGGACGTGGCGGGGTTCGGCGTTCACGGCCAGCTCACCGAACTCGTAGGCGACCGGGAACGAGTGCCGCGCCACCCCGCCGGGGACGAGGAAGCCGAACTTGGTGGCCACGACGATCTCGTCGCGGCGGCCCAGCTTGTCCCACTCCCGTACCACCGACCCGAGGAGCCGCTCGTTGTGCCCGTCGGGGCCGTAGCCGTCGCTGCTGTCGACGAGCGTGGCGCCCTCGTCGAGTGCGTGCCGCAGTGCGCGGCGGCCGCGGTCGTCGTCCACGTCGCCGTAGACGCCGGGGGACAGGACCATGGCCCCGAACCCGATCGCGGAGGTGGAGAGGTCACCGAGGGTGCGTGTGTTCGTCACCCGGCCATTTTCCCGGACCGCACGCCGTGTTGTCCTGGATGATCTTGTTGTCCGTCAGGTGGTGGTACCCGCGTGCCGATCTGGGTAGACATCAGTGGTGAGCCGAGCATCGACACAGCCGACCGACTACGAGCCGGGCACCGATCCGCGCCGCTGGCGCGCGCTGGTGGTGACGCTCGCGGGCGGGTTCATGATCCTGCTCGACGTCAGCATCGTGACCGTCGCGATCCCGTCCATCCAGGAAGGGCTCGGCACCTCCGAGGCCGGTGTGCAGTGGGTGGTTTCCGGCTACCCGCTGACGTTCGGGCTGGCGTTGGTCGCGGGCGGCCTGCTCGGCGACGCGTTCGGGCGGCGGAACATGTACCTCGTCGCGCTGACCGCGTTCATCGCGACCAGCGTGTTCGCCGGCCTCGCGCCGTCGCTGACCCTGCTGGTGGTCGCCCGGTTGCTGCAGGGGCTGGCCGCTGGGCTGGTCACGCCGCAGAACGGCGGGCTCATCCAGGACCTCTTCCGGGGCGCGGAGCGCGGCAAGGCGTTCGGCCTGTTCGGCGCCACCGTCGGCCTGTCCACCGCGGTGGGGCCGGTGATCGGCGGGTTCATCCTCGGCGTCGCCGGCGAGCCGGACGGCTGGCGGTGGGTGTTCCTCGTGAACCTGCCGTTCGGGCTGCTGACGCTCGTGCTCGCGGTGCTGCTGGTGCCGAGGACGCCGAGGCGCACCACCCGGGCCGACATCGACTACGCGGGCATCCTGCTGCTCGGCCTCACCGTGCTGGCCGTGATGTTCCCGGTCGTGCTGTCCGAGTCGGGTGGGCTGCGCCGGTTCTGGTGGCTGTTCCTCGTCGCGGTGCCGCTGGGCTGGAGCTTCCTGCGGTGGGAGCGGCGCAGGCGGCTGGCGGACCGGCCGCCGCTGGTCGACACCCGCCTGTTCACGGCGACCCCCGGCTACCCGTCGGGCGCGACGCTCGCCGCCGTCTACTTCTGCGGGTTCGCGGGCATCTGGCTCGTGTTCGCCGTGTACTTCCAGTCCGACCTGGGGCTCACACCGCTCGAGTCGGGACTCGCGGTCACGCCCTTCGCGCTCGGCTCCGCCGTCTCGGCGTGGCTCGCGGGCCGGCTGGTCCACCGGTACGGCAGGCGCGTGACGACCGCCGGGCTGGTCCTCATCTCGGCCGGGCTCACCATGGTCGCCGTGCTCGGGTTCACGGTCGGCAAGGAGCACCTGATCTGGGCCATCGCGGTGCCGCTGCTCGTGGCTGGCATCGGTGGCGGCGCGGTGATCTCCCCGAACACGACGCTGACGCTCGCGTGCGTGCCGACCAGCATGTCGGGGGTCGCGAGCGGGGTGCTCCAGACCGGGCAACGGATCGGGTCGGCGGTCGGCACCGCGTTGCTGGCCGCGGTGTTCCACGCCGTCGCGACCGCGTACGCCCCGGCGACGGGTTTCGCGGTGGCGATGATCGTCGCGGTGGCGCTGATCGTGATCGCCCTGGTGCTCGCGATAGCGGAACACCGTGGACAAATTGGGAATCATGGGAACACCGAGTTGGAAAATTTCTCATCAACCTCTATGACATCAAGTCAGTAACTACTAACGTTCGCTGCGGATGGCGTTCCACCGATCGCGGCGCGCGGCCCCTGCTGATACCCGTCGCGGTCCGGGGGCCGCTTTCCTTCGCTCATTCCACACAAGGGTCGACGCCGTGCGCGCCGACAGGTTCCGGCTGCCCGGCGGTCCGGCCCTGCCCATGCGAGGGAGAGATCGAACATGCGAAAAATGGTGGTTCGGGCGTTGGTCGCCGCCGCTTCCGCGGCTACCGCGTTGCTGCTCACGACCACGGGTGCGCAGGCATCCGTGCAGCCAGGGGAGGTCGACCCGGTCTTCGACCGGCCGGCCGCGACGGCCGCGTCGGCCGATGTCGGGCCGTACGTCACGAAGCTGTCGCACTCCGAGGCCACGTCGAGGTTGCGGTCGTCCGGCATCACCTGGTCGTCCAGCGGCAACTGCAGTGACCGCAACAACCCGACCTGCACGTCGTTCTCCCAGGTCAACCTGGCGACCATCCAGGGCGCGCAGACGCTCAAGTCGGCGAGCGGCTGTGCGCTGAACATCACCGGTGGCACCGAGACCGGGCACGCGAGCGGCACCTACAGCCACTGGAACGGCTACAAGCTGGACTACAGCCTGTACTCCTGCGTCGGCAACTACATCCGCAACAACTTCAGCTACATCGGTGGCAACAAGTGGCAGTCCGGGTCGGGCAACATCTACTTCCTGGAAAGCAACCACTGGGATGTCACGTACTACAACTGCGGAGGTTGCTGAGCGGAGCTTGCGGAGCGAACATCATTGCTGAGCGGAGCTTGCGGAGCGAACGTCATCGCTGAGCGGAGCTTGCGGAGCGAACATCATGACTAGCGGAGCGTGCGGAGCGAACGCTCATTACTGAGCGAAACATCATTGCTGATCATCTGAACTGGCGGTGCTTTCCCTTGCTCCCCGGGGGAAAGCACCGCTTTCACCATGCCACCGGCAGGTGCTTCACGCCGTGCTGGAAGTTGGACCGCAGCCGCACGATCTCACCGGCCGCGTGCACTTCGCCGAGCCGGTCGAACACCGCCGTGAACAGAGCCCGCATCTGCGTTTTCGCCAGGTGCGCGCCGATGCAGTAGTGCGGGCCGTGCCCGAAGCTCAGGTGGTCGCCGTTCGCGCGGGTCACGTCGAAGCGGTCCGGGTCGTCGAACACGCGCTCGTCCCGGTTGCCGGACGAGAACCACACCACGACCTTGTCGCCCGCCCTGATGTGCTGGCCGCCCAGCACGGTGTCGGCGGTCGCGGTGCGCCGGAACCGCATCACCGGTGACCACCAGCGCAGCATCTCCTCGACCGCGCCGGGGAGCAAAGCCCGGTCCCGCGACAGCTTCCGGTATTCGTCCACATGGGACAGCAGGGCGTGCATGCCGCCGGGCAGTGCGTTGCGGAGGGTTTCGTTGCCCGCCACCGAGAACAGCCAGAACATGTTCTCGAACTCGGCGGTCGTGATGCCCTCGGCGACGAGGTTGGTCAGCACGTCGTCCCCCGGCACGCGGCGCTTGTGCTGGGCGAGGTCGTGGGCGTACGCGTACAGGTCCGGCATGCCCTCGCGGGTCCGCTGGTCGGGCAGCAGCCCGTGTTCGTCCGGCTGGGGCCGCAGCGCCATGGCCCGCCGCGCCATCGCCGTGGAGCCGTCCGCGCTCGCCTTCGCGCTGACCGCGTACTCCTGGTCCTGGTAGCCGATGACCCGGTTGCTCCAGTCGTACATCAGCCACCGGTCCTCGTGCGGCACGCCGAAGATCTCCGCGAGGGTCCGCAGCGGCAGGTCGGCGGCCAGTTCGGCGAAGTCGCAGCCCGCGTCGTCGGCCACTCCGTCGACCAACTCGTTCGCCCAGCCGGTGATCCGGTCCTCCAGGCGCGCGATGGCCTTCGGCGTGAACGCGCGGGTCAGCATCTTCCGCAGCCGCGAGTGCCGGGGCGGGTCCTGGTTGAGCATCATCTGCCGCACGAACTCGAGCGTCCCGTCGTCCGGCGGGTCGATGATCTGGGTGGCGCGCTCCCACGACGAGTAGGTCACCGGGTCCCGCATGACCTGCTTGATCTCCGCGTGCCGCACCACGCCCCAGAAGCCGGGCCCCGCAGGCCACGGCGGCACGGCCGGCTCAGCCATCCACAGGACGGCCGCCCCGGCCCGCAGCCGGGCGAACACGTCGTGCGGGACGCCGCGCAGGTAGGTGTCCGGGTTGACGACGGCAGCGGTATCGACCTCGGTGTCGCTCGGCACGATCACCATTCTGCCCGTTCATGGGGCACGATCTGAGGGGTGACGAACCTGTACCTAGCCCGGCACGACTTCGGCGGCGACCCCGCCCTGCTGCTGCTCCACGGTCTCGGCGCGACCGGCGAGGCCTGGCACGACCTGCAGATGCGCAACTGGCCCGGCGAGACCTTCGCCCCCGACCTGCCAGGGCACGGCCGCTCGCCGCGGCTGTCCGAGTACACGTTCTCGTCGATGGCGGCCTCGGTCGCCGAGGTCGTGCCGCCGGGACGGCAGGTGGTGGTGCTCGGCCACTCGCTCGGCGGCGTGCTGGCGCTGATGCTGGCCGACGGCTCCTACGGCCTCGACGTCGCCGCCGCGTGCGGTGTGGGCATCAAGCTGAACTGGTCGGAGGCGGAGCTGGCCAAGGCGGCTGAGGTCGCCGCCAGACCGGAGCGGGTATTCGCCACCCGCGAGGAGGCCGTCGACCGCTGGCTGAAGATCTCCGGCCTCGCCGGGCTGGTGCCACCGGACTCGCCGCGCGTCGACGCGGGAGTCACCCGGGTGGACGATGGCTGGCGGGTCGCGGTCGACCCGAAGGCGTTCGGGGTCGGCGCACCGGACGTGCCCGCGCTGCTCGCGGCCGCCAAGGGCACGACGATCCTGGCGGCGGGGGAGCTGGACCCGATGTGCCCGCCCGACCAGCTGCGCGCGGTCGCCCCCGACGGCGTCGTGCTGCCCGCGACCGGCCACAACGTGCACGTCGAGAACCCGCTCGCGTTGTGGCCGATCATGGACAGGCTGCTGGCCTCCGCGACGGACGCGCTCGGCCGGTGAACCCTCAGCGGACGCCGAGCAGGTCCACCACGAAGATGAGGGTCTCGCCGCCCCTGATCGCGCCACCCGCGCCGCGGTCGCCGTAGCCGAGGTGCGGCGGGATGACCAGCCGCCGGCGGCCGCCGACCTTCATGCCGGCCACGCCGCGGTCCCAGCCCGCGATCACGCGGCCCGCACCGAGCGGGAAGTCGAACGGCGCGCCGCGGTCCCACGAGGCGTCGAACTGCTCACCGGTCGAGTGCGCGACGCCGACGTAGTGGACGCTCACGCTCTGGCCCGGCTTCGCCTCGTCGCCCTCGCCGACCGTGATGTCCTCGACGATCAGGTCGGCCGGGGCCGGACCCTCGACCGGATCGACAACGGGCTTCTCGAGCGCCATGCGTGTTCCTCCTTGGTTGGGCTTCTGGCGTACCGGTCCATCCAACCAGCCACCTCGGCGTCCCGCCCTGTGGGCTGGTACTGGCACCCGCACGTGAGCGTTCGTTAACATCGCGGCATGTCTCCGGCCAGCCGACTCCAGGGTGTGAAGAGTTCTCCCGTCCGTGACCTGCTCGCGCTGACGCGGCGTCCCGAGGTGATCTCCTTCGCGGGCGGCCTGCCCGCGCCGGAACTGTTCGATGTGGACGGTTGGCGGGACGCGTTCGCCAAGGCCCTGGACGACCGGCGCAACCTGCAGTACGCGACGACCGAGGGCGATCCCGCGCTGCGCGAGGTGATCGCGGCGCGGATGACCCGTCGCGGCCTGCCGACGACCGAGGGCGACCTGCTCGTCACGACCGGTTCACAGCAGGCGCTGACGCTGGTGACCACCACCCTGGTCGAGCCGGGTGACGTGGTCGCGGTCGAGGAGCCCACCTACCTCGCGGCGCTCCAGTGCTTCCAGCTGGCAGGGGCGCGGGTCGTGCCGGTGGTGAGCGACGAGCACGGCATGGTCCCGGCGGCGCTGGCGGAGGTCCTGGAACGGGACAAGCCCACGCTGGTGTACCTGGTGCCGACGTTCGCGAACCCGAGTGGCCGCACGCTGCCCGCCGCGCGCAGGCAGGAGATCGCCGCACTGGCGGAGCGGCACGACGTGTGGGTGGTGGAGGACGACCCGTACGGCGAGCTGCGGTACCGGGGCGAGCAGGTGCCGCAGCTGGCGTCCTACGGTGACCGGGTGCTGTACCTCGGCAGCCTGTCGAAGATCGGCGCACCCGGTCTGCGGCTGGGCTGGCTGCGGGCGCCGCGGTCGCTGATGTCCGCCGCGGTGATCGCCAAGCAGGCCGCCGACCTGCACACGAGCACGATCGACCAGGCCGCGGCGGCCGGGTACCTGATGAGCGTCGACATGGACGCGCACGTGGCCGGCCTGTGCGCCGCCTACCGGGAACGCCGCGACACGATGATCGCGGCGCTCCCGGACACGGTCCCGGCGGGCTCCGAGTGGACGGACCCGGACGGCGGCATGTTCGTGTGGGTGCGCCTGCCCGGTGTGGACGGCGCTGTCGACACCACCGAGGTGCTCAAGCAGGCACTGGCGCACGACGTGGCGTTCGTGCCGGGCGCCCCGTTCTTCGCGACCAACCCCGACACCGCCACGATGCGCCTGTCGTTCACCACGAACCCGCCGGAGGACATCGCCGAGGGCATGCGCAGGCTGGCGGCCGCGCTCACCAGCCCCAGTGCCGCCGGTGAGCGCTGACGGACCACTCGGAGATCGCCCGGCGGTCCGGCTCGTCGGGCAGCGGCGTCTTCCCGGTGTCGAGGAGGTCCTCCACCCGGGCCTGGACGGCCGCGATCTCGGTGAGCACGTCGTCGAGATCGCGCACGTCACCCCGTTTGACCCGCAGCACCCGCTCGCGCTCGGCGTCGGGCATGGGCAGCGTGAGCCGCGCGTCCCTGGCGACCTCGAGCCCCTGGTAGGCCAGGCGCAGGGCGTGCGACGCGTACTTCACGTCGTAGCCGTACTTCGCCACCAGTTCGGGCCTGCTCGGCACGTTCCCCCGGCTGCCCCGGCCGAGCAGCCGATCCCGCTGCGCGGCGAGGTAGCCGAGGAACCGGTGCACCGCGGCCCGGGACAGGAACTTCGGTGCGAGCGCCCGCAGCTCCTCGCCCAGCGGCGTGACCGTGAGGACGGTGTCCTCCGGCGCGTACAAGGGAAGCAGCGCCGTCGGGTTGCCCTTGGTCGCGAGTCGCAGGTACTTGTGCAGCGAGTAGCTCACCAGGTCGGTGTCACCCGGCCCGGAGCGCGCGCCTTCCGGCTGCGTGCGGAAGACGAAGTGCTGCGCGGCCCCGTCCGTGCCGACGACGTTGGCGGGCGGTTCGATGTAGACACCCATCTCGTCGTGGTCGTCGGTGCCGGCGATCGCGATCCCGTGCACACCGGAGCCCACGACGGTACGCAGGATCTCGCCGCGCACCGCGACGTCCCGGTTCCCGTGCTCGGTGTGGTTCATGCCGAGGATGGTGGCATGCGTTCGCGTTGGTGCGCCGCCGATTTAGCGGCCGGCGGCCTCCTGCGACCCCTTCACGGCGAGCTGGTCGGCCCGCTCGTTCTCGGGGTGCCCGGCGTGCCCCTTCACCCAGAACCACTGCACCTCATGGGGTTTCACGGCCTCGTCGAGCCGCCGCCAGAGGTCCGCGTTCTTCACCGGCTGCTTGGCGGAGGTCTGCCACCCGTTGCTCTTCCACCTTGGCAGCCACTGCATGATCCCGTTCCGCACATACGTGGAGTCGGTGTACATGGCGACGACCGACGGCCGCGTCAGACTCTCGAGCGCGACGATCGGCGCCATCAACTCCATGCGGTTGTTGGTGGTGACGGCCGGCTCGGCCCCGTAGAGCTCCTTCTCGTGCTTGCCGTACTTGAGCACGGCACCCCACCCACCCGGTCCGGGGTTCCCACTGCACGCGCCGTCGGTGTATATCTCCACGGTGTTCGACACGAGCAGGAGCCTAACCAACCCGGTCCTGGGCGTGGACGCGTGCAAGTCCGGCTGGATCGGAATCCGCCTCGGCGAGACGATGACGGCTCATGTCGCCGAGAACATCAGCGATCTCATCGAGTTCGTCGACGAGGTATCGGTCATCGCCATCGACATCCCGATCGGCCTCGCCGAGACGGACCACCGGCAGGCCGACCTGCACACCCGCGAATTCCTGCGCCATCGGCGCTCCTCTTTGTTCATGACTCCGGTCCGCGCCGCCGTGGCGGCGCCGGACCACGAGACCGCGAACGCGATCAACCAGCGGATCACCGGCAGCGGCATCTCGCGGCAGGCGTTCGGCCTGTGCGAGAAGATCCTCCAGGTGGACCGCTGGCTGCCATCGGCGCCGTGTCCGGTGATCGAAGTCCATCCGGAAACGAGTTTCGCCGAATTGGCCGGCGGCCCCCTCGACGAACGCAAGAAGACTTGGGCGGGCGCAGAACGCCGTCGAGCTCTGCTCGCCGTGGCGGACATCCTGCCGAGCGGAGCCCTCGGCCTCAGGGGCGTCGACGTGGGCGTCGACGACGTCCTCGACGCGGCCGTCGCCGCGTGGACGGCTCGTCGCTTCCTCACTGGAGACGCGATTCCGCTGCCTTCCCCGCCTGAGCGGATCGGCGACCGCGACGTGGCGATCTGGCGGTAGTGATCATGCCGTCGTGAACTATCTGTTCAACCATGGACGAAATGGTCGCGGCGCACAGCACCGCCGTTTCCAGGAGCTGTGCAACAACATGGACGACGCGATCGTCGACGACCTGCCGGACAACAAGGGCTGCCCGATCGAGACGCGGCTGCACGGTCCCACGATGCCGTCGGTGGATGCCCGCGATCGTCGCCCCGCTCGGGTAATCGGGATGCGGCCCGTCGTGGTGATCGGTCACCATCGGTGGCATGGTGGTGGCTTCCGGGACGCGGATCGGGTGGGATGACCTGCCCGGTTCGGTGCGGCACGCGGTCGAGGAGATCCTCGATGGGAGGGTCGTCGAGGCCGTGTCGCAGTCCGGTGGGTTCTCGCCCGGTACCGCGGACCGGGTGCGCACCGCCGACGGCGGGCGGGCGTTCGTCAAGGCAGTCAACGCGGCGCTGAACGAGCACAGTCCCTGGATGCACCGCCAGGAGGCGGCCATCACCGCCGCTCTGCCGCCCGGTGCGCCCACACCGAAACTCCTCGGTACGTACGACGACGGCGACTGGATCGCGCTCGTGCTCACCGACGTCGACGGGCGGCACCCCTCCTGGGACGACCCCGGCGACGTGGCCGCCGCGCGCACCGCGCTCGCCGACCTCGCCCGCGCGCTCACCCCGTGCCCGATCGAGGTCCGCTCCGCCCGCGACGTCCTCGAACCCGACTTCACCGGCTGGCACCGCCTCCGCGACGACCCGCCCGCGCGCCTGGACCCGTGGGTCGCCGAGCACCTCGACGACCTGTGCCGCCACGCCGAGCACGGCCTCGACGCGCTCGCCGGGGACACGCTCGCGCACTGCGACGTCCGCGCCGACAACCTCCTGATCAGCGACGCCGGCACGGTCACCGTCATCGACTGGCCACACGGCTGCCGTGGCCCGGCGTGGCTCGACACACTCCTGCTGCTGATCAACATCCGGCTGTTCGGCGGTCACGCGGACCTGACCGTGCTCGACGCGGACCACGACGACGCCGTCGGCGTGCTCGCCGGGCTCGGCGGGTTCTTCGCCGACGGCGCCCGGCTCCCGGCGCCGCCCGGGCTGCCGGCACTCCGTGAGTTCCAGCGGGCCCAGGCGGACGTCGTGGTGTCGTGGCTACGCGAGCTCAGCCAGTGACAGGTGCAGCATGTCGCCCGTGGGCGTGTAGCCGGCGCGGGCGTACATCCGCTGCTCCGGCACCCCGGCGGGAGTGAGGAACACCGTCCGCGCACCCGCGTCGTGCACGGCCGCGGTCAGGAACGCGGTCAGTGCCGCGCCGATCCCGCGCTTGCGGTACGAGACCGGCACCGCGATGCCCGCGACCTCGGTCGTCGCGTCGACGATCGCCTCCGCGACGCCGCCACCGGCGGGCTCGCCGGTCGCCGCATCCCTTGCCAGCACGGCGAACCCGCCGGCGAGCAGCTGTTCACGGGTCTTCTCGACCTGGCTGTCCGGCACGTCAGGTGACTGGCCGAACGCCTCGAACTGCACGACGAGCATGGCGTGGATCTCCTCGTCGGTGCCGGGCACGACCAGCTCGATGCCTGCCGGTGCCGGAATCGTCAACGCGGACGCCGGCGGGCACAGCATGACGGGGATCCGCCGCTCCACCGACCAGCCCGCCGCGAGCAGCGCCCCTTCGGCGTCCGGTGCGGTCTCGGCCATGAACTCCACGCGTGGCAACAGTTCCCGCCGCGCGTAGGCGTTCGTCAGGTCGTCCACACCGGACCGCGACGGTCGCGCGCCGTCGTCGGGGATGGCGTAGTTGAGGAACGGGTTGTCCGACTGCCGGGAGAAGGTGGCGAGGAACGGACCGATCTGTTCGACCATGCGCCCGGCCGCGGCGGCACGACGCATGTGTGACTGCAAAGAAGACAAGGTGGGGTGAACCTTTCAACGAGCATGGGGAAACTGACAGCGGACGTGGCGCCACCGGCACTACAGGCGACGCCCATCGAGGGCGTCAGGCATGAGGCGTTCCCCTGGCTCGGTCTTTCGGGTTCGCGGGTCAGTCTGCCACGCGCCCGGCCGCGCACCAACCGAATTTCGGGTGACAGCCCCGCTAGCGTTGGCGGCACATCGGACTGAGGCCATGCCGAGGAGGCAGTCAACGACCCGTGCCCGTGCGGCTCGGGGCGGCGGTTTCGTCGCTGCTGCAGGCCGACCGGCCGCTACGACGACACGATGGCGACTACTACGTCCGTTGACCGGCCTACGTTCGCTGAGGGACACCGAACGCGCCGGCGTCGTAGCTCAGGACCACACCGAGGCCGCCTGCGTGGTCCCCGCCGACGTGCCCGGGCAGTGCGACGGCCCTGCGGTGCTCCCGTTGCAGGCGGATGAGTCCGGGCCGCAGCTTGCCCGCCTCGGTCTCGGGGAGTTTGCCGACGCGATGCCCGCCGACCCACACGGCCACCGAGTTCCGGTCGAACGGGTTGCCGTGCTCGGCGACCAGCAGCCCGTGGATGTCCTGGCGCACCGGCGCGGGCGCGTCGCGGCCGACGATCGACCACAGCACGTCCTGGTGGCCGGGCAGACCCACGACGTGCAGGTCGTCGGCGCCGGAGATCTCGGTCGCCCGCATCCCGTCGCGCATCCAAAGCGGCCGCGCCGCGGACGGGGAGGTGTCGGGGATTCCCGGTACGCGCGTGCCCGAGACGAGGTGCTTCCGCAACCGGTCGGCAAAACCCATGCCAGGTCTGTCGCCGGGACGCGGAAGCTGTTACGCCCGAACAGGATCTGACGCAGAATGGCCGCGACCGGTTACTCCTCCCGAAGCACCGGGAGGTGGCAAAAGCAGTGCGGCCGGCAAGTTCACTCGATCGAGTGAACTTGCCGGCCGCTGCGCTTAGCTACGTCAGATGACGGTGACGCCGGTGGCCTGCGGGCCCTTCTGGCCCTGACCCACCTCGAACTGCACACGCTGGTTCTCGTCGAGCGACTTGAAGCCGCCGCCCTGGATCTCCGAGTAGTGCACGAAGACGTCGGCGCTGCCGTCGTCCGGCGCGATGAAGCCGAAGCCCTTCTCGGAGTTGAACCACTTCACGGTGCCCTGTGCCATATTTCTTCCTCAACTTTGTGGTGATACGTACGCCGATGTCTGCGGCGGAAGGTCGACCACCCGAGGAGGTGCGAACGCCCGCGACATGTTTCGCGAGCGCGCAATGACACGAACACAAAACCAACGACAACGGTAACGCTACACGACTCGCTCAAACCACGCTGTAGGCACGCAGCACTGACATGGCCGCCACGGTCGCGTACCCCCGCCACTCGAGCGCCGCGGCGGGCGAATGGCTGTCGAAATCCACGGTCCAGCCCCCGTCGTCCTGCTGCCCGTCGGCGACCCGCCGCAGGTCAGCGGCGATCACGTCGTCGTCGAACAGCCGCCGGGCCGCCCGCCCCGGCAGTGGCGCGAAGTCGAGCGGCCGCATGGTCTCCCCGTCCTTCCCGCCTGACACGGGCACGAGCCCGTCGGCGGGGATGAAGTTCCTGAGTTTGTCAAGGAGTGGACGGGCCTCGTCATGGGTGTCGAACACCTGGTCGATAAACCCGACCGCGAACCGCAGTTCGATGGCGTGCGGAGCGGTCTCGAGCGCGGCCATGGCGTCGAAGCAGTAGCGGGTGGCGGCCAGCAGCCACGGGTGCGCGGCAACCCGCTCGTCGGCGGCGGCCACCCGGTGCGCCACCCCGGCGACGAAGGCCGTGCTCTGGAGGGACGAGGACGTCGGGTCGGCCTGCACCCAGAAGGGCGCACACCCGGCCGCGTCGGCGACGGGCACCGCGAACGGCACACCCCCGTCGGGGAGGGAGACGCGCTCGAGCCAGTCGCACACTTCGATGGCCCGGTCGGCAGTGCCGACCTCGGCGAAGACCTCGAGCGCGTGCAGCGCCCCACCGGGCTGGCTCTCGGGCGCACGCAGATCGGGTTCGAGCCCCCACCCGTACCCGCCGTCGGCGTTCCGGTACCCGTCCACGGCGGCGAGCACGGCGCCCGCGTCCCCCTGCCCGAACAGGTACTCGAACCGCCGCCGGTCGAGCACCCGGGCGTGGGTGGCCATGAAGGAAGCGGCAGCAGCGAGATCGACAGTCACGCCGTCGATTCTCGCTGCCGCGCACGCCCCCGTCTTGGAGGTTTCGGACGGCTCGCGCGCCCGGGACCGCACGTCGTTGAGCGCGGACGTCAAGTTCTCCGGTGACGTCGTCCTGCCCACGCCGCCAGGGAAGAGCGAGTCGCGCTGACGGTCAAGAGATGCGGGTCTGTAGCAGCTGGCTCACAGGTCCGCAGGAACCCTGCGTGACACGTGTGCGAGGTGATGAGACGTCGCCATGGACACCCATCGGGACACGGATCCGGCAGCATGCCCGCCGCTGGGCCGGCAGAGCGCCAGTTCGCGATCGCCCCACGAAAAGTCAGGGCCGGCGAAGTCCTCCCGCTCGACGAGTTCCTCGGCGAGGTCGGCGAACCTCTCCGCAGGGACATCGCCCTTCTCGATCCTTCTACGCAATACCACCGTTCTCCGCGGCACGGTGTAGCAAAGGTATGGGTAAGGGGACCGTGCGTTCTCCCCCGACCTGGGAACGGGGTGCGCCACGCCGTAGTCGCCGTAGCCGATCGTGCCAACGCGTCGGCGCACCTCACTCCACATGAAGACCTCGGGACGATCCCGCGTAGTTGTCGCGTAGGTGGTTCGAGCGGCCGGAATCGACCCGGCCAGGAGCGTGGCAGAGCCTGGACCGAGCACGTCGTGCACAGCTGCTGCGGCTTCTGCCACGGCGGCTACCTGTGTTTGGCGCACTTCCTCGACGAATCCGACGTCCAGCACCACGTGCACATGTCCGACCCGCGTGCCGGTCAACCGCATGATGGACCGGATCCTGCTGACGAGTTCGCTGGCCGGCAGCGGCCGGCGGAACCGGATCACCAGGTCGCGCTCCCTGTGTTCGACGAGCAACCGAACACGACGCAGTGCGTCGTCAGGCGCGCCGCCGGCGATCACGGGTACGAGGCCGGGGAGGCCGTCGGCCATGAGCCCGAGTTCTTCCACCAACGCGGACTCGATCATGTCGTCCAGGTACTCGAACACTCCGCCGGGTTGTCCGGCGAGCTGGCTCGCGGCGGTGAGCCAAGTGGTGTCCAGCCACAGCGTCCGCCGCGAGTTCGCGACGCTCACCGCTGCGCGGACAAGAGCGGGGAGGAGCCTCCCGCCGGGCTTCGCCGAATCGAGCAGTTCGATCATCAATGTCACATGCTCGTCGCTCGTGGAGCGGAGACGGCAGAGACTGTCGAGTTCGCCGAGCTTGCATTTGAGCGTTACCAGTGGACGAGCGGGGTGCATCCGCCTTCCTCCCGATGGACGGCGCGTAGCTCGAAAATCCCAGTGTGGGGCATGATCGAGCCACGCATCTGTCCTCCGGACAGGTGGCGACTATCGGCGAGAGCGTGATAGGTGGATCACGGACAGTATCCGAGCTCGTTCCGTGTTACCAGCCGCGGGCGCGCCACTCGTCGAGCTTGGGGCGCTCGGCGCCGAGGGTGGAGTCGTCCCCGTGCCCGGGGTAGAACCAGGTGTCGTCCGGGAGCTGGTCGAAGACGCGGGACCGCACGTCGTTGATCAACGACGTGAAGTTCTCCGGACGTCGCCTTGCCGACGCCGCCCGGGAACAGCGAGTCGCACTGGCGGTGAACAACCGAGGGGATGGTCAGCGCCCTTCATGAGGTACGACAGGCCGGGCGACTGGCACCACGGCGAGCAGGTCGTGAAGTCCGTCGAAGTCGCCGGGATTCGTCGTGAACAGAGGAAGTTCTTCAGCGATGGCGGTTGCGGCGATCATCAGGTCGCAGATGCGGCGTCGTGGTTTTCGTCCGACGGCGACCACTGAGGCGGTCACTCGGCCGTAGACCCTGGCCGCCTCGACACCGAAAGGGATCGGGTCGAACTCGTGCTCGGCGCGTTGAAGTAGATCAAGGCGCCGGGCGCGTTCCGCGTGCTCGGCATAGATGTTCTGTTCGCTGTTCGGTCGTACCTGGTGTGGACCTGCGGAGAGTTCGGCGAGCGTCATCGCGCTGATCGCCATCTCCTCCGGCAAGTCGGCTGGATCGACCCAGCGGCGAAGAATCAGGATGTTCGTGTCGAGGAGACCCTGGCGATGGAGGCTACTGCTCATAGGGGTCGACGACCTCCTGATCCGCCGCGGCATCCTGGTCTGCGCGGAACGCGTTGACATCGACGCTCGCGGCGTTGCGTGACATGGCGGTGAACTCATCTCGAGCAACGAAGCGTCGGCGCCGACGCAACGGAATCAGCTCTCCGATTTCATGCCCGTCACGAGTGACCGTGAAGGATTGACCACCCGCGACGGCGTCCATGATCTCTTTGGACCTGCTGCGAAGGTCGCGCTGGTTGATCTCAGGCTGAGCCATGACGCCATGGTACGCGATTGTGCCACTCGGTGGCACCGTGTAGCACGCTCGCTGGCTGCAGCGCGCGCCACACGTCGAGCAACGTCGGTGTCGGAGCGGTGTCAGAGACGGCACGCTGCCGAGGTGCGGCAGAAGAATGTGAGAACGAGGGTGGCGTCATCGACGCTGTGCTCGCGTGCTGGCACCCGTCGGGTGAAGAGGCGTTTGCGTGAGCCATTGTCGAACGTCACCTGCGTTCAGTGCCGTGCTGTCCTCGCCGATGAAGGTGAGGTCTAGTCACCCTGGACGCGGCTCACCGTATGCCGAGGCGCACTACCAGCCGCGTTCGCGCCACTCGTCGAGCTTGGGGCGCTCGGCGCCGAGGGTGGAGTCGTCCCCGTGTCCGGGGTAGAACCAGGTGTCGTCCGGGAGCTGGTCGAAGACGCGGGACCGCACGTCGTTGATCAACGACGTGAAGTTCTCCGGTGACGTCGTCTTGCCGACGCCGCCAGGGAAGAGCGAGTCGCCCGTGAACAGGTGGCCGTGGCCATCGGGGTCGCGGTACAGGAGGGCGACCGAACCGGGGGTGTGGCCGCGCAGGTGGATCACCTCGAGCACGCAGTCGCCGACGGGCAGCGTGTCGCCCTGCGTCACGTACTGGTCCGGCGGCACGGGCAGCACGCCTGCGTCGGCCTCGTGGGCGACGGTGTTCGCGCCGTAGGCGCCGGCGATCGCCCCCAGGGCGCCCCAGTGGTCCTGGTGCTGGTGCGTGGTGACGATGGTGCGGAGCGTGGGGCGGTCGTCGCCGTGGCCGATGAGGTCGGACAGGCGTTCCGGGTCGTTCGCGGCGTCGACCAGCAGGGCCTCACGCGTGCTCCGGCACACGAGCAGGTACGCGTTGTTGTCCATCGGGCCGACGGAGATCTTGGTGATCGTCAGCGCGGCCAGCGTGCGCCGCGCGGCCGCGCCGCCTGGCTCGACATGACCGGTGTACTCCTCGACAACGTCCACGCCACGGACACTAGCGGCTCGGACCGGCAGGCTGACAGCATGTCCTCGTGGATGACCTGATCAAGAGCGGTTGGCGCTGGTTCAACGAGCCGGGACAGTGGGGTGGGGACACGGTCACGACCGATCCCGACACGGACTTCTGGCGCACCACCCACTACGGCTATGTCCGTGACACCGGGCACATCCTCGGCGTCGACAAGGCCGGGGACTTCGAGCTGACCGTGACCTTCTCGGGTGACTACCGCGAGCAGTACGACCAGGCGGGCATCGCGATCCGGCTCGACGAGAAGAACTGGATCAAGAGCGGGATCGAGCTCGTCGACGGGCAGCACCAGATCTCGGCCGTGGTGACGCGCGAGGTTTCCGACTGGTCGGTCGTCGCGCTCGCGGAGCCCGCCGGGACGGTGACCGTCAAGGCTGACCGGACGGGGGACACCGTCACGATCTCGTACGGCCTGAACGGTGCCCCACCTGCGACGATGCTGCGACTCGCCTACTTCCCACCGGAATTGTCGGTGCTCGCTGGTGTGATGTGCGCGTCACCGACCGGGAAGGGGTTCACCACACGATTCGAGAACATCACGATCTAGCCCCAGGCGGGCAGGACCGGCACGTCGCCACGCAGGCCGTCGCCGTCGGAGCGGCCGGTCAGCCACGCGATGGCGGCCGCGGCACTGCCCGACACGTCGTGGCGTGGGTCGTCGCGGCCGTTCACGAGGTCCCACACGCGCTCACGGTCACCGGGCAGTTCGACGGTGAGGCGCACGCGCTTGCCGTCGGGCCGGTTGATGTGCCTGGTGACGGCCTCGGCGACGAGGTGCTCGAGGTGGTCCTGCGGCACGTCCGCGAACGTGACCCCGGCGTCGAGGTCCACGAGGTGCACCCACACCTCGTGGAGGCGCATGGACGGGATGTTCGCCGCGGGGAACGGGACCGGGCGGCGGGCCGTGACCCCCGAGGACCACGCCAGTTCCGGCATCGCGGCGGCGGCGGCCATGAACCGGTCGCTCGAGGCGCGGAGGTCCTCGATCAGGACCTGGGCGAGGCGACCGGCGCCCTCCTCGATGTCCGCGTCGCGGTCCGCGTTGCTGGCGTACATTGGATGCTCGACGCCGGTGCGTGCCCAGGTCAGGAGATTGACCAGCCCATCGGCGTTGCGGGCGAGGTGGGACACGACGTGGGCCCTCGACCAGCCGGGCAGCCCGCTCGGCTGGTGGACGGCGTCCTCGCCGAGTCCCGCGACAACGTGGTCGAGTCTCTCCGTCGCCTGGCGCACCAAGGGAAGCAGGCGTACCGCGCGTTCCGCGGCCGACCGTTCGTCGGCGCGTCGCTGCGACGGTACGTCGTTCTGTCCGATGGATGCCTCAGGTGAGATGCTCATACCGCCCAATCCCCGCGTGTTCGGTGGCAGACCTGGTTACTCCAGCGTAGGTGAGCGCGGCAGTTGACCGGTAGTCACCGAGCGATCCGGAAATTGTCGGTGCCCCGTCCTAGCATGACCCCGGCCACGGCTCTCGGTCCCGCAACCGGCCCGTGACCAGTACGAACGGATACTTCGAAGGGACTTCAGTGGCTGACCGCCTCGTCGTTCGCGGCGCCAGGGAGCACAACCTGCGCGGCGTTGACATCGACCTGCCCAGGGACAGCATGATCGTGTTCACCGGGCTGTCCGGCTCGGGCAAGTCGAGCCTGGCGTTCGACACGATCTTCGCGGAGGGCCAGCGCCGGTACGTGGAGTCGCTGTCCGCGTACGCCCGGCAGTTCCTCGGCCAGATGGACAAACCCGACGTCGACTTCATCGAGGGCCTCTCGCCCGCGGTGTCGATCGACCAGAAGTCGACCAACCGGAACCCGAGGTCGACCGTCGGCACCATCACCGAGGTGTACGACTACCTGCGCCTGCTGTTCGCGCGCGCGGGCAAGCCGCACTGCCCGCAGTGCGGCGAGGCGATCAGCAAGCAGACGCCGCAGCAGATCGTCGACCAGGTCATGGCCATGGAGGAGGGCCTGCGGTTCCAGGTCCTCGCGCCGGTCATCCGCGGCCGCAAGGGCGAGTACGTCGACCTGTTCTCGTCACTGCAGTCGCAGGGCTACTCCCGCGCCCGCATCGACGGCGTCGTGTACCAGCTGACCGACCCGCCGAAGCTGAAGAAGCAGGAGAAGCACGACATCCAGGTCGTGATCGACCGCCTGCAGGTCAAGCCGAGCTCCAAGCGGCGGCTCACCGACTCGGTCGAGACCGCGCTGCGCCTCGCCGACGGTCTCGTCGAGCTGGAGTTCGTCGACCTGCCGGAGAACGACCCGGCCCGCATCCGCGGGTTCTCCGAGAACCTGGCCTGCCCCAACGGCCACCCCCTCGCCATCGAGGACCTCGAGCCGCGCTCGTTCTCGTTCAACTCGCCCTACGGCGCGTGCCCGGTCTGCACCGGCATCGGCGTCCGGCAGGAGGTCGACCCGGAGCTGGTCGTGCCGGACGACGAGCTGAGCCTCGCCGACGGCGCCATCGCGCCGTGGGCGGGCGGGCAGACCGCCGAGTACTTCCAGCGCCTGCTGACCTCGCTCGCCGAGGCCGTCGGGTTCCGCATGGACACCCCGTGGCGGCGGCTGCCAGCCAAGGCGCAGAAGGCGGTCCTGCACGGCAGCGCCGACCAGGTGCACGTCCGGTACCGCAACCGGTACGGCCGCGAGCGCTCCTACTACGCCAACTACGAGGGCGTGATCCCGTTCCTGGAGCGGCGCCAGGAGCAGACCGAGTCCGAGTACATGCGGGAGAAGTACGAGGGCTACATGCGGGAGGTGCCGTGCCCCACGTGTGAGGGCACCCGCCTCAAGCCGGAGATCCTCGCCGTCACGCTGATGCACAAGAAGCGGGGCGAACGATCCATCGCCGAGGTGTCGGCGCTGTCGATCGGGGAGTGCGCCGACTTCCTGTCCGGGCTGCAGCTGGGCAGGCGCGAGACGATGATCGCGGGCGCCGTGCTGAAGGAGATCCAGGCGCGCCTGCAGTTCCTGCTCGACGTCGGCCTCGACTACCTGTCGCTCGACCGGGGAGCGGGCACCCTGTCCGGCGGCGAGGCGCAGCGCATCCGGCTCGCGACGCAGATCGGGTCCGGGCTGGTGGGCGTGCTGTACGTGCTGGACGAGCCGTCGATCGGCCTGCACCAGCGCGACAACCACCGGTTGATCGAGACGCTGACCCGGCTGCGCAACCTGGGCAACACGCTGATCGTCGTCGAGCACGACGAGGACACCATCCGCCACTCCGACTGGGTGGTCGACATCGGGCCGGGTGCCGGTGAGCACGGCGGCGAGATCGTCCACAGCGGACCGTACGAGAAGCTGCTGAAGAACAAGAAGTCGCTGACGGGCGCGTACCTGTCCGGGCGGCAGCGGATCGAGGTGCCCGCGATCCGCAGGCCCGTCGACAAGAAGCGGCTGCTGACCGTGGTCGGCGCGCGGGAGCACAACCTGCGCAACATCGACGTGTCGTTCCCGCTCGGGTGTCTGGTGTCGGTCACCGGCGTGTCCGGCTCCGGCAAGTCGACGCTCGTCAACGACATCCTGGCGACCGTCCTCGCGAACAAGCTGAACGGCGCGCGGCAGGTCCCGGGCAGGCACACCCGCGTCAACGGGCTGACCATGGTCGACAAGCTGGTGCGCGTGGACCAGTCACCGATCGGCCGCACCCCGCGGTCCAACCCGGCCACCTACACCGGCGTGTTCGACCACGTCCGCAAGCTGTTCGCGGCCACGGCCGAGGCCAAGGTGCGCGGCTACCAGCCGGGCCGGTTCTCGTTCAACGTCAAGGGCGGCCGCTGCGAGGCGTGCGCGGGCGACGGCACCATCAAGATCGAGATGAACTTCCTGCCGGACGTGTACGTGCCGTGCGAGGTCTGCAAGGGCGCCCGGTACAACCGCGAGACACTCGAGGTCCACTACAAGGGCAAGACGATCTCCGAGGTCCTCGACATGCCGATCGAGGAAGCGGAGAAGTTCTTCGAGCCGATCAAGGCGATCCACCGCCACCTGAAGACCTTGGTCGACGTGGGTCTGGGCTACGTCCGCCTTGGCCAGCCCGCGCCGACCCTGTCCGGCGGCGAGGCGCAGCGCGTGAAGCTCGCGTCCGAACTGCAGAAGCGGTCCACCGGCAAGACGGTGTACGTACTGGACGAGCCGACGACCGGCCTGCACTTCGAGGACATCCGCAAGCTGATCGGCGTCATCAACGGGTTGGTGGACAAGGGCAACACGGTGATCGTGATCGAGCACAACCTCGACGTGATCAAGACGTCGGACTGGATCGTGGACATGGGGCCGGAGGGTGGTTCCGGCGGCGGGACCGTCATCGGCGAGGGAACGCCGGAGGATGTCGCCGCTCTGGAGGCTTCGTACACCGGTCAGTTCTTGAAGCCGGTGCTGTGATGGGTTTGTGCGCTGGGATGGGCCGGGGTCCGGGGTTCCGGGGGAGGGGTGTGGCTGGGATCAGGTAGGGGGGCTGGGTCGGGCAGGGACGCGGCCCTGCCGGCGCGGCTCAGATGGTGAACGTCACGTCCGTCAGCTTTTCCGACAGCGTCCACAGACCTTCCGCTTTGTGCTTGTCGTGGGAGGCTTTGCTCGAACCGACCAGTTTCGGGTAGCCGTGCTGGGTGGTGACGCCGCCCGGGCCGGCGAACGAGCCGTTCGGCAGGTCCATCGTCGACGCGTACAGGGTCGGCATGGCGCCCATCTTCGCGCTCTGGGCCACCAGCCGGTTGCCCAGCGCCATGATCGTGTCCAGCAGGGTTTCCGTGTGGGACTGGAGATTCGTCGACGCGTAGCCCGGGTGGGCCGCGTGGGACTTCAGCGGTGAGCCCGCATCCGTCAACCTCCGCGCCAGCTCATAGGTGAACAGCAGGTTCGCGAGCTTCGACTGGCAGTACGCGAGCCACCGCTGGTAGCGGCGCCGTTCCCAGTTCAGGTCCGTCAGGTCCACCTTGCCGGCCAGGTGCACGGTGCTGGACACCGTGACCACCCGGTCGCGGATGCGGTCCAGCAGCAAACCGGTCAGTGCGAAGTGGCCAAGGTGGTTCGTGCCGATCTGCATCTCGAAACCGTCGACCGTGCGGCGGTGGGGGATGGCCATGACGCCGGCGTTGTTCACGAGCACGTCGATGGGCTCGTCGACCGACGTCGCGAACTCGTGCACCGAGGCCAGGTTGGCCAGGTCCAGCGCCCGCACCTCGACCGTGTCCGCCATGGTCGCCGCGGCGGCGTTGCCCTTGTCGACGTTGCGGCACGCCAGGATCACCCGGGCGCCTGCCGCCGCGAAGGCCGCTGCCGCCGCCTGGCCGATGCCGCTGTTCGCACCGGTGACGATGACCGTGCGGTCCTGCTGCGGCGGCATGTCACCCAACGTCCACTTGGCCATGGCAGCACCCTAGTCCCGGGCATACTCGAACTGTGTCGCTCAACGACTACTGCTTCCGCGGCCTCTGGTCCGTGCGCGCCACCACCGGCCGGGTCTTCGCCGCGCTCGTCGACGTCGCCCGCTATCCCGACTGGTGGCCCGACATCCGCGCGGTGACCCGGGTGGGCGACGACACCGCCGAGGTCATCTGCCGCTCCGTCCTGCCCTACGCGCTCAGGTTCCGGCTGCACCGGGCCGTGGAGGACGAGTCCGCCGGGCACATGCGGGTGGACGTCACCGGTGACCTCGAGGGCTTCGTCCAGGGGCGGGTCGCCGAGCACCGGACCGCCGGGGCGCTGCTCGCGATCACCCAGCGGGTCGTCGTCAGGAAACCGCTGCTCCGCGCGTTCGCCCCGGTCGGGCGGCCCGTCTTCCGCGCCAACCACGCACTCATGATGTGGCGTGGCCAGCGCGGTTTCCGCGACTACCTCGCCGGCTGAGCCGCCGCCTGCCACGCCGCCCGGTTGTCCCGCGCGAACGCGGTGAAGTCCTTCGCCGGACGCCCGAGTGCCTGCTCGACCCCGTCGCCGACCCACGCGTTCCTGCCGTCCAGGACCTCGCCGAACAGGTAGCGCATGAGGCCCACCACGTCCTCTGGTTCGCCGTGCGCCGCCGCGGCCTCGACGTACGCGTCCAGGTCGACCGGCTCGTAGGTGAGCGGTCTGCCCGTCGCCTCCGCGATCTCGGCCACCGCGTCCGCGAACGTCAGCAGCCTCGGGCCGGTCATCTCGTACGTCTTGCCGTCGTGGCCCGGCTCGGTCAGCGCGGCCACCGCGACGTCCGCGATGTCGTCCACGTCGACGAACGGCTCGGTGACGGCACCGGCGGGCAGCACGACATGGCCGCCGAGCAACGGGTCCAGCAGGTAGCCCTCCGAGAAGTTCTGGTTGAACCAGGAGCAGCGCACGACCGTCCAGTCGAGTCCGCCCTCCCGCACCACGTCCTCCGCTGCCTGCGCCTCCGCCTCGCCGCGGCCCGACAGCAGCACCAGCCGCCGCACACCCGCCTGCTCCGCGAGGGACGTCAGCTCGCGCACCGCCGCCACGGCACCCGGCACCGCGAGGTCCGGGTAGTAGGACACGTACACCGCGTCCGTGCCGGCCAGTACCGGTGCCCACGTCGCCGGGGCCGCCCAGTCGAACGCCGGCGTTCCGGACCTGCTGCCGCGCCGCACCGGCACGCCGCGTGCCGTCAGGCGGTCCGCGACCCGTCGCCCGGTCTTGCCGTTCGCACCCAGCACGAGTGTGGTCATGTCGTCCTCCAATAGTCATGGCTGCAGTGCGTCCAGCAGACCATGACTGAACGGGAGATTCCATGACCGAACCGCGCTAGTTCATGCTCTTTCGTCCAGGCACCTTGGATGATCGATACTCCGAGGGGGATAGTTGTCGGCATGACCGGCTTCGACCCGTGGGCGCCCACCGACCCGCTCGGTGAGGCGTTGCACCTGCTCCGGATGAACGGCGCGTTCTACTGCCGCACCGACATGTCCGCGCCGTGGGGCATGACCATGCCCGCGATGCCGGGGCACCTGTGGTTCCACGTCGTGACCGCCGGGCGGTGCCTGCTGCGCACCGCCGACGGCGCGACCCACACCATGAACCAGAACGAGCTGTTCCTCGTGCCGCACGGGCAGGGACACGCGCTGCTCAGCGAGCCGGGTATCGCGGCGCCCAGCGTCATGGACCTGCCTCGCGACCTCGTCAGCGACCGTTACGAGACGCTGCGGCACGGCGGTGGCGGCGCGCCGACGCACATGGTCTGCGGTGCCATCCGGTTCGACCAGCCCGGCGCGCGGCACCTGATCGAGGTGCTGCCGAAGACCCTGCACATCGGAGCCGCCGACGCCGCACCGGACAGCTGGCTGCCGAGCCTGCTGCGGCTCATGGCGAGCGAGGCGAAGCACCTGCGTCCCGGCGGCGAAGAGGTGATCACGCGCCTGTCCGACATCCTCGTCATCCAGGCGATCCGCGCGTGGCTCGAGTCCGACCCGGCCGCACGCACGGGCTGGCTCGGCGCGCTGCACGACCCGCAGCTCGGTCGCGCGCTCGCGTTGATCCACCGGCGCCCGGACCACGCGTGGACCGTCGCGGAGCTCGCGACCGAGCTGGCCATGTCCCGGTCGGCGTTCTCCGCGCGGTTCACCAACGTCGTGGGGGAGCCGGTGATGCGGTACGTG
Organism: Actinophytocola algeriensis; assembly: GCF_014203735.1. GTDB lineage: Bacteria > Actinomycetota > Actinomycetes > Mycobacteriales > Pseudonocardiaceae > Actinophytocola > Actinophytocola algeriensis. The sequence goes on along the minus strand of NZ_JACHJQ010000013.1, from coordinate 27,249 downwards.
ACGCGCTGGCGCATGCAGGTGGCGCTGCGGTCGTTCGAGGACGGCCGGACCACCACCGCGGAACTGGCGCGCAAGCTCGGCTACCGGTCGGAAGCCGCGTTCGCGCGCGCGTTCAAGCGGGTGCTGGGCGTCTCCCCGGGCGCGGCGAAGAAACGCCGCGGCGACGACCAGCCCGGCGTCAGCCCGGCAGGCTGACCGACCACGCGGCGAGCACCGCGTCCAGGTCGGCGCGCAGGACGTCCGCGAACTCGCCCACCGGGTCCAGGGCCCAGTCCATCAGCGCGCCGTGGGCCATGGCCGCGATGATGCGGGCCGCCTGCGCCGGTGGGGGAGCGCCGGGCAGGTCCGCCGCGGTGAACAGGTCCGTCAGCACTTCCCGCACGCCGGCCCGCAGCCGGGCGAAACCCGCTCGCAGCGCGGGGTCCGCCAGGTCCACCCCCAGCTGGCCGAGGTGGTTGGACGTGGTCGCCGGGTCGGCGACCGCCTCCGTCGTGGCCAGGATCGTCGTCGTGATCGCGTCCAGGGGCGCGCGGCCGGCCGCGGCCGCGCGCATCATCGGCGCCGCGCCCTCCGCGCCCATGGTCATCATCGTCAGCAGCATGTTCTGCTTCGAGCCGAAGCGGCCCGCCACCGTCCCCACCGCGACACCGGCCTCACCCGCCACCTGCGCCAGCGTGAAACCCGGGCCGAACCGGCCGATCGCCCGGCCGCACGCCGCGATCAGCTCCTCGTCGGACACCTTGCGTGGACGGGCCATGTAGTTATTGAACCACGGTTCGGAAACGCGGTAGCATCCGTGCCATGGCCACCTGGCAGGACATCGAGAAGGACGCGCCCGAGTTCGCCGAACGAGTGCGGAGCCGGTTCGCGGCGGGCACCAACAAGACCATCGCGACACTGCGCAAGGACGGGTCGCCCCGGATCAGCGGGTCCGAGCTGGAGATCAAGGACGGCGAGGTCACCCTCGGCATGATGGACGGCTCGATGAAGCTGAACGACGTGCGCCGCGACCCGCGCGTCGCCATCCACAGCCCGACGGTCGAACCGCCGTCGGACCCCACGGAATGGCTCGGCGAGGCCAAGCTCGCCGGCCGGGTCGTCGAGACGGCACCGCCGGAGCAGGAGGCCCAGGAGGGTGCCGGGTACTTCCGCGTCGACATCACCGAGGTGGCGCTGACCCACGTCGGCGGCAACCCGCCCGACCACCTCGTGATCGAGTCCTGGCACGAGGGCACCGGCTACCGGCGGCGCACGCGCAAATAGGAGAACGGCCGCCCTTGGGATGGCAGGGCGGCCGTCGTCTCCCGGAGTGGAGCTACTTGCCGGACTCGGCCGCCGCTGTCGCGGCAGCTTCCGTCCGCGCTGCCGGACCGTCCTGCGGGGTGTCCGCGGAGTGGTCGTCGATCAGCGTCTTCTCGTCGAACGGGTCCTCGCCGGAGAGCACCCTGTTCGCCTGGTCGCGGTCGAACTCCCTGGTCCACGTGCCGACGAGCACGGTCGCGACCGAGTTGCCCGCGAAGTTCGTCAGCGCTCGCGCCTCGGACATGAACCGGTCGATGCCGACGATGAGACCGACGCCGTCGACCAGCTCCGGCCGGTGCGACTGCAGACCACCGGCCAGCGTCGCGAGGCCCGCGCCGGTCACACCGGCCGCACCCTTCGACGCGATGATCATGAACAGCAGCAACCCGATCTGCTCGCCAACCGACAGCGGCGCGTCCATGGCCTCGGCGATGAACAGCGTCGCCATGGTCAGGTAGATCGCGGTGCCGTCGAGGTTGAACGAGTACCCGGTCGGGATCGTGATGCCCGCGACCGGCTTGCTGACGCCGAGGTGCTCCATCTTCGCGATCAGCCTCGGCAGCGCCACCTCGGACGACGAGGTCGACAGGATCAGCAGGAACTCGCGCGACAGGTAGCGGAACAGCGTCAGGATGTTCATCCGCGCGACCAGCCACAGCAGCGACGACAGGATCACGAACACGAACAGCAGGCAGGTCGCGTAGAAGCCGATCATGATGATCGCGAGGCTCTTCAACGCGTCCACGCCGGTCTCGCCGACCACCGCGGCGATCGCGCCGAACGCGCCGACCGGCGCCGCCCACATGATCATCGCCAGGATGCGGAAGACCAGCCGCTGGATGTGGCCGACGCCGCGCAGGATCGGCTCGCCCTTGGCGCCCAGCGCCTGCACGGCGAACCCGGCGAGCAACGCGACGAGCAGCGTCTGGAGCACCGAACCCTCGGTGAACGCCGACACGAGCGTCGCCGGGATGATGCCGAGCAGGAAGTCGACCGTGCCCTCGGACTCCTTCACCTGTCCCTGGCCCGCTTCGCGGACGGTGTCGGTGAGCTGCAGCCCCTCGCCGGGGTGCAGGATGTTGCCGACGATGAGGCCGATGACCAGCGCCACCGTCGACATCGCGAGGAAGTAACCGATGGCGAGCGTGCCGACCTTGCCGACCTTCGCGGCCTTGGCCACCGAGCCGACGCCGAGCACGATCGTGCAGAAGATGATCGGGCTGATCATCATCTTGATCAGGTTGACGAACCCGGTGCCGAGCGGTTTCAGTTCCTTGCCGACTTCCGGCCACACCAGACCGATCAGGATGCCGGCCGCGACCGCGACGATCACGGCGATGTAGAGGAGATGGGTCCGGTCCCGACGACGTGGGCGGGCCGGTTGTTCAACGCTGGACACGAGACCTCCTGGCAGGGCTGGTTGCGGTGATTCTCCGAACCGCTATGAGGTGGGTCACGTTTGTGTTCATTAAGTAGATGGGCTTTCCAAGATCATTGTGAAGCGGGCCACACTGATGCGCATGACAGGTGAGCGCCGTGGAGGTTGGAGCCTCGCGCGGCAGCTGCTGGTGCTCCAGGTGATCATCGTCGGGGTGCTGGTCGTCGCGGGCGCGCTCCTCGCGTACCTCGACGTGGCCGACCGGACCGAGGACTCGACGCGCGAGGAGGTCGTCTCGGTCGCGCTGACCATCGCGGACTCACCCGCGGTCGTCGACGCCGTCGAGGCGAGGGAACCGAGCGCGGTGCTGCAGCCCTTCGCCGAGCGCGTCCGCCGCGACACCGGCGTCGACTTCATCACGATCATGGACACCTCGGGCTTCAGATACACCCACCCGAACCCGGACCGCATCGGCGAGAAGTTCCTCGGCCACATCGAGGACGCGCTCGCGGGCGAGGTCTTCACCGAGACCTACACCGGCACGCTCGGCCCGTCGGTCCGCGCGGTGGTCCCGGTCCGCGACGGCGACCGGATCGCGGCACTGGTCAGCGTCGGCATCACGCTCGACGCGATCGCCGGGCAGGTCCGCGACCGGCTCGTACCGCTGGTCCTGGTCGCGCTCGTGACGCTCGCGGCCGGCATGACCGGCACCTACCTCGTCAGCAGGCGCCTCGACCGGCAGACCCACGGCCTCGGGCCAGCGGAACTCGGCAGGCGCCTGGAGTACCACGAGGCGATCCTGCACACCGTCCGCGAAGGCCTCCTGCTGGTCGACCAGGCAGGCCGGGTGACGCTCTGCAACGACGGTGCCCGCGAGCTGCTGGACCTGGCCGACGACATCGAGGGCAAGGCACTCGGCGACCTCGGGCTGCCCGCGGCGATGGTCGCGAGCATGGCGCCCGACCGCACCACCCGTGACGAGATCCACCTGACCGACCGGCGCGTGCTGGTCGTGAACGGCACTCCGGTCCGCTCCGGCAACCGCGCGCACGGCACGGTCGTGACCCTGCGGGACCACACCGACCTGCAGGCGCTCACCGGCGAGCTGGACTCGGTCCGCGGCTTCGCCGAGTCGCTGCGCTCGCAGGCGCACGAGGCCGCGAACCGGCTGCACACGGTCGTGTCGCTCGTGGAGCTCGGCCGCTACGAGGAGGCCGTCGAGTTCGCGACCGCCGAGCTGGCGCTCGCGCAGCAGCTCACCGACCGCGTGGTGGACGCGGTGTCCGAGCCGGTGCTCGCGGCGCTGCTGCTCGGCAAGGCGGCCGAGGCGAACGAACGCGGCGCCGAGCTGGTGATCACGCCCGAGACGGAGATCGACGACGCGGTGCTGGGCGGCACCCTCGCGCCGAGGGACGTGGTCACCATCCTCGGCAACCTCATCGACAACGCGCTCGACGCGGCCATCGAGGGCGGGAACGCGCCGAAGGTGTTCGTCACCGCCCGCACCGAGGACGGCGCGCTGCTCCTGCGCGTCGAGGACACCGGCGCCGGCCTCGCGGCGGGCGAGGTGGCGTTCGACCGCGGCTGGTCCACGAAAGCGGACGGCCGCGGCCTCGGGCTCGCGCTGGTGCGGCAGGCGGTGCACAGGGGCAACGGCACGATCGAGGTGAGCCAGGGGGAACGCGGCGCGGTGTTCGCGGTCCGGCTCCCGACCGCGTTGGTGTCGACGTGATCGGGGAGCGGAGCGCCGGAGGGAAGACGACGTGGTAGCGGAGGAGCGCGGCGACCCATGATTGCAGTGCTGGTGGTCGAGGACGACCTCGTCGCCGCCGACGCGCACCGGCTCTACGTCGAGCGGGTCGACGGGTTCGCCGTCGCCGGGGTCGTGCACTCGGCCGGGGAGGCGCGGCGGGCGCTCGGGCGGCTGGACGTGGACCTCCTGCTGCTCGACCAGTACCTGCCCGACGGCAACGGGCTCGACCTGTGCCGCGCGCTGCGGGCCGAGGGCAGGCTCGTCGACGTGATCATGGTGACCTCCGCGCGGGACCTGGCGCTGGTGCGGGCCGCGGTGTCCAGCGGCGTGGTGCAGTACCTGCTGAAGCCGTTCACCTTCGCGACACTGCGCGACAAGCTCGAGCGGTACGCGCGGTTCCGGCACGGCGTCGACCAGGCCCAGGAGGCCGACCAGACGAACGTCGACCACCTCTTCGCCACACTGCGCGGCAGTGAGGGCGCCCAGCTGCCCAAGGGCATGAGCGCACCGACGCTCGACGCCGTCGCGGCCGCACTGCGTGGCGCGGCGGAGGGGCTCTCCGCGGGCGCGGCAGGGGACGCGCTCGGCATGTCCCGCGTGACCGCGCGCCGGTACCTGGAGTACCTCGCGGACCACGGGATGGCGATCCGGCAGCCGAGGTACGGTCAGGTCGGACGGCCCGAGTTGCGCTATCAGTGGGCCAGGACCTGACCGGTGGAACAACCGGCCAGGCGGTGGTGTTATCCTGAACGACGCGACCAGTCTCGCTTGCGAGACTGTACAAGTGGAGCCCCGCTCCCACCCGAGTCACACAGTGGCCGGGTTCCGGTCGCCGCGACCTGTACCGGACAGCTCCGGCATTCGGGCGCGGTTTCTCGTCGGGTGCGACGAGTGATCGGAAGCGGGCCCCGTTCGTCCATCAGACGACCGGGGCTTCGTGCTTGATGGGGATCCGTGAGGGTCGCGGAGGAGAAAGACGAACCCGGCCCGAGGAGGCCCCATCAGCTCCGAGACACGCATCAACGACCGCATCCGAGTTCCGGAAGTCCGACTCGTCGGACCGAACGGCGAGCAGGTGGGGATAGTGCGCATCGAAGACGCACTCCGCCTCGCTCAGGAAGCGGACCTGGACCTCGTGGAGGTAGCCCCGCAGGCTCGTCCGCCGGTCTGCAAGCTCATGGACTTCGGCAAGTTCAAGTACGAGAGCGCGCAGAAGGCACGCGAGTCGCGTCGAAACCAGCAGCTCACCGTGATCAAGGAGCAGAAGCTCCGCCCGAAGATCGACAAGCACGACTACGAGACCAAACGTGGTCACGTGATCCGCTTCCTCGAACACGGGAACAAGGTCAAGGTGACGATCATGTTCCGCGGACGTGAGCAGTCCCGCCCCGAACTTGGCTTCCGGCTGCTGCAGCGGCTGTCCGAGGACGTCGCCGATCTCGGCTTCGTCGAGGCCGCGCCGAAGCAGGACGGCCGGAACATGATCATGGTGTTGGCGCCGCACAAGACCCAGAAGACGCGGCCGAAGCCCAGCGCTGACGCCGCTGACCCCGCCGACGCTGCCGCCGCCGACACGAACTGATCGTCCGAACAGGGCCGAGTGCGTCTCACCGCGAGGCGTGACGCACCCGGTCGTACAACCGCGCAAGGAAGACGGCAAGGAACACCATGCCCAAGAACAAGACCCACTCCGGTACCTCGAAGCGCGTTCGGGTCACCGGCAAGGGAAAGCTCCGTCGTCAGCAGACCGGTCTCCGCCACAAGCTGGAGAAGAAGTCCAGCAGGGTGACCCGTCGCCTGTCCGGCACCGAAGAGCTGGCCAAGGCCGACGTCAAGCGCGTGAAGAAGCTGCTCGGTCGCTGACCGGCACTCGTTTCCCTGACCACACTGGGCGCGCGGGACCGCCGCCCTCGAGATCGATCGGATTCGCACCGTGGCACGCGTCAAGCGGGCAGTCAACGCCCAAAAGAAGCGCCGCACCACCCTTGAGCTGGCCAGCGGCTACCGTGGCCAGCGCTCGCGGCTGTACCGCAAGGCGAAGGAGCAGATGCTCCACTCGCTCAACTACGCCTACCGGGACCGCCGTGCCCGCAAGGGTGACTTCCGGCAGCTGTGGATCACCCGCATCAACGCCGCGGCTCGCCAGAACGGCCTGACCTACAACCGCTTCATCCAGGGTCTGAAGAACGCGGGTGTCGAGGTCGACCGCAAGATCCTCGCCGAGCTGGCCGTGAACGACGCGGGCGCGTTCGCCGCGCTCGTCGAGGTCGCGCGTGCCAACGCCGACCAGCAGGGCAAGGCCGCTTCCTGAGCACCGCACCACGACCCGGGGCAGTTCCGTTCACCGAACGGACACCCCGGGTCGCTGCTGCCCGGGCCCTGTCGCGCCGAGTGGGGCGGCAGCGCGCCGGGCGGTTCCTCGTCGAGGGCGCACAGGCCGTCCGCGAGGCGCTCACGTGGCCCGGTGAGGTGCACGAACTGTTCGTGACCGAGGCGTTCACCGCCCGCGACACGGAACTGCACGCACTCGCCGCCGGCCGGGACGTCCCCGTCTCCCCGGTGACCGACCGCGCGATGGCAGGCCTGTCCGACACGGTCACACCGCAGGGCGTGGTCGCGGTGTGCTCGTTCGTGGACGTGCCGCTCGCCACCGCGCTGGCCGGCACACCCGCGCTGGTCGCCGTGCTGGTCGAGGTGTCCGACCCTGGCAACGCGGGCACGGTCATCCGGGTCGCCGACGCGGCGGGCGCCGACGCGGTGGTCCTGGCCGGGGACGTGGTCGACCCGCACAACGGCAAGTGCGTTCGCGCGTCGACCGGCAGCGTCTTCCACCTGCCGATCGCCCGCGCCACCGTCGACGAGACCCTGGCCGCCTGCCGCGCGGCCGGTCTGCGGCTGGTCGCCACCGACGGCTACGCCACCACCGAACTCACCCCCGCCACCGCACCCGCGCCCGTGGCCTGGCTCTTCGGCAGCGAGGCGCACGGACTGCCCGCCGCGGTGAAGGAGGCCGCCGACGAGTCGGTGCGCGTGCCGCTCTACGGCAGGGCGGAAAGCCTCAACCTCGCCACCGCCGCGACCGTCTGCCTCTACGCGAGCGCGTGGCGTGCACACGGTTCACCTGATCAGGTTTAGTCAGACGCGAATCCGACCACTCTGCTGGCATCGGGTCACGGCTTCCCTGGGGGTTCCGCATGGGTCGGTTCAAGCGTTCGTGGGAAATGTTCACGGCGTCCTGGCGCGTGCTGCGCTCACGCAAGGAACTCGCGGTCTTCCCGGTCCTGTCCGGTGCGGTGGGGCTGGTGGTGGCGATCATCTTCCTCACCCCCGCGGTGTTCACGGTCGACTTCGGCTCCGGTGACGGCGGCGCGACTCCCGGCACCTACGCGCTGCTGGCCGGGTTCTACGTCGTCAGCGCCTACGTGGCGATCTTCTTCAACGTGGCGTTGATCTCGCAGGCGAACGTCGCGCTGAAGGGCGGTGACCCGAGCGTCGCAGGCGGGCTGCGCACCGCGGGCTCGATGGCGGGCAGGCTCCTGCCGTGGGCGCTGCTGTCGGCGACCGTGTCGATGGTCCTGCGGATCATCGAGGAACGCCTCGGCTTCCTGGGTCGCATCGTCGGCGGTCTGATCGGCATGGCCTGGAGCCTCGTCACCTACCTGGTGCTGCCGGTGATGGTGCTCGAACGCGCCACCACCAAGCCCGCGGTCAAGCGTTCCGCCGAGCTGTTCCGCGGCACCTGGGGCGAGAACGTGCTGGGCAACGTGGGCATCGGCGCGGTCGGGTTCCTGTTCGTCCTGCCGAGCGTGCTGCTGGTCGTGCTCGGCGGCGTCGCGGGCGGGGCGGTGGCGATGGTGTGCTTCGCGCTCGCCGTGCTCTGGTTCCTCGTGAGCCTCGTGCTGATCACCGCGCTATCCGGGATCTACCAGACCGCGCTGTACCACTACGCCGCGGACCGGAGCGTGCCGCGGGAGTTCGGGGGCGCGGATCTGGCCGGTGCGTTCCCCCCGAAGCGCCGATAGGGGAAACTGGGTTCGGGCCGGATCAGCCGATCACCTAGGATCACTGTGCTCGCTACCCGCGAGCACGTCGATCCGGTCAGCCTTCCCCGGGAGCTCGCACCCACATGTCCGCAGCCAACGACTCCTACGATCCGAAGCAGGTCGCGGCCCTCGCGCCCGAGACGCTGCAGGCTGCCGTGGAGCAGGCGCGCAAGGAGTTCGCGGCGGTGGGCGACCTGGCGGCGCTGGCCACGGTCAAGCCCGCCCACCTGGGGGACAAGGCCCCGCTGATGGTGGCCCGTCGCGAGATCGGTGCGCTGCCGCCCAACGGGAAGGCAGACGCGGGCAAGCGGGTCAACGAGGCGCAGAAGGCCGTGCGCGAGGCGTTCGAGGAGCGCCGCGTCCAGCTGGTGGCCGACCGCGACGAGCGGGTGCTCCGCGAGGAGTCGGTGGACGTCACGCTGCCGTGGAACCGCGTCCCCCGCGGCGCCCAGCACCCGCTGACCACGCTGTCCGACCGCATCGCGGACGTGTTCGTCGGCATGGGCTGGGAAATCGCCGAGGGACCCGAGGTCGAGACCGAGTGGTTCAACTTCGACGCGCTGAACTTCAAGAAGGACCACCCGGCGCGCACCATGCAGGACACGTTCTACGTGGCGCCCGCCGACTCCGGCCTGGTCCTGCGCACCCACACCTCACCGGTGCAGATCCGCTCGCTGCTCGAGCGTGACCTGCCGGTCTACGTGGTGTGCCCCGGCCGGACCTTCCGCACCGACGAGCTCGACGCCACCCACACCCCGGTGTTCCACCAGGTGGAGGGGCTCGCCGTCGACAAAGGCCTCACGATGGCCAACCTGAAGGGCACCCTGGACGCGTTCGCCAAGGCCATGTTCGGCGACAGCTCCAAGATCCGGCTGCGCCCGTCGTACTTCCCGTTCACCGAGCCGTCCGCGGAGCCCGACGTGTGGTTCCCGGAGAAGAAGGGCGGCGCGGGCTGGGTCGAGTGGGGTGGCTGCGGCATGGTCAACCCCAACGTGCTGCGTGCCTGCGGCATCGACCCGGACGTCTACTCCGGCTTCGCGTTCGGCATGGGCATCGAGCGGACGCTGCAGTTCCGCAACGGCATCCCGGACATGCGCGACATGGTCGAGGGCGACGTCCGGTTCACGGCCCCCTTCGGCACCGAAGCCTGATCTCGCCACACCCGTCAGTAGGAGAGGTAACACCGTGCGGGTCCCCGTCAGCTGGCTCACCGAGCACCTCGAGACGGACGAGAACTACTCGGCGGAACAGATCGCCGAGGCGTTCGTCCGTGTCGGTCTCGAGGTCGAGGAGGTCACGCCACTCGGCCCGGTGACCGGTCCCGTCGTGGTCGGCCGCGTCGCCGAGATCGAGGAGCTCACCGAGTTCAAGAAGCCGATCCGGTACTGCATGGTCGAGGTCGCGGAGGCCGACGACCACGACGACGTCATCGAGGGCGAGCCGCGCGTGCGCGGGATCGTCTGCGGCGCGACGAACTTCGCCGAGGGCGACCTCGTGGTGGTCGCGTTGCCCGGTGCGGTGCTGCCCGGCGGGTTCTCGATCGCCGCGCGCAAGACGTACGGCCGGGTCAGCAACGGCATGATCTGTTCGGCCCGCGAGCTGGGACTGGGCGACGAGCACTCCGGCATCCTCGTGCTGCCGAGCGGCGAGGCTGGTGCCGGTGACGACGCCGTCGAGCTGCTGGGCCTGGACGAGAGCGTGATCGAGCTGTCGATCACGCCCGATCGCGGCTACGCGTTCTCCATCCGCGGCCTCGCCCGCGAGCTGGCCTGCGCGTTCGACATCGACTACCGCGACCCCGCCGCCATCGACGCGCCGGGTGCCGAGGGTGACGCGTTCTCGGTGACCGTGGAGCACGAGACCGACTGCCCGCGCTTCGTCGCGCGGCGCGTGACCGGGGTGGACCCGACCGCGCCGACCCCGTTCTGGATCCGGCGCAGGCTCATGCTGGCCGGTGTCCGGTCGATCTCGCTGGCCGTCGACGTCACGAACTACGTGATGCTCGAGATGGGCCAGCCCATGCACGCCTTCGACACGCCGTCGATCAAGGGCGGGCTGGTCGTGCGGCGCGCGAAGCCGGGGGAGAAGCTCACCACGCTCGACGACACCGTCCGCGAGCTGGACCCGGACGACATCGTCATCGCCGACGAGACCGGCCCGGTCTCGCTCGCGGGTGTGATGGGTGGCGCGAGCACCGAGGTCAACGCCGACAGCACCGACATCCTGCTCGAAGCCGCGGTCTGGGACCCGGCCTCGATCGCGCGGACCGTGCGCAGGCACAAACTGCCGTCCGAGGCCTCGAAGCGGTTCGAACGGCACGTCGACGCGAACATCCCGCCGATGGCGCTGGAGCGGGCGGCGCGCCTGCTGCGTGACTTCGCGGACGGCAGCATCAAGCCGGGCCGCACCGACGAGGGCGGCGTGACCGCGCTCCCGACGGTGACGATGCAGCTCGGCCTGCCCGACCGCGTGGCAGGCACGAACTACGAGCGCGGCGCGACCGTGCGGCGGCTCCAGCAGATCGGCTGCACCACCGAGGTCTTCACCGGCGACGACGGCAAGTCCTACGTCGTCGCCCAGCCGCCGACGTGGCGGCACGACCTCGCCGAGCCCGCCGACCTGGTCGAGGAGGTGCTGCGGCTCGAGGGCTACGACACCATCCCGACCGTCCTGCCCGCCGCGCGCCCCGGCACCGGCACCACGGCGAGCCAGCGCCGCAGGCGGTCGGTCGGCCGCGCGCTCGCGGAGGCGGGCTACGTCGAGGTCCTCCCGTTCCCGTTCGTGGCGCCGAGCGTGTGGGACTCCCTGGGCCTGGCCCCGGAAGACAGCCGCCGCCGGACGGTGTCGATCGTCAACCCGCTCGAGGCCGAGCGCAGCGAGCTGGCCACGACCCTGCTGCCCGGGCTGCTGGATGCCTTGGTGCGCAACGTGTCCCGCGGCATGCGGGACATCGCGCTGTTCCACATCGGGCAGGTGACGTTGCCGAAGGCGCAGCAGGTGCCGGTGCCCGAGGTCGGTGTCGCCGGCCGCCCGAGCGACGCGGAGGTGGCGAGCCTGCACGCCGCGCTACCGCAGCAGCCGGTGCACACGGCGGTGGTCCTGACGGGCAACCGCGAGCGGGCAGGCTGGTGGGGCCCCGGCGTCCGGGCGAGCTGGTCGGACGCGGTGCGCGCGGCGGAGATCGTCGCGGAGGCCGCCGGTGTCGAGCTGACCGTGAAGGCAGGCGAGCTGGCGCCGTGGCACCCGGGCCGGTGCGCGCAGCTGCTGGTGGGCGACCTCGCCGTGGGCTATGCGGGCGAGCTGCACCCGAAGGTGATCGACAAGCTCGGTCTGCCGGCGCGCACCTGCGCGATGGAGCTGAAGCTCGACGGGCTCCCGCTGGTCGAGCGCAGGCCGGCGCCGTCACCGTCGCCGTACCCGCCGGTGCTGCTGGACGTGGCGCTGGTGGTCGACGCGACCGTGCCGGTCGCCGAGGTCGCGGACACCCTGCGCGGTGGCGGCGGTGACCTGCTCGAGGAGCTGAACCTGTTCGACGTGTTCACCGGCGAACAGGTCGGCGAGGGCAAGCGCTCGCTGGCCTACTCGCTGCGCTTCCGGGCTCCGGACCGGACCTTGACGGTGGAGGAGGCGACCGCGGCGCGGGACACCGCTGTGGCTGCTGCCGCGTCCCGGTTCGGTGCCGCGCTGCGGGCCTGAGTTGGTGACTCTGCGCCCGGGCCGGTGAGCCCGGGCAGGGGTCAGCTCGTGGTTCGCGTGCCTGCCTCACTCGGCTTGCGGCGTCTCGCGGTGCTCGTTCAGCCATCCTGTGGCGAAGGCCACCGCTTCCCTCAACGGGAAGAGGCGGCTGTCCGCCGTGCCCACCTGGCCGCGGCGCAGGGTGGCCGTCGGTTCATAAGCCGCGCCCACCTGGTCGAAGTCGTCGCTGTTCGTGGCGACGTCGACGTAGGTGATCCACTCGCGGCCGCGTTCGGTGCGGATGGCGCCGCTGTGCTCGATCTTCGCGGACGGGATCCGGTACTCCGCGAGGTGGAACGCCGTGCAGACGTCGAAGCCGACACCCAGCAGCAGCACGCGTGCGTCCTCGGCCTCCAGCGCCCCCAGCGGTGACTCCGCGCCGAGCTGGCAGTCCAGGTCGTGCCTCGCCATCAGTGCTGCCGCCCGCGCGCCGACCGCCGCGAACGACGTGTGCGGGTGGTCGCTCCGCACCGCACCCGGCCACGTCCGCACCGACTCCGCCACCGCGCCGATGCCGCGGCTCGGTGTGATCGCGGGGTCGAACGCGGGCATGTGCTCACGGATGGCAGGCCACCACTCCTCCGGGACCGGCGGGTTGGTCCAGTGCTTCGGGTCCGAGTTGCCGCCGGTCTGCGCAGGCACGACGAGCGTGCCGTCCGGGCCGAGCACGTCCAGCAGGGCCTGCACCACGGCCACCTGACCGCCGGGTACCCACCCGATCGCGCGCATCGACGAGTGCACCAGCACCGTGTCGCCAGTGGACAGACCCAGCGCCGTGAGGTCGGCGGCCAGCGATGCCCGGGTCGGGGGAAGCGAGGTCACATCGACCATCCTGCCAACGGCTACAAGTGCTTAACAGCCTCCCGCACGGACAGGGGCGACAGCTCGGGGTGACCGTCCACGAAGGCCCGCACCCAGCCCGGTTCGGTGCGGGCGAACTGGCGCAGCGCCCAGCCGATGCCCTTGCGGATGAAGAAGTCCCGGTCGCCGGTGTTCGCCTCGATCGCCGCGGTCAGCAGCGCGGTGTCGGTGGCCTCCTTGAAGCTCAGCTGGCAGATGATCGACGTGCGGCGCTTCCACAGGTCCTCGTCGGCCGCCCACGCGTGCATGACCGGCGTCAGCTCGCTCCGGAAGTCGCGTAACAGCGGGCCGACCCTGCGGTTCGCGATCTCTTCCACGTAGTCCCACCACGCGCCGGTGACGATCATCTCCTCGTACAGCGGCAGCAGCGCCGGTGTCTGCCATGCCCGGTACGCCCGGTGTCCGGTCAGGTCGATCGCCAGATACCGCTCCTCCCGGTAGGCGGCCGTCCGCCACAGCTCCAGTGCGGCGGTGCGCACCCGCGGCCGCGGACGGCAGCGGGTGCGCGGCGAACAGCTCCTTCGCGAGCGCCTTGCGTTCCGGTGACGCGACCCCGCGGAACGGCAGCTCCGACTTCATGTACCGCTGCATCTCCGGTGCCTTGCGCGGGTCGCCGCAGGCGGCCAGGCGGGACCGCACTGCGACGACGAGAGCATGGGATTCGTCCATGGGGCGCAACGTACGTCAGCCCACCGACAGTTCCCGCGAGCAGTGTGTTCGAGTGGTCGCGCTCCGTGCCGTCACGATACGGTAAATCGACTTTCGGGGTATTCCCCGCTCACTATTTCGGAGGCAGGCTCATCCGGTGATCAAAGCAAAGAGATTCGCTGCCCTGGCGGCGATCGCGGGAGTCGTGCTCAGTGGGCTGACCGCAACGTCGGTCGCTTCCGCTGCGCCGGCGAAAACACCTGAATTCACTCCAAAAGCCATCCAATGGGGTGAATGCGACAATCCCCGGCTCGTGCAGGCCGGTGCGAAGTGCGGCTTCCTCGAGGTCCCCCTCGACTACGCGAAGCCGGATGGCGACAAGATCAAGCTCGCCGTGTCGCGCGTGACGCACAAGAGCCCGGACTCCGAGTACCAGGGCCCGATGCTGGTCAACCCGGGCGGTCCGGGCGGCTCCGGCCTCATCTACTCGATCTTCGGCGACTTCGTGCCGGACGGCGGCGGCGACGGGTACGACTGGATCGGCTTCGACCCGAGGGGTGTCGGCGCCAGCCAGCCTTCGCTTTCGTGCATTCCGGACTACGACGGCTACAACCGGCCGTACTTCGTGCCAATCACGCCGGGTCTCGAGCGCACGTGGCTGAAGCGTTCGAAGAATTACGCGGACGCGTGTGGTGAGAACGGCGGGAAACTGCTCGAACACATGACGACCGTCGACTCGGCGAACGACATGGAGAGCATTCGCAAGGCGCTCGGCGCCGAGCAGATCAACTACTACGGGTTCTCGTACGGCACCTATCTGGGCCAGGTGTACGGCACGCTGTTCCCGGATCGTTTCCGCCGGGTGGCCTTCGACGGCAACGTGAACCCGAAGCGGGTCTGGTACGACGCGAACATCGACCAGGACATCGCGTTCGACCGCAACATCAAGGTCTACTTCGAGTGGGTCGCCACGTACGACGACATCTACCACCTCGGCAAGACCGGCCGTCAGGTCGAGGCGCTGTTCTACCAGAAGCAGGCCGAGCTGCTGCGCGCCCCGGCGGGCGGCGTGATCGGCCCGGACGAGTGGACCGACATCTTCCTGCAGGCCGCGTACTACGTGTACGGCTGGGAGGACGTCGCCAACGCGTTCGCGGGCTACGTCCACGACGGTGACTGGCAGACGCTGCAGGAGATGTACGGCACGCCGCCGTTCGACGACAACGGGCACGCCGTGTACCTCGCGGTGTCCTGCACCGACGCCCAGTGGCCGACGAACTGGAACAAGTGGCGCGTCGACAACTGGCTGACCCACATCCGCGCGCCGTTCGAGACGTGGGGCAACGTGTGGTTCAACGCCCCCTGCTTCTACTGGCCGGCGTCGTCGGACAAGCCGGTGAAGGTCGACGGCCGCGGGGTCGACAGCGCGCTCCTCATCAACGAGACCCTCGACTCGGCGACGCCGTACTCGGGCGCCATCGAGGTGCGCAAGCTGTTCCCGAACTCGGTGCTCATCGAAGGTGTCGGCGGTACCACCCATTCGGGGTCGCTCTCGGGTGTGGAGTGCACGGACAGCATCATCACCGAGTACCTGAAGACGGGTGCCCTGCCCGCCCGCAAGCCGGGCAACGGCTCCGACGTCCAGTGCGACCCGGTGCCGCGGCCGGTCCCGGCGGGCGCCGCGGCCGACAAGCGGGCCGCGACGGTCCCGTCGGCCGACCTCCGCGCCGAACTGGCGGTGGCGGTCCCGCGCTGACGCGATCCGGATCACACGAACGGGCGTCCCCGGAGCTCCGGGGACGCCCGTTCGTCGTCCGCCGTGATCGCGTCACGCCCCCGCGACCTGGGCCGGACATCTCGGTTGAGTAAGTTTGCACGACCATGCATAATCATCCAGGTGACGATCCGAATCGCGGTGGGTGGTGCCAGCGGGTACGCCGGGGGTGAGCTGCTGCGGCTGTTGCTCGGCCATCCCGAGGTGGAGATCGGCGCGCTGACCGCCGGTGGCAACGCGGGCACCCCACTCGGCGCGCACCAGCCCCATCTTCTCCCGCTCGCGGACCGCGTCCTCGCCGAGACCACCTCGGAGCAGCTCGCGGGCCACGACGTGGTCTTCCTCGCGCTCCCGCACGGCCACTCGGCCGAGATCGCGGCCCGGCTGGGCCCGGACACGCTCGTGATCGACTGCGGTGCCGACCACCGGCTCGAGAACGAGGCGGACTGGACCCGCTGGTACGGCGGCGACCACGCGGGCACCTGGCCCTACGGCCTGCCCGAACTGCCCGGTCACCGCGCGAAGCTGGTGCACACCAAGCGGATCGCCGTCCCCGGCTGCTACCCGACCGGCGCGTCCCTCGCCCTGGCCCCCGCGCTGGCGGCGGGCATGATCGAGCCCGCTGTGGTGGTCGTCTCGGTCAGCGGCACGTCCGGCGCGGGCAAGTCGCTCAAGCCGCACCTGCTGGGCTCCGAGGTCATGGGCTCGGCCAGCGCGTACGGCGTCGGCGGTGCGCACCGCCACACCCCGGAGATCGCGCAGAACCTCGGGCGCGTCGCGGGGGAGCCGGTCACCGTCTCGTTCACGCCGGTACTCGCGCCCATGCCCCGCGGCATCCTGACCACGGCGTCCGCGCCGCTCAGGAACGAGCTGGACCCGGACGAGGTGTACCGCCAGGCCTACGCCGACGAGCCGTTCGTCCACATCCTCGAGAACTCCTGGCCCGCGACCGCAGCCACGCTCGGCTCCAACGCCGTGCAGCTGCGCGCCACCGTCGACCGCGACGCGCACCGCCTCGTCGTGGTCGCCGCGCTCGACAACCTGACCAAGGGCACCGCCGGCGCGGCCGTCCAGTCGATGAACCTCGCGCTCGGCCTGCCCGAGACCACCGGACTCACCACTGTGGGAGTGGCACCGTGACCATCAACACCCCCAAGGGTTTCCGGGCCGCCGGAGTCGCCGCCGGGATCAAGGAGAGCGGCGGCAAGGACCTGACCCTCGTGGTCAACGACGGCCCGCTCGACGTGGCCGCCGGTGTCTTCACCCGCAACAAGGTGAAGGCCGCACCCGTCCTGTGGTCGCAGCAGGTCCTGGCGACCGGCCACGTGAAGGCCGTCGTGTTGAACTCGGGCGGCGCCAACGCGTGCACCGGCCCGGCGGGCTTCCAGGACACGCACGCCACCGCCGAGCACGTCGCGGCGACGCTGGGCATCGGCGCGATCGACGTGGCGGTCTGCTCGACCGGCCTGATCGGCGCCCGCCTGCCGATGGACGACCTCAAAGCCGGGGTCACCGCCGCCGCGGCGCAGCTGGCCGGCACGGAGGAAGCCGGGATCGACGCCGCCACGGCCGTCATGACCACCGACACCGTCCCCAAGTACGCCGGATCCGTCCAGGACGGCTGGGCGCTCGGCGGTTTCGCCAAGGGCGCTGGCATGTGCGCGCCCAACATGGCGACGATGCTGTCGGTCGTCACCACCGACGCCGTGCTGGCGCGGTCCGACGCGGACGCGGCACTGCGTCACGCGGTGGACCTGACGTTCAACGCGCTCGACGTCGACGGCGGCACGTCCACCAACGACACCGTGCTGCTGCTGTGCTCCGGCGCGTCCGGCAAGGAGGTCCCGGTCGAGGAGTTCACCGCGCGGCTCACCGAGCTGTGCGCCGATCTGGTCCGGCAGCTCCAGGCCGACGCCGAGGGCGTCACCAAGCACATCACGATCACCGTGCGCGGCGCCGCCACCGCCGCCGAAGCGGACGCGACCGCACGGCTCGTCGCACGCGACAACCTGTGCAAGACCGCGTTCTTCGGCTCCGACCCGAACTGGGGCCGCGTCGCGATGGCAGTCGGCAACGCGCCGACCGAGTTCGACCCGGCGAAGCTCGACATCACGATCAACGGCGTCGCGGTCTGCGTCGCCGGTGGCGCGGGGGAGGACCGGTCGAAGGCGGACCTGTCCGGCCGCGACATCACCGTCGAGGTCGACCTGCACGCCGGGCCGGGCCGCGCGACCGTCCTGACCACCGACCTGTCACACGGCTACGTCGAAGAGAACAGCGCGTACTCGTCATGACGATCCCCCAGGCAGCGGAGAAGGCCGCGGTCCTGATCGAGGCACTGCCGTGGCTGCAACGGTTCCACGGCGCCACGGTCGTCGTGAAGTACGGCGGCAACGCGATGGTCGACGAGGAGCTGAAGGCCGCGTTCGCGCAGGACATGGTGTTCCTGAAGCTGTGCGGACTGCACCCGGTCGTGGTGCACGGCGGCGGCCCGCAGATCACCGCCATGCTCAACCGGCTCGGCATCCCCGGCGAGTTCAAGGCCGGCCTGCGCGTCACCACACCGGAGACCATGGACGTGGTCCGGATGGTGCTCACCGGCCAGGTGTCCCGCGAGCTGGTCGCGCTGATCAACGCGCACGGCCCGTACGCGGTCGCGATCTCCGGCGAGGACGCGCGGCTGCTCACCGCGCAGCGCCGCACCGCCACCGTGGACGGCGAGGTCGTCGACCTCGGCCTCGTCGGCGAGGTCATCGCGGTGAACCCGGCCGCGGTGCTCGACATCGTCCACGCCGGCCGCATCCCGGTCGTGTCCACGGTCGCGCCGGACACGGACGGCCTGGCGCACAACGTGAACGCCGACACCGCGGCCGCCGCGATCGCCATCGCGCTCAAGGCCGAGAAGCTCGTCATGCTCACCGACGTCGAGGGCCTGTACGCGGACTGGCCGGACAGGGACTCGCTGCTCAACCAGGTTCGCGCGGGCGAGCTGGAGAAGATGCTGCCGGGGCTCGCCAGCGGGATGATCCCGAAGATGGAGGCGTGCCTCGCGGCCGTGCGCGGCGGGGTGCCGCGTGCCCACGTGATCGACGGCAGGCTCGCCCACTCCGTGCTGCTCGAGGTGTTCACCGGCAGCGGCGTCGGCACGATGGTCCTGCCCGAGGAGGAGAACGCATGATCGCGTCCAATGTGGACGGCCAGGCGAAGTGGCGGGCGTCCCTCATGGACAACTACGGCACCCCCGCGCTCACGCTGGTGCGCGGGGAGGGCGCGTACGTCTGGGACGCCGACGGCAACCGCTACCTCGACCTCGTCGCGGGCATCGCGGTCAACGCGTTGGGCCACGCCCACCCGGCCGTCGTGGCCGCGGTGACCGAGCAGGTCCGGACGCTGGGCCACACGTCGAACCTGTACGTCAACCAGGTCACCGTCGAGCTGGCCGAGGAACTGCTCGACGTGGCCGGGCTCGCTGGTCAGGCGAAGGTCCTGTTCTGCAACTCCGGCGCGGAAGCCGTCGAGGCGGCCGTGAAGCTGTCCCGCCTCACCGGCCGCACCAAGCTCGTGGCCTGTGACGGCGCGTTCCACGGCCGCACCATGGGCGCGCTCACCGTCACCGGCCAGCCCGCCAAGCGGGCACCGTTCGAACCGCTGCTGCAGAGCGTCACGCACGTCCCGTTCGGTGACGTCGACGCGCTGCGGGCCGCGGTGGACGACGAGACCGCGGCGGTGTTCATCGAGCCGGTGCTGGGCGAGGGCGGTGTGCACGCGGCCCCGGCGGGATACCTGCAGGCGGCGCGGGACATCACGACCAGGACCGGTGCGCTGCTGGTGATGGACGAGGTCCAGACCGGTCTCGGCCGGCTCGGCACCTGGTTCGCGTTCCAGCAGGCAGGCGTCACCCCGGACGTCATCACGCTCGCGAAGGGCCTCGGCGGCGGCCTGCCGCTCGGTGCCTGCATCGGCGTCGGCGCGGCGGGTGACCTGCTCAAACCGGGTCAGCACGGCACCACGTTCGGCGGCAACCCCGTCTGCTGCGCCGCCGGGCTCGCGGTCCTGCGGACCATCGCCGCCGACGGCCTGGTCGACCACGCGGCCGCCATGGGCAAGGAGATCGCCGCCGGCGTCGAGGCGCTCGGCCACCCGCTGGTCACCGAGGTGCGGGGGAGCGGCCTGCTGCTGGCCATCGGGTTGACCGGCCCCGTGTCCGGCGCGGTCGCCGGCGCGGCGCTGAAGGCCGGCTACCTGGTCAACAACGTGCAGCCCGACTCGGTCCGGCTCGCGCCACCGTTGATCCTCGACACCGAGCAGGTGCACGGGTTCCTCGACGCCCTTCCGGGTGTCCTCGACGCCGCACAGGAGGCATGACGTGGTCCGGCACTTCCTGCGTGACGACGACCTGACCGCCGACGAGCAGCTCGCCGTCCTCGACCTCGCCGACCGCATGAAGGCCGACAATCTCGCCTTCACCCCGCTCGCGGGCCGGTCGGTGGCGACGATCTTCGAGAAGAACTCCACCCGCACGCGCCTGTCGTTCGAGGTCGGCATCAGCCAGCTCGGCGGCCAGCCGATCGTCATCGACGGTCGCACCATGCAACTCGGTCGCGAGGAGACCATCGAGGACACCTCGCGGGTACTGTCCCGCTACGTCGACGCGGTCGTGTGGCGGACGTACGCGCAGGCCAGGATCGCCGCCATGGCCTCGGCGTCGCGGGTACCGGTGATCAACGCGCTGACCGACGAGTTCCACCCGTGCCAGGTGCTCGCCGACCTGCAGACCATCCGCGAACGGCACGGCAGGCTCGCGGGCCTCACCCTGACCTACCTCGGCGACGGCGCCAACAACATGGCGCACTCGCTGCTGCTGGGCGGTGTCACCGCGGGCCTGCACGTCCGCGTCGCACACCCGGAGGGCTTCGCGCCGTTGCCCGACGTGCTGCTCGCCGCCAAGAAGCGCGCGGCCGACACCGAGGGCTCGGTGACCGTCCTGTCCGACCCGCACGCGGCGGTCGACGGCGCGGACGTGCTGGTCACCGACTCGTGGACGTCCATGGGCCAGGAGAACGACGGCAAGGACCGTATCGCGCCCTTCCGCCCGTTCCAGGTCAACGAGGCGTTGCTCGGCCGGGCCGCGCCGGGCGCGATCGTGCTGCACTGCCTGCCCGCGCACCGCGGCTGGGAGATCACCGACGAGGTCCTCGACGGCCCCGCGAGCGCGGTGTGGGACGAGGCGGAGAACCGCCTGCACGTACAGAAGGCACTGCTGTCGTGGGCGGTGGGCGCATGACCGCCGTGTCGAACACCACCCGCGTGGCGCGCCAGGCCCGGATCGTCGAGCTGGTGTCGTCGATGGGCATCCGCAGCCAGACCGAACTCGCGAAACTCCTGGCGGGCGAAGGCATCGACGTCACCCAGGCGACCCTGTCCCGGGACCTCGACGAGCTGGGCGCGGTCAAGCTGCGCGGTGTCGACGGCGGCGCGGCCGTCTACGTGATCCCGGAGGACGGCGCGCCCGTGCGCGGTGTCCAGGGCGGCACGTCGCGGCTGTCCCGCCTGCTCACCGAGCTGATGGTGTCCGCCGACTACTCGGTCAACCTGACCGTGTTGCGAACCCCGCCCGGTGCCGCGCAGTTCCTCGCGAGCGCGATCGACCGGGCCGCACTGCACGAGGTCGTCGGCACCATCGCGGGCGACGACACCGTGATGGTCATCGCCAGGGAACCCCTGTCGGGCAAGGACCTGGCGGAACGCTTCACCGCCCTCGCGGCGGGCACGCACGAAGAGGAGAACGACGTTGAGTGAGCCGACCGCCCTCTGGGGTGGCCGATTTTCGTCCGGTCCGGCCGAGGCGATGGCGAAGCTGTCGCTGTCGACGCACTTCGACTGGCGCCTCGCGCCCTACGACATCGCGGGATCGCGTGCGCACGCCAGGGTGCTGCACAACGCGAAGCTGCTGACCGACGACGAGCTGACCGGCATGCTCGCCGCGCTCGACTCCCTGGCCGCCGACGTGGCGTCCGGCGAGTTCACGCCGGTGCTCGCCGACGAGGACGTGCACACCGCGCTGGAGCGCGGCCTGATCGAGCGCGCCGGACCCGAGCTGGGCGGCAAGCTGCGGGCAGGCCGCTCCCGCAACGACCAGGTCGCGACGCTGTTCAGGATGTGGCTGCGGGACGCCGCCCGCCGGGTCGCCGCCGGTGTCGGCCACATCGTGGACGCGCTCCTCCACCAGGTGGACCAGCACCCGGCCGCGGTCATGCCCGGCCGCACCCACCTGCAGCACGCGCAGCCGGTCCTGCTCGCCCACCACCTCCTGGCCCACGTCCAGCCGCTGCTGCGCGACCTGGACCGCCTGCGGGACTGGGACAAGCGCGCGGCGATCTCGCCCTACGGCTCCGGTGCGCTGGCGGGCTCGTCGCTGGGCCTGAACCCCGAGGCGGTCGCGAAGGAGCTGGGCTTCGACGCGGCCGCGGAGAACTCGATCGACGGCACCGCGTCCCGCGACTTCGCCGCCGAGATGGCGTTCGTGCTGGCCATGCTGGGCGTGAACCTGTCGCGGATCGCCGAGGAGACGATCATCTGGACGACCGCCGAGTTCGGCTACGCGACGCTCGACGACGCGTGGGCGACCGGCTCGTCGATCATGCCGCAGAAGAAGAACCCGGACGTCGCGGAGCTGACCCGCGGCAAGTCCGGGCGGCTGATCGGCAACCTGACCGGTCTGCTCGCGGTGCTGAAGGCCCAGCCGCTCGCGTACAACCGCGACCTGCAGGAGGACAAGGAGCCGCTGTTCGACTCGGTCGAGCAGCTGGAGCTGCTGCTGCCCGCCATCGCGGGCATGGTCGGCACGCTCACGTTCCACACCGACCGCATGGCCGCGCTGGCACCCGCGGGCTTCACCCTCGCCACCGACATCGCCGAGTGGCTCGTGCGCCAGGGCGTCCCGTTCCGCGTGGCCCACGAGGCGGCGGGGGACTGCGTGCGGGTCGCCGAGTCCCGCGGCGCAGGACTCGAGGACCTCACCGACGAGGAGCTGGCCGGTGTGCACCCCGCGCTCTCGCCCGAGGTGCGGGACGTGCTGACGGTCGACGGCTCGATCGCGTCCCGCGACGCGTACGGCGGCACGGCGCCCGCCAGGGTCGCCGAGCAGCGTGCCCGGGTCGCCACTGTGCTCGCTGACCTGCGGACCTGGTATGCACAATAGTTGTGCATAACTCTTGTGCACAGGAAGTGTGCACAGTTATTGTGCACGCATGGACAACCTGCACCTGGACGGCCGCGCCCTGCGGGTGCTCGCGCACCCGCTGCGGGCGCGGCTGCTCAGCGAGCTGCGGATCAACGGGGCCGCCACGGCGACGCAGCTCGCCGAGCGCCTGTCGACCAACACCGGCGCCACCAGCTACCACCTGCGCAAACTCGCCGAGGTCAACCTGGTCGTCGAGACCGGGGAGGGGACCGGCAAACAACGGTTCTGGGCACCGGCACAGGAGTCGCACAGCTGGTCGGAAGCCGAGCTCGAAGGTGACCCGGACGCCATCGCCGCGTCCGGCTGGCTGCGCCAGCACTACTTCAACCACTTCGGCGAGCAACTCGCCAAATGGGACGACCAACGCCGGTTCTGGCCGGTCGAGTGGCGCGACGCGGCACACACCTCCGACCTGATGTTCACCGCCACCGCAGGGGAACTGGACGAGCTGATGACCGAGCTGGAGTCGGTCATGACACGCTTCAGCGAGCGGCTAGGCCACGAGCCCCGCCCTGGCGCCCGGCGGGTGTCGGTCACGCTCAACGCCGTGCCGATCGACCTGGACGACAGACCGTGACCGGCGCCCAGGCACGCGACCGCTACCTGTTCCTGCTCTTCCTGCGCTGGTTCCCGGTCGGCATGTGGGTGCCGATCGTGGTCCTGCTGCCCCTTGACCGCGGTCTGACCCTCGCCGAAGCCGGGCTGGCGGCGTCGCTGCAGGGTTTCGTCGTCCTCGCACTGGAGCTGCCGACGGGTGGTCTGTCCGACTCGTGGGGCCGCCGCCCGGTCCTGCTGCTCTCGTCGGTGATCGGCCTCGCCTCGGTCACCGTGCTGATCTTCGCCGACACCTTCGCCATGTTCGCCCTGGTCTACGTGCTGCAGGGGATCTACCGCGCACTGGACAGCGGCCCGCTCGAGTCCTGGTACGTCGACGCGACACTGGCCGACGACCCGGACGCGAAGCTGGAACGCGGCCTGTCCGCGGGTGGCACGGTCGCGGGGGTCGCCATCGGCACCGGCGCGCTGGTCACCAGCGGGATCGTCGCGTGGGTCCACCTTCCCGGCGTGCCGACACTCGTCCAACCCGTCCTGCTGATCCTCGCTCTGCAGCTGGCCGGGTTCGCCGCCCTCGCGCTACTGGTCCGCGAGGCCCCGCACCCGTCAGGCAAGCGCTCCCTGCTCGCGTCGATCCGCGACGTGCCCGGGGTGATCGTCGAGGGAGCCCGCATCGTCCGGCGCTCGCGCGTGCTGCTGTGCCTGCTCGGTGTGTCCCTGTGCTGGGGCTTCGGCATGGTCACCTTCGAGGTGCTGATGCCGGTCCGCCTGTCCGAGCTGGTCGGCGGTCCGGAGCGGGCGGTGGAGCTGACGGGCCCGGTCAGTGCCGCCGCGTGGTTCGTGAACGCCCTCGGCGCGGCGGCGATCACGCTGGTCACCGCCCGGCTCGGGGTCGGGCGCACCGCCGTGCTGCTGCCGCTCCTGCACGGCGCGTCGATCGTGCTCATGGGGCTGGCCGCCGGCCCGGCCGGAGTCATCGCCGCGCACCTGGTCTGTTACACCGCGCACGGCGCCAGCGGCCCGGTCAGCATGACGTTGCTGCACCGGGAGGTCACCAGCGAACACCGGTCGACCGTGATGTCGATGAGCTCGATGATCTGGCAACCGGCGGGCGCGCTCGGCCAGATCCTCCTCACCCTGCTCGCCTCCGGGGTGTCGACGAGCGTCGCGATCATCGCGGGCGGCGTCGTCCTGGCACTGGCATCGCCGCTGTACCTGCCCGCGATGCGCGCCGAGCGCCGCAAACCGGTGCCCGTATAGGGTCGGCCCATGTCCGATGCCGGTGCCGCACCACTGGGCCGGCAGCTCACCAGGGAGGAGCTGGCGGTCGACCCGGTCGACGCCGCGAAACTGCTCCTCGGCTGCGTGATCGAGACCGGTGACGTGCGTGTGCGCCTCGTCGAGGTCGAGGCCTACCGCGGCGGCGACGACCCGGCCTCCCACTGCTACCGCGGCAGGACACCGCGCAACGAGGTCATGTTCGGCCCGGCGGGTCACCTGTACGTGTACTTCGTCTACGGCATGCACTTCTGCGCCAACGTGGTCTCGCTGACCGACGGCGTGCCCGGCGCCGTGCTCCTGCGCGCGGGGGAGGTGGTCGCGGGACTGGATGTGGCGCGGTCCCGGCGCCCCGCGTCCCGCAGCGACGCCGAGCTGGCGAAAGGCCCCGCACGGCTCACCGCGGTGCTCGGGCTGGAACGCGGCCACAACGGAGCCGACCTCACCGATCCGGCGTCGCCGGTCCGCCTGCACGCGGCGGAGCCGGCACCGCCGGAGCGGATCCTCGCCGGTCCCCGCGTCGGGGTGGCAGTCGCGATGGACGTGCCGTGGCGGTTCTGGCTGGAGGGCTCACCGGCGGTGAGCGTGTACCGGCGTGGTGGCAAACGACGAGCACGAGTTGACACAGGCAGACGGGCCGGACTTCGCAAAGCCGAGTGACCTCGCTGACGGAGGTCGGCCGGACTTTGAATCGGGCTCGGCAGGATCAGGACGGTTCGCTGACGTCCTCGCGGTGCGGCGGCAGCGGCCTGCGCGGCTCACGCACCCCCGCGCCACCGTCGTCGGGGATCTCCACCCACACCGTGACCGGGTCCCACCTGTCGAACGGCGTCTGCGGTGGCGGCGACTGACGGACCACCACACCGTGCATCAGCGGTTCGGGAGCGTCGGGGTCGGGTCCCTGCAGCAGCAGCCCGAGGTCGTGCCCCAGCAACCAGGCGTTGAGGGCCTGCATGCCCCGGAAATCCGGCACGTAGATCGGCTTGGACAGCGTTCATCACCCGCGTTCAGGATACTCGCGCGACTGGTCGTGGAACGGTAGGAGAGTATTGGTGACCGTGACGGAGCACATCCTCGACGAGCTGTCCTGGCGCGGGCTGATCGCGCAGTCCACCGACCTCGACGCGCTGCGGCGCGACCTCGACGCCGGTCCGCTGACCACCTACGTCGGGTTCGACCCGACCGCGCCGAGCCTGCACGCCGGGAACCTCGTGCCGTTGCTGATGCTCACCAGGCTCCAACGGGCCGGACACCGGCCGATCGTGCTGGCCGGTGGCGCCACCGGGATGATCGGCGACCCACGTGACCAGGGCGAACGCTCACTGAACTCGCTCGACGTCGTCGCCGAGTGGGCGGACCGGATCCGCGGCCAGCTCGAACGGTTCGTCGACTTCGACGACTCGCCGACCGGCGCGGTCGTGGTCAACAACCTGGAGTGGACCGGTGGCCTTTCGGTGCTGGAGTTCCTCCGCGACGTCGGCAAGCACTTCTCGCTCAACGTGATGCTCTCCCGGGAGACCGTGCGGCGCCGCCTCGAGGCAGACGGCATGTCGTTCACCGAGTTCAGCTACCTGCTGCTCCAGTCCCACGACTACCTGCAGCTCTTCCGCAAGTACGGCTGCACGCTGCAGATGGGCGGCTCCGACCAGTGGGGCAACATCATCGGCGGGGTGGAGCTGGTGCGCAGGATCGACAGCGCGTCGGTGCACGCGCTCACCGCGCCGCTGGTCACCGACGCCGAGGGGCGCAAGTTCGGCAAGTCGACCGGTGGCGGCAACGTGTGGCTCGATCCCGAGCTGACCTCGCCGTACGCCTGGTACCAGTACTTCGTGAACGTCGGGGACGCCGACGTCATCCGCTACCTGCGGCTCTTCACCTTCCTCCCGCGCGAGGAGATCGACGCGCTGGAGAAGGACACCGCGGACCGGCCGCACCTGCGTGCCGCGCAGAAGCGCCTGGCCGCGGAGTTCACGACGCTCGTGCACGGGCAGCACGCGACCGACCAGGTGGTGGCCGCGAGTGGAGCCCTGTTCGGCAGGGGAGAGCTGGGCGACCTCGACGCGTCGACGCTGGACGCCGCCATGGCCGAGGTGCCGACCGGTGCCGCACGCCTCGCGGACAAGCCCACGGTCGTCGACCTGCTGGTGTCGTCCGGGCTGGCGGACAGCAGGGGTGCCGCGCGCCGTGCCGTGAACGAGGGCGGGGCGTACGTGAACAACCAGCGGATCGCCGACGAGGAGTGGTCGCCGGCCGCCGGCGACCTCCTGCACGGGAGGTGGCTCGTGGTGCGTCGCGGCAAGCGCAGCACCGCAGGGGTCGAAATCCGCCCCTGACCTGCGGAAACGCACATTAAGGGGGGGTGGGTGAAACGGGGTTTTCAGGCCCGTGTAACTTTCTCTCTGCCAGCGCGGAACGGGCCGGAAAGCCGAAAGGCCAGACCGGAACGGAGCGAAGGCAGAGGGGTCGCGAACCAAGCTCTCACCAAGGTGATAGAGTGGGTGACCTCAGGCCGAGAGAGATCAGAGCCTAAGACAAGCTTGAAATAAGCCCCCAGAAGATAGCTCTTGCAGCGTCGGGCGGGTGCGCGTGTGTTGTTTGAGAACTCAACAGTGTGCCGATTCAAAATGCTAGTGAGCTTGTGCCTGGCCTCTTTTGGTAGAGGTAGGTATATATTGCTGG
>NZ_JACHJQ010000012.1 GCF_014203735.1 Actinophytocola algeriensis | reverse complement strand
TGGGTGACGTGGTTCATCATCGCCGAACGCAGATCACTGCCGGACAGGCCCTGCGCCCAACCCGGCTGCTGCTGGTGCCACAACAGGGCGTGCCCCCGGACGCTCATGCCGCGGGCGCGGGCGTAGTTGACGATCTGGTCGCCGCCGCCGTAGGAGAACTGGTTCCGGTTGGGCTCGGTGGCGTCCCACTTCATCGCGTTCTCGGCCACGACGCTGTTGAACTCGCGGCTCAGGGTGCCCGAGTACGAGGAGTCGTTGAGGAGGTTGGGGACGACCGCGGCACCAATGTAGCGGCCGCTCTGGGCCGCGGCGGCACCGAGCGTGTCCGCGGCGTTCGCGATACCGGCGGACAACACGAGTCCGCTCGCCGCGAGACCCGCGGTCGTCAGCGCGGCAACAGCCGACCTGACGAGACCGCGCCGTCGCGCAGGTTTACGTGTGAACATGGCAACCCTCGTTTCATCGTTGAAGGTTCGGGTCTGTCGATGCGTCCATTGCTGGTTCGTCCGGCCAGTACAGGTCCAGAGGACCACCTTGGTGCCGTTGGCAGTCGCGGCCCCCGACACGTCCAAGCACAGTCCCGACCGGACGTTGGTAATGGCTCCGTCCGGGTTCACGCTCCACTTCTGGTGTCGCCGCCGTGGCAGGTCCAGATGATCACCGGCGTACCCGCGCCGGTCCTCCGCCGCCACGAAGTCCCGCCCGTTGCCGTTGACGACCGCGCCTGCCGAGCCACCGCAGTAGTGGACGAGCACGAGCAGCGCGGGCCGGGGCGCCACGGTGTCCGGGCGGCCGTCAGCAGCGCCATGCCGATGACGAGTGGCAGCAGCAAAGCGGCCGCCACCGCGGTGCGGAGTTTTCTGGCCATCACTGGGCTCCCGGGTGGGTTGCGTCAGCAACCGGTCACACGTCTGGCCCTGACGGCCGAGGACGACAGCACCGATCTCACTACTGCCCCTCCCTCACGCGCGGGTCCAGCGCTGGTTCGGCTGGTTGTTGCAGCTCCAGAGGATCAGCCGCGACCCGTTCGCGGTGGCGGCCTGGTTGACGTCCAGGCAGAGTCCGGAGTGGACGTTCGTCACGGAGCCGTCGGCGCCCACGGTCCACTTCTGGTTGTTCTGGCCGTTGCAGGACCAGATGATCACCTGGGTGCCGTTGGTGGTGCCCTGGTTGTAGGCGTCGAGGCACTTGTCACCGAAGACGCGAATCTCGCCGTTCGCCCACGTGGTCCACGACTGGTTCGCCGCGGTGTGACAGTCCCAGATCACCACCGCCGCGCCGGCCGCGGTCGACGCGTTGTCGACGTCCAGGCACCGGCCCGACCCGTCGCCGCGCATCCGGGACGTCGCGGCCGACAGCGGCGACCCGCCGGCGACCCGGTAGGCCGCGACGCCGTGCGCGGGGACACTGGCGGAGATCTGGCCGGTGGTGCTCGACGTGCCGCCGGTCCACAGGTCGGTGAGCGTGAACGACCCGCCGGACAACCCGATCTGGGCGGCCGTCGTGCTGACCGTGGCGGTGCCGCCGCCGCGGTTGAACAGTCCGACCGCGACCGAGCCGTCGGACAGGGTCTTGGCGAACACCTCGGTGTTGCCGTCGTCGCGCACTCGCCGCCCGCCCGCGCCCAGCCGGTCCTGGTTCACCGCGAGCAGTCTCGGGTTGCGCAGGACCGCGGAGACGTCGGCGGACATGGTGCGGATGTCGTTGCCCGCCATCAGCGGGGCGGCCATCAGCGCCCACAACGCGAAGTGCGCCCGCGACTCGGTGAGGGTCAGCCCCGGCCGGCCGACCACCAGCATGTCCGGGTCGTTCCAGTGGCCGGGCCCGGCCTGCGCGGCCAGGGGCGCGTTCACGTCCACGACGTTGCCGACGCCCATCGGGTAGCTGTTCACGTTGCCGTTCTGCCAGATGTCGAGCAGGTCCTCGGTGGTGCGCCACAGGTCGGCGACCTCGCCCCAGTTGTACTTGTCGCCCGTGATCGCGTGGAAGCTGTTGGGGTTGATGCTGTAGACGATCGGGCGGCCGGTCGCCCGCAAGGCGTCCCGCATGATCGTGAACCGGGCGACCTGCTGGTCCCGCGTCCCGTCCGGCGAACACCAGTCGTACTTGAGGTAGTCCACACCCCAGGAAGCGAACGTGCGCGCGTCCTGGACCTCGTGGCCCATGCTGCCGGTCGAGCCGGGGTGCGTGCCGACCCGCTGGGCGCAGGTGCGCTCCGTCGGCACCTGGTAGATCCCGAACTTCAACCCACGGCTGTGGATGTGGTCACCCAGCGCCTTCATGCCGCTGGGGAACTTCGTCGGGTGTGCACGCAGGTTGCCCTGGCCGTCGCGCTGCGGGTCGAACCAGCAGTCGTCGACCACCACGTACTGGTAGCCCGCGTCCCGCATGCCGGAGCTGACCATCGCGTCCGCCGCCTGCCGGACCGCCGTCTCGGTGACGCCGCACCCGAAACTGTTCCAGCTGTTCCATCCCAGAGGCGGCGTGACCGCGGGACTACCCGGCGCGGCCTCCGCCACCGGTTGGTTCGGCGCCGAGGCGAACACGGCCATCGCCGTCGCCCCGATGAGCGCCGCCGCGAGCAGGCGAAATGAGCGCGTACGGGATCGCGCGGGCATCGTTGCCCCTTCCCTTGGGTCAGAAGAATAAGGAGATCATGCGGTCGTCTGCCCTCGACGGTCATCAATGCCCGTCGGACACCCGATCAGATTCCCGCTATTCGCAACCGTCTAGACATGTGAACGCTAACACGCGGTCCGAGACGAGGACAAGCCTGTAAAACGCTCCTGCTAAGCGAAAGTTTCGACCGCCCCGCGTTGGTCCAGTGAGCGTGAACATTGTTGCAGGTGAGGGCATATCCGTTTGCCGTCGACCCGCGCGGCACGATTGGCATCGCTAATCGGGAGCGCTCCCACGCATTGGTGACGAATGGTCGTCGACGTTATCCACATTCCTCGGAAAGGCGTACGCCATCTGACCGCGCACCTGGATCGATGCGCGGTCGAGGGCCGCCCGCCGCGGCGGACCGGGGTTCAGTTGCGGACTTCTCTGTCCTGTTCTCCACTCCTGTTCCTGGTTGGGCCCGCCGCTGGTGGGATCAGACGCGCTGGAGAAGGAAGCGCTGGTTGGCGGCGCCGGTCACGGTCCACTGGGAGACACGGGCACCGTCGGCGGTCGACACGTTCCACACGTCCATGGCCAGGCCGCTCTGCTGGTTCACCAGGCTCACCGCCCCGCCGCCCTGGTCGACCACCCGCCACTGCTGGCCCGCGGCGTTGGTGTCCGGCTGCTGGACGATGTCCGCGCCACCGCCCGAACTCGCGGGCTGGAGCACCAGTCCGCTGTGCCGCGCCCGGATCCGGTAGCGGTCATCACCCGAGGAGACGAAGTCGAACTGCTGGTTCTGGCCACCGTGCACGGACCACTGGATCACTGCCGCACCGGCGGCCGTGGACGCGCCGTTGACGTCGAGCGCCTTGCCGCTGTGGGCGGCCCCCAACCGGTAGTACACCCCCGCCTCCGGCTTCGTGGGCGGGACCGGGTCGCTGCCGAACTGGGTGAAGAACCGCCACACCTCCGGCTTGACCCAGCTCCTCGCGCCGCTCTCGCAGCCGGCGCACCCGTCCACCGGCCCCTGCTGGTGGCCGCCGTCGAACGCGGCCCAGACCACCGGGTAGCCCGCCCGGCAACCCGCGTAGGCGGTGGTCGTGTGGGTGCGGCTCCCCTGCGCGGGCTCCGGTGGGTTCTGTGGGGTGCAGCCGTTGTTGCCGACGAACCTGTCCCGCATCGACCGTCCACTGTGGATGTTGTCCGAGATGCCGTGGATCCCCAGGTACGCGACGGGCTGGGTGCCGCCGCTACAGCCGCTGATCGGCCCGGGGGCGGCGATGGCCGCGACCGCGCGGAAGACCGTCGGCCGGGCGCACGCGAGTGCATAGCTCATGGCGCCGCCGTAACTGAACCCCACGGAGAACACCTGTGTCGTGTCGACGCAGAGGGCGCCCCCGATGACCCTGACCATGTCGTCGGTGAAGGTCACGTCCTCGCCGCCGGAGTTGGCCCAGCCGTTGCCGATCCCCTGGGGCGCGACGAAGATCGTCGAGTTGTTCGCCTGGGAGAGCATGCCGTAGTAGGCCCAGGCGTACCCGTCGCTGCCACCCGAGGCGACGTCTCCCGCGGTGCCGCCCCACCAGTGGAAGCCGAACGCCAACCGGTAGGAGTGGTTGCTGTCGTAGTTGTCAGGGACCTTGAGGATGAAGCCGCGGCTCTTGCCGCCGCTCTGGATCGTGTGCGTGCCGCTGTTCAGCGTCGGGGCCGCGCCGCACCCGGCGGTCGCCGCGGTGGCGTCGATGGCCGCCTCCGACGGGGACGCGCCGGCACTGCCGTACACCGCACCGCCCGCGGCCACGGCGAGGAGCGCCGCGGCCGCCATGGATCTGAGCAGGGATCCGCACCTCGACATCACACAACTCCTTTGTGGTGATGGGCTCCGGCGCTGCCGGCGGCGGTCGACCGAGCGCGGTCATCCGGGGCGCGACCAAGACTCGGCCCTGGTGAAGGCAAGAGGTGGCTTCCCGCGGCTCCTGCCGCGTCGAAGCGCAGATGTATCGGATCCATCCCGCGTGAGGCGGTCGCCAGCTCACACCATACAACGGCCCGTTGGAGCGTGGTCAAGGGACGACTGGGTGCGAACTCAGTGACACATTCCCACTATTGGGCCGATGAGTCTGATTCATCCATCGGATGCTTGTGCATGTTTCCTTCCTATGGTGGACTGATGTCCGCTGTGTGTCCCTGCTGTCATCACCAGTCCTACGACGCGATCTTCGCGACCTGATCGGCGCGCACGGGAGCCGTCGAGCGCCGTCACCCCCGGGTGCACAGGCTCGGGTGCCGCGGGCGGCCGGGCCTCGGGCGTTCGCCGGCACCGCCCCACGTAAGGAGATCCCGTGTTCGCGTCCATACCCAGGAGACCGCTGTCGGCCCGGGCGGCCTTGGTCGCGCTCGCCGCCGCGGCGGCCGTCGTGGTCCCGGTTCCTTCCGCCGTCGCGGCCACGGCCACACTGCACGCCTCCCCGTCCGGTACCGGCACCAGTTGCTCCGCCGCCGACCCGTGCTCGCTGTCCGCCGCGCAGACGGCGGTGCGGTCGCTCACCGGCGCCATGTCCGGTGACATCGTCGTGGAGCTGGCAGGCGGGGTGTACCGGCTTTCCGCGCCGCTGCGGCTGACCGCGGCGGACTCCGGCAACAACGGTCACCGCGTGGTGTGGCGGGCGGCCCCGTCGGCACGTCCCGTGCTCAGCGGCGCCCGCGCGGTCACCGGGTGGTCGGTCGCCGACACCGGGAAGAACATCTGGCGCGCGAACGTCGGCGCCGGTACGGAAAGCAGGCAGTTGTACGTCGACGGCGCGATCGCCACCCGCGCACGCACGCAGGTGAACCGCTCCGCGTTCACCTTCACCAGCGCGGGCATGACCTTCTCGAGTTCCGCGCTGGGCTACCTGAACAACCTGGCCAACCAGAACCGGGTCGAGGTGGAGAGCGTCAACTCGTTCACCGACCGGTACTCACCGGTGCAGAGCATCAGCGGGAACGTCATCACGATGCAACAACCCGCGTGGAACAACAACACCTTCGGGTACGACACGCTCGCCGCGCCACATCGGGCGGGTCCGTTCTACCTGGCCAACGCGTACGAGTTCCTCGACGCGGCAGGCGAGTGGTACGTCAACCCCGGAACCGGCACGCTGTACTACATCCCGCTCGCCGGGCAGAACATGAACAACGTCAGCGTCGAGCTGCCGGTGTTGCAGTCGCTGGTGAACGTCGGCGGTACGTATGACGCGCCCGCGCACGACATCGAGTTCAGCGGGATCACCTTCACCGGCACGAGCTGGCTCGGCCCCAGCAGCAACCAGGGGTACGCGGACCAGCAGACCGGCGCCTACCTCGCGGGCAACTGGAACTGGCCAGCCGACCGGCTGACGTCGTGCCAGAACGGCTGCCGGCAGTTCGAGGCGGCCCGGCCGCACTGGTACCAGATGCCCGCCGCCGTGCAGGTCTCCGCCGCGCGCGGCATCACCTTCGGCGACTCCGCGTTCGTCAACCTGGGACAGACGGCCATCGGCATCGGCAACGACGCCAACGCCCACGCCAGCGGGGTCGGCCTCGGGGCAAGCGACATCACGGTCACCGGCTCCGAGATCGCCCGCAGCTCCGCGGGCGGCGTCGTGGTCGGCGGCGTCCGCGCGGACGCGCACCACCCCGGCGACCAGCGGATGGTCAACCGGAACATCACCATCAGCGACAACCGCATCCACGACCTCGGCGTGGAGTACCGGGGCAACGTCTCGGTACTGACCACCTACGTCACGACGACCGACGTGTCCCACAACGAGGTCTACAACATGCCGTACTCCGGCATGTCGATCGGCTACGGCTGGGGCAGCAACGACGCGGGCGGCAGCGACCACTACGCGGGCCGCGGCCTGTACGACTACCAGCCGCGGTACTCCACACCCACCACCGCGTCCGGCAACCGGCTCGTCGGCAACTACATCCACGACGTCATGCAGCAGATGAACGACGGCGGCTGCATCTACACGCTGGGGTGGAACCCGAGCGCGGTGATCAGCGGCAACTACTGCCTGCGGACAGGCGGCTACTTCGGCGTCTACTTCGACGAGGGCTCGCGGTACTACTCCGCCACCGGCAACGTCTTCTCCGCCACCGGCACCTGGGCCACCGCCAACTACTGGGGTGGCGAGAACATGGGCAACTGGACGGTCACCGGCAACTGGTCGACCAACGGCAGCACCAACGTGACCAACGGCGACCGCGGCAACGTCGTCCACAGCAACGTGACGGTCACCGGCGGGAACTGGCCGTCCGGTGCCCAGGCCGTGATGGCGAACGCCGGGCCCGACGGCGGCGCTGACCCCCAAGCGGGCACGATCGTGGGTGCCCAGTCGGGTCGCTGTGCCGAGGTCAACGGGGGGAGCACGGCCAACGGCGCCGGGACGCGGCTGTGGGACTGCAACGGCACCGCAGGCCAGCGGTGGACCTACACCGCCGCCAAGCAGCTCGTCGTGTACGGCAACAAGTGTCTCGACGCGTCCGGGCAGGGCACCGCCAACGGCACCGCGGCGATCATCTGGGACTGCCACGGTGGCACGAACCAGCAGTGGAACCTCAACGCCAACGGGACGGTCACGGGCGTGCAGTCCGGGCTGTGCCTCGACGCGAGCGGCAACGGGACCGCGAACGGCACTCTCGTTCACCTCTGGTCGTGCCACGGCGGGGCGAACCAGCAGTGGAGCCTGCGATGAGGCGAGCACTGTGGACGGTCGTCCTGGCCTCGGCACTGACGTTGGCGGGGTGCGGCAGTGCCTCGGGACCGGGATCGTCGTCCGGTGGCGGCGCCGACTCGCTGGTGGTCTGGGACTGGAAGTCGGGGGACGACGCCGCGGCCGCCTACGTCGAGGCGGCGAAGGCCGACTTCGCGGAGAAGCACCCGGACATCACCGTCGAGTTCGTGGCCCAGCCGTTCGACCAGTACTACACCCTGCTCGGCGCGGCCATCCAGGCAGGCAAAGGCCCGGACGTCATGCTGTTCAACGGCGGCGGCCAGCTCCGCGACCGGGTCGACGCCCTCGTGCCGCTGGACTCCCACGTCGCCGAGGACCGGGACCGGCTCGTGGGCTGGGACGCGTTCAGCAAGGACGGCAGGACCTACGCCGCGCCGGTCACGTTGCAGGGCCACCCGATCTACTACAACAGGAAGCTGTACGAACGAGCGGGCCTCGATCCGGACAGTCCGCCGGCGACCTGGAGCGACTTCGTCGGCGGGTGCGCCACGATCATGGCCAAGACCGGCACGAAGTGCCTGGCGCTCGGCAACAAGGAGGGCATCGGCATCCAGTTCTTCCTGTCCGGCCTGGGTTCCGGCGCGCTCACCGGCCAGGAGTACGACGACTGGATCGCAGGCAAGCGGGACTGGACCTCCCCGGACGTGCAGCGGATCTTCGAGCTGTGGACGGAGACCGACGGCGCGGGCCTCAACAACGATGCGGCCAACTCGACGGCGATGTTCAACGACTCCTTCGCCCTCTTCTCCTCCGGCAAGGCCGCCCACGTCATCGGGCTGATGTCGGACGTCGGGCACTGGAAGGACTTCGGCGAGTTCCTCGACCCCGGCGACATCGGGGTGATGCGGGCACCGGTCATCACTCCAGGGGCGACACCGAGCCTGCCCTACGACGGTGGCATCGGGTACGCGGTCGCCAGGTGGACCGCTGATCCCGCACTCGCCGCCGACCTGGTCCGCTCGCTGACCGCACGGGACGCGCTGGCGGTGTTCCACGCCGACGCGGGCGCGATCGCCGCCGACACCACCATCGACGTGTCGAAGGCGGGCCCGGCCGTCACCGAGATCGTCGCCGGGATCGAGACCGGGAAACCGGCCCTGCACGTGGCACTGTCCTCGCAGACCCTCGACCTGATGGGCCGGCTGTCCCAGCAGCTGCTCAGCGGCTCGGTCACCGTCGACGAGGCGCTGAGACAACTGGCCGCCTCGGACCGGGAGGGCTGAGCGGGTGTTCCGCCGCACGACCGCGGAACGCCTGGCGCCGTACGCACTGGTCGCTCCCGCCGTGCTGATCATCGTCGTGTTGCGGCTGTACCCACTCGTGCTCGGCGTCAACTTCTCCTTCACCGGAGACGGGGAACGCGACGGAACCGCCGTCGGCCTGGACAACTACGCGGTCCTCTTCGGCGACCCGCTCTTCCTCGGCGCGCTGCGCAACGTGGGGCTGCTGGTGCTGTTGCTCCCGGTGGCGGTCGCCATCCCCGGGCTGCTCGCGACGTTCATCTACCTGCGCGTACCGGGCCACCGGTTCTTCCGCGGCGCCTACTTCTTCCCCGCCGTGCTGTCACCGGTGATCGTCGGTGCGGTCTTCAACCTGCTGCTGGCCTTCGACGGTCCCGTCAACGCCGTTCTCGGCACCGTCGGCCTCGGCCCGGTCGACTGGCTCGGCGACCCGGACGTCGCGATCTACGCGGTCGTCGGTGTCCACGTGTGGGCGACCTTCGGGATGGCGCTGGTGGTGTTCCTCGCCGGGTTCGCCACCCTGGACTCCTCGCTGCTGGACGCCGCGCGGATCGACGGCGCGTCCCTGCCGAGGGTGATCTGGCACGTGATCGTCCCAGGCCTGTCCCGCACCATCCAGTTCGTCGTCGTGACCACGATGATCGGGATGCTGACGTCGATGTTCGGGCTGCTCTACGTGATGACCGGCGGCGGCCCGGGCGGCACGACCTACCTG
Organism: Actinophytocola algeriensis; assembly: GCF_014203735.1. Taxonomy (GTDB): domain Bacteria; phylum Actinomycetota; class Actinomycetes; order Mycobacteriales; family Pseudonocardiaceae; genus Actinophytocola; species Actinophytocola algeriensis. The sequence continues at coordinate 184,537 of NZ_JACHJQ010000012.1, read as the reverse complement.
CCGGAGTACTACATCTGGATCCAGCAGGGCCAGATGAACCGGCCGGCACTCGCCTCGGCCGCGTCCACCGTCCTCTTTCTCGTCATGGTGGTGGTGGGACTGCTGCAGATCAGCGTGCTCCGCCGGTCCGGCAGGGCGGACTGATGTCCGTGTCCAGGGTGAGCAGGTGGGTGGTCGCCGTTCCGATGGCGGCGCTCGCGGTGGCCACGATCTACCCGCTGGTGTTCACCACGAACGTGGCGCTGAAGACGCGGCACGAGTACGTCCTCGACCGCCTCTCCCCCGCCGGCTCCCCCCGGTTGGACAACCTCGCCACGGCGTGGCACAGCGTCGGGATGGCGCGCTACTTCGCCAACTCGCTCATCGTCGTGACATGCGCGGTCGCACTGCTGCTGGTGATCGGTTCGATGGCGGGCTTCGCACTGGGCAGACTGCGGTTCCGTGGCTCCCGGGTGCTCTTCCTCGGCTGCCTCGCGGCGCTGTTCGTCCCGTTCCAGGTCATCATGGTGCCGCTCGCCAGGACGATGACCACCCTCGGTCTGATCGACACCCATCCCGGGCTGGTCCTCGCCTACGTCGCGCAGTTCCTCCCGTTCACGATCTTCCTGATGGCGAGCTACTACGCGCACGTCCCGACCGAGATCGTCGACGCGGCCAGGATCGACGGCAACACCCTGTTCGGCGTCTACCGGCGGATCATGCTGCCGCTCGGCACCCCGGCACTGATCTCGGTCGGCATCCTGAACGCGCTGTTCTGCTGGAACGACGTGCTCATCGCCCTGCTGATGATGCCGTCGGCGCGGAACCGCACCCTGATGGTCGGGGTCACCTCGCTCCGCGGGCAGTACTCGGACGACATCCCGACGTTCGCCGCAGGCGTCCTGATCGCCGCCGTGCCCGTGCTGATGATCTACCTCTTCTTCCAGCGCCACATCGCAGAAGGCGTCACCGCCGGTTCGACGAAGGGCTGACCATGCGGATCACCGGGTACCGAACCCTCGACACGGTCCAGGAGTGGGGGCGACCGGTCGGTGACGCCAACGGCGTCTTCGCCGACGGGGTCGTTCCCGTGCCGATCGTCCTGGTGGAGACCGACGAGGGGATCACCGGCGTCGGTCTCGGGCCGCACGCCGACGCCGGGACGGTCTTCGCCGCCATCGACGGCGAGGACCCGCGCGCGGTCACGGCACTCTACGACCGCATGCTGCGGCAGACGTTCAAGGCCGGTCACACCGGCGCGGTGTTCGGCACCATCGGCGCGTTCGACACGGCGCTGTGGGACATCAAGGCCCAGGCCGCCGGGGAACCGCTGTGGCGGCTGCTGGGCGGTCGCGACCGGCGGGTGCCCGCGTACGCGTCCGGCCTGGACATCGGCCTCACCGACGACGAGCTCGTGGCGGTGTACCAGGACTACGCGGCGCACGGGCTGCGCGCCGCCAAGCTCAAGGGCGGCCTGGACGTCGAGCAGGACCGGCGCAGGCTGACCCTGGTGCGCGACATCCTGGCCGACGCCGCGCGCGGGCCGCGACCCGCGCTGATGCTCGACGCGAACGAGGCGTGGTCGCGCAAGCAGGCCGTTCGCCACGTGTGCGAGCTCGAGCGCGCCATCGACCTCACCTGGGTCGAGGAACCGGTCCGGCGCTGGGACGTCGAAGGGATGGCCGTCGTCGGCAGAGGCATCCGGGCCTCCGTGGCCAGTGGGGAAAACCTCTCCGGCCTCGAACAGTTCCGGCCCCTGCTCACCGCGGGCGCGATCGACATCGTCCAGACGAGCGCGGTCTGGGGCATCACCCACTTCCTGCGGGTCGCCACGCTGGCCAACGCGCACGACCTGCCGGTCAGCCCGGTCGGCAACACCCCCGTCGGCCTGCTGCACGCCGCCACCTCGATACCGAACCACCTCGTCAGCGAACTGCAGGACCTCACCGCACCACACGGCGTGGCCATCGACGTGCACGTCGAGGCAGGCGAGTTCGTCCTCGGCGACGCGGCAGGCATCGGCATCCGGATCGACGAGGACGCGATCCGGGCCGCCACGCACCGACGTGGTGCAACGGCCGGCGCAGGCCCGAACGTGCGGCCGGAGTCCGCCGGGCGCCGGCTGTTCGTGACGGACGGTGCCCCCGTCCCATTCCGGCACCGCCCGGGGGCCCGGCAACCACCTTCCCTCCGGCCTGCGGATGACGGACACGCACGGCACGACCTCGACGGGCACGCCCGTCCCTTGCCGGACCGGACGTGACCGCGCACCCGGCGGCGCCATCGCTAGTGTCCCGCGCCGGAAATGCGGTGACTAAGTCGCTGGGCCACCGGATTAGTTGCCTGATTTCCGGCGCGGGACACTAGATGAACCTCCACCGCTGGTCGCCGGAGCCGTTGTCCTCCCAGAGGACGAGTTGGGCGCCGCGGGTGGTGGACGCGCCGTTGACGCCGAGGACCCGGCCGCCGTTGGCGCACTGGATGCGGAAGTAGCCGTCGGCCGCGTGCCGTAGGCGCCACTTGTGGTCGGTGGTGCCGTTGTCCGCCCACTGCAGCACCCTGGCGCCGTTGCTGTTGGCGCCGTTCTCCACGCCGAGCACCTTGCCGCTGTTGCTGTTGCGGAGCCGGAAGTAGCCGTCAGGGTCGGGAAGTGCGGTCCACAGGTGGTCGGCGGTACCGCTGTCGTCCCAGGTGACCGCCAGGCCACCGTCCGCGGTTGACATGTTCTGCACGCCGATGACCAGGCCACTGGCCAGGTTCTGGATCCGGTGGGCACCGGCGGGCACGAACCGCCACCTGTTGTCGGTGGTGCCGTTGTCCGCGTCCTGCACGGCCTGGGCGCCTGCCGCGGTGGCACCGTCGAGGATGCCGAGCACCTTGGAGCTGTTGGCGTTGCGGAGCTTGTGCGTCCCGTCGCCGTTGTCGACGACCGTCCACCGGTGGTCGGCGGTGCCGGTGTCGCTCCACTGCAGCACGCGTGCGTTGTCCGCCGTGGACATGTTCTCCACGCCGAGGACCTTGCCGCTGTTGAGGTTGCGGAGCTTCACGGCGCCGCTGTCGGGGACCACCTGCCAGTTGTGGTCGGCGGTCCCGGTGTCACCCCACTGCACGGCGAGCCCACCGTCCGCTGTGGACATGTTCTGCACACCGAGCACCAGCCCGCTGGCGGCGTTGACCAGCCGGTACCCGGAGTCCGTTCCGCCGCCTCCTCCCCCGGTGTTCCAGTAGACGGTGTAGTTGTGGCCGTGGGCGTCGTGGAACGGGCCGAGGTTGACGGTGGTGCCGTTGGCGGTCGCGGTGAACGCGAGCGAGGACGTGCTGGTCCTGGTGATGGAGTCGACGTTGAGCGACGGCAGCGCGGAGAGCGCGGTGTTGCCGTAGTTGCCCGCCAGGACCGCGGGCCCGAAGGTGATGGCCTGTACCCCGGGGTTGTCGTTGGCGGCCCGCATGATCACGCGCATCGGCAGCCGGAGGGTGACGGTGTCGCCGGACGTCCACGACCGGGTCAGCGCGGCGTAGCTGCCGGGGGTCGTGGTCAGGTTCTGGTTCACGCCGTTGACGCTCACGGTGGCGCCGGTGGTCCACTCGGGGATGCGCAGCCGCATGGTCCACGAGCCGCCGGCGTTGCCGGTGACGGTCAGCGTGGTGGTGTCCGAGGCCGGGTAGGTGGTGGTCTGCGTGACCGTGATCCCCCGCGCCGCCCAGGTCAGCACCGACGGCGTGTACAGGTTCACCGTCAGGGTGGTGCCGTTGTGGAAGTAGATCGAGTCGGCCAGCTTGGTGTTCGTCTCGAGCCCGGTGCCCTGGCAGCACCAGAACGTGGTGTAGTCGGTGCTCCAGTGCCCGCCGCCCCACGCGGGACCGGTGTCGCCGCGGCGGTGGCCGGGGTTGAGCCCGGTGAAGTAGCAGATGTGCCCGTGGCCGTCGGCCGGGTTCTGCTGGCCGATCAGGTGGTTGAGCAGTGCGCGTTCGTAGTAGTCGAAGTAGGACGCCCGCGCCGGGTCGAGCAGCCACAGCTCGCGGGTCAGCTTGAGCATGTTGTAGGTGTTGCAGGCCTCGGCGGTGTCGGTGTTCAGGTACGCCGCGATGGCGTTCGGTGCGCGGAAGTGCTCGGCCTGGCTGTTGCCGCCGATGACGTAGGTGTGCGCGCCGACCGTGAGGTCCCACGCGTTGACGGCGATGTCGCGGTAGCGGGTGGTGCCGGTGGCCTTGTACTCGCGGGCCGCGCCCACCCACTTGGGCACCTGGGTGTTGGCGTGCAACCCGTTCAGCCGGTCCTGCCCGGACGCGAGGGGGTCGAAGACGGCGGCGTGGTCGAACCGCTGCGCCGCGGTGAGCCACCGGGTTTCACCCGTCTGCTGGTACAGATCGGTGAGCACGGCGTTCATCCCGCCGAACTCGGTGCCCAGCACCCGCTGCATCGTGCTGTAGGACAGCCGCCCGGTGCGCCAGTCGACCCAGCCCGCGAACCGCAGCAGCACGTCGCGGGCCTGGGTGCTGCCGGTGTACCGCCACACGTCCAGCAGCCCGGCCAGGGTCTTGTGCAGCGAGTACCACGACACCGACCGCGGGCTGCCTGCCTCCATCGCGTCGAAGTCGGACTCCGGGAAACCGGACAGGTAGCCGGTGTTGAACCCGGCGGCCGCGTTGTTCGCCTGGCACCTGACCAGCTCGGCCACCATCTGGCCGGCCCGGTCGCGGCAGGTGGTGTCGCCCAGCACCGCGTAGGCCTGCGCCCACGCGGTCAGGAAGTGCCCCTGGCTGTGCGTGCGGAACGGGAAGTCGGGCGCCTCCCAGCCACCGAGCGCGGCCGCACCGTTCGTGGAGAGCCGGTGGTTGGCGCGGAAGTTGTACAGCAGCCGGTCGACGTTGACGAACCGCAGGTAGGACAGCGTCCTGTTCTGGTTGTCCAGCCACCTGCCCGCGGTCAGGCGTACCTGCCCGAGGTCGAAGGGGTACGCGGACACCCCGATGTCCTGGCGCACCGGCGCGACCACCGCGCCGGCGACGCCGCTGAGCAGGGTGGGCATGGCGGTCGCGGCGGCCGCGACACCCGCGGCCTGGAACATCCGGCGACGACTGAAAGAAGACATGACGTTTTCCTGCCTCACGGTGTGGTCAGGTCGAACCGGCGCACAGTGACCGCGCCGCCGAGGGCTTGTGTCGCGTGGTTGAAGATCCCGAATCGGTAGCCCATGAAGAACTGCCAGGTGTTGTTCAGGGTCAGTGTGTTGCCGAGCGGGATGAACGTGGTCCCGTCCGTGCTGTAGGAGAACCGGGCCTGCCGGTTCGACCCGGGCCGGATGTCGGCGTTGGCGCGCAACCAGATCCGGCCGCCGCTCACCGCGGCGCCCGCGACCTCCGAGCCGGTGCCGGTGGTGTTCCAGTTGCTGTCCATGGTCAGGCCGTTCGTCATCACGACGCGGGTGGTGCCGTTGTCGCGTTTGACCCCGATCCACGCCGAGGTCTGGCGCAGCATGGCGAGGCCGGTGCGATCGCCGTCGCGCATCGCGCTGTAGTCCAGTTCGATGGTCGCCGTGGACGACGGTCCCTGGATGCGGTGGGTCAGGGTGTTGCGCGCCGAGTACAGGTCGTTCGTGACCGTCGCCGTCTGCAGCCGCAGCCCGTTGTTCACCGAGTACCTGCTGGTGTCCGGGTCGTGGTTCCACTCCCACTGCGGTCCCAGCGTCGTGCCGGCGAACGTGTCCGAGCCGATCAGCGGTTTCACCGTTCTCGGGGGCGTCGGCACGTTCGGGTACGGGTAGTTGACGCCCCAGGCGCCGTTGACGGTCTGCAGCACCGGCCACCCGTCGGAGGTCCACGTGATCGGCGCCAGCGCGGGCACGCGACCGCCGGGGTAGGCGTCGACGAACGCCATGTAGTACCACTGGCCGTTCTGCGTCTGGACGAGGCCACCCTGGTGCGGCACACCGCCGCCGGAGATCGGACCCGGCAGGTCGAGGAGGACCTGGCGCATCGTGTACGGGCCGAACGGGCCGTTGTCCGACTTGAGGACGTACTGGCCGTTGGCAGGGCGGGTCAGCCAGATGTAGTAGCTGTTGCCCCGCTTGTAGAAGCGGGCGCCTTCGAGGGTGCCCACGTTGGACGGGGTGCTGAACACCTGCTGGGACCGGACCTGGGTGCGACCGTCGGCCGACAGCTGCGCGACGCTGATGGTCGTGTTGCCGTAGGCGACGTACATCGTGTCGTCGGTGTCGACCAGCAGGCCCGCGTCGTAGTAGCAGTTGTCGATGGTGGCGTGGCGCGACCACGGTCCCTCGACGCTGGTGGCGGTGTAGATGTGGGTGTCGTTGAAGTCGATGCAGCCCGCCCAGTAGAAGGTTCCGTTGCTCTGCCGGTGGCCGAGGGTCGACGCCCAGATGCCGTCGACGTAAGCGCGGCCGCCGTTGAGGTCGTACTTCGACCCGAAGTCCAGCGACGGCACGGCATGCCCAGCGAACTCCCAGTTCACCAGGTCGTAGGAGCGCAGGATCGGCGCACCCGGCGAGTAGTGCATGGTGGACGAGGTCATGTAGTAGGTGTCGCCGACCCGGATCACCTCGACGTCGGCGAAGTCCTGCCAGACCACCGGGTTGGTGAACTGGTCGCCCGGCTGCTGGCCGCCGTCGACGCGGACGAGCTGCCACTGCTGGTTCGCGCCACCCCAGTCCCGGTACTGCACGATGTTCGCGCCGTCGGCCGTCGACGCGTTCTGCACCTCGACCGCCTTGCCGCTGTTGCGGTTGATCAGCCGGACGTGGCCGCCGTCCGAGTCGGCAAGGCGGAACTGCTGGTTCGTCCCGTTCCCGTCCGCCCACTGCACGACCGCGCCACCGTCGGCGGTCGAGAAGTTGTGGACATCGAGCACTTTCCCGGAGTGCCGGGACTTCAGGCGGTAGTAGCCACCGCCGGAGTCGACGAACTGCCACTGCTGGTTCGCACCGTCACTCCTGGCCCACTGCGTGGTCCGCGCACCGTCGTTCGTCGCGAAGTCGTAGACGTCCAAGGCTTTGCCGCTGTTGCGGTTCACCAGCACGTACCACGCGCTGGTGTCGACTGTCGCGGCGACACCAGGCGCCGGGTTCACGACCGTCACCACGCCGCACGCGAGGACGGCGACCAGCACCGACACCAATCTCGTCCGCCAGGCACGACGCAGCCGGTATGTACTGGTGGCTGCTGTCGACCCGTTCAGTAGCGCTCGTACCCGAACACGCACCATTGCGCATCCTCCGACATCATTGTCCGCAGGATTGATTTCCCGACGGCATGCGTCAGGCAAAGAAGCCCAGAAGAAGGCGCCATCGCGTAACTCGTCACCGCAACCATTCAGCGACGTCGCCGAAACGAATGTAGCGAGCCCGCGCACGCCAAGTCAACGATCGAACACGACTCAATGTGAACGCTAACCTGGCGCTCCAACACCCTCCGATCCCTTCTCTACTTCCTCATCTAGCGTCTATGCTGGCACTATGGGGTCCATAGGCACAGATGAGACTCATCGAGACGGCCGGGAACATGTTCGATCATGTGAGCGTGCTCAGTCTAAGCCACACCACACAGGCGCGACCTCCCGAGGAGCACGTTTCGAAACTTCCGGGGCGATCCAGCAACACGGCATCACTGTCCTGAAATGTCCAGATGACGAGAAGGACGATTGACACCGCGAGCCAGCCGGGAATGCGCCAGCGAAAGCCGAACACAATGGAACCGCGGCAGGATCTGCCCCGGCACCACGGCACTGTCCACAGGCGACTCCCGTTCCGGCCCGGCAGGCACAGGTGCGGCAGTGCCATGGCGTTCGCGAGCACCACCGGTCTGCCGTCCTCGCTCACGAAACCGCGGAAGGGCACCCGGTCGGTCACGTGCAGGCGTGCCGCGAGCGCCTCCCACGCGACGCGGCACGACCCGTCACCGATGATCTCCGCGCGCAGGCCCGGCACCATGGGCAGCGCACGGAGCAGTTCGCCGACCCGCTTCTCCTCGTCGAGGCGGCCGACGAACAACACCGTCGGATCGGCTGACTGCCGCGCCGGCCGCCGGATCTCCCTGTGGCGGGAAACCAGACAGCCTGCCCACCCGGCGCTCGTCTTGCCCGGCTACGCCCCCGGCTGACCGTCCTGGCCGGTCACAGTGGACCGAACGGCGGGCTGCTGCGTGCCGCTCGTCCCATCCGTCGGCGAGACCCGCAAGGTGCCGAACGGAACCGTGTACGGATCCGAAGCGATCGCGATGACACCGTTGAGCGGTGCCCAGGGGCCGAAGATCTCCGCGTGGTACCGGCCGACGGGTACGTCGGTGTAGGTGACATACCCCGCGGCGTCGGTGGTGGCGTCCGCCGTCACGCGGCCCGTCGTCACGTTCCGCAGGCCGATCCGAGTGTTGGTCACGGCCTCGCCGTCGTCCACGACGTAGTCGTCGTCCCTGTCGTGGAAGACCACGCCTTCGGTGTCGGCGGTCTTGTTGCTCCGCACCTTGGTGTAGAGCGGCGGCGCGTCCGCTGCCCCGTCGAGGTACAGGTCGTCGTCGCCGACGTCGCAGACCACGGACAGCACACCGAAGGCGACCGCGTGTTCCGGCACGGTGCCCGCGACCGAGAACGTCCTCGTCTGGCCGGGCTGGACGGTCGCGCCGGGGCCTTCGTAAGCCAGTTCGCCCCACGCCTCCTGGGTCACCAGCAGGTGAAACAGCGTCCCGAGCCGGTCGCAGCCGGCGCGCAGCCCGGTCAACGGGCGCCGGCCCGAGTTGGTGAGGGTCACGGTCAGCCGGGCGGGGCTGCCCGCCGTGTAGATCTTCCGGTCCAGCGCGACCGACGCCCGCAAGCTCTCGGAGATCGGCCGCCGCGCCCGGACCATGACGTCCGCCGCGCTGCCCGTGCCGTCCGCCCGCACCGACACGCTGTACGGGAGCAGCCAGCCATCGGGGAGCGGTTCGTACAGCAGCTGGTAGAACCCGACCGGGACGTCCGCGAAGGAGAACCGTCCGTCCGCGCCACTGACCGCTTCCCGGATCGGCGAGTAGTCCTTGGCCAACCGCACCGTGAGCCCGGCCAGTTCCTCACCGGGGTCGGCCACGCTGTTCTCGTTGGCGTCGGTGAACACCAGTCCGCCGACCGTGTCGGTCAGATCACCGGGGACGACCTCGAACGTCAACTCGGTCTCCGCGATCTCCGGGATGTTGGGCGTCGGCCGCCACACCCCGATCCTGATCCGCGGTTGACCTGCCCATTCGGTGACATGGCCGATCAGGTCGTAGGTCCTGGTCTCCCCGGGAGCGAACACCGCCCCGTCACCGTAGGGGTCCAGGTCGCGCCAGCCGGCACCTTCGACGTGGAACGGTGAGCCCTCGACATTGCTCACCCGGCCCCACAGCCGCCGTTCCTCGATACCGCCGTTGGTGACGGTCATGGTCACCGGGATCGGCTCCTCGCCGCCGACCAGGAACGGTCCACCGGCCACCGACGCGCTCACCCGGAGTTCACCCTCGGCGCCGGCCGGAGCGACCGGCAACCCGCCGAGCAGCGACGACACCACCGCCGCCACGACGACGACGCCACGCACCCTGATCGCGGTTCTCATCCGACACTCCCCCACTGCTGCGCCCCCGACCCCGATGCTGACGGTCCGAACACGCACGACCACGAACACGCGTTGCCTCCGGACCGCGTCGTGACACAGCCGTGATGTACCGGCGCCGTGGCACCGCCGACTCCTCGGGCGACCAACAGTTAAGAGCGCGCAACAATGACCGTCGGACCCCAGGCGTTGTCGGTGCGGGATGGCAGTATGCGCTTCACCCAAAGCCCGCCCGAGTGACTAGGAGTCAACCGTGACGCGTCGACCCACGCTGAGAGTTTGGGCCCTCGTGCCTGCGCTGGCCCTGGTGCTCGCTGGTTGCGGAGACGACGGGGGCGACGGCGGCGGTGCGGCCGGCAGCGGAGGCCCGGAGCTGGTGAACGAGGGCAAGCTGACCAACTGCACCGGGCTGCCGTACAAGCCGTTCGAGTACGAGGAGAACGGCGAGGTCATCGGCTTCGACGTCGAGCTCGTCGACCTCATCGCCGACAAGCTGGGGGTCGAGCAGGAGATCATCGACACCCCGTTCGACGGTATCCAGTCCGGCGCGGACTTCAACTCGGGCAAATGCGACATATCGGCCGCCGGTATGACGATCAACGACAAGCGCAAGCAGAACATCGACTTCTCCGACCCGTACTTCGACGCCACCCAGGCGCTGGTCACGAAGAAGGGGTCGGGCATCGGGGACATCACCCAGCTCGACGGCAAGAAGCTGGGCGCCCAGAACTCGACGACCGGCTTCGACTACGCCAACGAGAACGCCAAGGGCGCGGAGATCATCAACTTCGAGGACCTCGGCCTGCTGCTGACCGCGGTGGAGTCCGGCCAGGTCGACGCCGGCATCAACGACAACGGCGTGCTCTACGACTGGGTCAAGGAGAAGACCGACTTCGAGGTCGTCAAGGAGTTCGACACCGGCGAGCAGTACGGCATGGGCGTCCGCAAGGGCAACACCGCTCTGCTGGACGTGGTCAACGAGGTGCTGGCCGAGGCCAGGTCGAGCGGCGAGTACGACCGGATCTACGAGAAGTGGTTCGGCACGAAGCCGTCCGCCAACTAGCGGAGTGGGCCCGCGCGGGCCCCTGCTCTCGGTAGATCCGAGCTCTCGAGGAGTCGCCTTCGCATGGCCATGTCCAAACGAAAGCGGGCGCGAGTCGTCCGCGGTGTGCAGTACGGCATCCTGGTCGCGGTCATCCTGGTCGTGGCCCTGACGGCCAACTGGACCAAGATCCGCACCACGTTCTTCGACCTCGAGGTCGCCGGGGACATGTTCCCCGAGGTCATCACGGTCGGCCTGTTCAACACGGTCGTGTACACCGCGCTGGGCTTCGGGTTCGGGTTGGGGCTCGCACTCGTGCTCGCGCTGATGCGCCTGTCGGTCGTGCGGGTCAACCGGTGGATCGCGGGCATCTACATCGAGTTCTTCCGCGGCCTGCCCGCCCTGCTGGTCATCCTGGCCGTCGGCACCGGCATCCCGCTGGCGTTCGGCACGTTCCTCGACAAGTACGTCGCGTTGATGATCGCGCTCGGCATCGTCGCCTCCGCCTACATGGCCGAAACCCTGCGGGCCGGTATCCAGGCGGTGCCACGCGGCCAGGTCGAGGCGGCCCGCTCGCTGGGCATGTCACCGGGCCGCACGATGGTCACCATCGTCATCCCCCAGGCGTTCAAGATCATCCTGCCGCCGCTGACCAACGAACTGATCCTCCTCACCAAGGACTCGTCGCTGGCGCTGTTCCTCGGCGCCTCCGTGTCCGAGTACGAGCTGACCCAGTTCGGCCGGGTGGCCTTGAACGAGTCCCGCAGTCTCACGCCGGTGCTGGTGGCCGGCATCTGCTACCTGATCATCACGATTCCCCTCTCCTACCTGTCCAGGTACCTGGAGCGGCGAACCGGCGGCAGGAAGCTCGGCACGCCCGAGTCGACCGAGGTGAAGGCATGAGTACCGCGGCAGAGACTCCCGGCCTCGCGGTCGACATCGCGGGCCTGCACAAGTCGTTCGGCCCCGTCGAGGTGCTGCGCGGGATCGACATGCAGGTCAAGCGCGGCGAGGTGGTGTGCATCATCGGACCTTCCGGGTCCGGGAAGTCCACGTTGTTGCGCTGCGTGAACCTGCTGGAGGAGCCGACCGCCGGCTCGGTCGTCGTGAACGAGGTCGAACTGACCGACCCGGACGTCGACATCGACGCCGCCAGGACGAAGATCGGCATGGTCTTCCAGTCGTTCAACCTGTTCTCCCACCTGAACGTGCTGAACAACATCACCGTCGCGCAGATCAAGGTGCTCAAGCGCGGCAAGGCCGAGGCGGAGCGGACCGCGCTCGCGAACCTCGAGCGGGTCGGGCTCACGGGCCGTGGGACCGCGATGCCGAGTGAGCTCTCCGGCGGGCAGCAGCAGCGAGTGGCGATCGCCAGGGCGTTGTCGATGAACCCGGACGTGATGCTGTTCGACGAGCCGACGTCCGCGCTCGACCCCGAGCTGGTCGGAGACGTGCTCGCCGTGATGCGGCGACTGGCCGACGAGGGCATGACGATGCTCGTCGTCACACACGAGATGCAGTTCGCTCGCGAGGTGGCGGACCGGGTGTTGTTCATGGACGGCGGCGTCATCGTCGAGGAGGGTCTGTCCGAAGAGGTCATCGGCGACCCGCAGGAGGAACGCACGCGTGCGTTCCTGTCCCGGGTGCTCAACCCGGTGCATGTCAACGGGCCCGACTAAGACTGAATCCCCAGCCGCGGGTACTCGCCAGGAATCAGCGCAGACACGCCGGTTGGGCGCGCTGGCGGACGCCGGACTGGACGCGCGGGCCAGCGTTGACCCGTCACCGGAGACGAAGACGACCTACCTCGCCCTGCTCACCGTCGACGCCGAGCGGACCCTGGTCACGGTGGTTGGCAGCGTCGCCGAACCGGTGTGAGGCAGTTGGAGTACCGTCTGCGGTGGGCACGGGCAGTCGGTTGACCGTGTTGCCCTGCGGACTCGGTTCGGGAGGCGACGGGCGGAGATGGAGACGGTCGGTCGACTGGACCAGATCGCGGACACGGTGCTGACGGTGGAGCGGCTGCCTGGACGCGCTGGACTACGGGTTTCCGGCGAGGTCGACGTGTCGACCTCCGACGAGTGGGCTCAGGTGCTGGCTGCCCTGCGGACCACCGATGCTCCTGGGCGGCTGGACCTGTCCGGCTTGTCGTTCATCGACGTTCGGGGAGTAGCGTCGCTGGTGGAAACCGCTCGGCGGCTGCCGTCCGGGCAGCTGAGCCTGTACCGGCCGCCGATGTGCCTGCGACGCACCCTGGAGGTGGTGTGGACCGATGAGATGGACCACGTCGTGATCGAGGACGAGGAGGCGGAATGAGTACCACCGTCGACGAGGCCTCGGAGTCCCCCAAGTCCTCGGAATCCTCTGCCGATCCGTTCGTGCACCCGGCGTTGTTCTACCGGGGCGAGGCGGAGTACCTGGCAGGCACGGTGCCGTTCGTGCTGGACGGGCTGGCCGCGGGTGAGCCGGTCGCGGTCGCGGTGCCCGCGGGCAACCTGGCGTTGTTGCGTGCCGAGCTGGGCGCGGATGCCGAGCGGGTGCGGTTGCTGGACATGGGCGAGGCGGGCCGCAACCCGGGGCGGATCATCCCGGGCGTGTTGCGGGCGTTCGCCGACGCGCACCGCGGGACGCCGGTGCGGATCATCGGTGAGCCGATCTGGCCGAGTCGTTCTGAGCTGGAGTACCCGGCGTGCGCCCAGCACGAGGCGCTCATCAACCTGGCGTTCACCGGCCGGGACGTGACGATCCTGTGCCCGTACGACGCTGATCGCCTCACCTCGGATGTGCTGGCCGACGCCGAGGCGACCCACCCGGTCGTCATCGACACCACAGGTCACCGGAACAGTCCCGCCTACGCCCCCGACCGGGTCGTCGCCACCTACAACCAGCCCCTGCCCGAGCCGGCCGTGCCGGTCGAGGCCGTCGAGGCCGCCGCCGCCACTGACATCCCCAAGGCCAGGCGCCTTGCCGGTGCGCGGGCCGCAGGCGCCGGACTGCCCGCGTCCCGCGTCGCCGACGTCGAACTGGCCGTGACCGAGCTGCTCACCAACAGCCTCGACCACGGCGGAGGCACCGGCACACTACACATCTGGCTCGACGGCGGTCGCTTCGTGTGCGAGGTCCGCGATCGCGGCACGCTCGCCGACCCGCTGGCCGGACGCCGGCCTGCCCGGCCCGGCCACCCCCGCGGTCGAGGCCTGCTGCTCGTCAACCAGATCGCCGACCTGGTCCGCCTGCACACCGACAGCGGCGGCACGGTCATCCGCACCTACTTCCACATCTGAACCCGCCCGGGGCGGCCGCCGGTGGCGATCTCCGGCGCGATCCCGGGCGGGTCCGACGGCGCCCTCTCTTCGGTCAGGCCAGCTTCGTCCAGCCGGTGGCGCCGGTGCCGCTGGCCTTCCACCACAGTTCCGCGGTGTTCCCGTTCTGCCGCAGGAGTTCTTCGGGCCCTCGATGTAGAAGTCGCTCAGCAGCAGGTCCTGGATCCCCTTCTGGAACGACACCCCGCTCCGGCAGCCGTCCTGCGCCTCGTTGTGCTTGCCGAGCCGCATGACGATGTGCTGGATGGTGGTGTTCCGCAGGAGGGTGGACGTGGTGGCGCCCTCGCCGCCCGCCAGCCTGATCCCGTCGCCGACACACGCGCCGAAGTGGACGTCGCGGATCTCGACGTCGGCTACGTCGGCCTTGACCGCGTTGAGCTCGATCTGGTGGTTCTGCAGACCGGTCTGGTCGATGTTCGTCACGTTCTGCCCGTGCTCGATCGCGAAGTCGCACAACGTGATCCGGGTCGGCCCGTCGGCCACCTGGATGATCTGGCTCAGCCCGCCGCCCTGTGAGCCCGTGAGGACGAGGCGGGTCACGCCCGGCCCCTGCCCGCACAGCACGAGCCCGTGCCGGTCCCCGGCGATGCGGATGGCCGCGAACCGGTGGTCCCCCGAGGCGCCGAGGTCGCGCGCGACGAAGATGTCACCCGCGGGCAACACGAACCGCGTGTCCACCGGGTGCTCCTCGATCGCCCGGTTGATCGCGGCCGCGTTGTCCAGGGCGACCTGCGGCTCGTCCTTGTCGACGATGACGTCGTACGGCGAGGCGCCGAGATCGATGACGGTCATGTTCTTGTCTCCCCAGTCAGATCAGGTCGGCGAGCAGAGCGGCGGCGCGGGCGGCACCGCCGGTCTCGACCGGCCGGTAGCCGACCTCGCGTCCCAGCTCCGCCGCGATCGCGGCGGCGAGGACGTCCGGGTCGCCGAGCTCGTCGTAGGTCGTGCACCGGCCTGCGCCGTAGCGGGCGAGCCGGTGCCGCACATGGAAGTTCTGCTCGAAGTGGTGGCGCAGCGGCACGTAGAGGAACGGCCGCCGGTTCGCGGTCAGCTCCATGGACGTGGTCAGCCCGCCGTGGACCACCGCGACGTCGCACGCGGCGAGCAGCCGGTGCAGGTCCGGGACGTAGCCACGGATCGTCGCGCCGTCGTGCCGGGGCAGGCCATCCGGGTCGACACGTGGCCCGGTCACCACGAGGAACCGCAGCGACGGCACGAGCCGCCGCGTCGTGGGCACCGCGGCGAGCACCCGCCGCAGCAAGGAGTTTCCGACTCCGGAGCCACCCGCGGTGACCACGCACAGCAGCTCGTCCGGTCCCACACCGGCCTGTCTGCGCAGCCGCGCGCGCTCGCGGTCGTCCGGCGGGTCGAACCCCGTGACGTAGCCGCAGAAGTCGAAGTTCTGCTCCGTCCACTCGCGGATCGTGGGCAGGCCGGGACCGAACGTGAGATCGACGACGTCGTCCGGATCGCCGACGAACACCGACCGGTCCCGCACCCGCCGCAGGCGTGCCCGCTGCTCGATCATCTCGGCGTTGTAGTCGGCGATCAGCCGCTCCTCCCGGGCGCCGCCGTCCGGCATCGGCAGCCAGCCGACGAAATCGGTCAGCCACGCGAAGCCGAACCGCTTCAGCTCGGGGTTCTCGTGGAGGAAGTAGTCGACCTCCCAGGCCTCGTCGCCGATCACGAGGTCGTAGCGCTCCGCCTCGACGACCTCGTTGAACACCAGGAAGTTCCGCACCAGCAGGGCATCCATGTCCCGGATCGCCTCGAACACGTGGAGATCGTGCTCCCCTGCCGCACTCTCCACATGGGACGACTCGTTGCCGAGCCACGCGGACGCCGGGTGGATCCGCTCCCCCGCCGCCTCGAGCATCGCGGTGACCGGGTGCTGGGCCAGCCAGTCGATCCGCAGCTCCGGCCGCGACTTCCGCAGCTCGGTGGCGATCGCGTGGTCCCGCCGGGCGTGCCCGAGCCCGATCGGCGAGCTCAGGTACAGCACCCTCGGCGGCCTGCGGGACGACACCGGCCGCGTGCTCTTCTCGACCGGCGGATGGACCCGGTCGACGAACTGCTTGACCAGCAGGTTGACGGCCACCGGGTGCCGTCCGGCCGGTCCGTGCCCCGCGCCGTCGAGCAGCACCAGCGAACCGCCGGTCAGCTCGGCGAGCCGCGCACCGATCGTGTGCGGGCGGATCCGGTCGTCCGTCCCGTGGATCACCAGGACCGGGCACCGCACCCGCGCACAGACCTCCGTCACCGGCACGCGCACCGCGCCGTCGTCACCGAGCCTGCCCGCCGTGGCGTCGGCGAGCGTGGCGGGCTCGATCTCGTGCGCCCACCGCACGCAGTCCTCGATCTGCTTGGTGGAGTGCGGTTCGGGGAACATCCTGGCGAAGAACCACTCGACGAAGTCGTCGTACCCACCGGCGAGCCAGTGGTGCCGGTTGTACTTCGCCCAGCCCTCGGCGGTCGCGTGCCGTTCATGCCACGGGAACTCGTCCCGGTCCTGCTGGACGCCGGGGAACCCGCACGCCGGTGCGATCGCCACCAGGCCCGCGACCCGGTCCGGGTGATCGGCCGCGACGTGCAGCGACCAGGTCACCCCGCTCGACAACCCCACCAGCACGGCACGGTCGGTCGCCGTCGCGTCCAGGACCGCGATCGCGTCCTCGGCGTACTCGCTGTCCGAATAGGACGCCGCGCCGGCAGGCCGGTCCGAAGCGCCGGAGCCGCGGCCGTCGAACGTCACCACCCGGAAATGCCGCGCCAGGTACGGCACCTGTGCCTTCCAGAACCGGGAAGGGACGATCGACCAGGTCGGCATGAGCAGCACCGTCGGCCGGCCGGGGTTCTCGTGGACCTGGTACGCGAGCCGCACCCCGGCCCGCGTCGCGACCCCGGCGGTGCTCATGGCCGGACTTCGAGAACCTGGTGGAACGGCGTCTCCGCGACCTTGGCGAACCGGCTGAACCCGGCCGCGACGGCCACGTCCCGGAGCCGCTTCGGCCCGGCCTGGGTGCCCAGGGCGAGACCGACGTCCTGGGACAGCGATCCGGGCGTGCACAGCAGCGTGGAGAAGCCGTAGTAGGCGCGGCCGACCGGGTTGAGGTTGTCCTCGACCCGGTCACCGGCGAGCGGCTCGACGATCATCCAGGTGCCGTCGGGGGCCAGCGCGTCCCGTACCCGCCGGGCGGCGCCGACCGGGTCACCCATGTCGTGCAGGCAGTCGAACATGGTCACGAGGTCGTAGCCGCTCCCGCTGAACTCGCTCGCCTGCGCCTGCTCGAAGCGGACCGCCGCGCCGAGACCGGCTGCCTGCGCCCGGCTCCTGGCGATCTCGACGGACTCCGGGTGGTAGTCGGACCCGACATATTCCGAGGCGGGGAACGTCTGCGCCATCAGAACCGTCGACGCGCCGTGCCCGCAGCCGACATCGGCGACCTTCGCCCCGGTCCGCAGCTTCGCCACCACCCCGTCCAGCGCGGGCAGCCAGCTGTCGACCAGGTACGCGTGGTAGGACGGCCGGAAGAACCGCTCACAACCGGCATGCACGTCGGCGTGGTGCTCGTGCCACCCGACGCCCGCGCCGTTGCGGGCCGCGTCCAGCACCCGTTCGGCGCCCTGCAGCGTGCCGAGCGCGATCTGGAACATCCCCGGGAGGAACGCGGGGCTGTCCTCGTCGGTGAAGGCCGCCACCTGCTCCGGTGGCAGCGAGTAGCGCCCCGTGCCGGGATCGTAGGCGACGTACTCGCCCGCTGCCTGAGCGCCGAGCCACTCCCGTGCGTACGGCTCCGCGGTGCCGCTGCGCTCGGCCAGCTCCCTGGGGGTGACCGCGTCCGCCGCCATGATGCGGTAGTAGCCGAGCTTGTCGCCCATCACGACGAGTGCGGTGTTCAGCGTGGCCCCGACCTCCTCGACGGCGCGGAAGACGAACCGCATGAGCTTGTCGGGATCCACCTGGGCCTGGGCCGCCGGTTGGGTTGTCGTCATCGCACAAGTCCCTTCTTCGTTCGCGAGGGTTGGAAACTACGAACGAAAGGGAGGTATCCGCATCAGGTGCCCCACCTAGTGTCTCGCGCGTACCTACACTCCGGGGGTGTTGATTGGGCGCGATGCCGAGCGCCGGATGATCGAAGGGCTCGTCGCGGGGGCGCGGAACGGGCAGGGCGGGGTCCTCGTCATCACGGGCGAGCCCGGGATCGGCAAGACCACGTTGCTCGACCACGCGGCCGCGTGCGCCGCGGGGATGAGGGTGCTGCGCGCGGCCGGTAGCGAACCGGAGCGGGAGATCCCGTTCGGCGCTCTGCACCAGGTGCTGCGGCCCACCCTCGACCGGATCGACGAGATCCCGGCGCCGCAGGCGCAGGCGTTGTCGGCCGCGCTCGCGTTGCGGCCGGGCACG
The DNA here is from genome assembly GCF_014203735.1 of Actinophytocola algeriensis. Taxonomy (GTDB): domain Bacteria; phylum Actinomycetota; class Actinomycetes; order Mycobacteriales; family Pseudonocardiaceae; genus Actinophytocola; species Actinophytocola algeriensis. Next base: position 166,213 of record NZ_JACHJQ010000012.1, on the reverse strand, counting down.
ACCGGCGACCGGTTCGCCGTCGGGGCGGCCACGTTGAGCCTGCTCTGCCGGTTCGCCGAGGACCAGCCGCTCGCGATCCTCCTCGACGACCTCCCGCTGTTCGACCGGCCGTCGGCCGCGGCGCTGACGTTCACGGCACGCAGGCTCGTCGCCGACCCGATCGTGCTGCTGGCCACCTCGCGGACGTCCGACGCGCCCGACGTCCGCGACCAGCTCCCCCAGTTGCCGCTCGCGGGCATCGACCTGACCGCGGCGGGCGAGCTGGTCTCAAGTCACTCCGCGGTCCCGGTGTCACCCGAACGGGTCGCGCGGTTGCACCGCGCGACCGCGGGGAATCCGCTCGCCCTCGTCGAGTTGGCGGGCGCGGCACCGGACGCCTCCCCCGCGGCACCGCTGCCGGTGCCGGCCGCACTCGCGGACGCGTTCGCCGCCCGCGCGCGGAGTCTCGGCAGGCACGGGCGCGCCGCACTGACCGTCGCCGCCGTCGTGGGCACGGACCTACGGGTGATCAGCCGTGCGTGCCAGCTTCTCGACGTCGGCGTCGAGGCGCTGGGCGAGGCGGAGGACGCCGGGCTGATCAGGATCGGCGACGGCCGGGTCGAGTTCCGCCACCCGCTGGTCCGCGCCGCGGTGTACGGCGACGCGGCGCCGGAGCACCGGCGGACGGTGCACCGGGCGGTCGCCGACGCGCTCGGCCCGCAGGAGCCGGACCGGCACGCGTGGCACCTCGCGGAGGCCGCGATCGGACCCGATCACCGGGTGGCCGAGCTGCTGAGCCGGGCTGCGGCGCGGGCACACGCCAGAAGCGCGCACGACATCGCCGCGGCGGCCTTCGAGCGGGCCGCCCGCCTCTGCCCGGACACCGAAGGGCACGCACGGTTCTGCGTCGCGGCCGCGGAGTCGGCGTGGCTGGCAGGCACCGCGTCCCGCGCCACCGGGCTGCTCGACGAGGCCGGTGAGCTGACCGTGCCGGAGGTCCGGTTGCTGGCACTGGAGCTGCGCGGTGCGATCGCGACACGAACCGGATCGCTCACCGCGTCGCGGGACACGTTGCGGACCGCCGCGGCCGAGACGCCGGACGCGGACGACCGGGTCGTGCTGCTCGCGGACGCCATCAGTGCCTGCTTCTACCTCTGCGACACCGCGACCGCGGTCGGCATCGCCGGGGAGATCGAGGACCTGCTCGCGCGGGTGACGACGCCGAAGGCGCGCGGCCTGGGGCAGATCGCCGCCGGCGCGGCGCTGGTCATGGCCAACCGGGGAGGCGCGGACCAGCTGCGGGCGGCGGTCGAGTCGCTCACGGCATCCGGCGGGCTGCGCGACGACCAGCGCAGGCGGTTCTGGCTGATGACCGGGCCGCTGTACCTGCGGGACTCGACCACCGGTGCCGAGTTGCGGCGGATCGTCCACGAGAGCCGCGCGGACACCGCGGTCGGCTCGCTGCCGTCGCTGCTGTTCCACGTCGCGCGGGACGAGGCCACCACCAACCAGTGGGTGCGTGCCGCGGCCACCTACGACGAGGCGATCCGGCTGGCACGGGAGACCGGGCAGAACACGGAGCTGGCGATGTCGCTCGCCGGGCTCGCGTGGCTCCGGGCGCGGCTGGGCCACGAGCCGCAGTGCCGCACGCTCGTCGCGGAGGCGTTGCCGATCTGCCGCGCCCGCGAGATCCACATCGGCCGGATCTGGTCGCTGTTCGCGTTGGGCGAGCTGGAGTTGGGACTCGGCGACCCACGCAAGGCCCTCACGCACCTCGACGAGCTCGATGCGCTTCTCGGCACGCTCGGAGTGACCGACCCGGACCTGTCACCGGCCCCGGAACGTGCGGACGCCTTGCTACGGCTGGGAATGCGCGCCAAAGCCGAGCCGATCGCGCACCACTACCGAGCCGCCGCGGCGACCAAGGACCAGCCGTGGGCACTGGCTCGCGCCGAACGCACGCTGGGCATGCTCGGCGCGGAGGCCGACCTCGACACGCATTTCACGAGAGCCCTCGAGTTCCACGCGAGGACACTGGACGACTTCGAGACCGCGCGTACCAGGCTGGCCTACGGCACCCGGCTGCGCCGGGCCCGCAGGAGGATCGCGGCCCGGCCCCAGTTGCGCGTCGCACTGGCGACGTTCGAGGAACTGGGTGCCACACCATGGGCGGACCGAGCCGCCACCGAACTGGCCGCAACCGGCGAAACAGTCCGGCGACGCGCACCGAGCGGCGCGCAAACCCTGACCCCACAGGAACTTCAGGTCGCGCTGCTGCTGTCGGAGGGCAGGACCACCAGGGAGGTGGCCGCAGCGCTGTTCCTGAGCCCGAAGACCGTCGAATACCACCTGCGCAAGGTCTATGCCAAGCTCGGCGTCAGATCACGAGCGGAGCTGGCGACCCACCTGCCGGAACAGGGTTGACCGCCTACTGGCCACACCAGTCTGGAACCACGCCGGTGCGCGCCAGGTCGGACCCTTCGTGACACTGCCCGCCATCCCGTCCCTGGGATGGCGGGCAGTCGCCCTCGGCGGACGCCTAACCGAGCAGGCCGCCGACGAGCGGAAGGCCGTCGGTCAGGCCACCGGCACCACTTCCACCAAGCAGGCCGCCGACAAGCGGAAGGCCGTCGGTCAGGCCACCGGCACCACTTCCACCAAGCAGGCCGCCGACGAGCGGAAGGTCGCTGGTCGCGCGCGAGTCGGCACTGCTCGCGATGGGGGCGTTGCCGGACAGCTCCGCGCTGGCGAAAGCGGGGGTGGCGAGCACCCCAAGAAAAGCCAGTGCCGCCGCGGCGACAGTCATGCGAGTGCGAGTCATGTGTACTTTGCCTTTCCTGGTTGGGAAGCGCACACTTCAGCAGTTCCCAACCGGCGAATCAAGATCAACTACAGTTGTGGCCGCAAGACGACCCGATCGTGTCGCGGCTACTGCGAACTCCACCGATCAGCTGATGTTCGCCACCGAGCCGCGCCGGGTCCTGCTCGAGATCGGGCGGCTCGGTCAGTCGCCGGTCCTCGGCTCCGGCGTCGGCGCGTCCGGGACGCTGACCGGGCGGCGCAGGTGCTGTTGCTGGTGCGCGGGGAACATCGCGACGAAGAACTCCGACCAGCCGCCCATCCTGGCGCGCACCAGGTCGTAGCGCTCCGGGTCACGGCACGCACCGTCGAAGGTCTCCCGGTCGGCACAGGTGACGGTCAGCAGGTTCGAGCCGACGCCCGAGGCGAAGGCCCTGATCACCTCGGACAGTGCGTCGGCCGGGAAGTCCTCGCCGATGTTGTAGTCGGTCGGTGCCACGTTCCACATGGCGGCGGTGCCGTCGCCGGTGAACCCGGCGAGCGTCGTGAGCATCGGCTCCTCCCGCCCGGCCACCGGCTGGTCGGCATACCCCGGGGCGGGGCTGAGGTCCGACGCGAGTGGCTGCCCGCTGCGCCTGCCGTCGGCCGACGCGCCGCACATCGCGCCGAACTCGAGGTAGCTCTCGAACGTGCCGGTGCCCGGCTGGATCTGCAGGCCGAACGGGTGCTCGGCCGTGCCGTACCGCTGCGCGAGCGACACCATCTTCCGTGCGGTCGGTTCGACCGGGTCGGTGTAGACCGACACCGCCGCTGCCGCGACGCGGGACAGCAGCGCGTCGCCGAACCGGTCGACTTCGACGTCGCCCCGGCCGTACTTGGGCAGGCTCATCGCCACCGCGCGCAGCCGCCGGAACCGGTCGGCCCTGGCCGCGATCCTGGCCGGACCGGCCAGCGTGCTCACGAACGGTTCGGTCATCGACTCGCCCCAGTCGCAAATGAGTGCCTCGGCCAGCTCGGGCAGCGAGGTCACCGCCGTGCGGGGGTCGAACACCATGTGGCGGATGGCCCACAGCGAGTCGATCGTGTTGGCGAGCGCGGTGAAGCACGGGCCGACCACGTTGTACCGCGCGCCGCCCGCGTAGTAGTCCATGCCCTTGTCGACGCAGTCGTCGATGAAACACGACAGCAGCGGCGACGGGCACACGGCGCTCATCTGCCCGAACACGCCGAGCAGCTGGTCGGTCTGCCGCGCGTACATCCACCGCAGGTGCCCGATGAACAGCTCCTCCAGCCGCGCGTAGGTGGTGATCTGCGCCGGGTCCTCGGACATGAACGAGACCTTCTGACCCCGGAAGTACATGGGGCCCGCCGTCGCCCACGACTTGCCGCGGTTGAGCGCGGCCTCCAGGGCCTGGAGGGTGATTACGCCACCGAGGGTGAACCAGTTCCGCCCGGTGAACTGCGGCTCGTAGCAGCCGTCGCAGGCGTAGTCGCGGGCGGCGACGATGTCGACCTTGCTGCGCCAGCGCGCACCGGCCTTGTCCGCGACCTGTGCCCCCGCGCCGATCCGTTCCCCGCTGTCCATCAGACCGGGGATCACCTTGTCGTCGTTGAGCAGGATGGGGTGCGCGCCACCGGACAGCAGCGCGAGTGCCGCCTCCTCGGCGTAGTTCACCGGCATGTCCGGCCGGGTGCGCAGCGAAAGGCACGGGGCGTTGAGCGGCAGCCGTCGCGCCGCGCGCAGGCACAGCAGGGTGATGTCGTTGTACGCGGGTGCACCGGCACCCGGGCTGTCGTCTGCGACGGTGCCGCCGACGGTGACCTGCTGGATCCACTGGTTGTTCGACCCGCCCTGCGGGTAGTTGCCGCTCATCCCGCCCATGGCCAGGTTGCCCCAGGGCTGGTGGTCATCGAGGAACAACCGGTTTGGCTGCACCTTCTCGCCCAGCTTGATCCAGAAACAGTCGATGATCTCCTGCGCCCGGTCCCGGTCGAGGGTCCCCGCGTCCACCTCGGACCGGTAGAACGGGTACAGCAGCTGGTCGAGGCGGCCGACCGCGGTGGGTTCGCCGACCAGGTGCAGGCACGAGTGCAGGGTGAACACGAGCTGGGCGGCCTCGAGCATCGAGGCGGGCCGCTCGGTCGCCAGCCGGTCCATCCGGTCCGCGATGGCGAGCAGGTTGTCGGTCTCGGTCTGTCCCGGCCGGTCCGCGAGTTCCCTGGCGAGCCGCGCGTAGGACCGGCAGTACTCGGCCACCCCCTCCAGCGCCAGCAGCACACCCCGCAGGAACGATGCCTTCTCCTCCTCTGCCGGCCCGCACGCGTTCAGCCGCGACGACACCCACTCGGCAAGTCCCCCGATGCCCAGCTCCAGCGCACGCTGGAAGCCGGGCACGACGTGACCGACGCCCGAGGACGAGCTCAGCCCGAGGATGAAGTTGGGCAGCTGCTCGTCCTCCCGCGCGTAGTCGATGACGTACCGGCCCTGGCCGAGGCTCAGGTTCGGCATCGCGCCGACGATCAGCTCCTGGGGGCTGATCCGGTAGGTGTCCGCGCCGTTGACCCAGTTGCCGTCCTGGTCGCGCCGCCTGCCCCGGAACCCGTAGTCCGTCCCGGCGAACACCTCACCGAGACCGACCTTGATCGCCCAGCCCATCCGTTCCGCCACGGGCAGCGCCATGATCCGTTCGACCTCGGCGTCCGGGTCGCCGTCGGCGAACCTGTTCCGCAGGTAGTGCTCGAGGTGGTGCGGCTCCTGCTGGCGGTGGTCGAAGTACCAGTTGTCCTGCCAGCGCGAGAACGTGGTGGCCAGCAACTCCAGCACACGGCGCGACGGCGGCAGGTACTTGTCCCGGTCCGGGCCGGTCATCGTGGCCATCCGGAACAGGTAGTCCTTGTGGTTGTAGTACATGTAGCCGTTGGCCGACCGCTGGTTGAAGTGCCGGTCGAGCCTGCGCCAGTCCACCCCGGGGAAACGCTTCCAGTCGGTCTCGTCCAGGTCGGCGATCTCCAGTGGGTCGAGCCCCAGCTCGTCCTGGCTCGGCACGTAGTAGAAGCCACCGAGATCGGAGTGCACGTTGGCGAGCAGCCGGTCGGCCATGTACCCCGGCTCGCCCCCGATCTGCTGGTTCATGATGGTTTCCAGCACGTGTGTGCTGCGGCTGAACGCCGCGAAGTACACCCCGGCCTCGTCGCGCAGGCTCGCGCCCTTCTCCCGCATCGCGTCGTCGGTCACCGCCCGGGACTGCCCGAACGGCAGGCTCAGCCGCAGCACCGGAGTCGAGTCGCCCTGCTCGTCCTGTACCCGGGCCCGTTTGATGTGACTCCGGTCCTCTTTGGACGGGATGAAGGTGTCCGAGGTGGTGCGGCCGACCATGTCCTCGATGCCCTGGGGCGGGTGGTCGAGCACCCGCTCCCAGTTGATCGTGAACCGCTGCGCGAGCGCGAACGACCCACCGAGGTGGGCCGGGTCCTCCTCGCCGACGATCACGTGCCTGCGCAGCGTCACCGGATCCGTCGGGTTGTTGAGGTTCTCGGAGAACCGGCTGCCGACGACCTTGCCGCCGCGCCCGTCGGGGCGCAGCGACTTGGTGGCCGCCTCCTGGTACACGGTGCGCCGCGCGTCGACGCACCCTTCCCGTTCGAGCAGTTCGGCCAGGTGGTCGAACACCGCGCGGCAGTGCTTCGCCACGTCGGACTTGATGTGGAACCACAGGTCGGCCCCGGAGTCGGTGAACGTGCCGGAGGAGCGCTCGAACACCGTCGAGACCTCCGGCTCGCCGGAGGACGGGAACAACACCCGCATCCCGGCGGGCAACGCGGACCCGTCCTCCGCGCACCAGTGCACCCACCGCCGGAACCCGACACCCGCGACCGCCGTGGTGTTGGAGCTGCCGTGCTGTTCGTGGATGCGCAGGCGTAGCCGCGCCACCGTTCGCCGCAGCACGGCGCGGGTCAGCGGCCTGCCGCTCTCGTCCGCCCAGAACGTGGCGAACAGCGCGTGTGGCGCCGGGTAGACCAGCCCCCGCTGCACGTGCGACCAGATGTCGTGGCTCTGTTCGTCGGCCGCGGCGACCGTCTGTTCCCGCAGCACGGATTCCGTCATGACACACGCTCCTGGTTCAGTGACAGGTCGACAGCACACGCGCGACGGACCTCCTGCACCGTCGCGGGCGCGTCCATCCGGAACAGACCGTCGAGACCGCGTTCGAGCCGCGAGGCCCGCACCGCGTCCTTGACCGCGAGGAACACACTGGTCGCGAGGACCAGCGGCGGTTCGCCGACCTCCTTGGCGGACAACACGTTCGCCGGGTTCTCCGGCACGTCGGCCGCGAGGTCGCGCGGGAACAGGTGGGTGTTGAACTCCAGTGGGATCGTGGTCACCGCGGGCGGCTTGTACCGCCAGGTGTTGACCGTGTTGAGCCGGCCTTCGCCTGGCGTGCCCGCAGGCTGGAACACGAGGTCCTCGGTCAGCACGTAGCCGATGCCCTGCACGAACGCGCCCTCCACCTGGCCGATGTCCAGCGCGGGGTTGAGGCTCCAGCCGATGTCGTAGGCGATGTCGGCGCTGAGCACCTTCACTTCGCCGGTGAGGATGTCGACCTCGACCGTGGCGCACGCGGCGGAGTAGGTGAAATCGCAGAACTGGTCGACCGCCCCGCCCGGCCGTGCCGTGCGATCGACCTCGACGCCCGGGATGTCGTGCTGCTCGGCCATCGGCTTGTAGGTCAGGGCGGGCACCGGGTCCTCGCCCCCGGTCATGGGGACGGTGCCCGACACGACCAGGTCGACGCGCTGCTGGTAGGCGACCTGGACGAGGTTCTGCCAGATCAACCGGGTGGTGTTGGTGACCGGGTTGGTCAACGGCGTGGCCCAGCCCTGCTTGCCGTAGTTCCAGAAGTCGATCTGGTTGGCACAGCACCAGTCCGGACCGTTCTCCTCCAGCATCCGGTAGCCGAACTCGACGAGCCGCCCGCGCAGCCGTTCACACGCCTGCTTGACCGCCTCGGCGCTGTAGGACGTGCCGGTGGAGGCGCCCGTGCTGGTCGGGTTCGGGACCACCCCGGTGTTCGGCAGCTCGATCCGCAGCAGGTCGAACGGCACGTTCAGCACGTAGGAGGCGACCTGCTCGACCCGGGTGGTGAGGCCCTGCCCCATCTCGACGCCGCCCTGGTGGATCACCACGCTGCCGTCACCCGCGTACACCGCGACGTGCACGGCCGCCTGTTCGAGCTGGACCAGGTTGTAGCCGGAGCCGTACTTCACCGGCATCATCGCGATGCCCTGCTTGCGCCACCGGTTCTCCCGGTTGAACGTGGCGACCCGCGCCCTGCGCTCGTCGTAGCGGCTCTTCTCCCGCAGGTACGACCAGACCTCACGCATGTAGCAGTAGGTCAGGCTCTGCCCGAACGGAGTGACGTCCCCGCGCTTGTACAGGTTCTTCTCCCGCACGTCGACCGGGTCGAGACCGGCGGCGAACGCCGCGTCGTCGATCGCGTTCTCGGTGATCAGCTTGCCCTGGACGTCACCGAACGAGCGGAACGCGGTGCTCGGCGCCTTGTTGGTGCGGCAGACGTCGATCTGGTTGCGGAAGTTGGCGACCTGGTAGGCGTTGTCCGCCCGCAGCTGCAGGCAGTTGGTGACGATGAACGAGCAGTCGTAGAAGGCGCCGCCGTCGGCCCACATCGCCGTGTCCAGTCCGTGCAGCAGACCGGTCCGGTCGATCGCGACCTGGTACCGGCCGTACACGGCGTGCCGCTTGCCGATCATCGCGGTGTCGGCGTCGCGGGGCAACACCAGGCGCACCGGGCGGTCCAGCGCGTTCGCGGCCACCAGCGCGGGCCCCACCACGAACCGCGCCTGTTCGGTCTTGCCGCCGTACCCGCCGCCGACCTGCGGCACGTCGACCTCGACGCGGTGGTACTCGACACCGAGCGCCATCGCGGCGGTCTGGTGCATCTCCATCGGGCTCTGCGTGGAGGGGACGACCCGCCACCGGTCGCCGTCCATCGGCTCGACCACGCACGCCTGCGTCTCCAGGTAGAAGTGTGCCTGGCCGCCGGTGCTCTGGGTGTTGCCGACCACGACGCACTCGATGCCGTCGACTGTCACCGAGCGAACGGTCACCGCGCGGTCCAGCGGGTCGTCGAGCTCGGACCAGGACAGGTCGGAGTCGGGCCGGGTGATCCGCCAGATGTGCGAGTTGAAGCTCGCGGACTTCGGGTAGTCGGGGAAGACGCTGCCCAGCTCGATGGCCTGTTCGATGCTCAGCACCGGGTCACGCCATTCCGGTGGCCAGTCGTCGACGGCGGCGTAGCCGACGCAGCGTTCGGTGACGTACGCGGCGATGTCGTGTGCCTGCTGCTCGGTCTCGGCGACCACGAGCGCGATGGCCTGGCCGACGTAGCTGACCCGGCGCTGGGCCAACAGCGGCTGGTCACCGCCCATGCCCTGCAGGTTGATGCCGTGGTCGGGCAGCTCCTCGTGGCCGACCAGCGCGACGAACCCCGGCCGGTGCGCGGTCAGGAACTCGGCGAGCACGGCGCGGTCGACCGGGTCTTCGGAGTGCGGCAGCCGGAAGTGGTAGTCCGCGAGCGGCATCCGGCTCTGCACGAACGCCGCGTTGACCGCGCGAGGCGACACCGGGGTCTCATGGGTGTACGTCACCTTGCCGGTCGCCTGGTAGAACGCCATCAATTTGATGTAGGGCTGGGAGACCGGTGCTTTCCAGTCCTGGATCACGTAGCTCTGGCGGCCGCCCGACAGTGGCCAGCGCCCCCACGTGCTCACACCCGCCGACCAGTCCCGGGGTGGCACCGACTCCGGCGAGAACGCGACCAGCGCGTTGACGATCGCCTTGTAGAGGAAGGAGACCGCGAGGTCGACGCGGTAGGTGTCGGTGATGCCCTCCCACGGCACCGAAGCCATCCGGTCGCGCCAGCGGGACAGCTCGGCGCGCACTTCGTCGCGGAGCGTCGCCGCGAGGAGCGGGAAGTCGTCGAGGGACAGCGGCCCGGACCGCAGTCGCTCCTCGGTGGCCTCGGCGTGCCACGGGACGGGCGCGATGCCGCCGAACACGACCGTCGCCGCCTCGACGACGGTGCCGTCCAGGCGCAGTGCGGTGGTGACGTTGACCAGGGAGTGTGCGTTCACGTCACGCAGCGCGACCTTCTGCGCGAAGACCGCCTCGTCATCGTCCGCGACGAGCGGCAGGTGGTAACGCAGGATCACCAGACCGCGCAGGCAGGCCGGGTCGGCGAGCACCTCACCGACCAGCTCGGCCAGCGGCAGCCTGCGTGGCTCGCCGTCGGTCAGCGCCTGCCACACCGTGACCTCCGCGCCGACCGCGACGAGCGTGGTGAGCAGGTCGGAGGGGAACGGCTCACCGTCCTCGACGTGCGCCAGCACCAGCATCGTGTTGCCTGCGAGCGTGGCCGCGTTGCGCACGATCGTGCCCGCGGTGCGGCGGGACATCAGCCACATGGCGCCGACGGCGGTGTTCTCGGCCAGGTCCCGGTCCGAGCGGACCCGGTCGAGCAGCTCGATCAGCTCGCTGTACGTGGTGGCGGCACCGACGTCGGCCCACTGTTCGCCCACCGTGTGCCCGAGCAGCTCCGGGACGAGCTGGATGTCGATCAGCACTTCGGCGGCACGGACCTCGTCGGGGTACACGCCGTAGGAGGTGTTGCCGTTGACCATCCTGGTCGGCATGTCGTCGAACTCCCGCAGGAGCGCACCCAGCTCGGCCAACGTCGCCGGGCGAACCCACACCCGGCCGCCCGAGACGAGCCGGTGCGGTCCCGGCGCGGGACCGTCGTCCGGCGGCAGCGGGATCCGCGCACCGGCGGCGGGTGTCATGGCCGACAACGCCTCCTCGGTGAGGCACTTCATCCGGTGCTCCTCGTCCACCGGTGTCCAGTCGTCGGCGAAGGTCTCCAGCCCGGTCAGGATCGGCCGGTATCCGGTGCACCGGCACAGGTTGCCGTCGAAGGCGTCCTCGATCTGGCGCTTGGTCGGGCTCGGCTGCCGGTCGAGCAGGGCGCACATGTTCATCACGAAGCCCGTGGTGCAGTAGCCGCACTGGGTGCCGTTGTTGGCAGCGAGCCGGTACGCGACCGGGTTCATGCCGGTCAGCTCGCCTTCCGGCGACACGTCGTCGAGTGCGCGCGCCGTGGCGGTGCGTGCCTCGGCACGGCTCTGGCTCGCGGCCTTCGCGGCGTCCGCCTCGCGGCTGGTGACGTACACGGCGGGTGCTGCGGTGCGCGAGTACGCCAGCTGGTGGGCGAGGTGCTCGGGTGCCGGCCGCACGGTCTCGCCGGTGCCCTCGATCGTGGTCAGCGCCAGCCCGTCGAGTGAGCACACCGGCCGCAGGCAGGAGTTGATCGAGCGGTGGGTGAACTCGCCCGTGCCGGCGTCGCGCGTGGACAGGATGACGGTGCACGCACCGCAGCCGCCCTGACCGCATCCCTTCTTGGCGCCGGTCAACCCCACGTCGGGCGATCTGAGGTAGTCGATGAGGAGCAGATCAGGCGCCGGGTTCTCCAGCGTCACCCGCTCGCCGTTCAGGTAAAAGGAAACGGTGTCGGTCACGACACCTCAAACTAATCCGGCGAGGTGCTTTGTCCACCACCGTGCAAACCCTGCGACGGGCGGCCGAAGCAGACCGTGACAACACGATGTCCATCTGCGGCAGGGACACCACCCGAAGATGTGAACTTGTTACTCAGCCCGGCAAACAACACCGGACCCACCGCCGCCGGACGTCACCAAACTTCACAGTCGACGGAACCTTATCGAGAACAAAGAATGATCACCGCGGGCGACCTGGCCCGGTACTGCCGCGAAACCGAGTTCCTCGGCAATTCCGGGCCAGGTCGCCACCTGCGTTACGGCCTTGCCGACGTCGACGACCCACGAATTTCGTGAAGTGTCACCGTCAGCGGCGGGTGGGCAGTAGGACCGCCGCGGAGGTGCCGCCGCGGCGGGTCGGTTCGCCGACCGCGGTGACCAGCCCCCGAGGCCCGAACTCCAGGCCCGCCGCGATGCCGATCCCCGTACTCCTGTCGAAGCTGTGCCCCAGCGCCGCCAACCGCGTGCCGGTCGGCGAGTCGATGAACCCGGCCTCGGCCAGGGTCGTCGGCGTGTTGCGCTGGGTGGCGCGTGGTGCGGCGATCGCCTCCTGGAGGCTCATCCCGAAGTCGAGGCGGTTGACCAGGATCTGCAGGACGGTGGTGATGATCGTCGACCCGCCCGGCGAGCCGACCGCGAGGAACGGCTTGCCGTGGTGGAGCACGATCGTCGGCGACATGCTCGACCGCGGCCGCTTGCCGGGCGCGGGCAGGTTCGGGTCGGGCGCGTCGCCCTGGGTTGGCGCGAAGTTGAAGTCGGTCAGCTCGTTGTTGAGCAGGAACCCGCGGCCCGGCACGACGATCCCGCTGCCGCCGAGCTGCTCGATCGTGTTGGTGTAGGAGACGACGTTGCCCCACCGGTCACTGACCACGAAGTGGTTGGTGTGCGTGCCCTCCGGCTTGCTCGGCGTGGCCACCCCGGCCTGCCGGCACGCAGCGCCGCCGAACGGGTCACCCGGTGCGACCGGGCTGACGCCCGCCGCGGCCGGGTCGATCTCGCAGGCGCGCTGCCGCGCGAAGCGGTCCGAGAGCAGCTGCCGCTGCGGCACGTCCACGTGGTCCGCGTCGCCGATGTAGCGGTTCCGGTCGGCGAAGGCGAGCCTGCTGGCCTCCAGGTAGTGGTGCAGGGCCTGCGCGCGGTCCATGTCGGACAGGTCGAACCGCTCGAGGATGTTCAGCGCCTCCCCCACCGTGATGCCGCCGCTGGACGGCGGCGCCATGCCGTAGACGTCGTAGCCGTGGTAGCGCACGTGCGTCGGGGCGCGGTCGATCGCGCGGTAGGCCTCGACGTCGGCTTCGGTCATCAGACCGGCGGGCGGGTCGATGGTGGCGTCCGGCGCGAGCGGCGGCGTCCGCACCGCCGCGACCATGTCGCGGCCGACCGGACCGGAGTAGAAGGCGTCGGTGCCGTGTGCCGCGATCTCCCGGTAGGTGTCGGCCAGGTCCGGGTTGCGCATCAGCGTGCCGACCTCGGGCACCGCACCGCCGGGCAGGAACAGCTCGGCACTGGACGTGAACTGGGCGAGCCGGTCGGCGTTCGAGGCGATCTGGCCGCGAACGGCGGCATCGAGCGGGAAGCCGTCCTCGGCGACCCGGATCGCGGGCCGGAGCAACTCGCCGAGATCGCGGGTGCCCCACCGCTGCAGCGCACGCTCCCACGTCGCCAGCATGCCGGGCACACCGACCGACAGACCGCTGGTCACGGCGGTGCCGAACGGATAGGGCGCACCGGTCTCCGGGTCGATGAACATCGTCTCGTCGCCGGCCATCGGATTGGTCTCGCGGCCGTCGATGGTCGAGACCTCGCGGGTGCGCGCGTTGTAGTGCACGAAGAAGCCACCACCGCCGAGACCGGCCACGAACGGGTCCGTGACGCCGAGCGTCGCCGCGACCGCGACCGCCGCGTCGGTCGCCGTCCCGCCTCGGCGCAGCACCTCGATCCCAGCCTCGGTCGACTCGAGCGTGTCGGACACGACCGCGCCACCCCGGCCGACCGCCAACGGCTGCTCGCCCGCTCTTTCGGCGCCCGCCGGGGCGATACCGGTCGTGAGTGCCGCGGCGAGCAGGAGCCCCACCGATAGTGCCGATCCGATCCGGCGTGTTCGCATACCGACCTCTTTCGTGGCGCAGCGTGTCCGTACTCGCCAATGTCTTACCGGTAACCGCCTCCGTGCACAATGGTCACCGGGCCGACCCGAAAGTCCATAATGGACCTCCGGGCGGGGTCAGGGCATGGTAGGCCCTGCCGCTGGCAGTCCGCTGCCCGTACCGCGCCCGCACCGAGCTCCGCAGGCAGGGCACCGGCACCGTCGAGGACGTCACCCCGCTCGTGGTCTACCTGAGCGCCGCGGAGTCGGCCGCCATCACCGGCCAGTACTTCAGCTTCGTCGGCGACCGCTTCGCGATCTGGGCCCACCCGGCCGAGTCCTTGGTGACCCACCGGGACGGCGGCTGGACCCCGGCACAACTGGCCACCGACTTCGCCGAGTACGCACAACACCTGCAGCGCCACACCAAGGCGGGGTGAGCCGGCTACTCGACGTCCGGTGAGAGCGCCCGGGCTTCGTCGCGCGGGGTCACCCTGGCAGCGGGGTCCGGGACGCCGTGGCGGGTGAACACCCACAGCACGAGCCCGAGACAGCTGAACGCGGCACCCAGCGCGCACACGGCGCCCCAGCCGGCCACCGTGTAGAGCGAGGTCGCGGCGATGGCGCCGGTGGCGCTGCCGATCGAGTAGAAGACCATGTAGCCGCCGATCAGTCTGCTGCCCGCGTCCGGGTGCAGTGCGTGGATCAGGGTCTGGTTGGTGACATGGACCGCCTGCACGGCGAGGTCGAGCAGGACCACCCCGACGACCAGGGCCCAGAGCGAACCGCGGGTGAAGGCCAACGGCAGCCACGAGAGCGCGAGCAGTGCCATGGCGATGCCGGTGGTCCGCCGGGAGAGTCCTCGGTCGTTCAGGCGGCCTGCCACGGTCGCGGCCAGGGCGCCTGCCACACCGATCAGCCCCAGCGCCCCGATCGCGCTGTGGGACAGGAAGTGCGGGGCTTCGCTGAGCGGCAGCGCGACGCTGCTCCACAACGTGCTGAAGGCGGCGAAGACCAGCAGACCGAACGCGGCCCGGAGCCGCAGCAGTCGTTCCCGTGCGAACAGGGTGATGGTGGAGCGCAAGAGCTGTCCGTAGCGCAGGGTTGTTGCCGGAGCGGCACCGTGGCGCGGCAGCACGCGGTACAGGAGCAGGGCGAGCAGAGCGGTGAGCGCCGCCGAGGCGAGGTAGACGGAGCGCCAGCCCGCGAGATCCGCCATGAGGCCGGACGCGGTGCGGGCGAGCAGGATGCCGATGACCACGCCGCTGGTGACCAGACCCACGACCCGTCCGCGCCCGGCGGGAGCGGCCAGTGATGCCGCGAAGGCCACCAGCGTCTGCGTGACGACCGCGAGCAGCCCCATCGCGGCCATCCCCGCGAGCAGGATCGCCGCCGTGTGGGCGGTGGCCACCACGGCCAGCGCCATCACCAGGAGCAGCAACTGGGCCACGATGAGCCGTCTGCGGTCGGCCACGTCGCCCAGCGGCACGAGGAAGAAGAGCCCCAGCCCGTACCCGACATGCGTGAGGGTGACCACGCCGCCGACAAGTGCCGGGCTCATGGCGAGGTCGTGGCCCATGGTCACCAGGAGCGGCTGGGAGAAGTAGACGTTGGCCACCGCGGTCCCGCAGGCGACGGCGAACAGCATGACGACGCCACGGGACAGGACGAGCCCGGAACCCTCCCGGCTTGGGGCGTCGACCCGTGTCACAGTCCCACCGTCGCCGGGCATCAGCACTCCTCCACATCTGGTTGCATCTTGCTACCAATGACACGGTAGCTATTTTGGTAGCATGTTGCAACCATCGTGAGAGAGTGAGGACGCCATGGTGACCAGGAAGCGCTTCGACGACAGCGAATGTCCCGTCGCCCGGTCGGTGGACGCGATCGGCGACTGGTGGTCCCTGCTGATCGTGCGGGACGCCTTCGACGGAAGCAGGCGCTTCGGGGAGTTCCAGCGCAGCCTCGGCGTGGCGAAGAACATCCTCACCGCGCGGCTGCGCACCCTGGTCGCAGGCGGTGTCCTCGAATCCGTCCCCGCCTCGGACGGCAGCGCCTACCGCGAGTACGTACTGACTCCGAAGGGGAAGTCGCTCTTCCCCGTCATCGTGGCACTGCGGCAGTGGGGCGAACAGAACTTCTTCGCCCCCGGCGAGGAACACTCGCAGTTGGTCGACCGCAGACGAGGGCATCGCCTGCGGCCACTGGAAGTGCTGTCCTCGGACGGGCGACGGATGAACCCCGACGACACCACCGTCCACAAGATCTCCACGCGGTGAGCTGAGCCGGAGCTCCGGGTCCCGCCGTGCCAGGTGCCGCGGTTGGGGCCCCGGCCACGAGATGCCACAACTCTGCTGGTCAACGCGCTCCGCGGCGAACCGGCCCGGAAGTGGGGGCCGCGCCGTCCCGGAAGGCTGCCCTTTCGGGACGGACACGGACCGGGCACGCAGGTCACCGTTGACGAAATCGACGAAGGGCGTGGCCATGACCCGACCGACTGTCCAGCAGGGCGACTTCGACAACAACGACGTCCGGCTGCTGCAGCAGATGTTGCGCGACATGCACTACCCCGTCGGCAACATCGACGGGGACTTCGGCCCCATCACCGAGGCCGCGCTCATCGCGTACCAGAAGGACCACATGATCGGTGATCCCGAGGGCGTGTGCGGGGTGAACACGTGGGCCGCGCTGGAGACGCAGTTCGGGGACCTCGACGGGCTGCGGTCCGAGGAGAGCATCGCCGACTACGTCGACGACACCTACGGCACGGCGCACAGTTCGATGGATCCCCAGGAGCAGCTCGACGCGCTGGCCGTCGCCGCCAACGAGCAGCTCACCGCCGCCGGGGTGCCCTACGTGCCGATCGCCTTCGGCGACGCCGGGACGAACTGGGCCGTCTTCGACTGGCGGCCGTGGGCCGTCACCGTCAACCGCGACCTGTACGTCAAGGCGCAGGACAGCGGCGAGGCCGTCGAGAACATGGACACCATCTACCACGAGTCGCGCCACAGCGAGCAGTGGTGGACGATCGCGCGCCTGCTCGCCGGGCTGTACGACATGGACGGGGCCGCCATCAACGCCCGCACCGGGCTGAACCTCGACATCGCCAATCTGGCCGTCGCCGACCCGATCCTGCAGTCGAACACCAAGACGATGGCGGCGATCGCCTGGTACGAGCAGAACTTCGGCGTCTCCCCCGTCCCGGCGGGCGTCGACCCGCCCCGGGAGGCCGACGCGGGCGCCACGGGCGGCAGCGTCAAGCGGCAGGTGAAGGAGTACGTCGAGGGCGGGCCGGCGACGGGACGGCGGATCCTGCGCCGTGACGACCAGGACGCGAGCGAGATCCGCTACCTCCAGGAACTGCTGATCTACCGCGGCGTCACGCCGGGCGCGGTGGACGGCGACTTCGGCCCGAAGACCGAGGCCGCGGTGAAGGCGTTCCAGGCGAGCCAGGGCCTCGAGGACGACGGACTGGTCGGCCGGCTCACGTGGGAGGCGCTGCTGCCATGACCCGCCCCACCCTTGCGGAGGGCGACAACGACAACAGCGATGTGCGCCTGCTCCAGCGGATGTTGCGCGACCTGAACTACCTCACCGATCCTCCCGACGGGGACTTCGGCCCCGTCACCGCCGCCGCGCTGGCCAACTTCCAGGAACAGCACATGGTCGGCGACGAACGCGGCGTCTGCGGGGTGAACACCTGGGCGGCGCTGGCGGCGCAGTTCGGCGACCTCGACGGCCTGCGGTCCGAGGAGAGCATCGAGGAGTACGTCTCCGACACCTACGAGGACGTCGTGCTCAGCGACAAGGAGCCCCACGAGCAACTCGAGACGGTGGCGGCCGCGGCCAACGAGCAGTTGGCGGCGGCCGGCGTGCCCTACGTGCCGTTCCGGTTCGGCGACGCGGAGGGCAACTGGGCCACCTTCAGTTGGTGGGACTGGGAGGTGACGATCGACGAGGTGAAGTTCCGGGCGGCGGGCGACGAGAACGACCCGGTCTACAAACCGGTGTACAACATGGACACGCCCTACCACGAGGCCCGGCACGCCGAGCAGTGGTGGCTGGTCGCCCGGGTGCTCGCGGGGGCGTACGGCATGGACGGGCCCAGCATCCACGAGAAGACCTGGCTCCCCCTCACTATCGCGAACCTCGCCGCCGACGACCCGGTCTACGAGGCGAACGCCGAGGCGACCGCCGCGCTCACCTGGTACGAGCACAAGATGGGACTCGTGACCGTCCAGAGTGGCGTCGACCCGTCGAACGAGGCCGACGCGGCCGGGGCGGGCGGCGCGGTCCAGCGCCAGGTCGACGAGAACGACTGGGGTGGCCCTGCGGCCGGCAGGCACCTCCTGCGCCTCGGACACGGGAACCCCGGCGAGATCCGCTACCTCCAGGAACTGCTGGTCTACCGCGGCTTCCAGCCCGGTGAGCCCGACAGCGACTTCGGCCCGCTGACCGAGGAGGCGGTCAGGGCGTTCCAGCGCAGCAGGGGCCTGACCGACGACGGGATCGTCGGCAAGCTCACCTGGGAGGCGCTGCTGCCGTGAGCCCTACCCGTGGCTCGGTAGTACGGTGCGGCCGCGCTGGTGCAAGGACGCGCCACGGCAACCTCCAACCGCGGCGCCGGCCGGTGCCCGTACGCAGTTTTCCGGAAACTTGACAGCGAACTGTGTGGGGGGACTGCCGCTGTCCCATAGGCTGATGTCCGGTCTGGACATTGGGGGAATCGGGTGCGGCTTCGCCGGTTTGTGCTCGTGATGGGTGCTGTCGTCATGACCGCGGGATGCGTTCAGGCTTCGGACGGATCAGGGCCGTCTGCCGGCGGTGACGTCGACCTGATCGTGCCCGCCGAGGCCGGGGACCCCACGGACACGGTCGCCCGCGCCGTCGCGCCGTGCCTCGCCGACCGGCTGCGGGTCGACGTGGTCGTGCGGAACCTGCCCGGCGACAACGGTGTGCTCGGCAACCAGGCACTCGTCGACGCGGACCGCGACGGGCACACGCTCATGATCAGCTCGGTGAGCCCGACGGTGGTGACGCCGTTGCTGCTTCCCGAGAGGACCTACCGCGTCGAGGACTTCTCCTTCCTCGGTGTCGTGCGCTCCGCGCCCGTCGTCCTGTTCACCGCCGCGGACAGCCCCGTGGACTCCGCCGAAAGCCTGCTGGCGGCGGCACAGGCAGGCAGTCCACCGGTCACGGTCGCCAACCGTGGGGACAAGACAGTCGAGGGCTACACCTTGTGGCTCCTGAACTTCCTGGCGGAGACCCGTCTCGAGTCCGCACCTGTCGACTCGGACGCGGAGATCCTCCGCGGTGTCGTCGCCGGCGACTACGCGGCCGGCCTGGTCACCCTCACACCGGAGCTCCTGTCCGGTATCAGGGCCGGGGAGGTCAGGCTGCTCGCCTCCGGCGGCCTCCAGCAGCCGACGTACCTGCCGGAGGTGCCGACCATCTACGAAGCCGTCGGCTACCGGTCCTTCGACGCCATGCCGGACCTCGTCATCGACACGGCGTTCAGCGCGCCGGACTACGTCGGCGACGCCAAGTACACGGAACTGTCGTCCGCGCTCTCCCGGTGTCTGAGCACCGACAACGTCCAGCGCGACATCGGCGCCGAGTTCGTGCCCGCGGACCAGATCGGCGCGGGAGAGCAGCGCGCCCGTTACTGGAAGCTCCAGCGCAGCGTCCGGCTGGGACTGAACATGGCGGAAATCGAAGGCAGGTAACGGCAGTCGTGCCCGTGCTCTGAGGCACCTCCGGGGGAAGGTGCCTCAGAGCATCGGTGGTGGCAGCAGCGCCTTCTCCTCGAACAGGAGTACCTCGGTGGTCAGGCCGTGCGGATGGTGCGGGTACCGACCAACGCGGTGACACCCAACGCGAGTGCCGCGCCCACCACGATCGCGAGCAGGTAAGGCACCGGCGCCAACGCCATCAGCGGATCACCGAGCTTCACCACGGCGAACGGGATGACGCAGACGACCGCACCGAGCCCGCCCGCCACGACGCTCGTCACCGTCGCGGCCACGACCTCGCCGACGAGCATCCCGCGGGTCTGCGTGTGCGTCGAACCGACGAGCGACATCACCGCGAACTCCGTGCGGCGCTGGTGGATCGAGGCGACGAGGGTGTTGGTGAGGGCGATCCCCATGAAGATCGCGATGAGCACCACCACGAGGTAGTTGATCGACGCGAGGACCTGATCGGTGCTGCCGCCGCCCGCCGTGTAGTCGTTCTCGATTCCCTGCATGGACAGCGTGCCCGCGGCGACACCGACGAAGAGCGTCAGGAACGTGACGACCGGGCGCACCCGCTCAGGTGCGGCGGTCATGTTGATCGCCGCGAGGTGACCGGCGGCGCCGCCGGTCGTGCGCGTGACGACCCGGACGACCCGGGTCGCGACCGCGAGCAGCTCCGGCGCGAGCACCGCGAGCCCGACCGCGACGAGGACGCACGCGGGACCGGTCATGGCGGTGGTGGCGACGTTGTCGGCGTCGAGGCCGACGACCGAGGACGCCGATCCGAGCCCGGCGACGAGCGCGATCGCGGCGCCGATCCGCCGTCCCCTGCCCCGGCTCGTGCGCCCGGTCGCGACGGGCGCTCCGACCGGGCTCGCCGCGGTGAGCCGCCTGCTGCCGAGCCAGGCCGCCGCCACGCTCGCGACGAGCACGACCACGGCGCCCAGCAACGGCAGCGCGAACCCGGGTGCGAACTCCGAGACAGCGTCGATGAGCCCAGCGGCGTGCACCCGGTCCATGACGAGCCACCCGAGGAGATAGCCGCAGGCGGTACCCGGCACAGCGGCGACGGCGGACAGCACGAACGTCTCGACGGCGACCATGGTCTGCAGCTGGCGCGGCGTCGCACCGACCAGCTGGAGACCCGCGAGCTCGCCCCGCCGCCCCGCGAGGGTGACGCCGATGGTCGAGACCATGGCGAACAGGACGATCGCCACCACCCACCCGCCCATGATCAGCGGGAACTGGGTGAGGAACGGCGCGTCGGCCGCCGTGGTCGTCGGGGCCAGCCCGGTGCCGAGCAGCGCCGCCATGGCGGTCACCAGCAGCATGCCGACGAACGAGACCAGCGCGGTCGCGAGCGCGGCCGAGCGGTGGTGGACGAACGAGCGCAAAGCGAGCGTCACCACGGTTCAGCCCACCACAGCTTCGTTGGCGGCCCGCTCCGCGGACTCGACCAGCGTCGCCATCCTGGTGGCCACCGCGGATGCGGACGGTCGCGCCAGCCGGTCGACGATGCGGCCGTCGGCGAGGAACAGCACCTGGTCGGAGAAGGACGCGGCGACCGGGTCGTGCGTGACCATGATGATCGTCTGGCCGCGGTCTGCCAGGCCGCGCAGCAGCGCGAGCACTTCGCGGGCGCTGCGGATGTCCAGTGCGCCGGTCGGCTCGTCGGCGAAGACGACGTCGGGGTCGGTGATCAACGCCCGCGCCACGGCGACGCGCTGTTTCTGCCCGCCGGAGAGCTGGTCGGGCCGGTGCCCGGCGCGCTCGCCGAGACCGACGCCCTGGAGCAGGGCCGCGGTGCGCCGCGGGTCGGCGCGCCGACCGTCCAGCCGCAGCGGCAGTTCGACGTTCTCCCCCGCGGTCAGCGCGGACAGGAGGTTGAACGACTGGAACACGAACCCGACCTGGCGGCGGCGCAACCGCGCGAGCTCCACCTGCCCGGCCCGCGTCAGGTCGCGCCCCTCGAGCTCGACGAGCCCGGACGTCGGCTGCTGCAGCCCCGCAGCGCAGTGCAACAGGGTCGTCTTGCCGGAGCCGGACGGCCCCATGATCGCGACGAACGACCCCCTGCCGACGTCGAGGTCGACGCCGCGCAGCGCGTGGACCGGGCCGGCATCGCCCGGGTACTGGCAGGTCAGCCCACGGATCCGCAGGACTGGTGTGGCGTTCATGATGCGACTCCTATCGATATGTACGTTCGTTTGAAACGAACGTTTACATGATACGGTACACGCCATGGGCCATCGAGAGAACCTCCTCACCGCCGCTCGCGAATGCCTCCTGCGCAACGGCTACGCGCGGACGACGGTGCGTGATCTCGTCGCGGCTTCCGGCGCCAACCAGGCGTCGATCAACTACCACTTCGGTTCGAAGGACCAACTGCTCACGCAGGCGGTCTACGACCTGAACGAGGAGTGGGGCCGCTTCCTGTTCGAGGCGCTGGAGGACACCGGAGAGGCGCGGGAGGAGGCGGCGCAGGTCGCCAGGTGGCAGCGCATCATCGAGTCGATCCAGACGAACCGCGAGCTCTGGTTCGTCAACTTCGAGACGGTCGCGGTCCTCCAGCACGACGACCAGATCCGCATGATGAACGCCGCGGCGCAGCGCACGGCGCGGACCGCACTGGCCAACGCCTTCGGCGGCCTGGGCCCCGACTCCGATCCGGCGGACGTGCACGCGGTCGGCGCCCACTACTACTCACTCCTGGTCGGCGTCGCCCTCCAGTGGCTCACCGACCCCGACCAGGCCCCGTCCGCCGATGAGATCGTCCGCGCCGACCACGGCTGACCGTCCTCTCGGCACCCGGACGCACCCGGGCGGCATCAAAAGGATGGTCCTGTTCCTACTTTCGAGTTAGAACCCGTGATACCGCCCCGTTTTCCCTGGTACTGAGAATCATGGCGGTGACTCGACGGTTGTTTGTCAGCGGCGCGGTAGCTGCGCCACTCCTCGGACAGATGGGCGGTACCGCGGCTGCGGCAGCCGCAACGGGTTCGGCGGCTGATCCGGCGTTCACCCTCCTCGACGGGCTGAGTGAGTTGCAGGCCACCGAGCTCGCGCTCACCCGGCTCGCGTCGGAGGGGATCGAGATCCAGGCGGTCGAGCCCGCCGTGCCGATCACCGGCGCGGACGCCAGGGTGGTCGGGGTGCGGATGACCCCCGAGTACGCCAACGGAACGATCGCCCTGACCGGACAGCCCGGCTCGGGCAGTGGACGGCTCCTGGGTGGTGCCGTGCTGACCTCCCCCACGGCACGCATGGAGATCACCGGCATCCGTGGTTCCCTGCCGGACAACCGGATCTTCGCGTTCCTGAAGGTGAACGACCAGTGGGTGGGTGAGCTGCCGATGTACACCGGCGACCCGGCCGCGGTACGACTCAGCGTCCTGCCGGGAACACCCGGCAAACCCACCGTCATCAAGGGCAGCGGAATTCCGCTCACCCCGACCCAGGAAGGACTGGACGCGTTCGCCGGGGCGTTCGGCACCGCGTTGTTCGCCCTCACCGACGTCGTGTTCACGTCGTCGGGAGAGGGCAACGCGTGGCCGCTCCCCTCCTCGCCGATCGGTTAGTGCTGGCTCCACCAACGTTCGCCGGGTCCTTCAGTGGTATGGCGGAGCCCCTGACGATGCCCTAGCCGCAAAGGCGCGAAAGGCGCGCGGGGGCGCCAGCCCCACACCACCTCCGAGGCTGCCTGCCATCCCAGAGACCTGCCCAACCCGGCCAACGAATGCGGACACAGCACTAGGAATTGCCGATGGCCGCCCACGGATGGGTGCGTGTGGTGGCGACCGCCACCGCCTGCAGGCGGCTTGCCCGCAGGAACGGATAGGCGGCCTCGCCGTGGATGCCCGCGCTCTTACCTGTGCCGCCGACGATCGGCAGTCCCGGGACCTGCGCCATGTGTGAGTCGTTGACCTTCAGCAGCGCGCCGTTGGAGACCTCGGTGGTGAACCGGTCGATCACGTCGGTGTCCGCCGCCCACAGGGAGTTCCGCAGGCCGTAGGGGTTGCCGTCGAGGAACGCCAGGCACTTGTCCAGCAGGTGCGGGCCGTCCGCCGGCACGACGACGGACAGCATGGGGAAGAACGCCTCGCCGCGCACCGCGGAGATCCGCTCCGCGTCGGCGAAACCGTCGACGCGGAGCACGGTCGGTGCGATGAACATCCCGTTCGGGTCGGGTTCGCCGTCGACGTTCAACCGGGCGCCACCGCACACCCGCGTCGCCCCGGCCTGGAGTGCGTCGGTCAGCGTCCGGTGGAAGGCGGTCGCGCGCAGGACCGGGCTGAGGACGGTGTCCGTCTCGGCGGGGTCACCGGGCCGCAGCGCCTCGGCGGCCGTCGCGACGCGGCTGAGCAGTTCGTCGGCGATGGCCGGATGGGCGATGACGTACTTCGGGCTGAAACACGTCTGACCCGAGCCGTAGAAGCACTCCGTCAACGCCGCGGTGGCGTGGTCGAGATCGGCGTCGTGCCACACCAGCACACCGTCGTTGCCGGACAGTTCGAGAATGGGTTTCTTGCCCCGTGCCACGCATTCGCGCTCCAGGGCGAGGCCGTTCTCGGTGGAACCGAAGTAGTAGACGGTGTCGACCAGCGGGCTGTCGAGCCACTGGCGCATCGTGCTCTCGTAGTCTGCGCACAGCACGTTGAGTGTGCCCGCGGGTGCGCCGCGGGCCTCGAGCGCCGGGATGACGACGGTGTGCAGGACATAGCTCAGCGAGCTCACACAACTCCTCGGCACCCGGATCACCACCGCGTTCCCCGCCAGCATGACGAGCATGGCGATCACGGCGAACAGCGGCGCGTTCGCCGACGGGTCGACGCACACCACACCGTCGGGCTGGCGACGCAGCACGATCCGGTGCCGCGACGTGGTGATCTCCTGCCGCAGCAACGAACGGGCGAGGTCCAGGCTGTCCTGCCCGAGGACGTCCAGCACCGCGGTGAAGATGGCGTTCGCCAGCACCCGTGGGCATCCCTCGAGGTGCAGGAGCCGGGCCAGCTCGTCGCGGTGCGCCAGAAAGCCCTCGTGGAGATCCTGCACGAAGGCAAGACGCTCGTCGATCGACATCGCGCGCAGCCGGGGTGCGGCCGCCGCGGCCGCGCGCAGTGCCGCATCCCCCTGTTCCGGGGTGGACAACGCCGCGGAGCACAGCACGTGCGGGTGCGCGTGCACTTCCTCTTCCGTGCCTTCGCGAAGCAGGCGGTACAGGTTCGCGGTGTCCGCACCGCTGGGTCCCAGTACGGCTCGGGCGCTCATGCCGTACGTCCGCTCGTCGGTGTCGACCCGCTCGCCGCCGATGTAGAGCGGGAAGTGGCGGACCGTGGTCCTCGTCTGTGTCATGTGGACTGAGCGTGCCCTTCCTCGGACTTGAAGTGGTTGACCAGCGAGCGCGCCAGGTCGTCGATGCCGCCGCTGGAGATCACCCGCATCACCGGGATCTCCCGGCCCAGCCTGCGCCGCATCTTGGCGACCAGCTCGGCACCCATCAACGAGTCCACGCCGAGCTGGTCCAGTGGTTTGCCGCGGTCGATGCGGTCCGGCGCGACGGCGAGCACTCCGGCCAGCGTGTCGACGATCGCGTCGGCGGTGAGCACGATCGCGTCCTCGACCGACGCCTGCCGCAGCCGCTCGGTCAGGTCGTCGTACTCGTCGTCGGCGACGCCGTCCGCGCCGACGAGCTCGCCGAGCCGCCGGGTGGTGAGGTGCGGGTAGATCCGGCGCAGGAACTCGCCGTCGTGGCTCCACACCATGGCGACGCCGGGACCGCCGACCAGTTCGTCGAGCGCCGTGCGGACCTGCTGCGCGGTCAGCAGCCGCATGCCGGCCCGCGTCACGGTCCGCGTGACCGCCTCGTCCCTGGCGACATAGCCCACCTCCCCCACCGTGCCCCACGCGATGGCCTGACCGGGCAGGCCACGCGCGCGCCGGGCACGCGCCAGCGCTTCGAGGAACAGGTTTCCCGCGCAGTACGGCGCCTGCCCGGCGTTGCCGAACAACGCGGCGACCGACGAGAACATCAGGAACAGGTCGAGGTCGTGGTGCTCGGTGAGACGGTCGAGCACCATCGCGCCCGCCATCTTCGGCGCGAGCACCGCCTGGAACCGCTCCCCGGTCAGCTCGGTGCTCATCGCGTCGTCGAGCACCATCGCCGCGTGCACCACGCCGCGCAGCGGGGCGTCGCCCTCGTCGATCGTGGCGATCAGCGACCGCATCGCCGGCTCGTCCGTGACGTCGGCCGCGGGTACCGAGACCGCCACCCCGCGCCCGGTCAGCTCGGCCACGACGTCCGCCGCCCCGGGCACCTCGGCGCCGCGGCGGTTGACCAGCACGAGGTGTCGTGCGCCGCGGTCGGCCAGCCAGCGGGCGGTTTCCGCGCCGAGACCGCCCGCGCCGCCGGTGACGAGGTAGGTCCCGGCCGGGTCGAACGCGGGCACCGGCCGGGTCCGCCGTTCGACCGGAGGCCGCTCGTCGAACCGCACGATCAGCTTGCCGATGTGCCGGGAGTGCTGGATGCTCCGGAACGCCTCGGGGACCTGCCCGGTGGTGAACACCCGCTGGGGCAGCGGACGGTGGACACCCCTCCGCGTCAGTTCGAGCAGCTTGTCGTACTCGGCGGCGATGGTGGCCAGCCGGTGCTTGCCGAGCTGGTCGATGTCGAGGGCGAAGTAGCTGATGTTGTTGCGGAACGCGTGCAACGACACGTTGCGGTCGCTGTAGAGGTCGCGCTTGCCGAGCTCGACGAACCGGCCGCCGAGCCGCAGCAGTTCCAGGCTGCGGCCGATGAACTCGCCGCCGAGGGAGTTGAGCACGACGTCGACACCCTCGCCGCCGGTCACCTCGAGCACGTCGGTGACGAAGCTCAGGCCGCGCGAGTCGAAGACGTGCTCGACGCCGAGCAACCTGAGGAAGTCGCGCTTCTCCTCGGAGCCCGCGGTGGCGATCACCGTGGCGCCGATCGCCCGGACGCACTGGATGGCCGCCAGCCCCACCCCGCCCGCGGCGCCGTGCACCAGCACCACCTCGCCCGCTTCCAGCTGTGCGAGCTTGCGCAGCCCGTAGTGCACGCTGAGCAGCGCGACGGGAATGCCCGCGGCGGACACGAGATCCAGCTCCTCCGGCACGGCGCCGACGAGGTTCTCGTTCACCAGCACGTGCGAGGCGAGCGAACCGGGGACGAACCCGTACACCTCGTCGCCGGGACGGAACCGGGTGACGTCCGGGCCGACCTCGGTGACCACAGCCGCGCACTCACCGCCGAGCCGGGCACCGGTCGACCCCAGTTCCACCACCCAGTCCGGCAGCATGCCCACCGCGATCAACGCGTCGCGGTAGTTGATGCCGGTGGCCTTCACCTCGGCGACCAGCTCACCCGGTCCCGGCCGGGGCACGTCGGTGGCCTCCCACGCGAGCCGGTACGTCGGCCCCGCCGAGCGGGTGACCAGCCGGTAGGGCGTGGCCGGGTCGTCGGCGACCGGCGGCGGCAGGTCGCGAAGCCTCGGCACGAACCGGCCGGACTCCGTCAGCACGACCTCGTCCTCGTCGGCCGGCTCGAGCAGCTCGCGCACCAGTTCGACGACCGGCACCTCGCCCGACAGCGCGACGCGCCGGATCCCCATCCCGCCAACCTCGGCCGCGATGACGCGTGCGGTCCCCCACAGCGCGGCGTCCACCGGACTCGTCGCGAGTCCCGGGTTGGCGCCGGTGGCGCCCGTGACCAGCCACAGCCGGGTCACCGCGTCCGCGGGCACCTCGGCCGCGGCCCGCACGAGCGCCTGGATGGTCTCGAACCGGCGCGTGGTGACCGCCAGTGCGTCGGCCGGACCGGCGCCCGGCTCACCGAGGACCAGCACCACGTCGGTCGACGGCCCGCCGAGCCATCCCGCCACGCCGGTGCGCGGGTCGCGGCGCACCACGTCCGCCCCGTGTCGCGCCAGCGTTCCGGCGACCGCGGCGGCGACCCCGGCCGTGTTGTCGTCCTCCGGCACCACCACGATCCGGCCGTCGGGCGCGGGCGGCAGCGGCGTGGGTGGCAGCGGCTCCGCCCGCGGTTCGCGCCGCGCGATCAGCAGCGAGCACATGCCACCGTCGTCGACGACGTGCGGTGCACGAAAACCGTTCGCCAGCAACAGGTCCCGCCATCGCGCCGACGGCAGCAACGGCCCGGCGGGGCGCAGGTCCCGGTCGGTCACCGACCAGAACCCGGGCGCCAGCCCGAACGGCAGCACGAGCAGCGGCAGGTCGTGGGCTTCCACGAGCAGCAGGCGCCCGTGATCGGTCAACGCCGTGCCCAGCGCCTGCAGCGCCGCGCGGAGGTCCGCCGCCACGTGCAGTGCGTTGGCCGCCACGACGACGTCGAAGGAGCCCGGCTCGACGTCCGGCTCGTTCAGGTCGAACGTCCGGTACTCGACGAAGTCGTAGCCCGAGAACCGCGCCTCGGCAGGCACGAGGAAGGCAGGCGAGACGTCGGTGAAGACGTACTGTGTGCGGTCCGCGGGCAGCACCGGCAGCAACGCGGCGGTCAGCGCGCCGGTACCGCCGCCGACCTCGAGGATCCGCAGTGGACGGTCCGCGGGCCACGCCGCCACCAGGCTCCGGATGGCCTCGGCCGCCGCCCGGTGCGCGGGCCGGGTGGTCGGCGACAGGTCGTAGAAGTGGGCGAGGGTGTCGCTGCCGTGCGTCGGCAGCAGGATCTCCAGCGCGTCCTGTTCACCACGCAGCAGTTCGGCCAGGCGCAGGCCGGTGCGGCCGGCGAGGGTGAGGTCGGGGACGTGGTCGGGGAACTCGTCGAGCAGCTCACCGAACCGGGGTCCGGTGGCGTCGGGCCGGATCGCCCACCGGGTACGGCCCTGGAACTCGCCGCGCCACTCCAGGTGGCCGTGCTCGGCCGCGATCTCCAGCAACACGTCGAGCAGCGGGACGAACTCGGGACGCACGCCCGCGGCCCGCAGGTCGTCGGTGAAGAAGGTCTCCGCGCCGTCGAGGAGCGCCGTGCACGCCCGGGTGACGAACGCCGCGGTCAGCGCGATCCGCCTGCGCCGGAACGTGTCGTGGCCGGGCGCGGGCGGCACCGCCAGCTCCGGTGGTGTCCACGCCACCTCCGCGGCCGCGGCCCGGCCGCGCGGCGCGGCACGCAGTTCGACGTGCTGGTGGCGGACCGCGTGCCGGTCGGCGACCTTGATGCGCAGGAACCGGCAGTCGACCAGGTCCAGCAGAACCTCGCCTGCGTCGTCGACGAGCGTGATGTCGGCCATCGCGGCCGTGCTCGAGACCGTCCTGGCGCGGAAGTACACGGCGCCGGTCGCGGCCGGTTTTCCCCAGAGGCGTGCGGAACCGATGGACACCGGCATGTACGCGTGCTCCTGGGTGACCTGGCCCGCCACGATCCGGCCCAGCTCGATCGCGGCCTGCAGGCCGGCGTCGGTCCACGCCGGGTGCGCGTGGAACCCGGTGGGGTCGAGGTGACCGCAGTCGAAGTCGGCCAGCACCGCCATGCCGTCCACCCACGCCTGGCCGATCACCACGAAGTCCGGCCCGTAGCCGAGGCCGAGTTGCTCGCCGTCGGCGTAGAACGTGCGCTGGTCGACGTGCGTGCCGTGCTCGGCGAACCGGGCGCGGAGCGCCGCGAGGTCGAGCCGGGCGGGTGCGGTGGCCACGCGGCGCCGGACCCGGCCACGTGCGTGGGTCTGCCACACCTGGCTGTCCGCGGCACGGGTCGCCACCCGGAAGACACCGTCCTCCTCGGACAGCGAGACCTGCAGGTCCGGCAGCGCCATCTCGTCGTCCGGCTGGACGACCGGCTTGGTGATCTGCAGCTCGTGCACCTCGACCGGGCCGTCGTGCACGAGCTGCCCGGCGGCCCAGCCCATCTCCAGGTAGCCGGCGGCGGGCATGA
The DNA here is from genome assembly GCF_014203735.1 of Actinophytocola algeriensis. Taxonomy (GTDB): domain Bacteria; phylum Actinomycetota; class Actinomycetes; order Mycobacteriales; family Pseudonocardiaceae; genus Actinophytocola; species Actinophytocola algeriensis. The sequence continues at coordinate 137,082 of NZ_JACHJQ010000012.1, read as the reverse complement.
TCGGGGTACCGGCCGCCCGGTGCCCCGACAGCCACGGCAGCCGCGCCGGGTCCACTGTGGACCGCCACGTCGGGTCCGAGACCGCGACCCGGTTGCCGAGCAGCACGTGGTCCGGCGGCGTCGTGTTGCCGCTCCACGTGTACTTGCTGCCCAGCCAGAACCGCTCCCGCTGCCACGGGTAGCCGGGCAGCCGCGCCGTCCGGCCGCCGTGCGGGAAGAAGCGGTCCCGGTCGAGCGGCGCGCCCGCGGCGAGCGTGGCCTCCACCGCGGTGCGCAGCGCCCTCGGGCCCGGCACCGACCTGGCGAGCGTCGGCAGGACGGCGACGGCGCCCTCGGCGTCCGAGGCGGCGGCACGCTTCAGGTACGTCTGCAGCACCGGGTGCGGACCGATCTCGACGAAGGTGCGGAAGCCGTCGGCGGCCAGGTGGCCGGTGGCGGCGTGGAACCGGACGGGTTCGCGGAGGTTGCGGCACCAGTACTCGGCGTCCAGCTGGTCCCCCGCCAGGCGCTCACCGGTCACCGTCGAGACGAAGTCGATCGACCCGGGCTTGGGGGCCAGGTAGGCCAGCCCGTCGCGCAACGACGGCAGGAGCGGGTCCATCGCGGCGCTGTGGAACGGGTAGTCGAGGTCGAGCACGCGGCAGAAGACGTCGCGGTCCGCGAGCCTGGCGGCCAGGTCGCGCAGGTCCTCGTCGGGCCCGGCGACGGTGACGTCCTGCTCGCTGTTGACGCCCGCGATCTCCAGGCGCCCGTCGTAGCGGGTGAGGAACCGCCCGGCCTCGTCGGACCCGAGGTTCACCGCCGCCATCCGGCCGAGGCCCCTGGCGCGGGCCTGGGTCTCGCTGCGCACCACCGCCAGCTCCACGGCCTGGTCCAGGGAGTAGATCCCGGCGGCGTGGGCGGCGGCGATCTCGCCGGAACTGTGCCCGTACACCGCGTCCGGGACCACGCCGTACTCGGCGAGCACCGCGGTGATCGCCGCCTGCACCGCGAACGTCGTCGGCTGGATCACCCTCGTGTCGTGCAGCCGTGACTCGGACGCCAGCAGTTCGTCGCTGACCGTCCACCCGACCCTCGGCCGCAGCAGGGCGTCGATCTCGGTGACGACGCGCGTGAACACCGGATCGGTGCCCAGCAGGTCGGCGGACATACCCGCCCACTGCGCGCCGTGCCCGGAGTAGACGAACGCGACCCGGCCGCGTGCCGCCGCACGACGGGCGGGCACCTGCTCGGCCAGCCGTTCGCGGGCCTGCTCCGCGTCGGACGCGAGCACCACCCGCCGGTACGGGTGCCGGGCGCGCCGGTGCCAGGACGAGTAGGCGACGTCGGCGAAGTCCGTGCAGCCGGTCAACCGTTCGTCCATCCGGGACACGGCCTCGGCGAGTGCGCTCTCGGTTCGCGCGGACACCACCAGGGGCACCTCGCCGCCCACCGTCGTTCCGGCCCCGGCGGCCGGGGGTGTCTCGAGCACGATGTGGACGTTCGTCCCGCCGAAGCCGAACGAGTTGACCCCCACCAGCCGCCCCGACGTGGCGCGTGCCTCGGGCACCGGGGTGATGGCGAGCCCGTCGAAGTCGATGTCGGTGCTGCGCGGTGACGCGCTCGGCGTCGGTGGCACCATGCCGTGGCGCAGCACCAGAATCGCCTTGAACAGCCCGGCCATGCCCGACGCCGGTTCGAGGTGGCCCACGTTCGCTTTCACGGATCCGACCGGCAGCGGCTCGCCGGTGCGCGGTACGCCAAGGGCCCGGCCGATCGCCTGGCACTCGATCGGGTCACCGATGGGTGTCCCGGTGCCGTGCGCCTCGATGTAGGCCAGGTCGTCGGGAGCGAGCTCGAACCGGCCGTAAACCTGGCGCAGCAACGCTTCCTGCGCGTCACCGCTCGGCAGCACGAGCCCGGTGGTGTGCCCGTCGCTGTTCGTTCCCGAGCCTGCGATCACCGCGTGCACCCGGTCGCCGTCGGCGATGGCGTCGGCCAGCCGCTTGAGCACCACCACCCCGGCGCCCTCGCCACGCACGTAACCGTCCGCCGCGGCGGAGAAGGGACGGCATCGCCCCGTCGGGGACAGGAAGCCCGCCTTGGCGAACCCGACCGTGGTCAGCGGGTTGAGCAGCACGTTCACCCCCGCGGCGAACGCGATCCGCCCGTGCCCCGCGCGAAGGTGTTCACACGCGAGGTGCACCGCGTTCGACGCGGAGGCGCACGCGGTGTCCACCTTCAGGCTCGGCCCGTGCACGTCGAGGTGGTAGGACAACCGGTTGGCGGTGTTGGACAACGCGGCGCCGGAGTTGGTGTACGGGCCGATCGTGCCGGGCGTCGCGAAGTGCTGGCCGCCGTAGTCGGGCGCGGACACGCCGACGAACACCGCGGCGTCCGTGCCCGCCAGCGAATCCGGGTCGATGCCCGCGTCGTCGAGCGCCTCGACGCCGAGTTCCAGCACCAGCCGCTGCTGTGGATCGATGCTGACGGCCTCGCGCGGGCTGATGCCGAAGAACTCGGCGTCGAAGCCGGCGACGTCGTCCAGGTAGCCACCGTGGAAGGTGTAGGACTTGCCTGGCCGCATCTGGTTGGCGTCCCAGTACCGCTCGACGTCGAACCTGTCCGGTGGTGGTGCGCCGACGGCCTCGCGACCTTCGGAAAGCAACGACCACAGGCCGTCGAGGTCGTCGACCCCACCGGGGAGGCGGCAACCAACACCAACTATCGCGATCTTCTCGGGCACCAGGCGATCTTCCAACGGCGATCCGCATCTCTCAGCGCACGAGAAGGTATTCACCCGAATTGCGAACCCGTCGGGTGTACGTGGCCACCGCGGGCACGGTCCGATGCGGTCTGGTGCTCAGCGTCGAACGAAGCGGGACAGCAGACCGTACGGGTAGGGCAGCGTTTCGGTCTCGCTCGCCGCGGTGAGGCGGTCCGCCTGTTCTGGTGTCAGGGCCCAGTCGACGATGGCGAGGTTGTCCCTGGCGTGGTCGAGGGTGCGCGGGCCGACGATCGGCGCGGTGACCGGCGCGCGTTGCAGCAGCCAGCGCAACGACACCTGAGCCGCGGAGCGTCCGGTCTCGGTGGCGATCGCGGACACCTCGTCGATCACGCGCCAGGTGCGTTCGGTGGCGTAGCCGCTCCACGGGATCGACCCGGCTTCGGCCGCCGCCTTGACGCGCGTGCCCTCCGCCGGGGCGGTCGCGCCACGCCGGTGTGCGCCGGACAGCCAGCCGGCCCGCAGCGGCGACCACGGGATGACGCCGAGGCCTTCCGCGCGGCAGACGGGGAACAGCTCCCACTCGGCCTCCCGGTCGAGCAGGTTGTACAGCGGCTGCAGGCACACCAACGGCTCCCAGCCACGCAGCATCGAGACGTCGACGGCTTTCTGCAGCTGCCAACCGGTGAAGTTGCTGACCCCGAGGTAGCGGACCGTGCCGGCCCGCACCAGCCCGTCGAGGGTGGAAAGCGACTCTTCGAGCGGCGTGCCGTCGTCCCAGACATGCAACTGGTACAGGTCGATGTGGTCCGTGCCGAGCCTGCGGAGGCTGGCCAGCACCGCGTCGAGGATGTGCTTGCGTGACAGGCCACGCTCGTTGGGTCCCGGCCCCATCTCACCGAACGTCTTCGTCGCGATGACGTAGTCGTCGCGACGGCGCGTCTTCAGCCAACCACCCAGGATCTCCTCCGAACGACCCTGCCCGTAGACGTCGGCGGTGTCGATGAAGTTGCCGCCCGCCTCGGCGAAGGTGTCCAGGATCCGGTGGCTCGTCTCCTCGTCGGTCCGCTCGCCGAACATCATCGTGCCGAGGCACAACTCGCTCACCTGAAGGCCCGACCTGCCGAGAAATCGATAGTCCATGGCGACGACGCTAGGCCCTGGAGCGCGCTCCAGTTCAAGAGCCGAACGCGTCCGCCCACACCCGCGACGCGAGATGACGGTGCGCTCAGTTTCGGTCGCCACCGGCTGGGCATTCACCTCCCACCAGAGTTCTGGACGAGAGGAGCCCACCATGGGCGCGTTCGACAAGGCGAAGGACAAGGCCGAGCAACTCGTCGGCAAGGGCAAGGAGCGGGTCGGCCGCGAGACGGACAACCAGGAGATGGAAGACGCGGGCAAGCGCGACCAGCTCAGCGGCGAGGCCAAGGAAGCCGGACACGACCTGCGGGACAAGGCAGCCGGCGCGGTGAAGGACGCACGCGAAACCCTCCGAGGCGACGACCGTTAAACACTGAATGCCGCCTGCCATCCCGTCGACCGGGCGAAGCCCGATCACACACCGGTTCAGGGGCCCCAAAAGACCGAAGCCGGCAACAGTGCCACACCGGGGCCCCTTCGAGCCGGTGGGACAGCACGTGGTGAGTCGACGGGATGGCAGGCGGACCACCGACGACGACCTGCGCCCCACGCCGTCCATGATGGACACCCCGACTCCCCCCGTAAGCGACCGACGAACCCGGTCGAGTCGCGCGCGCGATCATAGAGCCGACCACCATGCTGCCGTGTCGGCCGAACGCCCCTCATCGCGAACAGCCGCGATGTCCTGCGACACAGTCGTTTCGCGCCACAGCACGAAACGCCCGGACACGGTCACGGAACCTTCACGGGCGGCGCGATTCACCCCGGATCTGTCGGTGCGCCCCGCTACCGTGTGCCCGCGGTCGGAGGAAGTACGGCAGGAGAGAGTGGAACGTGCGGCGTCTGGAGTACATCGGCGGTGGCTCGGCGAAGTTCTGGGAGGGGGTGGTGCAGGGCAACGACGTGGTCGTTTCCTGGGGGCGGATAGGCACCGACGGGCAGTCCAAGCGCAAGGAGTTCGGGTCCGCGGCGGCCGCGGCGGCGTTCCTCGCCAAGCAGGCCGACGACAAGATCAAGAAGGGCTACGCCGACGCGGGCACGGCCACGGCGCCCGCTGTCCCGGCCCGGGAACCGGCGGCGGAGGCACCGGCGGCGGGGAAACCGGCACCGGCACCAGGGGGGACGGGGCCCGACGAGGACACCTTCGACCCGCCCTCGGGTCTGGTCCGGATGGCGTACGCCCGACGTGACCAGGGCAAACCCCGCTACCGTCCGGCCGAGGACGCCCATGCTGAGGCCGGCCAGCTGGTGCACAGGTACCGGAGCAGGATCGACCTCGTGCTCGACGCGGCGGGCACCGATGAGCGGATCGCCGCCGCCGCACGCGCGCACCTCGGCGGCACGCCGGACCCGCTGGGCGCCGCGGCCGTGCTGTTCATGGTCGGCATGCACACCAGCTACTACGACAGGGACAAGGTCGTCCGGATCGGGCAACAGTGGCTGGCCGACCACGGCCTGCTGTTCGCGGTCGAGGCGTCGATGCGGACGGCGACGTTCACCTTCGGGAGCACCAACTCCAGGTCGGGCGCCATCAACCTGCGCCACACGACCGACAGCGAGCACCTGCCGTGGCGCTGGGCAGGGCCGGACGTGCTCGGCGAGATGCGCACGGCGCTCGCGGCGGCGGCCGACGACGAGTACGCGCGCGCCGTCGCCACGATCGGTGCGCTCCGCACGGACGCCAACACCCGGCTCGTCGCGGCGTTCCTGGCACCGACCGAGACCGCGTGGGTGGACGAGCTGCCCGCCGACGCCGACCACCTCGACCGCGTGCTGACCTCGCTGTACCTGTCCGCCGTGTACCGCGTGGACCAGCTCGACGACCTCCCGTTCGCAGGCCACGCGATCCAGTTCCAGTCCAGGACGCTGCCGACGCTCGTGCGCACCATCGGCCCGCCGATCGCGCCGATCCTCGCGCGGTGGTCCGAGAACGCCGAGAACGACGTGCGCAAGCGCCTGCTCGCGGCGATCGTCGCGATGCCGACCGACGACGCGTTCCGGTCGCTGGTCGCCCATGCCGGCAAGGCGCCGTACCGGGCCGCGCTGCAGGAGGCCGTGCCGCGCTACCCGGTGCGCGCCACCCGGCTGCTGGCCGAGGCCGCTGCCGAGGGCGACCAGGTGGCGGTCGAACTGCTGCGCGCCCACCTGCTGGCACGGCCCGAGCTGCTCGACGACATCGTGCCGTCGCTGCCCGAGGCGGCCAGGGACGCCGCGCTCGCCACCCAGGAGGGCGTGGTCCTGCTGCCCGAAGCACCCGCTGACCTGCTGCCTCCCGTACTGGCCAGTCCGCCGTGGACCCGCGAGCGCACGGCGGCGCCACCGGTGGTGCTGAACGGCCTGACCGTGCCCGCGCCGACCCGCGTCGTGTGGGCGGACGGAGAACAGGCACACGGCCTCGCGCTGCGGGCGCGGATCGCGTTCGACCGCCACACGGAGCCGGGCACGGACTGGGTGGACGAGCTGGAGCGGTACACGCGGAACGACTGGGTGATGCGCTCGGTGCTGCTGCACGCACCGGTCGAACTGGCCCTGCCGGTGCTCAAGACCTGGCAACCCAAGCTGATCTACGACGCCGAGGGGTGGGGTACCGCCCTGCTGGCCCGGTTCGACGCCGAAGCCGTCCCCTCGGTCATCTCGGCGGTGACCACGAGCAACGGGCAGGACGCCATCAAGGCGCTCGTACCGGTGCTGGACATCGAGGTGGCGACGATCATGGCGACGGCGCTGGTGCGGCGGCGGGCGGCCCGGCCGATCGTGCGGTCCTGGCTGCTGCGGCACGGCCTCGCGACACTGCCCTACCTGCTGCCCGCCGCGCTCGGCAAGGCGGGCAAGACCCGCGACGTGGCGGAGACGGCACTGCGCGCGCTCGCCGCGCACGAGGGCACCGACGACGTGGTCGCCGAGACGAAGCGGCTCGCCGGTGAGGAGGCCGAGGACGGGGTGGCCCGGATCCTCGCCACGGACCCGCTCGAACTGCTGCCGAGGAAACTGCCGGTCCCCGGCGCCTGGGCCGACCCGGCCGCCCTCCCGCAGATCCGCCTGCGGGACGAGGAGGTCGCGCTCCCCCGCGCCTCGACCGCCGACGTGCTGACCATGTTCGCGCTCGGCAAACCCGACGAGCCCTACGGTGGGGTCGCACAGGTCGCCGAGGCGTGCGATCCGGCGTCGCTCGCCGAGTTCGGGTGGACGGTGTTCGAGGCGTGGCGCAAGGCGGGCATGCCGTCCAAGGACGGCTGGGCACTCGTCGCGCTGGCCGCGGTGGGCGACGACGAGACCGTGCGGCGGCTCTCGCCGATCATCCGCGCCTGGCCGGGTGAGGGCGGGCACGCCCGCGCGGTCACCGGCCTGGACGTCCTCGCCGAGATCGGCACCGACGTGGCCCTCATGCACCTCAACGGCATCGCGCAGAAGGTCAAGTTCGCCGGGCTCAAGCAACGCGCCAAGGAGAAGATCGAGCTGGTCGCGGCCAACCTCGGCCTGACAGCGGAGCAGCTCGCCGACCGGCTCGTGCCCGACCTCGGGCTGGCAGCGGACGGCACGCTGGTCCTCGACTACGGCCCGAGGAAGTTCGTCGTCGGCTTCGACGAGGCGCTGCGGCCGACCGTGTCCGACGAGGACGGCACCCGCCGCAAGGCGCTGCCCAAGCCGGGCGCGAAGGACGACCAGGACCTCGCGACCGCCGCCTACCAGCGCTTCGCCGGGCTGAAGAAGGACGTCCGCACCCTCGCGAGCGACCAGATCACGCGACTGGAGCGGGCCATGGTGTCGGGGCGCCGGTGGAGCCACGAGGACTTCGCCACCTACTTCTCCGGGCACCCGCTGCTCTGGCACGTCGTGCGCAGGCTCGTGTGGGGCGTCTACGACACCGACGGCACGCTCGTCGGCGCGTTCCGGCTGGCCGAGGACCGCACCCTCGCCGACGCAGGCGACGACACCTACACCCCGCCAGAGGGCACGACTGTCGGCGTCGCACACCCGATCCACCTCGGCGACGCGCTGGCCACGTGGGCGGAGGTGTTCGCCGACTACGAGATCCTGCAACCGTTCCCGCAGCTCGGCAGGCCCGTCCTGGCGCTGACCGACGAGGAGCGCACCGCGCTGACGCTGGCGCGGTTCGACAAGACCACGGTCAGCGTCGGCCGCGTCCTCGGTCTCACCAAACGCGGCTGGGAACGCACCGCGCCACAGGACGGTGGCGTCGAGGCCGGTGTGGTCAAGCCACTCGCGGACGGCTGGTTCGGGGTCATCGAGCTGGAGGAGGGCATCGTCGCGGGCGAGCCCACCATGCTCGGCGAGAACCAGGAGATCCGGCGCGTGTTCCTGTCCACCGACCACGACGGCTGGTGGGGCACGGAACGCACCCCGTTCAGCACGCTCGACCCGGTGTCGGCGAGCGAGCTGCTGGCCGACCTGACCGAACTGGTGAGCGCCAAGTGACCGCGAAGGACGACCTGCAGCGCCCGCCCGCTGAGGTCCGGTTCGCCGACGACCTGACCCGGCTGCGGGAACAGGACACCGCGCCCCGGCCGCCCGGCTGGGCGCTGAGCCTCGACGCGGCCCGCCGGTTCGTGGTCGGCGACGCCAAGCTGGGCGTGCGCAACAAGTTCGTCGGCGACCCGTCCCTTGTGGACCGTGCGCTGGTCACCCTCGCCACCAGCCGCGGCCTGCTGCTCGTCGGTGAGCCGGGCACGGCGAAGTCGCTGCTGTCGGAGCTGATCGCGACCGCGGTGAGCGGGGTGTCGACGCTGACCATCCAGGGCGGCGCGGCCACCACCGAGGACCAGATCCGCTACTCGTGGAACTACGCGATGCTCGTCGCGGAAGGGCCGTCGACCCGGTCACTGGTGCCCGCGCCGCTGCTGCGCGGCATGTCCGAGGGCAAGGTGATCCGGTTCGAGGAGATCACCCGCTGCCCGCTCGAAGTGCAGGACTCGCTGCTGTCGCCGCTGTCCGACCGGGTGCTGGCGATCCCGGAGCTGACCGGGCCGGACGCGATGGTGTTCGCCAAGGACGGGTTCAACGTCATCGCTACCGCCAACACCCGCGACCGGGGCGTCAACGAGATGAGCGCCGCGCTCAAGCGCCGCTTCAACTTCGAGACCGTGTTCCCGATTCCCGACCTGGACACCGAGCTCGCGCTGGTGGAGACGGAGTCGGCGGAGCTGTTGCGCCGCTCCGGGGTGCCGGTCGCGCAACGCAGGGACGTGCTCGAGGTCCTGGTCACCACGTTCCGCGAGCTGCGTGGGGGCACCGGACGCGGCGGCGGCGAACGACTGTCCACTGTGCTCAGCACGGCGGAGGCGGTGTCGGTCGCGCACGCCGTCGGGTTGCGTGGCTGGTACCTGCGCGGCGAGGCGGGGTCGGCCGAGGACATCGTCGAGTGCCTCGCCGGGACGGCCGCGAAGGACAGCCCGGACGACCTCGCGAAGCTGCGCCGCTACCTGGAGCACGACGCGGCCCGCCGCAAGCACACGCAGGCGTGGGCCGACCTGCACGGCGCCCGGCTGCGGCTGCCCGGCTGATGGCGGCACCGGTACACGCGGCTCCGGTCCACGTCATCGGGGTCCGGCACCACAGCCCGGCGTGTGCGCGGCTGGTGCGCGAGACGATCGCCGCGCACCGGCCAGCGCACGTGCTGATCGAGGGTCCCGCCGACTTCTCCGGCCGGATCGGCGAGCTGCTGCTCGGGCACACCCCGCCAGTGGCGATCTTCAGCTACGTGCGCGACGCCACCCGCAACCGGCTGTCGTGGGCCCCGTTCTGCGACTACTCCCCCGAGTGGATCGCGCTCACCGACGGGCACGCGGCGGGCGCCGACGTGCGGTTCATCGACCTGCCCTGCTGGCGTGCGAGCGAGACCGGGGCGAAGTCCGAGAACGTCTACGCCGACGCGGAACGCCGCTACGCCGAGGCGTCGGAGCGGCTGTGCCGCGCGTTCGCGGTGGACAACGTCGACGTGCTGTGGGACCACCTGGTCGAGGCACACCCGCACGACGGGCTCGCGGAGCGGCTCGCCACGTACTTCGACCTGGTGCGTGGCGAAGCGGACGCCGGACGCGAGGACACCGCCCGCGAGGAGTACATGGCGCGGTGGATCGCGGCGGCGGCCGCGCGGGACGACGGACCGGTCGTCGCGGTGGTCGGCGGTTTCCACCGCCCCGCCCTGCTGGCCAGGCTCGCGACCGCCGCCCCGGACCCGGCATGGCCCGAGGTGCCGGACGTGCCTGCGGACACCGAGGTCGGCAGCTACCTGGTGCCCTACTCCAACCGCAGACTCGACGCGTTCACCGGCTACGCCTCCGGGATGCCCTCCCCCGGCTACTACCAGAGGCTCTGGGAGTCCGGCCAGGAGGACGCGGCGACCGGGCTCGTCGCCGACGTGGTGACGCGGCTGCGGGCCCGCCGCCAGCCGGTGTCCACAGCGGACCTGATCTCGGCGAAGGCGCTCGGCGTGGGGCTCGCCGCGTTGCGCGGGCACCCGCACCCGGCCCGCACCGACGTGCTGGACGGGCTGGTCAGCGCGCTCGTGTCGGACGCGCTGGAGCAGCCGCTGCCGTGGTCGGCACGTGGCCCGCTCACAGCGGGCGCGCACCCGGTCGTGGTGGAGATGGTCGCCGCGCTGACCGGTGACCGCACGGGCCGCCTGCACCCGGACACCCCGGCGCCGCCCCTGGTCGGCGCGGTCGCCGCGGAGCTGGCCGCGCTCGGCCTCGACGGCGACCGGGACGTCCGGCTCGACCTCACCGACGGCACCGACCTGTACCGCAGCCGCGTCCTGCACCGGCTGCGGGTGCTCGGCATCCCCGGTGTGGCACGGAAGTCCGGGCCGTCGGCCGGCCGGGACGCGTCCGCGGCCGAGCGCTGGCAGCTCACCGGCTCCGATCACCGCGAGGCCGCGCTCATCGAGGCGGCCGCCCGCGGCGGCACCCTGCCGGACGCGGCCGCGGCCACGCTCGCCGCCCTGGCCGATGGCCGCGACGACGTGGGCGCACTCGCCGGACTGCTCTACGACGCGGCGCTGTGCGGGCTCGCGGACCTCGCCGGTGACCTGACCACACGGGTCGCCGCCGGGGTGCGGTCGGCGCGGGAGCTGGGACCGCTCGGTGCGGCGCTGCGGGTCGCTCTCGGGCTGTGGCGGCACGACCGGCTGCTCGGCACCGCGGGCAGCCCGCTGCTGGGCGCGGTCGTCACCACCGCGACCACGCGCGCGCTGTGGCTGGCCGAAGGCGTACGCGGCGGTGACGTCCCCGCAGAACCGGCGCGGCTGCGTGCGCTCGCCGCGGTCCGCGACGCGGTCCGCGACGGTGGTGCCGCGCTCGACCTCGACAGGGCGACGGCTGTCGGTGTCGGCGGCCGGCTGTTCGCGAACCAGGACGTGCCACCGGACCTGCGTGGCGCCGGGCTCGGCCTGTGCTGGGCGCTCGGCGAGCCGGTGGCCGCAGCCGACGCCGTGCCACGGTCGCCATCGGTGCTCGGTGACTGGCTCGCCGGGCTGTTCGCGGTGGCCCGCGAAGAGGTGCTGGCCGACGACGGCCTCACGTCGGTGCTCGACGAGCTGGTCAGCGCGTTGTCCGCGCACGACTTCCTGGTGGCGCTGCCCGCGCTGCGGCAGGCGTTCGAGTTCTTCCCGCCCGCCGAACGGGAGCGGTTCGCGACCGCGCTGGTGGCACGCCGCGGCGGCGAGGGGTCCGGGCGCGCACTGCTGCGGGTGCGGACCGACCCGGTGCTGGTGGCCGGCGGCGCGGCCATCGAGGAGGCGATCGACGAGATGCTCACGCGGGCGGGGTTGGCGGACCTGTGAACAGTGGAACCGGGGACAGCGCACCCATGACGGACCTGGAGCGCTGGCGGCTGGTGCTCGGCGCACCCGCGGCGGGCATGACCGGGCTCGACGGCGACGCGGCGGACATGGACGCGGCCCTGTCCTGGCTGTACGGCCGCGATCCCGAACTGGCCGGCCGCGGGGTGCGCGCAGGTGGCAGCGAGGACTCGTCCGTCACGCCGGTCGACTGGCTCGACGACGTGCACCGCCTGTTCCCCACGGAAACCGTCGAACGGCTGGAACGGGACGCGGTCGAGCGCTACGACATCCACGAGATCGTCACCGACCCGGACGTGCTGGCGCGGGTCGAACCGAACCCCGCCCTGCTGCGGGCGGTGCTGCGCACCAAGCACCTGATGAACCCCGACGTGCTGGCGCTCGCGCGCCGGATCGTCGCCGAGGTCGTGCGGGAGCTGATGGCCCGCCTGGCGACCGAGGTGCGGCGCGGGCTGACCGGCACGCGGCTGCGCACGCCGAGCAACTTCCGGCAGGCACGCGACTTCGACTTCCGCGGCACCGTGCGCGCCAACCTCGCGCACTACCAGCCGGAACAGAAACGGTTGCTGATCGAGCGGCCGCGGTTCACCTCGCGCGGGCGGCGGCACACCCAGCCGTGGCAGCTGGTGCTGCTGGTCGACCAGTCGGGCTCGATGGTGGACTCGGTGATCCACTCGGCGGTGACCGCGGCCTGCCTGTGGGGCGTGCCGGGGTTGCGCACCCACCTCGTCGCGTTCGACACGAACGTCGTCGACCTGACCTCAGACGTGACCGACCCGGTGGAGCTGCTGATGAAGGTGCAGCTCGGCGGCGGCACCGACATCGCGCGGGCAGTCCGCTACGGCGCGGACCTCGTGGACGCGCCGAGGCGGGCGATCGTCGCCATCGTGTCCGACTTCTACGAGGGCGGGGACGACGGCGCGCTGGTGCGCACCGTGGCCGGGCTGGTCGGGCAGGGCACCCACGTGCTGTGCCTCGCCGCACTGGACGACACCGCGAACCCCGACTACGACCGCGTTCTCGGGCAACGGCTCGCCGACGTCGGCGCCCACGTCGGCGCGATGACGCCGGGCCACCTGGCCGAGTTCGTGGCGGAGAGGATCGGCCGGTGAGGACCGACCTGCTCGCGCTCACGACCGACGCCCTCGCGGGCCTCGCGAACCGCGGCCTGGTCAAACGCGCCACCCGCGACCTCGACGGCGTCCCACCGGTGACGTCGGCCGGCGACGGCACGGTCGAGGCGAGTTTCGCCGACGGCGCGAAGGTGACGCTGCCACCCGGCCACGGCCTGGACACGGCGGACTGCACGTGCGGCGCGCCCGGGATCTGCAGGCACCGCATCGGTGCCGTGCTCGCCTACCAGCGCGACCACGCGTCCATTCCGGACACCGCGGGCACTCCGGGCACTCCGGACGCCGCGGTCCCGGCGGGCTGGCCGGGGTCGGTGACCGACGAGGAACTGACCGACCGGTTCGGTACCCGCACCATGACAGCGGCCCGGCGCATGGTGGGTGGTGGGCTCACCGCCCGGGTGCGCAGGCAGGCCATGACCGTGGAGACGCCGTCGGCAACGGTGCGCTTCCTGGTGCCCGGCGAGCTGGGTTTCGTCGACTGCGACGCCCGCGCGGAGTCCCGGGACGCGCTGGTCGTCGTCGCCGTGTGGGCGTGCCGCCACGCCGACGCGCACGAGCCGGACGACCACGACGTGACCGTCGACCTCACCGGACAGGCGGATCGGCAGCCGGTCCCGGCGGCGATGGCGGGGGTGGCGGCGACGGCCGGTGAGCTGCTGCGCACCGGCGTCGTGTCCGCCGACGAGGTCCTGGTCGCGGCTCTGCGCAGGGAACACGCGGCGTGCGAGCGCGCGAACCTGCGCTGGCCGGCCGCGGCGCTCGCGGAACTGGTCGAACAGCTCACGGCCTACGGCACGCGGTCCGCCCAGCACGACCCGGTGCGGGTCGCCGAGCTGATCGCGGAACTGCACGCCCGCCACCACGCGGCCGGGCGGGCGCCGTCGCGGGTGCTGGGCACCGACGAGCCGGCGGAGACGCCGCTGCGGCAGGTGCGCCTGGTGGCGCTGGGCTGCCGTGTCGGTCGCGCCACCGGCGAGGACGACACCGAGGACGCGGACACCGCCGAGGTGTTCCTCGCCCACCCCGGCACCGAGACGGTGCTGGCCGTGCGGCACCGCTGGGCAGGGCGCACGGGCGCGATCGCGTCCCGCAGGATCGCGGGCACGACACTCGAGTCGCTCGCCGCGGGCAACGTGGTCAGCGAGGCGGCGGTGCGCAGCGCGGGCCGGGTGGTGCGGTTCGGTGCGGGCAGACTGGCCCGCACGACCATCAGCCCGCTGGGCGGGTCGTGGACAGAGCTGCCGCGTGCGCTGCGGCCCTCGGTGACCGAGGCACTGGCACAGTTGACCGGCCTGCCGCCGAGGGTGGTGCGACCGAGGGTCGCGGCCGAACTGGTCCGCGTCATGCCGGTGACGGAGGTGCGCCAGGTCCGCTACGACGCGGGCGCGCAACGACTCGATGCCGTCGTGGCGGACTCCGACGGCGCCGCCGCGACGGTCAGCCTGACCCACCGAGCGGCCGCACCCGGCGCCCTCGACGCGCTGGCGGACGCGCTGGCCCGCGACCCGGTCGAGGTGAGTGGCGCGATCCGCCGGGCACACGGCGGCCTGGTCATCGAGCCGTATGCCGTGCACACCGCCGACGGGGTGGTCGTACCCGACCTCGCCACCCCGACCGGCGCGGTCCCACCTCCCACCGGCCAAGCGAATCCCGACCCGCTGGCCGCCGCGATCGAGAACGCCATGGCACTCCTCGCCGAAGCGGCCCACCGCGGCCTCACCCGCCTGCCACCCACCATCGCCACCCGGGCCACCCCGATCGCCGACGCACTGAGGCGCACCGGGCTGACCCGCTGTGCCGAGGCCGTCGACGCCTGGTCCACGAACCCGGCCGACCCAGTCACGTGGCTACGCGCCGAGACCCGCCTCCTCACCGCCGGCGAACTGCACTGACGCGCCGCGGGGCCGGGACGGAGCCCAGGCCGTCAGGCGTGGTCGCGTGCCGGCGCCTTGAGCTTGGCCGCGAGGCGTTCGGGTTTGGGCCAGCGGACCCGGTAGACCCAGCCGAGCTTCTCGAACACCCAGATCAGCCGTGCCGAGATGTCGAGCTGGCCGCGCCGCACGCCGTGCCGGGCGCAGGTCGGGTCGGCGTGGTGGGAGTTGTGCCAGGACTCGCCCATGGAGGCGATGGCCAGCGGCCAGAAGTTGGCCGACTTGTCGCGTGCCTCGTAGGGCCGGTCACCGATCATGTGGCAGATGGAGTTGACCGACCAGGTGACGTGGTGCAGCAGCGCAACCCGGACCAGGCTGGCCCAGAAGAACGCGGTGACCGCACCCCACCAGGACATCGTGATCAGTCCGCCCAGCACGGCGGGCACGACGAGGGTGGCGACGGTGAGCACCGGGAAGAGCCGGTCGACCCGCCGGATGTCGCGGTCGGCGAGCAGGTCGGGCGCGAAACGGACGGCGTTGGTCTGCTCGCGTTCGAACATCCAGCCCATGTGCGCGTGCCAGAAACCCTTCGCGAGCGCGACCGGGCCGGTGCCGAACAACCACGGCGAGTGCGGGTCGCCCTCCTTGTCGGCGTAGGCGTGGTGGCGGCGGTGGTCGGCGACCCAGCCCACGACCGGTCCCTGCATCGCCATGCTGCCCACGACGGCCAGCGCCACCCGCAAACCCCTCTTGGCCTTGAACGAGCCGTGCGTGAAGTACCGGTGGAAGCCGACGGTCACGCCGAGGCAGGTGAACGTGTAGAAGAACAGGGCGAGGCCGACATCCACCCAGCCAAGGCCCCATCCCCAGGCGAACGGCACGGCCGCGACCAGGGCGAGGAGCGGCACGATCGCGAACAGCTTCACCAGCGCCAGCTGCCCGTCGGACTTCTCGCCGGCGAGCATCGGCTCCGGTCCGTCACGTCTGTCCGCCGCGGGCTGAGGGAGAGTGGTGGTCATGTGCTGTACCTCCGGTAACCGGATGTGCGTGGGCCACTGGGGGCTTGGACACACTTCGGGTTACACGGAACGGGCGCCTCAAACGCGGTCGTGTCATGCGGCGCCAAGACCGTCCAGGTGGCGGTGACCGGCGCGGACACGCCTTGCCGGGATGGTCTCGCCATCCCGTCGTGCGGTCAGGTGCCCGACTGCGCCGTCATCTCGTCCAGTGCCGCGCGGAAGACGTCCGGTGTCGCGCCGAAGAAGCCCTCCAGGGGGTGCATCAGCTGCCACGAGACGTACATCGTGGCGCTGAGCGTCACGGTCAGCAGCACCATCAGGACGAGGTTGGCCGGGCGCCTGCTCAACCCGAAGATCAGTGGGAAGGCGATCATCAGCACGGCGCCGAAAGCGGTGCCGACCAGCAGCGCGATCGTGAACGCGTCGGTGGAGGTCGCCATGGCCACGCGGGCCCGGTGGTGCTCGTCGATCGTGCGCAGGTTCTGCAGCGCCTGTTTCCGTGCTTCCGCGACGACTTCCGCGTCGATCGGCAGGGCGGTCACCGCGGCGCGCAGCGCGACGATCGTGTCGGCGACCTCAGGCTCGTCGCGTCCGTCGGTGAGCGCGGGCCATTCGCGGTCGGCGACCTGCCTCGCGTACTGGCTCAGCAGGGTCCGGACGGCGTCGGCGTCCGGCTGCGGGACGACCGCCATCTGCCAGTAGGTGTCGAGCACGGCATCGGACTCGGCGGTCGCGTGGCTGTCGAGGTCCGCGCCGTTCTGCCACGCGAACACGACGAAGAACGCCAGCACGACGGTGAACATCGCGCAGAGGACGCCGCCGACGAACGAGACGGAGTCGCTGTCGTACTCCTCGCTCCGCGCCCGCGCGCGCCGTCCGGCCAGGACGGTCACCACGATGACGAGGAGGAGCGGGAGGACGAAGAAGACGGCGATGTCGAAGGCCACGGTTCACATTCGGGTCAGCGGGTCTGCCGGTTCACGAACGACGCTAGTGCACCTCGTCGCCACATCAAGGCGGCCGATGACGAGTTGACTCCATCGGGTGACCGTGCCGCGAAGTCCGCTCCGGAGAGGGTACGAAGTCCTTACGACGAAAGGATAAGGTTCCGTGCGCAGACCGATCGGGGTGCTCGCGGTGGCGGCGCTGCTCACGCTGGTCGCCCCGCCGATACCGGCCGCACCCGAAGCTCCGGAATGGACCGTCGCGTTCGACGACGACGTACCGGGCGACCTCGTGCTCGTTGGCAACACCGTCACGGCGTGTCCCGCGGCCGCGACGGCGTGCCGGGCCGCGGAGGACACCGGGAGCGGCGCGCTGAACAACGACCACCCGATGGTGTGGGTGGATACCGACGACGACCCGCGCACGGTCACCTCGTCCTCGGCGGCGCTCGACATCCCCGCCGGGGCGCGGATCGTGCACGCGACGCTGTCGTGGGCAGGCACGCTGCCCGACGGCTCCGGTCCGTGCGCGCGCACGGGGACCTGGCCGCCGGGGTCACCCGCGTCGGTCGTGTTGTCGGTGGCCGGCGCCGCCGCTCCGCTGTCCGCCCCGGTCACGGCGGGCGCGGCGCCACCAAGGTCGGACCGCTGGTACAGCGCGCACGCGGACGTGACCGACCGGTTCGCGGCCACGACGGGACCGGTCGCGCTGACCGTCGGCGGCGTGTGGACCGGCCGGGGCCACGACTGCGCGGGCGGCTGGTCGATGTCCGCGGTGTGGTCGCACGATGGCGCACCCCGCCACCGCGTGGTCGTCCACACCGGACACGCCAGTGTGGGCAGCGGGCCCGCGCACGTCCTGCTGCACCCGCCCGGCCTGCGGATCGCGGGCGGGACGCCCAGGCTCGGCGTGGTCGCGCTGGAAGGCGACCAGGGCATCGGCGGCGACGCGCTCGTGGTGAACGGGAGTCCGCGGCCGGAGCCGACGGGCACCGGCAGCCAGGACAACTTCTTCGTGGCCGGCGCGACCGGCGCCCGCGCTCCCGCGCACCGCAACAACATGAGCGTGGACGCGAAGACCGTCGAACTGACCGGCGTGCGACCAGGGGTGACGAGCGTCGACGTCGTCGCGACAGCAGGACCCGACCACTACCTGCTGCACGTGCTCGCACTGTCGGTCCCGCTGCCCGGCATCGCGCTGGTGACCGACGTGGACCGCCCGGTCGCCCACGCGGGCGAGGCGATCACCCAACGGGCGGTCGTCACCAACACCGGCGGCGTGCCGCTGCACGGCACCTCGGTGACGTTCGGGCTCGACCCGGCCTGCGCGAAGGACGTCGGCCCGCTGGGCCCCGGCGAGCACGCCGAGGTCGCCTGCACCGGCCCCGCGGTCACCGGCGCGCTGACGGCGTCCGCCGCCGCGACGGATCCGGCAGGCGGTGCGCTCACGGCGACGGCCACCACGACCACCCGCGTCATCAGGCCGGCGCTCGCGTTGCGGATCGGCACACCGCACGACGTCGTGCTGGCCGGTGAGGTCGTGACCCACCGGGTCGTCGTCACCAACTCCGGCGACGCGGCACTGTCCTCGGTGCGGCTGGCGGGTCTCGGCTGCGCGGGCGAGGTGGCGGCCACCCTGATTCCGGGCTCCTCGGCCACGACCGACTGCTTGACGCCCGCGACCACCGCACCCGTGACGGCCACCGCACTCGACGAGCTCGGCGCCCCGGTCACCGCGACCACCGGTGTGCCGTACCGGATCGTGCGCGCCGACCTGGACATCGACGTGACGGTACCGCCGGGCCCGATCGCGCCGGGCGACGTGGTGACACTGACCGTGCGCGTGCGCAACACCGGCGACGTCACGCTCACCGACCTCGTCGTGACCGGCGAACCCGCCGAGTGCGGTCGGCCACTGCCCGACCTCGCGCCAGGGGCGGCCACCGTTTACACGTGCCGGCTGGTGGTGGACGGGCCGGTGACCGTCGCGCTCGTCGTGTCGGGCACCCCGGCGTTGCCGGGCAGGCCAACCGGTGCGGTGGCCGCCGTCCACCGCACCACGACCGTGGCGGTGGCACCGGGAAACCCGTTGCCGGACATCGCGTCCCGGGCACCTGAACCCGCGACACCGGCACCAGCACGGGTTCCGGCACCAGCATCGGTACCGGAGCACGAACTCGCCGACGGGGGCCCGCTGCGGTCGCCTCTCACCCCCGCGGTCATCGCGGTGCTCGGTGTGCTCGTGATGACGGTCAGCCTCGGTGGGCTGTCGTCCGCGGCCCGACGAGTGCGGTGACCCTCCGCTACTTGAGTCGCACTCTGGGTTAGGGACCGTGCGGGGGACGGCGGGTGCCGACGACACAGGGTGGCCACACTCTCGGCGGACAACTAGTGAATCCCGCACAGTCCACACTTTCCGGGCAAGTCGACGCAGAATTCCTGCCGCCTCGCTACCGCGTTGCTAAATTCACATCGGGAAGCGCCGACAAATCGAGGAGGAGTCATGAACACAAATTCCTCGCCGGGGCCGCGGTTATCGCCGCCACAATCAGTTTGGCAACCGCTGTGCCGGCCGCCGCGGAATCCGAACCGGGGAGAGTCATCGTCTTCTCGACGGAAGTCACAGAAGTGGCCGTATGGGAAGATCCGGATGGCTGCGTGAAATTGCCCATCGACGCGCACGTGCTCATCAACCAGACCGACAAGGACGTCTTGATCTACGGTGACCCGTTCTGCCTCACGCCCGGGTTGACCGTGGCCCCGGGGTTCGGCTCGCACGTCGCCCCGGGCTCCGGTTCGTTCTCGGTCGTCAGGTGACGGCCGAGCACGAACTGCTCGTGGTCGGCCTCGGGTACGTGGGCATCCCGCTCGCCCTCCGGGCGTGCCGGGCGGGCCTGCGCACCGCGGGACTGGACGTCGACCCCTCGGTCGTCGACACGCTCGCCGCCGCGCGTTCCCACGTGGCGGGCGTGTCCGACGAAGACATCGCCGAACTGCGCCTCCTCGGGTTCGCCGCGGGCACAGCCCCGTCGGTGATCGCGTCCGCCGAGACCGTGGTGATCTGCGTACCCACCGGGCTCACCGCCGATCGGACCCCTGACCTCGGTCCGCTCCGGGCGGCGAGCAGAACCGTCGGTGCGCACCTGCGAACCGGCACGCTCGTCGTGGTGGAGTCGACCAGCCACCCCGGCACGACCGAGGAGGTCGTGCTGCCGATCCTCGAACGGGAGAGCGGGCTGCGGGCGGGCGAGGACTTCTACCTCGCGTTCGCGCCCGAACGGATCGACCCGGGCAACGAGCGGTTCGGCCTGGGCAACACCCCGAAGGTCGTCGGCGGGCACACCCCGTTGTGCGCCAAGTACTGCGCCGCTTTCTACGGCCGGTTCGTCGACACCGTGGTGGTCGCGCGGGGCACGCGGGAGGCCGAGCTCGCCAAGCTGCTCGAGAACACCTACCGCCGCGACCTGGAACCGGCCAAACTACCGGAACGCCTCCTGCTCCTCCCCGAACTTCCCTTGGGCCCCACGGGAAAGGTCTGCCGCGCGACCCTGACGACGCTCGCGACGGCGGCGCACCCTCCTTCGGGCAGGAGTTCCCGGGTCATGGACCGCGGCGCCGACATCCCCGTAGGTGAGCGCGCGTCGCGAAGCCGGTCCGCCACCGCGTCGACCGGCCGCACCTCTGGCTGACAGGGCAACCGCCTCTGTCGAGAAACCGTTACACACGGCGGACGGCGCACGCACATTCAGCGCCGATCGTGGTCGTCATGAACGGACCACGCGCCATCCCGCTCCGGCCCCGTGACCGGCTGTTCGCCGAGGTCGCGCCGGTGCTCGCCGTGCTCCTGCCGGCCGTGGTGACGACCTCGGAGATCCGCAGTGGCCTGCACGCGAGGTGAAGAGGGACGCTGGGAAGGACGTCTCCAGGCCGCGCGGCTGCGTGCCTTCGTCGGACGGAAGGAGGAGCTCGCTGCCTTCGACGAGGCGCTGTGCGGTGGCGGCGGCAGGGTGCTGTTCGTGCACGGCCCCGGCGGCGTCGGCAAGTCGGCGCTGCTGAGCTGCGTCGCCCAGCGGGCCGCGGAGGCCGGTCGCACCGTGCTGACGCTGGACGCGCGGGTGCTCGACCCGTCCCCGGCGGCCGTCATCGCCGCGACCGGGTCGGTGCTCGCCGGCGAACGCGCGGTGCTGCTGATCGACAGCTTCGAGCGCATCCACCACCTGGAGAGCTGGCTTCGCGAGCGGTTCCTGCCGGCGCTGCCGGTCGGTGCGCTGGTCGTGGTGGCCGGGCGCACACCCCCGGACATGACGTGGCGGGCCGACCCGGGCTGGGCCGGCATGGTGCAGGTCATCGGGCTGGGCGACCTGGAACCCATGGACGCCGGCGCACTGCTGGACTCCCGCGGCGTGGCCGGTGAAATGCGTGATCCGCTGCTCGCCTTCGCAGGCGGGCACCCGCTCGCCCTGTCGCTCGGGGCCGCGGCGGCGACCGGCGACAGCGCCGCGGGCGCCCGCTGGGCGCCCACCCACGACGTGGTCGCCACCCTGCTCGACCAGCTCGTCGGTGACGTGCCCAGCCCGGCGCACCGGCACGCACTGGAGGTCTGCGCGCACACGTACCGGTCCACGCAGGAGGTGCTGCGGGCGGTGCTGCCCGACGAGGACGCGGCGGCGCTGTTCTCCTGGCTGCGGCGGCTGCCGTTCGTCGAGTCGAGCCCGCTCGGGTTGTACCCGCACGACGTCGTGCGCGAGATCGTCGAAGCCGACCTGCGCTGGCGCGACCCGCGGGGGTACGCCGACCTGCACCGGCGCGTCAAGGCCCACCTCACACAGCAGATCCACGCCGCGGCCGACGCGGACGTGCTCTGGGCCGTCGGCTCGCTGTTCTACCTGCACCGCGACGAAAGCCGGGCACCGGCGCCGCACGCCTGGCGCGGTGCGGGTGAGATCGTCGAGGACGTCTTCCGCCCCGAGGACGCCGAGGACCTGCTGCGCCTGGCCACCGAGTGGGACGAGGTGGCCACCGTCTCCCACTGGATGACCAGGCAGCCGCAGGCGTTCCGCCTCTACCGGTACACCGCGAACGGCGAACTGGCGGGCGCGGGCGCCTGGCTCCGCCTGGAGTCGGAGACGGAGGCGCATGCGGACCCGGTCGTCGCCTCGGCCTGGGCCGACGCCCGCGCCGGCGCTCCGCTGCGGCGCGGCGAACACCTGGCCGTCTACCGGACCTGGGTGCGCGAGCACCAGTTCGGCAGGTCGCCGGTGATGACCCTGATCCGGTGGCGGGCCGTGGGCTGGATCCTGCGCTCGGAACGCCTGGCCTGGTCGTTCATGGCCGGCCGCGGTGACGACCCCGCAGGCGGTCGGTTCCTGCCCGCCCACGACTGGCGGACGGTGCCTGCGCGGGTCTGGCTCGACCGGCTGTTGTCGGCAGGCGCGCAGGAGGCCCCGGAGAGGCACGAACCGGAGCTGGTGGTGCTGTCGCAGGAGGAGTTCACCGACGCCGTCCGCAAGGCGCTGCGTCACCTGTCGAAATCCGGGGAGCTGGCCGCCAACCCCCTCACCCGCAGCAGGCTGCTCGCCGGCCGGGCCGACCCCGCCGACGCCCTGCGCGAGCTGCTCGAGGACGGCATCCGCGACCTGGGCCGGGATCCGCGGGCCGGCAAGCCGCATCGCGCCCTCGACGTCACCTACCTGCGCGGCGCCCCCACCCAGGAGGCCGCCGCCGAGCGTCTCGGTCTGTCCTTCAGCACCTACCGCCGTCACCTGATCGCCGGCGTCGAACGCATAGCCGACGACCTGTGGCGCCGCGAGGTGCACGGGTCGACCTGAGGCGGTCAGCGGACCAGGGCGAAGGCGGCTGCCGCTTCCGCGTGCAGCCGCGCGCTCGGCAGCAACGGGATGGCGGTGTCCTTGTCGGTGATCAGCAGCTCGATCTCCGTGCAGCCGAGTATGACGGCCTCGGCGCCCCGGGCGGCCAGGCCCGCGATCGTCCGCACGAACGCGTCCCTGGACGATGGCGACAGCACCCCGCGCACCAGCTCGTCGAAGATCACCCGGTGGACCAGCTCGCGCTCGTCGCGCCCGGGGACCACCACCTCGAAGCCGTGCCCGGCCAGCCGGTCGGAGTAGAAGGACTCCTCCATGGTGAAGCGGGTGCCCAGCAGACCCACCTTGCGCATCCCCCTGGCGCTGACCTCGGCGCCCACGGCGTCGGCGATGTGCAGCACCGGCACGCTCGCCGCCCGCTCCACCTCGTCGTTCACCCGGCTGAAGGTGTTGCTGCAGACGAGGAGCAGTTCGGCGCCCATGGCCTCCAGCCGGGCGCCAGCGCCCGCGAGCAGCTCGCCCACCTCGCCCCACCGGCCCGCGAAGATGAGGTCCTCGACGGTCGTGTAGTCGACCGACCAGATCAGGCTGTTGGCGGAATGGCTGCCGCCGAGGCGCTCACGCACCCGCTGGTTGATGATCT
The DNA here is from genome assembly GCF_014203735.1 of Actinophytocola algeriensis. Classification (GTDB taxonomy): domain Bacteria; phylum Actinomycetota; class Actinomycetes; order Mycobacteriales; family Pseudonocardiaceae; genus Actinophytocola; species Actinophytocola algeriensis. The sequence continues at coordinate 113,984 of NZ_JACHJQ010000012.1, read as the reverse complement.
GGTAGTAGATGACCGTCGATTCCCAGCTCAACCCGCCGATGAGCCCGATAGTGCGCATGGCCGGCAGGTTAGGCGGGGACGCTGTTCGTTTCGCAGACCAAAAACTGCCCGAGTACTGCTCGTGGAATGACCAGAAATTGAGCAGTGAATGCGCTGGCAACCGATCAGCCGGACCGCCGACACTTCCCGGGTGATCATGACTGAACGCCTGCGCGTGGCCGTGCTGGCAGGCGGGCCATCTGCCGAGCACGAGGTGTCGCTCCAGTCCGCGCAGGCGGTGCTCGACGCACTGCCGAGGGAGCGGTACGACCCCGTCCTCGTCGTCATCGACCGGCAGGGCAGGTGGTCGCTGGAGCTGCGCAGAGGCGTGGTGGACAGCGAGATCGACATCGTCTTCCCCGTGCTGCACGGCCCGTTCGGCGAGGACGGTGTCGTTCAGGGACACCTGGAGGCGCTGGGCCTGCCGTACGTGGGTTGCGGCGTCCTGGCCTCGGCCGTGGCGATGGACAAGACCGCGATGCGGCGGGCGTTCCGGGCAGAAGGCATCCCGATGACCCCGCACGTCTGGTTCACCGAGCACGACTGGCACACCACGACCGACCGCGCGGGCCTCGTGAAGTCCCTCGACTGGCCGCTGTACGTCAAACCGGCCAACATGGGCTCCTCCATCGGCATCTCCCGCGTCACCTCCATGGCGGAACTGCACACGGGCGTCGAGACGGCCTTCCGCCACGACCGGGTGGTCGTCGTCGAGCAGGGCGTCATCGCCCGCGAGCTGACCTGCGGAGTGCTCGGCGACCACGACACCCCGGCTGCCTCGGTCGCCGTCGAGCTCAACGTCCGCGGCGACTGGCTCGACTACGAGGGCAAATACCTCAGCGACCACGAGCTCGCCACCGTGCCCGCCCCGCTGCCCGAAGCGATCGCCGACGAGGTGCGGGCGCTGTCCCTGCACGCCTACCGGGCGATCGGCGGTTACGGCCTGGCACGGGTCGACTTCCTCTACGAGGAGCACACGGGCCGCCTGTACGTACTGGAGATCAACACGATGCCCGGCTTCACCGCTCGTTCCGTCTACGCCAGAGGCTGGGAGGCAGGCGGGCTCTCGTACCCGGACCTGCTGAGCCGTCTCATCGACCTGGGGCTCGCGAGGAGCGGCGCGTGATCCCGATGACGCTGGCCGAGATCGCCCGCGTCCTGGACGCGAGCCTGGACGGCGTGCCCGACCCGGCCGCGCCGGTGACGGGGCCGTCGGCGGTCGACTCGCGCGAGGTGGTGCCCGGCGGCCTGTTCGCGGCGACGGTCGGCGCCCGCGTCGACGGTCACGACTACGCGGCCAAGGCGGTCGCCGACGGCGCCGTGGCCGTGCTGGCCGCCCGCCCGGTCGGGGTGCCCGCGATCGTGGTGGCGGACGTGCAGGCGGCACTCGGCGTGCTGGCCAGGCACGTACTCGAACGCCTCGACTGCACGGTGATCGCCCTGACCGGCTCCGTGGGCAAGACCACGACCAAGGACCTCCTGGCCCAGGTACTCGAACGGTACGCGCCGACGGTCTCGACCGACCGCTCGTTCAACAACGAGCTCGGGCTGCCGCTCACCGTGCTGCGGGCCGATGCCGGGACCCGGTATCTGGTGCTGGAGATGGGCGCGGGCAGGAAGGGTGACCTGACGTACCTGACCGGGATCGCGCCGCCGCAGGTGAGCCTGGTGCTCAACGTCGGCGCCGCGCACGTGTCGCGCATGGGCGGCGGGCTGGCGGACGTGGCCGAGGCCAAGGGCGAGCTGGTGGCGGCCCTGCCGCCGGACGGGCACGCGCTGCTCAACGCGGACGACCCGTATGTCGTGGCCATGGCGGCGCGCACCACAGCGCGGGTCCTGTTGTACGGCAGGTCGCCGGGCGCCGGGGTGCGGGCCGAGGAGGTGTGCCTCGGCGACGGGGCCCGGCCCTCGTTCGACCTGGTGACGCCGTCGGGCCGGGCCCGGGTCGCACTCGACCTCATCGGCGAGCACCAGGTGGCCAACGCGCTGGGCGCCGCCGCGGCCGCCACCACGCTGGGGTTGTCCGCCGACGAGATCGCCGCCGGGCTGAACGCGGCAACGCGCCGCTCGTCGGGCCGCTTCGAGATCACCGACCGGCCGGACGGCGTCACCGTCATCAACGACGCCTACAACGCCAACCCGGAATCCATGCGAGCCGGGCTGCACGCGTTCAGCGCGCTGGCCGGTGACCGCCGCACCATCGCGGTGCTCGGTGCGATGGGGCAGCAGGCCGACGCGTCGCTGGCCCGGCACGAGCAGGTGGGCAGGCTGGTGGCCGACCTCGGCATCGACGTGCTGATCGCGGTCGGCGACGGCGATCCACTGGCCATGGCGCGGGCGGCGTCCGGCTCGCGGGTCGCGGTGCACACGGCCGAGGACGTGGCCGGAGCCACCAGGGTGGCCACCGCGCTGATCGCGCCAGGAGACGTGGTGTTCGTCAAGGCGTCCAGCGAGTACGGGCTGGGTGCCTGTGCGCGTGCGCTGTCCGCGCGCTGAGAGCACTGGCAAGCGCGGGTCTGGTCCGCACGCCGGGTGTCAGAACTCCAGGCCCGAGTACGCGTTCAGCGCGGGCTGGCCACCGAGGTGTGCGTACAGCACGCGGGAGTCGCGGCTGATCTCGCCGGTGGTCACCAGGTCGATCAGACCGGCCATCGACTTGCCCTCGTAGACCGGGTCGGTGATCATCGCCTCGGTTCTGGCGGCGAGTTTCATGGCCGCGATCGTCTGGTCGTCCGGGACGCCGTAGATGCCCGCGTGGTAGCGCTCGTCCAGTTCGACGTCGTCGTCCGACACGGACGAGCCGCGCAGTCCGGCGGTCTGCTTGGCGATCCGGCGGACCGCGTCCAGGGTCTCGGCGGGTTTGGCCGAGGCGTCGATGCCGATCACCCGCCGCTTGCGGTCCTGCCCGGCGAAGCCCGCCACCATGCCCGCCTGGGTGCTGCCGGTGACCGAGCAGACGATGACGGTGTCGAAGAAGACGCCCTGCTCGCGCTCCTGCTGTCGCACCTCGTCGGCCCAGTCGGCGAAGCCGAGGCCGCCGAGCGGGTGGTCCGACGCGCCGGCCGGGATGGAATACGGTGTGCCGCCCGCGGCCAGCACGTCGTCGAGCGCGCGCTGCCAGGACTCCTTGACCTCGATGCCGAAGCCGGACGGGTCACGCCGGATGTCGGCACCCATCAGCCTGCTCAGCTGGATGTTGCCGACCCGGTCGTAACCCCGGTCCTCCCATTCGACCCACTTCTCCTGCACCAGCACGCACTTCAGCCCCGCCCGCGCGGCGGCGGCCGCGACCTGCCTGGTGTGGTTGGACTGCACGCCGCCGATCGACACGAGTGTGTCGCAGCCCTGCGCGAGCGCGTCCGCGACGAGGTACTCGAGCTTGCGGGTCTTGTTGCCCCCGAAGGCGAGCGCTGAGTTGAGGTCCTCGCGTTTGGCCCACAGCTCGGCGCCGCCCAGGTGCGCGGTGAGGCGTTCCAGCGGGTGGATCGGGGATGGGCCGAGCAGCAGCGGGTAGCGCTCGAAGGTCATGGGTTCTTCTCCTCCATCAGGACCGCCAGGTTCGCCCAGTTCCGCTCGGCGAGTTCTGCCGCGAGGGTGGCGTCACCGGCTTCGCACGCGGCGACGATCCGCTCGTGCATCGGGGCCGAGTCCCTGCCTAGCGGCGACCGGAAGTAGAGGTAGATCGCGCGGTGCAGCAACGGTGTGTACCTGCGGATCGTCGCCGCGACGGCCGTGTTCGCACAGGCCAGCACCGGCACGCCGTGGAAGTCGTCGTCGCAGGCGATGGCGTCTTCCAGCGCACCGGTGTCCACCGCGGCCGCGAACCGGGCGTTGGCCGCACGCATCGCGTCCAGGTGCGCCGCGGTGAGCCGGGGCACCGCGAGCCGCGTGGCCAGCCCGTGCATCGACTGCACGACCGCGTGCGCGTCCCGGACCGCGTCGGCGTCCATCGGTGTGACCCGCGTGTAGCTGTGCGGCTTGGACTCGATCAGGCCCTCGTCCGCGAGCCTGGCGAGCGCCTCCCGGACCGGCGTCCGGGACAGGCCCATCCGGGCGGCCAGCTCCACGTCCTTCACCGGCGTACCCGGCGCCAGCTCCCCCACCACGATCGCCCGCCGGATGGCCCCGAGCGCCTGATCACTGAGACGCACCCGGTCCACCCGACTAATATATTGCATACTGCGACCCTAGCAGCACTGGTCAAGGGCCTTGAGCCCCGTCGACCGTCAGGCCACCCGACGGGTTCGATAGGCGACCCGGCGGGCTGCGCCGATGACGGTCCACCAGATCGCCGGTGCTTGGGCGCGCCGGTCGGCGGTCGCGAGCGGGGTGCCTGCCGGGACCGCCCTGACACCGAGCGGGAGCAGGTCGCCGGGCACGACCGGCTGCCGGGTGTCGGCACGCTGGGTCAAGAAGATCCACGAACCGTCGTCGGCGACGATCGGACCGGCCAGCATCATGATCTCCAGCTCGGCCAGCACGAGCGCACCGAAGGCGGCAGGCATGCTGATCGCGTCGACGTCATCGCCTGCGATGAGCGCCGGTGCCGTGCCGTGCTGCGCGACCCCGGCCGGGCCGGCACTCGTCCGCCACTGCGTGGACTTCGGATACGTCGTGGTGGCAGTCATGGCTCGCCTCCAGCACCCCGATGAATCTGCCTGCTACCAGAGGACGCCTCGACGCCTCCAGTCCGCTATCGATCGGCTATCGGCGGCCGCTGCCCGGCCCGCCGCCGATCGAGAAGCATCACCTTCAGATCGTCCGGGCGGCGCCGTGATACAGCCACTCCCGGCAAGCACCGAGAAAGGGCGTGCGGCCCACGGTCGTCGACCGTGGGCCGCACGCCCTTTCTCGGTGGAACCTCGGTCAGCCTGCGTTCTTGACCGCGTTGGCCACGACGGTGCACGGGTGGGTGCCGGAGATACCGATCTTGCTGTTGACGACCACGGCCACCTCCACGTTGCCCGCGAACTTCCCGTGGCACGTGTTCACCGCGCGGCCGTTGATGGTGTAGCTGCCGCCGTGGGCGTACCCGCCGGCGGGCAGGACCGAGTAGGGGCGCCAGCCCAGGCCCAGCGTGTCCATCCACTGGCGAACGGTCGACGAGACGATGTTGCCGTGCCGCAGGTAGGTCTGCCAGCGGACCATGTCGACCGCCGACATGTGCAGCCCCCGGTAGCTCGCGCACGCCTCAAAGCTCGTACCCGACATCTGGAACAGCAATCCGCCCTTGGCGGTGTCGGTCCGGTCGTAGGCGTGCGCCGCGGTGTCCGGGTTCGACGCGAGGCAGCTCACCCAGGAGATGCCGGCGGGGGCGAACAGCTTCTCGTTGACGTAGTACATCGTCCACGGGACCGCGTTCGGCCCGATCCAGTCCGGCAGCCCCCGGCCGGGCTCGGTCACGCGCCACAGCCTCGAGATGACCACCCGCGCGAAGGCGTAGTTCCGGTTCTCGTAGGCGTACCCCGAGCCGGCCACGACCGGCTTGGTCATCGTGTACTTGAGGCCCGCGTAGAGGGTGGACATCTTGTCCAGCTCGGTGTCGCTCTGCCCGCCCACCAGCTGGGCGAGCCCCGAGGTGTGGCCCAGGATGTGCTTGATCTTCACGTTCTGCCACGACGGGTCCGCGCCGGTGCGCATGTCCGGCGGCAGGAGGGACCAGATCTTGGTTTCCGGCGTCAGCTCCGCCGCCTCGGTGAGCTTGAGCAGTGCGGCCGCGGTGACGTTCTTGGTGGCGCTGGCGATCTCGATGCGGGTGTTCGGGGTGAAGTCGATGCCCTTGTCGATCCGCGCCTTGCCCTCCGCCCCCGTCTCCACCAGCTTGCCGTTCTCGGTGACGGCGTAGGCGTAGGCGACCGTGGTCCGGCCACCCAGCGCCGTGTCGATCGCCTGCGCCACCTTCGTGGTGTCGACGTCGACGGTCGGGGTGCCGAGGTCGGCTCCCGCCGAACCCGCTCCCGCGATGGTGAGTGCCGCCACCGCGACCGCGATCATGGATGCTTTCTTCATCGTTCTCTCTCCCCTCGTCGCCTCCGGCCCGTTCCGTCGGCGCTGGTACAACCTTCGCGCCGCACCCACCCTCCGGGCATGAGGGACGACCCCCTCACTTCCCGCGGCGGAAAGCCTGGGGGGAGCGGGAGAAACCCCCACGCCCACCCCCACGTTCTTGATTCCTGGGGGATGTCCGGCCGGTTACGATCTTCCAATGCGACCGCTGGCACCCGGTGTCCATCAGCTCCTTGGCCGCCCACCTCACATGATCAACGCCTATCTGGTGGAGGACGTGCTCGTCGACGCGGGAACGCCCGCGGCTCGCCGCCGGATCTCGCGCCAGCTGCGCGGACAGCGGATCAGCGCCCACGTCGTCACGCACGCGCACCCGGACCACTTCGGTTCGAGCCACGCCATCTGCGACGAGTACGACCTGCCGCTGTGGGCCGGGCAACGCGACATCGAGGCGATCGAGACCGCGACCCCGGTCGCGGCACCCGGCCGGTTGCCGAAGCTGCTGTCGCGCATGAAGATGCCGGAGCCGCACCCGGTCGGGCGGGGGCTGCGGGAAGGCGACGAGGTCGCCGGGTTCACCGTGCTGGACGTGCCCGGCCACTCCCCCGGTCACATCGCACTGTGGCGCGACCACGACGGCGTGCTGATCTGCGGGGACGTGTTCTTCCGGATGCCGCGCGTCTCCGGACCGCCGGACTTCCTCACCTGGGACCGGGAACGCAACCGTGAGTCCATGCGCAGGCTGGCCGACCTGCGGCCCAGCCTCGTCCTGTTCGGGCACGGCAGGCCCCTGCGCGATCCCGACCGGCTGAGACGCCTGGTCGGATGAGCCGGGAGGACCACACGCTCGAGCGGGACCGGGAGCTCGAGCGGATCGCCGTCGCACTGGACAGTGCCACCCGGGGCGAGGGCCGGATCGTCGTCATCGAGGGCACGGCGGGCATCGGCAAGACCCGGTTGGTGGGGACGTGCCGGGCCATGGCCAAACAGCGGGGTTTCGGTCGTCTGCAGGCCATCGGCGACGCGCTGGAGAGCGCGATGCCCTGGGGTGTCGTCCGGCAGATGGTGGAACGCTCGGTGACCCGCTACCAGGGCGAGGTGCGCGAAGCGATCCTCGCCGGGCCGTCCGGTGCCGCACTGGCCGCGCTCGACGGTGCCGCCGCCGACCCGAGCGAAGCCGAGCTGGCGCGCACGCTCCACGCGTTGTGGTGGGTGGCCGTCGACCTGTCCGCCACCCGGCCGTTGCTGATCACGGTCGACGACACACACTGGTCCGATCTGCCATCGCTGCAGTTCCTGGTCTACCTGTCCCGGCGGATCTCGGACCTGCCGATCGCACTGGTCGTGGCGACCCGGCCCCCGGCGGAGAACTCCGGCCCGCTGGCGCAGCTGAGTGACTCGCGGCATGCGGAGCGGATGCTGCCGCGTCCGCTCACCCGCGAGGCGCTGAGCGAGCTGGCGGCGTCCCGCGGCGTGCGGCCTGCCGCCGACGTGGTCACCGCGTTGTACGACGCCAGTGGCGGAAACCCGTTCCTGGCCACGGTTCTGCTCGACGAGCTGGAGACGCTCGAACTGCCGCTCGACCACGCCGCGACCGCCGTGCGGATCGGCGGGCTCGGGCCGAGCACGGTGTTCCGGGCCGCGCTGGGGCGGCTGCCCGCCGACGCGGTGCGGCTGGCCGGGGCCGCCGCCGTGCTGGGCCCCGGCGGCGACCCGTGGCTGACCGGGGCGGTCGCCGACGTGGGTGTCGCGGACCTGCCCCCGGCGGTCGAGGCACTCGTCGCCGCGCACGTGCTCGCCGACGACGCCGAGCACCTCAGGTTCCTGCACCCGGTGGTGCGCGAGGCGGTCCTGGCCGATCTCGGGCCGATGTCACGCGCCGCGCTGCACGCCCGCGCCGCCACCGAGCTCAGCGCGGGCAGGGCACCGGCGGACCGGATCGCCGCGCACCTGATGCACGCACCCCGCGGCACGCTGCCCGATGCCGTCGACGTGCTGCGCCACGCGGCGGCGGCGCTGCTGGCCGCCGGGGACGGCGCCACCGCGGCGACCCACCTCGAGCGCGCGGTCAGCGAATGCCCGGACGACGCGGGGCTGCGCGCGGAGTGGGGGCGTGCGCTGCTGCGCACCGGCAACGCGCGCGAGGCGCGGAACCAGCTGCGGGCCGCCGCTGCCGGACTGCCGGATGCCGAACTGGTCGCGGCCGCCGCGTCGGCCACCGCGATCGTCGACGGTCCGCAGGTCGCGATCGAGGAGTTGACGCAGGCGATCGCCGCGCGCCCGGCCGGTGCCAGGGAGGCGGGCCGGATGCACCTGGAGGCGCGGCTCGCGGTGATCAGGTCGTTCCTGCCCGAGCAGCGGAAGGTGGCCTCCGCGCACCTGCGGGGCTATGCCACCCTGCCCGGCATCACCCCGGACGAGCGCACACTGCTCGGGCTGCTGGCCCAGATGGGCCGCTACGAGGTGTGGCCCGCCGAGGAGGTGGCGGCCACGGCCCGGCGGGCCCTGGCAGGCGGGGCCTACTTCGACGACGCCACCGGCAGCATCGATGCCATGGTGGCCTGGCTGGTGGCCCTGGTGGCGCTGATCGCCGCAGACGGCTTCGACGACGCCAGGCGCGAGATCGACCGGGCCAAGCAGCGGGTGCGCCTGCACGGCTCGCCGGTCGAGTTCGCCATGGTGTGCAACCCGGCGATCATCATGCACTGGCAGCTGGGCAACCTCGCCTTCGTCGAGGCGGAGGCGGAAGGCGTGCTCGCCGCGGTGTCCGAGGAGGATCCCGTCGCGCAGGTGATCGCCCTGCGCGCCACCGCGACCCACTTCGGTGCCTACTGCGCGCTGGAACGCGGTGACGTCGACGGGGCCGCGACCCTGCTCGCGCGGTTCGACGCCGAGCATTCCGACGTGCCCAGGATGCTCCCGACGATATGGCTGCACGAGCCGCGAGCCAGCGTGGCTCTCGCCCGCGGCAACCCGGAACTGGCCCGCGCCGAGGCGTTCGAACAACGCGACCAGCTGCACGCGATCGGCGTGGATCCGCCGACGATGTCCTGGCGCTCTCCCGCGGTGCAGGCGCTGCTGCTGCTCGGCGAGCAGCGCGAGGCGCGCACGCTGGCCGGTGAACTCGTCGCCGTGGCACGGAAGTGGAACACACCGACCGACGTCGGCCCCGCCCTGCGGGTTCTCGCACACGCCGAGCCGGACGGCAGGCTCGCCCTGCTCACCGAAGCGGTGGCGGTCCTCGAAACCTCCCGTGCCCGGCTGCACCTGGCCCGCGCGCTGGTCGACCTCGGCGAGGCGCTGCGCGTGGCCGGGCGCCGCAGCGAGGCTCGCGACCCGCTGCACCGCGGCATCGACCTGGCCACCGAGTGCGGCTCGATCGCGTTGCGCACGAGGGCGGTCGCCGCGCTGGAGTCGCTTGGCGACCGCCCCCGGAAGCTGATGTTCGCCGGGGTCCAGGCGCTGACCGCGAGCGAGCGCCGCGTCGCGGACCTCGCGTTGACCGGCCGCGCGAACCGTGAGATCGCACATGAACTGTTCGTGACACCGAAGACGGTGGAGAACCACCTCGGCCGGATCTACACCAAGCTCGGCATCAACGGCCGCCGCGAACTCGCCCGTGCCCTGTCCTGACGTCGGGCAACCGTGGTTCACGCATGGCCAGGACTCCACTCCTCGTCAGCGACCGCGCGCTGTTCGGCAACATCCCGACGCGACGTCTGTTCGACGTATGTCTTCAGGGCGGCGCGCCGCACCGCGAAGAGGAAGTCGCGATCGCCGCGCACGGCGGGCCGGCCCCGGAGGCCCTGGGAGCGCACCATCGCGCGAGGCCACCGCGCCGATCGCGCCGCGGACTCCACTGCGCCGGGTGCCGCGGGGTCAGGAAACCCGCGGCACCCGGCCACTTGTCAGGGCATCGTCCACTTCTGGGTCGTGGCACCAGTGCACGGTGCGATGACCAGCTGTGTGCCGTCGGCCGTCCCGCCGCCCTGTGGGGTCAGGCACTTGGCGGACTGCGGGTTGCGCAGTGTGCCGTCGGCCTGGGGAGCCCAGTTCTGGGCGCCGGTTCCGTTGCAGGTCCACAGTTGTACGCGGGTGTTGTCGGCGGTGCCGCCGCCCGCGACGTCCATGCACTTGCCCAGTGCGCGCAGCGTCGAGCCGGACGCCGACCACGTCTGGGCGCCCGTGCCGTTGCACGTGTACAGCTGGATCTTGGTGCCGTCCGCGGTGCCGGACGCCGACACGTCGACGCACTTGCCGCTGCCCCGGATCGGGCCGACGCCCGGGGTTGGGGTGGTGCCGAGCTCCTTGATCCGGACGTGGCGGAACGACACGTCGTCACCGGAGCCGTGGTTCTGGATGCCGATGTGGCCCGAGGTGAGGGAGCGGGCGGGCACGGTGTTGGTGAAGTCGTTGATCCTCACCCCGTTCAGGAACACCTGCAGGCGTTCGCCTTCGACGAGCAGTTCGTAGGTGTTCCACTCCCCTGGCGGGTTCAGCGCCGCGTCCCGCGCGGCCAGGTCGGCGGACTTGAAGCCGTACACCGAACCGGTCGTGCGATCGGCCGCGTCGGTCGCGTCGATCTGCACCTCGTACCCGTTGTTCACCGCCGAGTTCGGGTCGGTGCTCGGCGGGAACCCGAGGAACACACCGGAGTTGTCGTCACCGGCCAGCCGCCAGTCCATCTTGAGCGAGTAGGACCGGAACTCCTTGGTGCTGTACCAGAACAGTCCCATGCCGCCGACCGACGTGAGCGTCGCGTCGGAGTTGCTGAAGCTGCCCGGCCCGGCCTGCGACCAGCCGGAGGTGGAACCGTTGTACAGCGTGGTGTACCCGGTCTCCGGGCGGCAGTCGGCCTTGGTCCGGCCCGCCGTGTACCGGAGCCCGCCGAGCAGCATCGACCGGAACGCCGGTTCGCTGTAGCTCGCCTGGGTGTGGCCGTTGCCGGTGTAGAACGACCGGCCGCCCTGGTAGGTCTTGCACCAGGTGTGCGGGTGGTCGGCGCCCATGGTGCCACCGGAGTACGTCGACTCGTCCAGCGTGGCGAGCACCCGTGCGGTGCCGCGCGGGTTGGTGCGGTAGTTGTACAGCTCGTCGGTGCGGACCCAGTTCTGACCGAGGTGTGCGGTCGCCGCGTGCGCGCGGTTCTCCACCCGTTCGGTCACCTGCTGGATCGCCGGGTGCGACGAGAAGTACGCGCCGACCAGCTCGCCGTAGAACGGCCAGTCGTACTCGGTGTCCGCCGCGGCGTGCACACCGACGAACCCCTTGCCGGACCGGACGTAGGACTCGAACGCGGTCTGCTGGGTGGCGTTGAGCACGTCCCCCGTGGTGTTGAGGAACACGACGGTCTCGTACTGGGCGAGGTTGGCGGTGGTGAAGGCTCCCGCGTCCTCGGTGGCGGTCACCGTGAAGTTGTTGGCCGCACCCAGTTCCCGGATGGTCGCGATCCCGGTCGGGATCGCGTCGTGGCGGAAGCCCGCGGTCTTGGAGAACACCAGCACGTCGTACGGGGCGTCCGCGGCGCTGGCGGCCGGACCGCTGGTACAGGCCATGATCGTCGCGGTGGTCGCGACCACCGCGAGGACCGACCGAACGGTGTGTCTCATGTCGTGTCCTCTCATGGGAGGGTGAAGCGCTGTGTCGTGGCGGTGGTGCACGTGGAGATCACCAGTTGCGTGCCGTCGGCGGTGGCGTTGCCCGACGGGGTGAGGCACTTGGCCGACTGCGGGTTGCGCAGCGTGCCGTCGGCGTTCGCGGCCCAGTTCTGCGCGCCGGAACCGTTGCAGGTCCACAGCTGCACGAGCGTCCCATCGGTGGTGCCGCCGCCCGAGACGTCGAGGCACTTGCCGAGCGCGCGCAGGGTGGCGCCGGTGACCGTCCACGACTGTGCCGCGGTGCCGTTGCAGGTGTACAGCTGGACCTTCGTGCCGTCCGCGGTGCCCGCGCCGGAGATGTCGACGCACTTGCCGCTGCCCCGGATCGGTCCCTGCCCGCCTGCCGCGGTCTTCGAGAAGGTGAACGCGTCCACGTCGAACAACGCGCCCGCGCCGCCGGAGAAGGTCAGGTAGAGCGTCGTGGCACCCGCCGGCGCGCCGGTGAGGTTGGCCGCCACGTCCGTGAACGTCTCCCAGCCGCCGGTGTTGGGGATCGTCATCGAGCCGAGCACGGTGCCGGTCGCCGAACCGGTGCGCACGCTGAGCGTCCCGCCCACTCCGCCGGAGGACACCCGCGCGGAGACCCGGGTGACGCCGCCGAGCGCGTAGGGCTGGAACGCGATCCAGTCACCGTTGTTGATGTCGCCGACGGTCTTGCCGCCCTCCGCGCCCGTCTTGGTGATCTGGCTGGTGCCCGACTGGCTGCTGTGGTGCTCGGCCTGCCGGTGGGCGGGCTGCAACCTGTTCTGCGCGTGGGTGGTCAGCGCGGGCTGGCCGTTCGCGCCCTTGTCGGTGTACTCGGCGTCGAACACCGCGTACAGGTTCGCCGCGGTGTCGTGCTCACCGTCGACCGGGATGGTGATCGTGCCGGAGCAACCGTTCTTCGACGTGATCGGGTGGCCGTGGCTGTCGTGGCCGAGCACGTAGGTCAGCTTGACCTTCGTGCAGTCGATCGCGCCGTCCTCCGGGTCGGACACCGTGATCGTGTACGGCACGGTGTCACCGAAGTTGAACGTCGAGCCGTTGACCGGCGTGCTCAGGGTGACGGCCGGCGCGGTGTTGCCGACGGTCACCACGACCGACGCGTTGCCGGTCCGGCCACCGGAGTCGGTGACCGTCAGCGTCGCCGTGCGCTGGCCGTTGGTGGCGTAGGACTTGGTCGGGTTGGCCGCGGTCGACGTGGTGCCGTCGCCGAAGTTCCACAGGTAGGACAGCGCCCCGCCTTCCGGGTCGGACGACCCCGCCGAGCTGAAGTTCACCGTCAGCGGCGCGAGGCCCGACGTCCGGTTCGCGGTGACCTTCGCGGTGGGTGCCTGGTTGCCCGCCGGGTTGTACTCGATGCGGTACAGGGCGGAGTTGGCGTCGCCGCCGAAGTTGCCGGTGCCGTAGTCCAGCACGTAGAGCGCGCCGTCCGGGCCGAACGCCATGTCCATGACCTGGGTGCCGGTCCACGGGAACGTGTCGATCTGGCCCGCGGAGCCGTCGCTGTTGACGTGCGCGGTGCGCAGCCACCGGCGGCCGTACTCGCCGAGGAACACGTGCCCGTCGAGGACCTGCGGGAACTTGACCGACGAGTTCAGGTTCGGGTCGTAACGGTAGACCGGGCCGCCCATCGGCGACTCCGAGCCGCAGCCGAACGCGGCGACCGAGCAGCCGTCGTACTTGATCCACGCCGCGCGTGCGGCCGGGAGGTTCGTCAGCCCGGTGTTGTTCGGGGAGTTGTTGACCGGCGCGGCGCAGTTGTACCGCGCACCGGACGGCCCGGACGGGAACGTGAACTCGACGTAGGTCTCGTTCGTCGTGTTCGAGCCGGTGCAGTAGGGCCAGCCGTAGTTGCCCGCGGAGGTGATGCGGTTGAACTCGACCTGCCCGCCGGGACCGCGCGTCGCGCTGGCCGACCCCGCGTCCGGGCCGTAGTCGCCGAGGTAGACCACGCCGGTCGCCTTGTCCACGCTCATCCGGAACGGGTTGCGGAAGCCCATCGCGTAGATCTCCGGACGGGTCCTCGCGGTGCCGGGCGCGAACAGGTTGCCCACCGGGATCGAGTACGAGCCGTTCGCGTTCACCTTGATGCGCAACACCTTGCCGCGCAGGTCGTTCGTGTTGGCTGAGCTGCGCTGCGCGTCGTAGGCCGGGTTGCGGCCGGAGCGCTCGTCGATCGGCGCGTAGCCACCGGAGTCGAACGGGTTGGTGTCGTCACCGGTCGTCAGGTAGAGGTTGCCCGAGGCGTCGAAGTCGATGTCCCCGCCGACGTGGCAGCAGATGCCACGGCTCGCCGGCACGTCCAGGACAGTGACCTGGCTGCCCGTGTTGAGCGTGTAGTCGGCGTTGAGGGTGAAGCGGGACAACCGGTTCACGCCGTTCCAGGCGGAGAAGTCGGTGCCGGAGGCCGGTGCGTCGCCACCGGGGGTCGACAGCGGCGGCGCGTAGTACAGGTAGATGAACCGGTTCGTGGCGAAACCGGGATCGACGCCGACGCCCTGCAGACCCTCCTCGTCGTGGGAGTACACGGCCAGCGTGCCGATCACCGAGGTGGTGCCCGCGGCGTCGGTGCGGCGCAGCTGGCCGTTGCGGGAGGTGTGCAGGACCGACCGGTCCGGCAGCACGGCGAGTGACATCGGCTCGCCCATCTCGCCGACGCCCTTGGCTAGCTCCACTTGCTGGTAGTCGGCGGCATTCACCGGATGGGCCTGGGCGGCGGTCGTGGCGAGGACGGTTGCGGCGCTGGTGATCACCAGCAGTCCGGCGCAGGCGGCAGCGCGCCACCTCGGGTTTCTTCGCATGGTGGGTCCCGTTCCGTTGGTCGAGATCGCAGGGGGAAGGGTGACGTGAGCCAGATCATATGACTACTTTCGGCGAAAGATTGTCGATTTGCAGCAAAAGTTGCTCAGTTTCGGCGATAGCCCGTCCGCGGGCTCGAACCCGGTCAGTGGATCGACTGAGCGAAACGGAAGACGTTCTCGGGGTCGTACTGTGCTTTCACCGCACGGAGTCGGGTGGCGTTGGCGCCGTAGTAGGCGGTCATCCAGTCGGTCAGCGCGGGGTCGGGGAAGTTCTGGTAGGCGCCGCCGGTGCCCCACGGGTGGAGCGCCGCCCAGCCCGCGGTGAGCCAGTCGAGCGCGTCGCCGCCGCGGCGGGCCGCGCCGTTCGGGCCCAGCAATACCGTGTGCTTGACCAGGTAGGCGGGAGCGCGGTGGACGAACGCGGTCGCGTCCGGTGGCACGCGGCCGTATGCGCCGCGCCACGGGGTGAACGCGACCTGGCGGAACTCACCGAAGACGCGGTTCTCGGCGACGTGGGTGACGAGGGCCGTGATGGCGTCGGCGGGCAGCGGACGGGAGAAGAACTCGGTCCTGGCGCTCATCATGCCGGGCCGGTGCTGGGTGAGCGGGATCGCGGCCGGGTCGTGGGCGACGGCCGACGCGGGGGTCGCGTGCAGGAGGGCGGCGTCAGCGGCGCCCAGCTGTTCGACCTCGGCGAGCCGTGGCGCATCGGTCCGGTCGAGCAGGTCCTCGAGCGACGCCGTGGACGGGACCGCGCCGATGAGCATCACCTCGGGTTCCTCGTCCAGTTGGTCGGTGCACACCAGCACCAGTTCCAACGGCACGTCGTCGGGTGCGGAGGGCGCCCACTCGAGTTCCTCGGTGGCGGACAGGCGTTCCTCGTCGAGGACGGTGGCCTGGGGCTGCACGGCCGACGGCACCGGGATGCCCTCCAGCACGAGCCCGCGCCAGAGCGCGAGCGCTTCGGCCAGGAGGACCGCCGCGCGTGCGTTGTCGCCCTGGTCGCGGCTGTTCCTGGCCTCGTGCACCAGGTCCAGGAACTGCGCGGTGTCCACGTCGCCCGGCGTGGCGGCGAGCAGGTAGCCGTCGCCCGCGCGTTCGATGCGGGGTCCGGTGCCCAGCAGCCTGCGCAGTTCGGCGATGTGGGAGCGGAGGTTCGCGGCCGCCGACGGTGGTGGGCGGTCCGGCCACAGCGCGCCGACGAGCCAGTCGGCGGCCAGCCGCCGGTTCGGCCGCAGCCCGAACACCCCGAGCAGGACACGCGCGGACCGCCGCGACGGTCGCAGGTACGCCTGGTCGCGGGTGACGACGGGGCAACCCAGCACGAGCACCGCCATCCATCACCTCCGGACCGCCCCTGGCACGTCGGTCACGACTGTCCGATGGTGGTGGAAAACCGAATGCCCCGACAGATTCCTCAGGAGATTCCCGGTTTTCGTGGTCACGGTGCCGGTGCGTGTTGCGCCGGTTGGCCGAAACGGAACGGGCCGGGTGACACGCGGCCACCCGGCCGCGTGTTGGTCAGCGGCGGCGCGGCAGGCGGCCCGCTCGCCGGATGCCGTCCCGTAAATCCGTGACTACCCGTACCGAGGTGCAGAAATTCGCGCCCTTTGAGGCATTCCGATCGGGCCTTGCCCCGCCATCCCCGGCTCCTATCGTGAATGAGGAGGATCCACGACAGGAGTTCATATGTCCACAAAGGACGAACTGTGGCAGTGGCTCGGGGAACCGCTCCAGGAGCTGTCCCGGCACCGGCTCGAGCAGCCGGAGGCGGAGTGGCAGGAGCGCCGGGTTTACTTCCTGGAAAAGCTCTCCATCACCGATCCGGCACCCTACCCGGCCGTCGACGCGTTGCTGCGCCACCTCGACGAGCTGCCGGAGGACCAGCGCGACGCGCTGCTCGACAACCCCGACGAGCTGACCAGGGTCGCCGACGACCACCTCGACCAGTACGCCGAAGCCGCGCAGGAAACGCCGGAAGAAGCCGGGTTCGACCAGCAGGCGTGGTGGGCGTTCCTCGCGGAGAACGCCACGCTGTGGAACGGCACCGACGAACACTGGGCCGAGTTCGAGCCGTGGCTGTTGAGCGCGGCCACCGACCACGGCTTCGGGGAGGCGACCGAGGCCCTGCTCGCCCCGGTGCGCGGGCAGGGCGCGGACGCGGTGCGCGCGGTGCTCGCCGAGTACGGCGTGGTGATCCCCGAGCAGGCACCGGCGGAACCCGGGCAGGCCCAGGAGATCGGGCAGGTCGAGGTGCCGACGCCGACGGAGTTCGCCGACGCGAACATGGCCGAGCTGCTCGCGGAGGACCCGGAGTTCGCGGAGCTGTCCGAGGAACGGCGCATGGCCCTGATCGCCGAAGTGCTCGCCGAGCAGAACCACTGACCGGGACGGAGACGACATGGAACCCTTCGGTGACGACAACAACCAGAGCGACGGTGGCAAGGAGGGTGGCAAGCGGGCACTCGAGGACCGGTTCAAGGAGCGGGTCGCCAAGAGGGTCCGGTTCACCCTGCCGGAAGGCCACGTCGACAAGACGACGCCGACTCCCCGCGCGCCCCACGCGTTCGACCCGGACGCCCGCCAGACGCTGACCGGCGCACGGAACACCCGCCTGGACCAGGTCCCGCACACCGGGAAGCACCCACTGACCGCCGGTGAGCGGAACGAGCTCGAGGACAACTCGTACCGCCTCGCCACGCGCACCGACGACACCTTCCGAGGCGCCCGAGACCAGCCCACCATGGCGGGCACCCTCCTGGCCGGTGACAGCATGTCCGCGCACACCAGCATGAAAGGCGGGGCCCGGCCGAGGGTCCACCCCGTGGTCCAGGCGCTGCTCGACGAGCTCGAGGGCCGCGTCGACGCGGGCGAGGACATCGACATGGGCCGCGGCCACGGCCGGTGCGCCGAGATCGGCACCATCTCCGACTACCTCTGGAACGTCGACCCGAACACCGCCATGACCATCACCGAGGCCAGGGCCCACTTCGAGTACGTCGGCGGCGCCACCGCGGCACACCAGACCCACGCCGACAACCGTGGCAGGTTCCACCTGCGCCCCGCGTGTGACACCTGCGCCTACGTCACGCAGAAGCTCGCCATCGCGTCCCTGAGATCGGAGTACTGAGAGCCGTGCATCGCCGCACCACCAACCCGCTCACAGGTGCTGGTTGACCTCCACGCAGTTCATCGACGGGTCCAGGAAGTAGATCTGGCGGTAGTCGCGCAGGGCCCAGTTGCCCGGGTCGGCGAAGTACAGCCCTCGCTCGCGGAGCCGTTCCTTCACCGCGTCCAGGTCGTCCACCTCGATCGCGACGTGGCCGTTCACCGTCGGGTTCACGTGCATTCCGTTGCGCTGCGCGAAGTTCGGGTCGGGCTTCGCCAGGTGCAGCTGTGCCGAGCCCTCCGTCTCGAACCAGCCGATCTTGCGGCCCGGGTCGTAGTCCGCGCGGAACGGGGGGCGGCTCGGGGTCATGCCGAGCACGTTCTCGTAGAACTCCGCGGACGCGTCGATGTCGTGCGCCGGGATGTTCATGTGGTGCATGCGCCAGGTCATGTCAGGGCTCCAATCACACGTGGGCGGACCACTGGGACATCCGCCGCTCGGCCATTCTCAGGAACACGTCGAGCAGGCCCGCCACCACGATCGTCACGGTGATGGCGGCGTACACACCCGCGCTCTTGAACGTGTTGGTCGACGACGACGCCAGGTAACCGATCCCGCGGGCACCGCCGACGAACTCCGACACGATCGCGGCGGACAGGGCGAGGCCGATGCACATGCGCAGCGAGCTGAGCACCCACACGCCGATCGCGGGCAGGCGGACCGTCGTCCACACCTGCCACTGGGAGGCACCCAGCGCCTTGGCCCACAACAGGTTTCCCTCGTCCACAGCGGACAGTCCACCGTAGGCGGCGAAGAAGTTCACGAACACGATCACCAGCACGACCAGCGCGATGTTCGACGCCAGGCCGAAGCCGAACCACGCCACCAGCAGCGGCGCGAACGCGATGCGCGGGATCGCGTTGATCATCGTGAGGAACGGGATGAAGATGCCGCCGAGGCGCGGAGAAACGGTGAACAGCACGGCCAGCGCCACGCCGATGAACAGGCCCAGGAAGTACCCCAGGAACGCGTTCATCAGCGTGAACGACGCGTTCGACAGGATCGTCCCGTCGAGGGTCCACTCCACCAGCCGTTCCCACACCGCCTCCGGCGAGGAGAACAGGAACCGCGGGATGATGCGTTCGTCCGACAGGTACTGCCACAGCGCCAGCGGCACGACGACCACCAGCGCGCGGCACAGCCACACCAACGATGTGACGATCCGCTCCCGCCTGCGCAGCCCCGCCAGCTCCGTGGCGGGCACGGCCGGGTCGGCGGGCGGCACCGGCCGGGACGTCGTGATCACGCGAGCTTCCATTGCGAGAACCTCCGTTCGACGACCACGAGGACACGGTCGACCACGGCCGCGACCAGGCCGAGGGTGATGAGCGCGCCGAGCAGCCGCTCCGGCTGGTTCAGCTCACCCGCGAGCTTGATGTTCCAGCCGATGCCCTCACTGGCGCCGACGAACTCGCCGACCACCACGCCGAGCAGCGCGAAGGCGATGCCGACCCGCAGCGTCGAGATCGTCCACGCCACCATCGCGGGCAGGTACAGCGACGTCGCCATCTGCGACCGGGACGCACCCATCGACTTCGTGTTGTCGATCAGCACCCGGTTGACGCTGCGCAGCCCGCCGGAGAAGTTGAAGAACGACGCGAAGAACACGAGCAGCGCCGCGGTGGCCACTTTGGACTCCAAGCCGAGTCCGAACACCAGCACGAGCAGCGGTGCGAGCACGATCTTGGGAATGCCGTTCACGAGCGCCATGAACGGGTTGAACACCCGGCCGAGGAACGGCACGAACACGAAGAGCGCCGCCACCGAGGCGCCGAGCACGATGCCGGCGAGGTAACCCATGCCTGCCGCGGACAGCGTGAAGCCGAGGTGCGGGAGGCTGGCACCCGAGCTGTGCCAGTCCCACATCCACGTGAACACCTGGGCGGGTTCCGCGAACGACCGGCGGGAAAGCAGTCCGGCGTGGACTCCCAGGTGCCACACCCCCACGAAGGCGGCGAACACCAGCAGCTGCCACGGCCAGTTCCGAGGTGCCCGCTTCACCTCCGGCTCGGCGGTAGGGGTGGGCGGTTCGTCGGTTCGCGTCACCATGATCGCCTACCGGTAGTCGTTGTTGGCGAAGGAGGCGGCGTCGACCTCGGCGTCGGCCGACATCAGCTCACCGGCCTTGCTCGCCTCGACCACGCGCTCGATCGCGGCCTCGTCGACCGTGCCGTCCGCGGAGTAGCCGGGCAGCACCCGCGCCAGCAGCGCGACGGTGGAGTCGCCGCGCAGGTCCTCCGGCAGCATCGCCATCACCGCGGCAGGGTCGTCCTTCTTCGCACTGATCGCCGCCATCGCGCGGGTGTGCGCGGTGACGACCGCCTTGCCGACCTCGGGTTGGTCCGACAGGTACGTCGGCAGCGCGAACAGGCCCGCCGTGGCGTACCCGCCGCCGTAGTACTTCTCGGTCACCGCCGGGTCGAAGAAGTCGAGCACCAGGTCGACCGTGCCGTCGGCGACCAGGCCCTCGGCGACCGTGCCGAGCCAGTAGTAGTCGGCGAGCTTCTGCTCGACCGCGGCGGCGGACGACGCGACGTGCCCGATCGGCACGAACTCGACGTCGCCCGGCTTGTAGCCCCACTTCACCAGCGCGGACAACGCGGTGAGGTGCGCGGTCGAGCCGAACCCGGGGATGCCCCACTTGCGGCCCTCGACGATCGCCGACGGGTCACTGTCCGAAGTGGGCAGTCCGGGTGTCGCGGTCAGGAACACCATGTCGGTGGTGAGGAACTGCGACACCTCGGTGACCTCGGCACCCTCGGCCACCGCCGCGAGCCCGGCCGACGACACGCTGGTGACGAAGTCGACCTCCTCGGTCGCGAGTGCCTGCACCGCCTGCACGGACCCCTCCAGGTCGACGTACTCCGGCTTGCTGCCGATCTTCTCCAGCTCCTCGTCGAGGAAGCCCTCGTGCTGCGCGACGTACGTGGCCGCGTAGGCGATGACGCCCGCGCCGCCGATGCCGATCGTGACCGTGGGCGGCACCTCGCCGTCGGCGTCGCCGTCGGCGCTCCCGCAGGCGGTGGCCGCGAGGGCGACCGCACAGACCGCGGCGACCACGCGCCCGGCCCGGAATCTCGTGTTCATGGTCAGGTTCTCCTCATTGAGATGACTGGGTGGTGGCTCCCCCTGCGGAGCCCGCTTCCGCCTCGTAGGCGGTCATGACCTCGCTGCGAAGGTCGTTCCACAAGGTCTCGTACTGCTCCTGGAAGGCGGGGTCGAAGCGGATCTCGGTCAACAGCCGAGGCCGCGGCAGCGACACCGGGTAGTCGGACTTGATCCGGCCGGGGCCGGCGGTGAACACCACCACCCGGTCGGACAGGCCGAGGGCCTCCTCCAGGTCGTGGGTGACGAACAGGACGGTCGGGCGCGTCTCGTGCCAGATGTCGAGGAGCTCGTTCTCCATGAGGTTGCGGGTCTGCACGTCCAGTGCGCTGAACGGCTCGTCCATCAGCAGTACCCGGGGTTCGTAGACGAACACGGCCGCGAGCGCGACCCGCTTGCGCATGCCACCGGAGAGCTGGTGGGGGTAGTGGTCCTCGTAACCCGACAGCCCGACCCGGGTGATCCAGGCGTGGGCGCGGCGCGCCGCCTCCTTTTTGGACACACCGCGGTAGGTGAGCGGCAGCATCACGTTGGACAGCACGGACCGCCACGGCAGCAACGCGTCCCGCTGGAACAGGTAGCCGACCCCGCGGTCCACACCGGACACCGGGTGGCCGTCGATCGAGACCTGGCCCGCGGACGGCTTGCGCAGCCCGGCGATCGCGTTGAGCAGCGTGCTCTTGCCGCACCCGGAGGGGCCGACGACCGAGACGAACTGCCCGGCCGGGATGTCCAGGCTGACGTCGCGGGTCGCCCAGCGGGCACCGGAACCGCTGCGGAACCACTGCCCGAACCCGGTCAGGCTGACCTGGCCGGGCGTCGTCGGTGCGGTTGTCGTCGCGTGCGCTCGGGACATGAGCTGACCGCCTCCCACTGAAGCGTTGCTGATATTTTTTATGCCTATCCCGCGGCCACCGCTCCCGACAAGAGCGCCGGAAGATCGATACCGCTACGTGACTCCGTTGACCTGACGTGCTCAGCCGCAGGTCAGCGGCTGGTCACCCAGTGTTCGACGGCACCGCGCGCGCACGCGAGGTCCTCGTCCGCGGACGCGCCGCTGACGCCGATCCCGCCCACGAGCACGCCATCGCGTACCAGCGCGCAACCGCCGTCGATGAACAGCAGGCGGTCGTCGGCCTGCGTGATGTGGATCCCGCGTTCGACACCGGCCAGGAGCCTGCCCATCTCGCCGGACTCCCGGCCGAAGTTGGCCGACGTGAAGGCCTTCGCGAGCGCGATGTGGTACGTGGTCGGGTACGAGTCGGCCTGCCGCCGCACGGCGACGACCTGTCCCGCGGCGTCGACCACGACCGCCGCCACCCGCAACCCGGACGCCTTGGCCAACTCGACCGCCTTCGCCGCGAGCAGTGCCGCGGCGTCGTCGTCCAGTGCCGGCTCGGCCCGGCGGGCCGCCTGCCCGGTCATGTCTCCGCCGTCATGACGCCGCCGTGTCCCGCGCGGTGTTCTCGATGCGCTGCACCATCTGTTCTCCTGCCTGCCGAAGGTGGTGTTCGGCGAGGAAGCGCGCACCGGCCGCGTCGCCGCGAGCGATGGCGTTGACCAGGTCCGCGTGCTCACGCAGGCTGATCTGGACCTGTTCGGGGATCAGGTTGAAGTAGCTGGCCGGCATGGTCGAGGACAGCTGGCCGATCATCGCGATGAGCCGGTCGGAACCGCAGTTGCGGTTGATCTCCCGGTGCAGTCGCCAGTTGTTCTCGATCAGCTGCTCGGCCGTCATGTCCGGCCCTGCCTCGTCGATGATCGCGCGCAGCCGCGCGGTCACCTCGGTGTTCGCCCGCATGGTCGTCCACTCGGCCGCCAGCCCGGACAGGCCGCCGAAGACGTTGAAGTTGTCCCGGACGGTGTCGACGGACATGCCGGTGACCGTCGCGCCCCTGCGCGGCACGATCTCGACGAGTCCCTGGTGCGACAGCTCGATCAGCGCCTCGCGGACCGGCGTGCGACTGCTGCCGAACTGGGTGGCCAGCTCGTCGATGCCGATCTTGGAGTTGTTGGGCAGCACACCACTGAGGATCTGGTCGCGCAGCTGCTGCGCGATCCGGTCTCGCAGTGTCGCCGCGAACGCGTTCCGCTCCGGCACGTGGACCACTCCCTGTCTCGACAGCGCTGAAATTCAGGATGTTACTGGTCTGCTACGGCACGACGGACCTCCTCTCCGAGTTCGCGGACGTCGGCCATCTCCGGCACCCGCCGGATGGCGTCGTACAGCGCGTCCGCCCTCGCGCCCCCGAGTTTCGGCGCGCCGTGCGTTGCGCAGTCCTGCCACTTGCGGCGTTGCTGCTCAGCGGACAACGGGTTCTCGGGGTGGCCGAGACCGCGTTCCGCGACGGTCTCCGCGACGCGGCCGTCGGTGAACACGACACGCACCCGGCCAGGCTCGATCGTGCCGAGCCGGTCGTGCGCGGGGTCGTGTTCCCACCGCACCCGGGCGGCCGCGTCCCGCACCGCCGGGTCCTCGCGCCCCTCCTGCTCGAACGCGCGCAACGGCACCTCGCGGTGCACCGTGGCGACGGCGAGCACGAACGGCAGGTGGCACAGCGCGTCGATGTGGTTGGCGGGCCAGGGTTTCCCCTCGCAGAGCCGCAGGTTCCCGGTGCCGACGAACGCCGTCACGGACTCGACCCGCGCGGTCGCGAAGCCGGGCGAGGCCAGCGCGTCGAGATAGGCGGTGAGCGTGGCGTGGGTGTGGCGGCAGCTCGGCCACGGCTTGAGCGACACGCCGTCGCCCTCGTACCGGGTGCCCAGCCCGTCGGTGAGCCGTTCCGGCGAGTACTTCCCGTCGAAGTACGCGCCGTACAGGCCGTACGGACCGTCGAACACCCGGTCGTCGCCACGCACCCCGGCCTGGGCGAGGCGGGCCGCGACGATCGCGTCCTTGTACGCCAGGCCGTCGCGGATCGACCGCACCATGGACTTGTGGCCGGTCACCGACTCGAGCGTGCCGGCCGCCTGCGGCAAGGCGAGCCCGAGCGCGGCGTGCATCTGTTCGGCGGACAGGCCCAGCACGACCCCGGCCGCGGCGGTGGCGCCGAAGATCCCGGCGACGGGCGCGCGCACCCATGGGAAGTCCCACAGGCCACCGTCGATGGCACCCGCGATCCGGCAGGTCAGGTCGTTGCCCGCGACCACGGCACGGGTGAGCAGCTCGCCACTGACCCCGCCCTCGGCCTCGGCGACCGCGAGCGCGGCGGTGAGCGACGCACCGGTCGGGTGGCAGACGGCGGTGTCGTGGGTGTCGTCGAAGTCGTACTGGTGCACCATCGCCGCGTTCGCGAACACCGCGGAGTGGTCCGGGACCCGCTCCCCCGTCCCCCACACGGTCGACTGCTCGGCGCCGCCCCAGGCCCGGATCACCGGCAGCACCCGGCGGATCACGTCGGTGTCGGCGCCCGCGGTCAGCACGGAGAACGTGTCGACCATGCACGTGTGCGCGGCACTGACGGCGCTCTCGGGCAGGTCGGCGTCCCGCACGGACGCGAGGTGCCCGGCGATCTCGACCGCCGTGTTGTCCGTCATCGTTCTCCCGCCTCGGTTGCCCTGGCCAGCACGAGCTTCGCGCTGCGCAGGTGGGGTTGGTCGACCATCGCGCCGGCCACCCGGTAGGCGCCGCCGTCGCGGTCGCCGAACGCGGCGACCACCTCCTGCGCGGCGGCGACCTCCTCCGGTGTGGGCAGGAAGCCCGCGTTCACCCCGCGCACGTGCGCCGGGTGGATCACCTGCTTGCCGGCGAAACCCAGCAGGTACGCGGCGCGGCTGTCGGTGGCGACCGCCGCCAGGTCGCGGATGTCCAGGCACGGCGTGTCCACGGCGGCGACCCCGGCGGCCGCGCACTGCACCAGGAACAGCGACCGCACCACGCGGAACACGTCCAGCAGCTCGCCCCGGTCGTCGCGGTTGGCGCGGGCACCGAGGTCGGCCCGGAGGTCTTCGGCGCCCCAGAAGGCGGTGCGCACGGTCGGCGCGGCGGTGAGCGTCCGTTCCATCGCGAGCACCCCGGCGGCGTTCTCGGTGACGATCGGCGCCAGCTCGAGGTCACCGGAGCGATCATGCACCGCGTGCACCTGGTCGGGCCGCGACACCTTGGGGATCACGACCCCGTGCGCGGTGCGAGCGGTGGCGAGGTCGTCCTGCCAGCCCGTGCCGGGTTCGACGGCGTTGATCCGCACCCAGTACCGCGCCGGTCCCGGCCGGTCGGCCAGCTCCCGCGCGACGAGGTCACGCGCGATCTCCTTGCTGTCGGCCGGAGTCCCGTCCTCGAGGTCGAGGATCACCGCGTCGGCACCGGCGGTGCGGGCCTTCGCGATCTTGCGTTCGTCGTGCGCCGGGACGTACAGCCAGGAGCGGGCGGGGGTCACGCCGCCACCTCCTTCCGCAGGATCATGCCCGCGCGGCGGCACGTGATCAGCAGCTCGCCGTGCTGGTTGCGGGCGCGGTGCTCGAACTCGACGATCCCGCGGTCCGGCTTGGACCTCGACGGCCGCACGCTCACCACCTCGGTCTCGGCGGTGAGGGTGTCACCGGCGAACACCGGGCGGTGGAAGTCGATCCGGGAGAAGCCGAGGTTGCCCAGCGTGGTGCCGAGCGTCGTGTCGTGCACGGTCAGCCCCATCATCAGTGCGAGCGTGAACATGCCGTTCACGACCGGCTTGCCGTGCTCGGTGGTGCGGGCGAACTCCGCGTCCAGGTGCAGCGGCTGCGGGTTCATCGTCATCGTGGAGAACAGCACGTTGTCCGTCTCGGTGACGGTCCTGGACGGCACGTGCACGTACACGTCGCCGACCGCGAACTCCTCCAGGTGCCTACCGGTCACCGTCGGCCGCCTTCCCGTCCAGTGTGGACGCCTTCGGGGACGGGTGGAGAAACGCGCCGAGCGCGTCCCGCTGGTCGCGGGTGCCGAACAGGTAGGACTGGCCGAGGAGCTCGTTGAGCAGCACCTCTTCCATGGACTGCTCGGTGGCCCGGTTGAGCACCATCTTGGTGAGTGCCAGGGTGTGGCGCGGTTTGCCGGCGAGGTCCTGCGCGAGCTTCATGGTCTCGGCGTACAGGTCGTCGTGTGGCACGACGCGGGACACCAGGCCCAGCTCGGCGAGCTGCTCCGCCGGGATCAGCTCTCCGGAGAAGCACAGCTCCTTCGCCTTGCGCAGCCCCACGAGCCGCGGCAGCAGGTACAGGCCGCCGAGGTCGGGCATCAGGCCGACGCGGATGAACGTCTCGCCGAACCGCGCGCGGTCCGACGCGATCGCGAGGTCGGTGGCGAGCACCAGGTTCGCCCCACCGCCCGCCGCGGTGCCGTTGACCGCCGCGATCGTGGGCTGCGGCAACGACCACAGGCCCTGGAACCAGCGGTGGCTGCGGAGCCGCATGAGGTCGTGCAGGTCCTCGGCCGGGGTGCCGTCGAAGTCGTTGACGTCCCCGCCTGCGCAGAACGCGTCGCCCGCACCGGTGATGACGACGACGCGGACCTTGTCGACGGCGGTGCGCAAGTGGTCGAAGCACGCGACCAGCTCGTCGCGCATGGTCAGGTTCATGACGTTCATCCGGTCCGGCCGGTTGAGCGTCACGGTCGCGATCGAGTCGGCGATGTCGACGTCGATCGTCTCCCACTCCCGGGGAATCCCCATGTCTGCCCTCACTCCCCTGCCCGCCGGATGGCGGAGCGCTGGACCTTGCCGGTGGTGGTGCGCGGCAGCGCGTCGAGGAACTCGACGACCCTCGGCACCTCGTAGGTGGCGAGCCGTCCGCGCACCCGGTCACGCAGCTCGTCCGCCAGCGCGCCGGAGCGTTCGACGCCGTCCTTCGGCACCACCAGCGCACACACGACCTGCCCGCGTTCGGCGTCGTCCCGCCCGACCACGGCGACCTCGGCGACCCTCGGGTCCTGCTGCAGGCAGCTCTCGATCTCGACCGGGCCGATGCGGTAGCCACTGGAGATGATCAGGTCGTCGGCCCTGGCGGTGAACCAGAAGTAGCCGTCGGCGTCGCGGCGGCCGAGGTCACCGGTGCGCAGCCAGCCGTCGACGATCTTGGCCGCGGTGTCGGCCTCCCGCCGCCAGTAGCCGAGCATGACGGCCGGGCTGTCGGCGCGGACGGCGATCTCGCCGAGCTCGTCCGGCGCGCACTCGGCGGTGCCGTCGGGGTCGAGGACCGCGACCTCGGCACCGGGGTACGCGACACCGAGCGCGCCGGGACGTTGTGGCAGCACGGAGTGCGAGTTGCCGACGACGCACGACGCCTCGGTCTGCCCGAACACGACGTTCGGGGTGGCGCCCAGTTCGGCGGTGGCCCAGGCGACGATGTCCTCGTCGACCGGTTCGCCCCCGGTCATGATGGTGCGCAACGTCGCCTTCTTGTCCGACCGGCGCAGCAGCCGCAGCGCGGTGGCGGGCAGGAAGGCGTTGCGGATCCCGTGGCGCGCGATGAGATCCAGGACCTCGTCGGGGTCGAACCTGCGTGCGCGGTGCGCGACGATCGGCACGCCCGCGTGCCACGCCGAGAGCAGGCAGTCGATCAGGCCACCGGCCCACGCCCAGTCGGCGGGGCTCCACAGCAGATCACCCGCGTGCGGGAACCCGTCGTGGGCGAGGGAGATCGGTGCGGCGTGCGCGGCGACGACGCGGTGCGCGTGCACGACACCCTTGGGGGTGCCGGTGGTGCCGGAGGTGTAGACGATGACGGCCGGGGTCTCCTCGGCGATCGGCGCGGCCGGGGTCGTGACC
The DNA here is from genome assembly GCF_014203735.1 of Actinophytocola algeriensis. Lineage (GTDB taxonomy): Bacteria > Actinomycetota > Actinomycetes > Mycobacteriales > Pseudonocardiaceae > Actinophytocola > Actinophytocola algeriensis. The sequence goes on along the minus strand of NZ_JACHJQ010000012.1, from coordinate 86,488 downwards.
GACCCGGTGGTCGTCATCGCGGTGAACTCGGGGGTGCCGGTGCGCAGCCACGTGACTCCGTCGGCGACCGCGCTGCCCGCCACGAACGCCGCCCAGTGCTCGGCGGTGGTGATCGCGACCGTCGCCCCGCTGTCCGACAGCCGCTGCGCGATGGCCTCCTCGCGGTGCATGAGGCTAATCGGCACCGCGACCGCGCCGAGCCGGTAGACGGCGAGGTGCGCGAGCGCGGCGTCCGCGCTCTGCGGCAGTGCGATCGCGACCCGGTCACCGAACCGGACCCCGTGTGCGGCCAGAGCGTTGGCGAGCCTGCCGGAGGCGTCGCGCACGTCGGCGAAGGTCCACCACCTCGGGGCACCGGCGCTCAGGTCGAGCAGCGCGCGGCGGGTGGGGTCCGCCGCCCAGCGGTCGCACGCGGCGTGCGCGATCGCGTAGCCCGCTGGCACGCGCGCGTCGACGTCGGCCGGCCAGCCGACCCGCTCAGATGACACTGTCACGACCACTCCAGTACCGGTTCCGAAGCTCGCGCTTGAGAACCTTGCCGTAGGGGCTCTTGGGCAGCTGCGACATCCACTCGATGTCGCGCGGGACCTTGTAGCCGGACAGGCGTTCCCGGCAGAGCTTCTCGACCTGCTCGGACAGCGCGGCCCGGTCGGCGCCGTCCTCGGCGACGATCGCCGCGACGAGCCGCTCGCCCCACTCGGCGTCCGGTGCGCCGACCACCGCGACCTCGCGGACGTCCGGGTGGGTCAGGATGACCTCCTCGACCTCACGCGGGTAGATGTTGGCGCCGCCGCTGATGACCACGTCCTTGTCCCGGTCGAGCAGCCGGACCGTGCCGTCAGCGGAGATCCGGCCGATATCCCCGGTCCGCAGCCAACCGTCCACGATGGACTTCGCCGTGGCGTCCGGGTTCCGCCAGTAGCCGGTCATCACGACGTCCCCGCGGACCACGATCTCGCCGTCGCCGTAGTCGGTGACGGTGTCACCGTCGCGGACGCCCACCTCGACGGACGTGTAGGCGTGACCGACGGTGCCGTACCGCTCCGCGCTGTGCTCGGTGCGGTGCAGCGTCGTGATCGTGACGGGTGCCTCGGCCTGCCCGTAGATCTGGGAGAACACCGGTCCGAACACCTCCAGCGCGCGGGCGATGTCGGTGGGGTACATGGGAGCGCCGCCGTAGACGACGTTCACCAGGGAGGTGGTGTCGCGCGGGTACTCCTGCTGCGCACGCACGAGCCGGTTGACCATGGTCGGCGCGAGGAACGCGATGTCGGTGACCCGTTCGGTCTCGACGATCCCGAGCACCTCGGCGGGGTCGTAGCTGCGGGACGCGGTGATCAGCTGGGTCGCGCCCTTGGCAATGGCGGGCAGCGCGTACAGCCCGGACCCGTGGGTGAGCGGGGCGGCGTGCAGGACTGTCGCACTGCCGTCGAGGTCACGCACGTCGGCGAGGTACGCCAGGACCATCGCGGCCAGGTTCCGGTGGCTGAGCACCGCCCCCTTGGGGCGGCCGGTGGTGCCGGAGGTGTAGAAGATCCACGCCGGGTCGTCGGCCCGGGAGTCGTGCTGTGGCAACGGTTCCACGTCCGGTGGCTGTCCATCGAGGACGGCGCCGTCGACGTGCCCGGCGTACTCGGCGGTGATGAGCCACGCGGCCGCGGCGGAGTCCTCGGCGATCACGCCGACCTCGTGCGGGGTGCTGCGGGCGTTCACCGGGACCGCAGCGAACCCGCCGTGGAAGCAGGCGAGCAGCGACTCCAGCAGCGCGATCCCGTTGTGCTGCAGGATGCCGACGCGGTCACCGGGCCGCACACCCCGCGCGTGCAGGAGCCCGGCGAGGCGGGCGACGCGGTCGGACAGCTCGGAGTAGGTGACCCGCAGGCCGCCCTGGGCGATCGCCAGGCGGTCCGGCGTGCGGCGGGCGTTGCGGTGCGACAGGGTCGCGAGGTTCACCGGTCCCTCCCCCGCAGCACGAGTACGACGCACGCGTTGCCGTCGATGCCGGTGACGCCGCCGCCCATGGTCTCGACGACACCGGTGCGGGCGTGCGCGACCTGCCGCTCCCCCGCTTCGTGCCGCAGCTGGGTGACGACCTCGTACACCTGGGCGAGGCCCGTAGCGCCCAGCGGGTGGCCACGCCCGAGCAGCCCGCCGGACGGGTTGACCGGGGTCTTGCCGTCCACGGCGGTCACCCCGTCGCGGACGAGCCGGTAACCCTCCCCCGGCTCGGCGAGCCCGAGCGACTCGGTCGTCGTGACCTCACCGATGGTGAAGGCGTCGTGGCACTCGACGAGGTCCACGTCGTGCGCCGCGATGCCCGCGGCGAGGTAGGCGGCGCGTGCGGTGTCACGGACGATGTCGAAGCCCCACACGTGCGGAGACCGGCTGTCCCACAACCCACCCGACCGCAGCTCGGACGCCGCGATCTCGACGTCCCGCTCATGTCCCCTGCCGGCCCCGACGACCGCGGCGGCGGCCCCGTCGGAGATCGGTGAACACTGGTGCAGCGTCAACGGCTCGGCGATGGACTTCGAGGCGAGCACCTCGTCCTCGGTGAGTCGGGCCCCGAACTCGGCGAGCGGGTTGGCGAGCGCGTTGCCGTGGTTCTTGACGGCGACGGCGGCGAGGTCCTCGCGGGTCAACGGCGTGGTTTCCAGGTAGCGGGTGGCCGCCATCGCGTACATGGCGGGCAGCAACAACCCGGCGCGGCCGTGCGGGTCCCGCGGCTCGGTCGGCAACGGGCCCCTGGGCAGGCGCGACATGTGCTCGACACCCAGCGCGAGCACGGTCCGGTACCGCCCGGCCGCGACGGCGGCGGTGGCCTCGTGCAGCGCGGTCGTGGCGCTGGCGCAGGCGTTCTCGACCCGGATGACCGGCACCCCGTGCAACCCGAGCCGGTGCGTGGCCCGCTGCGCGGCGCCCATCTCCCCGAACACGGTGCCGACGTACACGGCGTCGACCTGGTCGGTCCCGGCGTCACGAAGGGCGTCGAGCCCGGCGCGGGCGGCGAGCTCAGCGACCTCGGTGCCCGGCTGCCGGCCGAACAGGCTGCTGCCGACTCCGTATATCCGCGGGTTCACGCACCGGCCTCCAGATCTCCGTCGGGCGTCGTGCCCCGTACGCGCACCCGCGTCCCGACCACCCGCGGCGTGCCTTCGCCGAGCCGGACGAGCACCCGAGGCCCGTCATCGAGATCGACGTACGCGAAGGCGGTGCCCCGGTCCGGCCCGACCCCCACAACCGTCCAGGACCACACGTTTCCGTTGGGGCGCAGGGAGGTCGGCTCGGTGTCGCCACCGCAGGCACCGCACCGCAGGACTGGTTCGACCGCGGCGAGCCCACACCCGGCACACCGCACACCGAGCAGCAGGAGGCCGTCACCCTCACCCGCCACCCGAACCCGCGGGTCCGGTTCGGCAACGACTGGCTGCACGTCCATGAGCACCTCCGTTGGCGTGAAATATATTAGGGAGGCTCGAGAGAACACAAGGCCTCGCGTCAATCTCACTGTCCGAACGGGACCTGTACCGCATGGTCATGGACACTGACCAGGCACAATGCGTCACCTAGGCGATCGATGCCTGTCGGCATCCGCTACAGCGTGCTCACTGTCTGATATACGAACTCGCAGCCGCGGGTCAGCCCTTGACCGCGCCGATCATGATGCCCTTCGCGAAGTGCTTCTGCAGGAACGGGTACACCAGCAGGATCGGCAGGATGCTGACCACGAGCATCGCCATCTGGAGGGACTGCTGTGGCGGCACCTGGGTCGCGTCGCCGGTGCCGATGGTGGCGTTGTCGACCACGTAGGTGCGGAGGATCAGCGACAGCGGGTACTTGGAGTTGTCCGTGATGTAGAGCAGGGCGGAGAAGAAGTTGTTCCAGTACGCCACGGCGTAGAACAGGCCGATCACCGCCACGACCGCCTTCGACAGCGGCAGGACGATCCGGACGAGGATGGTCAGCTCGCTGGCACCGTCGATCTTCGCCGCGTCGAGGAGTTCCTGGGGCAGCTCGAGGAAGAACGCGCGCATCACGATCACGTTGAACCCGTTGATCAGCGCCGACAGGATCAGCGCCCAGTAGCTGTCCAGCAGGCCCAGCTCCTTGACCGTCAGGTACATCGGGATGATGCCCGGCGAGAACAGGACGCTGAACAGCACGACCATCAGGATCGGCCTGCTGCCGAAGCTGCCCGGCCGGGACAGCCCGTACGCCAGCAGCGCGGTGCACGCCAACGAGAGCGACGCGCCGACGACGGTGACGCCCACGGACACCAGCAGCGCCCGCGTCACCACGCCGCCGTCGAAGATGGCCTCGTAGGCGTAGAAGCTCGGCCGTTCCGGCCACAGGACGTACCCGCCTGCCGCCGCGACCTGGCTCTCGTCGGCGAGGCTGGTGGAGACCACCGCGAGGAACGGCAGGATCACCACCAGACAGCACACCGTCAGGACCAGGCCCTTGGCCGCCCGGGTCGCCGGGCGGGCCGGGGTCAGGGCAACACTCATCGCTGGTACACCCCCCGCTCACCGAACAGGTGCGCCACCTTGTTCGCACCCAGCACGAGCGCCACGCCGACGACTCCCTTGACCAGTCCGGCGGCGGCGGACGCGCCCCACGAGCCGGCGCCGACCGCGTTGTTGAACACGTAGGTGTCGAGCACCTCCGACGCCGTCGGGCCGACCGCGTTCTGCTGCAACAGGATCTGCTCGAAACCGACGGAGAGCACGTCGCCGAGTCGCAGGATCAGCAGGAGCGCGACGACCGACTTGATGCCCGGCAGCGTCACGTGCCACACCTGGCGCAGCCGGGACGCACCGTCGACCGCGGCCGCCTCGTACAGCTCCGGGTCGATCCGCGACATCGCGGCGAGGAACAGGATCATGCCCCAGCCGGTGTCCTTCCAGACCACCTGGGCGACGACGAGCTCCTTGAACAGCTCCGGGTTGCCGATGATGCTCACGCTGCCGAGGTCGTGCTCGGTCAGGAAACCGTTGAGCAGACCGGTGTTGCCCAGCATGTGCTGGAAGATCGCGACGATGATCACCCAGGACAGGAAGTGCGGCAGGTACAGGATGGACTGCACCGTCCGCTTCATCCGCTCCGACACCAGCGAGTTGAGCAGCAGCGCCAGCGCGATCGGGATGGGGAACACGAACAGCAGCTGCAGGAGTGAGATGACCAGCGTGTTGACCAGGGCGTTGAGGAAGGCGGGGTCCCCGTTGACGATGATCGAGAAGTTGTCGAACCCCACCCACGGCGCGTCCGCGATCCCCACGTAGGGCTGGTAGTCCTTGAACGCGATGACGTTGCCCAGCAGCGGCGCGTAGTGGAACACCAGCAGCCACACCAGCCCTGGCACCGCGCACACGAGCAGCAGCCAGTCCCGGCGCAGCCGCCGCCCTCGGCCCACCCGGCGCGGCGCGGGCCGGGTGGGCAGCGTCTCGACCACCCCGCGCGGTCTGCTCAGCACAGCCATCATCGGCTCCCGGTCAGTTGTACTTCTTCTGGGTGCGGACCTCGGCGGGCCAGGCCAGCTCGACACCGAGGTCGGTCAGTGTGTCCTGGTAGGACTCGAGCCGGGCCGCGTCGGCCCGCACCTGGCGCGGCACCGCGCCCGTGTCGAGGCAGTGCGCGGCGAGTGCGCCGGCGGCCTCGCCGATGTTCCACTCGACCGGGTGCAGCCGGTAGCAGCCGTTGGAGATGTGGGTGGTGCCGATGTTCTTGTTGGCGGGCAACAGGTTCTCGACCCGGACCGGCAGCAGTGCGCCGAGCGGGATCTGGAACGGCCAGCTCGCCACGTCCACGTACTGGCGCGGCCCGGCAGGCCCGCCGGTCGACGGGTGCAGGTCGATGCGGTAGCTGCCGATGCCGACGCTGTCGCGGAACTCCTCGGCACCCAGCAGTGAACCGCGAGCCGCCACGCCGACGTGCAGTTCGGACACGGTGAACTCGGCCCGGATGCGGCGGGACTCGCGGATGTAGGGGTACTTGGCGAGCCCGTCTGCGGTGTCGGTGACGTCGTGGCGCAGCCGCAGCCCCGGGTGGCCGGTGCCACCGAGGTGGTTGGGCGCCTCGGTCTGCATCCAGTACAGAAAGGACAGGCTGAGCTGCTTGGCGCCCTCGAGGTGCCGGTCGCGTTCCGCGTCGGCCACGCCGATGAGCGGCCCGAGCCAGTAGTCGACCTGCTGCCAGTTGACCAGCGTGATGTCGCCGCCGTCGTAGGAGTCGTCGAGGTGCGGCTTGTGCAGGATCCGGCGGAACCGCCACAGGTCGAAGTCCTCGTCCGGTTCGAAGACCCGCTTCGTGTACGGCTGGAGCGTCTCCGGGGCGACCTGCCGCCAGCTGAGCAGCGGCGCGGGCCAGAAGTCCGGCGCGTAGGAGCGCCAGAAGTCGTAGGTCGCCGGCCGGTCGATGGTGTGGTCCTCGCCGGGCCGGTGGTCGAGCGCGAAGCAGAACGTGAACGACTGCTGGTCCATCGGCTGGGCCGGGCCCTCGACGGCGTGCGGCTCGCCGGTGTCGTCGCGGCTCTCCGAACCGACGACGTGCTCGACGCCCGCCAGCTCCAGCAGCTCCCCCATCTCGGTGGCGTCGAGGATGTACGACGCGGACACGGTCAGCTCGTTGCCACTGCCGGTGTCGAGCAGCCGCACCGCGGTGACGCGGTCGCCGTCGACCTCGGCGGCGACGGGCCGGTGCCGCGGCAGGATCCGCAGCTGCCTGCTCGACCGGTAGGGCGCGAGCATCTCCTCGATCGCCGCGACCGCGACCCTCGGCTCGTGGCAGATCCGGCTGACGTGACCCTTGCCGGGGTTGAGGTTGACCGTCGCCGCCGCCTGTTCGGTCAGCGGGTACGCGCGGCGGTAGTAGTCGCGGATGAGGTCGCGCAGCCGCCGGTAGGTCGCGGTGCACCCGAACTGCTCGATCCACGGGTGCTCGTCGGGTGGCACCGCCTGCGAGGTCAGCTGACCGCCGAGCCAGTCGGTCTCCTCGGTGAGGACGACGGTGCGGCCCAGCCGCAGCGCGGCCAGCGCGGCGGCGACACCGCCGAGGCCACCGCCGACGACGAGGATGTCGCAGGTCTCTTCGTACATCAGGCTCCTTGTGGTGCGGTCAGGGTGGCGCCGGCGTGGAAGCCGCAGTCGATGACGACCCGGCGCGGCGAGCGGTCGGCGGGGTTGTCCAGCAGGTCGGCCAGCAGCCGCACCGCCGCGGCGCCCATCTCCCGGCCCGGCGTCGTGATGGTGGTGATGTCCCAGCGTTCGACGGCGTTGTCGACGTAGGAGTACTCACTGAGCGCGGCGACCGAGAGGTCGGCAGGCACCGACAGCCCCAGTGCCGTCGCGGCGGCGCACACGTCGCCCGCCCGCTCCCGGTCGTCGGTGACGATGCAGGTGTAGCCCTGTTCGACCAGGCCGGGCACGACCGCCGCGATGGACTCGGCACGCGGCGGAACGAACACCTCCGTGGTGTCGACCCGGTCGCCGAGCAGTTCCCGCGCGGCCGCGAAACCGGCGTCGCGGTCGAGGATCGACTCGTGGTTCGACCCGCCGCGCAGCCGGGCGATCCCGCGGTGTCCCAGCCCGCTGATCCGCTCGACGAGCTGGCGGGTGGCCGTGCCGTAGTCGGCCGCCGCGTAGGACACCTCCGCGCCCGGCAGCTCCCGGCGACCGATGAACACCGCCGGATACCCGTCGCGGACCAGCGCGGCCAGCTCGTCGCGGTCCTCCGACTGTCCGATGAGGACGGAGCCGTCGGCGACCTGCAGCGAGTTGGTGCCGTTCTTGTAGATCGAGCGGCGGCGGTCGTCGGTGTGCGACCCGGTGAACAGCAGCAAGTGGCAGTCGAGCTCCTCGACCGCCTCCTCCACGCCGACCAGGAACGGGTGGTAGTAGCTCATGGCCTGCATCGGGAACAGGGCCTCGTACGTGAACACGCCGATGATCCCGTTGCGGCCGCGGGCCAGGCTCCTGGCGGCCACGTTCGGCACGTACCCGAGCTGGCGGATGGCCTCCTCGACCCGCGCGGCGGTCCGGTCGCCGACCCGGACCCCGTTCGAGCCGTCGCGGCCGTTCACGACCGCGGACACGACCGCGGGCGACACGCTCGCCAGCCGCGCGACGTCGGCCTGCGTCGGCCGCTTCTTCGGCCGTTCGGACGCCTTCACCGTTGCTCCCACCTTGATATTGCGCATTATCTGTTGACGTCCGGAGAGTAGCCAGACGATGTTCTCCAGGTCAACCACATCCTCGTACACAGTGCTTTTGCTTGGTATTGACACGGGATTCACCCCGATCTACAGTCCGACACCATCGTGATGATGCGCATCATCACAAGCCCCCAAGCCTTTCCGAGAACGGAAGTCCTCGCCGTGACCCAGCACAGAGTTGTGAGCCGCCGCGCCCTGTTGCGCGGCATGGGCGCGATGACCCTCGCGGCCGCATCGACGTCGTTCCTCTCGGCCTGCGGCGGTGGTGGCGGCGCCGCCAACACCGCGGCGGCCAACGCCCGCGTCAAGCTGCCGACCCACGTCCCCTACGCCGGGGTGACCCCGGACCTGCCCGCCGGCGAGCACCTGCTGCCGGGCTTCTACCGGTACCCGGAGAACCTCGTCACCGCGATCAAGGACAAGCCCGGTGCCGGCGCGGGCAAGGTGTCGATCCTGGTCGACACCTTCACCCCGGTACCGCCGCCGCTGTCCGGCAACGCGTACTGGCAGGCGCTCAACGACCGGATCGGCGCGGACCTCGCGTTCAACATGGTCCCGGACAGCGACTACAGCACCAAGGTCACCGCGACCATCGCCGGCGGGGACCTGCCCGACATGGTGATGCTGCCGTCCTGGACGCCCGACCTGCCCGGCGTGCTGCGCGCCAAGTTCGCCGACCTGACGCCGTACCTGTCGGGTGACGCGGTCAAGGAGTACCCGTTCCTGGCCAACATCCCGGAGTTCTGCTGGCGGCCGATGATCGCCAACGGTGGCATCCACGGCCTGCCGACGCCACGCGCGAGCATCGGCGAGATCATGTTCGTCCGCGACGACCTGGTCGCGGCCCGGTCGTTGAACCCCAAGCCCGCGAACCACGCCGAGTTCGTCGAGCTGTGCCAGGGACTGACCGACGCGAAGGCCGGGCGGTGGGCGCTCGGCGACACCGGTCTCGGTGGCGGCGGCGCGCTGCTGTTCCTGCTCGAGTCGTTCGGGGTGCCCAACGGCTGGGCCGAGAAGAACGGGAAGTTCACCAACGCCGTCGAGACCGAGGAGTACACCGAGGCGCTCGCCGCGCTCGTCGCGATGGTCGAGAAGGGACTGTTCCACCCGGACACGTTCAGCGCGACCTTCCAGCAGGGCCGCGACTGGTTCGGCACCGGCAAGATCGCCATGAAGGTCGACGGCTACGCGGCGTGGGACATCCTGCTCGGCACCTACCCGGGCATCGACGTCGGCGGCCTGCTCGCCCCCGCCCAGGACGGCGGCGGGGACGGCAGGCACTTCACCGGCAAGGGCAGCTTCGCGGTCACCGGCATCAAGAAGGGCGACGAGAAGCGCGTCCGGCAGCTGCTCGCGATCGCGAACTGGATGGCGGCGCCGTTCGGCACCACCGAGCACCTGTTCCGCAAGTTCGGCGTCGACGGTGTCGACCACACGATGAGTGCCGGACTTCCCGCCCTCACCGGTACCGGCGAGACGAACGTCAAGATCCCCATGCAGTACCTCGTCGACCAGCCGGCGATCCTCGGGCCCGGCGACCGGACCGTGGTGGACAAGCAGTACGCGTTCCACAAGGAGGTGGCGCCGCTGTTGGTACCGGACCCGACCGTCGGCCTGTACTCACCGGTCAACGCGAGCAAGGGTTCGGTGCTGTCGAAGGCGCTGAACAACGCCCGCAGCGAGATCGTCCGCGGCAACCAGCCGGTGTCGGGCTGGGCGGACGTCGTGCGCCAGTGGAAGCAGAACGGCGGCGACCAGGTCCGTGGCGAGTTCGAGAAGGCACACGCACAGCAGTAGCGCTCGGCTTCACCCGTCCAGCGAAGGAGAGAGTGATGCACAAACGATTACGGCGACTGCTCGCGGCCGCCTGCGTGCTGACCGCGGCCACGTTGCCGGTGACCGCGGGAAGTGCGGCCGCGGACCAGACCGCCTACGACTGGCAGTTCGTCTGGGGCGACACGTTCGACACGCTCGACCACCAGAAGTGGGGTGTGATCGAGGGTCTGCTGTCCCCCGGTTCCGACCAGGCGTACACGTCGTTCGCCGTCACCACCGCGAGCAGCAACCTCGTGCTGACCACGGAGAAGCGGCAGTACGGCAGCAAGCCGTACACGTCGGGCATGGTGTGGACGAAGGGCCGGTACTCGTTCACCTACGGCAAGATCGAGGTGCGGGCGAAGATGCCGGTGATGGGCAAGGGCATCTGGCCCGCGCTGTGGCTCCAGGGTGACGTCACCGGCAACTGGCCGGGTCCGGGCGGCAACGAGATCGACTTCGCCGAGCTGTGGAACGACCCGACGAAGGTGCACCACGCGCTGCACTACGCCGACACCCCGAACGGCACGGACCTCGGCGCCAACCAGGGCTGCCAGTACGCGAGCCCGGTGAACCTGTCGGCGGACTACCACACCTACAGCCTCATCTGGGAGCCAGGGCCGAAGCTGACCTACTACGTCGACGGGCAGCAGACCTGCCAGTTCGCGCCGACCGGCGCCTACTTCGACAGGCCGATGCACATCATCATGAACACCGCGGTGGGTGCCTCGTGGATCGGGCACCCCGACGCGAGTGTGCAGTTCCCGCAACAGTTCAAGATCGATTATGTGAGGGTGTACCAGGACGCCGCCCTCGGCTGACCACCCGCCGGTGGCACGCCCCGGCGGCGTGCCACCGGCCAGCCAGAAGACCGCTCGGAGAGGAACCCACCGGCATGAGCAGCGCCGACCACCACGACGCCGCGATCAAGGAGCTGCTCGGCCGCATGACGCCGATGGAGAAACTCGGGCAGCTCCAGCATCTGGCCTGGGGTTTCAACACCGGACCCGGCGGGCCCGGCACCGAGGACGTCGAGTCCGCCGCCCGCGCGGGCCGGGTCGGGTCCGTGCTCAACCTGATGGGCGCGGAGAACGCCAACGCGCTGCAGCGCATCGCCGTCGAGGAGTCCCGGCTCGGCATCCCGCTGCTCTACGGGCTCGACGTCATCCACGGCTACTGGACGACCTTCCCCATCCCGCTGGCCCAGGCCGCCGCGTTCGACCCGGCCGTCACCGAGACCGACGGCGCCGTGTCCGCCCGCGAGGCCCGGTCCGACGGGATCCACTGGGCGTTCTCGCCGATGATGGACGTCACCCACGAGCCGCGCTGGGGCCGCATCGCGGAGAGCCACGGCGAAGACCCGTACCTGACCGCGCGCTACGCGGCCGCCAAGGTCCGCGGCTACCAGGGCGCGTCGCTGTCCTCACTCTCCGCTCCCGACCGCGTCGCGGCCTGCGCCAAGCACTTCGCCGCGTACGGCGGCGCGGAAGGCGGGCGCGACTACAACACCGTGGACGTGTCGGAGCAGCGGCTGCGCAACCTCTACCTGCCGCCGTTCCTGGCCGCCGTCGACGCGGGCGCGGCGACCGTCATGGCCGCCTTCAACACCGTCAGTGGCGTGCCCGCGCACGGCAACACCCACACGCTGACCGACATCCTCAAGACGCAGTGGGGCTTCGACGGTGTCGTGGTCAGTGACTGGGCCGCGATCGACGAGCTGGTCGTCCACGGCTTCGCCGCCGACCGCGCCGACGCGGCCAGGCTGGCCTTGACCGCCGGGGTGGACGTGGAGATGGCGAGCACCAGCCTCGTCGCGCACGGCGCCGAGTTGCTGGCGCGCGGTGCGATCAGCGAGGAACGGCTGGACGACGCGGTCACCCGCGTGTTGCGGCTGAAGTTCCGGCTGGGGTTGTTCGACCGGCCGTACGTGGACCTCGACGCGGTGGTCACGGAGCCCACACCCGACGCGCGGGCAGCGGCACGGGACGTGGCGGCCAGGTGCACGGTGCTGCTGAAGAACTCACCGGCGGTGCTCCCCCTCGACCCGGCGATCTCGGCCGTTGCCGTGGTCGGCCCGTTCGCCGACTCGACCGACCTGCTGGGCACGTGGGTGCTCGGCGAGACCCAGCGCCGCTTCCCGGCGGGCACCGTCCGCCAGGCGCTCGAGACGGCGCTGCCGAACGCGCGGATCACCTGCGCTGAGGACGTCCCGGCTGCGGTCGACGCCGCCATGGCCGCCGACGTGACGATCGTCGTCGCCGGTGAACCGTCGGCGCTCAGCGGTGAGGCGGCCACCCGTTCCGACCTGGACCTGCCCGGCGCGCAGGAGGAGCTGATCGCCGCCATCGCCGCGACCGGCAAGCCGTACGCCGTGGTCCTGGTGGGCGGCAGGCCGCTGACGGGTGCGTGGATGGACACCGTGCCGTCGCTGCTCATGGCCTGGCACCCGGGCATCGAAGCTGGCAACGCGATCGCCGACGTCCTGACCGGAGCCGTCAACCCCGGCGGCAAGCTCCCGGTCACGTTCCCGCGCACGGTCGGGCAGGTGCCGATCTACCACAACCGGGAGAACACCGGCCGCCCCTACGACCCCGCGCGGCCGGACAACCCGTTCGTGTCGGCGTACCTCGACCTCGCCGACGGGCCCCGGTTCCCGTTCGGCCACGGCCTGAGCTACACCGGTTTCGCCGTGGTGGCCCCGGAACTGAGCCAGGAACGGGTCGAGGCGGCCGCCCTGCGCGACGGCGGCACGGTCGAGGTCACGGTGGCCCTGCGCAACACGGGCGACCGCGCAGGCGACGAGGTCGTCCAGCTGTACGTGCACGACCGCGCGGCGAGCATCGTGCAACCGGTGCGCAGGCTCCGCGGCTTCCGCCGCGTCCACCTGGCGGCGGGCGAGGCCACGGTCGTGCGTTTCTCCCTCGGCGCCGACGACCTCGGCTTCTGGACCGGCGACCCGAACGGCCGCTTCGTGGTGGAGCCGGGTGAGATCGACATCCACACCGGCACCAGCTCGGCGGACACCACCAGCCGTACGCTGACGATCACGTGACACCAGGCCGGCCACGCTTGCGGTACTCGTGGTGGGCCTGCTCGACCACGTCGGTGAGTCGCGTGTGGACCGGTCCCTGCGGCAACGTCGCGTACAGCGCCTCGAGCCGGTTCCTGAGGACATCGTCGAAACGCGCCTCGGTCAGCGCATCCACGTACGCGATCCGGATCCAGGAGGCAAGGCGCTCGTTCGGGTGACCGTTTATTGCGACATATTCAACTGGTCGCCGGCGGGCCACGGGTCGGTGACCGCGTGCAGCAGATGGCTGATGGCCGACACGTCTCCCACCACCGCGACGCTGCCGTCGGTGCGAGCGGTGTCGAGGGTGGCCGGGTCGGACAGCAGGGCGCTGAGGGTCTTGGGGTCTGTGCGGAGCGAGACGTCCGCCGTTGGGGGCTCGCCCGGGCGTACCTCGGCGCGGCCGGAGGCCAGGTGGACCGTCCACACCCGGCCGTCCAGCTCGAGGCGGTAGGTCGTGGGTGGTGCCGCGGGGTCGGGGCGGGCGGCTCCTTCGAGGAAGATCAGCACCGACGTGGCGCTCAGCGCGGTCGGCTCCGGGGGTTGCGGGGCGTCGATCCCCCAGTCGCCGAGGGCTCGGACGATCGGTTCCAGTTTCCGGCCCCAGTCGGTCAGTTCGTAGGCCTCGCCGCGGTGGACCACTCCGCGGTGTTCCAGTTCCCGGAGCCGGTCCGCCAGCAGGTTCGAGCTCACGTGGGGCAGGGCGTGCCGCAGCTCGGAGAAACGTTGCGGCGCCAACAGCAGCTCGCGCACGACCAGCAGCGCCCATCGCTCACCGACGACGTCGAGGGCCCTGGCGATCCCGCACGAGTCGCGGTAGCTGCGGTTGGTGGGCACGACCACTCCTCTCTCGTTCGGTCCTAAACTACCACAGCGGCTAGTTGTTTTTAACAATCAAACGTGGTTACTCTTTCGCTCACATGGTCGGGCTTCTCTTGGAGGACACACATGAGCGGACTGCTGCTCGAGGGCAAGAACGCGGTGATCTACGGCGGTGGAGGCGCGATCGGCGGGGCGGTCGCGCGGGTGTTCGCCCGGGAAGGCGCGCGGGTGTTCATCGCAGGGCGGACGCGGGCCGCGCTCGACGTCGTGGCGCGTGACATCGCCGACGCAGGAGGGAAGGTCGAGATCGCGCAGGTCGACGTGGCCGATCAGCACGCGGTCGAGGAGCACGCGGACGCCGTCGCGGCCGCGGCAGGCGGAATCGACATCGCCCTCAACGCCGTGAGCGTCATGCACGATCAGGGGACCTTGCTGGCCGACCTCTCACTCGAGGAGTTCATGCGGCCGATCGACGGATTTCTGCGGACGCTGTTCGTCACGAGCAAGGCCGTGGCCCGGCACATGGGGCGCGGGCGCCCCGGCGTGATCCTGACGTTGTCCGAGCCGGGCGCCAAACTGGCCGTCGGCGGCATCCTGGGGCACGGCGTCAGCGCGGCGGGCAAGGAAGCCTTCTCCCGGATCCTGGCCGCGGAACTGGCGCCCGCGAACATCCGGGTCATCGGGATCCGTCCCCATGCCGTCGTCGACGGGCCGGCAGCGGGGTCCTACACCAAGGAACTCTTCACCAACGCCGCGGCGGCGGCCGGGCAGTCGGTCGAGGAGTTGCTCGACGGCGGGGCGATGGCGCAGGGGACGCTTCTGAAGAGACTGCCCACGCTGTCGGACATAGCGGAGACGGCCGCGTTCCTGGCTTCGGACCGGGTGGGGACCATGACCGGGACGATCGCCAACCTGTCCGCGGGCGCGCTCGTCGACTGATCAGGCGTCGAAGCGGAGGGTCGCGGTGAACAGGTGGCCCAGTGCCGGGTCGTACTCCGCCAGCACCACCTGTTCCCCGCTTCCCCTCCACTCGGGCAGCCGTCGCGCCAACTCCAGCCAGATACCGGTCAACGGCTGGTTCTCCTGGCACACCAAGGAACTCGCCGGTGCCGACCCCGCCAGGCCCGCGCCGGCCAGTACGGTCCCGGAGAACCGGGACAGCACCGCACCCACGTCGTGTTCCGCGATCTTCATGTGGCGTCGGACCGAGCGGGTGCCGTTCGGTTCGAGGACCACGCCTACCGCCGCCGCGCGGTCCGGTAGCGGGGTGGGTACGGGGAGTTCGTGGTAGACGGTCGGCTGTTCTGCCACCAGGAGCACGGCTCGCCCGCACGCGCCGGTGTGTGCGTAGGCCTCCACCAGGTGCAGTGCGGTGAACGCGGCCAGGAGTCCCTGATCGCAGACCGTGAACCCCAGGGGGGCACCAGCGCAGTGCCAGCTCAGGTAGGTGGCGGTGGAACGGCCGTAGCGGACGTCGGGGATCGCCGTGGCCAGTACCAGCAGATCGGCAGGCCGGTCCTCGGGTACCAGTTCGTCCAGCAGGGGTACGCACATCTCGCCGTAGGAACGGCCGGCACCCTGGTCGATCAGGTCCTCGCGCACCGCCAGCCCGTACGGGGCAGCCAGGTCGTTCACATAGCCGCGCATCGTCGGGTTCAGCGTCTGGCCGGTCAGCTCGTCGAAGGTCCGGCCCGCCGCGCTGTGCACCCGCAGCGGAGTGCGGGCGCGGTCGTCCTCGGACGGCGCGCCGGTGACGAACATTCCACGCATGCGGGCGACAGTACGCGGTGCTCCCCGCCGTCCGGGAAGGCTCGGTGTTGTTCGTACCAAGGGCGTTCGGCAGACGGGAGCACTTCTCTGACCCGTTCAGCCGTGTGCTCCGCACCCCGGGACAGGAACAATTTTGTGCCGGTCGGTTTCCGCGATTTCCCAGGTAGGCTTCGGCCGCTCGCATCCCTCGGGCGGCGGACGCTCGCCGCTCACGTACATCTGGAGTGTGTGATGAGTTCCCCGGACTACGTGGTGCGCGCACTGGAACTCTTCGCGGAGTACGGGGACCGCGAGGCTCTGGTCAACGGCGAGACCCGGTTGACCTACGCCGATCTCCACGCCGCGACGCTCGACATCGCGGCGAACCTCGTGGATTCGGGGCTGCGACCGGGTACCACGGTGGGGATGCTCCTGGGCTATCCGCCGCACGCCCACGCGATCCAGCTCGCACTGCACCTGATCGGCTGCCGCACCGCGTGGGTGTCGAACGCCAGCACCCCCGTGGAACTGACCGCCTATCTCGAGCAGGTGCGGCCGGAGGCACTGCTCTACGAGGTCGCGGTGCACGAGCGCATCGGCCAGGAGCTCGTCGACCGGCTCGGGATCCCGGCGTACTGCGTCGGGCCGGGCGGGGCCGGTCCGGACATCCTCGCGCCGCGGCCCGAAGGCGCGGAACCCTTCGATGTGGACGATGCGACCGGGACGCCGGAGTCGGTCTTCCAGACCAGCGGCACCACCGGGATTCCCAAGCCGCTGCTCCACACGGCGAACCTCTACGAGCAGCTGATCACGCTCGCCGAGCACATCCTCGCGGCGGACGAACCGCGCTACCGCCACCTCTCCATCACGCCGATGTGGTTCGTCGCCGGGCAGACCTCGGCGTTCCTGTACCTGTTCACCGGCGGCACACTGCTGGTCTCACGGTTCTTCCGCGCCACGGAGTTCCTCGAACTGCTGGAGCGCGAACAGGTCAACTCCACGTTCATCACCCCGCTGATGCTCTACGAGATCCTGGACCACCCCGACATCGACAAGCGCGACCTGTCCGCGATGGCCGTGCTGAGCGTGGGCACCGCGGCCACCAACCCGGTGCGGCTGCGGGAGGCCGTCGACCGCTTCGGCCCGGTCGTCCGCATCACCTACGGGCTGTCGGAATCGCCCTTCATCTCCGCGTATCCCGGTGTCGGCACCGACCCGGACCGGATCGGCTCGTGTGGACCCGCGTACGGCGACGTCCGGCTGCAGATCCGCGGCGAGGACGGCACCACCGTGCTGCCCGTCGGGGAGACCGGCGAGCTGTGGGTGGCCAGCCTGCTCAACTTCGCCGGGTACGTAGGGAATCCGGAGCAGACCGCGGCGACGCTCGTCGACGGCTGGGTGCGCACCGGCGACCTCGGCCACGTCGACGACGACGGCTACATCCACCTCACCGGCCGCGCCAGCGACATGATCATCACCACCTACGGCAGCCACCACATCTTCCCGCGCGCGATCGAGGACGTGCTGACGACCCACCCGCAGGTCCGCGCGGCCGCCGTGATCGGTGTGCCGCACCAGGAACTCGGGGAGGCCGCCCACGCCTACCTCGTGCTCACCGAGGACGCCACGGTGACCGAGGAGGAGCTTTCCGCTCTGGTCAAGGAGAAGCTCAGCTGGGTGTGGACGCCGCGGTCGTTCGAGTTCGTCGACGACCTGCCCAGGACCGGCAGTGGCAAGACGAACACCCGGCAGCTGCGCGAGAAGTACGCGGCCGAGCACGTGCTGGTCGAAAGCACGGCGGATTGAGCGCGGTCAACGAGGCGGCGGGCAGCGAGGCACCTGGTGGCGAGACACCGGGCAGGAGCCGGACCGCCAGCAGGATCGGGCTCGCCGCGCTGTTGACGGGCCACGTCGTGTCCATGCTCGGCAGCGTGGTGACGACGGTGGCCGTGCCGTGGCTGGTGCTGACCAGCACCGGTAGCGCTGCGAAGATGGGCCTGATCTCCATGGCCTCGGTCGTGCCCGCCCTGCTGGCCGGGGTGTTCGCCACCCCGCTGACCGACCGGTTCGGGATCCGGCGCACGCTGATCGTCGCGGAGTGCGCCGCCGCGCTCGCCATGGCCGTCGTCGCGGTGACGCCGGACATCGGGTTCCTCCCGCTGGCCGCTTTGGTCGCGGTCAAGGGCGCGCTCACCGGTGTCGGCGGCCGGGCCCAGCACGTCCTGCTCCGTCCCGTCAGCGACGCGGCGGGCATGAAGATCATCCGGACCACCGCCATCTACGACGGGGCCGGCAACGTGGCGATGGTGACGGCCGCGCCGCTCGGCGCCCTGTTGATCGTCTGGCTGGGACCGCAGGGCGCGATCTGGTTCGACGCGGCGAGCTTCGCCCTGTCCGCACTCCTCATCGGACTGCTGGTGCACCCGCCGGCCGGCACCCTGCCGGACCGCGACTCGGCGGTGAAGGAGGGGTACTTCACCGCACTGCGGCGCGGCGCCGGTCACCTGTGGCAGGACCGGCTGCTGGTCGGGATGCTCGCCATGACCTCGGTGGTGAACCTGTTCACCGTCGCCAACTACGCGGTGTTCGTGCCGCTGTGGGTGGACGAGCACTTCGGTGAGGCGACCGCGGTCGGGCTCATCCTCAGCGCGTTCGCGTTCGGTGCGATCGGGGGCAACATCGCGTTCACCGTCTTCGGGCCGAAGTTGCCGCGGTACCTGACTTTCTGCGTCAGCGTGGCGTTGTGCGTCGCTCCACGGCAGCTGACGCTCGGGCTGACCGACAGCCTCGTCGTGATACTCGTCGTCTCTGCGCTCTGCGGGGTGAGCCAGGCGGCGTTCCGGCCGATTCTCGGCGCGATGCTCTACGCCCGCGTCCCGGTCGAACTGCAGAACCGCGTGTTCGGCATGGTGACCGCGGTCTCCGGCAGCAGCCTCGCGTTCGGCGCGACCATCGCCGGGCTCGCGGTCGCCGGCTTCGGGCTGCAGCCCGCGATCATCCTGTCCGGAACCCTGTGCCTGGTGGTGACCATGATCCCCTTGCTGCGCTACCGGTCCGGTGTGGACGCCCGGCTCACCGCCGACACCACCGGGTGAACACCATCGGTGAGCCCGGCGGCTCAGCCGGTCCGCACGATCCGGGTGGTCGCCGACCCCACGGCCACCACCCGCCCGGCGTCGTCCAGCAGTTCGCCCGCCAGGAAGGCGATGGTGCTGCCGCGGTGCACGACCCGCCCGCGGCCCACCAGCCGCCCGGGTTTGGCCGGCCGCAGGAAGCTCACCTTGAGATCGATGGTCGTCCCGTACAGGCCCGGCCCCAGCGTGGCCGCGAGCGCGGGGCCCATGGTGTCGTCGAGCATCGCGGTCAGGAAACCACCCTGGACGCTGCCCGCGGGGTTGAGGAACTCCTCGGACGCCTCGAAGGAGACCTCGATCTCGCCCCGCTCGGTGTCGGCGTGGATCAGCGACCAGCCCAGCGTGATCGTCGCCGCGGGCATCGGCGCCCGGCCCTCGACGGCATCCCAGAAGTGGCCGGTGCGTTCTCCCGTCATGGGTCGACAGTAGTACGAAGGAATCGCTCATGACCGCTCTCCGCGAGATCGCGGGTCACCTGCCGGATCGCCTGGTACCGCTCGAGGAGCTGCTCGCCGACTGGCAGCTGCCCGCCTCCACTGTCGACACCCTGCGGCGGTCCTACGGCTACTCGGAGGTACGCCGCCAGCAGCCGGGCGAGACGCTGACCGACCTCCTGGTGCGGGCCGCGCACAACCTGCCGTCACTGGCCGCGCTCCGGAACCAGATCCGCTACGTGCTGTACGCGCGCACCGTGCCGGTCTCGCAGCCCCACCCGCTGAACCCGCTGCCGGACGTGTGCGAACAGCTCGGCGTGGGTGGCGCGACCGCCTTCGCGGTCACCCACCACGGGTGTGCCGCGGGGCTGCTGGCGGTGGACATGGCCGGGCGGCTGCTCGCGCTGGACGGTGACCCGGACGCGCTCGCGTTGATCGTCGCCGCCGAGCAGGTCTTCACCCTCGACGAGACACTGCGGCCGGAGGCGCGGATCTTCGGGGAGGCGTCCGCCGCCTGCCTCGTGTCCTCGGCAGGCGGGCGCGATCGGGTGCTGAGCTACGCGACGCTGCAGCGCGGCGACCTCGACCACTGGGCCACCGACCGCCCGGACCACGCGGAGCGCTTCGCCAAGGAGTACACCGTGCTGGTGGCCGAGGTGATCAGCACCGCCGCCGAGCGGGCCGGGCTGCGCGTCGACGAACTCCGGCTGATCCTGCCGCACAACGTGAACGTGCGGTCATGGCGGAAGGTGTGCAGGCAGCTCGGGCTGCCGCCGACGGCCGTGCTGTTGGACAACGTGCCCCTGATCGGCCACACGTTCGCGGCAGACCCCTTCCTGAACTACCGCACCGCCGTGGACAGCGGGATGCTGAGGGCGGGAGACCGCTATCTCATGGCTTCTGCCGCGTACGGCGCCATCTTCTCCGCGATGGTTGTCGAGCACTGAGCGGCGCATTTCACGAACACCCATGACGGACCGTGAGTAATCCACCTGGAACACCATTCGGCACCAACGACAGCAGCCGTTCGGCGCAGTATTCCGGAGCGAATGCAGCTTGCGGCAGGGAGGAATACTCTGGATACTTTTTCTGTAATACCCTCGACAAAGGAGACCCCCACATGGGCACGTTTGGTGGCAGTGAGTTCGAGCAGGCGCAGTTCGGTGGCGGCGAGGCCGAGCAGGCTTTCGGCGGCAGCGAAGTCAACTTCGGTGGTGGCGAGGCCGAGCGCGCGTTCGGCGGCAGCGAGCTCGAGGCCGGGGCCGGACTCAGCTAGTTGAAACCGGTGGGCCCGTGTCGCGGAATTCCGCGACACGGGCCCACTGTCGTGCCGGCGGCAAAACAACGACGAGACACGACAAAAGACAGGACGTCGATTTCCGTCCTGCCCGTCAGGAATTGTCGCGCCCGGCGGAAACCACATTCCGCCGGGCGCGAAGATTTACCTCACTTCCGCACCACGGCGCGTTCTCGCCAGTTCGTCGGTGATGAAGAGAGCCAGGCGGTCCAGACCGGTGTCGATCTGTTCCGGCGTCAGCACGCTGCAGGACAACCGCAGGGAACGCGTGCCGTTCCTGCCGTGGCCGTCCACGTCGTAGAAGTGGTGCATGGGTGTCCAGAGGACGCCGTAGTCGCGGGCCGAGCGGGTCAGCAGCGCGTCGTCGGCCGGGAAGGGGACGGTGACCACCACGAAGAAGCCACCGGCGGGGGCGTTCCACGTGACCGGAGAGCCGGTACCGAAGCGGGCGGCGAGCCCGTCGGCCAGCCGGGCACGGTTCGCCGCGTAGACCTCCCGCACCCCCTCGTTGGCCTGCACCAGGCTGCATCCGTGCTCGAGGAGCTTGCCGCCGACGATCGCCTGTGCCAACGCGGGCGTGTTCACGGTCAGCATGCTCTTGATCTTCGACAACTCGTCCGCCAACAGGCCGGCCGAGCCGTCCGGGCCCGTCACCGTCTGGTCTGCCACCACGTAGCCGACCCGCGCGCCAGGCAGGACCGTCTTCGCGAACGAACCCAGGTACACGACGCGGCGCTGCTCGTCGAGCGCCTTGCACGTCGGCACCCGCTCGCCGCTGTGGAACAGGCCGTACGGGTTGTCCTCCAGCAGCAGGAAGTCCTCCTCGCGCGCCAGCTGCAGCAGTGTCCTGCGCGTCTTCTCCGTCATGCTGACACCGGAGGGGTTCGCGAAGTCCGGCATGACGTACAGGGCGCGTGGCCGCAGCCCGGCGGCGCGGGCGCCCTGGACCTGGTCGAGCAGGTCGTCGAAGTCGATGCCCGCCGCGCCGCTCGCGACCGGCAGCACCGGCATGTCGACCAGCCGCGCCGCGCCGGTGAGGCCGACGTAGGTGGGCGACACGGCGAGCAGTACGTCCTTCGGGCCGGACCGGAGCGCGCGCAGCACCAGGACCATCGCCTCCTGGCAGCCGACCGTGACCACAATGGACTCCGGGTCGACGCGGATGTCCTCGTCCAGCTCCAGGTTGGCGGCCACCAGCTCGTGCACGATCCCCTTGGTGCGCCCGTACTGGAACAGCGTCCTGCGCACCCTTTCCTCGCTGTAGCCCAGATCCGTGCGCAGGTGCTCGGTGAACCGGGCGAGGTACCTCGGGAGGTCGTCGACGTCCCAGAACTCCTCGTAGGGGCGGCCCGCCGCGAACGACACCGCGTCCGGGTAGTGGTTCGCGATCTCGTTGAGGAGGTTCATCGACGTCAGCGCCGGGTCCTCCAGCGAGGGGTGCAGCTCCTCGGTGGACAGGTCCGTGCGCACGGGTGTGCGGCGTGGCGGCAGCTCCGCGACGGGTGCCAGCACCACGGCGGGCGACCGGTCCTCGGACAGCGCTCCGGTCAGGTCGACGACGGTCATCAGGCCCTCACAGTTCGAACGGTGGACAACTCCCGCACCGCGGCGACGTCGGCGCACCCGGCCAACGTCATCGCGTCGCGGAACTCCTCGGCCAGCAGGGAAAGCACACGGCCGGCGCCCGGCGCGCCGTCGGCCGCCAGCCCGTACAGCACGGGCCTGCCGACGAGCACGCCGTCCGCGCCGGACGCCAGCGCGCGGAGGATGTCGGTGCCGGTGCGGATCCCGCTGTCGAGGTACACGGCGGCCTGCCCGGCCAGCGCCGCCACGACCGAGGGCACGGCGGCGATGCTCGGGGCCGCCCCGTCGAGCTGGCGGCCGCCGTGGTTGGACACCACGACCGCGTCCACCCCGCACCCGGCGGCGCGCACGGCGTCCCGGGGGTCGAGGATCCCCTTCAGCACCAGCGGGAGTGACGTCCGGTCGCGCAACCACTCGAGGTCCGACCACCCGAGTCCGGGGGCGAACGCGGCCGCGGTGTGCGCGGCGATCGCCGATGTCCCGGCTTCCCGGGCGTGCGCGCGGCTCGCAGTGCCGTCGCCGCCGCCGGTGAGGTGTGCGGCGACCACGTCGTCCGGCAGCACGAACGAGTTGCGCACGTCGCGCAGCCGCCGCCCCATGACCGGTACGTCGACGGTCACGACCAGCGCCTCGCAACCCGCGTCCTCGGCCCGCGCCACGAGGTCCTCGACGACACCTGGCGCGCGCAGCCAGTAGAGCTGGAACCAGGTGGTGGCGCCGGTCTTCACGACCTCCTCCACCGTCACGCTGGCCAGGGTGCTCACCACGAACGGCACGCCGGCCGCCTCGGCGGCCTCGGCGGTGGCGAGCTCGCCGTCGGGGTGCAGGAGTCGCTGGTAGGCCATCGGCGCCACGGCGAGCGGCAGCGAGGACGCGGAGCCGAGCAGCCGGGTCCCGGGGTCCGGCGCGGCCACGCCCGCCAGCACCCTGGGCAGCACCGCCACCTCGTCGAGCGCGGCCCGGTTGGCCGCGAGGGTCGTCTCCGCGCCGCTGCCGCCCGCGACGTAGTCCCACAGCTCCTTCGGCAGCCGCGCCTGCGCGAGCCGGGCGACGTCGGCGACGGTCAGCGGGTCGTCACGCGTCATCGGCCCGCGTCCCCTGGAGGGCCGGCATCTTCCGCAGGTACTCCGCGGCTTGGGCGACGGCACGGCGGGCGTCGGGCAGCACCCCGGACATGGTGAAGAACCCGTGCGCCATCCCGTCGTAACGGGTCAGTTCCACCGGCACCCCGGCCGCCCGCATCCGCTCGGCGTAGCGCTCGCCCTCGTCGCGCAGCGGGTCGTACTCGGCGGTGATCACGAGCGCGGGTGGCAGCCTCGACAGGTCCGGGGCGAGCAGCGGTGACACCCGGGGGTCGCGGCCCGCGCCGGGGTCGGGGAGGTAGTTGCGCCAGTACCAGTCGACGGAGTGGTGGTTGAACAGCCACCTGTCGTCGTTGTCGCGCAACGAGTCGGTGCCGGAGCGGTAGCAGGTGTTCGGGTACACGAGCACCTGCGCGGCGAGTCGGGGGCCGACATCCTTGCCCTCCTGGGCCACCACGGCCGCCAGGTTCCCGCCCGCGCTGTCGCCACCGACCGCGATCCGGTCGGGGTCGGCGCCCAGCGCCTCCGCGTTCCTGGCCACCCACTCGACCGCGGCGAGGCAGTCGTCCACGGCAGCGGGGAACGGGTGCTCGGGCGCCAGCCGGTAGCCCGGGGTGACGACCAGGCACCCGGCGGCGTTCGCGAGTGCCCGGCAGACGCCGTCGGACGTGTCGATGCCGCCCAGTGTCCAGCCACCGCCGAAGAAGTACACCAATGTCCCGAGTGGACGGTCGGCGGACGGGCGGTAGACGCGTACCGGCAGCACGCCCCGCCTGCCGGGGAACGTCCCGTCGGTCACCTCGAACACGGGCTCGGCGTCCCCGCCCGCCGCGCGGATGTCCGCGAGGTCGGCGGCACGCGCCTGCGCGAGCGTCATCTCGTACAACGGTGTCGCCCCACGCGCCATGCGTTCCGCACGCATGGCGGCGAACTGCGGGTCAAGCGGCATCGGGGCCCCTGTTCCGCCTCCCCGGAACTCAACGTTCTGGTCGCGCTGGGGACGGCGAGTTCTGTTCGGTCACGTACTTGTGGCTGGCTTGCGTCACGTTCCCCTGAGGTGCGGCTGCCAGGGGGTCATCCGAGAACACGGCGGTGGTCCCGGTGGCGCGGTCGGCCACCGGGACCACCCCGTCAGCGAACGATCTTGTGCAGCGGGACGGCCTCGGCCATCGCCTTGTTGCCCGCGCCGTTCGGGTGGATGTGGTCGCCGGAGTCGAACGCGGGCGCCAGCTTGCTCGGGGCACCCGGGTCGCGGAGCACCTTGTCGAAGTCCACGACCGCGTCGAACTCGTCGCGGTGTGTGCGCAGGTAGTCGTTGACCGCCTGGCGGGTCGCCTCCTTCTCCGGCGACCACACGGTCGTGCCGTTGACGCCCATCAGGCCCTCGAACGGTCCGAGGGTGCCGACGAGCACCGTGTACCCGCGCTGCTTGATCTGCTGGTTGAGCTGGCGGATCGCCGCGATGATCGACGCGGCCGAGTCGTTGTTCATCCAGATGTCGTTGATGCCGAGGTCCAGGATGACCGCGTGCGCGGCGGTCTCGGAGAACACGTCCTCGTCGAGCCGGGAGTACGCGTTGTCGCCGAGCTCGGGGAAGCCCGCGAAGCCGCCGTCGCCGGGTTCGAGACCCTCGTGGCTCAGCCGTGCGCCCGCACGGCTGACGTTCAGCACGCCGGGCAGCGCCTTGTGGCGCACCTTGCTCTGCATCCGGTCGAAGAGCTGGTCGGGCCAGCGCAGGTTGCTGTTGACCGCGATGCCGTTGCCGTCGCCGAGCGAGTCGCCGAACACGATCACCGAGCCGGCCGCCTTGTCGCGGAGCACGTCGACGCCGGCCAGGAAGAACCAGCAGCAGGTGCGCGTGACGGTGTAGCCGGTGCCCGCGGCGTCGTCCGCGAGGTCACCGTTGCCGGACCAGCTGTTCTGCCGGGACGTCGAGTGGAACGTGGTCAGCCCGGTCGGCGTGGGGAAGTAGACGCTCACCACCAGGTCCTGGTCGTCGCCCACCCGCAGGTCGACCGGGTCGCTGAGCAGTTCGGCGCCCTTCGGCATGACGAACGACGGCGAACCGCCGAAGGTCAGCCGCGTGACCGAGGCCGGGTCGACGTCGGTCAGCGCGGGGGTGGCGGTGTCCGGCTTCGCGACGGTGGCGTGCCCGACCTCGACCGACTTCTCCCCGTAGACATTGGAGAGCCGGACGCGGACCTTCGAGCCACCGACCGAGCCGTGCACGATCATCCGGACGCTCTGGTTGTTGAACCCCACCGACGACGTGCCGGTGAGGTTGCCCCGGGTGACGCCCGCCGCCCAGCTGCCGACCCAGTCCCGCTGCGCGTCGTGCCGCCCCCCACCTGCCGCCGCACCCGTGCCGGCGCCCGCGACGAGCACGGTCGCCGTGACCGCCGCCGCCAGCCCGGAGGCGATCAGCGACCGCGACCGCCATTTCCTCGAAATGTTCATTCGGTGGATCCTCCAACTAAATGTGGCATGCCGGTGGCAGCAGGGGGCAGTGGGTCCGGAAAGTAGCCCCGCGCCGATTCCAGGTCAATGCCGTTCGCGAACGGCACCGCCCTATTCGTACGACCAGACCAGTCATTCCTGCCCATCCGCACTACGGGTCAACGGAGTGCGTTTCTCCGATGGCACACTGCTACCTCCCCTGCCGCACCGATGCGTTGCCGGAACAGGCATTTCCTCCGGCACAAACGGCGTCCGCCGCTGGCCCGGCACGCGCGCGGCCGGTAGTCTCCGTCCGAAAAGGAGTGACACGGCCGGTGATTTCACCGAAGGGGCGGACCGCGGGCATGGATATCGTGACCGGCCACGCTCCGCCGCACGGGATCCGAATGCGGAAACTGTTCGCCGCCTTTCGTCCCGCGAATTGCGCGGGGTCATCCCGGCCACACCGGGAACCGGCCGAGGAAGCCGAGCATCCGGTCGGCCACCGACGCGTCCCCCGGCACGTCGACCCGGCGGCCGAACGGGGCACCCGGCCCCCAGATCGCGGGCGAGTCCCTCGGCCACGCGGCACCGATCCGCAGCACGGCCGCGCAGGCGTCCTGGTCGAGGCCGGGGTCCACCCCGATCGACACGGCGACGTCCCAGCCGTGGGCCAGGTAGTCGATGAAGTACATGCCGACGGCCTGGGCAGCGGGCACGTCCCCGTAGCCCAGCACCGCGAACGTGCCGGTCAGCGGTTCGACGGAGGCGAACGCCGCGACCACCCGCTCCGCGGACGCCGGGAACTCACCGGCCGGGTCGGTGACGTCCACCCCGTCCCAGACGGCGGCGTCCGGCGGCCGGCCCAGTGCCGCGCCCGCGAAGCCGTTGTTGTTGCCCACCATGTGCCGCAACAGGTCGCGCACCGACCAGCCGTCGCACGGCGTCGGCAGGTCGAGCTGGTCGGCCCGCACCTGTGCGACGATCTCCGTGGTCGTCGCGAGCACGCGGCGGTTCGCCTCCCGCAGGTCCCGCAGATCCAGGGCGATTGACACATGCACTCCTTGACCGAGTCGGAAGATCCCCACTGCCTGCGCGCGGGGGACAGCGCCCGCCTGCTCGCCGGGCACCCGTGGCGGCGGTTCGCCGTCCTCGGCGACAGCGTCGCGGAGGGGCTCGCCGAGCCCCTGCCCGGCTACAGCGAGGTGCAGTTCGCCGACCGCGTCGCGCGCGAGCTGGCCGCCACCGCACCGGGCCTCGACTACCTCAACCTCGGGCACCGGGGGCTGCGTGCGCGGGAGGTCCGCGCCGGTCAGCTCGGTCCCGCGCTGGACTTCGAACCTGACCTCGCGCTCCTGGTGTGCGGCGCCAACGACGCGTTCCCGGCGACGTACAAGCCCGACGCGGTGGACGCCGAGCTGCGGACCATGATCACCGCGCTGCGGGCGGCGGGCGCGGACGTGCTCACGCTGGGGCTGTTCAACGTCTCCTACTCCCCCTCCCCCAGGATCCCCGACTGGCTGCGCCCGGGTCTGCGGAAGCGGATGCGGGAACTGTCCGCGCGCACGTCGGCGATCGCAGAGGAGCTCGGCACGCTGCACGTGAACCTCACCGGACACCCGGCCGCGACCGATCCCGGCCTGTTCGCGGCCGACGGCAGGCACGTCAACGGGCGCGGCGACGCGATCGCGCTCGCGGAGACCGTGCGGGTGCTGGGCACCCACCTGGCCGAGAACCCGGACCGCACGGCGTCCGCAGGGCGGCAGTGACCGCGTTCCCGTCATGGCCGTTCCTTGACCGCGATGGCGACGGCGTCCGCGAGCTGCGCCCTGCTCGGCTGCACCGACCGGTCCAGCTCGAGTGAGAACGGCAGCACCGCACCGTCCGGGCGGGTGACCCGGGCGGGCGGGGCCGCGAGCCGCACCCGCTCGGAGATCGTCGCGATCACCTCGCCCGCGAGCCCGCACATCCGGTTCGAGTCGTCGATCACCACGAGCCGCCCGGTCCGCGACACCGACTCGGTGAGCCCGTCCCAGTCGAAGGGGTAGAGCGTCCTGGGGTCGAACACCTCGACCGACACGCTGTCCGCGAGGTCGTCGGCCACCGCGACGGCGTCGTGCACGTGGTGCCCAACCGCCACCACGGTGACATCCGTGCCGTGGCGGTGGATCCGGCCCGACCCGAGCGACACCGGCGCGAGCGTCCCGAAGTCGAGGTCCTCGCGGACGCCGAGCGCGGCCGACGGCGCGAACACCACCACCGGGTCGGGGTCGGCGATCGCCGACCGCAACAACCCGTAGGCGTCGGCGGGGGTGGCCGGCACGACGGTCTTGACGCCGACGTGCGCGAACAGGCTGTAGGGGTGGTCGGAGTGCTGGCCCGCCCAACCGGTGCGCGAGCCGGAACCCGGCACCACGTAGGTGACGGGCACGGTGCACTGCCCGCCGGTCATGAGCGAGAACTTGTGGGCGTGGTTGGTGATCTGCTCGAACGACAGGAACAGCAGCGCGGGGATCTGGAACTCGATGACCGGGCGCATGCCCGCGATCGCCGCGCCGGTGGCGAAGCTCGTGAAGCCCTGTTCGGACAGCGGGGTGTCGAGGACGCGGTCGTCCCCGAACCGCTTGTGCAGGCCCGCGGTCACGTTCGACGCGGCGACCCGGACGTCCTCGCCGAGCACGAACACCGTCTCGTCAGCCGTCATCGCGTCGGCGAGCGCCCGGTTGAGCGCCTTCTGGTAGGACAGCTTCGGCATCAGACACCGCTCCCGGGTCGCGGGCGCAGCCCGCTCGCGTACAGGTGGTCCAGTGCGGTGAGGGGGTCGGGGAACTCACTCGCCAGCGCGAACTCGACGGCGTGGCCGAGCACGTCCTCGATCTCGGAGTCCACGTCCGCCCGCACGGCGGCGTCGAGGCGCGCACCCTGGATGTCGAGCGGGTCGCGGGCACGGATCAGCGCGAGTTCCTCGTCGGTGCGGTAGCGCAGCCGCACCGCGTGCTCGAACGTGTGGTGGGCCTCGAACCGCTGGGTTCGGCACTCGAGGAACGACGGCCCGCCACCCGCGCGGGCCCGCGCCACGGCCTCCCGGGTGGCCGCGAGCACCGCCGCCGCGTCCTGACCGTCCACTGTGGACGCTGGGATGCCGAACGCCTCGGCCCGCCCGGTGATGCTGCCCGCGACCGCGTCGTCGACGCGCATGGTGGTCGCCCAGCCGTTGTTCTCGCAGACGAACACCACCGGCACCCGCCACAGCGCCGCCAGGTTGAACGTTTCGAGGAGCATGCCCTCGTTGACCGCGCCGTCACCGAAGAAGGTCGCCGCGACCACGGGGGTCCCGAGCCGCTGCCGCGCCCACGCGGCCCCGGTCGCGATGGCACCGGCGGCACCCACGATCGCGTTGGCGCCGAGGACCCCGACGCCGAAGTCCGCCGCGTGCATGGAGCCGCCGCGGCCCTTGTTGAGCCCGGTGACGCGGCCGGTCAGCTCGGCCATCATGCGGGCCGGGTCCGCACCCTTCGCGAGCACGTGCCCGTGCCCGCGGTGGGTGCCGGTGACGAGGTCGTCCTGGCCGAGCGCGGCGCACACCCCGGCGGGCACCGCCTCCTGCCCGATGCAGGGGTGGATGCCGCCGACGATGTCGCCGGACCGCACCAGCTCGAGCGCCCGCTCCTCGAACCGGCGGATCAGCCGCACGGTCCGGTACAACGAGACCGCGATGTCCACTGTGGATGCCGTCATCGGAGGGCCGCCATCGGGGCGCCGCCGACGGCGGTGGAGGCGCCGGCTTCGATCGCGGCCCGCACGGCCACCTCCTCGATCGCAGGCGCGAGCGCTGCCGTGCCCGCGAACGGCTTGTCCTCGACACGCATGCGCACCCACCTCCTTCCCTTGCACGTGCTGTCCGACCAGGACACTCAGTGACCCGCGCCCGCGGCCACGCGACGGGTGACACGGGTCGGCGCCTCCGGTGCCAGCGCGGCCTCGACGGCGGCCTGTTCGATGTTCCGCATGATCGTCGCCATGTCCGACCGGTCGAAGTAGCGCCGGTCCACCGACATCACGAACTCGATGGCACCCGGCGGGTCGTCGACGTTGAAGTAGATCTTGCGGCGCGGCATGCTGATCTCCGGCTCCCAGGACAGGCGGCTGTGCTCGAGCGCCGCCCGGATCTCCGCCTCCCTCGGGACCGTCTCGCCGACGTGGCTCCGCTCCTGCTGGCGCCGGTCGTTGTAGAAGCACGACAGGTCGAGTTCCTCGCCGCGCTCCCGCTCGACCCGCTCGATCACCTCGTCCTGTTCGTACGGGTCGTAGTAGGCGTTCTTGTACGCGTTGATCGCGCTCGTGGCGGCGCGCGACACCGTGTGGCCCACCGTGGTGTCCGCGACGTCGATCAGGTACGGGCTCAGCTGGATCAGCGCGCTGACCGAGTCGGCGAGACCGGGCCGGAACCTGTTGCCCACCATGAGCATCGCCAGCACCGGGTTCACCCCGGTGAAGCGGGCGAGACCGACGGCGAAGCTCGCGAGCAGCACCGGCGAGTCGTCGATCCGCTCGCGCGCGGCGACCGCCCGCACCGCCAGCAGGGTGGCGGGCGACCGGTACTGGACCATGTCGATCCACCGTTCGCCGCCGTACCTCGGCTCGCCGAACCGGCCGGCGTCGATGGCGCGCAGCACCCGTTCCAGGTACTTCAGGGAGGCCGCGTTCTGCCGCTGCCCCGCCGGGCTCGCCTGCCGCGCCGCCTGTTCCAGCGGCTGGAGGGCGGTGACCGGGCCGGCGGGCTCGCCGGTCCCCGCGTCGCGGGCCGCGACGTCGGCGGCGAGCGCGCTCAGGCCGTAGGCGTCGACGGAGGTGTGCAGGATGACGGTGACCACGTGGGTGAGCACGCCGTTCGCGCGGATCGCCGCGAGCCGGATCGGCCACTCGTTCTCGAAGTCGAACTGCTCGTGCTGCCACCGCCGCGACACCGCCTCGGCGACCGCGGCCGGGTCGTCCGCGCCCGCGTCCACGACCGTCAGCGTCACCGCACCGGACGCCGAGCAGCGCTGGCGTGGCGGCCTGCCCTCGCGGAGCACGAGCCTGGTGCGCAGCGACTGGTGCCGCGACACCATGAACCGCAGCATCCCGGCCACGTCGTCGACGGTCGTCTCCTGCTCGACCTCGGCGATGTGGAACACGGCCTTGGACTTCCCGGACGCCTCGATGGACTGCCAGAGGCCGATCTGACCCCAGGTCAGGTCCGCCTCGCCCGCCCCGCTCCCGGCGAACGGGACCGTGATCCGGTCCACGACCTCGCCCGGCGGCAACTCTTGCTCATCCGACATGTTCGGGTTCCTCGACTCTCGGGTGTGTCTGCTCGATCTGGGCGGCCGCCGCCTCGACCGCGGGCCGGACGAAGAAACCGGCGGCCAGGAAGACCGCGGCCAGGGCCAGCCACCCGACCGGGCCGCGCTCGACGATCCCGATCGTCACGAGCACGGGCCCGACCATGTACATCGCGGCCGTGCCCAGCGAGAACACCGCCAGGTACTCGCCCTGCCGGTCCCGGGGCGCGAGGTCGTAGGACACGCTCACCCCGCCTGCGACCTGGAACAGCTCGCCGAAGGTCAGCAGCACCATCCCGGCGGCCAGCAGCACGACGGTGAGCACGGTGCCGGTCTCCCCGGCGAACGCGACCACCGCGGCGCACCCGGCGAGCGACACCGACGCGAGGCGCAGGGCACGGATGCCGCCCGCGCGGGTCTCCGTGCCGCGGCTGCACCGGACCTGGAACAGGATCACGAGGATCGTGTTGAGCACGATGAGCGGCCCGACGATCAACGCGGGCGCGGTGGTGTGCTGTGTGGCCCACAGCGGGATGCCGATCGACAGCAACGGGATGTGCAGCACGAACACCGCGTGCAGTGCCGCCACCGCGAGGAAGCGGCCCTGCCGCAGCGACGTCGGCCATCCGCGCACTGTGGGCCGTGCCGGCGTGTGGTCCGCCAGCAGCGGCACCCTCGTCAGCAGGATGCCGGCGAGCACGAACGTCAGCGCGTCGCCGAGCACGATCGCGACGAACGCCGGGCGGGTGCCGATGGCGATGATCACGGTGGCGAGCAGCGCGCCGAGGGTGAAGCCGACGTTGGCGACCACCCGGAACGCGGCCATCACCCTGGTCCGCTGCTCCTTGCCGATGTGGCGGTCGACGAACATCTGGTTGACCGGGTCGACCGCGCGCGCCGGTATGCCGACGACGCAGGCGACGACCAGGAACGTGACGAAGTCGTGCACGAACGCGAAGGCGACGAACCCGGCGGCGCGCCAGAAGTGCAGCAGCACCGCGGCCGGACGGGGGCCGATGCGGTCGGCGAGCATGCCGAGCGGGGTGAGCGCCAGCAGTCCGCACAGACCCGCGACGGTGAGGCCGATGCCGACCTGGGCGATGGAGAGCCCGGCGCCCTGCGTGTAGAACACCGCGGCCCCGGCGATGAACAGTCCCGTCCCGGTGGAGTCGATGAGACCGACCAGGACCAGCCGCCCACTCCGCGCGGGCAGCCCGAGCCACGGGATACGCATCGGGTCCGGCACTCCTCTCGGCGTAGAATCGGGTAAGACCGTGCGGGGACGGCGACATCCGTCCCCGCACGCGGGTCCGGCCACCAACCGGGTCGGACCAGTCGACACGAGATGCTGCCTAGCAGCGACGAGCTCAGTCCTTGACCGCCATGTTCGCCACACCTCCTCCCGTTCCCGGTGAACCGGCCACCGCCAGGTCGGCGGCAGGCCGTGAACTCGGTTCGAGCCCGGCCACGCACAGGTAGCCGAGCGCGGAGTCGTAGTCGGCGATCACCAGGAACCGGCCTGGTTCGCCGTCGGCGAGGCGTGCCCACGCCCCGGTGTAGGGCAGTTCCGGTGTCCCGCGAAGCATCTCGGCCCCCGGCACGTCCGGTGCCGTGCCCACGCCGGGCCCCAGCACGAGGGTCACGTCGTCGCGCTCACCGGTCAGCTCGGCGACCTCGGCGGCGAGCACCGCGGCGACCGCCTCCGGTGGCAGGTCCGCGTGCGTTCGGACGTGCGCGGGCGCGGGCCCGCTCTCCAGCAGCACCGCGACCGCGGCGTGCCGCTCCGGCACGGGCGCCTGCGCGGTGAGCGGGTAGGGCACCGCCGCCTGCTCGGCCACCACCAGCACCGCGCGGGCACACACGCCGGTGGCGGCGTAGTCGGCGGCCAGCCCCAGCGCGGTGAACGCGGCGGCCGGTCCCTGGTCGCAGACCGCGAACGCGAGCGGGCGGCCGGGGCAGTGCGCCGCGAGCCGCAGCGCGGCGTTGCGGCCGGGTTGCACGTCGGGCACGCCGAAGGCCAGCACCAGCAGGTCGACGGGCTCGTCCGGTGACGTGACCGCCTCGACCACGGGTGCCGCCAGCTCCGCGTACGCCTGGCCGGTGCCGAGCACCTCCGCACGCAGCGCCAGCCCTCGGGTGGCCGCGAGGTCGGTGAGGTAGGGCCGCAGCGTCGGGTGCGTGGCCAGCGACGAGTCGGCGATGGGCGGGCCGGTGTGGCCGCGGTGGGCCACGCGCCGCAGCGCCAGCCCCGTACCCGCCGTCGGTGGACCGGTCACGAACATGGCTCACGCACCGTCCACGTTGGCGACGACGAAGTCACTCAGCGAGCCCACCGACACGAGGTCGCGGCGGTCGATGTCCTCGATGTCGACCTGGAGGTCCAGCTCGTCCTCCAACGCCAGCAACAGCTCGAGGGTCTTCGACGAGCTGAGTCCCAGCTCGTCGAACAGCCTGGTCTCCTCGGACACCACCAGGTCCGCGCCGAGCAACCTGCCCAGCAGGACACCGAGGGTGTCGACCACCCGGCCGCGCAGGTCCGTGACCTCGATTGCCGCCATGTTCCCGCTCCCGTGCTGTGTGGCGGCCGGGTGACCGGCCGCCCGGTGTTCGAGGACCATCGCCGAGAAGACCGCGCCGAAGCCCGCCCCCGCGGTGAGGTACCGGTCGCCGGGGGTGAGGCGCCCGAGCGCGACCGCCGACGCGTGGTTGATGAAGGTGTCCGCCGACGGCGTGTGCCCCACCAGCGGCACGTTGTCGAGCAGCACGCGGTCCACCGGCAGGCCGATCCGCCTGCACACCCGCCGCCACGACACGACGTTCACGTTGTGCGGCAACACGAGTGCGAGGTCGTCGAGCGACAGGTCCGCCTGCTTGACCGCCGCGAGGATCACCTCGGCGAGCAGTTCGGTGTACTCCTGCGCGAACCGGTCCATGCCGGCGGCGCCGGCAGCGCCAGCAGCACCTTCCTCGGAGTAGTGGTCGAGGTCGCTGCGCTGACCGCACGCGAAGGACAGCACCGCGTCGCCGGGGCCGCCCGCCGAGACCAGGCAGGCGCCTGCCCCCTCACCGAAGACGCGGTGGTCCGGCGTGAGCCGCGCGTCCATGGTGAACACCTGCTCCCCCGCCACCACCAGCACGAGCGCACCCGGGTCGGGGTGCCTGGCGGACAGGCGCCCGGCGATGTCGATGGCGAGCAGACCGGACACGCACGCGTGGTGCGTCACCGTGAACGCGGTCGCGCTCGTGAGGCCGAGCCGCTGCCGCAGCTCGTGCACCGGGTTGACCGGGTAGGGCGCCACGACCGGCACACCGCGCGCGTGGATCACGTAGCGCACCAGGTGTTCGCGGCCCCGCAGCGACGGGAGTGCCCGCGCCGCCGCCTCGAGAAGGTCGACCAGTGTCTCACCGGGCCGCTGCCTGCGCACCTCGCCGAGCCCGTTGAACCGGCGCAGCACCCGGACCTGTGTCGGGGTGAGACCCAGCTCTGGCCCCATCTCCTCGACCGGCACCACGCGCTCGGGCAGGAACGCGGCCACGTCCGCGAGAGTCGTCATGAGACTCTCACCGGGAGAGATTCGTAGCCGCGCAGCATCAGCGTGGTGCGCTCGCCGGGGTCGCCCGCGAGCGCGAGGTCCGGGAAGCGGCGCAGCAGTGCGGGCAGCGCGATCCGTCCCTCCATCTTGGACAGCACGGCGCCCAGGCAGTAGTGGACGCCCGCGCCGAACGACAGGGGTGGTCCTTCCGCGCGGCCCGGGTCGAAGGTGTCCGGGTCGGTGAACCGGCTCGGGTCGCGGTTGGCGGCGCCGAGCAGCACGAGCACCCGGCTGCCCTCGGGCACCGGGGTGCCCGCGATCTCGGTGTCGGCCGCCGCGAAGCGGGTGCCGAAGTGCACCGGTGGCTCGTACCGCAGGACCTCCTGCAGGAAGTCGTCCAGCCGCGCCGGATCGGCCAGCACCCGCGCCTTCTCGGCCGGGTCGTCCAGCAGCAGCCGCGCGCCGTTGCCGACGAGGTGGGTCGTGGTGACGAAGCCGCCGTTGTACGTCGTGAGCAGGTTCGCGATCAACTCGGCATCGTCCGCCGGGTCGTCCTCGGCGGTGACGAGCGCGCTGACCAGATCGTCCCTGGGGTCCGCGCGGCGGGCGGCGAGCAGGTCGGCGAAGTAGGCGGTCAGCTCTGCCGCGGCCGTGTCGGCCGCCTTCTGGTGGCGCCACACCCCGGCGCCGAGGTCGAGGATCGCGCCGAACGCCCGCACCCGAGGCGGGAACCAGTCCCGGTCGGCCTCCGGCACGCCGAGCAGTTCGCCGACCACGTCGCTGGGGATCGGCAGCGCGAACTCCGCGAGCAGGTCCACCGGCGCACCGCCCGCCCCGGCTGTGCCTGATGAGCGCTCCGCAAGCTCCGCCGCTGTGCCTGACGAGCGCTCCGCAAGCTCCGCCGCTGCGGCGAGCCGGTCGAGCCGCCGCGCGACGATCCGGTCGACGGCCGGCTCGAGCGCCGCCACCCGCCGGGCGCTGAACGCGTGGGCGAACCGCCGCCGCGCGGTGGTGTGCCGTTCGCCCTCGGTGAGGAACATCGAGTCGGCCAGCACACGCAGCGAGAGGTGCTCGCGCCAGCGGGTGCCGCCCTGGTCGCGGTACTCGCCGGTGATCACGTGCAGTGCCGGGTCGCGCAGTGCGGCGTGCACCGCGTCGTAGCCGTGGACGACCACGTCGAACCGGGTCGCCGGGTCGGTCAGCACGCACACCGGCCCCTGCCGGTGCAGCTGTGCGTAGAACGGGTTGGGATCCCGGCGCCCCTCCCGGGAGAGCAGCGGGCCGAGCGAGCTGATCGATCCACTGTGGACCGCCGGTCCGGTCATCGCCGCACCTCCTTCCGCAGGACTGGCAGGGATCTCATGCGGCACGCGCGACGAGCGCGCTGTCCGCGGTGGGGTTGGCGCCGTGGTGCACCTCGTCGACCACGAACCCGGCCTCGGCGAGCAGCACCCGGTACTGCGCCTCGGTCCGGTCGTGCCCTTCGAGCAGCACGAGCATCAGCAGGTCGACCATCCCGGACGCGCCGTCCGGCGCACTGTCCTCGTCGGCCATGAACTGCTCGAGCACCACCAGCCGCGCGCCCGGCGTCATCGCCGCCCGCACCCGCCGCAGGATCAGCAGGGCCTTGTCGTCTGCCCAGTTGTGCAGCACCCTGGCCAGCACGTAAGCGTCGCCATCCGGGGGCACCGCGTCGAAGAAGCTACCCTCGACGAGCCGCACCCGGTCGGCGATGCCCGCCTCGGCGAGCGACTTCTCCGCATGGCGAACGGCTTCCGGCAGTTCGAGGAGCACGCCACGCATCGCCGGGTGCGCCGCCAGCGCCTCGACGAGCAGGCCGCCGCTGCCGCCGCCGACGTCCACGAGCATGTCCACATCGGACAGATCGCAGGACGCGAGCGTGGCAGGCACCCGGTTCGCGTTCATCGCCGAGGTGAACGACGCGGCCGTCCCGGGGTGGCTGCCCAGGTACTCGTAGAACGGCTCGCCGTGGACCACGTCGAAGGCGGGTGTCCCGGTCCGCAGCGTGTGCATGATGTCCACGAAGGACCGGAACACCTCCTCGCCGTCGAGGATCGCGTTCTGCCGCAACGAGTTCGGCACGTCGGAGCGGAGGCACTCGGTGACCGAGGTCAGCACGTAGGTGCCCGGTGCGGTCCTGCGGAACAGGCCGATCGAAGCCATGCCGCGCAGCAACCGCGCCAGCGCACCCGGGTCGGCCCCGCACGCCGCGGCGAGCTCGTCCACCGAACGCGGCCCGTCGGCCAGCAGGTCCGGTATCCCGAGCTTCGCCACGGCGTAGCAGCACTGGGCCACCCAGCTGCCCGACAGGATGCCGAGCAGCTTGCGCCGCGCGAACCCGCCCGCCACCGGTGTCTCCGCCACGACCGGCCTCACCCGTCGGCGCGGTTCTTGATGGCGGTCAGGATCTCGTCCCACAGCTTCGCCCGCGCGGCGAGCGCGGTGTTCACGGTGTCGGCGGCGTCCTGCCACTTCTGCTCGTCGTCGCCACACAGGTCGGTGACCATCTGCATGGCCATCGGGGTGTGGAACTCGCCGTCGACCTCGATGTGCCGCTCGAGGTAGTCGACGAACGTGCCCAGCTTCCCGCTGCGCTCGTTGATGGCGACGACCTGGGTGAACATGTCCGGGATCAGATCCTCCCGGCCGAACGCGAACGCCGCGGCCTGGCAGTGCACCGGCATGTTCTCGATGATGTTCCAGGTGGTGGCCGCGAAGTCGACCGACGCTCCCGGCACCCCGGCCTCGACGAGCGCGTCCTGCACCTTGGCGCCACCGCGGAGCAGGTCGATCAGCGTGTCGATGGCGGTCGTGTCGGCACCCGCCTCGCGCATGCCGTTGACGTACAGCTCGAAGTGGCTGATGAAGCCCTCGCCGAGCTCGTCGGACTCCTCGACCATCACGATGTCGTTGATGAGCCTGCGGCTGCCGGTCGGGCCCGTCGGGATCCACGGCACGGTGACGCACGTGAGCTCGCGCTGCAACGACTTCAGCAGCGACATGAAGTCCCACACCGCGAAGACGTGGTGTTCCATGAACGTGACGACGGCGTCGTGGGTGTCGAGGCCGGCGTACAGCGGGTGCCGCACGACCCGGTCGCGGGCCTCGGTGACGGCCTTTTCGAGCCGTTCGATTCCCGGGTGGGTCTGTCCCCAGTCATATCTGGACAAGATCGTGCTCCTTCAGGGAAGGGTGTTCTGGTCGCGCCACAGAATGGGGCAGTAATCCGGGTCGGCGTAGTCCGGGCGGCCGTCCGCCGTCCTCCGGACCAGACTGTCGTGATTGTAGAACGCGGAACTGCCGTCCGACAACGTGAGTTCACGGAATTCGTTGGCGCCGTCCTGCAGGTGCAGGGAAACCGCGCGCCGCGGTCGGGCACTGACGTTGGGCCCGCTGCCGTGGTAGGTCTTGCAGTGGTGGAAACTCATGTGCCCCTTGGGAATCACCATCGGCACCTTGCGCACCTCGGCGCCGTTGTGCGCCGCGTTCTCCGCCAGCATCTGCTCCAGTTGGGACCGGTCCCGTTCCGCGAAATGGCGCGTGGTGCTGTCGTCGGTGCCGATCTCGGTCCACCGGTGACTGCCGTCCACCATCGTAATGGTGCCCATTTCCTCATCACAATGGTGAAATGGGATGAACGCGGTCAGCATGTTCTCGGAAGAGGACGACGCCCAGTAGTGCTTGTCGAAATGCCACGGGACGATGTTGGACTGCTCACCGGCGATCGGTGGCTTGAAGATCAGCGTCGACTGGAAGATCCGGATCTCCGCCGCCATGGCCAGCCGCGCGGCCACCGCGCCGATGAGCGGCTTGCGCAGCAGCGCCGACAGCGCGTCGTGCTCGTAGTGCACGTAGTCGTTGTGCCGCTGCACGTCGCCCTTCTCCGGCGTCCAGTACGCCAGCCTCGGGGGCCGCGCCGGGAGCAGCCGCGACCGCTCGCCCGCGTAGTACCGCTCGCTCGCGGCGGTCAGCTCGTCGGCCTCGTCGTCGGTGAACAGCTTCTTGCTCAGGTACCAGCCGTGTTCGGCGTAGAACGCGACGTCGGCGTCCGACGGCAGCAGCGCCTTGTCCTCTTCGGACAGTGCGAACCGTTCCAGTGTGGTCACTTGTGCCTCCTCACGCTACGCCGGACAGCTCGCGGTTCTTCGCTTCGTACAGCGCCTTGATGTTGCCGCTGCCGAACGTCAGCGCGCCCCGGCGCTCGATGATCTCCAGGAACAGGGTCCTGCGGACGTGCATCGACTCGGTGAAGATCTGCAGCAGCTGCCCCCAGTGGTCGCGGTCGACGAGGACGTTCGCCCGCCGCAGCTCGTCCACCGGCACGGCGAGGTCGGTCACCCGCTCGGCGAGCACGTCGTAGTAGGCGGGTGGTGCGCTGGCGAAGCGGACGCCGCGTGCGGCGAGCACCCCGACCGTGTCACTGATGCCGTCGGTGGTGAACGCGATGTGCTGGACGCCGGGGCCGCCGTGCCACTGCAGGAAGTCGTCGATCTGCCCGCGCTCGCGGCTCGTGTCCGGTTCGATGAGCGTGAGCGTGATCAGCTTCGACGGGCTCTGCACCACCTTCGACGACATGCCCTGCGCGCCGACCTCGATGTACTCCTCGAAGATCGTCGAGAACCCGAACACCGTCTCGTAGTGCCGCACGGTCGTGTCGAGCCCTCCGGCGGGCACGCACACCGCGAAGT
This sequence comes from Actinophytocola algeriensis, assembly GCF_014203735.1. GTDB lineage: Bacteria > Actinomycetota > Actinomycetes > Mycobacteriales > Pseudonocardiaceae > Actinophytocola > Actinophytocola algeriensis. The sequence continues at coordinate 47,290 of NZ_JACHJQ010000012.1, read as the reverse complement.
GGTCGATCATTTTCAGCGGACCGGGTGCGGCCGGGTCTGTCTCGGACATCCGGAACACGCCGGGCAGGAACTCCGTCCTCGGGCCGGTGCGCTGCACCAGCCGGTGGATCACGTCGCCGAACCCGGTCACCTCCGCGGTCGTCACGGCCACGTCGCCGTCGGCGTAGCGGGCAGGCGCGGACACCGCGGCGGCACCCCGGCCCACCAGCTCCCCGTACGTCGCTTCCGCGTCGTCGGCCTCCAGCGCGATCACCGCGACCCCGTCGCCGTGGCTGCGGACGAACTCCGCCGCCGGGTGGTCGGCGTCGAGCGGCGAAGTGAGGACCATGCGGATGTCGCCCTGGGTCAGCAGCAGCGACCGATGGCCCTTCAGGCCGGTCTCCGGGCCGCCCTGGCCCACGACCTGGAAGCCGAACGCGGTGCAGTAGTAGAAGGCCGCCTGCCGCGCGTCCCCGACGTACAACTCGATGTGGTCAATACCTGAAAGGTTCATGATTCTCGCTCCGCAGGCTTCACTCGTGTGCCCTAACCGTTTCGCTTCTTGTCTGTGCTCGCGCAGCTCAACACGAGACTCACGTTCTGGCCGCCGAACCCGAACGAGTTCGTCAGCGCGTGGTCGATCTCCGTCTCCATGGGCGTGGCCCGGATGTGGGCACCCGGGCACGCCGGATCCACCTCGTCGAGGTTGAAGGTGGGTGGCAGCACCCCGCGGGCGACGGCGAGCGCGCCGGCCGCCGCCTCGACCACCCCGGAGGTGCCGAGCATGTGACCGGTCAGCGCCTTGGTGGAGCTGACCGGCGGGCCGTCCTCGCCGAAAACCGCTGCGAGTGCGGCGGTTTCCGCGACGTCCCCGAGCTTGGTCGCGGTGCCGTGCGCGTTGACGTAACCGATGTCGGCGGGCGCGAGGCCCGCGCCGGCAAGGGCTCTGCGCATGCACTCGGCCGCGCCCGCCCCGTCGGGCCGGGGCGTGGTCGGGTGGTGCGCGTCCGTGGTGGCACCCCAGCCCCGCACGTCCGCGTACGCGGCGGCGCCTCGGGCGTTGGCGTGTCCGACGCGCTCCAGCACGAGCATCCCGGCGCCCTCGGCGAGCACGAACCCGTTGCGCCTGGTGTCGAACGGGCGGCTCGCGGCGGTCGGGTCCGGCCAGTGCCTGGCGAGTGCCCGCGCGTTGCCGAACGTGTCGGCGAAGGTCGCGAACAGCGGCGCCTCGCTCGCCCCGCACACCACCACGTCGGCGTCGCCGGAGCGGATCAGCCGCAGCCCGTCGGCGATCGCCTGCGCGCCGGACGCGCACGCGGTGCCGATGCTCGAACTGTAGCCCCGGATCCCGTGGGTGATCGCGATCCGGGCGGCGGGCATGTTCGGCAGGATCCCGGTGAGCAGGTACGGGCTCACCGCGGTGCGACCCCGGTCGCCGCGCGCCAGCACCTGCCGCTCGAGGGTGGCCATGCCGCCGACCCCGCCGACCACCACCCCGATCCGGTCCGGGTCGACGTCGCGGCCGACCTCGATGCCCGCGTCGGCGAGCGCGTCCGCGGCGGTGATCAATGCCAGCACCACGACCTTGTCCACGACCGAGGCCGCGGGACCGGACACCACGGTGCGCGGGTCGACGTCCGGCACGAAACCGCCGACGTCCACCGAGTCCGCGGCCGGGTGACCGGCCGGCGGCGCGGACAGCCCGGACTTGCCGACGCACAGCGCGTGGAAGACCTCCTCCACGCCCCGGCCGACCGGGGTCAGCAGGCCGATGCCGGTGATCGCGGCCGACGTCGTCGGCGTGGTCATGCCGGGTCCTTGGCGAGGTGCCGCTCGCGCAGCAGGAACTTGCGCACCTTGCCGGTCACGGTCAGCGGGATGTCCTCCTGCCGCACGACGACGACGCGGTGGAGCGTCGCGCCGACCGGCTCGCCGAGCGCGGCGCGGATGATCTCGGTGCGGTCGGTGCCCGCCTCGGCGCCGGGCGCGAGCTCCAGCAGCACGTCGGTGACGACCTGCCCGTTCTCGGGCACGATCACGACGGTGCAGTCGAGCACGTCCTGGCAGGCGGCGAGGATCCGCTCCTCGGACAACGCCGTGTAGAAGCCGTCGCCGACGAGCGCGTCCGGGTCGCGGTCCACGTGGTAGTAGTTGCCATCGGCGTCCCGGTGGACGAGGTCACCGGTGAGGTACCAGCCGGCCAGCCGCGACCGGAACGTGGTGACCGAGTCGTTCCAGTAGCCGGGCGAGAGGGTGGGCGACCGGAACCCGAGCCTGCCGACCCGGCCGGGGGGCAGTTCGTTCCCGTCGGCGTCGAGCACGGCGACCTCGGCGAACTTGTAGGGCCTGCCGATCCGGCGGCCGTAGTGGTCGCTGCCGGGCGTGTGCGTGACGTGGAACCCGTTGTGCCCCATCTCCGACGAGCCGAGGCCGTCGATGAAGTGCGACCCGGTGATCCGGCGGCGGCCCTCGCGGGTGACGACCTCCCGCGAGCCGACCGCGACCAGTCGCCGGATGTGGGTCTCGTGCGCGCAGTCGCCGGTGTTGAACCACATCCGCACCGAGCCGACGTCCCGTGTGGACAGATCGTGGCGCGCGAGGTCCGCCCACGTCACCGCGAAGCCGTACACCGACTCGGGGTGCCACCGCTCGATGGCCGCCAGCACGGTCGGACCGTCCTGGTGGGACAGGCAGAGCATCTTCCCCCGGTTGCACAGGATCTGGGTGACCATCAGCACGGTCGCGGTGTGCGGGATCGGCAGCGCGTTGAGCACCCGGCCGGTGCCCTGTGCCTGCGGCATCGACAGCAGGTGCCGCTGGGAGGCGAACAGCGTGCGGTGCAGGTGCAACACGGCCTTGGGCACGCCGGTGGTACCGGACGTGTGCGTGATGACGACCGGGTCGTCCTGGTGGTGGCGGTAGTGCCGCGGTGCGGCGGAGGGGTCGCCTTCACCCAGTTCGTCGGGCCGCCCGAGCAGCTCGGTGCCGAGGTCGTGGCCGGCCAGCAGTTCCGTGTGCGCCGCGTCGGCGAGCACTCCCCTGGCGCGCAGCCTGCGGATGAACTCGGCGGCGATGTCGGGGGTCATCTTCCCGTTCATCAGCGCGGGGATCGCGCCGATGCGGGTGAGCGCGAGGAAGCTCAGGACGGTGTCGGCCGCGGCGGTCGCCCACACCGCGACGGGGTCGCACCCGCGGATCCCGCGGGCGTGGAGCCACGCGGCGCGCGCGTCGACCATGGTGTCCAGCTCGCCGAGTGTGAACTCGTGTTCTGCGGGACGGCCGTCGACCTCGGTGTCGAAGATCAGCCCTGGCCCGTCCGGGTCCGCGCCGTGGGCGAGGACGGTGCGCAGCACGTTGCCCGCACCGATCTCCGGATCGGCGGCCAGGACGGCACGCAGGCCCTTCGCGTTCATCGTCACTCTCCTTCACCCAGCGCTTGTCTGTGGCCGATCAGCACGGCGTGTGCGGCCGTTCGTGCCACCGTGACGACGAGGACCTCGTCCGCGTCGCCGTCCTCGATCAGCAGTCGTGCGTACGCCTGCCCTTCGGTCGCCGCGCCGGCCACCGGGCACAGGCAGACCACGGGCCCGCGCAGGCCCCAGCGCGCGGCGACGTGCCCCGCGACGCTGTTGGGGACGGCCTGGAAGAACAGCAGCGGGCCGATCCGGGTGCCGGTGTCGACGGCGTCGGCGACGTGTGCGGCCATCGGCGCGTCGCCGCTCCCGCTGAGGAGGACGACCGCGGTTCGCCGCCCCACCTCGCCGGCGGCAGGCGGGTTCCCGTGGCGGGCGGTGAGACACCGGTCCGCGGCGGCGGCGGCGAGCGGGCTGAACGAGGACACCACGAACCCCGGCAGCGGCGGCGGGACCGTCCCTTCCGGCAGCGTCGCGGTGGCCAGCTCGGTCGGGGTCATGCCGCCCTCACCAGCAACGCCGTGTTGGCACCGCCGAAGGCGGCGTTGACCGTCAACGCGTGGGGGCTCGCTGCCTTCCTCGGTCCGTCGAGGACCAGGTCCAGGTCGCACGCCGGGTCTGGCGCGAGGTGACCCGCGTTCACCGGCAGTTTGCCCGCCTGCGCGGCGAGCACGGTGATCACCAGCTCGAGCAGCCCGGACCCCTCGAGTCCGTGGCCGTGCACGGATTTCGTCGAGCTGACCGGTGGTCGTGCCGCGCCGAAGGCCCGGCGCAGGGCGGCGGCTTCCGCGCTGTCCCCGTCCGCGCCGCTCGCGTTCGCGTTGACGTACCCGACCTCGTCCGGTCCGAGCCCGCCGCGGCGCAGGGCCGCCTCGATCGCCCGTGCCATGCCGGCACCCGCCGGGTCGGGGCGGACGACGTGGTGCGCGTCCCCGGCCCGGCCCCAGCCGGTCACCTCGGCCAGCACCTCCCGCGCACCGGCGGGTTCGAGCACCACCGCGGAGACGGCGTCACCCAGCAACAGTCCGTTCCGGCCGGAGCTGAACGGCCGCGCGGCACCGTCGCGCGCGAGCGCCCGCCCCGCGTCGAAGAGGGCGAACTGGTCGGGCTCCACGAGGTAGCCCGCGGCCACCACGACCCGGCCCGACCGTCCTTTGTGGATCTCCGCTGCCGCGTCCGCGACGGCGGTGCTGCCGGACACGCACGCACACGTGTAGATCCTCGCCACCCCGGCGAGCCCGGCCCGGGTGGCCAGCGCCCGCGCGAATCCCGCGGTGGTGGCCGTGGTGTCGCGGCCGCCGTCGGGGTGGCCGTGGATTCCCAGCAGCAACGGGGTCGTCGCGCGTTCGGCCGCACTCAGGCCGTGGCAGGCCGCCGCGACGGCCCCGGCGAGTTCGTCCGCCAGGGTGCCCGCGTCCGTGAGCGTCGCCGCGTCGGTGACCCGGCGCCCGCCGGCGTCGAACCGGCGCACCGGCCCGAACGCCGCGGTACCCGCCAGGGCACCCGCGAGTTGTGCCTGCACTCCCCTGCCGAGTGCGCTGACGGCGGCCAGGCCGGTGATCGCGACGCGAGGTGCGGTCATCTGGGGACCGCCGCGATCGCCTCACGCAGCACCTCGACCGCACCGTCCACTGTGCCCATCCGGGCGTACTGCCCGTCGGTCAGGTCGATCTCCACGCCGTAGCGCTGCTCTGCCTGGTTCACGACCCACGCGAGTTGCATCGAGTCGATCTGGTCGCCGATCTCGGCGACCGTGCGGTCACCCAGGCTCGCGATCATGGCCACGACGTCGGCACGCTCCACGGCGGTCTTGTCGTTCACGCAGTCCTCGCAGGGTCGGGTGGCGCCGCTGCGCGACGCCGGGTTCGGTCCATTCGGTCAGCCGGCGCTCGCGACGCTCGCGGCCCGGTCGGCCACCGTCCTGGTGAACTCGCCGACGGTCATCAGCGCCAGCCCCTCGGACTCCTCCTCCGCGAACTGGACGCCGAACCGGTCCTCGACGCGCACGGCCAGCTCCGCCATCGCGAGTGACTCGAGGTCCACGCCCGCGGGCCCCAGCGTGCTGTCGTCGTCGATGCCCTCGATGTCGTAGTTCATCTCCTGGAGGGACTCCAGCACGAACTCGCGAACCTCTGCAGCCGTCATCGCTCACCTTCCAGTGTGTTGTCACGTCTCGGTCGAAACCGTTGCCGGTCAGGGGTTGTCAGGAGACCGCCGCACGGAGCACGGCGCGGTCCCGGACGAGCTTGCCGGTCGTCGTGCGCGGCAGCGCCCGCATGAAGTGCGTGGTCCTCGGCCGCTTGTAGCCCGCGAGCCGTTCGGCGAGCGCCACCGCCACCGACTGCTCCGCGTGGTCGCCGGTCAGCTGGACGAAGGCGGTGATCTCCTTGTCGTACAGGACGACCGCGGCCTCGACGCCGGGCAGCTCGGTGAGGGTGTGCTCGACCTCGGTCAGGTCGACCTTGAGCCCGCCGACCGACACCTGCGAGTCGAGCCTGCCGAGCACGGTCACGAGACCGGTCGACGGGTCGAGGACACCGGCGTCCTTGGTGTGCAACCAGCCGTCGGCCCACCTGGCCGGATCGGACAGCCCGACGTAGGGCGACTCCGGCCTGCGGATCAGCAGCTCGCCGCCGCTCTCCCGGACCTCGATCCCCGGGGCGGGCCGCACCGCGGGCCGGTGCTCACCGAACAGGTCGGTCGCGATGACCCCCAGCTCGGTCATGCCCCACATGTTCCCGAGCGGCACGCCGTACTTCTCGTCGAACGCCGCCGAGACGGTGGCGGGCACCAGCTCACCACCGGTGGTCATCCGCTTGAGCTGTGGCAGCCTGCGCGGATCGGCGACCGAGTTCAGGAGTCCGATGTGGAACGGCACCCCGAGCACGGTCGCCGGGGTGGCGCCAGAACCGACCGCGTCGAGGATGCTGTCGCCGGTGAGCCTGCGTGGCGGCACGAGCTCGACGCCCGCGTGCAGCCCGTACAGGAGTCCGCCGACGAGCCCGAGGACGTGCACCATCGAGGGCAGCAGGATGATCCGTTCGCCGGGCAGTGGCACGCCGTCGATCCGGGTGTACCGCTCGACTTCCGCGACGAGGTCGGCCGCTGTCCGGCCGATCCCCTTGGACGGTCCGGTCGAACCGGAACTGAGCTGGAGGACGGCGTGCGGCGTCGCCGCCGGCCTGCCCTCCCGGGTGGTGATCGTCTCGGCCACGTCGTGGAACACGGCCAGCGGACTGCCTTTCGAGCCGCCGATGCCGACCAGCACCTGCACACCGAGCCGGTCGGCGGCCGAGTCGACTTCGTACCGCGTCAGCCGGTGGTCCAGCAGTACGGCCTGGGCGCCGATCCGCCAGACGGCGAGCAGGTTGGCCACGTAGGCGAGTGACGGCGGCAGGTTCAGCGCGGCGCAACCGCCTTCCCGCAGCCCGGCCGCGACCAGCGCGTCCTGCTTCCCGACGACCAGCCGGCGTAGCGCGGCACGCGCAATCGGCGCACCGTCCAGGTGTAGACAGACTCCATTGTCTGGGCCGTTCAGCAATACCTCGTCGACCCATTCCGACGAGCCAGTCCGCAGCACTTCGCTGGCCGTAATTGCGGACACCTCCCAAGGAAAAAATGAGCAGCACAAATACACCCCGAAGGGGCCCTTCATCGAGTTACCACCAGCCCCGACCTGGCGGCGAAGTGGAGCGTACGTCAGATTTCAGGCGCTGAAAAGACAAAACATGAACGATGCTCTACGTAATGGCGCGATCACGCCAAACGCGTCGAGCCGCACTGCATACATGAGGCGCAGGGCGCTTGAACAGGCACTTTTCGAGGCACTTCACCCTCGGCAACGGTGTCATACACCCCATGGCCACCCGCTGAGCGGGCGCCCAGAAGCACAATTCTCGAATAGGCTCAGCATCCCACCGAATGAGGCAGAACGGAGCAACAACACTGGTCTGACCGCCTCATATTCGACATCGCGGAAACAATTCCGGTAACTGTCCGCAATGCGGGGGCAGAAACTCTCACCGACCGTGGCGGCACTCCAAGATCGCGTCCACAAAGGACAAGTAAACCGATTTTGCCGCGAGTTCCCGGCCTGAGCGCCAGGCGCCCCGAGCCGCTAACGGCGGGGCGGGTCGGCCAGCTTGGCGAACATCTCGTTGTAGGCGGACAGGTCGGGCTCGGTGTCCGCACGGGCGGCGGCGCGTTCGTCCGCGCGTGCCCACTGGGCCACGGTCACCATGACCAGCACCAGTACCGGCAGCTCGCCGAGCGCCCACACGGTGCTCCCGGCGAGGGAGTCGGCGTTGCCGACGACGACGGCGAGGTACCCGACGCCCAGCAGCAACGCGGTCATCAGCCCGACCCGGCCCGCGTGCGGCAGTCGGCGCACCCCGGGGTCGACCCCGATCACCGTCCAGAAGAAGGCGTAACCGGCGACCAGCGCGACGGCTTCCACCGCCAGGTGCGGCCAGTGGCTGCCCAGCACGACGCCGACCGTGCCGAACACGTAAAGCAGGTAGAACGGGCCGAGCAGCGACACGAACACCACCGCGGGCTGGGTCAGCCCCCGGTAGGCGCGCGACCGCACCATGGCCACCAGCCGCGCACGCCAGGACTTCGGCAGGCCGCGCAGCGCGAGGGTCACCGGACCGCCGAGCACGAGCAGCACCGGTGCCACGACGGCCAGCAGCACGTGGTTCGCGACCAGCGCGCTGACCGTGTCAGGGACGCCCCACGACGTGGCGACCAGCACCACCACGCAGCCCAGCAGCCACATCACCGTGCGCCAACGCGGCCAGCCCGGCACCCGCCGGACCCCGAGGAGGTAGAGCACGGCGAGCACGACCGCCGCCGTGCCCCACACGGTGTCCGGCACCGAGACGACTGGCGACACCGCCACCGCCGCCACGCCGACGAGCACGCACAGCGCCGCGACCACAGCTCCCCGAGACATGTCCGATACCTCCCGATCGCACCGTGCGAGCCAGGGTAGGCGGCGAGAGCCGGACGACCGTTACCGGGCGTGCGCGCTGCTCCCGGGTTCCGGCCGGGGGCTCGCGGTGCCGATCAGGGGAACTCGAGGTCGCCGCGGGTCAGTGGGCGGCCGGGCAGCTCGCCGGGAGCCGGCGCGCGCAGCCCGTCCATCATGATGGCCAGGACGCGGGCCGGCACCAGGCCGGCCGCGTCCTCGGTGACCGACTGGACCTGGTGGACGACCGACACGAACAGCATCGCGAGGTCGCCGACCCCCACGTCGCCGCGCAGGCTGCCCTCGTCCTGCGCACGGCGCACCACCTCGTCGAGCATGTCGAGCACCTCGTCGCGCATCCGCGAGGTCTCCTCGTCGTCCCGCACCACGGCCGTGACGCGGGACGACTTGGCCTGCACGCTCACGTGCAGCCACGCCGACTGCCGCATGATCCGCATCAGCGCGTCCCACGCGGTCCGCTCCTGCGCGAGCGCGGCCCTGGTCTCGTCGGCGACGGCCTGGAAGGTGTCCCGGAAGACCGCGCGGATCAGCGCCTCCCGGTCGACGAACCGCCGGTAGAGCGTGCCGACACCGACCGACGCCCGGCGGGCGATCTCCTCCATGGGCACCTCGGCGCCCCGCTCGGCGAAGATCTCCCGCGCCGCCACCAGGATCTGGTCCCGGTTGCGGCGCGCATCCGCACGCAGCGGCACCTCGGGTTTCGTCACCAGCGGATTATCACATTCGTCCCGAAGGTGGACGGAACGCTTCCGTCTGACTACGGTCGATGACAAGTGGACGAGTTTCTTCCAGATCTTGGGGGTTCGGAAATGACATCGACCGTGCCGGAGTCCTTCCCGCCACGTGCCTGCCCGTTCCACGGCGACGCGTCGATCACCGAACCGGGCCCGATGACGAAGGTGACCCTGCGCAGCGGGCAGGAGGTGTGGGCCGCGTCCCGGCACGCCGACGTGCGCACGGTGCTCACCGACCCCGCGTTCTCCGCGAACCGCGCCAACCCGGACTTCCCGAACCCGACCGGCAGGCGCTTCCAGCAGGACCGCGGGCTGAAGCCGTCGCTGATCACCCTCGACCCGCCCGAGCACGGCCCGGCCCGGCGCGCGGTGCTGGGCGAGTTCACCGTCAAGCGCCTCGCCGCGTTGCGCCCGCGGGTCCAGGAGATCGTCGACGCGCACCTCGATGCGATGCTCGCGCACGAGTCCCGCACGGCCGACCTGGTGGAGGCGCTCGCGCAGCCCGTGCCGTCGCTGGTGATCTGCGAGCAGCTCGGGGTGCCCTACGACGACCACGAGTTCTTCCAGTCCCGCTCGCGGACGCTGCTGTCCCGCAAGGCCGCGGCCGGGGACGTGCGCGCCGCGGCCGACGAGCTGCGCGCGTACATGGACAAGCTCGTCGGCGAGAAGGAGCCCACGCCCACCGACGACCTGATCGGCAGGCAGATCGCCAAACACCGCGCGGAAGGCACCTACGACCGCGACGCGCTGGTGAGCCTCGCGGTGCTGCTGCTGGTCGCGGGCCACGAGACGACCGCCAACATGATCTCGCTGGGCACGCTCGCCCTGCTCCAGGAACCCGAACAGCTCGCGCTGCTGAAGGCGGACCCGTCGCGGACGCCAGCCGCGGTCGAGGAACTGCTGCGGCAGTTCACGATCGCCGAGTTCGTGACCTCCCGCGTGGCGGTCGCGGACACCGAGGTCGGCGGCGTGACCGTCAAGGCGGGCGAGGGCGTGCTGACGCTCGGCAACGCCGCCAACCACGACCCGGCCGTGTTCGCGGAGCCGGACCGCCTGGATGTCACCCGCGGCGCCCGCAACCACATCGCGTTCGGGTACGGCGCGCACCAGTGCCTCGGGCAGAACCTCGCCCGCGTGGAACTGCGGATCGTGTTCGACAGCCTGTTCGCGCGCGTGCCGACGCTGCGGGTCGACGTGCCGGTGTCCGACCTGCCGTTCAAGGACGACGCGACGATCTACGGCCTGCACAGCCTCCCGGTCAGCTGGTGAGCCCTCAGTAGCGGCCCTCGCAGTTCACGACGGGCGTCCTGGGCGCCAGCTCGGGCGTGTAGGTGATGCAGACCCGGAACCGGACGTCGGCGACGCCGTCCCGGTCGGTGTCGCGGTTGCGTCGCGGGATCGAGGGCGGGGCCGAGTCCTGCGCAGCCCAGGTCCTTGCCGCCGCCCGGGTACTCGGCCGCGTCCGGCAGCGGCGCCGTGGTCGTGCTCGGGGAAGCGTCGGTCGCGTCGAGTCGCCAGCGCTGGGTGGTGTGAAAACCGGTATTCCGTGGGATTTCTGCCACGTCGAGGTCGTGGGTGACAGCGTGCTGGTGCTGATTCCCGCCGGGCTGCCGAAAGGGGTGCTGGCCGGCCGGTTGCCCGCCGCGCTCACCACCGAGCTGCGCACGCACAACGACACCCACCCGCCCGCGCAGCGGATCAAGCTGCGGATGGCGCTGCACGCCGGTGAGCTCACCCGGGACGACCTCGGGATGACCGGCTCCGCGATCGTCCACGCGCACCGCCTCCTCGACGCCGCGGCGTTCAAGAAGGCGTGCGCGGGTTCCCGCGCGCCCCTCGCGATGATCGTGTCGGCGTGGTTCTACGCCGAGGTGGTCCGGCACCGGCCCGAGTACGAACCGGGCACGTACCGGCCCGTGCACGTGGCCGTGAAGGAGACCGACGGGATCGGCTGGGTCCGGGTGCTCAGAACGTGACGATGGTCCGCGCGCCCTGGCCGAGGTGCTCGAACGCGTCGTTGATCCCCGCGAGGTCGGTCGTGGCCGTGGCGAGGGCGGCGAGGTCGAGCTTGCCCTCCTCGACGAGGCCGAGCAGGCGCGGGATCTCGACGTCCGGATCGCTCGACCCGAACACGCAGCCGTGCAGGGTGCGGCCGAACCAGTACAGCTCCAGCGCGGTGAACTCGACGATGTTGGCCTTGCTGCCGACGCCGACCACCGTGACCGACCCGCCGCGGCGGCTCGACGACCACGCGGTGCGGATGGTCGCGGGCAGGCCGACGCAGTCGAAGGCGTGGTCGGCGCCGCGCCCGCCGGTGAGCTTGCGGATGGCCTTGGTGGTCGTGTCGCCGGAGACGAGGAAGTCGGTGGCGCCGTGCTGCGCGGCCAGGTCGGCCTTGGCCTCGCTGACGTCGACGCCGATGATCGGGCCCGCACCGACCGCCCGTGCCGCCTGCAACGCCGACAGGCCGACACCACCGAGCCCGACGACCACGACGGACTCCCCGGCCCGCACGCGTGCGGTGTTGAGCACCGCGCCCGCACCGGTCTGCACGGCACAGCCCAGCACCGCGGCCTGATCCATCGGCACGCTGTCGGGCACCCGCACGACCCCGGCGGCCGGCACGATCGTCTCCTCCGCGAACGCCGCCGTGCCGAGGCCCGGGTAGAGGGGGGTGCCGTCGTCGAGGAACGCGTAGGGCGCGCGGGCCGTCTCCTCGGCGTGCACGCACAGCCACGGCTCGCCCCGCAGGCAGAACCAGCAGTCGCGGCAGGCCGGCGCCCAGTTCAGGACCACGTGGTCACCCACGGCGACCCGGTCCACGCCGTCGCCGACCGCGATGACCACGCCGGCGCCCTCGTGCCCGAGCACCGCGGGTACCTCCTGGGTGAGCGTCCCGTTGGCGAGGGAGAGGTCGGAGTGGCAGACACCCGCCGCCGCGACCCGCACCTTCACCTGTCCCGGCCCGGGTTCGCCGAGGGTGATGTCCCGGACCTCGAGTTGCCCGCCCTGCTTGGAAAGCACCGCTGCTCGCACCATGGTGCGACTTAATCACACCGATCACGTGGCGTCGTGAAACACCAAGCCCAAAGTGTCCCGTCACCCCGGCCCGCACCCGTGGCGACCGTGGTCCGGTCGGCGTCGGCGCGGCCCGTCACGCCGCTTCCAGGGTGAGCAGCGTCCGCTTGGCGTCCCGCCCGCCCGCGTAGCCGCCGAACGACCCGTCGGAGCGGACGACACGGTGGCACGGCACGACCACGGGCACCGGGTTGGTCGCACACGCGGTGCCGACGGCCCGGACCGCCTTCGGACTCCCGGCGGCGGCCGCCACCTGGGCATATGTTTCGGTACGACCGTATTGGATCGCGGGCAGGTGCTCGACCACGGCCAGCCGGAACCCCCGCGCGAGCCGCAGGTCCAGCGGCACGTCGAACGCGGTGCGGCGGCCCGCGAAGTACTCGTCGAGCTGCCACGCGACGGTGTCGAGACGGGCGGGTGCGTGCAGCACCCGGGGGCTGACGGTCTCGGTGAGCCGCGTCAGCTCGGCGTCGTGGCCGACGTTCTCGTACACGACCCGCACCAGCCCGACGGGCGTCGCGGCGAGCAGCAGCGATCCGACGGGGGTGTCGACGGTGCGGTAGGCGAGGTCGAGCAGCCCCTCCCGCTCGGCGTCGGCGACGAGCCGGGCGTGCAGCCGCGCCTGGGCGGCCGGGTCCTCCAGTGGCAGGGCGTCGAAGTTCATGCGGTCTCCTCCTCGGTGTAGAGCGTGCGGAGACGTTTCATGCCGTCGGCCGCGGCGCGACGGGCGGCGTCGGTGGTACCACCGGTGATCGCGGCGATCTCGGCGTAGGGCAGCCCGGCGAGGTGGTGGTAGGCGACGGCGAGCCGCTGCTTGTGCGGCAGCCGGGCCAGCGCCGCCCAGAGGTCGCCGTGCCACTCGTCGGCACGTCCCCGGTCGGGCACCTCGGCCACGGCCACCGGCCGCCGCCGGTCCGCCCGCCACACGTCGAGCGCCTTGCGGTGCGCGATGGTCACCAGCCAGGCCTCGACGTTCGCGTCCTCGGGCAGCCCGGGGTACGCCTTGAGCGCGGCGAGGAAGGTCTCCGACCACGCGTCCTCGGCGTCGGTCGGCCCGAGCACCGCGCGGCACACCCGCAGCACCATTGCCCCGTACCGGTCCACGATCCGCTCGAAAGGTCTCACACCACGAAGACGCCCAGGACCCACGGAACGTGAGATTGCCATGTCCGCGGCTGTCGCGTTCGTCCAATCGGACTGTCGGTGGGCCGTGCGAGTATCGCCGCCGACAGCGATCGACCAGGGAGGAACAGTGCGGTACGGCTACTTCGGCACCATGCGCGTCAAGCCGGGACACCGGGACGAGGTGGTGGCCACGCTCGTCAGCGGTCAGGACGGCCTGCGGGCGGCGGGCTGCGACCTGTACGCGGTCGGTGTGTCCGACGACGACACCGGTGACAAGGACCTCGTGTGGGTCACCGAGATCTGGGTCAGCAAGGAGGCGCACGACGCGTCGCTGGGATTACCGGAGGTCAAGGCCGCGATCGCGAAGACCATGCCGTTGCTCACGGGCGAGTTCACCGGGCAGGAGGTGGAGATCGTCGGCGGGCTGGGGGTGCCGGGCGACCACTAGGGTCGGAGCATGGCCAGCATCGCGTTCATCGGGCTCGGGACCATGGGTCTGCCCATGGCCGTCAACCTCGTCCGCGCCGGGCATGACGTCGCCGGCTTCAACCGCAGCCCCGGCAAGACGGCCGCGTTCGCCGAGCAGGGCGGGACCGCCGCGGACAGTGCGCGGGACGCGGTGCGCGGGGCCGAGGTCGTGATCACGATGCTGCCGGACTCGCCGGACGTCGAGGCCATCGCCGACGACGTGCTGACGGCGGACGGTGCACTGTGGATCGACATGAGCACCATCGCGCCCACCACGGCCCGTGCCGTCGCCGAGCGGGGGCGGGCGGCCGGCGTGCGGGTGGTCGACGCACCGGTCAGCGGCGGTGAGCAGGGCGCGATCGACGGCACGCTGTCGATCATGGTCGGTGGCGCGGCGGCGGACGTCGAGGCCGCACGCCCGGTCCTCGACGTGCTCGGCACCACGATCGTCCACGTCGGACCGGCCGGTGGCGGGCAGACCGTGAAGACGGCGAACCAGCTGATCGTCGCGGGCACCATCGGGCTCGTCGCCGAGGCGCTCACGCTCCTGCGGGCACAGGGTGTCGACCTCGAGCCCGCCGTCGAGGTGCTGTCCGGCGGGCTCGCGGGCAGCACCGTGCTCAACCGCAAGGCGCCTGCGATGCGCAACCACGACTTCACGCCGAGCTTCCGCGTCGACCTGCACCACAAGGACCTCGGCATCGTGCTCGGCTCGGCCAGGGACGCCGGTGTACCACTCCCCCTCAGTGCGACGGTCGCTCAGCTGATGGCGGCCGCCCGGGCGCAGGGCCACGGCGATCTCGACCACTCGGCGCTGGTGCTGGTGATCGAACAGCTGGCGGGGCTCAACCAGGACTGAACGCGGTCGCGTTCGCCGACACCCACCGCGCGTACGCGTGCGCCGGGCGACCGGTCACCTCCGCGACGGTCGGCAGCACGCCCGGGGTGTCCATGTCGCACACCCCGGGCACGAGCGCGGCCCGCACGACCGGGTCCTCGTGCGCGGGCACCGGCCCGGCGACCACGAGTGACACCGGCCGCCCGAGCACGTCGGCCAGCACCCGCACCTTCTCCTCGACGGTCAGCTCGGCTGGGCCGGTCAGCGGGTACACCTTCCCCGCGTGCCCGTCGTCGACGAGCGCCCGCACCGACACGGCCGCGATGTCGGCGGGCGCCACCGCCGGCGACGGCTTGCCGAGCGACGGCACCCGCACCGCGCCGCCGGCCCGGACCGACCCCGCCCAGGCGAGCGTGTTCGACTGGAACTCCCACGGCCGCACCAGCGTCCAGTCGAGCCCGCTGCCCCGCACGGCCTGTTCCCCGGCCACGATCTGCCGCCCGATCCCCGATCCCGGGTAGGACGCGGCCACCATCGACGACACGTACACGACCCGCTCGACCCCTCGACGAGCGGCGCCGGCCAGCACGGGCGCCGGGTCGACCAGGCCCTGCAACAAGAACAGCGCACGCACCCCGTCCATCGCGGACGGCAGCGCGGCGATGTCCCGGACGTCCACATCGGACGGCAGGACCGCACGGGCCCCACCGGGATCCCGGCTCACCGCGCGGACGTCCTGCCCGCGCGCCACCAGCCGGGACACCAGCTCGCGCCCGATGTTCCCGGTGGCACCGACGACGAGGATCACGGTGGGGCCCTCTCACTCGACACTCCGACCCGAGTGAGTCAACAACGTCGACCTAACTGGAGGTCAAGCCCGCCGACCGGCGCACGTCCGCGACCAGTGCGACCGCGGCCGCGCTCGGCGGGTTCGCCGTGACCGACACGGTCTCCCAGTGCGGCGCGGGCAGGGTGAGGCCGACGAACCGCACCCGGTCCGTCTTCACCGAGAACGACTGCGGCACGAGCGCGACCCCGAGGCCGCAGGCGACGAGGTCCAGCAGCGAGTGCACGTCGGTCACCTCGAGCGCGACGTGCCGCGGCCCGACCACCGAGTCCACCAGGTCCCGCGTCCCCCAGTCGGGCGCGAAGTCCACGAACCGCTCACCGGTCAGCGTCGCGGGTGACACGCGGTCGGCACGTGCGAGCGGGTGGTCATGCGCGCACGCCAGCACGAGTGGCTCGGTCGCGAGCGAGCCCACCACCACCTCCTCCGGGTGCGCGGCGGGTCGCGACACGAACGCCACGTCGAGCTTTCCCTGTGCCACCAGGGCGGTCAGCTCCCCCGACCCGCCCTGCCGCAGCTCGACGTCCAGCCCAGGGTGGTCGGACACGAAGCCGGCGAGCACGGCGGGCAGGTGCACCACGTGCAGGCACTGCAGCGAACCGATCGCGAGGGTGCCCCGCAGGAGCCCCTGCACGGCGGCGACGGCGGCCACGCAGGCGTCCGACGCGGCGAGTGTCCGCCGCGCCTCGGCCAGCAGCGCGGCACCGGCCGGCGTGAGACGCACCTGTCTCGTGTTCCGCACGAACAGGTCCGCGCCCAGCTCCCGCTCCAGCGAGCGGACCGACGCCGACAGCCCGGACTGCGCGACGTGGAGCCGTTTCGCGGCACGCGTGAAGTGGCACTCCTCGGCGACCGCGACGAAATAGGAGAGTTGCCGCAGCTCCACGATTCATCACCCAGACTGATTAACCCGATCGAAGACTTCTGTTGGACAGCTTAATGACCGAGCGGGAAGCTGGAAGAGGCAGAAGAGCTACGAAGGAGGCATCCGAGATGCAGTCCCGTCGCATCGGCGACACGCAGGTCAGCGCCATCGGACTCGGTGGCATGCCGATGTCCATCGAGGGCAGGCCGGAGGACGAGCAGCAGTCCGTCGACACGATCCACGCCGCGCTCGAGGCGGGCGTCACGCTGTTCGACACCGCGGACGCCTACTCACTGGACAACACGGACATCGGGCACAACGAGTCGCTCATCGCCCGCGCGGTCGCGAGCTGGGGCGGTGACACGTCCGACGTGCTGATCGCGACCAAGGGCGGCCACACCCGCACCGAGGGCGGCGGCTGGGGCCTCGACGGCTCACCCGAGTACCTCAAGCAGGCGTGCGAGGCGTCGCTGAAGCGGCTCGGCGTCGACGCCATCGGCCTGTACCAGTTCCACCGGCCGGACCCGAGGGTCGACTACGCCGAGTCGGTCGGCGCCATCCGCGACCTGCTCGACGCGGGCAATATCCGGTACGCGGGCATCTCGAACGCGAACCCGGACCAGATCCGGCTCGCGAACGAGATCCTCGGCGGCCGCCTCGTGAGCGTGCAGAACGAGTTCTCGCCCCGGTTCCGCTCCAGCGAACCGGAGCTGGACCTGTGCGACTCGCTGGGCATCGCGTTCCTGCCGTGGAGCCCGCTCGGCGGCATCGCGAAGGCAGGTGACCTCGGTTCGATCTTCGCGCCGTTCGCGGAAGTGGCCAAGGACAAGGGCATCAGCCCGCAGCAGGTGTGCCTCGCGTGGCTGCTCGCGAAGTCGCCCGTGGTGATCCCGATCCCCGGTTCGTCCCGACCGGCGACCATCCGCGACTCGGCCGCGGCCGTCCACGTCGACCTGACGACCGACGAGTTCGTCCGGTTGGACGCCACGCACTGACCCACCCGTCGTACCCGCCCGCCGAACTCTGCCAGAATTCCATGGTGGAGTTCGGCGTGCTGGGACCTGTCGCGGTCTGGGACGACCCGGAACACATTCCCATCGGCAGCGGCAGGCAGCGGTTCGTGCTGGCCACGCTGCTGCTCAACGCGGGTCGCCTCACCAGTACGGACCGGCTCGTCGACGCGCTGTGGGACGACCCGCCGACCACCGCGCGACCCCAGCTCCACAACCTGATCAGCAACGTCCGCCGCAGGCTGCGCGCGGCGGGCGACGGCCTGATCGTCACCCGCCCCACCGGCTACGAGCTGCACCTCGGCGAGCACGGGCTGGATCTCGTCCGGTTCCGCGAGCTGGTCGTGCAGGGCAGGAACGCCGGTTCCGGCGGCGACCACGAGCGCGCGGCGGGACTGTTCGCGGACGCGCTCGCGCTGTGGCGCGGGCCCGCGCTCGCCGACGTGGCCGACGAACTCGCCGCCACCACCCGGGCGCTGCTCGGCGAGGAACGGGTGAGCGCGGCCGAGGCCAGGCTGGAGGCGCAGGTCGCGCTCGGCCGCTATGACGACGTGCTCCGCGAGCTGGAGCCGGTGCTCACCGACCACCCCTACCGGGAACGGCTGCACGAGATCCGCATGGCCGCGCTCGCCGCGTCCGGCCGCCGCGCCGACGCGCTCGCCGCGTACCGCGCGCTCTACCGCCTGTTCTCCGACGACCTCGGTGTCGAACCGGGGCCCGCGCTGCGGGACCTCGAACAGCGGATCCTGCGCGGCGAGGCGCCCGCACCGGTCGCCCAGCCCGCGCCGGTGACCGTGCCGCGCCAGCTGCCTGCCAGCTCGCCACTCCTCACCGGCCGCGACGACCTGATCGACGAGATCGCCGCGGACCTGGCCCGCACGGACCAGGCCGGCCAGGTCCGGGTGCTCGTCGGGCCGGGCGGCGTCGGCAAGACGTCGCTGGCGCTGGCCGCCGCGCGCCGCGCCGACCACGCCTTCCCCGACGGACAGCTGTTCGCCGACCTGCGCGGCGGGCACCACGCGCCCGCCGACCCGCACGCGGTCGTCGGCCGGTTCCTGCGCACGCTCGGCGTCGGCGGCGCGGAGGTGCCCGACGACCGGGACGAACGGGTCGCGCTGTACCGCAGCCACCTGGCGGGCCGCCACGTCCTGATCGTGCTCGACGACGCCGCCGGTGAGGAGCAGGTCCGGCCGCTGCTGCCCGGCACACCGGGCTGCCAGGTGCTGGTGACCTCCCGCCGCAGGCTCGGCGCTCTGCTGGGCGCGACGCGGTGGTCGGTGCCGGTGCTCTCACCGGACGACGCGGTCGCGCTGCTGGCCGCGGTGATCGGTGAGCAGCGGGTCGGCGGCGCGCCGGAGGCCGCGGAGGCCGTCGTCGAGCTGTGCGGGCGGCTGCCGCTGGCGGTGTGCGTTGCCGCGGCCCGCCTCGCCGTCCATCCCGAGTGGACACTCGAGGAGTTCCGCAGCAGGCTCGCCGACCAGGTCGGCCGCCTCGACGAGCTGTCGGTGGGCGACCTCGACGTGCGGGCCAGCATCGAGCTGAGCTACCAGGCGCTCGACGAGCCGCTGCGGGTGCTGCTGCGCAGGCTCGGACTGCTGCTGACGCCGGACTGGCCGACGTGGGTGGCGCAGGAGCTGACCGGTGAACCGTCGACCGCACGCGTGGAACGGATGCTGGACCGGCTGGTCGAGATGCACCTCCTCGAACCGCTCGGCCGCGACGCGGTCGGCCAGTCCCGCTACCAGCTGCACGACCTCATCCGCGCGTTCGCCGCCGAGCGGGCGGAGGACGAGGACCCGGAGGACGAACGCGCGGAGGCGGTGTCGAAGGTCCTGTCGTCGTGGCTCGCGCTCGCCACCGAGGCGGACCAGCGCGCCGACCACCACACGATCTACGCCAGCGGGCTGGAGGCCGTCGCCGCCCCGCAGGTCGCGGTACGCGCGACCCGCGACCAGCCGAGGGCGTGGCTGGAGGTGGAGCGCACGAGCCTGACGAGCGCGCTGGAACAGGCCAGCGCGCAGGGCCACGCGGAGCTGGCTGGACTGTTCGCGCTGCGCATGTCGGGGTTCCTCGCGCTGCGCGCCTACGACGACGAACGCGAGCACGCCCTCGAGGTCGCCGCGTCCGCACTGCGGACGACCGGTCCCGACGACCTGTTGTTGAAGATCCTGCAGGCGTTGTTCGCGGTGTACGCGCAGCGGGCGCGGTGCGGTGAGATGCCCGCGCTCGCGGCGGAGGCGCTGGCACTCGCCACGAAGCTCGGCGACCACAACCGGACCATGCGCGCACTGCTGCACGCCGGCCTCGCCGCCCGCAGGCTGGGCAGACTGCGCGAGGCGGCGGAGATGCTCGACGAGGCCATCCGCGAGTGCGACCCGGACGTGCCGGGCTCCGCGCTGCCGTCACTGCTGATCAACCGCGCGGAGGTGCACCGCGACCTCGGCGAGCCGGCCCGCGCGCTGCCGCTCGTGGAGGACGCCCTCGCCATCCGCCGCGCGCAGGGCAACCACCGCCTGCAGGCGATGAACCTGATCATCTACGCGTACACCCTGATCGACGTGCACCGCCTCGACGACGCCGAGCAGGCACTCACCGAGGCGGGTCAGCTGACCGAGGAGATCGACGACGAGCTGCACGCGGCCTACGTCGAACAGACCCTCGCCGACGTCGACGTCCGCCTCGGCCGCTTCGCCGCGGCCCGCAAGCGACTGGACCGGGCGCTGCCGGTGTTCACGACACTGGGCAACGCCGACGGCACCGCCGAGGCGTACCGGACACTGGGCGAACTGGCCATGGCGAGCGGCGACCCGGAAGCAGCCGTCGAACCACTGCGGGCGGCGCTGCGAACCTGGCGGCAGCTGCGAGCACCGCTGGAAGCCGCACGGCTACTGGCCAGACTGGCTCGCGCCCACGAAGCGGCAGGCGATCCCGAGGCGGCACGGACCGCGAGGGCGGAGTGCGACGGGATCCTCGCCGACCTCGGCCTGCCGGTGGACTGCCTGCGCCTGCCGCGCGGGTGAGGCAGGAACCTGCCACGCCCGTATCCCCGCAGCCGGCGGCGACGACGCTGGTCACCGCACGTGTACGTCGGGGAAAGGACCAATCGATGCAGAAACGCCTGCTCCTCGCGCTCGGGGCCGCCGTGGTGCTGTCCGGAGTGCTGGTGGCACTGCCCGCTTCCGCGGCCGAGCCGGACTCGGCGGCCGGGCGGTACGGCTGGGGCGAGCCCATCGCGGCGGGCTCGGACGAGTTCGACTACGGCTCCGAGACCGAGCCCGCGGTGCCGGACCAGGAGAAGTGGTCACTCGCTGGCGGTGGCGTGGACCAGTGCTGGCCGGGCCACGCCGGCAACGGGCAGCGGTGCGACAGGAACACCCGCGTCGTCGGCGGTGTGCTGCGGCAGACCGGTGAGGCGAAAGGCGACTCCGGCTGGCTCGCGTCCCACTTCGGGCAGCAGTACGGGCGCTGGGAGGCCCGCGTCCGATCGCAGGCCGTGGGAGAGAACAACGGCCGCCAGTACCACCCGCTCCTGATCCTGTGGCCGGACTCGGACCGGTGGCCGGAGGACGGCGAGTACGACTACCTGGAGAACGGCGCCCCGGGCGAGGACTGCGCGGAGGCGTTCATCCACTACCCGCACGACGCGGACGCGCCGGTGCAGCAGGAACACGCGCAGCTGTGCGGCGTGGACCTGTCGCAGTGGCACAACATCGCCGTCGAGTGGACGCCGGACCACGTGAAGGGCTTCGTGGACGGCGAGGAGTGGTTCAGCTTCTCGGGCGGTGCCAACGACGTGCGTGACTGCATCCAGTGCGCGCCGTCGATGCACCAGACCATCCAGCTGGACAACTTCTACGGCGACGACCTGCAGCCCGCGGTCTACGAGGTGGACTGGGCGCGGGTCTACGCGCTGTGAGGCGGCCGCCGGTGTCTGGACTGACGAGCAGCGGAGGGCCGCGAGCGAAGCGAGCCGCCCGAGCAGCGCAGGAGGGAAGACACCGGATCAGGCCGCCTCACCCGCGAGCGGAGCGAGGGCGTGGCACTGGCTGATAGCGGGTGACCGGCTGCGTGGCCCTGATCAGGGCGCGCAGCCGGGTCAGGTCACCGGCCAGCGCGCCGAGCGCCCTCGCCTGCACGAGCACGTTCCCGATGGCGGTCGCCTCGACCGGACCCGCGACCACCGGCAGGCCGCACGCGTCCGCGGTCAACTGGCACAGCAACGTGTTCCTGGCGCCGCCGCCGACCATGTGCACGACGTCGACCGCCTTGCCGGACAACGCCTGCGCGTCCTCGACGGCCCGCCGGTGCGCGTCGGCCAGACTGTCCACAACGCACCGCACGATGGCGGGCCGGTCCTCGGGCACCGGCTGGTCCGCCCGCTCGCACGCGTCGGCGATCCGCGCGGCCATGGCGCCGGGCGGCAGGAACACGGGGTCGTCGGGGTCGATCACGGCCGCCCTCGGCCGCTTCTCCGCCTCCCGCAACAACTCCCCGGTGTCCGCACCCCACTCGCGCACGCATTCCTGCAGCAGCCACAACCCCATCACGTTGCGCAGGTAGCGGACGGTGCCGTCGACGCCCAGCTCGTTGGTGAAGTTGGCTTCCCTGCTGGCTTCCGTGAGCACCGGCGTGTCCAGTTCCACCCCGACCAGCGACCACGTGCCGCACGAGATGTAGGCGAACCGCTCGTGTTCCGCGGGCACGCCGACCACCGCGGACGCCGTGTCGTGGGAGCCGACGGCGATCACGGGCGTGCCGTCCGCGTCCCCGATCACCGTCCCGGGCTCCCGCAACTCGGGGAACAGCGCGGGATCGACGCCCGCGTTCGCCATCAGGCCCGTCGCCCACCTGCGGGTCTTCACGTCGAGGAGCTGCGTCGTCGACGCGTTGGTGACCTCCGCGCCCTGCTCCCCGGTCAGCCAGTACGCGAGCAGATCCGGGATCAGCAGCAGCCGGTGCGCGATCCCGAGCCGCGGCTCGGCGGCCAGCTGGTGGATCGTGTTGAACGGCAGGAACTGCAGCCCCGTCGTCGCGTACAGCTCCCGCGCGCCGAGGCGTTCCAGGTTGCCCTTCGCGCCCGCGGTCCGCTCGTCGCGGTAGTGCACCGGGTTGCCGAGCAAGGCGCCGTCCGCGTCGAGGAGCCCGTAGTCGACGGCCCACGAGTCGATGCCGATCCCGTCGACCGGCCCGGCCGCGCGTAACCCGTCGAGAACTCCCTGGTACAGCGCGAGGATGTCCCAGTGCAGGGTGCGCCCCGCCCGCACCGGACGGTTCGGGAACCGGTGCACCTCCCGCAGCGCCAGCGAGTCCGCGCCGGCCTCGCCGACGATCACCCGGCCGCTGGCCGCACCGAGGTCGGCCGCGGCGACCCGGACGTTCCGCATCGCCGTCACCGCAGGAAGGCCGCGGCCACCCCGGCGTCCACCGGGACGTGCGACCCGGTCGTCAGCGACAGGTCACCGGCGCACAGCGCGACGACCGCCGCCGCCACGTGCTCCGGCAGCACCTCCCGCTTCAGCAGCGTTCGCTTGGCGTAGAACGCACCCAGCTCCTCCTCCGGCACCCCGTACACGGCGGCGCGCTGCGCGCCCCAGCCGCCCGCGAAGATCCCGGAGCCGCGGACCACGCCGTCCGGGTTGATGCCGTTGACGCGGATCCCGTACTCGCCCAGTTCGGCGGCGAGCAGCCGGACCTGGTGCGCCTGATCGGCCTTCGCCGCCCCGTACGCGACGTTGTTGGGGCCGGCGAACACGGCGTTCTTGCTGGAGATGTAGACGATGTCGCCGCCGATGCCCTGCTCGACCATGATCCGCGCGGCCTCACGCGAGACGAGGAACGAGCCCTTCGCCATCACGTCGTGCTGGCGGTCCCAGTCCTCCTCCGTGGTCTCCAGCAACGGTTTCGACACCGACAGACCCGCGTTGTTGACCACGAGGTCGACGCCGCCGAACGCCAGTACAGCCGTACGGAACGCGGCGGCGATCGCGTTCTCGTCGGTCACGTCGACGGTCACGGCGAGCCCGGTCTCGCCGATCTCCTCGGCGACCTGCTTCGCCGAGTCCGGGTCGCGGTCGGCGACGACCACGCACGCGCCCTCGGCCGCGAGCCGCAGCGCGGTGGCGCGGCCGATGCCCGAGCCGCCGCCGGTGACGAACGCGACGCGGGTGGCGAGGGGCTTCGGCTTGGGACGACGGCGCAGCTTCGCCTCCTCCAGCGCCCAGTACTCGATGCGGAACTTCTCGCGTTCCTCGATCGGCTCGTAGGCCGAGACCGACTCGGCGCCCCGCATCACGTTGATGGCGTTGACGTAGAACTCGCCCGCGACGCGCGCGGTCTGCTTGTCCGCGCCGAAGCTGAACATGCCGACGCCGGGCACCAGCACGATGGCCGGGTCGGCGCCGCGCATGGGCGGGCTGTCCGCGTCGGCGTAGCGCTCGTAGTAGGCGCGGTAGTCGGCGCGGTAGGCCTCGTGCAGTTCCCGCAGGCGCGCGAGGAGCGCCTCCAGCGGGGTGGTCGGCGGCACGTCGAGTACGAGCGGGCGGACCTTGGTGCGCAGGAAGTGGTCGGGGCAGCTGGTGCCCTTCGCGGCGAGCTCACCCAGGCGTTCGCGGGCGAGGAAGTCCAGCACCCCCGCCGAGTCGGTGAAGTGCCCGACCTGCGGGTGGTCGGTGGACACGAGACCGCGGACGGCCGGGGCGATGCGTGCGGCCAGCAGCGCGCGGTCGGCGGGGGCGAGCGTCTCGACCACGACGGCGCCGAACGGGTCGGGCCTGCCGTGCTCGTCGAGGTAGCGCTGGGCCGTGGCGATGATCTCCAGCGAGCTGGCCTCGCACTCGTCGGTGGTGGTACCCCAGGCGGTGATGCCGTGGCCGCCGAGGATCACTCCGATGGCCCGCGGGTTGTCCCGCTGCACGGCCGCGATGTCCAGCCCCAGCTGGAATCCCGGCCGCCGCCACGGCACCCAGACCACGCGGTCGCCGAAGCACCGGCGGGTCAGCTCGGGCCCGTCGGCGGCGGTCGCGAACGCGATGCCGGCGTCGGGGTGCAGGTGGTCGACGTGTGCCTGCTCGACCAGGCCGTGCATGGCGGTGTCGATCGACGGTGCCGCGCCGCCCTTGCCGTGCAGGCAGAAGTCGAACGCGGCGACCATCTCGTCCTCGCGCTCGACACCCGGGTAGACACCGGTCAGCGCGCGGAGGCGGTCGAGCCGCAGCACCGCGAGGCCGTCCGCGGTCAGCGTGCCGAGGTCGCCGCCGGATCCCTTGACGTACAACAGCTCAACGGAGGTGCCGGTGACCGGATCAGCGGCGGTGGTCTTGGCGGACGTGTTGCCGCCGGCGTAGTTGGTGTTGCGGGGATCGGATCCGAGCCGGTTGCTCCGTCGCAACAACGCCTCGACCTGGTCAGTCATGCCGCCCTCGGCTTCGAGTTAAACGTTTCAATGCGGCCATCAGCATGGTGGAGCCGTGCCGGGGGTGTCAAGGCCGGTGGATCCGGGTCGACGCCCGCACGACCAGCTCCGGCCGGAACCGGACCTGTTGGTGCTTGTGCGACGCCTCGCCGGACGCCTCCTCCAGGAGCAACCGCGCCGCGGTCCTGCCGAGCAGCTCCCTCGGCTGGCGCACCGAGGTGAGCGGCACGGCGGCCGCCTCCGCGAACTCGATGTCGTCGTAGCCGACGACCGCGAGATCCTTCGGCACCGACAGCCCCTGCCGGGTCATGACCTGCAGCAGGCCGAGCGCGAGCAGGTCGTTGGCGCAGAACGCGGCGGTCGGCCGCCGCTCGGCAGGCAGCCCGACGAGCCGCTCCCCCGCACGCCTGCCCTCCGCGACGGTCAACGCCTCGGTCTCCATCCGCACCAGCTCGACCGGCCGGTCCACGGCCAGGGTGGCCTGTCGCGCGCCTTCGTGGCGGTCGCGGACCTGCTGCACGGTCATGGGGCCGCCGACGAACGCGATCCGCTCGTGCCCGGTCTCGAGCAGGTGGGTCATGGCCAGCTCGCCGCCGAGCACGTCGTCGACCGCGACCGAGCACTGCGACTCGTCGGCGGACTGGCAGTCGACCAGCACGACCGGCATGCCGCGGCCGGGCATCTCCGCGAGCCGCTCGCCGACCGGGTCGATCGGCGTGATCAGCACGCCCTGCACCCGCTGCTCGCGCAGCCGCTCGAGGTACTCGCGTTCGCGGCTGCCGTCCTGGTTGGAGTTGCACAGGTAGACGACCATGCCCTCGGCGCGGGCCTCCTCCTCGACACCGCGCGCCACGTCGTTGAAGAACGGGTTCGCCGCGTCCATCACCACGTACGCGATGGTCCTGCTGTGCCCCGCCCGCAGCTGGCGCGCGGTCTCGTTGCGGACGAAGCCCAGCTCGACGATCGCGGCCTGCACGCGCAGCCGCGTCGCCTCGCTGACCAGTTGCGGGCGGTTCAGCACGTTCGACACGGTGCCGATGGACACGCCCGCGACCGCGGCGACGTCCTTCATGCCAGGGGTGTTGTCGGTCATTCCGCCGCCCGCTTCAGCAGCAGTGCCCGCTCCCGCTCGTTGCGGGTGAGCCCGGCGGCCCGCTCGAACTCCGCGCGTGCCTCCTCGGCCCGGCCGAGCTTGGCCAGCAGGTCACCGCGCACGCTGGGCAGCAGGTGGTAGTTCCTCAGCGACGGTTCGTCGACGAGCTCGTCGACGACCTTGAGCCCGGCCTCCGGGCCGAACGCCATCGACAGCGCGACGCCGCGGTTCAGCTCGACGACCGGCGAGGGCACGAGCTGCACCAGGCGCGCGTACAGGGCGGCGATCCGCACCCAGTCGGTCTCCTCCGGGGTGCGTGCCCTGGCATGGCACGCGGCGATCTCCGCCTGCAGCACGTACGGCCCCATGGGCTGCCCGAGCTCGGCCGCGCGTTCCAGTGCCGTGAGGCCGCGCCGGATCAGGAGCTGGTCCCACCGCGACCGGTCCTGGTCGTTGAGCAGTACGGGTGTACCGTCCGACGTCGTCCTCGCCCGGGCCCGGGAGGCCTGGATCTCCATCAACGCGATCAGGCCGTGCGCCTCCGGCTCCTTGGGCACCAGCTCGGCGAGGATCCGGCCGAGCCGCATCGCGTCCTCGCACAGCCCGGGCCGCATCCAGTCGTCACCGCCGGTGGCCGCGTAGCCCTCGTTGAAGACCAGGTAGACGACCTCCAGCACGGACGCGAGCCGCTCCTCCAGCTCGCTCGCGGCAGGCACCTCGAACGGGATCTTCTTCTGGGCGAGGGTCTTCTTGGCCCGCACGATCCGCTGCGCGATCGTCGCCTCCGGCGTGAGGAAGGCGCGGGCGATCTCGTCGGTGGTCAGGCCGCCCAGGAGGCGCAGCGTGAGCGCCACCCTGGCCTCGGTGGACAGGACCGGGTGGCAGGAGATGAACACCAGGCGCAGCAGGTCGTCGGAGATGTTGGAGTGGATCGCGTCGAAGTCCGGCTCCGCGGTGGGCAGCTCGGCGGTCTCCAGATCGCGGCCGATCTCGGTGACCTTGCGTGTCAGCGTCTCGCGGCGGCGGAACATGTCGATGGCGCGCCGTTTGGCGATGGCCATGAGCCAGGCGCCCGGGTTGTCCGGGACACCCGACTCCGGCCACTGCTCCAGCGCCGCGACCAGCGCGTCCTGCGCGAGCTCCTCGGCCAGGCCGACGTCGTGCACCATCCGGGTGAGCCCGGCGATGAGCCGGGCCGACTCGATGCGCCACACGGCGTCTATCGCACGTTGGGTCTCCAGCGTCGGCATGCGCCTATCAAAGCAGCTACTCCCCGTGGTTCGTGTTCACCGCGGCGATGAGGTCCTCGGCTTCGTAGACCTGGCGGATCTCGATGGCGGACTCGGCGCCGCCGACGCACGGGACCCGCTTCACCCACTCGATCGCCTCCTCCTTGGACTTGACGTCGAGCAGCCAGAACCCGGCCACCAGCTCCTTCGCCTCGGCGAACGGGCCGTCGATCACCGTCGGGATGCCGTTCGTGAACTTGACCCGCGCACCGCGCGCCGACTCGAGCAGCCCCTCACCGGCGAGCAGCACACCCGCCTTGATCAGCTCGTCGTTGTACCGCCCCATCGCCGCCAGCTCGTCCGCGGACGGGACCGCACCTTTCTCGAAACCCTCGTCCGCCTTCACCATCACAAGGAATCGCATAGGTCCTCCTCTACTTGCCGTCGGTCAGGTCGCGGAGGCGCCGGGTGTGCTCGACGTTCTCGTCGGTCATCGAGTCACCGAAGTCGTCGATCTCGGCGATCTGGCGGATCTCGATCTCGGCGTTGCCGTGGCCGTCCTCGACCGGCCACTTCTTCACCCATTCGATGACTTCCGCCAGCGAGTCGACCTCGAGGATCGAATATCCGGCGACCAGCTCCTTCGCCTCGGCGAAAGGACCGTCGATCACCGTCGTCTTCCCGGTGGTGGAGAACCGCACCTTGGCCCCCTTGCTGGAGGCCATGAGCCCGTCGCCGGACAACATGACGCCGGCCTTGATCATTTCTTCGTTGTAGCGGCCCATGGCGTCGAGCAGCTCCTGGCTCGGCGCCACACCGGCCTCGGTTTCCTCGTCTGCCTTGCGGATGACCATGAAGCGCATGCGTTCAGTCCTTCCTGTCTCGCCTTTCCTGTCTCGCGCGGGGGGCGAACTCGCGCCGAAACCTGGCCGCTGACCTCACGTCGAACGACCGGACCGGGTTTCGACACCTCATTCTCGATTTGTCGCCCGAGCCACGCGACTCCCCAGTTCGCGCAGGTAGTCGACCAGCTCGCGGGGTTCCTCGACGGTGAACTCGCAGCCCGCCGTGGCGAACCGATATGCCAGCCACTCGAGGGTGTCCGCGCCCGCGCGCACCCGGCTGCGGCGATCGTCGACCGGCTGCGCCGTGCCGAGGTGGGCGGGCACGCGGTCCGCTGGCAGGTCGACGACGACCACCGCCTCGTAGGTGGGCGCGAGGGAGTAGAGCTTACTGGTGGCGAACGACGCGGGGTCGCCTTCCGGCAGCTCGCGCGGCTCGTAGCGGGCGCGGGTCGGCAGCGCGTTCGCAATACGGTCGACCCGGAACAGTCGCCAGTCGTCGCGCTCGAGGTCGAACGCGGCGAGGTACCAGCGCCGGCCCGCCGCGATCA
Organism: Actinophytocola algeriensis; assembly: GCF_014203735.1. Taxonomy (GTDB): domain Bacteria; phylum Actinomycetota; class Actinomycetes; order Mycobacteriales; family Pseudonocardiaceae; genus Actinophytocola; species Actinophytocola algeriensis. The sequence continues at coordinate 18,817 of NZ_JACHJQ010000012.1, read as the reverse complement.
GCCGGTACGGCTCGACGTGCCGCTTGGTCTCCGTGCCGTCGTGATCGGAGTAGGTGAAGCGCAGCCGCTCGTGGTTGGTGGCCGCGCTCGCGATCCCGGTCAGTTGACCTGGATCAACGGGCTGCTGTTCGCCGGTGATGAGCGGGACGGTCGCGGAGGTGAGCGCGCCGACCCGGTACCGCAGCCGCGACGGCAGCACCCGCTCGAGCTTGGTGAGCGCGCGGACCGACGCCTCCTCGATGCCCTGCACCGCCTGCCCGGCGGCGGCGCGCAGGCCGACCGCCATCGCCACCGCCTCCTCGTCGTCGAGCAGGAGCGGCGGCACCGCGGAGCCGGCCACGAGGCGGTACCCGCCCTCGGCGCCCATCGTCGCCTCGACCGGGTACCCGAGGTCGCGCAGCCGCTCGATGTCGCGCCGCACGGTCCTCGGGCTGACCGCCAGCCTGCGGGCGAGCTCGCTGCCCGGCCACTCCCTCGGTGTCTGGAGGAGGGACAGCAGGGCGAGGAGACGACCGGCGCTCATGACCGGAGCATATGGGACCGATCCTGACCTAGTTCGCCGTTAGCGTGTGGCCATGATGTCGATGACCTGGTCGCAGGTGTGTGCACGACGGCTCGACCGGCACGGCCTCGCCGCGCCGCTCCCCGGTGGTCCAGCCGAGGTCGTGTCGGCGGTGGCGGGCACGCACTCCCAGGTGCTGTCCGCCGCGGAACTGTCGATCGCGCTGCGGCTGCCGGACGCGACGCGCGAGACGGTCCAGGCCGCGCTGTGGCGGGACCGGACGCTCGTGAAGACGTTCGGGCCGCGCGGCACCGTGCACCTGCTGCCCGCCGCCGAGTTGCCCGCGTGGATCGCGGCGCTGTCCTCGGTGCCGTCGTCGACCCCGGCCATGCCGGAACCAATACGCATGACTCGCGACCAGACGGAACAGGTGCTCGCCGCCGTCGAGGACGCGGTCCGCGACACCACCCTGACCATCGACGAACTGTCGGACGCGGTGGTCGCGGCGACCGGCTCCTGGGCCGGGGACCCGGTGATGGAGGCGTTCGGCGGCAAGTGGCCGAGGTGGCGCCAGGCGCTGCCGCTCGCCGGGAACCGCGGCCTCGTGTGCTTCGGCCCGAACCGCGGCCGCATGACCACCTACACCGCGCCGCCCGCTTCCGGTGGCGAGCCGCCTGCCGATCCGGTCGCGTGGCTGCTCCGCCGGTACCTGCACGCCTTCGGTCCGTCCACGCCCGCACGGTTCGCGAACTGGCTGAACGCGCCCGACGCGTGGGCGCGCGAGGTTTTCAGGTCGGCTGACTTGTCGCCCGTGGCGGTGGCGGGCGAGACCGCGTGGGTGTCGGCGGATGACACGGCGGTGCCCGAGGAACCGCCGCGCGGGCTGCGGCTGCTGCCGTATTTCGACACCTACGCCTACGCCGTCGGCAACGACCGCGTTCGCCTCAACCCGGGCCTCGCCGCGACCCGCGCCAAGGGCAACTTCCAGGTGCTGCTGGCCGACGGGGTGGTAGGCGGGCGGTGGCACCAGAAGCGGTCGGGGAAACGGGTCGCGCTGACGGTCGAGCCGTTCATCCGGCTGACGGCGGCCCGTCGGCGCGAACTGGAGACGCAGGCCGACCGCATCGGCACGATCCTCGGCGCCACGCCGGTGCTGACGATCGGCGAGGTCACCGTGGGTGGACACGCCTAGTGTCCTGAGTCGGAAGTTGGTGTGCTTATCGGGGGATCCAGGTTTCCGCTGGCAAGGCGCCGGAAGGTCTCTCGTACCGTAGTTGTGCTTGGGCCTTCCGGCAACGCCGCCAGCGGGAAGCTGGGCCGCCGAGAAGCGCGCCGAACTTTCGACTCAGGACACTGACCTGTGGACAACTCTCCGGCCTTGTCGGTGCGCGGCCCTAGAATCGCCGCGTGACTCTCCCCGAGACCGCGACCCAGCCCGCGCTGGACACGCTGCGCCGCGTGTTCGGCTACGACGCGTTCCGGGGGAACCAACGGGACATCATCGAGCAGGTGGTCAGCGGTGGCGACGCGCTCGTGCTGATGCCGACCGGTGGCGGCAAGTCGCTGTGCTACCAGATCCCGGCGCTGGTCCGGCCCGGCACCGGCGTGGTGGTGTCGCCGCTGATCGCGTTGATGCAGGACCAGGTCGACGCGCTCACCGCGCTCGGCGTGCGGGCGGGCTTCCTCAACTCCACGCAGGACTTCGGGCAGCGGCACGCGGTCGAGGAGGCGTTCCTGGCAGGCGAGCTGGACCTGCTGTACCTGGCGCCAGAACGGCTGAAGGTCGAGTCCACGCTGCGGCTGCTGGACCGCGGGAAGATCTCGCTGTTCGCCATCGACGAGGCCCACTGCGTCGCGCAGTGGGGTCACGACTTCCGCCCGGACTACCTCGAGCTGTCGCGGCTGCACGAGCGGTGGCCGGCGGTGCCGAGGATCGCGCTGACGGCGACCGCGACGGGCGCGACCCGCAAGGAGATCGCGCACCGGCTGAACCTGGACGACGCGCGGCACTTCGTGTCGAGCTTCGACCGCCCCAACATCCAGTACCGGATCGTGGCGAAGAACCGCCCGGAACAGCAGCTGCTCGAGCTGCTCACCACCGAGCACAAGGGCGACGCGGGCATCGTCTACTGCCTGTCGCGGGCGTCGACGGAACGCACCGCGCAGTTCCTCTCGGACAACGGGATCGAGGCGCTGCCGTACCACGCGGGCCTCGACGCGCGCACGCGAGCGCGCAACCAGGCCCGGTTCCTGCGCGAGGACGGCCTCGTGGTCGTGGCGACCATCGCGTTCGGCATGGGCATCGACAAGCCCGACGTCCGGTTCGTCGCCCACCTGGACCTGCCGAAGTCGGTGGAGGGCTACTACCAGGAGACCGGCAGGGCGGGCCGCGACGGCCAACCGTCGACGGCGTGGCTCGCGTACGGGCTGCAGGACGTGGTGCAGCAACGCAAGATGATCGCCACCTCGGAGGGCGACGACGCCCACCGCAGGCGGCTCGGCACCCACCTGGACGCGATGCTCGCGCTGTGCGAGACCGTCGAATGCCGGCGAGTGCAGCTGCTGAACTACTTCGGCCAGGAAGCCTCCCCGTGCGGCAACTGCGACACGTGCCTGAGCCCCCCGGAGGCGTGGGACGGCACGATCGCGGCGCAGAAGGTTCTGTCCGCGGTGTTCCGCCTCGACCGGGAACGCCGCCAGAAGTTCGGTGTCGGCCACATCGTCGACATCCTGCTTGGCCGTCAGACGGCCAAGATCCAGCAGTTCGGCCACGACTCCCTCACCGTGTTCGGCGTGGGCACGGAACACGCGGAACCGGTGTGGCGCGGCGTGATCCGCCAGCTCCTGGCGCAGGGCCTGCTGACGGTGGAAGGCGACCACGGCACGCTGGTCCTCACGGACGCGAGCAGCGAGGTACTGGCCCGCAAACGCGAAGTACGGCTGCGCCAGGAACCGAAACGCGCGGCCAAGACGTCCCGGCCCAAGGCGCCACAACAGGAACTGTCCCCGGAGACGCAGCCGGTCTTCGACAAGCTCCGATCCTGGCGCGCCGCGACAGCGAAGGAGCAGGGCGTCCCGGCCTATGTCATCTTCCACGACGCGACGCTGCGCCAGATCGCGTCGGAAGGCCCCACGACGTTGGCCGAACTGGGCACGATCAACGGCGTCGGCGAGAACAAACTCGCCAAGTTCGGACAGCAGGTGCTGGACACGCTGGCTGAGTGACCGGGGCAGGGCGAAAGCGAGGAGCGACGCACCCGGTCACGCCGCGGCCAGCGGCCTGAACAGCCGCTTTACCTGTGCTGCGTAGGCTCGCCGGAACGGCAGGCGAGAGGGGCGGATGTGCTCGCGTACATCATCGGCGTGGTGCTTTTCGCGTTGTGCGTGGGTGTGTCGCTCGCACTGCACGAGGCGGGCCACCTGCTGACCGCGAAGGCGTTCGGCATGAAGGTGCGCAGGTACTTCGTCGGGTTCGGGCCGCGGCTCTGGTCGTTCCGGCGCGGTGAGACCGAGTACGGGCTCAAGGCGATCCCCGTCGGCGGGTTCTGCGAGATCGCGGGCATGACCGCGCTCGACGAGGTCGACCCCCAGGACGAGCCGCGCGCGATGTGGCGGCAGAAGACTTGGAAGCGGACCGTCGTGATGGCGACCGGGCCGTTCACCCACTTCCTGCTCGGGTTCATCGTGCTCTACACGATGGCCGTGACGTTCGGCCTGCCGAACCTCGCCGAGAAACCGGTCGTCTCCCAGGTCTCCGCGTGCGTGCACGACGCGACGTCCAACGAGCAGCTCGCGAACCCGGCGTGCGGCCCCGGTGAGAGCGGTCCCGCACAGGCCGCGGGCCTGCGGCCGGGCGACGAGGTGCTGTCGGTCGGCGGGGTCACGACGCCGACGTGGAGCGCGATGGTCGACGAGATCCAGCGCGCCGACGGCCCGACCCCGTTCGTGGTGCGACGCGGCGACGAGACACTGCGGCTGACCGTCGACGTCCCCCGGGTGGACCGCCCGGTCACCACGTCCGACGGCGAGGCGGCCGTGGCACAGGTCGGCGTCGCGGGCGTCACGGCGACCCGGTCGTTCGACTACTCGGCCTGGTCCGCACTCGGCGGCACCGCGACGTTCGCCGGTGACATGTTCGCGCAGACCTTCGAGAAGCTCGTCGAGTTCCCGCAACGCATCCCGGCGGTCGTGGAAGCGATCTTCGGCGGCGAACGTGACCCGGAGACCCCGGTCAGCGTCGTCGGCGCGAGCCGCATCGGCGGTGAGGCGGTGGAAGCCGGGCTGTGGCAGGTGTTCCTGCTCCTGCTGGCGGGCCTGAACTTCTTCATGGGCGTGTTCAACCTGCTGCCACTGCTGCCACTGGACGGCGGGCACATCGCGGTCACGTGGTACGAACACGTCCGCAACTGGCTGCGCGACCGGCGCGGCAAGACCGCGGCCGCGCCGGTCGACTACACCAGACTCTCCGGCATCACGATGGTGCTGGTGATGATCGGCGGTGCCGTCCTGCTGCTGACGGTCACCGCCGACATCGTGAACCCGATCAGAATCACCCAGTAGGCCGGGCGGAGGCCGCCCCTCAGCGCTTCGACGTACGGCGGCTCAGTTCCCGGGTCTGCTCGCGCAGGATGTCGATCGTCCGGGTGACCCAGTCCGCGATCACCTGCTGCTCCGCCACCGAGTACCGCCCCACCATGGCGTTCATCGCCGTCGACAGACCGCCGAACACCTCGCCGAAGGCCCCCCGCCCCTTGGCCGCCACGGTGATGACCACGCGCCTGCGGTCGGCGGGATCGGGTGCGCGCTCCACCAGACCGGCCCGCTCCAACCGGTCCACCATGCCCGTCACCGCGCCCGGGGTCAGGCCGATCTCCTTCGCCAGCGCCCCCGCCGACAGCGGCCCTCGCGCGCCGATGACCCCCAGCGCCCGCTGGTCCACCGCACTCACCCCGAGGTAGGCCCCCACCGCCTCGTGGAACGCCACGACCGCGGTGCTCAGCTCCCGCCCCAGCGAGTCTCCTTGCGTCACGGAGATCACTTTAGCATCCTGAATATTTCGGTATGCTGAAATAAATTCGTCCGAGGAGGGACCCCGATGAGGACCGAACTGACGCTGGCGCTCGACGTACCCCGCTGGACGTGGCGGTTCTACCTGCGCCATCTCCCCCTGATCGCCGGACTCTCGCTCGTCGCGTCCGTGCAGCGGCTCGTGGCCGTGAACTGGGGCATCCCCGGCCCGCTCGCCCTGGTCTCGGAGGTCGTCGTGATGGCCACCCGACTGCTGCTGCTCGCGGTGATCTGGCGCCTGGCCATGCGCGACACCCCGTGGCGCTGGGCCAGCCTGTCGACCTTCGCGCACCACCACTGGCGGAGCCTCGTGATCCAGGGCGTGCTGGTCTCGGTGGCGTTCCTGATCTTCGACGTGTTCGCGGAGAGCGTCGTCGGTGGGCTGCTCTCCGACGACGCGCGGCCGACCTACCTGGCCGTGTTGCTGTTCGTGAAGAACCCGACCATGATCGCGTTGACGTTCGTCTGGTGGGTGGGACTCGCCCGCCAGATGTTGCGGAACACCGAACAGGCGACCCCCGTCCGTGTTTAACCTGGACGATGAGCACGAACGCGGTCCGGCGCGGCCTGCTCCTCGCCGGGCTCGCCGTCGCGGGGTGGGCGGTGATCCGGGCAACGCTGCTGCTGAGCGGCAACGATGACGTGGTGGCGGACGACGACCCGCACGGCTACGTCGCGATCTTCTCGCTGGTGCTGATCCCGGTCCTGCTGCTGGCCGTCGGCACGCTTCTCGCCTGCGTCATCGCGCCCCGGTCGCACCGGATCGTCCCGGGCGTGGCGCTCGTGCTGTCCGCACCGCTGGCCAGTCCGCTCGCGCTCGTCGCGGCGGCCATCGGCGTGGCCATCCTCGTGGACGCGGTCGTGGACCGGCGGAGGTCAGCTCGCGAGCACTAGCCCGGCGTGGCGGAGCAGGTTCTCGGTCCGGCGCACCGCCGCGGCACGCTCACGTTCGTTGACCGCCAGCGCACGCACCACGGGATCGTCCGCGGACCGGCGGATGCGCAGTTCGGTCATGCGTTCGGAGAAGGTCATCGGCCTGCCGTCGGGGCCGGTCGTCATGTCGCAGTACCACAGCGCGTCCCGCACCGCGGTGGGCTCGTCGTCGTACACGGCCAGCGCGTCGGCCAGACCGGTCAGGTCCGCCACGGCCGCCGCACCCGCGTGGTGGGCCACCAGCGCGGCCACCCGGAACGGCACGCCGCGCCCCACGAGGTAGCGGGCACCGTCCACCTGGTGCATCCCCGTGACCTCGACCGCGGCGGCGTACCCGATGTCGTGCAGCCAGGCCGACGCGACGAGCACGTCCCCCTCGCCTGCCGGGAACGCGGGCGCGATCTGCTGGGCCCGCCGCGCCACACCGCACGTGTGCGCCCAGCGCCGGGGCAGCTCCCCGGCCAGCAGGTGGCGGGCGGTCAGCCACGCCCAGGTCCGCAGCGACACGTCGGCGAGCGGCACGTCACCGGCGTCGGCGAGCCACCCGATGCGGGCCCGCACCGCGCGTTCGACCAGGACCGGCACGAACAGCTGCACCCTGGCGTGCTCGAAGGCCGACCACGCGTCCCGCACACACTCGGCGAGCACGCTTCTCGGCACGTCGGCGCGACCCAGCCGCTCCTCGATCCGGCTCACCAGTGGTGGTTCCGGTTCACACAGCGTGTCCGCAGTCGGCACCGCGACCTCCTCCTGGCTGACCCGACCGGATCAGCATGCCTCAGCGCCGGGGTACCCCGCGTTGTCGCCCCCACCGGATGACGTCCGTCACGGCACGCCGGAGACGGCCGGCCCCTCCCGCGCCGGTGTCTACAGTTGCGCCGTGGCGAACGAGCTCATCGTCGTGCCGATCGACGAGCGACCGGACCTGACCGAGCTGCTCTGGCAACTCGACGACGAGTGGCCCGCCTTCATGCGCGCCGATCCGGTCGCGAACTTCTACTTCACGCACGCGCCGCGGGACCACCCCGGGCACGCGCTGGTCGCGTACGAGGCCTCGGCCCCGGACGTCGCCGTGGCCAGGGCGTTCTCGGTGCCGTTCGCGTTCGGGTCGCCGGGCCGCGAGGAACTCCCGGCCGACGGCTGGGACGGCGTGATCCGCTGGGGCGCGCTCGACCTGGCGGCCGGGCGGGCGCCGAACCTGGTGTCCGCGCTGGAGATCACGATTCGCCGGGACCGCCGCGGTCACGGCCTCGCACCGGTGCTGCTCGACGCGCTGCGGAACAACGCCGGCAGGCTGGGGTTCGACGAGCTGGTCGCCCCGGTGCGGCCGACCGGCAAGGCGGGCGAACCGCACACCCCGATGAGCACCTACGCCTTCCGCGCCCGCGACGACGGCCTGCCCGCCGATCCCTGGCTGCGCGTGCACGTGCGGGCAGGCGGCGAGATCGTCGGCGTGTGCGGGCGGGCCATGGTCATCCCCGGCACACTCGCCGAGTGGCGCGAGTGGACCGGGCTGCCGTTCGACCGGACCGGCGACGTGCTCGTGCCCGGTGCCCTCGTCCCCGTGCACTGCAGCGTGGAACACGACCACGCCGTGTACGTGGAACCCGGCGTCTGGGTACGCCACCGCCTGACCTGACGCGCGCGCCCGGGAGGGTTCCCGAGGCAGGGAACCTAACGTCAGTGGTATGAGAACCCTTGTGTGGACGGCATTGTGCGTCCTGATCGCGTTCCACGGCAATGCCGAGCTCGCGACGACCGGCATCGTGGTGCTGGCGGTGGCGGGCGGCTTCACCACGCGGTCGTCCGGCCCCGGCAGCCATCGTCCATGGCCCGCCAGTGCGAGCGGGTAGGTCCTCCGGGACCGGGAGGGACCGGTGTGCACGGCTAGGCTCTGCCCATGTTGCTGCGCCAGCTCGAGTACCTGAGCGCGCTCGCCCGTGAAGGGCACTTCGGGCGGGCGGCCGAGGCCTGTCACGTGTCGCAGCCCGCGCTGTCGGCCGCCATCCGCAAGCTCGAGGCGGAGCTGGACGTCCAGATCGTGCAGCGGGGCCAGCGGTTCGAGGGGTTCACCCCCGAGGGCAAGCAGGTGCTGTTGTGGGCGCACCGCATCCTGGCCGAGCAGGACGCGCTGCGCCACGAACTGGCCAGCATGCGCGGCGGTCTGTCCGGCGTGCTGCGCATCGGCGCCATCCCCACCGCGCAGACGATGGCGTCGCTGCTGACCGCGCCCATGTTCTCCGACCACCCCCGGGTGCGGATCTCGATCGAGTCGCTGTCCTCGCGGGAGATCGTGCACCGGCTCGCCGAGTTCGACCTCGACATCGGGCTGACCTATGTGGACGGTGAGCCGCTCGGCACGGTCCGGGTCAGGCCGCTCTACCGCGAGCGCTACCTGTTGCTCACGCCGTCCGACGGCGCGTTCGCCGGCCGGGACTCGGTCGGGTGGGGCGAGCTGGTCGACACGCCGCTGTGCCTGCTGTCGTCGGTCATGCAGAACCGGCGGATCCTCGACCGCAACTTCGCCGAGGCGGGGGTGACGGTCAGCCCGTCCGTGGAGACCGACACGGTCTCGGCGATCTACGCGCACGTCGCCACCGGGCGGTGGTCCAGCGTCATCGCCCACGCGTGGCTGTACCTGTTCGGGGTGCCCGACGGTCTGACGGTGGTGCCGCTGGACCGGCCCCACGCCACGAACCAGGTCGGCCTCGTCCTCGCCGACCGCGACCCCGAGCCGATGCTCGCCCGCGCCCTGCTGGACGCCACGAGCCGCGTCGACATCCAGGAGAAACTGGACCAACTTCTCACAACGTACGTCCGATAAACGGTGTTTATCGCCCCATCAATCAAATTGTTTTGACTCTCAACGACTTTCGTCAGTACGGTGCGCCACGATCAACAAGGCAGCACATGGAGGTGGGTCGTGGCCGCCCTGTCGTTCCTCGACCGCGAACACACCGTGGCGAAACCGGGCTACAGCCGCTGGCTGATCCCGCCCGCCGCGCTGGCGATCCACCTCTGCATCGGCCAGGCCTACGCGACCAGCGTCTACAAGAACGCGCTCGTCCAGCACTTCGACACGAGCCTGACCGCCATCGGCATCATCTTCTCGATCGCCATCGTGATGCTCGGCGTCTCGGCGGCGGTCATGGGCACGTGGGTCGAGCGGGTGGGCCCGCGAGCGGCGATGTTCACGTCCGCGTGCTTCTGGGCGTCCGGCTTCCTCGTCGGCTCGCTCGGCATCACCACCACTCAGCTGTGGCTCGTGTACCTCGGCTACGGCTTCATCGGCGGCATCGGCCTCGGCATCGGCTACATCTCGCCGGTGTCCACGCTGATCAAGTGGTTCCCGGACCGGCCGGGCCTCGCGACCGGCATGGCGATCATGGGCTTCGGCGGCGGGGCGCTCGTCGCGTCGCCCCTGTCCCGGCAGCTGATGTCGTTGTACGACAGCGACTACGACCCGTCGAACTCGCAGTCGGTGGCGTCGGGCAGCTCGGTCGCGCTGCTGTTCCTCACGCTCGGCATCGTCTACTTCATCGTGATGATGTTCGGCGTCTTCAACGTGCGCGTCCCGGCACCGGGCTGGCGGCCGGAGGGCTTCGACCCGGCGAAGCTCAAGGCCAAGCCGCTCGTCACCTCCGCGCACGTCTCGGCGGCCAACGCGATCAGGACACCGCAGTTCTGGCTGTTGTGGACGGTGCTGTTCTGCAACGTGACCGCGGGCATCGGCATCCTCGAGCAGGCGAGCCCGATGATCCAGGACTTCTTCCGCGAGAGCGGCACGTCGACGGTCGCCACGACCGCGGCGACCGCGTTCGTCGGCCTGCTGTCGATCTTCAACATGGCTGGCCGCTTCGCGTGGTCGTCCACTTCGGACTTCCTGGGCCGCAAGCCGACGTACGTCATGTACCTCGGCGTCGGCATGGTCCTGTACTTCCTGCTCGCCGTCGCCGGGCACAGCGCCACCGCCGTGTTCGTGCTGCTGGCCGGTGTCATCATCTCCTTCTACGGCGGCGGTTTCGCCACCGTCCCGGCGTACCTGCGGGACCTGTTCGGCACCTACCAGGTCGGCGCCATCCACGGCAGGCTGCTCACCGCGTGGTCCGCCGCGGGCATCGCGGGCCCGCTCATCATCAACGGTTTCCTCGACGCACAAGGCAAACCGGGCCAGCTCGTCTACAGCGACTACCGTCCGGCCCTGTTCACCATGATCGGCGTGCTCGCGGTCGGCTTCGTCGCGAACCTGCTGGTCCGCCCGGTCGCGGCGAAGTTCCACGAGTCCGGGCACACCGACGCGTTCGCGGAAGCCGAACAGCAGGCGAAGGGATGACGCGATGACCGAGACGCAGAACCAGACCCCGCGCCTGGTGATCTCCTGGCTGGTCGTGGGCATCCCGATCGTCTACGCGCTGTACCAGACCATCAAGTCGATCCTGCCCCTCTTCGGCGGCTAGGCTTCCCACCGTGTTTCACGAAGCAGCGCGACTGGACTGGTGGCCGCCGTCCGTGTGACGGCCGCCCCTTCCTCCGGCCGTCCTCGGACGGTTGACCGAGTTGTCCTGGTGATCCGGTTCTCCGGGTTGTCGGGTTCGCCTCCGTGCGAGGACGGCTCCTGTTCCAGGAGTCTTCGTGAAACCGTGGTACACCGCTCTGGGTCTCGCCTGCCCTCGGCACCTCGAACCGGTCCGGTCGCTGACCGTGGACCAGGCACTCCGCCACGCCTCGCAGGGCGTCGGCATCCTCTGGCAGGGCTCGTTCCCCGCCGCGCGCCGGTTGCTCGACGGGATGCGGCGCCGCCTCGACCGGCAGCCTGCCGACCCGGAGGTGTCGTTCTTCCGCTACCGGCAACAGCGGCGCACCCGCACCCGCGTGCTCGGCATGGTCGTCGTGCCGCTCGACGCCACCGGCCGGGTGGCGCTGCCCGGCGCGCCTGACGTCCGGGACGCGGTGGCGGCCGCGGCGGGCGGCCCCGTCACCGACCGCCTGCTGGCACTGCGTGAGCTGCTCGGCATGGCCAGCGCGCACGAGTGGCGGCGGCGCGGGGTGTGGGTGCGCGCGCTGAACCGGTACATCCACCCGCACTGGGGCGTGTTCGTGCCGACCCGGCAGGAGTACGTCGACCTCGTGGCCGCCGCGCCCCTGCCCGGTGCGGACCTCGCGCTCGACATCGGCACGGGCACCGGCGTGCTCGCCGCGGTGCTCGCGCGGCGCGGTGTGCGCCGGATCGTCGCCACCGACGTCTCGGCGCGGGCGGTGGCGTGCGCGCGGGAGAACCTCGCCGGGCTGCCCGCCGAGATCCGCGAGGCCGACCTGTTCCCGCCGGAGCGGGCGGGGCTCGTGGTGTGCAACCCGCCGTGGCTGCCTGCCCAACCCGCGTCGCCGCTCGACGGTGCCGTGTACGACCCCGGCGGGCGTGTGCTCGCCGGGTTCCTCGACGGACTCGGCACGCACCTGGCACCCGGCGGCGAGGGGTGGCTGGTCCTCTCCGACCTCGCCGAGCGGTACGGGCTGCGCACCCGCGCGGACCTGCTCGAGCGGTTCGACCGGGCGGGACTGCGGGTCGCCGGCCGCCTGGACACGGTGCCTCGGCACCGGAACAACCGCGGCGAGACCGTGTCCCTGTGGCGGCTCAGCCGTTGACCAGCCGCTCGACGCCTGCGCGGAACGCGTCGGCGTCGAGCGGTTCATCGGTGACCAAGGCCTGCATCATGTGCCCGTCGATGAGCGCGGCCAGCGCGAATCCCCGGTCCTTGCCGGCGAACCGGGCGCAGATGCCGCGCAGGCCGTCGATCCACAGCTGGGCGACGGGCCGCAGCTCGGGTGAGCGCGCGGCGGCGAGGTACAGCTCGTACTCGAGCAGCACCGGTTCCCGGTCGTCGAGGTGGCGGCGGGTCACGTCGACGAAGGTGCCGACCACGTCGTCGCTGGCCATCAGCTCCTCGGCCCACGCCTCCAGCTCGGCGCGCGCGCACTCGATGGCCTCGCGCAGCGCGGCGGCGACCAGGTCGTCGAGTGTCGGGAAGTAGTAGGTGGTCGAGCCGAGCGGAACACCGGCCAGCGCGGCGATCTTGCGGTGGGTGACGTTGCCGATGCCGACGTCCGCGATCGCACGCACGGTGGCGGTCACGATCTTGCGGCACCTGCCCTCCGGGTCGCGGCGGGCGGTCAATGCGCACCGCCCAGGTTCAGCACCGCGACGCCACCGATGACCAGCAGCACGCCCGCCACTTTCTGCACGCTGATGGGCTCGCCGAGGAACACCACGCCGATCGCGACGATGGCCGCCGTGCCGAGGCCCGACCACATCGCGTACGCGACGCCGACCGGCAGGTTCTGCTTGACCGCCCAGGCCAGCGCGGCGAACGCGGCGACGTACCCGGTCAGGACGGCGACCGTCGGCCACAGCCTCGTGAACCCCTCCGTGGCCTTGAGCAGACTGGTCGCGACCACCTCGAAAGCGATCGCGACCAGCAGGAACACATACGGCATGTGCACTACTCCCGGTAGATGTACATCTGTACTAGTACGAATGTACACCACGATAGGCTTAGCCGGGTGCGCACAGGAGACCGAATAGACCGAGTCCGGTTGTCGCTGGTGTATCTGCCGCTCAGCTCGCCGATCGGCGACGAGAAGGCGGTGGGCGGCCGGCGGCAGCCAGTAACCGAGGTGGCGTTCCTCTTCGCCGAGCTCGGCACCACCGACGGCCATGCCGGCCTCGGCTTCAGCTACGCCACCCGGGCCGGTGGGCCCGCGCTTTACGCGCACGCCAAGGAAATCGCGCCGCTGCTGCTCGGCGAGGACCCCAACGACATCGGCCGGGTACGGGAGAAGCTGGTCGCCGCGGGCGCGTCCGCGGGCCGGACCGGGCTCGCCGCGCAGGCGATCGGCGCCGTCGACGTGGGCCTGTGGGACCTGAAGGCCAAGCGCGCGAACCTGCCGCTGGCGAAGCTGCTGGGCAGTCACCGTGACGCGGTGTCGTGTCACACCACGTCCGGTGGATCTCTTTCGGTGCCGGTCAACCACGTCATCGAGAACGCCAGGCGCGCGCTGGAGCAGGGCGTCGGCGGCGTCGCCGTCGCGGTCGGCGCGCGGGACGTGGCGCACGACCTCGAGCGGGTGCGCGCGGTCCGGGAGGCACTGGGCGACGACGTGCCGCTCATCGCGAGCGCGGACCACCGGTGGGACCGTGGACAGGCCGGCAGGACCGGCCGCCGCCTCGACGAGTTCTCCTTGCTGTGGCTGGCGGATCCGCTCGACGAGCACGACACGAAGGGCCACGCGGCGCTCACGGGTGCGCTGGCCACCCCGGTCGCGGCGGGTTCCGCGGCCACCAGCGTCGGCGAGCACTGGCTGCTGATGACCGGCGAGGCGGCAGGCGTCCTGCAGCCGGACGCGGCCACGATCGGCGGCATCACCCCGTTCCTGCGGGTGGCCGCGCTGGCGGACCAGCACCACCTGACGCTCGCCCCGCAGTTCGCGACGGAGCTGCACGTCCACCTCGCGGCCGCCTACCCGGGCACCGCGCAGGTGGCGCACGTCGACCGGCTCGCGCCGCTGTTCAACGAGAAGCTCGTCGTCGAGAACGGCGCGGTGGCCGTCCCCGACCGGCCCGGCATCGGCCTCACGCTGAGCGAGCGCTCACGGGTGTGGACGACCGACCGGATCGAGTTCGCCGAGTCGGTCTAACCCGAGAGGGCACGCAGCGCGGGCAGGATCCGCTCCTTCGCGGCGGCGAGGAACCCGTCCTGGTGGTCACCGCCGATGCCGACCAGCGCGACATCGGTGAAACCCGCGTCCAGGAACGGTTTCACGGCCGCCGCGACGGCGTCCGGGTCGTCGCCGCACGGGATGTTGTCGGCGACGTCGTCCTTCGTGACGAACTGGGTCGCGGCGGCGAAACCGGCCGGCCCCGGCAGTTCGGCGTTGACCTTCCAGCCGCCCGCGAACCAGCGGAACTGCTCGTGCGCGCGGGTGATCGCCGCGTCCCGGTCGGCGTCCCAGCAGACCGGCAGCTGCGCGATCTTCCGCGTGCCCTGCTTGCCGGTGCGGTCCCACTCCTCGCACAGCCCGGCCTCCGGCTCCACGGCGATCATCGCGTCGGCGAGCGGCGCGAACCGGTGCACGGACTGGTCACCGGAGACCGCGACCGCGATCGGCACCCGGATGTCCGGCAGGTCCCACAGTTTCGCCGAGTCCACCCGGAAGTGGTCACCCGCGAAGTTGACGTGGCCGCCGTCGAACAGCGCGGAGATGATCTCGACGGCCTCGACGAGCATCTCGTGCCGGACGTTCACCGGCGGCCAGCCGCGGCCGACGACGTGCTCGTTGAGGTTCTCGCCGGCACCGAGCCCGAGCGTGAACCTGTTGCCGGACAACAACTGCACGGTGGCCGCCTGCTGGGCGACCACGGCGGGGTGGTACCGCATGATCGGGCACGTCACGTAGGTCATCAGCTCGACGCGTTCCGTCGACTGGGTCACCGCGCCGAGGGTCGCCCACGCGTTCGAGGCATGTCCCTGCTCGGTGAGCCACGGAAAGTAGTGGTCGCTCATGACCTCGAAGTCGAACCCGGCCCGCTCGGCCTCGTGCGCGTGGCGCACCAGCGCACGAGGCCCGGCCTGCTCGGTCATGAGCGTGTAGCCGAAGCGGTGCATCAGACGTGCACGCCTTCCGCGATCTCCTCGACGGCCTTCGCGCAGAACGCGTCGAGGTCGCCGGGATTGCGGCTGGAGACCAGGCCGTTGTCGGTGACGACCTCCTGGTCCACCCAGGTGGCGCCCGCGTTGCGCAGGTCGGTCTTCAGGCTCGGCCACGAGGTCATCGTCCTGCCGCGCACCACGTCCGCCTCGGCGAGGACCCAGCCGCCGTGGCAGATCACCGCGATCGGCCTGCCCGTCTCGGCGAACTGCCGGACGAACCGCACGGCCCGCTCGTCCGCGCGGACGAAGTCGCCGTTGGCCACGCCACCGGGCAGCACGAGCGCGTCGTAGGCGTCGGGACTGGCGTCGTCGATCGCCTTGTCGACGTGCTTGGTGTCGCCCTTGTCCAGGTGGTTGAAGGCCTGGATGTCACCGGCTTCGAGGGACACCAGCTCGGGGTGCCCGCCTGCCTCGGCGACGGCCCTCCACGGCCGGTCCAGCTCGACCTGTTCGACGCCGTCGGTGGCCAGGAAGGCGACCCTCTTGCCTTCGATAGCAGGCATGCTCGCTCACCCTTTCGTCTCCGTGTCAGCCTCGGTCTGGCGGCTACCCCGGGACCCACGGGACTAACCATCTCGCTCACCTGTTCGAAAGGGGTGTAGGGTGGTCGCCATGTCCGCGCTCCAAGGTTCACTGCTCGACGACCTCGACGAGGTCGGTCTCCGGTCCCTGTCCCCCATCCGCCGCACCGACCTGTCGAACGGCGCGTGGGTGGACGTGCGCCCGGGCTGGCTGACCGGAGCGGGCACCTTGTTCGACCGGTTGGCCGCCGGTGTGCCGTGGCGGGCGGAGCGCCGCCGGATGTACGACCGGCACGTCGACGTGCCGCGGCTGCTCTGCTTCTACGACGAGGAAGCCACGCTGCCGGACCCGGTGCTGACGAGGGCCCGTGACGCGCTGAGCCACCACTACGCGGCCGAACTCGGCGAACCGTTCCGCACCGCGGGCCTGTGCTACTACCGCGACGGCCGTGATTCCGTTGCCTGGCACGGAGATCGCATCGGCCGCGGCAACTCCGAGGACACGATGGTCGCGATCGTCTCCGTCGGCGCGCCGAGGGCACTGTTACTCCGGCCGCGCGGAGGCGGCCCGACCCTCCGCCACGCACTCGGCCTCGGCGACCTGATCGTCATGGGCGGCTCGTGCCAGCGCACGTGGGAACACGCGGTGCCGAAGACGACCAAACCGGTGGGCCCGAGGATCAGCATCCAGTTCCGGCCACGCGGTGTCCGTTGAGGACATGCCACGCAGGCCGGAACCGGACGTGCCTGGCGGTTCACCCGGTGGGTTCCGTGTCCTCGGCGAGCAGCCCGCCGTAGAACCCGCGGAGGTCGTCGACGAGCACGTCCGGCGCCTGGTGCGCCGCGTAGTGCCCACCGACGGTGTACTCGTGCCACGACACCACGTTCTTGTGGTCACGGTCGACGAACCGCCGGATGGACTTGAAGTCCCCGCGAACGACGCGAGCCCGAGCGGCACGGTGGTCGGTTCGGTCGGTGTGTCCGCGTGCGCGTTCTCGTAGTAGAACCGCGCCGATGAGGCGGACGTGCCGGTGAACCAGTAGATCGCCATGTTCGTGAGCGCGAACTCGATGTCGACCCCGTCGCCGAAGAGCTGACCGTTCCACCCGATCAGCCCGGCGGGCGAGTCGGCGAGCGCGTGCGCGACGGTCTGGGGCTGCTGGCCCTGCAGCTGGCCGAACGCCCCGAGGTTCTCGTGGAACCACTGGAGGTGGGCCATGGCGGCCTGCTCGTCGTCGGTCATGCCCTCGAACTCGGCGGGATCCCCGCTGGGGAAGGAGAAGATCTGGGTCACGTGCACCCCGGCCACGTGCACGGCGTCGACCCGCCCGACCTCGGGCGAGACCATCGAGCCCCCGTCGTTCCCGACGGCCCCGTAGCGGGAGTACCCGAGCCGACGCATCAACTCGGCCCACGCACGGGCCACGCGCTGGAGGTTCCAGCCGCGTTCCGTGGTCGGCCCGGAGAACCCGAACCCGGGCACGGAGGGAACCACGACGTCGAACGTGAGCGCGGGGTCGAGCCCGTGTGCACGCGGGTCGGTGAGCGGCCCGATGACGTCGAGGTACTCGACGATCGATCCGGGCCACCCGTGGGTGAGGATCAGCGGGAAGGCCCCGGGCTCGGCCGACCGGACGTGCAGGAAGTGGATGTTCTGCCCGTCGATCTCGGTCGTGAACTGCGGGTGGGCGTTCAGCTTGGCCTCCCAGGCACGCCAGTCGTAGCTGTTCAACCAGTGCGACGCGAGCCTGCGCACGTAGTCGGCCCCGACCCCGTAGTCCGACCCGGCGTCGGGCAGTTCCTCGGTCCAGCGCGTACGAGCCAGGCGGTCGCGAAGGTCGTCGAGGTCGGCCCGCGGAACGTCGATGCGGAAGGGATGGATCTCGGTGCTGTTCGTCATGACCAGAACGCTAGAACCCCATTAGGCAAACTCCGTGCCTAATACGGTGGCAGACTGAGATCCATGCTGGAAACCTCGGCACGACTCCTCCGCCTGCTGTCCCTGCTGCAGACCCCACGCGACTGGACAGGCACGGAACTGGCGGACCGCCTGGACGTCAGCCCCCGCACCATCCGCAACGACGTGGAACGACTTCGAACCCTGGGTTACCCGGTCCTGGCCACGCGGGGCAACGTGGGCGGCTACCGCCTCGGCGCGGGCGCGGAACTACCGCCCCTGCTCCTGGACGACGAGGAAGCGGTGGCGGTGGCCCTGAGTCTTCGCACCGCGACAAGCGGCGCCATCGAAGGCGTGGAGGAAACGTCCCAGCGAGCACTGGCGAAGCTGGAGCAGGTACTGCCTCACCGCCTGCGCAGGCAGGTCAACGCACTGCACAGCCAGACGGTCGCGGTCCCCCGCTACGGCAACACCCCGACCGCGGACCCGGAGTTGCTGGCGGCACTGGCCCTGACCTGCCGAGACCACGAGACCATCCGCTTCGACTACGAAACCCACCGCGAGGAGTCATCGAGAAGGCGGGTGGAGCCCTACCGCCTGGCGAACTGGGGCCGCCGCTGGTACCTGGTCGCCTACGACCTGGACAAGGACGACTGGCGCACCTTCCGAGCAGACCGCATGGGCCCGCCCAGACAACCGGCGGGCCCGAAGTTCCGCCCAAGGCCACTACCACAAGAAGACCTGGCGGCCTACGTGGCGGGCAGGGTCTCGGCGGCAGCGTGGCGCCACCGAGCACAAGTGAAAGTCCACGCCCCGGCAACAGAAGTCGTCGCAAGGACCAACCCGGCAGTGGGCGTGGTGACCGCGATCGACGACCACACGTGCCTGCTGGACACGGGCTCCGACACCATGGCGAGCCTGGCAGTCCACATCGGACTACTGGGCTACGACTTCGAGGTCAGGAACCCACCGGAACTCAGAACCCACCTGAAGGAACTGGCAGAACGCTACCAACGAGCCACGACACTCTGACAAACCCGGGCTCGAAGCCCACGGCCGCCGTGTCGCCCGCGATGCGGTCGGCCCCTGCCCCGCAGCTAGGGCCTGTATCGAAGTCGTGACCGGCTGATGGCCTGGGTGTGGCCTGTTCCGGCGTGTCGTTGATCAAATAGATGAGGTCTCCGGTAGATCG
>NZ_JACHJQ010000011.1 GCF_014203735.1 Actinophytocola algeriensis | reverse complement strand
TGGCAGGCAGACCCGCACCCAACGCAAGAAGAACTGCAAAACCGAGAGGCCATCCCAGAGACCTGCCCCTCCGGCGAGGAGCCCCCGGAGGGCACGCCCATCCGCCGAAGACACCCCAACACCAACCAACAGCCGAAATCCATCGGTGGATCCAGGTTGAGTGCCCCTGAAAGCGCCTTTCACAGCACCACCAGCAGCGCGAAGATCCGATGGCCCAAGGCAGAGTCCCGCCCGCGACTGCGGAGAAACTCAGGCAGCGGCCTTGTCGGCGGACTCCGCGTCGGCCACGACCGCCTGCGAAGCCACAGCGGCCTGCGGAGCCGCCGCCGCGACCCGGCGGTGGTGCCGCACGAGACCGGTCACCAGGCCACCCAGCCCGACCACGACGGCCGCGATGCCGACCGGGCCGATGGGGAACTGCATGTTGGACGCGGCGACGCCGTCAGCCGTGCTCGCGCTCGCCACCACCGCGCCGGTCACCAGAGCGACCGGCACCAGGGCCAGGACCACACTCACCCGAACCAGCCTGGCGACCGCCAAGACAACCCGGTTGCGCACTGGTGCGCCTCCTGCGCTCGTCACCAATCGGGTAACCCCCGTTTGGGGGGCCCAAGACTGGGAAACCCTACACACGGTGGCGTGGAGTTAGCCCAATCGGTACGTCGCGGGAGAGTAGACCCCTCGGTGTGCCGACGATCACGCGGGTCCAGGGTCGCCCTGCTGACCTGCGGCAACCCAGCCGTTGCGCTCCGCACCCGTGATGAGGGCTCGCATCGCCTCTCCCAATGCTGAAGACGCCTGACCTATGTGTTCGGTTCTCGACCGAACGACATCCGCCGTGACTCCCGGCGTCAGCCACGTGCCGCCACCCGCCATCCAGTTCAGCAGGTTCGGCTCCAGCCGGTCGATGGCCTTGGCGAACCGGGCCTCCGGGGTCCTGCGCTCCTCGAACTCGTCCCACAGCGCGCGGAACTCGCGGGCCTGGTCCGCGGGCAGCAACCCGAACAGCTTGTCGGCGGCGGCCAGCTCGCGTTCGGCCTGGTCGGTGCGCAGCTTGTCGTCGTAGATCGGGGTGTCGCCCGCGTAGATCTCGACCAGGTCGTGCACGACGACCAGCCGGATCGTGTGGCCGACGTCGATGGGCTCGTCGGCGTACTCGGCGAGCACCGGCACCATCAGCGCGAGGTGCCAGGAGTGCTCGGCGTCGTTCTCCCGCCGGTCGACGGCCGCCAGCGTCGAGGCCCGCAGCACGGTCTTGAGCCGGTCCACCTCGATCAGGAATGCCAGCTGCTGTCCGAGCCGCCCGTCGATGGGCAGCGGCCGACGCTCGACAAGCAAGGGTTCGTCCACGTCCGTGACCTTGTCATTCACACAGAAGTGCGAGCAAGGCGGTTACGCTCACTCGTCGTGAAGATCACCGTGCTCGGGAGTTGCGCTGCCTGGCCGGAGCCCGGACGGGCGTGTGCCGGGTTCCTCGTCGAGCACGCCGGGTTCCGGCTCGTGCTGGACCTCGGGTTCGGGACGCTGCCGCGGCTCCTCGCGCTGTGCCCGAACGGGGCGGTGGACGCCGTCGTCATCACACACCAGCACAGTGACCACTGCGTCGACCTCAACGGCCTGCTGCGGGTCCGCCACTACGGCGAGCGCACCTTCGACCGGATCCCGCTGTACTGCCCGCCCGGCGTCGCCGAGCTGGTCGACAGCCTGGAGCCCGAACCGCGGCTCACCGAGCTGTTCGACGTCCACGAGCTGCCCGGCAGCCACAAGGTGGGCCCGTTCGAGCTGACGAGCGTCGAACTGCCGCACTACGTGACCAACGCGGGCATCCGCCTGCACGCGGCGCACAGAACGGTCGCCTACACAGGTGACACCGGCCCGTCGGAGCGGCTCGCGGAGCTGGGCCGCGAGGCCGATCTCTACATCATGGACGCGACGCTCCAGAACCAGCCGGACGGGCCGCGCAACGTCCTGTCGGCCGAGGAGGCCGGGTACTGGGCGGCACAGGCGCAGGCACGACGTCTCCTGCTCACCCACTTCTGGCCGGGCAACGACCGGGGCGTGTCGCTCCGGCAGGCCGCGGCCCACTTCACGGGTGAGCTGCTCGCCGCGGACGAGGGTCTCGTCATCGACCTGGGCTAGCCGACCTCGGCTAACAGGTGGTGCCCTCCAGCGGGCGTGTGTAGTCCACCGACACCCACCGGCCCTCAGCCAGCTTGCGGAAGCCGTTCCGCACCTCGGTCGAGGCGTCCGCCTCCTCGCCCGCCGCCAGCTCGTCGACCACGTTGGCCGGGTCGATGGCGGGCGCGGACCGGACCCGGACCCCGTCGTCGGTCGACTCGACCCGGCAGGCCGACGTCTCACTGGACGCCGGCGTCCCGTTCTCTCCCTGCTCACGACGCTGGTCGGTGCCCTGCACGTACAGCAATCCGACCCCGG
The DNA here is from genome assembly GCF_014203735.1 of Actinophytocola algeriensis. Lineage (GTDB taxonomy): Bacteria > Actinomycetota > Actinomycetes > Mycobacteriales > Pseudonocardiaceae > Actinophytocola > Actinophytocola algeriensis. The sequence goes on along the minus strand of NZ_JACHJQ010000011.1, from coordinate 402,166 downwards.
CGAGAAGCACTAGCGCGATCAACGTCCGCTTGCCGCTCCACTTGATCTTCACCGGCACCGCTCCTCAACGCGCGGAGACTTCCCTGCCTGTATAACGCAGGCCCGTCGAGAATCAAATGAAGCGCGATGCGAACCACTCGCTAGACGCAGCGTCAGGGGGCGCCCACCACGCTCCGTGAAAACGAAAACCACGCCCGCACGGAGTGTGCGGGCGTGGTCCTCGAACGAGCGATGGTCAGGCGGACGCCATCTTCTTCTGCAGGTTCTCGTCCAGCGTCGCGAGGAACTCCTCGGTGGTCTGGAACTCCTGGTCCTTGCTGATCAGCAGGGCCAGGTCCTTGGTCATCCTGCCACTCTCGACGGTCTCCACGACGACCTGCTCCAGCGCGTCGGCGAAGCCGGTGACCTCGGGGGTCGAGTCCAGCTTGCCGCGGTGGGCGAGGCCACGGGTCCACGCGTAGATGGACGCGATCGGGTTGGTCGAGGTCGGCTTGCCCGCCTGGTGCTGGCGGAAGTGCCTGGTCACGGTGCCGTGCGCGGCCTCGGCCTCGACGGTCCTGCCGTCCGGCGTCATCAGCACCGACGTCATCAGGCCCAGCGAGCCGAAGCCCTGCGCGACCGTGTCGGACTGGACGTCACCGTCGTAGTTCTTGCACGCCCAGACGTAGCCGCCCTCCCACTTCATCGCCGCGGCGACCATGTCGTCGATCAGGCGGTGCTCGTAGGTCAGGCCCTTGGCGTCGAACTCGGCCTTGAACTCCTCCTCGAAGACGCGCTGGAAGATGTCCTTGAACGCGCCGTCGTAGGCCTTGAGGATGGTGTTCTTGGTCGACATGTAGACCGGGTACTCGCGCTGCAGGCCGTAGGCGAACGAAGCGCGGGCGAAGTCCTCGATGGACTTGTTGTAGTTGTACATGCCCATCGCGACACCGCCCCCCTCCGGGTAGTTCGCGACGACGTGCTGGATCGGCTCGGAACCGTCCTCCGGCGTGAAGGTGATGGTCAGCTCGCCGGCGCCGGGCACCTTGAAGTTGGTGGCCTTGTACTGGTCACCGTGGGCGTGACGGCCGATGATGATCGGCTTGGTCCAGCCCGGCACCAGCCGCGGGATGTTCGAGATGATGATCGGCTCGCGGAACACCACGCCGCCGAGGATGTTGCGGATCGTGCCGTTGGGCGAGACCCACATCTTCTTCAGCCCGAACTCCTCGACCCGCGCCTCGTCCGGCGTGATCGTGGCGCACTTCACACCGACGCCGTGCTTCTTGATGGCGTTGGCGGAGTGGATGGTGACCTGGTCGTCGGTCGCGTCCCGGTGCTCGATGCCGAGGTCGTAGTACTCCAGGTTGACGTCCAGGTACGGGTGGATCAGCTTTTCCTTGATGAACTGCCAGATGATGCGAGTCATCTCATCGCCGTCGAGCTCGACGACCGTTCCCTGGACCTTGATCTTGGCCATGTGCCGGGATGCTCCTCTCCGCGTCTTCGGTGCGCGCGTGCAGGTCTGTTCAGCCCCCGCAAACGGTACACGCGTACTGCTAGGTCCGCTCAGGCGAGGCCCGCCACCGCCGCGATGATCTTCTGGGAGACCACGGGCTGCTCGCGGCCGCCCATGTGCAGTGTGTTGACGGAGAAGACGACGCGCCTGCCGAGGTCCCGCGTGGCGGCCATGCCGTTGTTGTAGCCGGGCCGGTCGCCGGTCTTGCCCCAGAAGACGATGTCGCCGACCGGCAGCCGCGCGATGCCGTGGCCGAGGTAGGCGTTCTGGTCGCTCTCGTGGACCTTGACGTCGGGGATCCGGAACAGCAGCGCGGTCTGCGCCTTCGGCAGGAGCTTGCCGGACAGGAGCGCGACGAGGAAGCGGTCGAGGTCGGGCGCGTTGGAGATCATCTCGGCGGCGGCCCACTGGTAGGTCGGGTTGGCGTCGGTGATGTCGGTGTAGGTGCCGTCGTTCAGCTCGTAGCCGCGGGCGTGCGGGCCGTGGATCCGGGTGTCGGCGCCGGGCACGGTCGTGGCGGACAGGCGCAGCGGGCGGATGATGCCGGCGCGGATCGCGTCGCCGTAGGGGCGGCCGGTGACCTTCTCGATGACGGCACCGAGGACGAGGTAGTCGATGTTGCCGTAGTTCTGCGCCGTGCCCGGGGCGAACCGCATGTCCTTGACCGTGCCGTCCTCCCGGTAGAACGCGAGGTCGAAGAGCTGGCGCGGCGTCCAGGTGTCGAAGCGGTGCCGGAGGAACCAGACGGGGTCCTTGTGGTCGATCTCCATGCTGGGCAGGCCGGACGTGTAGGTGAGGAGCTGGTCGACGGTGATGGGCGGGAACTCGGCAGGCAGGACGTCCGGCGCGTAGGACTGCACGCTCCGGTGGAGCTCGAGCCTGCCCTTGGCGACGAGCTGGAGGGCGGCGGTGGCGGTGAACGTCTTGGTCATGCTGCCGATGCGGAACCGGCCGTCGGCGGGGACGCGCTGTCCGGTGTGGACGTTCGCGACACCGGAGGTGCCCCGCCATCGGCCATCGTCGCCGCGGACCTGGAGGAGCGCGCCGCTCGCTTCCTCGTTCGGAAGCCCGGAGATGGCGGCCGCGAGGGCGGCGGGGTCGAGCGGGGGCCGGGTGTCGGCAGCGGCGGGCGCGGCGAGCACCGCGACCGCTGCCGACGTGACAACGGCGATGGCCGTGAGTCGTCTCATGCCGGAAAGCCTTGCCGGAAAGGAAATCCCTGCCATCGGGGGTGAACCCCGGGCAGACCCGGAGATCACCCTGAGACGCCGGGTCGGGCCGGCCGCACCTCCCACTGCGCGGGCAACGTCACCTCAGGACCGTGCGGCCCACTCCTCCGCCAACATGGCGTACACGACCTCGTCGGTCCACTCGCCCTTCACGATCTCGTTCTTCACGAAGTGCGCTTCCTTGCGCATCCCCAGTCGCTCCATCAGCTTCCCCGACGCGGTGTTCACGGCGGCGGCGCGGCCGATGACGCGGTGCAACCCCATCTGTTCGAACGCCATCCGCAGCACCTCCACCGCGGCCTCGCGCGCGTACCCGTGCCCGTGGTGTCGCGGGTCGAAGATGAACCCGAGTTCGCCGCTGCCGTGCTCGGCCGACAACCACCGCAGGTTCACCTCCCCGACCAGCTCGCCGGTCTCCTGGTGCTCGACGGCGAACACGACGCCGTCGCCTTCCTTCTCGATCGTCGGGTGTTCGATGCGGTACTTCAGTGACCGCTCGGACTCCTCGCGTGTCCTCGCCTCCCACAACAGGAAGCGGGCCACCTCGGGGAGGCTGTGGTAAGCGTGCAGCGTGTCGATGTCGGACTCGGTGAACTCGCGGAGGACCAGCCGGGCGGTCCTGATCGGGTAGTCGGGTTTGAGCACGTCCGCCAAACTACGCGACGCGGCGCGTGCGGCCCCACGGTTTGAGGACCGACAGGACCGCGTTGGTCACGTACATCGACGTCGACACGATGCCCGCCGCCAGCATGTCCAGCGCCAGCGGGCCGGTGTCCGCGAGCCGGTCGGCGGGGGTCGCGGCGACCAGCGCCGACAGCTCGCGCAGACCGGGCAGCAGCGACAGCGGGATCAGCACGACGGCGATCACCGTCAGCAGGAGCTTCACCAGCACCCACCGGTACCGGACGAGTCCCCACTTCGTGTACATCCCCAGCAGCACCCCGGAAACAAGCGCCAGCAGGCTCACCGGGATCAGCAGCGGCCCGCCGATCAGGTACATCGCGCCCAACGCGGCGTGCTGCGTGCCGGGGTCGTCGGTCGTGAGGCCGGTGATCGCGAGCGTCAGGTTCCCGACGTTCAGTCCGAGCCACCCGACGGAGACGACGATGTGCGGCAACAGCAGCAGCTTGCGCGCGGCCGGGGTGAGTCTTCTCGTGGCGGCGCGCTCGGTGGTGGTCATGCCTCTTATGTTCGGTTCGCGACGGCGCCGTGTCGTCAGCGCGGGCGCGACACCCGGGCTGCTCCCGGCGCGGTAGCGGGGCGGCGGTGGCTACTCTTCGCGAGGTAGGCGGACGTGCCATGATGACGCCATGGCGATGTGGCTGACCACCGACTCCGAGGCCAACGAGCTGCTCGAGCGCGAGCCGTTGGCGCTCGTCATCGGGATGCTGCTGGACCAGCAGATCACGATCGAGGTCGCGTTCCTCGGGCCGAAGAAGATCCTCGACCGCATCGGCTCGCTCGACGCGCGCACGATCGCCGAGTACGACCCGGAGAAGTTCGCGGCGCTGTGCTCCACCCCGCCCGCGATCCACCGCTTCCCCGGCGCCATGGCCAAGCGCGTGCAGGCCCTGTGCCAGGGCCTGGTCGACGAGTACGACGGCAGCGCGGAAGCACTGTGGACCGCGGGCAACCCGAACGGCGCCGAGGTGCTCAAGCGGCTCAAGGCGCTGCCCGGCTACGGCGACGTCAAGGCGCAGATCTTCCTGGCCCTGCTCGGCAAGCAGCGCGGCCTGAAGGCGACCGGCTGGCAGAAGGCGGCCGGCGAGTTCGGCAAGAAGAACACGTACCTGTCGGTCGCGGACATCACCGACCAGGCGAGCCTGCTCGAAGTGCGCGCGTACAAGAAGCAGATGAAGGCGGCCGCGAAGGCGGCGAAGGCCTAGCGCCGAGGGTTGGTCTGCCCGCGGCCTCGGGTGTGGTGAGGGGCTCACGCCCCCACGCCTGCGCGCGTTCCGCGCGGCTGGTGGGGGCACGCCCCGGCACGCTCCAGCCCGCTGACGAGAACCTACTGCTGCTGCGCCTCGGCGCCGCGCATGTTCACGGTCATGGCCGTCATCAGGTTTCTCTCGTTGAAGTTCGCGGTCACGGAGAACGCGGGGCCCTCGATGTGCACCTGGGTGTCGTTCTCCTGCACGCGCAGGCCGCGGTTGACGGCGTAGGAGCGGAAAGCGCGGCGCTGGTCGAAGAACCGCAGCTCGGCGACGCCCTGCTGCAGCACGCGGGACACGCGCGGGCCTTCCGGTGCGGGCAGCACGAACGAGGGGTGCTCGATGAGCATGCCGATGCGCGTGCCGCCGCCGACCGGGCCCTGGTAACCGGTCCAGCGCTTCATGACGGCCTTCGCGGCCTCCATCATCAGCGACGCGACCCGCGCGGGCTCGGTCGGTGACCCGGGCAGGTCGTCGAACGGGACCTCGGCCTCGGTGAACTCGGGGATGCCGTGTTCCTTGCCGAAGTCGCGCAGCTGCTCGGCGAGCCAGGTGACCTCCGGGCGGTAGCCGGACGGGTTGGCCCACGACCACAACCAGGAGCGCGGGCCGGGAGCGGCGCTGCCGAGCAGGTGCACGGCCGAGGCGGTCAGCGGCTGGTCGCCGCCGAAGCCGAACCGCGGGACGGCGAAGTCGACCTCCCACGGCGGGACCCCGACGGTGTCCATCAGGTGGATCTGGTGTTCGAGCGACAGCAGCGCGGCGTCATCCTGAAGATCGAAAAAGGTGGGCACGGCGGTGACGCTACCGGTCCGGGTCGCCTGGGGTGCCCCGAAAGACGCTTTCAGGGCGTTGCGTGCCAGGAAAGCGTCTCCGGGACGTCAGGCCGGGGTCAGAGCTTGCGGCCGACCGCCGCCGCGCTGCATTCCTCCACCTGGCTCAGCGGGCGCAGGCGCGGGCCGTCCGGCCACCAGAGGTCCGACAGTTCGAAGTCGGCGGGCTTGCCGGGGCCCGGCGGGATGATCTCCAGGCCGGGCAGGAACTCCCGCAGCTGCGCCTTCGTGCGGAACCGGCCGGAACCCATGGGGCTGTGGATGAACACGTCCTCCATGCGCCGCGCGAGTTCGCTGTGGCCCGGGGTCTGCGGGTCGAGGAAGTGCGAGATCGCGACGAAGGAACCCGACGGCAGCTCGTCGATGTACTCCTGCATCAACTCGCCGCCGTTCTCCGCGGTGTAGTGGTGCAGGGTGCCGACGTGCAGCAGGCCGATCGGCTTCGTGAAGTCGAGGTACTTGCGCACGGTCGGGTTCTGCAGCACCTTCTGCGGCTCGAAGATGTCCGCCGCCACGAAGTGCGTGAAGTCGTTGTCCTCCAACAGTGCCTCGCCGTGGGCGATGACCACCGGGTCGTTGTCGACGTAGACGACCCGTGCTTCCGGGTCGATGCGCTGCGCGATCTGGTGCGTGTTCTCGGCGGTCGGCAGACCCGACCCGCAGTCGAGGAACTGGCGGATGCCGCCCTGGTCGGTGAGGAACCGCACGGCCCTGGTCAGGAAGTTCCGGTTCGACCAGGCGAGGTCCTGAGCCTCCGGCGCGACCTTCTGCACCTTGTGGAAGACCTCGCGGTCGATCCCGTAGTTGTCCTTGCCGCCAAGGAACGCGTCGTAGACGCGAGCGATGCTCGCCCTGGTCGGATCCACCCCGACCGGAACCATGCTCGGCGCTTCGTACTTGGACGCCGTGTCGGACATCGCAAACCTCACAGGCAGAAGACACGTGGACCGACCCAGCGTAGCGACGCCTGCCACGTCGGTAAACGAGGGAGTGGATCATGAGAACCCACCCATGCGTGCCCGTGCATCTGCACTTGCGCAGGTGAGAAAGCTGCGCTGACCACCGGCTTTGCCTTGGGGCGCCCGGAAAAGTCACCCGAACGGTCTAGCGACAGCTTGCCACGCAAGGAACTTCACGATCATGAGCCTGTCGTCACGGTCCCCGCGGTGCCGTCGGTCAGCGCGGAAAGTCTCCTGAGGCGGCGCCACGCCGCGGTCGCGCACAGCACGGTGACCAGCGCCAGCAGTGTCGCGAACACGGCAGGCCACCACGTGTTCATGGTGATGGCCAGCAGCACGTTGACCACCGTCGCCGCGAGGTACAGCGTGGCCAGGAACAGCGGGGCGACCGCCGGGTGGCGCACCCATGACGGCGCGGTTCGGCGCGGACGGCGTCGAAGCATCGCACCTCCAGGAGCTCACTCCGGAGATCGCGGTACACCGGCCGTCAGTTACCGCGATCCGATCTCGATCTGATCACCAGGAAAACCAGATCGGGCTCGCCGCGCGGGACCGGGATCTCGAGGGTCTCCACCGCGCCGAAGCGCTCCGCCAGTGCGGCCGTGAACGCCGGGGACCGGCCCGCGCTCCACACCGCCAGCACGCCGCCGGGCGCGAGCGCGGTGCCGATCATCGCCAGACCCGTCCGGTCGTACAGCGACGCGTTGCCCTCGTCGACTGTCCACTCTGGACCGTTGTCGATGTCCAGGCACAGCGCGCCGAACCGGCCCGCCGCCGGCAGGTACGTCAGGAGGTCCGCCCGCACGACCCGGACCCGGGGGTCGGCGAGGACACCGGCGTTGCCGAGCTCGTTCCGGTTCCACTCGATCACCGAGGGCTCGCGCTCGACGACGACCACGGACCCCACCGACGGGTGGCCGAGCGCCTCCCGCAGCGAGAAGCCGACACCGAGACCACCGATCAGCATCGTGGTGCCCGCCGGCATGCGGTCGGCGGCCGCGTTGACCATCAGGCGCTCGGACTCGCCGTTGCGGGTGTCCATCAGGAACACGCCGTTCGCGATGATCTCGTGGTGCGGGCCCACGCGCCTCAGCACCAATTCGCCACACACACCGTCGACACGCGCCAGAACCTCGGAGACCACCCCAACAGACTAGAAGCGAACCCGGCCGCGCGGACTTACCCTGAGGGCATGCAGGCCGCGATCGGCGACCGGCTGCACGTGCACGGTCGCACAGTAGGCAACCCGGACCAGACCGCCGAGATCATCGAAGTGCGCGGCGAAGACGGCGCACCGCCCTACGTCGTCCGCTATCCGGACGGCCACGAGGGCCTCGTCTTCCCCGGGCCCGACTCCGTGGTCGAGGCCGCGCCTTCTGGGGAGTGACCCCAGAGGCCCGGGAAACACCATGAGCGGCGCCCGGCAGGACCCGGCACGCCGCCCATGGCTCAACCGCGCGCCCGGTCAGACCCTGGTGAGCTCGTCGATCAGCGCGTCGACGTCGAAGTGGTCGTCCTCGCCGCCGAGCGGGACCAGCTCCTCGGTGGCGTCGAGGAAGTCGTCGACCGACTGGTGGTCCAGCTCCAGCAGGGCGTAGCCCTCCGGCGACTCGATCTCGACGATCAGCATGTGCAGCCCGCGCTCCTCGAGGGGCCGGAACCGGACGTCGCCGACTCCGGCGGACGCGGTCAGCCCCTCGACGAGCAGCTCGCGGGAGAACACCCACTCGACCCAGCGGTCCCGTTCGGTCTGGAACGTGGCGACCACCGTGAACGGGTGGTCGGCACGGTAGGACCAGCGGGAACGGACCGGCGTGGTGCCGTCGTACAATGCGACGAGCTCGGCGTGAACAGCTTCGGTGGTCATCTCTGGCCCTCCTCCTTCGATCCGCCACTGGGATGTGGGTCGGTCGAGGGTGAGATGCGGCGACCGGCCGAATCTGACGAACATCGCCGGATGTTCACGCCATCAGGTGTGACCGGGGCCACACACGTAACACGTGACCTGCGGTTTTACTGGCGTCGCCGCTTCAGATGAGGCCGAGGCCCCGCACCGCGTCGCGCTCCTCGGACAGCTCCTGGACCGAGGCGTCGATGCGCTCGCGGGAGAAGTCGTCGATCTCCAGGCCCTGAATGATCTCCCACTCGCCGTCGGCGCAGCGGACCGGGAACGACGAGATCAGGCCCTCGGGGACGCCGTAGGAGCCGTCGGAGACGACCGCCATCGAGGTCCAGTCGGTGCCGTTGACCCAGTCGTGGACGTGGTCGATCGCGGCGTTGGCGGCGGACGCGGCCGAGGACGCACCCCGGGCCTCGATGATCGCGGCGCCCCGCTTGGCGACGGTCGGGATGAAGGTGTCCTTCAGCCACTCGTCGTCGTTCACGGCGGCCGCGGCGGTCTGGCCACCCACCTCGGCGTGGTACAGGTCCGGGTACTGGGTCGCGGAGTGGTTGCCCCAGATCGTCATCTTCGCGATGTCGGTCACCGAGACGTCCAGCTTGGCCGCGAGCTGCGACAGCGCGCGGTTGTGGTCAAGGCGCGTCATGGCGGTGAACCGCTCGGCCGGCACGTCCGGCGCGTGCGACTGGGCGATCAGCGCGTTGGTGTTGGCCGGGTTGCCGACCACCAGCACGCGCACGTCGTCGGCCGCGCCCGCGTTGATGGCCTCACCCTGCGGCTTGAAGATGCCACCGTTGGCCTCGAGCAGGTCACCGCGCTCCATGCCCTTCGTGCGGGGGCGGGCGCCGACCAGCAGCGCGACGTTCACGCCGTCGAAGGCACGCTTCGGGTCGTCGGTGATGTCGATGCCACTGAGCAGCGGGAAGGCGCAGTCGTCGAGCTCCATGGCGGTGCCCTCGGCGGCCTTCAGCGCCGGGGGGATCTCCAGCAGCGACAGCCGGACGGGCGTGTCCGGCCCGAGGAGCTGCCCGGAGGCGATGCGGAACAGCAGTGCGTAACCGATCTGGCCGGCGGCACCGGTGACGGTGACCTTGACGGCAGCCTTGCTTGCCACGGGGAAGATCCTCCCGAATACGAAGAGAAAAACCGGTGCGGCGAGGCTATCAAGGCACGGTGTTTGCGCGGGTCACGCGGGTGTCGTGGGCGGACATACATCACTTGATGGATTTAGTCCCGGCGCGGTGCGGGCACACAGGTCAGCGCGGCACCCATTCCGCCGACGACTGCCACACGCTGCGGTGCGAGCGGACGGTCACGTCGTCCGGGAGGCCGTCCGGGTGGAAGGAGCGTTCGGCGCCGGCCCGGTCCGCCGCCAGCTCGGTCATCAGCTCCGCCGCGCGGTGCCTGCCGCGCACCAGCAGCACGGTCTCGGAGTGCAGGGCGGGGCGGGTGTGTGCGATCACCTCGACGCGGTACCGCGCGCGGCCCGTCGCCCGTGCGACCGCGAGGACCGCGCCCCCGATGCCGAGCGCGACCAGCTCGACCGCGATGACCGGGGACGCGACCAGCCACAGCAGCGCCGGGCCCATGGCCTCGGAGTAGGTGATCGGCGCGAGGAGGACCTCGATCACGCGGTCACCGGCCGTCTTCTTCTCCTCCGGTGGCGGGGGTGGCGGCGTGCTCAGCTCGCGGCGCGGGTTGAGGCCGAGCAGGTAGGCCATCGGCCGCACCACCCGGCGCCACGGTGAGAACCGCGGCCCGACCGTCCACTGCCGCCCTTTGGCGTCGCGCACCCTGATCATCACGCCCCCGGATCCAGTCGGCCGCAGCCTGCCAGACGCCGTGGGTGCGAGCGGACGGGCGTCAGTTGCCCAGCGGGCCGCCTTCGATGGTCATCGCCACGAGGATCATGCAGGCGCCGAAGGCCGAGTAGGTCAGGACGTCGACACCGCGGCCGCGGATCAGGATCAGGCCGGCCTGCTCGTCGGTCAGCAGGGCCCGCAGGCCCGCCGCCAGGAACAGCGCGATGCCGATCAGGACGGTGCCCTGCCGCCAGTGGTAGAGCACGATCCGGAACAGGCCGAGCGCCACCACCGCCAGCACCATGCCGAACGGCAGGTGGACCAGCACCGGGTGCCTGCGGCGGTGCGGGGTGCTCATGTGCGCTCCGCCGCCAGGACCGTGTTGGTCAGCAGCATCGCGATGGTCATCGGGCCGACGCCGCCCGGCATCGGGGCGAGCCAGCCTGCCACGTCGCGCACGCCCGGGTGCACGTCGCCGACCAGGCCCTCGTCGGTGCGGGTGATGCCCACGTCGAGGACCGCGGCGCCCGGCTTGACCATGTCCGGCGTGATGAGCGCGGGGTTGCCGGCGGCCGCGACGACGATGTCGGCGCGGCAGACCTCGGCGGCCAGGTCCTTCGTGCCGGTGTGGCACAGGGTCACGGTCGCGTTCTCCGAGCGGCGGGTCAGCAGCAGGCCGAGCGGGCGGCCGACCGTCACGCCCCTGCCGACGACCGTCACGTTCGCGCCCGCGAGGGGCACGTCGTAGCGCTTCAGCAGCTCGATGATGCCGAGCGGGGTGCACGGCAGCGGGCCCCTCTCGCCGAGGACCAGCTTGCCGAGGTTCATGGGGTGCAGGCCGTCGGAGTCCTTCGCCGGGTCGACCCGCGCCAGCGCGGCGCCCGCGTCGAGGTGGCCGGGCAGCGGCAGCTGGATGAGGTAGCCGGTGCAGGCCGGGTCGGCGTTCAGCTCGTCGATGACCTCGTGCAGCTGCTCCTGCGTGGTGTCCGCGGGCAGGTCACGGCGGATCGACGTGATGCCGACCTTGGCGCAGGCGTTGTGCTTGCCCCGCACGTAGGAGTGGGAGCCGGGGTCGTCGCCGACCAGCACGGTGCCGAGACCGGGCACCACACCCCGGTCCGCGAGCGCACGCACGCGCACGCTCAGGTCGGAGAAGATCGCGTTGCGGGTGGCCTTGCCGTCCAGGATCGTCGCGGTCACGTGGTCATCCTCTCACCGAGCGGAGCTCGCGGAGCGAGCAGTGCGGTGGAGCAGAGCTCGCGGAGCGAGCAGTGCGGTGGAACAGAGCGAGCAGGGCTAGCGCGGCCGGACCTGGATGGCGGCGATGCCCACCGCGACCATCGTGAGCACGATGCCGACCAGGCTCGTGACCGACAGCTCGGTCCCTTCGGCCGGGACGAACAGGTCCAGCAGCACCGCACCGGTCAGCTGACCGGCCACCGAGGACATGCCGAGCAGCAACACGCCGATCACCCGGACGGCTGTCACGGCGGTCATGATCGCGACGATCCCCATGGTGCCGCCGGTGTAGAGCCACCACTGGGTGGGTAATGACTCCGGAAGGCCGCGGATCAGCACGTCCACCACCGCGGCCACGAGCAGTGCGGAGGTGCCGACGAGGAAGTTCACGATCGTGGGCACGACGACGTTGTCCGCGGCCACCCGGACCTGACCGTTCACAGCCGACTGCCACGCGAGTCCCAGTCCCGCTACTGCCGGTAACACGGCCCACCAAAGTCCACCCGGATCGGTGACGACGCCATGGTCGTAGACCGAAACGATCACGGCGATCACAGCGAGTGATGCGCCCACCGCTCTGGGAAGTGTGATGGGCTGAGGACCGCCCGGTCCGAGCCCGGCTCGGTCGACCGGCAGGCTGGACACGACCTGACCTGCGACGACGGCGACCGTGAACACCGCGACACCGAGGATCGAGACCGTGAGGCCCTGCATGGTCACGAGGAACGCGCCACAGGTGCCGCCGAGCAGCTGCCAGGGTCGTAGTGCGATCGTCCGAAGCGCTTCCCGCAAACGGCCCACGCCCGCACGGGCGGCTGGCAAGATCGGCAGGGCCGCGAGCAGCAGTACCGACCCGACGGAGAAGGAGATCAGAGCAGCGAGAACCCCGTCGTGCAGCTGATGGCCGAGCTGGCCGTTGATCCGGCCTTGCACGGCCAGACCCACCCCGCCGAGAGCGGCGAGCGCGGCACCCGCCGCGCGCAACCGGGCGGTCGGGTGGTGTGCTGAGGAGAGAGCGGGCGTCGTCACGTGTCGTCATCCTCGTTCACGCGGCCTTGCGAGTGCCACGAGGGCCAGGTAGATAAAGCAGGCTGTGACGCCGACCGAAGGACAAGGGAAGATGTCACCGTGGCACAACCGACCCAGCTAACCCCGACTGAGCAGGACGCCCTGGTCAAACAGATCGGGCTGGCGATGCTGCGCGTCGCCCCCGAGGACTGGGAGCAGCTCACCGTCGACTACAGAGCGGTCGGCCGCTACGCCGAGTCGACCGGACAGGTCACCTACTCCGACGGCGGCACAGAGCCGTGGACGATGCCGGCCGACCTGCAGGGCCTGTTCGCGCGCCTCCGCGCCGGTATGTACCGGGAGGGGCGCGGGACCTGGTTCAACGCGCGTTACAAGCTCGACCACCCGTCGAGCTACAACCTGGAGTACGACCGCGAGGAGCCGGGCTGGGAGCATCCCCCGCCCCCGCAGGCCTACCCCGACGACATGCGGATGTTCCCGCGCACGGACGACAACGTGCCGGAGTGGCTGCGCCGCAGGCTCGCGACGGCACCACCGCCCGGGCCGCCGCCGGGCACCCCGATGCCGGAGCGGCCCCCCGGGCCGCCGCGGTTCCGGGTCGCGCGGATCTTCGACGGCCCCGGTGAGGACGGCCGCCCGTCGGTGAACCGCCCCCAGGTCGACGAGATGGACATCCAGGACATCCTGGACTACCTGGACAACGGCCCGCTGGTGGGTCCGGCCCGTGGTTACGACACGGACCGGCTCGACCCGAACGGCCAGCAGTCCGTGCCCGTCGCGTTCCACACCGACGGCACGTGGATCTGGCCCGCGGCGGTGAACTACTTCCTGCGCGAGCACGACATCGCGCCGGAGCCGGACCTGGTGGAGCACATCCGCCGGATGCGGTTCCAGCTGCCGCAGGTCGACGAGCCGACCCGCGCGGCGGCGCAGGCGTTCCTCGGTCCGCCGCCGCCCGGCCCCGGGCCGCGGCCTGGACCGCCGCCGCCCGCGCCGGCTCCGGCACCGACGCGCGCCATGCCGGTGCCCGCACCGGTACCGGCGCCGATGATGCCGCCGGCGCCACCGGCACCGCCGACGCCATCGATGTCGCCACCGCGTGCCGCCCTGCCGTCGCAGGGGCCCGCGTCGGCCGAGATCGACCACCTGCGGGCCCGGCTCGACGACCTGGACGTGCCGGAGACGGCGTACCGGGTCGGCCAGCCGTCCGGCCGCGGCTGGACGATGGAGCAGACGGACGAGGGCTGGCGGGTCGGCTGGCACGACCAGGACTGGGTCGCGCCCGCGGTGTTCGAGGACGTCGCGGACGCGTCGGCGTTCCTGCTGGGCAAGCTGCTGCTGGACACCGACCGGTGGGCGGCCGGGCCGAAGAACCCGGAGCTGCCGTCGCTGCCCCCGCCACCGCCGGACCACGGGTTCGAGCCGATGTCGGCCCCGATCGAGGAATTCGAGCCGACGTCCGCGCCGGTCGAGGACTACTCGCAGGGCGCGGGCGGCCGGGAGGACTTCGCCGGGGCGGGTGCGGGCAGGACGCCCGGTGGCCGGGACTTCGGCTCGCCGGACGACTTCGCCAACGGTGCGAACCGGGAGTTCGGTGCGCCGGGCTCCGGCCGGAACGACTTCGCGGGCGCGGGCCGGGACTTCGGCTCGCCAGGGGACTTCGCCCCGTCCGGTGCCGGACGGGACGAGTACGCCAACGGTGTGGGCCGGGACGACTTCGGCGGCGCGGGTCGCGACGCGGGCCGGGACTTCGGCTCGCCGGGCGACTTCGCCTCGTCCGGGCGCGACGCGGGTGCCGGGCGGGACTTCGGCTCGCCGGGTGACTTCGGGTCCTCCGGGCGCGACGACGTCGGCGACGAGCGGGACGAGTACGGCACGGGCCGGAACGGTCGCGAGGAGTTCGGGACCAGGATCGTCGGGCCGCCGCCCGGCACGCCGGGGTACTCGACGCCTGCCGGTCCGGTCGGGCCACCGCCTGGCACGCCGGGCTTCACGCCGCCGCCGGGCACACCACCGCGTGGCGAGCCAGCGCACACGATGGCGATGGAACAGCCGGGGCGGATGGAGCCGCCGTCACCGCCGCGGGGCGAGCAGCAGGCCACGGTCCTCGCGCCGCGGCCGATCAACGGCGCCGCGTCGGCACCGCCCGGGTCGGAGTGGCCGATCACGCCGCTGCCCGGCGAGCCGCCGCTGACGCTGTTCCGCGGCAAGCGCATGATCGACCTGGAGCCGGGCACGGAGATCGACCGCTTCGGCGACGCCGACGGCAACCTCGTGTACACGGCGGGCACGCCGTTCTCTGAGCGGTCGCTCGTGCCCGAGTGGATCGACCGGCCGTACCACGTGTACCGGGTGCGCCAGCCGTTCCAGGTGCTGACCGGTGCCGCGATCCCGTGGTTCGACCAGCCCGGCGGCGGAACCGCGTTCCTCCTGCCGGACACCATCGGCGACCTGGTCGCACAGGGTCACCTCGTCGAGGTCGACAGCGGGGAACCACCGCGGTCGTAGCGCACCGCTGTCACGGGGCGGGCCCAGGGTCCGCCCCGTGACCTGGCGGTCAGCCGCCCACCTGGAGGCCGTGGGCGGCGGCGAACGCGATGGCCATGTCGATGTCCACGCGGGCCCCGGACAGCGCGCCCTGCCGCAGCCCGTTCGCGTCCAGCTGGGCGCCGCGCAGGTCGGCGCCCGCGAGCTTGGTTTCCAACAGGCGGGCGCCGCGCAGGTCGGTGCCGGTCAGGTCGCACTCGCGGAGGTCGGCGCCGGACAGGTTCGCCTCGCGGAAACGCAGGCCGGACAACCTGGTCTTGCGCAGGTTCGCCCCGGCGAGGCTGACGAGCGTCAGGTCGGTGTCGGTGAACTTCACCGGGCGGAAGCGGCACTCGAAGAAGCTCGCGCCGAGGAACGTGCAGCCGCTGAACTCGCTGTGCGTCAGGTTGGTGCGCTCGAACGTGCACGACCGGAACGCGGACGTCGTGTGCTTGGACTCACCGAGGTCGGCGCGGCTGAAGTCGCAGTGGTCGAACGTGCAGCCCTTGGTCACGAGCCCCCGCAGGTCGGCGTCGACGAACTCGGTGTGCTCGAAGTGCCTGCCCTCCCAGGTCTGGTTGGACAGATCGGCGTCGCGGAAGTCCTCGGTCATGCCCTGCAGACTAGGGAACCACCACGACAGGTCTGCGCGCGTCGTTGACGAGGAACTTCGCGACGCCGCCGCTGCCGCGGCCGACGACGATGCAGTCGGCGTGCAGTTCCTCCGCGACCTTCTCCAGGCCGTGGCCGGGGTCGCCGCGGTGGTGGACCAGCTCCCAGCGCACGCCCATGGTGCCGAGGTAGTCGGCGACGGTGCGGCGCAGCTCGGCGACCAGTTCGCCCGCGGCCTCGGCGGCGGTGGCCATGCCGAACGGCGACCAGTACGCGGGGCTGGTCAGCGGCTCAACGTAGACGAACACGAGCCGTGCCCGTTCGCGGCGGGCCAGCCCGCTGGCCCACGCGGCGGCATGCAGTGCGCACGGCGTCCCGTCGACGCCGACGACGATCACGGCAAGTCCGTCCTTACCGACCTCGTAGTCACGCACGTCCGGATCCTAGAGCCGCGACCACCGGCGGTAGAACGGTTGTTATGCGGGAGTGATGGGCCGCTGCAGGTGGACCATCGACATCGGGGACATGTCGTAGGGCTCGGCGTCGGTGTAGCCGAGGCGGCGGTAGAACTCGATCGCGGCGGTGTGGCCGGGTTCGACGCTCACCACGACGCGGGTGAACCAGTGGTGGGCGGCGTGCCGGTGGGCGTGGCCGACCAGCAGCCGCCCGATCCCGCCGCGCTCGGCCTGCCGCACGTAGAGGCGTTTGATCTCCGCTGTGCCGAGCCCGCGGGACACCACGCCGACGCAGCCGATGGCGCGGCCGTCGTGGTAGGCCAGCAGCAGCGTGCCCGGTGTCCGGTAGACCTGTGCGAGGTTGCGGCATTCGTACTCCAGCGCCGGGTTCAGGTCCTCGACGGTGGCGGGTTCGGGCAGCCCGGCCTCCGCTTGGGTGGCGGCCAGGTACTCGAAGAGGAGCCGGGCGGCGGCCTCTGCGGTGCGCGGGGTCGTGAAGGCGTCCAGGATTTCGACCAGAACCATCCGGGTCAGCGAAAGTCTCGGGAGCGGCTGGGGATGCGCAGGTCCAGGTTCTCCAGGTGGTCCGCCTGCAGGCTGGTCACGCCCTCCGCGTTCTCGACGGTGCCGCGCACGAGCAGGGCGGCCGAGTTCCGCGCGGTGCGGCGGTAGCGGGTCCACAGGCCCTGTGTGCACACCACGTTCACCATGCCGGTCTCGTCTTCCAGGTTCAGGAAGGTGACGCCGCCCGCGGTCGCCGGGCGCTGCCGGTGGGTCACCGCGCCGCCCACGAGCACGCGGGTGCCGCTTTCCACCGCGGGTAGTGCTTCGACCGGTAACGCGCCCTGGCTGGTCAGCCACCCGCGGACGAACTGGGTGGGGAAGCTGTCCGGGGACAGGCCGGTCGCCCACACGTCCGCCACCGCGGTCTCGATGCCGTCCATGCCGGGCAGGGCCGGGGCTTCCGCGCCGACGGTGGTGCCGGGCAGGCGGTCGAGGCGTTCCCCCGAGACCGCGCCCGCGGCCCACAGCGCTTCGCGGCGGGCCAGGTCGAAGCCGGAGAACGCGCCCGCGGTGGCGAGTGCTTCGAGCTGTGCCCTGGTCAGCTGGGTTCTTCGCGCCAGGTCGGCCATGTCCCGGTACGGGCTGTTCTCGCGTTCCGCCACGATCTTCTCCGCGAGGTCCTGGCCGATGGTCCGGACCGTGCCCAGTCCTATCCGGACGGTCTGGTCGCCTCGGTCGTCCGGTTCGAGGGTGGCGTGCGGTTGGCTCCGGTTGATGTCCGGGCCCTGGACCGTCACGCCGTGGCGCCGGGCGTCGGCGACCAGCGACTGCGGGCTGTAGAAGCCCATGGGCTGCGCCTTCAGCAGTGCCGCGCAGAACGCCGCCGGGTAGTACAGCTTGAACCAGGCGCTGGCGAACACCAGGTAGGCGAAGCTCAGCGCGTGGCTCTCGGGGAAGCCGAAGTTGGCGAACGCCATCAGTTTCTCGTAGATCCGGCCGGCCAGCTCTTCGCCGATGCCGTGCCCCGCCGCGCCTTCGTAGAACCGTTCCCGCAGGCGTTCCATGCGTCTGGTGGAGCGTTTGGCCCCCATCGCCCGGCGGAGTTCGTCGGCCTCCGCGGGGGTGAAGTCGGCGACGTCGACCGCCATCTGCATCAGCTGTTCCTGGAACAGCGGGACGCCTTTGGTCTTCTTCAGCGCTTTCTCGAGCAGCGGGTGGTCGAACGTGACGGGTTCCTTCCCGTTGGCCCTGCGGATGTACGGGTGGACCGAGCCGCCCTGGATCGGGCCGGGCCGGATCAGGGCGACCTCGACGACGAGGTCGTAGAACTCCTGGGGTTTCAGGCGCGGGAGGGTGGCCATCTGCGCGCGGCTCTCCACCTGGAACACGCCGACGGAGTCGGCCTTGCACAGCATCTCGTAGACCTTCTCGTCGGCGAGGTCGAGCTTGTCGATGTTCACGTCGACCCCGTGGTGCTCGGCGACGAACTCGACCATGTACCGCAGCGCGGACAGCATGCCGAGGCCGAGCAGGTCGAACTTGACGAGCCCGATCGCGGCGCAGTCGTCCTTGTCCCACTGCAGGACGGTGCGTTTGTCCATGCGGGCCCGTTCGACGGGGCACACCTCGCTGACGGGCCGGTCGCAGATCACCATGCCGCCGGAGTGGATGCCGAGGTGCCGGGGGAAGTCCTCCAGCTGGCCTGCCAGTTCGAGCACGGTCACGGGCACGTCGTGGTCGTTCTCCCCGACTGTTTCCTTCACGGGCGCCCAGCGGTCGATCTGCTTGCTCCACGCGTCCTGTTGCCCTGGCGAGTACCCGAGTGCCTTCGCCATGTCCCGCACCGCGGACTTGGCCCGGTAGGCGATCACGTTGGCGACCTGCGCGGCGTGCCGCCGGTCGTAGCGCTCGTAGACGTACTGGATGGCCTCCTCCCGCCGGTCGGACTCGATGTCGAGGTCGATGTCCGGCGGCCCGTCACGAGCGGGGGCGAGGAACCGTTCGAACAGCAGGTCCCAGCGAACGGCGTCCACTTTGGTGATGCCGAGCGCGTAGCAGACGGCCGAGTTGGCTGCGGAACCCCGTCCCTGGCAGTAGATCCCCTGGGAACGGCAGAAGTCCACGATGTCCGCGACGATGAGGAAGTACCCGGGAAAGCCGAGCTCCTCGATGACGTCGAGTTCGTGGTCCAGCTGCCGGTAGGCCTTGGCCGCCTGCTCCCGGGTGCCGTACCGGACGAGCGCCCCGGCGTACGTCTTCTCCCGCAGGTAACTGATCTCGGTGTGCCCGTCCACCTCGAACGGCGGCAACCGCGGCGCGACGAGCTGCAGGTCGAACGAGAGCTGCACCCCGAGGGCCGCGGCCCGCTGCACGGCCCCCGGGTACCGGACGAACCGCCGCTTCATCTCCTCGCCCGAGCGCAGGTAGGCGGTGGGCGCGGGCGGCAACCAGCCGTCGAGGTCGTCGAGACCGCGCCGGGCCCGCACCGCGGCCATGGCCGCGGCCAGCTCGCCCCGGTGCGGCTGCGCGTAGTGCACGGCGTTGGTGGCCACGATCGGCAACCGCAGCTCGAGCGCCATCTCGGCGAGCAGGTCGTTGCAGCGGGTGTCGAGCGGCAACCCGTGATCGATCAGCTCGACGTAGGTGTGCTCACGCCCGAAGGCGTCGGCCAGCCGGTAGAGCTCGGCGAAGGCCGCGTCGGGCCCGCTTTCCGCCAGCGCCCGCCGCACCGACGCCTTGCGACACCCGGTGAGCGCGACGACCTCGCCGCGCGTCTGGTCGACAACGTCGTCGAAGCGGTAGACGGGGCGGCCTTTCTCACTGTCGTTGGCGAGCTGCCCGTCGGTGACCGCGCGGCACAACCGCCCGTAGCCGGTGACACCGGTGGCGAGCAGGAGGAGGTGTTCCCCTTCCGGATCGGCGACCCCGCTCTGCGACTGGGAAAGCCCGAGGCTCAACTCGGTGCCGAACACCGTCCGGACCCCCAGCTCCCTGGCCGCCTCGGCGAACCGGACGACGCCGTACATGCCGTCGTGATCGGTGATGGCGATCGCGTCGAGCCCGAGCAGCGCCGCCGACTCGACCAGTTCCTCGGGGTGGCTGGCGCCGTCGAGGAAGCTGAAGTTGGAGTGGCAGTGCAGTTCCGCGTAGGGGACCCGGACCTCGCTGCCCGCGAGGTCGGTGACACTGGCCGGGCCGATGCCCGCGGGGGCGCTGTAGCGCTCGCGTCTGTGTGTCCACGCGGGACTGTCGCCGCCGTCGCCGTGTGGAACCGGTCGACCGGAGAGGATGCGTTCCAGCTCCGACCACCGGACGGGCGGGTTGTTCCATCCCATGGACGCACTCCTCTCACAAACTCGGGACGCTGGTGGGGAACCACCGGCCTCGGCAGGCTCGACGGGTTTCGCGGGCGCGGCAGCCGCCGCATGGTCGGCCAGCCCGGCGGGGTCAGCAGGCTTCGCTGACTCTCGAACTCCTCCTCCCCGGACCCGCGCACCCGGCCCGGACGTCACCTCACGCGGAGGTTCTCCGGGGACAGGCGCGGGGCCGGGATGAGTAAATCCAGGACGTCCATCTCGTCGGCGAGGCCGTCCGACAGGGTCACGCGTTGCGGGTAGCCCGCTACGCACACCGGGTTGGGGTGCCCGATGACGAACTGCCGGCAGCTCCCGTCGGCGAAGCGGCATTCCGGGCAGGACTTGGGCATCAGTCGTAGATTCCTTCCACTGTCCACCGCTCCTCGGAAAGGACCAGGAGCAGCGCGGTCTGGGTGTCTTCTTCTTCCAGCAGCACCTGCAGAC
Source organism: Actinophytocola algeriensis (assembly GCF_014203735.1). Taxonomy (GTDB): domain Bacteria; phylum Actinomycetota; class Actinomycetes; order Mycobacteriales; family Pseudonocardiaceae; genus Actinophytocola; species Actinophytocola algeriensis. Next base: position 381,849 of record NZ_JACHJQ010000011.1, on the reverse strand, counting down.
GCGCACGTCTGCACGGGTTGATCCACCAGCGGGCGTCCGTCGCCCACGGGCCGGCCCACGCGTGTACGCGTCGGGGGCGGCCGCCGTCGACCGAGACCTGGCTCGGTTTGCCGGTCAGCTCGTGTCGTGCGCTGATGTCGATCACGCGGCCGTGCTCGTCGAACACCTTGGCCGGTAAGGGTTTCGCCAGCACTGTCGCGGGCGACGGGGCCGGTAGCCTGCCTGGCCACGGTGCTTCCGGGTCGCGGCGCGGGGACTGTTCGTCGCCCCATGGGACCAGGCGGGCCGCCTCGCCGGGGTCGCGGCCGCCGCCGAGTACCGGGGTGACCACGGCGTCCGGGCCGAGGAGACCTTGCACGTGGACCATGGCGCGGCCCGCGCGTTCGTCGGCCTCGGCACGGCCTTCGCCGCGCCACAGGTCGAGTTGCAGCGCGTGCCCCTCCACGACCTCCACCGGTTCGAGGCGCAGCCTGACGATGCCGGCGGACGGCCGGCCGGTCGTGCCGGTCAGCCAGCCGTCGAGCTGCCAGCGCACGCGGTCGGCGATGCCGCCCGGCGTCAGCGGTTCCGCGCACCGCCACACCCGCAGCCGTTCTTCCCCGTTGGCGGTCATCGCGTGGATGCCGAGGCGGGTGCAGGCCAGGCCGTGCACGGCGAGGCCCGCGTGCAGCTTCTCGGCGAGCGTGCGGGCGACGAACGCGGCCGCGTCCACCCGCTCCACCGGCGGGTCCAGTTCCTCGGCGACCACCAGGTCGGGCGGTGGTCTCCGGCGGGACGGCGGCCGTTCCTGCTCGCCGCGGGCCAGGCGGTGGGCCTGCACCGCGTCGGCGCCGAAGCGGGCCGACACGTCCTTCTCGGGCACCTGCGCGAACGCGCCCAGCGTGCGCAAACCCAGGCGCCGCAACAGGTCGACGAGGTCGGACCGGTAATGGCCCTCCGCGGGCCTGTGCAGCTCGCGGACGGAGAGCGGTGCCAGGAACTCCCTGCTCGTGCCTGGCGGGACCAGCAGCCCGCGCCGGGCGGCGAGGACGGCCGCGAACAACCCGTCGGCCACGCCGATCTCGCACTCCGCACCCGTGCGGTCGGCGACCTGGTCGATCAGGCGTTCCGCGGCGCGGTCCTCGCCGCCGAAGTAGCCGGCGGGGCCGCGGGCAGGGACCGCGACCACGCCAGGTCTGATGATCTCGACGCCGACCGCCATCTCCTCGACGGCGGCGGCGACGGGTTCGAACAGCCGCGCGTCCCGCACCGGGTCGTCGGGGAAGACGACCAGCTCGGGGCAGCGGCCCTGCGCGTCACGACGGCGCATCCCCCTGCGGACACCCTCGACCCGCGCCGGTGCCGAGCAGGCCACGACACGGTTGGCCGCGACCACCGCCACCGGCTGGTGCGGCGTCAGCCTGGCCGCCGCCGCGGCCGCTGTCACCGGCCAGTCAGGGCACCACACGACGAGCATCCGTTCCACGCGGTCGAACATACGTTCGAACGATCAGTGCGTCAAGCGGATCGACGGTATTGTCCCCGAGTGAGTGAAAACCCCTACGCCACAAGGAAAACAGGTATCGCGAGCCGCCAACGACCCCCCGATGTTCATGACACTTCCGCACGGTCGCCGCGCCAGTCGCTGTCGAGCAGGCGCACCGGGATGAGCCGTGGCCGCGCGGCGACGGCGCCACCTGCCGCGGGGAGGTAGGTCTCGGCCTGTCTCGAACGGGCCGCCGCGCCTCTGCCCCGGGCGGCGACGAGGGTTTCACGTGCCTCGAGGAAGCCGTGGCCGTCGCCGAGGCCGGTCCACCGGGTGTCCGACAGGGTGAGTTCCAGGTCCGCGCCGGGCCACTGCCCGGTCGAGATGAGGACGGCGCCGCGGTGCCGGGCACGCGCGGACAGCCTGCGGAGGTGGGAGTCGGTGAGGCGGGCCGGGTTCACCGCGACGAGGTCCATGCCGTCCAGCAGGGCGGCGACCACCGCGGGCAGGTTCGCGCCGGGATGCCGGACGAGGGCGAGCCGCTCCACCGCGACGCCGAGTTCGGACGCCGCGCGGAGGCCGAGGTCGGGCATGCCGACCAACGCCGCCCACGAACCGGTGTCCGTCGGCGGCGCCAGGAGCGCGAACAGGAGCGACGTCGAGCCGCGGACCGCCACCGTGGCGCCCCGCCGCAGGCCGCCCCACGGGAACAGGTCGGCAAGGGCCGGGTGCACGGGTAACATCCGCGCGCGGTCGTCCGGGATGGACGCGAGGTCGCTGGCCACTCCCACCGCACCAGAAGCGGCCAGCGACGACGCTGCACCCAACGCCGGCATTCGCACGCACCTCATTCCCCCGCCAGGCGCTGCGGGGAAGGCAGCGAACTCGAACGCCTGTTCGATAGTAGCACGGGGATGTCGTCGAACGCGAGCCCACCGGGGGACGAGTCGCGCTTGGCGGCCGAGGCGAGCCGGACCTGAGACAGAGGCCGGACTCGGGGTCAGTCGGGCATGTCGTTCAGGTGGTTCTCCAGTGCCGCCAGGCGGCCCGCCCACAGGGTTCGGTACGGGCCAGCCAGGTTTCCAGCTCTCGCAACGGCTCCGGGGTCAGGCGGTAGACGCGGCGCTGGGTGTCCTGGCGGACGGTCACCAGGCCGTGTTCTCTCAGCAGCTTCAGGTGTTTCGACACCGTCGGCTGCGCTATCCCGAGCCGGGCCACCAGGTCGCCGGCCGGAAGCTCGCCCTCGCGCAGCAGGGCCAGGATCTCCCGCCGGTTCGGTTCCGCGAGCACCTCAAAGATCGAGCGCATCGGCCGGCAGCGACGGGGGCACCGACGCCAGGACCTCCCCGCGCCCCGACGGGAAGCCCGGCGCCACGAACGTCAGCCGCGCCCCGGCGAGAAGGTCAGCTCCGAGCGGTCGCAGTCGAGGATCTCCACGAACCACGCGCGCAGTTCGTCAGCCGACGTGAGTGCGCGCCAGACCTTGTCACACGAGTGCGGAAACCAGCGCTCGAACCGCAGTTCCACCCGCCCGTCCGGCAGGGTGCGGACCGTTCCGAACATCGGCGACCTCCTTGTATCGCTCAGCGGCAATATTCCCTAGCGGCAATGAGGAATTGTCACCGTCCTACAAGCAATTGCCGTGAACTTGTCACCGGGCGAACAAACCGTCGGTTTGTTCCGTGCAGATGTGACATCTCGCTTCCCCGGTCCGATACACGATGTGCCACCACTCGACGACGCGTGGTGGTGATTGGGGGCAGCTCATGACAGTCGAGTACCAGCTCGACAACAACGCTCTGCCCCGGCCGCTCGCCGAGGTCCTGCGGCCGGAGCTGGCAAGCCTCGCCACGGAGATCGTCGACGAGATCCGCGCCAAGATCCCCAACTACGCGCGGCCCCTCGACGGCCCGTACGGCAAGTCGATCCGCGCCGGGGTGCACTACGCACTGACCCTGTTCATCGAGCAGATCGCGAATCCCGACGCGTCCGCGCAGAAATGCTACGAGGTCCACCAGAAGCTCGGCCAGAACGAGATGCGCGAGGGCCGCAGCCTCGACGACCTGCAGGCCGCCTACCGCGTCGGCGCGCGGGTGGCGTGGCGGCGGATGATGCGGGTCGGCAAGCGCAACGGGCTGTCGTCGGCGGTGATGTCGCAGCTCGCCGACGCCGTGTTCGCCTACATGGACAAGCTCGCGTCCGTCGCGCTCGACGGGTACCTCGAGGCCAAGGCGACCTCGGCGGGCGCACTGGAGACGTGGCGCCGCCGGCTCCTCGGCATGATCCTGCAGACCCCGCCCGCACCTCCGGCGGCGATCGCGGAGCTGGCGCAGCTGATCGGGTGGACCGTGCCGGACAAGGTGTCCCCGATCGCCGTCCACACGCTCCCCGGCACCGGCCACAACCAGCGGAAACCGACGCTGGACGCGGACGTGCTCGCCGACCTGGACGGGATCGAGCCGCGGATCCTGGTGCCCGGTGAGGTGACCGACGCACGGCTCGCGGCGATCCGGGCGGCGCTGCCGCAGTGCCGGCTCGCGGTCGGTCCCGGCGTGCGGATCGAGGCGACCGCGCACGCGTTGCGGTGGGCCAGGAAGGCACTCACGCTCGCACAGCAGGGTGTGCTGCCGGACCGGCAGGTCATCCGCTGCGAACAGCACCTGTCGACGGTCCTCGTGCACTCCGACGACCGCCTGCTCGCCACCCTGCGGGAACGCCTGCTTGCCCCGCTGCGCGGCCTCACCGCCAAGCAGCGGGAACGGATGCTGGAGACGCTGCGGGCGTGGCTGGACGTGCAGGGCAGCGTGCCGGACATGGCGGCGCTGCTGGACGTGCACCCGCAGACCGTCCGGTACCGCATGCGTCAGCTGGAACAGTCGCTCGGCTCGCTGCTGCACGACCCGCACCAGCGGTTCGAGCTGGAGCTGGTCCTGCGGGCCACCAACGCGCGACGCCGCGAACCCGAGGTCGCGCTCCCGGCACAACGAGACCGGCGTTAGTGCTGTGTCCACCAACATTTGCCGGGTCCTCCGGCGGATCCGGCCAGGCTGACGGTGATCGTCGTGCCGGGGTGGGCTGGTGTGCCGTGAAAGGCGCGTTCAGGACATCGCCGGCGCTGTGAAAGGCGCGTTGAGGGCGGTGAGCGTCCTAAACGCGCCTTTCACAGCATGGCCAACGCCGTGAAAGCGCCTTTCACGGCACAACGGACGTCGTGAGGGTGCGGGAGGCAAACCCGTCCGGCGAACACACCCGTCCGGCAAGAACATCGGGACCTACCAGTACTTCATCTACGCCTCCACACCGGCATCCCAATGGGGCGACATGACGTCGATCATCCACTCGGTGCGTGCGCGTACCCAGGTCACACCATGAGACGGCCCCGGTCGAGCGACAGCGCTCGACGGGGCCGTTCCGTCAGCCTGCGACGGCCGCGTGCCAGCGGTCGGACAGCTGCTTGCCTTGTGTGGGGGCGAAGTTGCGCGGGGTCTGGAAGCCACCGAGGTTGGTGGTCGGGTCGTTCAGCACCAGGCTGTTCTCACCGGCGGGTGATGGCAGGCCCTGCTTGAGGTTCACCGCGCCGGACAGCAGTCCGAACAGGCCGCAGCCGTTGGCGCCGGGCACCGCGAACGTGGTGTCGGCCTGCGAGGCACCGGACAGCGACAGGTAGCCCATCTCACCGGTCGGGTTCGCCGCGCCGTCCGCGTTGAAGCGCACGAAGCGGGCGGCCGGGCGGGCGGTGTTCGCGGGCTTCAGCAGGATCGGGTCGCTGTTCGAGCCGATGTAGCAGTTCGGGTCCAGGAACGGGTTGCTGAGCTTGATCTTCACCGGCAGCGTCACGATCGGCGTACCGGAGCCCGCACCCGCGGCGAGGTTGAAGTCCCTCGGCACGCCCGCGGACTGGATGGTCGCGGTCACCCGGTTGAGCGGGCTGTTCACCACGCGCTCGCAGATGTCGGAGATCACCGGGATGCGGCTCGGGCACATGAGGCCGAGCAGCCCGCCGGGGATCTCGACCGGGGCGCCGACAACCGCGCCGGACCTCGGCGCCACGAGCGTGTACGCGCCACCCTGGTTGAGCACCCCGGCCTGCAGGTCGGTGGCACCGGTGGTGAGGGTGGTCTCGCCGATCGTGAACGTGCCGGACGTCGCGCTGGACGACAGGCACAGCGCCGCGACGGTCGCGCCGTCGGCGGCGAGCATGGCGGGGTCGTCGACCGGGCACCGGTTCAGCGGGGCCCAGGCACCCGCGAGTGTGGTCGCCGAGGCGGGAGTGACAACCGAGAGCAATGACGCGGCCACCGCCGCGACGACCACGAAAACGGTTCTTCGTATTCGGGACACAGGTCACCTCTCAAAGGGTTTCGGAAAGCAGGAAATCGCCGGAAGGCTCAGGGTTTCGGATACTTCGGGTCATTGGGCTCTGCTATCGGGTCGCAGCCGACGTTGTTGCCGGTGATCGTGCAGACCGCGCCCTGGTAGAGCCGGACGCGGTTCCCCGGACCCGAGATCAGGCCGGTGAGAATCGGGTCGAGGTCCTCGTCGGCCCCGCAGCCGCTGAACGGCGGGATCGTCACGGTGCCCATCAGTGGGCCGCCCTTGGTGATCGAGTACTTGTCCGGCCCGTTGTAGGTCGCGGTGAACACGGCGTCGATGGGCTCCGCGCTGCGGCAGTCGGGCCCGACCGGCACGGGGACGCCGTTGACGGTGGCGTCCAGGATCTGGGCCGACAGCTTCACGTTGACCGTGGTGAGGCCCTCGTACTCGCCGGGCTGCCCCGGGATCGGGGTCAGCTTCGACCACTGGTGGACGTTGGCGAGCCCGATCTGGGTCAGCTGCATGGTGCCGGTGGCAGGCATGAAACCGAACGCGTAGAACGATCCCGGTGCGGGCGGGTACTTCGGCTCGCCGTTCAGCTCGGGCAGCACGAGCGCGTCCTGGCACCCCACGGGTGGTTTCTCCGGACACTTGTTGATCATGAGGTTCGTCGCGGTGATGTTCACCATGCCGGTGGGCTGGTAAACCGCCGCGTCCAGCTTCGCGATGTTGGCGCGGCCGTTCACCTTCGCGCAGAACGGGGCCCGGTATTCCACGGGCACGTCGGGGAGGCGGTAGCACTCCGGCGGTGGTGGCGCGGCGATGGCCGGCGGGGCGGCCGACGGGGCGCCCTGGCCCCGCTGTCCCCGCTCGCCGGTCTTGGGCGACGGGACCCGCTCCGCTGTCGGCGCCCCGACCGGCACGGTCGCGAGCGCGGCGGTCTCGCCCTCGGCGAGCACGCAGGTCAGGCCGGCAGAAGGCGGCTCGGTCGGTGCCCCGTCCTCGGCGTAGCCGGTGACCTCGACGGTCAGGCCGCCCGCGGCGAGAGCCAGGTCGCCCACGCGGTGCGGGGTCACCGGCGGGGCGGTGACGGTGCCGCCGAGCACGACGGGGTCGGCGAGCGGCACCGGGTCGGACTGCACGGCCACCCACGTGCTGGGCAGCACGTCGAGCCTGGTCACGACCGTGACGCTGGCCGCGCCCGGCAGCCCGGCGAGCGCCGCGGCGGGCACCGTCAGCTGGAGGCCGACGTCGGCGGGCTCGACCGGCTCACCGACCACACCCGTCGGCGGGAGCGTCGCGGTGACCCGCAGCGTGACCGGGCCCGCCTCGCCGCACACGTAGTCCAGCGAGGTGTCGATCACCAGCGGTTCGGCACGCGGCGGTTCCTGTTGCGCGCCGGCGTTGCCCGCCACGACCACGAGCGAGATCGCCGCGGCCGCGATGACCAGCGCCCGTCGGAACCGCGTCATGTGCCCGCCTTTCGGGAAGTGTGCGGGGCCTGCCCGGGGGGAGCCGGGCAGGCCCCGCTGGGACTACCGGCCGACGACCGTCAGCCCGGGGGTGATGGCGAAGACGCCCGAGAAACCGGCCGCCTCGCCCTGGGTGATCAGCCCGAGGCAGTCGTTGTTCGGGTCGACGGTGCTGACCGTCAGCGTCTGGTCCGGCAGCACCTCCAGCTCGTCGGAGGAGTTCGTGAAGGTGCCGTTCACGGAACCGGTGACCGTCGCCTCACAGAACGGACCCGAGATGTCCGCGACGATGTTGGTGATCCTGCCGGTCGTGACGCCCGACGCGTAGCTGTCACCGTGCAGCTCCCACGTGCCCTGGTGCGCGACCTCGAACGTGAGGCCGAACGGACCCGAGCAGTTGTTGAACTGCGTGCTGCCCGCGGGGAGCGTCGCGATGGGGTTCGCCACGCCGGTGCCGAGGTTCGCCGTGCCGGCCGCCGAGGCCGAGTCGCAGGTCAGCTCGATGCCGGATTCCGTGGTCAGTACCGTCACGCCGGCCGCGCCGGTGAAGCCGCCGCTCGTGCCGCCGTCGTCCCTGGACACGTCCCACACCAGCGGCAGGGCCGAGGCGGTCCCCGCGAACACGGTCGTCGCGACCAGAGCCGCACCGGTGGCAATGGCGCCAATCAATCGTCCACGCATTCGATCGTTCCTTTCCGTGAAGATTTACTACGGAAGGCAATTTCGGCTTTTCGAAGCCCTCGCACAAATGACGTTACCTGCCAGTAACAGGAAGCACAATTGCCTACCGCAAAAGGATCATGTCTATCTTTCTCCGTTCTCCAGAACGAACAGTCCGGGTCAATTTTCTTGTCACTTCCCGATAATTCAGCGCGGCGCCATGTCGGTTATCACCCAATGTCCGCCTTCGCGTTTGGCCGTTACGGACAACTGGGCGGCCGCGCCGTTCGTGGTGTTCGTGTCGACGCGGGTCGCGGACTGGTCGAGGAACACCAGGAGCCTCGCCCGGTCGCCTTCCAGCGACTGCACGGCCGAATACACGACACGTGAGGTGAGCACGAGCTTCTGCGCGGGTGCCTTGTCGCGGACCTCGGCGAAGAGCTTGTCGTAGACCTCGAGCGCCTCACCGCGGAGCACGGCCGCGGCGGCCTCCTCCGTCACCTCGGTCTTGTCATAGGAGTAGGAGAAGATCTGGTTGAGCGCGCTGCTGACGGCCGCGCTCACCTCGGCGGTGCGGCCGGTGTCGACCAGCGCGCTGTTCTGCGCGGCGCCGGACGAGCGCAGGTCGTTCGCGGTCACCAGCGCCCACGTGCCAGCACCGACCAGGAGCGCCGCCAGCACACCGAGTGCCACGGCGACCCGCCTGGGCCGGAAGAACCCGGCGCGCTCCGGTGGATCGACGTCGTCGTCGGGCGGGTCGACGTCCGCTTCTTCCGTCACATCTTCGGTGATGTCGTCGTCCAGCTGTGTGGTCATCGCTCCCCCAACGGCACCTGGTCCAGGGCGGACAGCTTCCACTCACCGTCCACACGCGACATCCCGGCGACGAACCGGTTGCGTTTCGCGGTCGGTGGCGAGCCGTCCGTGGCGGCCGAGATCTCCACGGACACCAGCAACTTCGCCGACCCGGCGCGGGTGTCCAGCTCGCTGACGGCCGCGTCGAGCACCCGGCCGGTCGCGACGGTGGCGTTCGCCGCCAGCTGCCTGCGAGTCGCGGAGTCGGTGGCGGCCAGCTCGTCCCGCAGGCCACCGGTCGACACCGCGAGCCACTTGTCGATGCCCGCGTCCACGTCGTGGTAGTCCAAAGTGGTCAGTGTGGCGACCTGCGCGCGGCCCGCGGCCAGCACCTCGTCGCGGGCGGTCGCGTAGGAGAGCGAGTCGTCGCGGGACGCCTGCCACCACGTGAAGCCGCCCCAGCCGGCGAACGCGAGCGCCAGCACGACGACGCCCAGCATCACCTTCACTTCTCGAGCCACAGCAACCCCTCCAGGTCGGAGACCACCGGCAGGTCCGGTGCGCCGAGCGGGCCGGGCAGGTGCACGCCGCCACCCGGCACCGTGGGCACCGGCACGCCACCGTCCGGCACGTTCTGTGAACCGCGCACGAGCCGCGGGTCGCCGTACGGGAGCGTGCACGCGGTGGTGGTGTCGAACGGCAACGGTGTCACGTCCTCGCCCATGCGGTAGGGCGTGTGGTAGCCGGCCACGCACGGCAGCGGGTCGGTGAAGTTCAGGACGATCGACAGGTTGGCGGTGTCCGGCCGGATCGACGTCGACGTGGCGGCGACCGCCTTCGGCACGTTCACGAACAGCTGCCGCATGCCCGCGATCCGCGACTCGAAGATCTCCGACGTGGTCACGAGGTTCGCCACCAGCACCGACAGGCCCGGGTTCGTGTCGGACAGCAGCGCGGACAGCTGGGTCGCGGCGGCGGGTGCGGCACCGATCAGCTCCCGCAGATCACCGTCCGCGTTCGCCAGCTCGTCGGCGAACAGCTTGGCGTTGCCGGCGAACGACCGCCACGCGGCGGACGAGTCGAGCTGTGTCTGCAGCACGGTCGCGCCGTCGTCGATGAGCATCGTGGTCTGCGGCAGGTGTTCGCGGGCCTCGTCGGTGAACGACATGGTCGAGTCGAGCAGCAGACTCAGGCTCGGGCCGGTGTCGTGCAACGCCGTGTACAGCTCGTCGACCACCACCCGCAGCGACTCGGTCGGCACCGACTGGTTGAAGTCGCTCAGGTTGCCGAGCAGAGTGGTGACCGGCATGGGGACGGACGTCGACTCCTTGCGGATCACCGACCCGTTCTCCAGGTACGGCGCGCCCTCGCCGCGTGGTTGCAGGTCGACGTACTGCTCACCGATCGCGGACCGGTTGGCGACCACGGCTCGCGCGTCGACAGGAATGCGGGCCGCGTCCTCGTCGAGGAGCAGGTCGGCCTCCATGCCGTCGTCGGTGAGCCGCAGCTCGCCGACCCGCCCGACCGCGACGCCGCGGTAGGTGACCTCGCTGTTGGTGAACAGGCCGCCGCCGTCGTCGAGCTGCAGCCGCACGGTGTACGTGCCGCCGCCGAACAACCGGTCAAGCCCGGCGTAGTTGGCGCCGACGAACGCGACCGCGGCGAACGCGAGCACCACGAACGCGAGGACCTGCACCCGGACCGTCCTGGTGAGCATCAGTTGCCCCCTTCCGGGATCGGCAGGGGCGGCAGCGGCTCGGTGAAGTCCGGGTCGACCTCGATGTGCAGGAAGATGTTGATGTAGTCGCCCTTCGTCGCGTCGAGCACCGAGTCGGTGAACGGGAACGTCGGCAGGATCTCCAGCGCCTGCGGCAGGTCCTGGCCCGCGGCGGCGAGCTGGTTGAGGATCGGCGCGAGCGCCTTCAGGTCGGCGACCATGTCGTCGCGGCTGCGGTTGATCGTGTCGACCGCGACGTCCGACAGCGTGTCGAGCGACTGCAGCATCGTGACGAGTGCGCTGCGCTGCTCGGTCAGCGCGGCGAGGCCAGGGGTGAGGTCGGTGAGCGCGCCGCGGATCTGCTCGTCCCGGCTCGCCAGCGTGGCCGACAGCTGGTTGAGCCCGTCGAGCGCGGCGGTGATGTCACCTCGGTGCTCGTCGAGGTTCGTCACCAGCTCGTCCACATTGGACAGGAAGGCCTTGATCTCCGGTTCGTTGCCCGACAGCGCCTTCGTCAGCTCCTGGTTGATGGTCCGCAGCTGCCCGATGCCACCACCGTTGAGCAGCAGCGACAGCGCGCCGAAGACCTCCTCGACCTCGGTGTGCCGGTTCGTGCGGTCGGCGGTGATCACCGCGCCGTCGGCCAGTTTCTTCGCGCCGGTGCTGCCATCGGGTGCGGACAGCTCGACGAACTTCTCCCCGAGCAGGCTCGACTGGCGCAGGCTCGCCCGCGCGTCGGCGGGCAGCGCCACGTCGCCGTTGACGGCGACCACGACCTGCGGTGTCCACCGGTCCGCGCCACCCAGCTCGATCGACTCGACCCGGCCGACGACCACGTCGTTGACCTTCACCGCCGCCTGCGGCACGAGGTCGAGCACGTCGGCGAACTCGACGGTGACCCGGTACGGGTGGTCGCCGAGGTCCGCGCCGCCGGGCAGCGGCACGTCGTAGATGCCGTTCGTGCCGGTCGCGGTGCACCCGGCGAGCGCGAGGACCGCGGCACAGGCGGCGAGAACGCGCCTCATGTCGCCGCCCCCTCGCAGGCTCCGGGGCGCCGCTGTGCTTGAGCATTCGCTCCGCAAGCTCCGCTCATCGCGGTCCCTCCAACGGCATGCCGTCCGTGAACGGCAGCGGGACGACCGGCGCGTCCGAGCCGGCCAGGTACTCGAGGAGAATCCCGCGGCCCTGGAGGGTCCCGGTCGCCGGGTCGAACGCGTTCACCACGTTGGTCGCCGCGATCGGTACCACGTCGAGCGCCTCCGCGATCGACGCGCGGTTGTCCACCAGCAGCTGGGTCGTCCGCGCCAGCTTGTCCACATTGGACTTGATGGCGGTGCGGTTGTCGCGGATGAACGCCTGGATGTCGGCGAGCGCGGACGCGAGCGTGCCCAGTGCCGTGCTCAGCTCGTCGCGGTCGGCGGCCAGGGTGCGCCACACCTGGTCGAGCTGGGTGTTCACGCCCCTGACCTGGTCGTCGTTGGTGGCGAGCATGGTCGTGAACTTCTGCAGCTCGTCGACCGTGCCGAACAGGTCGCCCGCCGAGCCGGACAGCGTGCGCGCGGCCTCGGCGAAGTTGCGGACGCTCTCGTTGAACGCCTCGCCGTTGCCCTCGAGGTTCGCGGCACCGGTGTCGAGCAGCTCCGACAGCGCGCCGTCGGAGTTCGACCCGTCCGGGCCCAGCGCCGAGACCAGCGTGTTCAGGCTCGCGTACAGCTCGTCCAGCTCGACCGGGGTCGCGGTGCGCGACTCGGGGATCACGGCGCCGTCGGCGATCACGGGGCCGCCGCGGGACAGGTCGGTGAGCTGCACGTACCGGTCGGACACGACGCTCGGCGCGACGACGACCGCCTTCGTGCCTGGCGACACCCCGACCTCACCGTCCACGGTGAACACGACTTCGACGCGGTCGCCGCGCGGGGTCACGGACTCGACCGCACCGACCCGCACGCCGAGCACCTGCACGTCCGAGCCCGCATACACGCCGACCGCGCGGGAGAAGTACGCGGTGATCCGCTTCTGGTCGTCGCCGCCGAACACCCACCACAGCACGCCCGCGGCGACCACGGCGAGCACCGTGGCCAGCGCGACCATCCGGCCGAGACGGCGGCGGGCCCTCGTGTCGTTCACCGGGGTCCCCCTTGCGGAAGTCGTGGCGGCGTACAGGGTTCGCGGTTCTCTTCGACCAGACCGCAGACGTAGGTGTCGAGCCAGCGGCCGCTGCCGGTCGCGTTGTTGATCACGCGGAAGTACGGGCCCGCGAGCTGGAGGCCGCGGTCGAGCTGGGCGCCGTAGCGCGTGAGCACGTCGGTGACGACCTCGAGCTGGGTGAGCGCGCCGTCGAGCTGCTCGGAGTTGTCGGCCACCAGCCCGGACAGCTGCTTCGCGAGGTCGGTGGTACCGGTCAGCAGGTCGTGGATGGCGTCGCGCCTGCCCGCCAGCTCGGTCAGCAGCAGCTCGCCGTCGTCGAGCAGCTTGTCGAACTCCTCGTTGGTGCCTGCCAGCGTCGAGGTGATCTGGCGGGTGTTGCGCAGCAGCTCGGCGAGCTGGTCGTCGCGGGAGGAGATGGTGCGGGACAAGGAGGTCAGCCCGTCTAGGGCGGACCGGACGTGTGTCGGCGAGTCCGCGAACGTGTCGGAGATCGTGCGGAAGCTCTCGGCGAGCTGGTCGGTGTCGATGGCGCCCGCGGTGTCGGCGAGGCCCTCGAACGCCTGCGTCACGTCGTAGGGCGTGACCGTGCGGTCCAGCCCGATGCGCACGTCCGGGTCCTGGTCGCGGCCGCCCGTCGGGTGCAGGGCGAGGAACTTGCGGCCCAGCAACGTCTTGATCTTGATGGCGGCGGTGGTGTGGTCGCCGATCCACGTGTCCTCGACGCGGAACGTGACCAGCACCCGGTCCACGTCCAGCTCGACCCCGGTGACCTCGCCGACCTTGATGCCGGCGACCCGCACCTCGTCGTCCGGCCGCAGCCCGGCGGCCTCGGAGAACTCGGCCTCGTAGGTGGAGCCGTTGATGCCGGGCAGGTCGGGCCAGAAGTACACGAGCGCGGTGATCGCGAGCAGTGCCACGGTGCCGATGACGCCGATCGGCCCCGGCCTGCGTTCGCGGAAGGACTTCCTCACGAGTCACACCTCGCCGCGCCGCTGACGTAGCTGTGCTCCTCGTGGCCGATGGGGATCGCCTCGCACAGGTAGAAGTTGAGCCAGGACCCGTAGGACGCGGTGCGGCCGACCGCCTCGAACTTGGCCGGGGTGGCCGTGAGGAACTGTTCGAGCGCTTCCTGGCCGGTGACCAGGTTCGACGCGAGCATCCCGAGGCCGGAGATGCTCTGCTTGAGCGGTGCCCTGGCTTGTTCGAGCAGGCCGGCGGTGGCGCCGGTCAGGTCGGCCATGCCCTGGATCGCGTCGCCGATCGCGGCCCGGTCGCCCGCGAGGCCCGACACCAGCCGCTGCAGCGTGCCGACCAGTGTGGACAGTGCGTCGCCCTGCCCGTTGATGTTGGCGAGGACCGAGTTCAGGTTCGTGATCACGTCACCGATGACCTGGTCGCGGTCGGCGAGCGTGGTGGTCAGCGAACCGGTGTGGGCGAGCAGCGAGTCGACCGTGCCGCTTTCACCCTGCAGCACCTGGACGATCTCGCCGGACAGGTCGTTGACGTCCTTCGGCGACAGCGCCTGGAACAGCGGCTTGAAGCCGTTGAACAGGTCGGTCAGGTCCAGGGCGGGCCGGGTCCGATCGAGCGGGATCTCGTCGTCCTCGGCGAGGAGGGCCGCCGACAGCTTCTCGCCGCGTTCGAGCGCGATGTACCGCTGCCCGACCATGTTGCGGTACTTGATGGTCGCGGTGACGTCCGCGGGCAGGGGTTTGGACTTGTCGACCGAGAACGTCACGAGCGCGAGGTGACCGTCCACAACGGACATCTCGTCGACCTGCCCGACACGCACGCCGTGGATCCGCACGTCGTCGCCGGGGTTGAGCGACGTGACATCGGTGAACCGGGCCGAGTAGGTCAGCGTGTCGCCGACGCCCCCGTTGCCGATCGAGATCGCGAGCACGGCCGTGGCGAGGCCGGTGACCAGCACGAAGATCAGGCCCTTGATCAGCGGCGCGGCCAGTTTCCTCATCGCAGTGTCACCTCCGTGCCGCGGTAGAGCGGGCCGACGAGCACGCTCGACCAGCCGGGCACCTCGCCGATCGCGGGCGCCAGCAGGGTGCCGATCAGTTCCTGTTCCTGCGGCGAGTTCGCGAGCCCGAGGTCGTCGCCGGACAGCAGCGGGTGCCCCGCGCCACCGGCCGGTGCCGCGACCGTGCCCTGCGTCGGCGCGACCCCGCTCGGGTAGCAGCGGGGGCCACCGGTCGCGTCGTAGACCGGGTCGTCGCGGCCGGGGACGTACTTGCCGCGGTCCTCGGTGACGACCAGGTCGACGTGCACACCGCCGTCACGCAACAGGTTGTCCACCGACGGCTTCAGGTCGGTCAGCGCCTCGAGCGTGCACGGGAAGCTCGGCGAGTACTCGGCGGCGATCTCGAGCGGTGCGCGGCTCGACGCGGCCAGCCGGATCAGGTTCTCGGAGTTGTTGCGCAGGAACACGGTGACGTCCTGCGCGGACCTGGTGACCTGCGCGTACAGGTCGGTGAGCTGGACGCGCTGGTCGGCGACGGTGTTGAGGGTGACCGACGAGTCGGTGAGCGAGTCGAGCAGGTCGGGCGCGATGTCGCCGTACAGCTCGCTGACCTCCGCCAGGGCACGCAGGTCGTCGGTGAGCGTCGGCAGGTTCGGGTTGAACTCCTCCAGGTACGTGGCGGTGTCGACCATCGTGCGGCCGAGCTGTTCGCCGCGACCTTCGAGTGCGGTGGCGATCGCGGTGAGCGTGGTGGCGAGCTTCTCCGGCTGCACGGCCTTCAGCACCGGCATCAGGTCGTCGAACACGCGCTCCAGCTCGATCGCGTTCCGCGACCGGTCCTGGCGGATGACGTCACCCCCTTCGAGGGGGTCCGCCACCGAGTCGTCCGGAATGGACAGTTGGACGTACCGCTCACCGAACAGGGTCTTCGGGATCAGCAGCGCGGTGACGTCCTTGGGGAGGCGTTCCAGGGTCTCCGCCTTCATGGCCAGCTCGATGGTCGCGCCGTCCGGCCCGGCGCGCACCGCGCGCACGTCACCGACGACCACACCGCGCGCCTTGACCTGCGACGCCTCGTTGAGCTGGTTGCCGATCCGGTCGGTCTTCAGCGTCACGAGCACGTCGTCGGAGAACGCTTCCTCGTACACCTGCACTGACAGCCACGCGAGCACGGCCATCACCAGCAGGAACGCGATCCCCGCCGACCGTCTGACGAGTTTGCCGGTCATGACCGCTCCTCGCAGGCTCCGAGCGGCGACTGTGCTCGATGATTCGCTCCGCAGGCGCCGCTCATCCCGCCACCTGCACCGTCGTGGTGGCGCCCCACAGCGCGAGGCTCAGGAACAGGTCGATCACGCTGACCGCGACCAGGGACGTGCGCACCGACCGGCCCACCGCGACACCCACGCCCGCGGGCCCGCCGGTCGCGCGGAAGCCGTAGTAACAGTGCGCGAGCACGACGACGATGCTGAACACCAGCACCTTGCCGAACGAGTAGAGCACGTCGATAGGCGGCAAGAAGAGGTGGAAGTAGTGGTCGTACGTGCCCGCCGACTGGCCGAAGAACCAGATCGTCACCTGTCTGGACGCGACGTAGGAGGTCAGCAGGCCGATCGCGTACAACGGGATGATCGCGAGGAACCCGGCGATGATCCGGGTGGTGACGAGGTACGGGATGCTCGGCACGCCCATCACCTCGAGCGCGTCGATCTCCTCGGAGATCCGCATGGCGCCCAGCTGTGCGGTGAACCCGCAGCCGACCGTGGCCGACAGCGCGATGCCCGCGACGAGCGGCGCGATCTCGCGGGTGTTGAAGTACGCGGAGATGAACCCGGCGAGCGCGGGCGTGCCGACCTGGTTCAGTGCCGAGTAGCCCTGCATGCCGACGACGAAACCGGTGAACGCGGTCATGCCGACCATCACGCCGATGGTGCCGCCGATGACCGCGAGCGCGCCGGAGCCGAAGCTGACCTCGGCCATCAGGCGCATGATCTCCTTGCCGTAGCGGCGGATCGCGCGCGGGATCCACGCGATCGCCTTGAGGAAGAAGAAGATCTGGTCGCCGAGGACGTCGAGGAACGTGAACCGCCGGTCCACTGCCTTCAGGAAGGCCTTGTCCGCCTTGGGTCTGTCCGTCGCCTTGTCACTGAGGAGGGCCACTTCACGCCCCCTTCGGCGGCACGACCTGCAGGTACAGGGTCGTGAGGATGAGGTTGAGCAGGAACAGGAGCAGGAACGTGATCACCACGGACTGGTTGACCGCGTCCCCGACGCCCTTCGGCCCGCGCCCAGGGTTGAGGCCGCGGTAGGACGCGACCACCCCGGCGACGAAACCGAAGATCACGGCCTTGATCTCGGAGATCCACAGGTCCGGCAGCTGCGCCAGCGCGGAGAAGCTCGCGAGGTACGCGCCGGGGGTGCCGCCCTGCATGACCACGTTGAAGAAGTAGCCACCGAGCACGCCGACCACGGAGACGAGGCCGTTGAGGAACGCGGCGACCCCCATCGCGGCGAGCACGCGCGGCACGATGAGGCGCTGCACCGGGTTGACGCCCAGCACCTCCATCGCGTCGATCTCCTCGCGGATCGTGCGGGAGCCGAGGTCCGCGCACATGGCCGAGCCACCGGCGCCCGCGATGAGCAGCGCGGTGACGACCGGGCTGGCCTGCTGGATGATCGCGAGGACGCTGGCCGCGCCGGTGAACGACTGCGCGCCGATCTGCTGCGTCAGCGACCCGAGGTGCAGCGCGATGACCGCACCGAACGGGATCGACACGAGCGCGGCGGGCAGGAGCGAAACGCTGGCGATGAACCAGAACTGCCCGATGAACTCGCGGAACTGGAAGGGGCGCTTGGGGATGCAGCGGATGACGTCGAGGCCGAGCGCGTAGAGGCGACCGGTCTCCCGCATCGCGGCAGCGCCGGGGAAGGTGGCATGCCTGGTCATCGCACTCCGATGCCGTAGCGGAGCCGGTCCTCGGCGTCGAGGCTGGACACGATGCCGTGCCGCGCCTCGGGCGGCAGGGTGTGGATGATGCGCATGACGCGGTCCTTGCGGCGGCGCACGGCCTCCCGGTACGGCAGGCCAGGGGTCGGCTGCAGCTGCGGCACCACCCCGCGAACGTCCTCTGTGGACCCGTCGTGGTGGCCTGCCTGGGCGTGTGCCTGCTCGGCGGCCATCGTGGCCTCGTCCTTCTCCTCCGACATGCCGATCGGCCCGATGCGCGAGCCGTTGAGGAACTGCTTGACCGCGGGGACCTCGCTGGTGAGCAGCACCTCGCGCGGGCCGAACATGACCAGTTCGCGGCGGAACAGCATGCCGATGTTGTCCGGCACGGTCCGCGCGAGGTTGATGTTGTGCGAGACGATCAGGATCGTCGCGTCGACCTGCGCGTTGAGGTCGATGAGCAGCTGCGAGATGTAGGACGTGCGCACGGGGTCGAGCCCGGAGTCCGGCTCGTCGACGAGGATGATCTCCGGCTCCAGCATGAGCGCCCGTGCGAGCCCGGCTCGCTTGCGCATACCGCCGGAGATCTCGCCGGGCAACTTCTTCTCCGCGCCCGCGAGCCCGACCATGTCCATCCGGCCGAGCACGAGCCCCCGGATTTCGGTCTCGCTTTTCCTCGTGTGCTCGCGCAGCGGGAACGCGATGTTGTCGAAGAGGTTCATCGAGCCGAACAGCGCACCGTCCTGGAAGAGGACGCCGAAGAGTTTCCTGGTTTCGTACAACTGGCGTTCGGAACATCTGACCAGGTCGATCCCGTTGATCAGGATCTTGCCGGATTCGGGTTTGAGCAAACCGATCAGACATTTCAGGAACACCGATTTCCCGGTGCCGGAGGGGCCGAGCATGACGCTGACCTCACCCGCGGGCAGCGTCAGCGTGACGTCCTGCCAGATCCGCTGGTTTCCGAACGACTTGGAGAGGTCCTCGACCACGACCTCGACTCCCAACACACACCTCCATTGGTGCCAAGGCCGCTTATCTACTGGCGAGTACGCTAACGACGGCCACTCTGGCAGGCAACAATCCGCCGCTTTTTCTGATTGCCGTGACAATTCCCGGCAGCGGATTTGTGGAGATGTGAGTGAAAACCCGAGGATTACCCCGTTCGGGCTATTACCATACGCGAAACGGCGTGCGCGGAGGCCGCCTTACGGTCGGCGAAGCGCCTCGGCGCCGTCGGACGGCGGTGCGCGGTTAGGCCGCTCGGATGAGGTGTGCGCGACGCGGAAGGGGCGCGCCCGGGTGTCCCGGACGCGCCCCCTTCGAGTTTTTGTCAGTGCGCGAAGTGGCGCGTGCCCGTCAGGTACACCGGCACCCCGGCGGCCTCCGCGGCCGCGATCACCTCGGCGTCCCGCACGGAACCGCCCGGCTGGACGATCGCGCGGACACCGGCGTCGATCAGCAACTGCGGCCCGTCCGGGAACGGGAAGAACGCGTCCGAGGCCGCGACCGACCCGCTCGCCCGGGCACCGGCCCGCTCGATCGCCAGCTTGGCCGCGTCGACGCGGTTGACCTGCCCCATCCCGACGCCGACGGTCGCGCCGGCGGCGGCCAGGACGATCGCGTTCGACTTGACCGCGCGGCACGTGCGCCACGCGAAGGCCAGGTCGGCGAGGGTCGCCTCGTCCACCGGGGTGCCCGTGGCGAGGGACCACTTCGCCGGGTCGTCACCGGGGGCGTCGATGATGTCGGACTGCTGCATCAGCAACCCGCCGGACACCGGGCGGAACTCGGGGCCACCACGCGACGGCGGCGTGGCCACCAGGATGCGGATGTTCTTCTTGCGCATCAGCACGTCCACGGCCCCCGGCACGTAGGCGGGGGCCACGATGACCTCGGTGAACACCTCCGCCACCTGCTCGGCCATCTCGACCGACACCTCGCGGTTCGCCGCGATCACGCCGCCGTAGGCGGACACCGGGTCGCACGCGTGCGCCTTGCGGTGCGCGTCCGCGAGTTCCGTCTCCGACACCGCGATGCCACACGGGTTGTTGTGCTTGATGATCGCGACACACGGCAGCTCGTGGTCGTACGCGGCACGCCACGCCGCGTCCGAGTCGAGGTAGTTGTTGTACGACATCTCCTTGCCGTGCAACTGTTCCGCGGTCGCGAGGCCCGGACGGCCGGACGTGTACAGCGCCGCCTTCTGGTGCGGGTTCTCGCCGTACCGCAGCACGCTGCGCCGCTCCCAGCTCGCGCCGGCCCAGGACGGGAAGACCTCCGCGTCCGGCGCCAGCACCGACCCCATCCACGACGCGACCGCGATGTCGTAGGTCGCCGTGTGGCGGTACGCGTCCGCGGCAAGGCTCTGCCGGTCGGCGAGCGTGAACCCGCCGGACCGCACCGACTCCAGCACCCAGTCGTACCGCGCGGGGTCCACGACCACGGCCACGCTCGGGTGGTTCTTCGCCGCCGCGCGCACCATCGCCGGGCCACCGATGTCGATCTGCTCGACGCACTCGTCCGGCGACGCGCCCGACGCGACCGTCCGCTCGAACGGGTACAGGTTCACCACCAGCAGGTCGAACGGCTCGATGCCCAGCTCCGACAGCTGTTCGACGTGCTCGGGCTTGCGCAGGTCCGCCAGCAGACCGGCGTGCACGCGCGGGTGCAGCGTCTTCACCCGCCCGTCGAACGACTCCGGGAACCCGGTCACCTGCTCGACCGGCGTCACCGGCACGCCGGCGTCCGCGATGACCTTGGCCGTGCCACCGGTCGACACGATCTCCACGCCGTTCGCGGAAAGGCCCGTCGCCAGTTCCAGCAGACCCGCCTTGTCCGAAACCCCGATGAGGGCCCGGCGAACCGGGCGCCGCTCGTCAGTCACGGGATGCTCACCTTTCGTCCATGCACCGTGTAACCCTGCCGGGTCAGCAATGCGATCACGTCGACCAGCAGCCGACGCTCGACAACCTTGATGCGCTCGTGCAGCGCGCCGACGTCCTCGCCCGGCGTCACGCTCACCGCCTCCTGCGCGACGATCGGCCCGGTGTCCACACCGGCGTCCACGAGGTGCACCGTGCAACCGGTGACCCGCACGCCGTAGGCGACCGCGTCGGCCACGGCGTGCGCACCGGGGAACGCGGGCAGCAGCGCGGGGTGCGTGTTGATCACCCGGCCGCCGAACGTGTCGAGGAACTCCGGCCCGAGGATCTTCATGAACCCGGCCGACACGACCAGGTCCGGCTCGTGCGCCGCGACCGCCTTGGTCAGCGCGCGGTCCCACGCGGCGCGGTCCTGGTGGTCCTTCAGCCGCACCACGAAACCCGGCACCCCGGCCCGTTCCGCGCGCGCGAGACCTTCGATGCCCGGCCGGTCGGCGCCGACCGCGACCACGCGCACGGGGAGATCGGCCGCGTCGAGCACGGCCTGGAGGAGGGTGCCGGAACCGGAGACCAGCACGACGAGCCGCGCGGGCACGTCCGGTCTCACCGAGATGAGCTCGCTCAGCGGTGGCTCCCAGTCATACGCGCAGCTTAGGCGGCCAGTGATCCCCGCCCTAAACCGGTCGCCCGGCACGTTCGGGGCACACTAGGTTCTCGTGGTGCACATCACCGAGCGCGTGCCCGGCGAACCGCTGATCCGGAAGCGGTACGCCGAGGAGTCGCGGTGGCGGCAAGCCAAAGAGGTCCACGTCTACTCGCTGCTGGCGGGTGTGCCGGGGGTGCCGTCGGTCGTGGCCGTCGAGGACGGCGTCACGACCATGACGCTGGTGCCGGGAACGCCGCTGTCGGACGCGCAGGTGCCGCCGCAGTGCCACCGCGACGTGTACCGCCAGATCGGCGAGCTGCTCCACACCATCCACCAGCTGACCCAGCCCGAGTTCGGGTACATCACGACCGAGATCGTGGACCCGGAGCACCACAACACGGCCTACATGCGCAGGCAGTTCCGCGTGACGCTCGACCGGTTCCGCGAGTTGGGCGGCGACCCCGCGACACACGAGCTGGCGACCGAACGGGTGGCGGAGCGGGCGGGCCTGTTCGGGCTGTGCGCCGGCGCGGTGCTGTGCCACAACGACCTGCACGAGGGGAACGTGCTCGTCGAGCCGGACGGCGACCGGTGGCGGGTGAGCGGGTTCATCGACGTGGAGAACGCGATCTCCGCCGACCCGATGACCGACCTCGCCAAGACCATCCAGTACGAGCTGTCCCGGTCGCCGGCCAAGTACGCGGGCCTGCTGGCGGGGTACGGGCCGCTGCCGCGCAGCGGGCTCGCACGGATCGAGCTGTACCGGCTCTACCACGCGCTCGAGCTGTGGAACTTCTTCCGCGAGAACGGCACGACGGCCCCGCTGAACGACATCGCGTTCGACATCCGGCAACTGGCCCACCTGCCCTGAGAGGCGCCGCCGGGACGTTCGACGTCCTGGCGGTCACCGTCGGGACATCAGTCGCGGACCACCTCGCCGGACTTCTCGACCGCGTCCCGCGGCCCGGGCAGCTCGTCAGGCTCGTCGTCCGCTTCTTCCGCCTCGTCCTCTTCTTCCCCGGGTTCCTCGTCGGCGTCCTCCTGCCGGTCCTCCGGTTCCGCTTCCTGGTCCACCACCACGGGTTCCGGCTCGTCATCGATCAGGCCCGGCAGGCGTTGCGCGGCCGGGCGCGGCCCGCCGAACCACGCCGCCACCGCGGCGGGCACGGCCGTCCACAACACGAGCGCAATCGACAACGCGGCCGCACGCATGCTGACCGGGTCGAACGGGCCGCGCCCCAGGTGCCCGCCCGCGCTGCCGCCCAGCACCACGAACGCCATCGCGACCACACCTGCGGCCACCGCGACCCCACGAAGTCGCGCCAGCGGGTCGTCGTCGACGAACCGCAGCCGCCACCCCACCAGCACCCCCACCGCGAGCGGCACCACGAACAGCACGGGCCACCACACGGCTTCGTGCTCGGGCAACGCCGCGAGCAGCGGCACCGCGGGTATCGGCCCACCGTCGAACTCGAGCGGTGACATCGCGACCGAGCCGATCGAGAACCCCAAACCGGCGAGGAACCCGGTCGCGGCGACCATGGCGTTCGGCAGGTACCCGATCGACAACAACAGCATGCCGATCGCGTTGCCCGCGCCGGCCGGAAGCATGTCGCGGGTCGCCGCGATGGACGTGAGCAGCCCGAACGTCAACAGCGCCCCGCCCGCGGCGAGCAGCAGCACGACCGCGAGCGCGCCGGCGCGGAGCCCGGCGACGGCGACCTGGTCGGCGCGGCGGCCGATCGCGGCGAGCACGCCGCCGCGGCGCGCGACCCCGGCGGTGGCGGCCAGCGCGGACACCAGTGCCGGGTAGTACAGGGCCGAGAGCGGGTCGGCGGTGACGTCCCCGTGGGCCGACAGCGCGGCGACGACCATGCCCGCCATCCCGTGTGCCGCCGCGATGATCGCGATCAGCTTGGCCGCCTGAGCGGGTCTCTGCAGGTCCAGCCGTGCCGCCGCGCTGGACGCGGCCTTCGCGGTGAGCGCGGCGAGGCCGATGGTCGGCAGCAGTGGCAGCACACCCAGTTCGAGCCCGGAGATCCGCACCGGCACCTGGTGCGCGGCGAGCCACACGGGCAGTGCCGCGTCCAGCACGCCGGCGGTCGTGACGTGCGCGTTGGTGGCGATCGCGGTGACGAGCGCGAGCAGCGCGGCGAGCGCGAGGTAACCGGTGAGGAGCGGGCCGAGCGTGGCGAGTGCCAGGACGCGGATCCTGGTCAGCGTCGGCGCCTCGGCCCGGAGACCGGCCGTGTCGCTGGCCGCGGCTTCCGCTAGTTCGTGGCTGAGTGCTCCCGGCTGGGCGGGTTCGTCGAGGTCAGGGGCCATGCGGCCACGGTCGCATGTGGACTTGGCCGGGCGGGTGAGCCACGCCGCCGATACCGGATCAGGTGAACGGCCCGACACACGTCGATGGGGTGGCCGCCGTCCGGCGACCACCCCATCGAGTGAAATGCGTGGGCTCAGCCCTGCTGCGGGTAACCACCCGGCGGAGTACCGGGTTGCCCCGGCTGCTGGCCGGGCTGGCCGAACTGGCCCTGCTGCGGCGCGAAGGTGGTCTGCTGCCCGGGAGGGGCACCGAACTGGCCGGGCTGACCCGGCTGCTGCTGGGGCGGGGCCGGGAACTGACCGGAGGGCGGGAAGGCGCCACCTGCCTGGCCGTGGCCGTACGGGTTCGGTGCGGGCATCTTGAGGATGCCCTGGTCGAGCAGGAACGCACCGATCGAGCCGAGCCCCTGCAGGATGCCGAACACCATGATCAGGATGGTGCCGGTGCCCACGTCCGGGTCGGTGGAGAAGGTGAGGAACAGGACCGTGAGCATGGCCGCGACGGAGAAGGCGGCGGGCGGGATGCCCGGCTTCTTGTTGTCGCCGGGCAGGATCGCGGGCAGCGAGAACAGGCCGCCGAGCAGGAACAGTGCCGGGATCGTGGAGGCGTTGGCGAAGTAGCCGTCACCGCCGTCGAACACGTCCGCGAAGCCGACGAAGAAGTTGATCAAGCCGAGACCGAGGATCACCAGGTGCAGGATCGTCGGCAGGCCGAGCTTCATGCCGCCGCCGGGCGGAGGCCCGTAGGGACCGGGTTGGTGCTGCTGCGGCCCTTGGCCCGGGTAACCACCCGGAGCCCCGCCTGGGAAGGTCATCGCGTTGCTCTCCTCGACTCACTCGACGCGATCGGTGGACATACTTGTACTCAGACCTTCCGACGGCCGGCGGTACGAAGCGGTTCCCCCGAACACCAGACCATCGTGGGGCCGGACGCTACACCAGCGTCCGGCCCCACGGTCACATGCCTGTCAGCTGGGAGATCAGGCCTTCGCGGCCACGATCTGCCGTGCCAGCTCAGCGGTCTCGGACGGCGTCTTGCCGACCTTCACACCCGCCGCCTCGAGGGCTTCCTTCTTCGCCTGCGCGGTGCCGGACGAGCCGGACACGATCGCGCCCGCGTGCCCCATCGTCTTGCCCTCCGGCGCGGTGAAGCCCGCGACGTAACCCACGACCGGCTTGGTGACGTGCTCGGCGATGTAGGCCGCGGCCCGCTCCTCCGCGTCGCCGCCGATCTCGCCGATCATCACGATGACCTCGGTCTGCGGGTCCGCCTCGAACGCGGCGAGCGCGTCGATGTGCGTGGTGCCGATGATCGGGTCACCGCCGATGCCGACCGCGGTGGAGAAGCCGATGTCCGACAGCTCGTACATCATCTGGTAGGTCAGCGTGCCGGACTTCGACACCAGGCCGATGCGGCCGGGGCCGGTGATGTCCGCGGGGATGATGCCCGCGTTGGACTTGCCGGGGCTGATGACACCCGGGCAGTTCGGGCCGATGATCCGCGTCGTGTTGCCGGTGGCGCAGGCGTGCGCCCAGAAGAAGGCGGTGTCGTGCACCGGGATGCCCTCGGTGATCACGACCGCGAGCGGGATGCCCGCGTCGATGGCCTCGATGGCCGCGTCCTTCGCGAACTTCGGCGGCACGAACAGGACCGACACGTCCGCGCCGGTCTCCTTCATCGCCTCGGCGACCGTGCCGAACACCGGCAGGGTCAGGCCGTCCTTGACGTCGGAGAAGTCGGCGCTCTGCCCCGCCTTGCGGGCGTTGACGCCGCCGACCACGTTGGCGCCGGAGGCGAGCATGCGGCGCGTGTGCTTGGTGCCCTCGGCGCCGGTCATGCCCTGAACGATGATCTTGCTGTCCTCGTTGAGGAAGATCGCCATGACTAGGCCCCCTTCGAGGCAAGTTCGGCGGCCTTGCGTGCCGCGTTGTCCATCGTGTCGACCTGCTCGAGGCCGGCCAGTGCGGCCTCGGTGAGGATGCGGCGGCCCTCCTCGGCGTTGTTGCCGTCCAGGCGCACCACGATCGGCTTGTTCACCGGCTCGCCCCGGGACTCCAGCAGCTGGAACGCCTGCACGATGCCGTTGGCGACCGCGTCGCACGCGGTGATGCCGCCGAACACGTTGACGAACACCGACTTCACGTCGCGGTCGCCGAGGATGATCTCCAGGCCGTTGGCCATGACCTCGGCCGACGCGCCGCCGCCGATGTCGAGGAAGTTGGCGGGCTTCATGCCGCCGAACTCCTCACCGGCGTAGGCGACGACGTCGAGCGTCGACATGACGAGGCCCGCGCCGTTGCCGATGATGCCGACCTGGCCGTCGAGCTTGACGTAGTTGAGGTCCTTGGCCTTCGCCGCGGCCTCGAGCGGGTCCTCGGCGGCGGTGTCGACGAGGGCCGCGTGGCCCGGGTGGCGGAAAGACGCGTTCTCGTCCAGCGTGACCTTGCCGTCCAGCGCGATGATCTTGTCCTGCGGGTCGCGGACCAGCGGGTTGACCTCGACGAGGGTCGCGTCCTCGCTGACGAAGGTCTCCCACAGCTTCACGACGACCTCGGCGGCCTCGTCCAGGATCGGCTCCGGGAAGCGGCCCGCGGTCAGGATTTCCTTGGCCTTGGCCAGGTCCACGCCCTTGATGGCGTCGACGGGCACCTTCGCGAGCGCGTCGGGGCGTTCGACCGCGAGCTGCTCGATGTCCATGCCGCCCTCGGCGGACGCCATGGCGAGGAAGGTGCGGTTGGCGCGGTCCAGCAGGAAGGAGAAGTAGTACTCCTCCGCGATGTCGGACGCGGGCGCGATGAGGACGCGGCGCACGATGTGGCCCTTGATGTCCAGGCCCAGGATGCCCTCGGCCTTCGCCTTGGCGTCAGCGGCGTCGTCGGCGAGCTTGACGCCGCCGGCCTTGCCGCGGCCCCCGGTCTTCACCTGCGCCTTGACGACGACGCGCTGACCGAGGTCGCCCGCGATGCGTGCGGCGTCGTCGGGAGTGTCGGCGACGTCCCCCGGCAGAACCGGGACGCCGTGGGCCCCGAAGAGGTCCTTCGCCTGGTACTCGTACAGATCCACTACGACGGTCTCCTGTATCTACGGCTCGACTTGGGGGTTCGGCACGCAGAAGACCCTAGCGACCAGCGACTTAGGGTCGACGGGCGGCGTCCGTGAGGTCCCTCACTCGGTGCGATCGGTCATAGCCGCCACCGCACCCGCCACGAGCGCGACGAGGCAGGCCAGCGACAACCACGTGCCCTGCCCGGCCGACGCGTCCGCGACCCGGTCCCCGGTCATCGGCAGTTCGAGCAGGTGCACCCCGACCACGACCGCGCCACCGAACAGCAACCCGGCGGCCCGCACCGGCCGGGAGAACGCGGCGACGGCGGCGGCCCCGGCGACGACCGCGAACCCGATGAGCAGTCCCCAGGACGCGAGCCGGAACTCGGAGAAGATCCCGGGCGCGGTGAACTCCGGCGCGACGATCATCGGCGCGGCGAAGGCCCCGACGGCGAGGAGGATCGCCGCCCCGACGGGAATGGCGACCCGGGTGTGCAGCTTCCGCTCGCTGAGGTCCACGTCGTCCCGCTCCGCCCCACCCGCGATCGCGGCGGCGACAGCGGCGAACGCGGCGAGCACGATCGCGGCGATCGCGAACCAGACCCCGGCCCCGACATGCACCTCGGCGGTGACGACCGGCATGTTGAACGCCGTGCCGGGGATGGTGGTCCCGGTGAACGCGGCGTCGAGGCTCGCGAGCCCGACCAGAGCGACGGCACCGAGCGAGACGACGAACGCGGGCCGCACCGCCCCGGCCCACCTGGTGAACAGGGCCGCCCCCAACAGGATGACGACGATCCCGGCGGGGATCAGCTGCCGGTTGGCGTAGCTCGCGGGCTGGTCGCCACCCTCGACCACCACGAGCGCACCGACAGCACCGCCGATCGCGGCCACCCCGGTCAGCACTCCGAGCACCCCGGTGAGGAGGTGGAGGGGGCTGGTCTCGAGCTGCAGCTCGGCGGGTTCGTCGGCAGGCTCCCGATCCCCGCGCAGCACGAACAGCATGCCGACGAGCACGACGAGCGGCACGAGCGTGAGCAGCCCGCCACCCCGCTCGAAGTGCAACCAGTCGATCGCGGCGACCGCGAAGACCTGCGGCAGAGCAAGCCAGGCCAGCGCGAGAAGCAACCCGACCGACATCCCGCGTGCGGTGGGAGGTCGCGCGTTCCCCGCGGCGGCCACCCAGCCCACCAGGAGGGTCAGCGCGAGCAGGATCCCGCCGTACCGGACGAGGGCCGGGCTGTCGACGAGGTCGTGCGCGAGCAGGAACGCGTTGTCAGACCGGAACGGCGGGAAGAACAGCCCGGCGACGCTGATGGTGGCGGCGGCAAGCGCCCACCCCACCGCGGCCCCGCGCCGGGAGACGGAGGCCGTGCTGTCGAGGGCGGCGAAGTAGTCGGAGCTGGGGTCGGCCCCGGCCCGCCCCGCGGCGAGCACCCCGGCGACCCCAGCGGCGACATGCCCGGCGAGCACCAGGTAGGCCCCGGCCCCGGGTGTGAGCGCGGCAAGCGAGGTGGGCACCAGCATCTCGGGCCGAGCCGCCTGCAACGCGTCGACGAGGAACTGCGCGTCGACGAGCGCCAGCCCGGGCGCGAGCAGCGCGGCGCCGGTGAGCACACCGGCCCCGACGATCGCCCGCCCGAAGAGCACAAAAAGGACGGCCGCCGCCGTGGGCGCGACCGCGAGCACGGTGAGAAGGAACCCACTGCCGAACCCGGCCGCCGGCGAGTCGACGACCAGTCCCTGCCCGACCCCGACGACGGTGAGCACGGCCCCGGCCAGCGAGACCAGCAGCGCGACCCGAAGACGGGGAGGGGAGGCGGCCAAACCGAGCCGGTCTACCGCGCCGTCCTGTGGTGTCCCACGCTCCCGGCCACCGGCCGCACCGAGCGTTGATGGAGTCCGCGCAGTCATTGTGTGAAGACGCTAGCAAGGCTCCTTCCGCCGCACATGTCGC
Source organism: Actinophytocola algeriensis (assembly GCF_014203735.1). Taxonomy (GTDB): domain Bacteria; phylum Actinomycetota; class Actinomycetes; order Mycobacteriales; family Pseudonocardiaceae; genus Actinophytocola; species Actinophytocola algeriensis. The sequence goes on along the minus strand of NZ_JACHJQ010000011.1, from coordinate 353,500 downwards.
GCCCACCCCTGATCGGCCGACGGCACATCCGCGCGCCTGCCCACCCGCCACTGACCGCACCGGGGCCCGCTTCACCGACCACCCTGAACGACCAGCTCTCACGGCAGCGCTGGGTCGCGCATGGGCCCGGCCAAAGCGTCCGGCAGGCAGGCAACACCAAGTCGTCAGGCAGTCAGGCAGCCCACCCGCCAGCAACCCGCCAGCCAGCAACCCGCCAGGCGGCGGCCAGCGGTGGCCAGCCAGCTGCTCACCCGCCAGCAGCCTGGCCGCGGCCCAGCCAAGCGTCGGCCGGGCAGGGAGCGCCAGGCAGCCAGGCAGCCCACCCGCCAGCAACCCGCCAGGCGGCGGCCAGCGGTGGCCAGCCGGCTGCTCACCCGCCAGCAGCCTGGCCGCGGCCCAGCCGAGCGTCGGCCGGGCAGGCAACGCCAAGAGGCCAGGCAGCCAGCCCACCCGCCAGCCACCAGCAACCACACCGGGCGTGGGCCAGTCGGGGCGTCGGCCAGGCGGGCAACGCCCGGAGGCCAGGCCGGCAGTCAGCGTTCAGCCGGCCAGGCAACCAGTGACCAGGCATGCAGGCGTGCTGCCAGGCAGCCGGCGTCCAGGAACCGGCGTGCCTGAGTCCGATGTCGCGGGTCTCGGCTTGCGGGTCTCGGCCTGTTTCGGGAGCCCGGTGCTCGGGCCACGCCGTCCGCTCGGGCTCCGCCGTGCGCGCCGCGTCGGGCGGAAGTCGCTTCCTTGTTGGTGCTTTTGGTGGTTGTGCTGGTGACCTTCTCTCTTGGGTCGTTCGCCTGACTGGAGGCCGAACCTTGTGGGTGTGTGGCTCCCGCGCGGGGCTCGGGTTTGGTTACGGAACACCTCGCGGGGCGGCCGTTGGGTGGTCCTGGACCGCTGGTTGCGGGCCGGGAATTGGTGTCTTGGGTCACATCGGGTAGGTAACCTTCGATTCACTTTGGGTTATCAGGCCTGGTTACAGAAGGTTTTGGCGCCACCCGTTTGGCGGACCTGGTTCACGGAAGTTGCCCTCAGCGGTGCCCCTTCGTTATCTTCCCCCGGTCCGTTGTCACGGTCCGGTCACGAATTGGACAGGACGGCAACCAAGAGGTTTGGTTCCGTCCAACTGGGATCCCCCGCCCGGTGTCCACGCCGACAGCTCGGCCCCAACGAGCCAGGCGCATGTCGAGGCCCGGACTCCCCGAAGACGGAAGGGCAGGCCTTGTCTCGACACCGCTCCCCCGGCGGCGACACCACACGGGAGTGCGCAGCGCTCGATGCTGCGTTGGCTGAACGCAACAGCTCCGCCCGTATCCGTGCCGCGCAACACCGGATGAGCCCACCTTCGTCCCAGCTTCGTGGGCGGGTGGTCGTCGCCGCTGTCGCGATCGGTGCGTTCGCTGCCGCCACGGCTGGTCAGACGCTCAAGGCCGGAGAGTCCTCGTCCGACGACATCGCTCCGCTCGCGGACGCCAAGAACGCCTCCGCCCAGCTCGGCGGTGGCATCGGTGGCCAGTCGTCATCCGCCGCCGCGCCAGAGGTGCTGACGGTGGCGAAGATGTCCACCGCCCCGGTCGAGGCGCAGAAGATCGCCTCCACCAACCAGATCGTTCAGGCCCGTGTCGCGGCCGCCGCGGCGGCGAGGGCCGAGGCTGAGCGGCCCAAGTTCGTACGGCCGGCCGAGGGCCGGTTCACCTCCGGTTTCGGTGCCCGCTGGGGTGGCAGCCACCTCGGCATCGACATCGCCAACAGCATCGGCACGCCGATCTACGCCGCCGCCGACGGTGTGGTCATCGAGGCGGGCCCGGCCAGCGGCTTCGGCCTCTGGGTCCGCATCCAGCACGACGACGGCACGATCACCGTCTACGGCCACATGCAGGACTACTCGGTCAGCGAGGGCGAGCGGGTCAAGGCCGGCGAGCAGATCGCCCGCATCGGCAACCGCGGTCAGTCCACCGGCCCGCACCTCCACTTCGAGGTCTGGGACGAAGGCACCCGCAAGATCAACCCCCGTACCTGGCTCCTCGACCACGGCGTGGTCATCTGATCCCTGCGGGTACCCACCCGACTCCAGGACTACACGCCACCGCTCCGCCAGCCATTCAGCCGCCGCGGACGAAGAACGCGTTGGCGACCCGCCAGACGCTGCACATGCCGCCCTTGCGATGACGAGCCGCGGCGCAGCCCGCGCAGCTCCCTCGACGGCCCTCCGGCCGGTGCAGGTCGAGCAGCGCCCGCCACGCGGCGACGAGCAACCGCAGCTCTTCCGAGTGCTCAGCGCGCCGGTCGACTCCGTCCAGGTACTTGCCGATGTTCTCGGCGAGCACACCGAACAACACCTCGTCCACATCTAGGACCCCCTGCCTCACCAGGCGGGACCCGTGTGGTCCCGCGCGATGATTAGTCAACCGGATGGCACCGACAGTTTCGCACACCCGTTCGACCATGAGAAGCGGGATTCACCCGAAAGTGGCGGAGGGCGGGCAAGCGACGGTTTCGGGGGTGTCGGGAGGGCGCCGACGGGCTCACAGGAGGCGCAGGAGAGGCGAGGGCGAGCCGAGGGGGCCGGGGCGGACAGGCAGGACAAGGCGAAGACGTCCCAGACATGACGGGTCCCGTCGTGAGGGCGCGTTGGGGACGCTGAAGGTCTCTTCGCGCACCCTGCACCCGGCCTGGGTGGGTCAGGTCCCGAAAGACGCTCTCAGGGCGTTGAGTGCCCTGAAGCGCCCTTACGCACCGCGCCAGCCCGCGGAGGCGCGCTCAGAGCTTCTGAATGGGCACGCTGCCGATCAACATCAGCCGGATGGAACCCGCGGTGCCGAAGTCGATCGTGGCGGTCGCCCGGGGGCCGACGCCGTCCGTGGCGACCACGGTGCCGAGGCCGTACTTGTCGTGTGTGACGCGGTCGCCCACGTTCAGCGACAGCGCCGGGGTGTCCTTCCAGCCCTTCGCGGGGCCGAACGACGGCGCCGACGAGCCGCCGCCGGAGCCACCACCGAAGGACCGGCGGCCCCAGCCCGTGGTCGGCGCGCTGGGCGCGGAGCGCTCCGGCTGCACGCGGCGCCAGTCGACGAGGTCGGCCGGGATCTCGTCCAGGAACCGGGACGGCGGGTTGGTCATCGGCTGGCCCCACGCGGACCGCACGATCGCGCGCGACAGGTACAGCCGCTGCTGTGCCCGCGTGATGCCCACGTACGCCAGGCGCCGCTCCTCCGCCAGCTCCGTCGGGTCGCCGAGCGCCCGCATGTGCGGGAACACGCCGTCCTCCCAGCCGGTGCAGAACACGATCGGGTACTCGAGGCCCTTCGCGGTGTGCAGCGTCATCAGCGTGACCACGCCGGTGGCCTCGCTGTCCTCGTCCGGGATCTGGTCCGCGTCCGCCACCAGCGACACCCGCTCCAGGAACGCGGCCAGTGAGCCCGGCTCGACCAGGCCCTCGTCGGCCGCGCCGTCACCGTCACCGTCGGGGTCCTCTGGCGGCAGCTCGTGCGCGAACTCGCGGGCCACGGTGACCAGCTCGGTCAGGTTCTCCACCCGCGTCTCGTCCTGCGGGTCGTCGGACGCCTCCAGCTCGGCGCGGTAGCCGGTGCGCTCCAGCACCGACTCCAGGATGTCCGCGGTCTCGTGCCCGTCCGTGACGAGCCCGCGCAGGTCGTCGATCAGCTCGACGAAGCCGACGATCGCGTTGCGGGACCGGGCGTTGAGCATCGGCACCTTGTCGTCCACGGCGTCGCGCAGCGCGTCGTTGAACGAGATCCGCTGCTTGTCGGCGTGCGCGGACACGCAGGCCTCCGCGCGGTCGCCGATGCCGCGCTTGGGCACGTTCAGGATCCGCCGCAGGCTGACCGCGTCGTCCGGGTTGGCGAGCACCCGCAGGTAGGCCAGGGCGTCGCGGACCTCTTTGCGCTCGTAGAACCGCACGCCGCCGACCACGCGGTACGGCAGGCCCATGCGGACGAAGATCTCCTCGAACACACGGGACTGGTTGTTGGTGCGGTAGAAGACGGCGATGTCGCTGTACTTGACCTCACCCGTGTCGCCACCGTCCATGAGGCTGTCGATCTCGCGCGCGACGAACGCGGCCTCGTCGTGGTCGTTGTCGCCCACGTAGCCGACGATCTTCTCGCCGTCGCCGAGCGCGGTCCACAGTCGCTTGTCGCGCCGGTTGGGGTTGCGCGAGATGACCGCGTTGGCCGCGGACAGGATCGTCTGCGTGGAGCGGTAGTTCTGCTCCAGCATGATCGTGGTGGCCTGCGGGTAGTCGGACTCGAAGTCCACGATGTTGCGGATGGTCGCGCCGCGGAACGCGTAGATCGACTGGTCCGCGTCGCCGACCACGCACAGCTCGCCCGGCTCGAGACCGTTCTCCCCGGTGCCCACCAGCTCGCGGACGAGCGTGTACTGCGCGTGGTTGGTGTCCTGGTACTCGTCGACGAGCACGTGCCGGAACCGGCGCCGGTAGTACTCGGCGACGGCCGGGAACGTCTGCAGCAGCTCGACCGTGCGCATGATCAGGTCGTCGAAGTCGAACGCGTTGGCCAGCCCGAGGCGCCGCTGGTACTCGACGTAGACCTCGGCGGTGCGACGCTCGAAGTCGTTGGCCGCCTTGTCCTTCGCGCTCTCCGGGTCGATCAGTTCGTTCTTGAGGTTCGAGATGGCCGACGCGAGCCCGCGCGGGGTGTACCGCTTCGGGTCGATGTCCAGGTCGCGGGACACGAGCGTGATCAGCCTGCGCGTGTCGTCCGCGTCGTAGACCGAGAAGCTCGACTTCATGCCCAGCGTGGTGGCCTCGCGGCGCAGCACCCGCACGCACATGGAGTGGAACGTCGACACCCACATGACGTTGGCGCGCCTGCCCACCAGCTCGACCACGCGCTCGCGCATCTCGGCGGCGGCCTTGTTGGTGAACGTGATCGCCATGATCTGGCCGGGGTGCACGTCCCGTTCGGCCAGCAGGTAGGCGATCCGTCTGGTCAGCACCCGCGTCTTGCCCGACCCGGCGCCCGCGACCACGAGCAGCGGCGTGCCTGCGTGCTGCACGGCGCGTCGCTGCTGGTCGTTGAGGCCGTCGAGCAGCTCAGCCCCTGCCTTGCGCCGGGGCTGCGGGGACGTCTGGGGAGATGGCAATTCGAACAGAGTGCTCACGACTCCCCCTCGCAGGCTCCGGGGAGCCGCTCGCGGTCGCCCTGTGTCTGATGATTCGCTCCGCAAGCTGCGCTCATGATGCGTCCACGTTACCGGCCCCCACCGACAACGAGGCGCATGACGGGCCGGGTGGACAGGTTCATGGCGGGCAGTGCAGAATCGATGACGTGCGCGACCACAACTTCGTGTTTTTTTACGGGACCCGGACTCCGGCTCCCGTGGTTGTCTAGCGCGCGAAACGACCATCGAAGCCCCGGAGTCCTCGGACCCGGGGCTTTTTGCTCGGGGCCAGAGGGATTCCGCCACATGAGCGAGGAACACGACATGCCCCCCACCACCTCCGCGAACGACACCACCGGCACCACTGACGCCGCGGGCACAGAGGACACCGCCGGCACCCCGGTCGACGACATCGCCGAGCTGCGCAAGGAGATCGACTGGCTCGACACCGAGATCCTGCGGCTGGTCAAACGCAGGGCCGAGGTCTCGCAGACGATCGGCGCCACCAGGATGGCCGCGGGTGGCACCCGCATCGTGGTGAACCGGGAGATGGACGTGCTCGCGCGCTACCGGGACCTCGGTCCGGAGGGTCGCAAGATCGCGATGGCCCTGCTCGCGCTCGGCCGGGGACCGCTCGGCAGATAACCATTGCGAATCTCAGGGTTCCCACCGATCCGGGAGGTGCCGGACGCGGGCACACTGGTGACATGGTGCTCAACCTGATCGCGGTCCTCATCGCCATCGCATCGGTCCTGGCTGCCCTCGGACACGCCGGATACCTCGCGATGCTCACCTCCGCCGCCGCCAAACGGGCAGGCGGCACGCCTGTCGCCCAGTACGTCCGCAGCCGGTGGCCGATCGCCGGTGTCACCACCGCCGGCGCGCTGCTCGCGTGGATCCTGACGAACGGGACCGGGTTCGCCGACGTGCTGGCGATCCTGCTCGCTGCCGGGTCGGGCGGGGTCGCCGTGAAGGCGCTCCAGTCGACGCAGCAGCGGTACCGCACCGGCGAATAGGTTGCGGGGCGTGCGCACGCCACCCGATGGGGTGACACGTTGGGGACATGCGCACCCAGCCCTTCACACCGACCGCAACCACATACCCTGGCTTGGGTGAGTACCGCGAACGTTCGGTCGGCGCTGGTGGTCACCGCACATCCTGACGACGTCGACTTCGGCGCCGCCGGCACGGTCGCGGTGTGGACGTCGGCCGGGATCGAGGTTTCCTATTGCATCTGCACGTCCGGCGAGGCCAGTGGTGACGGCTCGCCGGGCATGGCAGCGGTGCGGGAGGCCGAGCAGCGGGCCGCCGCCGCACACGTCGGCGTCGAGGACGTCACCTTTCTGGGTTACCCGGACGGCGCCGTCACGGCGTCGCTCGAGCTGCGCCGCGACATCTCCCGGGTGATCCGCCGCGTGCGCCCCGGCCGGGTGCTCACCTGGTCGCCGGAGATCAACTGGGACTTCGTGCCCACCTCGCACCCCGACCACCGCGCGGTCGGCGAGGCCGCGTTCGCGGCCGTGTACCCGGACGCCCGCAACCCGTACGCGCACCGGTCGCTCCTCGACGATGAGGGTCTCGAGCCGTGGTCCGTGCGTGAGCTGTGGCTGGCCGACGGGCCGTTGCACCTGCGGAACCAGCCGGTCGACATCACCGCCGCGTTCGACAAGAAGATGGCCGCGCTGCGCTCCCACTCGTCGCAGGCGGGTCCCGCGGGCGAGGCCATCGAGCAGGACCTCCGGCAGTACCACGCGGCCACCGCGGCCCAGTTCGGGCTGGATGAGGGCCGTCTCGCGGAAGCGTTCCAGCTCGTCGACACCAGCCGTTAGGTGATCAGTCGGTCGCAGCGCGTCACGAACCGGAGGGAGCGGAGTCACACAGTCATGACAAGCGGGGGCTGGTACAGCCAGGACCAACGTCATGGGCGGCACCGTCAGGGCGCGACGGGTGCGGCATGGACGCCGACGGTGCGCCCCACCGACTCCACCCCGGCCCACGCGCGGTACGACGGCGTGTCCGCCTTCCGGCCGGCGGACACGGGCCCGCCGTCCGCGTGGCCGACCAGTGAAGTACTGACCCGCCGCCCCGGCTGGCCTGCGGACCCCGAGGTGCCGAAGGCCCGGACGGCGACCGACGCACCCGCGTGGCCCGCGCCCCGGCACCGCGCCGAGCTGGGCCTGGCCCGCGTACCCCGCGGCCCGCTGTCGCCCAGGCCGGCGCAGTCCCCGCCGAGCTTCCTGCGGGAGCCCATCGTCGGCCGGAACGTCCCCGCGCCGCCGCCCCGGCACGCCGAGCCGGACATGGCCGACACCGTGCCCATCGGCCGCGGGGCACGGCACAGCATGGGCGAGCCGCCCGACGCGGAGTCCGGCGCCGTCGCGTACGCGCTGCCCGAGGCGCCGGTGACCGGCCTGCGCAAGTTCGACCTCGGCACCGTGCCCGCCTCGGTCACGCCGCCGAGGAGCTGGCGCAAGGCCGCCTGGTTCGCCGTCAGCACGTCCGCCGCGGTGGCACTGGGCCTGACCGTCGCCACGACCGAGCTGATGAGCAGGCCGGTCAACGACGGCGCGCTGATCGACGCGCTGCCTGCTTATCCGACCGGACCGCTGACGCTGGCCGAGCTGCCCCACGAGGCGACGACGTCCGACGCGCAGACCACCGCCACGCCATCGAGGCCGAGCGACAGGCCGGGTCCGGGGGACGCGACCACGCCGGCGTCCCAGGACAGCCCGCCTCGGGACACGGTCATCGGCAGCACCACCGGTGAGGAGTCGGTCGTGCCGACCGAGCCGCCGAGCGAGGGCGCGACCACCCCGCCGCCGACCACGCCCAGCGAACCGACGCGGCGGACCGTCGGTCTCGCCGCCGTGACGCCGACCGACCCGGCGAAGATGGGCGACCGCACCCAGGAGTACTTCGAGCTGGTCACCACCGACCCGGCGGCCGCGCACGCGATGACCACCGGCAGCATGGCCCGCGAGGGCGCGGACGGCATCGCGGCGCGCTACGACGGCGTCGAGCGGATCGAGGTCCAGGAGATCACCATCGACCGCAACGAGGCCATCACCACGTCCAAGGTCAAGGTCGTCCACAAGGACGGCACGGAGACCGTCGAGCACCGCCAGCTGACCTTCACCTGGGGTGGCGACCCGAAGATCACCGGCGAAACCACTACAGAGTGACCTAGATCATACTCCATTCGAGTGAAGATCCCGCCGTCAAGCAACCCCGTTCGGGTGATCCACTTCGATTGACTAGCGCCAGGACAGCGGACCGGAGTACCAGTGGCCCCTAACGCTACGCACGGAGGCCATCACACAGTGGACCGACTGACGACCGGTCGGCGGCACGCACGCGCCGGCTCGGTGACCGTCACGGAGCTGCTCATCAGACAGGCGTCACCAGCGCGCTGCACCGACAGCTCCCCAGCAGAGCCGGACGACATCACCGACACGATCCCGGTGGTCGCCCCGGCCTCGCACCGGCGACCGCCCGCACGGAACACCCAGTTCGCCAAACTGGCGAGCATCGGTGTCGCCGGCGTGGTGCTGTGCGGCGCGGTCACCGTGTCGTCGATGATCTACCAACAGCGACGCGAGAACGCGCAGTCCGCGGTGAGACCCGCGGTCCAGATCACCGGTGACCAGGCACTTCTGCCCGACCGGCTCGACCGGGGACTGCCGAGGGCCTACGTCCCGGCGGAGTCGCCGCGGCAGGTCCCGCCCACCGATGGAGCGAGTGCGGCGACCGCCGCGCCGAGCACGACCCCTCCGCCCTCGGCACCCGTCACGCCCGTGCACGCGCCGCCCGGCGGCACGACCGCCAGCGCGAACACGGACGACGACGAGGCCGGCCCGGCGAACGACCTGGCACTGGTGCGCGAGTTCTACGAGAACCTGCCTGGCGCGCCCGCCGCCGCGTTCCAGCTCCTGTCCCCGGAACTGCTGAACAGCAGCCTTGGCGAGTTCCTCCAGTCGTGGTCGCTGGTCGTCGCGATCGACTCGCTCGAGCTGGTCCAGCAGGCCGACGGCGTGCTCGCCACTGTGCGTATGCGCCTGCTGGGCGGCGGGCACCTGCGCATCCAGCAACTGCTCACGGTCGCGGAAAGCCCCCGTCGGATCGTCGGGGTACAGCTCCTGTCAGCGCAACGCAACTGAACCGGTAGCCTGCGACCCCCTGCTCATTCAGCCCGCAATACCAAGCACGTTTCCGGTGTGCACGATGTGGTCCCTGTTCGTGCGCGCAGAGTGAACGCCTAGCCTGGTGCGGGTTGGCGCACGCGGGGCCAGACAGCCGTTCCCAAAATAATCCCGGAGTCGGCATGTACACCGATCACCTGCAGGCAGGGGGGACTCGGCGCGATGACCGATGAAGGTCGCCTGGTCGCCGGCCGTTACCGCCTGGTGCACCGCATCGGAACCGGTGCCATGGGCGTCGTGTGGACGGCGCACGACGAGAGACTGAACCGCACCGTCGCCGTCAAGAGACTGCTGCTCCAGCCCGGCCTCCCGCCGGAGGAGCAGGCCGAAGCCGTCGCGCGGTGCATGCGCGAGGGTCGCATCGCCGCCCGCCTGCACCACCCGAACGCGATCTCGGTGTTCGACGTGGTCGACGAGGACGGCGCGCCCTGCCTGATCATGGAGTACCTGCCGTCGAAGTCCCTCGCGATGGTGATGTCGGAGCGCGGCCCGCTCCCCGCCCGTGAGGTGGCGCGGATCGGCGCCCAGTCGGCCGCCGCGCTGGCGGCCGCGCACGCGGCGGGCATCGTGCACCGGGACGTCAAGCCGGGCAACATCCTGCTCGGCGACGACGGCACCGTGAAGATCACCGACTTCGGCATCTCGCGGGCCAGCGACGACGTGACGGTCACCAAGACCGGCATGATCGCCGGCACGCCCGCCTACCTGGCGCCGGAGGCCGCGGTCGGCAACGACCCGACGCCCGCGTCGGACGTGTTCTCGCTGGGTTCGACGCTGTACGCGGCGGTCGAGGGCGAGCCGCCGTTCGGGCTGACGGAGAACACGCTGCAGCTGCTCCACGCGGTCGCGGCCGGCCGGATCAACCCGCCGCAGCTGGCGGGCCCGCTCACCGGTGTGCTGGTGGCGATGCTCGCGGCCGAGCCGGAGCAGCGGCCGACGACGTCGCGGACCAGGGACCTGCTGCATTCGGTCGCCATGGGTGAGGTGCCGGACGTCCCGCTGCCGATGGCCTCGGGTACCCGCCAGACCGAGCTGATCGACGACTACGACGACTACGACGACGGGTACTACGGCGACTCGGCCACGCAGATGGTCGGCACCGACGACCGGACCCGGGCCGTGCGCGCATCGCGGGTGGGCCCGCCGCCTCCTCGGCCGAAGAAGTCCCGCGCGCCGATCGTGGTGGGTGCCGGGCTGGCGCTGGTGGCCGTGATCGCGGCGGTGGCGTTCCTGATGTCCGGCCGGGACAACAACGAGACGCCGACGACCGATCCGAGCCAGACGAAGCAGACCCAGTCGAGTGAGGTCGTACCGACGTCAGAGCTGACCACGTCATCCGAGCCGACGACGGTCGAGGAAGAGCCGGAGCCGACGACCACCACGACCACACAGCCGCCGGTGACGACCACGACGGTCGGAGCCGAAGGCTGATGGTGCACTTTCGGGGGGTCACTCCATGACGGCGGAGGGTGCGCTCGTCGCCGGGCGATACCAGCTGGGCCGCCAGATCGGCAGCGGCGCGATGGGCATCGTGTGGCAGGCGCACGACGAGCGGTTGCACCGCACGGTCGCCGTCAAGCAGCTGCTGCTGCAGCCCGGTCTCTCGGCCGCGCAGGCCGAGGAGGCGCGCCGAAGATGCATGCGGGAAGGGCGGATCGCGGCACGACTGACGCATCCCAACGCCATCACGGTGTATGACGTCGCGGAACACGACGGCGACCCGTGGCTGATCATGGAGTACCTGCCGTCGAAGAGCCTCGCGACGGTGTTGACCGAACAGGGCACCCTGCCACCCACCGAGGTCGCGCGGATCGGCGCGCAGGTGGCGTCGGCGCTGGTCGCCGCACACGCCGCGGGCATCGTGCACCGCGACATCAAGCCGGCGAACGTGCTGCTCGGCGACGACGGCACAGTGAAGATCACCGACTTCGGCATCTCCCGCGCCACCGGTGACGTGACGGTCACCGCGACCGGGATGCTCGCCGGTACCCCCGCGTACCTGGCCCCCGAGGTCGCGAAGGGCGAGGACCCCAAGCCCGCGGCGGACGTCTTCTCGCTGGGTTCGACCCTGTACACGGCGATCGAGGGCCACTCCCCGTTCGGACTGAGCGAGAACACCCTGGCGCTGCTGTACGCGGTGGCGGCGGGCAAGATCACGCCGCCCAGGCAGGCCGGTCCGCTGACCGCGCTGTTGATGCAGCTGCTGCGGGTGGAACCGTCCGAGCGGCCGTCGCTGACCGTGACCAGGGACAGCCTGCTGGCGGTCGCCGACGGCAGGCAGCCGACGCTCAGCGCCGCCGCGGCGCCAACCGACCGGATCGCCGGCAACCGGCTGCCCGCGCGTCCGCCCGTCCCGCCGCCCACCCCGCCGAGGTGGTCCGCGCCGCCTCCGCCGGTGGCAGCGCCCCCGCACGAGGGCACGCGGCTGGACGTGCACCCGTTCGCGGAGCCGGTGCCGAGCGGCCCGATCATGCGGGAGCAGACGCCGCCCCCGCCGCAGCAGCGGCCCGCGGCGGCCCCGGGTGCCTCGCGGGTGCGGTCGATCGTGCTGACGGTGCTGGCGATCATCGCGGCGGCGCTGGTGGGGATCCTGGTGGCGAGCCTGCTGGCGAACACCAACGACGACAACGGCGCGGCGCCATCACCGTCGGCCACCTCTGCCACGTCGGCGACCTCTGCCACGTCGGCCACCTCCGAGGAGCCGACGCCGGAGGACTACGAGGCGGCGGTCCGGGACTACTACGACCGGCTCCCGGACGACGTGGACGCGGCGTGGGCGATGATGACGGCGAACGCGCAGGAGAAGTCCGGCGGTGTGCGGGCGTACAAGCGGTTCTGGAAAACCGTGGAGTCGGTGGACGTGGTGTCGACGACCGCGTCGGGCGCCGTCGTCGACGCGACGCTCGAGTTCGTGACGAAGCGGGACCGGACGTCCACTGAGGAGTACCGGCTGACGCTTGTCGAACAGGACGACGAGCTGCTGATCGACTCCTACAAGAAGCTGGGCAACGCGTCCGACGAGGACGACGAGGACGACGGCTGAGCCGTCCGGTCCTGGTCCTGTTGTTGTGCTTGGGGCGGCCGCCAGCCCCCGATCACCAGCGTAGCGGCGCGCACCGACAACGACGGTCGCCGCGAGGGCAGTTGTCCACAGCAGGGTGAGTTGTCCACAGTTCGGCTCGCGCGCTGGATTCTGCCGCCGTCAACTGGTAGACTGGCAAGGCGGGACGCCCACGGGACAGGGTGGGGGTTGCGTTCCGGCTGGTTCGCGGAGTTTGTGCAGGTCGGGTGCGTGGTTGGGCCGGCTCCGGCTGCTTCGGGGATCGCCGGGGACCTCTTCTGATCTTTCAGTTTTGCTAACGCGTCAGTGTGCTTCTATTTGCTTGTCCTACCGGGCCGCCGAGTGCACCGTGGGTCTCGTGATCCGTGGTGGTGGTGCGACGCTCGTTCGCATGGGGCTGTTGGCGTTGTTCTGGGGGTCCAGTTTTCTCTGGATCAAGATGGGGCTCGCCAGTTTCACGCCGGTCCAGATGACCTTCGTGCGGCTCGTGCTCGGGGCGGCCGTGCTCGTCACGCTCTGCTGGGGTGGTCGGCGCAGGCTGCCGCGCGACCGGCGGCTGTGGGGGCACCTCACCGTCGCCGCGTTGATCGGGAACGCCATTCCCTTCACGCTGTTCGGTATCGGTGAGCAGACCGTCGACTCCGGGGTCGCCGGGGTGCTCAACGCCACGACCCCGCTGTGGGTGCTGCTCATCGCGATCGTGCTGCGGTCCGAACAGGACCTGTCCGCCGCGAAGATCAGCGGGCTCGTGCTCGGGTTCGTCGGTACCCTGCTGATCTTCTCGCCGTGGGAGGCGGAGGTCGCGAGCTGGGGCGCGCTGATCATCCTCGTCGCCGCGATCTGTTACTCGATCAGCTTCGCCTACATCGGGAGGTTCGTGTCCGGGCGCGGGGTCGCGCCGATCGCGCTGTCCGCGTCGCAGATCCTCGCCGCCACCGGGCTCATGGCGCTCGCCCTGCCCTTCGACGGGTTCGCGCCGATCCACCTGCGCTGGGACGCGGCCATCGCGGTCCTCATCCTCGGGATCTTCGGCACCGGGTTCGCGTTCGCCCTCAGCTACCGGCTCATCACCGACGAAGGGCCCACCAACGCGGCCACCGTCGGCTACCTGCTGCCGGTCGTGTCCGTCCTGCTTGGCGCGTTGTTCCTCGACGAAACCCTGACACCGCACGTGATCGCGGGCATGGTCGTGGTGCTCGGCGGGGTGTCGCTGACCAGGGTGCGGCGCCGGCGGCCCATACCGGCGGCGCCGACCCCGGTCGTCGCGGTCAGCCGACCTTAGGCCACGGCACGTCCGGCAACGCGTTCAGCAGCGGCACCAGCAGCGCCTCCTCACGATCCAGGTGCGCGGTCAGTGCCACGTCCAGACGGTCGAAATCGTCCGGGGACGGGCTGTCCTGTGCCGCGAGCACCGACAGCTCACCACGCAGCCGCGCGACCTTCACGTGCTCGGCCCGCAACTGCTCCAGGACCGGGCCCAGCTCGGGGAAACGCTGCTGCAGGAACGAGAACACGGCGTAGTCCTCGCCCATGTGGTGCCGCTCCAGGCCGACGCAGAACGCGAGACAGTTGCTGCGGAGGTCGTCGGTGAACTCGACCTCGGCGCCGGACCGCAACGCGGCCAGCTCCTGGCGGAACCAGCCGTGCAGCGCGACGAGCTCGTCGCCCGCCGCCCGGACGCGCACGACGTCGGGGTCCTCCGGGTGCAGCACGACGACCGGCAGCACCCGGCTGGTCTGCCGCTGGTAGTCGGCGTAGCCGGGTGCGGTGTCGAGTACCACGTCGAACAGCCGGTCACGTTCCTCCTCGGCCGCGGCCACGGCGATCGCGGTGCGACGGCCGTCGACGGTGACGCGCGGGTTGGCCTTCAGGTTGTGGAACCAGGCCGGGTGCCGCGACGCCCCGCCCGCGGACGCGACGACGAGCAACGTGTCGCCGTCGGGCACCGCGCCGATCTCGACGGTGTGGGACCGGCCGCTGCGCGCGCCGGTCGTGGTCAACGAAATGATCAAAGTTCCTCTTCCGGGTTCGGGTGAACGAGCACAGGCGAGTGCGCGGCGTCTCCCGATCGCCAAAAGGACAGAGCTGTGCAGGGAGGAGGGGATGACCGCGCGGGCGTCAGCGGTCAGGCGGCGCCGATGTTGTGGTTGGCCACGGACATCATCCCCTTGGAAAGTTGGGTGCTCGCCCACCCTCGCCCTTGTGCTGGCGAGGCCACGCGGCACCCGGCCATTGAACCAGCCAAGACTGGAGATGGTCCAGACCGGCGACGCCACACGGGGACCCGAGGACACCGGCAAAGTCAGGGCACGGCTTTCACGCACCCGTCCGTGGCCGCCGCGCCGCCGACGATGCCCTGAAAGACGCTTTTGGGGCACTGAGCGTCACGAAAGCGTCTTTCAGGGCACAAACCGCCGCTCCGCGGCGCCCGCAGAACCGAAACCGGCCGGAACGCAACCCCCACCCTGTCCCGGGGGCGTCCCGCCTTGCCAGTCTACCAGCTGGAGGTGGCGAAATCCAGCGCGTCAGCCCAGTTGTGGACAACCGGGTCGGCTGTGGACAACTCGGGTCGCGCCGGGCCGGGATGTCGGTGCTGTGCCGTAGCGTGGTGACCGGGGGCCGGCGGCCGCCCCTACTTCAGCGGTTCCTGCAGTTCGGTGACCCATGTCGAGCAGTCGCCCATCGCCTCCAGGTACACCTCGCGGTTGTAGCCCGCCGACGTGTGGCCGTTCTCCTCGATCCACGTCGCCAGCGTCTGGATGGTCGACAGCACGTTGTCCATGTCCCCGTGGTGCACGATCGTCGCCGCGCGTTCGATGCCCGGCAGGTCCACCACGGTCGCGCCGTCCACCGCCGGGACGTTGACCGGGCACGCGGCGTGCACCAGCACCCCGCCGTCCTCGGCGTCCTCGTAGTAAGCGATCCCCGGGCCCACCGGCTCGACCCCGGCCGCCTGCAGATAGCCGTGCAGCTCGTCGTACAGCGGCCCGATCACCGGGCCGACCGACCCCGGCTCGAAGCTCGCGGCCACCCCCGTGACCTCCGCGACCCGCACCGGCGGAACCTTTTTGACCTGCACATCCTGGACCGGCATGGCGCCCTCCGTCTCAATCGAACGGAGCCTCGCCTCGATGGCCGTCAGCCTGGCCCGGTCCGCCACGATCCGGGTCTGCAGGTCGGCCTGCCGCAGCCGCAGCATGCCACGCAGCTCGTCGATCCCGACCTTGTCGTCGATGATCGTCGCGACCTGCTCCAGCGTGAAACCCAGGTCCTTCAAGGCGACTATGCGGTTCAGGCGCGACAGCTGCCCGGCCTCGTACCCGCGGTACCCCGAATGCGGGTCCACGCGTGCGGGCCGCAGCAGGCCGATCGCGTCGTAGTGCCGCAACATGCGGACCGACACGCGGCCGTGTCTGGCGAAGTCTCCGATACTGAACATGACGGGCCCAGGTCTATGACCTCACACCGTGTGAGAGTCAATGACGATGTTCGCTCCGCAAGCTCGACAATGACGATGTTCGCTCCGCAAGCTCCGCTCAGACAAGCCGTCGGTCCGAAGCCCAGCGGGACAGCTCGTACCGGTTCGACAGCTGCGTCTTGCGCAGGACGCTCGACACGTGCGTCTCCACCGTCTTCACCGAGATGAACAGCTCCGCCGCGATCTCCTTGTACGCGTACCCGCGGGCGAGCAGCCGCAGCACGTCGCGTTCGCGCGGGGTCAGCAGGTCCAGCTCCGGGTCGGAGATCGGTGCGGCGCCGGGCCGGTCGGCGAACGCGTCCAGCACGAAACCCGCCAGGCGCGGGGAGAACACCGCGTCGCCCTCGGAAACCCGCACGACCGCGCGGACCAGCTCGTGGCTGGAGATCGTCTTGGTGACGTACCCGCGCGCACCGGCCCGGATGACCGCGATGACGTCCTCGGCCGCGTCGGACACCGACAGCGCCAGGAACACGACCTCGGGGTTGTCGGGCCGCGACCGGCGCAGCACCTCGGCGCCGCCGCCGTCGGGCATGTGCACGTCGAGCAGCACCACGTCCGGTTTCTTGTGCGCGATCCCGGCGACCGCCTCACCGACCGTGCCCGCCTCACCGACGACCTCGACCTCGTCGGTGATGGAGTCCAGCTCGGCACGCACCCCGGCCCGGAACAGGCCGTGGTCGTCCACCAGGAACACCCTTACGGGCTTCTCCGCCATCGCTGACACCCCTCTACGAACCGGCAGTTACGAACCGACACTGACACGCGGCATGCGCAGCTGCACCTCTGTGCCCTCGCCGGGCGCGGTCCGCAGGCGCAGCTCACCGCCGTTGCGCTCCATCCTGCCCCGGATGGAGTCGGCGAGGCCATGCCGGTCGGCGGGAACGGTGTCCGGATCGAAGCCCTTGCCGCGGTCACGCACGAAGATCTCGACGGTTTCCGGCTCGACCTCGGCGTACACGCTGACCTCGCCGACCCCGGCGTGCTTGGCGGCGTTGACCGCCGCCTCACGGGCCGCGTACACCAGGCCGGTCAGCCGCTCGTCGAGCTGGCAGTCGCCGACGACGACGTGCTGGACCTTGACCGCGAACTGGTCCTCGACCTCACCGCAGGCCCGTTCGATCGCCTCGGACAGCGACGTGGCCTCCGGGGTGCCACCAGCGCCACCGGCCTGCGCGCCCTCGACGGGACGGCCGCGGCCGTAGCCGGACGGGCCGTACAGCCAGCTGCGCAGTTGCCGTTCCTGGCCCCGCGCCAGGCGCAGCACCTCGCGCGGCGCCTCGGACTGCTTCTGGATCAGCGCGAGCGTCTGCAGCACGGAATCGTGGAGATGCGCGGCGATCTCGGCGCGTTCCTCGGTGCGGATGCGCTGCGTGCGCTCCTCGCCGAGGTCGCGGACCAGCCGCAGCCAGAACGGGACGGTCAGCACCGCGACGCCGACCAGCGCGGCCAGCACGGCGGCCAGCGCGAACTGCATCTGGTCGAGGTTCACGCTGCGGGCCAGGAACACCACGATCCCCGTGACGACCAGCATCCCACCGGTCAGCACCCGCACCAGCGCGGACCGGCCGCCGGACCCGACGACCGCGCCGACGACACCGGACTTGGTCCAGCGGCGGCGCTGCTGCTCGTCGGCCTCCCGCCAGACCAGTGCGGCACCGACCAGGGTGACCGCGATGCCACCGGCGACCCAGCCGTTGAGCATCCCCGACAGCGCGCCGACACCGACGGCGAGGCCGATGCCCATCGCGAGCAGGCCGCGGGCCTGCTGCTTCTCCTTGACGGTGACCTCGACGGGCTTCGGCTCGTTGCGGGCCTGCGGGACGAACACCCACAGCAGGCCGTAGGCGAGCACACCGGCGCCGCCGAACGCCGCGAGCAGCGCGAACGCCATGCGGGTCCACAGGACGCCGATGCCGAGGTGGTCGGCGATCCCGCCCGCGACCCCCGCGACGGCACGACCGGTCCGCCGGCGACGCACCTTCAGGTCGTCGTCGGCCTGGTCCCGCGCCACGCGTTCGAGGTCCGCGTCCACCACCGGCTCTCGTATCTCGGCCTGCACAGTCACTGTGCCATCGTCACACGGGTCCGCGCGCGCTCCATCAGGGAAAAACCCGGACCGTGGGGTTCAGGGTGATTCCCGGATGTGCTGGACCGGGGTGCCGACGCATGCTGTCTACCGTGAGTGCGACACAGAGACCGGGCGGCGCGATGCGCGCCGAGGACGCGGTCAAGGACTTCTGGGCCACCCGACCGCGGCGACCGCGACGCGGCCGGAAGATCGCAGGCGTCTCCGCGGGCATCGCCAACCGGTACCGGATCGACCCGGTGCTGGTGCGGGTCGGGTTCGTCGTGGCCACCATCTACGGCGGTGCGGGGATCCTGTTCTACCTGCTCGGCTGGCTGTTCCTGCCCGAGGAGGACGACGAGGTGTCGCCCGCGGAGTCGCTGCTCGGCAAGGGCCGCAGCTCGACGTCGTCGGGGTTCACCATCCTGCTGGGCATCGTGCTGGTGCCGGTGCTGGGCTGGTTCTTCGGTGGCTCGCCCATCGGGACCTTCCCGACGTGGATGAGCCTCGTGGTGATCGGCGGGCTGCTGTACCTGCTGCACCAGAGCCGCGGCCACCTCGGCCCTCGGCCCTCGGCGCCGCAGGCGGAAACGGCCATGCCGACGATGCCGATGACGTCGGCGCCGATGTCGATGCCGATGTCGATGCCGCCCCCCATGCCGACGCCACCCGCCGCGGCACGGGCCGACGTGCCGTTCACGCCGCTGGCCGGTGCGCCGGTCGACGTGACACCGCCGGTGGACGACCGCACCACGCCACCCGCGTGGGACCCGCTTGGCGCGGCGCCGTTCGCGTGGGACCTGCCGGAGCCTGCCGCGCCGGAGCCGGAGGAGCCGTCGGAGCCGCCCGTCAAGAAGCGCAGGTCGCGGGTCGGCACGATGACGGTCGGGCTGGCGCTGGTGGCCGCGGCGGGCATGGCGTTCGCGATGGGCGGGTGGATCACGCCGCAGCACATCGTGGGTGTGGTCCTGGCGATCCTCGGTCTCGGCATGGTGGCCGGCGCGTTCGTCCGCGGCGGCCGCGGCCTGATCGCACTGGCGGTGCCCCTGTCGGTGGCGGGGCTGGCGCTGACGGTCGTGACGCCCGGTGAGTACCGCGGCTTCGGCGACCTGACCGCGCAGCCGATGGCGCTGTCACAGGTGGAACGCGAGTACGAGCGATCGGTCGGCAACGTGACCGTCGACCTGACGCAGCTGCCGGCGTCCTCGGCAACGGCCGATGAGGTGCTGGAGGTCAAGGCGCGCACCGACATCGGGAACGTCGAGGTGATCGTGCCCGCGGACGCGGACGTGGTCCTGACGTGCGAGACGGAGCGTGGCAACGCGAGCTGCCTCGAAGCGAGCGAGTCCGGCATCGAGTCGAAGATCGAAGACCTGGAAAGCCTGGGCAACGACGGGCCGGGCGGGCTGCGGATCGAGCTGAAGGTCGAAGCGAACACGGGGAACGTGGAGGTGCGTCGTGGCTGACCGCGACCAGAACGAGACCCGCCGGGGCTTCCCGGACCTGCTGACCGGCCTCGCGGGCATCGGGACGCTGCTGGTGTCGGCGTTCGTACTCACAGACGGCGCGTTCGAGATCCCCAACCCGACGTGGCTGCTGGCCGGCGGCGCACTGCTGGTGGGAATCCTGCTGCTGGCGTCGTCACTGCGCGGCAAGCGCTAGACACACGACGAGCGCCCCTCTTCACGAGGGGAGCTCGTCGTTGTGCTCACTCCCACTCGATGGTGCCCGGGGGCTTGGACGTCACGTCCAGCACGACCCGGTTGACCTCCGAGACCTCGTTCGTGATGCGGGTCGAGATGCGTTCCAGCACGTCGTACGGGAGACGGGTCCAGTCGGCGGTCATGGCGTCCTCCGACGACACCGGCCGCAGCACCACCGGGTGCCCGTAGGTCCGGAAGTCGCCCTGCACGCCCACGCTGTGCACGTCCGCCAGCAGCACCACCGGGCACTGCCAGATGTCGCGGTCGAGGCCGGCGGCGGTCAGCTCCTCGCGGGCGATCGAGTCGGCCGCACGCAGGATCTCCAGGCGCTCCGCCGTGACCGCGCCGATGATCCGGATGCCAAGGCCCGGCCCGGGGAACGGCTGCCGGTGCACGATCGTCTCCGGCAGGCCCAGTTCCAGGCCGACCCGGCGGACCTCGTCCTTGAACAGCTCGCGCAGCGGCTCGACCAGCTCGAACTGCAGGTCGTCCGGCAGGCCGCCGACGTTGTGGTGGCTCTTGATGTTCGCCGCGCCGGTGCCGCCGCCGGACTCGACGACGTCCGGGTACAGCGTGCCCTGCACCAGGAACCGGTAGTCGCCCTGCGCTTTCAGGTCCCGTTCTGCCTGTTCGAACACGCGGATGAACTCGCGGCCGATGATCTTGCGCTTGTGCTCGGGGTCGGTGACCCCGTCGAGTGCCGCCAGGAAGCGTTCGCGGGCGTCGATCGTCACCAGGTTCACCCCGGTCGCCGACACGAAGTCGCGTTCCACCTGGCCGCGTTCACCAGCCCGCAGCAGGCCGTGGTCCACGAAGACGCAGGTCAGCCGGTCGCCGATGGCGCGCTGCACCAGTGCCGCCGCGACCGCCGAGTCGACGCCGCCGGACAGGCCGCAGATCGCCCGCCCGTCACCGATCTGCTCGCGGATCTTCGCGACCTGCTCCTCCACTATGGACGCGATCGTCCACTGTGGCCGGATGCCCGCGACCTCGTGCAGGAAGCGGCGCAGCACCTCCTGGCCGTGCGGCGAATGCGCCACCTCGGGGTGGTACTGCACGCCCGCGAACCGCCGCGTGGTGTCCTCGAACCCCGCGACCGGCGCGCCGGAGGACGACGCGGTCACCGCGAACCCGGGCGGGGCCGCCGTCACCGAGTCGCCGTGCGACATCCACACCGGGTGCTTCGCGGGCAGGTCGGTGTGCAGCACACCACCGTCGGAGGCGAGGTCGGTGCGACCGAACTCACGTGCCCCGGTGTGCTCGACGGTGCCGCCGAGCGCCTGCGCCATCGCCTGGAAGCCGTAGCAGATGCCGAACACCGGCACCCCGGCCTCGAACAGCGCGGGGTCCACAGCGGGCGCGCCCTCTGAGTACACACTCGACGGCCCGCCCGACAGCACGATGGCCAGCGGGTCCTTCTCGAGCATCTCCGCCACCGCCGCGGTGTGCGGCACCACCTCGGAGTACACCTGCGCCTCGCGCACGCGGCGGGCGATGAGCTGCGCGTACTGCGCGCCGAAGTCGACGACGAGGACTGGCCGGTGGAAGTTGTCGGTCACGGCGACAGCATCGCACGAGGCCCAGTACCACAGCGGAACCACGGTGCCGGGAACTACGGTGGGGGTATGAACGCGACCGAGCAGCACCTGCCTACCCCGCGTCCTGCCTGGATCGCGGGCCGTGCCGAGCAGAGTGACCAGACCCTCGCCGTCCACCATCCGTTCGACGGGAACGAGATCGCGACCGTCTGTGTGCCGAACGCCGAACAGGTCGAGCGTGCGGTCGCGGCGGCCGTGGACGCGCAGCTGACCTTCCGGACCACGCCCGCGCACGTCCGTGCGGCCGCGCTGGACCACGTGTCCCGCCAGCTGGCCGCGCGTGCGGAGGAGATCGCGGAGATGATCACCGCGGAGAACGGCAAGCCACTCCGCTGGGCGGTACTCGAGGTGAACCGGGCGGTGTCGACGTTCCGGTTCGCCGCGGAGGAGGCCCGCCGCTTCTCCGGTGAGCTGCAGCGGCTGGACACCGACCCGAACGCGGAGGGGCGGCTCGCGGTGGTGCGCAGAGTGCCGCGCGGGCCGGTGCTGGGCATCGCGCCGTTCAACTTCCCGCTGAACCTGGTGGCGCACAAGATCGCGCCCGCGCTCGCGGCGGGCGCGCCGATCATCGTGAAGCCCGCGCCGCGCACGCCGCTGTCGGCGCTGCTGCTGGGTGAGCTGCTGGCCGAGACCGACCTGCCGGAAGGCTCGTGGTCGGTGCTGACGGTCGGCAACGAGGAGACGATGGCGCTGGTCAAGGACCCTCGGCTGCCGGTGGTGTCGTTCACCGGTTCCGGTCCGGTCGGCTGGTCGCTGATGGATGCCGCGCCGCGCAAGCAGGTCGTGCTGGAGCTGGGCGGCAACGGCGCGGCGGTCGTGTGCGCGGACTGGCAGGACCTGGACTTCGCGGCGAAGCGGATCGCGACGTTCTCCAACTACCAGGCCGGCCAGTCGTGCATCGCGGTGCAGCGGGTGATCGTCGAACGCCCGGTGGCGGAGGAGTTCCTGCCGAAGCTCCTGGACGCGATCGGCGCGCTGCGCACCGGCGACCCGCACGACCCGGACGTCGAGGTGGGCCCGCTGGTCGACGAGGCCGCGGCCGAACGCGTCGAGAAGTGGGTCAACGAAGCCGTTTCCTCGGGCGCGAAGCTCCTCGCGGGCGGCAAGCGCGACGGCGCGACGGTCGAGCCGACCGTGTTGTCCGAGGTGCCGTTCGACCAGAACGTGTGGGCCGAGGAGGTGTTCGGGCCGGTCCTGTCGGTGTCGGTCGTCGACAGCGTGGACGAGGCGTTCGCGCAGGTCAACGACTCGAAGTACGGGCTGCAGGCCGGTTTGTTCACCAAGGACGTGCAGGTCGCGTTCCGTGCGCGCGCCGAGCTGGAGGTGGGCGGCGTGATCGTCGGCGACGTGCCGTCGTTCCGCGCCGACCAGATGCCCTACGGCGGCGTGAAGGGCTCCGGGTTCGGCCGCGAGGGCGTGCGTTCCGCGATGGCGGACATGACCGAGGAGCGCGTCATGGTGCTCACCGGGCTGGAGCTCTAAACCGCCTGGGCGAACGTGAAGACCTTGTCCGGGTCGTACGTGGCGGCGACCTTCCGCAGGCGCGGGAGGTTGTCGCCGTAGTACGCATCAGCCCAGTTCGGCATGGTCGCGTCGATGTAGTTGACGTACCCGTGCGGCCCGGCCAGCTGCCCGAGCCCGTCCCGCACCTCGACCACGTCCTGGGCGCCGCCGGACGAGTAGATCTGCGCGGAGGCCAGGGCTTTCCGGTGCGGGAACGCGGTGTCACCTGGCTCTGTCCTGGCGACGGCGCCGCCGAGCCCGTCGAGCAGGACGTCGAGCCGGGCGCGGCCGTCCAGGAGGTGCACGAGTGCGGCCGGGTCGACGGCCGTGTTGAGCATCCGGGACGAGGCGGTGAACGAGGCGCGGCCGAGCTGCCCGCCCTCGGACTCCGGCCTGCACTGGGCGATGCTGCGCTGTGAGCAGTCGCCGAAGTAGCGCATGGCGTCGAGGAAACCCTTGCCTGCGATGAGGACCGACGACGCGCGCGGCATGGTGCGGAGCAGTTCCTTGCAGGTGGTCTCGTCGCCGACGAGCGCGCCGCTGACCCGGCAGGTGGGTGGTGAGCCCGCGGAGACGATGCAGTTCGACCACATCTCGTCGGGCTGCCGCGCGATCCACTCCTGCCAGGCGCCGACGACGTCGGCGGTGGCGCCCGAGGGGTACTTGAGCGAGAACACGGTCATGTCGGGCGCGGGCTCGGTGGCGAACATGAACGAGGTGACGACGCCGAAGTTGCCGCCCCCGCCGCCTTTGAGCGCCCAGAGGAGGTCGCCGTCGGTGACGGTGTGCTGTTCGCCGTCGGCGGTGACGACCTGCGCGGACACGAGCTTGTCGCAGGTCAGGCCGTACTTGCGGGCGGTGACGCCGATGCCGCCGCCGAGGGTGAGACCGCCGATGCCGACGGTCGGGCAGGACCCGGCCGGCAGCGCGCGACCGGCGTCGGCGAGCGCGCCGTAGACCTCCATGAGCCGGGCCCCCGCACCGATCCGCGCGGTGTCGCCGGTGACCTGGACGGAGGCCATGGGCCGCAGGTCGAGCACGAGACCCTTGTCGGGGGTGCTGTACCCGGCGTAGCTGTGCCCACCGGACCGCGCGGCGACCGGCATCCGCGCCAGGCGGGCGACGTCGATGCAACGCTGCACGTCGGCGACGCTGGTGCAGTGCGCGATGGCGGCGGGTTCGCGGTTGTCGAAGAGCGGGTTGTAGGACCGCGCCGAGATCGGGTAGCCGCTGTCACCGGGCAGGTCGAGGCCGCCGGGCAGCTGGGCGCGGAGCGCGTGCCAGTCGGGCGGGACGGGCGCCTGTGTGGTGGTGGCGGGCGGTGGCGTCGTGCTGGTGGTGCTGGTGGGCGACGCGTCACCGGGTTTGGGTGAACACGCCGCGGCCACCGCCCCCATCGCCGCGACCCCCATGAAACGCCGTCGATCGATCACCCCGACACCTCCCGTTCGATCAGACGTGTGGTGCGGAGACAGGTTGTCCGAACCACCCGATCGAGTGTCAGGTGCCGAACACGAAATGGCCCTGGCTGTACGAGTTACCAACCCGTTGCGCGGCGCAGGGCCTTCGTGATCAGCGGTGCTATGCCGCCCTGGGGTTCGGTCACCACCGCCGCTACATGTCCGTCCGGGCGTACCACCACCGCCTGCCGTGGGTTCAGGCGCAGCGCGTCCACCAGCACCGTGTCGTCCTCCTGGTCCAGTGGGATCACCTCGCCGACCACCGACCGCTCCCACTCGTCCGCAGGGCGCCAGTCACACCAGTGGGTCAGCACCACGAACGTGCCCAGCTCCCGGAACCGCTTGCCGCACATCAGCCGGGCGTCCGGGCACAGGCCGCCGCCGGTGGTCGTCAGTGGGGAGTCCGTGTACGTGAACGGCGTCGCCAGCTTGCCCGAGTCGATCTCCGGCCGGGCGGACTCGTCGTCGACCGCTCGGGTCAGCACGTCCAGGCGGCGTTCGCGGTCCTCCGGGGTTCGCGGCACCAGGAAACGCATCGTCTCGCCCGTGATGCGCAGGTTCTCCGCCGCCGCGGCTCCTCGTTCGTCGTCGTAGGAAGCCAGCAGCGCCGGGCCGGCCAGGTTCTCCCGGTCCAGGGCGATCTTCCACGCGAGGTTGTCCGCGTCCGCTATGCCGGAGTTCAGGCCGCGCGCACCGAACGGGCTCATCACGTGCGCCGCGTCGCCGGCCAGCAGGACCCGGCCCACCCGCATCCTCGGCACCCGGCGCTGGTGGAACCGGTACACCGACAGCCACACGATCTCGTAGTCCGCGTCACCGACGATCGCGCGGATCCGGGAGTCGAGATCCTCGTTCGCCAGGTCGAAATCCGCGGGCACCTGCCAGTCGATCCGCCACACCCCGCCGGGCTGTGGATGCAGCAGCACCTGCCTGCCCGGGTTCCACGGCGGGTCGAAGTAGAACCGCCGCTCCGGCTGCGCGAACCCGAGATCCGCGCGGATGTCGGCGATCAGGAACCGCTCGGCGAACGACATCCCGTCGAACGGGAGGCCCAGCAGGTCACGCACCGCGGAGCGGGGGCCGTCCGCCGCGACGCAGTGCGTGCCCCGGTACCCGGTGTCCGATGTGGACAGTGAGACGCCGTCGTCGTCCTGGCTGAGGTCGACGACCTCCTGGTCGTAGTACAGGTCGACGAGCGGCTCCTCCGCGATTCGCTGTTCCAGCAACAACTCCACGATCGTCTGCGGTGTGTTCACGAACGGCGGGAACGCGGCCTCGCCCACCTCGGGGAACGTGATCTCGCCGACGACGTGCTCGCGGTAGTAGGTGCGGCCGCGTGTCCAGGTGACCCCGACGTCGGCGACCTGCGAGCCGACCCCGGCGCGCTCCAGGACGTCGAGCACGTCGCGTTGCACGCAGATCGACCTGCTGCCGACCAGCTCACGACTCGGCGCCGCCTCCAGCACGGTGACGGGAACACCCTGCCGCGCGAGCAGCAACGCGGCCGTCATCCCGACCGGCCCGGCGCCGACGACCAGTACGCGCATCAGGAGTCCTTGAGCGCGGCCCAGACTTCCCGGTCGCGTTCGGCGGTCCAGATGCGCGGCCAGTCGATGCCGTCGAGTTCGTCCCAGTACCGCTGCACGTTGAACGGCAGGCAGTGCTCGAAGATCGGCCAGCCACCGAACTCGGGCGCGAGCGCGTCGTGTGCGGCCTGGAACGCGTCCTTTAGCGTGCCGCGCGCGGCGTGGGCGGCACCGACCGTGCGGCGCAGCTCGTCGAGGAAGTGCCTGCTCTGCGCGATGGCGGCGAACACCGCGTCCGCACCGGCCGCCACCGCCCCCCGGCCACCGACGAGCACCTCGGCACCCAGGCCCTGCACGTTGTCCAAAGTGGACGATGCCCATTCGGTGTGGAACGCGTCGCCGGTGTACAGGGCGGCCTGCGCCTCGACGAGGTCCCCGGCGAACAGGATCCGCTCGTGCGGCAGCCACGCCACGATGTCCCCCGCGGTGTGGCCGCGCCCGCAGTGCACGAGCACCAGTTCGCGGTCGCCGCCGAGCGGGATGACCATGCGGTCGGTGAAGGTGAGCGTCGGCCAGGTGAGGCCGGGAATGGAGTCGGGGTCCTCGAACAGCCGCGGCATGCGGGCGAACTCGGACGCCCAGTCCTCCCGCCCGCGCTCGGCGATGAGGCGTTTCGTCTCGGTGTGGGCGATGATCTCGGCGGCGCCGAACGCGCTGGCGCCGAGGACGCGGACGGCGTGGTAGTGACTCAGCACCAGGTAGCGCACGGGTTTGTCGGTCCGCTCCCGCAGCCTGCCGAGCCACCGCCGCGCGGCGACGGGCGTCGCGCGGGCTTCGAAGCAGACGACGAAGTCGGGGCCTTCGATGGCGCCGACGTTGGGGTCGCCCTCCGCGGTCAGCGCGTAGACCCCGGGCGCCAACTCGGCGAACGTCTCCTCCTTGGCGGCGAGATCCCCACTGGACGCGAACGCCATCTCGTACCCCACTCCGTCGTGACCACCTGCGAACGGAGCGTACCCACTGGATCAGTCGCCCGACAGCAAACGATGAGGGCGCCGTCGGGACGCCGCGGGTCTCGTCGCGCCCGGCCGGATCCCCGGCGGCCGCCCTACTTCAGCGGATCCACAGTGCGGCCGGGGCGTTCTCCGGGACCGCGGGAGCCCGCGGTGGCACCGGTGTCAGCCGCTCGTAACCAGCCGCCGGGCGCGGGTCGGGGTCGCCCTTGTTGGGCCAGAACGAGAACGCGCGCTCCGCCTGTGCGGTGATCGTCAGCGACGGGTTCACGCCCAGGTTGGCCGAGATCGCCGAGCCGTCCACGATCGACAGGCCCGGATAGCCGTGGACGCGGTGGTACGGGTCGATCACGCCGTCCTCCTCGGTGGCACCGATGGGGCAGCCGCCGATGAAGTGGGCCGTCAGCGGGATGTTGAAGATCTCGCCCCACGTGCCGCCCGCGATGCCGTCGATGTGTTTCGCGGCCAGTTGGTTCGCCTCGTAGCCCGCCGGGATGAAGGCCGGGTTCGGGTCGCCGTGGCCCTGGCGGGACGTGTACTTCCGCCTGCCGAACAGGCCGCGCAGGGTGTAGGTCGTGATCGAGTTGTCCAGGCTCTGCATCACCAGCAGGATCACGGTCCGCTCGCTCCACCGGCGCGTCCGCAGCAGCCGCGCCGTCCGCACCGGGTGCCGGACCATGAACCACGCCGCCTGCAGCCACCTGGGGGCCGCCGCGGCGCCGTCCGTCGCGATCGTCTGCAGCAGGCCCATGGCGTTGCTGCCCTTGCCGTACCGGACCGGCTCGATGTGGGTGGTCTCGTCCGGGTGGATGGACGACGTGATCGCGACACCGCGGCTGAAGTCGCGCTCCGGGTCGACCGACGTGCGGCCGGCGCCGATGATCGCTTCCGAGTTGGTGCGGGTCAGCTCGCCCAGGCGGCGGGACAGGCGAGGCAGGACACCCTGGTCCTTCATCGTGTGCAGCAGGCGCTGGGTGCCCCACGTGCCCGCCGCCAGCACCACCTGCCCGGCCGTGATCGTCGCCCTGGCCCGGCGGCCGGTGCGGCGCAGGTCCACCGCGTAGCCATCGGACAGCGGGCGGACCGCGGTCACCGTCGTCAGTGGGATGACCTTCGCGCCGTGCTGCTCCGCCAGGTACAGGTAGTTCTTCACCAGCGTGTTCTTCGCGCCCACGCGGCACCCGGTCATGCAGGAGCCGCACTCGGTGCAGCCCGTGCGGGACGGGCCCGCGCCACCGAAGAACGGGTCCGGGACCTCGAAGCCCGGCGTGCCGAAGAAGACACCAACGGGTGTCGGGTGGAACGAGTCGGCCACACCCATGTCCGCGGCGACCTTCTGCATCACCTCGTCGGCCGGGGTGATCGTCGGGTTCTCGACCACGCCGAACATCCTCGAGGCCTGGTCGTAGTGCGGCGCCAGCTCCGCCTCCCAGTCGGTGATGTGCGCCCACTGCTTGTCCGCGTAGAACTGCTTCAGCGGCCGGTACAGCGTGTTCGCGTACACCAGCGACCCACCGCCGACCCCCGACCCGGCCAGCACCATCACGTCGTTGAGCAGGTGGATCCGCTGGATGCCGAAGCACCCGAGCGCGGGCGCCCACAGGTAACGCCGCAGGTTCCACGACGTCGTGGCGAACTCGTCGTCCGCGAACCGCCTGCCCGCCTCGACGACCGCGACCCGGTAGCCCTTCTCCGTGAGCCGTAGCGCGGCGACGCTGCCGCCGAACCCGGAACCCACGATCACGACGTCGTAGTCGTGGGTGTTACCGGAAGTCCTACTCGCGAGTTCACCCATGCGTCGAGATTAGGCCTCGACGTCGCTCCGGACCAGCCCGTAGTGCACCAGGTCCCGCCGGACACCGCCGCGCAGCTGCGCGCCCCGCAGCACGCCCTCCCGCCGGAAACCGGCCTTCTCCAGGGCCCGCTGCTCGGCGACGTTGTCGATGTCGGTGCTGGCCTCGACGCGGTCCAGCTCGGTCGTGGCCAGCAGGTGCTCCACCAGCAACCGCTGCGCGGCCGTGCCGATGCCCCGGCCGCGAGCGGCCGGCAGCAAGCCGATGCCGATGTTCCACGCCGAGCACGACACGGTGCCGCCGTAGTCGACCGCGTGCCAGCTGACGCCGCCGAGCAGGTCACCGGTCCCGGCGTCGAGCACGCTGAACAGCGACGTCCGCGCAGGCCCGGCGACCCGCGGCCGGTCGTCCGGGTCGACGGCGAAGTCCCCGGCCGCCGCCACGTAGAACGCCTCGCGGTCGCCAGGGCCCGGCTCGGCCAGCACCACGCCGTCGCGTTCGATCACGACGTGCCGGTCCGCGGACTCCGCGTCCTCGATGGCGTCGGTGCGCAGCAGGCTGTAGGACAGCATGTCGCGGCGGCGCCCACCCCGCAGCTGACCACCGCGGATCAGGCCTTCCGGCCGGAACCCCGCCTTCGCCAGCACGCGCTGAGCCGGCACGTTCTCCCGGTCGGTGCTCGCCTCGATCCGGTCGATGTCGGTGGACGCGAACAGGTACTCGGCGAGCAACCGGGTCGCGGTCGTGCCCGCGCCACGACCCCGCACCTCCGGCACCAGCGCGAGCCCGATGTTCCACGCCTCGCAGGCCGCGGTCGGGCCGTAGCCGACGGCGTGCCAGCTGATGGCGCCGAGCAGCTGCTCGGTGGCCCGGTCGAGCACGACGAGCCGCTCCGAGGTCGGGTGGTGGCGCAGCGGCCGGTCGTCGGGATCGAGGTCGAAGTCGCTCGCGTACCGCTGCTCGCCCATCGCCTCGGCGTCGCCGGGCAGCGGGACGGCGAGCGCGATGCCGTCGCCGGTCGCGACGATCTCGCGGACTGCGTCCGGGTCGGGCAGGTCGGACCGCAGGATCGCGAACCCGACCATGTCGCGCCGCTCGCCGCCGCGCCGCTGCGCGCCCCGCAGCACGCCTTCGCGCCGCATGCCCGCCTTGCGCAGCGCCTTCTGCGACCGCACGTTCCCGACGTCGGCGCTGGCCTCGATCCGGTCCACCTCGGTGGTCGCGAACAGGTGCTCGATGAGCAGGCGCAATGCCGTCACGCCTGCGCCCTTGCCGCGTGCGGCGGGCAGCAGGCCGATGCCGATGTTCCACGCGGTGCAGGCGGCGGTGCGGCCGTAGCCGACGGCGTGCCAGTTGACCGAACCGAGCACGGCGCCGGTCTCGGCGGCCACGATCGCGAGCCGGTGTACCTCGAACGTGAAGTGCAGTGCCGGGCGGTCGTCCGGGTCGACGTCGTAGGCGCCGTCGCCCTGCTCGTCGAGCACCCGGCGGTCGTCGTCGGTCAGCTCGGCGAGCCCCACACCGTCCCGTGCGGCAACGATCTCTCCAGCCACGATGTTCGCTCCGCAAGCTTCGCTCATCCGCGTACCGAGAGGCCGACCTTCTGGAACTCCTTCAGGTCCGAGTAGCCGGTCTTCGCCATCGCGCGCCGCAGGGCGCCGAACAGGTTGATCACACCGTCCGGGTCCGACGACGGGCCGAACAGCAGCGTGCGGAGGTCGGTGATCTCCTCCTCGACGGCCGCCGGGATGACCCGGCTGCGCGGCAGCGACGGGTGCGCGGCGGCCGCGGTCCAGTACAGACCCCGGCCCGGGGCCTCCTTGGCGGTGGCGAGCGGGCTGCCCAGCATGACCGCGTCCGCGCCGCAGGCGATGGACTTCGCGATGTCGCCGCTGCCGTCGACCTCGCCGTCGGCGATGACGTGCACGTACCGGCCACCGGTCTCGTCGAGGTAGTCGCGGCGTGCGGCGGCCGCGTCGACGATCGCCGTCGCCATCGGCACACCGATGCCCAGCACGCTGTCCGTGGTCGTCGCGACACCCGTGCCGTAGCCGACGATGACACCGGCCGCGCCGGTGCGCATGAGGTGCATGGCCGTGCGGTAGTCGTGCACGCCACCGGCGATCACCGGCACGTCCAGCTCGGCGATGAACGACTTCAGGTTCAGCGGCTCACCGTCGCGCGACACGTGCTCCGCGGACACGATCGTGCCCTGCACGACCAGGATCTCCACCCCGGCGGCCAGCAGCGCGGGTGTCAGCTCCGCGGCCCGCTGCGGGCTCACCCGCGCGGCGGCCGTCACCCCGGCCTCGGCGACCCGCTTGACCGCCTCGGTGATCAGCTCCGGCTTGATCGGCGCCGCGTGCAGCTCCTGCAGCAGCCGGGTCAGCGCGGTGTGGTCCAGGTCGTCGAGGGTGGCGACGATCCGCTCGAGCACCTGCTCGACGTTCGCGTGCCGGGCCCACAGGCCCTCGGCGTTGAGCACGCCGAGACCACCGAGCTTGCCGACCTCCACCGCCACCGACGGCGACACGACCGCGTCGGTCGGGTGCGTCAGCAGCGGGATGTCGAAGCGGTACGCGTCGATCTTCCACTCGGTCGACACGTCCTGCGACGACCGGGTCCTGCGGGACGGGACGATCTCCACCTCGTGCAGCGCGTAGCCGCGGCGGGCGGTTCGCCCCATGCCGATCTCGACAAGATCCGGCACGGGAGTTCCTTTCTGGCGGAGCTTGCGGAGCGAACCTGCGGCTCGGCTCAGCGAGTCGTGTAGTTCGGGGCCTCGACGGTCATCGTCACGTCGTGCGGGTGGCTCTCCTTGAGCCCCGCGGCGGTGATCCGGACGAGCTGGGCGCGCTGCAGGTCGGCGATGCTGTGCGAGCCGGTGTAGCCCATGCCGGACCGCAGGCCGCCGACCAGCTGGTGCACGACCTGCGACAGCGGGCCGCGGAAGGGGATCCGCCCTTCGATGCCCTCCGGCACCAGCTTGTCCTCGCTCAGCACGTCGTCCTGGAAGTAGCGGTCCTTCGAGTACGACTTGGCAGCGCCACGCGACTGCATGGCGGCGAGGCTGCCCATGCCCCGGTAGGTCTTGAACTGCTTGCCGTTGACCAGGATCACATCACCGGGTGCCTCGGCGGTGCCCGCGAGCAGGCTGCCCAGCATGACCGCGGACGCGCCCGAGGCGATGGCCTTGGCGATGTCACCGGAGTACTGGATGCCGCCGTCGCCGATCACCGGGATGCCGGCCGGGCGGCACGCGAGATCCGCGTTGTAGATCGCCGTGATCTGCGGCACACCGACGCCGGCGACGACGCGGGTGGTGCAGATCGAGCCGGGCCCGACGCCGACCTTCACGCCGTCCGCGCCCGCGTCGACCAGGGCCTGCGCCCCGGCGGTCGTGGCGACGTTGCCGCCGACCACGTCCACCGTGTCGCCCAGCTCCTTCTTCAGCTTCGCGACCATCTCGATCACGCCGCGGGAGTGGCCGTGGGCGGTGTCGACCATCAGCACGTCCACACCCGCCTCGACGAGCGTCATGGCGCGCTTCCACGAGTCGTCGCCGACGCCGACCGCGGCACCGCACACCAGGCGGCCGTCCGGGTCCTTGGTGGCGTTCGGGAACTGCTCGGTCTTGACGAAGTCCTTGACCGTGATCAGGCCGCGGATCTTGCCCTCGCCGTCCACGATCGGCAGCTTCTCCACCTTGTGGCGGCGCAGCAGCCCGAGCGCGGCGTCGGCCGACACGCCCACCTGGGCGGTGATCAGCGGGCCCTTGGTCATGACCTCGCTGACCGGCTTCGTGTGGTCGACCTCGAAGCGCATGTCGCGGTTGGTGATGATGCCCACGAGCGTGCCCGCGGCGTCGGTGACGGGGACGCCGGAGATGCGGTAGCGGGCGCAGAGCGCGTCGACCTCGGCGAGCGTGTCGGTCGGCGAGCACGTGACCGGGTCGGTGACCATGCCCGCCTCGGACCGCTTGACGGTCTCGGCCTGCCGCGCCTGCTCCTCGATGGAGAGGTTGCGCTGCAGGATGCCGATGCCGCCCTGGCGGGCCATGGCGATGGCCATGCGCGACTCGGTGACGGTGTCCATCGCCGCCGACACCAGCGGGATACGCAGGGTGACGTTGCGGGTCAGGCGGGTGCTCGTGTCGACCTCGCTGGGGACGACGTCGGACTCCGACGGCTGGAGCAGCACGTCGTCGAAGGTGAGGCCGAGCGTGGCGAACTTGGCCGGGATCCCCTCAGCGGTGGTCATCGTGGCCCTTCTTGGTACGGGGTTTCCGCAGTTGACCCATGGTATCTGCCCATGGGCGGGCCCTTCCCGGTACCGTGCGGTGCGTGAGGGACGACGCACTGCCCCCGGACCCGTTCGCCGGCGACCCGAACGATCCCGTGTGGGCCTTCTCCGACGAGGACCCGGCCAGCCCGGAACCGGTATCGGCCCAGGAGCGCGACGAGCTGCTGGCCGACCTGCGGGATCTGGCCGTCTACCAGGCGCTGCTGGAACAGCGCTCCGTGCGCGGCGTGGTGGTGGACTGCGCCGAGTGCCAGGAGCCGCACTACCACGACTGGGCGCTGCTGCGGGCGTCGCTGGAGCAGCTGCTGGCCGACGGCAGGATGCGCCCGCACGAGCCCGCGTTCGACCCGAACCCGGCCGCGTACGTGAGCTGGGAGTACTGCCGCGGCTTCATCGACGGCATCACGGCGACGGCGAAACAGACCGCCACGGCCAGTCCGCCTCCCCGGACTTGAAAGTTCTGGTCCTGACCCAGCGACACCGGCGGACCGCAGGTGGCTGGTGGCTGAGTGCGGTCACGTTCCCCTGAGGTAACTGCTGGTCAGGACAGACTCTGCACGAAGATCCACAGGACACGCGCTACTCGGCGTCCTGTGGCGGGGCGTACAGGTGCCAGCCGTCCTCGGCGGGGCACGACGCGACCGTCAGCCTGCCCAGTGACTCGTCGGCGAGGGCCTGCGCTGCTTCCTTGGTCAGCAAGGCCCGTCCCTCGCAGCGGGAGCAGCGAGGGGCCTGGCTGTACACGTGGCCCGCTGTCATGGCGTGGCAGCGTACCCGGGCGTCAGTTCACCGCGCCGGTGCCCGCGTCGGCCACCGCGCCCTCGACGTTCGCGGGTTCACCACCCGCGGGTTCACCGCCCGCGGGCTCGCCGCCCGCGGGTTCGCCGCCGGTCTCACCGCTCGGCGTACCGGTGTCGCTGCGCGGCGGTTCGCTGGTGGTGCTCGTCGGCGGCGGCGAGGTCTGGCTCTCGTCCGGCGGAGTGCTCGGCGACGTGGTGCCCGTCGGGTCGGTCGCCGACGGGTCGCTCGAGCCGCTGTCCCCGCCGCTGGAGCTGCCGGTGCCGGGGTCCGGCTGTGTCGACGGCTCCGGGCTGGGTGGCGCGCCCGGGTCACCGGAGGGGGTGCCGGGCAGCTGTGCGACGAGCGAGCGGTGCTGCTGGAGCAGCTCGTCCTTGCCGTCCTCGCTCATGACGGTCGGCAGCGCGGTGCTGGCGTCCTCGAGCTTGGACTTGGCGACCTCGACGTTGCCTTCGGTCAGCGCGGCACGTGCCTGCGCGAGGTCCTGCTTGACGGTCTCGGCGGCCTCGACCGAGCGGGCGCGCTCCGCGTAGAGGACCTTCGAGAGGGCCCAGAGTGTGTCGCCGGGCTGGGCGTCCCTGGCCGCGAGGCCGACGCCTGCGAACGCGATCGCCAGGACGGCAGCGGCGGCGGCGACCGGCACGAGCAGCCGCGGTCTGCGCTTCCTGCGCATCTTCGCCGCCTGCACGGTCACGGTCGCGAGCTTGGTGTCGACGAGGTCGCCGATGGGCTCGGCGTCCACGTCCCGGCGCCACGACATGAGCAGCTCGGTGAGCCGTTCGTCGCCGAACTCGCCGAGGGGGTCGTCGTCGTCGGCCATCCGGGCACCGCCGAGCAGGTCGAGGAATTCGTCGTCGGCATGTACCAGCGCGAGGTCGATGGCCTCGGTGTCCGCGTTCTCGTCGAAGTCCGTGAACTCGGGCTGATCTCTTCGATCACTCACTCAGACCACCTCCTCCGCTGACAGAGTCTTCCGCAACCGGGCGAGGGCCCGGTGTTGAGCCACCCGTACCGCACCCGGGGTGGAGCCGATCGCCTCCGCTGTCTCTTCGGCCGAGAGCCCGACCACCACTCGCAGCAGCACGATGTCACGCTGCTTGTCGGGTAGTACGTCGAGCAGGTCCCGCATCCGGCGGCTCAGGTCCTGTTGCATGGCACGCTGCTCGGGCCCGGCGTCGGTCTCGGGCTCATCCGGTACGTCGGCAACGGGCTCGGATCGGTTACGCCCTGCCGCACGGTGCGCGTCAGCCACCTTGTGCGCGGCGATGCCGTACACGAAGGCCAGGAACGGTCGTCCCTGGTCGCGGTAGCTGGGCAATGCCGTTAGCACCGCGAGACACACCTCCTGTGCGACGTCGTCCGCCGAAGCGAAGGATCGCTCCTGCCTGCCTACCCGCGCGCGGCAATACCGCACGACAAGGGGCCGGATTGACGCAAGCACACGGTCAATGGCACGTGGATCACCGTCGACGGCAGCGCCTACAGAAGCGTCCAGTCCGTCCCCCAATGTGGTCATCGCAGCGAGCAGCCTCAACGTTACGTGCAGGTACGGTCAGTTCCATGTCACACCCCGAGGGGA
Source organism: Actinophytocola algeriensis (assembly GCF_014203735.1). Classification (GTDB taxonomy): domain Bacteria; phylum Actinomycetota; class Actinomycetes; order Mycobacteriales; family Pseudonocardiaceae; genus Actinophytocola; species Actinophytocola algeriensis. Next base: position 318,283 of record NZ_JACHJQ010000011.1, on the reverse strand, counting down.
CTGTGCCGTCACTCACGGAGGTGTCACCCACCGTACCGCGCAACACAATCGGCGCCCTTGCGGCCGGAAGGGACACGTCAGAGTTCCCCCGCCTGGTCTAACCGCCACACACCGTCGTCCCGGACCAGGGTGAGCTCCATCCTGCTCCGCTCCACCCTGGGCTCTGGCGACTTCGTGTTGGTGACGGTCTGGTCGACGAACACCATGACCACGGCTTTCGCGGTGTCGGCGCGTACCACCCCGGCCGACCGGGCGGTGGCTGTCGCGACCGCGCGGGTCTGCTGCAGCTCGGGGCCCAGCTCTTCGGTCAGCGTGCTGAGCTGGCCCGCGAACCGGTCGGTGGCGCGTGCCGCGACGTGGCGGAAATTACCCCCGAGGTCGCGGTAGTCGTAGGTGGCGAGGTCCTCCGCGAGGAGGATCGCGTCCTGCCGGGCGGACTCGGCCGCAAACGTTTGCGCTTCGAGGGTGTCGACCTGTTCTCGCAGGTCGGAGATCCGCAACCACGCGGTGACTGCCCCGGACACGACGAACAGGACTACGACGGCGACGACGAGCGTCGACGTCCTGGCCCACCACGGCCGCACGACGTACTCGCCGTACTCGTCCTGGTCGTACTCGCCCCTCGCGACGTCCGCTGACCCCTCATCAGCGGAAGAGGGCCTGGCAGACCCATCCCTGTCGCCAGACCCGTTTCCACGCACTCCGGTCCCACCTGGCCCGGTCGCACCGGACCCACCGACTGACGTCACACAGCAGAGCCTAGGAGACGAGCCCCCGGCGGAAGCCGTGCGCCACGGCCTGCGCCCGGTCCCGCACGCCGAGCTTGCGGAACAGGCGACGCGCGTGCGTCTTCACCGTGTCCTCGGACAGGTACAGCTCCCGCCCGATCTGACCGTTGCTCTTGCCCATCGCCATGCCGCGCAGCACCTGCAGCTCCCGGTCGGTGAGCTGGACACCGGGGTCGGACGGCTGCCGGGGTGCGGGCACCGACGTGCTCGCCAGCGTGTGCGCGAGCGCGGCGACCAGCTCGGGACGGGAGGCGTCCCACCGGAGGTAACCACGCGCACCGCCCGCGATGGCGGCCGCGATGCTGCCCGCGTCGTCCGGTGCACCGAACACGATGACGTTCGCCGCCGGGTTCGCCGAGACCAGGCGCCGGGTTGCCTCCACACCTGTGGGGACCGCACGCTGGGTGCCGACGAGCACGACGTCGACCGGCGCACGGGAGAAGCGGGCGAGCAGCTCGTCACCGTGCGCTACGCAGTCGATGCGACTAACCCCTGGAACCGCGGACATGACACGGGTCAATCCTTCCCGCACGCCGCGGCGGTCGTCGCAAATCAAGACCGTCGTCACGGGGACTCCTTCCTGCAGCCGAGTGACGTACTACTCCCTATCGGACGCTTCGGGGCGAACCTTGACACGATCTGGTGGTAAATCTGCTGACCAGTTCGCCCAGATGTCCGAGCGACCGCCGTCACCCGGTTGGGCCAGCGGGGTCGGGTACCCACGGAGAGCGTTCGGCGAGCTCACGCCCACGTGGATCGGTCCTCAGTAACAGACCGTGCAAGACGAGTGCCGCGTTACGGGTGTGCCGGGATGACTCGGACGGGTCTACCTCGGCCAGGAGCAGTGACGCGGGCCAGACCAGCGACGACAGGTGCAGATCCGTAGCGTCGTCCCGCGCGCGGGTGACCAGCTTTCGGGCCATGACCGGTTCAGTACCGGACAGCGCGGCGGCGAGCACGATCTCGGACTTGACGCGGTGCCGGATGGCCTTCGACTCACCGAGCGCCCGCTCCGCGTGGGGCAGCGCCGCTCCACCGGCGCTCAAGCAGATCTCGGCCGAGACCCAGCCGTGGCGGACCCTGGCGCGCCAGGTCGTCAGCGGGACGCGGTCGGCGAGCTTCCGCGCTTCACCGAGCCTTCCCGTGCCCACGGCGTCGGCGGCGAGGCCCAGCAGCGCGTCGGCTCTGGCCTCGTCGGTGGTCGCGGTCGCGATGGCCCGCGCGTCGTGCCTTCTGGCGGCCGCGTGGCCACCCAGCTGGCGGCGGTGGGAGGCGAGGGTCGCCGAGGCCAGCGCGCCGAGGTCGTCGGGGCGGCGGGTGAGGTCGTGCAGGAGGGTCGCGGCGCGCGCGTAGTGGCCCTGCGCGCCGAGCACCACCGCGGCCAGCCACCGGTCGCGGGGCAGTGCCGGCGTGGCGGTCACGACGAGGTCGGGCCGGTCGCCGAACGCCGCCTGCTCGAGCGTGGTCACGAAGCTCCCCAGTCTTGTGGTGGGCGGGCTTGTGGTGGGCACCGTGGTGGGCGCCGCCTGCCCAGGAATCCAGCGTATCGGGCAGCACCGACAATTCCGGGCGTCCGGCTCCGGCCAGGGACCACGCGACTGGTCAGGAGCTGTGGGGACCCGCCGGACGCCTTGAAAGCGCGTCTGGAACGCGCCCTTCACGACACCCCCAGCGGGTGACCGGACGCTAACCGGACGGCCCCGGGACCGGTCCTGATCTTCAGCCGGCGCCAACGAGCGACTCGATCCGGCCCACCGCGTCCGCGAGGTCCTCCAGCCGGTCGACCCGGTCCGGCAGATCCGTCGTGAACCAGCCCGGCCCGCACGCGAACAGCCGCACCCGCTGTCGTGTCCTCGGCACCTCGTCGAACAGCGACGCCCGCGCCAGCCCCGGCAGCTGCGCCCACACCGCCACCGCGGCCGGACCGGTCCGGCGCACCGCCGCGGCCAGGGCCGAGGCCGGCAGCGCCGCGCCCAGCATCTGCGTGCCGATCCCCTCGCGGGCGAGCGCCGCGCGCAGTACATAGAGGGGAAGGCTGTGCTGCTCGTCCGGCGCGCAGCACAGCAGCACCGGCCGCGGGTTGCGCGGGGCGGTCACCATCGGGGTCGCGCCGATCACCGCGGCCAGCGTGCACTCGTGGACGAGATGCTCGACCTCGACGCACTCCCCCGACTGCTCCCACCGGCTCGCCAGCGCCGCCAGCACGGGTCTGAGCACGTCGTTCCACACCGCCACGACCCCGAGCGCGTCGATGCTGTCGGCGATGAGCTGCTGGGTGGCGACCGTGTCCATGGCCATCGCGGCGCGGGACAGGCCGAGCACCGACGCCGACCGGGTGCTGAACTCGCGCAGCAGCGACGTGCCGCCCTCCCTGGGCGCCACGACCTCCGGCGGGTCGGGTGGCGCGGTCGCACGCAGTGCGTAGGACGCGGCCTCGGCCGGCGTGGCGCCGCGCAGCAGCGCCTGCTGCATCAGCTCCAGCCTGCCGATGTCCGCGTGGGTGTACCTGCGGTGCCTGCCCGTCGTGTGTGCGCGCGGCCCGATGCCGTAGCGGCGGTCCCAGGTGCGCAGGGTCGCGGGTGCCACCCCGAGCCTGCGGGCGACGGCCGCGACAGGAAGCGTCTCCTCCTCCTGCTGTGCCGTCGACCCGATGACCGCGTCAAGGACTCGGCCATGATCGCCCACGGACGCCTCCTTCGTCGCCAACCCTCCCATCGTCGGGTGATCACGGGTGTCCGGCAACTGGATCGACGAATACGCAGCGTGGAGGTGGTGCACCGATCGGCTGAAATGCCTGATCAATGAGTCGATCACCCTTGAACAAGCTTTGGCGCGGTTCTAGCGTTGGTCCCGCTGCACCGAATGGAGTAGCCGGTAGTGCGAACATCCGGCGAGGGAGGCGGTCACCATGGCAGACACTCGGAGGCTCCCGGGTCCCAACGCAGACGTGTGGGACTGGCAGCTCGAGGGTTCTTGCCGCGGCATGGACAGTGCGTTCTTTTTCCACCCGGACGGTGAACGCGGCCCGGCACGGGCCCGGCGCGAAGCCAGAGCGAAGGCGGTCTGCCAGGCCTGCCCCGTGCTGGAGTTGTGCCGGCGCCACGCGCTGGCGGTGCACGAGCCGTACGGGATCTGGGGTGGCCTCTCCGAGGGTGAGCGGGAAGCCATCATCAAGTTGGAGAAGCGCACGTTGGCTGTGGCGAACTAGCAGGGACTGCGGAACACACGAAGAACGCCGCGTCCGGTCGGGGGAAAGCGACCGGGACGCGGCGTTCTTCGTGTTCTGCCAGGTACTACGGGATCAGAAGCCCGGGCCGTGCCCGTGACCGTGACCGTGGCCATGACCAGCGGCCTCCGGCTCTTCTTCCTTCTTCTCCACGACAGATGCCTCGGTGGTGAGCACCATCCGCGCGATCGACGCCGCGTTGGTGACTGCCGATCGGGTGACCTTCACCGGGTCGACCACACCGTCGGCGACGAGGTCGCCGTAGGTCAGGCTGGCCGCGTTGAGGCCGTGGCCCCAGTCCATCTCCTTGACCTTCGACACGACGACCGCGCCCTCGAGGCCCGCGTTGTTCGCGATCCACAGGAGCGGTGCGGCGAGCGCCTCACGCACGAGCCGCACACCGGTGGCCACGTCGCCGGACTGGGCGGCGGCGAGCGCCTCCAGTTCCTTGGCCACGTGCACCAGCGTGACGCCGCCGCCGGGGACGATGCCCTCCTCGACCGCGGCCTTCGTCGCGGCCACCGCGTCCTCGATGCGGTGCTTGCGCTCGGACAGCTCGGTCTCGGTCGCGGCGCCGACCTTGATCACCGCGACGCCGCCGGACAGCTTCGCCAGCCGCTCCTGCAGCTTCTCGCGGTCCCAGTCGGAGTCGGTGGCCTCGATCTCGCGGCGGATCTGCTCGGCGCGGCCCGCCACGGCCTCCTTGGTGCCGCCGCCCTCGACGAGGGTGGTCTCGTCCTTGGTGACGACCACGCGCCGGGCGGTGCCCAGCACGTCGAGGTCGGCCTCGGACAGCTTCATGCCGACGTCGGTGGAGACCACGGTGCCGCCGGTGACGACCGCCAGGTCGTCCAGGAACGCCTTGCGGCGGTCACCGAAGTACGGCGCCTTGACGGCGACCGCGCGGATCGTCTTGCGGACCGAGTTCACGACGAGCGTGGACAGGGCCTCGCCGTCGACGTCCTCGGCGACGATCAGCACCGGCTTGGAGGCCTGCGCGACCTTCTCGAGGATCGGCAGCAGGTCGTTCAGGGACGAGATCTTGTCCCGGTACAGCAGGACGTAGGTGTCCTCGAGGACCGCCTGCTGGGTCTCCGGGTCCGTCGCGAAGTACGCGGACACGTAGCCCTTGTCGAACTGCACGCCCTCGGTGATGACGAGCTCGGTGGCCATCGTGGAGGACTCCTCCACGGTGATCACGCCGTCCTCGCCGACCTTCTCGATGGCCTCGCCGAGCAGCGCGCCGATCGACGCGTCGCGGGACGCGACGGTGCCGACCTGGGCGATGTTGTCGCGGCCCTTGACCGGGGTGGCCTTGGCCTTCAGCGCGTCGACGACGGCGTCGGCGGCGAGCTGGATGCCCTGGCCGAGCGCCATCGGGTTGGCGCCCGCGGCGACGTTGCGGACGCCGACCCGCACCATGGCCTGCGCCAGGACGGTGGCCGTGGTGGTGCCGTCACCGGCGATGTCGTTGGTCTTCGTGGCAACGTTCTTCGCGAACTGGGCGCCGAGGTTCTCGAAGGAGTCGTCGAGCTCGATCTCGCGGGCGATGGTGACGCCGTCGTTGGTCACGGTCGGCCCGCCGAACTTCTTGGCGAGCACCACGTGCCGGCCACGCGGGCCAAGCGTGACCTTGACCGCGTCGGCGAGCTTGTTCACCCCGCGCTCGAGCGCACGACGAGCGTCCTCGTCGTAGCTGATCTGCTTGGGCATGTCCTACCTTTCTCGGACACACAACGCCCCGGGACCCCCGGAAGGGGGCCACCGGGGCGCAGTGTGTGACTAACGCCAGGCGTCAGTTGACGACGGCCAGCACGTCGCGGGCGGAGAGGATCAGGTAGTCCTCACCGTTGTACTTGACCTCGGTGCCGCCGTACTTGGAGTAGATGACGACGTCACCGACTGCCACGTCCAGGGGGACGCGGTTGCCGTTGTCGTCGATTCGGCCCGGGCCAACAGCCAGGACCTTGCCCTCCTGGGGCTTCTCCTTGGCAGTGTCCGGAATGACGAGGCCCGAGGCAGTCGTGGCCTCGGCCTCGCTCGCCTGGACAACAATCTTGTCCTCGAGCGGCTTGATGTTCACGCTCACCGCGATGACCTCCACGGGTCTTTTCGAAAGCGTTGGCAGTTACCAGTTGTGCTATCGGCTCCTGCCACCCCGCCGTCGCGGGTGCCGGGGCGGTGTCGGCGCCGTACGTTTGGCACTCTACCCATGCGACTGCTAACCGTGCAACGAGGGTGCTCGCGTGACAATCAGTCCACCCAGATCGGCCGCCCCGCGACCGTCGTCCCCCGCGCGGTGAGCAACGCGTCCGCCGTGGCGTCCAGCCCAGCGGGCGCGACCACGGTTCCGGCGTGCGACTCGACCGCGTCGGCCAGCCGCGTGCTGAGTATCAGCGGCGCTATGTACTCGGTGAACACCGGCCGCAGGTGAGCTGTTCCCCTGGCCCGCTCCTCGACGAACCGCAGCTGCGCGCCGCAGCCCAGCCCGAGCGCGATCAGCGCGGACGCCTGGGTGAGCTTCAACTCGATCGAGTTGTGCGGGCTGTGCACGGCCTCGTCGTCGTCGAACGGCTCCAGCAGCCGGAGCGCCTGTTCTGGGCGTGCGTGCGCGAGGTGCCACCAGCCTTGCGAGATGGCGAGGGAGACGGCCAGGTCGGCGCTGGTCTCGTAGTCGCCGACACGGCGGAAGTCACGTTCCATCGCCTGGTGGGTCGCGCCGCGGAAGATCCGCCCCACCGCCCGCCGCCGGATCGCCGCCACCTGCATGAACGGCGCCGGCTTGTGCGCGAGCACCTGGTCGTACAGCTCCTCAGCGGTGGCCCACTTGCCGAGGTCCTGGTAGAGGTTCGCGACGGCCAGCAGCAGCGCTGCCCGGCCGGCGTCGGGACAGTTGCTGTTGATGGCGAGCCGCTTGCGGATGCGCTGGAGGGTGGCGTCGAGCAGCGCTTTGTTCTGCCGGTAGGGCAGGTAGAACAGGGACTGGGCGAGGAAGGCCCACTCGTCCCCTTCGTGCGCTTCGAACGCGTACGGGTAATGGGACGCGAGCACGTCACCCAGGCGTGCGCACCCGAACGCGAGCGCGGGCACGCCGGCGTGGAAGTGCTTGCGGGCACTGTGGAACAGGTTCTCGGCGATGAGGTCGATCCCGAACCGGAAGTGCGCGCGCCGCGGCCCGTCCGACCGCGCCCGGTGGCGGCGGTTCAGCGGGACGAGGTTGTCGAACCGCGTGTCGTCGACGTCCTCGTTGAGCGGCACCCATTCGACGTCGGCGACCGGCCCGTCCACGACGCAATTGCCGGTGCCGTAGTAGGCGTGCGGTTCGCGACCGAGGGTCGTCCGCGGTTCGTCGGTGCGCTGGGCCGGGAAGGACACGCGGCCGCGGGAGATGTCGTCGACGGCCTGGCGGATGCCGCGCGCCACCTGCAGCCAGGCCTCGTCGGGGTCCGGCCACGCGCTGACGGGCCGCAGGTCGAGCGGCAACGCCTGGAACTTCGCGAACGGCATGGTGGCGAGGTCGACCGGCTTCACCAGCACCGGGAGGATCAGCACCCCGTCCTCCTCGTGGCGGCGCAGCACCTCGGCCAGCTCCTTCTCGAAGCAGTACACGGACGCGACGAAATCCGGCGTGACCAACAGCAGGACGATGTCCGCGACGGCCACCTCACGCTCGATGTCCCGCTCCCAGTCGGATCCGGGCGCGATGGCCCGGTCGCTCCAGAGGTCGATGAGCCCTTCCCGCACCAACGGTGCGAGGTGCACGTTCAACCGGACCCGGTGCGGCTCGTCGACCCGTGCGTAGGAAACAAAGACGCGACAGAGGTCGTTCCTGACCGTGGACGCATCATTCCTGGACGCAACATGGATTCCGTGTTCGTTGTCGCCACTTACCATCATCGATCCGCCCTCCAGACAAATACTCCCGGAACGATGTCCCACTTTTGTCAATCAAGCTCAGCGGGCGGCGGCGACTGACAATTGCCACCCATCCCTGGTGGACCCTGTAGTTTGGCTTGCCTGCTGGTTTATATTAGGCCAGATAACGTCAATGTCCAGCGTGGCCGTGCAGCTCTACTACAGCCTTGTAAAGCTCACCTAAATAACGAACCGAACAAGGCGTGAGTTAAGCGGTCCTCCTCCTAGGGGGATCAAGTGGACCACAGGGAAGTCAAGCTGGCGGAGATGCTCAACAGCCTCATCGAGCGCGGCGGGTACACGCGAAATCGAGGACCGATTCTCGAAGCCGTCGGCGTGACCGCGGCCGCCCTGTCGCAGTACACCCGCGGCCGGACCCGGCCCAGCTTCGAGAAACTGACCGCGTTGGCGGACTTCTTCAACGTGAGCCTGGACTACCTCGTCTACGGCGAACCGATGCGCGCCCCTGACGACCACAGCTCGATCGCGCGCTACGTCGAGCACGCCTTCACCGACATCAAGAGCCGCACCAGCAGGCACTCCGAGCTGGTGGCGCGCATCGGGCGCCTGCTCGTGGACCGGATCGACGAGGTGGCCACCGAGATCCTGGATTCGAGGACGGCAGGCATCGAAGGGCTCATCGGCCAGGACGAGATCCTGCGGATGGAGCGGTACTGCAGGCAGGCGGACATCATCGCCACGGACCTGAGCCCGAATGTCATCACGCTGGCCAGCGGTGAAGCACTGCCGGGGCAGTTCTTCAACGCGGTGACGACCAACCTCGCGCGCGGCTGCGGTTATCGGTTCCTGCTCGCGGGCGAAATGACCATCCACTCGGACGAGGTGCGCGACTTCCGCAACCTGATCGCGAACGCGGTCGGCGGCGACCGCCTCAACGAGAGCTGCGCCTTCCGCACCTCGGCCATGCCGGTACAGACCGGCATGGGGCTGTACCACCTCGACGCGGTGACCTTCGCCGTGGAAGAGCCGTGGTTGTTCGCACAGTTCAGCAAGTTCCTGCTCAACGGGGCCTGGTTGGGATATCTCAACAGCCCCAATGATCACTCGAGCGCTGACATGCTCATGAGTCCTGACTACACCGAGCGCGCGCACGAGGCGTTCGAAAAGTTATGGAACTCGACCGGAGTTCACTCTATTGTGGGATCGCGCCAGTCCTAACCAGACATTCGGTCCATATCTATTTATAGTCTCCCGGTGATCATTGGCACCACTGGGGCCGTTGTGGGTGAAATTTCGGAAATCTGGGTGCACCCCAACGCGGAAAAAATCTGGCTGTCACACGTTCGCGTTGATGACACGCACGATGTCGTCCAGATCGTGTTCGGCGGCGTCCGCATGTTGTCCCCTGGCGACCTGGTGCCGGTGGCCCTGCCCGGCGCCCGTGTCCTCGTCGAGGGCCGGGAGAAGCCGAAGAAGATGCGCAACCGCGCCTACCGGGGTGAGCGCTCGCACGGGATGTTGTGCAGCCTGAGGGAACTCGGCTGGGTCGAGGCCTGTGTGGACGAAGTGGCCGTGCTGTGCGGTCTGCGGCCCGGTCAGTCCCTGGACGAGGTCCCGGTACCGGACCGTCGCGGCCATGTGGAGAACTGGCCGGAGGTGCCCGAATCACCGCACTCGTTGTTCATCCACGTGTAGGTACTGGTTCATCGAAGATCGACGGTTGTTGACACCACCGGATTGTGGGGTTTGAGAGTCACCCGAACAGGGAGGTTCTCTTGCCCGGCTCATCCATTTCTCGTCGGTCTGTCCTGGTTGGCGGGGTTGCTGCCGTCGGGGTTGGCGCGGTTGCCGTCGCCGCGCCTTCCTGGGCTTCCGCCGCGCCCGCCGCCGGCAGCAAGCCCTTGCCCGCCAACCCGTTCACGCTCGGGGTCGCTTCCGGGGATCCGTGGAGCGACTCCGTGGTGCTGTGGACCCGGTTGGCGCTCGACCCGCTGGCTGACACCGGCCTGGGTGGGATGCCCGGCCGTCGCTACGAGGTGCAGTGGCAGGTCGCCAAGGACGAGCGGTTCCGGCGTGTTGTGCGGGCCGGGTCCGCCACCGCCGATCCGCGGGGCGCGCACTCCGTGCACGTCGAGGTCGGTGGGCTTCGGGCCGGGACCGAGTACTTCTACCGGTTTCGGGTTCAGGGGCACCTCTCGCCGGTCGGGCGGACCACCACCACCCCCGCGCGTGGGCTTTCCCAGGGCCTGACGATGTGTTTCGCCTCGTGTGCGCACTTCGGTGAGGGGTTCTTCACCGCCTACCGCCGCCTCGCGCAGGACCAGCCCGATCTCGTGCTGCACCTCGGCGACTACCAGTACGAGTACGCCGCCAAGGCCGCCGACGTGCGGACCGTCGTGGGGCCGGAAACCCGGACGCTCGCCGGCTACCGGCAGCGGCACGCCCAGTACAAGACCGACCCGGACCTGCAGCTCGCGCACGCCACCGCGCCCTGGCTCGTCGTCTGGGACGACCACGAGACCGAGAACAACTGGGCCGACGACGTTCCCGAGGCGCCCGACCCCGCCTTCCTCGATCGGCGGGCCGCTGCTTTCCAGGCCTACTACGAGAACATGCCGTTGCGGCGGTCGGCGCGGCCGCAGGGCATCGACATGCGGCTGTACCGGCGCTTCAACTGGGGTGACCTCGCCACGTTCCACATGCTCGACACCCGGCAGTACCGCGACGACCAGGCCTGCGGGGACGGCACGAAGATCGACTGCGCCGACCGGCTCGACCCCTCGCGGACGATCCTGGGTGACCAGCAGGAAGCGTGGCTCCTCGACGGGTTCCGGCGTTCGCGCGCACGCTGGGACGTGCTCGGCCAGCAGGTGTTCTTCGCCCAGCGCGACCTCACCGCCGGGCCCCAGCAGGGCTTCTCCATGGACGGCTGGGACGGGTACCGCGCCAACCGCGACCGCATCGCCGCCGCGCTCGGGCAGGTGCGCAACGGGGTCGTGCTGACCGGTGACGTGCACCGGCACTGGGCCGGTGAGATCAAGGAGAACGCCGACCGGCCCGACTCGCGCGGGGTCGGTGTCGAGCTGGTGGCCACCTCGGTCACCAGCAGCGGTGACGGCAACGAGGGCACGAACTCGACGCAGCTGGCCGAGAACCCGCACCTGAAGTTCTACAAGAACCGCCGGGGTTACGTGCGGACGACGTTCACGGCGGGTGAGCTGCGGTCGGACTTCCGGATCCTGCCGTACGTGCGCACACCGGACGCCCCGGTCTCGACCGCGGCGAGCTTCGTGACCCCGGACCGGGATCCGTCGCTGCATCCCGCGTAGCCGCCGTGCGACGCGGGGACCACCGGTTACGCTCCCGAGGTCAGAACTTTCCACAAGGGGGCTAATCCAGTGACATACCCGCAACAGGGGGGACACGGGCCGCCTCAGGGCGGCGGGTACGGGCCACCACCACCGCCACAAGGGGGCGGCTACGGGCCACCACCGCCACAACAGGGCGGCGGCTACGGCTATCCGCCGCCCGGGCCCGGTGGCTACGGCCAGTACCCGCCGCCCAAGAAGAGCAACACGGGTCTCATCGTCGGGGTCGCCGGGGTCGTGGTGGTCGCCGTCGTGGCGCTCGTGCTCGTGCTCGTCCTGACTGGCGATGACGACGACTCGCCGCCGAAGGCAGGCGGGGGCGACACGTCCGAGGACTCCGGTCTGCCGGGCGGCATCCCGGGGCCGGGCGGCGGCGGCTCGGGCAGCGACTCCGGTGACGGCGAGTCCAGTGGCAGCGGCGGCAGCAGCAGCTCGGGCGGTGACTCGTCGTCGCCGGAGGCGCTCGCCGACGTCGTCGTCGAGGTCATCGAGACGCAGGACGAGGACCTGATCGACGAGTACGCGTGCTCGTCGAGCGTCGCGTCGCAGCTGAAGTCCGAACTGTCCCAGTTGGCCGGTATGGACGTGTCCGCGACCGTCGAGGACGTCCAGGAGTCCGGCGACACCGCACAGGCGTCGATCGAGATCTCGCTGGGCGGCGAGACGGAGAGCTTCACGGCCGAGATGGAGCAGGACGTCGACGCCTGGTGCGTCACCGGGATCTAGTAACCAACTGATCCGTTCGGTCGCAAACTATTGACCGCCGGGGCGGGCGGCACCAGAGTTGTGCACTGCTGGAGTCGCCCGTCCAGGAGGCCGTCATGTCGAGATCGACGTCCCGCACGATCCTCATCGCCGCCGTCGCGGCCGGTCTAGCCACCGGCATGTCGACCGCGGCGGCCACGCCGGGGACCGCGCCACCCACCACGAGGCAGGAGGCCTACGCGGCCGCCGCCGAGGAGTTCGGGGTGCCGGAGAGCGTGCTGCTCGGCGTGTCCTACCTGGAGTCCCGCTGGGACACCAACGCAGGCCTGCCCAGCACCAGCGCCGGCTACGGCCCGATGCACCTCACCGACGTCGGCACCGCCAACTCCGGCGGGACACACCACGACGAGGGCACCGAGGACCCCCGTGGTGACACGGCCCGCCCCATGCTCCCGCCCGACCCGGGCGAACAGGACTTCTCCGCGCCGTCGCTGCGGACCGTCGACGTCGCCGCCGACCTGACCGGTGTGGACATCGCCACGCTGCGGTCGGACCCGGTGCAGAACATCCGGGGTGGCGCCGCCCTGCTGGCCGACTACCAGCGTGGGCTCGGCGTCGACAGCGACGCGCCCGGCGACTGGTACGGCGCGGTCGCCAAGTACAGCGGCGCCACCGACACCGGGTCGGCGCGGACCTTCGCCGACGAGGTGTTCAAGACCATCAGCGAGGGCGTCTCGCGCGTGACCGACGACGGGCAGCGGGTGTCGCTGCCCGCCACGCCGGTCGACGCGGACGCCTCGCAGCTCGGCGACCTCGGACTCCGGCAGACCGGTGCGGGCGAGGTGGAGTGCCCTGCGGACCTCGGGTGCGAGTGGATCCCGGCCCCGTACGAGGCGTTCGGTGACGGCGACTACGGCAACCACGACAAGGCGAACCGGCCGCAGAGCCAGAAGATCGACTACATCATCATCCACGACACCGAGGGCAGCTACCAGACCACGCTGAACCTGGTGCAGGACCCGACGTACGTGAGCTGGCAGTACACGCTGCGGTCGGCCGACGGGCACATCGCGCAGCACGTGAAGGCCAAGGACGTCGCGTGGCAGGCGGGCAACTGGTACATCAACTCGAAGTCCATCGGCCTGGAGCACGAGGGCTTCGCGGCGAACGGCGCCTGGTACACCGAGGCGATGTACCGGTCGTCGTCGAAGCTCGTGCGGTACCTGGCCGGCAAGTACGGGATTCCGCTTGACCGGCAACACATCCTGGGCCACGACAACGTGCCGGGCACGATCCCGTCGACGGTGCGCGGGATGCACTGGGACCCGGGCCCGTACTGGGACTGGGCGCACTACTTCGAGCTGCTGCGCGCGCCGTTCCGCTCGACGGGCACGTCGCTGACCGGGCTCGCGACGATCAGGCCGGACTACGCGACGAACAAGCCGGCGTTCACCGGGTGCAAGACGGCCGGGGTGCCGTGCGAGCCGCACGGGTCGGGCTCGGTCGTGCTGCGGACCGCGCCCGCCGACGACGCGCCGCTGCTGACCGACATCGCGCTGCACCCGGACGGTTCCCCGGGCACGATGCACATCTCCGACCACTCGGCGCGCGCCGAGACGGGTCAGACGTTCGCGATCGCCGAGCGGCGCGGTGCGTGGGTGGCGGTGTGGTACCTGGGCCAGAAGGGCTGGTTCAAGGCGTCGGACGCCGCGTGGTCGGCCGGTTTCGTTGCCACGCCGAAGAAGGGGCTTGCGTCCGTGCCGGTCTACGGTCGCGCCTACCCGGAGGCGGCCGCGTATCCGTCGGGGATCCCGCCGCAGGCGGTGACGCCGCTGCAGTACACGCTGTCCGCGGGACAGAAGTACGCGGTGGGCCTGGTGACGCCGTCGGAGTACTACTGGGCGGTCACCTATGACGCGACGAACCACACGGTGGTGCGCGGGAAGACGAAGTACCTGCAGATCCAGTTCGGACACCGGGTGGCGTTCGTGAACGTCGACGACGTGGACGTGCGGTTGTCGTTCCTGTGATGTCGTTCCTGTGATGCGGCTGGCCTCCGGCCCCCGTTTTCCAGGCTACGGCACGGGACCGACGGTTCCCTCGCGGTGAGGGGCGGTTGTCCACAGGGCGGTTGGTTGTCCACAGAGTTGGGCGCCGGCTGTCGCTGGCGGACTTCCGCGTCGGTGCTGTCCGGTAGCGTGGAATCCGGGGGCCGGAGGCCAACGCCCCTCGGCCGCCCAGCGCGCGATTTCGGTTGGGACGCTTGGGGTTGCACACGGGCCGCTGTCGCGTGGAGCCAGCGGCAGAGGCCAGCCGGGTCAACAGCCCGCCGGCAGGTCCTCCAACGTCACCGGGACCTCGAACGGCGGGCGGCTCGTACCGCTGATGCGGTACCGGCCCCACGGGTCCGGATCCGACAGCACACCCTCCGCCACCCCGAACGGCGTCCGCAGCGACGCGGTCGGCTTGCGGCTCCCGGCCTTCTCCGTCACCTCGTCGTGCGCCTGGATCCGGCCGTACCAGTGGTACCGGCCGTCCACCGGCTCGAAGTTGCCCCTCAGCGTGACCGTCACCGACAACTCGGCACCGTCCAGCACCAGGGTGGCCTCGCCGGCGTAGCCGTCCTCGTCGTCGCTCACGGGCGTCATGTTACCCGAAGTAACAGGTTTTGCAGAGTCTCTCGGAGTGTGGGGTGCTCGAAGGCGAAACCGCTGGTCAGCAAGCGTGCCGGCACCACTCGGGTGCTTGCCAGCAGCACCTCGTCCGCCAGGCCGGCGCCGAAGAACCTGCGCACCAGGCCCGGGGGCAGGGCCAGCAGCCGGGGACGGCTCAGCACCGACGCCAGCGTGTCCGCGTACTCCCGGTTCGTCACCGGGTTCGGGGCCACGACGTTCACCGGGCCCGACAGCGAACCACCCAGTACGTGGAGCACCGCACTGACCGCGTCCGCGAGGTCGATCCAGCTCACCCACTGGGTGCCCGCACCTGCCCGGATGCCCATGCCTCGCCGGAACATCGGCAGGAGAATCGCCAGACCGCCCGCTTCCGCCGACTGCAGCACTCCCACCCGCAGCTGCACCACGCGCAGCCCCGCGGCCTCCGCCGGAGCGGCCGCCTTCTCCGCCGCCTCGTACACCGACGGCAGGAAGCCGACGCCAGCCGGGCTTTCCTCCGTCAGCAGCGCAACGCCGCGGTCGCCGTAGTAGCCCGTCGCCGAGGCGCACAGCAGCACTCCGGGGCCGTCCCGCATGTCGGCCAACGCGGTGGCCAGCAGGCGGGTTCCGTGCACTCTGGACTCGCGGATCGCCTCGCGTTGGTGGGTGGACCACTTGCCCACCAGCGGCTCGCCCACCAGGTGGACGACGGCGTCGACGCCGCGCAGGCTGCCGGTGTCGACCTCCGGGAACCACAGCGCCTCGTCGTGGGCCGCCGGCCTCCTGCGCACCAGCCTGAGCACCTCATGCCCCTGCGCCTGCAGCTCGCGCACCAGTGCGCCACCCAGCAGACCGCTGGTTCCCGTGACCGCGACCCTCACCCGGATGAGCGTACGGGTCAGACCGTCACGGTGCCGACAGGAAGGCCGGGATTCGCCGACAGGTCCAAAGACGACGGCCGCACTTGCGCCTTCACGAGGTGTGCGCCGAGCGCCGCGATCATGGCGCCGTTGTCCGTGCACAGCCGTGGGCGGGGCACGCGGAGCGTGATCCCCGCTTCGGCGCAGCGCGCCGCCGCGAGTGTGGACAGACGCGAGTTCGCCGCGACGCCGCCGGAGACGACCATCGTGTCGATGCCCAGTTCGGTCGCGGCGCGGACGGCCTTCGCGGTGAGCACGTCCGCCACCGCCTCCTGGAAGGACGCCGCCACGTCGTCGACCGGGATCTCCTGGCCCTCGCGGGCCTCGACCCACCTCGCCACCGCCGTCTTCAGGCCCGAGAACGAGAAGTCGTACTTCGCGTCCCGGGGACCGGTGAGACCGCGCGGGAAGCGGATGGCGTCCGGGTTGCCCCGGCGGGCGGCCTTGTCGATCGGCGGGCCGCCGGGGTAGGGCAGGCCGAGGATCCTGGCCACCTTGTCGTACGCCTCGCCCGCCGCGTCGTCGATGGTCGAGCCCACCTCGGTGATCTTCGTGGCGAGGTCGTCGACGCGCAGCAGCTGGGTGTGCCCGCCGGAGACGAGCAGCGCAAGGCACGGCGACGGCAGCGGGCCGTGCTCCAACGTGTCGGCGGCCACGTGACCGGGCAGGTGGTTCGCGCCGTACAGCGGCACGTTCAGCGCCGCCGCGTACGCCTTCGCCGCCGACACCCCCACGAGCAGCGCGCCCGCGAGACCGGGGCCGCACGTGACCGCGATGGCGTCCACATCCGACAGCTCGAGCGCCGCCGCCTCGAACGCCCGCGTCACCGACGGCACCAGCGCCTCGAGGTGTGCGCGGGACGCCACCTCCGGCACGACGCCGCCGAAGCGGGCGTGCTGGTCCACGCTGGACGCGACCTCGTCGGCGAGCAGCGTCAGCGCACCGTCGGACTCGATGCGGACGATGCCGATGCCGGTCTCGTCGCAGGAGCTCTCGATGCCGAGCACGATGGTCATGGGGCCTCCTCGGCGGCCTGTGCGGGGCGCGCCATGGTGTACGCGTCGGCGCCGGACGGCCAGTAGTACCGGCGCCGCATGCCGATCCGGGTGAAACCGTGCGCCTCGTACAGGCCGATCGCGGCCTCGTTGTCGGTGCGCACCTCGAGGTAGACGGGGGCCGCGACCTCGTCGGCACGGGCGAGCAGCGCACGCAGCAGCGCCCTGCCGATGCCCTTGCCCTGCCACGCCGGGTCGACGGCGATGTTGTGCACGCTGGCCTCCGCATTCCCCTTCACGCCGAGCACGGAGACACCCGCGTACCCGACGAGCCCGGCCTCGTCGGTGTAGGCGCCGAAGTACTCGTAGCCCGCGTCCAGTTCGGACTGGAACGCCGACTCCCGCCACGGGTCGTCGTCGGGGAACACGAGGGTCTCCAGCTCCGCGCAGCGAGCCAGGTCCCCGCGCTGGAGCGGAGCGAGCCGGAACGTCACCGCGTGGTCACCCGTTTGCGTGCGCCCGGCTCGGTGGCGTCCGGGCGGCGGAGGTACAGCGGCACGAACGGCCGCGGCTTGGCGCCGGCCAGCACGTCGTCGCGCGCGACCATGGCGATGCCCAGCGGGTTCGGGTACTCCTGCCCGGTGTGCGGCAGGCCCAGGTCGTACAGGGTGGCGCCGTTGCCCGCGACGCGCTCGACCGAGAGCGACGGGATCCGCTCGACCACGTCCGCGGGCTTGTCCACCGCCGGGTTCGTGACGCGCCTGCCCGTGGCGTCGTAGGTGGCCCAGTAGATCTCCTTGCGGCGGGCGTCGGAGGCGACCAGCAGCGGGCTGTCGGCGACGTTCTCGGCGGCGATCGCGTCGAGCGTGCACACCGGGTACACGGGCTTGCCGAGTGCCTGTCCCAGCGCGGCCGCGGTGGCCATGCCGGCACGCAGGCCGGTGAACGGGCCGGGACCGATGCCGCAGACGATCGCGGCGATGTCGGCGAACGTGCGGTCCGCCTCCTTCAGCGCCGTGAGGATGTGCGGCGTCAGCAGCTCGCCGTGGGCCTTGGCGTCGACCGTGACGCACTCGGCCAGGACGAGCATCTCCTCGACGTTGACGACCCCGGCGGTGACCGCGGGGGTCGCGGTGTCCACCGCGATGACCAGCACGGCGGTTAAGCCTAGTTCCGCCAGCGCTCCACCACGTCGGGGAGGTCGGTCAAGCGCTGGATGACCGCGTCGGGCTCCACGTCGACCGGCACGCGCTGGTACTCCGGGATGTCGCTGTGCGGCACGAGCACGGCCCGCATGCCGACGGACTTGGCGCCGGAGATGTCGTCGTAGAGCCGGTCGCCGACGTACACGCAGTCGGCCGGGTCGTCCACCCCGACCGCGCGCATCGCGGCGAGGAACGCCTCCGCGTGCGGCTTCGTGTACATCAGGTCCGAGCTCCACACGAGCGCGTCGAACATGTGGAGGACGCCGTCGCGGCGCAGGACCTCCTCGTGCCACTCCCTCGGCCACGGCGTCGACGACAGCACGCCGAGCCGCAGGCCCTTCTCCCTGAGCGCGGACACCGTCGGCGCCACGTCGGGGTCCGTGTAGGTCGACGGGTCCCAGAACGTGCGGTACGCGGCCATCCCGTCGTCGTGGTGGGGGGCGCCCGCCGCGTCGAGGACCTGCGCCAGCGTGAAGGCCTTGTGGTGGTCGCGCGCGACCGTCCAGTGCCGTTCCTCGGCGGCCACGATGGCCTGCGCGACCCGGGCGGCCTGCGCCGCGTCTTCCGGGTGTAAATGGTCTGCGTAGCTGCGCCACGCGGCGACGTAGTCGACGGGATACCAGGGGGTGAGCGTGCCACCCCAGTCGAAGATCACCGCACGCATACCCTCCAGACTACGTCGACCAGCGCTTTTCCCAAGAGCCTGACGGAGTCACCTCTGCCAGTCTTGAATCGTCCGCCCGGCGGATCAAGTTCACGAGAAGGTGGTCTTCGGACAGCCTCGTGCCCGGTTCGCCCCATTCGATGACGACCGCGGCCTCGACCAGCTCGGTGTCCAGGTCCAGGTCGTCGAGCTGCGCGAAGTCGTCGCCGAGGCGGTAGGCGTCCACGTGCACGAGCGGGATGCCGCGGCCCCCCTCTGCCGGGCGGTGCTCGCGGGCGATGATGAACGTGGGGGAACTCACGCGGCCCTCCACGCCGAGCCCTTCGGCGATGCCCTTCGCCAGCACCGTCTTGCCCGCGCCGAGCGGGCCGGTCAGCAGCACCAGGTCACCGGGTTCGAGCAGCTCCGCGATCCGCCTGCCGAACCGCAGGGTGTCGGTCTCCGTGAGAAGTTCCACGCCGCTCGTCCTCTGTGTCGTCCCCTGCTGTGTCATCCGCTGCTGTGTCGTCCGCTGCTGTGTCATCCGCGCCGCCACCACTTCCGCCTGCCGCCGTCCTGTCCGAACGCGCACTGCTGCAGCAGCAGCGCCAGGTGGTCGGTGACGGCCTGCGCCTGCTCGAGCATCACCATGTGCCCCGCCCCGCGCACCCGCACCAGCTCGGCGTCCGGCAGCTCGAACGCGATCCGCTCCGCGTGCGAGAACTGCGTCATCCGGTCCGCGTCGCCGGACAGCACCAGCACGTGCGTGTGCTTGAGACCGGCGAGCGCGGCGTAGCGGTTGTGGGTGCCGAGGGTGTCGATGAAGTCGGCGAGCACCCGGACGGGGTTGGCGTCGATCAGCTCCATCGTGAGGTCCACCAGCTCCGGGTCGACGTCCTTGTCACCGAACGCGAGCGACCGCACGGCCCTGCGCGTGAGCTGCCCGCCCGCGGCACGGACGAACTCGACCATGCCGGGCTGCCAGTCGGCGAGCCTGCCGAGGTTGCGGGTCAGCGGGTTGTAGCGGGACAGCAACGGCCGCGGCAGCCCGCGTTTGCCGACCTCGCCCGCGGACGTGCCGATGAACGCGACCCCGTACACCTGCTCCTCGAACAGCTCCGGCCGCTGCTCGGCGAGCGCCATGATCGTCATGCCGCCCATGGAGTGGCCGACGAGCACCATCGGGCCGTCGAGCTTGTCGAGGACCTCGCCGAGGTCGCTGCCGAGCCGGTCGATCGTGCTGGACGCCTCGTTGGCGCGGCCGGAGCGGCCGTGGCTGCGCTGGTCGTACAGGACCTGCCGGACCCGCGGCTCGGTGAGGCGGGCGAGGGCCTTGCGCTGGAAGTGCCACGAGCGGCGGTCGAGCGCGAAGCCGTGCACGAACACCACGGTCAGCGCGGGCTTGCCGCCGTCGGCCGGGTCGACCTCCTCGACGGACAGGGAGATGCCGTCCTCGGTGATCACCGTGTACTCGCGGTCGGGCCGCAGGCCGCCGACCTTCTCCGGACTCGGCGGCTGGTCGTGTCTGCGGCGCGCGAGGCTCACGGCGATCGCGGTGCCCGCGGCGGCCATCCCGACGGCGCCGCCGATGAGGGTGAACACTTTGCGGGACACGTGGTCCGACTTCGTCACCGGTAGCTCCGCGCGACGCGGGGCCGGTACATGCCGGTGACGATCTCGTAGTCGATGGTGCCGAGGGTGTCCGCCCACTCGGTGGCGGTCGGTTCGCCGTGGGAGCCCGCGCCGAACAGGACGACCTCCTCGCCCGGTGCGACCACGTCGTCTCCGCAGTCGACGACGATCTGGTCCATGCAGACGCGGCCGACGATCGGGCGCCGCCTGCCCGCGAGCCACACGTCCATCCGGCCGGACAGCGCGCGGGACACGCCGTCGGCGTACCCGACGGGCACGAGCGCGAGCGTGGTGTCGCGGCCGGTCGTCCACGTCTGCCCGTAGGACACGGACTCACCGGCGTCGATGCGTTTGGTGAGCGCGACCGACGACCGGAACGTCATGGCGGGCAGCAGGTTCTCCTCGTACGGCAGGGGATTCAGCCCGTACATGGCGATGCCGACGCGGACCATGTCGAAGTGCAGGTCCGGCCGGTCGAGGGTGGCGGCCGAGTTCGCGAGGTGGCGCAAGGGACGCAGGCCCGCCTGTGTCGCGATCTCGTAGGCGTCCGCGAACCGGGCGGCCTGCCGGTCGTTCGCGGGGTGGCCGGGTTCGTCGGCGCACGCGAGGTGCGACCAGACGGCGACGACCTCGACGTGCCCGTCCGACTGCGCTTTCGCCGCGTCGTCGACGAGATCGGGCCAGTCGCGGGGCTGGCAGCCGTTGCGGGACAGGCCGGTGTCGATCTTGAGGTGCACACGGGCGGGCCTGCCCGCGCGCCGCGCACCGTCGACGATCGCGGCGAGTTCCCTGGTGCTCGACGCGGACAGGTCGATGTCGGCGGCGACGCCGGGCGCGAGGTCGGTCTCGGGGACGTCGAGCCAGCTGAGAATGCGCGTGGTGATGCCGCCGTCGCGCAGGTCCAGCGCCTCGGCGAGCGAGCAGGAACCGAGCCAGGTGGCACCCGCGTCGAGCGCGGCGCGGGCGACGGGCAGCGCGCCGTGGCCGTAGCCGTCGGCCTTGACCACGGCCATCGTCGCCGCACCGGGCGCACGGGCGGCCAGGAGCGCGACGTTGTGCCGGATGGCGCCGAGGTCGACGACCACCTCGGCGCGGGGCAGCGGCTGATCAGGCATTTCAGTGTTCATGGTCGCCGCTCATGGTTTCACAGGGCCGTCGGCCACCAGGTTCCGCGCCGCGCGGATCGCGGCCGGGATCGCTTGCTGGATCAGTGAGGCCGGGACCGGGGCGTCGTGCGCCGCCAGTTCGGCGGACCGGACGTGGAGCCAGGCCGCGCAGCCCGCGGCCAGCCACGGGTCGAGGCCGCTTGCCAGAAGCGCGCCGATCAGGCCCGTCAGCACGTCGCCGGAACCCGCGGTGGCCAGCCAGGACGACGTGGCCGCGTTCACCAGGGTGCGGCCGTCCGGGGCGGCGACCACGGTCGCGTTGCCCTTCAGCAGCACCACCGCGTCCAGGCGTTTCGCCAGTGCGCGGGCCGCTGCCACGCGGTCGGCGCCCAGGGTGATGCCGAGTGGTTCCGCGATGCGGGCGAACTCCCCGGCGTGCGGGGTCAGCACCACCGGCGCGTCCGGGTCGCGGGCGTCCCACAGTGCCGGGGTGGCCGCCAGCAGGGTGATGCCGTCCGCGTCGACGCAGGTCGGGACGCCGTCGGAGAACACCGCGGTCAGGACGTCCCTGCCGGTCTGGCCCGTGCCGAGGCCGGGGCCGACCACCCACGCCTGCACCCGGCCCGCGTCCTCCACCGTGCCGGTCGCGACCACCTCCGGCCAGCGGTCACGCACGTGGTCGGCCGCCCAGCCCGCGTACCGGACCATGCCCGAGGTCGCCAAAACCGCGGCGCCCGTGGACAGGACCGCCGCGCCAGGGTAGGTCGACGAGCCGGCCGCTATGCCCGTGACGCCCTGTGTGTACTTGTCGTCCGACGGGCCGGGGACGCGCCACGCGAAGCCGACATCGTCGGCTTCGAGGGTGATCAGGTCGGGGTCCGGCAGTTCCGGCGCCAGCCCGAGGTCGACCAACCGGACCTCGCCGCAGTGCGCCGTGTTGAGCACGTGCACCGGCTTGCGGGCGCCGAACGTCACCGTCACGTCCGCCCGCACGGCGGGGCCGTCGACCGCGCCCGTGTCCGGGTCGACGCCGCTCGGCAGGTCCACCGCGAGGATCGGCACCTCGACGCGTTCGACGAGCGCGGCCGCCGCCGGGCGCAGCGGGCCGCGGGCGGACAGACCGACGATGCCGTCGATCACCAGGTCCGGGTCGCCCAGGTCGGCCGCGACCCGGCCGCCCGCCTTGCGGAACGCCGCCAGGCCTTCGACGTGCGCGCGGTCCGGGGACAGCAGCACCGCCGTCACCGCCACCGCACGCCGCGCCAGGGTCGCACCGGCCCACAGCGCGTCACCGCCGTTGTTGCCCGCGCCGACCAGCAGCGTCACCCGGCGGCCCGCCGTGCCGCCCGTCAGGTCCCGCAGCATCGCCGCGGCCACGGTCGCGACGCCGAACGCGGCCTTCCGCATCAGCGCGCCATCGGGGGTACGCGCCAGCAGCCGGTCCTCCGCGGCCCTGACCTGCTCGGTCGTCCACACCCCGAGCAACGGTCTACTCCACCGTGACGGACTTGGCGAGGTTACGCGGCTTGTCCACGTCGTAGCCGCGGGCGCGCGCGATCTCCGCCGACAGCACCTGCAGCGGCACCGTCGCCACGAGCGGCTGCAGCAGCGTCGGCACCGCCGGGATCTCGATCAGCTCGTCCGCGAACGGCCGGACCGTCTCGTCGCCCTCCTCGGCCAGCACGATCGTGCGGGCGCCGCGGGCCTGGATCTCGGAGATGTTCGACACCATCTTCGCGTGCAGCACGGCCCGGCCCTTGGGCGACGGCATCACGATGACCACCGGCAGGCCCTCCTCGATCAGCGCGATCGGCCCGTGCTTCAGCTCGCCCGCCGCGAAGCCCTCGGCGTGCATGTACGCCAGCTCCTTGAGCTTCAGCGCACCCTCGAGGGCCACCGGGTAGCCGACGTGGCGGCCGAGGAACAGCACCGCCTTCGAGTCGGCCAGCGACCGGCCGAGCTCACGGACCCGCTCGACCGTGCCCAGCACCTTCGCGACGGCCGCCGGCATCGCGGCCAGCTCGGCGAACTCGCGGGCCACCTCGTCGGAGTACTTGGTGCCGCGGGCCTGCGCGAGCGCGAGGCCGACCATCAGGTTCGCGGCGATCTGCGCGAGGAACGCCTTGGTAGACGCGACCCCGATCTCCGGGCCCGCGTGCGTGTACAGCACGGCGTCGGACTCCCGCGGGATCTGGGCGCCGTTGGTGTTGCAGACGGCCAGCACGCGGGCCTTCTGGTCGCGCGCGTGCCGCACGGCCTCGAGGGTGTCGGCGGTCTCACCGGACTGCGACACCGCGACGACCAGCGTCGCGCGGTCCAGCACGGGGTCGCGGTAGCGGAACTCGGACGCCAGCTCCACCTCCACCGGCAGGCGGGTCCAGTGCTCGATGGCGTACTTCGCGACCAGGCCGGAGTGGTAGGCACTGCCGCAGGCGACCACGAAGACCTTGTCGACGTCGCGGAGGTCCTGGTCGGTCATGCGCTGCTCGTCGAGGACGATGCGGCCGTCGACGAAGTGCCCGCGCAGCGTGTCGGCCAGCGCCGTCGGCTGCTCCTCGATCTCCTTGAGCATGAAGTACTCGTGGCCGCCCTTCTCGGCGGCCGACAGGTCCCAGTCGACGTGGAACGGGCGGGTCTGCGCCTCCTCGCCGTCGAAGTCGGTCACGAGGTAGCCGTCGCGGTCGATCGTGATGACCTGGTCCTGGCCCAGCTCGACCGCGTCGCGGGTGTACTCGATGAACGCGGCCACGTCGGACGCGACGAACGTCTCACCCTCGCCGACCCCGACCACCAGCGGCGACGACCGGCGCGCCGCGACGATCATGTCCGGCTCGTCGACGTGCGTGACGACCAGCGTGAACGCGCCGGACAGGCGGTGGCAGACGGCACGCAGGCTGGCGGGCAGGTCGCCCTTGGTCGGCCCCTCGGCGTAGGCGCGGCCGACGAGGTGGGCGACGGTCTCGGTGTCGGTGTCGCTGGTCAGCTCGACGCCGTCGGCCTCCAGCTCGGCGCGCAGCGCGGCGAAGTTCTCGATGATGCCGTTGTGCACGACGGCGACCCGCCCGGTCGCGTCCCGGTGCGGGTGGGCGTTGCGGTCCACGGGCGGCCCGTGCGTCGCCCAGCGCGTGTGGCCCATGCCCGCGGTGCCCGCGAACTCACCCCTGCCGACCTCGTCGAGGCGGTTCTCGAGGTTGGCGAGCCGGCCGGCCTTCCGCTCCACCGCGAGGGTGCCCGGACCGGTCACCACGGCGACGCCTGCCGAGTCGTACCCGCGGTACTCCAGGCGTCGAAGCCCGTCGACCACGACGTCGAGGGCCTGCCGGTGACCCACGTATCCCACGATTCCGCACATGCCGAAGAGGCTATCTCGCCGCGCCGACAAGCCCGCCGGGTCCCGTGGACGCTATGGTCTGCGCCATGGCGGCCAAGCCCAAGCACCTGCTGGAGGAACTGACCCACCGCGGCCCGCACCAGGTGCTGCGCGGGGACCTCGCGTTGGTCGGGCTGCCCGGGCTGGTGCTCACGCCCCGGTCCGGACTCGGGCTGCCCGCGGTCGCGTTCGGGCACGGGTGGCTGCAGCCGCCCGCCCGGTACCTGGGACTGTTCCGGCACCTCGCGTCATGGGGTTTCGTCGTCGCGGCGCCCGGCACGCAGCGCGGCCCGCTGGGGTCCGCGCGCCTGTTCGCCGCCGACCTGCGTACCGCGCTGGACGTGTGCGTCGGCGTGCGGCTCGGCGAGGGTGACATCAGCGTCGACCAGTCGAAACTCGCGCTCGCGGGGCACTCGACCGGCGCGGGCGCCGCGGTGCTGGCCGCGGCCGACGACACGCGGGTGCGTGCGGTCGCGACCATGGCGGCATCGCAGGTCAAGCCGTTCGCCACGGACGCCGCCGCCCGCTGCTCGATGCCGTCGCTGCACCTCGCGGGTGCCGCCGACCTGGTGGCGCCGCCGGTGGGGCACGCACGGCTGATCGCGGCCAACTGGGGTGGGCAGGCGCAGCTGCGGCTGCTGCCGAAGGTGGACCACATGGGGTTCGCCGAGGGCAAGCACTGGACCGGGCTGCTGGTGCCGGGCTCGTCGAGCCACGGCGCACTGCGGTTGTCGCGGGCGCTGCTGACCGCGTTCTTCCTGGTCCACCTGGCCGGCGAGGACCGGTTCCGGCCACTGCTCGAGGCGGACGTCAAGGGCGCGCCGATCGAGGACACCTCGGAACTGGTGGCCTGACCCCGGGCGGCCTCCGGCCCCCGGTTCCACGCGTGAAGGCGCCTCACGGACATCGGCGATGCCGCGAAAGCGTCTTTCGGGACATCGCCCCGGGCCTCCTCGCCGGAGGGGCAGATCTCCGGGATGGCTACCCGGTTGGCATCTTCGGTTCTCTGGCAAAGGTCGGTCTGGAGCTTGCGCCCCTCCGCGCGCGCCTTTGCGCCTTTGCGGTTCTGGTGGTGTCCTGAAAGGCGCTTTCGGGGCGTTCAGTGTCCTGAAGCGCCTTTCAGGGCATCGAACTAGCGCTTCGGGGCCTTCGGGGTCTCCGCTGGGTCACGGCCGACGACTCCGCTGAAGTTCGACGCCGGGTCCTGGTCGTCGAAGATCGAGCCCGTCGTGCGCCACTTGCTCTGCCGGGCCTGGTCGCCGCCGCCCTGGCCGCCGCCGCCCATGCCACCCATCGGCATGCCGCCCATGGGGGCACCGCCACCGCCCTGCTGGCCGCCGCCGCCGGCGCCGGCGGCACCGGCACCGGCAGCAGCGGCGGCCGCGCCAGCGCGGTCACCCGAGTCGGGGGCCTGTGCGCCCACCATGGCGCCCGGGCCGCCCGGCGCGGACGTGCCGGGGGTCTCGGCGCCGCCGAAGCTGCCGCCGCCACCTCCGCCACCGCCACCGACTCCGCCGCCTGCGCCGCCACCACCGCCGCCGATGCCGCCACCGTCGGGGCCGCCGCCCAGGCTGGACGGGGTCGCCACGTCGGGCAGCCCGCCACCGGACGAGCCGGGCACGTCGGTGCCTGCCTCGAAGTCGAAGTCGTAGGTGGCCGGGGTGCCGTCGTCGACGGTCATCTTCACCTGGCCGCTCTGGCCCGGCGGCTGCTCCAGGGTGATGGTCGCGTCGCCGTCCGGGATCACGACCTTGCCGTCGGGGCCGGCCTTGATGACGCCGTCCTCCTCGTAGGTCTCGCCCGGCTGGTCCGGCGTGAAGTCCACGTCGTACTCACGCGGCTCGCCGGTGCCGTCGTCGACGGTCACCTTGCTGCGGCCGCGCGCGTCCGGCTGCCCCACGGTGATCGTGCGGTTGCCGTCCTTGATGGTCGCTTCCTTCGGCGCGCCACCCGCGCCGGGCAGGCCCGTCGAGGAGCCGGGGGTGGTACCCGTGATGGGCAGGCCGGTGACCGGGTCGATGCCGGGGGTGATGGTGCTGCCCGGGGTGTTCACGCCCGGCATCGCCGACGATGGGTTCGCCGAGGACGGGTTCGTCGAGGACGGGTCCGTCGGCAGGTTGCCCAGGCTCGGGATGCTGCTCGGCGTGGTCGGCGACGACGACCCCGGCGTGTTCACCGACGGCGGCGTCGACGACCCGGGCGGGGTGCTCGACGACGGCGGGGTGCTCGAGGACGGCGTCGGCGTGCTCGTCGATGGCGGCGGAGTGGTCGAGGACGGCGGCGGGGTCGTTCCTGGCGGCTGCGTGCCAGGCGGCTGCCCAGCCGGCCCGGCCGCCGCGAACTTGTTCTCGTACTCCTTGAGGACCCCGTTCAACGCCTCGTAGTGCAGGTTCACCGACTCGAGGGTGTCCGTGCAGATCTGGTCGAAGCTCACCCACAACGTCTCGTGCAGGTCCTCGTTGAACGACTCGCGAATCCACTTCTTGCACTCGCGGATCACGTAGTCCTTGTTCTCGTCGTTCAGGCCGCAGTTGTCGTTGCGGATGGTCTGCTCGAGGTTGGACCCGGTGACCGAGTCGACCCACGCGGCGACCTCCAGGACCTGGTCCTGGTCGTCGAAGTCGCCCGCGGCGAGCGTCACGACCTTGTCCGCGATGTCCGGGGTGGCGGACCCCATGGTCCCGTTCATGCCCTGGTACAGCGCGATGACGTCGTTCGCCTTGTTCTTGCAGGCGGTGAAGATGTTCGTGACCGCGGTGTCGATCAAGTCCGGCGCGGTCTCCAGGTAGCCGAGCAGCTCCGTCACGTTCGGGGCGATCTTCTCGGAATAGTGCTGGTAGGACGCGTTCGCGGCCTGACCGGTCCACTCGCGGTAGAGGTTGTTCAGCTCGGTCTCGGTGGTGGTGTTCAGGTCACTCAGCGTCGCGTACGCGCTGCGCAGCCGCGACGCGTCGTCGAGGAAGTTCTTGAACGAGATGCCGACCTGCTCGTCCCAGCGCTTCTTGATGTCGGTCTCGAACTTCAGCTTGCCCTGGCGGCCGAGCGAGTCCGACGGCACCTTGTCGTTGACCGGCAGGAAGTCCTGGAAGATCCGCAGGGCGTCCTGCGCGGCGGTGAAGATCTCGTCCGACTTCTCGACGCTCGTGGACGAGCCCTCCGTCGGGGGCTGCATGTCCTCGATGGTGGTGCGGCCGTCCTCGACGCTCTCGTCGTTCAGGCCCGCGCTGTAGCCGCGTTCGTCGGACTCGGCCTTGGCGTCGTTGTAGACGTCGTCGAGCGAGCCCTGCTGGTAGTCACCGGGCTGGAGCTTGTACTGGTCGTAGTACTCCCGCACGTCGTCGGGCAGCCGGTCCGGGTCGTAGACCCCGCCCTGGGTGCCGAGCCCGTCGCCGTAGGGGCTGGAGTAGCCCTCCTGGTTCAGGTACGACGCGAGCAGGTGCTCCTTGGTGTCGGCGTCCACGTACGGATCGTCGAGGAGCCTCTGGACTTCCTCCCACGACCTGCTCATCCCTCACCCCTCAATTCGTGCGGCGATCCCGTCAAGCGAAGCACGACCGCGCCGGCCGTGCCGTCCCGGTCGACCGACGTGGCCACCGCGAGCCGGCCACGCGCAGCGGTGTCGGCCTCCGCCGCGGCCAGCAGCGCGGCGACACCGAGGACGCCGCTCGCGGCACCCGTGTCCCCGACCAGCAGACCAGGGCGGACCACCGTCTCGACCCGCGGGCCCAACACCTCACCCGTCGCTTCCCGTTCCACTTCGGACAACTCCGGATCCGCGGCCGTCGAGGCGATTCCCCACACCTCGTCCACCGCGAGCCCCGACAGCACGTGCTCGAGACACCCGGCGAGCGCACGGCGTGGCTCGCCGAGCCGCGTGTCCAACGCTACGACCTCCGCTAGCGCCGGTCGGTTCCCCGGCTCCCCGGTTTGCATAAACAACAGGACGCTCGCCTCACCCAGCACACCACCCGGTTCCAGCAGCTCCCGAGCGCCGCTGTGCTCCTCGACGGCACCCGCGAACACGCCGCTCGCCCGCCCGGTGCGCAGGAGCCTGCTCGCGTACCGCAGCACCGAGGGTCCCGCGTTCCTGCCCGCGGCCACCGTGCTGTTCGGGCCGGTCAGGCCGTGCCACATGGCGCACTGCGCGGCGGCCGAGTTCATCAGCGCGAACGGCATCTGCGCCGGGTTGACGAGGTAGGGCTTGCGGCGGGTCAGCGAGTCCCGCGTGAACTCGAACTGGGTGCGGTTGCTGCCGCTGGTGGTGCCGAGCACGACACCGGTGCGCGCGTCGATCTCCACCGCACCGCCCGCGTCGGCCACCAGCTCGCGGAGGGTGGCGATCGCGAGCGCGCTGGTGCGGTCCATGGAGCTGGTGCCCTTGCGGCCCAGCTGCTCGACGATGTCGAAGTCCGGCACCACCCTGGCGTCCGCCTCGGCCCAGTCGTCCTTCGTGGACACGGGCTTCGCGGGTACGCCGCGCAGCACGCCGTCGGCGAACGCGGCCCTGCCGTGGCCGAACGGGGTGAGCGCCGACCACGCGGTGATGAGCACACCGGTCATGTCGGCCGTCCGAAGAGGACGACCGCGTTGTCGCCGCCGAACGCGAGCGCGTTGTTCTGCACGACCCGCAGGTCCGCCTCGACCGCCACGTTGGGCACGCAGTCGATGCCGCACGCCGGGTCGGTCTCGGTGTGGTTGATGGTGGGCGGGATGAAGCCCTCGCGGATGGCGACCGCGCACGCGATCGCCGACAGCGCGCTCGCCGCGCCCATGGTGTGACCGAGCATGGACTTCACCGACACGGTTCTGGGCGGTGCCGCCCCGAACACGTCGCGGATCGCGCCGCACTCGGTGGTGTCGTTGGCTTTCGTGCCGGTGCCGTGCGCGGAGATCAGGTCGACCTGGTCCGGCGTGACCCCCGCGTCGTCGAGCGCGAGCCACATGCAGGCGGCGACGCTGTCCTGGTCGGGGGCGACGGGGTGCCTGGCGTCGCAGTTCAGGCCGTAGCCCAGCACCTCGGCGTAGATCCGGGCGCCGCGCGCGACGGCCTTCTCCAGTGGTTCCAGCACGAGCACGCCCGCGCCCTCACCGGTGAGGATGCCCTGCCTGCCGACGTCGAACGGCCTGCAGCGCTCCGGGTCGACCGCGCCGAGCCGGTAGAAACCGGTGAACGTCATGCGGCACATGGCATCCGCGCCACCGCACAACGCGAAGTCGACGTCGCCGGACGCGATCGCGTCGTAGGCGTTGCCGAGCGCGTAGTTCCCGGCGGCACAGGCGGTCGCGACCGTCGATATGTCCACATCGGACAGTCCGAGTTCGCGGGCGACGGCCACCGGGATCGACGCGGCGGGCACCCGGCGCGGCAGGTGGGCGGGGATCCCGGTGCCGCGCACGACGTGCTCGGCGATCCGCTCACCCGCGTCGCCGCCGCCGTCGGTGGTGCCGAGGCACACCATGCCCCGGCCAGATCGCAGGCCGTCCTGGTCGAGCCCCGCGTCGTCGACGGCCATCCGCGCGGCGGCCACCGAGAACCGCGCGGCCCGGCCAAGGTCCTCGACGGGCTGCGCGGTGATCCAGCGCGCCGGGTCGAAGTCCGTGACCTCGCAACCGATGTCGTTGGCGAAGCCGTCGGTGTCGAACACGCTGATGGGCCGGGCGCCGCTGCGCCCGGCCCGCAACCCGGCCGTGTACCGGTCGATGCCCGTCCCGATGCTGGACACCACACCGAGCCCGGTCACCGCGACCCGGTTCACTTCTCCAGAGCCTCGCTCAGCACCGCGTAGACGCCGTCCAGGCTGACCAGGCGCTCGAACTCGGCCGGGTCCACCTCGACGTCGAACTCGATCTCCAGGTTGGCGAGCAGCTCGATCAGCTTCATGGAGTCCGCGCCGAGGTCGTCGACGAAGTGGTCGGCGGGCCCGACCTGGTCGTCGTCGACCTCCAGCACCCGGCACACGACCGCCCTGATCTCGTCCGCCCGCTCCGCGACCCGCCTGTTCACCGGTTCTGCATCCAGCTGGACTGGTTCGAGAAGTCGTCCTCGTCGTCCAGCACCTGCGGCTCCGGCCTGCGCGGGCCACGTGGGGCGCGCGGCGGGGCCGGGGGTGCTGGCGCGGGCGGGGCCTCCGGCGCGGGCGGCGGCATGGGCGGGGCCTCGTTGTCGATCGTGCCGATCCCGCCGGGCGGGGTGTCGGGACCCGACGGCCGCTGCGGCGGGCGGTAGCCGTACGGGTCCTTCTGCTCCTCGTCCTCGAAGCCGAAGCCCATGACGAAGTCCTTGTCCTGCTCCGTCTTCTCGGTGGCCCAGCCACCGGCCTGCGCACGGCGGCGGCCCAGCTCGCCCATGTGCTTGGCGACCTGGGCCATCACCGGACCCTGCTTCTTGAACGCCTCGAGCGACTGCTCACGCTTCTGCGTGAAGTTGCGGTCGCGGAGCGCACGGCGGTCCGACATCTCCCGCTGCACCTGCGCCATCTTGGCCGCCGCGGCCGCGGCCTGGTCGTAAGCGCCCATCAGATTCCCCTCTTAACGGTCCTCGCCACCGAACGCGCCCCGCAGGCTCTGCGGGTCGTTCGGCTCGTCGAACAGGTCGCCGGTGGTGCGCCACTGGCTGCCGGCACGTTCGGTGTCGCCACCACCGCCACCGCCACCACCGCCGCCCATCATCGGCATGCCGCCACCGGCCATCCCAGGATGCGCCTGGTCCTGCCCGGACGGCGAGTCGGAGGTGGCGCCCGCCACGCTGTCCGGCGCGGTCGGCAGCCCCGCCTCCCCGCTGGACCCGTGCATGTACGGCGACTGCGACTGCTCCTGGCCGCCGCCGAACCACCCGGAGCCCGCCTCACCGGACGCCGCGTGCCCGCCGTTGAACCCGGACATGCCCGGGTCGTTGGCGGCCGACGCGGACGTGGCGAACGCGTGCTGTTCGGGCTGCAGCTGCTGTGGCATCTCGCCGAACGCGGGCTGGGCACTGAACTGCTGGCCCTGTGACGGCGGCCCGTCACCGAACGCGGGCTGGGTACTGATCTGCTCACCCTGCAACGACTGCGGCATCTCGCCATACGCGGGCTGGGTGCTGATCTGCTCACCCTGCAACGAGTCCGGCATCTCACCGAACGCGGGCTGCGTGCTGACCTGCTCACCCTGCAACGACTGCGGCATCTCACCGAACGCGGGGCCGGTGGTCACGCCGTCCGGCGTGAAGTCGGCCTGGTCGACCTGCCGGTTGGCGTCGACCAGCTCCTGCGGCATCGCACCCGGGGCGGGCATCGTGGTGACGCCGCCCGGCTGGGTGTTCGCCTCGGAGTAGTCGAGGTTGTAGGTCGTCGGTTCGCCGGTGCCGTCGTCGACGGTCACGACCACCGTGTCGGGCTGGCCCTCCGGCCGCTCCGCGGTGATGGTCAGGTCCCCGTCGGTGATCACGCACTTGCCGTCCGGACCGGGCTCGATCGGCGCGTCCGGTCCCGGCACGGTCGGCGGCCGGCCGTCCGGGCCGAAGCCCTGCGGGCCGCCACCCGTCGCTCCCGGGGTGCCGGGCTGACCAGGCGCGCCCGGTCCCCCGGGGGTACCGGGCGCATCGGGGCCGCCGAAGTCGAGTGTGTACGTCTTCGGCTGTCCGCTGCCGTCGTCGACCGTCACCTGGACCATGCCCTGGCCGTCCGGGCTGGTGACCGAGATCTCGTGGTCACCGTCGGAGATGGTGACCGTCTCTTCCTGGTTCTCCGTCGGCGTGGTGGGCACGTCGGGGTTGTTCGGATCGTTCGGGTCGTTCGGGCCACCCGGCCCGTTCGGATCGTTGGGGTCGGCCCCGTTCGGGTCCGTCGTCGAGGGCGGTGTCGGGATCTCGGGCATCTCGGGCACCGGCGGCGTCGAAGGAGTCGACGGGCCACCTCCACCACCACCGCCTCCGCCTCCGCCACCGCCGCCTGGCTGCTCGGGCGGCGGCTGGTTCGGGGGCGGCGGCTGGTTGGGAGGAGGCTGGTTCGGCGGCGGCGCCTGGGCCGCGGTGAACTTGTTCTCGTACTCCTTGAGAACCCCGTTCAACGCCTCGTAGTGCAGGTTGACCGCTTCGAGCGCGTCCGTGCAGGCCTGGTCGAAGCTCACCCACAACGTCTCGTGCAGGTCCTCGTTGAACGACTCCCGGATCCACTTCTTGCACTCGCGGATCACGTAGTCCTTGTTCTCGTCGTTCAACCCGCAGTTGTCGTTGCGGATCGTCTCCTCGAGGTTGGACCCGGTCACCGAGTCAACCCACGCGGCGACCTCCAGCACCTGGTCCTGGTCGTCGAAGTCACCCGCGGCGAGCGTCACCACCTTGTCGGCGATCGCGGGCGTCGCGCTGCCGAGTGTGCCGCCCATGCTCTGGTACAGGCCGATGACGTCGTTCGCCTTGTCCTTGCAGGCGGAGAAGATGTTGGTGACCGCGGTGGAGATCAGCTCCGGCGCGGTCTCCAGGTAGCCGAGCAGGTCGGTGACGTTCGGGGCGATCTTCTCCGAGTAGTGCTGGTAGGACGCGTTCGCCGCCTGCCCCGTCCACTCCCGGTAGAGGTTGTTCAGCTCGGTCTCGGTGGTGGTGTTCAGCTCGGAGAGCGTCCCGTACGCCGCGCGGATGCGGTCGGCATCGTCCAGGAAGTTCTTGAACGAGATGCCCATCTGCTCTTCGTACCGCTTGACGATGTCCGTCTCGAACTTCAGCTTGCCCTGGCGGCCAAGGGAGTCGGCGGGCACCTTGTCGTTGACCGGCAGGAAGTCCTGGAAGATCCGCAGCGCGTCCCGTGCGGCCTCGAAGATCTCGTCCGAGTTCTGGACCCCGACGCTCGACCCCTCGGAGGGGAGCCGCATGTCCTCGATCTCGGTGCGGCCGTCCTCGACGCTCTCGTCGTTGAGGCCCGCGCTGTACCCGGCCTCGTCCGACTCGTCCTGCGCCGTGTCGTACAGGTCGTCGGTGCCGATGACCTGCCCGGCGAACGCGTCGCCACCGTCGATGTTGTAGCTGGCCTTGGTGCCGTCGGTGTAGTCCTCGACCTCGTCGGGCAGGTCGTTGTAGCCGAACGGCCCCTGGTTCTCCCGGACGTACGCCGCGAGCAACGCCTCCTTGGTGTCCGCGGAGACGTACGGGTCGTCGAGGACGCCCTTGACCTCTTCCCAGGTCTTGGCCACGGTCAGACCTGCACCGAGTTGACGTTGGTCTCGGCGCTGCTGTCACTGTCGCTGTAGGTGGCGCCCGCGGCGTCCAGCTGCCCGGCGAACGCGACGAGGTTGTCGCACATGGCCGCGGCGCCCGCCCCGAACTGCTCGATGGCGGCGGCGTAGTCGCCGTGCCAGGCCTGGTGTTCCTCGTGCTGGCCGAACTCGGCGGCCTGCACCTTGGCCGGCTGGACCTCGGCGACCTCACCCTTGGCGTCCTCGGCCTGGGTGCCGATGGTCCGGCCGACCCCCGACATCTGCTCGGTGTCGGTCTTGTACCCGTCCGGTGCCTGGACACCACCCGGGTTGGCGGGCGGTCCACTCGGCGGTGGCGTGTTCACGTTCGGAGTCCCCCTCCAGTGTCCCTAGCGCGGTTGCCCTCGTTCGACGCGCGCCGATGGCGAC
The DNA here is from genome assembly GCF_014203735.1 of Actinophytocola algeriensis. Taxonomy (GTDB): domain Bacteria; phylum Actinomycetota; class Actinomycetes; order Mycobacteriales; family Pseudonocardiaceae; genus Actinophytocola; species Actinophytocola algeriensis. The sequence continues at coordinate 284,201 of NZ_JACHJQ010000011.1, read as the reverse complement.
CGGTGCCGTCGCATCTGCACAGAATGTACCTATGCACAGGTGACGGTGAGGCCGGGCGGGGGATTTGCTTCCGCTACCGCAACCAGGTCCGCCCGGACATGTCGTCGTCCCCCTCCGGCCGCGGTGGCCTGGGACGACGTGGCTGGCGTTGCTCCCGCTGCGGTTCCTCGTCGTCGCGGGCGCCGAGCTTCGTCGTCCTGTTCGGCTGGGGCGCCTCGTCCTCGGCGTCGTCACGGGCGCCGAGCTTGAGCGTCCTCGCCGGGTTCGGGGCCTCGTCCCTGGGCTCCGGCTCGGGAGCCGGAGGCGGCGGCACGGTCGACTGCGGCGGCACCGCGGGTTTCGGCGGCAGGGCGGGTTTCGGCGCCTCGGCCTGGTTGGTCTCGCGTGCCTGGTGGAACTCGTCGCCGCCGAGGGAGAGCGTGCGCTTCGGCTTCGGCCGGTCCTCGTCCGCCTTCTCCTCGGGCTTGTCACCCTCGGCGGCGGCCTGCCTGACCTGCTCGTCCAGCTCCCGCCGGGTGCGTTCCTGGCGCTCGAACATCTCGTCGACGGCCTCGTCGACCTCCGAGGAGCGCTCCCGCACCGCACCCAGCGCACGCAGCCCTTCGGCCGCGATCCCCTCGACGCGGTGCGGCGCGGCGAGGTCGACGTCCAGCAGGCTCACTGTGCCTCCCGCGTCTCGAGGTCGTCGTCGCCCAGCACGCCGTGCATGCTGTAGACCGGCTCACCGGAGTCGAAGAGGTCACCGTGCACGCTCCAGCCCGAGCCTGCCCGGCCGGGTTCGCCCCCGCCGCTGCCGGTGGCCCCGCCCATCATCGGCAGGCCGGCGCCCGCCATGCCAGTGGCCTCGGACGACTCCGTCGCCGCGTCGTCCGGCACGCTCGCGAGCCCGGCCTCTCCCTCGGGCTGGTCCGCCTCCAGCACACCGGACAGCGAACCGCCCTGGTCGCTGGTCCACGCCTGGGCGTGGGTCTCCTGCCCGGTCGCGGCCGGCTGCGCGGCCGGGCCCGCCGTGGCGGAGGTCGCGGGTTGAGCCGGTTCCTGCGTGGCGGCGGGCTGTGCTGCTGGTTCCCGGGCGGCTGGTTCCCGCGTGCCCGGCTCGGTGTGCCGTGTGTCCGGCACGGGAGCCGCCGTCGCGTCCTGCGACGGGGAGACCGCGCCAGGCACGGCCCCGTTCGTGGCTTGCCGCGCGGCGGCCTGGTCGGGCTGTGCGTCCGCCGCCGAGGTGTCAGGTTCCTCGGGGAAGTCGAGCGTGTAGGACTTCGGCGCGCCGGTGCCGTCGTCGACCGTGATCGAGATCGAGTCCGGCGAGAACAGCGGCCGCTCGGCGGTGATCGTCACGTCACCGTCCTTGATGACGCACTTGCCGTCCGACCGGGCGGGCACCTGCTCCACGCCCTCTTCCGGCTCGGCCTGCTGCCCTTCGGTACCCGGCTTCGGGCCCATGCCGCTGGCCGCGTCGAAGTCGAGCGCGTACGACTTGGGCGTGCCGCTCCCGTCGTCCACGGTCACCTTCACGTGGCCCTGACCGTCGGGGCTGCTGACCGAGATCGTCCGGTCGCCGTCCTTGATCGAGACGGTCTCGGCGGCGGCCGGGTCGGTGGCCTGCGCGGTGTCGGGCTCGGCGGCGGCCGCCGCGACCGGCTCGGGTTCCGGCATCGGCTCGGGCTCGGGCGCTGGGCCAGGTGGCGGCATCGCGACCTCGCCGCCACCACCACCGGGCCCCGGGTAACCGGCGCCGGGGCCGGGGCCGGGCGAACCGCCGCCTGCTCCCGGGCCGGGGTCGCCGCTCGGCGCTCCGGCCGGGGCCGTCGCGCCCGGCACCGACAGGGTGGAGAAGACCTTGACCTCGGCGATGATCCGGAGGTTCTCCAGTGCCGCGTCGAACGCCTCCCCGACCCTGGTCTTCAACTCGTCCGTCGCGACGTACCAGTTGTGGATCTTGCCGCTGATGTGCGTGCGCTCTTCGTACGCCTCGTCGACGAGGTAGTTGTACTGACCGATCACCACACCCGGGTTTCGGGTGCAGTCCCACTGCGTGACCTGGTCGAACAACCGACGGTTGGTCAGCTTCCCATTGATGACCCCGACCTGTTCGTCGTTGTTGTACAGGCAGTCCGAGATGGCCGTTTGCGAACCGCAGTTCTCGACCAGGAATTCCGCGTCGTTCGCCGACAGGCGCCACCAGTCGTCGGGTTTCGAAACCTTGTCGAAGACCAGGTGCTTCTCGACCGTGTCGTCGCGGTAGGTGGTGAACATCTGCCGGGTGCCGTCGGTGGCGGCCTTCATCCCGGCCGCGGTGGTCTCGACGGCGGCCGCGTAGTCGTCGAGGGTCTTCTCGACCTTCTCGATCTGCAGGCGGAACGCGTCGTACGACTCGCCCTTCCACTCGTGGGCGATGGTGTCCTTGCCACTCTTGATGACCGCCGCGACGTTCCGGATGGCGGCGACGAGACCGTTCAGCCGCGCGACGTCCTTGTCGATCTTCCCCCAGCGGACCGTACAGACCTCGGCGCGCTTGTTGCCCGCGGACGGGTCCAGCTTCAGGTCGAGCTTCTCGTTGTAGGCGGGCACAACCTCGTCGACGACCTTGGTCAGCGGGTCACCGATGAGCTCCCAGGAGTCGCCGTCGTCCCCGACCGCGGCTACCGCGTTGTTCATCGCGGCGACGGCGTTCGGCAGTTCGAACTTCATTCGCCACCTCGGGAGTCGATCTCCACGGCCTGGACGTTCTGCAGCCCCGTGGTGTCGGCCTGGACCGTCAGGTCGGCGCCCTGCGCGATCTGCCCGCCGATCTCGGCGAGGTGCGTGGACAACTTCCCCAGGTCCTCGGCGATCGCCGCCATGTACGTGTCGAAGTCGGTCCCCTGCTCCTCCCAGGCGCGGCCGAAGTCGCCTGCCTTGGCAGAGGTCTGGGCCACCGTGGCCTGGACTTCCGCCATCTGGGCGCCTGCCTGGTTGAAGACCTCCGCGAACGCGCGCATCGCCTCGGGGTTGTACTCGAAGCCGTCAGACATGTGCCGTGACCCCCTCCTGGTCAACGAACCCCCACAGCGCACGCAGACACGGATCGTACGCCTGCGCACACTGCTGGCAACATACCGATCCGATGTTGCGATCGGGGGTGGATTGGGGGATTTGTAGACGGAAAGTGCTGGTCAGACGGCTGCGCTGACGACGCCGACCAAGCGTTGGGCTGCCTTCTCCGCCACCTCGTGGGACGGGGCCTCGACCATGACGCGGACGAGTTGCTCGGTGCCGGACGGGCGAAGCAGGACGCGGCCTGTCTCGCCCAGTTCGGCTTCCACTTCGGCCACCGCTTCGCTGACCGTCGTGGAACTGGTCACCGCTGACTTGTCGGCGACCTTCACGTTCACCAGGACCTGTGGGAGGCGGGTCATGACGCCCGCGAGGTCGGACAGGGGGCGGCCGGTCTCGGCTACCCGGGCCATCAGGCGCAGGGCGGTCAGCAGGCCGTCGCCGGTGGTGGCGTGGGCCGGGAGGACCACGTGGCCGGACTGCTCGCCGCCGAGGGAGAAGTTGTTCTCGCGCAACGCTTCCAGCACGTAGCGGTCGCCGACCGCGGTGGTGCGGAGGTTGACGCCGTGTTCGCGCATCGCCAGGTGCAGACCCAGGTTGCTCATCACCGTCGCGACCAGGGTGTCCTCGACCAGGTCGCCGGACTCCTTCATGGCCAGTGCCAGCACGGCCATGATCTGGTCGCCGTCGACGACGTTGCCCTCGGCGTCGACCGCGAGGCAGCGGTCGGCGTCGCCGTCGTGGGCGATGCCCAGGTCCGCCTTCTCGGACAGCACCGCGTCGCGCAGGACGTCGAGGTGGGTGGAGCCGCAGTCCTGGTTGATGTTCTCGCCGTCGGGCAGCGCGTGGATCGCGATCACCTCGGCGCCCGCTTCGCGGTAGACCCTCGGCGCGGCGGCCCACGCTGCGCCGTTCGCGCAGTCGACCACGACACGCAGGCCGTCGAGGCGGTGCGGGACCGCCTTCAGCAGGTGCTCCAGGTACCGGTCGAGCGCGTCGGCGATGTCGTACACGCGGCCGACACCGGCGCCGGTTGGGCGCGTGAACGCGACACCCATGTGGGACTCGATCTCGTCCTCGATGAGGTCCGGCAGCTTGTGCCCGCCCGCGGCGAACAGCTTGATGCCGTTGTCGGGCATCGGGTTGTGCGAGGCGGAGATCATCACGCCGAGGTCGGCGCCCAGCTCGCCGACGAGGTGCGCGACCGCGGGGGTCGGCAGCACGCCGAGCTGCATGACGTCGGCGCCGGCGGAGGTGAGCCCGGCGGACACGGCGGCCTGCAGCATCTCACCGCTCGCCCTCGGATCCCGGCCGACGACGGCGATCGGGCGGTGCGAGCTGTCGTGCTCGGCCAGCACTCGCGCCGCGGCCGCCGCGACGGACAGTGCCAGCTCAGGGGTCAGATCGGAGTTCGCCAGCCCGCGAACACCGTCGGTACCGAACAGCCGAGCCATCGTTGGCGATTCCTCCAAGTGGGGTCCGGAAAGCAGCGAACGCCGCGCCCGGTGCATCGCACATCCCGGACGCGGCGTTCCACTACAAAGCCAGCGTGTTCGCCGAGCAGGCCAAGCCCACCCGGCCGCTCCGCATCAGCGCTTCGAGTACTGAGGCGCCTTGCGGGCCTTCTTGAGGCCGTACTTCTTGCGCTCCTTGACCCGCGGGTCACGGGTGAGGAAGCCGGCCTTCTTCAGTGCCGAGCGGTCCTCGAGGTCGAGCTCGATGAGCGCACGCGCGATCGCGAGGCGCAGCGCACCGGCCTGACCGGTGATGCCGCCGCCCTTGAGGTTGGCGCGGACGTCGAACGCCTCGGGCTTCTCCAGGATGACCAGGGGCTCACGGATGAGCTGCTGGTGCACCTTGTTGGGGAAGTAGTCCTCGAGGGACTTGCCGTTCAGCGTGAACTTGCCGCTGCCCGGGGTCAGCCGCACGCGGACGACGGCCTCCTTGCGGCGGCCGACGGTCTGGGCGGTCTCACCGCTCACACGCACGGGACGCGGTGCTTCGGTCGCCTCGACCTCGACATCGACCTCCACCTCCACGGGGGCGGTTTCCTCGGTGGTCTCAGGGGTGCTCAATGATCCTCGCTTTGTCCGACTTGATGGCTAGCAAGTCCATTTACCTGCTGACCTTGGCGATCTCGAACGGCTTCGGCTGCTGCGCGGCGTGCGGGTGCTCCGGGCCGGCGTAGACCTTCAGCTTCTTGCCCTGGGCACGGCCGAGCTTGTTCTTCGGCAGCATGCCCTTGACGACCTTCTCGAGCAGCCGCTCAGGCCGGGTGTCCAGCAGATCGCCGAACGACTGCTTGCGCAGACCGCCCGGGTAACCGCTGTGCCGGTACGCGAAGGCCTGGTCACGCTTGTTACCGGTCAGCACGACCTTGTCCGCGTTGACGATGACGACGAAGTCGCCGGTGTCGACATGCGGAGCGAAGGTCGGCTTGTGCTTGCCCCGGAGCAGCGTGGCGACGTTCGAGGCGAGCCGGCCGAGGACAACGTCCTCCGCGTCGATGACATGCCAGGTGCGGGCCACCTCACCTGGCTTCGGGCTGTACGTGCGCACGGATCTACCTCGTCGTCATTTGCGTCAGGGTGCATGTGCGCTCATACGGGCATACGCCCGCGCCGCGCAACAACACAGAAAGATACCCGCCGTCCCGAGCGAGGGTCAAAGCGGCCCCCACACAGCGGGTGGTACCGCGCACTATCGTGCACGTCGACGGCGTGTTCCTGCTGTTCTGCGAGGGGTATGTGAGATGAGGGTCACCAGGGTCACCCGTCGGCTGGCGTGCGTGGTCGTGTGCGCCGCCGTGGCCGCCGGCTGCGCCCAGCCGACGACGGGCAGGCCGGTGGCGGACCGCGCGAGTGCCGAGCAGGCCACCGCGGCGGCCGTGAAGCGCGGCATCGACGCGTTCCAGGACCATTTCACGAACCTCGGCGACGAACACGCCAGGGTCTACAACTACCTCAACTTCGGCGACACGAAGATCACGACCGAGCACGAGTCGTACAAGGTGGGCGACCCGGTCGGGATCCTCCAGAAGCGGCGGTTCGCGGCCGACGGCGACTGGTCGGAGCGGGTCACGCCGCCCGGGTCGAAGGTGGACTTCATCAAGCTCGACGCCGACCACGCGTTCATGGCGCCGACGCCGTGGGTGTCGGTGCCGTCGATCTACGCGGACGGGTTCGAGACGTGCTTCCTGCTGACCGCGTGGGCGGCGTGCAATGTGGACACCTCGATCGGGCAGACGGCCCTGGACGTGCCGGACGAGCAGCCGAGCGAGGCACGGGCCACCGACGACGGTTTCGAGGTGACGACGGGTGCGCTGCTCGGCGTGATGCTCGACGAGGGCATCGTGTCGGTCCCGGAGGACCAGCGTGACGCGCTGACCGAGCGGATGCGCAAGACCGTGGTGCCGGTGACGATCCGGCTCGACCACGCGATGGAGTTCACCGGCCTGGTGGTCCGCGGCACGGTCACCGACGGCGACGCGCCGAAGCTGGAGATCCAGCTGGAGTACGAGGTGCTCGGGGAGGCGGCGGAGTCGGACATCCCCGACGCGCCCGACGCGGCCGAGGTGACCGCCATCACCGGTCAGGCGGCGCTGGACGCGTTCTGGGAGAAGTTCAACGACCGCACGCCGCAGGAGTGACCACTTCCGACAGTGCACACGGAACGACACAGTGCACACGGAAACATCTGGTGCACACAGCGAGTGGGGCCCAGGATTGCTCCCGAGCCCCACTCGCAGTGTTCAGTTGACGAACGGTCGAGCTCACTCCCAGCGGGAGGCGTTCTTCTTCTCGGCGTCGCCGTAGCCCTGGGTGGACTGGACCACCGCGGTCTCGATCCGGGCCAGCGTGCCACGGAGGCTGTCGGCGGCGTCGAACCACTTCTGCTTGGTGACCTGGAAGCCCTCGCTCGCGCCACCGCGCCAGTCCTGCTCCAGGTTGCGGATCTGCGACCCGAGGTCGGTGAGGTTGCCCTCGATCGCCGAAACCTGGCCGCGGATGTCGCCCGCGAGCTGCTCCATCGAGCCGAATGAGACCTTGATGCGATCAGTCATTTCTCTTTCTTTCTCCTGAGTTTGGAAGACGAGGGTGTGCTGTTACTGCCTGGCTCAGCCGTCGAGCGTCGCGGCGATCGCGGAGACGTCAGCAGCCGCTGCGTCTTCCTGCTGCTGGTACAGGGTGGCCGAACCGGTGACCTGCTCCGAGATGGTGCTCAGAGCGGTGTTCAGGTTCGTGAAGTCGTTCTGGTACGCCGTCATCAGGTTGGTGAAGGCCATCGCGGCGGCACCGACCCACTGACCGGCGATGGCGTCGACCGCCTGCGCCAGCTTCCGGCCGTTGTCCATCAGCAGCTCGTTGGTGTCCATCATCTGACCGGCAGCGGTCAGAAGTTCGGCTGAGCCTGTCTCGAAGTCACTCATTAGAAAGAAACCCCCTTCATCGGGTCTTATGGTCGTACAAGCTCTTGGGTTCGTACGCCTCCTGCGACGTAGACCCTGCCACGTTCGGTTCCACGTTGTCGTCATCTGCTCGGAGGTCGTTGCGAGCGTGAACGCGCATCGCGATCGCACAAGGAAATCACTGGGCTGAACGGTGGCCGGACCCGTGCGGGGCGGGGTCAGTCCGACCCTTCGCGGCGACGCTCGGAGAAGGTCTCTGACCTGCTGGTTTCGGGTTCCACGGGCTCGAACACGGCACCCAGCATGCCGTCCGGACGATAGGATTCGACGGTTGCGTCGAGGAGGATTCGCTGTTGCGAAAAGTCCTCGTCGTCGTCACTCGTCCGAGCCGGTCCGGCACTCGGTGAATCGATCCGGCCCATTTTCTCGTCGTCGGCCGGTTCGGCGACCCCGGTTTCGGTTTCGGCCGGTTCCCCGTGCGCGTCGACATCGAACAGGACCCGGTGCTGGGAGAAGTCCTCGTTCTCCCGCACGGGTTCGGCCGCAGGCTCTGGCAGGCGGGCGAGCAGGGCGTCCGGACCGGGCAGCTCATCGACGGGCAAACCGTTGGCAGCGCGGAACTCCACGGCCTGTGCCCTGGCCTGCTCCGACGTGGGTGTGACCTCGCCGCGGCGAACTCCGCGCAGTTTTCCGGTCTTCGCCTGCGCGCCGAGCTCGCCGGTGCTGCGGCGGAACTGCTCCGACGTGGCTCTCGCCTCACGCGCCGCCCGCCGGGCCCTGGTCAACGCAGTGTCGACCTCCGCCATGAAACGCCGTGCGGCCTGGGGGAAACCGCCGCCATCCTGCCCGGTCATGCGGGCAGCGTACCCAGCTCACTCGGTGATGGTCACTGTTCGCACGATCGTCTCGCAGGCGGTGGCCACGGCGTCGGCTCGGGTGCCGCCGTTCGCGCTCTGGCACCCGATGCTCACCTGGGTGCGGCCTTCGAAGAGGACGTACCAGTCGACGGTGGCGTCCTTGTTGGGCAGCGACTGCCGGTAGTGGATCACGTCGCGGCCCGCGAACGTCGCGGCCGCGTCGAACCCGGAGAACGCCGCGCCCGCGGCCTGGAAGTCGCCGCGCAGCTTGTCCACGGCGCGGGCCCGGTCCTGGGTGCTGTCGAACGACAGGCGGATCTCTTCGACGAACACCACGTCGTCGCCGGTCTTCGCCTCGGCGGGCTTGATCTCGGTGCGCAGCTTGGCGGCCTCGCCGCCGGTCTGCACCCAGCCGTCCGGCAACGCGAACTGGTACTCGTACTGGGCGATCACCCTGCTCGGCTGCGTGGTGGCGGCCGACCCCTTCGGGTTGTGTTCCGTCCTGTTGTCGCCGAGCAGGACGACCACCACGCTCGCGACGGCGGCGAGCAGCGCGGCCGTGCCACCCACGACCAGCAGCTGTGTGCGGCGCGAGCTGGGCGGGGCGGGTGGCGGGGGCAGCACGGCGCTCGGCCGCGGCGGTGCGACCGGGCGGTGCGCGGGTGCGAGGCGGCGAGTCTGCTGCTGGTCGCGGGGCACCAGCACCACCCCAGAACCGGGGGTGTCCTGGGTCGCGGTGGGGGCGACCGCGAGCAGCGCGCCGCGCGCCACCACGGTCTCGGGCTGGTCGAGGGTGGTCGGCACGACCCCGCACCGCTGGTGCACGAGCCGCGACACCAGCGGGATCCGGCTCGACCCGCCGACGAGGAAGATGCCGGCGAGGCCGGCGGGGTCGAGGCCGGCCTCGGCGATGGTGGCGGCCGTGAGCCGGGCCGCGCGGTCCACCGGTGCCGTGATCAGCCGTTCCAGGTCGGGCCTGGTGACGTGCACGTCGGGGAACGGCGGCGGCATCGGCACGTCGGTGTAGGTGTGCCGGGACAGGGACTCCTTGGCGCCCTGCACGTCCTGGTGGATGACCCGTCTGCGTCTTCGGTCGGCCAGCTCACGGCCCTCGACGAGGGTGCGCCAGCCGTCCGGGTCGGTGGCCGAGACGACCGAGCCGACGTGGTCGAGCAGCAGCTGGTCGACATCGGCGCCGCCGAACGTGTGGTCGCCCCTGGTGGCCAGCACCTCGTACGCCGGGTGACCACCGCGGACCACGCTGACGTCGACGGTGCCGCCACCGAGGTCGAGCACGGCGAGCGCGGCCCCCCGCCCGCCCTCGGCCGGGAACCGCGCGGCGTGGAACACCGCGGCCGCGACCGGTTCCGGCACGAGCACGATCCGGCCGGCGAGCCCGTTGCCCGCCTGGCGGAGCACCCGCGTGCGGATGCCGCCCCAGTCGGCGGGGTGGGTGAGCACCAACTGGTCGACGGCGCCGCCACCACCGACGCGGCGGGCCTCGTCGACCGCGCGGCGCAGCACGGCCCGGACCACGTCGCGCACCATCACCACGCTCGCGCCGAGCAGCAGCTCGGTCTCGTCGATGCGGCGCTTCGGGTGCGGCTCGTAGCGGGACGGGTCGATCGCGGCCTGCCGGTCCGCCTCCGGCCCGACGAACACGCGTCCGTCCGGCCCCGCGTACACGGCCGAGGGCAGCAGCGGCTGCCCGTCGAACGTCACGACCTGCGGTTCGCGACCCGGAACCGCGATCGCGACACAGGTACTCGACGTGCCGAAGTCGACCGCCACCCGCATTCGCACCCCTGACCGTCACCGCCAGTGCCCAGTCCGGATGGTAGTGCGAACGCGGGGCGCGTCAGTTGTCCGGCTGGATCCAGGCCACCTGCATCAGCTGCTGGCCCGTCTTGCGGCTGACCATGGTGCCCCGGCCCGGCGGCAAGGCCGACGGCTTGACGGTGCCGATCAGCGCGCCCTCGGACTTGTCGCCGCTGCCCTGCAGAGCGGGCTGTGCGATCTCCTTCAGCTTGCCGAGCACCGGGTCGTACATCGCGCGGGACGCACCACCGGTGCGGCGCGCGGCGATGACGTGCAGGCCGACGTCCTTGGCCTGCGGGATGAACTCGGCGAGCGGCTGGAGCGGGTTGTTGCCCTGCGGGCACACCAGGTCGTAGTCGTCGCAGATGATGAACAGCTCCGGGCCCTTCCACCAGGACCGGGTCTTGAGCTGTTCCTGCGTGACGTCCGGGCCGGGAAGCCGTTTCTGCAGCGACTTCCTGATCTCGGAGATGGTGCCGGTGAGCTGGTTCGACGACACCGCGTACGCCAGCAGGTGCTTCGTCTCGATGAAGCCCAGCATCGTGCGCCGGTAGTCGATGAGGACGATGACCGCTTCCTTGGGCGTGTACCGGTCGGTGATGCCCCGGACGATCGTGCGGATCAGGTTCGTCTTGCCGGACTCGCCGTCCATCAGCGCGAAGAAGTGCGGGTCGGAGTCGAAGTCCAGGTACATCGGCGCGAGCTCGTCCTCGTTGACACCGATCGGGACGAGCTTGGTGTCGCGGAACTTGTCCTGCGCGAGCAGCTCCTCGTAGGGCAGCTGGTCGGGCAGCAGCCGCACCTGCGGCGCGCGCCTGCCGCGCCAGCCGTGGTTGATCTTCGCGATGGCGTCCTGGACGCCCTGTGCGACGTCATCGGCACTGCTCGACCCGTCGATGCGCGGCAGGCCGACGAGGAAGTGCAGCTTGTCGCGGGACAGACCGCGGCCGGGATGGCCCTCCGGCACGTTGACCGCGACCCGCCGGTCGACCTCGGACTCGCTCGCGTCACCGAGGCGCAGCTCGAAGCGGGTGCCGAGGAGGTCCTTCATCGCGGGCCGGATCTCCGCCCACCGGTTGGCGGTGACGAGCACGTGCACGCCGTAGGACAGGCCCTGCGCGGCGATGTTCAGCACCTGCGACTCGATGGCCTCGAACTCCTGGCGGAAGTTCAGCCAGCCGTCGACGACGAGGAACACGTCGCCCCACGGGTCCTCCCGCAGCTCACCGCGGCGCTTGCGGTTGCGGAAGTCGGTCATGGAGTCGATCTGGTTGTCGCGGAACAGCTGCTCGCGGGCGCCGACCAGGCCCGCGACCTCGGCGACGATGCGGCGCACCTTGTCCGGGTCGAGACGGCCCGCGACACCACCGACGTGCGGCAGCCCCTGCAGCGTGCCGAGCGTGCCACCGCCGAGGTCGACGCAGTAGAACTGCGCTTCCTCGGCCGTGTGCGTGAGCGCCATCGACATGATCAACGTACGCACGAGCATCGACTTGCCGGACTGCGGACCACCGGCGATCGCCGCGTGCCCGGCGGCTCCGGAGAAGTCGGCCCACAGCAGGTCACGGCGCTGCTCGAACGGCTTGTCGATCAGGCCGAGCGGCGGCTGGAGCCTGCCGTTGCCGAAGAAGCCGGCCGGCGACAGGCCGCGGTCCTCGGTCGGCTGCAGCGGTGGCAGCAACGTGTCGAGCGAGTTCGGGGTCTCCAGCGGGGGCAGCCACACCTCGTGCGCCGGCGGGCCCTGGCCCTGCAGCCGGGACACGATGACGTCCAGCTCGCTGGGCTCGGTCGGCTGGTTCTGCTCCGGCCGCGGTGCTTCCTGGACCTGCTCGACCGGCTTCTCCGGCTCCTTCGGGATCTCGATGTAGTCCGGCACGAACAGCTTCGCGCGCCGGTCACCGGAGACGACCGCGGCCGGGCCGACGGTCTGGATGCCCGCCGGGCGGTACGGCCCGGACACGTAGGACGCCTTGAACCGCACCATCGTCGACGTGTCGAACTTCAGGTAGCCGGAGCCCGGGATCGACGGCAGCTCGAACGCGTCCGGCACGCCGATCGCCGCGCGGGACTCCGCGGCGGAGAAGGTCTTCAGACCGATCCGGTAGGACAGGTGCGAGTCGAGACCACGCAGCTTGCCCTCCTCGAGGCGCTGCGAGGCGAGCAGCATGTGCATCTGGAGCGAGCGGCCCAGCCGGCCGATGGCGACGAACAGGTCGATGAAGTCGGGCTTGGCGCTCAACAGCTCGGAGAACTCGTCGACCACGATGAACAGCGCGGGCAGCGGGTCGAGGTCGGCGCCGTTCTCGCGGGCCTTCTCGTACTCCCACACGTTCTTGAAGTTGCCGCCGTTCTTCAGGGCCTCCTGGCGCCGGTTCATCTCACCGGCGAGCGCGTCCTTCATGCGGTCGACCAGGGTGAGCTGGTCCTGCAGGTTGGTGATCGTCGCGGCGACGTGCGGCGCGGAGTCGAGACCGAGGAACGTCGCGCCACCCTTGAAGTCGACGAGGACGAAGTTGAGCGTCGTCGACGAGTGGGTGGCGAGCATGCCGAGCACGAGCGTGCGCAGGAACTCCGACTTGCCGGAACCGGTCGCGCCGATGCACAGGCCGTGCGGGCCCATGCCCTCCATCGCCGCTTCCTTGATGTCCAGCTCGACGGGCTGGCCGAACTCGCCGACGCCGAACGGCACGCGGTACCGGTCGCGGATCGGCCTCGGCCGCCACGCCTGCTGCACGTCGAAGGTCATCGGGTCGCCCGGGATGCCGAGCAGCTCGAGCAGCGTCGGGTTGGACAGCAGCGGCTCCTCGCCGCCATCATCTGCTGCCGCCGCACCCAATCGGTACGGCGAGAGCTTGCGGGCCAGCGCCTCCGCCTCGGCCACGGTCATCGTGTCCGGGTCGGCGAACCACTCGACACCGCTCGCGGAGCGGGCGCCGAGCCGGTCCTCCTCGACCACGAGCCGCAGGCCGCGGCGGGCGGTGAGGTTGCCGAGGCTGTCGGACAGGTCCATCAGCGTGACGCCGACGAGGCCCTCCTCGAGGATGATCTGCTCCTCGCGGGTCACCTCGCCGTCGTCGATGACGATCACGACCTGCGGCTGGTCGGGCTGCGGCGGCGCGTTGCGGGTGAACCGCTGCCGGTCGCGCAGCTCCTCGTCGAGCCAGTCCTCCACCTGGGCCAGCGAACCGGCCATCATCCGCATCGGGCCGATGCCGTCGACCATCGTGGGGTGCTGGGAGTGGGGCAGCCACTTCGCCCACTCCCACTCGGCCTTCGCACGGCCGGAGGTCACCACGGCGATCAGCACGTCGTCGGGCGTGTGGAACGTCACGAGCTGGGCGAGCAGGGCCCGGGCGAGCCCTCGGGTCAGCTCCTTGTCGCCGGAGAGCCCCACGGCCGCGAAGCCGCGGATCGCGATCTGGATCGGCAGCTCGGGGACGATCGAGTGCGCGCGCACGAACCGGCGCAGCGCCAGCGTGGCGATCGGCTCCAGCTCGTCGACCGGGCCGGTCTGCGGCGGCACGAGCCGGGTCGCGAGGCGCTGGCTGCCGCGGCCCGCGCGCAGGTGGCAGAAGTCGGGGTCGGACTGGCGGCGCTCCCACATGCGGCGGCTGGTGGCCATGGACCACAGCGCCTGCGGGTCGGGGTGCACCCACTCGAGCGCGGAGCGCTGGTCGAGCGAGGCCTCGCGGGCCCGGTCGCGCATCTGGCCGAGGTAGCGCAGGTAGTCCTTGCGGTCCTCGTTCATCTCGGCCTTCTTCTGGCCGCCGCCGCGCCCGCCCTGGCCCATCATCCCGACCATGGAGAACATCATCATCATCGGGAACAGCAGGGTCACCGGGTTGCGGCCGATGGCGCCGCCCGCGGTGAACATCAGCGCCATCATGCCCAGCATCGCGACGACCATCACGACGGGCATGAGCTTCATCAGGATGTTGCCGGGGATCACCCGTGGCACCTCGGGCGGCGGCTCGAGATGGACCTCGCCGCCTGGTTGCCGCGGCGCGGCAAGCCGGGGTGAACGCTTGAACTGAAGCGTGCTCACCGATGTCCCCTCAATCCTGTCGATCCCCAACTTGTCCGAACCCGCGCACACGCCGGGAACGGCAAGGCCATACTAGGGGCCGCCACCGACAGCGATGGGTGGTTATCGAAAGACGAAGAGTCGTGAGCGTTGAGGGGGCTGCGGGGTGGCTACCGGTACGACAGTGTTCAGCCGGGTGACGGTGGTTGCGCCGAGAACACGCATCGACGTCGCCCTGCCAGCCGGGGTCGCGGTGGCAGACCTGCTGCCCATGCTGCTCGAGATGGCCAAGGAGGCCACTCCGGACGGTGGCGCGCGGCACGGCGGCTGGTGCCTGGCGAAGCTGGGCGACTCCCCGCTGGACCCGAGCCGCACGCTCGCGTCGCTCGGCGTGGTCGACGGTGAGCTGCTGCAGCTGCGCAAGCGCGCGGAGAACCCGCCGCCGCCCCTGTACGACGACGTGGTGGACGCGATCGCCGAGTCCTCCCCGGACAGCTACCGGCCGTGGACGAAGCAGACCGCGAACCGCATCGGCTACATCGCGGGCGCGCTGGCGCTGGTCGTCGCGGCCATCACCGTGCTGATGACGGGCCCGCTGTTCGGCGGCTCGCACGTCGGTGCGGCGGTCGCCGCCGGTGCCGCCGCGGTCGTGTGCGTCGCGCTCGGCGCCGTGATCGCCCGCGGCTACCAGGCCGAGACCGCGGGTGTGCTGATCGCCGCGGCGGGCGGGCTGCCCATGGCGTTCGTCGCGGGCCTCTACATCGTGCCCGGCGCGACCGGGCGGGCCAGCCTGCTGCTCGCGTGCGCGCTGGTGCTGATCGTGGCGTCGGCGTCGATCATGCTGATCGGTGCCGGGGTGACCACGTTCGTCGCGGCCGGGTCCGCCGCGCTGATCGGCGTGCTCGCGTTCGCCATCGGCACCCTGATCGCACACCCGGCGGCGGGCATCGCCGCCGGTACCGCGGCCGTGTCGCTCGCCGCGCTGTCGGTGCTGCCCAGGGTCACGATCCAGCTGGCGCGGCTGCCGCTGCCGAACGTGCCGGGCAGCGCGGAGGACCTCAAGGAGGACTCGGGCTTCCCGGACTACCGGTCCATCGAGCGCCGCGCCGGTCTCGCGCACGAGTACATGACCGGCATGATCATCGGGCTCGGCACCGCCGCGGCGATCGCGTCGATCATCACCGCGAGCAAGTCGGACGTGTGGGCCATCAGCATGGCCATCGCGGCGACGCTCGTGCTGCTGCTCCGCGCCCGGACCTACGCCAACGGCAGCCAGGCCATCGCGCTGCTGGCCACCGGCATGCTGTCGGCGGCCGGGATCATGGTCGGCTGGCTGATCGGCGCGGACACCTTCGACCGGCTGCTGTGGGTGTTCGGCACGCTCGTGCTGATCGCGGCCGCCGCGCTCGTGCTCGGCGTGATCTTCCCGGAGCAGCGGTTCTCGCCGCCGCTGCGCAGGACCGTGGAGATCATCGAGGCCATCTGCATCGCGGTGCTCCTGCCACTCGCGCTCGCCGTGATGAACCTCTACGCCACGCTCCGGCACGTGAACATCCTGCGCAACTGAGGAGACCGCCCGTCATGGCCGCTACCCGACGCACTCGGGTCCTGTCCGTGCTCGCCGCCACCTCGCTGGCGCTGGTGACGGCCGCTCCCGCGGCCGCGCAGCCCGCCGGTTCCACCGAACCGTCGAGCCCGCCGTCGGCGGCCGAGGAGCAGGGGCTCGCGACACCGCCGCCGCTCCCGCCGGACTTCCCGACGCCTGCCGACTCCGGTGAGCCGGACCGCGCGTACACGCCGAAGACGCAGTGCGTCGCCTCCAAGGGGTCGACGGCGCCGCTCGAGCACAAGCCGTGGGGCCAGGACCTGCTGCGGTTCGAGGACGTGTCCGACTTCGCCACCGGCAAGGGCCAGAAGGTCGCCGTGATCGACACCGGCGTGTCGCCGCACAACTACTTCCAGAACCGCCTCGAGGGCGGCGGCGACTACGTCATCAAGGCCGACAACGGCCTCAAGGACTGCGACGGCCACGGCACCGAGGTGGCGGGCATCATCGCCGCGAACCCGCAGGACGAGACGATCGGCTTCCGCGGCATCGCGCCCGACGCCGGGATCGTCAGCATCCGCCAGTCCAGCGCCAACTACGAGTTCAAGGACCCGGACACGAACACGAGCGTGTCGGCGGGCAACCTGGGCACGCTCGCGCAGGCGATCGTGCGCGCGGCGAACACGCCGGGCGTCACCGTGATCAACATGTCGGTGGACTCCTGCCGTCCCGCCTCCTTCGGCCCGATCGCCGACCCGGAGCGGCAGGTGCAGGCCGCGCTGCGGTACGCGGTCGAGGAGCGCAACGTCGTGCCGGTCGCGTCGGCGGGCAACCTGCCGGAGGGTGACTGCAAGCAGCAGAACAGCCCGGACCCGAAGAACCCGACGTGGCTCGTGATCCCGCCGTGGTTCTCCGACTACGTGCTGTCGGTGGCGGCGATGACCGAGGACGGCAGCGTCGCGGAGTTCTCCATCACCGGCCCGTGGGTGAGCGTCGCCGCGCCGGGCACGGACATCATCTCGCTCGACCCGGCGAACCCGGCCGGTCTCGCGAACCAGACGGTCGACGAGAAGGGCAACGCGCAGCCGATCCAGGGCACCTCGTTCGCGGCGCCGTACGTGGCCGGGCTGGCCGCGCTGGTGCGGCAGCGGTTCCCCGAGCTGAACGCGAAGCAGGTGATGGACCGGATCAAGGCGACCTCGTCGCACCCGGCCGCCGCCGGCGGACACGACAACCTCGTCGGCTACGGCATGATCAACCCGATCGCGGCGCTGACCGCGTTCATCCCGGCGGAGGAGAACATCGAACCGGACGCGGCGGTCGACGTCCCGTTCGAGATGCCACCGCCGTACGAGCGCAACTGGACCCCGATGCAGGTCGCGATGATCGGGTCCGGCGGCGGTGTCGGAATACTGCTGCTGACGCTGTTCGTGGTCCACACGGTCAAGCGCAACCGCCGCGACGAGGAAGAGCAGCCCCGCTCCCGGATGTAGTGGGCGCCTTGGCTTTCAGCGGGTTTTCAGTGCCAGCTTGCGGACCGCGTCGCGGATTTCCTGGCGGGGCAACGGGTTCACGCTCATCCACTCCGCGTCGCCTGCCAGCCGGTAGCGGCCGCGTTCGGTGTCGAGCCAGCGCAGTTCCTCACCGACGCGCTGCCACTGGTCCTCGGTGTCGTCGCGGCGCGCGACGCCGACCTGACCGTTGCCCAGCACCGGCTGCAGGTGCGACACCATCCGCCGCGACACGCGGTCGTCGATCCCCTGTGCCGCGAGGACCTCGTCGATCTCCTGCGCCAGCAACGGTTCGCCGCGGTCGACGAGCGCGCTGAACGCCGCCTCCAGCGCCCGCCTCGGCAGGCTGAACGGCGCGGTCACCGGGGCCTCCAGCCGGGGCACCAGCCGCACGAGGTCGTCGATCGCCTCGTCCAGTGTCGCGGCCTTCATCGCGATCATGCCGTCGTCCGACGCCAGGTCCTGCGTCACCAGCAGCGCCTCGTCCCGGTGCACCAGCACGGCGGCGGCCAGCAGCACCTCTTCCTTGGCCAGCACCATGTCCAGCACCCCGGTGCACGACCGCAGCAGGAACACGAAGTCCTCGGCGACCCCCAGCGGGCCGTTCTCGTCGGCGAGCCCGCGGGCGGTCAGCTGCTCACGCGCGGACCGGAACAGGGACCGCTGTTCTGCGTCGCTCGTCCCGGATGCCGGGATCTCCAACGGGAAGGGGGCTTCGACCTCGGCGAACACGCACAGCAGGTCCACCTCGACCGGGTGCAGGGGCGTACCCGCGTTGACGCGCAGTTCCATCGGGTCAGGTGTACCGGTGTCTGGTCGCGTTGTCTGCGTCCGTCTGGAGGTACGTGCCGGCGGTGTGTTCTGCCGCGAGCACGAACTCCTCCATGTGCGCGACCGCGACGTTCAGCTGGCCGCGCAGTCCCTTCTCGCTGCCCATGCGGTCGGTGAACTTCTCGGCGAGCTCCTGCCCGGTGGGGCTGGTGCCGAGCATCGGCGCGTAGTCCGGGGTGGACAGGTCCTCGACCTCGCGGGTGATCGCGTCCAGGTGCCTGCGCACCTCGGCGACCGCGTCCGCGAACGCCCGCACCTGGCCGGGGTCCACGGCCCAGCCAGCACCCGACCCGGACGGCTGCGACTCGTCGACGTACATCCGTACCTTCCCCTCAGAGCCCGATCACCGGCGGCGCGGCCTTGAGGTCCGACGCGAAGATGTCCTCCTCGATCGGCACCCTCCTGCGGTGCTCGCCGTCCTCCTCGTCCTCGCCGCGACGGCCGGCCGGACCACCGCCCATGCCACCGCCGAGGGCACCGGTCTTGCTGAACCGGCCGCGACCGCGGTACTCGCGGTCGCCACGGCCACCGACGCCACCCATGCCACCGCCGGGGAAACCCGCACCGCCACGTCCGGCACCGCCACGACCGGCACCCGCGCCACCTCGGCCAGCCGCACCGCCGCGACCACCCGCGAGCGGGCCCACCGCGCCCGCACCGCGACCGCCCATGCCCGGCATCGCGCCGAAGGGACCGGTACCGAGGCCACCGCCCGTGCTGCCGCCACCGCCACCGAAGCCGGGGAGACCGCTGTTGCCCGGCGTGAGCCCGGTCAGGCCCTGCCAGCGGCCTTCCGGTGTGCCGGCGAACGAGGGAGCGGTGACGTTGCCGGGGTCGATCGGCGGACGCGGGATGGTGATGCCGCCGCCGCCCGCCCCGGGTGGCAAGGGCGGGCCGCCCGGCCTGCCGATGCCGTTGTCCGGGTCCGGCAGCGGGCCGGTGCCCGGGTTGCTCCCGTCGGACGGGACGCCGAACTGCGGGGTGGTCTGGTCGATGCCGAGCAGGGCGCCTTCGTAGCGCTGCATGGTCTGCACGGCCTTGCGCTTCATCTTCTTCTTCTTGGACCCGAAGCCGAACACGCTCGCGATGCCGCCGATGGCGGCGCCGAACGCCGCGCCGATCGGCCCGGCCACCATGAACCCGGCCGCCGCGCCGCCACCCGCGGTGCCCAGCCAGTTGTTCTTCGGCATGCCGGGCATGGTGTCCTGCGCGGACCGCAGCGCGCCGCTCGCGTCCATGATCGGACCGGACATCCGCTGCGCGGTCTCGCCGAGCTCACCGATCCAGCGCGCGTTGGTGGTGACCTTGCGGACCGCGTCGTCCGCGGCCGTGCCGGTCCAGAAGTTCATCAGCTTGTCCAGCGCCCGCGACAGGTCGTCGGACGCCTTCGACACCGCGGTGCCGTGCCTGCTCCACTCACCCGCGAGCGCGTTGAGCTGGGCAGGGCTCGACCGCTCGGCCACCATCTTGATCAGTGTCTCGAGGCCGAAGCCGTTCCAGTTCACGCCGCCGTTGACCCACAGGTCGTTCTCCTCGCGCCTGCGCCTGCGCTCGTCCTGCGCATGCTGCGCGGCCTCCTGCGCACGACGCCGCGCTTCCGCGACCTGCTGGAGGATCTGCTCGAAGCCCACGCCCCTGCCCCTCCCACCATCGATTCCGATGGTCACGGTAGCGGATGGCACCGACGGAGAGCAGGCGAACAGGTCTCAACTTTTCGCAGGCAAATACCTAACCGCGAAGTGACCGTGCCAAACCGCGCACCGCGGCCGCGAGGTCGTTCCCGTGCATCGCGTTGACCGACAGCCAGCCGCCATCAGCGCCCTCGCCCGAGCCTTCGACCAGCTGGAACCGGCCGCGCCCGGTGTCCAGCCAGCGCAGCTCCTGCCCGACGCGCTGCCACTGGTTCGCGTAGCCGCCCCTGGTGGCGAGGCCCATCTGCCCGTTGCCCAGCACGGGCTGCAGGTGGGTGACGAGCCTGCGCGCGAGCCGGTCGTCGATGCCGTTCGCGACGAGCAGCTCGTCCCACTCGTCGCGGCCAAGCGGGTCGTTCCCCCGGCTCAGCAGCACCCGGTAGACGCGGTCCAGCGCGGCCTTGGGCAGGGAGAAGGGCGCGGTCAGCGCGGCCCCGTGGTCGGGGATGAGGCGCAGCAGCTCGTCGACGGCGTCGTCGAGGGGCAGCTCCGCCATGCACAGCTTGCCCGCACCGGTCAGCTCCTGGGTGGTGAGGACGGCGAGGTCCTGCCTGGCGAGCAGCACCGCGCCGAGGGTCTCCCCGCCGACGGACAGGACGAGGTCGAGCGTCATCGCGGCGTCCTGCAGCAGGTAGGCGAAGGCCTCGGCCACGCCGAGCGGACCGCGGGCGTCGGCGAGGCCGCGGGCGGCGAGGCTCTCACCGGCCGCGCGCAGCACGGCACGGCGTTCAGTGGTGGTGGCACCGGCCGAGGGCACGCGAAGGGGGAACGGCGGCGCGGACGCCGCCGCCGAACACAAGAGGTCGACCTCCGCCGCGCCCACGGTCACGGCCGACCTGGCGCTGATGATCATCAGCCAGGCTTGCCCCGGCCGTGCCCGGCCGGCTGCTCGTCCTGCCGCTCACCAGGCTTTTCCTCCTGGTCACGGTCCTGGTCACGGTCCTGGTCACGGTCCTGACCGTGGTCCCGGTCGCCCTGGTCCTGGCCGTCCTGCCCTTGAGCAGGGTCGTCCTGATCGTGGCCGCGACCGTCTTCTCCGCGATCCTGGCCACGGTCGTCCCGGCCCTGGTCCTGTGCCTGGTCGTCCTGGCCCTGGCCGCCCTGGTCGCGGTCGGTCTCTTCGCGGTCCTGGCCGTGCTCGTCCTGGCCGTCCTGGTCGTGCCCGTCCTGGTCGTGCCCGTCCTGCTCCTGCCCGTCCTGGCCGTGCCCGCCCTGCTCCTGCCCGTCCTGGCCGTGCCCGTCTTGGTCCTGCTCGTTCGGGTCCTGCTCGTTCTGATCGTGGTCTTCGTCGTGGTCCTCGGCCTGGTCGTCCGCGGGCTCCCCGGGCTCGTCCTGCCCGTGGTCCTGGCCGTGCTCCTGCCCGTGGCCGTGGCCGCCCTGGTCGTAGTGGTCGTCCCAGGGTTCGTCGGCCCACTCGACCTCGAACTTGAACTTGTCGACGTTCTCGACGGCGTTCTCCTCGGACGTCTCGTACGCGCGGGACGCCTCCTCCGCCGTGGCGACGAACCGCTCCATGCGCGCCATCGCCTCGGTGAGCATGGCGCGCAGGCCCTGCTCGGCGTTGAGCCGGTCGTCGAACTTCTTCGCCAGCTGCTGGCCGACGGGGCTGGTGCCGAGCTGCGGGGTCAGTTCCGCGCCCTGCATGCGGTCGACCTTCATCCGCACCGCGTCGAGGTACGAGCGGGCCCGCAGGACCGCGTCGCCGAACGCGCGGATCCGGTACGGGTCGACCTCCCAGCCGCCGGTGGACTTCTCCGCCGGGGCGGCCATGGTGGTCGCCGGCGCGGCCGTGGTCGCGGGCGCCGGGTCCGGCATGGCCGGAGGCGGCGGCGGTGTCGCCACGTCCGGCGCCGGGGTGGTCGCCTCCGGCATCGGTGGTGGCGGTGGTGGCGCGGCCGCGTCACCGGTCACCTGTGCGACCCACGCGTTGCCCTGGTCCCCGTGCGCGATCGGCTGCGTGACGTCGCTCGCCTTGTCCCCCTGTAAGACCGCGAACATGTTCTCCGTGGACATGTGTATCCCCTTGGTTCCCTAGAGACCGATGACCGGCGGTGACGCCTTCTCGCCCGTGTCGAACGGGTCGTCCGCGTCGAAGGGAACTCGTCTGCGGTGAGCCTGGCCCGCCCCCTGGCCGCCCATGCCCATGCCCGCCATCGGGGCCATGGGCCCCATCATCCCGCCGGCCCCCGGCGTCCCACCGGACGCCGGGAGCACACCCGCGGCGCCGGTCGGGAACCCACCGCCACGGGCGCCGCCGCCGAAGCCTGCTGTGTCACCGATGGTGCCGCGGCCGCTGACCGCGCCACCGGGCAGCGCACCGAAGCCGCCGGACGTGCCGGAGCCGCCGTAACCGCCGGACAGGCCGCCGCCACCACTGAAACCGCCGCCACCGCCACCGCCGTCGAACCCGCCGGGGCCGTGCACGGACGAGGTCGTCGTGTCGTTCATGCCGGTCAGCAGCTGCCAGCGCAGGTCCACGCCGGCCGCGATGTTCACGGTGCTGATCCACACGTCGCCATCCGGCGTCACCTCGACGTCGTCGACGCGCGGCCGCAGTTCGGTGCCCCGGCCCTCGAACTGCGGCGTGGCCTGGTCGATCCCGACCGCCGCCTGCTCGAAGCGCTGCATGGTCTCGATCGCGACCCGCTTCAGCTGCTCCTGCTCGGCCTGCGCCTGGAAGGCGCTCTCCGAACCGGCCGCGGTCGCACCGACGGCGGCGCCGAGCGGGCTGCCCTCCGTTACGAGCTGGGCCCGGCCCGCGCCCTCCGGCGCCGAGCCCGGCACCACCGCGGGCGGGGTCGGCGGCAGCTTGGGCATGGCCTCCTGCGCGGACTTCAGCGCGCCCGCCGCCTCCTCGATGGGATCACCCATGTCCTTGGCGGTCACGCCGAGGTCCCCGACCCACTGCGCGTTGAGCGCGACCGCGTAGCGGGCCTTGTCCGCCGACTCGCCGGACCAGAAGTCCATCAGGTCGTCGAGGGCCTCGGCGAGGTAGTCGGCCGCGTCCGTGACACCGTCACCGGTCAGGCGCCAGTCGTCGGCGAGTCTCTCCAACTGGGGCACGCTCGCCTTGTCGACGACCATGTTGACCAGCTGTTCCAGCGTGAACGCCGACCAGTTCACGCCTGCGCTGACGTAGTAGTCCGACCCCTGTTCTGCCATGGAGTTCCCCGTCCCTCTTCCCCGACTTGCAGTTCCTGACTGTAATGGGTCGTGTGCGGCGAGGGCACTAGTCTGATCAGACGCGCGCCGTACGCTCGATGGTGTGCCGAAGCTGCTGACCGTGTCGGACGAGATTGTCGAGTTCCTGTGGACGGAACGGGTAGCGGAACGTTTCGGTTCCGTCGACCTGGTGCTCGCCGCTGGTGACCTGCCATTCGACTACCTCGATTTCCTGGCGTCCGCGCTCGACCGGCCGCTCGTGTTCGTGCCGGGCAACCACGACGCCGACCTGTCCGGGTATTCGCGGCGGCGCGGTCTGTGGTTGGCCTCCGGTTTTCCCGCCCGCTACCCGGGCCCGGACGGTGCCGTGAACGCCGACGGTCGCGTGGTCGAGGCGGCGGGGCTGCGGATCGCCGGGCTCGGCGGGTCCATCCGGTACAACGACGGGCCCAACCAGTGGACGGAACGGCAGCAGGCACGCCGTGCGGCGAAGCTCGTGCGGTCCGCGCGCGGCCGGCCGGTGGACGTGCTGCTGACCCACTCGCCGCCGCTGGGCGTCGGCGACCGGGACGACCCGCCACACCGCGGGTTCGCCTGCCTGCACACGGTGGTCGAACGGCTGAAACCCACGATTTTCGTGCACGGCCACATCCACCCGCACGGGCAGCCCGTTCCTGATCGGTCCATGGGCGAAACCCGGGTGCTGAACACGGTCGGATACCGCATCCTGGACGTGCCATGAACCGAGACACCGGCTTCCCTGTAGCCGACGCCGAGAACGACTTCCTGCGGGCCCGCCGCAGGCAGGTCCTGTCGCGCCTGGCCGCGTGGCTGCGCCGCCAGCCCGACGACGTCAACATCATGCTGCCGTTCGACGAGGTGGTCGCGGCGCTGTCCCGTACCGGGGAACGCCGCCTCGGGCTGCAGGTGATCACATTGGACTCGATCGTCGGCAGTGTGGACCGGCAACGGGAGTTCGACCGGCGGTTCCGGCCGACGTCCGGGCAGGTGCGGGAGCGGTGGCAGCGGCTCGCGCTGGCGCAGCGGCGCGGCGAGTCGATCCCGCCGATCGAGGTGTACCGGGTCGGCGACATGCACTTCGTCGTCGACGGGCACCACCGGGTGTCGGTGGCGCACGCGCTGGGGCTGAAGACGATCGACGCGTACGTCACCGAGGTCATGACCCGGCTGTCGCCCGGCGGGATCCGCTATCGCGGCGACCTGCTGGTGAAGGACTACCGGCGGATCTTCCTCGACCGCGTGCCGCTGATCGGCGAGGCGCGGCGGGCGGTGTCGCTGACCGACCCCTGGGACTACGCGGAACTGGCGGAGTCGGTGGAGGCGTGGGGTTTCCGGCTCATGCAGGACGAGGGGCGCCACCTGGACCGTCCCACCGTCGCACAACGGTGGTACGACGAGGAGTTCGTGCCGGTGGTCCGGATGCTGCGCCAGGCCGGGATGATCGAGACGCAGACCGAGGCCGAGGCGTACATGTGGGTCGCGTGCGAGCGGTACCGGCTCATCAGGACACACCGCTGGGACGACGACGTGATCACCGCGGTGCGGGAAGGCAAACGTCGCTGACTTTGTCAACTCGAGTTTGCCCAATTGTGGACAACTCGACCCTGTGGACAACTTTTTTTGCCATTCGCGGCACCTGGGCGATTCTCGTGGTGCGCCGCATTCCGCTGCGCGCCACACAGAGGGAGCCCACAGGAAATGAAGAAGATCGTCATCCTGATCGCGGTGGTCGCTGGTTTGTTCGCGGGTGCCGCGCCCGCTTTCGCGCAACCCGAACCGGAACCGTGCGAGCGCGGGGAGTTCTGCCTGTGGCCCGGCGAGAGTTATCAGGGTGCGATTCAGCGCATCGCGCTCGAGAACACCAACCCGGGGGAATGCGTGTCGTTGCCGGAGGGAGTCGACGCGCGGTCCTTCGCCAACCGCACCAAACGCCCCATCACCGTCTACCAGGGACGCGACTGCGCGACGGAAGGCGAGTTCGACACCTATCCCGGCGGCGGCACGTTCGTGCCCGCGGCGCCGTACGTGGTGAGAGGGGTGCAGATCTGGGAAAACTGACTCACCGAGTGCACCCGGACGAGTGGCTCGGCTGAATACCTGAGGCCGGTCTCAGCCCTGATGCGGGAACGTGTAAGCGCGTGCGCGCGTTGATCCACGTGGTGATCCGCTAGGGGGTGGGCGATGGACCGCGACCCGAGCACGACCGGGGCCCGGCGGGGTCCCTTGCTGGGCGGGTTCGTGGTCCTGACCGCCATCCTGTCGGTGGTGTCGATCGTCGCGATGGTGCGGTCCCTCGCGACGATGACGTACCTGAACATCCACTTCCGCACCGAGGTGGACCCGTTCTCGCGCGCGGTCAGCTACTACGTGTTCTACGGCGACGGCCGCGAGGAGTTCGCCACGTCGGCGATCGTCCTCGCGGCCGGGACACTGACGACGCTTTCCGGGTTGCGGTCCGCGGGCCTGACCCTCGGTGTACCCGCGACCACGTTCTTCGCGATCTGGTGCACGAGCCTCACGCTGTGCGCGGTCTTCCCGACCGACAACAGCAAGTCGATCACCAGCGTGTCGGGCCTGATCCACCAGATCGCGGGCGCGTCGCTGTTCGTCAGCCTGCCGCTGGCCGGGCTGTCGCTCGCGAAGCGGCTGGTGGCGCAGGTGCACTGGGCCCCGGTGGGGCGTGCGGTGCGGCGCATGGCGGTGGTGGCGATGGCCCTGGCGGCCACGTACCTGGCCACGCGGCTGCCGGACGTCTTCCCAGGTCTGGCGATACCAGGCATGCTGGACGGACGGGGCATCTCCGGCCTCGTGCAGCGCGCGCTGTTCGGGCTGGAGATGCTGATGTTGATGGCGCTCGCGGTCCACCTGTTGCGGGTCACGGTCAGCGCGGCTCGCGAGCGAGGCACAGCAGCACGAGCCGAGGTCGCCGGATGATCGCACTCACCACCCAGGCCGCGATCTCCGGCGCGCCCGAGAACCGCGGCCACCCGGCAGCGCCCCCGACAGGCGCAGAGCGAGGTCACCGCACAGCCGAACCCACCAAGTCCCGGGGCACAGGGAACACCGCCCAGAACCCCCATGACCTGGCGGCGCCCGCCAGGACGGCACGAGCCGAGGTCGGCGGATGATCGCGCTCGCCATCGTGTTCGCGGTGCTCGGCGCGTGTTGCAGCGCGATCGGGGCGCACCTGCAGCACAAGGGTGTGCGGGCGGAGACCAGGGACACCGGCCTGAAGTTGCGGGGCGCGGCCGCGCTCGTGCACAACCGCACGTGGCTGGCCGGGTTCGCGGTGCTGTTCGCGTGCGCGGTCCTGCAGATCCTGGCACTGGCACTGGCGCCGGTGACGATCGTCGCGCCGATCGTGGTGCTCGCGCTGCCCGCGGTGGCCGTGCTGAACGCACGGTCGTCCGGCGAGCGGCTCGACACGACGGCGATCGTCGCGATCGGGGCCAGCACGCTGGGGGTGGCGGTGTTCGTGGCGCTGGCGTCGAGCCGGGCGACGGCCGTGCACTTCCCCAGCCCGGCCGTGCTGCTGGCGTGCCAGATCATCGCGGGCGCGGTGCTGCTGTTCGGCGTGATCGGTGCGACCAGCAGCGGGCTGGCCCGCTGCGTGGCACTGGCGACGGGTGCGGGCGCGGCGTACGGGCTGGTGTCGGTGCTGGTCAGGGACGTGACGTACACGTTCCAGACCGACGGCGTCCGCGACATCCCGCCACTGTCGGTGACGGGTCTGGTGCTGGCGTTCGCGGTGGGTTCGTGGTTCATCCAGCTCGCCTACGCGAGCGGCCCGCCGGACATCGTCGTCGGCTGCCAGACGGTCCTGAGCCCGCTGGTGGCGACGGCCATCGCGATCGGCCTGCTCGACGAGACGGCCGACGCGGGCGGGTGGGCCGGCGCCGGCCTGGTGGCCGGTGCGGGGGTGGCGGTGGTCGGTGTCGCGTTGCTGGCGCGCCACCACCCCGAGGCCACGTCCCGGGCGACCCCGCACTCCGCGGAACGCCGCCTGTTCCGCGCGTCCTCCCGCCGCTGACCAGCCCATTTCGGTTGTCCACGCCGGAAGGCGCGTTCAGGGCACGGCCGACGCCGTGAAAGGCGCGTTCGCGGCACTCGACGACCTGAACGCGCCTTTCACGGCAGCCGGGTCACTCCGCGTACGTCAGGTTCTTGCCCGACGACGGGTCGAACAGCTGGATCTTGTCCGCGTCGAACCAGACCTCCGCCTGTGCGCCTTCCTGCGCGGCGGACGTGGCCGACAGGCGGGTCACCAGCTGCGTGCCGCTCGCCGACACGTCCCCGGTGCCCGCGTCGGCCGCCAGCTCCTCCAGCTCGGCGGACGTGGCCGCCTCACCTTCGACCGTGAAGTACGCGAACTTGTCCGAGCCCATCGACTCCAGCACGTCCACCGTCGCGGTGAAGGTGCTGCCGCCCGACAGGGTGTGCTCGTCCAGCACGTGCGCGTCCTCGAAGTGTTCCGGGCGGATACCCGCGATCACCTCGCGTGGCGCCTTCGCCGACTCCGCCAGCCTGCGGACGCGGTCGGACAGCGTCACCGAGCCCAGGCCCGTCGACAGGCTGCCGTTCTCCAGCGTGCCCGGCATGAAGTTCATCGAGGGCGACCCGATGAAGCCCGCCACGAACAGGTTCGCCGGGTTGTCGTACAGGAACTGCGGCGAACCTATCTGCTGCACCACACCGCCGCGCAGCACCACGACGCGGTCGCCCAGGGTCATGGCCTCGGTCTGGTCGTGCGTCACGTACACCGTCGTCGTCGCCAGCTGCTTCTGCAGCTTCGACACCGAGGTGCGCATCTGCACGCGCAGCTTGGCGTCCAAGTTGGACAGTGGCTCGTCCATCAGGAACGCCTTCGGGCTGCGCACGATCGCCCGGCCCATGGCCACGCGCTGGCGCTGGCCACCGGACAGGTTCGCCGGTTTGCGTTCCAGGTGCTGGGTCAGGTCGAGGATCTTCGCGGCCTCGTCCACCTTCTGCCGGACGATCTTGTCGTCGACCTTCGCCAGCCGCAGCGGGAACGCCATGTTCTCCCGCACGCTCATGTGCGGGTACAGCGCGTAGGACTGGAACACCATCGCGATGTCCCGGTCCTTCGGCGCCTTCTCGTTGACCCGCTGGCCGTCGATGCGCAGCTCGCCCGCGGAGATGTCCTCCAGGCCGGCGATCATGTTGAGCATCGTCGACTTGCCGCAGCCGGACGGGCCGACCAGGATGATGAACTCGCCGTCCTTGATCTGGATGTCCACTTCGGACACGGCGAGGGCACCGTCCGGGTACCGCTTGGTGACTTTGTCCAGAACGATCTCTGCCATATCCCCTCAGCCCTTCACGGCACCGGACGTCAGCCCCGCGACGATGCGGCGCTGGAAGAACAACACGAAGATGATGATCGGGATGGTGATCACCACGGCGGCCGCGGAGATCGTCCCGGTCGGGGCCTCGAACTGCGAGGCACCGGTGAAGAACGACAACGCGGCCGGCACCGTGCGCGACGCCTCCGTCGACGTCAGCGAGATGGCGAACAGGAAGTCGTTCCAGCAGAAGATGAACACGAGGATCGCGGTGGTGAACACACCCGGCGCGGCCAGCGGCGCGATGACCCGGCGGAACGCCTGCGCCGGCGTGGCGCCGTCCATCTTCGCCGCCTTCTCCAGCTCCCACGGGATCTCCCGGAAGAACGCCGACAGCGTGTAGATCGCGAGCGGCAGCGCGAACGTGATGTACGGCAGGATCAGGCCCGGCCACGTGTCGAACAGGCCCAGCTGCCGCTCCATCTCGAACAGCGGCGAGACGAGCGACACCTGCGGGAACATCGCGATCAGCAGCGAGACCCCGACGAGGATCTGCTTTCCGGGGAAGTCCAGCCGCGCGATGGCGTACGCGGCCATCGTGCCGAGCACCACCGCGATCAGCGTCGCGATGATCGCGATGCCGATCGAGTTGACCAGCGCGCGGATGAACTCGTTGGTGGTGAAGATGTCCCGGTAGTTCTGGAACGTCCACTCCGTCGGGAAGAAGCTCTTGTCCGTCTGGGTCTCCGCCGTCTTGAACGACAGCGACAGCGTCCACAGCACCGGGACCAGCGCGTAGACCAGGATCACGATGTCCACGAGGGTCCACCGCAGCTTGCGGCCGGTGAGCTTGCTCGCGGCGGCCTTGCTCTTCTTGCCCTCTGTGGAGGGCGGGACGTAGACGAAGGTGGTGTCGCTCATCAGCGCTTCCCTCCCGGGTCATTTCCGGGCGCCGAAGCGCCGAACAGCTTGATGAAGATGAACGCGATGATCGCCACCGCGATGAAGATCAGCACGGACATGGTCGACCCGATGCCGAGGTTCAACCCCTTGATCAGGTTGTTGTACGTCTGCATCGACACCGACGACGTGTCGTTCGCGCCCTTGGTGAGCACGAAGATGTTGTCGAAGATGCGGAACGCGTCCAGCGTCCGGAACAGCAGCGCCACCAGGATCGCCGGCTTCATCACCGGCAGCATCACCTTCGTGAACCGCTGCCACGCGGTCGCGCCGTCCATCGACGCCGCCTTCAGCAGGTCGTCCGGCACCAGCGCGAGACCCGCCATCAGCAGCAGCGCCATGAACGGCGTGGTCTTCCACACCTCGGCGAGGATGATGATCGCGAGTGCCGAGAACCGGTCGGTCAGCGGCGACTCCGCGTTGAACAACGCGGACAGGTAGCCGGTGTTGGAGTCCCACGCGTAGAACCACGAGAACGCCGCCACCACGGTCACGATCCCGTACGGGATCAACGACACCGTGCGGATGAGTCCCCTGCCGACGAGCGTGCGGTGCATCGCGAGCGCCAGCAGCATGCCGAGCACCAGCTCGATCACCACGGACACCACGGTCAGCCCTGCTGTGACCCCGAACGCGGTCCACCAGTACCCGTCCGACAGCACCGCGGCGTAGTTCTCGAACCACACGAACTCGCGCTGGTCTGGGAACCGCAGGTCGTAGCGCTGCAACGACAACCAGACCGAGTAGATGATCGGCCAGCCCGTCACCGCGAGCATCACGATCGCGGCGGGGGCGCACAGCAGGAGCCCGAGCTTGCGCTCCGCTTTCTTGCCTTCGCTGAGCGCCGCCTTGCCCTTCCGGGGCGGCGGCGCCGCGACCGCGGGTCCACTCTCGACTGTCTGACTCCGAGTCGACGGTTCGTTCGCGAGCTCACTCACGGCAGCACCCCCTTGGATTCCAAGGCTTTCTGCAGTTGGTCACGCAGTTCGGCCGCGGTGGACTCCGGGTCGATGTCCTGTGGTGGGGACAGCACCTTCGACGTGATCGTGGACAGGTTCTGGTACACCACGGTCAACGGCCGGACCGCCGCGTCCTGCAGCTCCTCGACGATCGTCTCCCACATGGGGTACGCCTCGACGAACTCCTTGTCGTCCCCGGCGTAGACCGACTCGATCGTCGGCGGCACACCGTCGTTGATCGCCGAGTAGCGCTGGCTTTCCGCGCTGCGCAGGCACAACGCGGCCTCGAACGACTCCGGCTTGTGCTCCGAGTACGCGCTGACCGCCAGGTTGTAGCCACCGATCGTGACCCGGCCCGGTCCGTCGATGCCCGGGTAGCGCGCCCACTTGAAGTTCTTGGCGCGGTCGGGGTTCCCGTCCTGCATGGCGGCGTAGACGTACGGCCAGTTCAGCTCGAACGCGGCCTTGCTGTCTGGGCTCTCGAAGCCCTGCTGGACCTGCTGTTCCTGCGCGTTGGTCAGCGACGGGTCGGTGATCCCCGAACTGGAGACCTCCTTGAGCAGCTTCAGCGCGTCGACGGCACCGGCGTCCATCACGACGCTCTTGCCGTCGTCGGAGAGGATCTTCCCGCCGTAGGACGCGACCAGCGTGTTGTAGGTGACCACGAGGCCCTCGTACTGCGCGCCGGTGAAGAGGACCTGGTACGGCTTGCCCTCGCCCTTCAGCTGCTTCGCCATGTCGATCATCTCCCGCCAGGTCTTCGGCGGGGTCGGCGTGACCGTGTCGTCGTACCAGAGGAGCTGGACGTTCGTGTTCTTCGTGGCGGCGTACAGCTTTCCGTTCCACTCGGCCGTCGTGAGCGGCCCCTCGAGCACGTCCTGCTCGGCTTGCTGCTTGTCCTGGCCCGTCCACTCCTCGAGCCACTTCGCCTCGGCGAACTCGGGCACCCAGGTGACGTCCAGACCGAGGATGTCGAGGTCGGTGTCGCCAGCGGCGAGGCGGCGCACCATCTGTTCACGCTGGCCGTCGGCGTCCCGCGGCAGCTTGCGGTAGACGATCTCGTAGCGGCCGTTGGCCTCTTCGTTGCACCGGTCGATCACCGACTGGAAGTTCTCTTCCGGCGCGTAGTAGACGTTGATCTGCATGCCGTCGTCCGAGCCGCAGGCCGCGACCGTGGACGCCGTCATCAGCGCGGCCCCGCTTACGGCGAGCATCCGCCAGCGGGCAGTACTGCCCATGTGAACCCTGCCTCCCTATCCCTCCGGCACGGAGAAGGAGGCGTGCGGCACCTCGGCGTGCCAGGGGGATGCGTTTGTCACGGTCCACTGAACCTAGGCCCGATGATCACGGCCCGCAACCTGCATCGGTCACGATCCGATCAACACCTGTAACGGCCTAGTCGGTTGCTCCGGACGGGCGCATCGCGAGCTTCGCCAGCAGGTCACGACCCTTCTCCGCGTTACGCGGCTGGGCGAGGACGTCGTAGCGGCCCGCCACCAACTGGCTCGCCGACGCGATCTCCCTGCCGGTACTGCGCGTGGTCGCATACCCCACCGCGGCGAAGATCAAACCGAAGACGACACCCGCGACGAGGCCGACGAGGATCGGCGCGAACGACATGGTCTGGGAACTGAACAACCCGAGCAGCAGGCCGACGAACAGACCGAACCACGCACCCGACAGCGCCCCGGTGCCGAGGACCTTCGGCCAGCTCAGCCTGCCGATGACCCGCTCGACCAGCATGAGGTCCACCCCGACGATCGTGACCTCCTGCACGGGGAACTCGTTGCCTGCCAGGTACTCGACCGCGCGATGGGCCTCCTGGTACGTGCCGTAGGACCCGATCGGCCACCCGGATGGGGGCGTCGGCACCTTGGGGAGCGCTTGGCTTCCCTTCGCCGAGCCGGAGAACGCGCCACTCACCGTTCGCTCACCTCATGTTCAGCAGTTGACACCATCCTGCCAACAAGGGGCAATCCGTGCTAACCCCGCCCAACCGGAATGTCGGTGACCCGGTGGAACGCGTCCGCGAACTCGCCGTCGACGTGGATCTCGACCGTGTCGTCCTCGCCGTACCTCGTGATGGCGGAGAACTCGCCACGGTTCCACCAGTACAGGTGCCTGCTGATCGGCTTGTGCCCATCGTCGAACGCGCCGCC
Source organism: Actinophytocola algeriensis (assembly GCF_014203735.1). Classification (GTDB taxonomy): domain Bacteria; phylum Actinomycetota; class Actinomycetes; order Mycobacteriales; family Pseudonocardiaceae; genus Actinophytocola; species Actinophytocola algeriensis. The sequence continues at coordinate 251,915 of NZ_JACHJQ010000011.1, read as the reverse complement.
GGTCATGGCGACCATGGACTCGATGGCGTCGTGCATGCTCTCGTCACGCAGCACGTGGTAGAGCAGGACGGACCGCTCCGGCATCGACACCAGTACGCCGTTGGGGAACTCGGTCTCACCGCTGGCCCTGGCGATCATGGCGGGCAGCACCAACGCGGTGGACGCCGTGTGAACCGAGCCGGTCAGGCAGTGCACCGCTCCGATGACCTCGACGTCCGGCTCCTCGCGAGCCAGGTTCGCGAGTCCTGCCGCGCACAGCCGCTCGTGCCCGTACCGCGCGACCTGTTCGTCGGTGAGGATGCTCACCAGCACGGGGTAGTCGAACACGACGACCTCGAGCGTGCCCGGCACCGTCTCCAGCGCGTACTGCCACCAGTCCGGCCCTGGCCGGAAGCCCTCCATGAGCCGCAGGTACGTCCGTGACAACGCCTGATCCACTGACATCTCGGCGCCGCCGGTGCTGTCGGTTGCCGGGTCGTCGGGGTTGTCGAAACCAAGATCAACCATGCCCCGGCACCGTAGTGGCGGGCCGGGGCACGGGTGGGCTGTTCGGCCCGATCGGTCAGCGGGCCTTGTACTCGCGCAGCAGGCCGCGGCTGATGATCGTCTTCTGGATCTCGCTGGTGCCCTCGCCGATGAGCAGGAACGGCGCCTCGCGCATGAGGCGCTCGATCTCGTACTCCTTGGAGTAGCCGTAGCCGCCGTGGATGCGGAAGCTCTCCTGCGTCACCTCGGCGCAGTACTCCGAGGCGATCAGCTTCGCCATGCCTGCCTCGACGTCGTTGCGTGCGCCGGAGTCCTTGAGCCGCGCCGCGTTCACCATCATCAGGTGCGCCGCCTCGACCTTGGTGGCCATCTCCGCGAGCTTGAACGCGATCGCCTGGTGCTGCGCGATCGGCTTGCCGAACGTGCTGCGCTGCTGGGCGTAGTCGATGGCCAGCTCGAACGCGCGGATCGCGATGCCGCACGCGCGGGCCGCCACGTTCACGCGGCCGACCTCGACGCCGTCCATCATCTGCGCGAAGCCCTTGCCGGGCGCGTCGCCGAGGACCTTGTCGGCGCCGATGCGGTAGCCGTCGAACACGGCCTCCGTGGTGTCGACGCCCTTGTAGCCCATCTTGTCGATCTTGCCGGGGATGGTGAGGCCGGGCGCGACCTCGCCGAAGCCCGCCGGCTTCTCCACCAGGAACGCCGTCAGGTTCTGGTGCGCCTTCTCGGCGCCCTCGTCGGTCTTGACCAGCAGCGCGATGAGGTTGGAGCTGCCGCCGTTCGTCAGCCACATCTTCGCGCCGTCGATGACGTAGTCATCACCGTCGCGCTTGGCGCGGGTCTTGATGGCCGCGACGTCCGAGCCGAGGTCGGGCTCCGACATCGAAAACGACCCGCGCACCTCACCGGTCGCCATCCGTGGCAGCAGGCTCTGCTTCTGGGCGTCCGTGCCGTGCTGTTTCACCATGTGCGCCACGATGAAATGCGTGTTGATCACGCCCGACACGCTCATCCAGCCGCGGGCGATCTGTTCGACCACCAGCGCGTAGGTGAGCAGCGACTCGCCGAGCCCGCCGTACTCCTCCGGGATGGTGAGGCCGAAGAGCCCCATCTCCTTCATCCCGTCGACGATGTCCTGCGGATACGTGTCGCCGTGCTCGAGCGTCTGCGCGTGCGGGATGATCTCCTTGTCCACGAAGTCGCGGACCGTGGCCAGGATTTCCTGCTGGATCTCGGTCAGGCCTGCGGTCTGAGCAAGGCGGGCCATCGTCGGTGCTCCCTCCGAGCGAGGTGGTTACCGGCGAGTATCCACCGGTTAACGCTCGTTCGCCCGACACCTGTGCGCAGTGCCACTACGGGGCCACCAGCGGGACCGTTTCAGTTCGCCGACGCTCGAAGCTCCGGCTCAGCTCACTCGGTGACCGCAGCCGCGGCAGTCGCTGGCGAGGACGTAGACATCGGCGCCGCAGCCCCGGCAGGAGGAGAAACTGCGTTCGAACAGGTCGTCGCGAGGGGGACGGCCGCCGAACAGACGGGGCCCTCTTCGCCCCTCCTTGCCAATGCGATGTTTACCCATGCCCGACACTTCACCTGCGGAGACGGCCGCGAGGCAAGCAAACCGCCGTTATCTGTGCGTTATCTCACCGCAACCTTCGACGATCCGTGACGTCGCCGACCTGCAGAGTAGTAATTCTGACGTTCTGTAGTCAGATCACGACTCGGGAAACAACCGCGAGAACATCTCCGCGAACGCACCCTCTACGCGAATTGCTATACCACCGTCGTCGTCGGCGTGGGTGATTTGTTCGAACTCGCCGTCGTGCCACCAGTAGACGTGCGGGCTGATCGGCCCGACCTCCTCCGCGTAGGCGTTGGCGGCGACCGCGGCCATCGTGTGCAGCGCCTCGACCACGTTCTCGTCGCGCGGCACGTGGTAGAGCAGCTGGTGGCGGAACGGGATGGCGACGAGCACCCCGTTGGGCAGCGACGCCTCACCGGTGGTGCGCAGCACGACCTCCGGCAGCACGAGCGCGGTGGACGCGAAGAACATCGACCCGACGAGGATCTCCACCCCTCGGTGCGTGACCCGGTCGTCGGCCTGTTCCTTGCGCAGGTTCGCGAGGCCCGCGGCCCGCAGCCGGGCCAGCCCGTGCTGGGTGACCTGCTCGTCGTTGAAGGTGGCGACGGAGTCCGGCAGGTCCAGGGCGAGGAGCTCGAGGACACCGGGCAGGGCTTCGCGGCCGTAGGTCCACCACTGGGTGTCCGGCAGCGCGTCGGCCTCGTAGAGCCGCAGGTAGGTGTGGCCGAGGAGGTCCTCGGTGGGCACGTCGAACTGGTCGGGCCCGTCGACCGCGGACAGCAGTCGGCGCAGGTGGTCGTCGACCAGGCGGCCCCAGCGCCTGGCCGGCACGTCCGGGTCGGACAGCCTGCGGGCGAGCGTGCCGAGCCCGAACTGACGGCCGTCGGCGTCCTCGACGTGCCCGGCGTACACGGTGACCTCGTAGCCGGCGCCTGCCATGCTGGTGCGGACCAGGTGACGCAGCCGCTGCGCCTCGCTGACCGTCAGCTCCGGCAGTGTCTCGTCGGCAGGTTCGTCCGGCCTCGGCCTGCCACGGTTGAACAGCCCCACCCACGCAACCCTATGGGTTGTCCTTCTTCTCGGTGGAGGTCGCCCGGTCGAGGAACCGCAGCAGCTCGACGGGGAACGGCAGGACGAGCGTCGAGTTCTTCTCGGCGGCGACCTCCACGACCGTCTCCAGCAGGCGCAGCTGGAGCGCGGCCGGGGTGTCGGCCATGACCCGCGCTGCGTCGGAGAGCTTCTGCGACGCCTGGAACTCGCCGTCGGCGGAGATCACGCGTGCCCGGCGCTCCCGTTCGGCCTCCGCCTGCCGCGACATGGACCGCTTCATCGACTCGGGCAGCGCGACGTCCTTGATCTCGACGCGGTCGATGTGCACGCCCCACTCCAGCGCCGGGCTGTCGATCATCACCTCGAGCCCCTGGTTGAGGCGTTCCCGGTCGGACAGCAGGTCGTCGAGGTCGCTCTTGCCGATGATCGAGCGCAGCGAGGTCTGCGCGACCTGCCCGACCGCGAACCGGTAGTCCTCGACCTTGACCACGGCACTGACCGGGTCCACGACGCGGAAGAACACGACCGCGTCGACCCGCACGGTCACGTTGTCGCGGGTGATGCCCTCCTGCGCGGGCACGGGCATGGTCACGACCTGCATGTTGACCTTCTCCATGCGATCGGCGACCGGCACCAGCACCGCCAGCCCCGGCGACCGGATCCCGGCCCGCACCCGCCCGAACCGGAACACGAGCCCCTGCTCGTACTGCTTGATGACCCGCAGACTGGACGACGCGCCCAGCACGACCACGACGAGGATCAAGAGGATCAGGTAGCCGACCATGGCACCTCCCCGAGGCGTCCCCCTCGCAACCGATGCTACGCCTGGGAAAGGCGAACGAAAGTCCCATTCGCGCGGCGGGGGCCCCCCGGTTTCCACGCTACCGGCGAGCACCGACAACCGGGCTCCGCGAACCCGTCCGGCCGCCGGGTTGTCCACAGCTTCGGCGGTTGTCCACAGGCCGTCGCCGCACGCACCGTTCTCGTCGGTGCCAGCGACTACGCTGGAATTCGGGGGGCCGAGGGCCACCGCCGCCAGGCCGTTGAACACCGCCGGCAGGCCGCTAAACACTGCAGGCAGGCCGCTCAGCACCGCCGGCAGGCCGATGAACACCGCCGACGCGCCGCTGAAACACCGCCGCCAGACCGCTGAACACCGCCGTCAGGCGCCGAGGGGCACCACCGGCAGGCACCGCCGAACACCGCCCCGAACGCCGTCAGCCGCCGCTGATCGCCGCCGCCAGCGCGAGCGTCCGTTCCGCGTTGGCCACATGCAGGTTCTCGATCATCCGGCCGTCCACAGTGGCCACGCCACGGCCCTCGCGCCCGGCCTCCTCGAACGCGGCGATCACCCGGTGCGCGTGCTCGACCTCCGCCGCCGACGGCGCGAAGATCTCGTTGCACGGCTCGACCTGGCCCGGGTGGATCAACGTCTTCCCGTCGAACCCGAAGTCGCGGCCCTGCCGGCATTCCTCGGCGAACCCGGCCGCGTCCCGCACGTCGTTGAACACGCCGTCCAGGATCACCCGCCCGGTCGCCCGTGCCGCCAGCACGCACATCGACAGCGGCCCGAGGAGCGGCCCGCGACCGGGCACCTGCGCCGCCACCAGCTCCTTCGCCAGGTCGTTCGTCCCCAGCACCAGCACGGTCAGCCGGTCGGACGCCGCCGCGATCGCCGAGCAGTTCAGCACCGCCACCGGGGTCTCGATCATCGCCCAGATCGCGGTGTGGTCCGGGGCGTGCGACAGCGCCTTCTCGATCGCGTGCACCTCGTCGACCGAGTTGACCTTCGGCACCACGACCGCCGACGGACCAGCCTCGCCGGCCGCACGCAGATCGTCCGCGTGCCACGGCGTTCCCGCGCCGTTCACGCGAATCGTCACCTCGCGCGTGCCGTAGGACCCGACCGCCGCGCACACCCGTTCCCGCGCCGCGACCTTCGCGTCCGGCGCGACCGCGTCCTCCAGGTCCAGGATCAGCGCGTCCGCGGGCAGTGTCTTCGCCTTCTCCAGCGCGCGCTCGTTCGCGCCCGGCATGTACAGGACCGACCGGCGGGGCCTCATGCGGACGCCTCCTTGTACGCCGCCGCCAGTTCCGGGTCGCGGGCGGCGAGGTCATCGGCGAGCGCCACGATCACCTGGCACTGCTTCACGGTCGCGTCGTCCTGCATCTTCCCGTCCAGCATGACCGCGCCCGTGCCGTCGCCCATCGCCTCGATGACCCGCCGCGCCCACACCACCTCGGACGCCTCCGGCGAGAACACGCGCCGGGCGATCTCGATCTGTTTCGGGTGCAGGCTCCACGCACCGACACAGCCGAGCAGGTACGCGTTGCGGAACTGGTCCTCGCACGCCACCACGTCCCGGATGTCACCGAACGGCCCGTAGTACGGCAGGATCCCCGCCGCCACACACGCGTCGACCATCCGCGCCACCGTGTAGTGCCACAGGTCCTGCTGGTAGGTGGTGCGGCCGTCCTCGATGGAGTCGCCGACCGGGTCCGTCCGCACCAGGTAGCCCGGGTGGCCGCCACCGACGCGGGTCGTCTTCATGCGGCGCGACGCGGCCAGGTCGGCCGGACCGAGGGAGATGCCCTGCATGCGCGGGCTGGCGAGCGCGATCTCCTCGACGTTCGCCACGCCGCTCGCGGTCTCCAGGATCGCGTGCACCAGCAGCGGTTCGGTCAGCCCCGCCCGCGCCTCCAGCTGGGCGAGCAGCCGGTCGACGTAGTGGATGTCCTCCGGCCCCTCGACCTTCGGCACCATGATCACGTCGAGCTTGTCGCCGATCGCCGTGACCAGCGTGAGCAGGTCGTCGAGCACCCACGGCGAGTCGAGGCTGTTGACCCGCGTCCACAGCTGGGTGTCGCCGAAGTCCACCTCGCGCGCGATCCGCACCAGCCCGTTCCGGGCGGCTTCCTTGCGGTCGGCCTGGATGGCGTCCTCGAGGTTGCCGAGCAGCACGTCGGCCTTCCCGGCCATGTCGGGCACCTTGGCCGCCATCTTCTCGTTGCCCGGGTCGAAGAAGTGGATCATCCGGGACGGGCGGAAGGGGATCTGCCGCAGCGGCTCCGGCGCGCCGACGGCGAGCGGGCGGAAGAAGTCCTTCGGTGACCTCATCGAGCCTCCTGACAGTGAAGCTACCTGCGGGTAACCCTAGGGCGTTCGAAACCGGCTCGCCGTGCACGTGTCAGCTACGCCACCCTGGGCGCATGTCCTTGACCGTGCCAGAAAGCTTCGCCGGGCAGTTCGACGACGAGGCCGGCGAGTGGCTGGCCGGGCTGCCCGCGCTCACCGAGTCGTGCCTCGCACGCTGGGACCTGACCGTCGACGGCCCGCTGATGCACGGCGTGTGCGCGCTCGTCGTGCCGGTCCGCCGCCCGTCCGGCGAACCCGCGGTGCTCAAGGTGACCTGGCCGCACGACGAGGCGCGGCACGAGGCGCTCGCGCTGTCCCTGTGGGACGGCGACGGCGCGGTCCGGCTGCTCGCGCACGACGACGACGCGTGGGCGCTGCTCCTGGAGCGGCTCGACCCGGCCACCACGCTGCGGAACGTGCCGATCGACGAGGCGCTGGCCGTGGTCACGGGCCTGATCACGCGGCTCGACCGGCCCGCGCCACCCGGTGTGCGGCACCTGCGGGACAACGCGGCGCGCTGGGTGCGTGAGCTGCCGGCGGAGAACGACGGCAGGGTGCCCGCCGGGCTGGTCGAGCAGGCCGTCGCGTACTGCCGCGAGCTGACGCCCGGAAACCACCTGGTCAACGAGGACCTGCACTACGACAACGTGCTGCGCGGCGAGCGTGAGCCGTGGCTCGTGATCGACCCGAAGCCGATCGCGGGCGACCGCGAGTTCGGGCTGGTCCCGTTGCTGTGGAACCGGTTCGACGACGTGCAGGCCGCGGGCGGGCTCGCGGCGATCGCGGACGCCGCCGGACTGGACCGGGAGCTGGCGCGCAAGTGGACGTTCGTCAGGGCCGTCGACAACTGGCTCGACAGTGGCGAGGACCACTGGCTGGGCGCGGCCTGTGCGCGAATCGCGGCGGCGACGGCCTGATCCCGCTACGTTCCGTCAGGTGTCTGAGTGGACGGTGCCGGGGTACACGCAGCTGACCGTGCTCGGCGAAGGCGGTTTCGGGCGTGTGGTGCTGGCCCGCCACGACGCGACGAGCCGGGTCGTCGCGATCAAGTACCTGCACGTGACCGACGAGGCGTCGCGCGCGCAGTTCCGCCACGAGGCGGCGATCCTGCACCGCGTGGTGAGCCCGCACGTGGCGCGGCTGTACCAGTTCGTGGAGACCGGCGAAGGCGCCGCGATCGTGATGGAGGCCGTGCCCGGGGCGTCGCTCAAGGACATCCTGGCGCGGCACGGGACGCTCACGCCGGAGGCGGCGCTCGCGATACTGAAGGGGTCGCTGCTCGGGCTCGCGGCCGCGCACCAGGCAGGCACCGTGCACCGCGACTACAAGCCGGGCAACGTGCTGGTGCAGCCGAACAACCAGAGCAAGCTGGTGGACTTCGGCATCGCGCTGCTGTCCGGCCACAGTGGACATTCCGGTGGCACGCCCGCGTACATGGCACCCGAGCAGTGGCAGGGCGCACCCGCCACACCGGCGACGGACGTGTATGCGGCGACGTGCGTGTTCTTCTTGTGCGTCACGGGTTTCCGCCCGTTCACCGACACCGACACCGAGCGGCTGCGCCACGCGCACCAGTTCGCCGCGCCGCCGGTCGCCGCGGTGCCGGAGCCGGTGCGGGCGCTGGTGGCACGCGGCATGGCGAAGGACGTGGCGACCCGGCCCGCGAGCGCGGCCGCGTTCGTGGCCGAGCTGGAGTCCGCCGCGGTCGCCGGGTACGGCAAGGACTGGGAGTCGAACGGGTGGCGGCGGCTAGGCGGGTACGCGGGGACCCTGCTGGCGGCGTCGCCGATGGCGTGGCTGGTGTCGTCTACGGGCGTGCTCACGGCGACCGGCGGGACCGCGGCGGCGGGTGCGGGTGCCGCCGGAGCCGCGGGCTCGGCGGTGGCGGCGAAGACGGCGGCAGGGGCACTGGCCGCGAAGGCCGCGGCAGCGGTCGTGGGCGCGGCGGTGGTCGTCGGCGCCACCGTGATCGTGGTGAACACGACCGGCGACGACCCGCCGCCCGCGCAACCGTTCGCGGTGAGCGTCGAGACCGAGCAGGCGAGCTACGACGTGAACATGGACGTGTCCGCGCAGGTCGTCGAGCTGTCCGGGTCACCGCGAGCCGAGGAGCTGAACGCGGCGCTGCGCGCGCCCGTCGACTCGGCGGTGCGCTACGTCCGGGACAGCGTCGCCTCGATCCGGCAGGACCTGCGGGACTCCGGCGACGAGCGGTGGGACGACCCGACGTCGATCGAGGTCACGGCGGACGTGCTGCTGCAGAACGAGAGGTACGTGTCCGTCCGCTACGACAACCTGCCGCGGCTGGGGCAGCTGTCGGACTCGTCGTGGCAGAGCTACCGCACGGTGACCGTGGACCTGGACACCGGCACGGCACTCACCCCGGCCGAGATGTTCCAGCCGGACGGCGCGGGGATGCTCGCCAACCGGTGGATGAAGGTGGAGTCGATCACCGGGTGCCCGGACATCGGGACCGGCGCCACGCGGTTGGACCTGACCGACGAGAACATCGGCAAGGAGGTACTGGTGGCGTTCACCCGTGACCACGCGTCCTTCACCGTCGAGCTGTCGAAGTTCGGCAGCAGGGCCACCGCGTGCGGCACGCAGATCGTCGACATGCCCTACGACGAGCTGACCGACGTGCTCGACCCGGCCCTCGTCGACGGGCTCACAGCAGGGTGAACCGGATAGCCTTGCGCGCGTGGGAGCCGTGAGCAGGGTCTTCGTCGCACAGCTCGCCGGACTGCCGGTCTTCGGACCCGACGGCGAGTCGATCGGCAAGATCCGGGACGTGGTGGTGGTGCTGCGCACCGACCGCGAGCCACCCCGGGTCCTCGGCCCCGTGGTGGAGCTCGCGACCCGGCGCCGGATCTTCGTCCCGATGCTGCGCGTGACGTCGATCGACGCGAACGCGGTGACGCTCGCGACGGGTTCGGTCAACCTGCGCCGGTTCACCCAGCGCCCCAACGAGGTGCTGGTGGTGGGCCAGCTGCTGGACGCGCGGGCGGTGATCGTCGGCACCGGCGCGCACGCGGTCCTGGTGGACGCGGCGATGGAGACCAGCAGGACCCGCGACTGGGTGCTCAGCCGCGTCGCGATCCGCGAACGCACCGGCAGGCTGTCCAGGCGCGGCCCGATCCAGGTGCTGCGGTGGGAGGAGATCGAGGCTCCCGGCGTCACGGACCTCGCGTCGGCGCCCCAGGGCGCGGCGCACCTGTTGAGCGTGTTCGAGGGCATGCGAGCCGCGGACGTGGCGGCGGCCCTGCGGGAGCTGCCCGCGAAACGCAGGTACGAGGTGGCGGACAGCCTCGACGACGAGCGGCTCGCGGACGTGTTCGAGGAGCTGCCGGAACAAGACCAGAAGGAGCTGCTGGCACACCTCGACGAGGAGCGCGCGGCGGACGTCCTGGAGGCGATGGACCCCGACGACGCCGCGGACCTGCTGGCGGAGCTGTCGGAGATGGAGCAGGCGCGGCTGCTGGGCCTGATGGAACGGCAGGAGTCCGACCCGGTCCGGCGCCTGCTGGCGTACTCGGCGGACACGGCGGGCGGCCTGATGACCCCGGAGCCGATCGTGCTGATGCCGGACGCCCCCATCGCCGAGGCGCTGGCGATGGTCCGCAACCCCGACATCACACCCGCGCTGGCCAGCATGGTGTTCGTGTGCCGGCCGCCGTCCGCGACGCCCACGGGCCGCTACCTGGGCTGCGTCCACCTACAACGCTTGTTGCGCGAACCCCCGGGCGAACTGGTGGCCAGCGCCCTGGACACGGACCTGGCGCGCCTGCCCCCGTCGGCGACGCTGAACGAGGTGACCAGGTACTTCGCCGCGTACGACCTGGTGTGCGCCCCGGTCGTCGACGACACCGACCACCTGGTGGGCGCCGTGACCGTGGACGACGTACTGGACCACCTGCTGCCACACGGCTGGCGGGAGTCACCGAACGAGGAGCCAGCGGATGCCTGACCGACGGCTGGACCAACCCCGCCGCCCGGGCTTTCGGGTCTCCATCGACCCAGAGACGTTCGGCCGCCTGTCCGAACGCCTGGCCAGATTCCTGGGGACGGGCAAGTTCCTGTTCTGGCAGACGCTGCTCGTGATCGTGTGGATCACGCTGAACCTGGCGGCGGTGACGCTGCGCTGGGACCCGTACCCGTTCATCCTGCTCAACCTGGCGTTCTCCACCCAGGCGGCGTACGCGGCCCCGCTGATCCTGCTGGCCCAGAACCGCCAGGACAACCGTGACCGGGTGTCACTGGAGGAAGACCGGGCGCGCGCGGCCCGCACGAAGGAGGACACGGAGTTCCTGGCCCGCGAGCTGGCGGCACTGAGGTTGGCGGTAGGCGAGGTCGCCACCCGCGACTACCTCCGCAGCGAACTGGACCGCCTGCGCACCGACCTGAACGCCAAGCCCCGCAAACCCCGCCCGAGCGCGGACACCCTGCGAGAAGACGCCCGCTGGGCGGAGAACTGACCCGCCGGTTCAGCAGGGCGGTGCCCTGAAAGCGTCTTTCAGGGCATCAGCACTGGTCGGCCAGGCGGGAGCACATCGCGCCGAACGAGGCCAGTTCGTCCTCGTTCAGGTGTTCCACGAAGTGGCGGACCACGCCCGCGAGGTGGGTGCGGGCCGCGGCGCGGAGGGTGTCGACACCCTTCGTGGTGAGAACCGCCACGATGCCGCGACCGTCACCGTCGAAGCGTTCGCGGGTGACCATGCCTGCCATCTCTAGCCGGTCCACCAGCCGGGTCACGCCGGAGCGGGACAGCAGCACCGCGTCGGCCAGTTCGGCCATCCGCAGCCTGCGTTCCGGCGCCTCCGCGAGCTGGACCAGCACGTCGTAGCCGCCGAGTGTGATCGGGTGGTCGGCCACCAGTTCCGCTTCGAGCACCCGGGACAGCCGCGCGTGGGCGCGCAGGAATGATCGCCAAGCGTCGAGCTCTTTCCCGGTGGGCATCCGGGTCACCGCAGGCTCCGGCACGAAGACGATGTTACGGAACGGCCCGTAGCATGGTTGCGTGACCACTCCAGATGTCGAGGCCGTGCGTGCCGCGCTGGCCACCGTGCAGGATCCGGAAATCCACAAGCCGATCACCGACCTGGGCATGGTCAAGAACGTGTCGATCGGTGACAACGGCACTGTCCACGTAGAGATCTACCTCACCGTGTCCGGTTGCCCGCTGCGCAACAAGATCACCGAGGACGTGACGAACGCGGCGTCCGGCGTCGACGGTGTGCGGCACGTGACCGTCGAGATGGACGTCATGTCCGACCAGCAGCGCACCGAGCTGCGGCAGAAGCTGCGGGGCTCGTCGGAGGAGCCGAAGATCCCGTTCGCCGAGCCCGGCTCGATGACCCGCGTGTACTGCGTGGCGTCCGGCAAGGGCGGCGTCGGCAAGTCGAGCGTGACGGTGAACCTCGCGGTCGCGATGGCCGAGCGCGGCCTGTCGGTCGGCATCGTCGACGCGGACATCTACGGCCACTCCGTGCCGAGGATGCTCGGCGCCCACGGCAAGCCGACCCGCGTGGAGAAGATGATCCTCCCGCCGGCCGCCAACGGCGTGAAGGTCATCTCGATCGCCATGTTCACCCCGGGCAACACCCCGGTGGTGTGGCGCGGCCCGATGCTGCACCGCGCGCTGCAGCAGTTCCTGGCCGACGTGTTCTGGGGCGACCTCGACGTGCTGCTCCTCGACCTGCCCCCGGGCACCGGGGACATCGCGATCTCGGTGGCGCAACTGCTGCCGAACGCCGAACTGCTGGTCGTGACCACCCCGCAGCAGGCGGCGGCCGAGGTCGCGGAGCGCGCGGGTGCCATCGCCATGCAGACGCGGCAGCGCATCGCGGGCGTGATCGAGAACATGTCGTGGCTGGAGCTCCCGGACGGCTCGCGCATGGACCTGTTCGGCGCGGGCGGCGGCCAGCGGGTCGCGACGTCGCTGACGAAGACCATCGGCGCGGACGTCCCACTGCTCGGCCAGGTCCCACTGGACCCGCGCCTGCGCGAAGCGAGCGACGACGGCAAGCCGATCGTGACGTCGGTCCCGGACTCGGCAGCCGCACAGGAACTGACAAAGATCGCGACGAAACTGTCGAGCCGCGCCCGCGGCCTGGCGGGCCGCATGCTGTCGGTTTCCCCGGCCTGACGTGCGGGTTTGGCCTCCGGCCCCCGGTTTCCAGCCTACGGCAGACCACCGACAATCCCGGCCCTCGCGCACCCCGCGAGGGCCGGTTTGTCCACAGCACACCCGGTTGTCCACAGCTTCCGCTCAGCGCACCGTTTCTGTCGGTCCCCGCGACTACGCTGGATTTCGGGGGGCCGAGGGCCACGTCCGCGCCGGACGCCATCACACGACCGACCTGGCAACGCCCTCCACGAGGACATCCCAACCCGGCTGAGCCGCACAACAGCCCTGCTGACCAGCGGAAACACCTCGCCGTAGCCACTCGCTGAGCGGTTGTCCACAACCTCCGCGCAGCACGCCCGTTTCTGTCGGTCCCCGCGACTACGCTGAATTTCGGGGGGCCGAGGGCCGCGCCGGACCCGCCGGGTGAAGCTGGCGACGCCTTCGGCTGAGCCGCATAAACAGCCCTACTGACCAGCGGAGACATCTCGCCCCCAGCTGCCCCGAGCAATTGTCCACAGCCTCGCTCCAGCGCACCTGTTTTGTCGGTGCCGCGAACTAGGCAGGATTTCGGGGGCCGACGGCCACCCCAACCAGCGACGCCACCCAGTTGTCCACAGCCCATGCCTCGGCGCCCCGTTCTGTCTGCGCGACGGCTTACGCTGGATTCGGGGGCCCGGAGGCCGCCCAACAAGCGACGCCAGCCAGTTGTCCACAGCCCGCGCCTCGGCACGCCGATCCTGTCGGTGCCGCGCTCTACGCTGGAAATCGGGGGCCGGAGGCCGCCCTCAGGTCGCGTCCGGGTCGAAGGACGGCTTGCCCGACGGCGGCTTCGGGTCCTCGCGCGTCGGTGCGGGGGTCGGCGGCGGGGTGTGGCCGTTCGGCTTGGTGCCGCCGTTCGGTGTGTCCACGTCGTCGAACAGGTGCCTCGTCACCGCGCGCCGCGGGTCGAAGTTGCGCAGTTGCTGCAGGTCCTGCAGCGGCTTGCGCAGTTCGTCGAAGTCGTCGCCCATCTCGTTGCGCAGCTGGTCGCGTGCGCCGGTCGCGTACTCGCGGACCTTCCTCACGTTCTGGCCGAGCCACGCCGCCGCGGACGGCAGCCGCTCGGGACCGAGGATGAACAGGCCCGCCACGACCAAGATGAGGATCTCGGCCCAGCCGATGCTGTCGAACACTGTGGCCTACCTCCGAAGCAACGCAAACCCGACGTCGCCATCCAGCGTAGCCGGTCAATCGGACTGCAACGTCACCTGAACTGTCAGCTCTCGCCCATCACGCGCCAGCACGACCGGCACGGTGTCGCCGACCTTGTAGTGGCGCACCGCGACGATCAGCTCCGCCGCGTTCGCGATGGGCCGGTCACCGACCTTCCGGATGACGTCGTTCTGCTTGATACCCGCCTTGGCGGCGGCGCCGCCTTCGCGGACGTTCTGGACCCGGGCGCCCTCGGCCGTCTCCGCCGACACCGACGCGGCGTTCACACCCAGGTCGGCGTGGTTCACCTTGCCGGTCTTGATCAGCGACTCCGCCACCGGTCGCGCGTCGTCGATCGGGATGGCGTAGCCGAGACCGATGCTGCCACCTTCCTCCGACGTCGAGATGATCGACGTGTTGATCCCCACAAGCGCGCCCGTCGAGTCGACCAGCGGGCCGCCCGAGTTGCCGTGGTTGATCGCCGCGTCGGTCTGGATCGCGTCGTACACCGCGGGCACGCCGTCTTCCTCGCCGACCACGATCGGCCGGTTCAGCGCACTGACGATGCCGAGCGTCACCGTGTCGGTCTCGCCCAGCGGCGAGCCGATCGCGAGGACGGTGTCGCCGACCGCGAGGTCCGCGGACTTGCCGAGCTGGATCACCGTGGACACGTCGGAGTCGACCTTCACGACCGCGAGGTCCATCTTCGGGTCCGCCCCGACGAGCTTCGCCTCGGCGCGCTGACCGTCGTTGAACACGACCGTGATCTGCTGGCCTTCGGTCACCGCACCGCCGAGCGTCACGACGTGCTCGTTGGTCAGGATGTAGCCGCCGCTGTCGATCACCGCGCCGGACCCGACGCCCGCGCCCTGTTCGGAGCGCACCTCGATGGTCACGACCGCGGGCCGCACCCGCTGCGCGATGTCGGCGACCGAACCCGGCGGCCGTTCCTTGCCTGCGGTCACCTCGGCGAGCGTGGCGTCGCTCGTGAGCTGGTCGCCCCGGTCGGCGATGAAGTACGCGGCCACCCCGCCGCCGACGCCGATGACCAGCGCGAGCACGGCCAGCAGCACGAGCGCGGACACCTTCACCCGGCGGCCGAACAGCACCTCCGGCAGGCTCAGCAGCTGCGCGGCCGGCCTGGGGGCCGACTCGCCGTCGTCGTCGGTCTTCTCCGGGCCGACGGCAGGCGGGCCGATGACCGCACCGGCCGACGGGTCACGCCACGGGTCATGCGCGGCATCCGCGTCCCACGGGTCGACGCCGTCGGCGCCGTGCTCGTCCGAGGGTGGGCGCTGCAGCAGCTCCTGGTTGCCTTCGGGCCTGCCGAACGCGGACGCCAGTGCCTCGGGCGCGGGTGGCGCGGTCTTCAGCTCACCGAACGTGGGCTGCTGCTGCGGTGAGCGGGGGGAAAACGCCCCATCGACGCCGGACGGGCGGCCGAACGCGGCGGCCGCGCCAGGGTCGACGGGAGGGTGCACAGAAGGGCGTGGCCCGAGCCGGGGCCGGTCGTCACTACCGGGAACGGCACTGCCGTTCGACAGCTGTGCCGGCTCGGGGTTCCACTGGTTGTTCATCGTCGCCAAGCCTGCCGGACGAGCGGTGAAGTCGGCGTTGCGCTAGCGGTTGGTGACGTGCAGCGTCGCGGCATAACCGGCCTGCTGCATGGCACCGCCACCGATCACCGCGGGCCGCTCGCCGTTGGCGGGTGCACGCGGTGGTTCGTCGCCGCTGCTGGACGTGGTGACGAGTGCGAGCGCGCCGAGCACCAGCCCGGACACGACCACACCGGCGCCCTGCGCGGCGCGGCGCCCAGACCTACGCCCGAGGACCGTGCGGCCCTCGCCGAGTTTCGCCGAACTTCCCAACGGCGCGGTGCCCCCGAGCTGCGGGACCCGGTCGGGGCGCTGCACGGCGACCAGCTGGCCGTCCTTGGTCATGGCGAGACCGTCCGGCACCGACGGCATCTCCACCTGGTCGGGGATCGCCATCAGGTTCGCGAGCAGCCCGGCCGGTGCGGAGAACGCGTTGGCGGACTGGACGGCGGAGGCTGCCTGGCGCTGTGCCGTGATCTCGGCAGCGCACGAGGCGCACCTCGCGAGGTGCGACGAGGCGCGGTCATACGCCAACGCCGACAGCTCACCGTCGACGAACGCCACCACAGCGTCCGGGAGCAGATGCTGTTCGGACAGACCCCAACCGCGCTCGTCGGTCACGACCTACCCTCCCGTACCAGTTCGCGGCGGCGCTCCAGCGACGCGCGCAGGGCCTGCCGTCCACGGTGGATCCTGCTGCGAACAGTACCCAACTTCACGCCGAGGGTGGCGCCGATCTCCTCGTAGGAGAGGCCTTCCACGTCACACAGCACGACCGCCGCCCGGAACTCCGGGGGCAGCTCGTCCAGCGCGGCCTGCAGGTCGGGGTCGAGGTGCGTCTCGACATAGACCTGCTCCGGGCTCGGGTCGTCGCCCGCCAGCCGGTCGGTGTCCTCCGGGAGCCCCTCCATGCGCAGCCGGGACCGGCGGCGCGCCATGTCGAGGAACAGGTTCGTGGTGATGCGGTGCAGCCAGCCCTCGAACGTGCCCGGCTTGTAGTTCGCCAGCGACCGGAACACCCGGATGAAGGTCTCCTGGGTGAGGTCCTCGGCGTCGTGCGCGTTGCCGGTCAGTCGGTAGGCGAGCCGGTAGACACGGTCGGCGTGCTCGCGCACCACCTCGTCCCACGACGGGGGCGTCCAGGCGGCTTCGTCAATGGTGACGGGCGCGGCGTCGGCGGTCTGCGGGGCAGTCGTCACTGGCATCGGGCGGTTTGCCACCTCTTCCGGGTCAGTAAACCCACTACCCTTCTCAACGCTTGTCGCGCTCATCCTGTTCCCCATCCCCCGGGACCTGTGTCCTACTGTCACCACGGATCATGTCGGCCGTCGATATGAAGCTAGTGAGAGTCATCTGAGAAGCGCCTGAGAATCGACAGGGGCCTTATCACCCGGTCCTGGGTCGGACAACGCTAATCTCACACTTCGTGGCACCCGATACGCCGACGGTCGACTCGGAAGCGCTGAACGCGTACACCGAGGGCTACCTCACCGAGGACGACATGCTGGCCGCCGCCCGCAGGCGGGGAACGCAGCTGGGCTGCGCCCCCGTCACGCAGGCAGGCGGCGCCGCGCTGCGGTTCCTGGCCGCGGCGACCCAGGCGAAAGCCGTGGTCGAGGTCGGCACCGGCGCCGGCATCAGTGGCCTCTACCTGCTGCGCGGCATGGCGCAGGACGGCGTCCTCACGTCCATCGATGTGGACCCGGAACCCCAGAGCGCGGCGAAACGCGCCTTCCGGGACGCGAAGATCGCTCCCGGCCGCACCCGGTTGATCATGGGACGCGCGCTCGACGTGCTGCCCCGGCTGACCGAGGAGGCGTACGACCTGCTGTTCGTCGACGCGGCGAAGCAGGAGTACCCGGGGTACCACGAGCAGGGCGTGCGACTGCTGCGTCCTGGCGGCGTGATCGCGTTCGCGAGCGTGCTGTGGTCGGGCGGGGTGGCGAACCCGGCCCGCAGGGACGCCGAGACGGTCGCGCTGCGGGAGGTCGCGAGAGCGGTGCGGGACGACGACCGCCTGGTCCCGGTCCTGCTGCCACTGGGCGACGGCCTGCTGGTGGCCGCCAAGACGGGGTGAGGTCGCCGTTCCCTCGACTGCCGGGCTGCCCCTGGTGAGGCCGCTGGGCGACTCCACGAGCTGAGCCAGAACGACTCCGAACCGCTGCCCCGGCTCGCGCGCGCGTTACCCAACCCCCACCCGATCCCGGGGGCGTCCCGCCGTGCCAGTCTACCGGCTGCCGCCGGAAATTTCTCGCGCGTGAGCCCAACTGTGGACAACTACCCCTGCTGTGGACAACTCCGGTAGGCCGGACCGCGGGACCGGAATCACTCGACCCGTTCGCCCTTGCCGAGCACGACCACGCCGCCCGCCGACACGGTCCACCGCTGCCGGTCCGCGTCCAGGTCGATACCGATCTCCGCACCCTCGGCGACCTGCACGTTCTTGTCGAGGATCGCCTTGCGCACCACCGCGCCCTTGCCGATCCGCACGCCCGGCAGCAGCACGCTCCCCTCGACCTGCGCACCGTCCTCGATCACGACGTCCGCGCTGATCACCGAGTCCCGCACCGACGACCCGGACACGATCGACCCCGGCCCGATGATCGACTCGACCGCGCTGCCCGAGTTCACGAACTTCGCGGGCGGCAGCGGCGGGGTCGCCGTCCGGATCGGCCAGCGGTGGTTGTAGAGGTTGAACACCGGGTGCACCGACACCAGGTCCAGGTGCGACTCGTAGTACGCGTCGAGTGTCCCCACGTCGCGCCAGTACCCGCGATCCCGCTCGGTCGCGCCGGGCACCTCGTTGTCGTCGAAGTCGTAGACGCGCGCCTCGCCACGGCCCACCAGCATCGGGATGATGTCGCCGCCCATGTCGTGCATCGACTCGGGGTTGGCTGCGTCCTCCCGCAGCGCGTCGAGGAGCGTCTCCGTGCGGAACACGTAGTTGCCCATCGACGCGAACGTCACGTTCGGGTCGTCCGGCACCGACGGCGGCGACGACGGCTTCTCCAGGAACCGGGTGATCTTCCCGGACGCGTCCGAGTCGATGCAGCCGAACGCCTTCGCCTCGCTGCGCGGCACCCGGATCCCGGCCACCGTCACGCCCGCACCCGCGTCCACGTGCTCGGCCACCATCTGCGACGGGTCCATCCGGTACACGTGGTCGGCGCCGAAGACCACGATGTGGTCCGGTTTCTCGTCGTAGACGAGGTTCAGCGACTGGTAGATCGCGTCCGCGCTGCCCGTGTACCACCGAGGGCCGAGCCGCTGCTGAGCGGGCACCGGGGTGATGTACTGCCCCAGCACGCTGGACAGCCGCCACGTGGTCGAGATGTGCCGGTCGAGCGAATGCGACTTGTACTGGGTGAGCACGCACAACCGGTGGTAGCCGGCGTTCACGAGGTTCGACAGCACGAAGTCGATCAGCCGGTAGTTGCCACCGAACGGCACCGCGGGTTTCGCTCTGTCAGCGGTGAGCGGCCACAGCCGCTTTCCTTCGCCCCCGGCGAGCACGATCGCGAGCACGTGTGGCTGCTGGCCCTTCACGTGGCTGACCCTAACCGCGTTCGTACAGGTACGGCTACCTTGAGCCACGTGCGTATCGGGCTGTTAACTCGAGAATGGCCGCCGGAGGTTTACGGCGGCGCGGGCGTTCACGTCGAGTTCCTCGTGCCGAGGTTGCGTGAACTGATCGATGTCGACGTGCACTGCTTCGGCGGGCCGCGCTCGGGGGAGGGTGTTCATTCCCACAATCCCGCGGCCGGGCTCGAGCGGGCGAACCAGGCGTTGCGGACGTTGTCGGCGGACCTGTCGATCACCGCGGCCGTCGACGGCGTGGACCTCGTGCACTCGCACACGTGGTACGCCAACCACGCGGGGCACCTGGCGAAGATCCTTTACGACGTGCCCCATGTGGTCACGGCGCACTCGCTCGAGCCGCGCAGACCGTGGAAGGCCGAGCAGCTCGGCGGCGGCTACCGGCTGTCGTCGTGGGTGGAGAAGACGGCGTACGAGTCGGCGGACGCGATCATCGCGGTGAGCGAGGGCATGCGCACCGACGTGCTCGACTGCTACCCGGCGCTCGACCCGGAGCGGGTGCGGGTGGTCCGCAACGGCATCGACTCGTCTGCCTACCACCCGGTGACGGAGTCCGACGCCCTGCGGCACTACGGCGTGGACCCGGACCGCCCCATCGTCGTGTTCGTGGGCAGGATCACGCGGCAGAAGGGCGTCGGTCACCTGATCGCGGCCGCGCACCAGATCGACCCCGACGCGCAGCTGGTGCTGTGCGCCGGCGCGCCGGACACGCCGGAGATCGCGGAGGAGACGACCCGGGCGGTGTCGGAGCTGGCGGCGGCGCGGCCGGGCGTGTACTGGATCCAGAAGATGCTGCAGCCCGCGGAGGTGCGGCAGTTCCTGAGCCACGCGACGGTGTTCGTGTGCCCGTCGGTGTACGAGCCGCTGGGCATCGTGAACCTGGAGGCGATGGCGTGCGGCACGGCGGTCGTCGCGTCGGACGTCGGCGGCATCCCGGAGGTCGTGGACGACGGCAGGACAGGTCTGCTGGTGCACTACGACGAGGCGGACACCTCGGCGTTCCGGGTGGGGCTGGCGGACGCGGTGAACAGCCTGCTGGCCGACCCGTACCGGGCGAAGCTGATGGGTGACGCGGGCCGGGAACGGGCGGTCACGGAGTTCTCGTGGGCTTCGGTGGCCGAGCAGACGGTGGCGGTGTACCGGTCGGTGATGGGCTGACCGGTGCGCGCGCAGCTCGGGTCCAGCGGGGTGACGCTGCGGCGCTGGCGCGAGCAGGACGCGCCGGTGCTGCACCGCGTCGTGCAGGAGTCAGTGGCGCACCTGAGGCCGTGGATGGCGTGGGTGGCGGACGGCTACCCGCCGGAGGCCGCCGACGCGTTCGTGGCGAGCACGGTGGCCGACTGGGACAAGGGCGCCGCGTTCAACTACGCGATCTTCGTGTCGGGCCGGCTGGCGGGCGCGGCGAGCCTGATGGCGCGGATCGGTCCTGGTGGGCTGGAGCTGGGTTACTGGTTGCGCCCGGACCACGTGGGCCGTGGTGTGGCGACGCGGGCGGCGTCGCTGCTGGTGGCGGAGGCGTTCCGGAGGGGCGCGCAGCGGGTGGAGATCGTCACGGACGCGGCGAACACGAGAAGTGCGGCGATCCCGAAGCGGCTGGGTTTCACGGTGGTGGACCGGAGGCCGCCGCAGGAGCCGATCACGTCCGGCGAGGACGGTCTGGACGTCATCTGGCGGCTCGACCCTGACCGGGGTTGATCCGGGGAAGCTCAGGGAAGTTCCTGAGAGCCTGTTCAGCGCGGGCGCAATAGTTTCGGTGCATGGCACCTCCGCGCATCAGACTGGCCCGTTTCACGATCGCGTCCGCGATCGCCACGGGGATCAGCCAGATCGTGCTGCTGGCGGTGTACGGCTGGACCAGCGTGGATGCGACGACGGCGAGCACGGTGGCTTTCCTGGCGGGCTCGGTGCCGCACTTCCTGATGGTCCGGTACTGGGCGTGGCCGGCGGGCAAACTGCGCTCCCAGCTGACGACGTACCTGACGGTCACCTTGATCGGCGGTGTGGCGTCGATCGCGCTGACGACGGCCGCGGAGAAACTGGTGCTGCCGCTGTTGCCGAGCGGCTGGCAACCGATTGCGCTGACGCTGAGCTACCTCGCGGCGAGCGGCCCGGTCTTCCTGGCGAAGTTCGCGGTCTTCGACCGCGTGTTCGCGACCCGCACCCGCCGCAACTACCTGCCGACCGCCGCAACGGCAAGCTGACCCAGCTCGCGCGCGCGTTACCCAACCCCCACCCGATCCCGGGGGCGTCCCGCCGTGCCAGTCTACCGGCTGCCGCCGGAAATTTCTCGCGCCCGAGCCCAACTGTGGACAACTACCCCTGCTGTGGACAACTTCAGGCGTGAGCCGCGACCAGCTCCACCAGCGTGCGCGCCGCGAAGCCGGTCGCACCCGCGCTGACCTCGTCGTATGTGCGATCTGCACGCGCGGGGCCCGCGATGTCAAGGTGCGCCCACGGCAACCCGCCCGTGAACTCGCGCAGGAACATCGCCGCCGCGATGCCGCCCGGCCCCGGCGGGCACTGGCGCACGTCCGCGATCTCGCTGCGCACCGCCTCCGCGAACTCGTCCGCCACCGAGCCGACGTCCGACGCCAGCGGCATCCGCCACCAGCGTTCGCCCGCCACCTCGCCCGCAGCCAGGACCTGCGCCGCGATCTCGTCCGTCGATGCGAACAGGCCGCCCGTCCGCAGTCCCAGCGAGATCTTCATCGCGCCGGTCAGGGTCGCCACGTCGACGATCAGGTCCGGTGACAGCCGTTCCACCGCGTACGCGAGCGCGTCCGCCATCACCATGCGGCCCTCGGCGTCGGTGTTCGTCACCTCGGTCGTGCGGCCGCCGTAGTGGCGCACGATGTCGCCCGGCCGGTACGCGGACCCCGACAGGTGGTTCTCCGCGCACGACACCAGCCCGGTCACCCGCACGTTCAGGCCCAGCCGCGCGATCGCCTCCACCGCCGCGATCACCGCCGCGCCACCGGCCATGTCGGTGCGCATCAGGTGCATGCCGTCAGCGGGCTTGACCGAGATGCCACCCGTGTCGAACGTGATGCCCTTGCCGACGAGCACGATGTGCGGCGCCTTCGCGGAGGGCCGCCACGTCATCTCGACGAACCTCGGCGGGCGGACCGAGCCACCACCCACCGCCAGCACCCCGCCGAAGCCCTGCGCGGCGAGCCACTTCTCGTCCCGGACAACGACGTCGGCGACCTTGCCCGCGGTCCGCGTCGCCATGCGTGCGAGCCACGCCGGGTCCTTCACGTTCGACGGCGTGTTCGCGAGGTCCCGCGCCAGCGCGGTCGCCTGCGCGAGCACCGCCGCCCGCCGCACCGGCTCGTCGAGGGCCGGGTCGGACGTCACGAGCCGGATCGTGCGCACCGTCGGCGGCGCCGCCTCCGACGTCACCGCGTACCGGTACCCGCCCAGCCGCAGCCCGCGCACCAGCTCGCTGACCTCGTCCGGCCCGACGGACGACGGCAGCTCCAGCTGCACCGTGCGCTCCGGGGTCCGGCCCGCGTCGGCGTCCTTCGCCATCCAGGCGTTGAGCGCCTTGGTCAGCGCGGCGCCCGCGGTGCGCCACTGCGCCGGGGTGCCGTCCCCGACACCGGCGACCCACCGCACAGACGAACCGGCCGGACCTGGCTGGATCTCACCAGCCTTGCCGGTCAGCGCGACCGCGTCGACCCACTCCCCGGTCAGCTCGTCCCCCCGAGCTGACAGCGACGCGGGTGCCGCCTCTCCCAAGCGGCACACCACGGCGAGCGGGATCGCCCGCCGCGCCGTGGTGGTCACCTCTACGTCGGGAAGTGTCGTCGGTAATGCCGGCACCGAGGATTGCAACGGACCTCCATACTCGACGGATCACCTACCCAGAGAATCCACTCTGGACCGTCAGCCAGCCGCGGCCTTCAACGCGTCACCCAGGGCACTTGCCTCCTCAGCCGACATCTCGACTACGAGGCGTCCACCCCCCTCGAGTGGGACGCGCATCACGATGCCCCGACCCTCCTTGGTCACCTCGAGGGGACCGTCCCCGGTCCGGGGCTTCATGGCCGCCATAGCGTGCTCCCTCCGTCATAGCCTGCCACCTCGGCCGGACTCACCCGGCCAAAGACCCTGACATTCTCCCCTATGGCATCTCGGCGGTGAAATCGAACCGATCACTTGCGTGTCGATGACCGGCCAAGACGCGTGGGGCGCACTGGCGCACGGCCGCCCCGCACTGACAGACTCGAACATCGTGCGAGCCCGGTCCGCGCTGTTCGACGTATACGGCAGCTACCTCAGAGCCAGAGGTGGCTCTGCCGCGATCGCCGCACTCGTGCGCCTGCTCGAGCCGCTGGGCTTCGAACCGCCCGCCATCCGCACGGCCGTGTCCAGAATGGTCCGGCAGGACTGGCTGCGTCCGGTGCGGCTGACCGACGGGCCCGGCTACGCGCTCACGAAACGCGCCGAACGCAGGCTGGACGACGCCGCCGCCCGCATCTACCGCACCCGTCCCTCCACTTGGGACGGCCGCTGGCACGTGCTGGCGCTGGAGGAGCTGCCCACGCGCGGCGCCCGCGACCGGCTCGACTCTTCCCTGCGACTGATCGGTTACGGACCGTTGGGACCCACGACGTGGGTCGCGCCCCGTCCGTCGGCGGAACTGGCGGACATCCTCGCGGCGGAGCGCGTCGCGGGCAGGCTGTTCCACGGCGAGCACGTCGGCGACGACACCGAACTGGCGGCCCGCGCGTGGGACCTGGACACGCTGGGCGCGAACTATGCCGAATTCGTGACCGAATGGCTACCCATCGTGTCCGCAGTGGACGGTTCACAGCCCGCGGAGGCGTTCGCGGCGTCACAGCGGCTGCTGCACGCGTGGCGGAAGTTCCTGTTCCGCGACCCCGGCCTGCCGGAGAAGGTGCTGCCCAGGGACTGGGCTGGCACGGCGGCCGCGGAGTTCTTCGACGAGCACACCGCGCGGCTCGCACCCGCGGCGGAGAGTTTCCTGTCGGAATGCCTCACCCGAGGCACACGCACCAGGTCGAGTGCATGAGGAGGACGTCTTGACGTCGTTGCTGGTCGACGATCGCGAGGGGGTTCGCACGTTCACCCTCAACCGCCCGGAGGCGTACAACTCGCTGACGGTGGAACTGAAGGAGTCGTTGCGCGACGGTCTGGCCGACGCGGCGGCGGACCCGGCGGTGCGGGCGGTGGTGCTGACCGGCGCGGGCAAGGCGTTCTGCGCGGGCCAGGACCTGAAGGAGCACATCGCGGCGCTGCAGGCGAACGACCCGGCGCCGTTCCGGACGGTCGAGGAGCACTACAACCCGATCGTCCGCACCCTCACGACGATGCCCAAGCCGGTGATCGCGGCGGTGAACGGCATGGCGGCGGGCGCGGGCGCGTCGTTCGCGTACGCCTGCGACCTGCGCGTGGCGGCACCGGCAGCGAAGTTCCTGATGGCGTTCGCGACGATCGGCCTGACGGCGGATTCCGGCGCGTCGTGGACGCTGCCGAGGCTGATCGGCTACGGCCGCGCGATGGAACTGATGCTGCTGGCAAAGCCGGTCACGGCGGAGCAGGGCCTGTCGATCGGCATGGTGACCGAGATGGCGGACGACGCACTGGCGACGGCGCAGGAACTGGCGTCGCGCATGGCAACAGGCCCGACGACGGGCTACGGGAAAATCAAGGAAGCGCTGCTGGCAGCGGCAGGCGCGGACCTGGAAACCGCACTGGCGAAGGAAAACGAAGGCCAGTCACTGCTGGGCGGCACAGCGGACCACCGAGAGGCAGTGGACGCGTTCGTAGGAAAACGAACCCCGACTTTCAAAGGCCACTGACGGACCGGCTCCAAGCTTCCTACCGTTAGGAGGTGGCCGACGGCCGCTTCCTCACGCTGTTGGACGACGGCCGGGTGCGCTTTCCTCGTCGATCCGCGTCCTGACCGGCACATCCGAGTGGTGAAGACGAACACCAGCAACCGCCCGGGCGCGAAACCACGTTCAGGTGCACACAACAGAGCCGCCCTGCGATCCCCGGCTCGCGCGCGTTACCCAACCCCCACCCGATCCCGGGGGCGTCCCGCCGTGCCAGTCTATCGGCTGCCGCCGGAAATTTCTCGCGCGCGGGCCCAACTGTGGATAACTGCCCGGGCTGTGGACAACTTCAGCTCGCCGCGTTCTCCGAGTCCGCGGCCGCCAGTGCTGATTCGATGCGTTCCTTCGCGCCTGCCAGGTGGCGGTCGCAGAGTTTCGCCAGTGCCTCGCCGCGTTCCCACAGAGCCAGCGAGTCCTCGAGGGACAGGCCTCCCGCTTCCAGCTTGGCCACCACCTCCGCCAGCTCGTCGCGGGCGGCCTCGTAGTCGAGGGTCGGGTCGTCGCTCACTGGGCGTGGGTCTCCAATCGGCTGTGGGCGTTGACCAGTGCGGCGGCCACCGCCTGGTCGTATCCGACGAACGCCTCGGCGAAGTCCGCGCCGTCGCGTTCGGCGACCGCCTCCTCGATGCGTTCGATCGCGGCGCCCACACGGTGCCGGTGCTCTGAGCCGCGACCCAGCCACCAGCGCATCCCCGTGTAGTCGGACGTCGCCTCGGACAACGCGCGCAACCGTACCGGCAGCGTGCGGCAACCCGGTGCGTCACAGCCGGCGAGGAGTGCGGCCCAGCACTCGGCGGCGGCCGCGTCGGCTTCCTTCGCCCTGCGGGACACGACGTCGGCGGGCGCGCGCAACGCGGGTTCGGTGGCCGTGGCCCTGGCGACCGCGTTCGTGGTCTCGATCGTCAACGGCAGGAAGGTGGGCTCACGATCCAGTCTCGGCACCGCTACCTCCGCTCGCGTCGCCCCAGTCGGACGCGATCGCGTGCACCGCGCCGTCGGCAACGCGGACCCGGAGCCGGGTCCCTTCCGGCGCCTCTGCCGTCGAGCGGAGTACTCGCGGGTTTCCTGCTTCGTCCACCCGCTGCACGACCGCGTACCCGCGCGCAAGCGTGGCGGCTGGTCCCAGCGTCGTCAAGCGGGCCCTGGTGTGGTCGAGGGCCGCCCGTTCGGCTGCCACGAGGGCGGCCACGGCCCGCCGTGATCGCTCCAGGAGCACGCTGACCTGCGCACTCCGTTGTTCCAGCGGCGTGAACGGATCGGCGAGAACCGGCCGGCTGCGCAGCGCGTTCAACAGGTGCCGTTCGCGATCCACCCATCCGTGCAACGCCCGCCGCGCCCGGTCCCGGAGTTGGCGCACCCGCGCGGATTCCTCGGCGATGTCCGGCACGACCCGCTTGCCCGCGTCGGTCGGCGTCGAACACCGGACGTCGGCCACGTGGTCGAGCAGCGGCGTGTCCTGTTCATGCCCGATCGCGCTCAGCACCGGGGTGCGGCAGTCCGACACCGCGCGCAGCAGCATCTCGTCGGAGAACGGCAGCAGGTCCTCGACGCTGCCGCCACCGCGGGCGATCACGATGACGTCCACGTTCTTGTCGCGGTCGAGCGCACCGAGCGCGTCGACGATCTGCGGCACCGCGAACGCCCCCTGCGTGGCGACGTTCTCCACCCGGAACCGCACCGCGGGCCAGCGGACGCGGGCGTTGACCATCACGTCGTGCTCGGCGGCCGACGCGCGGCCGGTGATCAGGCCGACGGTCCGCGGCAGAAAGGGCGGCTTCCGCTTGCGGCGCGGGTCGAACAGACCCTCCGCGGCGAGCAGCTTCCGCAACCGTTCGATCCGCGCGAGTAGTTGGCCGATGCCGACCGCGCGGATCTCGTCGGCCCGCAACGACAGCGTGCCGCGACCGATGAAGAACGCCGGCCGCGCGTGCAGGATCACGCGGGTGCCGTCGGTCAGCGGCGGCTGGTGTTCGCGAAGCATGCCCGTCGGGCAGGTGACGGTCATCGACACGTCCGCGGCCGGGTCCCGCAGCGTGAGGAACGCGGTGCCGGTGCCCGGCCGGTTGGAGATCTGCGTGACCTGACCCTCGACCCACACGTCACCGAGGCGGTTGATCCAGTCGGCGACCTTGCGTGCGACGGTCCGCACCGGCCACGGCTTCTCCGGACTGGTAGCGGGTTCGGTCACGTCTGGTCGCGAACGGTCGCGATCCGCCTGGTCAGCATGCCCACGAACGACGGGCGGTTGCCGTGCGCGCGTTCGTACTCGAGTAGTTCGGCGAGTTCGTCGGCGCTGTACCGCCGCAGGCGGGCCCGCAGCTGCGGCAGCGACAGGTCGTCGTAACCGGTCGCCTCCGGCAGCGCGCGGCCGTCGCTGTCGAGTGCCTCGGCCTCCTCCGCGATCGCCTGCTCTTCCTGCGTCCACGGGTCGGGTGTGGCGAACGTCTCGGCGTCCTCGGTGTGGTGACCGTTACGCCGTTCATCCGCGTCGTCGACCCGGTCGAACGCCGACTCGAACGGCATCGGCTTGCTGAAGTCGAAGCGGTCGTCCTCGACGTCCTCGTCGAAGGTCGCCCATTCCGGCGTCTCCTCGACCGGGCGGAGGCCGGCGAGGACCTCGTCTCCGCGGATCGCCAGCTCGGTGACCTG
Source organism: Actinophytocola algeriensis (assembly GCF_014203735.1). Classification (GTDB taxonomy): domain Bacteria; phylum Actinomycetota; class Actinomycetes; order Mycobacteriales; family Pseudonocardiaceae; genus Actinophytocola; species Actinophytocola algeriensis. Next base: position 224,638 of record NZ_JACHJQ010000011.1, on the reverse strand, counting down.
CTGTTGGACGCGCATGGAGACCTGCAGGGCCTGGCTCGCCACGGTGACCGGCAGTCCGGCGATCTTGGCGGGCAGCGTGCGGGCCTGTTCCACGGCGGTGACGGCGAGGCCGGCCGCAACCCGGATGGGGAGCGGGAGTGACTTCATGTGTCTAGCCTGCACCAGTCCAGCCGATCTGCCTACACAGGTGTCCGGTACGTACGCTGGGTGCCATGACCAAGCGAGTTCTGCTGGCCAAGCCGCGTGGGTACTGCGCAGGGGTAGACCGCGCCGTCGTGACCGTGGAGAAGGCTCTCGAGACCTACGGCGCCCCCGTCTACGTGCGCAAGGAGATCGTCCACAACAAGCACGTGGTCGAGACCCTGACCGAACGCGGCGCCATCTTCGTCGACGAGGCGGACGAGGTGCCGGAGGGCGCGCTCGTGGTGTTCTCCGCGCACGGCGTGTCGCCAGCGGTGCACGAGGAGGCCGCGTCCCGGCAGCTGCGCACCATCGACGCGACGTGCCCGCTGGTGACGAAGGTCCACCAGGAGGCCAAGCGCTTCGCCCGCGACGACTACGACATCCTCCTCATCGGCCACGAGGGCCACGAGGAGGTCGAGGGCACGGCCGGCGAGGCGCCGGAGCACGTGCAGCTCGTCGACACCGCCGAGGACGCCGCGAAGGTCACCGTCCGCGACCCGTCGAAGGTCGTGTGGCTGTCACAGACCACGCTGTCCGTCGACGAGACGATGGTCCGCGTCAACCAGCTCAAGGGCCGCTTCCCCGAGCTGCAGGACCCGCCGAGCGACGACATCTGCTACGCCACCCAGAACCGCCAGGTCGCGGTGAAGGCCATGGCCCCCGAGTGCGACCTGGTGATCGTGGTCGGCTCCCAGAACTCGTCCAACTCGAAGCGGCTCGTTGAGGTGGCGCTCCAGGCGGGCGCGAACGCGTCCTACCTGGTCGACTACGCCCGCGAGGTCGACGAGGCGTGGCTCGACGGCGTCGAGACCGTCGGCGTCACGAGCGGCGCGTCGGTGCCGGACATCCTCGTCATGGACGTGCTGTCGTGGCTCGCCGACCGCGGCTACGGCGAGGTCCAGGAAGTCACCACCGCCAACGAGAAGGTCGCGTTCGCCCTCCCGCGCGAGCTCCGCAAAGCGTTGAAGGACAACGACCTGCAGGACAGCGTCCGCTGATCGGTCGGGGCCGCTCAGCGACAGCGACCATCGCCGCGGCACCGCACACGTGGTGCCGCGGTCAGCGATCCTCCGGCGGACGACGGCGCGGCTGACGCCCTGACGTCCCACCCCGCCCTTCACGGCCACCGTCCCGGCCTGTGTCGCGGCGACCGCGCTCGTCCCGGGACCTGCCACCTTCGGCACCCGGCTCCCGGCGACGCGGCGACGGCTCACCGCCACGGCCCCGGCCGCGACCTGACGCCTCAGCAGGCGGCTCACCCCGGCCACGCTCCGGCCGCCCGGCCGCGGAGTCCCGGCGCCGCGCCTCACGACCGCCCTCGCGGCCCGGCGCGGGCTCCCGCGTGGGACGCGGCGTACGCCCCGGCGTGCGGCGTGCGGCGCGGTCGTCCGGCGGCGGCAGCTCTTCCATCTCCGGCCGGCTGCGACGTGGTGGCGCCGCGGCCCGGTCCTTGCCCGACCGCTCGCGCCCGCGCCCGCCGAGGCCCTGCCCGGGCTCGTCGTCGAGCCCGATGTCGGCCCCGCGCTGCCTCGGCGTGTTCGGGCGCATCTCCGGGTCGGGGTCGCGCTCGCGCCACCACCGGAACAACCCGATGAGGACGACCACACCGGTCGTGATGCCCATCGTCGGGAAGTTGCTCGTCAACGGAAGCGCCACTGACACCAGCAGCTTCATCCCGCCGCCGGACGCCTTGTCGCTCAGCAGCGCCACTGCGCCCACGGCCGTGATCGCGAAGATCAACGGCGGCTGCACCATCGGGCCGAACAGGCTTCTCCTACGCACGAGACACACCGCGCCGACGCAGCCGACCGCGAAGGCACCCTGGTAGATCTTCCCCAGAGTGTCCTGCAGCTGCATGTCGACGAACGCGGCGATCGCCGTCAGACCGAAGGCCAGCAGGACGGCAGCCCACCATGGCAGTCCACGGAACTGCCCGACGATGGGACGGTCGTCCCATGCCAGCTCGGCGTCTACTTCGGGATCGCTCCTGCGATCGCGGGTCGCGGTCACGGCGCACACGTTAGTAGGTTTGTGGACATGTCCGGCCAGCGTTCTGAAAACGGCATCCAGGTTGCCACACCATGATGTGAATCAGGACACAGTCGATCACTATCCGCTGCCGGAGGTCCGCAAACGGGCCTGTATTGAGTTGTGCGTGGTCAACGGTCCAATGGCACCTCCACATCGGGCAGTTCGTCGTACTGCTCGCCCTGTAGTGCGTCACGCGCTGTAGGCGACTGATTCACGGCGACCTCGTCGGACCGCCGCACCGACGGCAGCGGTGTCGGGCTGGCCGCGGCCTCCGTCAACGGCACGACGGCGGTCGCGAACTGGTTCAGTGCGTCCAGCTCACGGCGCCGCGCCTGCAGGAACCGCTGCAGGTGCGTGCTCGACACGTTGACCGCGTCCACCGCGTTCTCCGCCGCCCGGTGCGCGGCGAGGGCCTGCCCCCGCAACGCGTCGATGTCGGCGGCCAGCACCCGCTCACTGGCCGCGAGCATCGCCGCGGACGCGATCACCGCGAACCCCGTCGGCCCGCACACGAAGACCCGGCGGTCCAGCAGCCAGCGCAACAGGTCGGGGTCGGTGTCCAGCGCGGCGACGACCGCCGCGTCGGACGGGACGAACATGATCGTGCCGTAGATCGCGTCCGCCCACCGCTGGTAGCCCTTGCCCGCCAGTTCGGTTGCCCTGGACCGGATGTTGCGCACGTGCACCCGCAACGCGTCCGCGCGCTCCTCCGGGTCGTCCGTCTCGACCGCCTCCACCCAGCAGGCGATCGTCATCTTCGCGTCGACCGGCACGAGCCTGCCGTCACCGACCGACAGCAGCATGTCCGGCCGCACGGACCCGCCGCCCGCGACGTCGGTCTGCAGCGTGAAGTGCAGGCCTTCGCGCAGACCGAGCGACCGCGCGGTCTCCACGAGCACCTGTTCCCCGAGTTCACCCCTGCCGCTGATGGACGCGAACAGGACCTCGTAGCGACGCAGGGCGGCGGCATGGGCGTCCGACCGGTCGCGTTCCTCGCGCACGGCCATCACGGCGTCGTCCAGCCTGCGCTGGCTGTCGTTGTACAGCCGCCGGAACAACGCCGCTCCGCCGACGAGGAGGAGCACCAACACGAACGCGACGGTGCCGAACACCGCTTCCACTGACGTCCCCTTTCCTGGGCCTGCCGGGTGCTGAGAATCATGAACCAGACCACCGACAATTCCGGGGACGCGCGGCGCGGAACTCGCGCCGATCGAGCGAATGGACCATTCGCACGGAGTCACTTTTCGCGTCCTTCCTGGGACCTTCACTCGTCCGAGTGGCGCGCCTGCTGGGCTTTGTCGGTGCCTCCCCCTAACTTGGCTGCCATGCGAGTGCTGCACACCTCCGACTGGCACGTGGGACGAACGTTCCACGGCCGGGACCTGCTCGCCGACCAGGAGTCCGTGCTCAGCGGGCTGGCGGACCTGGTGGCCGACGAGCGGGTCGATGCCGTCGTGGTGTCCGGTGACCTCTACGACCGCGCGGTCCCGTCCGGCGAGGCGGTTTCGGTCTGCACCCGGGTGCTCGACCGGATCCGCCAGGCAGGCGCGCGGTTGGTGATCACGCCGGGGAACCACGATTCGGCACCGCGGCTCGGCGCGTTCGCCGAGTTCGCGGCGGCTGGTGGGTTGCACCTGCGCACCCGGGTGGCCGAACTCGACCGGCCGGTGGTGCTGGAGGACAGGCACGGACCCGTTGCGCTCTACGGGATCCCGTACCTGGAGCCAGAGCCCGCGCGGCACTCGCTGGGCATCGATGCGGCTGGGCATGCCGGTGTGCTGACGGAGGCGATGCGGCGGGTGCGCGCCGATCTCGTCTCACGCGGCGCTGGTGTGCGGTCCATCGTGCTCGCCCACGCGTTCGTCACCGGTGGCGCCCCGAGCGCGTCGGAACGAACGATTTCCGTCGGCGGAGTCGAACAGGTCGCCGGCGCGGTGTTCGACGGCGTCGACTACGTGGCGCTCGGCCACCTCCACGGGCCCCAGCGGCTGGCCGAGCACCTGCGCTACTCCGGTAGTCCGCTCGCGTACTCGTTCTCCGAAGCACGGCACCGCAAATCCGTGTGGCTGGTGGACCTGGACGCGGGCGGGCTCGCCGGGGTCGAGCGGCGGGAACTGCCGGTCCCGCGCGTTCTCGCCACGGTCACGGGGAATCTCGACGAGTTGCTCACGGCTGACGAACACGAGCGGCTCGCCAACTGCTACCTGTCGGTGGAGCTGACCGACCGGGTGCGGCCGACGGACGCGTTGCGCCGCCTGCAGAAGCGGTTCCCCCATGCCGTGCACGTGGACTGGCGACCGGTCAGCGGGTCGCTCGCCACCTCACTGCGCTACGCCACGACCGTGCGAGACCGGTCCGACCACGACGTGGCATGCGACTTCGTCACCGACTGCCGGGGCGCGGAGCCCACCGAGAGCGAGAGCGCACTCCTGCGTGAGGCTTTCGCGGCGGTGGCGAACGACGAGCGCGCGGAACCCGCGCGGCAGCGTGGGAGCAGGGAGGCCGCATGAGCGACACCTGCTTACCGTGGGCCGTCCGTGGCCGGCGCCGAGCATGCGCGGCGCCGGCCGCGGCCGGGACCCCGCCCGCCTCCGACGTGAACGGAGAGCGGTGAGGCTGCATCGGCTGGAGCTGACCGCGTTCGGGCCGTATGCCGGTCGTGAGGTGGTGGACTTCGACCGGCTGGGCGCGGACGGGCTGTTCCTCCTGCACGGCGACACGGGCGCCGGCAAGACGACTCTGCTGGACGCGGTGGCGTTCGCCTTGTTCGGTGCCGTGCCCGGAGTGCGCGACCAGGCGAAGCGCCTGCGGTGCGACTACGCGGAACCGGACGTGGTCACCGAGGTGCGGCTCGAGCTGACCGTGCGCGGGCACCGGCTGTTGCTGGTGCGGAGCCCTGAGTACCTGCGTGCCAAGAAACGAGGTGATGGCACCACAAAACAACATGCGAAGGCGTCGCTGTCGTGGGTCGGTGCCGCGCCGAGCGGGCACGCGCCGGACGGGCTGACCCGCATCGACGAGGTCGCCCGGACGATCGAGCGGCTGCTCGGGATGAGCAAGGAGCAGTTCTTCCAGGTGGTGCTGCTGCCGCAGGGCGAGTTCGCGCGGTTCCTGTGCGCGGACACGGCCGAGCGGGAGAAGCTTCTGGAGAAGCTGTTCGGCACGCAGCATTTCGCGTTGGTCGAGCAGTGGTTCCGGGACCGGCGGACCGAGCGGCACCGGGCGCTGGACGCGGGGCGGCTGCGGTGTGTGCAGCTGGTCGCGCGACTGGCTCAGGTGGTCGGCACCGAACCGCCCGACGACGACGCGGCGGACGAGGCGTGGCTCTCGTCGCTGGTCGCCGCGGCGGAGGCGGGCGCGGAGGAAGCCGTCGCGCGGGAGCTGGCGGCCGCGGTCGAGCGGGATCGGGCCGAGGCCGAGCTGTTGGCGCGGCGGGAGCTGGCTGAGCGGGTACGCCGGAAGGCGGCCGCGGAGGCGGAGCTGGTCGTGTTGTCGGCGGAAGTCGACGCGCGGGCCGCTTGGGCTTCGGAGCTGGCCGCTGCCCGGCGGGCGGCACCGGTGGTCACGGCTCATCGCGAGTCGGAGCGGGTGGCGGTGCTCGCTCGCGCGGCGGAGGACAAGGTGGCCGCGCTGGCCGCCGACGTGCCTGCGCTCGTTGAGCTGCGTGGTCTGGTCGCCGGTTACGGCACCGGCGACCAGACCGCAGGGCTGGGACGGTTCGGGCTCGGCGAGCTCGGGCTGGGCAGGCTCGGGCCGAGCCCGGCCGGGACCATCGGATCGGCCGACGAGGACTCAGCCAGCCCGGGCTCCACCGACGGGGACCCGGCCAACCAGGACTTGATGGGCGAGGGCGCGGTCGGTCGGGGTGTGGTCAGCAGCGACGCGACCGCCGAGAACCCGAGCGGCAAGGACTCGGCCGGCGGGAGCATGGCCGGCGGAGACGCCGTCGGTGAGGGCATGGGCGACGGTCGTTCTGGTGCTGCTGGTGTCGGGGGCTCGCGGGCGGACGGGATTCGGTGGTGGGCCGGGGCGTTGCGGGAGGTTGCCGGGGCGCTTGCCGGGCTCGTCGACGAAGCTCGGGAGCAGCGGGCCGACCAGAAGCGGGTCGACGAGCTTCAGGGGCTTGAGGAGCGTGCGGCTGAGGTCGTCGACTCCTGCGCCGCGCGGCTTGAGCTGGTGCCGGCGGAGCTTGTCGCTGCTCGGGAGGCGCTTGCCGAGGCGGCGCGGGCCGTGGCGGAGCTGCCTGCGCTCGTGACCGCCCGGGAAGAGCTGACCGCGTTGGTCCGGGATGCTCGGCAGGTGCCGGTGGCTCGGCGGGTGGTGGCCGAGCGGACGGCTGCTGTCCAGGCGGCTGTCGACGCTCACCTCGTTGCCCGGGAGTCCACCCTGGACATTCGGGAGCGGCGGTTGGCGGGGATGGCGGCCGAGTTGGCCGGGGAGCTTGCTGACGGGGAACCCTGCCCGGTTTGTGGTTCCGGCGACCACCCGGCGCCTGCTGTCGGGGAGGCCAGTTCGGTGACCGCCGCGGATGAGCGGGCGGCTGTTCGACGGGAGCAGGAGGCCGACGGCGAGCGGCAGAAGGCTGGGCGTCGGTTGGCGGCTGCCGAGCAGGGGCTGGCCACGTTGCTCGATCGGCTGCGGGGGCGGGAGAGCGACGAGCTTGACGACGATCTCCGGGCCGCTGTCGAAGCGCATGAGCATGCTGTCCGGGTCGCCGGTGAGCATCGCGCGCTGCGGGAACGGGTGCTCGGGCTCGAGCAGGAGTCCGACCGGGTGCTCGCTCGGTTGCGGGACGCTGAGAAGGAGGTGATCGGGTACTCGCGAGAACGGGTTGCCCTGCTGGAGCGGATGGGCGCGCGGGCTGAGCGGTTGGCGTCCGCGCGTGGTGGGCATCGGGACGTGGGGGCTCGGCGTGCCTACCTGCTCGACGTGGCTGGGCGGCTGGAAGCGCTCGCGTCGGCTGAAGCGGAACTGGCGGTGGCTCGGGCGCGGGTTCGCGAGCAGCAGGCTGTGGTTGACGACGCGCTTGGTGCCGCCGGGTTTTCCGGCCTCGCCGCGGCGCTTGCCGCGGGTGGGGTGGACAGCGGGAGCATCGAGCGGCGACTCGCGGACGCGGCGGCTCGGGAAGCCGGTGTGCGGCGGGTGCTTGACGATCCCGATCTCGCGGGGGTGGACGCCTCGGTTCGGGTTGAGGTTGGGGTTGCCGCTGACGCCTACTCCGTCGCGCGGGTGGAGATGGAGACGGCCGTCGCCGCGGTCCGGGTGGCTCGGCAGCGGGTGCTTGACGTTGGTGGGCTGGCTGCTCGGTTGCGGGCTGCCTGGACCGAGCTGGGGCCTGTGCTCGCGGAGTTCGCCGAACTGGCGGAACTCACCGACGTGGTGAACGGGCGGGGGCAGAACGCTCGGAAGATGTCACTTCGGGCTTACGTCCTCGCTGCTCGGCTGGAGGAGGTCGCTGTCGCCGCCACGGCTCGGTTGCAGAAGATGAGCGACGGGCGCTTCTCGTTCGTGCACACCGATGTCGCCGATCCCCGCGGAAAGCGGGGTGGGCTTGGGCTGGACGTGCTCGACGCCTATTCCGGGAACGTCCGGCCGGCCAAGACCTTGTCCGGTGGGGAGACCTTCCTCGCGTCGCTCGCGCTGGCGCTCGGGTTGGCCGACGTCGTGGCTTCGGAGACCGGTGGAGCGTTGCTCGACACCTTGTTCGTGGACGAGGGGTTCGGGATGTTGGACGCCGCCACGCTGGACGAGGTCATGGACACACTCGACGAACTCCGTGCCGGGGGGCGGGTTGTCGGGTTGGTGTCGCATGTGGAGGAGCTGCGGCACCGGATTCCCACGCGGTTGCGGGTGCACAAGGCGAGGACCGGGTCACGGGTCGAACTGATCGCCTGATTCTCACGCCCTGAACGGGCACAGCTGTGGGGGCAACGTCTCCGTCGGGTCTGTCAGGGTGACCTCGATGGCCATGTCCTGGTCCTGGCCGAGCGCTGTGCAGACCAGTTGGGACTGTGCCGCCGGTGACAGGTCCTTCAGGGCCGACGAGATGCGTACCGTGATGCCGGTCGTGGACAGGACCGCGGTGATCGGCGACACGTGCGGTGGGACTTCCGTCGTCAGGCCTTCCTCCAGCTCGCGGCTGGTCGGCCCCTCGGCCAGGAGTTCCAGTGGGGTTGTCGGAGTGGGGAAGCGCATCACTCTTGTGAGGGTTTCACCGTCCAGCAGGTACAGGACCGGCCCTTGCGTGAGTTCCTCGGTCGGGGCCGAACCACCTTCGATCGGGACTGACGGGCGGACACCGCACGCGGTGAGTGCCAGCAAGAGCAACAGGAGCAACGGTTTCATCAGGCGCTACCTCTCGGCAGGGTGAGTGTGAAGACCGCGCCTGTCGCGTTGCTCGCGGTGAGGGTGCCGCCGTGCAGGTGTGCGTTCTCCCGCGCTATCGCCAGGCCCAGGCCGCTGCCCGGGGAGCGGGTCCGGGCCGTGTTCGCCTTGTAGAAGCGGCTGAAGACGTGGGGTAGCACTTCCGGTGGCAGGCCTGGGCCTTCGTCGGTGACCTGGATCGTCAGCCAGTGCTCTTCCGCTGTCAGGATCACGCGGACCGGGGCGGCGCCGTGGGTCAGGGCGTTGCCGACCAGGTTCGCGACGATGACGTCCAACCGCCTGGGGTCCAGGCGTGCCGTGATCCCTCCTGGGAGCGTGGTTTCCACCTGGTCCAGCCAGCCTCGGGTGCTGAGCGTGGACATGACCGCCGCGGCCACGTCCACCTCGTCCGTCAGGAGCATCGCGCGGCCGGAGTCGAACCTGGTGATCTCGATCAGGTCGGTCACCAGCCTGGTCAGGTTCTTCGTCTCCTGGCTCACCAGCCTCGCCGCCTGCGCCGCGTCCGGGGGCAGCGACGCGGCTTCCTCGTCCAGCACGTCTGTCACCGCGGTCATCGCGGCGAGGGGGGTGCGCAGTTCGTGGGACACGTCCGCGACGAAGCGGCGGGCCTCCGACTCCATCCGCCGCAGTTCGCCGACGTGGTGTTGCAGTGCACTCGCGGTGTCGTTGAACGTCGCTGACACACCTGCCAGCTCATCCGTGCCGCGGACCGTCAGCCGTGTTGTCAGGTCGCCCGCGCCGAGCCTTGCCGCGGCGCGGCGGAGTTCACGGACCGGGCCCAGCACACCCTCGGCGGCCAACAGGGCCAGCAGTATCGCCCCGCCCAGTGCGACACCGCCGATCAGCCATGCGCGGACTGCCAGGCCATCGATGCTGTTCTCTTCCGGGACCAGGCTTCGGGCCGAGTACACCGCCAGACCCGTGCCACCGATCCTGGTGCCGGTTATCAGTCCGGGTCTCCCCGCGTACTCGATGCGCTGCCACGCCACATGGCCGCGGTCCACCGTCGCACGCAGCTCTGCCGGGACCTGGTCTCGCCGCAGGTCTCCCAGCCACCGGTCGCCGTAGGCCGCGGCCGCCGCATCGGTCCGGTTGGACAGGGCGCCGGCCAACATCATCAGCTGGCTGTCCGTTGGTGGCAGGGTGCGCAGGGGTAGCTGCGCCTGCAGGCCGCTCAGCAGGGACGCGACCGCCGCGTCCTGGGACCGTTGCAGGATCTCGTTGCGTGCCTGCACGTACATGGCGCCCGCCACCGCGACCGCCGTCAGCACCACCAGCGCCACGAACGCGGCGAACAGCCGCGCCCGCAGCCCCCACCAGCGGGTCACAGCGGGCCGAACCGGTACCCGAAGCCGCGCACCGTCTGCACGTACCTCGGGTTCGCCGGGTCGTCCTCGATCTTGGCGCGCAGGCGCTGCACACACGCGTCGACCAGCCGCGAGTCGCCGAGATATCCGTGGTCCCACACCGATTCGAGCAGTTGCTGCCTGCTCAGCACGCGGCCCGGTGACGACGACAGCTCCAGCAGCAGCCGCAGTTCCGTCGGGGTCAGGCTCACCGGTTCACCGGATTTCGTGACGACCAGCGCGGTCCGGTCGACGGTGAGGCCGCCGTACTCGTCGGCCTGCGCGGCCGGACTCGCGTGGGCGCGGCGCAGCACCGCGCGGATCCGGGCTTCGAGGACCCTCGGCTGCACCGGTTTCACCACGTAGTCGTCCGCGCCCGCCTCCAGGCCCGCCACCACGTCCATGTCGTCACTGCGGGCGGTCAGCATGATGATCGGCAGCTCACCGGTGGCGCGGATACGCCTGCACACCTCGAAGCCGTCCATGCCGGGCAGCATCAGGTCCAGCACGACCACGTCCGCCGCCGGCAGCAGCGGCAGGCCCGACTCGCCGGTCGCCGCGGCCCGCACGGTGTGGCCCTGCCTGGTCAGCGCCAGTGTCAGGCCGTCGCGCACGGCCTCGTCGTCCTCGATCAACAGCACCCGGGGCATGGCCACCACGATCGCAGCGCCCGGCGCCGCGCGCCTCCTCGGGGGCGAACTGTTACACGTTCATCGAATTACCGTCGAAGCACGCCGACGTGCGGTCGCCACCGTGGTTGTCATGCGACGAGATGCCCTCTACGCCCGGCTCACCACCCTGCTCGCCCGTTTGCTGCTGCCCGTCGCCGCCCTCCGGCACCGGCGGCGGGGACGGCACGTCGCCGCCCAGTGGGCGCTCGGGCTCCGCTTCCCTCACGAGGACCTGCGCGGCCTCGCCCCCGGGGCCCACGCCGCGTTCACGGCCGCCCGCACCGAGGCGCTGTGGCGGGACCGCCAGCTCATCGGGCTGACCTCCGGGCACCGGGACTCCGCCGTGCAGTGGCGGATGTTCCTCACCGAGATCGCACGCACCGGTTCCGAGGCGGTCGCGCGGCAGCGGGTGCTGCCGCCGGCGGAGTCCGCGCACGTCGTCGGGATCGCCATGGACGTGCGGCCGGTCGAGGGCGCGCGGTGGCTCGAGGCGCACGGGTGGCGGTTCGGGCTGTACCGCCGCTACGACAACGAGTGGTGGCACTTCGAGTACTGGCCGGGTGAGCCGCCGCAGCGGCTGCCGCACGCCGGCGTCAGCCGACCGAACCGAGCACCAGGTCGGCGGCCCGCCGCGTAGCGTTGATCAGGACAGCGTTGCGTTCGTCGGAACCCAGGGTGCGTTCGCGGGCCTCGTCGAGGCTGCGGCCGAACGCCCGGTGCCGCGCGATCAGCCGGTCACGGCGCAACGTCTCGTCCGGTGCCAGGAACCACGTCTCGGTCAACAGTGTCCGCACCTCACGCCACGGGTCCTCGTCCACCAGAAGGTAGTTGCCCTCGGTGACGACGTAGCGGTGTTCGGGGCGGACCGGCACCGCACCCGCGATCGGCTCCTCGATCTCCCGGCGGAACTCCGGCGCGTACACGGTTTCGCCGTCCTGGTCGCGGACCCGCCGCAGCAGGTGCACGTAGCCCGCCGCGTCGAACGTGTCGGGGGCGCCCTTGCGTGCCGCCCGGTCCAGCCGTGCCAGCTCGACCTGCGCGAGGTGGTAGCCATCCATGCCGATCAGCACGGCCTCCGCGCCCAGGGCCGTCACCAGCCGTTCGGCCAGCGTCGACTTGCCGGCGCCGGGTGCCCCGCAGATGCCGATCATCGGGCGGCCCGGCAGCCCGCGGACCCGGGCCACGAGGTCGTCGAACCTCACAACATCAAACCCAGCATCGGTCGCACCCATGCTCTCGCTCCTTCGTGCCGGATCCGCACCGCCGCCGCGCGGTTCGCGTACTCGACCAGTGCGGGCACGTCCGCCGCCCCCGGCGCCCGGCCGAGCCGGGCCACCGCCAGCGCGAACGCGCCGTGCCACACGTCGCCCGCGCCCGCGGTGTCGCGGGCCTCGACCGGCGGGACCGGCACCTCGCCACGCGTCCCGCCCGCCTGCCACGACACCGGGTCGGGGCCGTGCGTCCTGATCACCACCGGGTTGTCCAGCGGCACCCGCGGCTCGAACGCCGACGAGCACGCGCAGACGTCCACATAGGACAACAGCTCGGTCAGCACCGGTTTCCAGCTGCCCGCGTCCAGCACCACGGGGATGCCCCGCGCACGGGCCGCGCGGGCGGCGGCCAGCGCCAGCTCCGGGTGGTGGCCGTCGAGCAGCAGGACGTCGGCGCCCGACAGGTCGGTCGCCGGTGGTGCGGACACGCCCGCCGCGTTGTGTGACACCACGGTTCGCTCGCCGTCGCCCGTCCGCACCGACACCGCGCTCACCGCGGGCGGGGCGGTCCGGTCCGGTAGCACGTCCGCCAGTTCGACCCCGCACGCCGACAGGTCCTCGGCGGCGAGGCGGGCCAGCGGATGCGCACCGAGCACAGTGGACAGCCGGGCCCGGCCTCCGAGCGCGGCGACCGCGACCGCCGCGTTCGCCGCCGGGCCACCCGCCGCGACCTCGACGGACTCGGACTGCACCTTCTGGCCCGGCGCGGGCAGCTCGGCCACCCGCTGGACCAGGTCGACCGTGCACAGGCCGACCGCGACGACCAGGCTCACGGCGCCCCCTCGGGGGCCGGATGCCGCCGCTCCACCGGCTCGTTCCGGGCCGGCGGCCCGGCCTCCGGCCCCCGATCACCATTCTCCCAGGCGGCACCGACAATTCCGCGGGCGCGACGGCCGGCCTGTGGACAACTCGGGAGTCGAGGGTGGCGGCATCGGTGGCCTGCTCGGGGTTGCCGACGGTGGCCACGGGCGCTCACGGCTGGACGGTCCCGTAAGTGCCCAGTCACGAGCGGCCGAGGCCGGTTGTCAGGCCGACCTCCTCGATCGTGCCGTCGTCGCCCATTCGGAGGGCGCCGGTCAGGAGGCCGACGACCGCGTTCATGGAGTGCGTCTTCGGTGACACGACCGCGACCCGCTTGCCGAGGCGGTGCACGTGGACGCGGTCGGCGATCTCGAACACGTGCGGCATGTTGTGGCTGATCAGGACAACCGGCAGCCCTCGGTCGCGGATGCGGTCGATCAGTTCGAGGACCCTGCCGGACTCCTGGACACCGAGCGCCGCGGTGGGCTCGTCCATGATCACCACGCGGGAGCCGAACGCCGCGGCGCGAGCCACCGCGACCGCCTGCCGCTGGCCGCCGGACAGGGTCTCCACCAGCTGGGTCATGGACTTGACGTCGATGCCCAGCTCGTCGAGCACCCGCCGCGCGTCGCGGCGCATGCCCTTCGCGTCCAGGCGGCGGAACAGCGCCCCCAGCGGACCGCTCCGCCGCCGTTCCCTGCCGAGGAACAGGTTCGTGGCGATGTCGAGGGCCGGCGCCAGCGCCAGGTCCTGGTAGACGGTCTCGATGCCGTACCGGCGGGCGTCGAGCGGGCCGTGGAACCTGACCGGCTTGCCCTCCACGAGGATCTGCCCGGCGTCCGGGACCACGGCACCCGACAACGCCTTGATGAGCGTCGACTTGCCTGCCCCGTTGTCGCCGACCACGGCCAGCACCTCGCCCGCCGACAGTTCGAAGTCGGCGCCGTCCATGGCCGTCACGCGGCCGTACCGCTTGACCAGGCCGTGGGCCTCCAGCACTGGTGTCATCGCTGCCTCCCCCGCGAGAACCGGTCGACGGCGACGGCCGCGATCACCAGCGCGCCGGTCGCGACGTCCTGGTACAGGTTGTCGATCCCGGCCTGGGTCAGCCCGGATCTCAGCACCGCCACGATCAGCGCGCCCACCAACGTGCCGAGCACGCTGCCGCGCCCGCCGAACAGGCTCGTGCCGCCGATGACGACCGCGGTGATCGAGTCGAGGTTGCCGAGCTGGAACGCGTTCGGGTCGGCGTTGGGCACGCGGCCGAGTGCCTGCCACGCCGCGATCCCGTAGCAGAGCCCGGCGACCACGTACACCGACAGGACCGTGCGGCGGACGTGGATGCCGGACAGGCGCGCGGCTTCGGGATCGTTGCCGACGGCGTAGACGTGTTTGCCCCACGCGGTCTTCGTCAGCGCGTACCAGAGGCCGACGAACATGGCGAGCATGACCGCCATGCCGTAGGTGACCTCGATCTGCCCGAACAGGTACTGCGTGGTGCCGAGCCACCCGAGCGTCGGGTCGGTGACCGGGAAGCTCTGGCCCTGCGCGTACAGGCGGCTGGCCGCGGTGACGATCGTCAGCAGGCCGAGCGTCACGATGAACGGCGGCAGCCGCAGACCCGTGACGAGACCGCCGGTGACCGCGCCGATCAGCGCCGCCGCGACGATGCCGACGACGAGCGCGATCGGCGCGTCGGTTCCGTTGATCGTCAGTTTCGCGATCAGCAGCGTCGAGAGCACCGCGATCGCCGCGTTGGCGAGGTCGATGCCCGCGGTGAGGATGACCAGAGTCTGGCCGAGCGCGAGCGTGCCGATCACCAGCGACTGCTGGACGACCAGCGACAGGTTGTCGACGTTGAAGAAGGTGTCGGTGGTCAGCCCGAACACGACCACGGCGACCACGAGCGCGATCGCCGGGCCGATGGCCGGGGTGCGGAGGATGAACTCGCTGGGGGAAACGCGGGTCGTCATCCGGTCAGCCCCAGCAGTTCTCGAGACCCCACGCGGTGTCCTCGCTGTCGATGCCGGCGAGCGGCTTGTCCGTGATCACGGCGGTCTCGGTCTCCACGAACCCGGTCGGCTTCTTCCCGGACTTGGCGAACTCCACGGCGAACCGCACGCCCTGTTCCGCCATCTTCTTCGGGAACTGCATGACGGTCACGGCGATCTCACCGCTCTTGACCGCCTCGACGCCGTCACAGGAACCGTCGATCGACCCGATGACCACCCTGTCCGCCAGGCCTTTCGCCTTCAGCGCGCTGTAGGCGCCGCGTGCGGCCGGCTCGTTCAGCGTGTAGATGGAGTTGACGGTCGTCGCGCGCTGCAGCAGGTTCTCGGTCGCCTGCTGCGCCTTGTTCTGTTCGCCGTTGGTGGCCTCGGTGCCGAGGTTCTCCGGCTGCGCGGCCTCGACGAACCCGGCGTGGCGCTGCTCGGACACGGTCGAGCCGGGGGTGCCGTCGAGCAGGATCGACCGCGCGGGCTGGCCGTTCAGCGCGGCCTTCACGTACTGGCCCTGCAGGCGGCCCGCGTTCGTGTTGTCGGTGGCGATCGTGGCGTCGACCGCGTCCTGCGGGTCGGTCTCGGTGTCGAGCGCGATCACGAGCACGCCGCGGTCGCGTGCTTTCTTGATGGCACCGAGGATGCCGGTGGAGTTGTTCGGTGTCACCAGGATCGTCTTCGCGCCCTGCTGGACCAGGTTCTCGATCGCGGCGACCTGGCCGTCGTTGTCACCGTCGAACTTGCCCGCGAGCGCGACGAGTTCGGCGCCGTTCTTGTCGGCCTCCGCCTTCGCGGCGTCCCGCAACGCGACGAAGTACGGGTTGCTGTCGGTCTTGGTGACCAGGCCGATCTTCGTCTTGCCGTCTCCGGTGGACTCCTCGGAGCCGGACTTGGTGCTCGTGCAGCCGACCGCGAGCGCGACGACGGCGAGTGCGGCGAGGAGAGCAGGACCTCGGCGTCCCATGACTACCTCCGTGGCAGGGCTGGTTTGCGGGGAAGTTATTGCGGTCAGTACCGTGACGCAACCGTTTGCGCAAACGCTTGCGCCTTCCTCGATCAAGGAGCCTCCGTGGTCACGATGAAGGACGTCGCCGAACTGGCCGGCGTCTCGATCACCACCGTGTCGCACGTGGTCAACTCCACCAGGTCCGTCGCGCCCGAGACGAAGGCGCGGGTCCTGGCCGCCGTCGAGCGGACCGGGTACACCGGAGACGCTATCGCGCGCTCTCTCGTCACCGGCGGCACCCGCACCCTCGGCGTGGCGATTTCCCTGGTCGCCAACCCGTACTTCGCGGAACTGCTGCGGTCCATCGAGCACGAGATCACCCGATCCGGTTACACGCTGGTGCTCGCCGACACGCACGACGAGCCCGAGGCGGAACAGTCGGCGGTGCGGACGTTGCGGTCGCGGCGCGTGGACGGGTTGATCCTGACGCCGTCGCCGCGGGCGTCCGGGACCGTGCTGCCGGAGCTGAAGTCGCTGGGGATCCCGATCGTGCTCGTGGACCGGCTGACGACCGCGCAGGACGTGGACCAGGTGGGGCCGGAGAACATCTACGCCACGTCCGGGCTGGTGCAGCACCTCGCGTCGGTGGGGCACCGGCGGATCGCGATGATCAGCGGCACCGAGGGGCTGGCGACCACCACCGAGCGGGTGCTCGGGTACCGGCTCGGGCTGGGGCGCGCGAAGCTGACGTGGGACGAGTCGCTGGTGGTGCCCGGTGAGTCGGCCGCCGACCCCGCGGCGCTCGCACTGGGCAAGCTGCTGGAACTGCCGTCGCCGCCCACCGCGGTCGTGGCGGCCAACAACACGATGCTGTCCGGGGTGCTGCACGAGTGCAGGCGGCGTGGGGTGCGGGTGGGCCGGGATCTCGCGGTCGTCGGCTATGACGAGGTCGAGTGGGCCGACCTGGTCGATCCGCCGGTGACGACGGTGGCGCAGCCGATCGCCGAGATGGGGCGCACGGCGGTGCGGATGCTGCTGGAGCGGATCGCCGACCCGTCCCGGAAGCCACAGACCGCACGGCTGGCCACGACGTTGATGCACCGCAACTCGTGTGGGTGCGGCCTGTAGGCGGGGTTGGCAGGATTCGGTCAGGGCGGTGAGGTCGTCGGGGTGGCTTCCGTAGCTTCCGGTGTGACGGACTGTGCCGGACATGGAGGTTCAGGGGTATGAGGCTCATACGAGTTGTGGCCGCCGCGGTTGTGGTGCCTGCCGCGGCCGCGGTGCTCACCGGGGCGGTGGCGCAGGCAGAGCCGGTGGCGGTCCAGTCGGTGGTGGCCAGCGGGGATGACGGCAACGTCCCCGCCAACACGCTCGACGGGGATCTCGGGACGCGCTGGTCGGACGAAGGGGACGGGGTCTGGATCCGGTACGACCTCGGGTCGCAGGTCGACCTCGGGTCGCTGTCCGTCGCCTGGCACAACGGGGACCAGCGCCGGACGACCTTCGCGGTCCAGACGTCCGGGAACGGGTCCGACTGGTCCACTGTGGTCAGCCGGCGGGCCAGCAGTGGCACCACCAGGCAGCCCGAGACGTACGACTTCGCCGACCGCGGCGGCCGGTACCTGCGGATCGTCGGGTACGGGAACACCGTCAACGACTGGACCAGCATCACCGAGGTCGGCATCTTCGGCGCCGACTCCGGCGGCGGCGACTGTGCCTACCCGGCCGACGTGCTCGACCTGACCGCCTGGAAGGTCACCCTGCCGACCGGCGGGGACGAGGACCCGGACGAGATCACGCAACCGCGGCTCGACACCTTCGCCGCCGACCCGTGGTTCGTCGCGACCGACGCGTGCGACGGGGTGCGGTTCCGGGCCGCGGTCAACGGCGTGACCACCGGTGGGTCCAGCTACCCCCGGTCGGAGCTGCGGGAGATGAACGCGGACGGCTCGGACGAGGCGGGCTGGTCCGCCACCGAAGGCACGCACACCATGGTCATCCGGGAGGCGATCACCGCGACGCCCAACGACAAGCCGGACGTGGTCGCCGGGCAGATCCACGACGGTGACGACGACGTCTCGGTCTTCCGGTTGGAAGGCACCAGGCTCTACGTCACCAAGGGCGACACGTCCGACCACAAGCTCGTCGACGACGACTACGTGCTCGGGACGCCGTTCGAAGCCAAGTTCGTCGTGAGCGGCGGCTCGATCAAGGCCTACTACAACGGCGTGCTGCAGACCACGATCAGCGCGAGCTTCCCGGACGGGTACTTCAAGGCGGGGGCCTACACCCAGGCCAACTGCGACCGGTCGGACCCGTGCGCCGACAGCAACTACGGCGAGGTCGTGATCTACGACATCGACGTGACGCACTCCTAGGGCACTAGGACGCCGACCAGAGGTGCATGCCGACGTAGCTGCGCCACGGGCGCCACGCGCCGGCATGCGCCTCCAGGCCTTCCGGTGTCGACGGCAGGCCCAGGTTCGCCGCGCCCTTGCGCAGTGCGACATCGCCGGTCAGCAACACGTCCGGGGAACCCAGCACGCGCATCAGCACGTAACCGGCCGTCCACGGACCGACGCCCGAGAACTCCTGCAGCGTGCGGGAAAGCTCCTCCGGGTCCGCTCCCACGTGCACGTCCAGGTCGCCAGCCGCCAGTGCCGCGTTCACCGTCAGGATGGTGTCGACGCGGCGGCGGGGACCGCGCAGCACCTCCGCGCCCCGCTCGGCGATCGCGGCCGGGTCAGGGAACAGCATCGTCAGGTCACCGTCCGGTGTGGACAGTGGCTCGCCGAGGGCGGCGGTCAGCGTCGACAGTGCGGTGCGGGCGGCCGAGACCGTGATCTGCTGGCCGATCACCGCCCTCGTCACGATCTCCGCGCCGTCCACCGCGCCCGGCAGGCGCAGGCCGGGGTTCTTGCGCACCAACGCTTCCAGTGCCGGGTCCGCACCCAGGACGTCACCGACCGCACCCGGGTCGGCGTCCAGGTCCAGCAGGCGCCGCAGGCGCGACACCGCGCTGCCCAGGTCGCGCATGTCGGTCAGCGACAGGGTGCAGTCGATGTGGCCGTGCGCCGGCGTGAGCCACGCCGTGCCGGTGCCGTGGGCCAGGCGCATCGTACGGCCGTACGCACCGTCCACTATGGACTCTACGCCCGGGATCGCGCGCGCCGCGAGGAAGTCCAGCAGGCCGTCGTAGTCGAACGGCTCCCGGTACGGCAGCCGCAGCGTCACCTTGCCGGGGGCGGTCGGGGTGGCGCGGCGCTTCGCCGCGGTCCGCAGGCCCGTCGGGGTGGTCGCGAACACCGCGCGGATCGTGTCGTTGAACTGGCGGACGCTCGCGAACCCGGCCGCGAACGCGATGTCGGCCTGCGACAGCGTCGTCGTCTCGATCAGCAGGCGGGCCGAGTGGGCCCGGTGCGCCCTCGCCAGCGCCAGCGGGCCCGCGCCCAGCTCCGCGGTCAGGACCCTCGTCAGGTGACGTTCCGAGTAGCCCAGCCTGCAGGCCAGCCCCGGCACGCCTTCGCGCTCGACCACGCCGTCGGTGATCAGGCGCATCGCGCGGCCGGCCAGGTCGGCCCGCAGGTTCCACTCCGGCGAACCCGGCACGGAGTCCGGCAGGCAGCGGCGGCACGCGCGGAAACCGGCCTGCTGCGCGGCCGCTGCGGTGGAGAAGAACACGACGTTGCCGCGTTTCGGCATGGCGGCCGGGCAGGACGGGCGGCAGTAGATGCCCGTGGTCCGCACGGCCAGGATGAACTGGCCGTCGAAGCGCGCGTCGCGCGACGCCGACGCCCGGTAGCCCTGGTCCTCGTCAATCAGCACCTGACCCATGCTGCCAGCGGCGATCCGGCGACGCTCGCGGTATTCGGACATGGCAACGGCCGGCCCCCGCACGAGGGACCGGCCGCCGCCAGGTACTGCGAGGTGTTACGAGGTGACCGCCTGCACGATCACGTCACCGGTACCGACCAGCGCGTTCGTGTCCGTGCGGACCTCGACGTTGCCGAGGAGCACGCGGCCGGCGGCCGGCACCACCATCGGCGTCACCGTGCCGTTGACGGTCCACTCGGCGCCCGCGGCGCGCTCCGCGTTCGCGTCGGTGACGGCGACGGTGCCGAACGACGCGCCGCTGAACACGTCCAGGTAGTCGAACTCCGTGGTGCCCGCGGGCACCGCGAAGCCGTCCACCAGCGCGATCCACACACCCGCTGCCGGGTTGCTCACGGTGACCGCCTCTTCCGAGTCGGCGTCCGCGGCCTGTGCGGTCAGGACACAGCTGCCGCTGGTGCAGTTGTAGAGGAACAGGTCGAGGTCGGCACTGCGATCACTCGTGTTGCCGATCTTGACCCGCAGCTGCTGCGCACCAGCCGTCACCGGGATCTGGAACTGCGAGGAGCCCCCGTCCGCGATCGACGGCCGGTCGACCTTCGCACTGCCCAGGTTCGTGCCGACGGCCCGGCCGCTGAACGGCCCGAAGGCGTTCTTCAGCGTGTAGGACCGCGACACCGGCTGGTTCACCTGCGCCGTCGCGATCGTGTCCGGGTTCGGGGACACGGTCGCGCCCAGCACCGACACCGACAGCGTGTACGGCGCCGCGACGGCGTCCGACGTGCGACGGCCCTCGACCACGATCTCCCACACGCCCGGCGTCGGGTTCGTCGCCGTGCGGCTCGTCGGGCTCTGACCGCCGTTGCAGGCGTTGCCCGGCGGAACCGGCGGGTTGTAGCAGTTCGTGGTCTGCGTGTTGCTCTCGATCGCGACACCGTACGGGTGGTACCGCAGGAAGCGGACCTGGCCCGCGCCCGGCGCCGTGCCGCCGCCCTGCAGGTCGACCTTCAGCGCGGGCGTGCCGGCCGGGACCCGGACGAAGTAGCTCTTGAACTCGTTGCGGCCGATCTCGCCACCGTGCTTGACCTGGAAACCGTTGGCCGAGGTGAAGTCCTCGGCCGCGATCACCGTGTTCAGCGTCTGGTACTCGATGCCGGTCGACATCGGGCTGTCGAGGTTCAGGATCGCCGAGTGCACACCCGCGCCGCGGACGTTCACGTTCACCCGGAACTTGACCGCCGAGTTCAGCGGCAGGGTGATCGTGGGCGCCGAGCTGAACGTGCCGTCGTTGCCGACCCACTTGACCTGGTAGGTCAGCGGGCTCGCCTTGCCGGACGTCCGCTTGAACGTGTACTCGCGGACGAACTTGTCACCGGACTTCACGCCCTCGCGGTCGTGGATGCCGATGCCCACCCCGGGGGTGGTCAGGAAGTCCGACAGCGACGTGCTGATCGGCACCGACGAGGAGATCTCGGTGGTGGCGATGTCCGCCTTCAGCAGGTTCCAGGCCTTCTTGACGTCGATGAGGCCGTTGCCCTGCTCGTAGGCCTGGTAGTTCTTCAGGTACCGGGCCGAGGACTTCATCGCCGTCCGGATCTGCTCCGGGTCGTGCGACACGTTCTTCTGCACGGCCGCGCTCACCAGCAGCGCGGCGGCACCCGCGGCCTGCGGGGACGCCATCGAGGTGCCCTGCAGCATGCCGTAGCCGGGGGGCAGCGCGTAGGTGCCCGCGACCGGGGCGCCGTTCTGCCACGTCGGGACCGACGAGATCGCCGAGCCCGGCGCCACGATGTCCGGCTTGAACCCGCCCGCCTCGGTCGGGCCGCGGCCCGAGAAGGGGTGCAGGTTCTCCTCGTTGACCGTGTCCGAACCGTAGTTGCGCTGCCACGAGGCCTTCGTGATGTACGAGCCGACGCTCATCACCTTGCCGGCCAGCGACGGGCGGCTCACCGTGTTGGAAGCCGGGCCGTCGTTGCCAGCGGAGATGAAGATCTGCACGCCGTACTCGTCGATCAGGCGGTTGTAGAGGATCTCGGTGTCGGACTCGCCGTCGTTGATCGGGTCGAGGCCGCCGACCGACATGTTCAGCACGTCGACGCCCTCGCGGGCGGCGTAGTGCATGCCCTCTTCCATGGCGTGGCGGGTGCAGCCCGCGACGAACAGGCAGACCCGGACCGACACGAGCTTCGCGCCGGGGGCCGCGCCGTTCATGGTGCCGCCGAACAGCTTGTTGGCCGCCACGATGCCCGCGACGTGCGAGCCGTGCGCACCGGACACGATGCCGATGTTCACCGACTGGTTCGCGGCGTCGGTCTGCACGACGAACGGCATCGACTCACGCACCGGCGTGGCCGCGTTGTCGTTGCCGAACTCGTCGGAGTCCTGCTTGACCTTGTAGTCGGTCATCGCCTTCTCGTCGGCGAACGACTTGTCCTGGTCGGTGTCGACCCAGACCGTGTTGGTGGCGGTGTCCCACAGCACGCCGAACGTGCCGATGCTGCCCGCCGGGTTGCCGTCGCGGTTGACGTCGTTGCCGACCTCGCCGCCGAGGCGCGCGTCCCGCTCGTTGAACACGCCGTACCGGTACGTGGCCGGCTGCCCCGGGGCGGGGCTGCGCATGTCGATCCACGTCGGGTCGTTGTCGTTGTTGACGCCGTTCGTGAAACCGGAGTCGGTCGCCGTGATCCAGTCGACGATCTTCTTCTCACCGGTGCTGGTGGTCGCCAGCGACGGGTGGCCGATGTCGACACCCGAGTCGATGATGCCGACGGTCACGCCGCGGCCGTCGAGCTTCGGGTTCTGCTGGACGAACTGCGCGGCGCCGGTGTCACCCGTCGGCATGTAGGCGTTGACGGCCGGGGTCGACGGGCCGGGCGCGGGCTGCGGGTCCGGGTTGTCGATGCCCAGCGGGCGCGGCTCGCCGAAGCCGTACACGCGGTCGAGGTCCAGCGCGATGACCGACGACAGCTTCGCGAACTTCGCGACGTCCTTGGTCGGCACCTCCGCGCGGACGTAGCCGAGCTCGTCGGCGCGGTACTGGATCTTCGCGCCGGCCGCCTCCAGCTGGTCGACGCTCTGCTTCTCCTGTCCGGCTTTCGCGAGCACCAGGATCTGGACCGTCTGCTCGCCCGCCTCGATGGCCGCTGCGATCAGCTCCTGGTCCTGTTTCCCGAGGAGGTCGGCCCCCGAACCAGGTGCCTGCGGTGCCACCGGTGGGGCGGCGGTGGCGGTCGACGGCAGGGCGGTCAGCGAGAGGCCGACGACCGCCGCCGTGAACGCCGCGCCGAGGCCACGCCGGCGCGATTCACGATGGGTCATCCCAGGTCCTTCTTCTGTAATGGGGGTGGTGCCTGATCGAGTCCACAGGTGCTCACGGAGTGTTGTTGAGCTGGTCCGAACTGACTAGCGTCCAAACGGGGTAATCCTCCTTGCGGGGCAACATTTCGTCAGTTATGTCGCTGAGCGTGGCAAATTCGCTACCGACCGGTCTCTTCTATTCACCGGAACGGGAGGCCGTACAGTTGGTCCAGTGAGTTTGACCCTCGGGATCGTCGGGCTGCCCAACGTCGGCAAGTCCACCCTCTTCAACGCCCTGACCAGTAACAACGTGCTCGCGGCGAACTACCCGTTCGCGACGATCGAGCCGAACGTCGGTGTGGTGCCGCTGCCGGAACCGCGGCTGGACGTGCTGGCCACGATGTTCGAGAGCGCGCGCGTGGTGCCCGCCACTGTGTCCTTCGTGGACATCGCGGGTCTGGTGCGCGGCGCGTCGGAGGGGCAGGGCCGCGGGAACCAGTTCCTGGCGAACATCCGTGAGGCGGACGCCATCTGCCAGGTCATCCGGGTGTTCGACGACCCGAACGTGGTCCACGTGGACGGCAAGGTGGACCCGTCCTCGGATATCGAGACAATCAACACGGAGCTCATTCTGGCCGATCTCCAGACGGTGGAGAAAGCACTGCCCCGGCTGGAGAAGGAGGCCCGCACCCGCAAGGAGGCGCGGCCCGCCCTGGAAGCCGCCACCACGGCGCGCGACATCCTCGACAGCGGGCGGACGCTGTTCGCCGCACAGTCCGAAGTGGATGGCGCGCTGCTGCGCGAGCTGTCACTGATGACGACCAAGCCGTTCCTGTACGTGTTCAACGCGGACGAGGCGGTGCTGTCCTCCGCCGAGCGGCGCGAGGAGCTGACCGCGCTGGTGAAGCCCGCCGCCGCGGTGTTCCTGGACGCGAAGGTCGAGGCGGAACTGCTCGAGCTGGACGACGAGGAGTCGGTGCGGGAGCTGCTCGAGTCGATCGGGCAGGAGGAGCCGGGGCTGCACTCACTCGCGCGGGCCGGGTTCGCGACGCTGGGCCTGCAGACCTACCTCACGGCGGGGCCGAAGGAGTCGCGCGCGTGGACCATCCACACGGGATGGACCGCGCCGCAGGCCGCCGGCGTCATCCACACGGACTTCGAGCGCGGGTTCATCAAGGCCGAGATCGTGTCGTACGACGACCTCGTCGAGGCGGGCTCGATGGCGGCCGCGAAGGCGGCGGGCAAGGTCCGCATCGAAGGAAAGGACTACGTCATGGCCGACGGGGACGTGGTGGAGTTCCGCTTCAACGTCTGAGCCACACCACCGGGCACTGTTCGGTGTTCGGTATTGACCGAACACCGAACACGACATCGCTGGTGACCGCCGACAGCGCGGCGCCAGCTCGACCTGAGTGGCCACCTGAAGCAGACCGGACCGGGGTTGTTCGTCGACGCGGACGTCCCGCGGCTCTCAGCGGCTGACGACGGTCAACCAGCCACGCGGCTGCCGTTGCCGGCCTTCATCGCGACGATGGCGGCCGCTCGGACCGCCTCGTGGAGCTGCCAGACGGACTGGGCCGGGAGGTAGAAGCCCTCGCCAGGGGGCGGGACCACCGCGACTCGGCCGTCGGACACCGTCACCACGAGCGTGCGTTCGCGGTCGAGGGCGTCGACCACCGGCACTTCCCACGTCTCCTGCGCACTCATGGCGCGACCTCCTGTCGGGTACTGACCGGAGGGTCGTCCGAATGGGGTTCCCCGTTACCGGATAAGGGAACGGGATGTGGGCGACAGGTGCAGCTGCTCCGGGGGGCGGCTCAGCCGGCTGGTGAGCGCAGGCAGCGTGTCGTGGGTCCAGCGGGTCTCGCGGCCCAGCAGGCGCACGTGTTCCGCCAGGGCGTCGGGGCCCGCGAAGCCGCCCACCCACGCCACCACGTTCGCGTCCTCGCGGATCGGCAGCGCCGGGAAGGTGTTCTCGACGCGCAGTGTGCGCAGCACGGCCAGCGGCGGGGCGCCCGTGTCCGACAGCAACGGCTGGACCGACGACGCGAAGAAGGACAGGAACGCGTCCTCGCCGCCGGCAGGCAGGTGGTAGAGCGTCACCGTGACGAGCGTGGTGTCGCCGCCACGCGTGCGGCCCGACAGGTCGAAGTCGGTCACGGGACGTAGCAGCAGCACGTCGTCCGAGTCGATCATCGTGTCGTTGGCCTTGTCGCGGTGTGCCGCCCAGACCGGGCCGCCGTAGAACGCGGCCAGTGCCTCGCGCCGGGCCGCCATATCGGTGAAGCCGCGCAGCCACACGAACCGGTCCTCGGCGTCCAGGTCGCGGAACTGGCCGAGGACGTGCGCGCCGACCGCGTCCTGGGTCTCCACGAGCTCCCGGTCGAACAGCTCGATCAGATCTTCCCTCCGACCTGGGTGGAGGGTGTACTGCCGGAGCTCGAGAACATCGGCCATCGCCGCTCCCCCTTCGCGGTGGATCACCTGGGCGGGTGTCACCTTATTGGGGCGACGTGTTTGATGTCAGGGTGCCCAGACTGCTCATCGGACCGCTGCTGCGACATGTCGACACGCGCTCCGCCACCCTGTGGGTGGAGACCGACGAACCGTGCACCGTCTCCGTCGGGCAGGCCACCGCGCACACGTTCACCGTGTCCGGCCACCACTATGCGCTGGTCGTGGTCACCGACCTCGAACCAGGCACCGCGACGCCCTACGAGGTGACGCTCGACGGGGAGACGGTGTGGCCGCCCCAGGACTCCGCTTACCCGCCCAGCCGGATCCGCACCTACCCCGAGGGCGGCGACCCCGCGTTCCTGATGGTGTTCGGTTCCTGCCGGATGCCCGAGACCGACGACCCCGGCGAGCAGAAACGCATGGGCACCGACGCGCTCGCGGCGTACGCCCGCCGCATGCTCGCCGAGGACGAGCTCGACTGGCCGGACTCGCTGATGCTGCTCGGCGACCAGGTCTACGCCGACGAGACCACCAAGGGCACCCAGGCCTGGATCGCGCGGCGGCGGTCGCTCGACGAGGCGCCCGGCGTCGAGGTCCGCGACTTCGAGGAGTACACCCGGCTCTACCACGAGGCGTGGACCGCGCCGCTGACCCGCTGGCTCATGTCCACCGTCCCCACCTCGATGATCTTCGACGACCACGACGTGCGGGACGACTGGAACACCTCGCAGACGTGGCGCGACGAGAAGGAACAGACGTCCTGGTGGCCGAAGCGCGAACGGCACGCGCTCGCCACCTACTGGATCTACCAGCAGCTCGGCAACCTCAGCCCGAGCGACCTCGAGACCGACGACCTGTACAAGGCGGTCCTCGAGAAGGGCCGGGACGGGGACGCGGCCGACCTGCTCGACGAGTTCGCCGAGCAGGCCCGCCAGGAGGTCAACGGCGCCAAGGGCACCCGGTGGAGCTACCGGCGCGACTTCGGCAACGTGCGGCTGCTCGTGGTCGACACCCGCTCCGGCCGCATCCTGTCCGGCGGCTCGCGGTCGATGGTCAGCGACCAGGAGTTCGACTGGATCGAGGAGAACGCCACCGGCGATTTCGAGCACCTGCTGATCGGGTCGTCGCTGCCGTGGCTGCTGCCGCACGCGATCAACCACGTCCAGTCGCTGAACGAGATCGCGTGCAGGCGGCCGGGATGGCGCGGGAAGCTCGCGGAGAAGCTGCGGCAGGAGGCCGACCTCGAGCACTGGGCGTCGTTCCGCGCGTCGTCGGACCGGCTGGCGCGGCTGATCGAGCGGATCGCCGACACCGAGACGTCCACGGTGTGCGTGCTCTCCGGTGACGTGCACCACGTGTACGCGGCGAAGGTGCGGTACCCGAAACCCACGACGGCCGCGGTGTGGCAGCTGGTGTGCTCACCGGTGCACAACCGGGCGCCCGCGTTGATGCGGCCCCTGTTCCGGATGGGCTGGTGGCGTCCCCTCGCGGCGGTGCTGAAGTGGTGGATGCTGCGGTCGCCGCACATCGAGCCACCGCCGGTCGAGTGGGACAAGGTCGCCGGGCCGTACTTCGGCAACGCGATCGCGACCCTGCGCATGGCGGGACGCGAGGCACGGATGGTGGTGGAGCGGGCGGAAGGCGGTACGGAACCAGTGCTGAAGCCGCTGGTCACACTACCGCTGACCAGCGGAAACCAACCCTCGCGGAGGAGCTAGCCCTCGCGGATGGCGTCGACGACGCCGTCGATCTCCTCCGCCAGCGACGTGTCGTTGGCGGTGATGCCGCCTTCCGAGTGGGTGACGCAGCGGAACGTGAGGGTGCGCCACCGGATGTCGATGTCCGGGTGGTGGTTGTCGTTCTCCGCGATCTCCGCCACCCGGTTCACCACCTGGATGGCCTGCGAGAAGCTTTCCAGCTCCACCTCGCGGACCAGCGCGCCGTCCCCACGGCGCCACTCCCGCAGCCGACCGAGGGCCTTGCCGACTTCTTCGTCACTGAGCAGCTCGGGCATGTGTCCATGGTGACGCCTCGCGCCGCTGAACGCACGGGTACGCTCGGTCAGATCAACACGGGAGTCCGGTGTGCGCCGGGCTGAGAGGAGGGCTCGCAGCCCTCGACCGTTCGAACCTGATCCGGGTCATGCCGGTGCAGGGAGGAGGCGTCTTGCGGTTACGCACATTTCTGCTGGTCGGCGCGCTGGGTGTGACGCTCGCCGGGTGTTCGCTCAGCAGCGGAGGAGACAGCGGTGGCGGTCAGGGCGAGCGGAAGGTCGTGCTCGTCACCCACGACTCGTTCGCGATGGGCGACGACGTGCTGAAGAAGTTCACCGACGACACCGGCATCACGATCGACGTGCGCAGGGTCGGGGACGCGGGTGCGCTCACCAACCAGCTCGTCCTCACCAAGGGCAGCCCGATCGGCGACGTCGCGTACGGCGTGGACACCACGTTCGCGTCCCGTGCGCTCGACGAGGACGTGTTCGCCGAGTACGCACCGGACGCGCCGTTGCCGGCTGGGCCCGCCGACCACGCGATCGACGACACGAACCGGCTCACCGCCGTGGACATCGGCGACGTGTGCCTGAACATCGACCCGGCCGCGCTCGCCGCCAAGGGCGTGCCGGAGCCGACGGGCTACGCGGACCTCGCCAAGCCCGAGTACAAGGACCTGCTGGTCGTCGAGGACCCGGCCACGTCCTCGCCGGGGCTCGCCTACCTGCTCGGCACCATCGCGCAGCTGGGTGACGGCTGGCAGGACCACTGGCGGGCGCTCAAGGCCAACGGCGTCCAGGTGGTCAGCGGCTGGGAAGAGGCCTACACGCAGGAGTTCTCCGGTTCGTCCGGCAAGGGCCCCCGGCCGATCGTCGTGTCCTACGCGTCGTCGCCGTCCGCCGAACTGGACGAGGCGGGCAACCCGCGCACCAAGGCCGTGCTCGGCACGTGCTTCCGGCAGGTCGAGTACGCGGGCGTGCTGAAGGGCGCCGCGCACGCGGACGACGCGGAGAAGGTCATGGACTTCCTGCTGTCCGACGAGTTCCAGTCGCAGGTGCCGGAGCAGATGTACGTGTACCCGGCCCGCGCCGGGGTCACCCTGCCGGAGGCGTGGCAGAAGGCCGCGCCGCTGCCGACCGCGGCCGCGGAGCTGCCGTCGGAACAGATCCAGCAGAACCGTGAGCGGTGGATCGGCGAGTGGCGCGCGATCGTGCGGGGCTGAGGACCTCACCCCGGGGCCTGGCGCTGATCGCGTTGGTGCCCTTGGGTTTCCTCGCCGTCTTCTTCGTGTGGCCCGTCGTCGCCATCCTGCGGCTCGGGCTGCGCGAAGGAGGCGTGCTCGACACGCTCGCGTCCCCGGACGTGTGGCAGCTCGTCGGGTTCACGGTCGCGCAAGCGGCCGGGGCCACGGCCGTGTCGATCGTCGCCGGGCTGCCGGTGGCGTTCCTGCTCGCCAGGACGAGGCTGCCCGGTCTCGGGCTCGTGCGGGTGATCATCCTCGTGCCGTTCGTGCTGCCCAGCGTGGTCGTGGGCCTGGCGTTCCGGGCGTTGCTGCCCGACGGCGGGGTGTGGGCGATCATCCTGGCCAACGCGTCCTTCAACGTCGCGGTCGTCGCGCGGACCGTCGCCGGGCTCTGGACACACCTCGACCGGCGCGCGGAGGACGCGGCACGGGCGCTGGGCGCGTCGCGGCCGCGCACGTTCACCGGCGTCACCCTGCCCGCGCTGGCACCGGCGATCGGGTCGGCGGCCGCGGTCGTGTTCCTGTTCTGCGCCACCAGTTTCGGCGTCGTGCTGATCCTCGGCGGGGCACGGCTGAAGACCCTCGAGACCGAGATCTACCTGCGGACCGTCGAGCTGCTCGACCTGTCCGGCGCGGCCGCGCTGTCACTGCTGCAGCTCGGTGCGGTCGTCGCGGCCCTGTCGATCGGGGCGGTCATGCGGCGGCGCAGGGAGACCGCGCTGAGACTGCGCGGTCAGGCCGAGTCCGCGCGCAGGCCGGCAGGCGGCGAGTGGTGGGTCGTCGCGGCCGCGTTCGCGGTGGTCGTCGCCTTGCTGGTACCGGTCGCGACCCTGGTCGCGCGGTCGTTCCAGTCCGGGCTCGACGGGTACCGGGCGCTCACCGGCATCGGGTACGAGGGCTCGCTCGACATCTCCGGTTTCGACGCGGCGCGCAACTCGCTCGCCGCCGCCACCGACGCCACGCTGATCGCGGTCACGCTCGGCACGATGGCGAGCGTCGTGCTGGTTTCCCTGGCACGCAACCGGGTCCGTTACGTCGAGGTGGTCGACACCGCGTTCATGCTGCCGCTCGGGGTGTCCGCGGTGACCGTCGGCTTCGGCTACCTGATCACCCTCGACCTGCTGCCGGGCGACCTGCGCACCTCCGCCGCGCTGGTGCCGCTCGCGCAGGCGCTCGTGGTGACACCGCTGGTCATCCGCATCATGCTGCCGGTCCTCCGCTCGATCGACGAACGGCTCCGGCAGGCCGCCGCCACGCTGGGTGCCGGCCCGTGGCGGGTGTGGCGCGAGGTGGACGTGCCGATGGCGGGCCGGTCGCTCGGGACCGCGGCCGCGTTCGGGTTCGTGGTGGCGCTGGGCGAGTTCGGCGCGACGAGCTTCCTCGCCCGCCCGGACACGGCCACGCTGCCGGTCGCGATCGCGCGGCTGGTCTCGCGGCCAGGTGAGCTGAACAACGAGATGGCGTACGCGGCGTGCACGCTGCTGATCGTGGTCACGGTCGCCGTGGTCGCGGTGGTCGAGCGGGTTCGCGTGCCGGTTGGGGAGTTCTGATGCTGGCAGTCGAGGGTCTGACCGTGCACTACGGCGCGCTGGCCGCCGTGGACGACGTCGACGTGACGGTCGCGGACGGTGAGGTGCTGGCGCTGCTCGGGCCGTCCGGGTGCGGCAAGTCGACGCTGCTGCGCGCGGTCGCGGGCCTGGAACCGGCGGCGGGCGGCACGATCCGGTGGGACGACACCGACCTCGCGGACGTGCCAGTGCACCGGCGCGGCTTCGGGCTGGTGTTCCAGGACGGGCAGCTGTTCCCGCACCGCGACGTCGCGGGGAACGTGGCGTTCGGGCTGCGGATGAAGCGGATGACCGGGCGGGCCGAGCGGGTCGCGGAACTCCTCGAACTGGTCGGGCTCGCCGGGTACGAGCGGCGCAAGGTCACCGAGCTGTCCGGTGGTGAGGCGCAGCGGGTCGCGCTCGCGCGGGCACTGGCGCCCCGCCCCCGGCTGCTGCTGCTGGACGAACCCCTGTCCGCGCTGGACCGCGCGCTGCGCGAGCAGCTGGCCATGGACCTCGCCGGGCTGCTGCGGGTGGCCGGCGCGACCGCGCTGGTGGTGACCCACGACCACGACGAGGCGTTCACGCTCGCCGACCGGGTCGCGGTGATGCGGAAGGGCCGCATCGTCCAGACCGGTCCGCCGGAGGAGGTGTGGCGCCGCCCCGAGGGCGAGGCCACCGCCCGCTTCCTCGGCTGCGGCCTGTTCCTGCCCGCGACCGTCACCGACGGCACCGCGACCTGCGAACTCGGGTCGGTCGACCTGCCGTGGGCGCCGGCGGGCGAGGTCACGCTCGGCCTGCGGCCCAACGCGTTGCGGCTGACCGAGAACGGCGAGGGCGGCCCCGCCGGGAAGCTGCTGCGGTCGGTGCACCGCCGCGACCACGTGCGGCTGCAGGTCCGCCTCGACGGGAGCGACCAGGTGGTCGACGCGGTGGCCGCGATCGCGGAGACCCCCGGCGACCGCGTCCACCTGCGGCTGGACCCGGACGGGTTAGCCGTCCTTCGTCGAGATGCGCGCCAGGGCGAGTGAGTAGCCGATCACCAGGTAGCAGACGGCACGCAGGACCGAGTTGACCATCCCGTCCGTCGGCATCGGGTCGCGGATCACGTCGCCGAGGGACTCCCACGCGTCGGTCAGCAGCACCGGGTGCAGCCAGTCCAGCGCCGGGATGTTGCCGAGGATCGTGAACACGATGATGCCGCCGAGCGTGGACGCCAGCACCACCAGCGGGTGGTCGGTGGCCGCCGAGATCGCCAGCGCGACCGCCGCGACCGCCCACACCTGCACGGTCACCAGCGCCGCCAGCAACGCGATCCGGCCGAGCGACTCCCCGAACGGCAGCACGTTGCCCGACATGGTGAGCATGCCGTCGCCGCCGAGGATCGCGAGCCCGGCGACGATCGACACGACCGCGACGATCACCACCGCGAGCAGCGACAGCACCGCCACGCCGAACGCCTTCACCGCGAGCAGCCGCAACCGCCCGACCGGCGCGAGCAGCAACCCGCGCAGCGCACCGGTCTGCGACTCGCCGGCGAGCGCGTCCGCCGACCACATGGCGCCCAGCATCGGCAGCAGCATCGCGAGCGACAGCAACAGCAGGAACACCGGCAGGATCAGCCCGTTGCCCGAGACCAGCGAGGCGACGCTCTCGACGGCCGGGCCGCCGTTGCCGTTCTGGGCCGTCGTGGTCGCCACCGACATGGCGATGGCCGCGATGACCGGTGCCACCGCGAGCACGCCGAGCGCGACGAGCGTGCGCGGCCTGCGGATCATGAACCGCAGCTCGGACCGCAGCAGCCGCCCGACCGGCGCCTTCGTCCGCTGCTCGGTGACGATGGGCGCGTCGACAGCGACGGTCATCGCGCCTCCTCGAAAGTGTCTACTTCGGACAGACCGGCGCCCTGGTCCGCGGACTCGGTGAGCCGCGCGAACAACTCCTCGAGGCCCGTCCGCTGCCTGCGGACCTCGTGCACGGCCACCCCGGCCCGCACCAGCGTCGCGACGACGTCGGGCGCGGTCGTGACCGCGAGGTCCACGTGCACCCCGGACGGCGCCTCCCTGGCCGGGATCCGGTTGTCGCGCAACGCGTCCACGGCCACCTTGACGTCCGGCGTGGACACCAGCAGGCCCGAGTCACCGGCCTCCAGCAGCTCGGTCAGCTCCCCCTGAGCCACGACCGACCCCTGGTGCAGCACGGCGACGTGCGTGCAGGTCGCCTCCACCTCGGCCAGCAGGTGCGACGACACGAGCACGGTCGTGCCCGCCGCGTGCAGGTCGGCGATGACCGCCCGCACCTCGCGCGTGCCTGCCGGGTCGAGGCCGTTGGTCGGCTCGTCCAGGATCACGAACCTGCGCGGGATCAGCAGCGCGGACGCCAGGCCCATCCGCTGCTTCATGCCGAGCGAGTACCCCTTGTACCGCCGGTTCGCCGCCGCCGACAGGCCGACCCGCTCCAGGGCCTGCCCGACCGCACGCGGGATGTCCTTCGACGCGAGCCTCGGCTCGGCGGCCGCGACCCGCATGAGGTTGTCCCGGCCCGACAGGAACGGGTGGAACCCCGGCCCTTCGACGAGCGCCCCGACTTCCGGCAACGCCCAGCCCGCGCCCTCCGGCATCTTGTGGCCGAGCAGCTCCACCGACCCCGCCGTCGGCAGGACCAGGCCGAGCAGCATGCGGATGGTGGTGGTCTTGCCAGAACCGTTCGGGCCGAGCATGCCGAGCACCGCGCCCACCGGCACGTCCAGGTCGACATGATCGACCGCGACCGTCTTCCCGTACACCTTCCGCAGGTTGCGGGTACGGGCGGCCAGGCGGGCGGGGGCCCCCGCGGCGCTCGCCGCGGGGGCCTCCGACTCGATCGTCATGCCGGTGACGGTACTCACCTGACCGTCTTGACGGCGTCCAACACCACCTGCTCCGGCACCGCGCCGACCGCGACCTTGCCGTCCTCGGTGATCACGGCGGTGCCGACACTGGCCGAGATCACGTAGCCGGTGCCGAAGTCACCGTGGACCTCCTTGCCGAACGTGCCGAGCAGCGCGAACATGTCCTGCCCGCCCCGCTCGGACATGCCCTCGGCCGCCGTCAGCGCCTCGGCGGGCACCTTGCCGGTGGCCACGATGTCCCAGCCGCGGCCGACGGTCTTCAGGTCCGCCTGCGACAGCCAGTCGTCGACCGCCTCGCCATGCATCTCCTCCGGCACGTCCTTCTCGGACACGGTCGTCCCGGCGGGCGGCGTGAACTGGAACAGCTTCGGGTCCTGCGCGCCCGAGCTGAACTCGGTGAAGCCCACCTTCACGGCCGGGTCGGACTGGCCGTTCGCGAGGACCTCCAGCTGCAGCGGGATCCGCAGCTCGGAGTCCACCGAAACGCGGATCTCGCGCAGCAGCGTCTTCTCCGTCGGCTTCGGCGCCAGCACCAGCTGGTACACCGGCCGCTCAGCGACCCGCGCGGTGCCGTCCACCGACACCGTCGAGTCCTGCTGCATGGCGGTCACCAGCTCCTTCGCGGCGGCCGCCGGGTCGGCGAACTTGCCCTCCACGGGCTTGTCCGCGACACCGCCCTGGTGCGGCACCTTGGTGACCGACCGCTCCGCCGAGTCCCACACCCACACGGTGGCACCGTCGTCGACGATCGTGGTCTCGCTCCGCCCGCCCGCCAGCGCGAGCCTGCCCTTGCCGGTGCCGTCGGACCACACCTGGATCGAGTCGCCCTCACCGCTGCTCGCCGGCATGCCCGGGATCGGCAGGCCGAGGTTGTTCTCGACCGCCACCGAACCCGTGAGCGCCGGGATCGCGTCGGTGTTCAGCACCGACTCGACCAGCGCCTCCGCGCTGACCGGCGGAAGCGCCGGCGGTGCCTCCCCAGCACCTGCCGGCGTCGCCAGCACCACCAGCCCGACGACCCCCGCGGCAGTGCCCGCTGCCGCGAACGACAACGCGGTCTTCCTGGAGTTCATGAACCCCTCCTCCGTTACATGGGTCGCTTCGTTCCTCCGCTAAGACGCCTTCTTCCCTCCTGCGCGCGGATGCCCCTGGGCTCGTTCCTCGCGCAGGGACCTCCGTGCTCGTCAGTCCAGAAGGCGCCCGCTCCGTCTCTCCGCTCCCATTGCCTGTGACACAGAGGTTGCCCCATGGTTACTGAGATGGGACTGAGAGCGGCCTTCAACCTGAGAGTCCGCTGAGACGGTCCCCCACTGAACAGCGGTTACCGGGCATGCTGTGCGCATGAAGCCGCGCGTGCTGGTGGTCGACGACGAGCTGGGGGTCAGACGGGCGTTGCAGCGCGGGCTGGGGGCGGAGGGCATGGACGTCGTCACCGCCGCCGACGGCCCGTCCGCCCTGGACATCGCGCGCACCGGCGCGTTCGACGTGATCCTCCTGGACATCATGCTGCCGGGGCTGTCCGGCTACCGGGTGCTCCAGGCCCTGCGGGGTGAGGGCGTGACCACCCCGGTCCTGCTGGTGTCGGCGAAGGACGGCGAGATCGACCAGGCCGACGGGCTCGACCTCGGCGCCGACGGGTACGTGGTGAAGCCGTTCTCGTTCGTCGTGCTGGTCGCGCAGGTCCGGGCCGTGCTGCGGCGCGGGCAGGCGGAGGGCGCCGAGCGGCGGCTCAAGGTCGGTGAGCTGACCGTGGACCGGGCCGTGCGCGAGGTGCGGTTCGGCGGTGAGCTGGTGCCGCTGTCGCCGCGCGAGTTCGCGGTGCTGGAGGTGCTGGTCAGCCGCGCCGGCGCGGTCGTGACGAAGGACGAGCTGCTCAGGACCGTGTGGGGGGACGAGCTGGCCGCCACCCGCAACGCCGTCGAGGTCTACGTCGGCTACCTGCGGCGCAAGCTGGACGCGGCGGGCGCGGGTGGCATCGTGCGCACCGTGCGCGGTCACGGCTACCTGGCGTCCTCCATCGAGCTGGACGCCGTCCTGGAGCCCAAGCCGCGGTGAGCGGAGTGTTGGGCCGGGTGTTCGGCCGGCTGTGGCTGCGGCGGTCGCTGCGGTTCCGGATCACCACCGTCGGCACGGCGGTGACGCTCGTCGTGTTCCTCACGCTCGCCGTGGTGACAAGCCGGCTGATCGGGCCGCTGCTGGTCACGGCCGCCGACGCGCAGCTGCGGCCGATCCTGGCCGAGGCCCTCGCCGACGTGCGGTCGGGCGCCCCGGTCGACGCCGGGCCCGTCGGCATGGAGGCACGGGTCCTCGACACCGCAGGCACGCCGGTCGACGGCGACGACCCGCCGCCGCTGTCGCCGGGCGAGCTGCGGGTGCTCAAGGCGGGCGAGCCGGTGCTGCGGCTGTCGGAGGACCCGCCCCGCCGCTGGGTCGGGACGGTCGCGACCGCGCCGGGCGGCGAGCAGCGGCTGGTCGTCGTCGGCACGATCCTCACCGGCTACTGGGCCGCGCAGCACCGGGCGTTCAACTGGCTGGTGGTGGCCGCGCTGATCGGATCGGCCGCGGGCGGGATCGCCACGTGGCTCGGGGTGCGGTCGTCGCTGCGACCGGTGGAACGGATGCGGGCCGCGGCCGCCGGGCTCCCCGCCGGGCGGCGCCTGCCGCTGCCCGGCGCGCACGACGAGCTGCGGTCGCTGGCCGCCGCGCTCAACGGGCTGCTGGCCAGGCGGGACGAGGCGTCGGCGCGGCTGCGCAGGTTCACCGGCGACGCCGCGCACGAGCTGCGCTCGCCGGTCGCGTCGATCCGGGTGCAGGCCGAGGTGGCCGTGGCCAATCCGGACCCGGAGCTGTCGCAGGAGGTGCTCGCGGACGTGGTGGTCGAGTCGGAGCGGCTGTCGCTGCTGGTCGACGGGCTGCTGGCGCTCGCGCGGTCCGACGCGGGCGAGTGGCCCGCCGCGCTGCCCGTGGACGTGGTGGCCGCCGCCCGCTCCGCGATCGACCGGCTCCCCGACGACGCGCCCGTGGTCGGCACCCACCTCGCGCCGGGGGCGTGCTGGGTGGAGGCCGCGCCCGCGGAGGTCGACCTGGTGCTGGACAACCTGCTGCGCAACGCGGCCCGGCACGCCCGCGCCCGCATCACCGTCACCGTCCTGTCCAGGGCGAACACGGTGTGGCTGGTGGTGGACGACGACGGGCACGGCATCGCGCCCGAGCACCGCGAGCGGGTGTTCGACCGGTTCTACCGCGTGCAGGACGACCGGTCCCGCGACTCCGGTGGCGCCGGGCTCGGGCTCGCGCTGGTGGCGGAGGTCGTGCGGCGGCGCGGCGGCACGGTGAAGGTCACCGAGTCGCCGGAGGGCGGCGCGCGGTTCCAGGTGCGGTGGCGGGCGCTGACGTGATCCTCCGGACGACCGCTCTTGTCGACGTGCCGCGGCGGATCGTGTCCGCCGCGCTGCCCGTCGCCGACTTCCCGTCGCTGGGCGGGCACTTCCGGGTCGTCGAGGTCTTGGCGGACGGCTGGTCGGCGGTGGCCGTGCGCGGCCCTCGGGCGTACCGGCTCGACGTGCGGCTGGCCCAGACCCCCGCCGGGACGCTCGTGACGTGCTCGGCCGACTTCCGTGCGCGCGGCGGGATGCTCGCGCACCGGTCGCGGGTGCTCGCGGTGCTGGCGGAGCTGGCCGGTGGGGTGTGCTCGCGCGCGCTCGCGCTGGCCGGCGCGCCGGTGATCGTGGGGACGGCGATCGTGCGCGGCCGGTGCCTGCTGGCGCAGCAGCGGTCATACCCGGCGGACGCGGCCGGGCTGTGGGAGCTGCCCGGCGGGCGGGTCGAGCCCGGTGAGTCCGATGTGGACGCCGTCGCGCGGGAGTGCGCCGAGGAGCTGGGCGTCACGGTCGCGGTCGGTGCGGCGGTCGGCCCGGATGTGGCGCTGCCGAAGGGAAAGCTGCTGCGGATCTACCGCGCCACCCTCGTCGGCGACGCCGAGCCGCACCCGCACGACCACGCCGACCTGCGGTGGCTCACGGCCGGGCAGCTGGGTTCGGTGCCGTGGCTGCCCGCGGACCGGGTGCTCATCCCCGCCCTGCGGCAGCTGCTGCGTCAGAGCACGGCTGTCCGCTCGTAGAGGCTCGTCGGCCACCGCGCGTGCGGCGGATCGGCGACGTGGACGAACCCCGCGCGTTCGTAGTACCGCCGTAGCGCCGGGTTGTCGGCGGCGGTGGCGAGCCGGACGTGGCGAACGCCGCGCGCGGCGGCCTTCGCGGCGACCCAGTCGATGACGCGGTGACCGAGGCGGACGCCGTGCCGTACGACCGCGAGCCGGGAGACGTAGTAGGCCGGTGCCGCGTCCGCGCCCCAGAGCTCGCGGTCCTCCTCCGCGACGACGAGCGTCGCGACCGGCTGCCCGGCCTCCTCGGCCAGGAGCGCTTCACCCGCGTCGATCCGCGCCCGGACGGACCCCGCGGGGAACAGCTCGGGCCACTGCTCGACGCCCCGACCACGCAGCCAGGCCGCGGCCGCCGCCAGCAGGTCCAGCACGACGTCCTCCTCGCCGGGCCGGGCGGGCCGGATCAGCACGTCGCCGGACAGCGCCTCCGGACGGGCGAGGATGGCCATCGGCCGTCACGGCATGAACGCGGCGAACAGGGCGGGCATCAACCCGGCGTTGGGGTGGCGCAACGGCACGGTCAGCACCGGCTTCTCGATGCCGGCCTGGTAGATCCACACCATGCCCTGGTACGGCACGACACGGGTGATCGACTGCCAGGACGCGGAAACCGTCGGCTTGCGGCACACGATGCCGTCCTGGTTCACCTTCACGCTGCCGCCGACCGTGACGGTCTCGCCGCGGCGGACCCGGTCGACGAGGTCGGCGAGCAGCCGCGGCACCAGGTACCGCTCGGCCAGGTTCACGAGGAACGTCCAGACCTCGGGCGGGTCCTCGCTCTTGCCGGGGACGTACTCGTGCACGATGATCCTGCGCCCGACCGGGTACGGGTCCTTGCCCACCTCGAAGCTGTACTCGCTGTGGTGGGACGTCGGGGTCAGCATCCGCTTCGTGGCGGTGTGGGCCGCCCAGAAGGCGACCCACTCCACCTCGTCGAGCGCCATCGAGTGTCGGCCGTAGGTGATCACCCGAGGGTCTGCGTGGAGCTGTTTGCCCCGCAGCCTGGTGTCGAGTACCGGACCCTGATCGGGCTGCGCTGCCTCCGCTGGGCTCATGCGCCGACACTCTAGGTGAGACGGACCCGCTTCTTGAGCGGTTCGCGTCAGCCCACCCCCGCCAGGCGCAGGACCGTGCTCAGCCGGTGGCCGCCGCGTTCCGCCGCCCGTTCGCCGCCGAGCGCGCGGATCCGGTCCAGCTCCGCCGGATCGGCCAGCAGCTCACTGGTGCGTTCCCGCAGTGGCCGCAGCTCCTCGACCACCGCCTCCGCGACGGCGTCCTTCACCTCGCCGTACGACGAGTACCCGGCCACCACCTCGCGCGGGGACTTGCCCTGGCACGCGGCCAGGATCTCCAGCAGGTTCGCGAGACCCGGCTGGTGGTCCGGCCGGTACTCCAGCCGCCCGAGACTGTCGGTCACCGCGCGTTTCACCTTGCGGCGCAACAGGTCCGGCTCATCCAGCACGAACAGCACCCCCGCGGCGTCGCGGGCCGACTTGTCCATCTTGCGCGTCGGGTCGGTCAGGTCCTTGATCCGCGCGCCCGCGGGCGGGGTGACGGCCCTGGGCACCACCAACGCGTCCCCGTACGTGCTGTTGAACCGGCGGGCCAGCACCCGCGCCAGCTCGACGTGCTGGGCCTGGTCGTCGCCGACGGGCACCTCGTCGGCGCCCTGCAGGAGGATGTCGGCGGCCATCAGCACCGGGTAGGTGAACAGGCCGACCCGGACCGGCGTGCCCTCGTGCGTGCGGTCGGCGCTCTTCTCCTTGAACTGCGTCATCCGCGCCGCCTCCCCGAACGCGCACGAGCACTCCAGCACCCACGTCAGCGGCCCCAGCTGGTGCAGCAGGTCGGACTGGACGAACACGGTGTCCGGCTCGATCCCGGCCGCGATGAGGATGGCGAGCAGCTCACGGGTGCGCGACCGCAGCTTCTGCGGGTGGTAGGGCGTGGTCATGCCGTGCAGGTCGGACACGAAGTACAGGTCGTCCGGACCGCCCTCCCGCGTCCAGCGGCGCACGGCCCCCAGGTAGTTGCCGACGTGGGTGGGCCCGGACGGGGTGATGCCGGAGAGGCGGGTCATCGCTCGAACGCTCCTCGAGTTCGCGGCCACCCGCCGGGACCCCTGGAAAAGCAGAAGGCCGCCCGGTCGGGCGGCCTGTGGTCAACGCAACAGGAATTCGGCCGCCGTCAGGCGGCCCACCACATGGATGTTGTGACGTTGCGCATGCTCCCGACTATACGGGCCCGCTACTGTCCGCGGCCATGACCATCGTGATCCGCCTCCTCCAGCAGGTGCTGCTGCTCCTCGCGGTCGGCGCGGCGGTGACGGCCTTCCTGGTGGGCGCCGGCGTCGTCGAGGACGTCGACACCTGTGTGCTGACGCCCGAGGACGGCGACCACGAATCGTGCGGCCAGTACGAGGCGCAGGCCTCCGCGGCGTTCGCGATCGGCTCCTCGGGGGTGGCGGCGGCGCTCGTGGTGGTGGCGCTGAACGGGATGGTCCGGCCGAAGACGCAGGTCCAGGCCCCGCAGTACCCGCAGCAGCCGTCCGGTGCGTACCCGCACCAGCCGCACTAGGCGGCGTGCTTCAGCTCGCGCTTCGCGACCTTCACCTTGGCCCGCTTGAGCGCCAGCACCGGGCACTTCTTGCAGCGGGACTTCGACCGGCAGCACTTCTTCTTGACCTTGCCCGCCTTCGTCCACTTCCGCACGTAGTCCGCGGGCGTCTTCCGCTTGCCCAAAGTCGACTCCAACTCGAGGGGAACCGACTAAGGTTAAGCTAACCTTTGACCGGGCCGCCACTCCGGCCAGCTATCCTCGACATCGCGCGCGCCTTCTCTCGTGCGCAGCCAATGACGCCAGACCATGAATCAGGAGCACGCGCGTGCCCGCCACCGACACGATCACGCCCGCGATCGCCAGGACCGACCTCCGCAACGTCGCGATCGTCGCGCACGTCGACCACGGCAAGACCACGCTCGTCGACGCGATGCTCCGCCAGACCGGCGCCTTCTCGGCCCGCGCCGAACCCGTGGACCGGATCATGGACTCCGGCGACCTGGAACGTGAGAAGGGCATCACGATCCTCGCGAAGAACACCGCCGTGCACCGCGAGACGCCCGACGGGCCGGTCACCATCAACGTGATCGACACCCCTGGTCACGCGGACTTCGGCGGCGAGGTCGAGCGCGGGCTGTCCATGGTGGACGGCGTGGTGCTGCTCGTCGACGCGAGCGAGGGCCCGCTGCCCCAGACCCGCTTCGTGCTCCGCAAGACGCTCGCCGCCGGCCTGCCCGTCCTGCTCGTGGTGAACAAGGTCGACCGGCCGGACGCGCGCATCGAGGAGGTCGTCGCCGAGACGCACGACCTGCTGCTCGACCTCGCCACCGAACTGGACACGATCGACACCAACATCCTCGACCTGCCGGTCGTGTACGCCTCGGCCCGCGCAGGCCGCGCGTCGCTGACCGCGCCCGCCGACGGCGACCTGCCCGACAGCGAGAACCTCGACCCGCTGTTCGACGTGCTGCTCCAGCACGTGCCGCCGCCGTCGGGCGACCCGGAGGCGCCGCTGCGCGCACTGGTCACGAACCTCGACGCGTCCAGCTTCCTCGGCCGCATCGCGCTGTGCCGCGTGCACGCGGGCACCATCAGCAAGGGCCAGCAGGTCGCGTGGTGCCGCGCGGACGGCAGCATCACCAACGTCAAGATCACCGAGCTGCTGATCACGCAGAACCTCGAGCGGATCCCCGCCACCCAGGCGGAGGCAGGCGACATCGTCGCGATCGCGGGCATCCCCGAGATCACCATCGGTGACACGCTCGCCGACCCGGCCAACCCGCAGCCGCTGGAGCGCATCCACGTCGACGAGCCGGCCATCTCGGTCACCATCGGCGTCAACACCTCCCCGCTCGCCGGCCGCGGCGGCGGCACCAAGCTGACCGCGCGGATGCTGAAGAACCGGCTCGACTCCGAGCTGGTCGGCAACGTGTCGGTCCGCGTCCTGCCGACCGAGCGCCCCGACGCCTGGGAGGTCCAGGGCCGAGGCGAGCTGGCACTCGCGATCCTCGTGGAGACCATGCGCCGCGAGGGTTTCGAGCTGACCGTCGGCCGCCCCGAGGTCGTCACCCGGCACGTCGACGGGCAGCTGTGCGAGCCGTTCGAGCGGCTCACCGTGGACGCGCCGGAGGAGCACCTCGGTGCGATCACCCAGCTGCTCGCCGCCCGCAAGGGCCGCCTGGAGCACATGGGCGGGCACGGCACCGGGCGCGTCAAGGTCGAGTACGTCGTCCCGTCGCGCGGCCTGATCGGCTTCCGCACCGACTTCCTCACCGAGACCAGGGGCACCGGCATCGCGAACGCGATCTTCGAGGGCTACTTCCCGTGGGCGGGCCAGATCCGCGGCCGCCACTCCGGGTCGCTGGTCGCGGACCGGACCGGCTCGGTCACCAGCTACGCCATGATCCAGCTGGCCGACCGCGGCACGTTCTTCGTCGAGCCCGGCGCGGACGTGTACCAGGGCATGGTCGTCGGCGAGAACCCGCGCGCCGAGGACCTGGACGTCAACGTCACCAGGGAGAAGAAGCTCACCAACATGCGCTCCTCCACCGGTGACGAGCTTGAGCGCCTCGCCAGGCCGCGCAAGCTGGTGCTCGAGGAGGCGCTCGAGTTCTGCGCCACCGACGAGTGCGTCGAGGTCGCGCCCGACGTGGTGCGGATCCGCAAGGTCATCCTCGACAGCACACAGCGCGGCCGGGCACGGGCCCGCGAGAAGTCACGGGATGCCTGACAGACACCCGATGGGCGCTCCGCATGCTCCGCGCCGGTGCCGGAATGGCGCTCCGCATGCTCCGCGCCGGTGGAACCCACTGGCCCACTGACACGTCGATCCGGAAGGATGGCAGGGTCTCGGGGTGGGGAGGTGAGGCTGTTGCGGAAGCTGCTGGCCGCGTTCGTCGTGCTGGTCGCCATCGCAGGCTGCACCCCGGCGCCCCGCCTGAGCAACGCGCCGATCTCCTCACCTGCGAACACTCCGGTGGACACGGGTGAGGTCGTGGTCGGGGTCGACACGATCGCGGGTGGCTACAACCCGCACAACTTCGCCGACCAGTCCGCCATCACGACCGCGCTCTCGACGCTGCTGCTGCCGTCGGTGTTCCGGCCGGGCCCCGACGGCACGCCGCGGCTGGACCGCACGCTGATGACGTCCGCCGCGGTCACCCGCACCGAGCCCTACACCGTCACCTACCAGATCCGCGCCGACGCGTCCTGGTCCGACGCGGCGCCGATCGCCGCGGAGGACTTCGTGTACCTGCGCGAGCAGATGACGAGCCAGCCCGGCGTGGTGGACTCGGCGGGCTACCGGCTGATCTCCGACATCACCGCCCGCGACGGCGGCAAGGTCGTCGAGGTCGTCTTCGGCAAGCCCTACCCCGGCTGGCGGACGCTGTTCGACAACCTGCTGCCCGCGCACATCCTCAAGGACGCGCCCGGCGGCTGGACCGGCGCGCTGCAGACCAACTTCCCGGCCACCGGCGGCCCGTTCACGGTCAAGACACTCGACAACGACCGCGGCGAGGTCGTGCTGGAGCGAAACGACCGGTACTGGGCGGGCCCCGCGAAGCTCGACCGGATCGTGCTGCGCCGCACCGAACAGGACACGCTGGTCGACGCGCTCGAACAGGGCCACGACCAGATGGCGCTGGTGCGCACCGACTCCGTCGGCGCCGACACCATCGGCGAGCTCGCGCCCGCCGTCACCACCTCCACGGTCGCGCGCCCGTCCGTGACCACCGTCTACCTGCGACCCTCGCAGCGGCTCGCCGACCTGCCGGTGCGCCAGGCGCTGGTCGCGATGATCGACCGCGACCAGCTGGTCACCGTCGGCACCGGCAACGGCCCCGCCGCCCAGCTGCGCGCCGACGCGCAGGTGCTCGCGCCGACCGCACCCGGCTACCAGCCGACCAGGCCCGGCGCCGTCGGCTTCAACACACCGGCGGCGCAGACCCTGCTGACCGGCGCCGGGTACACCAGGACCAGCGCGGGCTGGGCCCGCGACGACAGGCCGCTCGAGCTGGTCATCGGCGCCGCCGAGGAACGGCCGGCCGACGTGCGGATCGCGAAGGACGTGCAGCGCCAGCTCGCGGCGGGCGGTGTGGTCGCCGAGGTCGCGGAGATGCCAGGGCAGGAGCTCTACGAGCGCCTGTACTCGACCGACACCGCCGACGCCATCGACATCGCGGTCACCTCCCGGCCCGCGGGCGGCGACCCGGCCACCACGCTGGCCACCGACTTCGGCTGCGTCACCGACGCCACCCCGCCGGAGC
This sequence comes from Actinophytocola algeriensis, assembly GCF_014203735.1. GTDB lineage: Bacteria > Actinomycetota > Actinomycetes > Mycobacteriales > Pseudonocardiaceae > Actinophytocola > Actinophytocola algeriensis. Next base: position 181,255 of record NZ_JACHJQ010000011.1, on the reverse strand, counting down.
CGGTCAACCCGGTGGGCTACTGCGACCCCGCCGTCCAGCCGACCATCGACGCCGCACTCACCGGCTCACTGTCCGTGACCGAGGCGTTGACCTCCGTGGAGCCCGCGCTGTGGCGCGCGGCGGTCGCGATCCCGCTGTACCAGGAGGCGGATGTGCTCGCCGTGCGCGGCGAACTGTCGGGGGTCACCGCGGGCGCCGGGTTCGCGGGGCCGTTTGCCGGCGCGGCATTCTGGGTGCGTTCGACGAGTTAACGGAAAGCGGCGCGGTTACGGCGCTGTCACATTTGCCGCACACGCTATTCCCGGATTTACCACTTTCACGTTCCCGTTTCACGGCCGGGCGGACGTTCCCAGGTGGACATCCATGTGTAACCGCCCTTTTGAGTCACCACGTCAAATGTTCGCTTCGCAAGCTCCGCTCAACCCCCCGTTCGTTGGTTGCCGGTGACGGTTTTCAGCGCGCCGTAATCACGGCATCGCCCGCCGCCACCACCGTGTCACCCTTTGGTCACGATCAAGGCCAATCCCGTGACGGGACCAGGCGGAGTTCCTACCGTCCTGCAACGGTGCGTCAGCGACAGGACTCCGACGCGTCACAAGATCGACATGACACGTGGTCCGCACCTAACAGGGAGACGATCACGCGGCGGCACGGTGCTTCCCCCGACTGGCCCCCGCCGCGCGGTACCCACCGGCTCCGTGCACGATGTGTCACGACAACACCGGGCGCACGCTCGTCGAGTGCGTGCTCGCTCATGGAGGAACTATCTTGATGAGGAAACAAGCGTGGCTCCGGGCCGCGGCCGGCCTCACGGCTGCCGCGCTGGTGCTCACGGCGTGCTCCCAGAAGTCGAACGAGGGCTCCGGCGACTCGGACGGCGGCGACTCCGCCCCGTCCGCCGGCTGGCCGGAGACGCCGGATGTGGAGATCAAGGACGGCAAGCCGGGCGGCACCTTCCGCTTCGGCATCACCGAGCCGACCGCGATCGACCCCTACAACGGTCAGGAGTCCGAGGGCCTGCTGGTCACCAAGCAGCTGTTCACAGGCTTGGTGCAGGCTGACCCCGACGGCAACATCGAGCCCGGTGTCGCCGACAAGTGGGAAGCGAACGACGACTGCAGCCAGTGGACCTTCGACCTGAAGACGGGCACGAAGTTCCACAACGGTGAAGAGGTCAACTCCGAGTCGTTCAAGCGCGGCTGGGAGCGAGTCTCCGCCAAGGCGTCGGCCTCCGAGGTCGCCTACCACCTGACCGGCATCGAGGGCTTCGACGAGATGCAGGCCGGCACCGCGAACGCGCTGTCCGGCGTGGACGCCTCCGACCCGGCCAAGCTGGTCGTCAAGCTGACCGACCCGAACTGCGAGTGGTACGTCCGCACGGTTCACCCGGTGTTCAGCCCGGTGCCGTCGACCGCGGGCGCGCCCGCGACCAACACCGCGTACGTCGAGGCCCCGATCGGCAACGGCCCGTTCATGATGGACGGCCCGTGGCAGCACGACGTGGGCATCAAGCTCAAGCGTTTCGAGGACTACTCGATCGGTCACAAGGCGTACCTGGACTCCGTCGAGATCACGATCACGGCGAACGGCTCACAGGACGAGTACGCCGGCTACCAGAACGGCACCTTCGACTGGGCTCGCATGCCGACGCCGGTCCTGGAGCAGGCGCGCGCGACCTACGAGCCGCAGAACCAGTGGATCACCCGTAACACCAACGGCATGAACTACCTGCTGGTCATGGGGACGCAGAAGCCGCTCGACGACGTGAAGGCCCGCAAGGCCCTCTCGATGGCGATCGACCGCGACGCGATCATCAACGGTGTGTTCAAGGGCTCGATGACCCCGGCGACGGCGTTCGTGCCGCCGGTGTTCCCGGATGCCTTCCAGGAGGGCCTCTGCGAGGCGTGCACCTTCAACCTCGACGAGGCCAAGAAGCTCGCCAAGGAAGCCGGTCTGGCCGAGGGCACCGAGCTGAACTTCCAGTTCAACGTCGACGCGGGTCACGAGGAGTGGACCGCGGCGATCAAGGACCAGCTCGAGACCAACCTGGGCCTCAAGGTCAACCTGTCCGGTGTCCAGTTCCCCGACCTGCTGAACAACGAGCAGCAGCCGGGCGCCAGCGGCATCTACCGCGCGGCGTGGGGCGCCGACTACCCGACGCCGTCGAACTTCCTGCAGCCGCTGCTCTCGACCGAGGCCATCGGCGCCGGCCCGAGCGAGCCGACCACCGGTGACAACCGCGGCCGCTACAGCAACGAGAAGTTCGACCAGCTCCTCAAGGATGGTTTCGCCACCAAGGACGAGGCCGAGCGGATCAAGAAGTTCCAGGAGGCCGAGAAGATCGCCATCGGTGACGACCAGGCACTGATCCCGCTGTGGTACCGCACCCAGCACCGTCTGGCGAACACGGAGAAGTTCATCAACCTTCGTATGGACTTCAGCGAGAACCCGGACCTCTACGAGATCAGCATCAAGTAACTGAATAACCTGGGTGGCCGTGGTCTGAGTACTCAGACCACGGCCACCATCGGGTTGGGACCTCGATCCCGACCGGGGATGAGGTTTCGGAACGCTACGCTCAGAAAGCCGGCGCTAACCAATGGGGAAGTTCGTAATCCGCAGGCTCGCCCAGGCCGTCATGGTCGTGATCGCGGCGACGATCCTGCTGTTCATCGGCCTTTTCGTGCTCGGGGACCCCTTCGCCTCCAGTGGCGACAAGGTGGTGCCGCCTGAGACACAGGCGATCCTGCGTGAGAAGTTCGGCATGGACCAGTCCCTGCCGATGCAGTACCTGACCTACCTGGGCAACCTGGTCACCGGTGACCTCGGCATCGACCTGAACCAGAGACGCCCGGTGGCCGACATGATCGGCGCGGCCCTGCCGAACACCGCACGACTGGCGCTGATCGCGATCATCATCGACGTCATCATCGGTGTGGTCGCCGGCATCATCGCCGCCGTCTGGCGCTACTCCTTCTGGGACGTCCTGGTCACCATCATCACCACGCTCGCCATCGGCGTGCCGACCTTCGTGATCGGCGTCTGGCTGCGGCAGACCGTCTCCGGCGTCTGGATCTTCCCGCAGGTACCGAGAAGCTTCACCGAACTGGCACCGTGGTACACGGAAGTGCTGCTCCCCGCAGTCACCCTCGCGATCGTCGACGCGGCGTTCATCGCGAGGCTCATGCGTGGCTCCATGCTCGAGGTGCTGCGGATGGACTACATCCGCACCGCCCGCGCCAAGGGCCTCGGCGAGCGCACCGTGATCATGAAGCACGCCTTCCGGAACTCGATCATCCCCGTGGTCACCTACGTCGGCATCAGCATCGGCATCCTGCTGGGCGGCGCGATCATCACCGAGACGCTGTTCCAGTACAACGGCGTCGGGTATCTGCTGTACAGATCGATCCTGCAGAACAACAACCCGGTGATCATGGCCATCGTGACGTTCGCCGTCCTGATATACGTGCTGCTCAGCATGATCGTCGACATCTTGTACGCGTATCTGGATCCACGGATCAGGTTGAGCTGAGCGAGGAACTGACATGACCACCACACCCGACCCGGCCACGGCGGCACAGGCGGTGTTCGTCGAGTCGGCCGAGCACGCCGGCCCCGGCGAGGCACCGGAACCGCAGCAGCAGGGCAAGCAGAAGTCGCACGGCCAGTTCGCCGACATGTGGCGGCGGTTCCGGCGCAACAGGCTCGCCATGGCGGGTCTTGTCGTCGTCGTCATCCTGATCGTCCTGGCGCTGCTGCAGCCGGTCATCTCGCCGTACGACCCGTACGACCAGAACCTGCTGAACACGCTGGCGTCCCCCGGTGGCGACCACCTCATGGGCACCGACGCGCTCGGCCGCGACCTGTTCTCCGGGTTGCTGTACGGCCTGCGGCTCGCGCTGCTCGTCGGCCTGCTCACGATGCTCGGCTCGATGACCCTCGGCGTCACGCTCGGCGCGCTGGCCGGTTACCGCGGCAAGATCGCGGACGGGCTCGTCATGCGGACCACCGACATCTTCCTGGCGTTCCCGTTCCTGATCGGTGCGATCCTCGTGGTCCGCACCTTCGGCACCGGTGTCTTCCAGGTGATCATCGCGCTGGTGATCCTGGGCTGGCCGACCGCGGCCCGGCTGATGCGCGGCCAGATCCTCGCGCTGCGAGAGTCGGAGTACGTCGAGGCGGCGCGCTCGATCGGCGCGTCCGACTGGCGGATCGTGACCCGGCACATCCTGCCGAACGCCATCCAGCCGGTGTTCATCTACTCGTTCACCAGCATCGGTGTCGCGGTGGTCGCCATGGCGTCGCTCGCGTACCTCGGCGTCGGCGTCCCGCCGGACACCCCGGAGTGGGGCCGGATGATCAACATGGGCATCGAGCAGGTTCAGGTGGCAGGCAAGGACTTCCTGTGGATGTTCCCCAGCGCCGCGATCTGCCTGACCACCCTGGTGTTCGCGTTCGTGGCCGACGGCCTGCGCGACTCGCTGGACCCGAAGCTGCGATAGCCAGCCACACGCAAGGAGAACCACCCAGATGACCGGCTCTGCCGACATCGACCTCGACGGGCCACCAGCCCCACTGCTCGAGGTACGTGACCTGCGGGTCCACTTCAAGACCGACTACGGCACCGTCAAGGCCGTCGACGGCGTCTCGTGGAGCGTCAACGAGGGCGAAACCCTCGCGATCGTCGGCGAGTCCGGCTCCGGCAAGTCGGTGTCCGCGATGACGATCCTCGGCCTGGTGCCGTCGCCGCCTGCGACGTTCCCGTCCGGCGACATCTTCCTGCGCGGCCGATCGCTGCTGAAGATGCCGGAGCGCCAGCAGCGCAAGCTGCGGGGCAGCCAGATCGCGATGATCTTCCAGGACCCGCTGACCGCGCTGAACCCGGTGTTCAAGGTCGGCGACCAGATCGCGGAGATGGTGCGCACACACCAGGACGTCTCCAAGCACACCGCCAAGAAGCGGGCGCTGGACCTGCTCGGCGAGGTCGGCATCCCGAACCCGGCGGTGCGGATCAACCAGTACCCGCACGAGTTCTCCGGCGGCATGCGCCAGCGCGCGATGATCGCGATGGCGCTCGCCAACGACCCGCACGTGCTGCTGGCCGACGAGCCGACCACCGCGCTCGACGTGACCGTGCAGGCGCAGATCATGGCGCTGCTGGAGAAGCTGCAGGAGGACCGCAACACCGCGATCGTGCTGATCACGCACGACCTCGGCGTGGTGGCGTCCTACGCGGACCGGATCAACGTCATGTACGCGGGCCGGATCGTCGAGTCGGGCACGGCGGACGAGATCTTCTACTCGCCCCGGCACGCCTACACCTACGGTCTGCTGTCCTCCCTGCCGAGGATGGACCAGTCGCGGCAGGCGAGGCTGCAGCCGATCAAGGGCATCCCGCCGTCACTGGCGAGGGTGCCGCAGGGCTGCCCGTTCCACCCGCGCTGCACGTTCGCGACGGACGCCTGCCTGCCGCAGGTGCCCGAGCTGATGCCGGTGGACGGGGCCGGGCACAGCGCGGCGTGCGTGCACAGTGATCGAGTGGCGATCGCCTATGACGAGAGGGTGACCCAATGACCGCGGCAGCTCCGCAGGGCGGGCTTGGGACGGCCGACGCGGCCCGGCAGCCGATGCTCGAGGTGCGCAACCTCGTCAAGCACTTCCCGATCCGCTCCGGCGTGTTCTTCAAGCGCACGATCGGCCAGGTCAAGGCGGTCGACGGCGTCGACCTGAACGTCTACCGCGGGCAGACGGTCGCGCTGGTCGGCGAGTCCGGCTGCGGCAAGTCGACGACCGCGCGGGCGATCCTGCGCCTGCTGGAGCCGACGGCGGGCGAGGTCGTGCTCGACGGTGTCAACGTGACCGGGCTCGGCAAGCAGGACCTGCGCAAGGCGCGCCGGGACATGCAGATCGTGTTCCAGGACCCGTACGCGTCGCTGAACCCGCGCATGACGATCCGGCAGATCCTCTCCGAGAAGTTCCAGCTGCTCGGACAGGAGGTGAACCGCAAGACCATCAGCGACCTGCTGGACACGGTCGGCCTCGCCGAGGAGTACGCGGACCGCTACCCGCACGAGTTCTCCGGCGGTCAGCGCCAGCGCGTCGGCATCGCCCGCGCGATCGCGATGAACCCGAAGTTCATCGTGCTGGACGAGCCGGTGTCGGCGCTGGACGTGTCGATCCAGGCCCAGATCGTGAACCTGCTGGAGGACCTGCAGGACGAGCTGGGGCTGACGTACCTGTTCATCGCGCACGACCTGTCCGTGGTCCGGCACATCGCCGACCGCGTCGCGGTGATGTACCTCGGCAGCGTGGTGGAGATCGCGGACCGGGACGACCTGTTCGACCGGCCGTACCACCCGTACACCCAGGCCCTGATCTCCGCGGTGCCGATCCCGGACCCGAGGCTGGAGCGGCGGCGCGAACGCATCGTGCTGCGCGGCGACGTGCCGAACCCGGCCAACCCGCCGTCGGGCTGCCGGTTCCGCACCCGCTGCTGGAAGTTCGAGCAGTTGTCCGAGTCCGACCAGCGGCGCTGCATCGAGGAGCCGCCGCCGCTGTACGACGTCGGCGACAACCCTGGGCACCAGGCGTCGTGCCACTTCGCGTCTCTCCGCGAGGTCGTGCGCGCCTGACCGGTCCGGGAAAGGCGCGTCCGGGCGTTCCCGGGCGCGCCTTTCCCGGGCATGAGGGGGCGAGATGGGCAAGTTCCTGGTCCGCAGGGCCGCGCAGGCGATCCTCGTGCTGCTGGTCACCACGTTCGGGTCGCTGGTGGCCGTGACGGAGTGGGGCGACCCGTTCCGGATGATCGGACCGCGGGTGCAGACGCCCGAGGCCAGGGCGATGCTGAACGAGACGTTCGGTCTCGACAAGCCCCTGTTCGTCCGGTACCTCGTCTACATCGGCAACCTGTTCACCGGCGACCTCGGCGTGGACTACGAGCGCAGGCGCCCGGTGGTCGACCTGCTCGCCGAGGCGGCGCCGAACTCGTTCCGCCTCGCGCTCACCGCGCTCGCGATCCAGGTGGTCCTCGGCGTGGTGCTGGGGATCGTCGCCGCGCGCATGCGGCGCACGTTCGTCGACACCGTGATCACGTTCACGTCCATCACGGTCACGGTGATCCCGCTGTTCGTGATCGGCGTGTGGGTCCGCAACGCCTTCTCCGGCAAGTCGATCTTCGGGTGGGACGCCTTCCCGCTGATACCGCGGTCCATCGGCGTGGAGACGACCTGGTTGCAGGAGCTGATCCTGCCCGCGTTCACGCTCGGGGTCGGCGCACTCGCGTTCACGGTGGTGCTGGCCCGCGGCGCGATGATCGAGGTCCTCGACGCCGACTACATCCGCACCGCGCGGGCCAAGGGCCTCTCCGAGCGGAAGGTCGTGTTCAAACACGCCGCCCGCAACGCGCTGATCCCGGTCGCCGAACTGTCGGCGGTGCAACTCGGCGCGCTGATGGGCGGCACGGTCCTCGTCGAGGCGGTGTTCCAGTACAACGGCCTCGGCTACCTGTTCGTGCGGTCCATGACCGAGAACAACCACCCGGTGATGCTGGCCGTCGCCGTGTACTCGGTCGCCTTGTTCGTGATCGTCCTGATGCTCGCCGATATCCTGACCGCCTGGCTGGACCCACGGATACGGATCTTTGACTGATGACCCTCTCCACAGCGCCACGACTCCTGCTCGTGCACGCGCACCCCGACGACGAGAGCCTGTGGACCGGCGGCACCATCGCCCGGTACGCGGCCGCCGGTGTGCAGGTCACGCTGGTCACGTGCACGCTGGGTGAGGAGGGCGAGGTCATCCCGGACAGCCTGAGAGGGCTGGCCACCGACGCCGCCGACCAGCTCGGCGGGTACCGCATCGGCGAGCTGCGGGCCGCGTGCGCCGCACTCGGCGTCTCCGACCACCGCTGGCTCGGCGGGGTGGGCCGCTGGCGCGACTCCGGCATGGCCGGTGTCGGCGCCAACGCCCACCCGAGGGCCTTCGCGGGTGGTGACCTGGCGGAACAGGCCGCCGCGCTGGCCGAGGTGATCGCGGACGTGCGGCCGCAGGTCGTGGTCACCTACGGCCCGGACGGCGGCTACGGCCACCCCGACCACATCCGCGCCCACGAGGTCACGATGGCCGCGTGCGGTGCCGAGGTGGACCGGGTGTTCTTCGCGGTCACGTCGCGGCGCGCCACCGAGGAGGGCGTCGCCGCGCTCGCCGGCCGTGACGGGCTGCCGTTCCGGTTACCGGGGCCCGGCGAGCTGCCGGTCACCGACGACGCGGCGATCACCACCACCATCGACACCGCCGACGTGCTGTCGGTGAAGCTCGCGGCGCTCGCTGCGCACTCGACGCAGGTCAGCGTGTGGCAGGGCCAGGACGGCGCGCAGGCGTACGCGCTGTCCAACGGCATCGCGCAGCCGCTGCCGCCGGCCGAGTTCTACCTCCTCGGCCGCGGCGCGGGGGACGGCGCGGGGACCGACCTGTTCGGCGGGCTCCAGTGACGGTGCGGAACTGGCTGACCCTCGCCGTCCTCGTGGTGGACGCCGCGGTGCTCGCGGTGGTGGAGCTGCTGTTCCTGCCGCTGCGGTTCGACGGCTACGTGCTGCCCAACGCGCTGGGCGGCGTGCCCGTGCCCCTGAGCGCGCTCGTGGCCGCGCTGACGACGCCGTGGCTCGTGTCGGTGGCGGGTAGGCTGTCGCCGAAGCTGCTGGTCGCGGCCGCTCCGCTGCTCGCGTGGATCGTCGTGGTGGCGATCTTCGGCATGTTCGGCCCCGGCGGTGACATGGTGCTGATCTCGGACTGGCGGTCGCTGCTGCTGTTCGCGTGCGGGGCTCTGCCGTCGGCGATCGTGCTGGGCAGAGTGCTCGCCACCACACTCACCGCCCCACAGTGATGCGAGGCGATCGCTGAGAGGGATACTAGCGGCGGCCGGTAACCTCGTGCCTTGCTGGACACGCTGGACATCAAACAGGAGAAGCAGTGACCTACGTGATCGCTGAGCCGTGCGTCGACCTGCTCGACAAGGCATGCATCGAGGAGTGCCCGGTCGACTGCATCTACGAGGGTGACCGGATGCTCTACATCCACCCCGACGAGTGCGTGGACTGCGGCGCGTGTGAGCCGGTGTGCCCGGTGGAGGCCATCTACTACGAGGACGACGTCCCCGACCAGTGGAAGGACTACACCAAGGCCAACGTCGACTTCTTCGACGAGCTCGGCTCGCCGGGCGGCGCGGCCAAGGTGGGCAAGACGCCCAACGACCCGCAGTGGATCAAGGACCTGGCACCCGTCCAGCACGACGAGTGAGCAGGACGCTGCCCTCTGGGCCCGGCCTGCTCGGTGGCTCCGCCACGTTCGCCGGATCGGTCCGCCGTCGTGTCGCGGGGCGGACCCCGGACGCGACGGTGCGTGCTCCTCGCCTCCCCGGCGTGGGCACGCCGGGGTGTGACCGGCGCCGGACTGGTTCGCGATGAGCGGTGCCCTCGAAGCCCGGCTCCCGGACTTTCCGTGGGACACGCTGGCCGAGGCCGGCGCGAAGGCAGGCGCGCATCCGGACGGCCTCGTGGACCTGTCCGTGGGCACGCCGGTCGACCCGGTGCCCCCGGTCATCCAGGAGGCGCTGACCGGCGCCGCGTGGATCCCCGGCTACCCGACCACCCACGGCACCCCCGCCCTGCGCCAGGCCGCAGCCGACGCGCTCGCGCGGCGGTACGGGGTGCTGGTCGATCCGGTCTCGGTGCTGCCCACGATCGGCTCGAAGGAGCTGGTCGCGTGGCTGCCGACGCTGCTCGGCGTCGGCGCGGGCGACCTGGTGGTGCTCCCGTCGCTGGCGTACCCGACGTACGAGGTCGGGGCACGCCTGGCCGGCGCGGACATCCTGCGGACCGACAGCACGGTCGCCGCCGGGCCCGCCAGACCGAAGCTGCTGTGGCTGAACTCCCCGTCCAACCCGACCGGCCGGGTCCTGCCGCCCGAGCACCTGCGCAAGGTCGTCGACTGGGCCCGTGAGCGCGGCACCGTCGTGGTGTCCGACGAGTGCTACCTGGCGCTGGGCTGGGAGTCAGAGCCGGTGTCGGTGCTGCACGAGTCGGTGTCCGGCGGCTCGCACGACGGCCTGCTGGCGGTGCACTCGCTGTCGAAGTCCTCGAACCTCGCCGGGTACCGGGCGGGGTACGTGACCGGCGACCCGGCTCTGGTAGAGCGGTTGCTCGCGGTCCGCAAGCACGCGGGCATGATCGTCCCGCACCCGGTGCAGGCGGCGATGACGGCCGCGCTCACCGACGACGAGCACGTGGCCACGCAGAAGGCCGCCTACGCGGCGCGCAGGGCGGTGCTGCGGCCCGCGCTGGAGTCGGCCGGGTTCACCGTCGACCACTCCGAGGCGGGCCTGTACCTGTGGTCGACCCGCGGCGAGGACGCGTGGACCACCGTGGACTGGCTCGCGGCACGCGGCATCCTGGCCGCGCCCGGCACGTTCTACGGCCCGGCCGGCGACCGGCACGTCCGCGTCGCGCTCACGGCGACCGACGAACGCGTCGAGACCGCCGCGGCGCGCCTACTCGCGTAGCGCCAGCGCCCGCCGGTCCACAGCCAGCCACGCGCTGTACCAGGCCGCGCGCATCTCCAGCTGCTTGACGCGTTCCCGCTCGACGAGCCGGCCCGCCACGAACGCCTCGTCCAGGTCGCCAGGAGTCAGTGCCCGCAGCCGTTCCTCGGCGACACAGGCGTCGTGGAACTCACCCAGCACGTCCTGGAACCTCCTGGTGGCCTTCACGAGCGCCCGCGCCTGCCTGCCGGTCGCCATCTCCGCGACGTACCGCAGCTTCTTCCCGAGGATCCGCAGGTCGTGCAGCTGCTCGTCGGAGGGGTCGGTGCCGATGGCCGCGATCTCGGCGCGCAGCCGGTCGTGCGGCTTCGCGATCTCCGCGACCAGGTCCGCACCGGCCTCGCCACCACCGGACGGCGCGACCGCGGCCAGCTCATCGAGGAGCTTCGCGTACCGCTTCCCCCGCAGGGTCCTGGTCACGCGCCGCAGCGCCTTCTCCCGGTCCTCCACCAGCCCGTGGAGCAGCCGCTCGAACGCCGCCAGCTCGTCCGGCGAGAACCCGGACGTGTCGCCGCGGAACCGCATCAGCAGCACGTCCAGGTCACGCAGCGTGCCGAGCCGCCCGAAGAACCAGCGCAGCCCGGCACGCAGCTCGTCGAACCCGCCGGACGTCTTCAGCACGGCCCGGGCCCGCCGGACGGCGACCCGCAGCTGGTGCACGCCTTCCGGGTCGGTGTCGGCCAGGGCGACCTCGGCGTGGACGCGCAGTTCGGTCAGTTGCTCGTCCAGCCGGGCACGCAGCAGGTCAACGGGCATGCACCCGATGCTAGTTAGTTCGCGTGCAACGCGGCGTTGAGTTCGACGCCGGCCCCGGTCCGCTCCACGACCTCGACAGCACCGGTCGAGGAGTTGCGGCGGAACAGCAGGTTGTCCATTCCGGACAGCTCTCTGGCCTTCACGAGCGTCCCGTCCGGCCGCGTCACCTTCGTCCCGGCCGTGACGTACAGCCCGGCCTCGACGATGCAGTTGTCGCCGAGCGAGATCCCGATGCCCGCGTTCGCGCCGATGAGGCAGCCCGCGCCGAGCGCGATGGTCTCCTTGCCGCCGCCGGACAGCGTGCCCATGATCGACGCGCCACCGCCGACGTCGGACCCGTCACCGACCACGACGCCAGCCGAGATCCGGCCCTCGACCATGGACGCGCCCAGCGTGCCCGCGTTGTAGTTGACGAAGCCCTCGTGCATGACGGTCGTGCCGGTGGCGAGGTGCGCGCCGAGCCGGACCCGGTCCGCGTCGCCGATCCGCACCCCGGCCGGGATCACGTAGTCGACCATCCTGGGGAACTTGTCGACCCCGTACACGGTGACCGGCCCTCGGGCCCGCAGCCGCAGGCGGGTGGCGGAGAAGCCGTCGACGCGGCACGGCCCGTGGTTGGTCCACACGACGTTGGACAGCAGCCCGAAGACGCCGTCGAGGTTGCACCCGTGCGGCTGGACCAGGCGCGCCGACAGCAGGTGCAGGCGCAGGTAGACGTCGTAGGCGTCGGCGGGCGGCGCGGACAGGTCGGTCGTGCCGGTGCGCACCGCGACCACCTCGACGGCCCGGTCGTCGTCCGGGCCGAGCAGCGCCGAAACCCCGGCGCCGAGCTCGTCCGCCGCCTGCTGCTCGGAGAGGCGCTGGGTGCCGGGCACGGCGTTGTCGTCCAGCTTGGGGTTCGGGAACCAGGTGTCGAGCACGGTGCCGTCGTCGGTGACCGTCGCGAGGCCGACGCCGATCGCTCCGGTGGTGTCTGCACTAGTCACGGCCGCAACGGTAGCCGCAGGCGTGCGCGGTAGCGTCTCGGGCGTGCCCGTTGAACTCGATCTTGCCGGTGACCCTGTCGAGCTGACCGCCGCACTGGTGGACATCCCCAGCGTGTCCGAGGACGAGGCGCTGATCGCGGAGTCCGTCGAGACCGCGCTGCGCACCCAGGCGAAGCACCTCGAGGTGATCCGATCCGGCAACTCGGTGCTGGCCCGAACCACGCTCGGCCGCCCGTCGCGGGTGGTCCTGGCCGGCCACCTGGACACCGTGCCGGTCAACGACAACCTGCCGCTGACGCGGACCGACGGGTTCCTGCACGGCCTCGGCACAGTGGACATGAAGAGCGGTGACGCGGTCCTGCTGCACGCCGCCGCGACGCTGCCGGACCCGCGCCACGACGTCACGTTCGTGTTCTACGACTGCGAGGAGATCGAGGCCGACCGCAACGGTCTCGGCCGCATCGAGCGCGACCTGCCGGAGTGGCTGTCCGGCGACCTGGCGATCGTGGGCGAGCCGTCGAACGCCGTGGTGGAGGCGGGCTGCCAGGGCACGATGCGGATCGAGGTCCGCACGACCGGCAGGCGGGCGCACACCGCGCGCGGGTGGATGGGCGACAACGCGATCCACGCGCTGTCCGGCGCCCTGGCGACACTGACCGCCTACGAGGCCCGCACGGTCGACATCGACGGTTGCGTCTACCGGGAGGGCCTGCAGGCGGTGCGCGTCGGCGGCGGCGTGAGCGGCAACGTGGTCCCGGACGCGGCGGTGCTGACCGTCAACCACCGGTTCGCGCCGGACCGCGGCCCGGCGCAGGCGGAGGCCCACCTGCGCGAGGTGTTCGCGGGCTACGACGTGCACGTGACCGACGTGGCGCCCGGTGCGCTGCCCGGTCTGTCGGCGCCCGCCGCGGCGGAGCTGGTGGCCGCCGCCGGTGGTGAGCCGGTCGCGAAGCTGGGCTGGACGGACGTGGCCCGCTTCGCCGCGCTGGGCATGCCCGCGGTGAACTTCGGCCCCGGCGACCCGACGCTGGCCCACACGCAGCAGGAGTTCGTGCCGGTCGCGGACATCACCCGCTGCACGGAGGTGCTGGTCAGCTTCCTGTCCTGACCTCGGATTTCTTCGATCGTGCGGTCCCCGCGTTTTCGCGCTGCCTTTCGTTGACGGTGTTATGCAACGCCGTTATCTTTAGAAGTGTCAGGCAGCGAGCACCTCCGGAAGAAAATGGGTACCGAGATGAGCGACTTCCAGAACCAGCCCGAAGCCTCCGAAAACGACGCTGCTGACGCCGTCGCCAGCACCCCGTTCCAGATGCACTCCGGCGCCGAGATCCTCGCCGAGTGGAGCGAGACCGCCACCCCGACCCGCCGCAACGCCGTCTACGCCGCGCTCTTCTCGATGGTCGACCGGACCCTGTTCCGCACGCACCAGCTCGTCGACGACTACTGGCGGCCTGCCGAGCTCTTCGTCTCCATCAAGGACGACCTCGTGCTCAAGGTCCGCATCAACAGCTTCGACTCGTTCGACGTCATCTACGTCGGCGAGTGGGAGCAGGCGCCCGGTTTCGAATTCGTTCGCCCCCGGCCGTGACCGTGGGCCACCATGTGCCGCATGCGTGCCACCGCTCGTTCCGCGGCCGACGTGGAGAAGGCCATCGCCGCCGGTGAACAGGTCCGTTTCCTGTTCTTCTGGGGCCACCAGGGTCCCGCCTCCGGCAAGGGCTGTCTCAGCCAGTGGTTCCCCTCGCCGTTCACCGAGGACGAGCACACCTTCGCGACCGCGGAGCACTACATGATGTGGCGCAAGGCGGTCATGTTCGACGACCAGCGCACCGCGGCGCGGATCCTCACCGCCGGCCACCCGAAGCAGGCCAAGGACCTCGGCCGCCAGGTCAGGAACTTCGACCAGGCCACCTGGGAAGCCCAGCGCTCCGACATCGTCGTCGACGGCAACACCCTCAAGTTCTCCCAGCACCACGAGATGCGCGCGTTCCTGCTCGGCACCGGAGAACGCGTGCTCGTCGAGGCCAGCCCGCTCGACCGCGTCTGGGGCATCGGCCTGAAGGCGGACGACCCACGCGCCGGGGATCCCGCGAAGTGGCGCGGTCTTAACCTGCTCGGCTTCGCACTGGGTGAAGTGCGCAACGTTCTCGTCGGGGACAACGCATAGAATCGCGCGGATGAGCATCGAGCACGAGGACGAGGACAACGAGCACCCGGCGGAGAAGCAGCGCGGACCGGTGGTGCTGCGCAGGTCACGGCGCGACGAGGCGTCGACGACCGACCAGCGGCTGCTCGACTCCCGGGGCAAGGGCGACTGGGTGCACACCGACCCGTGGCGGGTCCTGCGCATCCAGGCCGAGTTCGTGGAGGGGTTCGGCGCGCTGGCGGAGGTACCGCGCGCGGTGACCGTGTTCGGGTCCGCCCGCACCCAGCGGGACCACGCGGAGTACAAGCTCGGTATGGACATCGGCTCCGCGCTCGCCAAGGCCGGTTACGCCGCGATCACCGGCGGTGGGCCCGGTGCGATGGAAGCGGTCAACCGCGGCTGCTCGGAGGCGGGCGGGCTGTCGATCGGCCTCGGCATCGAACTGCCCTTCGAGCAGGGCCTCAACCCGTGGGTGGACCTCGGCGTCAACTTCCGGTACTTCTTCGCCCGCAAGACGATGTTCATCAAGTACTCGCAGGCGTTCATCTGCCTGCCCGGCGGGTTCGGCACGCTCGACGAGCTCTTCGAGGCGCTGACCCTGGTGCAGACCAAGAAGGTCACCAAGTTCCCGGTCGTCCTCTTCGGACAGTCCTACTGGGAGGGGCTGTACAACTGGCTGCGCGACAGCCTCCTGACCGAGGGCAAGATCGGCGAGAAGGACCTCGCGCTGCTGCACCTCACCGACGACGTCGACGACGCCGTGCGGGTGGTCGAGGAGGCCTACCAGGCCTGGGAAGAGACGCACTGAGGGTGTTTCCCCGAGGTCACCAATTGTGACCTCGGTGTATCGCGTCCGGTTTTCCCCCGCGCCCCGTGGCACCCTTGCGACGTGAGCACTCTTCGCTTCGGTGGCCGGGAAGTCAGCCAGGACCGCGCACTGGTGATGGCGATCGTCAACCGCACCAGGGACTCCTTCTACGACCGGGGCGCCACCTTCGGTGACCGCGAGGCACTCGCCGCGGTGGACCGGGTGGTCGCCGAGGGCGCCGACATCGTCGACGTCGGCGGCGTCCGGGCGGGCGCGCACGGCGAGCACGTCGACGCCGACGAGGAGATCCGCCGGGTCGTGCCGTTCGTCGAGCAGGTCCGCGAGCGCCACCCGCGGCTCGTGATCAGCGTCGACACCTGGCGGCACGAGGTCGGCCGCGCCGCGTGCGCCGCCGGCGCGGACATCGTCAACGACACGTGGGCCGGCGCCGACCCCCGGCTCGCCGAGGTGGCGGCCGAGTTCGGCGCCGGCATCGTGTGCTCCCACACCGGCGGCGCCACCCCGCGCACCGACCCGCACCGCGTCCGGTACCTGGACGTGGTGGCGGAGGTGACCGCGGAACTCGTCGCCCGCGCGGAGCGGATGGTCGCCATCGGCGTACCACGGGAAGGGGTGCTGATCGACCCGACGCACGACTTCGGCAAGAACACCTGGCACGGCCTCGAGCTGCTGCGGCGGCTCGACGAGCTGGTGGGCACCGGCTGGCCGGTGCTGATGGCGTTGTCCAACAAGGACTTCATCGGAGAGACGCTCGGGGCGGACGTGACCGACCGGGTGGACGGCACGCTCGCGGCGACCTCCGTCGCGGCAATGGCCGGCGCACGCGTGTTCCGCGCGCACGAGGTGGCCAGGACCAGGAAGGTAATCGAGATGGTGGCGAGTATCCGGGGCACCCGCCCGCCCGCCCGATGCCTGCGGGCACTGGCGTGATGCACACCGACGCGCGCACGTGGTTCGCGGAGCGGACCTGGCAGAGTCCATCATGGACGGTCGAGGAACTGGTGGCGGCCAAGGGTTCCCGCACCGTCAGCGTCGTGTTGCCGGCACTGGACGAGGAGGCGACGGTCGCCGACGTGATCGCGTCGGTCCGGCCGCTGCTCGGCTCCCTGGTCGACGAGCTGGTCGTGGTCGACTCCGGGTCGACGGACCGCACGGTCGAGGTGTCGCTCGCGGCGGGCGCGCGCGTGGTGCGCCGCTCCGATGTCCTGCCGGAGCTGGAACCCGTGCCCGGCAAGGGCGAGGTCCTGTGGCGTTCCCTGGCCGCGACCACCGGTGACCTGCTGGTGTTCCTCGACTCCGACCTCGTGGACCCGGACCCGGAGTTCGTGCCGAGGCTGCTCGGCCCGATGCTGCTGGAGCCGGACATCCACCTGGTCAAGGGCTTCTACCGGCGGCCGCTGACCTCGGAAGGTGCCTCGGGCTCCGGCGGCGGCCGGGTGACCGAGCTGATGGCGCGGCCGCTGCTGTCGACGCTGCGGCCCGAGCTGACCGGCGTGATCCAGCCGCTCGGCGGCGAGTACGCGGGGACGCGGCAGCTGCTGGAGTCGGTGCCGTTCGCGTCCGGCTACGGCGTGGAGATCGGCCTGCTGCTCGACGCGCACGGCATCGTCGGGCTGAACGGGATCGCGCAGGTCAACCTGGGTGTGCGCAGGCACCGCAACCAGCCGCTGCGCGCGCTGGGCCTGATGGCGCGGCAGATCCTGGGCACGGCACTGGCGCGCTGCGGCATGCTCCCGTCGCACGCGGGTGAGCTGACGCAGTTCGTGCAGGTGGCCGACGAGTGGCTGCCGGACACGTCCGGTGTGGTGGTCGCGGACCGGCCGCCCATGCGTTCGCTGCTCGTGCGCTGATTGTCGGGACGAGGACAATTTGCAGCGAGCCGGCTACCCGACGCACCTGTCGCGTTGCCGTCGCCGGCAATGCTGGGAATTGTCCTCGGCACGTATGACACCATCCCTCGCGTGACAACGGCACTGATCTACCTGGTCGTCATGATGCTCGTGGCGGCCGTGGTGTTCCTGCTGGCCTCGGTCGTCTTCGGGCGGGGAGAGGAGCTGCCCGCGCTGCCGCCGGGCGCCTCACCCACCCGGCTGCCCTCGTCGGGGGTGACGGCCGAGGACGTGCGGAACGTACGGTTCCAGCTCGTGCTCCGCGGCTACAAGATGACCGAGGTCGACTGGGTCCTGCGCCGCCTGTCCGGTGAGCTGGAGGACTTGCGCGCCGAGAACGCCGAGCTGCGCGAACGCGCGGCCCGCGGCGACGTGGACGCACCGTGACCGCCGCACTGCCCGGTGCGGACGGCGTGGCCCGCTGCCCGTGGGGCAACTCGACGGAGGACTACGCGGCCTACCACGACGAGGAGTGGGGCGTCGAGCTGCACGGCGAGACCGCGCTGTACGAGCGGCTGTCGCTTGAGGCGTTCCAGTCGGGGCTGTCGTGGCTGACGATCCTGCGCAAGCGGGAGGGCTTCCGCCGCGCGTTCGCGGGCTTCGAACCGAAGAAGGTCGCCGAGTACGGCCCGGCCGACGTCGAGCGCCTGATGAACGACGTCTCGATAGTCCGCAACCGGGCCAAGATCGACGCGACGATCCGCAACGCGCGGGCCATCGCCGAACTGGACGTGCCGCTGGACGAGCTGCTGTGGTCCTTCGCCCCGCCCCGCAGGCGCCGCCGCCCCAAGCTGACCTCGGAGATCCCGGCGATCACCGACGAGTCGAAGGCCATGGCGAAGGCGCTGAAGAAGCGCGGCTTCGCGTTCGTGGGCCCGACGACGGCGTACGCGCTGATGCAGGCCACGGGCATGGTGGACGACCACCTGGCGAGCTGCTGGCGAGCGTCAACGCGGTAGCGGCGCCGCTTCCTGGGCTGCGGTGGCGAGCTGCCGGAACTCGGCTTCCCGCGCACTGCCGGTGACGAGCATGACCACACCGTCGAGATCGGCGACCCAGGCGTCCTCGTCCCGACGCCCCGGGTAGGTGGTCCAGGTCACGCCACCAACGTCGACGGTCCCGGTGGCCGCGGGCGGTTCTGCCTGCCCGGTCTCCTTGGCGACAACCTCACCCGCGTCCCCACCGGACTGGCTGAGCTGCAGAAACGCCCCCGCGGTGGTCACGTACCCGACCCGCACGACGACGCTGGCGGTGGCCCCGGCCCCGACGGCGGTGGTGGACGTCGAGTTGGGCCGCCACCCGTCGGGCACGTCCGGCTCCCGCACCGCGAACGCCGCCGACCGCGCCGCCCGCTCCAGTTCCCCGGAGGCGTCCGCGCTGGGAGCGGTGTCCGGGTCGACGGTCGGCCCACCGGGACTGAACTCACAGCCCCCGTAGAACGCGAGCACGGCCCCGATGATCAGGAGCAGCACGACGACGGCGCCGATCATGTCGCGCATCCGCAGGCTGGCCCGATCCGGCTTCTGGGGTAGGTCACTCACCGGAACCGCCTCCACTGCTCTCCTGGCACGGCCCCATCGTCGCAAACCCCGCGAGACAACCCTCACGCGCGCTCACCGACCACGGCATCCCGAAGTCTGGGAGGATCGAGGGGTCCGTGACGTGCGCGACTGCGTCTACTGATCGCTCCGCAAGCTCCGCGATTCCGGGAGGACGGCATGACTACCACGACCGAGCCCAGAAGCCAGGAACGCAGGCCGGAGGAGCCGGACCGCAACCTCGCACTGGAGCTGGTCCGGGTCACGGAGGCCGCCGCGATGGCCGCGGGCCGCTGGGTCGGCCGCGGTGACAAGAACGGTGGCGACGGCGCGGCGGTGGACGCCATGCGCAAGCTCGTCGGCACCGTCTCGATGCGCGGCGTCGTGGTCATCGGCGAGGGCGAGAAGGACGAGGCGCCGATGCTCTACAACGGCGAGCACGTCGGCAACGGCGAAGGCCCCGAGTGCGACGTCGCGGTCGACCCGATCGACGGCACCACGCTCATGGCGAAGGGCATGCCGAACGCGATCGCGGTCCTCGCGGCCACCGAGCGCGGCGCCATGTTCGACCCGTCGGCCGTGTTCTACATGGAGAAGCTCGCGGTCGGCCCGGAGGCCGCCGAGGTCATCGACATCACCGCCCCGGTGGCGGAGAACATCCGCCGCGTCGCGAAGGCCAAGCACACCGACGTGTCCGACGTGACCGTGTGCATCCTCGACCGCGCCCGGCACGCCGACCTGGTCAGGGCGGTCCGCGAGGCGGGCGCCCGGATCCACTTCATCTCCGACGGCGACGTCGCGGGCGCCATCTCCGCCGCCCGTCCCAACACCGGTGTCGACATGCTGATCGGCATCGGCGGCACCCCGGAGGGCATCATCACGGCGTGCGCGCTCAAGTGCATGGGCGGCGAGATCCAGGGCCGCCTGTGGCCCAAGGACGACGCGGAGCGCGAGAAGGCGATCGGCGCGGGTCACGACCTCGACCGCGTGCTGCGGACCGAGGATCTGGTAAGTGGTGACAACGCGTTCTTCTGCGCGACCGGCATCACCGACGGCGACCTGCTGCGCGGGGTGCACTACCGCAGCGGCGGCTGCACCACCCAGTCGATCGTGATGCGCTCGAAGTCCGGCACCGTACGGATGATCGATGGCTTCCACCGCCTGGAAAAGCTCCGCAAGTACTCCACAGTGGACTTCGACCGGTTGTCGGAGACCACGACGGAGCATCCCATTCCGCCATTGCCCTAGAACGTCTATAAAGGACCGACCCGACGATGGTAGGGAATTCGGGCCGGTCCTACTTTCGACGGTGCCTGACGTCCGCGTAGGCCAACTACCTTCCGCTGAGTGCCCAGATCGGGCACGGGGCAGTGGAAGGAGAGAGAATGCGGGCACGTTCTCTGGTCGTGGGCCTTCTCACCGGCGCGGCGACGGTACTGGCGGGGATGGGGACGGCGGCAGCCGACGAACCCGGCGTGACGCCGATGATCGTTGGCGGCGGCGACGCCGACCAGACCTACTCGTTCATGGTTTCCCTGCAGGACGGCGGAAGTCACTTCTGCGGCGGTTCGCTGATCAGCGCCGACTGGGTGCTGACCGCGGCGCACTGCGTCGAGGGCACGTCGGCGGAAAGCGTCGGTCTGCGCATCGGCAGCAACGAGTACGCATCGGGTGGCGAGGAGGCGCAGGCCGCCGAGATCATCGTCCACGAGGGCTACGACGGCGTCTCCGCGGGCAACGACATCGCACTGGTCAGGCTGGCCGCACCGGCCACCTCCGCGCCGGTCTCGCTGGCGGGCGACGCACCGGCCGGCACCGCGTCGCGCCTGCTCGGATGGGGCCAGACCTGCCCGGAGCCGGGCGGCTGCGGCGCCCCGGACTTCCTGCAGCAGCTGGACGTGTCCGTGCTCGACGCGGGTGACTGCACCGGCATCGACGGTGCGCTGGAGCTGTGCACCAGCAACCCGGGCGGCAACGCGGGCGCCTGCTACGGCGACTCCGGCGGCCCGCAGATCGTGGGTGACGGCAGCAGCTGGCAGCTGATCGGCGTGACCAGCCGCAGCGGCAACAACGACCCCACGTGCGCGACGGGCCCGTCGATCTACACGGACGCGACCGCCTACGCCGACTGGATCGCCCAGCACACCGGCTGACCATTTGTCCCGAAATGCCGCGTTCGCCCAGGCGAACGCGGCATTTTCGTGTGTCACGGTTGGATCACCACGACAACGTGCCCGTGTCCTGTGACGTCTTCACCACATGCGCACGAGAGTGTTGGCAGGCCTCGCGATCGCGAGCTTAGGGCTGGTGTCGGCGTGTGCGAGCACCCCGACCGCCGCACCCGCACCGACCACCCCACCGGTGACGACGACGCCGACTACGTTGTCGACGGTGCCGTCCGTCCCGATGCCACCACTGCCGAAGGTGGCGGCGGCGAACGAGACGATCGTGAAGGAAGCACCTCCGCCGCCCGCCGGCGTCCCGTGTGACGCGGGCGTCGACGCGTGCATCGACCTGTCGGCCAACAAGTCGTGGCTGCTCGCCGACGGTGTCGTGACCTTCGGCCCGGCCCAGATCACCCACGGCCGCCCCGGCTGGGAAACCCCGCCGGGCACGTTCCACGTGGGCTGGAAGGACATCGACCACAAGTCGAGCCTATTCGACGACGCACCGATGCCGTTCTCGGTGTTCTTCAACGGCGGGATCGCCTTCCACCAGGGCAGCCTGAGCGATCCGTCGCACGGCTGCATCCACCTGTCGTGGGCGGCCGCCGAGGCGTACTACAACGGGCTGGCCGTGGGCGACACCGTGCAGGTGGTGCCGTAGCCGTGCAACCATTTTCCGTGGCGGGTCGTGGGTAAGAGGTGGTTCCCACACACGCCGCGGAAGGTGGACATGAGACGAGGACTGGCCGGCCTGGCGCTACTGGCGGTCGCGCTGCTGTCGGGCTGCGCGACCCAGGCAGCGGCAGGCCCAGTGCCGACCGACCCCAAGCCCACCACGACGACGACCACGACCGCGCCCGTCACCACGACGACCACGGTCACCCCGCCGCCCCCGCCGCCGTGCGCCCCGAACGTGAGCGCCTGCGTGAGCCTGTCGACGAGACAGGCGTGGTTGCTGGCAAACGGCGCCGTGACGCTGGGCCCGGTGCGCATCACCCACGGCGGCACGACGAACCCGACCCCGACCGGCACCTGGCCGGTGGCGTGGAAGGACCAGGAACACACGAGCAGCATCTACGGCGACCCGATGCCGTACTCGGTGTTCTTCGCCCCGGACGGCATCGCCTTCCACGAGGGCCGGTTGGACGAGGACTCCCACGGCTGCATCCGCCTCGAGATGGCCAACGCCCAGGCGTTCTTCACCGCCCTGCCGGTGGGCGCAGTGGTTCAGGTGGTGCCGTAGCCCGGCGGCGACGCCACAGCACGACCGCTCCCGTGTAGGACGCGACCACCACGACGGCCGCGAGCACCCGCGACGCCACCAGGTACTCGTCCGGGTACAGCACCCCGTCCAGGTACTCCGCGATGAACCCGTCCGGGTCGCCGTCGCGCCCGCGCAGCCAGTTCTCCAGCTCCGTCAACGGGCAGACGAACCCGAGGAACGCGATGCCCATGCCCCACAACAGAAACGGCACGTGCACGACCAACGCGCGCGGCCACCGCCACGCGAGGAACGCACCCAGGACGATGTAGGCCAGCACCAGGAAGTGCACGGCCATCACCGCCGTGGCGAGCACTGAGTCCTCCTCCCCGCATGTGGTCCCGACCCAGCGATACCCGCAGGTCCTAACTCACGTCGCTCGAATGGCCAGGGAACAGGTGCGCGTCCGGGTTGAGCGCCACCGCGATGTTGTTCACCGCCGTCGCCGCCTCGCCGAAACCGGTCGCGATCAGCTTCACCTTGCCCGGGTACGCGGCGATGTCACCCGCCGCGTAGATCCGCTCCCGCGCCGTCTTCATCGTGGTGTCGACGGTGACCGCGCGCCGCGTGATCTCCAGGCCCCACGACTCGATCGGGCCGAGGTCGGCGGTGAACCCCAGCGCCGCCACCACGGTCTGCGCGGGCAGCACCACCGGCGCCGGATCGGACGCGACCGCCAGCTCGACCTCGACCAGGCCGGCATCGTCGCCCCGCAGTGCGGTGACCTGAGCGTCGGTGATGATCGGCACGCCCAGCTCCCGCACCTGGCGCACGGTCGCCGCGAACGCACGGAACTTGTTGCGGCGGTGGACGATCGTCACCGACTTCGCGATCGGGTGCAGCGACAGCGCCCAGTCGAACGCCGAGTCGCCACCGCCGACCACCACCACGTGCTGGTCGCGGTGCTCCTCCAGCGCCGGCACGAAGTGCACCATGCCGCGGCCGAGCCACCCGTCGCCCGCGGGCAGCGGGCGCGGCGAGAACTCGCCCATGCCCGCGGTGATCAGGATCGCACCGGCCCGCAGCTCGGCGCCGTCGTCGAGCCCGACGAGGTACCCGCCGTCGTCCAGTTCGGTGACGGTCCGTGCCTTGCGCCCCAGCAGGTAGGCGGGCTTGAACTGGTTCGCCTGCTCCACGAGCGCCGACACCAGGTCGCGGCCGATGATCGACGGGAACCCGGCCACGTCGAAGATCTGCTTCTCCGGGTACATGGCGGTCACCTGACCACCCGCCTCCGGCAGCGAGTCGACGATCGCCGTGGACAGTTCGCGGAAGCCCGCGTAGTAGGCCGCGTACAGGCCGGTCGGACCCGCTCCCACGATCAGCAGGTCAACCTCGGACGGGGTCTCTACGGAACTCATGCGCACCTACCCGGCGTGGTGGGAGAACGTGTCCGGCAACACCACAAGCTACCCGGGCGCACGCCGGGTTGGGCGATCAAACTGGTTACATGACCGAGAATCAGTTCAGGATCGAGCACGACACGATGGGCGAGGTCCGGGTTCCGGCCGACGCGCTCTGGCGGGCCCAGACCCAGCGCGCCGTCGAGAACTTCCCCATCTCGGGCCGCGGCCTGGAGCGCGCACAGATCCGCGCGCTCGGCCTGCTCAAGGGCGCCACCGCGCGCGTCAACGAACGCCTCGGGGTGCTGGACGCCGACGTCGCGAAGGCCATCGCCGCCGCGGCGGACGAGGTCGCCGAGGGCCGCCACGACGACCACTTCCCGATCGACGTGTTCCAGACCGGCTCCGGCACGTCGTCGAACATGAACGCCAACGAGGTCATCGCCACCATCGCCACGCGCACCCTCGGCCGCGACGTGCACCCGAACGACCACGTCAACGCGTCGCAGTCGTCGAACGACACGTTCCCGACGACCATCCACGTCGCCGCGACCGAGGCCGTCGTCCGCGACCTCGTCCCCGCCCTGACCCACCTCGCGGAGGTCGTCGAGGGCCGCGCCGCCGAGTGGGCCGACCTCGTGAAGTCCGGTCGCACGCACCTGATGGACGCCGTGCCGGTGACGCTCGGTCAGGAGGCGGGCGCGTGGGCCGCGCAGGTCCGCTACGGCATCGAACGCCTCACGGACACGCTGCCCAGGCTCGGCGAGCTGCCCATCGGCGGCACCGCGGTCGGCAGCGGCCTGAACGCGCCGGACGGCTTCGGCGCGGCGGTCGCCGAGGAGCTGGCGCGGCTGACCGACCTGCCGCTGACCGAGGCGCGCGACCACTTCGAGGCGCAGGCGTCGCAGGACAGCGTCGTCGAGGTGTCCGGCCAGCTCCGGGCCGTCGCGGTGGCGCTGTTCAAGATCGCCAACGACGTGCGGTGGCTCGGCTCCGGCCCGCGCACCGGCCTCGGCGAGCTGGCCCTGCCGGACCTGCAGCCGGGCAGCTCGATCATGCCGGGCAAGGTGAACCCGGTGATCTCCGAGGCCACGATGATGGTGGTCGCGCAGGTCATCGGCAACGACGCGGCAGTCGCGTTCGCAGGCTCGCAGGGCAACTTCCAGCTCAACGTGATGCTCCCGGTCATCGCGCGCAACGTGCTGGAGTCGGCCCGCCTGCTGTCCGCGGTCGCGCGGCTGCTGGCGGACAAGGTGTTCGCCGGTGTCGAGGCCAACGTCGAGCGCATGCGTGAGCTGGCCGAATCGTCCCCGTCGATCGTCACCCCGCTGAACCGCTACCTCGGCTACGAGGAAGCTGCGGCCATCGCGAAGCAGTCGCTCAAGGAACGCAGGACCATCCGCGAGGTCGTGCTGGAACGCGGCCACGTCGAGAACGGCAAGCTGACCGAGGCCCAGCTCGACGAGGCACTCGACGTGCTCCGCATGGCACGCGGCGGCTGACCGAACCACGCTCAGCCCACCGAGGCCACCACCGGATCGCGCACGGCACGCGGCGGACGCGCGAGCCCGAGCGCACAGCCGGCGGCGACCAGCAGCGCGCCGCCCGCCGCGACCACGGTCAGTGGCTGCCGCCCCAGCACCACGGCAGCCACCAGCCCCGCGACCGGCATCAGCCCGACCAGCACCCCGGCCCGGTCGGCGCCGAGCACCGCCACCCCGGTGTACCAGCACCCGAACGCGACCGCGGTGACCAGCGACCCGAGCACGACGATCGCGGTCGCCTCGGTCGCGGTGGGCGTCCGCCACGCCGAGGTGCCGTCCAGGAACGTCGCGACCACGGCCCCGCCGACCGCGGCGAGCACGCACGACCACATCGACGCGGCGACCGCGCCCAGCCGGGCCACCACGCCCACGCCGCCGAGCGTGAACGCCACCTCGCACGCCATCACGAGCAACGCGAGCGCCAGCCCCGGCCCGTGCCACGACCCACCGCCGCTCAGCACGACCACACCGAGCCCCACGACCACCGCCCCGCCGACGGCGTACGACGACGGCCGCCTGCCACGCAGCGCGGGCGCGACCACCGCGAGCACCAGCGGCGACGCGCCGAGCATGGCCGCGATGAACCCGGGCGTCGCGTACCGCTGCCCCACGAGGATCGCCGCGTTGAACCCGAGCATGCCGAACCCGACCATCACGGTCAGCCCGACCAGGTCCTTCGCGGTCGGCACCGGCACGCGCCGACCGGTCGCGAGCAACCAGCCCAGCAGCAGCACGGCACCGATGCCGTAGCGAAGGGCCTGCGCGGACAGCACGGGATAACCGTCGAGCAGACCGGTGACCGGCACGGCGGCCCCGACGAGCACGCAGGCGGACGCGGCGAGCCCCACGGCACGCCCGGCCCGGGGAGTGGTCTCGAGTTGCACGACCACACCCTCGCCGAATTATTGGTACATACGTAAGCTCCACTTCGATGAGTGCTAACTGGACCACTTTGCGGGAACTGCTGCTCCCCGACGGCACGTCCGGCCGGGGCCGCGCCGTCGAGTCCGCCCTGCGCGGGGCCATCCGCGACGGACAGCTCGCGCCCGGCCTGCGCCTCCCGTCGAGCCGCGACCTCGCCGCCCAGCTCGGCGTGGCTCGCGGCACCGTGACCGCCGCGTACGGCCAGCTCACGGCCGAGGGCTACCTGACCGCCAAGCGTGGCTCGGGCACAGCGGTCGCGGCCACGCTGGCCGCGCCTGCGCCGGCCCCACCCCCGGCGCCCACGGCCAGGCAGTGGCGCTACGACCTGCGTCCAGGCCTGCCCGCGCTGAGCGAGTTCCCCCGCGCCGAGTGGGTGGCGGCCACCCGCGCCGCCCTGGCCGAGCTACCGGACGAGGCGCTGGGCTACCCCGACCCGGCAGGTCTGCCGGAGCTGCGCACGGAACTGGCCGCGTACCTGGGCCGGGTCCGCGCGGTCACCGCGACCGCGGACGACGTGGTGATCACCCACGGCGGCGCGGAGGCCCTGTCGATGCTCACGGCCGTGCTGCGCACTCATGGCCACGACGCGATCGGCATGGAGGACCCCGGCCACCCCGGGCAGGCGAACCTGCTGCGCGAGCACGGCCTGCGCCCGGTCCCGGTGCCGGTGGACCGCGACGGACTGGTGGTGTCCGCGCTGCCATCGTCTGTCCACGCCTCTGTCCACGCCTCGGTCCGGGCGGTCGTGGTAACGGCCGCACACCAGTTCCCGCTCGGCACGACGCTCCACCCGGCACGCAGGCACGCGCTGCTGGCCTGGGCTCGCGAGCACGACGGCGTGATCATCGAGGACGACTACGACGCCGAACACCGCTACGACCGCCCCGCGCTACGCGCGATGCAGGCCATGGACCCGAACCACGTGGCGTACCTGGGAAGCGTGAGCAAGACGCTCGCACCCGCTCTGCGACTCGGCTGGCTGGTGCTGCCCGCCGCGTTGCGCGCGAACATCGTGTCCCGCAAGCAATTGACTGACCTCGGTTGTTCTCCTCTCCCTCAGGCCGCGTTCGCGAGGCTGCTGCGTGGCGGTGGTTACGACCGCCATCTGCGCCGCACACGTGCCGCCTACCGCCGCCGTCGAGATGCGTTGTTGACGGCGGTGGCCGAGCACTTGCCCGCGTGGCAACCGGTCGGCGTCGCAGCCGGCCTTCATGTTGTGCTCAGGCTACCTGCGGGGACCGACGATTCCGTTGTGTCGCAACGATTGGATGATGCGGGCATCCACGCACCCGCCCTTTCCAGCTACACGCAGTTGGGCACGTACCCCGGACTGGTGATCGGGTACGCCGCCACCTCACCCGATCGATTACGGGAAGCAGTAAGGGAAATCGCGGTCACTGTGCGATGAGGTGAGCGACGACGCAGCTGATGTTGTCGGGCCCGCCCGCCTCGTTGGCGAGCCGCACCAGCCGGTCGACGGCCTCCTGCGGTTCCTCGTCGGCGAGCACGCGCCGGATGGTGCCGAGGTCCAGCACGGTGTGCAACCCGTCGGACGAGAGCAGGTAGCGGTCCCCCGCCTGGACGTCCCGCACCTGCACGCCGGGGCTCACACCACCGGTGAGCGCCTTGAGCAGGATGGCCCGCCGCGGGTGCGAAGCGACCTCTTCCGGCATCAGCTTCCCCTCGTCCACCATGGACTGGACGACCGTGTCGTCGTGCGTGATCTGGAAGAGCTCGCCGTCGCGCAGGAGGTAGGCGCGCGAGTCACCGATGTGGACGAGCCCGAGCTGTGACCCCTCCCAGATGAGGGCCGTGAGCGTGGTGCCGCTGTCGTCGAGCCCTTGCACGGCCTCGCTCGCGCTCCGCGCGGCGTCGTCCATGGCGTTGAGGAGGTCGCCGACCGCGACCTGCCGCACGGCTTCGACCGCGGCCCGGGAGGCCCGGGTCCCGTGGTGCCCGAACCCGTCGGCGACGGCGAAGACCTTCTCCCCGGCGAACGCGAAGTCCTGGTTGGCGGACCGGACCAGGCCGCGATCGGTGCGTACGGCGTACTTGACAGCAAGAGATGTGGACACGGCAACGCCCTTCCCGGACAGATACTCGACGAGGACGGCCGCGAGCTGGCGCTTGTCGTCGGTGTCGGCCTCGACCTGCCGCCAGTACCCCGCGACGGCCTCCGCGGCCTGGTCCCCCGGCATGGCGACCACGGCCCGGATCTCGGCGAGCGGCATCCCGATCCGGCGCAGCCAGGCCACGACGCGCGCGGTCTCCAGCTGGTCGGGCGAGTACCGCCGGTACCCGTTGAACGGGTCGACGACGGCGGGCCGCAGCAGCCCGAGCTCGTCGTAGAGCCGCAAGGCCTTGGCGGACAGACGGGACGCCCTGGCGAACTCGCCGATGGTGAGCAGCTCCACGACCCCTCCTCGTTTGGACGTCGCCAGCCTGCGCCTTGCCCCTTGGTCAAGGTCAACGCGCGGCCCGGTTGTCCACAGGCCGGATCCGCTCCCCGGAAATTGTCGGTGCCGCGGTGCATGATGGCTGACGTGTTGCTGAACGACGTGGTTGCCACCTCATCGGTGGTCTCCGCGACCCGATCCCGGTTGGCCAAGGTGGACGCCCTGGCCGACCTGCTGCGCCGTGCCGGTGACCAGGTCCGCGCCGTCGTCGCGTTCCTGGCCGGGACGCCGCTGCAGGGCCGTATCGGCGCGGGCTGGCGGACGTTGGTCAAACTGCGTGAGACCCCCGCCGACCAGCCTGCACTCACGGTCGCCGAGGTCGACCGCACCTTCGACGAAGTGGCCGAGACCAGCGGGAAAGGCTCCACGACCAGGCGGGCCGAGTTACTGAGCGCCCTGTTCGGCACCGCCACCAAGGACGAACAGGACTTCCTCTTGCGCCTGCTCACCGGCGAGCTCCGGCAGGGCGCGCTCGAGGGCATCATGCTCGACGCCATCGCGAAGGCGGCCGAGGTCGACAAAGGGACCGTCCGGCGGGCGTTCATGCTCTCCGGGCAGTTACCCGACACCGCCGCGGCCGCGCTCACCGGCGGCGCGGCGGCCCTGGACACGTTCGGGCTCCAGCTCGGCCGTCCGATCCGGCCCATGCTGGCCTCACCCGCCGAGAACCTCGAGGAGGCGCTCGCGGGCGGCCCGTGCGTGGTCGAGTACAAGCTCGACGGCGCCCGCATCCAGGTGCACAAGGACGGCGACGACGTCCACGTGTACACGCGCACGCTGCGGGAGATCACGGCCGCGGTGCCCGAGCTGGTGGAGCTGGTGCGGAACCTGCCCGCGCGGCAGGTCGTGCTGGACGGCGAGACGCTGGCACTCACCGACGACGGCAGGCCACGGCCGTTCCAGGAGACCATGAGCCGTTTCGGTGCGACCACCGAGACGGAGCTGCTGCTGCACCCGTACTTCTTCGACTGCGTCCACCTCGACGGCACCGACCTGATCGACGCGCCGCTGCGGGAGCGCAACGTCGCGCTCCACAAGGCGGTCGGCGACCTGGTGATCCCGGGTGTGCTGGAGCCGTCGCAGGAGGAGGCCGACGGCGTGCTGGCCGACGCGCTGCGGCACGGGCACGAGGGTGTGGTGGTCAAGACGCTGGACTCGGTCTACCAGGCGGGCAGGCGCGGCAAGTCGTGGCGGAAGGTCAAGCCGGTCCACACGCTCGACCTGGTCGTGCTGGCCGCGGAGTGGGGTCATGGGCGGCGCACGGGCAGCCTGTCGAACCTGCACCTGGGCGCCCGCGACCCGGACGGCGGCCCGCCGGTCATGGTCGGGAAGACGTTCAAGGGCCTCACCGACGAGCTGCTGGCGTGGCAGACCAGCGAGTTCCCGAAGTACGAGGACCACAGGGACGACTGGACGGTGTACCTGAAGCCGCACCTGGTGGTGGAGATCGCGCTCGACGGGGTGCAGGTCAGCTCGCGGTACGACGGCGGCGTCGCGCTGCGGTTCGCGCGCGTGGTCCGGTACCGCCCGGACAAGGAGCCACCGGAGGCCGACACGATCGACACCGTGCGCGCGATGCTGCCGGAGGGAGGTGCGTAAGTACGCTCAGGGCGTGCGCTTCTACTCGGACACCCCTCCGTTCGACCTGACCTACGACGACGTCTTCCTGATGCCGAACCGCTCGGCGGTGGCGTCACGGTTCGACGTGGACCTGTCCACGTCGGACGGCACCGGGGCCACCATGCCGGTGGTCGTCGCGAACATGACGGCCGTCGCGGGCAGGCGGATGGCGGAGACCATGGCACGGCGTGGTGGGCTGGTCGTGCTGCCGCAGGACGTGGACACGGCGGCGGTCGGCGACATCGTGGCGTGGGTCAAGTCGCGGCACCCCGTGTGGGACACGCCGCTGGTGCTGACCCCGGGCGACGCGGTCGCGGACGCGATGAACCTGCTGCCGAAGCGTGCCCACGGCGCGGTGGTGATCGTCGACGAGGAGGCCCGCCCGGTGGGTGTGGTCGACGAGGCGGCGTGCGCGGGTGTGGACCGCTTCACCCGGCTGAGCGAGGTCGCGGACCCCGAGGTGCTGACGATGCCGATCAGTGCCACACCCCGGGAGGTGTTCGACCGGCTGCACGGCCGCACCGCCGGGATCGCGTTGGGCGTCGACGAGCAGGGCAGGCTGGCGGGTGTGCTGACCGGCGTGAGTGCGCTGCGGGCCGAGCTGTACCGGCCGGCACTGGACGCGCGGGGCCGTTTGCGGGTGGCGGCGGCTGTCGGTGTGAACGGCGACGTGTCCGGCAAGGCGCAGGCGTTGCTGGACAGTGAGGTGGACACGCTCGTCGTCGACACCGCGCACGGCCACCAGGAGAAGATGATCTCCGCGCTGAAGGCGGTGCGTGCCGTCGTGGACGCGGCGGGCAGGAGTGCCCAGCAGCTCGGGGACGGCGGGGTCGCCGTGGTGGCGGGCAACGTGGTCACCGCGGAGGGCGTGCGTGACCTGGTGGAGGCGGGCGCGGACGTGGTCAAGGTCGGCGTCGGCCCCGGCGCCATGTGCACGACCCGCATGATGACCGGCGTTGGTCGCCCCCAGTTCTCGGCGGTGTTGGAGTGTGCGCGGGCGGCACGCGAACTGGGCGCACGCGTGTGGGCGGACGGCGGTGTCCGGCACCCGCGTGACGTGGCGCTGGCGCTGGCGGCGGGCGCGTCGAGCGTGATGGTGGGTTCGTGGTTCGCAGGCACGTACGAGTCCCCGGGTGACCTGCTGCGCGACGAGCAGGGTCAGCCGTACAAGGAGAGCTTCGGCATGGCGTCGAAACGCGCGGTGACGGCCCGCACCCGCGGCGACAGCGCGTTCGACCGTGCCCGCAAGGCGCTGTTCGAGGAAGGCATCTCGACGTCGCGGATGAAGCTGAACCCGGCGGCGCCGAGTGTGGAGGACCTGCTGGACGCCATCTGTTCGGGCGTCCGCTCGGCCTGCACCTACACCGGCGCCACCACGCTGGAGGAGTTCCACGCGAAGGCGATGATCGGCATCCAGTCCGCGTCGGGTTTCGCGGAAGGCGCACCTCTGCCCCGCGGCTGGTAGCCGACGAAGTCCGCCACCCGACCACCGCTGGTGGTGGAAGCCACGGGCGAGGAAACCTGCCGAGTGGCCTGGCAGAATCCAGTCCTTCGGCGTCGAGACCAACGCACATCAACGGTTTCGCTACCGAGTGGCTGGAGATCAGCCGTGAGAACGCATCCTCAACCACTGCGCATCCCACAACTGTCTGATCTGGTCACACAGGACCGCCGGGGTAAGCCTGACGACCGCACTTGGTTCCGCGAACGGACGTCATGACCACCCACGAACCCCCAACTGACCGATCACCGAGTGATGCGAACGACCCCCGCTGACCGATTGAAAGGACCTTTCAATCGGAGTACACACCATCGAGCAATGTTTCCGACGACAAGGCCCACACGAGCGGAAATTGTCGGTGCTCGCCGCTACCATGAAAGTACGGGGACCCCCGTGCCGATTGAACGGTCCATTCAATCGGTGACCACACGATCAGGCACACATCGCCCCACAACGGCTCAACAGAGCCAAAAACATCGGTGGCCGATGGTACCGTGAAATCAGGGGTCCCCCTGGGCGATTGAATGGGACTTTCAATCGGAGATCACACCATCGGACGGTGTTCCGACGTTCCCGACCTGAGTGGGCCGGAAATGTCGGTGCCCTCCGGTAGTGTTGAAGAACGGGGGACCCCCGGGTCGATTGAATGGACCGTTCAATCGGTCCGGCGAGTCCGCGAGACCGTGTCGGCGGTCATGCGGCCAGTGCGTACTCGACCGGCGCGCGGGACGCGACCCACACCAACTGCCCCAGCACCGCCAGCTCCGCCACGAACAGCAGCCGCTGCAGCAAGCCGCTCAGCTCGCCCAGTGCGTCCGGCATCGGGCCGAGGTGGCAGGTCAGGAACAGTGCCAACAGCACCGTCGCGACCGCGGCACCCAGGTAGAGCGCGCGTCGCCCGGCCATCCGTCGTGCCACCAGTACCGCCGTGATCGGTACGCAGAAGAACACGACTCCGGCCGCGTAGCGGTGGATCTGTGCGGACAGCGTCACCGACTGGTCACCCAGGTCCGTCTCGAACGCCGCTGCCAGCACCAAAGCCAGCATCGCCAGGCCGAGCGTCAGTTTCGGCAGCACCCCGCTCAGCAGTCCGCGAGCCGACAGTCCAATGCCGACACCGGCGCCCGCGACGCACATCGCCAGCAGGGCGGCCGGGAACATCCAGCCCGCGCCCGGGACGAACACGTAGTCGGACATCGTCGTGTTCAGGGGGTTCATGTGGTTGGCGGCGACAACGTTGAGGCCGCCCATCAGCAGTCCGGCGAAAACCAGCCCGGCCACACCAAGGAAGACACCGACGGGCGCCGGCCGCGGCGCGGTGAGGACCACGCCGCGGACCGGCAGCGAACGGGAGGTGAGAGCCAGGTTTGCCATGGCTCAACGGTCTCGTTCCGACGACCGTCAAACCATCAGGGAAACTCCCGAATCAGACCGGGGGTTACCCCTACCTATGCCCCGTGGTCCTCCAGCATCTCCGTCACCAGCGCGGCGATCGGCGACCGTTCGGACCTCGTCAACGTCACGTGCGCGAACAGCGGATGACCCTTGAGTTTCTCGATCACCGCCGCCACGCCGTCGTACCGGCCGACGCGCAGGTTGTCGCGCTGGGCGACGTCGTGCGTGAGCACCACCCGCGAGCCGGAACCGAGTCGCGACAACACGGTCAGGAGCACGTTGCGTTCCAGTGACTGCGCCTCGTCGACGATGACGAACGAGTCGTGAAGGGAGCGGCCGCGGATGTGGGTCAGCGGCAGTACCTCGAGCATCCCGCGGTCGAGCACCTCGTCGATCACGGGCTGGCTGACGAGCGCGCCGAGGGTGTCGAACACCGCCTGCGCCCATGGCTGCATCTTCTCGGTCTCGGAACCCGGCAGGTAACCGAGGTCCTGGCCACCGACCGCGTACACCGGACGGAACACCACGACCTTGCGGTGCAGGTTGCGCTCCATCACCGCCTCGAGGCCCGCGCACAGCGCGAGCGCCGACTTGCCGGTGCCCGCGCGGCCGCCGAGCGAGATGATGCCGACCTCCGGGTCGAGCAGCAGGTCCAGCGCGATCCGCTGCTCCGCGGAGCGGCCGTGCAGGCCGAACGCCTCCCGGTCGCCGCGGACCAGCTGCACCTGCTTGTTGTTGGTGACCCGGCCCAGCGCGCTCTGCGACCCGGACAGCAGCCGCAGACCCGTGTTCGTCGGGAAGTCGACCGGGGACGTGACGCCGAAGTCGGACAGCTCGGCGGTGCCCTCGCGGTAGAGCACGTCCAGCGTCTCCGCCGCGACGTCGAGGTCCACCATGCCGGTCCACCCGGACGGCGTGACCTCGTGCGCGCGGTACTCGTCGACGTCCAGGCCCACCGACGCCGCCTTGATCCGCAGCGGCATGTCCTTGGTGATGAGCGCGACCCCCTGCGTGTGCGCGGCCATGTTGAGCGCGCACGCGAGGATCCGGGAGTCGTTCGTGTCGGTGCGGAACCCGGACGGCAGGACCGCCGGGTCGGAGTGGTTCAGCTCGACGTGCAGCGTGCCGCCTGCCGTGCCCACCGGGACGGGCGCGTCGAGTCGCCCGTGGCGTTTCCGCAGGTCATCCAGTATCCGAAGGGCCTCTCTGGCGAACCAGCCAAGCTCCGGGTGATGACGTTTGCCCTCCAACTCGTTGATGACCACCAGCGGCAGGACAACCGCGTGCTCGTCGAATCGGGACATCGCCCATGGGTCCGACAGCAGGACAGAGGTGTCCAACACGTACGTCCGGCGCTGGTCGCCAGGATCGGGAGAAGAGGAATGCGAAGCAGTCACGGCAACTCCTCGGCGAACGCGCACCGACGTCCGCGTGTTCCTCGAAGGGCCAGGCACCTCCCTGAGCAGGCGATCCGTCTGCGCCGAAGCGTCAGCCGCACCGCCCACGAGGGCCGGGTGCCGGCCCCCTCGCGATCGTTGCCGTCACGACCAGGGCCTCCCGGGACGGACCGCGTGGGCACGACCCGTCACTTTGGACGCTACCCGTGGATCGGCTTCTCGGACAGGCAGCCACGCAGGTGATTTTCGTTTCGTGACCGAGACACCAGATCCACGCTAATGCCGCTTGCGCGCACCGACCCGACTACCCGGAGTGATCAACTTGCCAGTTCGGATCATCCGTCAACTGGGCGACACCTGGCGGCCACATGCCGTCTACCTGCGAAAAGACGAGAGGACTTGATCACGCAGTGATCGAGAAGCAATGACTTCAAACCCAGAAATAGTGAATATTTCGGAGCTTTGTCGCACGATGGAGTATTGACAAGGCGAACGGCGGAACGTCGATTGCTTCATGCCCGACGGAGTGCAAAGAAACGGACCCGTGACGTTTCCCGATACCCCTGATGTTGAAGGAGATGGAGCGTGTCGGCCTCTCGATGCTCGCCCCGGCGGTCGCCAGCGCGAGCCCGGCCGAGCAGCGTGACGTGCTGCGGTGCCGCCTCCCTCGTGGTCGGTGCCCATTTCCGCGGCAATCAACAACGCGGACCCCGGTTTTCCGGAGCCCGCGTTGTTGTGTTATGAGCCGAAGCGTCGATGGCGAATGGCGTAGTCGCGCAACGCACGCAGGAAGTCGGTGCGCCGGAAGTCCGGCCAGTACGCCTCGCAGAACCAGAACTCCGAGTGCGCCGACTGCCACAGCAGGAATCCGGACAGCCGCTGTTCCCCGGACGTCCTGATCACCAGGTCGGGGTCCGGCTGCCCGGACGTGTACAGGTGCTCGGCGATGTGGTCAACGTCCAGGACCTCGACCAGCTCCTCGATGGTCTTCCCGGACTCGGCGTGGCTCTGCAGCAGCTTGCGCACGGCGTCGGCGATCTCGCGACGGCCGCCGTAGCCGACCGCGATGTTGACCTCCATGCCGGTGCGGTCCTCGGTCCGTCGCGCGGCGGCGGACAGGCGGGACGCGGTCTCCTCCGGGAGCACGTCCAGCGCGCCGATGACGCGCAGCCGCCAGTTGCGGCCCGGCTCGGCCAGCTCGTCGGCCACACCCTCGATGACCTGCAACAACGGCTTCAGTTCCGCCTCGGGCCGCAGGACGTTGTCGGTCGACAGCAGCCACAGGGTGACCAGCTCGACCTCGGCCTCGACGCACCAGCCGAGCAGGTCGGCGATGCGGTTCGCGCCCGCGATGTGCCCGTGCTTCACGTCGGTGAAGCCGGCCTCCCGCGCCCATCGTCTGTTGCCGTCGAGCACGACCCCGACATGCCGCGGATGGCGGCCCGCGGCCTGCTGGGACAGACGCTTGTCGTAGAGGCCGTAGACGAGCTTCGCCGCTTTCTTGCGGAATCTCCGCCAGGCTGGTGTCACGTCCCCGCAGAGTACGCCGGTCCGCTGTGGGTGGAGCACACTGGAAGCATGCGGCGAACCGAGATCGACGAGCGCTGGCAGGACCTCGCGGTGATCGAACGACTCGTGCACGAGTCACGCACCGTGGCCGTCGTGGGGCTCAGCGCCAACCCCGCACGCCCCAGCTTCGGCATCGCCAGGTACCTGGTGAGCGCAGGCCTGACGGTGTTCCCGGTGAACCCGGCGCTGACGTCGTGGCAGGGCCTGACCGCGTACTCCTCGCTCGCGGACGTGCCGGAGCACATCGACGTCGTGGACGTGTTCCGCCGCCCGGAGCACGCGCCGGGGATCGCGAAGGACGCGGTGGACGTCGGCGCTGGCGCGCTGTGGCTGCAACTCGGCGTGATCTCCCCGGAAGCCGCCGTGATCGCCGCCGACGGCGGCCTGGACGTGGTCATGGACCGCTGCCTCGCGGTCGAGCACCGCGAGGTCGTGGGTTGGTCGTGAGCCGTTTCACAGCGTTCTGAAGGTCTACCTACGGTCCCGTAACCTGGGTTGTGTGCCAGCCACGACGATGAACCAGCCTCCAGCCAAGCATGTGAAGCCCCGCATGCGGGGCGTCATCCACTACTGGTCGTTCTGGGTGTCCCTGGTGCTGGGCGCCACCCTGATCTCGGTGTCGGCATCCACCGTGTCCGCCACCGCGGCGGTCGCCACGTCGGTCTACGGCGTGACCGTGCTCGGCCTGTTCGGCGTGAGCGCGCTGTACCACCGGCGGTGGTGGGTGAGCCTGCGCGTACGCGCGTGGATGAAACGCCTCGACCACTCGATGATCTTCATCTTCATCGCGGGCACGTACACGCCGTTCTCCCTGCTGGCGATGCCCCAGCCCACGGGCTACATCGTGCTGGGCGTCGTGTGGGGCGGCGCGGTGCTCGGCGTGGCGCTGAAGATGCTCTGGCCGCACGCGCCCCGCTGGCTCGGCACACCGATCTACATCGCGCTCGGCTACGTGGCGGTCTTCGTGCTGCCGGAGCTGCTGGCACACGCGGGCGTGGCGGCACTGGTGCTCCTGCTGGTCGGCGGCGCGTTCTACACGCTGGGCGCGGTCTTCTACGCGACCCGCTGGCCCAACCCGTGGCCCACGATCTTCGGCCACCACGAGTTCTTCCACGCGGCGACCGTCCTCGCCGCGGCGTCGCACTACATCGCGATCTGGCTCGCCATGTATCCGTAAAACCGGGTGTCGATTCCGGTTGGGGTCGTTCGACGCGTTGGCATGACTCACACCACGAACGAGCCCATCTCCTCCACCAGTCTCGATCAGTACGGGTCCGCTGCACTGCCCTGGAGCAGGCCGCGGGACATCCTTGTCGCCGATTCGGCCAACGTCGACCTCACGTTCTTCGTCGGGACCGTGCGGCCTGACGGGCGGCCGCATTCCGCTGGGGTGGGGGCCGTCTGGGTGGATGACGCGCTGCACTTCGTCAGTGGGCCCGGTACCCGGCGGGCGCGGAACCTCGAGAAGAACCCCGCCTGCACCGTGTCGACCCGGTTGCGGGGTATCGATCTCGTGCTCGAAGGCGAGGCGTTCCGGGTCACCGACTCCGAGACGCTCGAGCTGGTGGCCGCTGCCTACCGGGGAGGGGGCTGGCCAGCCACGGTTGAGGGCGACGCCCTGACCGCGCCCTTCACCGCGCCCAGTGCCGGGCCGCCGCCGTGGCACCTGCACCGCCTCGTCCTGCACACCGCGTTCGGGGTGGCCAGTGCCGACCCGCACGGGGCGACTCGCTGGGAGTTCGCGCACTGAGGCGCCCGCCCTCGCTAGCCGGCCCTGACCAGTTCCGTGAACGCCCGCACTGACGGGCGGTCGGCGCGGTCTTTCGTGGTGGCCACGTAAAGGGGCCAGCGCAGCTCCGCCAGTTGTCGCTTGTGGACGGTCTCGGGGATCGCGATTCCCGTTGGTACGAAGCCGATCCCCAGACCGGCCGCGACGAAGCCCGGGACCCAGCTCGAGTCCGCCACCTCCAGGGCGACCTCCCTCGTGAAGCCGGCCGCGGTGAACGCGGCGTCCACGATCGTGCGGTTTCCGAAGCCTTCCGGGCCGTCGATCCACGTCTCGTGTGCCAGGTCGGCCAGGGACAGTGGCGCGTCGGCCAGTGGGTGGCCGGGCGGGAACAGCAGGAACATCGGGTCGCGGGCGATCAGCGTCAGTGCCAGGTCCGGGGTGGCCGGGGCCGAGATGAACGCGACGTCCAGGCGTCCGGTCCGCAGTGCCCCGGACAGGTCCGCCGAGCCCCTCGGCATCACCTTCACGTGGACCCTGACCCGAGGATGGACCGCCCGATAGCGCGCCAGCACCCCGGGCAGGTCGACCGGGCCCACCGACGACATGACGCCCACACGCAGCTCACCCGTCAGCTCGGTCCGGACGGCCTCGGCCGCGGTCGCCGCCAGGTCGAGCATGCGGCGGGCCTCGGGGACCAGGCGGTGGCCTGCGTCGGTCAGTGCCGGGCGGCCCGGGCCGCGGTCGAACAGGGACACGCCCAGCGACCGCTCCAGCGCCTTGATCGTGCTGCTCACCGCCGACTGCACCACCCGCAGCCGGGCCGCGGCCGCCGTGAACGTGCCCTCGTCGACCACCGCCAGGAAGCACTCCAGCTGTCTCAGCTCCACCATCTCAATTCTAGATGGTAATCATCGGAAATCATCGCTTTTCAGGATGGCTCCGCGAGCACACGCTGGAGGCATGAAATCCGGGTTCTGGATCGTCGCGGCCACGTTCCTCGTCGCGATGGCGTTCTCCACCGTGCCGACGCCGCTCTGGCCGCTCTACCAGGCCGTCGACGGGTTCCCCACCTCGATGGTCACCGTCGCGTTCTCCGCCTACGCGATCGGCGTGCTGATCAGCCTCTTCCTCGCCGGGCACGTGTCCGACTGGGTCGGCCGCCGCCGGGTGCTGCTGCCGGGCGTGCTGCTCGAAGTGCTCTCCGCAACACTGTTCCTCTCCGGGCACGCGCTGCCGCTGCTGATCGTCGCCCGGGTCGTCTGCGGGTTCGGCATCGGGCTCATCACCGCGACCGCCACCGCGCACCTCGCCGAGCTGGCGCCCGGCACGCGGCGGGCCGGGCACGTCGCCACCGCCGCGAACCTCGGCGGGCTCGGGCTCGGGCCGCTGGTGTCCGGGTTCCTCGCGCAGTACGTCAGCGGGCCGCTGACCACCGTGTACGTCGTCTTCCTCGTGCTGCTGGTGTCGAGCGCACTGGCGATCGGGCTGGTGCCCGAAACCGTGACCGCGACATCGCGGCGCTACCGGCCACAGCGGGTGTCCGTGCCGCGGCCACACCGGCGGCGCTACGCCGTGACCGCGGCCGGGGCGTTCACCGCGTTCGCCCTGTTCGGGCTGTTCACGTCGCTGACGCCGAAGATCCTCTCCGCGAGCGTCGGCACCACGTCGGCCGCGCTGGCCGGGGCGGTGACCGCGGTCGTGTTCCTCGCCGGAGTGCTCGCACAGCTCTGGTCCGGGCGGCTGGACCTCGGCAGGCAGCTCACCGCCGGGGTCGCCGCGCTCGTGGCCGGTGTGGTGGCGCTGCTGCTCGCCGGGGTCGCCGGATCGCTCGTGTTGTTCGTCGTGGCCGGGGCGCTCGCCGGGGCGGGCGCGGGCCTGTTGTTCAAGGGCGCCATGGGATCGGCGGCCCGGATGGCCGAGCCGACCGCGCGTGGTGAGGCGGCGGCGGGCATCTTCCTCGCCGGGTACGTCGGGCTGACCCTGCCGGTCCTCGGGCTCGGCGCGGCCGCCCGGTGGGTGTCGCTCACCACCGGGCTGACCGCGTTCTGCCTGGTGATCCTGGTCGTGCTGACCGGGGTCGGGCTACAGCTCCGGGCCCTTCGCGCGTAGGTCGTCGACCTTCGACATCGCCTCGCGCAGTTCTGACAGCCACTCGTCCGCGTGTTCGCCGACGAGGCGGACCGCCCAGGCCAGGGCCTCGGACCGGGATCGCGCGACGCCCGCGTCCACCAGGATGTCGAGCACGAGCCGCTCCTCCTGCCGCAGCCGGGTCATCACCGGCACGGACAGGGTCGTGAACAGTTCCTCCGTGCTGCCGAGCTTCGCGCCCCACGCGACCTTGCGGCCGTAGCGGTGCTCGGCCTGGCGCGCGATCTCGATGCGCTCCTCGCGGGTGTCCTCGCGGAACCTGCTGATGCGGCCGGACTCGGCGGCCGCGCGGGCCGCGTCGTCGGCGAACTCGCCCTCCAGTGGCGGCAGCGTGCCGACCACGGTGATCTCTTCCCGGTCGACGACCACGACGGGCGACTCGGTGAACCAGCGGTCCGGCAGCCTGCCGGAGAACCAGGCGGACGCGTCGTCCGCCGACGGCAGGTCGGCCTGCTGCCAGCCGCCCCGGCCGCTACCCCGGCCACCAGGACCGCCCCAGCCGCGCCCCGGACCCCAGCGGTGTCCTCTCGGTCCCATGTCGCACCTCCTTGTTTACATGATTACACCGATACCGAGGTTACGGAAGGCGTGCTGAGAGTGGGCACAGGTTCACTGTCGGCGGACGGAACCCGCCGACTCGGTAGAGAGGAAGCTCAGGCCAGGGCCGCGGCCAGGTCGGCTACAGCGGTCACCGGGCGGTCACAGACGTAACCGTGGCAGACGTACGCCGCCGCGTTGCCGTCCACCAGGGGGCGGTCGGCCAGCAGCGGGGTCTCGTCCGGTTCCCCGGCGAGGACGACCGAGCCGCCCGGGGCGTGGTGCAGCGCGGTCTCCCGCAGGGCGGCGCGGCAGGCGTCGTCCACCGGGCCGACGATCGCGATCTGCAGCGGGCCCTTCGCCATCGCTTCGGCGACGCTCAGCCAGTGGCCGGCGAAACGGGGCGCCCTCGACGCCAGCTGGCCCGCCCGCGACACCGCGTCCTCGGCCGCCGTGCGGTAGCGGGCCGCGTCTTCCGGGCCCACCAGCGAGGACGCGGTCAGCAGTGCGCCCGCCAGCGCGGACGCACCCGACGGGCTCGCGTTGTCGCTCGGGTCGGCAGGGCGCCACACCAGCGCGTCCGCGTCGTCGGCCGTGTCGTGGTAGGCGCCGGGGGACTCCGGATCCGCGAAGTGCGCCAGTGCCGTGTCCAGCAGCGAGGTCGCCGCGGTCAGCCAGCGCTGGTCGGCCGTCGCCTGGTGCAGGGTCAGCAGGCCCTCGGCGAGGCAGCCGTAGTCCTCCAGCACGCCGGCCGCGTCGCCGACGACGCCGTCGCGGGATGCGCGGCGCAGCCTGCCGTCCACCAGGTGGGCCGTCGTCACGAACTCGGCCGCGGCCACCGCCGCCGACAGCCACCTCGGCACGTCGAACGCGATGCCCGCAGCGGCCAGCGCGCCGATCGCCAGGCCGTTCCACGCGGTGATCACCTTGTCGTCGCGTGCCGGCTGCGGACGTTCCAGCCGGGCCTCGAGGAGCTTGCGGCACACCTCGTGGAAGCGTTCGTCGTCGTCCGGCGCCGACAGCAGCCGCAGCGTCGACGTGCCGTGCTCGAACGTGCCCTCGGCCGTGACCCCGAACAGGTCCGCCGCCCACGAGCCGTCCTCGGCGCCCAGCACCTCGGTCAGCTGCGCCGGGGTCCACGCGTAGGTCAGGCCCTCGACGCCGTCGGTGTCCGCGTCCAGCGACGCCGCGAACCCGCCCGCGTCGGTGCGCAGGCGGTGCAGCAGGAAGTCCGCGGTCTGCTGCGCGACCACGCGGTACCGGACGTGCCCGGTGCGCAACGCGAGCCTGGTGTACAGGCGCAGCAGCAAACCGTTGTCGTACAACATCTTCTCGAAGTGCGGCACCACCCAGCCCGCATCGACGCTGTACCGGGCGAAGCCGCCGTCGAGCTGGTCGTAGATGCCGCCGGCGGCCATCGCCTTCGCCGTACCCTCCACAATGGACAGCGCCTCCACGGAACCGGTGCGTTCGTGGTGGCGCAGCAGGAACTCCAGCACCATCGACGGCGGGAACTTCGGCGACGAACCGAACCCGCCGTTGCGGCGGTCGTACTCGGCGAGCATCGCGGCGGCCGACGACGCCAGCACCTCCTCGTCCACAGTGGACGACGGCAGCACAGCGGTCTGCTTGCGCAGCTCGGCGACGATCCGGCCGCCCGCGTCCCGCACCTCCGCGTCGCGGGTCCGCCACGCCTCGTCGACCGCGCCGAGCAGCTGCCGGAACGACGGCATGCCGGGCCGCGGCCCTGGCGGGTAGTAGGTGCCGCAGTGGAACGGCTCGCCGTCCGGGGTGAGGAAGCACGTCATGGGCCAGCCGCCCTGCCCGGTCATGGCCTGCGTCGCGGTCATGTACACCGCGTCCACGTCCGGCCGTTCCTCCCGGTCCACCTTGATGTTCACGAACCGCTCGTTCATGACCGCGGCGACTTCCTGGTCCTCGAACGACTCGTGCGCCATCACGTGGCACCAGTGGCAGGCGGCGTACCCGACCGACAGCAGGATCGGCACGTCCCTGCGCCTGGCCTCGGCGAACGCCTCCGGTGACCACGGCCACCAGTCGACCGGGTTGTCCGCGTGCTGCAGCAGGTACGGGCTCGTCGCGTGTGCCAGCCGGTTCGCCATACCACCAGCCTGCCACTTGCCTGCCGGTGCCGCCGCGCGCCCCGTCGGGCGCCGATTGGTGCGATCAGGGCAGTGGCCGTGCCGCCGTCTCGTCCATGCCCGCCGCATGGACCCCGCGCTCGCGAACGTGCGCAACAACCATGGCGGAAGTCCGTGCGGCGCAACCGAACACGCGGTTCGGGATCGCCGAGGACAAGGAGCAGCGGGACGGGCCGCGCGTGTTCCGGGGCCCCCGCTCTCCTTGCTCGCCAACGGCATCAGGGTCGTCGCGATGACGGCCACGTGTGGGGCCGCGCCGGGCGGGGTGACGCCTGCGTACGCGGGGGTCGCGGCTGGCGTGGTTGACGGTCAACGGGGTGACGGTGTCGATCTTGCCTGTGGATAACTCGGCGCCACCCCCGACGATCGTCAGGGGTGGCTGTGGACGAATGGCGGATCCGGCGCTGACCTGCGGGTTCGTACCGTCGGCGGCATGAGGTCACTGGTGGTCGGGCTGGTGTTGGCGGTTTCGCCCGCACCGGCGCCGACGTCGATCGACAACTTTCTCGCCCAGGCCCTGGACGACACGGGGCTGCCCGGCGTGTCCGTGGCCGTCACCCACGGCGACCGGGTCGTGCACGCGACCGGTGCCGGGCACGACTCGACCGGGCGGCCGGTCACCGCGGACACGCCGATGCGGGTGGCGTCGGTGAGCAAGTCGTTCACCTCGGCGGCGGTCATGACGCTCGTCGAGGACGGGCGGCTCGGCCTGGACGACCCGGTGCGGCTGCCGAACGTGCCCGGCGGGGTGACCGTGCGGCAGCTGCTGAACCAGACGTCCGGGCTCGCGGACCCATCGGTGAACATCGGCGAGCTGGAGTCGGCGCGGACGCTCGCCGAGTACGCGGACCTCTTCGACGCGACCCTGGCGGCGCCGCCCGGCACGGCCTGGTCGTACAGCAACGCGAACTACGACCT
Source organism: Actinophytocola algeriensis (assembly GCF_014203735.1). Lineage (GTDB taxonomy): Bacteria > Actinomycetota > Actinomycetes > Mycobacteriales > Pseudonocardiaceae > Actinophytocola > Actinophytocola algeriensis. The sequence goes on along the minus strand of NZ_JACHJQ010000011.1, from coordinate 137,848 downwards.
GGCGGCACGGCTCGTGGAGGTCGTGTCGGGCCTGCCGTTCGACGAGTACGTGCGGGAGGCGGTGTTCGAGCCGCTGGACATGCGTGACTCCACGGTCGGCGGACCGGCGGCGGACGGCTACAACTCGCTGTTCGGCCTGTGGTTCTCGCGGCCGGAACTGGACGGCGGGCCCGAGGTGAACGGTTCCGGCGCGGTCGTGACGACAGCGGCCGACATGGGCAGGTGGCTCGTGGCGCAGAACGGCCACGGCCCGTTCCCCGGCTCGATGCTGACGGCGATGCACGAGCCGTCGGAGGTGGACGAGTACGGCATGGGCTGGTCGCCCGGCGAGAACGGGCTGCTGGTGCACAGCGGGAACCTGTGGACGTACAACGCGATGCAGGCCATCGACCCGGCGACGGGTCACGGGTACGCGGTGATGACCAACGGGGCGGGCCTGACCGACGAGACGGGCGACATCCTGGCCGGGCTGGTGGCGCTCACGAGAGGCGAGGCCCCGGGGACACCGGGCGGCTCGAGACAACTGTTCGAGTGGGTGCTGGCGGCGATCGGCGTGGCGGCGCTGACACTGGGCACACTAGGCGTGACCAGGGCAAACAGGTGGGCAACCCGCCGCATGAAGATCACGACCGCAAACACCCCGACCCCCACCCTGTCCCGGGGGCGTCCCGCCTTGCCAGTCTATCAGGTGGTGGGGGTGAACGCCATGGGGCAGGGCTCAGCTGTGGATAACTCGGTGGGCTGTGGACAACTTCGGCGCTGGGGGTGGATCTGCCTGCGGTTGGTGCCTTGTCTGGTGCCCGCGCTGCTGTTCGTCCTCTACCCGCAGGTCGTCTCGTTCATCAGCGCCGGACGCGCGGTGTTGTGGGCGCAGCTGTTCTACTTCGCGTTGCCGTTGACCGTGGTGCTCGGTGCCGCGGCCGTGTCCGGGCTCGCGGTCTTCGTCGCGCGGGTCGTGCGGTTAAGGTCGGCCTCGTGAGCCTCGGGGTGCTCGCCGTCCTCGGGCTGGTCGGCGGGCTGGACGTCGAAAGCATGCCCGTCTGGCGGGCCGCCGCCTACCTCCTGCTCGGCGTCCTCGCCTACCTGCACGGACGCCGTGTCGAAGAGCGGTACGCCTGGCGGATCCTCGGTGGCGTCGCGGTCCTCGGCGGGGGCGGGGTCGTCGTCCGCGTGAGCTTCCCCGAAGGTTTTTCCACGTTGCTGCTCCTCGGCGTCGTCGTGGTGCTGCCGTGGCTTGCCGGGCGGTACCGGCGGCAGCAGGCGCTCCTCGTCGAGACCGAGCGGGAGCGGGTGCGCCAGCTGGAGCGCGAGCAGGAGCACGTCGCCGAGCGGGCTCGGCTCGCCGAACGCGGCCGGGTCGCCGCCGACCTGCACGACTCGCTCGGGCACGAGCTCGCGCTCATCGCCCTGCGGGCCGGGGCGATGGAGTTGTCGCCCGATCTCCGAGTCACGCACCAGCGCACCGCCGGTGAGCTGCGGGCGCTCGCCGTCTCGGCCACCGACCGGCTCCGGCAGACCATCGCGATGCTGCGCGACCGGGACGACGCGCCACCCGTCGCCGACACCGTCGAACGAGCCCGTGCCGCAGGCATGACCGTGCACGTCGAGGAGTTCGCACCCCTGCCCGACCTCGTCGACCAGGCCGTCCGCCGCGTTGTCCGGGAGGCGCTCACCAACGCCGCCCGGCACGCGCCAGGGGCGCCCGTCACCATCACGCTCGCGGTGCGGGACCGGGTCGCCCGGCTCATCGTGTCGAACACGGCCGACGGGCCGCCAGGACTGGCCGGCAGTGGGCTCGTCGGGCTGCGGGAACGGCTTCGGCTGCTCGGCGGCCGTCTCGACACCACCCTCGGCGACGGCCGCTTCGACCTGACCGCCGAGGTGCCGCTCACGTGATCCGTGTCCTGCTCGCCGACGACGAGGCCATGATCCGTGCCGGGCTCACGGCCGTGCTCGCCACCGACCCCGGCATCACGGTGGTCGCGGAGGCGGCCGACGGGCGCGAGGCCGTCGAACTCGCCCACGCCCACCGGCCCGACGTCGTGCTCATGGACATCCGCATGCCGCGGCTCGACGGGCTCGCCGCCGCGGCGGAGCTGGCCGGGGTGGTGCCGGTCGTGATGCTGACGACGTTCGACGAGGACGCCTACGTCGCCAGGGCCCTCGCCGACGGGGCCAGCGGGTTCCTGCTCAAGGCAGCCGACCCCCGGGAGCTGCTGATCGCGGTGCGTGCGGTGGCCGACGGGGCCGCCTACCTGTCACCGAGGGTCGCGCACCGGGTCATCGCCGGGTTGCGCACGAACGAGCTGACCAGGCCGGCCACCGCGCGGAAGAAGGTCAGCTCGCTCACGCCGCGGGAGCGGGACGTGCTCGCGCTCGTCGGGCGCGGGCTGTCGAACCAGGAGATCGGGCGGGAGCTGCACCTCGCGGAGGGGACCGTGAAGGCCCACCTGACGTCGATCCTGCGGAACCTGGACGTGCAGAACCGCGTCCAGGCGGCCATCACCGCGTACGAGGCGGGGATGGCCAGCCCGCCTCCCCGGATTTGAGAGTGTGGGTCCCGACCCAGGGCCACCAGGCGCTAGCTCCTCTTGTCGTCGGCGGGTGCCTCGGCGACCTGATCGGGCTTCGGCTCCGCGTCGGCTTCGGCGGTGTCGCCGTCCTTGGTGTCGCCGTCCTTGGTGTCGCCGTCCTTGGTGTCGCCGTCCTTGGCGTGGCCGTCCTTGGTGTCGCCGGGCTCCTTGTCGAACGACTCCGGCACCCGCTTGAGGTGCTTGGTCATCGAGCGGACCAGGAACGCGACCGCGATGAAGAACAGCAGCAGCACCAGCAGGCCGACGGGCGACGACTTGCCGAAGTCCTCGCCCCGCCCACCCGGCTCGTTCGGCTCGGAGGGCTGGGCGACGACCTCGGTGGTCGCCTGCCAGTCGGCCTGCTGGTAAACCGAGTCCGGCCCGAAGAACGATGGGCCGGAACCTGAAGTCATGCGCTTACCTTCTCCGTAATCCCCGAGAACAGGTCGTCCTCAGGCAGCGTGGTGTCCACCAGGGACCGCACCAGCTCGTACTCCTCGTACGGCCAGACCTCCCGCTGGACCTCGAGCGGCACGAAGAACCAGCGGCTGTTGGGGTCGATCTGCGTCGCGTGGGCGAGCAGCGCGGCGTCCCTCTTCTCGAAGTATTCCCCACACTCGACACGCGTCGTCACCCGGTCGGTGACATCACCGCGGGTTTCGTCCCATTTCTCCAGCCACTCGGCGTACGGCGACTCCATGCCGCGTTCCAGCAGCGCGTCGTGGAGGAGCTGCATCCGCTTCCGCGAGAAGCCGTGCGAGTAGTACAGCTTCAGCGGCGTCCACGGCTCGCCCGCCTCCGGGTGGAGGTCCGGGTCGCCCGCCGCGTCGAACGCCGCGACCGACACCTCGTGGCAGCGGATGTGGTCCGGGTGCGGGTAGCCGCCGTTCTCGTCGTAGGTGATGACGACGTGCGGCTTGAACTCACGCATGAGCTTCACCAGCGGCGGCACGGACTCCTCGAGCGGCACCAGCGCGAAGCAGCCCTCCGGCAGCGGCGGCTTCGGGTCGCCCTCCGGCAGCCCGGAGTCGACGAAACCCAGCCAGCGGTGCTCGACGCCCAGGATCTCGGCCGCGCGGGCCATCTCCTTGCGCCGGTACTCGGTCATGTTCTCGAGCACGTCCGGCCGCTCCATGGCGGGGTTGAGGATGTCGCCCCGCTCACCGCCCGTGCAGGTCACGACCATGACCTCGTGCCCGTCGACGCCGTACTTGATCAACGTGGCGGCGCCCTTGCTCGACTCGTCGTCGGGGTGTGCGTGCACCGTCATCAGACGCAGCTTCTCAGCCATGACCCTTCGGTTCCTCCCTGAACGTCCCCCGGAGTCACCCGCCGTCGGCGGGGCGCTCATACTCGGCTCGGACATACGAACCACTCCGGCGGGGTGCATTGTTCCCGCCGGGACCGACATTTTGTCGCGGAGGTCTGAGGATGACCGCCCCCGGTAGCACGATGCTCGAGGACCGCTACGGCACGAAGCCGCGGCGCGCCTCGAAGCGGAGCTATTGGGTCATCGGCGCGATCGCGCTGGTCGTGGGCGGCGTGGTGGCCTGGATCGGCTACCAGAACATCGGGTCCGCCGCCATCGAAACGCAGACCACCACCTTTTCGAACCTGCCGGACGACCGCATGAAGATGACGTTCGACGTCACCAGGGACACGCCCGGGCGGCCCGCGGTGTGCATCGTGCGCGTACGGGTGCTCGACGGCAGCGAAGGTGGTCGCAAGGAGGTGTACATCCCGCCTGGTGCGGGCACCACGACCGTCTCCACGGTTGTCACGAGCAGGGGCGAACCGGTCACCGCCGATGTTTTCGGGTGCTCCTATCAGGTACCGGCCTATCTGTCCACGCACATGCCGCCATCAGGGTGAACTAGACCAACTCCCACGGCCAATCGGACATAACGGACAAGCCTGCAGCGGCATCCGTGGTATTGTGGCGTACCTGCACGGCCCCCTTGGCGGGCCGTGTTTTTCCATTCCGGGTGTCCGCCGCCCACCCGGGACTACCGCCCCGAATCCCCGGGATCCGGAAGTATTCATGAGGAGTTGGTGACCGTGAGCGACACCCAGGTGACCTGGCTGACCCAGGAGGCCTACGGTCGGCTCAAGCAGGAGCTCGACGAGCTGATCGCGAATCGCCCGGTTCTCGCCGAGAAGATCAACACGAGCCGCGAAGAGGGTGACCTCAAGGAGAACGGCGGGTACCACGCGGCCCGTGAGGAGCAGGGGCAGAAAGAGGCGCGGATCCGCCACCTGCAGGAGCTGCTGCGCAACGCCAAGGTCGGCGAAGCGCCCCGGAACGACGGTCTGGCCGAGCCCGGCAAGGTGCTCACCATCCGGTACGAGGGCGACGACGAGGACGAGAAGTTCCTGCTCGCCACTCGCGAGGAGGGTGCGGAAGGAGAGCTGGAGGTGTACTCGCCGGAGTCACCCCTGGGGAAGGCTCTTCTCGGCGCCAAGGAGGGCGAGACCCGCTCCTACGAGCTGCCGAACGGGTCCACCCAGAAGGTGACCCTCGTCAAGGCCGTCCCGTACGCCGGCTGATCTCGCGCTGAACGTCTTCGAAGGGCCTGGGTGTCGTCACCCGGGCCCTTCGTCGTTCGCGGCCACCTTCTCCAGCAACGGCCGCACCCGCGACGGGATCGGCGTCGACAACGCGATCGACGTCGACGTCCTGCTCACCCACCTGACGTCCACCACCTCGTCGATCACGCGCTGCAGGTCCGCGTTCGACGTCGCCACCATGCGCACCAGGAGATCGCCCTCGCCGGTCGTCGCGTGGACCTCGCAGACCTCGTCGATCGCGCGCAGCCGCTCCGTCACCTCGGCCCGCTTGCCCTGCGCGATCTCCAGCACCGCGAACGCCGTCAGGACGTAGCCCATCGCGGCCAGGCCGACCTCCGGCGGGAAGCCCGTCAGCACGCCCCGCTGTTCCAGCCGCTCCATCCGCGCCTGCACGGTGCCCCGCGCGACCCCGAGGCGACGCGAGCACTCCAGTACGCCGAGCCTGGGCTCGTCGGTGAGCAGGAGCAGCAACCTCGCGTCGAGCCGGTCGATTTCTCCCATCGTGCTCTCTCCCTGCGCATACTGCTCAACTTGCCCGCCAACCCTTGCCGACAAGTATGCAGATTGTCCAGAGAATCGGACCACTGTTGCGCAAACTGCCCGGCGCGAACAAGCTGCGGTTACCGCAGCAGCACCGGGAGGACGCCCATGACCGACACAATCGACGACGTCACCTTCGACCAGATGCGCCAGCTCGTGGGGCTGGTCGACTACGACGAGACGAAGGATCCCTTCCCCGTGAAGGCGATGGACGCCGTCGTCTTCGTCGCGGGCAACGCCACGCAGACCGCCTGGTTCTACCAGCACGCCTTCGGCATGACGCTCGTCGCGTACTCGGGCCCCGAGACCGGCATGCGGGACCACAAGTCGTTCGTGCTGAAGGCGGGGTCCGCCCGGTTCGTCATCAACGGCGGCGTCGCGCCTGACAGCCCGCTGCACGACCACCACCGCAAGCACGGGGACGGGGTCGTCGACCTGGCGCTCGAGGTCGCCGACGTCGACCAGTGCATCGCCCACGCCCGTGCGCAGGGCGCGACGGTCCTCGAGGAGCCGCACGACGTCGCCGACGAGTTCGGCACCGTCCGCATGGCCGCCATCGCCGCGTACGGCGAGACCCGCCACACGCTGATCGACCGGTCCCGCTACTCCGGCCCGTACCTGCCGGGGTACGTCGAGAAGGCCGGGCGCCCGCGCAAGCGCCTCTTCCAGGCCGTCGACCACTGCGTCGGCAACGTCGAGCTCGGCAAGATGGACTACTGGGTCGAGTTCTACAACCGCGTGATGGGCTTCGTGAACATGGCGGAGTTCGTGGGCGACGACATCGCCACCGACTACTCCGCGCTGATGTCGAAGGTCGTCTCCAACGGCAACCACCGGGTCAAGTTCCCGCTCAACGAGCCGGCGATCGCGAAGAGGAAGTCGCAGATCGACGAGTACCTCGAGTTCTACGACGGTGCGGGCTGCCAGCACATCGCGCTCGCCACCAACGACATCATCGGGACCGTCACCGCCATGCGGGAGGCGGGTGTGGAGTTCCTCGACACCCCGGACTCCTACTACGACGACCCGGCGCTGCGGGCCCGCATCGGCGAGGTCCGGGTGCCGATCGAGGAGCTGAAGCGCCACCGCATCCTGGTCGACCGCGACGAGGACGGCTACCTGCTGCAGATCTTCACGGCCCCCATCGGCGACCGGCCCACCGTGTTCTACGAGCTGATCGAGCGGCACGGCTCGCTGGGCTTCGGCAAGGGCAACTTCAAGGCGCTGTTCGAGGCCATCGAGCGTGAGCAGGAGCGCCGCGGCAACCTCTGAGGACGGCAGGACGACAGTGGCGGCGACCGGAAACGGTCGCCGCCACTTTTCGTCTCACACCGTTCGTCTCACGGAGCCTGGTCCACCTTCTTGCCGAGGTTGTTCAGCGCGGGTGCGACCTCGTCGCTGTCCGGGCCGGGCGGGGCGGGCGGCAGGTGCTCGGGATCGACACAGCTGCCGACCAGCTCCACCTGACCGTCGTCGCGCTGGACGTAGCGGCCCGGGTCGGCGCAGCCCGCCTGCTGAACGGTGAACACCGCGACCCCGGCCAGCGTGACGGCGGCCAGCGTCGCCCCCGCCAACGGAAGCGCACCCGCGACCCGTGCCCCGACCGCCATGCTCGTCTCCTGCGTCCGCGATCCCAGCTCTGTTGTTGCAATCGAGAATACCCGGCCTTCGAACAGCCGTGGTGCCCGATCAGCCGAGGGCGGTCAGGAGGTCCTGCACCAGGTCGGTGGCCTCCTCGATGCCGACCGACAGGCGCAGCAGGTCGTCCGGCACCTGCAGCGGGGAGCCGGCGGTGCTGGCGTGCGTCATCTTGCCTGGGTGCTCGATCAGCGACTCGACACCGCCGAGCGACTCACCGAGGATGAACAGCTTCGTGCGGGCCGCGACCGCCAGCGCGGCCTCCTCACCGCCCGCGACCTCGAACGACACCATGCCGCCGAACCGGCGCATCTGCTTCGCCGCGATCTCGTGCCCAGGGTGGTCGGCGAGGCCCGGGTAGTAGACCTTCGTGACCCTCCGGTGCCCCAGCAGCGCCTCGACGACCCGCTCCGCGTTGTCGCTGTGCCGCTCCATGCGCAGGGCGAGGGTCTTCGCACCGCGCAGCGTCAGGAACGCGTCGAACGGGCCGGGCACCGCGCCGACCGCGTTGCGCAGGAAGGCGAACTGCTCGTGCAGCGTGTCGTCGGACGTGATGAGCGCGCCGCCGACGACGTCGGAGTGGCCGCCCAGGTACTTGGTGGTCGAGTGCAGCACCACGTCGGCGCCGAGGCCCAGCGGCGACTGCAGGTACGGGGTCGCGAACGTGTTGTCGACGACCAGCCGCGCGCCCGCGCCTGCCGCGACCTGCGCGAGCGCGGCGATGTCGGCGATGCCCAGCAGCGGGTTGGTGGGCGTCTCGGTCCAGATGACCTTGGTGTTGGGGCGGACCGCGTTGCGCGTGGCCTCGATGTCGGCGAGGTCGACGCTCGTGTACTCGACACCCCACAGCGTGAGGACCTTGTCGAGCAGGCGGAACGTGCCGCCGTAGGCGTCGCCGCCGAGGATGATGTGGTCGCCGGGACGGGTCACGGCGCGCAGCGCCGTGTCGGCGGCGGCCATGCCGGAGGCGAACGCGAGCGCGTGCCTGCCGCCCTCGAGCGAGGCCAGTGCCTCCTCGAGCGCGGTGCGGGTGGGGTTCGCGGTGCGCGAGTACTCGTACCCGCCCTCCCGCAGCCCACCGACGCCGTCCTGGGCGAACGTGGACGTGGCGTAGATCGGGACGATCACCGATCCGGTCCGCGGATCAGGGCGCTGACCAGCGTGGATAGCGCGCGTCTCGAATCCCCATCGACTCGTGTCCTCTGCCATGACCCAAGCCTACGGTTCCCCGGTCACCCGCCCACCATCTGGGACTGGAGCCCGAACGAGGGAATACCTACCAGCCCTGGTTATACGGGTTGTAGTTGTCGCGGCTCGAGCCACGCAGCCAGTTGAGTGACGGCGGCAGCGCGGACATGATCAGCAACAGGACGCCGAGCACGAGCGCGATGAACCGCAGCACGGCCTGCTCGTTGCCGAACTCGAACATCGCCGTGAAGTAGTTGCCGTAGTCGCCGGACGGTTCGAAGTCGGGCAGCGCGCCGAGCATCGACATCCACACGCTGTCCGCGAGCATCGGGTCCAGCAGGATCGCCGCCGCCGTCAGCAGCCCGCCGAACACGAGCAGGAACGCACCGGCGACCTGCCGCGCGAACACCAGGACCGCGCCGAGCAACGTGACGCCGACGACCACGAAGTGCGCGATGTTCATGACGGTCCAGCCCGTCGGCAGGTCCGCCCCGTCCGGGATGTCGGACAGCAGCATGATCGTCTGCGTGAGCAGCACCCCCGCCGCCCCGAGACCGACGATGCCGGACGTGACCGCGAGACCCGGCCCCGACCGGTTGGGGACCGGCCCCTGGTAGCCGGGCTGCGGCTGGTAGCCACCGCCCTGCCAGTTCTGCTGCTGATACCCCGGATAGCCCATCCCGTTACTCCCTCCCCGAAATAACAGGCCCCCATCAAAGCAGAACGCCGGCCGGCCCGAGGGCCGACCGGCGAAATTCGATGATCAGTGCCGCGTCACCACTGCGGTGGCTGCCCACCCTGCGGCGGCTGACCGAAACCACCCTGGGGCGGCTGCTGTCCGTAGCCCTGCTGCGGCGGCTGACCGAAGCCCTGCTGCGGGGGCTGACCGAAACCCTGCTGGGGCTGGCCGAAACCCTGCTGCGGCTGGCCGAAGCCACCGCCGGGCGGCGGGCCGAAGCCGCCACCGCCACCGGGACCACCCAGCCCGGGACCACCGGTGAAGAAGCTCTTCGTCTGCGGGATGAACGCCATCGCACCGACCGCGCCGATCAGGATCGCGGCGATGATGCCGAACACCGGGCTGTTGATGTCGGCGTCCTCGGAACCCTCACCGATCATCGTCAGGATCGACGCGATCAGCAGCAGGCCCGCCGCACCCACGACGACCATGGCCGCCAGCTTGTGCTTCAGGTAGATCAGGACGCCGCCCCCGATGGCCCCGACCGCCGCGATCAGCATGACGATCGCGCCGATCCACAGGAGACCGACCGACGGCGCCGTGACGTCGTTCGCCTCCTCCATCGCCTTGATCTGCTCGTCGGAGATGCCTTCGAGCAAGTCGGAGATGTCGCTGATGTCACCGAAGTCGGTCAGCGTGATGATCGCCGAGATCAGGCCGAGGATCGCCACCAGGCCGGCGAGGCCCCACGCGATGAACTGGGTGTTGAAGCCCTGGCCACCGAATGACGGGCCCTGGCCGAGACCCTGCTGCTGCGCGAACCCGCCCTGCGGCGGGTAGCCCTGCTGCTGGGGCGGCTGCCCGGGGAAACCCTGCTGCTGCTGGCCGAAGCCCTGCGGCGGTGACTGCTGGCCGAAGCCCTGCTGCGGCTGCCCGGGGTACCCCTGCGGCGGCTGCTGCTGGCCGTACCCGGGCGGGGGCTGCTGCCCCGGGAAGCCACCGGGAGGCGACGCGTCGGCACCGGGCGGCGGGGCGTACGGCGGCTGCTGGGGAGGAAGCGACCCCGGCGGCACCATCTGCGTCGCGTCCGGGGTCTGCCCCGGCTGCGTCTGCTGCCCGAACGCACCGGGCGACACGACCTGCGTCGCACCGGAGTCGCCCTGGTCGCCGGGCAGCGGCTGGCCGGGCTGGATGTGCTGCGTGCGCTCCACACCGTCAGCGCCGGTCTGGCCGCCCGGGGGCGGCAACGGCTGGCCAGGCTGAATCGCCTGCGTCGGGCCCGCGTTGGTCAGTGCCGGGTTCTGGCCGGAGTCCGGCGACTCCCCACCCTCCCCCTGCTGCGGTGGCTGGCCGCCCTGCCACGGTTGGTTCGGCGGCTGCGGAGCGCTCATCGGGTACAACCCCTCTTCACTTCAACTTCACATCAACCGGATGTCGACTTGCGTGGGCGCCAACGCTAGTGCATGGTCCGAGGCTTTGCCTGTAACGCCCGGAATGACACGGACGATTCAGTAACGATTCCTCGCTCCGCAACCTGCGCTCAGTACGATTCTTCGCTCCGCGAGCTAGCGGCCCGCAAGGAAGCCCAGCAGGTCCTGCCTGGTCACCACCCCGGCGGGCTTGCCGTCGACCAGCACCAGCGCACCGTCCGCCGCGGACAGCGCGTCCATGGCCGCGTTGACCTGCTCACCTGCGCCGATGGTGGGCAGCGGCGGCGACATGTGCAGGTCGAGCCGGTCCGCGAGCGCGGCCTTGCCGGTGAACAGCGCCTCCAGGAGGTCCCGCTCGTTGACGGCGCCGACGACCTCGGCCGCCATCACCGGCGGCTCCGCGTTGACGACCGGCATCTGGGACACCCCGAACTCGCGCAGGATCGCCACCGCGTCCGCCACGGTCTCCCCGGGGTGCGCGTGCACCAGGTCCGGCATCGCGCCACCGATTCCCTTGCGCCGCAGCACGTCGCCCACGGTCGCGCCGGAGTGCTCCGGTGGCAGGAAGCCGTAGGAGGCCATCCAGTCGTCGTTGAAGACCTTCGACAGGTAGCCGCGGCCGCCGTCGGGCAGCAGCACGACGACCACGGCGTCCTTGGCGTCGGGGCCGAGGCGCCGCGCCAGCCGGATCGCGGCGGCGGCCGCCATCCCGCACGAGCCGCCGACCAGCAGGCCCTCCTCACGGGCGAGGCGGCGGGTCACGTCGAAGGACTCGGCGTCGGAGACCGGGATGATCTCGTCGGCGATGTCCCGGTCGTAGGTGGTCGGCCAGAAGTCCTCGCCGACACCCTCGACCAGGTACGGGCGACCGGTGCCGCCGGAGTACACCGAGCCCTCCGGGTCCGCGCCGATGATCTGCACGCGGCCCTCGGAGATCTCCTTGAGGTAGCGGCCGGTGCCGGAGATCGTGCCGCCCGTGCCGACACCGGCGACGAAGTGCGTGATCCGCCCGGCCGTCTGCTTCCAGATCTCGGGGCCGGTCTGCCGGTAGTGGCTCTCCGGGTTCTCCGGGTTGGAGTACTGGTCGGGCTTCCAGGCGCCCTCGATCTCCTTCACGAGCCGGTCGGACACGTTGTAGTAGGAGTCGGGGTGCTCCGGTGCGACCGCGGTCGGGCACACCACGACCTCCGCGCCGTAGGCCTTCAGCGCGTTCCGCTTGTCCTCGGACACCTTGTCCGGGCACACGAACACGCACTTGTAGCCCCTGCGCTGCGCGATCATGGCGAGACCGACACCCGTGTTGCCGGAGGTCGGCTCGACGATCGTGCCGCCCGGCTTCAGCTCGCCGGACGCCTCGGCCGCGTCGATCATCCGCAGCGCGATGCGGTCCTTGACGCTGCCGCCCGGATTGAAGTACTCGACCTTCGCGAGCACGGTCGCCGACACCCCCTCCGCCAGCGATCCCAGTTTGACCAGGGGCGTGTTGCCCACCAGATCGGTCACATGCTCGACGTACTCCACCTGCGCTCCTCGTGAGAACTCGTCCCCCCGGCCCGCGAGCCTAGCCCGCATTACCACGGGCCCATCTCTTCACCTAGCGGAATCGAGCCTTCTTCGAGTTACCCCCGAGTGACCGGGCACACACTCGATAACGACCGAGCGATATTCATCGCAGAAGCGGTCACTGGCTGCGACACTGGTAGATGGGAGGACGGCGATGGCTGGAGCGCGAGCACTCAAGGCGCTGATCTTCGCCGCCGGCTCGATCGGCGGGCTGTCAGGCGCGGCGTATGGCCTGCTCACGGGCCAGTCGAAGCGTGCGCGGACGATCATCGGCGCGCCACGGGACCTGCCGCTGAACGCCGACGGGCGCTATCTGCCGGACGGCACCGGGCCCCTGGATCCCACACGTGGTGACGCTCTGTCATTCGCCATGTTGGGTGACTCGCTGGCCGCCGGCCTCGGGGCGGAGGCGCCGGACCGCCTCCCCGGTGTGCGGCTCGCCACGGCGCTGGCCGACGAGCTCGAGCGGCCGGTGCGGCTGGTGACCCACGCGATCAGCGGCTCCCGCACGCCGGAGCTCGAGCCGCAGGTGGACCGCGCGCTGATCGACCCGCCGGACCTGGCGCTGGTGATCATCGGCGGCAACGACGTGACCACGCGCCTGTCCATCGGCGCCTCCGCCGCGCTGCTCGCCAGGCAGGTCGAGCGGCTGATGGCGGCCGGCACGACGGTGGTCGTGGGCACCTGCCCCGACCTGAGCATCATCGTGCCGATCCCGCAGCCGCTGCGGACGATCGCGAGCCGGTACGGGCTGTCGCTGGCCCGTGCGCAGCGCCGCGAGCTGGACCGGATCGGCGCGCGTGCGGTGTCGATCGCCGCGCTGCTGTCGCCGGAGTTCCTCGCCCGCCCGCACGACCTGTTCTCCGACGACCGCTTCCACCCCAACGGCGCGGGCTACGAGCTCGCGGCGAACGTCCTGCTCGCCCCGTTGTGTGATGCTGTGCGGCAAGCACAAGGCTTCACCGGGGCAGGCCGCGTAGCCTCCTCGTCAGGTACCTGACGAAGGAGTTGGCATGCCAGAGGCCGTCATCGTTTCCGCGGTCCGTTCGCCGATCGGGCGGGCCGGGAAAGGTTCCCTGATCGACATCCGGCCGGACGACCTGGCCGCGCAGATGGTGCGCGCGGCGCTGGACAAGGTCCCGGCCCTCGACCCGGCGGACATCGACGACCTGATGCTCGGCTGCGGGCTGCCAGGTGGCGAACAGGGCTTCAACATGGGCCGCGTGCTCGCGGTCCTGCTCGGCTACGACCACCTGCCCGGCTGCACGGTCACGCGGTACTGCGCGTCGAGCCTGCAGACCACGCGGATGGCGTTCCACGCGATCAAGGCGGGCGAGGGTGACGTGTTCATCAGCGCCGGCGTGGAGACCGTGTCGCGGTTCGCGAAGGGCAGCTCGGACAGCTGGCCGGACACGCACAACCCGGTGTTCGGCGACGCCGTCGCGCGCACCGCGGCCACCGCCGAGAAAGGCGCGGACGAGTGGCACGACCCGCGCGGTGACGGCACCGTCCCGGACGTCTACATCGCGATGGGCCAGACCGCGGAGAACCTGGCGCTGACGAAGGGCGTGACCCGCCAGGAGATGGACGAGTTCGGCGTCCGGTCGCAGAATCTCGCCGAGCAGGCCATCAAGGACGGTTTCTGGGCGCGGGAGATCACGCCGGTGACGCTGCCCGACGGCCGCGTCGTCGACACCGACGACGGCCCCCGGCCGGGTATCACCTATGAGAAGACGGCGACGCTGAAGCCGGTCTTCCGCCCCGACGGCCGCGTGACGGCTGGCAACTGCTGCCCGCTCAACGACGGCGCCGCCGCGCTGGTGATCATGTCCGACACGAAGGCGGCCGAGCTGGGTCTCACCCCGCTCGCGCGCATCGTGTCGACCGGGGTTTCCGGGCTGTCGCCGGAGATCATGGGCCTCGGCCCGGTCGAGGCGTCGAAGCAGGCGCTGGCCCGCGCTGGGATGACCATCGACGACATCGACCTCGTGGAGATCAACGAGGCGTTCGCGGCGCAGGTCATCCCGTCATACCAGGACCTCGGCATCGACATCGACCGGCTGAACGTCAACGGCGGCGCGATCGCGGTCGGCCACCCGTTCGGCATGACCGGCGCCCGGATCGCCACCACGCTCGTCAACTCCCTGCAGTACCACGACAAGCAGTTCGGTCTCGAGACGATGTGCGTCGGCGGCGGGCAGGGCATGGCGATGGTCCTGGAGCGCCTGAGCTAGATCGCGTACGGCCACGCGGTCAGCGCGTAGCCGCCGAACCACCCGGACAGCAGCGCGGTGGCGGCCAGCACGGCGAACACCGTGCCGGTCCGCCGCCGCGCCAGCCCGGCCGCGACCGGGAGCAGCAACGTGAACGCGGGCACCAGCAGCCGCATCTTCGAGTAGGTCACGCCGCTGGACCCGGCCGTCATCACGACGAGCCCGATCCCGTACGCGGCGAGAGGCCACGGCACCCTGCTCACCACCACGACCACGCACAGCACCACCGCGCCCAGCACCGTCAGCACGTTCGCGGTCTCCATCAGCGGCGCGTCCGAGGTCAGCACGCGCCCGACGAACTCGCCGGTGTTCACGCCGCCGTCGAACGCCGTGCCCCACCCGGCTTCCTGCAACGCGAACCAGCCGAACAGGTCTCCCGTCCGGTCCGCGACGAACAGCAGGAACCCGGCCAGTCCCAGCGGGGCCACGATCGCCGCGAACACCCCTCGGGACGTGCGCCCGTACAGGATCACGGCGACGATCACGATGACGATCAGCACACCCGCGCTCGGCCGCACCAGGCCGGCGCCGGCGCAGCACAGCGCCGCGAGCCACCAGCGCCGCTCCAGCACCCCGACCAGTGCCCACGCGGCGCACGCGCTGAACAGCGCCTCGGAGTAGACCATCGACAGCGTCACGGCCATCGGTGTGGACGCGAACAACGCGACGAGGACCAGCCCGGTGCGGCGGTCGTCGGCGAGCCGGGTGATGCCGTACGCGGCGGTGATCCCGGCGGCGAGGCTGATCAGGAGACCAGCCGCCACGGGCGCGACGGTGAACAGGCTGATCAACATCGGGTAGCCGGGGAAGAACGCGAGCGTGGTGTTCTGCGTGAAGTTGCCCGCCGCGTCGACGAGCCCGCCGGTGTGGCCGTACCCGTGCTCGGCGATCGAGAGGTACCAGTCGCCGTCCCACGACTTCAGCACGTCCAGCAGCGTCCTGTCGTGGGCGCCCGCCATGATCGCGAGCACGACGAGACCGGCCAGCCGCACGGCGAGGTACACCGCGGCCGGGGCGAGCGCGTGCCGCGTCAGTGGCTTCCGCCCGGGGGTCTGGGGGTCGCTCCCCGGATTTCGCAGGGTCTGCACGTGGGTACCTATGCCGCGAGCACGCCCGCGGGTTGCACGGAGTTCGCGCTGGCATACTCGGCTCCGGTGGCCACCCATGACGACTTCAGCGAGTACTTCGCGGCGCGGGCGCACGCGTTGCGCGCCACGGCGTACCTGCTGTGCGGTGACTGGCACCGCGCGGAGGACATCACGCAGGTCGCGATGACGAAGCTGTACCTGGCGTGGCCGCGGCTGCGTGAGGCAGGCATGGACGCGTACGCGCGGAAGGTGGTCGTGCGCACGTTCCTCGCCGAGAACCGCAGGCTCTGGCGCAAGCGCGAGCACCTGACGACGTCACTGCCCGAGCCACCCGTGGCCGACGGCGACACCGACCAGAGGTTGCTGGTGGAGGCTGCGCTGTCGTCCGTGCCGCCTCGGCAGCGCGCCGTGCTGGTGCTGCGGTACTGGAACGACCTGTCCGTGGAGGACACCGCGGAGGTGCTCGACTGTTCGACCGGGACGGTGAAGAGTCAGGCGGCACGCGGCATCGCGGCGCTGCGCAAGCGGCTGGGCCCGCACTTCGACGTGCTGTCCAGGGGCGGGAGGTGAGCGATGACCGACGACGACGAGCAGATGAAGGCGTTGTTCACCACCGTCGGTGAGCAGCCGGGCCCGCCACTGGGTTTCACGGCGGACGGGATCGCGCGCCGCGGCCGCCGGATCCGGCTGGCGCGCTGGGGCGCGGGGGTGGGCGCGAGCCTGGTCGTCGCCGCCGCCCTCACGACCACGATCGCCCTGACCGCGAACCGCGAGGTGGAGCCCGGCACCCCACTCCCCGGCCCCGGGATCACGACGACGGACGTCCCGACCACGCCAGATGGCCCCGTCACGACCACCACGACAACGACCACCACGACAACGACCAGCACCACGACGACCACGACGACGCCGCTCGTGACGACGGACGGGTAGGCGACGCCGTTCCGCTGCCCGGTCACCACGCAGCGGTGCGCTCCGCCGGGAAACCCGTCCACCGCAAGGAATCCGGCAGGTGTGACTGGTCGTTGAACACCACCAGGTTCGGCGGCCAGCCCTGCCGGTACTGGATCACCGTCAGCGCCGCGTTGGCCGCGTTGACGCCCAGCCACCGCGCGGCGGGCGCGCCCAGCGCGGCCCGCACGAACCACGTCACGATCTGGCTGTGCGTGATCAACAGATCCACCCGCGGCACCGGCGCGGTGAACTCCGCCAGCGCGCGTTCCGCCAGCCCGGGGCCGGTCTCGTGCTGCAGCGTCGTGAAGTCCGCCACGTGCGCCAGCGCGACCGGCGCGAACTCGGGCGCCAGCTCGGCAGCGGTCGGCGCGTAGGGCAGGTAGTCACCGACGAGCGGCGACACCGTCACCGGCACGTCCGGCAGCGCGGCCGACACCAGCGCCGCCGTCTCCGCCGCCCGCTGCACGGGGCTGTGGAACACGCCGTCCACCCGCTTGCCGGCGAGCCGCTGCCCGAGCAGCCGCGCCTGCTCGCGACCGGCAGGGGTCAGCGCACCCGACGCCTCCCCGTGCCGGGCCAGGCAGAGCGTCCTCACGCGCTCGGCGCCATCCGGGTGGCCGCGGTGATCATGCGGTCGAACGCGTCGCCGTCCTTCGGGTCGTACAGGCCGGCGAGGAGCTTCAGCACGAGCTTCATGAGCGTCTGGCGCGGCAGCCCGTACTTGGTGGCGGTACGCATCACGAGCGGGTTGCCGATGAGCCTGGAGAAGATGTTCCCCAGCCGGTAGTAGCTGCCGAGTGCCTGCTTCATCGCGACCGGGTACCCGTACAGCGCCTTCTCCCGCGCGGGCCCCTCCGCCCGCGCGAGCGCCTGCACGACGACCTCCGCGGCGATCTTCGCGGACTCCATCGCGTAGCCGATGCCCTCGCCGTTGAACGGGTTCACCATGCCGCCCGCGTCGCCGACGAGCAGCATGCCGGGCGAGTAGTGCGGGGTGCGGTTGAAGCCCATCGGCAGCGCGGCGCCGCCGATCTTGCCGAGCGCGTTGTGCTCGCGGAAACCCCACTCCTCCGGGGTGCCGTCGAGCCAGGACCGCATGAGCTGGCGGTAGTCGGTCTTGCCGAACGCCTTCGAGGTGGACAGGATCCCGAGGCCGACATTCACGGTGCCGTCGCCCATGCCGAAGATCCAGCCGTAGCCGGGCAGCAGGCGCGGGTCGTCCGGGTTGGACCTGTCCCACAGCTCCAGGTGCGACTCGAGGAAGTCGTCCTTGCTGCGCGGCGACGCGTAGTAACGGCGGACGGCCACCCCCATCGGGCGGCTCTCGAGCTTCTCGATGCCGACCGACAGCGCGAGCCGCGCGGACACGCCGTCACAGGCGAGGACGAGCGGTGCGCGGTAGGTGACGGGTGAGCGCTCCGGCCCGACCTTGGCGGTGACGCCGACGACCCGGCCGTCGCGCTCGTCGGTGACGGCGCCGGTGACGTTGGTCTGCTCCAGCAGGCGGGCACCCGCGCGCTGGGCGGTGCGGGCGAGCATCTCGTCGAAGTCCTGGCGCGGGCGGACCACGCCGTAGGGCGGGAACGTCGCGAGGTCGGGCCAGTCCAGTTCGAGCGTGACCCCGCCGCCGACGACCCGCAGGCCCTTGTTGTGCAGCCAGCCGGCCTGCTCGCGGGTGTCGATGCCGAGGTCGATGAGCTGTTTCACACCGCGGGGGGTGAGTCCGTCGCCGCAGACCTTCTCGCGGGGGAAGGTGCTCTTCTCGAGCAGCAGCACGTCAAGCCCGGCGCGGGCCAGGTAGGTCGCCGCTGTCGAGCCGGCCGGACCGGCGCCGACCACGATTACCTCGGCGTCCTCGGCCGGCTTGCGTCGGCTGGGCGTTCCCATGACGGCTCCTCGCGCTTGTGAAAACGTTCACGAACTGAGTGCATTTTATCCCGGGGAGAACAATCCCCGCGGTGTGCCGAAACAGACACCTGTCGACGAACGATTTCAGAGTGTCGCAACGCACACCTGGGGGCCGATTTGACGAGTCAGGACGCACGGGACCTGGCGCTGCTCCCGGTACGTCCGATCGCGACGGTGGCGACGACGATGGTGTTCACGAACTGCGCGGCGAACCTCTTCGCCACGTGGACCGACTGGCACCGCTACCAGGTCGCGGCGGACTACGTGGCCGGTGAGCCGGACGTCGGGGTCGCGGACCTGGTGAGCGCGGACAACCTGGCGATGGGCACGGTGTGGCTGACGGTCCTCGCGCTTGGCGCGGCGGCGACGGTGTTCCTGACGTGGCTGTGGCGGGCCCGGGTGAACGCGGAACGCCTCTGCCGGGCCGAGCACCGCTGGTCACGCGGCTGGACGGTCGGCGCCTGGTTCGTGCCGGTCGTGAACCTGTGGTTCCCCCGCCAGATCGTGGACGACGTGTGGCGCACGAGCAGACCGGGGGTGCCCGAGGACACCTACCGGGTGGACGACCTGGGGACGAGCCCGCTGGTGGGCGCGTGGTGGTACTCGCTGCTGGCGAACGTGCTCGTGGTGCTGGCGCTGCGCGTCGAGACCCGCGGCGAGGTGACGGCCGAGGTCCTGCGGGCGGCCGCCCTGTACGGCACGGTCAGCACACTGCTCCTGCTGGTGTCGGCGACGCTGCTGAGCCAGGTGATCCGCCAGATCACCCACTGGCAGTCGATGCCGCGCTGAGAAGGGACCCGGCCCGGCCTCACCGGCTTTCCTCAACGCTGTGGCTTGACCGCCCGGTGCAGCGCCACCACCCCGAACGTCAGGTTCAGCCACTCCACCTCGTCCCAGCCGGCCTCCGCGATCAGCAGCGCCAGCGCGCGCTGGTCGTGCCAGTCGCGCATGGACTCGGCCAGGTACGAGTACGCGTCCTTGTTCGACGAGAACGGCCGCGTGATGCGCGGCAGCAGGCGCAGCACCACGTTGTAGTGCAGCCACCGGATCGGGCGGAACGGCGGTTGTGACACCTCACAGATCACGAGCCGTCCGCCGGGGCGCACGACGCGGCACATCTCACGCAGCGCGGCGACCGTGTCGTCCATGTTGCGCAGCCCGAAGGACACCGTGACCGCGTCGAAGGAGTCGTCGGCGAACGGCAGGTGGAACGCGTCGGCCGCGACCTTCGGGACGTCGCGGTGCCTGCCGCTGCTGAGCATGCCCAGCGAGAAGTCCGCGGCGACGCACCACGCGCCGGACTTCGCGTACTCGCTCGTCGACACCGCGGTGCCCGCCGCCAGGTCGAGGATGCGCTCCCCGGGGCTCGCCTCCAGCACCTTCCTGGTCAGCCAGCGCCAACGACGGTCGAAACCCATCGTCATCACCGAGTTGGTCCGGTCGTAGCCCTTGGCCACGCCGTCGAACATCTCGGCCACGTCGCGGGGGTTCTTGTCCAGTCCGGCACGTGACATGACCGAACCCTACGACACCCTCTACGCCGCCAGCACGCTGGCGCTCACCTGCTCGTAGTGCCCCAGCAGCTCGTCGCACACCGCCGTCCACGTCCGTGCCAGCACCGACTCCCGCGCCGCCGCACCGAGCCGCCTGCGCAACCCGCGTTCCCGCAACAGCTCGACACAGGACCACAGCTCGCCTGCGAACCGGTTGTCGTCGTACGGCTCCAGCAGGTAACCGGTGCGGTCGTGCGTCACCAGGTCCCGAGGGCCGCCCGCGTCCGGCGCCAGCACCGGCAGCCCGGACGCCAGCGCTTCCTGCGCCGCCTGGCAGAAGGTCTCGTACGGGCCGGGGTGCACGAACACGTCCAGCGACGCGTACGCGGTCGCGAGCTCCGTGCCGGTGCGGAAACCGAGGAACGCCGCGTCGGGCAGCAACCGCCGCAGGTGCTCCTCTTCCGGGCCATCGCCGACGACCACGACCCGCACGCCGGGCAACCCGTTCAGCGTCGCGAGGCGGTGCACGTGCTTCTCCGGCGCGAGCCTGCCGACATACCCGACGAGCAGCTCGTTCCGGGGCGCCAGCAACGACTTCAGCCGCAGGTCCGCGCGGTGCGGCGCGAACAGCTCGGTGTCGACGCCCCGTGCCCAGTGGTGCACGCGCGGCACCCCGTGGTCGGTCAGCGCACGTACCGAGGCGCGCGACGGTGCCAGTGTGCGGTCCGCACCCGCGTGCACCTTGCGGATCCACCGCCACGCGGCGCGCGCACCGTGCTTGAGCCCGTACGCGGCGGCGAACCCGGCGACGTCGGTCTGGTAGACGGCGACGGTCGGCACACCGAGGCGCCGCGCGGATCTCAGCCCGGAAGCACCGAGCACGAACGGCGACGCGAGGTGCACGACGTCCGGTTCGAACTCCGACAGCGCGGCGTGCACCTTCGGTGACGGCACGCCGATCGGCAGCGAGCTGATGACGGGCAGGTCGACCGCGCGGACCCGGCGGACCTCCGCGTCCCGGTACCGCTCCGGGCCAGGGCCGGGTGCCACGACCATGGCGTCGTGCCCCCGCAGCTGCAGGTGTTCCACGACGCGGAGAACGGAGTTCGTCACGCCGTTGACCTGCGGCAGGAAGCTCTCTGTGACGATGGCGACTCGCACGTCACGAACCGTCGCAACCCGCACTGCCGTGGGGAGAACGCCTGCGTGACGTCCCGGCGAACGTTGCGCCAAGAGTTATGCGTCGTAATCCACGGTGACCTCGGCGGACAGCGGCACGGCCTGGCAGGTGAGCACGAACCCGGCCGCGACCTCGTGTTCCTCCAGCGCGTAGTTGCGGCGCATCTCGACCTCGCCCGCGGTGACCCTGGCGCGGCAGGTGCCGCACACGCCACCCTTGCAGGCGAACGGCAGGTCGGCCCGCACGCGTTGCGCGGCGTCGAGGATCGGGGTGTCGGCGGGCAGGTTGAGCGTGGTCTCGCGGCCGTCGAGCACGACGGTCACCTCGGCGACCGGACCTTCCACTGTGGACTCGTCGGCGCGCTTGGGCTCTGGCGGCGGCTCGTCGACGTAGAACAGCTCGCGGTGGATCCGCCGCCGGGGCACGTCGTACGCGGCGAGCGCGACGTCCGCGTCCTGCAGCAGGCCGTAGGGGCCGCACAGCCACCAGTGGTCCACATCGGACGTCGGGACGACGGCGCCGAGCAGCTTGTGCAGGCGGTCGGCGTCGAGGCGGCCGGAGAACAGCTCAACGTCCCTCGGCTCGCGGGAGAGGACGTGCACGAGCTGGAACCGTTGCGGGAAGCGGTCTTTGAGATCGGCCAGCTCGTCGGCGAACATGACGGTGTCGGTGCGGCGGTTGCCGTAGAGCAGGGTCACGTGCCCACCCGCCCTCAGCACGGTGTCCATGATGGACAGTGCGGGCGTGATGCCGGACCCGGCGACGATGAAGCCGTGGTGCCCGGTCACCTCGTCGGGCGTGAACTTCCCCAGCGGGGGAAGGACTTCGAGGGTGTCGCCGGGCTCGAGGTGGTCGACGAGCCGGGCGGAGAACAACCCGTTCTCGACGCGGCGGACACCGATGCGGGGCGCGGCGCCCGCCGGTGCGCAGATGGAGTAGGAGCGGCGTTCCTCGGCGCCGTCGACGTCCTGGCGGAGCGTGAGGTACTGGCCGGGCCGGAACGCGAAGGTGTCGGCCAGGTGCGGCGGGACGTCGAAGGTGACGGCGACCGCGTCCGCGCACAGCCGGTCGACGCGGGCGACCGGCAGCTCGTGGAAGGCGGGGCGGGCCATTCAGATCTCCTTGACGTGCTCGAACGGCTCGCTGCAGTCCTCGCAGCGGCGCAGGGCCTTGCAGGCGGTGGACGAGAAGCGGGAGAGCTCGGTGGTGCGGGCCGACCCGCAGCGGGGGCAGCGGACGCGCGTCACGGGCGGCGTGAGGTTCAGCGTGACCGGCCCGGCCTTGTGCTGCGGCGGCGCGATCCCGTGCTCGGCGAGCTTGCGGCGGCCGTCGGCGCTGATCCAGTCGGTGGTCCAGGTGGGCGTGAGCGCGGTGCGGATCTCGACGCGCTCGTAGCCGGCGTCGCGCAGCGCGCGGTGGAGGTCGGCACGCATCTCGTCGAGCGCGGGACAGCCGGAGTAGGTGGGCGTGATGGTGACGGTCACGCGACCACCGTCCTCGCGCACGTCGCGGAGGACCCCGAGGTCGGCGAGGGTGAGGACGGGCAGCTCGGGATCGAGCACCCGCTCGGCGATGGCCCGGGCCTGTCCACAGGTCGGTGAGTTATCCACAGGCAGCACCACCCCTCTGGCTTTCGCCACCCCCACCTGGTAGCCTGGCAAGGCGGGACGCCCCCGGGACAGGGTGGGGGTTGGGCAACGTGCGTGCGCGAGCGGGTTTCACCACTTCGCCCCTGGTAGGGAGCGCGCCAGGTGTTGCATCTCCGCCAGCAGGAAGCCCATCGCCTCCGTGTGGACGCCGTCGCGGCCGCTCTTGCCCGCCACCGCCGACATCGGCGCCACGTCCGGTCGGTCCAGCGCCGCCGCCGTGAACACCTGGTCCAGCACCTCGTCCACCTCCGCCCGCACGTCCGAAGGCGGCACCGCCACGTCCGGCAGCGACCGCTCCACCTCGTGCGTCGTGAACAGCTCGTCGTACAGCGGCCACACCCGCGCCATGCCCGCGACCATCCGTTCCCGCGAGAACTCCGTCCCGCCCGCCAGCCGCAGCGTCCACTGCGCCGCGTGGTCCCGGTGGTACGCCAGCTCCTTCACGCCCTTCGCCGCGATCGCCGCCAGCACCGGGTCCTTCGACGCCACCAGCCGCTCGAACACCGCGAGCCGCCACGTCGAGAACACCAGCAGCCGCGCGATCGTCACCGCGAAGTCGCCGCCGGGGCCGGGGCCGCAGTCGATCTCCACCAGCCGCACGTTGCGGAACTCGTGCTCGTCGCGCAGGTACGCCAGCGCGTCCTCGTCCCGCCCACGCCCCTCGACCTCACCGGCCCGCGTCAGCAGCAGCCGCGCCTGCCCGAGCAGGTCCAGCGCGATGTTCGCCAGCGCGACGTCCTCCTCCAGCTCCGGCGCGCGCGAGCACCACTCCGTCAGCCGCTGCGACAGGACCAGCGCGTCGTCGGCCAGCATCAGGCAGTACGCCGTCAGGTCCGCGGTGGACACCCCGGCAGGCACCGCGCGGTCCACTCCGGACAGTGGGTCGTCGAAACCGGTGCCGAACGCCCAGTGCTTGTCGTCACTCGCGTCAGTGATGGCGTCATACGCGTTGTCGAAACTCACGACGACCCCTCGCAGGCTCGGGGTCGCCGCTCGCGGTCGCCCCGCATTCGATGGTTCACTCCGCAAGCTCCGTTCACAGGTGCGGCACGTCCTCCGGAATCGCGTAGAACGTGGGATGCCGGTACACCTTGTCGCCGGCCGGCGCGAAGAACGGGTCCTTCTCGTCCGGCGACGACGCGGTGATCGACGCCGCGGGCACGACCCAGATCGACACGCCCTCGTTGCGCCGCGTGTAAAGGTCACGGGCGTTGCGCAGCGCCATCTCCGGGTCCGGCGCGTGCAGCGACCCGACGTGCACGTGGTTCAGCCCGCGCTTGCTCCGCACGAACACCTCGTACAGCGGCCACGACGACCTGGTCATGCGACCTCCTCCACGGAAGCGGACTTGGCGGCGTACGCCGTCGCCGCCTCCCGCACCCACGCGCCGTCCTCGTGCGCCTTGCGCCGGTGCTCGACCCGCTGCCTGTTGCACGGCCCGTCGCCGTTCACGACGCGCCAGAACTCGTCCCAGTCGATCTCGCCGAAGTCGTGGTGCCCACGTTCCGGGTTCCACCGCAACGACGGGTCCGGCAGCGTCACACCCAGCGCCTCGGCCTGCGGCACCGACATGTCCACGAACTTCTGCCGCAGCTCGTCGTTGGTGTGCCGCTTGATCCGCCACGCCATCGACTGCGCGGTGTTCGACGACTCGGCGTCCGACGGGCCGAACATCATCAGCGACGGCCACCACCAGCGGTTCACCGAGTCCTGCACCATCCGCCGCTGCTCGTCGGTGCCCCGCATCATCGTCATCAGCAGCTCGTAGCCCTGCCGCTGGTGGAACGACTCCTCCTTGCAGATGCGGATCATGGCGCGCGCGTACGGCCCGTACGACGTGCGGCACAGCGGCACCTGGTTGCAGATCGCGGCGCCGTCGACCAGCCAGCCGATCACGCCGACGTCCGCGAAGTTCAACGTCGGGTAGTTGAAGATCGACGAGTACTTCTGGCGGCCCTCGACCAGCTTCTGCGTGAGGTCCGCGCGGTCCGCGCCGAGCGTCTCGGTCGCCGCGTACAGGTACAGGCCGTGCCCGGCCTCGTCCTGCACCTTGGCCAGCAGGATCGCCTTGCGGCGCAGCGACGGCGCGCGGCTGATCCAGTTTGCCTCCGGCTGCATGCCGATGATCTCGGAGTGCGCGTGCTGGGCGATCTGGCGGATCAGCGTGCGCCGGTAGCCGTCGGGCATCCAGTCCCTCGGCTCGACGCGCTGCTCGGCCTCGACCAGACGCGTGAAATCGTCGTCACTCACGACCCGATGTTACACGCGAACGCGCCGATTGAGGAGAAGTGTTACAAGCGGCTCTGCCGATCCCGACTGCGCTGATCCCGGCGGAGCCACCAGACCACCGGTATCAGCACCGCCCACACGACCAGCAGCGTGAGGCCCACCGGCAGGAGCGTGATGACCGCGCCGCGGCCTGCCACGCGGACCAGCTCGGGGTTCCCCTGGCTGTACTCGACCTCGACGACGTCGCCGATCTTCAGACCGGACGGGTACAGCACGCCGACCTGGGGAATGTGCTCGGCGCCGTCGGGTGTGTAGAAGCGGACGAGCGTGCGGGAGAAGTCGTCGGAGACGACCTCCGCGTTGACGCGGCCGAGGTCGCCGTCGATCGAGATGTCCTCGGTCCACGCGGCGACCACGAGCACGACACCCAGGAACGTGATGACCGCGCCCAGCGCCAGCAGGCCGCGCGTCACCCACCGCCGCACCAGCGGTTTCCGGCCGTCCGTCACCTGGGTCACGAGGCTGAGCCTAGCCCGCGACGTCACCCGATCGGCGGCACGTCGGCACCGCGGTACCCATCTCGGACCGTTTCCTTCGACCACCTGGCCCAACCCGAACTGCCTACTCCTTTTGGATTACTCCTTTCGTCGGGTCCGAAAGATATTCGCTGTACGTAATATCTCGCAGCGCGCGTGGTCAGCCCATCGGGTGATCAGCGCCGAGGATCCTGGAGGATGCGTTGCAACGAAGAATTCTCGTCGGCCTGACGAGCGTCGCCGTGGTGGCGGCTGGGCTGACGGCACTCGGACCGACCGCGCAGGCGGCGCCACCGGCCGGGGACCAGGCGAAAGCCGTGGCCGCGCCGGTGGACGACCTGCCAAGCCCCGCTGAGGAGAAGCGCCGCGCACTGCGCCAGGAAGCTCTTTCCGATGTGCTCAGCGGCGAGAAGAAAACCGAGAAACGCGGCAGCAGCACCGTCGTCAAGATGGGTGAGAAAGCCGCGCCGAAGACCAAGAACCGGTCGAAGACGGGCAAAGTCGACCAATACGTCGAACTGGGCCGCGAGAAGACCGACAAGATCTTCGTCGTGCTCGCCGAGTTCGGCAACGAGCGGCACCCGAACTACCCCGACCAGGACACCGACCCCAACACGGTCGGCCCGGTCAAGTTCGACGGCCCGCTGCACAACGAGATCCCCGAGCCGGACCGCTCGAAGGACAACTCCACGATCTGGCAGGCCGACTACGGCCGCGAGCACTTCCAGGAGCTGTACTTCTCGACCGACCCGGGCGCGGACTCGGTCGCGAACTACTACGACAAGCAGTCGTCAGGCCGGTACTCCGTCGAGGGCTACGTCACCGACTGGGTGAAGGTCCGCTACAACGAGGCCCGGTACGGCCGCTCCAACGGCTACCCGTGCACCGGCAACGTCTGCAGCAACTCGTACTCGCTCGTCGCCGACGGCGTGAACCAGTGGTACGCCGACCAGATCGCGGCCGGTGTGCCCGAGGCCGAGGTCAAGGCCCAGCTCGCCGAGTACGACGTGTGGGACCGCAACGACTACGACGGCGACGGCAACTTCGACGAGGCCGACGGCTACATCGACCACTTCCAGATCGTGCACGCGGGCGGCGACCAGGCCGACGGCGACCCGATCCAGGGTGAGGACGCCGTGTGGAGCCACCGCTCCTTCGCGTTCTCGAACACCACCTCCGGCCCGGACGGCAACCTCCAGGGCGGCGTCCAGATCGGCACCACCGGCCTCTGGGTCGGCGACTACACGGTGCAGCCGGAGAACGGCGGCATCGGCGTGTTCGCGCACGAGTACGGTCACGACCTCGGTCTGCCGGACCTGTACGACTTCTCCGGCAGCGGCGGCCAGAACCACGTGAACTGGTGGTCGCTGATGGCGCAGCAGCGCGTGTCCGGCCCCGGTGAGGTGCTGGGCTCGCGGGTCAACGACATGGACCCGTGGTCGAAGCTGCAGCTGGGCTGGCTGGACTACGAGGTCGTGGTGGCCGGTCAGTCGAAGACGCTCAACCTCGGCCCGCACGAGTACAACTCGTCGAAGCCGCAGGCGGTCGTCGTGGTGCTGCCGGACAAGCCGGTCGAGTTCGACCACGGCCAGCCCGCCGCCGGTGAGAACCAGTGGTGGAGCACCAAGGGCGACGACATCGACACCTCGATGACCCGCACGGTGGACCTGACCGGCAAGACGAGCGCCACGCTCGACCTGCAGGCCAGGTACTCGATCGAGGTGGACTTCGACTACCTGTACGTGCAGGCGTCGACCGACGGCGGTGCCACGTGGCAGACGCTCGACGGCACCGTGGACGGCCAGCCGTTCTCGCGTGACGCCGACAACCAGCCCGCGCTGACCGGCTCGTCCGAGGGCCAGTGGGCCGACATGAACGTGCCGCTCGACTCGCTCGCGGGCACGTCGGCCCAGCTGCGGTTCCGGTACAAGACCGACGGCGCCGTGGCCGAGGACGGCTTCTTCGCCGACGAGATCACGATCACCGCCGACGGCGCACCGGTCTTCACCGACGGTGCCGAGGACGGCGCCAACGGCTGGACGCTCGACGGCTTCCGCGCCGCGCAGGCCACCGAGACCGTGCTGTTCGACAACTTCTACATCGCGTCGAACCGCACGTACGAGTCCTACGACCAGTACATGAAGACGGGCCCGTACAACCTGGTCAACCCGGCCAACCCGGACTGGGTGGAGCACTTCCCGTACGAGACCGGCCTCGGTGTCTGGTACTGGGACACGTCCTACTCGGACAACAACACCAGCCAGCACCAGGGCAGCGGCCTGGTCCTGCCGGTCGACGCCCACCCGGCGCCGATCTACAACCTGGAAGGCCAGCCGTGGCGTGAGCGGGTCTCGGGCTACGACGCGCCGTTCTCGCTCAACAAGGCCTCGTCGTTCACCCTCCACGTGAACGGCAAGCCGAGCTACATCCGCGGCCAGGCAGCGGTCCCGCTGTTCGACGACACCAGGAAGTACTGGTACGCCGAGCAGCCCAACGCGGGCGTGAAACTCCCGGCCACCGGCACGACCATCCGGGTCGTGTCGACGAACGGGACGTCCATGAAGATCAGGATCGGCACGAAGTAACTCCCACGGCGAAGGGCCCCGCACAGCGTGCGGGGCCCTTCGTCTGTCCACAGCCGAGTCGCCCCGGGACAGCCGCGCCGGTTCCGTGCACGCAGCGCGACCACGGGCACGTCCACCGTCACGTCCTACGCTCCTCCCATGGAGGACTTCATCCGGCAGATGCCGAAGTGTGAGCTGCACCTGCACATCGAGGGCACGTTGGAGCCCGCGCTGCGCGACCGGCTCGCCGCGCGCAACGGTGTCTCGCTGCCGCCGCGACCCGACTACGACTTCCACGACCTCACGTCGTTCCTCGTCGGCTACTACGAGGGCATGTCGGTGCTCGTGCACGAACCCGACTTCTACGAGCTGGCGTACGCGTACTTCGAGAAGGCCGCGGCCCAGGGCGTCGTGTACGCGGAGATCTTCTTCGACCCGCAGGGCCACACGTCCCGCGGCGTCCCGTTCAGCACGGTGATCCGCGGGCTGCGCCGCGCACAGCTCGACGCGCGCCGCATCCTCGGTCTCCACTCGCAGCTGATCATGTGCTTCCTGCGGGACTTCCAGGCCGAGTACGCGATGGCAACGCTCCTGGAGTCGTTGCCGTACAAGGACTGGATCGTCGGCGTCGGCCTGGACTCGGACGAGCGCGGCAACCCGCCGGCCAAGTTCGCCGCCGTGTTCGCGCGGGCGCGGCAGGAGGGCTACCTGCTCACCATGCACTGCGACGTCGACCAGCAGGACTCGGTCAAGCACATCCGGCAGGCGGTCATGGACATCGGGGTCGACCGCGTCGACCACGGCGTCAACATCCTCGCCGACGCCGAGCTCGTCGCCGAGGTGAAGCGCCGAGGGATCGGCCTGACGCTGTGCCCGGTGTCGAACCGGTTCGTCACCGACGGCACGAAGTCCGCGGAGCTGCGGCGCCTCCTCGACGAAGGGGTGCGCGTGACCGTGAACTCCGACGACCCGGCCTACTTCACCGCGTACGTGCTGGAGAACCTGGTCACCGTGCAGCAGGAGCTGGACCTGACCCGCGACGAGATGATCACGTTGCAGCGCAACGCGATCGAGGCGTCGTGGGCACCGCCCGCCGTGCGGCAGGAGGTGCTCGACCGGCTCGCCGCGCTGTGACCTCAGCGCAGGTGCACGACTGAGGCAGGCACGTGTCGAACAGCGCGTCGAGGTCCTGGTGGGACACCTGCTCCGCCATCGCCTCGAACTCGGCTGCCGTCGCGTTGCCGAACTTCTTCCCCGCCGGCCACTTCTTCAGCAGCTCGAAGAACGGGCCGTCGCCGATCGTCTCTCGCACGGCCTGCAACGCCATCGCGCCGCGGCGGTAGACGGCGGTGGCGAAGTTGGCGTCGCCGGGCCCGGGGTCGGTCACGACGGTCTGCCAGAACGCGTTGTCCGCCGGGTAGAGGTCGTAGTAGTACCGCGCGACCTCGGCGGCGGTGCCTTCGGCACGGCGATCGAGACGTCGTAGGTGGCCTTGTCGCGCGGGTGGTCGTCGCCGGGGAACCACCAGCGGGCGATGTGCGGTTCACCGAGCGCGGCGGCCCCGCCGGGGATCCGGCTCCACCCGACGCGCCCGTCGAGCTCGCGGCTGCTGGGGACGTCGCGGTAGGTGACGACGACCAGCAACCGGCTGTCGTCCGGCACCAGGGACTTCGGCCGCGCCGAGTAATGCACGCATTCCCCGGCGCTACGCACGAACCGCCCGCGGGGAGATCGTCATGCGCTCCCTGTGCGGTGCAGTTCGTCGAGCCTGGCCAGCTCTTCGTCGGACAACCGCAGCTCAGCCGCGGCGACGTTCTCCGCGAGGTGCCCCGGATCGCCGGTGCCCGGGATCACGAGGACGTGCGGACCGCGTGCGAGTGTCCACGCGAGACGGACCGCCGCGTCGGTGCCGCCACCGGCTTCGCGATTGGCGCCCGCGATGGAGAAGAACGGCACGAACGCCACGTTCTGCTCACCGCACAGGCGGATGAACTCGTCCTGCTGTGCGCGGTAACCGAGACCGTACGAGTTCTGCACGGCCACCACCGGCGCCACCGCCCGCGCCTGCGCGAGCTGCCGCGGCCCGACCGCGGAGATGCCCAGGTGCCGGATCAACCCGGCCTGCCGCAGCTCGGCGAGCGCGGCGAACCGGTCGGTGATGTCACCCGGTCCCTCGGCGCGGAGGTACACGAGGTCGAGGTGGTCCCGCCCGAGCTGGCGGAGGTTCTCCTCGACCTGGCCGCGCAGTTCACCAGGGCCCGCGGGCGACCGCCACTCCCCGGACGGCTCCCGGCTCGGCCCCACCTTGGTGGCGATGACCAGGTCGTCCGGGTACGGCGACAACGCGGAGTTGATCAGCTCGTTGGCCGACCGCAGCGCCGAGAAGTAGAACGCCGCGGTGTCGATGTGGTTGACGCCGAGTTCGACCGCCGTGCGCAGCACGGCGATCGACTGGTCGCGGTCCCGCGGCGGGCTGCCGGGTTCGAACGCGGCACCGGTCTGGGGCAGCCGCATGGCCCCGAACCCGAGACGGTTGACGCGCCGGTCCCCGAGAAGCCAGGTGCTCACCTCGACAGGAACGACGTCCACGACGACACCGGGAATGCCAGCACCGGCCCCGCCGGGTCCTTCGAGTCCCGCACCATGGCGAGCACGCCTTCGATGGACGCGACCTCGACGCACCGGCCGCCACCACTCCGGCTGCTTCTGTGCCACACGAGCCTCGACAGATCCGGTGCCATCATCCGATGCTCCTCAATCCGGTCAATTCGCCGTGACCCTAGCCGACCCAGCCCATGACGATCCTCCACTGCCTGCACGAACGCCGCCTGTAGGAACGCCGCCTGTACGAAACACCGCTGTCAGCGCAGCGCGGCGTCCGCCACCGTGGCACGGAGGCGGGCATGCAGGTCACGCAACAACGCCCGGTTCGACCTGACCTCGACGACACGCAGCCCTCGCCCGGGAGCGAGGGCCTCGCGTAACTCGTCCGAGGTGCGGACCCGGGTGTGGGCCACGTGGTAGCCGCGGCACAACGACTCCAGGTCCGCGCCGTGCGGTGTGCCGAACACGCGCTCGAAGCTCGGCTGGTACTCCGCCGCGCCCTGTTCCAGCAACGCGAAGATGCCGCCGCCGTCGTCGTTGTGCACGACGATCGTCAGGTCCGGGCGTCGTTCCGGCGGGCCGACCAGCAGTCCGTTCAGGTCGTGCAGCAGCGTCAGGTCGCCGATCAGCGCGTACGCCGGGCGGTCGGTGGCCAGTGCCATGCCCGCGGCCGTCGACACGTTGCCGTCGATGCCCGCCACACCGCGGTTGGCGTGGATCGCCACGTCCGACCTCGGCTCGGCGACCAGGTCCACGTCCCGCACCGGGTTCGACGAACCGATGAACAGCGCCGCCCCGGCGGGCACCGCGTCCATCACCTCCGCCGCGATCTGCAGCCCGGTCGGCCATTCCTGTTCCGCCAGCAGCTTTTCCACGGCGTTGACCGCGGCGGCGTCGGCGTGCCGCCAGGCCGGTAACCACTCCGGGTCCAGACCGTCCACCCGCGACATGTCGTCGAGGTCCAGCCAGCCCCGCACATGTGTGGCGACGTACTGCGGGTCCGTCCACTGTGGATGGTCGCCGATGCCGTACACCGGCGCGCGGCCCATGAGGCCACGCACACCGCGCGACAGCGTGGGACGGCCGACCACCACGACGGCCTCCGGACGCAACGACTCCGGCAGCTCACCCGCCGCGAGCAGCAACGCGCCGCAGCGGAGCACGCCGACGCCACCCGCGAGCGCCGCCGCCTGCCCGGACGGCTCGGCGACCGCGGGCCACCCCGCACTCGCGGCGACGGCGGCCGCGGCACTCGCCCGGTCGTCGCGACCACTGCCGAAGACCATCAAGGTCCTCGCAGGCAGCGGGAAGTCGACTCGGCTGCCCGCCATCGAGACCGGCGCGGCCGAGGTCGTCCAGCGCAGGCCTGCCGGCCTGCCGTCGAGCGCCTCTGGCCAGCGCGGCTCGAACGTGGGCACCAGCGGCTCGCGGAAGGGCATGTTGACCTGCACCGGTCGCCCCGCCTCGGCCTGCGCGACCGCACGGCAGACAAGACCACGCCACACCTGGTTCTGGCCGTCGCGCCGCTCCGCGACGGGGAACTCGACCGTGACCGCGGCCGGGCCGAACAGGCCGCGCTGGTCGATGGTCTGGTTGGCGCCGCTGCCGTGCAGCTCCGGCGGGCGGTCGGCGGTGAGCAGGAGGATGCCGACACCCGAGTGGAACGCTTCGAGCACCGCGGGGTGCAGGTTGGCGACGGCGGTGCCGGACGTGCAGGCCACCGCGGCAGGCCGCCCGCTCGCCTTGGCGAGCCCGAGCGCGAGGAAGCCCGCGGACCGTTCGTCGATGCGGACGTGCATGGTGAGCCGCCCCGCTCCGGCGGCCTCGTGCAGCGCCATGGCGATGGCCGCGTTGCGGGACCCCGGGCACACGACGACGTGCCGCACGTCGTTGCGGATCAGCTCGTCGACGATGACCGTGGCCTGGGCTGTGGAGGGGTTCACGCGCCACCCGCCCCCACGGTTCGCACGCTCATTGGTCCACTCCCTGCATCGCCCGCGCCCGGATCCCGGTCACCGCCACCCGCCTGCCGTAGTCGGTCAGGCGCTGGTGCTCGCCGGGGGCGGTCAGCACGCCTGCCGTGTGCATGTCGGCCAGCAGCTCCGCGACCACCTCCCGCACGGTATCGCTCGGCTCGGGAAGGTCGTGCGTGCCTGTCTCGAAGAACACTATGCCCAGGCGGTCGACCAGCATCTCGACGTCGACGGTGTCCGCGAGCACGAGCATGGCCAGCAGCGGCAGCGCCGCCTGCCGCGCCAGCGGGTCGGCCGGTGCCGCGACACCGTTCACCACCGCCTCGAACAGCTGCACCGGGTGGCCCAGCGCGCGGTCACCATCGCCGGTACGCTCCCCGTCGCCGTCCAGCAGCCCGAACTTCCTGGCGACCGCTGTCATGCCCGGCGGGCCGTCGCCCTCGTGCACCACCTGGGCGAGCGGCCGCGTGCCCGCCAGCAGGACCTCCGGGGTCAGGTCCACCGGGTTCGCGACGTCCGGCGCGACCCTGACCAGCAGCTCACGCAGGGTCTGGCTGCCGCTCATGGCGTGCAGCCGGGCCAAGCGCTCGGCCAGCATCAGCTCCTGCATCGTCTCCGTGTGGCCGTCCGGCGGCTGGTCGAGCACACCCACCGCCACCGCGAGGCGTTTCGACTCGTCCGCCGGGTCCAGCTCACCCGACGCGATGGCGCGCTCGAGCGCCCTGGTGATCGCGTCGTACAGGGCCTCCTCTCGCGGCCCTGGCCGGTCCAGCCAGGTGATGCTCAGCCCCGAGGGCGGCATGATGCCCGACTCGTGGGTGGCCATCGCGTACAGCTCGAAGCTGTACAGCGGGTCGTCCCCGGCCTCCAGGATCTCCCGCGTCCGGTCGGCGCGGCACAGCGCCGCGTACCGGGGCTGGTCGAGCTGCTCGAAGAACCACGCCGCCGCATCGACGACCGGCTGCCAGCCGGGCATCGGGTCCAGGTCGGCGGGCGGCTCGCGGAGCAGCTGCGGCAGCGTGAGCCACAGGAAGTTCTGCACGTCGAACTGCGACATGAGGTAGTTCGGGCGGTCGTTCGAGACGTCGTACCAGCAGGCCGCGACCACCAGCCCGGCGTCGTCGCGGTCCGCGAGCTCCGCCACGACCGCCTCGACATCCCGCATGGCCCCAGCTTGGCACGACGGTCCGAAACCCCGCGATCGCGGCGCACCCATATGCTCGGTTCCGTGGCTACCCCGACCGTGTCCGAGCTGTTCGACCCGACCGCCTGGCAGGTCGTCGAGGGGTTCGACTTCACCGACATCACCTACCACCGGGCCGTCTCGACCGGCGCCGTGCGGATCGCCTTCGACCGCCCCGAGGTGCGCAACGCGTTCCGGCCCCACACGGTGGACGAGCTGTACCGCGCGCTCGACCACGCCAGGATGACCCCCGACGTCGGGTGTGTCCTGCTGACCGGCAACGGCCCATCGCCGCGCGACGGCGGCTGGGCGTTCTGCTCCGGGGGTGACCAGCGGATCCGCGGGCGCACGGGCTACCAGTACGCGGCGGGCGAGACGGCGGAGACGGTCGACCCAGCGCGGGCCGGGCGGCTGCACATCCTCGAGTGCCAGCGGCTCATCCGGTTCATGCCGAAGGTCGTGATCGCGGTCGTCCCGGGCTGGGCCGCCGGCGGCGGCCACAGCCTGCACGTCACCTGCGACCTCACCATCGCGAGCGAGGAGCACGCTCGGTTCAAGCAGACCGACGCCGACGTCGGCAGCTTCGACGGCGGCTTCGGCTCCGCCTACCTCGCGCGGCAGGTCGGACAGAAGTTCGCGCGGGAGATCTTCTTCCTCGGCCGCACCTACACCGCCGGCGACATGCACCGGATGGGCGCGGTCAACGCGGTCGTGCCGCACGCGGAGCTGGAGGCGACGGCCCTGGAATGGGCGGCGGAGATCAACGGCAAGTCGCCGACGGCGCAGCGGATGCTGAAGTACGCGTTCAACCTGATCGACGACGGGCTGGTCGGGCAGCAGCTTTTCGCGGGCGAGACGACACGCCTCGCGTACATGACCGACGAAGCGGTCGAGGGCCGCGACTCGTTCCTGGAGAAGCGCGGGCCCGATTGGTCGCGCTTTCCGTACTACTACTGACGTGAACCGGCGAGCCATTTCTCGTGGGCTGCCGTGACTCTGTTCCACAACAACGTCTTTCTCTCTGTGTCCACATCGGACAGCGGAAGGCCGAACACGTCGGCGAGGCAGGTGTGCCACTCGGGGGCGGAGGTCAGCTCCCGAGTGGTTTCTCCAGTGGTGTCAAGGCGTTTGAGCACGCGGCCGCGTAAGAAGTCGACGCCGCCCACGTCGCGGCGAAACGCCACCAGCGTGCGCACGAAGCTCGAGTCGGGCGCCGACTGGAGGCGCTCGTGCTCGGCCACGAGGTCGGCCGCGGTCGCTTCGCCGGGCGTGAAGTCCATGCCGTGCAGGGACATCGACTCGTCGGCGTCCAACCGCCAGCCACCCGGCGCGATCTCCGACGGGCGTAAGCCGTAGGTGTGCGGACCCTGTGTATAGGTGCCGGTGCGTAACGGCACCGGCTCGATCAGCCCGTCGCCGAGGCCGACGTCCATGAACCACTCGCCGCCGGGGTTGTCGTCGGACGGCAGGCCGCTCACGGTCAGCGCCAGGTGGTTGCCGTCCACGTTCGGCTTCGCGTCCGGGTGCCCCTGCACGCCGCCGGCGTGCCAGTGCACGCGGAAGCCCAGCCAGCCAAGGAGCGTGGCCAGCGCGCCATTCTGGTGGTAGCAGTAGCCGCCCCGGCCGCTCACCAGGTAGCGGACCGAGTCGAGCGGCTCGATCGTGCGGCGCTCGCCCAACCAGACCCACACGGACTCGTACGGCACGCGCTCGACCTGCGCCCTGTGCACCGCGTGGAGCGTCTCCACGGTGGCGGGTGGCGGCGTGCCGAAGCCCAGTCTGCGCAGGTAAGCGTCCCTGAGCGACTCGTCGACAGCCGGCCTGGTTGATGTCATGGCGCGGAGCTTATGTGCGGTGACCGACAATCTCGATTGTGTTGCTGACGCCTGTGGACAACTCCGCGATCGTGACCGCGCTGGCCGCCGCTCTGAACGGCGGACCCGCGGTTTTGCCGTTGTCACCCTTTGATCCGCGGTCGACCGGGCTGCGTGTTGCCATGAAACCGGAAAAACCGGTTCGTGCCGGGACCGCGGTCGTCGTCGCGACGTCCGGGTCGACCGGCGCGGCCAAGGGCGTTGAGCTGTCCGCCGCCGCGCTGTCGGCGTCCGCCGCCGCGACGCACGCGCGGCTCGGCGGGCCAGGCCAGTGGTTGCTGACCCTGCCCGCCCACCACATCGCGGGCGTGCAGGTGATCGTCCGGTCACTGCTGGCGGGCCTGCCGCCGGTACTCCGTGGCACGCAAGCGTTTGCCGACGCGGTGGCCGCGATGACCGGGCCGCGCCGCTACACCTCGCTCGTGCCGACACAACTGCTGCGGCTCCTCGACGACCCCGCGGGCCTGGACGCCCTGCGGACGTTCGACGCCGTCCTCCTCGGTGGTGCGGCGACGCCAGGCCCACTGCTCGCTCGTGCGCGCGCGGCCGGGGTGACGATCAGCACGACCTACGGCATGTCCGAGACCGCGGGCGGCTGCGTGTACGACGGCAGGCCACTGGACGGCGTGCGGGTGCGGCTCGCCCACGGCGTGATCCACCTGGCCGGACCCGTGCTCGCGAGCGGGTACCGGCTGGACCCGGCCGCGACGGCGCAGGCGTTCATCGACGGCTGGTTCCGCACCACGGATCTCGGCGAGCTGCGGCCGGACGGGACGCTCGACGTCCTCGGCCGCGCCGACTTCATGATCAACACGGGCGGGGTGAAGGTGGCACCCGCCGCGGTCGAGGAGGTGCTGACCGCCCAGTCGGGTGTCGCCGAGGCGTGTGTCGTGGACCTGCCGAGCGAGGAGTGGGGGCAACTGGTGGCCGCCGTCGTCGTACCCGCCGATCCCGCGAACCCGCCCGAGGTCAGCGCGTTGCGCGCCGCGGTGCGGGAGCGGCTCGGCGGGCCCGCGGCGCCGAAGCTCGTGCGGTTCGCCGATCACCTTCCGTTGCGCGGCCCCGGCAAGGTGGACCGGAACGGGGTAAAAGACCTGCTGCGCGGAACATGACCGCCGCGCCACGCGTTGGGACGGCATGGGAGTTCTGTGGGCCATGTCACTACCCGGGCTGGTGTTCCTGCTCGTACTGGTGGCTGCCCTCGAACGGTTCGGCCTCTGGGCGACCAACCGCAGCTGGCTCCCGTGGCGGCGCAAGCGCGAGGGCACACCGGTGTCGGCAGCCGGGTTCGAGGAGCTCGACGCGTTCATGGGTGCGGGCAAGCGGCACGACCTTGACCAGCGGAACCACTCACTGATGATGCGGGAGGACGAGGATGACGGGGCGCCGCCCGCGATGAAGGTCGACCTGGACGGCAACCGGATCGTGCTGAGGGACCGATTACCCGATCGGTGATTCCTTCCGGTTGCGAGATCAACGAGAGCCGTCTTGGCTCCATTGCATGAAGCTGAGCCGTTACCTGCTGGTCGGCATGGTGCTCACCAGCTCGTTTCTCGCGGTCCCCACGGCTTCCGCCGCCACCGGCTGGCAGGTCGACCTCGCCGAGCCCGCCGCGGGCAGCACGAACGTCGAGACCGGCCCGGTCCGGCTCGGGTCCGACGACAACCGCGCGGCGAGCGCCGACTCGGCGGCACGCACCGGCATGGCCGTGTACCCGCACACGCTCGCCACCGCGGCGAACGCCTTCACGGCCACGGTCACCAGCACCGTGCCGGACGGTGCCGAGGTGGCAGTGGACGTGCGCGGGCGGGCCGCCGGGCGGTGGACCGAGTGGGCGGAGATCCGGCCCGGCGCGCCGGGCGTGCTGACCGGCGCGGCGAAGGACGTCGAGGTCCGGGTCGTGCTCAGCGCGCCGGACGGGGTGGCGTCACCCACGGTCGACGCGCTGACGATCACACCGGCCGCCGGACAGCGGGCACCGGCACCGCAGCCGGGGCTGACGTACCGGGTGTTCGCGACGCGGGAGGGTCTGGTCGGCCACACCACGGCCAACGGGCACAAGATCGTGGCGCGGGACCACTTCGTGGCGCTGCCCTCGCGGCGGGGGCTGTCGGCGAAGGGAGCCGGTGACTACAGCGTGCGGGTGTGCGCGGCCAACGGCCGGTGTGAGTGGGCACCGACGTGGGACGTCGGCCCGTGGAACACGCGGGACGACTACTGGGCGGCGCCCGAGGTGCGGCAGCAGTGGGGCGACCTGCCGCAGGGCAAGCCCGCGTCACAGGCGGCGTACGAGGACGGCTACAACGGCGGAAAGGACCAGTTTGGCCGGAAGGTGAAGAACCCGGCGGGCATCGACCTGGCGGACGGCACGTTCTGGGACGGGCTGAAGCTCAAGAACAACGCGTGGGTCACGGTGACCTACCAGTGGACCGGCACGCACCCGCACGGGTTCGTGGACACACCCGGTCCGGTGTTGAACGTGCGGCCCGGGCCGAACAGCCAGTCGCCCAACGTGGGCCTCGCGGCGAAACACGCTCAGGTACGCATCGAGTGCGTGGTGGCCGGTGAGCAGGTCACGGGCTCACAGGGCACGACGAACCAGTGGTACCGGCTCGCCGAGGGCATGTTCGTGTCGGCTGCCCACGTGGCCTACGGACCTGGCGCGTCACCAGTGCCGACCTGCTGATCAGCACCGCACGGCCCTGCTAGTTAGATGGGGCCATGGCCGCAACCGCAGGACAGTGGGTTGCCGGTGCGCGGGTTCGGACGCTGCCGAACTCGGTCGCGCCGGTGATCGTGGGGGCAGGCGCCGCGGGCGCGATCGGCGAGTTCAACTGGTGGGCGTCGCTGCTCGCACTGGTGGTGTCGCTGGCGTTGCAGGTGGGCGTGAACTACGCCAACGACTACTCCGACGGCATCCGGGGCACGGACGACACACGCGTGGGTCCGCTGCGGCTGGTGGCGTCCGGTGTCGCGTCGGCGTCCGCGGTGAGGCTGGCGGCGTTCGTCTGCTTCGGCGTGGCCGGCGTGGCCGGGCTGGTGCTCGTGGCGCTGACGGGGCACTGGTGGCTGATCAGCATCGGCGTCGTGTCGGTGGCGGCGGCGTGGTTCTACACGGGCGGCCCGAGGCCATACGGGTACGCGGGCTGGGGTGAGGTCGCGGTGTTCGCGTTCTTCGGCCCGGTCGCCGTTCTCGGCACGCTGTACGTGCAGGCGGGCGAGCTGACCTGGCCGGGCGCGGCGGGCGCGGTGGCGCTCGGCTCGATCTCGGCAGGCGTCCTGGTGGCGAACAACCTGCGCGACCTGCCCACGGACCAGACCGCCGGCAAGATCACGATGGCCGTCCGCCTCGGCGACCGCGGCACGCGCGTCCTGTACGTCGCCCTGGTCGCGATCCCCTTCGTGGTGAGCGTGCTCACGGCGATCGCGCACCCGTGGCTGTTGCTCGGCCTGCTGGCGGCGGTGCTGGTGGCCCCGGCCGTGCGCACGGTCACCCGCGGCAGCGACGGGATGGCGCTGATCCCCGTGCTGCGGGACACGTCGCTCGCGATGCTGGCGTGGGCCGTGCTGACCGGGGTGGCGCTAGCCCTGTCCTGACCACTCGCCGGTGGTCAGGAACTTGGTCACGATTTCCTTGTGGGGAGCCAGGTCCAGGTTGTGGGCGGCGAGCCAGTCGGCGTCGTAGTAGGTGTTCGCGTAGCGCTCGCCGCCGTCGCACAGCAGGGTCACCACGCTGCCCGCGCGGCCTGCGGCGCGGAGTTCCGCCACGATCTGGAACGTGCCCCACAGGTTGGTGCCGGTCGAGCCGCCCACGCGACGGCCAAGGATCGGCTCCACGGCGTGGATGGTGGCCAGGGACGCCGCGTCCGGGACCTTCATCATGCGGTCGATGACCTGGCCGACGAACGACGGCTCGACGCGGGGGCGGCCGATGCCCTCGATCCGTGAGCCCTGGCACGCGGTGAGGTCCGGCACGGTGTCGCGCCATGCCTCGAAGAACACCGAGTGCTCGGGGTCGACGACCGCGAGGCGGGTGCGTCGGCGCTGGTAGCGGATGTAGCGGCCGATCGTGGCGCTGGTGCCGCCGGTGCCGGCGCCGACGACGACCCACTCCGGCTCCGGGTGCGGCTCGAGCGCCATCTGCTCGAAGATCGACTCGGCGATGTTGTTGTTGCCGCGCCAGTCGGTGGCCCGCTCGGCGTGGGTGAACTGGTCCATGAAGTGACCGTTCAGCTCGGCGGCGAGGCGGTGCGACTCCGCGTACAGCTGGCTCGGCTCGTCGATGAAGTGGCACCGGCCGCCCTCGCGTTCGATCAGCGCCACCTTGCCCGCGCTGGTCGTCCTGGGCATGACCGCGATGAACGGCAGGCCGAGCAGGCGCGCGAAGTACGCCTCGGACACGGCCGTCGAACCCGAGGACGCCTCGATGACGGGTGTGCCCTCGACGATCCAGCCGTTGCACAGCGCGTAGAGGAACAGCGACCGCGCGAGCCGGTGCTTCAGCGAGCCGGTCGGGTGGGTCGACTCGTCCTTGAGGTAAAGGCGGACGTTCCATTCGGCCGGGAGCGGGAACGGGAGCAGGTGCGTGTCGGCACTGCGGTTGGCGTCCGCGTCGATGATGCGGACCGCCTCGCACACCCAGTCGCGGGTCTGCTCGCAACAGCGGTCGACCTCGGCCATCTAGCCGGCGTCCGTGTCGCGGCCTGGCTGGTCGCCGCGCAGTTCGGCGCGGAGGCGCTCGCGCGTGTTCATGCGGTCCTCGCCGCGCTCGGCCAGGGCGGCCGTGACGCGGTGGTTGAGGCCCCGGAACACCAGGAGCCCCAGGGGGAACCCGACCACGACAGCGACGGCGACGGCCACCAGCAACGGCACCTCGAACAGCATCAGCAGGACCGTGACCACGGCGATCAGCGCGATCCTGCCCACCGTGTACAGCGTCAGGTCGCGTGCGAGGTTGTGCTCCGCCACGGGCATGACGTTACTCGTCATCGTGACCTCGTCGTTCGTCATGTCGTTCGTCGTGTCACTCGTCGCCGTCATTCCTCGCTGTCACCGACCTCCGAGGTGTTCGGCCTGCCCTCGAACCTGGTGGAGAGCACGAGCGTGGTGCGGGTGCGGGCGATGCCCTCGATGCGGCGCAGGCGTCCGAGCGTGTGTTCGAGGTCGTCGACGGTCGCGACGCGTACCTTGACGATGAAGGACTCGTCACCGGCGACGCGGTAGCAGGACTCGACCTCGTCGAGGCGGGCGAGTTCTTCGGCCACGTCCTCATCGTCCGCGGTGTCGGTCGAGTAGATGCCGATCAGCGAGGTGACGCCGAGACCGACCGCGCTGGGGTTGACCACGGCGTGGTAGCCGGTGATGACACCGCTGGTCTCGAGTTTGCCGACGCGCTCGTGCACGGCGGACGCGGACAGGCCGACCTGCCGCCCGAGTTCGGCGTAGGTCGCCCGGCCGTGCTCTCGGAGTGCGGCGATGATGCGGCGGTCGACGGCGTCCACGGCGGGCACTCTAGCGGGTGGCTGAGCGAAGCTTGCCGGAGCGAACATCGCTGTTGGCGGAGCTTGCCGGAGCGAACCTCGCTGTTGGCGAAGCTTGCCGGAGCGAACATCGCTGTCGGCGGAGCTTGCCGGAGCGAACACCCCTGTCGGTGGAGCTTGCCCGGAGCGAACATCGGTGTCGATCGTGTCCGATCCCGCCGTTTTGTCCCTTACTACCTCTTTACCATCAGACAACCGTTCGAGTACCCGATGGTCGAGATGCAACGATTGGTGTGTCCAGTTCAGACCTACTGAGGAGGACACGTGACAGTGGCACATGTCGGCGAGCGGCTCCTGACCCCCGGTGAGGTGGCGGCGCTGTTCCGCGTCGACCCCAAGACGGTGACGCGGTGGGCGACCGCGGGCCGCATCGGTTCCATCCGTACCCCTGGCGGACACCGCAGGTTCCGCGAGTCCGAGGTGAAGACTCTGCTCGCCGAACTGACGACCGAGGCGAATCTCGGGAACGGTCACGCCTGATTCAGCGTTAACACCCCGAGGACCCTAAATCGGTACAAAAGGGCTAGCCTCGACTGCAGGACCTCGGGAGGTGGCAGATGCTGTACTTGCTCGCCGCGATCGGCGCGATCTGCGTCGTTGTGCTGCTGTGGCGGGCGTTCGTGGCGAACCCCACCACGGTGAGCGAACGTCGCGTGACCCGTCCGACCCGCCCGAGCCGTCCGAGTCGCCGTACAGGGCCGATCGCGCCCGACGACGACCCGGAGTTCCTGCGCAGCCTCAACGAGCGGAAGAACCCGCCGGACACGGACGACAAGCAGCCGCCCGCCTGACGGGCAACATCCCGCGAGTCTCCTTTTCGCGACCCGCGAGCTCTCCCGGCCGCGACCGCCGAGTCGGCGGCGCCCAAGGGGTGACTCGCGTGTTCCGAGAGGGAGACTCGCGTGCGTGTGCGGCCCGCTGAGCCGGAGCCGGGGCGTCGCAGCAGCGGTTCTGAGGGAAATCGGCAGGGTTGGCTGAGGCCAGGCTGTTGGCAGCCTGGCCGGAACGTCCTTGCGGGTCAGCGCATGTAGTAGAACTCACTCGGGAAGCCGTCCGCCACTGTGGCCGCCAGCTCGAGCAGGGCCAGGCGGGTGTCGGCGCCCAGGCGGTCCAGCTCGATCTCCGCGCCCTCTTCCAGGTGCGGGTCGAACGGGATGCGGCACACCGCCCGGCAGCGGGCGCCGAAGTGCTGCGCCAGCT
Source organism: Actinophytocola algeriensis (assembly GCF_014203735.1). GTDB lineage: Bacteria > Actinomycetota > Actinomycetes > Mycobacteriales > Pseudonocardiaceae > Actinophytocola > Actinophytocola algeriensis. The sequence goes on along the minus strand of NZ_JACHJQ010000011.1, from coordinate 95,421 downwards.
TGTCGAGGTCCACCGAGCCCGCGCGGGGGCGGACCGAGTTGATGACCGCCACCGAGCGGGAGACCAGGTCGCGGTAGCCGTGGACGTCCAGCCAGTCAAGGGTGGCCGACGCCGAGCGGGCGCCGTCCACCGAGCCCGACGACACGACGACCAGCGCGTCCGCGATGTCCAGGACACCCTTCATCGCCGAGTGCATCAGGCCGGTGCCGCAGTCGGTCAGGACGATGTTGTAGAAGTGCTCCAGCAGGGCCACCGTGCGGCGGTAGTCGTCCTCGCTGAAGGCTTCCGAGACCGCTGGGTCCTGCTCGCTCGCCAGCACTTCCAGGCGGCTGGGGCCCTGCGACGTGTAGGCGCGGATGTCGCTGTAACGGTGGATGCGGTCGGCGTCACGCAGGAGGTGGCGGACCGTGGCCGTCGTCTCGAGCGGGATCTTCTGGCTCAGGGTGCCGCGGTCCGGGTTCGCGTCCACCGCGATCACGCGGTCGCCGCGCAGGGACGAGAAGGTGGAGCCCAGGGTGGTGGTCGTCGTCGTCTTGCCGACGCCGCCCTTCAGGCTCAGCATCGCGATCTTGTAGCAGCCCCGGAGGGGCTGGTTCACCCGGCCGATCAGCTCGCGGCGGTGCGTCTCCGCCGGGCTTTCCCCGACGTTGATCAGGTGCCCGCTCGCCACGAAGACCGCCTTGCGCCAGCCCGACTGCGGGGCGCGCTTCGTGTGCTTGATCAGCTTGGCGGACGACAGCTCCTCGCCGTGGGCAGGCGGCGGGCCGTGTCGCGGCGGACCGGGGTGGCCCGGGTACTGCTGCTGGTACGCGGCAGCGGGCGGGTACTGCTGCGGCGGCACGTGGTGCGGACCGGAGATCCCCGCCACCGGCTGGGAGCCGGACGGGGTCTGGTCGATGTAGTGCTGTGGCACCTGCTGCGAGCCCGACGCGCTCGGATCCGCGTACTGCGGCGACACGGGCTGGGAACCCGACGGCGTCTGGTCCACGTAGTGCCGCGGCACGGGCTGCGAGCCCGACGGTGTGGGGTCGGAGTACGGCACCTGGTGCGGGCCCGACGCGTCCGGGTACGGGGTCGAGTCGGTCCTCTCCTCCTCGTCGTACTTGGACACGAGGGGATTGGGGCCGAAGTCGTGGGTGGGTCGCTCGGACTCCTCCTGCGCCTCCGGCGGCATCCAGGCGAAATCGCTCCTCGGTGCGGGTTCCTGCCCGACACCTGCGCGGGGAACGCCCCCCTCCGGCTCTCCTTCGCGCGCACTCACCGCTGGATTCCTCCCAAAAGCACCGACCTGGACCGCCTCCGCACGCGACGGTAGTCGCAGGTGTTCGACACAGTCGACACGGGGCCTTCCGGTGTTCGCACCAGCAACCGGTGCGGGTCAGCGGCGAGCGGTGTCAGACACCGAGCAGGTCACCCAGCGGATTGATCATGGTGAGCGCGGGACCGGACGGTGCCGGGGCGCTCGTCGTCGACGCCGTGCTGCTGCCGGTGAGCGGCGACAGGATCCCGCCGACGGTGTCCGTGACCGGCGTGAGCACGTCGCCAACGGTGTCCGTCACCGGCTCGAGCACGTCACCGAGGCCGCCGCCGCCACCCTGCTCGGGAGCGGGCGCCGGGGCCGGCGCGGGCTGCTGCGGGGCGGGCTGCTGCGGGGCGGGGGCCGGCGTCTCGACGCTCGTACCACCCGCGGAGCCACCGCTGCCCTGGTCGCTGCCGCCACCCTGGCCGGTGCCCGTCGGGTCCGAGGTGACCGGCGCACCGGCGGCCGGACCGCCAGCCGACGCGGGCGTGGTCTGCTCGGCGCGCGGATCCTGCTGCTTCTGCTTGGCGTCGTCCTTGCCTGGCGACGGGGAACCCACGACCGGGCCGCTGCCGCCGGGGTTGTGACCGGGCGACGCGGGGGCGTGCTCTGGCGCGGAACCCGCTACCGGGGTGGCGCCACCCGAGATGCCGAGCGCGCCCGCGGCGAAGGTGCCCGCGACGAGCAGCGCACCCGCGGCCGCACCGAAGGTCCAGCGCTTGCTCGAGGAGGCCGCCTCGGCGGCTTCCTCGGTGGCGATCTTCGTCGCCTCGTTCCGGCGAACCCCCAGCGGGTGGTTCTCACGGCGTAGCAGCCGGTCCACCGGCAACCGTTCGTCACGTCCGTAAGCACCTGCGTACGTCAAAACGCCCTCCTGGCCCCAATCAGCGTCACCCATATGGATGAAACTCGGCGAACCCCGCAGCGGAGAGTACTGATAACGACGCAGGTTGTCCAACGATCGAGGTCAAACCCCCGCGTAAGAATGCAACCCAGCCGTTACCAGGTTGATGAAGAACAGGTTGAAGATCATGGCCGCGAAGCCGACGACGTTGATCACCGCGGCCCGGCCGCCGCGCCAGCCCGCGGTCGCCCGCGAGTGCAGGTACGCCGCGTAGACGACCCATGCGATGAACGCCACGGTCTCCTTGGGGTCCCACCCCCAGAACCGGCCCCACGACTGCTCCGCCCAGATCGCGCCGAAGATCACACCCGCGGTGTAGATCGGGAACGCGAACACGGTCGTGCGGTAGGCGACCTGGTCCAGCACGTCCGCGGCGGGCAGGCGGGTCGCCCACTCCGGCTTGCGGACCTTCAGCAGGTAGAGAACGCTCACCACGCCGGGCACCAGCACCATGCCGCTGCCGAGCGCGATCGCGAACACGTGGATCACGAGCCAGTAGGACTGCAGGGCGGGCTGCACGGGTGCGGCCGTCGTGTACAGGACGACACCGCCAAGGAACATCAGCACGATGACCGGCAGCAGCACCCACACGCCGAGGTGGCGGACCGTCGGGTACTTGCGCAGCACCACGAGCCAGGTCCCCACGGCCACGAGGCACAGCGTGGCGCCGAACTCGTACATGTTGCCCCACGGCGCACGGCTCGTCGCCAGCGCGCGCAGCACGAGCGAGCCGAAGTGCAGCAGCGCCCCGAATGTGGTGAGCGACACGGCCAGCTTGCCGATCCGCACGGCACGGGCGGTGCGGGACCGCGAGTCCGGGTCGTCGGAGTCGTCGAAGCCGTCGGAGTCGTCGGCCGGCTCCGCGACGAGCGTGTCCCCGGCGCCGACGGCGACCAGTTCCTTGGCGGCCCTGCGCTCGCGGTACCCGAAGGCCTGCTCGTACAGGTAGAACAGCATCGCCACGACGTACGCGCCGACGGCGATGCCGTAGCACCAGTCGCTGTAGCTGGACAACGTCTCGTTGACGTCCATCAGGACTCCCTCGAAGCGGTGGCGCCTTCACGTTCTTCTTCGCGCGGGGGCAGGTCGGCGAGCAGGCCCTCGGTCACGCGGCCGAACTCCTCGCCGTATCCCGCCTGGTCAGTGCGGGCGAGACCACCGAGCAACAGCACGGTGGCGCCGTCTGCCCTGTCGTCGCCGCCGGGTACCGCCCGCACCCACAGCCTGCGCCGTTTGATCACGAGCGACATGCCGAGACCGAACACGACCAGCACGGCGAACAGCAGCACCCAGCCCTGCGCGGGGTCGTGCGAGACCTGCAGGTACACCCAGCGCTGCACGTCGTCGAAGCGGACCTTCGTGCCGTCGTCGAGGGTGATCTCGTCGCCGGGCCGCAGGTTCTCGCGCGCGACCCGGTCCAGGCGCCCGGACTCGACCATCTCCTGGTTGACCTCGAAGATCGACTGGCCGCGGCCGGAGTCGTTGCCGAGGTCGCCCTTCAGCACGTCGATGGCGACGGCCGGGTCCCGCAGGTCCGGGAAACCCGAGGTCAGGATGTTGTTGTGCAGGACAGCGGTCGGCGCGAGCAGGCCGGTGATCGCGAGCTGGCGCTTGCGCCGCTCGACCGGGTCGGTGACGCCCGGCGGGTCGAACTTGGTGGCGCCCTCGGACAGGTAGGTGAGCTGGTCGACCGGCCGCCACTGGATGGTCTGGGTGCGGGTCTGACCGTCGGGGAAGGTGACGGTGAACGTCGGCGAGTAGCCGTGGCTCAGCAGGTAGACCCGGTCGCCCGCGGTGCGCAGCGGGGAGTTGACCTCGAGCGTGTACGGCCGCCAGGTGCCGTTGTCGAGGTCGGCGCCGGACTGGTACTCGATGTCGGCGCGGTAGTAGTCGGGCTGGCCGGTGCTCAGGAAGTGCGCGTCGAACCCGTTGACCTTCACGCAGAACGGGTTCAGGTCGGTGCCGTCGACACGCAGGCCGGGGCGGAACGAGTCGTAGCCGACGGTGCCGATGTTGCAGAACTCCGAGCCGTTGGCAGCCACGATGACCTGGCCCTCGTACTGGAACATCTTGCCGATGGCCAGCGCGACGATGAGGCCGAGCATCGCGAAGTGGAAGACCAGGTTGCCGGTCTCACGCAGGTAGCCGCGCTCGGCGGAGACGCTGCGGGCCCCGTTCTCCTCCTCGCGCACCGCCAGCCGCCAGCCCTTGAGACGTTCCGTGGCCGTCGCCATCACCTCGTCGGGCGTGGCGGTGGTGGTCGACTCGTGGTGGTGCGGCAGGCGGGACAGGTTGCGCGGCGTGAGGACCGGCTTGCCGCGCAACGCGCGGGCGTACTCGAGGGTGCGCGGCAGCAGGCAGCCGACGAGCGAGATGAACAGCAGCAGGTAAATCGCGGAGAACCAGACGCTGCCGTAGACGTTGTAGAACTCCAGCCGCCCCAGCAGCTCGCCCCACCAGCCGTGGCTCGCGATGTACTCGTCGACCTTCTGCGTGTTCAGCGACCGCTGCGGCAGCAGCGCGCCCGGCAGCGCCGCGACGGCGAGGAGGAACAGCAGCACGAGCGCCGTGCGCATGGAGGTGAGGCCGCGCCACGTGTTGCGCAGGAGGGCGATCATGCCGCCACCGAGTGTCGACGGTTCGCTTCGCAAGCTCCGCTCACAGTGGCAGCTCCGTAGTGGTGACCACGGTGTACTTGAGCCAGGTGGTCAGCTCGGCCCACAGGCCGGTGACGAGCAGCACACCGACGACGAACAGCAGGCCGCCGCCGACGAGCTGGATGGTGCGCGCGTTGCGGCGCAGCCAGCCGTTGGTGCGGACCGTCCACCGCGCGCCGAGCGCGATGAGCAGGAACGGGATGCCGAGGCCGAGGCAGTAGACGAGGACCAGCAGGAACCCGCGGGCCGCGGTCCCGCCGGTGCTGGCGGCGATGACCATGACCCCGGACAGGGTCGGGCCGATGCACGGTGTCCAGCCGAGACCGAAGATCGCGCCGAGGACGGGTGCGCCCGCGAGGCCCATCCTCGGGACCTTGTGGAACCGGAGGTCGCGCTGCAGGCCGGGGATGAACCCGACGAACACGAGCGACATCGCGATGAGCACCACACCGCCCCAGCGCTGGAGCGTCTCCTGGTTGGCGAACAACGAGTCGGCGAGCCACACGATGCTGCCGACACCCGCCGCGAAGACGACGGTGAACCCGAGGATGAACAGGCCGACGGCGCCGAGCACCTTGGCCTTCTTGCCGTTCTCGTCCCGGGTGTCGGCGCCGACCAGCGCGGCGAGGTAGGCCAGGTAGCCGGGGACGAGCGGGACGACGCACGGGGACGCGAAGGACACCATGCCCGCGAGCAGCGCTACGCCAGCGGCCAGCAAGAACGGCCCGCTGATGGCGATGGCGGTCGGGTCCACGGCGACCAGGGTAGGCGTGGGACTTAGGTCCTACTCAGCACGGGGTCGGTGGTCCGCCGCCGCGTAGTGCGGGTCACTTCTCGGCGAGCAGTCTGTCGATCAGGGGCGTCAGGTCCTCGGCGAGCAGGTCGCGCAGGAAGATGGCCGCCACGCGGTGGTCCTTGTCGAGGACGATCGTCGACGGGACGGTCGCGCGGGGGTAGCCCTTCAGCGGCAGCAGCGAGCGGCCGGACGGGTCGTAGATCGACGGGTACGTGAGGCCGAAGTTGCGCATGAAGTCGGCGGGGGCGTCGCGGTCGTAGTCGCGGAAGTCGATGCCGAGGACCTGCACGCCCTTGTCCTCGTAGTCCTCGTGCACCTTCTGCAGTTGTGGCGCCTCGGCGCGGCACGGCGGGCACCACGCGCCCCAGATGTTCAGCACCACGACCTCGCCCTCGTAGGAGGACAGCGTGAGCTGCGTGCCCTCCTCCATCAGCGAGTCGCCCCGCATCTCGGGGATCTGCTGGCGCTCGTCGCCCTCGTAGGTGATGTCGGTCTGGCCGCCGGGGCTGACGAAGTTGAACTCGCTGCCCGTGGCGACCGCGTCGGTGCCGGTCGAGCAGCCGGTCACCGCCAGCACGGCGGCAAGAAGCACTGCGATGCGTTTCATGCGCCGGTCACCTTCGGACTGCTGGCGCCCGCCGGTTCGCGGTACCGGATCGCGACCAGGCTCTCGTTGTCGAACATCAACGACGTGACCGACGCCAGGGAGCACTGCCGCCGACGGGGGTCGTGCCACAGGCGCTTGCCCTCCAGGAACCGCCGCAGCGTCCAGATCGGCAGCTGGTGGGACACGCACACCGCCTCGTGGCCCGCGGCGGCGGCGCGGGCGCGGTAGACGGCGCCGAGCATGCGGCGGGCGATGTGCAGGTACGGCTCGCCCCACGACGGCAGGAACGGGTTGTGCATGTGCGGCCAGTGCCTCGGTGAGCGCAGCGCACCGTCGCCGATGGACACGCGCTTGCCCTCGAACACGTTGTCGGCCTCGATCAGCTGCTCGTCGGTGACGAGGTCGAGCTGGTGCGAGTCGACGATGGGCCCGGCGGTCTCCTGCGCCCGCTGCAGCGGCGACGCGACGACGTGCGCGATGTCGCTGCCCGCCAGGTGTTCTGCGACGGTCAGCGCCTGGCGCTGCCCCAGCTCCGACAGCTTGAACCCCTCGAGGCGGCCGTAGAGGATGCCCGTCGGGTTGTGCACCTCCCCGTGCCGCACCAGGTGCACGACCGTCCGAACGCTCATGACTCCCCCTCGCAGGCTCCGGGGAGCCGCTCGCGGTCGCCCTGTGCCCGATGGTTCGCTCCGCAAGCTCCGTTCACTGCTCCCCCTTCGCGGCGGCTCTCGCGGCGGCCGGTAGTGCCGCGCCGATGACGTCGAACGCGTCGTCGTCCATGGCGGCGTTGACGAACCACGCCTCGAAGGCGCTCGGCGGCGGGTACACGCCGCGTTCCAGCAGTGCGTGGAAGAACGCCGGGAACCGGCCGGTGTCCGACGCCTTGGCCTCGGCGAAGTTCCGCACCGGTGTCTCGGTGAAGAACACGCTGACCAGGCTGCCCGCGAACTGCACGCGGTGCGGCACCCCGGCCGCGGTCAGCTCGGTGCCGATGAGCGCGCCGAGCCGGGCCGCGTTCGCGTCGAGCGCGCGGTAGGTGTCGGCGGTGGCCTCCCGCAGCGACGCGAGGCCGGCGGCGACGGCGACGGGGTTCCCGGACAGGGTGCCCGCCTGGTAGACCGGGCCCGCCGGGGCGAGGTGCGCCATGACGTCGGCGCGTCCGCCGAACGCCGCGGCGGGCAGTCCGCCGGACATGACCTTGCCGAACGTGTACAGGTCACCGGGTACCGCGTCGATGCCGAACCAGCCCGCCGCGGACACGCGGAAGCCGGTCATCACCTCGTCCATGACGAGCAGCGCGCCGTGCTGCCGGGTGATCTCGCGGAGGCCTTCGTTGAAGCCGGTGAGCGGCGGGATCGCGCCCATGTTGCCGGGTGCGGCCTCGGTGATCACGGCGGCGATCTCGGCGCCGTGCTCGGCGAAGGCGGCGCGGACGGCGTCGAGGTCGTTGTAGGGCAGGACGACCGTGTCGCCCGCCTGCGCGCCGGTGACGCCGGGCGAGTTGGGCAGCGCGAACGTGGCGACCCCGGAGCCGGCTTCGGCGAGCAGCGCGTCGACGTGCCCGTGGTAGCAGCCCGCGAACTTGACGATCTTGGACCGGCCGGTGAAGCCACGCGCGAGGCGGATCGCGCTCATGGTGGCCTCGGTGCCGGAGTTGACCAGCCGCACGGCGGCGACCGGTTCGACGCGGGCGATGATCTCCTCGGCGAGGTCGATCTCACCGGCGGTCGGCGTGCCGAACGACAGCCCGGACACGGCGGCGGCGCGGACGGCCTCGACGATCGGCGGGTGCGCGTGCCCGTGGATCATCGGGCCCCACGAGGAGACGAGGTCGACGTAGCGGTTGCCGTCGACGTCCCACAGGTAGGGGCCCTCGCCGCGGACCATGAACCGCGGGGTGCCGCCGACCGCCTGGAACGCGCGCACCGGGGAGTTGACGCCGCCGGGGGTCACCGACTGGGCTCGCTTGAAGAGGGCTGAAGACTGCTCGGTCGTCACAGCCCCCAGTCTTACATCGCCTCTCGGGGGTCTGGGGGTCGCTCCCCAGGTGTCACCGTCCGCGCTTCGGACGGGCACGGGCCGCGAGCACGACCTGCCGCACGGCGTCGACGACGAGCACGGCCGCGACGGTGCCCAGCAGGATCGCGAGCGCCATCCAGCTGCCGATGAAGCGGGTGGACTCGAACACGATCCCGTCGGGGTAGCGCTCGACGATCTTCGCGATGCCGCGGGGCCAGAAGTCGAACGCGAACCACACCGCGACCCCGGCGACGACCAGCTCGGCCAGCGCGACGAACGCGCGCCACGGCTTGTTCAGCCTGCCGGGCTCGGTCGGCGGCGGGGCGACGAGCTCGTCGGTGGCAGCGGTCACGCTGTCTACTTTCTCACGGTCGCTGCCGGGCCTGCAGGCGGCGCTGCTTGTGCTCGGCGAAGTACTTGGTCGACTCGGGGCGGAACATGTAGACCACGGCGGTGACGCCGAACGCGACCTCGGCGAGGCTCCACATCAGTTCCAGCTCGGCGCCGGACGACGCCATGGCCGTCAGGAAGCTCCACACGCCGACACCGGTGTAGGCGGTGAGCAGGATCCGGGCCCAGTTGCGGCCCGCGCGCATCTTGAACGCGAACAGCAGCATGAGACCGGCGAAGATCGCGATGCTGAACGCGAGGATGACCTGGAACGCGCCGACCGTGCCCGACACCGGCACCTGGTTCACCGAGCCGGGCGCGTCGGACGGCCCGGCCTGGCCCTCGGGCATGCCGGCCATCATGTCGGTGACCATGCTGGTCAGCAGTGCCTTGTCGAGCAGGACCGTGAAGACGGTGCCGAGAGCGCTGATGGCGATGCTCGCGAGGACCGCCTGGAACGCCGAGTCGACGGCCTTGGGCCGGGTGATCGGGCCTTCCGAGGCCGGGATGGGCGGCGGGGGCGGCATGCTCACGGTGTCAATCTTCCTCTACTTCGCCGACGAGGCGGGCGAGGGCCGCTTTGAGGGCGTCGTCGTCGCGGGCCCACGCGAGGACGGTGCTGCCGTCGTCGAGGCGGAGCGGGACCTCGTAGGTCTTGCGGGGAACGCTCCAGCCGCCGCCGAGGATCTTGGCACCTGGTGCGGCGCCGACGTCGGTGACCTGCTGGATGTCTTTGACGGGCAGGGTTTCGCGGCCCTGTCGCAGTTCGGCCGGGGTCAGTTCGACGCGGTACACCTTGCGGCGCACGTTGGTCCACAACGCGAAGATGCCGAACAGCCCGATGCCGACGATCAGCCACGCGACCGTGTGCACCGGCCCGGACAAGGCCTCGACGCCTGCGCCGATGCCCGCGAAGGCCGGTCCCCAGAGCAGCGGCCACCGGGTCGAGCCCGGTTCCGCGTAGAGGACCGGCCCGTCGGTCATCGGAGCTCGCGCGGCGGGAAGTACCTGCGTGCCGACGGCGACCACAGCAGCGCGAGGCCGACGAGGCAGAACATGGCGGACAGGATGCCGGGCGGCGTGCCGTTGAGCAGCAGGTGGAACAGCACGAGCACGACGCCGAAGATCGTGACGAGTGTGCGTGCGCGGCGGGTGCCCTCGGTGGCCTTGTAGCCGAACAGGCCGAGGAACACGGTGAACGTGACGGCCGCGATGGTGACGATCCACAGGATCTGCGTGACACCGTTCGCGATCTGGTCCGGGGTGAGGTCGGTGCCCTTGCTCGCCTCGATCTGCGCGTCGATGATGTCCTGCTTGTAGATCATCGAGACGACCATGCTGGCGAGCCAGATCAGGCCAGACGCGACGAAGAAGTAGAACGAGATGCGCAGGGTGCGCGGCGCGGGCTCGGAGAAGCGGCGCTTGGCCTGTGCCCGTGCGGCCGCCTCGCGGGCGGTGGGCATGACGGGTTCTTCGGCCGGGATCGGCGGGGCCTTCTCCAGCTTGGGCTTGGCCTTCGGCTTGGGCGCCGGCTCCGGCTCCGGCTTGGTTTCGGCCTTCTCCGGCTCGGGCGGTGCGGCGGCCGCCGGGTCGGCGGGCTCGACCGGGTCGGGTGCGAGCGACGATGTGGTGTCGTTGTCGGACACGGTCTCGTCCGGCACGGCCTTGGCGGCGTCCGCGGGGTCCGAATTGCCTGGCTTCGTCACGGCGGGCAGGTTACCTGTGCCTTTCGGCGTCAGCGCAGCCAGCCCGCCGCCTCGACCGCCCAGTAGGTCAGGACGACGTCCGCGCCCGCGCGCCGGATGGACGTGAGCGACTCGAGGATCGCGGTCCGCCGGTCGCACCAGCCACCTGCCGCGGCGGCCTCGATCATCGCGTACTCACCGGAGATCTGGTACGCGGCGACGGGCACGTCGGACTCCTCGGCGACCGCGCGGAGCACGTCGAGGTAGAGCATGGCCGGCTTGACCATGACCATGTCGGCGCCCTCGTCGAGGTCGAGCCGCACCTCGCGCAGCGCCTCGCGGACGTTCGCGGGGTCCTGCTGGTAGGTGCGGCGGTCGCCCTGCAGGGACGACTCGACGGCGTCGCGGAACGGGCCGTAGAACGCCGAGGAGTACTTGACCGCGTAGGCGAGGATGCCGGTGTCGACGTGCCCGGCCCGCTCCAGTGCGGAGCGGATGGCGCCGACCTGGCCGTCCATCATGCCGCTGGGGCCGAGGAGGTGGGCGCCTGCTTCTACCTGGGCGACGGCCATCTGCCCGTAGATCTCGAGGGTGGCGTCGTTGTCGACGCGGCCGTGTTCGTCGAGGACGCCGCAGTGGCCGTGGTCGGTGAACTCGTCGAGGCACAGGTCGGACATGAGGACGGTCTCGTCACCGAGCTCCGCCTTGAGGTCGCGAAGTGCCACGTTGAGCACGCCGTCGGGGTCGATGCCGCCGGAGCCGACCGCGTCCTTGTGCTCCGGGACGCCGAACAGCATGAGGCCGCCGACACCCGCCTCGACCGCTTCGATGGCGGCCTTGCGCAGGCTGTCGCGGGTGTGCTGCAGGACGCCGGGCATGTTCGCGATGGGAACCGGCTCGGTCGCGCCCTCCTTGACGAACATGGGCAGCACGAGCTGGCTCGGCCGCACGGTCGTCTCGGCCACCATGCGGCGCATGGCGGGGGTGCTGCGCAGGCGCCGGGGCCGGTGCGCTGGGTACATGGTCGGCTCCTTCGTGCCGTGAAGGCGCGTTCGCGGTACGCCGCGAACGCGCCTTTCACAGCATCAGCGGCGGGCCCGCTTGGTCTTGCGGGGCGGCGGAAGCGCACCTTCCGCGCGGAGGCGGGCGGCGTGCTCGGCGAGCGCGTCGACCAGCGCGGGGACCTGGGCGATCTCCGGCTGGACGTCGACCCGGAGGCCGAACTCGCGCGCGGTCTCGGCGGTCTTCGGGCCGATGCACGCGACGAGGGTGCGGGTGTGCGGCTTGCCCGCGATGCCGACCAGGTTCCGGACGGTCGAGGACGAGGTGAAGCACACCGCGTCGAAGCCACCGGTCTTGATCATCTCGCGGGTGTCGGCGGGCGGCGGCGCGGCGCGCACGGTGCGGTACGCGGTGACGTCGTCGATCTCCCAGCCGCGGTCGCGGAGACCGGCGGCGAGGGTCTCGGTGGCGATGTCGGCGCGCGGCAGCAGCACGCGGTCCACCGGGTCGAGGATGTCGTCGTAGGGCGGGAACTCGTCGAGGAGGCCCTCGGACGACTGCTCACCGGACGGGACGAGCTCGGGGATGATGCCGAAGCCGCGCACCTTCTCCGCGGTGGCCTCGCCGACGCAGGCGATCTTCACACCGGAGAACGCGCGGGCGTCCAGGCCGAACTCCTCGAACTTCTCCCACACCGCGCGGACCGCGTTGGTGGAGGTGAAGATCAGCCACTGGTAGCGGCCGTCGACGAGACCCTTGACGGAGCGCTCCATCTGGGCGGGGCTGCGCGGCGGCTCGACGGAGATCGTCGGCACCTCGGACGGGATGGCGCCGTGCAGCCGCAGCCGCTCGGACATCTCGCCCGCCTGGTCCTTGGTGCGGGGCACGAGCACGCGCCACCCGTAGAGGGCGCGGGACTCCCACCAGGACAGCTTGGTCCTGGCGGCGACTGCCTGGCCGACGGTGACGACGAGGTTGCCCGCGATCTCGCCCGCGTCCTGCGCGAGGGTGGCGAGGGTGGTGTCGAGCGTGCGCTGCCCGGCGCCGGTGCCGTCGGCGGTGACCGCGACGGGTGTCTGCGGCGCGAGGCCGTGCTCGACGAGCGCGGACGCGGCCTCGGCGAGGTGGCTGGAGCTGGCGAGCAGCACGATCGGGCCCGGGGTCTTGGCGAGTCCGGCCCAGTCGACCTCACCGCGGACGTCGACCTCGGTGTGGGTGCCACCGAGCGCGATGCCCGCGTAGGCGGGGACCGCGGTCGCGGCAGGCACTCCTGGCACGACGTCGAACACGGCGGCGGTCTTGGCGACGGCCTGCGCCTCGGCCACGAGACCGGAGTGCGTGAGCGGGTCGCCGGAGACCAGGCGGATCACGACGCGGCCTGCCTTGGCCTCGTTGACGAGGTCCTTCGCGACGTCGGCCGGTTCGCCGACGGCGGGCCGGACCTCGACCTCGCCTTCGATGTCGCGGCCAGCGAGCTCGAGCACGCCTGCCGGCACGTCCGGGTCGATCACCACGAGCTCGGCGCGCGCGATGAGCTCCAACGCCCGGACGGTGAGAAGCCCGGCATCGCCGGGCCCCGAGCCCACGAACGCGATGCGTCCGGAGGACTTACGGGTACGGGTGGTCATTCCTGGGCCACTTCCCTCTTGATTACTTATTGCTCGTCACCGGCGAGCGCGCCGGCGCCGAGCTCGAGCAGTTCGGCGGCCAACGCACGCCCGAGCTGCTCACCTTCGGTCAGGTCACCGGTGGCCGACGCGCGGATCAGGTCGACAGCCGGCCCCTCGGCCTGGCTGCCTGCCGTCCAGTTCGCGGCCGCGACCCCGCGGAGCGACAGGCGGTGCACGACCTGGTCGCATCCGTCGAGGTCCTCGACCACGTCGGCCAATGCGCCGACCGGGGCCTGGCAACCCGCCTCGAGCGCGGCAAGCAAGGCCCGCTCGGCGGCGACCGCGGCCCTGGTGGCGGCGTCGTCCACAATGGACTGGAGGAGATGTTCGGTATCAACGTCCTCGACCCGGCACTCCACGGCCAGCGCCCCCTGCGCCGGCGCGGGAAGCACCTGGATCGGGTCTAGCACCTCGGTGATCACGTCGAGCCTGCCGAGCCGGGCGAGCCCGGCCCTGGCGAGCACGATGCCATCGAGCTCGCCGTCGTGGACCTTGCGGATCCGCGTGTCGACGTTGCCCCTGATGGGCACGATCACCAGGCCCAGGCCGAGCGCCTGGATCTGCGCCGCCCTGCGGGGCGACCCTGTGCCGACCCGGGAGCCGGCAGGCAGCTCGCCCAGCGTGAGCGAGTCCCGCGCGACCAGCGCGTCCCTCGGGTCCTGCCGCGGTGGCACCGCGGCGAGGGAGAGACGGGGGTCGGGTGCGGTCGGCAGGTCTTTGTAGGAGTGGATGGCGACGTCCACCTCACCGGCGGCGAGCGCGTCGCGCAGCGCGGAGGTGAAGACACCGACCCCGATCTCGGCGATGGGCGCGGACGACCGGTCGCCGGGCGTCACCACGGTGACGATCTCGACCTTCGCACCGGCGGCCTCGAGCTGGGCGGCGACGGTGCCGGTCTGGGCGAGCGCGAGCGCGCTGCCCCGGGTGCCGATGCGGATGGTGCGGCTCATCGCGCTTCACCGCCGGTGGTGTCGGCGCCCTGCGCCAACGTGGAAACGGGGCGACCCCCCTGGCGAACGAACGGACCGTTCGCCCGGGCTTGGGCTGCCGAGTTGTCCACAGGCGCGTTCGCGGCACCCGAACTGTCGGTGCCCGCCGGTAGCGTTGACATCGGGGGGCCCCCTGCCGTGCGAATGGGACTTTCGCTCGGGGTGGCCGCCATCACGGGGTTGACAGACGCAGGGTTGACGGTGGCGGCGGTTTTCGCGACCAGCGCGGCGGGGGTGGCCGGGTCGAGGCCGAACAGCTCGCGCAGCGCTTCCGCGTACTCGACGCCGTTCGGGCCGGACGCCAGTTCCTTCACGCGCACGGTCGGCGTGTGCAGCAGCTTGTCGACCACGCGCCGCACGGTCTGCGCGACCTCCGCCCGCGTCGCGGGGTCCAGCTCCAGCCGGGAGTTCAGGCGCAGCAGCTCGGCGTCCACGACCTCGGCGGCGCGCTTGCGCAGCGCGGTGACGGTCGGCGTGACCTCCGCGGACCGCTGGGTCGCGAGGTACGCGGCGACCTCGTCGGCGACGATCGTGGCCGCGCGCCGGGTGTCCAGGCCGCTCGGCGACTCGGCCAGCCGCCGCTGCAGGCTCTCCAGGTCGACGATCGTCACGTCGTGCAGGTCGGCCATGTCCGGGGCGACGTCCCTCGGCAGGCCGAGGTCGCACACGACCAGCGGCCGCACCCGTGCGCCCACCATCGTCGCGTCGATCACGGTGCCGGCCGCGCCGGTGCAGGCGACGACCACGTCCGCCTCGGCGATGTGCGCCGGCAGGTCCGCCAGCCCGACCGCGCGAGCCGGGGTGCCCTGCTCGAGCTGCAGCTCGGCGAGCCGGGCGCCGGTGCCCACGGTGCGGTTGGCGATCACGATCTCGCCGATGCCCGCGCGGCGCAGCGCCGCGGCGGACAGCCCGCCCATCGAACCCGCGCCGACGATCAGCGCGCGGCGGCCCGCGAGACCGCCGAGCACGCGGTCGGCGTCGGCCAGCGCCTCGGACACCACCGAGCCACCGGCCGCGTCCAGGCCCGTCTCGGCGTGGACGCGCTTGCCGACCCGCAGCGCGCGCTGGAACAGCTCGTGCAGCGTGCGGCCCGCGGTGCCCGCCTCGCGCGCGGAGTTGTAGGCGTTGCGGACCTG
Organism: Actinophytocola algeriensis; assembly: GCF_014203735.1. Lineage (GTDB taxonomy): Bacteria > Actinomycetota > Actinomycetes > Mycobacteriales > Pseudonocardiaceae > Actinophytocola > Actinophytocola algeriensis. The sequence continues at coordinate 80,266 of NZ_JACHJQ010000011.1, read as the reverse complement.
GCCGAGGATCTGCGCCTCGCCGACGACCATCGAGTCGAGACCGGCGCTCACCTGGAACAGGTGCTCGGCCGCGGCCGCCGCGTAGTGCACGTAGAGGTGCTCGTACAGTTCGGCCACGTCGAGCCCGGAGTGCCTGCCGAGGACGCCGACGACGTCCGCGAGACCGGCGTGGAAGGCCTGCACGACCGTGTAGACCTCGACCCGGTTGCACGTCGTGACCAGCGTGGCCTCGACGACGTTCTCACAGCGCATGAGCTCGTCGAGCACCTTGGGCACCTCACTGGCCGGCACCGTCGCGCGCTCCAGCACGCGTACGTCCGCTGACCGGTGTGAGACACCGACCGCCAGCACACTCATCGTCTGACCACCGCCCCGTTCGGCCTGTTCTCGACACTGTGGCGCGGCGAACCGTTGACTCGACCGTTGCTCCTCGGCTGCGGCGCGGTCTCCCCCGAGGGAGCGCTGTCCGCACGCCTGGCCTGGTGGAACGACAGGATCTGCAGCTCGACGGCGAGGTCCACCTTGCGGACCTCCACCGTCTCCGGCACCTGCAGCACCACCGGCGCGAAGTTCAGGATGCACTCGACCCCGGCCTGCACCAGCCGGTCGCACACGACCTGCGCGGCGGCAGGTGGCGTGGCGATGACGCCGATGGTGATCTCCTTGGCCGCGCACACCGAAGCGATGTCGTCGATGTGGTTGACCGGGATCCCACCGACGGGCACGCCCATCAGATCGGGGTCGACGTCGAAGAGTGCGGTCACCGGGAAGCCTCTGCCAGGGAACCCGCCGTAGTTGGCGAGCGCATGTCCGAGGTTACCGATGCCGACCACTGCCACGCTCTGTTCACGGGTGAGGCCGAGAACACGTTCAATCTGGTCGATGAGAACCTCGACCTCGTACCCCACGCCACGCGTGCCGTAGGTGCCGATGTAGGAGAGGTCCTTGCGGAGCTTCGCGGAGTTGACGCCTGCCGCGACCGACAGCTCCTCCGAGGACACCGTGGTGATGCCCTGCTCCTTCATGCCGGACAGAACGCGCAGGTAGACCGCGAGGCGCGCGACAGCGGCCTCGGGGATCGCCCGCGGGGAGAGCGCGCCCTGACCGTTGGTCAGGGGTGGCATGGGGGCGGTGACCTCCGCAGCGTTCTCAGCGGGCACTGGCCTTCTACCGTTCGCGCCAGTCTGGCCACGCTGCGCCACGCCGATACTCCTCGAAAGACTCGCCCCTGGGATTGTCATAACGGTAGCCGCTTGTGAACGCAGGCACAAAGTCGCCGGTGAGCGGCGGTTTTGCACCCCTCCCGAGAGTCTGTCAATCACCAGTAACGGATCTCTGGTCGCTCAGTTGACCGAGACGTGGACCGTGTGCCAGCCGGTGGCGCCGTCGGGTGCGGGCGGAGCCTCGTCCTCGGTCTGCGTGTGGCCGCGGTTGTCGGTGGCGCGGACCTGGATGGTGCGCTCGCCGGCCTCGAGGTCGAGCGTGACCCGCCACATGCGCCACGTGTTGAGGCCGACCTCCGTGCTGAGTTCGGCGGGGTGCCAGTCGCCTTGGCCGTCGAAGCGGACCTCCACCTCGCGGACGCCGATGGTCTGGGCCCACGCGACGCCCGCGATGGTGTTCCGGCCCTTGGCGAGGACGAAGCCGTCGCGGGGGCTGTCGATGCGGGACTGGGTCTTGATCGGCCCCTTGGCGGACCAGCCGCGCGGGATCCAGTAGCCCTGCTTGTCCGCGAACGTGGTCAGCTCCATGTCCACGACCCATTTGGTGGCGGAGACGTAGCCGTACAGGCCGGGGACGACCATGCGGGCGGGGAAGCCGTGCTCCTGTGGGAGGGGTTCGCCGTTCATGCCGATGGCGAGCATGGCGCCCCGGTTCTGGTCCATCACCGCGTCGACGGGCGTGCCCGCGGTGAAGCCGTCGGTGCTGGTGGAGAACAGCTGGTCGGCGCCGGGTTTGACGCCGGCCTCCGCGAGCAGCTCGCGCAGGGGGACGCCGATCCAGTTCGCGGTCGAGATGAGGCCGCCGCCGACCTCGTTGGACACGCAGGCCAGCGTCACGGGGCGTTCGATGAGGCGGCGGCCGCGGATGTCGGAGAAGGTGAACTCGACGGGTTTGTCGACCAGGCCGTGGATGCGCAGCCGCCAGTCCTGCGCGGCGACGCGGGGCAGCGTGAGGGCGGTGTCGATGCGGTAGAAGTCCCTGTTGGCGGTGATGAACCTGGCGGTCCCGTTGGCGGCGAAATCCGCGCCCGGCGGGAGCTTCGGCGCGGGGCTGACAGGCGTCAGCTTGCCGACGGCGGCCCGCGAACCCTCGACGTCGACCCGGCTGCCGACCAGCTGCCCGACCGTGCCCAGCGCGGCGGCGCCGATGACGGTCCCCGCGCCGGCCCGGAGGAACCGCCGACGGCTTTCGCGGTCCTGCTCGACGGGCCAGGCCCTGCCGTGCAGCCAGCTGAAGACGACCAGTCCGACGACCAGGCTGGCGGCGGGCGCGGCGATGGCGAGCTGACCGAGGTCGGGCCGGGTGAGCACGGCGACGATCCCGAGGACACCCTGCGCGGCCGCGATGACGAGGCCGGGGGCGGGCCGGGTGCGGGACAGCAGCCCGGCGGCGGCGGTCACCCCGAGAACGACGACCGTGACACCGATGAACAGGACGGTCTTGTCGGCGGTGCCGAACGTGGCCTTGGCCCACTCGACCACGGCGTGCGGCGAGTTGTCCCGCACCCAGTCGCCGACCGCGAAGAACGGGGACGCACCGGGTCCGACCAGCCCGGCGACCAGGTGACCGACGCCGAGCGCGGCGAGGAGCGAGACGTAGGCGACGGCGAGCACGCGGCCGCCGGGGAGACGGCCGGAGGGCGTGGGGGCACCGGTGGTCGTTCGGGTATCGAGCTGCACACCTCTACGTTCCGCGCGGAGGGCCGTTCGGTTCAACTCCATCTCGATTACGGAGTTCTTACCTGGGGGTCGGCCTCCGGCCCCCGGTCACCACGCTACGGGCGAGGACCGACATTTCGGGCGCCGCGAACGGCCCTGTGGATGGACCGGAGCAACGAACCCGAACGAACGGTCCATTCGCTCGCCCAGGGGGCCCCCGAAATCAACGCTACCGGTAGGGACAGACAGTTCCGGGGGCGTTGTTCCTGGCTGTGGACAACTGCCTCGCCTGTGGACAACTGCCTGTTCAGCGGGGCTGTCCGTCGGTGCCCGTGACTACGCTGGAGATCGGGGGCCGACGGCCGCAGTCAGCGCGTCGCCAGTGCCGCGCGGAAGCGTTCCTCCTCCACGCGCCAGTAGCCGTGTTCCTGCCCGTCGATCAGGATCACCGGGACCTGGTCGCCGTACTCGGCACGCAGCTCCGGGTCCGCGTCGACGTCCGTGACCTCCCACGGCACGTCTAGCTCGCCGCAGATGCGGGCCACCTCGGTCTCCGCCACCTCGCACAGGTGGCAGCCCTGCCTCGACACCACAGTCACCACGTCACGCGACGCTACCCCGCAGCGACGCGCGGCGAACCTTCCCCGTCGCCGAGTGGGGCAGTTCGTCGACGAACCGCACGGTGCTCGGCACCTTGAACCGTGCGAGGCGTTCGGTGCAGTGGTCGCGGACCTCGTCCTCGGTGAGTGTGGCGCCGTCGCGGAGCACCACGACCGCGATCACCTGCTCGCCCGTGCGTTCGTCCGGGACGCCGACCGCCGCGGACTCCGCCACCTGCGGCAGCTCGTCCAGCACCCGCTCGACCTCCTTCGGGTACACGTTGAAGCCGTTCACGATGATCAGGTCGTTCGCGCGGTCGACGAGGCGCAGGTCGCCGTCGGCGTCCAGGTAGCCGACGTCGCCGGTGCGGAACCAGCCGTCCTCGTCGGGACCGTGCGCGCCGTCGGGCCAGTAGCCGCTGAACAGGTTCGGGCCGCGGGCGGCGACGCGGCCGGTCTCCGTCTCGTCGCCGTCGAACCACTCCGTCTCGTCGGGGTCGGTGGGCGCGCCGACCGGGCGGCCGTCGCTGTCGACCAGCAGCAGTTCGACACCGGGCAGCGGACGGCCGACCGACCCCGGCTTCGCGATGCCGCCGACCAGCGTCGACGTCAGCACCGGGCCGGTCTCGGTCAGGCCGTAACCCTCGTACACGGGCAGGCCCGTCGCCTGCGTGATCGCGGACAGGACCGCCGGGGCCAGCGGCGCGGCACCGGACGTGAACAGGCGGACCGTGGACAGGCCCTCCGCGAGCCGGTCCGGAGTGGCGGCGGACAGCGCCTGGTACATGGCGGGCACGCCGACCAGCGTCGTCACCCGGTGCTCGGCGCACACGTCCAGCGCGCGTTCCGTGCCGAACGCCTCCAGCAGCACCGCCGTCGCGCCTGCGGCCGCCACCTGCAGCAGGCCGGGGCCGAGGCCGTAGAGGTGGAACAGCGGGACCACCAGCAGCACGCGGTCGTTCGCGGTCACCGGCGTTGGCTGGAGCCGCGCGCACTGGTCGACGTTGGACAGCAGCGCGCGGTGCGACAGCATCACGCCACGCGGCACGCCCGCCGTGCCCGAGGTGTAGCAGATGACCGCGATGTCCTCGCCGCCGCGCATGGCCGGGCGGACGTCGGCGGCCGCCTCCAGGTCCGGGGCAGCCAGATCCGGGGCAGCCAGATCCGGGGCAGCGAGGTCGGCACCCACGACGAACCGGGCGCCGCTGTCGCTCAGCAGGCCCGGCAGTTCGGGTGACTTCGCGGCCGCCGGGACCGCGATGCCGCCCGCGCGCAGGATCCCGAACACCGCGACGCAGAACTCGGCGCTGTTGGGGAGCACGATGGCGACCCGGTCGCCTTCTTCGAGACCGGCGGCCAGCAGGCGCGCGGCGAACGCGTCGACCGCGCGGTCCGTCTGCTCCCAGGTGAGGTTTCTGCCCGACGCGGTGTCGACGAGCGCGACCCTGCCGGGCACCTTCGCCGCCGCGTCCGTCACCAGGTCGGCGACGTTGCCGCTCAGCGTGTCGACCATGGGGATCCCTCCTTCAGCCACCCTTTGGGGAAGTGTGGCACGGCTCACTCACGTCATGGTTGACCACATCATGCGTCCTGAAGGTACGAGCACTACCTACTATTGAGTAACCACACGTATGCTGCTGGGGTCTCTTCGGGCGGTGCGGCCCGTGGAGGACCCAGCCGAGGGAGTCGAGCATGCCGTCCGTGCGCCCAGTTCAACGGGACGCAGTGGGTGTGCAGGATGCCCGGGTCCCGCGACAGGAGTCCGCCGTGGAGGCACTGGAGGCCGGTGGGTCGTGGGAGCTCGTGCACGCCGCCCAGGAAGGCGACCGATCGGCGTTCGCGCTCCTCTACGACAAGTACGTCGACATCGTGTTTCGTTATGTCCTCTTCCGGGTCGGGGACCGGGAACTGGCCGAGGACGTCACCAGTGAGACGTTCCTGCGCGCGCTGCGCAAGATCGCGACGATCACCTACCAGGGCCGCGACGTCGGCGCCTGGTTCGTGACGATCGCCCGCAACCTGGTGCTCGACCACGTGAAGTCCAGCCGGTACCGCCTCGAGGTGACCACCGCGGAGGTGGACGACTCGCGGCCCGTCGACGGCGGCCCCGAGCAGCAGGTGCTCGCGGGCGCGACCAGGGACGCGCTGCTCGAATGCGTCCGCCAACTGGGCGATGACCAGCGCGAATGCATCGTGCTGCGGTTCCTGCAGGGCCTGTCGGTGGCCGAGACGGCGGCGGTGATGGAGCGCAACGAGGGCGCGGTGAAGGCCCTGCAGCACCGGGCGGTGCGCAGGCTGGCGCAGCTACTGCCACCGGAGCTGCGGTGAAAGCCGTAACTTCTGTGCACACGGAATCGTTTTCCCAGACGTGAGCAGCGAGAGTACGGACGAGCACGACCGCACCGTCGTGCGTGCCCTGCGCTCGCTGGCGCCGTTGACCGCGCCGACCGGTGACGAGCGCAGGAGCATGCGCGACCGCATCCTGCTCGCACTGGACGACGAGGCGACCACGCCGTCGGCGTCCGACCGACCCGTCAGGTCCAGACCGAGCCCGTCGCCGCGGGCCGGGGAGAGACCCGGGGACAGGAGACCGGCTGCCAAGCCGGGGCCGTCCAGCCCCCACAGCCGAGCGACCGGCCGCGCGTCCCGCCGTGCGGCGTTGTCGGGGGTGCGCGGCCGGTTCGCCGTCGCCGCGGTGGCCGTGCTCGCGCTGGTCGGGTCGCTTGCCGGGATGAGCCTGTTGCTGGCAAGGGACGCCCTGCCCGGCGACGCGCTGTACGGCGTGAAGCGCAGCGCCGAGGCCGCGGCCCTCGGCCTCACCTTCGGTGACGAGCCCAAGGCGCTCAAGCACCTCGAGTTCGCCGCGGCCCGGGTCAGCGAGATCGAGACCATGGCCCGCCGCTACCCCGACCCCGACGACGCACCCGTCGGGGCCTACCTCACGGCACTCACCGACTTCGAGAACGACGCCACCGCCGGCTCCCGCCAGCTGATCGCGCTGGCCACCGGCACCGACGGCAGGCTCCTCGGCTCGCTCCGCGACTGGTCGACGCAGCAGGCGTCCCGGCTGGCGGACGTGGCCCCGCGCCTGCCCGCGGCCGCCCGCAACCGGGAGGGCGCCAGCCGCGCACTCCTCGACAAGATCACCGCCAGGGCCGAGTCACTGCTCGCCCGCATGGACTGCTTCCAGATCACCTCCGGCTCCTACGACGACATCGGTGCACTCCCGGCCACCAGCGAGTGCGCGCGGCCACCACTCGCGCCCACGTCCGGTGTGCCGGCGCCGAGTGTGCCCGCACCCACCGACAATTCCGTGCCCGCGACCGGCCCTGAGGTGCCGAGCCCGCCGCTGCCGTCGGCGGCACCGACCCAGGAGCTGCCGCCAGTGCCGGTGCCGGGGGCGACCGTGACGGTGCCCGCGCCCACGGAGGCTCCGACCGCGCCGCCGAGTACCGAGACCCCGCAGCGACCGCCGTTGATCGAGTTGCCGCCGCTGCTGCCCGGACTGCCTGGTTTGAGCCTCGGCTGATGCCCTGGAGGACGCTTTCAGGACACTGAACGTCCCGAAAGCGTCTTTCCAGGCAACGCGTCGGATGAGGCGAAATCCAGGCAGGGTGGCTCGCTACGCTGTTGGATGGAGTTGCTGGATTTTCCGATCGACCGCGGAGGCGATGCCGTGTCCCTGTGGCGTGGCCGTGGGAAGGAGCCCGCGCTCGAGCAGATCGCCACCATCGCGGGTGAGGCGTCTGCCGAGGCGGCCGTCGCGCTGGAGCAGGCCGAGCGCGAGCGGGAGCGGATCCCGCCGCCGGTCGACCTGACCGCCGCGGCGTTCTTCGACGTCGACAACACCATGATGATGGGCGCGTCGATCTTCCACTTCGCGCGCGGGATGGCGGCGCGGAAGTTCTTCACCAGTTCTGACCTGGCCAAGTTCGCGCTGCAGCAGGTCGTCTTCCGGATCGGGGGACGGGAGACCAACGACGGGATCCGCAACGCCAGGGAGTCCGGGCTCTCCTTCGTCGCCGGGCACTCCGTCGCCGAGTTGATGTCGCTCGGCGAGGACATCTACGACGAGCTGATGGCCGACAAGATCTGGCCCGGCACCCGGTCGCTCGCGCAGATGCACCTCGACGCCGGGCAGCGGGTCTGGCTCGTCACGGCGACCCCCGTCGACCTGGCGACGATCATCGCCAGGCGGCTCGGGCTGAGCGGGGCACTCGGGACCGTGCTCGAGAGCGAGAACGGCATCTACACCGGACGGCTCGTCGGCGAGATGCTCCACGGGCCCGCCAAGGCCCACGCGGTGCGCGCACTCGCCGCCCGTGAGGGCCTCAACCTGCGGCGGTGCACCGCCTACTCGGACTCCGCCAACGACGTCCCCATGCTGTCGGTCGTCGGCACCGCTGTGGCGGTCAACCCCGACGGCAGCCTGCGGGAGGCCGCCAGGAAGCGGGGCTGGGAGATCCGGGACTTCCGCACCGGCCGCAAGGCAGCGAAGATCGGGGTGCCATCAGTACTCGGCGCGGGTGCGCTCGCCGGGGCCGTCGCGGCCGGTCTCGCCTACCGGAAGCGGGGCACGTGAGCGGAGCAGGTCGTCGTCGACAACAGCGGGCGCCGGGCGCCCGCGAGGAGCGCCCATGATCGCCTTCATCGTCCTGGTCGTGGCCGTGATGTGCCTCGGCGTCGGGTTCTTCATGGGACGGCGCAGCGGGATCGAGTCGGAGATCCGGCGCCAGCTGCGCGACCGGCCCGACTACTGACGCTGTGGCCGACCCGCACATCCACGTCGAGCGGCAGGTCGTGCAGGCGGGCGCCGACTACCGCAACCTGATCGCGGCCACCCTGGGTGCCGTGCCCGACGAACCCGCCGAGGTCACCACTGGCTGCGGCACCCGGGTGCCCTACGCGATGACCTCACCGCACCCGGAACGCGTCACCTGCCTGCCCTGCCGCGAGCACGCCCAGCGCGAGTACCGGCAGTTCGCCGACAACGTGGCGAACCTGGGCCGCACGCCCGGCCTCGCCGTCAGCGCGGAAGACCTCACCAAGGCCGTGCGACGGCTCCGTGACCTGGCCGAGCGGTTCGGCTAGCGCGGTGTCCACCCACGTTTGCCGGGTACGGCCAAGCTGGCGGTAATTGCCGTACGGGGGTGGGCTGGTGTGCCGTGAAAGGCGCTTTCACGGCACACCGGACGTCGTGAGGGTGCGGGAGGCGTCGGAGGCAAAGCCCGTCCGGCGAGGACAAACCACGAACCCACCCCGGCCACCGTAAGTGGACGAAGCACTAGCCCCGGAAGACAGACTCGCGCTCGGCGACCATGCTGTCGAGCGTCCGCTGGATCGTCTCGCGGACCTCGGCCGCCATCTCCAGCACGAAACCGTGGTCGTCGGCGGTGTCCGGGGACGCCAGGTCGGTGCGGATGGGGGCGCCGAAGTCGATGCGCCACTTGGTCGGCAGCGGGATGGCGCCGAGCGGGCCCAGCAGCGGGAAGAACGGCGTGACCGGGAAGTACGGCAGGCCGAGCAGCTTCGCGAGCGGCTTGATGTCGGCGATCTTCGGGTAGATCTCCTCGGCGCCCACGATCGAGCACGGGATGATCGGCACGCCCGCCTTCGCGGCCGTCGCGACGAAACCGCCGCGGCCGAAGCGCTGCAGCTGGTACCGCTCGCTGAACGACTTGCCGACGCCCTTGAAGCCCTCCGGCCACACGCCGACCAGCTCACCGGACCGCAGCAGCCGCTGCGCGTCCGCGCCGCACGCGAGGGTCTGGCCAGTGCGGCGGGCGAGCGCGCCCAGCACCGGCACCTTGAACACCAGCTCGGCGCCGAGCATCCGCAGGTGCTTGCCGCGCGGGTGGTTGTCGTGGACGGCGATCGAGGTCATCACCGCGTCCCACGGCAGCGTGCCGGAGTGGTTGGCGACGATCAGCGCACCACCGTCGAGCGGCAGGTTCTTCTCGCCGGTGACCTCGACGCGGAACCACTTCTCGTAGATCATCCGCAGCGGCGGCAGCACGACGGTGTCGGTGAGCTGCGGGTCGAACCCGAACTCGTCGACCTGGTAGTCGCCGGTCAGGCGGCTGCGCACGAAGTCGGTCAGCGACTGCGGCGCGCGGCGCGGGCGCAGTTCGGTGACGGAGGCGAGCTTGCGGGTGGGCTGCGGTGGCGCGTCGGTGCGCGCCGTCGGCAGTGGGATGACGTCGGCTTCTTGAACCGGCACTGTTCTCGGCTTTCCCCTCAGAGGCGATGTTCGCTACGCAAGGTTCACTTGGCGACCGCGCGGACGAAATCGTCGAACGCGGCGGTGGTGGTCCACTTCGGCGTGAACCCGAACGTCGTCTTCAACCGGGTCGTGTCGATGACACGCCCATGGCTGAGCAGCCGGGACTGACCCGGCGACAGCGCCACCCGGCCACCGGCGAGGCGGGTGGCGGGCCCGATCGTGGCCCTCGGCACAGGCAGCGGCACACGGCCCGCGCGGCGGATGGCCTGGGACAGCATCAGCACCCCGTCGCCGCCGACGTTGAACACGCCGGGCAGGTCGTGGGTGATGGCGCGCTCCAGCACCGCGAGCGCGTCGGTGATGTGCACGAACTGCACGCGGGCGTCGAACCCGAGCACGGTCGGCACGAAAGGCAGGGAGAAGTACCTGGTCAGGGCGTTGTCGATGTGCGGCCCGATGACCTCGGCGAGCCGGACGATGGTCAGCACCAGGTCCGGGCGCCTGCGTGCGAGCCCCAGCGCGTAGCCCTCGATCTCGGCCGCGTCGCCGCCCCTGCGCTGTACGGCCTGGTCGGCGTCCTGCTCGGTGAAGACGGCAGGGGCGCCGGCGCCACCGCCGTACACCTCGGCCGTCGACTTCACGACCAGCTTGCGCACCGTGCGGGAACGCTGGCAGGCGGCAAGGAGCTGCATCGTGCCGATGACGTTGAGCTCCTTGGCACCCGCGCCGGAGCGCGGTGCGGCGTGCACGACCGTGTCCACCCGCGCCGAGTCGATGACCTTGGCGATCCTCGGGTCGCGGATGTCCGCGCGCACGAACTCGACCCGTGTGCCTCGCGGCACCGCGAGCCGGGCCGTGTCGACGCCCAGCACCCGCTCGATGTCGGGGTCGTCAGCCAGCTGCGCGGCCAACTGGCCGCCGAGCTGGTCGGCGACACCGGTGACGAGAACAACTGTGGGCGCCATACGACTCCGATGACTGATCACGAACGGGGTGCGATCCGGCTAGCACAGTGGCGGACCGTCCGCGAGCTTACATCCGAATCGTGATCGACTCGTCGTTGGCAACGAGTAGTTAACGCAGGTCACACGCCGTGTTGGTGGATGTCACTCTTTCGGCGGACATCCACCCCGGCTACCGCGGAACTACTTCTTGAGCTTGCGACGCTGAACGCGCGTCTTGCGAAGCAGCTTGCGGTGCTTCTTCTTGGACATGCGCTTGCGGCGCTTCTTGATGACCGAGCCCATGCGGAACCTCTGCTTCAGTCGGTGGTCGAGTACAACCTGGAACGGCAACGACCACACGACCAGATCCGGCCACGGACGCGCCCCATTGACACCAGGCAACGAGCGTCAAGATTACCTGGACGTCACGAGGCGCTCCGCACCGGTCTCCTAGCCTGCGTCGAAATACGCACTTCGCAGGTAGTCGTGCACTGCTTGTTCCGGTACCCGGAACGATTTGCCCACTCGCACAGCGGGTAGTTCTCCGTTGTGTACCAGCCGGTACACAGTCATCTTCGACACCCGCATCATCGTGGCCACCTCGGCCACAGTGAGGAACCGCACCTGTGCGAGGCCAGGCGGCTCCGGGTCTTTCTTGTTCGCCGGCATGCTCACCGCGTCCTTCGACACGTGTCGCGCCGTCGGCTTCCCCACCGGCGGTATCGACACGCACGTGCTTCTCCCGAGACTAGCGGGACTGGTGTGACGAATGCGATCCCGCAGGCGGAATTGACTCGGAAAGATCAGTCCTCGTCGTGCTGGCGCCCCAGCTCCTGCGAGCGGTCCCGCGCGGCCTCGATGGCGTCCAGCAACGCGGCACGCACCCCGTGCTTCTCCAGCTCGCGGATGGCCATGATGGTCGTGCCCGCCGGCGAGGTGACGGCTTCGCGCAACGTCACCGGGTGCTCCCCGGTCTTCGCGAGCATCGCGGCGGCGCCGACCGCGGACTGGATGATCAGCTTCTCGGACACCGCGCGCGGCAGCCCGAGCAGGATCCCGGCGTCGATCATGGCCTCGACCAGGTAGAAGAAGTAGGCGGGCCCGGAGCCGGACAGGGCGGTCACGGCGTCCTGCTGCGACTCGGGCACCCGCACGACCACGCCGACGACCGACAGCAGCTCCTCGACGGTCGCCAGGTGGTCGCCGGTCGCGTACCGGCCGGGCGAGATGGCGGACATGGCCTCGCCGACGACCATCGGCGTGTTCGGCATGACCCGCACCACCGGCACCCCGTCGGGCAGCCTGCGCTCGTACAGGGTGGTCGGCAGCCCGGCGCACAGCGAGACGACGAGCGTGCCCACGTCGAGGTTGGGGCCCAGCTCGTCCAGCAGCGGCTCGATGTCCTGCGGCTTGACGGCCACGACGATGACGTCGGCCTCCTTGGCCGCGGTGGCGACGTCCACGGCGCGGAAGCCGTAGCGCGTGGTCAGCTCGGCGGCCCGATCCGGGTGGCGTTCGGTGAACATGAGGTCCTCGACCCGGCGGCCGCCGCCCAGCAGCCCTGCGAGGAGCGCCTCCCCGATCTTCCCTGCCCCGAGCACCGCGATGGAATAGGTCATGCGGGACAGCGTCCCACGCTACGGTTCGGCGGTATGTCCACCGGTACGCAGATCCTGCTCGGCGTCGCCGTCGCGGTCGTCCTGTTCGCGGTCTGGCTGGGCCTGCGCCGCCGCACACCGGCCGAGCGCCGCCCGCCGCCCCCGGACCTCGACCCGAGGCTGCGCGAGCTCGTCGCGGACGGCAAGGCGATCGTCGCGATCAAGGAGCTCCGCGCGGCGACCGGCATGGGCCTGCGCGAGGCGAAGGAGCACGTGGCAGGCCTGGCCCCGGCGACGCGGCGCAGGGACGACGACCGGGTGCAGGCGCTGCTCGCGCGGGGCGAGAAGATCCAGGCGATCAAGGAGCTCCGCGAGCACACTGGCCTTGGCCTCGCCGAGGCCAAGGCGTACGTGGACCGCCTGGCCGCCGAGCCGCCCGTCCACCACGGGCCGCCGGATCTCACCCGCGTGCTCGACCTGGCCGCGAGTGGCAAGCAGATCGAGGCCATCAAGGAGCTGCGCGCGGTGACGGGCCTCGGCCTGCGTGATGCCAAGGACTACGTGGACGCCCTGGTCGCCACGGGCGAACCACCGCCGCCGCCCAGCGACGAGGTCGGCGCGGCGACCCTCGCCCGCGCCCGTGAGCTGGTGGCCGCCGGCAAGAAGATCCAGGCGGTGAAGGCCGTCCGCGACGACACCGGCTGGGCCCTCAAACGCGCCAAGGACTTCGTGGACCAGCTCTAGTGTCCCGCGCCGGAAATCAGGCAACTGAGATTCGGTGGATCCAGCTTCCTGCTGGCGGCGTTGCCGGTCCGCCCAAGTACGATCCAGTACGAGGACGAACCGGCGCCTTGCCAGCAGAAACCTGGATCCACCGACTCAGTCACCGCATTTCCGGCGCGGGACACTAGGCCTTCGCCGACAGTGCGAGCTGGCGGGTCTGGCAGATCAGGCGGCCGGTGGCGTCCACGACGGTCGCGTCGGCGTCGAACCACGGGCCGTGGACCGCGCGGCAGTCGACGTGGATGCGCAGCCAGCCCGGGGCCGGGCGGGAGCGCAGCAGGGACGTGAGCTGGACGGTCGGGGTCCAGCCGAAGCGGCCGAGGTTGAACGTGACCGGCATCGAGATGTCGCCGGCCATCAGCGCGAACATCGGGTCGACCTGTTCGCTGCGCGGCCGTGCCCACAGGCGCAGGCGCGGCGGGTCGTTGGTCTGACCGTGCAGGAAGCCCGCGCCGTTGGGGTCGAGGCGGATGTCGCAGCCCTCGGTGAGGCGGAAGACCGACGCCATGGGCAGCGAGGCCAGGTCCAGCGCGTTGCCCGGCGGCTCGGCGGGCTGGTTCGGCAGGTCCGACCAGACCGCACGTTCGCGCGGCAGGCGCCCGGTGGTCACGACGCCCTCGACACACGACTGTCCACGCTGCTCCAGCTGCACGGCGACGATCGTCGCCTGGCGGCCGGTCTTGCGGACCTCCGTGCGCAGCAGCACCGGGCCCATCTCGGGCGCGCGGAGGAACTGCGCACTGACCGACAGGGGATCGGCCACGGGCGAACCGCTGCCCGCCGCCGCGACGGCCGCGCGGGACAGGAGGGCGACGAGGAACCCGCCGTGTGGCTTGCCGCCGATCGACCACGGGCCCGACAGGGTGGCGGCGAAGGTGCCGTCACCGAGCGAGCGCACGCGCGACGCGGTCGTGAAAGGACCGGCGCCGCCGTGTCCCGGGCGCGTGTCGCCCTGGCCCGCAAGACTGCTCATGATTATTACCCTGCCACGTCCGGGGAAGCTTGATCAGATCGCGGTACCCGAACCGGGATCATTTGCGGGATACCAAGGCGCGCAAGAAGAACGCGGTGTTCGCGGGCCGTTCGGCGAGTCTGCGCATCAGGTAGCCGTACCACTGCACGCCGTAAGGAACGTAGACGCGGACGGTGTGGCCGAGCGCCGCCAGCCGCAGTTGCTCGTCCGGGCGGATGCCGTACAGCATCTGGAACTCGAAGCTCCCGGGTTTGCGGCCGAGCGACTCCGCCCGCGAGCCGACGATCTCGACCAGCCGGGGGTCGTGGGTGGCGAACATCGGGAAGCCGTCGCCGCGCAGGAGTGTGTTCGCGCAGCGGACGTAGCTCCGGTCGACGTCGTGCGGGTCGGGGAACGCGACCTCGCCTGGTTCGGCGTAGGCGCCCTTGCAGAGGCGGACCCGCGATCCCTCGGACGCGAGCCGTCCGCAGTCGCCCTCGGTGCGGTGCAGGTAGGCCTGCAGCACCGCGCCGACCCACGACCAGGTGCCGCGCAGCTCGGCGAGCACCCGCAACGTGGAGTCGGTGGTGGTGTGGTCCTCCATGTCGAGGGTGACCGTGGTGCCGCACTCGGCCGCCTTGGCGCAGATGCGCGCGGCGTTCTCCAGTGCGAGCCGTTCGTCGAGCGCCTGCCCGACCGCGGAGAGCTTCACGCTCACCTCGGCGCTCTTGGCGAGGCCGTCGCGGTGGAGGCCGTCCAGGAGTTCCAGGTAGGCCTGCACGGTCTGCTCGGCGAGGGTCTTGTCGGTGGTGTCCTCGCCCAGGTAGTCGAGGGTGACGGTCAGCCCCTGGTCGACGAGGCTCCTGGTGACCTCGAGCGCGTCGGCGGTGGTCTCGCCTGCCACGAATCGACGTACGACGTCCCGGCTCACCGGGGCGGTCGCGACCAGCCGACGGATCACGTCGTTGCCGGCCGCGGCCAGGATCAGGCTACGAAGCGGGTGCACGTGCGGGACTTTACGGGCCACCGGTCACGCGTGGGTGGGTTCCGACTGGTGGGCGAGCGGTCTTGGCGTGGTATCGACCGCCGGATGTGGGCAAGTCCACTGCGGATTGGCGGCCGCCGGAATCCACACGGGACCTACTGCCCCAGGTGGAGCCGCGCGAACAGCAACGACTCGGCCAGGTCCTTGGCCCGCTCGGCGGCGGTCCTTGCCCGCCGCGTGTTGATCTCCAACACGACCTGCCCGGCGAACCCGTCCCTGCTCAACGACTCGCACAGCGCGGCGCACGGCTGGTTGCCCCGGCCCGGCACCAGGTGCTCGTCCTTGGGCAGCCCGGTCCCGTCCGCGAGGTGCACGTGCGTCAGCCCGGCACCCATCCGCGACCGCAACGCCACCGCGTCCGCACCCGCCGCCGAGGTGTGCGACAGGTCCAGCGTGTAGTTCCGGTACCCGACGTCCGTGGGGTCGATCGAGGGGTCGAAGGCGGAGACCTGCCCACCCCACCGGCGGACCGGGAACATGTTCTCCACCGCGATCGCCACGCCGGACGACTCCTCCAGCGACGACACGAGGTCCGCGAAGCCCTCCGCGTACTTGCGCTGCCACCGGAACGGCGGGTGGATCACCACGGTCGGCGCGTCGAGGTCCTGTGCCGCCTGCACAGAACGGCGCAGACGTTCCTCGGGCCGGGGAGACCACACCCGTTGTGTGATCAACAGGCACGGTGCGTGGACGGCCATGACCGGGACCCCGTACTGCCGCGACCGCCGTCTCAGCGCGGCCGGATCCTGGCTGATCGGGTCGGCCCACACCATCACCTCGACGCCGTCGTAGCCCAGTGTGGCGGCCAGTTCGAAGGCCGTGGTCGCCGTCTGGGGCCACACGGACGCCGTGGAGACGCCGACGCGGACCGTCACTTGTTCAGCAACAGCAACGCCGCGGGTGACACCGTCACGACGAGACCGACCAGCACGGCGAGGAACGTCGTCTGCAGGTCCTCGGCGCGGCGGATCTTGCGCACGATGAGCACGAGGCCGACGATCACGGCCAGGGCGACCACGAGCGCGGCCTGTGGCATGAAGCCCCACAGCCAGTTGAAGCCGAGCCAGATCGCGGCGCCGCCGATGACGCCCAGCGCGAGCTGGCCGCCCATGATCGCCCACTCCTTGGCGGGTGAGCGGACCCGGTCGTCGTCGAGGTCGTCGAGGTCGTCGTCTTCCAGTTCGTCGAGGTCGTCATCGAGGCCGCGGTCCCGGCCGCGGTCGACGTCCTCGTCGACGCGGTCGTCGTACCCGGCCGGGTCGTAGCGGTCGTCGGGGTCGGCGGCGGGGTACGGGGAGCGGTAGTCCTCGTCCTCGGCCGGCACGTCGGAGTACGGGTCGTGCGGCGGCGGGTACGCGGGTGAGATGCGGGTGCGGCTGTCGGCGCCGGGGATGGGGCGGCGGCCGGTCATCGAGCCATCGACCGGGATGCGGCCGGGGACCCTCGGCAGTTCCTCGGTGGTGGGCTCCGCCTGCTCCACCGGCATGGGCGGTGGCGGTGGGGCCGAGTCGGCGTCCAGGCGGGACCGCAGGGACGGCTGGACGCCGCTGCGTTCGCGGGTGCCGCCCGGTGGCGGCGGGGGCAGCGGTACGCGCTGCGACGGCTGGGGGCGTGGTGGCTGCCGGTCGGGGCCAGGACCCGGCGCGATCGGCCTCGGCGTGCCGCGCACGGGTGTGGTCGGCTCGCTCGGCCGTGCGATGGCCGGGAGCTGGTTCGACGAGCGCTGGCCGGGTTGCGGCTGCGGCGGCGCGGGCTGCGGCCTGGGCAGCGGCTGCGACGGCTGCGGTGGCAGTGGCCTCGGCAGCTGCTGCGACGGCTGCGGTGCCTGGCGGCGTGGCGGCGGCTCCTGGGGCGGCGGCTGCTGCGGGCGCGGGTACTGGCCGGTCGAGTGGCCCCTGCGGTGCGAGGTGCGCTCCGGCGGCGGCATGTCGTCGCGGATGGCCTGCATCTCGCCCGACTCGGACAGGACCCGTTCGATGATCGCCTGGGCGCCGGTGTCGTCCATGTCGTCCGCACGCCGACGGCGCCGCCGGGGGGCGCGTTCGCCCGACTCGGCGCCGTACTTGGCGAGCAGCTCGGCGACGGTGCGCTGTGGCTGCTCAGGTCCGCCTTCGTGACTCATCGACTCCACCGTGCCCGGCGCCGGCCAAATCGTCCAGCGGCGACGCGTGACTGCCTTTCATGCTCGCAGGGTTCGGCCAACATTATGAACGGCCGCTCGGCGGGGACTTCCGCGAGCATCACGACTCCTCCCCATTGGCCTGGTCAAGGCGTCGCAGGATGATTCCCTCCCGCAACGCCCACGGGCAGATCTCGAGCTCCTGCCGTGACAGAGCACGCATCGTGGCCTGCGCCACGAGCGCCCCCGCGACCAGCTGGTGCGACCGGCTCGCGCTCACGCCCTCCAGCTCGGCGAGGTCGGCCGCACTCATCCGGGTGATGAACGCGACGAGCTGCCGCAGCCCCGGCTCGGTCAGCACGCGCCGCGCCCTCGGGCCTGCCGAGGACGGCGCGGCGCCGGTGAGGCGGGCGAGCGTGCGGAACGTCTTCGAGGTGGCGACGACCCGGTCCGGTTCGCCCCGTTTCGCGACCTTCCTCGCGACCGCCGCGAGCTGCTCGGTGAGCCAGTCGGCGGTCTCGGCGACCTCCTCGCGGCTGGGCGGGTCGCTCGAGAACCGTTCGCGGGTGATGCGGCCCGCGCCGAAGGGGACCGACTTCGCGTAGTCCGGCGCCTCGTCCATGCCGATGGCCAGCTCCAGCGAACCGCCGCCGATGTCGAGCACCAGCAGCCTGCCCGCCGACCAGCCGAGCCAGCGGCGGGCGGCCAGGAACGTCAGCTTCGCCTCGTCGTTGCCGGTGAGGACCTTCAGCTCGACGCCGGTCTCGGCGCGGACGCTGGCGAGCACGTCGGCGACGTTGCCGCAGTCGCGGACGGCCGAGGTCGCGAAGGCCATCAGGTCCTCGCAGCCCAGCTTCCGCGCCGTCTTCTTGGCCTGTGCGACCGTGTGGACCAGGTCCTCGATGCCCGTGTCGGAGAGGTCACCGCCGTCGGTCAGCCGCTCGGCAAGGCGCAGCACGGTCCGCTCGGAGCTGGCCGGCATCGGGTGCGCGCCCCGATGCGCGTCCACGACGAGCAGGTGGACCGTGTTCGAGCCCACGTCCAGAACCCCTAGGCGCACGGGGCGCAAGGTTACCGGGCGGTCGCGTTATGGGAAGGGGTTTCGGGGGTCTGGGGGTCGCTCCCCAGAAGTTTCCGCTTCACGATTCGAACTTGTACCCGAGGCCACGGACGGTGACGAGGTGCCTCGGCGAGGCCGGGTCCGGTTCGATCTTGGACCGCAGCCGCTTGACGTGGACGTCGAGCGTCTTCGTGTCGCCGACGTAGTCCGCGCCCCACACCCGGTCGATCAGCTGACCGCGCGTGAGCACCCGCCCGACGTTGCGGAGAAGGTACTCCAGCAGGTCGAACTCCTTCAGCGGGAGCGGGACCTCGGTCCCGTCGACGGTCACCACGTGCCGCTCGACGTCCATCCGAACCGGGCCGGCCGCGAGCACCTGCGGCAGCAGCTCGCCGTCCGGCGACTCGCCGCCGCGGCGCAGCACGGCCCGCACCCGCGCGATCAGCTCGCGCGCCGAGTACGGCTTGGTCACATAGTCGTCCGCGCCGATCTCCAGGCCGACGACCTTGTCGATCTCGCTGTCGCGCGCGGTCACCATGATCACCGGCACGGTGGAGCGCTGCCGCAGCGCCTTGCACACGTCCGTGCCGCTCATCCCGGGCAGCATCAGGTCGAGCAGGACGATGTCGGCGCCGTTGCGGTCGAACTCCTCGAGCGCCTGCTGGCCGGTGCTCGCCACGGCGGCCGTGAACCCTTCCTTGCGCAGCAGGAAGGCGAGCGGGTCGGCGAACGATTCCTCGTCCTCCACGATCAGCACCCTGGTCACGGCTTTCCTCCTGAGTTGACGCTGTGTGCGGAGTTGGGGTGGGCCGGTATGCGCAGCGTGAACGTGGAGCCGGTGCCCGGCCGGCTCCACAGCCTGACCTCGCCGCCGTGGTTGGCGGCGACGTGCTTGACGATGGCGAGCCCGAGGCCGGTGCCACCGGTGGCGCGGGAACGTGCCTTGTCCAGGCGGTAGAAGCGCTCGAACACGCGCTGCTGTTCCTCCTCCGGGATGCCCATGCCGCGGTCGGTGACCGCGATCTCGACGAACTCGCCGACGCGGCGGCGGCTGATCGAGACCGGGCTGCCCGGGGTGGAGTAGGCGACGGCGTTCTCCAGGAGGTTGGCCAGAGCGGTGACCAGCAGTGTCCGGTCACCCTCGACGAGCAGGCAGCTCTCGGCGTCGGTCGCGATGTCGATGCCGGTGTTCTCCGCGGAGAGCTTCGCGCGGCCCAGCGCGTCCCGCACGACCGCGTCGATCTCGACGGCGTTCATGTCGGGCAGCCGCTCGGCGCCCTGCAGGCGGGACAACGCGATCAGCTCGGTGACGAGCGTGCCGAGGCGGGTGGCCTCGTGGAGGATCTTGCCGGTGAACCGGCGGACCGACTCGGGGTCGTCCGCCGAGTCCAGCACGGCCTCGGCCAGCAGGGCCATGGCGCCGACCGGGGTCTTCAGCTCGTGGCTGACGTTGGCGACGAAGTCGCGGCGGGTGGCCTCCAGGCGGACCGCGTCGGACTCGTCGGCCGCGTCCACGGCGAGGAACCCGTCGCCGAGTGGACGGATCTCGCCGCGGACGGCCTCCGGGCCGCGCCCGAAGGAGCGTTCCTGCGGGCGCAGCTCGATCTCGACCGGCTCACCGGTCTCCTTGGCGAGTTCGGCGGCCTTCTTGGTGTGGGTGTCGACCCGCCGGTTGCGGACCACGCCCAGCTCCTCGGCACGCGGGTTGTGCTGCACGACGTCGCCGAACTCGTTGAGGATGACGACCGCGTTGTGCGAGGAGTGCACGAGGCGCTGGAGGAGAACGGAAATGGTCGGGCCGGCCGGAGGCTGCGCCGCCGACCGATGTCTCGCTCTGGTGATCGCCGCACCCGCGACAAGGCCGAGGAGCAGCGCACCGGCTGTCAGGACGATCCAGACCACGTCGGTCACGAGCGAATCGTAAGCAGGTCAGGGGTGGTGTGGACCAGTCCGGCACGGGCATAGGTGATTGTCCCGACACCTAAATCGGCGTTGTTCGTCCGTGCGCAAGCCCAAGTTCACCCGATCGTGTCCAAACGGGTCAGCTCGTCCTCGGTCAGCCGCACTCCGGCGGCGGCGATGTTCTCCTCGAGGTGGGCCGGGTCGCCGGTGCCGGGGATGGCGAGCACGTGCGGTCCCTTGTGGAGGGTCCACGCGAGCCTGACCTGCGCTTCGCTGACGCCGTGCGCCTGCGCGAGCTCACTCACGACCTGCTGTTCGCCGCCCGCGGCGATGGCGAAGAACGGCACGAACGCGACGCCGTGCTCGGCGCAGAGGTCCAGCAGGGCGTCGTCCTCGCGGCGCGTGGTGAGTCCGTACTGGTTTTGGACGCACACGACCTCGGCGATGTCCATCGCCTCCTTGAGGTGGCCGGCGTCGACGTTGGAGATGCCGAGGTGCCGAATGAGACCTTCCTGCTGGAGCTCGGCGAGCGCGCCGAAACCCTCCGCCAGGGAGCCCTCGCCGCGCTCCAGCGACTGTCCGATGCGGAAGTTGACGACCTCGAGGTGGTCGAGCCCGAGCTCGCGGAGGTTCTGCTCGACCTGTCCGCGCAGGGCGTCCTTGTCGCTGACGTGCAGGAAGTTGCCCGCCTCGTCCCGGCCGGGGCCGACCTTGGTGGTGATCACGAGATCGTCCGGGTAGGGCGCGAGCGCGGAGTGGATCAGCTCGTTGCTCGACAGGCCGCCGAGGAAGTAGAACGCGGCGGTGTCGATGTGGTTGACACCCAGTTCGACGGCCCTGCGGAGGACCGCGATGGACTGTTCGCGGTCGCGGGGCCCGCCGTCGGAGGTCATGGGGAGCCGCATGGCGCCGAAGCCCATGCGGTTGACGGTCCGGTCGCCCAGCTGCCACGTGCCTGCGGCGTTCGCGTTGATCGATGTCATGGCTCCACCCTGTCCACGGCGTGTGCCCGCCGCTCGGAATGGCAACTTCTTGCCGACCTCGCCAGCCGGGGTGCGCTTCGGGGAGACTCGGAGGTATGAGTGCGGTGACGACGGTCCGTGGCGAGGAGGAGCTGTTCGCGCGCACGGCCCACCTGTTCGCGACGGCCAGCGAGGTGACGTGTGCCGCGCGGGACCTGAACACGTTCGCGGTGAGCAGGCACACGCACCACGGGCTCGTCCAGGAGACGCGGCCGAAGGTGCGAAAGCTGTACCAGCCCGCGATGCTGCTCAACCCGTCCGGCGCGCAGCACGTGCGCACGGTCGCGGCACATGGCGCCCAGGTCCGCGTCACCGGCGACGACATCAACGAGACGATCATCATCGACCGGCGGTTCGCGATCCTGGCCGGTGATCTCAGCGACGGGCTGCGCAGCTACAGCGTGGTGACCGAGGCGGCTGTGGTGCAGAACGTCCAGTCGCTGTTCGACGCGGCGTGGCGGTCGGGGACCGAGCTGGCGGTGTACGACGCGCAGCACGCGGATCTGACGTCGCTCGCGCCCCGGGTGCTGGAGCTGCTGGCGTCCGGGTGCAAGGACGAGACGGCGGCCAGGACGCTGGGCCTCGGGGTGCGGACCTACCGGCGGCGGGTCGCGGAGTTGATGACGGCGCTGGGTGCGGAGTCGCGCTTCCAGGCAGGCATCCGGGCTCACGAACTGGGTCTGATCTGACCGCTGCGGAAGCGGCGTGCCGGGTGTGCCGGTGTCCCGAAAGACGCTTTCGGGGCGTTGAGCGTCCCGAAAGCGTCTTTCAGGGCAGCGCTACTCGGCTGCGAGGTCAGCGACCCTGGTTGGCCACCGCCGCCGCGGCCGCCTCTGCCGCGGCCGGGTCCAGGTACGTGCCGCCCGGCTTCAGCGGCTCCAACGCGTCGTTCAGGTCGTAGCGCAGCGGAATGCCCGTCGGGATGTTGAGCCCCGCGATCGCGTCGTCGGAAACGCGGTCCAGGTACTTCACCAGTGCGCGCAGCGAGTTCCCGTGGGCGGCCAGCAGGACGGTTTTGCCGGCACGCAGGTCCGGGACGATCTCCGCCTCCCAGTACGGGAGCATCCTGGCGACGACGTCTTTCAGGCATTCCGTACGAGGCGCGTCGATACCGGCGTACCGGGCGTCGCCGTCCTGGGAGAACTCCGAGCCGAGCTCGATCGGCGGCGGCGGCGTGTCGTAGGACCGGCGCCAGAGCATGAACTGCTCCTCGCCGAACTCCTCCAGGGTCTGCTTCTTGTTCTTGCCCTGCAGCGCGCCGTAGTGGCGCTCGTTGAGACGCCAGTCGCGCTTCACCGGGATCCAGTGGCGGTCCGCCACGTCCAGCGCGATGTTCGCCGTCGCGATGGCCCTGCGCAGCACGGAGGTGTGGACCACGTCCGGCAGCAGGTCCGCTTCACGCAGCAGCTGTCCGCCGCGTTCCGCCTCGCCCTTGCCCTTCTCCGACAGCGCCACGTCCACCCAGCCGGTGAACAGGTTCTCCGCATTCCAGAGGCTCTCGCCGTGGCGGAGCAGAATCAGCGTTCCGACCGAGGAGTCGTGCATCGATCCAGACATGCCGAGCAGCCTGCCAGAGATTTGTGAACAACACGGTCCGGGCCACCCGTTCGGGCCAACCTGAGTGCTCCGATCAACCCTGCGTCGAGAATTAACGTAAGGGTCGTGATCAGATTGTTACCTACGGAACGCAATTACCCCGTCGCGCCGCGACCAGTGGCCTTGTGTAACCGCCCGACTTCTGACAGGTTGACACCGCCCTTGCGGATCAGCTCCCACGCACTCCCTGATCCGAAAGGGCAGCAGTACGGCTCGTCTCCCCTGCCGAGCCGTACCCCGCCCGGATTCCCATGGGTGCCCCCCGCTCAGGGCTCCGACGCGGCGGGACCTAACGCGCGGCGGCTCGGGATCGCGACTCCCCCCTCGCCCGAGCCGCCGCGCGAACCTGCATACAAAATCAAACCTGCGGGCTCGACGGCGTGAGCATGTGCTCGAAGGCCTTGAGGTTCGCGAGTGACTCGCCGCGTGATACACGCCACTCGTACTCCCGCTGGATCGATGACGCGAAGCCGATCTCCAGCAGTGTGTTGAAGTCGCCGTCGGCCGCTTCCAGTACCTGCCCGAGCAGCCGGTCCAGCTCGTCCGGTGTCACCGACCCGTGCGAGACGCGCCCCACCAGGTAGATGTCGCCGAGCTGGTCGATCGTGTACGCGACCCCGTAGAGCTTCGCGTTGCGCCGCAGCATGAACCGGTACACGTCCTCGAACGCCTCGTCCGGCCGCCTGCACACGAACGCCTCGAGCACCAGCGCGTGCGGGTTCACCCGCAGCCACACGTTGGTCTGCAGCTTCTTGGTGCCGGGCAACGTCACGAAGTACCGCCCGGCCGCGGGGCTCTGGTACTTCAGCTCCCGCTCGGCCAGCGTGTCCTCGATGACCTGGTTCAGGTCCGTCAACGGCATCGGTTCACTCCGCAAGCTCCGTCAACGAGACGGTTCACTCCGCAAGCTCCGTCAACGAGACGGTTCACTCCGCAAGCTCCGTCAACGAGACGGTTCACTCCGCAAGCTCCGTTCATACCGCCACCTCCGTCTCGAAGAGCGCGCGCCGGAACGCGGTCGCGGCGTCGGCGTACCCCGAGACCAGCGCGTCAGTCGTACGGTCCCACGAGAACCGGGCCGCGTGCTCGACGGCGCCCGCCGACAGCCGGGCCCGCACGTTCGGCCGCAGTGCCACGCGTGCCAGCGCCGACGCCCACGTGCCCGCGCGGTGACCGGGCACGAGCAGCCCCGACACGGAGTTGCGCACCGCGACCGGCAACCCGCCGACCGCGGCCGCGACGACCGGCGTGCCACAGGCCTGCGCCTCCAGCGCGACCAGCCCGAACGACTCGTTGTGGCTCGGCACCGCGACCACGTCGGCGGCCCGGTACACGTCCCGCAGCGCGCCACCCCTGCGTGGTGGCAGGAACCGCACCACGTCCGCGATGCCCAGCGTCGCGGCCAGCTCCTGCAGCGCGGTCGGCGCCTCGAGCCCGGACCCCGACGGCCCGCCCACGACCACGACCACGAGCTTCTCCCGCGCCACCGCGCCACTCGCGAGCAGCTCGGCGGCCGCGCGCAGCAGCACGTCCGGCGCCTTGAGCGGCTGGATGCGGCCGACGAACGCGAGCACCGTGGCGTCCGGCGCGATGCCGAGGGCGGCACGGGCCGCTGCCTGGTCACCCGGCCGGAACAGGTCGAGGTCGACGCCCGGCGCGACCGTGTGCACCTTCGCGGGCGCGGCGTCGTAGAGGTCGGCGAGCTGCGCGGCTTCGACGTCGGTGTTGGCGATCAGCTGGTCCGCCTCGTCGACGACCTGCTGCTCACCGATCTCACGGGTGCGCGGCTCCGGTACGTCGCCGTCGGCGAGCGCGGCGTTCTTGACCTTCGCGAGCGTGTGCGCGGAGTGCACGAGCGGCACGCCCCAGCGGTCCCGCACCAGGTAGCCGACCTGGCCGGACAGCCAGTAGTGCGAGTGCACGAGGTCGTAGTAGCCGGGCTCGTGCCGCGCCTCGGCACGCAGGACACCGGCGGTGAACGAGCACAGCTGAGCAGGCAGCTCGTCCTTGCCGAGGCCCTCGTACGGGCCCGCGGTGACGTGCCTGACCAGCACTCCCGGCGCCAGCTCCGCGACCGGTGGCAGGTCCGAGGACGTGGCGCGGGTGAAGACCTCGACTGCGATGCCGCGTCGCGCCATGTGGGTAGCGGTCTGGGTGATGTAGACGTTCATGCCGCCCGCGTCGCCGGTGCCCGGCTGTTCGAGCGGCGAGGTGTGCAGTGACAGGACCGCCACCCTGCGTGGCAGCCGCCGCATGCGCAGCAGGGACCCCACGGAATCCTGATCGACCGTCACATCCACTCCCGACTAGTGGTTGGCGACCGGCCCCGCGAAATCGACCAGGGCCGCGTTGAACTCCGCACGGCGTTCCACGAACGGCATGTGTCCCACTTCTTCGAACCAACGCACGATGGCGGTTGAAATCTTCCCGGCCGCGTACTCCGCGCTCGCCGGGGCGACGACCGTGTCGGCCGTGCCGTGCGCGATCAGCACGGGCACGTCGATCGCCGCGAGCACCTCCGCGCTGCCGACATCCCGCCGGAACAGCGCTTTCCTGACGCGCGGTGGCACGCGGAGCATGTCCCCGACGTGCCGCTGGAGGTCGGGACCCGGCAGCGGCGCCGCGGTCATCCGCTCGGCGAGCGTGGTCAGCGCCGGGATCGCCTCGCGGGGGTCCTCGGACAGCGCGGGCCGCATGATCCCGTCCCACGCCGAGCCGACCGCGCCGCCGGGCCGGTCGCGGCCCATCTCGGTGAGCGCGCCGACGTACACGACGCCTGCGACCCCGGCCGTACCGCGTTCCCGCAGGTAGTCGGTGACCACGAGGCCGCCGTAGGACCAGCCGACGAGCACCGCCGGCCTGCCGAGATGGTCGAGGACGGCCGCGAGGTCGCCCGCCCACACGGCCGGGTCGTCGTAGCCGTCGGCGGCGATGTCGGACGCGCCGTGCCCGCGCAGGTCGACGGCGACGAGCCGGTGCGCACTGAGAGAATGATCACTCAGCTGCCCGGCCCACGCCGCGCTGGACGCCGCCCAGCCGTGGACGAACACGATGGGCGGCCCCTGTGGATCACCCGCGGTGCGGAAGGCGATGCGGGTGCCGCCCCCGGTGGTGACGCCTGCCATTCAGTTCAGCGCCGACATCGACTGCCACTGCTCCCACGAGAGCAGCCAGTCGAACACGTCGGAGGTGGTCGGGAAGTCGGCCTTCGAGCCGGTGATCTCCACCGGGTCGCCGATCAGCGCGCTGTCGAAGTACGCCTTCGCGTCGGCCTCGAGCAGGTTGACGCAGCCGTGCGAGCTGTTCTTCTTGCCGATGTTGGCGGCGTTGTCGTTGTTCTCGTGGATGAACTCGCCGTGGTTGGAGATGCGGACGGCCCACTTCTTCATCACGTTCGTGTACCCGTAGCGCGGGTTGGAGAAGTCGCCGACCTCCTCCTTCGCCATGACGATGACCGTGCCGTTCGGCGTGTTCAGGTTCGGGTCGTTGTCGTCGCCGTTGCTCGACGGGTAGCTCGCGAACAGCTGTCCGTCGCGGTAGACGTTCATCACGTGGTCCGGCGTGTTGATCTTCACGACCTGGTTGCGGCCGATGGTGAACTGCGTCGACAGGTCGGCCTTGCCGTACGCGCCGCCGCCGTAGGCCACGCCGTACAGCTTCGCGTTCACCGTCACCTGCGTGTTCGCCGGCCAGTACTCCTTGGGGCGCCAGTCGACCTGGCTGTCGCTGATCCACGCCCACGAGCCCTCGACGGGCTGGGAGGTCTCCACGGTCAGCGCCTTCTCGACCGCGGCCTTGTCCTCCGGCGGCCCCTCCGGGAACTTGACGCTGACCGGCATGCCGACGCCGACCGTCGCGTTGTCGCCGGGGTTGATCGTGGCGCGCGGCGTCGCGGCCGGCGCGAGCGTGTTGAAGGTGCCGGTCTTCTCGGTCACCCGGCCGTCGGCATTCTCCGCCTTCACCGTGTACGTGTACGCCTTGGCGTAGCCGAGGACCTCGCCGCTGGTCCAGCTCTTCTTGTCCGGGGCGAGCTGCCCGGTGACCGGTGCGCCCTCCGGGTTGGTGACCGTCGCCTCGGTCAGCTCGCCGTCGGTGACGGTGATCTTGACCGGTGTGGTCGGCGCGACGTCGACGGCACCGATCTCCGGCGCGAACGCGAGCTTGGCGGCGGGTGCCTTCTTCTCTTTCTCGAACGGCCCGCCGCTGCCACCGCCGTCGTCCGACGTGCACGATGCGAGCAATGCGATCGCGGCGACCAGCGTCGCGACCGTGCCGAGAAGCCGCCGTCCGGATCTCACGTCCAAAACCTCCGCCTGGCTCGAGTCCCTCATGTGTATGACGCCCCAGCGCCGTCCTGGTGCGCGGGCGCGAGTGTGACAGTCGTCACGACACCCTCCCGCCAACCGGGTCACCCGCGTGTGCAGGATCGTTCACGTGAACAACCTCGGCACAGCGATTGTTACCGGCGCCAGTTCGGGCATCGGCGCCGCCACCGCCCGTCACCTGGCCGATGCCGGATTTCGGGTGGTTCTCGGTGCCCGGCGGCTCGATCGGTTGACCGAACTGGCGGATTCCATCGGCGGCGTCCCGCTATCCCTCGATGTGACGGATCCCTCGTCTGTCGAATCGTTCGTCGCGGCGGCGGGTCCGTGCCGGGTGCTGGTGAACAACGCCGGTGGTGCGCTCGGCCTGGCCCCGGTCGCCGAGTCGGACGAGGACCACTGGCGGTGGATGTGGGAGACGAACGTCCTCGGCACACTGCGGCTGACCAAGGCTTTCCTGCCCGGCCTGATCGACTCGGGCGACGGCCACATCGTGACCATCACGTCGATCGCGGCGACCGAGGTCTACGACAACGGGGCCGGCTACACGAGTGCCAAGCACGCGCAGTCGGCGCTGCACCGGACGTTGCGCGGGGAGCTGCTCGGGCAGCCGGTGCGGGTCACCGAGGTGCTGCCGGGGATGGTGGAGACGGAGTTCTCGCTGGTCCGGTTCGACGGCGACGCGGCACGGGCATCGTCGGTGTACGAGGGGATCGAGCCGCTGACCGCGGACGACGTGGCGGAGGTGGTCACGTTCGCGGTGACCCGGCCCGCGCACGTGAACCTGGACCAGATCGTCATGAAGCCACGGGCACAGGCGTCGGCGACGCGTGCGTTCCGCGGCTAGGTACGGCTAGAGCGCGCAGTCCACCAGCACCGGTTCCGGGTGGAGCGTCACACCGAAGCGGGCGGCGACGCCGTCGCGGATCTCCCTTGCCAGGGCGACCACGTCGGCGGCCTTCGCCTCGCCCCGGTTGGTCAGGGCCAGGGTGTGTTTGGTCGACAGCGTCACCGGGTTCGACGAGCCCGGGTAGCCCTTCGCGAAGCCCGCGCGTTCGATCAGCCAGGCCGCGGACAGCTTGGACGTGCCGACGCCCGCCGGGTACTGCGGCACCGGGGTGTCCGCGCCGACCGCCGACGCGATGCGGGACAGCACGCCGGGCAGCTCGCCGTCGGCCACCACCGGGTTCGTGAAGAACGAGCCGACGCTCCACGTGTCGTGGTCGTCCTGGTCCAGGACCATGCCCTTGCCTCGGCGGAGTTCCAGCACCGCCGCGCGGGCGTCCGCCGCCGGGACCTGGCGGCCCTGGCGCACGCCGAGGACCCTGGCCAGTTCCGTATAGCGGATGGGGGCGGACAGGCCGCCGTCCGCCAGTTCGAAGCGGACACGCAGCACCACGGCGCGTTCGGTGTTCTTCAGCATGCTCGTGCGGTAGCCGAGGCCCAGCTCGGCGGCGGTCAGGGTGCGGATCTCACCCGAGGCGCGGTCCAGCAGGTCCACCGAGATCAGCAGCTGCGCGATCTCCACGCCGTACGCGCCGACGTTCTGCACCGGCGTCGCACCGACCGAGCCCGGGATGCCGCTCAGGCACTCCAGGCCGCCGAGTCCCGCCTCGACGGTGCGGCACACGACCGCGTCCCAGTCCTCGCCCGCCTCGACCGTGAGCGCCACCCGGCCGTCGCCGAGGGAGTCGATCTTGCTGCCGGTGTTGGCGACCCGGACGACCGTCCCGTCGAAACCGTCGTCGGAGATCACCAGGTTGGAGCCACCGCCCAGGACGAGCAGGCGGTCCTCGGCCGTGCGCACCGCGGCGACCACCTCTTCCGCCGACTCGGCCGACACGAACCGGGTTGCGGGGCCGCCGACGCGCAGCGTCGTGTAGCCCGACAGCGGCACGGCGGCGAGGGGGAGGCTGGTCATGGGCTCCAACGGTAACCTGCCGTTCATGCCCAGCCGCTTCGAGCACCGCGCCACCTTCGCCGCGCCTGCCGACGACGTCTTCTTGACCCTGGTGGACGAGGCCTTCCTCATCGCGCGCCTGCGCGACATCGGTGGCAAGGGCGCCGCGCTGCTCGACCATAGGATCGAGGGCGACAACGCCGCCTACCGCCTCCGCCAGGGCGTCGACGCGAGCAAGCTGCCCGGCGCCGTGAAGTCCATCCTGAACGGCGACCTCGTGGTGGAGCGGGAGGAACGCTGGCACGGGCTCGAGACGGCGGGCAAGGCGACCATCAACGGCGTGCCGGCGCACATCACCTCGCGCGGGCGGCTGACCGGGCGCGGCAGCGGCACGGAGCTGGTGATCAGCGCCGAGGTGAAGGTGGGCATCCCGCTGATCGGCGGCAAGATCGAGAAGGTGGTCGCCGAGCAGGTCACGAAGCTGCTCGCCGCCGAAGCGGAGTACGCCGAGAAGTGGCTGGCCGAGCGCGCCTGACCGTGCCCAAAGCGCGCTCCGCAAGCTCCGCGACCGTGCCCAAAGCGCGCTCCGCAAGCTCCGCGACCGTGCCCACTGTTCGCTCCGCGAAGCCGCTCGGCGCCCCGACCCGCGGTACCACCAACCCCAACCGGCTGCGGCGCACCGACCGCTGGGTGGCGGGCACGCGGTGGGTCCGGGACACGCTGCTGGACGCGGCGGACCCGCTGGTGGTCGACCTCGGGTACGGCGCCACGCCGGTGACGACCGTCGAGCTGGCACGCAGGCTGGCGACCGTCCGCGCGGACGTCCGGGTGCTGGGGCTGGAGATCGACCCCGAGCGGGTCGCGGCCGCCACGCCCGCCGCCGACCCGCCACGACTGGAGTTCCGGCGGGGCGGGTTCGAGCTGGCAGGCACGCGGCCGGTGCTGGTGCGGGCCTTCAACGTGCTGCGGCAGTACGAGGAGGCCGAGGTCGCGGCCGCCTGGTCCGCCATGTGCGAGCGGCTCGCACCCGGTGGGCTGGTCGTCGAGGGCACGTGTGACGAGCTGGGACGCCGCTGCTGCTGGATCACGCTCGACGCCGACGGCCCGCGCACGCTGACGCTGGCCTGCCTGCCGGGTGACCTGGAGCAGCCGTCCGACCTGGCGGAGCGGCTGCCGAAGGCGTTGATCCACCGCAACGTGCCCGGTGAACGGGTGCACGCGTTGTTCGTCGCGCTGGACCACTGCTGGGCGCGGGCGGCGCCGTTCGCGAACTTCGGTCCCCGGGCGCGGTGGACGGAGGCGGTGGCGTTGCTGGCGCGGGAGTGGCCCGTGCGCGACCGCCGCAAGCGCTGGCGCCTCGGCGAAGTGACGGTGGACTGGGCCGCGGTGACCCCCACCTAGTGTTTTGCCGTGAAAGGCGCGTTGAGGTCGCCCAGTGCCCTGAAAGCGCCTTTCACGGCACGCCCGTCCGGCGAGGACGACCCAACCCAGCCAACGAAAGTGGACAGCACTAGGCGGTCAGACCCAGCAGGACGGTCAGACCCAGCCGGGTAGCGGCTCCACGGACTGCCGCCACAGCGCCGGGATGCCCTCCTGCCCGACCCGGGCCGCGATGACGCCGCCGACGATCGCGCACAGGGTGTCGACATCCTCGGCCAGTGCGGCGACCTCCCACACGGCCTCCTCGTAGTCGTCCGGGTGGCGGGCGATCACCCACAGCGCGAGCGGCACCGTGTCCGGGGCGCTCACCCGGCCGCCCGTGCCCAGCTCGCGCGCGGCCTCCTCGGGAGTGGCCCGGAGCGCGGCGGCCTTCTCGATCCCGGACCGCACCTCGCCCGGCGCCGTGTGCCGCAGGACCTCGGCGAACATGTGCTCGGCGGGTGCCGCCGCGGCGACCGCGATCGCCACCGCGCCCGCGATGCCCTCCGGGTGCGTGTGCGTGACCGCCGCGGCCACCGCCGCCTCCGCCGCCGCGCGGGCCGGGTCGCCCGCGAACCACGCGCCGAGCGGGGCGACGCGCATGGCCGCGCCGTTGCCCCACGAACCGGTGCCGCCGAAGGTGCGGGTCGCCAGCGCGCGCAGGTCCCCGCCGCGCTGGACGTCGCGCATCATCACGTCGATGCCGGTGCCGTAGCCGCGGTCGACGTCGTAGTGCGCGACGAAGCTCGTCGCCAGCGCGTCCGGGTCGACGTGGCCGTGCCCGCGGAGCACGTGGAGCACCGAGCAGGCCATCTCCGTGTCGTCCGTCCAGCGCCACGGGGCGGTGGGCAGCCGGCGGTTGATCGCGTTGTCCCGGAGGTAGAGGCCATCGCCGAGGGCGTCGCCGACGGCGGTGCCCACCAGGCTGGCGTAAGCGTTGTCGCGCACGGCGTGCTTCTACCACATGCGCGCTTGACTTTGACGTTGCGTCAACTTCTATCGTCGTTCCCATGGCGTGGTCGATCGCGCAGGTCGCGAAGATGTCGAAGGTGACGTCCCGGACGCTGCGGCACTACGACGAGATCGGGTTGCTGCCGCCGGCGTGGGTCGGCGGCAACGGCTACCGCTACTACGAGAAGGAACAACTGCTGCGGCTGCAGCAGATTCTCGTGATGCGGGAGCTGGGCGTCGGGCTGGACGCGATCAAGGAGATCGTCCAGCAGGGACGCGACCCGGTCGAGGTGCTGAAGATGCACCGGGGGTGGCTGCAGGCCGAGCGGGACCGCTACGCGCGGCTCGCGCGGACGGTCACGCGGACGATCGAGGAGCTGGAAGGAGGTGAGAACGTGACATCGATGGATCACTGGTTCGAGGGGTTCGACTCCGCGAAGCAGGAGGAACTGCAGGAGGAGGCGCGGCAGCGGTGGGGCGCCGAGCAGGTGGACGCCGCGAACGCGCACGTCAAGGGCAAGTCGGCGGAGTGGTGGAAGTCCGAAGGCAAGAAGTGGGCCGCGCAGCTCGACGCGCTGATCGCCCTGATCGACGCGGGCCACGAGCCGGGTGACGCCGAGGTGCTGGACATGCTCGACGGCCACTACCGCTGGCTGTCGTCCGGCCACTGGACGCCGAACCGCGAGTCCTACACCGGTCTCGGCGACGTGTACGCCGACGACCCGAGGTTCCGCGCGAACTTCGACAAGACGGACCCGAGGCTGGCGGAGTTCCTGCGCACGGCCATGGCCGTGTACGCGCAGGCGCGGCTGTAGCAGGCACGGCACGATCACGGTGGGCTGCACCGCGGGCAGCTCACCATGAAGCCGGCCGGCGTCTCGAAAGAAGCTGTCAGGACGCTCAACACCCCGAAAGCGTCTTTCAGGGCATCACCGGCGACACCGCCTCCGGGTCACTCCGCGCGGTCGTAGGTCAGGAACAGGGCGCCCGACTCGAGCACGTGGTGGTGTGTCAGCTGCCACAGCCGCAGTCCGAAGTCGGCCTTGGTGAACGGGATTCCCGCGCCCATGGTGAGCGGGCCCAGCTTCACGACCATCCGGTCGATCTCCCCGTACAGGGCGCCCGCGAGCGTGGCGCCGCCGATCAGCCAGATGTCCTTGCCCGGCTCCGCTTTCATGGCCCGGACCGTGTCCACCGGGTCCGTCGCGACGACCTCGACGTGCTCGTTCTCACCCAGCGTGCGGGAGAACACGAGGTGCCGCAGGTGCGGGAAGGCGTCCGCGACCCCGGCCTTGACGCCGATCTCGTAGCTGTTGCGGCCCTCGAGCACCGTGTCGAACGTCGTGCCTTCCGCCGTGACTCCCAGGGCCTCGCGGGCCGGTCCAGGCAACGTCTCCGGGTAGTTCTCGCTCAGGTACCGGATGTAGTCCTGCGACATCGGCCAGAAGCCGCTGGGGTCCGCGCCGTCGGGGCCCGCTACGAAGCCGTCGATGGTGGACGCGACGAAATACACGAGTTTGCGCACGACGGGACACTGTACCGAGCACTAGGGTTTCCCCGTGGAGTTCGCCGAATACCTCGAAGAAACACGGAAGCAGGCGGCCGCGCTGCGTGCGGCGGCGGTGACCGCCGGTCCCGGCGCCGAGGTGCCGACGTGTCCCGGGTGGACTGTGCACCGGCTGGTGCGGCACATCGCACGCGTGCAGGCCCAGGTCGTGCTGTCGTTCGACGCCGACCCGGCCGGTGACGCGCCGAGAACCGAGCGGCCGCCCGAGGACTGGGACGAGCTGCTCGCGTTCTGGGACACCACGGTCGACACGATGCTCGCCGGGCTCGCTCTGCGCGGGCCGGGGCAGAGCGCGTGGGCGTTCGCGCACTTCTCCGGCACCAGCTTCTGGGCGCGGCGGCAGGCCCACGAGACCGCGGTGCACCGGCTCGACGCCGAGCACGCCGCGTACGGCGACGACGTGCCGCACCTCGTGTTCGACCCCGGGTTCGCCGCGGACGGCGCCGACGAGGTACTCACCGTCATGGTCGCCCGCTTCCCCACCGACGTCACGGGCACCGTCCTCGTGCACGCCGCGGACGCAGGCCGCGCGTGGCTCGTGACCCTCACCAAGGGGGTCAAGCCACGGATCGGCAAGGCCACGGACATCGACACCGACGCGTCGCTGGTCGGCACCGCGGACGCGGTCTACCGTGCGCTCTGGAAGCGGCCGAGCACCGCTCTGGTCAACGGGGACCCGGCTCTCGTCGCAGCACTGCGCACACCGTGACGCAACCGCAGAGAGGACGGCCATGGCCCGCCGTTACGTGATCACTTTCGGCTGCCCGGACCAGATCGGCATCGTCGCGACGATCGCGTCGTTCCTCGCCGACGCGGGCGGCACGATCGTCGAGGCCTCCTACCACACCGACCCCGACACCGGCTGGTTCTTCACCCGCCAGGAGGTCGCCGCCGACTCGCTGTCGTTCCACGCGGACGAGCTGCGTGCCCGGTTCGGCGAGACGGTCGCGTCGCTGGGCGGCGAGTGGCAGATCCTCGACACCGGGGAGCGGCGCCGTGTGGTGATCCTCGTGTCGAAGGAAGGCCACTGCCTGTACGACATCCTTGGCCGGGTCGCGGCCGGGGAGCTGGACGTGGACGTGTCGGCGGTGATCGGCAACCACACCGACCTCGCGACGATCACCGAGGCGCACGGCATCCCGTTCCACCACGTGGTGTTTCCGCGTGACGACAAGGAAACAGCGTTCGCGAAGGTCTCCGAGCTGGTCGACGCCGCGGACCCGCACGCGATCGTGCTGGCGCGGTTCATGCAGATCCTGCCCGCCGACCTGTGTGCCAGGTGGACGGGCCGGGCGCTGAACATCCACCACAGCTTCCTGCCGTCGTTCGTCGGCGCGAAGCCCTACCACCAGGCGCACCGGCGCGGCGTCAAACTGATCGGCGCGACCTGCCACTACGTCACCGCGGAGCTGGACGCGGGCCCGATCGTCGAGCAGGACGTGATCCGCGTCGACCACGGCGACTCGGTGCCGGACATGGTGCGCAAGGGCCGCGACATCGAGAAGGTCGTCCTGTCCCGCGGCCTGCGGTGGCACCTCGAGAACCGGATCCTGGTGCACGGCAACAAAACGGTGGTGCTGTAGGTGCTGCCCGTCATCGACCTGTCCGAACCGGGCCTGCCGGCGAAGATCGAGGCGGCGTGCCGTGACACCGGGTTCTTCTACGTCGCCGGGCACGGTGTCCCCCGGGAGCTGAGGGAGTCGCTCGACAGCGCGGCGCGCGCGTTCTTCTCCTTGCCGGACAAGGAGAAGAACGACATCGAGATGGCACGCGGCGGGCGGGCGTGGCGGGGCTGGTTCCCCGTCGGCGCCGAGCTGACCGCCGGCGAGCAGGACCGCAAGGAGGGCCTGTACTTCGGGACGGAACTGCCAGCCGGGCACCCGCTTCCCCTGCACGGCCCCAATCTCTTCCCCGCACAGGTGCCGACGCTGCGGCCGCTGGTGCTGTCGTACCTGGACGAGCTGACCCGGGTGGCGCAGGACGTGCTGCGGGGCGTGGCGGCCAGCCTCGGGCTGGCGGAGGACTACTTCGCCGCCGGCTACACGGCGAACCCCACCGTGCTGTTCCGGATCTTCCACTACCCGCCCGCGCAGGCGGGCGACCCCGGCTGGGGCGTCGGCGAGCACACCGACTACGGGCTGCTGACGTTGCTGCTCCAGGACGACAACGGTGGCCTGCAGGTGCACACGCCGGACGGGTGGACCGACGCGCCGCCGCTGCCGGACACGTTCGTGTGCAACATCGGCGACATGCTCGAACGGCTCACCGGCGGCTGGTACCGGTCCACACCACACCGCGTGCGGAACACGTCCGGCCGCGACCGCCTGTCGTTCCCGTTCTTCTTCGACCCGGACTTCGGCACGTCGGTGCCACCACTGCCCGACCGCGCCGCGGTCGCCCCGGACGGGCGACGCAGGTGGGACGGTGCGTCACCACTCGCG
The DNA here is from genome assembly GCF_014203735.1 of Actinophytocola algeriensis. Classification (GTDB taxonomy): domain Bacteria; phylum Actinomycetota; class Actinomycetes; order Mycobacteriales; family Pseudonocardiaceae; genus Actinophytocola; species Actinophytocola algeriensis. Next base: position 44,941 of record NZ_JACHJQ010000011.1, on the reverse strand, counting down.
TTCGAGGGCACCTACGGTGACTACCTGACGGCGAAGGTCGCGAAGGTGTTCCCGCGGCTGCGATCCGAACTGGACACGCAACCTTTCTGAGCCCCGGGGCGTCTTATGTCTTGGGGGTATTGAGCAACTCATCCAGGGCGGGGAGTCCACAGGGCTCCCCGCCCGTCCATTACCTGCTCAGACCGAGCGTGCTCCGCATCGGCAGCAAACCTGTCCGCACGGCCGCCATGGTGACCGGCATGACGAGTTGCGCGAGCCTGCCGACCTGTTCCGCGCCCAGCGCCCGGTAGGCGGGCGCGGCCAGTTCGTCGGTCATCCGCTCGACCTCGTCCCGGCCCGCGTGCCCTTCCTCCGTGGCGGTGCCGTCCTCGTTCAGCCAGCCCCGCTCGACGAGGCGCCGGGTGGCGGCGGTCCAGTCGTCGTCCCGCCAGCCGCGGCTGGCGAAGACCTCCTTCGGTGCGGCGCCGACCGCCGCGAACGACACCAGTGACTCGACCGGGTCGAGGCCCGCGGTGAGGAGGGCGGCCACGTGGCCGTCGCCTCGGGCCTCGCGCATGATCGTGGTCGCGTGCCACAGCGCCAGGTGCGGCTCGGCGGGCCAGGGGAGGTCGGCGTTGGCGGCGCCGAGCGGGCGGGCCTCGGTGTTGACGCCGTCCGTCAGCCGCCGCGCCAGGTCGGCGGCTTCGCGCAGGTCCAGGTCGGCGGTGAGGGCGCCGAGTGCCTCGTCGACGCCGTCCTGGCGGGCGGCCAGGAGGTCGCCGGGGGTGGCGAGCTGCCAGGCCGCCGGGATGTGGTCGCGGACCATGGCGGGGTTGAAGCTGTAGAACGTGGCGGCCACCAGTTCGGGGCCCGCCGCGCCCAGTGGGGCCGCGCGGAGGGGGAAGTAACCGGGCCAGCGCGTCTCGACGTCGAAGCCGAGCTTCGCCACCCGGGCGGAGACTTCGGGCGCGTAGTACACGAGCGCGTGGACGGGCTCCATGAGCTGCCACATCTGCCGGACCAGCGCGAGGTCGACGTTCGTCATTGGACCCTCCAGTCTTGTCACTGACAAGATAGCCGGAGATGTTGCCACTGGCAAGATGACTTCCGGAGTCGTGCGTCCCACCGGCGGTATCGCGTTGTTCCTACCGTGACGGCGCTGTGGTCGCGCCTGGTCAGCGACCCAGGCCCGCGATGACGTCCGCGTTCGGGAGGGCGGCCAGCGTGGCGCCCGTGATCAGGAGCTTGCTGCCGCGGACACCGCTGCCGATCACCAGTTCCGGCGCCGCGGCCACGGCCGCGTCCACCAGTACGGGCCACTCCGGCGGCAGGCCCAGCGGCGTGATGCCGCCGTACGCCATGCCCGTCAGCTCCACCGCGGTGTCCATCGGGGCGAAGGACGCCTTGCGGACGTCCAGGCGCTTGCGGACCACGCCGTTCACGTCCGCGCGGGTCGTGGCCAGCACCAGGCACGCGGCGAAGCGTTCCTCGCCCGCGCGCTTGCCCGCGACGACGACGCAGTTCGCCGACGCGGTCAGCGGGGAGCCGTACGCCTCGCAGAACGCGGCCGTGTCGGCCAGGTCCGGGTCGATGGCCGCCACGCCCACGTCCGCGGGGTCAGGGAGTGCGGCCAGGGCCTTCGCGACGGGGTCGGCCAGTAGTTCGGGGTGGTCGGCGGCCTGGGAAACAGCCAGGGAGCCCGCGATGGTCCACCTCACCATCGGTTCCCGCGCTGCACCTCGATGAGCCTCGGCCGGACGTCGACGATGTAGACGAGCACCGCGACGAGGCCCGCGATCCAGAACATCAGGCCGATGCCGGCGGCGTCGAAGAGGATCAGTGCGACAGCACCGCCCGCGGTGATGCCCAGCCAGGCCGATTTCGTCATTCTGTCGATCGCGGTATAGGCGTCCGGACGCTGCATCAATGCGTGGATGAACGCGTAGACCCCGACGGGGACCGCGAGCCACTTGATGATCCAGAGGATCCACAACGCTTCTGCCGGCACGTCCCCAGACTACGTGCGCCCGTCGCGATGTGACCAGCCGGCCACTTCGCCGACATGGCGAACCCCCGGCGCCGAAACCGGCGCCGGGGGTGTTGACCAGCGGTCCTACTTGGTGGTCTTCGTCGAGCCGTTGGTCTTGCGGGTCGTCGCTGCCTGCGTGGCCTGCGTGGTGGTCCGGGTGGCGGCGGGCTTGCGCGGCGCCGTCCGGTTCGCGGCCTTGCGGGAGGCGGAGCGCACGTCGCTCGCGACCTCGCCACCGACCTCCTCCACCGCCAGGGCGGCGTCCTCGGTGACGCGCTCGACCTTGACCGCGGCCTTCTCGCCGACCGAGCGGGTCCGGCGGGTCATCTTCGCGAAGACCTCGTCGGCGATCTCGCGGGCGTCACCGGCCACGTCGCCGACGCGCTCCTGCAGCGTCGCGATGGCCTCCTCCAGCTGGTCGATCGCCTTGCCGACGCGCGGGTCGGACTTCAGCTTCGTGAGGGCGTCCTCGCCCTGGTCGGCCAGCTTCTGGTACAGCTTCTGCGCGGCCTCGGTGTACTCGTCGACGAGCTTGCGCAGCTCGACCGGGTCGACCCGGTCGCGCAGGCCCGCCAGGTCCCTGGGCAGCGTGTCGACGGTCTCCTTGGCCGACGTGGTGCCCTCGTTGACCTTCGTGCGCGCCTTGTTGACGGCGTCGATGACGGCCTGGGTCGCCAGGTCACCGGCTCCGAGCGCGGCGAGCAGCGGCGTGCGGACGCTGTCGGCGGCGGTGTTGAGCACCGCGACGGCCTGCTCGCGCGCCTTGCGGACGTCTTCCGTGGTGGGCAGCAATGCGGCCATGTCTCTCACTCCTTGTTCTCAGGTTCAGTCGCTGTGGTGGTGGTGGCGTTCTCGCGGCGGAAGGACTCGTACACGTCGAGCAGCACCTGCTTCTGACGTTCGGTGAGCGTCATGTCCGCGCGCACCGCGTCCACCACCGGTCCACCCTGCGGCAGGTCGAGAATTCCGGCCTGTACGTAGAGCGCCTCGGCCGAGATCCGCAGACCCTTGGCGATCTGCTGCAGGATTTCCGCGCTGGGCTTGCGCAGTCCCCGCTCGATCTGGCTGAGGTACGGGTTGGACACCCCCGCGAGCTTCGACAGCTGGCGCAACGAGATCTTCGCGTTGCTGCGCTGCTGCTTGATGTACTCGCCGATGTCCCGTCCGAGGTCGGCGACCTTGTCGATCGGGTTCTCGTTCATCCTGCTCATCCGCCCGGCCACCTCCTCGTGACAACTTCGACCGTACGCCGGAGTGCTAGCAGTTGCAAGCACACTGCTTGCAGTCGTGGCGCACGTCGCAACTAGGACCTGTCCTGACCTACATGGCCCGTAGCGTGCCCGCCATGAGCGAAGTGAACGAGAACCAGCCGCTGGGCACGCCCACGTGGCTGGACCTGCGGGTGCCGGACGTGGCGGCGGCGAAGGACTACTACGGCGGCGTGTTCGGGTGGTCCTTCGAGGACGGCGAGCTGGGCACCATGTGCTTGCTGCGGGGCGTGCCGGTGGCCGGGGTCCGGGAAGGCACGGGCGGCTGGACGGTGCACCTCGCCACCGACGACTGCGACGCCACCGCCAAGGCGATCACGGCGGCAGGTGGCACCGTCACCGAGGAGCCGCACGACGTCGGCGACCTCGGCCGGGCCGCACTCGCGACCGACCCGGCGGGAGCGGTGTTCGGGCTGTGGCAGGGCCGCACGTTCCCCGGCTGCCGGCTCGTGAACGAGCCGGACACGCTGGTGCGCAACGACCTCGTGACCGGGCAGCCCGGTCCGGCCCGCGAGTTCTACCCGGCGGTGTTCGGCTTCGATCTCGACGGCAACCCGGACCTGCCGGAGTTCGACTTCACGTTCCTGCGCCGCCCGGACGGGCACGAGGTCGGCGGGATCATGGGCGTGCCGGGCGCGACACCAGCCTGGGGCACGTGCTTCGAGGTCGCCGACACCGACGCGACGCTGGCGAAGGCAGGCGGCGGCGACATCAAGCCCGACGACACGCCCTACGGCAGGTCAGCCGTGTTCCGCGACCCGTTCGGGGTGGAGCTGTCGATCATCGCCCGGCCCTAGCCGGGCGCGCACCCACTTCTCGATCGCGTCGGCGGTCTCGGCGACGGGCGTGGTCGTGGTGTCCAGCCGCGTCATCGGCGGCTCGGTCTCCTCGGTGCGCACCCACTCCGCGAAGTCGAGCATCTCGTCGATGCGGGCCTCGTCCCAGCCGCGCCAGGCGGGGCGGGCCCGCAGCCGGGCGCGGAGCACGTCCACGTCGCACACCAGTGCCAGGTAGTGGATGTCGCTGAACAGCGCGCGTTCCGGCCTGCCCTCGAACTGCGGCGGCACGACCGTGCCGCACAACACCACGGGACGGCCCGACTGCTGCAGGCTCGCCGCGAGCCGCAGCCACGTCTGGCGGAACGCCTCCGAGTCCCCGGTCGGGTCGCGCAACGCGCCCACCCACAACAGGTCCTGCTCGACGATCACGCACTCGTCGGCGAGCCGGTCGACCAGCACGCGGCCGACCGTCGACTTGCCCGTGCCGCTGGGGCCGGTGACCGCGAACAGCGGCAGGCGCCGGTACGGCTCTCGGTGTCCACACTCGACACACACGAGAACCGTGCCGGCGCCGGCGATCTCGACCCGCGGTTCGTCGGTCCAGTGACCGCAACCCGCGCAGATCATGGGGTGCACGGACAGGGATGCCTCAGTCGAACAGCTGCTCCATGAAGCTCTTGCGACGCCGGTGGCCGTGACCACCGTGGTGGCCACGTGGCGAGTCGGCATACCCGCCGCGGTAGCCGCGGGGGGAGTCCGAGTAGCCGCGCGGCGAGTCGGAGTACCGGCCCGGCGGTGGACCGCCCTGGTAGGGCTGCGGCGGACCGCCCTGGTACGGCGGCGGCGCGGCCTGTGCCGAGTACTGGCGCTCGGCGTTCAGGATGGCCTCCAGCTCACCGCGGTCGAGGAAGATCCCGCGGCAGCTGTCGCACTGGTCGATGTGGATGCCTTGGCGGTCCACGGTGCGCATCGCGTTCTGACACTTCGGGCAAATCACGCTTCCAACATTAGCCAGGTCGCATACTCGACGGCCACCTGTGGCCCGCGTCACCACTCGATCGTCACGTGATATGTCCGGTTGACACATGGTTCACGAGCCGTCGTGAAACCTAACGTTTTCACTCATGACCAGTGGCCCTGCTCACACACCCCGCTCTGAGCCGACTGATCGCTCGCGAGCTCGCTCACTCGCCAGGATCGTGTCTGCGAGCCTCGTCGGCACGACCGTCGAGTGGTACGACTTCTTCCTCTACTCATCGGCCGCCGCGCTGGTGTTCAACAAGCTGTTCTTCCCCACCTCCGACCCGCTGACCGGCACGCTGCTCGCGTTCACCACCTACGCGATCGGCTTCCTCGCCCGGCCCATCGGCGGGCTGATCTTCGGCCACTACGGCGACAAGATCGGCCGCAAGAAGCTGCTCGTGATCAGCCTCCTGATGATGGGCGGCGCCACGTTCGCGATGGGCCTGCTGCCCACGTACGCGACGATCGGCGTGGCGGCGCCGGTCCTGCTCACCCTGCTGCGCCTCGTCCAGGGCTTCGCGCTCGGCGGCGAGTGGGGTGGCGCGGTGCTCATCGTGTCCGAGCACGGCGGCGCGGCACGCCGCGGCTTCTGGGCGTCGTGGCCGCAGTGCGGCGCGCCAGGCGGCAACCTGCTCGCCACCGCCGTGCTCGCGATCCTCGCCGCGGTGCAGACCGACGAGGCGTTCCTGTCGTGGGGCTGGCGGATCCCGTTCCTGCTGTCCGCGGTGCTCGTGGTGATCGGCCTGTGGATCCGGCTCGCGGTCGCCGAGTCGCCGGTGTTCCTCGCCGCACAACGGAAAGCCGAGGAGCGCGGCGCCGAGGAGAAGGCGCCGATCGTGCAGGTGTTCAAGCACAACTGGCGGCAGGTGCTGATCGCGATGGGCGCGCGGATGGGCGAGAACGTCTCGTACTACGTGATCACCGCGTTCATCCTCGTGTACATCACCGAGTCGCTGGACCTCGCGAAGTCGGTCGGCCTCAACGCGGTGCTGATCGGCTCGGCCATCCACTTCGTCACGATCCCCTTGTGGGGCCTGCTGTCCGACCGGATCGGGCGGCGTGCGGTGTACCTGTTCGGCGCGGTCGCGATGGGCGCGTGGGGCTTCGTGTTCTTCGCGCTGCTCGACACGAGGTCGTTCGGCGTGATCGCGTTCGCCACCACGGTCGGCCTCGTGCTGCACGGCGCCATGTACGGCCCGCAGGCGGCGTTCTTCTCCGAGCTGTTCGGCACGCGGGTGCGCTACTCGGGCGCGTCGGTCGGCTACCAGCTCGCGTCGATCCTGGCCGGTGCGGTCGCGCCGCTGATCGCGGTCGCGCTGCTCGACGCGTGGGACTCGACGCTGCCGGTGTCGCTGTACCTGGTCGCGATGTGCCTGATCACCGTGGTCGCGGTGCTGGTGGCGCGGGAGACCAAGGGCGCGTCGCTCGAACCCGAGGAGGTCCGCTCCGCTGACGACAGCGCACCACTAGTGACACGATGACCAGCGTGGACCGAGGCGTCGGCACAGCCGTCAACGATGCCGTGCGCCGGCTGCTCGACCTGCTCGCCAGTGACGCGAGCGGCGAGCAGCTGGCGCACGTGCCGGTGGCCGCGCGCTCGGCCGGGCTGTCCGACGAGGAGCACACGGCGCTCGCGCGGGCGACCGAGGTGGCGCTGCGGATCCGGCACACGCTGACCGAGCACCGGCGCCGCGAGACCGAGCTGCGGGCGCTGTTCGACACGGCGAGCGACCTGTCGAAGCTGCGGGACCTCGACGCGGTGCTGCGCTCAATCGTGCACCGCGCGCGGATGCTGCTGCGCGTGGACCTGTCGTACCTGTCGCTCAACGACGAGGCCGCCGGGACCACGTACATGCGGGTCACCGACGGTTCGGTGTCGTCGCTGCTGCCGAGCCTGCGGATCGGGCACGGCGAGGGCCTCGGCGGTCTGGTCGCGCAGACCGCCCACCCGTACGCGAGCGCCGACTACCTGTCCGACCCCCGGTTCGCGCACAAGTCGTCGATCGACGACGCGGTGGCGGCCGAACGCATGGTCGGCATCCTCGGTGTGCCGCTCATGCTGGGCAGCAAGGTGATCGGCGTGCTGTTCGCCGCCGACCGGCAGCGCCGCGAGTTCACCGCGGAGGAGGTCGCGCTGCTGGCGTCGCTGGCCGACCACGCCGCGATCGCCATCGACAACGCGCAGCTGCTGGACGAGACCCGGCGCGCGAACGAGACGATCAGCGCGGGCAACGACTCGATGCGCCGGGCGGAGGACGCCCACGACCGGCTGATGGAGCTGGTGCTCCGCGGCGGTGACGTGGCGGAGGTGGCCGCCGAGGTGGCCGCGGTCCTCGACGGCGGCATTGTGTTCTTCGACGCGTCCGGCGCCGAGCTGGCCCGCGTTCCCGTGGCCACCCCGCCGGTGGTCGGCACCGGCAACGCACCGACCCGGTCGGGGTTCGCGGGCGCGGTGGCGGCGGCAGTCATCTGGCCGGAGGAGGCGGTCGCGGCGTCGCGGGCGGCCGGCCGGGCGGTGCGGGTCGGTGACCAGTGGGTGTGCGCCGTGCTGGCCGGCCCGGAACTGCTCGGCAGTCTCGTGCTGACCGGCCGCGCGGCACTCGACGAGGCGGACCGGCGGCTGTTCGAGCGGGCGTGCGTGGTCGCGGCGCTGCTGTTGCTGCTGCGCCGGTCGGTGGCGAAGGCGGAGGACGAGGTCCGCGGTGAGCTGCTGACCGATCTGCTGACCGCCCCGGACCGCAACCCGGCCGCGCTGCTGGCGCGCGGCCGCCGGCTGGGCATCGACCTGGCCGCGCCGCACGCGGTGCTGATCGCGCACGTCGACGGTGTACCGCGGCGGCGGCTGGCGATGGCGTGCGGGCGGTTCGCGACGCTGGTCGGGTTGCATGCCGAGCAGGTGGTGCTGCTGGTGGCCGACGGGGACCCGTCGGAGCTGGCGGGCCGGCTGGCGACCTCGCTTTCGGCGTCGGTGGAGGCCCCCGTGACCGTGGGCGCGTCCGGCCCCGCCGCTGGGCCCGCCGCGTTGGCCGCGGCCGCGGACGAGGCACGGCGGTGTGTCCGGTCGCTGCTCGCGCTGGGCCGGGTCGGGCACGGGGCCGCGCTGGCCGATCTCGGGTTCGTGGGTCAGCTGATCGGCGACCGCACGGACCTGGCGGGGTACGTGCGGGCGACGCTCGGACCGGTGCTGGACTACGACCAGCGGCGCGGGACCGACCTCGTGGCGACGCTGCAGGCGTACTTCGAGTGCGGTACGAACCTGACGCGCGCGAAGGACGTGCTGCACGTGCACGTCAACACGGTCGTGCAGCGGCTGGACCGCATCGCGTCCCTGCTCGGCGACGACTGGCAGACGCCCGCGCGGGCACTCGAGATCCAGATCGCGCTGCGGTTGCACCAACTGCACGGGTAAAGCGCTCAGTCGGTGAGCACTTTGGCCGGGAGCATGGTGTGCATGGACATCATCGAGGTGCGCACCGCAGGCGAATGGCGGACGTGGCTGGCGGCCCACTGTGCTTCGGCTTCCGAGGTGTGGCTGGTGATCCCGCACAAGGGGCTGCCCGGCGTGCCGTACCAGGAGGCGGTCGAGCAGGCGTTGTGTTTCGGGTGGATCGACGGGCTGCACCGCAAGCACGACGCCGGGCACTCGCGGCTGCGGTTCACGCCACGGCGGTCGCGCAGCTCGTGGAGCGCGTCGAACCGCGAGCGCGCGGCCAGGTTGATCGAGCAGGGGCTGATGACACCCCACGGACAAACAGCCATCGACACGGCGAAGGCGAACGGGCGCTGGTCGCCGTGATGGTCGCCGACGATTTCTGGAAGACGTCGTTCTGGGCGTTGGGCCTGTGTTTCTCGATTGCTGGTTGGGGTCCTTCATCACGTTGAGCGCAACGAAGGGGTCCTTCATCACGCCGGGTGTTACGAAGGGGCCCTTCGTGGCATTGCTGCTGTCTCGGCAGCGTCTTCGAGATGTCGGGGCGGGGCTTGGCTGTAAGCCACCCGCTGGCACAGTGGGTCCGGTGCTCGCACTGTTGATCGCGCTGGGGGTCGACAACTTCGGGTCCGGGCTGTTCCTGCCGCTCACCCTGGTCTACGCGACCCGCGAGATCGGGCTGCCGCTCGCCGTCGCCGGGGTGACCGTCACCGCCGGGACCGTGGTCGGGTTGCTCGTGCCGCCGATCGCGGGGCGGTTCGTCGACCGGGTCGGGCCGCGGCCGGTCGTGATCGCCTCACAGGTCGTGCAGGCCCTGGGCGCCCTCGGTTTCCTCGTCGCGGACGGGATCGCCACCGTCGCCGTCGCCGTCTGCCTGCTCGCCGCCGGACAGCAGCTGTTCTACAGTTCGTTGTTCGCGCTCATCGCCGACGTCGTCGGGGACCGGCCCAAGGACCACCCCTTCGCCGTCGTCGGCATGGTGCGGGCGGCGTGCTTCGGGCTCGGGGCGCTGGCCGCCGGCGGGCTGCTCGCGTTCGGGTCGCTGCGGGTCGCCGCGGCCGTGAACGCCGTCAGTTTCGTTGCCTGCGCGCTGATGCTCGCGTCGCGGGTGCGCGCGCCGCACACACCCGCCGTCCGCGTGACCGGGCACCGGATCTCCCGGCGGTTCCTCGGGATCGTCGTCGTCACCGGGCTCGTGGCGCTCGGGTTGGACTTCTTCCTCGTCGGTCTGCCCGTGTACGTGCTCGACCTCGGGTCGCCCGCGTGGCTGCCCGGTGTCATCCTCGCGCTCCACACCGCCGTGACCAGCACGTGCGGCACGCTCGCCGTCCGGCTCACCCGGAACCTGCCGCGCACCACCACACTCGCGCACGCCGCCGTGCTCATGGCCGTCTGGTGCGCCCTGTGTCTGGTCGCCGTGGCCCTGCCCGCCGGGTGGCGGCCCGCGTGGCTGCTGGCCACCTCGCTGGTGCTCGCCGTCAGTGGTGTCCTCTTCGGAGCACGGGCCAACGCCCTCGCCGTCGCGATGGCGCCCGCCGAGTCCCGAGGGCGGCACCTCGCCGCGTTCCAGTACGCGTTCACCGTGCCCGTGGTGCTGGCACCCGCCGTCGTCGCGCTGTTCGCGGCCGGGGTGTGGGTGCCGTGGCTGGTGGTCGCTGCCGCCGCCACCGCCGGCGCGGGCGCGTTCCGGTGGCTCGGTGCCCGCCTACCCGCCGACGCGCTCAGCGCAGCCAGTTCTCCATCTCGGTGACCGCCTTCCGGAACTCCGGGGCCAGCGGGACGAGCTTGTCCGGGTACGTGTCCACCAGCCCGTCGGTGTGGTTGCCGCCCTCGACGCGGTGGTAGCGGTGCAGGTGGTCGCGGCCCTTGTCGTGGATCATCCGCGCGTACACGTCGCTGCTCCGGCTGATCGGGAGCAGCGTGTCGAGCGTGCCGTGCAACGTGATCATCGGTTTGCCGATGCGGCCCGTCAGCGCGACCTTCGCGACCGCCGCGTGGACCGACCTCGGGCGGGACGCGTAGTCGTAGTCCGCGTCGCAGTGCGGGGTGCCGCTCGCGCAGTACGGGACGCCGGCGTCCAGGTCACCGTCGAACGACGGGTCGAACTCCTCGCGGTACGTGCGTTGTGTGAGGTCCCAGTAGACCTGGTTGTGGAACGGCCACAGGAACTCCGAGCCCGGTGCGTAGCCCGCGGCCAGCATCGCGTCGTGTGCCGCCGGTGACCCCGCCGCGTAGCCCGGGTAGTTCCTCATCGCGCCGGGCAGGAACGTGAACAGGTTCGGGCCCTTCGTGGTCCAGAGCGTGCCCTCCCAGTCGATGCCGCCGTCGTACAGCCACGGCACGTTCTCCAGCTGCCAGCGCACCAGGTAGCCACCGTTGGAGATGCCCGCCATCAGCGTGCGGGCGGGGAGCCGTCCATACCGTTGCGCCACAACGGCTTTCGCCGCGATCGTCAGCTGGGTGACGCGGGTGTTCCACTCGGCGAGCGCGTCGCCGGGCCTGCGGCCGTCGTGGTAGAAGGTGACGCCGGTGTTGCCCTTGTCGGTCGCGGCGAACGCGTATCCCTTGGACAGCACGAAGTCCGCGATCGCGCGGTCGTTCGCGTACTGGCGGCGCGAGCCAGGAGAGCCCGTCACGACCAGGCCGCCGTTCCACTCGTCCGGCAGCCGCAGCACGAACTGCGCGTCGTGGTGCCAGCCGTTGTTGGCGTTGGTCGTGGACGTGTCGGAGAAGTAGCCGTCGACCTGGATGCCCGGCACACCACTGGGTTGCGGCAGCGACGCCTGCGTGAGACCGGCCCAGTCGGCGGCGACCGTGTGCCCGGACGCGGCGGTGCCCGCGGTCGTCAGCTCGTCGAGACAGGACACCACCTGGCGTTCCGCCATGGGCACGTGGACCCGGGCACAGCCGGCGGGTGCCCCAGAGGCAACACCAGAGGCGACCGCGGGGGTGGACAGGGCGACCGTGGCGCAGACAACGGCACCAACGGCACTGGCGACCAGGGCAGCACGCATACCGGAAACGTAGAAGCCTTCCGCGCGCGCGGAAATGAGTGCGGACACCACAAACCGGGCCCCGAATGTGGTGGCCGCCACTCTGAACACAGAGCTGTCGCACGCCTACCGTCAGTGAGGTACGCCGAAACACAACGAGGTGGTGACGGCATGTTCCGACCAGCGTCCGTGGCCGTGGTGGCCACGCTCCTGCTGACGCTCATCGGCGCGACCCCGGCAGCGGCCGCGATCGAACCGGTGCCGAGCTTCGGCAGCAATCCCGGCAACCTGAAGATGTTCCGTTACGTGCCAACGGGTCTGCCGGCGGGAAGACCGGTGGTCGTCGCACTGCACGGCTGCACGCAGAACGCGTCCGGGTACGGTTCCGGCGCCGGCTGGACCCAGCTGGCGGACCGGCTGAAGTTCAGCGTGGTGCTGCCGGAACAGCAGAGCGGCAACAACTTCAACAAGTGCTTCAACTGGTTCGAGCGCGGCGACACCACGCGCGGCCAGGGCGAGGCGGAGTCGATCGCGCAGATGGTGCGCAGGACGATCGCCGACACGGGCGCGGACCCGGCGCGGGTGCACGTGACCGGCCTGTCGGCGGGCGGCGCGATGACGGCGGTCATGCTGGCCACCTACCCGGAGATGTTCGCGGGCGGCGGCGTGGTCGCGGGCATCGCGTACCGGTGCGCGGCGAGCATGGTCGACGCGTTCTCGTGCATGAACCCCGGCAAGAACCGCACGCCCTCTGCGCTGGGTGACGCGGTCCGGGCGGCCTCACCGCACACCGGCCCGTGGCCGACGGTCAGCATCTGGCAGGGCAGCGCCGACTACACGGTGGCCCCGGCGAACGCGACCGAACTGGTCGAACAGTGGACGAACGTGCACGGCATCCCCGCCACACCGACGAGTACCGACACGGTCGCGGGCTACCCGCACGAGGTGTACGCCGCCGGCGGCCGGGCGGTGGTCGAGAAGTACACGATCACCGGCATGGGCCACGGGCAGCCACTGGATCCCGGGACCGGGTCCACGCAGTGCGGGACGGCGGGCGCGTACCTGCTGGACGTGAACATCTGCGCCGCGTGGCACATGGGTTCCGCCTGGCGCCTCGCCGCGTGACCTGGCCGGGGAGAGGCGGGCGGCCTCTCCCCGGCACCCCCGGCTCATTCGGTCCGCAACGCCGACAGGCGGGTCGCGTTGCGGAGGAACGGCATGGTCATCGCGCTGACCAGCAGGCTCAGCGCGATCGCGCCCGCGCACAGCAGCGCGACGCCCGCCCAGTCGACGACCATCGGGTCCTCCGTCAGGCGCATCACCAGCGCGGCCAGACCGATGCCCGTCAGCAGCGCGACCACCACGCCCAGCACGATCGGCAGCGCCACCTGCCACAGCAGCGACCGTCCCAGCACCCCGCGCGGCACCCCGCTCGCCGTCAGCATCGCCAGCGTGCGGCGGCGTTCGCGGATGTGTTCCAGTGCCAGCACGAGCAGGCTGATGCCCGCCAGCAGCAGCGTGAAGATCGAGCCCGCGTACAGGCCGGTGCGGATCGCCACGTAGGTCTGCTGGTTGTCGTCCAGGTCCGGGCCCGTGTTGAACGAGTACACGTGGGCCCCGACGCGGTGGGCGGCGACCGAGTTGCGGATGCCTTCCAGCTGGTCGCTCGTCAGGTCGTGGGAGACCATGGCGTACACCGTCGCCGACTCGTCCTGCGGCAGTGCCGCGGCGGCGATCGCGCCCGGCGTCACCACGATCGTCGCGTAGACGCTGCTGTTGTCCGGCCGGTCGAAGTACTTCGCGTCCGCAGGCACCGACCACGTGCCGGTGACCACGAGGTCCGCGTTCGACGTGCCCTGGTAGTCGCGCTGCTCGAGTGCCGTCCCCGGCTCCGGCGGCATCTGGTACTCGTCGCGCATCAGGTACACGTCGCCGTCCGTGCAGTCGCGGACGCGCACCAGGTCGCGCACGGCCGCGCAGTCCACCACGACCGCACCCCACGCGTTGTCCGTCGTGCTCGCCTCGTAGAAGGACGTGTACCGCAGCGTGTGCACGGCGTCCACACCGTCGGCGGCCGCCACCTCCGCCGACACCGCGGACGCCAGCTCCTGGCTGGTCGAGACCTCGACCGCGCCGGGGGGCGCGTCCTCACCGCCCGGCAGACCGACCACGCCCTCGACCGACATCAGCACGGTCTGCAGCGTGATCGCACCGGCCAGCACGACCGCGACCCCGCCGACGACCCGCGCCGACGTGCCGCTGTCCAGCTGCAGCCTGCGGACCGCGAGCAGCCACGACGTCGGGCCGCCCGACACCTGCCCCGCGACCCGCTCGACCAGCCACGGCAGCAGCACGGGCACCCCGATCAGCAGCAGCGCGGCGCCACCGCTCACGGCCCACGCCCACGTGTCGCTGTTGTCCGCCGCGCCGAGCTGCGTGGTCAGCAGCACCACACCCAGCATGATCAGCGCGAGCCGCCACCACAGGCGCCTGCGCACCGGCTTGCTCTGCCGCACCACGCCGAGCGGCTCGATGATCGTGCGCCGCAGCGCGAACAGGGCGGTGAGCACCGACAGCGCCGGGATCAGCAGCACGATCAACGCCGTCAGCACCGGGTCGGGCACCACGTCGGAGACGTACGCCCGCTCACCGAACAGGTCGATGCGGTCGGTGAACTGGCGCGCCACCACGAACACCACCGCGCCGAGCACCAGCCCGACGAACGCACCCGCGAGCGACTCGGCGGCCGCGATCCTGCGCACCTGCCGGGAACCGGACCCGACGAGCCGCAGCGCGGAGAGTCTGCGGTCCCGCTCCGCGCCCGCGATCCGGCTCGCGGACGTCACGAAGATGAACACCGGCAGCAGCAGCACGACCGCACCCACCAGCAGCAACGCGAGCAGCCCCGGGTCGAGGGACGCCGCCTCGGGATCGGAGCCGAACCCGTACGCCGGGACCGCGTCGATGTCCGCCAGCGTCTTCTCGTCGACGCCGATCCACGCCACCAGGTCGCCCGGCAGCTCCACCATGCCCTGGGGGAGCGTGCCTGCCACCTTCTCGGGCACGCGCGGCAGCAGCAGCTCGCCCTCCGGCGACGCCAGCAGCTCGGCCAGTGCCGGCGACGCGTACATCTCACCCGCGGCGGGCAGTTCGGGCAGCCCCGCCGGCTTCGGCGAGGACGGCCCGGTGGCCGCGACGTAGGTGAGGGCGACGTGGTCGCCGCGGAACTCGGTGTAGTTGCGGTCGGTCAGCGTGGGGTCCACGCCCTCGACCGGCGCGTCCTGCACGAAGTCGGCGTACTGCCGCACCTCGCGCTCCTGGTGCATGGTGCCCGCGGACGCGGCCACCAGCAGCACGGCCGTCGCGATCGCGATCCCCACCGCGCTGAGTGCGAGCCTCGCCCACGAGGTCCGGCCGCCCCCGACGGCCAGCCGGACCCCGAGGACGAGGTCGCTCATCCACCCCCGGACGTTCACGCCCGTCCCTCCCCCGCTTCGAGGACGCACGGCGTGCGCCCGGAGTTGCCCGCCATCACGCGAACTCCACCTGCCTCGTGTGCCCGTCACGCACGATGACCTCGCGGTCGGAGTACGCGGCGACGCGGGGCTCGTGGGTCACGAGGATGACGGCCGCGCCGGTGTCCTTCGCGGCCTCGGTGAGCAGGCGCATCACGTGCTCGCCGTTGAGCGAGTCCAGTGCGCCGGTCGGCTCGTCCGCGAAGATCACCCGTGGACCGGTGACGAGCGCGCGGGCCACCGCGACCCGCTGGCCCTGACCGCCGGACACCTCGCCGGGCCGCTTGGCAGCGACCTCGCCGACCTCGAGGCGGTCCAGCCACGTGCGGGCCTTGGCCTCGGCGTCGCGCCGCTTCATGCCGCCGAGGCGCATCGGCAGCGCCACGTTCTCGATGCACGAGAGCTCCGGCACGAGCTGCCCGAACTGGAACACGAAGCCGAACTCGGTGCGCCGCAGCGTGCTGCGTGGCTGGTCCGGCATGGCGGACAGCTCCTTGCCGTCGTACATCACCGTCCCCGCGTCGGGCTGGATGATGCCCGCGAGGCAGTGCAGCATCGTCGACTTGCCGGACCCGGACGGGCCCATGACGGCCACGACCTCACCGGCGCGGACGGACATGTTCGCGCCGTCGAGCGCCTTGGTCGGGCCGAAGGACTTGACGACGCCGGTCGCCGCCAGCAGTGGCTGTGTCATGAGGTCACCTGATTCCGTAGTTCGTCGATGCGGGCCGCGGTCAGCTCGAGCCAGCGCAGGTCGGCCTCGAGGTGGAAGAGCGCGTGGTCGCAGATCAGCTGGTCCGCGAGGTCACCGCCGCGCTTGCGGGCGGTGAGCTCACGCATGGCGCGCAGGTGCGCGTGCCGCTGGGTGTCGAGCACGTCCTGGGCGTCGCGCTCGGACATGAGCGCGATGACGACCTTCGTGTAGAGCGTGCTCTGCATGTACAGCTCGGGCTTCTCCGGCGTGCCGAGCCACGTGTCGACGTCGGTGACGCCCTCGGCCGTGACCGCGTAGCGCTTGCGGTCCGGGCCGCCGCCCTGCTCGACGCCGCTCTCCTCGATGAGGCCGTTCTTCAACAGCCGCGAGAGCGTCGCGTAGACCTGCCCGTAGTGCAGCGGCCGACCGTGCCCGAAGTGCTCGTCGTACGCCCGCTTGAGGTCGTAGCCGTGTCTCGGCCCGCCTTCGAGCAGTCCTAACAGAGTGTGTCCGATCGACATGCCTGAGAACTGTACACGCGGTGTATAGCTGGGTCTATACACCCTGCGAATAGCCGCCTGACCAGGTCTTTTATCGCGACAACCGGTGTCTGGCCTACAGTGGTTGTCGTGACCGACGTGGACCTGGTGGTCGACTTCCTGAACACCGTCGACCATGACGCGCACACGGATGTGCTGTCCGATCCGGACGCCTGGCGGCGGTGGCTCGCCGACCGAGGACTGGCCGACGGCGCGGCCGACGCCGGTGCCGTGCGGACCGCGCTGCGGGCCGCGGTCGGCGACCCCGTCGACGCGTCCGCCGAGCCCGAGGACGCCGCCGTCCCGGTGACCGTCGAGCTGTCCGCGGGCGGCGCGCCACGGCTCGCGGCGGCCGACGTGGCTGGCGCGGTGCTCGCGGCCGCCAGCAGGCTGGCCGTGCTCGGGCAGTGGGCGCGGGTGAAGATCTGCCCCGCCGACGACTGCCGGTGGGCGTTCTACGACCGCTCGCGCAACCACTCCCGCACGTGGTGCTCCATGCAGGTGTGCGGCAACCGCGAGAAGGCCCGCACGTGGCGCTCGGCGCGGCGGTGACTAGTCCGCCTCCCCGGATTTGAAAGTGTTGGTCCCGACCCGGCGACGCTCCCCGACCGCAGGCGGTCAGTGGTTGCCCGCCATCACGTTCCCCTGAGGTATCTGCTGCTCAGGCCCAGACTCTCCACAAAGATCCAAAAGACACCCCCCTGATGGCGGCCGCGACGCACAGCCTCGTGCTGGTCAGCGAGTACGTCCCGCACTCGCTGTACGACTGGCTGCGCGACGAGCCGGCGAGCAAGGCAGAGCTGATGGAACAGCAGCTCACGCACATCGTGGCGTTCCTGCGCGACCACGAACTGCTGCACAAGGACGGGCACTTCGGCAACCTCCGTACCGACGGCGCGCGGCTGTGCCTCACCGACTTCGGGCTGGTCACGTCGCCGCGCTTCGACCTGTCGGTGGCCGAGCGGGCCTTCGTGCGGCGCAACGCCACGCACGACGCCGACTACGCGGCCATGCGCCTGGTCAACTGGCTGGCGACCGAGGTGTGCGGGGTGAGCAGCGTCCCCGCCGCCCGCAACGAGTTCGTCGCGTGGTGCGCCACCGGCGGCGTACCGCCCGGCGCGCCCGCGCACGTGGCCGCGATCCTCGCCCGCCACGCACCGGCGGCCGCCCGCGCGAACAGCCTGTACTGGCAGCTGTTTCAGAGGGTGAGCTGAGCGATCGTGTAGATCAGCAGGCCGGCCAGCGCGCCGACGACCGTGCCGTTGATCCGGATGAACTGGAGGTCGCGGCCGACCTGCAGCTCGATCTTGCGGGACGTCTCCTCGGCGTCCCAGCGCTGCACGGTGTCGGTGATCAGCGTGGTGATCTCGTCGCGGTAGTTGACCACCACGTACGCGGCCGCGCCCTCGACCCAGCTGTCGACCTTGTCGCGCAGCGCGTCGTCGTCGGTGAGCTTGCGGCCGAGTGAGATCAGGCCCTCGCGCACGCGTTTGCGCAGCTCGCTGGACGGGTCCTCGGCCGCGTCGAGCAGCATCCGCTTGGCCGTCGACCAGGCCGAGCCGATCACGTTCTGGACCTCGCGGTGCGCCAGCACCTGCTGCTTGACGGCCTCGGCGCGTTCCATGGTGGCCGGGTCGGTCTGCAGGTCGGACGCGAACTCGGCGAGGAACTTGTCGACCGCGAGCCGCATCGGGTGGTTCGGGTCGGTCTTGACCAGCCACGCGAACGACAGCACCTCGCCGTACACCTTGTCGGCGACCATCGAGTCGACGAACTTCGGCGACCAGCTCGGCGACCGGTCCGACACCACCCGCATGACCTGCGAGTGGTTGTTCTTGACCCACTCGTAGGCGCGGTCGCACATCAGGTCGACGAGCTTGTGGTGCGAGCCGTCCGCGAACACCCCGGCCAGCAGCTTGCCCAGCGGCGGCCCCCACGGCACCGCGACCACGCGCTTGACCACGGCCTGCTCCATGACCTCCTGCACGTCCTCGTCCCGCAGCACGGCGACCACGCCGCGCACCACGGTCGCCAGCTCGGCGGTCACGCGCTCGGAGTTGTCCGGTTCGGCCACCCAGGCGCCGAGCCGCGACGCCACCCCGACCCGGCGCAGCCGTTCCCGCACGACCTGCTCGGACAGGAAGTTCGAGCCCACGAACTCGCCGAGGCTGTTGCCGATCGCGTCCTTGCGGGTCGGGATGATCGCCGTGTGCGGGATCCTGATCCCCATCGGGTGCCGGAACAGCGCCGTGACCGCGAACCAGTCGGCGAGCGCGCCGACCATGCCCGCCTCGGCGGCCGCCTTCACGTAGCCCGTCCACGCGGGCTCACCCGGCCACAGCGACATGACCACGAAGATCACGGCGGCGCCGACCAGGAACGACAGCGCGACGAGCTTCATCTTCCGCAGCGCGCGCTTCTTCTCGGCCTCGTCCGGGATCGGGGCCGCGATGTTCTTGCCGGCGATGTTCCTGGTCGCGATGTTCTCGGTCGCGATGTTCTTCGTCTCGGTCAGTTGCCGCACACCTCCATTGTCCGTGAGGATGGCTGACCGTGCGTCGTCCTGCTCTCGTGTCCCGCCTGACCCCCTTCACGTCGACGATCTTCGCGGAGATGACCGCGCTCGCGACCAGGACCGGGGCGGTGAACCTCGGGCAGGGCTTCCCCGACACGGACGGCCCCGCCGGCATGCTCGAGGAGGCCCAGCGGGCCATCGCGTCCGGGGTGAACCAGTACCCGCCCGGGCCCGGCCGCCCGGAGCTGCGGGCCGCGATCGCCGCCCAGCGCGCCGGTTACGGGATCGAGTTCGACCCGGACACCGAGGTCCTGGTGACCGTCGGCGCCACGGAGGCCATCGCGTCGGCGCTGCTGGCGCTGACCGAACCCGGTGACGAGGTCATCCTGTTCGAGCCGTACTACGACTCCTACGCGGCTTCTGTGGCCCTCGCGGGCGCGACCCGCAAGGTCGTGTCCCTGGTCGACGGTGAGCGGTTCTCGGTCGACCTGGACGCCGTGCGCGCCGCGATCACGCCGAAGACGCGGGCGATCCTCGTGAACTCGCCGCACAACCCGACCGGCACCGTGTTCACCCACGAGGAACTGGCCGGGATCGCGGCGCTCTGCGTCGAGCACGACCTGATCGCGATCACCGACGAGGTGTACGAGTCGCTGACCTACGACCTCGGCTGTGGCGGTGTGCCCCACCTGCCGCTGTGCACGTTCCCCGGCATGGCGGAGCGGACCGTGACCATCTCGTCGGCCGGGAAGATGTTCAACTGCACGGGCTGGAAGATCGGCTGGGTGTGCGCGCCGGAGGAGCTCACGTCGGCGGTCCGCGCGGCCAAGCAGTTCCTGACCTTCGTCGGCGGCGCGCCGTTCCAGCCCGCCGTGGCCTACGCGCTGGAGCACGAGTCCGCGTGGGTGACGGCGCTGCGGGACGACCTCGCGGCGAAGCGGACCCGGCTGTCGGAAGGGCTGGCGGCGGCCGGTTTCGGCGTGCGGCCCAGCGCGGGCACCTACTTCGTGTGCGCGGACGTCCGGCCGCTCGGCTTCTCCGACGGCGCGGAGCTGTGCCTGCGACTGCCGGAACGCGTCGGCGTGGCCGCCGTGCCCGTGCAGGTCTTCACCGACACACCGGACGCGTGGAAGCACATCGTCCGCTTCGCGTTCTGCAAGAAGGACGAGGTGCTCGACGAAGCGATCGTGCGTTTGCACAAGCTGGCGTGACCGTCCCGATGACTCAACGCGTTCACCCGAGACCCCGAACCTGACCGGAACGGGTGGGACCGGCGGTGAGCGTGACAGAGGATCACCTCACGTGATCAACATTGCCCCATCCGGCCGATACCGTGCGCTTTTGCCGTCTTTCCGGGTGGATCTCGCGCGGCTAGGGTGCACATTGTCGGTGTGGTGCTAGATAGTGTGCACTGTCGGCACGGGTACCCCTGCCGGCTGACAAGCGTTGACGGACGGTGGTGGTCGCAGTGGAGTTTTCGCGCCTGCTGCGCCGCGGGCTGCTCGTCGCCGCGATCGCTGTGGCCGGGTGGTTGCTCAGTGCCGTCTTCGCCGGTTCGGCGAGTGCGGACGAGCTGCCGGGCGACCAGCCGCAGACGCGAGAGCAGTCGGCGGGAGGTCTTCTCGGTGGACTGCTCGGCGGGATCACGCACTCGGTCACCGGGCTGACCGACACGGTCGTCGACATCACCGGATCGGTGATCGACACGACCTCGACGCTGCTGACGCCGGTCACCCAGCCCCCACAGGAGCCGATCGCCGACGTGCCGGAGCTGCTGCCGATCGACGAGTGGACCGGTTCGAACGGGACCGACCGCGTCGAGCGGGCACCCGTTCCCGCGCCGGCACCGGCACCGGCGCCGCTGCCCGTCGCACCCGCACCCAGGCCCGTCGTCGCCACGCCCGTCGAGGACGTGGCCCCCGCACCCGTTCCCGCGGCGGCACCCGCTCCCCAGCAGGCCGCCGCCCAGGAAAAGACCACCACCCCCACCGCCACCGGCCACGAGGCAGGTACGGGCTCCACACCGGAGCCGGTGAAGACGCCTGCCGGCCCGTCCGGGCCCGGTTCGACGGTGTCCGCCGCACACCACGACTCGGGTGGCGCCCGCGGCACGCACGGCGTGCTCGTCTCGCAGGCCACCCTCTCCCACCCGGCCGACGCCGGGTTCACCACCCGCAGCCGCGCGGTGAACGCCGCGGGTCGCGACGCCGGTTTACCGGTCTCCACGCCCGACTGAATGGGCCATCGGCACCGGACACCTGTGTCCCGAATCGCCAACAACGACCTTTGACGTGGGCCAACCGGCCCAACCGACCGGTCCGAACGAACTCTCCCGGCGTCCCCCCCGAACACCTTCACAAGCTACCCGACCTGCCGACCGCGCCCGGTCAGGTCGGGACCTGGCCCCGGCGCCGCGATGCCCCCGCGGCGCCGGGGCTGCCCCTCTGGCAACTCGTCCGGGCGGCACAACGAGGGGCTGTGCCGCTCGGTCCCTGCCGAGCACCCAGAGGCGAGCAGTGCGCTGGATGGTGTACTCCCGGCCGATCGGCCGACAGTGGACTAGGCCATCCAGCGCACTGCTTTCTACCCTGTATACAGTCCTCCGGTCCAGTCATGTGACCGGAATGAACCCGTTCTCCGCTATCGGAGCACGAGATTCGGCCACTGAGGCGGCGGCCGCGGCCAGCCCCAGCACCGCGTCCCCCAGCACGTCGACCGGTTGGGTGTACGGCACCCGCAGGTAGTGCTCGAGTCCCCCGTGCGGGGTGAAGAACGAGCCGGGCGCGACCCGCACCCCGAAGTTCTGCGCGACGGCCGCGAGCCGGGTGCTGACCGGCGCGGGCAGCCGGCACCACAGGCTCAGCCCGCCGTCCGGCACGGTGAACGTCCAGTCCGGGCAGTGCGTGCGGAGCAGGCCGGCGAGTGCGTCGCGTCGTTCGACCAGCAGGCGGCGGCGGTCGAGCATCGGTTCCGGCGGGCCGTCGAGCAGTTCGCACAGCACCAGTTGTTCGAACACCGGCGTCCCGAGGTCGAAGCCGCGGCGGGCGGCGGTGAGCCGGTTGATGATCTCCGTGGACGCGCGGACCCAGCCCAGCCGCAGCCCGCCCCAGTACGACTTGCCCGCCGAGCCCGCGGCCAGCACGAGATCGCCGTTGAAGGGCGGCAGCGGCGCGCCGCTGAAGTCCAGGTCGACGTTGGTCTCGTCGATGACGACCGGGGTGCGGGCGCGGCGGAACGCGGCGGCGAGGTGCGCGCGGCCTGGTTCGTCGAGGCGGTGACCGGTCGGGTTCTGGAAGTCGACGATCAGGTAGGCGAGCCGGGGCGCGGTCTGGCGGAGGGTGGCCTCGATGCCGTCGAGGTCCCAGCCCGCGCCGTCGGCCCCGTCGGTCATCGCGACCGGCACCGGGACGGTGTGCGCGCCGAGGATGGCCTCGATCGCGTTCGGGTAGGTCGGCTGCTCGATCAGCACGCGGTCACCGGGACCGGTGAACAGGCGCAGCGCGGTGGCGAGCCCGCTGTGCGCGCCGTTGGTGACGAGGATCTGGTCGGGCGTGGTGGGCAGACCGCGGGCGCTGTACCGGGCGGCGAGGCGTTCCCGCAGGTCGGGCATGCCCTGCTCGTAGTAGCCGTGCGAGCACAGCTCGGCGGCGAGGCGGGGGGTGGCGGCCGCGGCGGCGGCCGCGATGCCGGCGATGGCGGGTGGCACGGCGCGCGCCATGTCGATGGTCCCGGGGTCCTCGAGCGGTTCGTGCGCGCCACCCACCGCGGGGATGGCGGTCCACGACCCGGCACCGCGACGGCTGACGACGAGACCGTCGGTCTTCAGCTTCTCCCAGGCTGCGGAGATCATCGTGCGGCTGACGTCCAGCGCGGTGGCCAGTTCACGCTCGGGCGGCAGTGCGGTGCCCGCCGGGAGACGGCCGTCGAGGATGAGAAGCCGCAGGCCGGCGGCCAGATCGGTGGCGCCCTGCCGGGAGCCGTGGCGGCGCCAGTTGCCGAGCAGGTGTGCCAGACGTCTCGCATTCACCAGGCCAATTTATGAACATTGGCTATTGAAGACAAGCCAATGTTTTCCAGACCATGGCCACATGTCGCCGATCGATCTCCGCCCGGTCCCTGTCACCTCGTCGCCGGTGCGCCGCCTGCCCCAGTTGTTCGGCGGGCTCGCCCTGTACGGCGTGAGCATGGGCCTGATGATCAGGTCCGGGCTGGGGCTGGACCCGTGGGACGTGCTGCACGAGGCGCTGTCGAAGCGGACGGGCCTCACGTTCGGCACGATCACGGCCATCGTCGGCGCGCTGGTGCTGCTGTGCTGGATCCCGCTGCGCCAGCGACCCGGCGTCGGGACGGTGTCGAACATCCTGGTGATCGCGGTGGCGGTGGACCTGACGCTCGCCGTGGTCGCGCCGCCGTCGTCGCTGGTGCCCCGGATCGCGCTGGTCGTGTCGGGCGTGGTGCTGAACGGCCTCGCGTCGGCGGCCTACATCGGCGTCCGCCTCGGCCCCGGCCCGCGGGACGGGCTGATGACCGGGCTGAACGCGCGGACCGGGTGGTCGATCCGGCTGGTGCGCACGGCGATCGAGCTGACCGTGCTCGCCGGTGGCTGGCTGCTCGGCGGCACCGTCGGCGTGGGCACCGTGGTGTACGCGCTCGCGATCGGGCCGCTCGTGCAGGCGTTCCTGCCGTTCGTCACCTGGCGGGGCGGCAAGACCGCGGGCTGACCTGCGGTTACCGGACCGGCCTACGTGAAGTCCACGATCACCAGCGCCTGGTCGTCGTGGGGTTTCGCGCGGGGCCAGCGGGTGCCGCGAGGGTCGTCGAGTTCCGCGGCGCGGACCCGGTCCAGCACGGCTTCCGGGCCGTCGGCCGCGGCCAGGTCGCGGACGGCGGTCCAGTCGGGGAACACCCGGTAGGTGTCGACGCCGCACGAGACGCCGTCGCTCGCCATCAGGACCTGGGTGAGCGCGGCGCGGGGCCAGGTCGCGCGTTCCGCGTAGTGGGCCGCGTCCGGGTCGGCCTCCGCGACCCAGAAGCCGTCCTCGGTGTTGCGGCGGCGGCTCATGGACGTGGCCGCTTCGCGCAGGGCCACCAGGTGGTCGTCGCCGTAGCCCGCGCCGGACGCGAGGCGGTCGCGGTAGCCCGCGCCTCTCGGCATGGCCGCCAGGCGTGCGTCGACCAGCGGGGACGGGCCGTCCGCGGTGAACGCGACGATCGGGCTGTCGGCCAGGACCAGGCCCTCGACGAGGTGGTCGTTCCAGCGCAGCAGCGCGACCGTGCTCGAAGGGGACTCGCCGGGTATCAGGCCGTTGTCCCTGGCCAGGGCTTTGATCGCGGCTGCCAGCAGGTCCGCGAGGTCGGCGTCGGGGTAGCCGACGAGTCTGCCGGCGAGCTCGCCGGCCAGTCTCGACGCGTACCAGCCGCCGGTGGGCAGGTCGGGGTCCAGCGTGGTCGCGCCGTCGAGCAGCACCACCGCGTTCGGCAGTACCGCGACCACGTCCTCGCTGGGGCGGACCGCGCCGTCGAGACCGACGCCGGGCCGTTCCGCCACCTCGATGCGGGGCATCATGATCAAAATCATAGATGTCAACCAGAGTTGACGTCGAGGGCTTGTCAACCTATGTTGACATCATGACCGAAGCGACACAACTCGCCGCCGCAGCGGGCGACCGGGACCCCAAGGTCGGCCTCCGGGCGGTCGCGGCGCTGCGCAAGCTCCTCGAACGCCTGGAGGCCGTGCAGGTCCGCAACGCGCGGCTGAAGGGTTGGTCGTGGCAGGAGATCGCCGCCGAGCTGGGGGTTTCCCGCCAAGCGGTGCACAAGAAGCACGGGAGGGCCTGACATGTTCAACCGCTTCACCGATGTCGCGAGGCGGGTCGTGACCGAGGCCGCGAAGCAGGCCCGCCGGGAGGTCACCGAGGAGCACCTGCTGCTCGCGCTCCTCGACCAGGAGGGCACGACCTCGGCGCGACTGCTGTCGGAGGCGGGCGTGACCGCGGACAAGGTCGACGCCGCGTTCCGCACCGCGGAACGCAAGGGTGGCCTGTCGGACGCCGAGGCCGCGGCGATGCTGCGTGAGCTGGGCATCGACGTCGACGAGGTCGTGGCAGGCGTCGAGCGCGCGCTGGGAAAGGGCGTGCTCACCCCACCGGCACGGGACCGCCGGTTCGGCGACGCGGCGAAGGACGTCCTGCGCGGCGCACTGGCCCAGGCGAAGTCGCTACGCGACCGCGAACTGGGCGACGAGCACCTGCTGCTGGCCCTCGCCGCCCACGAGGGTGTGGCGGGCCAACTCCTCGCCACGCACGGCCTGTCCTACCTGGACGTGCGGGCGAGGCTGCGCGGCCGCACGTGAGTGCTAGGGGCGGCCGAGGCCGTTCCACTCGAAGCCGGCGCGGCGCAGCACGTCCGGGTCGAGCAGGTTGCGGGTGTCGACCACCACCGGGCGGTTGACCACCCCGGCGAGCTTGGCCCAGTCGAGACCGCGGAACTCGGGCCACTCGGTGAGCACGACCAGCGCGTCGACACCTTCCGCGGCGCGGTACGGGTCGTCGACGACGGTGATGCCGTCCAGGTCGGGTCGGGTGTCACCGGAGCGCAGGGCCGGGTCGTACGCGGTCAGCTTGGCACCGGCCTGGCGGAGCAGCGCGGACACCGCGAGCGCCGGGCTGTCCCGCAGGTCGTCGGTGCCCGCCTTGAACGTGAGCCCGAGAACGCCGAGCCGGACCTTCGACAGCGAACCGCCGCGCTTGCCGGTGACGGCGATGCGCACCTTCTCGACCATGCGCTGCCGCTGCCGGTTGTTGGTGTCGATGGTGGCGCGGATGAGCCGGAACTCGAAGTCGGCGGCGTCGGCGAGCTGCAGCATCGCGGACGTGTCCTTCGGCAGGCACGAGCCGCCCCAGCCGGGGCCGGGGTTGAGGAACGCCTGGCCGATGCGCTTGTCGTAGCCCATGCCCTCGGTGACGTCCGAGATGTCGGCGCCGAGGCGGTCGCACAGCTCGGCGACCGCGTTCACGTAGGACAGCTTCATCGCGAGGAAGCAGTTCGCCGCGTACTTGACCAGCTCGGCGGACGCGGCGTCGGTCAGCACGGTCGGGGCGCCGAGGCGGGCGTAGAGCGCCGCGACCTTCTCGGCGGCGTCCTGCTTGTCGCAGCCGACGACGATGCGGTCGGGGTGCAGGAAGTCGTGGACCGCGGAGCCCTCGCGCAGGAACTCGGGGTTGGAGACGACCGCGACGTCGTCGCGTTCGAGCAGTTCCGCGGTGCGCTGGGCGGTGCCGACCGGCACGGTCGACTTGTTGACCACGACGGCACCGGCGGGCAGCAGCGACGCGACCTCCTCCAGCACCGACTCGACCACCGAGAGGTCCGCCACACCGCCGACGCCCATGGGCGTCGGCACGCACAGGAACACGACCTCGCTGCCCTCGACCGCCGCGGCGGCGCCGAGCACGAACGACAGGCGGCCCGCGGCGAGGCCACCGGCCACCAGGTCGGCCAGGCCGGGCTCGAGGATGTCGACCTCACCGTTGGACAGGCGCTTGACCTTCTCCGCGTCGACGTCGGCGCACACCACGTGGTGTCCGAGCGACGCGAGACACGCGCCGGTCGTCAGCCCGACATACCCGGTTCCCACCACCGCGATCCGCCGTACGAACACGGGCCGGACTCCCCTCGCTGATCCCCAACACGTCAGAACGAACGCTACATGTGTCGTAACGGGAACAGCCTGACGGCCGACTCACTGTCTGAACCAGGTGCGGTTCTCGGGGCCCGCACGTGCGCAAAACATCCCCACCGGAGGAACGCGTGGTAATGGCACGCTTCTTTTGTGCTGCCTCCAGAAAGGCGGGCGGCAGATGAGAGTCAGCGTCTTCGGCCTCGGCTACGTCGGCTCGGTGTCGGCCGCGTGCCTCGCCTCCCGCGGCAACGACGTCGTCGGCGTCGACGTCAACCCCACCAAGGTCGACCTGATCATGGGCGGGCACGCGCCCGTGGTCGAGGAGAAGATCGGTGAGCTGACCGCCGAGGTGGTCGCGACCGGGCTGCTCCGCGCGACCACCGACGTCGCCGACGCGGTCGCGAACAGTGACGTGTCGCTGGTCTGCGTCGGCACGCCGTCCGCGCAGAACGGCAGCCTGTCCACGACGTACCTGGAGCGGGTCGCCGAGCAGATCGGTGAGGCGATAGCCGAGCGCGACACCCGTCACACGGTCGTGTTCCGCAGCACGATGCTGCCGGGCACCTGCCTGAACCTGCTGGTCCCGATCCTGGAGAAGGCGTCGGGCAGGACCGCGGGCGTCGACTTCGGCGTGGCGGTGAACCCGGAGTTCCTGCGGGAGGGCTCGAGCGTCCGCGACTTCTTCGACCCGCCGAAGACCGTGATCGGCGAGCTGGACGCCGACAGCGGTGACGTGGTCGCGGCCCTGTACGAGGGCCTGCCCGGCGCCGTGTTCCGGGTGCCGATCCCGGTCGCCGAGATCACCAAGTACGCGGACAACTCCTTCCACGCGCTCAAGATCGGCTTCGCGAACGAGCTGGGCTCGATCTGCGCGGCGCTGGGCCTGGACTCGCACGCGGTGATGGACGTGTTCGTCGCCGACCGCAAGCTCAACATCAGCCCCGCGTACCTGAAGCCGGGGTTCGCGTTCGGCGGGTCGTGCCTGCCGAAGGACCTGCGCGGCCTGGTGCACGCCGCGCACCGCGTGGACGTGTCGGTGCCGATCCTGTCGCACGTGCTGCCGTCCAACGAGGAGCACCTGAAGCGGTCGTTCGAGCTGGTCGCGCGCACCGGCAAGCGCAAGGTCGGCCTGTTCGGCCTGTCGTTCAAGCCGGGCACCGACGACCTGCGCGAGAGCCCGATGGTGGAGCTGGCGGAGCGCCTGCTGGGCAAGGGTTACGACCTGAGGATCTACGACGGATGCGTGAGCATGTCGCGGCTGCTCGGCGCGAACCGCGAGTACATCGAGCAGCGCCTGCCGCACCTCGGCCAGCTGCTGGCGGCCGACGTCGACGAGGTCCTCGCGCACGCCGAGGTGTACCTGGTCGCGACGACCGACCCGACCGTGCTGGCCGCGCTGCCCTCTGGTGACGACCACCGCACGCTGATCGATCTCGTCCGCCTCCCCGACGCCGAGGCGCGCCGGGCCGACAAGGGGTACGTGGGCCTTGCCTGGTAAGCGAGCACTCATCCTCGTCGAGAACCTCTCGGTGCCGTTCGACCGCCGCGTCTGGCAGGAGTCGCAGACGTTGCGGGACGCGGGCTGGGACGTGCACGTCATCTGTCCACAGGGGACGAAACGGGACCGGGAGCCGTACGTCGAGCTGGACGGGGTGAAGATCCACCGCTACCCGCTGGTGGCGGCGACCGGCGGCCCGCGCGGGTACGTCAAGGAGTACGGCGCCGCGCTGTGGCACACGCTGCGCCTGGCCAGGAAGATCGCGAAGCAGGGCAGGATCGACGTGGTCCACGCGTGCAACCCGCCGGACCTGCTGTACCTGGTGGCGAAGGTGCTGAAGCGCCAGGGCACGAAGTTCGTCTTCGACCAGCACGACCTGTGCCCGGAGCTGTACCTGTCGCGGTTCGCGGGCCGGGGCGAGGACGCGCTGTACCGCGCGGTGTGCCGCCTGGAGCGGGCCACGTACAAGGCCGCGGACGTGGTGATCTCGACCAACGAGAGCTACCGCGAGGCGGCGATCACGCGCGGGAACATGGACCCGGAGAAGGTGTTCGTGGTCCGCAGCGCGCCGGTGATCGAGCGGTTCCAGCAGGTCGAGGCGGAGCCGGAGCTGAAGAAGGGCAAGCCGCACCTGCTGTGCTACCTGGGTGTGATGGGCCCGCAGGACGGCGTGGACTACGCGCTGCGGTCGCTGGCTCTGCTGCGGGAGGAACGCGACGACTGGCACGCCGTGTTCGTCGGCGCGGGCGACACGTTCGACGAGATGGTGGCGCTGGCGGGAAAACTCGGACTCGACGACGTGGTCGAGTTCACCGGCCGCATCCCGGACGAGGACCTGGTGCGGTACCTGTCGACCGCGGACGTGTGCCTGTCGCCGGACCCGCACAACCCCCTGAACAACGTGTCGACGATGAACAAGGTCATGGAGTACATGGCCATGTCCCGGCCGATGGTGTCGTTCGAGCTGCGGGAGGCGCGGGTGTCGGCGGGGGACGCGGCCGTCTACGCGCCTGCCAACGACGAGCGGGAGTTCGCGCGGCTCACGGCGCGGCTCCTCGACGACCCCGAGGAGCGGATGCGGATGGGCAAGCTCGGCAAGGAGCGCGTCGAGGGCCCGCTCGCGTGGAGCAACTCACAGAAAGCACTGCTCGCGGCGTACGCGACCGCAACATCTTGACCAAGAGTAACCGTCGGGGTGTAACTCAAACCGGGTCCGCCGCGACGGGACTCGTGAGGCGCCGGCCCCGCTCAGGTGCCGTAGTTCCTCGAAAGGGGGCCCGACGCGATGATCCATGACGTCTCCGACGCCGCTGACACAGCGCGGCTCGCCATCATCTGGCGAGTACTGCGCCAGAGGTGGCGATTACTCATAGTGATCGCCGTGTTGGGTGCGCTGGTGGGGGCGGGTGCGTCGCTGGTGCTCTCGCCCGGCTACGAGACGTCGGCGAGCGTGCTGCTCCAGGGCCCCCGGGACCCGGACGAGCTGACGACCGAGGCCCAGGTGGCGCACAGCACGGTCGTGCTGGACCGCACCGCCGCCGCGTTGCGGTGGGGCAGGTCGGGAGCGGACCTCGCCGACGACGTGACCGCGACCGTGGCGGACGGCAACATCATCGAGATCACCGGGGTGGCGGACACCCCGGAGCAGGCGCAGCAGCTCGCGGACCGGGTCGCGCAGGAGTACGTGACGTTCTCGACGCAGCTGATGGCGAACACGGCGGACGCGTCGGCGCAGGTGTCGCAGGAGCAGCAGGAGACGCTGCGCCAGCAGATCATCGAAACGAACCAGAAGATCTCCGACCTGCACAACTCCGCGGGTCAGGGCCAGACGATCGACAGCGTCGGCGTGCGCACGGAGCTGGAGTCGCTGCGGACCGCGCTGTCGCAGGCGGTGGCGAAGCTCGACGAGCTGGACACGGTGTCGAGCTCGTCGAAGATCGTGGTGATGGGCCCGGCGGAGCGCCCGCTCGGCCCCGCGACGCCGACGATGACGCACTTCGTCGCGGGTGGCGCGGTGGTGTTCCTGGTGCTCGGCGTGTTCGGGCACCTGTTCGCGGCCCGCGCCGACAAGCGGCTGCGGGACGACGAGCAGATCACGGCCGCGCTGGGCACGGCCGTGATGGGTGGCGTCGACGTGCCCGACGTGCCGGAGGCGGCCGCCGCTCCCGCGCCGAAGTCGTGGTGGCAGAAGGTGGCCGGGCTGGTCGTGGACGACCGGCCGTGGCACCTGCCGGAGCTGCCGTCGGCCGCGGACGAGACCGGACTGGACATCCGCTACCGCCGCGCGCTGTCGCGGCTGCGCGAGCACCTGCCCCCCGGCCCGGGCCGGGTGCTGGTGGTGGTCGCGAAGGACGACCCCGCGGCGCGCCGCGCCGCGGACCGGCTGGGTGCCGTCGCGGCCGAGAGCAGGCTGGCGTTGCAGGTCGTCGAGGTGGACGCGGACCGCCCGGTGGTGCCGGACGAGGCGGTGCCTGGCGTACTGGTGGTCGTCACCACGGGCACGCGGACCGGCTGGCAGCTCGTCGGCATCGCCGAGGCGTGCCGCGACGCCGGGCACGAGGTGCTCGGCGCGGTGGTCACCCGCCGGGCCCGCCCGCTCGAACAGGTTCCCGATCGCCCCGCCGAACCCGCGCTGGCAGGTGCACCGTGACCACCACCTCGCAGAGCCCCCAGCACCTGCTGGACTTCACCCGGCTGTGGACGGCGATCCGCCGAGGGCGCCGCCTGTGGCTGAGCTTCGCGCTGCTCGGGTTCCTCGCAGGCGGGTTGCTGACGGTGCTGATGCCGCCGACCCCGACCGCGGTGACCCGGATCCTCGTGGTGCACGAGCAGGACGGCCCGTCCGACGGCGGCAGCCTGATCCGCACGGACGTGGCGCTGATGAGCACGACCAGGATCGCCGCGGACGCGCTGGAACGGCTGACGGTGGCCGAGCGACCGGAGGAGTTCCTGAAGACGATCACGGTCGTCGGGCTCACCAACAACGTGCTCGAGGTGACGGTCGAGGCGCCGACCGGCGCGGAGGCGGCCCGGCGGGCGAAGGCGCTCGCGGAGGCGTTCATCGCCGACCACGTGGGCCGCATCCAGTCGGCCGCGGCGGCGGAGGCAAAGGCGCTGACCGACCAGCGCACGCAGGTGCAGGCGGAGCTGAACGAGGTCAACGGGCAGATCTCGGGTGCGGAGGCCGCGGCCGTCAACGCGGAGAACAACGACGAAAACGACAACGACCAGAACAACGAGGAGAGCGCGGCGCCGCCCCCGTCGAACGCCGCGACCCTGGACTCGCTGTACGCGCGGCGTGCGGAGCTGACCGACCAGATCAGCCAGCTCACGCAGCAGGCGCAGGAGGCCGGGCTGGGTGCGCCGCGGGTGGCGGCCGGCACGCAGATCGTGGACGCGCCACGCCCGGTGCGGACATCGCTGAAGATCACCGGTGCCACCAACGCCGGCATCGGGCTGGCGTTCGGCCTGGTGGTGGGTGTCGCGCTGGCCGCGGTGACCGGCGTGGTGCGGGACAAGCCGGTCCTGCGCCGCGACATCGCGGCGAACCTGGGTGCGTCGGTGATCGCACAGCTCCCGGGCCGCAAGCGGCGTCTGCTGCCGAACAAGGCGGCCGGCGACGAGCACGCCGGAGTCGCCGAGACGCTGGTCCGGTTGGTGCGGAACGGTTCCGGGCCGGTGTCGGTGCTGGAGCTGGGTGCGCCGAAGGTCGCGGCCGCGCTGGCGGCCGCGGTCGACGCCGCACTGGACGACGGCGAAGCGCGGCTCGGCGTCGGGTCGGTCGCTCCCGGTGCGTCGTGGACGGACCTGCCGCACCTCGGTGCGGAGGCGGTGCTGGTGGTGCGCGTCGGGTACGCGCACACGGCGTGGCTGCACACGGTCGCCCGGCAGCTCGCCGACCTGGGCATCCCGGTCGTCGGCGTCGTGCTCGTCGACCCGGACCCGCGGGACCGGACCGACGGGACGCTGTGGGACGGCCTGCACACCGCGCTGCGCGGACGGGCGAAGCACGCGGAGAAGACCACCAACGGCACCAACGGCACCAACGGCACCAACGGCACGAACGGCGCCGACCTGCCGACGAAGCGGCTGGCGCCGGTGCAGCCGCCGGGGCACGACCTGCCGACGAAGAAGTTCGCACCGGTGCGGCGGGACAGCGACGAGTTGTCCCAGCGCAGGACACAGGGCTGAGGGGGCGGACGCATGTGTGGCATCGCGGGGAGTTACCTGTGGCCCGACGGCGGACCGCTGACGGACCGGCTGACGAAGACGTTGGCCCACCGCGGCCCGGACGGGTCGGGGCGCTGGTCGGGGCGCGCGGGCGACGGTGAGGTCCACCTGGGACATCGCCGCCTGTCGATCATCGACCTGACCGAGACGGGCGCGCAGCCGATGGTGGCCGAGGGCCTCGCCCTGACCTACAACGGCGAGCTGTACAACGCGCCTGCCCTCCGCCGGGAGCTGGAGTCGCTGGGTGACCGGTTCCGCGGCACGTCGGACACGGAGGTGCTGCTGCGGGCGTGGCGGCGCTGGGGGGTGGACTGCCTGCCCCGGCTGCGCGGGATGTTCGCGTTCTCGGTGTTCGACGAGCGGACCGGGGAGATGACGCTGGTCCGCGACCAGCTGGGCATCAAGCCGCTGTTCTACGTGCGCCGCGGCGCGGGCGTGGTGTTCGCGTCGGAGCTGAAGGCGCTCGCGACCGAGCTGGGCGACCTGACCGTGGACGACACGGCGCTGGTCGCGTCGCTGCTGTACTACTGGGTGCCGGACAGCCGGTGCGCGTACCGGGAGGCGTCGAAGCTGCCACCCGGTTCGTGGTTGCGTGTCCGCCCGGACGGCTCGTCCGAGACCGGCACGTACTGGTCGCTGCGGCAGGTGGCCGACGAGGCCCAGCACGTGTCCGAGGTGGACCTGGCGGCGGTGGTCGAGGAGTCGACGAAGGCGCACCTGCTGTCGGACGTGCCGGTGGCGACCTTCCTGTCCGGTGGCCTCGACTCGAGCTACCTGACCGCGCTCGCGGCCCGCCACCAGCCGGGGATCTCCGCGTACACCATCGGTTTCCGCCCCGAGGACGCGAAGTTCGAGGCGATGCCGGACGACCTGAAGTACGCCCGGATCGTGGCCGCGAAGTTCGGGGTGGACCTGAACGAGATCGAGATCGCGCCGAACGTCCTGGACCTGCTGCCGAAGATGACCTACCACCTGGACGAGCCGATCGGCGACCCGGCGGCGATCAACACGTTCCTCATCTGCACCGCCGCCCGCGAGGCCGGCGTGAAGGTGATGCTGTCGGGGATGGGCGCCGACGAGCTGTTCGCGGGCTACCGCAAGCACCTGGCGAACAAGCTGGCGCTCGGTTACCAGCAGATCCCCGGCGTCGTGCGGCGCCCCGTGCACTCCTTGGTGGACCGGCTGCCGGTGGCGTCGTCCCGGCGCGGCTACCGCTCGGTGCGGTTCGCGAAGCGGTTCCTGTCGTTCGCGGACCTGCCGGAGGAGACGGCGTTCCGCCGCAGCTACACCATGTACGACCGGGACGAGCTGGCCGCGCTGGTGAGCCCGGACCTGTCCGGCGCGGTCGACGACGTGCTGACCGAGCACGCGGACACCTACCACGACAACACCCTGTCCGACTTCGTGAACCGCATGTGCCTCGCCGATTCGCGGATGTTCCTGCCGGGTCTGAACCTCGCGTACACGGACCGGTCGAGCATGGCCGCGTCGACGGAGGTGCGGGTGCCGTTCGTGGACGTCGAGGTGGTGAAGGCGGCGTTCGCGGTCCCCGGCAACCGCAAGATCGTGCGCGGGCAGGGGAAGGTGGCGCTGAAGAAGGCCGCCGAGCAGCTCCTGCCGAGCGAGATCGTGTACCGCCCGAAGGGGTTGTTCTCCGCGCCGCTGCGCGCGTGGATGAGCCGGGACCTGGCGCCGCTGGTGCGGGAGGTCATCGAGGACGGCCTGCTGGTGCGCAACGGTTTCCTCCGTCGCGACGCCCTGCGGCTTTTGGTTGACGAGGACGCGTCCGGCAGGCAGGACCGGTCGAAACACCTCTGGCACGTGCTGACGCTCGAACACTGGTACCGCGCCGCTCTCTCGGCTGAGTAAAGGAAAATGGTCTTGAAGCAGGTAGTGCAGAATTACAAGAGCGGCGAGCTGGCGCTCCTTGACGTGCCGGAGCCGGCGTGCAAGCCGGGCGGGGTGCTGGTGCGGACCCTGTACTCGCTGATCTCCACCGGCACCGAGCTGATGAAGGTCAGCGAGGCGAGCAAGTCGTTGCTGGGCAAGGCGAAGGCCCGGCCCGACCAGGTCGCGAAGGTCATGCAGAGCGTCGCCACCAACGGTCTCGCCGCCACCTACCGCAAGGTGACCAGCAAGCTCGATTCCTACACCCCGCTCGGCTACTCGCTCTGCGGCGTGGTGACCGCCGTCGGCGACGGGATCACCGACGTGTCGGTGGGGTCGCTGGTCGCGTGCGCGGGGAACGAGCACGCGCTGCACGCCGAGCTGAACTGGGTGCCGAAGAACCTGTACGCCCCGGTCCCCACCGCGTTGTCGCCCCAGCACGCCGCGTTCGGCACGGTGGGTTCGATCGCCATGCAGGGTGTGCGGCAGGGTGAGCCGCAGCTGGGTGACGTGGCGCTGGTGATCGGCCTCGGCCTGATCGGCCAGCTGGTGGTGCAGCTGCTGGGCGCGGCGGGCGTGACGGTCATCGGCGTGGACCCGGACCCGACGCGGTGCGCGCTGGCGGAGTCGGTGGGTGCCGCGCTGTGCGCCGCGCCCGGCTCCGACACGGTGGAGATGGCGGTCGCGTCGCTGACCGGCGGGCACGGCGTGGACCAGGTGTACCTGGCGGCGGGCGGCTCGACGAACCAGCCGGTGGAACTGGCGGCCAAGCTGTCGCGGGACCGCGGCACGGTGGTCGACATCGGCAAGTGCAGCCTGAACCTGCCGTGGAACGCGTACTACGAGAAGGAACTGTCCGTCCGGTTCTCCAGGTCGTACGGGCCTGGGCGCTACGACCCGTCGTACGAGCTGGAGGGCCGCGACTACCCGATCGGGTACGTGCGGTGGACCGAGCGCAGGAACCTGGAGTGCTTCCTGGACCTGGCCGCGCGCGACAAGATCGACGTCTCGCCGCTGATCACCCACGTGGCCGGCTTCGACGACGCGGTGGAGACCTACCGCTCCCTGAACGACGGCGAACTGAAAGCCGTGGCGGTGCTGTTCGCCTACCCGCAGGACGAGGCGCCGGAATTGTCGGCAC
Source organism: Actinophytocola algeriensis (assembly GCF_014203735.1). GTDB lineage: Bacteria > Actinomycetota > Actinomycetes > Mycobacteriales > Pseudonocardiaceae > Actinophytocola > Actinophytocola algeriensis. The sequence continues at coordinate 9,740 of NZ_JACHJQ010000011.1, read as the reverse complement.
TCGCTGACAACGTGAAAATCGAAGAGCCTTCCGCCGACGAGCGAATGGGACTCTCGAACGGGAACGCAGCCGACAAGACTTCGGAAAACGGCACCACAAACGGTAAAGTGGAAATCGGGGGGCTCCCTGGCGAGCGAATGGGACTCTCGCACGGAGACACCGCCGTCGACGCTTCCGAAAACGCGGCGGCCGACGGTAGTGTGGAAATCGGGGGGCCCCCTGCCGCGCCAATGGGACTCTCGCACGGAGTGGGGAATGCGGCCGGGTTGACAAGGCAGCGGTCCGCTGTTCGCAAGTCGACGGTGCGGATCGGGTTCATCGGGGCCGGGAACTACGCCTCCTCCATGCTTCTGCCGCACCTGGCCGAGAACGAACGAGCCGACCTCCATCGTGTGGTCACCACCTCCGCGCTTTCCGGGGCCAACGCCAAGCGCAAGTTCGGGTTCCGGCACGCCTCCACCGAGATCGACGACCTCCTCGGCGACGACTCCGTCGACGCCGTCTTCGTCGTCACGCGGCACAGTTCGCACGCCGCCCTCACCAACCGCGCACTGCGGGCGGGCAAGGCCGTGTTCGTCGAGAAGCCGCTCGCCCTGTCCGACGCGGAGTTCGACAGCGTCCGCGCCACCATCGACGAGACCGGGAACGACCGGCTCCAGGTCGGCTTCAACCGGCGGTTCGCGCCGCTGCTCAACGAAAGCCGACGGCAGTTCGGGCGGCGGGTCGGGCCGGCTTCGGTTCGGTACCTCGTCAACGCCGGGTCGCTCGACGGCGGCAGCTGGTACACCCACGGCGCCGAAGGCAGCCGGTTCGCCGGTGAAGGTGGGCACTTCATCGACACCGTGTCGTGGATGCTCGCCGACGACCCCGTCACCGTCTACGCCACCGCCACCCCCGGCCACACCGACCTGCAGGTCGTCCTGACCTACCCCGACGGGTCCACCGCCGCGGTCACCTACACCACCACCGGGTCCTCGCAGTTCCAGAAGGAGACCATCGACTTCACCGCCGACGGCAAGGTGCTGCGGTTCGACGACTTCGCCCGCGCCGCCGTGTACGGGCGGAAGAAGTGGGTCAGCTCGCGGCTGCCCAAGGCCCGGGACAAGGGGCAGGCCGCCGAGCTGCGTGAGTTCGTCGACGCCGTCGCGTCCGGTGCGCCCATGCCCGTCCCGTTCGACTCGCTCGCCGCCACCACCCTGGCGACCCTTGCCGTCGAGACCAGCCTCGGCACCGGCGTGCCCGTGCACATCCGCGAGCTGACGCCATGAGACCCACCTGGTATCTCCGCCGCCTGTCCCGCATGGGGCCACGTGAAGTCGCCGCGCGTGCCGTGGTCGCCGCCCGGGTCCACCGGTGGCGGCGGGTCCTCGACGACGCCGCGGCGATGAACGCGGTCTGGCTGCCCAACCGTCGGTTCGTGCCCGTACTGCCGGATCAGGCGCTGGCCGCGGTCACCCCGACCGCCAAGGCGCAGCTCGTTGCCGCCGCCGACGAGCTGATGGCCGGGCGTGCCTCGTACTTCGGGATCGCCCGCGAGGACATGGTCGCGCCCGACTGGTCGTGGGACCCCAAGACCGGCAGGCGTGCGCCCACCGACCGGTACGCCTTCGACATCCCCTACCGCGACGAACTCGCCGTCGGGGACATCAAGCAGCTGTGGGAACCGTCCCGGCACCAGCACCTCACGGTGCTCGCCGCCGCCTACGCCCTCACCGGTGAGGAGCAGTACGCGGACCGCGTGGCCGAGCACCTGCGGTCGTGGTGGGCCGACAACCCGCCCCTGCGCGGGGTGCACTGGGTGAGCGGCATCGAGCTGGGGATTCGCCTCATCTCCTGGGTGTGGGTGCGCAGGCTGCTCGACCGCTGGTCCGGAGCGGCCGCGTTGTTCGAGGACAACGCGGATGCCCTGACCCAGATCTGGCACCACCAGCGGTGGCTCGCCGCGCTCGGCAGTCACGGGTCGTCCGCCAACAACCACGTCATCGCCGAGACCGCGGGCCAGCTCGTCGCGGCCTGCGCGTTCGACTGGTTTCCGGAGTCTCCCTCCTGGCGGTCCGCGGCGCTTCGGCAGTTCGACGAGCACCTGCACCGGAACACGTTCGCGTCCGGCCTCAACCGGGAGCTCGCCACCGAGTACCACGGGCTCGTGCTCGAACTGGGGCTCGCCGCGGTGATCGAGGCCGACGCCGCCGGGGTCCGGGTGCCGGACACGACGTGGCTCGTGCTGATGCGCATGTGCGACACGCTCGCCGCGATCGTCGACGTCCGGCTCAACCCGCCCCGCCAGGGCGACGCCGACGACGGGTACGGACTCGTCGTCGACGGCGCGGACGCGCACCGGTGGGCCAGCCTCCTGCACACCGGCGACGCGCTGTTCGGCAGGCAGGGCTGGTGGCCGGTCGTGCCCGTCGACGACGTGCGCACGCCGCTCGTCGCCGCGCTCACCAACGGTGCGCGCAACGACGCGGTCCGCCCGAGCAGCAAGCCGGACCACCTCGCCGACGCCGGGATGACGATCCTGCGCACCAACGACGACACCCGGCCCGAGATCTGGTGCCGTTGCGACGGTGGCCCGCACGGGTTCCTGTCCATCGCCGCGCACGCGCACGCCGACGCACTGTCCGTCGAGGTGCGGCACGACGGCGTCGAGATCCTCGCCGACCCCGGCACGTACTGCTACCACGGGCAGCCCGAGTGGCGTGCCTACTTCCGGTCCACGCTCGCGCACAACACGCTCGAGGTGAGTGGGCGGAACCAGTCGCAGTCCGGTGGACCGTTCATGTGGACCCGGCACGCCCGCACCACCGTGCTCACCTCCGACCCGGGCCGGGGCGGTGTCGCGACGTGGACCGCCGAGCACGACGGGTACACCCGTGGCCGCGAACCGGCCGAGCACCGCAGGACCGTGCGGCTCGACCGCAGGATCGGCGAGCTCGAGATCCACGACGAGGTCCGCTCGCCGATAGCGCACGACTGCCGTCTCGCGTTCCACCTGGGGCCGAGGGTGACGGCTGTGCTGGACGGCGACACCGCGCTGCTGTCGTGGGACGACCGGACCGCTGTACTCGAGTTGCCGCGGGACCTCGCGTGGGCCGTCCACCACGGCCAGGAGGAACCGCCGCTCGGCTGGTACTCCGAGAGTTTCGGCCAGCGTCAACCCGCCACCACGCTCATCGGCACCGGCCGTGCCGGTGGCGGTGTGTCCGCCCCGCTCGTGACCCTGCTCCGCTTCCCCTGTTGACCTTCGGAGGTTCTCCCGTGCGCACTCCACAGTGGACCCGCAGGGCACTGCTGTGCGCGCTGCTGCCGATGCTCATGTCGTGCACGGGCACCGCGGCGCCCCAGCCGGACGACCGGTCGACGGAGCCGTCCGGGCGGATCGCGGCCGTGTGCGGGAACACGAAACCCGGGCCGGCCGCGGCGCCGGACGGTGCGGTGACCGTGGACGCCGGTGTCGCGGGCGACCTGAGCGCCAAGACCGACGCGAACCCGCCGGGCTCCACGTTCTGGCTGGCACCGGGCACCCACACGCTCGCCGCCGACGAGTACGGCTCGGTCGAACCGAAGGACGGCAACACCTACCTCGGCGCACCCGGCGCGGTGCTCGACGGCAGGCGCGTGAACAAGTATGGGTTCGTGTTCCACGCGAGCGACGTCACGATCCGTGGCCTCACGATCCGCGGGTTCGTCCCGCCGCCCAACGAGGGTGTGGTCAACCACGACTCCGGTGACGGCTGGGTCATCGAGGACAACACGATCGAGAAGAACGGCGGCGCCGCGCTCATGGCAGGCGCGCGGCAGGTGGTGCGTGGGAACTGCCTGCGGGACAACGGGCAGTACGGCATCAACGCCTACAAGGACGGCGAGCTGACCGACCTCGTGGTCGAGGGCAACGAGATCACCGGCAACAACACCGACGACTGGGAGTCGAAACTCGAGGGCTGCGGCTGCACCGGCGGCGTCAAGTTCTGGGCGGTGGACGGCGCCGACATCCGCGGCAACTGGGTGCACGACAACCGCGGCGCCGGGCTGTGGGCGGACACGAACAACAACGACTTCCTCATCGAGCAGAACGTCATCGAGGACAACGACGGGCCCGCGATCTTCTACGAGATCAGCTACAACGCGGTGATCCGGGACAACACGATCCGCCGCAACAACATCGTCGAGGGTCGCAAGTTCGCCAACAGCGGCGACAGCTTCCCCTCCGCGGCGATCTACCTGTCCGAGGCCGGCGGCGACAAGCGGGTGCCCGCCCGCACCGACAAGATAGACATCTACGACAACGTGCTGGTGGACAACTGGTCCGGCGTCACCCTGTGGGAGAACGCCGACCGGTTCTGCAACAGCGCCGCGAACACCTCCGGCGGCTGCACCCGGCTGGTGCGGGACATCGACAGGTGCAAGCCGCCCGCGATCTCGAAGGACCCGCTGTACGACGACTGCCGCTGGAAGACGCAGCGGGTGGACATCCACGGCAACCGGTTCTCCGTGGATCCCAGCAAGATCGGCTGCAACGCCCTGTGCGCGCGGATGGCGATCATCTCCAACTACGGCACCTACCCGGACTGGTCGCCCTACCGGGCGGACACCGTGCAGCAGGCGATCACGTTCGGGCAGCACAACTCGTGGCACGACAACCACTACACGGGCCCGTGGACCTTCATGGCGAAGGACACCGGCCGCGTCATCCACCCGGGGCAGTGGCAGTCGGCGCCCTACTCGCAGGACAAGAACAGCACGTTCGTCCAGTCGGGCGGCTGAGGGAGCAGCATGAACGAGACCCAGGTACAGGACTTCTGGAACGCGCACCCGTGCGGCGACCACATCGTCGGCGGGCTGCGGCAGGAGTTCGCGGACGACTACGAGCGGTTCTTCGCCGCCTACGACCGCTGGCGCTACGACCAGGAAGGTCACATCCCGGCCTGCCTCGACCGCTTCGACTGGCGGGACAAGAAGGTCCTGGAGATCGGCCTCGGCCAGGGTGCGGAGTCCGAGCAGCTGATCCGCCGCGGCGCGCGCTGGTCCGGGCTGGACCTGACCGCCGAGTCGGTGGCCAGGGTCGGCGCCCGGCTCGCGCTGCGCGACCTGCCGCACGACGACCTCAAGCAGGGTTCCGCGCTCGCCATCCCGTACCCGGACAACAGCTTCGACCACGTGTTCAGTCACGGCGTGCTGCACCACATCCCCGACATCGCGACGGCGCAGGCCGAGATCCACCGCGTGCTCAAGCCGGGCGGCACGCTCGTCGCGATGCTGTACGCGCGGCGGTCGCTGAACTTCCAGGTCAGCATCCGGTTCGTCCGCCGCGCGGTGCTGGCGGCCGCATACCCCGTCCGGGGGTTCGTCGGCGGTGACGGCATGCTCCGGCAGCACCTCGACAACGCGTCGGCGGTCGGGCTGCGGAACTACCTGTCGCTGGACGCGTTCACGCACCGCAACACCGACGGGCCGCGGAACCCGTTCGCTCGCGTGTACTCGCTCTCCGACGTGGCACGTGACTTCTCCTCCTTCGAGATCGTGGACTCCTTCCAGCGGTACATGCACGCACCGCCGCTGCCGGTGCACCACCTCCCGTTCGGTGACCGCCTCGGCTGGCACCTGTGGGTCACCCTGCAGGCACGGCCGTGAACCTGGCCCCCGCGCAGACCTTCCTGCCCGAGCGGACGTCTCCACGTCTGCTCGGCGCGGTGTGGGCGCTGCTCGTGATCAACACCCTGGGCTCCCAGGGTGCGGACACGATCATCCCCATCCCGCGGCCGGTGGCGCAGATGGTCACGATGGGGGCCGTCGTCGGCGCGTTCGTGCTGGCGCTGCTGCTGAACCCTCGTGTTCAGCTGCGGCCCAGCGCGTACCTGCTGCTGCTCACGTTGCTGCTGGCGGTCAGCATCGCGTCGAGCGCCCGGCTCGAGTCCGGGTACGGCGCGTTGTTCCGCTGCTTCCGGTTCGCCATGTTCGTCGGCACGCTGTGGCTGGTCAGCCGCTGGTGGGACGACTGGCTCTCACTGCTGCGCCACCACGTCCGGGCGTTCGCCGCCGTGTTGTTCACCGTGGCGCTCGGCTTGGTGGTCGCGCCCGGCATGGCGCGGCCGGACGTGTACGGGGGCCGGATCGTGGGCGCCGTCTGGCCGCTGACGCCGCCGCAGATCGGTCTGTACTCGGCCACCATGACCGGACTCGTGATCCTCCTCTGGTTGGGCCACAAGACCACCCGGTCGAGCCTGTTGTGGCTCGCTGTGCCGGGGATCGCGTTGCTGTTGATGAGCCACACCAGGACGGCGTTGCTCGGGTTGGTCGGTGGGCTCGTGGTCGCGTTGCTGGCGCTCGCGTCGACGTCGTCGCGCGCCAGGAAGGTGTTCGGGCGTGCCGTGCTGATCACCGGGGTCAGTGCGGTGGTCGTCGGGCCTGCCGTGCAGACGTGGTTCCGTCGCGGTCAGGACGACCTGGGTTCACTCACCGGTCGCGAGAAGGTGTGGGACGCGCTGTTGTCAGCGCCTCGTTCGCTTGACGAGCAGCTCCTCGGGGTCGGGCTGACCAACAAGTCGTTCGACGGGTTGCCCATCGACTCCAGCTGGCTCGCCGTCTATCAGGAGCAGGGGTATCTCGGGCTTGTCATCGTGGCTGCCTTCCTGGTGACTTTGCTGGCTGTGGCCTGCCTGCGGCCGCCGTCCTTGCCGAGGGCCATCGCGTTGTTCTTGATCTTCTACTGCGTCATCGCGTCCTACACGGAGGCCGGGCTCGGCGACGCTTCGCCGTACCTGCTGAACCTGGCGCTCGCGGCGGCGCTGCTGACGAGGACGAAGGAGACCACGTGAGCGATCTCTTGCGCGTGCTCGTCGTGCACAACCGCTACCGCACTGAGCAGCCCAGCGGGGAGGACAACGTCGTCGACCAGGAGGTCGCGTTGTTGCGGGCGGCCGGGCACGACGTGGACCGGTTCGAGCGCCGCAGTGACGACATCGCCGGGATGTCGTTGCCACGCAAGGCACTCGTGCCGCTTGGTGTGCCATGGAACCCGCGTGCCCGATCCGCGCTGGCCGAGCGGTTGCGGACCGAGCGGCCGGACGTCGTGCACGTTCACAACACCTTTCCTCTCCTTTCGGCTTCGGTTCTGGACGCCTGCCGCGATGCCGGCGTGCCCGTCGTGGCGACCCTGCACAACTACACGCAGGTCTGTCCTTCCGGGACGTTGTACCGGGACGGGGCGACCTGCACCGCGTGCGTGGGGAAGCTGCCTCTGCCGGCGTTGCGGCACGGGTGCTACCGCGGATCGACCGTTGCCACCGTGCCGCTGGCGGTGAACCTCCTTGTCAATCAGCGGCGGTGGTGGTCGGGGGTCTCGCGGTTCCTGTGCATCTCCGACGCGCAGCGGCGGACGCTTGTCGCCAACGGGATGCCTGCCGAACTGTTGACCGTCAAGTACAACTTCGTCGAGGACACTGACGTTCGCCGGGCTGGGACCGGTGAGCATCTCCTTTATCTCGGCCGGCTTACCGAGGAGAAAGGGGTCCGGCTGCTCATGGCGGCCTGGGAACGGGTCTCGCGGGCCGGTGGGCTGGGGGTGCCGCTCGTGATCGCGGGGGCCGGACCCCTGGCCGACGAGGTGGCCGCGTGGGCTCGGGCGCGTGCGGACGTGACCTTTGCCGGGTTGCAGGACAAGGCTTCCAGTCGTGCATTGATCGCTCGTTCCATTGCGGTGGTGGTGCCGTCCCGGTGGCTGGAGACGTTCGGGCTTGTCGTGGTGGAGGCCATGGCTGCCGGGGTTCCTTCCGTGGTGGCCGGGCACAGTTCGCTTGCCGAGCTGGTGGACGACGGGGTCACCGGGCTTACCCACACTCCCGGTGACGCCGCTTCGCTCGCATCCGCGCTCGGGCAGATCGTGCGGGCGCCGTCGTCGCTCGGACGTGCTGCTCGGGCTCGGTACGAGCACGGGTTCACGCCCTCGGTGGGGTTGGCGAACCTTGTCGCGCAGTACGAACGGGTTGTCCGGGAGAGCCGCCGTGGCACGTCGACTGTGCGGTGAGGACAACTACCTGGCCGCCCTGCTCGCTGTCGCCGGGCACGGCCTGCCCGACGTCACCCGGGCGTTTCCCGTAGCGCCACTGTCCGATGCGTCATGGGTAGCGCTCCTTGCGGCGGCCAAGGCTCATCGGGTGCTCGGGCAGTTGCGTACCGCGGTGGACGCCGGGGTGCTGCCGGTGACCGACGGGCAACGACAGCAGGCCCGGGGTGCGCATCGCGCTGTGCTGCTTCGGGTGTTGTCGTTGGAGCAGCACCTCGTGGCGTTGCACGACCTCCTTGGTGAGGTCGAGTGCCGGGTGTTGAAGGGCAGCTCCTACGCGCATCTCGACTATCCCGAGCCTGCTCTGCGGTCCTTCATCGACCTCGACCTGTTGTTCCGGCCCACAGACGTCGGCCGTGCGGTGGAGGTGCTCTCCGCAGCCGGGTTCACGCGCATCCTCGCCGAGCCCCGACCCGGGTTCGACGAGCGGTTCGACAAGGGAACCACGTTGCGGGGCAACGGGTTCGAGATCGACCTGCACCGGACGTTCGTGCTGGGACCGTGGGGAGTGCGGGTCAACATCGACGAGTTGTGGGACGCCGGTGAGGAGTTCACCGTCGGGGGCCGCACCCTCGTCGCGTTGTCGGCCACCAACCGGTTCCTGCACGCGTGTTACCACGCCGCGCTGGGTGACTGGCCGCTGCGGCTGGGGTCGTTGCGGGATGTCGCTCAGCTGTTGCCGCACTCCTCGGACGTGCTGGACCGGGCCCAGGCCTGGGGTGTGCAAGCCGTTGTCGCGGCCGCTGTGGCCGACGCGACCCGGTTGCTCGGGTTGCCCACCACCAGCCCGTTGCAGGGCTGGGCGGCGTCTTATGCGCCGACCCGGCGCGAGGAGCACTGGCTCGGGCTCCACACGCAGGCCACCAAAACCTTTGCCGCACAGGCGATCGCCACGTTGCCCGTGTTGCCCGGGTTCCGGGACAGGGCCGCCTACCTGCGGGCGTTGATCCTGCCCGACTCGCGGTACACCGCCGGACGGCACGCGTCGGCGTTGGCGCGTTTTCGTTTCGGGGTAAGGGAAGCGTTGCGGGGCCGAGGAAAGAGCGCTGACTGAATCGAACATATGAACAGCTTACGCCGAATGGCCCAGCGGTCCACCACGCCGGAATAGTTCACTCGTTCGGGTATGGGCCCTGTGCAGGGCGAAGTACGTGTCAGTGCGCGGACGTTGCCCGCCGGTGCTCACCGTGGTGAAGGGCTCCTTCGTTGCGCTCGGTGCGATGAAGGACCCCTTCGTTGCGTTCAACGTGATGAAGGGCTCCTTCATGACATCGGGTTACGTGCCGAAGCGTCTTTCAGGGCATCGGCAACGTTGGTGGCCGCTAGGGCTGCGTCCACTTAGGTTGGCCGGGGTGGGTTCGTGGTTTGTCCTCGCCGGACGGGGTTTGCCTCCGGTGGCTCCTCGCCGGAGGGGCAGGTCTCCGGGATGGCCTTGCGGGATGGCATCTTCGGTTCTTTGGCATGGGTCGGTCTGCCTGCGTGTGGTGTGGGGCTCGCGCCCCCTTCGCGCCTGCGCGCCTTCACGGTGTCCGTTGTGCTGTGAAAGGCGCTTTCACGGCGTTGGCCATGCCGTGAAAGGCGCGTTCAGGGCGCTCACCGTCCTCAACGCGCCTTTCACAGCGTCGGCGATGTCCTGAACGCGCCTAATCAGTGGTGGGAGTGGGTTATCCGGCACACT
>NZ_JACHJQ010000010.1 GCF_014203735.1 Actinophytocola algeriensis | reverse complement strand
AACCGGCACCCACTACAACGAAACCACCGCCTGGTCACACCACACCAACAACATTGCGGCTTGACACACCAGCACCTGGGATGTCTTTCACGGCAAACCAGCCCACCCCGGCACGGCCATCACCGTCGGCTCGGCCGAACCCACCGGAGGGCCCGGCAAACGTTGGTGGTACGCAACACTAGCCCTGCTGGAGCGCCTTGGCGGCCCGCTCCCAGTGTTCGTGGAGGCGGTCGACGTACGCGCGGGCCCGGGGGCCGGGCTGCCTGCCACCGGCGAACCGGAGCATGTTGCGTGCGCCCGCGTTGTAGCCCATGGCGAGCAGTTCGGCCGTGGTGAAGGCACCCCCGGCGATCCGGGGCAGTCGCGTGCGGAGGTCGTGGAGGTGCCACGCCGCGGCCTGGATGGCCAGGTCCGGGTCGTCGGGCAGCTCCTGCCACGCCCGCTCGGCGAACGGGCGCTCGAACCGGACCTGCTCGAAGGTGCGGCGGTGCATGTTGGCCACCCCGAACGACGAGTCGCGGCGGAACGCCTGCCACGCCCGCTCCAGCAGCGGGTTGTGCGGCTTGTAGGACTCGTTGTACAGGATCGCCATCAGCAGCACCGGGTCCACGTCCGCCTCGGCGGCGTGGGTGCGCACCACGGGTGCGAGCCGGGACGGGTCACCGCCCGGGATCAGTCCCGCGACGCCGGACGTGTGCGCCCGTGCCGAGCCCCGGCGCACGAGCCAGCCGCCGAGTGCCACCGCTGAGAAGGCGCCGAACAGCCACCCCGCACGTCGGTGCCGTCCCATCGCGTCCTCCAGCGTCGGCTGACGCCACCCTACGGTGTGCTCGCCGGTGCTGGCCGCTGAGCAGGTCCCGCGTACTCAGTGCTCCGGTGTGTCCGTCACGCGGACGTAGTCCACGACCAGCGTGTTCGGGAACGGGGTGCTGCCGTCCGGGTCGCCCGGCCAGTAGCCGCCGACCGCGAGGTTCAGGATCAGGAAGAACGGCTTGTCGAACACCCACTGGTTGCCGTTGAGGTCGGCGGGGGTGCGGGTCTGGTAGACGTTGCCGTCGACCGACCACACGATCTTGCCAGGGGACCAGTCGACCGCGAACGTGTGGAAGTCGTCGGCGAAGGCGCCGCCGATCGAGTAAGCGCTGCCGATGCCGGCAGAACCCGAGTAGCCGGGGCCGTGGATGGTGCCGTGGACCGCGCTGGGCTCGAAACCGACGTTCTCCATGACGTCGATCTCGCCGCTCTGGGGCCAGCCGACGTTGCCGATGTCGTCGCCCAGCATCCAGAACGCGGGCCACATGCCCTGGCCGCGCGACATCTTGATGCGGGCCTCGAAGTGGCCGTACGTCTGGGTGAAGCGGCCGGACGTGTTGAGGCGCGCCGAGGTGTACTCGCACGTGCCGTACCAGCACTGGTAGTTCGCGGGGTTCTCCCGCCGGGCCGTGATGACCAGGTTGCCCTGGCCGTCCAGCGCCGCGTTGCTCGTCGAGGTCGTGTAGTACTGCCGCTCGTGGTTGTTGACGTTGTCGCCGGTCTCCGTCAGCCACTTGCCGCCGTCCACCGGGGCGCCGGACGGCCCGTCGAAGTTGTCCTCGAACGTCACGGCCGCGACCTGCGGCGCGTCCGAGGCCTGGGCCGGGCCGACCACGAGTGTCGTCAGAGCCGCCGCTGACACGGCGCCGAGCACCGTGCCGAGCCTGAACCGCCGAGAGAGCCTGCGTGTGGACCTCATCGTTCACCACCCGACCATCGCCTTTGTTGCAATCAACAACAAACATGCCATGGTCTGGACCTCTGCCACATCCGACGAAAGTCGGGTGCGGCCCGGGGACGGGCCGCACCCGATCACTCACAAAGCGCCGGTGTACTGGGTGATCCAGCTGCGGAAGTACGGGACGTCGACGTAGATCGACGGCTCGCGGGCGCAGGTGGCGCTGCCGCCGGAGCGGCTGGTGGCGCCGACCAGTTGCCAGACACCGCTGACCCGCTTGATCTCCGGACCGCCGGAGTCGCCGTAGCAGGCACCCCGCGAGTTGCCGGGGTTGTCGGTGCAGATCTCACTGGCGGAGCGGATCCCACCGCCGGCGCACTCGCTGTCGCTGACGATCGACGTGTCCAGTTGCTGCAGGGTGATCGGCGCCGAACCGCAGCCCCGGGTCGGGCAGGTCTGACCCCACCCGATGATCCTGGTCTGCGTGCCGACGGCACCGGACGTCGACGCGATGGCCACCGGCGTCTGGCTGATCGACGTCGACAGCTGGAGCAGTGCGAGGTCGGCCGTGGGGTGGGCAACCCGTCTGGTCACCCGCGCGACGGTGCCGCCGCTGGTGCGGTTGGTCGTGCCGACCCGCACCTGGTAGGGCGTGCCGCAGTGGGCCGCGGTGACGACCCAGTTCGCCTTGATGAGCGAACCACCGCAGGAATGGCTGCCTGCGCTGCTCTGCAGCGATGCCATGAACGAGTAGGTTTCGGTCGCGTTGCCGCCGCCGACGATGAACGGCGTCACCTCGTCGGCGCCCGCGGTGGCGGGCATGACGAGACCGGAGACCGCGGTCGCGGCCGTCGCGATCAGAGTCACGAGCAGGGATCGTGCTTTCATGATCATCTCCTTGTGGGTGCCCGGGGCCCTCGACCCGGGTACACCCAACCTAGGAAGGCGGCGGTGCGGCGGGACACCTCCATTCAGCGGTTCACATCAACAGAAAGAAACCCGTGTGACACCGGAAAGGCCGGTGCCACACGGGTTGTGCTCAGCGCACGGAGTCGGCGTGCTCGACGCCCGAGGACCGGTATCCGGCGACCCGGGAGTTCACCTGGGCCGGGCTCACCACCTCGTTCTCGGCGAAGTACACCCAGTCGACCCGTTCCTGGTAGGCCCGGTCGCCGGGCTGGCCGACGAGGCCCCCGGAGATGAACCACAGGTTGAAGTTGATCGACATCGGCGTCTCCGGGTAGTACCGGTCACCGTGGTCGGCGAACAGGTTCCCGTCGACGTAGTACTTCACGCGCCCGTTCGCGACCTGGATCACCAGGTCGTGCCAGCCGCTGAAGCTGGTGCGCTGCTCGGTGTGGATGTTGTCGGCGACCCACGGCTCGTTCTGGTAGGTCTCCCACGTGGTCGAGTACAGGATGTTGGCAGGCTCGCCCCAGCCGCCGTTGGGCAGGTACTCGAAGTCGAGCTCCCCGTAGTCCGGGTCCATCGGGGCGTTCAGCGGGGTGATGGTGAAGAACGTCTGCACCACGTGGTCCCCGTCGATGCCCCGCACCGGCGCGTCGGTGAAGAACACCCGTGCGGCGTAGGTGCCCTGGAAGAACTTGCGCTGGTGGTACATCTCGGTCTGCCGCGCGCTCGACCCGTTGTTGGACGACTCGAGCTGCATGACCTTGCCCCCGCTCACCGTCGGGAAGGTGACCAGGGCCGGGTCCCACACCGCGCCCGGCACGCCGGGGCCGCCGCCGCCGGAGCGGACGGTCCACCCGCGCTGGGCGATCCGCGCGTCGCTCGACGAGGTGTAGGAGAAGTCGTCGAACAGGACCTCGCCGGTCGGGTCCGGCGGGTCGGGTGGCTCCTCGTCGTCACCGGGGCTGGTGCCCCAGATGGTCGTCCCTCCACGTTGGACGGTCACTGTGGACGAAGGGGCGTACGCCGTGCGGCTGGTGAACGAGTAGTCGTCGGTCTGGGTGATCGGGCCCCAGTTGGCGCGGTAGAAGCGCAGCTGCATGTCGCCGGTGCTCTGGCCCGGCGAGAGCGATCCCGCGCCGGAGGTGAAGCCGACCTCCAGGTAGCGGTCCGCCTTGGCCACCGGGGTGCCGAGCGGTTTGAAGGTGCCGGTGATGTTGCCGCAGCCGCGTACCGCCCACGAGCACGCGAAGCGGTAGCCGACGTCCGGGGTCTCGCCGCGGAAGTAGTACCGAAGCGTCACCTCGGAGAGCGGGACGGTGGTCGTGCCGGTGTTGGTGATGGTGAACCACGGCTCCACCTGGTCGGTGGTGGCGCCGGTGGCGCTGGTCCGGTAGTTGGCGGTCAGCGCGTCCGCGGCGGCGGAGGCCGGCGCCTGGACGAACGTGACGAGTGCGGCCGCCGCCGCGACGGCGGCGAGGACCCTTCTGGACCTTGTTCTGGACACTGCTCCTCCTGTACGTGCAGGGTGCGTACCGGGTGGGGGCTGCCTCCTCTCTCAGCTCGTCGTGGTCAGGGACGTGTGGGCGACGGACAGTGCCGCCAGCCGGGGTTCGTGCGCCGCCATCGCCGCGCGGAACGCCGTCCAGTCGGGGACGGCCGACCACAGCGCGTCGGCCAGTGCGCAGAGCCGGGGGAAGGCCAGGTACTCGACGTCCTCGGCGCGCGGCGCCTGCTCCGTCCACAGTTGACACTGGCTGCCGAGCACGGCCGGGTCGGCAGGCACCCGCTGGTGGTACACGTCCGACATGGTCACCACGCCGCCCGGCTGGCCGGGCCGTTCGCGCGCGTCCGTCGACTGTGGATAGTCGAGGTAGGTCGACCGGTACGGGGTGAGCACGACCCGGTGGCCGCGCGCGAGCGGGCCGTCGGCGCTGTCCTGCCACGGCATCACGACCACGCGGGGATCGAGCGGGGGACCGTCGCCGTCCCAGCACACCGGTACCCGGCCGTTGGCGAGGAGGAACTCGCCGACGCGGCCGAGGAACCAGGACCGCAGCGCCTGCGGCCCGGCGAGTCCCTCCTCGGCGACGCGTGCCAGTGCGGCCGGGCTGGCGGCCCACTCGGTCCACGGCACCTCGTCGCCGCCGATGTGCACGTGCTCGCCGGGGAAGACGTCCATCACCTCGCCGAGCACCGTGCGGCAGAACTCCATGGTCTCCTCGGTGACCCCGAACACCGACTCGGAGATGCCCCACCCGGTCCACACCGGCAGCCGCCGGCCCGGCTGGCTGCCCAGGTGCGGGTAGGCGGCGAGCGCGGCGCGGGCGTGCCCCGGCATCTCGATCTCCGGCACGACCCGCACCCCGCGTTCCGCCGCGTAGTCCACCAGTCCGCGCAGCTCCGCGGTCGTGTACGCGCCGCCGTGCGGGACGCCGTCGAACCGGTCACTGCCCGCCGGGCCGAGCTGTGTCTCCGACCGCAGGCCACCGATCTCGGTCAGCGCCGGGAAGGCGGCGACCGGCATCCGCCAGCCCTGGTCGTCGGTCAGGTGCAGGTGCAGGACGGAGAGCTTGTGCAGTGCGAGCAGGTCGACGAACCGGCGGAGGTACCGCACCGGCTGGAAGTGCCGTGCGACGTCGAGCATCGCGCCGCGCCACGGCAGCCGGGGCGAGTCGGTGACGTCGACGCACGGCAGGGCCCACGGGACACCGCTCACCGGTGTGTCGCCCAGCGCCTCGGCGGGCAGCAGCTGCCGGATCGTCTGCACGCCGTGCCGCAGCCCGGCGAGGCGGCGGGCGCGCAGCACCACCGCCTGCTCGCCGACGGTCAGCGCGTACCCCTCGTCGCCGAGCCCGACCAGCTGGTCGTCGAGCGCGAACAACACGGTCCCGGTGGGGGACAGGGGGAGTGGCAGCCCGGTGGCGGGGCGCAGGTACCGCCGCAGCAGCCGGGCGGCGGGTTCGGCACCCGGGGTGGCGCGGAACGCGGTGTCCTGGTCGAACACGAAGCGGCCCGCGCGCTGGATGAGACGGGCAGGTCTTGGCAGGATCACGAGAACGCCTCCGGTTCAGCCCTTGACCGCGCCGCCGGTGATGCCGGCGGTCACCTTTCCCTGCAGGACGAGGAAGATCGCCAGCACGGGCAGCATGAACAGGGTCGACGCGGCCATCGTCGCGCCCCAGTCGGTGCCGAACGTGTTGCTGAACGAGGACAGCCAGACCGGCAGGGTGCGGTCGTCCTGGTCCTTGATGATCAGCAGGTTGGCGAAGGCGAACTCGTTCCACGCGGTGATGAACCCGAACAGCGAGGTGGCCAGCAGTCCTGGTGCGAGCAGGGGCAGCACCACCCGCCGGAACGCCGCAGGCCGGTCGCACCCGTCCACCTGGGCCGCCTCCTCCAGCTCGACCGGCACGGCCGCGAGGAAGTTCCGCAGGGTGACGATCGTGAACGGCAGCGTGATCATGAAGTACACGAGCGTCAGCATCAGCAAGGTGTCGAGCATCCCCGTGTCGCGCGCGATGACGTACATCGGGATCAGCAGCGCCTCCCACGGCGTCATCTGCGCGATGAACACCATCAGGATGAAGCCGCGCCTGCCCTTCCAGCGCAGCCGCGCCACCGCGTAGGCCGCGAGCAGCGCCACCACCAGGGACAGCAGGACCGCGCCGCCAGCCACCAGCAGGCTGTTGCGCCAGAACGACCAGAAGCCCTGTGCGTGCACGGCCGTGCCGAAGTGCTCGAAGGTCAGCGCGGACGGCCAGAACGTCGGTGTCTCCGCCTGGATGTCCCGCGCCGGTTTGAACGCGGTCAGCACCATCCAGTACACCGGGAACACCGACACCACGAACACGAGCAGTGCCAGCAGGTTGCGGGTCAGCCGGCCGGTCATGTCGCGGCCTCCTCGCGGAACATGCGCCGGAAGTAGAACAGCAGCGCGAGCCCCAGCAGCAGCACCATGAGCATGGAGACCACGGCACCGAGGTCGTAGCGGTGCAGGGACTGCGCGATCTGGTACGCGTAGACCGGCAGTGTGGTCGTCGCCCGCCCCGGACCGCCTTCGCTGATCACCCAGATCTGCACGAACGCCTTGCCGACCCAGATCACCTCGAGACACGTGACGAGGCCGAACATCGGTGCCAGCACGGGGAACGTGATCGAGCGGAAGGACCGGAACCCGCCCGCGCCGTCGATGCGCGCCGCCTCGTACAGCTCGTGGGGGACCGTGGTCATCGCCGCGTACAGCGTCAGCGCGGCGAACGGCACCGACTGCCACACGATCAGCACCACGAGGATCGCGAAGGTCTGCGGTCCGTCCGCGAACCAGGTGTGGCCCCGGAACTGCTCGAAGCCCAGCGACACCAGCGCCCAGTTCACCACCCCGAGCTGGGACTGGAACATCCACTGGAACACCGTGGTCGCGGCGATCATCGGGGTGGCCCAGGTGAGCACCAGCCCGCCCAGCACGAGCAGCCGCATCACCCGGTCCAGCCGCACCACCAGCAGGGCGACGAGGGTGGACAGCACCATGATCAGCCCGACGTTGATCGCGGTGAACACGCCGGTGCGGCGGGCGACCGACCAGAACTCCGGGTCGCCGAGCACCGCGGTGTAGTTGGCGAACCCCGCGAAGCCCGCGCCGCCGCGGATCAGCTCGGCCATCCCGAACTGCTGGAACGAGATGATCACGTTGCGCAGCAACGGGTACACCAGCAGGTAGGCGGTCGCCAGCAGGGTCGGCGCGATCAGCAGGTACGGCCAGAGGACCCGGCGGCGACCGCCCGGCGCGGCGACCACGCGGCTGCTGGTCGGCCGTCGCGCCGGGGGCGCCTCGGTGAGCACCACGGCTACTGGGCGGTGTTGAGCGCCGCGGTGATCACCGCGTCCGCGTCGGCGGCCGCGGCCTTCGGGTCGGTGCCGGTGAGCACCTTGGTCAGGAACTCCTTGATCGGGTTGCGGGCCTCGACGGCCGTCCAGTTCGGCGAGTTCGGCGTGGCGTGGCCGTTGGCGGCACCCTCGGCCATCGCGGCGGCGCCGGGGTCGTCCTCGACGGCGGCGGCGAGCGAGGTCCGGTTCGGCACGTAGTTCATGGTGCGGGCCAGCTCGGTCTGCCAGCGTTCACCCGCCAGCTCCTTCACCACCGCGTAGGCGCCGTCCTGCCGGGGGGACGCCATCGGCACGATCAGGTCGGAGCCGCCGGTGAACACCGCACCCGGCTCGTCCGCGGTCTTGCCGGGGATGGGGAAGAAGCCGAGCTTGCCGTCGAGCTCCGGGTTGGCCGTCGTGACGAGCTTCGCCGCACCGGGCACGGCGATCAGCTGCGCGACGTCGCCGCGGGCGAACACGTCGGTCTGCTGCGGCTTGGCCTCGTCGGAGTCCCTCGGTCCCTTGCCCAGCGCCTGCAACTGCCGGTAGAAGTCCGCGCCCGCCAGCGCCTCCGGGGTGTTGAGCGCGCCCGCCCACCGGTCCCCGTCGCGCACGGCGAGGTCGCCGCCCTCGTCCCAGACGAAGCCCGCGAGCACGTACCAGTTCTGGCCGGGCAGGTAGATGCCCTGCGTGCCGCCCTGGTTGAGCGCGGCCGTCGCGGTGAGCCACTCGGCGCGGGTGGTCGGTGGCTGGATGCCCTTGGCCTCGAAGAGATCCGTGCGGTAGATGACCACCCGGTTGGCCGCGTAGAACGGGATGCCGTACTGGCGGTCGTCGACCGCGCCCGGCTCGGCGAGCCCGGGCAGCCAGTCCTCGCCGCCCAGCTCCCCGACCTTGTCGGACAGGTCGGTGACCCCTCCACTCGCCGCGTACTGCGCCACCTGCGTGTTGCCGACCTCGATCACGTCCGGCGGGTCGGTGCTCGCGAGTGCGCCGGTGACCTTCTCCGTGATGCCGTCCCACTCCTGGATCTGGACGGTCAGCGTGTACTCGGGGTGGTCCCGTTCGAACGCCGCCTCGAAGTCGGCCACGTACTCGTCGGTCGCGGTGTCCTTCATCAGCCACACGGTCAGGTTCTGCGGCTCGCCCGGAGTGGCGCCGGGGTCGTCGGAGCCGCATGCGGCGAGGGCGGGAATGGCCAGGGCCATGGCGAGCAGGGCAGTGGCGGTGCGGTGCGGCACGGGTCACCTCACGGGTGCTCAGGATATGACCAATTGGTAAGGTCCGGCGGTCTGGACCAAAATGGCATAGACCAATCTGGAAGTCAACAAGCAGGTAGAAGCCGATATTTAGGAAGAGTTTCACGACGGACTGGTCAAGTCGGTGAGCTGTCCTCTGGTTCGGTTGTCATACTGTCGGCATGGCCGGAGCGATCCTCAAGCGCGAGCGAGTGCGCGACTACCTGCTCGAGATGATCGAGACGCACCCGCCGGGCGCGCCGCTGCCCGCGGAGCGGATCCTCTGCCAGCGCCTGTCGGTGTCCCGGCCGACGCTGCGCTCCGCGGTCGACGAACTGGTCAACAACGGCATGCTCGTCCGCCAGCACGGGCGCGGCACGTTCGTCGCGCCTGCCAAGATCACCCAGGAGATGGTGTCGGACGACCGCACGATGGTGCTGCCGCAGGCGGCGGGCGTGTGGACGAGCAAGGTGCTGGAGTTCGCCACGATCGCCGCGGGCGCGCGCGTGGGCAGGCGGCTGGGGATCTCACCCGCGGCGGAGATCTTCTACGTCGCGCGGCAGCGGTTCGTCGACGGCACGCCGATGGCCATCGAGTACCTGCACGTCCCGGTGGCGGCGGCGCCGCGACTGTCGCTGGCGGACCTGGAGTCCGGCTGCCTGTACGAGCGGTTGAAGGACCACGGCGTGCAGGTGCACGACGCGATCCAGTCGGTGGAACCCACGGTCACCAACGACGTCGAGTCCCAACTGCTCGGGGTGCCGGTGCTCTCGCCCGCGCTCCTGTTCGAACGTCTCACCAACGACGACGCGGGCCGCACCGTCGAGTACGTGCACTCCCTCTACCGCGGCGACCGCTACCGGATCGTGTCCCGGCTCGCCCTCGGCCCGACCGCCACCACGTCCGGCTCGGCCACCGCGGACGCCCACCACCCGGGCATCCCGCCGGGCGACCTCACCGCCAGGGGGCCGGTCCGGTCGGCCACGGTCGGTGACATCCAGTGAAACAACGGAAATCCTGCGTGATCATGGACTGTGCCGGGTACCCGTGAGCACGGGAAGCTCGGGACACTGGGATCAGCCATGAACACTCACACCTTGCACAACTTCGGGAGCTACAACACCGTCGCCCGGCGACGGCAGGTCCGCGCCGCACGCAGGCGCGTGGCCGCCACTCGCGCCAGGATGGCGAAACGGTACACACCTCCAGGGTCCACATCGGACACTCCGGCCGTCGGCGCCGCGTCGCACTGACGTCTCGGCCTGACCTGTCGACCGGGTGCCGCCGCTCGCGTAGGGTCTGGGGAGCCCACGACCCGGAGAGGCGGCCATGGCGAGAGAGACCCACACCCTGCGCACCGACGGCGCCGACATCGTCTACGACGTCCACGGCCCGTTGCCTGCGCAGGACGGCCGTCCACCACTGTTCATGCTCGGCCAGCCGATGGACGCCAGCGGGTTCACCACGCTCATCTCGCACCTGCCCGACCGCACGGTCGTGACCTACGACCCGCGTGGTCTCGGTCGCAGCACCCGCAGCGACGGCCGGACCGACAACACGCCCTCGGTGCAGGCCGAGGACGTGCACGCCGTCATCGAGGCGCTCGGCGCCGGACCGGTCGAGATGTTCGGGAGCAGCGGCGGCGCGGTCACCGCGCTCGCGCTCGTCGCCGCGCACCCCGGCGACGTGACGACGCTGGTCGCGCACGAGCCGCCGATCATCCCCGTACTGCCGGACGCCGAGGCGGCGGCGCGCGCACGGGCCGGGTTCCGGGACGCCTACAACGCCAAGGGCTGGGGCGCGGGCATGGCGGCGTTCATGGGCATGACCGCGTGGCAGGGCGAGTTCACCGACGCCTACTTCGCGCAGCCCGCACCGGACCCGGCCGCGTTCGGGATGCCCACCGAGGACGACGGCAAGCGCGACGACCCGCTGCTGTCCGACGCGTCCTGGGCCGTGAGCGACTACCAGCCGGACGTGGCGGCACTGACCGCGGCGCCGACCCGCGTCGTCATCGCCGTCGGGGAGGAGACCGGCGACACCTTCACCGGGCGCACGGCCGTCGCCACCGCCGCGCTGCTCGGGCAGGAGGCGACCGTCTTCCCCAGCCATCACGGCGGGTTCCTCGGTGCCGAGTTCGGTTACGCGGGCAAGCCCCCCGAGTTCGCGGAACGGCTGCGCGAGGTCCTCGACGCAGGCTGACCCGGGTCAGAACTGTCCACTGTCGACGGTATGGCGCGGCGTGGCCCAGCCGAAGGTGAGCTCGACGGCCCGCTTCCAGTTGGCGTACTCCTCGTCCCGGTGCCGTGGGTCCATCTGCGGGGTCCACCGCGCCGCGAGATGCCAGTTCCGGCGGAGCCCGGCCAGGTCAGGCCAGTACCCGACCGCGAGCCCCGCCGCGTAGGCGGCGCCGAGGGACACCGTTTCGGCGACCATCGGCCGCATCACCGACACGTCGAGCACGTCGGCGATGATCTGCATCAGGAGGTGGTCGGCGGTCATCCCGCCGTCGACCCGCAGCACGCCGGCCCGCTCGCCGAGGTCGGCGTTCATCGCGTCGACGACCTCGCGGGTCTGCCACGCCGTCGCCTCCAGCACCGCGCGGGCCAGGTGCCCCTTGGTGATGTAGGACGTCAGGCCCACGATCAGGCCGCGTGCCTCGCTGTGCCAGTGCGGCGCGAACAACCCGGAGAACGCGGGCACGATGTAGCAGCCGCCGTTGTCCTTCACGGTCCTCGCGAGCGTCTCGATCTCGGGAGCGGAGTGGATGAGCCCCAGGTTGTCGCGGAACCACTGGACCAGTGACCCCGTGACGGCGATCGAGCCCTCCAGCGCGTAGGTCACCGGTTCGCCGCCGAGCTGGTAGCCGATCGTGGTGAGCAGCCCGTGTTCGGAGCGGATCAGCTTGGTGCCGGTGTTCATCAGCAGGAAGCTGCCGGTGCCGTAGGTGCACTTGGTCTCGCCCTCGGCGAAGCACGTCTGCCCGAACAGCGCGGCGTGCTGGTCGCCGAGCGCGGCCGCGATCTCGATGCCCGGCACGACCCGCGTGGTGCGGCCGTGGATCTCCGTCGTGGGACGGATCTCCGGCAGCATCCGGCGCGGGATGTCGAAGAAGGACAGCAGCTCGGGGTCCCACTGCTGCGTCATGATGTTCATCAGCATGGTCCGCGACGCGTTGGTCACGTCCGTGACGTGCAGCCCGCCGTTGACGCCGCCGGTGAGGTTCCAGATCAGCCAGGTGTCCATGGTGCCGAACAGGACGTCGCCGCGTTCCGCCCGGTCCCGCAGGTCCGGCACGTCGTCCAGCAGCCAGCGCAGGCTCGGCGCGGAGAAGTAGGTCGCGAGCGGCAGCCCGCACCGGTCCCTCACCTCGTCGGCGCCGGGGCGGGACGCCATCTCGGCCACCAGTTCCTCCGTGCGGATGTCCTCCCAGACGATCGCCCTGCCGACGGGTGCGCCGGTGTGCCGGTCCCACACCACGAACGTCTCGCGCTGGTTGGTGATGCCGAGCGCGACCACCTGGTCGGCGCCGATGCCCGCGTCGCGCAACGCCTGCGGCATGATCCGGTCGACGTTGCGCCAGATCTCCACGGCGTCCTGCTCGACCCAGCCCGGCCGGGGGGAGTACCGGCGGTGCTCCCGCTGGGCCACCGAGACGAGCCGGGCGTTGCTGTCGAAGACGATGCACCGGGTCGAGGTGGTGCCCTGGTCGATCGCCATCACAAACCGTTGCGCCATTGCTCTTTCGTCCTTGGTCCGGGTCTGGTTGTCCGGGTCTCAGTTGTCGGTGGCGAGCGAGCGGGACACGGCCTCCGCCGCGTGGCACACGTGGTCCACCAGCGCCTGTCTCGGCCGGTTCGCGGTCTGGCAGATCCGGTCCACCGCACCGGAGATCCCGATCGCCCCGACGACGAGACCCCCCGGCATGCGGATCGGGGCCGCGATGCCCGCCTCGCCCGGCATGTACTCCTCTGCCTCGCTCGCCCACCCCGCCGCACGCACCTCGGCGAGAACCCGTTCCAGCGCCGAGGGGCGGACGATCGTGCGGCGCGTGAGCGAGGTCAGCTCGGCGCGGCGGATCGTCGCGAGGAGCCCCGCGTCGTAGGCGAGGAGCACCTTGCCGAGCGCGGTCGCGTGCAGCGGCAGCATGCCGCCGATGCCGAGGGTCTGCATGGTGTCGTCCGGCCGGAACACGTGGTGCACGACGAGCACGGCCCCGTCGAGGTGCATGCCGATCCGGACCTCGTGGCCACTGCGGGCGGCGAGCGTGTCCGCCCAGTTGATCGACCGGGAGCGCAGCTCGTTCGCGTCCAGGTAGCTGGTGCCGAGGTGCAGCAACGCGGCGCCGAGCCGGTAGCGGCCGGTACTCTGGTCCTGCTCGACGAACTCGACCCGCTGCAACGTGCGCAGGATGCCGTGCGCGGTGCCCTTGGCCAGGCCGAGCGCGGCCGCGATCTCGGCCAGCCCGTGGTGGCCCGAACCGCGCGCCAGCAGCCGCAGCATCGCCGCGGCACGCTCGATCGACTGAATCGGACCCGGCACGCCCGGAACCTACCTAAATCGGTCGTCGTCGGCAATGTCGAACGCGTGCCAGGAGGGTGACCACCGGTCACCGGCCCTGCATCGCCAAAGTTGGTCGCCAGTTCACAGTGGATCGCCAGCACCGTTCGACAATGCCGACCGATCGCCGTTGAGGTCACACGCCCCCGCCCATAACTTCCCGGTACCCACGTGTCGGTCCGACACGCGAGCACTCCGAGCACAGTTCAAAAGTCCGGCCGACCTCCGTTCACCACGTCCCTCGCCCTGGCAAGGCGCGGTCCGTCGGCCTGTTTCGAACTGTGCTCGTCTGTTCAACGGCGAATGGAGGAAACCGTGTCTCTCGGAGAGGTGTTCGTCAGTGAAATGCTCGGTACCGGCACGCTGATACTGCTCGGTGCGGGCGTGGTGGCGAACGTGCTGCTGGCCAAGTCCAAGGGCAAGGACGGTGGCTGGTTACTCATCAACTTCGGCTGGGGGCTCGCGGTCTTCGCGGGTGTGTTCGTCGCCTACAAGTCGGGCGCGCACCTCAACCCCGCCGTGACGCTCGGCATCCTCGCGTCGGGTGCCGACACCTACGCGCCGGACGTCTCGATCTCGGTCGGCTCCACGCTGGTGTACTTCGCCGGGGAGTTCCTCGGCGCGTTCCTCGGTGCCTGCGCGGCGTTCCTGACCTACCGCAAGCACTTCGAGGCCGAGGAGGACGAGGGCAAGAAGCTCGCCGTGTTCTCCACCGGGCCGGAGATCCGCAGCCCCGGCTGGAACGTCGTCACCGAGATCTTCGGCACCTTCGTGCTGGTGTTCGTGGTGCTGGCGTTCGGCAACACCCCGCACCAGCTCGGCCCGCTCGCGGTCGCGCTGCTGGTGGTCGGCATCGGCGCCTCGCTCGGCGGCCCGACCGGGTACGCCATCAACCCAGCCCGCGACCTCGGCCCGCGCATCGCGCACGCCCTGCTGCCCGTGCAGCACAAGGCGACGGTCGCGGTCGGCGTCGGCGGTCCCGGCACCGCGCGTACGGCGGGGCCGCGGCCCCGCAAGGACTCCGACTGGGGTTACGCGTGGGTGCCGGTCGTCGGCCCGGTCATCGGCGGTGTGATCGCCGGTCTGCTCTCCCAGGTCGTGTTCTGAAAGGACTTGCCGCAATGACCCAGTACGTTCTCGCCGTCGACCAGGGCACGACCAGCACGCGGGCGATCGTCTTCGATCACTCCGGCTCGATCGTCTCGGTCGGGCAGAAGGAACACCAGCAGATCTTCCCGAAGGCCGGGTGGGTCGAGCACGACCCGAAGGAGATCAGCGAGAACACCCGGTTCGTCATCGGGCAGGCGCTGGCCAAGGCCGACCTGAACCTCGGCGACCTCGCCGCCGTCGGCATCACCAACCAGCGCGAGACGGCGGTCGTGTGGGACCGGCACACCGGTGAGCCGGTGTACAACGCCATCGTCTGGCAGGACACCCGAACCCAGGCCATCGTCGAGGAGCTCGGCGCGCTCGGCGGCGGCGGGGACCGGTACAAGGCGAAGGTCGGGCTGCCGCTCGCGACCTACTTCTCGGGGCCGAAGATCCGCTGGATCCTCGACAACGTCGAGGGCGCGCGCCGCCGCGCCGAGGACGGCGACCTGTTGTTCGGCAACACCGACACGTGGACGCTGTGGAACCTCACCGGCGGACCGAACGGCGGCGTGCACGCCACCGACGTGACCAACGCGTCGCGGACCATGCTGATGGACCTGGACACCCTGTCGTGGGACGCGGAGATCGCGAAGGAGATGGGCGTCCCGCTCACGATGCTGCCGGAGATCCGCTCCTCGTCGGAGCAGTACGGCGTCGGCGGTCCCGGTGTGCTCAAAGGCGTGCCGATCGCGGGCATCCTCGGCGACCAGCAGGCGGCCACCTTCGGGCAGGTCTGCTACGAGCCCGGCACCGCGAAGAACACCTACGGCACCGGCAACTTCATGCTGCTGAACACCGGTGAGGAGAAGGTCGCGAGCGAGAACGGCCTGCTCACCACCGTGTGCTACAAGATCGGCGAACAGCAGCCGGTCTACGCGCTCGAGGGTTCCATCGCGATCACCGGCGCGCTGGTGCAGTGGCTGCGGGACAACCTCAGGATCATCGGCTCGGCCGCGGAGATCGAGACGCTCGCCAGGTCGGTGGAGGACAACGGCGGCGCGTACTTCGTGCCGGCGTTCTCCGGGTTGTTCGCGCCGTACTGGCGGGCCGATGCCCGCGGTGCGCTGGTCGGGCTCACCCGGTTCGTCGACCGCGGCCACCTCGCCCGCGCGGTGCTGGAGGCCACCGCCTTCCAGACCCGCGAGGTGCTCGACGCGATGAACGCCGACTCCGGCGTGGCGCTCACCGAGCTGAAGGTCGACGGCGGCATGGTCGCCAACGAGCTGCTCATGCAGTTCCAGGCCGACATCCTCGACGTGCCCGTGGTCCGGCCGAAGGTCGCCGAGACCACCGCGCTCGGCGCCGCCTACGCGGCCGGTCTCGCGGTCGGCTACTGGAAGGACCAGGACGAGCTGCGCGCCAACTGGGCCGAGGACAAGCGGTGGACACCGGCACTCGACTCGGGTGAGCGGGAGCGGGTCTACCGGAACTGGAAGAAGGCCGTCACCAAGTCCTTCGACTGGGTCGACGCGGACGTGGACTAGACAAAGGGAGAGGTGCCGGATGTCGGCGAAGCTGGACCTCGCGTACCGGGACGCGTCGCTGCGCGCCCTCGCCGGGACCGAGTTCGACGTGCTCGTCGTGGGCGGTGGCGTGGTGGGTGCGGGTGCCGCACTCGACGCGGCGTCCCGCGGCCTGTCCGTCGCGCTGGTCGAGGCGAGGGACTGGGCGGCAGGCACGTCGAGCCGGTCCAGCAAGCTCATCCACGGCGGGTTGCGCTACCTGGAGCAGCGTGACTTCGGGCTGGTGCGCGAGGCGCTCAAGGAACGCGGCCTGCTGCTGAACCGCCTCGCGCCGCACCTGGTGCGGCCGGTGCCGTTCCTGTACCCGCTGACGCACCGGGTGTGGGAACGCGCCTACGTCGGGGCGGGTGTGCTGCTCTACGACAGCATCGGTGGCGCACGTGCCATGCCGATGCACCGGCACCTCTCCCGGCGCGGCGCGCTCGAACTGGCGCCCGCGCTGCGACCGGATGCGCTCACGGGCGCCGTCCGCTACTACGACGCACAGGTGGACGACGCGCGCCTGGTGATGATGATCGCGCGCACGGCCGCGCAGCACGGGGCGACCGTGCTGACACGCGTCGAGGCGACCGAGGTCCTCCGGGACCGCGGCCGGCTGACCGGGGTTCGCGTGCGCGACCTGCTCTCGGGAGGCGAGCAGGTCGTGCACGCGCGGCGGGTGATCAGTGCCGCCGGCGTGTGGACCGACGAGGTCCGCGGGCTCGATCACGCGAAGGCGCCCTTCCACGTGCGCATGTCCAAGGGTGTGCACCTGCTCGTGCCCCGCGACCGGCTGCGGCTCGACGTCGGGCTGATCACGCGTACCGAGAAGAGCGTGCTGTTCGTCATCCCGTGGGACCGGCACTGGATCATCGGCACCACCGACACACCGTGGGACCACGACCCCGACCACCCGGCCGCCACCCGTGCGGACGTCGACTACCTGCTGGCACACGTCAACAGCGTGCTGCGGACACCGTTGACGGTCGACGACGTGGTGGGTGTCTACGCGGGACTCCGCCCGCTGCTCGACGGCTCCGGCGACGACACCACGAAGCTGTCCCGGGAACACGCGGTGGCCGAACCAGCGCCCGGCTTCTTCGTCGTGGCTGGCGGGAAGTACACGACGTACCGGGTCATGGCCGCCGACGTGGTCGACGCGGCGACGAGGGGCCTCGGCGTGGCGCCGTCGCTGACCAGGCACCTGCCGATCCACGGCGCCGTCGGGTACCGCGAGCTGGTGGCGTCCCGCCACGATCTGGCGCCCGGTCTGCCGGTGGCCACCGTCGAACGCCTGCTGGGCAGATACGGCTCGGCGATCACCGACCTGCTGGCGATGATCGCCCGCGAGCCGGGGCTCGCCGCCCCGCTCACCGGCGCGGGGGAGTACCTGGCGGCGGAGATCGTCTACGCGGTGACCCACGAAGGTGCCCTGGATCTGGAGGACGTGCTGGCCCGGCGCACCCGCATCGCCATCGAGTACCCGGACCGGGGGCTGGCGGCGGCCGAGGCGGCCGCCGACCTGGTGGGGGAGCACCTCGGCTGGGACCTGTCCGCGCGGCAGGCGGCTCTGGAGACCTACCGCGAGCAGGCGAGTGCCGAACTGGCTGCGCGCGAGGCGCTGGACGACGCGTCGGCCGTGGCCCGGCTGGTCGCCACCTGACCGCGCGGAGTCAGCTGGACAGCAGTTCCGCCAGGCCGCCCCTGGCGTCGTTCATGACGATGGACTCGGCGGCCGCGGCGTCGGCGTCGCGGAGTGCGCGGACCAGTTCGCGGTGGCTGGCGTAGCGGTCGAGGCCGAAGCGGTCGTTGGCCGCGACGTGTTCGAGCAGTCTGGTGCGGCGTTCGGCGCGGGAGAAGACGCGGGTCTGGTCCAGCAGGCGGACCAGCACCGGGTTGTTGGCGCAGGTGTTCACGGCGTCGTTGAACCGCTGCATGGTGTCCAGCAGCTTGCCGACCTGGCGGTCGACGGGCTCGCCGTCCGCGTGCCGTTTCCGCACGACGATCAGCAGGTCGTCGGCCTCGTCGAGGATCGTGTCCAGTTCGTCCAGCTGGGCCGGGGTGGCGTGGCGGGCGGCGAAGCGGGCGACCAGGCCGCGCAGGGCGATCTCCACCTCCGCCAGCTCCTGGATCGCCGTGTCACCCATCGTCGCGACGACCACCGTGCGCGGGCCAGTGCGTTCGATGAGCCCGTCCTGCTCCAGCCGCCGGATCGCTTCCCGGACCGGGGTGGGGCTGACGGCGAAGCGCTCGGCCAGGCCCCGTTCGGTGATCTTCTCCCCCTGGCGGAGCTCACCCGCGGCGATGGCTTCCTTCGCGGCCCGGTAGGTGCGGTCGGCGAGTGTCTCCATGCCCGTGATCATATGGCACCTGCCTATGCAACTGTTGACAGTGTTGCTATAGCATAACTAACCTCCGGCGAAAGCGACGGCGCTGGAGGGCAACGATGACCGCAGTGGAACCGCCCCTCGTCCGGGCGCGGGGGCGTCACATCACCTTCTACGTCGCCCTCGCCGCGTTCGCGCAGGAGTCGACCTGGAACTTCTACGACGCCCAGGTGCCACCGCTGCTCCGCGAGTACCTGAGCAGTGCCGCGCTGATCGGCCTGCTGATGGGCATGGACAACGTGCTCGGCATCTTCGTCCAGCCCTGGATGGGCAACCGCTCGGACAACACCCGCACCCGCTGGGGCCGCCGCATCCCGTACCTCGCGGTCGGGATGCCGGTCGCCGCGCTGCTGTTCGCCACCGTCCCGCTCGCGTCGAGCCTGCCCGTCCTGATCGCGTTGATGTTCGTGTACACGTTGGTGGCCAACAGCTTCAAGCCGGTGGGGGAGTCGCTGCTGCCCGACTACATCCGCCCGGAACGCCGCAGCCGCGCGAACGCCGTCGTCAAGATCGCCATCGCGCTCACGGTCATCGTCTCCGCGCTGATCAGCAGCTTCCTCGTCGACGACTACCCGGTCGTGTCGTTCTGGATCCCGTCGGCGCTGATGATCGTCTCGGCCGCGGTGCTCGTGGCGCGGGTGCGGGACAGCTCCTCGCCCGCCTACCAGGCGGCACTCGCGGAGGAGGCGGTCGAGGCCGCGCCCGCCTCGCGCATGCGGGACGTGCTGCGGGACATCGTCCGGGACGCCGACCGCACGAGGGTGCTGGTGATCCTCGCGATCTTCCTGTTCGGCTGCGCCTGGTTCGCGTCGCGGTCGCTGATCACCACGTACGGCATGGAGTCGCTCGGACTGTCCCGTGGGGACGCCGGCGGGCTCACCCTGCTCAGCGGGGTGGCCTACCTGCTCGCCGCGTTCCCGCTGGCACTGCTCTCCGAACGGGTCGGCCGGCTGCGGGTGATGGCGGCCGGCATGACGTTGTTCGTCGTGTCGATGGTCGCGGGCACGCTCGCGCACTCTCCGGCCGCGACGGTGGTGGCGCTGTGCGGGGGAGCCGTCGGCGCCGCCGGGTTCATGATCAACGGAGCGGTGCTCCTCTGGAACCTGGCCCCGTCGAGCCGGGTGCTGGGCACCTACTCCGGGCTGTACACGGTCGGCTGGTACAGCGGCGGTTTCGCGGGCCCGGCGGTGGTCGGCGGCATGGTCGACCTCACCAGCTGGGACCTCATGCTGGTGGAAGCGGCGCTGATCGCCGTGCTCGCCGTGGTGGTCGTGCTGCGGATCATCGCCCTGCGGCGCACCACCTCCGGCGCCGCCCTGTGAACCGCGCCGCCGGCACCGTCCTGGTCACCACCGACTACCGCGACGACGAGGCCGACGCGGTGCTCACCGCGGCGGGACTGCGGGTCCGCCGCCGGAACGGCCACGACCTCGTCGAGGCACTGCGCGGAGTCACCGGCGCGATCGTCGCCCACGACCCGCTGACCGCCGGGGTGCTGGCGCGCGCCCCGGCACTGCGGGCGGTCGTGCGGTCCGGTGTCGGGTACGACGCCGTCGACGTCGACGCGGCCGCACGGCTCGGCATCCAGGTCAGCAACCTGCCGGGGATCAACAGCAACGCGGTCGCCGAGTACACCGTCGGCCTGCTGCTCGCCGCCGCGCGGCGCCTGGTCGAGTCGGCCACCGGGGTGTCCACAGGGGACTGGCCGAGGGAGAGCGGACAGGAACTGCGGGGCGCGACGCTCGGGCTCGTCGGGTTCGGCCCGGCCGCCCGTGCCGTCGCCCCACTGGCCACCGCGTTCGGGATGACGGTCCTCTGCGCCACCAACCACCCCGCCGGGTCCACTGTGGAGTTCGTCGACCTGCCGACGCTGCTGCGCGAGTCCGACTACGTGTCCCTGCACACCGCGCTGACCCCGGGGAACCACCACCTGATCGACGCCGCCGCGCTGGCACTGATGAAACCCACGGCGATCCTGGTCAACACCGCCCGTGGCGCGCTCGTCGACGAGGAGGCACTCGCGACCGCGGTCGCCACCGGACGGCTCGCCGGCGCCGCCCTCGACGTCGTGGCCACCGAACCGTTGCCGCCCGCCAGCCCGTTGCGCGGGGTCGACGGCATCACCGTCTACTCGCACCTCGCCGGGCAGACCGCGCAGGCCCGGCACGCCACCGCCCTCGCCGCCGCACACGAACTGCTGGCCGCCCTGCGCGGCGAACCACGATTTCCGGTCAACCACCCCAAGGAGAAGCAGTGAACGACACCGCGGTACGGGTGCTCGTGCCCACCGGCATGATCGGCGCCGGGTTCACCCCCGAGACGGTGGCCCGCGGGCTCGAACTGGGCGCCGACGTCATCGCCGTCGACGGCGGCTCCACCGACTCCGGCCCGTACTACCTCGGGTCCGGCACGCCCAAGACCTCCGCCGCGGCCGTCGCCCGCGACATGCGGATCCTCCTGCGCGCGGCGGCGCAGGCAGGGATCCCGCTCATCGTCGGGTCGTGCGGCACCAGCGGCGCGGACAGCGGGGTCGACTGGCTCGCGGGCATCACGGACGGAATCCTCGCCGAGGAGGACCTCCGTCTGACCGTCGCGACCATCCACAGCGAGCAGGAACCCGCGTACCTCAAGGAACGCCTCGGGCAGAACGCCATCCACCCGCTCCCGCCGCACGGACCGCTGGACGCCGCGACCATCGACGGTTGCGCGCGCATCGTCGGCATGATGGGCCACGAACCCATCGAGGCCGCGCTGCGGGCGGGTGCCGACGTCGTCCTGGCGGGCCGCGCCACCGACACCGCCGTCGCGGCCGCGTTCCCGCTGATGAAGGGGCTGCCCGCCGGACCGGTGTGGCACGCGTCGAAGATCGTGGAGTGCGGCGGCCAGTGCACCACGAACCCGCGTTCCGGTGGCGTGCTCGCCACGATCGACCACGACGGCTTCACCATCGAGCCCCTCGACCCCACCGCCGCGTGCACACCGGCGTCCGTGGCCGCGCACATGCTGTACGAGACGGCCGACCCGTTCCGCATGCGTGAACCGGCAGGCACCCTCGACGTCACCCACGCGACCTACGAGGCACTGAGCGACCGGATCGTGCGCGTGACGGACTCGGTGTTCGAACCGGCAGAGCAGCACACGATCAAGCTCGAGGGGGCCCGGATCAGCGGCTACGAGACGATGTCGTTCACCGGCATCCGCGACCCGCACATCCTCGCGAACATCGAGCACTGGGCCGCGCTGCTGGACAAGGTGCTCACCGACCGCGTGCACCAGACCCTCGGCCTCAGCGCCGGTCCGGACGGCGACTACGAGTTCGACATCCGGCTCTACGGCCACAACGCGATCCTGGCGGACCTCGACCCGGCGACCGGACCCGCCCGCGAGGTCGGCGTGCTGCTGCTGGTGCACGCCGCCGACCAGGCCACCGCCACCGCCGTCGCGAAGATCGCCAACCCGCTGATGCTGCACCTGCCCACGGTGGACATGGCGTACCTGCCGAGCCTCGCGTTCGCGACCTCGCCCGCCGAGACCGAGCGCGGCGCGGTGTACGAGTTCGTCCTCAACCACGTCGTCGACACCGACGACCCGACCGCCCTGTTCCGCACCGAGATCCGGAAGGCAGGCAACCGTGCCTGAGACCGTGCCCGAGACACTGCAGGACCTGGCGACCGAGGTCCGGTCGAAGAACGCCGGCCCGTTCTGGGTCACCATGGAACTGTTCATGCGCGACGAAGCGGCCTACGCCGTCGCCGCCGACCCGGGCTTCGTCAACGAGGAGGTCGTCGCGCGCCTGTACGGCGTGCCTGCCGCAGGCGTGCGGATGTTCCGCATCCCGTCGCTCAACGTCGTCAAGATCTCCTTCCCGCGCCCGGTCGCGCAGGGCAGCCTGCGCGACCGCGACATCCACGCCGGCCAGCACCACGTGCCGCTGGCCGTCCTCCCACTGCCCGCGCGTGCTCAGCTCACGCGGGTGAAGCCGACGCGGTAGAGCTTGCCCGGCGTCTCCGTCACCACGTAGAACTCGCCGCGGTGGTCGGTGCCGAAGGCGGTGACGTACTCCGGGAAGGTGCCGATCGCGGCGCCGGTGTGGGTGCCGTCCCGGCCTGCCCGCAGGCCGTACGCGGTCATGGCGCAGAAGTCGGCCGCCACGTAGGTGCCGCCGGCCAGGTCCGCGTAGCGCTGGCCGCGGTACACGGCGCCGCCGATGACCGCGCAGCCCTCGATGCCGGACCGGTAGTGGAAGACCGGTGCGGTGAGCTCGGCGGCCGGGTCGCAGCGCGTCTCGTCGAACACGACGGGTCCCTCCATGCAGGACCAGCCGAAGTTCACGCCGCCGTCGCGGCCGCCGATGTGGTCGATCTCCTCGTACCGGCCCTGACCGACGTCCGCGATCCACAGCGAACCGTCCGCCTTGTCGAACGAGAACTTCCACGGGTTGCGCAGGCCCCACGCCCAGATCTCCGGCCGCGCGCCGCTGACGCCGACGAACGGGTTGCTCCTCGGCACGCAGTACGGCAGGGCGCCGCAGGTGCGGCCGACGTCGATGCGCAGGATCTTGCCGAGCAGGGTGCCGAGGTGCTGACCGCTGCCGAACGGGTCGCCGCCGCTGCCACCGTCCCCGATGCCGAGGTACAGGTACCCGTCGGGGCCGAACGTCACGTGGCCGCCGTTGTGGTTGCCGAACTCGGCGTGTTCCTGGGTGAGCAGCACCTGCTCGGTGCCGGTGGTCAGCCGCACGCGCGACAGGGTCACCGCGCCGTCCGGGAGGCCGGTGTACGCGACGTAGACGTTCTTGGTCCGCCCGTAGTCCGGTGCGAGCGCCAGCAACCCGCGTTCGGCCTCCGAGTCGTTGATCCGGTCGGAGATGTCGAGGACGGGGGTGGGGGACAGGCCGGTGCGTGGGTCGTACACGCGGATCCGGCCCGGTTTCTCGGTGATCAGCAGGCGCCCGTCGGGGAGACCCGCGATCGAGGTCGGCTTCTCCAGGTCGGCCGCCACCTCCGTCGTGGTGACGCGCAGCTGGTCGAGCGGTACGCCGCGACCGCCCGCGCTCGCGGGTGCGGCCAGCCCGACCGCGGTGGTGATGGCCAGCAGGGGGATGGTGAACAGACGACTTCGCTGTCGAGACACGCGTGGCTCCCTCGCTCATTGGTCTAGACAACTCGTGTGACGATTGAACCATCCGCGGGGCGATGTGGGTAGTGGCCGACGTCTGCCCGCGTGCCGATCTCCCACCGGTAACGCGCCGAGAAACCCGGCCGGATATTCCCGCCGGGGTGTATCAGGACGCCCGACCACACGTCTTGTGTTCGTCACGGAGACCGCGCCGGATATCCATGGAAGGAGCGATCCGAATGACACACGAGAACATTCCCAACAAAGAGCACGACGACGGGCCGGAACACGACACCACCCTGCCGAACGCCGGGGACATCCCGACCTTCGACACGGCCAAGGGGTCCGACCTGCCCGCGCTCACCGGCGACCTGGAGGACTGATGCCTGTTCTTGTTGTCCAGCAAGGCCATTGCTTCCGCAGGACGGGGAAGACCGGCACCACCGGGGAGCAGGAGTACGCGGTCCGGGTCGCCGACGCCTGCGTCCGCCTGCTGGGTGGCCAGGCCGGGTGGAAGGTGAACAAGACCCTCGCGGACGAGAACGACTACCGCGGCGACGCGTTCGTCTCGATCCACTGCGACGGGTCCGACAATCCCACGGCACACGGCGCATCGGTCGGCTACCGCACCCGGGAGGGGCAGGCGTTCGCACACGCGTGGAAACGCGCGTACGAAGCCCGCGGCTGGACGCACGGATTCCGCGTCGACAACTACACGGACGCGCTGGCCGGGTATTACGGCGTGCGCAACGCGGTCGGGAAGGCAAACCGGCGCGCGTTCATCGCAGAGTGCGGTTTCCGCACCAACCGGGACGACCGCGCGCTCCTCGACGGACCGGGCGGACCCGAGCGGGTGGCCCTCGCGATCGGCGAGGCACTCGGCATCCCCGTCCCCGGTCTCCAAGTACCGAAAAGAAAGGCAGAAGACATGTCACTGCGACTCGTCAGGGGAAACAGCGCCCAGCAGGTGCCAGGGAAGACCTTCAAGTTCGGCGACCTCCGCTTCTACGTGGAGCAGGACCCCCGCCTGCCGAAGAAGGCCCAGCGCTGGTACACCAGGGACACCCCCGCGCAGCGGATCCTCGAGGAGAGCCAGGGCGGCGTGGACGTCGTCGAGCAGAAGGACCTGGACGCCATCCCGTTCGGCCCCGGCGGCGCGATCCCGCCGGACGTGCTCGGGTAGTCCTCGGGCGTCGGCCGGTTCCGGTCGGATCCGGCGGAGATGCACAACCCGCCCCCGGTGGCTGTCCGCACTGGCTAAGGTGCGGTACGTGACGATCCAGTTCAGTGTGCTGCTCCGGCAGTTGCGGCAGCAGGCGGGGTTGACGCAGGAGGAGCTGGCGGACCGCGCGGGTCTGTCGGTGCGGACCATTCGCCGGCTCGAGACCGGCGTGAGCGCCAACCCGCAGCTGGACACCGTGCGGTTGCTGGCCGACGCCCTCGGCCTCCAGCCGGACGAGCGGGCGCGGCTGCTGGCCGTCGCCGACGGGCAGGTGCCCTCGGAGCCGGCCGGTACCGAGGAGGTCCGGCCGGAGTCGCCGTTCGAGCGCAGGCTGGCGGAGGCCGCCGACGACCTCGCGCACGCGGTCGGTGCGCGCCTGGGCCGGGAAGAAGAACTGCGGCGGATCCAGGACCCGTTCCCGCTGCCGGTCCGCTGGGACCTCGCGCCCGACGGCGTGATGGACCACTGGGAGAACATCTGCCGGTCCGCCCCCGGCGAGTCCGCCGCCCCGCTGGACCTGGTGGGCCGCCTGCCCGACATCGCCCACGTGTACCGGCGGATCCCGTCCCGGCGGCTGGTGGTGCTCGGCCGGGCGGGCTCTGGCAAGTCGGTGCTGGCCGTGCGGTTCGTCCTCGACCTGTTGCGGACCCGCGTCCGAGGTGACGCCGTGCCGGTCGTCTTCAGCCTCGGGTCGTGGGACCCCACCGCCACCGGGTTCCGGGACTGGCTGGCCGGGCAGCTGGTCCGCGACCACCCCGGCCTCGCGGCGGCGGAAGGGGACAAGTCGAACCTGGCGACCGCGCTCGTCGAGGCAGGCCGCGTGGTGCCGGTGCTGGACGGGTTCGACGAGCTGGCGGCCGGGCTGCACCGGACGGCACTGGACGCGCTCAACGACACGACCCTGCCGCTGCTGCTGACCAGCCGCCCCGGCGAGTACGCGGCCGTGGCGGGCACCGACCCCCTGACCGCCGCGGCGGCGGTCCGCCTGATCGACCTCACCGTGGCCGACCTGGTCGACTACCTCCCGAGGACCACGCGCAAGGACTCCGGCGCCACCGCGTGGGACCCGGTCCTGAACGAGCTGCACGACCACCCGGGGCGCCCGGCGAGCGGCAACCTCCGCGCGGTGCTGACCACCCCGCTGATGGTCGGGCTCGCCCGCGCGATCTACAGCGACCCGGCGGGCCGGGACCCTGCCGAGCTGCTCGACACCGGCCGGTTCGGCAGCCAGTACGCGCTCGAGGACCACCTGCTCGGCAGCTTCATCCCCACGGTCTACCGGGACCGGCAGCCGCGCTGGGAACGCGAGCGGGTGCGGGGCTGGCTCTCCTACCTCGCCCGGCACCTCGACAAGCTCGACACCTCGGACCTCGCCTGGTGGCAGCTGGGCAGTTCGATGCGCCGCCGCTCGCGCATGGCCGTCGTCGGGCTGCTGGCCGGTCTCGTCGTCGGTGTGCTCACCGGGTCGATGATCTCGCTGGTGGGCGCGCTGGCCGGCGGGCCTGTCATGCTCGGTCTCGTCGCCGCGGTGGGCAACTGGCTCGGCTTCGGGCTGGCCCTCGGGCTCGCGCACGGCGCCGGGATCACCTTCGGCGGTGGCGCGTTCGAGCCGTCCCGCGTCCGGCTGCGCACCAGGGGTGGGTCCCGTCAGCTGCGGAGGCGGTTCGTCCCGAGACTCCTGATCGGGGTGGTCGGCGGGGCCGGTCTCGGGGTGGTGCTCGGGCTGGCGTGCGTGGCCCGGCTCGACCCGATGGGCCTGTTCGGGTTCGGCTTCTTCGGCGGGTTCGCGGCCGGCGCCGGGTTCGGCGCGCTCGTCGGCCTCACGTGGGGTCTGATGGCCGGGCTGGAAGCCCCGGTCGACCTCAGGTCGGTGGTCGGTCCCGCCGATCTCCTGCGCACCAACCGGTCGACCGTCGTGGCCGGGTTCGCGGGCTGCGGGCTCGTGCTCGCCGTCGCCCACCTGCTGGTCATCACGGTCGCCCTCGACTACGTGTGGCCCGCCGCGGTCCTGCTCGACCTCGTGCTCGGTCCGGTGATCGGGCTCGTGATAGGGCTCTGCCTGACCGCGTGGGGCCAGTGGGTGGTGTTCGCCAGGGTGTGGCTGCCGCTGACCGGACGCCTGCCGTGGCACGTGGCCGAGTTCCTCGAGGACGCCTGCCGCCGCGGCGTGCTGCGCCAGGTCGGCGCGGTCTACCAGTTCCGGCACGCCCGTCTCCACGCACACCTCCTCGACGTCGGCTGACCTGCGGTTTCCGCCACCGGACATAGATGTCCGGTGCGAGGTCCTGGCTTCGGGACCAGGCCGGCACCACTGTCTGTGACGTGTTCGAAACTGTCGAGGACCTGGTGAGCGCGGTGACCTCGGTGCTGAGTCCGGACGGGCCGCTCGGGACGCTCGCACAAACCCTGACCGACGCGCTGGACAGCGTGTGGGCGGAGTTCTTCGGTTCGCCGACCCCGCCGGGCGGCACGAACTGGAACGCCTACAGCCATGAACAACTGCACCGGATGCTGTGGGAGGGCGCGGACGTCGGCGACGTCGGCGCGGTCGCCGAGGAGTGGGGCCGGCACAGCACCGCGCTGACCGGCTACGCGGACGCGCTGCGCCGCGAGGCCGACGCGCTGCGGTCGAACTGGCAGGGCCGCGCGGCCGACCTCGCCGCGGACCGGCTCGCCGAGCTGTCCGACAAGATCTGGAACGTCGGCGCCCGGGCGAGCACGGTGCAGAAGGCGGCCGGTGACGCGGGTGACGCGCTGGCCGTCGCGCGCAACACCATGCCGCCACCTCCGCCGGACCCGATGACCCTGGCGACGAGCTCGGTCGGCGCCGGGCCGTTGCACCCGGTCGAGGCGATCCTGGTCGGCGGCGCGCGGATCTTCACCGCCGACGCCGTGGCGGGGGTGTCCAAGGCCGAGGCGGTGCGGGTGATGCAGCGCTACGAGTCGAGCCTGCGGAACAGCAGCCACCAGGTCGTGCCGGGACGGCCGGACGCCGCCACCCCGAGGACGTACGGGGCGGACGGTCTGGACGGGCCGGGAGGAGCGACGACCAGCGCGGCCGGGGTCACGGCAGGCGGGTCGTCCGGGACCGGCGGTGTGCCGTGGTCCCGGCTGGTCGGGGGCGGTGCAACGCCTGGCCCCGGCGGGATGGTCGGCGCCGGTCCGGGTTTCGCGCGCAGCGTGCTCGCCGCGGAGAGCGCCGCACTCGCCGACGCGGCGGCCAGGCGCGGAATGGGCCCCGGCGGCTTCATGCCCGCGATGGCTCCCCGGCACGCGGACGAGGAGCAGGACAAGGACTACCGCAGCAGCCTGCCCAACGTGGACAGCGGGCTCTTCACGGTGGACGAGCGGACCAGCACGCCGGTGATCGGCGGCGTGACAGACAGGGAGCACGACTTTGACCTCTGACCGGGACTCCAAGGACTTCGAGGTCCTCGCCGACGAGCTGACCGGGCAGGTCCGGTCGCTGGTCGACGTCGGCGACCAGACGAACGGCCTGGTGTCCTCCGCGGGCAGGCTGGCCGAGCACAGGCCGTTGCTCGGCACCGCGCCGCCCGCGCTGCACCTGGCGGCGCGGCTGCGGGAGGCGGCGGGCCCGGCCGGGCTGACCGGCGAGGTCAGCGCGGCCGACACCGAGCTGGCCAGCTACCACCGGGCGCTGCGGGCCACCGTGGACAGCTACCAGGACGGCGACCGCGAGGTCGCGTGGAAGTTCACCGAAGGGGAGACGGCGGGATGACCGCCGCGCCGGTGACCGGGACCCGGCCCGACGGTGTCCACTTCGGGCTCGTCGAGCTGGACCTGCTCGCCACGCACGCCGGTGCGCGGTTCCCGTTCCCGCTGCGGGTGGGGGAGTTCGGCCGGATCGCGGGGGAGCGGGAGGTGCTGCTGGCCGCGGCGGGCGTGACCCTGCGGGCCCGTGGCCTGGCGGGCGAGCGCGGACCGCTGGGCGTCGCGGCCGAGGTGGTCACGGCGTTGCGGGAGCACCGGGGCGCGGTCGACCTCGTGCTGACCGGCCAGGACGGGACGTTCGGTGTCGTGGCCATGGTCTACCGGTCCTGGGCGCTGATCTGCCGCCAGTCGATGACGGGCAACCCCGCGGTGAACGGGGTGCGGATCCGGCGGGTCGCGCAGAACGCGATGGCCGGGGAACTGCTCGGGATGGTGCCCGAGGTCGAGTCGGCGGTGGCCATGCCGATCACGCTCCCACCGGACGGCCGTGATCCCGGTGCGCTGGAACAGGTCGGCGTGCTGCTCCCCGAGCTGACCGGCACCGGGCAGCTCGGGGCGACCCGCCGCGACGGCGGCCGGACCGGCATCGAGCTGTCCTGGGTGGACGGACCGCGCGGCCGCGTACGGGTGAACCGCACGGACGACGGGTGGATCAGCGTCAACGCGTTGCGGCCCGTCGATCTGCGCCACGCGCTCGACAACTTGGTCATGATCGCCAGAAGGGAAGACGATGGATCCTGAACAGTGGCTCGCGCAGTACGACAAGCGGCTCACCGAGATCGCCAAGCGCGCCAAGGAGGCGGGCGAGCGCGTGCGGGAGGCCGGTGGGACGGCGTCCTCCCCCCGCGGCGAGGTCGAGGTGCGGGTCGGCGCCAGCGGCGTGCTCGAGGATCTCACCCTCACGCCCGACGCCCGCACCCTCGAGTCCCAGGACCTGGCGCGGCTCATCCTGGACACCACGCGCAAGGCGCGGCAGGCGGTCAGCGCCCGGATCGCGGGCATCTCCACCGCCTACCTCGGCGAGGGGCCCGCGCTGGACGTGATCAAGCAGCACCTGCCCGCGCCCGTGGCCGCGCGGACGGAACCCGATGACGACGACTACTTCGCCAACCCGGAGATCACGCGATGACCAACTTCGATGTGGACCCCGGCCAGCTGCACGGGCACGTCGGCGACCTCGACGACGTCGCCGACCAGCTGTCCGCCATCGGCGGGCGGCTGCCGAGCGGCCTGTCCGACCTCGCGCTCGGCCTGTTCGCCAACTTCCTCGCGACCGGCCTGCAGGGCGCCATGACCCACGTCGCGAACACGGTCACGGAGGCGTCGTCCTCGGTGGCCGAGATGAGCACCGGCATGGCCCGCACCGCCGTTGGCTACGAGTACACCGACGACACCAACGCGACCGACCTGACCCGGGAGTACCCCCGATGACCGACACGGACACCGCACGGATGGTCGTCGACCTGCGGGCGACGAACGACGCCGTGAACGCCAAGGGCTGGGTGGCGCCAGGGCTCGGCGTGCCCGGCGCACCGCTGGGCATGCTCGGCTCCTCGCTCAACCCGCTGACCGGGCTCGCCGCGGCAGGCCTGAGCTGGTTCATGCCGCTCGTGTCGTTCCTCGGCGAGCCGCTCACCCAGCTGCAGGGCGGGAACGGGTCGTCGGTCACGTCCGGCGCGCAGGACTTCGGTGACGCCGGGCAGGACATCGCAGGAGTGGCCGGTTCGTACCGGGAGTCGGCCGGCTCGCAGACCTCCGAATGGTCCGGCGCGGCCGCGTCGGACTACCGGGACGCCGCCGCACAGCACGGGGACGGCGTCGCGGGCCTCGGCGAGGCGAGCAACAACGTGGGCAGCGCGATCATCGGCGCCGGCCAGGTGGTGGCGCAGGCCATCGCGGAGGTCACCGAGCTGATCGCCGAGGCGGTCGCGCAGATCGTGCCGATCATGACGCAGGCCGTCGCGCGGGCGGGTGAGACGTTCGGCCAGAGCGTCGTGGAGGCCATCCCGCCCTGTGTGGGGATCGCCGTGGAGTACGCGTTGCGGATCGCCGCGAAGCTGGCGGCGCTCGTGGCCAGCGGCAACAACCTGCTCAAGCTCGTGCAGGGCGCGCTGGGTGTCGTGGACCTGATCAAGGCGGCGCTGACCACCATCAGCAAGCAGAGCGTCCAGGCCGACACGACATCGCCCGAGGCGGGTGGCGGTGGCGGTGGCGGTGCTGCCCAGCCGCGGGGCGGTGACCTCGCGAGCACGTTGGCCGCGGCGGACCCCGCCGGTGACACCGGATCGTCGTCCCCGGCCTCCGCCGGTGGCGGGGCGGGCGGCGGCGCAGGCAGTGGCTTCGGTGGCGGTGTGCCGACACCGGGTGGCCTGTCCACGCCGGGTGGCTCGAGCGGTCCGCCGGACGTCGGCACCCGGTCGTCCGGTGTGGTCCCGCAGGTTCCGTCGATCAACGGCACGGACGCGGCCCGGTTCTCGGGCGGGGTGGGCGGAGCCGGCGTGTCCTCCGGAGCCGTGCCGGGTGGCGGGGCGCAGCTGGGTGCCGTGCCGCTCGCGCCCGGCGCCCGCGTCGGCGGCGAACGTGGCGCGGACAGCGTCCGCCGGGAGGGCCAGACGACCCGTGCGCCGTCGTCGTCCCGGGGTGGCGGTATCGGTGGCGGTGGCGCGCCGGGTGTCATGCCGATGGGCGCCATGGGTGGCGGCCGGGTGAACGGCGAGGACAAGGAGCACGAGCGGCAGTACGTCATGCTCGAACAGCACGACGAGCTCTTCGAGGTCCCGCCGCAGGTCGACATCAACGAGAAGTGACGCGCCGTCCCCGTCCCGCTCCCTCGCCGGGACGGGGACGGCCTCCTCCCTTCGGCCGGTGACGTGATCATCGGATCCGACTAAGGTGGGGAGGTCCTGCCTGGAGGATCACGACGTCGGGGGTTGTGGTGAAGGGTCTACGAGGGCTGCTCCTCGCGCTGGTGCTGGTGGCGGCTTCGGTGGTGTGGCCGGGTTCCGGGAGTGCGGTCGCCGACACGTGGCGTCTGACCACGGCGCAGCGGCAGGCCTACCTGGCGCACTACGCACCGGTGATCCTGAAGCGCGGCGACGAGAACAACGGCCGCGAGGGCAGCGACTGGCTGTCCAACTACGACTTCGACCGCGACGGCGACTTCAGCGACAACCGGGCGAGCTGGCGCACGGTCGGCCAGTACGCCACGGCGGGCGCCAATCCCCACTGGCGGATCCGGCCCACGCTGTACACGGCGCTGATCGAGTACACGGAGAACGGGGTGAAGAACCTCGTACTGCTGTTCCACGTGTACAACGCGGCGGACAAGGACTTCGCGGAGATCCACGACTGGGAGCGCGTCGAGATCGTCCTGCGCGGTGTCACCGGCACGCCGGGGGCGGGGGAGACGGTCGGGCACGTGACCGTCACCAGCCACAAGGACCACGTCATGCGCCGCGGCACGGACAGCGCGGTGAACTTCATGCCGACGGCGACCGGCAGGCACCTGTTGCTGTGGCAAGCGGACCACAGCAACTTCGACCTGCCCGACATCAACCCGCACGGCCACGAACTGCGGTTCGCCACCACACCGTGGACGACCATCGCCGCGCGCATGGAAAGCACGAGCACGGCCGAGACGGACATCAACAACGACAACGAGAAGAACGTGCACTACGCGTTCGTCCCGGAGAACTCGGCGGCCGCGGTGGCGACGTGGCGGGCCCAGCCGATCACCCCGGCGACGGCGAACGCCTTGGCGAGCAAGGTGGACAACGGCACCGCCGTCCCCTGGCAGGCGACCAAACGCGTCACCTACGAACTGCAGGACCTCGCCGATGTCGTCCCGACGCACTGGCAGCACGCGAACTGGCAAACCCACTGGCTGGCCGACAAGTCGAGCGACGTGCTGCTGGAAAGCCCGGTGACCGCCGAGAACGGCGCGGCGGAGGTGAGCGCGGGCCTGCAGCGCTTCTACACCGCGTCCCGGGACAGCGCCGCGTCGGACCTGACGGACGGCCGCGAAGGCGTACTGCAGAAGGCGTGGTTCTACGGCGCGTACTCCGGTGAGGAGAACGCCGACGAGATCTCGGGCTCGGACGACTTCGGCGGGTACGCGGGCCTCGGCGTCGACAGCGCGGGCCGCAGCCGCGGCGCGGCGAGCGGCGATCCCGCGTCCCACAACACCTACTGGCGCCAGCACGACTTCTTCGTCCACACGGGCGCCGTCGACAGCGCGGACCACCGCGAGACCGGCACCTGGCTGCCTGGCGAGTGGTACACCCCGGCGAACGGCGGTTTCGACGGTCGCTGGGTTCAGCTCTTCGACGACCGCCTCTAGTGGATTGTCGCTGTTGACTCTTGGGGTACAGGTCCGGCGGGACGTCACACGTTATGAGATGACACGCGGGCTCAGACCAACGCATGCTGGGCGTCGACAACTGATGTCTACGGTCGAAGGAGTGCCATGTCTCGGTGGGGCAGGCGAGTCGCATCCGCGCTGGTTTCGGTGGTGGCATCTGTGGGGTTGATGACAGTCGCGGCGGCGCCCGCGGCAGCCGACACGGTCACTGCCAGGTACTATGCCTACTTGGGGACTGGGGGCATGTGGTATATCGATCCGCAGTTGACCGTTACAGCCCCGACCACGACGAATGTCGGCGCGACCGAGTCGATCGAGGCAAGTTTCAGAATGTTGTGGCCGCCCTCGTTCGACGAGATACCGGCCAACGAGTTCGACGCCTGGATGCACCTCCGGCTGCAAGGTGCCGAGAGCGGAACGTTGTCCATCCGTGAGATGACGCATCCGAGGCTGGTGCCGGGTGAGTGGGCGACCTTTTCCGGTAGTGCCGAGTATACGTACGGCAATGCGGGCACCGTGACCTACACACCGTCCTGTTTTTCTCCGCACTCGAGCCTCGTCTTTTGTCCGGTCGGCAACCAAAGCGTGCCGATCGCGGACACCACACAGGTTTCCTAGTGCTGTGACCGGGATGGTTCACCGGGGTGTCGTTGGCTGGTGATGCTCCTGGCCGTCCCCGCCTACTGACTCCTGGGTGTTGAGCGACACCGAAGGGCCCGCGGGCTGCGCCAGGAAGTCCCGCAGCACCAGCGCGTACTCCTCGTGGTCGACATCTCCGGGTCGATGGACCCGGAGATGTCGACCGTCGCGAACCCCGCCTCCTTCGTCGTGCCACCGATGACGACCCGGCCGACGTTCTGCCCGCCGAAGACGTCCTGGTGGATCAGCGGAGTTGAGGACGGCCAGCCGGGTGGCCGGGGTTGTTCCTGTGCTCCGCGACGTTCTCGGCGAGGTTCTCGCGCGCGGTCCGCACGATCCGGCGGACCACGGCGGGCTCGTCCCCGGCCGTCAGGCACCACTCACCGAGGAACGTCGGGAACGGGCTCAGCGTGCGGACACCGGGGTTCGGTTCGATCGCGAACTCCGCCAGGTCGACCGTGGCGCCGCCGAAGTCGAGGAAGACCTTCCGCGGCACCTCGTAGTCGCCGGTGCCGCGGGCAAGGCCGACCGCGGCGGCCATCGCGAGGGTGCGAGACGCATGACGAGAACGTCCCATTGGCCTCATGGGGTGCAGAGAGCCGATCGGTGCAGCGTCGTTCACCCGTCCGGCCCCGTGCGCGCGTCCGCAGGCGCACCGCGGGTTGATCACCCGGACGTGCCGGGTACAGTACTTGACAATGACAATCAATTCCAGATGGCTTGCCGGTCGACGCCGGGTCGGCGGCTCGGTGCGGGCGCTCGCGATCGCCCTGTCCGTCGTTCTGCTCGCCTCCGTGCTGGTGGCGATCGGGCTGGGGCCCGCGGTGATCGCGCCGGTGGAGACCGTGCGGTACCTGTGGGCCGCGGTGTCGGGCGGGGAGATCGGGCCGGACGAGGTGACCCGCTACCAGATCGTCTGGCAGATCCGGACGCCCAGGGTGCTGCTGGCCGCGGTCGTCGGCGCCGGGCTCGCGGCGGTCGGCGTCGTGGTGCAGGCGCTGGTGCGGAACGCCCTGGCGGACCCGTTCATCCTCGGCGTGTCGTCGGGTGCCTCGGTGGGCGCGGTCGCGGTCGGCGTCTCCGGCGGGCTGGCGGGACTGGGGATCTACGCGGTGTCGGCGGGCGCGTTCGCCGGTGCGCTGGGCGCCTCCGCGCTGGTGTACGTGGCGTCCCGCTCCGCGGCGGGGATCATGCCGTTGCGGCTGGTGCTGACCGGGGTCGCGATGGCGTTCGGGTTCCAGGCCGTGCTGAGCGTGATCATCTACTTCGCGCCGGACAGCGAGGCGACGAGCGCCGTGCTGTTCTGGACGATGGGCGGGTTCGGTGCCGCGACGTGGGGCGCGCTGCCGGTCGTCGCCG
This sequence comes from Actinophytocola algeriensis, assembly GCF_014203735.1. Taxonomy (GTDB): domain Bacteria; phylum Actinomycetota; class Actinomycetes; order Mycobacteriales; family Pseudonocardiaceae; genus Actinophytocola; species Actinophytocola algeriensis. The sequence goes on along the minus strand of NZ_JACHJQ010000010.1, from coordinate 371,209 downwards.
TGGTGGTGCTGGTCGCGCTCGCGGTGGTGCGCCGGTACAGCCGGGCGCTGGACGTGCTGTCGCTCGGTGACGAGACGGCGGGCAGCCTCGGTGTCGACGCCGCGGTGGTCCGAAGGGGACTGTTCGTGCTGACGGCGGTGGCGACCGGCGCGATGGTCGCGGTGAGCGGCGCGATCGGCTTCGTCGGGCTGGTGGTGCCGCACGTGGTGCGGATCCTGGTCGGCGCGGGGCACGCGCGGGTGCTGGTCGTCGCGCCGCTCGTGGGTGCGGTGCTCATGGTGTGGGTGGACCTGGTGTCGCGGACCGTGGTCGCGCCGCGCGAGCTGCCCCTTGGCGCGATCACGGCACTGGTGGGTGTACCGGTGTTCGTCGTCCTGATGCGGCGCCGCGGCTACCTGTTCGGAGGGCGCTGACATGCCGGGACTGCGGTTCGACGACCTGTCCGTGACCGTCGACCACCACACGATCGTCCGGGAGCTGCGGCTCGACGTGCCGGACGGTGCGGTCGTGGGTCTGGTGGGGCCCAACGGTTCCGGCAAGTCCACCGTGCTGCGCTGCGTGTACCGAGCACTCGCGCCGAGCGGGGGAGCGGTCCTGCTCGACAGCTCCGACCTGGCCACGATGAGCCTGCGCGACAGCGCGCGACGGATCGCCGCGCTCACCCAGGAGAACAGCGTCGACCTCGACTTCACCGTGGCGGAGGTCGTCGCGTTGGGACGCACCCCGCACCTGGCGGGCAACCAGCCGCTCGGGCCGCGCGACCGTGCCCTGTGCGACGAGGCGATGGCCCGGCTCGACGTGCTGCACCTCGCGGAGCGCAGCGTGCTGTCGCTGTCCGGCGGGGAACGGCAACGGGTCCTGATAGCCCGTGCGCTCGCGCAGGAACCCGAGGTGCTGGTGCTCGACGAGCCGACCAACCACCTCGACCTGCGCCACCAGGTCGAGCTGCTGAGCCTGTTGCGGGGCGCGGGCAGGACCGCGCTCGTCGTCGTGCACGACCTCAACCTCGCCGCCATCGCCTGCGACCGGCTCGGCGTGCTCTCCGGTGGCGCGCTCGTCGCGTCCGGGCCACCTGCCCACGTGCTCACCCCGGAACTCGTGCGGGCGGTGTTCGGCGTGGCCATGACCGTCGTCCACCACCCGGAAACCGGGGTGCCCCAGCTGCTCCACTCATTGTCCACTATGGAGGAAAGTCCCGATGGTCCCCGTTCGTAGACTCGCCGCGCTCGTCGTGGCCACGATCCCGCTCGCGGCCTGCGGTGCGCAGGTCGCCGAGAACCCCGGCACGCGGACCGTCACCGTGTCCCGGTGCGGCGAGGAGGTCGAGTACACCACGCCCCAGCGGGCGGTGGTGTACGAAGGCGGCAGCGCGGACAAGATGTTCGCACTCGGCCTGACCGACCACGTGCACGGTTACGTGATGCCACCCGCGAACCCGCCCGTCGAGGAGTCGCCGTGGGCGGCCGAGTACGCGAAGGTCGAGTTCCTTGGCGACGACCTGCTCAACAAGGAACTCGTCGTCGAGGCGAAGGCCGACTTCGTGGTCGCGGGCTGGCGTTCCGGGTTCTCCGACGAGCGCGGCATCACCCCGGAGATCCTGGACGGGCTCGGCATCCAGAGCTTCATGCACACGGAGTCCTGCTACAACTACCCGAACCACCCGGAGAAGGTCACCCCGTTCGAGGCCCTCTACACGGACCTGGAGCGGATGGGCCGGATCTTCGACGTCGAGTCCCGTGCGAAGGACGTCGTGGCGGACCTGAAGGACCGCGTCGAGAAGGTGCGAAGCGAAGCGCCCCAGGGCGACCCGGTGCCGGTGTTCCTGTACGACTCGGGCACCGACCAGCCGTTCACCGCGGGCAACCAGGTGCCACCGAACGAGATCATCGAGTTCGCGGGCGGCCGCAACATCTTCGCCGACCTCGACCAGCGCTGGACCCAGGTCGGCTGGGAACCGGTCGTACAGGCCAAGCCGGAGGTGATCATCATCCTCGACTACGGCGACCAGCCCGCCCAGGAGAAGATCGACTTCCTGAAGACCTCACCCACCACCGCGTCCCTCCCCGCGGTGGTGAACAACCGCTTCTACACCCTCGACTACAACGAGGGCATCAGCGGCCCCCGCAACGTGGACGGCCTGGAAGGCTTCGCCGAGTACCTACGGACCCTGCCGAGCTAGTCAGCGCTGTTCCACCCAGGCCGGACCGAGGAAAGCCGCCACACACACCACCCCCAAGACTGCCTGCCATCCCGTCGACCTGGCGAAGTGAGGTCGACGGGATGGCAGGCAGCCCACCGAAAAGAGTCCCTGCCAAAAGGGATGCCTCGTAACCCGGTGTCGGGCCGGATCTGCCGATCATTTCCGTACGGTGGTGGTGAGGAGATCGTGGACCGTCGTCCGGTCCAGGCCGGGCCGGGCATGGCATGATGCTTGAGTGCTGAATGATGCCGAATCCGCATGGCGTCAGGTTGTTTCCTGGCTGAGTGTTCATGCCCCTGGCACGGCCGCATGTCTACGACCACCCGTGAAGCGCACGGATCTGGAGTTGGTCTCCGCGTTGTTGAACCGGCCGTTGCCGTCGGATCTGGTCGCGTGGTGGCGGATGTCGTGTGGGGTGACGAACCATGTCGGCGGCATCCTGATACCGCCCAACTACGTGCCGTATGACATCGATCGCGTCATCGACACGCGCGAGTCCTTGCTGGAGACGTGGGTGGAGGGCGTGTCCGAACACGACATCGCCGCGTTGGTTGACGAACCTGCGGGTACGCCGGTCTCCGGGTGGCTGCCCGTCTGGCTACCCGTTGCGGGCGATGGCGGCGGGGGCGACTTGTTCGTCGATGTGCGCTCTGGTCCGTTGAGCGGATGCGTCATGCGGTGGGACAAAGTCGAAGCGGCCGAGTTCGAACCTCTGTGGCCCAGCATCTCTGTGATGCTCAGCGACATAGCCGACGCCCTCGAACACGGTGTCGAGATCGACGGGGTGAGAGCCGTGGTGGTGGAGGACCAGATGCTGGACTGGCATTGACCTCCAGAACTCGCACTGACAACGACAAGGTCGATTACGAGACATCACTCAGCCGGAAACACGGTCCTCACGCCTACCGAACTCACGAGTCGTAGGAGCGAACATCGCGGCGACGGGAACCACGAAGCACGCCGCCGCACACACGCCCAGCACAGCGGTGACCCCGAAAGCGTCGATGGCTGGCGCGATGAGTGCGAGCCCGAGCGGGGCGAGGCCGTACGACAGCAGGAAGTCCAATGACGACACCCGTGCGAGCTTGTCCGGGGCGACCTCGCGCTGGGTGGCGGTGAACCAGGGCACGTTGAACAGTTCGATGCCCAGTCCGGCGACGACGTACGCGGCGACGACCACCACCCAGTGCACGGGGAACAGCAACGCGAGCGGCGCGAACCCGTAGCAGGCGAGTGCGGCGAGCGCGGCCCACCCCTGCGCCCTCGGCCGCCACCGGGCGACCACGAGCGCGCCGAGCAGTGCGCCTGCCGTGTACGCGGTCAGCGCGGCGGCGAGTACCGCCTCGGTGTCGTAGCGGTCGCGGCTCACGAGCGGGAGCACCACGGCGGTGGCGGAGTAGCCGGTCGCGATCACGGCCGTGAGTGCGCACAGCCCGGCGAGGAACCACGGGTGCCGTCGCGCCTCCCGCACCCCGTCGGCGAACTCGCGGACGAAGGAGAAGGACCGTGCGTCGGTGGGTGCCGTGTGCCTGCCCCTCGGTGGTACCAGCGCGGCGAACAGCCAGACCACGCCGGTGCCCACCAGGAGCGCGGACGTGCTGAGGACCGTGGCGAGCAACGCCGTCAGCGCGGGCGCGGTGAGCGTGATGACCCGCACCGACAACGCCATGGCGGCGTTGGCGGTCTGCCTGCGCGCCGGCTCGACCACCTCGGCGACGAGCGCCTGGAACGCTGGCCTGCAGGCGCCCTGGCCGGCGCCGACCATCAGCGCGGCGACCGCCATCAGCGGTACCGACCGGTCGAGCCCGAACGCGATCACCGGCGCGCCTGCCGCCGCCGCCAGCCCGGCCCACAGCACCACGGCGCGGCGCGAGTGGCGGTCGGCGAGCACCCCGCTGACCGGCACCGCCAGCAGGAAACCGGCGGTCCGAGCCGCCAGCACCACACCGAGGCCCGCCGCGCTCAGTTCGCGGGTGAGCACCGCGAGTCCCAGCACGAAGGGCAGCGACCACGTCGCCAGCCCCGACGCCGTCGTGCCCAGCCACAGGCGGGCGAACCCCGGTTCGAGCAGGACCGATCGTCGCGGGGTGCGACGGGTGTGGTGGGTTGTTGTCTCGGCGTTGGTCATGAACGCACTCTAGACGATAATGGTTTTCATTTGTAGCATGGTGTGCGTCTGACCCCTGCCTCCGGAAGGTGTCCTCTGTGGACCTGCTGACCGACCAGCCGCCCCCGTCGTCGCGTGCCGAGCGGATCATCGCGCTCGGCACGCCGAAGGCCGACCCGCGTGGCGGCGGTGCCGGGTGACCGTCGACGACCTCATCGCCAGTGTCCGCGCGGGCGAACACGGCACCTCGCCCGCGGAACTGGTCGCGACCAGCGTGTTCTGGCTGCACCACGGCACCAGGCTCGCGGGCGGGAACACCACGTACCGCAACCAGTACGTCCTGGTCCGATGTGGACGGTCGTTCGGCGCCTGTGCGTTCGAGGCAGGCGAGATCGACCCGGACATCTGCCGCGACGCGTCCGGCGGTACCCTCGACGACCTGTTGCGTACCGGTCCGCTGCCGCTGCGGATCGCCGCGCTGGACGCCTACCTCGCCGCGACCCGGCCCCACCACGGGGAAGCGGTGGAGCTGCCCGCGGGCACCCCCGAGGAGCGGGCCCGCGCACGGGACGCCGCCATCGCCGACCTGCTCGACATCGCGCCGGGCGCGAAGGTCGCGCTCATCGGTGTCGTGAACCCGCTGGTGGCCGCCATCCGTGAGCGCGGCGGCGTCTGCCTGCCCTGCGACTTCAACCTCCGCGCGACGCAGTGGGGCGACGCCGTGGCACAGACCATGACCGAGGTGCTCGGTACCGCCGACGCCGTGGTGGCCACCGGCATGACGCTGGGCAACGGCACGTTCGACCAGATCGTCCACCGGTGCCGGGAACGGGATGTGCCGCTGGTCGTGTACGCGCAGAGCGGGAGCGCGGTCGCGCGTGCGTTCCTCGGCGCCGGGGTGACCGCGCTGTCCGCCGAACCCTTCCCGTTCTCCCAGTTCAGCGCCGAACCCACGCTGCTCCACCGCTACCGCGCGGCGGCGGCGTGAACGGCGGCATGAATGCTGGCAACGGCCAGGCTTCCGGTCACCACGGTGAGATCCTGCAGGGCGTCTTCCTGGACGCGTCAGGACGGCCGTGCCGCGGGCTGGTCACCCTGCCGATGCCAGGGCCGGGGGTGCGCGCCGAGTTCACGCCCCGGCCCGGTGACCAGGTCGTCGTGCATCCGGCGGACCGGGTGAAGGCCGCCCGCGCCGCGTCGCTCACGATCGCGGAGTGCGCAGGCCGGACCGGCCTGCCCAGGTGCGGCGGACAGCTGCGGCTCGACAGCGACATCCCGCTGGGACTGGGCATGGGATCGTCCACAGGGGACGTCATCGCCACTGTCCGCGCGGTCGCGGCGAGCTACGGGGTCGACCTGCCACCCGGAGCGCTGGCCCGCCTCGCCGTGGCGGCCGAGGACGCCAGCGACCCGATCATGCTCGCGGACCGGCCACTGTTGTTCGCGCACCGGGAAGGCCGCGTCCTGGAGGACCTCGGGGAGGCGCTGCCGCCCCTGGTCGTCGTCAGCTGCCTGACCGGTGGCGGACGGCCGGTGAACACGTTGGGGTTGCCCGCCTGCCACGACGACGAGGTGCGGTCCTACGAACGGCTCCGCGTCGTCCTGCGGCAGGCGATCGCCGACACCGATCTCGCCCTGCTCGGCCAGGTCAGCACCGAGAGCGCCCGGCACAACCAGCGCGTGCTGCCCAAGGAGGAGCTCACCGGACTGGAGGCCGTCGCCCGAGGGACCGGGTCGGCCGGGGTGCAGGTCGCGCACAGCGGGAACGTCGCAGGCCTGCTGTTCGACCCGGCCGCGGACGACCTCGACCGGCGCCTGTGGCACTGCGTGCGCGCACTGGGCAGCAGGAACATCCCCGTAGCCCGGATCTTCAGCACCGGCCGACCGGAAGGCGGACATGGACAGCCACATCGCCGACGCGATCAGCAGACCGGACCTCGTACACCTCGACGATCAGGACGGTGGGCTCGTCTGCCTGCGTTTTGAATCCATGAAGGTGGTCTCCGCGATGGCCGCCGTCCGGCACCTGCTCGACACCGGCGCGGTCCGTCCCGGCGACACCCTGCTGGACTCCTCCAGCGGCATCTACGCCTACGCGCTCGCGCTCGCCTGCCACCGGTACGGCATGCGCTGCCACATCGTCGGCTCCACCACGGTGGACGACACGCTGCGGGCACAGCTCGCGGTGCTCGGCGCGCACCTGGAGCAGATGGCGCCGTCCACGAGCCTGAAACTCGACCAGAGCCGCCGGGTCGAACGCATCGAGGAGATCCTCCGCGACCACCCCCGCTACCACTGGATGCGCCAGTACCACGACGACATCCACTACCTCGGCTACCGGGCCGTGGCGGACCGGATCGCCGACGAACTCGGCGACGGTCCGCTGACCGTCGTCGGCGGGGTCGGGTCCGGCGCGTCCACCGGCGCACTCGCCACGTACCTGCGCGGTCGGGTGCCGGACGTGGCGCTGGCCGGGGTGCAGCCCTTCGGCAGCGTCACGTTCGGCAGCCAGCACGTGTCCGACCCGGACATCATCATCGCGGGCATCGGCAGCTCGATCCCGTTCGACAACGTCGCCCACACGCTGTACGACACCATCCACTGGGTGGGTTTCACCGCCGCCCTCGCCGGGAGCGTCGACCTGCTGCGGGAGCACGCGGTGTTCGCGGGCCTGTCCACCGGTGCCGCGTACCTGGCCGCCCGCTGGGAACGCGCCCCGCACCGCACGACACTGTTCATCGCCGCCGACACGGGCCACCGCTACGCGGGCACGGTCTTCGCCCGCCACGAGGAAGCCCCGCCGATCGCGGCACTCACGCCGACCCGGGTGTCCGCTGTGGAGGAACTGGCGCTGCCGTGGTCGCGCATGGACTGGGGACGAGGAGACGCCCCGTAGTCAGGTCGCGGTGGTGCCGGTGCCGATCAGGGTCGTGGCGTCGAGTTCGGTGACGCCGTCGGCGCGGAGGGAAGCGAGGTAGTGCTCCCGCACGGTGTCGACGGTGCCGGGGTCGAGCTTGGCGAGCGCGCCGCGGTAACCGGAGCCGGTGACCACCAGCCACGCCACCTCCGGGGTCATGGTGAGGCGCATGTCGTGCGTCGTGACCGCCACCTCGGTCAGGCCGCGCTCGGTGAGCCAGGCGGCGTACGTGCCGGGCTGGTTGATCCGGTCGAACAGGGACCGCTCGCGTTCCTTGGGCGGTGCGGTGCCGGTCGCCGCGGCCACCGCCAGCCCGAGGTGCCGCCCGGCGGCCGCCATCGCGTCGCCGCGCCAGATGGTGAACACGACCCGGCCCGCGCGGCTGATGAGGTGCTCGGTGCCTGCCGTCATGTCGGGGAAGAAGAAGATGCCGAGCGCGGACTGCACCACGTCGTAGCCGCCGGTGTCCCACGTGGTCACGTCGGCCTGGTGCGCCCGCAGCTGTGGCAGCCCGGCCGACAGCCCGCGCAGCTCGTCGACCATCGGGCCCGACAGGTCGACCGCGTCCACCAGGCCGTCGGCGCCGACCGCCTCGGCCGCCGGGATCGCCGACGCACCGGTGCCGCAGCAGGCGTCGAGGACCCGCTCGCCGGGGCGGAGCCCGGCGGCGGCCACGGTCGCGACGCCGATGGGGCCCCACAGGTACTCGCCGAGTGCCGTGAAGTCGGCCGCGGCGGCGTCGAACGCGGAAGTCGTCATAAGCGTGACGATAATCGTTCTCAATTCAGGTTCCAAGTCCTTGCCCGGAGCCCGCGGATCGGTGAGGCTGACCTGGTGGACCACCTGGCACATCCCGTCGAGTGGCGACCGGCCGACGAGGCGGTGTTCGTCTACGCCGCGCGAGTGGACGGCGCGTGGTGGGTGTTGCGGCGCAACAGTTTCCCCGACCACCCGCTGTACACGCTGTTCGTGGACGGCGCCGTCGTCGGCGACGTGGAGGACCTCGGGACCAGGGCGCCTGCGTGGGACCTGGACGTCGCAGGCCGCCCCGCGCTGACCGGTGAGCAACGTGCCGAGGCCCTGTCGTCGTTGCGTGGGTTCGGCCCGTACGGCAGCGAGGTGGGTCGACCCTGCGACGGCGACTGGTGCTGCGCCAGGCGCGCCGGGACGTGAGGGATCGTGGTCATTCGAGTTCCGCGGGCCCGGCGCTGTCGCGCACGTCGTGGTCCATGCGGAGGAACTCGGTGATGCGGAGGATCTTCGGTGGGCGGGCCACCTCCTCCGGGAGGGCTTGGCACGCCTCGTCCCGTCCGACCAGGCGGGGAGCGGTGAGCGCCACGTCCCGGCTGTCGACCCGGAGCACTGCGGTCGTTCAGCTGTCCGGCTGTTGGTCCGGAGTTGCGAAGGCCCGCTGTCTCAGTCGCCGAGGAACCATAGGTACAGGTGCTGCCCGTCGAGGACCCTCCGCCCAAGCTCCATGAGTTCACGTGCGAACTCATCGGTGACCACGCCCGGCGGCAGCCGCGGGACCTCCTCCAGCAAAGTGGCCACCTGGCGGCTGTTCTGGTGCGCAGTGGCGGGTTCGTCGATACGTCGCTGGATCGGCTTCCCCTGGATGAGGTGTTGGCCGGGTCACCGGTGCGCAGCCGCGGCTACTGGAGGGGGCGACGGTGGGCAGAGGGCGCCGACACACATTTCCTCTGGCCCGTCCGGTGAAAGGGCAACCAGCCTACGATCGCAAAGATTCTGCCTGCGGGTCATAGCAGACGAGCCCGTGCTCGCGAGCCAGCGAAGCGGCGTACTCAGACACTTCCTCAGCCTTGCTGTAGGACATGAGCAGGTACACGATCGGCCCTGACGCCTCGTTGATGACTGGCGGCGACGCCCAAGCGCCACTGCCTACACCACTGCCGTCGTCAGGGTATCGGTCGATGAGCGCCTCGACGTAACCCACAATGCGCGGCGCTGGAGGCACAACGACATCATCCGACTCCAGATAGCGCTCATAGAACTCGTCGTAGACCGTACCCGCTTGGTGGTTGTCGCGTGGACGTTCACCGTCCCACACAGCAAGGTCATAGCTCACAGTCGAATCATCGCAGGTGGCAGTTCGGTCGCAGTCAGCAAGCATGGAGATCGAGCCAGCCGCCAGGCGATCCGTAAAGGCTTCCTTACAAGTGTGAGGTTGTCCACGTGTCACCACGAAAGCCGCTCAGCAAAGCCCGCGTTCTGGAAGCCGCTGTCCTGGTCGCGGACCGCGGCGGCGTCGAGGCCATCACGATGCGGCGGGTGGCGCAGGAACTGGGCGTGGAGGCGATGTCCCTCTACCACCACGTACCGAACAAGGACGCGATCCTCGACGCCGTGGTCGACGTGGTGTTCGCGGCGATCGAGCTACCCGAACCCGACGGCGGCGACTGGCGCGACGCGATCCGCGTGCGCGCGCACTCCGCGCGCGCCGTCCTGTCGCGGCACAGCTGGGCCCTCGGCCTCATGGACTCCCGCCGCAATCCGGGCCCGGCCACGCTCCGCCACCACAACGCCGTCCTCGGCGTCCTCCGGGAGGCGGGATTCACGGTCCCGATGGCCGTGCACGCCGTGTCGCTCATCGACAGCTACATCGGCGGGTTCGTCCTCCAGGAGGCAAACCTGCCGGTGGTGGCGAAGGGCGAGGTCGAGCAGGTGGCGGGCGGCATCCTCGAACACCTGCCGGAGGAGTTGCCCTACCTCAAGGAAGTGATCGTCGACCACGCCCTGCGGCCGGACTACGACCACGCGACCGAGTTCGGCTACGGCCTGGACCTGATCCTGGACGCACTCGAAGCCCGCAGGGGGTGAGCCAAGAGACTCGCCGCGTCCGGAGTTCAGTGCGCGCCGAGGCTCACCCGGGCCAGCGCCCCGGTTTCCAGTGCCGTCCACACCGCACCGTCCGGGCCGAGCGCGATGCCGTGCGGTTCCGAGCCTGCCGTGGGCAGGTCGTGCACCTCGATCGTGCCGTCGGCGGTGACCGAGCCGACGCGGTTGCCCGCCCACTCGGTGAACCACAGCGCGCCGTCGGTGCCCGGGGTGATGGCGTGCGGCCGCGCGGCACGGTCGGGCAGGGGGAACTCGGTGATCGCGCCGTCTGGGGTGACGCGTCCGACGAGACCCGCGGCGATCGCGACGTACCACAGCGCACCGTCCTGGCCGGTGGCGATGCCGACCGGCGCGGAGTCCGGTGTGGGCAGTGGGTGCACCGCGACCTGACCGTCCATGTCGATCCGCCCGATCGCGTTCGCCTGGTTCATGGTGAACCACATCGCGTCGTCGGGTCCTGCGGTGATCGCCGAGGGGAACGCGCCGGCCTGGGGGAACGGGAACTCGGTGATCCGGCCGTCCGTCGTGATCCGTCCGATGTGGCCGGTGGCGGTCGCGGTGAACCACAGTGCGCCGTCGGGGCCCGCGGCGATGCCGAACGGTCCGCACTCCGGCAGCCGGAACCCGGTGACCGCGCCGTCGGTGGTGATGCGGCCGATGCGGTGTGCGCGGTACTCGGTGAACCACAGCGCGCCGTCCGGCCCGGGCGTGATGATCGTCGGCCCGGACGCCGGGTCGAGCCGGTGGTTCGACGGCGTACCACCGGGGACCAGCCGACCAATTTGTCCACTGTGGACGAGCGTGTACCAGAGCGCGTCGTCCGGGCCCGCGGTGATCGCGTACGGCCCACCTCCCGGCACGGGGAACTCGTCGATCGACACCTGTGTCATGTGGTCACTGTGCCAGGGGGAGCGCTTGCCGCGCACCGCGATCAGCGCACCGGACCGGGTGCTGGCGGCGAGACCTCCGTCACGCCGAGGGCTGGAGGTACAGCCAGTCGCCGTCGGACTCGACGAAGGTGAGGGTCAGGTAGGCGTCGCCGGTCAGTGCGGGGGTGCGGTACGGGACGTCCTTCGTGCCCGGGGTGGCGCCGTCGACCGGGGACGTGAACTCGGCGCCCTCGAGGTGGTCGGCGAGTTCGTACACGCCGTCGCGGATCGTGGCCTGAACCTCGGTCAGCTCAGCGTCGCTCATGCCGGCAGCGTGCTCGCTCGCACAGGCCGCGTGGCCGATGCAGGTCAGCTCCAGCAGTTCGTCGCCAGAGCCGGTCTCGGCCGCCGCCGCGAACGACTCCGCCGCCGCCTGCGGGGAGCTGAGGTCGTAGCCGGAGTTGGGCGCGGCGGCCGTCTCGGCCGAGGCCGAGGCCGACGTCGAGGTGGGCGGGGGCGGGGCGGCCGGGTTCTGGTCGGTGCCGCCGCCGGAACACGCGGTCAGCGTGACCGCCGCCGCGGCGCCTGCGACCGCCCACGACCATGAGGAGCGCCGGCGGGTTGGGGACGTCATGACCATGGACACGTGGCCGGCGCGCGATCGGTTCTCGGGACCGGTCACGGGATTGTGGCGACGGCTCGTCTGATCGCGTCGATCTCCGGGGTCGCGGGGCCCTGGAAGACCTCGAGCGATGTCTGCCACTCGCGTTTGGCCTGCTCGGGCTGTCCCTGTGCGAGGAGGGCGAGGCCCTTGACGTGGAGCGCCCGCGCCTGCCCGTAGGGCGAGTTGACCTCCTGGTGGATGGTGATCGCGTTGACCGCGTGGCTCAGTGCCTGGTCGTGGTCGCCCGTCTCGTGGGTGACCCAGGCGAGGAGGATCTCCGCGTCGCCACGTAATCGCAGGAGTTCCCCGTCGCGGGCGAGGTCCACGGCGCGGTGCGCGTGCTCCCTGGCGTCGGCCAGCTGGCCTTCGGCCTTCGCGATCGACGCCAGCTGGAGCGTGGCCTCCACGTGCGCCTTCGTGTAGTCGAGCTTCTCGGACATCCGGAGCGCGGACTCGGCGTGGGAGCGGGCCTGCGCTGTCAGGTCCAGCTCGTGGTAGATGCCGGCGAGGGAGATCAGGGAGTCGGTGATGTCGTACTCGTCGCCGAGTTCTTCCGCGAGGGCAAGGGCTTTGGTCCCGTTCGCGATCGAGGCGCTGGTGTTCCCCGTCTTCGAGTAGGCGTGTGCCAGCCCGCGCAGGGCCTCCGACTCCGAGTGCTGGTCGCCGCCCTGGCGGTGGCATTCGAGCGCGGTGAGGTGCTGTGCGATGGCGGCCTCGAACTCGCCCCGGCGGATCATGATCATGCCGAGGGTGGCGTGCGCGGCGCCCTTGGTCGAGCTGCTGGACCTGCCCTCGATCAGGTCGAACGCGGACAGCACGTACTTCTTGGCCGCGTCGAGCTGGTCGCGCCACTCCTCGAGGACGCCGAAGTTCAGCAGCGCCAGCAACTGCAGGTCGATGAAGCCGTGCTGTTCGGCCATGCGCAGGGCCTCGCCGATCTCGTCGGCCGCCTCCCGCAGGTACCCCTGTGTCGCCAGCGCCTCCCCGAGGGCGATGCGCGCCCGGGCTTCCCCCTCCGTCAGCCCCAGCTCGAGGTGGTGGCCCAGCTCGGCCCTGATGTGGGGGAGCGCCCGCTGCATGTCCCGGATGCGCAGGTACACCGAGGAGAAGGCGTAGTGCATCGCGGCCATCGCACGGCGGTTGCCTGCACTCGCCGCCGCTTCCAGCGCGATCTCGAAGGCGCCGAGGGCCTCGATCCGGTACTCGCCGTGGGTCACGACGTACGCGCGCAGCGACTCGGACAGGTACCAGGCGATCTCGACCGGTCCGTACCGGGCGGTGTAGCGGATCGTCGCGATCAGACTGGGTGCCTCGTCGCTCATCCATCGCGCGGCGTTCGCCACCGTGGGCGCCGGTTCGGCCGCCGCGATGCTGGGATGGGTGCGCGCCAGCCGGATCCAGGTCGGGTACAGGGCGTCCGCGGCCACGTCGGCGGTGGTGACGTAGTAACTGTGCAGCCGTGCGAGGGCGGCGTGCAGGTCGGCCGGGTCGTCCTCGGTGACGCACCGGTCGTGGGCGTAGAGGCGCACGAGGTCGTGGAACCGGTAGTGCCGGGGTCTGCCGGGCTGGATGAGGCTGGCCGCGGTCAGCTCGCCGAGCGACTGCTCGGCCTGGGCCGGGGACACGTCGGCCACGTGTTGCGCGCAGCTGCGGCAGAAGTCGGGCCCCGGCACGAGGGCGAGCCGCCGGAACAGGCGTGCCGCGTCGGCGCTGAGCGTGCGGTAGGACAGGTCGAACACGGCACGCACCGTGGCGCGCGGGTCGTCGGCGATCGTCAGCGCCGCGAGGCGGTCGTGCTGTTCCAGCTCGGTGATGAAGTCGGGCAGCGGGCGCGCGTTGTGCAGGTAGGTGGTCGCCGCGACGCGCATGGCGAGCGGCAGGTACCCGCACAGCTCGACAAGCTTCCGGATCTCGGTGTCGTGCGGCTGCGGGGAGTGGGACCGGACGGAGAGAATCGAGCGGACGAGCTGTTCGGCGTCCCGGGCGGACAGCGGCGTCAGTGACAGCAGCCGCGCCCCGCTCAGGGCGGACAGGCTCGGCATCTGCGACCGGCTGGTGATCAGGACCGCCGATCCCGGTGCGGCCGGGATCAGGTCGGTCACCTGTTTGGCGTTGGCCGCGTTGTCCAGGACCAGCAGGATTCGCCGGTCGGCGACCAGGCTGCGGTAGGTGTTGGTGAGGTCCTCGAGGTCGGTCGGGACCTGGCTCGACGGCAGGCCCAGCGCGGGCAGGATGCGGCTCAGCACCCGCGCCGGGTTCAACGGCATGTGCTCGGAGTACCCGTGCAGGTCGATGAACAGCTGGCCGTCGGGGAACCGGGTGCGCACCTCGTGCGCGAGCCGGATGGCGAAGGCGCTCTTGCCGACCCCCGGCATGCCGCTGATCACCAGCACGGGTGCGCTCGCACCGGCAGGCGCGGTCAACGCGGCACGCGCCGCGGCCAGGTCCCCGGCGCGCCCGACGAAGTCGCCGATGTTGGCGGGCAGCTGCGCGGGGGTGAGGCGCACCAACGTCTGCGCGGACGCGACGCCCGGCGCGCTGCCGTTCGTGTCGTCGAGGGTGTCCGTGAGCACCCCGTGCTGGGTGCGTTCGAGCTCCGCACCTGGCGTGATGCCGAACTCGTCCGCCAGGTACGCGCGTGCCTGGCGGTAGGCCGCGAGCGCCTCCACCCGCTTGCCCGACCGGTAGAGCGCCACCATCAGCTGCGACCAGACACGTTCGCGATCGGGGTGGCGCACGGTCATCGCACGCAGATCGGTGACCAGCTCCGTGTGACGGCCGACGTCCAGGTAGCCGTCGGCGCGTTTCTCCACCGCCTGGCCGTACTCCTCGACGAGCGCGTGCACGGCACGCGACTTCGCCGCGCTCGGCGCGAGACTGGCGAGGGGTTCGTCGCCCCACAGCGCCACCGCCTGGTCGAGCCGGTCGAGCTGTTCGGCGCCGCGCAGGGTCTCGGCGTCCCGCAGCAGGCGCCGGAACCGCAGCAGGTCCACCGCGTCGTCGGGTGCGGTGAGGCGGAACCCGTTCGGCATGGCCTCGATCAGGTCGGTCGCCACCAGCGTGCGGCGCAGCCTGCGGACGTACGCCTTCGCGCTTTCCCATGCGTCGCTGGGAGGTTCACCGTCCCACAGCCAGTCGACGAGCTCGCCGATGGGCACGATGTGGTTCGTGCGCAGCAACAGGGCGGCCAGGACCACCTGCTGGCTGCCCGCGGGCACGGCCACGGGTTCGCCGGCACGTAGAACGACGATCGGTCCCAGGACACGGAATTCCATCGCAGGCACCTCGCCGTTGCCCTCTCCCCGTGTCTGTCGGTGACCGCGGCTACCCAGCGCACACGCGTGGCTGCCGCCCGTTCACCGCAGGATAATCCGAACCCGACGGATCCCGTTAAGAGTCCGGCAAACTCGTGACCATGCTGCCGTTTCGCGCGCGACGGATCGGTAATCTTCGTGCGGTACCCTGGTCGCCAGCCAGGTTCGGGATGAGGAGCACGCGATGAACACGTCCGCCATCGACACCGTCGTCACCGAGTTATCCGAGGAATACCAGGCCGCCGAGGTCCTGAACGCGTGGGCCGAGCGGCCCGCGGATGATGACTGACCGGCCATCGATGACCCAGCCGACCAGGACGTGCACGACCCACGCCTGCGCATCTCTTCCTGTGGCGCGCTGCTGTGGCACGCTGATCAGCTTGTCTGGTACGACACCCTGACCCACCGGCGCTTCGCCATCGGCGGAGAGGCCGATGTCGTGCTGCGCTGCTTCACCACCTGGACCCCGCTGAGCAGGCTGCGCGGGCACGCCCGCGACGACGACCACGCCGAGTTCCTCGTCGCCATCGCTGAACGGCTGCGCACGGCCCACGTGCTCGTCACGTGGAAGTCCGAACGGCACCGCGTCGAGGACGCCAACCAGGACGCGTGGAGCCGCTGGGGCAGGCTCGTCGCCCTGTTCCACAACGAAACCCGCAACCTGCGCGACCAGCCGTTCATCTCGACCGACGCGGACCAGGAGCGGCTGCGGGACCGTCTCGACCACGAACCGCCGCCCCCGGTCAGCCGTGAACTGGTGACCGCGCACCGGGTTCCCCTCGCCGGCACGGACCCGGACGCGGTGTCGTGGGCACGCACCGACTTCCTGGACGTCCTGTCCCACCGCCGCAGCACGCGCCGCTTCAGCGGTGAACCCGTGCCGTTCGAGGCGATCAGTGCGCTGCTGCGCCGGGCGGGCGGGATCACCGGGCTCGACGAGCCGACCCAGACCGCGTTCAAGACCTCCCCGTCCGGGGGCGGCAGGCACCCCACCGAGATCTACCTCCACGCGCACCGGGTGACCGGGCTCCGCGGCGGGCTCTACCACCTGAACACGAGGCGGGACGAGCTCGAGCTGATCGGGCCGCCGCAGCCGCCGGACGCCCTCGTGCGACTGCTGGGCGACCAGGCCTGGGTGGCGGACAGCGGATGCCTCGTCTTCTACACCAGCGTGCTCGCGCGCAGCACGTGGAAGTACTCGACGCCGCGCACGTACCGCATGCTGCACCTCGACGCGGGCCACCTCAGCCAGACCGTGTACCTGCTGGCGGCGGCACTGGGGCTCGGCGCCACCTTCACCGCGGCGATGAGGGACGAGACCGTGGAAGACTTGTTGGGGATTGACGCAGCGGATGAATTGGTGATGGGCTGTTCAGTTATTGGGACGCCAACTCGCGCGACATAAGTTGGTCACGGAGAGTAGTCACTGGGGGGCGCTGGGTTGCCGGGGGATGGCCAGCCACACCACGACCGCGTCACCTACGCGGACATCTTCGCCGTACCCGAGTTCCGGGCCCTGTTCACCAGTCGCGCGCTGTCGACCATCGGTGACTACATCGCGCGTGCCGCACTGGTCATCGCGGTGTTCGCCGAGACCGGGTCCACCGCGCTGATGGGCATCACCTTCGCGCTGACCACGCTGCCGGACCTCATCGGCGGACCGGTGCTGGCGGGCCTCGCGGACCGGTACCCGCGCCGCATCGTCATGGTGGTGACGGACTTCGGGCGCGCGGTGCTCCTTCTCGTGATGGCGATCCCCGGGATGCCGCTGCCCGCGCTGTGGGCGCTCCTCTTCCTGGTGCGGCTGGTGGACGCGCCGTTCAACAGCGCCTACATCTCGACGATGTCCGTTGTGCTGCCGGGGAAACGGCTCGTCAGGGGCACCGCGGTCACGCAGCTGGTCAACCACATCGCCTACACGGTGGGCTATGCCGCCGGTGGTGTGATCGTCGGGCTGACCGGGTTGTCCGTCGTCCTGGTGTTCAACGCGGCCACCTTCGCCCTGTCCGCGCTCGCGATCCTGGTGGGCGTGTCGGCCCGGCCAGCCACCGCCGCCGCGGACTCCCCGTCATCCTGGTTCGGTTCCACGCGGGCCGCGCTCCGCCACATCGCCGCCCACCCGCGGCTGTGGCTGACCATGCTGTTCACGCTGCCCATCGCCGCCACGCTCGCGAGCGAGACGCTCGCGGCGCCCTACGCGGCGCAGATCGGCCAGGGGCCCGCGGTCGCCGGGGTGCTGATGGGTTCTGGTCCGGCAGGCATCGTCATCGGGCTCTGGTTGCTGCCCATGCTCATCCCGGACCAGCGCGTCCGGCACGTCGTGGTCCTGTCGGTCCTGTGCTGCGCGCCGCTGGTGCTGTTCTTCGTCGTGCCAGGGGTGTTTCTCGCGAGCCTGCTGGTCGTGGTCTCCGGTATCGCCCTGTACTTCTGGATCCCGCTCGCGGCCGAGTTCACCCAAGCCGTCCCGGACGACATGCGCGGGCAGGCGGTGGGCCTGATGACGACGATGATGCGGGTCACCCAGGGCGTCGCGATCCTGATCTTCGGGCTCGTCGCGACGAACGCCCTGTCGTCCACGGTGATCGCGGCCTCCGGGCTCGTCGGCACGGCGATCGTGGCCGTCCTGTCCGTGGCGTGGGTCCGGGCGAGCAGGCCCTCCGTGCCCGCGATGGGCACCGTCCCGCCGCGCGGCGGCACCGTGCACTGAGGCCTCCGGCACCGTCATCACCTATGGCAATCGCCATGTCGCTGTCCGTCATGTGTCCGTGAACTGTCCGTCCTGGTAAAGAACCTGGTCACATGGGCACAGGGGGAGCGGGGGGCAAGACCCACGTCCAGGACATGACCGCGGCGCTCGCCGTCTTGTTCGGCAGCACGGTCTGCGGAGTCGTACTGGCGTGGCCGGCGGTGCCGTCTGTCTGGTGGGGGCCAGGACAGACGGCACTGCCGCTCGTACTTTGCGGGGTGGCGCTGGCGGAGTGGGTCCGTCGCCGCACCCGGGCCACCGGCGGCTCGGGGGTGTCGGCCGTCTCGGTGTGGGTCGTCGGCGCCGTGGTGACGTTGCCGCTGGCCGCGATGCTGGTCGTGTCGTCGGTGCTGCTCGCACACGACGTCCTGCGGGGGCCGCGCCGCGGACCGAGGGCCGGTCGCGTGCCGGCGGCTCTGGCCGGTGCGACACTCGCCTGGTTCGCCTCGTCGGCGACGAGCGGTGTGCTCGCGGCGGTGCTCGCCGGACTGGTCTACCTCGCGGTGACGGAACTGTTCGCGGTGTCGCGCGAGGGGCAGAACGCGGTCTCCTGCGCGGCGCTCGGCGTGCTGCTGGGGCTGTTCGCGCAGTTCTCGCCGTTGGCCGTGGCCCTCGTTCTCCTTCCGGTGGCGTACCTGCACCAGTCCGCGCGTGGTCGCGCGCTGCGCTACGCGGCGGCGCACGACCCGAAGACGCGGCTGTGGAACCACGCGGCGTGGCAGACGCTCAGCAGCGCCGCGCTCGCGAGCCCGAGGACCCGTGCGCGCTCGGCCGTGCTGATGGTCGACCTGGACCACTTCAAGCGGCTCAACGACACCTACGGCCACCACGCGGGCGACGACGTCCTCGTGGGCGTCGCGCGGGTGCTGCGGACCAGCACCCGCCGCACCGACATCGTCGCGCGGTTCGGCGGGGAGGAGTTCAGCATCCTGCTCCCCGGCGTCACCGAGGAGCAGGCACGCCAGGCGGCCGAACGCATCCGCGACCAGATCGCCGCGCTGACCGTGCCCACCACCGGCCTCGACGGCAGCCCGACCACGATCCGCGGCGTGACCGCGTCCATCGGCGTCGCGACGACCGGGCACGCGCACAGGAGCGTCGACGCGCTGCTGGTGAACGCCGACCGCTGGCTGTACGAGGCGAAGGAACAGGGCCGCAACCGCGTCTGCGGGCCCGCGCTCACCGCGGCCTGACACCGGGAGGGGATCCGGATGGACCACACGCCGGTATGGGTGTACGCGGGACGCCTGCTCGCGGTGGCCGGTGTCGTGGTTGTCGCCGGTGCGGCGCGGATCTTGCCCGCCGAGTCGACCGACTGGGCACTGGCGTGCACGATCCTCGTGGCGGCGATCGCACAGTTCGAGCTCACCCGCCGCCTGCACGCGGGCCGCGACGACGAGACCGGCGGCGGTGTCACCGCGGCATGGACGATGGCGGCCGCGATCGCGGTGCACCTGACGCTGGCCATCGCACTCGTACTGGTCCTGCACCTCTACCGCCTCCTCCGCGAGCGGCATGGCGGCGGCGACCTGTTCGACGCCTTCACCGGCAACGCCAGCGCGGTGATCGCGGCCCACTTCGCGGCGTCGCTCGGGGCGTGGGCGACGCCGAGCCCACAGGCCGACACCCGTGGGGTGATCGCGATCGCGGCGGCGGTGGCCGCGTGGCTGGTGGTCGACCACGCGGTGGGTCTCCTGCGCCGGCGCCCCTCGGGCGGCGCGGCGGACCTCGGCCTGGACGCGGCGCTGCTGGCCACCGGGGCCATCGTCGGCGCACTCGCGCCGAGCGGGTTCCTGGTCGTGTTCGCCGCGGTCCCGGTCGTCGTCATGTTGCACGGCGCCGCGTTCACCCGGCAGCTGGCGGACGAGGCGTCGGTGGACCAGAAGACCGGGCTGGCCACGGCGGCGCACTGGCAGGCGGGTGCCGACCACGCGTTCACCGAGGGCCGTGGCCCGATCGGGGTGCTGATGGTCGACCTGGACCACTTCAAGCGGCTCAACGACACCCACGGCCACCGCGCGGGCGACGACGTCCTCGCCGCGGTGGGTGGCTGCCTGCGCACCCAGCTGCGCGGCATCGACCTGGGCGGCCGCTTCGGCGGCGAGGAGTTCACGGTGCTCCTCCCCGGCGCGGACGTGGCCGACACGATGAGCGCGGCGGAACGCATCCGCACCACGATCTCCGCGCTGCACGTCACGACCGTCGACAAGCACGGCCGCCGCGTCGTGATCAGCGACGTGACGGCGTCCGTGGGCGTGGCGGTCCACCCGTACGACGGCGCCACGGCCGACGAGTGCCTGCGCGTCGCGGACAGCCACGTCTACCAAGCCAAGCAGCAGGGCCGGAACACGGTCGTCGGCTGACGATCCGGACGAGTGGACAGTCACGAGCGGACGGTCAGCGGCGGGCGGAGCCGACGGCGGGTCGCGGTCGGCACCACGATGCCGGGCGTGGCCGGTTCCGGGGGCGAGGAACGGCACGCACCGTTCCGCCCATGCGTGATCGAGCCGTCCCATGATGCGATCGACGTTGCCGTCGAGGCGTCCGTGGCAGCATGCTCGGAGGGGACACCGAGCGGAGGCCCGATGAGCCCGGACACCACATACGCCAGTTCCGCCCGTTTCGTGCACCGGTGGCAGCAGTGGAAGGTAGCCAGGGAGCGGGAGCTGGCCCACCCGTACGGATGGCTGGCGCTGGTGTCCCTGGACTGGCTGTCCTACACCCCCCAGGAGTACCCGGGTGTGCCGGGGAAGTGGTGGCAGGACAACGATGCCGCCTACGTGGACCCGGACGGTGCGGAGTTGGCGGCCGAGGGCGCACCGCTGACAGGTGTGCACCGGTTCGAGCTGGTGAACAGTGGCGCCGGAGCCCGGGTGGCCTTCGGTGACGTGGAGATCGAGGTCGCCCGCCGGTCCGGCTACCTCGTCCGGGTGCACGACCCGAGCGCGCCCGCGCTGGCGTTGTTCGCCGGTGTCCCGACCTACGACCCGGACCCGGGATGGGTGGTGCGAGGGCGGTTCGAGCCGTTCGAGCGGCCCCGCCCGGTGACGGTCGGCGCGGTGGTCGAGGGGCTCAGCCACGTCTATGCCAGTCCCGGTGTCGTGCGGTTCGAGCACGACGGCGTGACCCACACGCTCACCGCCTTCAACGGGCTGGGCGGTGACGGGTTGAGCATCCTGTTCACCGACGCCACCAGTGGCGTGACCACCTACGCCGCGAACCGGGCGCTGGACGTGGAAAGCCAGGACGACGGAGAGGTGCGGCTCGACTTCAACCGGGCGCGCAACCTGCCCTGCGCGTTCACCGACTTCGCCACCTGCCCGCTCCCGCCCCCGGGCAACCACCTGCCGTTCGCGGTCACCGCGGGTGAGCTCCTGCCCTACGAACGCAGGCGCGACACCCCGGCACCCCGGCAGGAGTCCTGAAACGAGCCGGTCACCCGTCGGCCAGCCACGCCACCTGTTCCGGCGTCAGTGCCACCTCGAGTGCCCGCAGCGAGCCGTGGGTCTCCGCGAGGGTGCGCGGGCCGATCAACGGGAACGTCGCGAACGGCTGGTGCAGCACGAACGCCAGCGCGACCGCCGTCGCCGGGACACCGAGGTCCGCCGCCAGCGCCCGCGCCCGCTCCCGGCGGCCGAAGTTCGCCGCACTGTGGTAGCAGCGCGCCACTTCCTCGTCGTCGTTGCCCGCGAAGAAGCCCCGCGCCTGGCTGGACCACGGCAGCAGCGCGAGGTCGTGGTCGCGGAGCCAGGACTGTGATGCCGCGTCGGTCGCGTGGACGCAGCCCGGCCACGGCACCGCGTACGCCTCGGCGAGGCTGAAGTGGTTGCTGAGCGCGGCGAAACCCGCCCTGCCGTGCTGCCGCGCGTACGCCAGCGCCTCGTCGACGCGGTCCAGGGTCCAGTTCGACACGCCGTAGGCGGTGACCCGGCCCGCCTCGCGTTCCTCCGCCAGCACGTCGACGAACTCGCCGACCGGCACGTCGAGGTTGTCGCGGTGCATCAGGTACAGGTCGACGTGGTCGGTGCCGAGGCGGTCCAGTGATTCGGCGAGCTGGCGGCGCAGCGACTCCGGGTCACAGTGCGGGGTGTGCGCGCCCTTGCCGACGACCACCACGTCGTCACGGACGCCGCGGCTGCGGATCCACTTGCCCAGCAAGGGTTCCAGCATGCCCTCGCCGTAGATCCACGCCGTGTCGAACGTGTTGCCGCCCTGCTCGGCGAAGTCGTCGAACATGACGGCCGCGTGGGTCAGGTCGCGCTGGTTGTCCACGCCCATCACCAGGCGCGACACCGGCTTGGCGATGCCCGGCAGCGTGCCGGTCGCCATCTGCCGCCGCGGGGTGCCCGGCAGGGGCGGCACCTCCCGCTCCATCGGGTAGGTCAGGCCGATGGCGTGCCGCCAGCTGTCGAGGACCGTCGCGTTCCCGAGGCTGTCGGCCAACGACATCACCGGCGACTCGCGCGCGGCGAGGTGTTCGGCGACCGAGTCGGCCTCCAGCGCGTACTGCGCCGCCGGTGGCGTCGTGACCTCCCGGGCCTCCTCGTCCGCCAGGTGCAGCACCACCCGGCCGGGCGCGCCGTCGGGCGGCAGCCACGGGTCGGGCACCTCGGCGTACCCCTCACTGCCGTAGACCCGCAGCGCGTCGTCGGCGGCGACCCGGACGCCCGTGGCGACCTGTGCGACCAGCCCGGCACCGAAGTCGAGCGTCGCCACCGCCCACTCGTCGACGCCGGTCGCGCCGATCCGGCCTGCCCCGGTCACCGCGACCGGGTCCGCGAACGGCAGCCCGCGCGCCGCACCCGCGACGAGGCGGGCCGCGGACACCGGGTAGCCGCCGACGTCGAGGATCCCGCCGCCTGCCAGCGACGGCGCGAACAGCCGCCCTGCCGGGTCCGGCGTCGCCGCGAAGGAGAAGGACGCCTGGACGTGCGCGACCGTGCCGAGCACGCCGTCGCGGACCAGGTCGGTGAGCAGCCGCATCTGGGGGTGGTGCCGGTACATGTACGCCTCCATCAGGAAGACGTCGTGCCTGTGGGCCGCCTCGACGGCGGCCATGGCGTGCGCCCAGGTGACCGCGAGCGGCTTCTCGCACAGGACGTGCTTGCCCGCCTCGGCGGCGCGGATGACCCACTCGGGGTGCGCGGGGTGCGGGGTCGCGAGGTAGACGGCGTCGACCTCGGGGTCGGCGAGCAACTCCTCGTACGAGCCGTAGGACCGCGCGGCGCCGAACTCGTCCGCGAACGCCGCCGCCCTCGCCGCGTCCCGGCTGCCGACGGCGACCAGGCGCCCGGTGCGGGAGAGCGGTAGCTGCCGGGCGAACGTGCGGGCGATGCCGCCGGGACCGAGGACGCCCCAGTTCAACTGGTCGATCATGGTGTCGATGCTAGTGCTGTGCCCGCTGACGTTGGCCGGGATTGGTTCGTGGTTTGTTCTCGCCGGGTGGGTTTGCCTCCGGCGGCTCCTCGCCGGAGGGGCAGGTCTCTGGGATGGCAGGCAGCCTCGGGTGTGGTGTGGGGCTTGCGCCCCCCGGCGTCTCCCGCACCCTCACGACGTCTGTTGTGCGTGAAAGGCGCTTTCACGGCATTGGCCACGCTGTGAAAGGCGCTTTTCAGGGCACTCAACGGCCTCAACGCGCCTTTCACGGCAAATCCAGCCCACCCCGGGTACGGCGATCACCGTCGGCTGGCCGAACCCGCCGCAGGACCCGGCAAACGTCGGTGTACACAGCACTAGCCGCGCTCCGGGACCGTCTGGTCCTTGCTCAGCGCAGGTCCGGGTTCGGCTTGTACGACAGCATCAGCCGGTACGGGTGGAGGTCCCAGGTCTGCACCGCCCACATGGTCAGCCTGCCGTCGACGCGGGCGTGGTCGGCGTCGCGGGTGCGGGCGAAGCCGGCCTTGTCCGGGGTGGGCAGCGGCGGCAAGGTGTCCCAGAACTGCGCGCCGACCGGCACCGGTGAGGTCTCCACGACGCACGTCGGGTTGGCCCGGTCGCCGTCGTGCACCTGCAGGCACATCAACACGAACTTGTCCGCGCCATCGGCGGTGGCGGCGGTGCGCACGAGCAGCATCTCGGCCCGTTCGCCCGCGGCGACGGACAGCTCGCCGATCCAGTCGAACGCCGCGACGATGTCCTCCGACGTGATGCTCGTGTACGCCGTCTCGTCGCTGACCGGCGTGACCCGCACGGGCGGCAGGTTCGGCGACAACGTGAGCACGCCCTCCGCCGGGTCGAGCCAGGCCGCCTCACACGACTCGCTCTGGGTCACCGGGCGCCGGTCCGTTGCGCCGTGGCCCAGCTGCGCGCGCACCGCACCGGGGTCCGGCAGCCGCCAGAACGTCATCGTCTCGTTGACCGTCCACAGTGGCAGGAACGGCCCGATCGGCAACCCGATGGACACCGACACCGGCGATCCGAACGGCGGCAGCGCGGCGAACTCCGGGGCCAGCTGGGCGGTGGCCAGCACGTGCCGCAGCCAGCGCCGGGCGCGGCTCAGCGGGTGGTCGGGCAGCCGCTCGTCGAACCGGGGGTCGTCGGCGCGGTGCCAGGGCAGCTTGGGCTGGGTCTGCGGCGCGTAGGGGTGCGGGGCGTAGAACGCGTCGGGGTTCCCGGTCTCGCTGATGACGTCGGAGAGCACCATCGCCTCGCGGACCCCGGTGGTGGGCCCTTCGATCAGGAGCAGCTGCACCACGGCGCTGGCGGTCGCCTTGGGCACGGTGACCGAGGCGATGAAGGCCTGCCCCGGCCGGTCCGGCAACGGCACCTTGACCACCTGCAACAGGGCGGGCGACCCGTCGAGGGACACCACGAACGCCTCGACGAGCCCACCGAAGTCGGCCGTCTGCACGGCCAGCTCGTAACGCAGGCGCGGCACGTCGTCCAGACCCGCGGGCAGGTTCGGCACCAGGTCGAAGAACTGCACGGACATGCGGTCCCCGGTGGCCGGGTCGGCCCAGCTCGCGTCGCCGTCGGGCTGGAAACCCGCCGTGTCTGGAATGATCGACATACCCCGACCCTAGCTTCGCGGCATCGCGGTCACCGACGCGGTGCGTCCACAAGGCACAGTTCACAGTGGAATCGCGCACATCGCCCGCACAATGCGGTTGTGTTCCGGCCTCCGACTCCAGTGAACGACTGTGGCGCTGTCGTTCCGCTGTTCGACATGTCCGAGTCGTGTTCTCCCGCCGGCACTCACCGAGGTGTGCAACAGCGGGGCACGTCAGCGCAGGTAGGACGCGCCGTTGACGTCCAGGACGGCGCCAGTCGACCAGCGGGCGGCCGGGGAGGCCAGGTAGACGACGGCGGCCGCGACCTCCTCCGGCCTGGCGACCCGGTTGTGCGGGCTCTGTGCGCGGATCGCGGCCCCGCTGTCGCCGGAGAGCCGGTCGGCGACCCGGTCGGTCTCGACGAAGCCGGGTGCCACCGAGGTCACCGAGATCCCGTGCGGGGCGAGGGCCACCGCCAGCGACTGGCCGAGCGCGTGCAGGCCTGCCTTGCTGGCGCCGTACGCCGGTGCGTCCGGCTCACCGCGGAAGGCGCCGCGCGAGCCGACGTTCACGATGGCACCCTCGGCGCCCCGGTCGATGAGCCCGCGCGCGACGCAGTAGCTGAGGTTGGCCGCGCCGAACAGGTTCACGTCGAGGGTCTCGCGCCACGCCTGCTGCCAGGTCTCGTAGTCGGCGTCCGCCACCGCGTAGCCGCTCGTGACGACCGCGGCGTTGTTGACCAGTACGTCCACACCGCCGAGTGCGCTCGCCGCGGCCGCGGCGAGGTCCGCGACCTGCCGGGGGTCGGCGAGGTCACCCGACACCAGCGCGTGGCCGTCGCCGGGCAGTTCGGCGAGGGTCTGCTCCGCCTCGGCCCTGCGTGCCGAGTAGTGCACCGCCACCCGGTCCCCCGCACGGGCGAACGCCACCGCGATCGCCCGTCCGAGGTCACCGGACGCCCCGGTGACCAGGACACCCCGGCTCACGCGTCGCTCCCCAGCCGTCGCACGGCTTCCTCGGTGACTTTCCTGCCCACGTACTGGTTGTTCATCTTGGCGCCGCCCGTGCGAGAGGATTTGGTGCCGTAGTCGGCACGGAGGCCGCGCATCGGCAGCACCCGGAGCAGATCGTCCTTCGAAACCATGATCCTCAGGTTACTGACCGAACCACGGTGATCGGCGTATTGGGTCGGCGGTAGTCGGAGGCCCGTCCGGCGAGGACACACCACCCCGTGCAAGACGTCCGGCGAAACAGCAATCTAGAGCTGAAGCTGGTTGCGTGAACTGACACCGAGCTTGCGGAGCACACGCGCCGCGTGCTGTTCGACCGTGCGTGGCGACAGGAACAGGATCTCCGCGATCTCCCGGTTCGTGTGGCCGCCCGCGAGCAGCCGGGCCACCTCGATCTCCCTCGGGGACAGTTCGTCGCCGTAGCCGCGGCGGCCGCGGCGGGACGGTTTGCCGCTGCCCGCGCCGCGCAGCTGGTGGCGGCAGCGGGCCGCGTCGCGGGTGGCGCCGAGGGCGTCGAACACGTCCACGAGCGCGGACAGCTGTTCGGTCGCCTTGTCGGGGTCGGTCGGCAGCAGGCACTGCGCCTCGCGTTCCGCGACGGTCGCCGCGAAGTACGGGGCGGGCAGCGCTTCGTAGGCGGTCGCGGCCGTCCGGTACTGCGAGACGGCCTCGTCGAGGTCGCCGCGGTGCTCCGCCAGGCGGCCCCGGCACTGCGCCAGCGCCGCAACGCCGATCGGCACGTCCAGGCCCGCGAGTCCGGCGGTCATCTCGTCGACCAGCCGCGCCGCGTCCGCCTCTCGTCCGGCCGCGAGGTAGCAGGCCGCCGCGGCCGGGCCCAGCTCACCGATCCACGCCCAGACACCCTTGTGCCGCAGGATGTCCAGGCCGCGGTCCACGTGGTCGCAGGCGGCCGCCGGGTCGTCCTGCGCCAGCGCGTTCCACGCCAGCCCCGCGCACCCGGCGATCGCCACCTGGCTGATCGCCTCCTCCGGCGCGAACGCGCCCGTCTCGGTGAAGTGGCTGGTGGCGGCCGCCCACTCGCCGCGGGTCACCGCGAGCGAGCCGAGCACGAGGCACAGCTCGCTCGCCACCGGGAACAGGTCGCGGTACTCGTCGAGCATCCGGTGGGCGCGGTCGGCCAGACCGTCCCACCGGCCGGTGAACCAGTCGAGGCGCGCCTGCGTGGACCGGGCGGTGCTCACCACGAACGTGGCGCCGCAGTCGGCCGCCGCGCGCAGCCCGTCGCGCAGCAGGTCACCCGCGAGCCGCAGGTGACCGGTCACCGCGCACGCGTCGCCGAGGTTGCAGCGCAGCCGGGCGAGGTGGTGCCGCTCGCCGACGGTCTCGACCTCGTCCGGGATCTCGTGGAGGCTGGTGAGCACGGTCGGGTCGCCGACGTGCATGCGGGACCCGAACTCGTTGGCCAGCAACGTGAGCCGCAGCTCGCCGTCGGCGTGCGCCCGGTACTCGGCGAGCCGCGCCAGCCACGGCCGCAGGTCGTCGAGCGACGCCTGGCCGACGTAGGACAGCGCGAGCACCGCCGTGCCGCGCGCGGCGAGGTCCGGCCGCTCGGTGAGGTCGTTGATGGCCCGCTCGATCTCGGAACGGGCCGCGACCAGGCCGCCCGCCTGCCGAAGGAGCAGCAGGCCCCGGTACAGCCGCACCTCGCCACGCACGGACGTGGACAGCCGGGGGTCGCCAAGCAGCCGCTCGAGCGTCTCCGTCGGGTCGCGCTGGTCGAGCCCGGTGTGCGCGATCTTGCCGAGCTTGATCGCGAGCCGGTCCACGTGCTCAGCGGGCAGTGCGGGCTCGTTCAGCAGCCGCTGCAGGAGCGCGGTCGTGGTGGCCGCGTCACCCACCTCGGCGGCCCGGTCGGCGGCCGCCTCCCCGTAGGTGAGCCACGCCGTCATCCGGCCGGCCTGTTCGCTGTGCTCGGCGAGCTGCCGCAGCGGTTTCGGCGTCACCCGGTCGAGCGCGTCGATGGCGCGGTCGTGCAGGTGCACGCGGTCGGGCCCGCCGATCGTGTCGTACACCGCCTGCCTGGCGAGCGAGTGCCGGAACCCGTACCGGCCGCCGTCCTGCTCGTAGAGCACGTGCCCGGCGAGCGCGTGGGTGAGCGCGGCACGCAGCCTCGGCTCCGGCACCCCCGCGACCTCGCCGAGCAGTTCGGCGTCGGCCGGCACCCCGAGCACGGCGGCGGCCTGCACCAGCCGGGTCGCCTGTGTCGGCAGGGCGGCGAGCCGTTCGGCCATGGCGTCGCGCAGCAGGACGGGTACGGCCACGGCGTCCAGCAGCCGCCGCGCGGTCGCGCCGTCGGCGTGCACGGCGCCACCGGGGTTGCGCAGCGCACGCAGGGTTTCCTCGACGACGAACGGGATCCCGGCGGTCCGCTCGTGCAGCCGGGCCGCGAACTCGGCGGACACCGTCTCCTCGCCGAGGATCGCCTCGGTCAGCGCGCGGACCTCGGCGACGGTCAGCGGCGCGATCTCCAGCACGACGCTGACCACCCCGGCGGGCGGCCGGTACGCGGCACCCAGCGGGAGCCCGCCCGGCACGTCCTCCCGCCGGTAGGTGACGACCGTCGTCAGGGCCGGGGGCGGGTCGCTCATGAGGAACCGCAGCAGCTGCCGGGTGCCGTCGTCGGCCCACTGCAGGTCCTCGATCGCGAGCAGCAGCGGCCCGAGCGCACCGGTCAGCTCCCGCACGGCGCGGAACAACCGGTGCCGCTCCGCGCGGGGGTCGCCGATCGGGCCGGGTGGCGGCGGGAGGTACTCGGCGATCTCGGGCAGCAGCGGCCCGAGCACACCGGTGACCGGGCTGAGCGCGGGCCGCTGCCCGTGTCCCTGCGCGAGCCGTGACCGGGCGCCGCGCAGCGCCTCCAGCACCGCCCCGTACGGGAACGGCTCGCCCAGTTGCCTGCAGTGGCCGACCAGGGGAGTGGTGGGTCCCAGATCGGAGGAGAGCACCTCCACGAGCAGCCTGCTCTTGCCGACCCCGGCTTCGCCCTCGATGAGCACGACGGCCGGGTGCAGCACCGCCACCGCGTGCAGGGACGCGAGTTGGTCACCTCGCCCGACCAGCACCGGGGAGCTGGTGCGGATGCGTGGCCTGGCCGGTCGTCGAGCGCGGGCCACGGACTCTCCTCTCGCCGCGAAAGTCGGGTATCCCTACGTACTGAAACACGGATTGTTCACGAAGGGGTCACCGGCTGATCGTGTTCGCGTGGCTGTACGTCATCAAGCCCCTGCTCAGCAGCCACGACAGCGAAAGGGAGTTCTCCCATGCGACACGATCGCAAGACCAGGCCGGCCTCTGTGGCCGGTGTGGTGGCCGGTGCGTGTGCACTGGCCGCGGGTGTGCTGGCCACCCCCGCGGCCGCGGCGCCCGGCGGCTCGATCTTCGCGGCCGCCGACCCCGTCGCGGGCAGCTACGTCGTCGTGCTGAAGGACGGCGACGCGGGCGCGACGGCCACGAGGAACGCGACCGCCGCGCTGGCCCGCGAGTACGGCGCCACCGTCACGAACACCTACACGGCCACCGTCCGCGGGTTCGCCGCGAAGCTCGACGAGGCCGGGGCGCGCAAGCTCGCGGCCGACCCGGCCGTCGCGTACGTGCGGCAGGACGGCATCGCGCGGATCACCGGCACCCAGGAGAACGCGACCTGGGGCCTGGACCGCGTCGACCAGCGCAACCTCCCGTTGGACAGCCGCTACACGTACCCGAACACGGGCTCCGGCACGACCGCGTACATCCTGGACACCGGTGTGCACAAACAGCACCCCGACCTCGAGGGCCGGGTCGCCGACGGCTACGACTTCATCGACAACGACGGCGACGCGTCGGACTGCCAGGGCCACGGCACGCACGTGGCGGGCACGGTCGGGTCGAGGACGTGGGGTGTCGCGAAGCGGGTGAAGCTGGTCAGCGTCCGGGTGCTGAACTGCCAGGGCTCCGGCCAGTACTCGCAGATCATCGCGGGGATCGACTGGGTGGCGCGCAACGCGGTCAGGCCCGCGGTGGCGAACATGAGCCTCGGCGGCGGCGCGGACTCCACGGTGGACAACGCGGTGAAGCGGGCGATCCAGGCGGGCGTCACGTTCGCCGTGGCGTCCGGCAACGCCAACACCAACGCGTGCTCGACCTCGCCCGCGCGCGTGCCGGAGGCGATCACGGTCAACGCGACCGACAACCAGGACAACCGGTCTTCGTTCTCGAACTACGGCTCCTGCACCGACATCTTCGCGCCCGGCACGAACATCACCTCCACCCGCAACGGCGGCGGCTCGACCGGGATGAGCGGCACGTCGATGGCCACCCCGCACGTCGCGGGCGCGGCGGCGCTGTACCTGACCGCGAACCCGTCGGCGACGCCCGCGCAGGTGCGGGACGCGCTCGTGAACAACGGCACGCAGAACGTGGTGAAGAACCCGGGGTCCGGCTCCACGAACCGGTTGCTGTACGTCGGTTTCATCGGTGGCGGCGACCCCGGCCCCGACCCGACCTGCACCGGCGGTACCAACGGCGACGACGTGTCCATTCCGGACGCGGGAGCGGCCGTGACGTCGGCCGTCACCCTCGCGGACTGCACCGGGAACGCCACCTCGGCCACCAAGGTGAAGGTGGACATCGACCACACCTACACCGGTGATCTGCTGCTGGAGCTGGTCGGCCCGTCGGGGCGCGCCTACACCCTCAAGCAGGCGGGCGGTGCCAGTTCGTCGGCGGGCGTGCACGAGACGTTCACGGTGAACGCGTCGAGCGAGGCGCGGACCGGGACGTGGCGGCTGCGGGCGACCGACACGCTGCGCTACGACACCGGTTCCATCGACACCTGGACGCTGACCTTCTAGGGAGAACCGCATGCAGCGCAAGGCTTTTCTGAGCAGCGGCATCTTCGCCGCGCTGGTGGCGTCCGGCATCTTCGCCACTCCCGCGGTGGCGTCCGGGGCCGCCGCCGACTTCGTCCACGCGTCCCGGCCCGCTGGCGGCGGCAGCTTCATCGTGTCGCTCGCGCCGGGCGTCGCGTCGGCGTCGGCGACCGCGTCGACCCTCGCCGAGCGGTACGGCGGCGACGTGGAGTTCGTGTTCACCGCCGCGATGCGGGGCTTCCACGCGACCGGCCTGTCCGACGCGCAGGCGCGCAGGCTCGCCGCCGATCCCGCGGTGCGCGAGGTGTTCCAGGACGGAACGGCCACCGCGGCGGACACGCAGAACAACGCCACGTGGGGCCTGGATCGTACCGACCAGCGGGACCTGCCGCTGGACACGAAGTACACCTACACCGGCTCCGCGTCGAACGTGACGGTGTACGTGACCGACACCGGCATCAGGACCTCGTTGTCGGAGTTCGAGGGCAGGGCCAGTGTCGGCGCGGACTTCGTCGGCGACGGCCAGAACGGCATCGACTGCTCCGGGCACGGCACCCACGTGTCCGGCACGATCGCCGGGAAGACGTGGGGCGTCGCGAAGGGCGCGAAGCTCGTCTCGGTGCGCATGCTCGGCGAGAGCTGCGGCAACAGCGCACCGGACTCGGCGGGTGTGCGGGCGATCGAGTGGGTCACGCGGAACGCGGTCAAACCCGCGGTGGTGAACGCGAGCTGGACGTTCGACAGCGCCGACATCGGTGACGAGGCGATCGCCGGGATGCTGTCGTCCGGGGTCCAGCTGGTGGCGGCGAGTGGCAACAGCGCCACGAACGCGTGCGGCACCGGCCCGGCGAACGTCCCGGAGATCGTCACGGTGAACGCGACGAGCCGGACCGACGCGCGGGCGTCCTTCTCGAACTTCGGTTCGTGCACGGACATCTTCGCGCCGGGCGACGGCATCACGTCGTCGTCGCTGTCGGAGGGTGGTTCGGCGGTCATGTCGGGTACGTCGATGGCGTCCCCGCACGTGGCCGGGGTCGCGGCGCTGTACCTGTCCGCCAACCCGTCGGCGTCCCCTCAGGCGCTGCGGGACGCGCTGGTGGCGGGCGCGACCGACGGGAAGGTGACGAACGCGGGCAGCGGCTCGCCGAACAAGTTGCTGTACAGCGGTTTCCTCTCGGGCGGACCGGAGCCGGAGCCGTGCACGGGTGGCGCGAACGGCGCCGACGTGGCGATCCCGGACAACGGCACCGCGGTGACATCGCCGGTCTCGTTGAGCGACTGTGCCGGCAGCGGCACGGCGACGACGAAGGTGAAGGTGGACATCGTGCACACCTACACCGCTGACCTGGACGTCGCGCTGGTCGGCCCGTCGGGTCGCGAGTACGTGCTGCGGCGGGCCGGTGGCATCGGCAGTTCCCTCGGTGTGCACGAGACGTACACAGTGGACACGTCGGCCGAGACGAGGAACGGCACGTGGCGGCTGGCGGTGACGGATGTCTACACCTACGACACCGGCACCGTCGACGCGTGGACGCTGACGTTCTGACCCGGTGACAGGAGCGCCCCGAGGCCGCGTGCCTCGGGGCGCTCCGTCATCTCCTGCTGGGCAGCAGCAACCCGGACAGCCTGCCGGTGGCCAGCCCGAGCACGTCCTCGAGCACCGTGATGTCCGCCGCGGACACCGCCAGGTCCGGCCGGACCTGCCCGCGCCGCCAGTGGTTCAGCGTCGTGAGGCTCACCCGCGCGCCGCGTTCCGACAGCCGGTCGCACAGGTGGTCCAGCCGCAGCCCGCTGCGCGCGATCGCGTGGGCGAGCACCGCGGGAAAGGTCTCCAGCACCAGTACCTGCGCCTGGCGCGGCATCTCCGTCATGTCCGGCCTCCTCGAGCACGGGGAAGGCGGCAGGTCCCGGAGAGCACGGGACCTGCCGCCGATCGTGGGGAGCTCAGCCCAGGCGGGTGACGGTGAGCGTGAACGTCACGGTGCCGGACTTCCCGTCGGCCGCAGTGACGATGACCGTGACCGGGTAGGTGCCGACCGGGGTCGAGAAACCGGTGAACACGTAGGCGTTGCTCGTGCCGCCCTGACCGATGGTGGCCGGGTTGAACTGCACCCGGGCGCCCGAGGGCAGGCCGGTCGCCGACAGCGTGAGGCCGCCCGTGCCGCCGGCCGCCGAGACCTGTGTCTGCACGAACCCGCCCTGCCACGTCGAACCGGACGCCGGCGACGCGGTCACCCGCACGTCACCGACGGGCGGTTCGCCGCCGGTCACCGTCAGCGTGACCGTGGTGGTGGCGGCCGTGCCGCCGGCCGCGGTGCCGGTGACCGTGACCGGATAGGTGCCAGCCACGGCGTTCGCGGCCGCGTCGAACGTCAGCTTCGCGTTCGAGCCGGTGGTGATCGACGACGGCTGGAACACCGCGCGGACGCCGTCAGGCACCCCGGACGCGGTCAGTGCCACGGTGGCCGGCCCGCCTGCGCTGGTGATGGTGGTGGCGGCGTTGCGGCCCGCCGCGACCGTCACCGAGGACGGGGTCGCGCCGAGGGTGAAGTCGCCGGGCTCCGGGTCGCCGCCGCCGGTCACCGTCAGTGTGAAGGCGGTGGTCGCGGTGGTGGTCCCGGACGCGGAGACCGTCACCCGGTAGGTGCCGTTGGCGGCGTTCGCGGCCGCGTCGAAGGTGAGCTTGCTCGTGCCACCGGTGGTCACCGACTCCGGCTGGAACACCGCCGTCACCCCGGCGGGCAGGCCGGTCGCCCCGAGCTTCACCGGCGCCGGGCCATCCGAGCCCACGGTGGTCTTGGCGGTCACCGACAACGCCCGGCCCGCCGCGACCGACCCGTTCGCCGGTTCGACCGACACGCCGAACTCGGCGGGTGGCCGCGGGTCGCCGACCTGCTGGCGGACCCAGTCGCCCATGTCGTTGGTGAGCCGCGCGTAGACGCTGTACCAGCGGAAGTCCGACCGGCTCCACGACGCGAGGCCGATGATCTTGCCGTCGACGACCAGCGGGCCGCCGCTGTCGCCGGGCAGGATCGTGGTGCGGCCGTCCGCGTAGCCCGCGCAGATCATGGTCGCGGCCTTGAACCCGGCCCCGACGCCGTTGCACACCTGCGTGCCGTTGACGATCGGCAGCGTCGCCTTGTCCAGCGTGACGTCGCCGGGCACGTCGTCGTGGGTCTTCTTGCCGTAGCCGAACCCGGTGCCGTTGCGTCCCGGCGCCTCGAGCCCGGCGTCCGCCGACGTCGCCACCGCCGGGTAGGCGGCCCCGCCCTTGAGGCGGAGGTCGCGGTCGACGGTCACGACGGCGACGTCGTAGCCCTGGTCGAAGTTCACGTAGCTCGGGTGCTTCTTGTACTCGACGACGCGGGCCTGCAGGCCGTCGCCGTTGCCGCCGTCGAAGTCGGCGAGGTCGTCGAGCCCGTAGACGAAGCTCTTCTCCCCGGCGGCGTCCGCGCAGTGCGCGGCGATCACGATCTTGCGGGGCGCGACGACTGTGCCCGTGCAGGTCTGGCCTTCGGGTCTCGTCCCGCCCGACCGGATGCCCGCGACGATCCCGGGGAACTCGTCGACCGTCGCGGCCTGTCCGTTGTAGAACGACGGCCGCACGTCGTCGAACCCGGCCGGTGTGTTGTCGCCCTCGAAGGTGGCGGCGGGCGCGTTGTCGCGGGTGTGGCCCTGCGGTGCCGCACCGGCCACCCCGGCGAGCGGCACGAGTGCGACGGCCGCCACCAGCGCCGCCAGCGTTGTTCGTTTCACGGTGGTTCCTCTCCTGGTCCCAGAACACGCGCCCCAGGGCAGGGATCGGCACGGTTCACTGCTCGCCACTGTCGGGTGGGCGGAGGAGGGGAACAATCAGGGAACGCATCAGTAGGGGTACGGCAATTAATCGGCCCCTCAGCGGGTAAACAGGCAATTCGGACGGTTGACCCTCGGGCGATCCGCCTGCTAGACAGTGTGAGAGCGCTTCCACGGTCCTCGCCACTTCTTCCTGCACGCGAGGTCCGCCCTGCACCCCTGCTCAAAGGAGAGCCCTCATGCGCAACCGCTCCGGACCGCGCACGATCGCCGCGGTGGCAGCCGCGGCGATCGTCGGTACCGCGTTACCCCTGCTCGTGACCGCGCCCGCAGGCGCGGAACCAGTCGGGGCGGGCAGCTACACCACGGCACTACCCCCGGGTGCCGCGCTGCCGACCGCGTGCGGCGACATCGCCACCAACCCCCGCAAGCACCTCACCGCGAACGCCCCGGCGGGCCCGGTGCCGACCAACGACTGGTGGTCCTCACTGGTCTACAAGCGCACCGAGTGCGCGTTCTCCGACAACCTGATGGCCCACCCGTTCTCCTTCGACACGGTCGCGGGCGGGCTCGGCGTCGACTACGCCACGACGCCCACCATCACCGGCACGCCGACCACGGTGGGGGAGTACCACTTCCAGTACGGCGCCGACTTCACCATCGGCGTCGCGGGCCTGAACGCCACAGAGTCCAAAGTGGATGGTTGGACCGACTGGACGGTCAGCCCGTACTGGTCCGACGGCACCCGCACCCTGCGCGCCACGATCGGCCACGGCTCGCCGTTCGTCCACGCGCGTGCGACCGGCGGCAACGCGTTGCTGAGCTTCGCGAGCGCGCCCGCCGTGTGGGACCGCACCGGCAGCCGGATCGGGTTCACCGTCGACGGGCACTCCTACGTCGCCTGGGCGCCGTCCGGTGCGCAGTGGACGACCTCCGGCGGCTCGATCTCGTCGAACCTCGGCGGCAAGGACTACTTCTCCGTCGCCGTGCTGCCCACGACCGCGGGCAGCAGTGACGCGGACCGGGTCAGCCTGGCGAACGCGTTCGGTCCGTACGCCCACAACCACCTCACCGGCACCGCGGTGTCCTGGGACTACGACGAGTCGGCGAGCACCGTGCGCGCCACTTACCGGTTCACGACCGAGGCCCGCGAGGGCACCGGCACCGGCACGGTCGTCGCGCTGTACCCGCACCAGTCGCAGAACCTCGCGGGCGGCAACCCGATCGCGCAGACCTACCTGTCCCCGCGCGGACCGATGAAGGTCCTCGTCGGCGCGAGCTCCTTCACCACGGACACCCGCTACCACGGTGTGCTGCCCGAGGTGCCCGCGGTCGCGATGACCGGTGGCGACCTCGCCACCCTCAACGGCTACCTCGACCAGGCCGCCGCGGGTGACCCGCTGGCCGGGTTCGGCAACGACACCTACTGGACCGGCAAGGCACTGGGCCGCGCCGCCCGGCTCGCCGAGATCGCCGACCAGGTCGGCCGCACCGACGTCCGCGACAAGATGCTCGGCGCGATCCGCGGCAGGCTCACCGACTGGTTCACCGCCTCGGCAGGCAAGTCCGAGCGGGTGTTCTACTACGACCGGAACTGGGGCACGCTGATCGGCTACCCCGCCTCCTACGGCTCGGACACCGACCTCAACGACCACCACTTCCACTACGGCTACTACATCGCGGCGGCCGCGACGCTCGCCAAGTTCGACCCGGCCTGGGCGGCCGACAGCCAGTACGGCGGCATGGTCGACCTGCTGATCCGGGACGCGAACAACTACGACCGCGGTGACACGAAGTTCCCGTTCCTGCGCGACTTCGACATCTTCGCCGGGCACGACTGGGCGGCCGGGCACGGCGCGTTCTTCGCCGGCAACAACCAGGAGTCCTCGTCGGAGGGCATGAACTTCGCGAACGCGCTCATCCAGTGGGGCCAGGCCACAGGCGACACCGCGGTGCGGGACGCGGGCCTGTACATCTACACCACGCAGGCCAGCGCCATCCAGAACTACTGGTTCGACCCGGACGACCAGGCCTTCCCGGCGGGCTTCGAGCACTCGACGGTCGGCATGGTCTGGGGCGACGGCGGCGCCTACGCCACCTGGTTCACCGCCGACCCGGAGAAGATCCACGGCATCAACATGCTGCCGATCACGGGCGGTTCGCTGTACCTCGGCCACGACCAGGACTACATCGACCGCAACGTCGCCGAGATCGTCCGCAACTCGGGCAGTCAGGTGCCCCGGTCGTGGGCGGACATCATCTGGTCGTTCCAGGCGCTGTCCGACCCCGATGCGGCGCTGGCCGCGTTCCGGGCCAACTCCGGCTACACCGTGGAGGAGGGGGAGAGCCGCGCGCACACGTTCCACTGGCTGCGGAACCTCAGTGCGCTCGGCCAGGTCGACACGGGCGTGACCGCCGACCACCCGCTGCACGCGGTGTTCACCAAGGGCGGTGCCCGCACCTACGTGGCCACCAACCTCGGCGCGTCGGACCTGACGGTCCGGTTCTCCGACGGCACGACGCTCACCGTGCCGCCGGGCAAGACCGCCACCACCGGCGCGCACAACTGGTCGGGCGGTGGCACGGTGCCCGGCGATCCTGGTGATCCGGGCGACCCGACCGATCCGCCGGTGACGAGCCCGGTGCTGGCGCTGGTGAGCCCCGGCAAGCTCACCACGGCGGGCGGTACGGGCGCCGTCTCGGACTCCATCGCCGCCGCGGGCGGGGCCAACCACGACGGCACCCCGGCCAACGCGACGGTCTACCAGGCGTGCGGCATCACGGGCACCCACGACCCGTCCCGGCAGACGAAGTTCGCGCTGCGGCTGGACTCCGGGACCGCGGTCGCGAACGGTGTCCAGGCGCGGATCTCCTATGACCCCACCGGTTCCGGGACCTATCCGCGCACGGAGACCTACCACTACTTCGCCACGGATCCGGTGGCGGGATGGGAGACCTACACGCAGGACCGGGGCCGCGCGGCTCAGACCGGCGCCCCGGTCAACCTGAACAACGGGTGTGTGCGGCTGGAGGTGTGGAGCGCGATCGGCACCGCACCGACCGCGCTGCGGACCAGCGCCACCGTCGCCGAGGGCACCCGGTCGGTAGTGGAGATCCCGTACACGGTCAGCACCCGGTGAACGCTCCGGCTGGTCCCGCGGTGGGGCGGGACCAGCCGGTCACACCAGTGCCGCGCCGGCCGCTTCGTGGAAGCGCGCCAGCTCCGACCGGACGTCCGGGCCGCAGGGCTGGAACACGATCTCCGTGACGCCGCGTGCGGCGAGGTCCGCGAGTTTGCGGCGGACCTGGTCGCGGGTGCCGCTGATCGTGACGTCGTTGAGGATCGCGTGGCCGCCCGCGTCCCACGCCGCCCGGTCGGCCTCGTTCAGCTCGACGCAGTGTCCCGAGTGGACGGACAGGTGCCGCTCGTCCGCTGGGGCGCCGTCGACCACCGCCAGCCACTGTTCGCCGCCGGGGAGCTCGCGGACGGCGTCCGGGCCGCCGAACTCGTAGGCGCCGTGGTAGGCCAGTGCCCAGCCGGGGCCGCCCGCGTGCTTGGCGTGCTCGGAGTCCGGTGGTTCCTCGTCGTCGAGCACGGTGCCCCAGGCCAGGTACGGCACCCACGAGTACTCGCTCATGAACTCGGGCAGCCGCAGGGTCACGTACAACCCGTCGCCGTGTTTCCTGGCGACCTCGTTGCCCTTCGGGCCGAGCGCGGCGACCAGGACGGGCACCTCGACCGGCCGCGCTGGAGCGTGCCCGTCGGGGTGGAGCATCCGCATCCGCCTGCCCTCCCACTCGACGACCTCGCCGCGGAGCAGGCCGCGGTAGGCGGTGAGGTAGGCGTCCATGAACTTCCAGCCGACCGCCCCGTAACCCATGGCGCGGCGCCCGGTGAACCCGGTGCCGAAGGCGACCGACACGCGACCGGGGGCGAGTGCGGCGAGGGTGGCGGTCGCGGCAGCGTTGGCCATCGGGTGCCGCAGGCTGGGGACGAGGACACCGGGCCCGAGCCCGATCCGTTCGGTCCGTTGCGCGGCAAGGGCCAGCGTCATCCACACGTCGGGGCTCTGCTGGGGCGTGTCATAGACCCAGGCGCGGGTGTAGCCCAGGCTTTCCGCCACTGCGATGTTGTCGGGGGAGTCGAGAGCGGTCGGGAAGGCACACGCAATGTCCATCGGTTTCCTCCATCGCGGCTGACGGGGTCATGGCAGACCGGCGTGCGGCACCGCGACCTCGAACGCGAGCAGTTCGGCCTCGCGGGCCGCGCGCCGCTCGTGCTCGGCGAAGGAGGGCGCGGCGCAGGCGAACAGCGTGCGGCCGTCCGCGCCGCCGAGCATGCAGGCGTAGACGCCCATCCTGGCGGTGACCTCCTCGACGACCTCGCCGCCGTCGCGGACGCGGAGGAGCCGGCCGTGCAACGCGTCGGCGACCCAGATGGCGCCCTCGGCGTCGGCGCAGATGCCGTCCGGCGCGACCTCGAGCCGCGCCACCGCGGTCTCGACGTCGTCGGTCCCCGGCGGCTCACCGAACCGCGCCCACACCCGCCTGCCCGACAGGCCGCCGTCCGCGTCGATGTCGAAGGCGGTCAGCCTGCCCGCGAAGGTCTCGGCGACGACCAGGACACCGCCGGGCAGGATCACCATGCCGTTGGGGAAGGCCAGCCCGTCGGCCACCGTGGTCACGGTGCCGTCGGGGTCGACGCGGGACAGCACGGTGTCGCGCAGCGCGGCACCGCCCATCAGGTCGAACCCGAAGTTGCCGACGTAGGCGCGTCCCCGCTCGTCCACGACCATGTCGTTGAGTGCCGAGGGCACCGCGCCGGACAGGTCGGCGTGTTCGGTCAGCTGTCCTGAGTCGTCGCGCACCAGGATGCGGCGGTCCCGCATGGAGACGATCAGCGCGCGCCCGTCGGGCAGGAACCCCAGTCCGGACGGCTGGCCGGGCACCTCGGCGATCACCTCGGTGCCGCCCCGGCCGTCGGTCGCGAGGACCTGGTTGGTGTAGAAGTCCGAGACCCACAGCCGCCCGTCATGCCAGCGCGGGCATTCCAGGAACGAGTAGCCGTCGAGTACGACCGACATCTCCATTGATCTCACCTCGTCACAGCGAACGCACTCACGTGTCTCGCTTGTTCGTGGGAGTAACTAAGCGCATAGTTACCGCAAGCCGGGTTCGTGTCAAGGTGTCGGCCGAGGAGGCGTGGTGGAGCGGCGGAACCGCAGTGGCGGTCCGAACAGGACAGTGGCGGTGCCGGAGGACGAGGCCGCCGACCTGTGGCGCGACGGCACGCCGGAGGCCGTCCGCGCACTGCTCGTCTCGGCCGTGCTGTGCTTCAGCGGCAAGGGTTTCCACGCGACCACGACCCGGGACATCACCGCCGCGGTCGGCCTGAGCCCCGGCGCGCTGTACGTGCACTTCCCGTCGAAAGAGGACGTGCTGTTCGAGATCGTGCGGACCGGGCACGAGCGCGCGCTGGCCGCCATGACGGCCCAGTCGGACGAGGGCGACCCGGTGGACCACGTGCGCAGGCTCGTCGCCGCGCACGTCGCCTGGCACGCGCGGCACCACACGGTCGCCCGGGTCTGCCAGTACGAGCTGGCCGCTCTCGCACCCGGCCACCACGCCGAGGTCCTGGAGCTGCGGCACCGGTTCAGCGAACTGGTGCACTCGGCGGTGACGCGAGGTGCGCGGTCCGGGGCCTTCGACGTACCCGACGTCGACCGCGCCGTGCGCGCGGTGCTGTCGCTGGGCATCGACCTCGTCCGCTGGTACCGGCTCGACGGCGACGACTCGCCCGAGGCACTCGGTGCCTTCTACGCAGGCCTCGCGCTGCGGATGATCGGCGCGCACACCGCCTGACCCCAGGAGCCTTGTGCTCCGGTGTGGCCTGTGGCACAGTCAAATGTCACCGAGTGCCATTCAGGTGACATCCAGTGTCATAGGAGACTTCTGGTGAACCAGCAGTTGAACGCGCCGGACGACCATCCTGACGAGAGTTCGGACGACGGCGTCCTGCATGCCATAGCGAGCCGCAAGGCGGCGCTCCACCTCCTCCCGATCCTGTGCCTCGTTTACTTCATGGCTTTCGTGGACCGCACCAACGTCGGTCTGGCCAAGACCTCGCTGGAAGCCGACGTCGGCATCAGCGCCGCCGCGTACGGCGTCGGCGCGGGCATCTTCTTCCTGAGCTACGCACTCCTCGAGGTGCCGAGCAACCTGATCATGCACCGCGTCGGGCCACGGCGGTGGATCGCGCGCATCGCCCTGACCTGGGGGGCGCTGTGCGCCTGCATGATGTTCGTGCAGGACGAGTTCTCGTTCTACGTCGTGCGGTTCCTGCTCGGCGCGGCGGAAGCGGGCCTGTACCCGGCGCTCATGTACATCGTGACCCTCTGGTTCTCGCAGAAGCAGCGCGTGACGGTGGTCGGGATCATCTACCTCGCCGTGTGCGCGGGACTCGCCCTCGGCGGTCCGCTCGGGGGCGCGCTCATGGAGCTCGACGGTGCCGGCGGGCTGTTCGGCTGGCAGTGGATGTTCCTCCTCGAAGGCGCGATCACCGTCGTGGTGGCGTTCTTCGTGTGGCGCATGGTGCCGGACCGGCCGTCGGACGCGCCGTGGCTGACCGCACGGGAGGCCGAGGTGCTGTCCGATCGTGCGGTCGTGCGCACCGCACCCGGGCACAGCTCGCTGAAGGGCAACGTCAAGGTCGCGTTCGGCAGGCCGTTCATCCTCGCGCTGTCCGCCGTCTACTTCGCGAACCAGGTCAACAGCGTGGCGATCCAGTACAACTTCCCGTCGATCGTCGAGAGCCTGAACGTCGAGGGGTCGTTCCTGATCGGTGTCGTGAGCGGCAGCGTCGGCATCGGCGCGTTCATCGGGGTGCTCGTCATCCCGTGGTTCCAGCGCCGGGTGCGGAACGAGATGCGGGTCCTGATGTTCGTGACGGTCGCGACGGCGCTGGTGGCGGTCGCCTACGCGTTCTCCGACGGCGCGGTGATGCGCATCCTGCTGATCGACGTCGCCATGCTGCTGCTCATCGGCGTCCTCCCGCTCTACTGGTCGGTCGCGATGGCCAGGATGTCCGGCCTCATGGCCGCGGCGGGCCTGGCGTTCATCAACATGGTCGGGCTCCTCGGCGGGTTCGTCGGCCCCTACCTGTACGGGTTCGCCGAGAGCCGGGGGAGTGAGACGGCCGGGTTCGCCGTGCTCATCGGCGCGGCCGTGCTCGGCGTGCTGCTCGTGCCGGTGCTGTGGCGGACCGTGCGCACCGAGGACCGCAGGACCGCCGGCACCCTGGTCGGTGTGGACGGAAGGGAATGACTGTGCGGAAACGATTCCTGGCTGTTCTGCTCGGCGTTGCGGTGGCGGCCACGATGGCCCCGTCGCCCCCGGCCGCGAGCGCGCACGAGGGGCCTGCGGTCAGGCACACGAGCCTCGGGTCCGTCAGAGGTGTCGACGAGGGCGGAACCCTGTCGTGGCGCGGCATCCCGTACGCCGAGCCGCCCGTCGGCGAGTCGCGCTGGCGTGCCCCGGTGACCCACCGGCCGTGGCACGGGGTGCGTGACGCACGCGAGTTCGGCGACGGCTGTGTCCAGGAAGGACGGTTCTTCAGCCCGGCGCCGAGCGGGCCGCACTACGGGCTCGACATCCGCGACGGCCTGAAGAAGCCCGTCGGCGCGGAGGACTGCCTGACGCTCAACGTGTTCCGCCCGTCCGGCAGGCAGAGGAACCTCCCGGTCATCGTGTTCGTCCACGGCGGCAGCAACATGGTCGGGTACTCGGCGGACCCGATGTACGACGGGCGCGCGCTGGCACGGAAAGCCGGCGCGGTCGTGGTCACCGTCAACTACCGGGTCGGCGTCTTCGGGTGGCTCGACCTGCCAGGGCCCGGCACCGGCGATCCGCTCGGCGACTCCGGGAACTTCGGGACGCTGGACCAGCTCGAGGCGCTCCGCTTCGTCAACCGCAACGCGCGGGCGTTCGGGGGAGACCCGGGGAACGTGACCGTGATGGGGGAGTCCGCCGGTGCGGTCAACGTGTGGGCGCTGATGGTCTCGCCGTTGAGCAAAGGCCTGATGGACAAGGCGATCCCGCTCAGCGGTGGTCTGCAGTTCGCGACCCCGGCGGCGGCGCGCACGTACGCCGACCGGTTCGTGGCGGAGGCGGGCTCCGTTGACCGGCTGCGGTCGATGCCGGCAGGCGACCTCATCCGGGCACAGGTGCGTCTCGGCGACCCGCCCCGGGTCATCGCGGACGGCACCGTGCTGCCTGCCGACCACCACGCGGCGATCGCGTCGGGGCGGTACCGCGACGTCCCGGTCCTCGCGGGCAACACGTTCGAGGAGGGGAAGCTCTTCGGTGCCGTCATCGGCGCGTACCGCCCGAACGACTACGACCGCTTCACCCTGCAGTACGAGTTCGACGCCGACCGGCCGTCCGGGTTGACGGTCCGCGACCTCATCGCCGACGGGTACCTGCCCGTCGACGGCCCCGGTGGGTGGAACGAGGCGGCTGGGCAGCTGACCGACAGCGTCTTCATGGGGATCGTCGAGGACTCGATGAACTCGCTGCGGGCGGCCGGGAACGACCGGCTCTTCTACTACCAGTTCGGCTGGAACCAGCAGCCCGCGCCGTTCGACACGGTGTACGGCGCCGTGCACGCCATCGACCTGCCGTTCGTGTTCCGCACCTTCGACGAGGGGATCTTCGCGTTCTCGTTCAGCCGCCGCAACGAGCCCGGCCGCCTGCGGCTGTCGGGCCTGATGATCGACAGCATCCGCGCGTTCGTGCGCACGGGGAGCCCGCAACACGCCGCACTGGGCACGCGGTGGGGCCAGTGGCCGCGGAGCGTCGTCTTCGACGCCACCGACACCGCCGCGACCGCCCGCCCCGGCGCGTTCGCCGGCTGACCGGCCCGTGCCCGTCCGGCGTCCTAGACTCGTCGGACGGGCACGGGCGAGAGGAGGGGAGGCGGTGGCGGTCGACCGCGCGTTGGAGACGAAGTACCGGATCGCGGAGACGGCGATGGCCTTGTTCCTGGAGCAGGGCTACGAGAGCGTCACCGTGGAGGCCGTGGCCGACGCGTCCCGCGTGTCCAGGCGGACGGTGTTCCGCCACTTCGACGGCAAGGACGAGCTGGCGTTCCCGGACCACTCCGCCCGCCTCGACCTGCTGTCCCGCAACCTGGTGGCGCCCTCGGGCGGCCGCACCGCGGTGGACGTCGTCATCGCCGCCACCGAGGCGGTGCTGCTCGACTTCCTCAGCCGCCCGGAACTGGTGCTCCGCCGCTACCGCCTGACCCGGCTGGTACCCGAGCTGCGCAGGCGCGAGGTCCTGGAGCACGAACGCTACGTCGCCATGACGAGGGCGTACCTGCGTGACCACCTGCCTGCCGACAGCCCCCCGTTCCTGCCGATGGCGCTGGCCGCCCTGATCGACGCCATGCACCGCTCGGCCCTCGGCGACTTCGCCCGCAGCGACGGCACGACGGACGCGTTCGCCGAACTGAAGGACGGCATGGAGTGGATCCACCGGACCCTCGCCGCCGACCCCGCCACGGGCAGCCCGCTGCTGCTGGCCGTCCTGCCGGACACCGCCGCCGTGCGGCAGTCCCTGTCCGCGCTCCGCGCCGAGGCCAAGGACCTGCTCTGACCCGGTGGGCGTCGACCGGCCGCGGCGGCGCGGGTGCTCGGCCGTCGCGCGACACCACGACCATCCGTATGCTGACCTGGAACTCGGCTGGGAACTTCCCCACCGTGTCTTGATGGAGGAAGCGATGTCCAAGCGCACCAGCAAGAGGGCCACTCGCCGCAAGAAGGGCGCCAACCACGGCAAGCGGCCGAACGGCAACTGACTCCGCTCAGCGGAACAGCAGCACCGCGGGCACGACGACGGCGCTGACACCGGCGGCGAGCTTGATGACGGGCAGGCGGGCGTAGAGCGCGTCGTCCCAGAGCTCGCCGTCGGCGCTCGCGTGCCGTGCCGTCGGGGTGATCGCGCGGCCAAGGCCGAAGCCGATGCCCGTCACGGCCGCGGTCAGCACGCCCGGTGCGGTCAGCAGCAACGCGGCCACCAGGACATAAGGCACCGTGGCCGACACGTACGTGCGCACCCCGGTCCCCATCTCGAACCCGAACTGCAGCGAACCCCTAGCCACGTCCCTGGTCAGGACGTCCTGAGGGACCTGACGCGCGTTCTGCGGCAGCGGGAACGACACGACCCCGGCGTCCCGCAGCACACCGGCGACGGCCAGCGCGACGACGAGCACGTGCCGCACCACCTCGGGTACCGGGGTGAGCAGGCCGCTCACCACGAACAGCACCAGCGCGCTCACCAGCGCACCCAGCACCAGCCCGATGTCGAACAGCAGGAGCGCGGTGCCCTGCCGGGTCT
Source organism: Actinophytocola algeriensis (assembly GCF_014203735.1). Lineage (GTDB taxonomy): Bacteria > Actinomycetota > Actinomycetes > Mycobacteriales > Pseudonocardiaceae > Actinophytocola > Actinophytocola algeriensis. The sequence goes on along the minus strand of NZ_JACHJQ010000010.1, from coordinate 326,479 downwards.
TTCCCCGCCAGCCTGGCGAGGTCAGCGCGAATGCGCTGTTCCTGGTTCAAACGGAGCCGGACAGCGTGTAGCCCGCCAGCCCGCCCAGCACCGCCCACGCCGCGACCGCCCACCCGGCCAGCGCCGCCACGACGGCCGCGGGCACCAGCACCAGCGGTGTCAGCGGGTGGGTCATGGCCTTCTTCACGTCGCGCCGCCGGTGAGGGTGCGCCAGGTCGTCGGTCCGACGATCCCGTCGGCGGTGATCCGGTTCTGCCGCTGGAAGTCCGTGGCGGCGGCGAGGGTGCCCGCGCCGAAGACGCCGTCCACGGTGAGCTTGTAGCCGTACCGGTTGAGCTGCACCTGGACGGCGCGGACGTGGCTGCCGTTGTCGCCCTGCCGGGTGGTGACCACGAGCGTCGGCCACGTCGCGGCGTCCACGGTCCCGGTGACCGCGAGGCCGCGGGCGGTCTGGAAGTCGCGTACCGCCTGCGCCGTCGCGGGGCCGTACGCGCCGTCGACCGTGAGCGGGAACCCCTGGTGGGTGAGCAGGTGCTGGATCGCGGTGACGGTGGCGCCCGCGGCACCCGAGGACACACCCGGCCAGCTCGCCGACGACGGGCAGCCGCACTCGGTGGTCCACCGGCAGATCGAGTTGACCCAGCCAGAGCCCGTCCTGCGGTAGCCGTCGTGGCAGCGGCGTTCGACGTGGCACGAGCACGCCCCGCACGCCTGGTCGTAGCGCCACATCCAGCCGTCGTAGCTGCCCGACAGGCACTGGTTGGGCCGCAGCTTCCACGTCACCTGGTCGTCCTTGTGGAAGCCGGTGTTCGCACCCGACGTCACACACGCGTCGGCGAAGATCGTGCTCGGGCCACACCCCGGGGAGCAGTTGTGGTCCGCCGCGTAGGACGGGCACTCGGGGTAGACCTCGTAGCCGTCGGCGACCGCCCTGCGGACCGCGGGGAACACGCCGCCGAGCACGGTCAGCCCGGCCACGCTGCCCGCCCGCAGCACCGCCCGCCGCGTCGGGACCCAGCCCGGCCAGCGCAGCCTCCTGGCGCGCGTGCGTGGTGCCACCGGCATGCCGGGGTCGGCACCGCGCAGCGGCGGCACTCCGGCTGCCGGGCGGGTGGTCACTCCGGTCGTCTCGTGGGGGGTGGTCACTGAACCTCCATCACCGGGTCGATCAGTTCACGGACGGCGGCTCTGGAGCCGACGGGGGCGGTGGCGGTGATCCGGCCGTCCGCGCCGACGACGACCGCGTACGGGGTCGCCAGCGCGCCGTACTCGGCGAACAGGTGACCCTTGTCGCCGAACGCCGTGACACCGGGCGGCGTGGCCGGCACCTGCCCTTCGTACAACGCGAGCACGGCCCGGTTCCCGGCCACGGCAACGGTTTCCGCCAGCGCCTCGACACAGGTGTGGCACGTCGCGGTGAGGAACAGCAGGACTGCGGGCCCGGTCACGCCGAGCCCGGCGAGGTTCGCCTCGTCCCCGGCCCGCAGGCCGCCGCGGACCGGCCGCGCGCCCGCGCCGGACGACAGCGCGTGCACCTGGCGGACCAGGCCCGCGACCACGAAAGCGAGGAGCAGCAGGGCAACCCACGTCACGATCAGCGCACTGGTCTGGAAACTCACCGGGCCACCTCCTGGGGACGGGTCATCGCGGCGGGCAGGTGCCACAGCAGGACGCCGATGGTGGTCGCGGCGAGCAGGACCACGAGCACCCGCTCGTCGAACGCGGCCAGCGCCAGCACCTCGCCGGGTGCCGCCGCACCGGCCGCCGCCAGCACGGCGAGGGCGACGGCGCGGCCGGTCACCCAGTGGTCCATCGGCACCTCCACACCACCGCAGCCGCACGGCCCGCCTCGGCCGCTCGCCGTGACGCGCCACGCGTAACCGGCGTAGGCCGCGAACAGCGCCGCCGCGCCGGACAGCACGAACGGCGACGGTCCCGGCTCCCGCACCAGCCCGATGAAAAGCAGCGCGGCGAGCGCGGCCTCGGCGACGGTCACGACGACCGCGAGGGGACCGGCCGCGCGGCGCGGCACGACACCGTGCGCGGCGAGCGCGGCGCGCAGCGCGCGGGGTGCGACGACCCGTTCGGCCACCGCGATCACCAGCACGACCAGGACGACGTAGACCGCGACGCTGACGGTGAACACGGGTGCCTCACCGGTCGCCGAGCAGGCGCATGGCGAGCCGGTCCACCTGTTCGGGCACGCGCGCGACGTCGGTGTCGGCGAGCGGGAGCACGGTGGTCCAGGTGTCGGCGCCCGCGAGGACGAAGTACGGGTCGCCATTGGACATCCGGTCCGAGAACAGCTCCCCGGAGCGGGTGGCCCTGCCCTTCCAGCCCGGCAGGCGGGTCGCCTGCGGCGACGAGGCCACGGTCATCTCGAGGATCCCCAGCGACGGGACCTCCTTGACCACGGCCGCGGGGCCCAGCAGTGCGCTGCCCGCGCCGGGCCGGACGGCCACCCCGTCGTCGTGCTCGGCGACGCCGAGCGTCGACAGGGCCTCGACGGCCGCGGTGGCCGAACTGTCGTAGAAGTGGCTGATCAGGCAGTGCCGCCTGCCGCGCCACACCGCGAGGAGGATGTTCTCGGTGATCCGCGACCCCGGCTCGACGCGGCTGGTGCGGCCGAGGAGCAGGGTCCCGTCCGCGAAGGCCAACTCCTCGTCGAACCCGGACACCCCGAGCGCGGTGGCCACCTCCTCCGCCAGCCCGCTCACGCCCGCGACCAGCTCGTGGGTCCGGCCGCGCACGGCGACCCGCGCGGACGACGTGCTCGGCAGCCCGAGGTCCAGACTGCCGCTGAGTTCGTACCGTCTGCCGTCGAGCGCCCGGTGCACCACGGTGGACGTCTCACCGGTCGCGTTCGTCACGGCACCTCCGAGGGGCTCGGGTGAGTACCCATTGTCGGGTACTCACTGACAACCCTTATGAGATGAAAATGTATTGCGTCCTGTTACCGGTGGAAATAACCCGTTCCCCGCACCGCGTTCGTGCGGTCAGCGCACGACGATCGTCTGCCCGGCCCGTCGGGGCACCAGTTCGCCGATGACCGGGGCGCCCTGGATCTCCCCGGCCAGCAGCAGCCCGCCCGAGGTCTGCGCGTCGGCGAGCAGGATCGCGGTGTCGTCGGCCACCGCGCCGAGGTCGGCGTGCGGGCGCACCCAGTCGAGGTTGCGGCGCGACCCACCCGGCACGTACCCGTCGCGCAGCGCGGCACGCGCGCCGTCGAGGAAGGGCACCGCGGCCGCGTCGACCACGGCGGTCACCCCGCTCGCCCGCGCCAGCTTGTGGAGGTGGCCGAGGAGACCGAACCCGGTCACGTCGGTGGCGCACGTGATGCCAGCGGCCAGCGCCGCCTCGGCCGCGTCGGCGTTGAGCGTCGTCATCACGGCCACCGCCTCCTCGAACCGTTCGCCGGTGGCCTTGTGCCGGTTGTTGAGCACTCCGAGCCCGAGCGGCTTGGTCAGCGACAGCGGCAGGCCTGCGCGCCCGGAGTCGTTGCGCAGCAAGTGGTCCGGGTCGGCGAGCCCGGTGACCGCGAGACCGTACTTCGGTTCCGGGTCGTCGACGCTGTGCCCGCCCGCGAGGTGACAGCTCGCTGCCGTGCACACGTCCATGCCGCCGCGCAGCACCTCGGCCGCCAGCTCGAAGGGCAGCTTCTCCCTCGGCCAGCCCAGCAGGTTCAGCGCGACGAGCGGGCGGCCGCCCATCGCGTAGACGTCGGACAACGCGTTCGCCGCCGCGATCCGGCCCCAGTCGTAGGCGTCGTCGACCACCGGGGTGAAGAAGTCGGTCGTGGCGACGACCGCGCGGCCACCGTCGATGCGCACCACCGCGGCATCGTCCCCGTCGTCGAGCCCCACCAGCAGGTCGTCCGACGGTGTGCCACGCAGGCCGCGCACGACCTCCTCCAGCTCGCCGGGCGGGATCTTGCAGGCGCAGCCGCCACCGTGCGCGTACTGGGTGAGGCGGTACTCGGTGCTCATGCGGGTGATCTTCCCCGAAGGTGCCCTGACACTATGTGGCCCATGTCCCGAGGAGGCGCATCCGGTCTGGTGACCGGCCCGGTCTTCAACACCGGTGAACGGCAGGTCCTGTCGTTGGCGGGTTCGATTCCCGTTCGCCTCCGCCACGGGTGCCCACATGGCTGACCCGCGCAGGCGCATCCCGCGCACGGACGTGCTGCTGGCCGATCCCCGGCTGGCCGACGCCGTGCGCCGCCTCGGCACACCACTGGTCAAGGCCGCGATCACGGCGGCGCAGGACCGGGCGCGGGCGGGGGAGATCGACCACGAGCTGATCACCGACCACGTGGTCGCGGCACTGCCCGCCACGGCGTCGGCGCTGCGTCGCGTCGTCAACGCCACCGGCGTACTCGTGCACACCAACCTCGGCCGCGCGCCCCTGTCGCCCGCCGCGCTCGACGCCGTGGTCGCGGCGGGCGGGACCACCGACGTCGAGTTCGACCTGACGACCGGGCAGCGGGCCCGCCGGGGGCGGGGCGCGCTCGCCGCGCTCGCCGACGCGGTACCGGACGCCGAGGCCGTGCACGTCGTGAACAACAACGCCGCCGCGTTGCTGCTGTGCGCCATGACCTTCGCCCAGGGGGGAGAGGCGCGGCGCAACGAGATCGTGATCAGCAAGGGCGAGCTGGTCGAGATCGGCGACGGCTTCCGCATCCCCGAACTGCTGGCGGCCACGGGCGCCCGGCTGCGCGAAGTGGGTACCACCAACAGAACATCGCTCGCCGACTACGCCGCCGCGGTCGGTGCGGAGACCGGGTTCGTGCTGAAGGTCCACCCGTCGAACTTCCAGGTCACCGGGTTCACCTCGGCGCCCGGCGTCGCGGAGCTGGCCGGGCTGGGTGTGCCGGTGATCGCCGACATCGGCTCCGGCCTGCTGCGCCCCGACCCGCTGCTGCCGGACGAACCCGACGCGACGACGCTCCTGCGCGCGGGCGCCGCGCTCGTCACGGCCAGCGGCGACAAGCTGCTCGGCGGCCCGCAGGCCGGGCTGCTGCTCGGCAGGCACGACCTGGTCGAGGCGGCACGCAGGCACCCGGCCGCGCGAGCGTTGCGGGTCGGCAAGCTCACCATGGCCGCGCTCGAGGCCACGCTGCGCGGCCCGGCGCCGCCGGTGCACGTGGCGCTGCACGCCGACCCGGCCGCGGTGCGCGCACGGGTGGCCAGCCTCGTGGCCGGACTGGCCGGGCTCGGTGTCGACGCGACGGCCGTCGACTCGGTCGCGGTGGTGGGCGGCGGTGGCGCGCCGGGAGTGGAGCTGCCCAGTGCCGCGGTGAGCCTGCCGCCGGAGTACGCGGTCCGGCTGCGGACCGGGGAACCGCCGGTGGTGGGCCGGGTCGAGCGCGGCAGGTGCCTGCTGGACCTGCGCACCGTCGCAACGGACGACGACCGGGTCCTGCTCGACGCGGTGGCCCGGTGCACGTCGTAGCCACCGCGGGACACGTCGACCACGGCAAGTCGACGCTGGTGCGGGCACTGACCGGGATGGAACCCGACCGGCTCGCGGAGGAACGCCGCCGGGGCCTCACTATCGACCTCGGGTTCGCGTGGACCGACATCGGCGCCGAGACAGCCGGCCAAGAGACTGCCGAACAAAGGACTCTGGCCTTCGTGGACGTCCCGGGCCACGAACGGTTCGTGCCTAACATGCTGGCCGGCACCGGGCCCGTGCCCGCCGTGCTGTTCGTGGTCGCCGCGGACGACGGCTGGCAGGCGCAGTCGGCGGAGCACCTGGCGGCACTCGACGCGTTCGGGGTGCGGCACGGGTTGCTGGCGGTGACCAAAGCCGACCGCGCCGACCCGGCCGCCGCGACCGAGGACGCGCTGCGCCGGCTCCGTGCCACCAGTCTCGGCGCGGTCCGGGCGGTCGCGGTGAGTGCGCGCACCGGCGCGGGTCTCGCGGAGCTGCGCGCGGAACTCGGTGCCATGGCGGCACGTCTGCCCGCGCCCGACGACACCGAGGACGTCCGGCTGTGGATCGACCGCGTCTTCACGATCCGCGGCGCGGGCACGGTGGTGACCGGAACGCTCGGCGCGGGCACCGTCCGCGTCGGGGACGCGCTGCTGCTCGGCGGGCGCGAGGTGGTGGTGCGGGGACTGCAGGCGCTGGGCCGTCCCGTCGACGTGGTGCGCGGGGTGGCCAGGGTCGCGGTGAACCTGCGCGGTGTCGCACGCGACGGCGCCCAGCGCGGTGACGCGCTGCTGGCCCCGGATGCCTGGCGTGCGACGGAGCTGGTCGACGTCCTGCTGCGCGGAGAAGGCCCGCTGCACCGCGAACTGGTGTTGCACCTGGGAGCCGCTGCGGTGCCGTGCTACGTCCGTCCGTGGGGGACAGACACCGCACGGCTGACGCTCCGCCGCCCGCTGCCCGTGCGTGCCGGGGACAGCGGGTTGCTGCGCGACCCCGGCGGCCACCGGATCGCCCGCGGTGTCGAGGTTCTGGACGCCGACCCGCCCGTGCTGCGCGGCACGGGCGCGGCGCGGGCCAGGGACCGGGAACTGCTCGCGGGGGAGGCCGCCGCCGCGTACCTGCGCCGCCACGGCACCGTGCGCGCGGCGTCGTTGCACGCGCTCGGCTGGGCCCCGCGAGGACCGGAAGTGGCGGGGTGGGTGGTCGACCCGGAACTGTTGCGGGCACTGCCCGGGCAGGTCGCGGCCCGGTTCGCCGAGTGGTCGGCCGCGCACCCGATCGCCGAGGGCATGCCGGTGGCGACGCTGCGCCAGTCGGCGCCCGTACCCGACGACGTGCTGCGTGCCGCGCTCGCGGACACCGGCCTGGCGCTTCACGACGGACTGGTCCGGCGCGCGGACACCACTGGCGCACTGCCCGCCGCCGTCGAGCGGGCGGTGACCGAACTGGAGCAGCGCCTGGCGGCGGCCCCGTTCGCCGCACCGGAGGCGGCCGTGCTGGCCGACCTGGGACTCGGGCCACGCGAGCTGGCCGCGGCGGAACGTGCCGGACGGCTGGTGCGCCTCACCGGCTCGGTCGTCCTCGCCGCGGGCGCACCGGCCCGCGCGGCGCGGCTGTTGACCGATCTGCCCGCCCCGTTCACCGTGAGCGACGCGCGCCGCGCACTGGGCACGACCCGCCGCGTCGCCGTCCCGCTGCTGGAACACCTCGACGCGGAAGGCGTCACGCAGCGCGCCGCCGACGGCACCCGCCGCATGCGCCTCCGGTGACGGGACCGGGCAGCTCAGGACACGCCGGGTTGGTTCGACTGGGCGTCCGGGACGTCCGGACCCGGCCGCCGTATCGTTGCCGCCGGATCGCGGGGTGCTCGACCCGCCAGGAGGGCCGCCACGGCCGGTGAACGGGAGTAACGCGAGGCATGACCGAGCTGACGCCGGACGACGTGCGTGAAGTCGTCTTCGACCACGCCCCGATGTTCCACCGCGGCTACGACGAGGCACAGGTGGACGAGTTCCTCGACCGCGTCGAGACGGCCATGATCGCCCTGCAGGGGCAGATCGTCCAGAAGCAGCAGGTGGTGGACCAGACCGCGCTGCGGACCACCGACCCGCACGGGTCGTCACCCGCGACGGGGCGCGAGCACCGCGCCCTGGCCGACCAGATCATCACCGACGCCCGCAGGCAGGCCGACCAGATCGTCGAGAACGCGCGCGTGGCGGCGAAGCGGGTGGTGGAGGAAGCCCGCGCGGAGGCGTTCCGCCTGGTCGCGAACGCGAGCAGGCAGATCGTGAGCGCGAACACCGGCACCCAGATGGCCATCGGCCGCGACGACGAGCTGACGGCGGTCGTCGCCGAAATCGGCGACCGGATCGCGCAGATCCGCGATGCCCTGTCCGGTGAGGTGTCCTACCTCTTCGAGGTCATCGACCAGGTGAACAGCACCAACCACTAGCGGTACCGCGGCACTGACGTGGCCGGGTCGGGTTCGTGTTCCGCACGGCTGGTGGTGCCGTGAACGCGCCTTTCACGGCAAGACCAGCCCGGTTGGACGCGTCACTCACTGTGTGCCAGTTGAACTACCGCAGGATCTGGCGAACGCTGGTGGATGTGGATCAACACTGGCCGCGTACGAGGAACCACGGCAGGCCGACGCAGTCCGCCCATTCCGCGCCCGGTGGCAGCTCCTGCCGCGTGCCGCTCCCGGAGTGGGTCATCGAGCCGACGATCATGGTGGGGGTGTTGGACGCGAGGACCCGGCCGGTGGCGTTCACCAGCGCGGTGGCGGGGCCCTCGGAGTCGAGGGTCGGCAGCATCGCGCGTTCGACGTCGCCCGCGCGGATGTCCGCGGCTGCGACGCCGAAGAAACCCGCGTCCGAGCTGATCGGGGCGGCGAAGGTCAGGATGTACTCGTCGGTGCCCGCGTAGTCCACGTACGGCCCCACCACGACGCGGCGCCCGGTCCGGTACGGCACGTCGAACCACGGCGCGAGCGGGTAGTCGTAGCTGCCGATGTTGCCGGTGTCGAGGTCCACGGTCAGCGGCAGCGGAGCCGAGCCGCCGCCGGGCGGGCGGCGCCACCACTCGAGCCAGCGCGGCTGGTCCGCGAGCACGCCAGGCGCGGCGATGACGCCGGTGCCCGCGAGGCGGGCCTGCGCGGACAGGTGCGCGAGCACCGTCGGCCGGATCGCCGACAGGTCCCCGGTGGTCGGCGCGCGGCCTGCGCCGAGCGCGCCCCGGTGCACGTCGATCGCCAGTGAGCGCAGGGTTTCTATGCCGGTGAAGGTGTCGCGGAGCAGGGCGTCGACCCTGGTGGCGGCCACTCCGGCGGACGGGGTCACGGCAGCTCCACGATAGTCGGCTGTGTTCACCTTAGGACTCGTGCCTGCTGAGTTGTAGGTGGAACTCGATCAACCGCGAAATCGCCAGCTCCACGTGTTCCTCGGTGAGCCCGCGCGCGCGGTCGCCGTCGCCGTCGGCGATGGCCGCCAGCACCGCCCGGTGCCACGCGACCCGCTCGTCCCGGTCGATGGCCTCGCCGAACGGGATCCACAGCAGCTCGCCGATCTCGCCCTGCAGGTCGATCTCCTGGCGGGTCAGCCGCGTCGACTGCGCGGCGGCCGCGATCTCGATGTGGAACCGGCCGTCGGCGCGCCGGCGCTCCCCGACGGTGTCCGCGGCCGCGAGCTGGTCGACCAGCGACGCGAGCCGCTCGACCTGGTCGGCCGACGCGCGGGACGCGGCCAGCCGGGCGGCGGTGCCGGTGACCGCGAGCAGGTGGTCGCCGATCTCGCGCAGCTCGTGCACCCCGGTCTCGCGCAACACGGTCCGCAGCCGTTCGACGGAGGCGTCCACGGGCGCGCGCACGAACGACCCGCCGCCGCGGCCACGGCGTGTCTCCACCAGTCCGCGCTGCCGCAGCAGCGAAAGCGCCTCGCGCAGGGTCACGGTCGACACGTTCAGCGCGCCTGCCAGTTCCAGCTCGCTCGGCAGCTGCTCGCCGTCGGCGATGAGTCCAAGGCCGATGGCCTCGCTGATCCGCCGCGCGACGACCTCGACCCGGCCGCCGTCCCCCAGGGGAGCGAAGACGACGTGCCGGGCGGCGCCCGAGACACCGACTTCGGTCACGGCTCGGAGCGTATCCGGAGTGTCCGCGCCAAGTCTTGCCATTTGAAATATGAACTCATATGTTTAGCCTAGCGTGACCGCCGTCACATGATGGAGGCCCGGATGACTGACACCCAGCCCACCGCCGACGGGAACGGTCACACCCCGGTGACCGTCGAGTTCCTCGGCAACTGGCGCAACGCGGCCTACAACTGCTTCTCGTCCGGGCACAAGTTCTGCCGTGAGGTGTGCCCGGTCATGCAGGTGACCCGGAACGAGTCGTGGACGCCGACCGCCTTCCACGCGAACGTCGTCGCGATGGAACAGAACGAGCTGACCATCGAGGACGTCGCAGAGGACTACGTCAACTGCACCCAGTGCGGCGCCTGCGAACTGCGTTGCCCCAACACGTTGTTCACCGGCGACTTCTACCGCTTCCGCACCAGGACCGTCGACCTCGTCAAGCAGATGCGTGCGCTCGCGGTCGACAACGGCGTGCACCAGCCGGGCTACCAGCGCTGGAACCAGCTCACGGACGAGCGCACGCACGAGCCGGTGCTCGGCGACCTCCCGGTCAGCCAGGAACACGTGGCGGACTGGGCGGACGGGCTGGACCTCCCCGTCGGCGGCGAGACCATCCTGTTCGTCGACTGCGAGGCGGCGTTCCACCGGACCTCGGTGCCCCGCGCGGTCGCGCAGCTGCTGCGGCAGGCCGGCTACGAGTTCGGCCTGATGCGGGAACAGTGGTGCTGCGGCGGTCCCGCCGCCGAGATGGGGTACCGCGGCCAGTCCCGCCGTTTCGCCGAGCACAACCTCGCGGACTGGCGGGCGAGCGGGGTCAGGCGGGTGCTCGTGCTCGACCCGCACGACTACATCACGTTCACCGAGGACTACCCCGGCTACTTCGGCGCCGACTTCGACATCGAGATCGTGCTCGTGGTCGAGCTGCTGGCGCGGCTCCTCGCCGACGGGAAGCTGACCCCGACCGTCCCGGTCGAACGGACCATCACCTACCACGACCCGTGCCGGCTCAACAAACGCAAGGGGATCTGGCAGGAGCCGAGGCAGGTCCTGCGTGCGATCCCGGGACTGACCTTCCACGACGTCGACCGGGTCACCCAGTGGTCCTACTGCTCCGGCGGCGGGGGTGGCCTGCCGGTGGAGAAACCCGAGCTGACCGCGAAGATCAGCGCCGCGCGGATCGACAAGGCCGCCGAGCTCGAGGTGGACACGCTCGTCTCCGCCTGCCCGTGGTCGGAGCGGCCGCTGTCCGAGGCGGGCGCGGCCCGCGACATCGACGTCGTGGACCTCCACGAGCTGCTCGCCGAGTCGTGCGGCATCGAGGTGCGGCGATGACCGCGCAACTGACCGACCGGGTGCTCGACGAGCTGATCGCTGCGCTCGGCAAGGACTACGTGCTGACCTCGAAGACCGCGCGGATGAACCGGGCCAGGGTGCCAGCACCGTTCCCGGTGCACCGGTGGCGTGAGCGGGTGCCGGACCTCGTGGTCATGCCCGCCACGACCGACGAGGTCGCGACCGTCGTGCGGATCGCGAACGAGCACCGGATCCCCATCGTGCCCCGCGACGGCGGCACCGGCCTCACCGACGGCGCGGTGCCCGAGCGGCGCGGCATCGTCGTGGACGTCAAGCGGATGAACGACATCAAAGAGATCGACCTCGAGAACCGGACGTGCACGGTCGGTCCCGGCATCAACATGCTGAAGCTCAACGAGGTCCTCGCCAAGCACGGTCTCATCTACCCCGACGACCCGGCCTCCTACCCGTGCTCGCTCGTCGGCGGCCGGATCGGCACCAGCGGCTGGTCGCTCGTCGGCTCCCGGTACGGGCACACCAGGGACCTGGTGCTGAGCTTCGAGATCGTGCTGCCGACCGGCCGGGTGATCCGGGTCGGTGACGGCGGCGGGCGCAAGGTCTCCAAGAGCTCCAGCGGCTACCAGCTCAAGCACCTGTTCATGGGGCACCAGGGCACGCTGGGCATCGCCACCGAGGCGACGCTGAAGCTGTACCCCAAGCCGGAGGCGGAGTTCTCGCCGTTCTGGGCGTTCGCTGACTTCGACAGCGCGTACGCGTGCGTCGGGCGGCTCGCGCGGGCCGGCGTCGCCACCTTCGCGGGCGCGGTCCTGTTCGACGAGTGGAAAGTGGACTACCTGCGCCGCGACGACGAGGCGTACATCCCGCAGCCCGAGGACGTGCGCGCGCTCGTGTGCGCGGTCTGCTACGGCAACTCCGACGAGGTGCGGGCAGGCGGCAAACGGCTGATGCGCATCGCGCGCGACGCGGGTGCCCGCTACCTCGGCGACGAGATCTCCCAGGGTGACTGGGCGGCCCGGCACGATCGCTACGCCACCCCGTTGCACGGCAGGACGGCCGACGGTCAGGTCGCGCCCATGTCGTGGCACTGCGAGGACGCGGCCATCGCCTACACCGACCTGGCCACCGTCCGCACGGCGTGGCACGACATCGTGGCGGGTCTCCGGAACAAGCACCCCGTGTTCGACGACTGGGGCATGTTCTTCTACACCAGCGCGGACACCGGCGTGGACTACCTCACCGAGATCGACGTCGGCATCTGGGAGCAGGAGCTGGACGACGCGTCGTGGGCCGCGTGGGTCGACGCGAAGCGGGAGATCGCCGCCGTGGCCCTGCGCCACGGCGGGTCGATCAGCGCCTGCCACGGCTCGTGCCGCGAGGGCGAGGTCGACCTGGTGCCGGAGGAGCTGGGCGGCGGCTACGACGTGATGCTCGCGGTCAAGAGGTCCCTGGATCCGAACAACATCATGAACCCAGGGAAGTACGGCCTGCAGCGCGCCTACGAGGACCAGCCATGAACGAGCGTGCGGGCGAACCGCGGGGCACCCCCGGGTACCGGTACGACGAGCAGCACGACGCGCCACCGGCCCGGCAGGTGTCGGACGTCGCGGTCGAGCGGTTCGAGCACATCTTCGAAGTCGACCCGAAGCTCATGACCGTCCACGTGGCACAGCAGCTGTTCCCCAACTGGGACACGCTGCGCATCGCGGCCGGGCGCGGTGACCACCTCGAGTGGATGCACCGGCATTGGGCAGGCACCGTCCTCTCCGGACAGGAGCTGCTCGACGAGATCGAGCGGGAGTCTTCGTGACGACCGCCGAGCGATCCGGCGCCGTCCAGGACCCCGACGCGCGTCGGCTCGCTGATCTCGGCTACACCTCCGAGTTCCACCGGGACATGAGCCTGTGGGCGAACTTCTCGCTCGGCTTCACCTACCTGTCGCCGGTCGTCGGCGTGTACACCCTGTTCGCCGTCTCGCTCGCGCTGGCCGGGCCGCCGATGATCTGGAGCCTCGTCATCGTGGGCGTCGGCCAGCTGCTCGTCGCGCTCGTGTTCGGGGAAATCGTGTCGCAGTACCCGATCGCGGGCGGGCTCTACCCGTGGGCGCGGCGGCTGTGGGGCAGGCGGTGGGCGTGGCTGACCGGCTGGGTGTACGCGATCGCGTTGCTGGTGACGATCGCGTCGGTGGTCTACGGCGCCGGGCCGTACGTGTCGTCGCTGCTGGGTCTCACGGTGTCGACGAACACCACGATCGTCTGCGCGCTCGTGCTGATCGTGCTCGTGACGGTGATCAACCTGGGCGGCACCAGGGTGCTCGCGATCGCCGCGCTCATCGGGTTCGGCACGGAGATCCTCGGCGCGCTCGTGGTCGGCGGGTGGCTGCTGCTCGCCGAGCGCGAGCACGACCTCGGCGTGCTGTTCGACAGTTTCGGTGCGGCGCGGGAGGGTTCGTACTTCGCCGCGTTCCTCGCCGCCGGCCTGATCGGGATCTTCCAGTACTACGGGTTCGAGGCGTGCGGTGACGTCGCGGAGGAGGTGCCGGACGCCAGCAGGCGCATCCCGAAGGCCATGCGGATGACCATCTACGTCGGCGGCGCCGCGGCGACGTTCGTGTGCCTCGCGCTGGTGCTCGCGGTGCCGGACTTCGGCGCGGTCATCTCCGGCGAGAACGCCGACCCGGTCGGCGGCGTGCTGTCGACGGCGTTCGGCGACACGGGCGCGAAGATCGTGCTGGCGGTCGTGCTCGTGTCGTTCCTGTCCTGCGCGCTGAGCCTGCAGGCCGCGGCGTCGCGGCTGATGTACTCCTACGCGCGGGACCGGATGCTGCCGGGCAGCGGCCTGCTGGCCCGGTTCTCGCGCAGCCGGGGCGTGCCGCCGTACACGCTGCTGGTCGCCGCCGTCGTACCCGCCGTGGTGGTCGGTGTCTCGCGGTTCTCCGAGGACGCGATCGTGAAGATCGTCTCGTTCGCGGTGCTCGGCATCTACCTGGCGTTCCAGCTGGTCGTGCTCGCGGCGCTGCGCGCGCGGGTGAAGGGCTGGCGGCCGGCGGGCCCCTTCACGTTGGGGCGCTGGGGGTTCGCCGTCAACGTCGCCGCGTTGGTCTACGGGGTCGCCGCCATCGTGAACATGGTGTGGCCGCGGACCCCGGACGCGCCGTGGTACGACGACTACCTCGTGCTGCTCTCCGGTGTCGTCGTGGTCGGGGTCGGCGTGGTGCTGATGGCCGTGACCCGGCCGTACCGGCACAGCGACGCCGCCGCGGACGACGCCGTCAGGTCCACTGCTGCTCCGGAAAGGTGAGTGTCATGCGATTCAGTTACGTCATGTTGCCCGACTACCCGCTCGACGACACGATCGAGTCCATCAAGCTCGCCGACGAACTGGGCTACCACGGCTGCTACGCGGCGGACGAGACCTGGCACAAGGACCTCTGGCTCCTGTTCGCCGCGGCGGCGGACAAGACGAAGAACATCCGGTTCGGCCCGAGCCTGTCCGCCGTCACCCTGCGCGAGCCGTCCCTGATCGCCCAGGCGACCGCGACCCTCGACGAGCTGACCGGCGGCCGCGCGGAGTGCGTGCTCGGCTCCGGCAACTTCGGCCTGCTGGCCCAGTACGGCATCGACTGGGCGAAGACGAAACCGTTGTCCCGCCTCAAGGAGGCCCACCACGTGGTGCGCACCCTCCTGGACGACGGCGCGATCAACTTCGACGGGGAGTTCTTCCGGTACAGCGGCCTGTTCACGTTCGCCCGTCCGGTGCAGGAGCACGTCCCGGTGAAGCTGGGCGCGATGCGCGGCCCGAAGTCGTTCCAGGCGGCGGGGGAGCTGACGGACGGTGTGCACCACGCGCTGAGCTACACCAAACGCGCGTACGAGTACATGGTGGAGAACGTCCGCATCGGCGCCGAACGAGCAGGCCGGGACGCGTCCACATTGGACATGGGCGCGTGGGTGGTGTTCGCGACCGGCGAGGACTCCCGGGCGGCGAAGGACGCGGCTCGCGCCATGGTGGGCCTGTACGCGTCGTCGATGCCTGCCGAACAGCTGGAGCGCAACGACGTCGACCCGGCATCGCTGACCGACATCATCGCCGCCGTTGGCGAGGGCAGGGTGGACCGCGCGTTCGAGCTGACCCCGCCGGAGCTGGCCGACAAGCTCTCGATCGCGGGCACCCCGGAGGAGTGCGCGGAGAAGATCAAGTCGGAGATCGCGTCGACGGGCGTCAACCACCTGATCCTCGCCATCACCGACGCCGCGCTGGTGAAGGCGTTCTCCGGCATGGACCTGCCGGGCGTGGCCACGATGCGCGAACAACTGCGGCTGGTCCACGACCACGTGATGCCCGCGTTCGCCGCCCAGCCCGCGTAGCGCGATTCGGGCTTGTTCGGGTGTGACCGCAGTGGGATAAACGACGCATGCTCTCCTGGGGGATGGTCGCCCTCGTGCTGGCCGCCGGTGGTGCGGGCAGTGCCACGCACACCGTGGAGTACGCCGTCGAGGTGCGGGGCGACGCCGAGGTCCACGTGCGGTACGTCGACGGCGACGACCGGCTGGTGACCCAGGAGATCACCGCGTCGGCCTGGAGCAGGCGAGTGGAGGTGGACTCCGCGCGGACCGACGAGGTCCGGGTCTTCGCCGCCGCCGCGCCGACAGCTCCGCGAGCGCAGGCCCTGTCGTGTGTGATCGTCGTCGACGGGGTCGAGCGGGTGCGGGACAGCGCGGTGGGCACCGTCGAGTGCCGCTTCGACCTGGCCGGCCTCCAGCCGTCGTCTTCCGGGCGGGCATCGCCGCTCGGTGGTGGCGCCGAGCCGCCGGGTGACGGGACGGCGATCGGCGACGTGGTCCTGTGGTCCGCCGGTGGGCTTTCCGTCGTGCTGCTCGGGTTCGTCGCCGTGCGGTGGCGGTCGCGCGCGCCCGAGACCGCCGCGCCGGGGCTCGAGCGGGAACCACACGTCCGCCTCATGGGCGTGGCCGGCGCGGTCACCCTGCTCATCGCGGTGGGCGGGTTCTTCGTGGCGTGTGCCGCCGAGCCCGCGGTGCCCCCCTCGTTCGACCTCGAGCGGGAGCTGGGGGAGCGGTGAACCGCAAACCGGGAACCGTGCTGCTGCTCGCGGCCGGGCTGTCCGCGCTCTACCTGCTGTGGCTGGTGCTCTACCAGACCCGGCCCGAGGTGGAGCCGATGCCGGAGCCGGGGCAGCTGTTCGGCACCACCGGCGTGGTGCTGATGTTCACCGCGCCGTTCAGCTGGCTGGTGGCGGGCGCGGTCCTGCTCGTCCGCAGGGGTGGCCAGGGACAACTCGTGGCCGCGGCCGTGCTCGTGGCGCCGTTCGCCGCCGTGGCGGTGAGCAGGCTCGTCGTCGAGCTGCCGCTGGTGCTCGTGTGCCTGCCCAGCACGGTCTTCGCGCTGTGGGGTGTTCGTGCGTGGCAACGCCACCGCCACATGCCTGCCGGTCTCTCGCTCGCCGCGCTCGGGTGGGGCGGGCTCGTCGCGATCAGCGTCGCGGGCGGGATGAACGTGCTCTTCCTGGTCTACTCGCGGCTGTGGCAGGCGCAGGCGCGGTCGGACACGATGTCGGAGGGGATCCGGTCGGGCTCGTTCGACCTCGAGGACCTGGTCGACGAACAGCTGGCGATCCACCAGACCGTGCAGACCCTGAACATGGTGCACGCCGGGGTCATCGAGGAGCTGGCCAAGGGCGCCGGGATCGCGATCCTGTACCTGCTGGCCCGCCGGTGGTTCGACAGCGTGCTCTCCGGCATGGTGGTCGGCGCGTCCGTCGGGCTGGGGTTCAACCTGGCCGAAAGCGTCGAGTACATGGCGCGGGGCGCCCCGGAGTTCCAGTACTGGGCACGCCAGTCGGTCATGCTGTTCGGGGCGCACACCGCGTTCTCGGCACTGGTCGGGGCCGGGTTCGGCATCGCGCGGCAGGTCGCCGACCCGCGCAGGCGGCGCGGGGTGATCCTGCTCGGCTTCCTGATGGCGATGAGCGGGCACTTCGTCTACAACGCCGTCGGTCCCTCGTTCACCCGCTGGCTCCAGCAGCTGGGGTTCGGTGACACCGTCCTCGCCGTGGCCGGGCCGCCGGTGACGATGCTCGTGCTGCAGGGCCCGTACCTGCTGATCGGCTTCCTGTTGCTGCGCGGAGGGGTGCGCGCGCAGACGGCCGGGCTGTCCCGGGAGTTCTTCGTGGAGGCGGGCTCGCCGCACGGCGCGGTGACCGACGCCGAGGTGCCGGTGCTGCTCGACCCGCTGCGCCGGTGGTTGCTCAGGGTGCTCGCCGCCCGGCGCCACGGGTTTGCCGCCTACCGGCACCTAGGGCGGTTGCACGCGGCGCAGCTGGACCTCGGGATGCGGCTGTGGCACCAGCGTCGCGGCGAGGCGGGCGCGCACGAGCCGGGCGAGACCGAGCTGCGGGACCGGGTGCTCGCCATCCGGGCCGCCGCGCCGCTGTCGCCGGACCGCGGAGAGAAGGTCGGCACATGACGCTGCTCGTCCGGTTGTCGGCGATCGTGGCGGCGGCCGTCACGTGGTCGCTGTGGACCGCGGGGCCGGCCGCGGCGTGCACGGTGTCCTACCAGTCGGGGCCTGCCGGTGAGGTCTGCGGGGGAACGGCGCCCGCCGTCGCCGCGGGCGTGGTGGCGACCGCGGTGCTCGCGAGTGCCGCGGCGTTCGTGGCGATCAAGGTGAAGAGCGGCCAGGCGGTGGCCGACCTCGCGCACCTCGCCCGCGAGCTTTCCGGTACGGACGAGGAGAACCTGGCCGCGTTCCAGGAGGAGATCGTCCGTCGGCTCAACGCGGGCGATCCGGCGATCCGCGAGCTGTACCTGAAGGACGAGAAACAGCGGACGGTCCGCAGGAAGGACGCGCACGCGACGGTCGCCGGACATCCCCTTCCCATGGTGGATCGCAGCACGGAAGGCCTGCTCCGGGTGAAACCGCCCGGCGCGCCCGACGCCATCCGGGCGGTGTTCCACAAGGACGGCAGCGGTGCGCCGTGGGAGCAACGCCACGACCGGTCGGGCCTGGACGACGAGACGCTCGCGGCGGCCGACTGGCTGACCCAGGCGCGGCTGGAGAACCTGAAGAACCTCGCGGAGGCAAAGGAAAGCGTCAAGGCAGGACCGGGGGAGGACAGCAGGTTCGGCCCGGACGGGCCGGCTCGAGTCGACCGGTCGACGTTCAACGAGTTCGCGAGCAACTGGGGCGAGAAGCTCGGCGAGTACGCGGGCAGCCACGCCGCGCGGACCGTGCTGCGGGCCCGGTTCCCCGGCCACACCCTGGAACGGGTCCTGGCGGGAGAACTGGGCGGTGCGGGCACGCTGGACGACATCTACCGGGTGCGCGGCGCCGGTGGCACCGTCGCCATGATCGTGCTGGAGACCAAGGGCCCGGAAGCAACGCAGGGCGCGCGGTACGGGCTCGACGGCCGCCGCTACGAACAGGGACATCCCGAGTACCTGAAGACGGTGCTCGACGTGATGAAGGCGGCCGGCAGGTTCGGGACGGTGCCGAAGGAGCTGGCGGACGCCGTCGAATCCGGGACCCTCGAGTACTACTACGTGCGCGCGCTCGTCACCGACGACGGCGGCGGGCTCGCCGCCACCGAGATGACCAGGACACAACTCGACGAGCTGTGGCGGCGGGCGGACGACGCGGTCAGCGCGGCCCGCGAACAGCGGCCGGGCCTGACGGACGAGGAAGCCGCGCGGATCCACCGGGACGTCCGGACCAGGGCCGTGCACGCGACCGCGGTCTACGCGGGTTTCCGGATCAAGCGGTTCGACATCGGCCCCGGGTCGTCGTGACCCGCGGTCAGCCGAACGCGGCCAGTGACACCGGCTGCCACTTCCGCCACGTGGCAAGGCGTTCCTCGTACTCGGCGGCGACGTCCTCATAGGACTTGCCGAAGAAGACGTGCGCGGGCGGGTCGTCCGTGTCGGCCAGCTCGAGGATCGCGGCGCGGGTGGCCTTCGGATCGCCGAGGTCCCAGGTCGGGGACAGCTCGGCGCGGACCACCGCGTAGTCCGGGTGCTCGTCGCTGGTGCGGATGCTGCCGCCGCCGAAGTCCGTCGCGTACGGGCCGGGTTCGAGGCAGATGACCTCGACGCCGAGCACGGCCGCCTCCTTGCGCAGCGACTCGGACAGACCCTCCACCGCCCACTTCGACGCGTGGTAGGCGCCGATGCCCGGGAACGCGCGGACACCGCCCTCGCTCGTCACCTGGACCAGCCTGCCGCCACCCTGCGCGCGCAGGATCGGCAGCGCCGCCTGTGTCACCCACAGGGTGCCGAAGAAGTTCGTCTCCATCACCGCGCGGATCTCGGCCTCGGTCAGCTCCTCCACCATGCCGAAGTGGCCGTACCCCGCGTTGTTGACCACCACGTCCAGCCCATTGAAGTGCTCGGCCGCCCGCCGCACCGCCGCGAAGACGCTCGCCCGGTCGGTGACGTCGAGACGCAGCGGGAGGACCGCGTCTCCGTGCCGTGCCACCAGGTCGTCCAGTCGGCCGGTGTCGCGGGCGGTGGCGGCGACCCGGTCACCGCGTTCGAGGGCGGCCTCCGTCCACTCGCGCCCGAAACCCTTCGACGTGCCGGTGATGAACCAGGTCTTGGCCATGCTGCTCACCTCTCTTGTGGATACCTTCCCTTCTAAAAGTAGCACAGGATGTATTAATAGGAGGCGTGCTAGTGTGCGCCCGTGGACGAGAGCAGGCGGGACCGCAAGAAACGACAGACCCGCGACCGCATCCAGGAAGCGGCGCTGGACCTGTTCACGGCGCACGGGTACCGCAACACCACGATCGCGGCGATCGCCGAACACGCCGACGTCGCGACCCGCACGGTGACACTGCACTTCCCGACGAAGGAGGACCTCCTCTTCGCCGACGACCCGTTCACCCCGGCATCGCTGGCGGATCGACTGACCGGCCGCACGAAGCCGGCACTCGACGTGGTCCGCGAGTGGATGCGCGACACCATGGGCTCCCTGGACCGGCACGACGCCGACCGCTGCCGCGAACCCGGCGAGGTCTGGGCCCGCCGCACCCGCCGGGCCGCCCTCATCGCCGAGGACGACGACCTCCGCGGGCGTGCCAGGGCCGCCTACCGCGACCTGGAACTCCTGATCGCCGCCGCCATCGGCGAGGACGTGGACCTCCCCGCCGACGCCATGGCCCCCCGCCTGACGGCCTACGCCCTCATCGGCGGCCTCCGGGAGCTGTACACGACCCGCGAGGTACGCCAGGACGCCGACCTGTCACCACTCGTGGACCAGGTCTTCACCTTCGCCCGCGCGGGCCTGAAACGGTTGACGTGACTACGTGTCACCCTGTCGGCGGACCATCTCGGTGATCCAGACCGGGGCGAACGGGGACGTGCAGTTCGGGGGAGTCGGGTAGTCCTTGAGGACCTGCAGGCGTTCCCCGATGTCGATCGCCCTGGCGCGGTGTTCCTGGTGCTCGATGCCGATCTGGGCCAGGCAGTGGTTCATCGCCCACTGGAGGCGGTCAGGGGCGTCGCGCATCTCCGCCTCGATGACGTCGAGCAGTCCCGGGAGGTCGAGACCTGCGGGATTCTTCGCCACGCGTTCGGTGGTCAGTGCCCAGCCCGCGCTCGCGACCACCGGGTCCTGGTCGGCCGTCCACGCCACCCGCAGGTCCTCGGCGTGCGGGTGCTTCTTCACCACGTAGTTCACGAGCCAGTCGTGCACCTTCGGGGTGCGGGCCGCGCGCAGCATGGTGTCCAGCTCGTCCCGGCCGAACGCCTTCGGGCGGCAGATCAGGAGTGCCAGCAGTTTCGCCGCGGTGTCGCCGGTCGCCCAGAGCCGGACCGCGAGGTCCTGCTGTGTCTTCAGCCGCTTCGCGACCGCGCGCAGCCTGCCGAGGTTCACACCGTGGTCGTCGCCGTGCCTCTCGTTGACCTCGCGGGCTTTCGGGTCCTCGAGCGCGGCCAGTTCGGCCAGCACGTCGGTGAGCACGGTGTCGGTGCGCGCTGTCCCGGTCACCTCGGCCTCCCTGTGGTCGCGTGGGACGCAGCCTAAGCCGCGGCGCGAACCACGTCACACACGGCGCGCGGGCAGGTGCGCGCGACCGGCGCCGGGATAAGGTGGTCGGCGGTCATGAGCGCGGCGGGGGAGGCTCGATGTTCCGGCTGCTGGGGCCGTTGCAGGTGCACGACGGCACCGGGTGGGTCGGGGCGGGCGCGGGAAAGCAGCGGCTGCTGCTCGCGACGTTGCTCGTCCGCGCGGGTCAGGTCGTGCCGACCGAACAGCTGGTGCACGAGCTGTGGGGTGAGCACCCGCCCAAGACCGCGGCCACACAGGTCCACGGGTACGTGCTGCGGTTGCGCCGCTTGCTCGGTGACCGCGACGGCCGCGTGCTCGGCACCGTCGCGCCCGGCTACCGGCTGGCCGAGGGCGCCACCGACGCCGCCGAGTTCGCGGTGCTCGCCGAGCGCGGGCACCAGGCCCGCCGCGACGGTGATCACGAGCGGGCCGCCGAGCTGCTGGCCGCCGCGCTCGCGGTCTGGCGCGGGCCCGCGTTCGCCGACGTGCCCGCGTCGGACAAGGTCGCCGCCGAGGCGGTCCGGCTCGCGGAGGAGCGGCTCGCCGCCCTCGACGCCCGCGTCGACGCCGACCTCGCCTGCGGCAGGCACACCGCGCTGGTCGCCGAGCTGTCCCGGCTCGTCGGGGAACACCCGCTGCGGGAACGGTTCTGGCAGCAGCTGATGGTCGCCCAGTCCCGCGCCGGCCTCCGGGCCGAGGCGTTGCACACCTACCAGCGCGTGCGTGACGTGATGGTCGGGGAGCTGGGTGTCGAGCCCGGCGCCGCGCTGCGCGACCTGCACCGCCGGATCCTCGACGGTGACCAGGAGCCAGCGGACCCCGTGCGGCCCGCGGTGGTGGTGCCGAGGATCTGCCAGCTGCCCGCCGACATCCCCGACTTCACCGGCCGCCGCGACCAGCTCGGCACGCTCACCACGTTGCTCGCGGACCGGTCGCCCGACGCGCCGCCGGTGGTCGCCGTGCTCTCCGGCGGTCCCGGGATCGGGAAGTCGACCCTCGCGCTGCACGCCGCGCGTGCCGTCGCGGACGGCTTCCCGGACGGGCAGCTCTACCTGGACCTCGCGGGGACGGCACCGCGTCCGCGTGACCCGGCGGTGCTGCTCGCCGAGGTGCTGCACGCGCTGGGCGTCACCGGTGCGGCCGTGCCGGACGGGCTGGGCGCCCGCGCCGCGCTCTACCGGTCGCTGCTCGCCGACCACGGCATGCTGCTCGTGCTCGACGACGCCGCGACCGCGGAACAGGTCCGCTGGCTGGTGCCGCCGACCGGCGCGAGCGCGGCGATCGTCACGAGCCGCGGCGTGCTCACCGGCCTGCCCGGCGCGCGCCACCTCGAGCTGGACGTCCTGGGCATCGCCGAGGCCGGGGAGCTGTTCACCCACATCGTCGGCGCCGAGCGCGTGGCGCGTGAGCCGGAGCACGCGGCGGCGATCGTCCGTGCGTGCGGGCACCTGCCGCTCGCCATCCGGATCGCGGGCGGCAAGCTGCTGGGCCGCCCCGGCTGGTCGCTGCGGGTGCTGCGGGAACGGCTGGAGGACGAGTCGCGGCGGCTGTCGGAGCTGCGGCTCGGCGACCTCGGGGTGCGCGCGAGCTTCGACCTGAGCCTGCACCACCTCGCGCCGGACGACGTCCGGGCGCTGCGGCTGCTCGGCACGCTCGGCCCGCAGACGGTGCCAGGGTGGGTACTGGGGCCGCTGCTGGACCGCGGCGGCACCGACGAGCGCACCGCGGACGACCAGCTCGACGCGCTCGTCGACGCGAACCTCCTGCGGGTCGTCGGCACCGACGACAACGGCGAGGTCCGCTACCGCCTGCACGACCTGGTGCGTGCCTATGCCGTCGAGGGGGCCGAGTCGATCCCGTCCGGCGAGCGCCGTGCCGCGCTCGCCCGGCTGCTGGCCACGTGGCTCGACCTGGCGACCCGGGTCGCGGACGCGTTGCCGCCCAGCCTGTTCCGCCCGCCGCCGGGCACGGCGCCCCGCAGGTGCGCACCCGCCGACGTCGTCCGCCGGGCGGTCGCCGACCCGGTCTGCTGGTTCGACGCGGAACGCGCCGCGCTGCTCGGCGCGGTGTCGGTCGCCGCGGAGTGGGGCCTCGCCGGTCCCGCGTGGGAGCTGGCGACGGTCGCGGTGGCCTACTACGACCACCACAGCCGCTACGAGGACTGGCGGCGCGGGCACGAAGTGGCGCTGACCGCCGTCCGCGCCGGGGACGACCGGCTCGGCGAGGCGGTGCTGCTGCGCGGGCTCGCGCAGGTCGACATCTACCGCGACCTGTTCGAGCCGGCGACCGCGAACCTGACCCGGTCCGTGGCGCTGTTCCGCGAGGTGGGCGACAAGCTCGGCGAGGGACTGGCGACCGCGGGGCTCGGCACCATCCACCGCGTGCTCGACGAGCACGGCCCCGCGCTCGCCCGTGCCACGGAGGCGCTGGAGCTGGTCGCCGCGTCCGGTGACCGCAACACCGAGGCGCAGCTGATGTGCGCGATCGGCGCCATGCACCTGGCCCGCGGCGACCTCGACCCCGCCGCGTCGTGGTTCACCGAGGCGCTCGACCTGTGCCGCGCACTCGGCGACCGGCACCGCGAAGCCGTGGTGCTGCGCGAGATGAGCGACCTGTTCGACCAGGAGGAGGCGCTCGCGCGGCTCGCACGAGCCCTCGACATCTTCACCGAGCTGGCGGACGACCGCTGTGTGGCGTACACGCTGGTGAAGTCGGGAGAGATCCACGCGGACCGCGCGGGGGCGGTACCCGCGCTGGAACGCGCGGCGGGCATCTTCCGCCGCAACGGGTCCCGCCTCGACGAGGCACGCTGCTGGGAGCTGCTCGCCGGGTTCGAGTCCCGGCACGGGAACGCGGCCGGCGCCCGACGGCACCTCGACCAGGCGCGCACGCTCTGGCAGTCCGTCGGCGCGACCGGCCGCGACGTTTCCCTAACCGCGGATCAGGCCACCACGAGCCACTGGAAGGACGCGTTCTCGTTGTAGGTCCTGGTCAGGTTGTAGCAGGTGTAGGGCGGGATGTCGTCGTACACGCCCTTGTAGTTGGAGTTGTAGTACACGCGGGCGGTGTAGCGGCCCGTCTTGTTGCACGCCGACGCGGCGTTGTTCTTCACCGACTGGCCCTGGCCGGCACCCGGCCCCTTGAACACGTAGTTCGCGAAGTCGCTGACCCGCTGGTCGAAGTCAGACACCGAGCCACCCAGCTCACTGTTGTAGTACAGGCAGAACTCGAGGTTGTCACACTTGCCGTCCCGAGCGGCCATCGTGCCGACGGTGTCCGCACCGGCGACACCGGTGAACGCGGTCGTGGCCAGCGCGGCGGCGGCGAGCGGTGCGAGCAGGTACTTCTTACGCATGGGAGATCCCCCGATCATCCGTGGAGTTCGATTGACAGGGGGAAGCCTGCCGACCGGGCCTACATCGAGGCTAAGCCGCGGATAAGTGCCGTCATGTAGCACCGGGGCATCGAGCGAAGGAACCCGGCGCCGGCCAGGGGCCGGCGCCGGGTTCCCGAATTTCGGTCGGTCAGCCGAAGTTCACGTTGCTGCACCACATGTAGGTCTGGTCGAGGTGTGAGGCCTGCCAGATCGTGAAGATGACGTGCTGTCCAGTATATCCAGAGGTCTGGACATTGAACGTGATGTCGGTGGCCGGTGGGTAGCGGCCGGTTTGCATGATGAAATCGAGGTTTCCCCAACCCAGGGACTGGGTGGCGGGGTTGAACCCGTTCTTGCTGATGTAGACCCGGAAGAAGTCCGCACCATGACTGGCCTGGTCGTACAGGTGCATCGTGAAGTTGTTGCTGATGGTCTTGCTCTTCCACTGCCCCGGGGAGTTCAGGGAGTTGTTGCGTGCCAGGCCGTTGCTGCACAGTTGCCCGTCGGGGGTCGAGCCCTGGAAATTCCCGCCGAGGCCGTCCCGCAGCGCGCTCATCCAGTTCCACATGGTGTCGGGGTTGGCCTGGAAAGCCCGGTAGCACATGGGATCCTGCTGTTGCATGGCCGGATCCATGTGGTGGCTGCCCCAGTCACGCCAGCACTGGTAGGCACGCGAGGCGGGATCGACGATCGTGCCGTGTGCCGACGCTGTCGGGGTGAAGACGAACAGGCAGGCCATCGTACCGATGACCAGAGCGAGGAACCCCCGCCGTCTGGCGATGGATCCGGAGTTTGTGCGCATACGCATAAGTGAAGCCTCCATTCTCCGGCTGATCAGAATGTGCCCGCGATGGGAGCGCTCCCAGAACGGAGCGTATACGTATCCGACCGTAACTTCAACGAAACCATGAGTTATCGTCGCGAGCGGTCCGGTTCAGCGATAGAGACCGAGCAGGGACCGCGACGCCGCGTCGACGATCTCGTCGGCGGACGCCGTCAGTGCGCCGTCCAGCCAGGCGGTGACCAGTTCGGCCATGCCGCCGATGAACAGCAGGCCCGCGGTCTCGTCCTCGTTCTCGGTGCGGCCGGGGGTGCGGAGGTGTTCTCGGGCCTCAACCGCGGACTGGTGGGCCAGGTGGCGCAGCAGTTCGGTCCGGCGTCTGCGCAGCTTCGGGACGGCGACCGACTCCACGATGGCGACCCGGCCCTTCCGGGGGTCGTCGAGCAGCAGCTGCACGAACGCGCGGATCGACGCGCGCACCCGCTTCTCCGGATCCGAGCCCGCCTGGTCGGCCGCGCGCCTGCTCGTCTCCTCGATCTCGGCGGCGATCTCGTTCATCAGCGCTTCCTGCAGCGCGTCGAGCCCGGTGAAGCTCTCGTAGAAGTACCGCTCCGACAGGCCGGCCGCCGCGCACACGGCGGTCATCGTCGTCCTGGTGTCCTCGTCCGCCCACACCGCGAGCGCCGCCTCGAGCAGCCGGGACCGCCGGGCGGCGGCGCGCTCTTCGGCGCTGACACCCCGGTACACCCCTGACCGCACAGCCATGTGCTCACGATGCCACACCGGACCAAGGTTGACAGGACGTCCTTCCTGAATCAGGCTTGGCTCGACCGCTGCCGCACCAGCGCGAGGTGAGCCAATGACGGCCGAAACCCTCGAACCACGACCGATTCCGGTGCTGCGCCGCGACGACCGCGGCCTGCCCTTCATCGGTCAGGTCCTCGAGTACGCGAAGGACCCGGTCGGCCTGTACCGGCGCCACTGGGAGCGCTACGGGCCCGTCGCGCCTTTCCGGACGCTCAACACGAACGCGGCCATGCTGCTCGGGCCCGACGCCTGCGGCGAGGCACTGCAGAACAAGGACAAGGCGTTCGCCAACCAGCCTGCCTGGTCGCAGCTCGTGGGACCCTTCTTCCACCGCGGCCTCATGCTCATCGACTTCGACGAGCACCTGGGGCACCGGCGGATCATGCAGGAGGCCTTCGTCCGGCCGCGGCTCGAGACCTACACCCGCAGGCTGCACCCGGCCATCGAGCACGGGATGACGGCCTGGGAGACGGGCAAGGAGTTCCCGGCGTACTGGCGGCTCAAGCAGCTGACGCTGGACATCGCGGCGGACCTGTTCATGGGTGGCGCGCGGGACACCAGCCAGGCCGAGATGGACCGGGTCAACAAGGCGTTCATCGCCTGCGTCCAGGCCGCCGCGGGGATCATCCGGGCGAACGTGCCCGGCACCCGGTGGGGGAGGGCCTACCGCGGCCGCAAGGTGCTGGAGAGCTTCCTCCGCCACTACCTGCCCGCCAAGCGCGCGAACCAGACCGACGACATCTTCTCCGTGCTCTGCCACATCGAGACCGACGACGGCGACCGCTTCACCGACGACGACGTCGTCAACCACATGGTGTTCCTGATGATGGCGGCGCACGACACCTCCACCATCACCACCGCCACGATGCTGCAGTACCTCGGCCAGCACCCGGCGTGGCAGGAACGGTGCCGCACCGAAGCCGAGGCCCTCGGGCCCGCACCGTCCGCGGCGGAGCTGGAAGGCCTGGTCTCCCTCGACCTGGTGATGCGCGAGGCCCTCCGGCTGCGGGCGCCCGTCCCGGTGCTGGTCCGCCACACGGTCAAGGACACGGTCGTCCAGGGCGTGCGCATCCCGGCGGACACCAGCGTCGCGCTCGGCATCCAGTTCACCCACCTCATGGCCGACTACTGGACGAACCCCGAGGAGTTCGACCCCGGCCGGTTCTCGCCGGAACGCCGCGAGGACAAGTCGCACCGGTTCGCGTGGGAGCCGTTCGGTGGCGGTGTGCACAAGTGCATCGGGATGCACTTCGCGGGCCTGGAGGTCAAGGCGATCATGCACCGGCTGCTGCGCGGGTACCACTGGCGCGTCGATCCCGGCTACGTGCCGCCGATGGACAACCACTCCCTGCCGTTCCCCAAGGACGGCCTCCCCATCACCCTGATCAGGAACTGAACATGGACTTCGACGACACGCGGGAAGAAGCCGCCTGGCGCGCCGAGGTGCGTGCGTTCCTCGAGCAGCACCGCGACGACGGCACCGACCGGGACACGGTCTGGGACACCGGGACCGCCAGGACCTGGCAGGCCACCCTGTACGACGCCGGGTTCGTCGGCGTCACCTGGCCCGTCGAGGCGGGCGGCCGCGGCGGCACACCAATGCAGCAGGCGATCATCGACCAGGAGATGTCGCGGCTCGACCTCCCGCCGCTGATCAACCTCATCGGCATCGGCATGTGCGGGCCGACCGTGATCGTGCACGGCAGCGCCGACCAGAAGCAGCGCTACCTCAAGCGGCTGCTCCGCGCCGACGACATCTGGTGCCAGCTGTTCAGCGAACCCGCCGCGGGCAGCGACCTCGCCGGGCTGCGCACGAGGGCCGTCCGCGGCGGTGACAGCGACAACGGCGGTGACAACAGCCACTGGCTGGTCAACGGCCAGAAGGTGTGGACGACCCGCGCCCACCAGTCCGACTACGGCATCCTGCTCACCAGGACCGACCCGGACGTGCCCAAACACCGAGGGCTCACCATGTTCGTGGTCGACATGAAGGCACCCGGCGTCACCGTGCGGCCGCTGCGGCAGATGAGCGGCGGCGCGGACTTCAACGAGGTCTTCTTCGACGACGTGGTGATCCCCGACGCCGAACGGCTCGGTGACGTCGGCGACGGCTGGCGCGTCGCGCTGACGACCCTGATGAGCGAGCGGCTCTCGCTGGGTGGCGGTGGCACCGGCATCGGCCCTCGTGCGGAGACCGTCGCCCGGCACGTCGCGGAGCACCTCGGCGCGCTGTCGCCCGACCGGCAGGCGCTGGTCCGGCAGCAGCTGGGAAAGGCGTACGTCGCCGTGCTCGGCGCCCGGTACACCGGCTACCGCCAGCTCTCCAGGATCAGCCGCGGTGAGCTGCCCGGCCCGGAGGCGTCGGCCGGGAAGCTCTCCGGCACGCGATCGGCACGCGACCTTGCCGACCTCGCGGTGCGCGTGCTCGGCGCCGACGCGCGCGTGGCGGGCGGGTTCTGGCAGGAGCTGCAGGCCGGGCTCCCCGGCATGGCGATCGCGGGCGGCACCGACCAGGTGCTGCGCAACATCATCGGCGAACGCGTCCTCGGGCTGCCCGCCGAACCCCGCGCCGACAAGGGCGTGACGTTCAAGGAGAGCCTGGCCGCCGAGAGGGGCACGCCGTGAACTTCGACCTGGACCAGGAACACCGCGACCTCGCCGACGCCGCGCGGGACTTCCTGTCGGCCACCGCCTCCCCGGCCGCGGCCAGGGCGATGCTGGACGACGGCGCGACTGTGCGGCCCGGCCGGGCGGAGCTGGTCAAGAGCGGTTTCGCGACCATCACGATCCCCGAGCACGCAGGCGGGGGCGGCGGCAGCGTCCTCGACCTCGCCGTGGTCGCCGAACAGGCCGGGCGGCTGCTCGCGGGTCCGTCACTGGTGACCTTCGCGCGGGCGGCCGTGCTGCTGGCCGGCGACGACCGGCTGGCCGACCTCGCCGGTGGCGACCGGTCCGTCGCGGTCGTCGACCACGACGGGCCCGTACTGGACGCGGTCGGCGCCGACACCTTCCTCGCCTTGCGGGACGGGGCGCTGGTCTGCGGACCGGGCACCGTCACGGCACGCGAGCCGATCGACCCGACCCGCGGCCTCGGCGACGTCACCCTCGGCGATACCGAGGAGCTGGTGCCGGACGCGGCGGAGCGGTGGCTCCACGGCGAGCGCGTCGGCAGGACGATCCTCGCCGCCGAGGGCCTGGGCGCGGCGGCCCGCGTGCTGGAGATCGGTGTGGCGTACGCGAAGGAGCGGTACGCGTTCGGCCGTGCGATCGGCTCCTACCAGGCGGTGAAGCACCTGCTCGTCGACGCCTACGTCGAGGTGGAGCAGCTCCGCTCGCTGGTCTGGTGGGCGGCGTGGGCCGCCGACCACGCGCCGGACGAGCTGCCACTGGCCTCGGCCGCCGCGAAGGCGGCCGCGGCCACCACCCTCGAACAGGCGGCGGAGGCGGTGATCCAGGTGCACGGCGGCATCGGGTTCACCTGGGAGCACGACGCGCACCTGTACTGGCGACGGTCCAAAGTGGACAGATTCCTCCTCGGGGACGACGTGTCCGCGTACGACGAGGTCGCGCGGCTGGCGGTGACGCGATGACCGAGTACAACCTCGCCGTCCTGGCCGAGCAGGCCTTCGACCGCCTCGGCGACTACGAGTCGCTGTTCTTCGAGGGCAGGTGGCTGACCTCGGGGGAGATCCACGACCGGTCGGCGCGGGTCGCGGGCGGCCTGCGCGCACACGGTGTGGCACCGGGCGACCGGGTGGTCGTGATGATGATGAACACGCCGGAGGTGTTCGTCTCGTACCGGGCGATCTGGCGGGCGGGTGCCGTGGTGACCCCGGTGATCTTCCTGCAGACCGTGCCGGAGCTGCGGCACATCCTCACCGACTCCGGGGCGAAGGCCGCGATCATCAGCCCGGAGCTGGCCCGCCTGTTCCTCGGTGCCGGGGAAGGCCTCGGCATCACCACCTTCGTGGTGGGCGAGGAGTCCTTCTCCGCCTTGGAAAGCGGCGAGCCGGCCGGCATCGAGCCACGCGCGGACGACGACCTCGCGGCCCTGCTCTACACCGGCGGCACCACCGGGCGGGCGAAGGGCGTGATGCTCGGCCATCGCGGGCTGTGGGAGTCCGGCCGCGGCCTGAGCGCGGTCGCCAGGAGCATGGACACGACCCGGTCGCTGTTGCCGCTGCCGCTCTCGCACGCCTACGGCCTGATCGTCACCATCGGCGGCCTGCACGCCGACCGCAGACCGGTGTCGGTCCTGCAGCGCTGGTTCGACCCGGCCGGCTGGCTCGCGCTCGTCGCCGAGCACCGGCTGGAGACGAGCCCGGTCGTCCCCGCCATGCTCCAGGCGCTGCTCGCCCAGCCGCTCGCCGACCACGACCTGTCGTCGCTGCGGTCGTTCGGCTCCGGCGGCGCCACGCTGCCGCCCGCCGTGCGGGAGAAGGCCGAGAAGGTCTTCGGGGTGACCGTCCTGCAGGGCTACGGCCTCACCGAGTCCAGCGCGGTGGTGTCGGCCGAGACGGTCGAGGACCACCGGCCGGGCAGCGTCGGCAAGCCGCTGCCGCACGCCGAGGTGGCCATCCTCGATCCCGAGGGGAACGTGGTGGAGGAGGGCGAGATCTGCGTCCGAGGTCCCGGGGTGATGCTCGGCTACTGGCACGACCCGGACCTGACCGCGCGGACCGTGCGCGACGGCTGGCTGCACACCGGCGACCTGGGCCGCCTCGACGAGGACGGCTTCCTGTACGTCGTGGACCGGATGAAGGACCTGATCATCCGCGGCGGCTTCAACGTCTACCCGCGCGACGTGGAGGACGTGCTGCTCGAGCACCCCGCGGTGCAGGTGGCGGCCTGCGTCGGGAGACCCGACCGGGAACGCGGCGAGGAGGTGGTCGCGGCCGTCCAGCTGGCACCGGGTCAGGAGGCGACCGGCGCCGAGCTGGTCGAGTTCGCCAGGTCGCGGCTGGCGAAGTACAAGTATCCGCGCGAGGTGGTCGTGCTGGACGCCGTACCGCTGACCAGCGTCGGCAAGATCGACCGGAAGTCCGTGCGCGTCCTGTTCACCGAGTGAGGCGGCGCGGCGTCACACGATGTGGGTCTCGGGGCGGGCGCCCGCCGCGGTCGCGAACCGCTGCGCGCTGAGTGGCCGGACGTCGACGAACGGGTCGCGGTCCAGGTAGAGGTCCCTGATCACCTCGCCGACGGCCGGGGCCTGCAGGAAGCCGTGGCCGGAGAACCCCGTCGCGTAGAACAGGTTGGACGGGCTGCTTGCGCGGCCGATCAGGGCGTTGTGGTCCGGGGTGACCTCGTACAGCCCCGCCCACCCCGGTGACAGGCCCACGTCCAGCAGTCCGGGTGCGCGGGCCTCGATCGCCGCGGCCACCCTGGGCAGCCACGCGTCGGAGTAGTCGAGGTGGAAACCCGGTTCCTGTGCGGGATCCGACATGCCGAACATCAGGCCCCGGCCCTCGCGGTGAAAGTAGAACGACGTCGCGAAGTCGATGGTGAACGGCACCGCCGAGGGCAGGCCGGGCATCGGTGCCGTGAACATCACCTGCCTGCGCACCGGGGTGACCGGCAGGTCGACGCCCGCCATCGCGCCGACGGCCGCCGACCACGCGCCTGCCGCGCAGATGACGGCGCCGGTCGCGACGGTGCCCTGGTCGGTCACCACCGCCGTCGCGCGGTCGGCTCTGGTCTCGATGTCGAGGACGGTCGTGCCCGTGCGGAGGGTGGCGCCCAGCCCGCGCGCCGCGCTCGCGTAGCCGAGTACCACCGACTCCGGGGTGCAGTGGCCGTCGTCCGGGGAGAACGCGGCCGCCAGCAGTCCGTCGGTGTCGATCAGCGGGGACAGCCGCCGCGCCTCGCCGACATCGATCATCCTGCTGTCGACGCCGAGTTCGTTCTGCAGCGCGACGTCCCGTTCGAACGCCGCCACGTCCTCCGGGGTGGACAGCAGGAACAGGTAGCCGACCTGGTGCAGGTCGATCTCCTGGCCCGGCCGCTCGCCGAACCGGGTGAACGCCGCCAGGCTGCGCGCGCCCAGTGCGATGTTCAACTCGTCGGAGAACTGGGCGCGGACCCCGCCGGCGGCCCGGCAGGTCGACCCGGAACCGAGTTCGCCGCGCTCGAGCAGGAGTACCTCGGGCACACCCGCCTCCGCCAGGTGGAACGCGATGCTCGTGCCGATCACACCGCCGCCGATGACCACGACCGGCGCGCGGTCCGGCAGGGGAGCGCGGGGACCCGCCATGGCACCCCTTTCCGTGCGGTCGCCGGTCGGCTGTTCCCATCGTGCAGTCGTCGACGGCCGGCGTCCAGGAGCGGTCGCAGTTGCACAGCGGTGTGCGGCGGTGCGCGCGTGCCGGTACTGGCTTCGACGCGCTGAGCACGGGAAAACCGTCTGCCGCGATCCGGTGTGCAACTGCGTCCGCGACGTTTGCGGCCCGGGTTCCGCTGTACTAAGAACATCGCGGCGGCTGGTGCCGGTAGGGGGTTGGCGTGTCATGTCGGAATGGCGGAGAAATGGGCGCGGGGTCTTTTTGGACGGTGGTTGCGCCCTGCGCTGGATAGTGCTTAAAGTCGTTCGTGTCGCCAGCAGTGGCGAAATCATTTGACCTCGGAGTGGTTTATGACGACGTTACTGTCGACGTCCCTTCTCAGTGAGCATCACGGCCTGGTCATCGAAAAGGGCGGTGGTGCCGCTCTTGCCGAGCTGCCCTACGAAGGGGTCGTCGACCTGTTCAAGCAGCACGGCACGCTGATGTTTCGCGGCTTCGAGGCGACCGCCGACGATTTCCGGGAACTGGTCCAGAGGTTTTCCGAAAAACTGTACTTCCACCAGAACCCGAACCGGGAGACGATCTCCGAGGACGGGGCGGTGCTGCTGGTCGACGCGCACCGCAACCCGATCCCCGCCCACGCCGAGATGAGCTACTGCCCACTGCATCCCGGGCTGCAGTGGTTCTACTGCGTGCAACCCGCCAGTTCCGGCGGTGCCACCACGGTGTACGACGGTGTCGCGGCGCTCGACCTGCTCGCGAAGGAGACCCGGGACCTGTTCGAGGAGAAGAGGCTGACGTGGCGCCTCCCGTTCGCGACCGGGCCCGAGCACCAGGAACGTGTCTTCGGGACGTCCGATCGGGCCGAGCTCGACCGGCTCTTCGCCGAGTTCGACGATTTCACGTACGATTTCGATGACGCGGGTAACCTGAACTGGAGCTACACCGTTTCGGCGGTGCCGCAGGCGCCGTACATCGATTCCCGCACATTGTGCAACAGTTATCTCGGCTCCGGCGCCATCGTGTCCTTCGAGGACGGGTCACCGATTCCGCAGCACTGTCGCTGGGACGCGCTCGACGCCACCGAGAAAGTGGCGGTCGACCTCGAATGGGAGGTCGGCGACATCGTCATGATCGACAACAAACGGGTGATGCACGGACGCCGCGCCTTCGAGGACCCGAACCGGCGGGTGGCGGCCATGTTGTCCATGCCGAACTTCTGAGACCCGTCCATTCACGCACCCGTTGGGGGATTTTGTGACCAATGTCGCGGGTCTGCCGTTGCCCGCACAGGCCGGCACCTCACTGCCTTCCTTCTACGAGAACGCACTCGACTCACTGGAACTCGACGACCCGGTCCTGCTCGGGCTGCTGAACGACGAGCTCGGCAGACAGCGGGAGACCCTCGCGCTGGTCGCGTCGTGCAGTCCCGTCTCACCCGCGGCGCTGCTCGCCGAGGGCAGCATCTTCGCGAACGTCACCGCGGAGGGATATCCCGGCCGCCGGTTCCACGCGGGCTGTGTGAACGTGGACAAGGTCGAGCGGCTCGCCGTGGACCGGGCCAAGCACGCCTTCCGCGCGCGCTACGCCAACGTGCAGCCGCACTCCGCGAGCACCGCCAACCAGGTGGTCATGAACGCGTTGCTGAGCCCAGGCGACCCGATCCTGGGGATGGACCTCGACGCGGGCGGCCACCTCAGCCACGGCGCCCCGGTGAACGTGTCCGGCCGGGTGTTCGTGGCCCGCGGCTACGGCCTCGCGCCCGACGGGCTGATCGACTACGACGAGGTGCGGGCCAAGGCGCTCGAGCACCGCCCCCGCCTCATCATCGCGGGCACCACGGCCTACCCGCGCACGATCGACTGGGCGGCGTTCCGCGCGATCGCCGACGAGGTCGGCGCCTACCTGCTCGCCGACATCACGCACATCGCCGGTCTCGTGGTGGCCGGGCTGCACCCGTCGCCGATCGAGCACGCGCACGTCGTCACGACCTGCACGCACAAGCAGCTGTACGGGCCGCGCGGCGGGCTCATCCTCCTCGGCGAGTCGGCCACGACCACGTTGCCCGACGGCAGGACCCTCGAACAGGCCATGCAGGGCGGGTTGTTCCCGCTGATGCAGGGCGCACCGGTGGTGAACAGCATCGCCGCGAAGGCCTACGCCCTCGGCGCCGTGGACACGCCGCGGTTCGCCGACACGATGGCCAGGGTCCGCTCGCTCGCGGCCGCCCTCGCCGACCAGCTGATGCGCCGCGGTGTCCGGGTCATCTCCGAGGGCACCGACAACCACATCGTGGTGGCCGACGTCCTGTCGTCGTTCGGCATCACGGGGGTCAACGCCGAGAAGGCGTTGGAGGAGTGCGACATCCTCGTCAACAAGAACCGGATCGTCGGCGACGTCCACCCCGCGAACGTGGCCTCGGGTGTGCGCTTCGGCAGCAACAGCATGGCGGCCCGCGGGCTGGACGCGGAGGACGTCGCGGAGATCGCCGAGGTCGTCGTCGATGTGCTGACCGCCGCGGAGAGCGCCTCGGCCAGGGTCCACACCCTCGACCCCCAGGTCCGTGCGCACGCGCGCAAGCGGATCGGGGCCATCTGCGGCCGCAGGCCACTCGCCGGGTACTGACCCCGGACCACGGACGGACACCGGGCGCCGGGCGCCCCTCCCCGGCACGACCGTGCCATGGAACCTCGAGCCGACACGGGAACGGTTATGGATTGGGACTGCTCTGTCGTTGACGCGGTGCGCCGCAACGTCGAAGAGCGCGGCACCGCCGTGCACTACGAGTTCCTCGCCGAGAGCGGGGCGACCGCGACGACGCTCGGCATCGCCGAGCTCGACGCGCGTGCGCGCGCGGTGGCCGTCGCCCTCGCGCAGCGGGCCCGGCCGGGTGCGCGGGTGCTGTTGCTCTACCCACCCGGTGAGCACTTCGTCGTCGGCTTCCTCGGCTCGCTGTACGCGGGCATGGTCGCGGTGCCCGTCTACCCGCCGGACCCCACGAGTCTCGAGCGCACGATGCCGCGGTTGCGTGCCGTGGCGCGGGACTCGGACGCGGCGATCGTCCTGTCGACCCGCCTCGTCGAGGCGTTCGCCACGGAACTGTTCGCGCACGCGCCGGAGCTGGCCACACTGCCCTGGCTGTCCACTGAGGACGCGATGGCCGAGGACGCCGACGGGTGGCGGCCGCCGGTGCTCGACGCCGACGCCGTCGCGTTGCTGCAGTACACGTCCGGCTCGACCGGCACCCCGCGCGGGGTGGTCGTGACCCACCGGAACCTGGTGGCCAACGGCCGTTCCATCGCGGGCAACTTCGGGCTCACCGGCGACGACGTCAATGTCTCCTGGCTGCCCTTCTACCACGACATGGGCCTGCTCGGCGGCGTGCTGCAGCCGCTGCTCAGCGGGATCTCGACGATCCTGATGTCCCCGCTGGACTTCCTGCGCAGGCCCATGCGGTGGCTCGAGACCATCGCCGCGCGCGGCGCCACCGCGAGCGGTGGCCCCAACTTCGCGTTCGACCTGTGCGTGAACAAGAGCACGCCCGCCGAGCGGGCCGGCCTCGACCTGTCCACGTGGCGGGTCGCGTTCTGCGGTGCGGAGCCGGTCCGGCACCGGACCATGACGCGGTTCGCCGAGGCGTTCGCGCCGAGCGGGTTCGACCCGTCCGCGTTGCTGCCGTGCTACGGGCTCGCCGAGGCGACGCTGTTCGTCGCCGGTGCCGGGCGCGGGAACGGCGTGCGGCGGCTCGTCGTGGACCGGGCGGCACTCGAGGGCGGCCGGGCGCAGGAGAGCGGCGACAGTGAGACCGGTGGCGACAGCGGCCAGGTCCTCGTGTCGTCGGGACAGGTGGCCATCGGGCACGACATCGCGATCGTGGACCAGGGGAGCGGTACCCGGGTCACGCCAGGTGCCGTCGGGGAACTGTGGGTGCGTGGTCCGTCGGTCGCGGCGGGTTACTGGAGGGACGAGGCCGCGACGGCGGCGACCTTCGACGCGCACCTCCCCGACGGCACGGGCCCCTTCCTCAGAACCGGTGACCTCGGGTTCGTGCTGGACGGGCAGCTCCACATCACGGGCAGGCTCAAGGAGATGATGGTCGTCCGCGGCCGGAACCTCTACGCGCACGACCTCGAGGAGACGGCTGTCCTCGCGTCGCCGCGGTCGCGTCCCGGGTGCGGCGCGGCGTTCTCGGTGGACACCGAGGACGGCGAGCAGTGCGTCCTGCTGCAGGAGGTCGCGGCAGGCACGCCGGACGAGGAACTCCCCGCGGTGGCCGACGCGATCGCCGCCGCGGTGCTGGCGGACTACGGCGTGGCGCTGCACGACGTCGTGCTCCTCGCGGCCCGCAGCATCGCGAAGACGTCGAGCGGCAAGGTCCAGCGCCTCGCGAGCCGGACGGCGTACCTCGCGGGCGCGGTCGAGGGCGAGAAGTACCGCCGGTCCGCCGTCCCCGCGACGGAAGGCCGGTTGTTCGCGGCCCTGTCGGGTGCCGCGCTGCGAGCGCTGCCGCCCGGGGAACGGGCCGACGCGATCGAGTCGGAGCTGCGCAGGTACGGGGACGTCCAGGACGGTCCGGCGACCGTCGCCGACCTGAACCTCGACTCGCTCGCGGCGGTCGAACTGGCCTTCGAGCTGGAGGACCGGCTCGGCGTCGTCCTCGACGCCGGTGACCTGCTGCGGCCGGAGAGCCTGCGCGACCTCGCGACCGTGATCGCGTCCCGGCTCACGGACACCGAACCGGACAGTGCTCCCGGCAGCGAACCGGGCAGCGAAACGGGGGCTGCCCCGGCGCCCGCGACCAGGACCGCCACCCTCGGGCCACTGTCCGCCGGGCAGGAAGCGCTGCTGTTCATCCGTGACCTGGAGGGGCCGGACTGCCGCCAGAACGTGTCCGTCTCGGTGCGCCTCGCCGAGCCGGTCGACGTCGGCGCGCTCACCGACGCGGTGCGCCTGCTCGGTGCGCGGCACCCGATCCTCACGTCGCGGTTCGGCACCGATGGCGGCCGCCGCACCCACCGGATCGACGGCGGGCGACCGTTCGAGCTGGCCGTCGTGCCGATGACGGGCGAGGAGACCGTCCTGCGCGCGCGGGTCGACGACCACGCGCTCGCCCCCTTCGACATCGAACACGGCGACGTCGCACGCGCCGCGCTGTTCACCGGGATCGGCGCACCTGTTCTCGTGCTCGCGCAGCACCACGCGATCACCGACTTCTGGTCGGTCGTCACGCTGCTCGACGAGCTGGCGACGATCTACGGCGCCGTGCTGGCGGGCACGACCCCACAGCTCCCGCCCGCCACCGGCTACGAGGAGTTCGTGCGCTGGCAGCAGGAGTACGAACGCTCCGCGCGCGGCGCGGCCGACGAGCGCTACTGGCTCGACCTGCTGGCGGGCGACGTGCACGCACCCGCCCTGCCGTACCGCGAGGGGAACGCGCACGACACGGGCGTCGAGCACCAGCGCGTCGTGGTGGACGCCGCGGTCGTCGCGGAGCTGGAGCAGGTCGCGGCCGAGGCGGGCACGACGCTGTTCGCGGTGCTGATGGTCGCCTTCGAGGTGCTCATGGGCGCGCACAGCGGCGAGTCGGAGTTCCTCGTCGGCGCCACGACGACGGGCAGGCCACAGGCCCGGTTCCGCAACACCGCGGGCTACTTCGCGAACACCGTCCCCGTCCGCGCCGACCTCGGCGGTGCCACCACGGTCGGCGACCTCGTCCGCGGCACCGGCGCGCAGTTGCGGAAGTCGTTGACCCACCAGCACTTCCCGTACGGCAAGCTCGTGGAGCTGCTGCGTGCGCGGGGCAACGCGGCGGCCGCGGTCAACGCCGCCGTCGTGTTCGAACGGCCGCAGGGCGCCATCGCGAGCGACGTGACGTCCGTGGTGTTCGGCGCCGGCGCCGCCTCGGCGACACTGCGCGACCTCACGCTGGAGCCGTTCGCCGTCGGTGAGCTCGCGACCCAGTTCGACATCACCCTGCACGCCATCCCCGTCGAGCACGGGCTGCTCGCGCACCTGCTGGTCCGCGCCGACCGGTTCGAGCAGGGCTTCGCCGGCGAGCTGGCGGCGCAGTACCTCGACCTGCTGGGACAGCTCGGCCGGCTGCGCGACGCGCCGGCCAGTGCCCTCCGCCTCGCGGGCACCACGGAGTCGCTCGCCCGCGCCGACGTCCCCGCCAGGGAACGGCCCGGGGTGACCTCGGTCCACGAGCTGTTCGAGTCGACGGCCGCGCTCACGCCCGACGCGGTCGCGCTCGAGGCGGCCGGCCTCGAAATGACCTACGCGGAGGTGGAACAGGCCGCCAACCGCCTCGCCAACGAGCTGCGGGGACTGGGGCTGCGGCCGGAGGACACCGTCGGGCTGTGCCTGCGCCGGTCGCCCGAGCTCGTCATCGCGATGCTCGCCGTGATGAAGTCCGGCGCCGCGTTCGTGCCGCTGGACCCGGCGCTGCCCCCGGCCCGGCTCGCGGACATGGTCGGCGACGCGCGGTGCGCGCGGATCCTCTGCCACGCCGGGACCGCCGAGCTGGCGGAGAAACTCGGCACCGCGATCCGGGTCGACGAGGACCGGCCGGGCTCCGGCGAGCGCCCGGACCTCCTCATCGGCGACGACAACCTGGCCTACGTGATCTTCACGTCGGGGTCGACCGGGCGGCCGAAGGGCGTGCAGATCCAGCACCGGTCGCTGCTGAGCTACCTGATGTCCTTCCTGGACGCGTTCGACGTCCGGCCGGGTGACCGGGTGCTGCAGTTCGCGCCGCTGACCTTCGACCCGTGCCTCGAGGAGATCTTCTCGGCATGGATCCGGGGCGCGACGCTCGTGCTGCGGGACGAGTCGGTGGTCGCGTCACCGGAGCGGTTCTGGTCGTGGTGCGCGGAACGGCGGCTCACCATGATCGACATCCCGACCGCGTTCTTCCACGTGCTCGTGTCCGCGCTCGACGGCGAGGTCACGGTGCCGCCGACGCTGCGCACGGTGCTGATCGGCGGCGAGGCGGCACACCCCGACAAGCTCGCGCGGTGGTTCTCGGCCGCACGCGAGCACGTCACGCTGTACAACCGCTGGGGCACCACGGAAACGACGGTCTGCTCGACGGTCGCGCTGCTCGGGCCGGAGTCGGGGCAGGTGGCGCGGGCCCGCGACATCTCCATCGGCGCGGACATGATCGACGCCGTGATCCACGTCCTCGACGCCGCGCTGCGGCCGGTGCCGGACGGGGTCGTCGGCGAGGCCTACATCGGCGGTGTCGGGGTGGGCCGGGGCTACGCGTCCGCGCCCCGCAAGACCGCGGAGCGCTTCGTCCCGGACCCGTTCGCCTCCACGCCGGGCGCGCGGCTCTACGCCACCGGCGACCTGGTGCGCCGCTCCGCCGACGGTGAGCTGCGCTACGTCGGCCGCGCGGACCAGCAGGTCAAGGTGCGCGGCTACCGGATCGAGCTCGGCGAGATCGAGGTGGTGCTGCGCCGCCACCCGGACGTCGTCGAGGCGGCCGTCGTCGCGTCGGGCGGTCCCGGTGCGGCGGAGCTGATCGCGGCCGTCACCGGCGACCTCGACGCCGAGACCCTCCG
This sequence comes from Actinophytocola algeriensis, assembly GCF_014203735.1. GTDB lineage: Bacteria > Actinomycetota > Actinomycetes > Mycobacteriales > Pseudonocardiaceae > Actinophytocola > Actinophytocola algeriensis. The sequence continues at coordinate 286,738 of NZ_JACHJQ010000010.1, read as the reverse complement.
CGACTGGCTCCAGACCCGGCTGCCGAGCTACATGGTGCCCACCCGGCTCCTCGTCCTGGCGCACATCCCGCTCACCGCCAACGGCAAGGTCGACTCGGCCGCGCTGCGCGCCGAGGCACGTGCCGTCGTCCGCCCGGCCGCCGAGATGACCGGCACCGAGCGCGCGCTCGCGGCCGTCTGGTGCGACGTGCTCGGGGTCGACGGCGTCGGGCCGGACGACGACTTCTTCGCGCTGGGCGGGCATTCGCTGCGCGCGGCCGCGCTCAACACCCGCGTCCGCAGGGAGTTCGGGGTCCAGCCGCCGCTGCGGATGTTCTTCGAGTCGGTGACGGTGCGGGCCCAGGCGAGCCGCATCGACGAGTTGCTCGCCGAGGCCACCGATCCCGCGGTGGCGGAGTCCGCCGCCGCGGTGTTCGAGCCGCGCGTGTCGCCGGGGCAGCAGCGGCTGTGGTTCCTCGACAAGCTCGCGCCCGGGTCGAGCGCGTACGTCGTGCCGGGTGTCCTGCGGCTGTACGGCGCACTCGACCGCGACCGGTTACGGCGTGCCCTGGACCTGGTCGTCGAGCGGCACCCCGCCGTCCGGACCGGTTTCCGCGAGAAGAACGGACTCCCCGTCCCCGAGGTCCACAGTGGACTCGCCGCGCCGTTCGACGAGCTGGACCGGACCGCGGTGGCACCCGGACAGCGCGAGTCGGAGCTGACGCGCCTGGCGGGCGAGTACGCCACGCGGGCGTTCGCGGTCGACGAGCCGCCGCTCATGCGCGCGACACTCGTCCGGTTCGCCGAGACCGAGCACGCGTTGCTGCTGGCGTTCCACCACATCGTGTCCGACGGCCGGTCGATGCAGGTCCTCGCCGACGACCTGGCCGCGCTGTACGCGGGCGGCGAGCCACCCGCGCCCGCACACGACTACCTGGCATGGGCGCACGAGGAGCACGCCCGGCTGGAGTCGGCGGCCGGCCGCGAGGGCCTGGAGTTCTGGACGCGGCACCTCGACGGTGCGCCACCGGCCATCGACCTGCCCGTCGACCGGCCGCGGCCCGCGCTCCAGACGTTCCGCGGCGACCGGGTCCCGCTCGTGCTGAGCGCCGAGGACTCCGCGCTGCTGCGCGACCTGGCCCGCGAGCAGCACGCGACGGTGTTCATGGTGCTCGCCGCGTGCACGGCGTCCGCGCTGTCGCGGTTGTCGGGGCAGCGCCGTGTCGTCGTGGGCGTGCCCGACGCCAACCGCCCGGAGGACGGCAGGTACGACGACGTCGTCGGCTTCTTCGTCAACACGGTGCCGATGTGCTTCGACGTGCCTGCCGGTGACACCGCCAGGACGCTGCTGGACCGCACGCGGGCCACGGCCGTCGAGGCGATGGCGTGGAAGTGGGTGCCGTTCTCGGCGGTCGTCGAGGCGGTGGGCCACGACCGCGACCCCAGCAGGAGCCCGGTGTTCCAGGTGCTGCTGGACGTGCACACCGGCGCGCTGCCGTCGCCCGCGATGTCCGGGCTGCGCGCCGAGACGGCGCCGCTGTACACCGGCACCGCCAAGACGGACCTGACCTTCGAGGTCACCGACGACGGCGGCGCGCTGACCGGGTGGCTCGAGTACAACACCGACCTGTTCACCCCGGACACGGCGCGGCGCATCGCGGGCCTCTTCCGGGAGACCGCCGTCGCCATGTCGCGGCGGCCGGACCAGCGGATCACCACGCCGGGTGCGGCGGCGACCATCGCCCGCTGGCCGGTCACGGCGGTGACGAACGACGCGGCGGCGGACAAGACCGAGGTGTTCGCCACCCGCTTCGAGCGGGTCGCGACCGCGACACCCGACGCCGTCGCGATCGAGAGCGACGACCGCGTGGTGACCTACGGGGAGCTGCGCAGGCAGGTCGAGCACGTCGCGCGGGTCCTGGAGCGGCAGTACGACGTGGACGGCGGGGACGTCGTCGCGGTGTCGATCGAGCCGTCGGTCGACGCGGTCGTCGCCATCCTCGCCGTGCAGCGCTGCGGTGCGGCGTACCTGCCGGTCGACCCGGCCTACCCGGACGAGCGGCGTGCCTTCATGCTCGCCGACTCCGGGGCCCGCCTGCTGGTGACCGGCGACCTCGTCGCCGAGGCGCTGCGCAGGCCCCCGCTGCACGACCGGCTGCCCGCGCTGCACCCGGACACCCCCGCGTACCTGATGTACACGTCGGGCTCGACCGGCAGGCCGAAGGGCGTGGTGCTGTCCCACCGGGCGCTCGCGAACCTCGCGGGCGCGCAGGCCGAGTGCTTCGGGATCGGCTCCTCCTCGCGCATGCTCCAGTTCGCGAGCCTGAGCTTCGACGCCTCGGTCTGGGAGATCTTCCCGACGCTCGCCGCGGGCGGCACGCTGTGCGTCGTCGGCCGCGACCACGCGCTGGTCGGCGCGGAGCTCGCGGACACCCTCGCCGAGCGGGAGATCACCGTCTGCCTGCTGCCGCCCTCCGTGCTCGCGACGCTGCCCGCCCGCGACCTGCCGAACCTGCGGACCCTGGTGTCGGGCGGCGAGGCGTGCCGTGCCGAACAGGTCGACCGGTGGCAGCCGGGCAGGCGGTTCGTCAACGCGTACGGGCCGACGGAGTGCACCGTCGCGATCACCGCCGCGGACTGCGAACCGGGCCGGACGCCCTCGCTCGGCGCCGTGCTGCCGGGCGGGACCGCGTACGTGCTCGACGAGGACCTGCACCCGGCGGTGCCCGGCGCGGTCGGCGAGCTGTACGTCGGCGGCACCGGCCTGGCGCTGGGCTACCACCGCAGGCCCGCGCTCACCGCGGAACGCTTCCTGCCGGACCCGTTCTCCGCCGTCCCGGGCGCCCGGATGTACCGGACGGGGGACCTGGTGCGGGTGCGCGCCGACGGCGCCATCGACTACCTCGGCCGCGCCGACAGCCAGCTCAAGGTGCGTGGTTTCCGGATCGAGCCGGGGGAGATCGAGGCCGTGCTGCTGGCCCGCGACGACGTCTCCGCCGCGGTCGTCACCCGGCTCGACGCCGCGCTGGTCGCCCACGTCGAGAGCGCCGACGCGGCGCTGTCCCCCCGGGTGCTGGCCGAGGCCTGCGCCGCGGTGCTGCCCGCGCACATGGTGCCCGCCGCGTTCGTCGTGCGGCCGGAGCTGCCGCGGCTGCCCGGCGGCAAGCTCGACGTGCGCGGGCTCGAACGGCCGCGCCGGGGCGACTTCGCCGACGCGACGGCCACCGCGCTGGAGACCGGCACCGAACGGGTCGTCGGCCGCGTGTGGGCCGAGTTGCTGGCACTCGACGAGATCGGGAACGGCGACGACTTCTTCGCGCTGGGCGGTCATTCCCTGCTCGCGACCTCGGCCACCGCGAGGGTGAGCGAGGAGCTGGGCCGGGACGTGCCGCTGCGCACCCTGTTCGAGGTGCCCGTCCTGCGCGACTACGCCGCCCGCTGCGACGCCGCGGCGGTCCGGGACACGGCGAACGACATCGCCGCGCACACGCGTGCCGCGGCCGGTCCGCCGTCGGTCATGCAGGAACGGCTGTGGATCCTGGAGGAGCTCGACCGCGGCGCGGACGCGCATGCCGCGACCGGGCGCTACCACCTCGCGGGCGCGCTCCGGCTCACCGGCGAGCTGGACGAGGCCGCGCTGAACCGGGCCGTCGCCGCGCTCGTCGACCGGCACACGACACTGCGCACCGTCCTGGCCGACGACGACGGTGTGCTGACGCAGCGGGTGCGCGACCACGTCGAGGTGCCGGTGACCCGCACCGCGCTGACCGGCGCGACCGCCGAGGAGCGCCGCGCGGAGGCGGTCGGGGTGGTGGCCGGCGAGGCGAACACCCCGATGGACCTGACCGAGGGCCCGCTGCTGCGCCTGCGGCTGCTGGAGCTCGACCGCGACGACGCCGTGCTGGTGCTGACGCTCCACCACATCGTCGGCGACGGCTGGTCGATGGAGGTCCTCAAGCGCGACCTCGCCCACTTCTACGCACAGGAGACCGGACAGGCACCGGAGACCGGCCTGCCCGAGCTCGAGGTGACCTACGACCAGTTCGCGCGGTGGCAGCGCCACCGGCTCGACAACGGCGACCTGGACGACTCGATCGCCCACTGGTGCAAGCAGCTGGAGAACCTGCCCACGCTCACCCTGCCGATGACGCGGCACGTGGCCGGGCAGCCGTCCGGACTCGCGGACCGGGTCGGGACGGTCGTGGGGGACCGGCTGCGGTCGGACATCGAACGGCTCGCCTCGGACTCCGGCGCGACCGTGTTCATGGTGCTGGCCGCCGCACTGCAGGTCACCCTCGGCAGGCTCGCGGGCCAGGACGACTTCGCGATCGGCGCGCCCATCGCGGGCCGCGGGCGGCGCGAGGTGTCCGACCTCATCGGGTTCTTCATCAACTCGGTGGTGCTGCGCGCCGACCTGACCGGTGACCCGTCGTTCGCCGCCGTGCTCGACCGGGTCCGCACCGCCACCCTGGACGCCTACGAGCACCAGGACGTGCCGTTCGAGACGCTCGTCGGCAGGCTCGCACCGGAGCGCGACCTCACCACCACCCCGCTGTTCCAGGTCTACCTGAACATGCTCAACATCCCGCCGCACGAGGTCGCGCTGCCGGGGCTGTCGGTGGAGGAGTTCTCGGTGCCCGAGATCGGCACCAAGTTCGACCTCTCCTTCTACGTCCGCACCGAGGAGTCCGGGCTCGGCCTCGACCTCGTGTACGCCGCCGACCGGTTCGACGAGGAGTCGATGGACGAGCTGCTCGCGCAGTGGGTCCGCGTACTGGAGCAGGCGGTCGGCGACAGCGGGCGCGCGATCGGTGCGCTGCGCCTGGACACCCCCCGCGCGCGTGCGGTGCTCCCTGACCCGGCCGAGCCGCTCGACGCGGCCTGGCACGGCTCGGTCGTGGAGCGGTTCGAGTCCTGGGCCGAGCGCGAGCCGCGGCGCATCGCGATCACCGAGCCCGGCCAGGACCTCACCTACGGCGAGCTGTCCTGGGCGACCGCGGCGCTGGCGAGCGTCCTGACCCGGCACGGGGTGGAGAAGGGCGACGTGGTGGCCGTCTACGGCGACCGCTGCGCCTCGCTCGTCTGGGCGGTCCTCGCGGTCATGCGGACCGGTGCCGCGTTCGCGATCCTCGATCCGAGCTATCCGGCCGACCGCATCGCCGACTGCCTCGACGTCGCACGTCCGGTCGCCTTCCTGCAGCTGGAAGGTGCCGGCACGGTCCCGCTCGCCGTGGAGGACGCGTTGCGGCGCCACGATCCGCGCTGCCGTTTCGAGCTGCCGACCAAGCTCGCCGACGTCCGGCACCTCGTGCCGCAGGGCGCGGAACAGGCGAGCGCCGTTCCGGTCGGTCCCACCGACTGCGCGTACGTCGCGTTCACGTCGGGCTCGACCGGCAAGCCCAAGGGGATCCGCGGCGGGCACGGTTCGCTCACCCACTTCGTGCCGTGGATGGTCGAGCGGTTCGGCCTGCGCGACACCGACCGCTACAGCATGATCTCCGGGATCAGCCACGACCCGCTGCACCGCGAGGTCTTCACCCCGCTGGTGACGGGCGCGTGCATCTGCGTGCCCCTGCGGTTCGACGTGGAGACCCCGGGCAGGCTCGCCCAGTGGTTCCGCACCCAGCAGATCTCGGTCAGCCACCTCACGCCTCCGATGGCGCGGTTGTTCGACCAGCTGACCGTGGCACCGGGCACGCTGCCGTGGCTGGAACGCGTGTTCTTCCTCGGGGACACGCTGACGAGCCGGGACGTGCGTGCGGTGACCCGCATGGCGGGTTCCGCGACCTGCGTCAACCTCTACGGCTCGACCGAGTCGCAGCGCGCGGTCGGCTACCACGTCGTGCCCACCGCCGACGGCACCGCGGCCGAGGACCCGGGTGTCACCTACCCGCTCGGCCACGGCATGAAGGACGTCCAGCTGCTCGTCGTCAACGACGCGGGTGAGCTGGCGGGCATCGGGGAGGTCGGCGAGCTCGTCATCCGGTCGCCGCACCTCGCGCTCGGCTACGCGGGCGACGAGGCGCTCAGCGCCGCGCGGTTCGTCCGCAACCCGTTGGGCGGCAACGACTCCGAAGGCGCCGAGGCCGACCGGGCCTACCGCACCGGCGACCTCGGCCGCTACGCACCCGACGGGTCGGTCCTGCCCGTCGGGCGGGCCGACAACCAGGTCAAGATCCGGGGCTACCGGGTGGAGACGGACGAGGTCGCGCACGCGGTGCGGGCCGCGGCCGGGGTGCGGGACGCGATCGTCGTCGCCCGCGAGGACGCGGGCGGTGAGACCGGGCTCGTGGCCTACGTGGTCGCCGAAGCGGGCACGAAGGTCGTCGGCACGGAGGTGAAGGCGTACGTCCGCACCCGCCTGCCCGAGTACATGGTGCCCGCGTTCGTCGTGCCGCTCGAGTCGATCCCGCTGACCCCGAACCGGAAGGTCGACCGGGCCGCGCTGCCCGCGCCGTCGGTCGTGGGCGGCGCGCAGGAGGACGGGCCGCAGACACCGGTGTCCCCCACCGAGGAACTGGTCGCGGGTGTGTGGCAGGACGTCCTCGGTGCGCCGAGGGTGCTGCCCGACGACAACTTCTTCAACCTGGGCGGGCACTCGCTGATGGCCACGCAGGTCGTGTCCCGCATCCGGCGCGTGTTCGGCCGCGAGATCGCGCTGCGGACGCTGTTCGAGAAGCAGACGGTCCGCCAGCTGGCCGAGCACATCGACGGCATGGCGGGCGGCGCGTCGCGGACCGAACCGATCGCCGTGCTGCCGCGCGATGGCGCGCTCCGGTCGTCCTACGGTCAGGAACGGCTGTGGGTGCTCGACCGGCTCGAGGGTGACACGGGTGCCTACAACAGCTCCACGGTCGTCCGGCTGCGCGGCCCGCTCGACCGGCGGGCCCTGTCGGACACGTTGGCGAAGCTCGTCGAACGCCACGAGGTACTGCGCACCCGGCTCGTGATGCGGGACGGTGCGGTGTGCCAGATCGTCGAGGCCGCGGCCGACGTGACGATGCCGCTGGACTTCGTCGACCTGAGCGCGGACCACGGGGACAACGCCGCGACCGCCGAGGAGCGCTGGCAGGCCTGTGTGGCCGCCGCGTCCGCGCACCGGTTCGACCTCGGGGTGTCGCCGCTGGAGAAGGCGACGCTGATCCGCATCGGCGAGGACGACCACGTGTTCGTCCTGACGGTGCACCACGTCGTCGCGGACGGCTGGGGCCTCCAGGTGCTCGTCCGCGACTTCGCCCTGCTGTACCAGGCTGATCGCGACGGCACGGCATCGCCGCTGCCGCCGGTGGAGGTGCAGTACGCCGACTGGTCGAGCTGGCAGCGCGACCGGGTCGAGGGCGGCGACTTCGCCGGCCAGCTCGACTTCTGGTGCGACCGGTTGCGCGATCCCGCGCCGCTGCTGGAGTTCCCCGGTCAGCGCCCGCGGCCCGCCACGATGAGCAACCGGGGCCTGACGGTCCGCCGGGTGCTGTCGAGCGAGCTGGTGGACGAGGTCCGGCGCGTCGGTCGCGAGCACAACGCGACGCTGTTCATGACGCTGCTCGCCGCGTTCAACACCCAGCTGCACCGCTACGGCGGCACGCGGGACATCGCCGTGGCCACCCCGGTGTCGACGCGGTCGGTCGAGGTCGAGGACGTGGTCGGGTTCTTCGTCAACACGATCGTGTTCCGCAACCGGATCGCGGGCGACGACACGTTCACCGAGCTGCTCGAACGGGTCCGGTCGACCACCCTGGAGGCCTACGCGAACCAGGACGTCCCGTTCGACCGGGTCGTCGACGCGCTGCAGCCGAGCAGGGACCTGAGCCGCAGCCCGCTGTTCCAGGTCATGTTCGTGCTGCACAACGCGCCCTACACGGAGATCGAACTCGGCGACCTGAAGCTCGAACGGCTGCACACGGAGGAGGACACCGCCAAGTTCGACCTCAGCTTCGACCTCGCCGAGGAGCGGGACGGCCTGCACGCGACGCTGGAGCTCAACGCCGACCTGTTCGACCAGGAGACGGGGGAGCAGCTCCTCGACCACTTCGAGACCCTGCTGCGCGGCATCGTCGCGGGTCCGGCGACCACCATCGCCGGACTCGAGCTGCGCCCGGACGCCGAGGTGCGTGCGCAGGAAGCCCTGTCGGCCGGGCCGGCGCCGGAGCTGGGGCGCTCGCCCGCCGCGGCGCTCGAGGACTGGGCGCACCGCACGCCGGACGCGACCGCGGTGGTGGACGGGGACACCGTCTGGACCTACCGGGAGCTGCGCGACCTCGCCGCCGGAGTCGCCGGCGGACTCGCCGGTGCGGTCACCGGCGCCGAGCCCGCGGTGCTCGTGTGCGCCCGGCGTTCGGCGGCGCACATCGCGGCCGCGATCGCCTGCGGCGAGGTGGGGGCGACCTACGTCCCGGTCACCCCGGACTTCCCCGACCAGCGGATCGCGTCCGTCCTCGCGTTGCTCGGCGACGCCGTGGTGGTCACCGACGCCGAGCAGGCGGACCGCCTCGGCACGCTCGCCGGGCCGGACCGGCCCCGGCTCGTGCTCGACGACGTGGTGGCCGACCCCGCGCGGGTGCTGGGCGCCCGTCGGGGCCACGACCGCGAACGCGCCTACGTGATCTTCACGTCGGGTACGACGGGCGAGCCGAAGGGCGTCGTGGTCGAACAGGCCGGTCTGTGCAACCACCTCGAACTGATGGGGCACGACCTGGCGCTGTCCGAGCGGGATGTCATCGCGCAGACCGCGGGGCAGTCGTTCGACATCTCGATCTGGCAGATGCTCGTCGGCGTGACCCGCGGCGCGGCCACGGTCGTCAGCGGCGACGACACCAGCCGCGACCCGGACGCGCTCCTCGCGCTCGTCCGTGACCGGCGGGTCTCCGTGCTGCAGCTGGTGCCCGGGATGATCCGGGCGCTGCTGGACCGGGCGGGCGACTGGACCGACGACCGGGCCGTGGCGCACCTGCGGTACCTGATCGCGACCGGTGAGGAGCTGCCGCCGGACCTGTGCGCGCGGTGGTTGCGCCGCTTCCCCGGCATCCCGGTGGTCAACGCCTACGGGCCGGCGGAGTGTTCGGACGACACGCACCTCGCGCTGCTCACCGAGCCGCCGAGGACCGACCGCGCGCTCACCATCGGGCACCCGGTCGCGGGCGTGACCAGTCACGTCGTCGACGCGGACGGTGCGCGCCAGCCGTTCGGCGTGCCGGGCGAGCTCGCGATCGGCGGTCTCGTCGTCGGCCGCGGCTACCTCGGGGACCCGAGGGCGACCGCCGCGCGGTTCGTGCCGGACCCGTTCAGCCAGGTGCCCGGCGCGCGGCTCTACCTGACCGGTGACCGCGCCCGGCTGTCCCGCGACGGGCGGCTGGAGTTCCTCGGCCGTTTCGACGACCAGCTCAAGATCCGCGGGTTCCGCATCGAGGCCGCGGAGGTGGAGACGGCGCTGCGGGAGGTCGACGGGGTCACCGACGCCGTCGTCGTGCGAGGTGCCGACGACGAGAGCCTGGTCGCGTGCCTGGCGGGCACCGAACGCGACGCGGCGACGGTCGCCGACGCGCTCACGGCCCGGCTGCCGAAGTACATGATCCCGACCGGTTACGTGTTCCTGGACCGGTTGCCGCGCACCAGGAACGGCAAGATCGACCGGGCCGCGCTGCAGGGCGACGACGTGGTGGTCGAGCGGGTGCGACGGCGGTTCGAGCCGCTCGCGGGCCCGACCGAGTCGCTCGTCGCGGCGGTGTTCGCCGCGTTGCTCGGCGCGCCGACCGTCGGTGCGCTGGACAACTTCTTCGAGCTGGGCGGCCACTCGCTCCTCGCCACCCGGCTGGTGACGGAGTTGTCCACGCAGGCGGGTGTCGAGCTGCCGCTGCGGACCGTCTTCGAACGCGCGACCGTGCGCGGTGTCGCGGAGGCGCTCGAGGAGATGCAGCTGGCGAGCCTGACCGACGACGAGCGGCGCGAGCTGGAGGCGCTCATCGACGGTGTCACCGACGAGGAGGCGCGTGCCCTGCTCGCGTCCGACCACGAGGGAGACGCGTGATGGTGGACCTCGGGCAAGAACAGCACAGCTCACACCGGACCCTGTCCGGGCTGTCCGGCGCGAAGCGGGAACTGCTGGCCGCGATGCTGCTGGCCCGCGGCCGTGAACGCGGTGCGGCGCGGGTGATCCCGCGCCGCGACCCGGCGGTGCCCTGCCCGTTGTCCCGCGGTCAGGAGCTGCTGTGGGTGTCGGAGTCCCTCGCGGACGGGCAGCCGCTGTACAACGTGCCCTACGGCGTGCGGCTGGTCGGCGAGCTGGACGAGACCGCGCTGCGCACCGCGATCGACGGCATCGTCACCCGCCACGCGGTGCTGCGAACCGTGTACCGCGAACGGTCCGGCGCGACCGGTGGCGGCCTCGAACAGGTCGTGCTGCCGCCGCGCCCGCTCGCGTTCCCGGTCGAGCAGGTGGCGGACGAGGCGGCCGCGTTCGCCGCGGCGCAGCGCGAGGCGGCGGGCTCGATCGACCTGCGCACCGGCCCGGTGCTGCGCGGCAGGCTCCTGCGCATCACGCCGGAGGACCACCTGCTGGTCCTGGTCGTGCACCACATCGCGACCGACGCGTGGTCGGTCGGTGTGCTGCTGGGCGAGCTGGCCGAGCTGTACGACGCGGCCCGCGCCGGACGACCGTCCCGCCTGCCGGAGCTGGAGATCGACTACGCCGACGCCGCCGCGCACGAACGCGCCGGTGAGCCGGCCGACCACGACGGGCTCGTCGCCCAGTGGCGCGAGCACATGGCGGGCGCGCAGCCGCTCGCGCTGTCGCCGGGCGACCGGGGCGCCGCGAAGACGGGACAGCGCGTCCGCGCCACCTGGGACGCGGGGCTGGCCCGGGAGCTGGAGCGGCTCGCGGCCGCGCGGAGCACCACCGTCTTCAACGTCGCGCTCACCGCGTTCGCCGTGCTCCTGCACCGGTACGCCGGTGCGTCCCGGTTCGCGGTCGGCACGGTCATGGCGAACCGGAACCGGCAGACGGAAGGCCTCATCGGCTACTTCGCCAACACGGCGCCGGTCATGGTGGACGTGGCGCAGGAGGACCGGATCACCGACGTCCTCGCCAGGACCACCGACCGGACCCTGTGGGTGCGGGAACACCAGGTGCCGTTCGACGTGCTCGTCGAGGGCCTCGCGCCGAGGCGGTCGACGGCCGAGAGCCCGCTGTTCGACGTGATGTTCGTGTTCAACAACGGGCCCGCGCACGAGCTGCGGCTGCCCGGGCTGTCCCTCACCCCGGCCGAGCTGCACTCGAACACCGCGAAGTTCCCGCTCGACCTGTCCTGCGCGGTGACCGGCGACGCGGTCATGGTGTCGCTGGAGTTCGACGACTCGGTGCTCGACGAGGCCGCCGCGCACCGGTTGCTCGGCCACTACCACCGGCTGCTCACCGGGATGTGCGAGTCGCCGTCCCGCCGGGCCGGCGACCTGGCACTGCTGACGCCGGAGGAGCACGCGCTGGTCGTCGGCCGGTGGAACCGCACGGAGCGGGAGTTCCCGCGCGACCGGACCGCGCACGGCCTGTTCGAGGACTGGGCGGACCGCGCGCCGGACACCGTCGCGGTGGTCTGCGGCGACGGCGCGGTCACCTACGCCGAGCTGGACGCGCGCGCCAACCGGCTCGCCAACGCGCTGCTGGACCGGGGCTGCGGGCGCGGGGCACGCGTCGGTGTCTGCCTGGACCGCGGCATCGACCTCGTCGTCGCCCAGCTCGCGGTGGCCAAGACCGGCGCGGGCTACGTGCCGCTCGATCCCGCGTACCCGGCCGACCGGTTGCGGTGGCTGCTGGCCGACTCCGGCGCGCGGCTCGTGCTCGGCCGCGACGAGCGGATCACCTCGGACGACGTCACGGTCCTCGATCCGGAGGACGCGGCGGGCTACCCGGCCACGCGGCCCGGTGTCCCGGTGCGACCGGACGACCTGATGTACCTGATCTACACGTCCGGGTCGACGGGCCTGCCGAAGGGTGTCCTGCTCGACCACCGCGGGCGCGTCAACAACTTCACCGACTTCAACGACCGCTTCGGTGTCGGCCAGGGGGACCGGGTCCTCGGGGTGTCCGCGCTGGCGTTCGACATGAGCGCCTACGACGTGTTCGGCACCCTGATGGCGGGTGCAACCGTCGTGTTCCCGTCCGCCGAGGACGAGCGGTCGCCGGACCGCTGGCTCGAGATCGTCGAACGCGAGCGGGTGACCGTGTGGCACTCGGTGCCCGCCCTCTTCGGGCTGCTGGTCGAGGAGGCGGAGGTGAGGGCGGCGGCGCGGCCGGGTGCGCGCCTGCCGATCCGGCTGGTCCTGCTCGGTGGTGACTGGATCCCCCTGTCGCTGCCCGGCCGTGCCGCCGCGGTGGTGGACGAGGCGGCTCAGCTCGTCAGCATGGGCGGCGCGACCGAGGTGTCGATGGACTCGACGATCTACCTGATCGACGGCTTCGACCCCGGGTGGCGCAGCATCCCGTACGGCGCGCCGATGGCGAACCAGACCGCCTACGTGGTGGACCAGTCGCTGTCCCCGCTGCCGGTCGGTGTCGCTGGCGAGCTGTACCTCGGCGGCGTCGGCGTCGGGTGGGGCTACCACGACCGGGCGCGGGTGACCGCGGAGCGGTTCGTGCCCGACCCGTTCGGCGCGGTGCCCGGCGCCCGCCTGTACCGGACCGGCGACCGCGCGCGGTGGCTGCCGGACGGGAACCTCGAGCTGCTGGGCCGCATCGACTTCCAGGTCAAGATCAACGGCTACCGCGTGGAGACGGGTGAGGTCGAGGCCGCGTTGCGGGACCTCCTCGGCGGTGGTGCCGTCCTGGTCGCGGCCCACGGCCCGCGTGACGGCGCGAAGACACTCGTGGCCTACCTCGTCGCCCCCGACGCGGACGGTCCTGGCGACGACGAGCTGAAGCGTGCGCTGGCGGTCCGCCTCCCCGAGCACATGGTGCCCGCCGCGTTCGTCCGCATGGACGCGTTCCCGTTGACCCACAACGGGAAGATCGACCGCAAGGCGCTGCCCGCGCCGACGGCGGAACGCCGTGCCGGGCGTGGTCCCGCGACCGCGACCGAACGGCGGCTCGTCGAACTGTGGCGCGCCGCGCTGGCCACCGACGACGTCCCGGTCGACGTCAACTTCTTCACCCTCGGCGGCAACTCCATCGCGGTCATCCGGATGGCGAGCGCGGCGCGCCGCGCGGGGCTGGCGATCACGCCGCGCATGGTGTTCGCGCACCAGACGGTCGAGGCACTCGCGGCGGCACTCGACGAGGCCGGCACGTCCGGCGCCGCGGTGGCCGCCGCGCCTGCCGACGCCGACGCGGTGACACCGACCCAGCACCACATGCTGACGGTGCTCGACGAGGCGTGGGTGCCCGGCCTGTACCGGATGCAGTCGACGACCCAGCTTCCGTTCGAGGTGGACCCCGGGTGCTTCGTCACCGCGTGGCGCCTGCTGTGCGACCGGCACCCCGCGCTGCGCACGACCTTCCGCAGGGCCGGTGACGGCTGGCGCCGCGTCGTCGCCGACGAGGTGACGCCGCTGATCGACGTGCTCGACTGGCGGGACCGGCCCTCGGCCGCCGACGACCTGGTCGACCTCATGGAGACCGTGCGCGCAGAACCCGTCGACGTCGCGGTGGCACCCCTGTGGCGGGTGTGGCTCGTGCGCGGGCCGGACTCGTGGTGGATGGGCCAGGTCCAGAGCTACCTGCTGGCAGACGGCTGGTCGAACCTGGTGCTGCTGGACGAACTGCTGGCCCTGTACCTCGCCGCCGTCACGGGCGGGCAGGCCGAACTGCCGGAGGTCCCGGTGGTCGGCACGCTCGGCGACGACGCGGACCCGGTCGCGGACGCCGCCTTCTGGCGCGGCCAGCTCAGTGGTGCGAGCCCGTCCCGGCTCGCGGCCGCGCCCGGCACACACGGGCCGTCCCGGTTCCGCCGCCGGGCCGCACGGCTCGACCCCGAGACCGGGGAAGGGTTGCGTGCCCGCGCGGCAGAGCACGGGCACACGTTCTCGACGGTCGTGTGCGCCGCCTGGGCGCTGCTGGTGTCCGAGCGGCTGGCACGCGCCGACGTGACGGTCGGGATCGTGTCGGCAGGCCGCGACTTCGCCGTCGACGGCGTCGAACGAGCGGTCGGCATGTTCGTCGCCGCGCTCCCGGTGCGGGTCGCGGTCGACGCGGGCGAGTCGCTGACCGCGCTGTTCGACCGGTTCCAGCTCGCGCGGGTCGAGGGCGCCGAACACGCCGCGGTCGACACGGGCACGGTGCAGCGCATGGGTACCGGTGACGGCCCGCTGTTCGACTCGGTCGTCGTGGTCGCCAACTACCCGGTGTCGGCGGCGTTGCGGGCACAGCAGTCCGCCGACGCCGCCGCCGACGGCGACGCGGGGGCCGGGGAACCGGACGGCACCCGCAACCAGACCGAGTTCTCGCTGCGGCTCGACGTCACCGACGACGAACGGCCCCGGGTCGTCCTGTCCTACTACGCCGACCGCCTGCGTGACGGGGAGGCCGAGCGGTTGCTCGACGACTACCTCGCCGTGCTCGGCTCGATCGCGGAGGCGGGCGCGGGCGACCCCGCCGGGATCCCGCGCAGGAGAATGGGAGATCACCGATGACCGAACTGGTGGCCGTGGCAGCCCCGACCACTGACCCGCTCGGCGCGTTCGAGGAACGCGAGTCCGTCGTGCGGTCCTACTGCCGCGCGTTCCCCGCGGTGTTCGCCGCCGCGCGGGGTTCGACGATTTTCGCCGAGGACGGCGTGGAGTACGTCGACTTCTTCTGCGGGGCGGGCGCGCTCAACTACGGGCACAACCACGAGCACATCCGGCGCCGGGTGATCGACCACCTCGAGCGCGACGGGCTGGTGCACGCGCTGGACTGCTATACACCGGCCAAACGTGACTTCCTCGAACGCTTCGGTCAGGAGGTCCTCGAACCCCGAGGGCTGTCGCACCGCGTGCAGTTCTGTGGCAGCACCGGCACCGACGCCGTCGAGGCGGCTCTCAAGCTCGCGCGCAAGCACACCGGCCGCGCGAAGGTGATCGCGTTCTCCGGGGCCTACCACGGGGTGAGCCGCGGCAGCCTCGCCGCGACCGCCGACCTCGGGCTGCGCAAGGCGGCCGGCGTGCCGCTCGACGAGGTGGCGTTCGTGCCGTTCCCGGTCGGCCCGCAGGGCGGTTTCCCCTCGGTGGCGCTGATCGAGCGGATGCTCACCGACGACCTGTCCGGCGTCGAGCTGCCCGCCGCGGTGATCCTCGAGGTCGTCCAGATGGAAGGCGGCGTCTACCGGTTCCCCGACGCGGACCTGCGTGCCCTGCGCGAACTGTGCGACCGGCACGGGATCGTGCTGATCGTCGACGAGATCCAGGCGGGCTGCGGCCGCACCGGTGACTTCTTCTCCTTCGAGCGAGCGGGGATCGTGCCCGACCTCGTGACCGTGTCGAAGTCGATCAGCGGTCTCGGCCTGCCGATGTCCATCCTGCTCATCCGCGAGGGCATGGACTCGTGGGACTCTGGGGACCACCCCGGCACGTTCCGCGGCAACCAGTTGGCCTTCGTGGCCGCGTGCGCCGCGCTCGACCTGTGGCAGCGCCCGGAGTTCCTCGCCACCGCGCGGGACGGCGCCCGCCTGCTGCGCGACTTCTGGCGGGACAACCCGTTGCCGGGTGTCGAGGTGCGGTGCGAAGGGCACGCGGCCGGGATCGACCTCACCGCCGTCGGCGGCCGCGCCGCCGCGAACGCCGTGGTGTCCCGCTGTTTCGAACGCGGACTGGTCGTGGAGTCCACCGGCCGCGGCAAGGCGGTGGTCAAGCTGCTGCCCGCGCTGAACATGGACCTCGCCGTGCTGAGAGCCGGCTGCGAGCTGATCCGTGACGCGGTCCGGTCCGTGCTCCCCGCCGAGCCGCCACCAGATTCCCGCGTGCGTCTCCGCTGATCGCCCGGGCACCAAGAGAAGGAGGACGAATGACATCCAGCTTCACCCCACAGGACCAGGACGACGCCGTGCCGCCGCCCACGTTCTTCGCCGACGTGGAGCTCAAGCTCGACGCGATCGACCGGTTGCACAACCCCGATCCCGACGAGTTCACCCGCGAGTACGTCTACAAGCGACGTCCGGCGATCATCACGGGGCTCATGGACAACTGGCCGGCGATGGAGCGCTGGGACTTCGACTACTTCCGGAAGTTCTTCGGCGACCTCGACATCCACGCCAACATCCAGAACCTCGACAGCAAGCTGATCCTCGGCCAGGTCGGCAAGTTCCGCGCCATGAAGCTCGAACAGCTGCTCGACGAGATCGAGAACGACGAGGAGCCCGGCCGGGCGAACTACCTGCGCGCGTACCCGGTGCACCGCATGGTCGACCACTACCCGGAGCTCGAGGAGGACTACGACCTGCCCGACCTGGTGCCGAACTGGGCCGACATCCGGTTCCCCGCGAAGTGGCGGACCGGGACGCGCAACCCGGCCAAGCTGTTCGGCCTGTTGCTGGCCAAGACGTTCCTCAACCGGGGCAGCGGCAAGAAGGCCACGCGCAGTGAGATCTCCTCCCGCATGGCCGCGGTGATGTTCGTCGGCAGCAAGGGCACGGTCACGCCGTTCCACAGCGACGGCATGCAGACCGCGGCGTACCTGTGCCAGGTCGTCGGCAGGAAGCGCTGCTACTTCGTGTCACCCGACCAGCACAAGAAGCTGTACCCGCGCGCCTTCCGCCGCCAGTTCGGCATGGCGCAGGTCGACTACCGCAAGCCCGACCTGGACAAGCAGCCGCTGTTCCGGGACGTGGTCGTCGAGGAGACGGTGCTGCACCCCGGCGAGACGCTGTACGTCCCGAGCGGCTACTGGCACGCGATCGAGGCCATGGACGCGTCGATCTCCTACAGCCACCAGATCGTCAACGAGGACAACGCGCTGGGCTGGCTCACCTGCATCCCGGAGCGCTACCTCGCCCAGCTGTACTTCAAGTCCAAGGGAGGACTGCGCAACGTCACGGGCGCGAAAGACTGGGACGACTGGGCCTAGCGGTGGCTGACACCGGAGTGGCCGACGCGCCCCGCACCGGCACGAGCCTGCTGCGCGACCGCGACTTCCTGCTGTTCGCGAGTGGGCAGGGGGCGTCCGCGCTCGGCGACTCGCTGAGCAAGACCGCCATGCCGCTGCTGGTGCTGGTGCTCACCGGCTCGGGCCTGCACATGGGCCTCATCGCCATGTTGTCGGCCCTGCCGATGCTCGTGCTCGGCGTCCCGGCAGGCGCGTGGGCCGACCGCTTCGACCGCAGGCGGATGATGCTGTGGTCGGACGTGGGGCGGGCCGTGCTCATCGCGCTGGTGCCGATCGCGGCGGTGGCAGGCGTGCCGGTGCTGCCGGTGCTGTACGCGATCGCCGTCCCGATCGGCGTCCTGTACGTCGTGTTCGAGGCCGCGTGCCTGTCGTGCGTGCCCGCCCTCGTCGGCCGGGACCGGCTCGGCGAGGCGAACGCGGCCCTGTCGATCGGGAACGCGCTCGGCTACGTCGCGGGCCCGAGCCTCGCCGGTGTGCTGGTGGCGACCGTGGGCGGCGCGACGGCGCTCGGGGTCGACGCGGTGACGTTCGCGGTGTCGGCGGCGACGCTGGTGTTCATCCGGCGGCCGCTGCAGATGGCGACGGAACGTGCCACGGGCACCATGGGCAGGCAGGTCCGCGACGGCCTGCAGTTCATCGCCGGGCACCGCCTGCTGCGGGTGACGCTCATGTACTGGGCGGCGATCACGTTCTTCACCGCACCGGTGGTCATCTGCGCGACGTTCTTCGTCCGCGAGGACCTCGGGTGGTCGCCGCGCGTGCTCGGCGTGATCATCACCGTGTACGCGGTGGGCGCGATCGCGGGCGCACTGCTCGCGCCGCGCCTGCGGCACGCACCCGGCCGCCTGATGGTGGGCGGCACCGTCGTCGGCGGTGTGGCGCTGCTCGTCCTGTCCGTCACGTCCTGGTTGCCGCTCACGCTGTTCGTGGCGTTGCTGGCCGGCGTGGGCGAGTCGTTCGCCACCGTCGTCTACTCGACGTTGCGTGCGCAGCTGACCCCGGACGAACTGCTCGGCCGCGTGACGACCACCGCGCAGGTCGCGACGTTCGCCCTGCGCCCGCTGTCGGTGTTCGTCGCGGGCGTCGCGCTCGAGGCCACCTCCGGCGCGGTGACGCTCGCGGCGATCGGCGCGGGCTGCGTGCTCGTCAGCGTCCTCGTCGCGGCGGGCGGCACCCTCGTTTCCCGCGATACGACCCACATCCCGACAACCACCGAGGAGAGGCAGTGACTGAGGTAGTGACAGAAGCGGTGACAGAAGCGGTGACGGAGAACGACAGCGGGCCGCGGTACGCGGTCGTGGTCAACGACGAGGAGCAGTACTCGATCTGGCCTGCCGACGGCGAGCTGCCGGCGGGCTGGTCCCGTGCGGGTGTGGTGGGCGGCAAGGACGAGTGCCTCGACCACATCGAGAAGGTGTGGACGGACATGCGTCCCCGCAGTGTTCGCGGCTGACCGGGCGGCTGTGTCGTGGCTGCGGCGGCTCGGCACGGGGGAGGGCACCAGCCGTCTCGTGTGCCTGCCGTACGCGGGCGGCAGCGGATCGTCCTATGAGGACTGGACGCGGTGGCTCCCGGCCGGTGTCGAGCTGTGGGTGCCCGACCTGCCCGCGCGCGAGCACCGGATGCTGGAGGAACCGGTCGAGGACATCGAGGTCCTCGTCGGCGCACTGACCGATGCCGTCTGCGCGGACGGCAGGCCGGCCAGTCTCTTCGGGCACAGCTTCGGCGCGCTCGTCGCGTTCGAGCTGGCCCGGCGCCTGCGGGACCGGTCGCGCCCGGTCCACGGCCTGTTCGTGTCGGGGATGGCCGCGCCCCAGACCCTGGTGCCGCGGCCGACACCGACCGACGAGGAGATCCTGTTCGACCTGCGCTCCCAGGGGGTCGCCCCACCCGAGCTGTACGAGCAGCCCGACCTGCTCGAGCTGGTCATGCCCGGCATCCGCGCGGACTACGCGATGGCGCTCGGTTACCGCTACCGCGACGCCCCACCGCTCACCACGCCGGTGTTCGCCCTCGGCGGCACGACCGACGACGGCGTGCCGGAGGCGGGGCTCGCGGCGTGGGCGGCGCAGACCCGGGCGTCGTGTGAGACCCGGCTGTGGCACGGTGACCACATGTATCTGCGCGACCGCGCAGAGGAGCTGTCGGGGTTCGTCGCGGAGCGGCACCTGCGACTGACAGGAGGATGATGATCGACACTCGCGCCATCGCCGTACCCGGTGGATCGCTGCACACGGCCACCGCGGGGGATCCCGCCAACCCCGCGGCCGTCCTCGTCCACGCCGGCATCGCGCACTCGGACATGTGGACCGGTCTGATGCGGGCGATGAGCGACGAGCTGTTCCTCGTCGCCTACGACTGCCGGTGCTTCGGCCGGTCCGTCACCTCGCTGGAGGGCACGTACTCCGACGTGGCGGACCTCGCGAGTGTGCTCGACGCGTACGGGCTGGAGTCGGCGCTGCTGGTCGGCGCCTCCCGGGGCACCCGCATCGCGATCGACTTCACGCTGACCCACCCGGACCGGGTGCGCGGGCTCTTCCTCGCCGCCCCCGACGTCTCCGGCTACGACGCGCCCGCCACCGACGCCGAACGCGCGCTGCTGGCGGCGATGGAGGCGGCGGACGACGCGGGCGACACCGAGGGCATCATCGCGAGCGAGGCACGGCTGCTGATCGACGGTCCGCTGCGCGACCTGGAGGACCGGCGCGCGGCCATGCGCGCGAGTGTCGCGGAGATGGCCCGCGTCAGCTACGCGCAGCAGGACAAGACCCCCGACTTCGAGTCGTTCGAACCGCCCGCGGCCGGGCGGCTGGCGGAGATCACGTGTCCGGTGCGGGTGCTGACCGGCGACCTCGACACCTCCGGCATGAAGGCCATGGCCGCCGCGGTCGAGAGCGACTGCCCCCGCGCCACGCTCGTCGAGGTGGCGGACGCCGCGCACATGCTCGTGCTCGAGCACCCGGACGTCGTGGAGCGGGAGCTCCGCGCCTGGGTGCGACACGTGGTGACCTGACGAAAGGCCCGACGCCCCATGACCTCCCTGCGGATCCCGACGCGCGAAGCAGGCCGGGAACCCGGCACCGACGGCGCACCGCGGCGACGAGACCCGTTCTGGACGACGTGGGCCGTCGTGGTGCTGCTCCTCGTGGTGTCGTTCGGCGGCACGTACCTCGCGACGAGGCCGACGCCGGAGGGCGACACCGGCAGGCGCGCGCTCGCGACGTCCCAGCGGCTGCAGGACATCGGGGTCCGGGTGCCCGGCACCGAGGAGCTGACCCGCGGTCTCGACCTCGTCGAGGGTGAACTGCGCGGGATCCCGGGCCTTCAGGTCGAGCGGCAGCACGCGTCGGGCACCTACCGGTTCCACGACCGGGACGTCGCGTACGCGGTGGACAACGTGGTGGCGCGGATCCCGGGCGAGTCCGGCGACGCGCTGCTCGTGAACGCGCACGTCGACTCGGCGTGGGGGAGCACCGGAGCAGCCGACGACGGTCTGGCGGTCGGCGCGATGATCGAGGCGGCGCGGCAGCTGGCGGGCGCGGATCACCGCAGGACGGTCGTCTTCCTGTTCAACGGCGGCGAGGAGGTCGGGCTCACCGGCGCGGACGCGTTCACGCGGCACCCGTGGGCGCGCGATGTCCGCTGGTTCCTCAACCTCGAGTCGATCGGCGCGGGCGGGCAGCCGTTGATGTTCAACGCGGGTGCGGACAGCGGGGCGCTCGTCGAGCTCGTCGGGAGCACGCCGCGGCCGTACGGGTCGATTGTCGGGCAGACGTTGTTCGGCGCCGGGCTGATCAACTCCGACACCGACAGCAGGGTGTGGCGGGGCGCGGGCTGGTCCGGGCTGGACTACGCGATCATCGAGAACGGGTACGGCTACGACACACCGCTCGACCGCACCGACCGCATCACCCCCGGCACCGCGCAGTCCTATGTGGATCTCGCGACCGGTTATGTCGGTGCCGCGGTGGACGACTCCGGTGTCGCCGGTGCCACGCCGTACTACTTCGACGTCCTGTCCCGGTGGTGGGTGACCGTCGACCCGCTGGTGGCCGTGCTCGCTCTCCTGGTGCTGGCTCTTGCGGTGGGCGTGCTGGTGTGGCGGTCGGCGCGTCCCGGGCAGGTGGTCGCGTCCGCCGGGGCGGGGCTGCTCGGTGTGCTCGCGGCGGTGGTCGCCGGTGTGCTGGCCGGTGCGCTCGCGTGGCTGGTCGGTGGTTCGCACGCCTGGTTCGCGCATCCGTGGCTGGTCTACGTGGTGCCGCTGCCGTTGACGGTGTTCGCCGCGGTGCTGCCCCAGGTCCTGTTGCGGCGCAGGCGTGCCCGCCGTGCTCAATCCACTCTGGACTCGTCGGCTGAGGTCGTGTGGTACGCGAACCTCCTGCTCGTCGCGGCTCTCGGTCTGCTCGCCGCTGTTCTCGGCGTCGGGGCGGCTTATCTGTTGTGGACCGCCACCGCGCTCGGCGTGGTGGCCACTCTTGTGGCGCTCTTGTTGCGTGGTCGGTGGCGGTTGGTGCCTCTCGTGGTGGCCGCTGTGGTGCAGGGGCTCCTGGTCGCCGAGCTGGCGCGGAACCTGCTGACCCTGGCCGTGCCGATGCTCGGGCGGGTGCCTGCCGCGATTCCCATGGACCCGGTGCTCGGTGTGGTCGTCGCGCTCGTCGGTGTGCTGCTGGCGTTCGTGCTGGGGCCGTTCGTGTTCCACGGGGGACACGTGCGCCGGGTGGCGCTCGCGGTCGTCGTGGTCACTGTGGCGGGGCTGGTGACCGGTGCCGTCGCCGGGCCCTATGACGCCTCTCGGCCCAAGTACGTCGAGGCGTTCCAGGTGCAGGAGGACGGCCGCACGCGGATCGAGCTCGAGGGCCGGGACTTCCACACACCGCAGTCGCTGGGGCTGGTGGACGACCTCGCGGGCGCGACCGGGCTGGCCGTCGACGGTGACACGCTCGTGGGGGCTGAGGTCTCGGTGCCGTCCGGGCGGGTCGACGTCACCGGTTCGGCCGGGTCGGTCGAGGTCCGGCTCGGGGCCAACTCGGCGAACCTCGTCCGGATCACGGTGACCGGAGCGGTCACCGCGGTCAACGGGCGGTCGTTCTCCGGTGGTGAGGCCGTGGTCGACGTCGTCGGGCGGCCGGAGGGGTTCGTGGCCGCCGTCGACCGGTCCGGGCCGGTGCGGATCGAGGTCGACCAGGTGTTCGTCGAGACCGGACCGGACATGGCCAAGGTCCTGGACGCGTTGCCGTCGTGGGCGTTCGGGTACGGGCGCACGATCGCGCGGGACACCTACGCCGAGCCGGGGGCCTGAGCCCGCCGGCCGGGCGAAACCGAACACCCACGACCACAACTACGACCGGCACGGTCACCGGTGGCCCCTGGCTCAGCCCGTCAACGACTCCGGCAGCCGGAAGTTCTCGTCCGTGTCGATGGTGGCCACGTCCATCTGTGCTTTCTGCAGTGAGCCGGAGAAGTCCCAGTTCATGGACTGCCAGCGGGTGAACTGGTCGAGTACCCAGACGCCGGACTGCCTGCTGCCGTTGCCGCTCTTCCCGTTGCCGCCGAAGGGGAGGTGTGCCTCCGCGCCCGACGTGGAGTTGTTCACGCTGACCATGCCCGCGCCGATCCCCTGCCGGAAGCGGAAGGCGGTCGCCGGGTCGTTCGTGTAGATCGCGGAGGAGAGGCCGTAGCCGGGGGCGTTGCCCAGCTCGATCGCCTCGTCCAGTGTCCGGTAGGTCGTCACACCCACCAGCGGGCCGAACGTCTCCTCGGTGAAGACCTTGTCGTCGGTGCGGACGCCGTCCAGCAGCACCGGGTGGTAGTACAGGCCCGTCCGCGGGTCGCCGACGAAACCGTCGCGGGGGGCCGCCTCGGTGATCCGGCCCGTCGCAGTCGATCCCAGGACCTTGTGGTGGTCGTCGAGCCAGCTCAGCACGTTCTCGAAACCCTGCGCGAAGCGCTCGTCCAGCAGCGGGCCGTACACCACGTCCTTCGTCGGGTCGCCCACCTTCGCGGTGCGCACTGCCTCGTCGAAGCGGCGGACGAACTCGTCGTGCACGTCGGTGTGGGTGATCACCGTGCCCAGTGAGGTGCAGCGCTGGCCCGCGGTGCCGTAACCGGAGAAGAGCGCGGCCTCCACCGCCAGGTCCAGGTTCGCGTCCGGCGCGATGACCATCGGGTTCTTGCCGCCCAGTTCCAGGCACGGTGCCTGCAGGTGCCGTCCGCACAGTTCGCCGATCCGCCTGCCCACCGCCGTGGAGCCGGTGAAGCCGACCTTGTCCACCAGGCCGTCGGCGAGCGCCGCGTCCAGGCCCGCGTAGGTGGTCTCCCCGTCGGCGTGGACGAGGTTCAGCACGCCCGAGGGCACACCCGCCCGCCACGCCAGCTCGGCCAGTGCGCGGGCGGTCGCGGACGCGTACTCGGCCGGTTTCCACACCACGGCGTTGCCGCACAGCAGCGCGGGGGCCAGGTACCACGACGGGACCGCCACCGGGAAGTTCCCCGCCGTCACGATCGCCGCGACGCCGACCGGTACGCGGTAGGTGAACAGCTGCTTGTCCGGCATCTCCGACGGCACGGTCTGGCCGTACAGGCGCCTGCCCTCGCCAAGGAAGAAGTCGCAGGTGTCGATGATCTCCTGGACCTCGCCGAGCGCCTCCGCCCTCGGCTTGCCGATCTCGCGGGTCACCAACCCGGCGAGTGCCTCCTTGTTCGCCGCCACCAGCCTGCCGAACGCGCCGACGACCTGGCCGCGCACCGGGGCCGGTACCTGGGCCCACGTGCGCTGAGCGCGCCGCGCGGACGCGCACGCCTCCCGCAGCGTCGTCGCGTCGGCCAGTTCGACCCGTGCGACCACGTCGTCGAGCACCGCGGGGTTCCGCGACTCGTAGGTGGTGCCGGAGCCGATCTCCTTGCCGTCGATCACTGAGGTGAGCATGGCGGGACCACCCACGTCGATTTCCCTCCGCTACGTCTGATGTGCCACTCGCATTATGGTCACTCCGGTCAGCCGGCGGAGGATCTGAGCTCCGGCCTGCCGGGTGCCTGTTCGACCTCTTCCGCGAACTCCTGCCACTCCCGCGCCCACCGCCGTGCCAGCTCGGCCACGATCGTCGCGCAGTGTGCCGGTACCGCCTCGGCCGCCTTCTCCCAGCCCGCGCGGTCGATGTCGTGTCCGTCCAGCCACCGCAGGAGGTCGCGGCCGCCGTCGGAGAACCGCAGCGACGGGTCGTCCTTCAGCACCCGCAGCCAGGCGAACCTGTCCCGGACGCTCGCCACCGGCGCGGCGTCCTTGGTCCCGCGTTCCCTGGCCAGCTGTCGTTCCGGGATGGGGTCCTCCCCGGCCTGCATGCGTCTGCGCACGTCACGCACGGTCCCGGGGGAGATCCCGGCGATCTTCGCCACCTCGCGCAGCGAGGCCTCCGGCCGCGCCGCGATCACCCGGCTCGCCAGCCGCCTGCCCTCCGCGCTGCTGATCGGGCGGACCCGGCCGTCCCGGCCAAGCCGGGCGTGGGGCTGCGGGAGCTCCGCGGCCGCGCACCGCCGGATGGCGCGCACGGACTTCCCGGTGAGGCCCGTGGACTCCGCGATGGCCCGGTCCGACCACTCCGGGAACGCCGCGACGATGCGTGCCGCGGCCGCCTCCCGGTCGGCCTGCGTCAGCGGCAGGCCGTGCGTGAGGTTCGACTCGACGGCGAGCACGAACGCGATGTCCTCGCCGCCGCTGAAGAAGCGGACCGCCACCGTCTCGTCGCCGCGCAGCCGGGCGGCACGCAACCGGTGCGTCCCGTCGATCACCCGCATCGTCTGCCGGTGCACGAGGATCGGCGGCAGGGGCTCGCCGGAGTCGGCGATCTTCCTGCTGTGCGCCGCGTTCTCACCTCGCAGCCGGGGCGAGTCGGCGGGCCGCAGCACGCCGACCGGCACCACGGCGGGGGAGAACCGCCCGTCGTCCCGAGGTGGCCCTCCGGCCACTGGCAGCACGTGTGTTTCCCTTCGGTTGTGACGCACCATGCCGTGGTCAGGCCGTTTCGCGGAGCACGATGGGCAACCCGTCGGCGGGCGCGGGCAGCGAGGTGAACCGCCACGGCGCCTCGTAGGCGGCGGGAAAGGTCCATTCGAACCGGCGCAGCAACGCGTCGAGGGTGGCTTTGACCTTCGCCATGCCGAAGTGCATGCCGATGCACTTGTGCACCCCGGCCCCGAACGGCAACCAGGTCAGGCGGTGGGCGCGGTCCTCGCCGCCCGGCCCGCTGAACCGTTCCGGGTCGAACCGGTGCGGCTCCGGCCACTGGTCCGGCAGGAGCTGGTTCACCGCTGTGCACACCGACACCAGGTGGCCCGCGGGGACGAAGTGGCCGAGGATGTCGGTGTCCCTGGTCGTCACCCGCATCGCGATCGGTGACGGCGAGACCAGGCGGATGCTCTCCTTCACGACCAGTTCGAGCGTGTCGAGCCCGCGCAGGCGGTCCACGCCGTAGGGCAGGCCGGCCCGCGCGACGGACTCGGCCCTGGCCCTGCGCTGCCACTCGGGGTGCTTGCCGAGGAAGTAGACCGCGGCGAAGGCGGCGGTCGTCGTGGTGTCGTGGGACGCGATGAGCGTGAAGAGCATGTGGTGGGCGATCTGCTCGGTGGTGAACCCGTCTGTTCCGCCGACCCGGC
This sequence comes from Actinophytocola algeriensis, assembly GCF_014203735.1. Lineage (GTDB taxonomy): Bacteria > Actinomycetota > Actinomycetes > Mycobacteriales > Pseudonocardiaceae > Actinophytocola > Actinophytocola algeriensis. The sequence continues at coordinate 261,051 of NZ_JACHJQ010000010.1, read as the reverse complement.
TCAGCACCGACAGGAAGTCCGCACCCGCACGCGAGCGGGCGGCGGGCACCTCGTCGGCGAGGTGTGCGATGAGCGCGCGCCGCGCGCGGTGTGCCCGGTGCCACTGGGTGCCGGGCACCCGGAGGCGCACCAGTGCGGTCTCCGCGCGGATGCACTGTTCGACCGCGGTCATGATGTCCCGGCCCTCGGTGTCGTACGGCACGCCGAGCAGCGCCATCGCCGTCATCTGCCCGGACAGTGTCCGGAGCGCGGGAACAGCGGGGAACCGGTGCTCCACCGGCCATCGCGCCACGTACGCGTCGGCGTCGGCCGCCATCTGCCGGAGGTAGCCCGCCAGCGCGTCCTCGCCGTAGGCCGCCTGCATCAGCCTGCGGTCCGTGAGGTGCGCGGACGAGTTCATCGCGAGCAGGCCGCCGTCGAACCAGGGCCCGATGATGTCGGGCCACCCGCTCGCGAACGCCCTGTTCTTGTTGGTGAGGACCTCGTGCACCGCGTCGGGCCCGGACGCGGCGACGACCTTGCGGCCGAAGGCCTGCCACCAGGCCACGGGCCCGTGCCTGCGCATCAGCTGCATCTGGAAGGCCGGGCCGTGGCGCACGGTGTTGATGCCCAGACCGACGAACGGGATGCCGCGGTCGCCCATCACCGGCTTCAGCCCGCTGCCCGATGGCGGCTCCGCCAGCACGTCCGCGCGCAGCGGCGCGCGTTCGAGCAGCGCGTCGAACCAGTGCGACGTGTCCACCTCGACGAGGCGGGCGTTCTCCGTGGCGACGTTCCGCCGTCGTGTGTCCATGTGAGCAGGCCCTCCCGGAGCTCGTCGGAGCTCGTCCTGGGGAGTCGACACCTGCCTGCCATCCGAAATGCATCGCCCGTACATCCCCGGCGCACCTGCCGGGCATCGGCGCGGCGGCGCGACGGATGCCGGGCGGAGAGGACCGGCTGCGAGATTACGTCCTCGTCTCCCGCGGCAGTCGGCGCGTCGAGGCAAACGGCGACGAGATCAGACGAGATCCTTGGGGGGCCGTGAGGTGCCAGTCGAGTCCAATGGTGTGCCAGCCGCGGGCAGACCGGATGTGCCTGCCGGGGAGCCGGTCGCGATCGTCGGCATGGGATGCCGCTACCCGCGCACCATCTCCTCGCCGGACGAGCTGTGGGACTTCGTGGTGGGTGGCGGCAGCGCCGCGACGCCGGGTTTCCCCGCCGACCGCGGCTGGGACCTGGCCGCGCTGACCGCCACCGAGCCCGGTGCGCCCGGCGCGACCTACGTGCGCGGCGCGTCGTTCGTCGACGGCGCCGGTGACTTCGACCCGTCGGTGTTCGGCATCAGCCCCCGCGAGGCGCTGGCCATGGATCCCCAGCAGCGGCTCCTGCTCGAGGTCTCCTGGGAGGCGGTCGAGCGGGCCGGGATCGACCCGACGGCGCTCGCGGGCACCCGCGCCGGCGTCTACTTCGGTGTCGTGGCGCAGGAGTACGGCCCCCGGGTGTACCTCGGCGACGCGGACCAGGCAGGTCACCTCACCACGGGAACGGCGCCGAGCGTCGCGTCGGGACGCGTCGCCTACACGCTCGGCCTCGAGGGGCCCGCGGTCACCGTGGACACCGCCTGCTCGTCGTCGCTGGTGGCCATCCACCTCGCGGTCCGGGCGCTGCGGGCGGGAGAGTGCTCGCTCGCGCTGGCGGGCGGCGCCAACGTGGTCTGCGCACCGAGCATCCTCGTCGGGTTCGCGCACCTCGGTGCGCTGGCCCCGGACGGTCTCAGCAAGCCGTTCTCCGCCGCCGCCGACGGGTTCGGCGTCTCGGAAGGGGCCGGGGTACTCGTCCTGGAACGGCTGTCGGACGCGTTGCGGCACGGCCACGACGTGCTGGCGGTGCTGCGCGGTACCGCGATCGGCCAGGACGGCGCCTCCGACGGCCTGTCCGTGCCCAACGAGGCCGGTCAGCGCCGGGTGATCCTCGACGCCCTGGCCGACGCGGGCCTGTCGCCCGCCGACATCGACGTCGTCGAGGCCCACGGCACGGGGACCAGGGTCGGCGACCCGATCGAGGCACGCGCGCTGCTCGCGACCTACGGCGCCGCCCGGTCGGCCGCGACCCCGCTGCTGGTGGGCTCGGTCAAGTCCAACATCGGCCATCCGCAGGCCGCGTCCGGTGTCGCCGGTGTCATCAAGGCGGTCGAGGCCATCCGGCACGCGGAGGTGCCCGGCACCCTGCACCTGGCGGGCGTCACCGACGCCGTCGACTGGTCACCCGGCACCGTCCGGGTCGTCGGGGAGACCACCCGGTGGCCGTCGTCCGGTGCACCGCGGCGGGCGGCGGTCTCGTCGTTCGGGATCAGCGGGACCAACGCCCACGTCATCGTGGAACAGGCACCCGATGCCACCGCCGTGGTCAGGAACACGGCGGCGCCCGGGGTCGTCGTGCCGCTCGTCCTCTCGGCGAAGACGGACGCCGCGCTGCGCGAGCAGGCCGCTCGGCTGCACGCACACCTCACCGAACGGACCGAGCTCTCTCTCCCCGACGTCGCGCACACGCTGGCGGGCCGGGCGCGGTTCGAACACCGCGCGGTGCTGGTGGCCGGCGAGCGCACGGAGGCGCTGAACGGGCTCGCGGCACTGGCCGACGGCAGGCCGGACGCCGCCGCCGGCTGCGCGGGGGAACCGGGTGTGGTGTTCGTGTTCCCGGGGCAGGGTTCGCAGTGGGCGGGCATGGCGGTGGAGCTGCTGGCGGCCAGCCCGGTGTTCGCGGCCGAGATCGCGGCGTGCGACCGCGTCTTCGCCGAGTTCACCGACTGGTCGCTGCTCGACGTGCTGCGCGGCCGGGCGGGGGCGCCGGGGCTGGACCGCGTCGACGTCGTGCAGCCCGCGTTGTTCGCCGTCATGGTCTCGCTCGCGCGGTGCTGGCAGTCCTTCGGCGTCGAACCGGCCGCGGTGATCGGGCACTCCCAGGGCGAGATCGCCGCCGCCTACGTCGCGGGCGCGCTCTCGCTGCGGGACGCGGCGCGGATCGTCACCCTGCGCAGCAAGGCGATCGTGGACCTCGCGGGCACCGGTGGCATGGTCTCGGTGCCGCTCGGCGCCGCCGACGTCGAAGCCCGGCTCGCGAGGTGGGCGGGCCGTCTCGGTGTCGCCGCGGTCAACGGACCCCGGTCGACCGTGGTGTCCGGCGACGCGGAGGCCGTCGACGAGTTCCTCGCGCACTGCGCGGCCGACGATCTCCGGGCCCGCCGGATCCCCGTCGACTACGCGTCGCACTCCGCCCACGTCGAGGCGCTCGAGGCGACACTGGCACGGGAGTTCGACGGCATCGCGCCCATGCCGTGCCGGGTCGACCTCATCTCCACGACCACCGGCGGCCTCGCGGAAGGACCCGACCTGGACGCCGGGTACTGGTACCGCAACCTGCGCCGGACGGTCGGCTTCGAGCACGCGGTGCGCGTGGCGCACGACCGGGGCCACCGGATCTTCGTCGAGGTCAGTCCCCACCCCGTCCTGACCGTCGGGGTCGAGGAGACCCTGCAGGAGGTCGCCGAGGACGGCACGACGGTGGTCACCGGCAGCCTGCGGCGCGACGAGGGCGGTCTCCGCCGCCTGCTCGCGTCGGTCGCCGAGGTCCACGTCGCGGGCGAGCCCGCCGATCTCGTCGGCTACCTCCGCGACCACGAGCCTCGGCACGTCGACCTGCCCGGCTACGCCTTCCAGCGCAAGCGCTACTGGCTGCCGCCCGGCACCGGCGAACAGACCGGCCCGCGCGTTCCCGGTGGCGTCGGGCACCCGTTCCTCGCCGCCGCACACGACCACCCCGAGAACGACGGGCTCCAGTTCACCGGCGTCCTGTCGCAGGCGACCCACCCCTGGCTCGCCGACCACGCCGTGCACGGGGTCGTCCTGCTGCCCGGTGCCGCCGTCACCGAGCTCGCCATGTTCGCCGGGCAGCAGGCCGGCTGCCCCGCGGTCACGGAGCTCGTGCTGCACGAGCCGCTGGTGATCCCGGCGGGGACCGCGGTCCTCGTCCGGGTCGTGGTCGCCGACACCGCCGCCGGCGACACCGCGGAAGGGCGCGCGGTGCGGATCTACTCGCGCACCGAGTCGGCGGACCGGCTCGACGTCCGGCGCGCGTGGACCAGGCACGCCGAGGGGGTGCTGGCACCGGAGCAGACGGTCCAGGACACGGCACCGGATGTCTGGCCGCCTGCCGGGGCCGAGCCGGTCGACGTGTCCGACGGCTACGAGCGGCTCGCGCGGCGCGGGTACGAGTACGGGCCCGCGTTCCGGGGCCTGCGCGCCGTGTGGCGGCACGGCGACGACGTCCACGCCGAGGTCGCGCTGCCGGACGGGGTGGGCGACGAGCACTTCTGCCTCCACCCCGCGCTGCTGGACGCCGCACTGCACGCGTTCCAGTACGCGGCCGCGGGCCGGGAGGCGGCACCGGACACGGTGCTGTTGCCGTTCGCCTGGGAGGGTGTCCGGCTGCACGCCGTCGGTGCCTCGGCCCTGCGCGTGAGCATCGTGGCGACCGCGCCCGACGTGTACCGGCTGACGCTGCGGGACCCGGACGGCAGGCTCGTCTGCACCGTCGACGCCCTGACACTGCGGCCGATCGACCTCGGCCGTCTCCGCGCCGCGGGCACCCGCACCGGGGACTCGCTGTTCGGTCTCGAGTGGACACCGGTCACCCAGCAGGCCGGTCCGGACGGCGGGCCGTCGTGGGCGGAATGGCCCTCGGTGTCCCCGTCCGGCGTGACCGTGCTGCGCTGCGTGCCGCAGGACGAGCCCGCCGGGGCGGATCTGCCGAGGCGGACCCGGCAGGCGCTGCTGGACGTCCTGCAGGTGGCCCAGCGCGTGCTGACCGAGCCGGAGTTCGACGTCGGCACGCTGGTGGTCCTCACCGGACGTGCCGTCTCGACCGGTGCCGGCGAGGACGTCGCGGACCTGGTGCACGCGCCGGTGTGGGGGCTGCTGCGCAGCGCGCAGACCGAGAACCCCGGCCGGATCGTCCTGGCCGACGTCGACGACTGGTCCGCGTGGCGGGAGGTGGTGTCCGCCGCGCTCGCCAGTGGCGAACCGCAGCTGGCGGTCCGGCACGGCGTCGCCAGGGTGCCCCGCGTCGTGCGCGCCGCACCGGCCGTCGCGGGCGTCGAGCGCCTGAACGACCCCGACTGGCGGCTGACGACGCGGGGCGAGGGCACGCTCGACGCGGGCAACATGGCGCTGACGAGTCCGCCCGCCACGCCGGAGCGGCTGGCGGGCGGTCAGGTCCGGGTCGCGGTCCGCGCGGTCGGGCTGAACTTCCGGGACGTGATGATCGGCTACGGCCTGTACCCCGACCCGGAGGTCGACCTCGGCAACGAGGTGGCGGGTGTCGTCGTCGAGGTGGCGGACGACGTCGAGGCCCTCAAGCCGGGCGACCGGGTGATGGGCATGTGCTACGGCGTCGGTCCCCAGGCGGTCCGCGACCACCGGTACTTCAGCACATTCCCGGCCACGTGGTCGTTCGAGCAGGCGGCGGCGATCCCGGCCGCGTTCCTCACGGCCTACTGCTCGCTGCGCACGCTCGCGGCAATCACGGCGGGGCAACGGGTTCTCGTCCACGCCGCGACCGGCGGGGTGGGGATGGCGGCGATCCAGCTCGCCAGGCACTGGGGCGCCGAGGTCTTCGCCACCGCGGGCACACCCAAGTGGACCACCTTGTGGCGCCTGGGCTTCGACGAGGACCACGTGGCGGACTCGCGCACCCTCGAGTTCCGCGAGCGGTTCCTCGACGCGACCGGCGGCGCGGGCGTCGACATCGTCCTCGACTCGCTCGCGGGTGAGTTCGTCGACGCGTCGCTGGACCTGCTGCCGCGTGGCGGTCATTTCGTCGAGCTGGGCAAGACCGACATCCGCGCCGAGGAGGAGGTCGCGGAGCACCACCCTGGCGTGTCCTACCGGCACTTCGACCTCACCAGGGTGGGGCCGGCCGAGGTCGGGGCCGTGCTGGCCGAACTGGCCGCCATGTTCGACCGAGGTGACCTGCGCCCGCTGCCGGTCTCGGTGCGCGACGTGCGCCAGATGCCGGAGGCGCTCACGTTCCTCAGCCAGGCCCGCCACACCGGCAAACTCGCGCTCACCATCCCCAGGACGCTCGATCCGGATGGGACGGTGCTCATCACCGGCGGCACCGGTGTGCTCGGCGCGTCCCTCGCGCGGCACCTGGTGGCCCGGTACGGGGTCAGGCACCTGCTCCTGCTCAGCCGCGGTGGACCGGACACCCCCGCGGCGAAGGAGCTCGCACGCGACCTCACCGAATCGGCAGGTGCCGACGTCCGGATCCTCGCCTGTGACGTCGCCGACCGGGACTCGCTCGGTGCCGCGCTCGCACAGGTCCCCGCGCGGCACCCGCTGACCGCGGTCGTCCACGCCGCGGGCGTGCTCGACGACGCCGTGTTCGGCGCCCTGTCACCGGACCGGCTCGACCGCGTGCTGCGGCCGAAGGTCGACGCCGCGTGGCACCTGCACCGGGCGACCGAGCGGCTCGACCTGGCCATGTTCGTGCTCTTCTCCTCCGCGGCGGGGATCCTGGGCACCGCAGGCCAGGCGAACTACGCCGCGTCCAACACGTTCCTCGACGCGCTGGCGGAGCACCGGCGCCAGCGCGGCCTCCCCGCGACCTCGCTCGCGTGGGGGCTGTGGGCCCAGGACTCCGGGATGACCGGGCACCTCGACGACCGGGACCGTGCGCGCCTCACGGGCACCGGCTTCATCGCGATGTCCATAGAGGACGGTCTGGCGCTGTTCGACGCCGCGGTGGCGAGCGGCAGGCCCCTGCTCGTCCCGGCGCACCTCGAGCTGCCGACCGCGGCCGACGTGGGGGAGTGGCCCCCGGTCCTGCGCGGGTTCGCCCGGCCCGCCCTGCGGGTCGCGAGCACCGGCCGGGACGCGACCCGGACACCGCGCTTCGCCGACGGGTTCGGCGGGATGACGGCGGACGAGCAGCGGGCGGCGGTACTGGAACTGGTCCGCGGCGTCGCCGCCGACGTGCTGAGGCACGAGTCACCGGAGGCGATCGATCCGGGCATGGGCTTCAAGGAGATGGGCTTCGACTCGCTGGGCGGCGTCGAGTTCCGGAACCGGCTGCGGAAGGCCACGCGGCTGCCGGTCCCCGCCAACGCGGTGTTCGAGTACCGGACCCCGCTCGCGCTCACCGAACACCTTCTCACGCTCGTGGCACCGGCGTCCCCGGAGCCGGTGCGGTCCCCGGTGCCGGAGGCGCCGCCGACCGTCGTCGACGGCACCGTCGAGTCCACTGTGGACACAACGCCCGCCCTGCCGCTGAGCCGGTACCAGCGGGACGTCGTCGCGGTCGCGCTGACGTACCCGGACCTGCCGCTGTCCCAGCCCACCGGGTACTTCCGGCTGCGTGGCGCGACCGACGTCGACCGGATGCGGCGGGCGATCCGGCGCACCGCGCTCCGGCACGACGCGATGCGGCTCCGGTTCGAGGTGGACGGTGACGAACTGCGGCAGCGGGTGCGCCCCGGCTACCCGGACGTCGAGGTGGTGTCGTTCCTCGCGGAACCCGACCCGAAGGCGGCGTGCCTGCGGTGGATCGCCGGCACCACGGACACGGTGATCCCCCTGGACGGCAGCCTGGCGCAGGCGGTGGTCCTGGTCGATGACACCGACTCGCTGGTCGTGTACTGCCGGTTCCACCACGCGGCCGCCGACGCGTGGGGCATCAACATCGTGATCCGGGAGATCCGCGAGGCCTACCGGTCCGGCGACCTCGACACCGCCGCCGGCCGTGCGCCCAGCTGCCTGGACGCGGTCCGGGCGGACGAGGAGTACCGGCGTTCACCGGACTGGCAGGCGGACCGGGACGCGCTCGTCGCCGCGGTGACCCCGCTCCGCCCCGCGCTCTTCGCGCGCAACGCGACCGTCCGCGGCCACCACAGGAGGCAGACGTCGTTCGACGTCGACGCCGCGACCGCCGACCGGATCAGGGCGACGGGCCGCTCGATCTTCTCCGTGACCGCGGCCGCGCTCGCCACCTACCTGCGCCGGACGCACCGGGACGGCGACATCGTCCTCGGCATCCCGCTGCTGAACCGGCGCACGCCGACCGAGCTGTCGACCATGTCGCACGTCACGAACGCCCTGCCGCTGCACGTGCCCGTCGACGAGAGCCGGACCCTGCTCGACCTCGCCGACCGGATCCGGGCCGACGTGTGGGACCTCTCGGCCCGTCAGCGGTTCGCGCTGGGCGACCTGCGTGCCGCGCTGCGGGAGCACGGCGTGCGCGACCGGGACCTCTTCGACGTCACGTTCTCCTACATCACCGTGCCCGCGGGAGAGCTCGACGCGGACGTCGACCTGACCGTGCTCTCGTCCGGGTACTCCCTCGACGCGGTCAACATCGTCGTCCGCGAGCACGAGTCCGACGGATCGCTGTCGGTCGACGTGTTCCACGCCGAGGACGTCTTCGACGACGCCTTCTCCTTCGAGTCGGTGACCGGGCACGTGACCCGGTTGCTCGACAACGCGCTCCGGGCACCGGAGACACCGGTGGGTGAACTGGCGGTGCTCGGTCCCGACGAGGTGGCGGCCATCGCCGGGTTCGAGCGCGGACCCGAGGTCGGGTTCGACGAGGCGGCGACGCTCGACGTGCTGGTGGCGGCCCAGGTCGCCAGGAGCCCGGAGCGGGCCGCGGTCGTCGGGACCGACGCGGACGGGAACGCGGTCACGCTGTCGTACGCGGCGTTCGGCCAGGCGGTCGCCCGGCTCGCCGCACGGTTGCGCGCCGGCGGCATCCGCCCCGAGGAGTGCGTGCCGGTGCTCCTGCCGCGCTCGGTGGAGTTCCTGGTCGCGGTGCACGCGGTGCACGCGGCGGGCGGCGCGTACGTGCCGGTCGATCCCGACCATCCCGAGGAGCGCGTGCGAACCGTGCTGACCGACTGCGGTGCGCGGGTCGCCGTCGCGGACACCCGGTCGGCGAACCTGTTGGCAGACCTCGGCATCCGGTCGGTCACACCGTCCGGTGAGGACAGTGGGGCAGCGCCGGTCGCGGCCGCTGTCCGGCCCACCGACCTGGCCTACGTCATCTACACGTCGGGCTCGACCGGCATCCCGAAGGGCGTGATGATCGAGCACCGTTCGGTGGTCAACCGCCTCGCCTGGATGCAGCGCAGGTACCCGCTGGGCGCCGACGACGTCGTCCTGCACAAGACACCGGCCACGTTCGACGTGTCGGTGTGGGAACTGATGTGGTGGGCGCACGTCGGCGCCCGCGTCGCGGTGGCACCGGCCGGGGCCGAACGCGACCCGCGCGAGCTGGCCGCCGCGATCGAACGGCACGGGGTGACCGTCGTCCACTTCGTACCCGCGATGCTCGGTCCGTTCCTCGACCACGTGGAGGAGAACCCGGGGGCGGGCGACCAGGTGCGCACGCTGCGGCGGGTCTTCTGCAGCGGCGAGGCGCTGGTGCCCGCACTGGCGGACCGTTTCCGCTCGGTGTTCGCCGCGGCAGGCCTCCCCGAGGTGCGGCTGGTCAACCTGTACGGACCGACCGAGACGACGGTCGACGTGTCCTACTTCGACATCCCGCCGTCGGGTCCGGTCGAGCGGGTGCCCATCGGCAGGCCGATCGACAACACCGCGCTGATGGTGCTGGACGCGGCGGGCAGGCGGTGCCCGGTCGGCGTACCCGGCGAGCTCAACATCGCCGGTACCGGCGTCGGCCGCGGCTACCTCGGGCAGCCCGCCCTCACCGGTGCGGCGTTCGTCGTCGACGAGTCGGTACCGCGGCGGCGGCGCTACCGCACCGGTGATCTCGTGCGGTGGCTCGCCGACGGGACCGTCGAGTTCCTCGGCAGGCTCGACGACCAGGTGAAGGTCCGCGGCAACCGGGTCACGCTCGGGGAGATCGAGAGCGTGCTGGCACGGTGCCCGCACGTCGCGGCCGCGGTGGTGCTCGACGAGCACACCGACTCCGGGACCCGGCTGGTCGCCTACCTCGTGCCCGCCTCGGCGGACCGGTCGGCGCTGACCGCGTCCGTCGTCGACTTCCTCGCGCAGCGCCTGCCCGCGTACATGATCCCCGCGGAGTTCGTGCAGGTCGACGAGCTCCCGCTGACCCCGAGCGGGAAGGCCGACCGGCAGGCGCTGGCCGCGCTCGGCCGCCACGAGCACGGCACGGACGAGCCGAGCAACCCGGTCGAGAAGGAACTGGCCGAGATCTGGACCGATCTCCTCGGTTCGAGCGCCTTCGGTGTGCGGGACGACTTCTTCACCGTGGGCGGCGACTCGATCCTGGTGCTGCGCATGCGGACCGAGGCCGAGAAGCGCGGGCTCGGTTTCGACGTCGAACGGTTCTACACCAGGCCCACCATCGCCGGCCTCGCCGCGCAGGTCGCCGATCCCGGCGCGCGACCGGCCGGGGACACCGGCGTGCCCGCCCCGTTCGAACTCGTGCCGCTGATCGACCGGGCCGGTATCGGCGAGGAGGTCGAGGACGCGTTCCCGGCGACGCGGCTGCAGCTCGGCATGCTCTACCACAGCATGCAGAGCGCGGACTCCGCGCTGTACAAGGACGTGTTCGCCTACCGGCTGCGCATGCCGTGGCGCGAGGACGAGTTCCGCCGCGCGTATGACCGGCTGGTGCGCAGGCAGCCCGCGCTCCGGTCCAACTTCGACCTCACCGGCCGCTCGACCCCGCTGCAGCTCGTCTACCGCGAGGTCGAGGCCCCGCTGGTGATCGTCGGGGACGGCGACCTCGACGAGTACCTGGCGGACGCGGCCCACGCGCCGTACCCGCTGGTCTCGGACCGGTCCGGGGCCCCGTCGGCGCTGCACGGCATGCGGGTGTTCGTCCGGCCCGGCCACGTCGACCTGGTGGTCAACTTCCACCACGCGATCCTCGACGGGTGGAGCGTCGCCAACCTGGTGAGCGAGCTGCTGCGGGACTACCTTTCGCACGGCGACCTGCCCGCGAGCGGCCTGCCGTGTTCGACGCTGCTGCTCGCCGAGCACGCCCGCGCCGAGCGCGAGTCGCTCGACGACGCCGCCACGCGGCGGTTCTGGGACCAGGCGCTGGCCGGGGCCCGGACGACGACTATCGAACCCGCCCGCAGGCACGTCGCTCCCGGGGACGACGACGTCAGGACGATGAGCCTGCCTCGGTGGCTGGACCGGTCGGTCAAGGAGTTCGCCCTTCGGCACCGCCTGCCGCTGAAGTCGGTCCTGCTGACCGCGCACTGCCTCGCGCTGGGCATGATGTCCGGGTCGGACGACGTCGTGACCGGGGCCGTGACCCACGCCCGGCCGGAACGCGACGGCGCCGACCTGTGCGCCGGGCTGTTCATCAACACCGTTCCGGTGCGCCTCGACGTCCGGCGGCAGACCTGGCGTGAGGCCGTGGCGCGGATCGTCCGGTGGGAACGGGACGCGTTCCGCCACCGGCGGCTGCCGGTCGCCGCGCTCGACTCCGGCCGCGACCTGCCGGTCTTCGGCACCGCGTTCAACTTCGTGAGCTACCACAACCTCGGTGACGTCCTCGGTGACGTTCCCGGCGACATCGAGCTCACGGACGTGACCGTGCGGGAGGAAACCAACTTCGCACTGCTGAACACCGTGCTGGTCGACCCGCGCGACAGCCGGATCTCGCTGCGGATCAGCACGGGCGGGGACACGCTGACCGGCGCGCAGTGCGCGGAGTTCGGGCGGGCCTTCGTCGAGCTGCTCGGTGAGATGGTGCGGGAGCTCGACAGCCCGGTCGACCTCGCGCGGGCACGACGGCACGACGTCACCGAGATGGTGGCCAGGGTCGCGGCGCTGCGCCCGGCGGCCACCGCGGTCGCGGACGACGCGGAGGAGCAGGACTACCGAGGGCTGTCGGACGCCGCGGACACGGTCGCGCAGGAGCTCCTCGCGAGGGGCATGCCGCCCGGGGCGCGCGTGGCCGTCCACATGCGACGGTCGGTGGACCTCATCGCGGTGGTGCTCGGCGTGATGCGCGCCGGCGCCGCCGTCGTCCCGCTCGACCCGGCCTACCCGGCGGCCCGCCTCCGTGAGATGGCGGCGATCGCCTGCCCGTACCTCACGGTGGCCGACCAGGACGGGGCGGCCGTGCTCGCCGAGGTGACCACGGTCGTCGAACCAGCGGCCCTCCTCGGCGGCCCCGGCGCGGACGCACCGGCACTGCCCAGGATCGACCTCGAGGACGTCGCCTACGTGTTGTTCACGTCCGGCTCGACCGGTGAGCCGAAGGGCGTCGCGCTGCCGCACCGCGCGCTCGCCAACCTCATCGAGTGGCAGAACCGCCGCGCCAGCGGGGCGGTGGGCGCGACCACGCTGCAGTTCGCGCCGCTGAGCTTCGACGTCTCCTTCCAGGAGATCTTCTCGACGCTCGCGGGCGGGGGCACGCTCCGCATGATCGCCGACGAGGTCCGGCAGGACATGGGTGCGGTGCTGGGCGTCATCAACCGGGCCGGGGTGCGGCGGGTGTTCCTGCCCTACGTGGCGTTGCAGGCACTCGCGGAGGTCGCCGCCGCGACCGGCGAGTACCCGGCGTCCCTGCGGTGGATCGTGTCCTCCGGCGAGCAGCTGCGGATCACTCCCGAGATCCGGGCGCTGTGCGGTGCGAACCCGGCCACGGCCCTCGAGAACCAGTACGGTCCCACCGAGACCCACGTCGTGCTCGCGCACGAGCTGCCCGCCGCGGTGGCCGACCACCCGGCACTGCCGCCGGTGGGCACGGCGGTGGCGCACACGGGCGTCTCGCTGCTCGACGAACGGCTGCGGCCGGTGCCGCCCGGGGTGAAGGGCGAGATCTACGTCGAGGGTCCCGCCGTCGCGCTGGGGTACGAGAACCGGCCGGCCCTCACCGCTCAGCGGTTCGTCGCCGGGCCCCGGGGCTCGGTCCGCTACCGCACCGGTGACATCGGCATCAGCCTGGCGAACGGTGACATCGTGTGCCTCGGCCGTGCCGACGGCCAGGTCAAGGTCCGGGGCTACCGGGTCGAGAGCGCCGAGGTCGAGCTCGCGCTGCTCGCGGTGGGCGGGAAGCACCACGGCATCGAGCAGGTGGCGGTCGTGCCGAGCAGGCTCGGCGGCGCGGACGCGGTGCTGCGGGCCTTCCTGGTCGGCGGCCCGCACCGGGCCGGGACCGACACGCTGCGCGCCGAGCTGCGCCAGGTCCTGCCACCGCACATGGTGCCGTCGACGTTCCAGTGGGTCGACGCGATTCCGCTGACCCCGAGCGGAAAGCGCGACGACGCGGCACTGCGTGCGCTCGGCGCGCGCAGGTCACCGGCCGTCGGCGACCAGAGCCCGCCGGGCGACGACCTCGAGGTGACGGTCGCCGGTGTGCTGGCGGAGTTCGCCGGGCTCGACGAGCTCGCGGTGGACACGAGTTTCTTCGACGCCGGGGGCACGTCGATCGGCGCCACCCGGGTCGCGATGACCATCGCGCGGCGGTGGGGAGTGGAGCTGCCGCTGCACGCGTTCCTCGCGGGCCCGACCGCCAGGGAGCTCGCCGCCGCCATCCGGTCCCGCGACGACCACCGCGCCTTCGACCCCGTCGTTCCCCTGCGCGAGCACGGGGACGGGCCGCCGCTGTTCCTCGTCCACCCCATCGGCGGCAACGTCTTCTGCTACCGCGAGCTGGTCCGGCACCTCCCCGCCGGACGCGCGGTGTACGGCCTGCAGGCGGCGGGCGCCGAACCGGGCACCGTGCCGATGGCGTCGATGGAGGCCATCGCGGACTCGTACCTCGCGGCGATCCGCCGGGTGCACCCGGCGGGCGCCTTCCACCTCGCCGGCTGGTCGTTCGGCGGTTACGTCGCGTACGAGATCGCAGGCAGGCTCGACGAGGCGGAGCTGTCCACGGTGACGCTGCTCGACACCATGGCGATCGGGGACGGGCCGAGGACCCCGCTCGACGAGAAGCAGCTGATCCTCCTGTTCTTCCGCGAACTGCTCTGGTATTCGGGTGGCGAGGAGCGGCTGGCCGCCGAACCCGACCCGGTCGGCGAGAACGCGGGCGACCTGTTCGACGCGGTCCTCCGCACGACGATCGAGCTCGGCATCCTGCCCGCCGACGGGTCGCCGCAGCTGCTCCGCAGGCTGTACGGGGTCTTCCGGGCCAACTACCAGGCCACGATCGCGTACCGCTTCGAGAAGCTGGACCGGCGGTTGCTGGTACTGCGGGCGACCGAGGAGCTGCCGTCCGCCTTCGCCGGTGCGCACCGCGCGCTCCGCAGCATGTTCGCGAGCCCGGACAACGGCTGGCGGCACTGGGCCGGGTCGCTCGCCGAGACGGTGACCGTGCCGGGCAACCACCTGTCCATGTTGGACACCCCGCAGGTGGGTGTGGTCGCGGCGAGGCTCGGCGACGCCATGCGCCACGCCGATACCGGCAACCGGCCGGAGGTGGACTGATGCACGCGGATGAGGTGCGGCGGGCGATGAGCCCGATGGAGCGCTGGTACTGGGTCTGCGACCAGCTCTCGCCGCTCAACGTCGTCGCCAGGGTGCACGTGCGTGGTGCGTGCACACCGGAGGACCTCGAGCGGGCGGCGGCGCTGCTCGTGGCGGAGCACCCGCTGTTGCGGGTGGCGGTCGACGCCGGGCCTGTCGGCGGCCTGCCGCGGTTCACCGGCGCGGCGACCCCGCGGATCCCGGTCCGTGCCGTCGACGCCGAGGCGTCCGAGGTGGACCGCTGGGTGCGGGAGGTCGGCGACGTCGAGCTGACGACGTCGCTCGACCTGCGCACCGGACCGCCCGCGCGGCTGGTCGACGTCACCAGGAACCGGGGGACCGCCGACGAGTGCCACGACGTGATCCTCACCGTGTCCCACGTCGTCGCCGACGGCACCACCGCCATGGAACTCCTGCGCAGGCTGGTGGAACTGGCCGCCGGGGCGCCGCCCCGGCCGTCGCGGCCCGCGCTGCCGCCACCCGAGGAGCTGCTGCCGAGGTGGGTCAACCGCCTCCCGAGGGCGGTGCACTTCGTGGTGACGACGCTCGCCGACGGCATCGCCGCGGCGGTCGCCCGGCCGCGGCGGCTCACGCCGTCGACGCCGGTCGAACCCCGCCACCGGCGGACCAGGTTCATCCACCACGAGCTCACCGCCGCGCGGCTGGCCGAGCTGACCGCGCGGTGCAGGCGCGAGGGCGTGACCGTCCACAGTGCACTCACCGCGGCGATGGCGATCGCGGTGGCTGGATCGGCACCCGGCCGGGTCACCATCGGGTCTCCGGTGGACTTCCGCGCGGAACTGGCATCTCCCGTCGGCCCCGCCGACATGGGCGCCTACGTCGCCACCGTCCCGTCCCACGTCGAGGTGCGGGACACGGGGCGCCTGTGGGAGGTGGCGCGCGGCGCGTCCCGGGACCTGGGCCGCCGCACGCGGTTCCACCAGCACCTCGCGCTGGTCTCCCTGCTGCGGTTCATGTCGCCGCGGTCGGTCGCCACGAGCGCGCGGGCCGTCGCGATGGTCGACCGGATGGGACCGGGGAACGTCTGCCTGTCGAACATCGGGCGCTACGACTTCCCCGACCGGATCGGGGAGTGGGCGCTGTCCGGGGCCCAGTTCATCGCGGACGTCTCGGTCAGCGGCTGCCTGGTGGCGACGGTGAACACCAGCCACGCCGCACTGCACTGGAACTTCACCTACATCGACGGTGCGATCCCCGGCGAGCGAGCCGAGCGGCTCGCGGACGGTGCGGTGCGGGCCCTGCTGTCCGGGCTGGCGCCCACCGGTACCGCGGTCGGCACAGGAACGAGAGGTTGATCATGGAGAACAATCGGCACGCGGTCCTCGTCACCGGCGCGTCGTCGGGGCTGGGGGAGGCGACGGCGATCGGGCTCGCCAACGCCGGGTACACCGTCTACACCGGAGTCCGCTCGGAGGAGAACGCGGAGCGGCTCGCGGGGACGAACCCGCTGATCCGCCCCGTCATCCTCGACGTCACGGACAGCGGCTCGATCGCGGCGGCCGGCAAGCTGCTGCGCGAGCAGACGGACGGGGCAGGCCTGCACGGCCTGGTGAACAACGCAGGCGTCTGCGTGTCGGCGCCGCTGGAGTGCCTCCCGGTCGAGGACCTGCGGGCCGAGCTCGAGGTGAACCTCATCGGGACGGTCGCGCTGACCCAGGAGCTGCTCCCGCTGCTGCGGATGCGGACGGCCGTGGTGCCCCCGGCGATCCCCGCGGGACGGATCGTCAACATCAGTTCCGGTATCGGCCGGGTCGCCGCGCCGTTCCTCGGCGCCTACGCCGCGTCGCAGTTCGCCAAGGAGGGCGTGTCGGACGCACTGCGCAGGGAGCTCGCGCCGCTCGCGGTGAGCGTCTCGGTCATCGAACCCGGCGCCATCATGACCCCGATCTGGGCCAAGGTCGCGACGGGCGCCCGCCGGGTGCTGAACGCCGCGCCCGACGACGTGGCCGAATCCTACCGGGACCGCTTCGAGGCGTTCGTGGCGATGAACGAGGACCGCGCGCGGACGAGCAGGACGCGGCCGGAGAACGTGGCGGCCGCGGTCATCCACGCCATGACCGCCCGCCGCCCCAGGACCCGTTACCACGTCGGACCGGACGCGTGGGCCGCCGCCATCGCGTCGCGCCTGCTGCCGGACCGGGTGCTGGACGCAGTGGTGCGCAGGCAGTTCGCGGCCGTGGCCCCCGCGGCCGGCCGTGCGGAGCAGACGCCGTGAAGGCGCTGGTCGCCGGTGCCGGGGTGGGCGGCCTCACCACCGCGATCGCGTTGCGGGCACGGGGCATCGACGTCGAGGTGTTCGAGGCGGCGCCGGAGGCGCGGACCTCGGGTGGCGGGCTGGGGATCGCGTGCAACGCGACGAAGGTGCTTGCCGCGCTGGGCATCGACCTCCCTTCGGCGGGGGTGGGACGCGTCTGCGAACGGTTCACCCTCCACACCGCGCGCGGCAGGCTGATGCGGGAGCTGCCGATCTCCTCGATCGCCGCCGAACTCGGGTCGCCGGTCGTCAACGTGCGCCGTGCCGACCTGGTCACCCTGTTGCGGGACGAGGCGGGGGACACGCCGATCCACCACGGCGCGGAGGTCGTCGGGTACGAGCGGGCCGGCGGTGGCGTGTCGGTCGTCTGCGCGGACGGCCGGACGGCGACCGGGGACCTGCTGGTCGGCGCCGACGGCATCCGGTCCGCGGTCCGGGCACGGGTGGTCGGTCCGGAGCCCGTCAACGAGTACGGCTACGTCTGCTGGATCGCGACCACCGCGTTCGAACACCCCGCGCTGCCGCCCGGCGGCGCCGCCCACTACTGGGGCCGGGGACAACGGTTCGGCCTGATCGACATCGGCGGCGGGGACGTCTACTGGTGGGGAACGAAGAACTTCCCCGTCGGGCAAGCACGCCGGTGGGCGGGCACCAAGGACGACGTACGCCGGTACTACGCGGGCTGGGCGAGCGAGGTCGGCGAGGTGATCGCCAGGACGCCAGAGACCGGCATCGTGAGTGTGCCGGCCCAGGACCGGGACTTCACCGACCGCTGGGGCGACGGACCGGTGACGCTGGTCGGCGACGCGGCCCACCCGATGCTCACGAGCCTGAGCCAGGGCGCCGGGTCCGCGATCGAGGACGGGTACGCGCTCGCGCACCACCTCGCGCACGCGAACGGCCACCCGGACGGGGTCGTCGCGGGTCTGCGCCGCTACGAGCACGCGCGCCGCGAACGCACCCGGTGGCTGGTGTCGGCCTCCCGGCGCCTGAGCCGGACCGAACAGCTCGCGCACCCGGTCGCGGTGGGCCTGCGCGACCTCGTCATCAGGTACGCCCCGGCGTCCGCCGTGCGCAAGCAGAACCTCGCCCCGATGAGAGCGGAACTTCCGGCCGAGCCGGAGCCGCCGACGAGATATCCCAGTGCCGACAAGGAGATCACGCGATGACCACCAGCGCGACCAGTACCACGACCGGACAGGTGCGGCGTTCGAGCCGGGCCACTGGACCGGGCAAGCTGCCGGTGCCGTGGGACATGCGCGCGGGCGTGAAGCGGTACCTGACCCCTGGCAAGCCGCCGCCCGGCGCCAACGACCCGACGGTCACGCCGACCGAGGAACACCCCCGGCCGGTGCTGCTGCTGCACGCCTTCATGTCCAACCAGTCGTTCAACTTCCAGGCCGGCGCACCGTTCCTGCGCAACCACGGGTACTGCGTGTTCACCATGAACTGGGGCAAGCCGAAGTGGGCAGGCCGGTTCAACGTCCCGTTCCACGGCAGCGCCGACCTGCGCCACAGCGCCGAGCAGCTCGCGGCGGAGGTCGAGCGGCTCAAGCGGCGGTTCGGCGTCGACAAGATCGACCTCGTCGGGCACTCCGGCGGCGGGGGACTGCTCATGCAGTACTACCTGAACGTCCTCGAGGGATATCCGAACATCGACAAGGCGATCTCCATCGCGCCGTCCAACCACGGCGTCTCGTTCAGCACCCTCACCTACGTGTACCGCAACGTCGCCCCGCGCATGTACCACCTGATGGCCCGCAAGCTCTTCCCGCTCTGCGACCAGGGCGCAGCGGACTCCGCGACGATCGACCTGATCTACGGCAAGGGCGACACCCGCCCCGGCCCGACCTACACCGTGATCATGACCGAGCACGACCAGATCGTGACGCCGTTCAAGAAGGCGTTCCTCGACGGTCCCAACGTGACGAACATCCTCCTGCAGGACGGCTGCCCGGAGGACCTCTCCGAGCACGCCAGCATCATCTACAACGAGCGCGCGTGGCTGCACGTCCTCAACGCCCTCGACCCGGAGCACGCCGAGCCCGTGCCCAGTTTCCGCGTCGACCCGTACTTCCCGGGCTGGAAGTGACCGGCTCCACGACGGAGGGACAGCGATGACCGACCAACTGCCGACGTACCGGCGCAGGCCCGCCCGCGACCGGTTCTACGGCTGGCGCCCGGAGATCAACCATCCCGAGCCGGGGCCAGGTGAACAGTTCCCGCCGGGTCCTCGCGCACCGATCGCGGTCCAGTCCCTGCGCACGTGGGCGGCCAGGAACACCTACTGGCCCAAGATGCAGCAGCAGTACGGCGACACGTTCACGCTGCGGGTCGCGCCCATCGGCCGGATCGTGATCGTGTGCAGGCCGGAGGACGTGCGAACGGCGGCACTCGGCTCGCCGGAGATGTTCCCGATCGGCGAGAACAACCTGCTGTTCGAGCCACTCGTCGGCCGTGGGTCCGTGCTCGCGCTCGACGGCGCGGCGCACCGGGTCGAGCGCAAGCGGATGGTGCCGCCCTTCCACGGCAAGCGCATCGCGGCCGTCGTGTCGACCATGGAGCGGCTGGCCGAGGACGAGGTGGCGAGCTGGCCGGTGGGCAGCACGTTCACGCTCGTGGAGTGCATGCGCCGGCTCACCCTCAAGGTGATCATCCGGGTGGTCATGGGCGTCGAGGAGCCTGGCCGGGTGGCCGACCTCTCCGCGGCTCTCGGCCGGGTCCTCGACGTCCGGACGCTCGACCTGCTGATGTGGATCTGGCCGCGGCTGACCGGGTTCGGGCCGTGGCGCAAGGCGATCGCGGGCATGCAGCTCGCCGACGACCTGCTGTTCGAGGAGATCGCCAGGGCTCGTCGAGACCCGGGCCGGGCCGAGCGCCCCGACGTGCTGGCGATGCTCCTCGACGGCAGCCCCGACGACGAGCTCGTCCGGGTCGAGCTGCTCACGCTGCTCCTCGGCGGCCACGAGACGACCGCGGTGGCGGCGTCGTGGATGTTCGAGCGCCTGCTCAGGCACCCGGCGGCGCTCGCCAGGACGAGGGAAGGCCTCGACGACCCCCGGGACGAGTACCGGACGGCGGTGATCAAGGAGACCCTGCGCCTGCGGCAGCTCAGCTACAACCTCGGGCGCCGCCTGTCCGCACCGACCGAGCTGGGCGGGTACACCCTCCCTGCAGGCACGTTCGTGTGGCCATCGATAGCGGCGGCCCACACCGATCGGGCGACCTGGGGTGCGGACGCCGCCGCGTTCCGGCCGGAGCGCTGGCTGGAGCCCGACCCACCCTCACGCGCGTTCCTCCCGTTCGGCGGTGGCGCGCACCGCTGCCTCGGCGCCCTGTTCGCGGAGACGGAGATGGACGTCATCCTGCGCACGGTGCTCAGGAACGTCGACCTTCGACCGGACCGGATGCAGGACGAGAAGCCGGTGATGCGCCACGTGGTCCAGGTGCCGGAACGCGGTGCGCGGGGCCGGGTCGTGCGGCGGCTCGGCTCATGAGTGCCCCGGACCACGCGAACCCGTTCGACGATCCCGACGGCGTGTTCCTCGTGGTGCGCAACGACGAGGCACGGCACTCGCTGTGGCCCGGCGACCTCCCGGTCCCCTCCGGCTGGGAGGTCGTGCACGGCACCGACACCCGCGACGGCTGCCTCGCCTACGTCGAGAGGAACTGGACCGGCCTCCGTCCGCAGGGCGCGCGAACCCCGTAGCAGGCGATCCCCCGAATGTCGTAAACCGCAAGGGTTGCCGTGTCGCGAGTATTGGCGACATGCGCGGTCCATCCCCGCTCCAGATGATGGGTGTACAGGGATCGACGGGGGTGGTCATGTACGTGGCGATGGCGGGTCGAGAGCAGGATTCCACCGCTGCGGCGGTAGGGGGACGCCGTTGACCGAGGTGCCTGCGTTAGCGGAGTTCCGGCTTCTCGGTGCGTTCGAGGTGTGGGTAGGCGGTCATCGGCTGCAGCTCGGCGGCTGCAGGCAGAAGAAGGTGCTGGCCACGCTGTTGCTCAACGTCAACGCCGTGGTCACCACCGAACGGCTCGTGGACCTGCTGTGGGAGGACCCGCCGGGGACCGCCCGCAGGCAGGTCCACAACGCGATCGCGCGCTTGCGGGTGTCGCTCGGCAGCGCCAGGGCGCTCGTGGTCTCCGATGGACCGGGCTACCGGGTGCAGGTGGCGCCGGAGCAGGTGGACGTCCACCGCTTCACCCGCGCGCTCACGGCCGCCCGCAGGGCCGCCGCCAACGGTGACTGGGGTTCGGTCAGCCGCACGGTGCCCGACGCGCTGCGCCTGTGGCGTGGTCCTGCCCTGGCGGGACTGTCCGGCAGGCTGCTGGAGGCGGCGGCGCACCGCCTCGACGAGCAGCGCCTCGCCGCGCAGGAGCTGGCGGTGGAGTCCAGGCTCGAGGAGGGCGAGGCGGCCAGCCTGATCCCGGAGCTCACCGAGCTGATCGCCGAGCACCCGTTGCGGGAGGGGCTCCGCGCCCAGCTGATACTCGCCCTGGCCAGGTCGGGCAGGCAGTCCGAGGCACTGGAGGTGTACGAGCGGACCCGCCTGTTGCTGGCGGAGGAGCTCGGGCTCGAACCGGGGCCGGGCATGCGCGAGCTGCAGCAGCGCATCCTGCGTGGTGATGCTTCGCTGCGGGGGGACGGCCCGGCCGTGCCGCCCGCTCGGGTGCTGTTCGAGGTGCCGGCGCCCGTCGAGAAGGACACCGCCACCGAGGACGTCCCCGCCGGCACCGTCTCGGTGGCCACGCCACCACGGCCGTGCCTGCTGCCCTACGACATCGCCGACTTCACCGGCCGGGACGAGGACATCGCCCGGCTCCTGGCCGCCGCCGGCGCGCCGACCGAGTCCGCGACCGTGGTCACCGCCATCGACGGGATGGCCGGGGTCGGGAAGACGGCGCTCGCGGTACGGGTCGCCTACCTGCTGGCGGACAGGTACCCCGACGGCCAGCTGTTCATCGACCTCCAGGGGCACACGCTCGGCAGGCGCCCGCTGGATCCGGCCGCCGCGCTCGACTTCCTGCTGCGCAGCCTCGGCGTGCCTGCCGACCAGGTACCCGCCACCCTGCCCGATCGCATCGCCAGGTGGCGGTCGCAGGTGGCGGGCAGGCGGTTGCTGCTGGTGCTCGACAACGCGGAGGACACCGCGCAGGTCAGGGCCCTCATGCCGACCGGACCGGACATCGGCGTCCTCGTCACCGGCAGACGCAGGCTGTGCGCGCTGGAGGGCGTGTCGTCGCATTCGCTCCAGCCGATGTCGCCCGGCGACGCCACCGCGTTGTTCCGCCGGGTGGCGGGCTGGGAGCGGACCGCGCCGGAGCCGCGCGGGGTGGTGGACGTGGCCGAGCTGTGCGGGCACCTGCCACTGGCCGTCCGGATCGCCGCGTCCCGCTTCCGCAACCGGCCCGCGTGGACCGTGCGGCACCTGGTGGACCGGCTGGGCGGCGCGGGCAGGCAGCTCGCCGAGCTGTCCCTCGGTGATCTCAGCGTGGCGAACGTGTTCGCGGCCTCCTACGACCGGCTCACCGTCGAACAGCAGCGTTCGTTCCGGCTGCTGGGCACCCACCCGGACCCCGAGTACAACGTCACCAGGGCGGCCACCTTGCTCGGCATGAACCCCGAGAGCGCGGAGCGAGTGCTGGAAGAGCTGCTCGACGTGCACCTGCTGATCCAGGACAAGGTCGGTCGCTACCGCCTGCACCCCCTTCTGCGCGAGTACGCCCGCTCGATGGGCGGGGACGAGGCGGCGGCCTGACAGGTGGACCGCGATGTCCCTTTCATACCGATGAGTCCATTTTCGACCGTCTTCTACGGGCCGAGAACGAAAGCAGAATGTAAGTGCCGCCGCTTACGGTCGTCAGATGCGCATCCGGATCACGAGCGGGCTCAGGGGAGTGCACAGGATGTGCGCTCCCCGGCGTACTGCTGGGTCGAGAACGGATGTAATGGGGAACTGGAACCCAGTGCCGGGGATCGAATCGGTGACTGGTGAGCTCGAGGGCGGTTCAGAGCGAGGAGTGACGTGATCAGTGTTGACATTCTCGACAGCAGTCCGGTGTTTTTGAGGGGGCTGACACAGACGTTGTCCGATGGGGGTATCAGGGTCGTCGGTGCGCGCACGTCGCCTGCCGGGCACGGCGCGTGGGCCGGACAGGTGGACGTGTACATGGTGGACACGATGTCCGTGCCGGTGGGGCTGGCCGCCCACCTCAGTGGACTGCCCGGCGCGACCCTGGTCGTCGTCGGTGTCCCGCCCAGCGACGACGTGGCCGCCACCTACCTGCGGGCCGGTGCCGGAGGTGTGGTCAGCAAGCAGGACCCGGCCGACGCACTCGTGACCGCCGTCCGGGAGGTCGCGGCGGGCCGCCTCGTCGGCGTACGGCGTGGTGAAGCCGGTGAGGCGAGACCACAACAGGACGAGCCGGGCCTGCTGTCCAGTCGGGAGGAACAGGTGCTGCAGCAGATCGCCAGCGGT
Organism: Actinophytocola algeriensis; assembly: GCF_014203735.1. Lineage (GTDB taxonomy): Bacteria > Actinomycetota > Actinomycetes > Mycobacteriales > Pseudonocardiaceae > Actinophytocola > Actinophytocola algeriensis. Next base: position 237,841 of record NZ_JACHJQ010000010.1, on the reverse strand, counting down.
CTCACCCACGGCCAGATCGCCATGCGCCTCGGCATCAGCCGGTACACGGTGGACACCTACATCAGGCGCATCCGGGCGAAGCTCGGGGTGGGGAACAAGGCGGAACTGACGCGTGCGGCCATCCTCCGCACCTACGACGGCGGCTTCCGCACGCTCTCCGACGCACAGGCGAGACACCAGCTCGAGACGTGACGGGCCCGGCGCTCAGTCCGGCCGCGTGAGGAACGTGAGCACGGCGCTCTCCCACGCCGCCTTCTGCTCGACCATGACCCAGTGCCCGCACTTGGGGAAGATGTGCACCTCGGCGTTGGGGATGGTCCGCATGGGCAGCAGGGCCATGTCCACGGGACTCACGCGGTCGTCACGGCCCCAGGTGACGAGCGTGGGTGCCGTGATCTTGTGCAGCAGAGCCCAGTACGGAGGGCGGTCGGACGCGGCCGCCGCGGCCGTGGCGGCGGTCATCGCCGCCCGGCCGTACATCCGGCGGGTGGTCTCCAGCGTCCTGGGTTCCGTGGCGTGCGACCACCGCTCCTCGATCATCTCCTCGGTGACCAGGGCACGGTCGTACACCATCGAGTGCAGCCAGCGGACCAGGCGCTCGCGGGTCGGCTCGTCGGCGAACTCCGCCAGCAGGTTGACGCCCTCGCCGGGTGCCGGGCTGACGATGTTGGTCCCCAGCCCGCCGATGGTGACGATGCGGCGGAACATCCCGGAGTCCCGGATCGCGAGGTTCGCCGCGACGATCCCGCCCATCGAGTTCCCGATGACGTCCACCCCGTCGAGCCCGAGCCCGTCCAGGAACCGGCGAACCGCCTTCGGCGCGGCGACCAGCGGGTGGTCGTCGGTCGGGTCGCTGACGCCGAACCCGGGCAGTTCGAGTACGAGACACCGAAACCGCCGCGCGAACGCCGCGAGGTTGCCGTGGTAGTTGCGCCAGCCGGTGACGCCCGGCCCTGAGCCGTGCAGCAGCAGGAGCGGTGGTCCGTCACCTGCTTCGTGATAGCGCAGGACGCCACTGTCGGTGCGCAGTTCGCGCAAGGTGTCCTGATGGGTCGGTTCTGCCACGACGCACACGCCCCCAAGGAGCTGGAACAGGTTCTAGTTTCATGCTAGCGCTGTGTCAACCGACGTCTGCCGGGTCCTCCGGTGGGTCCGACCAAGCCGACGGTGATCGCCGTGCCGGGTGGGCTGGTGTGCCGCGAAAGCGCCTTTCACAGCACAACGGGACGTCGTCAGTGTGCGCAGGCGCCGGGGGCGCAAGCCCACACCACACCCCAGGCAGACCGACCCTCGCCAAGCCACCGAAGATGCCAAACCGCACGGCCATCCCAGAGACCTGCCCCTCCGGCGAGGAGCCGCCGGAGGCAAAACCCGTCCGGCAAGGACAAACCACGACCCCACCCCGGCCAACGCAAGTGGACACAGCACCAGCAGCAGGGCTGGCGGACCGGTACTCGCGCGCGCCGGCGCGGCGAGCCCTGCCCGCGGCTCGCGAAGAGCAACCAGGAAGTGGTCGCGGGCGCCGGACGTGGACCAAGATCGTCCGCCAACGGACCGGCGCCCGGGTCACGGAGTCGCCATGAAATGCCGGAATGGTGTGTTTTCGCGGTAATATTTCCGGTGTCGGCCGCTGGAAAGGACGAGAAAACAAGGTGGAGCGGCGCAGAGTTCTCATCGTCGGAGCAGGGCTCGCGGGTACCGCCACCGCTGTTCGCCTTCTCCAGTTCGCCCGCGAGCCGGTGGAGATCGTTGTGCTCGAGCGGCGCGCCGAATACCGGCAGGCCGGCGTCGCGTACCACCGGGAGAGCAACCACTGGCAGCACGTCTTCAACATTCAGGCCGGGCGGATGTCGGCGTTCCGGGAAGACGTCGACGACTTCGTGACGTGGGCCAACCACGAGGCCGACCGGAACGGCTGGCCGCCGGAGTGGCGCGATTTCACCTTCACCGAATCCGGGCCCGCGCCGCGGCGCATCTATCCCGACTACCTCTCCGACCGGCTGGCCCAGGCGGCGCGGGAAGCCATGGACGGCGTGACCCTGGTCGAGGTGGACGGCGAGGCGGTCGACCTCGATGTGCGTGGTGAGCACGCCGATGTCGTCATCCGGACGGCCGACACGGGGACGAGGACGGTCCGGGCCGACCACGTCGTGCTCGCGACCGGACTCGAACGGAAATACCCGTCGTTCGCGGCCGCGGTCATGGATCACCCCGCATTCGTGCGGCACCCGTATTCGGCGGCGGGAATCGAAAGAATCCTCGGTCTCCGGCTCGACGCGGTCGTGGCGATCGTCGGCACGTTGCTCAGCGCGTACGATTCCGCGGCGCTGTTGTTGCGGCACGGCCACACCGGAAAGATCCACATGATCTCCGGTTCCGGGCTGACGCTGCGGACCTATCCCGTCGACCACCGGCACCGCGTCGTCGAATTGCCGCCACCGCGCCTCGGCGCAGGCACCTACGACGGCACGGCGGATTTCGTCCGGCGGGTCAGGGCCGAATGGGAACGGGCCTGCCGGTGGGTGCGGCGCGAGCACCCGGAAATACCGGCGTCGGTGGTGTCGGAACACGTCGCCAAGGCGTGGGAGCCGTACGTCCCCGAAATCCTGTCCGGCATTCCGTCCGCCGACCTGCGGGCGCTGCTCGACCGGTACGGCAGCCTGCTGGCCATCAAGCGGGTCGGCGTCATGGCGTACACGACCGAGCTGGTCGAGGCCGCCATGACCGGCGGCGGGCCGGTCACGGTCACCGCGGGAAAGGTCGACGGGATCCACGGCACCGAGGCGGGCACGCTGGTCCTGTCGATCTCGGGGGCCGTGCCGCACGACATCGAAGCGGATCTCGTGATCTCGAACTTCGGCCGGGAGTCGAACTACGAACGCGTCGCCTCCCCGCTCTGGGCGAACCTGCTGCGCAAGGGCGTCGCCTGTGCGCACCGGCGCACCGGACGGGGTGTCGAGGTCGACGGCTGCGGCAACCTGGTCGACTCGGCGGGACTGCCGTCCGGCCCGGTCTCGGTCGTGGGCAGTCCGCGTGAGGGCGACGAGATCGTCAAGAACGGCCGCACGGGTGCGTTCACGTTCAACCTCGCCGCGATCAAGAACCACTCGGTGGAGGTGGCGACCTCGGTGCTGTGCCGGCTCGAGTCGTGTTACGACAGCGCCGCCGCCACGTTGACCGACGCCCCGGAGCTCACCGAGGCGGTCTCGTACTCGACGATGATCGAGGTCCGCAGGATGACCGCGCGGCGCCGCGACCACCGCCAGGCGCTCACCTCGCGCCTCGAGGACAGCCTGCGGACGATCCAGGCCATCACGACCCGGCACGGCACGACCACGACGGACCGGGCGGTGCGGCTCGCGATCACGGAGGTCGCCGCCGCGAAGCTGAAGGACATGTCCGTCACGCCCCGGGACCTCCGGATCCTGCTCGGTCTGGAGAACCGCATGGAGTCCGTCGACTGAGCCGGTCCCCTCGCATGCGGGGAGATGCGTGGCGTGCCGGGCGGCTGCGAGCCTGAAGATCGTGAGCGTTCGCGAACTCCTCGGGGTCCTGCTGGTCGACGGGCGGACGACGAGCGTTCGCGGGGTCTGCAACCACACCAGGCGGCCCGTCGCGGGATCGATCCTGGTCGTCGAGGCGCTCGGCCCGGACCTCTACGACACCATCGTCGCGTCGGCCGCCGTAATCTGCGGCGACGGGGGCCGCACCGGTCACATGGAGTCGCTGTGCCGGTCGCGGGGAATCCCCGTGCTGCGGGTCGACCGGCGCGAGCTCGCCGGGCTCACCGGCCAGGTCACGGTCCGCACGGACCGTGAGTCGGTCGTCCTCGGTGACGTGGACCTGCCGGCGCGGTCCCGCCGGTCCTCCGCCGTCACCCCGGCCGACCTCGGGTCGATCTGCGTGGTCATCGCCGACGCGACCGACGTCGAGACGACGAACGCGCTGGCTCCCCGGGTCGAGCAGGTGACGAGCTTCTTCGTGCGCGAGGAGTTCGTGTGCCTGTCCGCGGGCCTGAGCCCGCTCGACGCGCTGCGGTCGGGGTCGCTCGAGGCCGACCGGTACGGGGCCGCCATCGGGGCGGAGCTGTGCGGCATCGTCAAGGAGCTGCTGCCCGGTCAGCGCCTCGTCATGCGGCTGCTCGACCTCCGGTCCGACGACGCGGAGCGGATCACGACCAGGGTGACGGTGCGCCGGGAGAACAACCCCGACCTCGGCCTGCACGGCGCGCGGGCGTTGTTGAAGGAACGCGGCTACCCGCGTGCGTTCGCCGCGCTCCGCGACCACGTCGCGGACCGCCTCGGACCCGACGCGGAGAAGATCGGCTTCGCGGTGCCGTTCATCAACGACCACTACGAGTACCTGCGGCTGCGCCTGCACCTCGACCTCGCCGACGACCTGCCGCTCGCGGTGTTCGTCGAGACCCCCGCCGCCGTGCATTCCGTGCCGGAGTTCTGCGCGGCCGGCGCGAGCGAGCTGTTCGTCGGCACCAAGGACCTCGTGCAGTTCTACCTCGCCGCGGACCGCGGCAACCACCTGGTCGCAGGCGCCTACCAGACGCGGCACCCGGCCGTCCTGGCCGGACTGGGGCAGGCGGTCGGCTCCGCGCGCCAGGCGGGCACGCCGGTGCACGTGTACTCGCTGCTCGCCGACATGGACCACTACGTGCGGGCGCTGCCCGCGGACGGTTTCATGATGTGCACCGCCGAACTGCGGAGCCTGGCACAACAGGACGTGCGCGGGGCCGAGGCCGCGTAGAGCGCGGCGGCTTCGAGGGTCAGATGCGCCGCGCGGCGCGCCAGCCCCGCGAGTACATGCCGCCGTCGTCGAGCAGTGACGTGCCGCCGAGGTCGCCGAACGTCGGGCCGTTCGCCCGTTCCCGGCTCGACATGAACCGGTAGTGGCCGTCCGAGTCGATGCCGACGAAGATGCCGACGTGGTCGAGCTCGTCCTCGCCGCCCTCCACCTCGAAGAACACCAGATCACCGGGCTGCAGCGCGTCGTAGGTGGTGACCCGGGCGCCCTTGTCGGGGATCAGTGCGACGCCCGGCCCGTTCTCGGCGATGGCGTACGCGCGCCGCGGCAGGCCGGGGCCCGGGTCGTTCGTGCCGAGCATCGGATAGCCGAGCCGGTAGCCGTAGACCATCCGCACGAAGCCGGAACAGTCCAGGGCACCCCAGTGGTCCGGCTTGGGCTCCTTGCTGATGTCCGGGAACGCGTAGGAGATGCCGAGGTAGTCGAGGAAGTCGGACTGTTCGAGGCGTGCGTAGCCCGCTGGTTCCACCGGACCGAAGATCGCGTCGCCGTGCAGCACCAGACCGTCGTCGTCCCGCACGTCCTCGGCGCCGTCGGCGTACTGCATCGCGACCCCCAGCACGTCGGGGCTCGTGTCCTTCCGCGCCGCCTCGAACCACTGGCCGAACCACGCGGCCTTCTCGGCACCGGCCGTCCACACCACCGGGGCCAGCCGGACCCACGTGGTCGTGGTGATCGTCGCGTCGGTGAACCGCGGCTCGGCGAGCGTCCGGGACGGCCCGGTCAGCGCGACGGTCCTGGCGCCGTCGGTGAACGTGGCGAGCACCGCGCCCGCCTGGTCCCGCACCACCGTCCGCCCGGGGTTCGCCAGCCGGTCGAAGCGCGGGCCCGCCCCGGGCGCGGCCGCGTCACCGCCCGCCTGGATCGCGAGCGCGGTCGCCGACGACGACGCCGGCCCGGCGTCGCCGTCCGTCTGCTGACGGGCGAACTGCACGACGCCGAATCCGCTCAGCCCGATCACCGCGAGCACCACACATGTCCGCAGAACCCTGTGCGCCATGCCCTGAGCACGTCCGCGCGCACGAGTCGGTTCACACGGCGGGCACGAGCCCGACGAGCACCCCGCTGGCCAGCACCCCGTAGCTGGCGAAACTGACCGTGCCGGTGGCGAGCAACGTCGACACCGGCGGCTGCCGCACGAGCTGGTAGGCGATCAGCCCCGGCACGACGAAGCCGAGCGTCTGGTGCGCGAACAGCAACGGGAAGTCCCGCTGGATCAACAGGAACAGCGTGCTCTGGAACAGCACGCCGGTGAGCACCACCGCGGCGAACAGCCGCTTTCCGTACAGGATCACCGCGCGTTGCAGCAGCTTGGTCGCACCGAAGGTGAGCGCGGTCATGAACACCACGATCGCCGCCCGCCGGTAGTCCTCGACGAGGGTCAGCGCCACCCAGCCCGGGGTGATCATCCCGCCGGGGGACAGGTTGGTGGTCAGGTAGCACATCAGCGAGAACAGCAGGCCGATGGCCAGACCGAGGGTCGCCACCTCGGGCAGCAGGCCGTAGGTGCTCACGGCCGCTGCCAGAGCCGGTCCCGGATCCGGGGCAGGGGCTGTGTCTCGGCCGCGCCCTCCGACCTCGGGTACGGAGTGGGCCTGGGGCGCGGCTCCCGCGCTTCCTCCGGAGCGACTGTGCCCTCCGGAGCGGCCGGGAGGGGCACGGAGGCGGTGGCGGCCGCGGGGGCGGCGGGCAGCGTCTCGAGTTCCGCCAGCAGCAGCTCGCCCTGGCCGTGGATGTTGCCGATCGCGATGAGGGAGGCCTGTTCGTCGATGCCGTCCACGATCTCGTCGACGAGCTCGGTCGCGTCCCGCGTGCCGCCGAGGTCGACGATCGTGTCGTGCCACTTCTGCGGGATGGTCACCCGCGCGCTGCGGGTCGGGGTGCCGATCAGCACGGTCCGCTCCGGTTTGATGTCGGTGACGAGCGCGCCCATCTGTCCGTTGCGCTCCATGCGGTCCGGGCGGCAGTTGATGACGAGGTGCAGTGGCCGCCGGATGGCTCCCGAGGTGAGCAGGCGCTGGATGTTCATCAGCGTGGACTGGGGGTCGTTCGCCGCGAACACGTTGGCGACGCGGATCAGCTTGCCGTCCACCAGGTACCGCTTGACCTCGAGCACGCCGGGGTCGGGCGGCGCGGACCACATGCCGGTCAGCGCCGACTGCCGGTTGACGCCGAGCAGTTCGGCGACGGTGAGTGCGATCGCGACGTTCTCCTTGAACGTGATCCAGCTGAACCCGGCCATCTCCTCGTCGGTGATCGAGTCGGGCCGCACGACCAGCAGCCTGCAGTCGCGGCGCGCGGCCTCGCGCCTGAGCAGTGGCAACCGTTCCCGCTCCGCGGTCACGCAGACCCCGCCGGCCGGCATCGTCCTGGACAGGGACCGCGCGACGTCGTCGAGTGTCGGGCCCATCTCGGCCAGGTGGTCCTCCCGGACGTTGCACAGCACGCCGATGTTGGAGCGGATCAGCTTGTCCTGGCTGATCGCCTGCAGGTCCGGCATGACCGCCATGCACTCGATCACCAGCGCGTCCGGCCGGTACGCCGAGGCCCGCCGGACGATGCCGACCTGTTCGATCACGTTGGCGATCCCGAACTTGCGGTAGACCGGTTCCTCGCTCGCGTCCGGGTGGATGAACCGGGCCGCGGTGCCGGTGGTCTTCGCGACGGTGACGAGTCCGCCGCCACGCAGCGCGCCCGCGCACAGCCGGGTGATCGAACTCTTGCCGCGAATCCCGTTGATCATGATCCGGTGTGGGATCCGGTTCAGGTTGGCGTGGTGCCTGCGTTGTTCGACGACCCCGCCGAACAGCAGCAGCGCGGACCCGGCGAGCAGCACGCAGTACAGGAACACCATCAGCGGCCCCGGGGCGCGGGAGACGGCCGCGGTCTGGTGCGCGGTGCCGAGGGCACCGCGGCGATCAGCTCGGTCGCGTCGGTCGCCGCGCCGCTCGGCCTGCGCGCGCCGCCGAGCCTGCGCACCCCGTCGGTCAGCGCCTGCCTGCAGATCTCCAGGCACGAGGCGATCGTGCCGATCTGGTCCTGGTGCTGGGGGTAGGTCACCGAGGAGTAGCGGCCCGCGACGATCTCGTCGGCCGCCTCGGCCACCCGGCGCAGTGGCCGGAGCAGCAGCAGGTACTGCCAGCCGAACAGCAGCACCGCGAGGAGGGCGGCGACCAGCGCGGCCACCATGGCGTCGCGCCGCTGTTCGTTGCCGGGCAACGCGAGGTCGACGACCGGCTGCTCCGCGACGACCGTCCACCCCAGCTGCCCGCTCGCCCCACCGCGCAGCGGGGCGGCCACGACGACGGCCTGTCCGTCCGTGCCCTCCTGCGTCCTGGCGACCGGGCCGTCCTTTCCGGCGTCGGTGGCGCTGTCCCGCAGCTCCGCACCGAGCTCGGCGAAGGCGACGAAGCCGTCGGTGGCGGCGATCGTGCGCAGGTCGTCGTCGACCAGCCGGACCGAGCCCGGCGCGCGACCGAGCAGTCTGGCGATGTGGTCCAGGTCGAACTCGCCGACCAGTGCCTGGCCGTCCGGCAACGGTGCGTGGGCGAACAGCACGGGCACGGGAGCGGTGCCCTGCCGCAGGAGAAGACCGGGTTCGGCGGGCAACGGCTCCGCGGTGCGCAGCGGTGGGCGGCCCACCACCGAGCCCGCGCCGCCGGACCGGTCCGCCACGTACACGCTGCGGTACCGGGACTGTCCGGCGATCAGCTCGTCGAGACCGGACCGGACGTCGCCGCCGGTGAGCGCGGCGAACGACGTCAGGTCGGCGAGCCCGTCGTTGAGGCTGCGCCGCAGCGCGTCGGTCGCCGCCGTCGTCTGGTTGCCCGCACTGCTCACCACCGCGTCGGGCACGACGACGTCCCGGCTGCCCGCGGTCACCAGCACGGTGGCCGACCAGCCGAGCACCGCGGCGGAGGTGAGGCCGATGGCGAACCAGGTGGCCGGGCCCCTGCGCCGACGGCTGCCCGGCCGTTCCGGAGTGCCGCCACCCAGCTCCGCGCGGCAGTGCTCGAACGCGGCGGCGATCCGGTCCACCTCCCGGGTCCTCGACCGCCTGATGCGGGTCGTCATGAGCCGCCCGCCCGCGATCGCGAGCGCGTCGGCCCGCAACCGCCGGACCGGGCCGACCAGCACCCGCCGCACGACCAGGAACCCGGACAGCGCCACGGCAGCGAGCGCGACGGCCGGGATGACGCCGTTCCCGCCCGGCCCCGAGTCGGTGACCGGGGCGCGCACCACCGACACCACGGCCAGGCCGAGCACCCCGTCCACCTGGGCGGACGACACGGGGGTGTACACGACGGTCGGCTGCCGCCCGGCGACCGTGCTGCCGGTGAGGTTGCCCTTCTCACCGGCAGCGGCGGCGGCACTGGCCAGTTCGACCAGCCTGCCGACGTCGGGGTCCAGCGGTGCGCCGCGGGAGTCGATCACCTGACCGGTGCTCGCGGTGAGCAGCAGCGTCTCCCGCAGGTCGCCGCCGAGTGCGGCGTCGGGGAGCCTGCTGCCGCGCGCGGCGACGAGCAGCCTGGCGCCGGGCAGCGCCTGGGCCACGACCACCCGCAACGCGCCGTCGGCGCCGACGACCGGGGTGACGGTCGTGCCGGTCACCGACCGGGGGAGCGACTGGACGGCGACCGGCTCACCGCGCGACGCGACGAGGGCCCGGGAACCGGCGTCCAGCACCGCCGCGCCGCGCCACTTCCCGTTCTGCAGCAGCCGCGCCACCAGGTCCTCCGGCGTCGCCGCCGGCACGGCCGTCGCGGCGCGGAGGTCGGCGATGCCCTGGCTGGCGGCGGCGCCGACCGCGGCACCGGCACCCCGCACGAGCTGCGCCTGTGACTCGGCGATGGCGGCGGGCACGGTGCCGGACTCACGGCCGCCGAGCAGCACCGCGCACAGCCCCGCGTGCAGCAGCAACAGGACGAGCACGGTCGTGGCGGGGGTGCCGATCCCGGAGGGGAAGCCGCTTTCCGGTAGCTGGTCGGTCAACGTGTGCCCCGGCTGGGGGCGACGCGGTCGCCTGGTGCGGACTCCCATGGTGATCTACACGTACGCCAGCCCGGAAGCGTTCTGGTCCGTCTACACTCCGCGCCGATGAGGGGACTCCGCCGCCGACCGGTCCTGTGGCTCGCCATCGGGGCGGTGCTCGTCGCGGGCACGTTCGTCGCGGTCACATTCGTCGCGGTCACGACCGCCGACGGGCCGGACGGCGACCGCCCGGCCCCGTCCACCGACCTCGCCGAGGAGGTCCGCCGGTTCGCCGAGGGCCTCGACGACGACGCGCCCTACCGCCCACCGCGCCGCGACGAACGACGTCAGCTGCTCTCGGGTCTGCGGGCGCTGGAGGCGGGGAAGCCGCCACTGGCGGCCGAGGACCTGGGCTTCACGGCGAGCACCGGCACCGACGAGAAGACCGGCCGCCCGTTCGGCCTCCTGGTCAACCCGGCGGACGAGCGCGGGTGGGGCTGGTACCTGGTCGACCGGTCGGCGCCGGTCAAGCTGGTGATCGAGGTCCCGCACCCCAACTCCGACCTGCACACCGAGGAGATCGGGCTGGCGCTGTACCGGGCGGTCCCGGGGTCGATCCTGTTGGTGGCGGGCACCCACCGCCGGGCCGACGACGAGGCGGGCGACGTGGCCCACCGCACCGACTCGATGTTCCACGCGGTGGCCAGGGACCTCGCCGGGCGAGACCTGCCGCAGATCCAGCTGCACGGCTTCCACGACGACAACCTCCCGGACACCGACGTCGTGATCTCCCCGGGAGCAGGCGACGACGGCGACTTCGTGCGCCGGATCGCGACCCGGCTCGACGCCGGTTTCCGCGTGTGCCGGTCCTGGCAGCGCGACTGCGGGCGCCTGGAGGGCAGGACCAACGAACAGGGCCGCGACGCGGCGAGGCAGGGCACCCCGTTCGCACACGTGGAGATCAGCCGGACCATCAGGGACGACCGCGACGCCTGGTCCAGGCTGGTACGCGCACTGGCAGGCCGCTGACAAACCACCGAAGTGATGTCCGGACCGGGTTTGGGCGGGTAGCTTCGGTGGTAACGAAGATGATCATGTCCGGTTTCCCCGGGAGGGTGCTCGTGCAGATCCAGGTCAACACCGACCACAACATCCACGGTGGCGAACGGCTGGCCACCCATGTGAGCGCCGAACTGGCGACCGTCCTGGCCCGGTTCGACGGGTGGTTGACCCGGGTGGAGGTGCACCTCAGCGAGGACGGCGCGGGCAGGCCGGAGGACAAGCGCTGTGTGATCGAGGCCCGGCCAGCCGGCAAGCAGCCGGTCGCGGTCACCCACCACGCGACCACGGTGGACGAGGCGTACACCGGCGCGGCGCAGAAGCTGGAGCGGGTGCTGGACACCAGGTACTCCCGCGCGCACGACCACAAGGGGAGCGACAGCATCCGGCACATGCCGGCACCGGACGCACCCGAGACACCCGGCGATCCCGAGACCCCGGCATGACCTGACCACGCGCCGGTGCCCTGGCCGAACCGCGGCCAGGGCACCGACGCGTGGCTCACCCGGTCAGGGGCAGTTGGTGCTGCGCGCGAGGTTGCGCGAGCCCCAGTAGACGGGGTTGCCGTCCCGGAACGTCACCCGTTGCGCGGAGCCGCTGAGCTTCTGCTCGTAGTGCAGGTGCGGGCCGGTGGAGCCGCCGGTGTTGCCGACGCGGCCGATCATCGTCTTCTCCGTCACGGACTGGCCGACCGACACGTCCTGCGAGCTGAGGTGCGCGTAGAGGGTCTGCCAGCCGCCCGCGTGGTCGATCACGATGTAGCGGCCGTAGGACGTGTCGCCCAGGTTCGCGACCCTCGACACCCTGCCGGGCGCGGAGGAGTAGACCTTCCAGCCGTTGTCCTCGGGGTAGTGGTTGAAGTCGACGGCGTTGGCCGGGCTGTGGCCGCTGCGGGTGCTCGCCTCCCAGGTCTCACCGCAGGGGAACGGCAGCCAGAAGCGGCCGGTCGTGCCCGGGTTGAACTGGTGGGAGGCGTTGTTGTTCTTCAGCGTCGAGTTCAGGTTGCTCTTCGCGCCGGAGCCGAAGTTCTGGTAGTAGCCGCCGTAGCCGGAGTTGTAGTACACCCGGACCGTGCCGCCGGTGCGGTTCCACACCGACGCGGCGTTGTTCTTGATGCACTGGCCCTGACCGGCGCCCGCACCCTTGAAGTCGTAACAGGTGGGCTGGGTGGTGCCGTAGTCGGCTACGGACCCGGTGAAGTCGGAGATCGACCCCGCGTGGTCGCTGTTGTAGTAGTAGCAGAACTCGCCGCTCTCGCAGACGCCGTCCCGTGCCGCGGCGCTCGCCGGGGTCGCCGTGAGCGCGGTGACACCCGCGGCGGCGAGCGCCGCCACCGCGGTGGCCACCAATGTCCGCGTCCATGTTCTCAGTCTGGGCATGCGATTCCTCACTGGTGCAGGGGTTTCCGAGCGATCAGGCGGCGCGGAGGTACTGCTCCCACGTCACCTTGGTCACCTGTGGCCCGTCGTCCTGGCCGTTGTTCGCCAGTCCGTTGCGCCCCAGGTAGTACTGGCCGACCTGTTTCTGCGCGGGAGTGGACAGGTCGGTGTCGTTCACGGCTATGCCGTGGATGTGCAGCGGCCAGTCGCCCTGATCGGGCCTGCGCAGCCACGCGGCGAACCCGACCCGCCGCAACGCGGTCACCACCGCGGTCCGCTGCGCCGCGGTCAGCGCCTCGGCGTCGAGGTCGACCGCGCCGCCGCCGTCGTGCGTGCCTGCCGAGGTGGGGTCGTTGCCCGGCGAGTACGAGCCCTGCTCGACCACCAGCGACACCCCGGCCAGCCGCTGCGCCTCCCGCAGCATCGCGACCGTGCGCGTGTTGAACGGGAAGCCCTGGAACGTCGTGCGGGAACCGGGCGTGAGCGTGCGGGTGAGCGTGAACCGGCCCTGCGCGAGCGCCGTGAGCGACGCCCGCCCCGGGAAGCCGTTCGCCGCCGCGCCCTCGTAGCCCAGCGACTCCTGCCACCGCCCGTACGCGGTGCGGGTCACGGTGCCGAAGTGCCCGTCCACGTACTGCGCGGCGAGCAGCCCCTCGTCCACCAGCGCCTGCTCGACCAGCAGCACACTCGGCCCGGCGCCCGGCGTGAGCCCGGTGCCGGTCTTCACCGGATCACACTGGGCGGCCAGGACCACCAGTTCCATGTCCGCGGTGCCGGCACTGGCGGCCGCCACCCGAGGCACCAGCACGACGGCGGCCGCGGCGGCCGGGACCACGGTGAGGAACCCGCGACGAGCCAGACGATCTGTCATACCGCACACCGTCGGACAGGCCCGTACAAAACCCGTACATTCTCCTCGGTCGCGGTGCCGCCGAGGAGCGCTCCGCACATCGCGTCGTGCGGTTCTCGACGAGTCGGGAGCCGACACCGCGAACCGGGGATGCCGGTCAGCCGTCCAGGCGGCCCGGCACGGGGTCCGGCTGGATCCGGACGACCTCGGGGGCCGGGCCCGACCGCGCGGCCGGCACGGTGCCCAGCAGCGGGATCCGCACCGACGTCTCCGCCAACCCGATCGTCACGCGGGGAAGCTGACCCGGGGTCGTGGTCATGCTGCTGTCGTTCCCGGCGATCACCAGTGCCAGCCGGTGCCCCGCGGGCACTGTCCAGTCCGTTGTGGACAGTCGGAAGGTCATGGTGTACCTCGTGCCAGGGGTGAGTGTGCGTGGCGTGCTCAGTGAGGCGTAGTTGGCGAGGTCGGCCCAGCCGCGGGCGATGACCTGGGCGTCGACGGCGGCCGTCGTGGCCACCGTGTCGCGGTAGCAGGCGTCGTCGCCGGGACGGTTCTCGCCCCAGCACGACTCGGTGGCCAGCGTCCGGATGCCCTCACCGGAGCTGCCGCGGGCCGTCGCCGGACCGTAGTCCACCAGGTAGGCGGACAGGTGCGCGGTCGACGTCGACGGGGTGGCGGCGACCGTGACACGGGAAACCCCGGCCACCCGCAGATCCGTCGCCAGCGTGCCGGTGCTGTAGACGACCCGCCGGGCCGACGTCGCGCCGGGCGAGGCGATGTAACGCGACGGGGTGCCGGACCCGTTGTCGGTGAACGACGAGGTCGACGTACCGGGCGTGGTCCGCAGCGTGCCCACCCCGGCGACAGAACCAGCCACCGGGTACAGCGTCCGCGACCGCGTACCGGCCGGCGGCCAGTCGGCGGTGTCGCTCCACTGGTCCACCGCACGCTCGACCGACACCTTCGGCTCGTTCTCGATCCCGTTCGGCACGTCCAGGAGCCACCGGTCGAACCAGCGGTGCAGTGTGGCGACCCAGGTGGCACGCCGGAAGTCGAACGGGTCGATGTGCCCGGTCTGCGACAGCCACAGCTTGCGCGGCACCGAGGCCGGCACCGCGTCCAGCCACTGGCCCCAGTTCACCGCCTTGACGTTCAGGTCGGCCCGCCCGTTGACGGAGAACACCGCGGCCCGCACGTTCGCGGCGTTCCGCACGTAGTCCCGCTGCTGCCACATCGCGGTGTAGTCGCCGTTGCCAGGGGCGCCCGCGGTCATCTCCGACCGCACGGCTGCGCACCGCGACCGTGCGTTGGCGTTCTCGAAGCCCGACGCCAGGCTGGTGGGCGTGCCGAAACTCCGGAACGACACGCCGTCGGACCGGAACCAGTCGTACCAGGAGCTGATCGCGGCGATCGGGCGCAGCCCGTCCACCCCGGTGGCCGCCACGCCCTGCGTGATGCTGCCGTCCCACGACTTGCCGATCATCGCGGCCGCGCCGGTGGACCAGCTCGCGGTCACCGGCGAGCCGCCCGACGCCGCCGAGTAGCCGGTCGCCCTGCCGTTCAGCCAGTCCACCACCGCCTTGCCGGAGGCCACTTCGGACCGCCCGCCGGTGTCCATGCAGCCGGTGGACCGGGACGACCCGCTGAAGTCGACCAGCGCGACCGCGTAGCCGCGCGGCACGAAGTAGTTGTCGTAGAACAGCGGGAACTTGAGCGGCAGACCGGCGGAGTCGTAGGACTTGCGCTCGCTTTCGTTGCCGCGCCCGGACGTCGTGTAGTACGGGCTGGCGTCGATGATCACCGGCACCGGCTCGGTGGTGGCTGGCCGGATGAGGTCGGTGGCCACCCGGTCGCCGACCCCGTCGCCGTCCAGGTCCAGCCCGATGTCCACCCACACGGTCTCCCGCACCGCGTCGGCGAACGCGTGGATCGGCTGTGTCACCCCGTTCGCGACGACGAAGGCGGGGGTGGCCGCCGACGCGGGCACCGCCACCAGCCCGGACAGCACCACGACCAGTCCGGCGATGATTCCGCCTCGTCGCACCATGTCAGGCACGTTAGGTCACGGTGAGTACGGCGTGGCAGGACCAACCGGTGATGCCAGTTGCCACCTGGGGGCAACGTGGATCGGCGCCGCGGAGTCTTCACGAAGGTAAGGGATTTCCCGACCTGGAGGAGAAGTGGTGGGCCGACGGAGATGGTGGCGCGGCGGGGCGGTGGCCGTATTGGCGGCCGCGCTGGCCGCGAGTGTGGTCGCGAGCACGGGGCCGGGGGCGGTGGCTCAACCGATGGCCGCGGACGACCGGGGCGAACCGGTTTCGGTCACGCTGGTCAGCGGCGACCGGGTGCAGCTGTGGGGGAGTGACCCGGCGGCACCGCTGCGGATCGAACCCGCGCCGCGCGCCCACTCGGTGCCGTTCCAGGACTACTGGCACGACGGCGACCGGTACGTCGTTCCCGGCGACGCCGCACTGCTGGTCGGCGCCGGCGTGCTGGACCGCGAACTGTTCAACGTCACCGGGTTGATCCGGCAGCGCTACGACGACGCCCACACCGCGGCGGTGCCGCTGCTGGTCGAGTACGCCGACGCCGGAGCGCGCGCCAGGGCCGCGGTGCCGGCCGGTGCGACGGTCCGCCGGGCGCTGCCCGAGTTCAACCTGACCGCGCTGGACCAGGACAAGGACAGTGCGCAAAACCTCTACGGCGCACTGACGCGGCCCACCGCCCGCAGTGCCACCGGAGTGCGCAAGGTCTGGCTGAACAAGCGGGTCCGGGCCACCCTGGACCAGAGCGTGCCGCAGGTCGGCGCGCCGACCGCGTGGGAACGCGGACTGACCGGGGCCGGGGTGCGGGTCGCGGTGCTGGACACCGGGATCGACACCGACCACCCGGACCTGGCGGGCAAGACCGTGGTCAGCAAGGACTTCACCGGGACAGGCGGGGTCGAGGACGGGCACGGGCACGGCACGCACATCGCGTCGATCGTCACCGGGACCGGCGCCGCCTCGGGCGGCAAGTACCGCGGTGTGGCGCCCGGCGTCAGCCTCGCGGTCGGCAAGGTGCTCGACGACAGCGGCTGGGGCACCGACGACGGCGTGCTCGCCGGGATGCGCTGGGCGGCCGCCGAGTCCGGCGCGAAGGTCGTCAACATGAGCCTGGGCAGCGACCCGACCGATGGCCAGGACCCGATGTCGCTCGCGGTGAACGCGCTCAGCCGCGAGTACGGGACGCTGTTCGTGATCGCCGCGGGCAACTACGGCGCGGACCGGACCGTGGGTTCCCCGGCAGCCGCGGACGACGCGCTCACCGTCGGCAGCGTGTCCAAGCAGGACGAGCCGAGCGACTTCTCCAGCCGCGGCCCGCGACGCGGGGACGGCGCGGCCAAGCCGGAGATCAGCGCACCGGGCGGGAGCATCGTCGCGGCCCGGCCCGCTGGCGTGCCGCCGCTCGGCGAGCCGGTCGGCGACGGCTACCAGCGACTCGACGGCACCTCGATGGCGACTCCGCACGTGGCCGGTGCCGCGGCGATCCTGGCCCAGCAGCACCCGGACTGGACCGCGCCCATGCTGAAGTCGGCGCTGGTCAGCAGCGCGCACGACGTGTCCGCGGGGGTGTTCGAGGTCGGCGCGGGCAGGCTGGACGTGGCGGGGGCGACCGCGACCCCGGTCGTCGCCACCGCCGCGGTGTCGGCATACCTGCCGTGGCCGAACGCCGGGACGGTGGAGCGCAGGACGGTCACCTGGACCAACACGGGCGGCGCACCGGTCACCCTGGCACTGAGCGCCGAGCTGGTGGACGAGAAGGGGGCGGCGGCCCCGGCCGGGCTGGTCGCGCTGACACAGGACAGCGTGACGGTCCCGGCGGGCGGCAGTGCGCCGGTCGAGGTCGTCGTCACCGGCCAGGAGGGCCGGACGGGCACCTACTCCGGTGTGCTCGTCGCCAGCGCGGGCGACGTGCGGACGCGCACGGCGATTTCGGTGTACCAGCAGGAACAGCGGTTCTCGTTCACGCCGACCCTGCTGGACCGCACCGGCGCCGAGCCGGTGGACGAGTTCAGCTCGTCGGCGTTCGTCATCGACCTGGAGTCCGGCGACATCAACTCCGCCGCCTCGGGCCAGACGATCACACTGCCCCGCGGCCGGTACGCCGTGCACGCCGCGGTCACCACCTCGGCGCCCGGCCAGGAGTCGTCGTACACGACGATCAGCCATCCCGAGCTGAACCTGGACCGGGACGTCACCCAGGTGTTCGACGCCCGGATCGGCCAGCCGGTCATCGCCGAGCCGGACAACCCGGAGGCCCGTGGCGGGACGCACGCGATGTACGCCATGTCCCAGGTCGCGGAATGTGACTGCCGGTTCGCGTTCGTCACCGATGCCGACGCGCGGTTCCAGCCGCTGTACGCGGCGACGCTGCCGGGCACGGCGTCGGACGCCTACGCGCTCGGCGTCGCCCGCCGGGCCACGGAACCGGGTCTGGAGATGGTGGCCGACGACGGGCAGGAGTTCGACGTCAATCTCCAGGCGCTGTTCAGCCTGCCGCCCGCCGAGGAAACCACGCTCACCGCCGTCTACGGCGGCTCGGGCACGCCGGAGGATCTCGCCGGGATCGACGCCACCGGCAAGCTCGTGGTCGTCGAGTTCGACCCGTACGTCGGCCGGGAGGAGTGGCTGCGGCGCGGCGTGAACATCGCGAAGGCGGGCGGCAAGCTCGCCATGTTCCGGTTCATCGACGAGGGGGCCACCCCGCTGCCCCCTGGTGACCCGATCGAGGGTGAGCCGGTGCCGACCTTCTACGGTGACGGCAGTGGCACCGTGGACCGGCTCACCGACCTGGTCAAGGAGGGAGAGACCACGGTCGAGTACGCCAGCAGGGAGACCACCGACCTGCGCTACGAGCTGATCCACGGCGTCGAGCGGCAGGTCACCGCGCCGGTCGTCTACCGGCCGAGGACCGCGGACCTGGCCACCATGCGCGCGGCCTACCACGACAACGCGCCGAACTCCGCCGGGTTCGTCGCCTTCGGCAAGCTGTTCGGGCGCTACGTCGGCACCGGGTGGTTCGCGCGGACGGCGGGCGGGCGAGAGCGGGTGGAGTACTTCACCCCGACCGAGTGGGAGCTGAGCGCGACCACCGGCCCGTATGTCGCGGACGAGACCGTGACGCTCGAAGCGAACCGGCCGCCTGCCAGGATCGCCTGGAACAAGGCGGTGGTCGGCCCGTCGCTGCGCGGCACGACGAAGAACTTCGTGCCCGAGGACCCGCACCCCTGGTCGTGGCGCAACGACGGCCGGATCAACGTCAAGCTGCCGATGTACGGCGACGCGGCGGGCAGGCCGAGGATGGTCGACACGTTCAGCGACGCCAGCGGATCGGTCACCGTGTACCGGGACGACGTGGCGCTCGGCACGGTCCCGGTGACCGACTTCTCCGAGTACCCGGTGCCGGACGCGGACTCGTCCTACCGGGTGGTGGCCGACGCGCGGCAGCACAACGCGACCTGGACACTGTCCACAGTGGTCACCGCGGAGTGGTCCTTCCGTTCCTCGGCGGCCGGTGAGGGCAAGGCGCTGCCGATGCTGACCACTCGCTTCGATCCGGCGGTCGACGTGCGCAACCAGGCGCCCGGGAACCGCCGCTTCTCGTTCCCGGCCTACGTGGAGCGTCAGGACGGCCCGGCGAAGATCACGTCGCTGAAGGTCGACGTGTCCTACGACGACGGGAAGACCTGGCGGCCGGCGGACGTCCGCCGGGACGGCAGGAGGTGGGCGGTGTCCGTGCGGCACCCGGCGAACGGCCACGTCTCGTTGCGGTCCACCGCGTCCGACTCGGACGGGAACCGCCTGACGCAGACGGTTCTCCGCGCGTACCAGCTCGGCTGAGTGCACAGGGCCGGTGGCACCCCGTGCGGGTGTCACCGGCCCTTCCTTGTCGGGTCAGCACGGGTCGGCGGCATGGCCAGTGGCAGAATCAGCCTTGTGCAACAAAATTCTGCCAGGTAGTCTCGGCGCATGCTGAGGTCCGTTGCCGCGATCGTGATCGACCAGGTCGCACCGTTCGAGTTCGGTGTGGTGTGCGAGGTCTTCGGGTTCGACCGGACCGACGACGGCGTGCCGCTGATCGACTTCAAGGTGTGCGGTGAGCGGCCGGGGGAGCCCCTCCGGACCAACGTCGGCGCGATGCTCATCCCGGAACACGGGCTCGACGCCGTCGACGAGGCCGACCTCGTGGTCGTGCCCGCGGCGTCGGTGCGGGACGAGTACCCGCCCGCCGTGCTCGACTCGCTGCGCCGGGCGATCGACCGGGGTGCCACGCTGCTGTCGGTGTGCAGTGGCGCCTACATCCTCGGCGCCGCGGGCCTGCTCGACGGCCGGCCCTGCACCACGCACTGGCGCAACGGGCAGGAGCTGCTCGAGCGCTTCCCGACGATCAAGCTCGACCCGGACGTCCTGTTCGTGGACGACGGCAACCTCGTCACCAGCGCGGGCACGGCCGCCGGCATCGACGCCTGCCTGCACATCGTCCGCCGCGAACTGGGCTCCGCCGCGGCCAACGCGATCGCGCGCCGGATGGTCGTGCCGCCGCAGCGGGACGGTGGCCAGCGCCAGTACGTCGAGGTACCGATCCCGGAATGCACGTCCGACAGCCTCACGCCGCTGCTGACCTGGATGCTCGACAACCTCAGGACCGAGCACACGGTCCCCGACCTGGCCCGCCGCGCGCAGCTGTCCGAGCGCACGTTCGCCCGCCGTTTCGTCGCCGAGACCGGGACCACGCCGGCCAAGTGGCTCGTCATCCAGCGCGTACTGCACGCGCGCCACCTGCTCGAGGACACGCAGTTGCCGGTCGAGAAGGTCGCCGAGGAAAGCGGTTTCGGTTCGGCTGCACTGTTGCGGCACCACTTCAACAAGGTTGTCGGCGTACCGCCGAAGAACTACCGCCGCACGTTCGGCGCCGCACAGGGGATGCCCGCTTAGCTTGTGTGGTTGTCCTCGCCGGACGCATGGCGCACACAACTTCCCGTCCTTGTCGCGGACCTTGCCGCCGACGACCTCCGCTGGCCGTTGTCCGCGGAAGCGTGGCGATCGGCACTTTCTCGCTCCACAGCAGAACCTCTGGTCCGCTCGCAGGTGGGCCGTTGCTGGACGCCGCGCTGGTGGCGGACCTCATGGCGACCGCATTGCTCGCGGTAGCGCCGACACGTCGATCGACAACTTCGCTTAAGCCGTCAGCGGAACCGGTCATCGCGCCGTCGCTGTGCGGGGCTCAACGGCCGACCCGAAACCCGAACCATGCGGGCTGCTCGGCCGATCCCAGACGAGCCTGTGACCGGTCGTGTGAGGCCAGTGCTCGTGTCCACTGCTGTGTGGTCAGCCGGATCCACTGCGGGGCGGAGGTGACCCAGCGGCGAGGGCGTCCGCGAGGGTGGCGTGGAGCGCCAGGAGCTCGAGGAGACCTGTTCTCTGCAGTGTGCGGGCGACGACGTTGCCGCTTGCGACGATTCGCAGGTTGCTGCGGGCACGGGGTTGTTGCTGGTGCTCGACGAGGACGCGACGCCCGACGAACTCATGAAGGAGACCCGGCTCATGTCCAACACGAGGAGCCGCCCGGATGCGTCCTGCGCGGCGCTCGTCAGTTCAGCGGACAGGAGGGCTGCGTTGGAGAGGTCCACCTCACCGATGGCGTGGACCACGACCGCACTATTGTCCACCTCGCGCCGCAAGATCAAGAGGTCGTCGTCTCGCGCGTTGTCGTCGGAGTCTGGCACGTCACCGGATCCTCTCGTCACGGTTCACGCGAGGCACATTAGCCGCCGCTACCCGGCGACACACCTGATGTCCGCGGGACGATGGTGTGTTCGGTGGTGATGGGTGGAACATCTGAGGTGGCGGGCGGTGTTGACCAGACCCACCATGCTGAACGCCTGGGGTGTGTTGCCCCCCGGTCGACGGTGAACAGCTCGTGAAGGCCATGCGAGCGGTGACCGCGTTCGACGAGCTCGAGCTGTTGCCGGCTCATCAACGCACGGCCTTGCTCGCTGCCCTCGTGCCCGGGCGCAGCATTGGTGTCGGTGTGGACGGGCGAGTGCGGTGAGCATCGCCGCCGCGAGCGTGGTGTTGACGGTGCCGAGGCCGAGTTCCACGTCGGGCTGATGGTTGGCTATGACGTTAGCCGCTAACATGTTAGTGACTAACAGGAGGTCGTGATGGCTGAGCCGCACTGGCGGGAGCGAAAGAAGGCACAGACGCGCCAACGGTTGCAGGAGCAGGCATCGCGGCTGTTCATCGAGCGTGGTTACGACGCGACCACGGTGGAACAGATCGCGGCGGCGGCCGGGGTGTCGCACATGACGTTCTTCCGGTATTTCCCGACCAAGGAAGACGCGGTGCTCAGTGACTCCTACGACCCGCTGCTGGTGGCGGCGATACAGGCCCGCCCACGCTCCGAGCACCCGGTGGTCCGGATCCACGCCGCGGTACGTGAGGGTCTGGGCGCGATCTACGCCGCTGACCGGGAGGCGTTGCTGGTGCGAGTCCGGCTGACGTTGCGGACTCCGGCGTTGCGGGCACGGTTGTGGGAGAACCAGGTCGCCACGCGGGAACTGCTCGCCGGCGCGCTGGTCGACGGGGAGCCGGACTTCGCCACCCGGATTCTGGCCTCGGCGTGCCTGGCCACGCTGACCAGCGCGCTCGAGGAGTGGGTGGCCACCGACGGCTCCGCCGAGCTGCCCCACCTGATCGACGACGCCTTCGCGGTGCTGAGGGAGGGGTGGCGGCCATGACGGCTCCGGTCATCGTGGTCGACGACCTGCACGTGCGCTACCGGGGCGCCGCGACGGACGCCGTGGACGGAATTTCGTTCACGGTGGCGGAAGGGGAGGTCTTCGGGTTCCTCGGGCCGAACGGGGCGGGGAAGTCCACCACACAGCGGATCCTCACCGGCCTGCTCCGCGGTCACGAGGGGCGCGCGGACGTGCTGGGGCGCCCGGTGATGCGGTGGGGCCGGGCTTACTACGAGCACATCGGGGTCGGGTTCGAACTGCCCGCGCACTTCTCGCGGCTGACCGCGCGGGAGAACCTGGCCGCGTTCGCCGCGTTCTACCGGGGGCCTGCCGACGAACCTGGTCCGCTGCTCGACCTGGTCGGCCTCGGCGCGGACGCCGACCGGCTGGTGGGAGAGTTCTCCAAGGGCATGCGGATGCGGCTGAACCTGGCACGCGCACTCGTGAACCGTCCCCGCGTGCTGTTCCTCGACGAGCCCACCTCCGGCATGGATCCGGTGCACGCGAACCTGGTCCGCGACCTCGTCCGCCGCCAGCCCGAGCAGGGGTGCACGGTGTTCCTCACCACGCACGACATGGCGACCGCAGAGCAGCTGTGCGACCGGGTCGCGTTCATGGTGGACGGACGTATCGCCGCCATCGACACTCCGCGCAACTTCCGCCTCGCCCATGGCAAGCCGTGCGTGGTGGTCGAGTACCGGGACGAGAACGTGCTGCGGCACAAGGAGTTCCCGCTCGCAGGCATCGGCGAGGACCCCGCGTTCGCCGCCCTGCTGCGTGCGCACCGGGTGGAGACGATCCACACCAGGGAAGCCAGCCTCGACGACGTGTTCGTCGAGGTCACCGGTGGGCGGCTGTGAACCGGCTCCGTGCAGCCGTCGCGCTGGAGTGGCAAGTGGAGTGGCGGTACCGGATTCCCGCCGTCGCGCTCGGCCTGACCGCGGTGTGGACGCTGGTACTGCTGGCTGTGCCCGGCCCGCTGGCCCGTGGTGCCGGTCCGGTCATCCTGACCATCGACACGGCCACCTTCGGATCGTTCTTCATCGCCGCACTGGTGTTGTTCGAGCGCGGCGAGGGCGCGTTGGCCGCGCTGACGGTCAGCCCGCTGCGGTTCGGTGAGTACCTGGGTGCGAAGGTCGGCGTCCTGACCGGACTGTCGGTGGTGTCGGCGGTTCCGGTCGCGCTGGCCGCCGGGGTGAACCTCGTGGCGGCATTGCTGGGCGTGGTCCTGCTGGCGGTGCTGTTCCTGACGGTGAGCTTCGCGCTCGTGGTCCGGCGGCCGTCGCTCACCGCGTTCCTCACCGTCGCCCCGCTGCCGCTGGCCCCGCTCATCGCGGCGCCGCTGGCCCACCTCACCGGTGTCGCCGACCACCTGCTGTTGTTCCTCGTGCCCACCACCGCGGCCGCGGCCGTGATCCAGGGCCGTTTCGACCCGCTCGCACTCGGCTACCTGCTGGCGACCACCGCCGTGGCCATCTGGTTCGCCCGAGGACGTTTCACCCACGAGCCGGTGGGCGCCGAGAGCCGAGCACGGCCGCGCGGCACACGCTGGCGGCCGCGCGGATGGCTCGCCGCGCTGGTGGGCATCGACCGGCGGACCTCCGTGCGCAGCGCGCTGCTGCTGGTGGTGCTCGCCGGGCCCCTTCTGCTCGCGATCGCGCTGCGGCTGGGCTACCCGCCGCTGGCGGCGTACCTACAGGAACGGTTCAGCGTCGATCTCGTTCCGTACCAACCGATCCTGCTCGCAGCACTCCTTGTGCTGCACGTGCCGCTGATCACCGGGATGGTGGGCGCGCTGCTCGTCCTCGACGACATCGACGACCGCACCCTGCTGGTCCTCCGGGTCAGCCCGGTCACCGCGCGGCGCTATCTCGTCTACCGGATGGCCACGGTCGCCGCGGCGGCGCTGCTCATGCTCGTCGTCGTGGTGCCCGTGTCCGGGCTCGCGCCCAGCTTCGACCTGCCGGCGCTGGTGCTGGCGGCGGCACAGGCGCCGTTGATCACGCTCGCCACCGCGGCCGTCGCCCGCAACAAAGTCGAGGGACTGGCCTGGCTGAAGGTTCTCGGGCTGGTGCCGACGGGGATCGCGCCCGCCATGTGGTGGCTGCCCGACGCCGCGCAGTGGCCGCTCCAGCTGTTCCCGCACTTCTGGACCGTCGACGCCCTGTGGCGACCCAGTCCACTCGGCCTGCTCGTCGGCATCATCCTCACCGCGATCGTCGCGGCTCTGCTGACGCGCCGAACCCTGCGCCGGTTCGACTCGCTCTGACCCCGACTTGTGTTCCAGGCGGTCTGTGCGGCATCTTTACCGGCGGCGCGCCGGGAGGTCTGGTCGGCACACCCTCTGGGGTGTATGGGTGTTTCCGAAGTGGACGGGGTGTGTCGGTGGCGCTTGTGCTCGCGTTCGGTGTCGTGCTGCTCATCAGCGTGTCGTTGTCCGGGGTGGCGGCGAGGACGGTCCTGTCGACCGCGCTGTTGTTCCTGCTGGCCGGTGCCCTGATCGGGCAGGGTGGCCTGGGGTTGGTGGACATCCCGTCCGACGGGGCGTTCGTGACCGGGCTCGCCGACCTCGCCCTGTTCACGGTCCTGTTCACCGACGGCCAGCGGGCCGGGTTGCCCGCGCTGCGCGAGGGCTGGCGGCTGTCGGGCCGGGCGCTGGGACTCGCGATGCCGTTGACGATGGTAGGCATCGCGCTGCCCGCGCACTTCCTGGCCGGGATGGACTGGCCGACCGCGTTCCTGGTCGGCGCGATCCTGTCGCCGACCGACCCCGTGTTCGCCGCGGCGATCGTCGGGCGGGACGACGTGCCGCTGCGGTTGCGGCGGCTGCTCAACGTCGAGTCGGGCCTGAACGACGGGCTCGCGCTGCCGTTCGTGCTGATCTTCCTGGCCACGGCGGCGAACCAGGACGCGCACCTCGGTGAGGTGGCCTTCGAACTGGTCGCCGGGCTCGCGCTGGGGATCGCGATCCCGGCGGCGGCGGTGCTCGCCTGGCGGCTGCGGATCCTCACCGCCGAGCCGCGCCTGCAGGCGCTCGGGCCGCTCGCGATCGCCGTCATGCTCTACGCCGCCTGCCACCTCACGCACGCCAACCCGTACCTCGCGGCATTCGCGGCCGGTTCGACCATCGCCACGCTGGACCACGTCGCGGCCGAGCGGTTCGAACACTTCGGCGACCTGCTCTCGGAGGTGACGAAGTTCGCCGCACTGCTGGTGTTCGGCGCACTGATCACCCCGGAGCGAATCGGTGACCTCACCGCGGGGGACTGGCTGGTCGCGGTGCTCGCGATCCTGCTGGTACGCCCCGCGGCGATGCTGTTGTCGTTGCTGCGCACCACGTTGCCGGCACAGCAGCGGTGGGTCGCGGCGTGGTTCGGCCCCAAGGGATTCGCGTCGGTGGTCTACGGCCTGCTCGTCCTGCAGGCCGGACTGCCGACGGGGGAGCACGTGTTCGACCTCGTGGCCATCACCATCGCGCTCTCGATCGTCCTGCACTCCTCGACCGATGTGCCCATCGCCAAGGCACTCCGCGTCGAACCGCCCGACAACCTTCCGCCGGGCACCGCTCCGGTCACCGAACCACCACGCTGACCTGGGGCGCGATCATGTCGGTGATCGTCACCTGGTCGCTCTGCCAACTGGTGGTGGACGGGCGCCTGGGGTGGGCGACTCCGCGGTGGCGAGCAGCACCGCCTTCGGCACCTGGGTGAGTACCTCAGGTGCCCGATCACGAGATCAACCCGAATGCGCTAGCCTGCCGACAGGCGCGCCGGGAAGTCTGGTCGGCATCGGTGTTGTGCTGTCGACCAGGGAGTGAAATCGCATGCCGCGTTCATCATCGGTCACTCCGGCGGTGGTTGCTTCATGACCGATCGCCAGAACTCCTCTTCATCGACGGACGGCACTGACCTTGTCGATGTCGTCACCGTGTTGCACGACCAGCTCGACAACGTGCCTTTGCTTCAGTTGCGAGGAGCGGTGGTACTGCCTCGCGGGACGATCGTCGCGCTGGCCGACGGCACCGCTGTCCAGGTGCAGTCGTATCACCTGATCGCGCCGCGCACCGGCTCGGAACCAGCTCGGCTGGTAGCGCGAGTGGTTCGGGTCTCTGGTGATCGACCGGAACGAGGTTAGGAAGTTTCTGGCTGCCTCAATGCCAGTCTTTGCGCTTTCTTAACGTCACGAATTTGTGAAGATGCTGTAGTTTGTGAAGGTATGACGGGTACGGACGCGGCTGTCAGGGGAGTGCCCCTGGCCGATGCCGGTCGCCTGTCGTCGTCGCACGCGGGTGCGCGCCGCGCGGACTCCGATCCGCCGGTTCGGTAGAGCACTCCCGCCTTTTCTTTCGTTCTTCGACTGGCCGCCCGGTGACGATCCCGGGTGGCGGTTCGCACATCCGCTTGCGCACCGGTATCGCCGGTGCGCCTGTCAACGAGGACATCTCATGCCTGCTCTGACTGACGCTGCCATCTCGGTGTCGGGCCTCGACAAGTCGTTCGGTACGACCAAGGCGCTCGACCAGCTCGACTTGACCGTGCACACCGAAGAAGTGCACGGCTTTCTCGGCCCGAACGGAGCGGGGAAGTCGACCACGATCCGGGTGCTGCTCGGGTTGTTGCGCTCCGATGCGGGGACCGCGGCGGTGCTCGGTGGCGATCCGTGGCGGGACGCGGTCGCACTGCACCGCCGTCTGTCCTATGTGGCCGGTGACGTCAACCTGTGGCCCAACCTCACCGGGGGAGAGGCGATCGATCTGTTCGCCCGGCTGCGCGGCGGTTTCGACCGGAAGCGCCGGGACGCGTTGTGCGACCGGTTCGACCTCGACCCGACGAAGAAGGGGCGCACCTACTCCAAGGGCAACCGGCAGAAGGTCGCCATCGTCGCCGCGCTCGCGTCCGACGTCGAGCTGCTCGTCCTCGACGAGCCGACCGCGGGTCTCGACCCGCTGATGGAATCCGTGTTCGCCGAGTGCGTTCGCGAGCTGAAGGCCGCCGGGCGGACGGTACTGCTGTCCAGCCACATCCTCGCGCAGGTCGAGGCCCTGTGCGATCGTGTCTCGATCATCCGCCTCGGCCACATCGTGGAGTCCGGATCGCTGTCGGAGCTGCGGCACCTCACCCGCACCACGGTCATCGCCGAGACCGCGCGACCCGCTGACCGGCTCGCCGAGCTGCCCGGCGTGCACGATCCGGCCGTCCACAACGGACAACTGCGGTTCGACGTGGACACCGAGCAGCTGGACGCGGTGATCGGGTACCTGCACAGCCTCGGCATCCGCTCGCTGGTCAGTCAGCCCCCGACGCTCGAGCAGCTGTTCATGCGCCACTACGGCGACGACCTCAACGCTGACGTCACCACCACCCGGAGCGCCTGATGACCATCACGACCACGCGGCCCGCGGTCACCGCACACGATCGCGGCAGCACGTTCACCGGCACCGGCGCCCTCGTGCGGTTCATCCTGCGCAGGGACCGGGTACGCATCCCGGTGTGGCTTGCCGCCCTCACCCTCACCACCGTCGGCACCGCGCAGAGTTTCCAGGACCTCTACGGTGACGACACCAACCGTGCCCAGGTCGCCGAGACGATGAGCACGCCCGCGGGGCTCGCGATGACCGGGCCCGCGCACTACCTGGGCGACTACACGCTCGGCGCGATGATGAGCCACCAGATGCTCGGCTTCATGGCGATCATGGTTGGCCTGATGAGCGTGCTGGCCGTGGTCCGGCACACCCGGGCCGAGGAGGAGACCGGTCGCGCCGAGCTGGTTCGCGCCAACGTCGTCGGCCGCCACGCACACCTGGTCGCCGCGCTCGCCGTGGTCGCCGCGACCAACGTGGTGCTGGCCCTGCTCATCGCGGCCGGCCTCGGCGGGCTCGGCATGGCTGGCATCACCTGGAGCGGTGCGCTGCTCTACGGCGCCGCGCACGCCGCGGCCGGCATCGTGTTCGCCGGGGTGGCCGCGGTGACCGTGCAGATCACCGAGCACTCGCGAGGCGCGGCCGGTCTGGCGCTCGCGGTCGTCGGCGTCGCCTACGTCCTGCGTGCCGCCGGTGACGTCGGGGACAACGGGCTGTCGTGGTTGTCGCCGATCGGGTGGGTCCAGGCGACGTGGGCGTTCCTGGAGAACCGGTGGTGGCCGTTGCTGCTCGCGGTCGCGCTGGCTGTCGGGCTCGTGCTCGTCGCGTTCCAGCTCAGCAGCCGGCGCGACGTCGGCGCGGGCCTGCGCCAGCCTCGGAGTGGGGCGGCGGCCGCGTCGAACGCGCTGGCCCACCCGATCGGGTTCGCGCTGCGGCTGCACCGCGGGCTGATGTTCGGGTTCGGCGTCGCGATGCTGCTGCTGGGCGTCACGTACGGCTCGATCCTCGGCGAGGCCGAGGACATGCTGGCTGGGATCGACGCGTTCCAGGACGTCATCGCCGAGATCGGTGGCGCGACGGTCGCCGAGTCGTTCGCCTCGATGGTCATGGTCATCATGGCGATCATCGCCTCCGTGTACGTGGTGATGGCCGCGCTGCGGCCCAGGGCCGAGGAGAACGCAGGCCGTGCCGAGCCGGTGCTGGCGACCGCTTTGTCCCGCGTCCGCTGGCTCGGCAGCCACCTCGTCGTCGTCCTGATCGGCTCGGTCGTGATGCTGCTCGCCGCCGGTCTGGGGATCGGCCTGTCCGGGGCGTCGTCCATGGGCGACAGCAGCATGGTCGGGAAGCTGGTCGGCGCGTCGCTGGCGTACCTGCCCGCGCTGTGGGTCACGGCCGGGATCGCGGTACTGCTGGTGGGACTCGTGCCCCGCGCGGCAGCGCTGGCGTGGATCGTGCCGTTGTACGCGTTCCTGGTCGGTTACCTCGGCCAGATCCTCCAGTTCCCGAACTGGATGAACAACCTCTCCCCGTTCGGCCACATCCCCCAGTTGCCGGTCGACGACCTCGACTTCGTGCCGCTCCTGGCGCTCACCGCGCTGGCCGCCGCGCTGGCGGTGGGTGGTCTGCTCGCGTTCCGGGAACGGGAGGTCAACGTCACCTGACGTCGGTGCACCGTCCGTGTCGGCCGGTCTTTCGGGCGAGGACGAAGTACCGCAGCCACAGGTAGGGCGCGGCGATGGCGATCGTGATCGCGGTGATCACCGCGCCCTTCCTGGTGAACTCCCAGAACGAGATCGGGGAGCCCGCCCGCATGGCGATGCCGAGTCGTTGGCAAGCTCGAGCACGATCGGGCTCATTGTCGCCACGTACGGGATGTTGTCGATGATCCCGGACAGGAAGGCGGACACGATGAGGATCAGCATGACCGCGACGAGCGCGTCGCCTCCGGTGGCGTCGGCCGCCAACGCGGCGAGCTCTCCGATGACACCGGTCTTGACCAGCGCGCCGACCATGATGAACGGGCCCGCGAAGAACAGCAGCGTCTCCCACTCGACCCCGGCGAGGTAGTCCTTGGCCTGGTGCCGGAGATCAGCACGAGCACACCGGCGCCGAGCAGCGCGACCACCGAGGGTTCGATGTGGAACACCGAGTGGCCGATGAACGCGGCGAACACGGCCGCGAGGACGAGTTGGACGCGAGCACCTCGGCGATCAGGAACGGCAGCGGTTTGATGTCGAGCCGCACCGCCGAGCGCCGCGGCGGTCTTCGGGATCCGCTCGGTCGCGATGGACAGGTACGCGACGACGAAGACGGTGATCGCGATCCCCGTGCTCACGCCGAACTCCGTGCCCGGGAGGGCGTCGACGTGGCTAGCGCCGGGTGAGCGCGAGTTGCAGGAGCCGGGACGCGGTGATCACTCCGACCAGCTTGTCGCCGTCCATCACCGCGGCGAGCGGGCCGCGCAGGCGGGCCATCACGGCGGCGACCTCGACGATCGTAGCTGGGCACGAGGATCAGCACGACCTGGGAGGCAGGCAGAACCGCCACCGGCTTGCCCGTGGCGTCGGTGACCACCAGCCCGGGTAGCCGGCGCTCCGCCATCTGCGTGACCGCGGCCCAGGCGTCGGACTCCGCGACGACCACCGGGAAGGCCTCGGCCATCTCGTTGGCGTGCATGGTCGCAGCGTACGACCGACATGGCGGCAACTGCGCGGCAAGCTCGACACGACACCACTGGGCGCCTCCGGGGTCGACATCGGGATCCCGCCCCGGTGTTCACCAGGCGGCATTTTGGTCCTTCCTCACTCGACTTTCGGTGTCGTGTTTCAAGTGGACCGACACGTCACAGTTGTCGTCTCGACTGGAAACACCACCTTATTCACACCGCGTTTGTGCGTTAAGGTGCGATTGTGAAGGTCGCCATCGCCGGCGAGACCAGACCCGACGAGCGGCGGGTCGCGCTCGTTCCTGACCTGGTGCCGCGTCTCGCCGAAGCCGGACTGGAAGTCGTGGTCGAGCCGGGCGCCGGTGAGGCCGCGGGATTCACCGATGATGACTACCGGCATACCGGTGCGGCCGTGGACAGCGGCGCGCTGGACGGTGCCGGCGTGGTGCTGTCCGTGCAACCGATCGCCGCGCACCGGTTCGACCTGCTGGCCCCGAACGCGATCACGGTGTCGTTTCTGCCGGTGGCGCAGGAGCTGGACCTGGTGCGGGCGCTACGCGACGCCGGGCACACCGCGTTCGCCATGGAGCTGGTGCCGCGCATCGCTCGTGCGCAGGCCATGGATGCCTTGTCCTCACAGGCTTTCGTCGCCGGGTACCGGGCGGCGCTGGTCGCCGCCGAGCGGCTGCCGAAGTTCCTGCCGCTGGCGATGACAGCGTCCGGCACGATCCCGCCCGCGAGGGTGCTGGTGCTCGGCGCCGGTGTCGCTGGGCTGCAGGCCATCGCCACGTCGCGACGGCTCGGCGCGGTGGTGCACGCGTACGACGTGCGCGCCGCCGCCGCCGACGAGGTGCGCAGCCTGGGTGCGGAGTTCGTCGAGCTGGAGCTGCCGACGCTGGAGGGCACGGGCGGGTACGCGAGACAGATGGGCGAGGAACGCGCCCGGCTGCAGCGCGAGCTGCTCGCACCACACGTGGCCGCGGCGGATGTGCTGATCACCACCGCCGCGGTGCCGGGGCGGCCCGCGCCGCTGCTGGTGACCACGGACATGGTGGCCTTAATGCGCCCCGGCTCGGTCGTGGTGGACCTCGCGGCGGAGTCCGGCGGCAACGTCGAGGGTGTGAAACCAGGCGAGGAGCTCACCGTCGACGACGTGCTGCTCTGGGGCGGCCGCAACGTACCCAGCCAGCTGCCCGCCCAGGCGAGCCGGCTCTACAGCACGAACGTCGTGAACCTGTTGCTCCTCATGCGTTCCGGCGAAACCCTGGCGCCGGACTTCGACGACGAGATCATCTCCGCGTGCTGTGTCACCCACCGTGGCGAGGTCCGGCACGCGCCCACCAGGGACCTGCTCGGCAACGGCGGTGGAGAGGAGCGGTCCTAGTGGATGGAATCGCGCTGCTGACGGTCTTCGTGCTGGCGGTCTTCGTCGGGTACGAGGTCATCTCGAAGGTGTCCTCGACCCTGCACACCCCACTCATGTCCGGCTCGAACGCGATCAGCGGCATCGTGCTGGTCGGCACCATCGCGGTCGCCGCGCACACCGAGTCGACGGCCATCTTCGTGCTCGAACTCGTCGCCATCGTCCTGGCCACGGTCAACCTCGTCGGCGGGTTCGTGGTCACCGACCGGATGCTCCGGATGTTCCGCGCCAGGGGCAGGAAAGAACGGGAGCCCCGCGCGTGAGCGAGAACTGGACGGCACTGCTGTACCTGGTCGCCGCGGTCTGCTTCATCTTCGCGCTCAAGGGGTTGTCATCGCCGAGTACCGCGCGGGTGGGCAACCTCGTCGGTGCGGCGGGAGCGCTGGTGGCGGTGCTCGTCGTGTTCGCCGCCGAGCGCCCGGACCGTCTCGTGTGGATCCTGGTGGCGATCGCCGTCGGTGGTGCGATCGGCACACTCGCGGCGCGGCGCGTCGCGATGACCGCGATGCCGCAGATGGTCGCGCTGTTCAACGGTGTCGGCGGCGCGGCGGGCGCCCTGGTCGCGCTGCTGGAGCTGGCTGAGGGCACCTCGGGCGACCTGGCACATCTCGCGGTGACCGCGTTCACCGTCCTCATCGGATCCATCACCTTCTCCGGTTCTGTGCTCACCTTCGGCAAGTTGCAGGAACTGGTCACCGGCCGGCCGATTCTCTTCCCCGGCATGCGCTGGGTGGCCCTGGCGACGGTCGCGGGCACTCTCGCCGCCGGTGTCTGGGTGGCGGTCGACGGCGAGGTGCTCGGTGCGGTCCTGCTGGCGGTCCTGACGCTGGCGCTCGGTCTGCTGCTGGTGCTGCCGGTCGGGGGCGCGGACGTGCCGATCGTGATCTCGCTGCTCAACGCGTTCAGCGGGATCACGGTGGCGGCGAGCGGTTACGTGCTGTCCAACACGCTGCTGATCGTCGCGGGCACCCTGGTCGGCGCGTCGGGCACGCTGCTGACCAAGATGATGGCCGACGCGATGGGCCGGTCGCTGGTCAACATCCTGTTCGGCGCGTTCGCAGGCGGGTCGACGCTGGGCAGCACCACGGAGTCGGACCGCCCGGTGCGCTCGGCGGGTCCGCAGGACGTCGCGATCCTCCTCGGCTATGCCCGCAAGGTGATCGTCGCGCCCGGCTACGGACTCGCGGTGGCCCAGGCCCAGCACGCCATGCGTGATCTCACCGACGAACTGGAAAAGCGCGGGATCGAGGTCACCTTCGCGATTCACCCGGTGGCCGGGCGGATGCCGGGCCACATGAACGTCCTGCTGGCCGAGGCCGACGTCCCGTACGACAAGCTCAAGGAGATGACCGAGATCAACCCGGAGTTCCGCACCACGGACGTGGCACTCGTCGTCGGCGCGAACGACGTCGTGAACCCGGCCGCGCACTCCGCACCCGGTTCACCGATCTACGGCATGCCCATCCTCGAAGTCGCCCACGCCGATGCCGTCGTGTTCCTCAAACGGTCCATGCGGCCCGGTTTCGCGGGCATCGAGAACGAACTCCTGTACGACGCGAAGACAACCCTTCTGTTCGGCGACGCCAAGGAATCGCTCAGCAAGCTCGTGGCCGCGGTGAAGGCGCTGTAGTTCCGGTACGGCCAGGTCAGGAGCGCCGGGCGGCGATCGTCTCCAGTTGACGAACCGCTTCGCGGACGCCGTCCTCGGCCCGGACCTGTCGACCAAGCCTGGTCGCCGCCGAAGCGAGTCGCGTATCGCGCACGGCCTGTTCGATGGCCGCGGCGAGCCGATCGACGTCGAGATGGCGTTGGCCAACGGGTGCTGGTGCGACTCCGAGGTCGTGCACCCGCTGTCCCCAGAACGGTCGGTCGGCGACGAACGGGCACACGACCTGGGGCCGTCCCGCGGCGACGGTGCCCGCGCCACCGTGGTGGATCACGGCCGCCACCCTCGGGAACAGCTGGTGGAAGGGCACCTGGTCGATCGCGAACACGTCATTGCTCGTGCTGTCAATGGCCTCCGTGGTCAGGCCGCCCCATGCGGTGCCGATGACAGCACCGTGGCGGTGGCAGGCCAGTCCGCGGCCCGCAGCATCGCCTGCACCGTGCTGTTCTGCGGCGAGCGACCTGAGGGCGGTCGACACCGACCCGGCGCTGGCGCTGAGCCGCTCGCCGATCTCACCGCCCGGCCCTCGAACCAAAGGCTCGCCAGGTGGGAACGATGACCGCGTGACGTGCTGTCCGCTGTTCGGTCTGCCTTCGGGTTGTGGTGAAGCGTTCAGTCCTTGCCGACGGGGTCGGGGACGGCCGGTGGCTCCGGTGTGACGATGTCCTCGGCGTGGTCGGGCAACGCGCCATGGGTGGTCTCCATGTGCAGCCGCAGGAACTCGAGGTGCCGCTCGTACTGGTCGAGCAGGTCGTTGATCAGCTGCTCGGTGCTGTAGCCGAGCACGTCGTAGCCCTGGCTGCCTTCGGTCAGGTACACCTCGACCCGGAAGTAGGTCTCCGCGCTACCACCCCTGCGCGGTGCGAACGACGGCGTCCGTGCCCGGCACGGCCAGGCGCGGTAGGTGAACTCCTCCTCGGTGCCCATCGCCACGGTGAGCTCGTAGTACGGCATGCCGAGTTCGGCGACCACACCTTCGCGCACGTCGGCGTCGGCACCCTGTTCCCGCAGTTCAGCGGCGACCTCGGTGAACGCCGGCCGGCACACCTCGGTCATGAACCGGGCCGCGGCCTGCTCGTCCGGGTAGTGCATCGCCCGTGCCAGCCGCTGCCGCCACGTGCGGGTGACGCCCCGGGCTTCGATCGTCGTCCGTTCGGACAGGGACGAGGACAGGCTGGTACGGGCGGCGTCCTCGCGGAACCGTTCGATCCGCAGTGCCTTGTACAGCCCGAGCATCACCAGGAACATCACGAACGAGAACGGCAAGCCCATGATGATCGTCGCGTTCGTGAGCGCGCCGACGCCGCCGACCAGCAGCATGGCAAGTGTGAGCACACCGGTCGCGACGGACCAGTACACCCGCACCCAGCGGGCCGCGTCGGTGGTCGGTGTCCGCAGGCGGGAGGTGAAGTTGCCCATCACCAGTGCGCCGGAGTCGGCGGAGGTCACGTAGAACAGCAGCCCGACGAACGTGGCGAGACCGGCGGCGAACGTGACCCCGGGGTAGTGGTCGAGCAAGGCGTAGAAACCCTGTTCCGGCGCGTTCATCGCGGTCTGACCGAACTCGGCGTCGCCGCCGCGCACGATGGACAGCGCGCTGTTGCCGAAGATCGACAGGAACGCCAGCGTGAACAGGAACGGCACGATCAGGGTCGCCGCCACGAACTGCCGGATGGTGCGACCGCGGGAGATCCGGGCCAGGAAGAGCCCGACGAACGGCGCCCACGCGACCCACCACGCCCAGAAGAACAACGTCCAGGCGTTGAGCCATTCGGTGGGCTGGTCGTAGGCGAAGGTGTTCAGCGTCATCCCGGGGAACCGGCTCACGTAGTCGCCGATGTTCATGATGAACGCGTTGAGCAGCTGGACCGGGTTCTCCATGATCGCCACGTACAGCATCAGCACGATGGCCAGCACGACGTTCAGCTCGGACATCCTCCGGATGCCCTTGTCGACGCCCGCGACCGCGGACACCGTGGCCATCAGGACGGCGACGGCGATCAACCCGATCTGCGCCGGCACGCCCTCGGGCAGGTCGAACAGGATCTTCAGGCCGTGGTTGAGCTGTACCACGCCGATGCCGAGCGACACCGCGATGCCGAAGATCGTGCCGATCACCGCCGCCAGGTCGACGGCGTCACCGAGCCTGCCGTGCACCCGCTTGCCGATGATCGGGTACAGCGCGGAGCGGATCGACAGCGGCAGCCGGTAGCGGAAGGCGAAGTAGCCGAGCGCCATGCCCATCAGCGCGTACATCGCCCAGCCGGTGATGCCGTAGTGGAACATCGTCCACACGATGGCCTGGCGAGCGGCCTCGACCGTCTCCGCCGCGCCCTCCGGCGGGGCGAGGTAGTGCGAGACCGGGCCGGACACGGAGAAGAACATCAGGTCGATCCCGATGCCCGCGGCGAAGAGCATGGCCGCCCAGGCGAACAGGCTGAAGTCCGGTTTCGAGTGCTGGGGGCCGAGCTTGATCGTGCCGTAGCGGGAGACCGCGATGAACACGACGAACACGAGGAAGATCGTGGCGGCGAGGAAGTAGTACCAGCCCAGGCTCCCGGACACCCAGCCGACCACGACGCCGATGGCCTGTTCGGCGCCGGACGGGGTGATGATGGCCCACAGTGAGATCGCGATGATCAGTGCCGACGAACCGTAGAACACGACGGGGTTGAGCCTGCTGTCCTTGGCCGGTACGTCCTGGGCGGACGACATGGCGTCACCTCTCCTGGTCGGCTCCGTGCCGGTAGTAGTCCACTGTGGCTGGTCGAAGCGGGGTGTTGCCGAGAATCAGGTCGGCGGCCTTCTCGGCGAGCATGATCACCGGGGCGTAGATGTTGCCGTTGGTGAGGTAGGGCATCGCGGACGCGTCGACCACCCGCAGCCCGGTGACGCCGTGCACGGCCATGGACTCCGGGTCCACGACGGACATGTCGTCGATGCCCATCCGTGCGGAGCACGACGGGTGGTAGGCGGTCTCGGCGTCCCTGGCCACCCAGCCGAGGATCTCCTCGTCGGACCGGACATCGGGGCCGGGGGAGAGCTCTCCACCGTCGTAGGGGGCGAACGCGGGCTGGGAGAGGATGTCGCGTGCCACCCGGATCGCCTCGAGCCACTCCTTGCGGTCGTTCGGGGTCGACAGGTAGTTGAACCGCAGCGCCGGGTGCTTCCGGGGATCGGTGGAGGTGATCTTCACCGAGCCGCGCACGTCGGAGTACATCGGTCCGATGTGGACCTGGTAGCCGTGTTCCGCGCCCACCTGGGTGCCGTCGTAGCGCACCGCGATGGGCAGGAAGTGGAACATCAGGTTCGGGTAGGCGACCTCGTCGTTGCCGCGGACGAAACCACCCGCCTCGAAGTGGTTGGTGGCCGCGGGACCCTTGTGTCCGAGGAGCCACCGCAGTCCGACGGCCGGCCGGTTGCGCAGCTTCAGCGCGGGGTTGAACGAGATCGGCTGGGTGCAGGCGTGCTGGACGTAGACCTCGAGGTGGTCCTGCAGGTTCTCGCCGACGCCCGGCAGCGCGTGGACCATCTCCACTCCGAGCGGCGTCAGCTCGTCCGGGTTGCCGATGCCGGACAGCTGCAGCAGCTGCGGGGTGTTGACCGCGCCGCCGCACAGGATGACCTCACCGGCCTCGACGCGGCGGGTGCGACCGCCCGTCCTGCGGTAGTCGACGCCCACCGCGCGGGTGCCCGCGAAGCGCACCCGGTCGACCTGGGAGAGGCAGCGCACGGTCAGGTTGGGCCGGTCGCGCACCGGGTGCAGGTAGGCGCGGGCGGCCGACCAGCGGCGGCCGTCGCGGATCGTGCGGTCGAAGCGCGCGAAGCCCTCCTGCCGGAAGCCGTTGACGTCGTCGGTGAGCGGGTGACCCGCCTGCTCCGCGGCGGCGAGGAACGCGTCGAACAGCGGGTTGACCGCCGCGCCGCGTTCCAGCCAGAGCGGGCCGCCCTGCCCGCGCCAGTCGTCGGCGCCCGCGACGCAGTGCTCCATCTTCTTGAAGTACGGCAGGCAGTGCGCGAAGTCCCAGGTCTCCATGCCGGGATCCGCGGCCCAGCGCTCCAGGTCCATCGGGTTGCCGCGCTGGAAGATCATGCCGTTGATCGAACTGGAGCCGCCGAGGACCTTGCCTCGACCGTGGCTGACCCGCCGCCCGCCCATGAACGGTTCGGGCTCGGACTCGTAGCACCAGTCGTAGAAGCGGTTGCCGATCACCATGGTCAGCGCGGCGGGCATGTGGATGAGCAGGTCCCACCGCCAGTCCGGGCGGCCCGCCTCCAGCACCAGCACGGTCGTGCCGGGATCGGCGGACAGCCGGTTGGCGAGCACGCACCCGGCGGACCCGCCGCCGACGATGACGTAGTCGAAGCGCTCAGTGCTCACGAACCGCCCCCGAACCACCGGCCAGGGGTCGGCGCGATGTTGTGGTAGATGTGCTTGGCCTCCCGGTACTCGTCCAGACCGGACGGTCCCAGCTCGCGGCCGATGCCCGATCTGCCGAAGCCACCCCATTCCGCCTGCGGTACGTACGGGTGGAAATCGTTGATCCACACCGTGCCGTGCCGCAGGGCGTTCGCCACCCGCTGCGCGCGGGAGACGTCGGTCGTCCACACCGCGCCCGCCAGGCCGTAGTCGGTGTCGTTGGCGATCGCCACGGCTTCGGCTTCGGAACCGAACGTCTCGACGGTGACCACCGGGCCGAACACTTCCTCGCGCACGATCGCCATGCCGGAGTGGCAGCCGGTGAAGATCGCCGGCCGCAGGAAGTAACCCGCGCTGAACTCCTCGCCGTCCGGGCGAGTGCCGCCGGTGACCAGCGTGGCGCCCTCGGCGACCGCCTTCTCGATGTGGCGTTCGACCTTGTCCCGGTGCGCGGCCGACACCAGCGGCCCGCACTCGCTCGCCTCGTCCATGCCGTTGCCGAGCCGGATCCGTTCGGCACGCCACGCCAGCTCGGCGACGAACTCGTCGTGTATCGACTCCGCGACGATCAGCCGGGAGCCTGCCGAGCAGACCTGTCCGGAGTGGAGGAACGCGGCGGTGAGCGCGTAGTCGACGGCGGTGTCGAAATCGGCGTCGGCGAACACCACGTTGGGGTTCTTTCCACCCAACTCCAGCGCCACCCGCTTCACGTCCGGCGCGGCCATCGCCATGATCCGCCTGCCGGTGGCGAGCCCCCCGGTGAACGACACGAGGTCGACGTCCGGATGCTCCACCATCGCGGAGCCGACGACCGCGCCGTCACCCAGCACCAGGTTGACCACACCGTCCGGCACACCGGCCTCGGCCACCAGCCGGACCATGTGGACCGTCGACAGTGGAGTGACCTCGCTCGGCTTGCACACCACGGTGTTGCCGGCGGCGAGAGCGGGCGCGAGCTTCCAGGACATCTGCAGCATCGGGTAGTTCCAGGGTGCGATCAACGCGCACACCCCGACCGGCTCACGCACGACCCTGCTGACCACACCCGGATTGCCGGTGTCGACCACCCGGCCCGCATCGGAGTCGGCCAGGTTCGCGTAGTAGCGGAACACGGCTGCCACGTCGTCGACGTCGATCCGCCCCTCACGGAGCGTCTTGCCGGTGTCCAGCGTCTCGGTACGAGCGAGTTCCTCGCGGTCGCGGACGAGCAGATCGGCGACCCCGCGCAGCAGGTCGCCCCGCTCGCGGGCACTGGTCGCACGCCATGGCCCGGTGTCGAACGCCGCCCTGGCGGCCGCGACGGCGGCGGCCACGTCGCCGGCATCGGCCTCGGACACGGTGGCCAGCGTGCTGCCGTCAGCAGGGCTGACCACGTCCCGGCTGCCGGCAGACGAGGTCCACCGCCCGTCGATGAACAACTCCGGCATCGTCTGCCCCTCCGTCCCCGAACGGAAATGCGGACGAGCGTACACATTATGTGTACGCTCGTCCACATACAGGCGGGATACCGTTGATGCCATGAGTGGGGACGAAGGTGCGACCGTGGTGCGGCGACGAGGCCCGACGGACCGCGACCGCCGCGACCGCATCGCCAGGGCGGCCGTCACGGTCGTCGGCGAGCGGGGCATCGACGGCCTGACCCACCGCAAGGTCGCCGCTGCCGCGGGTGTGCCCCTCGGCTCGACCACCTACCACTTCGCCACCCTGGACGACCTGATCGCCGCGGCGCTGGACAAGGCGGCCGAACGCAGCGTCACCGAACTGCGCGCCTGGGAGCAGTCGCTCGAACCGGACGCCGACCTCGCGGCGGCACTCGCCGATTTCGTGCTCCGCTCGGTCACCGAGAAGCGAGCCGACACGATGGCCGAGTACAACCTCTACGCGCTCGCGCTGCACCGCCCGCACCTGCGGCAGGCCGCCGTGGCATGGGACGACGCACTGGCCGCCGTGCTGCGGGCCCGCACCGACCCGCTTACCGGGCAGATGCTCGGCGCCCTGTTGTGCGGCCTGCTCATGCAGTCGGTACTGCGTGACGACCAGCTCGACCGCGCCGACCTCGCCGCCCAGCTGCGACGCGCGCTCGTCGCACCCTGATCAGCCTTCGTGCGAGCGTCTGCTCCTTGACGCGCCGCGACCAGTGGACGATGGCGTGCGGGGGAGTGGCAGGTCATCGACGTCGGCGATGGGGATAAGACGAGGACAAGTCCACCGCAAGTCCGGTGTAGGCGATCACGTACTCCGGGCGAGTTCCGCGAGGGCGGCTTGAGGGCCGATCGCCCGGAACCGCTCCGCGAGCAGGTCGCCCGGCGAGCGGCCTGACTCCACCAGGTCCACCAGGTCGGCCACCGCCGGGCGCAGTTCGGTGGGCACCCGGTCGGCGGCGATGTGCAGGCACCGGGAGGCGGCGTTGGCGAGCCGCGGGTCCGCCAGGCCCTGGTGCGCGGCCTGCGACCAGAGCGAGTCGGTGGGTTCGGCTGCCTCGGCCGCGAGGTCGGCGGCGACCGGGTCGTCCATGAGCGTAGTGGTGACGGCGACGACCGCGGGCCACCACCGGGTGGGCAGCGCGTCGAGGTACCGCAGCTCGAGGTAGCCGCGCATCCGCACCGGCGGGAACAACGTGGTCAGGTGGAGATCGAGGTCCGCGACCGTGGGCGACCTGCCGCTCAGCCGCACCTCGCCGGTCACCCACTGCTCGAACGTGACGTCCGCCCGCACCGCGGACAGGCCGTCGCCCGTCCTGACGAACATCAACGGGGCCCGCAACGCGAACCGGGCCCACGCGGTCGTCGGGTCGGTGACTGTCCCCCGGCTCCCGGCGTCGAAGAAGGGCAGGCACCGCCGCTGATCCAGGCCGAACCACGCCCGCAGACGCGACGACTGCCAACCGGTCGGCGCGCCGCACAACCACGGCGAAGTGGCCGAGATCGCCACGAGGGCGGGGCCCAGCCGGTAGGCGTGGGCGACCCGGTCCGGCCAGACTCGTCGCGGGCCTGCGTCCAGGTTGACCTGGACGGAGGCGGTGGCGTTCATCGTCACCCTGCCGGGCACCACCGTGCCCACCGCCGCGAAGTGCTCCTCCATCGCCCGGTACCGGTCGCTGGGGTTGGCCCGGCGCGGGGTGCGCAGCGGATCGGTCCCCACCTGGGCGAGACCAACACCGTGCGGCGCCAG
Organism: Actinophytocola algeriensis; assembly: GCF_014203735.1. GTDB lineage: Bacteria > Actinomycetota > Actinomycetes > Mycobacteriales > Pseudonocardiaceae > Actinophytocola > Actinophytocola algeriensis. Next base: position 197,281 of record NZ_JACHJQ010000010.1, on the reverse strand, counting down.
GGCGGCCCGGACGCGGTCGAGGTCGGCGCGCAACGCGGCGACCGCGGCGGACACGCTCGCCCTCGGCGGCGCCGACAGCTCCAGCTGTCCTCCTGGCTCCCTGCTCACGGCGCAGGCCCCGGCCGCCTCGCGCACGGCGGCAGGCAGTGGTTCGAGCCGGTCCCAGCACACCGGCCGCGCCGGGTCGCCGAGGTCGACGACGTGGTTCTCCAGCTCCAAACCGATCCGGCCGACCGCCGACTCGGTCAGCGCGGCCTGCTGGATGCGGCGGTGGGCATCCTCGACAGACAGTGCCAGTGCCCCGGCTCCCCTCTTCCGTACGGCTTCGCCAGTGTCTCCCGACAGCATCCTGGTAATCGACACCGTCCGGCGTTCTCCCTGCCCACGACCGTCGAATCACGGTACCTGCTGGGAGCGACATCATCCGCTGCGTTACTGGGACTGGGAGAAGGTGTATTCGTGGCGGTCGAAGTCCAGGGTCCACGTGTAGTTCTTGAGGAACGCCCAGGAGAGTAGGCCGTCGATGCGGACGCCGCCGAAGTCGCGCCATGGGACGCGGCGGGTGGGGGTGGTGGCCACGAACTGGTCCGATTGGGACAGGGGACCGAGGTGGATCGGGGCGGGGGCGGTGAAGTGCGGGGGCGGGTGTGGCATGCCCCAGCGGCGGTAGTGCTGGGCGGTGGTGTACAGGCACGCCTGCCGGTCGTCGATCACGTACACCAGGCCGGAGTCGATGAAGAAGTTCAGGTCCTGGTGGGGACCGAAGCCGCCGCGGGCGAACATGAAGTGGTCGGCCCACAGGTGGAACGCCACCCGATGGCCGGGTGGTGGTGGGGTGCCGCGCGGGGCGAGGGCCAGGCGTTCGGCCGGGGCGTCGATGGTGGCCAGGAACCGTTGCAGGATGTTGGTTCCGATGATGATCACGTCCTGGGTGCCGCGCAGCGTCGGCGCGGCCTCGACCGGGACGTTGGTCAGCGTGGCTCCGCCGAGGGTGAGTTCGCCGGCCGTGCCGGTGTAGAAGGTGGTGCGGGTGGTGCCGTGGTGGGCGCGGCCGTTGGGGGTGAGGGTGATGCCGAGTGCCCTGGCGCGCTCGACACCCATGACGAGGAACGTGCCGCCGGTGTCCAGGTGCGCGAGCACGGGGTGGTTGTCGATGGTCGCGCTGACCGCGGGCAGGTACTGGGCCAGGGCATGGTCGGCGAAGGGGAGCACGGTCGGGCCGGTCAGGTGGGCGGCAAGTGGGGTGTCCAGTCGGGACACCAGGTCCGGGGGTAACCGTCTGCCCCGGCGGCGCAGGTGCTCGGCCGCTTCGGCGGGGCGGTCCCGGTGCAGCAGGGCGTGTGCCACCGGCTCGTCCAGCGAGCGGGGACGACCAGCGGCGGCGTAGCAGGCCAGGGCCTGCTCGTAGCGACCACGCACGTAGTGGACCAGGAAGCGCTGGCGATCGTCGGTCGCCAGCCGCCCGGCCTCCTCGACGTCGCCGCGTGCCCAGGCGCGGCGGGCGGCCTTCATGCTGGTAGTCCCGTGCTCAGGTCCAAGGCGGCCGCGACGATCGCCAGCAGCGGGACCGGAGCCTGCGCGACGATCTCGTACTCGCCCCGTCTGCGCTGCGCGATCAGACCGGCGCCCTGCAACTCGCGCAGGTGGTGGTACAGGTGGCCGGTCGACGTGTCGCCCAGTGCCTCCTGCAGTTGTGCCCGGGTGCGTGGCGCCGTCAGCAGCGCGGCGAGCAGCGCCAACCGTGCCGGGCTGCCGAGGCGTTCCAACACCGCCGCCGCGCTGCGCCAGTCCTCGGCCAGTAGATCGTCGACCGCGTGGTCCTTGGCCCACACGTACTCCCGGTCGCCGAAGCCGACCGATCCGGCGTAGGTGACCTCACCGTCCCCGACCCGCGCCTGTACCCGCTTAACCGGTGTCCGGGCGCCCTCCAGCACAGCGACCCGCTCTTCAAGTGTGCGACAAGGCGTTCCTCGATGTCGTCCATCACTCACCATGTTGTTCCGGAATTTCGGAAAAACATACAACAGTCCCATGCCCGTGTCCATGCCGCCGAGAACCGCTACGGTCAGCCGTCCAGATCGACTGCGGCGCTTGGCGAACCAGCGGCGGCGTCGCTGGACGGCATGCACAACGCGGCCCAACCGGTCGGGCGAGCAATGTCGACCTGAGGCCTTGGCCGGTTCTCCCGATTTTCGTAATGGAAGTGACCCTTCGCCTGGTGTCCGGTCTCGAACGCCCCGGTTTCGGTCTCAGCTGATCTGGCCCGATTCGTTTCTCGTCTCAGGTTGGCCACGGGCCCGATGGGGCTATTTGTCCTGTCTCAGAGGAGCCGGGCGTGAGTATCGTTGAAGGGCGGACCTGTCGGGTGCGAAGCTGGACGGCGCCAACCTGTTCGAGGCAAGGCTCCAGCACGCGGACCTGTGGGAGGCGACCCTAGGCGGCACGCGCCTGCCAGGCGCGGATCTCACGAACGCGCAGTTGACAAATGCCTCCTTGAGGCACGCCATTCTGGCTGGCACGAGGTTGTCGGGCGCTGATCTGCGGGGCGCGGACACGCGCGCTCGGGCATCCTCATGTCGGGGCGATGGTCGTCCGGCACACACACTGGCCGGGGTCGTGGAGCGCAGAGAGAATTCGAGAACTCTCAGAAGAGACCGCGCCGGGCGAATGGCAGGTGACACGCAAGAGCAGCGTGCCGGATTCCCGCTTCTGACAGCGGCTGTGCGCGAGTACGTTCGTGTTCGAGATCGACCCCTTACTGGTCAGGCGGCGTGCAGGATGCGCTTGCGTAGGAGGTCGAAGTTGGCGCGGCCGTACATCTGTCGCTTGATCATTTTGATGCGGTTGACGTTGCCTTCCACCGCACCTGAGTTGTGCGGCAAGGTGAGTCCATTGAGGACCGCATCGTAGTCACGGCGCAGGCCGCGCACGAACCGGTGCAGGTGAGGCGTCGTCGGCTTCGACCGCGGCCATCCAGTCGTCGAGGCGGTCACCGCCCAGGTTGGTGAGGATCTTGGCGAACTCGGTGACGTGGCCGGCGGTCGCGTCCAGGTGCGGACAGCTGGCGTCGAAGGTGACTTCTCCGGAAGCTGGCGGTATGCGCGTTGGTCAGCCGAGGGACGGGATCACAAGTCCGCGCGCAGGCCATTCCAGACCAGCGCAGACAGTTCCGTCACGTCCGACACCGTGAAGATGTCCTCAATGGACAGCTCGTATCCCAGCTCTTCCTCCACTGCCGCTGCCGCTTCGATGGCCGCGAGCGAGTCGCCGCCCAACTCGAAGAAGTCGTCCCCGGCGGCGAGTGGCCCCCTTCCCAGGGCGGCACCGAGGATCTCGCGGACTCGGCGGGCCACGTCCTCGGCAGACCGGGCTGACTGGTCGCTGTTCATGTCGAACTTTCCATTCGGGCTCACAGGAACCGCGTTCAGGACCGTAACCGCTGACGGCACCGCCGCGGTGGGCAGCAGTGCTGCCACGTGTTTCTTCACCTCTCGCTCCGTGACCGGGACGTCGGGCCGTACCACCACCGTGGCGCGGACGCGCGGGCCGTCACCGGATGGTTCCACGCTCGCGGCCGCGAGGACGACCCCGGGACAGGACCGAAGGTGGTGCTCGACCTCGTCCAGCTCAACGCGAGCACCGCGGATCTTGGCCTGGCGGTCCGACCGGCCCGCGAACAGCAAGCGTCCATCGGGGTCACGGTGTCCCAGGTCCCCGGTGGCGTACTGCTTTCCGAACGGCTCGAGCCGCAATCCCTCGCCGTCACACCGGAGGTAGCCGAACGCGAGGTGCGGACTGCGCACCACCAGTTCCCCGTGTTCGCCGGCCGGTGCGGCTGCGCCGGTCGCCGGGACGAGTTCGACCTCCGCCTCCGGGGCCGGCTCACCGAGCGGCACCACCGCGGCCGGGTCGCCTGTGAGGACATCGCGGCCGGCCGTGTGATGCATGACGACCTGGGGGGTCTCGGTGCAGCCGTACACGACGGTGAACTCCGCACCCGGCGCGACCTGTGCGAAAGTCTGCAGATCCCCAGCGTGAACCACCTCGCCTCCCAGGACAACACGTCGCAGTTCAGGCAGTGACGCCTGTCCTGGGAGGAAGACGCGGCGCGCTGTCGTGGGTGTCAGGTGCGTGACGGTGAGCCGGCATTCACGCATCCACGTCGCCAGTGCCTCCGGGCGCGCCCAGGTGCGCGGGTCCGGGACGAAAAGCTGAGCGCCCAGCGAAAGTGGGCTGAAGACGTCCCGGACGAGCGGGTCGTGGGACAGGCCTGAGATCATGCTGAAGCGATCGTCGGCGCGCAGGCCGAACGTGTCCGGAGACCACGTCAGGTAGTGGGCGACGGCTGCGTGCCCACCTTGTACGCACTTCGGTGTTCCGGTCGTGCCGGATGTGAACGCCAGATAGGCGGGCGGCCCGGCTTGTGTCGGGCCGGCCACCGCGAGGCCCGCTTCGTCCCGCTTCTCCAGCCGGGTTTCGTCCAGCACGGCGTGCGGCAGGCACGCGTCGATCATCGCTCGCAGCCGGGCCCGCGGATACATCCGGTCCAGAACCGCGAACTGGCACCCGGCCAGCAGCACCCCGAGCAGCTGGATGACGAGGCCGGGGTTCCTCCTGGCGATGATCGCCACCCGGGAACCGGGTTCCAGCCCCAGACCCAGCAGCGACGCCGCGACGCGCCGAGCGGATTCGAGTAGCTGGCCGTAGGTGAGACACCGGTCCGCACCGAACAGCGCCGGTCGGCCGGGGTCGGCCTCGGCTATCCGCACGAACCGGGAGTGGATGAGTGGAGCAGCCTCGAGCGCCATCATGCCTCCATGACCGCCCGGCGCAGCCGCTGGAGTCCCTCGGTCCACGTTTCCACGGGGAGCGCGAACGACAGGCGGGTGAAGTAGCCCCGTTCGGCCCACCACGCGCTGTGGTAGCCGAAGGCAGGGGCGGGCAGGGTCTGCAGCCCGTGGTCCCGGAACAAGCGGTACGTGGTGTCGAGGTAGTCGCGGCCCCGCAGCGCGGGCAGTTCCACGAACGTGTTGAAGTCACCGTGCCAGGCGGGCACCTTCCCGACCAGGTCGCTGAACTCCTCGCTGAGGATCGCGGCGTTGCCGGCCAGCTGATCCCGGAGAGATGCGCGCCATCGGGCCAGTTCGTGTACCGCCCCGTTCTCGGCCAGTTCGGCTGCCGCCGTGCCGAGGAACGTGTCCAGGCCGGGAAAGGCCGGCAGGTACGGACCGGTGAGCTCCAGCACCAGGTTCCAGGCCGCACCGACCGTCGCGGCCAGGTCGTGGGCCGCGTGCGGCAGCGTTGGGTCACCAGCGGTGTCGAGCTGCTCTCCGGCAACGGCGGCGAGGCGGTCCACCAGCAGCGCAGGGGAGGCGATCGCGGGTGAGGACGGCGCGACGAGGTCGTTGAGCCGGGCGAACTGCCGGGCCAGTTGGACGCCTGCGATGAGCCAGCCGACACGGAACCCCGGTATGGACCGCGATTTGGACATGCTGCCGACCGTGACCACGCCGTCCGGATACCCTGCCGCGGCAGCGATCGACAGCAGGTGCGGAACCGGTCCGGCGCACGAGATGTCCGAGGAGACGGTGTCGTGCAGAATCGTGACGTCGTGGTCCCTGGCCCACACCACCAGTTGACGTAGCTCGGTGCCGTCGTAGAACTCCCCACTCGGGTTGTTGAACGTGTTCAGGTACAGCACCCGGGTGTGCGGGGTGGTGGCCGCGGTCACCTCGGCCACTGAGGGCAGCCAGCGATGCCCCGGTGCGGCAGACAGCTCCACGATCCTGAAGCCCGCCTGGGCCAGGCAGGCGGCTGCCATCGGGAAGGTGGGTACCGGGATGATGGCCTGCGGAGGCTCCCCGCCCGCGCTCGCCGACAGTGTGTGACGCATCCCGCGAGCGGCGACAGTCAGCGCCGCGCTGGCGCCGGCGGTGACGAGCACGTTCTCGACGCCGAGCTCGAGCTGCCCGTCACCCCGCAGGGACTCGCATGCCGCTACGGCTGCCCGGCCCACCACGTGGCCGTACGGGCCGTCGTAGTCTTCCCAGAACAGCGGGTCACTGGCCGCGTTGACCACGAACGACACCAGCCGCTGCGGTGGGTGCCAAGAGTTGATCCCGGACGACAGGTTGATGATCGCCGGTGCGCGCTCACTGCCGGCCAGCGCTGCTATCTCGTGCAGGTCGTAGTTGACGTCGTCGACGGTGAGCATGAATCGCCACGGCTCATACGGTGGACTCACCAGGTCGGCCCAGCTCACCGCGGACACCCGCCGCTGTCCCGGAATGCGGTGAGCCGCAGCTCGCAGCAGTACCGCTCGCCCGCGATCTCCAGCCACAGGTCGTCGAAGCCCGGCAGCATCTCATCCAGGCTCAGCCGGTCACATCCGGCGGCGGCACGTAGGAACGTGTCCACCGAAAGCGGGCTGCGGAAGTCCAGGAACATCGGCTTTTCCTCGCCGGGCAGCCGGACGAACACCTGGTCGGGCATCTTCCACTCGGTCTTCCACCGCCACGCCGCGAGGTACTCCCCGAACGACCCGGCCGGAACCCCCCAGCGGGGCAGGTCGCCCGCGGTCAGATCCCACCGCTGCCGCTGGTGGACCAGCCCGCCGATCGTGATTCGCGGCGTCATGGTCGACAGCCGGATCGGTCGTTTGTCCATCCCCGGCAGCGCGACAGCCCGCAGCATGCGCATGTCGGGGTAGGCGTCTTCGTACTCGGGGAAGAGCGCCAGCTGGGCACCGTCACCGTCGTGCAGGGCCGGCCTGCCGTCCGAGCCCACGCCCACCCGGCAGTCGCCGATGCGCACGCTGTCGGCCCGTGGCTCGGTGGCCTGCCAGTTCAGCCAGAGCACCGAGTGGCCTGCCGGAGTGTAGTCCCGGACCTTGTTCTGCCGGTCGATTCCCTGCAGCAGCGGCCGCGCCGCCCCGGCCAGAGTACGGACGGCGGCCCCCACCTCTGCCCGCACTCTGGCCGGCTCTGGGTCGAACGTGACGAACGGCAGTTGCGTCGGGGGGCAGATGTGGTGCGCCTCCGACAGCACGACCTGCCAGTCCGCACCGCGGAGCTGTGCACGGTCGCGGGCCACCAGCATCACGTCAGGGGCACAGAACAGCGGCCACTGGTCCAGGTCGTCGCGAATCAGTCCGAGGTCGCGCACGTCGTCGAGGGTGAGCTCGAGCCGCGATGCCCCGGTCAGCCGCACACCCGCCCATGCACCCGGGCCGTCTGTCCACTCGGGTTCTGGCATGTCCGCGAGCTGCTCCGCCCCGAGCACGCCACCTGCGCGGGCGCGGAGCCGGCGCACGACTTCGTGCTGGGCCTCTCGTTCGGCCACAGCACTGCTGGCCAGGATGTCCAGTGCGGGTGCGAGTGCGCGGGCAAGTCGTTCCGCGACCGGCTGCCCGAACGTCATGTGCCCGAGATTGCCGATGGCTTCGTCGGTGTACCAGAAGCGGTCCGCATAGAACGATCCCGCTCCCCGGGTCGGTTGTTCTCCGGTCAGCGCGGCGATGATCTCGGTCCCCTCGGCCAGCAGCCGTTCACGCCCGGGCAGATCGGCCTGCGCGAAATCGCTGAGCAGGCGCTCCACTTCGCTGAGCCGGTCGAGCAGGCCCGCGCGGACCGCGAGCGCCGAGTCCGCGACCAGGCCGCGCAGCGCGGCCAGCGGGTCGCCTGCGGTGGCGGGCACCCGGATGCCGGTGCGGAGCCATCCTCGGGACTGCGCGTCCAGCACTACGGCGTGGAGGGTGTCCAGCGGCATGCCGAGCTGTGCTGCTACCGATTCGAGAGTGTGCTCCCCGGTCGCCAGGGCCAGCAGCGCACCGTCGGGCGCCGGGCCGCTCCCCGCGTCACGGCGGGCCGCGCGGTACAGCCGGAGCAGGCCGGTGAGCCGCTCGTCGCGGGCCCACGCGGACGCGATCTGTTGCGCCGTCCAATAGCTGAGCAAGGTACGCCGTTGCCCGGCCCGGCCATCCCCGCGGGCCGCCAGTGTCACCGGATCCGGCGAACCGGGCGCGAACTGCCCGTGGTTGATCGGGCCGTAGAAGCCACCGGTCTCCACCTTGACGCAGAACCGCTGCAGGTACCGAACGGCCAGCCTGCGCAGCGGCGCGGATTTCCGCCCGCCCGCGAACCGGCGGATTCCGGTCAGTGCGTCAGGGCTGTTGAGGAACACGGCCTCCTGCAGATCCGGCGATGAGACAGTGCGTTGCAGGACCGCTTCCAGGCGCTTCAGCTCGGCAGGCCATCCACCGGACGCCGCGGCGAGCAGCTGCTCGCGTTTGCGTGCCGCCACGTTCCACGGTTCCAGTCGCTCCGGCCAGGTGCCGGGCAGCCTGTCCGGCGGCACCGGCTGCAACCGCCAGATCTGTCGCGCGGCCCGGTTGGCCCCGTTGCGGACCAGTGCGTCGACTGTCGCCCGCCGCTCCTCGAAGAGCCAGTCGAGGTACTCGCTCCGCAGGCTGAGCAGATCCGCTTCGAGGGCAAGGAGGTCGCGCACCCACCCGGTCGCCGTCGTCGACTGGAGTCGCAGCAGCCAGGAGACCGGGAACCCCGCCATCCGGAACACCAGACGCCTGGTGAAGTACCACTGAGGCCCGCTGGTCACGGCCGGACCATCGTCCTGGTTGCCGGGTGCACGGCTGATCCCGCCGGGGAGGGTTGCTTGACGAGCACGAAGTTCTCGATCACCAGCGCGTCCATCGCCGTGGTGTACAGATTGGTGATCGCGTGCACGGGGTCGTTGGCGAGTGGCTCGCTCTTGACGTTGAGCGAGGTGTTCAGCACGGCACCGACACCCGTCCGGTCCTGGAATGCCCGTATCAGGCGGTGATAGCGCGGGTTGACCGCCGCGGAAACCGTCTGCGGCCGGGTGGTGCCATCGATGTGCGCGGCCGCCGCCAGGTCCCGCCGGCCAACCTCGGTCAGCGGGATGGTGAGCAACATGAACGGGGAGGGTACGTCGAAGGCCAGGTATCGCGAGCGCTGCTCGTCGAGGATCGACGCCGCGAACGGCCGCCACCACTCCCGGTCCTTGACGACCGTGTTGATGCGGTCCCGGTTCGCGACGTCCCGGGGGTCGGCGAGGATGCTGCGATTGCCCAGTGCCCGCGGGCCGCATTCCGATCGGCCCTGGAACCAGCCGACCACGTTACCGTCGGCAAGCAGCTCTGCCGCCGTGTCCCAGGGCCGGTCGGTCTGCCGGTAGGGGAGCTTCAGGCGGTCGAGCAGGTCACGGACCTCGCTGTCGGCGTAACCGGGCCCCCAGTATGCGTGGGGCAGCGGCTCCGGCCTGCTACCGGTCGAGCGGAAATGGGCGTAGTAGGCCGCCCCCAGCGCTGTGCCCGAGTCGCCGGCCTGCGGCTGAACGTACAGTTCGTCGATGTCGTCCCTCGCCAGCAGGGTCCCGTTGGCCGCGCAGTTCAGCGCCACGCCCCCGGCCAGGCACAGCCGCCGGCTGCGCGTGGTGGCCAGTGCCTGGTCGACGAGGTGGTTCACGACGCCTTCGAGGGTCTTCTGCAAGGCGGCCGCGACGTGGGTGTAGGGAGGACGGCAGACCTGCGTGGCCGACGGGCCGGCCGGCAAGCCGAGGACGCCGCCCAGCTGGGGCGGTCGGTCCACCTCGATCACATCACTGCCCCACACCGCATCGGGCTCGGTCGTGAACCCGTCGGCTGCCGGGCGGAGAATCTTGCCGAACTCAGCGGCGAACACGGCCGGGTCACCGTAAGCGGCCAGGCCCATCGTCTTCTGCTCGTCGCTGAACGGACGGAACCCGAGGAAGCTGGTGACCGCGGCGTAGACGATTCCCAGTGAATGCGGAAGCGCAACCTGCCGGGTAAAACGGAAATCTCCGTCGAAGTGACCGAGCGTACTGGATTCGAGCTCGCCCAGTGCGTCCATTATCAGGAAAGCTGTGTCAAGGTGGCCGGAGCCGAACACAGTGCCGCTCGCGTGTGCCAGATGATGCGGCACATATTCCAGTCGCGCCCCGCAGCGCTCCGCGAAATCCGCCAGCATTCGCTGCCAGTACCGCAGCACCGCCACGGACTGCTCATTCTGTTGCGCGGACGACAGCGCACTGACCGGTAGGAAACGGTCCCAGTGCCTGATTCGCCGATCGAAATCGAAGTCGTACGCGACGATGTCTATATCGGTCAGCTCGATGCCTGCCGCGTGCAGCAGGTAGTTGATGCTCTGCTCCGGAAAGTAGCGGAGCTCGAAGCCGTCGAGTGCGTGTGATTCGCCGAGCGAGGACACGAATGTTCCAGGTGGACGCTCCACGGCGTGCTTCACGCGCAGGAAACGCTCCTCTTCCGCGATGCCCACCACCGCGCCATCTTTGAGCAAGGCCGCTGTCGCATCATCTCGAAAACAAGAAAGGCCGAGAATCCACACGCCTGACGACCTCCAAAATCGGTGTGGTGAGCCGTAAACCAATGTTCTGCGCCCGGGCAACCACAAGTATGCACCGCCGCCCACCTATCGCCAAGGGTTGCAAGGTCGCTTGACGACTCCTGCCCCATTCGCGAGACTGGCATGAGCAATCTTCCCGGCCCGTTTCAGGACCGTCGACAAAGTCATGGGGCCGGTTTCTCGCTACCGTTCACGCTTTGCCATCGGCAAGGGAGAAGGCCAGCACCATGGCAACCGCCACCGTCCCAGTCCTCGACCTGGCCACGACGAGTGCCGGCGAGCTGACCGAGGCCCTGATCGACTGGTCGTGCGTGCTGGTCACCGGTCACGGAATTCCCGATGACCTGCAGCAGGAGTTGGCTGACGTCTCGGCGGAGTTCTTCGACCTGCCCGAGCAGGAGAAGGGCAAGGTCCGCTCGCCCGAGCAGGGCCTGTGGCAGGGATGGGTGCCGATGTACCGTGGTGACCCGGACCTGGTGGAGCCGGGGAAGGTGCCCGATCTCGTCGAATGGTTCCAGGGACACGAGTTCGAGTCCTTCGACCTGTGGCCCGAGCGGCCGGCCAGGATGCGGTCGGTGTGGCTGAGGGCCTTCAACCTGTACCGCGACCTGTCCACCCGGGTGATCGACATGGTCGCGACCGAACTGGAGCTGCCCCGAGAGGATGTCCCGGCCTGGACGGAAAGGCCCTACTGCGGCTTGGCGGTGAACAACTACCCGGCCAGGAACCAAGCACCTCTGCCCGGGCAGGTGCGGTTCAGCGCGCACACCGACGAGGACGGCATCACGCTGGTCTCGGCGAGGGAGGACCCCGGTGGGCTGGAGATCCGGCGCCCGCACACGGCCGAGGACGACTGGCGGCCTGTCCCCATCCCCACGGGGGCGGTGTTCATCCAGCCCGGCGACCTGCTGGCGAGGTGGACCAACCGGGTGATACACGCCAATGAGCACCGCGTGGTGTACCCGCGCGGTGCGGGCCCGGCCATCCCGCGTCGCCAGTCGATCATCTTCTATCTCGACCCGGCGCGAGAGACAACCGTGACACCCGCTCCGAGTTGCGTAGCGCGAACCAGCGAGGTGCTGCCCCCGCTGCACGTGGCGGAGTACATCATGAGAAGCCAGAAGAACCTCTCATCCGGGGACGAGCGGGCACGGCTGGACCAGTGAGTCCTCATTGGTCGTACGGGGGTTCGTGCTGCCACGACTTTCTCCGGATCACGATTCATCGAAACAAGGACAACAAGGGTCGGGGGGTGCGTACATGCTGATCTCAGAGGGCTTGGAAGCCAACGAAGTTGTCCGCGTACAGGAGTCGGATGCCCGGCGACTGTGGAACTTCGCGCAACAACTCGCCGCAGGCGAGCAGATCGAACGGCTGGACGCCGAGCAACTGGCCGAGCTCGGCACCGTGCTGACGTCGACGCTGCCGGAAGCTGTACTCCGTGCCGCCCACCGGTTCCGCAACCGGGGCACCACGCACGACGTTCTACTGCTGCGCGGCATCCTGCCCGCCGATCACGATCTCGGGCCGACTCCTGGATCAGCCACCTCGCCACGGCACGGGCACGCGAACCTGTGCGCTTTGAACCTGATGGCCGTGATGAACATGTTCGGCGAACCGTTCACGTTCGAGGACCTCTACGGCGGACGTCTGGTCCAGGACGTCGTCGCCGCACAGGGCAAGGAAAGCGCACAGACCAGTGAGGGCAGCGACTGTTTTCTGGAGTGGCATGTCGAGGACGCGTTCAGCAGCGACCGGTGCGACTACTTCGGACTGCTGTGCCTGCGCGGTGACCCGGCCGCGGCGACGATTCTCGCACCAGCCCGCGCGCTCGTGCTGCCCGACGAGGCACGGAAGGTACTGATGCAGCCGCGCTATACCGTCCTACCGGACATCGCGCACGGGGAGAACCCGGAACCGCAGACGGGTGTCGCGGTGCTGACGGGCACCCGTGAGGCACCCGAGATCCGGTTCGACCCCATCTACATGGTGCCCGCCGACCCGGCGGACGATGAGGCACGGAGTGCCTTCGAGTTCCTCACCGAGGCGGTCAAGGCCACCGCTGTCAGCCACGTCCTCCAACCGGGCGATCTGATCGTGGTCGACAACCGCCGAGTGGTGCACGCCCGGAGCGCCTTCCAGCCGCGGTTCGATGGTTCGGGGAGGTGGCTGATGAGGACCATGGTGTGCTCATCACTACCACGCCATCGTCGTCGGCAGTCGCGGAGGGCGATTTGATGGAAGGCGCTCAAGACATGACGACCGAAGAATTCGCCATCAGATCGTCCTCGGCCGGAATTGGCGCGGCTTACTCGTGCGACGAGTTCTCCCCGCTCCGCGAGGTGATCGTCGGGAACCCCTACGGTGCCCGGATTCCCCGGCAGGACGTGTCGGCCTGGCTGAACCTCTACGGCGACCTGTCGCGCTCCGAGATGGAACGCGTACTGACGGGAGAGTTCCCGGCCCGGGTGATCGAGGAGACAGCGGAAGACCTGGAAGTTCTGGTCAGCACGCTGCGCGGTCTGGGTGTGGTGGTCCACCAGGCCCTGGCCAGTGATCAAGCGCAGGAGTTCGGCACTCCGCAGTGGCGAACCGACGGCTTCTACAACTACTGTCCCCGCGATCTCACCCTGATCATCGGAGACATGATCATCGAGACCGCCAGCCCGATGCGTGCGCGGTACTTCGAGCTGTTCAGCATGAGGCACCTCTTTCAGCGGTTCATGCTGAACGGATCGACCTGGATCGCCGCACCCAGACCGCAGCTGGCTGACGAGCTGTTCCTGATCGACGAACAGGACCGCCCGGTACTGGGTGAACAGGAGCCCGTGTTCGAGGCGGCCAACGTGCTGCGCTGCGGGAAGGACCTTTTCTACCAGGTTTCGGCCAGCGGCAACGAGCTCGGCCGGATATGGCTGGAGCGGACGCTGCAAGCCTATGGGGACTTCACCATCCACCCGTTGCGGAAGATCTACGAGTACACGCACATCGACAGCACGATCGCGTTCCTGCGGCCTGGACTCGTACTGCTCAACCCCGAGCGGATCAACGACACGAACCTGCCCGACGTGCTGCGGAAGTGGGACGCCATCTGGTGCCCGTCGATGAACACGGAACCCACGGCCTCGCCGTACCCGCTCAGCTCGCGCTGGATCGGAATGAACCTCCTCATGGTCAGTCCCGAACTGGCCGTTGTGGACGCGGCGCAGCACGAGCTCATCCGGGCGCTTGAACGGAACGGCATCGACACGATTCCGCTGACCCTGCGCCACGCGCGGACGCTCGGTGGCGGGTTTCACTGCGTCACCCTCGACGTCCTCCGCGACGGGACCATGGAGAGCTATTTCGACTGAGCGGGCCGCCGGCGTCTGGACTGACGAGCACGGAAGGTCCATGTGCGAGGAACGAGCCCAGGGGCCTTCCGCGCGCAGGAGGGAAGACGCCGGGTACAGGCCCGCGGACGCCGAGCGGAGGCGAGGCCATGTCACTGACCGAGCAACCTGCTCTTGAGGCCGGTCCAGAGCGCATCCGCCCGCGATCGCGAGTACGAGTCCGCGTCGTACAGGAGATACCCGGTGATCTGGTCGGAAGACCTTTCCAGCATCAGTTCGAAGTCGTGGAGGAAGGTCCCGTTGTACACGGGGATCTCTTCCGCCATGTCGATGTCCGCCAGGCCGTAGGCGATGCCAGGCGAGCCCTGGACGTTGAGCATGAACGTGTACGTCTCCACGTCCGTCAACCCGTGGAGTTCCCGCATCAGCAGCTGCCGGGTTCTGGGGTAGCGCAGGGCGGAGGCGGTCACCGACTTCGCGTAGTCCAGCCGATCGCGATCCGAGCCTCGGCTGCCGAGTTCGGTCAGCACCATGGGTACGTCGTTGACGACGTACCCGATCAGCGGACGCAGCTTGCGCCTGGTCCGGTTGTGGAACGGCACGCCGATGATGACGTCGTCCGTGTCCGCGTGCTCGCGCAGCGTCATGGCGACGGCGTCGAGCATGAGTGTGAAGACCGTGCAGCGTGACGCGCGAGCGCGCTGGTTCAGCTGTGCTGTCACGGATGCGTCGAGAAGAGTGTCCAGTATGGCCCCGTGCGCCCCGGCCCCGTCGATCCGTCCTCCGTCCCGGGGCAGGCGCACTGCGGGCAGGGCACTGGGCAGCAGCTTGCGCCAGTGCGCCAGGATGTCCCGGAACTCGCTCGTACCAAGCAGGTTCCGCTCTTCGTGGCAGTAGTCGCTGTAGGTGTACGGCAACGGGCTCAGTGCGGGGTCGCGACCGGACAGCGCCCGGCCGTAGGCGTCTCCCAGGTCGGCCAGGAAGACGAACACTGACCAGCCGTCGACGATGATGTGGTGGAAGACGAACCCCAGGATGTGATCGCCGTCGGGCAGGCGCATCAGGGTGATTCGCCACAGCGGTAGGGAGTCCAACGGAATCCGGGTAGCCGAGATCGTCGTGAACAGGCTGACGGCCTCGGCTTCGTCGGCTACGTCGATCGGCTCCGCGGTGACCGGCACGACGTCGGAGACGAGTTGGACCGGCTCCAAGGTGGCGACCGTCGTCGTGCGGAGCGGCTCGTGCCTGGCCACCACGGCGGCCAGCGCCCGGTTGAAGGCAGCCACGTCCAGGCGGCCACGGAGCCTGAAGGCGCCGTAGACGTTCTCGCGCGCGGAGTCCGTGGTCTGCTCAGCGTGCCACATCTCCAGCTGCACCGGTGCCATCGGCACTTCGCGTTCTGCCATGCCAGCCCGTCCTGGGATCTGTGTCGTCCGCCTAGTTCTGGGGCGTGGTGAAGTACCAGAACTCGGGTGTCACGTAGTACTGGGTGAGGTTCTCGAAGGAAGCGGGATCTCCCGAGACGGTGGTCTTCCAGGCCCGGATCGAATCGTGGTTGGGGAGCCACAGGACCGGCACGTCCTTGCTGAGGAAGGACGCCTCGTCCTTCACCGCTTGCGGGTCGCTGCTGGTGACCGAGGCTTCGATCAGCCTGTCCGCCGTGGGATTGCTGTAGTCGCCGATCTGGAACGATCCGCCGGTGTTCAGGAACCCGTACTGGGTGGGGTAGGGGTTGTTGCTCTGGGAACCGAAGTACTGCATCGCCCACCGGTTTATGTCCCCAGGTGAGCCGGAGTTGCTGTAGTGGTTGATCATGTAGCTGAGGCTGCTGCTCTCCAGGGCGATGTCGATGCCTGCCTGCTTGGCATCCGAGGCGAGGGCGGCGGACTCCTCGCCGAGGAGAGGCGGGCTGGAAGCGTAGATCAGGTTGAACGCCAACGGTGTGCCGGCGGGGATGCCCGCGCCGCACTCGTCCGGTCCGGAACCCGGCCTCGAGCACACAGTCGTGCCGCCAGGGTTCACTGTCCAGCCGTGCGCCCGCAGGATGCGGGTCGCCTCGGAGATGCTGAACGGATACGGGTTGACCGTGGCGTCATCCGGCACGTAGGGGCTTCTCGGGTAGGCCGGTACCGGACCGTAGGACTCGTGACCCGCGCCGTGCATGAACGCCTTGATGTAGCCTTTCTGGTTCGTCAGATGCGCCAGCACCTGCCGGAAGTACAGCTGGCTCACGATCTTGTCGAAATGACCGGTGGTGTTTCGGTAGTTGAAGGCCATGAAGTTGCTGCCGAAGTTGGGCATGCCGTAGACGTGGTAGCCGGCGCGTTCGATCGCCGGGATCTGCGGTACGGCGTTGAGGTCGATGTAACCGACGTCCACGTGACCTGCCTTGAGCGCGTTGAGCTCAGCGGTGCTCGAGGTGAAGCTCACGCCTTCGAAGTTGGACATGCGCTCGACGCGCGGGCCGCCGTAGGACGGGTTGGGGACCATCGTGAAGGCGCCGGTCACGGAGTTGAAGGCGCTGAGGCGGTAGGGGCCGTTCACGACCTGCCACAGTGGATTGGTGGCATAGGTGTCCAGCGACTTGGTCTGTTCGACGAGGAAGTTGTAGATCTTCCTGGCGTTGTCCGGGTTGGTGAAGTCGAGGATGGGCCCGTCGGCTGTTGCTTTCGCCCACACGTGTGACGGAAGCGGATTCACCGGCCCGCCGTAGGAGAGGATGTTCTGCTGGAACCAGCTCGGGTTGACCGGCTCGGCCAGGTTCAGGATCAGCGTCGCATCATCCGGCGTGCTCGTGCTCACCAGGTCGTCGGGGAACCCGCCAGGCACGTAGGCGGGCCAGTTGGACGGCGCCTCCTTGAGGGCTGCCTTGATCAGTTCTATGTCGAAGAGCAGATCCTTCGAGGTGATCGGCCGCCCGTCGGACCACTTGTAGTTGCTCTTCATCGTGATCGACACCGTCTTGCCGCCGTTCGACCACACAGGGGATTCCGCCAAGCTCATGGACGGGACGACTTCCGGCACGGTGCCGTTCTGGTTCCAGTACAGGGGTCGCCACATCAGCCACTGGAAGCCATGCACGTTGGCGAGGGAGAAACTGGCCTGCGTGTCGATCGGGAGGATCCAGTTCGGCGTCGCGCCAGGTTGCATGGCCCAGGTGATCGTGCCGGTGTACTGAGGTCCGGCCGCCGCAGGGGGCACCGAACCGATCTCGCCCGACGGTCCGATGGCAACGGGGGCGTCGGAGCCTCCGGTGCAGGCAGCGACCAGGGCGGCTGCGGCGACAGCCGCGGTAACGCCCTTGGTCCTCTTCCGGAACTGGGTCATCGGCCCCTCCGTCTCACGAGAGTTGCGGCAGTACTTCCTCGGCGACAAGGCGGAGGTGGTCCAGGTCGGTCAGGTCGAAGAGCTGGAGGTAGATGCGGCTCGCGCCAGCCTCCTCGAACGCGCGAAGGCGTTCGGCCACCTGCGCGGGCGTTCCCGTCGCACCATTGGCGGCATGGCCGGTGAAGTCACTTCCGCCTTTTACCGCAATGGTGTTCGTCCGTAGCGCGATCTCCGCCGGGTCGCTGCCACAGCAGATCGTGACCACAGCGGAAAAGGTCATCTCCGCCGGGTCACGCCCGATCTTCTCGCAGGCCGCGCCGATCCTGTCGTAGGCGGCGGCGCATTCCGCGGGAGACACCCCGTCGGCGTTGTACTCGTCGGCGAACTTCGCGGCCAGGGCCGGTGTGCGCTTCAGTCCCGGGCCGCCGAGCACGAGCGGCGGGTGCGGCGACTGCCTCGGCCGCACCAGGGCCGGGTAGTCGCGGACCGCGTGGTACTGCCCCTGGAACGAGTACGGGTGACCAGGACTCGCGGTCCACAGTCCGGTGATCAGTGCGAGCTGTTCCTCCAGACGTGCGAACCGTTCTTTGGCCGGAGGGAACGGGATGCCGAGCGCGTGGTGCTCACCGGCGAACGAACCCGCACCGAGCCCGAGCTCGACCCGTCCACCGCTCATCTCGTCGACCTGCGCCACCATGATCGCCAAATGCCCGGGGTTCCGGAAGGTCGAACAGGTCATGAGTGTACCCAGGCGGATCCGGGAGGTTTCCCTGGCGAGGCCGGCGAGCGTGATCCATGCGTCGGTCGGCCCGGGCATGCCGTCCGCATCACCCTCGCGCTGCAGGTGATCAGTGCGGAAGAAACCGGTGAAGCCGCATTCCTCGGCAAGCCGCGCCACTGCCAGCTGCTGGTCGAAAGTCGCGCCCTGCTGTGGTTCGGTGAGGACCCGAAGCTCCATAGCCAGCACGATAACGTTCCGCCTATCGCACGTACAGTTCGAACGCCCGACCAACGACCACTGTGTACTAGGGCGCTGACGGATCCGGGCGGGATCGGTACTGCCATGCGAGGAAGAACATCACAGCGGCAATGGGTATCGCGCCGAACAGCATGGGGGCGCGGATTCCCGCGGAGCTCGCCAGCGCGCCGCCGATGAGCGCGCCCAGGACCTCGGCGGTTCGGCTCACGGTGAGGTACAGGCCGGAAACGCGGCCGAGCATTGCCGTGGGTACCTGTCGCTGCCGCATCGTGACGGCCGTGATGTTGAACAAGGCGAAGGCTCCGCTGCTGGCGAACAGCATGACCGCGGCGACGACGACGTTGTCGGTGAGGCCGAGTCCGGCCTGGGAAAGTGCCATTGCCAGCCCGGAAACGACCAATGCGGGCCAGGGTCCCATGCGCCGCAGGACGCGCTCACCCAGCATGCCGACCGCTATCCCGCCGAGCGCCCCCACGACCAGGAGCAAGCCGTACACACTGGCCGTCCGATGCAGAGTCTCGGTCACGTACAGGACGAGGACCGCGAACCAGGCGGCGTCCATCGCGCACACCACGGCAGAGGCGATCGTGACGTCCCGCATCTCGGCGTGCCGCCACAACCACCGAACGCCATCGCGAAGGTCGTCGCGTTTGGCGGGCGCCCTCGGGGAAGGCTGGT
Organism: Actinophytocola algeriensis; assembly: GCF_014203735.1. GTDB lineage: Bacteria > Actinomycetota > Actinomycetes > Mycobacteriales > Pseudonocardiaceae > Actinophytocola > Actinophytocola algeriensis. The sequence continues at coordinate 178,544 of NZ_JACHJQ010000010.1, read as the reverse complement.
CCTGCTCTGCCCGTTCCTGGGGCACCGGCCGGAAAACGCTCGGGAGCGTGAGCAGCAGAATGATGCCGATTCCCAGCGTTCCGGCGTTGACGGCGAAAGGCAGGACCGCGGCCACGCCGAACAGCCAGCCGCCCACCGCGGGTCCCGCCAGTTCGGTCCCCACGATCTGCCCGGTGACCACCCGGGAGTTGGCCCGTTCCAGGCCGACGGGCTCGACCAGGCGTGGCACGACGATCGCCGCCGCGGTCACACGCAGCGCCGCACCCGCGCCGGTGATGAACGCGGCCGCGTAGATGAGCCAGAGACTGACCACATCGGCCAGGATCGCCGCTGCCAAAGCCGCGACGACCACGGCCCGTGCGATGTCGACGATCACCATGAGCCGCCGACTGTCGTAGCGGTCGATGAGAACGCCGAGTCCCACGCCCATCAGCGGCCAGGCGAGTTGCTGCACAGCGGTGACCGCCGCCACCGCCGTCGGCGATTGTGTGAGCTGGGCGGCAAGGAGCGGAAACGCCGCCAGCCGCACACCGTCGCCGAAATCAGAGGAGAAATTCGAAAACCAGTACCGGGAGAAGGGGCTTCTCAATCCGCGCACATACGCGACCATTTCAGCATTGTGGCACGACCGGCGCCCATCCACCGCTCCAGGGGGCGTGGAACCGGCGGCCAATCATCCCCGGCGCCACCCCTGGCCGCATTCGTACCCACATCCCGGCGTCTTCACCGTCCACTTGGAACATCCCGACGAGTGGTTGCCAGGGCGAGACGACCAGCCTGCCGCCATCGAGCGAAGGAAACGGGACAGGGTCCGGCATTATGAGGTCCTGGACGACGTGCGTCCGATCCTCACGGGCCGCCTGCTCGGCGGAACTCCAGAAGGCGGGCTCCGGTGTGCTGACACCGAGCACGACGCCCGCGCCACCGGAACCGTTGGCCGGCTTGAGAACGAGTTCTCCGGGACTGCGGCCGCGCAGCTCCGGGAGGCTGAGCCAGGGGCCCCGCTGCCCGGCACCCTCGCCTGCCAACAGCCACGTGGGCGGGACCAGGGACCCCACCGCGGCTGAAGTGTCCCGGTCGAGCAGTCCGCGGCGCACCGCCTCGTGCAGCAGCGCGAACGCTGCCTTGCCCGCGAGCCACTCGTCGCGGAACGTGGATATCAGGACGATCGAGCCGTCGGCAGCCGCTTCCAGCACCGGCATGGCCGACGCGGGATCGGTCGGGAGGTCTTCGAGAAGAAAAGCGCGATGTACAACCTGGATCGGGCGCCGGCCAAGCCAGAGCCGGCCGGCTCGGTACCGGACCTCTCGGTGATGGCAGAGCATTGCGTCGAATCCGTGCGCCTGATAGAGATCGGCGATCCTCCGCTGCTCTGTCTCCTGTTCGGCTCCGACCCCTTGCCAATCCATGACGGCCACGGCGGGCCGGTCATCGATGGCCAGGCCCGCACAGCGTTCGGTGACGGCGCCGGCGAGCACGCTGATCGGTGAGACGCTGGCAAGACGATGTTCCGTGAGGAAATCGGCCACCAACGGGTAACGGCGGACGACATCGTCATAATCACCGACAGCGAGCCCACCGGCCGCACCGGTCACGTTGATCTCACACAGGCGCCAGCCATCAGGCCCGCGCAGGAAATCGCTCCGTGCCAGCCGCACACCCAGTGGGATGTCCTCCTTGAGGAAAGGCGCGATCGCCTGCGGTACACGCAACTCCCGGATGGCCGTTTCCAGGTCACCGAAAACCATTTCCGGCAGGGCGGCGAGTCCCGTGACGAGAACGTCGGCCCCGCGGCGCATGTGCTCGTGGTCATCCGACTCGACCAGGAACGGGACTTCCATCGGTTCCGCTGGTGGGTGCAACCCGCCCACGGTGCTCCGCAGTTCGGCCCTCAGTTCCCGCAGGACGGGGACCGCCGCCGACTGGTGGGCAACCAAGTGGTCAATGAGAGCGGCATTCAGTCGCATCCCGCCAGAATCACCCGTCCTTCGCCAACTGTGCCGAACTGGATCCGCGGTTTCCGGCGCGGGGCACTAGGTTCCCAGGGGCAGAAAACCAACGACCCGGTCCTCGTCACTGGACCGGCGTGCCCGTGAGCGCTCGAGGTCGAGGGTGATCATGGCATGCCGGAGCCATCTGTCGTTGCCGTCGTAGCGCGCGTGGAACGGTCGTCGACCGTGTACCAGCCGATGGTTGTCGATGAGCAGCGTGTCCCCGGGCTCCAGGGCGACGCCGGTCCGCACGGCCTCCAGTCGCGCGCGCAGGTCGGCGAGCGCCGCCTGCGCCCGGTCGTCTCCGGGCACCGCCTCGGTGTACGCCCAGTCGAGGCAGAGTCCCGGTTGGGACCGGCTGCCGCTCAACACCGGGCGCCGCAGGGTCACCTCGTCGTCGATCCCCATGCCCTCCAGGTGCTCGGGGTCGACCCGGATGAGGAAGCGTGGCTCGAAGAGCACGTCCACATCCAGGCCGGACAGGTCGGCATCGTCGATGGCGGCGAGGATGGTTTCGGTCCGGTCCGGGTTGCGCATGGCGAGCAGGCCGAAGAAGTCGCAACGGTCGTCGTCGAAGGGGTCGTCGACGTGGAAGTCGAACCCTCCGATACTGCTGAGCCCAAGCTGGGCGTCTTCCAGGCCCTCGATCGGAAGGAGGTCCTCGACCAGACGTCCGTCCTGAAGGGATGCGTACGAGAAGAGCTCACCTAGTTGCCCGCACACCAGGGTCAGCCAGAAATCGTGGAGGAGCGTGGTCTCGGGTTGCCATTCCCGCCAGTGCGCCGGGGTGGGTGTGGTCAGCTCGAACGACAGGCCGCGAATCCGCAGGGCGGGTGATGAACGTCGATCACGCAGTTGTGCCAGGCGATCGGCGAGATCGTCCGGTAGGAGCTCCGTCAAACCAGAGATCGTGTTCAGGTAGGTGGAGTTGTCGAACCGCTCGTATGTATTCGCGAGCTGGCTGAGCGAGTCGCGGATGCGTGCCGCGTCAGCGGGTGCGACCATATATTCGTCCATAATCAACCGACCGTTCGAGTCGTCGGGATCCGTGAACTTCTACTAACCGTCTGATTGTTACAGCGGTGAACCGGAACTCGCAATGGCCTGCGCGAGGAGACCGGGGCAGGCCATTGCGAGTACCGGGCCGACCGGCCGCGGCGCTCGGGCTCGGTGCCGGAGCCGGGTCAGGGACGTACCGCCGGACTGGCTGTCTTCGCCGGATCAGTGACTATCTGCCCGGCCAGAATCTCGTCGATTCGCCGCAGCAGTGCCTTGTCGAGTGTCACTCCGGCCGCGCGCACGTTCTCCCGGATCTGCTCGGGTCGACTGGCACCCACTATCGCCGAGGCGACGTTCGGGTTCTGCAGCGTCCACGCCACGGCGAGTTGGGCGAGAGTCAGGCCGGCCTCGTCGGCGACCGGGCGCAGCTGTTGTACCCGGCTGAGGATGTCGTCGGTCAAATACTGCGCGATGCACTCGGAGCCGCCGCGGTCGTCGGTAGCCCGTGACCCGGCGGGAGGCGCGGAACCCGGCAGGTACTTGCCGGTGAGCGTGCCCTGCGCGATCGGCGCCCAGACGATCTGGCTGATTCCTTCCCGCGTGCAGAGCGGCACGACCTCGGACTCGACGACACGCCAGATCATGTTGTACTCCGGCTGGTTGGACACGATCCGGTCCAGCCCGAGCTCGCCGGCGATCGCCAGTGCCGCCGAGATCTCCTCGGCGCGCCACTCCGAGACACCTACGTAGAGCACCTTGCCCTGTCTGATCAGGTCGTCGAAGGCCCGGAGGGTCTCCTCGAGCGGCGTCTCGTGATCGAACGCATGAGCCTGGTAGAGGTCCACGTAGTCGGTCCGCAGTCGCCGCAGCGACGCGTTCGCGGATTCCATGATGTGTTTGCGGGACAGGCCGCGGTCGTTGACCCCGGGGCCGGTCGGCCAGTAGACCTTGGTGCAGATCTCGACGGATTCGCGGCGTACACCGCGCAGCGCTCTGCCGAGCACCTCCTCGGCCCTGGTCTCCGCGTATTCGTCCGCGGTGTCGAAGGTGGTGATGCCGACATCGAGCGCGGTCGCGACACAGGCGGACGCGACGTCTTCGTCGATCTGCGATCCGTGCGTGAGAAAGTTCCCGTACGTGATCTCACTGATCTTCAGGCCGCTTCGGCCGAGGTGACGGTATTCCATGTGCTGCTGCTTTCTTCGGAAGTGGGTGTTTCGGCTCAGCCGGCGAAGTCGGCCGTGGTCTCAGGAGGAGTTGCCGTCCGCAACGGGAAATGACAGGCAGCCAGGTGACCTGGGCCGAACGAACGTGGTTCGGGTTCTTCGACGGCACAGCGTTCCTGCGCGAACCGGCACCTGGTGCGAAAGCGGCATCCCGATGGTGGGTGCACCGGGCTGGGCAGCTCGCCGGTGATGGCGGGTTCCTTCTTGGCGTGCTCCGCGGCGGGGCTGGGCAACGGGATGGCGGCGATCAGCCCTGCCGTGTACGGGTGCGCGGGCCGTTCGTAGATGTCGGACCCGGAGCCGATCTCGACGAGTTTACCCAGGTACATCACGCCGATCCGGTCCGCGAGATGTCTGACGACCGTGAGGTCGTGCGAGACCACCAGATAGGTCAGGCCGTGCGACGCCTGCAGCCGCGTCATCAGGTTGAGCATCTGCGCCCTGATGGACACGTCCAAAGCGCTGACGGGTTCATCCAGCACGATGAGCCTCGGGTTGAGGCTGAGTGCCCTCGCCAGGCCGATGCGCTGGCGCTGGCCGCCGGAAAACTCGTGCGGATAACGCTCCACTGTGTTCTTCGGCAGCCCCACTTCTGCGAGCAGTTCGAAGACGCGCTCCCGCCGTGCCTGCCTGCTTCCCCAGTGCTGTGCGTGGAGGGGCTCGGCGATGATCGAACCGATCCGCATCCGGGGGTCCAGCGACGAGTGCGAATCCTGGAAAACCAGCTGCAGGTCGCGGCGTTCGCGCCGCAGCTCGGCCCGCCGGAGCTTGGCCACGTCGACGCCGCCGAACGTGACCGAGCCGGAGTCCGGCCGTTCCAGCGCCACGATCATCTTGCCGATTGTCGTCTTGCCGCACCCGGACTCACCGACCAGGCCGAACGTGGTGCCTGCCGGCATGGAGAAGGAGACGTCCGAGACCGCTTTGACTCTTGCCGCGTTGCGCCGCAGGACCGCGTTCGAGCCGACGGGGTATTCCTTCACCAGGTTGCGCAGATCCAGCAGCGGGCCCTCTCGGTCGCCGTTCGCGGTAGCCGTCTCGGGCTTGTGTTCCGTTGCGCTGGTACGGATGCCGTCCGCGGTCCGGGGGCTCCGCGCGTCGGGCGCGACCAGGTCGGTCCCCGTGGTCCCGCTGACGTCCACTCCGGACACCGCCAGCGTGCGTGGCTCGTTCAGCGGATGCCAGCAGGAGTACCGGTGCGCGGATGTCGGCCCGGTCAACGGCGGTTCCTCGGCCCGGCACTTCTCCGTGGCCCGAAAGCACCTGGCGGCGAACCTGCAGCCCCGGGGCGGGCGGGACAGGTCGGGCGGCAGGCCGGGGATGGCGGGCAGTGCGTTTTCCCGGCCCTGGCGGAACCGGGGGATGGATGCGAGCAGCGCCCGGGTGTACGGATGGCGCGTCTCCCGGAACAGCGGGACCACGCCGGAGGTCTCCACCACCTGACCCGCGTACATCACACAGACCCGGTCGGTGTGCCCCGCGACCACCCCCATGTCGTGCGTGATCAACAGTATCGCCATGCCGAGCCGCTCCTTCAGATCCCTCAGCAGGGCGAGGATCTGCGCCTGTATCGTGACATCGAGCGCCGTCGTCGGCTCGTCCGCGATCAGCAGTTCCGGCTCACAGGCCAGCGCCATGGCGATCATCACCCGCTGCCGTAGGCCGCCGGAGAGCTGGTGCGGGTAGTTGTCCAGCCTTTCCCTTGGTTGCGGCACACCCGCCAAACCCAGTACCTCGACAGCCCGGTCCAGAGCCGCCTTTCTGGAGACGTTCCGGTGCAACCGCACCGGCTCGGCCACCTGGTAGCCGATGGTCTTGGTCGGGTCGAGCGATGTGAGCGGGTCCTGGAAGATCATCGCGATCTGGTTGCCCCTGATCCGCCGCACCTCTTCCTTCTGCAGGCCAACGAGTTCACGGCCGTTCAGCTTGATCGAGCCGCCGGTGACCGCCCCTCCGGGAGGCAGCAGACCCATGATCGACAAACCCGTCACGGACTTGCCGCAGCCGGACTCGCCGACGATGCCGAGCGTCTCGCCTTTGCCGACCCGGAGGCTGACGTTGTCGACGGCGTGCACGGTGGAGCTCGTGAGCTTGATCGACGTCGACAGGTTCTGGACGTCGAGGAGCGGCGCCATCAGACCTCTGCACCTCCTTCGAATGACCTGGTCATTCCTACCTTGCGCGCCACTACCTGTGCCGCAGCCGTACGTCCGTGGCGTCGCGCGCCGCGTCGCCGATGAAGTTCAACGCGACGACGGTCAGCACGATGCAGACGCCGGCGGGGTAGACGAGCCACCAGTAGCCGGCCTGCATGTACTGCATGCCGTCCGAGAGCATGTCCCCCCAGTCCACGTCCGGGAACTGCAGGCCGAAGCCGAGGAAGCCGACGTAGGCGACGGCCAGGATCGCGTCGGCCACCTGGAACGTCATGTTGACGATGACGACGCCGAGCGTGTTGGGCACCAGGTGCCTGATGATCAGCCGCCACGGGGGCGTACCCGCAATCCGGGCAGCGCTGATGAAATCCTGTTCCCGCAGTATCAGTACTTCGCTGTGGACCAGTCTCGCCGGTACCTGCCAGGAGAAGCCGCCGATGACAAGGGACAACGACAGTACCGAGGGAACGAATGTGACCGCGAGAATCAGCACCACGAAGAGGAACGGGACGGAAAGGAACACGTCGACCACGCGCATCATGATCGAATCGACGGTCTTGTTGGACAACGCGGCGACAGTGCCCCACAGCGTGCCGATCGTGACAGCGACGACCGCGGCGAACAGGCCGATCTCCAGGGAGGTCTGCCCGCCCTTCATGAGCCGGCCGAGCTGGTCGAAACCGTTGGCGTCGGTGCCCAGCAGGTGCGCGGCCGACGGTGGCTGGTTGGCGTCGACGAGGCTGATCACATCCTGGTTGGTGCGGTAGACGAGTGGCCCGACGAAGGAGAAGAGCAGAAAGAAGATGAGCATGGCAAAGCCGATCACGGCCAACCTGTTGCCGGTGGCCCGGCGCAGGGGGAGCGGTCGGCGGTCCAGTACCGGTTCGTCTGCTCTGTCCTCGGTGGCCCGTCGCCGACCGAACGGGAAGAACATCGACCACATTGCCAAGATCGCCCTCCTTGCCTCGGGTCCGTCCGGTCACCTCAGCCGGATCCGCGGATCGGCGATGCTCAGCGCGATGTCCGCGATCAGGTTGCCGGCGACCACGAGGATGGCGGCGGCCTGGGTATAGGCGAGCAGCACCGGGTAGTCCGCCTTCTTCAGGCTGTCGAAGAAGAGCAGTCCCAGACCCGGGTAGTTGAACAGCTGCTCGGTGATGAGGTTTCCTGTCAGCAGCTGCGGTAGCGACAGACCGACCAGCGTCACTATGGGCAGGCTGGCGTTGCGGACGAGGTGCCGCAGCAGCACCAGCCGCTCCGGCAGACCCTTGGCCCGCGCGACCCTGATGTAGTCCTGCGCGAGCACGTCCATCGAGGAGGACCGCATGTAGCGGGAGAAGGCGGCGACCGATATCAGGGTCATCGTGGCGATCGGCAGAGTCATGGCGTGCCAGTCGGCGATGACCGTCAGCAGGGATGTCGACTGGCTCGCCTGGAAGCTGAAGACCGGCAACGACAGCGCGAACACCTGGATGAGAAGCAGACCGAGGAAGAACACCGGCATCGAGTAGAGGGTGAACGCTGTGCTCGTGACGACGAGGTCGCCGATGCTGTTGCGCTTCACCGCCTGGAAGACGCCCAGCGGGATGGCGATCAGGACGGCGAGTGCGAGCGAGATGCCGGACATGTACGCACTGCGGGCCATCCGCCCTTCGAACAGCGCGAGGACCGACTGGTTCTCGATGTAGGAATAGCCGAGGTTCCCGTGCAACAGGTCCTTGACGTAGCGCAGGTACTGCACCGCTGCCGGGTCGTCATAGCCATGGGCCTTGTTCCACGCGTCGACGGCCATCTGTGGTGCGCGTAGGCCGAGTACGTCCCTGGCGGGCGATGGGTAGATCACGTGCAGCAGGGCGAAGACGAAGATGGACACGCCGATCACGACCAGAACGGACATGCAGATCCGGCGAATCAGATAGCCGATCAGGCCGAACCCCTCCTCGTGTCGAGGACACAGTGGTCACCCCGTGCATCGCGTTGGCATGACGAGTAGCCGGCGTACGGCTCATTCGGCCGACAGGCAGTCTTCGTGCGCTTGTCTGAGTTGACTGGCCAGCTGTTGCCAAGCTTTCGTGTTCTGTGTAATGAGGTCGGCTATCAGAGGTACGCAGTGCTGTGGGACGCTGGCGGCGAGCCGATCCCTGGTGCCTTCGTCGACCGTCCACGCTTCCAGAGCGCGCAGGAGCAGTCGTCCTTGCTCCGTGAGACGCAGCGACGGATCGGACCGCAGGATCTTGAGTGTCTCCGTCGGCGCCTTCGACAGGACCCGTGAACCTTCCGTCGCGGCTTCCGGTGTCGGTGCGGATGCGGACGGCCGCGGTTGCTGGATCTGCGGGCTTCGTTGTTCCGGGACGAATGCCTGCCCCTGGCGAATGCGGTCACGGACATCTCGAACGGTGCTTGCGGAGATGCCTGCCTCCGCGCTGATCTCTCGCAGAGACGCGTTGGGACGTTCAGCGAGTAGCTCGGCCGCCTTCCTCCGGCCGGGCGAGGTGTCCAGGGGCCGAGCGGAGCCGTCGCGACCGATCCTGATGTGTGTCTGCGGAATTTCCGCGGCCGAACGGCGCCTGGCCGCGCCCACGGTCTTGTCGGACAGACCCGTGATCGCTGCGATGGCGCGGTCCGACCAGTGTGGATGGGAGTTGAGGATCCGTTCTGCGGCTGCTCTGCGATCAGCCAGGGACAAGGGGAGGCCGTGCCTGTTGTTGGCCTTCACCGCCAACACGAAGGCGTCCTCGGCGCCACTGTCGACCAGGATCGCGTCGATCTCACTCTGGCCACGCAAGATCGCGGCTCGGACTCGGTGGGCACCGTCGATCACCCGCATGGAGGAGCGCTGGACCAGGATCGGTGGCAGGGTGGCCCCGCAGTCCGCCAGCATTCGGGCGTGCGTGTCGTTTTGGCCGTTCATGCGAGGCGAATCGGGTGCACCCAGTGAGCTTATCGGCACCCTGGTGACGGGGACACTGTCGTTCGTGACCGGACCGGACGGTGAATCGCGCGGGGTTCTTTCGGACATGGAAAAGCGTCCTCCCGTTTTGCATGTCAAAACACAACGGAGACAGCAAGCCACACTTGTTTCGTGCAAGGTGGTTTCGAGCTCATCGGTGCAGGCGAGTGGCCGGCGTGAAGGGTCCCGCATGGCACCACCGGCGTGCTCGGCCCGGTGTCCGCCCGTTTCTGAGCGACAGACCGTCGATCAGTTCGTGGGAGCCCGCGGAAGGCTGCCTGGCGAGAGGTGCGGCGTGGCCGGATTGGCGCCGCACGGCCTACCCCAGTGGGAGGCGTCCCAGCAATCGACCGCGCTACGTCACACCATCAGAACGATGATCTTGGGACGTCCGCGCAATGGTCAGTCCGACGTTCCCGTCCCGATCACTGGCCGCGATCCAGGACCGTGCGGCAAACGTACATGTGCGTGGACCCACCATGTCTTAGATTCCCCCAAGGATTCGTCTGCTCTTGTTCGTTGAACACTTGCCTATATCTCAGGATGCCGGTTGGGGAGCTGTTGTCAATAGCTGTGGATCAACATCTTCGAGCGCCGGTCGGGCCCGGATGCCGGCCCGGGCCCTCGTCCACGCAGGTTGTCGGTCACCGACGCGTTGGTGTCCGAATCCATGATCAGGAGTTGCGTATGGCGCGCAGCGAGCTGACGCGGAGGGCGCGCCTCTCCGAGGAGTTTTCACGTTGGTGCGCAGGCGGTTCGCCACTTCGCCGACGCGGGCACCCGCGTCGCCGACCCGGCTCAACGGCACCTGCGTGAATGGGCGCGACGCGAGAGATGCCGCGACACGTCTTCGTCCGCACCCTGGTCGGCGCGAAGCCGTTCCACGTGGACTTCAACGCCCCTGCCTTGCGGACAACACGGTGGTGATGAGTGACCGGTTTCAGCCAGGGCTGAAATGTCTGGTCCCGGTCCGCGGTCCGCTGCCACACTTTCCACGCTGACTATCAGTTGCGGAAGGGGAGTTCCGTGCTTCGAATCACCCACCATCGTCGACGCTAGCCCCACCTCGACAAGCAGAGGCGGGCTATCCGACTCGATACTTGATCCACGGCTGCACCGCGGGCAGGGTCCAGTCCTTCCCGGCGCCGTCCGCACGTCCGCCCAGGACCTCAAGTCCAGGGCGGGGTCCACGCCGTCGAGGAGCACGACCGAGTGCACGCGGTCGCGGTGGGCCGCGGTGTAGCGCAGTACCGGGTAGCGCCGGAGGAGTGGCAGACCAGGACGACCGGTTCCGCGGGGTGGCGCGGTCCGTCACGGCGGCCAGCTCGCGGTCGAGGTCGTCGCCGTCCCGTCCGGCTCGTCGCGGTGTGGGGCTGTCCCCGGCGCCGGGCGGTCGAAGCGGCACACCCGCCGCAGCCAGCGCCGAGGTGACCTCATGGGTCGGTGCCGGGCTCGTCCTGCCCTACTACGGCGCCGAGGATTTCGGCCCGCACGCGCTCGCCCGCCACCCTCCGGCGACCTGCTGGCGATTGAAGATCGACGGCATGAGCACTGACGTACCCACTGTTTCCCTGCCCGGTGGCACCTGGTCCCTCGGCGAGCTGACCGTCACCCGGTTCGGCTACGGCGCCATGCAGCGGGGTGGCCGGTCCCCGGCCCGGCGGCCGGCGGATCTGCGCCGCGCCGTCCACGAGGACCTCGACACCCTCGGCCTCGAGCGGCTCGACCTGGTCAACCTGCGGCTCGGCGACGCCCAGGGACCGCGACCCGGCTCGCTCGCCGAGGCGTTCGGCACCCTCGTCGAGCTGCGGTCTTCCGCGCTGTCGGCGGTCGCCGCGCGGTTGGGCACGACACCGATGTCGGTCGCCCTGGCCTGGCTGCTGCGACGATCGCCGAACATCCTGCTCGTCGCAGGCACCTCGTCGGTGGCGCACCCGACGGAGAACGTCGCGGGCGCGGGAATCCGGCTCTCCGATGACGATCTGGCCGAGCTGGACGGGATCGGCGTGCGGCACGGCGTTGCCGGGTGAGGGTCAGACGGTGACCACGCGGGGGCCCGCGCTCGCGATCTCGGCGGCGGTGGCGCTGTCGACCTCGGTGTCGGTGATGAACGTGTCGATGTCGCGGAGTTCGGCGAAGCGGGCGAAGTAGTCGTTGCCCACCTTGGTGTGGTCGGCCAGCAGGACACAGCGGCGGGCGCTCGCCACGGCCGCCCGCTTGATCATCGCCTCCGCGGTGTCCGGGGTGGTGAGGCCACGTTCCACGGAGACGCCGTTGGTGGCAATGAACGCGACGTCGACGAAGGTGCTCTGCAACGCCTGCAGTGCCCACGAGTCCACGGTGGCGAGGGTGCGGCTGCGCAGCCGCCCGCCGACCAGCATGATCGTCAGGTTGGGACGGGCGGTCAGGTTCAGCGCGATGTTCACCGAGTGGGTGACCACCGTCAGCTCGCGGTCGGTGGGCAGCTCGTCGGCGAAGCGGGCGGTGGTGGAGCCCGCGTCGAGGAGGATGCTGCCCTCGTTGGGGAGTTCGGTGACCGCCGCCTTCGCGATGCGGGTCTTCTCCTCGGTCATCACCACCTCGCGAGTGGACAGCGCCGGCTCGAGGCCGAGGCGCTCCAACGGGATGGCGCCGCCGTGGACCCGGCGGAGGACACCGTGGCGTTCGAGGGTGGTGAGGTCGCGGCGGATGGTTTCCGTGGTCACCTTGAACTCGTCGGCGAGTGCGGTGACGTCCACCCTTCCCCGGGAGCGGGCTCGTTCGAGGATGACCTGCTGCCGCTCTTCGGCGTACACCGACTCTCCTTCCGCGGAGGTGACATCCGGGGTAGCCCGCTCGTCCGGACCACCGCTTCCCCCGGGAACGAACAGCGGTCGCCATTACCGGCCCGAATGTTATCCCGGGGGAACTGCTGGAATCACTAGTGCCGGACGGGAAATGATTTTCCCGACATTCCGTCACGCGTCAAGGAGGGCGTCATGACCAGCGTACGTGTGGTGCTGTCGGGTGGTCCGGACGGACTGCCTGCGAGCGAACGCCTGCGGGAGGTCACCGATCTCGTGAACAAGGTGAAGATCCCGTTCGCGTCGTGGCACGAGCACTTCGAGTACCGCGGCGGGGATCTGGAAATCGACGGCGAGCCGGTGCCGGTATTCGAGTGGTGCGATCGCACACGGGTGGCGGAATAGCGTTTCAGGCCACGAGCGTGCGCGGGCCCGCCGCGGTGATCTCCCGCAGCAGTTCCGGGTCGGCGCCCGCGTCCGTCACGACGGTGTCGACGTCGGCCAGCGTCGCGAACGACGCCGGGTGCGCGCGCCCCAGCGCGGTGTGTTCGGCCAGCAGCACCACGCGCCGGGCCGCGGCGACGGCCGCGCGGTTGAACGTGGCGACCTCCTCGTCGGCACTGCTCGCGCCGTGCGCCGGGGTGACGCCGTCCGCGCCGAGGAACGCGATGTCCACGAAGCTGTCCCGCAGCGCCTGCCGCGACCACGGCCCGACCACCGCCGAGGACCCCGGCCGCAGTTGCCCCCCGACCAGTCGCAGTTCGAGTTTCGGCCGCGTGCTGAGCAGTGTCGCGACGTGGAACGAGTTGGTGACGACGATCAGTTCCCGGTCGGCGGGCAGCAGCGCGGCGACGTGGTGGGCCGCCGGTGACGAGTCGAGCAGGATCGCGCCGTCCGAGGGGAGGTCGGACAGCGCGGCCTTCGCCATGCGTTCGAATCCGTCCATGTCCACCGCCCTGGTGTCGGCCGTTCCGGAGTTCGGCGCGGGACGGGGAGTGTACAAGGCCGGGTGCGTCAGCAGTGGGCGTCGAGCGCGGCGGTGATCTCGGCGCAGACCCGGTCCTGGCTGTCGACGAGGTAGAAGTGCCCGCCGGGGTACACCGCCAGCCGGAACCCGCCGGTGGTGTGGGCTGCCCAGCCGCTCGCGGTCACCCGGTCCACCTTGCTGTCGGTGTCGCCGATCAGCGTGACGATCGGGCACCGCAGCACCTGCTCGCGGTTCGCGGCGTAGGTCTCGATGGCCCGGTAGTCGGACCGGATCGCGGGCAGCGCCAGCCGGAGGATCTCCTCGTCGGCGAGCAAAGCCGCCGCTGTGCCGTCGAGGCCGCGGATCTCGGCGAGCACCCCGTCGTCGTCACGCCGGTGCACGCCCTCGTCGAGCGGGTCGGACGGCGCCCGCCAGCCCGACGCGACGAGCGCGCGGGGCCCGAGGCCGTCCCCTTCGAGCCGCCACGCGGTCTCGAACGCTACGGCGGCGCCCATGCTGTGTCCGAAGTAGACCGTCGGTTTCGGTGGCAGCGCACGGAGTTGGTCGGCGATCAGCCCGGCGAGCACGCGGAGGTCGTCGACGCGGGACTCGTGCCTGCGGTCCTGCCGACCGGGGTACTGGACGGCGATCACCTCGACGTCCGGGCTGAACCGGGCGGACACCGGGTGGTAGAAGCTCGCCGAGCCGCCCGCGTGCGGGAAGCAGACGAGGCGGCGGGCGCCGGGGTCGGCTGGGTGGTAGCGGCGCAACCACGCGGTGGCCGGTGCTGCGGTGGTCATGACGGGTCCTCCTCGGGTCGGCGGCCGGGGTAGTGAACCCCGGAACGAACCTGGAGATCCCCAGTCATCCCGGCAAACCCACACGAACCAACGCATACTGGTTGAAAATCCATACCGATACCAACTATGCTCCACAATCCACCGCGTCACCCAACGATGGAGTGATCGGCTTGGCGTTGCTCGAACGTGATCGCGAGCTGGCCACGGCGCAGGCCGTGACGACGGCCGCGGCCCGTGGGCACGGCGGAGTGCTGGTGGTCGGCGGACCGCCGGGGGCGGGCCGGACGGCGCTGCTCGACGCGGTGTGCGCCGCGGTGCCCGCCGACTTCGTCCGGCTGCGCGCCGACGCCGCGGTCGCCGAACGGGACTTCGCGTTCGGGGTGGTGCAGCAGCTCTTCCAGCCGCTCGTCAGCACCGCGACCGACGGCGACCTCGACCGCTGGCTGCGTGGCCCCGCCGCCCCAGTGCGCGGGCTGCTGCTCGACGAGCCGTGGTCGGTGGACCACGAGGCGGGGGAGGCCGTGCTGCACGGCCTGCACTCGTTCCTGCTCAACGTCAGCGAGGACCGGCCGGTCCTGCTCGCCGCGGACGACCTGCAGTGGGCCGACACGCCGTCGCTGCGGTGGCTCGGCTACCTCGGCAGGCGGGTGCGGTCCGCGCGGATCCTGGTGGCCTGCGCGCTCTGCGACGGCCGGGACGCGCGGGACCCGCGCCTGCTCGACGACTTCCGAGCCACCGCGGAGCACTCCGTGGAACCCGCGCCGCTGTCCCCGTACGCCGTGCGCAGGCTGCTGGCCGACGAGTCCGGATGGGACTGTCCACCCGCGGCGGCGGTCGCCTGCCACGAGGTGACCGGCGGCAACCCGGGTGCGGTGCGGGCCGTGCTCGACGGTCTGCGCGCCGAGCGTTCGTGGTCGTTCCGCGCACAGGACCTCCAGCCGCTGTTGCGGGAACGCAGGCTGGCGGACCTCGCGTCCGCACCGGTCGAGGTGCGCACGATGGCCAGCGCGCTCGCCGTGCTCGGCGACGCCGCCGAGCCGGATCTCCTGTGTGGACTGTCCGGGATGGACCACCTGGCGTACAAGTCCTCAGTGGCCGCGCTGGAGCGGGCCGGCCTGCTCGCCGACACCGACTCCCCGCGCCTGGTGCACGACTCGGTCCGCGACGGCGTCCTCGCCGCACTGCCCGCGCCGGTCCGCACCCGGCTGCACCGCACGGCTGCCCGGCTGCTGCGGGACGCCGCGCACCCGGCGGAGGACGTCGCGGACCACCTGCTGCTGGGCGGCCGGGGGTACGACCACGCGGAGAGCGCCGTGCTGCGTGCCGCCGCGGGCGCCGCGCTGGACCGCGGCGCCACCGAGACCGCCGCCCGCTACCTGCGGGCCGCGTTGCTGAACCACCTCGAGCAGGGCCCGGAACGGTCGCAGCTGCTGGTGGCGCTCGCGGCCGCGGAGCGCAGCGCCGCCCCGGGAGCCGCCGCCCGGCACGTCACCATGGCGTTGCCGCACCTCACGGCCGGGGTGGAGCGGGCCGTGGCCGCGCTGTCCATCCCGCCCGCGCTCGCCGCCACCACACCCGCGCTGGTCGACGTCGTGCGCGACACGTGGGCCGACCTCGTCGCGCACGACCCGACGGGCAGGCACCGGCAGCTGACCGCCCGGCTGACCGCCCGGATGCGCCTGCTCGTCCTGCACGACCACGTGCCCGGCCCGGTCGCCACGGCCGACCTCGACCGGGCCGAGGTCGACGACCTGCTCGGCACCGGCGCGGGCCGGGAACTGCTGGCGGTCCACTGCTACGAGGCCGCGCTCGGCGGCACCCGCCCCCGCGGCGAGGTGGCCGACCTGCTGGGCCGGGTGCTCGCCCGCGAGCCCGCGACCCCGGCGCACGTCCACACCGCGCTGCCCGTGCTGGTGCCGACCGCCGTGGCGGCCGACGCGGAGGCGGAGCTGACCGGCTGGCTCGAACTGGCCGGTCGCGAGGCACGACGCACCGGGTCGACCGGGGAGCGGGCGCTGCTGGACGCCGAACTCGCGGTGCTGCACGCCGCCACCGGCAGACTCGGACGCGCACAGTCGGCCGCGACGGCCGCGTTGTCGTCGGCCGGACCGGACTGGCCCGAGACCACCGCGCTCGCCGTCACGGCGCTCACCTCGGTCGCGCTGCGCACCCAGGACGTCGAGCTGGCGGGCCGGCTCCTGGCGAACGGGCCGCCACCCGCCGATCCCCGGGTCGCCGTGTCGCTGACCATGCTGCGCGGCATGACCGACGCGCTCGCCGGTGACTGGGCTACCGCGCTGGACCGGTTCCTCGACTGCGGGCACCGCCTGCGCCGCGTCGGCTGGACCGGGGCGGCCGGACCGCCGTGGCGGGAGTGGGCGGTGGCCGCGCACCGCGCGCTCGGCGAGTCCGCCGCCGCCGAGGCGCTGGCCGCCGAAGCGCACCGCGTGGCGCAGGCGTGGGGGAGCCCGGGTGCGGTCGGCCGGGCGCTGCTGTCACGGGCCTCGCTCGCCGGCGGCGCCGAGGCACTCGCGCTGGTGCGGTCCGCGATCGACGCCCTGCGCGACTCCGACGACCGGCTGACCCTCGCCGCCGCCCTGACGGTGCTCGGCCGCCGGTCGCGGGAGCTCGGCGCCACCGGAGACGAGGCCGTGGCCGAGGGGGAACGGATCGCAGGGGAGCGCGGCACCTACTGGGGCGCGGAGGGCTCACCGTACGGCGGCCCGGTGCCCCGGCCGCGCCGCACCGGGCACGTGCCGCTCACCAGGTCCGAGGAGGCCGTGGTCGCCTCCGTCCGGAAGGGCTGGACGAACCAGCGGATCGCCGACGACCTCGGTGTCACCCGGCGGGCCGTCGAGAAGACGCTGACCGGCGTGTACCGCAAGCTCGGGGTGTCCGGCCGGGGCGCGTTGCTGCGCGGACCGGAGCCGGGGGAGTAGCGGTACGGAGGCGCGGCGGCGGTCGTGGGGTCCGTACCGAACCAGCCGCCCGGCAATTCCCGCATCGTCCGAACCGCGGCCAGATAAATCCCTGGAATCGCCTCGCCATGCCGCCGTACGCATTGCTGCGCACATTTCCCGTCCATAGTCTTCGAAATTGATTTGGACGGCGCAACGAAGCACAGGACAGGTCGATTTCCATGGGCAACGAGTTCGCGATCGACGATCCGCACGACACGCTCGGCGGGGACCCCGAACAGCGCGACGGCGTGTTCCGCACGGTGTTCGACCGGGCCGGGGTGCGGGTCGCCGCGCTCGACCACACCCTCCTGATCACCGACGCGAGCGCCGGTTTCGCGGCCGAGTTCGGCCGCACGGTGCCCGGGCTGCGGGGTGTCCTGTTCCCCGACCTGCTGCACCCGAGCGTGCGAGAACGCCTGGTCCAGCAGCTGACGCGGCTGGTCGAGGGGCAGCGGCAGCGGTTCGTCGACCGGGTGCTCGCACCCCTGTCCGGCAGCACCGTGTTCGGCGGTGAGCTGACCGGGTTCGTGGTGCACAGCGAGGCCAACCAGGTCGACGGACTGCTGGTCGTGCTGCGGCCGGAGCCGATGGAGCGGGGCACCGTCGTGGTCGGCAAGCGCAAGCTGCTCTCGGAGACCGACGCGCAGATCCTCGAGGGGATCGCGGCGGGCGCCTCGACCGTCCAGCTGGCCGCTCTGCTGTACCTGAGCTGCGGCGGAGTCGAGTACCACCTCACCGCGCTGCTGCGGTTGATGAAGGTCGGCAACCGGTCCGCGCTGGTGTCCAAGGCATACTCCATGGGCCTGTTCGGCGTCGGCACCTGGCCCCCGAGGGTGCTCCCGGACTACGTCGGGTGACAGCGGCCGACTCGGTGCCCGTTTGTGTGGGGTAGCTGTGCGCTGCCCACGATTGTTGCTGGTAAACGCGTCGCAAGTGAACGCGGGTTTTACGATAACCAACGTAAAACCAACCAAACCGCTTGCTAATCAACATGACGTCTCCTACACTTCGTGACGACGGAGTCACCGTGAGCCGCGGTGCGTGAACCGTCCGGACGGCCGAGACCCGGCCTGCGACCGGCGCACAACGCCGCCACGCGAATTGTGTGCGGGCTTGTGCAAGATGCAGAATTTTCGCGGCATTCCGATGTCGCGGTCGAGTTCTGCGCGGAACAATTTCGGAACGGGAGCGTCAATGACTGCCGCGCCGTATGGACCCGGAATTCCGGGGGTGGCCGGGTTCCTGGTGGAACGCGGCCCGGAGCTGCACCGGCTCCGCACCGCGGTCGGCCGTCTCGCCGCCCACCGCCGCTCGAGCCCCCTCGTCCTCGCCGGCACGCGCGGCGCCGGCCTGAGCGCGCTCGTCGACGTCGCGGTCGCCGAGGCCGACGCCATCGGCATCGCGGCCGCGGTCGCCCGCTGCACGCCTGCCGAGGCCGACCTCCCGTACGGCGTCGTCACCCAGCTGGCCGCCCAGCTCGCGGGCGTGGGTCAACCGCTCCCGCTGCGCCTGCTCGGCGCCCCCGCACGCGCCGCGGTGCCCGGCCTGTGCGCCGAGTTCCTGGACCTCGCCCGCACCCGCCCGCTCGTGCTGGCCGTCGACGACGTCCACTGGGCGGACCCCGCCTCGCGCCGCTGGCTCGGCGGCCTCGCCCGCCGGGCGGGCCAGGCGCCGCTGCTGCTGGTGACCGCCGGCGCGATCGAGCAGCCGCGGCCACCGGCCACCGTCCTGCGCGTGCGGCCGCTGGGGGAGCAGGCGGTGCGCGAGCTGATCGCGGTGCGGTGTGGTCGCCCCGCCGATCCCGGATTCGCCGAGGGCGTCACGCGGGCCACCGGCGGCAGCCCTGCCGTACTGCGGGTCGTGCTCGACCGCTTCGCCCGGCTCGACCTGCCGCCGACGACCGAGCACCTCGCCGAGGTCGTCGAGCACGCCGCCGAGGTCGTCGGCGACCGCGCCGTCCCGGTGCTCGACCGGCTGCCCGCCGACGCGCTCGCGCTGGTCCGCGCCATGGCCGTGTACGGCGACGCCGGTGACCTCGACTTCGTCCGCGCCCTCGCCCCGCTGGGCAGGCGGTCCGCCGACGCCTCGCTCGCGCTGCTCGTCCGGCTCGGTCTCGTGCCGCCGGGGGAGCGGCCGGTGCTCGGGCCCGCCGTGGCCACCCGGGTGCTCGCCGGGATGCCGGCCGGGGCGCGCGCCGACCTCGCCCGCCGCGCCGCCGAACTCGGCCACCGGATCGCGCTGCCCGACGACCGGCTCGCCGCGCTCGTCGTGCAGGCGCCGCCGCTACACACCGAGTGGGCGGTGCACACCCTGCGCGCCGCCGCCGTCCGCCGCCCGGCGGGCGAGGCGGCGGCGCTCCTGGCTCGCGCGCTGCGTGAGGACGTCCCCGCGCAGCGCGCTGAGGTACTGGTCGACCTCGCCCGTGCCGAGTCCTCGGCCCGCCGCGAGGTGAGCACCCGCAGGCTGGAGGAGGTCCTGCTCGGCGCCGGTCCCGAGGTGCCGGACCGGGTGCTGGTCGCCGCCGCCGACCTGCTGCAGACCGGCGGCGACGCACAGGCAGCGGACCGCGCCATCGCGGTCGCGTGCGCCCGGCGCCCCGACCAGCCCGCGCTGGCCGCGATCGGCTGGCTCGCCGCCAACGACAGCGCGGGCGAACCGGTCCTGCCCGCCCCCGTCACCACGCGAGCGGACCAACTCGCCGACCCCGTGCTCGCCTCGGTCGCCGGGTGGCGGCTCGCCATGCGCGGCAGGCACCGCGATCGCGCGCGCGAGTTCGCGCTCGCCGCGCTCACGGGCCAGGGGCAGGACGCGCCGCACGGGCCGCGGATCCTCGCGTGCCGGGTGCTGCGCTGCACCGGCGATCTCGCCGAGGCCGTGGCCGGACTGGACGACGTGGTCGCCGACGCCCGAAGGGCAGGCGCCCGCCAGACCGCCGCGCAGGCGCTGCTCGAACGGGCCCGCTGCGAGCTGGCCAGGGGCGGGCTCACCCGCGCCGCCGCCGACCTCGCCGCCGCGCAAGTGGAACTCCCCGCCGACCGGTGGCACCCGAGGCTGCTGCCCGCGCTCGCCGGGCTCACCGCCGTCCGCGCGCTCGTCGAGGGCGACGTGACCGAGGCGGAGCGCGTGCTCGCCGGGCCGCTGCCCCCGGCGGCCACCGGCGGCGCCGCGTGGGCCCAGTACCAGTACGCGCGCGGCTGCCTGCGGCTCGCGCTCGCCGACCCGGTCGGCGCGCTGCCGCCGCTGCTCGACTGCGGCCGGGTGCTGACCGTGCGACGCCAGACCAGCCCCGCGCTGTCGGCCTGGCGGTCGATGGCCGCGATCGCCCACGCCGGGGCCGGGCAGACCAGGGCCGCCGCCGACCAGGTGCGGGACGCGGTGGGACGCGCACGCGCATGGGGCGAACCGGCCACGCACGGCCTCACGCACCTGCTCGCCGCCTACACCGGCCACGACACGCGCACACACCTGCGTGCCGCGGTCGGCCTGCTGGCCGCGTCGCCGGCCCGCGTCCACCGCGCACTGGCCGCCCGGGAGGCGGAGAGCGCGCGGGGCGCGGCAGGTGCCACCCACGAACTGTCCACAGAGGACCGTCGGGTGGCGCAGCTGGCCGCCGCGGGACGGTCCAACGCGGACATCGCCCGGCTGCTGGCGCTGGGCACCCGCACGGTCGAGTCCCGGCTCACTGGCATCTACCGCGCGCTCGGCCTGTCCGGGAGGCGAGCGCTCGCAGCGGTGTTCCGGCCCCCGGTGGTACTGGGCTGACGGCGAAGTCCCCGGTACGGCGAGGAGAACGTCCGACGAGAGGTGGAGTGGTCATGAGCAGTGGCATCGCGGTCGACGTGATCGGCAGGACGGGCACGGCCCTCGCGAGCAGGCGCCCGGACTGCGGGGACGTGTTCAGATCCTTCTTCGAGCGGTCCGGGGTGTGCGTCGCGCGCCTGGACCGCGGCATGCGGGTCGTGAGCGCGAACACCGACTTCCAGAGCCGGTTCGGCCGCGCACGGCAGGACGTGCGCGGCACCGAGCTCGTCGAGCTGCTGCACCCGGACGACCGGACCCGCGTGAGCAGGCAGCTGGACCGGCTCGCCGACGACCCCTCCGCCCGGTTCGCGGAACGGGTCGCGGCAGGCAGGCGCGGCGCCGCGGCGTTCGCCGGAGAACTGACCGGACTGGGCATGACCGACGACGTCGGCCACTTCGACGGCGTCATGGTGCTCGGCGATCGGCCGGCGCAGCCCGGCGACGAGCCGACCGCCGCGCGCCGCCAGCAGATGCTGAGCGAGGTCGACGCACGCATCCTGGAAGGCGTCGGGGGCGGGGTGTCCACGGTGCAGCTCGCCGCGACCCTGTACCTGAGCCGCGGCGGCGTCGAGTACCACGTGACGAGCCTGTTGCGCCGGTTCAAGGTCAAGAACCGGCCCGCGCTCATCTCCAAGGCCTACTCGGCGGGCATCTTCCGCGTCGGTTCGTGGCCGCCCCGGGTGCTGCCCGAGTACGTGAAGTAGCGCGGGGCCTCGCCGGACGGGCACGCTTCGGGATGCCAGGGAGCCCTTTCGTGGTCGGCTCTTGCCGCGGGGTGGCGCCCGCTGTCCTGAATGGTCCGTTCGGGGCGCCTGCCCGTGCCGCGCCCAGCGCGGGAATGCCTCTCGGTACCCGGCTCGGTCTGTGGGAATACCTACACCTTTCCCACTACCAATGAGGTGTCGCCGGTGAGAGGAGGGTCCATGACCGCGGTGGGAAAGTCGGTCCTGCGGGTGCCCGACGACACGCTGGCACACCGGCTCGCGATGTCCGCGTCCACAGTGGACGGCGGGTGCAACACCATGGCGGAGATCCGGTCCTGGCTCGCGGACCGGGCCGAGAAGCAACTGCACCAGGTGGCGCGGATCCCCTTCGCGGAGTTGCGGTCCTGGCGGTTCGACGAGGACAGCGGCGATCTGCGCCACGACAGCGGGAAGTTCTTCCGCATCCAGGGCCTGCGGGTCCAGTCCGACTTCGGACCGGTGCCGTCGTGGACGCAGCCGATCATCAACCAGCCCGAGATCGGCATCCTCGGCATCGTCGTCAAGGAGATCGGCGGCGTCCTGCACTGCCTCATGCAGGCGAAGTCCGAGCCGGGCAACGTCGACGGCGTGCAGGTGTCGCCGACCGTGCAGGCCACGCGGAGCAATTACCTGCGCGTGCACGAGGGCGGCGCGGTGCCTTACCTGGACTGCTTCCGCGACCTCGGCAGGCACCGGGTGCTCGCCGACGTGCTCCAGTCCGAACAGGGCGCGTGGTTCTACCACAAGCGCAACCGCAACATGATCGTCGAGGTGGACGAGCCGGTCGAGGCGCACGAGGACTTCTGCTGGATGACCCTCGGGCAGC
This sequence comes from Actinophytocola algeriensis, assembly GCF_014203735.1. Taxonomy (GTDB): domain Bacteria; phylum Actinomycetota; class Actinomycetes; order Mycobacteriales; family Pseudonocardiaceae; genus Actinophytocola; species Actinophytocola algeriensis. The sequence goes on along the minus strand of NZ_JACHJQ010000010.1, from coordinate 156,342 downwards.
TGCACCTGCTGCTGCGTGAGGAAAACGTGGTCAACATGGACGCCCGCACCGTGCTGTCGTGCATGCCCGCCGGGTTCGAGGCAGCGGCGGGCGGTCTCACCGACGAGATGGTCACCGCGATCGCGCTGTCGTGCGACCCGGCGTTCGGCGGGCTGCACACGCCGCAGGAGACGATGAGCTGGCTCACCTCCCGCGAGTCGGAGCAGGTCGTGGTCACCGAGCTGACGGGGCTGTCGGACGTGCCGCGCTGGCGGCGCACCGACGTGGACATCCACCACGACGAACACCGGTTCTTCCGGGTGGTGGCCGTGTCGGTGCTGGCCAACAGCCGCGAGGTCGGGGACTGGACGCAGCCGCTGCTCGAACCGTGCGGAACCGGGCTGATCGTGTTGCTGGTCAAGCGCGTCGACGGCGTGCTGCACGCGCTCGTCAACGCGCGCGCGGAACCCGGCTACCGCGGCACGGTCGAGCTGGCGCCGACCGTGCAGTGCACCCCGGCCAACTACGGCGGCATCACCAGCGAGCAGTGGCCGCCGTTCCTGGACCTCGTGCTCGACGGTGACCCCGGCCGGATCCTGTTCGACACCGAGCTGTCCGAGGAGGGCGGCCGCTTCCACAACGCGCGCAACCGCTACCGGATCATCGAGGTGGCGGAGGACTTCCCCGACGGCGGACGGCCGGAGTTCCGGTGGCTGACACTGCACCAGCTGACGAGCTTCCTGGGGCACAGCAACTACGTCAACGTCCAGGCCAGGACGCTGATCGCCTGCCTTCGGGGGCTGCGGTGAACGGGCCGGTGCGCATCGGGGTGCTCGGCTGCTCGGCCATCGCGCGCAGGCGCACCCTGCCGGTCATGCGGGACGCGGACCACATCGAGGTCGCCGCGGTCGCGAGCCGCTCCGCGGACAAGGCACGCGAGTACGCGGCCGGGTTCGGCGGCGAACCGTGTGGCTACCACGAACTGCTGGCGCGGCCGGACGTCGACGCCGTCTACATCGGACTGCCGAACGCGCTGCACCACGAGTGGGCACGGCTGGCGCTGCTGGCGGGCAAACACGTGCTGTGCGAGAAGCCGCTCGCCACCGACCAGAGCAGCGCCAAGGACCTCGAGGACCTCGCGACCACGAACCGGCTGGTGCTGCGGGAGAACTTCGCGTTCCTGAACCACCCGCAGCACGACGAGGTCAAACGGCTCGTCGCCGACGGCAGGCTCGGCGCGGTCCGCACGGTCGCCGCCGCGTTCGGCTTCCCGCCGCTGCCCGCGACGGACATCCGCTACCGCGCGGAACTCGGTGGCGGCGCGCTGCTCGACGCGGGCGTGTACCCGATCCGCCTCGCGTGGCACCTGCTCGGCGACGGGCTGTCGGTCGCGGGTGCCGTGCTGCGGGTGGATCCCGCGCTCGGTGTCGACGTCAGCGGGCACGCCCTGCTCACCAGCCCTGACGGTGTGTTCGCCGACCTGGAGTTCGGGTTCCAGCACACCTACCGCTCCCGCTACCAGATCTGGGGCAGCGCGGCGGCGTTGCGGCTCGACCACGCCTTCACCCCGCCGCCGGGGCACCGCGGCAGCCTCGACATCGAGGAGCAGGACCACGGCGAGCAGCTCGTCATGCCGGCCGCGCACCAGTTCCGGCTCTCCGTGGAACGCTTCGCCGACGCCGTCCGCACGGGGTGGTCGGCGCGGACGGAGGCGCCGTGGCTCGCGGGCGCGCGGGAGACCGCGCGGCTGGCGGAGGAGATCCGCGCCGTCGCCGTGACGGTCCCCGCCCAGGCGGGCGCCGCCTGATGGACGTCGTCGGCAACGGGTTCCTCGCGAGCCACCTCCGCCCGCACTTCGGCGCCGGCTACCCGGACGTCACCGTGATCGCGGCCGGGGTGTCGAGCGCGGGCTCGACCGAGGGCGCCGCGTTCGACCGCGAGGCGAACCTCGTCTACGACGTGCTGCGCCGCTGCCGTGCCGGGGGCCGCACCGTCGTGTTCTTCTCGACCGCGTCGACCGGGATGTACACCGGCGCGGACTGCCCGGGCACCGAGGACGGCCCGGTGTACCCGCGCACCCCCTACGGCAGGCACAAGCTCGGCCTCGAACGGGTCTGCGCGCTGTCCGGCACCCCGTTCCTGGTGCTGCGCCTCGGTTACGTCGTGGGTGCGGGCGCGCCACCGGACCAGCTGCTGCCGGCGCTGACCCGGCAGGTCCTCGCAGGCGAGGTGACCGTGTTCCGCGGCGCGCGGCGCGACCTCGTCGACGTCCGGCACCTGATGCTCGTGCTGGACCGGCTGCTCGCCGCCCGGGTCGCAGGCGAGGTGGTCAACGTGGCGACCGGGGCACCGAGGGACGTCGAGGACGTGCTGGCGGCGCTGGAGCGCAGGCTCGGCGTCACCCCGGCCCGGCACTACGTCGCGCACGACCTGGAGCACGCGGCCGTCGACACGGCGAAGGTGCGCGGCCTGGTCCCCGAGTTCGCCGAGCTGGACTTCGGCCCCGGCTACCTCGACGAGCTCCTGGACCGCTACGTCGACGCGGACGCGGTGCGCGGGGGCCTCATGGAAGCAACCGCAGGCAGCTGAAGGGAAGGGACACATGCGGGCACGGCCATTGCGGATCGAGGGCGCGTTCGAGTTCACCGCGGAGAAGTTCCACGACGACCGCGGGTACTTCACCTCACCGTTCCAGGGGGACACGTTCACCACCGCGGTCGGCAGGGCGCCGTTCCCCATCCGCCAGACCAGCCACAACTTCTCCGTCCGCGCGGGCGTCCTGCGCGGCATCCACTACACCGCGACCCCGCCGGGAGGGGCGAAGTACGTGCACTGCCCCCGCGGCCGCGTGCTCGACTTCCAGGTGGACCTGCGCGTCGGGTCGCCGACGTTCGGCGTCACCGACTCCGTGGTGCTCGACGAGACCAACGGCCGGGCCGTGTACTGCCCGGTCGGGGTCGGGCACGGCTCGGTCGTGCTGACCGCCGGGTCGGTCGTGATGTACCTGCTGTCCCAGGAGTACGTGCCCGCCTACGAGCTGGCCGTGTCGCCGCTCGACCCGGGCCTCGCGCTGCCGCTGCCGCCGGACCTGGAACTGGTCATGTCGCCCCGCGACACCGCGGCCGTCACGGTCGCCGAGGCGCTGGAGCAGGGCGCGCTGCCCGACTACCAGACCTGCCTGGCGCTCGACCAGGCGCTCGAGTCCGTGTGAACCGGAGAGGAAACCGTCCCGTGCGAGTCCTGTTCGCGATCTTCCCGGCGACCGCGCACCTGTACCCGGTGGTGCCGCTCGCGTGGGCACTGCACAACCAGGGGCACGAGGTCCGCATCGCCGTGCACCCCTCGATGAACGACGCCGTCGCGCGCACCGGGCTGACCGCGCTGCCCTTCGGCGACAACGAGACCGTGCGCCACGTGGTCGGCTTCAACAGCGACCCGGACAAACTGGCATCGCTCACGACCGACCTGTCGCTGCGCTGCCTGCCGGACGAGCCGTGGCACGACGCGTGGCTCGGCACCATCGCCACGTTCACCATCTACGCGTCCGTGCTGGACGAACTGGTCGACGTGTGCCGGGAGTGGCGTCCCGACCTCGTGGTGTGGGACCCGCTGTGCGTGCCCGCCGCGATCGCCGCCGAGGCAACCGGGGCCGCGCACGCCCGTTTCCTGTGGGGCCAGGACAACGTCGGCTGGATGTGGGAGCGCTACGCGGAACGTGATCCCGCGAGCACCCCCGTCGCGGTGGACGGGTCGGTGAACTGGCTGCTCGGTGAGCACCTCGCCCGCCACGGCGTCGAGTTCTCGCCCGCCCTGTTCGTGGGGCAGTGGACGATCGAGCCGCGACCGGACCGCTGGGCGGTGCCGACGTCGCTGGACCGGCTGCCGCTGCGGTCGGTGCCGCACAACGGCGGCGGGCACGTGCCGGACTGGGTCCGCGCGCCGCGCGACCGGCCGAGGGTCGTGCTGTCGCTCGGGATCGGCGGCCGGGGCCGGGAGCTGTTCGCCGAGAGCGGGCTCACCCACACCGGGCTGGTCCGCCGGCTGTCCGAACTGGACATCGAACTGGTCGTCACCCTGGCGCACAAGGACTTCGACGGTGCGCTGCCGAACAACGTGCGGGTCGTGGACTACGTGCCGCTCAACCAGGTGCTGCCGGACTGCGCCGCGATCATCCACCACGGCGGGGACGGCACCGCGCTCGCCGCGGGCGCCTTCGGGGTGCCGCAGCTGGTGGTGCCGGTGCCGTTCTGGGCCGAGGACAACGTCGCCGACCACATCGCCGACCAGGGCGCGGGTCTGGTGGTCCGCCCGGCCGAGCTGACCGGTGAGGCACCGGCCGACGTGCTGGCGGACGCGGTGACCCAGCTGCTCACCGAGGAGCGGTTCGCCAAGAGCGCGGCGGAGTTCTCCGAGGAGCTCCGCACCCAGCCGAGCCCGGCCGAGCTGGTCCCGGAGATCGAAGAGCGCGTCGCCCGGCACCGGCGCTGACCAAGGAGGGCACCATGGGCAGGATCAACGTCTTCCAACCGACGCTGGGTGACGAGGAGGCCGCCGCCGTCGCGGCGGTCTTCGCAGGCAACTGGCTCGGCTACGGACCGCGCGCGAAGGCGTTCGAGGCGGAGTTCGCCGCGCACCTCGGGGTGGCCGCCGAGCACACCGTGCTGATCAACTGCGCGACCTCCGGCCTGTTCCTCGCGATCGAGCTGCTCGAGCTCGGCGCGGGTGACGAGGTGGTGCTGCCGTCGCCGAGCTTCGTCGCCGCGGGCAACGCGGTCCTGGCGAGCGGCGCCCGGCCGGTGTTCTGCGACGTCGACCCGGCCACCCTCAACCCGACCGCCGACCACGTCGCGGCCGCGCTCACCCCGGACACGAAGGCCGTGCTGCTGCTGCACTTCGGCGGTTACCCCGGCGACGTGGCGGCCATCGCGCGGTTGTGCCGGGACCGCGGCGTCACGCTGATCGAGGACGCCGCGTGCGCCGTCGCGTCCCGGGTGGACGGACAGGCCTGCGGCACCTTCGGCGACCTCGCCGTGTGGAGCTTCGACGCGATGAAGATGCTCGTCACCGGGGACGGCGGCATGCTGTACGTCCGCGACCGGGAACTGGCGGACAAGGCCCGGCGGCACGCCTACTACGGCATGGTCGAGTCGAGCGGCCTGTCCAAGGTCGGGTCCGGCCGGACGGCCCGCTGGTGGGACCTCGAGGTCGAGCACCCGGGACGGCGGATCATCGGCAACGACGTGACCGGCGCGATCGGGAGCGTCCAGCTGCGCAGGCTGCCCGGCTTCGTCGAACGCAGGCGGGAGATCGCCGCGACCTACGACCTGCTGCTGGCCGGTGAGCCCGCGCTGCGGGTCCCGCCGCCGCTGCCCGCCGGGCACGAGACCTGCCACTACTTCTACTGGGTGCGCACCGACCCGGTGACCAGGGACCGGCTGGCGGCGGATCTGCTCGACGCGGGCGTGTACACGACCTTCCGGTACCCGGCGCTGCACCACGTGCCGCTGTACGGCGCGACCCACCAGGTCCTGCCGGGTGCGGACCAGGCAGCCGAGGAGACGTTGCTGCTGCCCCTGCACCAGGGCCTGACCGACGCCGACGTCAGACACGTCGCCGACGCGGTGTGCCGGTCGGTGTCCGCGGAACGGGCCACCGTATAGAGAGGACACCGATGACGACCGTTCACGAGAACACCACCGCGTACGGGCACCGGCAGGCCGCCGTGTACGACGCGGTCTACGGCGGCCGCGGCAAGGACTGGGTCACCGAAGGCGACGAGCTGGCCGCCCTGGTGCGCGAACACTGCCCGCACGCGGCGTCGGTCCTCGACGTGGCGTGCGGCACCGGCAGTCACCTCCGCCGCCTGGTCGAGTTGTTCGACCGTGCCGACGGGGTGGAACTGTCCGAGGCGATGTGCGACATCGCGGCCGCCAAGGTCCCGGACGCCACCGTGTACCGGGCCGACATGCGGGACTTCGACCTCGGCCGCACCTACGACGCGGTGCTCTGCCTCTGCTACTCCATCGGGTACTCGACGTCCGTCGACGAGCTGAACGGCACCGTCGCGCGCCTCGCCGCGCACACCGCGCCCGGCGGGGTGTGCGTCGTGGAGCCGTGGTGGTTCCCGGAGCGGTTCCTGCACGGGTTCGTCACCGCGTCCTCGGTGACCGAGGACGGCCGGGCCATCACCCGCCTGTCCCACTCGGTCCGGGACGGGGATGTCAGCCGCATGACCATCCGCTACGTCGTCGCCGACGCGGCGGGCATCGAGGATTTCACCCAGGTCGAGGTCCACTCGCTGTTCACGCGCGAGGAGTACCTCGCCGCGTTCGAGCACGCTGGCCTCGCGGCGGAGTATCGGGAGGGCGGCCCCAACGGTCGCGGCCTGTTCATCGCTCACCACAGCTAATGCTGTGTCCACCAACGTTTGCCGGGTCCTCCGGCGGGTCCGGCCAAGCCGACGGTGATCGCCGTGCCGGGGTGGGCTGGATGCTGTGAAAGGCGCGTTGGGGACATGGCCGGTGTTGTGAAAGGCGCGTTGAGGGCGTTGGGTGCCCTGAAAGCGCCTTTCACAGCGTGGCCAACGCCGTGAAAGCGCCTTTCACAGCACAACGGGACGTCGTGAGGGTGCGCAGGCGCCGGGGGCGCAAGCCCCACACCACACCCGAGGCTGCCTGCCATCCCGTCGACCTGGCAAAGCCCGATCACACCGGATCAAGGAGGCACCCAGCAGCCAAAACCGGCGCCAAACCTCGGAACCGCCCCCTTGAGCCGGTGTGATAGCCCGAAGGGAGGTCGACGGGATCGCAGGCAGACCGACCCTCGCCAAGCCACCGAAGATGCCAAGCCGCAAGGCCATCCCGGAGACCTGCCCCTCCGGCGAGGAGCCGCCGGAGGCAAACCCGCCCGGCGAAGACACCCGTCCGGCGAGGACAAACCACGAACCCACCCCCGGCCAACGTAAGGCGGTGGCACCGCCGTAGGCGGCATCGGCCACGACCGGGCGTCGCGACAGGCCCCAGTCGAGGGTCTCGTCGATCATGTCCAGCGCCAGGCGCCACTTCTCCCAGTGCCGGACCTCGTCCGGGATCGCGCAGCGAACCCGCTTCCGGACGATCTTCAGCCACGTCCTGCTCATCGGTGGCTTTGCGATCGTCCCAGGACTCGGGCAGGCACAACCGCCAGTCCACCGCGGCCGAGGCCCAGTCGGTGACCGCATGCACGCTGACCCGATCTGGCAGTTGCCCCGCTTGCCCAACGCTCCGCAATACATGATGGCGGCGTGGCCAGGTCGCGGAACGCTCGGCGTCGAAGGCGGGTGGAGGGCTTCGCTGGATTCGCTGGTGGTGCTCCGTTGTGCCACTACCAGGACGAGGCGAGTGCGAGGTCGGCGTACCGCTGCTCCTGCTCGGCCTGCCGCAGGTCGGACTCGACCATCATGTGCATCAGCTGTTCGAAGTCGACGGTCGTCCGCCAGCCCAGTTCGGCGCGGGCCCGGCTGGAGTCCGCGCACAGCGTCTCCACCTCGGCGGGCCGGACCAGCCGGGGATCGATGACGACGTGGTCCTCCCACCGCATGCCCACCGCGCCGAACGCGATGCGGACCGCGTCCCGCACCGAGTGCATCCGGCCGGTGCCGACGACGTAGTCGGTCGCCTCGTCCTGTTGCAGCATCAGGTGCATGGCGCGGACGTAGTCGCCAGCGAAGCCCCAGTCGCGCACCGCGTCGAGGTTGCCGAGGCGGAGCTTGTCCTGCAGCCCCAGTTTGATCTGGGCGACGGCGAGCGAGATCTTGCGCGTCACGAACTCCGCGCCGCGGCGCGGGGACTCGTGGTTGAACAGGATCCCGGAGACGCCGTACATGCCGAACGACTCGCGGTAGTTGCGGGTGATGAAGTGCCCGTAGGACTTCGCCACCCCGTACGGACTTCGCGGGTGGAAAATGGTTGTCTCGTGTTGTGGCGTCTCGATCACCTTGCCGAACATCTCCGACGACGACGCCTGGTAGAACCGGATCTGGCCGCTGCTCGCGGTGCGGGACTTGTCGATCCCGCACACCATCCGGATGGCCTCCAGTACGCGCAGCACGCCCATGCCGTTGACCTCGGCGGTGAGCTCGGCCTGTTGCCACGACAGCGGCACGAAGGAGATCGCCGCGAGGTTGTAGACCTCGTCCGGCTGCACCTTGTCCACCGCGGACACCAGGCTGCCCTGGTCCATCAGATCACCGTCGACAAAGGACAGGTCGGCCATCAGCCTGCTGATGCGCGACTTCCTCGGGTTCGCTTGCCCTCGGATGAGGCCCCACACCTGGTAACCCAGCGAGAGCAGGTGCTCCGCGAGGTACGAGCCGTCCTGTCCGGTCACGCCGGTGATCAAGGCACGCTTGGTCACAGGAAATCCCCTTTCGTGCACCGGCGACTGATTGAACTGCATCGAAACTAGGGATTCCTCCAGGGGCATGCGGTCATTGTTGGCGCCAGAGTCCGCCTTTTACCGACGAGTGAACGCACGCGAGGGGCGACCATGACCCAGATGTCCGACATTGTGCTCGGCGGTGCGACGCAGGCAGAGATCGAACGCACCCCGCTGCCGCCCACGTACCTGGCCGCGCACCTGCGGGTCGAGGACGCCGACATGTTCCTCGGCGTCAGCGACAAGGACGTCCGCAAGTCGCTGCGCGTCGGCCGGGTGCCGATGCCGGAGCTGGCGCCCGACGAGGTCGTCGTCGCGGTCGCGGCCAGCTCGGTGAACTACAACACCGTGTGGTCGGCGATGTTCGAACCGATCCCGACCTTCCGCTTCCTCAAGCATTTCGCCCGGCAGGGCGGCTGGGCGAAACGGCACGACCTGCCCCACCAGGTGGTCGGATCGGACGCCGCGGGTGTGGTGGTGCGGGTCGGTTCCGGTGTGCGGCACTGGAAGGCGGGCGACCACGTGGTGGTCAGCCCCGCCTACGTCGACGACCAGGAACCCGCGTCCCACGCCGACGGCATGATGGGTGCCGAGCAGCGGGCGTGGGGTTTCGAGACCAACTTCGGCGGCCTCGCGGAGTACACCGTGGTGCGCGCGAGCCAGCTCATCCCGAAACCCGCCCACCTCACCTGGGAGGAGGCCGCGGTCAACACCCTGTGCGCGGGCACCGCCTACCGGATGCTGGTGAGCGACAAGGGCGCCAGGATGAAGCAGGGCGACGTGGTGCTGGTGTGGGGTGCGGCCGGCGGGCTCGGCGCGTACGCCGTGCAGTTCGTCCGCAACGGTGGCGGCATCCCCGTCGCGATCGTCTCGTCCGAGGAGAAGGCGGCGGCGGTGCGCGCGCTCGGGTGCGAGATCGTCATCGACCGCAGGGAGTTCGGCCTCACCGACCGCGCCGCCGACGACCCGGCCGAGGCCGTGGCGATCGGCAAGCGGCTCGGCCGGATCATCCGCGACCGCACCGGCCGCGACCCGGACATCGTGTTCGAGCACGTCGGCCGCGCCACCTTCGGCATCTCGGTGTTCGTGGTCCGCCGCGGCGGTGTCGTCGTGACGTGCGGTTCGAGCACCGGCTACCAGCACCTGTTCGACAACCGCTACCTGTGGATGAAGCTGAAGCGGGTGATCGGCAGCCACGTCGCCAACCTCCAGGAGCAGTGGGAGGCGAACCGGTTGTTCGAACTGGGCGCGGTCGCACCGACCCTGTCGGCGGTCTACCCGCTCGCCGAGGTGGCCGAGGCGACCCGGCTCGTGCAGACCAACCAGCACATCGGCAAGGTCGCGGTGCTGTGCCTGGCGCCGGAGACCGGCCTCGGCGTGACCGACCAGGAACTGCGTGCCCGCGTCGGCGCCGACCGCCTCAGCCCGCTCCTCGGGGCCCGGTGAGCGCGGTGGCCGTCGGTTTCCTCGGTACGGGCTCGTACCTCCCCGAGCGGGTCGTCACCAACGACGACATCGCGGAGCTGGTCCAGGACGCGACCCCGGAGTGGATCACCAGCAGGACGGGCATCGAGACCCGCCGCTGGGCCGCGCCGGGGGAGGCGACGTCCGACCTCGCCGCCGTCGCGGCGCGCCGCGCGCTCGCCGCGGCCGGTCTGCCCGCCGACCGGATCGACTACATCGTCGTGTCGACCTCCACCCCGGACCACCCGCAACCGCCGACCGCGTGCCTCGTGCAGTCGCTGATCGGCGCGGGCAGCGCGGCGTGCTTCGACCTCAACGCCGTGTGCGCCGGGTTCGTCTACGGCGTCGAGCTGGCACGCAGGCTCGTCGCGGGCAGACCGGGCGCGCACGCGCTCGTGATCGCCGCCGACGTGTACTCCCGCATCCTCGACTTCGGCGACCGGCGCACGTCGGTCCTGCTCGGCGACGGGGCGGGGGCCGTCGTCGTCGGCGAGGTCGCCGACGGTGGTGGTGTGGTCGAGATCGACCTCAGCAGCTACGGCGACGACCAGGACCTCATCAAGGTCGTGGCCGGGGGCAGCCGGGTGCCGACCACCGCCGCGACCGTAGCGGCCGGGCAGCACGTGTTCACCATGCGCGGGCGGGACGTCCGCGACTTCGTGATGGCGAACCTGCCGCCGCTGCTGGACAAGCTCGTCACCGGCGCGGGACTGGAAATCGCGGACGTGGACTGTTTCGTGCCGCACCAGGCCAACGGCGTGCTGCTGCGCGAGCTCGTCACCCGGTGCGGCCTGGACGGCGCCCACACCCACCTCGTCGTGGACCGCTACGGCAACGTCGGCAGCGCATCCGTCCCGATCGCTCTCGACGACGCGGTCCGCACCGGCCGGATCGGCGCGGGCGACCACGTGCTGCTCGCCGGGTTCGGCGGCGGCATGTCGGTCGGCACCTGCCTGGTGCGGTGGTCAGCATGACCCTCGCGATCGAACGCGTCGGGCTCGTCGGGTGCGGCCAGATGGGTGCCGGGTTCGCCGAGGTGTGCGCGCGGGCCGGGCTGAACGTGCTCGCCGTGGTCGGCAGCGAGGACTCCGCCGAACGCGGCAGGAAGCGGATCACCACCTCGCTCGACCGCCTGGTGCGCAAGGACAAGCTCGCCGCGTCCGAACGGGACGCCGTGCTGGACCGGATCACGTTCACCACCGACCACAAGGCACTGCGGGACCGCCAGTTCGTGCTGGAGGCGGTCGCCGAGGACCTCGCCGTGAAACAGGCGGTGTTCGCCGTGCTGGACGAGGTGGTGCCCGACGAGGGCGCCGTGCTCGCCTCCACCACCTCCGCGTTGTCGATCACGAAACTCGGCCGCGCCACCGAGGCGCCCGAGCGGGTGATCGGCGTGCACTTCTTCAACCCGGTGCCGGTGATGCCGCTCGTCGAGCTGGTGCCCTCGCTCGCGACCGGCGCCACGACGGTGGTGCGGACGACCGCGTTCGTGACGGGTCTGCTCGGCAAGGAGGTCGTGACCGCGCGGGACCGGGCCGGGTTCGTGGTGAACGCCATGCTGGTGCCCTACCTGCTGTCCGCGGTCCGGCTGCTGGAGTCCGGGGTCGCCTCCGCAGAGGACATCGACCGGGGTATGACCGCCGGGTGCGGCCACCCCATGGGCCCGCTGGCGCTGATCGACCTGATCGGCCTGGACGTGGTCGCCGCCGTCGGCGAGGCGATGTACGCGGAGACCAAGGACCCGCTGCACGCCCCGCCCGCGCTGCTGCTGCGGATGATCGACGGCGGTTTCCTCGGCCGCAAGAGCGGCCGCGGCTTCCACGAACACTGACTGGCTGAACTACCGAGACGGGGAGTACCGCATGCGGGTCCTGTTCGCCGTGTCGTCCTGGTCCGGTCACTACTACCCGATGGTGCCGCTGGCGTGGGCGCTGCGCGTGGCCGGGCACGAGGTGCGGGTGCTGTGCGCACCGTCCGAAGTGGATCGGGTGACGGGGGCGGGGCTGACGCCGGTGCCGCTGCTGGCGGACACCGACCTCACCCGCCACGCCCGGGCGTTGAACCTGCTCGAGGAACGGGCCGGTCACTGGCCGTACCGGGAACCGCCGCCGCACCCGGAGCTCGACGGGCCGGTCGAGCCCGGCACGTTCGACCTCGACGCCTGGTGGGCCGGGGCTGTGCGGGCCGAGCGGGAACGGCTGCTGCGCGGCGTCGACGCCGCACAGGGTTACGCGCTGCGGTGGCAGCCGGACCTGGTCGTGCACGACGTGGTCTGCTACGAGGGCCCGCTCGCCGCTGAGGCGGCCGGCGTGCCGAACGTGCTGCACCTGTGGGGCCCGACCGGCGCCGAGGGCACGTTCGGCGTGCTGCGCGGCAACGGCGGTGCGGAGCAGTTCACCGCCGCCGTCGCCGAACAGGCACTCGTGGCGGCCGCGGGCGCCGAGCAGGCCGACCGGATCCTGACCCGTGCCGGTCACGTGCTGGACCCGTGCCCCGATCCGGTCCGCGAGCACACCACCGTGCGCAGGCTGCCGATCCGCTACCTGCCCTACAACGGGTCCGGCGCGGAACCGGTGCTGCCGCCCCGGTCGGACCGGCCGAGGATCTGCGTGACGTGGGGCCGTTCCGGCACCCGCTGCTTCGGTCCCCAGACCTCCAAGCTGCCGCAGGTCGTGGCCGGTGCCGCGGACCTCGGCGCCGAGGTGCTGCTGCTCGCGCCGCGCGCGGACGTCGAGGCGTGCGGCACGCTCCCGGAGTCGGTGCGGCCCATGGTGGAGGTGCCGTTGCACCTGGTGCTGCCGGACTGCGACGCGGTCGTGCACTACGGCAGCGGCGGTTCGACCATGACGTCGGTGGTCGCCGGGGTGCCGCAGCTCGCGATCCCGTTCACCCCGGCCGGGGTGTTCCTTGCCGACCGGTTCGCGGCCGTGGGCTGCGCCCGCACGCTGCCGAACTACGAGACCGACGCGGCCGGGGTGCGTGCCGCCCTCGGCGGGCTCGTCCACGAGCCGTCGTACGCCCGCGCCGCCCGCGACCTCGCGGCCGACGCCGCCGCGATGCCGGCCCCCGCCGAGGTGGTGGGCACGCTGGAGCGGATCGCGACGGCACCCGAGCTGGTCGCCCGGCGGGCAGGCTGATGGTGTTCAACCGCAGGATGTTCGGTGCTGCCATCGCGGGCAGCACTGTCGCGGTGGGTGCCGCCGCCGTGCATCCCGGGCGGTCCTGCTTCGTGCTGGTGCCCGGTGCCTTCGGCCGGGCGGCCATGTTCGCGCCGCTCGTGTCCGCGCTCGCCGAGCGCGGACACCTCGCCGTTGCCGTGGAACTGCCGGGGCACGAACCGGGCTGGGCACCCTACAGCGCCGCTTTCCAGGTACCGCAGGACCTCGCGGCGTGGGCGGCGGTGCCGTCACCGCTCCTCGGGATCGGACTCGCGGACTACGTGGCGCACACGATCGGCGTGGTGCGCCGCATGGCGCGGCGCGGTCGGGTGGTCCTGGTGGGCGCGAGCGCGGGCGGGCTCGTGATCAGCCTCGTCGCGAACGCGGTCCCGCACCTGGTGCACCGGCTGGTGTACGACGACGCGTTCTGCTGCGTGCGACTGCCCAGCGTGGACGCCTATTACCAAACGCCGGAGGCGGCAGGCGCACACAACGAGTTCGTCGGACCCGCGCTGGTGGGCAACCCGGCGGAGCTGGGGGTGCTGCGGGTCAACTGGCGCACCGGCGACCCGTGGTTCCTGAGCGAGGCCAAACTCGCGTTCCTGACGCCCGAATCCACCGACGCCGAACTGATCGAGATCTTCGGGACGCTGTACCCGGACGATCCCCTGGGCGTGAACCAGGCCGACGCCCGCGTCCAGCGCGACACGTGGGGTCGGGTACCGCGCACGTTCATCCGCCACACCCGCGACGGGCTGCTGCCGATCGCACTGCAGGACCGCCTGATCGCCGAGGCCGACGAGCTGACCCCACGCAACCGGTTCGACGTGCACAGCCTCGAAGCCGGGCACGTGGTCCCCGCGGCGCGGGCGTCGGCGGTCGTCGACATCATCGCGAACCTGGCCTGACCACCCCGGCAAACCCCGCGAGCCCACCGGGAGGATCCGCGAGCCCAACCGGGACGACTCGCGAGTTCGACCGACGCGACTCGCGAGTCCACCTGGGACGGCCCGCTACTCGATGCGTGCCCCTGCGGCGAGCTCCTCCAGCAGCGGCACCACCGCACTCGGCGGCGGCATCGCCGCCACCTCGGTGGCCAGTGTCCGGGCCGCGGCCGCGAACGACGGCTCGGTCAGCAGCCGGGACAGCCCCTCCCGGATGGCGGGCACGTCGGCCTCGTAGTTGCGGATGGACAGTCCGCTCCCGTGGTCGACGACCCGCGCCGCGAGGCGTTCCTCCGCGTGTGCGCACAACGGCAGCATCAGCTGCGGCACCCCGATCGCGGTCGCGGTCATCAGCACGCCGGCGCCGACGTAATGGACAACGGCGTCGCAGTGGGGGAGTACCAGGTTCAGCGGCATCTCGACGAGCCGGTGCACCGAGTCGGGCAGTTCGCCGGTGCCCGCGTCCTGTTCGGACGCCAGCAGGAACACCTCCGCGTCCAGCTCGACGGCGGCCGCCACGGCCTCCTGGATGCGGTTGACGGTCTGCCCGAACGTGGCGGCCGCGGACCGGCCCCACACCACGCACACCCGCTTGCGGTCGGTCGGCGTGAGCAGTTCGTGCGGCACGGCACCGGCGCCGTTGTAGGGCACGTACCGCACCGGCACCCTGGTGCCCTTGGTATTCGGCGCGAGCTGCGGCGGGCATGGGTCGAGCACGTACCCGAGCTGCTCCTCGATGGTCGCGGCGGCCTCCGCACCGAGCGAGCCCTCGAACACCGCGGCCGCGGGCAGGTGGTCGAACGACTGGTCGGTGCCGTAGCCGCCGACCGACTCGAGGGTGTCCTCGGTGCCGGTCGGGCCCCACAGGTGCAGGACGCTCGGCACCCCGACGGCGTGCGCGGCCAGCGGACCCTCACAGCTCAGCAGGTCGTGCACCACGAGGTCCGGCCGCCACGCACGCGCGTACTCCCGCGCCGCCGCGACGCTGCGCCGCGAACTGTCCGACATGGTCGCCTGGATCTCCTGCCACGCCGCGTCGAGGTCGAACGTGGCGCGGTCGAACGGCTCGCACGTGTCCGGGTGCGGCGGCGGCTCCGGGTAGGGCCAGTTGCCGGTGTAGGCGGCGAGCACGTTGGAGAGCCGCCCCTGCCGGTGCATGTCGATACCGGTGAGGGCGGGCACCGGGTGCAGACCGGACCGCGCGATCGGCCCCACGTCCGCCTCGGTGCACAGCACCCGCACGTCGTGCCCGGCGCCGCGCAGTGCCCAGCCGAGCGGTACCAGGGGGAAGTAGTGCCCTGACCATGAGGACACGACGAACAGAACTCGCATGCGCCTGCCTTTCGGTCGAACGGCGTCCGCCCCGCAGCGTAGGAACGCACAGGTATGGAAACCCCCAGCGCGCACTGGGGATTTCCATACCTGTGCCGTGAGATCAATGGCCGGACGGCGATCCACGCGGTGAGGGGCTGGTCCATGTGCTGACGGGGTTGCTGCGACGACACCTGCGGCCGCACCGGCGGCTCGTGGCACTCGCGATCGTGCTGCAGCTGCTGGAGGTGCTGGCCATGCTGCTGTTGCCGACGCTGAACGCGGGCATCGTCAACCGGGGCGTGGTGGACGGCGACCACGGCTACATCCCGGTCGCGGGCGGACTCATGGTGCTGGTCGCGTTCGTCGCGGCCGCGGCGGGCATCGGGTCGATCCGGTGCGGTGCGCGGGTCGCGCTGGGACTGGGCCGCGACCTGCGTGCCGCCGTGTTCGGCCGGGTGCTTGACCTGTCGGCCAGGCAGGTGGGCCGGTTCGGGGTCGCGTCGCTCACCACCCGCAGCGTCAACGACGTCCAGCAGATCGAGACCGTCGTGCTCGCCGGGCTGACCACGCTCGCCGCCGCACCGATCATCTGCTTCGGCAGCGTCTTCCTCGCGCTGCGGCAGGACGTGCCGCTGTCACTGGCGCTGATCGCGCTGATCCCGGTGATCGTGGTGCTCACGTGGTACGCGCTCACCCGGCTCGGCGCCATCTACGGCCGCGTCCAGTCCGGTGTGGACACACTGAACCGGGTCGTCGGCGAACGGCTCGCCGGGGTTCGGGTGGTACGCGCGTTCGCGCGCGACGCCTACGAGCTGGACCGCTTCCGGCGGACGAACACCGAGCTGCTCGGCCACGCGCTGCGGGCGGGCAGGCTCCTCGCGACCATGTTCCCGGCCGTCGCGCTCGTGTCCAGCCTGACCACCGTCGCCGTGGTGTGGTTCGGCGCGGTGCGGGTGGACGACGGCGCCGTGCGGATCGGCACGGTCAACGCGTTCGTCGAGTACCTGGTGTTCATCACGTGGTCGATCACCATGACGACGTTCGTGTTCCTCGCGGTGCCGAGGGCGAGCGTGTCGGCGGGCCGGATCCGGGAGATCCTCGAGACCACCCCGGAACTCACCGCACCGGCGGCGGCCAGGCCGGGGGTACGGGCGGGCACCGTGGAGCTGCGCGGGGTCTCGTTCCGCCACCCCGGTGCGGAGCTGGCGACCGTGTGCGGCGTCGACCTCGTCGTGCGGCCGGGGGAGACGGTCGCGATCGTCGGCGGCACCGGCTGCGGCAAGACCACGCTGCTCGACCTGGTGCTGCGCCGCGCCGACGTCACCGCGGGCGCGGTGTACGTCAACGGGGTCGACGTGCGCGAACTGGACCCGGACGAGCTGACCGCCACCGTCGGTGTGGTGCCGCAGCGGGCGCACCTGTTCGGCGGCACCGTCGCCGCCAACCTGCGCTTCGGCAGACCCGACGCGACCGACGCGGACCTGTGGCGTGCCCTCGACGTCGCCCAGGCGAGGGAGTTCGTCGAGGCCATGGGCGGACTGGGCGCGGTTGTCGCGCACGGCGGCGCCAGCCTCTCGGGCGGGCAGCGCCAGCGCCTCACGATCGCGCGCACCCTGTTGCGCCGCCCCGCGGTGTACCTGTTCGACGACTGCTTCTCCGCGCTCGACCCGCTCACGGAGGCGGCGCTGCGGTCGGCGCTGTCGACCGAGACCGCCGGCGCCGCGGTCGTCGTGGTCGCCCAGCGGGTCGCCACGATCCGGCACGCGGACCTGATCGTCGTCCTCGACGGCGGCCGGGTGGTCGGCGCGGGCACGTACGACGACCTGCTCGCCGGGTGCGCGGTCTACCGCGACATCGCGGACTCCCAGTCGGTGGTGACGCCATGACCGGTGTCGTCAGGCCGCTGCTGGCCTGCCTGCGGCCGTACCGTCGGCACCTCGGCACGCTCGTCGTGTCCGGCATCGCGGGTGCGTCGCTGATCGCGCTCGTCGCCCCGGCCGTGCTGGGCGCGGCGACCGACCTCGTGGTGTCCGGGGTCGCGGCGGACGGGGTCGACTTCGACGCGCTCGGTCGCGCGCTGCTCACCCTCGTCGCCCTGTACGCGACAGGCGCGGTGCTGACCTGCGTCCAGGCGCGACTCGCCGCGTTCGTCGTGCGGCGCGTGGTGTTCGAGCTGCGGGAGCGGGCGTCGGAGAAGCTGACGCGGCTGCCGGTCGGCTACCTGGACCGCCAGTCCCGGGGCGACCTGCTCAGCAGGCTCACCAACGACGTCGACACCCTCCAGCAGTGCCTGCAGCAGCTGGTGGAACACCTCGCGATCCGGTGGTTCACGCTGCTCGGCGGCGTGGTGATGATGTTCGTCGTGTCCCCGCTGCTCGCGGTGCTGGTGCTGGCCATGCTGCCGCTCGCCGGGGTCGCGACGGCGCGGATCGCCAGCAGGGCGCAGACCCGGTTCGCCGAGCAGCGCGCCGCGGTCGGCGCGCTCACCACGCACGTCGACGAGATGTACGCCGCGCACGGGCTCGTGTCGGCGTTCGGCAGGCGGCGGCAGGTCGAGCGGACGTTCACCGAACGCAACCAGGCCGTGCTCGCCGCCGGGTTGCGTGGCGAGACCGGGTCGCGGTCCATCGAACCGGTGATGTTCCTCGTCACCAACATGATCTACGTGGTCATCGCGACCGTCGGCGCGGCACGGGTGATCGCCGGCGCGCTGACGATCGGCGACCTGCAGGCCTTCGCGCTGTACTGCGGGCGGTTCGGCCACGACGCTGGCATGGTCGCCGGGCTGGTCGGGGACGTGCAGGCCGGGGTCGCCGCCGCGCGGCGGGTCTTCGCGCTGCTGGCCGAGGAGGAGCAGGCACCCGACCCGGCGGTCCGGACCGGGCCGGGCAGGGGCGCGGGGCGGGTGGTGTTCGAGTCGGTGTCGTTCCGCTACGAACCGGACGCTCCGCTGATCGAGGACCTGTGCCTGACCATCCAGCCGGGACAGACGGTGGCGGTGGTCGGGTCGACCGGCGCGGGCAAGACCACGCTCACGAACCTGTTGCTGCGCTTCCACGAGGTGACCGGGGGCCGGATCCTGGTCGACGGCGCCGACATCGCCGCCATGCACCGCGACGACGTGCGCGGGCTGACCGGGCTGGTGCCGCAGGAGCCGTGGCTGTTCGGTGGCACGGTGGCCGACAACATCGCCTACGGCCGCGCGGGCGCCACCCGCGAACAGGTCGTCGCAGCCGCGCGGGCGACCGGCGTCGACCGGTTCGTGCGCACGCTGCCCGACGGCTACGACACGGTGCTCGGCGAGTCGGCGGGCGTCAGCGCGGGGGAGCGGCAGCTGCTGACGCTGGCGCGGGCGTTCCTGGCCGACCCGGCGATCCTCGTGCTCGACGAGGCCACCAGCTCCGTCGACACGCGCGGCGAGGTGCTCGTCCAGCGCGCCATGAAGGCCGTGCGCGCCGGCCGCACGAGCTTCGTCATCGCCCACCGGTTGTCCACGATCCGCGACGCCGACCTGATCCTCGTGATGCACGCGGGCAGGCTCGTCGAACGCGGCACGCACGACGAGCTGCTGGCGGCGGGCGGGCACTACACCGCGCTGCACGCCGCACAGACCGGCACTCCGGTCTCCTGACACGGCGAAGGCCACCGCGAATCGCGGTGGCCTTCGCCGTGGTGCGGTTTCTACAGCACCCGCAGCGCGGGCCACAGTTCGGACCACGCGGTGTCGCGGCCGCTCAGCAGCCAGACGGGCAGGTCCTGGAACGAGTTGTCGACACCCAGCCCGTTGTCGGTGCGACCGACCTCCTCGGCGGAGGAGAACGCGGACCGCAGCGCCTCGGGCGGATCCCCGAGGTACAGCACCGCATCGGCGCTCTCCGGCGGCGTCGCGAAGTACCACATGCCCAGGTAGGCGCTGTAGGCTCGCGGCAGGTCGTGGTCGGCGCCGTACCGGTCGATCGCCGCCGCCAGTTCGTAGGTCTGCGACATGATCACCGTCGACTCCGGGTCGGGCACCGTGCGGTAGTCGTCGGCGACATCGGCCACCAGCTCCGGCCAGCCCGCGGTCGCGGGCACGTCGAAGCGCGCGCTGTCCTGCGCGACGTCCGACAGCGGCCGCACCGGCAAGTTGACCACCTGCGTGCCGATCGACACCACGAGCGCGGGCCAGAGCACCCACGGCACCCACCTGGCACGCACGTGGTCGAGCCCGGCCGCACCCGCGGCCCACAGCACCGGGAACAGCCCGGCGACGTAGTAGCCGCTCCAGTTCATCGCCGCGAACAGCACCGCGAGCACCGCGAACGCCACGCCGAAGAACCGCAGGTCCGCGTTGCGGAACACCCGCACCAGGCCGAACCCGAGCAGCAGCACCCCGGCGACACCGCAGAACAGAGCCGCGTCGAGGAAGAACCCGACCGGGCCGCCGCCGAACACCTTGTCCTCCGCCGCGCTCTCGAGCACGTCGCCCATGTGCAGCTGCGGCCACCCGTTCGCCGCCTGCCACACCACCATCGGGATCGCGGTGACCGAGGCGATGCCCGCGCCGATCCACAGTGGACGGCGGGTGAGGAGCGCCCGGGGACCGCACACCAGCAACGCGGCCACCAGCACGGCCACGTAGATCACGATCATCACCTTGGCCTGCAACGCCACCGCCGCGACGAGGCCGGTGGCGAGCAGCAGACGGTCGTCGCGCGTGCGCAGCCAGCGCACCAGGAGCAACGTGACCAGCGCGGTGAGCGTGACGTCGACCGTCGAGGTGAGCAGGTAGCGGCCGAACAGGACCATGAACGGCGACGCGACGAACGCGGCCGCCGCGATGACCTGGGCGCGGCGTGACCCGCCCAGCTCGCGGGCGAGCAGCGCGCAAATCACCACCCCGGCCGCCGTGCAGAGGATCGCGGGCAGCCGCAGCACCAGGATGGAGCCGGGCGCGAGCCAGTCCATGGCCGCGGCGAGCAGCGGCAGGAGCGGCGGCTGGTCCGGGAAGCTCCAGTCCAGGTGCTGTCCGGCCAGGCGGAAGTACAGCTCGTCGCCGAAGTAGCCGTAGCGGGTCGCGGTCGCCAGCAGTACGACGGTCAGCGCACCCGCGATCGCGAGGACCGGCAGGCGTGCGAACGGTGGCGGCTCGTCCCGGTGTACGGGTTCCGCTGTTCTCGTGGTCTCGGTGAGACTCATCCGGCTCCTCCGTGGTCGTGCCGGTCTGTGTGCGTGCACTACATCCCTCCGGGGACCGGCAAACCCGTAGTCCTTCCCCGGGGCACAGCAGGACTGGGGAATTCCTTGCCCCGGGCGCATAACGTCGGCGACCATGCTGACCAGGGTGCGCAACATCGGCCGGATCGTCCGCGCGGTCACCACCCGGGACCCGGACCTGCGGGTGCGGCGGTTCTACGAGCTGCCCGACCCGGAGAGCCAGTTCGCCGACCGGGCGACGCGCTACATCAACATCGGGTACTGGGCGTCCGAGGAGACGACGGTCGACGAGGCCGGCGACGCGATCGCCGCCCTGCTCGCCGAGGCCGCCCGGTTCGAACCGGGCCAGGAGGTCCTCGACGTCGGCTGCGGCTTCGGCGACCAGGACTTCCTGTGGCTGCGGGACAAGCAACCCGCGACCATCCACGCGCTCGACGTGACGCCGCACCAGATCGCGGGCGCCCAGGCGCGGGCCGAGGCCGACGGGGTCGCCGACCGGGTGCGGTTCCGCGTCGGCACCGCGACCGAGCTGGACTTCCCGGACGCCTCGTTCGACCGGGTCGTCGCGCTGGACGCGGCGCTGCACTTCAACACCCGCGAGGACTTCTTCCGCGAGGCGTTCCGGGTGCTGCGGCCGGGTGGCGTACTCGGCACCGTGGACACCATCCCGCTGGACGCCGCGACACCGCGCAAGTCGTTCCGCAGCCCCAGGTTCAGCCTGTACCGGGTGGGTGTGCCGGACGCGAACTGGTACGACCGCGACGGCTACGAGCAGCGGCTCGCCGCCACCGGGTTCACCGGCACGAACGTGCTGTCCATCCGGGACCGCACGTGGGAGCCGTGGTACCGGCACTGGAGCACGCTCGCGCACGACGACGCCGCCCGCGCGAACCTGGCGCCCGGCGTGGCGCGGGTGGTCGAGAAGGAGTGGGCCGACACCGACCTGATCAAGCGCGAGCTGGACCGGCTCGACTACGTGGTCGCGGTCGCCGTGAAGCCCAGCTGAACCCATGGCGCGAAACGAGAAGGCAGGGCCAGTGATGACTGTGTCGGAAGAGCTGCCGACGTTGGAGGCGCTCTGGTCACCCGCGCTCGGCGACAACAAGCTGCTGCGGGCGATGGCCGAGGAGAAGCCGGTCTGGCGGGTGCGCACCTACACCGGTGACGAGGGCTGGCTGGTGCTCGGCGCCCCCGAGATCAAGGCGCTCATGCTCGACCGCAGGCTGGTGCGGTCCCACCCGAACCCGGCGGACGCGACGCGGCTGACCGACAACCCGATCTACTCGATGATCGCGGGCGCCGGCGGCGCCGACCCGCACGAGATGCACGCCGCGATGCGTGCGCTGCTGATCCCCTTCTTCACGCACAAGAAGATGGCGGCGCTGCGGCCCCGGATCGAGGCGATCGTGCACGACGCGATCGACGAGGTCCTCGCGTTGCCGCAGCCGGTGGACCTGCTGCCCGCGTTCTCGCTGCCGGTGCCGCTGCGGGTGCTGTGCGAGCTCATGGGCGTCCCGGAGGAGGAGCGCGACACCCTCGCCGAACTACTGGACCGCATGCACGGCACGGGTGATGCCGCCGCCGACCAGTCGGAGTTCTTCGGTTACCTGATGGGGCTCGCCGCCCGCAAACGGGAGCACCCGGCCGACGACGTGATCTCCGGGGTGGTCGCGGCGGGCCACGACGACGTGGTCATCGCGACCATCGTGGCCCTGCTGCTGTTCGCAGGCCACGAGAGCATCTCCTCGCACATCGGTATGGGCATGGCGCGGTTGCTGACCCGGCCGGACCTGCGTGAGCCGCTGGTCGCCGACCAGGACCTGATGGCGGGCGCGGTGGAGGAGATGCTGCGCACCGCGAACTTCGGCGGTGGCTGGCAGCCGCACTACGCGTTCGAGGACTTCGAACTGGCGGGCGAGCACATCCGGGCGGGCGATCTGGTGCTGCCCGACTTCGCGATGGCCAACTACGACCCGCGCGCGTTCGACGACCCGGACGAGGTCGACTTCCACCGCTCCCCCAACCAGCACCTGACCTTCGCGCACGGCGCGTGGCACTGCATCGGCGCGCCACTCGCCAGGCTGGAGCTGAACACCGTGTTCACCGCGTTGCTGACCAGGATCCCCACCATGCGCCTCGCGGTGGAGGCAGGCGAACTGTCCAATCCGGAGAAGGTGAAGGCGCGCCTGTCGTCCACACTGGCCTGGCTCCCGGTGACCTGGTAGCCGCGGCGATGGTTTCCGGCGACAACGAAGAGCGGCTCCGCGCCTACCTCAAGCGTGCGAGCGCGGACCTGCGCAGGACGCGGTCGCGGCTGCAGGACCTGGAGTCCGCCGCACACGAACCGATCGCGATCGTCGGCATGAGCTGCCGCTACCCCGGCGGCGCCACGAGTCCGGAGGACCTGTGGCGGATGCTCGAGGCGGGGGAGCACGGCATCACCCCGCTGCCCGTCGACCGCGGCTGGCGCACGGAGGAACCCGACTCCGGGCTGGCCGGTGGCTTCCTGCCCGACGCGACGACGTTCGACGCGGACTTCTTCGGCATCTCGCCCCGCGAGGCGCTCGCGATGGACCCGCAGCAGCGGGTGCTGCTGGAGTCCACCTGGGAGGCGGTCGAACGGGCGCGCATCGACCCGTTGTCGCTCAAGGGAACAAGGACCGGCGTGTTCGTCGGCGCCATCCCGCAGGACTACCGGGTCGGCCCGCCGGACAACGTGGAGGGCTTCGGGCTGACCGGAACCACCAGCAGCGTCCTGTCCGGCCGCCTCGCCTACGTGCTCGGCCTCGTCGGTCCCGTCCTGACGGTCGACACCGCGTGCTCGTCGTCGCTGGTGGCGATCCACCTCGCGATGCGAGCGCTGCGCGCGGGGGAGTGCCCGCTCGCGGTCGCGGCCGGGGTGACCGTGCTGCCGACCCCGCTCGCGTTCGTCGAGTTCGGCAAGCAGGGCGGGCTCGCGGCCGACGGGTTCTGCCGGTCGTTCGCCGACTCCGCGAGCGGCACCGGCTGGGCCGAGGGCGTCGGCGTGCTGGTGCTGGAGCGGCTCTCGGACGCCCGGCGGAACGACCACCGGGTGCTGGCGGTGCTCCGCGGCTCCGCGGTGAACTCCGACGGCTCGTCCAACGGGCTGACCGCGCCCAACGGGCCGTCGCAGGAGCGGGTGATCGAGCAGGCGCTCGTGGACGCCCGGCTGTCCGCCGACCAGGTGGACGTCGTGGACGCGCACGGCACCGGCACGGTGCTCGGCGACCCGGTCGAGGCGGAGGCGCTGCTCGCCACGTACGGCCGGGACCGCGACCCGGAGCGGCCGCTGCTGCTCGGGTCGGTCAAGTCCAACCTCGGGCACACGCAGGCCGCGGCCGGTGTCGCCGGGGTGATCAAGATGGTCATGGCGATGCGCCACGGCGTGCTGCCCAAGACCCTGCACGTGGACCGCCCGACGTCCCATGTGGACTGGTCGGCCGGCACCGTCCGGCTGCTGACGGAGAACGCGGCGTGGCCCGGGACCGGGGAGCCGCGCCGCGCGGGGGTGTCGTCGTTCGGCCTGTCCGGCACCAACGCGCACGTGATCGTGGAGGAGGCGGTCGAGGAACCCGCTGCCCGGGAGGACGCCGTCGAGGCCGGACCGGTGCCGCTCCTGGTGTCGGCTCGCAGCAGGGAGGCGTTGCGGGCGCAGGCGGAGCTGCTGCGGTCCACGGTGGACGGTCAGCCCGATCTCGCGCTCGTCGACGTCGCCCACTCGCTCGCCACGACCCGGGCCCGCCTCGAACACCGCGCGGTCGTCGTCGCCGACGACCGGGACGCCGCGCTCGCCGGGTTGTCCGCGCTCGCCGACGGCCGCGCCGAGGGCACCGTGGTACGCGGCACGCCGCAGCTGGCGGTGCTGTTCGCGGGCCAGGGCACGCAACGCGTCGGGCTCGGCCGGGCGCTGTGTGGACGGTTCCCGGTGTTCGCCGCCGCGCTCGACGCCGTCATCGCCGCGCTGGACACGCACCTGGACCGCCCGCTGCGGCCGGTGCTGTGGGGTGCTGACCCGGATGAGTTGGCGCGCACCGAGTTCGCCCAGCCCGCGTTGTTCGCGGTCGAGACCGCGCTGTACCGGCTGGTCGAGTCGTGGGGGATCACCCCGGACTTCCTGGCGGGCCACTCGATCGGCGAGATCACCGCCGCGCACGTGGCCGGTGTGTTCACCCTCGACGACGCGGCCGCGCTGATCGCCGCGCGGGGCAGGCTCATGCAGGCGCTGCCGCCCGGTGGCGCGATGGTGGCCGTCGAGGCCGCCGAGTCCGAGGTGGCGCCGCTGCTCGCCGGGCTCGCGGACCGGGTCGCGATCGCCGCGGTCAACGGGCCGCGTGCCGTGGTGCTGTCCGGCGACGAGGACGTGGTGACCGAGCTGGCCGCGCGGTTCGACCGCGCGCGCAGGCTGACCGTCTCCCACGCGTTCCACTCGCCGCACATGGCGCCCGTGCTCGACGAGTTCCGCCGCGTCGTCGCCGGGCTGGCGCCGGGGGAGCCGCTGATCCCGATCGTGTCGACGGTGACCGGCGAACCCGCGACCGTCGCCGAGCTGACCTCTCCCGACCACTGGGTCGAGCACGTCCGCGCGACCGTGCGCTTCGCCGACGCGGTCGCGTGGCTGCGCGGCCACGACGTGACCGCGTTCCTGGAGCTGGGCCCGGACGGCACGCTCACCGCGCTCACCCGCGCCTGCCTCGGCGACGAGGACCTGCCCGTCCACCCGGCGCTGCGAGCCGACCGCGACGAGCGCGCCGCCGTCACCGCCGCGGCCGCCGCGCTGCACGTGGCGGGCGTGCCCGTCCGGTGGGACACCTACTTCACTGGTGCGTCCACTGTGGACCTGCCGGTGTACCCCTTCCAGCGCACCCGGTTCTGGCCGACGAACGGCGTCGGCGGCGCGGGTGACCTGCGCGCCGCCGGGCTGGGTGCCGCGCACCACCCGCTGCTGTCGGCCGCGGTGTCGCTCGCCGGGTCGGACGGCACGCTGCTCACCGGCAGACTCTCGTTGGCCGCGCAGCCTTGGCTCGCCGACCACGTCGTCGCGGGCACCGCGCTGCTCCCCGGCGCCGCGATGGTCGAACTGGCGATCCGCGCGGGCGACGAGGTCGGCTGCGACCGGCTGGCCGAGCTGACCATGACGGCCCCGCTGCCGCTGCCCGCCCACGGCGGGGTGCAGGTGCAGGTGTGGGTCAGCGAACCGGACGGCAAGGGCGAGCGCACCCTGGACATCTACGCCCGCCCTGACGACACCGACGACCATCCGTGGACCCGGCACGCCACCGGCGTACTCGCCTCCGGTCCTGCGGTGGGTGAGTGGCCGCAGCCGGGCGACCGGGTCGCGGAGGAGGGTCCCGCGGCCGGTGTGTGGCCGCCGTCGGGTGCGGAAGCTCTCGACGTCACCGGTCTCTACGACCGGCTTGCCGAGCAGGGCCTCACCTACGGGCCCGCGTTCCGCGGGCTGACCGCGGCCTGGCGCCACGGCGGCGCCGTGTACGCGGAGGTCGAGGTCGCCGAGCACGCGGCCGCGTTCGGCATCCATCCGGCGTTGCTCGACGCCGCGTTGCACACCGCGGCGCTGGTCGGCGGTGACGTCGGCGGGCTGCCGTTCTCCTGGGAGGACGTGCGGCTCCACGCCACCGGCGCCCGTACCGCGCGGGTCCGCGCCGTCCTCGACGGTGACGCGCTCTCCCTCGACCTGACCGACACCGAGGGCGCACCCATCGCCACGGTCGGGTCGCTCGTCTTCCGCGCCCCGCAAGGTGCACCCGCCGCCGTCGACCGGGCACTGTTCCGCCTCGACTGGGTCCCGGTCCGGTCGGGCGCGGCGACCGGCACGGAACGGGTGCTCCACCCGGTTCCCGCCGCCGGGACCGACCCGGTCACCGCCACCCACGAGCAGGTGGCCGCCGCGCTCGCCGCCGTGAAGGAGTGGCTCGGCGACGACCGGTTCCCCGGCACGCGCCTGGTGTTCGTCACCCGGGGCGCCGTCCACAGCGCCGCACCCGACCCGGCCGCCGCCGCGGTGTGGGGGCTCGTGCGGTCCGCCCAGGCCGAGCACCCGGGCCGGTTCGGCCTCCTCGACGTCGACGGGGAGACCGTCCCCGCCGCCGCGCTCGCCAGTGACGAACCACAGCTCGCGGTCCGCGACGGTGAGCTGTTCGCCCCACGACTCGCCAGGACCGCGCCACCTGAGGACGCGGCTCTGCCCACCTGGGACGGCACCGTCGTCATCACCGGCGGTACCGGCGGGCTCGGCTCCGTCCTGGCCCGCCACCTCGTCACCGAGCACGGCGTCCGCCACCTCCTCCTGCTCAGCCGCAGCGGTGTCGCCGCGCCCGGGCTGGTCGACGAGCTGACCGGTCTCGGCGCCGACGTCGTGGTGACCGCCTGCGACGTCGCCGACCGCGCCGCGCTCGCCGAAGCGCTCTCGTCCGTCGAGCACCCGGTGTCCGCGGTGCTGCACGCGGCCGGTGTGCTCGCCGACGGTGTCATCTCCGCGCTCACCCCGGCCGCGCTCGACACCGCGCTGCGCCCCAAGGTCGACGCCGCGTGGCACCTGCACGAGCTGGTCGGCGACGCGGACCTCGTGCTGTTCTCGTCGGTCGCCGGGGTCACCGGTGCCGCCGGGCAGGGCAACTACGCCGCGGGCAACGCGTTCCTCGACGCGCTCGCCGCGCTGCGCCGCGCGCAGGGACTGCCCGCCGTGTCGCTCGCGTGGGGCCCGTGGGAGTCCGATGCAGGCATGACCGGCGCGGACGAGAACAGCCGCCGCCTGCGCCAGCTCGGCACCCCGCCGCTGACCGTCGCGCAGGGCACCGCCCTGTTCGACGCCGCGCTGCGCACGGGTGAGCCCGTCGTCGTGCCCGTGCGGCTCGATCTCGCCGCCCTCCGCGCGATGGGCACGGTGCCCGCCGTGCTGCGCGGGCTCGTCCGCACCACCACGCGCCGCGCCGCCGTGTCCGGGTCCGGCACCGCGGCCGACCTCGTCACCCGCCTCGGCCGCCTCGACGAGACCCGGCGCCGCGACGCGGTGCTCGACCTCGTGCGCGAGCAGGTCGGCGCGGTGCTCGGCCACCAGGACCCGCGCGCGCTCGACCCCGCGCGCCCGCTCGCCGAGCTGGGTTTCGACTCCCTGACCGCGATCGAGCTGCGCAACCAGCTGTCCGCCGCGACCGGGCTGCGGTTCCCCGCGACCCTGGTGTACGACCACCCGTCCGTCGCGGTGCTCGCCGCCCACGTGCTCGACGAGCTGCTGGGCACCACCCCCGGCGCCACCCCCGGCACCTCAGTGTCCACTGTGGACGCATCGGATCCGGTCGTGGTCGTCGGCATGGCCTGCCGCTACCCCGGCGGCGTGCGGAGCCCCGAGGACCTGTGGCGGCTCGTGAGCGAGGGCCGCGACGCCATCTCCGGGTTCCCGGTCAACCGCGGCTGGGACCTCGACACGCTGTTCCACCCCGACCCCGACCACCCCGGCACGTCCTACACCCGCTCCGGCGGCTTCCTGCACGACGCGGGCGAGTTCGACGCCGAGTTCTTCGGCATGAGCCCGCGCGAGGCACTCGCCACCGACGCGCAGCAGCGGCTGCTCCTCGAGGCGAGCTGGTCCGCGGTCGAGCACGCCGGCATCGACCCGATCTCGTTGCGCGGCAGCAGCACCGGTGTGTTCGCGGGCGTCATGTACGGCGACTACGGCACCGTCCTCGCGGGTGGTGAGTTCGACGGCTACGTCGGCACCGGCAGCTCGGCGAGCGTCGCGTCCGGCCGCGTGTCCTACGTGCTCGGCCTCGAAGGCCCCACGGTCACGGTCGACACCGCGTGCTCGTCGTCGCTCGTCGCGATGCACTGGGCGATGCAGTCGCTGCGTGCGGGGGAGTGCGCGCTCGCGCTCGCCGGTGGCGTCACCGTGATGTCCACACCCGGCGCGTTCGTCGAGTTCTCCCGCCAGCGCGGGCTCTCGACCGACGGCCGCTGCAAGGCGTACTCCGACTCCGCCGACGGCGTCGGCTGGGCCGAGGGTGTCGGCGTGCTGGTGCTGGAACGCCAGTCCGACGCACTCCGCAACGGGCACCGCATCCTCGCCGTCGTGCGGGGTTCCGCGGTCAACTCCGACGGCGCCTCCAACGGCCTCACCGCGCCCAGCGGCCCGGCGCAGCAGCGCGTGATCCGGCAGGCGCTCGCGTCCGCCGGACTGTCCACAACGGACGTCGACGTGGTCGAGGGGCACGGCACCGGCACGTCGCTCGGCGACCCGATCGAGGCGGGTGCCCTCCTCCAGACCTACGGCCAGGACCGGGACACCCCGCTGTTGCTGGGTTCGGTCAAGTCCAACATCGGGCACACCCAGGCCGCCGCCGGGGTCGCTGGCGTGATCAAGATGATCATGGCGATGCGGCACGGCCGGGTACCGCCGTCCCTGTACGCGGACCGCCCGTCCGACCGGGTCGACTGGGCGGCCGGGGCCGTCGACCTCGTCACCGAGACCACGCCGTGGCCGGAGACCGGCAGGCCACGCCGCGCCGGTGTGTCGTCGTTCGGCTTCAGCGGCACGAACGCGCACACCATCCTCGAGCAGCCACCCACAGGAGAGCCGGCGACACAGCCGGGTGGCGAACCGTCCGCCGGGCAGCACGGAGTGGTTCCGGTCGTGCTGTCCGGCCGGACGGGGGGTGCGCTGCGCGACCAGGCCGCCCGCCTCCTATCCGTTGTGGACGACCACGCACCGGCCGACCTGGCGTTCTCGCTCGCCACCCGCCGCTCGGCGTTCGAGCAGCGGGCCGCCGTCGTCACCGGCGACCCCGCGGTGCTGCGCAGGGCGCTCGGCGCGCTCGCCGCCGACCGGCCGGACCCCGCGCTGGTGACGGGGGAGCACACGCCCGGCGGGCGGCTCGCGATGCTGTTCACCGGCCAGGGCGCGCAACGCCCCGGGATGGGCCGCGACCTGTACCGCCGCTTCCCGGTGTTCGCGCAGGCGCTCGACACCGTGGCCGCCGCGTTCGAGCAGCACCTGGACCGGCCGCTGCTGGACGTGCTGTTCGCCGACGACGGCCCGCTCGACGAGACCGGCTGGACCCAGCCCGCGCTGTTCGCGCTCGAGGTCGCGCTGTTCCGCCAGCTCGAGGCGTGGGGGGTGCGCCCGGACCACGTGGCGGGCCACTCGATCGGGGAGCTGGCCGCCGCGCACGTCGCCGGGGTGTTCCCGCTCGCCGACGCGGCCGCACTGGTCGCCGCGCGCGGCAGGCTCATGCAGGCGCTGCCGGACGGTGGCGCGATGGTGGCGATCGCCGCCACCGAGGACGAGGTGCAGGCCGCGCTCACCGACGGCGTGGACATCGCCGCGGTCAACGGACCCGCCGCGGTCGTGGTGTCCGGCGACGAGGAACCGGTGCTCGCGCTCGGCGCGCGGTTCGCCGAGGACGGCCGTCGCACCCGCAGGCTCGCGGTGAGCCACGCGTTCCACTCGGCACGTGTGGACGCCGTGCTCGCCGACTTCCGCGCGGTCGCCGAGCAGGTCACGTACTCGGCGCCGGCGGTGCCGCTGGTCTCCACGCTGACCGGTGCGGTCGTCACCGACGAGGTGTGCGCCCCGGACTACTGGGTCGAGCACGCCCGCCGCACGGTCCGGTTCGCCGACGCCGTCACGACCCTCGCGGGGCTGGGCACCGACACGTTCCTGGAGATCGGGCCCGACGGTGTGCTGACGGGCATGGCCGCCGAGACCGCCACCGGTCCCGGTACGGCGTTCGCCGCCACCCTGCGCGCGGACACCGACGAGGAGACCGCGTTCGTCACCGCGCTCGCCCGCCTGCACGTCCGCGGCATCCGCGTCGACTGGCACGCGTGGTTCGCCGGCAGCGGCGCGCGCCCGGTGGACCTGCCCACCTACGCCTTCCAGCACGAGTTCTTCTGGCCGCCCGCGCCGGTGGCCCGCCCCGCCACCGACCCCGCCGACGACCGGCTGTGGGCGGCGGTCGAACGCGACGACGCGACCGAACTGGCGTCCGTCCTCGGCATCGCCGCCGACGAGCTGGGCACCGTGCTGCCCGCGCTCTCGTCGTGGCGGCGCGGCAGGCACGACCGCGCCCGCATCGACTCGTGGCGCTACCGCGTCACGTGGACCCCGGTCCGCACCGGCCCGGCCCGGCTGTCCGGCACCTGGCTGCTCGTCGGGCCCGACCCCGGTCTCGCGGACGCACTGCGTTCGGCCGGGGCGGAGGTGCGACCCGTCGCGGTCGAGGGCAGTGCCGTGGAAGTCGCCGAGCACCTGACCGACGACGTGACCGGCGTGCTCTCCACCGTCACGGAGCTCGCCGCCGCGCTCACCCTGCTCCAGACGATCCCCGACGTTCCACTGTGGACGATCACCGGCGGCGCGGTCACCACCGGCGTCCACGACCCGCTCACCGACCCGGAACAGGCGGCCGTGTGGGGCTTCGGCCGCACCGCCGCGCTCGAGTACCCGCGCCGGTGGGGCGGCCTGATCGACCTGCCGGCCGAACCCGACGCCACCACCGCCGAGCGGGTCGTCGAGGTCCTCGCGGGACGCCACGGCGAGGACCAGGTCGCGATCCGCGCCACCGGCGTCCTCGGCAGGCGCCTCGTCCGCCACCCGGCGGCGCCCGCACCGGAGCCACCCGTGCGCGGCACCGTCCTCGTCACCGGCGGCACCGGCGAACTGGGTGCGGCGGCCGCGCGGTGGCTCGCGACCGCGGGCGCGACACGGCTCGTGCTCACCAGCCGCCGCGGCCCGGACGCGCCCGGCGCCGCCGACCTGCGTGCCGAGCTGACCGCCCTCGGCGCCGAGGTGGACGTCGTGGCCTGCGACGCCGCCGACCGCGACGCGCTCGCCGCCGTCCTCGCCGGGCTGCCCGACCTCACCGGGGTCGTGCACGCCGCGGGCACCAGCGACATCAGGCCGCTCGCCGAGACCACACCCGGGGACCTCGCGGCCGCCATGGCGGCGAAGGCCGACGGCGCCGCGCACCTGCACGCGCTGCTCGCCGACCGCGACCTGGACCTGTTCGTGCTGTTCGGGTCCCTCGCCGGGGTGCTCGGCAGCGGCGGGCAGGCCGGGTACGCCGCCGCCAACGCCTACCTCGACGCGCTCGCCGAACACCGGCACGGCCTCGGTCGCGCCGCCACGTCCGTCGCGTGGGGCCCGTGGGCAGGCGGTGGGATGGCCACCGATGACGAGGTGTCCCGAGGGCTCGCCCGCCGTGGCCTGACCGCGCTGCCCGCCGGGCCCGCACTGGCCGCGCTCCGGCAGGCCGTCGCGTCCGGCGAACCGGCCCTGACCGTCGCCGACGTCGACTGGGCGCGTTACGCCGCGGTCTTCACGTCGTCGCGGCCCAGCCCGCTGCTCGCCGAGGTCGCACCGGCCCAGTCCCGGGAACCGGTCGGCACCAGCGAGCTGGCGACCCGGATCGCCGGGCTCACCGACACCGAGCAGGAACGCCTCCTCGTCGGGATCGTCCGGGACGAGGCGGCGGCCGTGCTCGGCCACGACCGCGCCGACGGTGTGCCGGCACAGCGCGCGTTCCGCGAGGCCGGGTTCGACTCGCTCACCGCCGTCGAACTGCGCACCCGGCTCGGCGGGCTGACCGGCCTGCCGCTGCCCGCGACGATGGTGTTCGACCACCCCACCCCGCTCGCCCTCGCCCGCTACCTGCGCGCGGAACTGTTGGGCGCCACCACCGACGGCACCGCACCGGTCGCCACGCGGGCGGACGCCGACGACCCGATCGCGATCGTCGCGATGGCGTGCCGGTTCCCCGGCGACGTCCGCACCCCCGAGGACCTGTGGGCGCTGCTCGCCGACGGCCGTGACGCCATCACCGACTTCCCCGCGGGCCGCGGCTGGGACGGCACCGTCGCGGTCGACACCGACCCGGACCGCCCCGGCGCCACCTACACGACCCGCGGCGGGTTCGTGCACGACGCCGACCGGTTCGACCCGGCGTTCTTCGGCATCTCGCCCCGCGAGGCGCTCGGCATGGACCCGCAGCAGCGGCTCCTCCTCGAAACCACGTGGGAGTGCGTCGAACGCGCCGGCATCGACCCGACCACGTTGCGCGGCAGCCGCACCGGCACGTTCGTCGGCGCCAGCCACGCCCAGTACGGCGGCGAGGGCGAGGACATCGAGGGTCACGTCGTCACCGGCACCATCCCGTCCATCCTGTCCGGCCGTCTCGCGTACGTGTTCGGGCTCGAGGGCCCGGCCGTCACCGTCGACACCGCGTGCTCGTCGTCGCTCGT
Organism: Actinophytocola algeriensis; assembly: GCF_014203735.1. Classification (GTDB taxonomy): domain Bacteria; phylum Actinomycetota; class Actinomycetes; order Mycobacteriales; family Pseudonocardiaceae; genus Actinophytocola; species Actinophytocola algeriensis. Next base: position 123,599 of record NZ_JACHJQ010000010.1, on the reverse strand, counting down.
CGCCATGCACCTCGCCGCCCAGTCGCTCCGCGACGGCGAGACCACCCTCGCGGTCGCGGGTGGTGTCACCGTCATGACCACACCGGGGCCGTTCGTCGCGTTCAGCCGCCAGCGCGCGCTCGCCCCGGACGGCCGCTCGAAGGCGTTCTCCGACGCCGCCGACGGCATGGCCCTCGCCGAGGGTGCCGGCGTGGTGCTGCTGGAACGGCTCTCCGACGCGCTCCGCAACGGGCACCCGGTGCTCGCGCTGGTACGCGGCTCGGCCACCAACTCGGACGGCGCCTCCAACGGCCTCACCGCCCCCAACGGGTTGTCGCAGCAGCGGGTCATCCGCCAGGCCCTCGCCAACGCACACGTGACCGCCGCCGACATCGACGCCGTCGAGGCGCACGGCACCGGCACCGCGCTCGGCGACCCCATCGAGGCCCGCGCGCTGCAGGCGACCTACGGGCGCGACCGCGAGCGGCCGCTGTGGCTGGGCTCGGTCAAGTCCAACATCGGCCACACCCAGTCCGCGGCGGGTGTCGCGAGCGTCATCAAGATGGTGCTGGCGCTGCGGCATGGGGCACTGCCGCGCACGCTGCACGTCGACGAACCGTCCAGCCACGTCGACTGGTCCTCGGCCGCGGTGACCCCGCTCGCCGAACCCGTGGCGTGGCCCGCGCGGGACGTGCCGCGCCGGGCCGCGGTGTCGTCGTTCGGCATCAGCGGCACCAACGCGCACCTGGTGCTGGAGGAGGCACCCGCGCCCGACCCGGTGCCGGACCCACCCGAACCTCCCGCGATCACACCGTGGGTGCTGTCCGCGCGCACCCCGGCCGCCCTGCGGGCACAGGCCACTCGCTTGCGGTCCACTGTGGACGGTGTGCGTCCGCTCGACGTCGGGCACACGCTCGTCGGGTCCCGGGCGCTCTTCGAGCACCGGGCCGTGGTCCTCGGCCGTGACCTCGCCGAGCTGACCGCGGGACTGGGCGCGCTGGCCGCGGGCCGGTCCGCCCCGTCCGTCGTGACCGGCACCGCGGACCTCGACGGGCGGACCGTGTTCGTGTTCCCGGGACAGGGCGCGCAGTGGGCGGGCATGGGGGCGCGACTGCTCGCCGAGTCACCGGTGTTCGCCGCGCGGACCGCCGAGTGCGCCACCGCGCTGGCCCCGTTCACCGACTGGTCGCTCACCGACGTGCTCACCCGGGCCGACGACGCGCCCACGCTCGAGCGGGTCGACGTCGTACAGCCCGCGTCGTTCGCGGTGATGGTGTCGCTGGCCGCGGTGTGGCGGTCGCGCGGTGTGCGGCCGGACGCGGTCGTCGGCCACTCGCAGGGCGAGATCGCCGCCGCCGTCGCCGCCGGTGCGCTGTCCATCGAGGACGGTGCGCGGGTGGTCGCGTTGCGCAGCAAGGCGATCGCGGAGACCCTCGCCGGTGCGGGCGGCATGATGTCGGTCGCGCTGCCCGTCGCCGAGCTGACGTTGCCGGACGGCGTGTCCGTCGCGGCGGTCAACGGGCCGAGTTCCACCGTCGTGTCCGGCACGCCGGAAGGACTCGACGCGCTCCAGGCCGACCTGGTCGCGCAGGACGTGCGGGTGCGCAGGGTCGCCGTGGACTACGCCTCGCATTCGGCGCAGGTCGAGGCGCTGCGCGACCGCCTGCACACCGACCTGGCGCCGCTGCGGCCCCGGCCCGCCGACATCCCGTTCCTGTCCACCCTGACCGGCGACTGGCTCGACACCACCGCGATGGACGCCGACTACTGGTACCGCAACCTGCGGGAGACCGTGCGGTTCGAGCACGTCGTCCGCGAGCTGCTGGCCGCAGGGCACCGCGCGTTCGTCGAGGTGAGCCCGCACCCCGTGCTCACCTTCGCGGTGCAGGAGACCGCCGACGACGCGCGCGAGCCGGTCGTCGTGGCAGGCACACTGCGCCGCGACGACGGCGGCCTCGACCGCCTCCTCACCTCCGCCGCCGAGGTGTTCACCCGCGGCGTGCCCGGCACGTGGCTGGAACTGGCGGGCGGTCGCCGGGTCGACCTGCCCACCTACGCGTTCCAGCGCGACTCCTACTGGATCCCGCCGACCCCGCCCCGTCAGGCGGAGGGTGGACCGGACGCCACGTGGCGGGCGATCGAGGAGGCCGACCCGGCCGCGCTCGCCGCGGACCTGCGGGTCGACGAGGACGCGCTCGCCGCCGTGCTGCCCGCCCTGTCCGCGTGGCGCCGCGACCGCGCCGACGAGTCTACTGTGGACTCCTGGCGGTACGGGGTCCGCTGGACCCCCGTGCCCACCGATGAGCAGGTGACCCTCACCGGCGTGTGGCTGCTCGCCACCGGCCCGGATGACGACGCCGACGAGGTGGCCGACGCCCTCACCGCGCACGGCGCCGAGATCCGCCGCCTCACGCTGTCCGGGTTCGACCGCGAGCAGCTCGCCGACCGGCTCGACGACGTCGCCGCCGACCTGACCGGGATCGTGTGCGTCGCCACCGCGACCGGTCCGTGTGCCGACCACCCGGCGCTGCCGCTCGGCGTCGCCGCGACCGTCACCCTCGTGCAGGCCCTCGGTGACGCCGGGATCGAGGCGCCGCTGTGGTGTCTCACCCGGGGCGCCCAGTCCACCGGACCGTCCGATGTGGTCACCGAGCCCGCACAGGCCATGGTGCACGGCGTCGCCTGGACCGCCGCGCTCGAACACCCGCACCGCGTCGGTGGCGTGGTGGACCTGCCCGGCACGCTCGACACCGCCGCCGCACGCAGGCTCGTCACCGCCCTGTCCGGCGGCACCGGCGAGGACCAGCTCGCCGTCCGCGCGACCGGCCTGCTGGCCCGCCGCGTCGTGCCCGCCCCGGCCGCCCCCACCGCCGCCCGCTGGTCACCGCGCGGCACCACGCTCGTCACCGGCGGCACCGGCACCCTCGGGCCGCACGTGGCGCGCTGGCTCGTCGCCCGCGGCGCCGAGCACGTCGTGCTGCTGAGCCGCCGCGGTGCCGCCGCGCCCGGCATGACCGAGCTGGTCGCCGAGCTGGGCGGCAACGCGGAAGCGGTCGCCTGCGACGTCACCGACCGCGACGCGCTCGCCGCCGTGCGGGCCCGGCTCGCCGCCGACGGCCACGAGGTCCGCACGGTCATCCACGCCGCCGCGGTGATCGAGCTGGCCGCGCTCGCCGACACCGACCTGACCGGGTTCGCCCACGGGCTCGACGCGAAGGTCCGCGGCGCGCACAACCTCCACGAGGTGTGGGGCGACGACCTCGACACGTTCCTGCTGTTCTCGTCCGTCGCCGGCATGTGGGGTACGGGGCAGCACGCCGCGTACGTCGCGGGCAACGCCTACCTGCACGCCCTCGCCGAGCACCGGGCCGCGCTCGGCATGCCCGCCACCTCGCTGTCGTGGGGCATCTGGGCCGACGACCTCGAGCTCGGCCGGGTCGATCCCACGCGGATCCGCCGCAGCGGCCTGGAGTTCATGGACCCGGCCCGCGCGCTCACCGGGCTCGGCCGGGTGCTCGACTGCCGCGACACCGCGGTCGCGGTCGCCGACGTGGACTGGGAGCTGTACCACCCGGTCTACACCGCGGCCCGTCCCACGCGGCTGTTCGACGAGGTGCCCTCGGTGCGGCTGCTCGCCGCGACCGAGGCCGCCGACCGGCCCGACGGCGAGTTCGCGACCCGGCTGCGCGCGCTGCCGCCCGCGGAACGCGAGCACGAACTGCTCGAACTGGTGCGCACCGAGGCCGCCGCCGTGCTCGGCCACGACTCCGCCGACGCGCTCGCCGAACGCAGGGCGTTCCGCGACGCCGGGTTCGACTCGGTGACCGCGGTCGAACTGCGCAACCGGCTCACCCGCGCCACCGGCCTGACGCTGCCCGTGACGATGGTGTTCGACCACCCGAACCCGGTGGCACTGACCGACTTCCTCCTCGCGGGCCTCGCGGGCGCGACCACACCGGCAGGCCGCGCCTCGGCCACCGCGGTGACCGAGGACGAGCCGATCGCGATCATCGGCATGGCCTGCCGCTACCCGGGCGGCGCGAACACGCCGGAACGGCTGTGGGACCTGGTGCGCGACGGCGTCGACGCGATCTCCGGCTTCCCCGCCGACCGCGGCTGGCCCGCCGACACCCTGTACGCCGAGGACCCGGACAGCACCGGCAAGACCTACTCGACACAGGGCGGTTTCCTCCACGACGCCGCCGGGTTCGACCCCGGCTTCTTCGGGGTGTCGCCGCGCGAGGCGCTCGTCATGGACCCGCAGCAGCGGCTCCTCCTGGAGACCGCGTGGGAGGTGTTCGAGCGGGCAGGCATCGACCCGCACACCATGCGCGGCAGCCGCACCGGCACGTTCGTCGGCGCCAGCTACCAGGACTACAGCGCCGCCGTCACCGCGGCGGAGAACGCGGGCGAGAACGCGGAGGGCCACGGCATCACCGGGTCGTTGCCGAGCGTCCTGTCCGGCCGCCTCGCGTACCTGTTCGGCCTGGAGGGTCCCGCGCTGACGCTCGACACCGCGTGCTCGTCGTCGCTCGTCGCGATGCACCTCGCCGCGCGGTCCCTGGCCACGGGGGAGAGCAGCCTCGCGCTCGCCGGTGGCGTCAGCATCATGGCCACCCCGAGCGCGTTCGTCGGGTTCTCCCGGCAGCGCGCGCTCGCGAAGGACGGTCGCTGCAAGGCGTACGCGGACGGCGCGGACGGCATGAGCCTCGCCGAGGGTGTCGGCGTGCTGCTGCTGGAACGGCTGTCCGACGCGCGCCGCAACGGCCACCGCGTGCTCGCCGTGCTGCGGGGCTCCGCCGTCAATGCCGACGGCGCCTCGAACGGCCTCACCGCCCCGAACGGCCCCGCGCAGCAACGGGTGATCGCCGACGCGCTCGCCGCGGCAGGCCTCGAACCGTCCGATGTGGACGCTGTCGAGGGGCACGGCACCGGCACCGCGCTCGGCGACCCCATCGAGGCAGGTGCCCTCCTCCAGGTCTACGGGCAGAACCGGGACATCCCGCTGCTGCTGGGCTCGGTCAAGTCCAACATCGGGCACACGCAGATGGCCGCGGGGGTCGCCGGGGTCATCAAGGTGGTGAAGTCCCTGGAGCACGGCGTGCTGCCGAGGACGCTGCACGTCGACACGCCGTCGTCCCACGTGGACTGGTCCGCCGGGGCGATCGAGCTGCTCACCGAGGAGACCGCGTGGCCGGACACCGGCCGCCCACGCCGGGCCGGGGTCTCGTCGTTCGGCCTGTCCGGCACGAACGCGCACGTGATCCTCGAACAGGCGCCACCCGCCGACGAAACCGCTGACGTCGCCGACACCGGGCCCGTGCCGGTGCTGGTGTCCGCGCGGGACGAGGCGGCGCTGCGCGCCACCGCGGACCAGCTTCTGTCCTATGTGGACACAGCGCCGAATGTGCCGCTCCAGCGGCTCGCCGGTACGCTCGCCACCACCCGCGCCACGTTCGAACACCGCGCCGCCCTGGTCGCCGAGGACCGCGAGGACCTGGTCCGCGGCCTGACCGCGCTGCGCGACGGCACCGGGCCCGTCACCCGCGCGGGCCGCGGCCGCACCGCGTTCCTGTTCTCCGGGCAGGGTTCCCAGCGCCTCGGCATGGGCCGCGAGCTGTACGGGCGGTACCCCGCGTTCGCCGAGGCGCTCGACGACGTGCTCGCCCACCTCGACCCCGGCCTGCGGGACGTGATGTGGGGGGAAGACCCGGCGCTGCTCGACCACACCGGCGCCACCCAGCCCGCGCTGTTCGCCGTCGAGGTCGCACTGTTCCGCCTGCTCGCGTCGTGGCGCGTGCAGCCGGACTACCTGGCAGGGCACTCGATCGGCGAGCTCGCCGCCGCGCACGTCGCCGGTGTCCTGTCGCTGCCCGACGCGTGCACGCTGGTGTCCGCGCGGGCCCGGCTGATGGCGGCCCTGCCCGAGGGCGGGGCGATGGTCGCCCTGCGCGCGGGCGAGGACGAGGCGCTCGCGTTGCTCGGCGAGCACCTCGACGGCAAACGGGACCGGGTGGCGCTCGCGTCGCTCAACGGCCCGTCGTCGGTGGTGCTGTCCGGGGACGGCGACGTGCTCGCGCCGCTGGTCGACCGGCTCCGCGCCGACGGCTACCAGGCCACGCCGCTGCGGGTCAGCCACGCGTTCCACTCGCCGCGCATGGACGGGATGCTCGCCGACTTCGCGGCCGTGGCCCACGGCCTGACCTACCACCCACCCGCGCTGGCCGTGGTGTCCACGGTGACCGGCGAGCCTGCGACCGCCGAGGTGCTGTGCTCCCCGGACTACTGGGTGCGGCAGGTGCGCGAACCGGTCCGGTTCGCCGGCGGCGTCTCGTGGCTCGCGGACCGCGGGGTCGGCATCTTCGTGGAACTCGGCCCGGACGGCGTGCTGTCCGGCATGGCCCGCGAGTCGGCGGGCGAGGCCGTCCTGCTGCCCGCACTCCGCAAGGACCGGCCGGAAGTGACCGCGCTGCTCGGTGCGCTGACCGGGCTGCACGTCCACGGCGGCGCCGTTGACTGGTCCGCCTATTTCGGCGGCACCCACCACCTCCACCTGCCGACCTACCCCTTCCAGCGCGCCAGGTACTGGCCCGCCCCACCCGCGGCCGCCCCGGCGGCGGGGGAGGACGCCGAGTTCTGGACCGCCGTCGAGCGCACCGACCTCGCCGCGCTGTCGGCCACGTTGGATGTCGACGGGGACGCGCTGGCCGAGGTGCTGCCCGCGCTCGCGGGCTGGCGGGCGCGGTGGCACGAGGACCGGCACGAACGCACTGTCCTCGACGGGCTCCGCCACCGCGTCCAGTGGCGTGCGCTGCCTGCCCCCGCACCTACGCCGCGCGGCCGCTGGCTCGTGCTGTGTCCCGACGACGTCGAGCACTCGTGGCTGCCCGACCTGCTCGCCGCGATCGCCACCGAGCACGTGGTGGTCACACTCGCCGACCTCGCCGCACTGGACGGCGGGTTCAGCGGAGTGCTGTCGCTGCTCGCCATCGACGTCACCGACGAGGTCGCGGCGCTGACCGCGACCGCCGCCGCCGTGCGGGCGCTCGACGACGCCGGGATCCGCGCCCGGCTCTGGTGCCTGACGCGCGGCGGGACCGGCACCGACGCGGCCCAGGCCGCCGTGTGGGGGCTCGGCCGGGTGGTCGCACTCGAACAGCCGGACACCTGGGGCGGGCTCGCCGACCTGCCCGCCGAGGTCGACCGGCACACCGTCCGCAGGCTCGCGGCCGTGCTGACCGGCGGCGAGGAGGACCAGGTCGCGATCCGCGCCGAGGGCGCGTTCGGCAGGCGCCTCGTGCCGGACCCGCTCCCCGTCGACCGGCCATCGCGCGACTACCGGCCGGCCGGCACGGTGCTCGTCACCGGCGGCACCGGCGCGCTCGGTGCGCACGTCGCCCGCTGGCTCGCCCGCGAAGGCGCCGGGCACCTGCTGCTCACCAGCCGCCGCGGCCCCGGCGCACCCGGTGCCGCCGACCTCGTGGCCGAGCTGGAAGCGCTGGGTGCCCGCGTGACCGTCGCGGCCTGCGACGCCGCCGACCGCGACGCCATGGCCGCGCTCCTGGCGGACGAGCCGCTCACCGCCGTTTTCCACACCGCGGGCGTCGTCGACGACGGCGTCGTCACCGCGCTCACCCCCGACCGGTTCGCCGAGGTGGTGCGCGCCAAGGTGACCGCCGCGCGGGTGCTGCACGAGCTGACCGCCGACCTCGGCCACGAGCTCGCCGCGTTCGTCCTGTTCTCGTCGATGGCGGGCACCATCGGCGCGGCCGGGCAGGGCAACTACGCCGCCGCCAACGCCGCCCTCGACGCGCTCGCCCGGCAGCGGCACGCGGCCGGTCTCCCAGCCACGTCGGTCGCCTGGGGCCCGTGGGCCGACTCCGGGATGGCCGCTGGCGACGTCACCGACCGGATGCGCCGCGGTGGGCTCACCCCGCTCGCCCCGGACCGCGCGCTCGCCGCGCTGCACCGCGCGATCGACCACGGCGACACCGAGATCATGCTCGCCGACGTCGACTGGAGCCGCTTCGCGACCGTCCTCTCCGGTGCGCGACGGGCACCGCTGTTCACCGAGCTGTCCGGTGTCCCGAGCACCCGCGCCGCCGCCCCCGCGCCGACGGCGGTCCGCGACGAGCGCGGGCTGCTCGACCTGCTGCGGTCCACGGTCGCCACGGTCCTCGGCCACACCGACCCCGCCGCCGTGGACGCCGACCGGTCGTTCCTCGACCTCGGGTTCGACTCGCTCACCTCGGTCGAGCTCCGCAACGCGCTCGGCACCGCGACCGGGCTGCGGCTGCCCGCCGCACTGATCTTCGACCACCCGACCCCGCGCGCACTCGCCGCGCACCTGGCGGCCGAACTGTCCGGCGACACGCCCGCGGGCCGGACCCCGAACACGACCACGGCGACCGACGAGCCGATCGCGATCGTCGGCATGGGCTGCCGCTTCCCCGGCGACGTGTCCTCGCCGGAGGACCTGTGGGCGCTGCTCGCCGACGGCCGCGACGGCATCACCGGGTTCCCCGCCGACCGCGGCTGGGACCTCGCCGCGCTCACCGAGCGGTCCGCCACGCCGCGCGGCGGGTTCCTCTCCGGTGTCGCCGACTTCGACGCCGGGTTCTTCGGCATCTCCCCGCGCGAGGCCCTCGCCATGGACCCGCAGCAGCGGCTCCTCCTCGAGACCACGTGGGAGGCCCTCGAGCGCGCCGGTGTCGACCCGGTGTCGTTGCGCGGCAGCGACACCGGCGTGTTCGTCGGCACCAACGGCCAGGACTACGTGACCGTGCTGCGGAAGGCGGCCGAACTCGCGGACGGGGACGACGCGGACGCGCTCGGCGGCTACGTCGCCACCGGCAACACCGCGAGCGTCCTGTCCGGCCGTCTCGCCTACGCGCTCGGCCTCGAAGGGCCCGCGGTCACCGTCGACACCGCCTGCTCGGCGTCGCTCGTGTCCCTGCACTGGGCGGTGCGGGCGCTGCGGTCCGGCGAGTGCTCGCTGGCGCTCGCGGGTGGCGCGTCGGTGATGTCCGGCCCCGACTCGTTCGTCGAGTTCAGCCTGCAGGGCGGGCTCGCGCCCGACGGCCGCTGCAAGGCGTTCGGCGCGGGCGCCGACGGCACCGCGTGGGCCGAGGGCGTCGGCGTGCTGGTGCTGGAACGCCTGTCCGACGCGGAACGCGACGGGCACCGCGTGCTCGCGGTTGTCCGCGGCTCGGCCGTGAACTCCGACGGCGCCTCCAACGGGCTCACCGCCCCGAACGGGCCGTCGCAGCAGCGGGTCATCCACGCCGCGCTCGCCGACGCCGGACTGTCCACAGCGGACGTCGACGTGGTCGAGGCGCACGGCACCGGCACCACCCTCGGCGACCCGATCGAGGCGCACGCGCTGCTCGCCACCTACGGTCGCGACCGGGAGACCCCGCTGCTGCTCGGGTCGGTCAAGTCCAACCTCGGGCACACGCAGGGCGCCGCCGGCGTCGCGGGTGTCATGAAGGTGGTGCTGGCGCTGACCCACGACGCGCTGCCGAAGACACTGCACGCCGACGAACCGTCGCCGGAGATCCACTGGCAGGACGGCGCCGTCGCGCTGCTCACCGAACCGAGGGACTGGCCAGAGCACGGCAGGCCGCGCCGGGCGGCCGTGTCCGCGTTCGGCATCAGCGGCACCAACGCCCACGTGATCGTCGAACAGGCCCCGACGGCGCCGGTACACCGTGGCGTGGAGTTCCCCGTCGAGCCGTGGGTGGTGTCCGCGCGCGGCGCCGGAGCACTGGACGCCCAGCTGGACCGGCTCACCGCCTTCCGCGCCCGGCGGCCGGAACTGTGCCGCACCGACATCGCCCGGACGCTCGCGACCAGCCGGGCCGCGCTGCCGCACCGGGCCGTCCTCCTGTCCAGTGTGGACGGTGTGGTCGAGGTGGCGCGCGGGGTCGCCGCCGACGACCCGGGGTGTGCGTACCTGTTCTCCGGTCAGGGCGCCCAGCGGATCGGCATGGGCCGCGAGCTGTACGACCGGTACGACGTGTTCGCCGACGCGCTCGACGAGCTGCTCGCCCACCTCGACGACGGCCTGCGGGACGTGCTGTGGGGCGACGACCCGACGGCGCTGGAACGCACCGGGTGGGCGCAGCCCGCGTTGTTCGCGGTCGAGGTCGCGTTGTTCCGGCTCCTGGAGTCGTGGGGCGTGCGGCCGGGCCACCTGTTCGGCCACTCGATCGGCGAACTGGCCGCCGCGCACGTCGCCGGTGTGCTGTCCGTGCGGGACGCGTGCGCGCTCGTGTCGGCTCGCGCCCGGCTGATGCAGTCGCTGCCGTCCGGGGGCGTGATGGTCGCGGTGGCGGCGAGCGAGGACGAGGTCACGCCGTTGCTCGACGGACAGGTGTCGATCGCTGCCGTCAACGGGCCGGAGGCGGTGGTGCTCGCCGGTGCCGAGGCGGCCGTGCGGCCGATCGCGGACCGGTTCGGCGCGCAGGGCAGGCGCACCACGCGGCTGCACGTGAGCCACGCCTTCCACTCGCCGCTGATGGACCCGGTGCTCGTCGACCTGCGCGCGGTCGCGGCCGGACTGACCTACCACCCGCCCGCCATCCCGGTGGTCTCCGACGTCACCGGCGCGTTCGCCACCACCGAGGAACTGTGCTCGCCGGACTACTGGGTCCGGCACGCCCGCGAGGCGGTGCGGTTCGCCGACGGCATCACCACCCTCGTCGCGGCCGGGGTGCGGACGTTCGTCGAGCTGGGCCCGGACGGTGCGCTGTCCGGCATGGCGCGGGGGCAGCTGCCCGCCGACGCCGTCACGATCCCGTTGCTGCGCAAGGACCGCGGCGAGGAGACCGCGCTCGTCACGGCGCTCGGCACCCTGCACACCAGGGGCCTGCCGGTCGACTGGCACACCTACTTCGGTGACGGCCCGGTCGTGGACCTGCCCACGTACGCGTTCCAGCGGACCCGGTTCTGGCCCGACGTGCCCGCCGGTGCCGCGCGGGCGGCGACGGAGCCGGTGGACGCCGAGTTCTGGACCGCCGTGGAGAGCGCCGACATCGACGGTCTGGCGTCCACTTTGGACGTCGACGGCGCCGCGCTCGCCGATGTCCTGCCCGCGCTCGCGTCGTGGCGGCGCGGGCACCACGAACGCGCCGCGGCGGAGTCCTGGTGCTACCGGACCACGTGGACACCCGTGCCCGTTCACTCCACTGAGCTGCCCGGCACCTGGCTGGCGCTGGTGCCGGAGGGCTGGACCGGGGACGCCTGGCTCACCGCCGCGGTGGCGGCGCTGCACGGCGCGGTCCTGCCCGTCGAGGCGCTGACCGCCGAGGTGGCGGGCAGCTACGAGGGCGTCGTGTCGTTCACCGGCGCCGATCCGGGCGAACTGCTGGAGTCCTTGTCGGAGAACGGGATCACCGGTCCGCTGTGGTGTGTGACCCGCGGTGCGGTGCAGGTCGCCGACGAGGCACCCGACCCGGTGCGGGCCGCGCTCTGGGGCGCCGGGCGCGTCCGCGCACTGGAACACCCGGACCGCTGGGGCGGCCTCATCGACCTCACCGACACCGCCGACGGGCTCACCGCCGCCCTCACCGCGACGGGCGAGGACCAGCTCGCCGTCCGCGCGGACGGGGTGTTCGCACGCAGGCTCGTCCGCGCCAGGACCGGCACGGAGACGTGGACCCCGCGCGGCACGGTCCTCGTCGCGGGCGGCACGGCGCCACTGGTGCGCTGGCTCACGGACTGCGGCGCGGAACGGGTCGTCGTCACCGACGAGGCCGACCTCGAGGACCTGCCCGACGCCACCGCCGTGGTCGTCACCTCGGCCGCCGGGACCGCGACCGCGGCACGGCTCGACGAGCTGACCGGCGACCTCGACGCGTTCGTCGTGTGCGGCTCGATCGCCGGGGTGTGGGGTGCCGCGGGCCGTGCGGACGAAGCGGCGACCAGCGCCTACCTGGAGGCACTCGCGCTGCGCAGGCGGGCCCGGGGCCTGCGCGCCACCGCGATCGGTTGGGGCGCCTGGGAAGACGACGACCAGGCGAACCACCTCCGCCTGTCCGGCCTCCCCGGCATGGCCGCCGGTCCCGCGCTCGGCGTCGTGGGCCGGGTCATCGCGAGCGACGCGGCGTCGACCGCGGTCGTGGACGTGGCCTGGGACCGGTTCGTCCCCGCGTTCACCGCCACCCGGCCGAGCCCGCTGCTTACCGGGGTGCCGGAGGCCCAGGCCGCGGCAGCCGCGGCGGAACGGGCACGCGAAGAACGCCGCACCGCCGCCGAAGCGTTGCGGGACCGGATCGCGGACCTGCCCGCCGCCGACCGGCCCGGCGTGGTGCTCGGCATCGTGCGGGACGAGGTCGCGGCCGTGCTCGGCCACGCGAACGCCACGGCCGTCGAACCGGACCGCGCGTTCTCCGACCTCGGGTTCGACTCGCTGGCCGCCGTGGACCTGCGCAACCAGCTCGCCGGCCGGACCGCGCTCGACCTGCCCGCGACGCTCGTCTTCGACCACCCGACCCCCGCCGCGCTCGCCGACCACCTCCTCGAACTGCTGGTGCCCGGCACGGCCGGGCCAGACGGCGAGGAGGCCGAACTCCGGGCACTGCTCGCGTCCGTGCCGCTGACGCGACTGCGGGACATCGGCGTGCTGGACGCGCTCCTCGATCTCGCGGCGGTGGAACGGCACGGGCACGCCTCCGACCAGGCCGGCACGGGCTCGATCGACGCGATGGACGTCGACGACCTCGTCCGGGCCGCGCTGAACGGCGACTCCGGCCAGTCGCCCGACTGAAGGGTTCGACCATGACCGCACCGAGCGACGAGGTCGTCGGGGCCCTGCGTGCCGCGCTGAAGCAGGCCGACGCCCTCCGCAAGCAGAACCGGCGCCTCGTCGCCGCCGCGACCGAGCCGATCGCGATCGTCGGCATGGCCTGCCGGTACCCGGGCGGCGTCCGGTCCCCGGAGGACCTGTGGCGCCTGGTCACCGACGGAGCCGACGCCGTCGGCCCGATGCCCGACGACCGCGGCTGGGACCTGTCCAGGCTGGACGCGTTCGGTGACACCGTGCCGCGCCAGGGCGGGTTCCTCGACGACGTGGCCGGGTTCGACCCGGCGTTCTTCCGGATCTCGCCGCGTGAGGCGCTGGTGATGGACCCGCAGCAGCGGCTGCTCCTCGAGGTCGGCTGGGAGGCCCTCGAACGGTCCGGGCTCGACCCGACCGCGTTGCGCGGCGGCGACACCGGCGTGTTCGTCGGTGGCGGCACCGGCGACTACCGGGTGCCGTTGTCCGGCATGGACTGGCAGACCGCGCAGTCCGGCAGCCTGCTGTCCGGGCGGCTCGCGTACGTGCTCGGGCTGCGCGGCCCGACCCTGTCGGTCGACACCGGTTGCTCGTCGTCGCTCGTCGCCATGCACCTCGCCGCGCAGGCCCTGCGCGCGGGGGAGTGCGGACTCGCGATCGCGGGTGGCGTGACCGTCATGTCCAGCCCCGCCGGTTTCGTCGAGTTCGCGGCACAGGGCGCGCTGTCCCCCGACGGCCGCTGCAAGGCGTTCGCCGACACCGCCGACGGCACCGGCTGGGCGGAAGGCGCCGGCCTCCTCGTCCTCGAACGGCTTTCCGACGCCCGCGGGCACGGGCACCGCGTCCTCGCGCTGTTCACCGGCTCGGCCGTGAATTCCGACGGCGCCTCCAACGGCCTGACCGCGCCGAGCGGACCCGCGCAGCAGCGCGTGATCCGCGCGAGCCTGGAGAACGCGCGCCTCACCGCGGCCGACGTGGACGTCGTGGAGGCGCACGGCACCGGTACGAAGCTCGGCGACCCGATCGAGGCGCAGTCGCTGCTCGCGACCTACGGCAAGGACCGGGAGCGGCCCCTGCTGCTGGGGTCGGTCAAGTCGAACATCGGGCACACCCAGGCCGCGGCCGGCGCCGCGGGCGTGATCAAGATGGTGCAGGCGCTCCGCCACGGTGTCGTCCCGAAGACGCTGCACGCCGACACCCCGTCGTCCCATGTGGACTGGTCCGCCGGTGCCGTGTCGCTCGTGACCGGGCAGGTCGAGTGGCCCGAGGTGGACCGGCCGCGCCGCGCCGCCGTGTCGTCGTTCGGCGCCAGCGGCACCAACACGCACGTCATCCTCGAACAGGACACCGAGCCGCTGCCCGCCGACACCACGGCCGAGGTCACGCCCGGCGTTCTGCCGCTGGTCCTGTCCGGGCACCGGCCCGACGCGCTGCGGGCCCGCGCCGCCGACCTGCTGCCGCTCGCCGACCGCCCGTCCGCCGATCTCGGGTTCTCGCTCGCCACCACGCGTGCCGCGTTCGAGCACCGGGCCGTCGTGCTCGCACGGGACGCGTCGGGCGTCGCCCGGTCACTGGCCGCGCTGGCCGACGGCGACCGCGATCCCGACACCGTCACCGGCACCGCGGGGACCGGCCGGGTCGCGTTCGTGTTCTCCGGCCAGGGCGCGCAACGCCTCGGCATGGGCCGCGAACTGCACGCGCGGTTCCCTGTGTTCGCCGAGGTTTTCGACGTCGTCGCCGACGAGCTGGACCGCCACCTCGACGGCCCGCTCCGCGACGTCGTCTGGGGAGTGGACCCCGGCCCGCTCGACGAGACCCGGTGGACCCAGCCCGCGCTGTTCGCGATCGAGGTAGCCCTGTACCGGTTGCTGCGGTCGTGGGGAATCCGCCCCGACTTCCTGATCGGCCACTCGGTCGGCGAGATCGCCGCCGCCCACGTCGCCGGGGTCCTGTCGCTGCCGGACGCGTGCGCACTGGTCGCCGCCCGCGCCCGCCTGATGGGCGACCTGCCGCGTGGCGGCGCGATGGTCGCCGTCCAGGCAACGGAGGACGACGTCGCGCCGCTGCTCGGTGACCGGATGTCGGTGGCCGCCGTCAACGGCCCGGACTCCGTGGTGCTGTCGGGAGAGGAGGACGCGGTGGTTGCCGCCGCGGCCGACCTCGCCGCCCGCGGCCACCGCACCAGGCGGCTCACCGTGAGCCACGCGTTCCACTCGCCGCTGATGGACCCGGTGCTCGACGCGTTGCGCGCGGAACTGGACCTCGGTGCCACCGGCGAGCCCGAGATCCCGGTCGTGTCGTGCCTGCCCGGCAGCGACATGTCCACTGTGGACCACTGGGTGGCCCACGTGCGCGCACCGGTCCGCTTCGCCGACGGGATGCGCACCCTCGCCGATGCCGGGGTGACCCGGTTCGTCGAGGTCGGGCCCGGCGCCACGCTGTCGTCGATGGTGCACGCCACCACGGCGGACGCCGTCGTCGTGCCCGTGCTGCGCGACGGCCGGGCCGAGGAACACGCCGCGGTCCACGCGCTCGCCGAACTGCACGTCGCGGGCGTGGAGCTGGACTGGCACAGCGTCTTCGCTGGCACCGGCGCGTCCACTGTGGACCTGCCGACGTACCCGTACCGGCGGGAGCGGTTCTGGCCGGTGGCCGGGGTGCGTTCCGGGGACGCCGAGGGGCTCGGCCTGGTGCCGCTGTCCCACCCGCTGCTCGGTGCGGCCGCCGTGCCCGCCGCGGGCGGCGCCGCGTTGCTGACCGGTGCGCTGTCGACCGCGACCCACCCGTGGCTCGCCGACCACGTGGTCGGCGGCGCGGTGCTCTTCCCCGGGACCGGGTTCCTGGAGCTGGTGCTGCGCGCCGCGGACCAGGTCGGCTGCGACCGCGTCGAGGAGCTGACCCTGTCGGTGCCGCTGGTGCTCGGTGATCGCGAGCAGGTGGCCGTGCAGGTCTGGGTCGGCGAGGAGGACGGCGCCGGCACCCGGCCGGTGCGCGTGTTCTCCCGGCCCTCCCGGCACCCGGACGGCGCGTGGACCGAACACGCCGCCGGCCTCCTCGGCCGCGGCGCACGGGTGTCCGAACTGGACACCACGCGGTGGCCGCCTGCCGGTGTCACCGCGATCGACATCGACGGCCACTACGACACCCTCGCGGACAACGGCCTCGTGTATGGGCCGGTGTTCCGCGGCCTGCGGTCGGTGTGGCGCGGCGCCGGGGAGATCGTCGCGGACCTCGCGCTGCCCGAGCGGCTCGCGAGCCGCAGCCAGGAGGCGGGCGATTTCGGCCTGCACCCGGCACTGCTGGACGCGGCACTGCAGGCGAGCGCGTTCCTGGACGCCAACGAGGGCCGGAACCTGATGCCGTTCTCGTGGCGCGGCGTGAGCCTGCACGCGTCCGGCGCGTCCGCGCTGCGGGTCCGCTGGACCGGTGACGAACGCGGTGCGGCGCTGTCGGCCGTGGACAGCCAGGGCGCGCCGGTGATCTCCGTGGAGTCGCTCGTGCTGCGCGCCCCCACGCGGCAGGTGACCGCGCCCCCTGGGGTGCGGGACGCGATGTTCCGCGTGGACTGGCCGGTCGCGCCCCCGGTCACCGGAGCCGACCGGTCGGCGGCGGTGGTCGACGGGCTGCCCGACGGCACACCCACCGACGTGGTGGCGGTGCCGGTATCCGGCGGCGACCCCGCCGACACGCGTGCGGTCACCGCCCGCGTGCTCGGCCTGATCCAGGACTTCCTCGCCGACGACCGGTTCGCGGCGTCCCAGTTGGCGTTCGTGACCCGCGGTGCCGTCACCGGCGCTGATCTCGGTGCCGCCGCGGTGTGGGGGCTCGTGCGGTCCGCGCAGTCCGAGCACCCCGGCCGGTTCGCGCTGGTGGACACGGAAACCGATGCCGACCTCGCGGTGGCCGTGCCGCTGCTGCACGACGAACCGCAGGTGCTGGTCCGGGACGGCGCCGCCCGCGTGCCGCGCCTGTCCCGGCTGCCTGCCGGGGAACTCACGGTGCCGGACGGGCCGTGGCGACTCGAACCCGGTGCGGGCGGCAGCCTCGACGGCCTCACCCTCACACCGGCCGAGCGGGAACCGTTGCGGGGTAACGAGGTCCGGCTTCGGGTCACGGCCGCGGGGGTGAACTTCCGGGATGTCCTGACCGCGCTCGGCATGTACCCGGGCGAGGTCGGGGCGCTGGGTGCCGAGGCGGCGGGCGTGGTCGTCGAGGTCGGCCAGGACGTGTGCACGGTCGCGCCCGGCGACCGCGTGATGGGCGTCGTGCCCGGCGGGATGGCCGCGGAGGCGGTCGTGCCGCACGAACGACTGCTGACGGCGGTGCCCGACGACTGGACCGACGAGACGGCGGCGTCGGTGCCGCTGGTGTTCCTGACCGCCCTGTACGCGTGGACCGACCTCGGCTCCGTGCGGCCCGGTGACAAGGTTTTGGTGCACGCGGGTGCCGGTGGTGTCGGTATGGCGGCCATCCAGCTCGCGCACTGGTTGGGTGCGGAGGTGTTCGCCACCGCGAGTGAGTCCAAGTGGGAGACGCTGCGGGAGCTGGGGGTGGCCGACGACCACATCGCGTCGTCTCGCACGCTCGACTTCGAGCAGGCGTTCGGTGGTACGCGGATGGACGTGGTCCTGAACTCGCTCACCGGTGAGTTCGTCGACGCCTCGCTCCGGCTGCTGGCCCCGGGCGGCCGGTTCCTGGAGATGGGCAAGACCGACCTGCGCGACCCCGCCACGGTCGACGGCACCTACCGGGCGTTCGACCTCGTCGAAGCCGGACCGCATCGCATCGGCGAGCTGTTCGACGTGCTGGGGTCGCTGTTCGCCGCGGGTGACCTCCGCCCGCTGCCGCTGCGCACCTGGGACGTGCGCCGCGCGGCGGAGGCGTTCCGGTTCATGAGCCAGGCCAAGCACACCGGCAAGCTCGTGCTCACCACGCCACGCACCTGGGACCGGGACGGCACCGTGCTGATCACCGGCGGCACCGGCGGACTCGCCGGGTTGCTCGCCCGCCACCTGGCAGGCCGAGGGCAGCGCGGCGTCGTGCTGGCGAGCCGCCGTGGCCCCGACGCGCCCGGCGCCCTCGCGCTCGGGGAGGAACTCGCCGAACTGGGCACCGAGGTGTCGGTCGTCGCGTGCGACGTGTCCGACCGGGACGCCGTGCACGAGCTCGTCGGCGGGATCGACGACCTCACCGCCGTCGTCCACACGGCCGGCGTCGTCGACGATGGTGTCCTCGAGTCGCTGACCCCGGAGCGGCTCGACACCGTGCTGCGCCCCAAGGCGGACGGCGCCTGGCACCTCCACGAGGCGACCGAGGGCCGCGACCTGGCCGCGTTCGTGCTCTACTCGTCTGCCGCGGGCGTCATGGGCAGCCCTGGTCAGGCGAGCTACGCAGCGGCCAACACGTTCCTCGACGCGCTCGCCGCCCACCGGCGCGACCTCGGCCTGCCCGCCACGTCCCTGGCCTGGGGACCGTGGGAACAGGAACACGGCATGACGGGAGCACTCACCGCCACCGACCTGCGCCGAGCCGACAGCCACGGCGTCGCCCGCCTCGGCGCCAAGCAGGGCCTCGCGCTGTTCGACGCCGCCACCGCCACCGACCAGGCCCTCGTGGTCGCCACTGCGGGCATGGTGCCCGCCGCCGCCACCGACCGCTCCCTGGTCGTCGCCGCTGCGGGCGTGCCCACCACCGCGGTCCCGCCGATGCTGCGGGACCTGGTCCGCGCCGGCAGGCGCACCGCGGGCAACACGACCACCGCCGCCCAAGCGGACCTCACCGCCCGGCTTGCCGGGATGCGGGCCGCCGATCGCGACGGGTTTCTCACCGACCTCGTCCGCGCCGAGGCGGCCGCCGTGCTCGGCCACCCGTCGGCCGATGCCGTCGGGTCCCGTCAGGAGTTCCGCGACCAGGGCTTCGACTCGCTCACCGCGGTCGAGCTGCGCAACCGGCTCGCCGCCGCCACCGGTCTGCGCCTGCCCGCGACGCTGGTGTTCGACTACCCGAACCCCGCCGTACTGGCCGGTTTCCTGCTCGGCGAACTGGGCGACACCGCCGGGAAACCGGTCGCGCCCGTCGCGACGGCCCGCACCGACGACCCGGTCGTCATCGTCGGCATGAGCTGCCGCTACCCCGGCGGCGTGCGGTCCCCGGAGGACCTGTGGGACCTCGTGCTCGCCGAACGCGACGCGATCACCGGCTTCCCGGCCGACCGCGGCTGGCAGGTCGGCGACCATGCCGCGGCCCGCGGTGGGTTCCTCCACGACGCCGCCGACTTCGACGCCGCGTTCTTCGGCATCTCCCCGCGCGAGGCCGTCGCCATGGACCCCCAGCAGCGCGTGGTGCTGGAGGTCGCGTGGGAGGCGGTCGAACGCGCCGGGCTCGACCCGCGCTCCCTCGCGGGTACGGCGACCGGCGTGTACCTCGGTGCCGCCGACGCCGACTACGCGACCCTGCTCGGCGCGTCCGCCGAGGGCTTCGTCATGACCGGCACCACCGCGAGCGTGATCTCCGGTCGCGTCGCCTACGCACTCGGGCTGGAGGGTCCCGCGGTCACCGTGGACACGGCGTGTTCGTCGTCGCTCGTCGCGCTGCACCTGGCGATGCAGGCGCTGCGGCTCGGCGAGTGCTCCCTCGCGCTCGCCGGTGGCGTGTCCGTGCTGTCCTCACCCGCACCGTTCCTCGAGTTCGCCAAGCAGGGCGGGCTCGCGGGCGACGGGCGCTGCAAGGCGTTCTCGGACGCCGCCGACGGCACCGGCTGGTCAGAGGGCGCCGGGGTGCTGGTGCTGGAACGGCTCTCCGACGCCGAACGCAACGGGCACCGCGTGCTGGCGGTGGTCCGCGGGTCGGCGGTGAACTCCGACGGCGCGTCCAACGGGTTGACCGCGCCCAACGGGCCCTCGCAGCAACGCGTGATCCGCCAGGCGCTCGCCAACGCGCGGCTCACCTCGTCCGACGTGGACGTCGTCGAGGCACACGGCACCGGCACGCGGCTCGGGGACCCGATCGAGGCACAGGCCCTCCTCGCGACCTACGGCCGTGACCGGGAGACACCGCTGCTCCTCGGGTCGGTCAAGTCGAACCTCGGGCACACGCAGGCCGCGGCCGGGGTCGCCGGCGTGATCAAGATGGTGCAGGCGCTGAACCACGGCGTCGCGCCGAGGACCCTGCACATCGACACCCCGTCCACGCACGTGGACTGGGAATCCGGCGCCGTGGCACCGCTGACCGAGCGGACCGAGTGGCCACCGGTCGACCGGGCCCGCCGCGCCGCCGTGTCGTCGTTCGGGGTCAGCGGCACCAACGCGCACGTCATCCTCGAACAGGCCGCCCCCGCCGCCGACCGGACGGCCCCTGCCGAGATCCTGGTGCCGCTGCTGGTCTCCGGCCGCACCGAGGCCGCGCTCCAGGCCCAGCTCGACCAGCTGCCCACACACGCCACAGTGGACACCGCGTACTCGCTCGCCACCACCCGCACCGCGTTCGAGCACCGCGCCGTCCTGCTCCCGGCCGAGGACGGCACGGTCGAGGTGGCCCGCGGTGTGGTGGCGGACGGCAAGCTCGCGTTCCTGTTCTCCGGCCAGGGATCGCAACGGCTCGACATGGGCCGCGGCCTCTACGCGCGGTACCCCGCCTTCGCGGCCGCGTTCGACGAGGTCGTCGCCGAGCTCGGCGAACCCGTGTGGCGTGAGGACGTCGATGCGCGTGACACCGGCTGGGCGCAGCCCGCGCTGTTCGCGATCGAGGTCGCCCTGTACCGGCTCGTCGAGTCGTGGGGCGTCGTCCCGGACCAGCTCGTCGGGCACTCCGTCGGCGAGATCGCCGCCGCCCACGTCGCCGGGGTCCTGTCCCTGTCCGACGCGTGCGCGCTGGTCGGCGCGCGGGCCCGCCTGATGCGGGCCCTGCCGCCCGGTGGCGCGATGATCGCCGTTGCCGCCACCGAGCACGAGGTCACCGCGCTGCTCACCGACGGCGTCGCGATCGCCGCCGTCAACGGCCCCGACGCGGTCGTGATCGCGGGGGAAGAGGCGCCCGTCGCCGAGCTGGCCGCGATCCTCGCCGCCCGCGGCCGCCGCACCAGGCGCCTCGACGTCAGCCACGCGTTCCACTCCCCGCTGATGGCACCGATGCTCGCCGAGTTCGCTCGCGCGCTCGACGGCATCACCTTCGGCGAACCGGCCATCCCGATCGTGTCCACGGTGACCGGCGCGCCCGCGGGGCCCGAGTTCCGGACCGCCGACTACTGGGTCACGCAGGTCCGGCACCCGGTCCGGTTCGCCGACGCGCTGCAGGGCCTGGCCGGTGCCGGGGTGACGGCCGCGCTGGAGCTGGGCCCGGACGGTCCGCTGTGCGCGGCCGCGCTCGACGTGCTGCCCGCCGGCGCGGTCGCGGTGCCCGCACTGCGTGCCGACCGGCCGGAGGAGATCGCGATCCTCCACGCGCTCGGCGCGCTGCACGTCACCGGTGTCCGCATCGACTGGCGCGCCTGGTTCGACGGCACCGGCGCGTCCACAGTGGACCTGCCGACGTACGCGTTCCAGCACGAGCGGTACTGGCCCAAGCCGGGACAGCGTGGTGCGGACGCGGCCGGGCTCGGGCTCACCGCGGCCGGGCACCCGCTGCTCGGCGCCGCGGTGCCGCTCGCTGACGGCTCCGGGGTGGTGCTGACCGGACGGCTCTCACCCGCCACCCAGCCGTGGCTCGCCGAACACCGGGTCGGCGGCACTGTTCTGGCGCCCGCGACCGGCCTGCTCGAACTGGCGGTCCGAGCGGGTGACGAGGTGGGGCGTTCGGTCGTCGAGGAGCTGATGCTGCTCGCGCCGCTCGTGGTGCCGGACCAGGGCGTGCAGGTGCAGGTCCGCGTCGCCACCGGCGACCACATCGTGAGTATCCACTCGCGACCGGACGACCATGCACAGTGGACCATGCACGCCACCGGCACGTTGAGCGCCGACGGCGTCCCGCCGACGGTGTTCGCGTGGCCGCCGGAGGACGCCGAGACGGTGGACCTGACCGGCTGCTACGACCGGTTCGCCGACGCGGGGTTCGGCTACGGACCGGCTTTCCACGGTCTGCGTGCGGTGTGGCGCCGCGAAGGCGAGCTGTTCGCCGAGGTCGCGCTGCCGCAGGCGGTCGCGGACGACGCGGGCGCGTTCGCGCTGCACCCGGCGCTGCTGGACTCGGTACTGCACGCGCTGCTCGCGACCCGGCCCACGGACGGCGCGATGCGGTTGCCGTTCGCGTGGGAGGGCGTGTCGCTGCACGCGGGTGGCGCGTCCGCGTTGCGGGTGCGGCTCGTCGAACACGGGGAGTCCGTCAGCATCGAGGCCGCCGACCCGGCCGGACACCCCGTGCTGTCGGTGCGGGCACTGCGCGACCGGGTGGTCACCGACGTGCCCGCGGCGACCGTGTCCACCGACGCCCTGTTCACCGTCGACTGGCCTGCCACCACGACCGAACCGGTCGCGCCGAGGACGGTCGCCGTGCTCGGCACCGGTCTCGGCGGCGTCCCCGGTGCCCGCGCCGCGACGCTCGCCGACCTGCCCCCGGCCGACGTCGTCCTGTGGGCCGCGACCGCGGACGGCGACGGGCCCGCCGCCACCCGCGACCTGGCCGCGCGGACACTCGCCGTACTGCACGACTGGCTGACCGACGATCGCGACGGCCAGCTCGTGGTCCTCACGCGCGGCGCGGTCGCCGAGTCCGTGGTGCACGGCCTGGTGCGGTCCGCGCGGTCCGAGCACCCGGGCCGGTTCGCGCTCGTCGACATCGAGTCCGATGTGGACGTCGCGGTCGCGTTGCCGGTGCTGCACGACGAGCCGCAGGTGCGGGTCCGCGACGGCGTCGCCACGGTCGCCCGGCTCGGCAGGCGCGCCGACGCCGGTGAGCTGGTGCCGCCACCCGGTCCGTGGCGGCTCGACGCGCCGGAACGCGGCAGCGTCGACAACCTCGCGCTCGTCCCCGCGACCGAGGAACCGTTGCGGGGCGCGGAGGTCCGGCTGCGGGTCACCGCGGCGGGTGTCAACTTCCGGGACGTCCTCAACACGCTCGGCATGTACCCCGGCGCCGCCGGGGCCCTGGGCGCCGAAGCGGCCGGTGTGGTCGTCGAGGTCGGCCCGGAAGCCCGCACGCTGCGACCCGGTGACCGCGTGATGGGCATCGTGCCGGGCGGCATGGCGTCGACAGCTGTCGCACCGGACGAACGCGTGCTCGCCGTGATCCCCGACGGCTGGTCGGACGAGACCGCCGCGTCGGTGCCGCTGGTGTTTCTGACCGCCCTGTACGCGTGGACCGACCTCGGCTCCGTGCGGGCGGGCGACAAGGTCCTGGTGCACGCGGGTGCCGGTGGTGTCGGCATGGCGGCCATCCAGCTCGCACACCACCTCGGCGCCGAGGTGTTCGCCACCGCGAGTGGGTCCAAGTGGGACACGCTCCGAGACCTCGGGGTGGCCGACGACCACATCGCGTCCTCCCGCACGCTCGACTTCGAGCAGGCGTTCGGTGGTACGCGGATGGACGTGGTCCTGAACTCGCTCACCGGTGAGTTCGTCGACGCCTCGCTCCGGCTGCTGGCCCCGGGCGGCCGGTTCCTGGAGATGGGCAAGACCGACCTGCGCGACCCCGCCACGGTCGACGGCACCTACCGGGCGTTCGACCTCGCCGACGCCGGACCGGACCGCGTCCGCGAACTCCTCGCGCAGCTGCTGGACCTGTTCGCACGCGGCGAGATCCGGCCGCTGCCCGTGCGGTCGTGGGACGTGCGCCGCGCACCCGAGGCGTTCCGGTTCATGAGCCAGGCCAAGCACACCGGCAAGCTCGTGCTCACCACGCCACGCACCTGGGACCGGGACGGCAGCGTGCTGATCACGGGCGGCACCGGCGGGCTGGGCGCTGTCCTGGCCCGGCACCTCGCCGCCCGCGGCCAGCGCCGCCTCGTCCTCGTCAGCAGGCGTGGACCGGACGCGCCCCGCGCCGCCGACCTGGAGAAGGAGCTGACCGGGCTCGGCGCCGACGTCACCGTCACCGCCTGCGACGTCCGCGACCGGGACGCCGTACACGCGCTCGTCGGCGGGATCGACGACCTGACGGCCGTCGTGCACGCGGCCGGTGTGCTCGACGACGGCGTCCTGGCATCCCTGACACCCGAACGACTCGACGCCGTGCTGCGGCCCAAGGTCGACGCGGCGTGGCACCTCCACGAGGCGACCGAGGGCCGCGACCTCGCCGGGTTCGTGCTGTACTCGTCGGTCGCCGGTGTGATGGGCAGCCCCGGCCAGGCCAACTACGCGGCCGCCAACACCTACCTCGACGGGCTCGCCGCCCACCGCCACAGCCTCGGCCTGCCCGCGACCTCGCTCGCGTGGGGCGCGTGGGCCGAAGGCATGAGCGCCGACGGAACCGGGCTCCGGCGGATCGGCGTCGAGCAGGGCCTCGCGCTGTTCGACACCGCGACCGGCACCGGGCACGCGCTCCTCGTACCGCTGCTCGTGCCGTCGGGCCCCGCACCCGGCGAGGTGCCCGCGATCCTGCGCGGCCTGCACCGCGCCGCCCGGCCCGACGCCGCCGCACAGGCCGATGTCACGGGCCGGTTCGCCGCGCTGCGTGGCGAGGACCGGCGCCGGTTCCTGCTCGACCTGGTGCGGGAGTCGGCCGCCGCCGTGCTCGGCCACGGTTCGGCCAGGGAGATCCGACCCGAGCGCGAGTTCCAGGCACTCGGGTTCACCTCGCTGACCGCGGTCGAACTGCGCAACCGGCTCACCTCGGCCACCGGGCTGCGGATGGCGGCCACCATGGTGTTCGACCACGCCACCCCGGCCGCCCTCGCCGACCACCTGCTCACCGAGCTGTCCGGCGACGAGGTGACCGCGAGCCCAGCAGGCACGCTGCTCGCCGAACTGGACCGCATCGAGGCGAACCTCGCGACCGCGGACCTCGACGACGTGACCCGCGGCGGGGTCGCGGCCCGGCTGACCCGGCTGCTCGCCGGCGTGCACCGCCAGGAGGAGAACGGCCGCGTCGCCGACCGGTTCTCGGCGGCGAGCACCGACGACATCCTCGACTTCATCGACAACGAGCTCGGCCGGGCACGCGGCTGACCCGGCACGAGCACAGGAAGGGCATCGCGATGGCGGAGGACCGCAACCTCGTCGACTACCTCAAGTGGGTGACCGCGGACCTGCACGAGACCCGCAGGCGGCTCGCCGAGGCCGAGTCCGGCAGGCACGAGCCGGTGGCGATCGTCGGCATGGCCTGCCGCTTCCCCGGCGGAGTGCGATCCCCGGAGGACCTGTGGGACCTCGTCGCGCAGGGCCGCGACGCCATCGGCCCGTTCCCCGCCGACCGCGGCTGGGACCTCGACACCCTCAGCGGTGCGGGGCGCGGCACGTCCACGACCCTCGAAGGCGGGTTCGTGGACGGCGTCGCCGACTTCGACGCCGCGTTCTTCGGGATCTCCCCGCACGAGGCGCTCGCCATGGACCCGCAGCAGCGGCTCATGCTGGAGACCGCGTGGGAGGCCCTCGAACGCGCCGGCATCGGCCCGGCATCGCTGCGCGGCAGCCGCACCGGGGTGTTCGCGGGCACCGACGGCCAGGACTACGCCAACCTGGTCCTGATGTCGGCCGACGACACCGACGCGCACGCGGGCACCGGCGTCGCCGCCAGCGTCCTCGCCGGCCGGGTCGCGTACGCGTTCGGGCTCGAGGGACCCGCGATGACCGTCGACACCGCGTGCTCGTCGTCGCTCGTCGCGATGCACGTGGCCGCGCACGCGCTGCGGGCGGGGGAGTGCACGCTCGCGCTCGCCGGTGGCGTGACCGTCATGTCCACCGCACTGCGCTTCGCCGGGTTCTCCCGGCAGGGCGTGCTCGCCGCCGACGGCCGCTGCAAGTCCTTCGCCGACGCCGCCGACGGCACCGGCTGGTCCGAGGGCGCCGGGGTCCTGGTGCTGGAGAAGCTGTCCGACGCGCGGCGCAACGGCCACCGCGTGCTCGCGGTGCTGCGCGGCTCCGCCGTGAACTCCGACGGCGCCTCCAACGGGCTGACCGCGCCGAACGGGCCGTCGCAGCAACGGGTCATCCGGTCCGCGCTCGCGTCCGCCGGGTTGTCACCGTCCGATGTGGACGTCGTGGAGGCGCACGGCACGGGCACCACGCTCGGCGACCCGATCGAGGCGCACGCGCTGCTCGCCACCTACGGCCAGGACCGCGAAACCCCGCTGCTGCTCGGGTCGGTCAAGTCGAACCTCGGGCACACGCAGGCCGCGGCGGGCGCCGCCGGAGTGATCAAGATGGTGCAGGCCATGCGGCACGGCGTCGCGCCGAGGACGTTGCACGTGGACACGCCGTCGTCCCACGTGGACTGGTCGGCGGGCGCGGTCGAGGTACTGGCCGACGCGGTCGACTGGCCGGACACGGGCAGGCCCCGGCGTGCGGGGGTGTCGTCGTTCGGGATCAGCGGCACCAACGCGCACGTGATCCTGGAGCAGGCCCCGGTCGAGGAGATTCCCGAACCCGCGCCCAGTTCAGGTGTTGTCCCGTGGGTGCTGTCGGCGCGGTCCGCGCGTGGACTGGACGCCCAGCGGGACAGGGTGCTCGCCGCCGCCCCGGGAGTGGATCCCGTGCGGGTCGGGTTGTCGCTCGCCACCGAACGGTCCGCGCTGGAACACCGCGCGGTCGTCCTCGCGGGTGACCCCGTCGAGATCGCGCGTGGTGTCGTCGGCGACGGGCGTGTCGCGTTCGTGTTCGCCGGGCAGGGCGCCCAGCGGCTCGGCATGAGCCGCGAGTTGTACGAGCGGTACCCGGTGTTCGCGGCCGCGTACGACGTCGTGGCCGCCGAACTGGGCGTGGTCGTGTGCACCGACGGCGACCCGAGGGACACCGGCTGGGCACAGCCGGCGCTGTTCGCGCTGGAAGTGGCGCTGTACCGGCTGTTCGAGTCCTGGGGTGTGCGGCCCGACCTGCTCGTCGGCCACTCGGTCGGTGAGGTCGCCGCCGCGCACGTCGCCGGGATGCTGTCGCTGGCCGACGCGTGCACGCTCGTGTCCGCGCGGGCCCGGCTGATGGCCGCGCTGCCCGAGGGCGGCGCGATGGTCGCCGTCCGCGCCGCCGAGGAGACCGTGCTTCCCCTGCTGGGCAACGGTGTCGCGGTCGCCGCGGTCAACGGGCCCGACGCCGTGGTGCTGTCCGGTACCGAGGACGAGGTGACGAGGACCGTCGCCGCGCTGGTGGCGCGCGGCCACCGCTGCACCCGGCTCGACGTGCACCACGCCTTCCACTCGCCGCTGATGGACCCGGTGCTCGCCGACCTCACCGCCGCGATCGCCGGGATCACGGTCAAGGCCGGCGACCTCCCGGTGATCTCGACGATCGCCCCGGACGCCCGGTTCGACGCCGACGGCTACTGGGTGCGCCAGGTGCGGGAGCCGGTCCGGTTCGCCGACGCGGTCCGCGCACTGGCCGACGCGGGCGTCACCCGGTTCGTGGAGCTGGGGCCGGACGCGTCGCTGTGCGCCGCGGTCACCGAGACGGTGCCGGACGCGCTCGCCGTGCCGGTGCTGCGCCGCGACGAGCCGGAGGAGACCACCGTCGTCCGCGCGCTCGCGACCCTCCACGTCGCCGGGGTGGCCGTGTCGTGGCGCGACTACTTCCCCGACGTGCCCACCGTGGACCTGCCGACGCAGGCGTTCGAACGCACCCGCTACTGGCCGCGGCCGGTCGACCGCACCGACGCCGCCGGCCTCGGCCAGTCCTCGCCGCGGCACCCGCTGCTGGGCGCGGCGGTGTCCCTCGCCGACGGCGGCGGCGCCGTGCTCACCGGCCGGATCGGCCTCGACACCCACCCCTGGCTCGCCGACCACGCCGTCGGTGGCATGGTCCTGTTCCCCGCGACCGGGTTCCTCGAGC
Organism: Actinophytocola algeriensis; assembly: GCF_014203735.1. GTDB lineage: Bacteria > Actinomycetota > Actinomycetes > Mycobacteriales > Pseudonocardiaceae > Actinophytocola > Actinophytocola algeriensis. The sequence goes on along the minus strand of NZ_JACHJQ010000010.1, from coordinate 95,939 downwards.
TCGTGCTGCGCGCGGCCGACCAGGTGGGCTGTGACCGGATCGCCGAGCTGACCCTGCCCGCGCCGCTCCCGCTCGACGCACGGTCCCGCGTCGCGGTCCAGGTGCTCGTCGGCGCGGCGGACGACCACGGCCGCCGCGAGGTCGGCGTGTACTCCCGGCCCGCCGGCGCGCTCGAGGAAGCGTGGACCCAGCACGCCACCGGGGTCCTGGACTCCGACACCTCGCCCGTCCCGGAGGGTATGGGGGAGTGGCCACCACCCGGAGCGTCCACAGTGGACATCGACGGGTTCTACGCGACGCTCGCCGAGAGCGGCACCGGCTACGGGCCGGTGTTCCAGGGCCTGACCGCCGTGTGGCGGCGCGGCAGCGAGTACTTTGGCGAGGTCGTGCTGCCCGAACAGGCCCGCGACGCCGCCTACGGCGTCCACCCCGCGCTGCTCGACGCCGCCGTGCAGGCCGCCGCGTTCGTCGACGGCGAGCCCGGCCGAGGGCTGCTGCCCTTCTCGTGGCACGGCGTGCGACTGCACGCGACCGGCGCGACCGTGCTGCGCATCCATTGGACCGAGGGTGCCGACGGCATCGCCCTGTCCGCCACCGACACCCGGGACAACCCGGTGTTCGAGATCGACACTCTGGTCCTGCGTGCCGCCGCCGTCCGGCCCCCGGCCCGCCGCCGCTCGCTGCTGCGCGTGGACTGGGTGCCCGCCGACGGCCCGGTGGTACCCGTGCCCAGCCCGGTCGCGTACGACGAGCTCGGACCAGGACCGGCGCCCGAACTCGTCCTCGTTCCCGTGCCCTCGGGCGGGCCCGGAGCGGTCCGCGCCGCCACCACCCGCGCGCTCGCGATCGTGCGCGAGGCACTCGACGACGACCGGTTCAGCGCGTCCCGGTTCGTGTTCACCACCTGCGGAGACGATCCCGCCGCTGCCGCCGTGCAGGGCCTGGTGCGGGCCGCGCAGGCCGAACACCCGGACCGGTTCGTCCTGGTCGACCTCGATCCCGCACAGCCGTTCCCCGCCGAACTGCCCGTCGGTGAACCACAACTCCGGATCCGTGACGGCGTCGCCGAGGTCGTCCGCCTCGCCCCATTGTCCACAGCGGACGAACCGTGGCCGTGGGACGGCACCGTTCTCATCACCGGCGGCACGGGCGGACTCGGTGCCGTCCTCGCCCGGCACCTCGCAGCCCGGGGCCACCGGCTCGTCCTCGCGAGCCGCCGCGGCCTGGCCGCGGCCGGCGCCGCCGAGTTGGCGGAGCTGGGCGCGGACGTGTCGGTCGTCGCGTGCGACATGACCGACCGGGACGCCGTGCACGCGCTCGTCGCGGGCATCGAGGACCTGACCGCGGTCGTGCACACCGCCGGAGTCCTCGACGACGGCGTGGTCGAGGCGATGACACCCGAACGGTTCGACACCGTGCTGGCGCCCAAAGTGGACGGTGCGTGGCACCTCCACGAAGCCACTCGCGACCGCGACCTCGCCGGGTTCGTCCTGTACTCGTCGGTCGCCGGTGTGCTCGGCAGCCCCGGCCAGGCCAACTACGCCGCCGCCAACGCCTGCCTCGACGCGATCGCCGCCCACCGCCACGGGCTCGGCCTGCCCGCGGTGTCGATCGCGTGGGGTCCGTGGGCGGGGCCCGGCATGGCGAACGCACTGCGTGGCGGCATGGCCGTGCTGGAGCCCGAGCAGGGCCTGGCGATGTTCGACGCCGCTGTCAGCGCCGGGCACCCGCACGTCGTGGCGCTCCGCGTGCGGGCGGGCGACCACGCCGAGCTGCCGCCCCTGTTCCGGGGTCTGCTGCCGCCCGTGCGCCGTGCCGCCGCCGGCGCGCCGGAGGTGTCGGCCGAGGACCTGCTCGGGAGGCTCCGCGGCCGTGGTCCCGCCGAGCAGGACCGCGTGCTGGGTGAGGTCGTCGCGGACCTCACCGCGTCGGTACTCGGACTGCCGGACGCCGCCACCGTCGAACGGGACCGCGAGTTCCTGGAGATGGGTTTCGACTCGCTGCTCGCCGTGCGGCTGCGCAACAGGCTCACCGAGCTGTGCGGGCTGCGGCTGCCCACCACCGCGATCTTCGACCACCCCACCCCGAACCGGCTCACCCGGTGGCTGCGTGACCAGCTCCCCGACCAGGTCGGGGCGGCTGACGGCATCGGCAAGCTGTTCGTCGACGCGGTCCGGGACGGCAAGCCCGTCGAGGCGCTGACCATGCTGAAGGCGGTCGCCGCGTTGCGGCCTACGTTCGCCAATCCGGCCGAGCTCGCTGAGCTGCCTGCTCCGGTCGTGCTCGCCGAGGGGTCTTCGGAGCCGCGGTTGATCTGTGTCAGTTCACCGGTGCTCGCGGGTGGGGTGCACCAGTACGTGCAGATCGCCGCCCAGTTCCGGGGGGCTCGGAAGGTGGTCGCGTTGCCGCTGCCTGGATTCGGGCCCGGCGAGCCGCTGCCCGCGACCGCCGAGGCCGCCACGCGTGTGGTGGCCGAGAGCGTTCTCGACGCCACCGACGGTGCGCCATTCGTGCTTGTCGGGCACTCGACCGCGGGAGTGATCGCGGCTGCCGCGGCTGGGCTGCTGGAACACAACTGGGGTGTCCGGCCCGCTGGGGTCGCGCTGTTGGACACGCTCAGCCTGCGGTACTCGGCTGGCGACAGCACCGACTACATCGGGATGGTGGAGCAGGTGATGGCTCGGTTCGACCTCGACGAGGGGATGACCGACAGCACCCGGTTGTCGGCGATGGCCTGGTGGCTCAACCGGTTGCCGGACATGGTCGTGCATTCCTCTGGTGCGCCCAAGGTTCTGTTGCGCTGTGGGTCTGCTGACCTGCCGCCGGAGCAGCGGGACCTTCTTGGGCCTGGTGACCAGGTGATGCCTCTTGACGCTGATCACTACTCGCTCGCCCGGGAGCATGCTGATCGGACTGCGGCTGCTTTGGAGACCTGGTTGCGGGAGGCGGTGCCGAGTGGGGTTTGACCGGGTTGCCTTCAGCGGCTCCTCTTGGGGAAGGGTAGCTTCCGGAGGCTCGCTTTGTTCGGGTTTCCCTCCGGGGCTCCACGCCGGAGAGGCAGGTCTCCGGGATGGCAGGCAGACAGCTCGTGGTGTGGGCTGTGCGCCCTGGCCCGCACTGCGGAGCGGCCGGGGCTGTTGGCTCCGGCCGCTCTCGTTGTCTTCTTTACCAGGTCACCGGCAGCTTCTCCGGTAGTCCTCCGGTCAATGGGCCGCTGCGGTGTTCCAGTGCGCCCGCCGGGCGCAGCTCGGTCGTGAGCATTGTGGCGACCACGGTTCGCAGCAGGACTCTCGCCAGTGGGGCGCCCAGGCATGTCCACACGCCGTGGCTGAAGGTGAGGTGTCGGTTCGGGGTGCGGTCCAGTCGGAAGTCTTCCGGGCTGTCGAAACCGTCGGGGTCGTAGTTCGCCGCCGTCAGGTCCAGTAGTACCAGGTCGCCGTCGCGGACGGTTTCGTTCGCGATCTCTACGTCGGCTCGTGCGTAGCGGGGCAGACTGAGGCTGCCCGACAGCCGCAGCATCTCCTCCACCGCGTCCGGTACCAGGTCTGGGTTCGCCTGCAGTGCTGCTCGCTGCTCAGTGTTGCCGGCCAGCAACAGGAAACCGTACGCGATCTGCTTCACCGTGGCGCCCAGGCCCGCGAACTGCAGCAGCATCGCTACCTGCACGACCTGTTCGTCCGGCGCACCGGACGCGGTGAGTTTCGACAGCAGCGACTCGTCCGGTTCCGCGCGCAGTCGTACGATCAGCTGACCGAAGTACGCCGCGAGTCCCATGACGTCGCCGCTCTCGACTCGGCGCATCAGCTCCACGCACTGGTCCTGGTCCTCCTCGGGCACCCCCAGCAGTTCGCAGATCACCCGCAGTACCAACGGGATGGAGAAGTCCTCGTTCAGGTCCGCCGGTGCTCCGGCCGTGTGCAGACGGATCACCTGGTCGTCCACCAGCTCCTGCAGCCGGGGTCGCATGGCCAGCATGCGGCGCGCGGTGAAGTGCGGCGCCAGCGCCTCGCGCAGCAAGCCGTGCAGTGCGTCGGCCATCGTGTGGTCGGTGGCGGTCACCTGGTCGTAGCCGGGGTTGCCAGCGTACTGGGCGCGCTCGTCCGGCTTGGGGTGCGAGCGGCCGACCCGGTCGTCGGTCAGCAGTGCCCGTACCTGGGTGAACCCGGACACCAGCCAGGCCTCGTCACCCGCCGGGGTGCGTACCCGCTGCACGGGTGGCGCCTCGCGCGGTGGGCGCAGGTGCGGGCACATGCGCAACTCGAACGGCAGGTCGGACGCCATCAGCACCCGGTCGTCGGTCATCGCTCTCCTCACGGGCTACCAGGCGACCGGCAGCGCGTGCAGCCCGAACAGCGTGCCGTCGTACTTGAACGGGAGGTCGGCCCCGGGGCTCGCGAGCCGCAGCGTCGGCACCCGTGCGAACAGCGTCTCGAACACGGCGTCCATCTCCGCGCGCACCAGGTTCTGGCCAAGGCACTGGTGCACGCCGAACCCGAACCCGACGTGGTTGCGCGCGGTGCGGCCGGGATCGAACCGGTCCGGCTCGGTGAACGCGCACTCGTCGTGGTTGGCCGACGCGATCAGCGGGATGATGCCCTCCCCGGCGCGGATCAGCGTCCCGCCGATGGTCACGTCCTCGACCGCGGTCCGCATCGCGACCAGGTCGGCGACCGAGTGCAGCCGCACGATCTCGTCCACCACCCGGTCCGCGCCGATCCACTCCGGGTTGGCGAGCAGCGTCACCACCCCGAGCGCGATGTTGTTCGCGGTGGTCTCGTGCCCGGCGATCAGCAGCAGCAGCACGACCCCCGCCAGCTCCTCGGGGGTCAGCACCCCGGTGGCGAGGATCCGGCTGATCAGGTCGTCACCCGGCCACTTGCGCTTCACCCCGATCAGCCGCGCCGTGTAGCGCTGCAGCTGGCGGGCGGCGTCCGCGCGCTCGGACTCGGTGGTGGTCGCGATGCTCACCAGCACCTGGGTCTTGGCCTCGAAGAACTCCCGGTCCGCCGGTGGCACCCCGAGGATCGCGGAGATCACCCGCGACGGCACCGGCAGCGCGAGGTCGGCCACCAGGTCGGCGTGGCCGTCCAGTGCGAGCAGCTCGTCGATGCTCTCGTCCACGACCCGCTGGATCGTCGGCACCCACGTGCGGACGCGCCGCACGGAGAACTCGGGGATCAGCACCTTGCGGAACCGGTCGTGGTCGGGCGGGTCGAGGCCGACGAACCAGCCGGGGATCTCCTCCTGCGTCGGCACCCCGCCGGTGCGGGCCACCTTCGGGAAGCCGGGGTTCGCCGGGTTGGCGCTGATCCTCGGGTCGGTGAGCAGCGCGCGCACGTCCTCGTGCCGGGACACCAGCCACACCGGCTGCCCGCTCGGCAGGAGCGTGCGCACGAGTCCTTCGCGTGCACGGAGCCCCGCGTACTCGCACGGCGGGAACGCGGCGCCTTCCTTGCGCAGCGGGAAGTCCACCGTCTCCGCGCCGGACTCCTCGGTGGTCGTCATGTCGGCGTTCCCTTCGCGGTCAGGCGGCTCCGCAGAACTGCCGGACCTTCCCGATCACGTAGTCCTGGTCGGACGCGGTCAGCCCGACGTAGGTCGGCAGGTACAGGCCGTGGTCGCTGAACCGGGTGGCGTTCAGCGACGGCCAGGCCGGGTCGAAGTACTCGGGCTGCTGGCTCATCGGCCGGAAGAACGGCCGGGTCTCGATGCCCTCCGCGGCCAGGAAGTCGCGCAGGTCGTCGCGCCGGTCGGCGAGCAGGTCGTACACCCACAGCACGTCGCGGCCCGGCATCAGCGTCAACCCGGGCACACCGACGAGGCCTTCGTCGTAGCGGCGCTCGATCTCCCTGCGCTCGGCGAGGAACGCGTCCAGCGACTCGGTCTGCGCGAGCGCGACGGCCGCCTGCATGTCGGTCATCCGGCAGTTGTAGGCGAGCTTGCGGTGCAGGAAGTCGTGCTTCTCGGAGAAGCCCATGCTGCGCAGGTGCCGCAGCTGGTCGGCGAGGCGGGGGTCGTCGGTGACGCAGACGCCGCCCTCGCCCGCGGTGATGATTTTGTTGGCGTACAGGGAGAAGCAGGCGATGTCGCCGACCGGCGGCACCCCGTGCGCCTCCGCCGAGTCCTCCACGACACGCAGGTTGTACTCGTAGGCCAGGCGCATGATCCGGTCCATGTCGCACCGGCGCCCGTAGACGTGCACCGGCATGATCGCCTTGGTGTGCGGGGTGATCTTGCGTTCCAGTTCGCCGGTGTCGATGTTGAGGTCGTCGCGGCAGTCCACGAACACCGGTGTCGCGCCGACATAGGTCACCGCCCACGCGGAGGCGACCATCGTGAACTCCGGCACCAGTACCTCGTCGCCCGGCCCGATCCGCAGCGCCCGCAACGCCAGCATCAGCGCCGAGGTGCCGGACGAGCACGCGACGCCGTGCCGTTTGCCGTTGTAGTCGGCGAACGCCTTCTCGAACATCTTCACGTGCGGTCCCTGCGACGAGATCCAGCCGTCCTGGATGCCGTCGGTGACGTAGTCGAGTTCGCGGCCCGTGAGGCTCGGCTTCGCGACCAGGTACTTGAAGCTCATGGGTTCCCTCGATTCGTGGTGAGCGCCGGGAGTGCGAGGAGCAGGTCGGCGGCGGCCGCGACACCCCCGGCGTCGCGCAGCGCCCGCGAGAGGTGCTCCGCGCGTGCACCGAACGCGGGATCACCCGCCACCGCGCGGAGTTTGGCCGTCACGTCGTCCGCGTCGACGGTGTCGGACCGGTCCAGCTGCAGGCCGACCCCGGCGTCCACCGCACGGACCGCGATGTCGTGGCAGTCGACGAACAGCGGCCACAGCACCTGCGGTTTGCCGAAGTAGAGGCCCTCGTGGAAGGAGTTGCTGCCCGCGTGGTTGAAGAACAGCCGCACGTTCGGGTGGGCGAGCACGTCCAGCTGGGAGGGCAGCCAGCTCTCGATCCGCAGGTTCGCGGGCAGGTCCGGGGGCAGCAGGTGCTGCTGCTCGCGCGGCAGTTTCCACAGCACGTGGTGGGTGCCCTCGAGCCGGCGCGCGACGTCCACGAGGGCCGCGACCTCGGCCGCGGTCATCCGGATCAGCGTGCCGAACGCCTGGTACACGATGGAGTCGTGGGCGTCGAGCCACGCCTGCAGACCGGGGTCCGGGTCGGCCTGGGGGAGGGGCGGGATCAGCGGGCCGACGGTGTGGAACCGCTCCGGTGTCTCGAACGGGTAATCCAGGTCGGTGATCGAGTAGCAGAGCGTCAGCGCGGCCCGGTCGACCTTGGCGACCGACCCGCGGACCGACTCGGTGATGCCCAGTGCCCTGAGGAGTTCCTTCTGCCTGCGCATCCTGCGCGTCATGTCCGGCCGGAGGAAGGTCGTGACCGTGCGCAACCGGAAGAGCCGGTTCGTGATCCGCTGGCGCACGGTCATCGTCCCGGGCAGGCCTGAGCGCGGGGTCGGGAAGCCGCGCGGGGTGTATGAGCGGGCGAACGGGATCGCGGTGGAGAGCATGTTGCTCGGCAGGAACGCGATGCCCATGACGTAGGGGATGCCCTTGGCGATCGCCACGTCGAGCGCGGGGTCGCACAGCCCGTCGACGACCATCAGCGCGGGTTTGACCTCGTCCACCGCGGCCGCGATGCGCTCGTACTTGGGCGCCATCGTCGTCGGGTCGTCGCCGAGGCGCAGCCACGCGCGGAACGACCTGATGCGCGACTTCTCGTTCATCACGGCGCGGTAGGTGGCGTCGTCCCAGCTCGACGGGGACAGGCCGGGCGTGGCCTCGCCCAGTGACACGAACCCCACCTTGCTCACCGAGCTCGTGGCCTCGACGTCGTCGCGCCGGTGCTCGTCGGTGGCGAACACGACCCCGTCCACGCCCCGCCGGGCGAGCTCGCCCGCGAGGACCAGCAACGGGTTGAACAGACCACTGTCCGGGTAGGAGGCGAACATGATGGGCCGCCCGGGTTCCGTCATGGTTCGGACACTGGCCGATCGGCGCTGCACATTCCCTTAGTCCTTCGCCGCCCGGGTTTGCCTCCGGCGGCTCCTCACGGGAGGGGCAGGTCGCTGGGATGGCAGGCGGACGGTGCGTCTGTGGGCTTGCGTCCGACTCCCCGCCGCGTTCCTTCACCGCGTTCCTCGGCTCGCACTAAGGGAATGTGCAGTCCACCGTGCGTACGTTCGGCCCCGAGCGGCGACGGGAACGAGGTGGTCGAGTGCGTACTGGTCCTCGCGTGGGTGCCGACCGGGTACGGGACGCGGTGGCGGAGTTGCTGGGTGTGTCCCGCGACTCCGTGGCCGTGGACGTGCCGTTCCGCGAGCTGGGTGTCGACTCGGCCGGTGTGGCGGGGCTCGCCACCCGGCTCGACGTGCCCGTGTGGGCGGTCTGGCAGTGCCCGACGGTAGCGGCGTTGGGCGCGTTCCTCGACGGTGACGAGACCACGCCGCCACCGACCGGGGCGGCGCGGCGGTCCGGGGTGGAGCCGGTCGCGATCGTCGGGCTCGGGTGCCGGTTACCCGGTGGGATCAGCTCGCCGGACGGGCTGTGGTCCGCGCTTCTGTCGGAAGTGGACGCCGTGGGGCCGGTGCCCGCCGGGCGCTGGGACGCCGACGAGTGGTTCGACGCCGACCCCGCCGCGCCGGGGAAGACGACCACCCGGCGTGGTGGTTTCCTCGACGACGTCGCCGGGTTCGACGCCGACTTCTTCCGGATCTCGCCCGCCGAGGCGGAGCGGATGGACCCGCAGCAGCGGATCGCGCTGGAGGTGGCCTGGTCCGCGCTCGAGGACGCACGCGTCGTGCCCGGCGAGTTGGCAGGCACCCGCACCGGTGTGTTCTTCGGGACGATGTGGCAGGAGTACCACCTCGCCACCGGCGCGGACCCGGCCACGGTCGGACCGCAGTCGGCGGTGGGCTGGGACACCTCGATCGTGCCGTCGCGGATCGCCTACGCGCTCGGGCTGCAGGGGCCGGTGCTGTCCGTCGGTTCCGCGTGCAGTTCCTCCCTCGGCGCGGTGCACCTCGCCGCGCACAGCCTGCGGCGCGGCGAGTCCGACCTCGTGCTCGCCGGCGGGGTGAACCTGATGCTGCACCCGCACACCACGGTCGCGATGACCAAGTTCGGCGGGCTGAACCCGGCCGGGCAGTGCCGCGCGTTCGACGCGGGTGCCGCGGGCTACGTGCGCGGCGAGGGCTGCGCGGTCGTGGTGCTGCGCAGGCTCTCCGACGCGCTGCGCGACGGCGACCGGATCTACGCGGTGCTCCTGGGCAGCGCGGTCAACAACGACGGCGCCTCCAACGGCCTCACCGCCCCCAACCCGCGGGCCCAGGTCGACGTGCTGCGCTCGGCGTGGCACGAAGCCGGGGTACCTGCCCACCGGGTGTCCTATGTGGAGGCACACGGCACCGGAACGCCGCTGGGCGACGTGATCGAGGCCTCCGCGCTCGGCGAGGTGTTCGGCCCGGACCGCACCGAGCCGCTGCGGGTCGGTTCCGCCAAGACCAACTTCGGGCACCTCGAACCCGCGGCCGGCGTGCTCGGCGTCCTCAAGACCGCGCTCGCGCTGTACCACGGTGAGCTGCCCGCGAGCCTGCACTTCGACGTGCCGAACCCGGGGATCGACTTCGCCGCACTGAGACTGTCCGTGGTGGCAGGCAGGCAGGCGTGGCCCGCGGGCTTCCGGTACGCGGGCGTCAGCGGTTTCGGGTTCGGCGGCACCAACGTCCATGTCGCGCTCGCGCAACCGCCGTACCGGCGGCGCGTCCCCGTGGCGCTCGCCGAGGACTCGGCCGAGGCACTGGCCGCCCGCGTCGCGGACCTCGACTGGTCGGTGCCGACCCTGCCCACCCGTACCGGTCCGCACCGCGCGGTCGCCTGGCACGACGGTGGCGCCACGACGATCCGCACCGGCTCCGGTGCGCGGCGGCCGGTCGCGTTCTGCTTCTCCGGGCACGGCGCCCAATGGGCGGGCATGGGGCGCGACCTGCTGGCCGAGCCCGCGTTCCGGGCCGCGCTGACCGAGGTGGACGCCGCGCTGGCGCCGCTGACCGGGTGGTCCGTCGTCACCGAGCTGCTCGCCGAGCAACCGAGGTTCGACCGCACCGACGTGGTGCAGCCCGCACTGTTCGCCGTGCAGGTGGCGCTGACCCGCACGCTCTCCGCGTGGGGTGTCGTGCCGGACGTGGTGTTCGGGCAGAGCGTCGGTGAGGTCGCCGCCGCCGTCGCCGCCGGGGCGCTCACCCTCGACCAGGGTGCGCGACTGATCACGGTCTGGTCGCGACTCGTCGCCGAGCGCGCCGACGGCACCGGCACCGTGCTCGTCTGCGCGATGTCCGAAGTGGACGCGGCCCCGCTGGTGCGTGGCAGGCTCACCACCGCCGCGATCCTCGCCGACGGCTGGACCTGCCTGTCCGGGCCCAACGACGCGATCGCCGACGTGGCCGGTGATCTCACTGACGCGGGCGTGCGCGTGCACCGGGTCGACATCGGCTACCCGGCACACAGCGGCGGCCTCGCCGCGCTCGTCCCGGAGCTGGTCGAGCGGCTCGGCGACCTGCGTCCGACGCCCGCCGCGGTGCCGTTCGTCTCGACGGTCACCGGCGCGTTCGTCGCGGGCACGGGCCTCGACGCGAAGTACTGGGCGCGGAACATGTGCGCACCCATGCTCGTCGCGGACGCCGTCCGCGCCCTCCCGACCGGCTGCCGGATCGTCGAGATCGGCCCGCACCCGGTCCTGCGTGCCCAATTGGCCGGCATGACCGACGACGACGTGCTCGCCACCTGCCACCGCGAGAAGGCCGGCAGGCAGACCATGGAGGACCTGGTCGCCGACCTGTGGCTGGACGGCGCCACCGTCGACTGGCCCGCCGTCGCCGGGGTCACCCCTGCCGCCGACGCGGTCCCGCTGCCGCTCTCGGCCGCCACCGAAACTGGTCTGCGGGCCCAGGCGGCCGCGGTGCGCGCGCACCTGCGTGCCCACCCGGAACTGTCGCCCGCCGACATCGGGTACTCGCTCGCCACGACCCGCACCGCGTTCGACCACCGCGCCGTCCTGCTGGCCCGCGACCACACCGACGCCGGCCTCGCGCTCACAGCCGTCGCCGACGGCACGACCGGACCCGGCGTCATCACCGGCACGAGCACCACCGTGGACGACGCGGGCCCGGTGTTCGTGTTCCCCGGCCAGGGCTCGCAGTGGACCGAGATGGCCCGCGACCTCCTCGATGCCGAGCCCGCGTTCGCCGCCCGCTTCGCCGGATGCGCGGACGCGCTCGCCGAGTTCGTCGACTGGGACCCGGCCGCCGCACTCGCCGACGACGACCTGCTCGCGCGCGCCGATGTCGTGCAACCGGTGCTGTGGGCCGTGATGGTGTCGCTCGCCGCGCTGTGGGAGGCGCACGGCGTGCGGCCCGCCGCCGTCGTCGGCCACTCGCAGGGCGAGATCGCCGCCGCGACCGTCGCCGGTGGACTGTCCATCCGGGACGCCGCGCTCGTGGTCGCGCTGCGCGGGAAGATCATCGCGCGGGAGCTGTCCGGGTCCGGCGGCATGATGTCGGTGCCGCTGTCGAGGGACGAGATCGCGTGGCGCCTCGCGGACTGGCACGCCGGGCTGTCCGTCGCCGCCGAGATCGGCCCGCGCGCCACCGTCGTCGCGGGCAGTGCGGCAGCGCTCGCGGTGCTGGTCGCGCGCTGCCACGCCGAGGGGATCACCGTCCGCCGCGTCGCCATCGACTACCCGTCCCACTCGGCCGGGGTCGACCCGGTCGCCGACGAGGTCGTCACCACGCTCGCCCCGATCAGGCCGGGCGAAGGCCACGTCCCCTACCTGTCCACCGTCACCGGCGCGCCCCTGGCGACCACCGCACTGGACGCTGCGTACTGGTACCGCAACCTCCGCGCCCCCGTGGAGCTGCGCGCGGCGGTCGAGCAGCTGATCGCCCTCGGCCACCGCGTGTTCGTCGAGGTGAGCCCCCATCCCGTGCTGACCGCGGGGATCGCCGACACCGGTGCCGCACTCGGCGTGGACGTGGTCACCGTCGGCACGCTGCGGCGCGGCGCGCCGGGCGTGGCCCGGTTCCGCACCTCGCTCGCCGAGGCGCACGTGCGGGGCGTCGCCGTCGACTGGCGGCCCGCGTTCCCGGCGGCGCACACCGTCGACCTGCCCGCGTACTCCTTCCAGCACCGCAGGTACTGGCTGGGCGGCAACCGGCCCGCGGCTACCGCGGACACCGATTTCTGGGACGCCGTCGAACGCGGCGACCTCACCGGTCTCGGCTCCGCGCTGGACCTGCCCGCCGACGCGACGCTCGCCGACCTGCTGCCCGCGCTCGCCGAGTGGCGGCGCCGCACCCGGCCGGAACCGCCACACCAGGAAGCGGAGGAGGCCGGTCCGGGATTCGCCGAGCGGCTCGCCGAACGCCCACCCGGGCAACGCCACGACCTGGTGCTCGACGTGGTGCTGCGGCACATCGCCGCCGTGCTCGGCTACGGCCCCGGCGAGTGGCCCGACGCCGACCGCGCGTTCCGCGAGCTGGGCTTCGACTCGGTCACCGGCGTGCAGCTGCGCAACCGGCTCGGCGCCGAGCTGGGCATCGAGCTGCCGTCCACCCTCGTCTACGACCACCCCGCCCCGGCCGCCCTCGCCGACCACCTGCTGACCGGGCTCGGGTTCGGTGTGCGGCCGGCCGAGCAGGCGCCGCCGGAGCGCATCGAGGACGCCTCCGACGACGAGCTGTTCCAGTTCATCGACAACATCACGAGCAGGAGGGCCAGTTGAGCAGCACCGAGCAGAAGCTGCGGGAGTACCTGCGGCGGGTGACCGCAGAGCTCAACGCCACCCGCGACGAGCTCGCCCGCGCCGAGGCGGGCGCCCGCGAGCCGGTCGCGGTGGTCGCCATGAGCTGCCGGCTGCCCGGTGGTGTCACCTCCCCGAACGAGTTCTGGCGGCTGCTCGCCACCGGCACCGACGCGATCGGCCCGCTGCCCGCCGACCGCGGCTGGGACCTCGACGGCCTCTACGACCCCGACCCCGGCCACCCCGGCACCGCCTACGTGCGCGAGGGCGGGTTCATCGACGGCATCGCCGACTTCGACGCCGGGTTCTTCGGCATCTCCCCGCGGGAGGCCCTCGCCATGGACCCCCAGCAGCGGCTCGTGCTGGAGGAGACGTGGACCGCGCTGGAGCGCGCCAGGATCGACCCGACCACGTTGCGCGGCAGCGACACCGGCGTCTACCTCGGCACCAACGGCCTGGACTACGGCGCGCTCGTCGAGGGCGTCGAGGGGGCGGAGGGCCACACGCTGACCGGTGGCGCGGCGAGTGTCCTCGCGGGCCGGGTGTCCTACGTGCTCGGGCTGACCGGCCCCGCCACCACCGTGGACACCGCGTGCTCGTCGTCGCTCGTCGCGATGCACAACGCGGTCCGCGCGCTGCGCGGCGGCGAGTGCTCACTCGCCATCGCCGGTGGGGTCAACCTGATGGCCACCCCGACGCTGCTGGTCGAGTTCTCCAGGCAGCGGGGTCTCGCGCCGGACTGCCGCTCGAAGGCGTTCGCGGAGGCCGCGGACGGGCTCGCGGTCGCGGAGGGCGCCGGGATCGTCGTGCTGGCGAAGCTGTCCGCCGCACGTGCCGCCGGGTACCCGGTGCTCGCCGTGATCCGCGGCAGCGCCATCAACTCCGACGGCGCCTCCAACGGTCTCACCGCGCCGAGCAGGCAGGCGCAGCAGCAGGTGATCATGGCCGCGCTCGACGACGCCGGGCTCACCACCGCGGACGTGGACGCGGTCGAGGCGCACGGCACCGGCACCGCGCTGGGCGACCCGATCGAGGCCCGCGCGCTGCTCGCCACCTACGGTCAGGACCGCGAGACCCCGCTGCTGCTGGGGTCCGCGAAGTCGAACATCGGGCACACGCAGGCGGCCGCGGGGGTCACCGCCGTCGTGAAGGTGGTCCAGGCGTTGCGGCACCGGGAGCTGCCCCGCACCCTGCACGTCGACACCCCGACGTCCCATGTGGACTGGACGACGGGCAAGGTCCGGCTGCTCACCGAACCGCGGCCGCTGCCGGACGCGGACCGCCCGTACCGGGTCGGGGTGTCCGCGTTCGGGATGAGCGGCACCAACGCGCACATGATCGTCGAGGCGCCGCCGCCCGCCGACCCGGTGCCCACCACCAAGGACGCCGCGAGCCGATCCAACACAGTCGCGATCCCGTGGGTGCTCTCCGCCCGGACCCCGGTCGCGCTGCGGGAGCAGGCCGCGCGGCTGCGTGCGCACGTGACCGGCCTGCACCCCGCCGACGTGGGCCGTTCGCTCGTCACCACCCGCACGGCGTTCGAGCACCGCGCGGTCGTAGTCGGCGCTGACCTCGCCGAGCTGACCGGCCGGCTCGACGCGGTCGCGGCGGGCGAGGACGCGCCCGGTGTCGTCACCGGCACGGCCGGCCGCACCGGCGGGGTCGTGTTCGTGTTCCCCGGGCAGGGCGCCGAGTGGGTCGGCATGGCCAAGGACCTGATGGCGTCCTCGACCGTGTTCGCGGACTCCGTCGCCGAGTGCGCGGCCGCCCTCGCGCCGCACCTGGACTGGTCGGTGCTGCGGGTGCTCGCGTCCGACGACCCGGAGTCGCTGTCCCGCGTGGACGTCGTGCAGCCGTTGTTGTGGACGGTCATGGTGTCGCTCGCGGCGCTGTGGCGGTCCCACGGCGTCGAACCGGCCGCGGTCGTCGGCCACTCGCAGGGCGAGATCGCCGCCGCCGTCGTCGCCGGTGGGCTCTCGCTCGCCGACGCCGCCAGGATCGTCGCCACCCGCAGCCGCATGATCACCGAGGACCTGCCGACGGACGTGCGGATGGCGTCGATCCGGCTGCCGCTCGCCGACGTGGAGGCCCGCCTCGGCGCGGACGTGTCGGTCGCGGCGGTGAACGGGCCGTCCGCCGTGACCGTCGCCGGGCCGCTCGACGCGGTGCGGCGCCTGGTCGACGAGTGCGCCGCCGACGGCGCCCGCGCCAGGATGATCGCCGCCGACCGCGCCACCCACTGCGCCTCGGTCGAGGTCCTCGAGGCCCCGCTCGCCGCCGCCCTCGCCCCGGTGCGGCCGAGGACCGGGACCGTGCCGTTCTACTCGACCGTCACCGGCGCCGAGGTGGACACCGCGTCGCTCGACGCCGGGTACTGGTACCGCAACATGCGGCACAAGGTCGACTTCCGGGCGGCCGTGACCGCGCTCGCCGCGGCCGGGCACCGGTGTTTCGTGGAGGTCAGCCCGCACGCGGTACTCACCGGCTACGTCGGCGACATCCTCGACGAAGCCGGGGTCACCGGGGTCGTCACCGGCACGCTGCGCCGCGACGACGGCGACACGCGACGCTTCGTCACGTCCGCGGCACACCTCTGGGCACACGGCGTGCCGGTCGACTGGACCCCGCGGTTCCCCGCGGCGTCCACAGTGGACCTCCCGACGTACCCGTTCCAGCGCACCAGGTTCTGGCCCTCGACGCGGCGCCGCCCGGCCGAGGTGGGCACGCTCGGCCACCCACTGCTCACCGGCGCGGTCGAGCTGGCCGGTGACGGGGGTGTGGTGTTCACCGGACGCCTGTCCGCCGACAGCCCGGAGTGGCTCGCCGACCACCGCCTCCGCGACCGGAGCCTGTTCCCCGGCACCGGGTTCGTCGAGCTGGCGCTGCGCGCCGGGGACGAGGTCGGCTGCGGGACCCTCACCGACCTGACGTTCTCGACGCCGCTGTTCCTGCCCGGGCACGGCGGTGTTCGGCTCCAGGTCCGGGTCGAAGCTCCCGACGACGACGGCAGGCGCGCCGTCACCATCCATTCGCGCCCCGACGCGGAACCGGGCTGGACCGCGCACGCCACCGGCACGCTCGCACCCGGCACACCCAGCGCGGACACCGGGTTCGCGAAGACGTGGCCGCCCGCGGGAGCCACCGAGGTGGACCTGACCGGCTGCTACGACGCCTTCGCCGAGTCCGGCTACGGCTACGGCCCGTCCTTCCAGGGGCTCCAGCGCGTGTGGCGCCGCGACGGTGAGCTGTTCGCCGAGGCGGTGCTTGCCGACGCCGTGCCCGAGGACGACCACGGCGTCCACCCGGCCCTGCTCGACGCCGTCCTGCACGCGCTCCTGGTGTCCGGGCTCGACCTGCCGCCCGGCGCGCTCCCGTTCTCCTGGAACGAGGTGGGCCTGCACGCGTCCGGCGCCCGCACACTCCGCGCCCGGTTGTCCACAGTGGACGAAGGCGCGGTGTCGCTGGTCGCCGCCGACCCGGCGGGCGACCCCGTGCTGACCGCCGCGTCCGTGCTGCACCGCGCCGCTCCCGGCACACAGCTGTCCCGGCCGGTGGTCGACCCCGGCGGCCTCCACACCCTCGAATGGGTGCCCGTCCCCGCGCCGGAACCCGCGCCGGAAGGCGAGGTCACGGTCCTGTCCGGCACCGATCTCGGCGACCTGGACACCGTCCCGGACGTCGTCCTGGTCCCGGTCACCGGTGGCGAGGACGTCGTCGCGTCCACCCACGACCTCACCGCCCGCGTACTCGGCCTGCTGCGCGACTGGCTCGCCGACGACCGGTTCGCGGGCTCGCGGCTGGTGTTCGTGACCCGCGACGCGGTGGGCGCGGGTGACCTGCCCGCGTTCGCCGCGTGGGGCATGGTCCGCAGCGCCATCTCCGAGAACCCCGGCATGTTCGGGCTCCTCGACGCGCACGACGACGACCTCCCGGCCGCGGTGCCGCACCTGCTCACCGGGCACGAACCGCAGCTGTCCGTCCGCGACGGCGTGGTGTTCGCCGCCCGGGTCGCTGCCGACCCGGCCACGCTGACGGTGCCGGTGGCCGGGCACGACTGGCGCCTCGGCGTCGTCACTCCCGGCACGGTCGACGGGCTCGGCATCGTCCCGGCCGACCACGCCGACCCTGAGGACAGGCAGGTTCGGGTGGCCGTGTCCACCGCAGGCCTGAACTTCCTCGACGTGCTCGGCACGCTCGGCTACGACAAGGTCCGCGACGCGTCCGCCCGCTACCACGGCGCGGGCGGCGGGCTGGGAGTCGAGGTCGCCGGTGTCGTCACCGCCGTCGGACCCGACGTGTCGTCGGTCGCGGTGGGGGACCGGGTGATGGGACTGGTCACCGGCGGGTTCGCGCCCGTCGCCGTGACCGACGAACGCCACCTCATCGCCGTCCCGGACGGCTGGTCCGACGAGATCGCCGCGGGGGTGCCGTCGGCGTTCCTGTCCGCGATGTACGGACTCGTCGACGTCGCCAAGCTCGGCGAGGGCGAGCGGGTGCTGATCCACTCCGCCGCCGGCGGGGTCGGCATGGTGGCCGTGCGACTCGCCCGGTGGCTCGGCGCGGAGGTGTTCGCCACCGCGAGCGAGTCCAAATGGGAGACGCTCCGTGCGCTGGGGGTCGCCGACGACCACATCGCGTCCTCCCGCACCCTCGACTTCGAGCAGGCCTTCCGCGAGGTCACCGGCGGCCACGGCGTCGACGTCGTGCTGAACTCACTGACCGGCGACTTCGTCGACGCGTCACTGCGACTCCTCGCGCCCGGCGGCCGGTTCGCCGAACTCGGCAAGAACGACGTCCGCGACGACCTGGGCGACACCTACCGCGCGTTCGACCTGACCCAGGTGGCGCCGGACCGGGTGCGGGAGATGCTCACCGAGCTGACCGACCTGTTCGCCCGCGACGTCCTGCGACCGCTGCCGACCCGGTCCTGGCCGATCCGCCAGGCCACCGCGGCGTTCCGGCACATGAGCCAGGCGAAGCACACCGGCAAGATCGTGCTCACCGTCCCGAAGCCGTGGGACCGCGACCGGCCGGTGCTGCTCACCGGCGGCACCAGCGGCCTCGGCCGCGAACTGGCGCGGCACCTCGCGCGCCAGGGTTTCCGACACCTCGTGCTCGCGAGCAGGCGCGGCCCGGCCGCCGACGGCATGACTGAACTGGTCGCCGACCTCGTCGCACAGGACTGCCGCGCGGACGTCGTCGCCTGCGATATGACCGACGCGACCGCGGTGCGGGACCTCGTCGCGGGCCTCGACCTGACCGCGGTCGTGCACGCCGCGGGCGTCCTCGACGACGGCACCGTCGAGAACCTCACCGCCGCGCAGCTGACCGGCGTCCTGCGCCCCAAGGTTGACGCGGCCTGGCACCTCCACGAGGCGACGAAGGACCGCGACCTCGCCGGGTTCGTCGTCTACTCGTCGGTCGCGGGGGTGCTCGGCACGACCGGGCAGGCGAACTACGCGGCCGCCAACGCGTTCCTCGACGCGCTCTGCCGCCGCCGCAGGGCCGACGGGTTGCCCGCGGTCGCGCTGTCGTGGGGGCTGTGGGACCACGCGACCGGCATGACCGGCGGCATGTCCGACGTGGACCACGCCCGCATCCGGCGGCAGGGGCAGCGGCCCATCCCGCTCGACCGCGGCCTCGCGCTGTTCGACGCCGCCGTGGCGAGCGACGCCGCACAGTCGGTGATCATGCTCGTGGACCAGCCCGCGCTGCGCGCCCGCGAGGACCTGCCCTCGATCCTGCGGGGCCTCGTGCCCACGGGCGGGAGGCGGGTCGCGAGCCAGGCCACCGCCTCCGCGCGCTCCCTCACCGAGCGGCTGCCCGAGCTGCCGCCCGCCGAGCGCCGCGACGTGCTGCTGGACGTGGTGCGCCGCCAGGTCGCCGTCGTGCTGGGCTTCGGCGACCCGGACGCGATCGACGCGAGCAGGCCGTTCAAGGAGCTGGGCTTCGACTCGCTGACCGCGGTGGAGCTGCGCAACAAGCTCGGTGCCGCGCTCGGCACGAAGCTGTCCGCGACGCTGGTGTTCGACTACCCGACGGCGTCGGCGCTCGTCGACCACCTCCTCGGCACGCTCGTGTCCGCCGGGGACACCGGACCCGCGGCGCTGCCGGACGTGCTGGACCGGCTCGAGGCCGCGCTGTCCGGCCCCGTGTCCGCCGACGAGCGCCGCGACGCGCTGACGCGGCTGGCGGACCTGACCGCGCGGCTGCGCGGCGCCGAGGACGAGCGGAGCGGTCCGTCGGAGGACGACATCAACTCGGTCTCCGTCGGCGACCTGTTCCGGCTCATCGACGACAACTTTTCCGCTCAGGACCGAAGGATGGGTCGCAGCAGCCATGGGTGAGGATTCGGACCAGGTCGTCGACTACCTCCGTCGGGTCACCGTCGACCTGCGGCGGGCGCGGCAGCGGGTGGCGGAACTGGAGTCCCGGCAGCACGAGCCGATCGCGATCGTGGGCATGGCGTGCCGGTACCCCGGCGGGGTGACCTCCCCGGAGGACCTGTGGCGGCTGGTCGCCGACGGCCGCGACGCCGTGTCGCCGTTTCCCGCCGACCGCGGCTGGACGTACGAGGAACCCGGCGTCGGCGGCTTCCTCGACGGCGCCGCCGACTTCGACCCCGGCTTCTTCGACATGTCCCCGCGCGAGGCGATGTCCACCGACGCGCAGCACCGGCTGCTCCTCGAAGTGTCGTGGGAGGCCCTCGAACGCGCGGGCATCCCGCCGAACTCGTTGCGCGGCAGCAGGACCGCCGTGTTCACCGGCGTGGTCTACAGCGACTACGGCGACCTGCTCGACCCCGACGAGTTCCGCGGCTACCAGGGCATCGGCAGCAGGCCCGGCATCGCGTCCGGCCGCGTCGCCTACGCGCTCGGGCTCGAAGGTCCCGCGGTCTCGGTGGACACCGCGTGCTCGTCGTCGCTCGTGGCACTGCACCTCGCGGCCCGCGCGCTGCGCGACGGCGAGTGCTCGCTCGCCCTGGCGGGCGGAGTCACCGTCCTGTCGACGTCCGCGCAGTTCGCCGAGTTCGCGCGGCACGGCGGGCTCGCCGCCGATGGCCGCTGCAAGGCGTTCTCGGCCGACGCCGACGGGGTCGGCTGGGCGGAGGGCGTCGGCGTCGTCGTGCTGGAGAAGCTGTCCGACGCGGTCCGCGACGGCCACCGCGTGCTCGCGGTGCTGCGTGGCTCGGCCGTCAACTCCGACGGCGCGTCCAACGGCATGACCGCACCCAACGGTCCCGCGCAGCAGAAGGTGATCCAGGCGGCGCTGGCCGACGCGCAACTGTTCCCGTCCGATGTGGACGTCCTGGAGGCACACGGCACCGGCACGCGGTTGGGCGACCCGATCGAGGCGCAGGCGGTGCTGCGCGCCTACGGCCAGGACCGCGCGCACCCGCTGCTGCTGGGGTCGGTCAAGTCGAACCTCGGCCACACCCTCGGCGCCGCCGGGGTCGCCGGCGTCATCAAGATGGTGATGGCGCTGCGGCACGGCGTCGCGCCACGCACCCTGCACGTGGACACCCCGTCGTCCCATGTGGACTGGTCGGCGGGGGCGGTGGAGCTGCTGCGCGAGGACACGCCGTGGCCCGAGGTCGGCAGGCCGCGGCGTGCCGCGGTGTCGTCGTTCGGCATCAGCGGCACCAACGCGCACGTGGTCCTCGAACAGGCCCCGGAACCAGAACCCGCCCCGCCCGGCGAGATCACGCCCGGCGTCGTGCCCCTGGTGTTGTCCGCGCGCACCGAGACCGCGCTGCGCGACCAGGCCCGGCGCCTCGCCACCGACTCCGTCTCGTTGTCGGACCTTGGTTTCTCCCTCGCCGCCACGCGGGCCGCGCTGGAGCAGCGGGCCGTTGTGCTCGCCGACAACCCGGCGGACGTGACCCGTGCGCTCGCCGCCGTCGCCGCGGGTGAACCGGACGCCGCGGTCGTCCGCGGCACCGCCGTCGACGGCAAGACCGCGTTCGTGTTCTCCGGTCAGGGCGGCCAGCGCCTCGACATGGGGCGCGAGCTGTACGAGCGGTTCCCGGTGTTCGCGGTGGCGTTCGACGAGGTCGTGGCCGCGCTGGGCACGCCGGTCTGGTGCGACGACGTGGACCCGGCCGACACCGCGTGGGCGCAGCCCGCCCTGTTCGCCGTCGAGGTCGCGCTGTACCGGCTTGTCGAGTCGTGGGGCGTGCGCCCGGACGTGCTCGTCGGGCACTCGGTCGGTGAGATCGCGGCCGCCCACGTCGCCGGGGTGCTGTCGCTGGCCGACGCGTGCACGCTCGTCACCGCACGGGCCCGGCTGATGGGTGCGCTGCCCGCCGGTGGCGCGATGGTCGCTGTCCGCGCCAGCGAGGACGAGATCGCTCCGCACCTCACCGTCGGCGTGTCGATCGCCGCCGTCAACGGGCCGGACGCCGTGGTGCTGTCCGGCGAACGGGAAGCCGTCGAGGCGGTCGCCGCGCGCTTCGCCGAGACCACGTCCGTGCGGACCAGCCACGCGTTCCACTCGGCGCTGATGGACCCGGTGCTCGACGAGTTCGCCCGCGCCATCGCGGGACTCACCTTCACCACACCGCGGATCCCCGTGGTGTCCACGGTCGGCACCACCGAGCGGATCGACAGCGCCGCGTACTGGGTGCGGCAGGTCCGCGAGCCGGTGCGGTTCGCGGACGCCGTCCGCGCGCTCGGTGCCGTGCGGGTCCTCGAACTCGGTCCGGACGGCGCCCTGTGCGCGGCGGTTCGCGAGACCCTGCCGGACGTCAGCGCCACTCCAGTGCTGCGCCGTGGCCAGCCGGAGGAGGCCACCGCCGTCCGCGCGCTCGCCGCGCTGCACGCGACCGGCGCGGGCGTCGACTGGGCGGGGTTCTTCGCGGGCACCGGCGCGACGACTGTCGATCTGCCGACGTATCCGTTCGAGCACCAGCGGTTCTGGCCCGCCGCCACGGTCCGCCGTGCCGACGCGACCGGTCTCGGGTTGGACATCGCCGGGCACCCGCTGCTCGCGGCGCGCGCCACGATGGCCGACGCGAACGGTGTCCTGTTCACCGGTCTGCTGTCGACGGCCACGCACCCGTGGCTCGCCGATCACGTGGTGGACGGGCAGGTCGTCGTCGCGGGCACGGCGGTGCTGGAGCTGACGATCCGCGCCGCGGACGAGGTCGGCTGCGCCCGCGTCGCCGACCTGACGCTGCTGACCCCGCTCGTGCTGCGCGACGACGGTGTCCAGCTGCACGTGTGGGTCGGCGCCGCGCAGGACGACGGGACCCGCCCGGTCGCCGTGTACTCGCGGCCCGCCGACAGTCCGGGCCAGGACTGGACCCGCCACGCCACGGGGCAGCTGGCCACCGACGAGCGGTACGCCGAGACGGGCGTGGGGGAGTGGCCGCCACCGGGCGCGACCGCACTCGACGTGAGCGACTTCTACGACCGGAACGCCGAACCCGGCTTCGACTACGGCCCGGTGTTCCGGGGCCTGCGCGCCGCGTGGCGGCGCGACGGCGAGTTGTTCGCCGAGGTCGCGCTGCCAGACCAGGTTCGCGACGCCGACGCGTTCCGCCTGCACCCGGCGCTGCTGGACGCGGCGATGCACGCGCTGCCGTTCGTCGACCCCGCCCGCGCCGGGGAACGCAGGCTGCTGTTCGGGTGGGAGGACGTGTCACTGCACGCCGTCGGCGCGGCGGTGCTGCGAGTGCGGCTCACCCCGCACGACGGCGGTGTCGCGCTGGTCGCGGCCGATGCCGAGGGCGCGCCGGTGCTGTCGGCCGCGTCGGTGTCGCTGCGTGCGGCCACTCCGGCCGAAGCCGGACCCGCGGACGCGTTCTTCGCCGTCGAGTGGGTGCCGGTCCGCCCCGGCACGGACCAGGACCCGGCTGTCGAACTGGTCGAGGTCCCGCCCGCGGGCCCGGATCTCGTGGCGGCCGTGCACGAGTCGACGTGGTACGTGCTCGACCGGCTGCGGAACTGGCTCACCGACGGGCCCGCCGACACCCGGCTCGTGTTCGTCACCCGCACCGACGACCCGGTCACCGCCGCCGTCACCGGGTTGCTGCGGTCGGCCGCCGCCGAGCACCCCGGCCGCTTCGGTCTCGTCGCGGTGACCGACGACGACGAGATCCCCGTCGCTGTACGGCACCTGCGGGCCGACGAACCCGAGGTCGCCGTCGTCGACGGGGCCGTGTGCGTGCCCCGGCTGCGCCGCGCCACCCCCGGCACCGACGCCGAGCCGTGGGACCGCGACGGCACCGTCCTGATCACCGGTGGCACCGGCGGCATCGGCCGCGAACTGGCCCGCCACCTTGCCGTACAGGGGTTTCGGCACCTCGTGCTCGTGAACCGTAGCGGCGGCAACCCTTCCGACCTCCCCGGCACGGTCGTGGCCTGCGACCTCACCGACCCCGACGCCGTGCGCGCGCTGGTCGCCGGGCTGGACCGGCCGCTGACCGCGGTCGTCCACGCCGCCGGTGTGGTCGCGGACGGTGTGGTCGCGGACCTGACCCGCGACCGGCTCGACGCCGTTCTCGCCCCCAAGGTCGACGCGGTGTGGCACCTCCACGAGGCCACCCGCGACCTGCCGCTCGCCGACTTCGTGCTGTTCTCCTCCGCCGCGGGCGTCTACGGCGCGCCCGGCCAGGCGAACTACGCGGCCGCCAACGCGTTCCTCGACGCCTTCGCCCGCCACCGCCGCGCTGCCGGTCTGCCAGCCCGCTCGCTGGCCTGGGGCGCCTGGGACGCCGGCCTCGCCGCCGCCCTGTCCGAGGTGGACCGGGACCGCGTCGGCCGGATCGGGTTCCGCACCATGTCCACCGCCGAGGGCACGGCCCTGTTCGACACCGCCACCGGCACGGACGGCCCCGCCGCGCTGCTGGTGTCCCCGGTGGACCTCGCCGCGCTGCGCGCTCACCCCGCGGTGCCGCCGCTGCTGCGCGACCTCGCCGGGGTGCGCCGCCGTGCCGTGGCCGGCGACTCCCGCGCGGACGTGCTGGTGCGGCGCCTCCTGGCCACACCGCGGGAGGACCGTGCCGAGACCGTGCGGCGCCTGGTCCGCGACCGCGTCGCCGCGGTCCTCGGGCACGCCGACGGGGACGCCGTGTCCGCCGACCGCACGTTCCGCGAGCTGGGCTTCGACTCGCTGATGGCCGTCGAGCTGCGCAACGAGCTGTCCGCCGCCACCGGCCTGCGGCTGCCGACCGCGCTCGTCTTCGACTTCCCGACCACCGAGGCCGCCGCCGACCACCTCCTCGCCGAACTGCTCGGCGCGGGCGATGCGCTCGCCCCGGCGACCGAGCAGGTGCACATGACCGACGACCCGATCGTGGTAGTCGGCATGGCGTGCCGCTACCCGGGAGGCGTGCACGGGCCAGCCGACCTGTGGCGGCTGGTCGCCGACGGCACCGACGCCACCGGCACGTACCCGGCCGACCGCGGCTGGGACCTGTCCAGCCTCGACGAGAACGCCCGCGCGGGTGGTTTCCTGTACGACGCGGGCGACTTCGACGCCGGGTTCTTCGGCATGTCACCGCGGGAGGCGGTCGCGACCGACGCGCAGCAGCGGCTGCTGCTCGAGGTGTCCTGGGAGTCCCTGGAACAGGCGGGCATCGACCCCCGCACGCTGCGCGGCACCCGCACCGGCGTGTTCGCGGGCGTCATGTACAGCGACTACAAGTTCGGGCTGGGCCCGCAGTTCGACGGCCACAAGGGCACCGGCAGCGCGCACAGCGTGGTGTCCGGCCGGGTCTCCTACACCCTCGGCCTCGAAGGCCCGTCGGTGAGCGTCGACACCGCGTGCTCGTCGTCGCTGGTGTCGCTGCACCTCGCCGCGCAGTCGCTGCGGTCCGGCGAGTGCACGATGGCGCTCGCCGGCGGCGTCACCGTGATGGCGAACCCCAGCTCGTTCGTCGAGTTCGCCCGCCAGGGCGGCCTGTCCTCCGACGGGCGTTGCAAGTCCTACTCGGACGACGCCGACGGGGTCGGCTGGTCCGAGGGGGTCGGGATGCTCGTGCTGGAACGGCTCTCCGACGCGGAACGCGACGGGCACCGGGTGCTGGCAGTGCTGCGTGGGTCGGCGGTGAACTCCGACGGCGCGTCCAACGGGCTGACCGCGCCGAACGGGCCGTCGCAGCAACGGGTCATCCGGTCCGCGCTCGCGTCCGCCGGGTTGTCACCGTCCGATGTGGACGTCGTGGAGGGGCACGGCACGGGCACCACGCTCGGCGACTCCATCGAGGTGGATGCGCTGCTCGCGGCCTACGGCCAGGACCGGGCACACCCGCTCCTGCTGGGCTCGGTGAAGTCGAACCTCGGGCACACGCAGGCCGCGGCCGGGGTCGCGGGTGTCATCAAGATGATCATGGCGTTCCGGCACGGCTCGGTGCCGCGTTCCCTGTACGCGGACGCGCCGTCGGGCCGGGTCGAGTGGGACGCCGGTGCGGTGTCCCTCGTCGCCGAGGAGACCGCGTGGCCCGAGGTGGACCGGCCGCGACGGGCGGCGGTGTCGTCGTTCGGCATCAGCGGCACCAACGCGCACGTGGTCCTGGAGGCCCCGGCGCCCGCTGACGTCGAACCGGTCACCGAGACCACGGGCCTGGTGCCGTGGCTCGTGTCGGCACGCACGGAAGCCGCACTGGACGACCAGGTCGCCCGGCTGTCCGAAGTAGACGGAAGTCCGGTGGACGTTGGCTGGTCGCTCGTGTCGACGCGGACCCTGTTCGAGCACCGCGCGGTGTTGCTGGCTGGTGTCGGTGACCCGGTCGAGGTGGCGCGGGGGCAGGTCGGGGGTGGTCGGGTCGCGTTCGTGTTCTCTGGGCAGGGTGGGCAGACCGTGACGATGGGTCGGGAGTTGTATGCGCGGTTTCCGGTGTTCGCGTCGGTGTTCGATGCGGTGGTCGCGGAGTTGGGTGTTCCTGTTTGGGATGGCGTTGATTCGAGGGGTACGGGGTGGGCGCAGCCTGCGTTGTTCGCTGTTGAGGTGGCGTTGTTCCGGTTGTTGGAGTCGTGGGGTGTGCGGCCGGATTATGTGGTGGGTCATTCGGTGGGTGAGCTGGCTGCGGCGCATGTTTCTGGGGTGTTGTCTCTCGAAGATGCGTGCGCGGTGGTGTCGGTTCGTGCGCGTCTGATGGGTGCGTTGCCGGCTGGTGGTGCGATGGTGGCGGTCCGCGCCACCGAGGACGAGGTGACGCCGCTGCTGTCGGACGTGGTGTCGATCGCGGCGGTCAACGCGCCGAACGCCGTCGTCGTCGCGGGGGAGCGGGACGCGGTCCTCGCCGTCGCGGCGCACTTCAGCGAGACCACCGAACTGTGCACCAGTCACGCCTTCCACTCGCCGCTCATGGACCCGATGCTCGGTGAGTTCGCCCGCGCGATCGACGGCATCACCGTTGCCCCGCCCCGGATCCCGGTCCTCTCGACCGTGACCGGTGCGCCCGCCGACGACTTCGGCACCCCCGCCTACTGGGTCGCGCAGGTCCGCGCCACCGTCCGGTTCGCCGACGCGATCCGCGCCCTGGACGGCGTGACGACGTTCGTCGAGGTGGGCCCGAGCGGCTCACTCTGTGGCGCCATCGCGGAAACCGCCGCCGACGCGCTCACGGTGCCGGTGCTGCGCAAGACCGGCGCCGAGGACGAGGCCGTACTGCGTGCTCTCGCCACCGTCCACACCGCGGGCGTGCCCGTCGACTGGTCGTCGTTCTTCCCCGGCGCCCGTGTCGTCGAACTGCCCACCTACGCGTTCCAGCACGAGCGGTACTGGCCCGCGCCGCTCACGGACACCGGTGACGCGACCGGGCTCGGGCTCGTCGCCGTCGGGCACCCGCTGCTCGGCGCGGCCGCCGTGTCCGCCGACGGCGGCAGCGTCCTCGTCACCGGCAGGCTCTCCGTGCCGACGCACCCGTGGCTCGCCGAGCACGCCGTCAACGACACGATCCTGTTCCCCGGCACGGGTTTCCTCGAGCTGGTGCTCACCGCGGCGGAATCCGCCGGGTGCGACCACATCGAGGAGCTGACCCTTGAGACCCCGCTCGTGTTCGACCACCATGAGCAGCGCGCGATCCAGGTGGCGATCGCGGCGCCGGACACCGACGGCCGCCGCGCGGTCGGCGTGCACTCCCGGCCCGCGCACGCCGTCGACAGCCCGTGGACCCGGCACGCCACCGGCGTCGTCACCGCGGGCGCCGCCAGCCCCGGCACCGTCGACTGGCCCCCGGACGGCGCCGAACCGGTGCCCGTCGACGGCTGTTACGACCGGCTCGCCGACGCCGGTTTCGGCTACGGACCGGTGTTCCAGGGCCTGCGGGCCGCGTGGCGCCGCGGCGACGACGTGTTCGCCGAGGTGGAGCTGCCCGACCACGCCGACGGCTTCGGCCTGCATCCGGCGTTGCTCGACGCGGCCCTGCACGCGGCCATCGTCGCCGGGCCGGGCAGCGACGAGCAGCGGCTGCCGTTCGCGTGGGAAGGCGTGACACTACACGCCTCCGGGGTCACCGCACTGCGCGTCCGCCTGCGCGGCCACGGTGCCGACGGCACCGCGATCGAGGCCGTCGACCCCACCGGCGCGCCGGTCATCACCGTCGACCGGCTGCGCGACCGCGTCCTCACCGACCTCCCCACACCGTCCACACCGGATACCCTGTTCACGGTCGAGTGGCGGCCCGCCAGCACCCCCGGCCCCACCCCGGACGTCACCCTCGCCCATCTGACCGGGGACGACCCGCACACGCTGGCGTCGGAGGCACTCGGCCTCCTGCAGGACTGGCTCACCGACGACCACGGCGCCGACAGCCGCCTCGTGTTCGTCACGAGCGGCGCGGTCGCGGGCGTCACCAACGTCGCCGCCGCCACCGCGTGGGGCCTGGTCCGCTCCGCGCAGACCGAGCACCCGGACCGCTTCTGCCTCCTCGACGTCCAGTCCGACGACGACGTGGCCACCGCACTGCCGTTCCTGGCCGCCGAAGCCCAGCTCGCCGTCCGCGACGGCGTGCCGCTCCGCCCGCGCCTCACCCGTGCCGCCGCGACCGGCGACCACCCGGCCTGGGACCCGGACGGCACCGTCCTCATCACGGGTGGCACCGGCGACCTCGGCATCGAGCTGGCCCGCCACCTGGTGCGGAACGGGCACCGCGACCTGGTGCTCGTGAGCCGCCGCGGTGTCGCCGACCTGGACGACGAGCTGGTCGCCGCGCAGGTGACTGTCATGGCGTGCGACCTGGCCGACCGCACCGCCGTGCACGACCTCGTCGCGGGCATCGACCGGCTCACCGCCGTCGTCCACGTCGCCGGGGTGCTCGACGACGGCGTGCTCGCCGCGCTCACCCCCGACCGGCTCGCCACCACGTTCGCCCCCAAGGTCGACGCCGTCCGCAACCTCGCCGAGGCCACCAGCGGGCACGACCTGGCCGCGTTCGTCCTGTTCTCGTCCGCCGCCGGGGTGCTCGGCAGCGCTGGTCAGGGCAACTACGCCGCCGCCAACGCGTTCCTCGACGCGTTCGCCGAACAGCGCAGCGCCACCGGGCAGCCCGCGCTCTCGATCGCCTGGGGCGCCTGGGAAACCGGGCTCACCGGCAGCCTCACCGACGCCGACTGGGACCGCGTCGCCCGCACCGGCTTCCGGCCCCTGACCGTCGAGGCGGGCCTCGCCGCGTTCGACCGCGCCGTCCGGCACACCGACGGGGCGGTGCTCGCCGCCCCGCTCGACCCCGCCGCGCTCCGCGCCCTGCCCGAGATCCCGCCGCTGCTGCGCGACCTCGCCGGGGTGCGCCGCCGCACCGCCGCCCGCGCACCGCAGGCCACCGGGCTCGCCGCACTGCCCGTGGCCGACCGCGCCGACGCCGTGCGCGAGCTCGTGCGGGCCCGCGTCGTCGCGGTCCTCGGGCACGCCGACGACACCGCGGTCCGTCCCGGCATGCGGTTCCGCGACCTCGGTTTCGACTCGCTGACCGCCGTCGAACTGCGCAACGAGCTGGCCGCCGCGACCGGCCTGCGGCTCCCGGCGACGCTGGTGTTCGACTACCCGACGATCGACGTCCTCACCGACCACATCGTCACCGAGCTGACCGGCGCCACCGACTTCGCACCCACGACGACCGCCGCGGTGGCCGACGACCCGATCGCGATCGTCGGCATGGGCTGCCGGTTCCCCGGCGGAGTCCGGTCCCCGGAGGACCTGTGGCGCCTGGTCGTCGACGGCGTCGACGCCACGGGCCCGTTCCCCGCCGACCGCGGGTGGGACCTCGGTGCACTGTTCGACCCCGACCCGGACCGGCCGGGCACGTCCGCCGTCCGCACCGGCGGCTTCCTGCACGAGGCCCCGAACTTCGACGCCGCGTTCTTCGAGATGTCCCCGCGCGAGGCGATCGCCGCCGACGCGCAGCAACGCCAGCTGCTCGAGGTCACCTGGGAGGCGCTGGAACGCGCCGGGATCGACCCGAGGACGCTGAAGGGCAGCAGCACCGGGGTGTTCGCGGGCGTCATGTACAGCGACTACGGCACGCTGCTCGGCCCCGAGTTCGAAGGGCACCTCGCCACCGGCACCTCGCCGAGCGTCGTGTCCGGCCGCGTCGCCTACCACCTCGGGCTGGAAGGTCCCGCGGTCACCGTCGACACGGCGTGCTCGTCGTCGCTGGTCGCGCTGCACTGGGCCGCACAGGCACTGCGGTCCGGCGAGTGCACGCTCGCGCTGGCGGGCGGCGTGACCGTGCTGTCCACCCCGACAGCGTTCGCGTCGTTCTCCCGGCAGGGCGGCCTCGCCCCCGACGGCCGCTGCAAGGCGTACGCGGACGGCGCGGACGGCACCGCGTGGGCCGAGGGCGTCGGTGTCGTCGTGCTGGAACGCCTGTCCGACGCGGAACGCCACGGCCACCACGTCCTCGCCGTCCTGCGCGGTTCCGCCGTCAACTCCGACGGTGCCTCCAACGGACTGACCGCGCCGAACGGCCCGTCGCAGCAACGCGTCATCCGGTCCGCGCTCGCCGCCGCCGGGCTTTCCACAGCGGACGTCGACCTCCTGGAGGGGCACGGCACCGGCACCGCGCTCGGCGACCCGACCGAGGTCCACGCGCTGCTCGCCACCTACGGCCAGGACCGCGAGCACCCACTGCTGCTCGGCTCGGTGAAGTCCAACCTCGGGCACACCCAGGCCGCCGCCGGTGTCGCGGGCGTGATCAAGTCGGTGCAGGCGCTCCGGCACGGTGTCGTGCCCGGCACGCTCCACGTCGGCGCCCCGTCCAGCCACGTCGAGTGGGACACCGGCGCGGTGTCGCTCGCGACGGAGGCGACCGCGTGGCCGTCGGTGGACCGGCCGCGGCGGGCGGCGGTGTCGTCGTTCGGCATCAGCGGCACCAACGCGCACGTGATCCTCGAACAGGCGCCCGACGCCGGTGCTCCTGAACCGGCTGCCGGGGGCACCGTGCCGTGGGTGTTCTCCGCCCGCACCGCACGTGCCGTGCGGGCGCAGGCGGCGAACGTCGTCGCCGCCGTCCGTGACTGTCCGCGGTGGACGGACGGCGACGTCGCCGCCACGTTGCTCGGCCGGACCGCGTTCGAGCACCGCGCTGTGGTCGTCGGCGCGCACCGGGACGACCTGCTCGCCGCCGCCATGACCGTCGGCGACGCCGGGCCGGGCGTCGTCGAGGGCGTCGCCGACCTCGACGGCAGGACCGTGTTCGTGTTCCCCGGCCAGGGCTCGCAGTGGCCCGGCATGGGCGCCCGCCTCCTCGACGACTCGCCGGTGTTCGCCGCCCGGATCGCCGAGTGCGCCGCCGCGCTCGCGCCGTGGGTCGACTGGTCGCTGACCGACGTGCTGCGCCAGGTCCCCGGCGCGCCGACGCTGGACCGGGTCGACGTCGTCCAGCCGGCCACGTTCGCCGTGATGGTGTCCCTGGCAGCGCTGTGGCAGGCCCACGGCGTCACCCCGGACGCGGTCGTCGGGCACTCGCAGGGCGAGATCGCCGCCGCCTGCGTGTCCGGTGCGCTGTCCCTCGAGGACGCGGCACGCGTGGTCGCGGTCCGCAGCCAGGCCATCGCGGCCCGGCTCGCCGGGGGCGGCGGCATGATGTCGGTGTCGATGCCCGTCGCCGACGTGACCGCCCGGATCGCGGAGTACGAAGGCCGGGTGTCGGTGGCGGCGGTCAACGCGCCCGCCGTGGTCGTGGTGTCCGGCACCCCGGAGGCGCTCGACGACCTCGCCGCCGCGCTGGCGGCCGACCGCGTCCGGTACCGGCGCGTCGCCGTGGACTACGCGTCGCACTCCGAGCAGGTCGAACTCCTGCGTGACGAACTACCGGAACGGCTCGCCGGGATCACGCCGCGCCCGGTGACCGTCCCGTTCCACTCGACCGTCACGGGCGACTGGCTCGACGGCACCGAGGTGGACGCCGAGTACTGGTACACGAACCTGCGGCAGACCGTCGGGTTCGAGCGGTCCGTGCAAGCGCTGCTCGAGGCGCGGCACACCCTGTTCGTCGAGGTGAGCCCGCACGCCGTGCTGACCGTCGGCGTCCAGCAGACCATCGACGACACCGGGGCCCGCGCCGCCACCACCGGCACGCTGCGCCGTGACCACGACGGCCCCGAGCGCTGGCTGACCTCCCTCGCGGAGGCGTGGGTGCGCGGTGCCGAGGTCGACTGGGGCACCCACCGCACCGCGGGCAGGCTCGTCGACCTGCCGACCTACCCGTTCCAGCGCGAGCGCTACTGGCCGGAACCACTCGCCGCACCTGCCCACCGCGCCGAGGACCCCCTGGACGCGTGGCGGTACCGGGTGGTGTGGCGGCCGGTGCGCACCGCGTCCGCACCGGTCCTGTCCGGCACCTGGCTCGCCGTGTCCACATCGGACGGTGAGGACGTCACCGCGGCACTCGCCACGCACGGCGCCGACGTCCGGCACGTCGTCCTCGACGCGACCTGTGCCGACCGCGCCGTGCTCGCCGACCGGCTCGGCGACCTCGACGACGTGGCCGGGATCGTGTCCCTCCTCGCCACCGACGAGGACCCGCACCCCGACCACCCCGCACTGACCACCGGC
Organism: Actinophytocola algeriensis; assembly: GCF_014203735.1. GTDB lineage: Bacteria > Actinomycetota > Actinomycetes > Mycobacteriales > Pseudonocardiaceae > Actinophytocola > Actinophytocola algeriensis. The sequence goes on along the minus strand of NZ_JACHJQ010000010.1, from coordinate 64,143 downwards.
CTCGCGCTCACCGTGGCGCTCGTCCAGGCGCTCGACGGCACCACCGCACCGCTGTGGTGCCTCACCCGCGGTGCCGTCTCCACCGGTGACGGCGACCGCCTCGACCACCCGCTGCAGGCGCAGGTCCACGGCCTCGGCTACGCGGCCGCGCTCGAACACCCGTACCGCTGGGGCGGGCTGGTCGACCTGCCCGCGACCCTCGACGACCGCGCCGCCCGCCGCCTCGCCGGGCTCCTCGCCGACGCGGACGGCGAGGACCAGCTGGCGATCCGCGCCACCGGCGTGTTCGCCCGCCGCGTCGTTCGCGCCACCGGCGGCACCCACCGTCGCGACTGGACACCGCGCGGCACCACGCTCATCACGGGCGGCACCGGCGTGCTGGGTGCGTTCGTCGCCCGCGACCTCGCCCGCCGAGGCGCCGAACACCTCGTGCTGGTCAGCCGCAGCGGCATGACCGCCCCCGGCGCCGACGACCTCGTCGCCGAACTGACCGAGCTGGGGGCCCGCGTCACGGTCGAAGCGTGTGACATCGCCGACCGCGCCGCCCTGTCGGGTCTGCTCGACCGGCTCGCCGCCGACGGCCACGAGCTGCGGAACGTCCTGCACGTCGCGGTGTTCGTGCGCCTGGCGATGCTCGCCGACACGACCGCCGCCGAGTTCGCCGACGTCGTGGCCGCCAAGGTCGACGGCGCCCGTCACCTCGACGCGCTGCTCGACACCGACACGCTCGACTCGTTCGTCCTGTTCTCCTCCACCACCGGCGTGTGGGGGAGCGGTGAGCACGCCGCCTACTGCGCGGGCAACGCCTACCTCGAAGCACTCGCCCGCGACCGCCGCGACCGCGGCCTGCGTGCCACCTCCGTGTCGTGGGGCACCTGGCGCGACGGCCTGGACCGGCTGCCGGTCGAGCGGATCGAACGCAGCGGCCTCGTGCTGATGGACCCCGAACCCGCGCTCGCCGCGCTGCACCGCGTCCTCGACGACGACGAGACGCTGCTGACCGTCGCGCACATCGACTGGGACCGCTACCACCCGGTGTTCACGTCCGTCCGGCCCACGCGCCTGTTCGACGAGGTGCCCGAGGTCAAGGCACTCCGCCGTGTCGAGGTGTCCACCGACGGCGAGTTCACCGCCCGCCTGCGGACCGCGCAGGACCCCGGCCGCACCCTCCGCGAACTGGTCCGCACGCAGGCCGCCGCCGTGCTGGGCCACGACACCGCCGGCGCGATCACCGACTCCCGCGCGTTCCGCGAGTTCGGGTTCGACTCGCTCACCGCCGTCGACCTGCGCAACCGGCTCGCCAGGATCACCGGGCTCGCCCTGCCCGCCACCATGGTGTTCGACCACCCGACCGTCACCGCGCTCGCGGACTTCCTCCAGGCCACCGCCTTCGGCGCCACACCAGGAGCCACCGCGGCGACCGGCGCGGTCGCGGCCGACGAACCGGTCGCGATCGTCGCGATGAGCTGCCGCTACCCGGGCGGTGTCCGCGACCCCGAGGACCTGTGGCGGCTGCTCACCGAGGGCGGCGACGCGATCTCCGCGCTGCCAACGGACCGCGGCTGGGACGTCCCCGGGCTCTACCACCCGGACCCCGACCACCCCGGTACGTCCTACGTGGACTCCGGTGGGTTCCTGGCCGGTGCGGCCGACTTCGACGCCGCGTTCTTCGGCATCCCGCCGCGTGAGGCGCTCGCGATGGACCCGCAGCAGCGGGTGCTGCTCGAGACGACGTGGGAGGTGTTCGAACGCGCCGGGCTCGACCCGGCCACGCTGCGCGGCAGCCGCACCGGCGCGTTCATCGGCGCCAGTTACCAGGACTACGGCGCACGCCCGGCGTCCGGCGACGAGGGCTATCTCGTCACCAGCACGATCGCGAGCGTCCTGTCCGGGCGGCTCGCGTACCTGTTCGGCCTGGAGGGCCCGACCGTCACGCTCGACACGGCGTGCTCGTCGTCGCTGGTGGCGCTGCACATGGCGTGCCAGTCGGTGCGCAGCGGGGAGTCCGACCTCGCGCTCGCCGGTGGCGTGACCGTGATGCCGGGCCCGGACGCGTTCGTGGCGTTCAGCCGCCAGCGCGCGCTCGCCGCCGACGGCCGTTGCAAGGCGTTCTCGGACAGCGCGGACGGCATGGGCCTCGCCGAGGGCGCGGGTGTGGTGCTCGTCGAACGCCTGTCGGACGCGCGCCGCAACGGGCACCCCGTGCTGGTGGTCGTGCGCGGGTCCGCGGTGAACTCCGACGGCGCGTCCAACGGCCTCACCGCCCCGAACGGGCCGTCGCAGCAGCGGGTCATCCGTCAGGCGCTCGCCAACGCGCGCCTCACGCCGTCCGATGTGGACGCGGTGGAGGCGCACGGCACCGGTACCGCGCTCGGCGACCCGATCGAGGCGCAGGCCGTCCTCGCCACCTACGGGCAGGACCGGGAGCGGCCGGTGCTGCTGGGGTCGGTGAAGTCCAACATCGGCCACACCCAGGCCGCCGCCGGCGCCGCGGGTGTGATCAAGATGGTGCTGGCGCTCCAGCACGGCGTGCTGCCCAGGACACTGCACGCGGAAACCCCGTCGTCCCACGTCGACTGGTCCGCGGGTGCTGTCGACCTGTGCACCGAGGCGGCGGACTGGCCGTCGGTGGACCGGCCGCGCCGCGGGGCGGTGTCGTCGTTCGGCATCAGCGGCACCAACGCGCACGTCATTCTGGAACAGGCCGACGAGACCCCCGCGGACCGCGAGGAGCCGACCGTGGTCCCGGCGATCGTGCCGTGGGCCGTGTCCGCCAGGACCGAAGCGGCGCTGGACGCACAGCTCGCGCGGCTCACCGGACTCGGCGCGGACCCGCTCGACGTCGGGTTCAGCCTCGCCACCGGTCGCACGACCATGGACCACCGCGCGGTGGTGACACCGGACGGGCGGGTGCTCGCCCGTGGCAGTGGTCGTGGCGGGGACCTGGCGGTGGTGTTCGGCGGTCAGGGCACGCAACGCGCCGGGATGGGCCGCGAACTGGCCGCCCGCTTCCCGGTCTTCGCGGCCGTGTGGTCGGAGATCACGGCGCTGCTGGGTGTTCCGGACACCGACGACCAGGACGTGCTCGACCGGACCGGGGTCGCGCAGCCCGCGCTGTTCGCGTTCGAGGTCGCGCTGTTCCGGATGGCCGAGTCGTTCGGGCTGCGCCCGGACGTGCTGGTCGGCCACTCGATCGGCGAGATCGCCGCCGCGCACGTCGCCGGGACGCTGTCGCTCACCGACGCGTGCCGCCTCGTCTCCGCACGGGCCCGGCTCATGCAGGCCCTCCCGGCGGGCGGTGCGATGGTGGCGCTGCCGGGCGCGGAGGCGGACGTGGCGCCGCTGCTGGGCGAGGACGTGTCGATCGCCGCGGTCAACGGGCCCCGGTCCGTGGTCATCGCGGGTGCCGAGGACGCGGTCGCCGCGATCGCCGGGAAGTTCGACCGCGCGAAGCGGCTGCGCACGAGCCACGCGTTCCACTCACCGCTGATGGCGCCGATCCTCGACGAGTTCCGCGCCGAACTGGCCGATCTCGCCTGGCACGCGCCGACCATCCCGGTGATCCCCACCGCCACCAGCGACGCCGACTGGGGTTCACCTGGCTACTGGGTGGACCACGTGACGAGCACGGTCCGGTTCGCGGACGCGGTTACCGCCACCACCGGGACCACGTTCCTGGAGCTGGCGCCAGACGCCGTCCTCACCGGACTGATCGCCGACCTCGCCCCGGACGCGGTCGCGGTGCCGTTGCTGCGCCGCGAAGTCGGCGACGAGGAGGCCGTGGTGACCGCACTCGCCCGCCTGCACTGCGCCGGTGTGCCGGTCACGTGGGCGGAGCTGTTCACCGGTACCGGCGCGTCCACTGTGGACCTGCCAACGTACCCGTTCCAGCGCACGAGGTTCTGGCTCGCCCCGGCGCGCGCCGGGCACACCGGAGGCGTGCACCCGGTGCTGGGGAACGGAATCGAGCTGGCCGGATCCGGGGACGTGGTGTTCACGGGCCGCCTGCCCGACGGCGAGTTCCCGTCCGCCAGGCTCCTGGAACTGGTGCTGCACGCGGGCGCCGAGGTGGGCCACCCGGCGATCGCGGACCTGACCGTCGAGCACCCCGGCGCCCTGACGGGCCACCAGGTGCAGGTCGTCGTCAGCGGCCACGAGGTCACGGTGCACGCCCGCCGCCACGGCGACTGGTTCCGCGTCGCCACCGGCACCCTCGGCGCCGCCACCGAAACGGTCGACCGGCGCGACGAGGAGTTCACCGAGGTCGTCCTCCCCGCGTCCGATCGTGCCGACGCCTCCCGCTACGTCCTGCACCCGGCCCTGCTCCAGGCCGCCACCGGCACCGCGGCGGCCTGGTCCGGGGTCACCGTCCACACGACCGGCGCGACCGGTCTGCGCGTGCGGGTCACCGACAACCCGGACGGCACCCTGTCGGTCTCCGCCACCGACCTGTCCGACGCCCCCGTCGTCGACATCGCGTCCGTGGTCCCCGGCGAGCAGCGGGAAACCCACGAGGACGCCCTGTTCGGCCTCCACTGGACACCCGCGCCGACCGCCGCGCCGACCGCCGACGTGCGGATCCTGCGCGCCCCCGGCTCCATCCACCAGGTGTTGGCACACCTGCGGACCTGGCTCGACGACACCCCGCACGACACCCTCGCCGTGGTCACCCGCGACGCCGTCGCCGCCACCGACGACGACCGCGTCGACGGGATCGCCGACGCCGCCGTGTGGGGTCTGGTGCGGTCCGCGCAAGCCGAGTACCCCGGCCGGTTCGTCCTGGTCGACACCGACACCGACACCCCCGACGACACGATCTCCGCCGCCGTGGGCACCGGCGAACCCCAGCTCGCGATCCGCGGCGGCACCGTGCTCGTGCCCCGCCTCACCCGTCCCGAACCCGCCGAACCGGCCTGGCGGTGGCCGACCACCGGCACCGTGCTGATCACCGGCGGCACGGGCGCCCTCGGCGGCGTGGTCGCGAGGCACCTGGTCGAACGGCACGGCGTCCGGGACCTCCTGCTCCTGAGCAGGCGCGGCCCGGACGCCCCCGGCGCGGCAGCCCTGACCGAGGACCTGACCGCACTGGGCGCGACGGTCACGACCGTCGCCTGCGACGCGGCCGACCGCGACGCCCTCGCCGAAGTCCTCGCCGAGCACCCGGTCCGCGGCATCCTGCACCTGGCCGGGGTCCTCGACGACGCGCTCCTCACCGGCCTCACCGCCGACCAGGTCGACAACGTGCTGCGCGCCAAGGCGGACAGCGCCGCCCACCTCGACGGGCTGACCTCGGACCTCGACCTCGACGCGTTCGTCCTGTTCTCCGGGTTCGCCGGCATCGTCGGCGCCCCGGGACAGGCCAACTACGCCGCCGCGAGCACCTACCTCGACGCACTCGCCGCCCGCAGGCGGGCCCGAGGGCAGCGGGCGACGTCGATCGCGTGGGGCCTGTGGACCCCGGGCATGGGCGACCTGCCCGACACCGAGCGGACCCGGCTCCGCCGCGCGGGCATCGTGCCCATCGAACCGAAACAGGGCCTCGACCTCCTGGACGCGGCCGCCGAGGTGGCGGGTCCACTCGTGGTCGCCGCACCACTGGACCTGCGTGCCATCGCCCGCAACACCGTCCCCGCCGTCCTCCGCGACCTGGTCCGTCCCATCGCCCCCGCCGCGCTGAACGGCCACATCGGGGGACTGGCGGACCGGCTCGCCGGGCGCGACGCCGACGGACAGCACGCCGTGCTGCTGGACCTGGTGACCGGCGCGGCGGCGACCGTGCTCGGCCACGACTCGCCCGCCGCGATCGACCGGCACCGCGGGTTCCTCGACCTCGGCATGACCTCCCTCAACGGGGTCGAGCTCCGCAACCTGCTCACCGAGGGCACCGGGCTGACGCTGCCCACCACGCTGATCTTCGACCACGCCACCCCCGACGACCTGGCCGCACACCTGCGCACGCTGGCAGGCACCGCCACCGAGGACCCTGCCCTCACCGGGCTGGCCCGGCTGGAGGCACTCGTGTCGGCGGGTGACCTGAGCACGGATACCAGAACAAAACTGGTCAAACGTCTGTCCGCGGTCCTGTGGACTCTCGAAGGCGGCGCGGAGGCCCCGGAGGACGACGACGGGCTGTTCGCGCTGATCGACGAGGAACTTGGCCTCGACTGAGCACAGCATGGGGAACTGCCACATGACGAGCACCGAGAACAGGCTGCGTGACTACCTCAAGACGGTCACCGCCGACCTGCGCCAGACGCGTCAGCGGCTGCGCGCGGCGCAGGCGAGGGAACGGGAACCGATCGCCATCGTCGGCATGGCCTGCCGCTACCCCGGCGGGATCGCCTCGCCGGAGGACCTGTGGCAGGTGGTCGCCGACGGCCGCGACGTCATCGGCCCGCTGCCCGGCGACCGCGGCTGGGACCTCAGCGGGCTCTACCACCCCGACCCCGACCACCCCGGCACCGCGTACGTCCGCGAAGGCGGCTTCCTCCGCGACGCCCCCGGTTTCGACGCCGGGTTCTTCGGCATCTCCCCGCGCGAGGCACTCGCCATGGACCCGCAGCAGCGGCAGCTGCTGGAGGTGTCGTGGGAGGCGCTCGAACGCGCCGGGCTCGACCCGCACATGTTGCGCGGCACCGAGACCGGGGTGTTCGCCGGTGCCATCCAGCTCACCTACGGCGCCGGGGTCGCCGTGCCGCCGGAGGTCGAGGGACACCTCGCCACCGGCACCACCGCCAGCGTGATCTCCGGCCGCATCGCCTACGTGCTCGGGTTGCGCGGTCCGGCACTCACCGTCGACACGGCGTGCTCGTCGTCGCTGGTGTCACTGCACCTCGCCGCGCACGCGCTGCGGGCGGGGGAGTGCTCGCTCGCGCTCGCGGGCGGTGTCACCGTGCTGCCCGATCCGGGTGTGTTCGTCGAGTTCGCTCGGCAACGCGCGTTGTCGCCCGACGGTCGCTGCAAGGCGTTCGCGGCCGCCGCCGACGGCGTCGGCTGGGGCGAGGGTGTCGGCGTGCTCGTCCTGGAGCGGCTCTCCGACGCGCGCCGCAACGGACACCGGGTACTCGCGGTCGTGCGTGGTTCCGCCGTGAACTCCGACGGCGCCAGCAGCGGGCTCACCGCCCCGAACGGCCCGTCGCAGCAACGCGTCATCCAGGCGGCGCTGGAGAACGCGCGCCTGTCCCCGGACCTCGTCGACGTGGTCGACGGACACGGCACCGGCACCACCCTCGGCGACCCGATCGAGGCCGACGCGCTCCTCGCGGCCTACGGCCAGGACCGCGAACGTCCACTGCTGCTGGGGTCGGTGAAGTCCAACATCGGGCACACCCAGGCCGCGGCGGGCGTGGCAGGCGTGATCAAGATGGTGATGGCGATGCGGCACGGCGTGCTGCCCGCCAGCCTGCACGTCGACGCCCCGACCCCGCACGTGGACTGGGCCGCGGGCGCGGTGTCGCTGCTGACCGAGCAGGTCGCGTGGCCCGCGGGCGAGAGTCCGCGCCGCGCGGGGGTGTCGTCGTTCGGGATCAGCGGCACCAACGCGCACGTGATCCTCGAAGAGGCGCCCGCCGACGGGACCGGGCCGGAGGACGGCGACGCACCCGGCGTGGTGCCGTGGGTCCTGTCCGCACGCACCCCGGAAGCACTGCAGTCCACCATGGACAGTTTGTCGTCCACTGTGGACCTGTTGCGGCCGGTGGACGTCGGGTATTCGCTCGCCACCACGCGGAGCGCGTTCGAGCACCGGGCCGTGTTGCTGGCCGGTGTCGGTGACCCGGTTGAGGTGGCGCGGGGGCAGGTCGGGGGTGGTCGGGTCGCGTTCGTGTTCTCTGGGCAGGGTGGGCAGACCGTGACGATGGGTCGGGAGTTGTATGCGCGGTTTCCGGTGTTCGCGTCGGTGTTCGATGCGGTGGTCGCGGAGTTGGGTGTTCCTGTTTGGGATGAGGTTGATTCGAGGGGTACGGGGTGGGCGCAGCCTGCGTTGTTCGCTGTTGAGGTGGCGTTGTTCCGGTTGTTGGAGTCGTGGGGTGTGCGGCCGGATTATGTGGTGGGTCATTCGGTGGGTGAGCTGGCTGCGGCGCATGTTTCTGGGGTGTTGTCTCTCGAAGATGCGTGCGCGGTGGTGTCGGTTCGTGCGCGTCTGATGGGTGCGTTGCCGGCTGGTGGCGCGATGGTGGCGGTCCGCGCCACCGAGGACGAGGTAACCCCGTTGCTGACCGGGGATGTCGCGGTCGCCGCCGTGAACGCGCCCGACGCCGTCGTGCTGTCCGGGCCGGAGAGCCAGGTCGCCGCGGTCGCGGCCGAACTGGCCGCACAGGGTCACACGACCACGACCCTGCCGGTGAGCCACGCGTTCCACTCCCCGCTGATGGACCCGATGCTCGTCGAGTTCGCCGCCGCCATCGCCGGGATCTCCTTCCACAGCGCCACGATCCCCGCCGTGTCCACCGCCACCGGCCGCCCGGTCGACGGCGAGTGGGCCACCACCGGGTACTGGGTCGCCCAGGTCCGGGACAGCGTCCGGTTCGCCGATGCCGTCACCGCACTCGCCGACGCCGGAGTCACCCGGTTCGTGGAGCTGGGCCCGGCCGGTGCGCTGTGCGCCGCGGTGTCCGGGACCGTCCCCGACGCCGTCGCGGTTCCGTTGCTGCGCAAGGGGTCCGAGGAGGAGTCGGCCGTCCGCGCACTCGCGGCGCTGCACGTCGCCGGAGTGGCCGTGGACTGGCGTGCCTTCTACACGGGCACCGGTGCCCGCATCGTCGACCTGCCCACGTACCCGTTCGAGCACGAGCAGTTCTGGCTCACCGGCCGCCCCGCCGGTGACGCGGCCGGGTTCGGTCTCGACGCCGCGGGCCACCCGCTGCTCGGCGGGGTCGTCACCATGGCCGACGCCACGGGTGTCCTGCTCACCGGACGGCTGTCGGTCGCGACGCACCCGTGGCTCGCCGACCACGTCGTCGCGGGCCGGGTCCTCGTGCCCGGCACGGCGTTCCTCGAACTGGCCGTGCGCGCCGGGGACGAGGCCGGCGCGAACCGCGTCGACGAGCTGACCCTCGCGGCGCCCCTGGAACTCCCCGCCGACGGCGCCACGCAGGTGCAGGTCGCGGTGACCCCCGGGACCGACGACTGGACCGTCACCATCCACGCCCGGCCGACGCCCGACGAGCCGTGGACCCAACACGCGACCGGACTCCTGTCCACCGCGGCGACCCCGCGTGCCGACCGGCAGGCCCCGTGGCCGCCCGAGGGCGCGGAACCCGTGGACCTGACCGGGTTCTACGACACGTTCGCCGACCGCGGCCTGGAGTACGGACCCGCCTTCCGCGGCGTGCGGGCCGTCTGGCGGCGCGGCGCCGAGGTGTTCGCCGAGGTCGCGCTGCCCGACCACGTGTCCGCGGAGCGTTTCGGACTGCACCCGGCGCTGCTCGACGCCGCCGTCCAGTCACCCGCCGCCGTGGACCCGGCCGCGGGACGGCTCCCGTTCTGCTGGCGCGGCGTCACCCTCCACGCGACCGGCGCCACCCAGCTGCGCGTGCACGTAGCCCCGGCCGGCCCCGACTCGGTGTCCGTCGTGGCCACCGACCCGGCAGGCACGCCGATCGCCACGGTCGACGGCCTCGACCTGCGCGCGCTACCGACCCCCGGCCCCGGCCGCGACGCGCTGTTCACCCTCGACTGGGTCCCGGTCCGCCCCGGCGCGGCTGTGGAGTCCGTGCACGTCCTTGGCCCCGACCCGCTCAACCTCGCGGAGTCCCTACGCGCGCAGGGCGTTCGCCTGGACACGGACGGCCAAGCGGTCGCCATGTTCGCGTCCGGCGACGAGGAACCACCGGTAGAGGTCCACCGCCTCACCGCCGCCGCCCTGGACCTGATCCAACGCTGGCTCGAGGCGCCAGGCGACGCGACGCTCACCATCGTGACCCACGGCGCGACCAACGGCCACGACCTCGCCGCGGCGGCCGTCTGGGGACTCGTCCGCACCGCGCAGACCGAACACCCCGGCCGCTTCGCGCTCGTCGACATCGCCGCCGAGCCCGGCGTTCTCGCTGCCGCGGATCCCAGCGTGCTCGGTGCCGCGGACTCCAGCGTGCTCGGCACCGCGGACCGCAGCGTTCTCGCCGCTGCCGAGTCCGGCGCGCTCGCCGCCGAATCCAGCGCCCTCGTCGCCGAACCCAGCGCTCTGGCCGCCGCGCTGGCGACCGACGAACCGCAGCTCGTCGTGCGCGGCGACGAGGTCCACGCCGCCCGCCTGGCGCGCGCCGCGCCCGCGGCCCCCCCGGCGTGGGACCCGGACGGCACCGTCCTGATCACCGGCGGCACCGGCGGCCTCGGCCGTGTGCTCGCCCGCCACCTGGTGACCGAACACGGCGTCCGGCACCTCCTCCTCACCTCCCGCCGCGGCCCCGACACCCCCGGGATCGCCGAGCTGGTAGCGGACCTGGACGCGGACGTACGGGTCGTCGCCTGCGACGTCGCCGACGCCGCCCAGGTAACCGCACTCCTCGCCGACATCGAGCCCCCGCTGACCGCGGTGATCCACGCCGCCGGCACGCTGGCCGACGGCGTCGTCGAGGCCCTCACCCCGGACCGCCTCGCGATCCCGCTGCGCGCCAAGGCCGACGGCGCCTGGCACCTGCACCAGGCCACCCGCGACCTGCCACTCGCCGCGTTCGTGTTGTTCTCCTCGTTCGCGGGCACGTTCGGCGGGCCAGGCCAGGGCAACTACGCCGCGGCCAACGCATTCCTCGACGGCCTCGCCACCCACCGCGCCGCACAGGGCCTCCCCGCCACCGCACTCGCCTGGGGTGCGTGGGCCACCGAGACCGGCATGGCCGCCGCCCGCACGGGCCACACCGGCGTGCCCGCACTGTCCACCGAGACTGGTATGGCCGCCGCCCGCACCCGAGCGGGCCACACCAGCCTCCCCCCACTGTCCACCCAGGACGGCCTGCGCCTGTTCGACGCCGCCGTCGCTGGCAGCCGGCCCGTCCTCGTCCCGGTCCGCATCGACCTGGCCGAACTTCGGTCCCTCGGCACCCCGCCGCCACTCCTGCGGGGCCTCATCCGGACCCCAGCCCGGCGCACCACCGGCGCGCTCGCCGGGCTGGCGGGCCGGTCCGAGGCCGAACGCGTCCGGATCGTCGGCGACCTCGTGCGGTCCGCGGTCGCCACCACGCTCGGGCACGCCACCGCCGCGTCCGTCGACCTCAGTCGCAACTTCCAGGACATCGGGTTCGACTCGCTCACCGCGGTGGAGCTGCGCAACCGCCTCACCGCCGCCACCGGGGTGCGGCTGCCCGCGACGCTGGTGTTCGACCACCCGACCGCCGCCGCCCTGACCAGCTACCTGCTCACCGAGCTGGGCCCGGAGGAGACGCCGAGGAGCGAGCGGGTCACCGCGACCGACGAACCGATCGCGATCGTCGGCATGAGCTGTCGCTACCCGGGCGGTGTGCGCAGCCCCGAGGACCTGTGGGACCTGGTCAGCGCGGGCACCGACGCCATCACCGGCTTCCCCACCGACCGCGGCTGGGACCTCGACGCGCTGTACCACCCGGACCCCGCGCACCAGGGCACCAGCTACACCCGGCACGGCGGCTTCCTGCACGACGCGGCCGAGTTCGACGCCGAGCTGTTCCGCATGAGCCCCCGCGAGGCCATGGCCACCGACGCGCAGCAGCGGCTGCTGCTCCAGAGCACGTGGGAGGCGCTCGAACGCGCGAAGATCGACCCGACCTCGTTGCGCGGCAGCAGGTCCGGCGTCTTCGTCGGTGTCATGTACAACGACTACGGCACGCTGCTCGACCCCGTCGGCTACGAGGGGTTCCGCGGCAACGGCAGCGCGCCCAGCATCGCGTCCGGCCGGGTCGCGTACGCGTTCGGCCTCGAAGGGCCGACCGTCACCGTCGACACCGCGTGCTCGTCGTCGCTGGTGTCGCTGCACCTGGCGGCGCAGGCGCTGCGGGCGGGGGAGTGCACGCTCGCGCTCGCAGGCGGCGTCACCGTCATGTCGTCGCCCGGGGTGTTCGTCGAGTTCTCCCGGCAGCGCGGCATGTCCCCGGACGGCCGCAGCCGCTCCTACGCCGACACCGCCGACGGTGTCGCGTGGGCGGAGGGCGTCGGTGTGCTGGTGCTGGAACGCCTGTCGGACGCGCGCCGCAACGGCCACGAGGTCCTCGCCGTCGTCCGCGGTTCCGCCATCAACTCCGACGGCGCGTCCAACGGGCTGACCGCACCCAGCGGCCCGTCACAGCAACGCGTGATCCGGCAGGCACTCGCGTCCGCCGGACTGTCCACAGCGGACGTCGACGTCGTGGAGGGTCACGGCACCGGCACCACGCTCGGCGACCCGATCGAGGCGCAGGCCCTGCTCGCGACGTACGGCCAGGAACGGGACACCCCGCTGCTTCTGGGGTCCATCAAATCGAACATCGGGCACACCCAGGCCGCGGCCGGGGTCGCGGGCGTGATCAAGATGGTGCAGGCCATGCGGCACGGCACCGTCCCGAAGACCATCCACGTCGACACCCCGTCCACCCACGTCGACTGGGACGCGGGCGCGGTCGACCTCGTCACCGAGGCCACGGGCTGGCCGGAGAAGAACAGGCCCAGGCGTGCCGCCGTGTCGTCGTTCGGTGTCAGCGGCACCAACGCCCACGTCGTCCTGGAGGCGCCACCCGCCCCGGTCCCGCCGCCCGAGCCACCGCACACCGTCGTGCCGTGGGTGCTGTCCGGGCAGACCGAGGACGCGCTGCGCGACCGGGCCCGCGCCCTCACCACCGTCGACGGTCACCCGGCCAACGTGGGCCTGTCGCTGGCCACCACCCGCGCTCACCTCGAACACCGCGCGGTGGTCATCGGCGACGACCCCCGCGCCGCCGTCCGCGCTCTGGCCGACGGGCAGCCCGCGAGCGCCGTCGTCACCGGCGTCGCGCGCGACCGGAACGTCGTGTTCGCGTTCCCCGGCCAGGGTTCCTACTGGACCGGGATGGGCGCCGACCTCCTTGACACCTCACCGGTCTTCGCCGCCTCGATCGACGCGTGCGCCGCCGCCCTCGCGCCCCACGTCGACTGGTCCCTCACCGACGTGCTGCGCGGTACGGAAAGCGCGCCGGGTCTGGACCGGCTCGACGTCGCGCAACCCGCGCTGTGGGCGGTCATGGTGTCGCTCGCCGAGGTGTGGCGCGCGCACGGCGTCCGGCCCGCCGCCGTCGTGGGTCACTCGCAGGGCGAGGTCGCCGCGGCCGTCGTCGCGGGGGCACTGTCCCTTGAGGACGGTGCCCGTGTCATGGCGGTCCGCAGCAAGGCCATCGCCGACGAGCTGTGCGGCCACGGCGGCATGGTGTCGCTGCCGGTTCCGGCCGCCGACGCGCACGCGCTGGTGCGCCCGTGGGGCGACCGGCTGTCCGTCGCCGCCGAGAACGGCCCGGCCGTCGTCGTGTCCGGCGACTACGGCGCGCTCGCCGAGCTGACCGATGCGTGCGCCCGAGACGGCCTCCACGCCAAGGAGGTCGCGGGCGACTTCCCGGCGCATTCGGCCCGGTTCGAGCGGGTCCGCGACCGCGTACTCGACGCCCTGACCGGCATCACCCCCCGCCCGGCCGACGTGCCGGTCATGTCGACCGTGACCGGCGACTGGCTCGATCGCGCCACCATGGACGGCACCTACTGGTACGCCAACATGCGTGACACCGTCCGTCTCGACACCGCCATCCGCGCGCTCGCCGCCCACGGCCACGACCTGTTCGTCGAGGTCAGCCCGCACCCCGTGCTCACCACCAGCGTCGCCGAGATCACCGGGGCGGTCACCGTCGGCACGGTCCGCCGCGACGACGGCGGCCGCACGCGCCTGCTCCGCTCCCTGGCCGAGGCCCACGTCGCTGGTGCGCCCGTCGACTGGACGCCGTGCTTCCCCGGCACGGCCACGGTCGCCCTGCCGACGTACCCGTTCGCCCGCACCCGCTACTGGCCGCCCGCCCGCCCCGCGACCACCCCCGGCATGACCTCGGCGCGCCATCCGGTGCTCACCGGGGCGATGGAGCTGGCCGACAGTGGCGACACCGTGCTCACCGGTCACCTGTCGCTCGCCACCCACCCGTGGCTCGCCGACCACGTCGTGTTCGACCGGATCCTGTTCCCCGGCGCCGGGTTCGTGGAACTGGCGCTGCGCGCGGGCGACGAGGTCGGCCGCACCGAACTGACCGAGCTGACGCTCGCCGCGCCGCTGGTCGTGCCCGACGAGGGCGTGCTGCGGCTGCAGGTGCTCGTCGAACCAGGCGACCGCGGGCGCGTGTCCATCCACTCCCGCGGCCGCGACGACGAACCGTGGACGCTGCACGCCGCCGGCGTGCTGACCGCACAGGAACCCCTGGCGGACAACGGGTTCGACGTGTCGGTGTGGCCACCAGCCGGTGCCACGCCCGTGCCGGTCGACGGCTGCTACGACGACTTCGCCCGGCACGGCTTCGACTACGGCCCCGCCTTCCGGCGGCTGCGCGCGGTCTGGCGGCGCGGCGACGAGGTCTACGCCGAACTGGACGGCGGCACCGACGAGACCGACCGGTTCGACCTCCACCCCGCCCTGCTCGACGCGACCCTGCACGCCTGCCTGCTCGACGGCACCGGGGCGGAAGGGCGGCTGCCGTTCTCGTGGGAGGGCGTGCGCCTGCACGCGACCGGCGCGACCGGCCTGCGGGTCCGGCTCGTGCTGTCCGGCACGGACGCGGTGTCCATCACGGCCGTCGACCCGGCCGGTGACCCGGTCGCCACGGTCGATGCGCTCCGGCTGCGGGCACTGGCTCCGACCGACCTCGCCACCACCAACCCGCTGTACACCGTCGACTGGGTCCCCGTCCCCGCGTCCACAGTGGACACCGAGGTCGGGCTGCTGGGGACCGACCTGACCGTCGACGGCAGGCCCGTGCCCACCGTCGACACGGTCGGCGGCGCACCCGTCGTGCTCGTCCCCATCACCGGCACCGGCGACCCCGTCGCGGCCACACACGACAACACCGCTCACGCACTCGCACTCGTCCAGGAGTGGCTCGCCACCAAGAGCGACACCCGCCTCGTGTTCGTCACCCGAGGCGCCGTCACCGACCCCGCCGCCGCGGCGGTGCACGGTCTCATCCGCTCGGCACAGGCCGAACACCCTGGCGCGTTCGGGCTGGTCGACCTCGACCCGGCACAGGACACCCTGCCGTCGTCGGCACTGGACCCGGCCGAACCACAGGTGCTGGTCCGCGACGGCCAGGTGTTCGCCGCCCGCCTCACCCGCGTCACCCCGTCCGCCGAACCGGCCGACTGGGACGGCACCGTGCTCGTCACCGGCGGCACCGGCGGGCTCGGCGCCGTCATCGCCCGCCACCTCGCCGACCGAGGGGCGCGCACCCTCGTCCTCGCGAGCCGGCGCGGCCCCGACGCACCCGGCGCCGCCGAACTCGTGGCCGACCTGGCGGCGCGCGGCGCCGACGCGACCGCGGTCGCCTGCGACCTCACCGACCGGGCCGCCGTGACCGCGCTCGTGGCGGGCCTCCCGGACCTGACCGCGGTGGTGCACTCGGCCGGAACCCTCGACGACGGCACGCTGCCCGCCCTCACCCTCGACCGGCTGGCAGCGGTGCTGCGCCCCAAGGTCGACGCGGCCTGGCACCTGCACGAGGCCACCGCCGACCGCGACCTGCGTGCGTTCGTGCTGTTCTCGTCCGCGGCGGGTGTCGTGGGCGCCGCCGGGCAGGCGAACTACGCGGCGGGCAACGCGTTCCTCGACGCGCTCGCCCACCACCGCCGCACCCACGGGCTGCCCGCCACCTCCCTGGCCTGGGGTGGCTGGGACCTCGGCACCGGGATGACCGCCGACGTCGCCGCCGCGCAACGCGACCGCATGGCCCGCCTCGGCATGCCCCTGCTGTCGGTCGCCGACGGCCTCGCCCTGTTCGACGCCGCCGTCGCCCACCACGCACCGTCGGTGCTGACCGCCCACCTCGACCTGCCCGCGATCCAGTCACACGGCGACCTCCCGCCCCTGTTCCGCGGTCTCGTCAGGACGACCGCACGCAGGAAGACCACCGACCTGTCCCGCCGCCTCACCGGGCTGTCCGGGACCGAACGCACCGCCGTGCTCGGTGACCTGGTGCGCACCGGCATCGCCGCGGTACTCGGCCACGACGACCCGGCCGCGGTCGACGAGCACCGCGCGTTCACCGACCTCGGGTTCGACTCGCTCACCGCCGTCGAACTGCGCAACCGGCTCGGCACGGTCACCGGACTCCGCCTGCCCGCCACCGTCGTGTTCGACCACCCGTCGGCCGCCGCGCTGACCGCCTACCTGGACGCCGAACTGTCCGGCGTGACCACCCCCGTGCCCGCAGCCGCCCCTGCGACCACCACCACCGAACCCATCGCGATCGTCGGCATGGCGTGCCGCTACCCGGGCGGTGTGCGCAGCCCCGAGGACCTGTGGCGCCTCGTCGCCGACGGCACCGACGCCATCACCCCGTTCCCCGGCGACCGCGGCTGGGACGTCGGCCGCCTCCACGACCCGGACCGCGCCGCGGCCGGCACCACCTACACCCGGCACGGCGGCTTCCTCCACGACGCCGCCGACTTCGACGCCGAGTTCTTCGGCATGAGCCCGCGCGAGGCCCTCGCCACCGACGCCCAGCAGCGGCTGCTGCTCGAGACGTCGTGGGACGCACTCGAACGGGCCGGTGTCGACCCGGTGTCGTTGCGCGGCAGCCGGACCGGCGTGTTCGCGGGTGTCATGTACTCCGACTACGCGAGCCTGCTGACCGACCCCGGGTTCGAGGGGTTCCGCGGCAACGGCAGCTCCCCGAGCGTCGTGTCCGGCCGGATCGCCTACGTGCTCGGGTTCCAGGGGCCCGCGGTCAGCGTCGACACCGCGTGCTCGTCGTCGCTGGTGTCACTGCACCTGGCGGCGCAGGCGCTGCGGGCGGGGGAGTGCACGCTCGCGCTCGCCGGCGGTGTCACGGTGATGGCGACCCCGCACTCGTTCATCGAGTTCGCCCGCCAGGGCGGTCTCGCGCCCGACGGCCGCTGCAAGGCCTACGGCGACGCCGCGGACGGTGTCGGCTGGTCGGAGGGCGTCGGGGTGCTGGTGCTGGAACGCCTGTCCGACGCGGAACGCGACGGGCACCGCGTGCTGGCGGTCGTCCGCGGGTCGGCGGTGAACTCCGACGGCGCGTCCAACGGGCTGACCGCCCCGAACGGTCCGTCCCAGGAGCGCGTGATCCGGCAGGCACTCGCGTCCGCCGGGTTGTCGGTGTCCGATGTGGACGTCGTCGAGGGACACGGCACGGGTACCACATTGGGCGACCCGATCGAGGCGCAGGCTCTTCTCGCGACCTATGGGCAGGACCGGGACACCCCGTTGTTGCTGGGGTCGATCAAGTCGAACATCGGGCACACCCAGGCCGCGGCCGGGGTCGCGGGTGTGATCAAGATGGTGCAGGCGATGCGGCACGGCACCGTGCCGAAGACCCTGCACGCCGACCACCCGTCGTCCCATGTGGACTGGGAAGCGGGCGCGGTCGAACTGGCCGCGGCGCCCGCCGACTGGCCTGCCGCCGACCGGCCCCGCCGCGCGGCGGTGTCGTCGTTCGGGATCAGCGGCACCAACGCGCACGTCATCCTCGAGCAATCCACGCCCCGGCCCACCCCGGCCGCGGGGTCCGGGGAGCTCCTGCCGTGGGTGTTGTCCGCCCGCACCGCACAGGCACTGCGGGCCCAGGCGGCGAACCTGCTCGCCCACGTCCGGACCGCTGACGCGGCGCCCGCCGCCGTGGCCCGCGCGCTCGCCACCACCCGGTCCGCGTTCCGGCACCGCGCCGCGGTCCTGGCCGCCACCACCGAGGACGCGGTCCGTGCGCTCGGCGCCCTCGCCCACGGCGACCCCGACCCCGCCGTCGTCACCGCCGAACCGGCGGGCGGGACGCTCGCGGTCCTGTTCTCCGGCCAGGGTTCCCAGCGCCTCGGCATGGGCAGGCGGCTGCACGACCGGTTCCCCGCGTTCGGGGCCGCGTTCGACGCGGTGACCGCCGAACTGGACCGGCACCTCGACCGCCCGCTCCGCGACGTCATGTGGGGCGACGACGCCGACCTGCTGAACAGCACCGGCTGGACCCAGCCGGCGCTGTTCGCGTTCGAGGTCGCCCTGTACCGGCTCGTCGAGTCGTGGGGCGTCGTCCCGGACCACGTGGCGGGCCACTCCATCGGCGAGCTGGTCGCCGCGCACGTGTCCGGTGCGCTGTCCCTGCCCGACGCGTGCCTGCTCGTGGCCACCCGCGCCCGGCTCATGGCCGCGTTGCCCGCCGGGGCGATGGTCGCGGTCCGCGCCGACGAGGCCGACGTGCGGCCACTGCTCACCGACCGCGTGTCCGTCGCCGCCGTCAACGCGCCCGGCTCGGTGGTGCTCGCGGGCGACGAGGAGGCCGTCACCGCACTGACCGCCCGCCTCACCGCCGACGGCCACGAGACCAAGCGGCTCGCCGTCAGCCACGCCTTCCACTCACCGGTCGTCGACCCGGTGCTCGCCGACCTCGCCGCCACCGCGGCCACGCTGACCCCCGCCGCACCCCGCATCCCGCTGGTGTCCAACGGCGACGTCCGCACGCCCGGCGAGTTGGCGGGCGCCGGCTACTGGTCCGCGCACGCCCGGGACGCTGTCCGCTTCGCCGACACCGTGCTGGCGCTCCGGGCCGAGGGCACAGGCGTGTTCCTCGAGCTGGGCCCGGACGGCGTGCTCACCCCGATGGTCCGCGACACCCTCGACACCGACCTCGAGCCACTGGTCGTGCCCGCGCAACGCACCGGCCGCGACGAGGTGTCCGCCGTGCTCACCGCGCTCGCCACCCTGCACTGCGCTGGCCGCGCCGTCGACTGGCCCGCCTTCTTCCCCGGCACCGGGGAGACCGACCTGCCGACGTACGCGTTCCAGCGCACCCGCTACTGGCCGTCGTCGTCGTTCACCCGCGCGGGCGATGTGGGCGCCGCGGGCCTCACCGGCGCGGACCACCCGCTGCTCGGCGCGGTCGCCGAACTGCCGGACGGTGCCGCGCTGTGCACCGGCAGGCTGTCACTCGGCACGCACCCGTGGCTTGCCGACCACGCCGTGCTCGGCCGGGTCCTGGTGCCCGGCACGGCGTTCGTCGAGCTGGCGACGTGGGCGGGGGAGCGCACCGGCTGTGCCGGGCTCGCGGAGCTGACGCTGTCCGCACCACTGCTGCTGACCGAGCGCGACGCCGTGCACCTGCACGTCCTCGTCGGCGCACCCGACCACGACGGCCACCGCACCGTGACCGTCCACTCGCGACCGGAAGGCGGCGGCCCGTGGACGCCGCACGCCACGGGCACACTCACCCCCGAGGTCGCCACACCGGGCTTCACCGCGGCGTCGTGGCCCCCGCCCGACGCGGAGGCCGTGCCGTTGGACGGGTGCTACGAGGGCCTCGCCGCGGCCGGGTTCTCCTACGGTCCCGCGTTCCAGGGCCTGCGGGCGGTGTGGCGGCGCGAGGGGGAGGTGTTCGCGGAACTGGCGCTGCCGGAGTCCACTGACGCGGGACGTTACGGCCTCCACCCGGCGCTGCTGGACTCGGCACTGCACGCGGTCATGGTCGCCACCGAGACCCGAGGCGACATCGTGAAGATCCCGTTCTCGTGGACGGGCGTGTCCCGGTACACCGCGGGGGCGACACGGCTGCGGGTGCGGTTGCGGGAAGCGGACGACACCCTGTCCATCGACGTCGCCGACACGGACTGCAACCCGGTCGCGACCGTCGAGGCACTGCACACGAGGTCCGTGGCGGCCGACGACCTGGGCGGCAACGTCGCCCACGACTCGCTGTTCACCGTGGACTGGGTCCCGGTCCGCCCCGACCCCGCCGCCACACCCACGTCCGTCGCGGTCCTAGGCCCCGACGTCCTGGGTCTGGCGGAGCTCCTGGCCGGAGTGACCATTGTCGACGAGGCACCGCTGGTGCTGGTCCCGGTTACGTCCGGCGACCTGCCCGCCGCGGTACACGACCGCCTGGCGGACACCCTGGCCGTGGTACGGCAGTGGCTGACCGACGACCGTGACGGCAGGCTCGTGTTCGTGACCCGCGGCGCCACCACCGGCGACCTCGTCGGTGCGGCCGTGTGGGGCCTGGTCCGCTCCGCACAACGCGAACACCCCGGCCGGTTCGCCCTCGTCGATCTTGACGACGACCACCCGGCCCTGCTCCCGGCACTCGCTTCCGACGAACCCCAACTGGTACTCCGCGACGGTGCGGTGTTGGCCGCCCGCCTGGCCCGCCACGACCCCGAGGGCGAACCGATGTGGGACGCCGACGGCACGGTCGTGATCACCGGCGGCACCGGCGGCTTGGGCAGCGTGCTGGCCCGGCACCTGGTGGCACGCCACGACGTCCGGCACCTGCTGTTGCTGAGCCGCGGCGGCCCCACCGCACCCGGCGTGGACACCCTGCTGGCAGACCTGGGCGAGACAACGAGCGTGGTCGCCTGCGACGTGGCCGACCGCGAGGAGCTGGCGAAGGCACTCGCCACGGTGCACCCGGACCACCCGATCCGCGCGGTGATCCACACCGCGGGCGTCCTGGACGACGGGACGGTGGAAACACTGACCCCCGACCGCATGAGCACCACGCTGAGGCCCAAGGCCGACGCGGCATGGCACCTGCACGAACTGACGAAGGACATGGACCTGACCGCGTTCGTCCTGTTCTCGTCGGTCGCGGGTGTCCTTGGCGCGGCAGGCCAGGCGAACTACGCGGCCGCGAACACCTTCGTGGACGCACTCGCGGTACACCGCAGAGCACAGGGCCTCCCCGCGGTGTCCCTGGCATGGGGCCCCTGGGCACTACCGGGCATGACCGAAACCCTGACCGACAAGGACCGGGAACGCATGCGCCGGGCGGGCACCCGGCCCCTGTCCGAACAGGACGGCACCACCCTCTTCGACGCGGCCATCCACAGCGAGGCCCCGGTCGTGGTCCCGGTCCACCTGGACCTGCCGACCCTCCGCACCCACGCGGAAGTTCCGCCCCTGTTCCGGACCCTGGTCCCACCCGCACCGAACCGCCCGGCCACCGACACCTTCCTGGACGAGTGGGCCACGCTCCCCGCCACCCGCCGCCGGGCAGCCGTGGAGAAACTGATCCGCACCGAAGCGGCACGTGTCCTGTACACAGACCCAGCACACATCTCGCCGGAAACCCGTTTCCAGGACCTGGGCTTCGACTCCCTGACCGCGGTAGAACTCCGCAACCGCCTGGCCACGACGACAGCCCTGCGCCTGCCGGCCTCCCTCCTGTTCGACCACCCCACCCCCCAGGAGCTGACGGACCACCTGCTCCCGCGGCTGACCCCAGAAGAACCGGGGGGCGCGGCGTTGTTGGCGGAACTCGACCGCCTGCGCACAACGCTGACCGATCACACCGTCGACGCGCACCTGCGCCACCAGATCACCGGCCGCCTGGAAGTCCTCCTGGCAACCTTGACCGCCACGAACACCCCCACCGAGGACGTGGACCTGACCACGGCCTCGGACGAGGAGATGTTCACACTCCTGGACCAGGAACTCTCCTGACGTACGAGGAGCGCCGCACGAACGGATCAGTTCAGACAAAGACAGAACGGATGCCCTGCCGGGTTCAGGAACCCGGTAGGACGTACCGGGCTGGTCCGGATGTTTGGTCGCCCCGAGTTCGATCACCGCCGCCTCAGCGGCCATCGAGGTCGTCGACAACCATGTCGAGGTGCATCTGCTGGGGCCGCTCCTGGGTCGGCCACCGGCTCGCTGACGGTTGGCAGGGAGGCGATGATCGACTCGCTGGGCGACGTTGGGTTCGGGTCGCTGATGTGGGTGACAGGGCACCTTCTTCGTTCAGGGGCAGATCCAGTTCGGGCTCCGCACCGCGCTGGCGACGTATCACGCTCGAGCGTGAACAGCTGCGGAGGACCGGCATGCCGCGGTTGTGGCCGTTACCGGGACAGTTTTCTGTCTGCGTGGCTGGACCTGCTTTGGCGATTTCGGTGGCACCGGGCGGCCGGGTCGTCGGCACGGTGGTGCTTGGCAAGGTTGTCGAGATGTCTCTGTATCCGTGCGGTGCCGGGTTCGCGCCGCTGTTCTCGGTACAGTGCCAGCGCCTCCAGCCACGCGGTACGCGCCTGTTCGTGGTGGCAGAGGGCGGCGAGGGCGCGACCGAGCCGGTCGAGGGTGTGGGCGACTTGATAGGTGTTGCCGAGCGCGCGGTGCAGGGCGAGGGCGTGCCGGTAGTGGTCGAGCGCTTGATCGTGGTGGCCGTTGTGGTGGTCGATGTAACCGAGGCTGTCCAAGGTGTTCGCCTCGCCGTTGAGGTTGCGATGATGCCGGTGCAGGACCAGAGCGGCCTGGCAGTGGTCGCGAGCGGTGTCATGCTGACCCAGGCGGGCGGCGTACCAGCCCATCGCGTTGAGCGCTTCGGCTTCCGGTACCGGCTGGTCGAGATCGCGGTAGAGGTTCAGCGCACGGCGGGCGTGGTCAAAGGCCTGTCGGTTGTCCCTCTGGCGCCCCCAGACCCACCCCAGCGCGTGGTGGATGTGGGCTTCCTGAATGCGGTCGCGGTGGTATTCGGCGAGGGCGAGGGCCTGATGCATATGGTCTATGGCGTTCTCGTGGCGGCCGAGCTCGGCGTGGGCGTAGCCGAGGTTCCGGTGAGCGCGGGTGACGGTGGCGGGGTCGGGCAGCTGGGCGAGGGCGTCAGCGGCGGCCTGCCACACGGTGATCGCGTCGTGGATGTGGCCCCGCCTGCCCAGGTAGGTGTGCAGACTCCAGGCCAGATTTCCGACGGCGGAATGCCAGTGGTGTATGACGGCGGTGTGCTGGGCGGCGATCAGGTTGACCCGTTCGGTGTCGAACCAAGCCAGTGCCCTCGTCGCATCGGCTGGCGGGGGTAGGCGAACAACGGGAACCGGCGAGTCGAGCCGGTGGGGAGCACGGTGCGGCGCCAGGAGCTGCTCGCCGGTGTGAGCGGTGTGGGTGTAGAAGTCGAGCACCCGCCGCAGAGCTCCTTTTCCCACCTCGTCGTCCAGGTCGAGGGTCATGGCGTAAGCACGGACCAGGTCGTGCATCCGCCAGCGGCCGACTCCGTGGCCGCGGAGCAGGGATGCCTCTTCCAGAGCGCGCAGGATCCGTGTGGTCGATGTCTGGGAGGTGCCGAGGAGGTTGGCGGCGGCGGCCGCTCCGATGTCGGGGCCGGGAGCGATGCTCAGGAGGGCGAACGCGTCGCGCTGCTGAGCGGTGAGCGTGCGCAATGACCAGGACAGGACGGTCGGCAGGCTGGCTGAGGGGTCCTCGCTGTCGAGCAGGTCGATGCGGGTGGCCTCGTCGCGTAGTTCACCGGCCAGCGCGGTCAGCGAGAGGTGGGGCCGGGTGTGGGCTTGGGTGGTCACGATGGTCAGCGCCAGCGGGATCCCGCCGCACCAGGCGATCAGGTGGTCGACCGCGGTCTGTTCGGCGTCGACGCGGGCGGTTCCGAGTCGATCCGCGAGCAGGGCGCGGGCCTCGGTGTCGTCGAGCACGTCCAGCGGCAGGTGGTGGGCGGCTTGGCGAGTGATCAAGCCCGGTAGCCGGTTGCGGCTGGTGACGACCACGGCGCACTGACCAGTACCGGGTAGAAGCGGGACCACCTGGTCGGTGCCGACGGCGTTGTCCAGCACCAGCAGCATCCGTCTGCCCGCGACGAGAGTGCGGAACAGGGCTGAGCGGGCATGCGGGTCGACGGGGACGCGGGCGTCCTCGACGCCGAGAGCGTCGAGGAACCCGCGCACTGCCTCCTCCGCGGGCATCGGCTCCCCGGCGCTGGTGAAGCCGCGTAGGTCGACGAACAGGTGTCCGTCGGGGAAGCGGCCCGCGTGCCGATGAGCCCACTGCAGCGCCAAGCTTGTCTTGCCCACTCCGCCTGTGCCGGCGATGGCGGCGACGGCAACCGTGCCGGTGCCTTCCAGCAGGGAGTCGAGACGTCGCAGTTCGTCACGGCGACCGACGAACGACGAGGGCGCCGCGGGCAGCTGGCGAGGTACCACCGGTTCGGACGCCGGGGTCTTGTGTGTCGCGCTCGCGGGCGCGGCGATGAGGTGCGGGTCGGCGGCGAGGATCTGCTGGTACAGCTCCTGCAGGGCGGCACCGGGGTCTGCGCCCAACTCCTCGACCAGGCGTAAGCGGACCCGTTGGTAGTGCTCCAAGGCGTCGCCGGTGCGCCCTGCCCGGTGCAGAGCCAACAGGTACTGGCATGCGACCCGCTCGTCCAGGGGGTTCCGCGTGGCCCGCGCGGACAGCTCGGCCACCACCTCCCCACCATCTCCGGCGCGCAACCGGGCGTCGACCAGATCGTGCTCGGCTGCCCGCCGCTCCTGCCCCAACCGGTCACGCTCGGTCCGCACCCACTCTCCCGCCACACCGGTCAGCGCCTCGCCTCGCCACAACGCCAGGGCGTCGGTCAACGACCGCGACGCCGCCGCGTCATCACGGCGGGCGCGGGCACACAGTTCGCGGAACCGGTGCAGATCGACCACCGCCTCGGTCGCGTCGACCACCAGGACGTAACCGCCGGATCGGCGCACGATCGCCACTCCGCCCACGCCCGCCAGCGCCCGCCGCAGCCGGGAAACGTAGCTGTGGAGCGTCGCACGGGCCCGCGGTGCCGTCTCTGTCCCCCAGACCCGCTCGACCAACCGCTCCACGGACATCGTCTGCCCGGCGTCGACCGCCAGCGCCGCCAGAACACACCGCTGTCTTGGCGCGCCCAGGTCCACCGGCTTTCCGTCGACCTCCGCATCCACTTCCCCCAGCAGACGGAGCATCGCCCCCACAACGACCACCCCCAGGTGTTCCTCCCCTGACCCAGGTATAGCAGCTCGAGCAGGGCGCATGCAGAAACTCTGCAAGCGGTTCACACGATCGGCCCCGCATCATGGCCCCACAATGATCCGAACAACGAGGTGACTGTGTATGAAGAAAGTCCTCCGGCTCCTTCCCGTCATCCTTTCGGCGGTGTTCCTGATCGGAGTTCACCAAGTTCCCGCATCGGCGGTCGAGACAGTTCGAACCGGGCACTCCGCGGCAGTTCAGACTCCCTGCCACGCCTGTAACGGATACAGGTATCAGCCGGCCGGATCGAAGGCGATTTATGTGGTGATCGACGGTTTGCGGCACCATGTCCCCAGCCCCGACGTCTACTTCAGGCTGTGGGCTGGTTATGGCGGACTTCGGGTCGGCGGTACCAACATCCCCGTAGGAGAACCGTTGGTCGAGAACGCATACCTCGCCCAGGAATACGATACGTACAGAACATACCTGGTCGGCCGCACCAAGCGGTGGATCCCGAACCCGACCGTGTTCAACCAGTACGCGTTCGACTGGGCCAAGGTTCAACCCAGGCACTGGTATGACCTTCCCGAAGTGGGACACAATCTCCCTGGGCGGTGATCTGATCGCCCTCTCGCCGGGTGGTCACCGCGGCAGCGATGACCACCCGGCGAGAAAGGTGAAGACGAGCTGGACGCGCCGGTCGGAGTCGAAATGCACAGGACATCTCGAGGCGGTTCGGTCGCCGTGACGGTATGTACGACGACGAGCACGGTACGGGTGGCGCCGGCATGGGTGCCTGTGGTGTCGTCCACGTTCCGATGAGGTCGGCGGTCCGGTCGGGCGCCGGGTCACCCGCGACGATGATCCTGTGCACAACCGCTGGCATGTCGCCAAGGATTCGGAGTTTACTGGTACGCCATTGTTCCGGAGAACGCCCTGACCGAGTTGCGGCGGGTGACCGAGCGCGCAGGCGCCGAGCTGGAGGTGTACCGGACGGGGAGATCGTCGAGCGGCAGGTCACCACTTCGGTGGGAATGCGTACGGTTCCACGCTGCGGTGGTGTGCGCGATTCGCGAGCGAGTCTTCTGCCATGAGTCGATTGTGCTGGATTGGCGATTGGTCGCGCGAAGGTGAGGACATCTACCCGCCGCTGAGGACTACGACCATCACCCCTGGATCGACGCCGGGGAACCACGGCGCCGCCGACCGGGCACTGCGGCCGATGATCTCGCGGAGGTCGTCGCCGTCCACACCGTCCGGGAGCAGACAGTGACGGCACGTGCTCGTCCCACTCCAGCAAATCCAACCGGACGGCCACCGGCTCTCCTGGCGGAGTCGCCGGAGTAGGGGCTCAGAGGCCGGCGACGTCGATGCCGGCCCGCCGACGTCGCTGTACTTCCTCTGATCCGGTCAAGGCAAGTGCCCACCGTGCGGGGCGTGAGCCGCACTGGAACCACAGCGTGAGGACCTCTTGTTCCCGGTCGGACAGGTGCGGCTGCGTTGGCTGCCGGTTCGCGGCCATGGCACCGGCCAGCCCGGCGGTGGTCGTTGATCTTGTGGATAGATGATCCTGGTGTGGGTCGTGCTGGGTGTTGTCGATCGTCGGGTGACCGGGTTGGTGGCCGAGGTCGGGCCGGTGTGGCAGGCGCAGCAGGACGCTCGCCGGGCCGGACGGCGGCGGCGACGTGCTGTGGGGGCGGGCGCGAGTACAAGCTGGTGTTCGTCAACCGAGGTGGCCACGTTGGTGCATCTGCGGCACGGCGCGACACATGAGGTGCTGGCGGCGTGGTTTCGCTGGTCAACGAGGTTCCGCAGTTGTACGTATTTGCGGAACTTGTCGAAGGTCGTCTTCAGCTCAAGCGCCACGACATCGGCATGGTCGAGGATTGTCAGAAACGAAACTACTGGGGCAAGGGGTGCACGCATGGACAGTACGGGACCGAGGTACGCCGACTGCCCGACGGTCGAGGTGGAGGTGATCGTCGACGCGGCCACACCGGTGGTGTGGCCGCTGATCGCGGACATCGAGCTGCCCGCGCGGTTCAGCTCGGAGTTCCGAGGCGCCGCGTGGCTCGACGGCGTGACCGGCCCGTCCCTGGGGGCACGGTTTCTCGGCACGAACGTCAATTCCGTCGCGGGCTCGTGGCAGACCGTCTGCACAGTCGTGGACTACGTGCCGGAGCGCCGGTTCGGCTACGTGGTCAACGCCGTCGACCGGATCGACCTGGAAAGGCCGGCGGCGGCCTGGCGGTACGAACTGGAGCCGGTGCTCGGGGAACGGGCCAGGCTGCGGTACCTGGCCCGGGTCGGTCCGGGACCGTCGCTGTTGACCCGCGTGATCGCTGCCGACCCGGCCGGGGAACGCCACATCGTCGCCGACAGGCTGGCGAACCTGCGCCGGAACATGCTCGCGACCGTGCACGGTGTCAAGGACATCGCCGAGCACTGAGCCGAACGCCGGACCGGCAGAACGACACCGGCAACGACGACGGCCACGGCCGCTGCGTAGAACCACCGGTTCACCAGCATTCACGTGGCGCGCCGGTCGTTGGTGACAGCATCTGCAGTGCGAGTAGCCCCGACCGTCAGCACCAGCACGACGATCGTTCCGACAACCGTGGCCATGGTGACGTCCGCAGCTTCCTACCAGTTGGCCGTCCAGCAAGCCGTGCCGCACGGTCGCAGCGGGTCTCCCAGGCCTCATCGGCTCGGCAGGGTGTTCCGCAGCGGAACCGGCTACCTGGTGATCGGCTATGTTCGACGGCAGGAGGAGCGGAGGGTGAGGGGGAGACGCAGTGGGGTGTCGGGACTGCCGGACATGCACCATGTCGAAGGTCTTCAGGGGTCTACGCGGCCTGTTGCTGGTCTGGTGGGTGTGGCTTCCCAAGCTGTTCATGCGCAACTGCCCGCAGTGCGGTCACACTCTACGTCGCCATCGCTACCGCGAGGATGGGTCGTTCCGGGACTGACCAACCGACCTGCCCCGCGATAGGCGAGTGCCGGATGGTGCCGATGTCGGTGAACGGCAAGCCGGGCTTCGGCGTCTACCGCAGGTGCCGATGGGGTGTACCGGGGGATACTCCATCGACGTCCTCACCGTCACGAAGTCGGGGTTCGAGCGCATCGACGTCCTCGAGGACCGCAGCCTGTTCAGCGCCCTCGGCCTGCCGCTGGTGCTCGAGCCGGATCTCGCGTGACCGGCATCCCCTCGTCCAGGGGCCACCGTTCGTGGCGCCTGGCTTCGGCGAGCTGTGCGGTGACCTCCCCTGACAGCGCCTCGGCGCCGGTGGTTGACCTTATGTGATGACGTGTGAGAGCACCTGACGTTGCTTTCTCGTGACCGATCCCATCTCGGACCCACATCAGCAGGCCGGAGACGTCTTCCCCTGTGAGACATCACCTGTGGATGTGCGACAGGATGACCGAGGAGGGGAACCACATGAACACCCGGACAACTGCGATCCTCAGCACCGGCCTCATGACGGCCGCCGCGCTCGCGTTGGTCTCAGTACCGGCCGCGTCCGCCACCCCGGCCGGGGACGTCACCACCCACGCCGACCTCGACGGCGACGGCACCGACGAACTGGTGACCGTGCGCGCCGCCGGGACCGACGCCCAGAAGCTCCTGGTGGAGGTGGCCGGTGAGGAACTGCGGGCCGAGGTGCCTGCCGACGCGGAGGGCATCGTCCGCCCGCCGCGGATCGTGGACCTGAACAACGACGGCCGGGAGGAACTGGCCGTGCGGGAGAGGTTCAGCTCGGACACCCACGTGTTCGGAGTCTGGGAATACGCCGACGGCAGGCTGCGCTCGCTCAGCACCCCGAACGGCCACCAGTTCCGGCTCTACGACGGTGCCGACGACACGAGTACGTACGGCTACGGATGTGTCGAGGAGGACGACGTGCGCAGCGTCGTTGTCATGAACGCGTCGGAGGACGACGCCGGGACCTGGTCTGGCTCGCAGGTCTACTACTCCGTGGCCGACGGCGTGGTGACGCCCACCGGTGGTGACATCACGTTCACGGCGCTCCCGTTCGTCGGCCCGGCACTGCACCCGGACCGCGACACCTGCGCCGCCTGACCACCGATGTCGGAGGCGCGCGACCACACGGATTCCGCTGGACACCTACGGCCAGTCCAAGACCGCCAACGTGCTCTTCGCCGTCGAAGCGACGCGCCGCTGGGCTCGTGACGGCATCACGGCGAACGCGCTGATGCCCGGCGCGATCTACACGAACCTGCAGCGCCACACCAGCGGCCGCGGCAGCGGCAAGGTTCCGCCCGAGCTGATCAGGACCCCGGAACACCGCTCGACGTGGCCGCCCGTCAGCCGGAGGGGACACCGATCAGCTCGCGGGTTCACCTGACGGGGCGGCCAGTGTCGTGCCCAGTCGGACCGGGGTGCCGAAGTTCGGTGTCCCGTCGGCGTTCCAGGTGAACTTCTGCGCCCGCGTCGAGCGGTTCATGTCGCAGCCGCCGGAGGCGGAGTCGTTGGCGTGGTAGACGATCCAGTCCTCGGTGCCGTCCGGCGACTTGAAGAACCCGTTGTGGCCGGGCGCGAAGACGCTGTTGGCATCGTTGCGCTGGAAGACCGGGTTCGGCGACTTGGTCCAGTGCGACCGGTTGAGCGGGTCGGAGCCGGTCAGTGTCAGCAGGCCCAGCTTGTAGTCCGGACCCCAGCAGGCGCTCGCGGAGTACACGAGCATCACCCTGCCGTTGCGGTACAACGGCTCGGCGCCCTCGTTGACCGGGTGGGTCTGCCGTTCCCAGGCCAGCGTCGGCTGTGAGATGGTCCGCCGTGCCCCGCTGAGCGTGTACGGGTTCGACATCGGGGTGATGGTCAGGCTCTGCGTCCCGTCCGACGCGCTGCCCAGCAGGTAGAGCTTCCCGTTGTGCTGGAGGATGCTGGGATCCAGCTCCCAGGTGTTGCCCAGGTCGGCCTTGAACGTGTACGGGCCCATCGGGTCGGTGCCTGAGCTCTCCAGCACGTGCAGGCGCTGGGTGGGGTTGAAGTCGGGCACGTTCTGCCCGGCGACGTAGTACAGGTACCAGCGGCCGTTGAGCAGGTGGAACTCCGGGGCCCACATGTTGCAGCAGCCGTTGGGACGCCCGGACAGGTTGAACACCACCTGGTCGGCCGCGGAGGACAACCCTGCCAAAGTGCGAGACCGGCGCATGGTGATCGTGGAATTCCACGTCGTCGTCGCCAGGTAGTAGTACCCGTTGTGGTATTGCATCCACGGATCCGGGCCGTTGCGCTTGATCGGGTTGCTGAACTGGCTCGGCGCACTCGCGCCGACCTTGACCAGCTGCCACTGCTGGTTCGCGCCGTCGAGGTCGGCCCACTGCACCACCCGGGCGCCGTCGGCGGTCGACCACTCCCACACGTCGGCGGCCTTGTTGCTCGCCCGGTTGACCAGCCGCACGTAGCCGCCCGCCGAGTCGAGGAGGCGGAACTGCTGGCTCGCGCGGTCGGCGTCGGTGTTCTGGACGAGGTCGGCGGCGTCGGCGGTGGAGGTGAACTCCAGGACCTTGCCGCTGTGCCGGGATTTCAGGCGGTAGTAGCCACCGCCGGAGTCCACGAACTGCCACTGCTGCCACGCCCCGTCGTTGCGGGTGTACTGCACGATCGGCGCGCCGTCGTTCGTGGCCAGGTTGTGCAGGTCCAGAGCCTTGCCGCTGTTGCGGTTGACCAGGACGTAGGAAGCGGCGGGGTCCACCACCGCCGCGGAAGCCGCCGGCGCCAGCGCGGACGTCACCCCAGCCACGAGGGAGACGGTCGCGAGAGCGGTCAGCACGCCACGCCTGCGACGACGGAAGAACTGGGATGTGCGCATCACGGTTGTCCTCCTGGTGGTGCGGGATGTGGTCAGTGCAGGTACGGCCAGCCCGCCGAGTCCATCGCGAGGAGGTTGATGCCGAGCAGTGACGCGTTGTTGTCCGCGTAGTAGTGGTAGACCAGCACGTCGCTGTCGTTGTCGGCCAGGACGTCCTGGTGACCGGGACCGTGCACGCTGCCCTGTCCCGCGAGGATCTCCGTGCCGCCGCCCGCGGTCATTTGCCTGCCGTTGCGGTCGACGTAGGGCCCGGTGACGCTGGTGGAGCGGCCGACCATGACGCGGTAGGTGCTCTGCGCGCCCTGGCAGCACCGGTCGAAGGAGACGTACAGGTAGTAGTAGGCGCCGCGCTTGACGATGTTCGGGGCCTCGATGGCGCCGCCGCCCCGGCCGGCGATGGACAGCAGCGTGCCGTCGGCGCGCTTGCCGGTGGCGGGGTTGAGGGAGATCATCTTGATGCCGGACCAGAAGGAGCCGAAACTCAGCCACCAGCGGCCCTGGTCGTCCACCACGAGGTCGGGGTCGATGGCGTTGAAGTTGTCCTGCGTGCGCGACTCCACGACCAGGCCCTGGTTGGTCCAGGTGCCGGAGTTGCCGCTTGGGCTGGTGGCCAGGAAGATCGCCGACCGGTTCGACCCGAACGTCGATGCCGAGTAGTACAGGTGGTACTGGCCGTTGTGGTAGGAGATGTCCGGGGCCCACAGGTTCCGGCTGCCGCCGGTGTAGGTGGTCGTCCACGGCGCGCCGCCGGGGAAGACCGCGCCCGCCTCGCGGAAGGCGACGCGGTCACTCGAGGTCTTCAGGGTGATGTTGTTGCCGGTGTGCGCGATGAGGTAGCTGCCGTCGGGACGTTTGACGGCGCTCGGGTCGTGGACGCCGATGGCGCCTGTCACCCGGCCTGGGGCGGGGTACGCGGTGGCGGGCGCCGCGGTCGCGACCACGGCCACCGCCACGGTCAACAGGGTCAACAAGCTTCTGGTGAATCCAGCCATGGGGTCCTCAATTTCCTCGACGGTGAGGGAGAGGTGCGGGACAGGACAGCGGACAACGCACGACACGCGCCGGGACGCGTGGCGACGACTGCCGCAACGAACGAACGACGATCATCAATGCGCCCGGTCACGTCTGTGCGCGCTCTTCGAACGATAACGCCCGTATCCGGCTGGCTCAAGGCTCTACTGTTATCGCTAACAGGCTTTGGACATTGTCCACATCCTCATCGTCACGCTAGTTTATGGGGACTAGCAGGCAAAATGCGTGCTGCCGGCAAAAGGTGGAACGATATACAATGTACGAAGATGTTATCGCTCACATAACACTCGGGACGTGAGGTGAGCAGTCGATCCTGATGGGACCCGACGTCGCGGTGATGGATCCGTCGCTTGCCCGCCGCCGCCTGGTCGGGACGGCGGCAAGCCCGGTGACATCGGTTACGACTGGTACTCGATGTACGCCCTGAGCGGCAGCGGCACGAACCTCAACCTGACCGTGCACCGGATCGCCTAGTTACCTCGTGGCCTGGATGCGGGTCTGGTAGGTGGTGTAGCTCGGGTACCGGCCCGCCATCCACAGCACGCCGAGCGGGTCCCGGGAACTCAAGCCGTAGGGGATGAACGGGCGCACCTGTGTGTCGACCGAGTTGGTGGTGATGGCCTCCGCGCTCCAACTCGCGCCACCGTTCGCCGTTGTCCACCGCTCGATCTCGTTGACGCTGCCGATCTGCCGCGACAGGACGACCACCGACGGGTTCGTGTGGTCGAGAGCGATGCCCCCGGAGTAGTTGGGTTCCCCGGGAAGTTCCGCGATCGAGTCACCCGCGGGCGTCAGCTCGCTCGTCTGCCAGGCGCTGCCGGTCCACCGGCTGTAGTGGTAGCGGTGGTCGGTGTCGGTCGGGAACCTGGCGAAGGTGATGACCGGTCGCCCGCTGCTGTCGAGGGCGATGTCGTGTACCCATGCCTTGCCGGTGCCCGTGTTGCCGTTGTAGATCCGGTGGCCTGCGCGGGGGTAACGGCCGTGGTGACCGGGCCGATCCGCGTGCCGTCCGACCGGTAGAGAGATCCGGCCCGGTAGTACATGTGGTAGATGCTCGTCTGGACGTTGCGTGGGTGGCCGTCGGTGAACGCGAAGTGGATGGTGTCGACGTCGTTGGACGCCACCTTCAGGTACGGCCGCTGCCCGGGAACGGTGACGAGCGTGCGCGCGGTCGTCCAGACGTCGCTGCCGTTGGTGGTCGACCAGCTGGGATTGAAGTTGCCGCCGCGCCAGAACAGGTACAGCCGGTTCTGCTCCGAGGAAAGCTCTACCGGGTTCGAGTAGGTGTAGCCGCTGTTGCCCGGGGTGTTGGTGGGCAACGACTTGACCGACTCCCATCCCGCGCTGATGTCCTCGACCGCCACCGACCTGCGGTAGTACATCGTCGGTCCTAGATGGCCGGACCAGAACACCACCACGCGTCCGTCGTGCCGGATGAGGATCGACGGGTTGTTGTGGTCGTCGACCTGGAAGCGGGTCATCAGGGTCGAGGTGACCGTCTGGCCCGTGTCGTGGTCGTACTGGGTGACACGAATATCCCCGACCGAGGTGATGTAGCCGACGAACGTACGACGGTGGAGTCCACGGTTGTGCACGGCACGCGGGTCGCCGAACCAGCACCAGGCACCGCTTGGCGCCAGGGTGAACGACGGTGGGACCGCGAGCGATGTTCCGGTCACAGACTCGGCCACGGCCTGATCGGCGGTCCTTGTTGATCCAAAGTAGACAGTCCCGGCCATCGAGGCGAGTCCGCCGAGTACGGCGCGGCGGGACGGGAGACGCGATTGTGAGTCCATGTTTCTGCCCTTCGTCTCGTCATTGAGCGGGCGGTCACCGTGGCGGCGTCACGGTGTGCTGGGCATGCGCCTGGTTCATCATGGCGGTGGCGCCGTGCTCGACCGGTGGACGAGGGTTGTCGGCAGCTTGACCGAGACGACGTGGCGTTCGCCCGACTCGATCTCCGCGAGGAGGGCGTCCACGGCGCGGCGTCCGACCTCCGCGAACGACTGGCGGACCGTGGTCAGTGGTGGCCAGAAGTGCGCTGCTTCAGCCATGTCGTCGAATCCCACGACGCTGACTTCGGCGGGAACGAGCCGGGCGAGTTCGTGCAGCGCGCGCAGCAGGCCGAGTGCCATCTGGTCGTTGGCCGCGAAGACGGCCGTCACGGCGGCATCGGCGCACAGCTTCATGCCTTGGACGTAGCCGGACTCGGCCGACCAGTCGCCGACGACGACCGGCGGCGCCTGCCTGTCGTGCCGGCGCAACGTCGCCCGCCAGGACTGCTCGCGCCGTTCGGCCGCGTAGGAATGAGGTGGCCCGGACAGGTGCCACACCGTGCGGTGCCCCAGCTCGAGCAGGTGCGTCGTTGCCAGTTCCGCGCCCTGCGCCTGGTCGGTGTCCACCATCGGGTAACCGGAGCGGGGGTTGGAGATGACGACCACGGGCAGGCCGTCGGGCACCTCGACCTCGCTCTGGTCGAGCTCGTGCTCCTCGATCAGGATCACGACGCCGTCGACCGCCTGCTCGTCGAGCCTGCTGAACGCCCCCATGACCTCGCCCGGCGTCGGGCGGGTCACCGGCATCAGCGTGATCGAGTAGCCCTTCGCCACCGCGGCCGACGTGATGGCGTCGAGCGTGCGGCTGTTGCCGAAGGTCGACACCACGCCCATGATCACGCCGATGCTGCGGAACTGTCCGTACCGCAGCGCACGGGCCGCGCTGTTCGGCCGGTAGCCGACGGTACGCATCGCGTCCAGCACCCGCTGACGTGTCGCCTGATCGACGTTCAGCCGACCGTTGACCACCCGGGACACCGTCTGGCCGGACACGCCGGCTTCGCGTGCCACGTCTGCCATCGACGGACCCCGCTGCCGGACGGCCGATGGCCGTGCGTCCTGCTCCATCGGTACCCCTCGACCTGGACATGTTGACGTCAACACGGTACCTTCCGGCGAAATGTTAGCGTAAACATTGACCTGCGGGGAACGACGATGGCGTCGACGACCGGCCGCCCACGCGATTCGCGGCGGCGACTCGACCAGCGTGGCTGGATCTTCGTCGCGCCCTTCGCGATCGTGTTCGCGTTGACGTTCCTCGCGCCCATCGGTTACGCCGTCCAGCTGAGCCTGTTCCAGGATCAGGCTTTCTTCGGCGGCACGGCCTTCGTCGGGCTCGACAACTACGTGCTGCTCTTCTCCGACACCCGGTTCTGGAGCGGTTTCCTGCGAGTGATGATCTTCCTCGCGGTCCAGGTGCCGATCATGCTGGTGCTCGCGTTGGTCGCGGCGTTGGCCATCGACAGCGCCCGGCTGCACGCGGCGGGCTTCTTCCGGATCGTGATCTTCCTGCCGTACGCGGTGCCCGCGGTGGTCGCCACCCTCATGTGGGGCTACATGTACGGCACCAACTTCGGTCTCGCCGCCGACCTCAACGACCTGTTCGGCTCCGAGATCCGGCCCCTGTCGCTGGACTGGGCGCTCGCCTCGATCGGCAACATCGTCACCTGGGAGTTCGTCGGCTACAACATGATCATTTTCTACTCGGGGCTGCGGGTCATCTCCGGTGAGCTGTACGAGGCCGCCGCCCTCGACGGCGCCGGACCGTTCCGGACGATCTTCAGCATCAAGCTGCCCGCCCTGCGCGGCGCCATCGTGATCGCGACCATCTTCTCGATCATCGGCAGCTTCCAGCTGTTCAACGAGCCGAACATCCTGCGCGGACTGATACCCAACGTGCTCACGACCGACTACACGCCGAACATGTACGCCTTCTACCTGTCCTTCGGCGGTCAGCAGTACAACTACGCGGCCACCGTCGCGATCGTGATGGGTGTGATCACCGCGGTCATCGCCTACGTGGTGCAGCTGCGCGGCGCGCGGAAGGGCACGTGATGGCACGGAAAGCCGCGCACGGGGGCCTGATGGCGGGCAAGTCGAAGGTGCTGACCGCCGTCGCCTCCCTGTACCTCGTCTACACGTTGGTGCCGCTGGTCTGGCTGGTGATCAACGCGACCAAGTCCCAGGCGGCCCTGTTCGACTCGCCTGGCCTGTGGTTCGGCGGGTCGTTCGCGCTGTTCGCCAACATCGCCGAGACGTTCACCTACGACGACGGCATCTTCCTGCGGTGGCTGGGCAACACGCTGCTGTACGTGGTGGCCGGCGCCGGCGGGGCGACTCTGCTGGCCACCGCGGCGGGCTACGGGCTCGCCAAGTACCGGTTCGCGGGGCGGCGTGCGGTGTTCGCGGTCATCCTCGGCGCGATCGCGATTCCCGGCACCGCGCTCGCCGTGCCGACGTTCCTGATGTTCAGCGCGATGGGCCTGACCAACACCCCGTGGGCGGTGATCACCCCGTCGCTGGTGAGCCCGTTCGGCCTCTACCTGATCTGGGTCTATGCGGCGGACGCGGTACCCGACGAGCTGATCGAGTCGGCGCGGATCGACGGCGCCGGCGAGATCCGGATCTTCTTCTCCGTGGCGCTGCGTCTTCTCGTGCCCGGCATCGTGACCGTCGCGTTGTTCGCCGTGGTGTCCACCTGGAACAACTACTTCCTGCCGTTGATCATGATCAACGAGCCGCGCTGGTATCCGCTGACCGTGGGGCTGAACCAGTGGAGTGGCCAGGGCCGGGGCGCCGGCGCGGAGCCGATCTACCACCTCGTGATCACCGGATCACTGCTCACGATCATCCCGCTCGTGGCCGCCTTCCTGCTCCTGCAACGGTTCTGGCAGTCCGGCCTGAGCGCGGGCAGCGTCAAGCAGTAGGTACCCGCCCACCGAAGGGACATCTCATGACCCGAACCCCACGTCGCAAGGTGATCTGGGCGCTGGCGACCTCGCTCGCCGTACTGCTCGCCGGATGTTCGTCCGGTGACGACTCCTCCTCCGGCGGCAACGCGTCCCCCGAGGCGCTGGACGCGGCACTGGACAAGGGCGGCACGATCACCTACTGGAGCTGGACGCCCTCCGGCAAGGAACAGTCGGCCGCGTTCGAGAAGGAGTACCCGAACGTCAACGTCGAGTTCGTGAACGTCGGGACCGGCGAGGACCACTACACGGCGCTGCAGAACGCGATCAAGGCCGGACGTGGCGGCCCGGACGTGACGCAGATCGAGTACCGGGCGCTGCCCCAGTTCGCGCTGCAGGAGTCGCTGGTCGATCTGACCGGCTACGGTTTCGAGAACCTCGAGGACGACTACACCGCGTCCACGTGGGAGTCGGTGCACGTCGGCGACGGCATCTACGGCCTGCCCCAGGACTCCGGTCCCATGGCGCTGTTCTACAACAAGGAGGTCTTCACCCAGTACGGCATCGCGGTGCCGAAGACCTGGGACGACTACGTGGCCGCGGCGCAGAAGCTGCATGCCGCCGACCCGACGAAGTACATCGCCTCCGACGCCGGGGACCCCGGTTTCACCACCAGCCTGATCTGGCAGGCAGGCGGCCGCCCGTTCAAGACGGAGGGCGACCGCGACGTCACCGTCAACCTGCAGGACGAGGGCACGAAGAAGTGGACCGCGGTCTGGAACAAGCTCGTCGAGGGCAAGCTGGTCACCAACATCACCGGGTGGACCGACGAGTGGTACCGGGCGCTCGGTGACGGGACCATCGCCACCGTGACGGCAGGCGCGTGGATGCCGGGCATCCTGATGGAGTCGGTACAGGCCGCCTCCGGCAAGTGGGCCGTGGCCCCACTCCCGACCTACGACGGCGGCGAGCCGGTCACCGCCGAGCACGGTGGCAGCACCCAGTCCGTGCTCAAGCAGAGCGACAACCCGGACCTGGCGGCGGCGTTCGTCCGCTGGCTCAACAACGACCAGGCCAGTCTCGACGTCTTCCTGGAGAGCGGCGGCTTCCCGGCCACCACGGCGGACCTCGAGTCGAGCGAGTTCCGGGACTTCTCCTCGCCGTACTTCGGCGGGCAGAAGATCAACGAGGTGCTGACCACCGCCGCGACCCAGGTGTCGAGCGGCTGGGAGTACCTGCCCTACCAGCTCTACGCCGAAACCATCTTCTACGACACCGCGGGCCAGGCGTACGTGAACAACACCGACCTCGACGCCGGACTCCGCGCCTGGCAGGACACCCTCGTGGAATACGGAAACCAGCAGGGCTTCTCCGTGAACCAGGGTTGACCTGCAGCGCGGCGGAGACTGCTGTCACCGCGTCGGTGTGACGACGACACGGACTTCGCCGGCGGGCACATGGAGATGGCCGGTGACGTCGGCTCCGGTCACGAGTTCCGCACCCGGCTCGGCGACGGGGATCGTGACCTCCTCACCGGTGTGGTTGATGGCGAACAGGTATCGCCCCTCCGAGCCGGTGCGTTCGACCACCTCGACGTCACGGGGCAGGTCGCGCGGTGCGAGCGAGGCGTCCGCGCTCGCAGCGTGCAGCACGGCGTCGAGGCCGTCCGCCGCCAGGCGGGTGGAGACGTACCAGGCAGTGCCACGCCCTTCCACATGGCGGGTGACCGCGGGCAGTCCGGCAGCCGGACCGTCCAGATAGGACCAAACCGGTTCGGCGCCGCCGAGTGTGACGACCTCGGACCACACGTCGCCGGTCATCTCGTTGTCCAGCCGGACCCGCTCGCCTGCGCGCAGTGGGGTGAACTCCTCCACCGTCAGGCCCAGCACGTCGCGCAGCGCGCCGGGGTGGGCGCCCGGATGGATGACGTCGCGCTCGTCGACGATGCCGGAGAAACACGACACGACCAGAACGCCACCGTCCTCGACGTAGCGGCGGAGGTTGGCCCCGGCGACGTCCGTCATCGCGTACAGGGCCGGGACGACGACCAGCGGGTAGTCGCACAGGTCGGCCTCCGGGTGGGCGAAGTCGACCGTGAGGTGCCGGTCGTACGCGGCGGCGTACCACGTGTCGGCTCGTTCGCGGGCGTCGAGATCGGCACTCGGCCGCCACTCCAGCCGCTGCGCCCACCAGGACTGCCAGTCCCACAGCATCGCGACGTCCGCTACCACACGGCTGCCGCGGATCGGCGCGAGCGCGCCGAGATCCTGACCGAGCCGCACGACCTCCCGCCAGATCCGGCTCTCCGCGCCGGCGTGCGGGAGCATCGCCGAGTGGAACTTCTCGGCACCGAAGCGGGACGCGCGCCACTGGAAGAACATGGCGCCGTCCGAACCGCGTGCCACGTGCGCCAGGCTGTTGCGGGCCATCTCCCCAGGCCGCTTGGCGATGTTGCGGGGCTGCCAGTTCACCGCGCTGGTGGAGTGTTCCAGCAGCAGCCATGGCCGCCCACCTGCCAGCGAGCGGGTGATGTCGGCGGCCATCGCGAGGTTGACATGGTTGCGGTCGGCTTCGGCGACCAGGTAGTGGTCGTTGGTGACGAGGTCGACCTCCCGTGCCCAGGCCCAGTAGTCCAGCGACTCGCACTGGGACAGCGCGGCGTGGAAGTTCGTGGTCACCGGGATGCCGGGGGAGTGGGCATGCAGCACGTCCCGTTCCCGCTTGAAGTTCTCCAGCAGTTCGTCGCTGGTGAACCGGGCCCAGTCCAGCTGCTGGGTCGGATTGCCCACCGGGGGGACGAGACGCGGGGGATGCACCTGCTCCCAGGAGTTGTAGGTCTGGCCCCAGAACGTGGTGCCCCACGCCTCGTTGAGCTCCTTGACCGTCGTGTAGCGGCCGGCCAGCCAGCCGCGGAACGCGACGGCGGAGGTCTCGCAGTAACACGCGCTCACCGGCGCGCCGTACTCGTTGTGGACGTGCCACAGCGCCACGGCGGGATGCCTGCCGTAGCGGCGGGCCAGCTGCTCGATGATCGACACGGCCGCGCGCTGGTAGGCGGGGGAGCTGTGGCAGATGGCACCCCGGCCACCGAATGCATGGCGCATGCCCTCGCGGGTCACCGGTAACGCCTCGGGGTGCCGTTCGTAGAACCACGCGGGTGGCACGACCGTCGGGGTGCCGAGGTCGACGCGGATCCCGTTGTCGTGCAGCAGGTCCAGCAGTTGGTCCAGCCAGCCGAAGTCGTACTGGCCTGGCTCGGGCTCCAGCAGTGCCCAGGTGAAGATCCCGACGCTGACCATCGTCACCCCGGCCTCGCGCATGAGGCGCACGTCCTCCTGCCACACCGGTTTCGGCCACTGCTCGGGGGTGTAGTCACCGCCATAGGCCAGGGCGTCCAACCCGACCGGCCAGTGCCGCTCCATCCGCGCTCCCTCACATCTGTGACCGTGCACAGACGAACATCCGCCAGTAGCCCCTGAATCACCGTACATAGCGGCTGTTGAAGCGTCGACCGTGCGTATCTACTGTGAACGTGCACAGCCCGGGCAGTCGCAGTAGATGAGGACCGATGACGGACACCGCGCCACAGCGGCGTGCGCGAGCACGGAGCAAGCGCCCGCCGACCATCCACGACGTCGCCGCGCACGCGGGGGTCTCCCGTGGCACCGTCTCACGCGTCCTGCAGGGCGGGGACAACGTCAGCCCGGCCGCCCGGGAGGCGGTCAACGCCGCGATCCGCAAGCTGGGCTACGTGGTGAACCGGGCTGCGCGCAGCCTGGTGACCCAGCGAGCGGGCTCGGTGGCGTTCCTGCTCTCGGAAACGCAGGACCGGTTCTTCTCCGACCCCAACTTCACCACTCTGCTACGCGGCTGCACCGCGGCCCTGGCCGAGCTGGACATCCCGCTCATCCTGGTCACCGCGGGCTCCGAGGCCGAACGCCGGCGCATCACCCCCTACCTCTCGGCGCACCACGTCGACGGCGTGCTGCTGTTCTCCTCGCACCGCGGCAACCCGATGATCGACCACTTCCTGGCGGCCGATCTGCCGTTCGTGTGCTGCGGCAAGCCGCTCGGCCAGCGCGGTGCGTTGTCCTACGTGGCGGCCGACGACCGGGAGGGTGCCAAGAACATGGTGCGCCACCTCCTCGAGTCCGGTCGCACGCGTATCGCGACCATCGCAGGCCCCCAGGACACCCCCGGTGGCCTGGAGCGGCTGGCCGGCTACCGCGAGACGCTCGCCGAGCACGGCATCGCCCACGACAAGCGACTCGTGGCGACAGGCGACTACAGCAGGGCGAGCGGCGAGTCATGCATGTACCACCTGCTCGCCCGTGCCCCGGACCTCGACGCGGTCTTCGTCGCGTCGGACCTCATGGCCGACGGCGCCCTGACGGCGATCCAGCGGGCGGGCCTGCGCGTCCCTGAGGACATCGCCGTCGGCGGTTTCGACGACTCACCGGTCGCGCCGTCGACGCGTCCCCCGCTGACCACGATCCAGCAACCATGGGACCGCATCAGCAAAATGATGGTGCGCCAACTGCTGGCCCAGATCAACGGCGAAGGGCCCGCCAC
Organism: Actinophytocola algeriensis; assembly: GCF_014203735.1. Lineage (GTDB taxonomy): Bacteria > Actinomycetota > Actinomycetes > Mycobacteriales > Pseudonocardiaceae > Actinophytocola > Actinophytocola algeriensis. Next base: position 23,093 of record NZ_JACHJQ010000010.1, on the reverse strand, counting down.
GGTGATCCTGCCGACCAAGCTCGTCGTGCGCGAGTCGGCCTGACCACGCGGGAACCGGAAGCCACTCCGTGGGGATCCGTGCCCACGACCCAGAGAGCGAGTGCGCTATTGGGAGCGCTCCCAGCTCGATTGACTATGGCAGCTCGGAGCAGGGTGGTCAAGTCCCGAAAGTTTCTGTGCACGTTCACAGGTTTCATTGCCGCGCCCTCTTGAAACGATCAAAGACATGCGGTTCCATCAAGAATGGATCGTGCGTTGTGGCTGTGCACGTTCACAGCATCCATCACCGCACATGCCCTGCTCAGTCGATCAAGGGAGATCGAATGACCGCGTACGAACCTGCCCGCGCTGATCGCGCTGGCCGCCAAAGCACAGCACTGGGTTGAATCACCCGGCCCACCGCCTCCCCCGGCTGTACCCGTCACTCGTCGGCTACCCGCGCCGAACCGTCCCTTCTGGACAGAAGTGACGAAAACCCCTGCAGATAGGAGTACTCCCATGCGTTCGTTCGCCATCAGCCGACGGCTGGCCGTTGCCGCGGCGGGCGTCGTGGCGGTCGGGTTGACGCCGGGCATGGCGGTCGGCGCGGCGGAATCCGCGACCGCGGGCACTGTGCCGCAGGCGATCCAGCCGCAGACCGACAACCTGAACCGCGGCGTGATCAGCGTGCACACCGCGAACGGCAATCGGGTCAGCTGGCGGCTGCTGGCCGGCGACCCGGCCGGTGTCACGTTCAACGTGTACCGCGACGGCACCAGGGCGACGCGGACGCCGGTCGGTGGCCCGACCTCCTATGTGGACCTCGGTGCTCCCGCGAATGCCAAGTACACCGTGCGAGCCGTGGTCGACGGGGTCGAGCAGCCGTCGACGTTCGCCGCCGGGGACTCACTGACGCTGGACGGCGTTCCCGGTGACGTCGGCATCACGGCCAGCACCCGGGACGTGCCGATCCAGATCCCGCCCGGCGGCACCACTCCGTCCGGGGAGAACTACACCTACGTCGCGAACGACGCGAGTGTGGGCGACCTGGATGGTGACGGCCAGTACGAGGTCGTGCTGAAGTGGGACCCGACCAACGCCAAGGACAACGCGCAGTCCGGCTACACCGGCAACGTCTACCTCGACGCGTACCGTCTGGACGGCACCCGGCTGTGGCGGGTCGACCTCGGCCGCAACATCCGGGCAGGCGCGCACTACACGCAGTTCCAGGTGTTCGACTACGACGGCGACGGCCGCGCCGAGGTCGCGGTGAAGACCGCCGACGGCACCCGCTCCGGCACCGGTCAGATGATCGGCAGCGCGAGCGCCGACCACCGCAACTCCTCTGGCTACATCCTGGCCGGACCGGAGTTCCTGTCGGTGTTCCGCGGCACCGACGGCGCGGTCCTGGACACCGAGAGCTACGTCCCGCCACGCGGCAACGTCGCGAGCTGGGGCGACAACTACGGCAACCGGGTGGACCGCTTCCTCGCCGGAACGGCCTATGTGGACGGCTCACGGCCGAGCATCATCATGGCCCGCGGCTACTACACGCGCTCGGTGGTCTCCGCGTGGGACTTCCGCGACGGGCAGCTGACCCGCCGCTGGACGTTCGACTCGAACAACGCGGGCAGCCAGTGGACGGGCAAAGGCAACCACCAGCTGTCGGTGGCGGATGTGGACGGGGACGGCCGCGACGAGATCATGTACGGCTCGATGGCCATCGACGACAACGGCAACGGGCTGTGGCAGAACAACACCCACCACGGCGACGCCTACCACGTCAGCGACTTCATCCCGTCCCGCCCCGGCCTCGAGGTGTTCAAACCGTCGGAGTGGACCAACGAGCCGGCGCACTGGATGGGTGACGCGCGTACCGGGCAGATCCTCTGGAGCGCACCGTCCTGCGGCGACGACAACGGCCGCGCTGTCGCCGCGGACATCTGGTCCGGCAGCGCGGGTGCGGAGGCCTGGTCGTCGTGCGTCGGCGGGCTGCGCAGCGGCACCAACGGAAACCAGGTGGCCAGCCGCAAGCCGGGCTCGACGAACTTCGTGATCTGGTGGGACGGCGACGCCCAGCGCGAACTGCTCGACGGCACCCAGATCTCCAAGTACGGCACCGGCGGCGACACCCGCCTGCTCACCGGCTCCGGCGTGGTGTCCAACAACGGCACCAAGTCCACCCCGGCGCTGCAGGCCGACATCCTCGGCGACTGGCGCGAGGAAGTCATCTGGCGCACCACCGACAACCGGGCGCTGCGGATCTACTCCACCACCGACTCGACCGGCATCAGCCGTCCGTCGCTGATGCAGGACCGGCAGTACCGGGTGGCCGTGGCCTGGCAGAACACCGCCTACAACCAGCCACCGCACGCGAGCTTCCTCAACCCCTGACATCGGGAGATGACGCTGTGAGAACCGCGAAGTTCGTCCCCCGTGCTCTCCTGCTCTCGGTGGTCACGGCGTGCACCATCGCGATGGTCGGCAGTCCGGCATCCGCGAGCGCCGCGGCCGGTAACGTCTATTACGTCGCCCCGAACGGGAATGACGGCGCGGCGGGTACGCAGGCCGCTCCGTGGGCGTCGATCGCCCGCGCGCAAGCCGCCGCCACGGCGGGTGACACCGTGTATTTCCGGGGCGGCACGTACGCCTACACCCGCGCGAACAGCGCCTGCGCCAGCCGGACCGCCAGAGTCGACGCGATCACCCTGAACAAGAGCGGCAGCTCAGGCAACCCGATCCGGTACTGGGCCCATCCGGGCGATAAGCCGGTCTTCGACTTCTCGCGAATGACGGACAACTGCCGTATCAAGGGCTTCAACGTCACGGGCAGCTGGATCCACCTCAAAGGACTGGACGTCACCGGCGTACCACAGAACAACAACCTGAACGCCGAGTCCTGGGGAATCTGGGTCTCCGGCAGCAACAACATTTTCGAGCAGATCAACACCCACCACCACATGGGAACCGGCCTGTTCATCAACGGCGGGAGCGGCAACCTCGTCCTCAACTCGGACTCGCATGACAACTACGACCTGCGCAGCAGTGACGGACCCGGCGAGAACGCCGACGGGTTCGGATCGCACTACACACCAGCAGGCCGCGCGGCGAACGTGTTCCGGGGTTGCCGCGCGTGGTGGAACGCCGATGACGGGTTCGACCTCATCTCCACCTATTCGCCCGTGACCATCGAGCACTCGTGGGCCTGGCGCAACGGGTACGTGCCGGGGACGACGACGCCGTCGGGCAACGGAGCAGGCTTCAAGGCGGGCGGCTACGGCGGCGACTACGACGCGGGCGCGGTGAAGCACACCGTCCGCTTCTCGGTGGCGTTCCTCAACAAGGCGGCCGGCTTCTACGCCAACCACCACCCGGTGGCCAATGACTTCTTCAACAACACCGGCTACGGAAACCACCCCAACTTCAACATGCGGGGCGTCGACTCGAGTGGCGCCGCCGTGGGCCGGGGCAACCTGCGCAACAACCTCGCCTACACCGGAACGCCGACGTCGTACCTGTCCGGCACGAACGCCGCGTACAACTCCTGGAACCTCGGCGTCCCCCTGTCGGACGCCCAGTTCCAGAGTGTGTCGACGTCCGGTTGGGACGCGCCCCGTCAGACCGACGGGAGCCTGCCCGTGCTGCCCCATCTCCGTCTCGCGGCGAACAGTGCCCTGATCGACAGGGGCACCGGTGTGGGACTGCCCTTCAGCGGGAGTGCGCCGGATCTCGGTGCCTTCGAGAACGATGGAAGGTGACATCATGAGGCGAACATCGCGTGTCGCTTCGAAGTACTGGACGTTGGCCGCCGCCGCGGTGTTGTCCGTGGCGTTGGCGGTCCCGCTCTCGGCGAGTACCACCGCGGCGGAGCCGACGCAGCTCCGAGACCAGGGGGCCGCAGCTGAACCGGTGGTCGATCGCGGCCTCGGGTTCCTGGTGTCCGACTACCAGACCCGTCATCCGGCGAAGTACACGGCTGACTCCTGGAGACCATTTGCCAAGGCGTTGACCACCGCGGCCGGTGTCGCCGATGACACGTCGGCCACCACGTCGCAGGTCGCCGCGGCGAAGACGGTGCTGATGACCGCCGCCGCCGAGCTGGAGGCCGCTGACGAGGGCACGTTCCAGACCATCACGAACAACACCTTCTGGAACGACACCAGCGGCAACCCCATCTATTCGCAGGGCGGCGGGGTCTTCAAGTTCGGCGACACGTACTACTGGTACGGCGTGCACTACGTCGGCGCCGAGAGCTATCGGGCCAACCCGACACAGAAGTACGACAACCAGGTCTCCTTCGTCTCGATCCCCGTGTACTCGTCCAAGGACCTCGTGAACTGGAAGTTCGAGAACCGCGTCGCGACGCGGTCGACCGTGATCCAGAACGGCGCCACCCTCGGTCAGGCAGGTTGGGTTGGGCGGCTTGGGGTCTCGTACAACGAGAACACCGGCAAGTACGTGCTCGCGGTGCAGGCCTATGTAGGAGGCGGGCACGGCGTTCTGCTGCTGCAGGGCGACTCGCCGACCGACACCTTCGACTACGGCTACTTCCAGACCCAGATCACCAACTCGCCGACGACCGGCACCGGGGACCAGACGGTCTTCACCGACGACGGCAAGGACTACCTGATCTTCTCCAACCGCGAAGGACGTTCTCGCGGCTTCGTGGCCAAGTTCCGGGAGTCCGACTCGCTGCGGATCGAGCCAGGCGTGGAGATCCGCCGCGGCGACGGCCGCGAGGGCAACGCCATGTTCAAGCTCGACGGCAAGTACTATCACGCGGCGTCGGACCTGCACGGCTGGAACACCTCGGTCAACTACGTCAACGAGTCGACCAGCGGCAATGTCCAGGGTTCCTACTCGGCTGAGTTCGTCCTTCCCGGTACCGAGATGGACTACAGCCACGTGACCCAGACCGGGTTCTTCGTGACGGTCAACGGCACCAAGCAGAACACGGTGATCTACGCCGGCGACCGCTGGGCCGACTTCGCCTGGAACGGTATCGGCTACAACCAGTGGGTGCCGATCACGAGGACCGGCGCGCGGCCGCAGTTCCACTCGGTGAGCCAGTGGCAGTTCAACGTCACGACCGGTGAGTGGCGCGTCGGGCCTGCGAACAACTACATCCTCAACCCCGACATCCAGGCCGACCGCGTCATCGTCTCCAGTGTTCGGGGATGGCGGAACCTCGGCGGTTCGGTGACCAACGTCAACGGTGGTGTGAACGGGTCTCGCTTCGCCCTCCAGGTGAGCAACAGCGGCGGCGTCGAGCAGCGGATCCCGTCGGTGCCCGCGGGTACCTACACCATGGCCCTGCATGCTCGGGGCAGTGCCGGGCAGGTCGTGATCACCGGCGCGAACGGCACCCAACGCACTCTCAGCATCCCGTCGTCGAGTGGCTGGGCCAAGCGCGAGCTCACCGGCATCGAGCTACCCAGCGGGGCCGCCACCGTCGCCGTGCGGGCGTCGGGTTCGGGCGGCGTCGTCGTCGACCAGCTCTCACTCGTCAAGACCTCCGACGGCGGCGAACCGCCGGCGGGGGAGCGTTACGAGGCGGAGACCGCGCCGGCGGTGTGCCAGGGCACGATCGACTCGAACCAGGCCGGTTTCTCCGGCAGTGGGTTCTGCAACGGCACCAACGCCGTGGGCGCCTACGCCCAGTTCACCGTCACCCCGACGGCAACGGGCACGGCGACGCTGGGGGTCCGGTTCGCCAACGGCACCACGAGCGCACGGCCCGCGAACCTGATCGTCAACGGGGCCACGGTAGCGACGGTGTCGTTCGAGTCCACCGGTGCGTGGACCACGTGGTCGACCAAAACCGTGACCGTCCCGCTGAACACCGGCGGCAACACCATCCGGTTGGAGCCGACCACGGCAGCCGGCCTGCCCAACGTCGACTACCTCGACCACATCGCCGGGAGGAGCGCATGAGCGGCAAGCGTCTGACCCGCGTCGTCGCGGGCGTGACGACGGTGGCAGCCATGGTGTCCACGACCTTGCTCATCGTGCCCGCGCCGGCCGGTGCGATCTTCGGCACCGCGGACATCAAGCCGATCGAAAGCAACATCGCCGCCAAGGACTGGGCCTCGGCGACGGCCGGCAGCAGCTCGTCGAGCGCCGGACTCGCCATCGACGGCGACCCGGCGACGTCCTGGCACCCCGATCGTGCCGGCGCCCGGCAGTGGCTCACCGTCGACCTCGGTGGCACCTACGACAACCTGGGCAAGGTCACGGTGATGTTCCCGGACCGCGGCGTGGCCTACCGGTACGTCGTCGAGGCGTCATCCGACGGTCGCCGGTGGACGACCATCGCCGACAGGTCCCGCAACCGAGCCGCGTCGCGAGGGGAGGTGCACCTGTTCACGCGGCCGGGGACGCGCTTCGTCCGGCTGATGTTCACCGGTGTGCCGGGCAGTGCCCGGGCTGGTGTCAGCGAACTCCAGGTCTTCAACTACCTCCGCGACGACCTCGTCCTCGGCGCCGATCTGTCCTGGGTGGACGATGTCCAGGACCAGCAGTACTGGGTCCACCCGCTGGCCGAGGACCGGGGCGCCGGGCCACACCTGCTCGACGTGGCCAAGGATCGTGGGATCGAGTACGCCCGGCTGCGGGTGTTCAACGAGCCGCGTGACGAGAGCACCGGTCAACCGACGCCGATACCGCGCCAGGGTCCGGAGCGCTCACTGACCTCCGCGCAGTGGATCAAACAGCGGGGGATGGGCCTGGGCATCGACTTCCACTACGCGGACTCGTGGGCTGATCCGAGCAAGCAACCGAAACCACGCGCCTGGGCCGAACTGGAGTTCGCGGACCTGACCAAGGCCGTGTACGACTACACCGCCGACTACCTGGACCGGTTGATCCGGCAGGGCACCACGCCGGAGAAGGTGGCCGTCGGCAACGAGATCATCAACGGTTTCCTGTACGGCAGCGAGGCGGCCCTCATCGGCACGACGAATCCGTCGTACTTCGTCGACCAGGCCGAGGTCTACCAGTCGAAGCCCGGCGGTGGCCTGCTGTGGCGGTACTGGGGGTCGACCGACCCGGCCGAACAGCAGCTCTACGACAAGTCGTGGGACCGGTTCACCACCCTGGCCGCTGCCGGGATCAAGGCCGTCCGCGACGCGTCACCGACCTCCAAGGTCGAGATCCACGTGATCGTCGACAAGGACCGGCTCGCCACGACCATGGAGTTCTGGCACCAGTTTCTCACCCGGGTGAAGGCAAAGGGGCAGAACCCTGACGTGCTGGCCATCTCGTACTACCCGGAGTGGCACGGTACGCCCGAGGCACTGGATCACAACCTGAACACCATCACCACCAACTATCCCGAGTACGAGATCGACATCGCCGAAACCTCCTACCCCGCCTCGGGCGGCGATGGCTCGCCGATGCCCAACTCGCCCTTCCCGCGAACGGTTCAGGGGCAGGCGGACGCCATTCAGCGGGTGTTCCAGGCCGCCAACGACGTGGTCAACAACCAAGCGTCAGCTGTGCTGGTGTGGGAGCCGGCCGGCTGGCAGCCGATGTTCCGTGCCGTGCCCGGACTGGTGAACACGTGGGAGCCGCACGCATCCATCGACGTCTTCAACGCCAGCCACGCCAAGCACATCCTCCAGGACACCGTCTACACCGCCACCGCGGTGGGCGCGGCCCCGAAGCTGCCCTCCTCCGTCCACCTGCTCACCACCGCCACCAACAGGATCACCAGTGTCCCCGTCCGCTGGCAGCCGTTGCCACCTGGCGCGACCGACAAGCCGGGCGTGGTGACAGTGACCGGCATGACCGGCAGAGGACCGGTCACGGCGGTCATCGACGTCGTTCCCTGACAACGCGTATCCCTTGCACCCAAGGAGTCATCCATGACCATGCAACGGCGGACATTCCTCAGTGTGAGCGCGGCCGGAGCGGCGGGCGTGGGCCTGTCCCTGCTCGGCGCAGGACCGGCGCCGGCCGCCGTCGGACCGCTGGACACGGCGCCGACCACGCCGTTCGCGGTCGGCGTGCGCCGGTATGACTGGACCCGCGGCAACCGCCCGTGCACCACCTACGTCTACTACCCGGCCACCGGCACCCCCGGCGGCAACCCGGTGACGAGCGCCCCGGTCGCAGGCGGCGTCTTCCCCGTCCACAACTTCACCCACGGCTTCGGAAGCAGCCCGCAGAACTCGCTGTTCATCATCCGGGCCCTGGCCGCGGCGGGGTTCATCGTCCCCGCCCCGCACTTCAACCACAACTTCACCGATGTCAACAACGGCAACACGTCCAAGGACGTCTCGCAGATCCTCACCAACACCCTCGCGCTCAACGCGAGCGGTCCGCTGGCCGGGCACATCGACACCGGCGTCGGTGTCGGCGTCGCGGGCCATTCCCTGGGCGGCATGGTCACGCACGGCCTGCTGACGTCCTGGCCCGACAGCCGGATCGTCTCCGCCAACCCGCAGTCCTGTGTGGACATGGGCAACCCCGCCGCCTCGGTCTCCGCCAAGGTCCTGTTCGTCCACGGCGACCGGGACTCGACCACGCAGTACTCCTCGGCCCGGCAGGCGTACACGGAGATGGCCTGGCCGAAGGCGTTCCTCACCTTCGTCGGCGGCAGCCACACCAGCTTCTGGAGCGACAACCGTTTCCCGAACACCGTCGTCGAGTGGGCCCGCTGGACCATGTACGGCGACACCGCGGCACGGGACCGCCTTCCGGCCGCCGCGGCCGGGTCCAACACCAGGTGGGAAGCCCAGCTGGGCAGCTCGCCCGGCGGCCCGGGTCCCTACACCCTGGTGGCTCAGCACAGCGGCAAGGCCGCCGAGATCAACGCGGCCTCCACGACCGCCGGCGCACTGCTCGTCCAGCGGACCACCAACAGCGGCCCCAACCAGCAGTTCGAGTTCGTCGACACCGGCGACGGCCACGTCCGCGTGAAGGCCCGGCACAGTGGCCTGTTCCTCGAGTCGACGGGCACCGCGAACGGAGCGGACATCGTCCAACAGGCCGACACCGGCGCCACCGTTCAGCACTGGCGCGTGGTCGACCACGGTGGTGACGTGGTCAGCCTCGTCAACCGGGCGACCGGCCTGGCCCTGGACGTCTGGGAGTACTCGACCGCCGACGGCGCCCGCATCTCCCAGTACACCTACAGCGGCAACCCCAACCAGCGCTTCACCCACCGCCGCGTCTGACGGGACTGCCCAGACTTTGGCGGCATTGCGAGGACCTCAGTTCGTGGCAAAGCCGCAAAACCCGTGCTCGCCGGGGATCCACCGCATCCCACAAAGTGCGCCAGAGCCGTCAATTCTCTCGGAGGTAGATGAGGCACTGGTCCTTGTTCAGGTCGCGGGGGCGCAGGGCCAGGGTGCCGCCGGTGCGGCAGGCCGACTCGGTGTGCCGCCGCACCAGGAGCGTGTCGAGTTCCGGGTCGTCGCCGGTGGTGCCGGCGTAGAAGTTGATTTCACTCATCTGGGTGTCGGACAGGGCGTGCCGGACCGAGCCCTGCCGTCGGAGCTTGGCGGTCCGGCGGGCCGGGTTCTCGTCGGGCTTGATCAGCTCGTCGTCCTCGGCGTGCCGGTAGATGCAGCGCAGGGCTGCGATGAAGTTCTCGGCGGTGCCGCGCCCGCCGCGTGAGTTGCGGCGCTGGACGGCGTTGGCTTTGATCTCCTCGGCGAACTGCTTGATCTCGTTGCAGCATCATCCGCGCGGCCGTGACCAGTTCGCGTTCCGTCGCGACGCTGGCCGCGTTGTTCGTGTCGGACAGGTTCGTGGTCATCGCTCGTCACCTGCTCGGCTGCCGTTGCTGTTGCCGACCGTGGTGAGGGAGGCGTGGTAGGTGGTGATCATTGTGTCCAGCGCGGTGAGCGGATGCACGACCAGGACGTCGTGGTTGGGGTCGGCGACCACGAGCACGGTAGGTCATCGTCACCGGCGAGGTGCTCGGCCTGACCGGCGGCCAACCACTGACCTGACAACGAGTGGGAGGGCCGCAGGCCACTGATCGGAACAGATCATTGTCGGCGTTGGGGTTCACCCGTTCGGGGGTATTGCGGCTGTGCGTCAAGCAGTCGGCGCTGTCATGCACCCGGCGTAAGGACGGCGATGACGTGATGGACCTGTACTTCGACGACGACACTGTGCTGCGTGCACTGCGGCGGTACGTCCGGCTGGTGAACGAGGCCCTCGGGTTGACTGGGGAGTGCTGGTACGTGCAGGCCGACGACGTGGTCTCCCGCCTACATCGCCCTGGATAGACGGTTGCGCCGCTTTCCCGACCGGGATGTGGCGCTCCTGTGGGAGGAGAGACACGGTTGGTCGGCCGCCATCGAGACCCACAGCGGTGAGGACCTGCTGGTGGTGGCCTATCTCGGCCGGGACGTGCTGCCCGCTCCCGCGGTGGTCGCCGCGTGGGTCCGCGACCTTTTGACCGGCACCGGAGTTTCGGCCAGCCTGCGCCCGTCGTGCCGCCGGTCTGCGGCGTGGATGGCGGTGGGGACGGCGGTCTGGCGACGCGGCTCGCGAGCTACGCGCGGCCCGGGCGGGCGGATTCGTCGCGCTCCCCACTGACCGAGGCCGGTGCCCGATGGACGTCCTGGCTTCGGCGTAGCGTTGACGGCGATCAGGGCAGTCTTGCTGGACGTGCCATGCCGTAACCATGGTCGTGGCCGACGGCAGGTCGAGCGTGCCCGCCCCGAGCCCGATCTCGAGGGGGCGGTGGAGACGACCTCGGCCACGTGCCCGTCATGGTCGACGTCGACGGCGAGGTTGGGCTGCCACGCGATCTCCAGACCGACATTGCCCGGCGGCAGAGGGAGCAGGCTCGCGCCGCCGATGACCCGGCGGTCGTGACGGCCCTCGACGGCCCAGTGGCCGACCGGGGCGCCGCATCGACGTCGTCGGGCCACCGCTCGAGCAGCGCCCGCATGGCTGTCAGCCGGACGTCCGCGCGGTGGACACGGCGGGTTCCGAAGGAGTAGGCCTGTACGGCGCCCGGTGCGTCGCTGACGCCATGGCCGGACCACCAACCCTTTGCTGCCTGGCGGTGCGGAGCCAAACTCGTGTTCCTGTCGCTACATCGCCCGGTGGTGGACGCCGACTGTGACGTCACGGCGGTACCTCGCATACCTCCGGGGCAAACGCGGAATGGGCGGTGCCCGACGCGGGCAGCCACGCGACGGGCACCGCCCAGCGGCCCCGCCCGGGCAGGACAGCGCCCGCGGGCCGCGCCGGGGGCCGGACGTGCTACGGGCGTCCGCGGGCCGGGGTCTGCTCGGCGAGACCGTTGCGCAGCGGGGTGTTCGGTTCCGCGGCCGTGCCGGGCTGCACGGGGGAGTCCCCGGCGGTGTGGTCCACTCCCGGGGACCGGTTCGGGTCGCCGGGCGACGGCTCGGCGCCGTTCTCGAGTTCGGCCATGCGGGACCGCAGCACCTCGAGCACCGGAGTGCGGTCGCCGTGCTCGCGCTCGTGGTCGATGAGCCCGGACAACGCTTCCTCGTCGAGTGCACGGATGCGATGCCGCAGGTCGCCGAGCGGCAACTGGTCGTAGTCCGCCAGTGCCGGACGGTCGCCGCCCGCGGTGTCCCTCGTCGTGGGTTCGTGGTCGGTGTTCACAGATCCCTCCTCGGCCCCGTCGAAGTCAGCGGCTACCCGCTGCCGGTCACCGCAAACGGTGTCGCCCTGTCTTGCTGGTGCGCCCGCCGCGGAAACGCTCCCCGGGCGGCGCGTGTACCGCCGGGAAGCAAGAGGTACTCGAATCACGGGTATGGCCGAACAGATTCAAGATCGTCGGGAGGTCGGTCGTGGCGTCAATTTCCATGCCTGACCTGCCGGAAGGTCCACGCCGGAGGTTGGTCAGCGCCTTGTTCTCCTGTTATGAGCAGGCCGGTCGCCCGCCGTTGACGGCGATCGAGGAATGGATAGATGCTCATCCCGGTCTGCCGGGAACGGTGAGCAAGGAGACCGTCCGCCGGATGCTGGTGGGCCTCGCTGTTCCCCTCACCTGGGACATGGCCGTCACGGTCTTCCTCGCCTTGTGCGGCATGGCCGGCCGCGATCCCGACGAACCGACCGGTGACAGGCGCGACGGTCCTGCAGGCACGTCGAGGCGGGAAGCGTTCCACCGGTACTGGCAGGCCGCGGTCGCGGTGTCATGACCCGGAGTTCTCGCGGCTGAAAGAGACCTGTTCACCCGGCAGGTCCACGGCATGAACGCGCCACCCGACGTCGCCCCATGGGCACCGCGCGGGCGGGGTGGAGCAGTTCGAACAGGTCGGCACCCTGCTTGTGGTCCATCGACAGCAGCACGCCGAGCACGCGAGTGCCGCCCAGGTGCAGCAGGGCGAGGTCGAGGTCTGGGAAGCGCTCGCCGATCCTGGCGAGGTCCTGGTGGTAGACGGTGCGCCGGAGATGTAGATCTGCAGGGGTGTAGCGTCCCGGCTCGCCCGGTACTCCCAGCTCGGACCCCATCAGGTCCGGCAGCAGCAGGTTCAGCGGACCCGCCGTGCGCCTGCGGGAGAACAGTCCCTACCCGAAGTACGACCACTGCCCCCGGTGCAGGAAGTTCGGGTCCGTCAGCAGCGTGAACCCGCCCAACCGGATCAACGTCGTCGCCGTGCCGATGAACGACGCCGAGTCGCCCGCAGTCTCCTCGAGTGGCATGCGCCCGGGGTGTACCCGTCGGCCTCCCAGCTACACGACCTCAGCACACGCGATGCGAAAGTCCGGGGCATGCGAACCGCCGACGGCATGGGACAACCACGGTCAGAGTGCTCTGAGAGGGGAAGCACCCGGGCGTCGGCCAGCTGCATCCGCAGGTACTCCGACTGCCTCCCGTAGCGTCGACGTACTCGGCGAGCGCTGCAGCCATGTGCGCGAAGTGCGACGAGTAGCCGGCAGGAGATGGTGGCGTCTGATGTGTCCTGACCGGATGCAGGAAGCTCCGATGTGGACCGCTACACCGCTGCGGGCCTGCTGGCAGTATCTGGGCGCGTGGAGCTAGCCCGGCCGCGTTGGCGCTCATAGCGACACGCTGTGTGCTCAGCCGGTCCGTTGGAGTGGTCGAGACGATGGCGGTCGTGCGGGGTACGTCGTCCGGTCGCACACTGTCTGATTGAGACAGTGAGCAGGTGGTCGACGATGACCTGGCAGCCGAACGTGATCAATATCGTCTTCGACGGTCCTCCGTTGCATGAGGCGCCTCGTTTCGTCGAGGTCGAGGACGACGAGGGGCATCCCATCCGGGTCGGCGAGTGGGTGCCGCGCGACGATGGTTTCTGGGCGTTGCGGATCGAGTGCACCGCCCCGGACGCGGCGCGGTAGGGCCGGTGCGTGGTGGGTGTGCTGGTTCCGCCGGTCGGGCTGGTGTTGGCCCGGGATGCCCGAGAGGTTCCCGGGCCGGGGCCTGGCTGGGTGTACGAGCCGAAGTTCGACGGGTGGCGGGCAGTGGTGTTCGCCGCGCTGGGGGTGGTGCAGTCGCGCCGGAACAACGACCTGGCGGCGCGGTTCCCGGAGATCGTGGCGGCCGCGCGTGCGCTGGGTGATGTGGTGGTGGACGGGGAGCTGGTCGCCCTGCGGGAGGGGCGGCTGGACTTCGGGTCACTGGCTGTGATGCCGCGTGCCCGGGCCGCGGCGGGTGTGGAGGTGTACTTCATCGCGTTCGACCTGCTCGCCGTCGGAGACGACGACGTGCGCGGCACGCCTCTCCCCGTGCGGCGGGCCCGGCTCGAGAAGGTGTTCGCCGAGGCCAGGCCACCACTGCAGCTCACACCGTCCATCCAGGACCGTGCCGCGACGGAGCTGTGGATGAGATCTGAGTCGGCGGAGGTCGGCATCGAGGGCGTGGTCGCGAAGAAGTTCGACAGCCGGTACCGGGCAGGCCGGACCGGTGACTGGGTGAAGGTCCGGCAGAGAGTCGTGGTCGACGCCGTGGTCGTCGGCGTTGCCGGGCCTCTCACCCGCCCGGAGGCGCTGCTGCTCGCCCGCCCCGACGCCGAGGGCGTGCTGTTGCCGATCGGGTTGTCCCTGCCGTTGCCGCCCATGTTCCGTGACGAGGCGGCGCGTTACGTCACGCCGACGGGTGAGCCTCGTCGGCGGTTGCCGACCACGGTGCTGGGGCAGGAGGGCAGCGAGTACGTGCCCGTGCACCCGACGCTCGTCGTCGAGGCGGAGGCTGAGGCGACGGTGATGACGTTCACCGCGAGACTGCGTCCGCGCATCCACCGCTTCCGCACCGACCTCACACCCACTGACCTGAGACCGTTGGTCGAGTGACGGCCCTCGTTCTCGGGTTTCTGGCCGACCGCGGGTTTCCAGTGGCCCCACGGGTAGCCACTCGCCATGACCGCACTGGACGCGCTGGGCAACGGCATCGCCTCGGTGGCGAGCTGGGGTGCCGCCATCCGCCGGAGCCGGCTGCTGCACCCAGCCGGTGCGGCGTTCGAGGCGACGTTCACGGTCACGCCGACGACGTCGTACGGCGTTCCGCTGTTGGACGAGCCGAGGACCTACCGGGCCGTGGCGCGGCTGTCCAAGGCCACCTCGACCCCGCGAGACTGGCCGGACGTGCTTGGGCTCGCGTGGCGGGTGGAGGACGCGGGTGGGCCGGGGGCTCCCTTGGACATCGCGCTGTCCACCACTGGGCGCGCCGTGCTCCTGCGGCACGTGCTCATGCCGAGGCGGGATTTCGCGAGGGCGACGTTCACCTCGCTGCCGCCATACCGGGATAGGAGGAAGGAACCGGTACCTGGCCGCGGTGCCCGACACCCACCCGGGCATCCCCGCGGACACAGCTTCCCTGGCCGGCAGGGTTCACGCTCGACGGTTCGTGCTGACGGTGATGGTCGCCGACCTCACCGGTCCGTGGCGCCCGGTGGCCGGCCTCCGCATCGACCGGGCGAGTGACGAGGACCCGGCGTTCGACGTCGTCGTCAACGCCCTGCCCGGGTTCGCCCCCACCGGGTGGATCAACCGGTTGCGAGGTCCCGCCTACCGAGGCTCCCAACGCGGTTCCCGGCGACGACATTGAAGACAACGGCGGATCAGTCGTTGTCGAGCAGTCGGTCCGCGCGGATGACGACCAGTTCCTCGTGGTGCTGGCCGGGTGCGATCAGGCCGAGGTCGCGGAGCCGGTCGGCGCGGCGACGCATGACCGGGCCGAAGGGTTCCTCGGCGCGGGCCACCACCGATGCCTTCAGGCCGGTCTCGCGCAACAGATTGAGCGTGGTGTCCGTACCGCACAGTGCGGAGTGGACGGTGAGCAGGCTGCCGCCAGGCGCGAGGAGGTCGAACGCGTGTGCGCACAGCCGATCGAGCACCGCGCGGCCGTCGGCACCCGCGTTCCACGCCCGGCTCCGCCCTCGGGTGGGCAGGTCTGACACGCCGGGCACGTAGGGCGGGTTCGCCAGCACGAGGTCGAACTGCCTGCCCCATACCCGGTCGAACGCGTCGGCGTGCTCGACCGTCACACGAAGGCCGCGGATGGCGGTGTTGAACCTCGTGGCCAGGGTCGCGCGGCGGCAGACGTCCACCGCGGTCATCGACTTCGGTCGTGTGCGTGCCGCGACGATCGTCAGCGCTCCTGTGCCGCAGCAGATCTCGAGGACGTCGCCGCCCGGCGGGATGCCCGCGTTCCGCAGTGCGTCGGCGAGCAGCCAGGTGTCGCCTTGCGGGCGGTATACCCCGAGCGGTCGCAGCAGCTTCATGGCCGTGTGGCTACCTCCACGAACCCCGTTCAAACCAGACAAAGTGTGTCGGGACAACCGGGGTTTTCTCCCGGGAACTGGGGTATCTGCGCTCGCATGAGCCCTCAGCTGCCTTTCGAGCCCCCGGACCGTGAGCTGTCTCCCGACGAGCTCGAGAAGATCGCCAGAGCGGTGGGTGAGGACCCGTCATTGTGGGAGGACGAGCTGCGGAAGACCACCGCGGAGCGCACCTATGTGGACGTGTTCACCAACGAGCACCTGGGAGTGTGGGCGATCTCGTGGATGGCCGACGAGCACGACACCGGCTACCACGACCACGCCCGGTCCAGTGGCGGCGTGTACGTGGTTCGCGGCACGATCCGCCACGAGCATCTCCGGCTCGGGCACCGCCCGGTCGGCACCGCGGTACCGGCGGGGAAGACGTTCCGGTTCGATCCCACGTTCATCCACCGCATGCGTCCGGAACCCGGCGCGGGTCCTACCCGCACCGTGCACGCCTATTCACCGCCGCTGACCGACACCGGGCAGTACGCCGAGTGCGACGACGGCTTGCTGCACCGGCACCCGTCACCGGCCGACGAGCAGCTCAAGCCACACGGACGGCAGGGCACGCCGACCACTGCTGGGGACCGGCCATGATCGACCACGGCGATCTCGTGACAGCCGTGAGCCGGCGCGCCGATGTGGACGCCGGTACCGCTCGGGAGGCGATCTCGGTGGTGATCGGTGAAGTCGCTCGGCACCTGCTCAACGAGGCCCGCGAGCGGCTCGCGACGGTGTTCCCTGACGCCGCGCGGTACGCGGCCACCACGCTCGGCGAGGTGGAGTCCCCGGACGGCGACGATGTCATCCGCGACGTGGCAGGACAGCTGGACACGGCCCCGGACCGCGCACGGCACCTGATCCGCTCGGTCCTGGCGGCGATCGACGAGGCGGAGCCGGGACTCCTCGACCTGCCGTCCGACCTCCGCGAGACGCTCCTGACGTGAGCGGGACGACGCGGGGTGTGTCAGGGCCGCGTGGGTAGAGCACAGGGTGAGGGGTACACGGCCGAGCATGATGAAGCGAGCGTTGTGGGAGGGCCTGGTCGCCGGCGGAGCCGGGGTGCTGGTGATGACGGCGGGGGAGAAGCTGGAGCAGCGCCTGACCGGGCGCCCGGACTCGCACGTTCCCGCGCGAGTGCTGGAGCGACTGGCCGGGATGCGGGAGCGGCCGAGGCGGCAGCCGGTGCCGGTGAACTGGGTGATGCACTTCGGTCAGGGCATCGCGCTGGGCGTGCTGCGGTCGGTGATGGCGCACGCCGGCCTGCGCGGGCCGTGGTCCTCGGCGAAGTTCGCCGTCGTGCGGCTGACGAACGACCAGATCCTCGAGAACGCCACCGGGGTGGGTGCTCCGCCGCCGACGTGGCCCCGGCAGGAGCTGGTGGTGGATCTGGTGCACAAGGCGGTGTACGCCGTCGTCACCGGGGTGGTCGCTGACGCGCTGGCGGCGCGGAGCGGTCCTGGGCCGGGACAGCGGCACGCGGCGGTGCGTCCCGGTCGTCACGCGGACGTGGGACCGCTGCCGCGGGCCATGGCGCCGACGCCCGCCGGCAACGGGGAATAGCCGGACACCGGGCGGGTAGCCGACAGCTTCGTTCCCGCAAAAGGAGATCGTCATGACCACTTCACGTGCTTCGACGAACACCCATCCGGCGCGGACGGCGGCCATGGTGGTCGCCGCGGTGTTTCTGCTGGTCGGCATCGCGGGTTTTGTGCCCGGTGTGACGACGGATTACGACGGGATGACGTTCGCGGGACACGAGTCGACGGCGATGCTGCTCGGTGTGTTCCATGTGTCGATCCTGCACAACATCGTGCACCTGTTGTTCGGCATCGTCGGCTTCGCGATGGCGAGGACGGTGTCCGGCGCGATCCCGTTCCTGATCGGCGGCGGCGCGGTGTACCTGGTGCTGTGGCTGTACGGCCTGGTGATCGACCACGACAGCGCGGCGAACTTCGTGCCGCTCAACACCGCCGACAACTGGTTGCACCTGCTCCTCGGCATCGGCATGGTCGGTCTTGGCCTCGCACTACGCCGTGGTACCACCGCACGCGGAGCCCGTACGTGAGCTGACTGGTTCGCGCAACCGCGTCGTCCACGGCGCGTGAGCCCGGCGCCGGTACCAGATGGCGAAGAGAGCGGCAGCGAGTGCGAGTTCCGCGAGGTCCCCGCCGTAGTACATCAGCTGGGCGGCCTCGCGGACCGCCTCGCCGTCAGGTCCCTCGGGCGCACGTGCGTAGAGGACCTTGGCCAGCACGGAATGAGCGGCGACGGCCAATACGAGCGCCACGACGCGGGTAGGCATGCCGGGGCGGCGCGGCGCGGAGTCGGGACCGGCGATCGACCAGGTGAACATGTGGCCGGCGACGCCGACTACCTGGCCACCGACCAGTTCACCACCCTGCACGCCGTCTCGACCGTGGGTTCGTTCATCCTCGGCGCGTCGGTGCTGCCGTTCCTGTGGAACGTGTTCCGCAGCTACCGCTTCGGCGAACGAGCGGACGTCGACGACCCGTGGGGCTTCGGGAACTCACTCGAATGGGCGACCTCCTGCCCGCCCCCGCGTCACAACTTCACCGAACTGCCGAAGATCCGCTCCGAGCGGCCCGCGTTCGAGCTCCACTACCCGGACATGGTCGAACGCTTCCGTGAGGAATCCCAAGGGCATCCCAAGGGAGAAGGCGGCCGCCTGCCCGCGCCGTCCGAAGTCGGTGCCGCCGCGACACAACCGGACGACCAGGACGACAACACCGACCCGCGAGGCAAGTGACGTTCCCACCCGGAGAGACGGCTCGGCACATGACCCGAAACCGGTTCGACCGTGTTCACCAGCACGAAGCGGCCACGCTCGAGGCCGGGGAACGGCGCGAGTTTCGCAGGGTCCTGCGCGGGCTCGCGGCCACCGACCCGCGGTGGTTCGGTTCGCGCTGTCCCGACCGAGTGCGCCACGGGCGCCTGATCCGGTCGGTTCTCGCCGCGCTGGCGGTCGTGCTGCTGTCCGCCGGGGCCCTGACCGGCAACATGCTGTTCGTTCTCGGTGCTGTCCTCATCGCGGTCGGAGTCCTCACCAGCCACGTCAGCACCAGAGGAAAGCATCGGTAACGGGTCGGGGCCTCGCCTGCTGGGGGCCGTGTTTGACGATGTCAAGGCCGGGCACACCGTGCGGATGAGAGGCCCGCGCGGTGTTGTCGACAGTTCGTTGTCCGTGTTGCTCGAGGGCTACGCCTGGCTGCCCGCCCGCAGGGCGCGGTCCGCGTCCGGGGTGGCGCACACCCGGGTGCTGGGCCAGCGTGCGGTGGGGCTGTGCGGTCCGGACGCGGCCCGGTTCTTCTACGACCAGGACCACGTGCGGCGGCACACCGCGATCCCCTGGCCGGTGCAGAACACCCTGTTCGGCAGGCATGCGGTGCACACGCTCGACGGCGAGGCGCACCGCTGCCGCAAGGACGTCTTCCTCAAGACCGTGACCCCGGCGGCCGAGGAGGTGGCCGGGCACGCCGCTGCCGCGTGGGACGACGCGGTGTCCTCGTGGCGGCCCGGCGAGCCGGTCGTGCTGTTCGACGAGGCGGCGCGGATCATCACCCGGGGCATGTGCCGGTGGGCGGGCGTGCCCCTGCCCGACGCGGACGTCCCACGGGTGGCGGCGGATCTCGTGGCGATGGTCGACGGCTTCGCCACGCCCGGACCCCGGCACTGGCGGGCCCGCGCCGCACGGGGCAGGCGGGAGGCGTGGCTCGGACAGCTGGTGACCAGCGTGCGTGCGGGCGCGATCGTCCCCACGAGCGGCACGGCGCTCGACGCGGTCAGCAGGCACCGGGAGATCGACGGGCCGGAGCTGACGCCCCGGCTGGCGGCGGTCGAACTGCTCAACATCATCCGCCCCGCAGTGGCGACCTGCTGGTTCGTCGCCTACGCCGGGCACGCCCTGCACACGTGGCCCCAGCACCGGCAGCGGCTGCGTTCCGGCGATCCCGCCTATGCCGAGGCGTTCGCGCACGAGCTCCGGCGGTTCTACCCGTTCGCGCCGTTCATCGGCGGGCGTGCGGTGCGCGACCTCGACTGGCGCGGCGAGCGGATCCCCAAGCACGCGATGGTGCTGCTCGACCTGTGGGGCCACAACCACGACGAGGACCTGTGGGGCGACCCGTACACGTTCCGCCCCGAACGCTTCCTCGGCCGCGACATCGGGCCGTTCGAGCTGGTGCCGCAGGGCGCAGGCGACCCGTACACGAACCACCGCTGCCCGGGTGAGCCCGCGGTGGTGGCGATGCTGCGGACGCTCGCGGTGCGGCTGGCCCGCCTGGACTACGAGGTGCCCGACCAGGATCTGGCCATCGCGCTGCGCCGGATCCCCGCCCGCCCCGCGAGCGGGTTCGTCCTCACGACCTGACCGGATCGGCGGCGGCCGGTCGTGGTGTCGTCAGGTTCTGCTGCACGGGGTCGGGTTTCTGCCACCGGAACACCCCGGCGCCCTGCGCGTAGGACAGGTGCCCGCCCAGTGCGCCGCCGGCACTCAGCACGGTGAGGCCGAGCGCGCTCAGCACCGTGCCGCGGGTGTGGGCACCCCGCGCGCGGCTGAGGTAGGAGCCGGTGAACAGGGCCGCAGCCATGGTGTTCAACGTCGCGTGGGCGATGCCGACGCGGCGCTGCCGCTCGTCGAGGTCGACGTAGTCGGCCAGTCCGAGGAGCGCGGTCGGCGCGACCGCGGCAAGCCCGAGACCGGTCAGTTTCCTCGCCGCGTCCCGGTTCCCGGGAGACATGTCGAGTACCGCGGTGCCCACGAAGGCCCCGATGGGCACGGTCACCATCAGCGGGTGCAACGGGTGCCCGAGCCACTTGCCACGGAGGGCGGCGTTCGCACCGGTCTTCCGGAGCGCCTTGCGCACGGCGCCGGCGATCGTGGCGGCGACGCCGTCCACCTGGCGCAGGTCCTCGAACCGTCGTAGCAGGTTGTGCACGTCCATGCGGCCGGTTACCCGATCTGGGCCGGTTCACCGCCGTTAACGAGGCCCCGGCTCGGACATCACCCGATGGCGGTTATCGGGTGACGGAACGGCTATCCGGGCCGAAAGCCGCTCAAGGAGGACGACGATGACCGAACAGGGATTGACCCCGGGGATGCGCGCCGGCGGCGTCGCCCAGCAACTGATCGCGGCATTCCCCGACTACGCGAGCGCACAACGGCTCGTGGACAGGATGTCCGACGACGGATTCCCCGTGGAGCACGTGCGCATCATCGGCGACGGGGTGCGGATGGTCGAGCAGGTCACCGGACGGATGACCCGTCTGAAGGCGGCACTCGCCGGAGCGGCCAGCGGCGCTTGGTTCGGGCTGCTGGTCGGGCTGCTCCTCGGGTTCTTCGCCCTCGGACCGGCCTGGCTGTGGCTGCTCGTCATCGGACTGCTGACCGGCGCGGTGTGGGGTGCCGTGTTCGGCTTCCTCGCGCACTGGGCCACCCGCGGCCAACGGGACTTCGCCAGCGTCACCTCACTGGAGGCCGAACGCTACGACGTGTACGTCGACGCCACCCACGCCACGCAGGCCGCCCGCTACCAGGCAATGACCGATCACAAGCGTCTCCTGCCTGGTCACGTCGGCGAGTAAGGAAGCCGCGAGGCCGAACAGTCGGCACGCTGTCAAGAACCCATAGCGGAGGCGTGCCGCTCCACCGCCGCGAGGTCGGAGAGCGACACGGTGTCAATGACCTCCCGCAGGCGAGTCAGCAGATCTCGCAGCTCTTGGCATGCGAGGACGAATTCCCTCCGGTCCCGCGCGTCGAGGCTGCGGTCGATGTGGCGGTAGGTGTCGCGGATTCGGAGGAGGAAGTTCACGTCGGCCATGACTGCAGGTACCCGTCGGAACCCGGCTGAATCACCCCTCGTGCTGCGGAGATGCCAGCTGCATCAACGCGGGGCGGCGGCGGTCATCCGGGCTGTTGGTGGGTAGACCGCTCGAGCCGGGGTACACACGAGCGCTCAGAGGACAAGGCCATGACTTTCAATCCGCTTGAGCAGCAGGGCATTCCTCTCGACCAGCAGATTCGGAGTGGGCCGGAGCTGGACGCTTCCCGTCGACCCGGACCTCAGCGACCCGTACACCTTGTGCCGGATCATCACGATGAACGGCATCGAGGTTGAGTCGATCATGTTCAGCCACAACTTTGCCAGGGTGTGCCGGGATCAGGACGTGACCCGGAAGCTGGCGGAGGTCCGTTACGTCGAGGCGCAGCAGCAGAAGGCCGCGAACTGGCTGTTGCCGGGTCAGTCGTCTCCGCTGGAGACCAACATCTTCTACGAGCAGGTGGCGGTGGACGACAACGTCCGTGATCCCTACGACCGCACCAGCGCGGTGCCGTTGTCGAAGATGCACGCGTTGACGGTGATGTCGGCCGAGCAGCAGACCATGAACTTCTACATGAACGTCGGCCCGCAGTACATGGAACCGATCGCGCGGCAGCTCTACCAGGAGATCGCGATGATCGATGAGGAGCACGTCACCCACTACGAGTCACTCGTCGACCCGGGAGAGACCTGGTGGGAACGGCTGGTGCTGCACGAGTACAACGAGGTCTACCTGTACCACTCGTTCATGGAGAACGAGTCCGACCCGAAGGTGAAGGCGATCTGGGAGCTGCACTGAACATGGAGATCGAGCAGCCTGGGTGCACGGCCGAGCCGGGTACCGCTGTCGACACGGGTACAACAGCGCAGCAGCACCTCGCTCGGCGGACGCGCCACGCAACGTGTACGTGCGCGAAGACCGCCTCCTCGAGGTCCTGCCCGGCTTGCTCGGCGGCAGCGAGGACATCGGGGCTGGCCCGGTCCCGAGTGAACCCGCGCCGGATCCGGTAGAGGTCCTCCGTCATCGACGGCTACAGATCGTATGCACACATCAGGGGCAGGACCTCTGGCAAGAAGCTCCGAGGGGGATCACTTCTGGGTCAGGTCCTCAAGGCCAGACAGCGTTGGCTTTGGACTGGACGACGAGTGATGACACCGCGTATCGGGGTGCTTCACCTAGTGAAGCTCCGCCATGCCCGACTTCAGATAGGCTGGTGAAAGAACCGGACCTGATTTACGTGGGCGCGCCGACGGAGTGAAGAATTCCGTGGGGTGAAGGAGTGTCCGAGACTGAAACACTGATTCCTAGGAGATTCCCGGTTTTCCCGGTGATTTCCATGAATCCCAGGTTAGCAGGTGTCTGTGTTGTGTGGTCAAGTGTGCCAGAGAAATGGGGTTCAGGTTCGCTGATGTGGGTGATGGCTCGCTGAATCCGTTGAACGGTGGGAGCGCTAGGGCCTGTATCGAAGTCGGTCATAGCCATTCGTTGATGGCGGCGATGTGGACGGTGGCTTCGTAGCGGACGGCGAGTTTGTCGAACCGGGTA
>NZ_JACHJQ010000009.1 GCF_014203735.1 Actinophytocola algeriensis | reverse complement strand
GCCTTGGTAGGCTGTTACCCCACCAACAAGCTGATAGGCCGCGGGTTCATCCTGTACCGCCGGAACTTTCAACCAACCCCCATGCGGAAGCCGGTAATATTCGGTATTAGACCTCGTTTCCAAGGCTTATCCCAAAGTACAGGGCAGATTACCCACGTGTTACTCACCCGTTCGCCACTAATCCACCCCCGAAAGGGCTTCATCGTTCGACTTGCATGTGTTAAGCACGCCGCCAGCGTTCGTCCTGAGCCAGGATCAAACTCTCCAACAATGCTTTGTATGAAGAGAAACAAATCCCAGCAATATATACCTACCTCTACCAAAAGAGGCCAGGCACAAGCTCACTAGCATTTTGAATCGGCACACTGTTGAGTTCTCAAACAACACACGCTCAGCCATTCTGAGCCGCTTCCGCGACACAGTCCGACAGTCGTCAGTTGGTTACTGCGTTTTGGGGTGCTAGGGCGCCAATCCCTACTTGGGAGACCTGAGACGGTCCCACTTGGGAGGCTTACCGCTCTAGCAGTGCCGCTACATGCTATCCGGTCCGTTTCGCGGTGTCAACCCGCTTGGCCCGTTCGCATCCAGCCACTGAACTGTATCAGAGGCCGAGTTTCGCGTCGGAGGGGGGTCAGGGCTTGCTAGTTCCTGTCCGGTCCGCCGCTCTGTGCGACGAGGAGAAAGTTACAGAGCCCGCCGCGCACAAGTCAAATCGCCTGGTCAGAGGCTTGCGCTCACAACAGCGGAAGAAGTGTTCGCAGCTCATAGGGGGTGACCGAGCGGCGGTACGCGTCCCACTCGTTGCGCTTGTTCCGAAGAAAAAAATCAAAGACGTGTTCGCCGAGGGTTTCGGCCAGGAGTTCGGATCCCTCCATCTCGACGAGGGCCTCCCCCAGGTTCTGCGGGAGGTTGCCGTAGCCGGCCGCGCGACGCTCGGCGTCGGTCAGCGACCACACGTCGTCCTCGGCCTCGGGCGGCAGCTCGTAGCCCTCCTCGACGCCCTTCAGCCCGGCCGCGAGGATCACCGCGTACGCGAGGTACGGGTTGCACGCGGAGTCCAGGCTGCGGATCTCCACCCGCCGCGACGACGCCTTGCCCGGCGAGTACATGGGCACCCTGACCAGGGCAGACCTGTTCGCGTGGCCCCAGCAGACCGCGGTGGGCGCCTCCCCGCCGACGATCAGGCGCTTGTAGGAGTTGACCCACTGGTTCGTGACGGCGGAGATCTCCCGCGCGTGCTTGAGGAGCCCGGCGACGAACGCCTTGCCGGTCTTCGAGAGCTCGTACGGGTCCTCGCTGTCGTAGAAGGCGTTCTGGTCGCCCTCGAACAGGCTCACGTGCGTGTGCATGCCCGACCCCGGCTGGTCGGTGAACGGTTTCGGCATGAACGACGCGCGGACGCCCTGCGTGATGGCCACTTCCTTCACCACGTACCGGAACGTCATCACGTTGTCGGCCATGGTCAGCGCGTCCGCATACCGCAGGTCGATCTCCTGCTGGCCAGGGGCACCTTCGTGGTGCGAGAACTCGACTGATATGCCCATCGCCTCGAGCGTCTCGATCGCGTGCCGCCGGAAGTGGGTGGCGGTCTCGTGGCTCGCCTGGTCGAAGTACCCGCCGTTGTCGGCCGGGATCGGCTCGCGGCCGTCCAGGGGGACCTCGCTGAGCAGGAAGAACTCGATCTCCGGGTGCACGTAGCACGTGAAGCCGGACTCGCTCGCCTTCGCGAGGGTCCGCCGCAGCACGTGCCGTGGGTCCGCCCAGGAGGGCGACCCGTCGGGCATGGAGATGTCGCAGAACATGCGCGCGGCGTAGTGGTGCCCTTGCGGGTCCTCCCACGGCAGCACCTGGAACGTCGCCGGGTCGGGGCGCGCGACCATGTCGGACTCGTAGACCCGGGCGAAGCCCTCGATCGCCGAGCCGTCGAAGCCGATGCCGTCGGCGAACGCGCCTTCCAGCTCGGCGGGGGCCACCGCGACCGACTTCAGGAAGCCGAGTACGTCGGTGAACCACAGCCGCACGAAGCGGATGTCCCGCTCCTCGAGGGTGCGCAGGACGAACTCTTGCTGACGATCCATGTCGGCAGCCTAGGTAGATCGTGTTAACTGCGTGTTTCGGCGGTGATGGCTTCCCGGATCGGCCGTATCGCGAGGGACAGCAGCGCGGCGATGACGCACAGGCCGCCCGCGAAATACCACGCCATGTCGTAGCTGCCCTGTGTGTCGCGGATCGCACCCGCACCGACCGCGGCGATGGCCGCGCCGACCTGGTGCGAGGCGAACACCCAGCCGAAGACGACCGGTCCTGACATGCCGAAACGGTTGCGGCACAGGGCCACTGTCGGCGGCACGGTCGCGATCCAGTCCAGGCCGTAGAAGAGGATGAACACCCACATGGACGGTTCGGTCTCGGGTGCGAACAGCGACGGCAGGATCATCAGCGAGAGGCCGCGGAGCGTGTAGTAGGCGCCGAGGAGTAGTCGCGGATCCACCCGGTCGGTGAGCCAGCCGGAGAAGATGGTGCCCGCGACGTCGAAGATGCCGATGAGTGCGAGCAGGGACGCCGCGGTGGTGTGTGGCATGCCGTGGTCGTGTGCCGCGGTGACGAAGTGGGTGCCGACCAGGCCGTTCGTGGAGGCGCCGCAGATCGCGAAACCGCCCGCGAGCAGCCAGAAGGTCCTGGTCCTGGCGGCGGCGGTCAGTGCGCGGATGGCGCGGGCGGCGCTACTGCCGGTGACGGGCCCTGTCTCGGTCACATCTTCGGGTGTCGCTCCGTAGGCGGTGGTGCCGACGTCTTTCGGGTAGTCGCGGAGCAAGGCGAGGACCAGGGGCACGACGGCGAGCGCGGCGGCCGCGACGACGAGTGCCGGGGTGCGCCAGCCGTGTGCGGTGGCGAGGGCGGCCACGAGTGGGAGGAACACGAGCTGGCCGGTGGCGCCCGCGGCGGTGAGGATGCCGCTGACCAGGCCGTGGTGCTTGACGAACCAGCGGCCGGTGACGGTGGCGACGAACGCCATCGACATGGAGCCGGTGCCGACGCCGACCAGTACGCCCCAGCACAGGAGGAGCTGCCAGCTGGCGGTCATGAAGACGGTGAGGCCGCTGCCAGCGGCGACGAGGACGAGTGCGCCCGCGACGACGCGGCGCATGCCGAGGCGGTCCATGAGCGCGGCGGCGAACGGTGAGATCAGGCCGAAGAGCACGAGGTTGATCGAGACCGCGGCCGAGATCGTGGCGCGTGACCAGCCGAACTCGTCGTGCAGGGGGTCGATGAGGACGCTGGGCACCGCGCGGAAGCCCGCGGCGCCGATGAGGGTGATGAACGCGGCGGCGGCGACCAGCCACGCCCAGTGGATCCGGGTTCGCACAGGCCGCGCCTGCGGCTCGACGTGAGTCACGCGGACAGCGTGCGGGAACTTTTCGGCGCCGACGAGTGGCCGGATCGCCAATATCTGTAAGAATCTGGCCATGGTGCATCAGGTGGCCGTGCTGGCCCTCGACACGGTCATCGGCTACGACATGGCGATCCCGCCGCAGATCTTCGTCGAGGCCACCGACAGGAACGGCGACTGCCTGTACAAGGTGCGCATCTGCGGCCTCGACCGGTCACCGGTCCGGGTGGCGTCGGGCTACACGATGGTGCCCGACCACGACGCTTCGATACTGGCCGAGGCGGACACGGTGATCATCCCGGGCACGCGGATCGAGGGGCCGCGCAGGCATGGCGTCCTCCCGCCCGAGATCGGGGAAGCCCTGGCCACGGTGCCGTCGCACGCGCGGATCATGTCGATCTGCACCGGCGCGTTCGTGCTCGGCGCGGCCGGGATCCTCGACGACCGGCCCGCGACCACGCACTGGGCGCACGCGGACGAGTTCCGCGAGCTGTACCCGAAAGTGGCACTCAACGAGAACGTGCTGTTCGTGGACGACGGCGACGTGCTGACCTCGGCGGGACTCGGTGCCGGCGTGGACCTGTGCCTGCACGTCATCCGCCGCGACCACGGCACCGAGGTGGCGAACCGGGCCGCGCGGTACTGCGTGGTGCCGCCGTGGCGGGAGGGCGGGCAGTCGCAGTACATCGACCGGCACATCCCCGACCACGGCACCGACGGCACGGCGCCGACCAGGACGTGGGCGCTCGGCAGGCTGCACGAGCCGCTCGACCTGGCCACGCTCGCCGGGCACGCGCGGATGAGCGTGCGCACGTTCTCCCGCCGGTTTCGCGCGGAGACCGGCATGTCACCCGGCACGTGGCTGACCAGGCAGCGGATCGAGCACGCCCGCCACCTGCTGGAGACGACCGACCTGCCGGTCGACGGGGTCGCGGAGCGCGCGGGCCTCGGCACCGGCGCTTCGCTGCGGCAGCACATGCACGCGGCGCTCGGTGTCTCGCCCCTTGCCTACCGGAAAACGTTTCGGGCGGGCTGAACACCTCTCAGCTGAGCAGCCCTAGGATTCCCGCATGATGCGCCGGATCCTGCTCGTCACGCTCGCGCTCACCGCCGCGGTCGCCACGGCCTGTTCGTCCGACGACCCGCCCGCCGCCGACGGCAACCTGCCGGACGGGAAGGCGTTGCTGCAGGACGCGGCGGCGTCGACGGCCGACATCACGAGCGCGCACTTCACGCTCGCGGTGAACGGCGAGATCCCCGGTCTTTCGGTGAAGCGGGCCGAGGGTGACCTGACCAGGGAGGGCGGTGGCGGTGGCGCGGCCAAGGGCACGGTCTCCATGGACCTCATGGGCAGCCTGTTCGAGGGCGAGTTCGTCCTGGTCGACGACTCACTGCACATCAAGGGCCCGACCGGTGGGTACACGGAGCTCCCCGCGTCGATGGTGCGGAGCCTGTACGACCCGGCCGCGATCCTCGACCCGGAGAAGGGCATCGCGAACGTCATGAAGAGCGTGACGGACCCGCGCACCGAGGGTGCCGAGGACGTCGATGGTGTGTCGACCTACCGGGTGACCGGCAGGGTCACCAAGGACGTGGTGTCGACGCTCGTGCCGGGCATCGACTCCGACGTGGACATCACGTTCTGGCTGCGCCAGGACGACGGGCACCAGCCGGTGAAGGCGAGCGTGAAGGTGCCGAAGGGCACGGTCGACGTGACGCTGTCGGACATCGACAAGCAGGTCGAGATCACGGCGCCGCAGTGACGGTGGAGGTCAGGGCCCGCGGCCGCGCGGTCGCGATCGGCGCGGGCGGGCTCGCGGTACTGCTGGGGGCGCTCGACACGTACGTCGTGGTCAGCGTGCTGCGGCAGATCATCGAGGACATGCAGATCCCGCTGAACCGGCTCGAGCGGGTGACCCCGATCGTGACCGGGTACCTGCTGGGCTATGTGGCGGCGATGCCGCTGCTGGCGCAGGCGTCGGACCGGTTCGGGCGCAAGCTGCTGCTGCAGGTGTGCCTGCTGGGGTTCATCGCCGGGTCGGTGGTGACGGCGATCGCCGGAGACACCACGGTGCTCGTCACCGGACGGGTGATCCAGGGTGTGGCGAGTGGTGCTCTGTTGCCGGTGACCATGGCGTTGGCGGCGGACCTGTGGGCCACGCACCGGCGGTCGGCCGTGCTGGGTGCGGTCGGTGCGGCGCAGGAGCTGGGCAGTGTGCTCGGTCCGGTGTACGGGATCGCGCTCGCGGCGCTGGTTGGCTGGCGCGGGGTGTTCTGGGTGAACGTGCCGCTGGCGGTGGCGGCGATGGTGGCGGTGCAGTTCACGGTGCCGCGGCGCGACCGTTCGGGTGATCGCCCGAAGGTGGACGTCGTGGGGGCGGCGCTGCTGGCGGTCGTGCTCGGCTTGCTCGTGGTCGGGCTGTACAACCCGGACCCGCGCAACCAGGTGCTGCCGTCGTGGGGGCCGCCGCTGCTGGTGGCCGCCGGGGTGGTGTTCGTGGCGTTCCTGGTCTGGGAGATGCGGGCGCGGACGCGGCTGATCGACACGTCGGGGGTGCGGCTGCGTCCGTTCCTCGCGGCACTCGGGGCGAGCCTCGCGGCCGGCGCGGCGTTGATGGTGACGCTGGTGAACGTGGACCTGTTCGGGCAGACGCTGCTCGGGCGGGACGACAACGGCAGCGTGCTGCTGCTGGTGCGGTTCCTGGTGGCGCTGCCGGTGGGTGCGCTGGCCGGTGGGTGGCTGGCGGGGCGGTTCGGGGACCGCGTGCCCGCGTTCGCCGGGTTGCTGATCGCGGCGGCCGGGTTCTGGCTGGTGTCGATGTGGCCGCTGGACGTGCTGTCGTCGCCGCACGACCTGGGTTTCGTGGACCTGCCACGCCTCGACACCGATCTGGTGATCACCGGTTTCGGGCTCGGCCTGGTGATCGCGCCACTGTCCTCGGCCGCGTTGCGGGTGGTGCCGTCGGTGCAGCACGGCGTGGCAGCGGCGGGCGTGGTCGTGGCGCGGATGACGGGGATGCTGGTGGGGGTGGCGGCGCTGGCCGCGCTCGGGTTGCACCGGTTCCACTCGCTGACCGCGACGCTGAACACGCCGCTGCCGTTCGGGAAGCCGGAGGCGCAGTTCGAGCAGGAGATGGCGGTCTACCGGGCCGCGGTCAACGACGCGCTGCTGACGCAGTACAGCGGGACGTTCGCGATCACGGCGGTCGTCTGCGTGGTGGGGGCGGCGCTGGCGCTGCTGATCGGCGGCCGGCGCGCGCACGTCGAGGCGGGCTGAGGGCGGCCTCCGGCCCCCGGTTTCCAGCGTACGGGCGGGGACCGACATTTTCGGGGCCGTCAGGCGGGGTTGTGGACAACCGCGCCGCCGGGCCGGCTAGGTCGCTTTCTTCAGCGCCCACGCGGGCAGGTGGCGCAAGACCGGTGCCAGCGCTCGCCACGGCCATTGCGGCACGTACGCGCGTTTCGGCTCGCGTTCGATGGCGGTCACCATCGCGCGCACGGCGGGCACGGTGTCCGCGATCAGCCTGCCCGGCTCGGGGTTCATCTCCGACCGGATGTAGCCCGGCAAGATCGTCGTCACCTTGATGGGAGTGCCTGCCACGTCCACGCGGATGCCCTCGGCCAGCGCCGACACCGCCGCCTTGGTCGCCGCGTACGCGGTCACCGCGCCTGGCAGGCCGCGCAGCGCGGCCATCGACGACACGACGACCAGGTGCCCGGCGTTCTGCCGGCGGAAGATCTCCATGGCCGCCTCGCACTGGGCGAGCGCGCCGAGCACGTTGGTCTCGACCGTTTCGCGGTTCGGCCGGTGACCGCCCGTGCCGATCGGGCGGCCCTTGCCGATGCCCGCGTTGACGATCACCCGGTCGAGCCTGCCCAGCTCGTCGGCGAACTCGCCGAACACCCGGAACACGGCGTCCGCGTCGGTCACGTCCAGCTCTTTGACCAGCACGCGGCCCGGCAGTTCAGCCCGCAGTCCCTCCAGTGCGGGCAGCCGCCGTGCGCACAGCGCCAGCGACCGGCCCTTCGACGCGAACTGCCGCGCCAGCTCGGCGCCGATGCCCGCGCTCGCGCCGGTGATGAGGATGTGCTGCCTCAGGGCTTGCACCGGGTGCCTTCCGCCGGGAGCTCCAGGTCGGTGAGGTACTTCGCGCCCGCGTCGTCGACGCAGCTGTTGCCCTGCAGGAACACCGTGTGCTGGGTCGCCTCGAAGGTCAGCAGGCCGCCGCCGAGGCCCTTGGCCAGTGCCACCCCCGCGTCGTACGGGGTGGCCGGGTCCCCCGTCGTGGAGATGACCAGCACCTTCGGCAGGCCGGGCACGTCCGGCACGTGCGGCTCGCTGGTGTTGGGCACCGGCCAGTACGCACACGAGTCCAGTACCGGGGCGGCGGGCTTGCCGTCGTCCAGGAAGGGCGCGGCCTCCTTGTACTCGCGGTTGAGGTCGAGGGCCACGTTCGGGTCGGTCACGCGGGGGTCGTCGACGCAGCGGACGGCCGTGAACACGTCCTGGGTGGTCGAGTACGTCCCGTCCGGGTCGCGTTCCAGGTACATGTCCGCCAGCGACATGAGCGTGGCGCCCTCGTTCTGCTTCAGCTCGTTGAGACCCGAGTTCAGGTGCTCCCACAGCTGCTCCGAGTACAGCGCCTGCACGACGCCGGTCGTGGCGTCCTCGTAGGAGAGCTTGCGGCCGTCGCCCACCTCCACCGGGCGCTCGCCGAGCGGGCGGACCAGGTCGTGGAACTGCCGCAGCGCCGTGCCCTTGTCCTTGCCGAGCGCGCAGTCGTCCTCACCGGTGCACCACGCCACGAAGTCGTCGAACGCCTTCTGGAAGCCCGCGCCCTGCGCGACGACCTCGTCGACCGGTGTCTGCGACGGGTCCAGCGCACCGTCGAGGACGAGCGCGCGCACGTTGTCCGGGAACGTCTCCGCGTAGGTGCTGCCGATGCGGGTGCCGTACGAATAGCCCAGGTAGGTGAGCTTCTCGTCGCCGAGCGCGGAGCGGAGGACGTCGATGTCCTTCACGACGTCGCGGGTGCCGATGTTGGCGAGCATGGCGGTGCCGAACTCGGTGTTGGCCGCGCACTTCTGCGCGAACTCCTTGGACTCCGCGTCCTGCTTGGCGACACCTTCGGGTGACACGTCCAGCTCGTCGTCCGTGGCCCGTTCCTGGTCCATCTCCTCGTCGGTCAGGCACTCCACGTTCGGTTCGCTGGAGCCGACGCCGCGCGGGTCGAAGCCGACGAAGTCGAACCGGTCGGCGAGGGTGTCGTTCACGTCGGCCAGCGCGGCCGCGGTCGACAGGCCCGCCGCGCCGGGGCCGCCCGGGTTGACCACCAGCGCACCGATCCGCTGGTCCCGGTCCCGCGCCGGCTTGCGGAGAACGCCCAGTTCGATGGTGTCGCCGTCGGGTTTGGCGTAGTCCAGCGGCACCGTGAGGTGGGTGCACTGCAGGCCGTCGGCGCCGAGCGCCTGCTCGTCGTAGTCCGTCTTCGCGTACTCCGCGCAGCCCTCCCATGTCAGTGGCTGGCTGTAGAACTGTTCGAGCCCGGCCGGGACCGGGCCCGCCGGTTCGTTCTGCTCCTCGAACGGGAGCTGCGGGCCGGACTCGCCGTCGACGGAGGTCGTGCACGCCCCCGCTCCGACAGCGACGGAGAAAGCGAGCAGGATGGAAGCTGTCACGGTGGCGTGCCGACGGGAAGTCACGTCCGTGATCCTGCCATTCGCGGTGCTGAGCGGAGCTTGCGTAGCGAACATCGGTACTGCCGGTCGGAACTCACGGGCCGGGGTACACCGTTACCGTGCAGGGGCAGTGCGAACGACGAGCGAGGAGGTGAGCGTCGGTGGCGGCGTTCATGCGGCGCGTGAAGGCCGGCTTCAGCCGGTTCCTGGACCGGCCGGCCACCGTCGACATCTCCCGGTACGAGGGGCTGCTGACCTCGATCGAATGGCGGGAGAAGAAGGTCAGCGATCTCTCCGACGAGGAGCTGACCGAGGCGGCTGGGAAGCTGCGGCGCGACGGCGACGCGGCGGGGTTCGACGAGAAGGAACTGGTCGAGCTGTGCGCGATCGCCAGGGAGGCGGCGAAGCGGGCGCTCGACGAGCGGCCCTACGACGTGCAGCTGCTCGGCGCGATGGAGCTGCTCGCCGGGCACGTCGTGCAGATGGCGACCGGTGAGGGCAAGACACTCGCGGGTGCGATCGCGGCCGCCGGGTACGCGCTGCAGGGCAAGGCCGTGCACGTCATGTCGGTCAACGACTACCTCGCCCAGCGCGACGCCGGGTGGATGGGCCCGGTGTACGAGCTGCTGGGCGTCTCCGTGGGCTGGGTCAGCCAGACCTCGTCGCAGGACGAGCGGCGGGCGGCGTACGCGGCCGACGTGACGTACGGGTCGGTCAGCGAGATCGGCTTCGACGTGCTGCGGGACCGGCTCGCCACCTCGGTGGACGACATGGTCGGCCGCGAGCCGGACGTCGTGATCGTCGACGAGGCCGACTCCGTGCTGATCGACGAGGCCAAGGTGCCACTCGTGCTGGCGGGCTCGTCCGACGAGGGCCAGTCCGACCCCGAGGTCGCCAAGATCGTCCGCACGCTCAAGCCGGGACAGCACTACGAGAAGGACGAGGACGGCCGCAACGCCTGGCTCACCGGCCGCGGCGCGAAGGTCGTCGAGAAGTCGCTGGGCGGCGTCGACCTGTACTCCGGTGAGCACAGCGACCGGCTCGCCGCGGTGAACGCCGCGCTGCACGCGCACGCGCTGCTGGAGCGGGACGTCGACTACATCGTCCGCGACGGCAAGGTGCACCTGATCAACTCCTCGCGTGGCCGGATCGCGCTGCGGCAGCGCTGGCCGGACGGGCTGCAGGCCGCGGTCGAGGCGAAGGAACGGCTGCGGCCCACCGAGAGCGGCGAGGTGCTGGACTCGATCAGCGTCCAGGGCCTGATCGGCCGGTACAAGACGGTGTGCGGCATGACCGGCACCGCGGTCGCGGTGTCCGAGCAGCTGCGCGAGTTCTACGAGCTGCGGGTCGCGGTCATCCCGCCGAACACGCCGTGTGTGCGCGAGGACGAGGACGACCGGCTGTACGACACGGTCGAGAACAAGGAAGCGGCGATCGTCCGCGAGATCGCGGCCGTGCACAAGACGGGGCGGCCGATCCTCATCGGCACCCGCGACGTCGCCGAGTCGGAGCGGCTCGCGAAGCTGCTCGACGAGGCCGACGTGCCGTGCGTGGTGCTGAACGCGAAGAACGACGCGCAGGAGGCCGCGATCGTGGCCGAGGCAGGCGCGTACGACGCGGTCACCGTGTCCACGCAGATGGCCGGCCGCGGCACCGACATCCGCCTCGGCGGCAAGAAGAGAGACGACGGCGACAAGGACAGGGACGCCGAGGAGCACGACAAGGTCGCCGATCTCGGCGGGCTGCTGGTGATCGGCACCGGCCGCTACCCGTCGAGCCGCCTCGACGACCAGCTGCGCGGCCGGTCCGGGCGCCAGGGCGACCCCGGCGGGTCGATCATGTTCGCGAGCCTGGGCGACGACCAGGTGATCCAGTACGCGCCGGACGCGACCGCGGGTGCCGAACCGGACGACGACGAGGACGAGGGCAGGCTCGCGGACCCGACGAGCAAGCGGTTCGTCGACCACGCGCAGAAGGTGGCCGAGGGCGTCCAGCTGGAGATCCACCGCAACACGTGGCGGTACACGCGGCTCATCGAGCACCAGCGCAGGGCACTGCTGGAGCACCGCGACGAGCTGCTGACCACCGACCTCGCCGCGACCGAGCTCGCGGCGCTGTGCGCGGAGCGGTGGGAGGAGCTGTCCGACGAGCTGGACGAGAAGGTGCTCGAGGAGGCGGCGCGGCAGATCATGCTGTACCACCTCGACCAGCGGTGGACCGAGCACCTGGCGTTCCTCGCGGACGTGCGGGAGACCATCCACCTGCGGGCGCTCGCCAAGGAGACGCCGATCGACGAGTTCCACCGGACCGCGATCCCCGAGTTCCGGAAGATGCCGGACGAGATCTCGGAACGCGCGGTGGAGACGTTCTCCGAGATCGAGATCGGGCCCGACGGCGTGGACCTGGCCGAGGGCGGGCTGCGCAGGCCGTCGTCGACCTGGACGTACATGGTCCACGACAACCCGTTCGACACCGACGCCGAGCAGGCGCTGCAGCGGGTCCGCGCGATGATCAAGAAGGTGAAGGGCGCATCACGCCGGTGACTTTTCGCCTCGAAGGCGAAAACGGCTCTCGCTGCGCGAACTCCGTTCGGCCACATGCGAAGATTGCGCCATGCCACAACTTCGCATCGCGCTCGCGCAGGTCAACGCGACGGTCGGCGACCTGGACGGGAACGCGGGCCTGATCGCGTCGTGGACCGCCCGCGCGGCCGAGGACGGCGCGCACCTGGTCGTGTTCCCGGAGATGGTGCTGACCGGCTACCCCGTCGAGGACCTGGCGCTGCGGGAGTCGTTCGCGGCCGCGTCGAAGCAGGCGCTGACCGAGCTGGCCGCGCGCCTGGACGCCGACGGGCTCGGCGCCGTGGCGGCCGTGGTGAGCTACCTGGACCGCGACGCCGTCGGCGCGCGGGACGCGGTGGCCGTGCTGTACGACGGGCGCGTCGTCGCGTCCCAGTTCAAGCACCACCTGCCCAACTACGGGGTGTTCGACGAGCGGCGGCTGTTCAAGTCCGGGGACACCCTGGACATCATCCGGCTGCACGGGCTCGAGATCGGCATGGTGATCTGCGAGGACATCTGGCAGGAGGGCGGGCCGATCGCAGCGCTCGGCGCGGCCGGGGTGGACCTGGTGGTGTCGCCGAACGCGTCCCCGTACGAGCGGCACAAGGACGACCAGCGGGAGCCGCTGGTGGCGCGGCGGGCCGCCGAGGCGGGCGCCCCACTGGTGTACGTGAACATGGTCGGCGGCCAGGACGACCTCGTGTTCGACGGCGACTCGATGGTGGTCTCCGAGTCGGGTGAGCTCCTGACGCGGCTCCCCCAGTTCGTCGAGCACCTGACCGTGATCGACCTCGACCTGCCGGGTGGCGCGGCCACCCAGGCCGGTGACATCGAGGGCTTCGCGGTGCGGAGGGTGCCACTGTCCGAGGCACTTCTGCAGCCCTACCCGGCGCGGCCGCTGCCTGCGGCGTTCGAGCCGCTGTCGGAGCTGGAAGAGATGTGGCGCGCGCTGACGCTCGGCCTGTGCGACTACGTGCGCAAGAACGGGTTCGGCTCGGTCGTGCTGGGGCTGTCGGGCGGGATCGACTCGGCGGTCACCGCGGCGCTGGCGGCGGACGCGCTGGGCGCGTCGAACGTCTACGGCGTGTCGATGCCGTCGGTGTACTCGTCGGACCACTCCAAGTCCGACGCCGCCGACCTGGCGACGCGCGTCGGCTGCCACTACGAGGAGCAGCCCATCGCGGACATGGTGTCGGCGTTCGTCTCGCAGTTGGGACTGACCGACCTGGCCGAGGAGAACGTGCAGGCCCGCTGCCGCGGCGTGACGCTGATGGCGCTGTCCAACCAGCACGGGCACCTGGTGCTCGCGACCGGCAACAAGACCGAGCTGGCCGTGGGCTACTCGACCATCTACGGCGACGCGGTCGGCGGGTTCGCACCGATCAAGGACGTGCCGAAGACGCTGGTCTGGGAGCTGGCGCGCTGGCGCAACGAGTACGCGGCCGCGCGCGGCGAGACACCGCCGATCCCGCCGAACTCGATCACCAAGCCGCCGTCAGCGGAGCTGCGACCGGGGCAGATGGACTCCGACTCGCTGCCGGACTACGACCTGCTCGACCGCGTTCTCGACGACTACATCGAGGGCGACCGCGGGTACTCCGACCTCGTCGCGGCCGGGTTCGCGCCCGAGCTGATCGACAAGGTGCTGCGGATGGTGGACCGCGCCGAGTACAAGCGGCGCCAGTACCCGCCCGGCACGAAGATCACGTTCAAGGCGTTCGGCCGGGACCGGCGGCTGCCGATGACCAACCAGTGGCGCGAGGGCAAGTAGCCCGAACCCCGCTGTGGCCTGTGAAGCTCGTCGCAGGCCGGTGTGCGACCGGCGAGATGGTGACACGCTGGCGTCGTAAGCCATCCACAAATACCCGGGGACCCACACCGCGTGGGCTTCGAGGGAAGGACGGTAGACAATGACGTCAGCATCGAATCCTGAGGTGGCCGCGCCGTACGGCACCGGCCCCGGCACGCAGGCCAAGCCGGCGAAGCGCGTGCGCATCCACCACCTGCGGGAGATGAAGGAGCGCGGCGAGCCGTGGCCCATGCTCACCGCGTACGACATGTACACCGCCGAACTGTTCGACGAGGCCGGTATCCCGGTCCTCCTGGTCGGTGACTCGGCCTCCAACAACGTCTACGGCTACGAATCCTCGCTGCCGGTGACCGTCGACGAGATGGTTCCACTCGTACGTGCGGTCACCCGTTCGGTGAAGCGGGCACT
Organism: Actinophytocola algeriensis; assembly: GCF_014203735.1. Taxonomy (GTDB): domain Bacteria; phylum Actinomycetota; class Actinomycetes; order Mycobacteriales; family Pseudonocardiaceae; genus Actinophytocola; species Actinophytocola algeriensis. The sequence continues at coordinate 402,760 of NZ_JACHJQ010000009.1, read as the reverse complement.
GGTCGTGGCGGACCTGCCGTTCGGTTCGTACCAGCTGTCACCGGAACAGGCACTGGCGACGTCCGTGCGGATGATGAAGGAAGGCCGCGCGCACGCGGTCAAGCTCGAGGGCGGGCGGGCGTTCGCGCCACACGTCAAGGCCATCACCACGGCCGGGGTGCCGGTCATGGGCCACATCGGGTTCACGCCGCAGAGCGAGCACAACCTCGGCGGCTACCGCGTGCAGGGCCGCGGTGACGCGGCGGACGACCTCCTCGAGGACGCCATCGCGCTGCAGGAGGCCGGCGCGTTCTCCGTGGTCATGGAGATGGTGCCCGCCGAGGCCGCGAAGCGGATCACCCACGAGCTGACGATCCCGACCGTCGGCATCGGCGCCGGCCCGGACTGCGACGCACAGGTACTGGTGTGGCAGGACATGATGGGCCTGCGGCGGGGCAAGGCACCGCGGTTCGTGAAGCGGTACGCCGACCTGGCCGGAGTCATGAAGGGCGCGGTGGAGCAGTTCGCGTCCGAGGTGCGGGGACGTGAGTTCCCCGCGCCGGAGCACGTGTTCCACTGAGCACTCTCGGCACTTTCGCTCGACGACGCCCGCGGTAGAAAATTGCCGCGGGCGTTTTTGTCGATCCACGAAGGAGTCATCCGACGCATGGGCATGAGCACAATCGCGATCAACATGTTCCTGACCCTCGACGGCGTCGCGCAGGCCCCGGGGGGTCCCGACGAGGACCGCGACGCGGGCTTCGAGCACGGCGGCTGGCAGGGCCCCTACTTCACCGAGCAGTTCGGCACCGAGATCGTCGGGCCGTGGCACGCGAACCCTGGCGCGTTGCTGCTCGGCCGCAAGACCTACGAGATCTTCGCCGGGTTCTGGCCGCACGTCCCCCCCGACGCCGACGAGTACCCGATGGCGAAGATCCTCAACGAGGCACCGAAGTACGTCGCGTCGCGCACGCTGACCTCGCCGGAATGGGCGAACACGACCGTGCTGGACGGTGACCTGGTCGCCGCCGTGACCGACCTCAAGGCACAGGACCTCGGCGAGATCCAGGTGATCGGCAGCGTCGAACTGGCGCAGACCCTGATGCGGCACGGCCTGATCGACGAGTACCGGCTGACGATCCACCCGGTGGTGCTCGGCACCGGCAAGCGGTTCTTCGGCGACGGCACCGTGCCCAGCGGGATGAAGCTGGTGTCCTCGCAGGCCACCGACGGCGGGATCATCGCCGCGGTGTACCGGCCGACCGGCGCGCCGGAGTACGGGTCGGTGTGATCAGCCGCGGCCGTGGGGCTCGGTCCAGTCCGTGACCGGGCCCTTCGGCACGATCCGCGTCGGGTTGATGGCCTCGTGGGTGTAGTAGTAGTGCCGCTTGATGTGGTCGAAGTCGACCGTCTCGCCGAACCCCGGCGTCTGGTACAGGTCCCGGGCGTACGCCCACAGCACCGGCATCTCCGTGAGCTTGTCCCGGTTGCACTTGAAGTGCCCGTGGTAGACCGCGTCGAACCGGACCAGGGTCGTGAACAGGCGGATGTCGGCCTCCGTCAGCCGGTCCCCCACCAGGTAGCGCTGGTTCTCGAGCCGCGCCGACAGGCGGTCCAGCTCGGCGAACAGCGCGTCGTAGGCCTCCTCGTACGCCTCCTGGCTCCCCGCGAAACCGCAGCGGTACACGCCGTTGTTCACGTTGCGGAAGATCGGTTCGATGACGTCGTCGATCTCCGCCCGCAGGTGTTCGGGATACAGGTCGGGGGCACCCGGCTTGTGGAACTCGCGCCACTCGGTCGACAGGTCGAGCGTGATCCGCGGGTAGTCGTTGGTGACCACCTGCCCTGACTCGACGTCCACGATCGACGGGACCGTGAACCGGCCGTCGAACTCCGGGTCCGACGCCAGGTAGGCCTCCGACAGGTACTCGATGCCCAGCACCGGGTCGCGGTCGTTCTCGTCGAGGGTGAAGCGCCAGCCGCGTTCGTCGCGAACCGGGTCGACCACCGCCAGCGAGATCGCGTCCTCCAGGCCCAGCAGGCCGCGCACGATCAGCGCCCGGTGCGCCCACGGGCACGCGAGGCTCACCACCAGGCGATACCGGCCCGGCTCCGCCTTGTGGCCCGACGAGCCGCCGGCCGTGATGCGGTCCGTGAAGCGGTTCTTCTGCCGGACGAACTCGCCACGGCCGGAGGTTTCCTTGCCGAACTGCACGGTTGCCATGCCATCGAATCTAGGCTCCTGGCATGCGCTTCTTCTACCCGCCGCTGTCCGCCGTCGAGCAGGGCATGCTCGACGTCGGCGACGGGCACTCGGTGTACTGGGAGGTGAGCGGGAACCCCGACGGCAAGCCGGTCGTGTTCGTGCACGGCGGGCCCGGCGGCGGCACCGCCCCGCTCCAGCGCAGGCACTTCGACCCCGCCGCCTACCGGATCGTGCTGTTCGACCAGCGCGGGTGCGGCCGCAGCACCCCGCACGTCGCCACCCGCGACCCCGACGAGAACAACACGACCTGGCACCTCGTCGCCGACATGGAAGCGCTCCGCGAACACCTCGGCATCGACCGGTGGCAGCTGTTCGGCGGTTCCTGGGGCGCCACCCTCGCGCTCACGTACGCGCAAACCCACCCCGAACGTGTGACGGAGATCGTGCTGCGCGGGGTGTTCCTGCTGCGGCGCTCCGAGCTGGACTGGCTCTACCGCGGCGGGGCCGGCGCCCTGTTCCCCGAGGAGTGGGCGACGTTCGCGGCGCAGGTACCCGATGGGGACATCCTGGAGGGCTACCGGGAACTCCTGAACGACCCGGCCCGCGCGGTCGACGCGGCCGTGGCGTGGAGCAACTGGGAAGGGTCGATCGTGTCCCTCACCCCGAACCCGGGCCTGGTCGCGAGCTACGGCGACCCGACGTTCGCGGTCGCGTTCGCCAAGCTCGCGCTGCACTACTTCACGAACGCGGGCTGGCTCGCCGAGGACCAGCTGCTCCGCGACGCCGGGAAGCTCGCGGGCATCCCGGGCCGGATCGTGCAGGGCCGGTACGACGTGGTGTGCCCGCCCGTCACGGCGTGGGAGCTGCACCGCGCCTGGCCGGGTTCGGCGCTGACCATCGTCCCGGGTGCCGGGCACGCGGTCACCGACCTCGGCATCCTCGACGCCCTGATCGCGGCTACGGACGAGTTCCGACAGCGCTGAACGGGTCGCCGCGCTCGTCAGTCCAGACGGCGCCCGCTCCGTCGCTCCGCTCCCAGCAGCGCCGCGTGGGCTGCCACCAGTGACGGGCCGCACCACGTCAGGTGGCGGCCGTTGACCAGCGCGTACCTCAGGCCGGGGAAGGACTCCGGGCCGTCGCCGGCGGTGAACTCGTACGGCTCGTCCGGCAGCACCACCAGGTCGGCGCCCGCGTCGTTCAGCTCCTCGAGCGACGGCCTCGGGTAGCGGTCCCGGTGGTCGGCGTACACGTTCTCGACGCCGAGGCGCAGCAGCACGTCACCCGCGAACGTGTCGCGGCCGACTACGACCCACGGGCGTCGCCACACCGGGATCACCGCCCGCGCCCACACCGGCTCCGGGGTGCGCCACACGTCCTCCGCCGCCACCAGCCACTCCGGTTCCGCCAGGTCGAGGCCCTGCGTGAGCAGCCTGCGGACCGAACCCAGGCCCTCCGGGACCGTCGCGGCCGCGGTCGTCACCCACACCGGGATGCCGTCGGCTCGGAGGCGGGCCACGTCCTCGGGGCGGTTCTCCTCCGCGTTCGCCACCACCAGGTCCGGGCGCAGGTCCAGCACCGCGTCCACCCGCGGGTACTTCGAGCCGCCGACGCGCGGGACGTCCAGGGACGGCGGATGCGTGCAGTAGTCCGTCGCGCCGGCGACCAGGCCGGGGCTGCTCGCCTCGATCGCGTCCGTCAGCGACGGGACCAGGCTGACCACCCGTTTCGGCGGCGCGGTCAGCGGGACCGGTTCGCCGAGGTCGTCAACGAGCACGTCGGGCCTCCTCCGCCAGCACGTCCGCGTGGCACGGCTGCGGCGCGCACCAGCAGCCCAGCGCCCGGCCCGGTAGCTCCGACCGGATCCGGCGCAGCAGGGACGGGTGCTCGCCCAGCCATTCGCGGTACCTCGACACCATCGTCACCCGGTCGATGTCGCGCAGCCCGACGAACGGGTTCGCGAACGGCGACTCCGGCCAGTCGTGCCGGTTGCCCGCGTGGCCGACGTAGGTGAGGAGCCCCTCGTCGAGGAGCCACGGGACCAGCCGCTTGTGTGGACCGCCCTTGCGGACGTTGACCACTACCGTCTCACCGGAGAGGACCGCGAGCGCGAGCTCCCGCTCGGCCGCGGACATCTCGATGTTCACTCCGCAAGCTCCGTTCGGAACTCCGCTCCCGGCGGCAACGCCTGCATCACACGTCCGTGACTCGAATCCCGGCGTGGGCCTTGTAGCGCCGGTTGATGGCGATCAGGTTCGCGGTGAACGCCTCCACCTGGTGCGCGTTGCGCAGGCGGCCGCCGTACACGCCCCGCATGCCGGGGATCGCGTCCGCCAGCGCGCGGACGACGTCGGTGGCCTCGCGGTCGTCGCCAAGCACCAGCACGTCGGTGTCCATCTCGGCGATCGACAGGTCGGCCAGGTGCACCGCCGACACGTGGTGGAACGCGGCCGTCACCCGCGACTCCGGCAGCAGCTTCTCGGCCTGTTGCGCCGCGCTGCCCTCGTCGACGGGCAGCGCGAACGGGCCCTGCTTGTCGAAGCCGAGCGGGTTCACGCAGTCGATCACGATCTTGCCGATCAGCTGGTCGCGCAGCGACGCCAGCAGGTCACCGTGGCCCTCCCACGGCACCGCGACGAGCACGATGTCCGCGGCGGCGGCCGTGGTCGCGTTGTCCGCGCCGGTCACACCGTCACCCAGCTCGGCCGCGGCCGACTCGGCGCGCTCGGCACTCCGCGAACCGATGATCACCTTGATGCCCGCCTTGGCCCAGCGCAGAGCGAGGCCCTTCCCCTGCGGGCCGGTACCGCCCAGCACCCCCACCGTCAGGCCGGTCACGTCAGTCAAAGCCACTCCCTTGTGAAGCTCGCTCGAAGACGACCTTGCGCGCCTCCGCGTCTGCCTGAGTCAAACGCACTCGGATCGTTTCCCCTTCCGGAAGGTCGCCATTCGCACATTTCGCGATCACCGGCGGGTCGGTGAGGAACACGTCCGCGCTGTTGCCCTCGGAGCGCAGGACGATCGCGTCGAACTCACTCCCGACGCGGTCGCGCAGCACCCACGCCTCCACCTGGTCCAGGCACGCCTTGTCCACCTTGTTGGCGAGCGCGTCGGAACCGGCCATCACGTCCGGCAGGGCGGGCAGCGCCGCGCGCACCCACTCCGGGACCTCCTCGCCCGCGTCGATCGCGAGGCAGATCTCGGTGCCGAACCGGTCGACGAGCCTGCGCAGCGGGGCGGTGACGTGCGCGTACGGGGCGGCGATGCCCGCGTGGGTCGCCAGTTCGGGCTGGTTGCCGTCGAACACCGTGTAGCCGGCGCCGCGCAGCAACCGGGTGGCGTCCATGAACAGGGCCAGCGCCTCCGGGCGGTCCGGGTCGAGCCCCGCGAGCAGCTCGGCGGCGTCCATGTTCTTCGGCCACGTGATGCCCAGCGAACGGGCGGAGCGGCGCAGCCACTTCACGGCGCCGTTCTCCGGGTCGGGCAGGGTGCGGAGGATGCCGACGCCCGCCTCGAGCATGAGCTGCGCGGCGGCCATGCCGGTGAGCAGGGAGATCTCGGCGTTCCACGCGTCGACCTCGCCGCGGGGCCGCAGCGTCAGCCGCCAGCCGTCGCCGTCCGGCGCCACCTCCTGGTCCGGCAGCTGCAGCTCGACCGCGCCGCGTTCGACCGCGCGCTCCCGCCGCAGCCTGCCGATCTCCGGGAGCACCGCCAACGACGGGTGCGCGGAGCCGTTCTTCAGCGCGGCGTCGACACCGTCGTAGTCGTAGCGGGCCTGCGAACGGACCAGCGCCCGGCGGACGTGGGCCTGCTCGAGCGTGCCGTCGGCGTCACAGTCCAGGGTCCACAGCGCGGCGGGCGTGATCTGTCCCGGCAGGAGGCTCGCCACACCCTCGCTCAGCACCGGCGGGTGCAGCGGGACGTTGCCATCGGGCAGGTAGATCGTCTGCCCCCGGCCGCGGACCTCGCGGTCCAGCGCACCGTCCGGGACGACGAACGTGCCGAGGTCCGCGATGGCGTAGTGGACGCGGAAACCGCTGCCGCGCCGTTCCACCGCCATCGCCTGGTCGAGGTCCTTCGCGCCCGGCGGGTCGATCGTGACGAGCCGCAGGTCGGTGGCGTCCTTGTGCCCGTCGTGGGGCCGGTTCGCCGCCTGTTCCGCCTCCGCCAGCACGGCCGCGGGGAAGTTCGGCGGCAGCGCGAACTCCTCCCGGACCTTTCCGAAACCGATCCGGTCATTGTTCGTGCGCACTACCACGCCGGGCACCCTACCCGGCTCTAGTCCTCGTCCCAGTCCCGTTCGGACTTGTCCCAGGACTCGGTCCGCTTCCTCGCGATCTCCAGCGCGCTCGCGGCGGTCGCCTCGTCGGGGTACGGCCCCAAGCGGTCGATCGCGGGACACACCTCACCGTGCTCGACCCGGTTGTGCTTCGTGCAGAAGTACCAGCCAGGGTCCGGGTTGTTGTCGGCCATGAAAAGTAGCCTACGACCAGGGACCCACTTGCTGCGCAGGGAAACCGCGCGGGGGTGTGTCCTCGTTGGCGTTGCGGTAGTCGCCGGGGATCGGGTCCAGGACGGACACCAGCACCTCGGTGTCCTCCGGGTTCTCGACCCTCCTGCCGCTGCGCTCCCGGTACACCAGCTCACCGTCCACATCGATCTCGGCGAGGTAGCCCACCTCGGCCAGCTGGTCCTCGTCCAGATCCACGAGCTTCTCCTTGCGGGACGGGACGACCCGGTACTCCGGCCAGTCGAGGTGCTCGAACGCCTGGTGGAACTCGGCCAAGATCTGGGTCATCGCGTTCTGCCACGGCAGTGGCATCGCCTCGACCAGCGACTTCGGCAGCACCACGTAGTTGGCGGGTGTGCCCGGGTGCGGGCTCGCGAGGTAGTCCCGCAGCGGGGTGCTCGACGCGGGCCTGCCCATGTGGGGCGGGATCGGTTCTGGCGTGTACATGGTCATCGCGCCCCCTCTGGTCATACGCCAGGCCGCACGGCCTGGCCCATCAGCTCCGGCTCGCCCCAGCGGACCGGGCGGATGTGCACCGGCACACCGGTCTGCTGTGCCTCCACGATCTTGCCGTCCCCGAGGTACATCGCCACGTGGTGGATGGTGTCCGGGTTGCTCGTGTCGTAGCCCCAGAACAGCAGGTCACCGGGTTGTGCCTGCTCCACCGGCAGCATCGCGCCCGCCCGGTACTGCTGGCGGGAAACCCTCGGAAGAGTGACGCCGACCGCGCGGTACGCCTGCAACATCAGGCTGGAGCAGTCGAACGAGTTCTGGTGCGTGGTCGCCGCGCCCCACTGGTAGGGCTTGCCCTGCTGGCCAAGCGCCCACTGGATCGCCTCACCCGCCGCCTTCGTGGGGGCGGGCACCAGCAGACCCGTGCCCTGGCCGCAGCCCGTCGGGTCCGGGACCAGGCCCACGTTGCCGATCAGGTGGGCCGCCATCGGCTCCCACTTGTGGTAGCGGTCCGGGAACGCCGACCGCTCCACGTCCTGGGCGGACTCGCCGGGGCGCTGCTGCTCCCAGTTCGGCACCTTCTCCAGGACGTCGTAGAACTTGCGGATCGAGTAGTTCGGGTCGACGACCTCCGCGGGTGAGCCCCAGCCCATGGACGGCCGCATCTGGAACATGCCGAGCGAGTCGCGGTCGCCGTAGTTCAGGTTGCGCAGCCCGGACTCGGTCATGCCGGCCTGGATCGCGATCTGCCACGCCAGCGGCGGCAGCTGCCGCTCCTTGCCGATCGCGATGATCATGGCGACGTTGTCGCGCTGGTCCTCGTTCAGCTTCGCCGCGTCCGCCGCGCCGCTGCCCGCCGGCCCCGACGTGATGGGGCCGAGGCTCGCGTTGCACGTCAGCGACACACCCATCGCCCTGGCCTGGTCCGCCGCCTGGTCCTGCGACACCACCTGGGTGACGGCGCTGACCCCCGCGACGGCGACCGTGACGACGACCACCAGCCCACCGACGATGACGGCGCTCTTCATCTCGACGCCCTCTCGCGGGTTCCGTGGCGCCGCATTGGTCGACGCTCTGCTCGATGGTTCGCTTCGCAAGCTCCGCTCATGTCAGCTCACCTGCTCGTAGAAGGCCACCCGCCAGCCGTCGGGGGTGTCGATCACCGTGATGAGCAGGTTGCCGCCGTCGGTCGGCACCTGGACCTTGACCGAGCTCGTGAAGGACTCCACGACCTCGGGGTCGTCGGTCACCTTCGTGGCGACGATGTTGCCCGGCTCCACCGTGGCCATCTCCGTGAGCTGTTCCTCGGTGGTGAACGGCCGCAGGTCCGCCAGCCAGTCCTCCGTGCTGACGCCGTCGGGGTGGTTCACCCACGCCTTGGCCCACGAGTCGGCGACGTCCAGCGCGGCCGGGTCCGGCGGCGCGGAGGTCGGTGCGGACGGCGGCTCGGTGATGCGGGTGGGCAGCGCGCTCGTCGACCCCGTCACGCCCGGCGTTTTCGTGGTGCCGGGCGCGTTCGGCGACGAGGTCGTGTTGTCCGACGACTCGGCCGCCGCGCCGCTGCCCGGCTTGGGGCCGCCGGTCAGCTGCGGGACGAGGATGCCGATGGCGATGACGAACACGGCCACCACGAACACCACGATGGTGAGGTGGCGGGGCGAGCGCATGGGCCAGCCCCACAGCCGCCGGTACACCGCGGCACGCCCGCGGTTGGTGCGGATCGGCATGTCACCTCACCACCGCGTCGGTCTCGCGCGGCCCGTCCCGCAACGGCATCCGCCGTGGTGGCCGCGGTGCGGGCTCCCGGACCTCGAGCCCCCGCGACGGCCGGTACACGACGTGCACCGGACGCCCGGCGACCATCTCGACGTCCGCCGGCCGCGGGGTGCCGCGCGGCGCCGCGATCGGCGCCGCGTCGAACCGGCCCTCGTTGCGCTGGCTGCCGACCTGCGACGGGACGACCATCGCGTCCTCGCCCCAGTCCCGGTCGTACACGGGGTTCGTGTCGACGACCCGGCTGCGGCGCGGCGGCAGCGCACCGGCGGGGTCGTTGCGCCCACCCGGCCCGCCCGGCATGAGCACGGCCTCGCCGTCACCCCGTGCGGGCGGCAACCCGAGCGCGCTCTGCCCGATCGGCTGCCGCCGCGTGTCGAGCCGCTCGGCGGTCGCCATGACCGGCCCCGTCGCCTCCGGCCGCGGCCTGCGACCACTGTGCCCGCCGCGCGAGGTGGTGGCGAGGGTGTCGCCCGCCAGCTCCTCGTCGCGCAGGTTGTCCCAGAACTCGTCCTGCGGACCGCGCTCGTCCGCACCCTTGCCGCGGCGGAACCGGGAGAACAGCCCGCCCCGGCTCGCGGTGGGCACGGAGGCCCCGACCGCGCCGACGGACAGCTCCACCATCTGCCACATCCGCTTCATCGGCCGGCCGACCAGCAGGAACACGAGCGTCACGATGCCCGCGAGCAACATCTGCACCAGCATCGACAGCTCGACGTCCGGTCCGAAGATCAGCTGCAGGAACTTGAAGTGGATACCGGCCAGCATGGCCAGGATCAGCACGTTCAGCACGACCGCGCCGACCGCCCGCCCGACCTTGCGGAGGATGTCGTGGTGGACGAGCGCCACCAAGCCGATCACCGGCGCGGCGAGGGTGAAGATCCTCAAGAGGAGTTGCGCGAGGAGCACGGCGAGTTTCGCCAGGAACTGGAACAGCGAGTAGACCAGCGACTGGAAGAACGCCAGGAACCCCGATCCCGTGCGACTGCCCTCGCTGCCGTCGAAGTAGCCCTGTGCCGAACCCAGCTCGTTGTAGATCCGCTGGTACTCGGCCCGCTTCGCTGCCTCGGCCTGGTCGTTGGCATCGCCCCCGGAAACGAGGTCGTCACGGGTCCAGGCCTGGGCCGCCAGCAACGGCCTGCCGAACTCGAGTGCCTTGGGATCGTCGGGCTGACCGAACTCACCCCGCAACCAGTTCTCGTACACCACGCGCGTGTGCAGCTCGTTCGGCAGGATGTGCTGACGCACGTCGTCCCGGTCCGGATCCTCGAAGCCGTTCTGGATCCCTGTCGTCGTGTCGACGATGACCTTGTCGATCGCGTCGTAGTTGTTGACGAGGACGAGGGTCGAGGCGGCGAGCCACATCCCGCCCAGCGCGAACAATCCCTTCTTGCTCACGGCAGCGAGGTCTCCGCGCCAGATCTGGCGGAACATCATCACAGCCAGGATCAGCATGAACACGCTGAACAGCTGCGTGTAGATGTTGTCGAAGATCGCGTTGGCCGCAGCCCCGATCTGCTGATTGAGGCCGCCGAGCACGCCACCTTGGTACAGCGTGTAGTGCAGCGAGTTGGTGGCCCCGACGATGTTCTTGCCGAGGTTGAACAGCTCGTTGCCCAGCCAGGTGTCGATCGTGATGCTGGGATCGGTGATCGAGATCGGCTGGTTGCAGTTCGGGTCGTAGACGTGCCAGACCGTCCCCGCGTAGCCGTGGTCGCGGTACGGGCTGTTCGGGAACTTGTCGTCGGTGTACGGGACACCGCTGTCCGGGCCCCCGCGCAGGCCGTTGCCCTGCGGAGGGTCCACGGCCCCGACCATGCCCGCGCCAGGGCGTTCCGGGAACGGGGCGCAGCTCGTGTCCTGCTGCTGCGCCATCGCGGGCGAGCCGAAGATCGCCTGCATCCCGACGATCGCCGCTACCAGGGCGAGTGAAGTAACCCGGCCCCTACGCCTGGCCGGGTTCGTTGTGCCGCGTTTTTTTCGCCGCCGCGCCGTGAAGAACAGCACGGCGGCGATCACCGCCAGGGAAGTGATCATGCTGCGCCGCCTTCGCCGGCCCCGGCCGAGCCCCGGGGTGGGTGAATGCTCACGGGTTTGTCGCCTTCGGTCATGCCGCGTCTACCCGACCGCGTTTACCTGCCTTCTTTCCGTTGCCGGAGCCGTCCGGGGGACCTGCCGGATCCACGTCCGTGTTCGGGTCGTCGTCGGTCAGGCCCAGTTCGAACTCCGCCTCGAGTTCGAACTCGTCGTCGGAGTAACGGCTCTCGTCGTCGACCGTGCCGTCGCGCGGGGGTTCCTGGTCGTCGTCGTCCGACGGGATCTCCGGGGCGTGCGACTCGGGCGGCAGGACCGCGCCGGGGGTCGCGTCGCGCATGGCGTCCGGGGTGGTGTCCATGACCGCGCGCAGGTGGTCCAGGTGCGGGCCGGACAGGTCGATGCGGATGCGTTCCACACCACCGGCGCCGTCGGCGAAGATGAACTGGCGGGGCGCGGTGTCGCGGACCGCGTCGCGGTGGCCGCCAGGGCGGCGGCCCAGGGAGGCCACCACCTGTTCGTACCCGGCACCCATCGGCACCTTCAGCAGGCGGAGCGCGTCCTCCTGTGCCTGGTCGTCGTCGAGCCTGCCGACGAACACCGAGTCCAGCAGCGCCACGAAGCCCTGGATGCGGAGGAAGTCGGCCGGGATCTGGGACGACAGCAGCACACGGACGTTCCACTTGCGGGAGTCACGGGCGAACCGGTTCATCAGGACGCGACCGGTCGGCACCTCGGACAGGAAGAACGCCTCGTCGATCCACACGCCCTTGCGGGTGTCCTTCGGCCGCTCGTAGATCGACCGCTGCGTCAGCCACGCCGCCAGGTTCAGCATCTCGACACCGAGCGACTCGGCGTCGGTCCAGTGTTCGCGGCCCACGCCGTCCTTCGGCAGCGTCAGGCCCGCCATCGTCATGACGGTCAGGCGGTCGTCGCGCTGTTCGAGGTACGGGTCGGCGTCCTTCTCCGGGATGAGCAGCGACATCCGCTCCCGCATCTCGTCCAGGAAGTCCGCCACCACCACCGCGTGCTCGTGGTGCTCCGACGCGTCGCGGCGCAGCGCCTCGAACACCAGGCTCGGGTCGGCGTCCGCGCGGCCGCCGACCATGCGGACCGCGCGCAGCAGCACGATCCTGGTCTGCGGCATGCGTGCGATGTCGTAGGGCAGGAGGCCGGTCAGCACGTCCAGCGCGAGCCGGCGGCGGGTCGCGGCGGCGAGTGCCTTCTCCCGGCGCCACGCCCGCTCCGGGTCGTCCTCCTCGACGAAGTGCTCGTACTGCGGCTCCGCCACCACCCGGTACGGGTTGAGGATGCCCGGCTGCGCGTTCAGCAGGTTGATCGGCCGCGCGTAGGGCCGCAGCTCCGGCAGGTCGCACAGCTTCGTCAACGGACCGGACGGGTCCAGGATCGTCCAGTGCGCCCCGGCGCGCAGCGTCTTGTAGACGACGCCGCCACCGAGGAACGACTTGCCGCCACCGAGCCCGGCGACCATCGCGGTCAGACCGGACCCGTCGCGGATCTCCTGCGCCATCCACGGGTCCCACGCCACCGGGCGCCGGGTCGCCGTGCACGTCTCGCCGAGGAGGATGCCCCGCCGGTCGCCCACCTCGGCGGTCGCCGTCGGCACGGACGCCGCGGCCCACACCACCGAGCCGCGCCGCATGTACGCGGACGACGCGAGGGACTCGCCGGGGATGAACTCGCGGGCCAGCGCGTACTGCGCCTCCGGGTGCTCGATCGCGACCTTCGGCTTGTACAGCTCCAGCACCTGCTGCGCGAGCCGCAGCGCGTCCCGCTCGGTCGGGCCGGACACCGCGAGCCGCCACCACGACCGCACGCGGGTGGCGAGCGCGGTGAAGCCCGACGTCATCTCGTCGTCGATCTCCAGCACCCGCGACGCCTGCCTGGCCAGCGACTGCGGTGGTTCCAGCTCGTGTTCGTCGGTGTAGTGCCGGACCTGCGAGCGGACCTTGTTCATCTGCCGCTGCAGCTCACCCGACACCTCTTCCGGGCGCCGCACGTAGATGCGGGCGGACCACTCCACCGAGGCGGCGAGGCGGTCGGAGTGCTGCACCCACGGGTCGTCGATCTCCGGGATCTGCAGCCCGTGCATCTGCCCGACGGTCAGGACGGCGACGTGCCGTGTCATGCCGGCGTTCGAGCCGGTGCGGCCGCGCACGGTGACGGTCGGCGAGTACGGCTCCTGGTGGAAGTCCGCGGCGTCGGTGAACGACGCCAGGTCCTCCGGCTCCCACGCCGCGCCCGGCACCGCGGGCAGGTTGCGGGGCGCGGGCAGACCCAGCGAGCACGACCGGTGCATCAGCCAGGACATCTCCTCGGCCGTCACCGGCCTGCCCTCGAGCCCTGCGGAGCCGATGACCTGGTCCAGGTGCTCCACCTCGGAGTCGATCGCGAGCAGCTCGGCGTCCACCGCGGCCGGGAAGATCTTGCGCAGCAGCGGCGCGGCGCGCTCGACGGCGCGGTCCACCATGTTGCGGGTCTGCACCTGGACCCCCAGGTACACCTCCTTCTCCGCCATCGACCGGCCCAGCAGCTGCTGCTGCTCACCGATCAGGTAGTCGTCGAAGGACAGCGCGCCGGGCGCGTCGGGCAGGCGGTTGACCGCGTTGTGCACGTGCGCCTCGGCCCACATGCGGATCGGGTACGGCCGGGTCGTGACGCGCAGGTGCATCCACCGGCCGTGCAGCTCGGCGTACTGGCCCGCGATGGCCGCGATCAGGTCCTGGCGCTGCGAGTCCGAGCGGAACGACCAGCGCTGGGGCGCGAGCCGGTACCACGCGAACACGTCGGTGCCGTTGCGCAACAGGTGACCGTCGATGCTCCTCGCGGCGATCGACGGGGTGTAGCTAGGAATGGACTGCTCCCCTGGGAGACGACGGTTGCGCTTGTTGTCGGCGGCGGGTCGGTACTGCGCCGGCTGTCTCACCCGTCTCGCCGGGTCGGGCAGGTCGTGCTCCGGAGCCGCGTGCCTGCCCCGGTCGAGCTGTGGTTGTTGCCTGCGTTGCTGTTGTTGGCGCGGGGCCGGGGGAATGCCCGTGGTGCCGGCGTGTTGGGTTGCCGGCGGGAACGGAGCGTGCGCTTCAGGAGCGCGCTTGCCTCGGCGTGCGAACACCGCCACCCCTCCCGCGTTTGGTCTCCTGCCTCCCGGGCCGGTTCCGCTGCTGGTTCCGCTGCCGGGACTTGGCCCTGGCCCGCTCTGCCCGCGCCCGGTTCCGTTCGGCCTTGGACTTCTGCCGCTGCTGCCGCTGCTCCTGCTGCTTCCGCTGCTTCGGCCGGGTCTGCTTCGCCTGCTTCGTCGGCCGGACCGTGCTCACCCGTACCCTCGTAGCGCTGACGGCGCCACCCTCTCCCGCGGTTGCCTCACGCGGGGCGGTGAGTTCACGCAGCCACATCGCCGACACCGCGGACAGCGGCCGTTCGTGGCTGATCTTCGACGTGATCATCCTGGTCAGGAGGATCGTGACGACGATGCCCCACGCGATCGACCAGAACAGGTCGATGCCGAGACGGCGTTCGACGGTGAGCACGATGAGGAAGACGAAGACCCCGACGCCCCACGCCACGTAGCGGGCCCGCCACGGCATCGTCGCCCGCGGGGGCCCGAGCCAAACGGCGTCGACGCGGTAAACCTCGTCGTCGGTACGTATACGCACTGGTGCCCTCTGCTCAGCCCGTGAAGAGGCCGGCGATCCACGTGCCGATGTTCTTGCCTGCGTCCGTGGTCACCGCCAACCCGATGATGGCCAGCGCGACGATCACTCCGCCCAGGCGGCGCATGACGCCCGCGTTGTCACCTTTCCCGCCACCGAGCCACAGGAGCAGGATGGCCACCACGAGCAGCAGCAACGGGATGATGTTGTTGAGGATCCAGTCGCGGACGTTGTTCGTGCCCAAACCACCGGTTTCCTGGGCAAACTCGAGGGTGGTCATGGCGATCATGTTCTTAACTCCCGTATGCGCGGAGCGGGCCGCTGTTGTGCGTTCGAAGTCGAGTAGAGCACGCCCGGATCACGATGTGTAGTGGCGGGGCCGCGCTCCGTAGATCCACATCTGGTGCACTCGCATTCTCCTCGGCGCCTTCGGACGTGCCATCTGACCACACACATGATGCGGCTCAAATGGCCGGTAAGTCGCATCGACCACTCATCCGGACCAATCTGCGCGGATCTTCACCCGCCTGCGGCGGAGACCCATAACTGTAGGTGCGGGACGGGTCTGGTCAACCCGCTGCCACCAGCCGGCGTTAACTCGTTCGGCCTAGCGGAACTGGCAGAGGCGTGTTCGCCACACCGCCTTGCGCATTGCCCCGTTCGGCGCAACATGTGTCACTCATGCACAATCGGCCATCCTTCGCCGAGGCGATCGATCGTGATCCAAAAGCCGCACACACAGTGCTGCGGCCACTTCCTTGGGCGGACGAGCCGGCATGTAAGCCGGATCCTGTCCCCGGCCTCGCGGCCGGGGGGCGGTCATCCATCTGGGCCTGCCGTCGCCGGCAGGCTCTAGCGGCCTACCCGCAGGCTCGGGCGGGCAGCCCTCGATCGCCTGCGCAGGAGTCCCGGAGGACTCCCTCTTGACCTTGCTCCGGGTGGGGTTTACCTAGCCACCCCGGTCACCCGGGGTGCTGGTGGTCTCTTACACCACCGTTTCACCCTTACCTGGCCGCGCCCGCCGGTGCCGGAGGCACCAACGGAGCTGTCAGGCGGTTTGCTTTCTGTGGCACTGTCCCGCGGGTCGCCCCGGGTTGCCGTTAGCAACCACCCTGCCCTTCGGAGTCCGGACTTTCCTCGACGAGTTCTCACCCGCCGCGACCGCCCTGCCGACTCGTCCGCGTCCACCAGGGTAACGCCGAAGTGGATCATGGCTGCCGGTGGTCCGGCACCTGTCACACGGTCAGGTGGGAGGTGTCGTTCACCAGGCGTACCGAAGCGTTACCGTCCGGATACCACTCCACAACCGAAAGCGACGCCAGGTCCAGGTGCAGGCGGAACAGCAGCGACGGACCCGTGTCCAGCCCCAGCCGCAGCAGCGACTTGATCGGGGTGACGTGGCTGACCACCACGATCGTCTCCCCCGCGTACCGCTGGAGCAGTTCGTCGCGGGTTGCCCGCACGCGGGTGAGCACGGCGTCGAAGCTCTCCCCGTTCGGCGCGGCCACGCCCGGGTCGCGGATCCAGCGGCCGTGCAGCTCGGGGTCGCGGGCGGCGGCCTCGGCGAACGTGAGCCGTTCCCAGTCGCCGAAGTCGGTCTCGATCAGGCCGTCGTGGACCGTCACGTGGTCGGTGATCGCCGCGGCCGTCTGCCTGGCCCTCGCCAGCGGGGACGACACCACCGCCGTGAAGTCCATGCCTGACAGGCGGGCGGCCGCGGCCTTGGCCTGCTGCTGCCCCACCCTGGTCAGCTCCACGTCGCCGCGGCCCGAGTAGCGCCGCTCCCCCGACAGTTCTGTCTGCCCGTGCCGCAGCAGCAGGAACCTCGTCGGTGTGCCGGTCGCGCCGGTCCACCGGGCCGGGGCCGTCATGTCCACCGGAGCCGGCTGCTCGGAGCGGGACGGGGTGCCGTCCATCGCCTCGTTCGCGAGCCGGTCCGCGTGCGCGTTCTTGGCGCGCGGGATCCACGTGTAGCTCACCGAGTCGAACGCCGCCGCCACCTCGTGCGCGGCCGCGGCCAGCGGTTTCATCGCCGGGTGCTTGACCTGCCAGCGGCCGGACATCTGCTCGACGACCAGCTTCGAGTCCATGCGGACCGCGACGTCGGTGGCGCCCAGCTCCCGTGCCGCCGTGAGACCGGCGATGAGGCCCTGGTACTCGGCGACGTTGTTGGTCGCGATCCCGATGCTCTCGGCCCGTTCGGCCAGCACGACCCCGGCCGCGTCGAACACGACCGCGCCGTAACCGGCAGGGCCGGGGTTGCCGCGCGAGCCGCCGTCGGCCTCGACTACGACGTCCACATGACCCTCACAGGCCGCTTTCCGCGGTGCGGACCATGATCGCGCCGCACTCGTCACAGGTCACGACCTCGTCGGCCGCGGTGCCCGAGATGCGGGAGATGGCGCTGCGGTCCAGCTCGATCCGGCACGCGCCGCACCGCCGCGCCCGCAGCAGCGCCGCACCGATCCCCTTGTTCTTGCGCACCTGCTCGTACAGGCCGAGCAACGGCTCCGGGAACTGCGGCACCAGCTTCTCCCGGTCGTCGGTGCGGCGCACCCACGCGGTCTCCAGATCGGCGAGGGCGTGGTCGCGCCGGTTCGCCGCGTCCGCCAGCGCCTCCTCGGCCTTTGCCAGCTCGACCCCGGCGTGCTGCCCGTCGCCCTCGACCGCCTCGCGCCGCTCCATCAGTTCGAGCAGCTCGTCCTCGAGGGTGGCCTGCCTGCGCTCCAGCGTGGTCAGCTCGTGCTCGAGATCGGTCATCTGCTTGGGGTTCACGGTGCCGCCCGCCAGCAGCGCGCGGTCGCGGTCCTCACGGGCCCGCACCGCGTCGATCTCCTTCTCCTGCCGCTTCACCTCGCGGTCCAGGTCGCCGAGCGCGGTCTCGTTCGCGACCTTCGCGTCCTTGCGCGCCTGCACGACCTTCTCCGCCTCGGCGATCTCCGCGAGCTCGGGCAGGGTCCTGCGCCGGTGGTCGACCCTGGCGAGCTCGGCGTCGACATCGGCCAGCTCGAGCAGCCTGCGCTGCACGGCGGGATCGGCTTTCAACCTGGGAACCTCCGGGTACTACCTGGCCGCCGCGACGGTCCAGGGGTCGGTGCGAAGCGTGGAAACGGTGATGTCGACGTTACCGCCGAAGGCGTCACGCAGGATCGCCGCCGCCTGTTCACACCACGGCCACTCGCTGGCCCAGTGCGCCACGTCGACGAGCGCGGGCGCACCAGGCAGCGCCGCGTGCTCGCTCGCGGGGTGATGCCGCAGGTCAGCGGTCACGTAGGCGTCGACGCCGAGCCGTGCGACGGCACCGAGGTAGGAGTCGCCCGCACCGCCGGACACCGCGACTGTCCTAACTGGACGATCCGGGTCGCCCGCGCCGCGCACCCCGGCCGCGGTCGCCGGGAGCGCCGCCGCGACCCGCTCGACGAACACGCGAAACGGTTCCGGCTCGGGCAGCTCACAGATCCGGCCGATGCCGGTCACCCCGTCCTCGCCGGGGACGAGCGGGCCGACGACCGTGAGCCCCAGCGCGTCGGCGAGCGCGTCGGACACCCCGGGGCTCGCCGAGTCCGCGTTGGTGTGCGCGCAGTACAGCCCGGCGCCGCCGCGGATCAGCCGGTGGACGAGGCTGCCCTTCGGCGTGCTCGCGGGCACCCCGTGCACACCCCGCAGGAGCAGCGGGTGGTGCGCGAGCACCAGCCCGGCCTCCATCGCGAGCGCTTCGTCCACTGTGGACTCGACGGGGTCGACGCAGACCAGCACCCGGTCCACGCGTTCGGCCGGGTCACCGCACACGAGCCCGACCGCGTCCCACGGCTCGGCCAGCGCGGGCGGGTAGGCGGCCTCGAGCACCTCGACGACGTCGCCGACGGTCGTCACGTTGTCAGTACCTCCGGGGTCAGTCCAGCGGTGAGTTCCGCGAGCGCGGTCAGCAGGCCGGCGCACCGGGCCGGTTCGCGCACCGCCACGCGCAGGTGGTCGGCGGTCAGCCCGGGAAAGGTATCGCCGCGCCGGACTGCGATCCCCCGATCTCGCAGCCCGGCGCGGACCCGTTCGCCGTCGCGCACCCGTAGCAGTAGGTATGGCGCGGCAGCCGGCAGTAATACGTGCACCCCTGGCAAACGGTTCAGCTCGGCGGTCAACCACTCGCGGTGCGCGGCCAGCTCACGGGCGGCCCGCTCGGCCTCGGCGACCGCGTGCGGCTCGGCGCAGGCGGTCACCGCTTCGAGCGCGAGCGTGCCGACGGGCCAGTGCGGGCGGTGCCTGCCCAGCCGCCGCAGCAGGTCCGGGGCGCCGAGCGCGTACCCGGCACGCAGGCCGGGGAGCGCCCACGTCTTGGTGAGGCTGCGCAGTACCACCAGGCCGGGGAGGTCGGCGCTCGCCAGGGACTCGCGTTCGCCGGGCACGGCGTCCATGAACGCCTCGTCGACCACCAGCACCCGGCCGGGCCGCGCCATCCGCGCGATCTCGGCGGCGGGCCGCAGCTCCGAGGTCGGGTTGTTCGGGTTGCCCACGACGACCAGGTCCGCGTCGTCGGGCACGGCCATGTCGAAGACGTGGTGGACCGGGACATCCGCGTCCCGCAGCGACACCTCGGGCTCGGTGAACGACGGGTGCAGCAGCGCCGCCAGCCTCGGCCGCAGGGCGGGGAGCAGCGCGAAGCCCTCCGCGGCGCCGTTGAGGACCAGCACCTCGCCGGGGTCGCGGCCGTGGCGCTCCCCGACGGCCTCGCGGGCGCGGCGGTCGTCGGCGGCCGACGGGTAGGTGCCGAGCCGGTCCACGGCGTGCACGAGGCGCTCGCGCAGCCACGCGGGCGGGGCCGTGCCCCGGACGTTCACCGCGAAGTCCTGCAGGCCCGGCTCCGCGTCCACGTCGCCGTGATGCCGCAGGTCAGTCGCTGTGTTCGATGGGGTCGCTTCGCTCATCCGCTCAGTGTTCGATGTCTCGCTCCGCGAGCTCCGCTCGGTCGCCGTCTTCCCTCCTGCGCTGCTCACTCGCTCGTGGCCGAGCTCCCTGCGCTGCTCGTCAGTCCAGACGACGACCGCTCCTTCGCTCCGCTCCCGAGCTGGATCCTAGGCGGTACCGCCCGGGACCCACGCCGAGGAGCTTCGTGAAGTGGCGGGTCAGGTGTGCCTGGTCGTAGAAGCCGGCCATCGTGGCCGCCGTCGCGGGCGGGTGCCCGGCGAGCAGGTGGCGGCGAGCCAGCTCGAGGCGCCTGCCGGTGACATACCTGTGCGGCGGGATGCCGAACTCGCGGCTGAACGCCCGCACCAGCGACACCGGGTGCGCGTCCAGGACCGCGGCGGCCTCGTCCAGCGTCGGCGTGTCCGGCAGGTGCGCGTCGAGCAGTTCCCGCAACCGGTGCGCCGTCGTGGCCTTCTCCGGTGGCGGGACGTCGGTGCCGTTCAGGTGCTGCCGCAGCCGGTCGCGGATCAGCGCGAACCGGCTCTGCGCCTCCAGGTCCTCGGTGCGCAGCGACTGGTGCAGCTGGTGGACCCGCTGCCGCAGCACGGGGTCGGCGAGCGACGGGTGGTCCACGGCGGCGCCGACCCCGGTCAGGGTGTCGCTCGCCAGGTACAGGACCCGTTTGCGGAAGCCCTCCGGCCGCACGGACCGGCCGTCGTGCGGGACGCCCGGAGGCAGGAGCGTGACCTGCTCGCGGAGCGCGCCGTGCTCGTGGCGGTCCAGGTCGTAGCGCACCACGCCGTCGTCGACGATCAGCAACGTCCAGGCGTCGTGGGTGTGCGACGGGTACGCGTGGGTGGTGAACCGCGCGTGGAACACCTCGTGGATGCCGGGCACGTCCGGGCGCCACGCCGTGATCTCGGGGCCCATGGTTAGGAACGTACAAGACCCAGGGGCGTCCGGCGGCGGATCGTGACCCGGTGAGCTTCCCCACCAAGATCGCCGTGGTCGTGCGCGACGACCTGCCGACGTGGCAGCGGCTGAACGTGTGCGCGTTCCTGGTCAGCGGCGTCGCGGCCGCCGTGCCCGAGCTGATCGGCGAACCCTACGAGGACGCGGACGGCACCAAATACCTCGCGATGTTCGGCCAGCCCGTGCTCGTGTTCGAGGCCTCGGCGGACGTGCTGACGGCCGCGCACGGCAAGGCCGTCGCCCGCGGGCTGCCGATGTCGGTGTTCACGGCCGGGTTGTTCGCGACCGGCAACGACGAGGACAACCGGGCGGCGGTCCGTGCCGTCCCACGAGACCGGCTCGACCTCGTGGGACTGGCCGTGCACGGACCCCGCAACGCCGTCGACAAGGTGGTCAAGGGCGCGCGGATGCACCCTTAGACACGATTGACCTTGCCGGTCTCCAGCTCGTAGGCCGCCGAGACGACCTTGACGCCGTGGTGCGCGACGGCGTCACTGATGATGTTGGACCGCTCCAGCAGGTAGGTCGCCGCGCGCCGGGCCTGCTCGGCGACACACGCCGCGAGGAACGCTGCCGGGTCCGGGTTCGCCGGCGTGGCGCGGACCGCGGGCTCGATCGCGCGGACGAGCGTGGCGATGTCTCCCGACAGTTCGGCGTCGTGCTGGACGAGGTCGACGGCCGCGCCGACCGCGCCGCAGCTCTGGTGGCCGATGACCACCACGAGCGGCACCGACAGGTGCTCGACGGCGTACTCGATGCTGCCGACGACGGCGGTGTCGAGCACCTCACCCGCGGCGCGGATGACGAACAGGTCCCCGAGGCCCTCGTCGAACACCAGCTCCGGTGACACACGGGAGTCGGCACAGCTCAGGATTACCGCGAACGGATGCTGTCCCCGCACGAGCGACTCCCGCCACGCCAGTGACTCGTGCGGGTGTTTCTGCCTGCCTGCGACGAACCGGTCGTTGCCTGCCACCAGCTTCCGCCACGCCTGGTCGGCGGTGAGCGGAGTGGCCTTGGGATCGTTGGTGCGGCGGCCGGGGGTCGCGGCCGCCGGAGCGGCGCCGGTGACGAGGGCGGCCGCTGCCGCCGCCCCCGCGGTGACGCCGAACAAGGTGCGCCGGGAGACTCCGGCGCCGTCAGTGTTGATCACACAGCGAGACTATTACCGCTCCTTTGCGTGAAACCCGGACGAGAAAGCAGCTAGTACGCATACCGGAATGTGAACCCGTTCACAGCGCGGAGCCACCGGTCGCGTCGATGACCTGACCCGTCACCCAGCGGCCCGCGTCCGAGGCGAGGTACCGGACCACGAGCGCGACGTCCTCGGCCGTGCCCACCCGGTCGAACACCGAGATCGCGGCCGCCTGCGCGCGGCCTTCCGGCAGCCAGTCGGCGTTCATGTCGGTGTCGATGATGCCCGGCATGACCGCGTTGACCGTGATCCCGCGCGGCCCGAACACCGGCGCCAGCGCCAGGCCGAGGTTGTTCAGCCCGGCCTTGGCCGCCGCGTACGCGGGATGCGTCGGCGCGGCGACCCGGGTGTAGCCGGTGGTGATGTTGACGATGCGGCCGCCGTCGTTCAGCCGCGGCGCCAGTTCCTGGATGAGGAACAGCGGCGCGGTCAGGTTGATCTCGACGACCCGCCGGTAGGTGTCCTCGTCGACCTCGCCGAACGCCTGCTGCCCGTTGATGCCCGCGTTGTTGACGAGCACGTCGAGGTCGCCCTCCCAGGCTGCGGCCACCCGGCGCGCGCCCGCGACACCGTCGACGTCCAGCGGCGCCTCGATCAGCACCGGCTTCGCGCCCGCCGCCGCGACCAGGGCCGCGGTCGCCGACGCGGCCTCGCGGTTGGCGGCGTAGTGGATGCCGACGACCTCCGCCCCGTCCTCGGCGAGACCGACCGCGATGGCCCGCCCGATCCCTCTGGAAGCCCCAGTGACCAGCGCCTTCATGACCAGCTCCTTTTTATAGTGATCACTATCGAAGTGGATACTATAGTGGTCGCTATGAAAGGTCGGCCCCGGTCCTTCGAACTCGGCGACGTGCTCGACAAGGCGATGACCGTGTTCTGGCGCCACGGCTACGAGGGCGCGAGCCTCGGCAGGCTGCAGTCGGCGACCGGGCTGACACCGCCGAGCATCTACAACGCGTTCGGGTCCAAGGAGGGTCTGTACGAGGCGTGCCTCGACCACTACCGCGCGGGCCCCGGCGCACGCCCCGCCACCGAGTTGACCGAACCGGCGTCCAAGGACGGCATCCGCGGTTTCCTGCTGGCCGCCGCCCACGAGTTCACCCGCGACGGCAGGCCCCGCGGCTGCATGATCTCCACGGCGGGGCTGAACCTCTCCCCGGACCTGGCGTCGATCGGCGACGCCACCGCCACCCGCCGCGCCGCGACGATGTCGCTGATCGAGGACTACCTGCGCCGCGCGGGCGCGGCCGACCCGCCGACGCTCGCCCGCTTCTTCGGCGCGGTCATCCAGGGCATGTCCGTGCAGGCCCGCGACGGCGCGACGGAGGAAGAACTGACCGCGGTCGCGGACGTGGCGATCACGGCGTGGTGCTGATCGGGCAGACTCGTCCGTGTGCACGTGTGTTTCGTCTGCTCCGGCAACATCTGCCGCTCGCCGATCGCGGCGCTGGTCCTGACCGAGCACCTGCGCCGCGCGGGGCTCGGCGACCGGGTGCGGGTCACGAGCGCGGGCATCGGCCCGTGGCATGTCGGTGAGCCCGCCGACCCGAGAGCGCAGCGGGTGCTGTCCGAGCACGGCTACCCGACGAACCACGTCGCCGCGCAGGTGAACGAGGACCACCTGTCGGCCGACCTGCTGCTCGCCATGGACGCCGGGCACGAAGGCGCGCTGCGGGACCTCCTCAAACACCAGGGCGACACCGACGAGCGGCTCGTGATGTTCCGCTCGTTCGACCCGCACGCCACCGAGCCGGACGTGCCGGACCCGTACTACGGCGACTTCACGGGCTTCGTCGAGGTGCTCGGGCTGGCGGAGGCCGCGATGCCGGGGCTGGTCGAGTGGATCCGCGCGCACCTCGACTGAGCGGCCTGCTGGGGCAGGACGTCACCGGGGCGACGCCGCTCGGTGGGGCCTACCGGCTGCGGCTCGCGGACGGCACCGACGTGGTGGCCAAGCGGCACGACCACGAGAGCGGCGTGCTGGCCGAGGCCGCGGGCCTGCGGTGGCTGACCGGCATGGCCGCTTCGACCGGCGACCCGGGGTTCCGTTGCCCACAGGTGGTCGCGCACGACGGGGAATGGCTGGTCATCGAGGCCGTGCCGACCGGGCCGGCCACGACCGACGCCGCCGAGACGTTCGGGCGGGGGCTCGCCGGGCTGCACCGGGCCGGGGCCGGCGCGTTCGGGACGCCGCCGCCCGGTGGGCCCGTCGACGCGTGGATCGGGCTCGCGCCCATGCGCAACGAGACCGGCACGAGCTGGGCGGAGTGGTACGTCGCACACCGCGTCCAGCCCTACCTGCGGACCGCCGTCGACCGGGGCGCGCTCCACGACCACGGGCCCATCGACACCGTGTGCGAGCGGCTCGCCGACCTGGCAGGCCCCACGGCACCGCCCGCCCGGCTGCACGGCGACCTGTGGAGCGGCAACGTCCTGTGGGGTGCCGACGGCCAGGCCTGGCTGATCGACCCGGCCGCGCACGGCGGTCACCGCGAGACCGACCTCGCCATGCTGCACCTGTTCGGGTGCCCCCACCTGGACCGGATCGTCGCCGCCTACGACGAGGCCGACCCGCTCGCCGACGGGTGGCGGGCCCGGATTCCCCTGCACCAGCTGTTCCCGCTGCTCGTGCACACCGTGCTGTTCGGCGGCGGGTACGGGGCCCAGGCGGTGGCGGCGGCCACGGCGGCGCTGAGCGGTCTCTAGCATGGGGGCGTGCGGTTGCGGTTGTTGCTTCGCCCGGGATGGTTGGCGCTGACGGCGTTGGTGCTGATCTTCGCCGGTGTGTGCTTCACACTCCTCGCGCCGTGGCAGTTCACCCGCCACACCGAACGCGCCACCACGAACGACGCCATCACCCACGCCGCGAACGCCAACCCGGCCGACCTCACGACGCTGCTGCCCGGTGACCAGCGCCCCGACGCGACCACCGAGTGGCGGACCGTGCAGGTCACCGGCGAGTACCTGGCCGACAAGGAAGTCGTGGCGCGACTGCGCACCGTGCTCGGTGAGCCCGCGTTCGAGGTCCTGACCCCGTTCCGGCTGGCCGACGGGTCGACGGTGGTGGTGGACCGCGGCTTCGTCCGCCCGGTGCAGGGCGACAAGTCGGTGACCGTCCCCGACTACGCCGCCCCGCCTGCCGGCACGGTGACCCTGACCGCCCGCGTCCGCGCCGACGAACGCGACCCGCGCGACCGGCGCGCGGAGTCCGAGGGCGGGCGCCCGCAGGTGTACGCGGTCGGGTCCGGGGTGGTCGCCTACGCGACCGGGCTGGACCTGCGGCCGGGCTACCTGCAGCTCGACGACGGTGCCCCGGGCGTGCTCGGACCGCTGCCGCTGCCGAGCCTCGAGGCGGGTCCCTTCCTGTCGTACGCGCTGCAGTGGATCGCGTTCGGCACGATGGCCATCCTGGCGTGGCTGTACTTCACGTGGCGGGAGATCAAACCGGGCGGCGTGCTGGCCGCGCCGAGGCCCGACCGGCCCCGTCGCGTGTCGGTGGCCCAGCAGATCGCGGAGGAAGAAGCGCGTGAACGCGCGCTGAGCTGACGGGACCGCGATGGAGTCCTACGTCGAGCGCCCGCCGGTGCCGGAGCTGGCCCGCGCGGTGCGGACCGTCTGGATCCAGCGCACCGGCGTGACGGCGTACGTGCAGCGGCACCTGCCGACGGGCGGCGTCGAGATCCACTTCCCGATCGGCGGCCCGCCCCAGCTGGTCGGCCCGCTGACCGGCCCGGAGATCGAGGTCATCCCGGCGCACGCCACCATCGTGGGCGTGCGCTTCCGGCCGGGGACCGCGCCACCCCTCCCTGCGGTGCTCGACGACCTGGTGGACCAGCGCCTCGGCCTGGCCGACCTGTGGGGACGCGCGGTGGACCGCCTCGTGGCGGCGATGGCCACGGCCCTGACCCCCGAGCGGGCACTCATGTTGCTGCAGGCCCACCTCCGGCGGGAGTTCCGAGGCCCCACCCGCACGGATCCGGTGGTGGTCGAGGCCGTGCGGGCGCTGATGCCGTGGCACCCGGTCAACATCGACGCCCTCGCCGGGCACCTGGCGCTCTCCGCGAGCCAGCTGCGCCGCCGCTGCCTGCACGCGGTCGGGATGAGCCCCAAGGTCCTGCAGCGGACGTTGCGGTTCCAGGGTTTCCTCGCGCTGGCCCAGGCAGGCGCCACCGCGTCCGGTCGGCGGGGCGCGGACGGCACGGCAGGCCTGGCGATCGACGCCGGGTACGCCGACCAGGCCCACCTCAGCCGGGAATGTCTCCGGCTGACCGGCCTCACCCCGCGCGGACTCCTCGGCGGCGACCTCGACCGCTGCGCCTGCGGCCACGACCACGCCGCGTCCTACCAGCCGTTCCTCGTCACCCGCGGCAGGCCACCACTGCGGGTCTGACCCTGCGCGATTCGTTCAAGAACCCGGCGCCGCCTCGCTCGTACTGTCCGTGGCGTGCCCGACCTGACCGCGCTCCGCGACGCCATCGACGGCGACGTGTGCACCCCCGGCTCGCCCGGTTACGACACGGTCCGCCGCCCGGCCCACGCCGCCTGCCCGCGGGTGTCGCCCCGGCTCGTGGTGCGGTGCCGCTCGGTCTCCGACGTCGTCGCGGTCGTGCGGTTCGCGACGGCCACCGGGGACCGCGTCGCCCCGCGGGGCGGCGGGCACTGCTTCGCGGGCCGGTCGTCGACGGACGGGATCGTGCTCGACCTGTCGGGCCTCGACGCCATCTCCGTGGCCGAGGACGGCGTCGCCACGATCGGCGCGGGTGCCCGGCTCGGGCAGGTGTACGCGGCGCTCCACCCCCTCGGCCGGACCCTGCCCGCCGGGTGCGGTCCCACCGTCGGCATCACCGGGCTCACCCTCGGCGGCGGGATCGGCCTGCTCGGGCGCGAACACGGGCTGACCTGCGACCGCCTCGTCGGCGCACAGGTCGTGCTCGCCTCCGGGACCGTCGTGGACACCGACCACGAACCGGAGCTGCTGTGGGCGCTGCGCGGTGCGGGCGGCGGCCAGTTCGGGGTGGTCACGTCGCTGCGGTTCGCCACCGTCCCCGAGCCGGTGACCACCCGGATCGAGGCGCACGTCCCGCTCGACGACGTGGTCGGCGCCTGGCAGGCCTGGGCACCGGACGCACCGGACGGCCTCACCGTCAACCTCACGCTCGTCTCCGAGCCTGGCGCACCGGTCCGGGCCGTCCTGTTCAGCGCAGCCACCCTCGGCGAGGACCCGACCAGGACGCTGCTGCGGGAGTTCACCGGTCGCCCGGTCGAACTGCGCGGCGGCCTGCCCGTCCACGAACTGAAGCGCGGCTTCGACGACCTGCCGGCGACGACCGGGCGGATGCGGTCGGAGTTCTTCTCCCGCGCGCTGTCCGGCCGCACCCTGGCGTCGCTGCTGACCCAGCTCGGCGAGCCGAGGAACGCCGGCCGCAGGCAGCTCACGTTCACCGCGATGGGCGGCGCCTACAACCGGGTCGCCGAGGACGCCACCGCGTTCGCGCACCGCGGCGCACGCTTCCTGCTCGAGCACGCAGGCGAGGCGGCCGACCCGTGGGTCGACCGGTCCTGGGCGACCGCCCACACCAACGGGTCGGGGTGGGTCTACCCGAACTTCCCCGACGCCTGCCTCGACGACTGGGCCACGGCGTACCACGGGGCCAACCACCCGAGGCTGACCGCGGTCAAGCGCGTCTACGACCCGCACCGGTTCTTCGACTTCCCCCAGGCCATCTGAAGGAGCGACATGAGCAAGGTCATCGCCGCACACCGGCAGGCACCCGAGATCAGCGCGAAGAAGACGTTCGTCACCACGGGCACCGCGGCGGCACGCCAGGCCGCCGGGAACGAGGACGCCGCCGTGCCGGGCGTGTCCCACCACGAGGCGGTCCGATGATCCTCGTGACCGGTGGGCTGGGCATGATCGGCGCCCACACCGCCCGCGCGCTCGTGGACCTGGGGCACGAGGTGGTCGTGACCGGGCACCGCAGGACCGAGGTCCCGTCGTTCCTCGCGGGCCGGGTGACCGTGGAGTCGTTGGACGTCACGGACCGGGACGCCTTCCTGGCGCTGGCCGGCCGGCACGAGATCAGCGACATCGTCCACCTGGCGGGCAGCATCCCCGGCGAGGACCCGGTCGGGTTCTTCCGCACGGACCTGACCGGCCTGCTGAACGCGCTGGACGCCGCTCGCGCGTGGGGTGTGCGCCGGTTCGCGGTGGCCAGCAGCCTCGGCGTCTACATCGGACAGTCCGAGGTGCCGTGGCACGAGGACCTCGCGCTGCCGACGGCGGACCTGCCGCACCTGATCATCGCGTTCAAGAAGGCGGTCGAGCCGCTGACCACGCACAGCCTGGCGGGCAGCGGTGTCCAGCCGGTGGTGCTGCGGATCGGGACGATCTGGGGTCCGCTGGTGGATCCGGAGTCGCCGTTCTTCCCCATCCCGCCGTACCTCAGCGCGGTCCTCCGCGGCGACGAGCCGCCGCCGCTGCACGCCGACGACGGCGGCGACGTCTGCTACGCCCCGGACGCCGGGCGCGCGATCGCGCTGCTGACGACGACGCCGACCCTGCGGCACGACACGTACAACGTGTCCAGCGGCCGCCCGTTCACGAACCGCGAGTTCGCGACCGCCCTGAACGCGAGCGACCTGCTGCCCGGCGGGCAGCAGGGCCCCCACCTCGACATCACCAGGCTGACCGAGGACACCGGCTTCACCCCGGCGTTCGACGTACCGGCGGCGGTCGCCGACTACGTCGCCTGGCGCGCCGACAACCCTCGCTGAAGGAGCAGACATGCTGAACCCCGACGTGCGCCGCGTAGTGGACGGCGCCTCGATCGCGCACCTGGCCACGGTCCTGCCGGACGGCGCGCCGCACAACGTGCCGGTGTACGTCGGCACGCACGGCGACCGGATCGTCTTCATGACGGGCCCGGACACCCGCAAAGCCCGCAACCTCCGCCGCGACCCGCGGCTGGCCTTATCCATCGCACCGGCGGACAACCCGTTCGAGCCCGTCGCCGTCCGGGGCCGGGTCGTCGAGTGGCTGGACGGCGACGAGGCGTGGGACATCATCGACGGGCTGGCGATGAAGTACACCGGGATGTCCTACCCGCGGGACCTGGAACGCGTGGTGGGCGTGATCGAACCCGAACGCCAGACGGTCGGCATCGGCTGAGTCCTCGCCTGCTGGTCGGTCTCGGGGTGATTCCAAGGATGTCCTCGCCGGACGGGCAGGTGCGTCCCCCTTGTGAATCGGCCGGATGCCAACCCCCACCCTGTCCCGGGGGCGTCCCGCCTTGCCAGTCTATCAGTGGGTGGCTTTCGAAGCCAGCCCCATGGGTCCAGCTGTGGATAACTTCCTGGACTCTTCGACGGGGTTGGCAGAGAGGGGTTGGGCAGAGTCAGCGGCGGCGGCCTCGGAGCAGAGCCAGTAGTGCCGTGAGCGCCGCGGTCAGGCTGCCAACCACCCGGGACAGTTCCACCGCTCGGGTCACGTGGCCGGAGTCCGGGGTGCGGCCTTCGCCCAGGATGGGGCGTTCTTCCACGCCGTGGCGGTAGACCGTGCGGCCGCCGAGGCGGACTTCCAGCGCACCCGCGAACGCCGCCTCCACGCGACCCGCGTTCGGGCTCGGGTGGGCCGGGGCGTCTCGGTGCCACGACTGCCACGCGCCGCGCCACGAGCCGCCCACCACCGGGGCGCCCGCCACCGTCAGCGCGGCCGCCAGGCGCGCCGGGGCCAGGTTCAGCAGGTCGTCGAGGCGCGCGCTGGCCCAGCCGAACTTGCGGTACCTCGGCGACCGGTAACCGACCATCGCGTCCAGCGTGTTCACCGCTCGGTAGCCCAGCAGGGCCGGGACGCCGCCGACGGCACCCCAGAACAGCGGCGCCACCACCGCGTCGGACGTGTTCTCCGCGACCGACTCGACCGCCGCCCTCGCCAGGCCTTCCGCGTCGAGGGTGCTCGGGTCGCGGCCGCACAGGTGGGGAAGGCGGTCACGGGCCGACGGGAGGTCGCCCGCGTCGAGTTCGCGGCCGATCGCGGCGCCCTGCACCGCCAGTGAGCGGCCGCCCAGGACCAGCCACGTCGCGGCGGCGGTGGTCAGGGTCTGCAGTACCCGGTTGCGCCTGCCTGCGCGTTCGATCGCCACGCCCAGTGCCACCACGCCGCCGCTCAGCACCGCCGCGTGCACGACGCCCGCGAGCCGGTCGTCGCGGTACAGGACCTGCTCCACCCGCTGCGCGACCTGACCGAACCCGGCCACCGGATGCCGTCTGCGCGGGTCGCCGAACGTCCCGTCCGCGGCCACCCCCAGCAGAAGTCCGACCGCGCGCGCCACGCTGACCAAACGAGCCACCCCCTCCGTGCGGACGACACCGTAGCGCAGCCGCACTGGTTCGATGAGAGGCATGTTGCGAGCACGCAGGCGGGGTGTGTTCCGGCGCGACTACGAGATCGAGTCGGACGGTGGACCCGTCACGACACTGGCGGGCGCGCGCCGCGAAGGCTGCGCCTACGCCCTCGACAGCGCCGAGTACCGCGTCGAACGCGACGGCCGGAAACGGTTCGTCCTGCACGGTCCGGGCGGCCGCGTGGCCACCGCCGAGCGCATGACGCGTCGCGAGTGGGCGGTCCGGGCGCAGACCGGCAACGTGCAGCTCGTGAAGCCGTCGATGTGGCGGTCGGGGTGGGAGATCCACCAGCGCGGCTCGGCGCGCGGCACCATTCGCCACGACGGGGTGTTCAGCCGGTCCTTCGCCGCGGACCTGCCGTCGGACGTGCCGCTGCCGGTGCGCGTGTTCGCGCTGTACGTGGTGCTCGTCAACTACGAACGCGAAGCGAACGCCGCGGCCGGGGTCTGACGTGGTTGGATCCACCCGTGCTTGTCATGGAACGGCAGGGTGCGGTCACTTTCCTGATCTCCGAAGGCAGCCGTGAGGTCACCTCGTTCACCCACTTCGCGCAGACGCCGTGCGACATCGACGGAATCGCCTACTGGCTGACGCGCGAAGGCCGGGAACGGTTCTGGCTCGAAGGGCCGACCGGGACCGTCGGCGTCGCGCACCGCGCCGGACGCGGCGAACTGCTGATCAGCTGCCACCCGCACGAGCTGTACCTGCGGCGCACGGGCCGGTTCTCGCGGCGCTGGGAGCTGCACGAAGGCGAGCAGGTCGTCGGTTCCTGCCGCTCCACCACGTTCAGCGGCGAAAGCGACCTGCCCGCGCACCTGCCCCTGCCGCTGCGCGTGTTCGCCTTCTACGTCGTGATCGCGACGCAGACGATCGAGGGCGGGCTCGCGATCTGGGCCTAGTCGGCCAGCGCCCAGCCCTTGATCATCTGGTACGCGATCGACGTCGGGCCGGGGAGCTTGAGGTCGGGCAGCTCCGTGACCAGCGCCTCCCGCACCGTCGCGCGGGACACCCAGCGAGCTTCCTCGATCTCGCCGTCCGCCGGGTGCAGTGGCGCCGTGCCGTCGGTGACGGCCGTGAAGCCGACCATGATCGAACGCGGGAACGGCCACGGCTGGCTGCCGAGGTAGCGGATGTCCGACACCGCGACGCCGACCTCCTCCGCGATCTCCCGCGCGACGCACGCCTCCAGGGACTCGCCGGCCTCCACGAAACCCGCCAGCACCGAGTACCGCGCCGGCGGCCAGATCGGTTGGCGGGCAAGGAGGACGTGCGAACCGTTGACGCCCACGCCGTCGTGGACCAGGCAGATCACCGCCGGGTCGGTGCGCGGGTACTCCTCACGGCCGCAGTGCGGGCAGTGCGTCGCCCAGCCCGCGTTGCGGCGCTCGACCGCCGTGCCGCAGTTCGCGCAGAACTTCGCCCGCGCGTGCCAGCTCACCAGCGCGACCGCCGTCGTGAACAGGCCCGCCGCCGTGTCCGACAGCAGTGCGCCGGTCGTGCGTAGGTCGTGCCACTCCTCGCCGTCCTTCGACGCGCCGCTCCACAGCCCCCACGCCGAGTCGGGCGACGGCACGCCCTCCTGCAGCTCCTCCTCGAAACGCACCGCCCAGTAGCCGACGCCGTCGGCTTCGCCGAGCAGCGCCGCGTCCGGTGGCAGCTCGCCCGTGGTCGGCCGCGGCGCCAGCTCGGTCGCGCCAGCGCGGACCGGCGTGCGGCCCTTGCGGTCGACGAGGATCACCAGCCCGGTCTCCCACAGCTTCGCCAGGCGGTCCGGGTCGGTGCGCACCGGCTCATCACGGTCCACAGTGGACCGTGAGAGCCGGGGCACCTCCGCGAGCTGAAAGGGCTCCGTCACTCGACGACGCCACCCAGGGATCGCAGTGCGGGCAGTTGTGCCCCGTCGCCGACGACCACACCGGTGAACCTGGTGGGCGAGAAGAACTCCCGCGCCGCCTCGGCGATCTGCTCGGCCGTGACCTGCGCGAGCCGGTCCGGGTGCTCGACCAGCCAGTCGGTGCCCAGCCCCAGCGGCGCCAGCGCGGCGAGCTGCGACGCGAGCCCGGTCTGCGACGCGGTCGAGATCAACAGCGACCCGATCGCGTACTGGCGGACGGTGTCGACCTCCTCGGCCGTCGGCGGCACCGCGCCGAGCCTGCCCAGCTCGTACCGCATCTCCAGCAGCGCGGGCGCGGTGACCTCGCTCGCCGTGTCCGCGTCCACCAGCAGCGTCGCGCCGCGCACGGTGAACTCCAGCGACGACCGCGCGTGGTAGGTGTAGCCCTTGTCCTCGCGGATGTTCTCCACCAGCCGCGACGAGAAGAACCCGCCGTAGGTCAGGTTCGCGAGCTGCAGCGCCGGGTAGCGCGGGTCGGTGCGCCGGATGGCCTGCGCCGACAGTCGCAGCTGCGACTGCACCGCACCGGGCCGCGGCACGAACAGCACGTCGCCGCCCACCACGTCCGGCAGGTCCGGCAGCTCGACGGCGCTCTTGTCGGACGACCAGCCGGCCAGCGCGGCGCCGATCTTCGCGATCACCGTGTCCGGCGCGATGTCGCCGACGAACACCAGCACGGAACCACGTGGCAGCACCGACTCGCGGTGCATGGCCCGCACCTCGTCGGCGGTGACGGTCGCGACGTCCGCTGCTTCCGGCGTCTCGCGCGTGAACGGGTGGTCGCCGTAGCGGTGCCGCTGCAGCGCCTCGCGCGCGATCACGCTCGGCTGCGACCGGGCGACGGCGATCCGCTCCACGAGCCGCGCCCGCTCGCCCTCGACCTCCTCGTCGCGGTACGCGGCACCGGTCAGCGCGTCGGCCAGCACGTCCAGCAACGTGTCCAGGCCGCTCGCGAGCGCGTTGCCGCCCATCGCGAGCCGCTCCGGGTCGACCCCCGCACCCAGCTCGCCGCCGACCAGCGCGAGGTCGGTGTCCATGGCGACGCGGTCGCGGCGCTGCGTGCCGGTGAGGATCGTGGCGGCCAGCACCTCGGCGATCGCCGAGTGCCGCCGGTCGGTGCCCGCGAACGGGATCCGCAACCGCACCTCGGCCATCGGCACGGTCGGCTGGTGCACCGCGATGACCCGCAATCCGTTGTCCAGCACCGTGTCGACGGACGTCAGGCCGGTGGCGGAGCGCTGGTCACCGAGCTCGGGGAGCGGCCGAGGGCCCTTCTCGGTGCGGCCGATCTCGGCAGCAGTACGAAAAGTCACTTCTCTCCTCCTGCGGGCGACACGATCAGGACCGCGCGCGAGTCGGGGCGCAATCCCTTGGCGGCGGCGGACACGGCGTCCGGCGTGACCGCCGACAGCCGGTCGGTGAGCTGGTACACGAGACCGGGGTCGCCGTAGAGCAGCTCGAACGAGCCGAGTGCGAGCGTGCGGGACACCAACCGGTCGTGCTCGCGGTGCAGGCCCGCGACCCAGCGTGCGACCACCTTCGCCAGCTCCTGGTCGGACGGCGCGGTCGTGGCGAGCTTCTCCAGCTCGTCGTCGACCGCGGCGAGCACCCGGTCCTGGGTGACGTCCGGTGAGTGCACGGCCGTGATCGTGAACGTGTCCGGGTCGCGTGCCTCGAACGGGCCGAACAGGCCGCAGGCCGCGTTGACGTCGGTGACCAGCGGCTCGCGCAGCACCAGGCGCTGCTGCAGCCGGGACGCGTCACCTTCCGTGAGCACCGACGCGAGCACCAGGTTCGCGAGGTAGCCGTCCAGTTCGGCGATCGGGTCCGGCATGCGGTAGCCGATCGCGAGCGCGGGCAGCGGCGCGTGCGGGTCGACGTGCTCGGACTCCAGCTGACCGGCGGGCCTCGGCTCACCGAACGACGGGCGGTCCGGCGCGGAGCGCGCGGGCACGTCGCCGAAGTGCCTGTCGATCAGGTCCCTGGTCCGCTCGACGTCGAGGTCCCCGGCGACCGTCAGCACCGCGTTGGCGGGCGCGTAGTAGGTGTCGAAGAACTGCGCGCAGTCGTCCAGGTTCGCCGACTCCAGCTCGGTGAAGTCGCCGTAACCGTTGTGGGCGTTGGGGAACGTCTGGTACAGCACCGGCGGCAGCAGGATCCACGGGAACCCGCCGTACGGCCGGTTCAGCACGTTCAGCCGGATCTCTTCCTTGACCACGTCGATCTGGTTCGCCAGGTTCTCCGCGGTGATCTTCGGCGCCCGCATGCGGTCGGCCTCGAGGAACAGCGCCCGCTCTAGCCCGGCGGACGGCAGCACCTCGAAGTAGTCGGTGTAGTCGGGGTGCGTCGAGCCGTTGAACGTGCCGCCGGAGGACTGGACGTGCCGGAAGTGGGCGAGCTTCTCGAGGCTCTCGCTGCCCTGGAACATGAGGTGCTCGAAGAGGTGCGCGAAGCCCGTTCGGCCCTCCGGCTCGGAGCGGAACCCCACGTCGTAGTGCACGCTGACGCCCACGACCGGTGCCGTCGGATCGGGGGCGAGCACCACGCGCAGACCGTTGGGAAGCGTGAACCGGGTCAGCTCGTTTCCTGGCATGTCCGCAGCCTACGTGGCCCCACCGACACTCGGCGCCCGACTCGTCCCGACTTGATCAGCCGGCGGAACCGGTCAGCGCCGCCTGCCCGGACTCGTCGGTCTTCACCCGCGCCCACGACCCGTCGGCGAAGTGAACGGCCAGCCAGCGGGGTCCGCCGCGGAACTGCGGAACCAGGGGCTGCTTCCACTTCTCGACCCGCGCGAGCACCGCGCGCGGCGCCTCGTAGGGGCTCTCCAGCACCGCGTCGCCGGGCCGTTCGTGCAGCGGCGGCCGCCGTACGCTCTTGGCGAACTCGGCCGCCGACGCCGAGACGAACTTCCCCAGCCCGCGCAGCGCGCCGCCGACCGACCGCTCCTCTTTCACCGCGTTGAACGCGTCCTCGGACGCCGTGCCCTTCGCGCGGTCCCGCAGCCGCAGCACGGCGAGCCGGTGCGAGGTGACCACCAGCCACGTGTGTTCGGTCGACAGGGCCTGGTACAGCCCCACCGCCGCACACGCCGGGTGGTCACCGCGCACCGCGACGTACTCCCCCGCCGACTCGCTGAACAACGCGTCGAACGCCTTCTCCACGCGCCCGGTCGGGTGCCCGTTCTCGTCCAGCCCGCGCACCCGGTACACCTCGCGGTCCAGCTCGGTCGCGACCACCAGGGCCTGGATGACGTCGCCCCGCAGCCACTCGTTCGTGGCGCGGGCGCGGACGAGCGCGGTCTCAGCTGAATCCACGGTCCATCGCTTCTCTGTTGTCCTCGTTCCGCTGGTTCTCGCCGGTGGCCTCCTCGCCCGCCTCCTGCAGCGCGGTGTCGGTGGCCAGCTCGGTCCCGCTGTTCAACGCCGTCATGCCCGGTG
Organism: Actinophytocola algeriensis; assembly: GCF_014203735.1. Classification (GTDB taxonomy): domain Bacteria; phylum Actinomycetota; class Actinomycetes; order Mycobacteriales; family Pseudonocardiaceae; genus Actinophytocola; species Actinophytocola algeriensis. Next base: position 367,334 of record NZ_JACHJQ010000009.1, on the reverse strand, counting down.
TGGTGCCCGTCAGGCCGGTGGCGCCCCGGACCAGCATCGACGCCGGGTCGAGGAACCGCAGCGCGCGGTTGACGCCCAGAGCCCGCGCACCGGTCCGCACCAGCAGGCTCTGCGTCTTCAACGCCTGCTCGATGGCCGTCTTGATCCGCTTCAGCGCCTGCAGCGCACGCACCAGCCACTGCAGCGCCTTGCTGATCTGCATGAGGATCCGCGACAGCGTCACCGAGAACCGCGCGACCGTCACCGACCACGCGGCCGCGACCGAGGAGCCGAACGAGATCGCCGACGTCGCCAGTGCCGCGAGCCACGTGATGATCAGGCTCTCGACCAGCTCGCGGACGATGTCGACGAGGATGTCCCACAGGCCCTCGAAGAAGTCCACGACCTGGTTCAGGTGCTCCTTGAGCTGCAGGCACGAGTCGGCGAGCGCGCGCAGGCCGTCCTGGAACTCGGTCTTCTGCTTGTTGTGCGCGGCCTGCGCCGGGCCCTCCCAGTACGTGGCGAGCGACTCCTGCTCGGACGCGTCCGCGTCGGCGAGCGACCGGACGAACCCGGACATCCGCTCCCACCCGGCCGCGGTGGCCCGCATCTGGTCGGGGTCGCCGGTGACCTGCTCGAACAGCGGCCGCAGCGGGTACATGCACCACTCGACCAGGAAGCCGAGACCGTTGTCCCACAGCCCCTGCATGGGGTGCTGCAGCAGCTGGTCGACGTCCCGCTTCGCAGAAACGCCTGCCACGAACACCTGGGGCAGCGACTGCGCGTTCTGGAAGTCGCCGACCGAGTCGCCCAGCTTCTGCGCGGACGCGGCGGCGTCCACCTTCGGGGTCGCGGCGTCGAGCGGGCCCACGGACGTGAAGTCGCCCTTCGGCAGCGCCTGTTCGAGCTGGCCGAACCCGTCGACGATGTCGACCTCGATCACGCCGTACTGCTCGGCGGACGCGGCGAGCCGCTCACCGGCGTTGCTCAGGTAGTCGGCGGCGTTCCCGACGTTCTCCCGCACTCCCGTGACCATGTCGTCGTAGCCGGAGAAGAACCCGGCGTTCACGCCGATCAGGCCGAAGCAGTCCTCGGTCGCCTTCGCCTGCGCGATCTGTTCCTCGAGGCCCCTGATCACCTCGGCACGCTGCTCGTCGTAACCGGCCTTCTGCCGCAGCGCGCTCGGGTGGACGGAGAAGTCACCACTCATGGCTGCCTGCCGAACACGTCGCCGGCGTCCTCGTCGTCATCCGCGCGTTCGGGCAGCCCTGGGATGTCCGGCATCTCCGACTGGGCCGCGGCCAGCGCCTCGTCGTACCGGTCCCCCACGATCGGCCGCACCGCGGCCGTCAGCTGTGCCGCGGCGTCCGCACTGGCCCGCCGGATGGTGTCCACAACGGACTGCTGCAGCTGCAGTGCGGTCCCGGTCATCACCCGCTCGTCCAGCTCGAGCGACACCAGCGCCCCGCCTGGCGCGACCACGGCCGACACCAGACCGTCCGCGCTGCGCGCGCTCCCTCGCGTGGTGCTCACGACGGTCCGCAGGTCGGCGGCCTCTTCCAGGGCGCGCTCGTTCTGCTCCTCCGCACCGCGCAGCCACTCATCAGCGCTCGACACGATTTCCCTCCCGCTGGCCCCGAACAGAAATCCCCGCGGCTCACCGAGCCAGGGCACTGTCCAAAGCCAACAGAAAAGCCGCGAACCGCGCAGGGAATTCGGAAGAATCGCCGGACTCGTACCAGTAGATGCCGGGTGTGCCGTCGGCGCCCGAGTCGAGGTCGGTGAACCCGCGGACCCACCCGTCGACCTCGCCGAGCACCACCGCGTACGGCAGCGACCGCGACAGCACCATCTCCCGGTCGGCGGCCGGGATCGTGGCGGCGTCGGTGGTGCGCAGGTAGTTCAGCAGACCGCGAACCTGTTGCACCAGAACGGAACCACGCTTGGTCCTGGCGGGCATCAACCGCGCGCCGAGCGCGAGGCCCAGCCCGCCGACCACGAGCGCGAGCCCCAGCAGCGCGTGCCCCACGGTCAACGCCAGCACCACCGTGGCGGCCACCCCGACGACCGCGAGCAGCACGCCGACGAGTGACCACAGTGACCGGTCGTGGTCGGGCCGCCGCACGAACCACTGCCGCTTCACGACATCCGTGTACAGCGCTTCCCGGATCACGGTCAGGTCGACGCGCAGCGCGGTGAGCGGCACCTCGGCCGCGTCGCCCAGCACCTGCTGGTAGACCGCCCGCTCGTAGTCGGTGAGCGCGGCGTCCGGCGGGTTGCGGCGCACCAGCACCCACTCGGTGCCAGGGGTCGGCCCGGTCTCCCGCACCGACAGGTAGTTCCGCACGGCGAGGTCGACCACGGTGGCCGTCACGTCCGCGACGTCCACGCGCTCGTCGACGACCGTGCCGACCTGCCCGGGCAGCACCCCGTCCGGCGAGGCGAACGCGACCCGGCCACCGTCGCCGGTCATCAACAGCTCCACGGACCCGACGTCACCGGCGAGTGCCCGCGCGTCCCGCCCCCTGGCCAGCCACAGCAGCACGAACCCGCCGATCAGCAACAGCACGAGCGCGCCGAGCCCCACACCGCTCGTGGTGGTGAGGGCGAACGCGCTCGCGGTGCCGATGTCGTCGAACCGGGCGTTCGCCCCGACCGTCCCCGCTGGCAGGGTCACGGTCAGGTCGACGCGTTCCCCGGCGGGCAGTCCTTCCTGGACGACCCGCAGCACCTGTGAGGAGTCGGTGAGCGCGGACCGGCACGGCGAGTCGGACCCGAACGCCCCCGCCAGGCACACCACCGACTCCGGCTGGTCCGGCGCGATGAACGAGGCACGCAGCAGGCGCACCTTCGTGTCCCAGCCGCTCGCCACCTGCCAGCGCACCTCCTGGTGCCCGGCGACGTCGGTGACCGCACCGTCCACTGTGTACGTGACGGTGGTGGCGCCCTCCCCGAGCGTCATGACGAACTGGTCGCCGGTCACCTCGGTCGAGCCGTTGCCGTCGACCCGCACGTCCCGGATCGAGAACACGCGGTCGCGGTCGTCACCGGCCTGGATGCGCAGCGGCGCGTGCCGCGTCATCGTCTTGCGGGCCTGCACGAACACCTGCTCGGTGACCGACAGGCTCCCGTCGCGCTCCACCTTCAGCGCGATGTTGATGCTCTCCGGCAGCAGCGGCCTGCCGATCGGCGGCCGGTTGCCGGCACTGGTCGGTTCGCTCGGCTTGGTGGGTTTGAGATCCCCGAGGTCGCCGGACGGCGGCGGGTTCCCGCTCGGCCACTTGAGCGTGGGCACGGCCGACGGCGGCGCGGGCACCGACGGCAGGGTCGGCTGTTCCTCCGCCCCTGCCCCCGAAGCCAGTCCTACCAGCGCGCACGCGGCCAACGCCGCCGCGGGAATCCCCCACTTCGCCAACACGCCTGCGGAGCCTAGCCGAGTGCCCATATGCTCACCCGCTGTCTGACACAAGCAGGGGGAGACGGGGAATGACGCAGCCGCCGCAGGGTCCGTGGCGTCCGAACGGACCGCTGCCGCCACCGCGGGCGACGCCGCTGCCACCCCGTCCCGGCGGGTACGGCCCGCCGCCCGGCCAGCACCTGCAGCGCCCACCGACCCGGCCGTACCCGATCCCGCCCGGCATGCCGCCGGGGCCACCGCCCGGCCAGCACCCACCGCAGGGCCAGTACCCGCCACCCCGTCAGTTCCCGCCCCCTGGTCAGTTCCCGCCGCCCGGCACGTACCCGCCGCCTGCCCGGCCGCCGTGGCTGCAGTACCCGGGCCACCAGCACCTGCTGGCGCCCCGCAGGAAGTCGAACACGGCCGCTCTTGTCGGCACGCTGCTCGTGGTGGTGCTGCTCGGCGCGGTCGCGATGGTCGGCGTGCTCGCCATGAACGACAAGGGTGACAGCGTCGCCGACACCGGCTACGACGACTCGGCCACCACGACGACCACCTCCTCCGACTCGTACTCCACCTCGTCCGAGACAACGACAACGCCGCCGACGACGACAACAACCACCGACGAGCAGACCACGGACGACACCCCCACGGAGACCACGCAAGCCGGCCCGCGGCCGGTGTACGCGCTGGCGGACAACCCGCTGTTCGCGGGCGACGTCGGCACCCCGGCGGTGACGTGCAACCTGACCCGGTGGGAGACCAGCCCGGCCGGTGCGGCGGCGTTCTTCCAGAGCGCGCTGCCGTGCCTGGACGCGGCGTGGCAGCCGGTCATGGAGTACCAGGGCCTGCCGTTCTTCACGCCGGGTCTCGCGTTCCCGGAGGGCACGGAGTGGTCGAGCCCGTGCGGTGACGTGTCCGCGGGCGGTGGCGCGGTCGCGGCCTTCTACTGCAGCTACGACAACACGCTGTACATGCCGTTCGCCGGGTTGCAGACGGAGATGTACGGCGCACGGCCCGGCGTGTACCTGGCGGTGCTCGCACACGAGTACGGGCACCACGTGCAGGCGATGAGCGGTGTCATGGACACCTACTGGGACGCCAGGTACAACGCGGGCGCGGACACCGAGCCAGGGCTGGAGCTGTCCCGCCGGTTCGAGCTGCAGGCGCAGTGCCTCTCGGGCATGTTCCTGGCGGCGACGTACGGCCGAGGCTCGGTGGACGACAACATCCTCACCGAGGCCCGCACCACCCAGGACCGCGGCGACCACAACCCGGGCATGCCCCGCGACCACGGCAGCGACGAACACGCCATCGCCTGGTGGGAGCAGGGCGCACAGCTGAACCGCACCTACCAGTGCAACACGTGGCTGTCACCGCCGGAGGACGTGTCCTAGGCGGTCCGGTACAGGTCCCGGACCTCGGGGAGCGGCCGGAACCCGGCTGAGCGGTAGGTGGCGACGGCGCCGACGTTGCTACTCGGCGTGCAGACGAGTGCGCTCGACGACCCCATCTCCCGCAGCGCGGCCGCCGCGGCGGCGGAGATGGCCCTGCCGTGGCCATGACCGCGGTGGTCCCGGTGCACGCCCATCGGCTCCAGCAGGCCGGGCTTCCCCGGACCTGCCGACCACACCGTCACCGTCGCCACCGCGTTGTCCCGGTCGTCGTACGCGACCAGGGACCGGGCGTCGGCGTACGGCAGTCCGGCCGCCATCGCGTGCCTGCGTTCGCCGGTGAACGTCGACCGGTCGAACGAGGCCCGCACCACGGCGGCCTGCACGTGCGCCAGCTCCGGTCCGGCCACCTCGATCCGCACGGCCGGGGCCCGCACCGGCTCGGTGAGGTCGCGGCGCAGCGGCGTCCACGGCTCGTCGGCCTGCCAGCCGTGCTCACCAAGCAGGTCCTGGACCAGCACGCCCGTGGGTGCCTCGACGTTCACCTTCCCGGCGGGCAGCACGCCGCGGCCGGGTTCGGTGAGGTCCTCGACCAGCCGCCGCGCCAGCTCCTCGTCCTGGTACGCGTCCGGCGCGATCGTCATCCGCAACAGCTCGGGCCCGTCGAGCATCCCGACGGCGAGAACCCGCCCGTCCCGGCTCCAGGTGCGGACGGCCGCGGCCGTCGCCGCCGCACCGAACCGCCAGAACCAGCCCACGTCCCCCGGGTGCAGCTGCATCGGTGCCCCGTCGTGCTGCCACTCCCGCAGCGCGCCCACCGCCTCGCCGAGACCGTCGACCCCCGGTGTGCCCAACACGATCGCCATACCCGCGATCACACACCACCGCACCGGCCGCGGGCACGTGGTTTCAGGCCAGGCGCAGAGCCGTGGGGAGGCGGGTGGTGCGCGGGCCCCGGCGCAGGAGGAACGCGTAGCCCGCGCCCGCCATGCCGCTGACCACGATCAGCAGGAGCCCGAGACCTTCGCCGTCCCTGCTGTCGCCCACCGCCGCGTCGGCCGCGTGGACGATCAGGTCCTCGGTCAGCGGTCCGTCCGGGACGGTGACGTCGACCGGCTCACCCTTGGCGTGGCCGCAGCCGTCGAACTTCGCGCGGTGGACCTTGCCCGCTGCCGTGAACGCCACCGTCTCCGGCGCGCCGACCCGGTCGCAGGACACCCCCGCCACCACGGTCGCGAGGGTCGGGGTGCCCACGTCCTCCTGGGACTCGCCGAACAGGCCGACGGCGCTGACCAGCACGGCGATCAGTGTTCCGAGCACGACGACCCCGGTGCCCGCCGCCGCCCACCTCAGGTAGCCGGGTGGGATGAGCACGCCCCAGATCCGCACGCGGTGATGGTCCCAGACACCCACCGCGATCCGACAGGTCAGTCGTCTTCTTGTGCCCGCGTGACTTTCTTGACGTAGAGCAGCCGGTCGCCGACCTCCACCGCGTCGGCCTCCGGGTGGTCGACGCGGTACAGCTTCCCGGCCCGCACCACCCCGAGCACGATGTCCGGCAGGTGCCTCGGCGACCCGCCGATCTCGCTCTCCTCGACGTCCCGCTCGGCGATCGCGAGCCCGGACTCCGGCGTGATCAGGTCCTCGACCATGTCGACGACCGTCGGCGTGTGCGTCGCCATGCCGAGCAGCCGGCCCGCGGTCTCGCTGGACACCACGACCTGGTTGGCGCCGGACTGGCGCAGCAGGTGCACGTTCTCCGCCTCCCGCACCGCGGCCACGATCTGCGCCTTGGGCGCCAGCTCGCGGGCCGTGAGCGTGACCAGCACCGCGGAGTCGTCGCGGTTCGCGGCCACGACGACCGCCCGCGCACGCGGCACCCCGGCGACGCGCAGCACGTCGGAGCGGGTGCCGGACCCGTGCACGGTGACGAGGCCGAGCGCGGACGCCGCCTCCAGCATCGCGTGGTCGGTGTCGACCACCACGATCTGCTCGGGCTCCACGCCGTCGGACAGCACGGACCGCACCGCGGAGCGGCCCTTGGTGCCGTACCCGACGACCACCACGTGATCGCGCACCTTCGACCTCCATCGTTGCAGCTTGAACGCCTGGCGGGACCGTTCGGTGAGCACCGCGAGGGTGGTACCGACCAGGACGATCAGGAAGAGGACCCGCAGCGGGGTGATGACCAGGACGTTGACCAGCCGCGCCGACGAGGTGACCGGCGTGATGTCGCCGTAGCCGGTGGTCGAGAGCGACACCGTCGCGTAGTACACGCAGTCGAGGAACGACAGCCCGTCCCCGTTGCCGTCGCGGTAGCCGTCCCGGTCCAGGTACACGATCAGCACGGCCGCGAACAGGGCGACGACCGCCCAGACGACCCGGCGCACGATCGCCGTGATCGGGCTGACCGTGCTCTCCGGCATGCGGATGACGCCGACCAGCGAGTGGTCCGGCCGGTCGGTGAGCCGGTCGGCGAAGCGCAGCTTGCGCAGGCGCCGCTGTGGGGCCTCGTCTGGGCTGGTCACGGTGGGGAGGTTAGCCGCTAGGGGCCGCCACGCGCGTGACGGCCCCACGGATCAGCGGGGCTCAGTAGTAGGTGATGTCCCAGTGGTTGCCTTCGTTGTAGTAGACGTTCCCGGCGGCCGAGCGCCACTTGCTGCCGCCGATGTAGCTGAAGTTCCGCTTGATGTACCCGTTCACGCAGGACGTGATCGCGATGTCGACCTTGTAGCCGTTCCAGTGGCTGTAGGTCCCGGACGCGTGCCCGGTCTCGGTGCCCCCGGTGACGGTCACCTTGCAGCGGCTGGACTTCTTGAACGTGACGATCCCGCTGATGGTGCCGGACTTGATGCCGCTGAACGAGGTGCAGGTCGGCTTGTTGCGGTTGCTGCAGTGCCCGCTCGACGTCCAGCCGATGCCGGCCGCCTTCAGCTTGGCGGCCGCGGCCTTGTGGCTCAGCTCCTTGCCACCCGCCGAAGCGGGCGACGCCACGGCGACCGCCATGCACAGCGCCACCACCAGCACACCCAGTGCCTTGCGAACCATGTGTGTCCTCCTCGGTTTGCTGCCCTTGCGCGGGCAACGTCGCACCGCCCGGCGGAGGAGAGGACGACATGTGCACGATCGGCAAACCACGCTGCACACATGTGAAACGTCAACACCCGGTGGGGCGATACGGGGCACGACAACGGATCTCGCCGTTCTTTCTCTGGGGGTTTCATGACACGTCCTGCTCGCACGAGAACCGCGCTGCTGGTGGCGGTGACCGCCGCCGCGCTGGTCGGTGCGCCGGGCACCGCGTCGGCCGCGCCACCGGGTGCGGCCGACGCGGTACCGGCCGACACCGGCGTCGTGTCCATTGGGGACGCCCGCGCCCGCGCCGGGTTCGGCACGGGAGCGAGTGGGCTGAACGCCCGCGCTGCCACCGGTTCGGGCGCCGTGTCCGCCGCCGCGGCCGGGTCGGGTGGCTCGGCGTTCACGTCGATGACGCCGACCCGCGTGCTCGACACCCGCAACTCCGGCGGGGCACTCGGCCCTGGCGGCACCCGGGCCGTCGACCTGTCGTCCCGCGTGCCCGCGAACGCGACCGCGGTCGTGCTCAACGTGACCGGCGTGTCGCCGACGCTGAGCACCGTCATCACCGTGTGGCCGGCTGGTGAGGAACGGCCGGAGGCGTCGACGCTCAACCTGCGCGCCGGGGAGATCCGCGCGAACGCGGCCACGGTCGCGCTCGGCCCGGAGCGGGCCCTGGCGTTCCGCAACAACTCCGGCACCACCCATGTCGTCGCCGACCTCGCGGGCTACTACGCACCGGCCGCGGCCGCGAAGTTCACGTCGCTGTCGCCCGCGCGCGTGCTCGACACCCGCGACTCGGGTGGGGCGCTCGGCCCGGGTGCCACCCGGACCATCAACCTGTCGTCCCGCGTGCCTGCCACGGCCACGGCGGTCACCTTCAACCTGACCGGCGCGAGCGCGACGCTGAGCACGTTCGTCACCGCGTACCCGGCGGGCCAGGCGCGGCCGCTCGCGTCGAGCCTGAACATGGTGCCCGGCCAGGTCACGCCGAACCTCGTGACCGTCGCGCTCGGCACCAACCGCAGCGTCACGCTGCACAACAACTCCGGCAGCACGCACCTGGTGGCCGACCTCGCGGGCTACTACGCCACCGACCGGGGCGACGCGTTCTACCAGATGTCGCCGTTCCGCTGGTTCGACACGCGGTTCGACGTGCCGGTGGGCTCTGGCGAGACCTGGTGGTTCGGGTTCTCGGAGGTCGTGCCCGCCTCGGCGTCGTCGCTCGTGTTCAACCTGACCGGCACCGCCCCGACGGCCTCGACCTACGTCACCGCGTGGCCATCGGACACGGCACAGCCGACGGCGTCGAACCTCAACCTGGTGCGCGGCCAGACGGCGGCGAACATGGCGACCGTGGCGTTCGGGACGCAGAAGCGGCTCGACATCTTCAACAACGCCGGGTCCGTGCACGTGATCATCGACGTGGCAGGCTACTTCGCGCCGCCGCCCGTCGTCTGCGCCGCGAACTGCGTGCACTCGTGGGGCGCGAACAACAACGCCCAGCTCGGCGTGGGCACCCTGGGCGGCTACTCAGGCGAGCCGGGCCGCGTCGACGGCAACAGCCAGTTCACCTCGGTCGCGGGCGGCATCAGCAACGGCTACGGGCTGCGCGACGACGGCACGGTCTGGGCGTGGGGCACCAACGGCGCCTCGGGCCTCGCCAACGGCGTCGGATACGGCGTGGCGGTCAAGCCGGTGCGGATCAACGGGCTCACGAATGTCCGGCAGATCGCGATCGGCGCCTACAACGGCTACGCGCTCGACCAGGACAACAGGGCCTGGTCGTGGGGATACGCGGGTGACGGCGAGCTGGGCAACGGCTCGGTGACACAGGTGAACACCCCGGTCCCGGTGGCCCTGCCGAACGACGTCCAGCAGATCGCGGCCGGGCACCTCACCACGTTCGCGCTGCGGTCGAACGGGACCGTGTGGGTGTGGGGCGCGAACGGCGGTTCCTTCGGCAACGGCACCTACGGCACCGGCTGCGACACCACCCCCGTCGGCCCCGGCTGCCGCGCGGCGACGCCCATCCAGGTGCCCGGCCTGACCGGGGTCGTCTCGATCGCCGCGTCCTACAACGCGGCGTTCGCCGTGAAGTCGGACGGCTCGGTCTGGGCGTGGGGCTTCAACGCGGAAGGCGAGCTCGGCATCGGCACCGCGGGCGGCCCGGGCTGCTACGCCAACCCGCTCCGCACCGACTGCATGGCGCTGTCGCCGGTGCGGATCCCGGGTCTGGCGGGCGTGAGCAAGATCGTCACCGGCGGCACCTCGGCGACCTACGCGCTGATGACCGACGGCACCGTCCAGTCGTGGGGCTACAACGCGGCAGGCCAGCTCGGCAACGGCACCACCGGCGGCGAGTGCGCCGACGAGACGGTCCCGAACTGCGTGCGAACCACACCGGGCCCGGTCACCGGCCTGACCGACGTCGTGGACGTGGCGGCGGGCGGCTCGTTCGCGATGGCCCGCCGCGCCGACGGGACGCTGTGGACGTGGGGCCAGAACTCCCAGGGCCAGCTCGGCGGCACGTGGTCCCCGAGAGATGTGCCGGCGCAGGTCCCCGGAGTGAGCAGCGTGACGGCGGTCGGCACCGGTCTCACCACCGCGTACGCGATCTACTGACCGACCATTCTCGACGGTCGTGAGGGTGCGGACAGGGACCATGAATGTCCCTGTCCGCACCCCGTCGCGACACCAGCCACAGCCCGCGAAGCGGGCGTGCTCAAGGACAACCAGGGCGCCGAAGCTGCGTCGTTGACCTGCGGAAACCGCCAAAACCGCCGAACCCGGCCGGAAAGCAACCCCCACCCTGTCCCGGGGGCGTCCCGCCTTGCCAGCTTACCGGTACCCCCCGACAGTGCGGGCGTTGTCGATCTTGCCTGTGGACAACCGCATCGGCTGTGGACAACTCGGCTTCGCGAGCCGGTCGCTGTCGGGGTCGTCTGTTGGCATGTCCCCATGAACGAACCGCGATCAGCTGTGCGGGATGCCCCGCAGCAACGTCCGCAGCGCGGGCGCGTCCATCAGGTCCACCGGCCGCAGCGTCACGTTGGACCGGACGTAGTGGAACGCCGCGCGCACCTGCGACACCGGCACCCCGTTGAGGCTGGCCCACGCCAGCCGGTACGCGGCGAGCTGCACCGACAACGCGGGCAGTTCCTCCTCCGACGGCACCGCGCCGGTCTTCCAGTCGACGACGGTCCACCCGCCCTCCCGGTCGGCGAACACGGCGTCCAGCCTGCCGCGCAACGTCATCCCGTCGACGTCGCAGGTGAAGGACACCTCGACCGCCGATGGCGAGCGTTCCGCCCAGTCCGACGCGTCGAACGCCTCCTGCAGCGCCTCCAGGTCGGCATCCGGCGCGGCGGCCTCGTCGGCCGAGCCGGGCAGTTCGTCCAGGTCGAGCAGGGCGCGCGAGCCGAACCGCTTCTCCAGCCACGAGTGGAACGCCGTCCCCCGCCTCGCCACGGGGTTCGGCGGGAACGGCAGCGGACGGCGCAGCCTGCGCGCGAGGGCCTCCGGGTCCCGCGCCAGTTCCACGAGCTGGCTCACGGAGATCGAGTCGGGCAGCGTCACGTCCTCGCGCCGGTTCGCGGCCGCCGCGCGCTCGGCGAGGAGCACGTCCGTGTCCGCCACCCAACCGTCCGGGTCCGCTTCGAGCGCCAGCTGCTCCCCCGACCGCAGCGCCGCCAGCTCGGCGCGGACCAGCTCCGCCGCGTCCTCGACGTGGCGGCGCGCCGGCGACAGCGGGTCGGCGGGCCACAGCGCGGTGCGTTCCGCGGTGGCGAGCGGGTTCTCCTCGTGCTCCGGCGGCTCGGCCGCCATGTGCTCGACCGACGCGACCCGTTCGTCCATCGTGGCCACCGCGTTCGCGACCTCGGTGAAGAAGTCCGACGGCCCCTTCGGTTTGCTGCCGGTCCGACCCCACCAGTGCGCGGACACCAGCAACGTCCGCTCCGACCTGGTGAGCGCGACGTAGCAGAGCCGCCGCTCCTCGACGAGGTCACGCACGGCGAACGCCTCCGCGTGGTTGGTCAGCTCGACCTCGATCTCCTTGCGGTTGCCCGCGTTCGAGAGGTCCAGTGTCGGCAGGTCCACCGCGTCGCCGCGCAGCGCGGCGGGCAGCTCGGTCACGGCGCGCAGCCAGCACGACGTCCGCTTCCGGCTGGGGAACACGTCGTTGACCAGGTGCGGCACCGCGACGATCTCCCACTCGAGACCCTTCGCGCTGTGCACGGTCAGGATCTGCACGCGGTCCTCGGCAACCTCCACCTCACCCGGCTCGAGGCCGTCCTCCGCGCTCTCGGCGGCGATGAGGTAGTCCAGGAGGGCTCCGAGGCTGGCGGACGGGCTGGCCTGCGCGTAGTCGGACACCACGTCGGCGAACTTGTTCAGGTGGGCCCGCCGCGCGCCGCCGACCCTGGCGGTCGCCTCGACGTCGAGCAGCATGGCGCGTTCGACGTCCGCGACCAGCTCGGGCAGCGGCTGGTCGAGCCGCCGCCGCAGCATCCGCAGCTCACCGCCGAGCGACCGGATCCGCCGGTACCCCTCCGGCGAGTACCGCCCCGCCTCGCCGGGGTCGTCGATCGCGTCGACCAGACCGGCCTGCTCGGCACCCTCCGGCGGCACCATGTCGACAAGTCGACCTTCGCCGTCGGGCCGGTAGTCCTGCCCCAGCTCGGCGGCACGCTTCCACAGTGCGGCGAGGTCGGCCGCGCCGAGCCGCCACCGCGCGCCGGTCAGCAGCCGGGCGGCGGCGGCACCGGCGAGCGGGTCGATCAGCACGCGCAGCGCCGAGGTCAGGTCGCGCACCTCTGGTTCGTCGAGCAGGCCACCGAGACCGACCACCTCGACCGGCAACCCCCTGGCGCGCAGCGCGGTCGCGATGTCGCTCATGTCGGCACGGCGCCGCACCAGCACCGCGGCGGTCGGCGGCCGGTCCCGTTCGTCCGAGATGAACCGCCACCGCTGGGCGATCTCGTCGGCCAGCCACTCGACCTCCGTCACCGCGTCGGGGAACAACCCGGCGCGGACGTCCGCCGGCCCTCGGCCCTCGGGTGCCCGCAGCTCGTCGACGTCCAGCCCGGCGCGCCGCAGCGAACCGGAGATCGCGTTGGCGAGCGCCAGCACCTCGGGTGGGTTGCGGAAACTCGTCAGCAGGCCGTAGCGGGTGGCGGGTACGAGCTTCTTGTTGTCCAGCTTGGGAAAGTCGGTCGCGAACCGGGGCAGGTTCGCGGCACTCGCGCCGCGCCAGCCGTAGATCGCCTGCACCGGGTCGCCCACCGCGGTGACGGGCATCGGTTTCTTGCCGCCGAACAGCGACCGCAGCAGGATCCGTTGCGAGTGGCCGGTGTCCTGGTACTCGTCGAGCAGCGCGGTGCCGTAGCGGGCGCGTTCCCCTTCCGCCACTTCGGGTTGGGTGTCCGCGAGCTGCGCGGCCAGGGCCATCTGCTCGGCGAAGTCGAGCGCGCCCTCCTTGCGCTTCGCGTCGCCGTAGGCAGCCACGAGCGGCAGCATCGCGATCCGGAACCGTTGTGTGGCAACGACTTCCTTGAGGTCCTGCGACAGCTCGGCACGCTGGCGGGGGCCGCGCGGCGCGTTCTCGATGGTGGTGGCGAGATCCTCGCCGTACTCACGCAGCCGGTCGAGGTCGACGAGGTGCTCGGCCAGATCGCCCGCGAGTTCGAGGAGGTACCGGGTGACCGTGACCGGCACCCGTTCGGTCTCCAGGTCCTGGGTCCACGTCGACACGACGCGGTGCGCGAGCTGCCAGCACGCGGTCTCGGTCAACAGCCGCGCGCCGGGCTCCACCGGCAGCCGCAACCCGTGTTCGGCGACCAGGCGGCCCGCGTAGGCGTGGTAGGTCAGCACGGTCGGCTCGCCCGCGTACAGCTCGGCGAGCAGCTGCCCGCTGGGGTCGAGCCGGTACGGCAGCCGCGAACCGGCGAGCCTGCGCAGGCGCGAGCGGACCCGGTCGGCGAGCTGGCGGGCGGCCTTGCGGGTGAACGTGAGGCCCAGCACGCGGTCCGGGGTGACGATGCCGTTGGCGACCAGCCACACGACGCGCGCGGCCATGGTCTCGGTCTTGCCCGCGCCCGCACCCGCGACGACCAGCGCGGGGTCGGTGGGCGCGGCGATCACCTCGGCCTGCTCGGCGGTCGGTGCGGGCAGTCCGAGTTCCTTCGCCAGTTCTCTCGGCGAGATCACTCGGTGACCTGCCGCCCGCTGGCGTGCATGGGGCAGCTGACCCGGACCGGGCAGCGCGGGCAGTCCGGGTTCTGCTTGGCCCGGTACTCGGGCCCGGTGCTGGCGGCGGCCGCGTCGGCGACCACGCCGGTCCAGTGCTTCACGCCGTCCTCGCCGACCGGGTCCTGGTTGCGTTCGGTGGCGGCCTTCTTGCGGTTGGCCTTGGCGACGTACAACAGCCGCGCACCACCGGGTTCGCTGTCCAGGCCGAGCTTCACGAACGCGCCGTACGCTGCGGCGAGCTGGTACACCGCGAGCTGCGGGTGCTCGCGGGCGTCGGCCTCGGTGACCGCGTTCTTGCCGGTCTTCACGTCGACCACCACGGGGTGGCCCCCGTTGTCGGCCTCCAGCCGGTCGACGCGGCCGCGGACCCGCACCGGCGGTTCGGTCTCCGGGATGTCGACGGTGAAGTCGTGTTCGACCGCGACCTGTGTCAACTCACCTCGGGTCGCCGCGACCCAGGAGAGGAAGGTGTCAAGCATGGCGTGAACCCGTGCCCGCTCCCGGCGGGAGAACCAGGGCGCACCCGCGTCGACGGCGTCCCACGCGCGGTCCAGCTCGGCCCGCAGGTGCACCTCGTCGGCGCCGGACGCGGCGGCCTGCGCGAGCGCGTGCACGAGCACACCGGTGATCGACGCCAGCTCCGCGGGGTCGGTGCCGCCGTGCCGCTCGACCACCCAGCGCAGCGGGCACTTGGCGAGTGTCTCGACGTTGGACGGCGACACGGTGACGCGGTCTTCCTTGGCGCGCAAGGGATCGGTGGTGGACAGTTCGGCGAGCCCGTACCAGGTGCCGGGGTTGGCGCCGGGCACGCCCGCATCGGCGAGACGCGCGAGCTGGCGTGCGGCGGCGCGCCTGCGGTCCTCGGGTGCGTCGGGGTCGCAGACCGCGCGGCGCAGGTCGCCGACGAGGTCCGCGAGCACGAGCGCACGGCGGGTGCCACCGAGCGAGGTGGGCCTGCCCGCGTCCGCCAGTTCCTCGATGTCCACACCGGACAGTTCGGCGAGGAACCGGGACGGCTGCTCGTCCTCGCCGCGGATGGCGGACACGAGCAGCCTGCGGCGGGCGCGGCTCGCGGCGACGAGCAGGAGCCTGCGTTCCTCGGCGAGCAGCGGCGCGGTCGCGGACATCTGCGACTCCGCGGTGTCGTCGAACCCGGCCAGGCGGTCCACGAGCCGTTCGACGCCGAGCAGCGAGCCACGCAGCCGCAGGTCCGGCCAGGTGCCCTCCTGCACGCCGAGCACGGCCACGACCGTCCACTCGCGACCGACGGCGCCGTGGGCGGTGAGCACGGAGACGACGTTGTCGCGCTGCGCGGACGGGGCGAGCGTGTCGCCGACGATCCGTTGTGCGGCGAGGAAGTCCGCGAAGCCGGTGACGCCGGCGCCGGGGAGGCGGTCGGCGTACCTCGCGGCGGCGTGGAACAGGCCGACGATCGCGTCGAGGTCGCGGTCCGCCTGCGCGCCAAGGGTTCCGCCGCGGTGCGACTGCGCGACCCAGCGCGGCTCGAGGTTGCTCTGCTGCCACACCAGCCAGAGCACCTGCTCGATGCCGACGTTCTCGGCGATCGCCTGGCGTGCGGTGGCGAGCAGCCCGGCGACGCGGCGGACGCTGGCGGCCTCGGCGTCGTCGAGCGCGGTCAGGAGGTCCTCGGACTTCAGGACCTCGACGAGCAGCTCGTCGGAGGGCCGATCCTGCCCGGCGGCGAGGTCGAGCCTGCGCAGCCCGCGGCGCAGCCTGCGCACGGCGAGCGGGTCGGCGCCGCCGAACTGGCTGGTCAGCAGCATCTCCGCGCGTTCGGGGTCGAGCAGTCGCGGGTAGGTGGCGACGCGCAGCAGCTCGAGGAACGGCCGCACCGCGGGCTGTCGCGCCAGCGGCAGCTCGTCGGCGTCGGTCGCGACCGGTACGCCCGCGGCGGTGAGCGCGCGGTACAGCACGGGCGCGGAACGGGTGACGGACCGGCACAGCACGGCCATCTCCGACCACGGCACCCCGTCGATGAGGTGCGCGCGGCGGAACTGGTCGGCGATCCACGCCGCCTCCGCCGCCTCCGTCGTGTGGAGGTGCACGTCGACGCTGCCGCCTGCGCGGGAGTTCTCGACCTCCGCACGCGGCGCGGGTCGCTGCGGCGCCGCGCCGGGCAGCCGCGCGGCGAGCCGGGCGACGGCCTCGCGGACCGCGGGTGCCATCCGGTGCGGCTCGCGCAGCACGACGGTGCCGCCCTGCGGGTCGGTGTCGGCGAGCAGCCGGGGATCGGCGCCACGGAAGGAGAACACGGCCTGGTCGGGGTCGCCGACGAGGACGAACTCCTTGGCGGCCAGGCCGAGCCGGGCGAGCAGCCGGTACTGGAGCGGGTCGAGGTGCTGCGCGTCGTCGACGAGCAGGTACCGCACCCGGTCCCGTTCGGCGGCGAGCAGCGCGGGGTCGGTGTCGAACGCGAGCACCGCGCTCGCCACCAGCTCGGCGGCGTCCAGCGCGGGCGCCGACTCCTGGGCCACCGCGCTGTCCGCGGCCGACGCGAGGAGGTTGACCTGCTCGTACTGCAGCGCGAACCGGCCGACGGCGACCCATTCCGGCTGTTTGGCTTCGCGGCCGAGCTTGACCAGGTCCTCTGGCCCGAGCCCGCGCTCCGCGGCCCGCAGCATGAGGTCGCGGAGCTCCTCGGCGAACCCGGGCACGGTGAGCGCGGCCCGGAGCCGTTCCGGCCAGTAGCCGACCCCGTCCTCGACGTCCCCGGCGAGCAGCTCGCGGACGACGGCGTCCTGCTCCGGCCCGGACAGCAGCCGCGGTCCCGGCACGTCCCGCAGGTGTGCGTGCAGCCGCAGCACGGAGAACGCGTACGAGTGGACGGTGCGGACGAGCGGCTCGCGGACCGTGCGGGGCACGTCGTCGGTCTCGTCGTGCTCGGTGACCATCCGCGCGACCGCGGCGCGCACCTCGGTCGCGGCCCGCCGGTTCGCGGTGATGATGAGCAGCTGTTCGGGATCCACGCCACCACGCAGGATGCGGTCGGCCGCGATCTCGGTGATCAGGGTCGTCTTGCCGGTGCCGGGCCCGCCGAGGACGCGGACGAACCCGTCGGCGCCGTCGAGCACGCGCCGGACGGCCGGTTCCCACCGGGTCTCGACGCGGGGGGCAACCGGCCGGCGAACGAGCCGGGGAGCCGGCATGTTCGTGGCGACCACGACGACGATGGAACCACGCCGGGCGCGCGGGGTCGCGGGCGGCACGCCGTCATACTTGGACCGTGGTGTCCGAGGAGCTGCACGAGCGCGTGCGGGAGATCATCAGGTCGATTCCGCGTGGCCGGGTCGCGTCGTACGGTGACATCGCGGCGCTGGCCTCGGCCCCCACACCGCGCCTGGTGGGGCGCATCCTGTCCGAGGACGGCCACGACCTGCCGTGGCACCGGGTGCTGCGTGCCAACGGCACACCCGCGCCGGGCCTGGCGCGGCGCCAGCTGGAGCTGTTGCGCGCGGAGGGTGTGCTGGCGGACGGCGAGAAGGTCAGCATGCGCGAGTACCGCTGGCGGCCTTAGGGCCGCTGGGCGAGGACCACGGCGTCGACGCCGCCGCCAGCGACGCGCGGCCGCTCCTCGGCGACGAGGAACGTCCAGCCACCGAGCGCGCCGACGGCGTCGTCGACGGACACCTGCACCTGCCCGGCCGCGGCCGTCGCCGCTCCGGTGGCCGGGTCGACGGGCTGGTGCCCGGCGAGGAGCAGTGTTCCGCCAGGCGCGACCCCGGATGCCATCCGCCGCACCATCTCGGTGACCGACCCGGCGACGTGGACGTAGAGGCAGACGACGAGGTCGTAGTGGTTCTGTTCCGGTGCCCAGACGCCGAGGTCTCCTTCGACCCAGTCGACCCGGTCGGCGAGCCCGGCGGCCTCGGCGGCCGCACTGGCGTGCGTGAGCGCGGCAGCAGAGAAGTCGACGGCGGTGACGTGCCACCCCCGTTCGGCGAGCCAGAGCGTCTCGGCCCCGTGCCCGCACCCGGCGTCGAGTGCCTTACCTGGCAGCAGGTCCATCGAGGTCAGGTAGGCGCTGGGCGGCCGCTGGGCGACCACGTCCGCGTGCTCGCGCAGTACACCCGACCAGCGCTCCTCCCAGAACGCCGCGGCACCAGGATCCGTCATCGCCGATCACCTCCCGGCCCATCGTGCCCACTCCGCGCCCGGACGGCACGCGATCTTGCCGTTCCGGCAACACGCCCCGTCCGGGTCAGGAGGTCGTGAGCTCGACGAGGCGGCGGGCGAGGAAACGACGTTCCGCGTCGGTCGGCGCCTGGTTGAGGGCTTCCTCGTAGGCCTCGCGTGCCTCCTGGTGCCGGGACAGGCGGCGCAGCAGGTCCGCGCGGGTCGCGGCGAGCAGGTGGTAGCCCGGCAGCTCCGCACGCAGGTCGTCCACGAGCGCGAGCCCGGCGGCGGGACCGTCGACCTCCGCGACCGCGACCGCCCGGTTCAGCTCGACCACCGGAGACGGGTTGAGCTCCGCCACCAGCTCGTACAGGTCCGCGATGCGCCGCCAGTCGGTGTCCTCCGCGTGCCGTGCCATGGCATGACAGGCCGCGATCGCCGCCTGCAGCTGGTAGGGACCCGGGTCCGCGAACATCTCGTCGAGCACCGCGAGGCCCTCGTCGATCATCGCGCGGTCCCACCGGGTGCGGTCCTGCTCGGCGAGTGTCACCAGGTCGCCGTGCTCGGTGCGGGTGGCGCGGCGAGACTCCTGGAACAGCATCAACGCGAGCAGCCCACCCGCCTCCGAGGAGGGCAGCAACGAGACCAGCACCCGCGCGAGCCGGATCGCCTCGGTGGCCAGCTCCCGCCGCTCGGTCGAGTAGCCCTCGTTGAACAGCAGGTACAGGACGCCGAGCACCCCGGCCATGCGTTCCGGCAGCAGCTCGGCAGGCGGCACCCGGTACGGGATGCGGGCGTTGCGGATCTTGCGTTTCGCGCGGACGAGCCGTTGCGCCATCGTCGCCTCCGGCACGAGGAACGCCCGCGCGATCTCCGGTGTCGTCAGCCCGGCGAGCGTGCGCAACGTCAACGCGACCTGCGCCTCCAGCGGCAGCGCGGGATGGCAGCAGGTGAACATCAGCCGCAGCCGGTCGTCGGGCACGGCGTCCTCCTCGGCTGGTGGGGAGTCGTCCTCGAGGACGGGCGCGAGCCGCCGCAGCCGCCCGGACTCGGCGGCGCCCCGGCGGAGGCGGTCCAGCGCCCGGTTGCGTGCGGTCGTGGTGAGCCACGCCCCGGGACGGCGCGGCACGCCGTCCCGGGGCCAGGTGGCCAACGCGCTCGCGAAGGCGTCGGACGCGCATTCCTCGGCGAGGTCCCAGTCCCCGGTGACGCGGATCAGGGTGGCGACGACCTGCCCCCACTCGGTGCGGAAGGCCTCGTCGACGGCGTCCGTCACTCCCATACGGGACGCAGCTCGATCGCACCGAACTTCGCGACGGGGTGCTTGGCTGCGATGTCCACGGCCTCGTCGAGGTCGGCGCACTCGATGATGTCGTACCCGGCGATGAACTCCTTCGTCTCGGCGAACGGCCCGTCGGACACGAAGGTGCCGCCCTCCTTGGGCCACAGGGTGGTCGCGTCGCTGAGGGGTCGCAGCCTGCTGCCTTCCAGTCGCCGCTCCCCGGTCTCGGCGAGCCAGGTGTCGGGACTGCCGTCGCCGGTCAGGTCGGGGTCGGCGCACACGAACATCAGGAAACGCATGGGTCAGTCCTCCCAGAACGGCCGGATCTCGATGGGAAACCGCCCGGCCTCAGGGTGGGTGGCGGCGAGGGCGATGGCGTCGTCCAGGTCGGCGCACTCGAGCACCTCGACCCCGGCGATCCACTCCTTGGTCTCGGCGAACGGCCCGTCGGACCGCAGCACACGCCCGTCCCGCACCCGCACGGTGACCGCTTCGTCCGGTGGCCGCAGGAGCGTGCCGGCCCGCCGACCGCCCCGCGCCTCGACGTCGACCAGCCAGGACAGGAACGCGGGCTGGGCGTCGATCTCGGCCGGGCTCGCAAGCTCGGCCCCGTCGTCGGTGATCATCAACATGTACCGCACGTGTACCTCCAGGAACGGCTGCCGCTGTGCAGCCTCTCACCCCCTCGACGCAGCACCCCGCGGAAATCGACACCGCGACGGTTGTCGATTCCGCGGGGTGGCGGCGTCGGGGTGGAAAGGAGAGGAGACACGATGTACGTCCCGACCGTGCTGACGCAGCCCCCGACCCGGGAAACGGAGACCGAGCTGGGAAAGCTGGCGGCCCGCTGGTCCAGCAGACCGAAGAACGAGGCACCGGCGCATGGCGAACCGAGGAGCCGAGAGACCTCACGAAAGCCCGGCCCACACAAACTCCGATGGCCGAAATCCCGCAAACCAGCCGGAACGCAACCCCCACCCTGACCCGGGGGCGTCCCGCCATGCCAGTCTATCAGTGGAGGGCGGCGATGTCACGCACGCGAGCCCGATTGTGGATAACTCACCCTGCTGTGGATAACCGACGTCCTCGCAGGTCACGTTGTCGGTGGGGTGCCGTAGCGTGGTGACCGGGGGCCGGAGGCCGGCCCCTCACTCCACCAGCTTGTCGTCCGCGGTCGTGCGGTGTGCCAGGTGTTCCGCCGGGATCTGGTCCAGCCGCCCGGCCTGGAAGTCCTCGAAAGCCTGGACGATCTCCTCGCGGGTGTTCATCACGAACGGGCCGTACCTGGCCACCGGCTCGTTGATCGGCGCACCGCCCAGCACGAGGATCTCCCACCCCGTCGGCGAGTTCGCCGGTTGCGTGTCCGCCGCCCGCACCGACAACGCGTCGCCCAGGCCGAAGACGGCCAGCTGACCTTCCTCAAGGGGCCTGCCGGCACCCACCGTGCCGCGGCCGGACAGCACGTACACGAGCGCGTTGTAGTCCGCGGGCCATGGCATCGCGAGCCGGGCACCCGCACTGACCGTCGCGTGCAGGTACGTGATCGGCGAGTGCGTCGCACCGGGACCGTCGTGGCCGTCCAGCGAGCCCGCGATGACGCGGACTAGCGCGCCGCCGTCCTCGCTCGACAGCAGCGCGGCGTCGGTCGCCTGGATGTCCTGGTAGCGGGGCGTGGTCATCTTCAGCGCGCGCGGCAGGTTGACCCACAGCTGCACACCGTGGAAGAGGCCGCCGCGGGCGACCATCTCCTGCGGGGGCACCTCGTTGTGCAGGATCCCGGCCCCGGCGGTCATCCACTGCGTGGCGCCGTCGGTGATGAGACCGCCGCCGCCGATCGAGTCGGTGTGCTGGAAGGCGCCGTCGATCATGTAGGTCACCGTCTCGAAGCCGCGGTGCGGGTGCCACGGGGCACCCTTCGCCTCACCGGGGCCGTACTCGACGGCACCCATGTGGTCCAGCAGCAGGAACGGGTCCGCCAGCGCCAGGTCGACGCCGGGGAACGGGCGGCGCACCTGGAAACCCTCGCCCTCCAGGAACTTCTGCGCCGTCACCACCTTGTACGGCTCGCGCCAGGCCGGGTCGGCAGGCACGGAAAGACGGGGCAGGGTCAGCGTGTCCGCGGTGATCGCCGGCATGTCGCGCCTCCTGGGACGAAACGGTACCCACCACAAGGTAGTTGCGTCCTCAATTATTCCGCCTCGATACAGTGCGCAGCCATGTGGCGACAGCTCGGGCTGACGTGGCTCGTCGGCTCCGCGATCACCGGCACCCTGGCGGTGCTGTTCACCCACGACACCGACGGGTTTCCGTTCCGGCCGCTCGAGATGTTGTCGCCGGGGTCGCTGTTCACGCTCGCCGTGCTGCTGTTCGCGCTCGGCGTCGCCACGCTCGCGATCGGCTGGCGCACCCAGCACGCGAGCTGGCTCCCGAACGGCGGCCGCGGTGTGCTGCTCTGGACGATCCTCGTCGCGGGCGGCGGGCTCGCGGGCTGGGGATACGCGGCCGCGGTCACCTTCTACGCCGAGTTCGCGCCCACCGCGCAGCTCGTCCTGGCCTACACCTGCGGCGGGCTGCCGTTCGCGCTGGTCGCGGGTCTGCTGGCGAAGCCCAAGCGCATGAACATGGCGGCCGCGTTCCTCACCGCCGTCGCGCTGTTGATCGGGTTCGTACTGCTCGAGGGCAGGCCCTCGATCCTGATCCTCTACCTGCAGATGATGTTCGGGCCGCTCGCTACAACGTGGTGATGTGCCGCGCGGCCCGCTCCAGGCCGCGCATCGACTGTTCCGTCGAACGCGGGTGCAGCGCGTGCACCGCGAGCCGGAACAGCAGCGCGTGCAACAACGCCTGTGGCCACTCCGCCAGGTGCGACCACCGCTTCGGCAGGCCCTCGTCCGCGCCGCCCCACGCGAGCGCGTCCACGACCACGACCCCCGCGGCCCACTCGGGCGGGCGGTGGAACGCGGTGAAGTCCACGATGCCGGGCGCGGCGTCCCCGGCGAACAGCACGTTGCCGAACAGGTCCCCGTGCACCACCTGCGCGCGCAGGTTCAGCGGCTTGCGGGCTCCGGAGATCACGTCGAACAGCCGCCCGCCCAGCCCGGGGGTCAGCGGCGCCTCTTCCTCCCCGGCCGCGGCGCGGTCGGCCATCGCGAACACGTCGGCCCGCAGCGTGAGGAAACGCGGCGGGGGCAGGTCGGCGGTCGCCTTGTGCAGCCGCAAGGACGCGGCCACAACCTCGTCGTAGCGCGGTTCGGGACGCCCATCGAGGTGGCGGAACGCGATCCACCCGCCGACCACGTACCGGCCGTCGCTCGCCCGCAGCGGGCGGCCGATGCGCAGATCGGGCACGTGCAGCTCGGTCAACGTCTGCGCGACCCACGACGCCTCGGCCGGGTTCGTCACCGGCCGCAGCGCGGTGTCGCCACAGCGCCACAGCGGACCGTTGCCGACCAGTTCCGGCACGCTGTCCTTCGCGCCGAAGGCAGCACGCACGTGCTGGGGCGGCGGGGCAGGTGGGGACGCAGTCACGTCCAGGCACGCTACCCCGCCGCACCACTACACGTCGTGCAGGTCACGCCGCCGTGCGCGTCGCTGACCCGAATGGACGAGCGAGGTCAGTAGGTCGGCAGGCTCGAGTCGACGTCCCGCGCCCAGCCGAGCACACCGCCACCGACGTGCACCGCGTCCTTGAATCCGGCCTTGTGCAGCGCGGCGAGCGCCTCCGCGGACCGGGCGCCGGACTTGCAGTGCAGGACGATCGGCTTGTCCTGCGGCAGCGTCGCGAGCGCGGCGCCGGACAGAATCTCGTCCTTCGGGATCAGTACCGCGCCGGGGATCTTCACGATCTCGTACTCGTGCGGCTCGCGGACGTCGATCAGCGCGAAGTTGTCGCCCCGGTCGAACTTCTCCTTGAGCTCACGGGGCGTGATCGTGCTGCCCGCGGCGGCCTGCTGCGCGTCGTCGGAGACGACACCGCAGAAGGCGTCGTAGTCGATGAGGCCCTCGATCGGCTTGGTCTCGGGGTCCTTGCGGATCTTGATGGTCCGGTACGACATCTCCAGCGCGTCGTACACCATCAGCCGTCCGAGCAGAGGTTCACCGATCCCGGTGAGCAGCTTGATCGCCTCGGTGACCATGACCGACCCGATCGACGCGCACAGCACGCCCAGCACGCCACCTTCGGCGCACGACGGCACCATGCCGGGCGGCGGCGGCTCGGGGTAGAGGTCGCGGTAGTTCAGGCCCTGACCGTTCGGCGCGTCCTCCCAGAACACGCTGACCTGGCCCTCGAACCGGAAGATCGAGCCCCACACGTACGGCTTCCCGAGCAGCACCGCCGCGTCGTTGACCAGGTAGCGGGTCGCGAAGTTGTCCGTCCCGTCCAGGATCAGGTCGTACGGGCGGAAGATGTCCAGCGCGTTGTCGCTGGTCAGCTGCTCCTGGTGGAGGATGACGTCGACCAGCGGGTTGATCTCGGCGATCGACTCCTTCGCCGACAGCGCCTTGGGCTTCCCGACGTCCGAGACGCCGTGGATGACCTGGCGCTGCAGGTTCGACTCGTCCACCACGTCGAAGTCGATCACGCCGAGCGTGCCGACCCCGGCCGCGGCCAGGTACAGCAGCGCGGGGCTGCCGAGCCCACCCGCCCCGACGACCAGGACCTTCGCGTTCTTCAGCCGTTTCTGCCCGTCGACCCCGACGTCCGGGATGATCAGGTGCCGGCTGTAGCGCGCGACCTCGTCCTTGGTCAGCTCGGCGGCCGGTTCCACCAGTGGTGGCAAACCGCTTGCCATGGGTTCCTCCTCGACGCGTGACTGGATGACTCCAAGTCTCCCCGCGTACAACGCGATCGTCCCACCCGCTCTTCCGCGAGTCCCACATCGCGGGAAGCACGCCATGAAAGACGCTTTCCGGGCATCGGTCCGTCAGGCCGGTGGCTGGGCCTGGGGGTTGGGCCACTGGTTGACGCGGCACGTCTTGCCGTCGGCCCGCACCGGGTCCGAGTTGCCGACCTGGTCGTTCAGGCGGGCCACGAAGTCGTTGTTCACGCCGAAGGTCTGCTGCATCATCACGGGCGCGAGCCCGCCCTCCTCGGCACAACCGACGTGCCCGTTGCCGAACGCGTGCCCGATCTCGTGGTTGATGGCGTACTCGCGGTACGACCCGATGTCGCCGCTGAAGGCCAGCGCCCCACGCACCCACCGGGCCAGGTTGATCATCACGCGCTTCTCGCTGCGCCGCCAGCACGACGACTCGTACGTGATCGAGTACCCGCAGAAGTCCGGCCGGTGCACGGTCTCTGGCGTGGAGAGGCTGATCCGGATGTCCGGGTCGGCGTCCCCGTCGACACGCTGCACCGACACCTGCCCGGTCGACGTCCACCCACGCGGGTCGGCGAGCGTCGTGTCGACGAGCCGCCCGAACGAGTCGATCCCGCCGTAGGGCGCGAGGTCGATCCCCTTCTCGATCTCGATCGTGTACGTGTAGAGCTCGCCCGCGTTGCCCACGCGCGGCGTGGTGCCGGGAACGACGTCCCACTCGCCCTGTCCCGCCTGCGGGAAAGCCGCGCCGGGCGGCAGGTCGGCGGTCGGGATCTTCAGGTCCTGCGGCTTCGCGGGCTTCTCGCTGACCCCGGGGCCTTCCTGCACGTCACCGGTGTTCTGCGGGTCGTCGGCGGCCACCTGGTCCTGCGCGGCCCGCGTGTCAGTGCTGTCCTCACCGGCGGTCTGGACCACCACGAGCGCGGTGATCGCCACCAGCACCGGGACCGCGTACACGCGCCAGCCATACGTCGCGAGCACGCCCTGCTTCTTCTTCGGCGCCTTTTTCCTCGGCCGCGTCTCGGGTCGCCACGAGGCCGCGAGAGGCTCGCTCGACGTGCGGCGTTCACCTGCGCGGTACCGGTCCTGTACCCGCTTCGTCACGGGCCCAGGGTGCCACACTCCGGAAACGACACCGATTCGCACGGCGCGTCGGAGTGACGTTTCACACCGGGGTGAACCCAGCTCACCAGTTGCCCGTGTCGACCTGTTCCCACATGCCCAGCACCGCCCGCGCGACCGTGGCAGGCCGCTCCATCTGCGCGACGTGCCCGGTCCTCGGCAGCACCAGCAGCCGCGCCCTCGGGATGAGCCGGGCGGTCCTCGGCGCCTTGCGGACGGTCACCAGCTTGTCGTCCGTGCCCCACACGACCAGAGTCGGCGCCGTGATCCGCGGCGCGAGGGTCCACATCGACCTCGACCTCGGCACCAGCCACGACCGGAACAACCCGATCGTGCTGCGGGCGAGCGCCGGGTTGGCCCACACCTGCCGCGCCCGCTCCGCGAACTCGGCCGCCGCCTCGTCCTTGCGGGACTGCGGCACCCGCGCCACGTCCGCGAACACCAGCCGCAACAGCTGCAGCACGCGCTGTTCCACGGGCACCGCCGCGAGCCTGCGCCGCACGGACGCGCCGATCAGCGGCAGGTAGGCGATGGCCAGGCGCGGGTCGGACATCCGCGAGAAGCGCGGCCGCAGGTCGGGCACCGCGGGCGACACCAGCGTGAGGGTGCGGATCAGGTCGGGGTGGTCGGCGGCGACGTTCATCGAGATCGCACCGCCCATCGAGTTGCCGAGCAGGTGCACCGGGCCGACACCGAGCCCCCGGATGAACCGCGCGACCGCGTCCGCGTGCGCCGCGATCGAGTAGTCGAAGCCCGGCTGCGGCTCCGACCTGCCGAACCCCGGTAGATCCACCGAGATCCCGGGTACCCGGGAGGAGAGCTGGGCGGCGAGGTCGGTCCAGTTCGTGGCCGAGCCACCCAGTCCGTGCACGTAGACGGCGGTGGGGGCGTCCTCGGGGCCGGGGGTGACGCGGATGTGCATGCGCACCCCGCCCGAGGTCCGGTCCTCTCCCGGCCACGGCGGGATCGACATGTCGACGGCCGGCAGGACCGCGTCGGACAGCGGGACGTAGGTGACGGGAGGGCGTGATTCGGTGCCGGTGCTCACCCGTCCAGTGTCCATGACTCTCCCGAAGTCGCATTACCGGCGAGTAAGGTCGTGGCCACGGGTCGGCAACCCTGGCCCGCGACGGACGTGGAGGGGCGAATGTCGGAGACGATTCAGCACGGACTGGCCGGGCAGGCGAACCGGGCCGCGCGGCTGCCGCGCACCGCTCGGCGCGCCCAGCTGCTGGCCGCCGCCCAGGACGTCTTCGCGGCGAACGGGTACCACGCAGCCGCCATGGACGAGATCGCCGAGCGCGCCGGTGTCTCCAAGCCGGTGCTCTACCAGCACTTCCCCGGCAAGCTGGAGCTGTACCTCGCGCTGCTCGAGATCCACGTCGACGAGCTGATCATGCGGGTGACCGACGCGATGGAGTCGACCACGGACAACAAGGTCCGGGTGCAGAACGCGGTGACCGCGTACTTCGACTTCGTGGACGGCGAGAGCCAGGCGTACCGGCTGGTCTTCGAGTCCGACCTGCGCGGCGAGCCGGTGGTGCAGGCCGCGATCGACCGCGGCACCGACGCGTGCGTGCAGGCCATCACGAGGACCATCACCGCCGACGCCGGCCTGGACGAGGAGCCCGCGCGGCTGCTCGCGGTCGGACTCGTCGGCATCAGCCAGGTGGCGGCCCGTTCGTGGCTCGCCGACGGCAGGACGATGGCCAAGGAAGAAGCCGTGGCGCTGATCAGCACCCTGGCCTGGAAGGGCATCGGCGGCGGCTTCCCGCTGCAGCAGCCTTAGTGCTCTGAGGAGTAGATTCGGCCAAATGCCAGAAGCAACCGGCAACGCGACAGGTGACGCGAGACGGGACCGCTGGCGCTCCCACCGGGCAGCACGGCGAGCGGAGTTCGTCGAGGCGGCCATGCGGGCGCTGGCGGAACACGGCCCGGACGTCGGCATGGACCACATCGCCGCCGAGGCGGGTGTCACGAAACCCGTCCTGTACCGCCACTTCGCCGACAAGGCCGACCTGTTCGTCGCACTGGGGCACCGCGGCACCGAGATCCTCTTCGACCGGCTCATCCCGGCGCTCAACAACGAGGAAGCCCCGGTCCCGCGCATCCGCAAGAGCCTCGACGCGTTCTTCTCCACCGTCGAGGAGTACCCGCACCTGTACCGCCTGCTGGTCCGCCGCTCGCTCGCGAACCGGCCGGTCGAGCAGGACATCGTCGCGGAGGACAAGGAGCTGATCGCGCAGGCCCTGTCCGCCCTGCTCGGCGACTACCTGCGTGCGATGAACATGGACTCCGGCGCGGCGGAGCCGTGGGCGCACGGCATCGTCGGGATGGTCCAGAACGTCAGCGAGTGGTGGCTGGAGCGCCGCACCATGAGCCGCGACGCGGTGGTCGAGTACCTGACCCAGATCATCTGGGCCGCGATCGACGGCTTCACCAGGGCGAACGGCGTCACGCTCGACCCGAACAAGCCGCTGGAGCTGAACCGGGTCGTGAAGCTCTCCGAGGCGCACCCGAACGCGGGCTGAGCACTGCCGGGGACGAGACGCAGAAGGGCAGGACCGGACGGCCCTGCCCTTCGTCGAAGCTCACTCAGTTGGTGACGAAACCGACCTTCCGAGAGTCGGCCGTGCCGATCTCCACGTACGCGACGCGCACGGACGGCACCAGGTATAGGCGGCCCTTGTCGTCGGTGAGCGCCAAGGTTCCCGACGAGTCCTTCAACGCGTCGGTCACCAGCGACTCCACCTCTTCCGGAGTCTGCGAGCTGTTGATCAGCAGCTCCCGCGCGGTGTCCGCGACTCCGATCTTGACCTCCACGCTGAACCTCCATAAACCCCGGCTGAATCAATCGTCGCTCGGCGAGCTACGAGCTTCGCGACCCTGCAAGGCTAGCCGAGACCGAGCGCGGTCATCCGCTTGCCATGTTGCTGTTGCAACCGCCGGAAGAGCGCGGCGATTCCGGCGAGGTCTCCGGTGCCGGTGACGATCAGCTCGGCGAGCCCGTCCCGCTCGGCCACCACGTACTGGGCCTGCGTGAGTGCCTCACCCAGCAGGCGGCGCCCCCACAGCGTGAGCCGGTCGCGCACCGTGCGGTCCCGTTCGATGGCCGCCTTCACTTCGCGCTGGGCGAACGCCGAGTGACCCGTGTCACCCAGCACCTCGAGCACCAGCGACGAGGTCTCCTCGTCCAGCCAGGACGCGATCTCGCGGTACAGGTCGGCCGCGAGCCCGTCGCCGACGTACGCCTTGACCAGCGACTCCAGCCACGAGCGCGGCGCGGTGGACGCGTGCCAGGTGTCGAAGTGCCCGATGAACGGGCGCATCGCGTCCTGCACGTCGATGTCGTGCTCGGCGAGGTACCGCTCGATCCGCTGGTAGTGGCCCATCTCGGCCGAGGCCATGGCCGACAGCGCCGCCCGGCCCGCGATCGACGGCGCCGTGCGCGCGTCCTCGGCGAGCCGGTCGAAAGCCGACAGCTCGCCGTACGCGAGCACTCCGAGCAGGTCAACAACACCGGGATCGATGACAGCGTCGCGCGGCTCACTCACAGCCGCTCCTCGCAGGCTCCGAGCGGCCTGTCCGTGTCCGATGGTTCGCTCCGCAAGCTCCGCTCACGGGGTGCAGCCTATCCGTCGACCCTCGCAGGTAGACTGACACTGACGCGGCCTTGTCAAATGAGCTGCGTAAAGAGGGTGTGCGCGCCTCGCCGGCCCTCCCGCGCCTCGTCAGAAGGCGTGGTCGAGCGGCCCGTCCAGGGCGAGCGCGCTGGACAAGGGAGAGATCACATCACTGAACAGAACACACAGGACCTGGACCCGGTCACGCTGGAACACAGCGAGGCAGGGGTCCCCGACACCGACACGTCGCATCCGCTGAAGGCCGATGCGCCCGTCCGCTCCGACTCCCCCACGTTCGCCGAGTTCGGCGTGAAGGCGGAGATCGTCAAGGCCCTCTCCGAGGCCGGCATCGAGCGGACCTTCGCCATCCAGGAACTGACGCTGCCGCTGGCACTCGCCGGCGAGGACGTCATCGGTCAGGCCCGCACCGGCACCGGCAAGACGCTGGGCTTCGGTGTGCCGCTGCTGAACCGCATCGACCTGCCGGGTGACGGCACCCCGCAGGTGCTGATCGTGGTGCCGACCCGCGAGCTGTGCCTGCAGGTCAACCACGACCTGTCCGACGCGGGCAAGCACCTCGGCATCCGCGTCGAGGCCATCTACGGCGGCCGCCCGTACGAGCCGCAGATCGCGGCGCTGCGCAAGGGCGTCGACGTCGTCGTCGGCACGCCGGGCCGCCTGCTGGATCTCGCCGAACAGCGCCACCTGGTGCTGGGCAAGGTCCGCGCGCTGGTGCTCGACGAGGCCGACCGCATGCTCGACCTCGGCTTCCTGCCCGACATCGAGCGGATCCTGCGCATGGTGCCCGACGAGCGGCAGACCATGCTGTTCTCCGCGACCATGCCGGGCCCGATCATCACGCTGGCCCGCACGTTCCTGCACCAGCCGACGCACATCCGGGCCGAGGAGAACGACGCGGGCGCCATCCACGAGCGCACCCGCCAGTTCGTCTACCGGGCGCACTCGCTGGACAAGATCGAGGTCGTCGCGCGTGCGCTGCAGGCGGACAGCCGCGGTCTGACGATGATCTTCAGCCGCACCAAGCGGACCGCCCAGAAGGTCGCCGACGACCTCGAGGAGCGCGGCTTCGCGGTCGCCGCGGTGCACGGGGACCTGGGCCAGGGCGCCCGCGAGCAGGCGCTGCGCGCGTTCCGCTCCGGCAAGGTCGACGTCCTGATCTCCACGGACGTGGCGGCCCGCGGCATCGACATCGACGACGTCACGCACGTCATCAACTTCCAGTGCCCCGAGGACGACGGCACCTACGTGCACCGCATCGGCCGCACCGGCCGCGCGGGCCGCGAAGGTGTGGCGATCACGCTCGTCGACTGGGACGACGAACCGCGCTGGAAGCTGATCAGCGACACACTCGGCCTGGACATGCCGGTGCCGGTGGAGACGTACTCGACGTCCGAGCACCTGTTCTCCGACCTGGGCATCCCCGAGGGTTCGACCGGCAGGCTGCCGCTGGCCAAGCGGACCCGCGTTGGGCTGGACGCGGAGCCGGAGGAGGACCTGGGCGGCACGAAGAAGGGCCGCAACCGGCGTCGTTCGCGCCGCCCGGCCGGTCCGGCCGCCGACTCGCCGCGCAAGACCGAGTCGACCGAGACCAGTGGCGAGCCGCGGCAGCGCCGTCGGCGCCGCCGCGGTGGTGGCGAGGGCGGTGAGCAGCCCGCGGAGACGCAGGAGGCCACGGCCGCCACGTCGTCGCCGAAGTCGGAGCGTCCGGCCCGCACGCGGCGGCGCCGCAGCCGGGCCGGGGTGTCCACGGGCGAGACGCCGAACACCAGCGAAACAGGCGGTGCCAACCCGCCTCCCCGCGATTAGAAGTGTTGGTCCCGACCCAGCGTCACTCGCGGACCGCAGGCGGTTGGTGGCCAAGTACCGCCACGTTCCCCTGAGGCTCTGCTGACGAGCGTGAGGACTACTCCACACGCTACCTAGCTCCTTCCTGCCATCAAGGCGTGGAACACTAGGTCACCATGATTGGCGACGAGGACGTGCTCGACGGGACGGACAATCCCGTCGAGCGCTGGGAACGGACCAGGTTCCACCGCAAGCGCGACGTCCTCGTCGCGGCGGTCATCGCGGTGGCCGCACTGGTCGGCGGGCTGCTCCTGTGGCAGTCCAGCGACATCCGCGCGACCACGTCCGAGACTGCCGGCTCGCCGATGACCTCACCCGCCCGGCCGCCGGTGTTCCCGCCGTCGCTCGCCGAGGTGTGGCGTGCCCGGTCGCCCGCGACCCCGGAGCCGGTGACGGTCGGCCCGGCCGTGGTGACCGGCAACGGCGGCGAGGTGGCCGGCCGCGACCCGCTCACCGGTGACGTCCGCTGGCGCTACAACCGCGACCTGCCGCTGTGCACGGTGTCGTCGGCGTGGCAGCTGGCGATCGCCGTGTACGCGAAGAAGGACAACCTCCTGCCCGACGGCGACCCGCGCAAGGCGGGTGGCTGCAGCGAGGTCACCGCGCTGTGGCCGGAAACCGGTCAGCGCGGCCGCCCCGCTCGCCAGGACGAGCAGCGCGACAGCCCGTACCTGGGCACCCGCAACTCCGACGCGGAGCTGGGCACCCGGCTGCTGTCGGACGGCACGTACCTGACGACGACCGGCGCGCACCTGCTGACGACGTGGCGGTCCGACCTGGTGCTGACCATGGAGTACGGCAAGGTCGGCGCGATCCAGAACCCGGACAAGCAGCCGAGGAACGGCTGCGAGTACGGCACGACCGCGGTGGTCACCGGCAAGATCGCGGTGGTGGAACGCTGCCCGACGGACCCGGGCGACCGGGTGACGGTCTACAAGGCGACCGGCGAGGACGACTCCGAGAAGCCGGTGGTCGTGTCCAGCGTCGTGGTCGGCAACGGCGCCAAGGTCGTCGCCATGAGCGAGCAGTGCCGGCTGGACGCCTCCCAACCGGACGAGGTGCAGCAGTGCACCGCGGTGGCGCTGCCGAACCCGAACCGGCTGGTGCTGCTGAACGAGAAGGGCAGCCAGATCCGGTCGTACCCCCTGGACATCGGCCCGGGCGACCTGCGCGGCGACCCGGCGGACCACGTGATGTCGGTGAACCGCGTGACCGGCGCCGTCTACTGGTTCACCGGCTCGCGCACGATCGCCCTGTCCCTGGACGACCTACGTCCACTGTGGACAATCGACGACGCCATGGGCCCCGGCACCGCGTTCGCGGGGAAGATCCTGGTCCCGGTCAAGGGCGCGATCGAGGTCCTGAACCCGGCTACGGGCGAGATCGTGGCGACGACCCCGCTGGACCGCGAGGGCTACGACGGCGAGATCACCATGTCGGCCTCGGGCCCGATGGTCTTCGAACAGCGCGGCGACACACTGGTCGCGCTCCGCTGAGTTATCCACAGCAGGGCGAGTTGTCCACAGTTGGCCCCACACACCTTGTGTAATCGGCGATAACTGATAGACTGGCAAGGCGGGACGCCCCCGGGACAGGGTGGGGTTTGGCATCCAGCCGTTTCGGCGGTGACGCCGGGTGCGGGCGCATTGTGACGGTGTGAGTGAAGTCCGGCGTGATTCCACACGTTCACGAGTGACCTTGAGGCACACTCAGAACGTGAACATCCCGTCGCAGTTGTCGCCGCACGGGGCGGACCGGGTCGATCTGCCGGGTCGGTACGGGCGCCTCGCCGCTTTGCGCAGGCGCGCGGTCGGCGCGACGGACCCCAAGCCGACCGCCCTCCTCCTGCCCGGCTACGGCGGGTCCAAAGAGGACTTCTCGCCGCTGTTCGACCCCATCGCCACCGCCGGGTTCGAGGCCATCGCCGTCGACCTCCCCGGGCAGAACGAGTCCGACGGGCCCGACGACGAAGCCGCCTACCAGCCGGCCGCGCTCGGCGGGATCATCGCCGAGCTGGTCGGCAAGCTCGCCGCCGAAGGCAGCCCCGTCGTGCTGCTCGGCCACTCGTACGGCGGCCTTGTCGCACGGGCCGCCGTGCTCGCGGGCGCGCCCGTCGCCGGCCTGACGCTCATGGCCTCCGGTCCAGCCGAACTGCCGGAAGGCCTGCGCCGCCAGGCACTGGAGTACGGCGAGCCCACCATGCGCGAGCACGGCATCGAAGCCGCCTACAAGCTGCGCGAACAGCTCGACGCGATGGCCCCGCCGCAGCCGGGGCGCACCCCGGAGCTGGCGACGTTCTTCCGCGACCGGTTCCTGCGCTCGCACCCGGCCGCCCTGCTCGGCAAGGCCCGCGCGCTGCGCAGCGAACCCGACCTGGTCAGCGCACTCGCCCGCGTCCTCCACACCTCCGGCACGCCGTGCCTCGTGTGCTGCGGCGAGTTCGACGACGCGTGGCCCGTCTCGGCGCAGCGCGACATGGCCGACCGCCTCGACACGGACTTCGCCGTCATCCCCGCCGCCCGCCACTCGCCCAACACCGAGAACCCGGAGGGGCTGCTCGCCACGCTCCTACCCACCTGGCGCACCTGGCTCACCTGACGCTGCCTGTCGATCGAGCCGGCCGGGTCGGTCACCACCGGCACCGGCGTGCTCATCGCGACGTACGTTCGCACCACTTCTTGAGCGACGCCGCCTCCGTGTCGACGGCCTGCCGGATGAGCCTGCCCACCAGCAGGCTCGTGAGCGGCGCCATCGGCCCCGCAAGGTCGAACGTGAGCAGCACGGTCGTGCGGCCGTCGTCCTCGGTCACGACGTGGTCGGCGGACATGCGCAGCCCGCGGCCCGCGCTGGCCCACGTGAACGAGTGGCCGTCGTTCAGCGCGGTGACGGTCCAGGTCCGCGCGGGCTGCTTCGGCTGCCGGACGCTGGCGACACTGCCCGCGCGCAGGCTGTCGCCCGTCAGCCGGACCTCGGTCATCGTCGGCGTCCACTCCGGCCACTTCTCGATGTCCTTGACGGTGCGCCAGACCAGGTCGGCCGGGGCGTCGATGGTGGTGGTCACCTCGTGTCTCATATCCGCGACTGTACCATTTGGTACATGTCGCGAGCGGACCTTCTCGAGCGCGTGATCACCTATCTGGCGGACGCGGGTGTCGGTGACCGCAGCCTGCGCCGGATCGCGGCGGGCGCTGGGACGAGCCACCGCATGCTGATCTACCACTTCGGCACGCGGGAGGCGCTGCTCGTCGAGGTCGTGCGCGCGGTGGAGGAACGCACGCGGGAGGCACTCGCGTCGCTGCGGGCCAGGTCGCCGAGGGAGCAGGCGACGGAGTTCTGGCAGCGGTTGAGCGACCCGGCGCTCGCCCCGTACGAGCGGCTGTTCTTCGAGCTGTACGGGGCGGCGCTGGCGGGTCAGGAGTCGTTCGCGCCGGTGCTGGACGGGATCGTCACGTCGTGGCTGGCGGACGAGTCACGGTTCGCGGGCCAGTCGCTCGCACAGGCGCGGATGACGCTGGCGTTCGCCCGCGGCGCGCTGCTGGACCTGCTCGCGACCGGCGACCGGGAGGCCGTGGACGCGTCGGTCCAGGAGTTCATCGACCTGGCTTGGCCGGAGTAAGCCCTGGTCAGGACCACCAGAAGAGCCAGAGCGCGGCGGCGGACACGGCCACCACGCCCAGCACGGACAACGCGGCCTGCCACCCGGTGCGGCGGTCGGCGAACCGCTGCACGAACACGGCGAGCACCGCGGCGGCGATGTGCCCGAACACGGTCAGCGGGCCGGGCCCCGGCATCCCCTGGAAGAACGCGAGCACCTGGAACACGACGACGACCACGGCGAGCACGGACATGCCCACCGCCAGCGCACCGGAGAGCTCACGCCACGGCCCACCGCGATGCGCGGGGGGCGGGGTGGGTCGTGGTCCCACAGGCAGCTCCACCGTGGTCGCGTTCGAGTAGTCCACAGGACCTCCACAAGTCCGGGCGACTCTAACCCAACGGCGCGAGCATCGCCCAGGACTCCATCGCGGGCCCGGCCGCCTGGCCTTCCTGGCAGCTGCGGCGGAAGTCGCACCAGGAGCACTGGCGGCCGACCTGCGCGGGGAACAGCACGTCCGGGTCACCGCCTGCGTTGAGGGTGTCCGTGGCGAGGTGGAACTCCTCCGCCGCCTCCTCGGCCCGCGTGCGGTGCCGGGTGAGGGACTCCTCGGTGTGCTCCCACGCCGCGACCGTGCCGGTCGGCAGGTGGTGCAGCTCGACGCGGGTGCACGGCCTGCGCAACGTCCGCCGGGCCGCCAGCACGTAGAGCGCCAGCGCCTGCGACGACCGCGCGTCGTCGGTGGTCAGCGCGGACCGCCCGGTCTTGTAGTCGATGATGACGACCTCGCCGTCCCGCTCGTCGATCCGGTCGACCCGCCCCTCGGCGACGATCGTGCCGACGGGTGCCGACACCCACCGCTCCAGCCCGACGGGGTCCATCGAGACGTCGTTCTCGGCCACGTAGTCGGCGACCCAGCCCGCGGCACGGGTCCGGTACTCCGCGGCCTGCGTGGGCCCGGCGAACCCTTCGTCGCTCCAGTGCTGCCCGACGAGCGCGACCGCCGCTTCGGGCGTGCGCTTGGCGACGGGCAGGTCGAAGAAGGCGCGCAAAGCGTTGTGCACCACCGCACCCAGCGTGCTGTGCGCCCACGCCCCGCCCCGCGGCGGCGTGGGCCGGTCGAGGTAGGCCATGCGAAAACGGCGCGGACAGTCCACCCAGGTGGAGAGCCGGGAGGGGGTGACTTTGATGAGCCTGCGCGGCATGGCGTCGAACCCGAGTTGCACGGTGCCACGGTAGAGGACACCACCGACAGAAACTTCTGGGGAGCGATCCCCCGGATCCCCGGCGGAGTTACGCGCCGCTCACGAACCCCTGCACGGAGTCGGCGATGAGCTGCACCGCGATCGCCGCCAGGAGCAGGCCGGCGATCTTCGCGAGGAGCGTGATGCCGCTGTCCTTGAAGATGCGGATCAGCAACCCGGAGAACCGCAGGCACAGCCACAGGATCAGGTGCACGGCGACGATCGCGAGCGCGAGCGCGAGGTACGACCCGGCCTGCCCTTCTGCGTGCCGCACGAAGACGATCGTGGCGGCGATGGCACCCGGCCCGGCCAGCAGCGGAGTGCCCAGCGGCACGAGCGCGACGTTGACGTCGTCGACTTCCTGGGGCTGCGTCGTGTCCCGCCCGGTGAGCAGGTCGAGCGCGATCAGCAGGAGGAGAAGGCCGCCCGCCCCCTGCACGGCGGGAATCCCGATGCCGAGGTAGGAGAGGATCGCCTCCCCGCCGACGGCGAAGAGGCTGATGACCCCGAGCGCGACGAGGACCGCCTGCCGCGCTGCCCGCAATCGTGCCGCCCGTGCCTTCCTGCCGACGAGGCTGAGGAAGACGGGAATGGTGCCGGGCGGATCCATGATCACGACGAGGGTGATCGTGGCCTCGGCGAACAGACGGGCATCGAACAGCACCGCGTCAGCCTGCCATGCCGGCGACCACACCGACGACACCGACGAGCAACCGGAGGACCGGACCACTTATCCGGACACGACAGGCACCCCGGTGGCCCGCCGGGCGATCTCCTCCAGCGCCTCCGGAGCAGTCATCTCCTGTCCGAGCCGGATCACCTTGTTGGTCCCGTGGTAGTCACTGGACCCGGTCGTGATCAACCCCATCTCGTCGGCGAGGTCGCGCAAACGCTTGCGGGCATCCTGGTCGTGGTCGGGGTGATCGACCTCCACCCCGCCCAGCCCGACCCCGGCCAGCTCCTTGATCACCGAAGCGGTCACGGTGGGCCCCCGGTGCGTGGCGAAGGCATGCGCGAGCACGGTCACCCCGCCGGCCCGCTCGATCATCTCGATCGACTCGAAGATGGGTGTCCGCGAGCTCGGCAGGTAGTACCGCCCCCGATCGTTCAGGAACCGGGCGAAGGCCTCGTCCACCGACGACACCACCCCGGCCCGCATCAACGCCATGGCGAGGTGCGGCCTGCCCGCGGTGGCCGTCTCCGGCACGGACTCCAGCAACGACTCGGCAGAGATCGGAAACCCGTCGGCGGCCATCAGGTCGGCGATCCGGGCCAGCCGCTCCCGCCGCTCGGCCCGTGCCCGCGCGTACTCCCGGACCACCGCGTCGGCAGCGGGGTCGAACAGGTAGGCCAGCAGGTGCACGGTGCACTGGCCACCGCGCCCGTCGGGCGAGACGCACGACAGCTCCGCCCCCCGGACAAGACGGAGACCGGGTGGGAGCGCATCGAATGCCTCGTCCCACCCGGCCGTCGTGTCGTGGTCGGTGATGGCCAGTGCGTCCAACCCCGCCCCGGCCGCGTTGGCGACCAGCTGGGCCGGGGTGTCGGTGCCGTCGGACGCCGTCGAGTGGGTGTGCAGATCAATCCTCACACCCCTATTGAACGCTCTAGCCCACCATCGGCTTCCGCCTGGCCAGGCGCTGCGCCTTGATCATCGAGAAGCGGGCCTTCTGCGCGTCCTTGTCACCGAAGACCAGTTCCGAGATCGCGTCGTAGACCTGCTCGGCCTTGGGCAGGTACTCGAGGCGGTTCAGTGCCTGGATCTGACCGGCGGACTCGACGATCATCGTGCCGTAGCCGAGGACGCGGCCCATGAGCGGTCGTTCGTAGGTGAGGTCGGTGACCTTGCCGATCGGCATCATCAGCACCTTGGTGGTGATGATGCCGGTCGTCATCATCATGCGTTTGTCGGTCACCACGATCCGCTCCACCCACCAGGACACCACCTGGTAGGCGAAGCGGAGCAGTACGAACAGCGCCGCGTACCACAGGATGTTCTGAACGAGCCACATCGACGGCGGTAGCAGGTAGGACACCATCACCGCGACCGCGAGCAACGCGATCGTCTCGAAGATCTCCCAGGCAAGGCATGCCCAGTGCAGGCGCACCCGAATGACCCGACGTTCAGAGTCAAGCAGGTACTCGTCTGAATCCCGTGGGGCGAACATGGTTCGACGTTACTCGGATCAGGTCTGGAATACCGAGCGTACGAACGTGATCACCGCTTCTGCCGCGTCCCTCAGGGTGTTCAGGATGGACGTCACGAGCGCTGCCGACTGGACGGGCTGGGTGACGAGGAAGAACACCAACAACGCCGCGCCAGAGATAATCAGGACCTTCTTGGCTTTCACCGGGTGTTACTCCGTGTCCTTGGGTGGGTTGCTGACTGTCGTTCTTGAAAACCGTTGTACAGCACGGTGCGGCCAAACGGGAGGGTAGTACTGCTCTTGGGGCAAGGGTCGGGTAACTCGCTGCCCAGCGGCTACGCTTCGTGTTCATGACCGACTCCGACGTTCCGATGATCCGGTGTGTCGGGGCGGTCGTGCACGACGCGGAGGGGCGGTTGCTGCTGGTCCAGCGGGCCAACGACCCCGGCCGGGGGCAGTGGTCGCTACCCGGTGGCCGCGTGGAGCCCGGGGAGAGCGACGCTTCCGCCGTCGCCCGCGAACTCCGTGAGGAGACCGGCCTCGAGGTGCTGGCCGGATCCTTGGCCGGGAGCGTATCGCGACCCGCTCCACAGGGCGTCTACCTGATCTTCGACTACGTCGCGCGCGTCGTCGGCGGACGGCTTTCCGCAGGTGACGATGCGTCCGATGTCGCGTGGGTGGACCTCGTCACATTCACCGACCTCGACCGGCGCGGTCTGCTGGTGGACCAGCTGGCGGAGACGCTGACCGGCTGGCAGGTGCTCCCTCGCCGCTAGCGGGCTCAGGCGAGCCAGTGCATGCGTTCGCCGTGCCACGAGGTCCGCGCGAGCGGGGTGGTCTGCTCCTCGCCGTCGACCCACCGGGTGGCCGCCAGGACCGCGAGGCCCGTGTCCAGGTCAGGGCGGTCCGGGCACAGGCCGACGCCGTAGGCCTCCAGGCTCACCCAGTAGGCCGGTCGTGCGGCGGCCAACTCAGCGACCGCCGTCCGGAAAGCCGTCACCCGTTCGGCCGAAAGTGATCGCAGTGCGTTGCTGGTGAGCATGATCACCGGCAGTTCGAGGGGGATCCGGGCCGCCGCGGCCGCGAGGTCGGTGACCGGGTCGCCCGCGATCATCGTCGGCGGCTTCTTCCTGCGTGCGGTGGCCGCGGCACCCAGCTGACGCAGCCGGTCGGGCTGGTCCGGCCAGACGCACGCCTCGAGCCACGCGTACTCGTCCTCGTCGTCGAGATCCACCGGATCGGTGTCGAGGCCGACCTTCGCGGACACCAGCAACCGCTTGGGGATCGTGGGCCCCTTCTGCCCCGGCTCGAGCTTCAGCGCGCAGTGCAGCCCGAGGGCGGCCCGCCCAGGGCCCGCCACGATCTGCCCGGACTGCTCCGACTGGTACCGGTACGAGTACAGGTCCATGCCCAGCAGCAGACCGGCGCACGCGCCCACCTCGAGCAGGGCCACCGGCCCGCCACCCGCCAGCCGCGCCGCGTGCGCGACGGCCGGGTAGAACAGGGCGGCCCTGCCGACCTCGTTGCTGCGGGGCACCCGGCTCGCCACGAGCACGCGGATCTTGTCGGCCCGGTCCAGCACGAACGTCCGGAACATCGGCCACAGGCTCGGATCCGGCCCGTACGAACCGCCGAGCGCCGGGTAGTAGTTCGTCAGCTCGTGGAACGGCTCCGCCTGCAGCACACGCTGGACGGCGGCGAGCAACAGTGCCGGATCGGGCGAGGCCGCGTCCGTGAGCAGCTTCGCGACCTCGTCGTCGTCCGCCGCGTGCGCGGCCAGATGGCTGTAGAGGGGCGAAACTTCCGCTGCTTCGTCGGCGAACCGCCGCAACCGATCCCGGATCCCGTCAAGCGCGGCGCTCATACCCCTAGTTTGCCGCAGGCTCCGGCCGGCCGGGCTGCTCGCCTCCCCGTGCGTCACCGTAGGAGCGCTTCGGGACCATCACCTTGCGCCGGAACACGCAGACCACGGTGCCGTCCTGCTTGTAGCCACGGGTCTCGACGTACACGACGCCGCGGTCGTCCTTCGACTTCGACGGCGTCTTGTCCAGCACCTCGGTCTCGCCGTAAATGGTGTCGCCGTGGAAGGTCGGCTTCACGTGCCGCAGCGACTCGATCTCCAGGTTCGCTATCGCCTTGCCGGAGACGTCGGGCACGGACATGCCGAGCAGCAACGAGTAGATGTAGTTGCCGACGACCACGTTCTTGCCGAAGTCGGTGGTGTTCTCCGCGTAGTTCGCGTCCAGGTGGAGCGGGTGGTGGTTCATGGTGAGCAGGCAGAACAGGTGGTCGTCGTACTCGGTCACGGTCTTGCCGGGCCAGTGCTTGTAGACGGCCCCGACCTCGAACTCCTCGTAGTACCGACCGAACTGCACGGCGAACCTCCTTGTCATGACCGGACGCAGGCAGTCTGTCAGGTGGAGTACCCTCGACAACTGGTGTGTGAGTGAGCCCGCACCAACATGACCCGAGGAGGTGAGGACGCGTGAGCGACCCGCATAACCATTCCGGCGTGACAAGTCGCAGTAGCACCCGCGTTCCCGCCGGAGGGGTCACCAGCTAAGGCAGCAGGTTCCCGCTGGATCCGGCCGGACGCTCCGGCGCCTTCGTGGCGCGTGCCGTCCTGTCTCCCAGCTGGAGGTCACCATGCCCGCCATCCCCTCGCTCGGCAACCTGCGGGGCCGGAACAACCGGCGCCATCAGCATCCCGCGCCCACCGAGGAGCAGGCGCACGTCGTCGACTGCGGTGTGTACGTCGACGGGCTGCGGCTGCCTGGCCAGTGGTCGCCGGTGGACGCGATCACCGAGGCCCGGCGCAGGCGCGACGGGTTCGTGTGGATCGGGCTGTACGAGCCGGGTGAGGAGCAGCTGCAGGGCATCGCCGAGGTGTTCGGGCTGCACGAGCTGGCCGTGGAGGACGCGGTCACCGCGCACCAGCGGCCCAAGCTGGACCGGTACGACGAGACGCTGTTCATGGTGCTCAAGACCGTCCGGTACATCGCGCACGAGTCGCCGACGACCGCCAACGAGATCGTCGAGACCGGCGAGATCATGGCGTTCCTCGGCAAGCAGTTCATCGTGACCGTGCGCCACGGCAAGCACTCCGGCCTGCAGTCGCTGCGCGAGGAGCTGGAAGGCCAGCCGGACCGGCTGCAGATCGGGCCTGCCGCGGTGCTGCACGGCATCGCGGACCGGATCGTCGACTCCTACCTCGCGGTGAGCGAGGCGTTCGAGGGCGACATCGACGTCATCGAGGCCAGCGTGTTCGCGCCGCGCAGCCCGATCGGCGCCGAGCAGATGTACCTGATGAAGCGGGAGATCCTGGAGCT
This sequence comes from Actinophytocola algeriensis, assembly GCF_014203735.1. Classification (GTDB taxonomy): domain Bacteria; phylum Actinomycetota; class Actinomycetes; order Mycobacteriales; family Pseudonocardiaceae; genus Actinophytocola; species Actinophytocola algeriensis. Next base: position 326,075 of record NZ_JACHJQ010000009.1, on the reverse strand, counting down.
GCGCCGCGCGGTCATGCCGCTCGCCGTGCCGCTGCGACGGCTCGCGGAGGGCTACACGCCGCTGGTGCCGGAGCAGGTCCGGTCGTACTTCCGCGACGTCGACGACCACCTCACCACGGTGTCCGAGCGCGTCGCGAGCTACGACGAGCTGCTGACCACGCTGGTGGACGCCACGCTCGCGAAGATCTCGCTGCAGCAGAACACCGACATGCGCAAGATCACCGCGTGGGCGGCGATCATCGCCGTGCCGACCATGGGGGTCGGCGTGTACGGCATGAACTTCGACTACATGCCGGAGCTGCACTGGCGGTTCGGCTACCCGCTCGTCATGTGCGTGATCGTGACCGCCTGTTTCATCCTCTACCGCATCTTCCGGAAGAACCGATGGCTGTAGCTGGGTCGCACCCAGCTGTCGAGCTCACCCGTCCATGTGTGTCGAGGGAGGTTCCCCGTGTCGAAGCTGCTCACCAACCCCCGTTTCTGGATGCTGTCGTTCGTCCTGACCTGGCTCGTGGTCGTCACCGTGCTCATCGCCATGGGGCCGGACATCGCCCCGGACACCGCGGGCGCTCGCTGACGACGCGACCGCGAGGAACCGCACGCCGGGAACTCCCCGGCGGCCTCCGGCCCCGGGATCCAGCCTAGGCAGCGGCACCGACAGAAACCGCCGCGAAACCGAGCCGGTGGGACTCTCGTCCGAGGTCAGTCGTCGTCGCCGCCGATGACCGGGGTGCTGGCCTTCTCCGGTTTGCCGAAGATGTCGAGGGGGTTGCCCACCACGCGGCTGCGGGACTTGTGGTCGCCGTCCCCGCCGCCGCCTTGTGCGCCGGCCATCGGCATCATCGGCATCATGCCCATGCCGCCGCGGCCGGCGCTCTTCGGCTCGCTCGCCGCGGCGGCCCCGGCCGCGGGCGGGTTCTCCAGGCGCGGTGCCTGCTCCCCGGCGACCGTGAAGTTGCCCGCCGCCAAGGGTTTCGCCGAGTCGCCCGCGCCCAGACCACCGCCACCGCCGAACCCACCGCCACCGGCGCCTGCCTTGTCGGTGCTCGTGTCGATCGGCTCTCCGGGGGGCGGGACCGTGGGCGGAGCAGCGGGCGCGGGCATCGCCCAGTTGTCCTCGGGGAACGTGTGCGCCATCGTCACGCCCTGGAAGGCGTCGGAACCGTCGACGCCCTCGCACAGCTGCACGAACGCCTCGAGGATCTGCCGCACGGCCTCGAACAGCTCCTTGGACGGCCTGCGCATCAGGTCGAGGTACTCGCGGGTGCGGTCGTCGCCCTGCACCGGGAGTGCCATCGCGTCCGACGCGGTCTCCGCCGTCTCCGCCATGACGGTGGCCAGCTGCACGACGACCTCGCGGATGCCGTCCGCAATCTTGTCGAGCACGTCGGCCATCGCGATCATGGCGTCCGACAGGTCGTTGCCCGCCAGGCCGACCTTCTGCATGTACGCGATGAACGAGTCCGCGGCCTCGCCGTCCCACGCGGCGTCCAGCTTGCCCAGCGGCGTCGTCAACGCCTCCGTCACCTGCTCGGCGCCCTCGCCGACGAGGCGCCAGCGCCCGGCTTCGGCGTGCAGGTCGCTCCAGCGGCCGACGACCGGCGCGAAGTACTCCTCCACCGGGTCGGCGATGCCCAGGTGGCGCGCGAGCTTCGACAGGTAGTCGAGCTGCGCGGCGATCCGGTTCTCGATCTCCTTGCCGTCCGGCGCTGTCGCGACGTCGGTGACCTCGTAGCTCACGACGACCCCTCGCAGGCTCCGTGTCGCCGCTCGCGGTCGCCCTGCGTCTTATGGTTCGCTCCGCAAGCTCCGCTCACCGCTCCTCCCGACGGATCGTGACGCCACCGTCGTCGTCGGTGTCGACGTAGCCGGCGGTGACCTTGTCGAGCCCGTCGGACGCCGACGCGAGCGCGTCGACGGCACGCGCGAGCTGCTCACGCAGGAGCTGCGCGGCCTTGCCGTAGGCCTGGGTGGTGTTGACGGTCCGCCCGAGCTGCCCGAACGACTCCTGGTCCAGCGGCTCGATGCCCATCGTCTTGACGCCCTCGGCCAGCGCGTCCGCGCTGTTGCCCGCGAGCTGCGCGTACCCGCCGACCCACGTCGCGTCGAACTTGATCCCCGTCACAAGTCCACCCTTCGTCAGGCCTCCGACGATAGGTGACCCCGCGTGGTTCCCATCGATGCTTGTGCAACGAGGTCACCACGCGGGGACAGGACTTTGCGAACAGAACGGACCCGGGGCGTCAGCCCCCGCCTTGCGCGTCCGGTGTGTCGGACGGGTACTGCCCCGGCCCGATCGGTGTCGAGTCGTAGCTCTGTTCCACGTCCTTCACGCTCAACGACGCGCCGTCCGGCAACAGCTGGATGATGCTGCGTGGCGCCGGTTTCTGGTCGGACAGACCCAGCCCCTCCGCGGTCGCCCGGTCCGGCACGCCGTACTTCACGCCGCGGTCGGAGATCAGCGTGATCTGCCCGCGCTGGAAGTCCTCCGGCGACGTCGACTGCCGCACCACCGCACCCCGGCCCGCGGGCATGTAGAAGTGGTCGATCCGCACGCCGTCCGCGTTCGGGCTCGAGATCGGGACGGTCTGCGGCGAGCCGTCCCGGTTCAGCTTGATGCCCGGCAGGGCCTTGCCGACGTGCACCGACGTGAACTCCTCCGCGTTGTCACCCGCACCGGAGTAGCTCCAGCCGAGGCAGGCGACCGGGAAGTTCTCCGGGTCGAGCACCTCGGTGTCCCGCTCGGGGAACGTCGAGTCGTCGATGTCACTGCTCTGCTCGACGTTCGCGATCAGCGCCGGGCTGACCGCGGCGATCCGCTCCCCGCCGAGGTTGCGGTAGTACCGGATTAGGTTCGCCGTCGACCGCTTGATCTCCTCGATGCCGTTCTTGAGCAACACGTAGGTCCTGGTCACGTCGCCAGCGCGCTCGACCTCGAACACCGACCCGACCTCCCGCAGCTCCGGGTTTTCGAGGTCCACGTTGGAGTCGGTCTCGCGGCCGGTGATGCCCGGCGGCCGCAGCGGCGCCTTCTCCGGGATGGCGTTGAGCATGCCGGTCGTGATCGTGCGCGGCTCAACGCCCTCCAGCTCGAGCGCGGCGGCCACCGCGTCGTCCTCGATGTTCACCTCGGCGCGCACCGCGCTGGTGTTCGGCAGGTTCGCCGTGCCCGGTGTGCGGTAGACGAGGTAGGTCTTGCCGTTCGGGGCGCGCACCAGCAGCGACTCGTTCGGTTTCAGCTGCGGCCCCAGCTCCTTGACCCCGGCGATCACCGTGGTCTCGACCTTGTTCTCCTTCGCCGGGTCGGGCAGACCGCGGTCGAGGATGTACTGGTCGCAGACCGTCCACCGGGACTCGATGCGCTGGTCCGCGCTCGGCAGCAGGTCGGGCCCGTCCGCGATGCCGACCTTGCGGCCCTTCGGGATGTCCCGCAGCTCGTTGTCGTCGACCACGGTCGGCGCGACGACCTCGACGGGCGCGGCCTGCTGGTTGGCGGCGGGCTGGCTGTCACCCCCCGGCGTGTCCTTCTGCTGCTGCGCCATGAGCAGCAGCCGCGCCGATGCCATGTTGAACACCGGCAAGAGCTTCTTGTCCGGTTGGGCGATGAGCACGTAGACCTGGCCGGACGGCTTGCCGATGACGATGCCGTCCTTGGTCGGCGCCTGTGGTTTCGGCGACAGGATCCCCCAGATCAGGAAACCCAGCAGACCGAGTGCGGCGATGCACACACCCACGACGGTCGCACGGCTGTGCGTCCGCATCGGGTCGTGCAACATCACCGCGTCCTTGCGGACCAGGGCCGACTGCATCCTGCGCAGCACGAACCGATACGCCTGAACCTGTGACTTGGTAGTCGGTGTAGATGGCATTTCCGCCTCTGCAGCTCCCCGATCGCGGTACGGTTCCGCAGGATAGCCCTACCGGCGTCGGTTGCACGGCGGTTCCGGACCAACGGCAGAATCACGGTCCGGTGGGCACACAGGGACGAGGGGAAAGATCGAGCGGATGTCGGTGAGCACTCCTCCACGGCGCGGGAACGGCGGAACGCCTCCTCCGGCCCAGCCGCCGAGACCGCCGGGGTCCGGGGCCCCCGCTGGTCGGCACGGAGGACAAGGTGCCCCCGCACGACCGGCCATGCCCGGCGCACCCGCTGCGCCGGGCGCCACGCCCGGCCGTGGCACGCCGCCCGGCGGCATGCCCGCGCGGCCCGCGGCACCTGGTCGCCCGGCCGGACCCGGCGTGCCCGGTGGTCCTGGCGTGCCCGGTGGTCCTGGCGTGCCCGGCGGTCCTGGCGTGCCCGGCGGTCCTGGCGTGCCCGGCGGTCCTGGTGGTCCTGGTGGTCCTGGCGTGCCCGCCGGGCCTGGTGGACCTGGCGGTCGCGGCGGTCAGGGCAGCGCCCCTGGCAGGCCCGCCGCTCCCGGTCCTGGTGGCCCCGGCGGTCCCGGTGGGCCAGGTGGCCCTGGTGGTTCCGGCGGCGGCTCGGGTGGCGGACCCGGTGGTCCCGGCGGCCCGGGTGGCAACGGCGGCGGGTCCGGGGCACGGCCCCCGGCAGGCCCGCCGCGGCCGCCGATGTCGGCACGGCGGCGCACGCGGGGCTCGAGCCTCGGCGCGCTGCCCGTCGGCAACCTGGTCGTGCTCGAGGTCGCCGTCGCGATCGGGCTGGTCCTGCTCGCGATCGACATCGACCTGGTCTACGTCTCCATGGGCATCGCGGTCATCGGGCTGCTGGTCGCCGCCATCCGCTGGCGCGGCCGCTGGTTCACGCAGTGGATCGGCCTGACGATGCGGTACGCGATGCGCTCGCACGCGCGGCTGTCCAAGCCGACCAAGCCGGTCAGCATCGAGGGCATCGAAGGCATCGCGGACTCCGACGCCACGCCGGTCACCGGCCCCGACGACCCGCGCGTCAGCCTGCTGCGGCTCGCCGTGCCGGACCTGGTCGTCGCGCACGGCACCGACCACGAGCGCAGGCCGCTCGGCCTCGCGTGGCACGACGGCACGTGGACCGCGGTCCTGCTCGTCGACCCGGCACCGGGCCTGGTCACGCAACTCGGCGGCGCACCGAACCTGCCGCTCGGCGCGCTCGCGCCCTGCCTCGAGGACCGCGGTGTGGTGCTGGACGCCATCCAGGTCATCTGGCACTGCTACCCGGGCAGCGCCGCGCTGCCGCCGAACTCCCCCGCCCTGGCCTCCTACATGGAGCTGCTCGGCCCGCTGCCCGCGGCCGCGCGCCGCACCACGTGGGTCGCCGTGCGGCTGGACCCGCGCCGCTGCCCCGCGGCGGTCCGCGAGCGTGGTGGCGGCGTGCTCGGTGCGCACCGCGCGCTGATCGGTGCACTCTCCCGCGTGCGCAACGCACTCGAGTCGCGTGGTGTGCCGACCCGTCCGCTCGACCCGGACGAGCTGCTCAAGGCCGGTATCTCCGCCTCGGAGCTGACCGGTGCGCTGCACGTGGCGCCGCCGACGCAGGCGGGTGGCCCGGTACCGCAGCAACCGCAGACACCGAGGGCGCGGCTCACCGAGCGGTGGACCGGTGTCACGGTCGCCGGCATCGGCCACGCGAGCTACGCCATCACCGGCTGGTCCCGCGGCAAGCCCGCCACCAGCCTGAACGCGCTGACCGGCGTGCGCGCACTGTCGTCGACGGTGGCCGTGTCGATCTCGCCCGGCGCCGAGGAGGACCAGGTCGGCATCCGCGGGCTGGTGCGGGTCAGCGCCCGCACACCCGGTGAGCTGGAGTACGCCGACGAGCGGCTGACCACGATCTCCGACCGGCTCGGCATCACCCTGACCCCGCTGCGCGGGCTGCAGGTCGCTGGGCTCGCCGCGACGCTGCCGTTGGGAGGCCGGGCGTAGTGAGCGGAGCTTGCGGAGCGAACCATGAGGCACCGGCACGCCCCGGCGCCTGCGAGGGGGCGTCATGAGTGAATCGTCGAGGCTCCTCGACATCCAGACCGGCAACGGGCTGACGCAGGAGTTCCTGATGTCGCCCACGATGCTCGACGCGATCAGCCCGACCGGTGACCGGGGCGGCATGATGCTCGGCTCGTCGCTGCAGGGCGAGCCGATGACGATCTCCGCGCTGCGGCCCGCGCCGACCCGCCTCGTGCTGGTCGGCGGGCTGTACCTGGCGCGGCAGGTGGCGCTGCGTGCCATGGCGGTCGGCGCGTGGGTGGTCGTCGCCACCGGGCGGCCCGCCTCGTGGCAGGTGCTGCAGAAGGCCGCGGGCACCGGACCGGACGGGCGGCCCGCGCCGCTCGTGCAGATCCGGCGCCTCTCGCCGGTCGAGCTGCCCCGTCCTTCGGAGGACGGCCCGCTGCTCGTCGTGCACGACGGCGGCCCGACCCCGCAGGAACTGTTCCCGCCGCGGTCACCGTGGCAGACCACGGTCTACGTGCTGCCGTACATGCACCCGCAGGCCGGGGCGACCGCGAACGCGGCAGACCTGGTGCTGCTGCAGCGGTTGCCGGTCGGTCAGGCCCAGCTCGCGGCACGCGTGTGGCGGCTGCCGCCGCCGATGGTGCACGAGCTGACCACGCTCGCCGACGACGAGGTCGTCGCGCTCGGGCACATGCTGTGGAAGCGGATGAAGCTGATCACCAACACCAAGGAACAGCAGATCCTGGGCCCGGTCCGGCGCGGCGACTGAGGAACGGCCCGGCCGGGACGCGGCACCCGGGCCAACTTCCAGGACCGTTCAGCCGAACCTCTTCCCACAGCGTGGTCGGTTGTTCAAAAGTACCTACTTGCGTTTCTTGTTCGAGTGATCATTTCCAGCGAATGTTGACCTTGAACACACGGGCGGGACCTCATCGAGGGCTGAGGCCGCACGTGCCCTGCGACAAGGAGAAACACACATGAGTAGGTCTCGTGCTGCCTCGATGAGGCGGCTGGTGGCGGGTGGTGCCGCCACCGCGGCGGCGGTCGGGCTCGCCGTCGTGGCTGCCGCTCCGGCGGCCGCCGAACCCGGGGTGAGGATCCTCGGTGCCGACTCGGCCACCGCGGTCGAGGGCAGCTACATCGTCGTCTACGAGGACGGCACGGCGGCGGCGTCCGTCGCCGCCACGCTCGGCGGGCAGGTCACGCACCTGTACCAGGCGCTGAACGGGTTCGCGGCGTCGATGAGCGAGCAGCAGGCGCAGGAGCTCGCCGCCGACCCGAGCGTGTCGTTCGTGCAGCAGAACCAGACGGTCCGGATCACCGACGTCGCGTCGTGGGGCATCGACCGGGTCGACCAGCGCGACCTGCCGCTGGACGGCAGCTACACGGCCTCGACGACCGCGTCGAACGTGCACGCGTACATCATCGACACCGGGTTGGACTTCGACCACCCCGACTTCGGCGGCCGCGCGACCTCCGGCTTCGACGCGGTCGACGGTGACACCGCGGAGGACTGCCACGGCCACGGCACGCACGTGGGTGGCACCGTCGGCGGCACCGCCCACGGTCTGGCCAAGGAGGTCAGCCTCGTCGGTGTGCGGGTGCTGGACTGCAACGGCTCCGGCACCACCGCGCAGGTCGTCGCGGGCATCGACTGGGTGACCGAGAACGCGGCCAAGCCTGCCGTGGCCAACATGAGCCTCGGCGGCGGCGTCGACGCCGCGATCGACGAGGCCGTGCAGCGCTCGATCGCCTCTGGCGTCACGTACGCGATCGCGTCCGGCAACTCCTACGGCGCCGACGCGTGCGACTACTCCCCGGCCCGGGTGCCCGAGGCGATCACCGTGAACGCGTCGACCGACACCGACGCACGTGCGTCGTTCTCGAACATCGGCACCTGCACCGACATCTACGCGCCGGGCCAGGACATCACGTCCGCGTGGCTCGACGGCGGCACCAGCACGATCAGCGGCACCTCGATGGCGACCCCGCACGTGGCGGGCGCGGCCGCGCTGTACCTGGCCGACCACCCCGACGCCGCCCCCGCAGCGGTGCGCGACGCCCTGGTCGCCGCGGGCACCCCGGACAAGATCACGGACGCGGGCGCCGGCTCGCCGAACGTGCTTCTGCACACCGGGGCGGGCGGCACCGACCCCGAGCCGCCGACGGGCTGCGCTGCCGCGAGCAACGCCACCCGCGTCACGATCCCGGACGCGGGCGCCGCGGTGACGAGCGCCATCGAGATCACCGGCTGCGATGGCAACGCGTCGGCCACGGCCGCCGCGAACGTGCAGATCACCCACACCTACCGCGGTGACCTGGTCGTCGACCTGGTGGCGCCGGACGGCACCGCCTACCGCCTGAAGGACGCCAACGCGTTCGACGGCGCCGACAACGTGAACCAGACCTTCACGGTCGACGCGTCCGCGAAGGCGGCGAACGGCGTGTGGACGCTGCGCGTGCAGGACCTGTACGGCGCTGACACAGGCGCGCTGACGGGTTGGACGCTGGACGTCTGACCTGGCAGTTGTTCCGGCGCTCCCCGCCCGTTCGTGGTGGGGAGCGCCGTTCCACGTGTGGCCTCTGGCCTCCGGCCCCCGGTTCAAGCCTCGCACGGACCACCGACACTCCCGTCGGCTCCGAGGGCGGTTGTCCACAGGTGGGCTGGTTGTCCACAGGGCGGGGCTCAGCGACCCGTTGCTGTCGGTGCCGTGCCGTAGCGTGGTTCGAGGGGGCCGGAGGCCAGCCGGGGCGCCGGACAGGCGCGCGGCGGGCGAGCGCGGGCCCGGCGAGCCAACGTGGCGTCGGCAGGTGGCCGCCGAGGCGGTGGTTGCGTTCCCTGAGCCGTGTCGCAGCGGCGCAGCGCGGGTTCCGCTGGAGTGTCACCCGACCGCGACGGCCGGCCTCAGAGGTGTTCGCGGATGTTGCGGGTCTGCTCCGCGCGGGCGGCCAGCTGGTCCGGCGGCGGGTAGTCGACACCTGTCAGCGTCAGGCCGTGCGCGGGCGCGACCGTGATCGTGCTCGGGCGGGTTCCCGCCGTCAGCAGCGAACCCGGCCACTCCGCGGCCTTGCGGCCCTCGCCCACCGCCAGCAGCGCACCGACGAGGCTGCGCACCATCGAGTGGCAGAACGCGTCCGCGGACACGTGCGCCGTCACCACGTCGCCGTCGCGTGTCCATGACAGGCGCTGCAGGTCGCGGATGGTGGTCGCGCCTTCGCGGCGGCGGCAGAAGGCCACGAAGTCGTTCAGGCCGACCAGACGCGCCGACGCCTCGTTCATCGCGGGCACGTCCAGCAGGCGCGGCCACGTCACCGTGTCGTTGCGGCGCAACGGGTCCGCGGACCACTGGCGGTCGCACAGCCGGTAGCGGTAGTGCCTGCGCACCGCGGAGAAGCGGGCGTCGAAGCCCGGCGGTGCCACGGAGATCGAGTGGACGCGGACGTCCGAGGGCAGCGCGCGGGCCAGGCGGTTCAGATCCGGCACCGCGGGCACGTCCGTGTGCGCCACCTGGCCCGACGCGTGCACACCGGCGTCGGTGCGGCCCGCGACCGTCAGGCGGACGTCGTGGCGCAGGACCATCGACAGGGTGTCCTCGATGACCCCGCACACCGTGCGGCGGCCGGGCTGCCGCGCCCAGCCGGAGAAATCCGTGCCGTCGTAGGCGATGCCGAGCATGAACCGGACGAGCCCGCCACCCCTGGGGGTGACGGGCTCGTGCGGAGCGAAACCGGTCAGGACTCGTCTTCCTGCGACGTGGGCTTGCTGAAGCCCGCGGCCTCCGCGTCCTCGGCGGTGGCGAACCACACCTCGGCGACGGTCCGGTCGTAGTACTGCGTGTCCGGCTCGTGGTACAGCATCGAGTCGGCGTTGCCCTTGATCGGGAAGCCCTCGGGCTGCGAACCGTCCTCCAGCGCGGCGCGGCTGCCCGCGCCGTAGGGGTGCTCGTCGTCCGACGTGCTCTCCTCGACTTCGACGTCCGCCGGGGCCTCGGCAGCAGCCGTGTCCTCGGCGGGGGCCTCGGTCGCGGCGGGCTTCTCGTCCTTGGCGAACTTCGTCTTGCGCGCGGCCTCGGCCTCCGCGGTGACGGTCTTCTCCTGCACCAGTTCGATGATCGCCATGGGGGCGTTGTCGCCCTTGCGCGGGATCGTCTTCAGGATGCGGGTGTAGCCGCCGTTGCGGTCCGCGAAGAACGGGCCGATCTCCGTGACGAGACGGTGCACGACCTCCTGGTCGCGGATCACCTTCATGATCATGCGGCGGTTGTGGAGGTCACCCACCTTCGCCTTGGTGATCAGGCGCTCCGCGTACGGCCGCAGCTTCTTGGCCTTGGCCTGGGTGGTGGTGATCCGGCCGTGCTGGAACAGCGATGTGGCGAGGTTTGCCAGCATCAGCCGCTCGTGGGCCGGCGAGCCGCCCAGGCGGGCGCCCTTGGTTGGCGTGGGCATTACAGCTGCTCCGTCTCCGCGTAGTCCTGGCCATCGTCACTGCCGGTGTCCGCGCCAACGCCGCTGTCCGACCAGCCCTCGCTCGAGTAGTCCGAGGCGGCGGTGGTCGGGTCGAACCCGGGCGGGCTGTCCTTCAGTGCCAGGCCGAGACCGACGAGCTTCATCTTGACCTCGTCGATCGACTTCGCGCCGAAGTTGCGGATGTCCAGCAGATCGGCCTCGCTGCGCGAGACGAGCTCACCCACGGTGTGGATGCCCTCGCGCTTGAGGCAGTTGTACGAACGCACGGTGAGGTCGAGGTCCTCGATCGGCATCGCGTAGGCGGCGATGGTGTCCGCCTCCTGCGGCGACGGACCGATCTCGATCCCCTCGGCGTCCACGTTCAGCTCGCGGGCGAGACCGAACAGCTCGACCAGCGTCTTGCCGGCCGACGCGACGGCGTCCCGCGGGGTGATCGACGGCTTCGTCTCGACGTCGAGGATCAGCCGGTCGAAGTCGGTGCGCTGCTCGACACGCGTCGCCTCGACCTTGTAGGTGACCCGCAGCACCGGCGAGTAGATCGAGTCGACCGGGATGCGGCCGATCTCGGCGCCAGCCTGCTTGTTCTGCACCGCGGGCACGTAACCGCGGCCGCGCTCGACGACGAGCTCGATCTCCAGCTTGCCCTTGCCGTTCAGCGTGGCGATGTGGAGATCGGGGTTGTGCACGGTGACACCGGCCGGCGGCACGATGTCGCCCGCGGTGACCTCACCCGGGCCCTGCTTGCGCAGGTACATCGTGACCGGCTCGTCCTCCTCGGAGCTGACGACGAGCTCCTTGAGGTTCAGGATGATGTCGGTGACGTCTTCCTTCACGCCCGGCACGGTGGTGAACTCGTGCAGCACACCGTCGATGCGGATGCTCGTGACGGACGCACCCGGGATCGACGACAGCAGGGTCCGCCGCAGCGAGTTGCCCAGCGTGTAGCCGAAACCCGGCTCCAGCGGCTCGATGGTGAACCGGGAGCGCGTCTCGTTGACCGGCTCCTCGCCGAGCGAGGGCCGCTGAGAAATCAGCACTTTCTTGTTTCCTTTACCTCAGGGGCGACCGCTATTTGACGCCCACCGGAGATGAACCCGGCGGCGGCCCGGGAACGGGCCACCGCCAGGCATGGATCACTTCGAGTAGAACTCGACGATCAGCTGCTCCTGCACGGGCACATCGATCTGTGCGCGCTCGGGCAGCTGGTGCACGAGGATGCGGAGCGTGTTCGGCACGACCTGCAGCCAGCCCGGGATGGGCCGGTCGCCGAAGGACTCCTTGGCGGCCACGAACGGCAGCGTGCCCAGCGACTTCTGCTTCACGTCGATGATGTCGAACTTCGACACCTGGAAGCTCGGGACGTTGACCTTCTTGCCGTTCACGATGAAGTGACCGTGCGACACGAGCTGCCGGGCCTGGCGGCGCGTGCGGGCGAGGCCCGCGCGGTACACCACGTTGTCGAGGCGGGCCTCGAGGAGCTGCAGCAGTGCCTCACCGGTCTTGCCCTTGGTGCGCGCGGCCTGCTCGTAGTAGCGGCGGAACTGACGCTCCAGCACGCCGTACGTGTAGCGAGCCTTCTGCTTCTCCTGAAGCTGAAGCAGGTACTCGCTCTCCTTGATGCGGCCGCGGCCGTGCTGACCGGGCGGGTACGGACGACGCTCGAACGAGCGGTCGCCGCCGACCAGGTCGACCTTGAAGCGGCGGGACTTGCGGGTGACAGGTCCGGTATAACGAGCCATTTTTTCTCAGTCCCCCCTCAAACCCGGCGCCGCTTGGGCGGGCGGCACCCGTTGTGCGGCTGCGGCGTGACGTCCTGGATGGTGCCGACCTCGAGGCCCGCCGCCTGCAGCGAGCGGATCGCGGTCTCCCGGCCGGAGCCGGGGCCCTTCACGAAGACGTCGACCTTGCGCATGCCGTGCTCGGCCGCCTTGCGGGCCGCGTTCTCGGCGGCCATCTGAGCGGCGAACGGGGTGGACTTGCGCGAGCCCTTGAAGCCGACGTGGCCGCTGGACGCCCAGCTGATCACGTTGCCGCTCGGGTCCGTGATGGAGACGATGGTGTTGTTGAACGTGCTCTTGATGTGCGCGTGGCCGTGAGCGACGTTCTTCTTTTCCTTGCGCCGGACCTTCTTGACCCCGGCGCCCTGACGGGACTTGGGTGGCATGTCTTTCGGGAGCTCCTGTTAGCGCGAAGTCTGGGTGGTGGCGGACTCGGACTCGGTGGACGAGTCGCGGTCCGCGTGACGGATGACCGTGCCGTAATCCCGGTACAGGTCGCGAAGTGCCTGCGGGCGGGCCTTGGGGGCCACCTGCAGTGCCACGAACTGACGGTTGCGTCGCCGCTGCGGGACGACCGATACGACCGTGCTCACTTCTTCCCAGCCTTCTTCTTGCCGGCGACCGTCTTCTTGGGGCCCTTGCGGGTGCGAGCGTTCGTCTTCGTGCGCTGGCCTCGGACAGGCAGCCCGCGGCGCCAGCGAAGGCCCTCGTAGCAGCCGATCTCGATCTTCCGGCGAATGTCCGCGTTCACCTCGCGGCGGAGGTCACCCTCGACCTTGAAGTTGGTCTCGATGTGCTCACGAAGCTTGACCACGTCCTCGTCGGACAGGTCCTTGGCCCGCAGGTCCGGGCTGATGCCCGTCGCGGTCAGCAGCTCCTTGGAGCGGGTACGGCCGATGCCGTAGATATAGGTCAGCGCGATCTCCATCCGCTTTTCGCGGGGGAGGTCGACGCCAGCAACGCGTGCCATATCTCCTCTTGAAGGTTCTTCCAGGTCTGCTCCCCTACCGCCCCGTGTGCCTGAGCGGTGCTCAGACGGGCTCCGGCCTGGTCCGGAGGTGAACCGAGCCCGTGTGGCTCGGCAGGTGTGGGGAGGGCCTCTTGTGTTGTGCTGTGATCAGCCCTGACGCTGTTTGTGGCGCAGGTTCTCGCAGATCACCATGACCCGGCCGTGACGGCGGATCACCTTGCACTTGTCACAGATCTTCTTGACGCTCGGCTGGACCTTCACGTCCCTGTCTCTCTATCGGTGGCTCTACTTGTAGCGGTAGACGATTCGGCCGCGGGACAGGTCGTAGGGCGACAGCTCCACGACCACTCGGTCCTCGGGCAGGATGCGGATGTAGTGCTGCCGCATCTTGCCGCTGATGTGTGCAAGGACCTTGTGTCCGTTCTCCAACTCGACACGGAACATCGCGTTGGGGAGCGGCTCCACCACACGGCCTTCGACCTCGATGGCCCCGTCCTTCTTGCCCATGTCCTCCGCGTTTCGTTTCTTGGTCTACGCGTCTTGGTCTACGTGTCCTGATTTACGCAGCCCGCCGCGCATGTATCCAACTGCTCACACGCACGACGGAGACGGCGCAACGAGTGCGCCACCGATCTAGTGTACGCGTGCTGTTGACGGAGCGGCACTCAGGGGGTTATGTACACGTGAAGACGAGGCCTACCCGCCATGGTAACCCGCCCACTTGACCCCCTGGGGTGACGTTTTCTCACCCTCTGTCATCTCCGGCGGCCCGATGTCAGGCGATCGCCTGACCCAGCCACCCGGCTGGGCTACCTAGCCTGACCGAATGCACCAGCCACAGCAGTGGGCGCCTGCCGCGCCCGGACCGTACGGCTACGGCTACGGACCTGTGCCGCCGCGGTCGACCCGGACACTGACGGTGGTCAAGTGGGTCACCGTGGTGCTCTCCGCGCTGCTGACCGTGGCCTCCATGTTCTGGGTGCAGGAGATGTACCGCAAGAAGGAGTTCCTGGAGCAGTTCGACGGCATGGCCGGCCGCGGTTCCGGCGACGGCAAGGGGCTGAAGGGCGGGAAGGAGGCCATCGCCAGCGCGGAGGCCGACATCGTCATCGTGACCGCGACGCTGGTCGCGGTCGCCCTGCTGGGAGTCATGGCGTTGCTCGCGGGCTTCGGCCTGCGGTGGGCCCGCGTCCTCACCGTATTCCTGACGCTCGGCCCCATGGGCGTGGTCGTCTACGGCGTGGTGGACGGCGGCTCGGACAGCTTGTACGCGCTGGTGTTCCTCGTCCCGTTCATCCTGCTGACGGTGCTGTGGTGCCTGCCTGCGATCGGCCGGGGCATGGCCGCCAAGCGCGCCCGCCGTGCCGCTACGGCGCGGTGAGCACCCACGGGCCGTCTTCGGTGATGGCCACCGTGTGTTCCCAGTGGGCCGCCCTGGAGCCGTCGGCGGTGACCACGGTCCAGCCGTCGTCGAGCTCCTGGGTCTGCTCGCCGCCGATGGTCAGCATCGGTTCGATGGCGATCGCCATGCCGGCCCGGAGGCGGGGGCCCTTGCCCGGCTTGCCGTAGTTCGGCAGGAACGGCTCCATGTGCATGGCCCGCCCGATGCCGTGGCCGCCGTACTCGCGGACGATGCCGTACGTCGTGCCGGACGCGCGTTCGGACCGGTGGACCGACTCCTCGATGGCGTGTGAGATGTCGGTGAGCCTGCCGTCCGGGCGGACCGCCTTGATGCCGGCCTCCATCGACGCCCTGGTCGCGTCGGACAGCGCCTGGTCGGCCGCCGAGATCGTGCCCACCGGCAGCGTCACGGCCGAGTCGCCGTGCCAGCCGTCGAGGATGGCGCCGCAGTCCACCGAGATCAGGTCGCCCTCTGCCAGGACCTGGTCGGTCGACGGGATGCCGTGGACGATCTGGTGGTTCACCGACGCGCAGATCGTGGCCGGGTAGTCGTGGTAGCCGAGGAACGACGGAACGGCCCCGGCGTCGCGGATCACCTGGAACGCCACCTCGTCCAGCTCCCCCGTGCTGACACCGGGGCGGACGGCGGCCGTGACCGCCGCGAGCGCCTTCGCCACCACCAGGCCGGCCGCGCGCATCGCCTCCAGCTCGGCTGGGGTCTTCAGCTCGATCATGCTGTCACGCCGCCGGAGCAACGTGCCGAACAGGCCACCGGTCACGTCCGGTCGCGCAGCGCGGCAAGCACCCGGTCGGTGATCTCGTCGACCGCGCCGACGCCGTCGACGGTGATCAGCACGTCCCGGTAGTAGTCGAGGAGCGGCGCGGTCTCCGACCGGTACACGTGCTGCCGGTGGCGGATGACGTCCTCGTTGTCGTCGCTGCGGCCGCGGGTGAGCAGCCTCTTCACGACGACCTCCTCGTCGACCACGAGCTGTACGACCGCGTCGAGCTTCTGGTCGGACTCCGCGAGCTCCTTCGACAGGACCTCGGCCTGCCCGATGTTGCGCGGGAAACCGTCCAGCAGAAAGCCGTTCGCCGTGTCGGGGTGCTCGAGCCGCTCGATCAGCATCTGGTTGGTGACCTCGTCCGGGACGAGGCCACCGCTGTCGAGGATGTGCTTGACCTGCTTGCCGAGCTCGGTCTCCTCGGCGATGTTCTTGCGGAACAGGTCGCCGGTGGAGATGTGCGGAATGCTCAGCTTCTCGCTCAGCGCGGTCGCCTGAGTGCCTTTGCCCGCACCCGGCGGACCGACGAGAACGAGTCGTGTCACTTGAGGAACCCTTCGTAGTTGCGTTGCATGAGCTGGCTTTCGATCTGCTTGACGGTGTCAAGGCCGACGCCAACCATGATCAAAACAGCTGTACCACCGAAGGGGAAGTTCTGGTTCTGGCCGTCACCGGTGATGTCCAGGAAGAAGTTGGGCAACACCGCGATGATGCCGAGGTAGATCGACCCGGGGAGGGTGATCCTGCTCAGCACGAACTGCAGGTACTCGGCGGTCGGCCGACCAGGGCGAATGCCGGGGATGAAGCCGCCGTACTTCTTCATGTCGTCAGCACGCTCGTTCGGGTTGAACTGGATGCTGATGTAGAAGTACGTGAAGAAGATGATCATCGCGAAGTAGACCAGGATGTGCACCCAGTCGGACTGCTTCGTGAGGTGCTCGGAGACGAACCGGGTCCACCAGTTGTTGCTGTTGCCCGCGAGCCTGGTGATCAGGTCGGGCAGGTACAGCAGCGAGGACGCGAAGATGATCGGGATGACGCCTGCCTGGTTGACCTTCATCGGCAGGTAGGTCGAGGTACCGCCGTACATGCGACGGCCGACCATGCGCTTCGCGTACTGCACCGGGATGCGGCGCTGCCCCTGCTCGAGGAACACCACACCGACGATGATCGCGAGGCCGAACAGGCACACGATGGTGAAGACCAGCGGGCCGTTGTTCTCGAGGATGTTGCCACCCTCGGCCGGGATGCGCGCCGCGATGTTGACGAACATCAGCAGGGACATGCCGTTGCCGATGCCGCGCTCGGTGATGAGCTCGCCGAACCACATGATCACGGCGGTGCCCGCGGTCATCGTCAGGACGATGATGGCGAGGTCGAACACGCCGTTCTGCGGGATGATCGGGTCCTGGCAGTCACCGAACAGGCCGCCCCGGTTGGCCATGGCGATGATGCCGGTGGCCTGCAGGACCGCGAGACCGATGGTCAGGTAGCGCGTGTACTGGGTGAGCTTGCCCTGGCCGGACTGGCCTTCCTTCTTCAGCTGCTCGAACCGCGGAATGACCACGGTCAGCAGCTGGATGATGATGCTCGCCGTGATGTAGGGCATGATCCCGAGCGCGAACACCGACAACTGCAGGAGCGCACCGCCGCTGAACAGGTTCAGCAGCTGGTAGATGCTCTGGTTGTCGACATCGGCGATGCATTTCTGCACGTTCGGGTACGACACACCCGGGGAGGGCAGCATTGCGCCGACCCGATAGACCCCAATGATCATCAGGGTGAAAAGGATCTTGCGGCGCAGATCCGGCGTCGCGAGAGCCGAGCGGAAGGCGCTGAGCACGCAAGGACCTCCTCGGCGTCGCCGGCGCTTCTCGCCGGCGATCGGCTTTGCCGGTTGG
Source organism: Actinophytocola algeriensis (assembly GCF_014203735.1). Lineage (GTDB taxonomy): Bacteria > Actinomycetota > Actinomycetes > Mycobacteriales > Pseudonocardiaceae > Actinophytocola > Actinophytocola algeriensis. Next base: position 308,893 of record NZ_JACHJQ010000009.1, on the reverse strand, counting down.
TTACCGGCCGGAACACACTCACCCGGCTGCCAGGTGCTGGCAAGCCAGGAACGCTTCGGGGGGCACTCCACCCGAAGCGTGCTCCCGACTTTAACAGGACCCCGGAGGGCTCCTGCACCCCCTGGCCGTTAAGGAATCCGGCGCATCCGTTCGGCCTAGTCCTTTCGGAGCGTGGACGTGCGGTTTCGCATCGGGTGGGATGCACGCATGCGCAAACCTCTCGCGATGGCGGTCGCTCTCGCCACCGCCGCGGGCACGGCCGCGGCGACCCCGGCGGCCGCGTCCACCCACGACGTCACCATCACCGTCATGGAGTCGTCCGACCTGCACGGCAACGCCCTGAACTGGGATTACTTCAAAAACGCCGAGTACGACGACAGCGCTCACAACGACGTCGGCCTCGCGAAGGTCTCGACGCTGGTGAACCGGATCCGGGCCGACCGCGGCCGGGAGAAGACCATGCTGCTCGACTCCGGCGACACGATCCAGGGCACGCCACTGGACTACTACTACGCGAAGGTCGAGCCGATCACGGAGACCGGCGCGACGCATCCCATGGCCCGCGCCATGAACGCCATCGGGTACGACGCCGTGACCCTCGGGAACCACGAGTTCAACTACGGCCTTCCGCTGCTGGCGAAATGGATCAGGCAGATGAAGGCCCCGGTGCTCGGCGCGAACGCCGTCGACGCGCGCACCGGCATCCCCGCCTACCTGCCGTTCACCATGAAAACCATGCCGGTGCACGGGAAGCGGCCCGTCCGGGTCGGCGTCCTCGGGCTCACCAACCCGGGCATCGCCATCTGGGACAAGGCGAACGTCGACGGCAAGCTGCGGTTCACCGACCTGGTCGAGTCGGCGAAGTTCTGGGTGCCGCTGATGCGCGGGCTCGGTGCGGACGTGGTGCTGGTGACCGCGCACGCCGGTGACAACGGCATGTCCTCCTACCAGGGCGACATCCCGGTGGAGAACGCGTCGGCGATGGTCGCCGAGGAGGTGCCGGGCATCGACGCCGTGCTGTTCGGGCACGCCCACAACGACGTGCCGCAACGGTTCGTGACCAACAAGGCCACCGGGAAGCAGGTGCTGCTGACCGAACCGGGCAAGTGGGGCCAGCGGCTGTCGGTCGTGGATTTCACCCTGTCGTGGTCGCGCGGCACGTGGCAGGTGTCGTCGAAGTCGTCGACGACCCTCAACACCAACACCGTGCCGGAGGACCCGAAGATCGTGTCGCTCATGGCCGAGCAGCACGACAAGACGGTCGCGTACGTGAACCAGCCGGTGGCGGAGTCGGTGTCGGAGCTGTCGGCGGCCGAGTCGCGGTACAAGGACACGGCGATCCTGGACTACATCAACGCCGTCCAGACGTCCGTGGTGACCCAGGCCGTCGGCTCCGGGAAGCCGGTGCTGTCGATCGCGGCGCCGTTCTCGCGGACGGCCGTGTTCCCGGCCGGGCAGGTGACCATCCGTGACATCGCCGGGCTGTACATCTACGACAACACCCTCGAAGCCGTGACCATGACCGGCGCGCAGGTGAAGGACTACCTCGAGTACTCGGCGAAGTACTTCACCCAGACGGCGGCCGGCGCGCCGGTCGATCCCCAGACGCTGACCAACGCGGGCGGCAAGCCGGACTACAACTACGACGTGCTGTCCGGTGTCACCTACGACATCGACATCTCGAAGCCGGTGGGCTCGCGGATCGTGAACCTGTCGCTGGACCCCGCGCAGGAGGTCGTGGTGGCGGTCAACAACTACCGGCGGTCCGGCTGGGGCGGGTTTCCGCACGTGTCGGCGGCACCGGTGGTCCACAACGCGCAGGTGGAGATCCGGCAGGCGCTGATCGACTACGCGCAGGACGCCGGGGTCATCGACGAGTCGGAGTTCTTCGTGCCGAACTGGCGGCTGGTCCGGGAAGGTGCGCCGGTGTTCTAGGGCTTCTGTCCGGCCGCCGGGTCCTGGTCCTCGCCCGGCGGCGGGACGGCGGCGGGTGGCCGGGCGGCCACCGGCTCGACGGGCTCCGGTCCAGCAGGCGCCTGTTGGGCGGGCTGCGGCGTCGCCTCCGCGGCGGCGGGAGGCGCGGCAGCCGGAGACGCGGGCGCGGCCGGAGGCTGCGGGGCCGACTGCTGGGGCTGGGTTCCCGGTGCCTCGGCGGTCGGCGGCGGAGAAGCCCGCGGTGGCTGGGCGGCCGTCGGCGCAGGTGCCTGCCAGTGCGGTTGCGGCGCCCAGGCCGCCGAGGGTGGCGGGTAGGCCTTGCCCGTGGGGGGACTGTGCAGTGGGTGTCCGGTCAGCGGGTCCACCTGGAGCGTCCCCGCCTGCTGGACCGGCAGTGCCACCGGGGCGATGCCGTACGGCGGGGTCGCCACGCCCGGGTTGGCCTGGGCCCACGTCGGCGTGCGGACCGGGATCAGGGCCAGTACGGCCGCGCCCAGGCTCAGCAGCGCGGCCACCAGCAGCAGCCAGTACCCGGCGAGGTAGGTCGCGTCGGTCTGCAGGCCCGGGGTCACCGTGCCCAGGAGCAGGGCGCTGTCCACGCCGTTCATCACCATCAGGGACGCGGTCCACACCGTGCCGATGAGGAACGCGCCGCCGATCGCCGTCGTCAGGCCGGCCACTCTCCCGACGCCCTGGGTGGCGGCCGGGGTCGCCGCGTACCAGCTGATGGCCGCCGCACAGGCCAGCACTATCGCGGCGAAGACCAGGGGGTAGCCGATCGTCGGGACGTCGCCGGGTGCGGTGGGGCCCTGGACGTCGGCGCTCCACGGGGAGATCGTCACCTCGATGTCGTCGCCGCCGAAGCTGAGGGTGCCCGAGTACAGCGGGAGGAACGACCCGACGATCACCATCACCACCGCGCAGAACGACAACAGCGCCGCCGTCACGCGGGTCGCGTGCCAGCGCGCCGGACCTGTCGTCGGCTGCGCGAGCGTGGACATCGCAGCCGGGTAGACCGGCAGCGGTTCCCCCATGGTCATGCCTGGAGCGTGTCAGTCGCGACGCGGCTCGTCCAGAGGGTCCTCCACCAGCGGCACCGCCGGGCCCGCTGGTGCGGGCGGCGGTGGCGCCTCGGGGATCACGATCGGGCCCAGCACCGGCACTTCCGGCTCGGGTGCCGGCTCCGGCTCGGGCTCGGGCAGCTCCGGCGGGGGTTCCTCCGCCGGCACCGGCAGCACGATGCCGAACGGTGGGGTCGGCGCGTCCGGGTCCGCCGTCACCACCGGCGCGGGCCGCGTGCCGGGCAGCTGCGCGAGCACCGCGGCCGCCACACCCAGCAGAGCCGCGAGCACCAGGATCCACAGTCCGGCGCCGTAACCGGTCTCGCCGCCGAAGCTGAGGTCCTCGGCGTCGTCGGGCGGCCCGTAGGTGTCCTCCCAGTTGACCGACTGCGCCGCCACCATCCACACGGCGCACGCCAGGAACGCACCCCCGGCCACGACGGCGAGGACCCCCACGCGTTCGGTGCGCGGAAGCGCACCGGGCCGGGCGGCTGCCCGCAGCGCCCCAGCCGCGAAGGCCATGAGGACGCCGGCGAGCACCAGCGGGAAACCGTTCGCCGGGACGTCGCCGATCGGGAAGATGCCGCCGTCGGACTCGATCCCCCACGCCGTCATGGTGAACTCGACAGGACCAGCGCCCATCAGGAACGTCACGGAGAACAACGGCAGCGCGGAGCCGACGATCACCAGCACCGCCGCCGCGACGGCGAGCGCGGCGGTGACCCGGCGGGCCTTGGTCATGAACGGAGCATGGCCCGCGAACGCCGCCCGCACAACGAAAAGCGGCCGGCAGGAGAACCTGCCGGCCGCTTTCGTGTGTTCGTTACAGCGTGGTGGCGCTGCCGCCCGCCGCCGCCAGCTTCTCCGAAGCGGACTTGGAGAACTTGTGCGCGGTGACGTCCAGCTTCACCGACAGGTCGCCGTCGCCGAGGACCTTCACCAGCTCGTTCTTGCGGACGAGACCGGCCTCGACCAGCTCGGCCACGCCGACCGAACCACCGTCGGGGAACACGCGGGCGATGTCGCCCACGTTCACCGGCTGGTACTCGGTGCGGAACCGGTTCGTGAAGCCACGCAGCTTCGGCAGCCGCATGTGGATGGGCATCTGCCCACCCTCGAAACGGGCAGGCACGTTCTTCCGTGCCTTGGTGCCCTTGGTGCCGCGGCCTGCGGTCTTGCCGCCCTTGCCGCCTTCACCACGGCCGACCCGGTGCTTCTCCGTCTTCGCGCCGGGCGCGGGACGGAGGTGGTGGATCTTGATGGCCATCAGTCTTCGACCTCCTCGACCGTCACCAGGTGACGGACGGTGTGGATCAGGCCGCGAACCTGCGGGGTGTCCTCACGCACGGTGGACTGGCGGATCTTCCGCAGCCCGAGTGTGCGCAGCGACTCCCGGTGGTTGCGCTTGGTCCCGATGACACTGCGGACCTGGGTCACCTTGAGCTGTGCCATGTCACTTCCCCTGACCCGCCTGGGCACGCGCCCGCAGCATGCCGGCCGGGGCCACGTCCTCGAGCGGCAGACCGCGGCGAGCGGCCACCTCCTCCGGACGCTGCAGGCCCTTCAGCGCGGCCACCGTGGCGTGCACGATGTTGATCGCGTTGTCGCTGCCCAGCGACTTCGACAGCACGTCGTGGACACCGGCGCACTCCAGCACGGCACGCACCGGGCCACCGGCGATGACGCCGGTACCGGCGGAAGCCGGACGAAGGAGCACGACACCGGCGGCACGCTCACCCTGGATCGGGTGCGGGATGGTGCCGGCGATCCTCGGGACCTTGAAGAAGTTCTTCTTCGCTTCCTCAATACCCTTGGCGATCGCGGCAGGCACCTCCTTCGCCTTGCCGTAGCCGACACCGACCATGCCGTCGCCGTCGCCCACCACGACCAGCGCGGTGAAGCTGAACCGGCGACCACCCTTCACGACCTTGGCGACCCGGTTGATGGCCACCACGCGTTCGATGTGCGCGGTCTTGTCCTGGGCCGCCCCGCCACGGCCCCCATCGCGACGGTCCCTGCGGTCCCGGCGGTCACCGCGATCTCCGCGGTTGTCACCGCCCTGACCGCCCTGCTGGCCGCCGCCGAATTGCCGTGAACGTCCCGGCATCAGGCGATCCTTCCCGTGTACTCGTACATGATCAGAACTCCAGCCCGGCTTCGCGCGCCGCGTCGGCGAGGGCCGCGATCCGGCCGTGGTAGTCGTTGCCACCGCGGTCGAACACGATCTTCGAGACGCCTGCGTTCTTGGCGCGGTCGGCGACGAGCTGGCCGACCTTGGCCGCACGAGCCTTCTTGTCGCCGTCCATCGCCCGCACGTCCGCCTCGAGGGTGGACGCCGACGCGATCGTCTTGCCCGCCAGGTCGTCGACCAGCTGCGCCACGATGTGCCGCGACGACTTCGTGATCGACAGACGCGGCCGCTCGGCCGTACCGCTGACCTTCCGGCGGACCCGGAAGTGGCGGCGGGCCTTGGACACCCGACGACGCGTCGAGATGTCCTTGCCCAGCGGCTTGCGGCGCTTGGTAACAGTCGCTTCGCTCATGATCACTTACCCGTCTTTCCGACCTTGCGGCGGATCTTCTCGCCCGCGTACCGCACGCCCTTGCCCTTGTACGGGTCGGGCTTGCGCAGCTTGCGGATGTTGGCGGCGACCTCGCCGACCAGCTGCTTGTTGATCCCCTGGACGGAGAACCGGGTCTGGTTCTCGACCACGAAGGTGATGCCCTCCGGCGGCGAGACCTTGACCGGGTGGCTGAAGCCGAGTGAGAACTCCAGGTCCGAGCCCTTGAGCTGGACGCGGTAACCCACGCCGTGGATCTCGAGCTTCTTCTCGTAGCCGTCGGTGACACCGACCACCAGGTTGTTCACCAGGGACCGGGTCAGACCGTGCAGCGCGCGGTTGGTTCGCTCGTCGTCGGGGCGCTTGACCTCGAGGACGCCGTCCTCGCCGCGCTCCACGACGATCGGCTCCGCGACCGTGTGCGCCAGGGTGCCCTTGGGCCCCTTCACGCTGATGCTCTGGCCGTCGATCTTCACGTCCACATTGGCCGGGACGGGGATCGGCAGCTTACCGATGCGAGACATCTACTACTCCCCTTCCCTACCAGACGTAGGCGAGGACTTCCCCGCCCATCTTCTGCTTGCCGGCCTGTCGGTCCGTCAGGAGACCCGCGGACGTGGAGATGATCGCCACGCCGAGGCCACCGAGCACCTTGGGCAGGCTGGTCGACTTCGCGTACACCCGGAGACCGGGCTTGGAAACCCGGCGCAGACCGGCGATGCTGCGCTCCCGGTTCGGGCCGTACTTCAGCTCGACGACAAGGTTCTTGCCCTTTTCGCCGTCCTCGTCGCGGTAGCCCGAGATGTAGCCCTCGCGCTTGAGGATCTCCGCGATGTTGGCCTTGAGCTTCGAGTGCGGCAGCACGACCTCGTCGTGGTACGCCGAGTTGGCGTTACGCAGACGGGTCAAGAAGTCTGCGATCGGGTCGGTCATCGTCATGGTGACCTGTCAACCTTTCTCGCCATGGTTCCCCTGTCCGGGGCCTGTGGCGGGATGGATATGCCTGGTGGAATTACCAGCTGGACTTGTTCACGCCGGGGAGCTCGCCGCGGTGGGCCATCTCCCGCAGGCAGACGCGGCAGAGGCCGAACTTGCGGAACACCGCACGCGGCCGGCCGCAACGCTGGCAGCGGGTGTAGCCCCGCACCTTGAACTTCGGCTTCTGCGCCGCCTTGTGAACCAGGGCCTTCTTCGCCATGGGCTCAGTTCTCCTTGAACGGGAAGCCCAGGCGCCGCAGCAGCGCCCGCCCTTCCTCGTTGTTGGTCGCGGTGGTGACGACGGTGATGTCCATACCGCGCGGCCGGTCGATCGAGTCCGGGTTGATCTCGTGGAACATCGACTGCTCGTTGAGACCGAACGTGTAGTTGCCGTTGCCGTCGAACTGCTTCGGCGACAGGCCCCGGAAGTCGCGGATACGCGGCAGCGCGATCGTCAGCAGCCGGTCCAGGAACTCCCACATGCGGTCACCGCGCAGGGTGACCTTCGCGCCGATCGGCATGCCCTCACGCAGCTTGAACTGCGCGATGGACTTGGTGGCCCGCCGCACCTGCGGCTTCTGGCCGGTGATCAGCGAGAGGTCGCGCAGTGCGCCCTCGATCAGCTTGCCGTCACGGGCGGCGTCGCCGACACCCATGTTGACGACGACCTTGACCACGCGAGGCACCTGCATCGCGTTGTCAAAGGTGAAGTCCTCGCGCAGCCCGGGCACGATCTCCTCGCGGTACCGGGTCTTGAGCCGGGGAATGGTCTTCTCCTCGGAAGTCACCGTGGTCATCAGATCTCCTTCCCGGTGCGGCGCGAGATCCGGACCTTGCGGCCCTCGTCGTCGAACTTGTAGCCGACCCGGGTGGGCTTGCCGTCGTCGCCGACGATCATCACGTTGCTCACGTCGATCGCCGCCTCCTGGGTGACGATCCCACCGGACTGGGCACCGCGCTGCGTCTGCGAGATGCGGGTGTGCTTCTTGATCCGGTTGACGCCCTCGACGAGGATCTTGCCGCGCTCGGGGTAGGACTGGATGACCTTGCCCTTGGCGCCCTTGTCCTTGCCGGCGATGACGACGACCGTGTCACCCTTTTTGATCTTCATGTCAGAGCACCTCCGGAGCCAGCGAGATGATCTTCATGAACTTCTTGTCGCGCAGCTCGCGACCGACCGGACCGAAGATGCGCGTCCCGCGCGGCTCGTTGTCCTGCTTGATCAGCACGGCGGCGTTCTCGTCGAAGCGGATGTACGAGCCATCCGGGCGACGACGCTCCTTCGACGTACGAACGATGACCGCCTTGACGACGTCACCCTTCTTCACGCCGGCGCCGGGCATCGCGTCCTTGACGGTGGCGACGATGATGTCGCCGATTCCCGCGTAGCGCCGGCCCGAGCCACCGAGCACCCGGATGCAGAGGATCTCCTTCGCACCGGTGTTGTCGGCGACGCGCAGCCGCGACTCCTGCTGAATCACTTTGCCTTCTCCAAGATCTCCACGAGCCGCCAGCGCTTGGTCGCCGACAGCGGGCGGGTCTCCATCAGCAGCACGCGGTCACCGACGCCTGCGGTGTTCTCCTCGTCGTGCGCCTTCACCTTGGTGGTGGACCGCAGCACCTTGCCGTACAGCGCGTGCTTCTTGCGGTCCTCCAGCGCGACCACGATGGTCTTGTCCATCTTGTCCGACACGACCAGGCCCTCGCGGACCTTGCGCCGGTTGCGCGCCTGCTGTGCGGTCTCGGTCGTCTCACTCATGCGGCACCCTCATCACTGGAAACCTCGTCGGGGGACACAGAGAGGCCCAGCTCACGCTCTCGCATCACGGTGTAGATCCGGGCGATGTCGTGCCGGACCATCCGGAGCCTGCGGTTGTTGTCCATCTGTCCGGTCGCCATCTGGAACCGGAGGTTGAACAGCTCCTCCTTCGCCTCGCGGAGGCGGAGGACCAGCTCCTCGTCGTTCAGCTCGCGCAGCTCGGACGCCTGCGTACCAGCGGCCATCAGAAGTCACCACCTTCACGCGTGACGATGCGGCACTTCATCGGGAGCTTGTGGATCGCCCTGGTGAGCGCCTCGCGCGCGACCGTCTCGTTCGGGAAGCTCAGCTCGAACATGACCCGGCCGGGCTTGACGTTCGCGATCCAGTACTCCGGCGAACCCTTACCGGAACCCATGCGGGTCTCGGCGGGCTTCTTGGTCAGCGGGCGGTCCGGGAAGATGTTGATCCAGACCTTGCCGCCACGACGGATGTGCCGGTTGATGGCGATACGAGCGGACTCGATCTGCCGGTTTGTCACGTAGGCAGGCTGCAGCGCCTGGATACCGAACTCACCGAAGGTGACCTTGGTACCGCCCTTGGCAGCACCGGCCCGCTTGGGGTGGTGCTGCTTGCGGTGCCTGACCTTGCGTGGGATGAGCACTGCTCAGCCCTCCCCGTTGGTCGTCTTGGCGTCGCCGGTCCCGTTGACAGACGGGGTCTGCGGCTCGGCCTGCTCTGCTGCTGGCACCGACGCCTCTGCCGCTGCGCGGCCGGCCTCGGTGCTGGTCGCGGTGGTGCCCGACGAACCGGAACGGCGAGCCCTGGTGGGCCGCTCCCGGCGCGGCGCGCGCTCCTGCGGGGCCTGGCTGCGTGCCTCGACCTCGCGGCGGCCGCCGACGACGTCACCCTTGTAGATCCACACCTTCACGCCGATCCGGCCGAAGGTCGTACGGGCCTCGAAGAAGCCGTAGTCGATGTCGGCACGCAGCGTGTGCAGCGGCACCCGGCCCTCGCGGTAGTGCTCGGAGCGGGACATCTCGGCGCCGCCGAGGCGGCCGCCGCACTGCACGCGGATGCCCTTGACCTGCGGGCTGCGCATGGCCGACTGGATGGCCTTGCGCATCGCGCGGCGGAAGGACACGCGGTTGGACAGCTGCTCAGCGGTCACCTGCGCGACCAGCTGGGCGTCGGCCTCGGGGTTCTTGACCTCGAGGATGTTCAGCTGCACCTGCTTGCCCGACAGCTTCTCGAGCTCGCCGCGGATCCGGTCCGCCTCGGCGCCGCGGCGGCCGATGACGATGCCGGGACGGGCGGTGTGGATGTCGACGCGGACCCGGTCACGGGTGCGCTCGATCTCCACCTTCGAGATACCGGCGCGCTCCATGCCCTTGGACAGCAGACGACGGATCTTCACGTCCTCTGCCACGTACTCCGCGTACTGCTTGTCGGCATACCAGCGGGACTTCCAGTCAGTGGTGATCCCGAGCCGGAAGCCGTGCGGGTTGATCTTCTGACCCACTAGCTGGCACTCCTCTTCGCACTGGACTTACGGCTCTTGGCAGCCGCCTTCTTCGGCTCCGCCTTCGGCCGCGACTCCACCTCGACGGTGATGTGGCTGGTCCGCTTGCGGATCCGGTACGCACGGCCCTGGGCCCGCGGGCGGAACCGCTTGAGGGTCGGGCCCTCGTCCACGTAAGCCTGGCTGACCCAGAGCGTGTCCGGGTCGAGGTCCAGGTTGTTCTCGGCGTTGGCCACGGCGCTCGCGAGCACCTTCGCCACCGGGTCGCTCGCGGACTGCGGCGCGAACCGGAGCACGGCGAGTGCCTCCTCGGCACTGCGGCCCTTGATCAGCTCGACCACCCGGCGCACCTTCATCGGCGTGGCGCGGACGTAGCGAGCCCGAGCGATCGCGCGGGGAAGCTCTTCCACCGCCGCGGTCTCGTCACTCATCGCTTTACTCCTTCGTCCTTTTAGCGCCTGCGCGCCTTGCGGTCGTCCTTCACGTGACCCTTGAAGGTCCGCGTCGGTGCGAACTCGCCCAGCTTGTGGCCGACCATGGCTTCCGAGATGAAGACCGGCACGTGCTTGCGGCCGTCGTGCACCGCGATCGTGTGGCCCAGCATGTCGGGGATGATCGTCGACCGGCGTGACCAGGTCTTGATGACGGTCTTCTTGCCGGACTCGTTGAGCGCGTCCACCTTCTTGAGCAGGTGGTCGTCGACGAACGGGCCCTTCTTCAAACTCCTAGGCATCTGTCACTCCCTCCTGCTCTTAGCGCTTCTTGCCGGTCCGGCGACGGCGGACGATCATCCGGTCGCTTTCCTTGCCCTTGTGGCGGGTCCGGCCCTCGGGCTTACCTGCCGGGTTCACCGGGTGGCGACCACCGGAGGTCTTGCCCTCACCACCACCGTGCGGGTGGTCCACCGGGTTCATGGCGACACCGCGGACGGTCGGGCGCTTGCCCTTCCACCGCATGCGGCCTGCCTTGCCCCAGTTGATGTTGGCGTGCTCGGAGTTGCCGACCTCGCCGACCGTGGCGCGGCAGCGCACGTCCACGTTGCGGATCTCGCCGGACGGCATACGCAGCTGTGCGTAGGGCCCGTCCTTCGCGACCAGCTGGACACGCGCCCCAGCGGAGCGGGCGATCTTGGCGCCACCGCCCGGCCGCAGCTCGATCGCGTGGATCACGGTGCCGACCGGGATGTTGCGCATCGGCAGGGCGTTGCCCGGCTTGATGTCCGCGCTCGGCCCGTTCTCGATCCGGTCGCCCTGCTTGATCTTGTCCGGGGCGAGGATGTACCGCTTCTCACCGTCGGCGTAGTGCAGCAGCGCGATGCGTGCGGTCCGGTTCGGGTCGTACTCGATGTGCGCGACCTTGGCCGGCACGCCGTCCTTGTCGTGGCGCCGGAAGTCGATCAGCCGGTACGCCCGCTTGTGACCGCCACCCTTGTGCCGGGTGGTGATCTTGCCGTGCGCGTTGCGACCACCGCGGCCGTGCAACGGACGGATCAGTGACTTCTCCGGCTCCGATCGGGTGATCTCGGCGAAGTCGGAGACGCTGGACCCACGACGCCCCGGCGTCGTCGGCTTGTACTTGCGAATGCCCATCTCTACGCAGTCCCTATGTCTCTACTCGCCGGCTCAGGCCGGTCCGCCGAAGATCTCGATCGGCTTGCTCTCCGCGGAAAGCGTCACGATCGCTCGCTTGGTGTTCTTGCGCTTGCCGTAACCGGTGCGGGTGCGCTTGCGCTTGCCGCTCCGGTTCAGCGTGTTCACGCTCACGACCTGCACGCCGAACACCTTCTCGACCGCGATCTTGATCTCGGTCTTGTTCGCGTGCGGAGCGACGACGAACGTGTACTTGTTCTCCTCGAGTAGCCCGTAGGACTTCTCGGAGATCACCGGCGCGAGCAGCACGTCGCGGGGGTCGGGGATCACTTGTCCTCCTCCTTCCGCTGCGACGGCGGCAGCTGGAAGCCTGCCTTCTCGGCGTCCTCAGCACTGGCGAACCAGACCTCGGCCACCGTGCGGTTGTAGAACGAGGTACCAGGAAGGTGGTAGAGCTTGCTGCTCTCGTTGCCCTTCACCGGGAAGCCCTCGGGCTCCGCGTCGTCGGCCAGCGGGGCGTGGCTGCCCGCGCCGTACGGCGCCGCGTCACCGGCGACCTCGCTGGAACGGGCGGACGCCTTGACGGCCTTGCCGGGACCGGCGAGGAACGCGTCGAGCGCGGCCTTGGTGAACACCACGTCGTCGTTGACGAGCACGTCGTAGGTGTTGAGCTGGTCGACGACGAGCGCGTGCACGGTCGGCACGTTGCGCACCGACAGCCAGCTGGTCTCGTCGTCGCGGGTCAGCACGACGAGCAGGTTCCTGGACTCGGAGACCGAGCCGAGGACCTTCAGCGCCGACTTGGTGGACGGGGTGTCCCCGTCGACCAGCGAGGAGACGACGTGCAGCTGGCCCGCGCGCGCCCGGTCGGAGAGAGCGCCACGCAGAGCGGCGGCCTTCATCTTCTTGGGGGTGCGCTGGGCGTAGTCACGCGGCTGGGGGCCGTGGACGACGCCACCGCCCGCGAACTGCGGAGCGCGGGTCGAACCCTGGCGAGCACGACCGGTGCCCTTCTGGCGGTACGGCTTCTTGCCGCCACCGCTGACCTCGCCGCGGGTCTTCGTGGAGTGCGTGCCCTGACGGGCCGCGGCCTGCTGCGCGACGACCACCTGGTGCATCAGCGCGACGTTGGCCTGCACGTCGAAGATCTCCCCGGGCAGGTCGACCGAACCGTCGGTCTTGCCGTCGGGCGTCTTCACATCGATGGAGGTCACTTCACTTCCCCCTTCGCGGCGGTCTTGAGGAACACCACGCCGCCCTTGGGGCCGGGAACGGCACCCTTGAGGAGGATCAGCCCGTCCTCGGCGTCCACGCGGTGGACGAGGAGGTTCTGGGTGGTGACCTTCACGTGGCCCATGCGGCCGGCCATGCGCAGGCCCTTGAACACGCGGCCCGGGGTGGCGCAGCCACCGATGGAGCCGGGCGAGCGGTGCTTGCGCTGCGTGCCGTGGGAAGCGGACAGGCCCTTGAAGCCGTGACGCTTCATGACACCCGCGGTGCCCTTGCCCTTGGTGGTGCCCGTCGCGTCGATCACCGTGCCGGCCTCGAACACCTCGGCGGTGATCTCCTGGCCGAGCTCGTAGCTGTCGGCGTCCGTGGTGCGCAGCTCGGCGAGGTAGCGGCGCGGCGTGACGCCGGCCTTCGCGAAGTGGCCCTTCTCGGGCTTGTTCACCTTGCGGGGCTTGATCTCGCCGAACGCCAGCTGCACCGCGGTGTACCCGTCGGTGTCCTGGGTGCGGATCTGGGTGATGACGTTCGGGCCGGCCTTGACGACGGTCACCGGGACGATCCGGTTGTTCTCGTCGAAGACCTGGGTCATCCCGAGCTTCGTGCCCAGGATTCCTTTCATCTGCCGGTCAGACATTGGTGCTCAGGCCTCACTGAATGTTGACGTCGACGCTGGCCGGGAGGTCGATGCGCATCAGAGCGTCAACCGTCTTCGGCGTCGGGTCGAGGATGTCGATCAGACGCTTGTGCGTACGCATCTCGAAGTGCTCGCGCGAGTCCTTGTACTTGTGCGGAGACCGGATGACGCAGTACACGTTCTTCTCGGTGGGCAGCGGCACCGGACCGACGACCCGAGCACCCGTGCGGGTAACCGTCTCAACGATCTTGCGCGCCGAAGCGTCGATCGCCTCGTGGTCGTAGGCCTTGAGCCGGATGCGGATCTTCTGTCCCGCCATGGTGGCTTGCCGTCCGTTTCTTCGATCAGTCTTAAGACTCGTGCCGCTCCGGTCCACGCGGTCGGGTGTGTCGCGCCCTACGCACAGACCGGCCCCTTGGACTTCTGTCCTAGAGGAGTGGTCATAAGTGGCCCGGCGGAACTGTGCCTTGCAGAACACGCGCCGCGAGCCCGCTCGAACACGACCGATCGCATGACCGTCCGCAACGAGCAACCTGTCAAGGATGCCACACACGTTTTGCGACACCCAAACCGGGGGGCCCCAGGTGCTTGACCTGGGGCCCCAGCCGGGCTAGCTACTTGATGATCTTGGTGACGCGACCCGCGCCGACCGTCCGGCCACCCTCACGGATGGCGAACCGCAGACCCTCGTCCATGGCGATCGGCTGGATCAGCTTCACGAGCATGGAGGTGTTGTCACCCGGCATGACCATCTCGGTGCCCTCGGGGAGGGTCACGACGCCGGTCACGTCGGTGGTGCGGAAGTAGAACTGCGGACGGTAGTTGTTGAAGAACGGCGTGTGACGGCCACCCTCGTCCTTGGACAGGATGACGACCGTCGCCTCGAACTCCGTGTGCGGAGTCGTGGTGCCGGGCTTCACGACGACCTGGCCGCGCTCGACGTCCTCGCGCTTGATGCCGCGCAGGAGCAGACCCACGTTCTCCCCCGCGCGCGCGTCATCGAGGGTCTTGCGGAACATCTCGATGGCGGTGACGGTGGTCTTCTGGGCCTTCTCGCGGATGCCGACGATCTCGACTTCCTCCATCGGCTTGAGGACACCGCGCTCGACGCGACCGGTGACCACGGTGCCGCGGCCGGAGATGGTGAAGACATCCTCGACGGGCATGAGGAACGGCTTCGCGATCTCGCGCTCCGGCTCGGGGATGCTCTCGTCGACGGCGTCGAGCAGCTCGAGGAGCTTGGCGCCCCACTCGGCGTCGCCCTCCAGCGCCTTCAGCGCGGAGACGCGGACCACCGGCAGGTCGTCACCCGGGAACTCGTACTCGGTCAGGAGCTCACGGACCTCGAGCTCGACGAGCTCCATGATCTCCTCGTCGTCCACCATGTCGGCCTTGTTCAGGGCGACAACGATGTAGGGCACGCCGACCTGGCGGGCGAGGAGCACGTGCTCCTTCGTCTGCGGCATCGGGCCGTCGGTCGCGGCGACCACCAGGATCGCGCCGTCCATCTGGGCGGCACCGGTGATCATGTTCTTGATGTAGTCCGCGTGACCGGGGCAGTCCACGTGCGCGTAGTGCCGCTTCTCGGTCTCGTACTCGATGTGAGCGATCGAGATCGTGATACCGCGCTGCTTCTCCTCCGGCGCCTTGTCGATCTCGTCGAACGGCGTGAAGGGGTTCAGCTCGGGGTACTTGTCGTGCAGAACCTTGGAGATGGCCGCGGTCAGCGTGGTCTTCCCATGGTCGATGTGACCGATGGTCCCGATGTTGACGTGCGGCTTGGTCCGCTCGAACTTCGCCTTCGCCACTTCTCTCGTCCTCCTGGACTTGTTCTTTCCGCCGTCTGACTTTCAGCGACGGCAGTTCTTAAGGTCAGTTGTGCGAACCATAGGGGGCGCTACCCACGCAGCCCGCACCGGATTCAGTTACTCGCCGGTTGCCTTGGCGATATCACTGCTCGGCTTCGGGTTCGCGCCGCGCCTCGCTCGCTGACGCTCGCTACGGTGCTCACTCACCCGTCGCCTTCGCGATGATCTCCTTCGCGACGTTCGCGGGAACCTCGGCGTAGGAGTCGAACTGCATGGAGTAGTTCGCCCGGCCCTGGGTCTTCGACCGGAGGTCGCCGACGTAGCCGAACATCTCCGACAGCGGCACCAGCGCCTTGACGATGCGGGCACCACTGCGCTCCTCCATGGCCTGGATCTGGCCACGGCGGGAGTTCAGGTCACCGATGACGTCGCCCATGTAGGACTCGGGCGTCGTCACCTCGACCGCCATCATCGGCTCGAGGAGAGTCGGGCTCGCGATGCGAGCGGCCTCCTTGAGCGCCATCCGGCCGGCCACCTTGAACGCCATCTCCGAGGAGTCGACCTCGTGGTAGGCGCCGTCCAGCAGCGTCAGCTTGACGCCGACCAGCGGGTAGCCCGCGAGCACGCCGTCCTGCATGGCGTCCTGCGCACCGGCGTCCACCGACGGGATGTACTCCCTCGGCACCCGGCCACCGGTGACCTTGTTGTCGAACTCGTAGAGCGCGCCGTCGGCGGTCGACATCGGCTCGATCTTGATGACGACCTTCGCGAACTGGCCCGACCCACCCGTCTGCTTCTTGTGGGTGTAGTCGTGCTTGTCGACCGTCTTGCGGATCGTCTCGCGGTAGGCCACCTGCGGCTTGCCGATGTTGGCCTCGACCTTGAACTCGCGGCGCATGCGGTCCACCAGGATGTCCAGGTGGAGCTCGCCCATGCCGGCGATGATCGTCTGACCGGTCTCGTCGTCCTGGTGGACCCGGAACGTCGGGTCCTCCTCCGCGAGCTTCTGGATCGCGGTGGACAGCTTCTCCTGGTCAGCCTTGGTCTTCGGCTCGATCGCCACCTGGATGACCGGCTCCGGGAACGTCATCGACTCGAGGACGATGGGGTTCGCCGGGTCCGACAGGGTCTCACCGGTCGTGGTGTCCTTCAGGCCGATCACCGCGTAGATGTGACCGGCGAGGGCCTCCGTGACCGGGTTCTCCTTGTTGGCGTGCATCTGGAAGATCTTCCCGATGCGCTCCTTGCGGTCCTTGGTCGAGTTGATGACCTGGGCGCCGCTCGCGACCTTGCCCGAGTAGACCCGGATGTAGGTGAGCTTGCCGAAGAACGGGTGCACGGCGATCTTGAACGCCAGCGCGGAGAACGGCTCGTCGGTGTTCGGCTTGCGGAAGGCCGGCGTCTCGCCGTCCTGCAGCGTGCCCTCGACCGGCGGGAGGTCCAGCGGCGCGGGCAGGTAGTCGATCACCGCGTCGAGCATGGGCTGAACGCCCTTGTTCTTGAACGCGGAACCACACAGCACCGGGTACGCCGTGCCCTCACGCACGATCGTGCGGATGCCCTGCTTGATCTGGTCGACGGTCAGCGCCTCGCCACCGAGGTAGAGCTCCATGAGCTCGTCGTCGGTCTCCGCCACTGCCTCGATCAGCTGCTCGCGGTACTCGTTCGCCTTCTCGACGAGGTCGGCCGGGATGTCCTCGACCGTGTAGTCCTCGCCCTTCTTGACCTCACCACGCCACGTCAGCGCGCGCATGTTCACCAGGTCGACGACACCGGTGAAGTCGCTTTCCGCGCCGATGGGCAGCTGAATGGGCAGGGGCTTCGCGCCGAGCCGCTCGGAGATGGTGCGGATGGTGAAGTAGAAGTCCGCGCCCAGCTTGTCCATCTTGTTGACGAAGCAGATGCGCGGGACGTCGTACTTGGTGGCCTGCCGCCAGACCTGCTCGGACTGCGGCTCGACCCCCTCCTTGCCGTCGAACACCGCGACCGCGCCGTCGAGCACCCGGAGGTTGCGCTCCACCTCGACGGTGAAGTCGACGTGTCCCGGGGTGTCGATCAGGTTGATCTGGTGGTCCTTCCAGAAACAGGTCGTCGCGGCGGACGTGATCGTGATGCCGCGCTCCTGCTCCTGCTCCATCCAGTCCATGACGGCGGCGCCGTCGTGCACCTCGCCGATCTTGTAGCTGATGCCTGTGTAGAACAGGATCCGCTCGGTCGTCGTGGTCTTGCCCGCGTCGATGTGGGCCATGATGCCGATGTTGCGCACCTTGGCCAAGTCGGTGAGCACGTCCTGTGCCACGGGTCTCTTCCCCTGTCTTCAATCAGCGTTGGTGCGGCCCGCACGGCTGTTGGCCGCGGGCTGTCACCAGCGGTAGTGGGCGAAGGCCTTGTTCGACTCCGCCATCTTGTGCGTGTCCTCGCGGCGCTTGACACTCGCCCCGAGACCGTTGCTCGCGTCGAGCAGCTCGTTCATCAGCCGCTCCTGCATGGTCTTCTCCCGGCGCGCCCGCGAGAAGGTGACCAGCCAGCGCAGCGCCAGCGTCGTGGAACGACCGGGCTTGACCTCGATCGGCACCTGGTAGGTGGCACCACCGACGCGGCGGCTCTTGACCTCGATGGTCGGCTTCACGTTGTCCAGCGCACGCTTGAGCGTGACCACCGGATCGGTACCGGTCTTCTCGCGCGCGCCCTCGAGCGCGCTGTAGACGATCTTCTCGGCGACGGAGCGCTTGCCGTCCCGCAGCACCTTGTTGATCAGCTGAGTGACCAGCGGGGAGCTGTAGACCGGGTCGGTGATCAGCGGCCGCCGAGGAGCGGGTCCCTTGCGAGGCATCAGGCCTTCTCCTTCTTCGCGCCGTAGCGGCTGCGCGCCTGCTTGCGGTTCTTCACGCCCTGCGTGTCCAGCGAGCCGCGGATGATCTTGTAGCGAACACCAGGCAGGTCCTTCACTCGGCCGCCTCGCACGAGCACCATCGAGTGCTCCTGGAGGTTGTGGCCCTCACCCGGGATGTAAGCGGTGACCTCGATGCCACTGGTCAGCTTGACGCGCGCGACCTTGCGCAGCGCGGAGTTCGGCTTCTTCGGGGTGGTGGTGTACACACGGGTGCACACGCCACGCCGCTGCGGGCTCCCCTTGAGGGCCGCAGTCTTCTGCTTGGCGACCTTGTCCTGGCGGCCCTTACGGACCAGCTGCTGGATCGTGGGCATGGACCGGCTTTCTCCTGGTGTACTACTTCTTGCTTGTGTGGTTGGTGCTCCCGCCGTATCACGAGGTCGGGCGTGTCGCCCTTCCCTCATAACGCCCGGGCAGGATTGAATCATCCCTACGAGGCTCGGAAGGAACTCCGCGGTTACTGCGAGGTGTCCGCTGACGCGAACTCCGCGCACAGGCACGCGGATCGACCCGACATAGGTCGGGCGCGAGTACTCAAGATACCCGGCGCTCCTGAGAGGGTCAAAACCGGGGTCGACCTATGCCCAAACGCTCGTCAAGCGGGGCTTGTTCCCGCCCACCGCGCGAGCCGTTGCCGACCCGGCACGATGATCACCGCTCAGTGTATCAACCCTGGTCGCGGGACGTGCGGGCACCCCTGGGCCTGGTGGTGCCGGCCCTAGATCCAGCCCTGGTCGCGGGCGGTGCGGGCGGCTTCGGAGCGACTGCGGGCCGACAGCTTGGCCATGGCCGAGGAGATGTAGTTGCGGACCGTGCCCGCGGACAGGTGCAGCTCGGCCGCGATGGTGGCGGCCGTGGTGGTGTCGTCGACCAGCCGCAGTACCGCCAGCTCCCGCTCGGTGAGGGGGCAGTCCGGCTCGGCCAGTGCCTCGGCCGCGAAGTCCGGGTCGACGTAGCGCAGGCCCGCGTGTACCCGGCGGATCACCTCCGCGAGCAGGGACGCGGGCGCGGTCTTCGCCAGGAAACCCTTGGCACCCAGCGACAGCGCCCGCCGCAGTACGCCGGGGCGGGCGTGCCGGGTGACCATCACGCAGCGGGCCGGTGAGCCCTCCTCCGCGAGGCGTGCCAGCACGGCAAGACCGTCCATCCCCGGCATCTCGACATCGAGCACGACCACGTCCGGGCGGTGTTCCGCGATCGCGCGGAGCGCCGCCACGCCGTCGGCCACGTCCTCGACGACCGTCAGGTCCGGTTCCAGGCCCAGGAGCGCGGCGACCGCCTGTCTGGTCAGGCGCTCGTCGTCGGCCAGTACCAGGGTGATCACAGCGCCGCCTCCACCACGAACGTGCCCGGTGTCTCGCCGGGGCCAGCCAGGAAGGTGCCGCCAGCCTCGGTGACCCGGCGCGACAGAGCGGCCAGGCCGGTGCCCTCCCCCGCCGTCGCGGCGGCCGCGCCGTCGTTGACGACGGTCAGCGCGGACGGGCGCACGGTGATCCGGCAGTGGCGGGTGTCCGCGTGACGCAACAGGTTCGTCACCGCCTCGCGCAGCACCCGGCCGAGCAGTTCGCTGTGCTCGCCGCCGGTCGCGGCCCCGTCCACCTCGCACTCGATGCCCGCCGACGTAAGCAGGGTGCGCGCACCGGTGAGCTCCGCGTCGAGCCGCAGCGGCCGCTGTCCCCTGGCCAGTGCGCGGACGTCACGCAGGGCGCCCCGCGCCAGCCGCTGCACCTCGGCCATCTCCGCCTGCGCGCGCTCGGGGGCGGCCGTGCCAAGGCGGGCCGCCAGCTCGGCCTTCAGCGACACCACCTCCAGCGCGTGGCCGAGGATGTCGTGCAGGTCCTCGGTGAACCGCAGCCGCTCGCGGGTCGCGCCGAGCTCGGCCGCGGTGCGGCGCGCCTGGTCCAGCTCGACCGCGATCCGCCACTGCCGCAGCGCCACCAGCTCACCGAACGGCAGCACGAGCATCACGACGGCGGCGACGAGCCCGGTCGCGACCGGGCTCCCCTCCGTGTCCGGCGGCACGACCTCGGCCAGCGCCACCGCCAGGACGCAGGCGAACAGGACGAATGGTGCGGACAGCCGCAGCGCGGCCGAGGTCTTCCGGCCGAACTGCAGCTCGGCCAGCGGCGCCGACGGCAGGAACATCCACCACGTGTTGCCGGCGTCGCCGTAGGTGTACGCGTAGCCGTACACCGCGAACGACAGCACCAGCGTCACGGCCGACGGCCGCCACGGCAGGACCTCGGTGGGCGCCTCGATGGCCCGGGCCACCCGCCGCCAGTGCACCACCAGCAACACGGCCACGGCGACGACCAGTGGGACGAACCGGTCCCACCGCTCGAAGTCGCCGAACGCGACCAGCAACGGCGCGAGGCCGATGATCGGCACCGTCGCGAGCAGCGTCAGCCGCGTGTAGCGGTGCAGCGAGGCGAGCGCATCGCGTTCTGGCACGGGGCGACCGTAGCGGAATGACAGCTGTCACCTCGCTCGCGGACAGCTGTCACGCGAGCCGGTGCACGCGGGCACTACTGCGGAGATCCGCTGGCCGGGCACGGTGTGCGGCATGAACGCGATAGAGGTGACCGGCCTGACGCACGTCTACGGGGACGTGGTCGCGGTCGACGACGTCGGCTTCACCGTCGCCGAGGGCGAGGTGTTCGCGCTGCTCGGCACGAACGGCGCGGGGAAGACGACGACGCTGGAGGTCGTCGAGGGCTTCCTGCGGCCCGCCGAGGGGACCGTGCGGGTGCTGGGGCGCGACCCGCGCACGGAGCGGGCGGCACTGGCCCCGTCGATGGGGGTGCTGCCGCAGGAGTCCGGGCTGATCGGCGAGCTGACGGTGGCGGAGACCCTGTCGCTGTGGCAGCGCCTGTCCAGCAGGAAGGACTCCCCCGCCGAGCTGATGGACCGGCTGGCGCTCGCGCACCGCGCGGACGTGCAGGCCGAACGGCTGTCAGGTGGCGAACGGCGGCGGCTCGACGTGGCGCTCGCGGTCTGGGGCCGCCCTCGGCTGGTGGTGCTCGACGAGATGACCGCGGGCCTGGATCCCGAGTCGCGGCAACGCGTCTGGGCGCTCGTCGAGGACCTGGCGGCGACCGGCACGACCGTGCTCATGACCACCCATTACCTCGAGGAGGCGGAGGCGCTCGCGGACCGGGTGGCGATCATGCACGCCGGGCGGGTGCGGGTCGCGGGGACGCTGTCGGCGGTGCTGTCGTCCCGGCCCGCGCGGATCACGGCCACACTGCCCCCGGGTTTTCCCGCGCTGCCCGCGGTTTCCGGCACGGTCGACCTCGACGGCCGGGCGCTGGCCGTCGAGACGGAGGCGCTGCAGGACGACCTGCACGCGCTGCTGGTGTGGGCGGACCGGCACGGGCTGCGGCTCGACGGTCTCAACGCGACGCAGGCCTCGCTGGAAGAGGTCTTCCTCGAGCTCGCCTCGGCCAGGATGGGGGCGGCGTGATGCTCCAGCTTTCCCTCGTGGAGCTCCGGTTGCTGCTGCGCAGGCGGATCACGGCGTTCTCGGTCGTCGTGGTGCCGGTCGGGCTGGCCGCGCTCGTGCTGTTCGGGGAACGCCCCGGCAGCACCGCCGAGTGGGGCCGGCTGCTGTCGACGCACGTCGCGCTGCTGATGATGATGTCGGTGTTCCTGGTGAGCGTCACGGTGTTCACCTCGCGCCGCCAGTCGCGGGTGCTGAAGCGGCTGCGCACCACGGAGCTGTCCGACGCGGCGGTCCTCGGCGGGGTGCTGCTGCCGGTCGTGGCGGTGGGGCTCGCGCAGACGGTGGCGTTCCTGGTGTTCTGCATCGCGACCGGTGCGCCCGCGCCCGGTGATCCGGCGGCGGTCGTCGCGGGCGTGCTGCTGAGCGTGGCGGTCGCGACCGCGGCCGGGGTCGCGACCGCCTGTCTCAGCAGGAGCGTGGAGGCGACCCAGGTGACCGGCACGCCGGTGCTGCTGGCCGCGGTGGCGAGCACGTTCCTCACGTCGTCGAACGATCCGGCGGTGGCGGCGCTGGGACTCGCGATGCCGATCGCGGGCCCCGCGGACCTGGTGGCGCGTGGCTGGTCGGCGGGCGCCACCGTCGCGGACGTGCCGGTGGTGCCGCTGGACCTGGCGTCGACGGTGCTCTGGCTCGCGGTGGCGGGCTTCGTGTTCCACCGCGCCTTCCGCTGGGAGCCGCGTGCCTAACGGTGCACGTCGTGCAGGTGGTGGAGCGGGTCGTGGATGAAGTAGCGGGCGAAGGTGTCCACGGTGAAGTGGGCGCCGTCGCTGCGGATGCCGGTGCGCTGCCACTGGTCGCTGGACACCTCGGCGAAGCGGTCGGCCAGCAGGTTCGCGGCCGCGGTCAGCTCGTCGGCGACGGTGGCCGGGTCCTGCTCGCCGTAGCGGTCCGCCACGGCGGTCGCGTCCTGGTCCCAGTTCGGGTAGGCGGGACCGTCCTGTGTGAGCATCAGGCGGAGGCGTTCGGTGTAGACGCGGCACGTGTCGCGCACGTGGGCGGCGTACTCGAGCGGTGACCACGTGTCCGGGTCCGGCCTGGTGCCGACGTCGTGGCGGGCGAGGACGTCCCGCCACGCCACCGCGTTCGCGCGGAGCATGGCGGGTATGTCGTCGTGGTCGAACGTGCTGGTGTCGAGCCCGCACTCGGGGCACGGACGGTCCAGGACCCAAGTCCAGTCCTTGGTGTCGGGTTCCATGGCGTCAGCTTGGGCGAGACGCGGGCCCGGCACCAGCAACGGTTCCTTCATCGTTCGTCAAGCAGTACTTCAGATCCCGCAGTTCGGGGCGGACCAGAACCGGTTCGACCGCAGCGCCACGTGGACGTGGTCGTTGTGGTCGGGGTAGCCGGGGCCGAGGATCTCGGTGAAGCCGTGGTTGCGGGCCTGCTTGGCGATCGTGCAGAAGCCCTGGGAGCCGGCGCCGAGGTCGGCGGCGTCGCCGTACATGTGGCGGCTGGTCGAGGAGCCACCCGCCGCGTTGTTGCACGCGACGCTGCGGAAGCCGCTGTTGACGACGAGCGGGCGGTCACCGAGCGCGTGGCGCAGGGCCTCGAGCTTCCACATGGTGACGCGGGCGTTGGCCTTGGCGGTGGACGCCGAGACCATGCCGCCCGACCAGTCGCTGTTGCAGCGGTTCAGCTCGGCGTAGGTGAAGTGGATGGGGGTGCAGTCGTCGTCCTGCAGCGAGTAGATCTTGCTGAAGGTCGCCGGGCCCGCGACGCCGTCGGCGGCGAGGCCGTAGGCCTGCTGGAAGCGGACGACCGCGGACCGCGTGGCCGGGCCGAACGCACCGTCCAGCGCCAGCACCGCGCCGTAGCCCGGGTAGCCCGAGACGCGGATCTGGAGCTGGCGGACGTCCTCACCGGACGCACCCTCGGAGAGCGTGCGGTTCCAGGTGTAACAGCCGTCCGCGGCCTGGACGTCCTGGGCCGTGACCGGGCCGGGGTCGGCCGACGCGGCCGTCGCCACGCCGGTCACGGTGAGGAAAGTCGCCAGCAGTGCGAACAGAATTTTTCGCATCATGAGAGGAACACCTTTCGGGGCAGGGTGAAAAGGTGACCTTCGGAGACTGTCTGAGGATCATGGTTTGGTCAATGAATCACGACACGAAACCGTATTTCGGTCGTATCTCACCGGGCCGGTCGGCCTAACGAACGGACTCTTGACGGGCTAAGCCCCGGCCCGCACGCGCCTTCACACAGCGTGACCCCGCCACCCGTGCGGGGTGGCGGGGTCACCGGCCGGTTCGTCGTCACATGCCGCAGCTCGGCGCCGACCAGAACTGGCCGGAGCGCGCGGCGACGTGGGTGTGGTCGTCGTGGCCCGGGTAGCCGGGGCCGAGGATCTCCGCGAAACCGTGGTTGCGGGCCTGCTGCGCCAGCGCGCAGAAGCCCTGCGAGCCTGCGCCGAGGTCGACCGCGTCACCGTAGAGATGGCGGCTCGCCGGGGCGCCGCCGACGGCGTTGTTGCAGGCGACGCTGCGGAAACCGCCGTTCACGGTGATCGGCCGGTCGCCCATCGCGTGCCGCATGGCCTGCAGCTTCCACATGGACACCAACGCGTTGGCCCTCGCCTGGCCCGCCGAGACGTTGCCGCCCGACCAGTCGCCGTTGCAGCGGTTCAGCTCGGCGTAGGTGAAGTTGACCGGCGTGCAGTCGTCGTCCTGCAGCTCGTAGATCTTGCCGAACGTGGCAGGCCCGGCGACACCGTCGGCGGCCAGGCCGTAAGCCTGCTGGAAGCGGGTCACCGCGGCCTTCGTGGCCGGGCCGAACGCACCGTCGAGGCCGAGCACCCCGCCGTAGCCCGGGTAGCCGGCGACGCGGATCTGCAGCTGGCGGACGTCCTCACCGGACGCCCCCTCGGACAACGTGCGGTTCCACGTGTAGCAACCGTCGGCGGCCTCGACGTCGGCAGGCGTCACGGGGCCGGGATCGGCGGACGCGGGAACCACGAACACGGCCAGTGCGGCGGCCAGTCCGGTGAGGACGGCCAGGAAGGCTTTCATGGGGACGCACCTCTCATGCAGGGGTAGGTGGCGTCCCCGAAGATCACGGTGTGACATCGGCGGTGTCAACGGCTCAACGGACAAATGCCCCGCTTCGCCGATCAAGTCCCGCCATGTGTCCCACGACGATCGGCGGGCCCGGCTACCCCCGTACGCGCGCGGCCACGTCGTCGCCCGGGATGGTGGCGGTGACCGCGCTGCCCGGGTTCAGCTGGAGCCGCTTGCCTGCCAGCACCCCGGCGAGCTCCCGGCCCGTGGCCCGCTGCCAGGTCGACCAGCCCGAGGGCAGCGCCGCGTCGGATGTGAACGCCTGCAGCACCGTCTCACCCGCCTCGGTCCGCGTCACGTACAGCTCCGACGAGCCGGGCTTCTAGGCGGGGCCTGCCACCGCGTCGGAGCCGACGTAGTCGCCGACGCTGCGCGCATCCCTGCCCGCGACGTCCATGATCAGCCCCGGCACCCGGTCGGCGCCTTCGCGCAGCGCCGGCGAGAGCCGGCCGTAGATCGCGCGGAAGGCCTGCCCGAGCGGGTCGGGACCGATGCCGCCCTCGTTGCCCGCGATCGCCGACTTGCAGCCCTGCCACCCCGTGTCCCGGTGCTTGCCCTGGTCCGACAACGCCGTCACGGCGGCGGACACCACGTCCGGCACCATGTGGAACCCGGTCATGCCACCAGCTTGCGAGCGACCCGGCGCCGAGGGCAGCCGCCGTGTCCCTTTGCTGCCAAGGCGTTCCGGCAAACGAAAGGAGCCCCCGGCCTGGTGGCCGGGGGCTCCTTCGTGTGTCAGGTTCAGCGGTAGTCGCGACCGAAGTCGTAGTCGTCCAGCGGAACCGCGGCACCGGTGCCGGTACCGAACACGTCCGGGGTGTAGTAGCCGTCGTCGTAGCTCGGGATCGCGTACGCCGCGACCCGTGCCTCCTCGGTCGGCTGCACCTGGATGTTGCGGTACTTGTTGATACCCGTACCGGCCGGGATCAGCTTGCCGATGATCACGTTCTCCTTCAGGCCGACCAGCTTGTCCGACCGGCCGTTGATCGCGGCGTCGGTCAGGACACGCGTGGTCTCCTGGAAGGAGGCCGCCGACAGCCACGAGTCCGTGGCCAGCGACGCCTTCGTGATACCCATCAGCACCGGGCGGCCGGAGGCCGGCTCGCCGCCACTGGCCACGACCCTGCGGTTCTCCGTCTCGAACTGGGCCCGCTCGATGAGCGCACCCGGCAGGAACTCGGCGGAACCACTGTCGAGGATCGTGACCCGGCGCAGCATCTGCCGGACGATGACCTCGATGTGCTTGTCGTGGATGGACACACCCTGGGCCCGGTACACCTTCTGGACCTCGTCCACCAGGTGCAGCTGAGCCTCACGCGGCCCCATGACGCGCAGGACCTCGTGCGGGTCCGGCGTGCCCTCGAGCAGCTGCTGACCGACCTTGACGTGGTCGCCGTCCGCCAGCGGGCCGTCCGGCGTGGCCGCGAGGCGCTGCCGCTTCGACAGCTTGTCGAAGATGATCTCCTCGCTGCCGTCGTCCGGGATCAGCGTGATCTTCCAGAACCGGTCGCCGTCCTCGATGCGCACGCGGCCGTCCACGTCCGCGATCGGGGCCTTGCCCTTGGGCTGGCGGGCCTCGAACAGCTCCTGGACACGCGGCAGACCGGTCGTGATGTCCTCACCGGCCACACCACCCTGGTGGAACGTACGCATCGTGAGCTGGGTACCCGGCTCACCGATGGACTGCGCCGCCACGATGCCGACCGCCTCGCCGACGTCGACCAGCTGGCCCGTCGCCATGGAGCGGCCGTAGCAGGTGGCACAGACACCCACCGCGGACTCACAGGTCAGGACCGAGCGGACCTTCGCCTCGGTGACACCCGCGTTCACCAGCTTCTCGATCGCCGGGTCGCCGAGGTCGTCACCGCGGTTGAGCAGGACGTTGCCGTCCTTGTCGGTGATCTCCGTCGAGATGGACCGCGCGTAGACCGAGGTCTCCACGTGCTGGTCGCGGATGATCCTGCCGTCCGCACCCAGCTCGCCGACCTTCATGAAGATGCCACGCGTGGTGCCGCAGTCGACCTCGCGGACGATGACGTCCTGCGACACGTCCACCAGACGACGGGTCAGGTAACCCGAGTCGGCGGTACGCAGCGCGGTGTCCGCGAGACCCTTGCGGGCGCCGTGCGTCGCGATGAAGTACTCCAGCACCGACAGGCCCTCACGGAAGTTGGCCTTGATCGGCCGCGGGATGAACTCACCACGCGGGTTGGTCACGAGGCCGTTCATGCCGGACAGCTGGCGGATCTGGGTCATGTTGCCCGCCGCGCCCGACTTCACGATCGTGGGGATCGGGTTGGTGTCGGGGTAGTTGTCCTCCATGGCCTTCGCGACCTCCTCGGTCGCGTTGCCCCAGACCTTGACCAGCTCGTTGTTCCGCTCGGTGGCGGAGAGCTGACCACGCTGGTACCGCTTCTCGACCGCGTCGGCCTTCTTCTCGTACTCGTCGAGGATGGCCTGCTTCGTCGGCGGCACGACCACGTCGGAGATCGCGATCGTGACCCCGGACCGGGTGGCCCAGTGGAAGCCGGCGTCCTTGAGCTTGTCGAGCGTCCGCGCCACGGTGACCATCGGGTACCGCTCGGCGAGGTCGTTCACGATCGCGGCCTGACGCTTCTTCGGCATCGGCTCGTTCATGAACGGGTAGTCGTCGGGCAGCAAGTCGTTGAACAGCACGCGACCCAGGGTGGTGTTGGCCAGCCACGGCTGACCGGGCTCCCAGCCCTCCGGCTTGTCGGCCGGGCCCGGGGTGCGGTCGGAGATGCGGATCTTGACCGTGGCCTGCAGGTCGATCACGCCGCGGTCGAAGGCCATGATGGCCTCGGCCGGCGACGAGAACGCCAGGCCCTCGCCAACGCCCTTCTCCTTGAGACGGGTCAGGTGGAACAGACCCGTCACCATGTCCAGACGCGGCATGGCCAGCGGGCGGCCCGACGCGGGCGACAGGATGTTGTTCGAGGACAGCATCAGGATGCGGGCCTCGGCCTGCGCCTCCGCGGACAGCGGGAGGTGCACGGCCATCTGGTCACCGTCGAAGTCCGCGTTGAACGCCTCGCAGACCAGCGGGTGCAGCTGGATGGCCTTGCCTTCCACCAGCTGCGGCTCGAAGGCCTGGATGCCGAGGCGGTGCAGCGTCGGTGCGCGGTTCAGCATCACCGGGTGCTCGGTGATGACCTCTTCCAGCACGTCCCACACCGCGGGCCGCGCGCGCTCCACCATCCGCTTGGCGGACTTGATGTTCTGCGCGTGGTTGAGGTCGACCAGCCGCTTCATGACGAACGGCTTGAACAGCTCGAGCGCCATCGCCTTCGGCAGACCGCACTGGTGCAGCTTCAGCTGCGGGCCGACCACGATGACCGAACGGCCCGAGTAGTCGACGCGCTTGCCGAGCAGGTTCTGGCGGAACCGGCCCTGCTTGCCCTTCAGCAGGTCGGACAGCGACTTCAGCGGACGGTTACCGGGACCGGTGACCGGGCGGCCGCGGCGGCCGTTGTCGAACAGCGCGTCGACGGCCTCCTGCAGCATCCGCTTCTCGTTGTTGACGATGATCTCGGGCGCGCCGAGGTCGATCAGCCGCTTCAACCGGTTGTTGCGGTTGATGACGCGGCGGTACAGGTCGTTCAGGTCGGACGTGGCGAACCGGCCACCGTCGAGCTGGACCATCGGCCGCAGGTCCGGCGGGATCACCGGGATGCAGTCGAGGACCATGCCCATCGGCGAGTTGCTGGTGTGCGAGAACGCCGCGACGACCTTCAGCCGCTTCAGCGCGCGGAGCTTCTTCTGCCCCTTGCCGTTGCGGATGGTGTCGCGCAGGTTCTCGGCCTCGGCGTCGACGTCGAAGTCCGCGGCCAGCTTCTGGATGGCCTCGGCACCCATCGAGCCGGTGAAGTGGTCGCCGTAGCGGTCCACCAGCTCGCGGTACAGGAGCTCGTCCGCGATCAGCTGCTTGGGCTCGAGCTTGGTGAAGGTCGTCCAGATCTCGTCGAGCCGGTCCAGCTCGCGCTGGGCCCGGTCGCGGAGCTGGCGCATCTCACGCTCGCCGCCCTCCTTGACCTTGCGGCGGACGTCGGACTTGGCGCCCTCTTCCTCGAGAGCGGCCAGGTCGGCCTCGAGCTTCTGCGCACGCGCCTCGATGTCGGAGTCGCGCCGGTTCTCGACCTGCTTGCGCTCGACGTTCATCTCGCTCTCGAGCGTCGACAGGTCGGCGTGCCGCTGCTCGGTGTCCACCGTGGTGATCACGTAGGCGGCGAAGTAGATGATCTTCTCGAGGTCCTTCGGCGCCAGGTCGAGCAGGTAGCCGAGGCGGGAAGGAACACCCTTGAAGTACCAGATGTGGGTGACGGGTGCGGCCAGCTCGATGTGGCCCATGCGCTCACGGCGCACCTTGGCGCGGGTGACCTCGACGCCACAGCGCTCACAGATGATGCCCTTGAAGCGCACGCGCTTGTACTTGCCGCAGTAGCACTCCCAGTCCCGGGTGGGACCGAAGATCTTCTCGCAGAACAAGCCGTCCTTCTCTGGCTTGAGCGTGCGGTAGTTGATGGTCTCCGGCTTCTTGACCTCGCCGAAGGACCACTGGCGAATGTCGTCTGCGGTGGCGAGGCCGATGCGAAGCTCGTCGAAGAAGTTGACGTCCAGCACGTCGGGTCTTCCCCTTTTGTTGGTTCAAGCCTTGTAGTTCTTGGGGAGCGAGGGCGGCGGGCGCGGCTGGTTCGCCGCGCCCGCGCTCACTCAGCTAGTTCACGACGTCGTCAACAGACGGCGACTCATTGCGGGACAGGTTGATGCCGAGGTTGGCGGCAGCACGCTCGAGGTCCTCGTCGTCGCCGTCGCGCATCTCGATCGCGGCGCCGTCGGAAGACAGCACCTCGACGTTGAGGCACAGCGACTGGAGCTCCTTGAGGAGCACCTTGAACGACTCGGGGATGCCCGGCTCCGGGATGTTCTCGCCCTTGACGATGGCCTCGTAGACCTTGACGCGACCGAGCACGTCGTCGGACTTGATCGTCAACAGCTCCTGGAGCGTGTACGCCGCGCCGTAGGCCTGCATGGCCCAGCACTCCATCTCACCGAAGCGCTGGCCACCGAACTGCGCCTTACCACCCAGCGGCTGCTGCGTGATCATCGAGTACGGGCCGGTCGAGCGGGCGTGGATCTTGTCGTCCACCAGGTGGTGCAGCTTCAGGATGTACATGTAGCCGACCGCGACCGGGTACGGGAACGGCTCGCCGGAACGCCCGTCCAGGAGCGTCGCCTTGCCGTCCTGCGCCACCATGCGCTCGCCGTCCCGGTTCGGGAGCGTCGAGCCGAGCAGCCCGGTGATCTCGTCCTCCTTGGCACCGTCGAACACCGGCGTCGCGGTGTTCGTGCCAGGCGCCACGTCGGCCAGCTCCTCGGGCAGGTTCTTGGCCCAGTCCGGGCTGCCCTCGACCTTCCACCCCTGGGAGGCGAGCCACCCGAGGTGTAGTTCGAGCACCTGGCCGATGTTCATACGACGAGGCACACCGTGCGTGTTCAGCACGACGTCCACCGGGGTGCCGTCCGACATGAACGGCATGTCCTCGACGGGGAGCACCTTGCCGATGACGCCCTTGTTGCCGTGGCGGCCCGCGAGCTTGTCACCGTCCTGGATCTTGCGCTTCTGGGCGACGTACACCCGGACCAGCTCGTTGACGCCCGGGGGCAGCTCGTCCTCGTCCTCGCGGGAGAACACCCGGATGCCGATGACCTTGCCGGTCTCGCCGTGGGGCACCTTCAGCGAGGTGTCGCGGACCTCGCGCGCCTTCTCACCGAAGATCGCGCGGAGCAGCCGCTCCTCCGGGGTCAGCTCGGTCTCGCCCTTCGGGGTGACCTTGCCGACCAGGATGTCGCCGTCGCCGACCTCGGCACCGATGCGGATGATGCCGCGCTCGTCGAGGTCCGCGAGGACCTCCTCGGAGACGTTCGGGATGTCCCTGGTGATCTCCTCGGCACCGAGCTTGGTGTCGCGGGCGTCGATCTCGTGCTCCTCGATGTGGATCGAGGTGAGCACGTCGTCCTGGATGAGCCGCTGCGAGATGACGATGGCGTCCTCGTAGTTGTGGCCCTCCCACGGCATGATCGCCACGAGCAGGTTCTTGCCGAGCGCCATCTCACCGTTCTCGGTGCACGGCCCGTCGGCGACGACCTGGCCCGCGAGCACGCGGTCGCCCTCGGACACGATCGGCCGCTGGTTCACGCAGGTGCCCTGGTTGGACCGGCGGAACTTGTGCAGCTGGTACGTGCGGCGGCTGCCGTCGTCGGCCATGACCGTGATGAAGTCGGCCGACAGCTCCTCGACCACGCCGTCCTTCTCGGCGACGATGACGTCACCGGCGTCGACGGCGGCCTTGAGCTCCGTGCCCGTGCCGACCAGCGGCGACGAGCTGCGCAGCAGCGGCACGGCCTGGCGCTGCATGTTCGCGCCCATCAGGGCGCGGTTCGCGGCGTCGTGCTCGAGGAACGGGATCATCGCGGTCGCGACGGAGACCATCTGACGCGGCGAGACGTCCATGTAGTCCACGTCGAACGGCTCGATCAGCTCGACCTCGCCGCCCTTCTTGCGGACCAGGACGCGGTCCTCCGCGAAGTGGTACGCGTCGTCGAGCGGCGCGTTCGCCTGCGCGATGACGTGCCGGTCCTCCTCGTCCGCGGTCAGGTAGTCGATCTGGTCGGTGACCTGACCCTCGACGACCTTGCGGTACGGCGTCTCGATGAAGCCGAACGGGTTGACCCGCGCGTAGGAGGAGAGCGAGCCGATCAGGCCGATGTTCGGGCCTTCCGGCGTCTCGATCGGGCACATGCGGCCGTAGTGGCTGTGGTGGACGTCCCGGACCTCCATGCCCGCGCGCTCACGCGACAGACCACCCGGACCCAGCGCCGAGAGGCGGCGCTTGTGGGTCAGGCCCGCGACCGGGTTGGTCTGGTCCATGAACTGCGACAGC
This sequence comes from Actinophytocola algeriensis, assembly GCF_014203735.1. Classification (GTDB taxonomy): domain Bacteria; phylum Actinomycetota; class Actinomycetes; order Mycobacteriales; family Pseudonocardiaceae; genus Actinophytocola; species Actinophytocola algeriensis. The sequence goes on along the minus strand of NZ_JACHJQ010000009.1, from coordinate 277,409 downwards.
TGCGAGGTGCCGAAGAACTCCTTGATCGCCGCCACGACGGGCCGGATGTTGATCAGGGTCTGCGGCGTGATCGCCTCGACGTCCTGCGTGGTCATGCGCTCGCGGACGACGCGCTCCATGCGGGACAGGCCGACCCGGATCTGGTTCTGGATCAGCTCACCCACGGTGCGCAGGCGACGGTTGCCGAAGTGGTCGATGTCGTCGACCTCGACCGGCACGTCGGTGCCGTCCTGGCCGGCCATCGTGGTCTCACCGGCGTGCAGGCGGACGAGGTACTCGATCGTGGTGACGATGTCGTCCTCGGTCAGCACACCGGCGTCGGTCGGCAGCGCGACGCCCAGCTTCTTGTTGACCTTGTACCGGCCCACCTTGGCCAGGTCGTACCGCTTGTCCTTGAAGAACAGGTTCTCCAGCAGCGTCTGCGCGGACTCCTTGGTCGGCGGCTCGCCGGGGCGCAGCTTGCGGTAGATGTCGAGCAGCGCCTCGTCGGTGCCGGCCGTGTGGTCCTTCTCGAGCGTCGCGAGCAGCGTCTCGGAGAACGAGAAACGCTCGCGGATCTGCTCGGTCGTCCAGCCGAGCGCCTTCAGCAGCACGGTGACGGGCTGGCGGCGCTTGCGGTCGATGCGGACACCCACCGTGTCGCGCTTGTCGACGTCGAACTCGAGCCACGCGCCGCGGCTCGGGATCACCTTGGCGACGAAGACGTCCTTGTCGGTGGTCTTGTCGACGGACGTGTCGAAGTACACGCCGGGCGAACGGACGAGCTGCGACACCACGACGCGCTCGGTGCCGTTGATGATGAACGTGCCCTTGTCCGTCATGACCGGGAAGTCACCCATGAACACGGTCTGGCTCTTGATCTCGCCGGTGCCGTGGTTGGTGAACTCGGCCGTCACGAAGAGTGGGGCCGCGTAGGTCATGTCCTTGTCCTTGCACTCCTCGGTCGAGGCCTTGACCTCGTCGAAGCGCGGGTCGGAGAAGGAGAGGGACATCGAGCCGGAGAAGTCCTCGATCGGGGAAATCTCGTTGAGAACCTCTTCGAGACCACCGACGGGGGTCTCGTCACCGGCGTCGACGCGGCGCTGGAACCACGCCTCGTCACCGGTGAACCACTGAAACGATTGGATCTGCAGGTCGAGCAGGTTCGGCGTGCCCAGCGGCTCGCGGATCTTCGCGAACGAGACCCGCAACGGCGCGCCTGGGATGCCAGAGTTCGACATGGTGGAGTTGGTCGCAGCAGTGGCTTGGGTCGCGCGGGAGACTGCCAAGATGCGTCCTTCCAGGACTATGTGCGGTTGAGCAGCCTCGTCAGCAACTGCATACGGGGCCGTTCAGGGGTGCGGTCGTGCCCAACAGCTTAGGGCATGCGAAATTGGGCAGCGCAAAGGGGCAGTCTAGCCAAAGAGTCGGCGACTGTCTACACCCGCGCTCAACCATCCTCCCGCTGAAGGCGTGCTTGGGGAATAGCGTGACCCCGACGTGGCCCTGAGTCAAGATGCCGCGCCATGTTCTCACGGCTTGTTCAGGTCGGATGCCGGCGCTGTCCGAAGGATGGATCAGCAGGTGAGCGCTGGTGAGCCGGGGTCGGCGCCGGGTCGGGGCCGGGAGGGATGACGATCTCCCGATCGGGCGTGGCGAGCATTCTGGAAGTGTGCGCAACGTCACCTTGATCTTGGGTTTGCCCAGGCCGCGCTCGGCCCTTCCGGCGCGTTCGGGACCTGTCCGGTGCCGTGCCCGCGCCTCAGCACTTCGGGGCTGGTTTGCCGTTGAAGAGGGGCTGGCCGAACATGTCGAACTCGGTGATCTTCCAGTGGTCGCCCTGCTTGGCTGCGTGCACCGAGAACTGGCCGCCCACCGCGACGGTCTTGTTCACGTCCACGCGGGTGGACAGCTGGTCGATGTAGACCAGGGCCTCCGCTCGTTCGCCGTCGATGCGGACCAGGGCCAGTTCGCGGACCGTGGTGTCCAGGACGATCTTCTGCTGGGGGGCGTACTCCTTGACCTCGCCGAACAGCAGGTTGTACTCGCACAGGGCCTTGCCGACCAGGTTCTCCTTGACGGCCTTCTCGGTCGAGTCCAGGTCGGTGTAGTTGTAGCTGAACGTCTGCTTGATGGCGTTCGTGAGCTGGCCCTTGACCTGGCTCGTCGCGGCGGAGTCGGTGAGGGCCGTGTTGGGGTCGCCGCTGGTCAGGTCGTCGGTCTGGCCGCGGAAGAACACCGCCAGCGCACCCAGCACGACGGCCACCACGGCCAGGACGACCGCGACGGAGATCTGGCGCTGGTCCTTGGTGCGGGCCGGGCGGTCGTCCAGGCGTGCGAACCGGGACCTGCGCTCGGTGCCCGCGTCGCTCTCGGCGCTGGCCAGGTTGTCGGGGCGGGCCTTGCCGGTCGAGCGGCGCTTGCCTGCCGGACGGCTGCCCGCGGCCGGGACGGTGCGGGGTGTGCGGGTGGGCCTGGCCTCGGCTTCGCCGTCCTCGCCGTCCTCGCCGTCCTCGCCGTCTTTGGTGACCGGCGGTGGCTCGGCCGCGGCCGCCGCGGCGCGAAGGGCCTCGATGTCGGTCTCGTCCTCGGCGTCCACACCGTCGGTCTCGGCGGCGTCTGCCTCGGCGGCGTCGGTCTCGGTGCGGCGGGCCGGGGGCTGGCCCAGTACGCCGTCCAGCACGCCGGAGACGCTCTCGTTCTCCCGCTCCGGCTCGGTGGTCTCCGGCTCGGCGGGGATCTTGGGCTGTTCGGTGGTCTGCTCGGCCGCGCTCTCGGGGTGGCCGGGGCGGTTGCCCAGCCCGGCGACCTTGCGGCGGCGGACCGGAGGTGTCTGTCCCGCGCTCGGGTTCGGGCGGCGGCGGTGCGGTGGCACGTCGTTCTCCCCTTACTGACCCGGCTGCAGGTACGGGACCTGACCGATCTCGTACAGCTTCCAGCCGTCGTCGGTGCGCTGGAGTTTGGCCGCGAGCCGCATGAACTTGTCCTTCGGCTCCTCGCCCTTGACCGTGACGTTCACCTTCAACGCCACCAGCACCGAGGCCTGGCCCGCGCGGTCGTCCAGCTCCGAGACCGCGGACGACAGGACCGTCGCCTTGGTGACCGACTCGGCGGCCACGATCGCGTCGCGGCTGGTCGCCTTGCCCTTGACCACCTCGTCGTGCAACGGGCCCGTGGTGGCGGTCTCCCAGTCCTTCAGGCCCGCGTCCACCTTGCGGTAGTCCAGGGTGTTCATCGTGACCACCGCGGCCTGGCCGACGCGGTTCACCTCGTCCCGGACCCGCGAGTACTCGAGCGAGTCGTCGTTCGCCGCGTTGAACCACGCGACGCCGAACCACCCGGCGACCGCCGCGGCGGCGACCACCAGCGCCACGGCCGCCGTGAGCAGTACCTGCGGGAGCCTGCTCTCGCGCTCGGCGGACTCCTCCGCCTCGGTCTCCGTCACGGGTTCCACCTCGGGTTCCACCGCTGACTTCACGGACACTCCAGACATATCAGCTCGGCAGACCGAGCAGTGCGGCGAGGCCCGGCTGGGTGCCACCCGGCAGGCTCACCGTCCCGGGCAGGCCGTCCAGCGGGCTCACGGGTCCCTGCGCCGCGCCGCTGACCGGCGGCATCGCGGGCTGGTCCTGTGCCACGGGCTTACCACCGTAGGGCGCGTTCGCCGAACCGCGCACGTTGACGGGGCTGCCCGGTGGCTCCGCGCAGTAGGTCTGCGGCGGTGTCTCCGGCGACGGGGTGACCTCGTTGCCGTTGCGCCGCTGCGTCTGCTCGTAGCCCTGCGTGCACGGGGGCGGGTTGAACAGGTTGAGCGCCAGACCGAGGTGCGCCTGGCCGGGGTCGTCGGCGAGCAGGCCCTGCCCGGCCGCGCTGAGCAGCGGGTACGCGACCAGCAAGTACTCCGCGCCGTCCTTGCGGGCCCGCAGGATGTCCGACGTGGTGAGCAGGTTCGCGACCGTCACGCCCAGGCCGGGACCGGACTCGGCGAGCAGGTTCGAGACCTGTGCGGCCACCTTCGGGCCCTCGGCGATCAGCCTGCGCAGGTCGGGGTCGGACGTCTTCAGCTGCTCGGCCAGCAGGTTCAGGTCGTTCGCGAACGACGTGATGTTGCCCGCCTGCACGTTCTGCGTGTCGAGGACCGTGCCGCCGTCCTGGATCAGCGCGATGGTCTGCGGCAGGTGCTGCTGGGCCATCGCCGTGAAGTCCCGCGTCGAGTCGAGCAGGATCTGCAGGTCGTCCCCGGTGCCCGCGAACGCGCGGTCCAGCTCGTCGACGACCGTGCGCAGCGACTCGGTCGGGACCGAGCTCGCCAGGCTGTCGAGGTCGCGGATGACCGTGTCGGTCGAGACCGGGGTGACCGTGCGGTCGGCCGCGATCACCGACGCGCCCGACAGGTACGGGCCGTCGTTCGCGCGTGGGCGCAGGTCGACGTACTGCTCACCGACCGCGGACCGGTTCGCGACGACCGCGTCCAGGTCCGACGGGATCTCCGGCGCGTCCGGGTCGATGTTCAGGTCGACCTGGAGGCCCTCCTCGGTCAGGTGGATCTCCCCCACCCGGCCCACGTTGTAGCCGCGGTAGGTGACCTCGGCGTTGGTGAAGATGCCGCCGGACTCCTCGAGGTTCATCTTCACCGTGTAGCCATCGGCGCCGAACACGCGGCCGAGGTCGGTGAACCGGAACGCCGCGTACACGATCGCGACGATCGCGATCACGAAGAACGCGATCAGCTGGAGCCGAACTCTCCTGGTGAGCATTACGACGCCCCCTCGCAGGCTCGGTGCCGTCGTGAGTGTCGATGGTTCGCTCCGCAAGCTCCGCTCACTACCGGCCACCTCCCCCGAGCAGCCCACCGAGCAGGCCACCGAGACCGTCGCCGCCGCCGGACGGCTGTTCCGTGCCGGGGATCGGCAGCAGCGGGCTGTCCGCCCCGCCTTCCTGCCCCTCGATGAGACCACCCACGATCGGGATGTCCTGCAGCGGGTTGCGCCTGCTGCGGGACAGGTTGTCGAGGATGGTCTGCAGGTTCAGGTCGATCTTGGCGTACAGGTTGAAGTAGTCGCCCTTCACGCCGTGCACGGCCTCGTCGCTGAACGGGATGGTGAACAGCAGCTCCAGCGACTTCGGCAGGTCGGTGCCCGCCTCCCCCAGCTTCTGCAGCGCGGGGGTGAGCGCCTTCAGGTCGGCGACGATGTCCTCCTGGCTCGCGTTCACGGTGTCGACGGCCACGTCCGACAGCGACTGCAGGCTCTGCAGCATCGTCACCAGCTGGCTGCGCTGCTGGTTCAGCACCTCCAGGCCGGGGCCGAGCGAGTCGATGGCGCCGGCCAGCTGGTCCTTCTCCGCGGACAGCGTGGCGGACAGCTTGTTGACGCCGTCGATGGCCTGGGTGATGTCGTCCTTGCTCTCATCCAGTGTGGACACCAGCGTGTCCACACTGGCCAGCGTGGCGCGCAGGTCCGGTTCGCGGCCCTCGAGCGCGTTGTTCAGCTCCTGCGCGATGTTCTGCAGCTGCTCGACGCCGCCGCCGTTGAGCAGCATGGACAGCGCGCCGAGCACCTCCTCGATGTCGGTGTTGCGGTTGGTCCGCTCGATCGGGATGCGTGCGCCATCGGCCAGTGTCCCCTGTGCCTTGCCGGACGGCGGCGAGGACAGCTCGACGTACTTCTCGCCGAGGAGGCTGGACTGGCGCAGCATGGCCAGTGCGTTGGCCGGCAGCTCGACGTCGCCGTTCACGCGCATGGTGACCTCGGCGCTCCACCCGTCGGGCGCGAGCTGGATGTTCTCCACCCGGCCCACCGGCACTTCGTTGACCTTCACGCCGGACTGCGGCACGAGGTCCAGCACGTCCCGGAACTCGGCCTTCACCGTGTACGGGTGGTCACCGAGGTCGGCGCCGCCCGGCAGCGGGATGTCGTAGATGCCGGTGAAGGAGCTGCAACCGGACAGCATGAGCACGGACGCGGCGGCCGCGACGGTTCGTTTCATCCTCCCGCCGCCCCCTCGCAGGCTCCGGGACGGCGCTGTGCCGGATGGTTCGCTCCGCAAGCTCCGCTCACTCATCAGTTGCCCCCCTCGATGCTGCCGGGGATGGGCAGCGGCGGCGCCGTGCCGTTCTGCAGCGCGGTCAGCACCTCGGCGGCCGACGGCAGCGGCACGAGGCCCTCGACCAGCGGTTTCAGCTGGTCACACGTGTCCGCGAGCACCTGGGGCAGGTCGTTCGGCGTGCCCTGCCGGACCAGGTTGCACAGGGTCACGATCGGCGGCTGCGCCAGGTCGTTGAGGTCGGCGCGGGCGTCGAGCGTGCCGGACGAACCGTTGTACGAGTTGATGATGTTGGACAGCGCGAGCGGTGCGACGTCCAGCACCTCCGACAGCGCGGCCCGCTGGTCGACGAGCACCTGGGTGATCGACGCGAGCTTGTCGACGTTGCCCTTGAGGTGTGCGCGGTTGTCGTTGATGAACTGCTGCACGGCGCCGAGCGCGATGCCCAGCTGCCGCACCGCGGCGCCGAGGTCCTCGCGTTCGTCGGCGAGGAACGCCGTGACGTCGGCGGCCTGCGCGCTGAACTCGTTCACGGCCGCGTCGTTCGCGGCGAGGGCGGAGGTGAACTTCTGCAGGTTGTCGACGGTCGCGAACAGGTCCTCGTCGCTGCCGGACAGCGTGCGCGCCATCTGCGACAGCTGCGTGATCGTCTGGTTGAGCGCCGCCCCGTTGCCGTCGGCGTTCGCCGCGAGCGTGTTCAGCAGGTCGGCGAGCGCGCCGTCCTTGTTCACCCCGTTGGGGCCGAGGGTGACGCTGACGCGGTTGAGGCTCGCGTACAGGTCGTCGACCTCGAGCGGGGTGGCGGTGCGCTCCTTGCCGATGACCGTGCCCTCGGCCATGGCCTGACCGCCGGTGAACACCGGCGTGAACTGCACGTACCGGTCGCTGACCAGCGACGGCGAGACGATCACGGCCTTGGCGGTGGCGGGGATCCGCACCGTGCGGTCGACCAGCATGTCGACGCGGACGGTGTCGCCGTTCGGGGTGACCTTGTCGACGTGGCCGACCTTCACGCCGAGGATCCGCACGTCGTTGGCTTCGTACAGGCCGACGACGCCGGTGAACACGGCCGAGTACCGCTTCTGGTTGCCCTCCACCAGCAGCCACCAGAGGAACAGGGCGACGACCAGTGCGAGCACGACCGCGATGGACACCCCGCGGGCGAGATCCCTGCTGAACCGGGAGGCGAATGTCATGGCGCCCCCTCGCAGGCTCCGGGACGCCTCGGTGTCATCACCGCTCCGCAAGCTCCGCTCACGAGGTCCTCCCGAGGCAGCCTTCTTCGTTGATCGGTCCCAGCTGCGGTGGCAGCAGGCCGCACAGGTAGTTGTCGAACCAGCGCCCGTTGCCGACCGCGTTGTTGAACAACCGCACGAACGGGGCCATGTTCTTGATGCCCTTGCCGAGCGCGTCCTGGTTGCGGGCCAGCATGCCGGTCAGCTGGTCGAGGCTCTCCAGGACCGGCCCCAGCTGCTCGTTGTTGTCGTCGACCAGGCCCTTCAGCTCCTTGGACAGGGCCTGTGTGCCCTCGAGCAGCGTCGAGATCGCGTCCCGGCGCTTGCCGATCTCCTCCAGCAGCAGGTTGCCGTCCTGGAGGAGCTTCACGACCTCGGCGTCCCGCTCGGCGAGCGTGTCGCTGATCTTGTGCGTGTTGGACAGCAGCGTGGCGAGCTGCTGGTCGCGGCTGGAGATCGTGGTCGACAGCTGCTGCAGACCGGTGAGCGCGCCCCGCACGTCGTCCGGGGTGTCGCTGAACGTCTCCGCGATGACCTCGAAGCTCTGCGCGAGCTGGGTCGTGTCGATCGCGTTCGTCGTGTCGGCCAGGCCGCGGAACGCCTCGAGCACGTCGTAGGGCGCCATCGTCCGGTCCCTCGGGATCGGCATGGCCGGGTCGAGCACGTCCCGGCCCTCCGGCTCGAGCGCCAGGTACTTCTGGCCCAGCACGTTCTTGATCTTGATCGCGGCGAGCGACCGGTCGCCGACCCACGCGTCCTTGACCTTGAACGTGACCACGACGACCGCGCCGGACAGCTCGACGTCGCTCACCTTGCCGACCTTGACGCCCGCGATGCGGACCTCGTCGTCGGGCGACAGGCCCGCGGCCTCGCTGAACTCGGCCGAGTAGCTGGTGCCGCCGCCGACGATCGGCAGGTCGTCGGAGAACATCGCGACCGTGAACCCGAGCGCGATCACCACGATCCCGGCGATGCCGATCGGGATCGGGTTGCGGGAGCGGAACGACCTCATCGGACACACCTCTCCGGGGTCGCCGGCGTGAGCGGCACCTCGATCGGCTGGGTGATGATCCCCGGGATGCCGATCGAGCCCGACATCGAGCAGACGTAGAAGTTGAACCACGAGCCGTAGCTCACGGTCCTGGTCAGCTTCGCGGTCTTCTCCGGCAGGAACTGGATGAAGTGCTCGACGACCGCCTCGCTGTCGTTGAGGTTGTTCACCAGCCCACCCAGCGCCGCGATGTCCTCCTTGAGCGGCTGGCGGGCCTGTTCGAGCAGCCCGGCCGTGGTGTCGGTCAGCCCGCCGAGCGCCTCGATCGCGTCACCGATCGGTTCGCGGTCGGCGGCGAGCCCGGACACGAGCTGCTGCACCTGGACGATCAGCGTGGACAGCTTCTGGCCGCGCTCGTTGATCGTGGTCAGCGCGTTGTTGAGGTTGTTGATGACCTCGCCGATCACCTTGTCCTTGCCTGCGATCGCGGACGTCAGCGACGCGGTGTGGGCGAGCAGCGACTCGACCGTGCCGCCCTCCCCCTGCAGGACCTGGACGATCTCGTAGGACAGCTTGTTGACGTCGTCCGGCGACAGCGCGCGGAACAGCGGCTTGAACCCGTTGAACAGCTCGGTCAGGTCCAGTGCGGGCCTGGTCTGTTCGAGCGGGATCGTGTCACCGGGTTCGAGCACGGCGTTCGGGTTGCCGCCGCTGCCCTGCGACAGCGACACGTACCGCTGGCCGACCAGGTTGCGGAACTTGATCTGCGCGATGACGTTCTTCGGCAGCTTCTTGCCAGCGCTGACGGAGAAGGTGACCTCCGCCTGCTTGCGGTCGACGATGCCGACCTCCTCGACCTGGCCGACCCGCACCCCGGCGATGCGCACGTCGTCGCCGGGCAGCAACAGGGTGGCGTCCGAGAACCTGGCCTTGTAGTCCTGCGTGTCGGACAGGTTCACGTTGGCGATGCTGATCGCGAGCAGCGCGGTCGCCATGACCGTGACGACGGTGAAGATGACGAGCTTGACCAGCGGGCCCGCGATGCCCAGCGCACTCCCTTTTGTCATGGCCGCTCCTCGCAGGCTCCGAGCGGCCACGGTGCCCGATGGTTCACTCCGCAAGCTCCGTTCACCGCACCGTCACCTCCGCACCGCGGAACATCGGGCCGAGCAGCAGCGTCGACCAGCCCGGCACCTGCCCCGGCTCGACACCCATGCCCGGCGCGATCAGCTGGGCGAGGAACTCCTGCTCGGCCGGGGTGTTCGCGATCGAGTCGGCACTGGTCAGCGCGTTCGGCTCGGTCAGGTACTCCTCACCGTTCGCGGGTGGCAGCAGGCCGTCCTGCTGCGTCCGGTTCTGCGGGCCGTGCGAGGTGCCGTCCTGCAGCGGGCCGTCCGGCGGCTGGTCCGGGAACGGGCTGCCCATCTGCTTCGGGTCGTAGCAGCGCGGGCCGCGGTGCTCGTTGAACTCCGGGGTGTCCTTGCCGGGCTCGTACTTGCCCTTGTTCACGACGACCTCGATGGTCGCGTGCAGACCGGGCGCGTCGGTGCCCCCGCCGAACACCGGCTTGGCGGCGTCGACCAGTGCGGCCATCTGCTTCAGGAAGCACGGGTAGGACGGCGAGTACTTCGCCAGCAGCTCCAGCGTGTCGCGGGAGCTGTCGGCCAGGCGGATCAGGTTGTCGGAGTTGGCTCGCAGGAAGGACTCCAGGTCGCGGCTGGACATCGTCAGGTCGGCGAACAGGGCGTCCAGGTTGGCGCGCTGCTCGTACACCGTGCGCGAGGTGACGGTCAGGTCGTCGAGCGCGGACACGAAGTCCGGGATGGCCTCGGTGTAGGTGTCGCTGACCTCGACGAGCGCACGCAGGTCGTGGGTCAGCTGCGGCACGTGCGGGTTGATCTCCTCGACCAGCTGCCCCAGCTCCACCAGCGTCTGCCCCAGCTGCTCGCCTCGGCCGTCGAGCGCGGTGGAGATCGCGGTCAGCGTGGTCGACAGCTTCTGCGGCTGGACCGCCTGCAGCACCGGCAGCAGGTGGTCCAGTGCCTGCGACAGCTCCACGGCGGGCGCCGACCGGTCCTGCTCGATCCGGTCGCCCTCGCCGAGCGAACGCGAGTCCGGGTCCTCGGGGATCTGCAGCGCCACGTACCGGTCGCCGAACAGCGTCTTCGGGATGAACCGCGCGGATACGTTGCGCGGCAGCAGGTCCGCCTTCTCCGGGTCCAGCGCCAGCTCCAGCACCGCGCCCTCCGCCGTCGGCGTGATGGCGCGGATCTCGCCGACGATCAGCCCTCTGGCCTTCACGTCACCGAGGACCTGCAGCTGGTTGCCGATCTTGTCCGTGGAGAGCGAGACCTTCACCACCGGCGTGAACGCCTTGTTGTACATGGCGATCGACAGGCTCACCAGCGCCGCGACGAGCACGATGAAGCCGAGGCCGAGCAGCCGCCGCCGTACCGTGCCCCACGCGCCGCGGCTCACGACTGTCCTTTCGCTACGGAAGCTGCGCTCATCCCGCGATCCTCACCGTCGTCGTCGTGCCCCAGATGGCGAAGCCGATGAAGAAGTTCAGCAACGCCGCCGTCACGATCGTCGTCCGCACGGAGCGGCCCACCGCGATGCCGACTCCCGCCGGGCCGCCGGAGGCGCGGTAGCCGTAGTAGCAGTGCGTCAGGATGATCACCACACTGAAGATCAGCACCTTGCCGAAGGACCAGAACACGTCCTGCGGCGGTAGGAACAGGTTGAAGTAGTGGTCGTACGTGCCCGCCGACTGGCCGTAGAAGTAGACGACGATCGTGCGGGACGCGAGGTAGCTCGACAGCAACCCGATGATGTACAGCGGGATCACCGCGATGAAGCCCGCGATGATCCGGGTCGTCACCAGGAACGGCAGCGACGGCACCCCCATGACCTCGAGCGCGTCGATCTCCTCCGAGATCCGCATCGCGCCGAGCTGTGCGGTGAAGCCCGCGCCGACCGTCGCCGACAACGCGAGGCCCGCGACCAGCGGCGCGACCTCGCGGGTGTTGATGTAGGCCGACGCGAAGCCCGCCAGCGCGGAGGTGCCGAGCTGGTCGAGGGCCGCGTAGCCCTGCAGGCCGACCACCGTGCCGGTGAAGACGGTCATGCCGACCATCACGCCGATGGTGCCGCCGATGACCGCGAGCGCACCCGACCCGAAGCTGACCTCGGCGAGGATGCGCATCGTCTCGCGCATGTACCGGCGCAGCGTGCGCGGGATCCACGCGAGTGCGCGCAGGTAGAACGACAGCTGGTCGCCCAGCGTGTCGAGGAAGTTCAGCGGGGCGTTCGCCACCCGCCGCGCGGTGTCTCCGATCGCCATGTCAGCTGCCCTTCTGCGGTACGACGGACAGGTACACGGCGGTGAGCACGAAGTTCACGAAGAACAGCAGCAGGAACGTGATCACCACGGACTGGTTGACCGCATCGCCGACGCCCTTCGGACCACCCTTCGGGTTGAGGCCCCGGTAGGCGGCGACCACCCCGGCGATGAAGCCGAAGATCAGCGCCTTGATCTCCGAGATCCACAGGTCCGGCAGCTGCGCGAGCGCGGAGAAGCTCGCCAGGTACGCACCCGGCGTGCCGCCCTGCAGGACCACGTTGAAGAAGTACGAACCGAGCACACCGACGACGCTGACCAGGCCGTTCAACAGGACGGCGATCACCATCGCGGCGAGCACGCGCGGCACGACCAGGCGTTGGATCGGGTTGACGCCCAGCACCTCCATCGCGTCGATCTCCTCGCGGATGGTGCGGGCGCCGAGGTCCGCGCAGATCGCCGAGCCGCCCGCACCGGCCACCATCAGCGCGGTGACCAGCGGCGCCGCTTGCTGGATGATCGCGAGCACCGCGGCCGCGCCGGTGAACGACTGCGCGCCGAGCTGGACGATCAGCGACCCCAGCTGCAGCGCGACGACCGCGCCGAACGGGATCGCGACCAGTGCCGTCGGCAGGATCGTGACGGACGCGATGAACCAGCACTGCTGGACGAACTCGCGGACCTGGAAGGGCCGCCGGAAGGTCTGGACGATCACGTCCAGTGCGAGGGCGAAGAGACGGCCCGTCTCGCGAAGCGCGCCTGCCCCGGGAAAGCTCGCCGGTGCGGGACGGGTGGTCATTGACCACCCCGCGGCTCGCGGTAGTTCGAGGTGGGCAGCTCGGCGACGTTCAGGTCACCCGACGCCGGCTGCCAGCCGCCGTCGCCGTTGCGCGGGTGCGGGCTCGGCCGGAGCGCGGTGGTGGCACCAGCACCGGCGCCGTACCTGGCCCGGTCCTCCTCGGTGAGCGAGTCGCGGATGCCCTGCTGCGCGGCGGGCGGCAGCGTGTGGAGGATCGACATGACCCGATCGAGGCGGCGGCGCACGCCGGCGCGTTCCCCGAGCCCCGGGGTCGGCTGGATCTGCGGCACGACACCACGCACGTCGTCGGTGCCGCCGTCGTGGTGACCGGCGTCGACCTGGGCCTGCTCGGCGGCCATGGTGGCCTCGTCCTTCTCCTCGGACATGCCGATCGGGCCGATGCGCGAACCGTTGAGGAACTGCTTCACGACCGGTTCCTCGCTGGTCAGCAGCACCTCGCGGGGCCCGAACATGATCAGCTCGCGGCGGAACAGCATGCCGATGTTGTCCGGCACGGTCCGCGCGAGGTTGATGTTGTGGGAGACGATCAGGATCGTGGCGTCGATCTGCGTGTTGAGGTCGATCAGCAGCTGCGAGATGTAGGAGGTGCGGACCGGGTCGAGGCCGGAGTCCGGCTCGTCGACGAGGATGATCTCCGGGTCCAGCACCAGCGCGCGGGCCAGGCCCGCGCGCTTGCGCATACCGCCGGAGATCTCACCCGGCAGCTTCTTCTCCGCGCCGTTGAGGCCGGTCATGTCCAGCTTCTCGAAGACGACCTTGCGGATCTCCGACTCGGACTTCTTCGTGTGCTCGCGCAGCGGGAAGGCGACGTTGTCGTACAGGTTCATGGAGCCGAACAGCGCGCCGTCCTGGAACAGGACGCCGAACAGCTTCCGGATCTCGTAGAGCTTGTGCTCCGAACAGGTGACGATGTCCACGCCGTTGATCTCGCAGCGGCCGCGGTCGGGCTTGAGCAACCCGATCATCGACTTGAGGAACACCGACTTGCCCGTACCTGACGGGCCGAGCATGACGCTGACCTCGCCAGGAGGAAGCGTCAGTGTCACGTCCCGCCAGATGGTCTGGCGACCGAAGGACTTCGTCAGGCCCTCGACGACCACCTCGGCGCCCATCGAACCTCCCGCTCAAGCTGATGGCGAGCTCCGCAAGCTGCGCTCGCGGCTTCTCGCATCCCCGACTATGTGTAGAACGAGCGTGTCCCATGTGGGTTACTGGCCGGTTAGGCCATGAGGAGGCAAGTTACCCAGTCACTCACCGTGTGTGAAGGCGGGGTTGTCCAGTCTGGACGCACGAAAGCCGGTACCCGACGAATCGGGCACCGGCTTTCGGTGGCTTGAGGACTAGCTCACTTGAGCGAGACGGAAGCGCCCGCGCCCTCGAGCTTCTCCTTGGCGGCCTCGGCGGCCTCCTTGGTGACCTTCTCCAGGATCGGCTTCGGAGCGGACTCGACCAGCTCCTTGGCCTCCTTCAGGCCGAGGCCCGAGACGACCTCACGCACGACCTTGATGACCTGGATCTTCTTGTCGCCGGCGCCCTCGAGGACGACGTCGAACTCGTCCTGCTCCTCGGGCGCCTCGGCCGCGGCGGCGGCCGGGCCTGCGGCCGCGACGGCGACCGGGGCAGCAGCGGTGACCTCGAAGGTCTCCTCGAACTGCTTCACGAACTCCGACAGCTCGAGCAGCGTCATCTCCTTGAACGCGTCGAGCAGCTCGTCAGTGCTGAGCTTCGCCATGACGGCATTTCCTTTCTAGTGGTTGTTCAGCTCTCGGCGGGAGCCGCTTGCTCGGCGGACGCCTTCTTCTCCTGCAGTGCCGCGGCCAGACGGGCGACCTGCGAGGCCGGGGCGTTGAACAGCCCGGCGGCCTTCGAAAGGTTGCCCTTCATGGCACCCGCCAGCTTGGCGAGCAGCACCTCGCGGGAGTCGAGGTCGGCGATCTTGTCGACCTCGTCGACCGTGAGCGGGCGGCCGTCCATGTAGCCGCCCTTGATGACCAGGCCCTTGTTCTCCTTGGCGAACTCGCGAAGAGCCTTCGCGGCGTCCACCGGCTCACCCTCGACGAACGCGATCGCGGTGGGCCCGACGAACAGGGCGTCCAGGCCCTTGACGTCGGCGGCCTCCGCGGCACGCTGGACCAGGGTGTTCTTGGCAACCCGGTAGGTCGTGCCCGTGCCGAGAGCGCGACGCAGGGTGGTCAGCTGGGACACGGTCAGACCGGTGTACTCGGTGACAACGGCAGCCGAGCTGTTGCGGAACCGGTCCGCGATCTCAGCGACGGCCTCGACCTTGCCTGCCTTCGCCATGGTCGCCTCCTCTCATTGGCTGTAGCCACTGTCAGCCCTGGGAGACGACGAACGCCCCGGCGCAGACGGCACGGGGCGCATAACCTGAGCACGCTCAGGACAACCACGTTCCTCCTGCGCGGGCCGCCCACGTACTCGTGGGGCCTTCGTCTGCCTGACGGCAGAAACCAGCGGTCTTCGGTAGAACCGTTCTAGAGGATACAAGGTTTGTAGGGTGTAGGGCACACAGGGGTCGACCACGGCATGATGGACCTCGTGGCCGACAACGAGCACCCGCGTGAGCACGACCCCGTCGCGCCCCCACCCGCGGTGCGCGAGCCGACCGACATCACACCGGACCAGGTGCGCCAGTTCCAGGAGTTCCAACGGTTCCAGGAACTGATGCGCGAACAGGCGGAGAAGGGTTTCCCACCCGGCAACCCGCCGCCCGGCCTGCTGCAGCCGTGGGGCCCGCCTCCCCCGAAGGAGGGTCTGGGCAAACGACTCCTGAAGAGCGCGGTCAGCAAGATCGTGACGGGCCTGGTGGTCCTGGCCATCCTGACGCTGGGCGTCTGGTTCGCGATCGACTACTTCCTCGGCGAGGACCGCGACCAGCTCCCGGCCTCCCAGACCGGCGGCGGCAAGGCGGAGACGAACCTGATCTTCGAGACGGAGCCGAGGCTCGCGGTGTGGAAGGTCTACGAGGACATCGCCCAAGGCGACACCAAGAGCGCTTGCAGCCGCTTCACTGACGACGCGCGCGCGGAGTTCACGCGGAACATGTCGCAGTACGGCGGTTCCTGCACCGAGATCGTCACCACGATTCACGAGTCCGTGGACGCCCAGAGCATGAAGGCCGAGTACGGGGAACCCTGGATCCCCGCGTCCGCCGTGACCATCGACGGCAAGTCCGCCACCGTCAGTTCTTGCGCGATCGAGGTCGTGGGCGGCCCCCGGCTCGGACTCCTGACACTGAGCCAGATCCCTAACTCCGAAGGCCCCGGCGGCGAGGCCCAGTGGATCGTGTCGGGCCACCAGGACGAACCGGCGTGTCCGACCGGCTCCACAGGTCCGACCAGTTGAGGTCGGTGAACCGCCGCTGAGGTCTCCTCGTGTACGGAACGGATCCAGTTCGCCCGATTCCGTTACCGAGGAGGTCGCGAATTGCCAGCACGACATCGGACAGCCACCCGTAGGGGCCTGTTCGCCGCCGCTGGGGTCGTCGCGCTCGGTGGTCTTGTCGCGGTGTTGTTGCCGCAGGCCAACGCCGAGCAGAGCGCGCAGGACTCCGTGTCCGCGATGGACGCGTTGACGAGCCTGCGGCAGGAGCGCATCCCCGGCACCGCGTGGGCGGTCGACCCGCGCACCGACCGGATGATCGTCACCGCCGACGCCACCGTCACCGGGGACACCTGGAACGAGCTCGAGGGCGCCGTGGCCGCGGTCGGCGACCAGGCGAGACTCCGGCGCAGCGACGGCGAGTTCCGGCTGTTCGCCGAGGGCGGTGACGCGATCTTCTCCGAGGGCTCGCGGTGCTCGCTCGGCTTCAACGTCGTCACCCAGGACGGCGCCCCGGGCTTCCTCACCGCCGGCCACTGCGGTGTGGCCGCCGAGCAGTGGTCGGACAGCGCGGACGGCGCCCCCGTCGCCACCGTCCAGGAGGCCGTTTTCCCCGGTGAGGGCGACTTCGCCCTGCTCACCTACGACGATCCCGCCGAGGACGCGCAGAGCGTCGTCGACCTCGGCGACCAGCTGTTCGAGATCACCGGCGTCGAGGAGGCGCAGGTCGGGCTGCAGGTCTTCCGCATGGGCAGCACGACCGGGCTGTTCGACGGCGAGGTCGTCGGGCTGGACGCCACCGTGAACTACCCGGAGGGCACGGTCACCGGGTTGATCCAGACCACGGTGTGCGCCGAGCCGGGCGACAGCGGCGGCCCGCTGTTCACCGAGGAGGGCGCCGCGATCGGTCTCACCTCGGGTGGCAGCGGCAACTGCACGGCAGGGGGTGAGACGTTCTTCCAGCCGGTCACGACAGCGCTCGAAGCGGTCGGCGCCGAGATCGGCTGACACAAGGGCACGAACACGACGAGGGCCGCACCCCGCGCAGGAGTGCGGCCCTCGGCCGTTCAGCGATCGCTCAGGCGACCGGCTCGTCCTGCAGCAGGTTGCGCGTCCGAGCCGGGTCCACCGGGATGCCCGGGCCCATGGTGGTCGAGAAGGTGACCTTCTTCAGGTAGCGGCCCTTCGCGGCGGACGGCTTCGCGCGCAGCACCTCGTCGAGGGCGGCGGCGTAGTTCTCCACCAGCTTGTCCTGGTCGAAGGAGGCCTTGCCGATCACCAGGTGCAGGTTGGCCTGCTTGTCGACGCGGAAGTTGATCTTGCCGCCCTTGATGTCGGCGACGGCCTTCGTCACGTCCGGGGTCACGGTGCCGGTCTTCGGGTTCGGCATGAGGCCACGCGGGCCGAGGATGCGGGCGATGCGACCGACCTTGGCCATCTGGTCGGGGGTCGCGATCGCGGCGTCGAAGTCGAGCCAGCCACCCTGGATACGCTCGATCAGGTCTTCGGCGCCCACCTCGTCCGCGCCCGCGGCGACGGCCTCGTTGGCCTTGTCGCCGGTCGCGAACACGATCACGCGTGCCGTCTTGCCGGTGCCGTGCGGCAGGTTCACCGTGCCGCGCACCATCTGGTCCGCCTTGCGGGGGTCGACCCCGAGCCGGATGGCGACCTCGACGGTCGCGTCCAGCTTGACCTTCGAGGTCTCCTTCGCGAGCTGCGCGGCCTCGAGCGGCGAGTACAGCCGCTCTCGGTCGATCTTCTCGGCGGCCTCGCGGTAGGCCTTGCTGCGCTTTGCCATATCTGTTCCTAACCAGTCAGTGGTAACGAGCCAGCGCCTGGCTCTCCCACGCGTTCGAGATGACTTATTCGACCGTGACGCCCATCGAGCGGGCGGTGCCCGCCTGCGCGGCCTGGTCGATGTCGCTATTCGACCGTGATGCCCATCGAGCGGGCGGTGCCCGCGATGATCTTGGCGGCCTGGTCGATGTCGTTGGCGTTGAGGTCCGCCTTCTTCGTCTCGGCGATCTCACGCACCTGGTCCCAGGTCACCTTGGCGACCTTGTTCCGGTGCGGCTCGCCTGAGCCCTTGTCGACGCCCGCGGCCTTGAGCAGCAGCTTCGCCGCCGGCGGGGTCTTGAGCTTGAAGTCGAACGAGCGGTCCTCGTAGACCGAGATCTCCACAGGCACCACGGTGCCGCGCTGCGACTCCGTCGCGGCGTTGTACTGCTTGCAGAAATCCATGATGTTGACGCCGTGCTGGCCCAGCGCGGGGCCGACGGGCGGCGCCGGGTTGGCCTGGCCTGCCGTGATCTGCAGCTTGATGATCGCGGACAGCTTCTTCTTCTTGGGTGGCATTTTCTTCCTTGCTTGGATGTCTTCCGGCAGCCACGGTGACATGGCTCTCTCCGCAAGCTCCGTTCGGTCAGATCTTGGAGACCTGGCTGAACGACAGCTCGACCGGAGTCTCCCGACCGAAGATCGACACGAGGACCTTGAGCTTCTGCCCGTCCGCGTTGACCTCGCTGATGGTCGCGGGGAGCGTGGCGAACGGCCCGTCCATGACGGTGACCGACTCGCCGACCTCGAAGTCGACCTCCACGATGGGGCCCTTGGCCGGTGTGGCCGTCGCGCCCTTGCCCGCGGTTGCCGGCTTGGCCTCCTCCACCTGCGGAAGGAGGAACTTGAGAACCTCGTCGATGGTCAGCGGCGAGGGCTTGGACGTCGCGCCGACGAAGCCCGTGACGCCCGGGGTGTTGCGCACCGCGGACCACGACGGGTCGTTCAGGTCCATCCGCACGAGGATGTAGCCGGGCAGCACCTTGCGCTGGACCTGCTTGCGCTGCCCGTTCTTGATCTCGGTGACCTCTTCGGTCGGCACCTCGACCTGGAAGATGTAGTCCTCCATGTCGAGGGTCTGGATCCGGGTCTCGAGGTTGGTCTTGACCTTGTTCTCGTAGCCGGCGTAGGAGTGCACGACGTACCACTCGCCCGGCGCGCGCCGCAGCGCGTCACGCATCTCGGCGACCGGGTCCTCGACCTCACCGGCGGCCGCGGCGTCGTCGTCCGCCACCGTCTCGACCGGCGCGTCCGCGTCATCGGTGTCGTCGGTGTCGTTGTCGGTGTCGTCGGCGTCTTCAGCGTCGTCGCTGCCCTCGGCGTCTTCGGTGTCCGTGGCCTCGGTCGTCGCCGCGTCGGAGTCGACGGCCAGCGCCGCCTCGGCGGCCGAGATGTCCTCCGTGCGCACGTCGCCGTCCTCGGCCAGACCGGTCAGCTCCTCGCTGCCAGCCGCACCGTTGTCGGAGCTCACTGTTCGGTCCCGCTTCCTTTCATAGATCGCGTACCCCGCCTACTGTGCCGGTGCGCCCGCGAAGGCGCAGCTCAGCCGAACAGTGCGGTCACGCCCTGGGCGAGCGCGAGGTCGAGACCCGCGATCAGCGCCACCATGAAGGCCACGAAAACCAACACGACAGCCGTGTACGTAATCATCTGCTTGCGCGTCGGCCAGATGACCTTGCGCAGCTCCGCGACCACTTCCCGCAGGAAGCGGAAGAGCCTGGCGAACAGCCCGGGACGCGAATCCTTGCTCTTGTCCTGCGTCGGCGTCGGCCTGCCCTTGTGCTCGCCCTTCTTCGGGGCGGTCTTGGCAGCCGGCTTCGCGTCGCTGTCGGACTTCGCCTTGGCCTTCGGCTTCGCCTTGTCCTCGGTGCTCTTCGCACGCGCGGCCTTGGTGTCCTCCGCCGAGGACTCCTTGCCCGCGGCAGGGCGAGCGGAAGCACGGCGCTCACGCCGCGCCGCGGCGGTGACCGGACGAGAAGGGCGCTCCTGTCCCTTGCTCGGCTCCTTGTCCCGGTCGTCAACCACGCCAGTTCCTCCGCTCGGTGTTCACGGAACCGGGGAGGTCCTCCCCGGCCTTGCGCCTGACGCAGGGGTGACAGGACTTGAACCTGCAACCTGCGGTTTTGGAGACCGCTGCTCTGCCAATTGAGCTACACCCCTTCGCGTCGCCGATCACTCGGCACCACGAATTCGGACGCATTCGACCAGCCCCGTGTCGCCGCGCGGAGCGAGTCGTCAACTTCCAAGTTCAAGAGTGTACGGCAACCGCGATGTCGGCCCGCAAGCACGCCCCCCAGCCAGCCCCCAACCCGCCTCCCCGGCCTGAGAAGTGTTTGGTTCAGACCCGGCGACACCGGCGGACCGGGTCGCTGATCCGTTCGGCCGATCTGCGACGATGCCCACATGAGCGAGACCACCGTGACCCCGCGCCGGATCTCCGCCCGTATCGGCGGCATCGCCGAGTCCGCCACGCTGGCGGTGGACGCGAAGGCCAAGGCGCTGAAGGCCGCCGGGCGGCCGGTCATCGGCTTCGGTGCGGGCGAGCCGGACTTCCCGACGCCCCCGGAGATCGTGGCAGCCGCCGTCGCCGCGGCCGAGGACCCCAGGAACCACCGCTACACGCCCGCCGCGGGCCTGCCCGAGCTGCGCGAGGCCATCGCGGCGAAGACCCAGCGCGACTCCGGCTACGCGGTCGCCGCGAACCAGGTGCTGGTCACCAACGGTGGCAAGCAGGCCGTGTACCAGGCCTTCGCCACGATCATCGACCCCGGCGACGAGGTGCTGCTGCCCGCGCCGTACTGGACCACCTACCCCGAGGCCATCGGCCTGGCTGGTGGCGTCACCGTGCCGGTCGTCGCCGACGAGACCACGGGTTACCTGGTCACGGTCGAGCAGCTGGAGGCCGCCCGTACGCCCCGCACCAAGGCGCTGCTGTTCTGCTCCCCCTCCAACCCGACCGGTGCGGTGTACCCGCGCGAGCAGGTCGAGGCGATCGGCCGCTGGGCGGTCGAGCACGGCATCTGGGTGATCACCGACGAGATCTACGAGCACCTCACGTACGACGCCGTCACCGCGCCGTCCCTTCCGGTCGTCGTGCCCGAGATCGCCGACACGTGCATCGTCGTCAACGGTGTGGCCAAGACCTACGCGATGACCGGGTGGCGCGTTGGCTGGATGATCAGCCCCGCCGACGTCACGAAGGCGGCGGGCAACCTGCAGTCGCACCTGTCGTCGAACGTGGCGAACGTTTCCCAGCGTGCCGCGCTCGCCGCCGTGTCCGGGTCCCTGGACGCCGCGCACGCCATGCGGTCGGCCTTCGACCGCAGGCGGCAGACGATCGTGAAGATGCTGTCGGAGATCCCCGGCGTCGAGGTGCCCACTCCGCAGGGGGCGTTCTACGTGTACCCCTCGGTGAAGGGGTTGCTGGGCAAGGAGATCCGCGGGGTCCGCGCCGAGTCCAGTGTGGACCTGGCGGCGCTGGTGCTCGAGCACGCCGAGGTGGCCGTGGTGCCCGGGGAGGCGTTCGGGACGCCCGGCTACTTCCGGTTGTCCTACGCGCTCGGGGATGAGGACCTCGCTACCGGCGTCACCCGGATGGGTGCTCTGCTTTCCGAGGCCAAGTAGCGCCTGAATGGCGTCTTCCGGACATCCGAGAGCCCGGAAGACGCCATTCAGTTCCACTCCGGCAGGGTCAAGGCCGGC
Source organism: Actinophytocola algeriensis (assembly GCF_014203735.1). GTDB lineage: Bacteria > Actinomycetota > Actinomycetes > Mycobacteriales > Pseudonocardiaceae > Actinophytocola > Actinophytocola algeriensis. Next base: position 256,122 of record NZ_JACHJQ010000009.1, on the reverse strand, counting down.
GATCAGGGGGAGCCGCTACCCGGACGGCTCGGCGGGATAGCAATACCCGCACGGGTCCTGCGGAAAACTGGGAGCCACACACCCCACCTCGACGGAGATGCCATCTCGCGGCAGCACGGGGTCGGACACGCCGGCGAGCGTGTCGATGAACCGCTGCGGGACGTCGGCCACGCATCGAGGCTGACAGCGGTCGGTGCCGCGAGGAAGCCGTAATATTTCAGATGGTGAAAGCGGCTCTACGGGACGGTGACGCAATGCCCGACAAGGCGCCCGAACCATCGGATCTCGTACGTTCGGTGTCCAGGGCCTTCCGGATCCTCGAGGAGGTCGGCGCGAACTGCCCGCCCCTCACCGTCAAGGCCATCGCCCGCCGGTGCCACCTCAACCTGTCCACCACCTACCACCTGGTCCGCACCCTGACCTACGAGGGCTACCTGGTCCGCACACCGGACGGCGGCTACATGCTGGGCGCTTCGGTGGCGCGGCGGTTCCGGGACCTGCTGTCGTCGTTCGACCAGCCACCTGAGGTGCACGAGGTGCTGCGGCACCTGTCGGCGATGACCCGCCGCACCGTTTACCTGGGGCAGTTCGTGGCGGGGCGGATCCTGATCACCGATCTCGTCGAGGGACCCGAGTCGCCCTACCTGGAGGACCTCGAGGTGGGACTGGGGGTAGCGGCGCACGCGACGGTGATCGGCAAGGTGCTGCTCGGCGAACTGCCCAGGGCGCGACGCGCCGAGTACCTCGACGACCAGGGTTTGCGGCGGTTCACGTCGCGGACCGTGATCGACCGCGACGCGCTGGACCACGAGCTGGGAGCGCTGGGCGCCGGTCCGGTGCTGGAGTCCGGGCAGTTCCGCGACGGGGTGTCGTGCGTGGGCGCGGTGGTCCGCCGCGAGACCGCGGAGACGTCGTGGGTGATCGCGTCGTCGACCAGGGCGGACGAGGTGCCGCAGGAGGTCGTGTGGCACACGGTGCGGGCCGCGGAGGACCTCGCGCCCGCGTTCTGAGAACAGCGCCTAGGCGGGCAAGCGGACGATCGCGACGGCCTTTCCGAGCACGGCCTTGCCGTCGAACTTGGCGGTGATGTCGACCCGGGCGGTGCCGTCCTCGCGGACTTCCTTCACCTTGCCGGTCAGCTCGACCTGCGCACCGTCCTCGTCGTTGGGCACGACGACCGGCCGGATGAAGCGGGCGCTGTACTCGAGGACCGCGGACGGGTCGCCGGTCCAGTTGGTGACGAGGCGGCCCGCGAGCGCCATGGTCAGCATGCCGTGGGCGATGACGCCCGGCAGCCCGACCGACTCGGCGACCTCGTCGTTCCAGTGGATCGGGTTGAAGTCGAGCGACGCACCCGCGTAGCGGACCAGGTCCGCGCGGCGCACCCGCACGTCGAGCGGGGGCAGTTCGTCGCCGGCCGCGGTCATGCGTCCTCCGCGCGGATCACCAGTTGCGCGGTCGCGGTGACGACGCGTTCGCCGTCCTCGGTGTCGATCAGCGCGTCCAGGTTGAGGAAGCTGTTGCCCATGCGGACGTCGATCGTCGCGATGCGCGTGGTCACCGTGAGCCGGTCGCCGGCGCGCACGGGCCGCGCGTACTGGAATCCCATGTCACCGTGCACGAGGCGGCCGTAGTCGACCCCGAGCTCGGGGTCGTTGATGATGTCCGCCATCGAGTAGTGGCTGAAGAGAATGATGGGGAACGTCGGCGGTGCGATCACGTCCGGATGCCCCGCCGCCTGTGCGGCGGCGGGGTCGCGGTACATCGGGTGGTCGTCACCGATCGACTCGGCGAACTCCCGGATCTTGGCCCGGCCGACCTCGTAGACCTCGGACGTCGGGTACGTGTGCCCGGCGAACGACGGATCCAGCGGCACCCTCAGCGAGTTTCCTTGTGCAGGCGGTGCGTGCCGCAGTTCGGGCAGAACTTCTTCATCTCCAAGCGATCCGGGTCGTTGCGCCGGTTCTTCTTGGTGATGTAGTTGCGGTGCTTGCACTCCTCGCACGCCAGCGTGATCTTCGGGCGAACGTCGCTGCCACCAGCCACCTGAGGTTCCTCTTCTCCAAACTCGTGTCCCCGGAAGCAAACCACGAACCGCACATGCCGAACCGCACATGCGAAACGCACCCGCCCACCTGGGGTCCGGGGCTCGCCCCGGCCGGGGTCTGGGGGCTGGGCCCCCAGGATTATGCGAAGCGATGCGGGCCTGCGTACTCCGCAGGCACACCTCGCCCAATCGCGTAGCGGTGGCCGGACTTGAACCGGCGACACAGCGATTATGAGCCGCTTGCTCTACCGACTGAGCTACACCGCCTTGACATGCCTGTACCGCGGTGCCCGGAATCGAACACCGCGGCCAGTTCACCGAGCCCCAATACGGAATCGAACCGTAGACCTTCTCCTTACCATGGAGACGCTCTACCGACTGAGCTATTGGGGCGGATCCAGAACGTGCTAGCCGTTCTTGTGGAGCCGAGAGAAGACTACACAACGCCGCGGGGAGAACGAAATCGGGTATCCCCTACGACAGCAACGTCAGCACCATCTCGTCCCGCAAGCCTCTGGCCTGCGCGGTTCGCGCCTGCAGCCACGCCTCGAGCCGCTCCTCGGACAGCGGCCGCGAGATCAGGTAGCCCTGCGCGACGTCACAGCCCATGGCGGCCAGCTGGTCCCGTGCCACGTCCTCCTCGACGCCCTCGGCGACCACGGTGAGCCCGAGCGAGTGCCCCAGCTCGACGATGGACCGCACCACGGCGAGGTCACCGAGATCACTGCCCATGCCGAACACGAAGCTCTTGTCGATCTTCACCTCGTCCACCGGCAGCTGCCGCAGGTACGCGAGCGAGCTGTAGCCGGTGCCGAAGTCGTCCACGGCCAGCACGACGCCCAGGTTGTGCAGTGCCCGCAGGACGGGCAGCGCCCGTTGCGGGTCGGCCATCACGCCGGACTCGGTCAGCTCGAGCGTCAGCAGCTCCGGCGGCACGCGGTGCCGTGCGAGCGCCGCGGCCACGCCGTCGGGGAAGTCCAGGTTCGCGAGGCTGCGCACCGACAGGTTCACGGCGACGCCGATCCGCAGGCCGCGGTCCATCCACATGCGGACCTTGATCAGCGCCTTGTCGAGCACGAAGTCGGTCAGCGCGTCGACGAGGCCGGCCGCCTCGACGGCGGGCACGAACTCGTCGGGGTGCAGGTCACCGAAGTCCGGGTGCCGCCAGCGGACCAGTGCCTCGACGCCCAGCACCTCGCGGCTGGGCAGTGCGATCTTCGGCTGGTAGTGGATCTTGACCTGACCGGTCTCCATGGACTGCCGGAACTGCGTGACCAGCTGGAACCGGCGCAGGAACATCTGACCCATGCTGGGCACGTACGCCCTGGTGCGCTCACCGCTGGACTGTGCCGCACGCAACGCCACGTCGGCCCGCTTGAGCAGCTCGTCGACGTCGAGCCCGGCGGGCGCGGCATCCCTGGCCCCCGACGGTGCCGACGTCGAGTCGGAGAACAGCACCCCGTCCGCCATCGTGGCGGAGGAGTAGCCGATGACCACACCGGCCTCGATCGACAGCCGGTCGACCGGGTACGGCGCGGACAGGCTCGTGACCAGCCGGTTCGCGACGAGTTGCGCCTGCTCGAAGTCCGAGTCGACGAGCAGCGCCGCGAACGCGCCACCTTCGAGCCGCGCGAGCGGGGTGTCCTGGCCGAGCGTCTCGCGCAGCCGCCGCCCGGCCGCGATCACGATCCGGTCGCTCCACGCGTACCCGAGCGCGTCGCTGATCGCGGGCTGCACCTCCAGGTCGAGCCGCAGCATCACCGAACCGGGGTTGGTGGTGAGCAGCTCGGTGGCGACCTGGCGGAAGCCGGGCCGGTTGTACAGGCCGGTCAGCGGGTCGTGGTAGGCGTCGTGGCGGAGCGTGGCGAGGAGCCGCCGGTTGTCGAGCGCGGTCGCGAGGTGGCTCGCGGTCGTGCCGATCATGCGGATGTCGGCCTGGCCGAACCCGCGCCAGCGCGACAGCTTGTCGTGCGCCTCGACCACCCCGAGCAGGTGGCTGGCGCTGCGCAGTGGCACGACCAGCGCTTCCTGCGTGGCGCGCTGCATCAGCGCGGTCCGGACCTCGGGCAACGCGTCGGCGCGGCGGAAGTGGCGGACGTGCGAGCCAGGCAGCCGCAGCAGCGCGTCGGCGCGGGCACCGTTCGGCTCGACGTCGTGCATGTCGGCGGCGAGCTCCTCACCGGCGACGACGGTGTGCATCGGCTGCCCGGGGTCGAACCGCAGGCGCAGCACCACGCGGGCGGCGCCGAGCTGGTCCTTGATCCGCTGGGCGATGCCGAGCCAGTCCTCCGCGCTGACCGCGGTCGCGGTCTCCGGTCCGGCGGCCGGCCGGGCCGCCGCCCGCCGCCCCGAGCGGGCGACGATGAGGCTGACCTCGGACAACGCCTCCAGGTCGCGTTGTTCGCGGAGCAGTCCGGAGTAGGCGAGGTAGAGCGCCCACAGCCCGCCGAGCAGGGCGATGACGAGCGGCCAGCCGTGGTCGACCCCGGTGGCGACCTCGAACCCGACCACGCCGACGGACGCGTTGACCAGGCCGAGGACCAGGGTGCGGGACACGAGTTTGGTGGCGGCGCCGAGCCGCATCCGCCGCCCGAGGACGTACACCGCGACCAGCGCGAGCAGGGTGCTGGTGATCGGCGCCGACAACGCGCCGACGAACACCGCGAACCAGTCCGGGTCGCCGGTGCCCACCGCGCCCGCGACGACCGTGAACACGGAGTAGGCGACCGCGATCTCGAAGATCTCCGCGCCCGTGTTGTAGAGGACGCGGTCCTGCACCCGCCGCGCCAGCAACGTGCTGACCCCCGCGATCAGGTGCGCGGCGAGCACGACCTGGAACGGGGCGACGAACAGGCCGATGGCCAGGGGGATCTCGGTGAAGGAGATCGTCCAGGAGACGCCCCCGCGGACGTCGATGTTGACGGAGAGCTGTTCGACGACGAGGAACCCGAGGACGAGCAGCAGCCCGGTCCAGATGAGTTCGGGGCCGCCCGTGAAGGGGAGCCACCAGGAGACACCTGCCGCCGCCGCCACTGCCGAGACCAGCACGAGGACCGAAAAAACGCTGAACCGGCGGTCCAGCAGTGGGTAGTCATCGGTCGTGCGGTCAGTGGGCGCCGGCATGGCGTGGTCCGGCATGCAACCTCCTCGGCCGCCCAGGTGGCAGACCAATCCGCCGCAGGTGACGACGCCCCCCGATCGGGCTAGTCACGGTCGCGTAACTGTACCCCGTCCGTGCACAGAATCCGACTGTGCTAAGTGGCCGCTCGGAGCGGTTAACCGGCTGGTCAGTCCGCACTTTTCGGCTCGCCAACGGACAGGGTCGATCGACGCCGGAGGAATCTACCCAGGTCAGCCGCGTCAGCAGATAGTTCACGATGCAACCGTACCGAGATCGTTGTGAAAGGCGTCACGTCGAAACCGAGATAGTCCTTTGTGGACTGGAGGCTCCAGACACCGTGAATCCGCCCACTGTCTGAGACAACCGGCATCACGAACCCACCACCCGTCTGGACGGCTTTCGCGTTCTGAAGTGAAACCGCTCGCTCTCGGTAACCAAGCAAGAAGGCGTCGAAGTGCCCGAGCAGGCGGACCCGATCGGCCTCCCGGTGGTCCCCGTCCCGCAGTCGAAACCCCCGTCCACGGGCTCGACGAGATCCCGGACGTCGTCGAACGCCTTCCGCGCGGTGGTCAGCGGCAGCCCGGACCACACCGCGAGGTCCGCGGGCGTCGCGGGCCCGTATCCCCGGAGATACCGCTCGGCGAGAAGACTGTCCTGTCCGCCGCGGACCCCGTCGTCGACGAGCACGTAGGTGGGCTCGCTCCCCCGCTCCGGCCCTCGGCAGATGACCCCTTCGAGCGCGGCGAACGCGAGAAAGTAAGGCGCGGCCTGGCCCGCGAGCCCGAGATCGACCCGCTCGACGATCTCGGCCCGGGTCATGGGCGCACGGAGGAACGACGTGAGCTGCTCCACCCCACGGGCACACGCGTCGTCGGTGAGCCCGAGCCGCATCCGCCGGGGCCGCTGCCGGTCCCGGAAGTAGGCCCCGAAGACACAGAGGACCCACCGCAGATCACCGGCGGCGAGGAGGTGCAGCGTTCCGCGCATGGCCCAGGTCCGCACCACGTCTCCGCGCGCGACGGCGGCGTCCACGTCGTCCGCGGTGAGCCCGTCGGTCCGCGCCCGCACCGCGAGCCGCGTGGCGCGGACGTCCTGCCCCTGGAGCGCGACCACCCGTTCGACGGCCGCGCTTGACGGTCGCGGCCCGATCGCTCCCGAGCCCGTTGGCGTACGCACGAGCAGCCCAGACGTCCACGCGCCGACGCTAGCGGCTGCCCGAGCCGCATCTGGTGGCCCAACCCGTGCACATTGTCAACCATCGAGCGCGTCCGACCACCACACTGCGTGATAAACGTCGGCGGGACGGCAATCGTGTAGGTGTCGACAAGGGTCAACGTTTCAACGTCTCGGGTGTCTGAGTAGAGGGCAACCGTTGCTTCGGCAACGGCCGCGCGCTGGCGTCAGCCCTGACATCCACCGGCATCTGCTTCCGATGGTGTGCCCGCCGGCTTCCGGTCGGCGGCTGAGCGGGCGACGAGCAGCGACTCGACGGGCAGCGATACCTTTCGCCTGGGCAGCCCTTGCGAACTACCAGCCACGGTGCGCCATAGCAGGTCGGCCGCAGGTCTTCGTGTTTCGGATCATCGCGCGCAATAGGCACCTCAGTACAGGCGATCGCACGCACGATCCGATACCGCCCCTCCTCTGATCTCCTCCTCAGTGGTGGCGACGTCTCGTCCGCGTCAAGAGTGGCCACTCGACGCCTTGTTCGACCTCTGACACGCTTTCCTACGCCCGCTAAGAGGGTGTCTCACGTGGATTGATCTTGATCTGTCATGATCCGGTCTTGTGGTTGATGAGTTGTCGCGGCGGTGGTGCCGGACGAGTTGTGGGCGTTGGCGGAGCCGTTGATTCCGGGGTTCGATCCGCGGCCGCAGGGCGGCGGGACGACACCGGTGGACGACCGTGCTGTGCTCACCGCGATCGTGTTCGTGCTGACCAGCGGGTGTTCCTGGCGCTTGCTGCCTCCGTCGTTCGGGGTCACGGTGCCCACGGCGTATCGCCGGTTCAGCGAGTGGACCAAAGCCGGTCTGTGGCGCCGGTTGCACCATGCGGTGCTCGACGAGTTGGGCAGCCAAGGGTTGATCGACTGGTCGCGCGCAGTCCTGGACGGAGCATCCGTCAGGGCCAAAAAGGGGATCTCTGACCGGACCGAGCCCGGTCGACCGAGGCAAACCCGGCTCGAAGATCCATGTGCTGTCCGACCGCGCCGGAGTGCCGCTGTCAGTGGCCGTGTCCGCCGCGAACACCAACGACGCCGACGCCCTCAAACCTCTGATCCGAGCGATCCCAGCGATCAAGTTCCGACGCGGCCTCGTCGGCGCAAACCCCGCAAAACTGCACGCCGACAAGGCCTACGACCACGCCGAACTGCGGACGTGGGTCCGCGACCGCGGCATCACCGTCCGGATCGCCCGCAAAGGCATCGAGACCAGCAAGAAGCTGGGCAAACACCGTTGGGTGATCGAACGATCGATCGCATGGTTGTTCGGTTACCGCAGACTCACCATCCGATACGAACGCTATGCCAACCACTTCAGCGCCTTCCTCGCCCTCGCCGCCGCCCTCACCTGCTACAAGAAACTCCGCAAAGAGGCCACGTGAGACACCCTCTAAGCCGGCCATTGGCAACATGGCGTCGCGAGGTGCGGTTCGTCAACCCGAAATGCCTCAGCCACCATGAGCCCTCGAGGCTTACTGCACCCTGGGGCGTTCTGTCGCGAGTTCCAACCACTGACTCATCTCGTTCTGTTCGATCTGTGTCAGCATTGCCACGAGTAGTTGCGCCCGGTTATTCTCAACATCATACGGAGGAGATCCAGTGCAATACAGTCGACGCTGCCTCTCTATCGCTTCACGCGCCTCACTGAATCGCAAAAAATTATCCTGCCAGTGAAAGACACTTCGCAGCCCGGAGGCAATCACAACCAAAGACCCCAATATTGCCGGTAAGACTCGCCCGTCCGGAAATATAACAATGGAGACCGGCACCGCACTTGAGGCAAGCAGAATCACCGTCTCGGATACTCGGTGCGCTCGACGACAACGAATAGCCCGATCCCGATACCATTCATAGGAGCCGTGCAGCAGCTTCCACGCGTAGTCGTGATTATCAGATAAGGAAGAGCTATCCTCGGCCATCGAAGCACGTCACCTCCACAGTTGTGCGAATGGCGCGAATTACGATGTGGTTCCTGTGTATCGACGCGATCCAAGCGGCGCTTTTGCCAATGTTGTAGCACGCTGCCGAAGCGCCCTCATCAACTGAGTCCTTCCAGAGGGCTCAAAGAAGTCGACATAATGATACTTCAAAATTCTAAACGGTGGTTCACATAGTTCTAGTCGAAGTGGAATCAAGAATATCTCGCCCTCAGGCATTCGTTCTACCAGATCCAGGGCCCGCCGTATCTCGGCGTGAACGTATCCGGCCTTATCGATGGATCGATCTGTTAGACAGACGATGATCACATCGCTTGAATGGATGGCCTTGTTTATCTCGAGTTCCCAATCCTGGCCGGGCAACAGGCGTTCCGAACTAACCCACGGATCGACATTGTTTTCAATAAGCCAGTCACGTACGGCGGCAACCTTCTCATGATCGACGGATGAATGCGATATAAATGCCTTTACCCTCTCCATCGATGCTGCACGGAGTGATTCCACCGCCCATCGTTCCTCAACCAACGAAGTACGCACCAAGCGAACGAGTTCGTAGAAGCCGTCGGGCCAATGATATCCTTGAAGCGTGTTCATAACAGACTCAGGAACGGACTCGATCGCTGCAATATCGTCTTCGCTCACCGAACTACGTTCGTCGAGTACTTGAGTTGCAAGCACTTCCGCGAGAACCGTTTCTATCCTGCTACGCTGATCGCTCAACTTGAGCGTACGCGCGAGCTGATTTGTGGAGAGGTAGTCGTAGAGGTATTTGGCACTCGAGGCGCCGACGTCACCGATAAGATTGCTCAGTTCGATGGTGGCACCTCCGACCACGCGAGTGGGCATGCCCCTTACGACTTGCCCGTCAGTGCGATACAGAGTTCCACTTCTGGCGAGCGCGTGGACCTTATCCATGAAAATCGGCCATGTGATGGCATTCTGCAAGAGATCAAAGTGGAACAAAGACTGTGGATGCTGTTGCACCAGACCATTAACACCGAAGAACTTCTCGACCATCTCCTCTTCAGTTCCGTCAATGTTCTCGTCAATGCATTCGATCGGCTCGTCGCCAGCGCTCCCGTACGCCACCAGTTCAAGAAATATATTCTTTCCTGTTCCGAATTCACCGATCAACATGAATGGATGGCGATGCTTGCGCGCGTAAAGAATCTCTTTTATAAGATAAGGATCACTAATGAAGACGTTTCTTGTTTGAGAGTACAGGTACTCAATATCACCAGTTTCTCCCTGTGGCTCAAATTGTTCAGCGCGCACCTTCTCCACCAATGGGCGCCATTGAAGTGACACATGTTTACTCACGACGTTTCCATTCAATTGATTTGATCGAATCATGCGATATCCAGAGAAGCGCACACCCTGTCTATCTCAGCGGATGTCAAATTAGGCGACATAGGTAACGATAAGATGTGCATTGCGGCTTCTTCGGCGACTGGAAGTTCGCGAGAATATGTCGAGAATGCAGGCTGGAGATGACACGGAACGGGATAATGAATCCCCCAGCCGATACCTTCGCTCGTCAACGCATCACTGGCACGCAGTCGATCTTGCACGCGGACGACAGCCAGATGATATACAGGGCTGGCGTTTTTATTTACGGAAAGTGGAACACATTCTTTGGGAAGATTCGCTCGATACGTGCGCATAACCGATATCCGCCGACTATTATTATCTTCAAGGTGCCGGAGTTTAGCTGACAGCACAGCAGCCTGGAGCGAATCCAAACGACTGTTTCGGCCTATCAGTATATGGTGGCTCCGATTCTTGCGATCGCGACCATGGTTGGCAAGAGATCTTATTCTTGACAGAAGCTCGAAGTCATTGGAAACTACTGCGCCAGCGTTGCTCATCGCACCCAGGTTCTTCCCTGGATAGAAGCTGAATGCGGCCGCCTTGCCAACCGCACCCGCTCGACGACCCGAGAATGTGGAACCATGCGCCTGTGCAGCATCCTCTATGACCAAAACACCACGCTTGGAGGCAAGCTTAATTATTTCTTCGTAATCGACCATCTGACCAAAGAGATGCACGAGTATAATTGCGGCTGTTGCATGGTTGATTGCCTCGCGAACAGTGTGCTCGTCCATCAGAAGTGTGTCACGGCGAACATCGACGAAATGCGGCCGCGCACCAACCGCACAAACAGCCTCTGGGGTTGCGACGAAGGTATTAGTCGGTACTATTACCTCATCCCCTGGGCCGATATCCAAACTTCTGAGAATAAGTTCAAGAGCATCCGTGCCATTGGCAACCCCGACACAACCTGCCACACCACAGTAGGTTGCGAATTCTTGTTCGAACAAATCAACTTCTGGGCCATCAAGGAATTTTCCATGTGTCATGATCTTTTGCCACGCAGTGGCGACTTCTTTATGGACCAACGCGTTCGTCCATCTGAGGTCGAGGAATGGAATAGCTGAACCGCTACCGCTACGAGAATTTGCCACTCCTATTCCTCTCCTGTTAGAGCAACTCGTTGCCCGCTTCGGTGCGCCACTTCGAGTCCAGCAAGTACCCGCACGTTCGCTACACCGTCTTCACCCGGCGTGCTCGGTCGCATTCCGGTTTTGACACATGAAATGAAGTGCGTATCTTGCGAGATTAATGGTTCGATAAACGGTATCATCGGCGATACAACTCCGTCCGAGTTGTACTTGACACTCTGTTCCGATCTCATGACGTCGAGGCTTGTTGCGCAAACCTCGACGTTAGTTTCATATATCCGAATCGGCTCAATGGTTGATAGATAGTCGTACACCGCCATCTTCCGATCTCCCACGACGGTTACGCGCCTGACCTTCACCGGAGAGATCCAGCTGACGTTGATGAACGCGACGGCATCTGTGCGCTCGAAGTCCAAGCGCAGATAGGCCAGGTCGATCGGTTGCCCAGCGATATTCGATCGCGTCCAGGCAGATACGGACGTCGGCTGTTCGCCCCCGAGCAGGAAAGAAATGATCGAGACATCATGTGGCGCCAAGTCCCACACGACATCGATGTCACTTTGATACTTCCCCAGACCGAGCCGAGCCGAATCAATGTATAGAATCCGTCCAAGTTCTCCAGACGAGATAATTGACCGTAATTTCTGCGCCGCTGTGTGGTATTCAAAAGTATGACCGGCCATCACATGGACATTTGCCGAGTCTGCGGTGGCGACAAGTCGGTTGGCACTCTCAACGGATGTCGTGAACGGCTTCTCAACCAAAACATGTTTTTTACTACGCAATGCTTTTAGCGCTACTGAGTAGTGCTCATGCGGCGGCGTGGCGACCACTACACAATCTACATCCGCTAGAACCTCATCAAGACTCGTCACGCAACGTATGGCCGGATAGATATCGGCAGCATCTCGTGAGCGATCTGAATCGATTTCCACGACAGTGACGCTTACACCAGGAATACGGTTCAACACCCGTACATGGTGAGCTCCCCAGTAGCCATAGCCGACAACTGCTACGTTAGTGCGCGCTCTTTCCACGCCGGACTCCATTCACTGACTAATGCAAACTCAGGAGATCCTCGGTCACCGTTGGCTCATCCCTCCTTTAAACGGTTGCACAAACGCATGCCGCTGTACGCCAGGTCATGAAATCGCCACCAGTCTAGCAAACCCGCTCTTTATAGTCCTGCTGAAACGTCTACACATTAGGGTCCTCCTCGTTTCGACGCCCCAGTGTCTTGTGTCGTTGATGCATTTAGTGGAAGCGGAGAGAAGGTGACTGCATGTATTGGGCGCAGGCGTTGCGGGTTGCGTGCTGGTGATAGTGACCGGTTGGAAGCCATCAGGCGCGGTTCGACCGTGCCTGAGGTTGTGGCGCGGCGGGCGATGGTCTGATGTTGGCCGCGGAGTCCGATGCGCATGAGCAGAGCGACGGTTCTGAAGCGGCGGGACCGCTGCGCGCGGGCGGTATCCCTCGAAGACTCAATCCGCGCCTCATCGAACGCGTCAGCTCCTCACCTGGACCAACCTTCGACGGACTCATCATCAAGATCGCACGTATATAGGTCTACGACGCGCGATACTAGATACTGTTTCCTATTGGTCTGCGCATCGGCCGGTGGTCAGCCACGCGAGTGACGGTTACGTCCGATGACGCCGTCCCATGCTCACTATATGCCACAGGATGCCACCTAAAGGAACCCAAACAATTTGCCGTACGGTCTCCATCTGGCACTACGAACGCGGTATTATTGCTCTTTCTCGGGATGCGCGTCCATGAATATGTCCCGGAATTATGATGCAAGGGAACCTTGCCTACGTTTGCGCGGTTGGGATCCCCGACAATCGCCACGCGACTCGGTCTCTCTAAGCGGCACGGATGTGCCAGATGGCACTACCAACAGAAAGTCTGTCAGTCGGGCCGCGCCATCCTGACCATCGAGACCAGCACGGCCAGGACCGGTATCCCTCGGATTTACCTGATGGTTCAGTCTCTGTTCCGCCGCCCACAACCTTCAGGAGGGTGACTCGCGAAGGCCCACAGCAGCCTTAGACGGCCGACTGAGCTCGGAGACAGTAAACGGCCCGCTGACAGGCTCTGCCTGATCAACGGGCCGTGTTGGTGGCGGGTGCAGGGTCGAACCTGCGTAGCTTGCGCGACAGATTTACATGCGGCTGGATGGCATCCCGTAGGTCTCTGACCAGCACGGGCGTCCCTTTGAAGATCGCCAGCGTGCCACTGATCACGCTTCCACAATGAAGTTCGCACCCAAACTCGCACCCAACGGCGGGACGATCGATCCACGCCGCCCGCCTGCTGTACACAGCACCCACCAAGGTGCGGGAAGTCTGACGTGCAGATCGCAAACGGAGCAGGCGCATCACTTCTACCGCGCGCCCTTCGCTGATGCAGTCTGGCGATAGCTGTGGGCCATCGGCACATAGCGCAAAGTAACCAAGGTGACGCAACACAGACAGGGCATCGATACTGCGTTCATGGAGGACGCATCCGACACAGATCGCCTCGCCGTCACCCTGCTGCACCTGACCGGGCGCACCAACATCTCCAAAGCCATACGTCGAATAGGACAACAGCTCGTCGCGCCATCAAACTAATCTCGATCAAATAAACGCGACCAATTCTAAGTCCATTGCGATCCCCTTTCTTTATTGACTCAAGGTTTACCCGAAGGTTCCATTCTTGATATGATCCCCCCATGGACTCGACGATAAAGATCATCGGTGGTGCACTTATGGTGATCATCGGCCTGGCAGGGATCTGGAGTTCGAGTCGGAGCCATCACCTACAAAGAAAGGGCTTCCCCGCGATCGGCACCGTGGTCAAACACGTTCCCCAAAATGACAGCCTAGACCATCCCGTGATTCAGTTCATCGACTATCATGGACGTGCGATTCAGTTCGTCGATCATCAAGGGCCCGAGTCCGAGCACGTATTGGGCTCATTGAACAGGTTTGTTCCGGTGGGAGAGCAAGTTTCACTGGTGTATGATCCGCGTCGACCTTCAAGAGTCCTAATCAAGTCGCAATCGCCATTTAGATCCTTGACCGCGGGTGTCGCCGTCGGCTTTATCCTTCTTGCCTTCGGATCTTTAATACTGACGATGGGCCTACTGCGCGTCCAAAAATTGAACTGGGAGCCCAACCATCCGGAGATGGTCGTTATCCCCTGTCTCGCGATGGTTGTCAGCCTGTCTATCCTTGTAGCCGGCGCTTGGAGGGTTCGCCGCCTCTTTGTGTTGCAACGAGTTGGCTTCAAGGCGACCGGTGTCGTAACGCGCACGATCAAGGCCAAGAGCGGACTCGGGTTCAGCATAGGACCGCTCTTACGGGAGGGAAGTAAACGAAAACCGGTAATTGACTTCATTGACTACGCGGGCCGCCGATTCCAGGTCCTTGGCAGCAGGGGACCACGCTCGATTGGCGCTGAAGTGCCGGTAGTGTACTTGCCATCCCAGCCGCATGTCGCCGTGGTCGCCCCACCGATGCGGAATGTGACCTTGCCTCTATATCTGATGCTCGTTGGGTTGTTAATGACGCTGGCGTCAATGTTTTCCATGCTTTTCGTGGTCTTCATCTCGCCGAACGTGTCATGACATCGAGGGCTGCGTCAGCTCGCCAAGGTTGGCGGGTTCGTCACATGGTTGGGGGACGGGTGAATAGTTGTGACGCTCAGTGAAGTGATCTCACCGACTTTTGCTGTGTTGGCCGTGTTCGAATTGGGTGAGGACGAGTGCGGCTTGGACGATGGTGCCGATTTTGCTGGGGCTGGTGGTGAAGTGTTGTAGGGCGCGCCAGCGTCCGGTGAGGATGACGAAGCCGCGTTCGCCCAGGCAGCGCAGTCCGCGGAGCAGGGCGTTGCGTGTGCGGTTGTCGATGTCGAGACCCTGCTGTTGCAGCGTGTGCCTCGCACCCGCCGCTGCGCGGCTAACAGCCTCGACACGTAGGTCACCAACTCGCGGGGAACATCAACCATGGCAGGATAGGCAATCACGTGGAGTCCTCTGGACGGATGGATCTTGTGGTGAGAACTCATCTACCGGGGACTCCACGTCCATATCCAGCACTGTCCGGTATAGGCGAAACGCCCGTGTCGTGAAGATCAGCTTGGTGAGATCACTTCACTGACCGTCAGCGAGGCGATCATCTCCGCTGTCGGTCCACTCCCGACATCGATCAAACGACCCCTGATCTGGGACTGCGGATCGGAAATAGCCCTGCACAAGAACATCACGGCTACCGGGCTACCGGTGTTCTTCGCCCATCCACACTCACCCTGGGAACGCGGCAGCAATGAGAACCTCAACCGGATCGTCCGCGAGTACCTACCCAAAGGCACCACCATCACCCACGACCCAACCTACCTGGCCGCGATCGCCGCCGAGATCAACGACCGACCCCGTAAACTCTACAACTGGCGCAAACCCAGCGAAATATTCACTGAACTACTCGACCTGGATGCTTCCACCGCCTGAACCCGCCCTGTCGAGCTACTCCCCGCCGCCGCCATCCCCGTCTCCGCCGCCGAGTCCGCCACGACCTCCGCGGTACTTGGAATAGCTGTCGAATTCGGGGTCGGTGTGCTCGATGTAGTCCGGCCAGTCGTCCCGCCACGACGTCTGCCAGCCATTCTCGAGCTTCCACGGTTTCCCGGTGAGCGCGAGGCCTCCGTTCCGCTTCGCGAATGCCCAGACCACGGGCCCGTTCAACGGGCGAAGTCGCGCCGGGGCACGCACTTTCTCGGGGTCGAACAGGTCCACCTCGACCGGCCCAGGGGCCAGTCGCGGACTCTCGTGGGTTACTGCGAGACGAACGAGCCGCGCCTGTCCGGCCTCGGGGACGACGACGGTGTGTACCGGGTGGTCGGCCGTCATCCGCACCCATGGCAACGCGATCCCGACCAGCACCTGCCGCACGTCGCCGCTCGCCGCGCGGTTCCATGCCCGCCGCGTCCTGCGAATATTGACAAGCTCGCGCACCACTGCGACTACAGGGAAGAGCCCCAGCGTAAAAAGAAAATGATCCCGAAAATTATGAGAATCGGATCTCTGCTGATGATGGCAACCGCCAGCATGCCGATCAACAGTAGACCTCGAACGACGGGGCTGATCAGGTTCCGCACGCGGCGCCCGTGCATGCAGGCGCGTCGCGCCGACAGAAAATGTCCCGGTTCCTCGGTTATTTCGTGCGCTCGCCGGATCGTCACCAGGACGAGTTTAATGCGCGCACCGGGACTGGTCGAGCCCGATCGCCCCGCGACACCGCGAGCACCGGGCTTACCTGGGGTTATTACCGGTTTGGTCCAAAAAGAATGGTCGTGGGAGTTTCGTACAGACCGCGAGTCGCTATCACGTACCGGTGCGCCGGCCGGGGCGGGTTACCCCGGTGGGTGCCAGCGAACTGGCACGCGGTGACCGTGCACAGCAGGTCCGCGAGCGCGTCGGGTTGGGTTGGGACAGCATCGGTGAGTGATCGGAGCGCGAGCAGTGAAGTGATCTCACCGACTTTGCTGTGTCGGCCGTGTTCGAGGTGGGTGAGGACGAGTGCGGCTTTGACGATGTCGCCGATCTTGCTGGGCTGGCGGTGATGTGGTGCAGGGTGCGCCAACGGCCGGTGAGGACGGCGAAGCCGCGTTCGCCCAGGCAGCGCAGACCGCGCGGGAGGGCGTTGTAGGTGCGGTTGTCCGCGTGGAGGATCTGGTCGCCGGCGGGTTGTTTGTACGGGGTGTGCACGCCGATACCGGCGCCGTCGTAGCCGCCGTCGGTCAGCGTGGGGAGGCCGAGGTGGGAGGCGGCCCAGTACACGGCGCCGAGCACGTGCTCACGGGCGACGGTCAGGTCGTGTGTGAAGCCGGACTCGGCATCGGCCACTCAGAGCGGAAATCCACCTGGTCCGGAGAGCGCTTGCACGTTGCCGCCGGTTCGTGGGCCTTCGGCCCGCTGACCAGTTCTCACTGGTCAACGGGCTGTTACGGCTTGTGGTGGCGGGTGCAGGGTTCGAACCTGCGTAGCTTGCGCGACAGATTTACAGTCTGCTCCCTTTGACCGCTCGGGCAACCCGCCGGGAGTGTCCGGCCGTGACCGGACGGGCGAAACCATACCCAATGCCCTCGCGGCGCTCACAACCGGTATCCCCTCCAGCGGTAGGCTCGCGTCCGGCACATGGCAGTACGGCGGCTCGAGAGGTGAGACTGGTGGCGGATCCGTCCTTCGACGTGGTGAGCAAGGTCGACCGGCAGGAGGTCGACAACGCGCTCAACCAGGCGAGCAAGGAGCTGTCCACGCGGTTCGACTTCCGCGGTACGGGCGCCTCGGTGAAGTGGGCAGGCGAGGAAGGCATCACGATCGAGGCGGAGACCGAGGAGCGGTGCAAGGCCGCCATCGACGTGTTCAAGGACAAGCTGATCAAGCGGCAGATCTCGCTCAAGGCGTTCGACGTGGGTGAGCCCGCCGTGTCCGGGAAGATCTACAAGGTCACGGGCAAGATCGTGCAGGGGATCGACTCCGAGCACGCGAAGAAGATCGCCAAGAAGGTCCGGGACGAGGGCCCGAAGGGCGTGCAGGCCCAGATCCAGGGTGACCAGCTGCGGGTCTCGGGCAAGAAGAAGGACCACCTGCAGGACGTCATCACGCTGCTCAAGGGCGAGGACTTCGGCATCGCGCTGCAGTTCACGAACTATCGCTGACGCCACCGAACCGGACAGTGGGCGTCACGCGATGTCGTGGCGCACGCTGATCGCGGAGGGGCACGGCATGGTGATGCGGGGCATGTGGTGGACACCACCACACCGCGCTCCCAGGGTGAGCGCGGGCCGGACTGTGAATTCCCCGCGATTGGGCCCGCTAGGGTGGGCCCAATGAAAGGCATCGTCCTCGCGGGTGGCAGTGGGACCCGGCTGCACCCCATCACGCAGGCCGTCTCCAAGCAGCTGCTGCCCGTCTACGACAAGCCGATGATCTACTACCCGCTGTCGGTGCTGATGCTGGCCGGCATCCGGGACGTGCTGGTCATCACGACGCCGCAGGACATGCCGACCTTCCAGCGGTTGCTGGGCAGCGGCAACCAGTGGGGCATCGAGATCAGCTACGCGGAGCAGCCGCAGCCGAACGGCCTCGCGGAGGCGTTCATCATCGGCGAGTCGTTCATCGGTGGCGACGACGCGGCGCTGGTGCTGGGCGACAACATCTTCTTCGGCACCGGGTTCTCCTCGGTCATGCAGCGGTATGTCGCCAGCATGGACGGGGCGGTGCTCTTCGGCTACCCGGTCAAGGACCCCGAGCGTTACGGCGTCGGCGAGGTCGACGAGACCGGCATGCTCATCTCGATCGAGGAGAAGCCGGACAAGCCCAAGTCCAACCGGGCGATCACCGGCCTCTACTTCTACGACAACGACGTGGTCGAGATCGCGAAGGGCCTGCAGCCGTCGCCGCGCGGCGAGCTCGAGATCACCGACGTCAACCTCACCTACCTGCGACAGGGCCGCGCGCGGCTGATGGACCTCGGCCGCGGCTTCGCCTGGCTGGACACCGGCACGCACGACTCCCTGCTCGAGGCCGGGCAGTTCGTGCAGGTCCTCGAGCACCGGACCGGCGTGCGCATCGCCTGCCTCGAGGAGATCGCCCTCGACAAGGGCTTCATCAGCGCGGACGACTGCTACGCCCTGGGCCGCAAGCTGGCGAAGTCCGGCTACGGCGACTACGTGATGGACGTGGCCCTGGCCGCGGGCGCCACGGGTTGACCCCAGGTACGACAGACGGCCCGGTGCGCCTCGCACCGGGCCGTTGTTCGTTCAGCGGCCCAGGCCGCCGCGGCGGGCCATCTCCTCCAGGCGGCGGATTCGGTCCGGGATCGGGGGGTGGGTCGAGAACAGGCGGGACATGCCGTCGCCGGGGCGGAACGGGTTCGCGATCATCAGGTGGGCCTGGGACACGACCTTCGGTTCCGGGGCAAGTGGGGCCCGCGCGGTGCCGTACTCCAGTTTCTGCAGTGCCGATGCCAGCGCGAGCGGGTCGCCGGTGAGTTCGGCGCCGGACGCGTCTGCCTGGTACTCCCGGGAGCGGCTCACCGCCATCTGGACGATGCCCGCCGCCACCGGGCCGAGGATGGCCAGCAGCAGCATGGCGAGCGGGTTCGGGCGGTCGTCGTCCGAGCCGCCGAACAGGCCGGCGAACATCGCCAGGTTGGCCAGCACGCTCACCACCGACGCCAGGGCGCCCGCGACGCAGGAGATGAGGATGTCCCTGTTGTAGACGTGGGACAGTTCGTGGCCCAGGACCGCCCGCAGCTCACGTTCGTCGAGTAGTTCCAGGATGCCCGTCGTACAGCAGACCGCTGCGTTGCGCGGGTTCCGGCCGGTCGCGAACGCGTTCGGCGCCGGCGTCGGGCTGACGTACAGCCTCGGCATCGGCTGGCGGGCGGAGGTCGCCAGTTCGCGGACGATGCGGTACATCGCGGGCTGTTCCGCCTGCGAGACCGGCCTGGCGCGCATCGCACGCAGCGCCAGCTTGTCGGAGTTGAAGTACGCGTAGCCGTTCATGAGCAGGGCGACCGCGAGACCGATGAACAACGCACCACGCCCGAACGCGCCGCTGATCGCGATGATCAGCGCACTCATGCCGCCGAGCAACAACGCGGTCTTCAGCCCGTTGTAGTGCTTGTGCACTTTCCCGCCTCCGTGACCGTTCCTACTCACGCGTAACGGTCACAGCAGGGGCAAAGTTCCCCGGATACGCCAAACCCGCTGGTCAGTTGCCTGTTTCGCCCCTGCGCCAGTACGTCGTCGGGCGCACCCTGCCCCGCTCGAAACCGCGGTCGTTCAGCAGGTGGGCGCGCAGCGCGACCATCGACGACCGTTCTCCTGCCAGCCACGCGTCGACGCGACCGGGCGGCAGCTGCGCCTCGGCCACGGCCCTCGCAAGCAAGTCGGCCGTACCGTCTCGGTGCAGCCAGGTCACCCGCAGATCGGCGGCGGTCGGCAGGGGCTGCTCCTCCGCCTCGTCGTGGACCTCGACGAACACGTGCGCCGGCACGCCGGGTCGCAGTTCGCGCAGGATCGCCGAGATCGCGGGCAGCGCCGACTCGTCACCGGCCAGCAGATGCCAGTCAGCCGTGGTGTCGGGCACGTACGCGGGTGACGGGCCCACGAAGATCAGGCGGTCGCCGGGCACGGCCTTCTTCGCCCAGTCCGAGGCCGGGCCCGCGTCGTCGTGGAGCACGAAGTCGAAGTCGATCTCGCAGGCGTCGCGGTCGTAGCGGCGGACCGTGTACGTCCTGGTCAGCGGCCTGACCTGGGACCACATGCCGCGCGCGGACTCCAGCGTCAGCGGCTCCGGCAGCGCCACGTCGTCGGGGTAGAAGTAGAGCATCACGTTCTGGTCGGTGCCCGCGAACGCGAAGTCGGCCAGGTCGGGTCCGCCGACGGTCACCCGCGCCATGTGCGGGGTCACCCGCTCGACCCGCAGCACGGGCACCCGCCACAACTTCGTCTGCTGCCGGCGCGAACGCCTGCTCACCGTGGTGTTCATCCCGTCCATCTTCGCACCGGCCGGTTTCGCGATTACCGTTCGTTCGAACGAACGAGAGGGGACCGGCATGCTGGCGGCTCAGGCGACGGCACTGACGCGGGGTGAGACCACTTCTGTACAGCTGACACAGGACGCGCTCGACCAAGCCGATGCCACCCAGCCCACGCTCAACGCGTTCCGCCGCCTGCGCCGGGACGCGGCGCTCGTCGAGGCCAAGGACGCGGACCGGCGACTCGCCGCCGGTGAGCGGCTGCCACTGCTCGGCGTGCCGATCGCGATCAAGGACGACATGGACCTCGCCGGTGAGCCAACGGCGTTCGGCTGCGCGGGCGACTACCCGGTCGCCACCGGGGACGGGGTGCTGGTCCGGCAGCTGCGGGCGGCGGGCGCGGTGATCGTCGGGAAGACGAACACCCCGGAGTTCGGGTTGTGGCCGATCACCGAGGGCGAGGCGTTCGGCGTCACCCGCAACCCGTGGCACCTCGACCACACGCCCGGCGGTTCCTCGGGCGGGTCGGCGGCCGCGGTGGCGGCGGGGATCGTCGCGGCGGCGGTCGGGTCGGACGGCGCGGGCTCGATCCGCATCCCGGCCGCGTGGACGCACCTCGTCGGCATCAAACCCGGTCGCGGCACGCTGCCGACGCCGGCGGCGTTCAACGGGATCACCGAGTGGGGCCCGCTCGCGCGCACGACCGCCGACGCCGCGCTGCTGCTGGACGTCCTGGCCGGTGAGTCGCGGTTCCGCGCCGCGGCCGACCGGGCACCACGCCGCCTGCGGGTCGCACTGTCGCTGCGACCGGCGTTCATGGGCGGCATCCGGGTGCGGCTCGATCCCCAGGTCCGGGCGGCGGTGGTCGGCGTCGCCCGGCACCTCAACGCGCTCGGCCACGAGATCGTGGTCGACGACCCCTCGTACGGGCTGCTCGGGCTGACGTTCCTGCCGCGGTCGCTGGCCGGGGTCGAGGAGTGGTGTGCCGCCGCGCCGGACCGGTCGCTGCTCGATTTCCGTACGAGTGACACCGGACGGATGGGCGCCCGCCTCGCCGGTCGCGCACTGACCCTGTCCAACGCGGCTCAGCAGCACTACCGCCGCAAGGTGGGCCGCCTGTTCGAGCGGGTGGACGTGGTCCTGGCGCCCACCACCGCCACCCCGCCGCTGCCGGTGGGCGCCATCGACGGGCTTTCCGGGTGGCGCACGGACCGGACCGTGATGGCGGCCTGCCCGTACGCGTGGCCCTGGAACGCGCTCGGCTGGCCGGGCATGAACGTCCCGGCCGGACTCACCGGCGAGGGACTGCCGGTCGGCGCACAGCTGCTGGCCCCGCGCGGCGGCGAGGAACTGTTGATCTCACTGGCCGCGCAGCTGGAATCGGTGCTGCGCTGGGACACTCAGCGGCCGTGACCACCAGGGAACGCATCCTGCACGCCGTGCTGCGCGTGATCGGCACCGACGGCGTCGCCGGCGTGACGAACCGCCGCGTGGCGCGGGAGGCCGAGGTGTCGCTGGGCTCGCTCACGTACCACTTCGAGTCGCAGCGGGAGTTGTTGCGGGAGGCCATGGTGTTGTTCGTGGCCGAGGAGACCGAGCGGCTCGCGGCACTGGCGGACGCGCACCCCGGCGCGACGCTGGAGTCGGCGGCGGCGCTGGTCGAGCGGGTCGCGGTGGACACCCGGTTCGGGCACGAGCAGATCGCGCCGCTGGAGCTGTACATCCACGCCGGGCGCGACCCGTCGCTGCGGGACGCGGCCGCGTCGTGTTTCGAGGCATACGACCGAATTGCGATCACGGTGCTGACCCGTCTCGGTGTGCCGTCACCGGACCGGGTCGCCGGCCCGGTCGTCGCGCTGCTCACCGGTCTGCAGCTGCGGCGCCTCGCCACCGGCGAACCGGGCCCGACGAGCATCGCGGACGCGGTGACGATGCTGGTGCGCGAGTAGCAGCACACCGGCCGCGACGTGCAGGAACGCCTGCGCGTCAAGGAGAAGCGGCGACGCGACGGCCCCGGCGACGAGCATGCCCGCGGTCGTTCCGAGCGTCATCAGCGCGAACGCGGCCGCGAGCAGCCTGCCGGTCATGGCCGCAGGCACCGCGGACTGCAGCACGGCCGCGAGTCCCGAGTTGGCGATCACCCCCGGCGCGCCGACGGCGATGAACATCCCGACGTACACGCCGATGGCGGTGGTCAGCGCGGGCCCGTGCCAGATGCACGCCGACACCAGCCCGAACGCGACCGCACCCCACGCGAACAGGCCCGTCGGCGCGACCTTGCGCGCGACCGTGGCGACGGCGAACCCGGCGGCGAGCCCACCGATCGCCTGCACCCCGCGCAGCAGGCCGACACCGCCGGCACCCGCGCCGAGCGTTTCCAGTACGAACGGCACAAAACGCACGAGGAAGATCCCCTGTGCGACACACATGAGTGTCAGCGCGATGCCGATCGGCAGGAGACTCCGGTCGACGCGCAGGGGCGGCAGCTTCACGGCCTTCGCAGGTCGGGTGACCGGGAACGGTCCGCACATGGCGACCGCACCGACGACCAGGATCCCCGCGTAGACGGCGTAGACCAGCGGGATCCCGCCGGCGGCGAGGAGCATCCCGCCGAGCCACGCGCCGACGAGCCGCGCGATGTTGGCGCTCGCCGCGAGCAGCCCGTTGGCCGCGGTGCGGCGCTCGACGGGCACCAGGTCGGCCACGAGCGCGTTGCGGGCGGGCTCGAAGAACGCGGCGAGGCTGGTCTGCAGCGCCATGACGACCCAGCACATGGCGTCGTCGGCCAGCAGTGGCGCCGCGACGACCGCCTGTCCGAGGCACACGACCAGCAGCAGCCGCGGCCGGTGCACGCGGTCGGCGACGAAGCCGGTGAGCGGGCTGAGCAGCACCATCGGGAGCAGCCCGACGATCATCATCACCGCGGTCGACGCGACCGACCCGGTGGCCTGGAAGACCAGCACCGGCAACGCGATCTGGAGCATCCACTCGCCGGTCTCGGAGCAGAAGGAGGCCAGCAGCAGCCGCTTCATCTCGTCAGCCACAGGAACGCGCGGAACGCCGCGTGCACCGTGCGCGCCTCCGGCGGAGCGTCGTCGCGGACGGTCGTGACGTACGGCCGGAGCAGCGCGTCGACCTTCGCGGCCAGCTCGGTCAGCTCCTCCGGGGTTACCTTGAGCGCGTAGCTGTCGAGCGCGCCCGCGTGCCGCCACTCCGCCGGGACCTCGTCGGCGTGGTCGAGGAAACGCTGCGTGAGCTGCTGGTCCTGCCGCAGGGCGCTGCCGAGGACGGCGAGCTGGGCGGTGCGCATGGTGTCGTCCTCGGCCAGCTCCCCCAGCTCGAGGCCGACGATCGTGGCACGCCACGGCCGCTGCCGGCCGTCGGCGCCGTCGACCGGTTCGACCAGGCCGAACTTGGCGAGCTGGCGCAGGTGCCACGAGCAGTTCGAGGCAGTCGACCCGACCGCGTCGGCGCACTCGCTCGCGGTGCGCGGGCCGTGCGCGAGGAGGTGGCGGAGCAGTTCGCCGCGCAGTGGGTGCGCGAGGGCGGTCATCAGCTCGACGTCGGTGACGCGGTGCCGCTGTGCCATATCTGAAAGCCTCCTTTCGAAAGAACTCTTTCACATTTTTGCCCGAAGGTCCATGGTGTTCCGCGGCGGATCGGCGCAGGCTGTCCGGCATGACGACCCCGGGTGAGGAGTTCGCGAAGGCCCTGGCGGCGAGGGACGTGGCCGGGGTCCGTGCCATCACGGCCCCTGACCTGGACTTCCGCGCGATGACGCCGCGCCGCTACTGGGAGGCGCACGACCACGACGAGTTGCTCGACGTCCTGTTCGGCCACTGGCTGGAGCCCACCGACGAGGTGGTGGCGCTGCTGTCCACGTCGACGGGCGAGGTGTCGACGCGCGGTCACGTCGCCTACCGCCTGCACCTGCGCAACGCGCGGGGCGACTCGCTGATGGAACAACAGATGTACTACGACGTCACCGACGGCCGGATCAGCTGGGCCCGCGTGATGTGTTCGGGGTTCGTGCCCATCTAGCCTGTGCCCGTGCGATTCGGGCTGCTGGGGCCGCTCGCCGTGTGGACCGACCACGGCGAGCCCGTGACCGTACCTGGTCGAAAAGTGCGCGCACTGCTCGCGAACCTGCTGGTCAACGCCGGCCGGCCGGTGTCAGCGGACCGGCTCGTCGACGACCTGTGGGGTGCGGCGGCGCCCGCTGACCCGACCGCGGCGCTGCACGTCCGGGTCTCGCAGCTGCGGCGGGCGCTGGCGAACGCCGAGCCCGGCGGCCGTGAGCTGGTCGTGTCGCAGGCGCCCGGGTACACACTGCGGACCGACGCGCTGGACGCGACCCGGTTCGCGGCACTCGTCGACCAGGCGCAGGCCGCCGGCGACCCGAGGGCCCGCGCCGCGCTGCTGACCGAGGCGCTGTCGCTGTGGCGCGGCCCGGTCCTCGCCGACTTCGCCGACGACGAGTTCACCGACGCCGCCAGGACCAGGTGGGAGGAGCGGCGGCTCGCGACGGTGGAGGCGCACGCCGAGGCCCGCCTCGAACTGGGCGAACACCACGAGCTGGTCAGCGAACTCGGCGAGCACGTCGTAAGTCATCCGTACCGGGAACGGTTGCGGGCCGCTCACATGCGGGCACTGCACCGGGCGGGCCGGACCAGTGAGGCACTGGACAGCTTCCAGGACCTGCGCGGCAGGCTCGGCGGCGAGCTGGGCCTGGACCCCGGCCCGGAGCTCACCGCGCTGCACCAGGCCGTCCTGTCCGGCGACCCGGCCGAGGACGCGCCCCCACCCGCTCCCCGGCCGGTCACACCAGCCACCAACCTGCCCGCTCCGCTGACCGAGCTGATCGGCCGCGACCACGCGATCGCACGGGTGCGCGAGCTGCTGGCCGCCGGCCGGCTGGTCACGCTCACCGGGCCGGGCGGCGTCGGCAAGACGAGCGTGGCCGTCGCCGTCGCGCTGGCCGAGACGTACCCGGACGGCGCGTGGCTGGTCGACCTGACCACCTGGGACGGCGCGGGCGACCTCACCGAGCTGGTGCTGTCCGCGCTGTCGATCCCGGGCACGCAGCAGCTCGCGACCACGCTGCGGGAGCGGCGGATGCTGCTGGTGCTGGACAACTGCGAGCACGTGCTCGAACCGGTCGCCGACCTGGTCGGGCCCCTGCTGCCCGCCGCGCCGGGTGTGCGGGTGCTGGCGACCAGCCGCGAACCGCTGCGACTGCGTGGCGAGGTGCGCTTCGACCTGCCTCCCCTCGACGTTCCCGATACGGATGACCCGGAACGGCTCGCCCACTCCGCCGCGGTGCGGCTGTTCCTGGCCAGGGCCGGTCTCACGGCGTCGCCGGAGATCACCACCGGAGTGGCGGAGGTGTGCAGGCGGCTCGACGGGATCCCGCTCGCGCTGGAGCTGGCCGCCACGCGGGTGCCCGCGCTGGGTGTGCCGGAGCTGGCGGCCCGCCTGCAGGTGCCCCACGACCGGTTCGGCCTGCTCGGGTCCGGTCCTCGGGACGCGCCTGCCCGGCAGCGCACGCTCGCCGCGGTGATCGACTGGAGCTGGCGGCTGCTGACCGACGACGAGCGCACCGTGCTGCGGCGGCTGGCCGTCCACGTCGGCGGCTGCACACTGGCCGCCGCCGAGGCCGTCTGTGCGGTGGACGAGGTGCTGGACCTGCTGTCCGGGCTGGTGGACCGCTCGCTGGTGGCACGCGTGGACGGGTCCCGGTACCGGCTGCTGGAGTCGGTGTCGGTGTACTGCCTCGACCGCCTGCGGGACGCGGGCGAGGAGGACGCGGTGCGGCGCAGGCACGCCGACCACTACCTGGCGCTCGCCGAACAGGCCGACCTGCACGGCCCGGCTCAGCGCGAGTGGCTGCGCGTGCTGGACGCCGAGGCCGCGAACATGCGGGCGGCACTGGACACGTTCCGGCGTTCCAGTACACCCGTACAGGCATTGCGTCTGACCACGTCCTTGGGCTGGCACTGGCTGCTGCGCGGCCGCCTCATCGAGGGGCAGCGGATGCTGTCGAGCGCACTGGAGGTGGCCGGCGACGCCCCCGCCGAGGTGCGGGCCACCGCCGAGTACTGGCACACGGGCCTGGCGATCCGGCAGGGCAAGGCGGGCCCGGAGCTGGCGGCCGAGGCGCTGCGCGCCTACGAGAAGGTCGCGACCCCGGTCGAGCTGGCGCGTGCCGAGTGGTTCCTGGCGTCGGCGATCGTCGACTTCGGCGACACCGTGATGACCGGCGAGCTGCTGGAACGGGCGCTGCAGCGGTTCCGCGAGGCGGGCGACCGGTGGGGCGAGGCGGCGGTGCTCAGCATCCGCGCGATGCTCGCGCACATGCGCGGCGACGTGGCGGCGCTGGAGGCGGACGCCCGCCGCGGCGCCGAGCTGTTCGGTGCGCTGGGCGACGACTGGGGCGTGCTGCAGGCGACGGAGTGGCTGATCGGCCTGGCGGACATGACCGGCGACCACGCGGAGGCGACCCGCCTCGCCCGCGAGGGGCTGCGCATCGCCGAGGAACTCGGGCTGTGGTCGGACGTCGCGGGAAGGCTGTCGTGGCTCGCCTGGATCGCCGTGCAGACCACGGACTACGCCGCCGCGCAGGAGTACGCGTCACAGGCGCGGCGGTTGACGATCGAGCAGGGGCAGCGGGTCGCCGAGGTGTTCGCGACGATCAGCCTGGCGTTCGCCGCCCGCCGGGCGGGCAACCTCGACGTGGCAGAAGAGCACCTGCGGTGGCTGCTGTCGTCGGCGCGGGACCAGCAGGGTGACGAGAGCGCGCCGCCGTACCTGCCGATGGTGCTGCTCGAGCTGGGTCTGCTGGCCGAGCAGCGGGGCGACACGGCCGGTGCGCTGAAGTGGCACAGCGAGGCATTCGACGTGTCCCAGGACGTGCCGCCCGCCGTGGCGGGGGCACTGGAAGGGATGGCCGCCGCGCTGACACTGGACGGCCGTGCGGAACTGGCGGCTCGCTTCCTGGGCGCGGCGGCACGGGTGCGGCGCGAGTCCGGCCACCCGCTGTCGACACCGGACCGGGGCGAGCTGGACCGGATCACGTCCGCGGTCCAGCTCGCCGACCCCGACTTCGATGCCCACTTCGCGAGTGGCGCCGAACTCACCCCCAGTGCGGCCAGGTCCTACTTGGGCACGTAGGTGTGCACGACGATCCCCGACTCGAAGCGGCTGATGTCGGCCAGCTTGAGGTGGGTGGTGTCGAAGCCGGCGCCCTCGAAGAGGCGCTGCCCCGCGCCGACGATGACCGGGAAGTACCAGAAGTGGAACTCGTCGACGAGACCGTGCTCGACGAGCGTGCGGTCCAGCTCACCGGTGCCCCACTTGATGATGTTGCCGCCCGGCTGCTCCTTGATCTTCGCGACCTCGGCCGCGACGTCGCCCTGCAGGATGGTCGCGTTCCAGGTGGCCTCGGTCAGCGTCCGCGAGGCGACGTACTTGGGCATCTTGTTCATCGAGTCGGCCACCGGGTTGTCCTGGCCGCCCCAGGCCTCGGCCAGGCCTTCGTAGGTGACCCGGCCCAGCAACATGGCGTCCACGTCGGTCATGACCTTGGTCGTGTAGTTCACGTGGTCGTCGTCCCAGTAGGGCTGCCCCCACTTGTGCGGCTCGGCCCGCGACGCGGTGGACGGCCGGGTGTCGTCGATGACCCCGTCGAGCGAGACGAACGTGGATTCAATGATCTTGCGCATCTGGTGCTCCTTGGTCTGTCTCCGTGTTGACACCAGCCTGCGCGACCCCCCTTACGGTTTCCTTTCGGTCCCGTTCCCGAGGCGGGCGGCGATGGCGTCAGCGCAGGTCATCGCGTCCGCGGCGGCGGTGTCGACCTCGAAGTCGTAGGTGACGCCGCGGTGGACGAGCTCGGCCTGCTGGGCGGCCATGCCGTGGATGCGGTCCCCGCGGGCGGCCTCGCGCCGGGCGGCGGTGGCGGGATCACAGCGGACGCCCACCCAGAGGGTGTCGATGTCACCGAGCGCCTTCAGCCAGCGGCCTTGCGACTCGGCACCCCCGAGGAACACCTCGTCGACGATGACCCGCGCCCCGGCGTCGACCATGGCGACGACACCGGCGATCCACGCGAGCTCGAGCTCCCGAAACTCCTGTCCGACCTGGACACCACCGTCGGGCGCGAACTCGATACCGTCGTCGGAGTCCTGCATGGCCGGTGGGAGCGCGGCGACGAAGTCATCGGTGCCGATGGTCAGCCACGGCTGCGGCAGCACCCCCTGCAGACATCGGGCGATGGCCGACTTCCCCGAACTGGACCCACCATTGAGGACAATCACCTTGGTCGTCACGGCGCCACAGTAGAGGCTCAGCCGCACCCGAATCCGGTGTTTTCGAGTCAGTCGTGGGCACGCGAGCGGCTCGGTCTACGCGGGACGAACGGGTGTTTCGCGGACTGAAGGACGGCAGCCGATCACCCCGACGGTCTGCGGGGACGTGTCGACAGCCGGTCACAGACGACTCGGCCAGCGCCGGTGTACCGAAACCACATCCGAGCAGCGGTTTCGGGCCTGACGCTGGCCGAGAGATCGTGACGGGCAGTTACTGATTCAGTCCCTGAGTTCCATCGTGCAGCACTTGGGGCCGCCGCCGGACTTCCGGAGTTCTGAGATGTCCACGAAGGTCGGTTCGTAGCCCGCGTGGATGAGGCGTTCGGCCAGGTGTGTGGCCTCCAGGGGCAGGACCACGTTGCGGCCGTCCGAGACGCCGTTCAGGCCGAGGCATTCCGCGTCCGCCGCGTTGGCGATGATCGCGTCCGGGAACAGGCGGGCCAGCACTCGCTGGGAGCCCCGCGAGAAGGCCTCCGGGTAGTACGCGATGTGGTCGTCCGACAGCACGAAGAGCGCGGTGTCCAGGTGGTAGAAGCGCGGGTCGACCAGGCGCAGCGACAGCACCGGCACGCCGAGCACCTCCTGTGCCTCGGCGTGGGCGCCCGGGTCGGTGCGGAAGCCGGTGCCTGCCAGCAGGAGGCGGCCGGTCCACGCGAAGTCGCCTTCCGCCTCGTTGATGGCGGTCGGCATCACCACGTCGCGGTAGCCGTGGTCCAGGAACCAGCGGCGGTAGTGGTCGGCCTCCGCGGTGCGCTGCGGGTTGCGGAAGCGGGCACCGAGCACCTGGCCGTCGACGACGGTGCCCGAGTTGGCGGCGAAGACCATGTCGGGCAGGCCGGGCACGGGGCGGATGGTGTCGACGCGGTGACCGAAGCGGCGGTAGGTGTCCGCCAGCTCGGTCCACTGTTTGACGGCGAGTTCGGCGCTGACCGGTTCGTCCGGGTTCATCCACGGGTTGATCGAGTACTCCACGGTGAAGTACTTCGGCTCGCACATCAGGTAGCGGCGCGGCGTCGGCTCGCGTCGGGGGGTGCCCGTCATGATTCACATTGTGCGGTGGGGACAGAGCAGCGATCAATGTCGCAACATGCTCTCGAAACCAGCAGAATGTTGCGTGTGGACGCCATAGATCAGCGAATCATTTCGCAGCTGGTTTCAGACGCGCGCAGCAGCTACTCGGAGATCGGCAAAGTCGTCGGGTTGTCGGCGCCCGCCGTGAAGCGGCGGGTGGACCGGTTGCTCGACAGCGGGGTGCTGCGCGGGTTCACCGCCGTGGTCGATCCGGAGGCCCTGGGGTGGGGCACCGAGGCGTTCGTCGAGGTGCACTGCATCGGCAACGTCTCGCCGGACCGGATCCGGGCGCGGCTGATCCCCCTGCCGGAGGTCGTCGCCGCGTACACGGTGTCGGGCGCCGCGGATGCGATCGTCCACCTGCGGGCGGCGAACATCCACCACCTCGAGGACGCGCTGGAGCGGCTGCGCGCGGTGGACATGATCGACCGGACGGTGTCGACGGTGGTGCTGTCCACGCTGCTGGAGCGGCCGCCGGCGGGGGATGTCAGCTGACAAGGTCGGGACCGAACTTCCTGCCGCACATCGAGGGCCGCGGGTTGTCCACAGGTGAGTGAGTTATCCACAGGCAAGATCGACATCGGGGTGTTCGTCGGTGCGAGCCGGTAAGCTGGCAAGGCGGGACGCCCCCGGGACAGGGTGGGGGTTGGGCAACGCGCGCGCGAGCGGTTCGGTGGGTTTTCGCAGGTCACGGTTGCCCTCGCGGTGCTTGTCCTCGCTCGGAGGTCGGTTCCGCCGGTGGGGGCTCCGGGCGGCTAGGGTGCCTGGCCATGACTGTTCTGCTGGACCGGCGCGACGGGGTCGGGGTCATCACGATCGACCTTCCCGAGCGGCGGAACTCCCTCACCCTGCCGATGTCCGCGCAGCTCGTCGAGCATGTCCGGGCCTGTGAGCAGGACGAGACCGTGCACGCCATCGTCGTCACCGGGACACCGCCCGCCTTCTGCGCCGGGGCCGATCTCACCGCGCTGGGCGAGGCCCGCGAGGAGGGGCTTCGGGCCATTTACGCCGGGTTCCTCGCCGTCGCCGGGTCGGAGCTGCCCACCGTCGCCGCCGTGAACGGGGCCGCGGTCGGGGCCGGGTTGAACCTCGCCCTCGCCTGTGACGTTCGGCTCGTCGGGCCCAAGGCCCGGTTCGACGCCCGCTTCCTCCAGCTCGGGCTGCACCCCGGGGGCGGCATGACCTGGCTGTCCCAGCGGCTCGTCGGACCCCAGACGGCCGCCGCGATGACGCTCTTCGGACAGGTTCTCGACGCGGACGAGGCCGTGCGGACCGGGCTCGCGTTCCGGAAGGCCGATGACGTCGTGGCCGCGGCGCTCGAGTTCTGCCAGGCCGCCGCCAAGGCTCCCCGGGACCTCGTGGTCACCACCAAGCGCACCCTGCGCACCACGGCCACCTACCATCGACATGACGACGCCGTGGAAACCGAGCTCGTCGCACAGGTGGCGTCGATGGAGACCCCTGCGTTCGCCGAGCTGCTGGCCGCGATGCGGGAGCGGATATCCCGCCAGGCGTGACACAACTTCCAGCATGTGGGAAACCGCACTGTGATGTCCAACGCGAATACCCTGTGCACCAGGGAAAGCTTTAGTTAGGCACGACTACCCTCACAAACGAGGCACGTAATCGTGCGAGAGAGGGACCACCAGAGCATGAGCACCAGCGTCAACGGGGGCGGTCGGGCCACCCAGGTCACCAAGCTCGACCGGGTCGTGATCAGGTTCGCCGGTGACTCCGGTGACGGGATGCAGCTCACCGGTGACCGGTTCACCTCCGAGGCCGCCGCCTTCGGGAACGACCTCGCCACGCTGCCCAACTTCCCCGCCGAGATCCGCGCACCAGCAGGCACGCTGCCGGGTGTCTCGTCCTTCCAGATCCACTTCGCCGACTATGACATCCTGACGCCGGGTGACCGGCCGGACGTGCTCGTCGCGATGAACCCGGCCGCGCTGAAGGCGAACATCGGGGAGCTGCCCGTCGGCGGCATGCTGATCGTCAACACCGACGAGTTCTCCAAGCGCAACCTCACGAAGGTCGGCTACGACGCCGACCCGCTCGAGGACGACTCGCTGTCCAACTTCCAGGTCCACCGCGTCGCGATGGCCACCCTCACGCAGGGCGCGCTCGCCGACACCGGCCTGTCGAAGAAGGACGCCGAGCGCTGCAAGAACATGTTCGCGCTCGGGCTGCTGTCGTGGATGTACCACCGGCCCTCCGAGGGCACGGAGCGGTTCCTGCGGGAGAAGTTCGCCCGCAAGCCCGACATCGCCGAGGCCAACATCCTCGCGTTCCGCGCCGGCTGGAACTACGGCGAGACCACCGAGGCGTTCGCGGTCACCTACGAGGTGCCGCCCGCCGAGTTCCCCCCGGGCACCTACCGGCAGATCACCGGCAACGCGGCGCTGGCCTACGGGATCGTCGCGGCGGGCCAGTGCTCGAAGCTGCCGGTGCTGCTGGGCGCCTACCCGATCACGCCGGCCTCGGACATCCTGCACGAGCTGTCGAAGCACAAGAACTTCGGCATCACGACCGTGCAGGCCGAGGACGAGATCGCGGGCATCGGCGCGGCGCTCGGCGCCTCCTACGGCGGTTCGCTCGGCGTCACCACCACGTCCGGCCCTGGCATCGCGCTCAAGTCCGAGACGATCGGGCTCGCGGTCATGGCCGAGCTGCCGCTGCTCATCATCGACGTGCAGCGCGGTGGGCCGTCGACCGGCCTGCCGACCAAGACCGAGCAGGCGGACCTGCTGCTGGCCATGTTCGGCCGCAACGGCGAGTCGCCGGTGCCGATCGTCGCGCCCAACTCCCCCGGCGACTGCTTCGACGCGGTCATCGATGCGACGCGGATCGCGTTGAAGTACCGGACGCCGGTGATGCTGCTGTCGGACGGCGCGATCGCGAACGGGTCGGAGCCGTGGCTCATCCCGAGGGCCGAGAACCTGCCGGACCTGAGCGTGACGTTCGCGTCCGAGCCGAACGCACTGGACGGCAGTGACGAGCACTGGCCGTACGTCCGCGACACCGAGACGCTCGCCCGCGAGTGGGCCATCCCGGGTACGCCGGGTCTGCAGCACCGCATCGGCGGGCTGGAGAAGGCCGACGGCAAGGGCAGCATCTCCTACGACCCGGACAACCACGACCGGATGGTCCGGCTGCGCCAGGCCAAGATCGACGGCATCGACGTGCCCGACCTCGTGGTCGAGGACCCGTCGGGTGACGCGCGGGTGCTGGTGCTGGGCTGGGGTTCCAGCTACGGCCCGATCGGCGCGGGCTGCAGGCGGGTGCGCGCGGAGGGCATGGCGATCGCGCAGGCACACCTGCGGCACCTGAACCCGTTCCCGGCCAACCTCGGCGAGGTGCTGAACCGTTACGACCGGGTCGTCGTACCCGAGATGAACATGGGACAGCTGGCGCTCCTGTTGCGCGGCAAGTACCTGGTGGACGTGCGGTCGTACACGAAGGTCGCCGGGCTGCCGTTCAAGGCCGAGGAGCTGCAGCACGTCTTCACCGAACACGTTGAAGGGGTTCGAGCATGACTGCGGTCGATCTGGGGCTTCCGTCGCTCGGGGGGCTCGACCTGGTCCCCACCGACGACGCGCCGCAGAAGGCGAAGGACTTCAAGTCCGACCAGGAAGTGCGCTGGTGCCCGGGCTGCGGGGACTACGTGGTGCTCAACGCCATGCAGTCGTTCCTGCCGTCGCTGGGGCTCAAGCGCGAGAACATCGTGTTCATCTCCGGTATCGGGTGCTCGTCGCGGTTCCCGTACTACATGAACACCTACGGCATGCACTCCATCCACGGGCGTGCGCCGGCCATCGCGACGGGTCTCGCGGTGTCGCGGCCGGATCTGTCGGTGTGGGTGGTGA
The DNA here is from genome assembly GCF_014203735.1 of Actinophytocola algeriensis. GTDB lineage: Bacteria > Actinomycetota > Actinomycetes > Mycobacteriales > Pseudonocardiaceae > Actinophytocola > Actinophytocola algeriensis. The sequence goes on along the minus strand of NZ_JACHJQ010000009.1, from coordinate 222,500 downwards.
CCGGTGACGGCGACGCGTTGTCCATCGGCGGCAACCACCTGATCCACGCGCTGCGCCGCAACGTGAACCTCAAGATCCTGCTGTTCAACAACCGGATCTACGGGCTCACCAAGGGCCAGTACTCGCCGACGTCCGAGACGGGGAAGCTGACCAAGTCGACGCCGATGGGGTCGCTGGACCACCCGTTCAACCCGCTGTCGCTGGCGATCGGCGCGGAGGCCACGTTTGTCGCGCGGACGTTGGACAACGACCGCGCGCAGCTGACGTCGATCCTCACCGCCGCCGCCCAGCACCGCGGGTCCGCGCTGGTGGAGATCTACCAGAACTGCCCCATCTTCAACGACGGCGCCTTCGACGTGCTCAAGGAACCGGGCGAGAAGGAACAGCGCCTGATCCCCCTCGAGGAGGGCAAGCCGATCCGGTTCGGGCCCGAGAGCGAGTTCGGCGTGGTGCGGACCGACTTCGGCGGGTTCGAGGTCGCGAAGGTCAGTGAGGTCGGCGAGGACCGGGTCGTCGTGCACGACCCGACGATCAACGACCCGTCGTACGCGTTCGCGCTGTCGCGGCTGTCGACGCAGGACCTGGCTCACACGGTGACGGGCGTGTACCGGAACGTGCAGCGGCCGACGTACGACGACCAGGCCCGCCAGCAGGTCGCCGCGGCCGCCGAGACGAAACCGCCGAACCTGCAGGCGTTGCTGAACGGCAACGACACCTGGACGGTCGGATAGTGGAAAGGCCCCGGATCCTCCGGGGCCTTTCGCTTTACTTCTTCGCTGCCGCGCGCTTCTTGTGGTCCCAGGCCTGGAAACCGGCGCCCTCCGCGTCGGCCTCGGTCTTGAACCAGACATCGGCCTTGGTGCGGGAGAAGTACGGGGACTTCTCGGTGTGGAACAGCCTCGAGGACTCCTTGGCCTTCACCGTGAACTCGGCGGCGGGGGCGGAGCCGTCGGCGGCGGGCTTCGCGGAGCCAGGACCGTAGGGACCCGCGGCTTTCAGCTCGGCGGTCAGTGCACCCTCGTCGAGGGTGCTGATGGCCGGGTTGGCAGGCTCCGGCTTCGCCTTGGCTTCCGCTTTCACGGGCTTGGCGACGGTTTCGCCGGCGGCGGCAGTGGAATCGGCGGCACTCTTCGCTGATTTCGCGGGCTTGGCGGCTTTGCTGCTCGTCTTCGCCACTTCGGCATCGGCCTTCGCGGAATCAGAACCGGCGGAAGCCGCGGCCGCCTTCGCAGCGGCTTTGTCGCTCGCCGTGGCGGACTCGGCGGCCGCTTTCGTCGCCGCTTCGTCGCTCGCCTTGGCGGACTTGGCATCCGACTTCGCGGATTCGGCCGCCTCGCCGGCGGCGGAATCGGCGGCGGTCTTCGCGGTGTCCGCTGCCGCGGTGGCGGTTTCGGCGTCGCTCTTCGCGGCTTTCGCCGCGGTCTCGGCGTCGGCCTTCGCGGCTTCCGCGTCCACCTTCGCCGAATCGGCGGTGTCCATCGCTTCCGCCGTGGCCTTCTCGGTCGCGGCTTCGAACTGTTCCGCGTTGGCGGCCGCGGCTTTCGCGTCCGCCGCGGCGTTTTCGGCTGCCTCCTTGGCGGCCTCGGCCTGCTTGGCAGACTCGGCTGCTGCCGTCGTCGCCGTGGTGTCCTTGGCCTGCTTGCGGCCGCCGATCGACTTCAGCTTCCCGATGAGCTGTTGCAACCACTTCACGGCGTCTGCCTCCTCGCGGATGACGCGGTAACGATCACCGATTAGGCGAGAACAATAGGGCAACCGCCAATCCGGTCGATGACCGGCTGTCAAGTCGCTGTCAAAACTCATCCGACGGGTCGGAAACCCACCCGTTCGGCGTCGGCGGCGGTGCGGAACCAGACTTCGGCGACAGTGCGGCCGAACTGCGGAGACTCCGGGGTGCAGTACCGCAGCGCGGCGACGCTCGCCTTGATCGTGAACTCCGGCGACGGGGAAGCCCCGCCGGGGAGCGGCATCGCCGAGCCGGGACCGAACGGGCCGCGGCCACCGCCACTCCCCTGCCGCAGGCGGTGCGGGGGCGGCGGGGTCGACGTGCCTTCGTCGGCGGCCGGGACGATCGGTTCGAACAGCGACCTCGGCGTGTCCGGCACCTCCTCGGCGACCGCGGCGACGGCGGCGGCAGGCGCGGCGGGCGCGGGCTCGGAGGTCTGCGATGGCTGCACGCCGAACGGAATCTGGTGCCTCGGCTTCCCCGGCACGCGCTTGGGCAGCGCGTTGGGCGTGGGTTCGACGCGCACCGCCACCCCCGGCGTCATCCTGTTCTGCTTCGGCACCCGTCGCGGGAGATCGTTCGCGGGCTTCTCGGTGACGGCCGCGACCACCTCCGTCTGCTCCTGCGGGAGCTCCGGGGGCGAGACCACCTCGGGCTCCGGCTCGATCATGGCGTGCGACGCGCCGGAATCCGCTTCCTGCGCCACAGCCGGGACGACCGGCTCCACGGGCTCGGCCTCGACGGTCCGCTCGTGCTTGGCGACCTCGTCGCCCGGCTCGTCGGCCAGGTCGTCGACGAAACCGTCGGCGAGCTCGACGCTCTGCGCCTGCTCGCGTTCGGCCTTGCCCGCCTCGTCGATCTGCCGGATCAGCTCGCCGGGGATCGGGTGCGTGCGCTGGGTGAAGACGGTGCCGCCGTCGTCGTCCTCGATCGCCGAGCGCGGCCGCTCCTCCTGCTCGTCGGCGTCGAGCGCGCTGGCGATGCCGTCCGCGCCGCTGTCGAGGTCGTGGATGTCGCCGTCGACGTCATCCTCGGGGCGCCTGTCGATGCGGCTGTCGATGTCCCCGTCGATGGTATCGATGTCGTCGATGTCGTCGATGTCGTCGATGTCGTCGTCGACGAGCCGGGCGTCCTGCAGCTCGAGCGACTCGTCGAGCTGGTGGCGGTTGCGGGGCAGCGCGGGCTGCTCCTCCGGCCCCTGGTTGGCGGCGTCACCGTGCAGCTCGTCGTCGAACCAGCCGCGGTCGGACGGCGGCGGCGACATCTGCGGCACCTCGGGCGGCGCGGTCAGCGAACCGGCCGACACGTCGAGGTACTGCGTCGCGGCGGCGCTCGGCCCACCCTGGATCAGTTCCGTGCTCTGCACGGGCGGACCGTTCAGCCCGCCGCCGGCGGGCGAGTACGAGGTCTCCTGCTCGTGCGGCGGCGCGAAGTCCCGGCCGGGGCCGCCGTGTTCGTACGGCTCCGGCTCGGCGTAGGCGGCGAGCCGGTCCCGCTCCGGCGGCAGCGGCGGGGTGTCGCGCAGCGCGTAGGAACGCGTGAGGTACTCGGAGTCCTCACCGACGGCGCGGTCACCGAGTCCGGGCACCAAGGACCGGGAGAACTCGGCCTCGTCGTCCCTCCGCCGGGCCTGCTCCGGGCGCTCGGGGGCCGACTGACGGCGCGCTCGCGTGGCGAGCTGGGCCTCCAGCTCACCGACGCGGCTGCGGGCCGGGCGGGCCACCAGCAACCAGCAGAGCACTGCGCCGAGCAGGAAGGCCAGTGAACTCCACAACCAGACCTGGCCAAAGATCGGCATCGATCGAACTCCCTCCGCGCACCGCGCGAACGCATAGCAGGGCGGTAATCAGGCTACTGCGGCTGGACCAGCCACAAGAACCACCCGGTCGATTTGGCAGGCCCGACACGCTGAGTTCGGCTGGTCGATCGCTTACCGTGTACGGGCAACCACGTAACGTGCCAGCATGTCCAGCGCATCGCGCGCTGAGCAGGACGGAAGCGTGGCGAGCTCGACGCGGGCTCGATCCGCGTAGTCACTCAGTGTACGCACCGCCTGCTCGAGACCCGAGGACTTCCGGAGCAGGGTCAGCGCCTCGTCCACGAGGTCGTCGTCGGTGATCGGACCGGCGAGCAGCTCGGCGAGGCGTGGGTCGGGGTCCTGCGCGAGCGCGTACAGCACCGGCAGGGTCTTGACGCCTTCACGCAGGTCGGTGCCCGGGGTCTTGCCGGACTCGTCCGCGGGCGAGGCGATGTCGATGATGTCGTCGGAGATCTGGAAGGCGGTGCCGATCAGGTCGCCGAACCGGTGCAGTGTTTCGGTGTGCTCGGGTGCCGCGTTGGAGAACATCCCGCCGTACCGGCCGGACGTGGCGATCAGCGACCCGGTCTTCTGCCCGATCACGCCGAGGTAGTGCTGCACGGCGTCGTCGTCCTCGCCGGGCCCGACGGTCTCCCGCATCTGCCCGGTGACGAGCTTTCCCATGGTCTGGGCGATGATCCGCGCGGCATCGCTGCCGAGCTCGGCGACGAGCCCGGACGCGTGCGCGAAGAGGAAGTCACCGGTGAGGATCGCGATGGTGTTGTCCCAGCGCGCGTTGACGCTCTTGGCGCCGCGCCGCATGGTGGCCTCGTCCATCACGTCGTCGTGGTACAGCGTGGCGAGATGCACCAGCTCGACGGCGGCGGCCGCCGTGATCACCTCGTCGGTGTTCCCGTCGGCGAACTGCGCACTGAGCAAGGTGAACAGGGGGCGAAAGCGTTTGCCACCGGCCTTGACCAGGTGCAACGCCGCCTGCTCCACGAAGTCGACATCGCTCTGGACGACGTCCAGGAGCACGCCCTCGACCCTCGCGAGGCCCTCGGTGATGGTGTCGACGAGCACCGGATCGGCCTGATCGAGCCCAAGCGACGCCGGTAGCCGCGGCACGGTCTGGTCTGCAGTCACGTCGGCATCGCTCCCCAACCTCGAAATCCCTGGCTACAGCCTAATGTCCAGCCTTTTCCCGCACGCCACGAAGTACGTGTGACACACCCGACGCACGTGGAGCACTGGGACGCCAAGCCCACACCACGAGCCGTCTGCCTGCCATCCCGGAGACCTGCCCCTGCGGCGAGGAGCCCCGTCCGGCAGGACGACACCCCATGCGAGGAATCCGGCCGGCAAGATCAACCGCGGCCGTCGCCCCCCGAGAGCCAGCCTGGCGGCGACCACCGACAACGAGCCGCGAGTTGTCCACAGGCGGGCGCCTCCGGCCCCCCGGAATCCAGCGTAACGGCGGACACCGACCAAACCGGGACCGTCGCGGCCACCCTGTGGACAACCTCAGCGCTCCTTCTCCACGCAGAACTCGTTGCCCTCCGGGTCCGCCAGCACCACCCACCCACGTCCCTCCGGCGTGCGCTGGTCGGCGACCACGGAAGCGCCCGCCGCGGTCAGCCGGTCCACCTCCTCGTCCCGGGTCCGCTCGGTCGGCACCAGGTCCAGGTGCACCCGGTTCTTCACCGCCTTCGGCTCCGGTACGCGGATGAAGAGCAGCTCGGCCATCGCAGGGTCCGGCGGCTCCAGCAGCACCTCGTCATCGCCAGGCGAGTCCTCCGCACTGATCGGCCACCCGGTCACCACGCTCCAGAAGCTCGCCAGCTCGTACGGCGACGCACAGTCCACAGTGATGTGCTGAACCCTCATCCCAACCTCCGCACAATAGAAACGGCGCCCACCTCAACAGGTGGGCGCCGTCAAGCACAACCGACATTCACCGCACGGCGAACGTCCCGGTCCCGGCCCAGTCCAGCGCGAACGCGGGAACGATGCCGAGCAGCAACGTGATCACCACGCCCAGCGTGATGGCGGCGGTGGTGAACGCGCCGGGCACGGTCACCGACGGACCGTCGGGGGCGGGCTCGCTGAAGTACATCAGCACGATCACCCGCAGGTAGAAGAACGCCGCGATCGCCGACGCGACCAGTGCGATCACCACCAGCGGCGCCATCCCGGACGACAGCGCCGCCGAGAACACCACGAACTTGCCGATGAAGCCGGACGTCAGCGGGATGCCCGCCAGCGCGAGCAACAAGAACGTGAACACCGCGGCCACCAGTGGCGAGCGTTTCGCCAGGCCTGCCCACTGCGACAGGTGCGTGGCCTCGCCGTCCGCGTCGCGGACCAGTGAGATCACGCCGAACGCGGCGATCGTCGTGAAGCCGTACGCCAGCAGGTAGAACAGCGTCGACGAGACGCCGGCCGGCGACAGGACGATCGCGCCGATCAACAGGAACCCCGCGTGGGCGATCGACGAGTACGCGATCATCCGCTTGATGTCGGTCTGCGTCAGGCCGAGTACCGCGCCGATGATCATCGAGACGATCGCGACGCCCCACATGACGCCGCGCCACTCCCACTGCGTCGACTCCAGGCCGACCGAGAGGACGCGCAGGATGCCGCCGAACGCGGCGACCTTCGTGCACGCCGCCATGAACGCGGTGATCGGTGTCGGGGCGCCCTGGTACACGTCCGGCGTCCACGCGTGGAACGGGCCGACGGAACCCTTGAACAGCAGGCCGACGATGAGCAGCGCCATGCCGGCGAACAGGAGGGTGTCGGAGCGGTCCGAGCCGGCGGCCGCGTTCGCGATGGCCTCCAGCCGCACGGAACCCGCGTAGCCGTACAGCAGCGCGAGGCCGTACAGGAAGAACGCCGACGCGAAGGCGCCGAGCAGGAAGTACTTGACCGCCGCTTCCTGCGACAGGAGCCTGCGCCTGCGGGCGAGACCGCACATCAGGTACAGCGGCAGGCTCAGCACCTCGAGCGCGATGAACATGGTCAACAGGTCGTTCGCCGCGCAGAAGACCATCATGCCGCCCAGGGCGAACAGGGTCAGCGGGAAGACCTCGGTCTGCATGCCGAAGCGGGCGGCGTCGCGGCGGGCCGGGTGGGCGCCGAGGCGCTGCTCACGGTCCTGGATGGTGCCCGGGCGGATCGCCGCGGTGGCCACGAACGCACCACCGGGCTCCACCGAGCGGTCCGCGATCATCAGCACCGCACCCAGCGACAGCGCCAGCAGCGTGCCCCACAGGAACAGCGCCGGACCGTCGACGGCCACGCTGCCTGCCAGCGTCGTCGCACCGTCGGCAGGCGCGTCGGTCATGTAGAACGCCAGCGCCACCCCGGCGGCGACCAGTGCCAGCAGCGTCAGGAACACCTGCGCCGACCACCGCTGGTGCTTCGGCAGGAACGCCTCGACCAGCACCCCGACGCACGCCGCGCCCAAGATGATCAGCACCGGCAGGATCGCCGGGTAGTTGATCTGGGGCAGTGTCTCCTTGGCCGGAGAGTCCTGAGCCAGGAACAGCAGTGCGGACAACTCAGTTGCCTCCGTCCGAGATACCGACCGACGACAACGTGGCGTCAACCGTCGGCGTGATCACGTCGAGCACGGGCTTCGGGTAGAACCCGATGCCGAGCACCAGGACCAGGAGCGGGGCGAGCACGAGTTTCTCCCGGCCGCTCAGGTCGAGGATGGCCTTGCGGGCGCCGACCTCCGGCGCGATCGCGGTGCCAGGGCCGCCCGTCACGTCGACGAGGGCGTTGCCGCGCACCGGCCCGTGGAAGATCCGCTGGTACAGCCAGAGGATGTACAGCGCGGCGAAGATCATGCCGACCGTCGCGATGATCGTGTACACCGGCTCGTTGCCGTACGACCCGACCAGCACCAGGAACTCGGAGATGAACGAGTTCGTGCCGGGCAGCGACAGCGACGCGAGACCGGCGACCAGGAACACGCCCGCGAGTGCCGGGGTGATCTTGGCGAGGCCGCCGTAGTCCGCGATGAGCGACGAGCCGCCGCGCGCGATCACCATGCCGACCACCAGGATCAGCATGCCGGTCGAGATCGAGTGGTTGAGCATGTAGGACACCGCGCCGGTCTCGGACTGCGCCGAGAACGCGAAGATGCCGAGCGCGATGAAGCCGAAGTGCGCGATCGACACGTACGCGAGCAACCGTTTCATGTCCCGCTGCCCGGTGGCGAGCAGCGCACCGTAGATGACGCCGGCGACACCCATGATCAGCACCAGCGGCGCGAGGGTCTTGCTGGCGTCCGGGGTCATCGGCAGCAGGTAGCGCAGGAAGCCGAACGTGCCGACCTTGTCGAGGACGCCGATCAGGATCACCGAGACCGTGATCGGCGCTTCGGCGGCCGCGTCCGGTAGCCAGGTGTGCAGCGGCACCAGCGGCGCCTTCACCGCGAACGCGAGGAAGAAGCCCAGGAAGATCCAGATCTGGTTCTCCAGTGGCGCGTTCGAGACGACCTGGACCAGCGTGGCCCAGTCGAACGTGCCCTCGCCCAGCGTGTCGGCGGCCTGTACGTAGGCGCCGATCGCCGAGGCCAGCATGATCATGCCGCCGAGGAACGAGTACAGGAAGAACTTGACCGCCGCGTACTGCCGCCGGGCGCCGCCGTACTGCCCGATGAGGAAGTACATCGGGATCAGCATGACCTCGAACAGCACGTAGAACACGAACACGTCGGTCGCGGCGAACGCGCCCACCGTGATCGCCTGCTGCAGCAGGATCAGCGACAGGAACGCGCCAGCGCTGCGGTCGGCGGGCAGCTTGTCGGTCCACCCGGCACCGATGATGACCGGCACCAGCAGCGCCAGCGCCGCGATCATCACCAGCGCGATGCCGTCGATGCCGAACGACAGGTGCACGCCCAGCGTCGGGATCCAGTCGACCGAGAAGGCCTGCTGCATCCGCGCGCCGCTCGGGTCGTAGGAGATCCAGGAGATCACCATGACCACGAACTCGACGATCGAGAAGCCCAGCGCCACCTGCTTGGCGAGGCGGTCGTTGTCCCGCAGGAACGCCACCACGATGGCGCCCACGAGCGGGATCAGGAGCAGTGCGACCAGCAGGGCCGCGCCTCCCGAAGAGCTGCTTGCAGGCTCGAGCATCTGTGCCGAAGAGCTGCTTGCAGGCTCGAGCATTTGTACAGAGGAGGAAGTGCTCACGCGTACCTCACCGCCAGGAAGGCAATCAGTACCAGAATCGAACCGGCGAGCATCGACGCCGCATAGGAGCGGACGAACCCGGTCTGCATTCTGCGCAGCCGGCCGGAGCTGCCGCCGAACCCGGCGGCGATCCCGTTCACGAGCCCGTCGACACCCTTGTTGTCGACGTACACCAGCGCCCGCGTGAGCCAGGTGCCCGGACGGGCGACCAGAGCTTCGTTGAGGGCGTTGCCGTACAGGTCCCTGCGCGCCGCGCGGACCGGGAAGCTGACCGGCTCCGGCTTGACCACCGGCACGTCACGGCGGCCGACGACCAGCCAGGCGAGCAGGACACCCAGCACCGACAGCACGACCGTCAGGATCGGCACCAGCGAGTGCGGGATGGCCGTGTGCTCTGCCTCCTGCAGCTCGCCCAGCGTCGGGGACAGCCAGGCGGCGAGCCGCTCACCGGAGGAGAAGAACCAGCCCGCGCCGATCGAACCGATCGCCAGGACCGCCATCGGCACCCACATGACCGGCTTCGCCTCGTGCGGGTGGTAGTCGCGCCCGTCCTCGGACTTCAGCTCCTCCCAGCGCTTCTTGCCGAAGAAGGTCATGAACATCAGGCGCGTCATGTAGAACGCCGTCAGGAACGCGCCCAGCAGGGCCGCGCCGCCGAAGACCCAGCCGCGCCAGCCCTCCGCGCCGAACGCGGCCTCGATGATCGCGTCCTTGGAGAAGAAGCCGGAGAACGGCGGGATGCCGATCAGCGCGAGGTAGCCGAGGCCGAACGTGGCGAAGGTGATCGGCATGACCCGCCACAGCCCGCCGTACCGGCGCATGTCGACGTCGTCGTTCATGGCGTGCATGACCGACCCGGCGCCGAGGAACAGCCCGGCCTTGAAGAAACCGTGCGTCAGCAGGTGCATGATGCCGAGCGCGAACCCGAAGGGGCCGAGGCCGACGGCCAGCATCATGTAGCCGATCTGGCTGACCGTGGAGTACGCCAGGACCTTCTTGATGTCGTCGTAGGCGCAGCCGATGATCGACCCGACCAGCAACGTCACCGCACCGACGAGCGTCACGACCAGCCGGCCGTCCTCGGACATCATGTAGATCGGGTTGGCGCGGGCCACCAGGTAGACGCCCGCGGTGACCATCGTCGCCGCGTGGATGAGGGCGGAGACCGGGGTCGGGCCCTCCATGGCATCGGGCAACCACGCCTGGAGCGGAACCTGGCCGGACTTGCCGCAGGCACCCAGCAGCAACAGGATCGTGATCGCGGTGATCGACGCCGGCGAGAGCTGGTCGAGGTTCGCGAACACCTCGGTGTACTGCGTGGTCCCGAGCTCCGCGAACAGGATGAAGATCGCGATGGCGAGGCCGACGTCGCCGACCCGGTTCATCAGGAACGCCTTCTTGGCCGCGGTGGCCGCGGACGGGCGGTTCGTGTACCAGCCGATCAGCAGGTACGAGGCGAGACCCACGCCCTCCCAGCCGAGGTACAGCGACACGAAGCTGTTGCCGAGGACAAGAATGAGCATGGCCGCGACGAACAGGTTGAAGTACCCGAAGAAGCGCCGCCGGTCGGGGTCGTCGGCCATGTAGCCGATCGAGTAGATGTGGATCAGCGCGCCGACGCCGGTGATCAGCAGGACGAAGCTGATCGACAGCGGGTCGATGCGCAGTCCGAAGTCGACCTGCAGCTGTCCGACCGGGATCCAGTCGAACACGTGCAGGTTCTGCACCCGCTCCTCCTCCGGCAGCCCGGTGGAGGCGAAGAACAGGATGGCGCCGTACACGAAGGACGCGATGACCGTCGCGCAGCCGAGCAGGTGGCCCCATGCGTTGGTCGCCTTGCCGCCGAACAGCAGCACGGCGGCGCCGAGCAGCGGGAACGCGATCAGCAGCCAGGCGCTGCCCGCGGCCCCGCTCGCTTCTTGGACCTCCTGGGCCTTGGCCAGCAGGAATGTAGACGACACGGAATACCCCTCAGTACTTCAGCAGGTTGGCGTCGTCCACGGAGGCCGACCGGCGGGTACGGAAGATCGACATGATGATCGCGAGCCCGACGACCACTTCGGCCGCGGCCACCACCATCACGAAGAAGGCCATGATCTGCCCGTCGAGCGAACCGTTGATCCGCGCGAACGTGACCAGCGACAGGTTCACCGCGTTCAGCATCAGCTCGATGCACATGAACACGACGATCGCGTTGCGCCGGACCAGCACCCCGACCGCGCCGATGGTGAACAGCAGCGCGGAGAGCAGCAGGTAGACGGTGGGAGTCACTTGGTCTCCCCTTCACTCGTCGGGTTGAGTGCACGGGCCTCGGCCGCGTGGGCACCGCCCGCGACAGCCTTGCGCTCGTCGTCGAACGAGTCGGCGGCCGCCGACTCGATGAGCCTCGACAGCGACTCCGGTGCGATCGAACCGTCCGGCAGGAGCGCGGGCGTCGCGACGGACGACGACGTGGCGAACACGCCGGGACCGGGCAGCGGCGACGGACGGTCGTGCTCGCCGCGGAAGCGGGCCTCGACCATCTCCTTCTGCGTCTTGCGGCCCCTGGTGTGCCGGTCGACGTAGCCGAGCACCATGGCGCCGACGGCCGCGGTGATCAGCAGCGCGGAGGTGAGCTCGAACGGGAACAGCCAGTCGGTGAAGATCGACCGGCCGATGTTCTCGACGTTGCCGACCCCGCCGTTGGCTTCCTGGCCCTGCAGGCCGGTCGGCGTGACCTCGGACAGCGACCTGGCGACCGCGGCGACGATCAGCACCGCGAGCCCGATGCCGAGGATCGTGCCGAACAGCCGCTGGCCGCGCAGCACCTCGACGACCGAGTCGGACGAGTCCCTGCCCACCAGCATCAGCACGAACAGGAACAGCATCATGATCGCGCCGGTGTAGACGATGATCTGCACGAAGCCGAGGAACGGCGCCTGCTGGACCATGTACAGCACACCGAGCGACAGCATCGTCAGCACCAGGAACAGCGCCGAGTGCACCGCGTTGCGCGCGAAGATCATGCCGAGTGCGCCGAACAGTGCCAGCGGCCCGAGCACCCAGAACGAGATCGACTCACCGGTCGACATCTGGTTCTGGACACCCTGCGCGAGGACCAGCGCCGCGTTCACTTGGCGGCCTCCTTGGTCGGGTCGGGGTAGCCCCACTTGCGAGCCAGGCGCGGCGCGTCGACGTAGTAGTCCTTCTCGTCGTCACCGAGGCGCATCGGGTGCGGCGGCTGCTCCATGCCCTTCATGAGCGGCGCCATCAGCTCTTCCTTGGTCCAGATCAGGTCCTGGCGGTTGTCGTTGGCCAGCTCGTAGTCGTTGAGCATCGTCAGCGACCTGGTCGGGCAGGCCTCGACGCACAGGCCGCAGCCGATGCACCGCAGGTAGTTGATCTGGTAGTCCTTGCCGTACCGCTCACCGGGCGAGTAGCGCTCGTCCTCGGTGTTGTCGCCACCCTCGACGAAGATCGCGTCCGCGGGGCAGGCCCACGCGCACAGCTCGCAGCCGACGCACTTCTCCAGCCCGTCCGGGTGCCGGTTGAGCTGGTGGCGGCCGTGGTAGCGCGGCGCGGTCGGCCGGAAGTCCTCCGGGTACTGCTCGGTGACGACCTTCTTGAACATCGTCCCGAAGGTGACGCCGAAGCCCTTGAACGGATCAAACATCCCCATTGGTGGACTCCTTCTCCTGCGCGACCGCCGCGACGGTGGCCCGCTGGCGGCGGCGCTCCCGGCCGCGGACGGCCTTGCGCTTGGGCGGCTGGGGGATCTCCAGGTCCAGCGGCGGTACCGGGTAGCCGCCGCCGGTGATCGGCACGCGCTCCTCGTCGTCCTCGACCTTGCGGTCAGGCAGCAGGAGCGCGAGCAGGATCAGCACGAGCACACCGGCGCCGATCCAGAACACCCACTGGCCCGTGGAGATGTCCTGCTCGTTGCGGAACGCGCGCACGGCGACGACCGCGACGATCCACACCAGGTTGGCGGGGACCAGCACCTTCCAGCCGAGCTTCATGAACTGGTCGTAGCGGAACCTCGGGAGCGTGGCGCGCAGCCAGATGAACCCGAACAGCAGCACGAACATCTTGCCGAAGAACCAGAGGACCGGCCACCACCCCGTGTTGAGGTAGTTGTCGCCGATCAGCGAGATCGGCCACGGGGCCATGTACCCGCCGAGGAACAGCGTGGTGGCGAACGCCGTGAGGACCACCATGTTGGCGTACTCGGCGAGGAAGAACAGCGCGAACTTCATCGAGCTGTACTCGGTGTGGAAACCGCCGACCAGCTCCGACTCCGCCTCGGGGAGGTCGAACGGCGCGCGGTTGGTCTCGCCGACCATCGAGACGAGGAAGATCAGGAAGCTCGGGATCAGCAGGTAGAAGTACCAGCCACTGTGTTGTGCCTCGACGATGGCGCTGGTGGACAGCGACCCCGTGTACAGCACGACCGCCACGATCGAGAGGCCGAGCGCGATCTCGTAGGAGATCACCTGCGCGGCCGAGCGGAGCCCGCCGAGCAGCGGGTACGGCGACCCGGACGACCAGCCCGCCAGCACGATGCCGTACACGCCGACCGAGGAGCAGGCCAGCACGACCAGGGCGCCGACCGGCAGCTCGACCAGCTGGAGCACCGTCCGCTCACCGAAGATCGAGACCTCCGGGCCGATCGGCATCACCGACAGCGCGATCAGCGCGGGGATCGTGGCGATGACGGGGGCGAGGAAGTAGATCTTGCGGTCGGCCGTCGCGGGGATGATCTGCTCCTTGAACGGGAGCTTGATCGCGTCCGCCACGGACTGCAACAGACCGAAGGGGCCGACCCGGTTGGGGCCGGGCCGCTGCTGCATGCGACCGATGATCTTCCGCTCGGCCACGATCAGGACGACGGTCATGATCGGGCCGATGAGGAGAATGACCACGGCCTTGATCAGGATCAGCCAGACGGGGTCGTCGGCAAGGAGTGCGGCCCTGTCCATGGCTCACTCGCCTCCAGTACTACCGGTGAGGAAATTCTCGGCGGTAACGCTGACCACGTCGCCGTGCCCGGCGCGCAGCACGCGGCGGACCTTCGACGGACCCGAGTTGGCCGGCAGCCACACGACACCGTCCGGCAGGTCCGCGTGCTCGACCGGCAGGGTGATCGACCCGTGCTCGGTCTTGACGGTCGCCTGGCCGTTGACGCCGAGTCTGGCGGCGGTAGCGGCGCCCAGCCGGACCACGGCCGGGCGCTGGGTGCCGGCCAGGTGTGGTTCGTCGGACTGCAGCGAGCCGTTGTCCAGCAGCTGGCGCCAGGTCGCGAGGACCGCCTGGCCCTCGCCGACCGACGGGGCGGCCGCGGCGACCGCGACCGGCAGCGCGGCCTTGCGCAGCACCGTCGGCAGCTTCGCCAGGTCGCCCGCGGCGGCCGTCGGGGTCTGGGTGAACAGGTCGACGTCCATCTCGACGCCGAGCGTGTCGAGCACCCGGCAGTCCGGCAGCGAGCCGGTGGCCTCGAGGGTGGCGCCGAACTCGCGGCGGCGGCCCTCCCAGTTGAGGAAGGTGCCGGACTTCTCGACGGCCGGGGCGACCGGCAGGACCACGTCGGCGAACTCGGTGACCGCGGAGGCCCGCAGCTCGAGGCTGACGACGAAGCCCGCCTTCGCGAACGCCTCCTCGGCGAGCGCCGGGTCGGGCAGGTCGTCGATCTCGACGCCGCCGACGATCAGGCCGTCCAGCTCCCCGGCCGCGGCCGCGGCGAGGATGCCGGTCGTGTCGCGGCCCGGGCCGGCCGGGAGCGAACCCTCGGCCAGGCCCCATGCCTGCTCCACCTCGGCCCGCGCGCCCGCGTCGGTGACCAGGCGGCCACCGGGCAGCAGCGTCGGGGCCGCACCGGCGTCCAGCGCACCGCGCTCACCGGCGCGGCGCGGGATCCAGGCGATCCGGGCGCCGGTGACCTCGGCCAGCTTGACCAGTTCGGTCAGCAGCCCGGGGACCTGCGCGGCCCGCTCGCCGGCGAGGATCACCGAACCGGGCGTGCTCAGCGCCTCGCTGACGTCCGGCGCGTGCGTGACGAGGCCCTCGACCGCGGCGGTCTCGCCGCCGGGCTGGCACGCGAGGAGCGTGCCGATCGTGCCCTTGTCGACGCTGACCGGCCGGATCGTCTTCTCGACGCCCGGTGTCGTCCACTGTCCGATGTGGAAGATCTTGGCGCGGTTCTTGCGGGCCGCCTTGCGCAGCCGCAGGAACACGATCGGCGCCTCTTCCTCCGGGTCGAACGCGACGCACAGCACCGACGGCGCGGCCTCGATGGCCGCGAACGTGACCCCGTCCGCCGGCGTGGTGCCCACGACGCGGGAGGCCAGGAAGTCCAGCTCCTCCGCCGAGTGCGCACGGGCGCGGAAGTCGATGTCGTTGGTGCGCAACGCGACCCGGGCGAACTTGGCGTACGCGTAGGAGTCCTCGACGGTCAGGCGACCGCCGGTGAGGACCGCGGCACCCTTGCCGTCACGGGCCTTCGCGAGGCCCTCGGCCGCGATCCGCAGCGCGTCGGTCCACGAAGCCGGGACCAGCTCACCGGTCTTGGCGTCCCGCACCAGCGGCCGGGTGACCCGGTCGCCCGCGGTGACGTACCGGAACGCGAAGCGGCCCTTGTCGCAGATCCACTCCTCGTTGACGTCCATGTCCTCGCCGGCGAGCTTGCGCATCACCTTGCCGCGGCGGAAGTCCGTGCGCTCCGCGCAGCCCGACGAGCAGTGCTCGCACACGCTCGGCGTGGACACCAGGTCGAACGGGCGCGACCGGAACCGGTACGCGGCGCTGGTCAGCGCGCCCACCGGGCAGATCTGGATGGTGTTGCCCGAGAAGTACGACTGGAACGGCTTGTTCTGCGCGATGCCGATCTGCTGGTGCACGCCGCGCTCCAGCAGGTCGATGAACGGGTCGCCCGCGATCTGGTCGGAGAACCGGGTGCAGCGCTGGCAGAGCACGCACCGCTCGCGGTCCAGCAGCACCTGCGTGGACACCGGGATCGGCTTCGGGAACGTCCGCTTGGTCTCGACGAAGCGGGAGTCCGAGCGGCCGTGGGCCAGCGCCTGGTTCTGCAGCGGGCACTCGCCGCCCTTGTCGCAGACCGGGCAGTCCAGCGGGTGGTTGATGAGCAGCAGCTCCATCACACCCTGCTGGGCCTTGTCCGCGACCGGCGAGGTCACCTGCGTCTTCACGACCATGCCGTCGGCGACCGTGATGGTGCACGAGGCCTGCGGCTTCGGCATCGGCCGCCCGCCCATCTCCACCTCGACGAGGCACTGGCGGCAGGCGCCGGCCGGGTCGAGGAGGGGGTGGTCGCAGAACCGCGGGATCACGGTGCCGAGGCGCTCCGCCGTGCGGATGAGCAGCTCACCCTTGGGCGCGATGACCTCGACCCCGTCGATGGTCAGCCGCACGTGCCCCTCGGGTACGGGCGCTGTCTCCGGCTTTTCTTCAATCGCTGTCATGAGTTGGCTCCAGCGAGCGCAGGGGTCTTGTTCTTCTCGCAGAGCGCGAGGAACTCGTCCCGGAAGTACTTGATGCCGCTCTGGATCGGGCTCACCGCACCGTCACCCAGGGCGCAGAACGAGCGGCCGAGGATGTTGTCGCAGATGTCGAGCAGCGTCTCGATGTCGGCCTCGGTGCCGTGGCCGTCGACCATCCGCTCGAGGATCCCGGCGAGCCAGTAGGTGCCCTCGCGGCACGGCGTGCACTTGCCGCAGGACTCGTGCTCGTAGAACTGCGTCCACTTCATCACGGCCCACGGCACGGACACCGTCTCGTTGAACACCATCACGGCGGTGGTGCCGAGGATCGAGCCCGCCTCGACGGCGCCCTCGAAGTCCAGCGGCACGTCCAGGTGCTCGGCGGTGAACATCGGCGTGGAGGACCCGCCCGGCGTCCAGAACTTCAGCGGGATGCCGTCCTTCATGCCGCCCGCCATGTCCAGCAGCTGGCGCAGCGTGGTGCCCAGGGGCGCCTCGTACTGGCCGGGCTTCTCGACGTGGCCGGAGATCGAGTAGATCTTCGGCCCCGGCGAGCGCTCGGACCCCATGGTGCGGAACCAGTCCGCGCCACCGTTGACGATGAACGGCACCGACGCGATGGTCTCGACGTTGTTCACCGTGGTGGGCGCGGCGTAGAGGCCCGCGGCCGCCGGGAACGGCGGCTTGAGGCGGGGCTGGCCGCGGCGGCCCTCGAGCGAGTCGAGGAGCGCGGTCTCCTCACCGCAGATGTACGCGCCGGCACCGGCGTGGACGGTGATCTCCAGGTCGAAGCCGGAGCCGAGGATGTCCTTGCCGACGTAACCCGCGGCCTTCGCCTCGCGCACCGCCGCGTTGAGGCGGCGGATGCAGTGCGGGACCTCGCCGCGCACGTAGATGAAGGCGTGGTGGGAGCGCATCGCGTACGAGGCGATGACGATGCCCTCGATCAGCGAGTGCGGGTCCGCCATCATCAGCGGGATGTCCTTGCAGGTGCCCGGCTCGCCCTCGTCCGCGTTGATGACGAGGTAGTGCGGCTTGTCCTCATTCGGAGGCATGAAGGACCACTTCACGCCCGCCGGGAAGCCCGCGCCGCCACGGCCACGCAGACCCGAGTCCTTCACCAGCTGGACCAGCTGCTCCGGGGTGCCGCGCAGTGCGGTGCGCAGTGCGGTGTACCCCTCGAGCCGCTCGTAGGTCTCGAGCTGCCACGAGTTCGGCGACAGCCAGCGCTTCGTGAGCACCGGGGTCACCGGGTCGGGGCTGGTCGTCTCGGTGGATGTCATTTCTTCTCGACCTCCGGAAGCGCCGGTGCCTTCTCGGGCATCGCCGGTGCGGTCCAGCCGCTGTCGGCGGCGAGCTGTGCGCCGCGCAGCGTCTCGACCGCGGCCGACGGGCCGTCGATGCGGGCGCGGAACTCCGCCTCGTCCTCTGGGTAGAACCCGGCCAGCTCCAGCTCGACCGTGCGCAGGTCCGACAGCGGCGCGCCCCGCGTCGGCGCGGGCTTCTCGCCCCGCCGCAGCGCGTCGACGAGCTCCACCGCGGAGTCGACGGTCTGGTTGTCGTAGAACTCGTAGTTGACCTGCAGCACGGGGCCGAGGTCGCAGGCCGCGAGGCACTCGGCGTGCTCGATGGTGATCGAGCCCGGCGTGCCCGGCTCGCCCGCGGTGTCCTCGTGCTTGAGCGGGGTCCCGTCCTCGGACAGGTGCTCGGTCAGCTTCTTGTAGATCGCGTCGCCGCCCAGCACCGCGCACAGCGTGTTGGTGCAGACGCTCACGAGGTGCTCGCCGCACGGCTTGCGCTTGTACATGGTGTAGAACGTCGCGACCGCGGAGACCTCGGCGTTGCTGAGGTTCAGCTGCCGGGCGCAGAACTCGATGCCCGCCTGGCTGACGTAGCCCTCGACCGACTGCACGAGGTGCAGCATCGGCAGCAGCGCGGACCGGGTCTCCGGGTAGGTCGCCTTCTGCACCTGCGCCTTGGCGACGATGTCCGGCCCGAAGACCGACAGGTCCGGGGTGGACTCGACGGTCAGCGCCTCGTTCTCCGCACGGCTCAACGGGGACGCGGCGTTGACGTCCACGTCCGGGCCCGCCGCGGCGTGGGTCTCGCCCGCGCCGACACTCGAACCGCCGTACGTCGAACCGGTGCTCAATGGCTCAGGCATGACCGCTCCTCGCAGGCTCCGAGTGGTCCCGGTGTCGCTGGTTCACTCCGCAAGCTCCGTTCACCGGTCTACCCCTCCCATCACCGGGTCGATCGACGCGATGGCCGCGATGACGTCCGCGACCAGCCCGCCCTCGGACATGGCCGGCATCGACTGCAGGTTGATGAAGCTGGGCTCCCGCACGTGGACGCGCATCGGCCGGGTGCCGCCGTCGGAGACGAGGTGGTAGCCCAGCTCGCCGCGCGGCGACTCGACCGGCACGTACACCTGCCCCGCGGGCACCTGGAAGCCCTCGGTCACCAGCTTGAAGTGGTGGATCAGGGCCTCCATCGACTGGCCCATGATCTTGCGGACGTGGTCGAGCGAGTTGCCCATGCCGTCCGCGCCGATCGACAGCTTCGCCGGCCACGCGATCTTCTCGTCGGCGACCATCACCGGGCCCGGCTCGAGCTTCTTCAGGCACTGGTTGATGATCCGCAGCGACTGGTGCATCTCCTCGACGCGCAGCAGGTAGCGCGCGTACGAGTCGGCCGCGGTCGAGGTCGGCACCTCGAAGGTGTAGTCCTCGTAGCCCAGGTACGGCTCGGTCTTGCGCAGGTCCCACGGCAGGCCCGCGGAGCGCAGGATCGGCCCGGTGACGCCGAGCGCGAGGCACGCGTCGACGGGCAGGTAGCCGATGCCCTTGAGCCGGTTCTTCCAGATCGGCTGGCCGGTGAGCAGCTTGTCGTACTGGGGCAGCCGCTCGTTCATGGTCTTGAGGAACTCGCGGACCTTGACCTCGTAGCCCTCCGGCAGGTCCTGCGCGACGCCGCCGGGGCGGATGAACGCGTGGTTCATGCGCAGGCCGGTCAGGAACTCCAGCAGGTGCAGCGCTTCCTCACGCTCGCGGAAGCCCGCGGTCATGGCGGTCAGCGCACCCAGCTCCATGCCGCCGGTCGCGAGCGCGACCAGGTGCGAGGAGATGCGGTTGATCTCCAGGAGCAGGACCCGGATGGTCTGTGCGCGGGGCGGTGCCTCGACGCCGAGCAGCTTCTCGACCGCGAGGCAGTAGGCGGCCTCGTTGGACAGCGGCGCGAGGTAGTCCATGCGCGTCACGAACGTGACGCCCTGGGTCCAGGTGCGGTACTCGGTGTTCTTCTCGATGCCGGTGTGCAGGTAGCCGATGACCGACCGGGCCTGCGTGACCGTCTCGCCCTCGAGCTCCAGCACCAGCCGCAGCACGCCGTGCGTGGACGGGTGCTGCGGACCCATGTTGATGATGATCCGCTCGTCGTTGATGGCGTCGTCGAGCGCGGTGTCCCAGTCGCCGCCGGTGACGTTGTAGATCCGACCCTCGGTCGTCTCCCGCGGCGCGGCGTACGGCTCGTCGGAGCCGTGCGGCCGGCCGGAGTCGGGCTTGGTGCCGGTGGTGACGTCACTGAGGTTCTCGGTCATGATGCCGCCTCCGTGGGAAAAAGTACGTCGGCGGTCATGAGTACGACCTCCTCTGGTCCGGCGGCGGGATCTCCGCACCCTTGTACTCCACGGGGATGCCGCCCAGCGGGTAGTCCTTCCGCTGCGGGTGGCCGTCCCAGTCGTCCGGCATGAGGATCCGGGTCAGCGCCGGGTGGCCGTCGTAGACGATCCCGAACATGTCCCAGGTCTCGCGTTCCTGCCAGTCCGCGGTCGGGTAGACGGCCACGACCGACGGGCAGTGCGGCTGGCCGTCCTGGTCGCCGTTCCAGTCGATGGCCACCTCGAGCCGGATGCGGCGGCGGTAGGTCATCGAGGTCAGGTGGTAGACGGAGTGGAGGCGCTGCGGCACGTCCACGCCGTAGTCCACACCGGACACCGAGCTGCACAGCTCGAAGCGCAGCGCCGGGTCGTCCCGCAGCGTCCGGCACAGGGCCACGAGGTGCGCCGGGGCGACGTAGTAGGTGATCTCGCCGCGGTCGACGGTCACCTGCAGGATGGCCTCGACCGGGATGCTCCGCTCCCGCATGGACGCGAGCAGCTGGTCGGTGAACTCGTCGAACCAGCCGCCGTAGGGCCGCTCGGCGGGCGCCGCGACGTGCCTCGGCAGGCGCAGGCCGCCGAAGCCGGAGGTGTCACCGGAGCCGGAGACGTTGAACATGCCCGCGCGGGACTTGCCGGAGACGAGCGGGGCGCTCGGCTTCGGCAGCGCGTCCTCGGTGGTGGGGCGCAGTTCCTCGGAGGCGGGCCGCTCGGCGTCGGACAACGGTTCGCCCTGTGCGGGCGAGCCCTCCGGCGGGTTGTCTGGTGTGGTGGGTTCGTCAGCCATGTCGATTCACTTCTTCGCGTACTTGACGGAGGAGGCGATCAGCTCGGTGCGCTTGCCCTCGGCCTCGCGCAGCGCGGCACGGCGCGCGTTCAGCGGCTCGTCCTGGATCTTCGCGTGCAGCTTGAGGATCGCGTCCAGCAGCATCTCGGGGCGGGGCGGGCAGCCGGGCAGGTACATGTCGACCGGCACCACGTGGTCGACGCCCTGGACGACCGCGTAGTTGTTGAACATCCCGCCGGAGGAGGCGCACACGCCCATGGCGAGCACCCACTTCGGCTCGGCCATCTGGTCGTAGATCTGGCGCAGGACCGGCGCCATCTTGTTGGTCACCCGGCCCGCGACGATCATCAGGTCGGCCTGGCGCGGCGTCGCGCTGAAGCGTTCCATGCCGAACCGCGCGAGGTCGTAGCGCGGGGCACCGGTCGTCATCATCTCGATCGCGCAGCAGGCCAGACCGAAGGTCGCCGGCCACAGCGAGTTCTTACGGCCCCAGTTGACCAGCTTCTCCAAGCTGGCCAGGAGGATGCCGTTCGGGAGCCGCTCTTCGAGTCCCATGTCCGCCTCCCGTCAGTTCCAGTCGAGCCCGCCGCGCCGCCACACGTAGGCGTAGGCGAAGCCGAGCGTCGCGATGAACAAGAAGATCTCCACCAGCCCGAACAGCCCGAGCGCGTCCGCGGACACGGCGAACGGGTAGAGGAACACCATTTCGATGTCGAACAGGATGAAGAGCATCGCCGTGAGGTAGTAGGCGACCGGAACGCGGCCGCCACCGACCACCGGCTGCGGCGACGGCTCGATCCCGCACTCGTAGGCCTCGAACTTCGCGCGGTTGTAGCGCTTCGGCCCGACCAGCGGTCCGAGCAGGGCGGAGAACACGGCGAAGCCGGCCGCCAGAACGAAGAGCAGGAGCAACGGGAGATAGCTTCCCAACCCCGCTGAGACGTTCTCGTTCTGTGCTACAGATGTGCTGACAGCTACGAGTGACACCTTGCCGTCCTTTCCCCGTGAGCGGAGCTTGCGGAGCTCACCATCGGCACCGCTCGTCGGGCACCCTATGGGGCTCTCCGACGGCACCACGGGTTAGGCATGCCTAACCCCTGCCTTGTGAAAATCTTCACAAGCTCCCGCGTGCCTGTTGGGAAGCGCTTCACAAGACCGGGGCTCAGTGTAGAACTCGTAAATTCCTGCTGTAACACGGGATCTGGTTTCGCGGGTCCCGTCGGGCCGGTGTCTCCCGGTGGCCGGGGTCGCTCTTCGTTCAGCTCGGTGGCGCCGCCGTCGCCAGCTCCTTCGTGTGGCGCAGTGGTGAGAGCAGTACCGGGACCCACACGCACGCCAGCGCGCACCCGCCCGCCACCAGCGCCGCCCTCGGGCCCCACACCTGCCCCAGCCCACCGGCCAGCCCGCCCGCGACGGCGACCGCGCCCGTCAGCAGGAACCGGAACGTCGCCATCACGCGGCCCAGCAAGGCGTCCGGGGTGATCTGCTGGCGGAAGCTCACGCTCAGCACGTTGTCCGCACCGATCTTCGTCGTCACCACCAGCCACGTCGCGCCCGCCAGCCACAGGCCAGGACCGCGGTCGACGAAGGCCATGCCGAAGCCGAACGGGGCGATCGCCGCGCTCGCCAGCAGCACCACCCGGCCCGCGCCGAACCTGGCCGCCAGCCCCCTGGCCAGCAGCGAACCCGCCAGCATCCCCACGCCGCCCGAGGCCAGGAACAGGCCGAGCACCCCCGCGCCAAGACCCAGCTCGTCGACCAGGACCACCGGCAGCATCGTCAGCACCAGCACGATGCCCAGGTTGCTCAGCGCACCCGCCACCGCCAGCGCGCGCAGCACCGGGTGCGACACCACGAACCGCACGCCCTCGCGGATGTGGCCGCGGCCGCTCACCCGGGACGGGCGCGGCTCGCGGTGGTGGATGCGGAGCACGCACCACGCCGACACGACGTAGCTCGCCGCGTCCAGCAGCAGTGCCGCCGGGGCCGTCACCAGCGCCACCACGAAACCGGCCACGCCCCGGCCCGCGATGTCGTTCAGCGCGTCCATGCTCACCAGGCGGGTGTTCGCCGCCAGCAGGGCCGGGCGGCCGACCACCTGTGGCAGGTACGACTGGTTCGCCACGTCGAAGAACACCGTGCCGACGCCTGCCGCCGACACCACCGCGTACAGCTGGCCCATCGTCAGCGCGTCCAGCCACCACGCGACCGGGACCGACAGCAGGATCGCCGCGCGGGCCAGGTCCGCGGCGATCAACACGCCGCGCCGCCGGACGCGGTCGGTCCACGCGCCCGCGGGCAGGCCGATGACCAGGAACGCGATCGTGCTCAGTGTCGCCAGCAGGCCCACCTCGCCAGGGGACGCGTCGAGCGCGGTCACGGCGATCAGGGGCATCGCCACGTAGGTGATCGAGGTGCCGAGGCGGCTCACGGCGGCCGCGGTGAAGAGCAGGCGGAAGTCTCTGTTCACGGAACGAGCCTGGTCACCAGCGTCGTGGGTGCCGATTGATTTAGCCTGGGCTCAATGCTGGAGCTGTCGTTCACCGCCGCCGACGTGGCGTACACGCGGTTCGCCTTCTCGCCGCTGTGGGAGGTCGTCGCGTCCGTCTGGGTGCTCAAAGGCGGCGCCGGGCACGACCTGCACGCGCCGTGGGCAGGTCAGGCGCGCGAGCGGCTCACGGGGTTCGACTGGCGGCTGCTCCACGACCTCGTGCCGACGCGGGTGATCCCCGGGTTCATCTGCCCGCCGCCCACCGCTCCCCTGCCAGAGCTGGCGGACGAGCTGGCGACCGTGCGCGCGACGCCTGCCGAGCAGGTCGCGCGGGAGGTGGCCGCGATTCCCGAGATCACCACCGTGCCGGACGCCGGGGAACTGGCCGACGTGATCCAGGAGTACTGGGACCGGGCGCTGGCGCCCTTCTGGCCGAGGGTGCGGGCGCTGCTCGAAGCCGACGTCCAGTACCGGGCCAGGAGACTGACCACCGGGGGCGCGTCCGCCCTGTTCGGCGACCTCAACCCCGCCGTGAGGTGGCGGGACGAGCGCCTTGTCATCGACCACCCGCGGGTGTCGGCCCGGCGGGGGCTGCGCGGCAAGGGCCTGCTGCTGGTGCCGTCGGCGTTCGTGTGGCCGAGGGTCTTCTCGATCACCGTGCCCGGCTGGCAGCCGACGCTGCGGTACCCGCCGCGCGGGATCGGGGAGCTCTGGACCCGGACGACCTCGCCGTCCTCCGCGCTGGTCGGCGTGTTCGGCGCGAGCCGTGCGCGGCTGCTCGCCGAGCTGGACAACCCCGCGTCCACCACCGAGCTCGCCGCGCGGACCGGGCTCACGGCAGGCGGGGTCAGCCAGCACCTCACCGCGCTGAAGGCGGCCGGGCTGGTGTCGGCACACCGGGTCGGGCGGTTCGTCCTCTACTCGCGGACCTCGGTGGCCGAGCAGCTGTTCGGGACCTGACTGTTCCGGGTATGACTGTCCGGACCCGACTGTCCCGGACATGACAGAAGGGGCGTCCCGCCCGCACGACGGAACGCCCCTTCCCGGGAAAGGTCTAGTCGGAGTTCAAGTAGTACAGCAGGCGCAGGATCTCCAGGTACAGCCACACCAGCGTGGTCATCAGGCCGAACGCGGCCAGCCACGCGTACTTGGACGGCATGCCCGTACGGATCATCTGGTCCGCCATGTCGAAGTCCAACAGGAAGTTGAACGCCGCGATGCCGATCACGATGATCGAGAAGATGATCGCCATGGTGCTGCCGTCACGCAGACCCATGTTGACGCCCAACAGCGACATGATCAGGTTGATCAGCATGAGGCCGGCGGCCGCGACCGTGGCACCGATGATCCACTTGGTCAGCTTCGGCGTGACGCGCACCGCGCCCGTCTTGTAGACGACGAGCATCACGATGAACACCAGCCCCGTACCGAGGATGGCCTGCAGCGCGATGCCGGGGACGAGCGCCTCGAAGACACCGGTGATGGCGCCGAGGAACACACCCTCCGCCGCCGAGTACCCGAGCACGAGGCCCGGCTTCGGCATCTGCTTGAAGATGATGACCAACGCCAGCACGAGGCCGACGATCAGGCCGCCGATCATCGGCGGGAACGGGCTGATGGTCTCGCTCAGCACCGCCACGGCCGTGATGACGCCGGTGATCAGCGCGAGGCCGAGCGTCAACGCGGTCTTGGTGACCACGTCGTCGACCGTCATCGGGCGCTCACCCGTGGTCGGCGGCGCCTGGTAGCCGCCGTATCCCGGCATGTTCGCCTGCGGCTGGGTCTGGAAGCCCGCGTAGCCGCCGCCGAACCCGCCCTGAGGCAAGTTCCGGAACGCGGGATTACTGGTAGAACGCACCTGTTCCTCCTGGGCCTGTTCTGGTCCTGCACCGGGTTCAACGCACAACCATGCCGGTCCGTTCCCGGCGAGTAAAAGTGACTTTACTCGGTTATGCGTGATCGTTATGCCCAACCCTGGGGGAACACTAACCGCCAACGACTCACCCGGCCCAGCGTCCCCCGGCTGGCGGGCTACTCTCCGTTAGCCTTACGGAGGATCACGGGAGGACGCCATGAGCCGGCGCTGGGGGCCGATCGTCACCGGAGTCGCGCTCGCACTGACCTTCCTGATCCTGCTGGTCCTCGGCACGCTCGGCCCGGACCGTCCCTCACGGACCGGGGAGGTCCCGGTCGCGCAGGGCAAGGCCGCGCCGCCGGACTGGATGCGCAAGCTCCGTGACGGTGAGAAGCCGCCGCAGTTCGTCCTCTTCTCCTTCGACGGCGCCGGGTCGCACGCGCACTGGCAGCGCGTCCTCCCGCTCGCGGAGAAGGTGAACGCGCACGTCACCGGCTTCCTGTCGGGCATCTACCTGCTGCCGGACCACCTGCGCGGCGAGTACGCGGGTCCCGGCCACGGGCGCGGGCGCGCGTCGATCAGCTTCGGCGGCACCGACGCCGAGGTCGCGACCCGCATCGACGACCTCAACACCGCGTACCAGCGGGGCCACGAGATCGGCACCCATTACAACGGGCACTTCTGCGCGGGCAACGAGCCAAGCGGCGGCCGGTGGACGACGGCCGACTGGACCTCCGAGCTCGACCAGTTCTTCTCGATCGTGCGCGGCGCGGCTGCCAGGGGGCTCGCGGTGCCGGAGAACGCGTTCAAGGGCGGCCGCGTGCCCTGCCTCGAGGGCGACCCGGACGAGTTCCTCCCCGCGGTCGGCGAGCGCGCCATGACCTACGACACCAGCGTCACCAGCGAGGGCATCGCGTGGCCGGAGCTGCGCGACGGCGTGTGGGAGTTCTGGGTGCCGGTGATCCGGGTGCCCGCGCTGTCGGGCAAGCGGGTGATCATGATGGACTACAACCTCTGGTACTCGCTGAACGGCGCGAAGGAGGAGCCCGGCCGCGACGCGGAGTTCACCTCGGTCACCCTCGACACGTACCGGGCCGCCTACCAGGCCGCGTACAACACCAACCGCGCGCCGCTGACGGTCGGGAACCACTTCAACGACTGGTCGGGTGGCGCGTTCAGCCGGGCGACGGAACAGTTCATGAACGAGGTGTGCGTGCGCCCCCAGACGGTGTGCGCCACGTACTCCGAAGTGATCGCGTGGATGAAACTGCAGGACCCCGAGGTCCTGGACACCTACCGGACGAAGCCGCACGCTCAGGTGTCGTAGCGGAAGGAGCTTCTCGATGGCGACCTACCTGGTGACCGGTGCGACCGGCCTGATCGGACGGCACTACGTCGCGGAGATCCTGGCCAGGCCCGACACCGAACGGGTGTGGGTGCTGGTGCGCGAGCGCTCCCAGGACCGCCTCGCCGACGTGGCACGCGACTGGCCTGCCGCGGAGAAGGCGCGCAACCTGATCGGTGACGTGCGGGCGGAGCGGCTCGGCATCGCCGACGAGCAGATCGCCGAGCTGACCGGCACCGTCGACCACCTCGTGCACCTCGCCGCGCTGTACGACATCGCGGCCGACGACGACGCGAGCATCGCCGCGAACGTCGACGGCACCAGGCACGTGCTCGACCTGGCCTGCGCGCTCGCCGTCGGCTGCCTGCACCACGTGTCGTCGGTGGCCGTCGCCGGTGACTACCGCGGCCGGTTCACCGAGGAGATGTTCGACGCGGGCCAGCGGCTCGTCACCCCGTACCACCGCACGAAGTTCGAGTCCGAGCGCCTGGTGCGGTCGCAAACCGAGGTGCCGTGGCGGATCTACCGGCCCGCGATCGTGGTCGGCAACTCGGTCACCGGCGAGATGGACAAGATCGACGGGCCGTACTACTTCTTCCCCGCGCTGCAGCGGCTGTCGGCGGTGCCGAGCGTGCCGGTGGTGTTCCCGGACATCGGCGGCACCAACATCGTGCCGGTCGACTACGTGGCGAAGGCCATGGCGCACCTGGTGACCGCGCCGGGGCTGGACGGGCACGCGTTCCACCTGGTCAACCCGTCGCCGCAGTCCGCACGCGAGGTCTACGACGCGTTCGCGAAGGCGGCGGGCGCACCGGTCTCGACCGTGGCGCTGGGCAAGGGCCTGGCGAAGCCGCTGGTCAACCTCGTGAAGCTGGCCGAGCACGTGCCGGGCGTGACGATCGCGCGGGACGCGGTGCTCGACCGGCTCGGGATCCCCCCGGTGCTGCTGACCACGCTCACGTTCGAACCGGTCTTCGACTCGACCGAGACCCGGCTCGCGCTCGCGAGCTCTGGTGTGGACGTGCCGCCGCTGGCGGACTACGCGGACGTCCTGTGGCGGTACTGGCGTGAGCACCTCGACCCCTTCCGGGCGCGCAGGCACGGCCAGCGCGGTGAGCTGGACGGCAGGCGCGTGGTGATCACGGGTGCCTCGTCGGGCATCGGGCGGGCCACCGCGCTGAAGGTCGCCGAGGCCGGTGGCGTGCCGCTGCTGGTGGCGCGCAGGCAGACCGAGCTGGAGGAGGTCCGCGCCGAGATCGCCGCGGCGGGCGGGCACGCGTACGTGTACCCGTGCGACCTCACCGACGACGAGTCGGTGGCGAAGACCGTCGAGCGGATGCTGGTGGAGCAGCCGGGCATCGACATGCTGGTGAACAACGCGGGCCGGTCGATCCGCCGGTCCGTCCAGTTGTCCTACGACCGCATGCACGACTACGAGCGCGCGATGGCGATCAACTACTTCGGTGCCGTGCGGCTGATCCTCGCGCTGATGCCGCACATGATCGAGCGCCGGTTCGGGCACGTCGTGAACGTGTCGTCGATCGGCGTGCAGGGCATCGCGCCGAGGTTCTCCGCGTACGTGGCGTCGAAGGCGGCGCTGGACTACTTCTCCAAGATCGTCGCGACGGAGACCCACGGCGCGGGCATCACGTTCACCACCGTGCACATGCCGCTGGTCAGGACCCCGATGATCCGCCCGACCAAGATCTACGACGCGTTCCCGACGAAGTCCGCGGAACAGGCGGCGGACATGGTGATGGAGGCACTGCTCGAGCGCCCGAAGCACATCGGCACGCCGACGGGCAGGATGATCTCCGCCGCGTACACGGTGGCCCCGGGCCTGGTCGACGCGATCGCCTACCAGGGCTACCGGATCTTCCCCGACTCGACGGCCGCAGGCGGCTCCGGCCGGATGAAGATCGGCAAGGGTGACCGCCACCTCGGCGCGGCGGCCATGGCACTGGCCCGCCTGACGAGGGGCTTCCACTGGTGACCTTGTCTACATAGGACTGACGACAACCAGATCTGTTGCGGGACGTGGTCATCCGAGTACGGTTCCACCATGGCAGCTGTCGATGACCGCGACCCGGCAGGCTTCACCGTGGTGCGCCACGGTTTCGACCGTGAACAGGTCAGACAGCGCATGGACGAGCTGGCCGCGGCGCTGGAACGCGTCGCATCGGAACGCGAAGAGGCGGCGGCACAGGCGGCGGAGTTGCGCGGTGAGCTGGAGATCGCCCGCCGCGAGATAGCCGCACTGGGAGACCGCCTCGACAACCAGGGCGACGAGCAGAGCGGCGCGCGGATGCTGGCGATCGCGAAGGCGCAGGCAGCCGAGGTGACCGCCAGGGCGAAGGTCGCGGCGGAACAGACCTGGTCG
Source organism: Actinophytocola algeriensis (assembly GCF_014203735.1). Classification (GTDB taxonomy): domain Bacteria; phylum Actinomycetota; class Actinomycetes; order Mycobacteriales; family Pseudonocardiaceae; genus Actinophytocola; species Actinophytocola algeriensis. The sequence continues at coordinate 193,778 of NZ_JACHJQ010000009.1, read as the reverse complement.
GCGACGGAGAAGGCATCGTCGGAACTGCGCGACCACTACCGCGCCCTGCTCCGCTCCCTGGACGAGCAACACGTGGAACTGACGCGCACGCGCAAGTCGATGATGGCGTCGGCGAAGGCGAAGGTGGAGGAGATGACCACCGAGGCGGAACGCCGCCAGGAGGCCATCGACAAGGCCGCGGAACGCGACCGCATCCGGATCGACCGGGAGTTCTCCGAGTCGATGGCCGCCAAACGCGATGCCCTCCGCCGAGAACTGGACAAGGCCAGGTCGGACTGCGACCGGGAGGTCACCGCCCGCCTGACCGCCGCCGACGAGGAGGCCCGCCGCCGGGTCGACTCGGTGACGGCGGAGGTGCGGAAGCTGACGGCCGTGCGTGAGCAGCTGAGCAACCGCCTCCGCGAGACGAAGAAGCTGCTGGACGTGAGCACGTCGCTGATGGAACCCGTGGAGGGCGAGGCGGAGGAGCCCACCACGTCCGCTCCGCCCGCTGCTGCCGAGGAGAAGGGCAAGGAAGCCGTTCCCCCGCAACGGCAACCCGCGAAACGCTGACGCTGTCGGCGGACAGACCCGCGGAGGCGGGTCTGTCCGCGCGGGCTCAGGCCATCCCGTAGACCCGGTCCACCGGGATCCGGACCACCAACCGCTGATCCGCCACCATCGCGGCCCGGTACTCGTCCCAGTCCGGGTGTTCCCCCGCGACAGCCCGGTACAACTCCACCAGCTCGTCCACCGCGGGGTCGTCCGCGGCAGCGGCCACCGCCGACAACGAAGCCACGCCCTCAGCCACGACGTAGGACCGGAAATCCGGCGCACAGACGTAGAAACTGGCCCGGGGATCCCGTTGCAGGTTCTTCGTCTTCGCCCGGCCCGCGGTCACCGACACCCGGACCACCCCGTCGGCGAAGGCGTAACTCACGTTGGACAGCTGCGGCCGTCCGTCCCGCTTCACCGTGGTCAGCACACCCTGATGCCGCTCCCCGAGCAGCGCAAGCAGTCGCTCTTCCATACCGCCATCGTGCAACCTCGACCAAACCTGAGATCAAGCGGCCCGCGCGGACTCCGACGCACACGTCTGCAAGATCAGCGACGCCACCTCCGACGGCGAGTCGATCATCGGCACGTGGCCGGCGCCCGGCAGCCACACGTGCCGGGCCCTCGGCAGCAGCTCGGCGGCCCGCCTGGCCTGGCGCGGCCACAGGATCCGGTCCCGCGTCCCCCACGCCACCGTCACCGGCACGGTCGGCGGTGGCGACGCGTACACGTAGTCCCGCCCCGCCGCCGCGACCAGGTCGAACGCCGACGCGCCCACCATCGACGCCAGGTCGGCCAGCATGATCTCCGCCGTCATCCGCGACGGGTGCCCGTACAGCAGGCAACCGGCGGCCATCCGGAAGAGCCGGTTGCGGAGGAGCGGCGCGAGCAGCCACGACGGCGACCGCCCCGACATCCTGATCATCGACAGCACCCGCAGCGCCCACGCCCGGTCCCGGGGAGTCCAGAACCCCGCGGGAGCCAGGGCCGTCGCCGAGGTCACCAGGCCCCGCGACGCCAGCTCGAGACCGATCACCGCCCCCAGCGAGTTCCCCGCCACGTGCGGACGGCCGAGCCCCATGTCCTCGAAGATGTCGGCGCACGCCTGCACCGCGCTCGCCATGTCGTAGCCGCGGCCGTCCGGCAGCAGCGGCGACCTGCCGAAGCCGGGCAGGTCCACCGCGATGACGTCGTGCTGGGCCGTCAGCGCGTCGAGCACCGGCTCCCAGGCCTGCCAGCGGTGCCCGATGCCGTGGAGCAGCACCAGCGGGCTGCCGTTCCCCCGCCGCTCGAACGCGACCTCGATGGGCTGCCGGGCCATCCGTCACCTCCACGTTGAGTGTTACCGCGATTAACAGTAACTCAGTACTCGTCGTGAAGTCGCCACCAACTTCCCGGGGCGTCGGTGCCCCGGCCCGACTCCTCCCACTCCTCATGCCTGCCCATCGGGGTCAGGTCCAGGTAACGGAGGGTGCCGACCAGCAGGTCACCGCCGCGCCCGGTCGTGTAGTACGTCCGGTACACGTCGTCACCGTCGCGCAGGAACACGCTCACACCGAAGCCGTGCCCGGCGCCGCAGTCGGCCGTGAACGTCGACCCGTGCGTCGAGTACCAGGGCATGGTCCAGCCCATCCGCTGCCGGAACGGCTCGCTCTCCTCGAGCGGCGCCGGTGCGGTCACCACGAGTGTCACGTCGCGGTTGTTCAGGGCCTCGTGGCGCACCGGCATGTTGTCCACCAGGAACGCGCAGCCGGAGCACCGGTGCGGGTCGCCCGGGAACATCATGTAGTGGTACGTGATCAGCTGGCGGCGGCCGTCGAACAGGTCCAGCAGGCTCGCCTCGCCGTCGACCGACCGGAACACGTACGACGTGTCCCACCGGACCATCGGCAGGCGGCGGCGCTGCGCGTTCACCTTGTCCAGCGCCCGCAGCGCGGCCTTCTCCTCGACCAGCAGGCTCTCCCGTGCCGCCGCCCACTCCTCCTGCGACACGACCTCGGGCAGCGCGGCGCTCATGACCGCAACCACTCGGGCATGGCGGCCGGGTACCGCGTCGTGAAGTCGACGACGCCGACCCAGTCGGGGCGGACCGCGATGCGCTCCATGAGCACGTCCCGCGCCCGCAGTTCGGCGAAGTACGCGTCCGCCGCCTCGGCGGGCATGCCCGCACGCATGTACGTCTCGTACTCCGGCACCATGCCGCGGACCTCGGTGACCACCGCGTCGCCGCGGACGGACAGCACCTCGGGCTGCTGCTCGTCGGTGTCGATGGTGAGCGCCACCCTCGGGTTGGCGCGCAGCGCGCGGCCGCGGGCGGACGGCGCGAAGCCGCCCATCACGATCTCCTCGCCGGTCCAGTGGAACGAGACCGGCACGACCCTCGGGGTGCCGTCCTGCGCCACGTACGCGAGCCGCAGCGGGCTCAGGGCCGCCAGCCTCCGCTGGGCGACGTCGGTGCTGAGCAAGCGGATGTCGCCTTGCGCCAGCCGGTCGTCCAGCCGGCTGTGCACTGTGTCCGTCACAGTGTTCATGGTGTGCTCTCCTTGAGGTGTGCGGCGAGGTCGGCGAAGCACTCCTGCCAGCCGCCGACGTGGCTGTCGCGTTCGGCGACCGTGCGGAAGATCGCCTGGTGGAAGGTCATCTCGGTCTTGCCGTCGCGGTCGGTGAACGTGACGGTGACGAGGGTGTCGTGCTCGCGGGTGCCCTTCGGCTCCTCCCACGAGAAGCTGAACACCAGCCGTTCCGGCGGCACGATCTCCTGGTAGACGCCACTGGACCAGTACTCGACCGCACCGTCGGTGATACAGGTCCGCCACCTGCCCCCCTCCTCGAGCCGGACCGTGCACGACGAGGCGTGGAAGCCCTTGGGGCCCCACCACTTCGCGAGGTGGTCGGGGTTCGTCCAGACCTCGAAGACGAGCTCACGCGGCGCGTCGAACAACCGGGTGATGGTCAGGTCGGTCATGAGTTCTTCCTCTTGTTCTGCAGTTCGCGGAGGTGGTCGTCCATCCGGTCGAAACTGTCCTCCCAGAACCGGCGGTACTCGGCCAGCCAGCCGGTCACCTCCTTCAGCGGAGCGGCGTCCAGCCGGCACGGCCGCCACTGCGCGGTGCGCGTCCGCGTGATCAGCCCGGCGTGCTCGAGGACCTTCAGGTGCTTCGAGACCGCCGGGAGGCTCATCGCGAACGGCTCGGCCAGCTCGGTGACCGTCGCCTCGCCGTCCGCGAGCCGCGCCAGGATGGCGCGGCGGGTGGGGTCCGCCAGCGCGGCGAACGTCGTGCTCAGATGATCCATCGTGCTCAACCGTCCGGTTAATTAACCTACAGGTTGAATATAGCGCGGCTGTCAACCCGCCGGGTTAGCGCTTTCCTGGTCGCGGAACGCGATCGTTCATGTGTCCACCGTGTTCACACGCACTCTCACCTGCATGGATGCAAACGTTCCCACAAAAAGCACGCGAAATGGGACCACACTGCGTGTCAGTGCAATTGCTGGGAGTCGCGAAGAACGGGCGAGAAAGGTGAGAATCGCTGTGCCCCCGACCGGATTCGAACCGGCACTCCACCCCTTTTAAGGGGGCTGCCTCTGCCAGTTGGGCTACGGGGGCAGCCGCAGCCTAGGACGTGATCACGTGGCTACGGACGGGTTTTCGGAAAATCCTGCCGCTGGACCAATCCGCGATACGCCAGTTGGCTCTACCCGTCCTGGACTGGGTAAGGCTACCTGGCGGTGTCTGTCGAAAACGCGCTAGTCAGCTTCGCGACACGCGATCGAACTCGGCTCGCGGATTGTTGATCTGGCCCATCGAGATGACCTCGCGGCGTAACAGTCCACTCAGTAACCAGTCGGCTACTACGCGGAATTTCCGGTTGAACGTGGGGACCCGCGCGACGTGATAGCCGCGGTGCATGCCCCACGCGATGAAGCCCTTGGCCTTGACGTTGTAGACGTCCGCGACGCCCTTGTGCAGGCCGAGGCTCGCCACCGAGCCGACATTCTTGTGGAAGTAATCCCGTGGCTGCTTGTCACGCAGCACGGACACGATGTTCTTGGCCATCTGGTTGGCCTGGCGGACCGCGTGCTGCGCGTTCGGGGCGCACAGCGCACTCGGGTCCTCTTCGATGCGCGACAGGTCCGGCACGGCCGCGTTGTCACCGGCGGTCCACACGTCCGGCAGGCCCTCGACCTGCAGCGTGGGCGTCGCCTTGAGGCGGCCGCGCTCGTCGAGCGGCAGGTCCGAAGTGGCCAGTACCGGGTTGGCCTTCACGCCTGCGGTCCAGACGATCGTGTCGCTGTCGAACTCGGTGCCGTCGGAGAGGATCACGTGCCCGTTCTCGAACGACTTCGCGAGCGTGGACAGGTAGACCTCGATGCCGCGCTTCTCCAGCTGCAGCACCGTGTAGACGCCGAGGCTCTCGCGGACCTCCGGCAGGATCCGGCCCGCCGCCTCGACCAGCACCCACCGCAGGTCAGACGGCTCGATGTTCTCGTAGTACCTGGTCGCGAACCGGGCCATGTCCTCGAGCTCGGCCAGCGCCTCGATGCCGGCGAACCCGCCGCCGACGAACGTGAACGTCAGCAGCTTGCGGCGCAGTTCCTGGTCCACTGTGCTCGCCGCGGCGTCCAGCTTGGACATCACGTGGTTGCGCAGGAAGATGGCCTCGCCGATGGTCTTGAACGCGATGCCCTGCTCCGCGAGACCCGGGATCGGCATCAGGCGGGCCACCGAGCCGAGCGCCACGACGAGGATGTCGAACCCGACCTGCTCCGTGTGGCCGTCGGGTGCCTCGATCTCGACGCACTTGTCGGCGTGGGAGATCTTCGTGACGCGCGCGGTCAGCACGTGGCAGCGCTTGAGCGTCTTGCGCAGCGGCACGACCACGTGGCGCGGCTCGATCGCACCAGCCGCGGCCTCCGGCAGGAACGGCTGGTAGGTCATGTGGGGCTGCGGGTCGATGACGGTCACGGACGCCTCGTTGCCCTTGAGCTTCCGCTGGAGTCCCAGAGCCGCGTACAGGCCGACGTAGCCGCCGCCCAATATCACGATCCGCTTCGGTTGCGAAAGTCCTCGCGCCATATCTCCATGGTGTCACCCGGACCTGCCGCACGCCCAGCGCCCCGCCTGTGACAGTCCTCGCTGTGGTGCCCCACACACCTATTTCACACGCTGGCGCCACACGACGACCAGCACGACACCCGCCAGCCCGGCCAGGCCGAGCACCTCGACGACCGGGTGCGTCCGCCCGGTCGGCAGCAGCGCGACCAGCACCACCACCGCCGCGGTCACCGCCTGGACCAGCAGGAAGCGCAGCGCGGTCGACCGCAGCGCACGCAGGTGCACCCGCCCGGACGCGGGCAGCACGCCCGCGAGCCCGCACGCCACGTGGAACAGGTGCACGAGCGGGATCATGACCAGCACCTCGGCCCGCAGCGGGTCCTCTCCCGCGAGCGCGAGCAGCACCGCGACCACGACGATCACCGCCGCGGGCGCGGGCGACGCAGGCGCGTAGGCCGACGCCAGCACGGCGGGCAGCAGCAGGAACAGCGTGCCGATCGTGATGCCCTCCTGCAGCGGCACGACCACGATCGCGGCGCCTGCCAGGAGGATCACGACGCGGAGCAGGGCGGCGGGTACTCCCCTGCCGAGTTCCAGCGCGTCCGGTCTCATCGCCGCCGCCCCCTCGTCCGGCGCAGGATCGCGGCGACCTGGCCGCCCGCGCCGTCGTGGCCCCACGGGACCACGACCACACCGTGCCCGGCCATGGCACGCAGGCGCATCGCGTGCTCGGCCCGCACGATCGACACCACCGCCGCGCCCCACGGTGTCGTCCGGTCCGCCGCCAGCTCGGCGGGCATCAGGTCCACGGCCAGCACCACCCTGCCGCGGCGGGTGAGCCGCACGGTCACGTCGACCAGCTGGTCGTCGAGGAACGGCGACAGCACTACGACCGTCGCGCCCGGCGGCACCTGCGCGTGGTTGAGCACCGGGTCGCCGCTGCCTTCCACCCGGCGGGCGGTGTGCACGAGCTGGTGGCGGATCCGCTGGAGCTGCCGGTGGCCTGCCCCCGCCGGCACGCCGCCCCTCGGGTGGCCGAGGTCGATGAGCCCGACGCGGTCGCCGTTGCGCAGGTACGCCGCGGCGATCGAGGCCGCCGCGCGGACCCCGAGGTCGAGGCTGCCGCCCTGCCGCACGTCCGTGCCGACCGGGTGGGCGTTCCACTCGGCGACCTCACGGGCCACGTCGAGGCGGGTGTCGAGCGCCAGGATGAGGTCCGCGTCGGCCTCGGCGTGCCGCTCGCGGACGTGCAGAGCCTGGGGCACGAGCGCGCCGCCCACGGCGGCGGAGGTCCGCAGCGTCACCCGCCAGTCGATACGGCGTAGCCGGTCTCCTGGCTGGAACGGGCGGATGTCCCGCAGCTCCATGCCGTCACCGGCGCGGGTGGAGCGGTGCGCGCCGACGAGCCCGGCCGCGCGCGGCGGCAGCGGCCCCGGCACGAGCGGCTCGATGGGCGGCAGGACCGTGTGCCGCGCGGCGACGCCGACGACCGGGCCGAACACGTGCAGCCCGTCGTGGCTCGCGAACAGGTAGTCCGGGCGCAGGTAGATGCCCTGGCCCCAGGCGTTCCACGCGAGCCTCGTCCGCACCTCGCCGTCGGCGGCGGGCAGCAGGTGCACCGGGCCGACACCCGGAGTCGTCGACAGGGGCATCCGCAGGGCGCTGAGCACGGCGCCCTCCCCCGGCTTCACGGTCACGCCGACCACCGCGTCCAGGCCGGCGTCGACGGTGTCGGGACCCCGCGCGGACGTGACCGACGGGGTGCCGGACGGGGTCTTCGTGAGCAGCAGGCCGACCACCAGCGGCAGCCCCATCAGCGCGAGCTCGACGCGGTGCATCACCAGGCCGACGAGCATCAGCCCTGCCCCGCAGACCAGTGCGCGGACCAGCGCGTCGGTGCGCCGCCAGCCCTGGAGGCGGACCGCGCGGCGGGCCAGGAACCAGGCGACGGCCTTGGGTTCGCGGATCCGCGTCGGCGCCCCGGTCGTCATGGCCGGTCCGGCCGCGTGGTCGCCGGGCCGGGCACCTGGCCCAGCAGCTCGGTCACGACCTGCATGGCGGTCACGCCGGAACTCCACGTCTCCGGCCGCAGCGTCAGCCGGTGCGCGAGCGCGGCGACCGCGCACTCCTTCACGTCCTCCGGCAGCACGTACTCGCGGCCGTCCAGCACCGCGATGGCCCGTCCCACCAGCAGCAACGCCTGCGAACCACGGGGTGAGGCGCCGACCTCGACCGAGCGGTGCGTGCGGGTGGCACCGGCCAGGTCGACGCAGTAGCGCAGCACGTCGTCGTCGACGGCGACCCGTTCGAGCGCGGCCTGCAGCTCGGCGAGCCGGGCCGCGTCGATGACCGGCGCCAGCACGGTCTCCTCGCGCTGCCTGGCGAGGCGGCGGCGCAGCACCTCGGCTTCCTCGTCGGCGGGCGGGTAGCCGATGTCCAGGCGCAGCAGGAACCGGTCGAGCTGGGCTTCCGGCAGCGGGTAGGTGCCCTCGTACTCGACCGGGTTGGAGGTGGCGAGGACGTGGAACGGGCGCGGCAGGCCGAACGTGCGGCCCTCGACGGTGACCTGCTTCTCCTGCATGGCCTCCAGCAGCGCGGCCTGCGTCTTCGGCGGCGTGCGGTTGATCTCGTCGGCGAGCAGCAGGCCCGCGAACACCGGGCCTTCGCGGAAGCTGAAATCGCGCTCGGTGGGGTCGTAGACGAACGAGCCGGTGATGTCCGCCGGCTGCAGGTCGGGGGTGCACTGGATGCGCTTGAACTCCAGGCCGAGCGCCTGCGCGAGGCAGCGCGCCATGAGCGTCTTGCCGAGCCCGGGAACGTCCTCGAACAGCACGTGCCCGCCCGCCAGCACGGCGGCCAGCGCGAGCCGCAACGTCCGGTCCCGGCCGACGACGACCTGGCCGACGGCGGACAGGACCGCGTCGGCCTCGGTACGGATGTCGGTGGTGGTCAGCGTCGTCACAGTTCCTCCAGGCGCCGCATCAGCACGGCGAACGTCTTCGGCGGTGGCAGTTGGGCGTCCTTGGCGGTGAGCAGCCGGTGCAGGTCGGTGCCGAGGCGTTCCCGCGCGTGCGGCGTGTCCAGGTCCTGGCCGAGCGTGGACTGCGCGATCCGGCGCAGGCGCGGCCGCACACGGGACGTGAACCGGTACGGGTCGATGGCGGAGCGTTCCAGCCGCTCGGTCAGGAACGTGGCGTGCAGGGTGACGCTCGCGGTGGGCGGGTCCGGCTCCGCGGTCCAGTCGGCGTCGAAGGTGCCCGCGAGGAGACAGCCCGCGAGCGTGAGCACGGCGGCGGGCAGCGCGATCAGCAGCGCCCAGCCCCACGGCACCGACATGGCGTAGATGGCGACCCCGACCACCGCCGCCGCGACGACGACCGCGAACAGCGCGGCACGTTTGAGGGTCATCGGATGGTGGCCAGGATCCGGTCGAGCGCGGCACGCGCCCGGGTCGCGCCGTCGTCGTCGACAGTGCCGCTGGTGCCGGTGCCGAACCTGGCGCGCTGGTAGAGGGTGCGCAGCTCACGCAGGGCCGCCTCGTCGGCTTTCTCCTCCGCCAGCAACGCGACGGTGAACTCGGTGGCCGTCTCGTGCGGTGCCCGTTTGTGCTCGGCCGCGTTCTCGAGGATCACCCAGGCCTCGATCACGGCGTCGCGGGGCGCGCCGCCTTCGCGCGCGAGGACGTCACGCGCGTGCCGGACGGCCTCCTTGAGCCGGAAGCGCGGCACGCCGTCGACGGTGCCCTCGACGGCCTCGACCACGTGGCCGACACCCAGCCTGCGGCGCGTGCGCCACCAGCTGAGCACGGACATCACGATGGCCAGCACGAAGAGGATCACCACCAACGCGACGACCACCTTGGCGAGCGTCTCCGGGTCCCCCGGCGAGGACAACGGCCCGTTGCCGGGAACCGAGCCGCGGTCGCTTGAGATCGAGGGCAGCCCCCGACCGATCGACACGTCGTTGATCGAGCTGGGCACAGGCGAAGCCCCCCGCGCCGCGACGACAACGAGCAGCAACGCCGCGGCGGCGAACAGCAAAACCGGCCGTTTGCCCCCCATGACAGGACAGCATGCCGGACACCGCGTGTATCGCGCGAGGTTTGCCCGGATCGGGTCTAGCCGGTGACAGCGCCGAGACGTGCCGGAGTCAGTCCCACGGCCGGATCCACGGGGACGAGCAACGTCGGCTGGTCACGGCGGCGGAGGAACCGGTCCTTCGCGCCGGGACGCAGCTCGAAGTCATCGTCGAACCAGACGAGCGGCCGCCCGTACGCGAACCGGCCGACGGCGGGGAACTTCCAGTCCGGGCCGGTGTCGGCGTGCGGCCCCGCGAAGGTGACGGTGGGCAGTGGCGGCAGGCCGAGGGCCTTGCCTGCGAGGGTGTTCGCGTCGTCGGCCCAGCTGGAGGCCCAGACCAGGTCAGCGCAAGTGGCCAGCGCTCGGAGTGCGTGGCCGTGTGCGGGTGACAACCACGCTTTCCTGGTCCGCCACCGGTGTTCGGCGTAGCCCGGTGGGCAGGCGGGCGCCGCCCACGGGTTGAGCACCCCGTCGATGTCGAGGAACAGCAGGGGTTTCACGCGTCATCCACCTTGTGCCCGACTTCGAGGGAGAACCTCCCGAGCCGCACCGTGAACGGTCGGCCTGAGCGGATGAGCTGGCCACGCGTGAACTCCCGGACCACGACCACGGTCCATGCGAGAAACAACCCGAAACCAATTACCGACGGCCAGGATCCTGCCCACATCTCGTACCTCCGTCCAGCACCTGGCGGTGCTCTGAACGGACAAACGCCCTACTCCGCCACGAAGCCGACGGTCGAAGGGCTGCACTCAGTACAACGGGCGGCCCCAACGCACAGTTCCCGCGCATGGTGACCCAACCCACCCTGTTCCGGCGGGGGACGCGTCGCGTTATTTGTTGCGCTGGTCTGTGGTGGTTGGCGTCGGTCTCGTTGCTGGTGCCCCCTTGATCCGGTGTGATCGGGCTTCGCCAGGTCGACGGGATGGCAGACAGCAGACGTGTGGTGGACTTGCGTCCGGCTCACTCCACGCCCGCGATGTCTTTCGCGGCTGTCAGGACGGCTTCCACCATCGCCGGGGTGAGTCTGCCGGTGAACGTGTTCTGCTGGCTCACGTGGTAGCAGCCCAGCAGCGTCAGCGGCGCGGGTCCCGCCAGGGCCACGGTCACCCCGTGCCCGAACTTCGGCCGCGGTACCGGGATCCGCCACCCCGCCGCCGACAGGACCGGCAGCAGTGCCTGCCAGCCGAACGCGCCGAGCACCACGATCACCCGCAGCGTCGGCGCCAGCAGCGACAGCTCCTCCGCGAGCCACGGCCTGCAGTTGTCGCGTTCGGACGGGGTTGGCTTGTTCTCCGGCGGGGCGCACTTCACGGGCGCGGTGATCCGCACGCCGTACAGCTCGAGGCCGTCGCCGATGTGGGTCGACGTCGGCTGCGACGCGAGGCCCACCGCGTGCAGTGCGGCGTACAGGACATCGCCGGAGCGGTCGCCGGTGAACATGCGGCCCGTGCGGTTCGCGCCGTGAGCGGCCGGGGCCAGGCCGACGATCGCGATCGACGCGTCCGCGGGGCCGAAGCCGGGGACCGGGCGCCCCCAGTAGTCCCAGTCGGCGAAGGACGCGCGTTTCACCCGCGCCACCTCCTCCCGCCATTCGACGAGGCGGGGACAGCGGCGGCAGGTGGTGACTCGGTGATCCAGATCCGCGAGGTCGGGCACCCCGCCAAGCTTGCCAAACCACATAGGGTGCGGCCATGGCAGACACACAGGACGAGGACCGCACCCCGCCGGAACCGACCGACGACCTCGTCACCACTTCACACACGCTCACCACCGGCCGCGGCAAGCTCGACTACACGGCCACGACCGGCCGCGTCGTGCTGCGCAAGGAGGTGCTCACCGACGGCAAGTTCGACGGGCACCTGCCCGGGGCCGAGGTGTTCGTCACCGCGTACACGCTCGACGACGCCGACCCCGCGACCCGGCCGGTGACGTTCGCGTTCAACGGCGGCCCCGGCTCGTCCAGCGTCTGGCTCCACCTCGGGCTGTTCGGCCCGCGCCGCGTCGTGTCCGGGGACGCCGGGGCGCTCGAGCCGCCGCCGTACGGCGTGGTCGACAACGCGGAGTCCCTGCTGGCGCACAGCGACGTGGTGTTCATCGACCCCGTCGGCACCGGCTACTCGCGGGCCGCGAAGAGCGAGAAACCCGCCGACTACCACGGTTTCGAGGCCGACATCGAGTCCGTCGGCGAGGTCATCCGCCTGTGGACGACGCGCAACGGCCGGTGGCTGTCGCCGAAGTTCGTCGCGGGCGAGTCGTACGGGACCACCCGCGCGGGCGGGCTCGCGCAGCACCTGCAGCAGCGGCACGGCATGTACCTCAACGGGCTGATCCTCGTCTCCGCGGTGCTGGACTTCGGTTCGCTGGACTTCACCACCGGCAACGACCTGCCGTACGTGACGTTCCTGCCGACCTACGCCGCGATCGCGCACTACCACGGCCTGCACGGTGACCGTCCGCTCGCCGACGTGCTCGCCGACGCGGAGGAGTTCGCGAACCGCGACTACCCGTGGGCGCTCGCACAGGGCAGCCGGCTGTCCGAAGAGGACCGTGCGGCGGCGGTGGCCAGGTTCGCCGCACTCACCGGCCTTTCCGAGGACTACGTCGACCGCGTCGACCTGCGCGTCGAGCACGTCCGGTTCTACACAGAGCTGCTGCGCGACCGCAGGCAGGTCGTCGGCAGGCTCGACGGCCGGTTCACCGGCTGGGACCCCGACTACGGCCGCGAGCACTGGGAGGACGACCCGTCGTTCACCGCGCTGAAGGGCGCGTACACGGCCGCGCTCAACCACTACGTGCGCACGGAACTGGAGTACCCGAACGACCTGCCGTACGAGATCCTCAGCATGGCGGCCGCGGAAGGCTGGTCCTACAAGGAGTTCGAGAACTCCCACGTCACGGTGACCGACAAGCTCGGCGCCGCGATGCGCGCCAACCCGCACCTGAAGGTCCACGTGGCGTCGGGCTACCACGACGGCGCGACACCGTACTTCGCGACCGAGCACGTGCTGGCCCACCTGCAGCTGCCTGCTGACCTGCGGTCGAACATCGAGGTCGCCTACTACGAGGCGGGGCACATGATGTACGCCCACGAACCGTCGCGCATCAAGCAGTCGAACGACATCGCGGAGTTCATCCGCTCGGCGTCGAACCGGTAGGCCCAGGAGCGGTCGTCACGCATGGCGACCGTCCACTCGGCACCTTCGGACCCCGCGGTCACGAGAACGGGCCGCCGTGCGCGAAACGCACGGCGGCCCGCTGTCAGAGCTACAGGTACCGGCGACCCAGGGTCACCGCGGCCCAGGCGTCCACGTTGCCGTTGCCGTAGAAGCCGTTGAACTGCTCGTCACCCGCGCACGTGGCCGTGAACGAGTCGTCCCGGCCCTCGTCGGAGTAGTCGACCGTGCGCGGGGTCGGGCACGGTCGGTCGAACGCGGTCTCCTCGAGCACGCGTTGCACGTCGTCCGGGTCCATGCCGGCCTTGCCGCCGCGGAACTTGCCGTACTCCGACACGATCAGCGCCGCCACGCCCGTCGCGTGGGGGGACGCCATCGACGTGCCCTGCAGGAACTGGTAGTAACCGCAGTCCGCGCCACGGCACGCCTTCTGCACGCCCAGCTCGACCCCGTCCGGCGTGACCTCACCGGTCGCCGGGTCGATCGTGCCCTCCGCGACACCGACGTTCTTCGGGTACGTCGAGAGGATCATGTTCTCGTTCGTCATGAAGCGCTCGGTACCGAAACCGTCGCGGTAGTAGCCACCCGGAGCGGACACCGAGATCTGCTCCAGGCCGTAGCTGGAGTAGTCGGCCTTCGCGCCGGTCGGCCCGTACGCGGACACGCCGATCGTGTGCGGGCCCTCGACCGGCATCACGAGGCAGGACTCGTTGTCGATCACGCGGTCGTGCTGGCTGCCCACCGGGAAGTTCGGGCTCCCCGGGTCGTCGTGCGGAGCACCGTTGTCCTCGTGGTTGTTGCCGAGCGACACCACCTGGGTGACGCCCTTGCGGTGCGCGTAGTCCAGCGCGCGGGTCATCGCCTTGACCGCCGTGCGCTGCTGCACCTGCTGCTCGGGCGTGTCCGCCGGGTTCGACTGGCAGTTGTACAGCCACGGGTCCACGTAGAACGACATGTTCACCACGTCGAGCCCGGCGTCACCGGCGTAGGTGAGCGCGTCGACCACCGGCTGCAGGAAGAAGTAGCCGGAGTCCTGTCCACCACGGATGTTCACAATGGACACTCCCGGTGCGACACCGGAGATGCCGAAACCGTTCGCGGCGGCGGCGATGGTGCCCGCCACGTGGGTGCCGTGCCCGCCGTCGTCCCAGTTGGCCGGGTCGACGCAGCCGCGGAACTCGCACGGGCCGTCGACGGCGTTGCCGTTCTCGTCGGCCGGGATGTCGTGGGTGAAGTTGCGGGACAGCTTCGTGTCGAAGTTCGGCGCGATGTCGGGGTGGGAGCCGTCGACACCCGTGTCGAGGACGCCGACCTTCACCCGCCGGTCCCCCGGCTGCTCGGTGCGCGCGAGGTCCGACCGGACCGAGGTGAGGCCCCACAGCTGCCCGTCGAGCGGGTCCATCCCCGCAGGCGCCGGCTTGCGCTCGCCGTGGCGGCCGTGGCCGCGGTTCTCCTTCTCGACCTCGTCCTGGTCGACGGCCCTGCGCCCGTCCGGACTGTGTCCGATCGCGACGGTGCGACTGGTGTAGAGCACGTCCGGCACCGACGCCAGCCGGTCGGTGAAACCGTTCTCCGGCGCGTACGCGGTCAGCAGCCCGGCCGCCGCGTTGCTGCGCGTCACCGTGCCACCGGCGGCCTCGACAGCTCTCTCCACCGCACGCACACCGACACCGTCGGCCGCGAGCACGCTGTACTCGACGTTCCTACCGGACAGCTCCGGCTGCGCCGCCGCCGTCGGTGCGGCGACCACCGCCGCGCCGAGCACCACCGGCAGCGTCAGGACCCACTTCCGTTTCACGCACTTCCTCCTCGCCGAGAACGATCGTCAGGGCACGACCGATCTTTCCTCAGCGAAGTGACACGCGCTCGGATGCCCCCCGCCACGGGGCTCCAGCTCGGGTACCTCCTGCGCGCAGATCTCCTGCGCTTTCCAGCACCTGGTGCGGAAACGACACCCGGATGGCGGATCGACCGGGCTCGGTACGTCACCCTCAAGACGGATGACCTGTCGCTGCCCGCGCACGGTCGGATCGGCCACCGGCACCGCCGACAGCAACGCCTGCGTGTACGGGTGCATGGGGTGGTTGTAGATCTCTTCCTCGGTGCCGATCTCCACGACCTTGCCGAGGTACATCACCGCCACCCGGTCGGAAAGGTGCCGCACCACGGACAGGTCGTGCGCGATGAACACATAGGACAGTCCGAACTCGGACTGCAGGTCCCCCAACAGGTTCATCACCTGCGCCTGGATGGACACGTCCAAAGCGGACACCGGCTCGTCGCAGATGATCACGTCCGGCCGCAGTGCCAGCGCGCGGGCGATGCCGATGCGCTGCCGCTGCCCGCCGGAGAACTGGTGCGGGTACCGGTTGAGGTGCTCCGGGTTGAGCCCGACCACGTCGAGCAGCTCCCGCACCTTGCCCGCCCGCGAACCTTTCGGCGCCACTTCCGGGTGAATTTCGAACGGTTCACCGACGATGTCGCCGACGGTCATGCGCGGGTTGAGCGACGTGTACGGGTCCTGCAGCACGATCTGGATGCTGCGCCGCAGCTTCCGCAGCTCCGCGCCACGCATCGCGAAGATGTCGCGGCCGTTGAACCGGGCCGTGCCGCTGGTCGGCGGCTCGAGGCGCATCAGCACCTGCGCGAGCGTCGACTTGCCGCAGCCGGACTCGCCGACCACGCCGAGCGTCTCACCCTTGTTCAGGTCGAACGACACACCGTCGACCGCACGCACCTGCCCGACCGTGTGCTTGAACAGCACCCCGACCCGCACCGGGAAGTGCTTGACCAGGTCGCGAACCTCGAGAATCGGCTCAGTGCCAGGATTTTCGCTCCGCAAGCTCCGCTCAGTGCCAGACTTTTCGCTCCGCAAGCTCCGCTCAGTGCCAGACTTTTCGCTCCGCAAGCTCCGCTCAGTGCCGGACTTTTCGCTCCGCAAGCTCCGCTCAGACACGGCTCACCAGCTCCTCCGCGAAATGGCACTTCGACGTGCGCCCCAACCCCAACCGGTGGTCCGGCGGCACCTCCACCGCGCACCTGTCCTCCGCGCGCGGACAGCGCGGGTGGAACGGGCAGCCCGGCGGGATGTTCAGCAGGCTCGGCGGCAGGCCCTTGATCGTGTTGAGCGTCGAGCCCTTCTGGTCGAGGCGGGGCAGCGAGTCCATGAGCGCGGCCGTGTACGGGTGCCCGGGGGTGCGGTACAGCGACACCGCGTCCGCGTGCTCCACGATCCGGCCCGCGTACATCACCGCGATCCGGTCCGCGACCTCCGCCACCACCCCGAGGTCGTGGGTGATGAGGATCAGCCCCATGCGCCGCTCGACCTGGATCTCCTTCAGCAGGTCCATGATCTGGGCCTGCACGGTGACGTCGAGCGCGGTCGTCGGCTCGTCCGCGATCAGCACCTCCGGGTCCAGCGCCAGCGACATCGCGATCATCGCGCGCTGCCGCATGCCGCCGGAGAACTCGTGCGGGTACTGCCGCACCCGCCGTGCCGCGTTGGGGATGCGCACCAGGTCGAGCAGCTCCACGGCGCGGTCGCGGGCGTCGCGGCGGGACATGCCCTGGCGCACCCGCAGCTGCTCCTCGATCTGGAACCCCACCGTGTACACGGGGTTCAGCGCGGACAACGCGTCCTGGAAGATGATCGCGACGCCCTCGGCACGCACCTCGTTGCGCCGTTCCTCGCCCACGGCGAGCAGGTTCTCGCCGTGGAAGCGGATCTCGCCGCCGGTGACGACCGCCGGCGGGGTGTCGAGGATGCCCATGATCGCCTGCGCGGTCACGCTCTTACCGGAACCCGACTCGCCGAGCACGGCGAGCGTCTCCCCCGCGTCGACGTGGTAGCTGACGCCGTTCAGCACCTTCGCGACGCCGTCGCGGGTGCGGAACTCGACGTACAGGTCCTCGACCTCGAGCAGCGGCCCGTCCGGTACGGCACCCGGCTCGTAGGAGTCCGCCATGCTCACCTCAACTTCGGGTCGAGGGCCTCACGGACCGCGTCGCCCAGCATCACGAACGCCAGGACGGTCGCGGTCAGGAAACCCGCAGGGAACAACAGCATGTGCGGCGCCACCCGCACGTAGTTGCGCGCGTCGGAGATCATCACGCCCCAGGACACCGCGGGGTCGCGCAGGCCGATGCCCAGGAACGACAGCGTGGCCTCGGCACCGATGAACGCGCCGAGCGCGATCGTGCCGTACACCAGCACGGGCGCGAGGCAGTTCGGCAGCAGGTGCTTGAAGATGATCCGCGGTGCCGACGCGCCGAGCGCCCGCGCCGCCTTCACGTAGTCCTGCTGCTTCGCCGTGATCGCCGCGGACCGCATGATCCGCATCGCCACCGGCCACGACAGCACCGCGATCGACGCGACCACCGCGAACACGATCGGCAGCGCGCCGCGGATCTCCGCGTTGCGCACCAGGTTCAGGATCACGATCGCGCCGAGCACGAACGGCAGGCCGAAGAAGATCTCGCCGATCCGGGAGATCAACCCGTCGATCCAGCGTCCGAAGTAGCCGGCGATGATGCCGAAGAACGCGCCGATCAGCACCGTGAGCACGCTCGCGGACAGGCCGACGAGCAGTGTCCACCGCGCGCCGTACACCACGCGGGCGTACACGTCGCGGCCCTGCAGGTCGTAGCCGAACCACGCGGCACCGGACGGGGTCTCGCGGGAGTGCGACAGGTCCTTGTGGTTCGGGTCGACCGAGGTGAACCAGCTCGGGAAGATCGCGATGATCGCGAGCAGCACGATCACCGCGCCCGCGATGATGAACAGCGGGCGGCGGCGCAGGTCGCGCCACGCGTCCGACCACAGGCTGCGTGGTTTGCCCGGCCCGCTCATCTGGTGCTCAGGCGCCGTCACGTAGGCCGAGGCGCCCAGGTCCGGGGCGGTCCCCGCGGCCGCCGTCGTCGGGTCAGTCATAGCGGATCCTCGGGTCGAGAACGGCGTACATCAGGTCGATGATCAGGTTGACCAGCAGGAAGACCAGCACCAGCAGCACGACGACACCGGTCACGATCGCGCCCTGCTTGTCGTTGATCCCGTCGAAGATCAGCTTGCCGATGCCGTGGATGCCGAAGATGCCCTCGGTGACGATCGCGCCGCCCATCAGGTTGCCGATGTCGGTGCCGAGGAACGTGATCACCGGGATCGCGGAGTTGCGCAGCAGGTGCACGCCGACGATCCGGCTCTTCGGCTGGCCCTTCGCGAGCGCGGTGCGCATGAAGTCGGCGCGCCTGTTCTCGGAGATCGACGCCCGGGTCAGGCGGGACACGTACGCCATGGACAGGCTGCCGAGCACGAAGCCGGGGATGATCAGCTCACTCCACTTCGCCTCCGTCGAGACGGTCGGGGTGAGGATCTCCAGCTGGAAGCCCAGCACGATCTGGATCACGAAGCCCGTGACGAACGTGGGGATCGCGATCAGGAACAGCGTCGAGACGAGCACCAGGTTGTCGAGGAAGCCGCGGCCGCGCAGCCCGGTGAGGATGCCGGCGGTGACACCGATGACGGCTTCGATGATCACCGCGATGACCGCGAGCCGCACCGACACCGGCGCCGCGTTCGCGATCATGTCGCCGATGGGCTGCTCGGCGTAGGTCTGCCCGAAGTCGCCGGTGAGCAGCGTCCCCATGTACTTCAGGTACTGCACGACGACGTTGTCGTCGAGGTTGTACTTGTCGGTCATCGCCGCGACGAACTGCGGCGGGCACGGCCGCTCGCCACACATGCCGGTGAACGGGTCACCGGGCACCGCCCACACCAGGAAGTAGATGAGGAACGTGGTCCCGACGAAGACCGGGATCAGCTGCAGCAGACGGCGAAGGACATATCGGCCCATGATCTTTCTCCCTAGACCCCCGAGTGGGCCGGCCCCCGTCCAGGGGAGCCGGCCCACGGCCGCTCAGCGGTTACTTGACCTCGACATACGAGAGGTCCAGCTCACGCTTCGGGGTCAGCCGCACGTTGGTGAGACGCTCCGACCAGCAGCTGATGGACGGGGTGTTCCACAGCGGAACTGCGGGCATGTCCTCGGCGATCAGCTCCTCCGCCTCGTGGTAGAGCTGGTACGCCTCCTCCTCGGTCTCCGCCTTGTCGGCCGCCGCGAGCTTCGCGTCGACCTCCGGGTTGGAGTAGCCGTTGTCGTTCGAGGAACCACCCGTGCGGTAGATCGGGTTCAGGAAGTTCTCGATCAGCGGGTAGTCCGCGAGCCAGCCGGACCGGTAGAGCTGGTCCATCTCCCGCGCCTCGATCGCCTGGCGCACCTGGCTGAACTGCGGCACCGGCTCGAAGGTGCACTCGACGCCCAGGGTCTCCTGGATCGAGCCGCACACCGCCTCGATCCACTCCTTGTGGCCGTTGTCGGCGTTGCTGGTGATCTGGATCGGACCGGTCCAGCCCGACTTGGCGAAGAGCTTCTTCGCCTCGTCCGGGTTGAACTCGCACCACTTGCCGCAGGCACCGTCCTCGTAGCCGGGCACCAGGTCCATGCCGTAGCCGGACAGCGGTTCGCGATTGCCCTCGAAGATCGTCTTGGTGACGGCCTCACGGTCGATCGCCATCGACACCGCGTGCCGGAAGTCGACGTTCTGGTACTTCGGGTCGTAGACCGGGAACGACATGGTCTGGACCGCCATCACCGGGTACGCCTTGGCGCGGCCGGGCAAGTCGGTCTCCCACACGTTGCCCGCGATCGCCTGCGGCGGCGCGGTGTCCATGAAGTCGAGCTGGTTGCCCTTGACCGCGGCGTAGGCCGCGTCCGCGTCGGTGAAGACGAACTTCACCTTCTTGATCTTCGGCTTGTCGGCGCCCTCGTACTCGTCGAACCGCTCGATCTGCAGCTCCTGGTCGGGCACCCGCGCGACGTACTTGAACGCGCCGTTGCCGACCGGGGTCTTCTTCCACGTCTCGGGGTCGGCGAAGAACGAGTCCGGCATCGGCATGAACGCCGCGTAGCCCGTCTTGACCTTGAAGATCGCGTGCGGCTCGGTGAACTGGATCTTGAACTCGTAGTCGTTGACCTCGACGAGGCCCGACATCTCCTTGGCCTTCGGGGTGGCGGGCTGCTGCGGCGCGTCCGGCCCGTCCGGGTCCGGCGTGTGCACGTCCGCGAAGCCCTTGATCTGCGTCATGAAGCTCGCGTGCTGCTGCCCGTTCGGGCTGTAGGCGGTGTAGTTCCAGGCGTCGATGTAGTTGTGCGCCTTGACTTCCGTGCCGTCGTGGAACGTCCAGCCCTTCTTCAGCTTGACCGTGTACTCGGTCGGCGAGGTCAGCTCGAACGACTCCGCGTGGGCTTCCCGGGCCTCGCCGGACACCGGGTCGTAGTCCATCAGACCGGTGAACAACGCGTCGACGATCTTGCCGCCGCCGGTCTCGCTCGTGTCGCCGGGCACCAGCGGCCGCGAGGGCTCGCTGCCGAAGACGGTGATCTCGACCGACTCGTTCTTGGCCGGGTCCCCGGCACCCGCGCCAGGTTCTTCACCACCGCCTTCGTCACCACTGCTGCAACTCGTGATGGCGAGTGCCGCGGTGAGCGGTATCACTCCAGCCGCCAACCAGCGCGGTCTACGCATGGGGGGTTCCTCCTCAAACCTGGCCATCCTCCCGGAATGTGAGAGGACGTTAACGGTCCGGAGTTGTCGCGCCCAGGCGCACAGGAGTCACAAAGAAATCACAATCTCCGTGCAAAGACGCCAAAATGGACGCTGCGGAGTGGCGCGGTAACGCGCAGCGATCGACCACCCGGTCGCCACGCACCCCTTGCGCCACAGCGGAATGGGCTGTTCGGGTGATGGTTCACCGCAAGGAAAGGGCGATCCCGTCGAGGATGTCGTGCTCGGAAACCAGCAGCTCAGTGATACCGGCGACCTGCTCGAACCGCTCCGCGAGGACCTCGGTGATCAGGGCACCGCCACCGATCACGTCGACGCGTCCCGGGTGGATGACCGGGTTCGCGGCCCGCTCGTCCCTGGTGGCACCAAGGAGCCGCTGCGCCGTTCGGCCGAGCTGGTCGCGCGAAAGGCGGGACAGGTGCGTGCGTTCGGAGTCGTACTCCGGCAGCTCCTGGTGGACGGCCGACAGCGTCGTGATCGTGCCCGCGACGCCGACCCAGGTCCGCGCGTCGGCGACGGGCACGGTGTCGAACGCGGGCTGGAGCGTCTGACCTGCGAACTCTCTGGCGGTCGCGATCTCGTCGGCCGTGGGCGGGTCGCTGTGCAGGCACCGTTCGGTGATCCGCACGCAGCCGATGTCGACGGACAGGGCACCCGTGATCTCGGCGCGCTTGCCGTCCCACGTGCCCACGACCAGCTCGGTGGACCCGCCGCCGAGGTCGGCCACCACGAACGGGCCGTCCTCGGGCTCCAGGTCGCCGACGGCGCCCGTGAACGACAGCCGCGCCTCCTCGTCCCCGGAGATGACCTCGGCCTCGACACCGAGCAGCTCCTCGGTCATGGCGAAGAACTCGTCGCGGTTGGTCGCGTCGCGGGTGGCGGAGGTGGCGACCATGCGCACCCGCTCCGCGCCCTTGCGGAGGCAGATCCTCGTGTAGTCGGCGAGCGCGTCCCTGGTGCGCTTGAGCGCCGCGTCGGACAGCCGCTTGGTCGCGTCCACCCCTTCGCCGAGCCGGACGATGCGCATCTCCCGGTGCACGTCGCGGAGGTGCACGGTCCCGTCTTCGTGCTCGGTCAGGTCGGCGACCAGCAGCCGGATGGAGTTGGTCCCGCAGTCGATCGCCGCAACACGTGCCATGCCCGCCAGCCTAGGCGGAACGCCAGGTCGCCTTCCCGCCAGCTTCCGCTCCGCGACTCGGCGAGCCTGGTGCTCATGGATCTCAACCTGAAGGGCAGGACCGCCCTGGTCACGGGCGGTACGAAGGGCATCGGCCTGGCGATCGCGCAAACGCTTGCGGCCGAGGGCATGTCGGTGGTCGCGGGCGCTCGGTCGGCGGCCGACGTGGACGGGGTGACGGTCGTGCCGGTGGACCTGTCCACGGCGGACGGTCCGTCCGCGCTGGTCACGGCCGCGGTGGAGTTGTTCAGCGGCATCGACGTGATCGTGAACAACGTCGGCGTCAGCGAACCCGGTGCCTCTGCGCTCGCGTTCGATGACGACGCGTGGCGGCGGATCTTCGACGCCACGTTCTTCTCCGCGGTGCGCACGGTCCGCGCGGCGGTGCCGCACATGCGCGACGGCGGGTCGATCGTGAACATCAGCTCGCTGAACGCGCGGCTCCCCGCCGGCATGATCGCGCCGTACAGCGCGGCCAAGGCGGCGCTGACGAACCTCGGCACGATGCTGTCCGAGGAGCTGGCGCCGCGGATCCGCGTCAACACCGTGTCGCCCGGCCCGGTCCGCACCCCGATGTGGACCGGCGAGAACGGGTTCGCGCACGTCTTCGCCGCCCAGCTCGGCACGACCGCCGAGGACGTGATGGACCGGGTGCTGCCGGAGACGATGTCCATCTCGGCTGGCCGCGTCGGCGAACCGCAGGAGGTCGCGGACCTGGTCGCGTTCCTGGCGTCGGACCGAGCCGCCTGGATCACCGGCGCCGACCACATCGTCGACGGCGGGATGTACAAGACCGCGTAGCGCCCCCTATATATAAGGAAGCGCGTCCGGGATGTCCCGGACGCGCTTCCTTGTATATGACTGTCAGCAGGGCGGCTGCGACGGCGGCGGTTCCGTCGTGGTCGTCGTGGCCGGCGGCTCCTCCGGCGGCGACGGCTCAGTGGTCGTCGTCGTGGTGGTGGTTGTTGTGGTCGTCGTGGTGGTCGTCGTCGTGCACGTCGGTGACGACGGCAGCGGCGGCTTGGTCAGCGACGTCATCGGCGGCCGCGTCTGCCCCGGCTTCGTCGTCGTCGTGGTCGGGCCGGTGGTCGTCGTCGGCTTGTTCGACGTGCTCGTCGGCGGCTTCGGCGTGTTCGTGGACGGCGTCGGCTTCGGCGGCTGGTGGCCGATCGACGGCGGCCCGGCGGCCCACGAGTCGGTGTCGTCCGGGAGCACCGGGTCGGACGGCATCGGGTCCACGCCGCCCGCGTACGCGTCGGCCCAGGAGAGCACGGTCGCCACGTAGCTGTTCGAGTGGTTGTAGCGGAAGACGGCCGTGGCCCGGTCCTGCGGCTTGGTCAGGTCCATACCGCCGGAGCAGAGGTACTTGCCCGCCGCGACAGTGGCGTCGTACACGTTGTGCGGGCTGCGCACCCCGTCGCCGTTGCCGTCGGCGGCGTAGCCCTCCCACGTCGACGGGATGAACTGCATCGCGCCGACCGCGCGGTCCCAGCGGACGTCGCCGTCCCACCTGCCGCCGTCGGTGTCGGTGATCGCGGCGAAACCGCCGCCGTTCAGCACCGGCCCGAGGATCTTCGGCGTGGTGTTGCCCTCGGCGTCGAGCTTGCCGCCGCGTGCGTGGTTGGACTCGATCCGGCCGATGCTCGCGAGCAGCGACCAGTGGAGGCGGCAGTTGGGCTGGGTGTCGGCGAGCGCCTCGGCCGCCTGCATGTAGGCCGCGAGCATCGTGCCGTTGATGCCGAGCCTGCCGCTCGGCACGTCGTTGCCCAGCTCGAGGAGCCGGTCGAGGTCGTCCACCCCGTCGAGCAGGTCGGCGCCGATCTCGTCGTCCTCGGCCACGCGCCCGGAGGCGCTCACCGAGCCGGGATCGGTCATGCCGTTCAGGCCGTCGCCGACGCCACCCGCGACCTGGGTGGCACTGGCGGCCAGGCTGATCGGTTCACCCGCTACGGCCGCGGCCACCAGCAACACAGTGCTGGTCGCCGCCGCGAGCTTTCTGCGGCGTCTCCGTAAGCGCCGCTCGGCCGCTTTTCCGTTCCGCGCACTCACCTGTACCGAACCCCTTCGCTGTGCCCCACGGA
Organism: Actinophytocola algeriensis; assembly: GCF_014203735.1. GTDB lineage: Bacteria > Actinomycetota > Actinomycetes > Mycobacteriales > Pseudonocardiaceae > Actinophytocola > Actinophytocola algeriensis. Next base: position 170,055 of record NZ_JACHJQ010000009.1, on the reverse strand, counting down.
CAGGTCGCCGTCCGTCGCAGCCTGTGTTCCGCCTGCCACCGTCTCACGAACCATCATCACAAGAAAGGGGTCAACCGACGGTCAAGCCGTAACCTTCCGCATCTCTGACGTAGATATAGGGCCCCCTGGTTGCCCTTTCGGGTACACCGGACGACCTGTGGGCGAAACTTGCCGTTTACCAGTTACCGGGAGTCCGGGTCAGGCGCAGTCACCAGCGGGCCAGTCGGCCTTGAGCAGCGCCACGGTCTCGTCACCGAACGGGTTCACGCCCGGTCCGACCGCCAGCGCGTGCGCGACGTGGACGTGCAGGCACTTGACCCGGCCGGGCATGCCGCCCGCACTCACGTCCGTGCCGAGCGGCTCGATCGCGTCGCGTTCCGCCAGGTAGGAGCGGTGCGCGGCGAGGTAGACCGCGGCCAGCTCCTCGTCTTCGGCGAGCCGCGCGGTCATCTCCTTCATCAGCCCGCTCGCCTCGAGCGTGCTGGTCAGCGACGTCAGCCGGGAGCAGGTCAGGTAGTAGAGCGTGGGGAACGGCGTGCCGTCCTCGAGCTTCGGGCTCGTCTTGATCACGGCCGGGTGACCGCTGGGACAGCGGTACGCCACCTCGCGGATCGCCCTCGGCGCCCTGCCCAGCTGGGCGGCGACCGCGTCCCGGTCGGCTTCGCTGACGGTCGGCGGCTGATGGTTCGCTCCGCGGGCTCCGCTCACTCCTCCGACACCGCGTTCCACAGCAGCTGGTACCACGACTCTTCTCTCACCTTGCCCTGTTCCGGTTCCTCGATGCCGTCCCGCGCGTTGTCGGGCAACTCCACGATGTACGGGGTCTCCCCCGGCATCACGTACCGCAGCCGCCGCCGCGCCTCCGCCTCGACCTGCGCCGGGTCGTCCAGCTCGGCCTTGCGTGCCTCGAGCGCGTCCACCTGCTCCCGCAGCTCGGCCTTCAGCTGCTCCTGGCGGGCCACGTCGTCGCGCTGCCCGAGGTAGGTGCGCAACGGCACCGCCACCGACAGTGCGAGCGCGCAGAACACGATCGCGAAGACCGCGGCCCGGCGGGTGGTCGAGAGGCCGAACGTGGCCGCCGCCCGCACGGTCCTGCTGCGTGCCGTGCGCCCGGGGGACACCGGACGGGCGGGCCTGCCGTCTCGTGGCCTGCGCACGCTCTGCGGGCGCCGGCCACCAGTGGTGCGCCGCCGTTCGGTGTCCCGTCCGGGCTCACGGTCCGCCATCGTCCTCGATCAGCTCTCCGGGTTGTACCTGGGGAAGGCGAGGTCACCCGCGTAGCGGGCCGCGTCGCCGAGGATCTCCTCGATGCGCAGCAGCTGGTTGTACTTGGCGGTGCGCTCACCGCGGGCGGGGGCGCCCGACTTGATCTGCCCGACGCCGGTGGCGACGGCCAGGTCCGCGATCGTGGTGTCCTCGGTCTCGCCGGACCGGTGGCTCATCATGCTGCGGTAGCCGTAGGAGGTGGCCAGGTTGACCGCGTCCAGCGTCTCGGACAGCGTGCCGATCTGGTTGACCTTCACCAGCAGCGCGTTGGCCGCGCGGCGGGCGATGCCCTCCTCGAGCCGCTCCGGGTTGGTGACGAACAGGTCGTCGCCGAGGATCTGCACGCGCTCGCCGACCTCGTCGGTCATCCGCACCCAGCCGTCCCAGTCGTCCTCGGACAGCGGGTCCTCGATCGACACGAGCGGGTACGCGTCGAGCAGCTCGCCGTAGTAGGCGGTCATCTGCTCGGCGCTGCGCTTGGTGCCCTCGAAGACGTACGCGCCGTCGGAGTAGAACTCGGTCGCGGCCACGTCCAGCGCCAGCGCGACCTGCGAGCCCGGCTTGTAGCCCGCCCTCTCGATGGCCTCGACGATCAGGTCGAGGGCATCGCGGTTGCTGGGCAGCGACGGCGCGAACCCGCCCTCGTCGCCAAGACCGGTGGCGAGGCCGCGGCCCTTGAGCACCGACTTCAGCGAGTGGTAGACCTCCGCGCCCCAGCGCAGGGCCTCGCGGAAGGACTCCGCGCCGATCGGCGCGATCATGAACTCCTGGATGTCCACGTCGGTGTCGGCGTGCGCGCCACCGTTGAGGATGTTCAGCATCGGCACCGGCAGGACGTGCGCGTTCGGGCCACCGATGTAGCGGAACAGCTCCAGGCCGCTCGAGTCCGCGGCCGCCTTCGCGACGGCCAGCGAGACGCCGAGCATCGCGTTCGCGCCCAGGCGCGACTTGTCCGGCGTGCCGTCCAGGTCGACCAGCTTCTGGTCCACGATCCGCTGGTCGACGGCGTCGACACCGGCGAGCTCCGGCCCGATCTCGTCGAGCACCGCGGCGACGGCCTTCTCCACGCCCTTGCCCGAGTAGCGCTTCGCGTCCCCGTCCCGCAACTCGACGGCCTCGTGCTCACCCGTGGACGCGCCGGACGGCACGGCCGCGCGGGCCAGCGTGCCGTCGTCGAGAGCGACCTCAACCTCGACGGTCGGATTACCACGTGAGTCCAGGATCTCCCGCGCGCCGACCTGCTCGATTACCGCCACGTGCTGCTCCTCAACCGGTTCAGGGATACCTCGACACGAGAGTACCCAGCCCGTGGTTTCCCCCGTTGGAGGCACGCGCATCCCCGAGGTGAACGGAGCGTGATCACCCGAGTGGATCTTCAGGAACAGGGCGCTCACGGGTAGCGTTGTGCGCACCATGACCGGAGACGCCCAGGGCAACTTCGAGGCGTTCCGCCGCGCCGAGTCGCTGGTGGCACAACGCCGGCCTCTGGACGCCCTCGCCGCGCTCGAACCGGTCCTCGACGCCGAGCCGGACAAGTCGTCCGTGCACCTGCTCGCCGGCCGCGCGTACCTCATCTCCGCGCAGCTCCGCCGCGCCGAGCAGGCGTTCCGCCGGGTCATCGAGCTGGACCCGACCGACCACTACGCCTTGTTCGCGCTGGGCAAGACGCTGCAGCGGATGAGCAGGCTCACCGAGGCGCAGACCCAGCTGCGGCTCGCGGTCGCGATGCACCCGGACCCGGCCTACCAGGAAGCACTCGGCGAGGTCAGCGCCCGGCTGTCGGTCGAACGCGACCGCTAGAGCCCGGCCGCGGCCTTCGCGTAGGCGTCCGCGCCGTCGAACACGTTCCGCCCGTAGGCCACCGACTGGTTGTAGGTCATCACGGCCTGCCACCAGCCCGCGGCACTCGACAGGTCGCCACCGGACGCGCACAGGTAACCGGCCGCGGACAGCGCCGCGTCGTCGATGTTCTGCGGGTCCGGCGGTGTGCCGTCACCGTTCGCCCGCACACCCCAGCGCGCCCAGGTGGTCGGCAGGAACTGCATGGCGCCGACCGCGCGGTCCCACCGGGTGTCGCCGTCGAGGCGGCCGCCGTCGGTGTCCTGGATGGCCCGCACACCCGGCGAACCGTCGAGCGGGATGCCGATGATCGGCGGGGTCAGCACGCCGTCGTCGCCGATGTCCGAGCCGCCGTACCGCCCGTGGTGCGACTCGACCCGGCCGACCCCGGCGAGCGTCGCCCAGTTGATCCCGCAGTCCGGGTCGCTGGTCCGGACCGCGATCTCCGCCTCCGCGTACGCCACGAGGCTGCGGGCCGGGATCTGGGTCTTCTCCGACAGCCGGTCCGCCCACGCCGACAGGCTCGTGCCGGTCCGGCCCTGCGCGACCGCGGTCACCGTCGGGACCGCGGCGCCGGGCGCCGCGTTCAGCTCCGGCACCTCGAAGCCCGGGGGCGGTGTGGTGGGCGTGGTCAGCGGCGCGCGCCGGTCGAACCCGATGACGACGACCGTCACGCCCGCGATGAGAGCGGCCACCAGCAAGATCAACCAGCCGAGCTTGCGGCGAGGTGGGGGCTCCGGCGCGGGACGTTCGATCGTCGGGACGGGAGAGGACACGCATCCCAGGCTACGTACACGCGCGGGGTGGTGTGACTCACCCGGCCGGAAAGCGCCGCGAATAGTCCTGTTTTGGCCCCCAAATCCTATGCCTGACCTGGACAAACAGGCTAATCCAGGCGACCGTGAACGCATTTTGATCGCAGCGGCCGCGGACCGCTGGACACGCAGGCAAGCTACCTATGCAGGAGATCGTCGGCGGCTCGCTGTCGATCGTCGCGGTCGGGTTCGTCACCTGGATGATCTTCTGGATGCGGGCGACGGCCCGCACGATCGCGAAGGAGCTGCGCGGCAAGCTGTCCGCCACGCTCGCGATCGGGCCGGTGGCGGTCGCGGTGATGGCGCTGCCCGCGGTCGGCCGCGAGGGCCTCGAGACCATGGCGTTCTTCTACGCGAACGTCCGCACCGCCGAACGCGGCACGCACCATGGACGCCCTCGGTGAGCCGATCAGCCAGGTGGCAGAGGTGGTGGCGGGCCAGTGACCGGGGCCGTCGAAGGTGTCGAGGCGCAGGCTGCTCGGCGTGGTCGGCGCCGGCGCGGCGGTAGCCGGTGCCGGCGCGGCGGTAGCCGGTGCCGGCGCGGCGGCGGGTGCCCTGACCGCATGACGCAGGGCCTGGAAGCCACGCCGGACGGGGCGGGGGGCGTCCCGGAAGCGGCCCCGGCGGACACGGGCGAGGCCCTGGACCTCCCGGCGTCGGCACTGACCCTGACCATCGGTTTCGGAGCGTCCCTGTTCGACGACCGCTTCGGCCTGGCGGACCGGCTGCCCCCGGCCCTTGCCCCACTGCCGAGGTTCCCTGTCGACGAAGGACTCCATGATGGAGTACCTGGAACACACGGGTTCAGGCTGTTCGCGGTCCCCCGGAGTGTCGAAGGACGGCTACTGGGGCGAAACCCTGTTCACCCGGTGACCGGCTTACGCGCCCGAAGGGCGTAGAGCAGGGGAATCCGGGGCGAGTCGTCGGGCAGCCGAAACCACCCGTCGTCCCCTCGGACCATCCCCGGCCACCGAGGCCAGGGCAACGCGTCGGACTCCCGAAGCAACTCGACCACGAGCCCGGCTGCGACGAGCGCGTTCACGACGTCGGCGATCTCATGCCGCCATTCGTAGGCCACACGAGCATCGGCAAGCGCGGGCCCGTCGGTGTAGGTGTAGGTCGCATCTCGCTTCTCAGCACCCCGCCCGGAGAGGAAGTCGTTGCGCAACAACAACTCCTGACTCCCATCAGCAGGCGGCACGACCCCCAGCGAGTAAAGCAGCGGATGAAACTCGATCACGTAGAACGACCCCCCGGGCCGCAAAAGCCGCGAGAGGACGTCAGCCCAGGGAAATAGGTCGGGTAGGTAACAGAGCGACCCCTTCCCGGTGTATATCAGGTCGAACTGACGCCCGCCAAGCACATCGACGGCGTCATAAACGTTCCCCTGGACATACTCGATGTCGACCCCATGCCGAGCCGCGACGGAGCGAGCCTGGACGACGGACTCCCCAGAGAGGTCAAGCCCGACGACCCGGGCCGCCCGCCGAGCCAGAGCAATGGTCTCCACTCCGAGGTGGCACTGGAGATGCAGCAGGTCAACCCCGTCCAGCGACCCGAGGTCCCCCCACTCGTACTCAGCGAACCAGGTCTCGGGCGCCCGAGACCCGTCCACCCCGTAAAACGCACTGGCGAGATGAATGGGGGTCCGCTGATCCCAGTTGGCCTGGTTGGCCAACATCATCTCCTCAACCTGAGGCTCAAATCCGCGCACACCCCATAGAGCCACAAAATCAACACCGATGTCCACCGACGCGAGTATGAATCATGCGAGAACAACCCAGAGGTGGGAGCACAACCACAGAAAGCAATACGCAGCAGCGAAACCGTGACCCAGCGCCACCGACAACCACAGACGGACCCGGCAACAACCGACTGCGGCAGCTCCCAACCGGCCAGGCCGACGCACCCGGAACGGCAGCCCACCAGCGACCACAACAGCCACCAGCAAAGCCGCAGCAGCGAAAGCGGCCAGCAGCCGAGAGCAGTGCTGTGTCCTCATTCGTTGGCCGGGTTGGGGTGGTCTTGGTGAGTCTGCCTGGGTGGTGCTGTGTGGGGCTCACGCCCCCACGCGCGCGCTTTTCGCGCCTTTTGCTGGCCGCCAAAGCAGCCAGCAGGGAAAGCGGCGCCCAGCAACAAAGCCCACCTCGGCTAAGCCCTGCCAACCACCCAAACATGAGCAGCGCCAACAACTACACGCTGAAGACACCCTCAGCCGCAGCCCCTGCCCCGACCCAGCCCGGCACCGAACCGCACGTCGAAGACGCCAAACAGCCCTTCAAGCAAACCTAGCCAAGCACCTCATTGCCATCCCCTCCCCGCACCTCTCCCCCCTCCGCCCCGACCCCTCTCCGCCCCGCGCCAGCGCAGCCCAAACCGATCATCACACCAACGGCGGCAACTCAGGCTGAACAGCCGCGGGCGTCACCTCCAATGCCTCCAACGCCAACCGGACAGCGGCATCCAGCTGAGGGTCCCGGCCGGCGGCGTGGTCCTGCGGTGCCATCACGACCTCCACATCCGGATCGACGCCGTAGTTCTCCACCCCCCACCCAGGCCCCTCCAGCCACGTGGCATACCGCGGCTGCGTGACCAACGTGCCGTCCACGAGGTGGTAGCGCATGTCGATCCCGATGACGCCGCCCCACGTTCGCGTCCCGACCACGGGGCCGATGCCCAGCGCCTTGATGGCCGCGTTGACGATGTCGCCGTCCGAGCCCGAGAACTCGTTCGCCACCGCCACTACCGGGCCGCGGGGTGCGTCGTGCGGGTAGCTCTCCGCGGTGTGGGCGTCGCGGGTGATCTGCCAGCCGATGATCTTGCGGCCGAGCTTCTCCACCACCAGTTGGGAGAGGTGGCCGCCGCGGTTCTCGCGGACGTCGACGATCAGGCCCTCGCGCCGTACCTCCAGGCGCAGGTCGCGATGCAGTTCGGCCCAGCCGTTCGCCACCATGTCCGGCACGTGCACGTAGCCGAGCCTGCCGCCGGTCTTCTCGTGCACGTACGCCCGGCGGCCTGCGACCCAGTCGTGGTAGCGCAGCGGCATGTCGTCCAGCAGCGGCACGACCACCACGCTCCGGTTCGCACCCCCACCGCCCGGGGCGATCACCAGCTCCACCGGATTGTCCGCGGTGCCGGCCAGCAGCGGGAACGGCCCCGTCACCGGATCGACCGGGCGTCCGTCGACCGCGACGATCGCGTCGCCGGCCCGGACCGCCACACCGGGTGCGCGCAACGGCGAACGCGCACGCGGGTCGGACGACTCGCCAGGCAGGATCCGCTCGATCCGCCACACGTCACCGTCACGCACCAGGTCCGCGCCGAGCAGACCCAGCCGCCGCGCCGACTCCACCCCGTCGCCGGGCGGCGTCACGTACGCGTGGGAGGTGCCCAGCTCGCCCTGTACCTCCCACAACAGATCAACCAACTCGTCGTGCGAGTTGACGGTCTCGACCAGCGGCCGGTACCGCGCGAGCATCCCGGACCAGTCGACGCCGCTCATGTCCGCGCGCCAGAAGTGGTCGCGCATCAACCTGCCGGCCTCGTCGAACGCCTGGCGCCACTCCGCCGCCGGGTCGACCTGCACCCGGACCCGCGACAGGTCCACCCGCACGTCATCGCCGCTGTCGTCGGAGTCCGACTTCGCGTCCGCCGACTGCACCCGCAACCGCGAGCCCTCACGCACGACGAGCCGTTCGCCGTCGCCGGTCACCCACACACCGTCGACACTGTCGGCCAGCGTCTCGTGCTTGCGCTTGACGAAGTCGTAGCGTTCGAGGACGGTCTTGTCGCTGTCGTCGCCATCACCGTCCCCGTCGTGGCCGAGCACGCCGGACAGCGTGTACCGCAGCCACACCAGGCCGTTCTTCACCGCGCGGAGGTGGCCGTACCGGGCGGCGTGCACCGGCAGCGCGACCACCCGCTCACCGAGGCCCTCCAGGTCGACCGCGGTGCGCGGCGGCGCGTCGTCGTCGTCCTTGTCCTTGTCCTTGTCCTTGCCGTCCGGCTCGTCGTCCACCGGGCGGCCCCGCAACTGCGGCGAGAACGGCGACGGTGTGGTCGCCGCGAGCGGCACCAGGTGCGGCCGGGTGCCGTACGGGAAGGACATGTCGAACACGTGCGTGTCGTAGATCGGGTCGAAGCTGCGCATCGACAGGAACGCGAGGTGTTTGCCGTCCACCGTGAACTGCGGATCGGAGTCCACGAACCGCAGCGGCGTCACGTCCACTGTGGACAGATCGGTGGTGTTGGCCATCCTGATGTTGCGCAGCGGGTTCGGCCCGGGGTGTGACCACGCGACCCACGCCGAGTCCGGCGAGAACGCCAGGTCGCACGGGTCGCCATCGGTGGTGTGGACGAGCTCGCGCAGCTCACCGGTCTCCACCTCGACGAGCAGCACCCGGCCGTCGTGTGTCGCGACGGCGACCCGCCTGCCGTCCGGCGACGCGGCCAGCTCGAGAACCCGGCCGAGCCTGCCCGCGCCGATCCGGTGCGGCGCGGCACCCGCCGCCCCGCCGACCGGTGCGATCTCCAGCGCCTCCTCGCCATCGGCGTCGGTCACCCACACGACCTGGTCGCCGAGTGTGCGCGGATGTCTGGCCCGCACACCTGGCTCGGCCGACAACGCACGGACCGGCCCGTCCCGGTGCGTGAGCCAGTGCACGGTGCCACGCACCTCGATGGCACTGCCCCGGCCGGTGTGGTCGGGCCCCAGGTCACCGAGTTCGTCCACCGCCCGCACCGGGTACGGCGCCCGCGCGAGCCGGGGGCCGCCCAGCCGGATGTCCAGCTCCCTCGGCTCGCTGTCGAGCCCGTCGACCAGCCACAGGCGCCCGGCGCGGTGGAACACCACGCGCCTGCCGTCGGTCGTCGCGTTGCGCGCGTAGAACTCGCCGGGCGCGTCCACCGCGTGCCTGCGCAGGTCCGCACCGTCCGGCAGGCACGAGTAGAGGTCGCCGACTCCCTCGTGATCGGACAGGAACGCGATCCGGTCGCCCACCCACATCGGCGACGCCACGTTGCCGCCGATGTCCGGTAGGAAACGGGTGAACTCACCCGACCCGTCCGCGTCGAGCCACAGTTTGCCTGCCGTGCCGCCGCGATAACGCTTCCACCAGGCCGGTTCCCGCGACGTGGCGCCCAGCAGGACCACGGCACCGTCCGGACTGGTCGCGATCCCGCCCACCGGCCCGTACGGGAGCTGCCGCGTCCCGCCGTCCAGGTCGACCTCGTAGGCCCACGTGCGGCGGATGCTCGGCTGCCCGACCGTGCTGACGGCCAGCACCTCGCCGGCCGCGGTCCAGCCGATCACCTCGGTGTTCACGTCGGCCCAGTGGGTGAGGCGGCGGCTCGGGCCACCGTCCGCGGGGGCGACGTGCACCTCAGGCTCGACGTCACGCCAGCTGGTCCAGGCCAGGTGGGTGCCGTCGGCGGAGAAGCGCGGGGAACCGACCGTGACCTGGTCGGCGGAGACCCGCCAGGCCCGGCCGCCGCCGAGCGGCGCGAGCCACACGTCGTCCTCGGCCACGAAGGTGATCAGCTCACCGTGGAGGTGTGGGAATCGGAGGTAGGCGTCGTTCACGGCCGCCACGTTAGCCGCGATCACCGACGAATTGACGGCCTGAAGGGGCAGTGTGCGGAACCAATGCGTGCGAATGGTCCATTCGCACGGCAGGTCGGTGAGCCACACCCGGACCGGGTGGGTGCGTTACGAACCTCTGCGTTCTTCAGCCATCGGCCGTGTTCACGACGGCCGCGAGGAGGCGAGCACCGTGGGCACCTCGGCAGGGCGGGTGAGCAGCGCGGCGAGCTTGTCGGTGGCCTCCGGCAGCACCCAGTAGTAGACCCAGGTCCCCCGCCGCTCGCAGTCGATCAGCCCGGCCTGCCGCAGGAGCTTGAGGTGGTGGGAGATCGTCGGCTGGGACAGGTCGAACGCGGGCGTCAGCTCGCACACGCAGACCTCTCCGCCCGAGCGCGACGCGATCATCGAGAGCAGCCGCAGGCGCACCGGATCCCCCAGCGCCTTGAACACCGGCGCGAGTTCGGCCGCGCGTTCCTCGGACAGCGGCGCGGACGTCAGGTCCGAGCAGCAGGCGGCGTCCCGCGACACGAGTGGCAACTCTTGACTCGACACAACTCTATATTGACGGACTTCTAATCAGGTCGCAAGCTTGTATCGACGAACGTCGAATCAGCTACCGGAGGAGAGCCACGATGAGCACACCGACCGACGACCTGCGCGAGACCGTCCGCGCCCGCTACGCCGCAGCCGCGACCTCGGTCACCGTGAGCGGGGCGAACAGCGACTGTTGCGGTCCTCGGGCTGTCGAGGTGGACGACGGCTTCGGGGCCACCCTGTACGGCACCGCCGAGCGGGACGAGTTGCCCGCCGAGGCGGTCGCCGCGTCGCTGGGGCGCGGCAACCCGACCGCCGTCGCCGAACTGCGTGAGGGTGAGGTCGTGCTCGACCTCGGGTCCGGCGGCGGTATCGACGTGCTGCTGTCCGCCCGGCGCGTCGGGCAGGCAGGCAAGGCGTACGGGGTGGACATGACCGAGGAGATGCTGGCCCTCGCGCGCGCCAACGCGGCCAAGGCCGGTGCCACCAACGTCGAGTTCCTGAAAGGCACGATCGAGAACATTCCCTTGCCCGCGGGCACCGTCGACGTGGTGATCTCGAACTGCGTGATCAACCTGTCGGTCGACAAGCGGGCCGTGTTCGCCGAGACCTTCCGCGTGCTGAACCCGGGCGGCCGGATCGGTGTGTCCGACGTGGTCGCCGAGGACGCGTTGACCCCTGGCGAGCGCGCCGAACGCGGGTCCTACGTGGGCTGCATCGCGGGTGCGCTGTCCATCGGCGAGTACCGGAAGGGCCTGGCGGCCGCGGGTCTCACGGAGGTGGACATCACGCTGACGCACCAGGTCGCGGACGGGATGCACTCCGCCATCGTCCGCGCGAGGAAGCCCGAGGGCGCTCCGGCTTGATCCTGACAAGCCCGAGCGAATGTCCCATTCGCTCGGGCTTCTTGCTGACAAAGGCCCTGATCACACGCATCGTGGGGACATGACACGAACCAGCGAGCCCGAAGCCACGATCGTCAGGACGGCCAGAAGCGGCGCCACTCCGCCTCGTTCATGGCGGCCGGATCAACGCCCTCGGAGCGGGCCGCCTGTTCCGCGGCACGCACGTCCGCGGCGAACTTCCGTGCCTCCGCGCGCAGCGCACCCTCCGGATCCTCACCCGCGAGCTTCGACCGGGCCGCCGCGGCGAACAGCGGCGAGTCCGGCAGCAGATCGACGGGCAGGCCGGCCCGTTTCGTGCGCTGCACCAGCTTCGCGGCCAACGCCGTCGCCGGCTGCCCCATCGCCACACCGTCGACGCTGGACTCGCGCTTCTTCTCCTGCTGCTTCAGCTGTTCCCAGCGGTGCTCCTGCGTGCGGGCGTCCCGCACCTCCGGATCACCGCCCGCGAACACGTGCGGATGGCGGCCGACGAGCTTGGTCACCAGCTCGTTCGCCACGTCGTCGATGGAGAACGGGGCGTCCGGCGACTCCTGTGCGACACGGGAGTGGAACAGCACCTGCAGCAGCACGTCGCCGAGCTCCTCACGCAACGCCGCCCGGTCACCGTCCTCGATGGCTTCCAGCAGCTCGAAGCACTCCTCGACGAGGTACTGCTTCAGGGAGTCGTGGGTCTGCTCGGCGTCCCACGGGCAGCCACCGGGCGAACGCAGCCGGTCCATCACCGCGACCGCGGCCAGCAGGCCCGCGCCGTACACCGGCTCAGGCCGGACGATCGCCGCGCCGCGTGCCAGCAGCGCGGCGGCTGCCGGGTCGGCCAGGTCCGCGGTCAGCAGCACCACCCGGCCGGACGACGCCTCCTCGGCGAGCGCGGCAGGCGGCGGCGCGTCCGCGGTCGTGTACACCGCGGTCGCGGCACGCACCAACGGCAGCGCGGCCGACGGGATCGCATCGCCGGGCCCGAGCAGCACGACGGCCGTTCCCGACCGCGTGGGCTCGGCCGCGGGCGTCACGACTTGTCGGCGTCCGGCACCAGCAGGAGCCCCGCGACACCGGCCTCGGCCTTGGGCAGAACCTTCAGCTCGGCGAGGTTCCACTCGCCGTAGCGGGGGCTCACCCGCAGGTTCTTGCCGAGCGCCTGCTCGCGGAGCAGGTACTTGCCGTACTGCGGCAGCTGGTTCGGGTCGATCTGGCTCGGGTCGAGCTCCGGCGACGCGCTCGACGCGACCTCCTTGGACAGGACCTGCACCACGAAGAAACCACCGGCACTCTGCTCAGTGGCCGGCTGGTTGATGAGAAGGACGGAGTCGTCCGGCACCATCAGCTGGAGGGCGAGCGGACCGGGTCCCGTCTCGGAGTTCAGCTGCGGCGGCAGGTCCTCGGACGAGGCGGACCGCATGAGCGACGCGCCGCTGTCCGGGTCGGCGGCGATCTTCTCCGCGAGCGCCTTGGCATCGTCGTAGTCGGTGACACCGGCGACGTTGTACTTCACGTCGGCACGGCCGAGGTACCGGTTCGCCAGCTCGACCAGCAGCAGGTTGTCGTTGGCGTACGCCTCGAACCCGCGGGCCCGGTTGACGAGTGCGGGCACCAGCTGCTCGGTGGGCACGCTGCCGTCCGTCGGCAGGTCCCCGGCCAGCGGGTCCTGCTCGCGGAGCATCGACAGCTGCGCCTGGTCGACCCGGAGGTTCTCCTCCCGGGCGACCTCGGTGAGCAGGTCGTGCGTGATCAGCTGCGACACGACCTCGCGCGCGACGAGGTCGAGCTTGTGCTGCTGCGCGAGCGGCCGCGCGGCCGGTTCCTTGACGACCTTGTCGATCAGGGCCTGCACCTCGTCGACCGAGATCACGTGGTCGTCGATGATGACGGCGGAGTTGACCTGGCTTGGCCCGGTCCCGCACGCGGTCAGCGTCGCGACCAGCGCGGTCACGGCGGCGAACGGCGCTACGGCACGGCGAAGGACACTCGTCACGGTCGCCAAGCCTCTCACAGCCCCCTAGCCAACGGGAGCGGGGGCGATCACCAGGGACTCGAGGAGCTTCCGGCACCAGTCCAGCAGCTCGACGTCACGCAACGGCGGCGCGCCGATCCGGCCGCCCGCGCCACCCTCCGTCGGCCTCGGCACGGTGACGAGCTCGCTCACCGGCTTGTAGGTCGCCTTGGGGTGCAGGCGCTTCAGCCGCACGATCTGCGAGTCGCGGAGCGCGAGCGGCGCGAACCGGATCGAGCTGCTCTGCAACGTCACCTCGGTGACGCCGTGCTCGCGGCACGTCTGGCGGAACGCCGCCACCGCGAACAGGCGCCGCACCGGCAACGGCGGATTGCCGTAGCGGTCCTTCAGTTCCTCCTCGACGGCGGCGAGCCCGTCGGCGTCGGCCGCGGCGGCGATCTTGCGGTAGGCCTCCAGCCGCAACCGCTCGCCCGGCACGTAGTCGTGCGGGATGTGGGCGTCCACCGGCAGGTCCACCCGCACCCCGGCGAGCTCTTCCTCCTCCTCGCCCGGTTCGGCGCCCGCGTGCTTGCGGAACGCGTCGACCGCCTCGCCGACCAGCCGGATGTAGAGGTCGAAGCCGACGCCCGCGATGTGGCCGGACTGCTCGGCGCCGAGGATGTTGCCCGCGCCGCGGATCTCCAGGTCCTTCATGGCCACCGCCATGCCCGCACCCAGCTCGGTGTTCTGCGCGATCGTGGCGAGCCGGTCGTGCGCGGTCTCGGTGAGCGGCGCCTCCGGCGGGTACAGGAAGTAGGCGTAGCCGCGTTCGCGGCCACGGCCGACGCGGCCGCGCAGCTGGTGCAGCTGGGCGAGGCCGAGCAGATCGCCGCGTTCGACGATCAGCGTGTTGGCGTTGGCGATGTCGAGACCGGTCTCGACGATCGTGGTGCAGACCAGCACGTCGAACTCGCGGGCCCAGAAGCCCTCGATGATCTTCTCGAGGCGGTCCTCGTTCATCTGGCCGTGCGCGGTCACGATCCTGGCCTCCGGCACCAGCTCGCGGAGCCTGCGCGCGGCCTTCTCGATGGACGAGACCCGGTTGTGCACGAAGAACACCTGGCCGTCGCGCAGCAGCTCGCGGCGGATGGCAGCGCCGACCTGCTTGTCGTCGTAGCCGCCGACGTAGGTGAGGATCGGGTGCCGGTCCTCCGGCGGGGTGAGGATGGTCGACATCTCGCGGATCCCGGCCAGCGACATCTCGAGGGTGCGCGGGATCGGGGTGGCGGACATGGTGAGCACGTCGACGTGGGTGCGGAGCGCCTTGATGTGCTCCTTGTGCTCGACACCGAACCGCTGCTCCTCGTCGACGATGACGAGGCCGAGGTCCTTGTAGCGGATACCGGTCTGCAGCAGGCGGTGCGTGCCGATCACCACGTCGACCTCACCCGCGGCGAGACCTTCGATGACGGCATCGGCGTCCGGGCCGTGCGTGAACCGGGAGAGGCCCTTCACGGTGACCGGGAAGGAGGCCATGCGCTCGATGAACGTGTTGAGGTGCTGCTGGGCGAGCAGCGTGGTGGGCACCAGGACCACGACCTGCTTGCCGTCCTGCACGGCCTTGAACGCGGCACGCACGGCGATCTCGGTCTTGCCGTAGCCGACGTCGCCACAGATCACGCGGTCCATCGGGACACCGCGCATCATGTCGGCCTTGACCTCGTCGATCGCGGCCATCTGGTCGGGGGTCTCGGTGAACGGGAACGCGTCCTCGAGCTCGCGCTGCCACGGGGTGTCGGGACCGAACGCGTGGCCGGGCGCGGACTGGCGGGCCGCGTAGAGCTGCACCAGCTCGGCCGCGATCTGCTTGACGGCCTTCTTGGCCTTGGCCTTCGTGTTCTTCCAGTCGGAGCCACCCAGCTTGTTCAGGGTGGGCAGCTCACCGCCGACGTACCGGGACACCTGGTCGAGCTGGTCGGTGGGCACGAACAAGCGGTCACCGGGCTGGCCGCGCTTGGAGGAGGCGTATTCGAGCAGTAGGTACTCGCGGGTCGCACCACCGACGGTGCGCTGGACCATCTCGACGTAGCGGCCGATGCCGTGCTGCTCGTGGACGACGTAGTCCCCGGTCTTCAGTGCGAGCGGGTCGACCGCGTTGCGCCGCCGGGAGGGCATCTTCGCGGAGAGGTCCCTGGTGGACGTGCCGTGCCTGCCGCCGGTCAGGTCGGTCTCGGTGAGCACCACCAGGGCGCGCTCCGGCGCGAGGAAGCCTTCCTCGATGGCGCCGCGGACGACGGTGACGATGCCGCTCGCCGGCGGCTCGGTGAGGCCGTCCTCGGCGAACGTGGCCGGGACGTCGGCGTCGGAGAGCTGCTCGACCGCGCGGCGGGCGGTACCGGCGCCGGGGACGACGAGCACGGCGGCGCCGCCGGTGGCGATGTGGGCGCGGAGGTCGGCGAAGGCGCGGGCGACGTCGCCCCGGTAGCCCTCGACGCCCGCGATGTCGAGCTGGACGACCTGCTCGCCGGGAGTGGTGAGCTGCGAGAGCGTCCACCACGGGTGCCCGGTGTCCCGGGCGTGCTGGGCGATCTCGCCGAGGCCGCGGTAGGCCGAGGCACCGAGGTCGAGTGGCGCCTTGCCACCGCCCGCGGCGGCCATCCACGCGGCCTCGAGGAACTCCTGGCCGGTGCGCACGAGGTCGTGGGCGCGGGTGCGGACCTTCTCGGGGTCGATGACCAGGACGTGTGCGCCGTCGGGCAGGACGTCGGTGAGCAGGTCCAGCTCGCCCTCGCACAGGACCGGGATCAGGGCCTCCATGCCCTCGGTGGGGATGCCGTCGGCGAGCTTGACGAGCATCTCGGCGAGGTGGGCGTCGGACGCGCCAGCGTCGTGCTGCTCCTCGGCGAGGGCCATGGCGCGCTGCCGGATGTCCTCGGTGAGCAGCAGCTCACGGCAGGGCGGAGCGTTGACCTCGGTGATCTCGGTCGGCAGCGAGCGCTGGTCGGCGACGGCGAAGCAGCGGATCTCCGACACCTCGTCGCCCCAGAACTCGACGCGGGCCGGGTGCTCCGCCGTGGGCGGGAAGATGTCGAGGATGCCGCCGCGGACGGCGAACTCGCCACGCTTCTCGACCATGTCGACGCGGGTGTAGGCGAGCTCGACGAGGCGTTCGACGGTGCCGTCGAAGTCGTGCTCCTCACCGACGACGAGGTGGACCGGGTCGAGGCTGCCGAGGCCGGGCGCCATCGGCTGGATGAGGCTGCGCACGGTGGCGACCACGACCTGTGGCGCGTCGTCGCGGCGGAGCCGGTGCAGCACCTCCAGGCGGCGGCCGACGGTGTCGGCGCGCGGCGAGAGGCGCTCATGCGGCAACGTCTCCCACGAGGGGAAGTTGACCACGGCGTCACGGCCGAGCAGGTCGCGGAGCGCGGCGGTGAGGTCGTCCGCCTCGTGACCGGTCGCCGTGATCGCGAGTACTGGTTTCCGCGCGGCCAGGGCAGCGGTGACCAGCGGCCGGACAGCGGTCGGGCCTTCCAGCTCGAGGCCGGCCGCACCGGCGGACTCGGTGATCTTGGTCAGGGCGGGGTCGGGCAGCACTGCTTGCAGGAGACCGGACAACGACACTGGAGATACCCCTCGAAGCACGCGGACACACCCCTGCCCCGGACGAGCCCGGCGGAGGGGTTCTCGACATCCACCCTACGTGCCCCGGGCCACCGAATACATGCACGCTCGCCGGGCGTGAACCCGTTCGGGTCCGGACGCGGACGGCGGGTGCCCTGTCGCAGGCGGACGAGGAGCACGTGCACCAACCCGACGAGGACGACGCGGAGATCATCGCGCGATCACCGCGGCGGCCGGCTGGTTCGCCATGATCTTCGACCGGGAGGGTGGGCACGCTCCCGCAAAAGTGCGGGGGCTGTGCGCTGGGTCAGGCGGCTACGTCGGACAAGGCGTCGTGGGCGGCGGCGATGGCTGGGTTGGTGTACCCGCCGCCGCGGGTGGTGGTCAGCAGTTTGCGGGTCGGGGGGTTCGCCAGGTGCAGTCGCTTCACCGGTAGGTGTGGGGCCAGGTACGCGAGGCGTGGCACCAGCGCCACCCCCAGGCCGTGGGCGATCAGGTGGCCGATCGCGTTCCACTCGAGTGCGTCGTGGGCTATGTGTGGGGTGAAGCCCGCCGCGCCGCAGGCCGCCAGTGTGTGTTCCCGGCAGGTGCACGCCACCGACGAGATGATCCAGTCCGCCGTGGCGAAGTCCGCCAGATCGACCACCTCGGCGGCGGCCTGTGGGTGTGCCGCGGGCACCACCAGGTCGAACACGTCGTCGGTCAGTGGGCGTTGGTCGAAGCGGGCATCCGTCCGGGGCGGGTTGGCCGGGGTCACCTCGATGACCGCCAGGTCGGCTTCGCCTGAGAAGAGCAGGTCGAACGCCTGTTGTTGTTCCACTTCTCTCAGTTGGATCTTCAGCTTCGGGTACTTCGTGGTCAGCGGGGCCACGACCGGGGCCAGCAGGCGGGACACCGCTGTCGGCATGGAGCACAGGCGTAGCAGGCCCGCCGGTTCGTCTTTTGCCGCTCTCAGGTCGGTTTCGGCTTGTTCCCACCTCGCTTCTATCGCGTCCGCGTGGGTCAGCAGGGTGTGGGCCGCTTCCGTCAGGCGGACGTTGCGGCCGTGGGGTTCCAGCAGCGCCACGCCCAGCTCACGACCGAGCTGGCGGATCTGCTGGGAGGCCGCGGAGGTGGTGAAGTGCATGGCACGCGCGGCGGCGGTGATCGTGCCGTAGTGGGCGACCGCGCGCAGGACCTTCAGTCGGCGGAGGTCAATCATGTAGTCGAGGCTTCACAGTATTGTTCGGAAAGTCAACGTGGACGTACACGATCCGCGCGACTTTGCTGGACTCATGCGATGCCCCTACTGCGGGTGGCCTGACGCCGACCCCTTCACGGTCCTGTCCTGGCATCGGAGCGCCGAGGGCGCCACACAGTGGACCCGGTGCAGTTGCGGATCACTGCAGGTTCGGGTTTGCGGCCAGGTGGTGTCGCGGGGACGGCCTCGCGCCTAGATGTTGCGGGTCATGACGTTGGTGACGGCTGGTAGGGGCTGAGACGAGGGGACGGGTCTTTCGGCGGCAGGATGAGAAGTACCACCAACTCATTCGCCGAGCAGAAAGACCCGTCCGATGCTCCACCGTAATGCCCCCGTTGTCCGTGGAAGGCCGTCGTCGTCTGGTCGAGCGCTGCCAGTCGCGTCCGGTCGCGCATGTCGCCGCTGAGATGGGGATCTCGCGGCAGTGCGCGTCGAAGTGGGTCAACCGTCACCGCGAGTACGGCGACGCTGGCCTGGCCGATCGGCCCAGCGTCCCGCACCACCAGCCGACGGCCACGACCGGGCAGGTCGTGGTGCGGATCGAGGCGATGCGCCGGGAACGCAAGTGGTCCGCCCGGCGGATCGCTCTGGAGTTGGCTGGCGAAGGAACCTCGGTCGCTGTCCGGACCGTCAGCCGGCACCTGGCCCACCTCGGGTTGAACCGGCGCCGGTTTATCGACCCGACCGGCGAGAACAACCGCGAGCCGCGCCGCATCCATGCTCGCTGGCCCGGTCACATGGTCCACCTCGACGTGAAGAAGGTCGGTGTCATCCCTGACGGTGGTGGCTGGCGGGTCCACGGCCGCGGCAGCGAACAGGCCAAACAGTCGGTCCGAGGCCGCCGACGCGGCGGCCGCGGCCGCTACACCTACCTGCACACCGCGATCGATGGGTTCTCCCGTCTGGCCTACACCGAGGCCCTGCCCGACGAGCAGGCCCGGACGGCGATCGCCTTCACCCACCGAGCCCGCGCGTTCTTCGCCCGCCACGGCATCCAGCATGTCCACCGGATCGTGACTGACAACGGCGCCTGCTACCGCGCCCGCGACTTCGCCACCGTGCTCCGCGGAGCGCGCCACCAGCGCATCACGCCCTACACACCTCGCCATAACGGCAAGGTCGAGCGCTATCACCGGATCCTGGCCGAGGAATTCCTCTACGCCCACACCTGGACCAGCGAACAACACAGGTCAGCAGCGCTGCAGGTCTGGAACGTCCACTACAACTACCATCGACCCCACACCACCGCCGGAAACCAGCCACCCGTCACCCGGCTCCACACCGGCGTCACCAACGTCATGACCTCATACACCTAGAACCTCGGCGTGCGCTTCTCCAGGAAAGCCGCGACGCCCTCGGCGTAGTCCGGGCTCTGCACCGACTCCGTGTACAGCGCGCGGACCTCGTCGTCCTCGTGTTCGCCCTCGGTGATCTTGGTGATGATGGTCTTCGCGCCGCGGAGGCTGACCTGCGCGCGGGAGGCCATGGTCGTAGCCAGTTCCACCGCGCGGGCGACCGGGTCCTCGGTCAGCTCGTTCACCAGGCCGATGCGCAACGCCGTGTCCGCGTCGATGATGTCGGCGGTGAACAGGACCTGCCGCGCCCACGCCGGGCCCACCACGTCCACCAGCTGCTTCGTCGACGTGAAGTTGTAGACGATGCCCAGCTTCGCCGGGGTGATGCCGAACCGGGCGTCCGGCGCCGCGACGCGCATGTCGCACGCCAGCGCGATCTCGCAGCCGCCGCCGACGCACACGCCCGTGATCGCGGCGATCGTCGGTTTCGGGAGGCCGGCGATGGCGCGTTCGCCCGCCAGCACCGCCGCGCCGTAGCGCTCGGCGCCCTCCGCGTCGGACCGCAGTGTCGCGAACTCGCTGATGTCGGCGCCCGCGGAGAAGTGGTCCGTGCCCCGGATGACCAGGGCACGCACCGCATCGTCCTCGGCGACCTTGTCGAGCAGGCCGGGGATGGCCGACCACATCTCGAAGCTCATCGCGTTGCGCTTCGACGGGCGGTCGATGGTCAGCGTCGCGACCGCGTCCTCGATCTCCAGCCTCAGCGTCACCCGGTCACGATCTCACGTCAGAGCCGCCCGCAACGCCGTCAGGTCCTCGTCGACCGTCGCCTGCCGGTCCTGCAGCTCGCGGCGGGTCTTGGCGAACGCCTCCACACGCTGGTCCACGTCGGTGACGAGCGCCTTCCTCGAACGCTCCGCCTCCTCCGCGGCGTTCTTGCGCTCCTTGCCGTCCGCGAACCACTGGTACCCCGCCACAGCGAGCGCCACCAGGCCGGGGAGGACCCAGCCCCAGCCCGCGAACACCGCCAGCACCACGAGCAGCACACCCACGGCGCCTGCGCCGATCGCCACGTACTTGCGCTGGGACTCCACGTTCGCCGTCCGCGCCACCAAGTCCAGCGCCCGCCGCATCGACGTGTCGTCCTGGCCGGCCGGCGTGATCGTCACGCGGCCGTACCTGGTGCGGACGTCCAGCGACGCGGGCGCCTCCTCCCGTGCCGTGGTCGCGAACTCCTCGGCCAGCGTGACCAGCACCGGCGCGCTCGCCCGCACGGCGAGCGCCTTGCGGTTGGGGCGTTCCGACGCGAGGTCCGCGCGCAGCAGGTCCGCCGCGGTCCCGGCCGGACTGTCCCAGGTGGACTTCGCGGTCTCCTTGCCCTCGATGACCGCGCGCAGCTCCCGTTCCCGCGCGAGCAGGGGCAGCTCGACCGCGCTGCCCTCGTCGATCAGCAGGTCCAGCGTCCGGCGCGCCAGCTCGTCCGGCGCGGCGGCCGGCTCGTTCGTGTAGCCGGCGAGTGCCTCGGTGACCCACGTCCGCAGCACCGTGAGCTTCTCGGCGGCCTGCAGTGACGTGGCGAGGGAACCACCGCCGTCCAGCTCCTTCGGCACGGTCACGACCGCCTTGGGCGCGGCGACGTCCCGCAGCGCGGCCGCCAGCGACCCGTCGGTCACGCTCGCGACGAACTCCGCGCACCGCTCGCGCGCCAGCTCCCACCCCTCGGTGCCGAAGAACCCGTCGGCGGCGAGCAGCCACACGGCACGCTGGTACGCGGGCACCTCCACAGGCAGAGCGGGCAGCGCGGGCAGCGCCGGCGCGAGCGACGGCACGGTCGACCGGCCACCGACGACGGACGTGAGCAACACGTGGAACGCCGCTGTGCGCAAGGGATCCCGGGCCGCCGCCAGGCCGAGCGCGTCGTCGTCGACGGCACCGTCGGTCACACCGGACAGCGCGAGCAGCGCGGGCGCGAGCCAGTAGCCGTCCACGTCGGACACCTCGGGCAGCCCGGCGCCCGCGAGCAGCTGCTTGGCCTGGTGTCGCACCCGCCCGTGCGAGTCGAAGAGCCCGAGCGTCACCCGCAGGTCACTGATCTCCACGAACGCGTCGAACGCGGCGGACAGCCGGTTCAGCCGCTGTTCGAGCGACCCCTGGACCTTCGACAGCTCGGCTTTCAGCCGGTTCTGCGAGGCCCGCGCCGACGACAACGCCGAGCTGACGTAGGTCAGGTCTTCCTCGAGCCCAGCGAGCCGCTTGTTCTGCTGGCGCTCTGTCCACCAGTCGTCGCTCATCCATCTTCTCCTCGGCAGGCGTCACCACACAGCAGTACGACGCGCGTCCGGGCATTCTGGACCCATGCGAACCCGGACGAGTTTGCTCGTTGTCGCAGCGGCTCTCGCCACGCTCACCGCCTGCACCGACTCCCCAGCGGAGCGTGAGGGAACCGGCCAGGTCCCGAGGAGCGGTTCGAGCGAACCGACCACGCCCAGCAGCACCGAGACCCCGCAGCTGAAGGTCGAGACCGTCGCGGGCGGGCTCTCGCACGGCTGGGACATCGGCTTCCTGCCCGACGGCAAGATCCTCGTGTCACAGCGGCCCGCGCGGATCGCGCTCCTGTCGAGCAGCGAGCCGGGCGCGACGGTCACGGACGTCAAGGCGGACCTGTCCGACGTGCTCGTCCAGGGCGAGGGCGGCCTGATGGGGCTCGTCGTGCACCCGGACTTCGAGGACACGCGCCGCTTCACCACCTGCCAGACCCACACGGAGAACGGGCAGCCGACCGACATCCGGCTCGTCACGTGGCGCCTCGCCGACGACGGCCAGATCGCGACGCGCGAGAAGGAGCTGCTGACCGGGCTGCCGCTGAACCCGTCCGGCCGCCACTCCGGCTGCCGCCCCACGCTCGCCCGCGACGGTGCGCTGCTCGTCGGTACCGGTGACACGGCCCGCGGCAACTTCCCGCAGGACCGCACGAACCTCGGCGGCAAGGTGCTGCGGCTCGACCTGGAGACCGGGGAACCCAAGGCGGACAACCCTTTCATCGGCTCGGCGAACCGCAACGAGCGGTACGTCCACACCTACGGCCACCGCAACATCCAGGGCGTCGCGCTGCGGCCGGACTCGGACCAGGTGTTCACCGCCGAGCACGGGCCCGGCGAGAACGACGAGGTCAACCTGGTCCAGGCGGGCAAGAACTACGGCTGGGACCCGTCGCAGGGCGGCACGGTCGGCGGCTACGACGAAGGCGTCGACATGACCGACCTGCAGCGCTTCCCGGACGCCGTGTCCGCGAAGTGGCAGACCGGCGCCATGACCGAGGCGGTCTGCGCGGCCACGTTCCTCGACGGCGACCAGTGGGGTGCGCTGAACGGCGCGCTGGTGATCACGGCGCTGAAGGGCGAGAAGGTCGTTCTGCTGTCCATGAAAGACCAGGGTGACGTGACGACGGTGGCGGTGCCGAAGGAGTTCACCGACACGTTCGGCAGGCTGCGCGCGGCGCGGACCGGCCCGGACGGCGCGCTGTACCTGACGACCAGCAACGGCACGGACGACAAGCTGTTGCGCGTCACCCCGGCGTGAGGCCCATCGACCTCGCCCGGGAGGCGGGTGTCTCGACACAGCAGGTCCGCAACTACGTGGACTGGGGTGTCCTGCCGCCCGCGGCCCGCACGGAGTCGGGCTACCGCGTACTCGGCGAACGCCACCGCGCCGCGCTGCTCACCTACCGCGCACTCGCGAAGGGCTTCGGCTGGGCGGCGGCCAAGACGATCATGCACGCGGTCCACGACGGTGACGTGCCGGCGGCCCTGGCACTGGTGAACGAGGCACACGCGGCGGTGCACGAACAGACCCGCGACCTGGCGGCGACGGCGGAGGCACTGACCGCGGTCGCGTCGGCGGCACCCACGCCGCGCTCGGACCTGCGCATCGGTGAGGTGGCGCGGGTCCTCGGGGTGCGGACGTCGGCGCTGCGGGTGTGGGAGGCGGCGGGCCTGCTGGTGCCGGAACGGGAACACGGCACGGGCTACCGCCGCTACACCCCGGGGGACATCCGCGACGCACGCATGATCACCATGCTGCGGCAGAACGGGTACGGCCTGGACCAGATCCTGCCGATCCTCGACGGATTGCGGGAATCAGGCAGCAGCGACGCCCTGCTGGCCGCGGTGGAGACCCGGCGCGCGGCACTGGTGACGCGAACCCGTCTGATGGTGGCGGCGACCGCGCACCTGGACGGCTACCTCGGTTGACCGGACGGATGTCGACCGCATGACGGACATCCTCGACACGGGCCCGGTCCGCGACCTGCGGGCGAAGGACCTGGCGGCACCGGCGCGGCCGGGTGTGGAACCTGTCCGCACTGCTACCCGCCACGGACGCGATCACGGACCAGGCACTGACCGACCTGGAGAACCCGCTGGTGGACCGTCAGTGCGACTCGCGCAGCTCAGGTGCGTCCTCCAGGTGCGACAACCCGTTCCACGAGAGGTTCACCAGGTGCGCGGCCACCTCGGCCTTCCTGGGCTTGCGTGAGTCAAGCCACCACTGCCCGGTCAGCGCGACCATCCCGACCAGCGCCTGGCTGTACAGCGCCGCCAGCTTGGGGTCGTACCCCCGCGAGCTGAACTGCACCCCGAGGATGTTCTCGACCTGCGAGGCGATGTCGTTCAACAGCGAGGAGAACGTCCCGGTGGACGACGCGACCGGCGAAGCACGGACCAGGATCCGGAACCCGTCGGCCGACTCCTCGACGTAGTCCAGCAGCGCCACCGCCGCCCGTTCGAGCAGCAACCGGGGATGCGCCTCTTCCGCCAGTGCCGTGGTCATCGACGACAGGAGATCGTGCATCTCCCGGTCGACGACGACCGCGTACACACCTTCCTTGCCGCCGAAATGCTCGTAGACCACCGGCTTCGACACGTTGGCACGGTGCGCGATCTCCTCGATCGACGCACCGTCGAAACCCTTCTCGGCGAAGAGCGACCGCGCCACGTCCAGCAGCTGCTGCCGCCGTTCCTTGCCTGTCATGCGTACCCGCGGCACCCGCGCCTCCCCACGTCGAGGAGGCGCCGTACGGGCACGATCCCGCCGCCTGACCGCCATTTCAGTCACCCTAGAGGCAACCGCCGACAGTCCGGGGGTAATTGGGCTCCTAGGTGACGTCAGAGCCCGCCGAGATCTTGGCCAGCCGCGCCTGCGTCGGCCAGCGGACGCTGTGCACCCAGCCGAACTTCTCGAAGAACCAGATGATGCGTGCCGACGTGTCGATCTGGCCTTTCTTGACGCCGTGGCGGGCGCAGGTCGGGTCGGCGTGGTGCAGGTTGTGCCACGACTCGCCGAAGGACAGGATCGCGAGCGGCCAGACGTTCGCCGCCTTGTCGCGGGACACGAACGGGCGGTCGCCGATCATGTGGCAGATCGAGTTGGTCGACCAGGTCACGTGGTGCAGGATCGCGACGCGCACGAGGCCTGCCCAGAAGAAGGCGGTCAGCGCGCCCCACCAGGACCACGTGATGAGCCCGCCGAGCACGGCCGGGAGCAGGAACGTCAGCACGGTCCAGATCACGAACGTGTTGTTGACCTTGACGATGTCCTTGTCGGCGAGCAGGTCGGGGGCGAAGCGCTCCTTGTTGGTGAGGCTGCGGTCGAACATCCAGCCCATGTGCGCGTGCCAGAAACCCTTGGTCAGCGCGATCGGGCCGGTGCCGTACAGCCACGGCGAGTGCGGGTCACCCTCCTTGTCGGAGAACGCGTGGTGGCGCCGGTGGTCGGCGACCCAGATGATCGGCGGGCCCTGCACGGCCATGCTGCCCGCGATCGCGAGGAAGACCTTCAGCGGCCGCTTGGCCTTGAACGACCCGTGCGTGAAGTACCGGTGGTAGCCGACGGTGACGCCGTGCCCGGTGAAGTAGAAGAACGCGAACGCGAGGATCACGTCCACCCAGGTGAGACCCCAGCCCCACGCCAGTGGCACCGCCGCGATCAGGGCCGCGAACGGTCCGAGGACGAAGATGTACACGCCCAGCTGGGCGTAGTTCTTCCTGCGGCCCACCGTCACAGGCTTGGGCCCCTTGCTCGGTGGCGCGGCACCGCCTGCTGACTCGTCGAGGGTCGTCGTCATACCTAGCTACCCCGTCTTCCAGATGGTTAGGCGAGCCTCGCCTACGCAACCGTAACTTACGCGTCCCAATGAACCAGGCAAAGCCGCGAACCCACCAGGCACGTGAGCCGCGTCACACCCATTCGGACGCGCTTCCCGTCTATAGGCCGGGTACCACTGCCCACGCGAAGACATGCATGCCACGATGTCCAACCGTGGGCGGTTACTCCGTCCGCGATCCGCCGTGGTGTAAAGGCAGCACCTCAGATTTTGGTTCTGATGGTCCAGGTTCGATCCCTGGCGGCGGAGCTGTCCGCAGCCGGCGGACAGGGTTCAGGGCTTCGATGAAGGTGGACAGCCACGTGGATGGCGGCGAGCGGGACGACTCCCGAACCGACGCTGACCGAACCGCAGCTGACCGGGCCGCGATGGACGAACGCTCCGACGCGTGGCTGGTCGGCCGCGCCCGGGAGCTGCTCGCGATCACCCAGGCCGGTGAGCGGGCAGGCCTCGCCCGGCACGTCGACGAGATGGACCACCTCCTCGCCCAGGCCCGCAGGCGCGACGAACCGCGGCTGGTCGGTCAGCTGCTGCGCGCCGCGACCGCGATCCGGGTCGTCGACAGCGAGTCCGCGGAGTCGGCTGGCGACATGGTCGAGGAGTTCCTGTCCCACGCCCGCCGCAACAAGCTCCTCGTGCTGGAGGCCGACGCGCACGCGCTGCGCGGCACCCGGCTCCTGCTGATCGGCGAGGAGGACGACGCGCTGTCCGAGGTCGCGGTCGGCCTCGCGATGCTCGACGAGAAGATCACCCCGGACCTCATGTTCGGCAGCCGCGTGTGGCACGTGCTGATGACGTCCACGCTCATGGACCTCGGCACCGTCCTCGCCCAGCTCGGCGTGTACGAGGTCGCCGACCAGGTCATGAAGAAGGCCAACCGGCACATCCGCAACGGCGCGGGCTCGCACGACATCTCCGTGCACCTGCTCACCCGCACCCGCCTGCAGCTCGGCTGGGGACTGCGCCTGGAGCGCGCTGGCGAGGACGCCGAGGCGGCGCTGCACTTCGCCGAGGCCGCGGCCATGGCGGGCGGCATCGAGCTGCCGTTCCGCGAGTCGCTGTTCCGCCGCATGCCCGACCGGTCGGCCGCCGACCAGGTCCCGGTCATCGGCGCCGCGCACGCGCTCGGGAACCCCTCCGGTGAGCACCTCGACCGGCTCTACGGGCTGCTCGAGCAGTCCCCGCAGCGCGAGCTGATCTTCGTCGGCATCGCGCTCGCCCGCTGCCTCGAGCACTCCGGCCGCCTCGAGGAAGCCATCGAGACCCTCAGCGACGTGCAGAAACGGCTCCACAGCACGCAGTCGGAGCAGGGGCTGTACCTGTGCCTGATCCGCGAGTTCGCGCGGCTGTCGAGCCTCGCGGGCGCCGACGACGGCGGCGAACGGACCACCAGCGCGCTGCAGCTGTACGTCGCGGAGCTGGAGGCGCAGCTGTCGGACCAGCGGCTGTCCCGCAAGACCACACTGGACACCCGCCGCGAGCACGAACGGCTGTCCCGCAAGCACGGCACGATGGCCCGCCAGGCGCTGCAGGACCCGCTGACCGGCCTGCCGAACCGGCGTGCGCTGGACGAGCGGCTCGAGGAGCTGTCCACGCAGGTCGGCGAGAAGCCGCTCGCGATCGCGCTGGTGGACCTCGACGGGTTCAAGGGCGTCAACGACCGCATGTCCCACGCCGACGGCGACGACGTGCTGCGCGTGATCGCCAGCACGGTCCGCGACACGTTGCGCGGCTCGGACATGGTCGCCCGCTACGGCGGCGACGAGTTCATCGTGCTGCTGCCCGGCGCGCCGCTGGAGCCCGCGGCCGCCGCGCTGCGCCGTGCCGCTGACGCGGTGCAGCGCCTCCCGCAGGACCTGTCGCACGGCGTCACGCTCTCGGTGGGTGTGGTGTCCCTCCGTCCTGATGAGACGGCCGCTCGTGCGCTCGCCCGCGCGGACGCCGCCATGTACCAGGCGAAACGGGGCGGAGGCAACGATGTCGTCGCCATCTCCGAGGACGAACCGGACACGCGGGAAACCGTCGAGGAGCCCTCGGCCGACCCTGCGTGGGTGCTCCCGGAGGGCACGTAGGATCGAGCTCCGGGGCCGGATCACCGGCCCTCGGAATCGACCTCGCGCCAAGGGAGACGGCTGATATGCCGGAGAGCTCGACCGGGCTCGGAGAAGTCAGCACGATCATCCTCGCCGCCGGTGAGGGCACCAGGATGCGGTCCCGCACACCGAAGGTGCTGCACCGGATCGCGGGCCGCTCGCTGGTCGAGCACGCGGTCCGCGCCGCCGCCGGGCTGCGGCCCGTGCGGGTCGCGGTGGTCGTCGGCCACGGGCGCGGTGCCGTCACCGAACACCTCACCGAGGTCGAGAAGAGCATCGTCTCGCCCGTGACGGTCGCGGTGCAGGAGGAGCAGCACGGCACCGGGCACGCGGTCCGCTGCGCGCTCGACGTGCTGCCGGCCGAACTGGCCGGCACCGTTCTCGTGACCTACGGCGACGTGCCGCTGCTCGACACCACCACGCTGTCCGCGCTGCTCGCCGAGCACGGCGAGAAGGGCAACGCGGTCACCGTGCTGACCGCGCGGGTCGCGAACCCGCACGGCTACGGCCGCATCGTGCGCGACGCGGACGGCACGGTCGTCGCGATCGTCGAGCAGAAGGACGCCACGCCGGAGCAGGCGGCCATCACCGAGATCAACTCGGGTGTGTACGCGTTCGACGCCGCCGTGCTCGCCGACGCGCTCGGGCGCCTGTCCACCGACAACGCGCAGGGCGAGCAGTACCTCACCGACGTGCTCGCCATCGCCCGCGACGACGGGCACCGCTGCGGCTCGTGGACCTGCGACGACGCGTGGCTGGTCGAGGGCGTCAACGACCGCGTGCAGCTCGCGGCGCTGGGCAGGGAGATGAACCGGCGCCTCACCGAGCAGTGGATGCGCGCCGGGGTCACCATGACCGACCCGGCCACGGTGTGGCTGGACGCGGGCGTCGAACTGGCCCGTGACGTGGTGCTGGAGCCGAACGTGCAGCTCCGCGGCACTACCTCCGTCGGCGAGGGCGCGACCGTCGGCCCGGACACCACGCTGACCGACGTGCGCGTCGGCGCGGAGGCGAAGGTGGTCCGCGTGCACGGCAGCGAGTCGTCGATCGGCGACGGCGCGAACGTGGGCCCGTACGCCTACCTGCGTCCCGGCACCGTGCTGGGCGACAAGGGCAAGATCGGCACGTTCGTCGAGGTCAAGAACTCCGAGATCGGCACGGGCACGAAGGTGCCGCACCTGTCCTACGTCGGCGACGCCACGATCGGCGAGTACTCCAACATCGGGGCCGCCAGCGTGTTCGTGAACTACGACGGGGTGACCAAGCGCCGCACGACCGTCGGGTCGCACGCGCGCACCGGCAGCGACAACATGTTCGTCGCGCCGGTCACCGTCGGGGACGGCGCGTACAGCGGGGCGGGGGCCGTGCTGAGGGACGACGTGCCACCGGGTGCGCTGGCCGTTTCGGCCGGACCGCAGCGCAACATCGAAGGCTGGGTGCTGCGCAAGCGACCGGGCACGCCCGCGGCGGAAGCCGCCCGGCGCGCACTGGGCATCACGTCCGAGGCTTCGGAGGAGCAAGCATGAACGCCAAGTCCGGGACACCGAAGAAGAACCTGATGTTCTTCTCCGGACGGGCACACCCCGAACTCGCCGAGGAGGTCGCGAAACACCTCAACGTGTCGATCACGCCGCAGTCGGCGTACGACTTCGCGAACGGTGAGATCTTCGTCCGGTTCGAGGAGTCGGTCCGCGGCTGCGACGCGTTCGTCATCCAGAGCCACTGCGAGCCCATCAACCAGTGGGTCATGGAGCAGCTGATCATGGTGGACGCGCTGAAGCGGGCGTCGGCCAAGCGGATCACCGTGATCATGCCGTTCTACCCGTACGCGCGGCAGGACAAGAAGCACAAGGGCCGCGAGCCGATCTCCGCGCGGCTCATCGCGGACCTGTTCAAGACCGCGGGCGCGGACCGGATCATGACCGTGGACCTGCACACCGCGCAGATCCAGGGCTTCTTCGACGGCCCGGTGGACCACCTGTTCGCGCAGACGCTGCTGTCGAAGTACGTGAAGGAGAAGTACGGCGCCGACAACGTGACGGTCGTGTCGCCGGACGCGGGCCGCACGAAGCTCGCGGAGAAGTGGGCCGACGACCTCGGCGGCGTGCCGATCGCGTTCATCCACAAGACCCGCGACCCGCTGCGCCCCAACGAGGTCGTCGCGAACCGCGTGGTCGGCGAGGTCCGCGACCGCCTGTGCGTGGTGATCGACGACATGGTCGACACCGGCGGCACCATCGCGAAGGCCGTGGACCAGCTGCTCGACGAGGGCGCCGCGGACGTGGTCGTGGCCGCGTCGCACGGCGTGCTGTCCGGTCCGGCCCCGGAACGCCTGTCCCAGTGCGGCGCGAAGGAAGTCGTGTTCGCCAACACCCTCCCGATCCCGGACGTGAAGCGCTTCGAGAAGCTGACGGTCCTGTCGATCGCGCCGCTGCTGGCCCGCGCCATCCAGGAGGTCTTCGAAGACGGCTCGGTGACGAGCCTCTTCGACGGCAACGCGTAGTCCGGCGGGCCCCAATGCCCTGAACGACGCTTTCGGGACGCTCGATGCCCCGAAAGCGTCTTTCAGGGCAGCACGCCCCCCGGTGCCCTTGCCAAAGGAAGCCGCGTAGACTATCCGGGTTGCCTCGGCGAGGGCGGGCGTCCAGCCCGGCGTGATCGACGCGGCGGCTTGACTGCCGCGCGCTCATGTACCGTCGCCGCAGGTCGCCGCCGCCCCCAAGGTTTCTTGTAGCAAGGAGTGCACCACCGTGTCCGAGGTCCGTCTCGCCGCCGAAGCCCGTACCGAATTCGGCAAGGGCGCCGCGCGCCGCACCCGCCGCGCAGGCAAGATCCCCGCGGTGCTCTACGGCCACGGTTCCGACCCGAAGCACCTGGCGCTGCCGGCGATCGAGTTCGCCCGCGTCGTCCGTGAGCACGGGCAGAACGCCGTACTGACGCTGGAGATCGACAGCAACAGTGAACTGGCGCTCACCAAGACCGTCACCACCCACCCGATCAAGAACTACATCGAGCACGTCGACCTGCTCCTCGTCCAGCGCGGCGAGAAGGTCAACGTCGAGGTGCCCGTCGTCATCACCGGTGAGGCCACCCCCGGCACGCTGGTCACCCAGGACGCGACCGTCATCGAGGTGTCCGTCGAGGCGCTGCACATCCCGGAGCAGTTCGAGGTGTCCATCGACGGCACCGAAGCCGGCCTGCAGATCCTCGCGAAGGACGTCAAGCTTCCGGCGGGCTCCGAGCTGGTGACCGATGCCGACACGCTGATCGTCGCCGTGAACGTCTCCCCGACCGCGGGTGACATGGAGGGCGAGACCGAGGGCGAGGCGGCCGAGGCGCCTGCCACCCCCGAGTCCACCGAGGAGTGAGAGTTCTCTGACCGGGCGGTTCCCTTCGGGGGCCGCCCGGTTAGCGTTTCAGCATGACTTCCGCTGCCACTGACGAGCCGGTCCTGGTCGTGGGACTCGGCAACCCCGGCCCGCGCTACGTCGCCAACCGCCACAACGTGGGGTTCCTGGTGGTCGACGAGCTGGCGGCCCGCGTCGGCGGCAAGTTCAAGGTGCACAAGGGTGGCGCCGAGGTGCTGGAGTGCCGCCTCGGCGGCCGCCGCGCCATCCTGGCGAAACCCAGGTCCTTCATGAACGTCTCGGGCGGCCC
Organism: Actinophytocola algeriensis; assembly: GCF_014203735.1. Classification (GTDB taxonomy): domain Bacteria; phylum Actinomycetota; class Actinomycetes; order Mycobacteriales; family Pseudonocardiaceae; genus Actinophytocola; species Actinophytocola algeriensis. The sequence goes on along the minus strand of NZ_JACHJQ010000009.1, from coordinate 139,119 downwards.
GGTGGTGGGCACGGCCCGGTTCTACAAGATCGACCCGGCGGAGGTCGTGGTCGTCCACGACGAGCTGGACCTCCCGTACGCGACCATCCGGTTGAAGCTAGGCGGTGGCGAGAACGGGCACAATGGTCTGCGGTCAATCTCCAAAAGCCTCGGCACTCGCGACTACCTGCGGGTACGGTTCGGCATCGGACGACCGCCGGGCCGCATGGACCCAGCCGACTTCGTGCTGCGGGACTTCTCGGCGACCGAACGCAAAGAGCTGGCGTTATCCGTCGACCATTGCGCCGACGCGACAGAAGCGCTGGTGGGCAAGGGCCTGGAAGCGGCGCAGAACCTCTTCCACACCCGCTAGGGAGTGCCGATGGACGTGCCACTGACCCCGATCGTCGTCGACGTCGTGACGTTCGACCGGGCTCCGCTCGGCCGCCGCGGCTACAACGAGGACCAGGTCGACGACTTCCTCGACCGCATACAGGCCGCCCTCGCGGGCGAGGACACCCTGTCGTCCCACGAGGTCCGCGCGGTCGAGTTCGACCCGGCACCGTTCATCCGCCGCGGTTACCACGAGGACCAGGTGGACGAGTTCCTCGACCTCGTGGTGGAGGAACTGGACCGCCGGGAGGGCAACGCACCCGCTCCGGGCGTCACCCACCAGACGGCGGACAACCCACCGGGCGGGCTCCTTTGGTCGCGCCACACGCCGGGTTCGAGCGGCCCACCCGTCACGGGCGGCGGCCACGGCGCACCCGGCAGCCGTCCCGGCACTGGCCCCGGAAAACTGGGTCTGAGCGGCATGCCCGGCTCCGGCAGTCACCCCGGCACGACCGCCCTTCCCGGCGGAGCCCCCGGCTCCGGCAACTACCCCGGCAACCCGCCAGGCACCAACACTCCGCCAGGCGGCACCCCGGCCTCCGGCAACGCCCCGGGCACGAACACCCCGCCGGGCGGAACTCCGCGCTACTCCGGCAATGCGACCGCCTCCGGCAACACGTCCGGCGCAAGCGGCACACCCGCCACCCACGGCCACATCCGCAACACCGCCGTCTCCGACGGCACTCCCGGCTCAACCGGCACCGACACGCCGCCGGGCGGAACTCCGGGCCACCCCGGCAACGCCCCTACCTCCAGCGGCTCTCCCGGCTCACCCAACTCCACCACCCCCGGCTACCCCGGCAACACCCCCACTCCCGGCGGCACTCCCAGTTCCACCGCCACCCCCGGCCCCGCCACCCACGGCGGAACATCTGGCTACCCCGGCAGCCCCCCCGTCCCCGGCAGCACTCCCGACACCCCCAGCCCTGCCGCCCCCGGCTACCCCGGCAACGCCGCCGTCTCCGGCGGCACTCCCGGCTCAACCGGCACCCCCAGCTCCACCACCCCCGGCAACACGGCCCACTCCAGCAGCTCGCCCGGCACACCCGGGCCCGCCACCGCAGGCGGAACTCCGGGCTACTCCGGCAACACCCCCACCTCCGGTGGCATGCCCGGCTCCGCCTACCCCACCCCGGGCGGCGTTCCGGCCGGAACCTCCGGCTATCCCGGCACCGCCCCCACCGCCGGCGCGACGAACCCTCCGGCAGGCCCCGGCGTCCCCACCGGAGCCGGGGCGCCGGGTGGCGGCTCCGAGGGCGGGTACCCCGATCCGATCGCGTGGTTGCCGTTCCCGCCCGCTCAGCCGAGGACGGCCCCGCCGCTGACGCCCGCCGAGCAGACGAATCCGATGCTGTTCGCGCAGCCGCCGTCGTGGCCGTCGCCGAGTACGCAGCCGTTGAAGCGGGAGCCTGGGGACGCCGTCGGCCCCCCGAATTCCAGCGTAGGGGCCACCACCGACAAAACCGGCGATCCTCAGGCGACGGAGCCGGACGAGAGTCCCGTTCGTTCGCATGCGCCGTCGGTGGAGGCCGGGCAGGCCGCGTCGGCGCTTCGGGCCGGGGCCGTGCCGGACGACCTGGCCGAGGAGCCGGCAGCCGAGTCGGTCGCCGCGCCGGTGCGCACGCTGGCCGACTACGCGCGCAAGCAGCCCCCGGCCGTCGAGCCGCCCGAGGAGAGCCCGGACGCCGGCGACGCACCAGCGTTCCCGCTACCGCCGGCACCGCCCGGCGAACCCGGCTACGCGCCGTCCGACGTGGCACGCCTGATGAAGCTGCTCACGACCGCACCCGATCGTGAGCAGCTCACCAACATGACCTTCGGCCTCACCACGAACGGCGGCTACCACACCGGCACCGTCGACGCGCTCCGTCAGGCCTGGATCGACGCGCTGTCTACGAAGCAGCCTTGATCGACTCCGCCAGCTGCTCACCCGCGGCGGCTCGGCGGAGCTTGCCGGACGGCGTCTTCGGCAGCGTCCCGGCGGGCAGCACCAGCACCGCGGACGGCCGGGCGTTCACCGCCTCGAAGACCCGCGCGCCGACCTCCTTGCGCAGGGACTTCGCCTTCTCGGCGTCACCGGCGAACCGCGACTCGACCACCACCGCGAACCGTTCCCGCCGCGTCCCCGCGTCGAGGCGGACCGCCACCGCGTTGCCTGCGCGGACACCGTCCACAGAGGTCGCCGCGCGTTCGATGTCCGTCGGGTAGATGTTGCGGCCGGCCAGGATGATCACGTCCTTCGCGCGGCCGCAGATGACGATCTCACCGTCCACTATGTACCCGAGGTCGCCGGTCGGCAGCCAGCCCTCGTCGTTCATCGTCGCGAGTGGACCGTCGACGGTCAGGTAGCCGGGGGTGACCGACGGGCCGCGGACCTGGATCTCGCCGACCTCCCGTTCGGACACCGCCGCACCCGACGCCACCGACACGATCCGCGCGTCGAAGCCGTCCAGCGGCGGGCCCAGGATCGCGAACGTCCGGCGGGCGGACTCGTCGACGGAGGCATCGACGGGCACCGCGCGGTTCTCCTCCTCGAGCGCCACCGCGTCCAGGTGGTCGAGCCGCAGCCCGATCATCGGGCTGGCGAAGGAGATCGCGAGCGTGCCCTCCGCCATGCCGTAGGCCGGGAACACGCACTCGGCAGGCATCTTGAAGCGGGCGCCCGCCTCGACGAACGCCTTGACCGCCTTCTCGTCGATCGGCTCGGCGCCGTTCAGCGCGATCCGCAGCTTCGACAGGTCGTACCCGGCGTCGTCCGCCTCGCCGCCGAGGCGGCGGCCCAGCAGGGCGTACGCGAAGTTCGGGGCCGCGGTGATCGTGCCGCCGTACTCGGTGATCAGCTTCGCCCACAGCAGCGGCGCGGTGAGGAAGTCGACCGGCGTGACCTTCACCAGCTCGATCCCCCACGCCATGGGGGTGGTGTAGAAGCCGACCATGCCCATGTCGTGGAACATCGGCAGCCACGACACCATCACGTCGTGCTCGGGGTCGAGCTCGGCGCGGTCGGCCATCGCGGTGATGTTCGCCAGCAGGTTGCCGTGGGTGATCCGCACGGCCTTCGGGTCGGCGGTCGAGCCGCTGGTCAGCTGCAGCAGGGCGGGCGCGTCCTCGTCGACCTCGACGAAGGTCGCCAGCGGTGTGCCGCCTCCCAGCTCGGAGATCAGCAGGTAGCCGATGCCGTGCTGCTCCAGCACGGGCGCGAGCTGGTCGAACGGGTCACCGAGCAGCACCAGCTTCGACCCGATCATGTTCAGCACGCGCACGGTGTCCTCTGCCCACATCGCGAGGTCCGACCGCGGCGTCGGCTGGTGCAGCATCGTGACGCTGCCGCCCGCCAGCCACACGGCCTGCACGGCCGGGCCGATCGCGGCGGGTGCCGCGGCCAGCACGGCCACCGCGTCCCCCCGCGCGAGACCGTGCGAGACGAGCGCACCCGCCATCGCCTTGGCCTGCTCGTGCACCTGGGCCCACGTGGTGTGCACCGGTTCGCCCGGCTCTCCCGTGGTGACTCCGCGCCGCTGACCGCCGGCACCGGCGGTAGCGACCAACTTGTCGACGAAACGACTCATGGACCAAGCGTAGATGGGGCTATTCGGCCACGTCCGCCACGTCCAGCCAACGTTGCTCGACATCCGTCTTCTCGGCGAGGACGGTGCGCAGCTCCGCGTCGAGCGCGAGCAGCCGTTCGGCGTCGGTCGCGGCCGCGGCGAGTGCCTCGTGCAGCTCGGACTCGCGGGTGGACAGCTTGTCCAGCTGCCGTTCCAGCCGCGCCAGCTCCTTCTGCGCGGTCCGGCGCTCGGCGGCGCCGGACTTCGGCTTGCCGGTGGCGGGCGCCTTCGGCTGGGGCGCCGCGATCGCCGTGTCCCTGCGGGTCAGGTACTCCTCGATGCCGCCGGGCAGGTCGGTGATCCGCCCGTCGCCGAGCAGCGCGACGACCGTGTCGCACACGCGCTCCACCAGGTACCGATCGTGGGAGACCACGACGAGCGTGCCCGGCCACGAGTCGAGCAGGTCCTCGAGCTGCTGCAGCGTGTCGATGTCGAGGTCGTTGGTCGGCTCGTCGAGCAGCAGCACGTTCGGCTCGGCCATGAGCAGCCGCGCGATCTGCAGCCGCCGCCGCTCACCACCGGACAGGTCGCCGACCGGGGTCCACTGCCGTGCGGCCGGGAAGCCGAAGCGCTCCGCGAGCTGCGAGGCCGACATCTCCTGCTTGCCGAGCGTCACGCGCCGCGCGATCTCCTCGACCGCCTCCAGCACCCGCAGTTCGCCCGGCAGGTCGTGCAGCTCCTGCGACAGGTACGCCATCCGCACGGTCTGGCCCTGCACCCGTTTGCCGGTCTCCGGTTCGTTCTCCCCGGCGAGGAGCCGCAGCAACGTCGTCTTGCCGGACCCGTTGACGCCGACGAGACCGATGCGGTCACCGGGCCCGATGCGCCAGGTCTGGTTCTCGACGAGCAGCTTGTCGCCCGCGCGGAGCGTGATGTCCTCCAGCTCCAGCACGGTGCGGCCGAGCCGCCGCTTGGCGAACGCCAGCAGCTCGACGGAGTCCCTGGGCGGCGGCACGTCGGCGATCAGGGTCTCGGCGGCCTCGATCCGGTACTTCGGCTTGGACGTGCGCGCGGGCGGGCCGCGCCGCAGCCAGGCGAGCTCCTTGGCGGCCAGGTTGCGCCGCTTCTCCTCGAGCGTCGCGGCGAGCCGGGCACGTTCGGCGCGGGCGAAGACCCAGTCGGCGTACCCGCCCTCGTACTGCTCGACCTTGCCGCCCACAACCTCCCAGGTGCGGGTGCAGACGGTGTCGAGGAACCAGCGGTCGTGGGTGACGACGACGAGCGCGGTGCCGCGTTCGAGGAGGTGGTCGGCGAGCCAGCGCACGCCCTCGACGTCGAGGTGGTTGGTGGGCTCGTCGAGGATCAGCAGGTCGAGTTCCTGGACGAGCGCGGCGGCGAGCGCGACCCGGCGCCGCTCCCCACCGGACATGTCGCCGACGGGCGAGTCGAGCCCGAACGCGGTGATGCCGATACCGCCGAGGATCGACCGGGCCCTGGGGTCGGCGGCCCACTCGTGCTCGGCGGTGATGCCGAGCGGGTCGAGCACGGCGTTGCGAACGGTGGACCCGGCGGGCAGCTCGGTGCGCTGCGTGACGACGGCCTGCCGGAGGCTGCGCCCGCGGCTCACCCGTCCGGTGTCGGCGGGCTCGATCCCGGCGAGGACCTCGAGCAACGTCGTCTTGCCGCCCCCGTTGAGCCCGACGACTCCGATGCGGTCACCAGCCGCGACGCCGAGGGAGACGCCGTCGAGCAGCGGTTTCACGCCGTAGCTCTTGGCGACCGCCTCGAGGTTGACCAGGTTGACCACGACGGGAACGTTACCGATCCGGCTAGGCTGGCCGTCATGCGCCCGCGAACTGGTGAGGTGCTGCACTTCTCCGAGGACCCGGCGATCACCCGGTTCGAGCCACACGTGGCCCCGACCGCGGGCCGGTCCGAGCCGTACGTGTGGGCGGTCGACTCCGCCCGGTCACCCGACTACTGGTTCCCGCGCGACTGCCCCCGCGCCATGGCGTGGGCGACCGAGACCTCCACCCGCCCCGACCGCGACCGGGTACTGGGCCCTGGCGGCGGCGACCGCGTGCACGCCATCGAGTACGGCTGGCTGGAGGCGATGCGCACCGTGAAGCTGTACGCGTACCGCCTGCCCGCTGCGGCGTTCCGGCCGATCGGCACGCCGGTGCCCAACGCGCACGTGTCCACTCGCGCGGTCACCCCGCTGGGCCCGGCCGAACCGGTCGGCGACCTGCTGCGGCTGCACGAGGAGTGCGGGATTCAGCTGCGCGTGCTGAACAACCTGTGGCCCTTCTGGGACGGCGTGGTGTCGACGACGCTGGGGTTCAGCGGCATCCGCCTCCGCAACGCGAAACCCCGCCACTGAGCACCCGGACCCAGCCAACCGCTCGCTCAAAGCGCGAGCCCGGCCGGAACGCAACCCCCACCCTGTCCCGGGGGCGTCCCGCCTTGCCAGTCTACCAGGTGGGGGCTGCGGAACCAAGATGGGGAAGCCCATCTGTGGACAACTCACCCTGCTGTGGACAACTGCCCTCGCGCGCCGGAATGTCGGTCCCCCGCCGTAGGCTGGATTCCGGGGGCCGGCGGCCGCCCTCCCTCAGGCGTGCACCTGCGGTGGCGCGGACCTCGGTTCGTCGTCGCCGCCGATCACCCGCGCGCCCGGGACCGGGCCGTGGACCACGCGGACGGTCCGGCACACGCCCGCGCCCGACAGTTCCGCCGCCACCCGCAAGGCGTCATCGGCGTCCGCGCACAGGAAGGCACACGTCGGGCCGGAACCCGAGACCGTGCCCGCCAGCGCGCCGGCCGCCACCCCCGCACGCAGGGTGCGCCGCAGCCCCGGACGCAGCGAGACCGCCGCCGCCTGCAAGTCGTTGCCCAGCAACAGGGCCAGCTGACGCGGGTCACCCGACGCCAGCGCCTCCAGCACCGGCTCGACCCCGCCCACCCGCGGCGGGTCGCCCTCGGCGCGCAGGCGGTCCAGCTCGCCGTAGACCTTGGGGGTGGCCAGGCCGCCGCGGGCGAAGGCCAGCACCCAGTGGTAGGTGTGCCGTGACAGGACCGGCACGATCGACTCGCCGCGGCCGGTGCCCAGTGCGGTGCCACCGTGGAGCATGAACGGGACGTCGCTGCCGAGGTTCGCGGCGACGCCGGCCAGCTCGTCGCGGCCGATCTCCAGTTTCCACAGGTTCGCGAGGCCCACCAGGGTGGCCGCCGCGTCGGCGCTGCCACCCGCCATGCCGCCGGACACCGGGATGCCCTTGCGGATCAGCACGCGGACCTTCAGCTCACCGACCTCGCGGCCGACGTGGCGGGCCAGCTCCTCCACCGCGCGCCACGCCAGGTTCGCGCCGTTGGTCGGCACGGCCGACGCGCCCTCGCCCTGGACCTCGACACCGGGATCGTCGGCGACGGCGACGGTCACCTCGTCGGTGAGCGACAGCGACTGGAAGACGGTCGTCAGCTCGTGGAAACCGTCCCTGCGCAGATCACCCACCGCGAGGTGCAGATTCACCTTCGACGGCACCCGGACGGTCACCGGGCGGGGCACAACCGCAAGCACGCGGCCAAGCGTACGGCCCCCGCCGACCCACGCCCGGACCGGCTGTTACGCGGCCGCCACCGCCAGCGGGCGGCCGAGCGCACGCTGCACGTGCGCGCCCCGCACGGACAGCCAGCCCAGCACCACGTCGACCTGGTCACCGGTGATGCCGATCCGGAACCGCGCCACCGGCGTCTCACCGATCTTGGTCACACCGCCGCCCGACACCGCGATCTCGGCGCCGAACCGGCTCGCGGCCTCCGGCAGCAGCCCGCCGATCGACGCGAAACCCACCAGCACGATGTCGGCGACCCCCGGCGCGCTCGTCTCGATCGCGGGCAGCACCGACTGCGCGACCCGGCTTCCCGGGTCCTGCACGAGGTCCAGCAGCCTGCCGTGCTCGACGATGCGCCCGTCCTCGAGGAACGCGACGTCGTCGGCGATCTTGCGCACCACGCTGGCGTCCGGGGTGGCGACCAGCACGGTCGCGCCCAGCTCGGCACGGGCGCGGTCGAGCACCGCCAGCACACCGGCGGAACCGGTCGCGTCCAGACCACCGGTCGGGTCGTCGGCCAGCACGACGGTCGGCTCGCCGACGAGCGCACGCGCGATCGCGACCCGCTGCCGCTGGCCCGCGGAGAGCTGGTCGGGGTAGGTGGCGGCCTGGTTGGTGAGGCCGATGAGGTCGAGCAGCTTGCCGACCTTCTCGCGGCGGCGGGGACCGTCCACACCGGCCTGCTCGAGCGGGAGCGCGATGTTGCCCGCCGCGGTGCGCTGCGCGAGGAGCGACTCGCCGGCAGGCACGACGCCGATGCGGGCGCGGGCGGCGCGGAGGCTGCGCTGGTCGAGCGCGGCGGTGTTGAGACCGTCGAGGCGGAACGTGCCGCTGTCGGGCCGCTCGCGGAGGGCGAGCACACGGGCCAGGGTCGACTTGCCGGCCCTTGCGGGGCCCACGACGCCGGCGATCACACCGGCTTGCACGTCCAGGCTGACGTCATTCAGCGCGACAACGGCGCCGGTTGTACTTCGGAACGACTTGGTCAGGTTCTCAACGGTGATCACGATGTGCTCCAGTCCAGGCGCGCGCGGGTCAGGACCTCGCGCGTGTGGTGAATGGCCTCGTTCGATGAGGCTCAGGGAAGTCGGATGGCTCGAATCAGCTTCAGTTCGATGAGCACATGCGACGACAGCCCGTGACCGTGCGCCTGCACTGGTCGATGACTCGCCTGGTGGTGAGGATCTGCACCGTTCTCACTCCTCCATCGCTCCTGGCGGTAGCACCTGCCCGCGACGGGTGGTTGCTGCGGCGTCTCAGAGCCAGGTCTCTCGGCCGCTCGGGATGGAATCTCCGCAAGTAGTAGACCCGAAGAACCCATGTGATTGCAACCCGCGGGCCCCCGAATTGAGTCCCGATATCCGGAGAATCACATCCCTTACGGCTGTCCCTTACCGGCCATTCGGGCGATCGCGGCGTAGTCACCGACGGTGATCGTTTCTCCGCGGGCGGCCGGATCGACACCCGCTCGGGTGAGGATGTCCTCGGCTCGGTCGGCCGTGCCTGCCCAGCCCGCGAGGGCCGCGCGGAGGGTCTTGCGACGCTGGGCGAAAGCCGCGTCCACCAGGGTGAACACCGCGTTCCGGTCGCCCTGCTGCTGCTCGCGCCTGGTGAGGAGGACGAGTGCGGAGTCGACGTTCGGGACGGGCCAGAAGACACTGCGCGGCACGGTCGCGACCCGGCGCGCCTCGGCGTACCAGGCGATCTTGACGCTCGGGATGCCGTAGACCTTGGAGCCAGGCCCGGCGGCCATGCGGTCGGCGACCTCGGCCTGGACCATGACCAGCGCGCGCCGCATCGTCGGCAGCTCGGCGAGCAGGTGCAGCACGACGGGTACGGAGACGTTGTAGGGCAGGTTCGCCACGAGCGCGGTCGGCTCGTGGAGCTGGTCCCCGGTGGCCCGGAGCGCGTCGGCGTTGACGACGGTGAGCCGGTCGGCGAGCGCGGGCGCGCGTTCGGCGACGGTCCTCGGGAGGCGGCCGGCGAGCACGTCGTCGATCTCGACGGCGACGACCTCGCGGACGGCGGGGAGGAGGGCCAGGGTGAGCGACCCGAGGCCCGGGCCGACCTCGAGGACGGTGTCGGTGTCGTCCACCCCGGCGGCGGCCACGATGCGGCGCACGGTGTTGGGGTCGTGGACGAAGTTCTGGCCGAGCTTCTTCGTGGGGCGGACGTCGAGCTCCGCGGCCAGCCGCCGGATGTCGGCGGGGCCGAGGAGGGCACTCACGTCAGCCTCAGTCACCTGGCGAGCGTAGCCATCCCCCGGTCGCGCGCCGTGTGCGGACCGGCTCAGCCGACCTCGGCGCCGGTGTCAGCGGGCCCGAGGCGCGCGGTCGCAGGCAGGGGGCGGCCTCCGGCCCCCGGTATCCATTCTTCCAGTGGGGGCCGACATTTCAGGGGCGGCAGGGCGGAGTTGTCCACAGCCGAGGTGGTTGTCCACAGCGCCGGGTTCGCGGGCCCGAAACTGTCGGCCCCCTGCCGTAGCGTGGTGACCGGGGGCCGGAGGCCGGACCCGGAATACGACCGTGGGCCGCAGGCCAGACCCCGAACACGACCGTGGGCCGGTCCCACACGGGAACCGGCCCACGGCCGAGGGAACAGGGGTGCTTACTTCGGCAGGCCGAGCTTGCTGGAGCAGTGCGGCCAGGCGCCGTAGCCACCGGCGGCGTCGCGGAGCTTGGTCGCGATCGCGATCTGCTGTTCGCGGGTGGCCTGGTGCGGGTACTCGGCGTACATCTGGCCGCCGTTGGAGTCCCACGTGCCCTTGCTGAACTGCAGGCCGCCGTAGTAGCCGTTGCCGGTGTTGATGGCCCAGTTGCCGGTCGACTCGCATTGCGCGAGCCGGTCCCACACCTCGCCGTCCGGAATCACCGGGACCGGGGGCTCCTTGGTGCCGACGCGGACGACCTTCGGCTTGGCTTCCTTGGTGACCTTGGAGCCGATCTCCTCGCGGCCTACCTCTTTGCCGTTCTTGACGGTGATGCGGTAGGTGGCGATGCGCTCACCGGCGACGCCCGGCTCGACGACGACCTCGGTGCCCTCGTCGGCGTTCGGGTCCTCGATCTCCTGGACCGGCGGCTCGACCTTCTCGGTCTGGTTGATGACCGTGACGCCGTTCCGGGTGATCCGGACCTCGGCACCATCGGTGATCTTCAGGTCGGACGTCGGGGTGATCGTGTCCTCGGGACCGAGCGACAGCTTCAGGTCGGCCAGCAGCTCACCGGCGGTGACGGCGGTGGTCTTCATCGCCTTCGGGGCGTTGCCGCCGTCGAAGAGCGTGATGTTCTTGAGGGTCTTGACCTCGAGCGCCATCCCGTTGAGGGGGATCTCGTGGTTCTCGTCGTGCGAGAGCTTCGCGCCCTCGGTCGACAGGTTCAGCTGCTGCAGCGCCTCGCCGACCGTGGTGGAGCGGACCCACAGGTCCCGCTTCTCGCCGTCGATCGTCAGGTGGAGCTGGCGGCCGCGCTGGAGGACGATCTTGCCGTCGTCGTTGATCGCGGCCGCGGGGGACGGGGAGAGCGCGTCGTGGGCACCGACGGCGATGCCCTCGTCCTCGAGCACCTCGCCGACGGTGTCGGCGTACGTGCTGACCTGGTGGGCCTCACCGTCGATGTCGACCGTGACGGACTTGTTCATCGCGATCGCCGCGGCGCCGCCGCCGATCAGCGACACCAGGATCGAGGCGATGGTGGCCTTGAGGACCGTCTTCTTCCAGCGCCTGATACCGGTGACGACCTCGGGCGGAGCCTCGTCGGTCTCGGTCAGCGGCAGCGCGTACGCACGTCCACCGGACGTCTCGTCCGGGATGACGGGGAGGACGGTGGTCTCGGCGTTGATCAGCCGGATGAGCTCGTCGACGTCGACGTCCGCCGCCGCCATGAGCTCGTCGGCCTGGGGGCCGAGGGCGACCCGGACGTCGTGGTCCGTGATCGCGAGGGTGCCGGAGTAGGCGCTCTCGTCGGCGTCCGGCAGGTCGTAGAAGTCGGGGAACTCGGAGCGCCACGCGCGGAAGTCCTCGTCGAGGACCGCGGTGTGGGTAACCGCCGCTCCGGCTTCGACCGGGGTGAACCAATCGGTGTCGCCGAAGCTGTCACCAACCGGTCTGTTTCCGGATCCAGTCACTGGGTCGATACCTCCAGAAGGCCGTAGCCGTGCCCATCTACTGCGCGGCTTACGCGCTTTCGTTTGTTACGACGTCCCTCGGCTGGCCACCGGTCCCCGACCTGTCCGGCCTCACCGCGGGTGTCCCTGAACAACCTCGTCCTGGGTACGGTCACGGGACAGTAACGGCGACGGGCAGGTTGCGCAAACACATCCGCGAGTCTTGTGATGCTGGCCACTGCACGGATGGAGTAGCGCGGGTCGCCCGATCATCGCAGTCCTCACCGCTCGCTACCGCCGACCTCACGGGGCGTAGTCCGAGGGAGATCGAACATGCGCTCCGCGTTCGCGCCGACCTCGGCGGCGAGCTCCGCCGGATCGACCTTCCTGAGCTGCGCAAGAGCGCGGAGCGTGTAGGCGGCGCAGTACGGCTCGTTCGGCCTGCCGCGGAAGGGATGCGGCGTCAGGAACGGCGCGTCGGTCTCGACGAGGATCTGGCAACTGGGAATGAGTGCGGCTGCATCACGTTGGGCGTGTGCGTTGCGAAATGTCACGGTTCCGGCGAACGACAGCACGTACCCCTTGTCGGCGCAGCGGCGGGCGAACTCCGCGTCCCCGGAGAAGCAGTGGAAAACCACCTTCTCCGGCGCGCCTTCCTCTTCCAGGACGCGGTAGATGTCCTCGTGCGCGTCCCGGTCGTGGATCATCAGCGGCTTGCCGACCCGCTTGGCGAGGTCGATGTGCCAGCGGAACGCCTCCTGCTGCGCGACGGGCGGCGAGTAGTCCCAGTAGTAGTCGAGACCGGTCTCCCCCACGGCCACCACGCGTGGCTGCCGGACCAGCGCCTCGATCTCGGCACGGTCCGCGTCGGTGAACGACGCGGTGCGCGTCGGGTGGACCGCGACCGCCGCCCAGACCCGCTCGTCCCACGTGGCCGCCGTGGCGGCCCAGCGGGCGGCGGCGAGGTCGTCGGCGACGGTCACGACCCGCGTGACGCCCGCCGACGCGGCCCGGTCGACCATCTCGGTCACGCCGGCGGCGTCCTTGGCGCCACAGGCGTCGAGGTGGGTGTGCGCGTCGACAATGGGAACGGGGAGCGCCTCCGGGATCGGAGGACGCTCCCCTGCACGCTTGCCCATCAGTCGATGACCGGAGCCCACTCCGGGCCGGTCTCGCCGAGCTTCGGGTCGAGCTTGGTGAACAGCGGCGACGGCTTCTCGATCGGTCGCCCGACCTCGATCGGCGTGGACTCCCACTTCGCCTGCTCACCGGCGTAGTCACCGGTCAGGATCGGGTTGATCTGACCAGGCCGGTCGAGGTCCTCGACGTCCTGCTGCTCGGGCTGCGCCGCCCACACCCCGGTGCCGCCGAGCGCCTCGTGGATCTTCTGCGAGGCGTGCGGCAGGAACGGCGTGAGCATCGTGTTCGCGTCCTGCACGACCTGCAGCGCGGTGTGCAGGATCGTGTCGCGCCGCGCCGGGTCGTCCTTGCGCTTCCACGGCTCCTGGTCGGAGATGTACTTGTTCGCGGCGCTGACCACGCGCATGGCCTCCGACGCGGCCTGCTTGAACCGCGAGTGGCGCAGGAGGCCGCCGACCGTGTCGAACGCGGCGCGGGACTGGGCCTTGAGCGCCTCGTCGTCGGCGGTCAGCGCGGTCGGGTTGGGGATGGCGCCGACGTTCTTGTGCGCCATCGAGATCGACCGGTTGACGAGGTTGCCCCACTCGTTGGCCAGCTCGAAGTTCGTGCGGCGGACGAACTCCTCCCACGTGAAGTCGACGTCCTGGGTCTCGGGGCCGGCCACCGAGATGAAGTAGCGCAGGCTGTCCGGCCCGAACTCGCGCAGGAAGTCGTGCACGTAGATGACGGTGCCGCGCGAGGTCGAGAACTTCGCGCCGCTCATCTTGAGGAACTCGCTCGACACGACCTCGGTCGGCAGGTTCAGCGTGCCGAACGCGCCCGGCTCGCCGCCCTTGTCGCCGGCACCGTTCTGGCCGAGCAGCAGCGACGGCCAGATCAGCGAGTGGAAGACGATGTTGTCCTTGCCCATGAAGTAGTAGCCCTGGGCGTCCGGGTTGGTCCAGAACTCCCGCCACGCGTCGTCGTTCCCGGACCGCCGCGCCCACTCGACCGACGCGGACAGGTAGCCGATGACCGCGTCGAACCACACGTAGAACCGCTTCATGGGCTTGTCGCGCCAGCCGTCGAGCGGGATCGGCACGCCCCAGTCGAGGTCGCGGGTGATGGCGCGCGGCTTGAGGTCGTCGAGGAGGTTCTGGCTGAACTTGAGCACGTTCGGCCGCCATTCCTGCCTGCTGCCGAGGAAGGTCCCCAGCGCGCCCGCGAAGGAGGGCAGGTCGAGGAACAGGTGCTCGGTCTCGACGAACTCCGGCACCTCGCCGTTGATCTTCGATCGCGGGTTCTTCAGGTCGGCTGGGTCGAGCTGGTTGCCGCAGTTGTCGCACTGGTCGCCGCGGGCGCTCTCGTAACCGCAGATCGGGCAGGTGCCCTCGATGTAGCGGTCCGGCAGCGTGCGGCCCGTGGACGGGCTGATGGCGCCCAGCTGCGTCTTCGGGACGACGTACCCGTTGCGCCACAGCGCGGAGAACAGGTCCTGCACGACCTTGTAGTGGTTGCCCGTCGTGGTGCGGGTGAACAGGTCGTAGGACAGCCCGAGGCCCTGCAGGTCGCCGCCGATCTGGCGGGCGTACTTGTCGACGGTCGCCTGCGGCGTCGCGTTCTCCTTGTCCGCCTGGACCTGGATCGGCGTGCCGTGCTCGTCGGTGCCCGACACCATGAGCACCTTGTGCCCGGCCATGCGCATGTACCGGGAGAAGACGTCGGACGGGACTCCGAATCCGGACACATGACCGATGTGGCGGGGGCCGTTGGCGTAAGGCCAGGCCACCGCTGTCAGCACGGGGTTGCTCATGTCGGAATAGCCTACGGAGCTGGGTCCACCGGATTCGAACCGGTTCTCACGAGGAGGCAGGGTTGTCGGCCACGCGGCTCTTGGTGCTCGGGGTCGTGCGCATGTACGGCCACGCGCACGGGTACCAGGTGCGGCGCGAGCTGCTGACCTGGTCCGCGGACAAGTGGGCGAACGTCGCGCCCGGCTCGATCTACCACGCGCTGAAGAAGATGACGGCCGAGTCGCTGCTCGCCGAGGCCGGGTCGGACGCGGGGCATGGCCCGGACCGCACCGCGTACCGGCTCACCGAGGACGGGGAGACCGAGTTCCAGCTGCTGCTCGCCAAGTACCTGGCGGAGAGCGACGACTCGGCGCCGGGCGCGTACCGGCTCGCCGCGGCCGTGACGTTCCTGCCCGCGCTGCCGAGGGCGAAGGCGCTCTCGCTGTTGCGCCACCGCATCACGCAGCTCGACGGGCAGCGGGCGAGCGCGCGGGACCTGCTGGAGAACGGGTCGGACTGGGGTCAGCCGGAGCACGTCGGGGAGCTGTACCGGCTGTGGCTGGCGTCGATGGACGCGACGGACGGGTGGTTGCGCGGGCTGGTGGCGCGGCTGGAGTCCGGCGGTTACGTGATGGCCGACGACGGCGAGGCCGCCTTCGGCACCCCCGCTGATCAAGTTTGACTAGTCCGAGCCGAAGGGCCATGCTGTCCACGCTCTAGTCAAACTTGACTACGAAAGGATGGACATGATCGAAGCACGCGGTCTCGCGCGGACCTTCAGGTCCCGGGGCCGTTCTGTCGAGGCCGTACGAGGGGTCGACCTCGACGTCCATGCCGGTGAGCTGGTCGGGTTCCTCGGCCCCAACGGGGCGGGCAAGACCACCACACTGCGCATGCTCACCACCCTCCTGCGCCCCACCGCGGGGACCGCGACGGTCGGCGGTGCCGACCTGCTCGCCGACCCGGTCGGGGTGCGCAAGAAGATCGGCTACGTCGCCCAGGGCGGCGGCACCGCGCCCGAGTGCCGGGTCATCGAGGAGATCGAGATCCAGGGCCGGTTCTACGGCCTGTCCAAGGCCGACGCGGTCCGCCGTGGCGCGGAGCTGTCCGAGCAGCTCGACATCGCGGGCCTGGAGCAGCGGCTCGTGCGCACGCTGTCCGGCGGCCAGAAGCGGCGCCTCGACATCGCGCTCGGCCTGATCCACTCCCCCGGTCTGGTGTTCCTCGACGAGCCGACGACGGGTCTCGACCCGCAGAGCCGCGCGAACCTGTGGGAGCACATCCGGTCGCTGCGTGCCGAGCACGGCGTGACGGTCTTCCTGACCACGCACTACCTCGAGGAGGCCGACTCGCTCTGCGACCGCATCCTCGTGATCGACAACGGCGAGATCGTCGCCGAGGGCACCCCGGACGACCTGAAGGCCCAGGTCTCCGGCGACGGGATCACGGTCGACGTGCCCGCGGAGTCGGTGGGCGACGCGGCCGAGGTCGCGGCCCGGCTGCCCGGCGCCACCGACGTGACCACCGTGGAGAACACCGTGCGCTTCCGCGTGCCGAGAGGTGACACCGCACTGCCCGAGCTGCTGCGCGCACTCGACGGCAAGGGCATCCCGCTGACCTCGCTGCAGGTGCAGCGGCCGTCGCTGGACGACGTGTTCCTGTCGATGACGGGACGAACCCTGCGGGACGCCGAGACTCCTGGGGAGGGCTCCGATGTTGCGTGACACCTGGCTGGTGTTCCGGCGGCACATGGCGATCTCACTGCGCAACCCGGCGTGGGTGCTGATCGGGATCATGCAGCCGCTGCTGTACCTGCTGCTGTTCGGTCCGCTGATGGAGAAGATCGTGTCGTCGACACCGGGCTTCCCGCCCGGTGACAGCTGGCAGATCCTCGCGCCCGCGCTGCTGGTGCAGCTGGGGTTGTTCGGCAGCATGTTCGCCGGCTTCGCGTTGCTCGGCGACCTGCGCAACGGGGTGGTCGAGCGGCTGCGGGTGACGCCGGTGTCGCGGCTGGCGCTGCTGCTGGGCCGCGTCCTGCACGACACCGTCCAGCTGCTGGTGCAGGCACTGCTGCTGTTGCTGGTGGCGTACCTCGTGTTCGGGATGCGCGCGCCGGTCGCCGGGGTGCTGCTGTGCCTGATCATGGTGATGCTGCTGGCGGTCACGCTGTCGTCGGCGTCGTACGCGATGGCGTTGCTGGTGCGCAGCGAGGAGGCGTTCCCGGCGCTGCTGACCACTATCTCGGTGCCGTTGCTGCTGTTGACCGGGATTCTCATCCCGATCACGACGGACCTGGCGCCACGGTGGCTGTACGTGCTGTCGCGGATCAACCCGTTCGCGCATGTCATGGACGCGGAGCGGGCGTCGTTCCGTGGTGACTTCTCGGTGGACGGGCTGCTGACGGGGAGCGTGGTGCTGCTCGTGATCACCGTGCTCGCCGTGTGGTGGGGCGCGCGCACGTTCCAGAAGGAGAACGCCTAGACGCCACGAGGGGCACCTCGTGATGTTGCCATCGAGGTGCCCCCTCAACCGCCTGCGGTCCACCGGTGCCGCTGGGTCGGAACCAACACTTTGGTTCCGGGGAGGCGGACTGGTCAGCGGTTGACGGCCTGCAGGCCCTCCGGGGTGTAGCGGGCGCCGGACACCGCCTCCGCCGGGACCGCCGACGTGATCTCCGCCAGCTGGTCCTCGGTGAGCCGCACGGCCGCCGCGCCCGCGTTCTCCTCCAGGTACTTCACGCGCTTGGTGCCGGGGATCGGGGCGATGTGCTCGTTCTGCGCGAGCAGCCACGCGAGCGCCACTTGCACCGGCGTCACACCGAGAGTCGTCGCCAGGCCGTGGACGCGTTCCGCCAGCGCGATGTTGCGGCCCAGGTTCTCACCCTGGAACTGGGGCAGGCCGCGGCGGAAGTCGTCGTCCGGGAGGTTGCGCATCGTGTCGAGGTCGCCGGTCAGCATGCCGCGGCCCACCGGCGAGTACGGGACCACGCCCACACCCAGTTCGAGCGCGGTCGGCAGGACCGTGTTCGCCAGGTCGCGGTTGAACAGCGAGTACTCCGACTGCAGCGCGCTGATCGGGTGCACCGCGTGCGCCGCGCGCAGGGTCTCGGCACTCACCTCGGACAGGCCGAGGTGCCGCACCTTGCCCGCGGTCACCAGCTCCGCCATCGCGCCGACCGTGTCCTCGATCGGCACGTCCGGGTCGCGGCGGTGCAGGTAGTAGAGGTCGATCACGTCGACACCGAGCCGCTTCAGCGACCGGTCGATGGCGTCGCGGACATACGCGGGGCTGCCGTCGACCTCCACCACCCCGCCGCCCACGACGCGGCGGATGCCGAACTTCGTGGCGAGGACCACCCGGTCGCGGCGGTCCGCGATGGCGCGGCCCACCAGCTCCTCGTTGTGGCCCTGGCCGTAGACGTCGGCCGTGTCCAGGAAGGTCACGCCCAGCTCGATCGCGCGGTGGATCACCCCGATCGACTCGGTGTCGTCGGCGGGCCCGTAGACCTGTGACATCCCCATGCAGCCGAGCCCGAGCGCCGAAACCTCCAGGTCGCCGAGCATGCGCTTGTCCACGAATCACTCCTCGGTGTTGGTCTCGGCATCCACCCAACACCCTGGAGCACACTCCAGGTCAAACGGAAATCGCCGCGTCGTACAGCGCCTTCTTGCTCACACCGTGCGTGGTGGCCACGTGCGCGGCGGCGTCCTTGAGCCGCATACCCCCGTCGGCGAGCGCGCGGACCTCCTCGACCAGGTCGCCGACCTCCCGCCGCCGGGGCGCGGCGCCCTCGACCACGACCGTGATCTCGCCGCGCACGCCGTCGGCGGCCCATGCGGCCAGCTCACCGAGGCCGCCGCGGCGGACCTCCTCGTACGTCTTCGTCAGCTCCCGGCACACCGCCGCGCGCCGGTCCGCGCCCAGCACCTCGGCGGCGACCTCCAGGGTCGCGGCGATGCGGTGCGGCGACTCGAAGAACACAGCGGTCCGCGGCTCCTCCGCGAGCGCCGCGAAGAACCGGCGCCGCTCCCCGTCCTTGCGGGGCGCGAAGCCCTCGAAGCAGAACCGCTCGCACGGCAGCCCCGACAACGCGAGCGCGGTCGTCACCGCCGACGGTCCCGGCAGGCACGTAACGGTCAGGTCCTTCTCCACGCAGGCCGCGACCAGGCGGAATCCCGGGTCGGACACGCTGGGCATGCCCGCGTCGGTGACGAGCAGGACGGTCTGCCCCTGCTCGACGGCCGCGACCAGCCCGCCGATCCGGCTCGTCTCGACCGCGTCGTAGAAGCTCACCACCCTGCCGCCGGGCGTGGCGCCGAGCGCGGACGCGAGCGCGCGGGTCCTGCGGGTGTCCTCGGCGGCGATGACGTCCGCGCTCGTCAGGGCCTCGACGAGACGCGGGGACGCGTCCCGGGAGTCCCCCAGCGGGGTCGCCGCGAGCACCAGTCTGCCGTTGTTCTCAGCCATCACCGACAGTCAACACGCCCGGACTCGGCCATCCCGACGCGGATGCCACATCCGGCCGCCTACGATCTCTGCCCGTGAGTCTTACCGTCACCCGCCAGGCAGCGGTGTCACCCAACATGGGTGGTGCGGGCGGGAGACCCCTGTCCGAAGGTGACATCGCCGAGATCCACCTGATCGGCAAGCCCATGCCGACCGACCGCCTGCGTGGCTGGCTGGTCGCGGGCTTCCTGGCGATCTTCGGCGGGTTCGTGCGGTTCCAGAACCTGGGCTTCCCCACCGACAAGGGCACGCCGGTCTTCGACGAGAAGCACTACGTGCCGCAGGCGTGGGAGATGCTGCGCAACGGCGGGTACGAGGACAACCCGGCCTACGAGCTGACCGTCCACCCGCCGTTCGGCAAGCAGCTGCTCGCGGTCGGCGAGTTCCTGTTCGGCTACAACGGCTGGGGCTGGCGGTTCACCGCCGCGCTCGCGGGCGCCCTGATGATCCTGCTGACCATCCGCATCGCGCGGCGGCTGACCCGCTCGACGCTGCTCGGCGGCATCGCGGGTGTGCTCCTGATCTGCGACGGTGTGTCCCACGTGCAGAGCCGCATGGGCATGCTCGACATCTACCTGGCGTTCTTCGTCCTGCTCGCGTTCGGCTGCCTCCTGCTCGACCGCGACCAGGTGCGGCAACGGCTCGCCGTGGCGGTCCGCGAGGGCTGGGCGACCGAGACGGCCTACGGGCCGTGGCTGGGCTTCCGCTGGTGGCGCTTCCTGGCCGGGGTGTCGCTGGGGCTGGCGTGCGGGTCGAAGTGGTCCGGCGTCTTCTTCATCATGGCGTTCGGCCTGCTGATGGTCTTCTGGGACGCGACGGCCCGCCGCTCGGCGGGGGTGGCGCGGCCGTGGGCCGGCTCGATCATGCGGGACGTGCTGCCGGGCCTGTGGGCGATCGTCGGGGTGGCGCTGCTGGTGTACCTGGCGACGTGGTGGGGCTGGTTCATGTCCGAGACGGGCGTCGACCGCCATCTCGCGGACCAGGCGAACCACCACGGCTGGTACGACTTCCTGCCCACGGCCCTGCGGTCGCTGTGGCAGTACTCGGGCAACGTCCTGGACTTCCACGAGAACCTGAAGACACCGGCGACGGGCCAGCACCCGTGGGAGTCGAAGCCGTGGACTTGGCCGATGGGCCTGCGCCCGATGCTGTACTACTACGACAGCGGCACCGTCTCCTGTGGTGAGGAGCGGTGCGTCAGCGCCACCATGCTGATCGGCACCCCCGCGATGTGGTGGGTGTCGCTACCGGTGCTGGGCTGGGGTCTGTGGCGGATGATCGGCCGCCTGGACTGGCGCTTCGCGGGGGTCGTGGTCGCGTACCTGACCTGCCTGCTGCCGTGGTTCACCAACCTCGACCGCCAGATGTACTTCTTCTACGCGACCCCGATGGCCGCCTTCCTGGTGCTGGGGATCGTGCTGGTGCTGGGCCAGATCATGGGCACGGTCAGAGACGGCTACGAACGGCGCGGCACCGGCATGCTCGTGGTCGCCCTGTACGTGGGCTTGGTGGTGGCCAACTTCGTGTGGCTGTGGCCCATCCTGAACGGCGACTCGATCACGGAAGGCCGCTGGCAGTCCGAGCTGTGGCTCCCCAGCTGGCGCTGACCCCGCGCGAGCCCATGAACGGGAGACTCGCGCGGGGTGCCGGTCCGCTCGCGTGGGTGCCGGTCAGCTCGGGTTGATGTGGGCGCGGGGCACCACCTGCGTCACCGGGCCCGCCGTCTCCTGGCCCGCGCGGGCGATCCACGCGGTCATCTCCCGCTGCACGGCGGCCAGTGTGGGCCGGCGCGCCGGGTCCTTGTCCAGGGACGCGGCCAGCAGCCGCAGGTGCGTGCTCCGCTGCGGCAGGTGTGACAGCGGCTCGGCCTTCGCCGCCGCCATGAGCGCTGCCATCGCGTTCTCGCGCACGCCCCGCGGCGGGTTGCCCGCCAGCGCGAAGCTCACCGTCGCCGCGAGCTGCCACGCGTCCGACGCCGGGGTGGCCGTCGCGCCAGTGGCCGTCTCCGGCGCCA
This sequence comes from Actinophytocola algeriensis, assembly GCF_014203735.1. Taxonomy (GTDB): domain Bacteria; phylum Actinomycetota; class Actinomycetes; order Mycobacteriales; family Pseudonocardiaceae; genus Actinophytocola; species Actinophytocola algeriensis. The sequence continues at coordinate 118,055 of NZ_JACHJQ010000009.1, read as the reverse complement.
GGAAGTCCGGCGTGCCGACCATCATCCCGGCGGCGGTCAGCGTCTGGTCGCCCTTGGACCTCGCGATGCCGAAGTCGATCAGGTGCGGGTTGCCGTCCGGGTCGACGATCACGTTCGCCGGCTTCACGTCCCGGTGCAGCACGCCCTTCGCGTGCGCCGCCGTCAGCGCGCCTGCCATCGTCAGCCACAGCCGGGCGGCCTGCAGGTCGGACAGGGTGCCCTGACCGTGCACGACCTCCGCGAGCTGGTCGCCCTCGATGTACTCCATGATCAGCCCGAGCCCGTCGGCCTCGGACACGATGTCGTACACGCGCACGCAGTTCGGGTGGTGCACGGCGGCCAGCGCCCGCGCCTCCCGCAGCATGCGTTCCTCGGTCTCGGCGTCCGGTGCGTGCGCCATCTTGATGGCGACGGTGCGGTTGAGCTGCGTGTCCTTCGCCAGCCAGACCGTCCCGAACCCGCCGGTGCCGAGCTGGCGCAGCCGCTGGAACCGGCCGTTGGACGGCTTGAGCACCGTCGTCGGCTTCTCCGAGGCGAACGGCAGCGGGCCGGGGTCGGCGGCCAGCGCGGCGAGCGCCTGCCGGTCCGGCTCCGGTTCCGGCAGCTGCGGCGCCACCTTCGTCGGCGGTGGCGTCCGCGCGGGCTGCGCGTGCGAGGGCGGCACGTACGGCGGGGGTGGCGACGGCGGCACGTACGGCGGCGGCTTCTGCTGCTGCCGCACCTGTTGCTGCTGCGGCGGTGGCGGCTGCTGCGCGGCGCGCTGCTGGTCCGCTCGCCGCTGCTCGGCCGCGCCGGCGGCCTTCTGCCGCCGCTCGATCACCGACCAGCTCGGCGGGCCCACCACCAGCAGCGGCAGCAACCCGAGGACGCTGGCCAGCAGCAACCCGATCCACATGTACGTGGCGACGTTGACCTTCACCGCGGCGCTCAGCAGCAGCGCGGCCAGGAACGGCACCCAGAAGAACCGGCCGGGCCACTTCGAGCCGCGCCGGAACGCCAGGCGCGCCTGCAGCCACACGAACAGCAGCGCGATGCCCGGCACCACGAGCAGCATCGCGTACCGCAGCAGCACCATCGGGCCGCTCTCGAACGGGTGGAACAGCACCTCGTACACCGTCGGCCTGCCGCCGAGGAAGTAGTCCTGCCGGTCCACCCACCCGCAGACGCCGCGCCCCATCGAGTCGGCCTCGGGGATCGTGAGCCCGGTGCCCGCGTTGCGCCTGACGTCGACCTGCCCGTTGCCGTACACGGTCAGGAACGTCTCGGACGTCCCCATCGTGTACAGCCACGGCAGCAGGAACGCGAACACGCCGCCGATCAGGCCGAACACCGTCAGTGTCACGGGGTTGTAGGTGTTGCCCGTGCCCTTGCGGACGAGCGCGATCAGCACGGCGCCCAGCGCGGGCAGCAGCCCGACCAGGAAACCCGCCATGACCGTCGCCCACACCCATTCACCCGGGCAGAAATTGGGCTGGAAGAGGTCGTGGGCGAGAGAGATCAGCGAACTACCCATCTCGACGAGCAGATTCACAGTCCCTCCCCTCCCCTTCGTCCATGAGACCAGAAGAACACGTTCGTGGATCCACCCTATGTCGACCTGTACTGCGCCCGTAGATACCAATCCGGCCGAAAGCGAAACGTTGTTCGGCCGCAGGCTGGCCAGGTTCGCCCACTTTCGGCCTCCTTGGTAAGCGACGCTGACGACAGTGACCAGGTTGCCGCAGAGCGCTAAGTTCACATTCCATGGGTAGCTACCAGGACGCGTACCAACGGAGCCTCGCGGACCCGGAAGCCTTCTGGCTGGCGGCCGCCGAGTCGATCGACTGGGAAACCCCGCCGGAACGAGCCCTCGACGACAAGACGGCACCGCTGTACCGCTGGTTCCCCGGCGGCGTGCTGAACACCTGCCACAACGCGCTCGACCGGCACGTCGACGGTGGCCGCGCCGACCAGACCGCCCTCATCTACGACTCCCCCGTGACAGGCAGCAAAGCGTCGTTCACCTACCGTGAGCTGCGCGACGAGGTCGCCGTCTTCGCCGGCGCCCTCCGCGACCTCGGAGTCGGCAAGGGCGACCGCGTGATCATCTACATGCCGATGGTCCCACGGGCGGTCGTCGCGATGCTCGCCTGTGCCCGGCTCGGCGCGGTGCATTCGGTGGTGTTCGGCGGGTTCGCGCCCAAGGAGCTCGCGACCCGCGTCGAGGACGCGACGCCGAAGGTGATCGTGGCGGCGTCCTGCGGCATCGAGCCGACCAGGGTCGTCGAGTACAAGCCCATCATCGACGAGGCCCTGACGACGACCGCGCACCAGCCGGACGCGGTGGTCGTCCTGCAGCGGGAACAGGCCAGGGCCACGCTCGGCGACCGGGACGTGGACTGGGACGAGGCGGTCGCGAAGGCGTCGCCTGCCGAGTGCGTGCCGGTGGCGGCGACCGACCCGCTCTACATCCTGTACACGTCCGGCACGACCGGTAAGCCGAAGGGCGTGGTCCGCGACAACGGCGGGCACGCGGTGGCGCTGGCGTGGTCACTGCCGAACATCTACGACCTCCACCCGGGCGAGGTGTGGTGGACCGCTTCGGACGTCGGCTGGGTGGTCGGCCACTCCTACATCGTGTACGCGCCGCTGCTCATCGGCGCGACCACCGTGCTGTACGAGGGCAAGCCGGTCGGCACCCCGGACGCGGGCGCGTTCTGGCGGGTCATCGCAGAGCACAGGGCGAAGGCCCTGTTCACCGCGCCGACGGCGTTCCGCGCGATCAAGCGCGTCGACCCGTCCGCCGCCGAGCTGGAGAAGTACGACCTGTCCGCCTTCAGGACCCTGTTCCTGGCCGGTGAGCGGCTCGACCCGGAGACCTACCACTGGGCCAGCGAGAAGCTGGGCGTGCCGGTGGTCGACCACTGGTGGCAGACGGAGACGGGCTGGCCGATCGTCGGCAACCTGCGCGGCCTGGAGCCGATGCCGATCAAGCCGGGCTCCCCTTCGGTCCCGGTCCCTGGCTACGACGTGCGCATCCTCGATGGTTCCGGTGCTGAGATGCCGCGCGGCCAGGAGGGCGCGATCGCCATCAGGTTGCCGCTGCCGCCCGGCACGCTGCCGACCCTGTGGGGCGACGACGACCGCTACGTCGAGTCGTACCTGTCGCGGTTCGACGGCTACTACCTCACCGGCGACGGCGGCTTCGTCGACGAGGACGGGTACGTGTTCGTCATGGGCCGCACCGACGACGTGATCAACGTGGCCGGCCACCGCCTGTCGACCGGGTCGATGGAGGCGGTGCTGGCGTCCCACCCGGCGGTGGCGGAGTGCGCGGTGATCGGCGTCGCGGACTCGCTGAAGGGGCAGCTGCCGCGCGGGTTCGTGGTGCTGAAGGCGGGCGCGGACATCGACGAGGAGACGCTGCGCGCGGAGCTGGTCGCCGCGGTGCGCAGGGAGATCGGCCCGGTGGCGGCGTTCCGCGACGTGTCGGTCGTCGAGGGGCTCCCGAAGACCCGCTCGGGCAAGATCCTGCGCAAGACCATGCGCGGCATCGCCAACGGCCGCGACGAACCGGTCCCGTCGACCATCGAGGACCCGGGCGTGCTGGACGCGCTGCGCCCGATCCTGCGCGGCGTCGACTGACAGGTACCGGTCAGCGCCCGCCCGATCGCCCCCGCGGGAAAGCGGTTCGAGGACGCGGCGCGGTGGTCGCCAGCGGGAACCCGGAACTCGGCCGGGCCCGGCAACACGGCGGTCATCGGGTGGCTCGGCTACGACACGCCGAACTCGCTGGAGCCCGCCCTTGCTCCCCGCACCGAACGATGCCGCGGCGGACCTCAACCGGTCCAGGAGGGCCTGCGCTCCACCCACGACGGCGACATCATCGCCGACGTCGGTATCACCGGCGAGTTCGGCGCGGACCCGACCGGGCCGAGGGCCCCGGCCTGTGGAACGACGGGGACATCGTCGCGAACCGGCCGCCCGATGACCAGAAGGGCTGACCCCGCCTCCACACAAAGGGGGACGACGGATCCGCGCGGCCTCCCTAGGTTCGGTACTACGCCGACCCGGGGAGGAACCGTTGCGGTACAAGGGGGTCGCGGCGTTGCTGGCGCTCGCGAGCGGGCTGGTCCACGTGCCCGCCGCGAGTGCCACAGCGGCCGCGTTGAGTGGCGCGAGCGTCGTCCTGCCGAACCTGGACGACGACAGCAGGCGCTGCCACGTCACGGACGAACAGATGGACGCGCTGGGCGCGGCGGCCGACGCCGAGCTGGCCGCGTGCCACGACGCGGCGGACGAGGTGGTGAACGGGCGCGCCGACGAGGAGGACCTCGCGCGGCTGCGAGCGCACGCGGCCACGTCCGGCCGGGTCACGGTCGAGGGCCGGGCGCACGTGTTCGTCCGGCGCGGCGGTGTGTGGGAGCCCGCGGCGGAGCTGTCGCAGGCCGAGCTGCGGCGCGGTGTCGACCTGGGTGTCGAGGCGACCGACGTGCGCCGCCCGGACTGGGACGGGCGGGTGACCGTGACGCTCACGGCAGGCGGCCGGTCGGTCAGCCACCGGCTCACCGTCGCACCCCTGTTGCTGCAGCACGACCTCCAGCGCGCGACCACGGTGTTCGCCGCCCGGCCCGGCGACGGCCCTGGGCGGCCGGCGGGCTGGGAATGGCCGGGTGGCTGGGAACCGCACGACTGGACGTCGTTCAGCGGCGGCCTCGACGCCGCGGGCGCGCCGTTGCGGTACGTCACCGGCACCGGCACGTGGTGGCAGGACGTCTGGTGGCAGGACCTGTTCGAACCCGCCTACGCCAAGGCGGACGGCCAGACCATGCGGTTCGCGATCCGCTCGGCGAACATCTGGGACGTCGCCGGGGTCCGCACGCCGCGTCCCGCGGCCAGGGCCGTGTTCCGCGACCTGCGTGGACCGGATGTCGCGGTCGTGCAGGAGCTGGTGGACGACGGCCGGGACGCACTGGAAGACCTTCGCAACGCGACCGGCAACATCGAGTCGCTGCCGCCGTACCGGGGTTACCCGAAGGGGCGCCTCGTCTACGGCTCGGACCCGAGCGGCGTCATGACGCCGGACCCGGCGTTCATCGGGCTCCTCACCAGCCAGGGACAGCAACCGCCCGTCGTGGTCGACACGTCCTGGCTGATGGTGGGCCACGCCGACGAGACGACGCACGTCGTGCGGGCCCGCAACGCACGCGGCTGGACGATCATGGTCGCCGACCCTCGGCTGGCGCTGGCGACGCTGCGGTCGGCCAAGGCGGACGGGCACGGCGCCGCGCGGTTCACCGGCGCCCGGGAGAACAGCACGATCGACGAGGTCCTGGCGGATCCGAAGGCGCTGGCCGACAACGAGACGGCCGCGCGGCACATCGACGACCAGCTGTCGGTGCTGCTCGCCGAGACCGGGCTGCGGGTGGGCGAACTGGTTCGCGTGCCGGTGCTGTTCACGGCGCCGGAGCAGCTCGGCGGCCTGTTCGTGGCCGCGACCCCGGGCATCCCGAACGGCCTGTCGGTCGACGCCCGCACGTTCGCGGCACCCGACCCGCACGCACCGGTGGTGCACGGCCGCGACCTCTTCAAAACGGTGACCGAACGCGCCCTGCGCGGCGTGGACGTGCACTGGGTCGAGGACCTCGGCTGGGCGCACCTCGGCGGCGGCGAGGTGCACTGCACGACCAACGCCTGGCGCGCGGTCTAGGACGGCGGTCGCCGCCGCGCGTCGGCGCGGCGGCGACCTCGTGTCACAGGTTGATCATGTGGCCGGCGAGGCCGTGGACGGCCTCCTTGACGGCCTCGCTCAGCGTCGGGTGCGCGTGGATGTTGCGCGCGACCTCGTGGACGGTGAGGTCCCACTGCTGGGCCAGGGTCAGCTCGGGCAGCAGCTCGGTCACGTCCGGGCCGATGAGGTGGCCGCCGAGCAGCTCGCCGTACTTCTTGTCCGACAGCAGCTTGACGAACCCGCGGGTGTCGCCGAGGCCGTGGGACTTGCCGTTCGCGGTGAACGGGAACTTCGCGACCTGCACGTCGTAGCCCGCGTCGCGGGCCTGCTCCTCGGTGAGGCCGAAGCTCGCGATCTGCGGCTGGCAGAACGTGGCCCGCGGGACCATGCGGTAGTCGATCGGCATGGTCTCGGCGCCGCCGATGGTCTCGGCCGCGACGATGCCCATGGCCTCGGCGTTGTGGGCGAGCATGAGCTTCGCGGTGACGTCACCGATCGCGAAGATGTGCTCGACGCTGGTGCGGCAGTACTCGTCCACGTCGATGGCGCCGCGCTCGGTGGTGCGCACGCCGGTGTTCTCCAGGCCGTAGCCCTCGATGTTCGGCTGGAACCCGATGGCCTGCATGACCTTGTCGGCCTTGAGCGTCTTCTTCTCGCCCTTGGTCGAGACCTCGACGGTGACCTGGTCACCGGAGTCGTCGATCGACTCGACCTTCGTGCCGGTCAGCACGGTGACGCCGAGCTTGCGGTACTGGCGCGCCAGCTCCTTGGACACCTCGGCGTCCTCGAGCGGCACCATCCGGTCGAGGAACTCGACGATCGTCACGTCGACGCCGTAGTTGGCGAGCACGTACGCGAACTCGACGCCGATCGCGCCCGCGCCGGCGATGATGATGCTGCCGGGCAGCTCGTCGGTGAGGATCTGCTCCTCGTACGTCACGACCCGCTCGGACAGCGAGGTGCCGGGCAGCAGCTTGGCCGACGCACCCGCGGCGATGATGCAGTTGTCGAAGGTCACGGTCTCGCCGTTGACCTCGATCGCGTTCGGCCCGGTGAACGTGCCACGGCCGGTGAACTCCGTGATGCCGTTCTTCTTCATCAGGTAGTGCACACCCTTGACCCGCCCGTCGGCGACGGTGCGGCTGCGCGCGTGCGCCACCCCGAAGTCGAATCGGACGGTGCCGTCGACCTCGATGCCGAACGTCTTCTGTTCGGTGGTGAAGATGTGCGCGAGCTCCGCGTTGCGCAGGAGCGCCTTGGACGGGATGCAGCCCACGTTCAGGCAGACACCGCCCCAGTACTTCTCCTCGATGACGGCGGTCGAGAGTCCCAGCTGCGACGCCCGCACCGCGGCCACGTACCCACCGGGTCCGGCCCCGAGAACCACGACATTGAAATGTGTACTCACGACCCAACCCTAGGCGAACCGGGCGGGTCTTCGCCGGGGGTGGGTACCGGCCGTGGCCGCCGGCCCCCTCGAACCACGCTACGGCACGGCACCGACACTCCTGACCAGCGAGATCGTCCTCGGGGCGAGTTGTCCACAGCCGGGTGGGTTGTCCACAGCCCGGCCTCGCGCACGGCGGCCCTGTCGGCCCTCGCCCGTAGGCTGGGAACCGGGGGCCGGAGGCCACTCGCCCTGCCCGCATCGTGCCCGGACCGTGCCCGACTTCCCGCCCGAGCCGGGCCCAACTTCCCGCCCGATTCGGGCCCGACTTGCTGCCCGGGTCGTGCCCGACTTCCTGTCCGAGTCGTGTCCGATTTCCGTACCGTCCGCCCGGTAGGTGTGCGACTTACGTCCGCCGCCTCCCACACGCGGCCCCGCCGCTCGTCAGCGCCCGATACGTGAGTAGTTCTCGCACCAATCGCGCACCTCGTTGCCTCGTAACCAAAACAGACCGGCAACGTCTTCCAGGATTGTCTTGACACAGCGCCGCCGTGCGCCCAAAGTTCACCCATTGGTCTAAACCACTAGGTCTATACCAGTAGGTCTGAACCACTGGGAATGATCGCGCGGCCAGCGCATGGAAGGACAAGATCGTGAAGCGCTTGACGAAGGTGATGGCCGGTGCCGCGGCCATCGCGTTAGCCACGGCCGGCTGTGCCGGCTCGGGGGGCGGCGGCAGCGAAGAGAGCAGCGGCGGCCCGCGCACACTGACGGTCTGGCTGATGAACGGCTCGGCTCCCGAGACCCTCACCGACGCACTGAACAAGGAGTTCGAGGGGGCGAACGAGGGCGTCACCGTCAAGTACGAGGTCCAGGAGTGGAACGGCATCCAGGACAAGCTGACCACCGCCCTGGCCAGCCAGAACCCGCCGGACATCATCGAGCTCGGCAACACCCAGGCGCCGTCGTTCGCGGCCCTCGACGTGCTGACCGACCTGACCGCCGACGTCGACAGCATGAACGGCGGCCAGTGGCTGCAGTCGCTGAAGGCCTCCGGCGAGTGGGACGGCAAGCAGTTCTCCACGCCGTTCTACGCCGCCAACCGGTCGGTCATCTACCGCACGGACATGTTCGAGCAGGCCGGGATCGCCGCGGCGCCGACGTCGCGGCAGGAGTGGCTCGACGCGATCACCAAGCTGCGCGCCAAGTTCGGCAGTGACCCGCAGTTCCAGGCGCTCTACCTGCCCGGCCAGAACTGGTACACGCTGCTGTCCTTCATCTACGACGAGGGCGGCGACATCGCGGAGGCGAACGGCACCGAGTTCAAGGCGACCATGAGCAGCCCCGAGGCCAAGGCCGGTCTCGAGTTCTACAAGGAGCTGGTCGAGGCGTCGGGCACGACCGCGCCCAAGGACAACGACGAGCAGAACCCCGAGCAGGCGGGCATCTACGGCCAGGGCAAGGTCGCGATGATGATCGCGCTGCCGTGGGAGCTGGGCACCGCCGCGAAGGACAACCCGGACATCGAGAAGAACAGCTCCGCCTTCCCGATCCCGTCGAAGAACGCGGGCGAGACCGCGCCCGTGTTCCAGGGCGGCTCCAACCTCGCGATCCCGGTGAACAGCAAGAACACCGACCTCGCGAAGGACTACCTGCGCCTGCTGCTGTCCGACAAGTACCAGACGCAGTTCGCCGAGGCGGGCATGGTGCCGGGCGCGTCGACCGACCTGTCCGCGCTGGACGCGAACCCGGTCAGCAAGGCGATGGCCGCCGCGTCGAAGAACGGCCGTTCCGTCCCGGCGACCCCGACGTGGGCGACCATCGAGGCGGGCCAGAACCCGCTGAAGGACATGCTCACGGCCTACCTCACCGGCGTGAAGGACATCGACACCGCGACCACGGACGCGGACACCGCGCTGGACGCCGCCTTCACCGGCTGATGGCAACCATTCACAACACCATCCGCACTGACACGGTGCCGGCGGGGACCTCCCCGCCGGCACCGGCGCGCGCGTCGGGGCGCAAGCGCGCCGGTCTCGGTGAGAAGACGATCCCCTACCTGCTCCTCGCACCGGCTGTGCTCGTGATGCTGGTGCTGCTCGCCTGGCCCGCACTCCAGGTCATCGGCATCAGCTTCCGCAAGCTCGACCTCGGTGAGCTGGTGCGCGGCGAAGTGGTCTGGGTCGGTGTCACCAACTACACGGAGGTGCTGTCCGACCCGGAGTTCTGGACGATCACGCTGCGGACGGTCCTGTTCACGGCCGCGGTCGTGGCGGGCACGGTCGTGGCGGGTCTGCTGATCGCGGTGCTCATGCGGCACCTGACCGGGCCGGTCAAGGTGTTCGTGCAGGTCACGCTCGTGCTCGCGTGGGCGACGCCGATCCTCGCGACCACCACCGTGTTCCAGTGGATCTTCGACCAGCAGTACGGCATCCTCAACAAGACCCTGGTCAAGCTGGGTTTCGACTCCTTCCAGGGCTACTCGTGGTTCTCCTCCGGCACGAGCACGCTCACCGTGATCGGCATGCTGATCCTGTGGCAGGCCGTGCCGTTCGTCTGCTTCACGATCTACGCGGGCCTGCTGCAGGCGCCGAAGGAGCTGTACGAGGCGGCCGCCATGGACGGCGCGTCCGCGTGGCAGACGTTCTCGACCGTGTCCTGGCCGACGATCCGGCCACTGGTCACGCTCGCCACGTTCCTGTCGGTGATCTGGGACTTCAAGGTGTTCGCGCAGGTGTGGGCGATCCGCGGCGGCGGCCCGGACGGCGAGAGCACCACGCTGCCCGTCCTGCTGTACCTGCGTGGCATCGCGGGACGGCACTTCGGCGTCGCGTCGGCGGTCGCCGTGCTGATGATCCTCGTGCTCGTCGTGCTCACCGCGCGCTACCTGCAGCTCTTGCTGCGCACCCGGGAGGGTGACGTCTCGTGAACAAGACCCGGGGGCAGCGGATCACGCTGAACACGGCCGGCGTGCTCGTCGCGCTCGTCTTCGCCTTCCCCACCTACTGGCTCCTGACCAGCGCGTTCAAGCCGTCGACCGCGATGCTGACGCCCGACTACGACCTGATCCCGCTGTCGGTCACGTTCGACAACTTCGTGAGCGCGTGGGCCAAGCCGGGCTTCCTGACGCACCTGACGAACAGCCTCATCGTGACGGTCGGGGCCGTGCTGCTGTCGCTCGTCGCCGGCGTGCTGGCGGCGTTCCCGCTGGCCCGGCTGCGCTTCCGCGGCCGCAAGGGGTTCCTGCTGCTGGTGCTGATCGCGCAGATGGCGCCGATGGAGGCGCTGTTCATCCCGATGTTCCTGCTCATGCAGGACGCCGGGCTGCTCAACAAGCTGCCGTCGCTGCTGCTCGTGTACTTCGCGATCACGCTGCCGTTCACCGTGTGGACGCTGCGCGGGTTCGTGCAGGGCATCCCGTACGAGCTGGAGGAGGCCGCGATGGTCGACGGCTGCGGCCGGTTCGGCGCGTTCCGCCGGGTCGTGCTGCCGCTGCTCGGGCCGGGCATCGTGGCGACGTCGGTGTTCGCGTTCATCACGGCGTGGAACGAGTTCCTGTACGCGCTGGTGTTCATGCGCGACAAGGACAAGCAGACGCTGCCGGTGTGGCTGTCGACCTTCAGGACGGTGTTCGGCACGGACTGGGGCGGCATCATGGCGGCCTCGGTGATGTACTCGCTGCCCGCCCTGATCTTCTTCCTGATCGTGCAGCGCAAGCTGGTGTCCGGGGCGACGGCGGGGGCCCTCAAGGGTTGACCTGGTGGTCTGGACCACTTATACCTGGAGGTCCGAACCTTTCGGGAGGATCTTGTGTCCAGGTTCCCTGCGTCCCGTGTACTGACCGTCGTGGCTGTGGGCGCGGTGGCCGTCCTCGGCCTCTCCGCGCCCGCCACCGCGAACGTTCCGAAGGAGTCCCGTATGACCCAGGTGATACCGGCACCCGTGTCGGTCACACCTGACCGCCACGGCGGCGGTTTCACGATCACCCCAGGTACGGCGATCTCCGTCGACCGCGCCGCGAAGGGCGTGGGGAACTTCCTGGCCGGCGTGCTGCGGCCGTCGACCGGGTACCGGCTGCCGGTGGTGACGGACCGTCGCCACGGCGGAGGCATCGACCTGTCACTGGGGTACGTCCCCGCCCGGCTGGGCACCGAGGGTCACGAGCTCACGGTCGACCGGAAGGGTGTGTCGCTGAAGGCGCGGACCCCGGCCGGTCTCTTCACGGGTGTGCAGACGCTGCGCCAGCTGCTGCCGGGTGCCGTCGAGTCGCGCTCCAAGCAGCGCGGCCCGTGGGTGGTGCCCGCAGGCCGGATCGTCGACTACCCGCGGTTCGCGTACCGCGGCGCGATGCTCGACGTGTCCCGGCACTTCTTCACGCCGGACGAGGTGAAGCGCTACATCGACCAGATCACGCTGTACAAGATCAACCACCTGCACCTGCACCTCGCGGACGACCAGGGCTGGCGGATCGAGATCGAGAGCTGGCCCAACCTCACGACCCACGGCGGTTCGACCGAGGTCGGCGGCGGTCCCGGCGGCTTCTACACGAAGGCGCAGTACCGCGACCTGGTGTCGTACGCGGCGGCCCGCAACATCACGATCGTCCCGGAGATCGACATGCCGGGACACACGAACGCGGCCCTCGCCTCCTACGCGGAGCTCAACTGCGAGGGCGTGGCGCCGCCGCTGTACACCGGTATCGAGGTCGGCTTCAGCTCGCTGTGCATCGACAAGGAGATCACGTACCAGTTCGTGCAGGACGTGATCACCGAGCTGGCGGAGCTGACCCCCGGCCCGTACCTGCACCTGGGCGGCGACGAGGCCCACTCGACGACGGACCCGGACTTCATCAAGTTCTTCGACCGCGTGTTCCCGATGGTCGAGGCGACCGGCAAGCAGCTGCTCGGCTGGCACGAGTACCTGAAGGCCACCCCGCCGACGTCGGCCGTCGCCCAGTACTGGGGCACCACCACCACGAACGACCTGGTGTCCGAGGGGGCCGCCCGTGGCCACAAGATCCTGATGTCCCCGGCCAGCAAGGCCTACATCGACCAGAAGTACGACGAGAACACCCCGCTGGGCCTGTCGTGGGCGGGCTACACCGAGGTGGACGACGCGTACGACTGGAACCCGGGCACGTTCGTCGAGGGTGTCCAGGAGTCGTCGGTGCTGGGTGTGGAAGCCCCGCTGTGGTCCGAGACCCTGGAGAACAGCGACCACATCGAGTTCATGGCGTTCCCGCGGCTCCCGGCGATCGCCGAACTGGGCTGGTCCCCGTGGTCCAGCCACGACTGGCAGTCGATGCGCACCCGCCTGGCCGCGGAGGCCCCGCGCTGGGAGGCCATGGGCGTCGACTTCTACCGGTCCCCGAAGATCGACTGGTGATCAGCGCAGTGGCGTGCGGTTCCCCATCTGGGCGAGGACCGCACGCCACTGGTCACTTCGGGCCATCACCCGGGTGACGGGCACCTTCTTCACCCGCCCGTCGGTCTTGGTCCAGAAGATGCGGTTCCCGTCGACGTGCAGCGAGCCGCCCGCCGCGCCACCGAAGGTCCGCGTCATGGGCCCGAGCAACGCCTTGGTGATGATCGTCCCCGACCGCGGGTCGAACTCGAAGTAGGTGCGGGAGAGCTGCAGCACCCCGAGCAACGCGAGCAACGGCCCCAGCACGATCGAGAACCCGGCCGACCCGCCGGTCTGCAGCAACCAGAACGCGAGCACGAAGTTGACAACCCCGAGCACGATGAACACGATCGGGATGGCGGGGTTGTAACGCACGGCCATGGCAGGTCCTCTCGAGTGTGAGTCGCGGCCCAAGATAGAACACCGGTGTGGGCGCGAGGAGTGGAACATTCCACATCGGGACAGGACCGTTCTCCGGACCGGCACCGAAGCCGTCGCATCAGGACAGAGCGTCCGCGACGCGCACAGGACGCGGATTCGCTAGCCGTGCACCCGTTCCACCGTCCCCGTCAGCCGGGCCCGTTCCGCCGCGAACACCGCGAGGTGGGACTCCAGCGACTCCGCCGGGCCGGACAGGATGTGAGTCGCGTCACCGGTTGCCACCGCGGTGGTGAACGCGGCGACCAGGCCCGCGTCGCCGCCCGCGTGGCCCGCGTCGGTGTCCACGCCCTCGTTCGGGACCGTCAGGACCTCGGTCGTCTCGGTGACGAAGTCGTGTAACCGCACGCGGATGCCGTCACCGTCGAGGAAGCCTCGGGTGCCGAAGATCTGGGTGCGGCGGTCCGTGTGCGGGGTGAACGCGGTCATCGTGAACGTCGCCGTCGTGCCGCCCGCGAACTCCATCGCCACCACCTGGTGGTCGACCACGTCGTTGTCGCAGCGGTACACGCACCGGCCGTACGGGCCCTCCCGCAACGCCCTGGTCACCGATGCCTCCGTCACCTCGTCCGCCAGCACGCTCACCGGCCAGCCCGTGCGACCCCCGCGGACCATGCCCAGGTACAGGCGAGGCGCCGAGTACGGGCACACCGGCTCCACGCCGCAGTCCAGGCACCGGTCCGCCGAGCCCGCCGGGGCGTTCTCCGCCGTGAAGTGGCGCAGCGACCCGAAGCTCGACACCCGCTCGATCGGCCTGCCCACGATGTGCCGCAGCCAGTCGATGTCGTGCCCCGACTTCGCCAGCAGCATGAACGACGCCTCGTCCGTGCGGCGCCAGTTCCCCCGCACGTACGAGTGCGCGTAATGCCAGTGCCCCACCGGTTCGAGGTGCTGCACGCTGACGACCTCACCGATCCGGCCGTCGTCGACCAGCTGCTTCACCAGCCGTGTGTACGGCCGGTACCGCATCACGTGGCACACCGCGAACAACACGCCCGCCTCGGTGACCGCGCCGACCAGCGCGGCGCACTCCTCCGGGGTCGGCGCGAGCGGCTTCTCCACCAGCAGGTGGTAGCCCTTGCGCGCCAACGCGACCGCCGGGCCGATGTGCTCGGCGTCCTGCGTGGACACCACGGCCGCGTCGGCCAGCCTCGGTGCCGCGGCCAGCTCCTCCCACGAGGAGAACACGTGCGTCACCCCGTGCCGGCGTGCCAGCCGTTCGCGCTGGTGCGCACGCGGCTCGGCCACTGCGACCACCTGCGCGCCGGGCAGCTCGCCGATCAGTTCCGCGTACCCGGCGCCCCGCTGTCCCGCCCCCACGATCGCGTACCGGACCATCACTCCCCTTTCACGTAGGTCGTCACCGTCACCGACGCGGTCACCCGCACCGGCGACGACAACGTCGCCACCTTCTCCCGCAGCGCCGCCGCGGCCACGTGCCACGCGCTCGGCCCCATCCCGACGAGTGCCAGCACCTCCTTGTGCCCCAACGACATCCCGAACTCACACGTGTCCTGCGCGGACACCACGAACCCCGGCAGCGACGCCGTCACCCGGGACGCCTTGTCCTCGGCCACGGTCAGCAGGTCCAACGCGGACACCAGCTCACCGAGGTGCGCGGAGGTCGGCGCCACCACCACGAGCCGCCCGTCCGGCGCCAGCACCCGCGCGATCTCGGCCGCGTTGCGTGGCGCGAACACGTTGAGCGCCACCGACACCGCACCGTCCCGCACCGGCAGCCGCCGCCACGTGTCCGCGCCGACCGCGCCGGCGCGAGCGTGCGCACGGGCCGCCCGCCGCAGCGCCGGTTTGGCGATCTCGAGCGCGATGCCCACCCGGTCCGGCGCCGCGTCGAGCACCGCCGCCAGGTAGTGGCCGGTGCCCGCGCCCAGGTCGAGCACGCAGCCCTCCCCCGCGCACGCGGCGACCACGGCCTCGACGATCGGCGCGTAGTGCCCGGCGGACAGGAACTCCTGCCGCGCGGCCACCATCTCCGCGCTGTCGCCCGTCACGGACGCCTTGCCGGGCAACAGGGTCACGTACCCCTGCCGCGCCACGTCGAACGTGTGGCCGGACGCGCAGCGCACTGACCCACCGGCCATGTCCAGCCCGGCGGAACAGTGCGGGCAGGCCAGGTACGGGATCACGTCGGCGAGCACCACCCGACCCTAACCGCGCCGCGCCAGCTCCGTGACCAGCCCGTGTAATCGCGGCACCCGCTGCTCGGACTCGGGCTTCATCAGCACGCTCCTCAGCACCCGCGCGCTGTCGGCGTCGGGCGTCACGGCGTGCCCGCGGGCGGCGAACGCGTCGGCCGACATCCGCAGCACACTCAGGAACACCGGGTCTCGCGTCGCGTTCATGCCGTCGGTCAGCACCCGCGCGGTCGCCGCGTCCACCCCGGACAGCGCGTCCCGCGCCGGGAAGTAGGTGACGATGTCCAGTGCGGGCTCCTGGTAGAGCGTCAGCTCGTCCGAGGAGTCCAGTAAGGACGCCCACTGCTCGGTGGCACGCCGGTTCGCCGCGAGGACGCCGCGCAGCCCCTCCATGCCCAGCACCCGCAGCGTCAGCCACAACGCGGCCGCCGCCGCGCCGGGCCGCGAGCACTCCAGGCTGATCTCGCCGAGGTGCAGGTCGGACTCGGTGAAGTACGTGTACGGCGAGTCGTGGTGGTAGAACCGCGCCACCGACGGGTCGGCGAACAGCACCGCGCCGCACCCGTAGGGCTGCAGGCCGTGCTTGTGCGGGTCGATGACCACCGAGTCGCACCGCGCGATCGCGCGGAACGCCGCCGCGTCCGCGAGGTCCGGCAGCAGCGTGTAGAACCCGCCGTACGCGGCGTCCACGTGTAACCGGACCCCGTAGCGCTCCCGCAGCGCCAGCGCCTCGTCGATCGGGTCGACGGCACCCAGCCCGGTGGTGCCCGCGGTGAGGACGACGGTGCCCACCGCACCGGTCTCCAACAGCTCCGCGAGCGCGGGCATGGACATCCGCCCCGCCGCGTCGACCGGCACCTCATGCCCCTCGAGCCCGAGCAGGTGGCACATGCGGGAGTGCGTGTAGTGCGCGTCCGCGCTGTAGGCGATCCCGCGCCCGGGGTGGGACTCCCGCGCGACGAACAGGGCCTCCAGGTTCGCGACCGTGCCGCCACCGGTGAGGTGCCCGAGGTGCTGCGGTAACCCGAACATCCCGGCCAGCTCGGCGACCACCTCACGTTCCATCCTGGACGTGGCCGCACCGCCGTCGTCGGCGTGGTTGTTGGGGTTGACCAACATGGCCGTCAGGTAGCCGGCCACCGCGACCGGGTGCGGCGGCTTGAGCATCTGCCCGGCGTAGTCCGGGTGGAA
Organism: Actinophytocola algeriensis; assembly: GCF_014203735.1. Classification (GTDB taxonomy): domain Bacteria; phylum Actinomycetota; class Actinomycetes; order Mycobacteriales; family Pseudonocardiaceae; genus Actinophytocola; species Actinophytocola algeriensis. Next base: position 101,770 of record NZ_JACHJQ010000009.1, on the reverse strand, counting down.
GTACGGGTAGTTGGCCGCGCCCAGCCGATCGACCAGCTCCTCGAAGCCGGCCGAGAAGGCGTCTGGGTCGACGTGCTGGCTCGGGTGCGCCTCGTACGGCGCGAACGAGCCCTGCCAGGCGGAGATCGCGTCGACCCCCTGCCGCAGCCACGTCGGAAGTTCTGTCATGCCCCCACGATGACACGAGGCACCGACAAAACGGGACGCCCCCGGTGCGGGGGCGTCCCGTTGTGGACAACTCGGGTCAGCTACGAGCGCGTGCCCGCAGGAGGAGGAGCACCGCGCCACCCGCGATCAGCAGGCCCGCGGCGAGCGCCATCAGCCAGCCGCCGTTGAAGCCGGTCGAGGCGAGGTCGTCGTCCTGCGCGGCGGGCGCGACGTCGACGGAGGTCGTCGTGGTCACCGCGGCGCTGCTGGACTCCGAGCCGTTGCCGGTCGTGGTGGTGGTCGCAGGCGACGAGCTGTCCGTCGTCGTCGTGGTGGTCTCGGTGGTCGTGGTGTTGTCGGTGGTCGTCGTCGTGGTCGGGGTCGTGGTGCTCTCACCGACGCCGCAGGCGAACCAGTGGCTGATGCCCGCGGGGCCGCCGCTGGCGTTTATCGGCGAGTGCAGGTCGAGCCACGGCAGGTCGCCGAGGTCCGCCACGTCGTACTGGTTGTAGGCCGGACCGCCCTTGACGATCACGCCGACGACGTCGACGCCGCCCACGACCGCGGTGACGTCGATGTAGGTGCCGTCATCCGTGGCCGTCAGGTCACCGGTGACGTCGTGGCTGCCGGGGTACAGGGCGCCGCAGTCCGCGGCGACCACGTTGCCCGGGTGCGCGGTGGCGCGGTCGTCGCCGGAGACCGGGTCACCACTCGGCTGGCCGAGGGCTGGGGCGGCGAACAGGACAGCCCCGGCGACCGCCGAGGTGAGGGCCAGCGTGGCCCGGAGGTAACGGCTCATGTCTGTCTTTCCATGTGTACTGAGTGGGTCGGGTTCGACGAGCCGCCGCGAGCCGGGGGGATAGCCCTACCCCGGTTTCGGGTGTTGGCGCCAGTGTTCCCGGGCCAGGTGGGGACCAGGCTTGTTCGTGTGCCGAACAAGGAGGAAGCCGTGCTAGCCCAGCTGTTGCGCCGACACCCGTTCACAGCGGTCGGACTCGTCGTCATCGTTACCCTTGGCGTTCTCTTCGGCACATTTGTCACCGCTGTGGCTGACCACCCGCTGGGTGATCAGATTGCCTACGGTGTGCCCGCCTTCCAGGACGGTCGTTGGTGGTCCGTCCTCACCGGAGCGCCGTTCTCGATCACGCCGCTCTGCTACGTCGCGGTACTGGCGAGCTTCGCCGCGTTCACCGGCTTCCTGGAACACCGGCTCGGCACCGCGCGCGCGGCTCTGACCTGGGCGATCGGGCACGTCGCCGGGATTGTCGGTGCGATCGCGCTGATTGACATCACCGGCAGCGCGCTCGTGTCCGCATTGGACGTCGGCCCGTCGGGCGGGGCGATGGCCGCCGCCGCGGTCGCCACCGCGACCCTCACCCCGAAGTGGCGACTTTGGACACGATTTGGTCTCATCGCCTACGTCGTCGGTTCACTGTTGCTGATCGGCCACCTCGCGGACGTCGTGCACCTCGTCGCCGTCGCGGTCGCGCTGCCGCTCGGCCCGCTGTTCGTCCGCCGCACCGAGAAGGTGACCGCGTCCGACCGGGCCGTGGACCTGCTCGAGACCCACGGCGGCGGCACCCTGTCGTGGATGACGACCTGGCCGGGCACGGAGTACCTGTACGGCGAGGACGGCTACGTCGCCTACCGCCGCCACGCCGGGGTCGCGATCGCGGTCGGCGACCCGGTCGGCTCGACCGACTGGCAGCGCACCGCTCCGACGGCGTTCGCCGCCCACTGCGAGCGCGAAGGCCTGGTCCCGGCGTGGTTCTCCGTGACCGCGGCGACGGCAGACGCGGTCGGCGCCAAGCGCGTCCAGGTCGCCGAGGACACCATCGTCGACCTGCCGGGCCTCGAGTTCCGCGGCAAGAAGTGGCAGGACATCCGCACTGCCCGCAACCGGGCGGGCAAGGACGGCATCACGTTCCGCATGGTCACCCTCGCCGACGAGAGCCCGGCGATCATCCGGCAGGTGCGTGAGGTGTCGGCGGGCTGGCTGCGCGGCAAGCGCACCCCCGAGCTGGGGTTCACGCTCGGCGGGGTCACCGAGGCCATGGACCCGCGCGTCCGCGTCGGCATCGCGGTCGACGCCGACGGCACGGTCCACGGCGTCACGTCCTGGCTGCCGATCATGGACGATGCCGATGACGGCGGCACTGGCGAGCCGCGCGGCTGGACCCTCGACATGATGCGCCGCAAGGCCGACGGCTTCCGGCCGGTGATCGAGTTCCTGATCGCCGAGGCCTGCATGACGTTCCAGTCGGAGGGCGCGCGGCTGGTGTCGCTGTCGGGTGCGCCGCTGGTCCGCACCGGTGACCACAAGGCCACCGTCGTGAAGCGCGCGCTCGACGCCACGGGCAAGCTCATGGAGCCCCTGTACGGCTTCGGCTCGCTGCACGCGTTCAAGGCGAAGTTCCAGCCGCGCCGCGAGCCGCTGTACCTGGCGTATCGCGGTACCGGTGACTTGCCGAGGATCGGCGCCGCCGTGCTGCGCGCCTACCTGGCTAAGCCCACCGCCGCGCCGCGTCGGCCAGTGCCTTCCGTGCGCCGGCACCCAGCTCCCGCACCAGGTCCGCGGCGGGCAGTGGCCGGGCGAACTCGTACGACTGCCCTGCCCACAGGGACATGGACTGCGGGTCGCCCGCTTTCCGCAGGTCTCTGGTCAGCTGGTGGACGTGCGGGTACGCCGGTGGCGCCGCTGCCGAGTGCTCGGACAGGAAGCGGTTCACCAGCCCCCGCGCGGGCCGGCCGGTGAACGCGCGGGTGACCTCGGTGGCCGTGTCACCGGCCGCGAGCGCCGCGAGGTGGAGCGGGTTCGCCCCGCTCTCCGGGCAGGGCAGGAACATCGTGCCCAGCTGCGCGGCGCTCGCACCGGCGACCAGCACGGCCGCGACGTCGGCGCCGGTCGCGAGCCCGCCGGTCGCCACCAGCGGCACGTCGGTCACCGAGGACACCTTGCGCAGCACCGGGATCAGGCCGGTGTGGTCGATGCCCTCGTTCACGAAGGTGCCGCGGTGGGCACCGGCCTCCTGGCCCTGCACGACCAGCCCGTCGGCCCCCGCGGCGACGGCCTCGCGGGCCTCGTCGACGGACGTGACGGTCACGAACACCTCGGAGCCGTGCCTCTTCACCTCGGCGACGACCTCGGCGGCCGGGCAGCCGAACGTGAAGCTGACGACCGGCACGTGGGCTTCGGACAGCAGCGCGAGCTTGGCGTCCCAGTCATCGTCGCCGCCGGACGGGTCGCCCAGCGCGACGCCGTACCGGTCGGCCTCGGCCGCCAGCTCGGCCGCGTAGGCGGTCACCGCCGCCTCGTCCACAGCGGAACGTTCGGGCACGAACACGTTGAGCCCGAACGGCTGGTCTGTCAGTTCACGCGTCCGGGTGATCTGGTCACGGACGGCGTCGGCGGTCAGGTAGCCGGCGGCGAGAAAGCCCAGGCCACCGGCGTTCGACACGGCTGCCACCAGTTCGGGTGTGGAACCGCCACCCGCCATCGGGGCTTGCACGACCGGGTGGTCGAGCCCGTCGAGGATCGTCATCGTTCCCCTTCCCCTGGGAAGTCCTGGTCGAGCAGGCGCAGCAGCGGCGCGGCCTTCACGACGGTCTCGGTGACCTCGTCGTCCGGTGTGGACAACGCGATGATCGCGCCGCCGACACCGTAGGACACGTGGTCGGCGGCGGCCACGACCGTCCGGATGACCATGCCGAGGTCGGCGGCGCCGGACAGCGAGAAGTAGCCGAGGGCGCCGGAGTACACACCCCGCGGGCCGGCCTCGAGCCGGTCGATCAGCTCCATGGTGCGCAGCTTCGGCGCGCCCGTCATGGAGCCGCCGGGGAACGCGGCACGGACCGCGTCGACGGCACCTCGGCCGGGGGCGAGCGTGGCGCGGACCGTGCTGACCAGCTGGTGCACGGTCGGGTGGGTCTCGACGGTGAAGAGCCGCTCGACGCTGACGCCGTCGAGGGCGGCGACGCTGCCGAGGTCGTTGCGCACGAGGTCGACGATCATCAGGTTCTCGGCGCGGTCCTTGGCGGCGGCGCCCAGGTCCAGCCGCAGGGCCGTGTCCTGCTCCGGGGTGGTGCCGCGCGGCCGGGTGCCCTTGATCGGCTCGGACACGGCGACGCCGTCGGGGGTGATCTTCAGGAAGCGCTCCGGCGACACGGAGAGGATCGAGAGTTCCCCGAACCGCAGCAACGCGGCGAACGGCTCGGGGTTGGCACGGCGCAGGCGGCGGTAGGCGGGCCAGGGGTCGAGCTTGCCGTCGGCGGTGAGCTGGTTGGTGAGGCAGACCTCGTAGGTCTCCCCCGCGACGATCTCCCGCTGACAGGCGGCGATGAGGTCGAGGTAGTGGGCGCGGTGGTGGCGTGCCCGCAGGGGACCCAGCTCGAGTTGTCCACAGCCGGGTGAGTTGTCCACAGTTGCCCCACCGCCCCTGGCGTCCACGCCCCCCTCCTGGTAGACTGGCAAGGCGGGACGCCCCCGGGACAGGGTGGGGGTTTGCGTACCGGGCTCCGTGGTCAGCGCGGCCAGCAGCTTGTCGGTTTCTTCCAGCCACTCGTCGTCGTTCAGGGTCAGCAGGTGGACGTCGCCGTGCCGGTGGTCGAACACGATCGCGCGGTCGGCGAAGATCATGGCCGCGTCCGGGTGCGGGGAGCGGTGTGCCGCCGCCGCGCCACACTCGGCTTTCAGCTCGTAGCCCAGGTAGCCCACCCAGCCCAGCGCGAAGTCGAACGGCACCGAGGGCGGGCTGACCGGCTGCCGCGCCAGGTCGGCCGCCAGCCAGTCCAGGAAGCCGCTCTCGACGACCTCGTCCTGGTGGTCCGCGCGCCGGACCGTGACCGTGCCGGTGGTGACGTCCGCCGTCGCCACCTTCGCCATGGGGCCGCTCGCGTCACCGAGCATCGAGAACCGGCCGCCCTCGGCACCGCCGTCCGCACTGTCCAGCCAGAACGCGTAGTCGGCGCGGGCGTACAGGGTGTCGAACACCGTCTCCGCGCTCGCCGCGGTGGCGACCCGCCGGTGCCGCACCGGCGGCGCCGGACGTCGCGTGCGGACCGTGACAGCGGGCCGTCTCCCCGGTTGCCGCAGGAAGTTCGCGATCAGCCGGTGTCCGTGCTCGGTGCGGATCGACTCGGGGTGGAACTGCACGCCCCACTGCGGCCGCTCGCGGTGCCGCACCGCCATGAGCACACCGTCGTCGCTGGTGGCGACCGGTTCGAGCACGTCGGGCAGGCGCGTGGCGACCAGCGAGTGGTAGCGGACCGCGGTGAACGGCGTCGGCACACCGGCGAACAGGCCCGTGCCGTCGTGGTGGATGGCCGACGTCTCGCCGTGCCGGACGCGCGGGGCGGGCCCGATCTGACCGCCGTGGACGTGGCAGATGCCCTGGTGGCCGAGGCACACGCCGAGCAGCGGGAGGTGCGTGGTGCGGATGACCTCGCCGCAGATGCCGAAGTCGGCGGGCCTTTCCGGGCGGCCGGGGCCGGGCGAGACGATCACGTGGGTGAAGGTGGCGAGGTCGACGTGCTCGTCGTTGCGCACCACGGTCGGAGCCACGCCCGTCACCGCCGCAACCTGGTGACACAGGTTGTACGTGAACGAGTCGTAGTTGTCGATGATCAGCGTGCGCATGGCCACCCCGGAGCTTCGCCGATGGGCGGGGCCGGGCGCAAGGCGTCGTCCGTCACTGGTGGCTGGCCGGCAGCGTGGCAGGTGTGCGCCGCTGCCGGCCAGCGGCTGTACGCGGGGTTACCGCCTGATCCCATGGTGGGCAAGGAAAATCTCCCCGGCAACGTGCCTCGACCGGCACTCAACCACCACGAGTCCCAGCGGCTAGGAACACGGGGACGGCGACGAACACCCGGTCGCGGGCGGCACGGGCGGCCTGCTCGTCGAGCCACGGCCCCTCGGCCATGCTCGCCAGCACCGGAAGCGCCGGTTCGCCGGTGAACACCACCAGGTGCGCCGCCACGGTGACGCCGGTGAACCCGTGGTCCAGCAGGAGGTTCCGGTACTGCCGGGCGACGCGCGGATTCGGGAGGCCATCGGCTCGGGCGTGGACGAGCGCACGGGTCTGGGCGGGGTCGGCCGAGTCGATGACGATCGCGTCCCAGTCCTGGCCGGTGAGCACGGCCCGGCCGCCCGGCCGCAGCACACGCCAGGCCTCGGTGAGCGCCGGAGTGGGGTCGGCGAGGACGTGGAGGACCTTGTCGGCGCGGTAGCCGGTGACGGACGCGTCGTCGAGGGGCAGCGCGGTGGCGTCGCCGACGTGGAACTCACCCGCGGGCCACCGTGTCGCCGCGACCTCGATCATCTCCGGGTCGAGGTCGACGCCGATCGCCTTCTTCCCGAGCGCGGCCAGCTCCCCGACCGCGCGACCGCCGCCGCAGCCGACGTCGACGACGGTGTCACCGAGGTCGCGGTAGGAACGTGTGCGCAGGTCAGTGGCTTGCGGCAGCTCGTCGAACGCGTCGAGGAGGTTCAGGAGTGTGGACATGCCCCCCATGCTGCGACTTAATGTCGACATGAAGTCAATCGGTGAGGTCGCGTCCCGCTTCGGGCTGCCGACGCACGTGCTGCGGCACTGGGAGTCGGAGGGCCTCCTCTCACCCGCGCGGAACGGCGACCGCCGCCGGTACACGGACGCGGACCTGTACCGGGTCGCGTCGATCCTGCTGGCGAAGGAAGCGGGCTTCGGGCTGGCGGACATCCGCTCGATGCTGTCCGCGGGCACCGCGGCGGTCAGGCACGAGGTCACGGCCCACCACTGCGCCGTACTGCGGGAGCGGATCGCCCGCGCACAGGCGGCGCTCGCCATGATCGAGGGCGGGCTGACGTGTCAGCATGACGACCTGATGGCGTGCGAGAACTTCCGGGGTCTCATCCGGGACGTTCCCGGATGCGAGGACCTGCCACCACCGCGATCCTGATGTCATGAACACACGTACGACGGAGGCGGCGACCCTCGCCGAGCTGGGCGTGTTCCTGCGCGCGGCGGCCCTGCCGCCGGTGCAGGTCCGCCTCCCGGCGGAGCTGGCCCAGCGCGCGGTGGCCGCGTGGGAACGCGACGACACCGTGCCGCTGGTGGACCCGGAACCCCTCGCCGACCGCCGCACCCGCCACCTCGCGGGCACCCTCGCGCTGATCGGCCTGGCCATCCGGGAACGCGGCATCCCGGACGGCGACGGCGTCGTGGTCGCGCTCCCCGTGGAACTGGCGGGCGTGGCCATGGACGCGGCGGACCTGATCGACTGATCCGGAGAACTAGACCGCCACTTCCTTCTTCGACCGGATCGCCACCACGCCCATGTCGATGAGGCTGTTCGCCGTGTCGATGATGGTGTCGCGGGCCGGGCGCATGGTCCATGCCAGCTCACTGCGTGCCTTCTCCGCGGTGACCAGCTCCGGACGTCCCACGAAGTCCAGCGCCTGCCGGACCGACGGGTCGAACAGCGCGACGAGCCGCAGCAGCCACGTCGGCATCGAGCCGGTCGGCACGCGGTAGCCGCGCGGGTTGAACTCCTCCGCCAGCACCGCCGCGATCTCCCGCATCCCCAGGTGGTCGCCCGCCAGGATGTACCGGTTGCCCGGCGCGATCGGCGACTCCATCGCCAGCCGGTGCGCCACCGCCACGTCCCGCACGTCCACCAGCGAGAACCCGATCTTCGGCGACCCCGGCACGTCGCGGACCAGCAGCCTGCGCACCACGTCCACCGACGTGTTCACGCCCGGCCCCGTCAGCGGCCCCAGCACCAGCCCGGGGTTCAGCGCCACCAGCTCCAGCCCCGACTCCCGCGCGAAGTCCCACGCCGCCCGCTCGGCGAGGGTCTTGCTCTTCGCGTACGCCGGGCTGCGGTCCACATCGGACCAGTCGGCCTCGGTCCGGACCCGGCCGTCGCGGTGGCCACTCGCGATCGCGGAGGTCGACGACGTCAGCACCACCCGCTTCACCCCCGCGGCCACCGCCGCCCGCAGCACCCGCAACGTCCCGTCGACCGCGGGCCGCACCAGCTCGTCGTCCGAGTTGGGCCTCCCGACCGGGAACGGCGACGCCACGTGCAGCACGTGGTCGCACCCCGCCACCGCCTCCGCCCAGCCCGCGTCGGCCGCCAGGTCGGCCGTCACCACGTCGTCCAGCCCGTCGACCGGCCGCCGCGCGGTCCCCCGCACCGCGTACCCGTGCGCTCGCAGGTCCGCGATCACCTGCCGCGCGATGTACCCGGACGCACCCGTCACCAACACCCGCTCCGCCACGACGAACCCCTCATCTATGCGCCGTTCAGATAATCTGAGCACTGTATACATGAGGTGTGCGGATCCGGCAACCTACGCTCGTCACGTGACCAGGACGAACTACCACCACGGCGCGCTGCGGGAGGCGCTGCTGGCGGCGACCCTCGAGCTGATCGAGTCCGAGGGCATCGGCGCGGTGAGCCTGCGGCAGGTGGCCCGTGCGGCGGGGGTCAGCCCGGGTGCGCCATACCACCACTTCCCCGACCGCGCGGCGCTGCTGACCGCGCTGTCGGACGAGGGTTTCCGCCGCCTGGCCGCGGAACTCTGCGACGCGAAGGCCGGTGCGCCCGGCCCGGCCGCTGCGCTGCCCGCGATGATCGAGGCGTACGTGCTCTTCGCCCAGCGCAACCCGGCCTACTTCCAGCTCATGTTCCGCCCGGAGCTGAAGAAGTCGCACAAGAGCCCGCAGGGCGAGGAGGCAGGCGAGGAGGCGTTCACGGTCCTGGACGACACGGTCGAGGCGTGCGTGGCCGCTGGCGTGATGAAGCCGGTGGACAAGGACGTGCTGGCGCTGACGCTGTGGAGCCTGGTCCACGGGCTGGCGTCACTGTGGCTGGACGGCCACCTCGCCCACCACACGGACGACCCGGAGGAACTGACCCGGCAGATCGCCCGCCTGGTCACCACGTTCATGGTGCGCGACGAGCCGGCATAGGCAGGACCAGCGACCGGAACCCGGTTCCGCTCCCGGTCAACGTCGTAGCAGCTGCCGGACCTGGGTGGTGGCGACCTCCCAGGGCGCGGCCGTGTTGATGACCGTCGGCGGCTGGCTCGACGTGTCGAGGAAGAACACCCCGGTCCGTTCCTTCTGGACCGGGAACGCCCACGTGCCGCCGGGAAGCGTCGGCTGCGGTCCCCTGGCCACCTCGATGGGGCCGGCCAGCTCCCCCTTGAGCACCTCGATCGGCTCCAGCGTCCCGGTCTCGGCCCAGTCGAGCCGCGGCGTGTGCGTCTCGACGCGGCCCGCGGCACCGGTCGCGGCGGCGAACACGATCACGTCCGCCCTGGTGACCCACTCCGCCAGCTGGTTGCCGGTGGGCGGCGGGAGTTTGGCGGGCAGGCCGGCGAGCACACGGGCGAACCACTGCGCCGCGAACTCGTGGTCGTGGACGCCGACGTGGCCGAGGAGCGTGGGCGTGTCACCGGTGTTCCGCAGAACGAAGATGCCACCGGAGCGGGCCTTGCGGTCGCTCGACGCGGCCGAGGCCTCGGCGAGGAAGTAGGACGACTCCGGCTTCGTGATCGCCAGCTTTCCCGGCGCGACGGCGCCCTTCAGGCTGGACTCGACCTCGATCGTCGCGGTCTGCCGGTCGAAGGTTGGCGCGCCGGTAGCGCCCGAGGCCGGTGCGACCTCGACGACCGTGCCCGTCACGATCAGATCGGCGTCCGCGACCAGCTCCGTGATCGGCTCGGCCGGGTCGGTCGCCTGGTCGCCGCCGCCGGCCTGCCGTTCGGCGGTCGTGGTTTCGGTCCGCATCGGTTGCTCCTTCTGGTCTGCTGAGCAGGCACCGGCCGCCATCGCCGACAGGATGGCGACCACGGTCCCTGCCCGCTTCACTAATCCCAGTCCTCTACGTAGCGAACCTTGTAGAACTCCTCGGAGAAGTCGTCCATGTTCATGACGATCCTCCCGTCGCTGTAGGCCTCTCCGCCTGCCTCCTCGACGCCGTTGATGATCGCGTCGTTGTTCGAGGCCCACGGGTTCATCAGTTCGACGTACTGCTTGCCGTCGCGTTCGTACACGTCGGTGACGATCAACGCGTGTCCACCGTCGATGCCGATCCGCCCGTTCACGCTCGCGGTGACCGGCCGCCCGTCGTCGAGGGCCTCCCGCATCTCGTCGTACGAGTCGCCAGGTGACTTGTTGTCCCCGAAGAACAGGTCGCTGGTGGAGTCGGGATCGAAACTGCCGGTGTTGGCGCCGAAGAGGTCCTCGTACGCCTCGTTGGCGTCCCCGCCCTCGATCTCGTCGTACGTGCCGCCCTCGTGCTCGGCGTACGCCGTTTCGATGATCGCGACCCACTTGCCCTGGTCGTCGCCCTGGTCCAGCAACGCGTCGTCGTTGACCGTGACGTCGCCGTCCTGGAAGTGCACGGTGTAGGTGCCGTCACCGTTGTCGGTGATGAGGTCCTTGATCTTCTGCGGGTCGGTGAGCGCGGTCGAGCCGAGCGCCGCCAGCAACCAGCAGTCGCCGAAGTTGCCCTGGCTGATGTCGGCGAGGCTCGGCTCCCCGTTGGGGTAGAGCGGGTCGCCGGAGCGGTCTTCCGTGCCGTGGTCGGTCGGCGGGCCCTCCGGGTTCATGTCCTCTTCGGACAGACCCTCGAACGCGCTGCTGATCGCCGCTGCGGCTTCCGCGTCCTCGGTCGCCATGCCGGCGAGGTTCTGCTTGATCGTCGTCTCGTACTGGCGCGCCTTCTCGTCCAGGGCGTGCTGGGCCGTGACCACCTGCTCGGGGTCGGCGTCGCCGCGGACGTACAGCAAGGCCGACGGGGCGGTCACCGACCCGTCTTCGGCCACCGTGAAGTCTTCGGACTCGGCGCGGAGGATGGCCGCACGCGCGAGTGACTGGTAGCCCTCGATGCCTGCCGCGCCCGCGTCGGCGGCGTCGGCGGCGTCCGAGTGGGCGTCGGAGAGCTTGCGGACCTGCTGCTCGGCCCGGCCCATGGACTCGTCCGCCGCGTTGGCGGCGTCGCCGAACCAGGTGCCCAGCAGGTCGCCGAGCACCCGGACCGCGGTCTCGTTCCCGTCCCGCAGCAGCTTGCCGTTGACGCGGAACTCCTCGGCCTGGGCGCGAAGGGCACCCACGTCGCCTTCCAGCGCCTGCGCCTTGCCGATCGCCATCGTCACACCACCAGCTCCGCGGCCGCGCCGAGGATCGCGGACTTGCTGCCCGCGTCGACCTGCTCGTAATCCGCGGCGCCACCGGACGCGGCACCCGACCACGCCCGCCACGACCTGGCGACCCCGGAGAACGCCGTACCCGACGCCTCACCCGCGGACTCGCAGGCACCGGCGACAGCGAACCCGGCCATGCCGGAACTCACCCTGGCGGCCGCACCCGACTTCCGCCCCGACTCGATCCGCTGGCAGCACTCCTCGACCGACCCGGCCGCGCTGCGCAACAAACCAGGCTGCACCTGAAAAGCGTCGGGCATCGCCCCTCCACGCCAAGCTCGTCGACCGACTCAAATCGCCGCTGAGGCTACTCGAACGACCACCCGAACCGAGGGGAAACGACAAAGAACGAGCGTGACCGCTCTATCCTGACCGGGTGCCTGATGCCATCCACTCGAGCCTGGCGGACGTCCAGTCATCCCTCACCGCGCCCCACTCGGCGGAGTCACCGGACGGCACCGTCCGAGCGGAAGCAACGGCAAGGCGGCAAACAGCGCTCCACCTGTCCGCGAACGCGCTGAAACTGAGCCCGGACACCCTGGCCACCCTGATCCTGACCACCCAGCAGGCGGCCCAGAACAAAGCGGAAGCAGCACTGACCGACCACCTGGAGACGTTCCGCACGGACCCCCGCGTAGCCACCGCGCTGGACACCCTGCGCGACACCCAGGCCAACCCCACCCCGAGAACCACACCCCAGACACACAGAACAGACCGCGCTGACGACAGCGACGACGACAACTTCGTGGACTCGGTCTACAACAGCGACCGCACCTGGTGAGCCCGAGCAACAAGCCACCCTCGGCCTGTGGCTCAGCGCATGAGTTCGTGGCGCAGTACTTGTTGCAGTTCCGGCTGCGTGAAGCGGAACCCGGCCTCGGTCAGACGGGTCGGAAGCACGCGCAGGCTGCCGAGCACCTCGGGGGCGACCTTGCCCAGGGCCAGCCGCATGGCCCAGGTGGGTACGCGCAGCACGGCGGGCCGGCCGACCACCCTGGCCAGGGTGCGGGTGAACTCGATGCTGCGAACCGGGTTCGGCGTGGTGATGTTGTACGGGCCCCGCGCACCGGGCGACTCGGCGAGGAACCGGACGGCGCGCACGGCGTCGGTGAGGCCGACGTAGCTCCAGTACTCGCGGCCGGAACCCAGCCTGCCGCCGAGTCCCTTGCGGAACAACGGCAGCAACTGGGCAAGGACCCCACCGTCGCGGGCCAGCACGAGACCCATGCGCAGGTGGCACACCGGGATCGTGGCCGGTTCGGTGGCCTGTTCCCATTCCCGGGTGACTTCGGGCAGGAACCCGGACCGGGCGGAGTCGGCGGTCTCGGTCAGCTCGAGGTCACCGCGGTCCACGCCGTAGTAGCGCATTCCCGATGCCGACAGCAGGATCCGGGGTGGCGGGTCGGCCTGCGCGGTCATCACGGCGAGCGCGTGCGCGGTGTCGATCCTGCTGCGCCGCAGTACCTCCTGGTACGCGGGCGTCCACCTGCGCTCACCGAGCCCGGCGCCGGCGAGGTTGACCACGATGTCGGCGCCGGCCAGCAATCCGGGGTCCGGCGAAGCAGCGGGGTCCCAGCGCCGTTCGTCGCCGGCGGCGGGTTCCCTGCGGACCAACCGGATCACGGTGTGCCCGTCGGCCGCGTACGACCGGCGCAGCGCGGTCCCGATCAGGCCACTCGAACCCGCGATCACGATCCTCATCGCAGGCTCACCGCCATCGCGACCACATAGGACACTCCGACCAGGGCTGTCATGGTCGTCGCACGCACAGTCAGCCGACGGCGGAACCCGGGCAGCTCCTCGGGCAGCGCGAAAACCCGAGCTGGCCAGTGTCGCCACGAGACGTCGACGAAGATCCCGGCCGCGACCAGGTCAAGCCCCACGGCCACGGTGTAGCCGGTGGACACCGCCCCGGAGCCGGCGAGCGCGACGACACCGCCGCTGAGCACCAGCCCGACGATGAGCGCGACGACTGGCCACCGGTTGCCGTCGGCCAAGGAGAGCAGGAACTCCTCGCGCCGCTCGTCATCCCGGAAGAATCTGGCGATCCTGGGTTGCACTACGACCAGGCTGTAGACCATCGACCCCAGCCACAGTGTCGTCAGCACCAGGTACGCCAGCTCGACAAGCACCATCATCCCGGTCACCCCTTCACCTCCGGCACATGCGACCGGTGATCGGCCCGGTGACACTCAGCCCATCGGCTGGCTGTCCACCTTCACGTCGAGTGTGTAGTCGAGCTCGCCGTCCTGGACGGCCGAGACGGCGACCAGTCCGGTGCGGCCCCGCCGATCACGGCGACCGTAACAACGGCTCACATGCCCCATGGGCTGTTCCATCCAATGGTGAGGATCATCATCACGGCCGCTTTTCGAGCACGTGACAGGTTGTGCGCCATGACTGCGCCGAGGCGACAGAAGCCGCTGACACGAGGCGGGAGGGTGTTCATCTGGTTCATGATCGTGTTCGTTGCCCTCATCGGCCTCGGCGGTGGCGGCGGCCTGATCAAGGGTGGCCTGGACGGCCGGTCCGCGCTGGCGGATGGCCCGTCCGGCACCTTCACCCCAACCGACCGCGACTGCACCAAGGACGGCTGCACCTGGATCGGTGACTTCGTCAGCCACGAAGGCACGATCACCCGCACCGGCATCGAGTTGCGCGACGAGGTACGCGTCTCCCGCACTGACCCGATGCCCGCCGAGATCGCCGACGTGCGCCTGCACGACGACGCCGGAGGCCCGTCGCCTACACCACGGACCGCGACTGGGGATGGACGATGGCCGGCGGCATCGGTCTCCTGGTGGTGTGCCTGACGTTGCCGGTGTCCTGATCCGCATGGTCAGACGTCACGGGCGGCAAACGCATCCCCGATGAACACCGCGCGGACGACAACATCGTCGGCCCCCACGCGGTTGGACACCTGGGGGACAGGCCATCAGACACACAACAGCGGTACCCCTACAAGCCGCTGACCTGCGTTTGCGACGTTCTGAGGGTACCGCTGAGGGTTCATCTGTGGAGCTGCGGGGAATCGAACCCCGGACCTTCTCGATGCGAACGAGACGCGCTACCAACTGCGCTACAGCCCCTGGTCTGTGTGCTGGGGAAGCGTATCAGACCCTCACTCGCCCACCGCACGCCGGTAGGGCAAGTTGCCGGGGTCGTCGAGGTCCTCGAAGGCGGGGTCCTCGTCGTCGACATCGACGAGCACGGCGTTGCCGCGGTGGGTGACCGGTGTGGGAGGTCCGTCGAGCACGCGTTCGCGGCGGGCGACGGGCTCCTCTTCGTCGTGGTAGGCCTCTTCGACGTACTCCTCGACGGTCCTCGGCTCGTCCTCGACGTACCGCGGCCGGGCCAGGGCCTGGGCGCGCCGGACGCGCTGCATCCGGGCGAGGCGGCGTTCGCGGATCTCGTTCTCGATGCGGACCTGGCGGCGGAGGTACCCGAGGTAGGTGACGAGGACGAGGTCGATCGCGCCGTGGGCCCACCACAGCGGGGTGTAGAAGACGGTGGCGCCGATCGCGGTGAGGACGGCGCCGATGATCATGGCGAGGACGATGCGCTGCCGGAAGGCGTATCTGGCACGCGCGATGACGGCGGCGGCCTCGGGGTCGAAGCCGCCTCTGCCGGGACGGTAGCGGCGCGGGTAGTCCTCGTAGTAGCTCATGTCGGCCTGGTCCGCGTCGTCATCCGGCACATCCTCCGAGGCATCTGTGACCTGCGCCACCGATTCTTCCTCGAAATCTTCCCGGATGGCATCGTCTTCGTGCACGGCGGCCTCCTCCGTGTCGAACGTGTCGAGCTCCGCGTCGAACGTGTCGGGCTCTACCCCCGTGTCCGCCTCTCCGTTCCCGCTGCGCAGTACGCGCGCGCCCATCTCCGAGTCGCCGGTCTTCGCCACCTCCTGCCGCTTGCGCACGATCATCGGCACGAGGACGGCGAGCCACGCGATCACGAGCGCGACCACGACAAGCGAGCTCGGCATGTCTCGGCACCTCCCCCGCGCAGACATGTGACTTTTTGTACGAACTCCCGTGCCACGTTAGTCACAACAGTCACAGCAGTGTCGGAGGCGCGCCGACGCGCGTCCGGGTGATGAGACCGGGTTAGAGGTGCTCAGCGCGCCCTTCGGCCACCATCCGGGCCACGAGTCCACTCGGAACGTCCTCTGTGGTCAATGCGTAACAGAGGTGGTCGCGCCAGGCACCCGCGACGTCGAGATATCTTCGGAAGAGGCCTTCCTCGCGGAAGCCGAGCTTGGTGAGCACCCGGATGCTGGGCGCGTTCTCCGGCCGCACGGTGGCCTCGAGCCGGTGCAGCCCGGCCTCCCGGAAGCAGTGGTCGACAACGAGCGCGGCGGCCCCGGTGGCGACCCCGCCACCGACGGCGTGCGTGCCGACCCAGTACCCGATCCACGCGGAGCAGAGCGACCCTCGGACGACGTTGCCGACGGTCACCTGCCCGGCGACGTCCCCGTCGACGGTGATCACGAACGGCAGCGACATGCCGCGCCGCGCGAGGCCGCGGAGCGTGGACCACTGGCCGGGCCAGGCGAACGCGGCGTTGTTGTTGTCCCAGTCGCCGGGCGCGGTGGGTTCCCACGCCTCGAGGTGGCGGCGGTCGCGGCGGCGGATCCGGCTCCACGCCGCCGCGTCGGAGAGTTTGGGCTTGCGAACCGCGAGCACGCCGGCGCCGACACGAAGCGGTCCGAGGCGGGCGGGCCAGCCGGGATGGCGGCCGACCGGGCCCTGGCGGTGGCTCAACCGCTCAGCCACGTTGGGCCAGGAAACTGACCTGGACTTCTTCACCCACTACGACCTCGGTGGTCTCCTCGTCCACGAGGATCAGGCAGTTGGCCTCGGCGAGCGAGGCGAGCAGGTGCGACCCCGACTGGCCGAGCGGCTGGGCGAGGTACTCGCCGTTGCTCTCGTCCCGGAGCAGCTGCGCGCGCAGGTAACCGCGGCGTCCCTTCACCGACACGATCGGGGACAGTAGCCGAGCGGTGATCTGGCGCCGGTGCGGGTTCCGCTTCCCCTGTGCGGCACGGATCAGCGGCCGCACCAACACCTCGAACACGATCAGCGCGCTCATCGGGTTGCTGGGGAGGAAGAACGTCGGCACGGCGTCCGGACCGAGCCGCCCGAACCCCTGCACGGAACCGGGATGCATGGCGACGCGGGTCATGTCGATGTCGCCGAGGTCGGACAGCGACGAGCGGATCTCCTGCGCCAGCTCACCACCGACCCCGCCCGCGATGACCACGATCTCGCTCAGCAGCAGCCTGCCCTCGATGGTCTCCCGCAGCCGCCGCGAGTCGGTCGCCACGACGCCGACGCGGTTGACCTCGGCACCGGCGTCACGCGCGGCGGCGGCGAGCGAGTACGAGTTGACGTCGTAGACCTGGCCCTGGCCGGGGGTGCGGTCGATGTCGACCAGCTCGTCGCCGAGCGAGATCACCGACACCCTCGGCCGCGGGTACACGAGCACCTTGGCCCTGCCGACGGCGGCGAGCAGCCCGACCTGTGCCGAGCCTATCGCGGAGCCGCGGCGCACGGCGACGTCACCGGTCTGCACGTCCTCGCCGGTGCGCCGGACGAACGCGGCCGACGGCACCGGCTGGTTGACGGTGACACGCGCGTGGTGGCCGTCGGTGTGGCCGAGCGGCACGACGGCGTCGGCGAGCGTGGGCAGCGGCGCGCCGGTGACGACCCGCACGGCCTGCCCTGGCTGGAGTCTGCGCGGCTGCCGGGACCCGGCCGCGATCTCGCCGACGACCGGCAGCAGCACCGGGTCGGTGCCCGCCGCCTGCACATCGACGCTGCGGACCGCGTAGCCGTCCACCGCCGCCTGGTCGAAGCCGGGTAACGCCCGCTCGGCGACGACTTCCTCAGCGCACAGGAGCCCCTGCGCCTCGGAGATCGCCACCCGCACCGGCGCAGGCCGTACTGCGGCGGCGAGCGCGCGTCCGAGCTGCTCGTCGACTGACCTCATCGCGGTGACCTCACCGTGCTCGGCTACTCCTCGATACGCCCGCGCAACCACTCACGCAGATCAGGCCCATACTCGGGGTCGGAGAGCGCAAAGTCCACGGCGGCACGCAGGAAACCCCCAGGATTGCCCAGGTCGTGACGCCCGCCCCGGTGCACGACGACGTGCACGGGGTGTCCCTCGCTGATCATGAGCGCGATCGCGTCGGTCACCTGGAGCTCGCCGCCCGCGCCCGGCTCGATGCGCTTGATCGCGTCGAACACGGCCCGGTCCAGCAGGTAGCGCCCCGCGGCGGCGAACGTCGACGGCGCCTCGTCGGCGGGCGGCTTCTCCACCATGCCGTTGACCTTCTTGACGTCCGGGTCGTCGGTGTCCTCGACGTCGAACACGCCGTACGCGGAGATCTGGTCGCGGGGGATGTCGAACGCGCACAGGACGGTGCCGCCGTGCTTGGCGCGGGCGTTGAGCATCCGGCCGAGGACGCCGCGCGGCAGCACGAGGTCGTCGGGGAGGAGTACGGCGACGGCCTTCTCGTCGTCGTCGAGGTTGGGCTCCGCGCAACCGATCGCGTGCCCGAGGCCCAGCGCCTTGTCCTGGATGGCGGTCTCGACCTTGGCCATCAGCCCCGGCGCGCGCCGGATCTTCTCGACGAGCTTCTCCTTGCCGCGGCTGCGCAGCTCCTCTTCCAGCTCCGGTTGCGACTGGAAATATTGTGCGACGGCTTCCTTGCCCGGCGAGGTCACGATGACGAGCCGCTCGAACCCGGCTTCCGCGGCCTCGGTGGCGACGTGCTCGATGCCGGGCGTGTCGACGACCGGGAGCAGCTCTTTCGGTACGGACTTGGTGGTCGGCAGGAACCTCGTGCCCAGGCCGGCGGCCGGAACGATGGCGGTTCGGATGCCTGCGGCCTGGGCGGCGCCGTGGCCGGAAGTGACTGCGGTGGATTGCGCCATGGACAGCGACTCTAACCTCATGTCGTGGCCCGGCCTGGGAGTGATCCAAGTCAGTCAGCCGCACACACCAAGTGGCGGTGGCGCAAAGAGCTGCTCGCCGAACGCAGACGGGTGCCGGGAGCTGTCCGGTTCTCCGAGGCCATCTCCCTGTCGACACACCTGACCAGCGGCCGGATCGTCCGGCCGGGGCAGACCGTGTGCGCGTACGTGCCGATCGGTTCCGAGCCGGGGTCCGCGCAGATGCTGGAGGACCTCGCCGAGTTCGGCGCACGGGTCCTGCTGCCGGTGGTCACCGGTAATGGCCCGCTGGACTGGGGCTGGTACCAGGGTAGAGATTCGCTGCGCCCCGGACCTTACGGGCTGCGGGAGCCGATCGGCGAGTTGCTGGGGTCGTTCGCGTTGCGGATCGCCGATCTCGTGCTCGTGCCCGCGCTCGCGGTGGACCGGGAGGGCGTACGCCTCGGACGTGGCGCTGGTCACTACGATCGATCGCTCGCGGACACGGCCACCGGGACACACCTGGTGGCCGTGGTGCGTGACCAGGAGATTTTCGAGGCGCTGCCGACCGAGCCGCACGACGTGCGGATGACGGCGGTGCTCACGCCCAACCGCGGGCTGTTGCGCTTCGTGTGAATCGCTGGAGGCTGTTTGCGCTCCGGGCCCGCGTTGACGCATCATTGGATTAGCACTCCACCGTTATGAGTGCCAGCTACTTGGGGAAAGGGAGCCACCGGTGCCCACTTATCAGTACGCGTGTACGGCGTGCGACCACCGGTTCGACGCGGTGCAGTCGTTCAGCGACGCCTCGCTGACCGAGTGCCCGGAGTGCGGCGGCAAGCTGCGCAAGCTGTACGGCTCGGTGGGCGTGGTGTTCAAGGGCAGCGGCTTCTACCGGACGGACAGCCGTTCGGAGAGCAAGTCGGCGGCCACGGCGGCTTCGTCCGCCGCGGACAAGTCGTCGACGTCGTCCTCGTCGGACAAGTCTTCGTCGGACAAGTCCTCGTCAGACAAGTCCTCGACGACCTCCACGGCGTCGTCCTCGTCGTCGTCCTCGTCTTCGTCGTCGACGGACAAGGTCGCCTCCTGACGGAGTTGTCCACAGCCCACTGAGTTGTCCACAACCGCCCGGTAACAAGGGCGGTTGTGTCGTCTTCCCGCCGTACCGTCGGCGCCATGAAGCTCCCCCTCCGCGGCTGGCCCCGCAGACTCGCGATCCGCCGCCTGGTCGCCGTGCTGCTGGTGCTGGCCGCGGCCGCGCTGGCGATCCGCCCGCAACCCCGCGACACGGGCACGGTCCCGATGCTGACGGCCGCCCGGGACCTGACCCCGGGCACGACCCTGTCCGACGCCGACCTGACGGTGTCGCGGCTACCGCCGTCGTTACGCCCGAAGGCCGCACTGACCGACCCCGCACAGGCGCGGGGCCGGGTGCTGGCGGCCGCGACCACGGCCGGTGAGCCACTGACGGGCGCACGCCTGCTCGGCCGCGAGAACACGCGCCTCACCTCAGGCGACCCGTCGGCGGCGGCCGTCCCGTTCCGCCTGGCCGACCCAGCGGTGGCGAGCCTGCTGACCGCGGGCTTACGCGTGGACGTGGTGACGGTGTCCCCGTCGTCGCGAGCCGAGGTCCTGGCCACCAACGCGACGGTCGTGACCGTCCGCCCGGCGGACGAGGCAGCGGAGGGCCACCTGGTGGTGCTGGCCCTGCCCCGAGAGGAGGCGACCCGCGTGGCAGCAGCCTCCCTGGGACAACCGGTGGCGGTCACCCTCCGCTGACCCGGACTCCCGACGAGCCGAACGAGCCCGCCGGAAACCAGCCGAGCCCAGGCCCTGTCCGACCGAGCCCAGCCCACCGGCAACCAGCCGAGCCCCATCCGACCGAACCCAGCCGTCCGGCCACTACTGGCACTCAGCCCGGCCCAGTCGGCCACCTTGCCGCCCGTGCCGAGCCAGAACCCGTCGCTCGGCCCCGAGCCCAACCCTCGACTGACCCTGCGCGAGAGGAGTCCTGCAGAGACCCACCTGACAAACACCGCCGGCCGTCCAGCACCTGCCTAGCCGCCGAGCCGCGTCCTCGGCCGGTGCGGGCAGTGCGATGCCGCCGGTCAGAGAGAGAAACCGAGCTCGGTTTGCCCAGACGGCAACGAGGCCACGATCGGGTGAGCCATGGGTGGGTTGGCTCCCGCCGGGGAGCACACTCCGTAGGTCATTACGCTCCCTCGGCAGACCAACGAAAGGAGCCCGCCGATGCTCAAGGGTTTCAAGGACTTCCTCATGCGCGGGAACGTCATGGACCTGGCCGTCGCGGTGATCATCGGCACCGCGTTCACGGCGATCGTGACCGCCATCGCCAACAACTTCATCAAGCCGCTCATCGCGGCCATCGGCGGCGCGAACGTCTCCGGCCTTTCGTGGAACATCGTCACGGGCAACCCCGAGTCGACGGTCGACTTCGCCGCGATCATCACCGCGGTCATCAACTTCCTGATCGTCGCGGCGGTCGTCTACTTCCTGATCGTCATGCCCATGAAGAAGATCCAGGACCGGCGCAGGCGCGGCGAGGAGGCCGGCCCCTCCGAGCCGACCGACGTCGAGTTGCTCACCGAGATCCGGGACCTCCTGAGCCAGCAGCAACAGCGAGTGCCCATGGGAGTGCAGCAGCCGCCCATGCCGCCACAGGGTCCGCAGCACCCCTTCCCACCTCAGGGCGGGATGCCGCCACAAGGCCCGCCACCGCAGGGCCCGCCGCCTCAGGGGCCTCCGCCCCAGGGGCCGCCACCGCCGCAGCGGCCGTACTGACAAAGCACAGAGCGCCGGGCAGGACTCCTGCTCGGCGCTCTGTCATGTCGGCTTGCTAGCGCTGTGTCCACTTACGTGGGCCGGGATGGGTTCGTGGTTGTCCTCGCCGGACGTTCTGCACGGGGTGCTTAGTCCTCGCCGGACGGGCTCTTTGCCTCGGGTGTGGTGTGGGGCTGACGACGTCCGGTTGTGCTGTGAAAGGCGCTTTCGCGGCGTTGGCCATGGGCGGGTTCAACTGGTGAACGCAACACTAATCGCGGTCGTGGTGGGGCGGGCGTTCCCGCTCGTACCAGTCGTCGCGGTCGTCCGGCGGCGTCGGGTCGCGCTCGTCGGACGTCGTCGACGGGAGCACGTCGCCGAAGATCTCGTCGAGGTCGGGTTCGGGGTCCCGCCGCGGCCGGTCCGGCATCAGTCCAGTGCCGAGAGCTGGTCGATCACCGCGGGGACGAGCGCGGACAGCGTCGCCATCCCGTCGCGCACCGCCGATCGCGACCCGGCGAGGTTGACCACCAGCGTGCTGCCGGAAATCCCGACGAGCCCGCGCGAGATGCCCGCGTCCAGGGCACCCGCGGCGAGCCCGGACGACCGGATCGCCTCGGCGATGCCCGGGATCGGGCGGTCGAGCACGCCCTGGGTGGCGTCCGGGGTCACGTCGCGCGGCGACACACCGGTGCCGCCGACCGTGACGACCACGTCGACACCACCGATCACTGCGGTGTTCAGCGCGTTGCGGATGACCACGTTCTCCCCGGCCACCGCGACGGTGCCGTCGACGATGAACCCGTTCTCCTCCAACAGCTCGGTGACCAGCGGCCCGACGGTGTCCTCGTGCTCCCCGTGCGCCACCCGGTCGTCCACAATCACGATGAGGGCTCTGCCGAGCCGTTGCGCGCTCCGTTCCATGCGCTCACCGTAGCCGGGCCTGCCGCTCTCCCACCGGCAACCCGGCCAGCCCGGCGAGCAGGTGTCGCAAGCCGAACTCGAACTGCTCGTCGAGATCCAGATCGAAGTCGGCACCGGCGGCGATCACCTGGAACGCCGGGTACGCGCCGGAGGTGACCAGCTCGGTGAACGCGGCGTCCTGCGTGTCGACGAACTCGCTGTAGGTCAGGCCGGTCTCCTGCTCGGCCACGGCCTCCGGTTCCAGGCTGACGGCCAGTCCGCGCACGTAGCTGAACACGGTCAGGTGCACCTGGAACATGTGCCGGGGCGCGACCCCGGCCTTGTCCAGCGCGCTCAGCACCCACTCGGTGTAGGCCAGCGCGTGCGGCGTGAGCTGTGGCCGGGTGAGGGACATCACCTGCGCCGCCCACGGGTGCCGCCGGAAGATCCGCCACAGCGTGCGGGCCCCGGTTTCGAGCGCCTCCTGCCAGTCGTCCGGCGACGGCGACGTGAGCCGGTGGTCGCCGAACGCGGTGTCGACCATCCGCTCCAGCAGGTCGTCCTTGCCGGTCACGTGCCGGTACAGCGACATGGTCGCCACCCCCAGCTCGGTCGCGACCCGCCGCATCGACACCGCGGGCGAGCCCTCCGCGTCGGCGATGCCCATGGCGGTCCTGATCACGTCGGCCCGGTCGATCTCCGGCGGCACGTGCCGAGGACGGGGCGCCGGAGCGGGCGGACCACTGGCGACCACCGTGCCGATCCCGGGCCGCGCGACCACGAGACCGTCCTGCTGCAGGGTCGTGAGCACCCGCGTGGCGGTCGCCATGGCGACACCCCACCGCTTGGTGATCTGCCGCGTGGACGGCACCCGGTCCCCCGGCTTCAGCTCACCGGAGGCGATGCGCCGCTGGATGCTCGCCACGATCTCCGCCGAGTCAGCCACCGAAGTCCCCTCTCCCGCACTAGGGCGTGTCCCGTGGATCTTGGTGGGTGTGTTCGGTAGAACCTAGGTCATGTTTGATCGGCATGACTTGACTGATGGGGAGTGGGCGCGGCTGGAGCCGTTGTTGCCGGATCGGACGCCGTGTCGGGGTGGTCGGTGGATGGATCACCGGCAGGTGATCAACGCGGTGTTGTGGCGGACGCGGGCGGGTGTGGCGTGGCGGGATGTGCCCGCCGAGTATGGGAATTGGAAGACGATCTATAACCGGCACTACAGGTGGGCGGTTGAGGGTGTGTGGGTGGACATCCTCGATGAGTTGCGCCGTGGGTGTGACCTGCCGGAGGGTCCGGACTGGGCGGTGGCGGTGGACGGGACCGTGGTGCGTGCCCACCAGCACGCCGCGGGTGCCCGCCACGGCCCTGCTGCCCACACAGGGGGGTCTGTCGAATGACAAGAATTTCGTCGTACTGTCCGCGGAACAGGTCGCGGAGCGGGAGGCGTTGGGGCGGTCTCGGGGTGGGTTGACCACGAAGATCGTGCTGGCCGGTGACTCGCGGGCACGTCCGATCTCGCGTGTCACCACGGCCGGTCATCGGCATGACTCAACAGCTTTCGCCGCGGTGATGGACGGTATCCGGATCGAGCGCCCCGGTCCGGGGCGTCCCCGCACCACACCGGGGCACCTGTTGGGGGACAAGGCGTTCTCCAGCAAGACCATCCGTGAACAGTGCCGTCGGCGTGGGATCACCGCGACAATTCCGGAGAAGGCCGACCAGATCCGCTACCGCGCCAAGCGCGGCAGCCGCGGAGGACGACCGCCCGCTTTCGACTCCGAGCGCTATAAGCAGCGCAACACCGCTGAGCGGTGTATCAACAAGCTCAAGAGTTTCCGGGCGGTGGCCACCCGCTACGACAAACGCGACTTCATGTATCAGGCCACCATCGACGTCGCGTCCATCCGGATCTGGCTCAAAGATCCCGTTCCATGATCCACGGGACACGCCCTAGTGCACCTGCTCGCCATTTCCGGCCAAAAGCGCAGTGCACTAGTACAGATACAATGTACATACACGATCGCCGAAGGGAGACACCATGAAGCACGTGCTGATCTCGGGGGCGAGCGTCGCGGGCCCGGCCCCGGCGTACTGGCTGCACCACCACGGCATGCGGGCGACGATCGTGGAACGCGCGGCCGCTGTCCGCCCCGGCGGCCCTTCCCACCCGATGGATTACGCCTTCGCGACGTTCAGCACGGCCAACTTCCTGAACCTGGACTACTCGGGCCTGTCCCACGTGGCGGGCGACCGCTCGGTGAACGTCTTCGCGAGCAAGCACAACACGGAGGCACGCGTGATGTTCATGTTCCCGGCGCAGGACGTGCCGAGGAACCGGGACGCCCAGCAGCACGCGGTACGTACGGCCTTCGCACAGGTCGGCTGGCGAGCACAGGACCTGCTGGCGGCCATGCCGTCGGCGACCGACTTCTACTTCGACGAGCTGGGCCAGATCACCATGCCCACCTGGTCGACGGGCCGCGTGGCACTGGTGGGTGACGCCGGCTACTGCGCGTCGCCCATGTCGGGCCGCGGCACCTCGCAGGCGCTGCTGGGGCGTACGTGCTGGCGGGCGAACTGTCCACACAAGACACTCACGAGCAGGCCTTCGCGGAGTACGAAGCCGCACTACGCGACTACGTGACGGCGACCCAGGCGATGGGCAGGCAGGCGAGGGACATGTTCGGCATGCAGCCGACGCAGGAGATGTACGACGCACTGGCCGCGGCGGACACGGCGGAGGACTCCCCGGACAACGTGGCGCTGCGCGACTACACAAATCTGACGGTTCGGTGACGTGCCGGGGCCAACCCTCGCCCGGACGCCGGTGCCGCCCCTACCGTCACCGACATGCGAGTGTTGGTCACCGGCGCCGCCGGCTTCATCGGATCCCACGTAGCGGAGGCGCTGTCCGCACACGGCCACGAGACCGTGCTGGTGGACAACCTGCTGCCACAAGCACACGGCGGCCCGGCGGACTTCGAGGGCGTGGTGGGTGACGTCCGGGATCCAGCCCTGCTGGCGGATCTCCTGGCAGAGGTGGACGTCGTGTGCCACCAGGCGGCGATGGTGGGGCACGGCGTGTCCCCGGCCGACGCACCGGACTACGTGCTGCACAACGACTTCGGCACCGCGGTACTGCTGAGCGCCATGCACGAGGCGGGCGTGCACCGACTGGTGCTGGCGTCGTCCATGGTGGTGTACGGAGAAGGCCGCTACGAATGCCCGGCCCACGGCGTCGTCCAACCAGGCCCACGCAGCCCCGAAGGCCCGTACGACCCACCGTGCCCGACGTGCGGCACTCTGCTCACGCCTGGCCTGGTCCCGGAAAACGCTCCGATCGACCCGAGAAGCACTTACGCGGCAACGAAAGCAGCGCAGGAGTTCCTGGCCTCGGCGTGGGCGAGGCAGACCGGTGGTGGTGTGTGGGCGCTGAGGTACCACAACGTGTACGGCCCGAGAATGCCGAGGGACACCCCGTATGCGGGCGTGGCGTCCCTGTTCAGGTCAGCACTGGAACGCGGCGAGGCCCCGACGGTGCTGGAGGACGGCAACCAGCGCAGGGACTTCGTCCACGTGACGGATGTGGCCCAGGCCAACGTATCAGCGGTGGAAGCAATGCCCGAGAACGGAACGCTGACCCCGTTGAACATCTGCTCGGGCACCCCGCACACAGTGGGCGAACTGGCCGAGGAGCTGGCGAAGGCATGCGACGGCCCAGCCCCCGAGGTGGTGGGAGGAACCCGCCCGGGCGACGTGCGGCACGTGGTGGCGGATCCAAGCGCGGCAAGGGAAAAACTGGGCTTCACGGCAAAGGTGACGTTCGAACAAGGAATCGCCGACTTCGCGACAGCCCCACTACGAGCCCCGGCTTCCCGCGCCTGAGGCGGCCGCCGGCCCCCGATCACCAGCGTAGAGCAGGGCACCGACACAACCAGTCGCCCGCGTCACGGGGAACGCCCGGTTGTCCACAGCACGCCCACTTGTCCACAGGCCCGGGGCAACGGCCCGGAATTGTCAGCCCCATCCCGTAAAGTGGTTCGAGGGGGCCGGAGGCCACGCCCACCGTCACCTGTGTACAACCATCCAGAATTGTCGGTCTCCACGACTAAACTGGAATCCGGGGGCCGGAGGCCGCCCTCACCCTGTCGCCAACGGCAGACGCACCTCAAACCGACACCCAGGCCCGTGGTTGTGCGCGTCGATCCGCCCCTTGTGCGCCTCCACCAACCCCTTCGCGATGGCGAGCCCCAGCCCACCCCCGCCCTCCTCATCGCGCGAAGGCGTCCGCGCCGCACTCCCCCGGAACGCCACGTCGAACACCCGCGACAACTCGGCATCCGGAATGCCGCCGCACGCGTCGTCCACCGCGAGCACGGCGTCCCCGCCGTCGACATCGACCTGCACGGCCACCGTCCCGTCCGGCGGTGTGTGCCGGATCGCGTTCGACACCAGGTTGCGCACCACCCGCGCCAGCTCCGGATCCGACCCCAGCACCACCGGCGCGGTCGCGGCGCTGGCCAGCACGCGCACCCGTTTCCGTTGTGCCACCGGCACCTGCGCCGCCAGCACGTCGGACACGACCTCCCGCAGCGCCACCTGCGACATCGTCAGCTGCAACGCACCGGCCGTGATCCGCGACAGCTCGAAGAGGTCGTCGACCATTCCCGACAGGCGCCGCGACTCCCCGCTGATACGACTGGCGTACCCCGCGACCTCCGACGGCGACGACACCACCCCATCGGCGAGCGCCTCGGCCATCGCGCGGATGCCGGCGAGCGGAGTACGCAGGTCGTGGCTGATCCACGCCACCAGCTCCCGCCGCGACGCCTCCGCCGCGCGTTCCCGCTCCCGCGCCTCCCGCTCCCACACGCTGCGCCGCGCGATCGCCCGCCCCAGCACCAGCGCCACCGGCACCGTCACCAGCAGCACCAGCAGGCACACCAACGACATCGTCGTCAGGGTCGGGTTGAACATGAAACCGCTGATGCCCAGCACACCGGTCAGCATCGCGACCACCGGGACCAGCACGAGCACGGTCATGGTCGTGGTCAGCGCACCGCGGCGCACCCAGTACAGCAGCGCCGTCCCCAACGCCACGACGGGCAGCACGAACGCGAGCGCGTACGGCAGGATGTGCAGCGCGTGCGTCATCATCTGCCCGAACGTCTCGCCCGGGTCGATGATCCCGGGCGCCTGTTCACGCGCGGTCATAGCGATACCCCACTCCCCACACGGTCGCGATGCGGGCCGGCTTCGCGGGTGCCTTCTCGATCTTCTCCCGCAACCGTCGTACGTGGACGGTCACTGTGGACTGGTCGCCGAAGTCCCAGCCCCACACCTTCTCCAGCAGCTGCTCACGGGTGAACGCCTCACCGGGGTGGGTCATCAGGAACGTCAGCAGGTCGAACTCGCGGGTCGTCAGCGGCAGTTCGGCGCCCGCGAGCGTGGCGCGGCGGGCACCGGCGTCGAGCCGCAGGTCACCGTCGACCACGTCGGTCGCCGGGGCCGACCCGCCCGACCGGCGCAGCACCGACGACACCCGCAGCGCCAGCTCACGCGGGCTGAACGGTTTCGTCACGTAGTCGTCCGCACCCAGCTGCAGCCCGGCGATCCGGTTCTCCTCCTCACCGAGCGCGGTCAGCATCACCACCGGCACGCCGCTGGTCTGCCGCAGCCTGCGGCAGACCTCGAGCCCGTCGATGCCCGGCAGCATCAGGTCCAGCACCACGAGGTCCGGGTCGTGCTCGGCGATCCACGCGAGCGCGTCCTCACCGTTGTCGGCCAGCGCGACCCGGTGCCCGGCGAGCTCCAGGTAGCGCCGCACGACGTCACGCACCGTCAGGTCGTCGTCCACCACCAGTACGGTCGACTGAGTCATCCGCCACCTCACCAGGTCGTCAGCAACACGTGGTCGACCACCAGCGCCACTCCCGCCTGCGCCGCCAGCCACCAGCGCCACGACGCGCGCGGCAGCTTCACCGCCGCCAGCACCAACCACACCGCGAACGGTAACCAAATCCGTTCGACCTCGGCTTTCGAGAGCCCCGAAACGGTGGCGGTGAGCACCGCGAGCGCGGCGCCGCGGACCAGCACGTCGACCGGTTCGCGGAACCCCAGGAAGTCGGTGCGGCGCAGCCCGGCCACCGCCGAGGGCCCGACCGCGAGGGTGAGGCACGCGAGGTTCGCCCACACCCAGTACCAGTACGGCCGGTGCGACGCGATCCCCTGGTAGTAGCGCTCGACCACCAGGCCGTACCCGTCTAGCCACCAGAACCCGGCGAGCGCGAACACCGCGACCACGGCCAGCGCACCCGGCACGGCGTAGGCCAGCGCGCGCCAGTTCTTCGTCACCAGCACCACGGCCAGCGCGATCGGCCCCATCAGCAGCAGCCCGTACGACAGGAAGATCCCGAACCCGAGCACGACCCCACCCGCCAGGCAGAACAACCGCCCGCCCCGGCTCGCGCCGAGCGCGAACAGCGCGATCCCGCACGCGGTGACACCGGCGAACATGGCGTCGGCGGACACCCCGAGCCAGATCGCGCCGGGCAGCAGCGCGACGAAGGGCACCGCGATCCGCGCGAGGTCCACGCGGCCGAGCGCGGCGACCGTCACCGGCATCGCGACGGTCACCGCCGCGCCGGCGAGCACGCACACCACGCCCGCCGCGCCACCGCCGGACAGGCCGATGCGGTCGAGCCACACGAACACGAGCGTCGCGCCCGGCGGGTGGCCGGACACGTGCGTCGGCCACGAGTCCGGCTGGAAGTCGAGGATGCGGGACGCGAACGTGGACAGGAACAGCGGGATGTCGGTGATCTTGCCGACCACCCCGAGGTACTCGCCACCGGACGCGAGCTTGTGCGCGACGCCGCGCTGCCAGCCGTCGACCAGCGCGAGCGCGAAGATCCACGCGACGGAGAGCGCGTACCCCGCGGCGAGCAGCGCACCCCACCGCAGGCGTTCCGCCAGCACCGGTCCCCACACCACGGCGGCGATCGCGATCACCACGGCGAACAGCGACGCGGGCGCCACCCTCGGGTACAGGTCGGCGAGCACCGGGTACTCACCGAACCGCGGCCCGGCCTCCGGGTGCAGGTCGGCGCCGTAGTTGCGGGCGCCGGTCAGGAACCCGACGGCGGCCGCGAGGATGACGAACGCGACAGCGGCCGCACCGGTGACGAGATCGGCTCTCTTCTGCTGGGGAGGGGCGAGGACCACGGGTGGACCGTAGGCCGTGAAAGTCGTTGCCGCGCGGCCGTTCCCGGATCCGTCAGAACTCCGTAATGATTGGTCCGCCGTCACAATTCGGTAAGCAGCGCAAGGGTTTTCGGCTGTCCCGGGCGGACTTAGCGTCATGGCCATGACGACCTCGACCGCACCTGTCGACGTGGTGCTCCCCTGTCTCGACGAGGCCGCCGCGCTGCCCGGGGTACTCGCGGCGCTGCCCGCGGGCTACCGGGCGATCGTGGTGGACAACGGTTCCACCGACGGTTCGCCGGACGTGGCCACGGCACACGGCGCGACGGTCGTGCACGAACCACGCAAGGGTTACGGCGCGGCCGTGCACACCGGGCTGACGCACGCGAGCGCCGGGATCGTGTGCTTCCTCGACGCGGACGGCTCGCTCGACCCGGCCGAACTGGTGCCGCTGGTGGCGGCGGTCGAGGCGGGTGCGCACCTCGCGGTCGGCAGGCGGGTGCCGGTGTCGCGGGGCGTGTGGCCGTGGCACGCGCGAGCCGGGAACCGCGTGCTGGCAACGATTCTGCGGCGCCGCGGGCTGCCGGTGTCGGACATCGCGCCCGCGCGGGCGGTGCGGCGGACGGACCTGCTGGCGCTGGGTGTGCGCGACCGGGCGTTCGGTTACCCGCTCGAGCTGCTGGTGCGCGCTGCGGACGCGGGCTGGACGGTCGTGGAGCACGACGTCGCGTACCGGCCGAGGGCGGTGGGCACGCGGTCGAAGGTGTCGGGTTCGGTGCGCGGCACGGCGCGCGCGGTGCGGGACATGGCGGCGGTGCTGCGATGAAGGCAGTGCTGTTGGTGGTGGCGAAGGCACCGGTGGCGGGGTTCGCGAAGACACGGCTCGCGCCCGCGGTGGGTGCTCGTCACGCGGCACGGCTGGCGGCCGCAGCACTACTGGACACGGTGGACACCGTGCGCGCGGTGCCGGACGTGGTGCCGGTGTGCGCGCTGACCGGGGACCTCGAGGCGGCAGAGCGGTCGGCGGAGCTGGTGGCCGCGCTGGCGGACTTCGTGGTGCTCCCGCAGCGCGGCGAGGACTTCGCGGACCGGCTGGCGAACGCGCATGCGGATGTGGCCGCGCACTTTCCCGGGTCAGCTGTATTGCAGGTGGGGATGGACACGCCGCAGCTGCGACCGGCGCTGCTGACCGGCGCGCTGACGCAGCTGTCGGAGGCCGACGCGGTGCTCGGCCCGGCGGCGGACGGTGGCTGGTGGGCGCTGGGGCTGCGGCGACCCGAGGACGCCCACGTACTGCGGTCGGTGCCGATGTCGCGGGCGGACACCGGTGAGCGGACGCTCTTCGCCCTGCGGGACCTGGGTTTGCGGGTGGCCCAGCTGCCCGTGTTGTCCGATGTGGACACGGTGACGGACGCGGCCGGGGTGGCGGCGCAGATCCCGTCGTCCCGGTTCGCGCACGCGTTCCGGGAGGCGGTCTGATGATCGACACGCATTTCGAGCCGGGCCTGCTGGGCGAGCGGTGCTGGCTGGAGCTGGCGACGGGCGAGCGGATCAGCCTGCCGACGGAGCGCTGGCGGGCGGCGCCGGACCCGGGTGACGAGCTGTTGCTGAACAGTTGTGGCGGCCCGACGCTGGACATCGGCTGCGGCCCGGGCCGGTTGACGGCGGCGCTGGCGGAACGCGGGGTGCTGGCACTCGGCACGGATGTGTCGCCGGTGGCGGTGCGACTGACGATCGCGGCTGGTGCCCCGGCTGTCCAGCGCGACGTGTTCGAACCACAGCCGGGCGAGGGCCGCTGGCGCCACACGTTGCTGGCCGACGGCAACATCGGCATCGGCGGCGACCCGGTGCGGCTGCTGGGGCGGGTGCGGGAGTTGCTGTGCGTGGGCGGGAGCGCGCTGGTGGAGGTGGATCCGCCGGGCACCGGGCTGCGCCGCGGCCGGGTGCGACTGTCCACAAGCGACACATCGGGCGGTCGCTGGTTCGAATGGGCATGGCTGGGCGCGGACGCGGTCGGACGGACCGCGCGACAGGCCGGTCTGCGGCCGGGCTGGCTCCGCGAAGCAGGCGGCCGCTGGTTCACGGAGCTGATCAAGCCATGACGGAGAGGTCTGACGCGGCCTCCGGCCCCCCGGAATCCAGCGTAACGGCGGACACCGACAAGAACGACCACGAAGGACGAGTTGTCCACAGGGCAAGCCTCCGCGAGCCCGGGAGCGGCACGAGCGCGGCCGCCGGCCCCCCGGAATCCAGCCTAGCCGCGGGCACCGACAAGAACGGCCGCCGAGGCGGAGTTGTCCACAGGTTCCTGCCCTCGCCCGACAGCAGACTCGGCCGGTTCATCCGGCGGGTCCAGCCCGACGAGGCGAACTTCCGCAGTCCCGCCCACCACGAGAAGGTCACCGCCCGCCTGGGCCTCTGGCTCGGGGTCGCGTTCCTGCTCTGCTTCCTCACCGGCCTGCTGAGCCACCTCATCCAGCACCCGCCCGCCTGGTTCGGCTGGCCGGCGCGCCCCGCGAACCTCTACCGCATCACGCAAGGCATCCACGTCATCTCCGGGGTCGCCGCGGTGCCGCTGCTGTTCGCGAAGCTCTGGTCCGTCTACCCGAAACTGTTCAGCCGCCCCGTCATCCGGTCGCTCCCGCACGCGCTCGAACGGCTCTCCATCCTCGTCCTCGCCGGCGCCGCCTTCTTCGAGCTGACCACCGGCATCTTCAACGTCGCCCAGAACTACCCCTGGGCCTTCTACTTCCCCGCCGCCCACTACGCCGTCGCCTGGATCGCCTTCGGATCCGTGGTCCTGCACGTCGCGGTCAAGTTGCCGATCATCCGGCGGGCGCTCGCCACGCCTGTCGATCCGGCGCGACGTTCCTTCCTGCGCACCGGGTTCCTCGCCACCGGAGCCGCGGTCGTCGCCACCGCCGGGGTCACGGTTCCCTTGCTGCGCGACGTTTCCCCGCTCTCCTGGCGGTCCGATCGCGGGCCACAGGGGTTGCCGGTCAACCGTACTGCGAACGCCGCCCGCGTCACCGCCGATCCGGCGTGGCGGCTTGAGATCGTCACCCGCACCGGGATCACGCGGCTCTCCCGAACCCAGCTCGCGGACCTGCCACAGCGCACCGCAGACCTGCCGATCGCGTGTGTCGAGGGCTGGAGCCAGAGCGCCACCTGGACCGGGGTGCCCATCGCCGACCTCCTCGCGCTCATCGGTGCGCCACCTGGCAGCGAGGTCCGGGTCACCTCCCTCGAGCGGCGCGGCGCCTACCGTGTCAGCACGCTTCCCGGTTCCCACACACGTGACCCGGACACGCTTCTCGCGCTGCGGCTCAACGGGGAGACGCTCGCGCTCGACCACGGCTTCCCCGCCCGGATCATCGCGCCCAGCCGCCCGGGTGTCCTGCAGACCAAGTGGGTCCACCGCCTGGAGGTCCTCTGATGCGCCTGCTCCTCGCCCTCACCGGGCTCGCCCTCCTCGGCTACGGCGCCGTCCTCGCCTGGGACTTCGCCACCTCCCGCACCGTCAACGCCGTCCAGGGCGCGGCCTGGTTCATCGGCGGGCCGCTCGTCCACGACGGGCTGGTCGCGCCGGTCGTCGGGCTCGCCGGCCTCGGGCTGAGCCGGGTCCTGCCCCGGCCGTGGCGGGCACCGGTCGTCGCCGGGCTCGTCGTCACCGGGGTGCTCACGCTCATCGGCATCCCGCTGCTGTGGCGGCCCTTCGGCGTCGTCACCAACCCCGGCCTGCACGACCGCGACTACGGCACCGGGCTCGCCATCGCGCTCGGGGTTGTCTGGGCAGGCGTACTCCTCGCCGGATTGGCCCAGCAGTACCGGTCACGATTGGCTCTTGGACAGGACCAATCGGCTTCCTAGTGTTGGCCGCATGACGAACGTGGACATGTGGTTCGACCCGAAGTGCCCCTGGGCGTGGATCGCGTCGCGGTGGTTGCTCGAGGTCGAGCAGGTGCGGGACGTCCACGTGCGCTTCCACGTCCTCTCCCTCGCCGTGCTCAACGAAGGTCGCGAGGTCGAGGCCTGGTACCGCGAGTGGCTGGACGCCGCGTGGGGTCCGGTGCGGATCGCCAAGGCCGTCGAGCAGGAGTACGGCCCCGCCGAGGTCCGCGCCGTCTACACCGCGCTCGGCAACCGCATCCACCTGGACAGGCAGCCCCTCGGCCGCGACCTGTACACCGCCGCGCTGGCCGAGGCGGGTCTGCCGGAGGAACTCGCGGACGCCGCGGACTCGACCGGTCTCGACGACGCGCTGCTCGACGGCAACCGCGCCGGGCTCGGGCCCGTCGGCGAGGACCTCGGCACTCCGGCGATCCACGTGACCCTGCCCGACGGCGAGGTCAACGCGTTCTTCGGGCCGGTCGTCTCGCCGGTACCCCGCGGCGAGGCGGCGGGGAAGCTGTGGGACGGCGTGCTGCTCGTGTCCGGCACACCGGGCTTCTTCGAGCTGAAGCGGGCCCGCGCCCGACCTGTCATCGGCTGAGTCCGCCGACCTCGATCTCGATCACCGCGGCCTTCCCCCGCACCCGGTCCAGGGCCGCCGCGAACTCGTCCGGTGTGCGGACCCGTTCCCCCGCCGCGCCGAACGACCGGGCGAACGCGGCGAAGTCCGGGTTCACCAGGTCGGTGCCGTACTCGCGGCCGGGGAACCGGCGCTGCTGGTGGTCCCGGATCGTGCCGTAGGAGTTGTTGTTGACCACCACCACGAGCGGCGCCAGCCCGTACCGGACCGCGGTCGACAGCTCCTGCGCTGTCATCAGGAAGCACCCGTCACCGGCGAACGCGACCGCGGGCCGGTCCGGGTGCACGAGCTGCGCGGTGATCGCGGCCGGTAGCCCGAACCCCATGGACCCGGACTGCGTGCCCAGGTGCGACGGGAACGTCGTGAAGCGGTGGTGGCGCTGCGGCCACGCCGTGTACGCACCGGCCCCGGAGCTGACCACGGGATCGGGCACCCGCTCGGCCAGCAGGCGCATGAACTCCGCCGCCACCGACGGAGCAGGGCCCCGCAGGTAGTCCTCCCGCAACCGGGACAGCCACGGCGAGGAGTCACCGGAAACGGCGGGCAGCGCGGCCGCGAACCGTGCGGGACCGGCCACGATCGCCAGGTCCGCCCGGTGAACCCGGTGCAGGACAACAGGATCCGGGTGCACGTGGAGCAGCGTCTGCTGCGGCACCGGCACGTCGAGCAACGCGAAGTCGTCGACGGTCAGCGCGTCCGGCCGGGTGCCGACGAACGCGAGCACATCGGCGTCGGCCACGGCGGCCGACAGTCCCGGTGTGGTGCTGAGCCCGAGCGTGCCGACGAACACCGGCGAGCGCGGGTCGACGAGGTCCTGGTGCCGCACCGCGGTGGCGAGCGGGATCCTGGCCGCCTCGGCGAACCGCCGCACGGCGCGGGTCGCCTCGGCCGTCCACCCGGTACCGCCGACCACCAGCAACGGCCGCCGCGCACCGGTCAACGTGGAGACGAACGCCTCGACATCCGCTGCCGACGGCGCGGGCACCACCGGCGGCACCGCGGGCACCACGGGCGCGGCGGTCGACGCGGACAGCACGTCCTCCGGCAGTTCGAGCACCACCGGCCCCGGCTCCCCGGACACCGCGGTCACCATGGCTCGCGCGACGAACTCGGCTGCTCGGTCCGGGTCGTCCACCCGGAACACGGCTTTGGCCAGCGGCGCGTACATCGCGCGGATGTCCACTTCCTGGAACGCCACCCGGTCCCGGTTGCCGGTGGGCACCTGCCCGACGAGCAACAGCATCGGCGCCGCGTCCTGCCGGGCTACGTGCACACCGCCGCTCGCGTTGGTCGCGCCAGGCCCTCGGGTGACGAGACAGATACCGGGCCTGCCGGTCAGCTTGCCGTACGCGGCGGCCATCATCGCGGCCCCGGTCTCCTGCCGCGCGGTGATCAACCGGATCTTGTCGCGGTGCGCGTACAACCCGTCCAGGACCGGGAGATAACTCTCGCCCGGCACACAGAACGCGAGGTCGGAACCGCACTCGGCAAGCTGTTCGACGATCACGTGCCCGGCGAGCCGCATGGTGTCCGAGTGTGCCAGACGGCGAGCGCCGCACGCGGACGAGCGAGGGGTTTACCGTCCGCGTGCGGCGTCGCGCAGAGCCCCGCTTGGAGCTCTTCCCGGCTCGGGGGCATCGAGCCGGAGTTGGTCTCGGCCGCTGACCGCGGCCGAGCGTCAGGTGGGACTCAAGTGGTTCCCGAGACAATCATTGTGGTTCTACCGTCTGACCGGCAAGAGTCGCGTCAACTGTGCGCGAACCGTTGTCCAACTCGAGCCGAACCTTGTCCCCCGGCGCGTGGGAGCGGACCGCGGCCACGAGCGCGTCGGACGTGTCGATCCGGCGGTCGTCGAGCTTGGTGACGACGTCGCCCTGCTTCAGGCCCGCCTTCTCCCCAGCGCTGCCCGCGACCACGTCCGCGATCAGGGCGCCGCCGTCGGCGTTGTCCTTCACGCTCACCCCGAGCACGGTCTGCGTCGCTTTGCCGGTCTTGACGATCTCGTCGGCCGTGCGGCGGGCCTGGTCGATCGGGATGGCGAACCCGATGCCGATCGAGCCACCCTGCCCGGCGCCGGACTGCGGCGAGTAGATGGCCGAGTTGATGCCGACGATCTGGCCCCGCATGTTGACGAGCGGGCCACCGGAGTTGCCGGGGTTGATCGCGGCGTCGGTCTGGATCGCGTCCAGCACGGTCGCCTGCGAGCCGTCCTCGCCACCCGCGCGGGTGGGCCGGTGCAGCGAGCTGACGATGCCGGACGTGACGGTGCCGGACAGCTCGAACGGAGATCCGATGGCCACCACGCCCTCGCCGACCTTGAGCGCATCGGAGCTGCCCAGGTCCACGACCGGCAGCCCGGTCTTGCCGTCGGCCTTGACCACGGCGACGTCCGAGGTCGGGTCGCGGCCGACGATGGTGGCGGTGGCGGAGGTGCCGTCCTGGAACACGGCCTGGATACGACCGCCGTCGGCGGCGCCCTCGACCACGTGGTTGTTGGTCACGATCAGCCCGTCGGAGCTGATGATGAAGCCCGAGCCCTCCCCTGCCGAGGACCGGCCCTGCACCTGCAACTGAACCACGCTGGGCAGCACTTTCTCCGCCACCGCCTCGACCGACCCGGATGGACTGGAGGACGTCTCCTGGGCCGGCGGCTTCTGGTCGAGCGCGTTGGTGACCGGCGCGCTCGCGGTGTTGTCGGCGACGAGGTATCCGCCGAGCGCCCCCGCGCCGCCCCCGGCGAGCAGCGCGAGCACGGCGACGCTCGCGACGAGCGGACCCGAGCCCCTGCGCTGCTGGGGCACGTCGCGCTGGGGCCTGCTGGGTGGGTTCGGGTTGGGAAGGTAGTTCCCCGTCGGCGGTGTCGGCACCCCGGCCGCCGTGCCGAACAGGACCTGTTCGCGCGTTGGTTGACTGTGCGGGCCTGCCGCCCACTGGTTCTGTGGCGAGTACGCCGGTCCCTCCGCCGGCCTGGCCCACCCGCTCTGCTGCGGGACCTGCGGCGCGGCGGCCCATTCGGTCTGCTGCGGCGGGGGCGGGGGGTCCTGTGGCGCGACTGCCCACTCACTCGGCGGGTCCTGCGGCGCGGCGGGCTGAGGCTGTGACTGCGCCTGCTCGCCCTGCGGCGGCGCGGTCTCCCCCTGCGGCCCGGCCGGTGCGGCGGGCTGCTCCCCCTCGGGCCGGTTGTCCTCGGTCATGTGACCACCTTCCGCCTCGGTCCTGAGAACGACCTGAGACCAACCTATGCGGAGTTACAGAATCGGCTCTGAACTCCCGGGCAGCCTCATCGCGATGAGTGCCCCGCCGTCGGCCGATCTACCCGCGAACACCGCACCTCCGTGCCGCTGCACCGCGCTCTTCACGATCGCGAGCCCCAGCCCGGAGCCGGGAAGCGTGCGGGCCTCGTCGGAGCGGTAGAAGCGGTCGAACACGTGCGGCAGGTCCGTGTCCTTGATGCCCGGCCCGGCGTCGGCGACCTGGAGGAACGCGTACCCGTGCGCGGCGGGCCGCAGGTCGACCCGCACGGTCCCGTCGACGGGCGAGAACTTCACCGCGTTGTCCAGCAGGTTCAGCACGGCCCGTTCCAGCGTGTGCGGCTCCCCGACCAGGAACCACGGCTGCAGGTCCACCTCGAAGTGCACGTCACCCGCCCGCCGCCGGGCCCTGGCGAGCGCCTGCTCGACGACCTCGACCATGTCGACGCGCTCGTGCGCGAGCGACGGCGCGTCCTCCCTCGCCAGCTCGACGAGGTCACCGATCAGCTGGGTCAGCTCGTCGAGCTGTGCGCGCAGGTCTTCGTGGATGTCGACGCGGTCGGCCTCCGACAGCTGCGGCGTGTCCGGCTTCTCCGCCGACAACAGCAGCTCCAGGTTCGTCCGCAGCGAGGTCAGCGGGGTGCGCAGCTCGTGCCCGGCGTCCGCGACGAGCTGCCGCTGCCGGTTCTGCGCGTCCGACACGGCGGCCAGCATGGCGTTGAAGCTGTGCGACAACCGCGCCAGCTCGTCGTCGCCCTCGACCTGTATCGGCCGCAGGTCACCGGTACGGGCGACGCGTTCGGTCGCACGGGTGAGCCGCTGCACCGGTCTCAGGCCGGTCCGCGCCACCGCCGTGCCCGCGGCCGCCGCGACCACGACACCCGCGCCGCCTATCAGCAGCAGCACCAGCGACAGGTCGGCGAGCTGCTTCTTCGTC
Source organism: Actinophytocola algeriensis (assembly GCF_014203735.1). Lineage (GTDB taxonomy): Bacteria > Actinomycetota > Actinomycetes > Mycobacteriales > Pseudonocardiaceae > Actinophytocola > Actinophytocola algeriensis. The sequence goes on along the minus strand of NZ_JACHJQ010000009.1, from coordinate 63,888 downwards.
GGCCCCCACGACTGCGCCAGCACCAGCGCCTCGCCCCGGTACGGCACGGCGACCACCCGCGAGTCGGTCTTGCCGTCGGTGCGGATGCTCGGCTCGCCGGTCTTCGCGACGGCGATCTCCTTGGAGCTGATCGGCGGCAGGCTCTCCATCGTGCCGATCAGTGCGTGCCCGGTGTCGTCGATCAACGCCACCTCGACACCCGACAGGCCGAACAGCCCGGCGGGCCACTGGTCGCCGCTCGGGGTCTCCAGGATCAGCTTGTTCTGGACCGTGGCCTGCGCTTTCCCCCACAGGGTCTCGTCGAGCTGCGCGTACAGGTTCTCCCGGACCGTCCAGTAGGCGCCGAGCGACACCAGTGCCACCGCGCCCGCCACACAGCTGGCCGCGAGCAACGTCACCCGCGACCGGAGCGACACCCGCTGCTTCGCTGGTGCAGGCGCCCCGGACAGCAACATCACGGAGGCGTCTCCCGCAGCACGTAGCCGATGCCGCGCACGGTGTGGATCAGCCTCGGCTCACCGTCGGCCTCGGTCTTGCGGCGCAGGTAGCCGATGTACACCTCGAGCGCGTTGCCGGAGGTCGGGAAGTCGTAGCCCCAGACCTCCTCCAGGATGCGGCTGCGGGTCAGCACCTGCTTGGGGTGCGCGAGCAGCAGCTCCAGCAGCGAGAACTCCGTGCGGGTCAGGCTCATCGACCGGTCGCCGCGCTTGACGTCCCGCGTGTTCGGGTCGAGCTCCAGGCCCGCGAAGCTCAGCACCTGCGGCGCGGGCCCGGTGGTGTCGAACGTCCGGCGGCGCAGCAGCGCACGCAGGCGGGCGAGCAGCTCCTCCAGCGCGAACGGCTTCGGCAGGTAGTCGTCGGCACCCGCGTCGAGCCCGGACACCCGGTCCGACACCGTGTCCCGTGCGGTGAGCACGAGGATCGGCAGGTCGTCGCCGGTGCCGCGCAGTCGTCGGCACACCTCGAGCCCGTCCAGTCGCGGCATCATCACGTCGAGCACCATGGCGTCGGGCCGGGAGTTCGTCACCGACTCGATCGCCTGCTGACCGTCGCTGGCCAGGTCGACCTGGTAGCCGTTGAACTGCAGCGACCGCCGCAGCGACTCGCGAACGGCCCGGTCGTCGTCGACAACGAGGATGCGCATGCGGTCAGTGTTACCCGCCGTGCTGAGACGCGCCTGAGAAGGGTCAGAACGAATCGGCCATTCGGGGTAGCCGGGGTGCGCCGGTGAGGAGGTCCAGGACCCGTGCCGCGGTCGCGTCGCCCTCCAGCAGACCCGCGCGCCGCAGCATGGCCGTGTCGGCCGAGCCCGCGAACCACGGCCCGAGCGCGCGGGCGTGCAGCCGCACCGTGCCCTGCCCGCCCGGCACGCAGACGACCTTGCCGCCGTCGACGACGATCCGGTGCCTGCCCGCCTGCCACGACGCGTGCTCGTCGGCCACCTCGATGTCCACGGCCATGTCCGCGAGGTGCGCGGCGATCGGCCACCCCCGTGCGGCGACCGCGGCGGGCAGGTCGACGACCCGCAGCATCCACGGGTGGTTGCGCACGTCGTACAGCACGGGCTGCGGCACGATCAGCTGCCACCAGGCGGGATCGTCGATCCGCAGCGAGATCTCCTCGATGATCCCGGACCAGCGCGCGAGGTTGGTGAACAGGCCGAGCACGGTGTCCAGGTCGTCGGCGACGAGGTCGTGGATCGTGAGCTTCTCGCCTTCCGGTCGCTGGCCGGTGAGGTAGCCGCGGACCGTGCCGTCTGGCCCTGGCGCGACGTCCACGATGTCCAGGTCGAGGAGCCGTTCGCGCTGGAAGGCGTCGGTGTCCCGGTCGAGCATGCCGTCGACGGTCTGCGCGAACCGCCGGTAGCAGTCGTGCAGCGCGGGCAGGTCGTCCTTGGTGGCGCGGCGCATGACGAGCCGTTCCGCCGGTTTGGGCAGGAACGTGAAGTGCTCGGGCCGCAGCGCGACGCGCTCGTAGTTGCCCGTCTGCTCCCAGCCGCGGCCGCGGTAGAGCGGCGGCACCGACGGGTACAGCGCCGACACGCACTGCCCTCGGTCGCGCATCTCCGGGAGGATCGCGCCGACCAGCGCGTTCGCGACGCCGTGCCCCCGCGCGGCAGGCGCGACGGCCACGTTCGCGACGCCGCCCATCGGCACCGCGGCGCCGCCGAAGTACTGCTGGTAGTCCCGGACCTTCACCGTGCCGACGACGCGGTCGTCCAGCTCGGCGATGAGCCCGTGCCAGCCCGGCTGGTTGGACCACAGGTCACCGGACCTCGGCTCGCGCGGGCCGCCGAACGCCAGCCGGGACATCTCGTAGATCTGCTCGTCATCCTCTTCGCGGGGCGGCCGAACGATCACGTGTGCTCCCTACCTCAGGTCCAGTCGAAGAATCCCCGGCCAGTCTTGCGACCCAGTTCGCCGCGCGCCACCATGTTTCGCAACAGGTCCGGTGGGGTGAAGCGCGGTCCCAGCTCACGGGTGAGGTGCTCGGCGATGGAGAGGCGCACGTCGAGGCCGACGAGGTCGGTGAGCCGCAGCGGGCCCATGGGCCAGCCGTAGCCCAGCCGCATGCCGGTGTCGATGTCCGCCGCGGACGCGACGCCCTCTTCGAGCATGCGGATCGCCTCGAGCCCGACCACCACACCCAGCCGGGAGGTGGCGAAGCCGGGCGAGTCCCGCACCTCGATGACCGACTTGCCCAGCGACTCGCCCCACGCGCGGGCGGCGCGGACCTGGTCGGCGCTCAGCCCGTCGTGCACGACCAGTTCGAGCAGGGCCTGCACGGGCACGGGGTTGAAGAAGTGCATGCCGATGACGTCGTCCCCGAGCTGCCGCACCGACAGCGAGGAGGTGTTGGAGGCGAGCAACGCGTCCGGGCAGGCTTCCCGGATGTCGGCGAGCACCTGTTTCTTGAGCGGCACGTTCTCGGGCACGGCCTCGACGACGAGTTCCGCGCCGCGCGGCAGGTCGGCGATCGCGGGCACGACGTCGAGGTTGGCGAGCAGCTCGTCGGCGGTCCCGTCGAGCTTCCCGCGCTCCTCGGCCTTCCGCAGCGACCGCGCCACCGCCTCCCGCGCCGCGGCGGCCCGCTCTTCTCCGGCTTCGGCGACGGTGACCCGGTCCCCGGCGGCGAGCAGTACGTGCGCGATGCCCGCGCCCATGGTCCCGCCACCGACGACCGCCGCGGAGCGCGTCACTCAACCACCTCGGCGGAGAACATCGCGACGAGCTCCATGCCCCCGATCTCGGTCAGGTTGGCACCGGAGACCTGCCACTCGGGGGAGGCGAAGGCGGCCTTCATGGCGTCCTTGGACTCGAAGTACAGCTCGGCGATCAGGTAGGGCTCGGACCCTTCGAGGAAGTTCGGCACGAACGTGCGCGTGACCTTGCCGATCTCCTGCCGGACCAGCCCTGGCACCTTGTCGATCAACGGTTTGTGCTGCTCGAAGTAGGCCTTCTCGAACACCTCAGGATCGGCGGGTTGCTTGTACAACGCAACATACTTGATCATGTGACACTCCTCGCGTAGACCGGCGGTCGAACTGTAATAGCTGCGGACGAGGCACGATAGCGCCGTGCGGATCATCCTGCTGCGTCACGCGGAAAGCCTCGGCAACGTCGACGAGCTCGCGTACACGAGAACCCCGGACCACGCCCTGCCACTGACCGCCCGGGGCGAAAGCCAGGCGAGAGCGGCCGGGCCGGCAGTACGCGGGCTGCTGCACGGACCGGCGGCCGCCTACGTGAGCCCGTACATCCGCGCCCAGCGGACTTTCGCCCTGCTCGACGTTCCCACCGAACGCGTGATCCCGGAACCCCGCCTGCGCGAACAGGACTGGGGCAACCTGCAGGACCCGGTGGAGCAGGAGCTGGAGAAGCGACGCCGCAACGAGTTCGGCCACTTCTTCTACCGCCTCCCCCACGGCGAGTCCGGCGCCGACGTCGACGACCGGGTGGCGTCGTTCCTGAACGAGCTGGAAATCCGCATCGCGAAGGACCCCTCCCACCCGAACACGGTGGTGGTGGTCAGCCACGGTCTCACGATGCGCCTGCTGTGCCGCCGCATGTTCTCGTGGAGCATCGACCTCTTCGAGTCGCTGTCCAACCCCGAACACTGCGCGATCCGCGTCCTCGACCACGACGGCACCCGCTGGCACCTGAACGAGCCGTTCACCCAGTGGCGGGACTCCCCGGACGGCACGAAACAACTGGCCGATCTCCCACAACACTGAACCCGCACCGTCGAGGTGCGCGGGAACGCTGGGCGCGGATCGCGCAGGTGTGGTCGAGTCCGTGCAGGCGGCCTACAACAGTCCACGCCGGGCAGCCGCGACCAAGCGGCCTGGCACCTTGAGCTTCCTGCCGTCCGGGGTCGTCACCTCCACCAGTTCCGGGGCCGTGGCCTTCCACTGCGCGCGGCGGGACCTCGTGCGGCTGCGGGACTTCTTCCGCTTCGGAACGGCCACCTACTTGCCTCGCTTCCCGTAGCGGCGGTGGAACTTCTCCACCTGGCCCGTGCTGTCGACGATCCGCCTGCCACCGGTCCAGAACGGGTGCGAGTCGGCGGTGACGTCGACGACGATCAGCGGGTAGCGGTTGCCGTCCGGCCATGCGACGTCCACTGTGGACGTCGCGGTGGAGCGGGTCAGGAACTGCATGCCCGTCAACGCGTCCCGGAACACGACCGGGTGGTAGTCGGGGTGGATGTTCTTCTTCATGCCTTGTCCTCCAACGGTTCCCGTGCGGTGAACGGGTCTTCGTAGCGGTCCCAGTCGGCCGCCAGCTCCTCGTCGCTCAGCAGCGCATCGCGCAGCGTCGCGACCAGGTGTCCCGGCGACGCGTCGTGCGAGATGATCGCGATCTCCTGCATCCGGTCGCCCCACCTCGGGTGCCATTCCACGGCCGCCTTGGCGCGGCGCTCGGCACTCGCCCTCGGCCACGCGTCGTCGCCAACCGCGGCGAGCCACGCGCCCGCGTGGCCGACACGCAGTCCGCCGCCCGCGGACTCCAGCCACAGCGCGACGTCCGGCTGCGTGGCGACCCAGATCCGGCCCCGTGCGCGGACCACGCCCTCGAGCAGCACGTCGATGGCGTCGTGCAGGCGGCCGGGGTGGAACGGACGCCGTGCCTCGAAGACCGTGATCGTGACGCCGCAGTCGGGGTCCAGCGGCGGGCTCCAGCGCAGCAACGGCGCGTGCGCGTCGGTCACCTCACCTCGGCGGGCGTCGTCGGGAATGGCGTCGAGCAGCCGGTGCACCGAGGACGCACGCGGCGCGGTCGGCGCGAGCCGGTCGAGCACGGCGGCGGTGCGGGTGGCGGCCCACCCGTCGGCGGCCTGCCCGGTCACGACGATCGCGTCGGCGAACTCCACCTGTCCGACCGCGACCTGGGCGAGCGTGCGGTCGTCGCCCGGGGTGAGGTCGAGTGGTTCGTCGCCGGTCGCGGCGGCGAGCCAGCGGCCTTCGTCGACGACCGCCACCACGGCCTCGATCGTGACGAGATCGGTGATGGTGGCGTCTCCGACCAGCGCGTGGTGCAGTGCCCAGCAGACCGGTTCCGGTTCCACGCCGGGGTCGAGTTGCAGGACGATCCGCCGCACGTCGGGTTTCGCGGCGAGCGCGTGCAGCAGCGGCAGCGTGTCCTCGCGCAGCGTGCAGGAGACGCACCCGTGCGCCAGTTCCAGGATCGTCTCGCTCGGCACGCCGTGTTCGGTGCGCACGCTTCGGCGGACGATGCCCTCCGCGAGCGCGCTCATGTCGTGGTGCACGACGACCGTGTCCGGCTCCGCGTGCAGAAGCCGGCCCGCGACCCAACCTGTCGCGCCGCGGTCCAGCCCCGTGACCAGCACCAACCGGGTGTCTCGCACCACAGCCTCCCCACTATCGACAATCATTGTCATTACCGTACAGTGGAATAACTGAACATGGAAACCGTTACCTACAACTGGAGGTGTGATGTCCGCGGTATGCCAGGTCACAGGCCGTGCGCCCGGCTTCGGCAAGCAGGTGTCGCACTCGCACCGCCGCACGTCGCGGCAGTGGCGGCCGAACCTGCAGCGCCGCAGGTACTGGCTGGCGAGTGAAGGGCGGTGGATCCGCCTGCGGGTGTCCACCAAGGGGATGAAGGTGATCGACCGGCGCGGCATCGAGTCGGTGGTCGCCGAGCTACGCGCGAAGGGACAGCGAATCTGATGGCACGCAACGAACTACGGCCGATCGTGAAGCTCCGCTCGACGGCGGGCACCGGCTACACGTACGTCACCAGGAAGAACCGCCGCAACGACCCGGACCGGATGGTGCTGCGCAAGTTCGACCCGGTGGCCCGCGAGCACGTCGAGTTCCGCGAGGAACGCTGATGGCGAAGACGTCCAAGGTCGTCAAGAACGACCGGCGGCGCGAGGTCGTCGCCCGCTACGCCGAGTGCCGTGCGGAACTGAAGAAGACCATCGCGGCTCCGGCGTCGACGGACGCCGAACGCGAGGCGGCGGCCCGCGAGCTGCGCCGCCAGCCCCGAGACGCGTCGGCAACCCGGATCCGCAACCGGGATGTCGTCGACGGCAGGCCTCGCGGCTACTTCCGCGCGTTCGGCCTGTCGCGGGTGCGCCTGCGGGAGATGGCGCACCGCGGTGAGCTGCCCGGCGTCAGCAAGTCGAGCTGGTGAGGCCGCGGCAGGGTGCGCCACGTAAGAAGCGGAACCTGCTGACGCACGAAGGTGTTTCCACTGTGGACTGGAAGGACGCGGCACTGCTGCGCAAGTTCATCTCGGACCGGGGCAAGATCCGCGCCCGCCGGGTGACCGGCCTGGCCCCGCGACAGCAACGGCAGGTCGCGACCGCGATCAAGAACGCGCGGGAGATGGCGCTGCTGCCGTATCCGGGCAGCGCTCGCTGAGAAGGCGCTCATTGCAGCGGCGGCCTCCGTCCCCCTCGAACCACGCTACGGCACACCACCGACAAAACCGGTGCTCACCGCGGGTTCTGTGGACAACCACAGCCGCTGTGGACAACCAGCCTCGCACGACCGCCGAGTGTCGGTGCTCGCCGCTAGGCTGGATTCCGGGGGCCGGAGGCCGCCCACAGGCCACCCTGTGGACAACTCGGCTCGCGGCCCCGGTCGTTGTCGGTGCCCGCCATTACGCTGGATTCCGGGGGCCGGAGGCGCCCGCACGCCACCCCCTGTGGACAACTCGGTTCACGACGCCCGTCGATGTCGGTGCCCGGCGCTACGCTGGTGATCGGGGGCCGGAGGCCGCGCCGGTCACGGCAGCAGCAGTGTCTTCCCCACCGTCTGACGTGCCGCGATCGCCTCGTGCGCTTCCACGGCCTTGTCCAGTGGGAACGTCTGTCCCACCAGCGGTGTGATCGTCCCGTCCACCGCCTTCGCGAGCATCTCGGCGATCGCCGACGACTGGTCGACGTCCTTGCCGATGTCCAGGATCGATACCACCGTCACGCCCTCACGCGCGGGTTCGGTCTTCGCGAAGTCGCCCGCCGACGACCCGTACGCCAGGAACCGGCCGCCCGTACGCACCAACTGGTACGCGGCCGTGCCGATGTCCCCGCCGGTCCCGTCGAGGACCACGTCCACCGCGCCGACCTGCTCTGTCCACTCCGGAACGGAGTAGTCGACCGCCTCGTCCGCGCCCCACTCACGGATGAAGTCGAGCTTGCGCGCGCCCTTTGCCGCGCCGACGACCACCGCTCCGGCCGCCTTCAGCATCGGCACCAGCAGCGTGCCCAGGCTGCCGCCCGCGCCGGTGATCAGCACCCGCTCACCCGTCCGCACGTCCGCCGTCTTCAGCGTGCCCACCACCATCGGGCCGTCGTGCAGCAAGGTGAGCGCCTCGGGCAGTCCGAGCCGGTCCGGTACCGGCACGACCGCGGACACGGGCACCGCCGCGCGCTCGGCATACCCACCGGTCGGCGTCATGCCGTTGTTCTCGCCGGTGTAGGCGAGCACGCGCCGCCCCACCCACGACTCGTCCACGTCCGCGCCAACCTCGCGCACGACACCCGCGACCCCGTTGCCCGGCACGTACGGTGGCTCGACCTGGAACCACTCCTTGCCCCAGCCTGCGCGGATCCGCGTGTCCACGAACAGCACGTCGACCGCCGCGACGTCGATCACCACTTGGCCGGCTCGGGCCACGGGGTCGGGCACCTCACGAACGGCCAGCACCTGGGGTCCGCCGTGCTTCGTCACCTCTACAGCTCGCATGCGGCCAGTCTTGAACCTCAAGCAAGGTAGAGGTCAAGCGATAAGGCCACCCCGGTAGGCCACGAGCGCCGCCTGCACCCGGTTCACCGCGCCGATCTTGCCGAGCACCGCGGACACGTACCCCTTGACCGTGGCCTCCGACAGGTGCAGCGCGCTGCCGATCTCCGCGTTGGACAGCCCCTGCCCGATGAGCGCGACCACTTCTCGCTCCCGGTCGGACAGAGACGCCAGCAGGCGGCGCGCAGGCTCCGCCGCTCGCTCACCGTCCGCAACCGCGGACAGCACGCGTGCGGCGACCTTCGGGTCGAGCACCGCGCCGCCGCGCGCGAGATCACGCACGGCCTTGATCAGCACGGCGGGCTCGGTGTCCTTTAGCAGGAAGCCGCTCGCGCCGATGCGCAGCGCCTCCTGGACGTACTCGTCGACGTCGAAGGTGGTCAGCATGGAGACGACCGGCGGGTCCGGCAGAGCACGGATCTTACGCAGAGCGACGATCCCGTCCGCCGAACGCATCCGGATGTCCAGCAGCACGACATGTGGTCGATGCTGCCGTGCCAGATCGGCGACGTGCACGCCGTCGTCACACTCGGCGACCACCTCGATGTCACCGGCGCTGGTCAGAATTGTGCGTAGTCCTGAGCGGACGAGATCTTCATCATCCGCGAGCAGCACCTTGATCACGAACGCCTCCCCGACAGTGGGCGGTCATGGCGGGTCTACTTGACAGTAATGATCGTACCCCGTTGCCGTGAGTGACCAGCGGTTATGCGGGCTTCATCGCATCCCGCAGCTTGACCTTCGCCCCACTGCGCATCACGGCGTTGGCGTAGATCCGCCCTGCCAGCCACACGAGCAACGGGATCAGCACGATGACGAGTCCGACCGAGACGATCATCTCCCACACCGGAACACCACCCATCGCGAGCCGCATCGGCATCAGCGTCGGCGCGAACACCGGGATGACCGACAGCACCTCCGCGAGCGTGTTGTCCGGTTCCGATGGCAGCACCGAGATGCCGACGACGTAACCGACGATGACGAACATCAGCGCGGGCGTGATGACGCCACCGACGTCCTCCTGCCGGGACACCAGGGCCCCGAGCGCGGCGAACACCAGCGAGTACATGACGAAACCGAGGATGTACCAGACGATCAGCCACACCACCGTGCCGATGGCGGCCGACACCGGTATCGACAGCACGTCGAGCGCCAGCGCCGCGATGAGACCGCCGCCGCCGACCACGACCATCTGCACGAACCCGACGAACCCGATGCCCAGCACCTTGCCCGCCATCAACTGCCACGGCCGGATGGTCGACAGGAGCAGCTCGACCACGCGGCTGGACTTCTCCTCGACCACACCCTGCGCCACCAGCTGCCCGTTCAACAGCAGCGACATGTAGATCAGAACGCCCGCGATGATGCCCAGCACGAGCTGCTCCGGCTGGTACGGGTAGGGCTCCTCCAGCGGCTCGACGTCCACCTGCGCGCTCGCGACCGACGACTGCACCTGTGCCGGGTCACCACCGAGCTCGGCGATCTCCTGGTTGAGCGCGAGCTGCCCGGCGAGCACGGTGAACGCGTTCTTGAGATCGCCGTCGAGATCCTTCTCGACCACGACCCGCAGCGGCTGATCGTCGTCGCCACCGACGAGCAGCGCGTCGAGCGTCCCGTCGGCGACCTGTTCGCGGCCCTCCTCCTCGGAGACGACCGTGGTGTCGACGCTCTGCCCGATCTGCCCCGCGGTGGCCTTCAGCGGCTCGGCGAGCGCCTGCGTCTCCTGCGTGACGCCGACCGTCTCGCCCGACCCTTCGCTCAGCTTCATCACCAGCGCGAACCCGATGAGCAGCACGAGCGTCGCGACGGTCGTGATGATGAACGCCTTCGACCGCATCTTCGTGGTGACCTCCCGGCTCGCGACGAGCCGCACCGCTTCCCACGCCCCCAGCCGGACATCCGGAGTGCTCATGCCGTGACACCTGCCTCGTTCCGCTCGGCGCCCGGCGCCGCGTCCTCGTCGGTCTCCTGCGTCACCACTTCGCGGTACAGCTCGGTCAGCGACGGGCGCTGCCTGCTGAACTCGGTCACCGGCCCGGTCGCCAGCGCCGCGTGCAGCACGGCCTGGTCGTCGGCCCCGTCACCGAGTTCGAGCACGGTGCGGTCACCGTCCTGCTCGCGCACCGTGACCCCGGCCAGTCCGGCGGCCCAGCCCGGCGCGGCGTTCGGCGCGACGACGACCAGCTCGGCCGCCCCGCCCGAGCGCAGCTCGTCGACCTCGCCGATCGCGACCATCTGCCCACTACGGATGATCCCGACGCGGTCGCAGAGTCGTTCCACGAGTTCCAGCTGGTGGCTGGAGAACACCACGGGGATGCCCTCGGCCGCCTTGTCCAGCAGCACCTTGCTCATCACGTCGACGGCGATCGGGTCGAGCCCGGAGAACGGCTCGTCCAGCACGAGGATGCTCGGGTTGTGCACCAGCGCGGCAGCGAGCTGCACGCGCTGCTGGTTGCCCAGGCTCAGGTTCTGGACGTCGTCGCCCTGCCGGTGCGCGACACCGAGCCGCTCGGTCCACTCCTCCGTAGATGCCTTCGCGTCCTTGGCGGAAAGGCCGTGCATCCTGGCGAGGTAGATCAGCTGCTCGCCGACCTTCATCTTCGGGTAGAGCCCACGTTCCTCCGGCATGTACCCGATGTGCCGCCGCGTTTCGAGCGTGATCCGCTCACCGCCCCAGCGCACCTCACCGGAGTCCGCGGCGAGCACACCGAGAGTGATGCGCATCGTCGTGGTCTTGCCTGCACCGTTGCTGCCGACGAAACCGAACAGCTCTCCCGCGCGTACGTCGAATGTCGTGTCCCGCAACGCGACCACATCGCCGTATCGCTTGGAGATGCGGTCGATCTCCAACCGTCCGTCACCCAACTCGGACCCCTCCCCAAAAACACACCGCCGTCGGAGGAACCCTAGTACGCGACGTCAGCTCTGACGCAGTGCACCGATGTTGAAACTCACCCCCTGATCGTCGCTGCACGAGGCATGCCAACCGGCCGAATTCGGTTGTGTGTCGCCCGCGGTGCCACCGGCGTCACGGATGCGCCGCGCGGCCTCGTCGACGTCGGCCACCCGGAAGTACAGGTCAGGACGTCCGGCGTGATCAACGAACACACCACCCGGCGGTTCGGAGTTCTCGATGTTCCACCCGTTCGGATGGGAGCCGGTCGACAACTCCCAGCCGAGCACCGCTCGGTAGCGCTCCAACGCCGCGTCGTCCGCGACCGGGACGACGAAGTAGAAGAGGTCACCTTCCGCGCATTTGGGGTTGTCCTGCGCATACCCGTCCGCGGGCTGCCACAGCGCGAGCAGGCCGCCCTCGGCCTGACAACTCCACCCGGACTTCGACAGCACGGGGTCGGGCGCCTCCCTGCCGAGCTCACGCAACAGCGCCACGGCCGCCGCCGCGTCCGGCACCTCGAGGTACAGGTCGGTGCCCGGCTCGCCCTCGGCCAGACCGCCAGCAGGCGAACTGCCCTGGATGTGGTGGTCCTCGGTGTAGCTCCAGCCGAACACGGCTGTGTAGAAGTCCTTGGCACGCGCCAGGTCCGGCGCGCGGATCACGTAGTACATCGTGCTCCCATCACTGGGTCCACTGGTGGAGCGCCAGACGCCACTCGCCGTCCCGGTGCACGAGCACCGTCGACACCGCGACCGACATCGGTCGTTCGTGCTGCTCGTGCATGACCGTGGCGCGATGCGTGAGCACCGCCGTCGACTCTCCAATGTGGACAATATGCGGATCGGTCAGTTCGTACTTGTGGTACACGGGATGGTCGACCATCGCGGCGACACACTGGGCTTTCGTGTATGTGTTGCCCTCACCGGGAAAGATCAGCATCGCCTCGTCAGTGAGGTTCCGTTCGAAGAACTCGACGTTCCCCTCCGCTATCGCGTCCAGGAAGTCCCCCAGCCGGGCGAGCAGCATCCGTTCCAGTGAGTGCCGGGCGAACCCGGCTAAAAGCCCCGCCCAGTTCGCTTTCTCCCAGCCGCCGTGCCGCACGACGACACGGGTGCCGCCCCGCACCGCCTCGAAACGGACCTCCACATCCGTCCGCTCCGCCGGATCGACACCGGGCGGGCCGTAGCTGAAGGCAAGCCGCGGCCCCGGCTCCCATGTGGACACCCGGCCGACCTCGGTGTCGCCCTGCATCAGCGCACCGTTCTCGAAGCGCAACTCCCCCTCTGTCTCACCCCACAGCGAGCGGTCCGCACGCCACCACGCGGCGATGTCCCTGGTGAACAGGTCGAACGCGGTGGCCGGGTCGACCTCCACCTCGACCGCCACGTTGGCCTCGGTCATTCCTGTTTCCTCTTCTTCGCGTAGTCGGAGAAGGCGTCGAGCTGTTCGGTCCAGAACCCCTCGACCTGGTCGAGCCAGGCACGCAGCGCGAGGAACGGCTCCGCCCGCAGCTGGTAGACGCGCACCCGCGCGTCCTCGTCGAGCGCGCGGACCTCCACCAGCCCGCAGGCACGCAGCACCCGTAAATGCCGGCTGATCGCCGGGAAGCTCATCCCCGCCGAGTCGGCCAGTTCCCCAGCCCGTCTGGGCCTCTGCCGCAACTCGTCGACCACCTGCCGCCGTACGGGGTCTGCGAGCGCGACGAGCACCTCATCCACTTCAGTACGCACAATGACAACTATTAACGCTGTCGTTAAGTATGTCAAGCGGGTCCGACAAGGCTGTGGATGACTGCTTCCGGTCAGCCGCAGCGCCGGGCGGCGGGCCGTCTTCCAGCGGCGAACGCGGCCGGCGGCACGCCCATGAGGTGGCGGAACTCGCTGGTCATGTGCGACTGGTCGTAGTACCCGGCCCCGGCAGCGACATCGGCCCACCGGCCCTCGGACGCGAGCACCGTCCGCACCCGGTTGATCCGCGCGAAGTGCTTCGGCGAGAGCCCTACGCCGTCGGCGAACAGAACCCGTAACCGGCGCTCACTGACGTGCAGCCGCCGAGCCGTCGCCGCGACCCCCTCGTCCGCCAGCAGGTCGGCCGCCTCCGCGACCAGGTCGTCGTCCACCCGGCGCCCGGCGAACGCGGCCGCCAGCGCGCCGACCGGGTCCTCGATGAGACCGTCGACGTCCAGCCCAGGCAGCGCACCCACCGGGACAGCCCGATCGGCGAGGTCCCGTACAGGTCGGCTGAGCAGGGCTTTCGCACGCCCAGCCCGCAGGCGCACCCGGACACACGACGGCCCGGGGTCGGCGACGTGGTACGCCGCACGGGTCCTCGGCCCCATGACGATCACCTCGCGCGGTAAGCCCGGGACAGTGCGCACCACGAGCGTCGTGGCGTGGTCCGGCACGTCCACCGCGTCCACACCCGACGCGGCGGCCACGTCGATGCCCGCAACCCACGGCCGCAGCTCGTCGGGCACCACATGCGTTCCCATGTCGCCACGGTAACCGCGACCACCGACATCCAGATGTGCCGAAACTTCCTATAGGCAGTCGTGCGCGGGACGCGACAGTCGGCTCATGATCCTTGTCACCGGTGCCACCGGCACCATCGGCGGCCACGTCGCCCGGCTCCTGACCGACCGGGGCGTGGCGTTCCGCGGCATGTCACGCAACGACCTGCCGAACGGCGTGCGCGCCGACTTCACCGACCCGGAGTCGCTAGCCACGGCCGTCGCCGGGGTTGAGGCGGTCTTCCTGGTCACCGTGCCACCCGTCCCGTCGGCAGAGCACGACATCGCACTGGTCACCGCGGCGAAGGCAGCGGGCGTGCGGAAGATCGTGAAGCTGTCCGCGATCGGCAGCGGGGAGCCGTTCGACGGCACCACCGTCGGCGGTTGGCACGTGGCAGCGGAGGAGGCGATCGCGGCCAGTGGGCTCGCGTGGACCGTGCTGCGACCGCCGAGCTTCGCGTCGAACTTCCTGCAGTACCGGGAGTTGATCGAGGCCTCCGATCCGCTGCCGAACGTGTTCGGTGCGGCCCGCCAGCCAGTCGTGGACCCACGCGACGTGGCGGCTGTCGCGGTGGAAGCGCTCCTCGACAGCGCTCATGACGGTCGGCGGTACGACGTGACCGGACCGGAGCTGCTCACGTTCAACGATCAGGCGGCGATCCTCGAACGCGTACTCGGCCGTCCGGTGAAGACCGTCGACGTCGACCTCCGAGGCCAACTCGCGTCCTTCGGCATGCCGCCGGAAGCGATCGAGCAGGTCAGCGTGGGTGCCGCCTGGGCATCAGCCGGCGGCACGGAGTACGTGACCGAGCACGTCAGCCGCATCCTCGGCCGCCCGGCGAGCACGTTCGAACAGTGGGCGAGGGACCATCGAGCGATGTTCGCCGCAATGCGGTGACATCCCGCCCCCGGCTGCCGCTAGGCTGTCGGGGCAACGCCCTCGTAGCTCAGGGGATAGAGCACCGCTCTCCTAAAGCGGGTGTCGTAGGTTCGAATCCTACCGGGGGCACCACGTCTGACCAGCACAAACAAGGCCCACGATCAGCGCTGACGCTGTCGTGGGCCGTGCTGTTCCGGTGGTCGTCAGCCGGCTGTGCCGAATACGTGCCGCATCTGGACCGCTGGCGCCTGGTCAGACCGTCCGAGGACCGCAGGTCAGCCGGCCATCGCGGTCAGGAGCGTGGCGAGGTCGGCGAAGAGCTCCTGTTCGGTCAACGCCACGAGTTCCCCTCCGGTCTTCTTGAAGCCGCGGATCTCGATCAAGGTGTAGTGGGTGCCGTCAAGGGTGTAGCCGGCCTGGAGGAAGCCCATGCCTTCCCTGAGTGAGTAGTGGATGGCGTAGCCACCGTCGCCGACGGGCAGTTCATACAGCGGTCCACGTTGGTAGCCGTCGCCCGTGGTCCGGTCCGACAGCGACTTGAGATCATTGCCCAACTTTGTCGACATTGCTGTCCTTGGCCAGCGCTTCGACGCCGACGGTTATGTCACGCTCGACGTAGCCTTCCTGGTGGTAGTTCTCGGCGTCCTCATCGGCGATCGGCTCGAAGACGCACGTGTTGCCGTCCTTGCGCTTGACGCCCAGCTGCCCGGCCGCAGCGGCGGCCTTCCCGCAGACCTCGTCCGTCGCCCCCGCCGGCGGCTCGAGGTCCCGCAGCGCGGCCAGGATCGGGCTCTCCTGCAGGTTCGGCGCGGTGATCTGCGGCTTTCCAGGCTGTCCCTCCCCGCTGAGCGCCATCAGGACATCGGTGATCTCCCGATAGGTGGTCTCCTCGGTGAGCGGCTCGCTCGGCGGTGGCTCACCGACCTCCCCGCCGACGTGTTCGATGGAGCCCCACACCGAGATCATCAGCACGTCACCGCCCGACCGGAAGACCGCCTCGGTGTCGGCTCGGTTCATTCCCTGGGTGTCGGCTTCCCGATGGAAGATGAACCCCACGTCGCCGGCGGGAAACTGCTCGATCTTGCTCAGCCGGTAATCGGGGTTGTCCTTCTGGACGTCCCTTTCCCCGGTCGCCTTGTCCAGGAAGCGCTGATACCGCTCCTCCGCGTTGTCCCGCCAGACAGCGACATCCGCCCCGATCCGGTACGAGCCGTCTTCCAGCAACGACAGCGCGGGCGTGATGGACCGGCAGTAGATCCCGCCTTCCGTGGTTCCTTCGGTCGACCGGCTGTACCCGCGTTGGATCATCACCTCCTCGACACTCCCGCACATCGCGGCGGCACCTCCGCCATAGCCGAGCTTGTCCGGGTCGGGAACGGCCAACGTCTCGAGGTTCGGGTTCTTCGGCAGGTCGCTCTGGCTTGCCGCGGACGAGCCGCCGTCCCGCTGCCACAGCCAGACACCCCCGGCGATCCCAGTCACCACCGCGACGGCCACGACTGTCGCGATGACGCCACGCCGCCCGCGTTTCGGCCGTTGCGCCTCTCCCATCGGCGGTTGGGCCGGATAGGGCTGGGGGCCGGGGTAGCCGTACTGGTTCGGCGGCTGCTGCCGCGGTGGTGGCCGGTAGGACATGTGCGGGAAGGCTAGGTAAGCGGCGGTCCTCGTGTTGTCCGGCGAACGCCCTACAGACCCGCCCGCAGTACCCTCTGGCTGAGGCGACCACCCGTCACGTGGAGGAACGATCCGAGAGTTCTCGCCCGCGTTGTCCCCGCTCTGGCGTGCCGCGCACGACCGGTTGTCGTCGGGGCGGTCGGTGAGCCGGATCCGGGTCGGGCCGTTGACCGAGGAGCAACGGGTCGCGTTGGCGGACCTGCTCGGGATGGATCGGCTGCCACCCGAGCACGTGTCGGTGGCCGTGACGAGGCTCGACCACGTGCTCGCCGAGACGGGTGACGGCCTGCGCGACGTGGTGACGCGGCTCGTCGGGCCGCTCGACGACCGGGCCGGGCGGCGTGCCGAGGCGGCCGAGGCGCGGGCTGAACTGTGGTCATGGCTTTCGCACCACCCCGTGGTGGGCGCGCAGCCCGCCTTGCTCGACTGGGTCGAGTTCGTCCGCAGGACAGGACTGGTCGGTGGTTCGGTCGCGCGCACCAGGACGACGCTCGAGCAGGTGCTACGGGTGCTCGCCGAACTGCCTGCCGCCGGGGTGCCGCTGCCGGTACTGGCGGAGCGGACACTGCGGGATTCGCACGCTCTGGACGACGGGACCCGCTGCTCCACGCTGGTGCTGCGGGCACTGGCCGCGATCTACGAGACGCCCGCGCCGTCCGACGTGGCGCAGCGGCGCCGGCTCTGGGAGCGGGCGGGGGTGGCCGACGACGAACTGTCGTCCGTGGTGCTGGTCGCGGGGCTTCGACCACCCGAACAGGGACTGGTCAGCGCGATTCTCCGCCTGTGCGCGGACGCCGGACAGGTGGCGGCACTGACGCTCGGGCAGGTGCGGGTGACGACATGGCCGGCCGGGCTGCCGGAGATCGTGTGGGTGTTCGAGAACCCGAGCGTCGTCGCGGTGGCGCTCGCCCGGTTCGGCACGAGGTGTCCACCGATGGTGTGCACCTCCGGCTGGCCCAACAGCGCGGGAATCCTTGTGCTGCAAGGACTCTCTGCGGCAGGGTGTACGCTGCGCTACCACGGAGACCTCGACGGTGAGGGGCTTCGCATCGCGGCGAACGTGGCGTCCCGCACCGGGGCCGTGCCGTGGCGCATGTCCACGGACGACTACCTCGCCGCGCTCGGTCCTCATGCGACCGGCCCCACGGTCGGGCGGGTCACGGACGCGCCCTGGGACGCGGCGCTCGCCGACCGCATGCGCGAGCACGGCATTACCGTGAGCGAGGAACGCGTCGCGGACCTCCTCATGGAAGAACTGCACAGATACCGCCCAACCGCATGAGTTCCGTTTACCGATCGGCTGGCGCAACGATGAAATGGAGTGGACAGGGGGAGGACTTCGTGGCACCCATCCGCGTCCCGCCGGAGATGTTCCGGTTCACCAGCGGGGACCGCGCGGGTCTCTACGTCGCGGTTCTCCACGCGTTCGGCGAGGCCAATGAGCGCCTCGAAACGGCGCTCGGGTTGGACGACGTGCGAGCGCGCCTCCGGTCCGTCGGCTGGCTCGAGGCGATCGACGACGACGATCTCGCGTCGGCACTGGGTCAGCTACGCGACTGGAACCTCGTCGACGTCACGCAGAACCACGCGGAGAACTACCGCACCGCGAGCGAGTACGAGCGCCGCAACCTCCAGTACTCCCTCACCAGGCAAGGGGAAGCGGCGTTCGCCGGTGTCCTGCACGCCTTGACCGTCCTGTCGTCCAGCGGAGCGCTCCAGACAGCTGTGCTCGACGCGATCGCGGACCGTCTCGGTGACCTCGGCAACCTCCTCGATGAGGACACCGGCGGCGATCGCCGGATCTTCAGCACGCTCATGGAACTGGAGGGACATCTCGACGCCCTGCGCGCCAACACCAAACAGTTCAACGGTGAGCTGCAGCGGTTGCTGCGGGCGGACGGCGCGGAGCTGTCGACCTTCCACGAGGTCAAGGCCGCCACTGTGGCCTATCTTCAGGAGTTCCTCACGAACCTGGACCAGCGCACGTACACGATCGAGACCCGGATTCGCCGGGTGGCGGGACACGGCGTCAGCCTGCTGCACCACCGAGCGCTACTGGGCGCCGAGCTACCGCGACTCGCAGGCGAGGATCCGGGACCGGAATGGCTCGCGCACCGCCACGCCCGCTGGGAAGGGCTGCGCGCCTGGTTCGCGCCGGAAGACGGCATGCGTCCCCGGGTCGAGCAGCTGCACCTGGTGGCCCGGCGCGCGATCATCACCTTGTTGCAGGTGCTCGACCGCATCACCGAGTCACGACGGCGGGCCAGCAGCGCGGTGGCCGATTTCCGTGAGCTGGCAAGGTGGTTCACCGTCCTGCCCGCACAGGACGACCTCCACCGGCTGTGGTCGACGGCGTTCGGGCTCGGCCCGGCGCGGCACGCGCACCTCGGGCACCCGGATCCGGAACTGGTCAGCACCTCGGCGAGCTGGTCGGAGACGCCACCGGTGGAAGTGTCGGCGTTGCTGCGATCGTCCGGCAGAACCGAGCGGTTCAGCCGGACCGGGCGCGTGCGCGACGTCGACGCGATCAAGGCCGCCCGCGCGGAACAGGCACGGGACGAACGCGCTCAGCTCGAGGCCGCGTGGAACCTGCTCGACACCGGCGGGCCACTACGCCTGTCAGGCTTCGGCCGCCTCGAACACAGTGCGTTCGAGCGTCTCCTCGAACTGCTCGGCCGAGCTCTCGCGAGCAGTCCGACATCGGGCACCCGGCGTGCCACCACGACGGACGGGAAAGTCGAGATCATCCTGCGCCCGCCGGTGGACGACGCGATCGCGCACCTCACGACGCCCCACGGCCGGTTCAGCGGGCCGGACTACGAGATCGAGATCCGCGCGTTCGGGAACCGGCACCTGCGGAAGGCCGCTCGATGAGCAACCTGTCCAACCAGCTGGTGATCGCGGAGCGGGACGAGGTCGCCAGGGGCATCCGGATCATGCTGGCGAGTCCGCTCGTCCACGAACGCGGCGCCCCGGAGTCGTTCGATCTCATACGACGTCGCCGGGAGCCGATCAGGAAGTGGTTCGACTACTACTGCGGCTGGACCCTGGTCGTCGAGCCGCGGCAGGGTTACGCGCGGCTGGCCAAGGTCCGCCCGATGGCCGACGCGAGTCGCCCGCCACGCAGGCACCGGTCCGGGCGGGCGCCGTTCGACCGGCGCCGCTACGTCCTGCTGTGCGTGGCGGCCGCGGAACTGTTGAGCGTCCCGGTGACGACCATCGGGCTGCTCGCCGACCGGATGACCCGTGCCACGACGACCGATCCGGTGCTCGTGGACTTCGACACGTCGGCACGCGGCGAGCGCATGGCCTTCGTGGACGCGCTGCGCATGCTGGAGCACCTCGGCGCCATCGAGGTGCTCGACGGCGCCACCGAATCCTTTGTGGACTCGACAGAGGCCAAGGTCCTCTACCGGGTCGACGCCACGTTGCTCATGCGCCTGCTGGCCGCGCCGACCGGGGTCTCCCAGCTGGCCATCCCTGTCGACGAGGTCCCGGCCCGGTTCGAGGAGCTGCTGTCGGCGGTCTCGCGGGAACGGCGGTACGGAGCCGCGGCGGAGCACGCTTCGGGCACCCCACCGGTCTCGGAGGTCCAGCGCAACCTGTGGCTGCGGCACTCGATCTTCCGCAGGCTCGTCGACGACCCGGTCGTCCACCTCGACGACCTGACCGAGGACGAGCGCGCCTACCTCAACTCGCCGACCGGACGCCGGCTGCTGCGGCGGGCGGCCGACGAGGGTGGTTTCCTGGTCGAGGAACGAGCCGAGGGCGTGTTGTTCGTCGACCAGGACGGCATCGCCACGGACAGCCGGTTCCCCGACGACGGCAACAACGCCAAGGTGGCTGCCCTGCTCCTGCTGGACGGCATCGGCCCGGTGACGACGACCGAGCAGCTCCGCGTGTCCGCGGCCGCGCTGCTGGCCCGGTTTCCCTCGTGGGCCAAGGGATACCGCGGCGACAACGGCACGCACGCGCTCGTGACCGACGCACTGGAGGTGCTGCGCGGGTTCGGTCTCGTCCGGGTCACCGACGGGCGGGTGCACCCGTTGCCCGCGGCGGCGCGGTACGCCGTGGGCACCACGAGGAGCAGCGACTCCGGGGAGGACACGCCGTGACCGTCACCGAACTGCCCCGGCACACGACCGAGCCACCGGAGCCCCGGGCCGCCCGCTGGCTCCCGTCCCGCGCGGGCATCCTCAACGTCTGGCGGTACTACGACGAGGTGTTCGAGTTCCACCAGGGCAGGCTGCTGCTGCGGGGCCCGAACGGGACCGGCAAGTCCAAGGCGCTGGAACTGTTGCTGCCGTTCCTGTTCGACGCGAACCTGCGGGCGAACCGGCTGTCGACGTTCGGCACCGGCGAGCGCACGATGCACTGGAACCTCATGGGTGAAGGGGCGTCCGGCACGACGCGGGTCGGGTACGCGTGGCTGGAGTTCCACCTCGCAGGCGAGTGGTTCAGCTGTGGCGCACGACTGCAGGCGAGCAACCACACCACCACGGTGCACGCCGACTACTTCACGACGACCCTGCGGATCGGTACCCCGGACGGCCTGTCGCTCGTCACCGAGGCGGGCACCCCGCTCACCAGGAACGCACTCGAGCAGGCTCTCGGCGAGCACGGCGTGCTCCACCCGAACGCGACCGAGTACCGGTCCGCCGTCCGCACGACCCTCTTCCCGGGACTGAGCGAGCAACGCTACGACGCGCTGATCACCGCGCTCCTTCAGCTACGCACCCCCAAACTGTCGCAGCGGCTGGACCCGTCGCTGCTGTCCACACTGCTCTCCCGTGCGCTGCCACCGCTGGGGCAGCAGGAAGTGGCCGACCTGGCCGAGGGTTTCGAGCGGCTCGACCGGCAGCGGGAACGACTGGCCAAACTGGACGATGAGGTCGCCGCCGCCCGCGGTCTCGCGGCCAGGCAACGCACCTACGCGCAGCGGGTCCTGCGCGCGGCGTCGGCCGCGCTGATCTCCGCGACCACCGACCTGGACAACCTCACCAAGTCGGCGCGCCGCTCCGCCGACGAGCACGAACGCGTGGCGACCGACAAGGCCGCCACCGAGACGCTCGTCGAGACCCTCGTCCACCAGGAGGAAGAGACCAAGGCACGGATCGATGGGCTCGTCGAGAGCGAGGCCTACCAGCAGGGCCGGGAGCTGGACCAGCTCAGGCAGCGCACGACCGAGGCGGAGGTGCGCGCGACGTCCGTCCGCGCCGACGCGGCAGGCAAGCGCGGGCAGGCCGGCGACGACGCCGAGAACGCCGCGACCGCGGAGAACCACGTGGCCGCACGGCAACACACCGTGGCGGCACGCGCGGACGACACCCGCCAGGCCGCGACCCGGGCCAGGCTCGCGAGCGTCCACGGCGAGGTGGCCGCGAGTCTGGACACCGGTCCCGAACGGTCCCGCCCGCTCCTCCGGGCGGCGGTCAAGGGGCGGCTGAGCCAGATCACGGCGGTGCGGCAGGCACTCGACACACACGAGAAGGCGGTGGACCGGCGTCGGCAGGCCGAAGAGGACCTCGACGACGCACGCACCGACCTCACCGACGCGGAGGAGAACCGGGCCGAGGCCGCCGACGCGTACGAACAGGAGCTCGACCGGCTCACCGGCGCACTCCTCGAGTGGGCCGCAGCATGCCGGGAACTGCGATTCGGCGACCTCGACGTGTTCACCGATCTGGTCGAGAACGAGACCGCGCTCGTCGAACACGTCGAGTCCGTCGCCGAGGCGGTGCGCGCCGACCTGGTGCGCGAGGAGACCGTCGTGGCGACGGAACGCACGGCGGCGCAGGCCGAGCGGGTTCGTCTCTCAGCGGAACTGGACAGCCTCGCCGGTCAGCGGGACCTACCGCCGGAGGCACCACCGACGCGCACGACAGACCGCGCCACCATGGTCGGCGCTCCCCTGTGGCGGCTGATCCGCTTCGCCGACGAGGTACCAGAGGCCACCCAGACCGGCGTCGAAGCCGCTCTGCAGTCGGCCGGTTTGCTGGACGCCTGGGTCGGTGCGACCGGAGCCGTGGCAGGCAACGACGTCTTCGCCGAGCCGGACGCCGTCCCCGCCGCACCTGGGCGGTCCCTGTCGGACGTCGTGGTGCCCGAGGTGGACACACCCGTGCCGGTGGCCGTCGTGACACGGCTTCTCGCGGCGATCGCCTACGGCGAGCGGACTCCGGACGAACACCTGGTCGCCATCGGCGCGGACGGTGGCTGGCGACTGGCGAACCTGCGCGGCAGCTGGCGGAAGTCCCACGCCGAGTACATCGGCGCGGTGGCCAGGGAACGGGCCAGGGAACGCCGTGCGCGTGAGCTGCGCAGGCTGATCGCCGAGGCCGACGACGTGCTGAGCGGACTGGTGACGCGCCAGGTCGCGATCGACGCACGCCGCGGAATACTCGCGAGCGAGCGGAAGTCCCGGCCCGCCCATGCCACGACCATGGACGCACGGGACGCGCTGACTCGCGCGGAGTCCGTCGTGGGCGCCGCCAACGGGGCCGTCCGGAAGCGGCTGGACACGTTGTCCCGAAGGGAAAGCGAGGCGACCGCCGCCCTGCACGCCCTCACGGTCGTCGCGGCCGAGCACGGTCTTCCCACGGAACGGGCCGCGCTCAGCACCCATGAACAGGCCGTGGACGGCTTCCGGGAACAGGCCGAGCTGTGGCTCGACGGCCACCGCGACCTGGTCGCGGCCCGCGGTGCCGCCCGCGACGCCGCGCAGCGAGCCAGCCGGTCGGACGCGACCGCCACGCAGCGGGAGGAAGAGGCCGAGGACGCCGAGAGCACACATCGCCGGCTCGCGGCGAAGCTCGACGCGATCGAGCACACGGTCGGGGTGGACTACCGGGAGGTGCTCGCCGACCTCTCCGCACTGCGCGGGCGGTTGTCCCGGGCCAGCAAGGAAATCGGCACCGCACGGACTAGGGTCACGACGCTCGCCGAGCGGTTGGGCGTGCTCGCGGAACGGAGCAAGGCCGACGCCGCGGCCCGGGATGACGCGACCGCGGTCCGCGACACCGCGGCCCGCCGTTTCCGGCACCTCGCGACCACGAGCTTCCCCGAGGACAGCGCGTTCGGCGAGCTCGACCGGTTCACCGCTACGCTCGCCGGGTCCGAGGGAGTGCGTGCCGCACTGGACACCGCACGACTGGTCGCCGCGGCCTGGCCGACGGTCCCGCACGAGCCGAACAACCTCGGCGACGCCCTGCACCGGCTCTCCGAGTCGGTCCACGAGTGCCGCACGGCGCTGTCCGCACGCGCCGACCTCGACCTCGAGACCGACGAGGACGTCCAGGTGTTCACCGCCATGGTCGACGGAGTCCGGGTCGGCGCGGCCGAGCTGCTGACGATCCTGAAGGAGGACGCCGAGCAGAGCAGGCTCGACATCACAGACCGCGAACGGCAGCTGTTCGACCAGACCCTGACCGGCGACACCCGTCGCCACCTCGCGGCACGCATCCGCCAGGCAGGCGAACTGGTGGACGCGATGAACGCCCGGCTGGAACGGGTGCGGACGGCGTCGAACGTGGCGGTCCGGCTCGTCTGGCAGATCGCACCCGACCTGCCGACGGGCACCAAAGCCGCGCGGGACCTGCTCCTCAAAGACCCGGTCCGGCTGACCGACGCGGACCGTGAGTCCCTGCACCAGTTCTTCCGGGAGCGCATCGAACAGGCGAAAGCCGACGACACCGCGGCGAGCTGGGAACAGCAACTGGCGCAGGTGTTCGACTACACGGCCTGGCACAGGTTCGATGTCAAGGTGGACCGCGCGAACGGCCTGGGTTGGCAGTTGCTCACGAAGAAACTGCACGGCGCGCTTTCCGGCGGTGAGAAGGCCATCGCGCTGCACCTGCCGCTGTTCGCCGCCGTCGCGGCGCACTACCACGCGGTACCGACGGCACCCAGGATCATCCTGCTCGACGAGGTGTTCGTCGGCGTCGACAGCAACAACCGGGGGCAGGTGTTCGCGCTGCTTTCCGCACTGGACCTGGACCTGCTGCTGACGTCGGACCACGAGTGGTGCACCTACCCCGAACTGAGCGGCGTCGCGATCCACCAACTGATCACCGGCGACGACGGCGACGACGCGGTCACCACGGCACGATTCGTGTGGAACGGCCAGGACGTTGTTCCCGACGAAGGCTGAACCACCGGAGACGGGCCCGGCCGAGGAATGTGGTACGCAACCGGGATGGTGTTGAACGACCTTCAGCGAGAACTGCGTGCGTTCGCCGCCGAGCGCGACTGGCAGCGATTCCACACCCCCAAGAACCTCGTCATGGCGCTCGCCGGAGAGGCCGGCGGCTGGTGGAGCTTTTCCAGTGGCTCACTCCCGATGAGTCGGCTGCCGTCATGACGACCGAGAGGCAGGCGGAACGGGTCCGTGAGGAGGTCGCGGACGTCTTCGCCTACCTGCTGCAACTCGCCGACCATCTCGATATCGATCTCGCCGGGGCCCTGCGGGAGAAGGTCCGCCGGAACGAGCAGCGCTACCCGGTGGCACTCGCCAAGGGGCGGGCGGACAAGTACGACCAGATACACGCAGACGAGACCTAGCAGGGCCCGAGATACACGCCACGCTATCCAGCCTGTGGTCTGATAGGTCTCCGCCGACTTATCATCTACACCTGCCAGGGACTCGAGTACGACTACGCGGGTGTCATCCTCGGACCGGACTTCGTCCGCCGCGAAGGTCGATGGGTCGGCGCCCGTAACGCTCCAAAGACCCGGCGATGCAAGGAGAAATCACTCCGGCCGAGTACGCCCGGCTCGCCGCCAACATCTACTACGTCCTCGCGAGCCGGGGAACTCGCGGGTGCCGCCTGTACTAGACAGACGAGCAGACACAGGAGTACCTCACCAGCCTTCTCGGTCCGGCCCGATAGGACTTGTCAGGACGTGAGCGCCTTCGTGATCGCCTGGGCGTCGAACGTGCTCGGGTCGAACTCAGCCGAGCTGTCGAGACCCAGCCACTCCATTGTGCTGACGTGATCCGGGTGCGCAGTATCAGCGAGTATCTCCAGCATGCCGGCGTAGGACCAGACGCCGCCACTGTCCTCGGGCGGCGCGGCGCGGCGGCCACCGGTGCAGCGCGGGTAGGTCACCGACTCGTCCGGGTCGAGCACCTTCTCCACGAGGATCTCGTGCCGCCAGTCGTCTCCGAAGTCGTACACGTAGGTGATCTTCGATCGTGCGGCAGGCAGCACCTGGGCCAGCGAGACCTCGTCGGCAGGCCGGTGCCGCAGTTCGGCGTCGGCGATCCCGAAGTCGCCGTACGGGGTCTCGAAGACGTGCAGGTGGCTGCCGTCCCAGCCGAACGCGACCTGGATGATCAGGTGCAGCCGGTCCAGGGTGACGTCGGCGGGCACCTCCAACCGCCGCCAGATCGGCGGCTTCGCGCCCTTCAGACCCACCTTGAGCTGGTACACCTGCGCTGGTCCGACCGGTATCGGCGGCAACGGCTCCAGCCACGCGTCCAGCAGGCTCGGCAACGACGTCAACGACTCCTCGTGCGGAGGCTTGGGCTTGCCGGATTCGGGCAGCACACGCAGCCGCGCCCGGAGCAGCATCGCCAGTGGGTAGTAGTCCGGCAGACCGTCCTCGTCGAACGGCATCTCCCCCGCGTCGTGCAACGCCCGCGCGTCGAGGGCGCACTCGACCTGCCAACGCCACTCCGCCGGGTCGAGCCGCTCCTCGCTGACGGCTCCGAAGGACTGCCGCACGATCTCCACCGCCTCCGGCAGCCCCTCGGCATCGAGCAGTTCGACGTTCACCGCGGCACCGCAGTCGGTGTGGTCGACGCCGACCACGAAGGTGTGCGCCCGCCCAGCGCGATCGAAGGTGCCGAGCAACATCGCCCCAGCGCCATCAGGGTCGGCGAACCGCCAGCAGTCCCCGGCTGTCACCGGCGTGGTCAGCTCAGCGGCCCAGCCGGGCGGTTCGACCCCGGTGTCGACCATCCGCCGCGCGGCGTCCGCCGCGGCCGTCGCCGCACGGCCGCCACAGACCGAGCCGAGCGCGAGCAACATGATCAGGGCCCGGCTGTCGTTCCGCGACTCGAATTCGGGCACGAACCCGCCGGCCAGCGCGTCCTCGTACTCCTCACCGGCCATCTCGCACATGGCGACGAAGAGCGCAGCACCGAACTCGGCCGCGATCGGATCAGCAGGCGAGGCGTCGTCCGCGACATCGGCGAGGATCCCGTCGACCAGCTCGGACAGCTCGACCGGCGGACCGGCGCAGGCCGGACAGTCACACGGCTCGGTGTCGGTCACCAGACTGATAGGCGCGGGCCGCCCACCGGACTTGTTGCGCTTCTTGGACTTCCGTCCACGACTCACCGGGCTCATCGCAACGATTATGCCCACGCATCAGATCCCCCGGGAACCGGGGCAGATGTGTCCCCAAGCCCCGCACGGTCTCTCCTGGCCTCAGCTTTCCTCACAGCCGGACTGGTCGGACTTGAGAGTCCCATTCTGAGAAAGAGACGCCGATGAGTCGCCTCGCACTGGCACTGGCCCTCGCCCTCGCCCTCGCCCTCGCCCTCGCCATGACGCTCACGACAGGTTGTGGGGACGCCTCCACCTCCTCGCCACGTTCCGGTGTCGCGTCAACGGCCCCGCGATCCTCGGTCACGTGGATGACGGAGTTCTGCACCGTGGTCGGCGACCTACGCACGTCGTTGTGGAGCAGCGCGGACGGTGGCACCGGCGCATTACGAGTCCGCTTAGAGTCGCAACTCGACGCAGCTTCGAAGGCATTGGCGACGACCATGTCCCAGTTGGAGTCATTGCCGGAGACCCCACCTTCCGGTGGTTCGACAGCGGTGTCCACCCTGGCCGGCAAACTGAGCGATCTTCACGACGACACGGTCGACGGACGAAGGACACTGACGGCATTACCGCCGGAGGCGACCGAGGCTGATACCGGCCGTGTGGTGGGGACCGTCTGGCCAAAGGTCGCCTCAGTGGCCGGTGACCCGTTGGCCGACGTCGAACTCACCGATGCGATGAAGGCAGGCGCATCCGACCGGTCGTGCCGATCGCTACCCGGCCTACGGTAACGATGTCCCACGACGGGTGTCATCCTGTGGACTTGTGGCATGTCGGGCTGGGCGCATCGGCGGTTCGAGCGTCAGAGGACCTGGTTGCCGTACATCTCGCCAAGGGGGTCGGCGATCAGTTCGATGCGGGCACCATCGGGGTCCTGGAAGTAGACCGAGACCTCGCTGTGCACCACGTGGTCCACGCCTGCTTCCTTCAGGCGCGCCACCAGTTCGTCCCACAGGGCCGGGTCCACCGAGATCGCCACGTGGTGCAGGCCGCCCAGCACCTCCTTGTACGGGCCCACGTCCAGGCCTGGGAAGTCGAAGAAGGCCAGCAGGTTGCCGTTGCCGATGTCGAAGAAGAAGTGGGACGAACCTTCGTAGTCGCGGTTCTCGATCAGTTCCGTGAGCGGGAAGCCCAGCAGGCCCTGGTAGAAGTTGATCGTCCGCTCGACATCGCTCGAGATCAGGGCTGTGTGGTGCAGGCCGCGTGCTGTGGTGGCCGGGCGGTCTTCGTTCAGGTACTTGTCGCGTAGTTCTTCTCGGGTAGTCATGTCCGAATCCCTTCTCAGCTGATGGTGGCGTGCATTTCCCAGACCAGGAGTTCCGCGGGTTCCACCGCGGTGACCCGCTGGCCGCCGGTCGCGGTGAAGCGGGCCGCGTCGCCCGGGGCCAGGGTGCCGGTGCCCTCCAGGGTCACGGTTCCCCTCGGTACGAACAGGTGCAGCAGCGGGGCGTCCGGCAGCTGGACGCTCTGGCCCGGCGCCAGCCTTGCCGCGTACAGCGCCGCGTACTTGTTGTGGATGCGGATCGCCGACTCGTGCTTGTCCATTCCGGACGCCACCGGGACCAGGCCGCCCGCCAGCAGTTCGTGGTCGATCTCCCGCTGTTCGTAGCCCGGTTTGATGCCCGGCTCGTCCGGGAGCACCCACATCTGTACGAAGTGGACCGGCTCCGGGTCGTTCTTCATGCGCCACGTGTCGTTCTTCTCCGAGTGGAGGATGCCGGTGCCCGCGCTCATGCGTTGCGCCAGACCCGGGTAGATCACGCCCGAATGTCCCTCCGAGTCCTGGTGCACCAGTGCGCCACCGAGTACCCAGGTCACGATCTCCATGTCCTGGTGCGGGTGGGTGTCGAACCCGGTCCCCGGCTCGACGATGTCGTCGTTGTTCACGAGCAGCACGCCGTGGTGGGTGTTGGCGTCGTCGAAATGGCCGCCGAACGAGAACGAGTGCTTGGAGTCCAGCCAGTCGATCTTGGTGGTGAAGCGGTCGTCTGCTCGGCGGACGTCGATCTTCGGGTGGTTCATGCCGCCTCCTGCGGATGTCTTCTGCGCAAGACAGTAGCTCGCCAATCTCTTCTGCGCAAGATAACTCTACGCGAGATTATTCCAAGCGAGCTTCTTTCGCTACAGTGACCGCATGGACGACGACGAGATCGTGAGCTGGTGGGGCCTGGTCATCGAGGGCTACTACGCCACCCACAACCAGCTCATGAGCGGGATCGAGGAGCAGGTCGGGCTCGCTCCCGGCGCGTTCGACATCGTCATCCGCCTGCTCCGCTCCCCCGATCACCGGCTGCCGATGACGCGTCTCGCCAAGGAGGCGGCGCTGTCCAGCGGCGGGTTCACCAAGGTCGCCGACCGGCTCGTCGCGGCCGACCTGATTCGCCGGGAACCGAGCGAGACCGACCGGCGCGTCACGTTCGCCGTGCTCACCGACCACGGGCGCGGCGTGGCCGAGCGCGCCCGCAAGGCCTGCGCGGACATCCTCCGGGAGCGACTGCTCGGGCCACTGGGTGCCGAGCGGTGCGTGACGCTGGCCGAGACGATGCGGGACCTGCGCACCGCCAACGGCTAGGAGTGCCGACCACGCGCGCGGTCGACCAGCAGGGCCTCCCGGGTCGTCGATCTTCGGTCGTGAGCCCGTTCGGAGCAGTGAAAAGGCTCCGTTACGCGCCTTTATGTGGGTTATTTACCTGCAAGACCTTGAATGTGCGCCTTGGTGTCGTACATATCGCACCTATGCCCCTGCGAAGAAGAACCTTCCTGCTGGGCGGTCTTGCCGGAGCCGGCGCCGGTCTGATCGCCTTCAGCTCCGCCTCTTCCGCTGCCACCTACCCGTTCGCACTCGGTGTCGCCTCCGGCGAACCGGCCGCGGACGGGTTTGTCATCTGGACCCGCCTCGCCCCGAACCCGCTCAACCTCGACGGGTTCGGCGGTATGCCGGACCAGCCGGTCAGCGTCGAATGGCAGGTCGCGAACGACGAGTACTTCCGTGACGTCGTCGCGAACGGTGCTGTTACAGCTGTACGGGCATCCGCGCACAGCGTGCACGTCGAGGTCACCGGCCTGGTCCCGGGTCGGGTGTATTGGTACCGCTTCCGCGCCAACGGCCACACTTCGCAAGTCGGTCGTACTCGTACCGCGCCCGCAGTCGACACCTCCCCCGCGCTCACGATGCTGTTCGCGTCGTGCGCCCACTACGCCTCCGGCTACTACACCGCGTACCGGCGGATGGCCGAGGAGAACCCCGACCTGATCCTGCACCTCGGTGACTACATCTACGAGTCCGGCGCGTCCGACGTCCGCGCCCACCTGCCCGCCAAGGAGATCACCGGTCTCGCCGACTACCGGGTACGGCACGCGCAGTACCGCAGCGACGTCGACCTGCAGGCCGCACACCACGTCGCGCCCTGGGTGGTGGTCTGGGACGACCACGAGGTCGAGAACAACTACGCCGCGATGGTCCGCGAGAACGACAGCCCGTCCGGCGACTTCCGCGCCCGGCGCGAGGCGGCGTACAAGGCGTACTACGAGCACATGCCGTTGCGGTCGGCGCAGCTGCCGTCGGCGGAGAACCTCCAGCTGTACCGGCGTCTGCGGTGGGGCAGCCTCGCCACGCTGCACATGCTCGACACCCGCCAGTACCGCATGGACCAGGCGTGCAACGACGGTTCGAAGGTGTGCCCGGCGGCCGACGACCCGGCCCGCACGATCACCGGCGCCGCCCAGGAGTCGTGGCTGCTGGACGGACTCGGCCAGCGCCTCGGCACGTGGGACCTGATCGGACAACAGGTGTTCTTCGCGCAGCGCCTCAACAACGCGGAGGGCGCGCGGAGCATGGACGCGTGGGACGGCTACACCGCCAACCGCAAGCGCATCCAGGACGGCTGGCAGGCCAGAGGCAACACCAGCACGGTCGTGCTCACCGGCGACGTGCACAAGCACTGGGCCGCCAACCTCATGAACAACTACACGTCGCAGGACAAGATCGTCGGCACCGAGCTGGTGACCACGTCGATCACCTCCGGCGGCGACGGCAACGCGGCCGACGACGGCACGTCGAGCCGCAACCCGCACGTCAAGTTCAACAAGAACCAACGCGGCTACGTCCGCACGAGGATCACGCCGACGCAGATGAACGTCGACTTCCGCGTGCTCGACAAGGTCACCGTCCGAGACCACCCGATCAAGACCGCGAAGAGCTACTTGGTCCAGGCCGGCAACCCGGGCCTCCAGAACCCGTGAACAGGGGTGTGTTCATGAGACACGTCATCATCCCGGTGCTGGTGGTCGCCCTCGGACTGCTGACCGCTCCCCTCGCCACGGCGGACGGGACGCTCACCTGGGCCAGGGTCAACACGACGGCCGCCGGCGACCAGGACAACTCGTCGGTCGCGGTGTCCCGCACCGGCTACACGGCGGTGGTGTGGGAGGACGACCGCGACACCACAGCCCCGAACGACAGTGTGCACACCGAGGTGTTCATACGGCTGTATCGCGACGGCACCTCGCTGTACGAGAAGAAGGTGTCCACGGGCGGCACGGGGAACTGGCGGCACGTCCAGCCCGACGTGGCGGTCCGCGACGACGGCAGCGCGGTGGTCGTGTTCGCCGAGGATCCGGACGGCAACGGGTACTACCAGATCAGGGTCCTGACGTTCAACGCCGCGGGCACGCAGACCGGCTCGACAGTGGCCAACGCGACCGCCGCGGGTCAGCAGGTCAACCCCGAGGTCGCCGCCGACCCCGACGGAGCGGGCTTCGCGGTCGTGTTCGAGGACGAGCAGACGGATGCCGAACCGACGGTCCGCCTGTCCGGCTTCGCGTCGGTCACGTCGAAGAGCTACGAGATCCGCGTGCACGCCGCGGGCGGCACCAACCGCCACCCGGACGTCGCGATGGGCGCGGCAGGCAACGCGATCGTCGTGTGGGACGAGGACATCGACGCCAACGGGTACTACAACGTCGGTCTTGCGAGCTTCACCCCGAGCGGTGCCGTGAAGATCGCCAAACGTGTGGCGAACCAGGCCACCGGCGACCAGCAGCGGAACGCGACGGTGGCCGCGAACTTCAACGGCGACTTCGTGGTGGGCTGGGAAACCGATCACCAGGGAGCGGACCAGATCGGCGTACGTTCCTTCACCGCAACGGGTACAGCGCCTGCCGAGGTGTTCCTCCCGGGCAACGACCCACAGGTGGGCCTGGACGACCAGCGTTACGCGGTGGCGTACTGGACCCTCGGCGACGACGTGTACCTGCGGGGACTCAACCCGGACGGCACCGGCGCGGGCCGCCAGCCACAGGTGCGGGCCAACCCGTCCGCCACGGGCCGGCAGAACCAGCCGGCCTTGGCGGTCAGCCCGTACGGCCACATCACGATGACCTACAGCGACGACGCGGACGGCGACGACTTCGATGAGGTGAACGTCGGCACGGGACTGATCAACAGCACGTGGTGACAAGTTATCCACAGCACACCCGGTTATCCACAACCAAGATCGACAACCCGGGGCCGTCCCACCCAGCCGGTAGAATGGCAAGGCGGGACGCCCCCGGGTTCGGGTGGGGGTTGCGTACTGGCCGGTTCGGCGAATGTCGCGGGTCAAATGGCTGTGGGATCACGATCGCCGGTGGATCACGTTGCCTCGCGCAGTTCGCGGAACGCGGCGGCCAGCGCATCCGCCTGGTAGTGCGCGTTGAGGCCGCTCGGGTTCGGCAGCACCCACAACCGCGACGCGGCAATCCGCTCCACCTGCGGCCCGACCGTCGCCTTCGGCCGGTCGAACGCCGTCCGGTACGCCGAAATACCCACCACCGCCACGAATGTGGGCGTGTACCGGGCAGCCAGCTCCGTCAACCTCAGCGCCCCAGCACGGAGTTCCTCACGGGTCAGCTCGTCGGCGCGCGCCGTCGCACGCGCGACGATGTTCGTGACACCGAGCCCGTACGTCGGCAGCTCGTCCTGTTCGGACGGGTGCAGCAGGCGCGGCGTGAACCCGGAGTTGTGCAACGCGGGCCAGAACCTGTTGCCCGGCCTGGCGAAGTGGTGCCCGGTCGCCGCCGAGTACAGCCCCGGGTTGATCCCGCAGAACAGCACCGACAACCCCGGCCCCACCACGTCGGGCAGGGTCCTGGCACGTGCGGCGGCCAATTCGGCCGCGGTCGGCCTCATGTCCTCCAGCGTACGGATCACCATGACGACCTTGCCCCGCCACGCTAGGCGTGGCGCACCTGCTCACCACTCCTTCGCGCTGGACATGAGCACGTCACGGGCCCGCGCGATGTGCGGCTCGGCGAACGCACCGGCGCGCACGGCCAGGTAGATGGTGTTTGTCGGCAGCTCACCGTCCCCGCGGACGATCAGCTCGCGCAGCGCACCGGTCGCCAGCTCGTTCTCGCACAGGTACCTGGGCAGAACAGTCGCCCCGGCACCCGCGACGGTCGCCGCGAGCACCGCGCGCAAGTCAGGCACCACGACGACGGCACGTCCCGGCGGCAGTGCCTTGTAGACCGTCTTCCAGTACCGGCGGATCAGCGGCAGGTCCTCCGCATACGCCACCCAGGGCGCGTCCCCGAGCACGCCGGCCCCGTCCGGGTAGTACCAGCGCGGCGCCGCGACGATGGTGAGCTCCTCCTCGTACAGCGCCGCGGTCAGGATGCCGCGCATCCGCGGTCGCGCTCCGGCGATCACCAGGTCGAGGCCGCCTTTGGCCAGCTGGTCGAGCAGATCGTCCGGCATCCCGAAGGTGACGCGCAGCGCGGTGTCGGGCAGCTCGACCAGCGCGGGCAGGGCTTTCAGCGTCATGAACTCGGCTGGCCCGCCGACGTGCAGCGACACCTTGCCGCCGACGAAGTCGCCGAGCGCGGCGGTCAGGTCGTCGAGCGGCCCGGCGAGCCTGCCTGCGAGGTCCTCACCGGCCGCGGTGGTGGTGACCCCGCGGGCGTGGCGGTGGAAGAGCGGCTTGCCGACGTTCTTCTCCAGCACCTTGAGCTGGGCGGTGACGGCGGGCTGGGACAGGTCGAGGAGCTGCGCGGCGGCGGTGACCGACCCGGCGCGGTGCACCGCGAGAAAGGTCCTGAGCAGGTCAAGTGAAGTCATCAGAAAACTGATAATACAGCCCAATAGTTCTATTGGTGCTCGATGCCTCTCGCCTGCCATCCTTGGCTCATGAACGCAATCCTGCTGGCCCTGACCAGCCACGACGACCTCGGCGGACTCCGCAAGACCGGCTTCTACGTACCCGAGGCCGCGCACCCGTGGCGGCTGTTCCGCAACGCCGGTTTCGCGGTGGACCTGGTGAGCGTCGAAGGCGGCCGCCCACCGATGGACGGCTTCGACCCGGAGGACGCCACCCAGCGCGACTTCATCAAGCTGCCGGACCTGGCAACGACCCCACGAGCGATGGAGACCGACGCGGTGGGCTACGACGCGATCTTCTACGTGGGCGGCCACGGCACCATGTGGGACTTCCCGAACGACGAAGGCCTCGCCCGCCTGGGCCGCGACATCTACGAGGGCGGCGGTGTGGTGGCAGCGGTCTGCCACGGCCCGGCGGCGCTGCTGAACCTGACCCTGTCCGACGGCACTTATCTGGTGGAAGGCAAGGAAGTCTCCGCGTTCACGAACACGGAGGAGGAGGCGGTCGGTCTGGCAGGCGTCGTTCCGTTCCTCCTGCAGTCAACGCTCGATGAACGAGGCGCGAAGCATGTCTCGGCGCCTGACTTCGAAAGCCAGGTCTCGGTGTCCGAGCGGCTGGTCACCGGCCAGAACCCCGCGTCCGCCACCCGGGTCGCAGAGGAGGTGGTGCGTTTGCTGAGGGCACGTCGCTGATCTCCGAGAACCGCGACTGCGCCCTGTCTCACCGTCCATCTGTCCGTCGTCGGGCCTGTCCCTCGTCCGACCGCCCTGCCCCACCGATTCGTCATCTGCCCGCCCTCGTCCAGCAGTCCCTCAATCAACTTGTCGCTGGTCGCCGTCCCACATCCACCTAACCCAGGTCCGCCCGCCTATCGCACATCCGTTCCGCCCGCGCCCGCGGTCCCAGGTCTGCCAGTCCGCGTCCGCGCCTTCCAACTGTCCGCCCCAGTCGATCTCGCCAAGTCCGGTCTGCCGCCGTCGACCGTGTCTGGCCCCATGACCTCGTCCGGCACCAACCCATCAATCCACGCCCAAAGGGGGCCTCTGTACGTCCACAGACCACCGTCCGACCGTCCCGACCCCGAAAGAGGTGATGTTTCACGAACCAACGCGACACGCGGTTGACGTTTCGCCAGTGCGCCGAGCCCGGCTGTGTTTCGATCGACGGCGACCAGCCAGTCCAGCCGACGTTCGGAACCGCATGTCCGCCTTGCTCTTCGGTTTGCTCTCGCTCCCCTTCTACCTCCTGATGCTGTGGCCGCTGGTTGTGGCGTCGCGGCGGGTGCTTGGGGTGCGGATCAGAACCGTGCGGGCGCTGATCGGTGCCGCGGTCGGATGGGTCGTGGCGGGGCGGATGCTCACCTGGCTGTTCCCGAGCGTCCACGAGTCACCCGGGCTGTTCGCGGGGCTGCTCATCCCGGTCGCGGGATGTGCGTTCCTGGGGACGCTGACGTTCCTGTTCCTCGCCGAGATGGCGTTTCCCAGCGGTGGTGGGCTGGGGTTCGTCGGGCGGTTGCGGTCGATCCGGCGCCGGATGGCTCGAGCGCGTCGGTACTCGCAGGTCAGCCGGATCGCGGTGAAGCACGGCATCGGGCCGTACCTCGGTGGCGGACGCGCCGCCGACGGCACTCGCCACACGGTGCTCGCACGTTCCCTGCGCAAGGCGCTGGAGGACGGCGGGGTGACGTTCGTGAAGCTCGGCCAGGTCCTTTCGACGCGACCGGATCTGTTGCCGCCCGCGTTCATCGATGAGCTCAGCAAGCTGCAGGACCAGGTCGCCCCGGTTCCGTTCGATCGCGTCGAACAGGAACTGGAAGACGAGCTGGGCCGGCCGGTGGCCGAGGTGTTCGCGGAGTTCGACCGGGAACCGCTGGCCTCCGCGTCCATCGCGCAGGTGTACCGGGCGCGGCTGCACAACGGCGACGACGTCGTGGTGAAGGTCCGCCGGCCGGGCATCGACCGGGTGGTGGACCGGGACCTCGACATCGTCTACCGGGTCGCGCGGTCGCTGCAGCTGCGGGCGGCGTGGGCACGGTCGCTCGGGGTGGTCGACCTCGCCGACGGGTTCGCCGCCGCGCTCACCGAGGAGCTCGACTTCCGGGTCGAGGCACGCAACATCGCAGCGGTGAGTGCGGTCGACAGCGGAGCGGACATCGCACTGCCGGCCGTCCACAGTGAACTGTCGAGCGAGCGTGTCCTGGTGATGCGACGCCTCGACGGCACACCGGTGCGCACCGGGATCGGCGACGTGGCGGACGACCGCCGTGACGACCTGGCACGGGCGCTGCTCGACTGCGTGTTGCGACAAGTGCTACTGCACGGCGTGTTCCACGCGGATCCACACCCGGGCAACGTGTTGCTCCTCGCCGACGGCAAGCTGGGCCTGCTCGACTTCGGCTCGGTCGGCCGCCTCGACGCGACACTGCGCGGCGGCCTGCGCAACCTGCTCGCGGCCATCGACCGAGGCGACCCGGCGGGCCTGCGCGACGGACTCCTGGAGATCGTCGACCGCCCGGACGAGATCGACGAACAACGGCTCGAACGTGCGCTGGGTGCGCTCATGGCGAAGCACCTGTCGCACGGACAGGCACCGGACATCGACATGTTCACGGACCTGTTCCGCGTCGTGGCCGAGTTCCGGCTGTCGATCCCACCGGCGATCGCGGCGGTGTTCCGTGCACTGGCGACGGTCGAGGGCACGCTGGGTCTGCTGTCCCCGGGCTTCAACATCCTGGTGGCGTCGCGGGCGTTCGCGAACAAGCTGATAGGCGAACAGCTGCAGCCGGAGTCGTTGCGCCGCACCGCGACCGAGGAACTGATGTCACTGCTGCCGGTGCTGCGCAGGATCCCGCGGCGCATCGACCGGGTGACGTCCGCCCTCGAACAGGGCCGCCTGTCGGTGAACATCCGCCTGTTCGCCGACGAACGCGACCGCGCGGTGGTCACCGGCATGCTGCACGAGTTGCTGCTCGCGTTCACCGGCACGGCGACGGGTGTCATGGCGGTGCTGCTGCTGGCGAGCACTGGCGGGCCGCGCGTGAGCCCGGAGCTGACGCTGAACCAGCTGTTCGGCTACAACCTGCTGGTCGTGAGCGCCCTACTGGGCCTGCGGCTGCTGTTCGTCGTGTTCCGCTTACAACGCAACGTCACCGGCAAAACCCACGGCTCGACCTGACCCAGGACGCCGCCGGGACGTTCTGGGGAGTGGGGGCCCCGCGCTGACTCCGACGGCGCGCTCCGGAACGCAGAACTCCCGGGGTGGGCTCTGCGCGGCTGGCTCCGAGCATGCGCGCTCGGGGCAGACCTCGGGGCACGGGTTCTGAGCGACCGATTCCGGGCGCTTAAGGCTGCCACTCCAGTCAACGGGCTGCGGGCAGGCGGGCAGGCGACGGCTGACGGGTTCGGGCGCGGGCTTCGGCGTCGGCTCGGGCTCAGGCTCCGAGTTCGGGCTTCGACTTCGAGCTGCGGGCTCGGGCTCAGGCTCAGGCTCAGGCTCAGGCTCAGGCTCAGGCTCGGATGAGGGTTCGAGCCGCAGGCTCGGATTGCGAGTTCGGGCAGCGAGCTTCGGCTTCGGCTCCGGGGCTCCGGGGCTCCGGGGCGACAGGCTGCGGGCTGCGGGCTGCGGGCTCCGCGTCGTAGGTCCGGCCGGGCCGAGTCACTTCTTGGCTGTGCCCGGGGCCGAGACGCGGCGCTGGATGGCAGTCAGCATGCGATCCGGGAGGAGGTGGCCGACCACCGCTTGGGCCTTGTTGCGCAGTGAGCCGGTCACCACGTGGTCCTTGCCGGCCAGCAGGGCCTGCACAACCTCCTTGGCGACCTCGGCCGCGTCGTCCTTGGGGCCTGCGCCCAGTTTGGTGTCCGTCATGCCTGCTCGTTCGAAGAACCTGGTCTCCGTCGGGCCGGGCATGGCGGCGGTGACCGTCACGCCGGTGCCCTTCAGTTCCTCGCGCAAGCCCTGTGCGAAGTACTGCAGGAACGCCTTCGACGCGTGGTACACCGCCTGGAACGGGGCCGGGGCGGTCGCCGCTATGGACGACGTGAACAGCACCCTTCCCTGGGACCGGTCCACCATGTCCGGGACGATCAGCTTCGCCAGGTGCACCGCCGAGCGGACGTTCAGGTCCACCACGGCCAGCTGGTCCTTCAGGGACGTGTCCTGGACGAAGCCCCCGCTGACGCCCACGCCCGCGTTGATCGCCAGCACGGCCACCGGGCGGTTCAACGTCATGATCCTTTCGGCGAAGGCGTCCACCTCCTTCGGCACCGTCAGGTCGACCTGGATGGCCGTCACCTGTGCTCCTGGGCGTTCCAGGCGGGCCGGCGTCCTAGTGATCTCCTCGTTCTCGGCCGCTACCAGCAGGTCGAAGCCCTGGTCGGCGAGTTCCGCCGCCAAGGCGTAGCCGATCCCGCTGGACGCTCCTGTCACCACTGCCAGTGGGCGATCGTTCGCATCGGTCATGCGGGCGGTTACCCGGCCGGTCGGCGCTCATTCCGTCAGCCTGGCCAGAAACGGCAGCACTGTGCGATCGATCACATCTGCCGCGATGTCATCGGGAGCACCGGGCAGTGGAGTGCCGCGCCGTCCAGAAGTGCCAGCTGGGCGGCTTGGTCGTCCGTCAGGCCCGCTTTCGGACAGGCGTGTGCGGAGGTCGGTGTCCTCCCATACGTTCGTACCGTACGAGTGCACAGACTGCGCGAAACCGCTGGTCGACGCGCATTTGCAACTTCCTTGGCACGAAATGTTTGAAGTTCGCGTGGACGGCTATCCCTCGAGACACGCCGGTTGGACCCCCGGCGTCGATCAGCCGTGAGCCGAGCGGAGGACCGAGTGGATGTACGGGGCGACCAGCCCAAAGTGTCAGTAGGAGCGGCGGTCACACGTGGCCTTGAGAAGTATTGGATGATGGTCCGGTGAGTTCAGAGCCGTTCCGAGAAGCTGACACGAGCACGCCCGCCGCACCCGGACTGTCTGTTCTGGTGGAACCCCACGGCGAGGCAGTGGTGCTGAACGTGGCCGGGGAGATCGACTTGGCCACCGCCCCGCAACTGGGCGAATCGATCAACGCTGCCATGGAGCAGCGGCCGGAGACGCTGGTGGTGGACCTGAGTCAGGTCGACTTCCTCGCTTCAGCCGGCATGGCTGTGCTCATCGGCTGCCACCAGCAGGCGAAGGGCACCATCCGGTTCCGGATCGTCGCGACCGGCAGCGCCACGTTCCGCCCGATGGAACTGACAGGAATGACGGACGAGATCTCGATCTTCCCCACCCGCGATGAGGCGCTCACTGCCGACTGAACGCGATTTACTCCGGTCGGCTCACGCCTGTGAGCAGGAGGATCGGAAGGCTGAACGTTGGAGGCTTCGGCCGTGAACCTGGGGCAACTGGACCCGGATGACGTCCCGGAAGGGGAACTGCACTTCCGGGTGCCCGCGGTGGCCGCGCGCCTGGCCGGGTTGCGGCACGCACTCGCCGTCTGGGCGGGCCGCGTCGGACTGTCCGACGCGGACACCGAGGCGCTCGTGCTCGCCAGCTACGAGGCCATGGCCAACACGGTCGAGCACGCCTACCGCGATCAGACGCAGGGCCTGCTCGACCTCCGAGGCGAAGTGGACACCGAGCAAGGCCGTGTCGTCGTCACCGTCACCGACTACGGCAAGTGGCGGCCGCCACAACCCAGTGGTGGGTTGCGCGGCCGCGGACTGCCGCTGATCCAGGGCCTCACGAGTACGTCCACAATCACCCCGACCACCGCAGGCACCACGGTGACGATGTTCTGGCCACTGCCGAAGTAGCCATTCGAAATCTGCGAATCCATTCGCAAAGGAAGCAATTGTCATCCCGTATCCGACTGCTTCCGGTCCGTAATCGATTTACTCTCGATGGTCCGTCCCGGATGGTCGGATGAGGCCGTTCGGGCGATTCGCCCTTGTCACTACGCCGGTAGCGTCTTGCTCCGAGAGGGCATGGCAGGAAAGGCGTGGGACATGAGTGATGTCGACGGCCGCCGGTACCGGGTGGTGGTCAACGACGAGGAGCAGTACTCCATCTGGGCTGCTGACCAGGAGCTACCCGCGGGATGGCACGTGGAGGGCACCGAAGGCGACCGGCCGGTCTGCCTCGATCACATCGAGCGGGTCTGGACGGACATGCGGCCACGCAGCGTGCGGGAGTACCTGTCCGCATAACCGGGCGGCCGTGACGGCCGGCGCCCGCTGAACAACCCGCAGGAACTGGGGTTCTTGTCACCTGTTCGGGCTTCACGTGCCCTTGACCAGGTTCGCACATATTTCGGGGTGCCGGCGAACGCGTGCCGGAAACGCACCATGGGCATATGACGATCAGCATTTGCCCCCGGATTTGACGACTTCGCATTCCGCCAGGAGTGCGTTGGAGGTCTCGTGCACCCGAAAACAGCCGGAGCAGGCTGCCCGCGCTGAGGAAGGTCAGTCGTGAACACCGACGACACGTTCGTATTCCCCACCTCCTCCGGCCAGCGGCGACTGTGGCTCCTGGACCAGCTCATCCCGGGCAGCCCCGCGTACCACGTTGGCTGGCGGATCACGCTCACCGGGACACTCGACCGAGGACGGCTGGAACACGCGCTCACCACCGCGGTCAACCGGCACGAAGCCCTGCGCACCACGTTCACCGCCACCGACGGGGTGCCCAGCCAGGTGGTGACCACGCGGGCCGACGTGCGGTTGACCGACCTCGTCGAGTCCGAAGTGGACACTCTGGTGCGGCATCGGTTCGACCTCGCCACCGGGCCCCTGTTGCGGGCCGGGCTCGCCGCCACCGGCCCCGACGAGCACGTGCTCGTGCTCGTCGTGCACCACGCGGTCGTCGACGAGTGGTCCTGCGCGATCCTGGTCGACGAGCTGGCCCGCGCCTACGCGGGCGAAGACCTGCCGGAACCCGCCATCCAGTACCCGGACTACGCGGTCTGGCAGCGGGAACAGGCCGACGCCAACGCGTTCGCCGACGCGGCCCGGTACTGGCAGGCCGAGCTCGCAGGCATCCCCACAGTCCTGCCGCTGCCGACCGACCGCCCTCGGTCGGCAGCGGCGGGCCACGGCGCCGACCTCGTGCGCGACCTCGAGCCGGTGCCGGACGCCTCGTTCGGCACGCTCCTCGCGGTCTACCAGGCGATGCTGCACCGGCTGACCGGGCAGGAGGAGTTCCTCATCGCCACCCCGGTGGCCGGGCGCACCCGCCCCGAGACCGAGCACCTGGTCGGGTTCCTCGCCAACACGCTCGCGCTGCCCGCACGCATCCCGCCCGGCACCACGTTCGCCGAGCTCGCCAAGCACACCTCCGACGCCGTCCATGGCGCGCTCGCCAACCAGGACATGCCGTTCGAGGAGCTCGTGGACCTGCTCCCCGCCGAGCGCTCGCGCGCGCACGCGCCGGTCGCGCAGGTGATGTTCGCGGTCGAGCCGGCGCCCGAGCCGATCACTGTGGACGGTCTGACCATCGCGCCACGCTTGCTGCCCACCGGCGGGTCGAAGTTCGACCTGTGCCTCACGGTCGAGCCCGGCCCGGACCGGTGGCTGGCCAGGTGGAACTACGACACCGACCTGTTCGACCAGTCGACCGTCGAAGGGTTCGCCGACCTGTACGCGGTGCTCTGCGCGGCCGTGACCGCCGACCCGGACCGGCCGATCGCCGAGCTGCCGCTGCGCGACGGCACCCGCACGGTCGTCGACACCCCGGCCGCGGGCACCGTCACGTTCGACCTCGCCCGGTTCGGGGACGCCCCGGCCGTCGCCGACGCGCACCGCCTGCTCACCTACCGGGAGCTCGACGAGAACGCGAACCGGCTCGCGCACCTGTTGCGTGCCAACGGGGTCGGCCCGGACGTGCCGGTCGCGTTGTGCCTCGAACGCGGCGTCCCCGTGGTCACCGCCATCCTCGCCGTGTGGCGGGCCGGTGGTGGCTACCTGCCGCTCGACCCGGCCTGGCCCGCCGACCGGCTCGCCACGATGGTCACCGACGCGGGCTGCCCGGTGCTGGTCACCCACGACGCGGCCGCGGTGGCGCTGCCCGGCGAGCGCACGGTGATCAACCTCGACACCGCCGACCTCGCGGCACAGCCGGCCACCCCGCCCGGCCCGACCGCCGCGCCGGGCACCGTCTCCTACCTGCTGTACACGTCCGGCTCCACGGGCACGCCGAAGGGCGTCACCGTCACCCACGGCGGCGTCCAGAACCTGCTGTCCGCCATGGACGAGCTGCTCGACCTGCGGCCGGACGACCGCGTCGCATCGATCACCACGCCATCGTTCGACGTGTCAACCGTCGAACTGCTGGTGCCGCTGTTGCGGGGCGCGCGGGTCACCGTGGTCCCCGCGGGCGAGGTGTCCGACGGGCTACGCCTGCGGCAACGGCTGATCGACACCGGCGCGACAGTCGTGCAGGGGACGCCGTCCGCGTGGCGGATGCTCGTCACCGCGGGTGGGGTGCCCGCAGCCGTGCGGCTGCGGATCAGCGGCGGCGAGGCGATGACCCGCGAACTCGCCGACGCGCTGCAGTCCGGCGGCGCGCGGCTGGTCGACGGGTACGGCCCGACCGAGACCACGGTGTACTCGACCGCCGGGACCGTCCCGGCGAGCCCGGCGCCGGTCCGGCTCGGCGACCCGGTGGGCGCCACCACCCTGCACGTGCTCGACCCGGCGCTGCGGCCGGTGCCTGACGGTGTGCTGGGTGAGCTGTACATCGGGGGCGCCGGGGTCGCGCGTGGCTACCTCAACCGGCCGGGGCTCACGGCGGCGAAGTTCCTGCCGGACCCGTTCAGCACCACCCCCGGCGCGCGGCTCTACGCCACCGGCGACCTCGTGCGGATGCGGTCCGGGCGGCTGGAGTTCCTCGGCCGCGCCGACCACCAGGTGAAGGTCCGCGGGTTCCGCATCGAGCTGGGCGAGATCGAGTCGGTGCTCCGCGAGCACAACCTGGTGCGGGACGCGGTCGTGACCGTGTGGCGCGGCAGCGAGACCGACGTGCGGCTCGTCGCGTACGTGCTGCCCGGTCCCCGGCTGGACCCGAACGAGCTGCGGCCCTGGCTGTCCGCGCGGCTGCCGGACTACCTGGTGCCGAACCTGGTGATGACGCTCGACGCGGTGCCGAGGACGCCGACGGGCAAGGTCGACCGGACCGCGCTGCCGGATCCGGTGTGGGCGCCGACCCGCACGCGGGTGGTCGCGCCGCGCGACGACGTCGAGCGGCGGCTCGCCCTGCTCTGGCGGGACGTCCTGCACCTCGGGCCTGCCGTGGATCTGAGTGTGCATGACGACTTCTTCGCTCTCGGCGGCCATTCGCTGACCGCGACTCAACTGCTGGCCCGGGTCCGGACCCAGCTCTCGGTGAACCTGCCGCTCGCTTCCGTGTTCGGTACGCCGACGATCGCCGGCCTCGGCGCGTCGATCGCGCGGGCGCAGGCAGGTGACCGATCACGCACGCTGCTCGACCGGCTCGACGACCTGTCCGACGCCGAGATCGGCAAGCTGCTCGCCACCTGATCGACGAGGGCAGTGACCGTCCGATCCTCGTGGCGGGCGCCGGTTGTCCGGCTCGGCGGGACTCGCAGGCCCGGTACCCGATCACGGCGGTGGCA
Source organism: Actinophytocola algeriensis (assembly GCF_014203735.1). Lineage (GTDB taxonomy): Bacteria > Actinomycetota > Actinomycetes > Mycobacteriales > Pseudonocardiaceae > Actinophytocola > Actinophytocola algeriensis. Next base: position 20,574 of record NZ_JACHJQ010000009.1, on the reverse strand, counting down.
GAATCCGGGGGTGCGGGCTGAACGGTTGGTGACGCTGCTGTTCCTGTTGCAGCAGCGCGGACGGTCGACGGCCGCCGAGCTGGCGGCGGCGCTCGAGGTGTCGGAACGCACCGTGTACCGGGACGTCGAGGCGCTGCTCGCCGCCGGTGTTCCACTGTGGACAGAGCAGGGCCGGGCGGGCGGGATCCGGCTGATGGAGGGCTGGCGCACCCGGCTCGACGGGCTGACCGGCCGCGAGGCGGCGGCGATCTTCGCGGTCGGCGTGCCGGAGCTGCTGGCGCAGCTGGGTCTCGGCGAGTCGCTGACGGTCGCGCGGGCGAAGGTGCTCGCCGGGCTGCCCGCACCGTTGCGGGAGTACGCGTCGGCGATCGCGGACCGGTTCCACCTGGACGCGCCGGGCTGGTTCCAGCAGCCGGAGACGGCCACGCTGCTGACGGTCGTCGCGGACGCGGTGGCGTCGACGCGGCGGCTGCGGATGGACTACCGGCGCGGCGAGTCGGTGGTGACCCGTGAGGTGGACCCGCTGGGGCTGGTCGTGAAGGCGGGTGTCTGGTACCTGGTGGCGCGGGTCGGGCCGGACATCCGGACCTACCGGGTGGCCCGGATCGCGGCTGCTGCTTCGTTGTCCGAGTTCACCCGGCCGCCGGACTTCTCGTTGGCGACGTGGTGGGCACGGTCGTCGGCCCGGTTCGAGCGGTCGCTGCTGCGGGAGACGGTGCGGCTGCGGCTGAATCGGCACGGGCTGCGCGCGCTGCGGAGCGTGACCGACGAGGACGCGGCCGCGGCGGCCATCGCTTCGGCCGGGCCCGCGGATGAGGAGGGGTGGCGGGAGGTGGAGCTGGAGGTCGAGAGTCTCCCGGTGGCCACCACCCAACTGCTCTCGCTGGGGGTCGGCGTCGAGGTGGTGGCCCCGGTTGAGTTGCGGACCGCTCTGGCCGAGCTGGGGTTGGCCATCGCGGCCCGCAACGCGCCGGTCGAGGACCGGCAGCGGGGGGACGGGTCGCCGGGGTCGTCATGACGCTGGGTGGGAGTGAGCCCGCTCACCTGGCGTGGCCTCCGGCCCCCGGGTTCGACGCTACGGCAAGGCGCCGACAGTTCCGGGCCGCGGAGCGGAGGTTGTCCACACCCCTCAACGCTGCCGAACCGAGCCCGCGGCCGGCTGTGGACAACCGTCGTCCGGGCGTCCGGAAATGTCGGTGGTACGCCGTAGCGTTGAACCGGGGGCCGGAGGCCACACGGACCGGCAAACCACACGCCTCACGAGGCCGCCGGTCAGCCGTTGTTGCCCAGGAAGCCCATGTACAGCGCGGTGAGGTCCAGCTCGTCCGCCACCGGGGCCGACCGGGTCTTGCCGTGGTCGACCAGCCGGTGCAGGGACTCCATCTTCTCGTCGAGCGCGGCCGCGGCTTCCGCCGCCTCCGTGAGCTCGCTCTGCAGGTTCGGTGGGACCTCACCGCGGTACTTGTAGTAGATCTTGTGTTCCAGGCTCGCCCAGAAGTCCATCGCGATGGTGCGGATCTGGATCTCCACCGGGATGCGGTCCGTGCGGTCGGAGCGGAACACCGGGATCGACACGATCAGGTGCAGGCTCCGGTAGCCGTTGGGCTTGCGGTGGGCGATGTAGTCGCGCTCGTCGAGGACGGTGACGTCCTCCTGGCCCGCGATCATGTCGCGGATCTTGACGATGTCCGAGATGAAACTGCAGATGACCCGGACGCCCGCGATGTCGAGCACGTTCTCGCGGATGCTGGCCAGGTTCATCTGGTAGTTCTTGCGCCGCACCTTCTCCAGCACGCTTTCCGGCGCCTTCAGCCGGGAGTTGATGTGCTCGATCGGGTTGTACTCGTGCGCGTTGTTGAAGTCCTCACGAAGGATGTTGATCTTCGTGGTGATCTCGTCGATCGCGAACTTGTAACCCAGCATGAAATCCGTGAACTGCGCGCGCAGTGCACGGAAGTCATCGATGTCCAGGGTGGGCTGCCAAGATCTCATCGACATCCATAGTGCCTCAGCGGTAGCCGGTCGCGTCGGCGGGCTTGCCCTGGCTCTCCACCTCCGCGATGTAGCGCCACGCGTCCGGGCTGCTGCCGTCCGCGTCGGTGAAGTCGTAGACCTTCGCCAGCTCGCCCGACGACACCGACTGCCCGTTCCACCGCGCGACGTCGGGATCCGTCGCGAGCGCGGCCGCCGCCCTCCCCACGAACGCGGGTGACTCGGAGATCACGAAGTGCGGCTGGTGCGCGGTGGCGTCGCGCCAGTTGTCCTCGCTCACACCGAAGGCCTCCAGCATCGCCTCGGACCGCAGCCAGCCCGGTGTCAGCGCCACCGCCGTGCAGCCGTGCGGCGCCAGCTCCACCGACTGTGCGAGCGCCATCCGCTGCACCGACACCTTCACGAGGTCGTAGAAGAACCCGGCGTCCGCGCGGTAGGTGGCGTTGGACTCGGTGGTGCCGTCGGTCATCTCCAGCACCAGCCCGCCCGGCCGCCGGATCAACAGCGGCAACGCGAAATGGCTGGTGATGGCGTGCGTGTCGACGCCCAGCCGCAGCATGCGCAGGCCACCTGCCAGGTCGTGCTCCCACAGCTTCTGCCCGAACTTGAGGTAGACATCGCCGCCCCAGATGTCGTTGACCAGCACGTCGAGCCGTCCGTGGTCGCGGTCGATCCGCTCGACCAGCGCCTTCACCTGCTCCGGTTCGAGGTGGTCGACCCGCACGGCGATGCCCTCGCCGCCCGCCGCGGTCACCAGCTCGGCCGTGTCGTCGATCGTCTCCGGCCGGTTCATCTCCGACCGTTGCGCACGGGTCGTCCTGCCCGTCGCGTACACGGTCGCGCCGCGCCTGCCCAGCTCCACCGCGATTGCCCGGCCAGCGGCCCGGGACGCACCGGCGACCAGCGCGACCTTTCCCTTGAGTTCGTCCATGTGGATCACGATGCCGGATAAACCTGACATCCGCTGTCAAGGTTTACGGCGAGGTGTTCCGGAGCGAGTGCACGCAGGAAGGCGGCCGGGTCGCCGAGCTGTCCGGCCGTGCGCGCACCGGCGTACCGGCCGCCGAGCACGCGGGTGACCGCGGTCGCCACGATCGGACCGGTCACCGCGTAGATGTCCTGGCCCGACGCGCTCGCCCGGCGGCACTCGTCTCCCCTGCGCACCTCGACCTCGACGAGGAAGGTCTGCCCGGACCGGCCGAGGTCGTCGGCCGGGACCGGCGGCGGGGTCTGCTGGTCGGCGAGGTCGGCGAGCGGCGCGGCGTTCATGTGGACGGTGATCCGCGGCGTGCGGAGGTGGTGGGCGATGGTCACCTGGTCGGCGGTGGGCAGCTCGACCAGCTTCTGCTCGCCGATCGGTGCCGGGAAGTCCCACACGACCGTGCTCGGCGCGCTCGGCGGTGGCACGAACTCGCCGCCGGTGTAGACGACGTGCTTCCCCGCGTTGCTGGTGATCGTGCGGCGCGTGCCCGCGGTCGGCCGCCAGCTGTCGAGCACGATGCCGATCCGGATCTCGTCGGCGTCGGGCCAGTCCCCCATGGCCGCGGTCGCCAGCAGGTCACCGAGCCCGCCGTAGAACGCGACCGACGGTGCGACCACGACGCCGGCGTCCCGGAACCGGGCCAGCAGCGCCATGGTCACGGCCTGTTCCGCGGAGATGTCGAGGTAGTGGGCGCCTGCCCGGACCGCGGCCTCGGCGACGTGCACGGCGGTGTCCGCGAACGGGCCAGCGCAGTTGACGACCGCCGCGACGCCGTCGAAGTCGAGCGCGGTGCCGCGACCGAAGGGGACCGGGGTGAGCCCGAGGGCACGCAGGTGGGTGAGGACGAACTTCGCGGTGTGCCCGTGGGCGCCCACGACGGCGACGGTGGTGTTCACGAAGACCATGGTCACGCGGTCACGCCGCCGACACGAGTGTCCGATCAGACCACGTCCGTATACTTTCGGACATGCGATCGGTGGTGCTGGCACTGTACGAGGGCGCCATGCTGTTCGAGGCCGCCACCGCGGTCGAGGTGTTCGGCGTGGTCCGCGACGACATCGCGGACCCCTGGTACGACTTCACGGTCTGCGGCCCGAGGGCGGCGTGGCTCGGTGAGCTGGCGCGCGTGCCGACGTGCGCCGACCTCGGCCCGGTGGCCCGCGCGGACACGGTGATCGTCCCGTCGTGCCACGACGTCGACGCCGACCCACCGTCCGATGTGGTCACCGCGCTGCGGGCCGCGCACGCGCGTGGCGCGCGGATCATGTCGCTGTGCACGGGCGCGTTCGTGCTGGCGGCGGCGGGCCTGCTCGACGGCAGGCGGGTCACGACGCACTGGGCGCACGCGGCGGACCTGGCGCGCCGCTACCCGCGGGTCGAGGTCGACGCGGACGTGCTGTACGTCGACGACGAGCCGATCCTCACATCGGCGGGCAAGGCGGCGTGCATGGACCTGTCCCTGCACGTCGTGCGCAAGGACCACGGTGCCGCGGCCGCGAACACGCTCGCGCGGCGGTTGGTGGTGCCGCCGCACCGGTCCGGTGGTCAAGCGCAGTTCATCAGCACCCCGTCGCCGGTCACGGGGAACCCGCTCGAGCCGGTCATGCGGTGGGCGATCGAGCAGCTGCACGAGCCGTTGACGGTCGAGCAGCTGGCGGCCATGGCGAGCATGAGCTCGCGGAACCTGGCGCGGCACTTCGTCGCCACCACGGGCACGACCCCGTTGCGGTGGCTGCACAACCAGCGCCTGCACCGCGCGCAGGAGCTGCTGGAGACGACCGACCTCAACATCGACGTGGTCGCGACCCGCACGGGCATGGGCACGGCCGCGACGCTGCGCCGCCACTTCCACCGCACCGTGGGCGTCGCCCCGGACACCTACCGGCGCACGTTCCGTCGCGCGTCTCATGTGGACAGTTGAGCCGCGTCCCGCTCGTCGTCGGGGCCCACCACGAGCGGGACCTCCTTGGCGCCGCGGCGTGCGGACCGGCCGGGCACGGGGTTGTCGATGAGCTCGACGACCGGGCGGACGGCGTCATCGGCACGTTGTCCGAGCAAGGGCCCGAGGACCGCGGCGGCGGTTTTCATCGCGAGGCCCGGTTCACCGGCGAAGCTGGTGCGGACGAGGCGGCCGGGACCCCAGGTCACGTACGAGAGGCCGGGGATGTCGCGCGTTGCGGTGATGCCGAGGAGTTCGTTGGCCCGTCGTTGCTGGGCGTTGGCGCGGCGGAAGGTGAAGCCGCGGGTCAGCTCGAGGTCCGCGAAGTCGATCGCGTCGGCGCGGGCGCCGGGCACGGCCGTGTTGACGATCACCGGCCGGTCCGCGGCGCGGAGGAGGCCTGCGAGCCCGGTGGTGAGCAGGTACTTGGAGACGAAGAACAGCACCCAGGACGCTTCGCGGCCTTCGGTGGTGGTGTGCCGCCGCTGCCGGATGAAGGAGGCGGCGAGCACGAGGGCGTCGATCCGTTCGCGGCGCGCGGTCAGGTGGTCCACCACCTGACGGCTGTCAGCCACCAAGGAGAGGTCGGCTCCGACGAACTCGGCCGACCCGTCGGTGAGCGCGTCGAACTTGGCCTGACTGCGGCCGATGACGACGACGCGGTCGCCCGCCTCGATGAAGTGGCGTGTGAGTGCGGCGCCCATGCCGTCGGTGCCACCGGTGATCACGATCGTCCTCATGGTGCCCTTTCCGGAACGTAGGTTCCGTTTGACCATAGTAACCGGAACGCTGGTTCCGCTATGCTGGCTGCGTGGAGCGCAGGCAACGACGGGACGCGGTAGCGAACCGCGCCCGGATCCTGGCCGCCGCGACCGAGGTGCTGCGCGAGGACGGCATGGGCGTGGACATGCGCGCGATCGCGGCGGCGGCGGGTGTCGGGGTCGGCACGCTGTACCGCCATTTCCCGACGCGGGAGGACCTGATCCACGCGGTGACGGGCACGGACCTGGCCGGGCTCGCGGCGCTGCCGGAGGGTCCGGCGCTGACCGCGCTCGGGGAGTTCGTCACGACGATGTTGACCGAACTGGCGGACAACAAGGCGATGACGGACCTGCTGGCGGCCGGGGCACCATCCGAATCCGACGTGGCACGGTGCGTCGCGCACCTGACAGGGCTGGGCCAGGAGGCACTGGACCGCGACGACGGCACTCTGGCCGACGACGTGACGGCGCCGGACATCGCCTACCAGCTGCTGGGGTTGATACGGGTGGCGCAGCTGGCGGGACCTTCACTGGTCGAGCGGCACGTCTCGCTGACGCTGCGCGGATTGGCGAGGTCGTAACGACCGCGTCAGATTCCGAACGTGGCGCTGCGGGACTCGTCGCTCGAGGCGGTCGCGGACTGCTTGCTGGCCGACGGCTTGGCGGAGCGGGACGTTCTCGACGGGGAGCTGCGGGTGCGGGTTCGACACGCCGGCGCCTGGTCCGGACACGGAGCCGGTGCTGGAGCGGACCTGCGCGGGCGCTGAGCCGGGCGACATCCGAGCGACCCCGAGCGAAAGTCCCATTGGTACGACCGGGGGTCCCCCGGTTTCCAGCCTACGGCGACCGCGGCCGGCCGGGAAGCGCCGAAGAACGCGACTCCGTACGAGAGTCCCATTCACACGCCCAGGGGTCCCCCGATTTCCAGCCTACGACCGAGCGCCGCCGAACCCGAAGTGCCGGCCGGCGCGAACCCGTACGAGAGTCCCATTCGTACGCCCAGGGGCCCCCGGTTTCCACGCTACCGGCGTCCACCGACAGGTCCGGGCCGTCGCGAGCCGGTTGTCCCCAGCCCACCGTCCTCCCGGCGCACGGGGTTGACCGGACCCCTGAACCGCAGGTGAAACGGGCCTGTCGGTGGGTACCGGTAGCGTGGAGACGAAACGGAGGCTCCCCAGCGAGATCACTATCAGTTACCCCGATGGGCCATTTGGGTGGACAACGGGCGTGACCGCGTTCTCGGTCTGGGTTGGACCTAGGGTCGTGACGACGGGTCGTGCGAGTTCGGCCGGACGGCCCGTCGGCAGCGGAGCGAGGACGGCGGGATGGGGCGTCAGGCGGGGTTTCGCGATGTTCTCGCGGTGCGTGAGTTTCGCGCGCTGTGGGCCGCGGAGCTGCTGTCGGTCGCGGGTGACCAGCTCGCGCGCGTCGGCCTCGCCGTGCTCGTGTACCGACATACGAACTCGGCGGGCTGGACCGCTCTCACCTACGCGCTGACCTTTCTCCCCGCCCTCCTCGGCGGGGTTCTGCTGTCCCCGCTGGCCGACCGGTTCCCGCGCCGCGAGCTGATGATCGGCTCCGACCTCGCACGGGCCGTCATCGCCGGCGGCATGGCCCTGCCCGGCCTGCCGCTGCCCGTACTGCTGCCGCTGGTCTTCCTGCTCACCCTCGGCGGCGCGCCGTTCAAGGCCGCGCAGCAAGCGCTCCTCCCCACGATCCTCGAAGGCGACCGGTACGTCACCGGCCTCTCACTGCGGACCGTCAGCAACCAGTTCGCGCAGGTCGCCGGGTTCCTCGGCGGCGGCGCGTTGCTCGTCGTGCTCGACCCGCACGTCGCGCTCGGGCTCAACGCCGTCACGTTCGTGGTCGCGGCGGTCGTGGTCGCCACCCGCGTCCGGCACCGGCCCGTGCCGTCCGCACCCCAGTCCCACCCGCGGGACACCGGCACCGTCCGGATGCTCTGGGCGGACCGCAGGCTCCGCGCGCTGGTCGCACTGTCCTGGACGGTCGGGATCTTCACCATCCCCGAAGGTCTCGCCGCGCCGTACGCCGACACGCTCGGCGCCGCCGCCATCGGCGTCGGGTTGCTGATGGCCGCCGATCCCGCGGGCAGCATCGTCGGCGCATGGCTCGTGCCGAGGCTGCCGCAGGATCGGCGGGCCGAGATGACGTCCTGGCTCGCCGTCGCTTCCGGCGTGCCACTCGTGTTGTGCTTCTTCCAGCCACCGCTGGTCGTGGTGGTGCTGCTCTGGGCGATCTCCGGAGCGTGCGCCACCGCCTATCTGATCCTCGCGCAGGCGGCGTTCGTCGTCGGCGTCCCCGACCACCGTCGGGGCGCTGCCGCCGGACTCGCGGGCGCGGGGGTGTTGTCGTCACAGGGCGTCGCGGTGCTCGCCGCCGGTGTCCTGGCCGACGCGACCGATCCCGTCCTCGCGGTCGCGACCGGAGGTGTAGCCGGAGTGGCGTTGACCGGACTCAGTGGCGTGTCGTGGCTTCGCGCCCGCTCCCGCAGAGAGCTGTCACCCGAACGGACGGGTGGGCGCGAACCCGACGACGCCGAGAAGCACGGGGAGCTCACCAGTCCTTGTTCATCATCGAAGGCACCTCCTCCCGCGGATGGGGATGACGAATCCGACGTCAAGGCCTCTGACCAGGCCATAGGTCAGAGCACGGAGATCACCAGTCCTTGTTCGTCATCGTTCGCACCTCCTCCCGCGGGGACTGCCGCCGAGCACGGCAATGGCGCCGCTGATCAGGTGGTTTTCGCCCGATCGGCCCAACCAGCATCCCTTTCGACTGGTGAGCGGTCCAGGGCACCGTGGCGCTGGGCGCTGTGGGACGAGCCGGCGAGAGTGCTGGCGCTCATCCTGTTCGTGGAAGCCGCGGCGATCGGGGTCACGGCTTTCCTCGCCGGCCACTCCGTCGTCGACCGGAACGCGATGGTCACGCTCGGCATCATCGTCTTCCTCGGTGTGACGATGGGTGAGCTGTCCCGGCATGTCGAGCGGGTACGGCGGCGCTTCAACGACACCCCGCACGTGAACCTGACGTCGGTGTGGACGTTCTCCGCCGCGCTCGTGCTGCCGCCCGTGCTCACACCGGTCGTGATCTGCTTGCTCTACATCCACCTGTTCTGGCGCAGCTGGTACCGCGTCCGCGGCGTCCGCCCGTACCGGCTGGTGTTCACGGCGTCGACGGTCGTGTTGTCCGCGCACACCGCGTGGACCATCCGGCACCTGTTCGCGCCGGAAAGCCTCGGCGCGTGGGACCAGCCGCTGGTGGTGGTCGCGGTCGCGGTGGCCGTGGTCGCCTACTCGTGCGTGAACTCGGGTCTCGTCGCCTGCGCGATCACGCTGCACGAGAAGCGCCTCGACATTCGTCGCGCGCTCGGCACCGGCAAGGAGAACGCGCTCGAGTACGGCACCCTCGGCCTCGGTGCGATCACCGGTCTGCTGATCAGCTTCAACCCGCTGTGGGCGGTGATGATCGTGCCCGCGTTGCTGGTGCTGCACCGCAGCGTGCTGATGCGGCAGCTGGAGGAGGCCGCTTCCACCGACCAGAAGACGGGGCTGGCCAACGCGACATCGTGGACGAACCTCGCGACCGCCGAGATCCAGCGCGCCGCGCGGGACGAGTCGCAGGTCGGGGTGCTGATGGTGGACCTGGACCACTTCAAGGCGGTCAACGACGCCCACGGGCATCTGGTCGGCGACCAGGTGTTGCAGGCGGTCGCCGATGTGCTGGCCGCGTCAGCGCGTCGGTACGACGTGGTGGGGCGGTGGGGCGGCGAGGAGTTCGTGGTCCTGTGCCCGGAGGTCACGTCCGAGGCGCTGCGGGCGATCGCCGAGCGGATGTGCGAGCGGGTGCGTGAGCTGCGGGTCCCGACCGAGGGCGGCGCGGTGATCGACGGGCTGTCCGTGTCCATCGGGATCGCGTTGTACCCGGAGTTCGGGCCTGAGCTGCAGGATGTGCTGCTCGCGGCGGACGACGCGTTGTTCGTCGCGAAGGACTCCGGCCGGAACCAGGTGCAGAGCATCGTGGCGGCGATCGGTGACCTCAACGGGCACTGAGGCCGGGCGAACGGTCCGGTCGGGGCGCGCTGGGCTCGGCGGCCCTGGCGCGCCTACTTGTCCGACTTCACCGCGGCTTGCTGTGCCGCCAAGTACGCCGCCCGCGCCTGTGACAGATCGCCCCGGTGGTCCTCCGCCCACTTCGCGAGTGGCAGCAACGACCGCAACAACGACCGTCCCATCGGGGTCAGCTGGTACCACGTCGAGCCGAAGCGGCTCGGGCGGCTGATCTTGACCACGAGGCCGTCGCGTTGCATGCGGTGCAACGTGTCGGTGAGCACCTTCTGTCGTAGTGGGCGCTCATGGGTAACCCATCCGTGTCGCTCTTCGGAGTGGTTGATGTGTTCGAGCAACTTTGAGTAGGTCATCGGCCGGGCGGTCAGCGACGCGAGGACCGCGGTCACCCACTGCCCGGACAGCACGCCCATCGCCTCGTGGATGCCGTGCCGGTACGGCAGGTTCTCCTCGTGCATCCCTGCCCCCTCCAGACATGGTGTTCGGATCCCAGTGTGCCCGATGGGAACGCTCCGTGTTCCCCTGGATGCACTACGCCGAACGAGTGAAGGCACTTCTTCGTCTCCGCAGGTCGCGGCGGCGCACCCACATGTCAGGGTGCTACGCACCTTGCAGTGTGCCGAGGCCTTCCGTGTACGAAATGGGGGACCGCGCCAACTTCGGTTGCGGGTCGGGGAGCCGGGACGACGGTGGCGCCAAGACAATCCGAGCCGTGGATGACCATCCTCATCCACGTTTGTCGGCGCCACCGTCGGCCTGCTCCGGCCGCCTGAGCCGCCCCTCAGGCGGCCCCCAACGCCTCGATGGGAGTGGGCCGGGCCGCCCGGGATCGACGGGCGCGGCCCCCGGTGGCCAGGCCGACGACCTCACGCGGCCTTGGAGACCGCCTCGAACTCGTCGTCGGTCAGCTCGATCCCGGCGGCCGCGATGTTCTCCTCCAGGTGCTCGACGCTCGACGTCCCCGGGATCGGCAACATCACCGGCGACCGCCGCAGCAACCAGGCCAGCGCCAGCTGTGAAGGCGAAGCCGAGTGCTCCCGGGCCATCGAGGCCAACGGCCCGCGCTCCCCCGCCAGTTCACCGGTCGCCAGCGGGAACCACGGGATGAACCCGATGTCCCCCGCCGCACAGAACTCCAGCACGTCCTCCGCGCGCCGGTTGGCGACGTTGTACAGGTTCTGCACCGACACGATCCGCGCCGTCCGCGACGCCTCCTCGATGTCGGCGACCGACACCTCCGACAGCCCGATGTGCCGGATCTTGCCCTCCGACCGCAGCTCGGCCAGCTCCCCGACCTGGTCCGCGACCGGCACCGTCGGGTCGATCCGGTGCAGCTGCAGCAGGTCGATGCGCTCCACGCCGAGGTGCCGCAACGACAGCTCCACCTGCTGCCGCAGATATTCCGGCCGCCCGACCGCCGTCCACTGGTGCGGCCCCTGCCGCGTGAACCCGGCCTTCGTCGCGACGAACACCCCGTCGTAAGGGTGCAGCGCCTCGCGGATCAGCAGCTCCGCCACGAACGGCCCGTACGAGTCGGCCGTGTCGATGAAGTTGACCCCCAGCTCCACGGCTCGCCGCAGCACGCGCACCGCCTGCGCGGGGTCGTCCGGCTCGCCCCACACGCCGTATCCCGTGAGCTGCATGGAGCCGTACCCGAGCCGCACCACCGGCAGATCGCCGCCGAGCTGGAAGGTGCCAGAAGCCACCGCGTCAGTCATGCCGCCACAGTAGGCCGGGGCCATGACACCCGCCTGCCGCGAACCCCGAGTTGTCCACAGCCGACCGAGTTGTCCACAGGCAAGATCGACAACGGGGTATCCGTCGGTACCACCCGGTAAGCTGGCAAGGCGGGACGCCCCCGGGACAGGGTGGGGGCTGGGTAACGCGCGCGAGCGATTTCCGGGGGTGGCTCAGCGGGTCAGGGTCGGGGCTACCTTCTCCGCCACCAGTTCGAACGAGTGGGTGCGGGCTTCGAGGTCGTAGACCATCGTCGTCAGCATCAGTTCGTTCGCGCCGGTACGGGTCAGCAGGTTCTGCAGCTGCCGCTCCACCGTCTCCGGTGAGCCGACCGCCTGGTCGCGCCAGCGGTCCTCGACGAACGCCTGCTCCAGCTCGTTGTACGGGTACTCCGCCGCCTCCTCCGGCGGCACCAGCGCCTCCGGCTTGCCGGTCCGCAGCTTCAGGAAGGCCAGCGCCGACGGGCCGGCCAGCCAGCGGGCCTTGTCGTCCGTGTCGGCGCAGATCACGTTCACCGCGACCTTCGCGTACGGCTCCGACAGCCACCGCGACGGGCGGAAGTGCTCGCGGTACAGCTCGAGCGCAGGCACCGTGTTGGCCGAGCTGAAGTGGTGCGCGAACGAGAACGGCAGCCCCAGCATCCCCGCCAGCTGGGCCGAGAAACCGCTGGACCCGAGCAGCCAGATCGTGGGCTCGTTGCCGTGGCCCGGCACCGCCTCGATCAGGTCGTTGTCGCCCTGGAAGTAGCCGATGAGATCGGCAAGCTCCTGCGGGAACCCCTCCGCCGACAGCCCCGCCATCGTGCGGCGCAGTGCCAGCGCGGTCCGCTGGTCGGTGCCCGGCGCGCGGCCGATGCCCAGGTCGACGCGCCCCGGGTGCAGTGCCTCGAGCGTCCCGAACTGCTCGGCGACCACGAGCGGCGCGTGGTTGGGCAACATCACACCGCCGGACCCGACGCGGATGGTCGACGTCACCGCCGCGAGGTGCGCGATCAGCACCGCGGGCGACGAGCTGGCGATCGACGGCATGTTGTGGTGCTCGGCGACCCAGATCCGCCGATAGCCGAGCTGTTCGACCCGTTTTGCCAGCTCAGCGGTGTTGCGCAGCGCCTCGGTCGCGGTGGCGTCGCGGGCGGCGGGAGCGAGTTCGAGCACGGAAAGCGGTACCGGAGTCACAGCAGACGACAACCCGCGCGCACGCTGGTTTCTTCCCGCTCGCCGCGCCCGACCCGCATGGCAGACGCGGTGCAAGGTTCCCGGCCATCGAGTCCGTACGAAAGTCCCATTCGCACGCCCAGGGGCCCCCGGATTCGACGCTACCAGTGGGCACCGACAGTTCCGGGTGGTTGTCCACAGGGGCCTCGCCCGGCACTGGAATTGGTCTGGTTGGCGCTCGCTGGGAGGGCCCCGGCGCGGTTATCGTTCCCCGCCGAGAAAATCCCGATGGAGGGCCCACTTATGTCTGTCCGTCGCGCCGCGGTGGCGCTTCTGGTTCCGTTGCTGATGGCCGGGTTGGCGACACCGGCCGTCGCGAGTCGTGAGTACCGGGACGGTGGGCCGCAGGCGCGTCACTCACTGCGCGGGCCGGTCACCGACGAGAACTTCTACTTCGTGATGGCCGACCGGTTCGCGAACGGCTCCACCGCGAACGACCGCGGCGGGCTGGGTGCCGACCCGCTGGTCTCCGGGTTCGACCCCACCAGGAAGGGCTTCTACAACGGCGGCGACCTCGCGGGCCTGCGCGGCAAGCTCGACTACATCCAGGACCTCGGCACCACCTCGATCTGGCTGACCCCCAGCTTCAAGAACAAGGCGGTCCAGCTGGAGGACGGCCCGTCGGCCGGCTACCACGGGTACTGGATCACCGACTTCACCCAGATCGACCCGCACCTCGGCACCAACGACGACCTCGCCGCCCTGATCGACGACGCGCACGACCGCGGCATGAAGGTCTACTTCGACATCATCACCAACCACACCGCCGACGTCATCGGCTACGAAGAGGGCGCCCGCAAGGCGTACACGTCCAAGGACGTCTCGCCCTACACGACCGCCGACGGCACCGTCTTCGACGACCGCGACTACGCGGGCGGCACGGACTTCCCCGCGCTCGACCCGGCGACGTCCTTCCCGTACACGCCCGTGCTGGACCCCGCCGAGCAGCACCTCAAGGTCCCGGACTGGCTGAACGACGTCACGCTCTACCACAACCGCGGTGACACCACGTTCGTCGGCGAGGACTCCCAGTACGGCGACTTCTTCGGCCTCGACGACCTGTTCACCGAGAACCCGCGCGTCGTCGACGGCATGGTCGAGATCTACCAGAAGTGGATCAAGGACTTCGGGATCGACGGCTTCCGCATCGACACGATGAAGCACGTCGACGACGCGTTCTGGCAGCAGTTCGGGCCGCGCGTGCTGAAGTTTGCCCACGAACACGGCAAGCGCGAGTTCTTCATGTTCGGCGAGGTCTTCGACACCACGAAGAGCTACACGTCGCACTTCACCACGACCGGCACGATGCAGTCCGTGCTGGACTTCCCGTTCCAGGACGCGGCGCGCGAGTTCGCGGCGAGCAGCGCCCCCACCGACAACCTCGCCACGTTCTTCGCCGACGACGACTGGTACACCGACGCCGACTCCAACGTCTACGAGCTGCCGACCTTCCTCGGCAACCACGACATGGGCCGCTTCGGCGGGTTCGTCGTCGCCGACAACCCGGGTGCCGGCGACGACGAGTGGCTGGCGCGGGACCGGCTCGGCCACGAGCTCATGTACTTCTCGCGCGGCAACCCGGTGATCTACTACGGCGACGAGCAGGGCTTCACCGGCCCCGGCGGCGACCAGGACGCGCGGCAGACGCTGTTCGCCTCGCAGGTCCCCGAGTACCTCGACGACGACCTGCTCGGCACCGACGCCACCCACGCGGCCGACAACTACGACACCCGGCACCCGCTGTACCGCACGATCGCGGGCCTCGCGTCGGTGACCGAACGGCACCCGGCGCTGCGGGACGGCGTGCACCAGAGCAGGCTGTCGTCGGCCTCGGCCGGGGTGTACGCGTTCTCGCGGATCGACCGGTCGCGGCAGCGCGAGTACGTGGTGGCGCTCAACAACAGCGAGGCGCCGGTCACCGCGGCGATCCCGACGTACACGACGAAGTCGAACTACAGCAAGGTGTACGGCACCGGCGCGTCCCGCGTGAAGTCCGGTAGGGACGGCAAGCTGACGGTCACCGTGCCCGCGCTGTCCACTGTGGTCTACGCGCTCGACGGCCGGATCCCGCGCTCGCACCACGCGCCCGCGATCTCGCTGGCGGCGCCTGCCGCCGACGCGCAGGGCCGGGTGCGGATCGCCGCCGACGTGCGGGGGTCGTCGCTGTACGAGGTGTCGTTCGAGGCGCGGGTGGCCGGTGGCCGCTGGCAGCCGATCGGCACCGACGACAACGCGCCGTACCGGGTCTTCCACGACACGACCGCGCTCGCCCCCGGCACGCCGGTCGAGTACCGCGCGGTGGTGCTGGACAACGGCAAGCACACGCGGTCGAGCGGTACGGTCCGCGGCCGCGTGCCCGACCCGAAGCTGACGATCGAGGCACCGGCCGAGGGTGGCGGCGTGCGCGGCACGGTCGAGGTGCGGGCGTCGGCGGACCCGGAGAAGGCGACACACGTCGTGTCGTTCGAGCGGAGCGTCGACGGCGGCCCGTGGACCGCGATCGGCAGCGACAGCACCTCGCCCGCGTACACGGTGTTCGACGACCTCGGCGCGCTGAACCTGGCACCGGGCACGCCGGTGGCGTACCGGGCGACGCTGGGCGGGGCGCGGTCGGAGGTGCGGAACGTGCGGTACGCGGGCCCGCCGCTGGAGACGACGACGCTGCGGTACCTGCGCCCGGCCGGTGATTACGGCCAGTGGGGCCTGCACCTGTGGGGCGACGCGGTCGACCCGGCGGTGCTCGCGCAGATCGCGTGGGACAAGCCGTGGCCGGTGACCAGGGTCGAGAACGGCTGGGCCGTGTACGAGATCCCGCTGGTGGACGACACCAAACCGGTGAACTTCATCATGCACCTGCCGGGCGGCGACGCCGTCCCGGACACCCGCGAACCCGGCGGCGACCGCTCCTTCCGCCCGATCGACACCCCGGAGGTGTGGATCAAGCAGGGCGATCCGGTGGTCTACGCGACACAGCCGCCTGCCTGACCGAGCGCATGAGCAAGGGCCCGCGACCGGAAATGGTCGCGGGCCCTTGTGTTTCTCGGACGAGGGACTCGTGGACCGTGCCGTCGCCGGAGCGCGTGGCGGTGGCGCGGTCCGAGCCGGGTCAGGCGGCTCGGGAAGACCCCGTCTCGTCGTGGTGTGCTGCGTGGTTGGCGCGGTACCGCTGCAACCAGCTCCGGTGTGCGTGCTGTGCCGCGCGCCGGTGAGCCAGGGTGGTCTTCGGGTCGCCAAGGGCTCGCTCGACCCGGTAGTCCATCTCTGCCCGCAGCGCCTCAGGTGCCCAGTTCATCTCGATCTCCTCGTCCGGTCTTCGTGCTGACAAGGAGAAGACTCGTCCTGAGGCGGGCACCCCGGCATCGGACGATCACCCACCACTCGCGGCGGACCAGCGGGTAAGAGGGGGTAAGGGCACCCCTTACCCGAGGAAGAACGCCCTCAGGACCGGTGCGAGGGCCTTCGCCTTCACCAGGTGGGTCTGCCCCGGCACGGTCTCGTGCCGCGCGTCCGGCAGCACGCCGGCGAGCGCCGCCGCGCTGTTGCGCATGTACTCGGGGCTCTTGCCGCCGTCCGCCACCAGCATGGGCATCGTCGCGGTCGTCCAGCGGTCGGTGGGCAGCGGGCGGCCCTGCCGCAGGCCCTCGACGAGCACCAGGTCGTTCGGCAGCGTGTGCGCGATGCCCTTCAGCTTCTTCCACACCGGCATGAGCCGCATCATCACAATGCCGAAGCCGGGCACGTCGACCGATTTCATGAATGCCTTCACCGCGTCGCCGCGACGGTTCTCCGCCACCATTCTCCGCATTTCCGGCAAGGCCGACTCCGGCGCGGGCGCGTGGGTGCCGTCGACGATCAGCGGGGGCTCGTACATCGCGAGCTTCGTGGCGCCCACACCGGCGTTCACGGCCTCGAGCGCCAGCATCGCACCCGACGACGCGCCGAACACGTACGCCGAGCCACCCGCCTCCTTGACGATCGAGGAGAGGTCCTCGATCTCCCGTTCCCGCGTGAACTCCGCGTCCGGGGTCTCGCCGCGGCCACGGCGGTCGTAGGTGTACACGGTGAAGTCGGCCGCCAGTTCGGCCGCGAGCGGGCGGGACGGGCCGGAGTCGCGGTAGCACATGGCGCCGTCCACGATCACCAGCGGCGGACCGTCGCCGGTGACCTCGTACGCGATTCTCGTGCCGTCCGCGGAAATCGTCGTGGTCATGTCAGGTCCTTTGATTTCAGCCAGGCCACCCAGGCCTGCTCGGTGGCTTCCCGGGAGATGTCGGAGAAAATGTGGTGGCAGGCCAGCACCGGGCCGCGGAAACCACGCATGAACCGGTAGATCGCGTCGTCGGCGCGGACTCCGATGATGTCCTCGTTCTCGAAGTAGACGACGCCGTCGACCGGCGGGAGACCGTCGGGCGTGAACCGGACGCGGTCACCGTCCAGGCCGATCGCCTCGACGAGCTTCGCGCGGGTGCGCGGCCAGTCGGTGACCATCGGGCCGACCGCGGTGATCGGCGTCGCGAACCGGCCCGCGAAGTGGTTGAGGTACGTGGCGAGGGTGCTCACGAAGAGCGCGTTGCCCTTGGCCATCGCCTCGAACTCGTCGGCCCAGTCGTCGCCGGGCAGGAAGCCGCTGTTGGCGATGCGCAGGACGGTGCTGCCGTGGTCGCGGCCCTCGATGAGGAACTCGAACGCCACGAACCGGCCGTCCGGCGCGCGGTCGCCGCCGTACGCGAGCCACTTCCCGGGTTCCCACGCGGTGACCGTGTGGGACGGCTCGTAGCCGGCGAACGCCTGCCGCACCACCTGGCCGGGATCGACCTCGTTGCGGCCCATGAACCAGGAGTCGATGCCGGGACCGGTCGCGATCGCGGCCCACACCTGGTCGGGCGTCGCGTCCACGCGCAGTTCGTCGGTCCTGCTGAACTCGTGTCCCATCACGAGTCTCCTTCCGCACTCGGGTGGACGGCGACGACCAGGCGGTGCTTGCGCCCGCCCTCGGCCGACTCGTCGTGGTACTTGCCGATGAGGCCGGTGACCGCGGCGGCCAGCTCCTCGGCGAACGCGGCCCGGTCCTGTGCCGACCCGAACCGGATCTCGCCCTCGACGGCGAACGTCGCGACCCGCTTCCTGGCCTTGTCGGCGCCGGTGATCAGCGAGCCGACGTCCTTGACCAGCCGTGCCGCGAGCGCGAGCAGCCAGCGCGCCGACAGCCGGTCGGACGACCGGTCGGGGTCGGGCGCGACGGCCGCGAGCGCGACGGGTGAGATCACGTACGAGGCGGCGGTGGCCCGCAGCACGCGTTCGGTCACGTTGCCCTTGCGGCGCTCCTCGACCAGCTCGACGAGCCCGTGCTTCTCGAGCGCGCGCAGGTGGTAGTTGACCTTCTGGCGGGGCAGCCCCACCCGGCCGGCGAGTGTGGTCGCCGACCCCGGCTCGGCCAGCGCCGCGAGCAGCCGGACCCGGATGGGGTCGAGCGACACCTCGGCGGCGGCCGGGTCCTCGATAACCGTGACATCGAACATGCGAGAACCATCGCACCGACAATATTGTTTGTCAAGACAACTTGACCTGTCGGTTGGAGCGGCGATCACTCAGGCCAGGACCGGGGCGGACGCGACGTGGATGCCTCGAAGGAACGCGCGCGGACGGGCAGAATCGCGGACATGAGGTTCCTGCTCCTGATGTGCGCCGACGACACGACCCCCGCCCCGGACGACCTGCCCGGCTGCGCCGAGTGGCAGGACGGGCTGGCCGCCCGGGACAAGCTGGTCACGACCGTGGGCCTGCACCCGCCGCGGACCGCGAGCACACTGCGGGTCCGCGGCGACGAGGTGCTGATGACCGACGGCCCGTTCGCCGAGACGAAGGAGCAGATGGGCGGCTTCGCGATGATCGAGGCGGCGTCGCAGGAGGAGGCACGCGAGATCGCGGCGACGCACCCGTGGGCGAGGATCGGCTTCATCGAGGTGCGGCAGGTCCTCTGATCGTTGCCGGTCCGCGCGGGGCTCCTTCGCCGGTGCGGCGAATTGGACGGGCTAGAGGACCTCGGTGTTCTGGTCCGCGAGCACGAGCCAGCGGCCGTGCTCGCGGGTCCACGTGATCCCGATCATCAGCGACTGCGAGAACCCGGCCGCCGGTTCGGCGTAGACGGACTCGAACAGCACGAACCCGGTGTCGCAGTCCGCTGACCTGCGCTTCTCCGCGAAGGTCTGCGTCCAGTCGGTGCGGGCGAAGAACCCGTCGATGAACGAGGCCATCTCCCGCTTGCCGCTGAACACGGCGCCGCCGGGCAGGACGCCCGTCACGTCGCGGTGCAGCAGCGCGTTGAAGCCGCGCGCATCGCGGTCGTCGGTGGTGCGGACGTAGGTGTCGACGGCGGCGTCGAACTGGCGCGCACAGCCGGTGCCCGAGGCGGTGGCGGAGGGGGCGGCGGCCGCGGCGGTGGCGCCACCCGCGGCGGCGACGAGCGCGAGCCCGGTGGCGATGATTCTCATACGAAGTGACATGGGCGTAGTCCACCGCGCACCGGGCCCGCACAGCAGCGATTCGAGGAGGGTCTAATCAGTGCTCCACCGACGTACCCTCCACCTGTGATCAGGGCGAATCTCGACGCGGACACCCTCGCGAAGGTGCGGCTCGCGATGTCCCCGGCCGCCGAGGCGACGGCGTGGCTGACGTTGACCGCGGGCCGGGGACGGCACCCGGTGTTCGGCGATCCGGGCGCCGCCGCCCGCGCCGCGCTCGCCGACGAGGACGCGCGGCTCGTTGCGTCGGTACTGCCACCGCCTGGCACGCGGGCGTACACGCCGGACCTGCTGACCCCGAAACCGGGCAAGGACCTGGACGACCAGCTCGACCGCATCGCCGCCACCCCCGAGGACATGGTCGCCGACCAGCTGGCGAGCACCGGCAGGCCGCTGCCGCCGCAGGTGCGCGCGGCGGTCGACGACGGCACGTTCGCGCCGAGGGCCGCGCGGGGGCTCCGCCGCTTCTGGCGATCCGCGATCGGGGACGGGTGGACGGCGCTGAAGGCCACCATGGACGCCGACCTCGCCGACCGCGCCCGCACCATGGCCACACAGGGTGTCGGCGCGCTGCTCGGCTCCCTGCACGAGGCGGTGACCTGGGCGGACGGCACGCTGAGCATCCAGTCGGCGTGGCAGGAGGAGTTCACACTGCACGGCGTGGAGATCGTCTGCGTGCCCGCGGTGCTGGCGTGGCCGAAGCTCGCGATCCAGCTGTGCGACCCGGACGACGCGGTCCTCGGCTACCCCGCCGCCGGCGTCGGCAGGCGCGCGGGCGCCCCGCACGCGGTGGACCGGCTCGTGGGCACGACCCGCGCCGCGCTGCTGCGCGACCTGGACGTACCGCGCTCGACGGCCACCCTCGCGGCCCGGCACCACCTCGCGCCACCGACGGTCTCCTACCACCTGAAGGTCCTGCAACGCACCGGCCTGGTCGTCACCCACCGCGACGGCCTGTTCGTCCTCTACCAGCGCACCGACGCGGGCCACGCACTAGCTCGCGGCTAGTGCCGCGTCCACTTGCGTTGGCCGGGGGTGGGTTCGTGGTTTGTCCTCGCCGGACGGGCGTCGTCGCCGGACGGGTTTGCCTCCGGCGGGCTTTGCCTCGGGTGTGGGGCTTGCGCCCCCGGCGTCCTGCGCACCCTCACGACGTCCCGTGGTGCCGTGAAAGGCGCTTTCACGGCGTTGGCCACGCTGTGAAAGGCGCTTTCAGGGCGCTCACCGTCCTCAACGCGCCTTTCACAGCGTCGGCGATGTCCTGAACGCGCCTAATCAGTGGTGGGAGTGGGTTATCCGGCACACTCCTGGTGGTAGCCGGCCGGTGGGTGAGCACTTTTCGCGCT
>NZ_JACHJQ010000008.1:331786-508091 GCF_014203735.1 Actinophytocola algeriensis | reverse complement strand
CGATCTACCGGAGACCTCATCTATTTGATCAACGACACGCCGGAACAGGCCACACCCAGGCCATCAGCCGGTCACGACTTCGATACAGGCCCTAGTATTCGCCGGCATGGATGCGAATGCGCTGGCTGACCGGCTGTTCCGGAATGTGACAGGAACGCTCGAAGTGTTTGCGGTGTATCTCGGTGAACGGCTTGGGCTTTATCGCGCGCTCGCCGACGGGGAGGCGGTGACCTCCGGGGAGCTGGCCGCGCGTGTGGGGGCCGACGAGCGGTACGTGCGGGAATGGCTCGAGCACCAGGCCGTGAACGAGATGGTCGAGGTCGACGACCCGAAGGCGGACGCGACCGCGCGGCGCTACCGGTTGCCCGCGGAGCACGTTCCGGTGCTCGTCGACGAGGACGACCTCCGTTACGGCACCCAGACGAGCATCGGCCTCGTGCGGGTCGCGCGGGGGATGGCCGCGCTGGTGGACGCCTACCGGGACGGCACCGCGCCGCCGTCGATCCCGTGGGGGCCGGAGGGGCGGGCGAACCCCAACCGGGCGCGGTTCGTCAACCTGCTCGGCTCCGAGTGGCTCCCCGCGGTGCCCGACGTGGACGCGCGGCTGCGGGCGGACCCGCCCGCGCGGGTCGCAGACCTGGCCTGTGGCATGGGCTGGTCGAGCATCGCGATGGCGCGGGCCTACCCGAACATCGTCGTCGACGGGCTCGACCTCGACGAGGACGCCATCGCCGCCGCGCAGGCCAACGCCAAGCAGGCCGGGGTCGCCGACCGGGTGCGCTTCTCGGCCACCGACGCCGCGCTGCTGCCGGCCGCGAACCGGTACGACCTGGTGACGATCATCGAGGCGCTGCACGACATGAGCCACCCGGTGGCCACGCTCCGCACCGCGCGGGACCTGTTGGCCGAGGGTGGCACGGTGGTCGTCGCGGACACCCGTACGGCCGACGAGTTCACCGTGCCCGCGTCGCCGTACGAGCGGCAGGACTACGGGTGGAGCCTCGTCAGCTGCCTGCCCGCCGCGATGGGCGACGCCGGCACCGCCGCGACGGGCACGATCATGCGCCCCGGCACGTTGCGCCGCTACGCCACCGAGGCCGGCTTCTCCGAGGTGCGGGTGCTGCCGATCGACACCGACTACTGGCGGTTCTACCAGCTCGTGCGGTGATCGGCGGCCGGCGTCTCCCGCATGAGCAACCAGGGAGATGCCGCGGGCGGACGGATGTGCGAAGAATTGCCGCCAACGTCCGCGATGGCGAATCGAGGCAGCGGCATGGTTTCCCCGGGGGGACGGCGAACCGCCGACATTCTCGGTCGTGCTCGGGCCGGACCGCACCGGCGAGTCCTCGGTCATGGCGGAACTGCTCACCACCGACGCGCGGGCAGCCATCGCGCAGGACGTCGAACGTGTCGCATCGCGGACCGCGGCGGCACCGGTCGACGTCGGCGCCAGGCGGACCTGCTGAGGAGGAGCGGATGGTGACCGCCGACCACACGTCGTGGGGCTCGACGGACCTGGGTGTCACCGAAGCGTCCATAGTGGACGCTCAGTTCGAGGCGTGCCGCCCGACCTACCTGGACCTGCTGGACCGGGTGGAGATCAGTCGCGGCGGGCGGGTGCTGGACGCGGGCTGTGGCAGCGGCGCGTTCCTGCCCCACCTGTCCGACCTGGTGGGCCGGGACGGCGCGCTGACCGCCATCGACCTGGTCGAGGAGAACGCGGCACTGGCGGCCACCCGGCGGACCATCTGCCCACTCCGGACCGACCAGGGTGACCTGCTGAACCTGCCGTACCCGACGGCGTCCTTCGACGCGGCCTGGTGCGCGAACGCCGTCCAGTACCTGGACGACGACGACCTGGCCCGCGCGCTGGCCGAACTGCGCCGGGTCGTCCGCCCGGGCGGGGTGGTCGCCGTCAAGGACCTGGACCCCACCCTGGCTACCGTCCGCCCCGGTGACCCGTTCCTGTTCACCGACTTCTTCCGGCAGGTGGGCGCCACCCCGGGCTATGCCCGTCAGCTCCTGCGCACCAGGAACCTGTACCGGTTCCTGCGGGAGGCCGGCCTGGTCTCGGTCCGCCAGTGGACGGTGCTCTCGGAGCACTACGCACCCCTGACACGAGCGGAGTGGTCGTTCTACGGCCCGTCGTGCGCCTCGGTCGCGCGGCAGGCACTGGCGCTGGGTGTACCGGGGGACTGGCAGCCCTTCCTCGACCCGTCCGCGCCGGACCACCCCCTCGCGGGCCCGCACGGCTACATCGGTGAGGGCAACGTCCTCGCGGTCGGGGTGGTGCCCTCCTAATTAGACGTACAGGCTGCGCGCCGCGGCATCGGTCAGGCAGAGCGCGGGGATCACGTGGTGGACGAAGCCGAAGTTGTTCACCATGAGGCGACCGTCCGGTTGGGACTCGTCGTAGGTCTGCTGCCAGACATCGTCCCCGCTCCTGTCGAAGGGCAGGTACGCCATCGAGACCGTCCTGGCCGGTGACTCCCAGAAGCCGTTGCGTCCCCGCGTGAACGGATTGCTCTTCTCACCGGTCAGCACCGTCGCGGTCCGCGGGTAGCCGTGCGAGTAGAAGCGCACGCACTTGCCCTTGAAGCCGCCGCGACGGCTGGACAGCTTCATCCACCTGCCGATGGGCGCGATCATCCCGTCGACGAAGTCCCCGCCGGGGTCGAGGATGAAGACCTCGTTGAGCTCGTCGTTCATGAACGTCTCGGTGGCGGGGTTCCGTGCGGCGGCGGCGATGTTGTCCACCAGGAACTTCGCGAACACCTGGCAACCGCTGCTGTTGGCGGAGATCGCGACGTGGGAGAGCGTGTTCTCCTCGAGGGACAGTATGTCCTTCTGGATCGCCACCAGGACCTCCCGCAGCACCGAGGCCGAGTACAGCTGGTAGTCGCGTAGCTGTTTGTCCGCGCCGAACTCCCGGCTGATCTGCGGGAGTACGATGACGTACTGCTTGTTCGCCTGCCGCAGCTGGTAGGGGAAGCCGAACGAGAACTGCTGGGACGACTGGAACGGCATGTCGAGGAGACCGGGGCTGGTGCCGGGCGGCGGTGCGTTGTAGACGAACCAGTTCCAGATGTCGAAGTACAGCCAGTCCCAGCCGAACGGCCGGAAGTGGACGAACCGCGTCTCGTGCTCCTTGGCTTGTCCCGGTACGTGCTTGTAGTGCACCAGGAACGGCGGCGGCTTGGAGATGTCGAGGTCCATCGGGAAGGCGACCGCGACGAACTGCGGCGGCACGTCCCCGCGGGTGCCGTAGGTGACCTTGTAGATCTTCACGGTGTACCCGGCCACCGGCTGCGGGACGAACGCCAGGTTGAGGACGTCCCACTTCGCGAACGCCGACCGCCGGAAGATCGGCGACTTCAGGAACGGCCAGGCGATCGGCTTGCTGATGTTCGGCAGCGGCCGGGGGTTCCAGTCGCGGTTCCGCGAGAAGTGCGCTTTCGCGTTGACGCGGTCCGCCGTCTCCTTCTTGCACGTGCCGACGTCACGCAGGCAGTGGCCACTGGGCTCGGTGGGCACCGCTGTGCCGTTGGGCGGGTTGCTGAGGGTGGTCCAGGTACTCGCCGTCACATCCGTCAAGGTCACCACGGCGTGCCCCTAGACCTGCTGGCCGGTCTTGGGGTCGTACTCGACCTCGACGACCGCGACCTGGTCGGTCGGCAGCACCTCCACCCACTGGTCGAAGACCTCGTAGCCGTCCTCGCTCTCGGCCTTGAAACCCTTGTCCAGCGGGTCGAACCCCTTCTCGTACACCATGTCCGGACGCAGGTAGTTCAGCGTGACGCCGGGCTCGAGCTGTTCGGTGACGACCTCGTGGCCCGCGTCGTGCTTGGCCAGCACGGTGATGGCCACGTAGCGCAGCACGTCGCGGATGGTCAGCTTGGCCGGGTCCAGGTCGCGGTAGCGGGTGACCAGCGCCGGGTCGGACCACGGGTGCGTCCGCAGCCGCCCGAGGATCTTGCTGCTCTCGCCCGGTGTGGCGGGCTGGTAGAGGTCGTCGAGGCCGTCGGCGCCTTCGATGCTCGGGTCGGACAGCCAGTTCAGGGCGGCGAGCTCCTTGCCTGGCCGGATCGGCACGACCGCCTTCACCCACGGCGCGTTCAGGAACGCGTTGCGCTGGTGGTCGCCGTCGAGCTGCATGAGCCAGCCCAGCGAGCTGCCCTGCCGGGCGGGCGCGGAATCGGTGGTGATGAAGTAGTTGTCCCGCCGCGCCATGTCCGCCGGGTTCGCCCAGCCGACGGTGTGGTCGTCCAGTCCGGTCGGGCTGTCGCGGATGACGCGCTCGACGGCCGTCGCCGTCGCCGGGTCCCGCACCGGGAGCCCGTCGGGGGTCTCGAGCTTCGGGTCGCCGAGCCGGTCGAGCTCCGGCGCGAAGGTCGGGTGCGACTCGTGCAGGCGCGGCCGCCACCACTCGGGCGCCACGAAGTACAGCATCGCCTCCACGTCGAACAGCGAGTTGATGAGCTCGGCGAGCTTGTGCACCAGCGCGGGCTGGGTCGGCGGCCTGCCGTCGACCTTCATCAGCTGCTCCAGCAGCCTGCGGTAGACCACGACCCGCTCTTCCTCGCGGAGCACGTCGTAGTCGCGCACCCGGACCTTGCTGGCGGCGGTGACCCGGTCCGCGGCGGCCTTGAGGTAGGCCTCGCGCTGCTTCTGGTCCAGCTCCAGGTCCCGCTTCACGGCCAGCGCCTTGTTCTGGTCGCTGACCTGCTTGCGCTTCTCCGCCGTCGGCCGGTAGGTCACCGGGACCGTGAACGCGAACAGCTCGTGCCGGTCACCGTGTGCGTTGTAGATGAAGACCGACAGCGCGGGCTTCCTCGGCTCCGGGACACCGTCCGGTGCGTCCGCCTTCGCCCGGTCCAGCTTGAACTTCATCGCGGCGACCGACACCTTCCAGCGCGGCTCGCCGACCTTCACCGGCTCGTAGCCGTCCCTGGGGCTCAGCTCGACGTCGGCGATCCAGAAACCGATCCCGCCGCCGCCGATGGGACGGATGTAGCCGTTGAACGGGTAGCCGAACATGACCTCGACGTCCTCGGTGTAGTCCTCGGGCATCGGCAGCTCGTTGGCGGGCGCCACCGCGGCCGCGTCCGGTGGCGCGGCGACGTGCACCAGCTTCGCGAGGCCGAGCGCGGCGCCCGGATCGTCCACGTAGGACTGCCAGCAGAGCTGGGTGCCGAGGTCCTGCACCTGCACACCGACGCGGCGCATCTTGCGGCGCAGCTCGTAGTTGATCAGCTTCGGGGTGGTGTTCGCCAGCACGTAGCGGCGGCTCGACGTGTCCGTGGTCTCGGTGAGCGTGCGGAACGTGGTCTTGAAGCTGCGCTTGATCTCGGTGCTCAGCCGCTCACTCTGCTGGCGCATCTGCTTGTGCGTCTGCTCGCGGGCCTGCTTCTGGGTGTCGGACAGGTCCATGGTGGCGGTCTCGTTGGCGTCGCCCCACACCCAGCGCTGGTTGGCCGACACCGAGAAGCCGAGCTTGGTGCTGCGCTCGTTCTCGTCCTTGACCGCGCTGGAGACCTCGTCCTCGAGCTTGCTCTCGCTGGTCCGGCCCTGTGTGATCTCCTGGCCCTCCTCGACCATGCGCTCGACCAGCGTGCGGCGGGTCTGCGACTCGATCAGCTCGACCGTGCTGCCGGGGCTGAGCCAGACGTGCTGGACGGGTGGGCCGAGGAAGGTGTCGAACTCGAAGAAGTACTGGCGGAACAGGTGCACGATGCCGACGGGGGAGAGGCTGACCCGGTTGAGCGCCTCCGCCCGGCTCAGGTGTTCCAGGGGGTCGAGCATCTGCTGCAGCCCGCGGTACTGCTGGGTGTTCACCTCGCCGTGGCGCGGCGGGGTGAACAGGTCGGCCAGTGTGGACACGAGGTGCTGCTCGGCGAGGTAGCCGAGCAGGCCGGCGACCATGGATTCCTTGGCGCCCAGGGTTTCCAGCAACGCCCGGCGCTTCACCGGGTCGGGCTCGACGGCCGCCGCGCGACGGAACAACTCGGGAGACACCTCGCTCGCCAGGATCGTGTCGAGGCTCGTGCGGGACAGCAGCGGCAGCCAGGTCGCCGGATCACGCGGGTCCTTGTCCTTGACACGGACCTCGATCAGGTCCGCGAGGACGGAGGTGAGAATCGGGTTGTACGGCCTGGGGACGGCCGCGTTGCCCGTCTTCAACTCCAGCGAGTCGCTGATCCCGGCGACCGCCGCGTCGTCGCCGGCCGCCGCGACGGCGGGCTCACCCGGCACGTACCTCACCCGTGGCGCGACGAACTGCGACACCGTCGCGAGCAGGACGTCGTCGGCGCGGCGCAACGCGTCGACGAAGCGGGCAACCGTCCGCTGCGACCGCCACCCCAGCAGCGGCTGGATCAGGCCGAACGACTCGCTCGCGTACGGCAGGGTGCCCGCGAACTCCGTCAGCGGCCTGCCGGTGGTGACCCGGCCGCCGCGCGATGGCGCGGGCAGCGTCTGCACGTTCGCCGTCGTGCCACCCGCGCTCACGGCGAACGGGAGCACCGTCCACGGCCGCCCCGACCCGGTCGCACCGACCAGGAACAGTTCCCGGGCCGACTGGGCGGCAGGCGCGACGAAGGAGATCGTCTGGGTGTTGCCCGGCGAGCTGATGACCTTGCCAGCGTACTCACGGCTGCCCGCCGCGTCGCGGTCGAGGAACGCACCGCTCAACGCGGCGATGTCCGGGTACCGGCGCGGGTCCTGGACGTCGATGTCGGAAGGCAGTGCGAGCGCGATCCGCTGGCCGGCGTTGAAGTCGCTGGGCTGCGAGGCCTGCACCGTGTAGGTCCAGACCTGGTAGTGGGAACCTGCCCCGGTGGTCACCGGGGCAGTGCCGGTGAATGTCACGGTCAATGCCACGGGAATTCCCCCTTCGTCGGAGCACCGACAAATCAGTCACGATTGTGGTGCGGCCCGGTCGGCGGCAAAGGAGTCGCCCGGTCTGACCATCGGGACCGGGCGGTCACCCGTTCAGGCAGCCGGCGCCTGTTTCGGGACGATGCGATCCGCACGAATGTCCCGGTTCAGGAGGGGCAGGAGGCAAACGACGGTGAAGGCGATTCCGCACACGACGCTGACCTCTTTCGCGCCGTGACTCGCGGCCAGCGGCCCCACGGCCAGTTGCGAGAGTGGAATGGTCACATAGGACAGCAGGTCGTCGTAGGCGGCGACCCGCGACAGGGACTCGCCGGGGACCGCCGCCTGCAGCGTGCTCTCCCAGGTGATCGCGGCCACGGTGAAGCCGAGCCCGCCGACGAACGCGGCCGCGGCCACGAGCCACGTCTCCCCGGACAGGCCGAGCGCCAGCAAGGGCAGGCCGCCGAGCGCACCCCAGAGTCGCCCGTCGCGTAGCGGCCTGCGCAGGACGAGCCTGACTGCGACGACGCTCATGAGGAGCAGCCCGGCGGCGCGCACGGTCTGCACCGTGCCCCAGCCAACGGCACCGTCGTGCCCGGACACCACCTGCGGTCCCAGCACGTTCCACGGCCCCACGCTGAAGGCGTTGACGAGGGCGAACGAGACCGTCATGACCACCACCCAGCGCATCGACCGGAAGACGGCCCAGCCGTCGGCGAGATCACGCCACAGCGGCCGGTGCGCGGCGGGTGCGCGGGTCGTCCCGGGGATGCGCGTGAAGGCCGCTGCGGCCAGGAGGTAGGAGGCGGCATCGACCGCGAGGGCCCACCCGCCCCCGACCGTGGCCACCAGGACACCGGCGACCACGGGACCGAGGATGCGCGCGGTGTTCTGGCTGCCTGAAAGGAGCGCGTTGGCGCGCTGCAGGTCCCGCCGCTCGACGAGCTCGGGCACGATGCCGCGCAGCGCGGGCTGGGAGAACGCGCTCACCGCCCCGCCCGCGAACGCGAGGCAGGCGATCACGACGAGGTCGTAGCTCCCCGTGATCAGGACGACGGCCATCGCGGCCATCACGACGGCGGTGGCCAGGTTGGTCACGATGAGGACGGTCCGCCTGCTCACCCGGTCGGCGACCGCGCCACCCACGAGCAGGAGCACCAGGGTGGGGACCAGGTTCGCGGCCAGGACGACACCGAGATCGGTCATCCCGCCGGACGCCTGGAGCACGGCAAGGGCCAGCGCGACGGTGGTCATGGACGACCCGGCCAGGTCGACGGTCCGGCCGACGAAGAACCAGCCGAAGCGGCCTGTCAACAGATGCATGCCGGGTACTGTCGCCGGGCACGCGAGCGCGGGTGAATTCTTGCGACAAGAGGCGCAACAACCGCCGACAATGGCTGGGGTGACCCTGTTGCGCTTCGGACCGGACGCGTTGCACGTGAGCCGGTTCGCCGTGTCCCCGCTGGCCGAGACGCTCAGCGAGCTCACCCGGCTGCGGCAGACCCGAGCCGGGGTGTTGGCCGGCAGGCTGGACGAGGACCCGTTCGTCAGGGGACTGGTGGACCTGGTGACCGCCACCAAGTACCTCCCGGACTTCGTGGCCATCCCTCCCGGCCGCGACCTCGCCGACGAGTTGGCCGCGATGCGCCGGATCGGCGATGCCGAAGCACGTGCCACGCTCGTCGAGGCGCACCGGTTCGCCTGGGCGAGCGACGGGCTCGCCTGGGCCGACGTCACCGGGATCACCGGCCGCGCCGCCGATTTCCTCGCGGAGTGCTGGACGCGGTTCGTCGAACCGGACTGGACCCGGCGCCGGGCGATCATGGAACGCGACATCCACCACCGCGCCGGTGTGATCGCGGTCAGCGGCTGGCGGCACGCCCTGGACGGCATGGCTCCCGACGTCGAGTGGGCAGGCCACGACGCGATCCGGTTCTCCACCCAGACCTACCCCGACCGCCACATCGGCAGCGACGGCCTGACCTTCGTCCCGCACACGGGGATGTCCGGGCGGTGGATCTGCGAGACACCGACCCGGATCGCGTTCGTGTACCCGGCCAAGGGCGCCCTGGCCGACCACTCGCTGGGCGACGCCGGGGTGGCCCGGCTCCTCGGGCTGGGCCGGGCCCGGGTCGTAGCCGAGGTGCGCATGCCGGCGACACCGTCACAGCTGGCGGCCGTGCTCGGCGTCTCGCTCGGCACCGTGTCCGCTCACCTGGCGGCGTTGCGTGCCGCGGACGTCGTGACGGCGCGCAGGAGCGGCCGTGCGGTCTACTACGAGCTCACGCCGGTCGGCGAGGAGCTCGCGCGACTGGTCACGCGGCACTGACGGCTCAGGCGAACCTGGCCGGGACCCCTCTGCCCACCACGCCGTGCCGGCTCAGTTCGTGATCGTCGGCAGGGAGACGTAGTCGGCGAGAGCCTGCTGTCCTGCGATGTTCGCGTGTACTCCGTCGCCCGTGTCGTAGGCCGGGAGGATGCTGTTCGGCTCGAGCGGGTCCTTGAGGACCTGGTCGAAGTCCATGACCCCGTCGCACGTGGTGGCGCAGTCGTTGCCGTGTCTGACGAAGGCGGCCACGGCGTGGCGGTCGAGGTTGTTCTGGTCGCTGTAGCCGGGCCGGGGCGTGATCGGCGTGACGTACACGTCGATGCCCGCGTCGTGCAGCCGGCTGAAGACCTGCCGGTAGCTGTCGAGGATCTGGTCCGCGCCACAGGCGTTGGCGAGGTCGTTGGTGCCGTAGTAGTACAGAACGGCCGTCACGCCGTGGAGTGCGAGCACGTCGCGGTCGAGGCGGCTCAGCGCGTCGAGCCCGGCCACGGGACCGGGGGTGTTGGGGCACGCGGCGGAGCTGGTCGTGCCGCCGATGCCCGCGTTGGCGACGGTGTACTGCCGGTGCGCGGGAAGCTCGGCGGTGATCCGGCGGGCGAGGACGTCGGTCCACCGGCGGTTCGTGCCCTGCTCGGTGCAGCCCGGCCCGCAGTCGGTGCTGCCGGTGCCGTCGACGACGGAGCTGCCGAACGCGACGATGGTGCCCTTCACCCGGGGGTTGGCCACGTCGACCGCGCTGACCACGTAGGTGGCGGTGGTGGTCGCGGTGTACGCGGTGCCCGCGCTGTCCCGGGTGTGGTCACCGGTACCGGCGGGGCTGAGGTAGTTCTGCCGGAACGCGCTGGTGTGCTCGCCGGGGGTGGCTCGGCCGGAGAAGTACAGGGACACGGCCACGTCCTGCTGGGCGTCCGTCCTGAGGAGTACCGCGTCGCTCCGCAGGTCGCCACCCGGCGGCACCACCACGGACCCGCGCCCGAGGAAGGTGACGGCGTGGGCCGGGCCCGCGAGCGCAGGACCGCCGCCGCTCCGCGCGACCGTGGCCGCGTCGACCACCAGCGGGGTGGTGCCGAAGGTGTTCTGGACGCGGATCCGCAGTGCGTCGCCGCCCTGGCTGAGGTGCGTGATCATCCGCACGGACTGGTTGTCCAGCGCCGTGGGCGCGAGGCGCTGCTGCGACTGGGCCCACGAGGTGAACCACGGCCGGGGCCCGGCGTTCGCACCCGCGGCCGAGGACGCGGCCCCCGTACCGGCCGCGATCGTCGCCGCGACCGTCAACGCCGTCGCCAGCCTTCGCACAGTGTGACGCTTCACCACGGACCCCCGGTTCGCCGTCGATCGGTTGACCTGGAGTGTCGACGCGTGTCCACCGCGTAGTCAAGATCGGGGCGTGTCGCGGTGCGCGCGGCCATCCGGTGGACGTGCGTCACCTGCCTCCGTACCAAGCGATTGGCTGCGGATGGGGCATCAAGATCGGCGATCACCCAGGATCGGAATCAGTCACGGGGGAACAATTGACGGTCGCAATTGGTCGGGTATATTCCGTCGTCGTCAAGGCGGGTGTCGATCACTGTCCGGCTCGCCGACTTTCGGAATTCCGCGGAGGCCGCAGGAATGACGTCCCTTGTTGAATTGGCCGCTGATCCCGAGTTGGCGCGGCGGTACCGCGACAACGGCTGGTGGCGGGACACGACATTCCTCGACGACCTGGCCGAATCGGTGCGGAGCCGGCCGGACAGCCCGGTGCTGATCAACGGTCGCACCGTCGACGACACGGTTCGGGTGGTGTCCTACCGCGAGTTCGACCAGCTGGTCCGGCGCATCGCGGGCAGCCTCGACGACCTGGATGTGCGTGCCGGTGACGTGGTCGCCTTCCAGCTCCCCGACTGGTGGGAAACGGCGGCGTTGTTGTTGGCGTGCCTGCGGGCCGGTGTGGTCGCACAGCCGATCGTGCCGCAGCTGCGGGCGCGGGAGATCGAGCGCGCGCTGGCCAGAACGGGTGCGCGGGTCTGTGTCACCGTCGACAGCTGGGCCGGTTACGGGCACGCGCGGGCGATCGCCGAGATGGCGCCACGACTGCCGCGGTTGCGGCACCGGGTCGTGTACGGCGACGCCGCCGACACCGGCGCGCTGGACTTCCACGAGTGCTTCGTCAACCGGCCGGACCCGGACCTCTCGTCGGTGTCGCCGGTGCACCCGGACCAGCCGTCGATGGTGCTGTTCACCTCGGGCAGCACCGGCGAGCCCAAGGGCGTGCTGCACACCTGCAACACGATCTACGCGGGTGCCGCCGGGTTCATGGCCGAGGCGGTCCGGGAACCCGGTGCCGACCGGGCGGCGTCCACCATGCGGGTGAGCCACATCGCGTGCCCGCTGTGGGCGGTGTTCGGGGTCCTGCTGACCGGCGGCGCGGG
The DNA here is from genome assembly GCF_014203735.1 of Actinophytocola algeriensis. Taxonomy (GTDB): domain Bacteria; phylum Actinomycetota; class Actinomycetes; order Mycobacteriales; family Pseudonocardiaceae; genus Actinophytocola; species Actinophytocola algeriensis. Next base: position 496,475 of record NZ_JACHJQ010000008.1, on the reverse strand, counting down.
CGTGTTCCAGGACGGGGCGGATCCCGACCAGATGCTGGACCTGATGGTGCGAGCGGAAACCAGCCGTCTGCTGACCTCCCCGCCCAGCCTCGCCAAGCTGATCGCCGCACAGCGTGAGCGGCCCCGCGAACTGCCGTCGCTGCGCACCGTCATGACCGGCGGCACCACGGTCCCACCCGGCATGGTGCCGATGGTGCGCGAGACGTTCGGCGTGCCGCTGCGCGCGGTGTGGGGGATGACCGAGAACGTCGTCGGCACGACCGTGCGCGCCGACGCCCCGCACGACTGGTCCGCACACAGCGACGGCACACCGCTGCCCGGCCTGGAGGTGCGCGTGGTCACCCCGGAGCCCGAAGGCGCCACCGGGGCCCTGCAGGTGCGCGGCGCGTCGATGTGCGTGGGCACCATCACCGGCGACATCGGGACGATCACCACCACCGGCACCGGCCACGGCGACTGGTTCGACACCGGCGACGTCGCCCGCCCGGACGGCCGGGGCGGCATCCGTATCGAGGGCCGCGTGGCCGACCGCGTCTACGACGTGAACGCCGAGGTGATGATCCCGGTGCGGGACGTGGAGGAGGAGCTGGCACAGCACCCCTGCGTCAAGGACGTGGCGATCATCAGCTGCAAGGACGGTGCCAGGGAACGCGTCTGCGCCGTCGTGGTACCGGGCGGCGAACCTCCGACACTCGAGGACCTGCACGACCTCCTGCGCGAGCGCGGCATGACCGAGGCGTACTACCCCGACCGCCTGGAGTTCGTCGACGAACTGCCCCGCGACCCGATGGGCAAACTGCGCAAGTACCAACTCCGCGAGATGTACGACGCCGAGTGACGGCCCGGCGAACGTGACCGCGGCGGGCTACACGCTGCGTGCCAGGCGGGCGAACGAGAACACCAGGACCGACGACAGCACCCACCCCAACAGGGTGGCGATGTTCAGGAACCACATGAGGAACTCGCCGCTCGGCGTGTGGGTGTCCGGGTACCAGGTGGCGCGCTGGCCCATCGACACCAGCGGCACGACCGTGTCGATCGCGTAGAAGAACGCGTTGTAGCACCGCACCTGCCCGTCGCCGCAGGGATCCGGTGACGGGCGGGACGGGGTGTGGGTGCTGTAGTCGCCCACGCGGTCCGGCAGCGTGCCCGGCGCCGGTGGACTCACCGGGCTCACCGTCACGAGCCGCCCCGTCGGGGTGTAGACGTTGCCGCGCGGGTCGGTCGCGCGCAGGGTGCCCGCGCCGCTGGGCACCAGCATCAGCACGAACACCGCCACCAGCAGTGCCACCAGCGGCCAGCCCGCGCGACCCGGCCGGTAGCCGTAGCCGAACAGGCTGTACAGCCGGTCCATCAGCGCCCACAGCCGGATCCGCGGGCTCGCACCCGCCTGTCGCGTCGCCGCGTGGCGGGCGTGTCTGCGTTGGCTGATCAGCACTTCCTCGGCGGCCGCCAGGTGGCCGTGTTCGCGGAAGACCCTGGCCGCGTGCTCGTACGGGCCGGCCTCGAACGAGCTCTGCCGTGCCAGCCAGGCGATCCGGGGGCCCGCGTCCCAGTTCGGCGGGCTCTCCGCCGTGAGCGGGCCGAACCGCTCGTACGTGAAACCCCGGATGAGGAACTCCCCGGGCCACGTGTCCGGGTCGTCGGCGAGCGTGGTGGTCTGCGCGCCGGTCAGGTTGACGCTGGGGGAGACCCTGGCCCACCCGAGGTACATGCCGCCGCGCGACACCAGGCCCTCGGCCTCGATGGCGTGGCCGTCCCGGTCGGTGAAGGTGCCGCCGCGCAGGTCGAGCCTGCCGCCGATGGTCGTGCGGGACAGCCGCACCTCGCCGTCCGAGGAGAACCCGGCGTCCAGCCGCACCGAACCGTTGATCGTCGCGTTGTGCAGGTACAGGGTGAAGCGCTCCGGGTTGAAGAGTGTCGCGGCTTCGAGGTCCAGGTTGTTGCCGACTTCCGCGCCGCGCAGGTCCACGGACCCGCCCTCGGCGTGCAGCCGCTGCGCCTCCACGTCGCCGAGCACCCGTGTGCTCCGCGCCGACAGCAGCGGGCCATCGCCCGGCTTCGACAGGCGGACCCCGCGCAGCAGGAGGTTCCCGCCGACCGACGCGCCGTCGAGCGTGATCGTCCCGCGCACGGTCACGCCGTCGGCCAGCTCCACCGAGGACCGCAGGTCGGCGTTGCGCAGGTCGAGTGCGACACCACCCGCCGCGTCGAGCACGCACTCCGGCGTGAAGTGCACGAACCCGAACTCGCCGAGCGAGAGGTCGATGCCGCCGTGCACGCGGCACACCCCCTCGAAGCTGAGGTCGCCGTTGACCGCGGCCCTCGGTGCGCTGATGGCCGTGCCGCCGCTGCGGCTGCTCGCGTACGGACCGGTCAGCGGCGCGGTGCCGCCGAGCTCCGCGTCCCGCACGATCATCTGCCCGGCGATGCGGGCCGCGCCCATGTCGATCCGGCCTTCGACCACGGGCTTGCGGTGCGTCGCGTCGCCGATGAGGAACAGGCTGCCGCCGAGGTTCATGTCGTTCAGGGCCAGCGCGACCCCGCCGTCGGGGCGGCGGAGCTGGGCGCCCGACAGGTCGAGCGCACCGTCGATGTGCGCGCCGATCAGCCGGACCTCACCGTCGGCCTCGAACCCGTTGATCAGCCGCACCGCGCCGGCGACCCGCAGCCGGTCGGCGTGGATCGCGCGGATCCCGCCCGGCCGGATCCGGGTGCCGACGCACAGCAGCCTGCCGCCGATCTCGGCTTCGCACAGCCAGATCGCGGACTGTTTCGACGTGCTCGCCGGTGTCTGCAACGCACCCGCGATCGTCGACCGCGACAGGTCGAGATCGCGGGTCACCCGCAACCCGTTGGCCTGCAGCCCCGCGGGCAGCCCGCAGCGCAGCAGCGCCAGCTCGTGCAGCCGCGCGCCGTCGAACAGCGGCGGTTCGGCGAACTCGCACGCCTCGAACCGCAGCGGGAACGGGATGTCCATGCCGCTGAGGTCGAGCAGGCCCGCGATCTTCGCGTTCCGGATCATCAGTCCGCGCGGGTCGACGCGCTCCGGCGCCCGGCACAGGTCGCGCAGGTGTGCCGCGTCGACCGGCCGGTGCCGGAAGTCGCCCCAGCTGCCCGTGCTCGCCGCTCGCAGCAGCGTCCGCCTCATGTCACCCCGTCCTCGTGCCGGAACCGGAAATCGGCATTCTTCCGGTTCCCGCGCGGCGGGTCAGCATTCGTCCCCATTTCTGGCAGGGCGCCTCGATGTAGCGGTAGGTCAGCACGCACAACGGCAGCAGCACGGCGTAGAAGGCGACCTCGAGCACCGGGTTGTCCTGCCGCGACCGGCCGATCGTGCCGTCGCTCACCGCCAGCAGCACCGGATGCACCAGGTAGACCGAGTAGCTGATCGTGCCAAGACCGGCCAGCCAGCGCGGTATCCGCCGGTGGCGCGACACCAGGCCGACGCCGAAGGTGAGCACCGCCAGCAGGAACGCCGCGATCCAGGCACGCCGGGTGAAGTGGGTCCCGTCCCCGTGCCAGTACGCGCTCGCCTGACGACAGCGATCCACAGCGGGTAGATGCGGAACACCCGCCCGGTCCAGAACGCGCGGACGCTGCCCCGCCGCTCCAGCGACGCGGGGATGATGTCGCCGCTCACCAGGAAGAACACCATGATGCCGTACCTGCTGGTGTTGAACTCCGGCATCAGCTCCCGCCGGAACTCCGCCATGAAGGCGTACGACGAGTGGTCGAACACCACGACCAGCGCCGCGATGCCCCGCAACGCGTCCAGCCAGCCCGACCGCGCGGGGTGTGCGGGTCCCATACCTGTCTGGACGCGCTTCCCCCGCCGATGTTGACCTGAACTCCACCTCTGGTCCAGCAGAACTAGAACAGGTTACAGTTGTGGCCGGTTGTGGTGGATCAAGGAGCGGGCATGGCCAAGAAGGTGGCGCGGAGCAGCGAGGCCGACTACGTGGTGGTCGGCTCCGGCAGCTCGGGAGCCGCGATCGCGGGTCGGCTGGCCGAGTCGGGTGCGCGGGTGATCGTGCTCGAAGCGGGCAGGACGGACGAGACCATGCTGGTCAGAAAGCCCGGCATGATCGGCCCGCTGCACTCGGTGCCCCAGCTGAAGAAGCTCGTCGACTGGGGTTACTACTCGGTGCCGCAGAAGCACCTCCTCGGCAGGCAGATGCCGGTGCCGCGCGGCAAGGTGGTCGGCGGCTCCAGCTCCGTGAACGGCATGGTCTACGTCCGGGGCAACCGCGCCAACTTCGACTCCTGGGCCGCAGAGGGCAACGTGGGCTGGGACGCGGACAGCGTCAACGCCGCCTACAAGCGGATGGAGGACTTCGAGGACGGCGAGAACGCGTTCCGGGGCGCCGGTGGACCGATCCGGGTCACGCGCAACAGGATTCCCCAGGAGGGGTCGCTGCAGTTCCTCCAGGCCACGGCCGACACGATCGGCTGCGCGGTCCTCGACGACTACAACGCCGAGTCGCAGGAGGGCGTCAGCCGGATGCAGCAGAACGCCGCAGGCGGGTGGCGCTACAGCGCATCGCGCGGCTATCTCCACCAGCTCGCGGCCCCGACGCTGGAGCTGCAGTCCGGCGTGCTGGTGACCAGGGTGGTCATCGAGAACGGCCGCGCCGTCGGCGTCGAGGTCACCGACTCCGACGGCGCCCGGCGGACCGTCCGCGCGGGCAGGGAGGTCATCCTCTCGGCGGGGTTCGTCGGTTCCGCGCAGCTGCTCATGCTGTCCGGCGTCGGCCACGCCGCGCACCTCAGGGAGCACGGCATCGACGTGGTCGCGGACCTGCCGGTCGGCGACAACTTGCACGACCACATGTTCCACGCGCTGACGTTCCAGGCGTCGTCGAGCAGGCACAAGGGCACGGCGCCGTACTTCGCCCGTGGCCTCGCCAGGGAGATGGTCCGGCCCGGCAGCACCTTCATGGCGAACTCGGTCTTCGAGGTGCTCGCGTTCCTCAGGACCTCCCAGGCCCAGGAGGTGCCCGACCTCCAGCTGCACCTGCTCCCGTGGGCGTACGTGTCGCCCAACCAGGACGAACCGATCCGGCACAAGGTCGACAAGCGCACCTCGCTCACCGTGCTGACGACGCTGATCTACCCGAAGAGCCGGGGGACGCTGCGGCTCGCGTCGGCCGACCCCACGGCGGCGCCGCTCATCGACTTCCAGTACCTGGCCGACCCCGCCGACCTCGAGGTGCTCGCCGAGGGCTCGGAGATGGTGCGCGAGATCTTCGCGTCACCCGCGTTCCAGGGGTCGATCAAGGGGGAGACCCATCCCGGCGATGCGCTGCGCGGCCAGGATCTGCGCGACGCGATCCCCAACCGCGCCACGTCGGTCTACCACGGCGTCGGCACCTGCCGGATGGGCGTCGACGAGCTCGCGGTCGTCGGGCCGGACCTCAGGGTCCTCGGCGTCGACGGACTGCGGGTCTGCGACGCCTCGATCATGCCGTCGATCACCGGCGGCAACACGAACGCGCCCTGCATCATGATCGGTGAGATGGGTGCGCGACTCGTCCTCTCTGGAGGGGAAGCATGACCGTCACCCCGCTCGAGATCACCCGCCCTGCCTCGGTGACCGACACGTTCCTGCGGCAACTCGTCGACCGGGTGCCGGGTTCTGCCGGTGCGACCTGGCCGCTCACCGAGGTGTACACCGGTGAGGTCCTCGTCGAGCTGCCGCAGTCGACACCCGCCGACATCGAGGCGGCGTTCGCCACCGCCCGCGCGGCACAGCGGCAGTGGGCCGCCACCCCGGTCAAGGAGCGGCTGGCGGTCTTCCGGCGCGCGCACACGCTCTTCGTCGACAACGCGCGCACCGTCACCGACCTCATCCAGGCCGAGAGCGGCAAGAACCGGCGGATGGCGATCGAGGAGACCTGCGACCCGCCGATGGTGATGAGCCACTACCTCAAGCGGGCCGCCAAGCTGCTCGCTCCGGTGCGGCGTGGCGGGCCGGTGCCGTTGCTGAGCAACTCGACCGAGATCCGGCAGCCCAAGGGCGTGGTCGGCATCATCGCGCCGTGGAACTTCCCGTTCGCCACGGGGATCTCCGATGCCGTCCCGGCGCTGATGGCAGGCAACGCCGTCGTGCTGAAGCCCGACAACAAGACCGCGCTGTCCCCGCTTCTCGGCGTGCGGATGCTCGAGGAGGCCGGCCTGCCCGCAGGCCTGTTCCAGGTGGTGTGCGGTGAGGGCCCGGACGTCGGCCCCACGCTCATCGACAACGCCGACTACGTGATGTTCACCGGCTCCACGGCCACCGGCAGGGTGATCGGCGAACGGGCGGGCAGGAACCTCATCGGGTGCTGCCTCGAACTCGGCGGCAAGAACCCGATGGTCGTGCTCGAGGACGCGAACCTGGCGGAAGCCGTGCAGGGCGCGGTGTTCGGCGCCTTCGGCAACACCGGGCAGATCTGCATGCACATCGAACGGCTCTACCTGCCGGAGTCCAGGTACGACGAGTTCCGGGACGCGTTCGTTGCGGCGGCGGAGGCGCTCGACGTCCGCGCCGCGTACGACTTCGGCCCGGAGATGGGCTCGCTCGTGTCCGTCGACCACCTGCGCCGGGTCCAGTCGCACGTCGAGGACGCCGTCGCCAAGGGCGCCACCGTGCTCTGCGGCGGCAAGCCCCGCCCCGACCTCGGCCCGGCGTTCTTCGAGCCGACGATCCTCGAGGACGTCACGAAGGACATGCTCTGCGGCGTCACCGAGACCTTCGGCCCCGTCGTGGCGCTGCACAGGTACCGCACCGTCGACGAGGCGGTCGCGCTCGCCAACGACACCGACTACGGCCTCAACGCCTCGGTCTGGGGTGGGGACCTCGGCGCGGCCCGTGCCGTGGCCGCGCGCATCGAGTCCGGCAACGTCAACATCAACGACATCCTCGCCACCGCGTACGCCTCGAAAGGCACACCGTCCGGCGGTGTCAAGAACTCCGGTGTCGGCTCCCGCCACGGCGACCAGGGTCTGCTCAAGTACACCGACGTGCAGAACATGGCCGTGCTGAAGAAACAGGTCATGGGCCCCCGGCCCGGTGAGGACTACGCGAAGCACGTCGACCGCGTGCTATCCGGCCTGAAGATGATGCGGAAAACGCGCATCCGGTAGCAGGCCGAGAGCATTCTCGCCGTCGAATTCCGGCAGGTCCGTCACCGTCCCGGCGGATTTCTGCGGGGACACCTACCTCATATTCTGCCGGTATGACGCCCACGAAACTGCCCGCGGTACTGGTCGCCGCCGCGGCGGCGCTCGTTGTCACCGCGACCCCCGCCAGCGCCGCCCCGTCGTATCCGTGCGACAGCATCATCTTCAACGCCTGCTTCTACCCAGAGCCGTCGTTCCACGGGACGGAGTACCGGACCGTCATCTATTATCATGGTTGTTACACACTTCCGCCGTCGCGCTCGTACCACACGAACGTGACCGCGACGGTGTATTCGGAAAGCGACTGCACCGGACAACAAGCTGAGATAAGCGGCTACTTCGGGTTCGACATCGGATTCAGCGCCATGAGTTACCGCTATCCGGCGGAGTGATCAGGCGGCTGCCGCGGCCGGAACTTGGCCGGTGCCGGTGCTTCTCCCGAGTGGACGGTCCGACCCGATCCGGGCCGGACCGTCCACATCAGCCGGTCAGAAGCCCATGCGGCAGCCGGACAGGATGATCTCCTGGCCCAGCAGTGTCACCACCCGCACCGAGTACTGCGCCAGCTGTCCGTTCGGACCGTTCACCGTCTGGTTGAGGTAGACGGTCGCCACCAGCGGGATCGAGATCGTCGTCGGCGCCGTGCCGATCGGCTGGCCGTTGAGCGTGCCCACCCTGGACGACCCGCTCAGCCCACTTTCCGTTGCCACGCAACTGGTCTCGATGTCACTGAGGCTGATCGCGCCGCCCAGCAACGTCGCACCGCTGATCTCCGCCGACGCGTCGGTGTGGCCGGTCGACGGGTCGAGCGTGCACTCCGCGTGCAGTGCCTGCACCGACGCCAGCGCGGGGACCGTCAGCGACGCCGTGGTCAGGTCGGTGTTCGGCGGGCACGTCGCGTGCGGCGTCTTCGCCACGTTGATCAGCCCGCTCGCACTGATGGCCCAGGCCTCGGCCCGCACGTGCGACACCAGCTTGACCACCGCGGTCGCCGAACCGCCGTCGTCGTCGGTGATCGTCACGACCACCAGGTGCGCGCCGACGCCGGTGTAGGTGTGGGTCGCCGCGCAGCTGCCGGAGCCCGCGCCCTGGTCGACCGTGCCCGCGGCCGGAGCCGAACCGTCGTCGAAGTCCACCGTGCACGTGTGCGAGTCGTTGGTCGCGATGTCGGTGAACGGCGCGGTGACGGTCACCGGGGTGCCGCGCAGCACGAGGGTGCCGTCGGCGGGACTGCTGATCGTCACCTCGGGTGCGACGTTGGTCAGCGTCAGCTGGGTCGTGGCCGCCACCGGCGGGTTCAGCCCGTCGTCAGCGGTCAGGCGCAGCGTCCACACGCCGTCGTCGGTGCAGGTCACGGTCGTGGTGACGGCCGAGGCGTCGGCGAAGGAACAGGTCGCGCCCGCGTCGACACCGGAGGCCGGGGTGGCGCTCCACTGCGTGGTCAGGTTCGGGCCGTCCGGGTCGGTCACCAGGCCGGCGATCGAGACGGGGGTGCCCTCCTGGCCCGCGTACGGTCCGCTCGGGTCGGCCGTCGGCGGGTCGTTGATGATCACGGTCACGCAGTCGGTCACCGCACCGGGGCCGCCGCTGTCCTCGCCGTGGGCGGTCACGCAGATCTCGTGGGTGCCGGAGGTGAGGTTGCCGGTGGTGTACGAGTAGTCCACTGTGGCCGGACCGTCCTGCGGCAGACCGGGGCTGATCGCGGTCACCGGTGCGGCGAGGCCGCCGTCCACCGTGGCCGTGAGGGAGGACAGCTCGGAGGCGAGCAGGTCCGGCAGCACGTCCGGCAGGTTCGCCGGGTCGGGCACGTGGGTGCACTCACCGCCGGTGCGGTCCGCGATCAGCTGCAGGCTGTCGCTGTACGCGCCGGTCTGGCAGGCGGAGCCCGCGCCGACGGCGAACGTGTGGATGTCGACGTTCTCCGGGACCGCGTCCAGCGCCGGGTTGACGTTGCCCGACGACGCGCCGTCGGACAGGAACGCCACGATCTTGCGCGACTCGGTCTGGGCGTTGGTCACCGTGGTCGCCTTGACCACCGCGTCCGGGAAGAACGTGCCCGTGGCGACGTTGCGCACCGAGAACTGGCCGACGTGCCCCTGGCTCATCGAGCCGAGCACTTCCTCGACGTCCCTGGCGCTGTTGGCGTTCTGGTCGGTCGCGGGACCGGTCAGCACCTGGTCCCCGCCTGCCGGCTGCACGTCCGCGACGGCCGCCGAAGAACCGAAGATCACCGCGCCGACCGAGTTGATCGGGGAGTCGGGGTCCGCGGCGAGCCCGTTGAGCGCCTGCGAGGCCTGCACCTCGCACTGCAGCACGGTGCGCGCGGTGCCGTCACAGCTCGCCGCCGTGCTCCCGGACACGTCGACCACGTAGGTGAGCCCGGTGTCCTTCACGACGGCGGCCTCGCCGACCGACGCCGTGCCCTCGACCGTCACCGGTCCCTGCGGGAACACCGTGTTGTCGGCGGGACTGTCGATCGTCACCGAGATCGCGGTGCCGCCGGGCAGCTGGCCGTCGACGGCGACGGCCGTGCCGGTGAACAAGGCCATCGCCGCGCATGCGGAAATTCCGGATAACGCCAGGGTTCTTCGTGTCATCCCGTCACTCCTCGTTGTCGTCAGGTCCCCGACCTTGTACATCGGGCTGGCGAACTTCCCGTTGCTCCAACAATTCAGTGAACGACGCCGTACCTGACCGGCCGATTCACATGACGAACGTCATGACCCGCGAGGGGGAGGGAAGGGTCGGATTCCGGTGTCCCACTGGGCTGTTGGCGAAAGTCCCGCGCGAGCCGGTTGCGGAAAGTGACACGGGCTGGTGCTGTGTTCGCCTTCGTTGGCCGGGTCTGGTGTGTGGTGTGTCCTCGCCGGCCGGGGCCCGGTCCACCGCTGACCGCGAGGCCATGCTCTGCACGGTGTCGCCGGGGTTCCTCGATTGCCGCGACGGATAGGCTGATGGGCGTCCAGCGGGCGTCGCGGCAGCCCCTGGTCACGGCCGGTTCGAGAGCGGGAGAGTGCCGATGGCGGACCCCGGTGCGAGATCGAAGCGTTCCGCTGTCGGTGCGTCGCTCGCCGGGTTGCGCCTCGACGAGCTGCTGATCGAGCTGCAGGACCGGCTGGCGGAGATCGGCAAGACCCGCGACCGCCTGCAGGGCCTCCTGGACGCGGTCGTCGCCGTCGGCGCGGGGCTGGAGCTGGCCGGCACGCTGCAGCGGATCGTGGAGACCGCGGTCGAGCTGGTCGACGCCCGCTACGGCGCGCTGGGCGTGCTCGGGGACGAGGGCCTTTCGGAGTTCGTCTACGTCGGCATCGACCCGGATACCCGCGCGCGGATGGGCCACCTGCCCGAGGGCAAGGGCCTGCTGGGGCACCTGATCGAGCACCCGGTCCCGATCCGGCTGCCCGATCTCGCCGAGCACCCGGCTTCGGTCGGCTTCCCGTCGAACCACCCGCCGATGCGCAGCTTCCTCGGCACCCCCGTCCGGGTGCGCGACGAGGTGTTCGGCAATCTCTACCTGACCGAGAAGAAGGGCGAGATCGAGTTCAACGACGACGACGCCGTGGTGCTCGAGGCACTCGCCGCCGCCGCGGGCGTGGCCGTCGAGAACGCGCGCCTGTTCGAGCAGGCCCGGCTGCGTGAGCGCTGGCAGCACGCGTCGGCGGAGGTCAACGGGCTGCTGCTGGGAGGCGGGTCGAGCGCGGAGGCGCTGCGGCTGATCGCGCAGCGCACCTGCGAGCTGTCCGGGTCCGACACGGCGTTGATCCTCCTGGCCGACGAGGAGGGCGAGACGCTGACCGTCGAGGCGGGCAGCGGGTCCCGCGGCGAGGACGTGATCGGCCGCAGGCTGTCCGCGACCACCCGAGGCATCGCGGCGGTCATCAACGACCGCGAACCGACGGTGTACGCCGACTTCGCGCTGACGCTGGGCCCGGACGCCGACATGTTCGGCGACTTCGGGCCCGCCGACGCGGTGCCGTTCGGCTCGGCGACCGGGGTGAGCGGCGTGCTGCTCGCCCTGCGGAACAAGGGGGACACCCAGTTCGGCCACGACCAGCTGCCGATGCTCGCGTCGTTCGCCGCGCAGGCCGCGCTCGCCATCGAGCTCGCGGACAAGCAGCGCCAGCAGCGGGTGCTTGACCTGCTCGCCGACCGCGACCGGATCGCGGGCGACCTGCACGACCACGTGATCCAGCGGCTCTTCGCGGCGGGCATGAGCCTGCAGGCCATCGTCGGCCGCATCACCGACGGCGAGGCCCGCGGCCGCGTCAGCCGGGTGGTCGGCCAGCTCGACGAGACGATGCGGGAGATCCGCACGTCGATCTTCGACCTGCACACGGCGGGGGAGGAGAGCTCGACCAGCCTGCGGCGGCGGATGCTCGACCTGGTCGCCGAGGCCAGCGCGAACACCGACCGGTCACCCGCGGTGCGGATCTCCGGTGCGGTGGACACGCTCGTCCCGCCGGACGTGGCCGAGCACGCGCTCGCCGCGCTCCGGGAAGGGGTGAGCAACGCGGTGCGGCATGCCCGCGCGTCCGACATCGTGGTGACGGTGGAGGCGGGCGCCGACCTGGTGATCGGCGTGACGGACAACGGGGTCGGCATGCCGCCGGACGTGGCGCGCAGCGGGCTGCTCAACCTCGAGCGACGGGCCAGGGAGTGCGGCGGCGCGGTCAGCGTGTCACCGAACCAGGACGGCGGCACCCGCCTCGTGTGGCGCGTGCCGCTCACCCCGCCATGATTCAGCCGCCTTGCTTGCGGGAGCGGAGCTCGGCGGCCAGGACGGCGGCCTGGGTGCGGCGCTGCATGCCGAGCTTGTTCAGCAGGTGCGAGACGTAGTTCTTGATCGTCTTCTCGGCGAGGAAGAGCTTCTCGCCGATCTGGCGGTTGGTCAGACCCTCACCGATGAGGTCGAACACGGCCCGCTCCTGCTCGGTGAGCGCGTTCAGCGGGTTGTGCTCCTCGCGTTCCCGGCGGATGCGGTTCATCAGCGCGGCCGTGGTCCTCGGGTCCAGCAGCGAGCCGCCCGCCCCGACTGTGCGGATCGCGGCCAGCAGGTCAAGGCCCAGCACCTGCTTCAGCACGAAGCCGGACGCGCCTGCCATGATCGCGTCGAACAACGCGTCGTCGTCGGCGTAGGACGTCAGCATCAGGCACCGCAGGTCGGGCAGCTGCGACTTCAGGTCACGGCACAGCTCGATGCCGTTGCCGTCGGGCATCCGCACGTCGAGCACCGCGACGTCCGCGTTCACCTGCGGCGCCCGCGCGAGTGCCTCCTCGACGCCCGCGGCCTCGCCGACCACCTCGAGGTCGGCCGCGGTGCCGATGATGTCGGCGATGCCCCGCCGCACGATCTCGTGGTCGTCGACCAGCAGGACACGCAAAGACACGACTGCCTCCTCGGCACACCGGTTTCCCGCTCGACCCAGAGGTGTGCCCGCTGGCAAGACTCGAACTCGGGGCGCGACAAGTCAAGCACCGCGCACGATGGACCTGACCTGGTGAGCGATCTCGACGTCCTCGCGCGCGGTGACGACGAAGCTGCGCACCGCCGCACCCGGCGCGGTGATCTCGGTGTCCCCGTCGACCGGCCGATCGGCGTCGACCGCCACCCCGAGGAACGCCAGGCCTGCCGCGGTCCTGGCACGGACGACCGGCTGGTGCTCGCCGACACCGCCGGTGAACACGAGGACGTCCACGCCGTTCATGGCCGCCGCCATCGCCGCGATCTCCCGCCGCAGGCGGTGGAGGTAGACCGCCAGCGCGGGCTGGTCGGCCTCGTTCGCCACGATGTCGCGCAGGTCGCCGCTGCCACCGGTCAGCCCGGCGAGCCCGCTGCGGTGTTCGAGCAGGTCCGACAGCTCGTCGGCGGACACGCCGCCGTGGTGCAGCAGCCACAGCACCAGCCCCGGGTCGACGTCACCCGACCGCGTCGCCATCACGAGACCGGCGAGCGGCGTGAACCCCATCGTCGTGTCGACGGACCGGCCGCCCGCGATCGCCGCGAGCGACGCGCCTGCGCCCAGGTGGCAGCTGACGATCCGCCGGTCCGGCCCGGCCAGCTCGGCCACCCGCCGCGCGACGTGCGCGTGCGAGAGGCCGTGGAACCCGTAGCGGCGCAACGACCACCGCTCGTTCCACTCCTTGGGCAGCGCGTACGTCCTGGCCGCGGCAGGCAGGTCGTGGTGGAACGCGGTGTCGAAGCACGCGACCGAGGGCACGCCGGGCAGGACGGTGCCGACGGCGTCGATGCCGGCCACGCCGCGCGGCTGGTGCAGGGGTGCCAGCTCGGTGAGGGCCGCGACGCGGTCGCGGACGTCCTCGTCGAGCAGGACCGGCTCGCTGAACTCGGCGCCACCGTGCACGATCCGGTGCCCGACCGCGTCCACGTGGGGCAGCCCGGCGACGAAGTCCGCCAGTCCCCCGGTCTCGCCGTCCCACCGTTCGAGCGTGGTGGCCTCGACGACCTCGTCCGCGTCGGCCACGAGCGCGAGCTTCAGGCTCGACGAGCCCGCGTTGACGACCAGCACGCGCCCCATCAGTACGGCCACACCCAGTCGAGGACCTCGGGCAGGTCCTCGCCGTGCTCGCGGGTCCACTGGTGGTGGCGGGCCCGCAGGTCGGCCATGCGCTGCCGGATCAGCGCGGTGCGCGCCCCGAGGTGCGGCACCCGGTCCAGCACGTCGATGACCAGCCGGAACCGGTCGAGGTCGTTGAGCACGAGCATGTCGAACGGGGTGGTCGTGGTGCCTTCTTCCTTGTAGCCGCGCACGTGGATGTTGTGGTGGTTGGTGCGCCGGTAGGTCAGGCGGTGGATCAGCCACGGGTAGCCGTGGTAGGCGAAGATCACCGGTTTGTCCGTGGTGAACGTGGCGTCGAACTCGGGGTCGGTCATGCCGTGCGGGTGCTCGGTGTGCGGTTGCAGGCGCATCAGGTCGACCACGTTGACCACCCGCACCTTCAGCTCGGGCAGCTGCTCGCGCAGGATGGACGTGGCGGCCATGACCTCCAGGGTGGGCGCGTCACCCGCGCAGGCCAGGACCACGTCCGGATCACCGCCGTCCTCGTTCCCGGCCCAGTCCCAGATGCCGGCGCCGCGGGTGGCGTGCAGGACCGCCTCGTCCATCGGCAGCCAGTCCGGGCTCTCGTTCTTGCCTGCCACCACGACGTTGACGTAGTCGCGGCTGCGCAGGCAGTGGTCCGCCACCGACAGCAGCGTGTTCGTGTCCGGCGGCAGGTACACGCGGATGACCTCGGCCTTCTTGTTCATCACGTGGTCGATGAACCCGGGGTCCTGGTGGGAGAAACCGTTGTGGTCCTGCCGCCACACGTGCGAGGTCAGCAGGTAGTTCAGCGACGCGACCGGCCGCCGCCACGGCAGCGCCTTGCTGGTCTTGAGCCACTTGGCGTGCTGGTTGAACATCGAGTCGACGATGTGGATGAACGCCTCGTAGCAGGAGAACAGGCCGTGGCGGCCGGTGAGCAGGTAGCCCTCCAGCCAGCCCTGGCACAGGTGCTCGGACAGCACCTCGACCACACGCCCGTCGTGGACCAGGTGCTCGTCGACCGGGAGCACGCCGGCCTGCCACTGCTTCCCGGTCGCCTCGTACACCGCGTCGAGCCGGTTCGACGCCGTCTCGTCGGGCCCGAAGAGCCGGAAGTTCCGCGCGTCGGCGTTGTCCAGGACGACATCCCGCAGGAAATGGCCGAGCACGCGGGTCGGCTCCGAGGTCGTGCCGCCGTGCTTGCCCACCTCCGCCGCGTAGTCCCGGAAGTCCGGCAGGTGCAGCGGACGCAGCAGCAGACCGCCGTTGGCGTGCGGGTTGGCACCCATCCTGCGGTCGCCGTCCGGCACCTGGTCCAGCAGCTCGGCCGCCGGCGCGCCGTTGTCGTCGAACAGCTCCTCCGGCCGGTAGGAGCGCAGCCACTCCTCCAGCAGCGCGAGGTGTTCCGGGTTGTCCCGCACCCCGGACAGCGGAACCTGGTGCGCCCGCCACGTGTCCGTCACCGGCACACCGTCCACTTCGGACGGACCGGTCCAGCCCTTCGGGGAGCGCAGCACGATCACCGGCCAGCGCGGGCGGGTGCGGTCGCCGCCGGTGCGGGCGCGTTGCTGGATGGCGGCGATCTCGTCGAGCGCACCGTCCAGCGCCGCGGCCATGTCCCGGTGTGTCTGTGCGGTGTCAGTGCCGGAGCCGGTGACGTAGCGCGGCGCGTAGCCGTAGCCCCGCAGCAGCGCGTCCAGTTCCTCCTCCGGGATGCGGGCCAGCACGGCCGGGTTGGCGATCTTGTAGCCGTTGAGGTGCAGGATCGGCAGCACCACGCCGTCGTGCACCGGGTCGAGGAACTTGTTGGCGTGCCAGCTGGTCGCGAGCGGCCCGGTCTCCGCCTCGCCGTCACCGACGACGCACGCCACGACCAGGTCCGGGTTGTCGAACGCGGCGCCGTACGCGTGGGCGAGCGAGTAGCCAAGCTCGCCACCTTCGTGGATGGACCCGGGCACCTCCGGCGCGACGTGGCTCGGCACGCCACCGGGGAACGAGAACTGCCTGAACAGCGCGCGCATGCCCGCCTCGTCGCGCTGCACGGCCGGGTTGGCGGCGGTGTAGCTGCCCTCCAGCCACGTGTTCGCGAGCATCGCGGGCCCGCCGTGGCCGGGGCCGATCACGACCATGGTGTTGAGGTCACGCGCCCGGATCACGCGGTTGAGGTGCGTGTAGAGGAAGTTCAGGCCGGGCGTGGTACCCCAGTGCCCGAGCAGCCGCGGTTTGATGTGCTCGCGGCGCAGCGGTTCGCGCAGCAGCGGGTTGTCGAGCAGGTAGATCTGGCCCGCGGACAGGTAGTTCGCCGCCCGCCAGTACGCGTCGAGGGCCTGCTGGTCGAGTGCGTTGTCGGTCACCGGTGTTCGCTCCCCGTGGTCGGCCTTCGTGGGGTGGGGGTGCCCGTCCGGGGCCGGACCTATGCGTGGCCGCGCCCGCCACCTCCGATCGGGTGGCGGGCGACCTGGTAGTCCTTTGTGGATGGTGAGGTTCGTCTCCACCGGCCGAACCGGACGGACTGGTCGGTTATGGTGGCGCCAACGGCGCGGCACGCGTCGTTCCGGACGAGCGCGTCGTACCCGGCCCGGCGAAGACGACGCACCACCACCATGAACTGGATCATCCTGGCCGTCTCCGGCCTGTTCGAAACCGTCTGGGCGATCGCACTGGGCAAGAGCGCCGGTTTCACCCGCCTCGTGCCGTCAGCGGTGTTCGCCGTCGCACTCGTCGCGAGCATGGCGGGCCTCGCCATCGCCATGCGCACCATCCCGGTCGGCACCGCCTACGCGGTGTGGGTCGGCATCGGCGCCGTCGGCACCGCCGTGTTCGGCATGCTGTACCTCGACGAACCGGTCACCGTCGTGCGGTTGTGCTGCCTGCTGCTGATCGTCGCGGGTGTCGTGGGGCTGAAACTGGCCCACTGAGACTGGGGAGGGGTATGACATCGCCGCGGTTCCGCGCCGCGGCTCGCGGTGACGCCGAGAAGGTGGGCCTGCTGCACGCGGAGAGCTGGCGCAGGCACTACCGGGGTGCCTACGCCGACGCGTACCTCGACGGCGACGTCGTCCAGGAACGCGTCGCGGAGTGGTCCGCGCGGCTCGCCGACCAGACCGGCACCGCGACCGTGCTCGCCGAGGACCCCGCAGGGCTCGCGGCCTTCGTGCACGTCATGTTCGACAAGGACGACCGCTGGGGCAGCCTGGTGGACAACCTGCACGTCAGCCACGACCGGCAGCGCGGTGGCATCGGCGCCGCGCTCATGGCACGCGCGGCGGCAGCGGTCGCGTCGCACGCGGTGCGCAAGGCGATGTACCTGTGGGTGCTGGAGCAGAACACCGCCGCCCAGGGGTTCTACCGCGCGATCGGTGGCACCGGCCTCGACCTGACGCCGGTGCCACCGCCTGGCGGCGTGCCACAGCGGCTCGACGGTGTGCCCCTGATGCGGCGCTTCGTCTGGCCGGACCTCCCGGACGTCGTAGTGCGGTGAGTCAGCGCAGGATGCCCTCGTGGAGCGCGCGCAGCACCGCCTTGGTGCGGTCGCGGGCGCCGAGCTTGAGCAGGATCGTCGACACGTGGTTCTTGACGGTGCCCTCCGCGAGGAACAGCAGTTCCGCGATCTCCCGGTTGGTGCAGCCCTGCGCCATGAGCCGCAGCACCTCCAGCTCCCGTTCGGTGAGGTCCTGCACCGGGGGTGCGTCGGCGCCGGCGGGGGACGGGCCGGACCGGATCGCGCGGACGAGGCGGTCGGTGATGGCGGGGGCGATGAGCGTGCCGCCGCCCGCGAGGGTCGCGACGGCGTGGGTCAGCTGTTCGAGGGTGACGTCCTTGAGGAGGTAGCCGCGGGCGCCCGCGCGCAGCGCGTCGAGCACGAGGGTGTCGTCGTCGAACGTGGTCAGCACGAGCACCGGCAGGTCGACGCCGCGTTCCCGCAACCGGTTGAGCGTCCAGATGCCGTCGTGGCGGGGCATCCGCAGGTCGAGCAGCACCACGTCGGGCCTGGTCTCCTCGATCGCCGTGAGCGCGGCGCCGCCGTCGTCGGCCTCGCCGACGACCTCGACGCCCGCCAGGTCGAGCAGGGCGCGGATGCCGTGGCGCACCAGGGTCTGGTCGTCGACGAGCAGCACGCGGGTCATCGGACCGGCACCGTCGCCGTGACCGTGAACCCGGCGGCGCCGTCGACGTCGACCGCCCCGCCGAGGGCGGTGACGCGTTCGGACAGGCCACGCAACCCGTTGCCCGCCAGCACGTCCGGGGCGCCGCACCCGTCGTCGGCCGCGGTCAGCCGGATGTGGTCGCCGTCGCGGACCACCTCGACCCGCAGCGTGCTCGCGTTCCCGTGCCGGAGCGTGTTCGTGACGATCTCCTGCATCGCGCGCACCAGCACGGCGGTCTGTTCCTCGTCGGTGGTGACCGCGTCGTCGATGTGGACCGCGACCGCCAGCCCGGGCACCTGTCTGCCGACGCGCCGCAACGCCTCCGCCAGGTCGGCGGCGTGCTCGGTGCGCAGGGTGCCGACGGTCGTGCGGACGTCCGCGAGCAGGTCCCGCGCCACCGTGCGCGCCCGCTCGACGTGCTCGCGCGCCGGGCCGTCCGCCCGGTGCCGCGCCGCCTCCAGCTCCAGTGTCAGCACGGTGAGCTGGTGCCCGATGAGGTCGTGCAGCTCGCGCGAGATCCGCAGCCGCTCCGCGGTGCGCGCGGACTCCTCCAGCAGCACCCCCGCGGCACTCAGCTCCACGTTAATCTCGGTCAGCTCGCGGCGCACCCGGCGCTCCCGCAGCGACGCCGCGATGCTGAGCACGGACGCGACCTGGATCAGCGCGTAGAACCCGCTCGCGGTCAGCACGGTGACGGCGTCGGCGCCCTGCCTGCCCGCGGTCACGGCGACGACCGCGGTGTTCGCGCAGGCGACAGTGAACGCGACCGGCACACCGACGACCTCCGCGCCGAGCGCGGCGAGCGCGACCAGCAGGACCGGCAGCAACCCGGCGCCCGGCGCGGACACGACCAGGCCCCAGCTGACCACGACCGCCAGCCCGAAGAGGCTGTACCGCACGGTCCCGCGCTCGGTGAACAACGCCGCGAGCGCCGCGCCGAGCACGGTCGCGAAGCCGGTCAGCCACACCGCGAGCGGCACGTCGGGCTCGGCGCCCAGCACCACCGGCACCCCGACACCCACGCACACGACGAGCATCGCGAGACCCGACCACTCGTCCGGTCCGAACCGGTTCATGCCAACACACTAGAGAAACGGACATCGCGGACGGGGGTGCCGATGGTCATGGTCACGATCACTGACCGGCGGCACCCGCGGACCGGGGGCCGCCGCACCTAGCGTCGCCGTCATGAGTGAACCGGCCATCCTGGTGGCACACCTGCACAAGCGGTACGGCGACGTCGTCGCGGTGGACGACGTGACCCTGACTGTCGAGCCCGGCGAGGTGGTCGCGATCGTCGGGGCCAACGGCGCAGGCAAGACGTCCACGGTGGAGATGGTCGCCGGGCTGCGTACCCCGGACCGCGGCCGGGTCGCCGTGCTCGGCCTCGACCCGAGGCGGGACCGGGCGGCACTGCGGCAGGTGCTGGGGGTGCAGCTGCAGGAGCCGTACCTGCACCACTCGCTCACCGTCGCCGAGCTCGTCGACCTGTACCGCAGCTTCTACCGCGCTCCGAGACCGGCGGCCGAGCTGCTCGACGTGGTCGAGCTGGGGGAGCAGCGCGGCACCCGGTTCGAGCGGCTCTCCGGCGGCCAGCAGCAGCGGCTGTCGATCGCGCTCGCCCTCGTCGGCAGGCCGAAGGTGGTGATCCTCGACGAGCTGACCACCGGCCTCGACCCGCGTGCCAGGCGGCGGGTGTGGGCGGCGATCGACGCGTTGCGTGAGGAGACCGTGCTGCTGGTGAGCCACGCGATGGACGAGGTGGAGCGGCTGTGCGACCGGGTCGCGGTCCTCGACCACGGCCGGATCGTCGCGCTCGGCCCACCCGCCGAGCTGATCGCGAAGGCGGGCGCGAGCTCGCTCGAGGAGACCTTCATGGCACTGACCGGAACCGAACCGGAGGAAGCATGAGCACCCCGATGGCCGCGTGGCTGACGTTGACGAAGTGCGAGGCGCGGATGGTCGTGCGCGACACGGCAGGGCTCGTGGTGCCGATCGCGCTGCCGATGCTGGTACTGGTGATGAACGCGTCGGCCGCGGCGGGACAGGAGGTCCCCGGCGGCCGCTCCGCATTGGACATGCACGTGCTGCCGCTGGTGTTCGCGATCGTCCTGGCGTCGATCGGTGTGATCAACATGCCGAGCTTCCTCGCCTACTACCGGCGTGCGGGGATCCTGCGCCGCCTCGCCGTCACCCCGGTGTCACCGCTGCTGGTGCTCGTCGCCCAGCTGCTGGTGAGCCTGGCGCAGGCGCTGATCGGCATCGGGTTGGCGTTCGCGGTGGCCGTGCTCGGTTTCGGCGCCCGCCCCCCGGCGGCGGCAGGCGCGGCGGTGCTGGCGATGACGTTGTCGATCCTGGCGTTGTACGCGGTGGGCATGGTGGTCGCGTCGCTGGCGCCGACCCCGAACTCGGCGGTCGCCATCGGCCTGATCGCGTTCTTCGTCCTCGGCGCGGTGGGCGGTATGTTCGGCGGCGTCGACGCCCTCCCGGACGTGGTGGCCGAGGTGGGTTCGTGGCTCCCGTTCGGCGCCACCGTCGACGCCCTGTCCCACGCCTGGGCGGGCGCTCCGGTCCCGGCGGACACCATCGCCGCGCTGGTCGCCGTGACCGCGGCGGGCGTCACCGTGGCGACGGTGTGGTTCCGCTGGAACTGAGTGGTTTGGGCCGGGGTTGTCGTGGGTACAGGTCCCCGGATGAAAGGGGATCACCGGATGGACGTCGACGACCCGGGCGGGCGTCTCTTGGGTGGCCGTTACCGGCTCGGGACCCTCGTCGGGCAGGGTGGCGCAGCGACCGTGTACGAGGCGGTCGACGTCGTGCTGGGCCGCCGGGTCGCGGTGAAGCTGTTCGAGGCGGTGGATCCCCTGGGGCGCTACCGGTTCGCGTCCGAGGCGCGGCTGCTGGCCGGGCTGTCGCACCCGGGCCTGGTGACCGTGTACGACGTCGACCTCGACGGCGACCGGCCGTTCCTGGTGCTGCGCCTGGTCGACGGGCCCAGCCTGCGTGACCTGCTCGCGGGCGGGGCGTTCGAACCGGCCGCGGTGGCGCGGATCGGTGTCCGGCTCGCGACGGTCCTGGCCTACGTCCACGCCCACGACGTGGTGCACCGGGACATCAAGCCCGGCAACGTCCTCGTCGACTCGTCGGGTGCCTGCCACCTCACCGACTTCGGGCTCGCCCGCGCCAGGAGCGCGACGCACCTGACCAGCCCGGGGCAGTACGTCGGCACCGCGGCCTACCTCGCGCCGGAGCAGATCACCGATCCCGACGTGGGTCCGGCCGCGGACATCTACTCGCTCGGCCTGCTGCTGCTCGAATGCCTCACCGGACGCACCGAGTACACGGGGAACGTGGCGGAGACCGCGGTGGCCCGCCTGTCCCGGCCACCGCGGATCCCCGACACCCTCCCGGGTTCGTGGTCGGCGGTGCTCACGGCGATGACCGCGCGGGAGCCTGCCGCCCGCCCGGACGCCGCTCGCTGTGCCGCGTTGCTGGCCGCCGTCACCGACAAGGTCACGGTCGAGGTGCCACGACCCCGGTCGGTCTCGCCGCGACCCGTCCACACCGGTCTGGTGGCGCTGGCGCTCCTCGCGGTGGCCGGCGCGGTCGCCGCCGTGCCGCAGACCGTGCCAGGGCGGCCGTTGGGCGAGCCCGCGGCGGTGACGCCGGGGATCTCAGGCACCACCGACCGGGCGCCGGGGGTACGGCCGCCGGCACCCGCCGACCAGGACGCCACGGGCTCCCAGCGGGGCCCCGGTCCCGCGGTCCCGGCCGATGTCCCGGCAGGTGGTGCCAACAGCGGCGCGGCGAACGGCTCGGACAGCACCCCGCCGAGCGGCCCCGACGCGAACAACGGCCAGGGCAAGGGCGCGGACAAGGGCAAGGACGGCCAGCAGGGCAAGGGAAACAAGCCCCGGTGAACCGGGTTGCCATGCCCTCGTGATGGCCGGAACGTGATCGCGGTCCGGTGTCAGGGTTCCCGCGACAGGCGTTCCCGTCGCGTCGCCAGGAAGGATCGTTCGGTGTCGTTGGTGGCGAGGGTGATCGCCTCGTCGTAGGCGGCGACGGCCTCGGCGGTGCGGCCGAGGCGGGCGAGCAGGTCCGCGCGGGTGGCGGGCAGCAGGTGGTAGCCCGGCAGGTCCAGCTCGTCGACGATGGCCAGCGCCAGCGCCGGTCCGTGCACCTCGGCGACGGCGACCGCGCGGTTGAGCGCCACGATCGGGGTCGGGGTGTGCGCCAACAGCTGGTCGTAGAGCGACAGCACCTGTGTCCAGTCGGTCGCGGGCCCGTCGGTGTGCACGGCGTTGATCGCGGCCTGCAGCTGGTAGGGCCCCGGCTGGCCCCGGCGCAGGCACCGCCGCACCAGCTCGTGCCCTTCGGCGATCAGTTCCCGGTTCCACGCCGACCGGTCCTGCTCCGCGAGCGGCACCAGCTCGCCCGCCGGTCCCATCCGCGCGGGCCGCCGGGCTTCGACGAGCAGGAGCAGCGCCAGCAGCCCGGTCACCTCCGGCTCGTCGGGCATCAGGTCGGCGAGTGCTCGCGCCATGCGGACGGCCTCCAGGCTCAGGTCGGTCCGCAGCAGGTCCCCCGAGGTGGACGTGTACCCCTCGTTGAAGATCAGGTAGAGCACGGTGAGCACCGAGGCCAGCCGGCCGGGGAGTTCGGCGGCGTCGGGCACCCGGTAGGGGATGCCCGCGTCGCGGATCTTCTTCTTCGCGCGGACGATCCGCTGGTAGACGGTCGCCTCCGGCACCAGGTAGGCCCGCGCGATCTCCGGCGCGTCCAGGCCGCCGAGCAGTCGCAGGGTGAGCGCGGTCTGCGCGAGCGGCGACAGCGCGGGGTGGCAGCAGGTGAAGATCATGCGGAGCTGGTCGTCGCGCACCGGTCCCACCTCCTCGGGTTCGCCGGGTTGGTTCAGCAGCAGCGCCTGTGCGTGGCGGGCGTGCCGGGTGGATTCCCTGCGCAGGCGGTCGATCGCCCGGTTGCGGGCGGTCGTCACGATCCACGCGCCCGGATTGGCGGGCAGTTCCTCGTCCCACTTCCGGACGGCCACCGCGAACGCCTCCTGCACGGCCTCCTCGGCGAGCCCGATGTCTCCGAGGAGGCGCGTCAGCGTGGCCACGCACCGGCCGTACTCCGCCCGGTAGACGCTGTCCAGGTCCATCCGCGCTCATTCCCCCGGGACGATGTTGAACGGCCGCACCTCGATCGGGCGCCCGCAGGCCAGTGCGCACTTGTCGGCCCAGGCCAGCGCCTGGTCGAGGTCGTCGACCTGGATGACCCAGAAGCCCCCGAGCTGCTCCTTCGTCTCGGCGAACGGGCCGTCGGTCATCGTGGTCGTGCCGCCCGAGGGGCGGACGACCGTGGAGGCGTGCGACGGCAGCAGGCCGCCGACGAACACCCACGACCCGGCGGCCTTCATCTCGTCGGTGACCTTGCCCGTCGCGGCCATCTGCCGCCGCGTCTCCTCGTCGGACTCCGGCGCGCTCTCGTCGAGCTGGACGGCGAGCAGGTACTGCTTCATGGCGAACCCCTCCGAGGATCAGACAGGCGGTGACCGGTCCGTTGCCGGTCTCTCACCCAGGCCACGAACGGGCGCGACGCCATTCGACACCACCGAGGAAGAATTTTCCGACGGCCACCCACCCGCGTACGCGCAAGGTAGCGGAACGCGGCGACGGCCCGGTGATCATCCGCGCCAGGTGCTGATGGCGTTCGCGGTGACGATGGCCGTGATGGCCAGCCACTCGATCGCCTCCGGGGTCTGGTCGAGGAACAACAGCCCGGCCAGCGCGGCCACCACCGGGTTGACGCTCATGAACACCCCGAAGAAGTGGGCCGGGACCCGCCGCAGCGCCAGCACGTCGGTGAGGAACGGCACCGCGGACGACAGCACCCCGGCCGCCGCGGCGCACCACAGCGCGGCCGGTGTCGGCGGGTGCGACAGCAGCACCACCACACCGACCGGGACGAACAGCAACCCCGACATCCCGGCCGCGGCCGCCGTCCCCGCCACGCCGGGCAGCCGCCGCCCGACCGACCGGTTGAGCAGGATGTACGACGCCCAGCACGCGGCGGCCAGCAGGCCGAGGCCGATGCCGACGTAGTCCGTGGTCGGCTGCGGGCGGGACAGTGCCACCACGCCTGCCGCGGCGACGGCCGCGCAGCCGAGGTCGAGCGCGCGGCGGGAGCCGGACAACGCCACCGCGAGCGGACCGAGGAACTCGAGCGTCACCGCCAGCCCGAGCCCGATGCGGTCGATCGCGGTGTACAGCGACAGGTTCATCGTCGCGTACACCGCCGCCAGCAGCAGTACCGGCCACCACTGCGCCCAGGTGAACGACCGCACCCTCGGCCTGCCGATCGCCAGCAGCACCGCGGCCGCGACCCACTGGCGCACCGCGACCACGCCGGCCGGGCCGAGCACGTCGAACGCGGTCGCGCCGAGTGCCGCGCCGGTCTGGTTCGACACCCCGCTGCCCAGCATCATCGCGATCCCGGCGGCCCGGCCGGGTTCCGCCGGTGCCGCCGGGCCGGCCGGAGCCCGCTGTGCCGTCGTCCGCATGGGACCGAGACTGCGCCACCGCGACGGTTGCGCAAAATGCATCGGACGCGTCGGCTATACGCTCTGGTCATGGATGTCGAGCTGCGGCAGCTGCGGTGCCTCGTCGCGATCGTGGACGAGGGCACGTTCACCGACGCGGCCGGTGCGCTCGGGGTGTCCCAGGCGGCCGTCTCCCGCACGCTGGCCGCGCTCGAGTCCGCGCTCGGCGTCCGGCTGCTGCGGCGGACCAGCCGCGAGGTCGTGCCCACCGCGGTCGGCGGCCGCGTCATCACGCGCGCCCGGCGCCTGCTGGCCGAGGCAGGCGACCTGGTGCGCGAGGCGACCTCGGGGCACAGCGCGCTGCGCATCGGCTACGCGTGGTCCGCCATGGGCAGGCACACCGTGGCGTTCCAGCGCCGCTGGGCCGTGCTGCACCAGGACGTCGAACTCCACATGGTGCGCACCAACTCCGCCACCGGCGGGCTCGCGGAAGGCGCGTGCGATCTCGCGGTGACGCGCACCGAACCCGACCGGCGGCGCTTCGACGGCGTCATCGTGGGCCTCGAGCGGCGGTACTGCGCCATGGCTTCGGACGACCCGTGGGTGCGCCGCCGGTCCCTGCGGCTCGCCGAGATCGCGGACCGCAGGCTCGTCATCGACCGGCGCAGCGGCACGACGACCACCGACCTGTGGCCGCCGGACGGCAGGCCCGAGGTGGAGTACACCCAGGACGTCGACGACTGGCTGACGGTCATCGCCACCGGTCGCTGCGTCGGCGTCACCGCGGAGAGCACCGTCGCCCAGTACCCGCGACCCGGCGTGACGTTCCGCGCCGTCCGCGACGCCACGCCCATCCCGGTGCGGCTGATCTGGTGGCGCGACGACCCGCACCCGTCGACCCGTGCCGCCGTCGCACTGCTCACCGAGCTGTACCGGACCTGACCGGCCGGTACAACCGGCTGTTGTGACGCGCCGCGGGCGCGGTTGTTGGATCTTGCCCGTCGTTGCCCGCTGTGCTGTGCGCCGTTCACCGAGGGAAGGCGGCGGAAGTGGCGCGGCGGCGGCTGGGGCGGCGGTTCGGGTGGTTGTGGGCGGCCTACGCCGTCAGTGCGTACGGTTCCGGGTTCGGGTTCGGCGCCCTGCCGTTGATCGCCGTGCTCGTGTTGCACGCCAGTCCGGCGCAGGTGTCGGCGTTGTCCGCGGTGGGGCCCGCGGTGGGGGCGTTGATCGCGTTGCCGCTCGGGCCGTGGGTGGAGTTCCGGCGCAAGCGGCCGGTGATGATCGCCATGGATCTCCTGCGGTTCCTCGCGATGCTGTCCGTACCGGTCGCGTATGCCTTGGGGTGGCTCGGTTTCGTTCAGCTGCTCGTCGTGTCGGCGGCGCTGGCCGCGGCCAAGATCGCGTTCGGCGCGGCGGGCGGGGCCTTCCTCAAGGCCGTGGTGCGGCCGGACGACCTGCTCGTCGCGAACGCCCGGTTCGAGTCGACGACGTGGAGTGCCACCGCGATCGGGCCGCCGCTGGGTGGCGCGGCGATCGGCCTGTTCGGGCCGGTCGTCACCGCGGTGGCCGACGCGTGCGGCTACCTGTTGTCCGCGTTGGGCATCATCGCGGTTCGCGGCCGGGAGGAGCGTCCGGTCCGGACTCCCGGACGTCGTGGTCGTGAGCTGGTCGCGGGCTGGCGGCACATCCTCGCGCACCGCGGGCTGCGGGCGCTCTACGTCAACGTCCTGCTCGTCAACGGGTCGATCATCGCCACCGAGCCGCTGCTGGCGGTGCTCATGCTCGGCCCGCTCGGGTTCGCGCCATGGCAGTTCGGGCTCGCGTTCGCCGTGCCCTGTGCTGGCGGGCTCATCGGGTCGCGGCTGGCCCGGCGTGTCGTGGGCCGGTACGGGCGGGGGACCGTGCTCCGGGTGGCGGGGTCGTTGCGCGCCGTGTGGCTGATCGGGTTGGCGTTCACCCCGGCCGGGGTCGGCGGTCTGGTCCTGGTGATGGTCCTGGAGTTCGCGATCATCGTCAGCGTCAGCCTGTTCAACCCGGTGCTCGCCACCTACCGGCTCGAACACACCCCGGACGACCGGATCGCGCGCACGCTGGCCGCGTGGTCGGTCAGCAGCAGCGCCGCCATCGCCGCCTGCACCGCCCTTGCCGGTGTGCTGGCCTCCGCCACCAGCCCACGTGCCGCGATCACCGTCGTCGGACTGGTCGCCCTGGCCAGCCCGCTGTTGCTGTGCCCGGTGGTCAGGCCGCGCGGTGGTGACCGGCCGGGCGGAGGTGTGGCCGTCCGGTCGGGCCCGCCACGTCCGGGGCGGCCGGATCGGTGACGCCGCCCGCCGCACCCGACGCCGTGCCGTCCGTGGTGGCGGCCCTGGTGCCGTCCGGGGCGTGCGGGCGGTGGCGGCGGTTGACCACGATCATCAGGCCCAGCCCCAGCACCAGCAGGCCGTGCCCCAGGACGCGGGAGACCGGTGCCGCACCGGTGGCCAGGTCGTGGGCCGAGTACGCGAACAGCACCACCACGAACCCGGCGAGCACCGGCACCAGCCCGGACGTCGCCCTCGGCCGGAACGCGGCCCACAGCATCCCGATGCCCAGCGCCAGGTTCCAGGCGGTGCTCTCGTTGAACAGGTGGCCTGCGACGG
The DNA here is from genome assembly GCF_014203735.1 of Actinophytocola algeriensis. Taxonomy (GTDB): domain Bacteria; phylum Actinomycetota; class Actinomycetes; order Mycobacteriales; family Pseudonocardiaceae; genus Actinophytocola; species Actinophytocola algeriensis. Next base: position 469,438 of record NZ_JACHJQ010000008.1, on the reverse strand, counting down.
CGGGTGCGGTCTCGTGCCCCACGTGCATGGCGGTGGTGCCCATCCCGACGAGTTGGCTCAGCCCCAGCGTCACCTGCGCGACGGCCACGCACACCAGCGCGCCCCGCACCCACCAGCCCTGCGCGGGTTCGATCTCGGGCGCGTTCGCCAGGATCGCCTCGCTGAGGTCGGGGACCGGGGTGGCGGGGCGCACCCGCAGCGAGCGGTTCAGCTCCTCGCTCCGGCGCTGCCACGCCCGGCACGCACCGCACTCGGCCAGGTGCGCGTCGACCTGCTCGGCGGGGGCGGGCTCGGCCTCGCCGTCCAGCCTGGCCGACAGGGACTCACGACACGTCACGCAATCCACGGTCTCATTGTCGTTCTGACGAGGCGTGTGGTTCCCGGCGGTGTGTCGGATACGCTCCGGGCCTGTGGGGACTCCTCGGGACGTCGACGAGCTGACCGAGTCGGCGTTCGCCGCGGGCAAGGGCGATCGCGGCGCGCTGGAGCGGTTCGTGCGGGCGTCGCAGCGGGACGTGTGGCGGCTTGTCGCGCATCTCGCTGGTGTCGGTCTCGCGGACGACCTCACGCAGGAGACCTATCTGCGGGCGCTGCCCAGTCTGTCGTCGTTCGCGGGCCGGTCGTCCGCGCGGACGTGGTTGATGTCGATCGCGCGGCGGGTCGTGGTGGACCACATCAGGACCGTGACGTCTCGGCCGAGGACCACCGGCGCCGTGGACTGGACCCAGGTCGCCGACCGGGGGCAGGCCGCCGCTCACGACAACGTGGCGGGTTTCGAGGACATCGTCGAGCTCGACCTCCTCCTCGACGGGCTCCTGCCGGAGCGCAGGGAAGCACTCGTCCTGACCCAGGTGCTGGGCCTGTCCTACGCGGAGGCGGCCGACATCTGCGGCGTGCCGGTCGGCACCATCCGGTCCCGCGTGTCACGCGGCAGGCAGGACCTCCTCGACGCGGACGAGGCCCGCCAGGACGGCACCGGCTGAGCCGTACTCCGCCGGGTACGCCGGCCCTGCTGCTGGTGCTGTGTCCACTTGCGGTGGCCGGGGTGGGTTCGTGGTTTGTCCTTGCCGGATGGGTTTGCCTCCGGCGGCTCCTCGCCGGAGGGGCAGGTCTCTGGGATGGCAGGCAGCCTCGGGTGTGGTGTGGGGCTCGCGCCCCTTCGCGCCTGCGCGCCTTCACAGCGGCGGCGATGTCCTGAACGCGCCTTTCACGGCAACCAGCCCGCCCCCGGTACGGCGCGCTAGGTCATCTGCTGGAGGCCGATCACCGACAGCAGTCGCAGCGCGTCGTGAGCCGGGGTGCCCGGTTCGGCGGTGAACAGCACGACGTGCTGGTCGCGTTCGGGGACCAGCAGGATGTCGCAGTTCAGGGTGATCGGGCCGACCTGCGGGTGGTCGACCACCTTGACCAGGTGGCGCTGGCCGGAGACTTCGGGGCTCGGCCACAGCGCGGCGAACTCGGGGCTGCCGGCGCGCAGCTCACGAACCAGGTCCTGCGTCGCCGGGTCGCTCTGGTACCGGGCGGCGGCCGCACGCAGGTGCCGGACCGCGAACCGGCCGAAGTCGGCGCCGTCGGAGATGCCGTAGTGCCTGCGGGCCGGGTCCGGGTGCAGGAAGTACCGGCGGATCATGTTGCGTTCCCGGCGCGGCTGGGCCGAGAAGTCCTCCAGCAGGGCCGCGGCGAGCGGGTTCCACGCGAGGATGTCGTACTTCGCGTCGAGCACGACGGCCGCGGTGTGCGGCAGCCGCTCGATCATGTCGAGGATCCGGTCGGGCACGTCGGCCGACGGCCCCGGCGGCTCGGCCTGCTGACCGCCGAGGGTGTACAGGTGGGCACGTTCGGCGTCGTTGAGGCGCAGCGCCCGGCCGATCGCGGCCAGCACGTGGCGCGACGGGTGCGGCCCGCGGGCCTGTTCGAGGCGCGTGTAGTACTGCGTCGAGATGTGCGCGAGCTGGGCCACCTCCTCGCGGCGCAGCCCCGGTGTGCGGCGGGGCCCGGCCGAGGGCAGGCCGACCGTCGACGGCGTCAGCCGCTCGCGGTGCAGCCGCAGGAAACGGCCCATTTCGTGCTTGTCCACCTGTCGAGCATGACCCGGCGGCGGCGAATCAGCCAGGTACCGCCAGGGCCTGTCACGGGGTGCCCGCGCCGCCGCACGGTGGTGACATGACAGAGAACGGAATGCTGACCGGCAAGATCGCCCTGGTCACCGGGGCGAGCCGCGGCATCGGAGCCGCCGCGGCACGCCTGTTCACCCGGGAGGGTGCGACGGTGGTGCTGGCCGCCCGCACCGAGCACGCGCTGAAGGCGCTCGCCGAGGACCTCCCCGGCGCCTCGTACGTGGTCGCCGACCTCGGCGACGTGGCGAGCGTCGAGCACGCGGTGGCCACCGTCGTCGAACGCCACGGGCGGCTCGACCTCGCCTTCAACAACGCCGGCGTCGGGGTGCCGCCCCACCCCGTCGCGGACTTCCCAGAAGACCAGTTCGACCTCGTCCTGCGGGTCAACCTGAAAGGCGTCTTCTACGCCGTGTCCGCGGAGGTGAAGGCCATGAGCAGGACCGGAGGCGGGGCGATCGTCAACACCAGCAGCGTGGGCAGCCTGATCGGCAACCCGGCACTGCCCGCGTACGGGGCGGCCAAGCGGGCCGTCAACAGCCTCACCGAGTCGGCGGCCGTCACCTACGGCCCGGCGGGCATCCGCGTCAACGCGATCGCGCCGGGCCTCACGATGACCGAGATGGTCGAGGAGTGGAACCGGCACGACCCGAGCGTGGTCGAGCGGATCGTCGCGGGCACACCGCTTGGCCGGGCCGCCGCGCCGGAGGAGATCGCCGAGTCGGCCGCCTGGCTGCTGAGCGACCGCGCCTCGTTCGTGACGGGCGCGGTGCTGCCGGTCACCGGGGGCGCGGGCGTCTGACCGTGTTTGACTGTCGCGGTGACGGATGATCTGTGGTCCGACCAGTTCGACGAGTCGCCCGGCTACCTCGACTTCGCCCGCGTGGGGCCGCCGTCGCGAGCCGTCGTCGAGACGAGCGCCGCGTTGCTCGGCACGCTGGCCCGCGCCGGTTCGTCCACTGTGGACGAGCTGATGGCGTGGGAGAACCGTGCGAAGGCGGCGGTGGCGCGGCTGTCCGGTGCCACCGCCGACCGGGTGGTCCTGGTGCCGACCACCAGCCACGGCCTGTTCCAGACCGCGTTCGCCGTCCCGCCCTGCGAGGTGCTGGTGTCTGCGGCCGAGTTCCCGGCCAACACGTACCCGTGGGCGCGGGCCGAGCGGGCGGGCAGGCTGATCGTGCGCCGGTTGCCGCGCGGCCCGGTCACCCCGGAGGCGGTCGCCGCCGCGGTGACCGGGGACACGGGCGTGGTCTCGGTGAGCGCGGTCGACTTCCGCACCGGCTACCGGGCCGACCTCGCCGCACTGCGCGAGGTCGTCGGCGACCGGCTGCTGGTGGTGGACGGCATCCAGGGGTTCGGCGTCGTCGACGAGCCGTGGGCGGCCGCCGACGTGCTGGTGTGCGGCGGGCAGAAGTGGCTGCGCGCGGGGTGGGGCACCGGGTTCGCGGTGCTGTCCGACCGGGCGCTGGCCCGCATGGACCCGCTGATCTCGGGCTGGACCGGCGCCCGCGACCCTGGCGTGTTCGACGACGAGATCCACGAGCAGGCACCGGACGCGCAGTCCTGGTCGGTGAGCAACCTGAGCCCGGTGACCTCGGGTGCGCTCGCCACCGCGCTGGAACTGGTCGAGGAGATCGGGCCGCCGGTGATCGCCCGCCGCGTCACCGACCGGGTGGCCGAGCTCGAGGAGCTGCTGCGCTCGGCGGGCGCCGAGATCGTGTCCGAGACCGGCAGGCGCGCCGGCATCCTGGCGTTCCGGGTGCCCGGCCGTGCCACCGCGGCGGTGGCGGCCGCCCTCACCGGCGCCGAGGTGACCGCCACGGTCCGCCCGGACGAGGTGCGGCTGTCCCCGCACGCCTCGACGGGCGCGGGTGCGGTCGAACGGGTCCGCGCGGCCCTGGCGGGCCTGCGACCTCGGCTGATAGTCGGCTGAGAAACGCGCGAAAGCGACACTTCAGGCCCGGTGCCTAGCGTTGTCCCGGTGAGGCGGTCGACGTGGCCGCCGCGGAGGAGTTCGCCATGAGCGTCATCGGAACACTGCTCGGGTACGTGCTGACGGCCTTCATCCTGGTGCTGGTCGCGCGCATGATCCTGGACTGGGCTGGCACGGTGTCCTACGGGTCACCGAGGGTGCGCAAGGCCCGCGCGTTCGCCCACACGGTCACGGAACCGGTGATCGCGCCGGTGCGGCGGGTGCTGCGGCCGGTGCGTGCCGGCGGGCTGTCGTTCGACCTGGCGTTCACCGCCGTGTTCATCCTGGCCCTGATCCTGCGCGGGGTCGCGTTCAGCCTGTAGACCGACTTGTGACCACCGCGCGGTCAACGGGTTCCCGCTGTTCCTCCGTCCTCCGGGCATCAGACGACACCCTGGAGGACAGATGAACGGCAGACTCGTCGGCGTTGCGCTGATGGTGGGGCTCGCGACCGGCCTGGTCACGGCGTGCACGGGCGCCAGTGACTCGGGGCAGAGCGTGGCCCTGGCGCCGGAGGCCGCCCAGGACGCGAGCGGCGGTGCCGGCAGCGCGGACGAGTCGCAGTCGACCGGCCAGGGGGAGAAACCGGGCGCGGTGGGGGAGCGGAACGTCAGCCAGCCGGGCGTGGACCGGACGCTGGTGCGCACCGCGGACCTCGAGTTGTCCGCGGGCGACGTGCGCGACACCGTCGACCGCGCACGGGACATCGCCGCCGCCGAAGGTGGCTACGCGGGGCGGGAGTCCGTCCGGGAGGAGTCGGCGACGCTCGCCCTGCACATCCCCTCCGACCGGTTCGACCACGCGCTCGACGAGCTGTCCGCGCTGGGTGAGGTGGTCTCCCGGGAGCAGTCCGCGGAGGACGTGACCGAGCAGGTCGTCGACCTGGACAGCCGGATCGGGACCCAGCGCGCCAGCGTGGACCGGGTCCGGGCGCTGCTGGCCAGGGCGGGCACGGTCGACGAGATCGTGCGGATCGAGCAGGAGGTCACCACCCGCGAGGCGGAGCTCGAGTCGCTGCTGCAGCGCAGGCAGGCACTGGCAGGCCAGGTCGCGATGTCCACGGTCACCATGCGGGTCGGCAAGTCCGACGCGCCGCCGCCCCCGCCGGTGCAGGAGGACCGGGGCGGGTTCCTCGCCGGCCTGTCCGACGGCTGGGGCGCGTTCCTCGACGCGGGCGCGGTCACGTCGCGGGTGGTCGGCGCCGTGCTGCCGTTCCTGCTCGCACTCGGCATCCCCGCCGTGCTGGTCGTCCGGTGGTGGCGCCGCCGCCGGACCCCGGCACCGGTGGCGCCACAGCCGTAAACACCCCCGTCTGACCTGCGCGAAGGGCGTCCGATCGCGTACGGGGGCCATAACCCGCGGCGAATCGGGTACGCGGTGCCGAAGATCCGGATGACGCGTACCCGAATGGAGAGCTGTATGTCGCGGATGAACGTCGTGGTGCTCGGGCTCGATCAGACCAACCTGGACCTGCTGAAACGGATCCCGGACGCGGACCGGTACGAGTTCCACCCGTTGATGTCCATTCACGACATGCAGTCGCAGGACGGCATCCCGATCGGCGAGATCCTCGACACCGCCGAGGCGCGGATCGCGGCATTCGACGGGGACGTGCACGCCATCGTCGGGTTCTGGGACTTCCCGGTCAGCACGATCGTGCCCGTGCTGTGCGAGCGGTTCGGGCTGCGCGGCGCGCGGCTGGACGCGGTGTTGCGGTGTGAGCACAAGTACTGGAGCAGACTGGTCCAGCGCGAGGTCATCGACGAGTACCCGCCGTTCGCGGTGGTCGACCTCGACGCGCCGCGGCTTCCCGCCGAGGTCGGTTACCCGTGCTGGCTCAAGCCGGTGAAGTCGTTCTCCTCCAAGCTGGCGTTCGAGGTGACCGACGAGAAGGAGTTCGCCGACGCGGTCGAACGGCTGCGCGAGGGGATCGGCACTGTCGGGGAGCCGTTCGAGTACCTGCTCAAGCAGGTCGACCTGCCACCGGAGATCGCGGAGGCCGGTGGGCAGGCGGCGCTGGCCGAACGGGCGCTGTCGGGGGACCGCGCGGCGGTGGAAGGCTATGTCCGCGACGGCGAGGTCGTCGTGTACGGCGTGCTGGACTCGCTGGTGTACCCCGGCGTGGCGAGCTTCCTGCGCCACCAGTACCCGTCGCAGCAGCCGGACTGGCTGTGCGAACGCCTCGCGGACGTGTCCCGGCGGGTCATCGCGGGGATCGGGCTCGACAACACCACGTTCAGCATCGAGTACTTCTGCGACCCCGCCACCGGTGAGGTCAACCTGCTGGAGATCAACCCTCGGCACTCGCAGGCGCACGCCGAGCTGTTCGAGCACGTCGACGGGTACCCGAACCACCGGTACATGGTCAACGTCGCGCTCGGCGAGACGCCCGCCGCGGCGGGCGACGGCCCGTACGCCATCTCGGCGCGGTGGTACCTGCGCCGCTTCACCGACGGCGCGCTCTTACGTGGGCCGGCCGAGGACGAGATCGCGGCGCTGGAGCGAGACCTCGACGGGGTGCGCGTGTACCGCAAGGCCCCCGACGGCACGCGGCTGTCCGAAGGGCGGTACGCGGACAGCTACAGCTACGAGCTCGCGCAGATCATCGTCGGCGCGGCCGACGAGGACCAGCTGGCGGAGAAGTACGAGCGGTGCGTCGCCGCGCTGCGGTTCGAGTTCGCGGAAGAGGCGGAAGAAGCGGAAGAACGAGGGGAGACCTGAGCATGCGAGTCGTCACCTCGCTGCCCACCGACATCAAGGAGGAGCAACACGTCTGGATCCCGGTGGCGGACGGCACCCGGCTGTCCGCCCGGATCTGGCGTCCGCTGGACTCCGACGACCGGCCGGTGCCGGCGGTGCTCGAGTACATCCCGTACCGCAAACGGGACCTCACCTCCGTCCGCGACTCGATCGCGCACCCCTACATCGCCGGGCACGGCTTCGCGTGCGTGCGGGTGGACATCCGGGGGAGCGGCGAGTCGGACGGTGTGCTCGTCGACGAGTACCTCGAGCAGGAGCAACGCGACGCAGAGGACGTGCTGGCGTGGCTCGCCGCGCAGCCGTGGTGCGACGGCCGCACGGGGATGATGGGGATCTCGTGGGGTGGGTTCGCAGCGTTGCAGGTCGCCGCGCGCAGGCCGCCGAGCCTGGGCGCGATCTGCATCGCGTCGTTCACCGACGACCGCTTCGCCGACGACATGCACTACATGCGAGGTTGTCTGCTGTCGGACAACCTCGCCGAGTCCGGCACGATGTTCGCCTACAGCGCCTGCCCGCCCGATCCCGCGCTGACCGGAGAGGACTGGCGGCGGATGTGGCTGGAGCGGCTGGACGCCGCGCGGCCGTGGGTGGTCGAGTGGCTGAACCACCAGCGCCGCGACGACTACTGGCGGCACGCGTCGGTGTGCGAGGACTACTCGGCGATCCAGGTGCCGGTGTTCGCGTCGTGCGGGTGGGCAGACGGCTATTCCAACGCCGTGCTGCGGTTGATGGAAGGGCTCGACGTGCCGCGCATGGGGCTGATCGGCCCGTGGTCGCACAAGTACCCGCACCTCGGCGTGCCGGGCCCGGCGATCGGCTACCTGCAGGAGGTGGTCCGCTGGTTCGACCGCTGGCTGCGTGACGCACCGGCCGACGGGCCGGACGAGCCGGTGCTGCGGGCGTGGATGCAGGACAGCGTGCCACCGTCCACCTCGTACGAGGAGCGGCCGGGCCGCTGGGTCGGCGAACGCGCGTGGCCGTCACCGAACATCCGCCACGACGTCCATCCCCTTGCCCCGCACCGGATCGCGCCCCGCGACGCGGCGCTCGGCGACGAGGTGCTGTCGGTCGAGTCGCCGCTGTCGGTCGGGCAGTTCGCCGGGAAGTGGTGCTCCTACAACGCACCGCCGGACCTGCCCTACGACCAGCGCGAGGAGGACGGCGGTTCGCTCGTGTTCGAGACCGACGTGCTCACCGAGCCGTGCGAGATCCTCGGCGCGCCCGTGGTGCGGCTCGACGTGTGCGCGAACCGGCCCACCGCGATGGTCGCGGCCCGTCTGTCCGATGTGGCCGAGGACGGCAGCGCCACCCGTGTCACCTACGGCCTGCTCAACCTCGCGCACCGGGACTCCCACGAAGAGCCGGAGCCGCTCGAACCCGGTCGCCGCTACCGGGTCGAGATCCCGCTCAACGGTGTGGCGCAGGCGTTCCCGGCCGGGCACCGCATCCGGCTGTCACTGTCCACTTCGTACTGGCCGCTCGCGTGGCCGCCGCCGGAGCCGGTCCGGCTGTCGGTGCACACCGAAGGCAGCGCGCTCGTGCTGCCGATCCGGCCGGTCGCGGTGTCCGACGAGGTCACGCTCCGCCCGTTCGACGAACCGGAGGGGGCGTCGCCGCTGGCGACGACGGTGCGCAGCCCGGGGGAGTACCGCTGGGACGTCACCCGCGACATGATCAACTACGAGTCGGCGCTCGACGTGGTCAAGGACACCGGCACCGTGCGGTACGAGGACACCGGCGTGGAGATCGGCAAACGCGTCCACGAGCGCTACAGCTGGGCGGCCGACGACTTCACCTCCGCCAGCGGCCGGACGGAGTGGACGATGACCTTCGCCCGCGGCGACTGGCAGACCCGCGTCGAGACCTGCCAGGTGATGACCTGCACCCCGACCGAGTTCCACGTGCACGCCCGCCTGGACGCGTTCGAGGGCGCGGTCCGCGTCCGCTCCAGGAACTGGGACGTCGCGGTACCGAGGAACCTGGTCTGACCGGACGGCGCGCCACCGAAAGCCACGACGACTCCCGCGCGGAGAGCCACGAGCACCGCCGGGCGTGCGAGAAGGCCTGCCGCGACCTGCTGGCCGCCATGAGCTGAGCGGCCGGGTGGTCGGCAGGAACCTGCCGACCACCCCGCTGCCGCACCGCCGGACTCCTACGCTTTTCCCATGCTGGGCAAAGGAAAGCTCGCGGTCGTGTCGGTGCTGGTGTTCGTCCTGTCGGGATGCGGGGAGGACTCGCTCCCCGCCGCGGCCGACGGTGCGGACCTCGGGGCGTGCGCGGACGGCACCTGCGAGGTGCTGGTCGAGACGGGGGACGTCCTCGACCTCCCCGGCCTGGGCCGGGTCGAGGTCGCCATCGAGGAGGACATGCTGGAGGTCGCGTCCCGTTCGGACGACGGGCAGGGCAACTCCTCGGAACTGTCCGCGGCGGGTGCGGCGGGCAAGCAGCTGGTGCTGAACTCGCAGGAGTTCACCGTGGTCGCGGTCCTCGGTGGCCAGGGCGTGCTGCGCGTCGGGTCGTGAGGACTACCGCGGCAGGCCGGCGGCGTCCGCCAGCACCTGCCGGACCGGGGTCGGCGGGCGTCCCAGGAGCTCCTCGAGATCCGGCGCTACCGTGGCGAACTCGCCGCGGCGGGCACCCAGGAACATGCCGAGCAGCAGTGCCGCCCGGTCCGCGGGCACACCGCGGCTGGTGAGCGTGGCCGTCCACTCCTCGTCGTCGACGACGACGCGGCGGATCGTGCGTCCCGTGATGTCGGTGAGCACCCCGGCGATGTCATCCAGGTCGAGCGCGACCGGTGCGGTCAGCGGCGGGGTCGGCCCGTCGAACCGGCCCTCGTCGGCGATGGCGATCGCCGCGGCCTCCGCGAGGTCGGCGTGCGCGGTCCACGAGATGGGGCCGTCGGCCGGTGCGACCAGCTCGCCGGTCTCCAGCGCCTGGCCGAACATCGCCGTGATCGTGCTCGTGTAGAACCCGTTCCGCAGCGACGTAAACGGTGCGCCCGTCTTCGCCAGGTAGTGCTCGGTGGCGGCGTGGTCGGGCATCGGCGCGAACAGCGAGTCCTCCGCCGCGCCCTGGTGGCTGGTGTAGAGCACCCGCCGCGCGCCGGCGTCCAGCGCGGCGTCGACCGGCGCGACGTGCAGGGCCACACCCGCCGCGCCGGTCTGGCCCGCGGAGACCACGAGCACCTGCGTGGCGCCCTCGAACGACTCCGCTAGGGACCGAGGATCGCCGTAGTCGCCGCGCCGCACCCGCACACCGCGCGCGGCCAGGTCCGCCGCACGGCTCGGGTCGCGCACGCTGACGCCGACCTGGTCGGCCGGGATGCGCGTGAGCAGCCGGTCGACGATCTGGGCACCGAGGGTGCCGGTGGCTCCGGTGATGATGATCATGACTGCCCCTTCCGCTGTTAGCAACGTTATTATCAAGGTTAGCAACATTGATAGCAGTTATGCGTTATCGTCGGCAACATGGTGGAGGTGGCGAGCAGGCTCGAGACACGCACCCGGATCGTGGCGGCCGCGGCGCGGCTGCTGCGCGAGGACGGCGCGGCGGCGGTCACGACGCGTGCGGTGGCGCAGGCCGCCGGCATGCAGGCGCCGACGATCTACCGGTTCTTCGCGGACAAGGACGCGCTCCTCGACGCCGTGGCCGAGCACGTGTTCGCGGACTACGTCGCCGCGAAGGCACTCGCCGAGGAGAGCGCCGACCCCGTGGCCGACCTCAAGGCGGGCTGGGACGCGCACATCGGCTTCGGTCTCGCCAACGCGGCGCTGTTCGGGCTGCTCACCGACCCCGCCCGCGACACACCGTCCCCGGCGGCGGACGCCGGGCTCGCCGTGCTGCGCGGGCGGGTGCGCCGCGTCGCGGAGGCGGGCAGGCTGCGGGTCACCGAACGGCGCGCGGTCGAGCTGATCCACGCCGCGGGCACCGGCGCGGTGCTGACCCTGCTGTCGGCACCGCCCGAGGCCCGCGACCCCGGGCTGGCGGACGCGATGTACGAGGCCGTCGCCCGCTCGATCCTCACCGCCGCACCCGCTCTGCCGGCCGGCGGCCCGGCCGAGGTGGCCGTCGCGATCCGGGCCGTCGCCCCCACGCTGCCGATGCTCACCCCGGCGGAACGCGCACTGCTGTCGGAGTGGCTGGACCGCGACTGACCGGGCAGGACTGTTCTTCAGAGCTGGGGGAACACCTCGGCCGCCACCAGCTCGACGTGGTCGAGGTCGAACAGGTCCAGGGTCTCCAGGTAGACGCGGCTGACGCCGGCGCGTGCACGCCACCGGCCGAGCCGGTCCACCACCTCCGCTGGCGTGCCGGCCAGGCCCGTCGCGCGCAGCTCGTCGACCGGCTTCCCGATCGCCTCGGCCCTGCGCGCCAGCTCGGCGCCGGTGCGGCCGACGCACAGCACCTGCGCGGTCGACTTGGGCAACCGGGCGCGCCCGGCCGCGGCGCACGCCTCGTCCACCCTGGCGAACTGCGCGGCCGCGGTCTCCTCGTCGACGAACGGGAGGTTGAACTCGTCGGCGAACCGCGCCGCGAGCGCCGGCGTGCGCGTGCGGCCGCCACCGCCCACCAGGACCGGCGGACGCGGGCGCTGGAGCGGCTTGGGCAGCGCGGGGGAGTCGCGCAGCGTGTAGTGCTCGCCCTGGAACGAGTACGTCTCACCCACCGGCGTCTGCCACAGCCCGGTGATGATCTCCAGTTGCTCCTCGAGCCGGTCGAACCGCTCGCGCAGCGGCGGGAACGGGATGCCGTACGCGCGGTGCTCCGCCTCGAACCAGCCGGTCCCGAGCCCGAACTCGACCCGCCCGCCGGACATCCGGTCGACCTGCGCCACCGCGATCGCCAGCGGCCCCGGCTGCCGGAAGGTCGCCGCGGTGACGAGGGTGCCCAGCCGGATGGTGGTGGTGTCCCGCGCCAGCCCGGCCAGCGTGAGCCACGCGTCGGTCGGGCCGGGGAGCCCGTCGCCCGGGGTGATCCGCAGGTAGTGGTCCGACCGGAAGAACGCGTCGTAACCGGCGTCCTCCGCGCAGCGCGCCATGCGTAGCACGTCGTCGTACGTCGCGCCCTGGTGGGGGTCGGTGAAGAGCCGCATGCCGAGGTCCACGACCGGCACGCTAGTGTCCCGAGCCGGAAATCAGGAAACTGATTCGGCGGCCCAGCTTCCTGCCGGCGGCGTTGCCGGTCCGCCCAAGTACGATCCAGTACGAGGACGAACCGGCGCCTTGCCGGCAGAAACCTGGATCCACCGACTCAATCACCGCATTTTTGGCGCGGGACACTAGTCGATCACCGGTTTGCGACGTCCCCGGTCCGGCGCACCGGGCTCACCGCACGCCCCGGCGGCCCGTGATCGTCAGGTAGCCGTCGTCGAGGTGGCCGAGGTCGCCGGTGTGGAACCAGCCGTCCCCGTCCAGCTCCGGGGTCGGGGCGGACCAGTGGCCCTGGAACACGGTGGCGCCGCGGACGAGGACCTCCCCGTCCCGCGTGATGCGTAACCGGCAGCCCGGCAGCGGCCTGCCCGCCGTACCGGTGCGGGTGCCGCCCGGCAGGTTGCACGTGACTGGTCCGCTCGTCTCCGCGCGGCTGTAGCCGTCGAGCACCGTCAGGCCGATGCCACGCAGGAACCACGCGAGCCGCGGCACCAGCGGTCCGCCCGTCACGACGTGGGTGAGGCGGCCCCCGAACCGCGCCAGCTGCTTGGGGTGGCGCCCGCGGCGCAGCCGCACGGAGAGCGGCACCCGTCCCGCGTCGAGGGCCTGCCCGTACGCCACCGCGGTCCGTGCCGTCCCCGGGTCGAACCGGTCCAGTACCTCCGGCGCGGCCAGCAACACGGTGGGGCGGAAGGAAAGGAGCGCGTCGCCGAGGTGCGCCGGATCGGTCGCGTGTGCCGTGAGCGCGCCGCTGTGCACCGCCTTCAGCTGCGTCACCCTGGCGAGGACGTCCGTGCACGGCAGGCCGATCAGCAGCTCGGTGTACTGGTCGAAGGGCGACTCGGCGGCCGCGTGCACGGCCGCGGTCAGGTTCCCGTGGCTCAGGCGGCAGCCGTGCGCCGCGCCGGGTGGGTAGACGATCGTGGCCGTCGTGCCCGAGGTGAGGGCCCGCCTGCGCCGCTCGACCTCCGCGAGGGCGGCGGGTTCCTCGACCCCGCCCGCGGCGGTCGACCAGATGTGCCGCACCCCGGCAGCCTCGATCAGCGCGTACTGCCGGTCGTCACCGGTGAAGGCGGCGACGGCACCCGAGTCCCGCAGGATCCACTCGGCCTCCGCCGGTGCCGCCGTGGCCGGGATGGGCACGGACACCGCGCCGGCCAGCCAGATCGCGTAGTCCGCGCGCACCCACTCGACACCCGAGGCCGCCATGAGCGCGATCCGGTCGCCCGGTGCGATCCCGGCCGCCACGAGTCCAGCGGCGAGCGTGGTGGCCAGGTCGGCGAACTCGGACCACGTGATCGTGTGCCACGTGCCGCCCAGCCACCGCGCGAACGCGGGCGCGTCGGGGACGCTGAGCGCGTTGCGGGTCAGGTCGCCGGTCGCGTTGTCCCTGGGTGCCGGCAGGTACCGCGCCGGGGTGCCGAACTCGATGGCCATGTCCTGATCGTGCGCGCATGCCCGGCCGACCGCACAGGCCGGGGTCGAAGGGCCCTGGTGAGGAGGGAACCTCGACGCTGCCGCGGCGGACCGCACGGAGACCGTGGTGACCGGGCAACGGTCAGTGCCCGGCGCGCCGGGGGCCGGTGCCGGGCAGGTAGGTGACGGTCTCGTCGACGGACCGGCGCGGTGACCGGGCGACCGGCTCGGCGGCGGCCCGGCCGACCCGCAGGACCAGCTGCGGGTGCGTGGCCCCGGACAGCACCTCGTGGCGGAGCCGGTCGCGGGTGTGCCCGACCCGGAACAGCCGGGTCAGCGGGCAGGTGGCCAGGTCGAGGCTGGTGGCGGCGAGCAGCACCGCGCTCGCCGCCACACCCGCACGCAGCCGGGACACGACGTCGTCGGCCGGCGTGGCGAGCACGACCAGTTCCTCGGCGCACGGCCCGCCGCCCTCGGGTGTGGCCGTCTCGTCCTGCCATCCCGCGGCCGCGGCGATGGCGGTGGTGACGACGTGCCGGTGCGCCGGATCGGTCACCGGCACCAGCGCGACACCCTCCGCCGCGGCGTGGCCCGCCAGCAGGTCGAGGTGCCCGTCCGGCATCGGACACGACGCGAACGCGCCGCGGTCGGTGTGGCGCCGGGGGATCGCCCTCGCCAGCATGATGTCCTCTTCGGACGGAGCGCGGCGCGACATCTCGACCGATGCGAGGTGGTCGGGGTCGGCGCCGGGCAGCAGGTCCACCTCGGCGTACCAGCCTGCCGCGGCGAGCGCGGTCCGGAGGTGGTGCAGTGCCGCGCCGCAGCTGATCACCAGGTCGCGCTCGCAGGGGTCGGTGCCGGGCACGTGCCGGGACCGGTCGGCCATCAGGTGGATCGAGTAGTCGCCGACGAACCAGTGCCACGGCTGCGTGTTGTGCGCCGACGGCGCCCGGTTCGCGAGCCGGAGCGCGCGGAGCACCGTCTGGTGCCCAGGAAGGGTGGTGGTGGTTCTCATCGCGACGCCTCCTCGCGTCGAATCCCGGTGTCAGGCGCCGTGCCGCACGCCCGTGATGGCGAACCGCTCGACATCGGCGACGTGCCCGCCGGTCGACGCGACGATGGTCAGGGGCGCGCTGTCCGCGCCTTCGTAGGACACCGCGGTCGTCCACGGCGTGTTCTCCCCGCCCGCGGCGAGGCAACAGGACTCGCCGAGCACGCCCGACAGCTTGCGGACCTGCACGCGGATGCTCTCATCGATGCCGGTGACCTGCCCGCCGACGGTGACCGGCGTCGTGATCGTGGTGCCGTAGCGGGGTTCGGTGAGGGTGAGCGTCGTGTCGCGGGTCCCGACGACCTCCCACGGCGCGTCGTCGCCCGTGCCGATCCGCGCGAGGTGCACCACCGCGGCCGGGCCCGGGTCGCTCTGCTCGACCGCGTAGCCGACCGTCACCCACGCCTCGTCGCCGTCCACGTCGCTGGACAGGGCCTGGTCGATCTCCGCGAAGCCGAGGTAGCCGGTGGTGAACGCGACCGCGGTCTCCTCCGCGTCGAGGTGCCACGGCTGGTGGCCGCTCGTGCGGTAGCTGTCCTGCCAGGCGGCCGCCTCGTCGGCGTCGGCGAACGGCCACAGCGGCTGGTACGCGAACTCCCGCTCGGCAGTTGTGGTCGTGGTGGTGTCCGTGGGGGCTTCCGCCGTGCCGACCGGGTTGGTCGTCGAGTTGGTCACTTGGCCTGCTGGTGGGCTCTGGCCGCACGCGGCGGCACCCGCGGCGGCCGCGAGGAGGACGACAGCCAGGAACCGCGGGCGATGGATGCTCATGGTCTACGGTTTGCCCGCTTTGCGCTTGGACAACCACAGCGCGGCGACCACGATCGCGCCCGCGACCGCCGCGATGCGGTTCACGTCGACGGCGGGTTCCCACCGCAGCTTCCCGTCCTCGATGACGTACGCGCCGACGGGCCGGGCGGTGAGCCCGAGGCCGGCGCCCTCACCTTCCTGCCCGTGCTGGTCGCGGCCGTTGCCGCCGCCACCGCCCGCGGCGACCCGCGCCGCGGGGATGACCGTGAGCCCGCCCCGTTCGATGGGCTCCGCGAAGACCATCCTCGCCTCGACCGAGTTCCGCGCCTTCGTGAACAGCTCCTCGATCTTCATGCCGACCTCCTGGAGTCCACCCTGCTACCGGACGCCGTCCGTCGCCAGGGCACTACGTCCCGCCATCGTGTGCAGGCACGGTCATCATGCCGGGACCAGCAAGACCCACACTGGACCCGCCGCGAGCGGCAGCTCCGCGCCCGCGGCCGTCCGGAACCGCGTCGGCGCGTCCGGAGCGGGCCGCGACCAGGTGCCGGCGAAGACCCGGCCGTCCCGCAGCACTTCCGACTGTCCACTTCCGACGGTCTGGGCCACCGGTGACGCCGACCCGGCCGCGTCCTCGCCGGTCTCGCCCGCCGTGACGACGACCCGTTGCACGACCACCGTCGCCGCGGTCAGCGGTCCGGACTCGGTGGACGTCATCGGCGACCCGTTCATCGCGACCCGCCACCGCCCGTCCGGCGCGGACCAGGTGAACCCGAAGTGGGCGGCGGAGTACGCGACGTCGTGCCCGGCACTCGGCGTACCGCCCTCCGGCGCCGCCCCGAACAGCAGTGGCGCCTCGGCGGGCCCGGTCGCGCCGCCCGGCAGCTCCGCGGGCCGCACGTACAGGTTGTGCGGTGCGCGCCGGTCCCGGTCGCGGTGGAAGGCGGACCCGGCCTCGGCCGGTGACGCGTTCACCAGGTCGGCGGACCGCAACGCGGGCAACAGTTCCGGCGCGGCGCCGGAGTAGGCGAGGACCGGCTTCCCGTACTGCGCGAGCAGATCGAGGTCGGTGCGGCGCGCGCTGCGGACCGGGCCGACCTCGTCGGGCAGCGTCGCGGAGAAGACGGCGACGAGCCGGGTCAGCCCACCCTCGACGGGTTCGACGTAGACGACGTCCGCGGCGCCGAGCCCGGTCTGGGGCCGGGCCGCGGGCACGTTGTCGATCTTGACGGCCAGCACCGGGGCCGTGGGGGTGCCGTCCGGTGCCTCGTCGGTCCCGCCTGTCCGCAGGTCACAGGCGCCCACCACGGCAGCGACCACGGCGACGACCGCGGCAGCGACCGTGGTCGCCAACACCCGTCTCGCCATGTGCGACCTCCCCGTCCACGGCCCGGTCGGTTGCCTCGCCGGTTGTCATTGTTCGCCGTGGCGGGGAAAGTCGCACCTGCTCGCCTGCTACAGGCCGAGCACCGCGATCGCCTGTGCGGCCATGGCGGCCTCGCCGAGCGCGTTCGGGTGCACGACCACCGGGTTGGTGGTCTGCAGCACCGGCTCGATCCAGCGCACCCCGAGCCGCTGGCACGCGTCGCGGCCCTCGGAGACCGCGTTCATGTCCACATAGGTCGCCCCGGTCGCCGCGGCCGCGCGCCCGACGGCGTCGTTGAGCGTGGTCTGCAGCGACCGCAGGTACGGCACGTCACCGGTCGCGACCGGCATCCTGTCGAAGCAGCCGCCGGTCGCCGGGAGGATCCACGGGTAGCCGAGGATCGCCACCTCCGCGTTGGGCGCCTTCGCCCGCACCGCCTGCAACGCCGAGACCAGCGCGGGGTACGTCGTGTTCCGGATGGTGTCCTCGAACCGGGAGCCGTAGGTGTTCTTGCAGGGGCTGCCGTGACCGAGCGTGAGCAGGCCCGCCGTGCCGCACGCCAGGATCGCGCTGATGAACACGCCGCTGTCGTTGCCGCCGATGGTCATCGTGACCAGGTCGGTGTCCGCGCCGAGCGCGTCGACCTGCGGGGCGACGCCCGGGTACTGCGCGCTGGTGAAGTGCCTGGTCTCGGCGGCGCCGCAGGTGACGTCGGTCAGGTCAGCGCCGGTCTGGGCGGCGAGCACGTGCGGGTAGTTGCGGGTGGACCGCAGGCACAGCAGCGGCGCTGAGGGATCGGGGGGCAGCACCCCGGAGGCGGCGCTGTAGGAGTCGCCGAGCGCGACGTAGTTCAGCGGCCCGGTCTCGGCCTGGGCGGACGAGGTCGTGACGAGACTCAGCGCGGCGACCGCGGCGGCTCCGGCCGCGAAAAGACGACGAGACATGGTTCCTCTTCCGGCATCGATGACGGCGTCTGGACACTACTCACGAGTAGGTAAGCGAGCCAATCGTGAGCCATGCGGAGCCGGGCGTCAACGGTGGGTGTTCGCCCGGCTTCGCCGAGGCGCCGAAACGACGACTGGACCGCCGCCGACGGACAGGAAGGTCGCGCGGACCTCGAGGGGTCGACTCAGTCCGCGATCCGCAGGAGCAGCTTGCCGGTGTTCTCCCCGGCGAACAGCTTCAGCAGCACCTCGGGGAAGTCGTCGATCGTGCCGTCCACGACGGTCTCGCTCGCCGTCACGACCCCGGCGGCCAGCCAGTCGGCGAGCACGGACATGCCCTCGGCGTACCGCTTCTCGTAGTCGAACACCAGCATCCCGGTCATCGACGCGCGGTTCACGAGCAGCGACAGGTAGTTCGCCGGGCCCGCGGGTCGTTCGGTGGCGTTGTACTGGGAGATCGCACCGCACAGCACGACCCGCGCACCGAGGCGCAGCCGCGCGAGCACGTGGTCGAGGATCTCGCCGCCCACGTTGTCGAAGTACACGTCCACGCCGTCGGGCGCGTGTTCCTTCAAGCCGGCGCGCACGTCGCCTGCGCGGTAGTCGATCGCCGCGTCGAAGCCGAGATCCTCGGTCAGCAGCCTGCACTTGTCCGGTCCGCCCGCGATCCCGACCACCCGGCAGCCGAGGTGCTTCGCGATCCGGCCGACGACGCTGCCGACGGCGCCCGCGGCGCCGGACACCACCACGGTGTCACCCGCGCGTGGCTTGCCCACGTCGAGCAGTCCGAAGTAGGCGGTCAGGCCGGTGAGCCCGAGGACGCCGAGGTAGGTGGGCAGCGGCGCGCGCGCCGGGTCGGCCCTGATGACGCCGCGTCCGTCGGACACGGCGTACTCCTGCACCCCGAACGTGCCGGTGACGTGGTCGCCGACGGCGAAGTCGGGGTGGTTCGACGCGGTCACGCGGCCCAGCGCGGCCGCGCGCATGACCTCGCCGATCCGCACCGGCCGGATGTAGGACCGCGCGTCGTTCATCCACCCGCGCATCGCCGGGTCGAGCGATACGTACTCGGCCCGCACCACGAACTGGCCGTCGCCGGGCTCCGGCACGTCCTCGGTCGTGTGCTGCCAGTCGGCCGCGGTCGGCAGGCCGACGGGACGGGCGCCGAGCCGGACCTGCCGGTTGGGAGTCGCCATGACGGCACCCTAGCCCGAACTTGACGTCGAGTTCAAGTACACTCCGCGCATGGAGACCGAACGCGGGCTGCCACAGACCAGGCGGGGCAGGCAGACGCGGGACGCGCTGCTGGCCGCGGCACGCGAGGTGTTCGCGCGGCACGGCTACCTCGCGACCACGACCACCACGATCGCCAAGGCCGCGGGCGTCGCGAACGGCTCCTTCTACACCCACTTCACCGACAAGTACGAGATCTTCGTCGCGCTGTGGCACGAGGTGCAGGAGGAGATGCTGCACCCTGGCATCCAGGACACGAGCGGAAACACGGCAGCCGACCCGGTCGCGGCGATCGAGGACGCCACCCGCGCCTACCTCGTCTACTACCGGGACAACGCCGCGCTGTTGCGGGCGTTCGAAGAGGTCACTGGCATCGACGAGCGGTTCCTCGAGCTGCGGCTCGGGCGGGCGCGGGCGTTCGAGGAACGCAACGTGCGCGGCATCCGCAGGTTGCAGCAACAGGGTCTCGCCGACCCGTCGCTGGACCCGGAACTGACCGCCGCCGCGCTGTCGTCGATGGTCTCCCGGCACGCGTACATGACCTTCGCGCTCGGCCTGCGACCCGGCGTCGACTTCGAGGCGCTCGTGTCGACGCTGACCACGCTGTGGGTCAACGCGCTGCGGATCCGGCCCCCTGGTGACGGGCGTGCGGCGCTCGACCGGACCGCCGCACAGCTGCGCGCCGCGCTCGGCGAGATCGAGCGGCTCCGCGACCAGACTTGACGCTGAGTTCAAGTTCGTTGATGCTCGGGGCACCCGCGTGCCGCAAGGAGCCAGCTCATGGATCTCACACCGACCGACCGCGCCAAGGAC
Organism: Actinophytocola algeriensis; assembly: GCF_014203735.1. GTDB lineage: Bacteria > Actinomycetota > Actinomycetes > Mycobacteriales > Pseudonocardiaceae > Actinophytocola > Actinophytocola algeriensis. Next base: position 449,869 of record NZ_JACHJQ010000008.1, on the reverse strand, counting down.
TACCGGGACCGCCTGCTCGCCTTCATGGACGAGCACGTCCTGCCGGCGGAACCCGTCTACGCCGACCAGCTCCGCGCCGCGGGCGACCCGCACTTCCAGCCACCCGTGATGGAGGAGCTGAAGGCCGAGGCGAAGCGCCGGGGGCTGTGGAACCTCTTCCACCCGGACCCCGGTCTCGGCGCCGGTCTGTCCAATGTGGAGTACGCGCCGCTCGCGGAGATCCACGGCCGGAGCATGCTCGCGGCGGAGGCGTGCAACTGCTCGGCCCCCGACACCGGCAACATGGAGGTGCTGACCCTATTCGGCACCGACCAGCAGAAGAAGGAGTGGCTCGACCCGTTGCTGGCGGGGGAGATCCGGTCCGCGTTCGCGATGACCGAGCCCGCCGTCGCCAGCTCCGACGCCACCAACATCGAGCTGGACATCACCCGCGACGGCGACGACTACGTGCTCAACGGCCGCAAGTGGTGGGCCACCAACGCGGCGCACCCCAACTGCCGCATCCTGATCGTGATGGGCAGGACCGACCGGGACGCGGCCCCGCACCGGCGGCAGAGCATGGTCCTCGTCCCGATGGACACGCCCGGCGTCGAGGTCGTCCGCAGCATGCCCGTGTTCGGCATGCAGGAACACGGCGGGCACTGCGAGATCACCTTCACCGACGCCCGCGTGCCGGCGACCAACCTCATCGCGGGCGAGGGCGACGGGTTCGCGATCGGCCAGGCCCGGCTGGGCCCTGGCCGCATCCACCACTGCATGCGCGCGATCGGCATGGCGGAGCGGGCACTGCGGCTGATGTGCGAGCGCGCGCTGTCGCGGGTGACGTTCGGCGAACCGGTCGCGGCGCGGTCGAACATCCAGGACTGGATCGCCGAGGCCCGCATCGAGATCGAGCGGACCCGGCTGCTGACCATGAAGGCCGCCTGGCTCATGGACACGGTGGGCAACCGCGAGGCCCGCGTGGAGATCGCCGCCATCAAGGTCGCCGCCCCGGCCATGCTGAAGCTCATCGCGGACCGCGCCATCCAGGTCCACGGCGCGGGCGGCATGACCGAGGACTTCCCGCTCACGCACCTCTACGTCCAGGCCAGGGCGCTGGCGATCGCCGACGGCCCCGACGAGGTGCACAAGCGCACCCTCGCGCTGACCGAACTGCGCCGCTACGACCCGTCGTTCGGCAAGACCGCCCGCTGATGCCCTGAAAGCGTCTTTTCAGGGCATGGCGGCGGAGGGCTGGAGCGGGTACTCCATCGACACGCCGCCCAGGGAGCTGCCGTCCGGCAACGGAAGCCGGGTGTGTGTCACCTCGCGGAACCCGAACGCCCGGTACAGCGGCACTCCCGGCAGCGTCGCCATGAGGACGAGGGACGTGAAGCCCTCCGCGCGGGCCGCTGCCACGCACTTGTTCAGGATCTCCCGGCCGAGGCCGCGGCGGGTCCACTCGCCGTGGACGAACATCGCGCGGACGCGGGCCGGTTCCGTGGCCGGGTCGAGGAGCCGGTCGTCGGCCGGGGTGGCGCCCGAGCCGGTGTAGAGCTTGTCCCGCTTGCTCCAGCCGCCGCACGCGACGACCTCGCCCGCCACGTCGTGGACGAAGTACGTGCCGTCGGTGATGAGGACCGTGTCCGGTTCGGTCAGGTAGCGGGCGGCGGCCGCCGTCTCGGCCTCGTCGTGGAACCGGGGGAACACGTCGAGCACCGACTGGCGCATCAGCGCGGCGATGGCCGTCACGTCGGACGGCCTCGCCGCGCGCAGAACTGGTTGGGACACGGGAGAACCCTATCCGGTGATCTCCCCCGCGAACGCCGCCGCCATTCGCAGCCACGGTGCGGCCTCGGCGTGCCTGCTCTGCCGTTCCAGGGTGCGGCCCAGCATCAGGTGCGCGTAGTGGTCGACCGGGTCGCGCTCGACGATGACCCGCAGCTCCTCCTCGGCGCGCCGCAGCTGTGCCGAGTGGAAGTAAGCGCGGGCCAGCAGGAGGCGGGGTCCGGTCTGCTCGGGGTGCTCAGCGACGACCTCGGCGAGCAGCGTCGCCGCCGCCGTGTAGTCGTTCGCGTCGAACAGGGCCTGTGCCCGCTCCCAGTGCTCGGCGGTCGTCTCCTCGTGCGGTGTCTCGAACAGGTGGGTGGCGGTCACCCAGCGGTCGGGGGCCACCTCGCCGTTGGGCCGGTAGTCGTCGAAGTTGTCGATCACGGGCGGTTCAACGCTCAACTATCTTGCTTCATTCCGGAGCGCCTCGTGGGCGACCAGCACACCGCCGGTGAACGCGATCGGCATGACGACGATCGCGGCGATGGGAACCACGCACAGGAGCGACGCGGGCAGTCCGAGGCCGAGCGCGAGCCCTCGGCGCTTGGCCAGGGTGGTCCGCTGCTCCTTCAGGGACATGCCGCGGCGGTAGTACGCCACCGCCACCAGTTCCAGCGCGAAGAACCACGCCGTCACCAGTGCCAGCAGCACCGGCACCACGGTCTGGCCGACCACCGGGATGAACCCGGCGATCACCAGCGGGATCGTGAACAGCAGTGACCGCAGCACGAGCGCCAGCCCGCCCCGGAGACCGAGGCCCAGTGCTCGCCACCAGGTCATGTCCTCGGCGGGCGCGAGGCCGAGGCCGTCCTCCACCTTCTCCGCGATCAGCTCGTAGAACGGCGCGCCGATCGCGAGCGTCAGCGCGGAGAAGGTGATCAGCGCGATGACGAGTGCCGCCCCGAACACGCCGATCCCGGCGGCGATCCGGACGGCCGTCTGCCAGGTCGTCGACCAGTCGTCCGCGAACGGCGTGACCAGTGTGGCCAGGTCGTCGATCCAGACGGCGAGCGCGATCAGCCCGCCGCTCAGCAGGGCAGTGGTCAGGACAGCGGGCAGGGCGCCCAGCAGCAGTAGTCGCGGGGACCGGAGCAGGATGCCCAGTCCACGCCCGAAGAACCGGACACCGAGGATGAAATCGCGCACGGCGTACTTCTACCAGTAACCGTGATCATCATCGGCACCGGGCGGTCGCGCTATTTGTCCATTGTGGACCAATCAGGGGCGGGGCCCTGGAATTGTCCTTGATTTGTCATACCCGAGTGGGTGAATTCCGGCAAACGGCCGGAACGGCGCGGGGTAGTCTTGCGACCTACACCCCGTGGTGCCAGATCATCGGCGCGATCCGCTCCGCTCTGATTCGCCAGTTCTCGCGGCGGTATCTGATCACCACAATGCCGAGCAGCACACTACCGACAATCCCACCGATAACCGCGAGGACGATGTTGCCCCCTGTTCCGCCGAGCACCGCGGCGCCGACACCCGTCGCCAGCGCCACGACCGCCAGCGCGGCGGCGACGGGCACGTCCACCCATGTCCACCGCCGTGCGAACGCCACCCGGTCCAGCATCGACCGTGCGAGGTCGTTGACCGTCTCGTCCTCGAGGCGCATGTCGAGAATGCGCTTCGCGGCTTCTTCGAGGACGCGCAACTGGCGGACGCTGGTGATTTCCACCTGGTTGTCCCGGGTCACGCTCAACGCGGCGAACGCCTCGGCGCGGATATCCATGGCAATTCGGTGCCGGTCGGCTGGTTCGTCGTACACCGTAATTCCTTTCGCGGTGCCGGTCGGACAGCCGGATGCTACCCACGCGCACCGCGGAAAAGCGAGAATCGAACTGGGGGACCGGTGACAGGACAGGTGAACGGGCAACCGAGCAGCCGCGCCCTCGCGGCGGTGGTCGTGGTCGCGAACCTCGTGGTCTGCGGCGGGGTGGTCGCGGTGCTGGGCGCCGCCCGCGACGGGAGCACACCCGCCGCGTTCACCCCGGCCACGACCACCGGAGCACCACCGACTCGCGACGGACCGGCCCAGCGGACCGAACCAGTCCCGCGCGACGAGCCGACGGCCGGCCAGGCCCCCGGCCTCGGCGGCGGGTTCACCGAGGTCACCGGCCCTGGCGGGATGACCACCCGCATCCCGGCGGGCTGGCCGACCAAGAGGGCCTCCGGGAAGGGCTCGACGCAGGCCGACGACCCGACGGGCACGACGACGATGCTGCGCTACGGCGGGTCCGCCACCCCGGCCACCGACACCTACGACGTGCACGCCGACTACGAACGGACGTTCGCCTCCGGCAAACAGGCCTACGTGTCGATCCGTCTCGAGAGGACGGTCGTGCGCGGCATGCCGGCCATCGACTGGGAGTTCGAGTACGACGCGGCCGACGTGCGCAGGCACGTGCGGTCCGTGTACTGGCTCGCGGACGGCCACGAGTACTTCGTCTACGCGTCCTCACCCGTCCCGATCTGGGAACAGACCAGGAAGATCCTCGACGTCATGCTGACCTACTCGACGCCATGACCACGACCTCACCGCACTACGGCCGGGCCCGCAGGGACGACACCACCCGCTACCTGTGCGCCGCCGCCCACATGGACACCGCGTTCGCGGACCGCGCGATCCGCGAGTTCCTCGTCGAACCCACCCGCCCGGTGCCGTCCTCGCCGGGTGTCGACGCCGCCGCGGTGCTCGCGGAGGCGGTCGCCGCCCGCACCCGGCGCAAGCTCCGCGACCTCGCCGTGGTCCTGCTGCTCGCGGGGCTGGTGTTCCTCCTCGCGATCGAGTTCCTCGTGCTGTGGGTCGTCGTCGCGATCGTGGTGAGCCTGCCCGCCATCGGCTCCGCGGTGAGGACGCAGGCCCCGGCGAAGGTGACCGCCTACCTGGTCGCGGTGGCGGTCGTCGCGACCCTGCTCGTGTTCGCGGTCCCGCAGTTGCTGGCCGAGCTGAGCGAGGACCCGTACGGGTCCTCCGGCTACTCCGGCGATCCCGAGGGCGCCACGCCGGACGCCGCTGTCATCGCCGCCGCGTTCGTCGCCGCGCTGCTGCTCGCGGTGCTGGCCGCCGACCGGTTCGTGGTGTGGCGCCACCTCGCCACGCGGTTCTGGCCGAACCGGCTCACCAGGGTGCGGCCGTGGCTGCGGGACCGGCCGGTGTTCCAGGTCAGCCCCGACCGCCAGCTCGCCGGGCTGTGGCGGTACGCGGAGCCGCACCACACCATGGCGGGACCCTCGGGGGACGGCCCACCGGTGCCCCTCGTCGTGTACCGCGACTTCATGCCGTTCGTCGGCGCCGGACTGCCGGAGGACCCGTGGTCGATCGCGGTGCCACTGGAGCGGCTGCCCGACGCGAAGCTCTCCGGTGCCCTGACGACCACCGCCCTGTACGCGGGCATCAACGAAGAGATCACGTCGCTGCGGGCCGCCGGCACACTGTCGCCGGGGCAGCGGCTCGGTGAGCTCAGCATCGGCGAACTGGTGATCGTCTCCGCGGACGAGCTGATCGACCACCTCGCCGAGCCGGCGGCGGCCGACTTCCTCACCGAGCCCGGCGTCGCGCCGTTCACGATGCTGCGCCGCGAACGAGCGGCCGCGATCCGCGACGACCCGCTCGAGTGGGCGCGCTACTACCAGTGCTTCCAGGTCGAGACGTGGGACCGCGACCTCGTGGTGACCGTGTTCGTGCACGTCGCCGTCGGCGAGGGCGCGCTGTACGTCGAGTGGACGCCGTGCGTGCTGCGGCCGATCCGCCGGTCCTACCGCAAGATCGACGGGATGTCCCGGTCACCGCTGCGGCCGGCCGCGCGCGCCGTGCTGGACCTGCTGGCACTGCCCGCGTCGGTGCCGGGCAGGCTCGTGCACCTGCTGTCGTTCCTGCGCCCGTTGCCGCAGGACCGGGGCGTGGTCAACCCCGGCATGTACGGCTCCGCCGCGAGCCTGCGGGAGCTGGCCGCGGACCGCGCCGTGCACAACTACTTCCAGCTCGCCGACGTCGACCGCTACGTGAAGATGCTGGAGGGCAGGCTGATCCGCGCGGTGAGCCGGATGATGCGCACTGCCGGGTACTCGCCCGCGTCGTTCGACGCGCAGGCGGCGGCGGTGGTCAACAACAACGTGCAGATCGCGGGTTCGGTCGGCGGCAGCGTCGTCGTCGGATCGGACAACGAGGTCGGCGACACCGCGGCCGCGCCGCGTCCCCAGGAGTAGAGGACATCGAGGATGGACAACAAGATCAGCGTCGGTGGCGACGTCGGCGGCAACTTCGTGATCGGCGACGGCAACACCGTCGGGGAGGTGACCCGAGCGCAGGCGCCCGCACCGGCGCGGGACGTCGCGGGCTTCACACCGCGGCTCGGTTTCGTCGTCGACATCGTCGGGTTCGGTCGCCGTGACGGTGCCGCGAAGGACGACCTGCAGCAGCGCCTCGACGCGCTCCTCGACCAGGTGGTTGCCGACCTCGGGGTCGAGAAGAACGACGTCCGCGGCAGCGACGCGGGCGACTCACGGGTGTTGTTCCTGCCCGTCGGTGTCGACCCGACGCGGATGCTGCCGATCATGCTCTCGGCGGTCCACGAACGCCTCGGCCGCGACAACCGCCGCTACCGCGACCGCATGCGGCTGCGCATGGCCGTCGGCACCGGCCTCGTGGGCACCGGCCCGCTCGGGTTCACCGGCGAGCTCGTGATCGACCTGCACCGGCTCGTCGACAGCGTCGTGCTGCGGGAGGCCGTCGCGGGCAACCCGTACACCGACCTGGCGCTGCTGGTCGGCAACGCGGTGCACGACGACGTGATCCGCCCCGGCTACCTCGACCCCGGCGACTTCACCCGCGTGGAGGTCACCGCGAAGGAGTTCAGCGCACCCGCGTGGTTGCGGCTGTTCTGACCCGGCGAGGACCTCCGTTGCTCATGGATAATAAACAGGTATTTACTATATAGATGTCCGATTTTATTGCCGCAGCGTCGTGGGGGTTACCAACACGGGGAACGCTCACTCAAAAACGCCAGGAAGGGGAGGGGCAAGTGAGAGCGCCAACGAGGGGGAGGTCGGCGTGATCAGCCCGTCCCGCCCGGTCGGCGTGCCGCGGGGGTGGCGGCGCCGGGACGTCCCGTCTCGTCTCGCGGTGCCAGGGTGACGGTCGCGTGGACGATGTTGTGGTCCGACAGGCCGTCCGAGTCCTCGACCCGCGCGACGCCCGTCGTGGCGCCGCGGGTGACGACGTGGTCGATGAAGCCGCGTCCCGAGCCGGGGCGCGTCGGCAGGCTGTCGGCCTGGAAGCCCGCGACCGCGAAGCCGGGGCCGAGACCGTTCCTGATGGTGCCGCCGACGGAGTTGAAGTCACCGAGGAGCACGGTGGTCCGCCCGGCGAGTTCGGCGAGGCGGGTGAGCTGGCCTGCGCGGCGTAGGTCCCCGCTGACGTGGGTCGCGATCACGGTCGTACCCGCGAGGTCGACGACCAGTGCGCCCTTGCCGCGGTCGTCCAGGAAGGACTCGGCGGTGACGAGCGTGCCGGGGGTGTCGGTGAGCAGGACCAGGTGTTCGGTGCGGTCGTGCAGGAGGTCGCGACCCTTGCGCGGGTTCGGGACGCGTGGGTACCGGAAGGAGTGGATCGTCCGGCCGGGCAACGCGGCGCGGAGGCTCGCGAGCTGGTCGCCGCTCACCTCCTGCAGTGCGATGACCTGCGCGGAGAGGGCGGTCAGCCGGGCCGTGACCGCGGTGATCCGCTCGGCTTCGTTGGGCCAGCGTCGGGTGACCGGCTCGTCCCAGTTCTCGGCGTGGACGCGGTGCAGCAGGTTCCAGGTCGCCACGGTGATCACGCCGCGATGCTAACCGCGGGGGTGGGGGAGCCTGCCACTTTCGTTGATCTTCGGGTGGAACCGGCGCGTCGCCGCGCGCGTCGGTGGGTTTCGGAGGCATGGTGTACGTGCACCACCGCGGTGGGGCGTCCCAGCCACGTCGGCAGAGGGGATGGCGGGAATGAGGGAGTACGAGCGCACACGTCATGAGCCGGGTCAGGTCGCGACGTTCGTCGTGGCCGCGTTGTTCGTGCTGGCGGCGGTGCTCGACGTCGGTGCCGGTGTGCTGGACAACGTCGTGCACCTCGGGTTCGGGATCGCCGGTTTCGCGCTGAGCAGGCACGGCCGGGGCGCGCAGGCGTTCCTGATCGGTGGCGGTGTCGTGTACTTCCTGTTGTGGCAGTTCGGTTCCGTGGTGGATCCGACGCTCGTCCCGTTCCACACCGCGAATGTCGGTCTGCACCTGTCGTTGGTGGCCACCATGATCGGGATCGCGGTCCTGAGCGGTGGCGGGCGTGACGCGGTCGCCGCGTCGGCGCCGCCCGAGGTCGTGTACCTGCGGGAGCAGGACTACAACCGGCGTCCGGTCCGCAACCGGCCGCCGGGGCGTGCGGACCAGCGCTGCCCGCGGTTGACCGCGGCCGGCCGGGTGCCCGCGGGGATGCTCTGCCGGGTCTGAGTCTTCTGGGTGGTCCTGGTCAGCGGACGGCGTCGCCGACGATCGTGGTCACGATCTCCTCGACGGCGCCGTCCTCGGGCCGGTCACCGTCTGTGCCCGCGTAGAGCAGGTGGGCGGTGCCGATCAGCGTGAACGCCAGGATGTCCGGGTCGCGGTCGGGTGCGATGCGGCCGAGGTCGCGTTCGGCGGTGAGGTAGCCGGCGATCATGGTCGCGCCCTCGGTGAGGACGGGGACGCCTGCCGGGATGGTTTCGCGGAGCCGGGCGCGCAGGCCGTCGCGGGCGGTGATGAGGCCGACGATCGCGATCGCGACCGACTCGAACAGCGCGGTGAGTGCTTCGGTGAGGTTGCCCGCGACCGTGCCGGTGCCCGCGGCGTCGCGCAGGGCGGCGGCCTGGGGGTCCATGCGGTCGATGCGGTCGATGACCAGTTCGGCGAGGAACGCGTCGAAGTCGGCGAAGTGGCGGTGCAGCACGCCTTTCGCGCATCCGGCCTCGGTGGTGACCGCGCGGCTGGTGAGTGCGTTCGCGCCGTCGCGCAGCAGGATTCGTTCCGCGGCGTCGAAGAGTTGCCTGCGCACTTCGCGGAGTGCCACTCCTGTCGGCACGTGTGTCCTGCCTTCCGTCGATCGCGTCGGTTGCATGAGTGGGCAAGCGCCCACTAGTGTGGGCACATGCCCACTATACCGGCGGAACCCGCCCGCGAAGCACACCGGGCCAGAGACCTCGCGGAGTCGTTCGGCGCGGTGGCCGAGCGCTACGACCGCACGCGGCCGAGCTATCCCGACGCCATGGTCGACCGGATCGTCTCCGCCAGCCCCGGCACGGACGTGGTCGATGTCGGCTGCGGCACCGGCATCGCGGCACGCCAGTTCCGGGCCGCGGGCTGCGCGGTGCTCGGCGTCGAGGTCGACGAGAGGATGGCCGAGGTCGCGCGGCGGCACGGGATCGAGGTCGAGGTGTCGTCCTTCGAGACCTGGGACACCCGGGGCCGCGCCTTCGACGCGGTCGTGGCCGGGCAGACCTGGCACTGGGTGGACCCGGTCGCCGGCGCGGCGAAGGCGGCCGAGGCGCTACGGCCCGGCGGGCGGATCGCCCTGTTCTGGAACGTCGGCGTCCCGCCCGCCGACCTGAGCACGGCCTTCGCCGACGTGTACCGCCGCGTTCTGCCCGGGTTTCCCGCCTACGACGCGGCGAAGCAGGCGAACGGGTACTCGTTGTTCCTCGACAAGGCCGCGGAAGGGTTTGCCGCGGCGGGCGGGTTCGGTGAGCCCGAACGGTGGTCGTTCGACTGGACCCGGCACTACACGAAGGACGAGTGGCTGGACCACGTCCCGACGTTCGGCGGCAACAGCAGGCTCACGCCGGAGCAGCTCGCGGACCTCCTGTCCGGCGTCGGCGCCGCGATCGACGCCGGGGGTGGCGCCTTCACGATGACCTACTCGGCGGTCGTGTTCACCGCGGCACGGGGCTGACCTCGAACAGGGCCACGAGACCGGGGTCGTTGAAGGCGGTGATCCTGGCGATCCGGTCGCCGGTGAGGGTGAGGACCTGGATGCCGTGCGGCACGTACCGGCCGTCGGCCGCGCGTTCGTAGGTGACGGCGGCAGGCTGCCCGTTCGCGCCGGTCGGCACGAGGTGGAAGAAATCCTTGCGCAGCACTGCCGCCAGCTCGTCCGTTTCGACGAGACCGCACTCGTCGAATCCCGCGTTCTCCGGTGCCTGCGTCTCGGTGGGCTTCAGCTCCAGGCTCGGCGGCTCGCCGGGCCGCGCGGGTGGCGGGGTGACCGAGTCGGAACAGGCCGCCGCCACGATGGCGACGGCCGCGACGGCGGGCAGGACGAAGACATGGCGGTTCCTCACGTACGTCGACGTTAGGCACGTGGCCGGTCCGGTGCTGTCGGGTGAACGCCTTACACACGGCCCTTCACGACGTCACCGGCCACGAGGCGGGCCGCGTCGTGGCTGAACCGGGTCCGGTACACCGAGGCGCTCAGTCCGAAGTGGAGCTTGAAGCGGCGCGCGAAGTAGTTCTGGTCCGGCCAGCCGACCGAGCGCGCGATCTGCGCGATGGGCTGGTCGGTGTGCAGCAGCCGCGTCGCCGCCAGTTCCACGCGGTGCCGGGTCAGGTACGCCATCGGCGGCAACCCGGTCGCGCACTTGAACAGCCGCACCAGGTAGCCGGGGGCGAGGTGCAGGCGGTCGGCGAGCTCCCGCAGCGTCCACCGGTGTTCCGGCCGCGCCTCCATCAACCGCATCGCGGCGAGGACCGCCGGGTGCGTGGGGCTGGTCGGTTCCTCGGCGTCCTCGCCCGCCACCGCGCGGGCCAGCGCGGACAGGAACAACGCGAGCCTGCCGATGATGTCGCCGCGGTGCAGCCCGACCCTGGCCGACCGCAGCCGCTCCAACGCGTCGAGGTGCTCAACGCACGCCGCGAGGGCAGGCTCGTCCAGGTGTGTCGCGAGAACTCCGCGCCGCTCCAGCGAATACGGGCCCGTCCACAGCAGGTAGCCCAGCAGTGGGTCCTCCCGCGTCCACGCCAGCTCGCGGTGCAGCAGGTCGGTCGCGAAGCAGCAGTTGAACACCTCGAGCCGCGTGCAGTCCTCGTACCCGTGCCACACGCCGGGCCGCAGCAGCACCACGTCCCCGACGGTGAGCGGCGCGTGGCCCGCCACCGACACGTGCACGCCTTCGCCGCCCGTCACGACCGCGACCTCGACGAAGCTGTGCGTGTGCACGTGGTGTCCCGGGTCGTGCCGGTAGCGGCCGGCGTACGCCAGCGACCCGTCGGTGAAGTACAGCAGGTCGTTCACGCCGCGGACCGGACCGGCCTCCATGGCGCACCACGATAAGGCGCGCACCGGCCCGAGGTGAACATCGTGCTAACACGGGTGCACCTCGGGCTAGTACCGGGTGGTGCGGCGGGCACATGATCGGACCAGGACTTGAATCGTTTCACTCGATGAGGAGTGTCCATGCCGAGTGCCGCCGCGCCCACCGGGATCAGGTTCGAGCACCACGACGCGCCGGTGCTGGGCATCGGGCACCGGCGGCCCCGCCTGTCGTGGCGGGTCCCGGACGCGGGCACCGGTTACCGCCAGCGCGCCTACGAGATCGCGCTGGGGGAGGAGACGTTCGTCGTCGAGTCCGCCGAGCAGGTCCTCGTCCCGTGGCCCGGTGACCCGCTCGCCGCCCGCGAACGCGTCGAGGTCCGCGTCCGCGTCCGCGACGACGAGTGGTCCCCCTGGAGCCTGCCCGCGACCGTCGAAGCCGGGCTGTCCCCGGCCGACTGGACCGCGCGGATGATCAGCCCGGACAGCGGTATCGGTGACCCCGCACCCGTGCTGGCGGCCACGCTCACCGTGCCCGCCGACGTCGTCTCGGCTCGCCTCCACGCCACCGCGCACGGCGTCTACGTCGCCGAGCTGAACGGCCACCGCGTCGGCGACCACGTCCTCGCTCCGGGCTGGACGAGCTACCACCACCGGCTGCGCTACCAGACCCACGACGTCACCGACCTCGTCCTGCCGGGGGAGAACACCGTCGAGGTGCTGCTCGGAAACGGTTGGTACCGCGGCAGACTGGGCTTCCGCGGCGACCGCGCCCACTACGGCGACCGGCTCGGCCTGCTCGCGCAGCTGGAGGTCACCACCGCGGACGGAGCCGTGCACGTCCTCGCAACCGACGGCACCTGGACCGCCCGGCAGAGCGGTGTGCTCGCCGACGACCTCTACGACGGCCAGCGCACCGATCTCCGCGGTGTCACGGGGAAAGCCGTGCCCGTCGACGTGCTCGACACCGACCTGTCGCGGCTCGTCGCGCCGGACGGTCCGCCGGTGCGGATCACCGGCGAACTCCCGGCCGTCGCGATGACCACGTCCCCGTCCGGTGCCACGATCGTCGACTTCGGGCAGAACCTCGTCGGCTGGGTCCGGCTGCGCGTGCGCGGTGCCGCGGCCGGTGCCGAGGTCGTCGTCCGGCACGCGGAGGTGCTGGCGGACGGCGAGCTGTGCGTCCGTCCACTTCGGACCGCCAGCGCCACCGACAGCTACGTCCTCGCCGACGGTGACGCCGTGCTCGAACCCGCCCTGACCTTCCACGGCTTCCGGTACGCCGAGGTCACCGGCGTGCCCGGCCTGCGCGCCGAGGACGTCACCGCGGTCGTCGTCGGCACCGACCTGCGCCGCACCGGCTGGTTCTCCTGCTCCCACCCGCTGCTCGACCGGTTCCACGAGAACGTCGTGTGGAGCGCCCGAGGCAACTTCCTCGACGTGCCGACCGACTGCCCGCAGCGCGACGAGCGGCTCGGCTGGACCGGCGACATCCAGGTCTTCGCGCCTGCGGCCGAGTTCCTCTTCGACAGCACCGGTTTCCTCACCTCGTGGCTCGCCGACCTCGCCTGCGAACAACACGACAACGGCGCCGTGCCGTTCGTCGTGCCCGACGTGCTCGCCGGCCCGCCCCGCGCGGCGGCCGCCTGGGGTGACGCGGCCGTGCTCGTGCCGTGGACCGTCCACCAGCGCACCGGTGACCGCGAACTGCTCGCCCGCCAGTTCGCGAGCATGCGGGCGTGGGTCGACCACGTCGCGGGCCTCGCGGGCAAGGACCGGCTGTGGACCGGCGGCTTCCAGTTCGGTGACTGGCTCGACCCGGCCGCGCCGCCCGAGGACCCGTTCGCCGCGCGCGCGGACCCCGATGTCGTCGCCACCGCGCACCTGGCCCGCTCGGCACAGGTCGTCGCCGACACCGCGGACCTGCTCGGCGACGACCCCGTGGCCCGCCGGTACGCCGACCTGGCCGCGCAGGTGCGGGAGGCGTTCGCCCGCGAGTACGCCACCGAGGGCGGGCGGCTCCTCAGCGACTCGGCCACGGTGTACGCACTCGCCCTCGTGTGGGGACTGCTGCCGGCACCCGAGCAACGCGCGCGTGCGGGGGAGCGGCTCGCCGACCTCGTCCGCACCGCCGGGTTCCGCACCGCCACCGGGTTCGTCGGCACCCCGCTGATCATGGACGCGCTCACCGAGGCGGGCGAGCTCGACGTCGCCTACCGGCTGCTGCTGCAGACTGGCTGCCCGTCCTGGCTCTACCCGGTCACCATGGGCGCCACCACCGTGTGGGAACGCTGGGACAGCCTGCTGCCCGACGGCACCGTCAACCCCGGCGAGATGACCTCGTTCAACCACTACGCGCTCGGCGCGGTCGCGGACTGGCTGCACCGCGCCGTCGCCGGGCTCGCCCCCGCCAGCCCCGGCTACCGCGAACTGCTGGTCCGCCCTCGGCCGCGGCCGGCGCTGACCTGGGCCACCGCGCGCCACGACACCCCGTACGGCCAGGCCGCCGTGTCCTGGCAACGCGCCGACGGCCGGTTCCTGCTGCACGTCACCGTCCCCGTCGGCGCCACCGCCACCGTGCACGTCCCCGGCAGGCACCAGCCGGTGTGGGTCCACCACGGCCGCCACGACTGGGACGTCCCCGACCCGTGCGGCACCGGACCAGGCACCGGACCGGGCCTGCCCGGCGACCCCACCGTCCGCGACGTCCTCGACCACGAACCCACCTGGACCCGGGTCGTCGAGGCCGCCACCGCCACCGGCGAGGTACCGGGCGAAGAAGCGGCCGCCGCCCGGCTCGCCCGCTATCTCGACGCCCCCGCCACCCAGCTGGTCGACGCCATCACCCACGGCGGGTTCGCCCCGCACGCCGCCGAACTGCGGCGCCTCCTCGCCCCCTTGTTCGAACCCGGCCACTGATCCCCGGAGGTTTCGATGAACCCCACCCGACGAACGGTGCTCGCCGCGGCGCTCGGCACGGCACTCGCCATCACCGCGTGCAGCCCCGGTGATCTCGGCTCCAGCGACAGCGAAGGCCGCACCACGATCACGTTCCTCGTCGACAACTCCGACGCGAGCGTCCGGCCGGCGGAAGGGCTCGCCGAGGCGTTCATGGCCGACCACCCCGACGTCGTCATCGAGGTCGAGGTCCGCCCCCAGGGCGGCGAGGGCGACAACGTGGTCAAGACCCGGCTGTCCACAGGGGACATGGCCGACATGTTCCTGTACAACTCCGGCTCACTGCTCCAGGCGCTCAAACCGCGGGAAACGCTGCTGCCGCTCAACGACGAGCCGTTCGTCGACCGCCTCGACGAGACGTTCACCCCCACCGTGTCCTCCGGCGACCGGATCTTCGGCGCGCCGTTCGGCGCCGCGGTCGGTGGTGGCGTGCTCTACAACCGCGCCGTCTACGACCGCATCGGCCTGGCGGTGCCGAAGACGTGGACCGAGTTCATGGCCAACAACGCGAAGATCAAAGCCGCCGGTGTCGCCCCGGTCGTCCAGACCTACCAGGACACCTGGACCTCCCAGCTGTGGGTGCTCGCCGACTTCCACAACGTCGCCGCCGCGGAACCCGACTTCGCCGACAGGTACACGGCCAACCAGACCAGCTACGCGACGTCCCCGGCCGCGCTGCAGGGCTTCCGGCACCTGCAGGAGATCCACGACGCCGGGTACCTCAACGCCGACTTCGCCGCGCAGAAGTACGAGGACGGCCTGGAGGAACTGGCCACCGGCAAGGGCGCGCACTACCCGATCCTCACGTTCGTCATCGGCACCCTCGAGACGAACAACCCCGGCGAGGTCGACGACGTCGGCCTGTTCGCCGTGCCCGGCGCCGACGCCGCCGAGAACGGGCTGACCGTGTGGCTGCCCGGCGGCGTGTACGTGCCGACGACCACCGAGGGCGCCGAACTGGCCGCCGTCAAGGAGTTCCTCGACTTCGTCGCCAGCCCGGCAGGGTGCGACGTGCAGACCAAGGCCTACGCGCCGACCGGCCCGTACGTCGTCGACGGCTGCGAGCTGCCCGCCGACCTGCCCAGGGCCATCCAGGACATGCTGCCCTACTTCGACACCGACGGCGCCCGCACACCCGCGCTCGAGTTCGTGTCCCCGGTGAAGGGCCCGGCACTCGAACAGATCACCGTCGAGGTCGGCTCCGGCATCCGGTCCGCCGAGGACGGCGCCGCCCTGTACGACCGCGACGTCGCCAAGCAGGCCAAGCAACTCGGGCTGCCGGGTTGGTAGGCACATGACCCGCTCGCCCTACCCGCACTGGTTCTACCTGCCCGCCGCGGTCGTCTACGGGACGCTGTTCCTGGTGCCGACGTTCGCGTCGTTCTACTTCGCCCTCACCAGGTGGACCCTGTTCGACCAGGAGTTCATCGGCGTCGAGAACTTCGTGACGTTCTTCGGCGAGCCCGCACTGGTGCAGGGGCTCACCAACACGCTGATCTACGCCGTCGTCACCTCCGGGCTGAAGGTCGTGCTCGGCCTGCCCATCGCGATCCTGCTGACCTCGAACATCATCGCCCGCGGCTTCCTGCGCTCCGCGGTGTTCTTCCCCGTGCTGGTCAGCACCATCGGCGTCGGGCTGACGTTCACGATCCTCATGCACCCCAGCAACGGGCTGATCAACGACGCGCTCGCGGCACTCGGCGTCCAGGGCCCGGCGTGGCTGACCGACCCGTCCTACGCGCTGCTGTCCGTCGCGCTCGTCGACGTGTGGAAGGGCGTCGGGCTCGCCACCGTCATCTACATCGCCGGCCTCGTGTCCATCCCCCGCGAGTACCTCGAAGCGGCCAGAGTGGACGGTGCGGGCCGGTGGGCGACGTTCCGGCACATCCTGCTGCCGTTGTCCATGCCGGCCACCACCACGGTGATCATCCTGTCGCTCATCGGCGGGCTGCGGTCCTTCGACCTCATCTGGGCCATGACCAGAGGCGGGCCGGGCTTCACCTCGGACGTCATCGCATCGGTGATCTACAAGCAGTACCAGGCCGGGTTCTACGGCCTGTCGACCGCGGGCAACGTCGTCCTGTTCGTGCTCGTGACCGCGATCGTGCTGCCGCTGTCGCGCTGGCTCGGCCGCAAGGAGGTGGAGCTGTGAGGCGGCGCGGCTGGTTCCTCGGGTCGGCGGCCGTCCTGGTGTCGGTCGTCGTGTTCGTCGTGCCGTTCGCGTTCATCGTGCTGCAGGCGGTGAAGGACCCGCGCGGCGCCGCCGAGCTGGACTTCTCGTGGCCCGACCAGTTCCGGTTCGTGGAAAACCTCGTCGAGGTCGTCACCGCCCGCGACTACATGCTGGTCATCGCGTTCATCAACAGCACGATCCTGACCGTCGGCAGCGTGACCGTGCTCGTGATCCTGGCCGCGATGGTGGCGTTCGTGCTGCAGCGCAGGAGAACCCGGTGGACCGGGCTGGTCAACTTCCTCGTGCTCGCCGGGCTGATCATCCCGCCCGCCGTGGTGCCCACCATCTGGGTGCTGCAGGGCGTCGGGCTGTTCCGCACGATGGCCGGGCTGATCCTCGTCGAGGTCGCGTTCGGGCTGTCCTTCTCCATCCTGCTCTTCCGCAACTTCCTCGCGACCGTGCCGCGGGAGCTCGACGAGTCCGCGGTGATCGACGGCGCCGGCCCGCTGCGGGTGTTCTTCCAGGTGATCTTCCCGCTGCTGCGCTCGGTGGCGGTGACGGTGATCGTCGTGCAGTCGGTGGTGATCTTCAACGACTTCGTCAACCCGCTGTACTTCCTGCCCGGCGAGCAGAACGCGACCGTGCAGCTGACCCTCTACAACTTCTCCAGCCAGTACGCCACGCAGTACAACCTGCTGTTCATGGACATCCTGCTGATCACCGTGCCGCCGCTGCTCATGTTCCTGGTGGCCAACCGCCGCATCGTCGCCGGGCTGACCGCGGGCGCGGTGAAGGGGTGAGCGCACGGTGGCCGTCGCCGTCGGTCGCACGAGGCCACCTGCAGGGGTGACGGTGCCGACCACCGTGCGCGCGGACGGACGCTAACCGACCACGCGGTCCGGTGGTCATAGTTCGTTGCTCTCGCTAACCCAGTGCCATGTGACATACTACTGAGGTGGCGGTGGACGTGCTGGTGATCGGCGCCGGGATGGTCGGCGCCGCCTGCGCGTACCACTGCGCCGCCGCCGGGCTGCGGGTCACCGTGCTGGACCGCGGCGGCGTCGCGACGGGCACCACCAGCGGCGGCGAGGGCAACATCCTGGTCTCCGACAAGGAACCCGGGCCCGAACTGGACCTCGCGCTGCTGTCCGTGCGGCGGTGGCGAATCCTGGGGGAGCGGATCGGCGCGGACCGGCTCGAACTGGAGCACAAGGGCGGCGTCGTCGTCGCCAGGTCGGCCCCGGCGCTGGCCGGGCTCGCGGACCTCACCGGGCGGCAGCGCGCGTGCGGCGTCGACGCCGTGGACGTGACCGCGGGCGACCTGCCCGCCCTGGAACCCAACCTCACCCGCGACGTGACCGGCGGCGCGCACTACCCGCAGGACATGCAGGTCCAGCCCATGCTCGCCGCTGCGGCACTGCTGCGTGCCGCACGCGACCTCGGCGCGACCGTCCACACCGGCACCGAGGTGCGCGGGTTCCTGTTCGGCCGGGACGGCGCGGTCACCGGTGTCCGCGCCGGCTCCGGGGACCGCGCCGCCGGATGGGTCGTCAACGCCGCCGGAACCTGGGGCGGCGAGGTCGCCGACCTCGCCGGGGCGCCGTTGCCGGTACTGCCCAGGAAGGGGTTCGTGCTGGTCACCGAGCCGCTGCCGAGGGTCATCCGGCACAAGGTGTACACCGCCGACTACGTGGCAGGCGTCGCCAGCGACGACGCCGGGCTCGAGACCTCGGTCGTGGTCGAGGGCACGCGCGCCGGGACCGTCCTCATCGGAGCGAGCCGGGAACGGGTCGGGTTCGACCGGCGCATGTCGCTGCCGGTGATCCGCGAACTCGCCGCCCAGGCCATCGGGTTGTTCCCGTTCCTCGCCGACGTGACACTGCTGCGGACCTACCTCGGGTTCCGGCCGTACTGCCCGGACCACCTGCCGGTGATCGGCCCCGACCCGCGCGTGCCGGGCCTGGTCCACGCGTGCGGCCACGAAGGCGCCGGCATCGGCCTGTCCGCCGCGACCGGGCACCTCATCGCTCAGACCCTGACCGGCGCCACACCGGACCTCGACCTGGCGCCGTTCCGGCCGGAGAGGTTCGCGGCATGACCACGTTCTCCTTCGACGGCGAAGAGGTCACGGCGGAGCCCGGGCAGAGTGTCGGTGCCGCCCTGCTCGCGGCCGGGTACCGCTCGTGGCGGACCACCCGGCACGGCGGTGCGCCCCGCGGCCTGTTCTGCGGCATCGGTGTCTGCTTCGACTGCCTGGTCGTCGTCAACGGGCGCCCCGGTCTGCGGGCCTGCCTGACCGAGGTCCGCGACGGTGACGTGGTGTCGTCCCAGGAGGGGGCCGGTCGTGACCACCTCGCCTGCTGACATCGCCGTGATCGGGGCCGGTCCTGCCGGGCTCGCGGCGGCCGCCGCCGCGCGCGGTCGCGGTGCGCGGGTCGCGCTCCTCGACTCCGCCGGTCGGCCAGGAGGGCAGTACTGGCGGCACCGGGACGGGCACAACCCGATCCCCGCGTCCCTGCGGCAGGACATCCTGGCCGGTCACGCGGTCTGGCACGTCGAAGTGGAAGCAGACGGTTTCGTCCTCCACACCACCGCCGGTGAGGTCCGCGCCCGCACCGTGATCGTCGCGACCGGCGCGTACGACCGGCAGCTCCCGTTCCCCGGCTGGACCCTGCCCGGCGTGTTCACCGCGGGCGGCGCGCAGGCGATGCTCAAGGGCCACGGCGTGCCCGTCGGGGACCGGGTCGTCGTCGCCGGTACCGGGCCCTTCCTGCTGCCCGTCGCCGCCGCGCTCCGCCACCGTGTCACCGGCGTTTTCGAAGCCGGCTCCCCTCTCGGGTTCGCCCGCCACCCCCTGGCCGTGGCCCGCAACCCCGGCAAGCTCGTCGAAGGCGCCCGGTACCTCAGGGCACTGCACGGGCACCGGATCCCGTTCCACACCAGGACCGCAGTGGTCGCCGCGCACGGTGACGACCGGGTGCACGCTGTCACCGTCGCCCGGCTCGACCGGAACCGGCGGCCCGTGTCCGAGCGGGAGATCGAGTGCGACGCGGTCGCGGTCGGGTACGGGTTCACCCCGCAGCTGGAGCTGCCGCTCCAGCTCGGGTGCGACACCCGGCTCGACGCCGACGGCAGCCTCGTCGCCACGGCTGACGAGTGGCAGCGCGCCTCGGTGCCCGGTGTCTACCTGGCCGGTGAGGTGTGCGGGGTCGGTGGCGCTCAACTGTCCGTCGTGGAGGGTGCGATCGCCGGGGCACACGCCGCCGGGGCGCGCCCCCGGCGGTCGCTGCTGCGGAAGCGGGCCGCGCTGCGGGCGTTCGCGGCCGCCATGCACGACACCTACCGGGTCGGCGCCGGCCGGCCGGCCGACGACACGATCGTGTGCCGCTGCGAGGAGGTCACGGTGCGGGAGGTCCGGGAGTCCGTCGTGGACCTCGGCGCCACCGATCCGCGCGGTGTCAAGCTGCTCGCCCGGCCGGGGATGGGGCTCTGCCAGGGGCGGGTGTGCGGGTACGCGACCGCGTGTCTGGTCGCGGAGGCGTGTGGGCGGCCGGTGACCGCGGCCGATCTGCGTGGGCTGGCGGCGCGGCCCATCGCGGCGCCGGTGACTCTCGGGAATCTCGCGGAAGGTGTGGAGGACGCATGAGCAAGCCCTGGCACGGAGTTCTGGTGGCGACCGCGCTGCCGATGACCGACCGAGGGGAGGTCGACTTCGACCGTTTCGCCGAGCACGTGGCGTGGCTGGCCGCCAACGGGTGCCACGGTGTCACGCCCAACGGGTCGCTGGGGGAGTACCCGACGCTGACCGTCGAGGAGCGTGCCAGGGTGGTGCGCACGGCGGTCGAGGCCGCACCCGACGGGTTCACGGTGATGCCCGGCACCGGCGCGTACGGTTCGGCCGAGTCGCGGCGGTGGGCCGAGCAGGCGGCCGAAGCCGGGTGTCCCGCGGTGATGTCGTTGCCGCCCAACGCCTACCGTGGCGACGAGCGCGCCGTGCTCGCGCACTACCGCGAGGTCGCCAAGGCCGGCGTGCCCGTCGTCGCGTACAACAACCCGATCGACACCAAGATCGACCTCGTGCCCGAGTTGCTCGCGGAGCTGTACCAGGAAGGGTTGATCGTCGGGGTCAAGGAGTTCACCGGGGACGTGCGGCGGCCCTACCGGATCGCTGAGCTGGCACCCGGACTTGACGTGCTGTGCGGCGCGGACGATGTCGCCCTCGAACTGGCCGTCGCGGGGTCGCCGGGGTGGATCGCCGGGTTCCCCAACTCGCTGCCGAAGTCCACCGTCGAGTTCTGGCAGGCGGCCGCCGAGAGCGACCTCGCCACCGCGCTGCCGCTCTACCGGGTGCTGCACCCGTTGCTGCGATGGGATTCCCGGGTCGAGTTCGTGCAGGCGATCAAGCTGAGCATGGACATCGTGGGGCGCTACGGAGGCCCGTGCCGCCAGCCGAGGGTGCCGTTGACCCCCGAACACGAGGCGGCGGTGCGGCAGGCGACGGAGCGCGCACTGGCCGAGGGACTGTCCTGATGCGTGCGAAACGTGTCTTCCACGCGGTCGACTCGCACACCGAGGGGATGCCGACCCGGGTGATCACCGGTGGGGTCGGGGTGATTCCCGGGGACACGATGTCCGCGCGGCGCGAGTACTTCATGGCGCACCTCGACCACGTCCGGCAGTTGCTGATGTACGAGCCGCGTGGACACTCCGCGATGAGCGGCGCGATCCTGCAGCCGCCCGCCCGCGAGGACGCCGACTGGGGCGTGGTGTTCATCGAGGTGTCCGGGTGCCTGCCGATGTGCGGGCACGGCACCATCGGAGTCGCGACCGTGCTGGTGGAGACCGGGATGGTGCCCGTTGCCGAGCCGGTCACCACCGTCCGGCTCGACACCCCGGCCGGGTTGGTCGTGGCCGACGTGGCGGTGTCCGACGGGGTCGCGCGGTCGGTGACCATCCGCAACGTGCCGTCGTTCTCGGTGGGGCTGGACCGTGAGGTCCCCGTGCCCGGGTTCGGCCCGGTGCGCTACGACATGGCGTTCGGCGGGAACTTCTACGCCATCCTCGGGGTGGAGCAGCTCGGGCTGCCGTTCTCCCGGGAGGAGGGGCCACGGTTGCTCGCCGCCGGACTGTCCATCATGGACGCCATCAACTCCTCTGATCGACCCGTGCACCCGGTGGACCCTTCGATCGCCGGGTGCCACCACGTCTACCTCGCCGCGCCCGGCTCCGACGCCCGGCATTCCCGGCACGCCATGGCCATTCATCCCGGGTGGTTCGACCGGTCACCCTGCGGGACCGGGACCAGCGCCCGGATGGCGCAGCTGCACGCTCGTGGTGAGCTGCCACTGGACACCGAGTTCCGCAACGAGTCGTTCATCGGCACGCGTTTCACCGGGCGGCTCGTCGCTTCGACGTCGGTCGGCGACGTGCCCGCCGTGGTGCCCGAGATCACCGGACGGGCGTGGATCACCGGTACCGCGCAGTACTTCCTCGATCCCGACGACCCATTTCCCCAGGGGTTCCAGTTGTGACTGATTCCTTTGCCGCGCTGGGTGTTCGGCGGAACCTGCGGGAGGAGATCACGCAGACCCTGCGGGCCGCGGTGATCTCCGGCGAGTTGCGGCCCGGGGTGGTGTACTCGGCGCCCAGCCTGGCCGCCCAGTTCGGGGTGTCCGCCACCCCGGTCCGGGAGGCGATGCTGGACCTGGCGAGTGAGGGACTCGTGGATTCGGTGCGGAACAAGGGGTTCCGGGTCACCTCGGTCTCGTCGAAGGACCTCGACGAGCTGAGTGAGCTGCGGGCGTTGATCGAGGTGCCCACCGTTGCCCGGATCACCGCTGCCGGGGTCGCCCCGTCGGTGCTCGAGTCGTTGCGTCCCCTCGCCGCGACCATCGAGGAGGCCGCCGCGGCGGGGGACCTCATCACTCACGTCGCCGCCGACATGGAGTTCCACCTTCGGTTGCTCGCCGTGGGCGGCAACTCCCACCTGGTGGAGACGGTGCGGTCGCTGCGGTCCCGGTCGCGGATCTACGGGCTGCGGAAGCTGGCCGACCAGGGGGAGCTGGTGCCTTCCGCCCGTGAACACGCGGCGCTGCTGGACCTCATCGAGGCTGGTGACGTCGACGGGGCGGAACGGTTGATGGATCGCCACATCCGGCATGTGCGGGGCATCTGGGCAGAGTGAGCCGAGGGCCCCTGCCCGCGCCGGACGGACAGGGCCCCGGATGGCCCGCGGGTCGATCCCCTACGTCGTGGGCTTGCTGCCCCTGGGGCGCTCGTCGAGGGCCGCTGCTTCTTCCGGCGTCGGGGCGCTGCCGCCCAGGTGCGCCGGGAGCCAGAACTCCTTCGTGGCCGGCTTCTCCGGGTAGTCGGCCTGTGCCTGGTCCAGCAGGGCGCTCATCCGCTCGCGGAGGTCGGCTGTCAGTGCCTCCAGGTCGTCGTCCTTGCCCGGGTGGAACGGGTCGCCCGCCCGGATCAGGACGGGGACGTGCCGCTGCGTGAGGTTCTTCGGCCTGCCCTTGGTCCACAGGCGCTGGCTGCCCCACACCGTCATCGGGATGACCGGGACGCCTGCCTCCTCGGCCATGCGGACCGCGCCCGTCTTGATCGGCTTCACCGTGAACGACCTGCTGATCGTCGCCTCCGGGAAGACACCGACGACCTCGCCCGCCCTGAGCTTCGCGACCGCCTCCTGGTACGAGGCCTGGCCCGCCGCCCGGTCCACCGAGATGTGGCGCATGCCACGCATCAGCGGGCCCGCGATCCGGTTGCGGAAGATCTGCTCCTTCGCCATGAACCTGGTCTTGCGGCCCGAGGGCAGGCCGGCCAGGCCACAGAAGATGAAGTCCAGGTAGCTGACGTGCGTGCAGGCGAGCACGGCCCCGCCGGACGCCGGGATGTGCTCTGCGCCACGCACGTCCAGCTTCAGGTCCAGGACCCGGAACATGGTCTTGCAGGCGGCGATCACCGGCGGGTAGACAAGCTCCACTGTGCCCCATTTCCACACGTGTCCGTTTTGGGGGGAACGATCGAGCCACCCGACCGGTTCCGGTTTCGCCTGGGTACGGTGCTCAAGGTCACGGAGGAGAGGGAGCAGCGCGTGAGTCTCGCCATCATCAACGCGGCGGTGTTCGACGGGGAGTCGGCCGAGCTGGTCGACGGGCCGGTGCTCGTCGAAGACGGCCGCATCTCGGCCATCGGCGGGTCCGGCGCGGCCGACCGGGTGCTCGACGCCCGTGGCGGGACCGTCCTACCCGGACTGATCGACGCGCACTGCCACGCCTACGGCGTCTCGCTCGACCTGCTCTCCATCGAGGGCGCCCCGCTCAGCTACCTCGCGCTCACCGGGGCCCGGCGGCTGAAGGCCGCGTTGGCGCGCGGGTTCACCACCGTCCGCGACGTCGCCGGTGGAGACCCCGGCATCGCGCGGGCCATCGCCGAGGGCACGATCCCCGCACCCCGCTACCTCTACACCGGCGCCGCCCTCAGCCAGACCGGCGGACACGGGGACGCACGCGGAGTCGACAGTGACGTGTGCGGCTGCCACGTCCACATGGTCGAGGTCGTCGACGGTGTCGACGCCGTGCGGGCCGCCGCCCGCGACCGGTTCCGGCGCGGTGCCCACGCGATCAAGATGATGACCTCCGGCGGGGTGATGTCGCTCGCCGACCCGATCCGGATCCCCCAGTACTCGGCCGAGGAGATCCGCGCCGTCACCGACGAGGCGGCCAGGCGCGGCAGCTACGTCGCCGCCCACGCCTACTCGGCCGAGGCGATCCGGCACTCCGTCGAGAACGGCGTCCGCTCGATCGAGCACGGCAACCTCATGGACGCCGAGACCGCCGCCCTCATGGCCTCCCGCGGCGCCTTCCTCGTGCCCACCCTCGCCACCTACGACGCGATCTCCCGGCGCGGCGCGGACAACGGGCTCGCCCCCGTCAGCCAGGAGAAGAACCTCGAGGTGCTCCACGCGGGCGCCAACGCCATCGAGCTGGCCCGCGCCGCCGGAGTCGCGATCGGCTTCGGCACCGACCTGATGGGCGACCTCGACGACGAGCAGCTCAACGGCCTGCGCCTGCAGTCCGAGATCGACGGGGTGCTGAACGCGCTGCGCTCGGCCACGTCCGTCAACGCCGACCTCATCGGCAGGCCCGACCTCGGCCGCGTCCAGGTCGGCGCCGTCGCCGACCTGGTGATCGTCGACGGCGACCCGTTCACCGAGCCCGCCGTGCTGTGGGGGCCGCGCCGGACCGTCGTCCAGGCCGGGGTCGTGGTCGGTGAGTGACGCGGGCATGCGGTACGTGGCGATCGGGGACAGCTTCACCGAGGGCGTCGGCGACGACCTGCCCGACGGTAGTTCACGGGGCTGGGCCGACCTGGTGGCGTCCGGGCTCGCGAGTGCGACCGGCGAGACCGTGCACTACGCCAACCTCGCCGTCCGCGGCAGGCTGATCGAACCCATCGCCACCACCCAGCTGGACACGGCGCTCGCCATGACGCCGCCGCCGACGCTGCTCTCGTTCAACGGCGGCGGCAACGACATGATGCGCGCCGGTATCGACCTGGACCGGCTCGTGCGGCTCACCGAGCGCGTCGTCCAGCGCTGCGCCGACGCCGGTGTGCGGCTGGTCCTGCTCAGCGGCGCCGACCCGTCCGCCCGGCTGCCGTTCGGCCACATGATCCACCGCCGAGGCACCGAGCTGACCGTGGCCGTCGCCGAGCTGGCCGCCCGCCACGACCTGGTGTTCGTCGACATGTTCAACGACCAGGAGATCCGCGGACCCGGCTACTGGTCCGCGGACCG
The DNA here is from genome assembly GCF_014203735.1 of Actinophytocola algeriensis. Lineage (GTDB taxonomy): Bacteria > Actinomycetota > Actinomycetes > Mycobacteriales > Pseudonocardiaceae > Actinophytocola > Actinophytocola algeriensis. The sequence goes on along the minus strand of NZ_JACHJQ010000008.1, from coordinate 424,822 downwards.
CCTGCACCTGGGCGGTGACGGCCACCGCCGCGTCGCGTCCCGGGTGCTCGCCGCCCTCGGGTACCCGGTCACCGCACACGCCGTGGCGCCATCGCCGAACGGCCGCCGCGGCGTGCTCGCCGAGGCCCGCTACTACCGCGAGCACGTGCTCCCGTGGCTGAACCGCCGGATCCGCGGCCGCTCCTCCGGCGACGACCGCGCGGGCAAGCACCCGGCATGGGTGCCCGTCGACGCGACGGTCGGGCTCACTCCGCCGCGAAGCCCAGATACATCACCGCCGGGTCCCGCGGGTTGAACGAGATCGACTCGATGCCGTCGTGGCCGTTGTGCTGGACCGACAGCGAGTCGCGGCGCGCGTCGAACCGGAACAGGTCCGTGCCGTAGTTCGCGAACGACGTGCCGAACACGAAGTACAGGACACCGGCGTCGGCCGGGTGCGGCGCCAGCAGCGCACCGTTGACCAGCGTGACCTCGCCCGGCACGTGGTCGACCGCGACGTCGAACGTGCGGCCGCCGTCCGTTGACCGGTAGATGTGCCTGCCCTCCGACGGCACGTGCGCGTCGTTCTCCGCCTGGTTGATGCCCTGCGCCCACACCACGAACGGGTTCGCCGGCGACACCGCGACCGAGAACGCGTTCACCCGCTCACCCGGTTTGCCGAGCGTCGCCCGCGTCCACAGCCGGCCACCGAGCCAGGTCGTGTAGACGCCCTCACCCATCGTGCCGACCGCGATGTGGTTCAGGTTCGCGGGGTCGATCGCCGCGCTGTACACCCACAGGTCGGCCGCGGGAGGCTGACCCGTCGTGTGGAACGAGGCGCCGGCGTCGTAGGAGTCGCGGACCGTGCCGTCACCCAGCACCACTTGGCGTGCCCCCGGACGCGGAGAGCGTCTACCGCGTTCTCCTGCGTAACCCCAGGCAGACCGTCACCGAGCTGGCGGCCACCGCGGGCCGCGGCCCCCGCTCGATCCGCGCCGCGACGAGCACCCTGGAGTCACTCGGTCTGGTCAGCAGGCTCCCCGGCCGGCCCGCCCGCCTCGTCGCCACCCCGCCGGACACCGCCGTCGACCTGCTCGTGGCCCGCCGCGAAACCGAGGTCGCCGCCATCCGCCGCGCCGCGGCGGCACTCGCGTCGGAGCTGCCCGCCGAGCACCGGCCGGAGGACCAGCTGCGCATCGTGTTCGGCAAGGAGGCGGTCGCGGCGCAGTTCCTCCAGCTGCAGCAGGCCGCCACCGCGGAGCTGCGGGTGCTCGACCGGCCGCCGTACGCGCAGGACCCGCAACAGCCCAACTCGGCCGAGCACACCTTGTTGTCGCGCGGGGTGCGGGTGCGCGGCATCTACGCACCGGAGGCACTCGAGGTGCCGGGCGCACTCGCGCTGCTGCACGAGGCGATGGTGAGCGGTGAGGAGGCGCGGCTCTACGCGGACGTGCCGCTCAAACTCGCGATCGCCGACCACACCACGGCGATCCTCCCGTTCACCGGCCAGACCAGCGGCATGATCGACAGCGCCCTCGTGGTCTACGCACCCACACTGCTCGACGCCCTCGTGAAGCTGTTCGACCTGCTGTGGCAGGTGGCCGAACCCGTGCTGCCACCGACGGGTGACGGCCAGGACGACCGGCTGCTGTCGTTGCTGTCCGCGGGGTTGAAGGACGAGGCCATCGCCCGCCAGCTCGGCATCAGCCTGCGCACCGTGCACCGCCGCACCAGCGAACTGTCCGCGTCACTGGGCGCCAGAACCCGTTTCCAGGCAGGCGTTCTCGCCGAACGACGAGGCCTCGTTCCCGGGCGGGTCACCGGGTGATCGTCTGCGTCAGCAGATCCCGCAGTGTGTCCGGGGGTTCCAGGCCAAGTTCGTCCAGCAGGACGCGGCGGCACTGGTCGAACTGGTGCTGGGCCTCCGCGCGGTTGCCCGCCGCCAGGTGGGCGTCGATCAACACGCGGTGCGCGCTTTCCCGCAACGGCTCGGCCTGCACGGCCGCCAGGCCCGCCGCGACGGCCTCGCCGTGGCGGCCGACCACGGTGAGCCTGCGGGCCATCGCCTCCAGGGCGTACAGCCGGAGCTGGTGGTACTGCTCCTGTTCCAGCAGCACCCACTCGTTTTCGGACCATTCCGGCAGAAGGTCCGCGGACAGGTGTTCCCGCGTCTGACGGGTCAGGATGTCCTCGCACGCCGAAAACTTGTCCAGCAGCCGGTGCGCGCAGGTGATCGCGTGGTGGATGTCGACGTGGATGTCCGTCGCCAGGGCCATTTCCTGCGTCGACGCGTTGATGATGCCCGGTTCCGTGCGCAGCGCGCGCCACAGCGAGGACCGGAGGTTGGCGTTGGCGCGCGTCGTCGTGGCCTCCGGCCACAGCGTGCGCGCCACGTTGTGCCGTGAAAGGCGCTTTCACGGCATACCAGCCCCATCCCGGTACGGCGTCACGTCGTCTTGGCCGGACCGCTGTAGGCCCCGGCAAACGTCGGTGGACACGGCACTAAGTGGTGGAGCAGCGGATCCCGTTGAGGGTGAACGATGTCGGCTGCACGTCCGGGCCCTGGTAGGAGCCGACGAAACCCGCCGTCGTCGACGCGCCGGGGGCCAGGAGGCGGTTGCCGTCCACGTTCGTCGCCGTGACCGTGGTGCCCGACTGTGACCAGGTCGCGTTCCAGCCGCTGTCCGCGTGTTGCCACGTGGTGGGCCAGGTGAACGTGAGCGTCCACGAGTCGATCGGCCGCGTGCCCGTGTTCGTGATGGCCACGTCCGCCACGAAACCGTTGCCCCAGTTGGTGGTCTCGGCATACCTGACCTGGCACGTGGACGTCGCCGGGCTCGTGGTCTGGAACGTCAGCGGGGGAGAGGCCCACGACACGCGGCCCGCGCCGTCCCTCGCCACCACGTTGACCGTGTAGCGCGTGCTGGGTGTCAGGTTGCGGGCGGTGAACGTCGTGCCCGTGGTCTCGCCCCACGCCTCGCTGGTCGTGCCGAACTGGCGGTGTACCTCGTACTTCACGCCCGGGGTCGTCGCGGGCCACGTCAGGGTCGCCGAGCGGTCGGTCACCGCCGTGGCCACCGGACGGCCCGGGGTCGTTGGCAGTGTCGACGGTGCGGACGGGCGCAGCAGCAGCGTCGTCAGGGAGTACGGCGGGAGGGTCACCGCGTCCGCCGCCCCCTGGGTCGTCGTGATGGCGGTCGCGCCGTTGCCGTACGTCAGCACCTGGGCCGCCGCCGCGGGGGAGTAACCCGCGTAGTCCAGCTCGACCGTCTTCTCCGTGTCCTCACCGCGGTTGAGCAGCAGCACCGCGAGGCCGCCGTCGGTGCGGCGGGCCGCGTGGGCCACCACCTGCGGGTCCGACGTGCTCGCGCCGACCAGCTGGTCACCGGGCCGTGCGAAGCGGGACAGCATCGACAACGCGTGGTACGGCGCGAACGGGGTGTTCATCGCGGGCTGGCACACGGTGCCGTCCGCGGTGCAGCCGCCGCTGGAGAGCAGGCCGAAGTCGTGGAAGTCGGGTTGGCCCGCGATCGTGGACGCGCGCTCGACTCCATTGTGGACGTTCCACCAGTCCACCGTGAACACGCCGTTCGCCATCAGGGTCGCGTACGCGTCGGCCGCGAACAGGGCACCCGGCTGGGTGTTGCGGCCGTACGGGGTGTTCAGCTCCGTCATCGCGATGCCGATGTCCCTGCCCGCGAACCTGCGCGCCTGCTCGCGCACCAGCCGGACCTGGTCGGCAATCCGGTCGGTCTTCGGCAGCACCTCGGGACCGGACTCGCCCGTCGGGTACCAGTGCACGATGCCGTAGTCGATCTCCGGGCCCGCGATCGACAGCACGACCTGGTTCCACGGCCCCGCGTCACCCTCGGCGGTGATGCCGTCCGGCCACTCGCCCGGCGTGGTGAGCACCGCGCCCACCTTGATCGTCGGGTCGACCGCCTTCATCGCCCGCGCGTAGTCGCGCACCAGCGCCGCGTACTGCGCCGGGCTCTTGTCGGGGTGGTCGTCGGCCTCCCACGCCGCGCCGTAGTGCCCGTTGCCGTACAGCTCGTTGCCGATCTCCCAGTACCGGACGCCGTACCCCTTCTCGACGTTCGCGTACCGCACCCAGTCCGCCGCCTCCTGCGGCGTGCCGGTGCCGTAGTTCGCCGTCACGATCGCCTTCGCACCCGTGCGCCGCACGCCCGCCATGAAGTGGTCGAAGTCGGTGTTCGGTGCGACGTACCCACCCGGCGCCGTGTGGTCGCGCCAGTGGTAGATGTCGGAGTAGGAACCACCCGGGTACCGCATGGCCCCCACGCCAGCGTCCCGCATCAGGTCCGCGACCTCCGGGGTGCCGAGCTGCGCGTCCCAGATCGCGTGGTTCACCCCGATGGCCAGCTCGTCGACCTTCTCCAGGCCGGCCCCGGCGTTCACCACCACCGTCACGTCGGCGTCCGCCGCGGCGACGGGCGGACCCGCCATCGGCACGGCGGCGAGAACGAACACCGACAACGCGGCAGAGCGGAATCGTCTCATGGTTCGTCCTCGTCGACAGCGGTCTCTGGGAGCGCTCCCAGGCTCCGGTAGTTCCGGTGTTTTGTCAACGGGCGCACGCGGTCCTGATCATCGGGGGCTGGGCCGAACAGGTGGCGGTGACCGACAGTGCTGATGCACGGTGGTGGACCAGTGGGGCGGCCAGGCGTGGAAGCGACCGTCACGCAGAGCGGTGCGGCGGTGACCGCGCGGAACGCCGGCTGGCACGGTGCGCCGGCACCGGGCGCGTCGGCCACCTTCGGCTTCCTGGCGAGCTGGTCGGGCACCAACCCGCGACCGCGACCTGCGTGGCCGCCCGAGGAGTGCGCTACCTTGGCCCGCATGGGGCGGGAGGAACCGGACTGGCACAGGTGGCGGCGGCCCGGGCCCACACCGGCCCAGCAGCGGCTCGACATCGGGATCGCGGCCGCGGTGCTGGTCGGCGCGCTGGGCATGACCGTGCTCATCAACAGCATGGGCGCGTTCATCTTCGGCGCCGCCCCCGGACTCTCCGAGCAGCTGATCTGGAGCGTGGCGCTGCCGGTGCCGCTCGTCTGGCGGCGCCGGTACCCGTTCGCCGTGCTGGTCGTGGTCTCCGTGTTGTTCATCGCCGCGCAGGTCCGGCAGATCGGCGACAACCTCATCCCGTCGATCGTGCTGTTCCTCGCGATCTACACCGAGGGCGCGTGGGAGCGGAACCGGACGATCGCGAGCTGGTCGCGCATCGGCGTGATCGTCGTGATGTTCGGCTGGATGGTGGTCTCCATGATCCTGTCGCTGCCGTGGCCGGACTCGACGGAGTTCACCGATGCGGCGGGGCCGCTCGACCCGATGTTCGCGTCGATCCTGTACGGCTTCGTGTTCAACGTGATGTTCTTCGCCGCCGCGTACTGGTTCGGCAACCTCGCGTGGCTCTCCGCGCGCAGGCGGGCCGAGCTCGAATGGCGGGCCGAAGAGCTGCGCGCGTCGCAGGAGCAGAACACCCGCGGCGCGATCATCGCCGAACGCGTGCGGATCGCCCGCGACCTGCACGACGTGGTCGCCCACCACGTGTCGGTGATGGGTGTGCAGGCCGGTGCGGCGCGACGGGCCCTCGACAAGGACGCCGGCCTCGCCCGCACCGCGCTGCGGACGGTCGAGCAGACCGCCAGGACCGCCATCGGCGAGCTGCGCGGCCTGCTCGGGGTGCTGCGTGCCGAGGACAGCGAGCAGGAGGACACGACCTCGCCAGGACTGGACCGGCTGCCTGAGCTGGTGTCCTCGGCCCGGTCGGCGGGTCTCGAGGTCCGGCACGGCGTGTACGGCGAGCCGAGGCCGGTGCCGGAAGGGGTGGCGGTGTCGGCCTACCGGGTCGTGCAGGAGGCGCTGACCAACGTGGTCAAGCACGCGGGTGCGCGCACCGCCGAGGTCCGCGTCCGCTACCTCGACAGCACACTGGAGGTCGAGGTCACCGACGACGGCCGAGGTGCGGCGAACCGGCCCGACGGCAACGGTTTCGGGCTCGCGGGCATGCGGGAGCGGGTCGCGGTCCACGGAGGTGAGCTGGAGGCCGGACCGCGCAGGGACGTCGGCTACCGGGTCCGCGCGAGCCTGCCGGTGGGCGCGCGACCGGCCACAGAGGACGGTGTGACGTGACCTTGCGGGTGCTGCTCGCCGACGACCAGGACCTCGTCCGCGCGGGGTTCCGGGTCATCCTCGGGATGGAGGACGACCTCGAGGTCGCGGGCGAGGCGGGCGACGGGCTCGCCGCGGTGGAGCTGGCCACCCGGCTGCACCCGGACGTGGTGCTGATGGACGTGCAGATGCCGGGCGTCGACGGCCTGGAGGCCACTCGCCGCATCCTCGCCACCGTGGACACCAAAGTCGTCATCCTCACCACGTTCGACAGCGAGGACTACCTGTTCGAGGCGCTGCGGGCCGGGGCGAGCGGGTTCCTGCTCAAGAACGCCTCACCGGAGGACCTGGTCGACGCGGTCCGCGTCGTCGCACGCGGCGACGGGCTGTTGTCGCCCGAGGTCACGCGCCGCGTCATCGCACGGTTCTCGACGGCCGCCCCGCCCGTCCGGGCGCACCGGCCACCGGAGCTGACCGACCGCGAGTTCGAGGTGCTGGTCCAGCTCGCCCGGGGCGCGAGCAACGCCGAGATCGCCGCCGAGCTGTACCTGGGGGAGGCGACCGTGAAGACGCACGTGTCGCGGGTGCTGGCCAAGCTCGGTCTGCGGGACCGCACGCACGCCGTCGTCTTCGCGTACGAACGCGGCATCGTCGCGCCGGGCGGGGCCGAGCCCTTCGCGTAGTCCGCGCGGGGGACCCGGCGGTCGGTCGTGCGCCGGACGCGCGGCAGGGGGTCGGTTCCCTAGCGTTGTGGCATGTTGAAGGTGACGACCATCAGCCGGAGCTTCGGCGACCACCGCGTGCTCGACCGGGTGTCGTTCGACGTTCGTCCCGGTCGGATGACCGGGTTCCTCGGCGCGAACGGGTCCGGCAAGACCACGACGATGCGGATCATCCTCGGGGTGCTCGCGCCGCAGGGCGGGTCGGTGACGTGGAACGGGGCGCCGGTGACGCAGCCGGTGCGGCAGCGGTTCGGCTACATGCCGGAGGAACGCGGGCTGTACCCGAAGATGAAGGTGGCCGAGCAGATCGTCTGGCTCGCCCGGCTGCACGGGCTGACCGAGGAGCAGGCGAACACGAACACGAGCCGCCTGCTGGAGCAGCTGGAGCTGACCGCACGCGCGGACGACAAGCTGGAGGCGCTCTCGCTCGGCAACCAGCAGCGCGTGCAGGTGGCCGCCGCGCTGGTGCACGAGCCGGACGCGCTGATCCTGGACGAACCCTTCTCCGGCTTGGACCCGATCGCCGTCGAGACCGTGCTGGCGGTGCTGCGTGAGCGGGCCGCCGCCGGGGTGCCGGTGCTGTTCTCGAGCCATCAGCTCGCGGTCGTCGAACGCCTCTGCGACGACGTGGTGATCCTCTCCGGCGGCACGATCGCCGCCGCGGGAGCGCGGGACGAGCTGCGCGCGCAGTACGGGTCGGCGCGGTTCCAGCTGGTCGTCGGCGCCGACGCCGGCTGGCTGCGGGACCACCCCGGCGTGCGGATCGTCGACCTCGACGGACCCCGCGTGGTGTTCGACCTGACCGACACGAACGGCGGCCGCGTCGACCAGCAGGTGCTGGCCGCGGCGCTGCGGCGGGGCGAGGTCCGCAGCTTCGCCCCGGTCGTGCCGTCCCTCGACGAGATCTTCAAGGAGGTCATCTGATGGCGAGCAGCTCGTTCTCGTCGGCGACGCGGCTGGTCGCCGAGCGGGAGATCAAGGCGACCCTCGGCACCAAGGGGTTCTGGATCGGCCTGGGGGTCATCGTGGCCGGGATCTTCGCGTTCTCGATCCTGCCCACGGTGTTCGGCAACGGCCCCGACAAGGTCGCCGCCGTCGGTCCGGAGGTGTCGCGGGTGCTGGCGGGCGCCGACCTCGAGGTCCGCGAGGTCGCCGACGTCGCGGCCGCCGAGGAGCTCGTCCGGTCCGAGGAGGTCGACGCGGCGATCGTGCCGGACGACTCCGGCGACTCGCCGGGCGGCGTGCGGGTGGTGGCTCTCGACAACGCACCCGACGACATCGTCGCGCAGCTGTCCGTCGCGCCGCCAGTGGACCTGCTCGACCCCGCGGCGGTCGGGCAGGGGGAGCGGCAGGTCGTGATCATGGTGTTCGCCGTGCTGTTCCTCATGTTCGGCGTCGGCGGCATCGCGATCGCGCAGAGCACGGTCACCGAGAAGCAGACGAGGATCGTGGAGATCCTCGTCGCGACGATCCCCGTGCGGGCACTGCTCGCAGGCAAGATCGTCGGGCACGCGCTGCTGACACTCGGCCAGGTGGTGGTGGTCGCGGTGGCCACGCCGATCGCGCTCGGCATCGGCGGCCAGGCCGAGCTGCTGAAAGTCATGGCGCCCGCGCTGGGGTGGTTCGTGCCGTTCCTGTGCCTGGGTTTCGTGTTGCTGGCCGCGATGTGGGCGGTCACGGGTTCGCTCGTGAGCAGGCAGGAGGACCTCGGGTCCACGACCGGCGTGGTGATGATGCTGGTGATGGGCCCGTACTTCGCGGTGATGTTCTTCTCCGACAACGCGACCGTGATGACCGTGCTGTCCTATGTGCCCTTCTCGGCGGCGATCGCGATGCCCGTCCGGTTGTTCGCGAACGAGGCGCAGGTGTGGGAACCGTTGGCGGCACTGGGTTTGCTCGCCGCGTCGGTCGTGCTGATCGTCCTGCTGGCGAGCCGGGTGTACTCGGGTTCGCTGCTGCAGACCGGCACCAGGGTGAGGCTGACGAAGGCCTGGGCACACGCCGACTGACCGGCCGCGTGCCATCATCGCGGCATGACGACACGTGCGCTGGTCCTCGGTGGTGGCGGGCTCGCAGGCATCGCATGGGAGGCGGGTCTGCTCGCCGGGTTCGCGGACGCCGGGGTCGACGTGGCGGGTGCGGACTTCGTGCTCGGCACGTCGGCCGGGTCGGTCGTCGCGACACAGCTCGCGACCGGCGTGCCCGTGTCCGACATGCTCGCCAGGCAGGTCGACCCGGCGCGGCAGAACCGGGAGATCGCGCCCTCCGGCTCGTCCCACCTGGCGCTGTGGGAGGAGCTGACCGCCGCGACCGAGGAGCCCGCCGACCCGGCCGAGCTGCGGCGGCAGCAGGGCAGGCTCGCGCTCGCCGCCGACACCGTGCCCGAACCGGAACGGCTGGCCGTGATCGCCGCCCGGCTGCCCGTGCACGACTGGCCCGTGCGGCCGCTCGCCGTGGTCGCCGTCGACGCGATCACCGGCGAGCCGGTCGTGTTCGACCGGGCGTCCGGGGTGGGCCTGGTCGACGCCGTCGCCGCCAGCTGCGCGGTGCCGGGCGTGTGGCCACCGGTCACGATCGGCGGCGGCCGGTACGTCGACGGCGGGGTCCGGTCGCTCAACAACGTCGACCTGGCCGCCGGGTACGACCGGGTCCTGGTCGTGGCGCCGGTCGCGGACCCGTCGACCGGGCCGCAGGTCGCCATGCTGACCGCGCGCGGCGCGCACGTCGAGGTGGTCGTGCCGGACGAGCGGGCCGCCGCGATCTTCGCCGGTGACCCGCTCGACCCGGCCGTCCGCACCCCGGCCGCGCGAGCCGGTCTCGCGCAGGCCCCGGCCGCCGCGGCCGCGGCGGTCCGCTGGTGGGGCTCAACCCCTGCCGAAGGTGGCCCGCGCGCCCGGCCGGGGACGGCCCCGCGTGGACGGTGAACCTCACCCCGCGGCCGTGACCACGTCCCACGCGGCGTCGGCGCGCTTCGCGACCGCGATCAGCGCGGCCCGGCTCGCGCCGTCGCGGGCCTGCACCGACATGCCCTCCATGACCGCGTTGTAGAAGGCGGCGACCCCAGCCGCGTCGACCCCCGCGGGCACGTCGCCGTCGGCGATGCCGCGGTCGACCCGGTCCTGGAAGAGGCGTTCCATGCCCCTGCGGAGCCCGGCCAGGTGGTCGCGGACCTGCTCGCTGCGTTCGGTGTACGTCGTGGCCGCCAGGACGATCATGCAGCCACGCGGGTTGTCCGGTTCGGTGTAGGCGACGGCGTTCGCGTGCAGGGCGCCCGCGATCGCGGCCCTGGCGGTGGGGCCGGTGGCCAGTGCCGCCATGGCCGCGGCGCCCTCGGTCTGCTCGTAGAGGGCGACCGCCTCGCGGAACAGCTCCTCCTTCGAGCCGAACGCGGCGTAGAGGCTGGGGGAGTTGATGCCCATGGCCCCGGTGAGGTCGGCCATCGCCGCGCCCTCGTAGCCGTGCTCCCAGAACACCGTCATGGCGTCGCGCAGCGCCGCCGCGCGGTCGAAGGTGCGTGGTCTGCCCCGGCCGGCCATCACGAGCCATCCATTTCTGTATCGAGTGACACAAAAAACCTTGACACCCGTAGCGTACGCCGGGCACGGTATTTATGTATCAATCAGCACAGAAATGAGGAACGATGCCAGAACTGGCAGGCAGGGCCGCGCTCGTGACCGGTGGCAGCCGGGGGATCGGGGCGGCCGTCGCCCTGCGGCTCGCGGAGCTGGGGGCCGACGTGGCGATCACCTACGTCACCGCGAAGGACCACGCGGACGAGGTGGTCGAGAAGATCGCCGACCACGGCGGCCGCGCACTGGCGATCGGGGCCGACAACACCGACGCCGACGCGGTGGTGCGGTCCGTCGAGCGGACCGCGGCCGAGTTCGGCCGGTTCGACATCCTGGTCAACAACGCGGGCGTCTTCCCGTACGGCCTGATCGACGACGTCACGCTCGAGGAGGTCGACCGCACGCTCGCGATCCACACCCGCGCGGTCTTCGTCGCGAGCCAGGCGGCCGTCCGGCACATGACCGAGGGCGGCCGGATCGTGTCCATCGGCAGCAACCTCGCCGAGCACGTGCCGTTCCCCGGGGTCGCGCTGTACGCGATGAGCAAGTCCGCGCTGAACGGCTTCACCAAGGGCCTCGCCCGCGACCTCGGCCCCCGCGGCATCACCGCGAACGTCGTGCACCCCGGGTCCACCGACACGGACATGAACCCGGCCGACGGGGAGGGCGCGGACCACCAGCGCGGGCTGCTCCCGCTGGGCCACTACGGCGAAGCCGCCGACATCGCGAACACGGTCGCGTTCCTCGCGGGCCCCGGCGGGCGCTTCGTCAACGGCACGAGCATCACCGTCGACGGCGGCACCAACGCCTGAGCGAGGGGCGGCGCTGGCAGGATCGCGGCATGCGCGACTGGGAGCACTTCGTCCGGCACACACCGTGGTTCGCCGACCCGGCCGACATCTCCGTCATCGGGAACGAGTCGTGGTGACGACCGACGGCGTGCCGGACCTGGCGTCCTGGATCGAGGAGTGCGCCGCGGTCTGGCTGAAGGGCTGAGGACCGGGGGACAACTGTGCGCACAACAAAGGCAGGGACGACGACCACTCCCTGCCACTTCCAACTTATAGCGCACCCCGGGGCTTGCGGCAAGCCCCGGGTCATGCACGACAATTCCCCGGCCCGATGCCCCTACCAGGGGAAATGGGGATCGTGACGTGCGAACAGGGGAGTACATGACAGACGTGATCATCGCCGGCGGCGGCCCGACCGGGACGATGCTGGCCACCGAGCTGCGCCTGCACGGGGTGGACGTGCTCGTGCTGGAGAAGGACGCGGAGCCGACCAAGGTCGTCCGCGGGCTCGGCCTGCACGTGCGCAGCATCGAGGTGATGGACCAGCGCGGGCTGCTGGACCGGTTGCTCCCGCTCGGCACGCAGTACCCGGTCGGGGGATCCTTCGCGGGCATCGTCAAGCCGGCGCCGCTGCGGCTGGACAGCAACCACGCGTACATCCTCGGCATGCCGCAGACCGTGGTCGAGCGCGTGCTGCGCGAGCGCGCCGCCGAGGTCGGCGTCGAGGTCCGGCACGGTTGCGCGCTGACCGGGCTGAGCCAGGACGAGGACGGGGTGACCGCCGAGCTGGCCGACGGCACGCACCTGCGTGCGCGCTGGCTCGTCGGCTGCGACGGCGGCCGCAGCACGGTGCGCAAGGCGCTCGGCGTCGGCTTCCCCGGCGAGCCGGCCACGACCGAGTGGCTGCTGGGCGAGGTGGCGATGACGGCACCGGCGGAGGAGATCGCGGCGGTGACGGCCGAGGTCCGTAAGACGAACCTCGGGTTCGGCGCCGGGCCGGTCGGGGACGGGGTGTACCGCACCGTCGCGCCCGCGGGCGGGGTCTCAGGGGAACGTGGCGGCACGCCGACACTGGACGAGCTGAAGCAGGCGATGGTGGCGGCCGCGGGCACCGACTTCGGCGCGCACTCACCGCGCTGGCTCTCCCGCTTCGGCGACGCCACCCGGCTGGCGGAGCGGTACCGCGCCGGCCGGGTGCTGCTGGCGGGCGACGCGGCGCACGTCCACCCGCCGCTGGGCGGCCAGGGGCTCAACCTCGGCCTCCAGGACGCGTTCAACCTGGGCTGGAAGCTGGCCGCCGCCGTCAACGGCTGGGCACCAGGGGACCTGCTCGACAGCTACGGAACCGAACGGCGGCCGGTGGCCGCCGACGTGCTCGACAACACCAGGGCACAGGCGGAGCTGATGTCCCTCGAACCGGGACCGCAGGCGGTGCGCCGGCTGCTGTCGGAGCTGATGGACTTCGAGAACGTGCGCCGGTTCATGGCCGAGAAGATCACCGCGACCGCGGTCCGGTACGACTTCGGGGAGGGCCACGAGCTGCTCGGCAGGCGGCTGCGGGACGTGCGGCTGAAGGAGGGCCGTCTCTACGAGCGGATGCACGGTGGCCGCGGGCTGTTGCTCGACCAGACCGGTGGGCTCTCGGTCGCGGGCTGGGCGGACCGCGTCGACCACGTCGTCGACGTCAGCGAGGAGCTGGAGGTGCCCGCGGTGCTGCTGCGGCCGGACGGGCACGTGGCGTGGGCCGGCGACGACCAGCAGGACCTGCTCGCCCACCTGCCCCGGTGGTTCGGCGCCTAGCGCGCCGCTGACCGTCCTCGCAGGACCTGCCGCCCGCCACGACGTGGCGGGCGGCAGCACCATGTTTACTGGTCCTCAGACCACGAGGAGGTGCATGGTGGGGGACCTGGTCCTCGTCAACTGCGCGGTGTTCGACGGCCGTGGTGACCACAGCAGGCCGGACACCGGGATCTGGGTCCGCGACGGGTGATCCGCGCGGACATCGAGGAGAACTCGCGTCGTGCGGCGGCCGTCGCACGCCCGGCGGCGAGCAGCGCGGGTGGCTCCCTGTGGCCTCTCGTTCGCGCGTTGCAGAAGCTTCCTGCCATGGCGACCCAGCACGACCGCAACTTCGTCGTCCGCCTGCTGTCCGACCGGCTCGGCGGACTGTCCATCAAGGAGAGTCCGCGGATCCAGCAGCACCTGGTCAACATCGTCGAGGTGCTGAACCGCCGCCCGGGCGGCTTGGCCGCGTTGCTCGACGTGCTGGGTGAACTCGACGACGGCTCTGCCCCCATGCTGGAGGTCGCACGGTTCATCGCGGGATCGTGATGCCGACTGGCTGTGTTTCCCACCTTGGAGACGTTGAACGCCGACGAGACCGGTCTCCCCAGACCGATCGTGTTCGTCGAGCACCTCGCGGCGGGTGGGCCGCCCGAGCTGGCGACGGAGCTGCGGTGGTGGTGCGATCTGCAGGCGGGCAGGCTGAACGTGATCACCGAACTCCAGCTGATGCGCCGCGAGTTCCGGGCGCCGCCGCCGGGTCCCGCACCGAACGAGCCGGCCTACCTCGTGCTGTTGATCCGCCGGCTCGGGCTCGACGGTGAGCGCTACGAACTCCGGCACTGGACACAGATCGACCTCTCCGCAGGGTGGCGGCCCACGGCGGGGCCCGACTTCACCGCACGTTGGACGAGGTACGGCGCCAGGTCGCGGTGGTGATCGAGGACGTGGAGATCAGGTGGGCGCGGTACCAGCCGGACATCCGCATCGAGTTCGTGCTGCCGGGCGAACTGCTGAACCTCGACGTCGACCAGTGGCCGTCGGCGGGGGACTCCATGCTCCCCCCGGAGCCCATCGGATCTCGTTACACCTGTTCTGTGCGTTCGCTGGAGCGGATGCAGACCTCGTCGTGCTGTGGGACGACCCGCAACGTGTCATCGGGTCCGCGGTCTCGCTGCGGCGAGAGTCCGGACCGTCCACAGCGTAGGCCTGCCCGACAGTTCCGTTCTGGACAGTGGTGGTACGTCGATGCGCCAGTACGACGCCGGGGTGGCGAGGATCGCGTGCACCACGGCCGCCTTGATCACCGCCGGGGTGGTGATGGCGACGATGCGGCGGTGGTCGCGGGGGAGTGTGTCCAGCCAGGTGCCGACGCGGGCCAGGAGGTCCTGTGTGGACTCGCCACCGTGCGGGGCGGCGGCGGGCTCGGTCAGCCACGCGTGCACGGCCGCCGGGTCGGACATCGTCACGTCGTCGAGGGTGCGGCCGCGCCAGCTGCCGTAGTCGCAGTCGCGCAGGCCGTCGTCCGGGGTGGGGTCGAGGTTCAGGGCCTGCGCGGTCTCCAGGCAGCGGGTGTGCGGGGCGCACAGCACCACGTCCGCGCGGGGCGGGTCGGGAAACGGGGCCGGGTGCTCCAGGGGCTCGTCGGCGGGGAACGCCGCCCTGCGGGTCGCGGACGTCGCGCCGTGGCAGACGAGGACCAGGCGTGTGGTCATTCTCCTCCGTTCGCCTGCGAGGTTGACAAGGGTCGACGCGGCTGAATACGTTGCCAGAGAACTGATGGTATGAGGAAGCCGGTGAGAGCCCGGCACGGTCGCGCCGCTGTATGTGCTCCCGAGGCACGAGTCAGACCCTCCGCCGTCGAAACGCTCCACTGACCGGGCCGCACGAGCCCGAGGAGGCGACATGTCGCAGGCCGCCCACGCGCCCATCCCGTTCGAGCTCCCCGCCATCCCCATCCGGCAGATCCTGCCGTGGGCGGTGTTCGCGGGGCTGTTGTTCCTCATCGTCATGTACTTCGTGAGCACGGAACAGGGTGCCGTCTCCATGTTCGACGGGACCTACCTGCACGAACTCGTGCACGACGGTCGCCACCTGCTCGGCTTCCCGTGCCACTGACCGGCATGCGCGCGTTGCTCGTCGCCGGACTGCTGGCCGGCCTGGTCGGTGGGGTGTTCGCGTTCGCCTTCGCCGCCGTCGTGGGGGAGCCGCCGGTCGAGGTGGCGATCTCCATCGAGGAGCAGGGGCCGGGCGGTCACGACCACGGCGAGACCGAGGCCCCCGACCACGATCACGGGTCGGCCGAAGTGAGCAGGGACGTACAGCGCACCATCGGGCTCGCCGTCGCCACGTGCGCGTTCGGCACCGCGCTCGGCGGGTTGTTCGCGCTCGCCTTCGCGTTCGCCCACGGGCGGATCGGCACGCGGGCACCCCGTGCGACCGCGCTGTCCCTGACCGCCGTGGGGTTCGTCGCGGTCGCGTTCGTGCCCTTCCTCGTCTACCCGCCGAACCCGCCCGCCGTCGGCCACGCCGAGACCATCGGCGACCGGACCGCGACCTACTTCGCGATGGTCGCGTTCTCCGTGGTGCTCGCGGTGGTCGCCGTGCGGGCGAGTGCCCGGTCCGGGTGGCTCGGCCGCGTCGGGGCGGCGCTCGCGTACGTCGTCGCGGTGTCGGTCGTCGCCGCGCTGCTACCGGCCTACGACGAGGTGCCCGCCGACTTCCCGGCGCAGACGCTGTGGGACTTCCGGCTCGCGTCGCTCGGCACTCAGGCCGTGTTGTGGGTGGCGATCGGGGTGGCGTTCGCCGCGCTGCTCGATCGGTTGGCGCAGCGGGAGACGAAACGCGCCACGGAGGCCGGGCTCGCCGCCGGGTGAGTGTGCACATAGGACGCGTGGACCAGCGGACCCGCGAACCCGTCCGCGCCACCGCGCCATCGCCACGCCGGTCCGTCGCCATGGGCCGGCGTGACGGTGGTGCGGTGGAACTCGTGTCCCGTCAACCGGGTGCCCGCCGGGTGCAGCACGGAATCGTGCGGCGCCACCACGTCGCGATAGCCCAGGGTGAGCCGCGTGGTCATGGTCGCGTCCGCGGGCAGCACCCCGCACATCGGGTGACCGTCGAGGGATCGCGTGAGGTACAGCATGCCCGCGCACTCGGCGTGCACCGGCACACCGGCGGCGGCGACCGCGGTCCGGAGTGCCGTGTTGGCGGACAGTTCGGCGGCGTACTGCTCGGGAAACCCGCCCGGCAGCACGATTCCCGCCGTGCCGTCGGGCAGCGCGGTGTCCCGCAGCGGGTCGACCACCGCCACCTCGGCGCCGGCGGCGCCGATCAGCTCGACGTGCTCCGCGTAGCCGAACGTGAACGCGGGCCCGCCCGCCACCGCCACCACCGGACTGCCGGACACCGGCGTGATCTCCGGCTCCCACAACGGGAACTCCCGGCCCGACTGTGCCAGGCGGACGATCGCGGCCAGGTCGACACCACCGGACACCAGGTCGGCCATCGCGTCCACGGCCCGCACCGCCGCCGGGCCGTGCTCCGCCGCGGTGACCAGCCCGAGGTGGCGCGACGGCACCTCGACCGCCGCGTTCCTGCGCAGCACCCCGTACACGTCGAGCCCGACGTCCTCGCACGCGTCCCGCAGCACCGCCTCGTGCCGGTCCGAGCCGACCTGGTTGAGGATCACCCCCGCGAGCCGGACGCCCGGCCGCCAGGTGCGGAAACCGTGCAGCAGCGCGGCGATGCTCGAACTGTGACCCCGCGTGTCGACGACCAGCACCACCGGCGCGCCCAGCAACCCGGCGACGTGTGCGGTCGACCCGAACCCGTCGGCGCCGACCTTCCCGTCGAACAGGCCCATCACACCCTCGACGACCGCGAGGTCCGCACCGGCGGACCCGTGCGCGAACAGCGGGCCCACCAGGTGTTCGCCGACCAGCACGGGATCGAGGTTACGGCCGGGCCTGCCCGCGGCGAGCGTGTGGTAGCCGGGATCGATGTAGTCCGGGCCGACCTTGAACGGTGCCACCCCGTGACCCGCCCTGCGCAGGGCGGCCATCAACCCCGTTGCCACGACGGTCTTCCCACTGCCCGACGACGGCGCGGCGATGACGACCGCCGAGGTCACCACTCGATGCCCTTCTGGCCCTTCGCGCCGGTGTCCATGGGGTGCTTCACCTTCGTCATCTCGGTGACGAGATCTGCCGCCGCGACCAGTTCGGGTGCCGCGTCCCGGCCGGTGATCACCACGTGCTGGTGCCCGGGCCGGTTCGCCAGCGCCTCGACGACCTCGCCGACGTCGACCCAGCCCCACTTCATCGGGTAGGTGAACTCGTCGAGCACGTACAGCGTGTGGCGTTCGTCCGCGAGGCGGCGCGTGATCTCCCGCCAGCCCTCCCGGGCCGCTTCCGCGTGGTCGATCTCGGTGCCCTGCTTGCGGGACCACGACCAGCCGGCCCCCATCTTGTGCCACTCGACCGGCCCGCCACGACCGGTCTGTTCGTGCACCTCGCCGAGCGCCAGCAACGCGGTCTCCTCGCCCACCTTCCACTTGGCGGCCTTGACGAACTGGAACACGCCGATCGGCCAGCCCTGGTTCCACGCCCGCAGCGCGAGCCCGAACGCGGCGGTCGACTTGCCCTTCATCGGTCCGGTGTGGACGATCAGCAGCGGCCGGTTGCGGCGCTGGCGCGTGGTCAGGCCGTCCTCGGGCACGGCTTCCGGTTTCCCCTGTGGCATCAGGCCGCGCTCCGTGCGGCCCGCACCACACCGGTGACGTGGTCGGCGGACAGCTCGTCGAGCCGGACGTGCGCGCCGGAGAGCGCGGCGGCGAGCCGCGCGGGGATGCCGAGCCGCACCGGGCCGCGCTCACAGTCGACGACGACGCTCGCGACCCCGTCCGCGGCGAGCAGCCCGGCGGCACGCAGGGCGTCGGCCACCGGGTCCGCGCGCAGTGGCACGGTGGCCCGGCCGTCGGTGACGACGACGAGCAGGGGACGGCGTCGCGAGTCCCGCAACCGTTCTGTGGCAAGGGTCCGGTGCGCGCGGAGCAGCCCGTCGGCGAGCGGGGTGCGGCCGCCGGTGGACAGCCTGCGGAGCCGGGTGACGGCCGCCTCGACCGACGACGTCGGCGGCAGGACCAGTTCCGCGCCGTCGCCGCGGAACGTGACGAGCCCGACCTTGTCGCGCCGCTGGTAGGCGTCGAGCAGCAGCGAGATCACCGCGCCGGTGACGGCCGACATCCGTTTGCGTGCCGCCATCGACCCGGACGCGTCGACCGCGAACAGGACGAGGTTGCTCTCCTTGCCCTCCCGCACAGCGCGGCGCAGGTCGCCGCGTCGCAGCACGATGCCCGCGCCGGTGCGGCCACGGGCCAGCTGGTGGGGCGCCGCCGCGGCGAGCGTGCCGACGAGGTGCAGCCCGTGGCCGTGGCCTTCCGTCGCGCGCAGCGTGCGGCCGAACCCGGACCGGGCGCGAGACCGGCGCCCGGGTGCGCCCTCGCCGATGCCGTCGACGGACAGGAGTCGCGCCCGGAAGGCCGGATCAGGGATGGCGGCGGGCTGGGCCTGGTCGCCGCCACCGCCCGGCGGGCTGCCATTGGCCGCCGGTTCACCGTTCTCGGCCGGACCGTCCACGTCGGAGTTGCCGGAGCTGTTGCCGGAACCGGGGCCGCCGTCGGGGTCGGGCGGGTCGGGCTCGGCGTCGCGGAGCGCCTGCTGGAGCTGCTCCTCGTCGATGCCGGGCTCGTCGAACGGGTCGCGGCGCCTGCGGTGCGGCAGCGCGAGCCGGGCCGCCGCTTCGACGTCCCGCGCCTCGACCTCCGCCGCGCCACGCCACGCGGCGTGCGCGACCGCGGCACGGGCCACGACGAGGTCCGCGCGCATACCGTCCACATCGAACGATGCACACAACGCGGCGATCCGGCGCAGTTCCTTGTCGGGCAGCCGGACCGACGGCAGTGCGGCGCGTGCGGTGACGATCCGCTGCGCGAGCGCGGTGTCCTCCGGTGCCCACCGCGCCGCGAACCCGGCCGGGTCGGCCTCGAACGCGAGCCGCCTGCGGATCACCTCGGTGCGCGCGTCGACATCGCGGGCCGCGGCCACCTCGACGGTGAGCCCGAACCGGTCGAGCAGCTGCGGCCGCAGCTCACCCTCCTCGGGATTCATGGTGCCCACCAACAAGAACGACGCGGCGTGCGACACCGACACCCCGTCCCGCTCGACGTGCGCGCGGCCCATCGCCGCGGCGTCGAGGAGGAGGTCCACGAGGTGGTCGTGCAGCAGGTTGACCTCGTCGACGTACAGCACGCCGCGGTGCGCGGCGCTGAGCAGTCCCGGCTGGTAGGCCCGCACACCGGCGGTCAGCGCGCGTTCCAGGTCCAGCGACCCGACGAGCCGGTCCTCGGTGGCGCCCACGGGCAGCTCGACGAGGCGCGCCGGCCTGGTCGCGGCGGCGCCGTCGTGCGGCCCGTCGGGGCACGCTGGGTCCGGTGCGGCGGGATCGCAGCTGAAGCGGCAGCCCTCGACCACGGCGACAGCGGGGAGGAGCGCGGCGAGCCCGCGTACGACGGTCGACTTCGCCGTTCCTTTCTCACCACGCACGAGAACCCCGCCGATGGCGGGGTGGACGGCGTTGAGCAGGAGGGCGAGACGGAGGTCGTCGTGGCCGACGACGGCAGAGAACGGGTAGCCCGCGGTCATGCGAGTCCTTCCCCGGGTCCGCGCCCGAGTTGGTGCCGCAGCGGGGGCCGAGTGTCTGGCTCACCGGATCTCTCCGGCTCACAGTGGCGGGACCGCACCAGATTCGCGCTGGTTTCCTCGCGCACCTCGCTGTTCGTTCTCTCGCATCGTGTCAGACACCGCGCCGAAAGTCGATTACGGTGCCGGTCCGTGGAACCCATCACCGTGGTCGGCATCGGCGTGGACGGCTGGGCCGGGCTCGCGGAGCCGGCCAGGAACGCCGTGGCCGTGGCCGAGGTCGTCGTCGGCAGTACCCGGCAGCTCGCGTTGCTGCCGGATTCCGGTGCGACGCGTGTCACGTGGCCGTCGCCGATGCTGCCCGCCGTCGAACCGCTGCTGGCCGAGCACGCGGGCCGGCGGGTGTGCGTGCTGGCGAGCGGCGACCCGATGTTCTTCGGCGTCGGCGGCACGCTGGTGCGCCTGTTCGGCGCGGGCGCGGTGCGGGTGTTCCCGCACCCGTCGTCGGTGTCGCTCGCGTGCGCGCGGCTGGGCTGGCCGGTCGAGGACGTCGACGTGGTGAGCCTCGTCGGCCGTCCGGTGTCGTCGCTGATCGCGTTGCCGCACCGGCGGATGCTCGTGTTGTCGGCGGGCGCGGACACCCCGGCCGAGGTGGCCGCGCTGCTGACCGACCGCGGGTTCGGCCCGACCGCGATGACCGTCCTCGACGACCTCGGCGGCCCTGCCGAGCGCAGGCAGGACGGCCAGGCCGCGGCCTGGTCCGCGACCGCGGGCGCGCTGAACGTCATCGCGCTCGACTGCCGCGCCGCGCCGGGCGTCACGCCGCTGGGCCGCACGCCCGGCCTGCCGGACGACGCCTACGACCACGACGGCCAGCTCACCAAGCGCGAGGTCCGCGCTGTCACGCTCGCCGTGCTGGCCCCGCTGCCGGGCCAGCTGTTGTGGGACGTCGGCGCGGGCTCGGGCAGTGTGGCGATCGAGTGGCTGCGCACGCACCCGTCCTGCACGGCGGTGGCCGTCGAGTCGCGGCCGGCGCGGGCCGACCGGATCCGCGCCAACGCGGGTCTGCTCGGTGTCCCGGGCCTGACGGTCGTGCAAGACCGGGCGCCCGATGCGCTCACGGGTCTGCCGAGGCCGGACGCGGTGTTCGTCGGCGGCGGGCTGACCGGTGACGGCGTCGTCGAGGCGTGCTGGGCGGCGCTGCGCGCGGGCGGGCGGCTCGTGGCGAACGCGGTGACACTCGAGTCGGAGGCCGTCCTGACCCGGTGGCAGGCCGCGGTGGGTGGCACGCTGACCCGGATCGAGGTGAGCCGCGCCGCACCGGTAGGCGGGTTCACGGGCTGGAAGCCGATGATGCCGGTGACGCAGTGGGTGGTGACGAGAGAGGCATGAACGGAGCTTGCGGAGTGAATCATGGAGGTCGGAACGCATGACGGTGCACTTCGTCGGGGCGGGGCCAGGGGCCGGGGACCTGATCACGGTGCGGGCGCAGCGGTTGATCGCGACGGCGCCGGTGTGCCTGTACGCGGGCAGCCTGGTGCCGTCCGAGGTACTGGCCGACTGCCCGGCCGGTGCGCGGCTCGTGGACACCGCGGACCTGACACTCGACCAGATCGTCGCCGAGCTGGTCGCCGAGCACCGGCGCGGCAACGACGTGGTGCGGCTGCACTCCGGTGACCCGTCGGTGTTCAGCGCGGTCGCCGAACAGGCGCGGCGGCTCGACGCCGAGGGCGTGCCGTACGAGATCGTGCCCGGCGTGCCCGCGTTCGCGGCCGCGGCGGCCACCCTCGGCCGTGAGCTGACCGTGCCCGGTGTGGGCCAGACGGTCGTGCTGACGCGGATTTCGGCGCGCGCCACCGCGATGCCGCCGGGGGAGGACCTGGCGTCGCTGGGCCGGACGCGGTCGACGATGGTGCTGCACCTGGCCGTGCAGCGCATCGACCAGGTCGTCGAGGAGCTGCTGCCGAACTACGGGCCGGACTGCCCGGTGGCCGTCGTGGCGTACGCGTCCCGCCCGGACGAGGTGGTGCTGCGCGGCACGCTGGCGACGATCGCGGCGCAGGTCCACGAGGCCGGGGTGAGGCGGACCGCGGTGATCATCGTCGGTGAGGTGCTCACCGCGGAGGGCTTCCCGGACTCCCACCTGTACTCGAAGGCGCGCGTCCGGCCAGGCCACCAGAGCGGTCGATGACCAGGACGTCCACGTCGACGGGCGCCCCGGCGAGGACGCCGAGGGCCTCGTGGCGGGCGGCCTCGGCGACCCGGTCGGCGAGCGGCACCCCCGCGGCCTGCGCCAGCCGCAGTGCCTCCATCGCGGTGTTGGCGGTGGCGAGGTGAGGCAGGCCCGCGCGTTCCGCGAGGCGGTCGAGGTTCACCTGCGACCGTCCCGAGTGGAGGTCCAGGTGCCCGTCGGCGAGCTTGGACAGCTTCGCGAATCCGCCCGCGATCGTGAGCCGCTCGACGGGGTGGCGGCGCAGGTACTTGAGCGCCGCGCCCGCGAAGTCGCCCATGTCGAGCAGGGCGTCCTCTGGCAACCCGTACAACCGCGCGACGGCCTTCTCCGACGTGCTGCCGGTACAGGCGGCGACGTGCCGGTGCCCGGCCGCGCGGGCGACGTCCACGCCGCGGCGGATGCTGTCGATCCACGCCGAGCACGAGTACGGGATCACGACGCCCGTGGTGCCCAGGATGGACAGTCCACCCAGGATCCCGAGCCGTGGGTTCCAGGTGTGCGTGGCCAGTTCCGCACCGTCGTCGACGGACACCTCGACGACGACATCGGTCCCGCCGACTTCGGCGACCGCGGCACGGATCAGCTGTCGCGGCACGGGGTTGATGGCCGGTTCACCGACGGGCAGCGGCAGACCGGGCTTGGTGACCGTGCCGACCCCGGGCCCCGCGCGGAAGGTGACGCCACTGCCCGGCGCGCCGCGACGGACGGTGGCGCGGATGGTGGCGCCGTGCGTGACGTCCGGGTCGTCCCCGGCGTCCTTGACGACGGCCGCCATGGCCGTGTCACCGGTGAGCGCGGTCTGCGACAGGGCGAAGGCCGGGGTGTGCCCCTTGGGGAGGACGATCTGGACGGGGTCGGGGAACTCGCCGGTGAGCAGCGCGGCGCACGCGGCCTTTGCGGCCGCGGTCGCGCAGGCGCCGGTGGTCCAGCCACGGCGCAGAGGAGTGCCCACGTGCCAAGCCTGCCATCCGGCACGGCCGAAGGCCGCCCCACCCGAGGAGTGAGCCCGATTGAACGGTCCGTTCAATCGGGTCGGCGGGCCCCCGGTTCGCACGCTGTCGGCGAGCACCGACAGGTTCGGCCGCCGCGGCAGCGGGGTGCCCGTGCTCTTGGCCGGTCGCCGGGGGTGGGCCGGTGAACCGGTGCGTCGCCATTCTGGGCGGGACCGGCGAGGCCCGCGAACTGGCCGCCGAGCTGGCCGGACATCGGGCCACCCGTGTCATCTCGACGCTCGCCGGACGGGTCGAACGGCCCCGCATGCCCACCGGCGAAGTGCGGGTCGGCGGGTTCGGTGGACCGCTGGGGCTCGCCGACTGGCTCGCTGCCGAGAAGGTCACCGCCGTCGTGGACGCCACGCACCCGTTCGCGGAGCGGATCAGTGCCTCCGCGGCCAAAGCCGCCCGGTACGCCGGGATCCCGCTCGTTCTCCTGCGGCGTCCCGGCTGGACGCCCGGCCCCGGCGACGACTGGCACTGGGCCGACTCGCTCGCCGAGGCCGCCTCGATGCTGCCCGGGCTCGGCAGGCGCGTGTTCCTCACCACCGGCCGCCAGGGGCTCGCCGCGTTCGCCCGGTCCGGGCGGTGGTTCCTCATCCGCTGCGTCGACCCGCCCGGCCTGCCGCTCCCGGCCCGCAAGGAGCTGATCCTCTCCCGCGGTCCGTACACAGTGGACGGCGAACGCGAACTCATGACCACCCACGACATCGACCTGCTGGTCACCAAGGACTCCGGCGGCGACCAGACGGCCGCCAAGCTGACCGTCGCGCGTGAACTGCGGATACCGGTCATCATGGTGCGCAGGCCGACGCCGCCGGACGTGCCGATCGTCGCGACCGTCGACGAGGCCCTCAGCTGGCTGGGTAGTGCCGGGGGGTGAACACCCGCCGGGTCCCGTCGGGCAGCTCCGTGACCCGCGTCCGCGACGAGCCGACGATCAGCAGGCACCGCATGTCCACAGTGGACGGATTCAGTGCGGCCAGCCGCACGACCTCGATCGTCTCCGCCGGGCCGCCGACGTCCCGGCCGATGATCACCGGGGTGTCGCCCGCCCGGTGCGTGAGCAGCAGGTCCTTGGCCGCCACCAGCTGGTCGCGGCGGCTGCGGGACGCCGGGTTGTAGATCGCGATCACGAAGTCCGCCGCCGCGGCCGCCGCCAGCCGGCCCGCGATCACGTCCCACGGCTTGAGCCGGTCCGACAGCGACAGCGTGCAGAAGTCGTGCCCCAGCGGCGCACCCGCCCGGCTCGCCACCGCCTGGGCCGCCGTCAGCCCCGGCACCACCCGCACCGGCACGTCCGCCCACCTCGGGTCGTCGGCCACCTCCAGCACGGCGCTGGCCATCGCGAACACCCCCGGGTCACCGGACGACACCACGACGACGCGGGACCCGCCCCGCGCGAGTTCCAGTGCCAGCGCCGCCCGCTCGGCCTCGACGGTGTTGCCCGACGCGTGCCTGCGCTGTCGCGGGTTCGGCGGCACCCGGTCGAGGTACGGGCCGTAGCCAACCAGGTCGTCCGCCCAGGCCAGGGCCTCCTGTGCCTCCGGTGTGACCCACGGCCGCCCGGCCGGGCCGAGCCCGACCACCGCCACCTCACCCGGACCGGCGGCGTCCGCGCGGGCCGGGACGGGTGCCGGGTCGACGGTCAGGCCGCTCGGCAGCAGCGCGAGCGCGAAGTACGGCACCGAGTCCGGGTCCACTTCGGACAACGGCGCGACCCGCTGGGTCTCCCACGTCGCCCGCTCCACGTACAGCGCCTCGTCGAGCCTCCCCGCGTCGGTGAGCGCCTTGCGCACCTTCTCGAAGTTGCGGCCCAGCTTGAGCACCGCGGCCGGGTCCGTGCCCGCGAGGCGCTCCGCCAGCACCTCCGGCGGCAGCGTGCCGGGCAGGACCGTCAGCACCTCCTCGCCCTCGACGAGCGGCCGCCTCGTCACCGCCGCCGCACCGCTCACCGACGTCACGCCCGGCACCACCTCCGTCGGGTACGTCCCGGCGAGGCGGGTGTGCATGTGCATGTAGGAGCCGTAGAACAGCGGATCGCCCTCGCACAGCAGCACGACGTCCCGGCCCGCGTCGAGGTGCGCGGCCAGCTTCGCCGCGCTCGCGGTGTAGAAGTCCTCGATCGCGCCGCGGTAGCCGCCAGGGTGGTCGGTCGTCTCCACGGTCAGCGGGTAGACCAGCTGCTCCTCGATCTGGTCGCCACGCAGGTGTGCCGCGGCGACGCCACGCGCGATGCTCCGCCCGTGCCGCGCGCTGTGGTAGGCGATCACGTCCGCCGCCTCGATCAGCCGCGCCGCCTTCAGCGTGATCAGTTCCGGGTCGCCGGGGCCGAGGCCGACGCCGTACAACGTGCCCGTCATTCCGCCTCACTCGCGATCGCGTTGACGGCGGCCACGGCCATCGCGCTGCCACCGCGCCTGCCGTGCACCACCAGGTGCGGTAGCCCCGAGGCCGCGAGCGCCACCTTGGACTCCACCGCACCGACGAACCCGACCGGCAGCCCGAGCACCGCGGCGGGCCGGGGCGCGCCCGCGTCGAGGAGTTCGAGCAGCCGGAACAACGCGGTCGGCGCGTTCCCGACCGCCACGACCGCGCCACCGAGCCGGTCGCCCCACAGGTCCAGCGCGGCGGCACTGCGCGTGGTGCCCTGCTCCGCCGCGAGCGCGGGGACACGCGGGTCGGACAGCGTGCACACGATCTCGTTGTCCGAGGGGAGCCGGTGGCGGGTGATGCCGGACGCGACCATCCGCGCGTCGCACAGGACCGGCGCGCCGGCGAGCAGTGCGGCGCGGGCCGAGGCGACGACGCCGGGGGAGTACGCGACGTCAGTGGTCAGGTCGACCATGCCGCACGAGTGGATCATGCGGACCACCACCCGTTCGACGTCCGGCGGGTACGCGGCGAGGTCCGCCTCCGCGCGGATGGTCGCGAACGAGCGGCGGTAGATCTCCGCGCCGTCACGGAGATAGTCCATCGCGGTCATCGGTCTCCTCGTGTCATCACGTACCCGCTCCCGTCCGCCACCACGTCCAGCACCTCACCACGCGGCCGTCCGCACCGGCGTCCGCACCCCGACCAGTGCACCGGCACGTCGACCCCGGCCACCGGCCGCGCGTCGGCACGCACGTCGGCCAGGGCCTTCGCGCACCCCGGCCTGCCGACGCACGCGGTGACTCTCGGCGCGTCCGGGTCGAGAAGCAGCCCGGCAGACCGTAGCCGCCGCGCGACCGGTCCGGGGTCGGGGAGGTCTGCGACCACGACAGCGCGCCACGGCGTCACCACCAACGGCGCGCCCGTGTCCGCGAGCGCGGCGGCCTGGTCGCGGTCGAGCCAGCCAAGCGGCGCGCCCGCGACGAGCGAGGTCCGCCCGTCGGCCTGCGTGACCTGCCCGAGCGGACCGGCCAGAACCGGTTGCGGTGGAAGGGGTTCGGCGACCGACGCACCGAGCCGCGCGGCGACACGCCGACGGCCGCGGTCGTCCAGCTCGGCGAGTCGCCACTCGTCGGCGCGCTCGGTCAGGAACGCCTCCGCGCACGCGAGCATGAGAAGGATCACGTCGGCGAGTGGCGCCCGCAGCCCGCTGTCGGTGCCACCCAACAGGATCGCGGCGACATCCGGTGCGGCCGCGCGCGCGGCCACGTCCGCGCCGAGCCACGCCACGTCCCCCCGGCCGTCGTCGAGCGCGAACAGGAACCGGCCGGGAAGTGCCGCCAGCCCGGCGTTTCCGCGCAGTGCGGCGTCCAGTTCGGACACGAGCGGCCGCACGTCGGCGAGCCCCGCGCCGTCGCGGCCGGTCAGGGGAGACGCGAGGATGTTGCGCACCTTGTCGTGCGTCGCCGACGGCAGCAGGCCGACCCCGGACAGTCGCGCGGCCAGTTCGGTCTCCGCGCCGTCGGCGAGCCCGCGCACCTGCAGGTTGGCCCGCGACGTCAGCTCGACGGTGCCGTCGCCGAGTTCGGCCGCGCCGCCGGCGACCACGCGGAACGCGGCGGCGGACAGCTGCCCGCCCGGTACACGAATTCGTGCCACACCGCCATCCGCCGCTCGGTGTACGGCGAGCACGCCGGGACAGGCGTCCGTCTGACGGTTCCGGATGACCACGGTCCGACTATAAAGTCGGATCCCGTGATCCTGTTGCTCTCCACCTCCGACACCGACCTCCTCTCCGCGCGGGCCAGTGGCGCGGACTACCGGCTCGGCAACCCGGCACGGCTCACCGCCGCCGATCTGCCGGATCTCGTCGAGGGCACCGACCTGGTGGTCGTGCGCTTACTGGGTGGGCGCCGCGCGTGGGAGGAGGGCCTGGACGCGCTGCTCGCCGGACCGCGGCCGGTCGTCGTGCTGGGTGGTGAGCAGGCGCCGGACGCGGAGCTGATGGAACTGTCCACCGTGCCGGGCGGTGTGGTTGCCGAGGCGCACGCGTACCTCGCGCACGGCGGCCGCGACAACCTGCGTGAGCTGGCCCACTTCCTGTCCGACACCGTGCTGCTGACCGGGCACGGGTTCGCGCCGCCCGCCCCGACACCGGTGTGGGGACGGCTGGACCGCACCCCGCGCCGCACCGACGGCCCGGTCGTCGCCGTCCTGTACTACCGCGCGCACCACATGGCCGGGAACACGGCGTTCGTCGAGACCCTGTCGGACGCCATCGAGGACGCGGGCGGGCAGGCGCTGCCGGTGTTCTGCGCGTCGCTGCGCACCGCGCCGGACGAGCTGATCTCGTTGCTGGGCAAGGCGGACGCGCTCGTGGTCACCGTGCTCGCGGCGGGTGGCACGACACCGGCGGCCGCCGGCGCGGGTGGTGTGGACGACGCGTGGGACGTGGGTGCGCTCGCGGCCCTCGACATCCCGATCATCCAGGGTCTGTGTCTCACCTCCAGCCGCGCGGCGTGGGCGGACAGCGACGACGGTCTGTCCCCTTTGGACACCGCGACGCAGGTGGCGGTGCCGGAGTTCGACGGGCGGCTGATCTCGGTCCCGTTCTCCTTCAAGGAACTCGACGCCGACGGCCTGTCCGTGTACGTGCCGGACGCCGAGCGCGCGGCCCGGGTCGCGGGCATCGCCGTGCGGCACGCGGCGCTGCGGCACACCCCGCCCGGCGAGCGGAAGATCGCGCTGATGCTGTCGGCCTACCCGACCAAGCACGCGCGGATCGGCAACGCGGTCGGCCTCGACACCCCGGCGAGCGCGTTGCGGTTGCTGAACGCCCTGCGCGACAACGGATACGACGTCGGCAAACTCCCCGGCATGGCGAACGGCGACGGTGACGCGTTGATCCACGCGCTGATCGAGGCGGGCGGACAGGACCCGGACTGGCTCACCGAGGAACGGCTCGCCGGAAACCCCGTCCGCATCACGGCGTCCGACTACCGCGCGTGGTACGACACGCTGCCCGCCGACCTGCGTGAGTCGGTCGAGCGGCACTGGGGACCGGCGCCCGGCGAGTTGTTCGTGGACGGTGACGACATCGTGCTCGCCGCCCTGCGCGCCGGGAACGTGGTGCTGATCGTCCAGCCGCCGCGCGGGTTCGGCGAGAACCCGGTCGCCATCTACCACGACCCGGACCTGCCGCCGAGCCACCACTACCTGGCCGCGTACCGGTGGATCCGGCACACGTTCGGCGCGCACGCCATGGTCCACCTCGGCAAGCACGGCAACCTGGAGTGGTTGCCAGGCAAGAACCTCGGCATGTCCGCGTCGTGCGCGACCGACGCCGCACTCGGCGACCTGCCGCTGATCTACCCGTTCCTCGTCAACGACCCCGGCGAGGGCACGCAGGCCAAGCGGCGCGCGCACGCCGTGCTCGTCGACCACCTGGTGCCGCCGATGGCCCGCGCCGAGAGCTACGGCGACCTCGCGCGGCTGGAGCAGCTGCTGGACGAGCACGCGTCGATCGCCGCGATGGACCCGGCGAAACTGCCCGCGATCCGCGCACAGATCTGGACACTCATCCAGGCCGCGAAGCTCGACCACGACCTCGGGGTCGCCGACCGCCCGCACGACGCGGAGTTCGACGACTTCCTGCTGCACATCGACGGCTGGCTGTGCGAAGTCAAGGACGCGCAGATCCGCGACGGCCTGCACGTGCTCGGTCTCGCGCCGACCGGCGAGGCCAGGGTCAACCTCGTCGGGTCGATGCTGCGGGCCCGGCAGGTGTGGGGTGGCAACGCGAACGCGCTGCCCGGTTTGCGGGAAGCGCTGGGACTGGCCGAGGACGGGTCGTCCGCGCGATCCGATGTGGACCGCGTCGAGGAACTGTCCGCCGCTCTGGTGGCCACCATGGAAGCGCGGGCGTGGTCGGCCGACGCCGTTCCCTCCGTGTGCGAGGAGGTGCTCGGTCGCGTCGAACCCGCGGTGGTCGACGTGCTCACCTTCGCCGCCACCGAGGTCGTGCCCCGGCTGGCGCGCACCACCGACGAGATCGACCACGTGCTGCACGCGCTCGACGGCGGGTACGTGCCCGCCGGGCCGAGCGGCTCGCCGTTGCGCGGCCTGGTCAACGTCCTGCCGACGGGCCGCAACTTCTACTCGGTGGACCCGAAGGCGATCCCGAGCAGGCTCGCGTGGGACACCGGTCAGGCGATGGCCGACTCGCTGCTCGCCCGCTACCGCACCGACACCGGCGAGTGGCCGAAGTCCGTTGGACTGTCCATCTGGGGCACGTCCGCGATGCGCACCGCGGGCGACGACATCGCCGAGGTGTTCGCGCTGCTCGGCGTCCGTCCTCGCTGGGACGAGGCGTCCCGGCGGGTGAGCGGCCTGGACGTGGTCCCGCTCGCGGAACTGGGCCGCCCGAGGATCGACGTGACGGTGCGGATCTCCGGCTTCTTCCGCGACGCGTTCCCGCACGTGGTGTACCTGATGGACGACGCGGTCCGGATGGTCGCCGCGCTGGAGGAGTCCGATGAGGACAACTACGTCCGCGCCCACGTCCGGTCCGACATGGACGGTCACGCCGACGAACGTCGCGCCACCACCCGGGTGTTCGGGTCGAAACCCGGTTCCTACGGCGCCGGTCTGCTCCCGTTGATCGACAGCCACAACTGGCGCGACGACAAGGACCTGGCCGAGGTGTACGCGGTGTGGGGCGGGTTCGCGTACGGCCGCGAGCTGGACGGCGCCCCGGCACGCGAGGACATGGAGTCCGCGTACCGCCGGATCGCGGTGGCGGCGAAGAACACCGACACCCGCGAACACGACATCGCCGACTCCGACGACTACTTCCAGTACCACGGCGGCATGATCGCGACCGTGCGCGCGCTGACCGGCCGCGCCCCGGCCGCCTACGTCGGCGACAGCACCCGCCCGGACGCGGTCCGCACCCGGTCACTGACCGAGGAGACCGCACGCGTGTTCCGGTCCCGCGTGGTGAACCCGCGCTGGCTCGCCGCGATGCGCAAGCACGGCTACAAAGGCGCGTTCGAGCTGGCGGCGACAGTGGACTACCTGTTCGGCTACGACGCCACCACCGGCGTGGTGACCGACTGGATGTACGAGCAGCTCGCGCGGACCTACCTGCTCGACGAGGAGAACCAGAAGTTCCTGACCGAGTCGAACCCATGGGCACTGCACGGCATCGCGGAGCGGCTGCTGGAAGCGGCGGAACGCGAACTGTGGGCCGAACCCGACGCCGACACCTTGCGTGCCGTACAGGCCCTGTACCTGAAGGCGGAAGGCGACCTCGAGTCCGGCACCTGACCGATCAGCCGAGCAGCGCGGCGAGGCGTGGGCACCTCGCCGCGGACTGGTCACCATCGGGTTCCGGGTCGCACCCGCGGTCCGGGCCGCGGGCCTCCGGTGCTTCGTCGAGGTCGAGCGACGGTGCGCTGGGCTGCTCGGCCATCCCGGGTGGGCGGGACCGGAACCGAGACGGGATGCTGAGGGGTATGGAGTTCCTGATGAGCCGGATGATCCTGCACCCGCGCGACCCGGAGCGGTCCGTGGCGTTCTACCGCGACACGCTCGGGCTGGCCATCTACCGCGAGTTCCCCGGCGGCACGGTGTTCTTCCTGGGCAACGGGCTCCTCGAGGTGTCCGGGCGCGGCGAGACCGGACCGGGACCGGACGTGGTGCTGTGGCTGCAGGTGCGGGACATCGCCGACACCGCGCGGCGGCTCGGGGACCTCGGCGTGCCGGTCGAGCGCGCGCCGGAGGAGGAACCGTGGGGCCTCGTGGAGATGTGGCTGCGTGACCCGGACGGGCTGCGGATCGTTGTGGTGCAGGTGCCCGACGACCACCCGATCCGGCGTGACCAGCGGCAGCCTTCCTGATTCGTCAGGAAGTCGTCAGGTGAGCAGCGGGTTCCCGCCGCCAGGATGGTGCGGACGGATCGTCCACGAAGGGGCCGGCTGGTGTACCGCTACGAGCAGCACTGTCCGGTCGCGCGTGCCGCCGAGGTGGTGACCGAACCGTGGACGCTGCTCGTGCTGCGGGAACTGCTGCGGGGCAGCGAGCGAAGGGCGGACATCGCCAAGGGCGTGCCGAGGATGTCGGCGAGCCTGCTCACCGCCCGGTTGCGCACGCTCACCGCGCACGGGCTGGTCGCCGAGGTGCCGAACCGGGCCCGGGAGAAGCGGTACCGGCTGACCGAGGCCGGGCGGGGCCTGCGGCCGGTGGTCGACCAGCTCGGCCGGTGGGGGCAGCGCTGGCTGGCCCCACCCGGTCTGCGCGACCTCGACACCGAACTGCTCCTGCGCGACATCTGTGCGCAGGTGGAACGACTTCCGGACCGCGCGCTGACCGTCGCGCTCACGGTCACGGACGCACCCGGCACCAGCCGGTGGTGGATCGCGCTCACCCCGTCCGGCGCCACCCCGCACCCCGGACGGCCGCCCGAGGCCGACGTGCGCGCCGTGTGCACGCTGAGCGGTCTCGCCGGTGCCTGGCTCGGCAGGCACAGCTGGCTGCGCGCGGTCCGTGACCGCACCGTGGTGTTCTCCGGCGCGCCCGACGCGGTCCGGACGGTGCTCGCCTGCGTCGGCGTCAGCCGGTACGCCAGCAGGGAGACCGCGTGACGCTGCCGTTCGCCGACCCGGCCACACTGATCCTCCCGACCGCTGACGAGCCGGCGCCCGCGGTGGTGCGGGGCTGGGTCCGGATCGAACTCGCCGCCGTACCGGTGGTGCCGCGGCTGCGTACCGCGTTCGTGGCCGAGGAGCTGGTCCGCAACGCCCGGCAGCACGGGGAGCCGCCGTTCGTGCTGCGGGTCGCGCTCGACCGCTCGGTCAGTGCGCTGCGGGTGTACGTCGAGGACTGCGCCCCGCACAGCGGCGGCGCGTGGCGGACCCGCGGCGGGCTCGCGCTGGTCGACGGGCTGTCCCGCGGCTGGGGCGTGGAACGGCGGGTCCGTGCCAAGACGGTGTGGGCGGAGGTCCCGCTGTGACCCCGGGGCACGGCGAGCCGTGCGAGGTGTGGCCGACCGCGGTGGCGATCGAGGTGCTGCTGCTGTGGCCGCGCGGCGTGGCCGGACCGGTCACCACCGCCGAGGAGGCGGGCCGGTGGCCGGTGTTCGCGATGGTCGTGACCGAACCACCCGGCGAGCTGGCCCGCGGCGCGCAGCCGCTGTTCGACCTGCTGGACCGGCCCCGGCGCGAGGGTGAGCCGGCGGTGGTCGCCGCCGAGACCTCGTGGTCGGTGCTGGACCACGCCAACGCGTTGCTCGGCCTGCACGTGCGGGGCGTCGCCCCGGTCCGGTTCGGCATGCGGGTCCTGTTGCCCTCGACCCGGGTCCTCGGCATCCTGGACGTGGTCGCCCGCGGTGCGACGATCGGCATCACCACCGGGCGCAGGGCCGCCCGTCTGCGCGACCGGGTGGACATCCGCACCGCGCTGTCGGACCTGGTGTTGCTGAGCTGTCCGCCGTCCGTCGAGCTGGCGGCTCTGGCCCACACCCTGACCGTGGCCCAGGGCGGGGAGCCGTCACGATGAGCGCCCGGCCGCGGACGGCGGCACGAGCACCCGCAGCTGCGCCCACACCGTCTTGCCCGCGATCCCGCGCACCCGTGCCGGTTCGACGCCCCACTGCGGGCACATGGCGCGCACCAGCCGCAGCCCCCTGCCCAGCTGCCACCCGTCGGCCGGGCCAGGGGAGGAGTCGGTGACCGACAGCCGGATGAGGTGGCCGGACGAGCGGCCCGTGACCCGCACCCGGTACGGCGGGGCCGCGTGGTCGAACGCGTTGCCGACCAGCTCCCCGAGCACGACCGCCGCCTCACGGATCGCGCCCCGGGTGCAGCCGTCGAGCGGGACGCGCAACCATGTGGGCAGTCCGCTGCGGAACCTGGGGTCGGTCGCGGTCAGGTGGATCTCCGCCGGCAGGCGGGGCGCCTGGCCGGACGCGGTGTCGCTCACCTCGACATCCTGGCCGCGTGGACGTACGACGAACCTGACGAACGGCTGACGATTCACCATGACCACCCTGTTGCTCGTCGAGGACGACGCCCGGATCCGGGAGGCGCTGCACCTCGCGATGGCCGACGAGGGTTACCACGTGCTCGAGGCCGCGACCGGCGAGGCCGCGCTCGAACGGCTCGCGCAGGATGGGCACGAACCCGACGTCGTGCTGCTCGACCTGATGCTGCCCGGCATGGACGGGCTCGAGGTGTGCGCCCGCATCCGGGAGCGCGGCGACCTGCCGATCATCATGGTGACCGCGCGGACCGGGCCGAACGAGGTCATCGCCGGGCTGGAGGCCGGCGCGGACGACTATGTGACGAAACCCGTCGACGCCGGCGAGCTGGGCGCCCGCATCCGCGCGCTGCTGCGCAGAGTGCGGACCGGGGACCCGGACGTGCCGCCGGTGGTCGAGTTCGGCGACCTGACCGTGCGCGTCACCGAGGGCCGGGTGCTGCGCGGCGGCGAGGAGATCGCGCTCACGAAGACCGAGTTCCGGCTGCTGTGCGCGCTGGCGCTGGCCCGCGGCGCGGTGGTGACGCGCGAGCAGCTGCTGGAGCGGGTGTGGGAGTACGGGTACTTCGGCGACACCCGGCTGCTCGACGTGCACGTCCGCAGGCTGCGCCGCAAGATCGAGCCGGACCCGGGGCAGCCGACGCACGTGGTCACCGTGCGCGGTGTCGGCTACCGGGCGGGCACGCCATGAGCCTCGTCAGCCGCCTTCCGTTGCGCGCCAGGGTGATGGCGTGGTTCAGCCTCGTGTCGCTGGTGGTCGCGGGCGCGCTCGCCGTCGCCACCTGGCACCTGTCCACCGGGTACATGCTCGGTCAGCGCGAGCGCAGCGCGATCGCGCAGGCCAACGGCAACGCGCGCCTGGTCGAGGCGCAGCTGCGCCGCAACCCCGACGGGCTCGCCGAGCTGATGACCGGGCTCGGCGCGGAGGTCGAGTCCGCGGTCCTGCTCGTGGACGACGGCGACTGGATCTCCGGCGGCAACCGGGTCGACCCGCTCCGGCTGCCCGCCGCGTTCCTCGACACCGTGCGGGGCGGGCAGGGCGCGCACCAGCGGACCGTGCTCGACGGCGTCCCGGTGCTCGCGGTCGGCCTGCCGCTCCCGGACCAGTCCGCGACCTACGTCGAGGTGTCGCCGATGCGGGAGCTGGACCGCACGTTCCGCTTCCTGAGCTGGCTCCTCGTCGCGGGCGCGGTCGTGAGCGCGCTGGCCGGTGCGCTGCTCGGCAGGTGGGCGGCCACGCACGCGCTGCGGCCGCTGCGGCGGGTGACCGCGGCCGCGGCGGAAGCCGCCCGAGGAGATCTGGCGGTGCGGCTGCCCGCGACCGGCGACCCGGACCTCGTCCCGCTCGCCGAGGCGTTCAACGACACCGCGGAACGGCTGCAGCAGCGGGTCGCGCGGGACACCCGGTTCGCGGGCGACGTGAGCCACGAGCTGCGCTCGCCGCTGACCACGATGCTCAACGCCATGGCGGTGCTGTACCGCCGCAGGGAGGAGCTGCCGGCAGGGTCGCGGCAGGCCGTGGAACTGCTCGACACCGACCTGCGCCGCTTCCGCCGGATGGTCGACGACCTGCTCGAGATCTCCCGACCCGACCAGGACCGGTCCACGTTCGAGCTGGTCGACCTCGCCGGGCTGGTCCTCGCCGTGACCGAGCACCACGCCGCCCTGTCGCCCGAGGTGCTCGACGTGGCGGCGCACCCGTGGATCACCGGCGACCGGCGCAGGCTGGAACGGGTGGTGGTCAACCTCGTCGACAACGCGACCCGGCACGGGAAGGGCCTGGTGCGCCTGGGCATCACGAGCCGCGACGGCCGGGCCAGAATCGAGGTCGACGACGCGGGATCCGGCGTGCCCGCCCCCGACCGGGAACGCGTCTTCGAACGGTTCTCCCGCGGCTCACCCGCCGATCGCGAGGCGACCGACAGCGGTGCCGGGCTCGGGCTGGCGCTCGTGACGCAGCACGTGCGCGGGCACGACGGCCGCGCCTGGGTGGAGGAGCGGCCCGGCGGGGGAGCGCGGTTCGTGGTGGAGCTGCCTGAGGTGGCGGAATGAGAGCCGTTCTCGTGGGCCTCGCCGCCGTGTGCGTGCTGGCCGTGCCAGGCTGCGGGGTCGGGTCGGAGGACGAACCCCAGCTCATCGAGGAGAGCACTCAGGAGCCGCCGCCCGCGACCCCGAGTTTCGACACCGAGCAGAACCCGTCCCCCGGGAGCGGTGCGCCGACCACCGCACCGACGACTGCGCCGACCACGTTGTCAGGCACCGCGTCCCGTCCGGGTCCGGCTCCGGCCCGGTAGTCAGGTGTTCGTCAGATCGCGGGCTCGATCTTCTGGATCGCCAGCGGGACGCCGTCCGTGCAGTTCTGCGGTGCCGGGGCGTGCGCCTGACCGGTCACCGTGACCACGGTGTCGTCCTCCTCGTACGCCTCCAGGGCCGCGGGGTCCCCGCCGACCAGGACGTACGCGGTGAACTCGGCGTTCAGCACCAGGCAGCCGGGCTGCGAGCCGATCTCGACCTTGCCGGTCACGCGCACGAGCTCGGTGGGGGGCCGCGCCGCGCCGGTGGAGATCGCGCCGTTCTGCGTGGGCGTTCCCGTCGCGCCGTCGTCGGTGCCACCGCCCGTGGCGGTGCCGCCTGCGCAGCCTGCCGTGGCGACGGCGGCCGCGGCGATGACGGTGATCAGGGACATCGGACGGAGCCGGGGTCTCCGTGATGTCGCGTGCACGAACCGCATGTGTTCCTCTCCTGGTCGAGGTCTGTCATCCCGGACCGGTATTTGGTGGGCGCCCCACGTTATCGGCGACGGGTGTGGGGCGGGGCCGCCGAACGGTGGAAGAGTGAAAAGACAGACAATCGCAAGATTCACTCTTTCGGCCCAATGAGGTGCTCGAAGCGCGATCACCGGCGCTTTTGTCCTCATTGGATTGGTTGATTGGTGAACGGTTTTGGTGTCGCTTTCCGAGAAATCGATGGTCTAGGGTGCGATTCGTGAAGATCGCCGTGGTTGGCGAGACGAGACCGGGCGAGCGCAGGGTGGCGCTGGTGCCCGGGCTGGTGTCGCGCCTTACCGACGTTTCAACCGACGTTTCCGCCGATGGCACCGCCGAGGTGGCGGTCGCGGTCGAGCCGGGGGCCGGTGCCGCCGCAGGGTACACCGACGACGACTACCGGCAGGCGGGCGCCGTGGTGGCCGGCGACGCGCTGCGCGGTGCGGACGTGGTGCTCTCGGTGCAGCCGATCCCCGAGTACCGGATCGGCGAGCTCGCGCCCGGTGCGATCACCATCTCCTTCCTCCCCGCCGCGCAGGAACTCGACCTGGTCCGCGCGCTGCGTGACGGCGGTCACACGGCACTCGCCATGGAGCTGGTGCCGCGCATCTCGCGCGCACAGGCGATGGATGCGTTGTCGTCACAGTCTTTCGTCGCCGGGTACCGCGCGGCGGTGGTCGCCGCCGAGCGGCTGCCGAGGTTCCTGCCGCTGTCGATGACGGCGTCCGGGACCATCCGGCCCGCGACCGTGCTGGTACTCGGTGCCGGAGTCGCGGGACTGCAGGCCATCGCGACGTCACGGCGGCTCGGTGCCGTAGTGCGTGCCTACGACGTGCGGGCGGCCTCCGCGGAGGAGGTGCGCAGCCTCGGCGCGGAGTTCGTCGAACTGGACCTGCCGACGCTCGAGGGCACGGGCGGGTACGCGCGGGAGATGACCGAGGAACGCTCGCGGCTGCAGCGTGAGCTGCTCGCGCCGCACGTCGCGGACGCGGACGTGCTGATCACCACCGCCTCGGTGCCAGGGCGCACCGCGCCGATCCTGGTGACCGAGGAGATGGTGGCCGCGATGCGGCCCGGTTCGGTCGTGGTGGACTTGGCGGCGGAGTCCGGCGGCAACGTCGAAGGCGCGAAGCCGGGCGAGGAGGTCACCATCGGCGGCGTGCTGGTGTGGGGTGGCGCGAACGTGCCGAGCCAGCTGCCTGCGCAGGCGAGCCAGCTATACAGCACCAACGTCGTGAACCTGTTGCTGCACCTGCGGTCCGGAGGTGCACCGACCATCGACTTCGACGACGAGATCGTCGCCGGGTGCTGCGTGACGCACGCGGGCGAGGTCCGGCACGCGCCCACC
This sequence comes from Actinophytocola algeriensis, assembly GCF_014203735.1. Classification (GTDB taxonomy): domain Bacteria; phylum Actinomycetota; class Actinomycetes; order Mycobacteriales; family Pseudonocardiaceae; genus Actinophytocola; species Actinophytocola algeriensis. The sequence continues at coordinate 387,398 of NZ_JACHJQ010000008.1, read as the reverse complement.
CGCGAGCTGCTCGACAACCCGGTGTCCTGACCGCCGGTCAGGTCGCGCCGACCCAGCGGTGGTAGGCGGCCACGTCGACGTTGCCGCCGCACACGATGGTGACCACGTGCCGTCCCGCGAAGCGGTCCCGGTCCTCGCGGATCGCCGCGATGCCGAGCGCGGCCGACGGTTCGACGACGAGGCCGGCGTGGTCGAGGAGCATCCGCATGCCGGTGGTGATCGACTCCTCCTGGACCAGGACAGCGTCGTCGGCGACCAGGAGCAGGTCGGCCAGCACGGCCGGGATGGGGTACCGGCCCGCGACGCCGTCGGCGATGGTGTCGGTCGAGTCGGTGGTGACGACGCGCCGTTCGTGCCAGGACCGCGTCATGGCCGGTGCGCCCAGTGGCTGGACGCAGATCACCTCGACCTCGGGGGCCAGCGCTTTCAGCACGTGCCCCACACCGGTGGCGAGCGCTCCGCCGCCGAGGGCGATGAGGACGGCGTCGAACGGCTGCGCGGCGGCCACCAGCTCCAGGCCGATGGTCGCCGCGCCCTCGCAGGTCTCGATGTCCAGGCTGTCCTCGACCAGCCGGATGCCGTCGTGCCGCGCGATGGCGGCTGCTCGCTCCCTGGCCAGCTCGTGGTCGCCGTCCACCAGTTCGAGCCGGGCGCCCAGCGCGCGGATGCGGTCGAGCTTGGTCGCGGGCGCGAAGCGGGACGCCACGACGGTGACGTCGAGACCGCGGCCGCGGCCGGACCAGGCAAGGGCTTGGCCGAGGTTGCCCGCGCTGGCGCACACGACGGCCCGCTCCCCGGTGAGCAGGTGCGCGACGAGTTCGGAGCCGCGGCCCTTGAAGCTGCGGACCGGGTTCGCGGTCTCGAGCTTGATGCTCACCGCGCACCCGAGGCCGGGCTCCAGCGCCTCGCAGCGGTACAGCGGGGTGTCGAGGAAGACCGGGGCGATCACCCGGCGAGCCGCCCGGATCCGGTCGATGTCGAGGCGCGTTTCCTGCACGACGGAGCAGTGTAGCCAGGTGCGGGGCGCACCCTTTGATGTCCACTGTGGACAATCGGCCCGCGCCCCGGGATCCGGCGGCCACCCGGTCGGGCGGCGCACCGGATCCGGAGTCCGACGGCATCGGGGGCACCCCTCGAAGGGACGGGGGAGGAGCGCCGGCCCTGCTTCCGGCGCGACCTCGTCACCCCCATCGTCGGCACGCCCAGGATGACATCCGGGCGGCCCGCCGGGAAAGGGCCGCCGGTGCACGGTCCAACCAGTGGAATGTCAACGAATCCGGCGGGCGGCGGGAGCCTCAGTAGCGGACCGCGCTCTGCAGCAGTGGTGGGTACACAGTGGACGGTTCGCCGTCGACGGTCGTGCCGCCGAACTGCAGCATCGCCCGCAGTTCGCCGTGCAACGGGGCCGGGTAGGCCAGGGTGGGGGCGGAGGCCTCGTCCAGGCGCCGCAGGTGGTCCGGTGCGAGGGTCACGTCGATCCCAGCGAGGTTGTCCTCCAGGTGTGCCAGGCGGCGCGCGCCGACGATGGGCACGACCGTGCCCTCGCGGGCGCGGAGCCACGCGAGTGACACCGCCGCCGTGGTGGTGCCCAGCTCGTCGGCGACCGCGGTGGCCGCGTCGATGACCGTGAACTCGTCGTCGGTCGGGGCGCCGACGTAGGCGGAGCGGGCGGAATCGGCGACCTCGGTGCCTCGGCGGTACTTCCCCGACAGGAAACCGTTCTTCAGCGGGCTCCACGGGACGAGCGCCATGCCCTGGTCACGCGCGAGCGGTGCGATCTCACCCTCGACCGTGCGAGCGAGCAACGAGTACTCGACCTGCAGCGCGACCAGCGGGGTCCAGCCCCGCAGCAGCGCCGTCGTCTGTGCCTGCGCGGTGACCCACGCCGGGACGTTGGAGAAGCCGACGTAGCGGATCTTGCCCGCGGTGACGAGGTCGTCGAGCGTGCGCATCGTTTCCTCGATCGGCGTGTTCCGGTCCCAATTGTGCAACCAGTAGAGGTCGAGGTGGTCGGTGCGCAGGCGTCGCAGGGACTCGTGCAGCTGCGCGATGATCGAACCGCGGCCGGCGCCGCCGCCGTTCGGGTCGCCGGGGTGCATGTTGAAGAAGAACTTCGTCGCCAGCACGACGCGGTCGCGGCTTCCCGGCCGCGCGGCGAAGTAGTCGCCGAGGATCTTCTCGGAATGGCCGTTGGTGTAGAAGTTGGCGGTGTCGACGAAGTTCCCTTCTCTGTCCAGATAGGACGTGAGGATCCTCCCGGACTCCTCGACGCCGGTCCCGGCGGCACCGGGATCCTCGCCGAAGGTCATGGCGCCGAGAGCGAACGGGCTGACCCGCAGGCCCGACCGGCCGAGGGTGAGGTAGTGATCGAGTGGCATGTCTCCATGGAACCGGCCGGGCGATGGCGACGGTAGACCGATCCACGTAGGCTCTTGCACGATCCTGCTCAGTTGGTCGCGATCGTGCCCGCGATGTGGTTCCGTTGGGAGGTGCGCACCCCCGATGGCCTGCTGGCCGAGCTCCGCGACCTGGTCGCGAGACATGCCCGAGCGGACCTGACCACTCCGGTCCCTGGCCTCCTCGTGTCCAAAGTGGAGACATCGGCGCACGAGTACTCGCTGACCGAACCGCTGCTGGTCGTCATGGCACAGGGCGGCAAACGGCTGGTGCTCGGCGACCGGACGTACTCGTACCGCGCCGGGCAGTGCCTCGTGGTGAGTGCCGACCTGCCGGTGACGGGCAACTTCGTCGGCGCGAGCCGGGCGACTCCCGCACTGGGCGTCGGCCTCGAACTGCGCCCGGCGTCGATCGCCCCGCTCCTGCTGGACACACCGGCCACCCAGTGGTCCCGCACCGGCGCACCGACCATCGCGACCGGCGACGCGGACGTGGACCTGCTGGACGCGGTGACCCGCATGCTGCGGCTGCTCGACCGGCCCGCGGACATACCGGTGCTGGCACCGCTGATCGAACGGGAGATCCTGTGGCGGCTGCTCACCGGCCCACACGGCGGCATGGTCCGGCAGATCGGTCTGGCGGACAGCGGGCTGACGCACGTGAGCCGGGCGATCCGGTGGATCCGTGACCACTACGCGTCGCCGCTGCGGATCGCCGACCTGGCGCGCCTGGCCGGCATGAGCGAGTCGGCGTTCCACCGGCGTTTCCGGGAGGTCACGACGATGAGCCCGCTGCAGTTCCAGAAGCGGATCCGCCTGCAGGAGGCCAGGTCGCTGCTGATCGCCCGGCCTGGCGACGTGGCGGCGGTGGGGCACGTGGTCGGCTACGACAGCCCGTCGCAGTTCAACCGCGAGTACCGCAGGCTGTTCGGCGCGCCACCCGGCCAGGACGCGGCCCGGCTGCGGGAGGATGTCGCGGTCCCGGCACTGCCGTGACCCCGGGGTCCGGGTGGGGGTTTCCCCGACGCCGGGCCGCGGACCGTTCTCTACAGTTGAGGACATGGATGCCCGCCCCCTGCGCGAACTGCTGGCCGACCTGGCCGGCGACGCCGGGGCGCGCGCGGCCTACGGCGCGGACCCGGCCGGGTACCTGGCCGAGCATGGGCACGCCGACCTCCCGGAACCGCTGGTGAGCGAGGCCGTGGTGTCGTACGCGGACACCGCGCCGGTGGCGGTGGCGGAGGCGCTGGCCCCCTACGTGGCGGCCCACGGCCCGGTCCCCGTCGAGTCGGCGGAACCCGCGAACTGGTTCGACCTGCTGACCTCGGCGGCGCCACCGGCAGCGGACCTCGACGAGCCCGCCGAGGAACCACAGGAGCCCGCCGACTGGGCAGACCCGGACGAACTGGACTTCGGCGCGGGCGCCGGTGGCGTCACGGAGCCGTCGACGCAGCCGGCGGAGACGGTCGAGGACACCGCGCCGGACCGGGTGGAAGCGCCCGAGCCGGAGTGGTCACCCGCCACGTTCACCCCGGAACCCCCGATCGAGGGCCTCACCCCGGACGAGGACGACAGCGCGGACGAGGACCCCCTCGACTGAGCCACACCGTCCCGGAGCCCCGTCGAACGAATTCCACGGCAATGGCTGGGCAGGCGCTCCGCACCTGCCCAGCCATCCGGCACCGGATCTCAGCCGTCCGCGTGCTCCGCTGACGGGGTTTCCGGTTCGCTGTCCGGAGTCGGGTCCGTTGTCGTGGTGTCGGTCGTGGTGGTGGTCGTCTCCGTCGTCGTGGTCGGGGTGTCGGTGCGCGGCTGACGGTTCTTCTTCGTCGTCTTCGGCGCGGGTTCCGGTGCGGTGTCGGCGCCGCGGGTGATCGGGATGCAGTTGCCGGTCCGGTAGGTGCCGTCCTGGGCGGTGACCAGGACGTGGTCGGCGGTCGCGATGCGGGCGCACACCTTCGGGGCGTCGCCGATCGCCAGCGCGAACCGCTGGTCGGTCACGTCGAGCACCGCGGGGCGGCGGTCTTCCACGTACCACTTGCCCTGCTCGGACTCCGGGACCTGGTGGCCCATGACCTGGTCGGACGGGTTCGTGCCGTCGCCGCCGTAGATGTGGAGGTGCCTGCCGCCGTTGACGGTCAGTGCCCCGCCGTCGCTGACGTACTGGATGGTGATCGTGCCGTCCGCGACCACCGCCGAGGTCAGGCACACCCAGTGCGGGTTGGCCATGATCGCGTCGGTGCACTGTTCGTCGGGTGGGAGCAGGGACGCCTCGGACACCGTCGTGGACGTGGTGGCCGGGGTGCCCGCACCGGTGCCCGCGGGGTCGTCGTCACCGCCGAACACCGCGAACGCCACGCCGCCGCCTGCCAGCAACGCCACCACCGCGCCCGCGACCCCCAGCGCCAGGAGCCGCTTGCGGCGGTCGGACTTCTCGGCGGGCGGCGGGCCGATCGGCTCGGCGACCGGCGGACGGGTGCGGGTCGCCGGGCCGGACGCCAGGTCGGGGACGCGTTGGCGCGTCACCGTTTCCGGACCGCGGTGGGGGGTCGTCTCCGGAACACGGCTGGAGGTCGGTTCGGGACCGCGGCCAGGGGCCGCCGGTTCGGTGCCGCGGGGCTGGCGCAGCGGTTCGGTCCTGGCCGCGCCCGGCAGCGGCGCCGCGACCGGCGCCGCCATCGGCACGCCTCGGGGAGGTGTGCCGGGCACGGGTGGCACGCCCACCGGCCCGCGCGGCACCGCCGGACTCCCGGCCGGACGTCCCAAGGCGGCACCCGCACGCCACGCCGCACCCAGCGCCACGGCGTGCTTCGGATGCGTGTCCACCGCGACCGGCCTGCCCAGCTCCGCCGACACCAGCTGCCCCACGATCGGCATCCGCGACGACCCACCGACCAGCAGTACCGAATGCAGCTGCTCCGGTGTGCTCCCCGCCGACCGCACCGCGCGCCGCAGCGCCTCGATCGACCCGTGCAGCGCGGGCCGCACCATCGCCTCGAACTCGCCGCGGGTCAACCGGACATCGGTGGTCACGGACGGCAGCAGCACCGGGATCGTCGTGTCGGTGTCGGCCGACAGCGCCTCCTTCGCCTGCACGCACTCCTCGCGCAGCCGGGCCACCGCGGTGATCGCGGCCGGGTCGTCCTCGTCCAGGTCGTCGAGCTTGCCGCCCAGCGCGGTGCGGACGTGGTTGAACACCGCCGCGTCGAAGTCGATGCCGCCGAGGCGCTCGATGCCCTCCGGCTTGCCGAGGATCGCGAAACCGCCCGCGGTACGGCGGAGTACGGCCGCGTCGAACGTGCCACCGCCCAGGTCGTACACCGCCACCACCGTGCCGACGCCGAGCCGCTGCTCCTGCGCGTAGTGCGTCGCCGCGGCCTCGGGTTCGGTGATGAACCGCACCGAAGGCAGGTCCGCCATCCGGACCGCCTGCCCCAGCAGGTCGGTCTTGTACGGACCCCAGTTCGCGGGATGCGACACGCACACCTGCGCCGGCGGGCCGCCTTCGCGTTTCACGACCTCCTCGACGACCGCGCGCAGCAGCCGCGACGTCAGCGACTCCGCCGAGTGCGGCGTGCCGCCGAGCATGATCGGTGTGGTGTCACCGATGCGGCGCTTGAACTCCCGCGCCACCCGGTTCGGTTCGGTGAGCCCGCGACGGTTCGCCGCCTCACCGGTCAGGAAGGTCTCGTCCTCCCGGAGCAGGACCACCGACGGGATGGCGGCGGTCCGGTCACCGAGCGAGACGATCTCGGCGCGGCCGTCCCGCCACACCGCGGCGGCCGTGTAGGTCGTGCCGAGGTCGATGCCCAACGCGTACATCGCAAAGCTCCTATCGGGACAGGTCGGCGAGCATGCCCTCGCACGAACGGACCGCCACCCGGGCGGCGACCGCCATCTCGTAGCTGGTCATGGGACTTTCCGCGCGGCGCTGCCACCGCTCGAGCGCGGTCACGGCGGCCGCGTTCAGTTCCGGGCCACCGGCGTCGGCAGGTAGCCGCAGCCGCTGGTGGGTGGCACCGCCGGAGCCGCCGATGACGCGCTCCAGCTCGTCGAGCACCTCGTCCTTGCCGGACACCCAGCCGGCCCGCAGCCCGGACAGCACGCGCAGTTCGTTGAACGGGTGCGCCGACGCCACGACCTCCTCGACCTCCGCGGCGAGCCGCTCCGACCCCGGTCGCGGCCACGCGTGGGTGAGCTCGGCGACCGCGAGCAGCGCGGACCGGCACTTCAGCACGTCGCGCCGCTCGAAGAACAGCGACCGCAACAACTCCTGCAGCCTGCCAAGCCCGCTGCGGTCGGCCAGCTCCGTCGCCAGCTCGCTCGCCGTGCCCGCCACGCCGCGGCGCAGCATGGTGCTCGCGAGCCGCACCCCGAACACGCCGAACCGCGTGAGCAGTGCCGACCGTTCCAGCTCGGTCAGGCCCAGCTCCGGTTTCGACGAGGTGAACCGGTCGGCCGACAGCAGCAGCTCCTCGGCCTCCTTCACCGGCAGGTCCGCGATCCGGCGCAGCCGCGCGACCTCCTCCTCGGTCAGCGTGACCGCCGTCTCCGCGAGCAGCCCGGCCACCGGCACCACCGACTGCACGAGCCGCCGGACGTTCGGGTCGGCGCCGAGCCGGGTGGCGACGCGGCGGGCCGACGCCATCGAGTCGAGCCGGCCGACGGCGATCTCGTCGGCCCGCGACAACACGCCGATGGCGTTGACCGGGCTCGGCCGGGACACCTCGGCGTCGTGGAAGGCACGCAGGAACTCGACGTCCCCCGCGTGCAGGTGGCGCATCAGGTAGACGACGGCGTCGGCCGGGGTCTCCTCCTCGTCTGGCACCAGCAGGTCCCACGTCCGCCGCGCCGCCGAAGTCGTCAGCGAGCCGATGCCCGGGGTGTCGACGAGCGTCACCGCGCGCAACGCCTGCGCGGGCCAGGTCACCACCAGCTCGCTGACGTCGTCTGCATTCAGCCCGCCGAGGTCGATGTCGAGCCGGTCGTGCTCCCGCGCGAACCGCAGCTGCCGCTGCTCCCGGCCGACCTGGGCACGCACCTGGTAGGTGTGCCCGTCCCGGTACCAGGTGACGATCCGCGTGCACTCGCCCGCGTCGGTCGGCGCGAGCCGCTCCCCGACGAGGGCGTTGAGCAGCGTGGACTTGCCCGCCTTGACCCGGCCCGCGACCGCGACGCGCAGCGGGTCGTCGAGCCGGTCCCGCGCGGCGGCGAGCCGGGCCGCGTGCGGCGTGCCGCGGTAGACCTCGATGCCGTGTGCCAGCACGGTCCTGGTGCGGTCGGTGAGTCGCGGTGTCATGATTCGCTCCGTCGCGCCGCTCATCGTGCGACCGCCTCGGCACGCGCGCGGAGCTTGCGGAGCCGCTCCAGTTCGGCGTCGACGTCCTTGAGGCGCTTGACGCGGTCGGTCTGCGACCGGTTCGCGGCCTCGGTCGCGGCGGTGAGCGCGGCCGCGTTGGACTTGTTCAGCTCCTCGGCCAGGGACGTGTAGTGGTCGCGCAGCTCGCGTTGCACGCGGCGCAGCGTGTCGCGGGAGTCCTTGGCGGCGACGAACGTGACCTTGTCGCAGTACCGGCGCACGGCGTTGCGGGCCTCCGTCCGTCTCTTCTGGACCTGTCGCTTCTTCTCCTCGCGCAGGCCACGATGCCCGAGCACGAGGCCGATCCCGACGCCGATCGGACCGAGGACGATGCCGACCATGCTGCCCAGAAGGGAGAACATGACCGCGCTGCCGTACGCGCCCTTGATGGCGACCATCGCCTGCTTGACCACGCGCATCTTCTTCAGGTCGAGGTCCTGGTCGACCTCGCCGGCGGCGAGCGGTGTCGGGTCGTGCACGGTGGGCGTGCGCAGCAGCACCCCGGACGCCGCGCGGAAGTGCTCGCCGACCCGCTCGGACAGGTCGGTCGCGCGGTCGCGCAGCAGCTCGTAGTTCGTGAGCAGTTCCGCCGCGGTCTTGGCCTGCAGCCAGGAACCCATCTCCTGCCACGTGTCCGCCGGGTCGCTCTTCTCGAGCGCCTCGTCGGCCTCCGCGGTGACCGCGCGGATGCGGGACCGCAGATCGTGGTCGATGTCCGAGGTGAGGTCGGCGATGCCGTCGGTCAGCGTCTGGTTCCACCTCGCGGCCGCGGTCTTGAGCTGCTCGACGCGGGACTTCACCGCGGTCAGCTCGTCGACCACCCGTTGCGCCGAGACCGGGTCGGCGAGCGCCTCCCGCTCGGCGGCGAACGACGCCCCGAGCTGGTCGCACAGCGACACCACCTCGGCGGCGGCCTCGTTCGCGAGCCGCTGCTCCGCGGAGCCGCCGACGAGGTCGCGCACGAACTCGATCAGCCCGGGGTACCCGGACTCGGCGTTCAGCCCCGCGTCGCTGTTCTTCACCGCGCGGGCACGCAGCGACGAGGACACCGCGAGCAGCGGGACCGCGGGCCCCGGCTCGGCGGCCAGGTGTGCCTCGTCCAGCTCGCGGATGCGCCGCCACGCCGGGTAGAAGTCGGTCTTGGTGAGCACACACGCGACCGTCGGGCACAGGGCGCGGGCGCGGCGGAGGAAGTCGATCTCGCTGCGGGTCAGCTCCTGCGCGGCGCTCGTGACGAACAGGACGGCGTCGGCCAGCGAGATCGCGGCGAGGCTCGCGGCGGCGTGCGCAGACCCGAGACCGCCGACACCGGGGGTGTCGACGAGGACCATCCCGCCCGCGAGGATCGCGCGCGGGATGCGGACCTCCACGCCGGCGACCCGTTCGCCCTCGGTCCCGTTCTCGACCACGTGCTGCCGCACGTCGGCCAGCGCGATGGCTTCACGCCGCTGCTCGTCGCCCTGCCAGACCAGCTCGGCGCTCGCCTCGTCGCCGTGCCGCACGTACGTCGGCACCGCGGTCGCCGCGTCGTCGTCGACCGGGCACACCGGCGCCCCGACGAGCGCGTTGACGAGGGAACTCTTGCCCTGCTTGAACTCTCCGGCGACGACGATGTGCGACACCGGGTCGGCCAGCCGGGCCTTCATCCCGGCGAGCCGCCCGGCGAGGTCCGGTCTGCCGAACGCCTCGCAGGCGCGCAGCCCGAGGTCCACGAGGTCGCCCGCGCGGGCCGCCGGGCCCCCGGTGGGCACGGCCGGTGCGGTGGACGCTGCTGCCTTGGTCATCGTGACTCCCGAGAGGAGGGCAGGGCAGCGGCCGGCGCGGGCCCGTGGACCCGAACCGGCCTGCTGTCTTCCGGTGTTACTGGACGGCCAGCTGGTCGTCGCCCGCGACAGCGGTGTCGTTGTCCTGCACGACGTCGTTGTCCTGCACCGCGGTGACGGTCGTGTCGTTGTCCTGCAGCGAGACGTCGTTGTCGTTGATCGTGGTGTCGTTGCTCGTGGTGTCGTTGTCCTCGACCGTGGTCACGACCGTGGTGTCGTTGTCCTCGACGTTCGAGCCGCTGGCGTTGCCGCCGACCGCGATCGCCGACCCGTCGTCGACGGTGACGTCGGAGATGGTGGTGGCATCGCCGTCGCCGAAGGACAGGGACGAGTCGTCGATGTCGGCGTTGCCGAGGTTGTTGACGTCGCCGCCGCCGAAGTTGAACACCGTGCCGTCGGCGTCGCCGCTGACCTGCGCGGACTGGTTGCCGTCGCCGACGACCGCGTTCTCGACGTCGCCACCCGCGTTGATGCCGGTGTTGACCCCGGTGTTCACGCCGGACGCGTCGTCGCCTGCCTGGACGGCGCCGTCGCCGGTGTTGGCCTGGCCGAAGTTCGGGCCGTCGATGATCTGGCCCTGCTCGCCGGTGACCGCGTTGACGTCGCCGAACACGGGACCGCTGATGTCCACGCTGTTGTCGACGGACTGGTCGATGAGGTTGGTGATGTAGTCGTCGCCCTCGTAGGTGGCGTAGGTGATGTGGTTCAGGTGCTGGACCACGCTGTCCACCGAGTGCGAGGCGCCACCGGACGACGGTGGCGGGCCGCTGTTCTGCACGGCGGTGCGGGCCTCGGCGGGCACCGACGGGTCGGCGCACACCTCGCGGACGGCGGCCTGCACGTCCACCGCGGACAGATCGTGGTCGGTCACGCCCTGCGCGGCGAGCATCCCCTGCGGGTCCTCCGCGTAGTTCCCGGCGAACTGCCGGTCGGACATGATGTTGCGGATGAAGTCCTTGAGGGAGTCGGTCACGTTGACGGTCATTGCTACCTCCTGGCTCGGGCTGCGGCCCCTGGCGTTTCGGGCGTGACACCAGAGTGCGGCGGGAGACCCCGTGCGGACATCGGGGAGACCCCCGTCACCGCTGGGGGCCGCTAGGGGGTAGATCGGTGCGGCGGGCCGGACGTGTCGGGGAACGCCGAATGTCCCTGTCCGCACCCGGGCGGTCACCGCACGGGCACGATCTCCCGGAGCATGGCCAGCAGTTCCGCCCGTGAGGTCGCGCCGAGCTTGCCGCGGATGCGGGCGACGTGGTGCTCGACGGTCTTGGGCGAGATGTAGAGCTGTGCGCCGATCTCCCGGTGCGTGCTGCCCGCGAGGACCATCCGGGCGACCTCGAGCTCCCGTTCGGACAGGCCGGCCGTGTCCGGGCTCGCCGCCTTGTCGGGATCGGACAGTTCCCGCGCGCGTTCGAGGAGCCTGCGCGCGGCGGCCGGGTCGGTGGTGGTGATGGCGGCCTGACCCGCGAGCCGCGACGCCTCCCACGGCAGCTGCCGGTCCGCGAGGCGTTCGGTGAGGTCGTGGACGGTGTCCGGGTCGGCCGTCTCCCCGCGCAGGACGGTCGCCCACAATGCCGCCGCCTCCCCGAGCGTGCCGGGGAGCTGTTGCGCGGCAACGGTGTCCGGGTCGTTGTCGGCGACCGCGACCTGCACGCGCAGCCAGCCGAGCGCGGGGCGCCACGCGGGCGGGACGATCCCGTCGAGCGCGGCGAGGACCGGTTCGACGCGGCGCCGGTGCCGCAGCCGGGCGGCGGCGACGAGCAGCTCCTCGACGGCTTCGAGCTGCCAGAGGTCGACGGCCCGGCGCGCGAGCACGGGTTCGACGGCGTCCCAGACGGCGTGCAGCCCGGCGATGTCACCCCGCCTGCGGGCGATGCCCGCGCTGATGGCGGCGCGGAGGAGCCGTTCGCGGCCGGGTAGCTCGATGTCCCGGCGCAGCTCGGCGAGCGCGGTGTCGTAGCGGCCCGCCCGCATGCGTGCCCAGGCGAGGAGTAGCCGGTGCCGCTCCGCGCCTGCCGGGCCACCGATCCCGGCGGTGAGCGCGCGGGTGAGGAGGTGTTCGGCGGTGGCGAGGTCCCCGACGGCGACGGCGACGACCGCCCCGATGGCGTGCGGCGTGTCGGGCAGGACGGCGGTGGGGGTGGCCCGCTCGACGTCCTCGGCCGCCTCGATGAGAAGCGGCACCGCCGCCTCCGGGTCCTCGGCGGCCACGACGGCGGCGGCCGCGAACCTGGCCAGCGGACCGGTGCCGTCCCCGGGCCGGTGGTCGCGGGCTTCGCCCAGCCTCCCCGTCGCCGCCAGCAACGGGACGGCCAGGAGCAGGCCAGGCGGGGGAGCGGTGAGGAGTGCGTCCGCGGCGCGGGCCGTGCGGCCGTCGTGGGCCGCGGCCGCACCGGCGACCAGCGCGAGCCGTCCCGCACCCGGTTCGACGTCGGTGGTCAGGCCGAGCAGTGTGGCGGCCTCGGCTCTGCCCGGGGCCACCGCGGTGGGGTCGGCGCCCGCGTCGGTGGCGTCGTCGAACCACGACAGTGCGGCGGTCGGGTCGGTGAAGCGGGTCTGTTCGCCCGCCCGCAGGTATACCTGCGCCGCGGCCGGGGTCCGGATGCGGGCCGCGCGCAGCTGGGTGGCGGTCGCGACCGGGTCGGCGCCGGTGGCGAGCATGGCGCGGGCGGCGGTGTCGTGCAGGGAGCGCCGTTCCGGCGGCGACAGCTCATCCAGCACCACGTCCGCGAGCGCCGGGATCATCCGCTCGCCACCCGGTTCGAGCAGGCCCGCTTCCTTGAGGGTGCGCATGGTCGCGGCGCCACCGAGGACGTCGTCGGGCAGGTCGAGGCGCAGTGCCAGTAGCCGGGCCACCGCCGCGGCCTCCTCGGGCAGTACCGCCAGGCACCGCTGCATCCTGGCGACCAGTGCGCCCCGGTCCCGCGACAGCGCCACCACCACCGGCATCCCCGCCGACGCCTCGTGTGCCCGGACGGCCACGTCCGGCGACACCGGGCGTCCCGTGACCTCAGCCAGCAGCGCGGCCACGCCGTCCCGGTCGAGCGGGGCCAGTACCTCGACGCCGTCCGCCGCGGCCAGTTCGTCCAGTTCGGCCAGTGCGCGGCTCGTGATCGTGGGGCGCCGGGCGATCGCCAGCTTCGTCCCCGCGCGTGCGGCCACGGTCAGCGCACGCAGTGCGGCCGGGTCGAGGCGGTGGGCGTCGTCGACCACCACCAGGCCGTCGGCGGCGGCCAGGTCGTCGACGCCGGTGAACCACCGGCTCGACGGTGTGGCGGCCAGGATCCGGCGCAGGCGATGGGTTCGCCCCGCGCCGTCCACACCCACGACCACGGTCACCCGCGAGACGCTACTCGCGGGTGACCGTGCCGTGGACTACGGAACCAGTGCGAAACCGGAGTTGAACCCGCCCGCCACCGCGGTGACGCCCGTCGGTGCGGCCAACCGCACCGGAACGGTCGAGTACTCACCGGGCTGCGTGCCGCCGGTCTGGCCGAGGGCGTGCTTCTCGTTGTTGCCCCAGGCCCAGACCTGGCCGTCCGCGTCCACTGCGTAGCCACCGTCCTGGAAGCCGGTGATCGTCCGCGCGTTCGTCAGCGCGACCGGCATCGGGGTACCGGAGGCACAGGCGTTGCAGTCGAGTCCTCTGCCGAGGCCGCCGCGGTAGTTGCTGCCCCATGCCCACGCCCTGCCGTCGGCCGTCACGGCGAACCCGTGGCCGGAGTCGGCGCCGATCGACGTGACGTCGCTCAGGCCGGTCACCGGCGCCGGTTCGTCGAACCAGCAGTTCTCGGCGTCCGGGAGGTCGATGCAGTCCACACCGCCGACCGTGCCGTTGCCCGTCTGGCCCTGCCGGTTGTCGCCCCAGGCCCACATCGTGCCGTCGCCGGTGAGCGCGTAGACGTTGTAGAGGCCGACCTCGACCTGCCGGACGTCGGTCAGCCCCGGCACCTGGGCCGGCTCGGTGCCGACCGTCCACAGGGTGCCGTCGCCCTTCAGCGCGTACCCGGAGCCCGGCGCACTCGCGACCGCCGTGACCCCGGTCAGTCCCGGCACCTGGGCGGGCACGTCGTACCCGCCGCCGGGCGTGTCACCCCACGCCCACACCGTGCCGTCGCTCTTCAGCGCCAGGGTGCCGTCGATCGCGACCACGTCGGCCAGCCCGAGCACGGGCACCGGGAACACGGACTTGGCGCCGTACCCGGACCAGCCGTTGCCGAGCTGGCCGGCGTAGTTGTGGCCCCACGCCCACACGGTGCCGTCCGCCTTCAGCGCGGTCCCGTCCGACACGGCGACCACGTCGGAGAGCCCGTACACCAGGGCGGGCACGGCGGCGGTCGCGTTGGGGGAGCCGGTGCCGAGCACGCCCCACCCGTTGTCGCCCCACGCGTACACGCAGCCGTCGGTGCAGGAGAACGGCGGCAGGGAGAAGTAGCCCGCCATGTCGGCGATCAGGTGGACGGTGCCCGCGTTGTTGAACAGCCGCACCGACTTGTCGCCCATGCCCACCGTGACCAGGCTCGCGGCCGTCTGCCCACGGGTCAGGTTCAGGTTGGACGCGGTCGGTCGCGGCTCCGGCGGCGGCCACGCCGTGAGGTACGTGCCCGCGGTGGGCTGGGTGCCGGTCAGGTTCAGCACCACACCGGTGGTGAGCGCGGGCAGCGGCCCGATACCGACGTCCAGCGAACCCCCCGCGCCGACCGGCCCGCTGCGGCGGGTGTCGAGCACGCGCTTGGGCGGCACCGGCGTGAACAGCGCGCCGTAGTCCGGCGTGTAGAACCCGGCGAGGTCGATGATCAGGTGCGTGTCGCCGTTCTTGTTGTACAGGTCGACCTTCCGGTCCGCGCCGAGCGCGACCACGACCTGGTTCGGCGTGGTGGCCCCGGCCGCCAGGTTGAGGTTCGACGCCGTGGGCCGCGGGGTGCCAGAAGGCCAGGCCGTGACGAACGTGCTCGTCGTGGCCGCGGTCCCGGTGAGCGTGAACGTCACGGCGGTCGCCGACGCCGGCACCTTGCCCGACAGGTCGAGCGTCTCCACCGTGTCCGGCCCGAACGGCCCCGGCGGCCGGAACTCGACCTGGGTCCTGGTGTCCATCACCCGGTTCGGGCTCGCCGCCGAGAACCGGCCCGGTGCGTCGGCGGCGTAGTACCCGGTGAGGTCGGCGAGCAGGTGGACCGAGCCGGTGTTGTTGTACAGCACCACTTTCCGGTCCGCGCCGACCGCGACCGTCGCCAGGTTGGCCCGGGTCTCCCCGGTCACCAGGTTGAGGTTCGACGCGGTGGGCCGTGCGGTCCCGGCCGGGTAGGCGGTGACGAACGTGGCGGTCGTCGGCCCGGTGCCGGTGACGTTCAGGGCCACCGCGGTGACCGACGCGGGCACGGCCGCCGACAGGTCGATGGTGACGGTGCCCGCCGGACCGACCGGCCCACCCCCGATCCGCGTGTCGAGCACCCGCTTCGGCGACACGGGGGTGAACCCGCTCGCCGCGGCGGCTGCCTGTCTCTCCGCCGGTCTCGGCGCCGCTGCCGCGGGCGCGACCGTGAGCACGGACAACGCCAGCCCGAAGGCCAGCGCGGAACTTCCGATGCGTCGCATCGTGGGAGCCCCCCAGGAATTATCGTGACGTGACACCACAATCCTCACCCACGGATGGCCACAGTGGACCGGCAACTTCCCCGCAGCTTCGCTATCGGGCACCCGGCCGCTGCCGTACGTACGCGATCGGGGTGACGCCCTTCCAGCGCTTGAACGCGTGGATGAAGCTCGACGCCTCCGCGTAGCCGAGGCGGACCGCCACGTCCTCGACCGGAACCGCGCCCTTCGTGAGGAGTTCCTCCGCGAGTGCCTCCCGCACCTCGTCGAGCAGGGCCCGGAAGCTGGTGCCCTCCTCCTCCAGGCGGCGCCGGAGCGTGCGGGTGCTCAGGTTCAGCTCCCGCGCGACCTCGGGCATCGGCGAACCGAGGGCGCCCAGCCTGGTCAGCAGCTCACGGACCTCGTGCGCCGTCCCGGAGCGGGCCCTGCGGCGGGCCACGATGTCCCGGCACTGCGCCTCGCACATCGCCACCGTGTGGGCGTTCGCCAGTGGCAGTGGCTCGGTGAGGTACGACGCGTCGAAGGTCGCCACGTTCGCCGGGCAGCCGAACCGCGGCCGGAGGCCGAAGGTGGCCTCGTACTGGTCGGACACCTCGGGCTCGGCGAAGCGGAACTCGAGGCCGGTCAGCGGGACCCCGGCCGGCAGCAGTTCGTCGATCACCGTGTGGATCGCGGCCAGGTCGCGTTCGACGAGGAAGCGGGCCACGTCGGCCGGGAGGAGCCGGTCGTCGAGCACCAGGCGCACCTGCCCGTCGGCCACGGTCACGTCCGGGATGCTGAACGCGAAGCTGAGGTCGTAGTAGCGCAGGGCGACCGCGACCGCGGCCCCCATGGTCGGGCTGGACAGGAACGCGAAGCCCAGGATCCCGAACGTCGTCGCGTGGTACTCGCGGCCCGCCGCCACCCCCGCGTCCGGGAGCGCGGCCGCCAGGTTGCGGACCACCCGCAGCTCCTGCCGCGCCTCGACCTCCAGCGACGGGTCCGCCAGCTGGGCCGCGGTGAGCCCGGACCCGGCCAGCAGGGTCCGGCGCGGGACGCCGTGGTCGGTGCCGAACCGCACCAGCACGCTGGTGCCCTCGACCCCGCGACGGAAGTCCCAGTGCCGGACCGCGGACTCGGCCAAACGCGTCATGGCCGAAATTATGGATCGCCTGGCCGCTGTTGTCTGGCCGGGCCCCCAACCGATCCCTACTTTCATGGAGGTGAGCAGCACAACGACACCGTCCGTCGTCGTCATCGGTGCCGGGTTCGGCGGCATCGGTGTCGCGTGCGTGCTGCGGCGGGCCGGCTTCACCGACATCACGATCCTCGAGAAGGCCGACGGGATCGGCGGCGTGTGGCGGGACAACACCTACCCCGGTGCGGCCTGCGACGTCCCGTCCTCGCTCTACTCGTACTCCTTCGCACCCAACCGGACCTGGCCGCGCCGCTACTCCGAGCAGCCCGACATCCTCGCCTACCTGCGCCGGACCGCCGAGGCGGAAGGAGTCCTGCACCAGGTGCGGTTCGGCACCGAGGTCACCGGCGCGTGGTTCGACGAAGGCGACGGCGTCTGGCACGTCGACCTCGCGGGCGGCGAGACCGTCACCGCCGACGTGCTGATCCCGGCGGTCGGTCAGCTGTCGCGCCCGATCGTGCCCGACCTGCCGGGCGCGGCGACGTTCGCGGGGCCCGCGTTCCACTCGGCGCGGTGGGACCACGACGTCGACCTCACCGGCAAGCGGATCGCGGTGGTCGGCACCGGTGCGAGCGCGATCCAGTTCGTGCCCCGCATCCAGCCATCGGCGGCACAGGTCACCGTGTTCCAGCGGTCCGCGCCGTACGTGATCCCCAAGCCCGACCGCGCGTATCGGCCGTGGCACCACCGGATGTTCACCGCGGTCCCCGCGAGCCAGCAACTGGGCCGGGGCGCCACCTTCGGCATCGGCGAGCTGCTGACCACCGCGCTCACCGCGTGGCTGCCGCTCGGCAGGCTGGCCGACCTGATCTTCCGCTTGCACCTGCGCGTCCAGGTCCCCGACGCGGAGCTGCGCGCCCGGCTCATGCCCGGCTACCGCATCGGGTGCAAGCGGCTCCTCTTCTCCAACGACTGGTACCCGGCGCTGACACAGCCGAACGTCGACGTCGTCACCGGCCGGATCACCGAGATCACCCCGGCCGGGGTGCGCACCGAGGACGGCCGCGTGCACGAGGCCGACGTGCTCGTCTACGGCACCGGCTTCACCGCCACCGACTTCCTCGCCCCCATGGCGATCCGCGGGCTCGGCGGCCGCGACCTGAACGACGAGTGGGCCGACGGCGCCCGCGCCCACCTCGGGATCGCCGTGCCCGGCTTCCCGAACATGTTCCTGGTCTACGGCCCCAACACCAACCTCGGCGGCAACTCGATCATCGCGATGATGGAGGGCCAGTTCGGCTACATCCGCGACCTCGTCCGGCTGGTCGCCGCCCGGCCGCGGTCCTATGTGGACGTCAAGCGCACGGCGGCCGACCGGTTCGACACCGAGATGCGCGATCGCCTTGGCCGCAGCGTGTGGGTCGGCTGCGAGAGCTGGTACCGCGAGGAGAACGGCCGCGTCACCACCAACTGGCCGGGCCTGGTCCGCGAGTACCGCAGGCGCACGGCTCGGGTGGACGCGGCCGAGTACGCGGTGGTCGGCCCTCGGCTGCGGCAGGGAGCCTGAGATGCACTACGACGTGCTGGTGATCGGGTCCGGGTTCGGCGGCAGCGTCACCGCGCTGCGGCTGACCGAGAAGGGCTACCGCGTCGGGGTGCTGGAGGCCGGCAGGCGCTTCGCCGACGAGGAGTTCGCGAAGACCAGCTGGCGGGTGCGCGACTACCTGTGGGCACCCGCGGCCGGGTGCTACGGCATCCAGCGGATCACGCTCCTCAAGGACGTCCTCGTGCTGTCCGGCGCGGGTGTCGGCGGCGGGTCGCTCGTGTACGCGAACACGCTGTACGAGCCGCCGGAGCCGTTCTACCGCGACCCGCAGTGGGCGGATATCACCGACTGGCGTGCCGAGCTGGCCCCGTTCTACGACCAGGCGAAGCGGATGCTGGGCGTGACCAGCTACCCCACGACCACCCCGGCGGACCGGGTGCTCGGCGCGGTCGCCGGTGACCTCGGCGTCGGCGGCACGTTCCACCCCACGGACGTCGGCGTGTACTTCGGCACGGGGCCGGGCAAGCGGGTGGCCGACCCGTTCTTCGGCGGTGCGGGCCCCGAGCGGACCGGGTGCACGCACTGCGGCTCGTGCATGACGGGCTGCCGCCAGGGCGCGAAGAACACGCTCGTCAAGAACTACCTCTACCTGGCAGAACAGGCCGGTGCGGAGGTGCACGCGCTGACCACCGCCACCGACGTGCGGCCGCGGCCCGGCGGTGGCTACACCGTCCACACGCGACGGACCGGCGCCAAGGTCCGCGGACGTGCGCGGACGTTCACCGCCGACCAGGTCGTGTTCGCGGCCGCGTCCCTCGGCACCCAGCGACTCCTGCACCGGCTGCGGGACCGCGGCAGCCTGCCCGGCATCTCCGACCGGCTCGGCACGCTCGCGCGGACCAACTCCGAGGCGGTGCTCGGCGTCAAGACCCGCACCGACGACGTCGACCACTCCGCCGGCATCGCCATCACCTCGTCGATGCACCCGGACCCGAACACCCACGTCGAGACCGTGCGCTACGGGCGGGGCAGCAACCTCATGGGCATGCTCATGACCGTCCTGGCCGACCCGAAGGCAGGCCGCCGCCGGTGGGCGCTCGGCCTGCGTGAGATGGTGCGCCGCCGCCGCGACCTGCCCAGGCTGCTCCTGCCTCGGCGCTGGTCGGAACGCTCGATCGGGTTGCTGATCATGCAGAACCTCGACAACTCGCTCACCACCTACACGAAGCGTGGCCTGTTCGGGCGCCGGACGATGACGACCAGGCAGGGGATCGGCGAGCCGAACCCGGTGTGGATCCCCGCCGGGCACGACGTGGCCCGCCGGATGGCGGACAAGATCGGCGGCATCCCCGGCGGCGCGTGGACCGACCTCGCGAACATCCCGCTCACCGGGCACTTCATCGGTGGCTGCCCCATCGGCGCGACGCAGGAGACCGGGGTCGTCGACCCCTACCACCGGCTGTTCGGGCACGAGGGCCTGCACGTCGTGGACGGTTCGACGATCTCGGCGAACCTTGGCGTCAACCCGGCGCTGACCATCACCGCGCAGGCAGAACGCGCGATGTCGTTGTGGCCCAACAAAGGCGAGGCCGACGGCCGGCCACCGCTCGGCGCGGCCTACGAACGGTTGCCGCCGGTGCGACCGGGGAACCCGGTGGTACCCGAGTCGGCGCCCGCCGCGCTGCGGCTGCCGATCATCCCCAGGGAAGGTGCCCGATGAACGCCCCTCGTCGCCAGGAGACCTCCTACCCGCCGGAGCCGTGGGACCTGAAGGGACTCGGGTACGTCTCGCTGTGGCTGGTGCCGACGCGGGTACTCCCGACCCTGCCGCCCGGGGTGCGGCCGGTCTCCGTGCTCGGCAAGTCGCTCGTCGCCACCGGATTCGTGGACTACCAGCCGGGCGGGTTGCTGCCCTACCACGAGTTCCTGGCGGCACCGCTGGTCCGCCACGGCGCGATCCCCGGACTGTCCATCACGGACATCTGGGTGGACAGCGCCGCGTCCAAGGCGGGTGGCCGGGAACTGTGGGGCATCCCGAAGGAGCTGGCCCGCTTCGAGATGACCCACGAACCGGCGTTCCACGGCGTCGCCAGGGTGGACGGCGAGGTGGTGGCCGAGGCACGGGTGGCGCGCCGCCGGGCCGGGCTGCGACTGCCGTTCCCGTTGCCGGGCACCATCTGGCAGGCACTGGACGCCGCGCTCGCCAGGACACCGTTGCGTGCCGCCGGAAAGGTCCACCTCGCGCGGGGCAACTGGCGGGTCGGCGGGCCGCTGGCCTGGTTGCGCCCGTACCGCCCCTTCGTCACGATCGCGGCGGTGGACTTCGGACTGCGTTTCGGTCCCCGCCGCCGATGACCGCGCCGATGGCAGTGGTCGCCGCACGGGCGAACGCGACCGCCACGTGGTCGTGCCCGTGCGGCGCCACCACCTGCACCCCCACCGGTAACCCGTCTGCGGTCAGGCCGGCGGGCAGCACCATCGACGGCAGGCCCAGCACGCTGAACAGCCCGCACCAGCCGATCGTCGTCATGTGCAGCGCCCACAGCTCGTCGAACGTGGTGGGCGGGGGCGGCGCCGACACCCGCATGCCAGAGGACGCGAGCGCGTCCACCGCCCGCGCCAGCACCCCGGCGACCGCGCCGCCCACCAGGCATGACGGGTCGTCGAGCCAGGTGGCGACGTGGAAGGTCCTCGGCACCGGGCCGTCCGGCACGACCCCCGACCGACGGCTTCAGCCCGTACACCCCGCAGAAGTGCGCCGGGATGCGGATCGAGCCCGCGATGTCGGACGCGAGGTCGAACGCGGCCAACCCGTCGGCGACCGCGGCCGCGCTGCCACCGGACGACCCACCGGGTGTGCGGGTGACGTCCCACGGGTTGCGGGTGGTGCCGAACACCTCGTTGTAGGTCTGGATGTCGCCGCACCAGGTCGGCACGTCGTCTTCCCTAGCACGATCGCGCCCGCCGCCCGCAACCGCGCCACCGCGGGAGCGTCCCGCGACGGCACGTGGTCCGCCAGCTCCGGTGACCCGCCGGTGGTGCGCAGCCCGGCCGTCGCGATCGCGTCCTTCACCGTGACCGGCACCCCGTGCAGCGGCCCCCGCGAGGCACCCCGTGCGGTCTCCGCGTCCACGGCCGCCGCCTCGGCCAGCGCCCGGTCCGCGTCGAGCGTGACCACCGCGTTGAGGTCCGAGTCGGCGATGCGGTCGAGGTGTGCGGAGACCAGCTCGCGGCTGGACACGGACCGTGCGGTGACCGCCCGTGCCAGCTCGCGAGCCTCGGCGTGCCTCACTTGCCTGCCTTGGCCTTCTCCCAGTTGCCGAGCTTGCCGCCGTTGTCGATCAACGGGCCCGCCGGTTCGAAGTGCCCGGTCGTGCTCGGCGTCGCGCCGGTGTAGGTGTACATGCCGCCGGCCTCGAACGGGTAGGCGTCCTGGGTGCCGCTGACCGAACCCTCGACACCCTCGATCATCAGCGGGTACGTCGACGTGTACGAGTGCGCCGCGATGTTGATCGAGGCGCGGGTCAGCCCGCCCTTCATCACCGACGCGTCCTGCAGCGCCTGCACGACGTACCACGCCCAGAACCAGCCGTTCGCGATCTGCGCGTTCTTCGCGTCCAGCCCGGCCGCCGTCACCGTGTCGGTGTACAGCTGCGCGAACTCCTTGTTGGCGTTGTCCGGGTCGGTCGGCGCGTAGTAGTAGCGGACGACGTTGGTGCCGTTGCCGGTGAGCCCCTGCTTGCCGAGCGGTGCGTAGGTGGTCTGGATCTGCGCGCACGGCTGCGCCGCCACCACGACCGGGTCCCAGGAGGACTTCTCGATGGCGCCGATCGCCTGCGTGCAGAACGTGCCCGCCTCCGCGACGACCACCACGTCCGCCTTCGACGCGGCCGCGCTCGTCACCTCGTTGTCCACGTTCGGCGCGGTCACGTCGTTGGTCTGCTCGTCGATGATCTCGATGCCGTCGGTCTGTGCCACGGCCCGCTTGAACCCGTTGATGTAGGCCTGCCCGAGCGCGTTGCCGATCGAGATCGTCGCGACCTTCGCGCCCTGCGGGAACTTCTCCTTGATCCAGGATGCCCAGATGCCGCTCTCGTTGTAGTAGTCGAGACCGAACCCGGTGGTCCACGGGTGGTTTGTCGGGTCGCCGAACTCGTTGTCCGACGCGGCGACCATGAAGTGGCCGACGCAGTTCTTGTCGGTGTAGTCCATCAGGTTGAGGTTGTTCGGCGAACCCAGCACCGCGAAGCTCGCCGCGTAGTCCCCGGACTGGACGGCCTCCTCGACGTTCTTGCGCGTCTGGTCCGGCTGGTACTGGTCGTCCTTGACGTCGATCGTGACCTTCCTGCCCTGCACGCCGCCGTTGCGGTTCACGTAGTCGAGGTAGGTCTTGATGCCCTCGCTGATCGCGCCGTACGCGGCGAGCGCACCGGAGTGCGGCATGCTGGTGAACAGCCGGATCTCGTCGTCGGTGATGCCCGCGTTGTTGTCCCAGCTCGACGGGCAGTCGCTCAGGTCGAGCGTGAAGTCACCGGGTCCGGTGTAGACACAGCCCTCCGACTGGCCCCAGTTCTTCGCGTCGGGGTTCGGGGCCGGGACGGTGCCGTCGTCCGGTGTCGTGGTGTCGGCGGGCTTCGAGGTCGACGGGCCGCACTTCTGCGCCTCGGCGGCCTGCTTGGCCTCCTCGTGCGAGCACGCCACCAGCGAGGTCGTGGCGGCGGCGACCACCAGGATCGCCAGGCGCCGTTGCCAGGTGGATCGGATCATGGTTCAGCTCTCTCTCACAGCCGGTTGTGCGGTCCGGGACGGCGTGGCGTTGCGGTACCGCTCCCAGTCGCGTGGGGGCCGGGGGACGATCTCGACGACCCGGCGGCGCAGCCGCGCGAGTCCGTCGATCACCCCGCCCGGCAACAGGAACACGAAGGCGATGAGCAGGGCGCCGGACATGATGCCGACGATCTGACCGCCGTCGGGTCGGCCGCTGAGCAGGTCGAGCGACTCGGCCCAGTCGGCGATGTAGGTGCGCAGGACCACGAACACGATGGCGCCCGGGATCGCACCCCAGATCGACGCGCTGCCCCCGGCGATCAGCGCGACGAGCAGGAAGATGGACAGGTACAGGTCGAACCGCGCGTCCGAGACGGCCGGGACCTGGATCACGAGCAGGGAACCAGCGACACCCGCGAACGCGGCGCTGACGGCGAAGGCGAAGATCTTCACCGGCGCGACCCGGACGCCCGCTGCGGCGGCCGACAGCGGTGCGTCGCGCACGGCGTGCATCGCCCGGCCCACCCTGCTGCGCACGATGTTGCCCGCGATCAGGAACATCAGCGCCGCCACCACGAGGATGGCGTAGTAGTGGTCGGTCGGCGGACCGGTCGGGGTGTAGGGGTTGACGAAGAACCAGTCCGGCGCCGTCATCTCCTCGGCGGCGAACTTGCCGTTGGGACCTCCCGTGAAGCTCGGGAACTGGTTGATGAGCACGGGGAACAGCGCCGCGACGGCGAGGGTGACCGTCGCGAGGTAGAGCCCGCGGATGCGCAGCGCCGGGATGCCGACGAGCGCACCGGCCACGAGGCACAGCACGATGCTGACGGGAATCGTGGCGAGGTAGGGCCAGCCGTGGTCGGCGACCAGGATGATCGTGGTGTAGGCACCGACGCCGACGAAGGCGCTGTGCCCGAGCGAGATCTGTCCACAATGGCCCGTGAGCAGCCCGAGACCGAGGATCGCGACGCTGTAGCAGACGATCTGCGTGATCGTCTCGATCTGCGCCACGGACGGGATCATGAGCGGCAGCACCACGAGGAACGCGGCGGCGAGCGACCCGAGGCCCCACCTGAGCCTCCGGTGGGTGGTGCTGCCCTCGTCGATCGTGTACCTGGCCATCACACACGGTCCTGGGTGCGGCGGCCGAGCAGGCCGGAGGGTTTGAACTGCAGCACGGCGATGATCACGAAGAACGCGCAGCCGAGCGCGAACTGCCCGCCCAGCACGGGGATGTAGCCGGTCAGCAACGCGATCGACAGACCGACGACGACCCCGCCGACGAGCGCACCGGCGATGCTGTCGAGCCCACCGAGGGTGGCCGCCGCGAAGGCGTAGACGAGGATCTTGTCCATGAACGTCGGGTCCAGGTAGGTGGTCGGTGCCGCGAGGCACCCCGCGAGCGTGCCGACCGCGGCCGCGATCGCCCAGCTGCCCTGCACGGTCCGTCCGATGTGGATGCCGAGCAGCCGCGAGGACTCCACGTTCGTGGCCACGCAGCGGAACGCGAGACCGAGCCGGGCGCGGGACAGCACCAGGTGCAGGACCAGCACGACGAGCCCGACGAACAGTGCGGTGCCGAGGTTCGTGTAGTACAGCCGGGCGCCCGCGATGGACAGGTAGTCGCCGGAGCCGGTGGGGAACAGGGACGGGAACCCGCGTGGGTCGAAGCCCCAGAGCAGCGCGGCCAGTGCGTTGAACGCCAGGTACAGCGCGAGCGTCACGATCGTGATGGCCAGGTGGTTGCTCGGGTCGAACGGCCGGATCAGCGTGCGTTCGATGCCCGCGGCCGCGACCGCGGAGATCGCCATGCCGACGATGATCGCGACGATGAGCGGCAGCCCCCACTTGTCGAAGGCGGTGAACGCGAGGAACGTGCCGACCATCGCCATGGCGCCCTGCGCGAAGTTGATGACGCCGGTCGCCTTGAACACCAGTACCAGCGCCAGCGCGACCATGCCGTACAGCACCCCGTTGGTCGCGCCGTCGATGACGCGCTGGAGGTACAGGGTGAGGCCGCCGTCGATGACCGCGTACACGGAGAACGCCGCGAGGAGCGCGCCGACCACGCCGAGGCTCCTCGCGGCGGAACGTCGGCGACGGGCCGCGAGCAGGTCACCGCCTCGAGGTGTGCGGCCGGTCGGAGTCTCCGGCCTGCCGGTGGTGGTGATCGCCACTTGGCACCCTCCTTCGGGTGTGGTGGGGGTCCTGGTGTCAGTAACCGAGGTAGGCGCGGCGGACGGACTCGTCGTTCCGCAGCCGGTCGGCGGCGCCGGTGACCGCGACCGTGCCCGCCTCGAGGACGTAGCCGCGCTGGGCCATGTCGAGCGCCAGCGCCGCGTTCTGCTCCACGACGACCATGGCGACCGAGCGTTCCGCGCACACGCGGGCCAGCACGTCGAACAGCTGCCGCACGACGATCGGCGCGAGCCCGAGTGACGGCTCGTCGAGCAGCAGGAGCGTGGGCCTGCTCATCAGCGCCCGTGCGATCGCGAGCATCTGCTGCTCACCGCCGGACAGGCTGCCCCCCGACGTCGACTTGCGCTCCGCCAGCCGGGGGAAGACGTCGTACCAGTAGCGGACGTCCGCCTCGACCTCCTTGTCGCGGCGGATGTAGCCGCCCGCGCGGATGTTGTCGTCGACGGACAGGTCGACGAGCGTGCCGCGGCCCTGGGGGACCATCGACACGCCCCGGCGGACGACGTCGTAGGTGGACTTCCCGCCGATCTGCTTGCCACCGAAGGTGATGTCGCCCTTCGTGCGCACCAGCCGGCAGATCGACCGCAGCAGTGTGGTCTTGCCCGCGCCGTTCGCGCCCAGCACCACGACCACCTCACCCTGGTCGACGGTGAGGTCGATCCCGTGCAGGCACTCGACGTCGCCGTAGTAGGCGTGGACGTCGCGGAGTTCGAGAAGCGCGCCATGTGTCCTTGATCCGCCCGGAAGCTCGCGCTGTGTTACTGATTCGCCCGGAAGTTCGCCCTGTCTCATTGATTCGCTCGCAAGCTCGCCCTGACTCATTGATTCGCTCGCAAGCTCGCCCTGACTCATTGATTCGCTCGCAAGCTCGCCCTGTCTCATTGATTCGCTCGCAAGCTCGCCCTGTCTCATTGATTCGCTCGCAAGCTCGCTCATGCCGGTGTCCCGAGGTAGGCCTCGACCAGCTCGGGGGAGTCCCGCAGCTCGGCGGGGGTGCCCGCGACGAGGTTGCGGCCGAAGTCGAGCGCGACCACGTAGTCGGAGATGCCCATGACGAACTGCATGTGGTGCTCCACGAGCAGCAGCGTCATGTCGCGTTCGTCGCGCAGCCGCAGCAGCAGCTCACCCAGCTCGCGCACGTCGCCGTGCGCGAGACCGCCCGCTGGTTCGTCGAGGAGCAGGAGCGTGGGGTCACTGATGAGGGCGCGGGCCAGCTCGACACGTTTGAGCGTGCCGAACGGGAGGCCCTTGCACTCGCGGTGGGCCACGTCGCTGACGCCGAACCAGTCGAGCATCGCGTACGCGCGGGCCCGCAGCTCGCCGTCCTCGCGGCGGGCGGGCCTGCCGAGCAGCGAGGTCACGAAGCCGACCCGGCCGCGGGCGTGCCCGCCGACCATCACGTTCTCCAGCACCGTCATCCCCGGCCAGAGCGCGAGGTTCTGGAACGTGCGAGCGATGCCGAGCCCGCTCAGCGCGGCGGCGTCGAGCCGGAGCAGGTCCTTGCCGTCGAAGTGGATGCGCCCTTCCGCGGGCCGCACGAGACGGCTGATCGCGTTGAACGCGGTGGTCTTGCCCGCACCGTTGGGGCCGATGAGTGCGGCGACCTGTCCTCCGCGGACGGTGAAGGAGACCTTGTCGAGTGCGGCCACCCCACCGAAGCGGACGGTGACGTTGTCCAGTGACAGGAGGTCGTTCGTCATGCCGCCTCCTCACAGGCGCCGAGGCGCCACGGCGTTCGATGATTGGCTCCGCTCATACGACACCGTCCGCGCGCAGGGTGGCGAATTCCGTGCCGTCGACGTTCGCGAGCCTGGTGAGCACGTCCTCGGTGTCGGCACCGAGTGCCGGGCCGGTGCGCTCGATCTCGCCCGGGGTGCGGGAGAACTTGGGGACCACGCCGTTCATCGGCAGCTCCGTGCCGGTCATGGCCTGCCGCCACAGGATCATGTCGCGGGCGGCGAAGTGCGCGTCGGTGAGGATCGTCGCGGCCGTGTTGATCATGCCGACCGGGACGCCGTGCTGCTGGAGCAGCTCGACCAGCTCACCGCTGTCGTAGGACTTCGTCCACGCCCCGACGAGCGTGTCCAGCTCCACCATCGCCGCACCGCGGGCCTGGTGGGTCGCGTAGCGCGGGTCGGTCGCCAGCTCCGGTGTGCCCATCGCCTCGGTGAGCCTGCCGAACACCGAGTCCGCGTTGGCGGCGATGACGACCTCCGCGCCGTCCGCCGTCGGGTACACATTGGACGGTGCGACACCGGGCAGGACGCTGCCGCTGCGGGTCCGGATGACGCCGCCGACGTGGTAGTCGGCGAGCATCGACTCCATGAGCGCGAACACCGCCTCGTAGATGGCGACGTCGACCTCCTGGCCCGCGCCGCTGGTGTCGCGCTCCCGCAGCGCGGAAAGGGTGCCGATGACGGCGAACAACGCGGCGAGCGAGTCGCCGAGGCTGATGCCCGCGCGCGCCGGCGTGTCGTCCGGCGACCCGGTCGTGTACCGGATGCCGCCGACCGCCTCCGCGACGCTGCCGAAGCCGGCATGTCCCGCATTCGGCCCGGTCTGGCCGAATCCGGAGACGTGCACGACCACGACGCCCGGGTTGACCGCGCGCAGGCTCTCGTAGTCGAGACCCCACCGCGCCATCGTGCCCGGCCGGAAGTTCTCCAGCACCACGTCGCAGCTCGCGACGAGATCACGCACCAGCCGCTGCCCCCGGTCGCCCCGCAGGTCGACGGTCACCGACTTCTTGTTCCGCGCGATCGCGGGCCACCACAGGGACTCTCCGTCCTTCGTGATTCCCCAGTGCCGCATGGGATCGCCGGTACGGGGCGGTTCGATCTTGATGACCTCCGCGCCGTAGTCGGCGAGCAACTGGCCTGCGAACGGGCCCGCGATGAAGCTGCCCAGTTCGAGAACTCTGACTCCACTAAGGGGACCCAACGCCGCGCCACCCTCCTGATTCGACAGTGGACACATATTGCACACAATCCGGAGATCGAGACAAGGGTTTGTCAGCACTCTTGTTGACGCGAGGTCCGGATTGTATGCTGACCGGCACCGGCGATGGCGCGCGTCCACGTCCGGGCACACCGTGTCACCGGGCGCGTACCCTCCACGTCCGAGCAGGGCGGAAAGGGGTTCGGGTGAACGAGAACGGCGTCGCGGCGGCGTACGGCGGCGGGCCCCTGCCGGACGCGGGCATGGCAGGCCCGGTCCTCGCCTACAGCTCCATCCGCGCCTGGATCGTGGAAGGCAGGCTGCGCCCGGGGGAGCGGCTGATCGAGGCGCGGATCGCCGCCGAACTGAAACTGTCCCGCACGCCGGTGCGCGAGGCGGTGCGGATGCTCGCCGCGGACGGACTCGTGGTCACCGAACGGAACCGCGGCGCGGTGGTGCGGTCACTGGGCCGCCAGGACGTGCTCGACCTGTACGAACTGCGCGCCCGGCTGGAGTCCTACGCCGCCGAGCTGGCCGCCTCCCGCGCCGCCGCCGGGGACATCGCCGCCATCGACGACGGCATCCGGGACTTCGGCAGGGCGATCCGGCGGCGCGACCTCGACCACCTCGAGCGCACCCGGCTGATCGGGGAGGCCAACCGCCGCGTCCACGCCGCGATCATCGCCGCGAGCGGGCACGCCCGGCTCGCGCACCTGCTCAGCAGCGCGGTGGACGCGCCGCTCGTCTTCGAGGCCCTGCACGAGTTCACGAACAATGAGCTGGCACGGTCGAACCTCTTCCACCAGCTCATCCGCGACACGATCGCGAAGGGTGAACCGGTGCGCGCCGCGCAGCTGATGCACGAGCACATCATGCAGGGCCGCGACCGGATCCTGCGCAGCCTGGACGCGTAGTTCTCGATTGCATACAATTTGCGATCATGGTCGACTACACCAGGATCCGGACCGAAGTGGACGGTGGCGTCGCCACCCTGACTCTGGACCGCCCGGCCCACGGCAACGCCGTCGACGACGCGATGCACTCCGAACTGACCACGATCTTCCCGGACCTGCAACGGGATTCGCGGGTCGATGTCGTCGTGCTGACCGGCGCGGGTGACACCTTCTGCCGGGGTGGGGACAGCAGCCCGGCCCGGACCTTCACGACGCTCACCGGCCTGACGCCGATCCAGGAGGCGGCGCTGATCGTCGAGACGCTGCTGGACCTCGACAAGCCCGTGATCGCGGCGGTGAACGGTGACGCGCTGGGCCTCGGCGCGATCCTGGCGACGCTCGCGGACGTGGCGTTCGTGGCGCCGTCGGCCCAGCTCGGGGACCGCCACGTCCTCGGTGGCGTCACGGCCGGCAACGGCAGCGCGGCGCTGTGGCCGGTGCTGGTCGGGCTCAACCGGGCGAAGTACCTCGTGCTGAACGGGTCGGTGCTGACAGCGGAGGAGGCGTTCTCCGTGGGGTTGGTGCACGAGGTGGTGGACGACCCGCTGTCGGCGGCCCGCGCGCTGGCCGCGCGGTGGGCGGGGTTGCCGCCGTTCGCCCTGCGGAGCACGAAGTCCGTGCTGAACCGGCACCTGAAGGCGGCCGCGAGCAACGCACTGGGGTACGGGCTGGTGTTGGAGGAGCAGGCGCTGGCGGGCCCCGAGTTCGCGAGGAGGTAGTCGTGCTGGACTTCAGTGGGCAGGTCGTGATCGTGACCGGCGCGGGCAACGGCCTCGGCAGGCGGTACGCACTCGACTTCGCGCGGCGGGTGCCCGGGTGGTGGTGAACGACATCGGTGTCGGCGTGGACGGCGCCGCCAACGGCGACAGCCCGGCGGAGCGGGTGGTGTCCGAGGTCCGCGCGGCAGGGGGAGAAGCGGTGGCGGCGGAGGTGAGTCCGTTGTGGATGGCGGTGTCGGCATATGGCCGGGTGGACGTCCTGGTCAACAACGCGCGGGCATCGCGCGGACGAACCACTTCACCGACGTACGGGTGACGCGATCGCGCCGGTCGCCCAGTCCCGCATGGCGGCGGATGTCTACGGCAGGCTGAACGACAAGCTCGACCCGGCCTTCGTGTCGGCGGCGGTGCTGGCGCTGGCCCACCCGTCGTCGACGGTCACGGGCGAGGTGATCTCGGCGGGCGGCGGCCGGATCTCACGATTGCTACTGGCAGCGACGGAAGGCCACTTCGACCCGGCCCTGGACGACGAGCAAGCCGCCACGGTCCTGCCCGGCGTGGCGGCCGACGAACGCGTCGCCGCGGTCCCGGGCTGCGCGATGGACGAGATCGACCTGATCCGGGCGAGCTACCCGGACCTGGCCGACTTCCGCATGGCTCCTCGTTGGGTCACGTGGCCGGGCCGGCCCGCAAGGCGCGAAAGGCACGCGCGTGGGGAGAGCAGTCCTCGTCGGGTGAGCGCCGTCGGCGGCCGCGGCGGCGCTCACCCGGTCTCGATGACGCACAGGAGGTCGCGGACCTCCAGTACGTCACCGCTGTCTCCCTGTAGCTCGCGGACCACGCCGGTCTGTGGGGCGGTGATCACCTGCCGGGCCTTCTCGGCCTCGATCTCGACCAGGTCCGCGCCTTCGGTGACCTCCTCGCCGTCCTCGACGTACCAGTCGACGATTTCGGCGTCGCTCATGCCCATCGACAGCTGGGGGAGTCTGACCTCGTGCCGTGCCAACGTGTTCTCCTTCAGACGAATGTGCGGCGCACGGCCGCGACGACCTTGTCCTTGCTCGGGTAGATCTGCTTCTCCAGCGCCGGGCTGAACGGCACGTGCGTGTCGTCCGTCGTCACGCGGACCAGGGGGCCGCGCAGCGCGTCGAAGCAGTCCTCCGCCACGCGGGCGGCGATCTCGCTCGCGGCGCTGCACGTGCGGTTCGCCGGGTCCACCACCACCAGCCTGCCGGTGCGGGTCACCGACTCGAAGATCGTCGGCCAGTCCATCGGCACGAGGGTGCGTGGGTCGATGACCTCCGCGCTGATGCCGTCCGCCGCCAGTTCCGCCGCGGCCTGTTCGGCCAGGAACGCACCCAGTCCGATGCCGACGATCGTCACGTCCGTGCCCGTCCGGCGCACCGCCGCCTGTCCCAGCGGCACGATGTGGTCCGCGTCCGGGATCGGGCCGCGACCCTTGCGGCCCCACAGGTTCGCGTCCTCGAAGCACAGCACCGGGTTGTCGTCGCGGATCGCGGACTTCAGCAGGCCGAGCAGGTCCGGGGCGGTCGACGGCAGGATGATCTTCAGGCCGGGGACGTTCATGAACATCGGGTAGGGCCGGTCGGCGTGGTGGCCCGCGGTGCCGCCGTGGTAGTACAGCGCCGCGCGCACCACCACTGGTAGTGTCGCCTGCCCGCCGAACATGTAGCGCGCCTTCGCCAGCTGTGACACGAACTGGTCCATGGCACCGAACACGAAGCTCGCCACCGTCAGGTCGATGATCGGGCGCAGGCCCGCCATCGCGGCACCCGCCGCGACGCCGATCGACCCGGCCTCGGCCAGCGGGAGGTCGCGGATGCGCGACGGGCCGAACTTCTCCAGCGCGCCCGCCGCGGCGCCGAACACGTTGGCGCGCAGGTCCTGACCCATCAGGATCACCCGCTCGTCCCGGGTCATCTCCTCGGTCTGCGCGCGGTTGATGGCCTGCAGGAAACCCAGCTGCTTGGCGCGGGTAGCCGTGGTCACGCGGTCACCTCCTTGTACACGTCGGTGTAAGCCGCCTCGGGCGGTGGGAACGGGGACACCCGTGCGAACTCGACCGCCGCGTCCACTTCGGACCGCACCTCGGCACGCAGTGCGTCCAGTTCCTGGGACGTGGCCACGTCCCACGCGACCAGCCGGTCGTGGAAGAGCGTCAGCGGGTCCACCGTCGCGAACCAGCTGTCCACAACGGACTGGTCGCGGTAGGGCGTCGGCACCTGGAGGCCGTAGGCGTGCTCGTGGAACCGGTACGTCTTCGCCTCCACCAGGCTCGGCCCCTCCCCGGCCCGTGCCCGGCGCACCGCCTCGGCCGTCGCGCGGTACACGGCCAGCACGTCCTGGCCGTCCACGGTGACCCCGGGCATCGAGTACCCGGCCGCCCGCATCGACACGTCCGGCACGGACAGCGACTCCTCGGCCGTCACGCTCACCGCGTAGCCGTTGTTCTCGCAGAAGTAGACGACCGGCAGCTTCCAGATGCTCGCCATGTTCATCGACTCGTGCAGCACGCCCTCGCTGGCCGCGCCGTCGCCGAAGAAGCACAGCGCCACCTGCCCGGACCCGCGCACCTGCGCGGCGAGGGCGGCGCCCGTCGCCACCGGGATGGCCGAGCCGACGATGCCGGACTCGCCGAGGCTGCCGACCGAGAAGTCGGCCAGGTGCATGCTGCCGCCCTTGCCGCCGCACACCCCGGTCGCCTTGCCCAGCAGTTCTGCCATGAGGGCGTCCAGCCGGGCGCCCTTCGCGATCGGGTGCCCGTGCGAGCGGTGGTTGCCGGTCATGTAGTCCGACGTCCCGGTCGCGAGGCACGCGCCGACGACGGCCGCCTCCTGCCCGATCGACAGGTGGACCATGGCGGGCAGTTCGCCCGCGTGGAACAGGACCTTGGTGGCTTCCTCGAACAGGCGCACGCGCTGCATCCTGCGCATCATCTCCATGGCCAACTCGCGCCCCCCGGCGCAGGCGAACTCGGCCGGGAGAGCGGTGGGCTCCGTGCTGACGGTCATGTGCGTAGACCCCTGTCGTCATCGACGGAAACGGGCACGGGTGCGGTCTCAAAGCACTGCCGCGCCGTCAATGTAGGTTCCGACCTGCACCTTTGGCAATAGTCAACGTAAACGTTGACGTAGGAATCGCACCGGGTTACCGTCATCGTCAACACGAGTGATGACGGAGGAGCCGCGCGATGGTTGGCAAGTTGCACGATGCACTCGACGCCGTGGCCCACGGGGAGTTCGTGGTCGTGGTGGACGCGGCGGACCGCGAGAACGAGGCGGACCTCGTCCTCGCCGCCGCGCACATGACGCCGGAGAAGATGGCGTTCCTCCTGCGGCACAGTTCCGGGATCGTCTGCGTGCCGATGCCTGCCGAGCGCGCCGACGCGCTGGACCTGCCGCTGATGGTCACCGACAACACCGAGCGGCACAGCACGGCGTTCACGGTCACCGTGGACGCGCTGATGCGGACCACGACGGGCGTGTGCGCGAGTGACCGCGCGGTGACGGCCCGCAAGCTGGCCGACCCGAACGCCGGCCCGGCGGACTTCTCCCGCCCCGGCCACATGTTCCCGCTCCGCGCCCACCCGGACGGCGTCCTCGGGCGCACCGGGCACACGGAGGCGGCGGTCGACCTCGGTGCCATGGCGGGGATCGACCCGGTGATGGTGATCTGCGAACTGACCCGGCCGGACGGCGGCATGGTCCGCGGCGAGGACGTGGCCGCGTTCGCGAGCCGCTACGACCTGCCGGTCGTCGAGATCGGGGAGATCGTCGCCGCCCGCAGGCACGAGCGCGAGGTGCCGACCATCCCGTTGCCCACCGCGTACGGCGAGTTCACCGCGAACCTCACCACCGAGCCCGACGGCACCGAGCACCTCGTGCTCTCGATGGGCGACCTGTCCGGCACGGACCCGGTGCTCGTGCGGGTGCACTCCGAGTGCGCGACCGGTGACCTGTTCGGCTCGCTGCGCTGCGACTGCGGCGAACAGCTCCGCACCGGGCTGGCCGCGATCGCCGAGGCGGGCCGGGGCGTGCTGGTCTACGAACGCGGCCACGAAGGCCGGGGGATCGGCCTCGCCGACAAGTTCCGCGCCTACGCGCTGCAGGACCGCGGCGCGGACACCGTGGACGCGAACCTGCGCCTCGGCCACCCGGCCGACGCCCGCGACTTCGCGCCCGCCGCCGAGCTGCTCACCCGGCTCGGGCTCACCGACGTGGTGCTGCTGACCAACAACCCCGACAAGGTCCGCGCGCTGCGCGCGGCCGGGCTGCGGGTCACCGGTCGTCCACTGCGGACGGTCCCCGCGCCGCAGAACGTGCACTACCTCCACACCAAGCAGGTCCGGCTGGGCCACGACCTCGGGCTGGCCTCGACCGGGACCACCGACGGACGGGAGCCGTGGTGACCACCATGCGGGAGGACATCACCCCTGACCGGTTCCGGTCGGTCATGCGGCACGTGCCGACGGGTGTGGTCGTGGTCGCGGCCACGACCCCGGACGGCGCGCCGGTCGGGCTCGCCGTCGGCTCGTTCGTGTCGGTGTCGCTGGCCCCGCCGCTCGTCGGCTTCTTCGTCGCCCACGACTCGACCACGTGGCCGCGGATCGAGCCGCTCGGCCGGTTCACGGTCAACGTGCTCGCCGACGACGACGAGGCGACCTGCCGGGCCTTCGCGATGCGCGGCGGGAACAAGTTCGCGGGCGTCGGCTGGCACCCCTCGCCGATGGGCTCGCCCGTGCTGGACACCGCGCTGGCCTGGTTCGACTGCACGGCCAACACGATCAGCGACGCGGGCGACCACCGGTTCGTCCTCGCCGACGTGCACGACCTGTCGGCGCGCCCCGCCGGGCGCCCGCTGGTCTTCTGCCACGGCACCTACCAGCGGCTGGGGGACGGGAGCTGAGGGCCGGAGCGGACGCCGTCTGGACTGAGGAGCGCGCGCAGGCGCGCCAGCGCCGAGCACGTGACGAGGGAAGACGGCGTGCTAGCGGAGAAGCGAAGCGACCAAATCGAGCACAGAAGGGTCTGACCCCGATGCGAGTCGGCTACACCACGATCTTCCAGGGCGGCGGCGACGCGGCCGACGACCAGCGCGTCTACACCGACGAGCTGGCGCTGTGCGACCTCGCGGAGCCGCTGGGCTTCGAGATGCTGTGGGGCGTCGAGCACCACTTCACCTCCTACACGATGTGCCCGGACCCGGTGCAGTTCCTGTCCTACATGGCCGGTCGCACCAAGAACATCCTGCTGGGCTCCGGCGCGGTCATCCTGCCGTGGCACGACCCGGTGCGGGTGGCGGAGCAGGTCACGATGCTCGACCTGATGTCGGGCGGCCGGTTCATCTTCGGCATGGGCCGCGGCCTCGGCCGGATCGAGTTCGAGGGCCTGCGGATCCCGATGGAGGAGTCGCGGGAGCGGTTCGTCGA
The DNA here is from genome assembly GCF_014203735.1 of Actinophytocola algeriensis. Taxonomy (GTDB): domain Bacteria; phylum Actinomycetota; class Actinomycetes; order Mycobacteriales; family Pseudonocardiaceae; genus Actinophytocola; species Actinophytocola algeriensis. Next base: position 352,541 of record NZ_JACHJQ010000008.1, on the reverse strand, counting down.
GTCGGCCGAGATCGTGCTGCGGGCGCTGGAGACCGGTGTCCTGGAGGCGGACGGCAAGTACTACCAGATCCCCAGGCGTGATCTGCGGCCCGCGCCGGTGAGGTCGTTCCGCGACCGGCTCTACGCCGCCGCGGTGTCACCCGAGTCGGTGCGGATCATGGCCGACGTCGGTGCCGGCATCCTCATCAACCCCCAGAAGGACTGGGAGGAGGTGTCGGAGGACATGCGCACCTACCGCAAGCAGTTCCAGGAGCTGAAGGGCGTCGCGGCGCCCGCGCCGATGGTGACCGGCTGGGTGTGCTGCGACAAGGACCCGGTGAAGGCGAAGGACATGGCACAGGAGTACATCGGCGCCTACTACGAGTCCGTGATGTCGCACTACGAGCTCGGCGGGCGGCACTTCGCCAACACGCAGGGCTACGAGTACTACCGCAAGCTCGCGTCCTACATCCAGAACAAGGGCAGCAGCAAGGTCGTCGACAACTTCATCGAGCTGCAGATCTACGGCACGCCCGACCAGTGCCACGAGCGGATCATGGACATCCGGTCCAAGGTCGGCAACGACGGCTTCAACGCGGTCTGCTCGTTCTCCGGGATGTCGCACGAGATGGCGGAGGCCAACATGCGGCTGTTCGCGAGCGAGGTCATGCCGCGGCTGAAAGAGGTGCCGCCGGTGGACTTCGCGGAGCTGGAAGCCGCGGGAGCGCAGGCATGACCGCGCCACGTGTCGTCGCGAGCGGACTCCGCTTCCCCGAGGGGCCGAGCTGGCTCGGCGACGGCTCGGTCGCGGTGGTGGAGATGAAGGGCGAGTCGGTCAGCCGGGTCGCACCCGACGGGACCGTGACCGTGCTGGGTGACTGCGGTGGCGGTCCCAACGGCAGCGCGCTCGGCGCGGCAGGCGAGGTGTACGTCGCCAACAACGGCGGGCTGTCCGCGGAAGGCACCGGCTACTGGCACGCACCCCGCGAGTTCGACGGATGTGTGCAGCGCGTCGACCAGGACGGGACGGTCACCACGGTCGGCGGCCCACTCCCCGGTGACGCCCCGCACCGCCCGAACGACCTGTGCTTCGGCCAGGACGGCACGCTGTACGTCACCGACAGCGCCAACTGGGAGGACCTGCGGAACATCAGGCCGGGCCGGATCGTCGCGATCGGGCCGGACGGCACGCGGCTCGGGCACGTCGAGGTCCCCGCGATGCCCAACGGTGTCGCGTTCGGACCCGACGGCCGCCTGTACCTGAGCCAGTCGCTCACCCGCAAGGTGCTCGCGTTCGAGGTGAGCGGCGGCGAGTTCGGGGAGCCTCGGCAGGTCCTGAAACTGCCGTCCGGCATGCCGGACGGGTTCTGCTTCGACGGCGACGGCACGCTGTACGTGTGCGGCAGCATCGGCAACGCCGTCCACGTCTATGTGGACGGTGAGCGCAAGGAGTCCATCGAGACCGGCGACGGCACCCAGCCGACCAACTGCTGCGTCGGCGCCGACGGCTCGCTCTACGTCACGTTCGGGCTGACCGGGCAGCTCGTCGCCTACGACCTGGGCCTCACGCCCGGTACCGTCCACACCGGATCGATCGCGGGAGCCGCGGCATGAAGCTGGCCTTGATGTACGAGCTGCCGGTGCCCCGTCCATGGGGCCCGGACAGCGCCTACAACGCGTTCGAGAACACCCTCCAGCAGATCGAGCTGGCCGACCGGCTCGGGTTCCACAGCGTGTGGACGGTCGAACACCACTTCCTCGACGAGTACTCGTTCTCGTCGGCGCCCGGCGTGTTCTACGGCGCGATCGCCGCCCGCACGGAGAACATCCGCATCGGTCACGGCGTGCGGCTGCTGCCGTTCCCGTACAACCACCCGGTCCGCGCCGCGGAGGCGGCGGCCACCGTGGACATCCTGTCCAAGGGCCGTCTCGAGTTCGGCACCGGCCGCTCCGGCACCCGCCTGGAGATCGAGGGGTTCGGCATCAGCCCGCCGGACACGCGGCCCATGTGGGAGGAGGCCCTCGACGTCATCGTCGGCTGCTGGACCGAGGAGGAGTTCAGCTGGGACGGCGAGTTCTTCAAGCTGCCGCCGCGCGGGGTCGTGCCCAAGCCGATGCAGGCGCCGCACCCGCCGATCTGGGGCGCCAGTTCGAGCGCGGACAGCCACGAGATCATCGGGCAGAAGGGCCTCGGCCTGCTGTCGTTCTCCGTCGCCGTCCCGCCGGAGGCGCTCACCAAGCGGATCGGGCGCTACCACGAGGGTCTCGAGCAGGTGAAGCCCGTCGGGAAGTTCGTCAACAACCGGATCGCGACCTTCGCGCAGGCCCACTGCGCGGAGACCACGGCGCAGGCCCACGACGACTCGCGCGAGGCGTTCCCCTGGTACATCCAGACGTCGCTGAAGACCATCGCCGAGCTGGGCGCGTGGCAGGAGGGCACGAACCTCGGCAGCTACGAGTACGCCCGCAAGCTGCTCGGCGGCATGGAGCTGAACGACCTCAGTTTCGACTACCTCGTCCAGAACGAGACCGTCCTGTGTGGCGACCCCGACCACTTCGTGTCCATGTGCCGACGCTACGAAGCGGTGGGCGTGGACATCTTGCTCCTGCTCGTGCAGTCGTACAACATCCCGCACGAGAAGGTGATGCGCTCCATCGAACTGATCGGCACCGAGGTAATGCCGAAGCTGTCCTGACCTCCCGACGCCCGCAGCGAGACCCTCCGGAGTGGACGATGAGTGTCCAGCAGAACTCCCGCATCGCGGACTGGATCCGCATCAACGCGAGTACGGTGCCCAACCGCGACTGCTTCGTCACCGGCACCGTCTCGTACACGTTCGGGGAGGTCAACAGCCGGGTCAACCGCATCGCCTCCCACCTGCGGCGGATGGGGGTCGGGAAGGGTGACCGGGTGGCACTCTTCGCCACCGACTCGCCACAGTACGTGGAGACCCTGCTCGCCTGCATGAAGCTCGGCGCGGTGTACGTGCCGCTGAACTTCCGCCTCGCGAAGCCGGAGCTGCAGACGCTGCTGCGGACCGCGGGGGCGAAGGTGCTGTTCTTCTCCGACCGGTACACCGACATGGTGCGCGCCGTGGACGTGCCGGGGCTCACCGCGACCATCAGCTACGACTCGGCGTCCGGGGACGAGTCGTACGAGGCGCTGGTCGCCGGCGGCGACGACGTCGAGATCGACACGCCCGTGTCCGACGACGAGCTGGTGTGCCTCGCGTTCACCAGCGGCACGACCGCGTTGCCGAAGGGCGTCATGCACTCGCAGCGCATGGCCAAGCACATGGTCATGCAGTGCATCGTCGAGCGGCGGATGACGAACATCTCCTTCCACTACTCGGCGGCGCCGCTCTTCCACGTCGGCGGCATGCTCTACACGCTCGCGGGTGTCGCACGCGGGCACACGTCGCTGGTGCTGCCCGCGTTCGACGCGGCGACGGTGGCGCACTGGATGGCCAACCGCGGCCTCGACGGCGTGTTCCTCGTGCCGACCATGATCGACACGTTGCTGCACGAACCGGCCGTGGTCACGGGCGACTTCTCGAAGCTCGGCTCCATCGGCTACGGCGCGGCGCCCATGTCGCCGTCGCTGCTCCGACGGGCCATGGACCGGTTCCACTGCGACTTCATGAACATGTTCGGCGCCGGCACCGAGGCCGGGCTGCAGACCGTGCTGACACCAGAGGACCACCGCCTGGCGCTGGACGGCCAGGAGCACCTGCTCGGGTCCATCGGCAAGGCGGGCATGGGTGTGGTGCTGCGCCTGTGCGACCCCGACGACACCGCCGGCCTGAACGACGTGCCGGACGGTGAGGTCGGCGAGATCGTCACCCGGTCCGACGCGGTCATGTCCGGCTACCTGGACCAGCCGGAGGAGACCGCGAAGGTCATCGTCGACGGCTGGTTCCGCGGCGGGGACATGGCGTGGCGGGACAAGGACGGGTACCTGTACCTGTCCGGCCGCAAGAAGGACATGATCATCCGAGGTGGCGAGAACATCTACCCGGTCGAGATCGAGGACGTCCTCGGCCGCTTCCCCGGGGTCCGCGAGGTCGCCGTGGTCGGCGTGCCGGACGAGCACTGGGGCGAGGTCGTGCGCGCCCACATCGTGCTGGAGTCCGGTGCCCGGCTCGACGAGGACGCGGTGCGGGCCTACTGCCGCGACCGGCTCGCCGGGTACAAGGTGCCCGCCGTCTTCCACGTCGACGAGGACCTGCCGCGCAACGCGAGTGGCAAGGTCCTCAAGCGGACGCTCCGTGCGGTCTAGGGTGTGTGCGGCAGGGAACGTCTCTGGACCGCGAGGGGGTTCGATCGGGAGTGGCCGCGCCACGTCAACGCCGTACCGCGCCGAAAGCCGCTGGGGAGACCGCCGCGAAAAGCGCGGCGAAATCCACGGCACCCGCGAGCGACATCGCACGCAGGCGCATGGAACGCAGGCAGGCGAGCGGCCGCCGGTCGGACGCCCGCTGGGAGGAGATCCTGGCGGGTGCGGGCCGCGTGTTCACGAGGCTCGGCTACGGCCAGTCGACGCTGGAGGACGTCGCCACCGAGGTCGGCATCCGGCGCGCGACGCTCTACTACTACGTCGGGACCAAGGAGGAGCTGCTCGTCGGCCTCCTGCACGATCCCATCGAGACGATGCGCACCCGGTTGGAGGAGGTCGCGGCCCAGCCCGACCCGGCGCCGGAACGCCTCGCGGCGGCGCTGCGCGAGTACGTGCGCACGATGGCCGAGCTGCCGGAGCTGTTCATCTTCCTGAGCGAGAACGTGCACCAGGTGATGTCCGGCCCGGAGGCCGACCACATCCGGGAGAACGCCGACCGCTACGGCCGCGTCCTCTCCCAGGTCATCAAGTCGGGTGCCGACGCGGGCGAGTTCCGCGACGACATCGACCCGTCGATCGCCGTCCTGGGCATCATCGGCATGTTCAACTGGATCCACCGCTGGTACAACCCGGAGGGCGAACGCAGCCTGGCGGACTTCGGCGAGGTCTTCATCGAGATGGCGCTGTCCTCCCTGGCACCCAAGGGCTGACCCGAGGGGGCCGGGCATGAGCCGGGTCGCGTTCGTCACCGGGGGCGGGCGGGGGATCGGTGCCGCCACGGCCCGCCGGATCGCCCGCGAAGGCATCGCCGTCGTCGTGGCCGACCGGGACCTCGACGCGGCACGGGTCGTCGCCGCCGACATCGGTGGGCTCGCGGTGCGGGTGGACGTCTCCGACAGCGCCGCGGTCGACGCCGCCGTCGCACGGGCGGTCGAGTGGGGTGGCGGGTTGCACCTCGCCTGCAACAACGCCGGGGTCACCGGTACACGGGCCGAGCTGGCCGACTACCCCGACGACGTGTTCTGGCGCGTCCAGCGCGTCAACGTCGGCGGGGTCCTCGCCTGCATGCGTGCCCAGCTGCCGCACCTGCTCGCCGCCGGTGGTGGCGCGATCGTCAACACCGCGTCCGGTGCCGGGCTCGGCGGCGTGGCGCGGTCGGCCGCGTACGTCGCCAGCAAGCACGCCATCGTCGGGCTCACCAAGACCGCCGCCGTCGAGTACGCCACGCGGGGCGTCCGCGTGAACGCCGTCGCGCCCGGGCTCGTCCGCACCGGTCTCGTGCAGGGGCTCGACGACTTCACCGCCGCGCACCCCATCGGCCGCGCCGCAGAACCCGAGGAGGTGGCCGAGGCCGTGTGGTGGCTCCTCGACGACCGCTCCTCGTTCGTCACCGGCGCGGTCCTGCCCGTCGACGGCGGGCTGCTCGCGGCCGTGCCGGGGCTGTCGTGACCGCCTCGCGACCGGCCGGGTGCCGGGTCCTCCCCGCCGGCGCCATGAGGGGCCGGACCGCGCTCGTCACCGGTGCCGGGACCGGCATCGGGCGGGCCGTCGCCCTGCGGCTCGTCGAACTGGGCGCGGACGTCGTCGGCGTCGGGCGCAGGCCAGAGCGGCTCGCCGAGACCGCGCGGCTCGCGGGGGAGCGGTTCGAAGCCACCCCGCTCGACGTCCGCGACCGGGCCGCCGCCGCCGCGTTCGTCGCCGGGCTCGGGCGGCTCGACCTGCTCGTCAACAACGCGGGCGGCCAGTTCGTCGCCCCCGCGGCCGGCATCTCCCGGCGTGGCTTCGACGCCGTCGCCGACCTCAACCTCACCGCGCTCGCCGCGCTCCTGCAGGCCGCGCGCGCCGGCCTGACCACTGCGGGCGGGCGCGTCGTGAACCTGTCGCTGTCCGCGCCGGACCGCGGCATCGCCGGGCTCGCGCACTCGGCCGCCGCCCGCGCCGGGATCGCCGCGCTGACCCGCTCGCTCGCCCGGGAATGGCCGGGCGTCCGCCTGTTCTGCCTCGCACCCGGCACCGTGCTCACCGCCGGTGTCGGCGACGAACTGCCACCGGAGGTGCTCGCGCGGATCGTCGCGACCACCCCGCTCGGCCGGGACACGTCCCTCGCGGAGGTCGCGGAATGGGTGGCCGCGCTCGGGTCCGGGGTCGCCGACGCGGTGAGCGGCGCGTTGATCGAACTGGACGGTGGCTCGGGGCTCGTCTCCGCCGCGTCCCTGACGGGATAGGAGACGCCGGTGACCCGCGTCGAGATCGTCGAGGTGTCCCCACGCGACGGCCTGCAGAACGAGAGGACCACGCTGTCCACAGCGGACAAGCTGGAGCTGGTCGACCGGGCCCGCCGCACCGGTGCGCGGCGGATCGAGGTCACCTCGTTCGTCCGCCCCGACCGGGTGCCGCAGCTCGCGGACGCGGCCGAGGTCGCCACGGCGCTGCCGGCGAACGGGACTGACGGCATCGGCTACAGCGCGCTCGTGCTCAACGTGCGCGGCTACGAACGGGCCGTCGCCACCGGCATCCGCGAGGTGACCACGGTCGTGCTCGCCAGCGACACCTTCAGCGAACGCAACCAGGGCATGTCGACCCTCGACGCCCTGGACGTGGTGCGGGAGATCCGCGGCCGGGGCCGGGTCGACGGGGTGAAGGTCGCGGTCACGATCGGCGCGTCGTTCGGCTGCCCGTTCGAGGGCGAGGTGCCCGAGGACCGGTTCACGTCGGTGGCGGCGGCGGTCGCGGACCTCGGTGCCGACGAGGTGTGTCTCGCCGACACGATCGGCGTGGCCGTGCCGTCGGATGTCGAGACCCGGTTCGGGATCCTGCGGGAGCTGTCGCCGGACGTGCCGATGCGGATCCACCTCCACGACACCCGCAACACCGGTGTCGCGAACGCGGTCGCGGCCGTGCGCAGCGGGGTGCGGGCGCTCGACGCGTCCCTCGGCGGCATCGGCGGCTGCCCGTTCGCGCCCGGCGCGTCCGGCAACGTCGCCACCGAGGACCTCGTGTACACGTTGCACCGCATGGGTTACGACACCGGACTGGACCTCGGCGAGGCCATCGCACACGCCGAGTGGGTGACCGGGAAGCTGGGCGTCCCGGTGTCGGGACGGCTCGCGAAGGTCGGCGGGTTTCCCCGGTGATCCACGCGCTGCTCATCCCGAACGTCGGCTGGCCGGAGCTGCTGGCGAGGGCGCGGCGGCTCGAGGACATGGGCGTGTCGACGGTCTGGGTCGACGACCACCTGCTCAACCCCGCCCACCCGGCACAGCCGTGGCTCGACGCGTGGAGCGTCCTGCCCGCGCTCGCCGCGTCGACCACGCGGCTCCGGCTGGGACCGTTGGTGGCCAACGGAATCCTGCGCCCACCCGCGGTGCTGGCGCGCCACGCGCTGTCGGTCGACCACATCTCCGGCGGCCGACTCGAACTCGGCCTCGGCTCGGGTTACGCGGCGGCCGACCGCGCGGCGGGTGCGGACGTGCCGTTCGCGGACGTGGTCGCGACCGTGGCCGCGGCGCTGCGTGGCGAGCCGGTCCTCGACGGTGTCCCCGCGCTGGCCCCGGTGACCGGCCGCGTGCCGCTGACGGTCGCCGCACACGGCCCACGCGCACTGGACATCGCCGCCACCCACGCAGACCGCTGGGTGTCCTACGGCGGCTTCGGGCTGCCGATGTCCGAGCACCTGGCGCTGACCCGCCGCCGCGCGGAGCGGGTGGGCCCGATCAGGAGGATGCTCCTGGCGGGCAGCCCGGCCGTCACCGAGACGCCGATCTGGCGGTCGGTCGCGGCCGTCGAGGACTTCACCGGCCGCTACCGGGAGGCCGGCATCGACGAGTTCGCCTTCTACTACCCGCCCGGTCCGATGTGGAGCGACGACGACGCGGACCGCGTCTTCGAGGACTACGTGACGAGCTGATCGAGCGCCGCCCACAGCGCCTCGGGCACCGGCGTGCCGATCAGCGCGAGGTTCTCCCGCACCTCGGCCGCCGACCGCATGCCCGCGACGACCCGGCTGACCGCCGGGTGCCGCAGCGGGAACCGCAACGCGGCCTGGGGGAGCCGCACACCGTGGGCCTCGCACACCGCGGCCATGACCCGCACCCGGGCGAGCACGTCGGCGGGTGCGTCCCGGTAGAGGTACTTCGCGGTGCCGTCGGCGAGCAGCCCGGAGTCGAACGGGGCCGCCGCCAGCACCGCCACACCGGCCGCCGCGCACCGGTCGAGCAGCCCGGCGGCGTCGCGGCGTGTGAGGCTCCACGCGTTCGCGATCATCACCACGTCCACCACGCCGAGCAGCGCGCCCGCGGTCGCGACCGACGTCGTGCCGACGCCCACCGCGCCGACCTCCGGCATCTCGCGCAGCGCGGGCACGGTCTCCGCGAGCGTCACGTCGAGGTGCTGGTCCGGGTCGTGCACCAGCACCAGGTCGAGGCGGTCGAGTCCCAGCCGGTCGAGGCTCGTGGCCACGCTCCGCCGCACGGCGGCCGAGGTGAAGTCGAACAGCGGCTCCCTGCGGGACGTGTCGGGGCCGTACGGGTCGGCGATCGCCATCCGCACGCGGCCGACCTTGCTCGACACGGTCACCTCGGCACGCGGGAACCGCCGCAGCGCCGCGCCGAGGAGCCGTTCCCCCGCGCCGTCGCCGTAGCTGGGCGCGGTGTCGAAGTGCCGGATGCCACCGGCCCACGCGGCGTCGAGCGCGGCGAGCGACTCGGCCCGCCCTGCGTCGCCGCGGCCGCCGATGGGCCCGCACCCGAACGCGAGGGCGGCGCCCTGTGCGCAAGCTCCGCTCATGCCGGCAACTCGGCGTCGTACAGCCGCGCCTGGTCCGGTGTGGACCGGGCAGCCACCCGCAGCGAGCGGACCACCAGCGCGGCCGACGGCCGCGCGAGGCGTTTCACGGCGTCCTCGGCGTCCCCGCTCTGCGCGAGCCCACAGGCGCGCAACCCGGTGGCGTCGACCGATTCCGCGAACAACAGACCCCGTGCCCGCGTCCCGCCCAGCGCGGCGGGCAGCGCGGAGGTGAGCCCGAGCGCGAGCACGGTCCTGGCGTCGACCGACACGACCACGTCATCGGTCACGAACCCGAGGCTCACCGACGCCAGCACGGCCAGCGCGCTCGCGTCGCACTGTCCACTCACGACGGCGACGGTCGGCAGCGGCAGCGACGCCAGGCGCCGCACGAATGACGCCACCTCGGGGGAGTACCGCACCCCGGGCGCCGCGATGAGCACGGCGTCACCTTCCGCGGCCCGCAACTCCTGGGCGGAGACGGAGATTCGCGCAACGGTCATGGTCATCCTCACTGTCCGGTGAACCGCGGCGGCCGCTTGTCCAGCAGCGCCGTGATCCCCTCGACGTGGTCGTCGCTCGTCAGCATCAGCAGCAGTTGCTGCCGTTCGAACTCCAGCGCCGCCGACAGCGGCAGCTCCTCCGCCCGCCGCACCGCCGCCCGTGCCGCGGTCACGGCCAGGGGGCCGTTCGCGGCGATCTCCCCGGCGAGCGCCATCGCGGCGGGCACCAGCCGTTCCGCGGGCACGATCCGGTGCACCAGCCCGAGCTCGCGGGCCTCGAACGCGTCGACGGTCCGCCCGGTCAGCACCACGCCGGCGGCCGCGTACCGCCCGGCGACCCGTGCCCACCGCTGGGTGCCGCCCGCGCCCGGCACGAGTCCCAGCTTCACCTCCGGCTGCCCGAACACCGCCGTGTCGGCCGCGACCACGAGGTCCGCCGCCAGCGCCAGCTCGCAGCCGCCGCCGAGCGCGTAGCCGGCGACCGCCGCGACCAGCACGGTGTCCAGGGCGCCGATCCGGCGCCAGCTCGTCCCGCGGGCCGACGCCGCGTACTCGACCGGCGCGATGTCGCGCAGCTGCCGCACGTCCGCGCCGGACGCGAACAGCGCGGGGCCGCCCGTCAGGACGATCGCGCGTACCTCGGGGTCGGCGTCGAGCGAGTCGAGCGCGTCGGCCAGTTCGACCAGCACGTCCGTCGACAGCGCGTTGCGGTTCTCCGGCGAGTTCATGGTGACGACCGCGACCGGGTCGTTCCTGCTGATGGTGAGCTTGCCCATGCCCGGCGACCCCTTGACTTGGCGGTTCCCGTGTGTACGTTTGTCAGCATCTACGTCGACGTTGATTTTGGCAAGGAGGGGCGGCCATGACGGTGCTCTGGGAACCGACCTTGGACGCCGATGCCGCCGGGTGGCGGGACCTGGCACGGCGGACCGCCGCCGAGCGGTTCGCGCCGCTGGCCGAGGAACTCGACCGCGAACAGCGCTACCCGCACGAGCACATCGCGACGTTCGTCGAGACCGGACTGTCCGGGATGCTCGTGCCCGCCGAGTTCGGCGGTGCCGGACTGTCGATGACGGCGATCAGCGCGGTCGTCGAGGAGGTCTCCGCCGCGTGCGCGTCGACCGGCGCCATCCTCGCCGCGCACGCGCTCGGTGCCGTGCCGGTCCGCCTGGCAGGCACCGACGACCAGAAGCGGGACCTCCTCGGCCCGTTGCGGGCGGGCGAGGCGATCAGCTTCGCGCTCACCGAGCAGGGCGCGGGCAGCGACGCGGCCGCGATCCGCACCCGCGCCGAGGCCGACGGTGACGGGTACCGGCTCACCGGCGAGAAGATCTACATCGGCAACGGCAGCGTCTCCACCCGCTACGTCGTGTTCGCGAAGACCGACCCTGGCGCGGGTGCCCGCGGTATCACCGCGTTCGTCGTGCCTGCCGACGCGCCCGGGGTGGTGATCGACCGCATCGAGGACAAGATGGGCATCCGCGGCACCCGCACGAGCAACCTCAAGCTCGACAACGTGCGCGTCGCGGCGGCCGACGTGCTCGGGCAGGTGAACCGGGGGCTGAAGCTCGCGTTCCAGACCCTCGACCTCGGCCGCGTCAGTGTCGCCGCGCAAGGACTCGGCATCGCGCACGCCGCGTACCGGCTCGCCGCCGCGGAGGCGACGCGGCGGCACACGTTCGGCAGACCGGTCGTCGAGAACCAGGGCATCGGGTTCCGGCTCGCCGACCTCGCCGTCGAGCTGTCCGCGGCGCGGATGCTCACCTACCAGGCCGCCGCGGCCTACGACGCGGGGCAGCCGGTGTCCATGCCCGGCGCGATGGCGAAGCTGTACACGAGCGAGGTCGCGCACCGGGCCGTGGACCTCGCGGTCCAGGTGTACGGCGGTGACGGCTTCTGCAAGCCCTGCCCGGCCGAGCGGCTCTACCGCGACCAGCGCGTGCTGGAGATCTACGAGGGTTCGTCGGAGATCCAGCGGCTCGTGCTGTCGCGCGCGATCGCGGCTGAGGCGGCGGCGTGACCGCACAGGTCGTCGTCGACGTGGCGGGGGAGGGGGACCTGGCGGCGTCCGCGTCCGGTGCGGTCGCCGCCGACCTCGGCGACGCGTTCGTCGCGGCCCGCGACGCGGTGCTGGCGGCGGCCCCCGGCGACGGCGTGCTGATCCGGTGCACCACAGTGGACAGTCCGGCGCTGACGGGTGCGGTGACCTCGTTGTGCCGCAGCCTCGCCCGCGAAGCCGCGCCGCGCGGGGTCCGGGTGAACGCGATCCTCGCCACCCCGGACGCCGAGATCGACGATCTGGTCGCGTTCCTCGGCAGCCCCGCGAGCACCATGTGCACGGGTGCCGTGCTGGAGGCGGTCTGACCATGCCGACGACGCCGGACACCCGGCACGACTGCGAAACCTGGGCACCGGAACAGATCCGCGACCACCAGCTCGCCGCGCTGCGCACCCAGCTGACCCGCCTCCACGCCGACAGCGCGCACTACCGCCGCCAGTGGGACGACCTGGGCTGGCACCCCTCGGACCTGACCGACCTCGACGACCTCGCCGCGCTGCCGTGCACCGGCAAGGCCGACTACCAGCGCTCGATCGACGAACACCCGCCCTACGGCGACTTCCTCGCCACACCACGCGAGAACCTCGCCCGGCTGCACTTCTCCTCCGGCACCACCGGTGTGCCGACCCCGGTCGGCTGGACCGCCGAGGACCTCGGCCGCTGGGCGGACCTCTACGCCCGCGCCGCCCACAGCCAGGGCGTGCGGCCGGGTGACGTGTACCAGTGCCTGTTCTCCTTCGCGTGGTTCGTCGGCGGGCTCGGCGGCACGCTCGGGTACACGCGCCTCGGCGCGACCGTCATCCCGGGCGGCTCCGGCGACACGGAACGCCAGCTAGAGACGCTCTTCCGGTACGGCACCACCGCCGTCGGCGGCACGCCGTCGTTCCTGCTGCACCTCGCCGATCGCGCCCGCGACCTCGGCAGGCCCCTCACGGACTCGGTCGTCCGGCACGTGATGGTCGGCGGTGAACCGGGTGGCCAGGTCCCCGCCACCCGGGCGCTGATCGAACGCGAATGGGGCGCCCGCTGCTACGACGGCTACGGCAGCCTGGAGTTCCAGCCCACCGCGTGGGAGTGCGCCGCGCAGGCGGGCGGTCACCTGGCCGAGGACTTCGCCTACGCCGAGGTGGTCGACCCCGTCACCCGCGCACCCGTACCGGACGGTGCGCCCGGCGTCCTCGTGCTCACCCACCTCGACAAGCAGGCCTGCCCGCTGGTCCGCTGGTGGACCGGGGACGTCGTGGTCCGCGACCGCACCCGCTGCGACTGCGGCCGCACCCACGCGCGGCTCGCCGGCGGGGTGCGCGGCCGCGCCGACGACATGCTCGTCGTGCGCGGTGTGAACGTGTTCCCGTCCGCGGTGGAGAACGTCGTCCGCCACACCGTCGGCGACCTCGCCGAGTTCCGCGTCGTCCTCGACCCGGCACTCGCCGACCCCGGCACCGGCTACCCGACCGCGCTGCGCGTGCAGGTCGAAGCGGCGACGGGTGCCGAGCTGGGCGACCGGCTCGCGGCCGCGCTCCGGTCGGAGCTACAGGTCCGGGCCGTCGTCGACATCGTCGCGCCCGGTGCACTGCCGCGGACGACCCACAAGGCGCGGCGGGTCGTCCGCGCCGGAGACCGCGAGGTACCGGAGGTGCTTCATGTCCCGTGACGTCCTGCTGCTCGGTGCCGTCCGCACGCCCAACGGGCGCTACGGCGGTGCCCTGCGCGACACCAGCGTCGTCGAGCTGGCCGCGCTCGCCGCCCGCGAGTCGGTCGCCCGCGCTGGCCTCGGGCCGGAGCTGGTGGAGGAGGTCGTGCTCGCCAACTGCAGGCAGGCTGGCAACGGTCCCAACCCGGGCCGCCAGGTCGCACTGCGTGCGGGGTTCCCCGAGCGAGCGCCGTCGCAGACCATCAACATGGCGTGCGCGTCCGGGCTGAAGGCCGTGCAGCTGGCGTGGCAGTCGGTCGCCTCCGGGGAAGCCGACATCGCGGTCGCCGTCGCCGCCGAGTCGATGAGCACCATGCCCTACCTCGCACCGGGAGCGCTCCGGTGGGGCGGTGTGCGCCGCGGCGACATCGTCCTCGCCGACGGCTGGCGCGACGGCGGCACCGACCCGGTCTGCGGACTCAACATGGGACAGACCGCGGAGAACATCGTGGCGCGGTACGGGATCTCGCGGGAGGACCAGGACGCGTGGGCGCTGCGCTGCCACCAGCGGGTCGCCGCCGCGTGGGAGCAGGGCCGGTTCGCGAGCCAGGTCGTCGACGTGCCGCTGTCCGACGGTGACGTGCTCGACCGCGACGAGGGGTTCCGCACCGACACCACCGCCGAGCGGCTGGCACGGCTGAAGCCGTCCTTCGTGGCGGACGGCACCGTGACCGCGGGCAACGCGAGCCAGATGGCCGACGGCGCCGCGGCCGTGGTGCTCGCGGGCGCCGACGTCGTCGCCGCGCACGGACTGCGCCCGCAGGGCAGGCTGCGCTCGTTCAGCGCGGTGGGGGTGGACCCGACGGTCATGGGGATCGGGCCGGCCGCCGCGATCCCGATGGCACTCGACCGCACCGGACTGTCCACATCGGACATGGACCTGGTGGAGATCAACGAGGCGTTCGCCGCGCAGATCGTGCAGAACACCCGCGCGTTGAAGCTGGACGAGGAACGCGTCAACGTGAACGGTGGCGGCATCGCGCTCGGTCACCCGACCGGGCAGAGCGGCTGCCGCCTGGTGGTGGCGTTGCTGCACGAGCTGGCCCGCCGCGACGGGACGCTCGGGGTGGCGAGCCTGTGCGTCGGCGGTGGTCAGGGCGTGGCGGCGGTACTGGAGAGGGTGGCGTGATGCGGGTGACGGTGGCCGGGCTCGGCCCGATGGGACGGGGCATCGCACGCGTGTTCGCGGCGGCCGGAGCCGAGGTGACCGTGGTGGACGTGGACGCGGAGGCGACCGCCAGGGGACACGCGCTGCTGGTGGCGGAGGGCCCGGTCGAGGTCACCACGGCCGAGGACGTGACGGAGGCCGTGCGCGACGCGGACCTGTTCGTGGAAGCCATCGTGGAACGGTTCGACGCCAAACAGGCGCTGCTGGCGAAGGTGCGTGCCGCGGGCAACGACAAACTCGTCGTCGCGTCCAACACGTCGTCGCTGTCCATCGGGGAACTCGGGGTGGCCTACGGCGATCCGGCCCGCGTCGTGGGCATGCACTTCTTCAACCCGCCCACGAAGATGCGCCTCGTGGAGGTCATCCGCGGCGCGCGCACCGACCCGGAAGTCGTGGCACAGGCCCGCGACTGGGTCGCCGCGCTCGGCAAGACGGCCGTGCTGTGCGCGGACTCGCCGAACTTCATCGTCAACCGCGTCTGCCGCCCGCTGTACTACGAGTCGCAGCTGCTGGTGACGCAGGGGGTGGCGGCGCCGGTGGTCGACGCGGCGGTGCGGGGTGCCCTCGGCCACCGCATGGGTCCGTTGGAACTGCTGGACTTCACCGGTCTGCACACCCACCTCGGATCGTCCGAGACCGCGCTGCGGGAGTTCGGCGACCCGCGCTACCGGCCGATCCCGCTGACCCGGCAGCTGGTGCGGGCAGGCACCACCGGCCGCGCCGCCGGCCGCGGCTACTACGACTACGCCGAGGGCAAACCGAAAGCCGCGCAGGCCGCGGTCGTGCGCGCGCCGGAGCCGACCGCCCTCCGCGTGCGGATCACCGGCCCCGGCGCCGCGCAGCTCCCGCTGCCCACCGACGGCGACGGTGACGTCGTGCTCTACCGCACCTCGTCCTGCACCGACGCCGACGTGGCCGTCGTGACCGCACTCGCCCGCCACGGCCGGGTCGTCGTCGACTCCTCCCACGGCGGCTGGGTGTCCGCCCTGCCGTGGGACGTCGGCTGGGTGCGGCTGCACCGGACCGCGGACGGGTTCTTCGCCGAGGTCGTCGCCGACGAGGTCGCGAAGATCGCACCCGCGCACGACGCCGTCGACGCGGTCGGGGCCGCCTCGGTCCTGGTGCTCGCGCTGCCGGGGCTCGTCGTGGACCGGCTGGCGCACACCATGGTCAACGAGGCACTCACCCTCGTCGAGGAGGGCACCGCGACCGCCGACGACGTGAACCTCGCGCTGCGGCTCGGCATGAACCACCCGGCCGGGCCGCTGGAGTACCTGGCACAGGCCGGTGCCGCCGAGGTGCTGGCGGGACTGCGCGGCCTGCTCGACGAGTTCGGCGATCCCCGGTACCGGCCTGCGCAGCTCCTCGTCCGGCAGGCCGCCGGGAGCCGCCGGTGACCACGCTCGCCGAGGCCGTCGCCACCGTCTCGGCAGGCGACACCGTGTGGCTCGGCAACTTCGGCACCCAGCTGTTCGCGGTGGGGGCGGAGCTGGTCCGCCAGGAGGCCCGTGGCCTGCATGTCGTGCTCGCCTCCGGGGGTCTGCTGCTGGACCGGCTGATCGGTGCCGGCGTGGTGTCGGAGGTGACGTTCGCGCACTGCTGGAACGCCGTCGGTCCCGCCCCGACGCGGCACTTCCGGCGCGCGTGGCAGGACGGCGTGGACATCCGGTGGCACGAACTGCCGATGGGCGTCCTCGCGGCCGCGCTCGGTGCCGCCGCACAGGGCGTGCCGTTCGCACCGGTCCGCGTGCACCCCGGCACCGGGTACGCCACCGGCGACTGGTCCGGCGGGATGCTCGCGACCGTCAGCACCCCGTTCGGGGCGGCCACCGTGGTGAAGGCGCTGCCGGTCGACATCGCGTTCGTGCACGTGGACCGCGCCGACGCGGTCGGCAACAGCGTCTTCAGCGCGCCGCCTGGGGAGGCGGTGGTCGCCGCGCAGGCCGCCCGCCGGGTCGTGGTGGTCGCCGAGGAACCCGGCCTGCCCGCCGGGGTGCGCGCCGACCTGCCGGGGCTGCTCGTCGACACCGTCGTGGTGTCACCGGGCGCGGCGGCCCCCGACGGTGTCCCGGGCCGCTATCCGCGAGACGTCGCGGCCTACACCGGGAGGGACGCGTGAACCGGGAGGTCGTCGCGTTCCTCGCCGTGGCGGCGAGGGAGTTCCGGGGCTGGGTGTTCACCGGGTTCCACTGGCCCGTGCTGGCCGGGGAGGTGGCCGCGCGGCTGGACGGCGGCTCGCGGTCGTTCCGGCAGCTGTTCGAGGCCGGGTTCGCGACCGAGGGGCCCGCCGACGTGCTGCCGACGTCCACCACCGACTTCGCCGCGTTCGGCGGCGCGATCGTGTGGCGGGGTGACGTGCTCGGCACGCTGGTGCGCCGGGCCGACCTGGTGGTCCTGGACGCGGCGAACGTCGACCTGGCGGGGTGCGTGAACTCGACCGCGATCGGCGACTACCGGGCACCGCGCGTCCGGATGCCGGGTGGCGGAGGCGCGGCGGACGCGGCGGGCGCGGCGCGCGATCTGCTCCTGCTCTACGGCGGCGCGGATCCCGCGCGGATCGTCGAGCGGGTCGAACACGTCACCGCCGCGCCCGGCGGCCCGGTGCGGCTGCGCACCCGGTGGGGCACGGTCCGGTTGGGCGCCGAGCCGCGGCTGCTGACCGCCACCGGCGACGTGCTCGTGCACCGGCTGCGGCAGCTGGGGGTGGACACCGAGGGTGCGGAGCAGGAGGAACCGCCGACCGGGCGGGAGATGGACGTGGCCGCCGAGGTGCTGACCGAGGCGGCCGGGCGGGGATACGTGGTGGCTCGGGAGGCCGTGCATGGGTGACGAACTGGACGAGCTGCGCCGCGAGGTCCGCGACCTGGTCGTGGGCGTGGCGCCCCGCTGTGACGGGTGGATGCGCGGCCACGACGCGGCGTTCACGCGCGAGCTGGCGCGGCGGGGACTGATCGGCCTCTCCTGGCCGGCCCCCTTCGGCGCGGGCCGGTCGAACCTGGCACGGCTCGTGGTGACCGAGGAACTGCTGCGCGCCGGTGCACCGGTGGCCGCGCACTGGATCGCCGACCGGCAGATCGGCCCCGCCATCCTCCGCAACGGCAGCGCGGAGCTCCAGGCCGCGGTTCTGCCCGGCATCGCGGCGGGCGAGATGACCTTCTGCCTCGGCATGAGCGAGACCGAGTCGGGCTCGGACCTCGCGTCGGTGCGCACGAAGGCGGTCCGCGACGACGCCGCGGACGGCGCCGGGTGGCGGATCACCGGCAGCAAGATCTGGACCACCTACGCACACCGCGCCACCCACGCGTACGTCCTCGCCCGCACCGACGACAGCGGCGGCAAGCATGACGGCCTCACCGAGTTCGTCGTCGACATGGGCGCGCCGGGGGTGACGGTCCGGCCGATCCTGGGCCTGTCCGGCGAGCACCACTTCAACGAGGTCGTGTTCGACGACGTGCGCGCGGACCACGTCATCGGCACCGAGGGCGCGGGCTGGCGGCAGGTCACCGAACAGCTGTCGTTCGAACGCGGCGGGATGGAACGGGTGCTGTCGACCTACCCGCTGCTGGCCGCGGTGCTGGCCCGCCCGTTGTCGGGACCCGACCGGGCCTCGGTCGGCACGCTCGTGGCGCGGCTGATGACGTTGCGGGAACTGGCGTGCCGGGTCGCGGAGTCGATGGACGCGGGACACGCGCCCGCCGCTGCCGCCGCGGTGCTGAAGTACCTCGGCACCACCTTCGAACGTGAGCTGGTCGACGTCGCCCGCACGGTGAGCGAGGTCGTGCCGGAGCTGGACGGGGACGGGCTCGCCGGTCTCCTGGCACAGGCACAGCTGGCGGTGCCGGGTGCCGCGATCCGCGGCGGCACCGACGAGATGCTGCTGACGATCGTGTCCCGCCAGGCGCCCGCCCAGGAGATCGACGAGGTCGGCCGGATGGCCGACGAGGTGCTGTCGTCCACGACGGACCCGTGGGCGACAGCCGTCGACCTCGGCTGGACCGAGGTGGCGGTGCCGGAGGAGCAGGGCGGCGCGGGCGGCACGTTCGCCGACCTCGCCGCCCTGGTCCGGGCCACCGGCAGGCACGCTCAGCCACTCCCGCTCGCCGAGGTGGCCGTGGCCAGGGCCGCGGCCGTCGACGTGGTGGCGGTGACGGCGGACGGCGCGGCCGGGAACGGCCGGATCACGGTGGCAGGTGACGCGGCGTGGCCGGACCGGCCGGACGCGGCGCCGCCCCGCTCCGTGCTGTTCCTCGGCCCGGACACCGCCGTCCGCGTCGACCTGGCCGCGGGCGGTGTGACGACCCGGCCCTGGCGTGATCTCGCCGGCCGGGCCCGGGTCCGGATCGAGTGCGCGGACGTGGCGGCGGACCCCGTGCCGGTCCCGG
The DNA here is from genome assembly GCF_014203735.1 of Actinophytocola algeriensis. Taxonomy (GTDB): domain Bacteria; phylum Actinomycetota; class Actinomycetes; order Mycobacteriales; family Pseudonocardiaceae; genus Actinophytocola; species Actinophytocola algeriensis. Next base: position 333,639 of record NZ_JACHJQ010000008.1, on the reverse strand, counting down.
CCGGGCGGCTCACCGTGCTGCGGGTGCACGCCGCGCTCGGCGCCGTCGAGGGCGTGTGCCGCCTGACCCGCGAGTACGTGACCACCCGCGTCCAGTTCGGCAGGCCGCTCGTGCGCATGCAGGCCGTCGCGCACCGGCTCGCCGAGATGGAGTGCGCGCGGGTGCTGCTCGAGGTCGCCGCCTCGGCCGCCGTCGGGCTCGAACCCGCGCGGGTCGCCGCGGCCGCCGCGCTGCTCGACCCCGTCGTCACCACCGTGGCCCGGCTCGCGCACCAGCTCCACGGCGCCATGGGCATCACCCAGGAGCACTCACTGCACCGCTACACCACCCTGCTCTGGGCACTGCGTGACGAAACCGGCCCCGCCCGGCGGCACGCCGCACGCCTGTACGACCTCACCGGCACCGAGGACACCGTGTGGGCCGCGGTCACGACCCGTCCGTCCGGCCGGTGACCGCGATGTCTCTGGTACGGCTGGAAGAACCCGCACCCGGCGTGCGCCTGCTGCGGCTCGACGACCCCGGCCGCCGCAACGCGATCTCACCCGCGCTGCGGGACGACCTGTGCGCCGCCGTCGACGCGGTCGCCGCCGACGGGGACGCTCGTGCGCTCGTGCTCACCGGCAACGGCACCGCGTTCTGCGCGGGCGCCGACCTCACCGCCACCTTCGGCGACCCCGGCCTCCCCGTGCACGTGCTGCGAGACCGGCTGCGCGCCACCTACGACAGCTTCCTGCGCGTCCGCCGCCTCCCGATCCCCACGATCGCGGCCGTGCAGGGCGCGGCGGTCGGCGCCGGGGCCAATCTCGCCCTGTGCTGCGACCTGCGGATCGCGGGCCCGCGCGCCAGGTTCGGCATCACGTTCACCCGGCTCGGCCTCCACCCCGGCGGCGGGTGCACGGCCTTCCTCGTCGACGCGCTCGGCCCGCAGCGCGCCTTGGCGGTGCTCCTCGACGGCGCCACGCTCAGCGCCGCCGAGGCCGAGGCGGCCGGCCTCGTGCTGGCGGGTCGTCGACGACCCGCTCGGTGCCGCGCTCGCCACCGCCACCCGGTACGCCGCGCTCGATCCGGGGCTCGTCGCGGATGTCAAACGGACCGTCGCGATCGCCGCGGGCGGGGCGTTCGACGCGGTGCTCGATTTCGAGGCGTGGGCACAGGCGTCCTCGGCCACGAAACCCGTTGTCGCCACGGCGATCGCGGCTTTGCGGAATCGCACCTGATCGATTTCGGGGTTGAATTCGAAACGTGTTTCCGCAGGCAGATAAGGTAAGGATGGCCTTACCCTTCCTGTTGCGGACCCATTCCGATGGTGGCACCGTCAAATACGCCGAACTGTTTCGGAGGAGATGACATGACCACCACGGAAATGCCCGCCGTCAGCGAGTGCACGGTCACCGCGTGTTCGTACAACGACCACGAGGGGTGCCACGCGTTCGCGATCACCGTGAGCGGCTCGAACGGAGCGGCCGACTGCGGCACGTTCATCCCGTTGTCCGCCAAGGGCGGCCTGCCCATGATCGTGTCCCAGGTCGGCGCGTGCACGCGAGCCGACTGCATGCACAACCAGCACCTCGAGTGCACCGCGGACGCGGTGCGGGTCGGTCCCGGCGACGCTGATCACGCCGCGAACTGCCTCACCTACACCGCCCGCTGACAGGAACGCAGCACGGCACGAAACCGTGCGGAGCCGGTCGGCCGACCGGCTCCGCACGGTGCGTTCACGGATCCATCAGGAACAATGCTCGCTCCGCAAGCTCCGCTCAGGAACAATGCTCGCTCCGCAAGCTCCGCTCAGGAACAATGCTCGCTCCGCAAGCTCCGCTCAGGAACAATGCTCGCTCCGCAAGCTCCGCTCA
>NZ_JACHJQ010000008.1:0-331692 GCF_014203735.1 Actinophytocola algeriensis | reverse complement strand
CGCTCAGATGACGACCGCGCGGAACCCGTGCACGCACCACGGGCCGTCGTAGCTGACCACCCACAGGTTCGTGGAGTAGCCCTCCAGCTCCTGGCCCTTCGCGGTGCCCCGCAGGTACAGCTGCACGGACTCGCTGCCGGACGAGATCCCGTCCATCGTCGGGTCGATCTCCAGGGCCGGGTCGTAGCCGATCAGCTCGTCGACGTCCGCGGCGGTGTTGATGGCGTCCGCGCACAGGGTGCCCTTCGCGGCGGCCGCGTCACCGGTGTTGACCGCGTCGAGGAACTTCGTCATGGCGGCCAGGGCCTCCGCGGGGACCGGCTTGCCATCCGCGGTGGGCGTGCCGCCCGGTCCGGACGGCTTGGTGGACGGCTCGGACCCCGAAGGCTTCGTCGGCTCACTCGTGGTCGGCCCGCCGACCGCCGCGATGTCCTGCCAGCACCAGTCGCCGCCGTCGGCGACGACCGTGACCTCGAACTCGCCGGACTGGTCGTCGACCGAGATCTCGACGGTGCCCCTGACCTCGTCGTCGGACACCTCCTCGGTGTCGGTCAGCTCAGCGCCGGTCACGTTCTCGGCGTCGTCGATCGCCTCGCCCACGATGGTCTCCGCGTCCGCGCAGGCGACCTCCTCCAGCGCGTCCTTGTCCTGGGAGTCCAGACCGTCGGTGACCGCGGCGAGCGCGTCCTCCGCGCCGTCGCCGCTGGGCTTCTCGGAGGACGACGTGGTCGTGTTCGTGGTCGAGGGTTCGCCGACCGGGGTCTCCGAGTCGCTCAGGAAGAAGCCGGGCGCGACGAACCCGGTGATGCCGACCGCCGCCAGCACGACCACGACCACCGCGACCACGGCCACGACGGCTCCCGTGTTCTTCTTCGGTGGTGGAGGTGGCGGGGCTCCGTAACCGCCGTATCCGCCGTAGCCGCTCTGGCCGGCATACGGGTCCTGCCCGCCGTAGGGCTGCTGTGGGTACGTCACCAGGGGCCTCCCGCTCGTCTCACACCGTGTCGCTGCCGCCTACGACTGCGGAAACGTCCGTTCCGTTCCCGGGAGTTACGCTCTGTGGCCTGAGCAGAGGAGAGATCATGACGACCGCGAACGCGGCGGGGTTCACCGACCTGGCGCTGCGACCGGAGTTGCTGCAGGCGCTGACCGGGCTCGGCTACGAGGAGCCGACCCCCATCCAGCGTGAGGCGATTCCGCAGGTTCTGGCCGGACGGGACCTCGTAGGACAGGCCGCGACCGGCACCGGCAAGACGGCCGCCTTCGCGCTGCCCGTGCTGAACCGGATCGGGTTGCCGCGTCAGGACAAGGAACCCGCCGCGCTGGTGCTGGTGCCCACCAGGGAGCTGGCGGTCCAGGTCTGCGAGGCCATGCACCGCTACGGGCGTGGGCTCGGCGCACGGGTCCTGCCGGTGTACGGCGGGCAGCCGATCGGCAGGCAGCTGCGGGAACTGGACCGCGGCGTCGACGTCGTCGTGGCGACCCCCGGCCGTGCGCTCGACCACATCGCCCGCGGCACCCTCGCGATGACCAGGCTCGAGATGGTCGTGCTGGACGAGGCCGACGAGATGCTCGACATGGGCTTCGCGGAGGACATCGAGTCGATCCTGGCCGACGTGCCGGAGGAGCGGCAGATCCTGCTGTTCTCGGCGACGATGCCGGCCCGCGTCAACGGGATGATCAAGCGGCACCTGCACGAGCCTGCCCGCGTCGAGCTGGGCAAGGCCGCCACGGTCGGAGACGACGACACCGCGCTGATCAGGCAGGTCGCGTACGTGGTGCCACGCGGTCACAAGCCGGCCGCGCTCGGCCGCGTGCTCGACGTGCACGCGCCGACCGCGGCGGTGGTGTTCTGCCGGACCCGCGAGGCGGTCGACCAGCTCACCGAGACCCTCAACGGCCGCGGCTACCGCGCGGAGGCGCTCCACGGCGGCATCGACCAGGGGCAGCGCGACCGGGTCGTGGGCAGGCTCCGCGCGGGCACGGCCGACCTCGTGGTCGCCACCGACGTGGCCGCGCGCGGACTGGACATCGAACAGCTGTCCCACGTGGTCAACTACGACGTGCCGAGCGCGCCCGACACCTACACCCACCGCATCGGCCGGGTCGGCCGGGCCGGGCGCGAAGGCGTGGCGATCACCCTCGCCGACCCGCGCGAGCACCGGATGCTGAAGAGCATCCAGCGCGTCACCGGGCAGCGGATCGCCGTCGAGAAGCTGCCGAGCGTCGCCGACCTGCGCGCGCAGCGGCTCGAGCTGACCAGGGCCGCGCTGCGGGAGAGCCTCCTCGAGGACGACCTCGACCGCTTCCGCCCGGTCATCGAGCAGCTCGCCGAGGAGTTCGACATCGTGGAGGTGGCGCTCGCCGCCGTCAAGCTCGCGCACGAGGCGGGCGGTGCCGCGGCGGACGAGCAGGAGATCCCCGAGGTCACGCCGTACGCGCAACCCGAGGGCCGGGACGGCGGCGGCAAGGAAGGCGGCGGCAGGGACCGGCGGCGCAGTGGTGGCCGGGGCATGGTGCGGCTGTTCGTCGGCGCGGGCCGGGCGGCCGGAGTGCGGCCACAGGACCTGGTCGGTGCGATCGCGGGCGAGTCCCGGCTCAAGGGCCGCGACATCGGGACCATCGAGATCGCCGACCGGTTCTCCCTCGTCGAGGTGCCGGAGTCGGCCGCGGACGAGGTGGTCGCGGCGCTGCGGGGCAGCACGATCAAGGGCAGGCGGGCCACCGTGCGCAGGGAGCGGTTCCAGAAGCGGTAGCTCTTCCGGGCCTCACAAGTGGTTTGAACCTCGGCGATGCGGCTACCTTGTCAGCGATGAGCACCGAAACGCCACGGTCGGGCAGCGCGTTGCGGCGGACCGCGATCACCTGCCTGTACGTGTTGGTCATCGCGGCGACGCTGTGGGTGCTCGGACAGGTCGTCACCCGCCTGATGATCGTGGTCGCGCCGGTCGCGGTCGCGGTGCTGGTCGCCGCGCTGCTGTCGCCCGGCGTCTCGCTGCTCGTGCGCCACCGGGTGCCGAAGGCGCTCGCGGCCGCGATCGTGTTGCTGGTCGGCATCGCCGCGCTCGGCGGGCTCGTCTGGTTCATGGTCGCCACGCTCGTCGCCGGGCTGCCGGATCTTGGCAAGCAGCTCGGCGAGAGCTACCAGCAGCTGCGGAGCTGGCTCACCGACGGGCCGCTGGGCCTCACCGGTCAACAGCTCGAGTCGATGCTCGCCGAGGGGCAGAACTGGTTCAACCGCAACCGGTCCACGATCGCGTCCGGCGCGTTCGGCGTGCTGTCGACCGCGGGTGCGATGCTCGCCGGGTTCGTGCTCGTCGTGTTCCTGCTGATCTTCTTCCTGCACGACGGCGACCGGATGTGGCGGGGCGTCACCAGCCCGGTGCCCGCGCGGCACCGCGGCCTGGTCCGCCGTGCGGGCAGCCGCGCGTTCACCGACCTGACCCGCTACGTCCGGGTGACCGTGCTCGTCGCCCTCATCGACGCGGTCGGCATCGGGCTCGGGTTGTGGATCACCGGCGTGCCGCTGGTGCTCCCGCTGGCCGCCCTCGTGTTCCTCGGCGCGTTCGTGCCGATCGTCGGGGCGTTCGTCACGGGCCTGGTCGCCGTGCTGGTCGCGCTCGTGGCGCAGGGCCCGCTGATCGCGCTCATCGTGATCGGCGTCGTCGTGCTCGTGCAGCAGTTGGAGGGCAACGTCTTCGAGCCGCTGCTGGTGAGCAAGTCGGTGAAGCTGCACCCGGTCGCGGTGATCCTCGTGGTCGCCGTCGGCGTGGAGCTGGCGGGGATCGTCGGCGCGCTGTTCGCCGTGCCGGTGATGGCCGTCGTCCGGTCGGTGTACCTCACGCTGCGGGAACAGGCACCCGACGACGACGAAACGACCAGCGAAACCGGCGAAACCGGCGAGGCCAGCGAAGCCGTCGGCGAGACTCAGCCCAGCGGCGCGAGCGGGCCGGGGTAGGGCGCCGGGCGCAGGCAGCTGTCGAGCCCGTCGACGAGCGAGCACACCGCGGGCGCCTTGACCGGGCGGTAGCCTGCGGGCACGCCGTCGCCTGCCACCAGTGACCGGTAGGCGGCGACCCCGTCGGTCGGACGGCGGTTGAGCGCGGGGTCCGACCGGGCGTCCACTGTGTACAGACCGAAGCGCGGCCGGTAGCTGCCCCACTCGTAGTTGTCCGTGATGCTCCAGTAGTTGTAGCCGATCACGTCCATGCCGTCGGCCTTCGCGCGCTGCACCCAGTAGACGTGGTCCCGCAGGTGGTCGGCGCGGGTGTAGCCGTCCGGGCGGGCGCGGCCGTCGTCGGTCGGCATACCGCTCTCCACCACGTACAGCGGGAGGTCCGGGAACTTCCGCGCGTAGTACCGCAGCACGTAGTAGATGCCGTCCGGCTGCGGGTCGATCTTCCAGAACTCGCCGTTCACGCCGTGCACCGCGCTGAGGTTGTCGAGGCTGGCGCCGTAGTAGTAGTCCACGCCCACGAAGTCGAGCTTGTCCCTGACGTGGTCGACGAACGTCGCGTCGAGCGCGGCCTGCACACCCGGGATGTAGGCGGCGTTGCTGGACACCATCGCGCCCGGGTCGAGCTGGTGGATCAGGTCGTAGGCCCTGCGGTGCACGGTGACCAGGCGCGACTGCATCCACGGTGCCTGCCACGCCTGGATGCCGCCGTTCTCGATCTCGTTCTGCACGTACACGGTCGGTTCGTTGACGGTGATCCAGATGGCGCCCTTGCCCTTGTACCGGTCCACGACGCGACGCGCGTTGGCGAGCCAGTCGTCGACGGTCTTCTGCGTGTCCCAGCCGCCCTGGTCGGCGACCCAGCCCGGGTACACCCAGTGGTCGAGGGTGATCATGGGCCGCATGCCCGCCGCCAGCACGTGGTCGACCACGTCGTCGTAGTAGGCCAGCTCGGCCTGGTCGACGACGTCCTCGCGCGGCTCGACCCGCGCCCACTCGACACCGAACCGGAACACCCGCGCGCCGAGGGCCCTCGCGTTCGCGATGTCCTCGGCGTACCGGTGGCGGAAGTCCACCGCGTTCCGGTACGGCTCCTCGATCGACGAGGTGCCCGACTGCTCGTAGCGCCGCCAGTTGCTGTCCGGTGCCGAGCCTTCCGACTGGTAACCGGAGGTGGCCACGCCCCAGAGGAACGGCTCCTCGGCCTGCGCCGGTGGCGCGCCGACGGCGGAGACCGCGCCCGCCAGGAGAGCGACGACGAGACCGAGGACGGGGCGGCGGCGCATGGTTCCTCCGGATACGTCGGCGAATCCAGATACATCCGTGTATGTGAGCTACGCTAGCGGTGTGCCAGCCCGTGTCAAGCGGCTCAGCCGCACCGAGAGCGTCGCCCAGACCCGCACGCGGCTGCTCGACGCGGCGGAGGAGGTGTTCGCCGAGCACGGGTTCGGTGCGACGACGCTCGAGCGGATCGCCGAGCGGGCCGGCTACACCCGCGGCGCGGTGTACGCCAACTTCGCCAGCAAGGACGACCTGTTCCTCGCCGTGCTCGACCGGTGGCTCGACGACGACATCGAGCACGGTGGGCGCATCAACGCGGAGAGCCCGTCGGTGCGGGACGCGTTCGACCGGCTCCGCGAGCTTCCCGGCAACCGGTTCGCCGACCGCAACCGGTTCCTGCTGCTGACCGAGTTCCGGCTCTACGCGCTGCGCAACCCCGAGGTCGCGCCGCGCCTCGCCGAGTACGAGCGGCGCGGCATCGCCTGGTACACCGACGCGATCCGGGCCAGGGCGGCCGACCTGCCGGTACCCGCCGAACAGCTGGCGGCGATCGTGCTCGCGATGGAGAACGGCATCGCCACCCTCGCCCACGTCGCGCCGGACACCGTGCGGCACGACGCGTTCGTCGACGCGCTGGAAATGCTGACCGGTCTGCGCTGACCGTTGTCCGCGCGTGGCAATTCGCCTTAATATTCCTGTTACACGTTTCCGCGGATTCGATCATCGAATCTGTCGAAACGTCGTCGAAGCGCTTCGACGTCAATTCGATGGAGCGCGCACAAAACGACCCAGGAAAGGGCGTGATCCCGGTGCGCTGGAGGTCCCTGCTGACAGCTGCGTTCGCCGCTGTCGTCTTCACCGCCGTACCCGTCGTACCTCCCGGCCCCGCAGCGGCGGCGGCCAACACGTGTGAACCGTTCGGCTCGATCACCGCGGGCAAGTACTGGCTCAACAACAACCTGTGGGGCCAGGACTCCGGCTCCGGCTGGCAGTGCTTGTGGGACAACTACCAGGGCTCGACCATCGGCTGGGGCACCAGCTGGGGCTGGTCCGGCCAGCAGAACCAGGTGAAGTCCTTCACCAGCAGCGTGCTCGGCTGGCACTGGGGCTGGAAGACCACCGGCCACGAGCTGCCGGTGCGGCTGAACGCCGGCCGCGACATCTACACCGACTGGCGCTACCGGGTCTCCGGCTCGGGGACCATGAACGTCGCCTACGACCTGTGGCTGCACGACATCCCCAACCCGGACTGGCAGCACAACCCGACCGACGAGGTGATGATCTGGCTCTACCGCGCGGGCGGCGCGGGCCCGCTCGGCACGCTCCAGGGCACCGTCACGATCGCGGGCACCACGTGGGACCTCTACCGCGGCAACATCGGCTGGAACGTCTTCTCCTTCGTCCGGCGGTCCAACACGTCCTCGGCGACGCTGCACATGCAGGACTTCCTCGGCCACCTCGTCAGCCGGGGGTGGGTGAGCAACACGAAGTACCTGTCGAGCATCGAGGCGGGCACCGAGGTGTTCACCGGCAACGGCCAGCTCGACACCGACGCCTACACCGCGGACATCCGGTGAAGCGCGCGATCGCGACAGTCGTCGCCACGGTGGCCGCACTGCTCGGGGTGCCACAGCAGACCGCCGTCGCGGCCGACTGCGGCAGCGGGTCGTTCCACGCCGAGGCCTACCTGAACGGCAGCACGTGGACCGCCCGCCGCGGCGGCACGACCGTCTACACGGGATCGGACATGCGCGCGGCCGTGCAGGCCGCGGTCAGCAGCCTCACCCCGGGCCGCACCAGCAAGGAGCGGGTCGTGGTGTGGCAGGGCGGCACGATCAGCGCCGGGTCGCGGATCTCCCTGCCGAGCTACACCGTCCTGGACTCGTGCGGCACGATCAACGTGACCGGTTCCGGGTCCGGCGACCAGGCACCGGTCTACTCGCGCGGCACGCGGGACATCGAGGTGCAGCACCTGAAGCTCACCGGCGCCCCGCTGTACGGCGTGTTCCTGCGCAACGTGGACAACGTCGTGCTGGGACAGATCGACATGCGCCTGTCCGGCGGGCTCGGCATCCGCATCGACAACCGCGGCAACACGAGCGTGCGCAGCCGCAACATCCGGATCGACAACGTGTACGTGTCCGGCACGGGCACCCACGGCGTGGAGACCTACGGCGTGGACGGGCTGACCATCGGCACGGTCACCGCACGCAACACGCGGGACTCCGGCCTGCTGCTGAACGACACGATCAACGCGACGGTCGGCACGGTGGACGCGGAGAACGCGGGCACCGGCACGGGGTACGCCGCGTTCCGGGTCGCGAACCGCAACGGGCGCATCGGGAACTCCTATCCCACCAACGTCCGCGTCGGCACGGTCCGCGCCCGTGGCGGCGGGCGCGGGATCTTCTGCGTGTCCGAGAGCGGTGGCCTGGTCGTGGACCGGGTCGACATCGCGAACACCGGCAACAACGCGATCCTCGTGGAGAACTGCTACAACGTCACGATCGCGGGCCAGAGCGGCACCGTGTCCGGCGGTGGCGGCATCCGGCTCGCCGCGCGGAGCGAGTTCCCGAACAACGCCGACATCTACATCCAGAACATGACGGTCACCAACAACGCCATTCAGGAAAGCCCGTGCGGCACGAACACGGTCTTCCGCAACCTGGTGCTCAACAACACGAGCATGAACGTGTGCGGCTGATGGCTGAAGGCGTGTTCGGGAACACTCCCGAACACGCCTTCGCCGGCGTCATGCGCCGTGCAGGATTTCCGCGAGGTCCGCCGGACGGGAGAACATCGGCCAATGCCAGGTGGGCAGCTCCGCGAACTCCCACCGGTCACCCGCCATGTGCCGGAACATCGGCGCCGCCGCCATGGCACGGGCCTGTTCTTCGGTGAAGCCGCACAGGATGCCGAGCCGCGGCAGCTTCTCCCACACGCCGGTGAGGGTCACCGGCGTGGTCGCGGTCGCCCACGGCTGCGGGACGGAACGCTCGACGAGGGCAGCGAGGGCGTCCTTGTCGAAACCGACCTCCTCGGCGAGCTGCTCCCACGGCGGCGGGGGCAGGCGCCACCCGTCGCCGTGGGCCTTGACCAGCTCCGCGGTCGCCGCCTGCTCGTCGGGCTCGTCGAACTCGCACTGCGCGGTGCCATCCGGCAGCGGGCCGGTGTCGACGAACACGAGCTTCGCGACCCGCTCCGGCGCGCGGTCCGCCACGGCCGGGACGACCACCGCACCCGCGTAGCTGTGGCCGACCAGCACCACGTCGGTCAGGTCCTCGTACCGCAACACGTTCAGCACGTCGGTGACGTGCACGTCCAGGTCGACGTCCGGCCGCGCCAGGTGCGCGCGGTCGCCGAGACCGGTGAGGGTCACCGCGTGCACCTCGTGACCGCGCGCCCGCAGGTCATCGGCGACTGACCGCCACGCCCACCCACCGAGCCAGAAACCAGGGACCAGCACATATGTCGTCATGCCCAGGACGCTATGACTGATACCGGGCAGAACCCGCCCGGTATTGTCGGCCTTGTGACCCGACCCACGGCCCGGGTGCTCGCGCTGCTCGAACTGCTCCAGAACGGCGGCACGCACACCGTCTCGACGCTCGCCGGCCGCCTCGGCGTCGACGAGCGCACCCTGCGGCGCTACGCCCAGCACCTCACCGACCTCGGCATCCCGATCGAGTCGCGCCGCGGCCGGTACGGCGGCTACCGGCTGATGCCCGGCTACAAGCTGCCGCCGCTCATGCTGACCGACGACGAGGCCGTGGCGGTCGTGCTCGGTCTCGTCGCCGGGCGCCGCGCGGGCCTGGTGACGGCGGCCGGCGCGGCGGTCGACAGCGCGTCCGCGAAGGTGCGGCGGGTGCTGCCCGAGGCACTCGGCCGCAGGCTCGACGCACTGCTGTCCTCGGCCGCGTTCACCGCGCCCGCGTGGCAGACGAGCCCGCCGGGCACCGCCGTGCTGCTGGTGCTCGCCGACGCCGCCCGCCGCCACCAGCCCGTCGCGATCACCTACACCAGCTGGCGGGGGAGTGCGAGCGAGCGGCGGGTCGAGCCGTACGGGCTGGTGTTCCACTCGGGCCGCTGGTACGTCACGGGTCTGGACTCGCTGCGCGGCGAGGTGCGCACGTTCCGCCTCGACCGCATCGCCGCGGCCGAGCTGGTGCCCGGCTCGTTCGAGGTGCCCGCCGACTTCGACCCGACCGCCAGAGTCCTGGCTGGGCTCGCGGACGTGGCGTACCCGTACGAGGCTTCCGTGCTGCTGCTCGGCACGACGGTCGCCGAGGTGCGCGAGAAGCTCCCGGCCGGTGTCGCGACGCTGACCGGGACCGAGGACGGGGTTCGCCTGCTGCTGCGTGCGAACCGCCTGGAGTGGGTGGCCGGGGTGCTCGCGTGGCTCGGGTGCGACTTCGCGATCGAGTACCCGGACGAGCTCCGCGCGGAGGTGGTCCGCCTGGCCGAGCGGTTGACCGAGGGCGCTCACAGCTCCCGGTGATCGACGTGCCCCGGGATCCGGGCCTCCTCGACCGGGCGGCCCTGGTGCAGGGCGAAGTCCGTGACGTCGCGCAGCACGAACGTCGGCGCACCGTCCGCTTTGGACAGCCGGACGTGGTGGAACTCCACGTCCCGCACGTCCTCGCACACCACCGCGGGCCGGGTGTCCGGCTCGTCGAACCGCGCGGTCACGTTGTCCAGCTGGACACCCGTGGCGTGGCGGATGTAGAACGCCCACGCGGGCAGGATGCCGAACATCGACGGCTCCGGGTACGCCTGCGGCCGGTCCGGGACGGCGTACGGCTCGCGAGCGCCCGGCTCGGCGAAGAACGTGTTGATCAGCTCCGGCGGCTGCTCTGCGGCCTCGGTCATGGACAGCCCGCCACGCATGTGGATGCGGATGTTCGACAGCCGCACGTCCGCCACGTCGTGGCCCGGCAGGCCGACGATCATCGACGGGTACCGGGGGTCCGCGTTGTGCACGGTCACGTCACTGATGCTGATCCGGCGCAGCTTGCCGATCTCGCGGCCGGCCGGTCCGCGCATCCGGGCGCCGAGCCGCAGGAAGAACGGGGTGTTCGACACGTCCCGCATGGTGATGTTGCTGATCGTGACGTCCTCGAGCAGACCGCCGTCCACGGTCTCGAGCGCGAGGCCGCGGCACCGCTCGAAGATCATGTTCGAGATGGCGATGTTGCGGAAGCCGCCGTTGGACTCGGTGCCGAACTTGATCCGCCCGGTGGGTCCGTCGCGGTCGGCCGCGGCGGGGTCGTCGCGGCCGTAGGTGCCGTCGACGAGCGTGCCGACGTCGTAGCCGCTGACCATCGTGTCGGCGATCGTGACGTTCTCGGTGGCGCGCGGGAAACCCAGTGCGTAGCTGCTCTTCAGCACGATCGCGTCGTCGCCGTGGGTGTTGACCGTGCAGTCCGAGATCCGCACGTTGCGGCAGCAGTCGACGTTGATGCCGTCGCGGATGGTGTCGATCCGCACGTTGTGGATGGTCAGGTTGTCCACGCCGGTGGGCAGGATCGACAGGTGCCCGCCGCGCACGATCGTGATGTCGCGGATCACGACGTTGCGGCACAGCTTCAGCGCGATCGCCTTGTCGCCGGTGCCGGGCGGGCTGTCGGCGGACATGTTCCGCACCAGCGCGGCGCCGTCGATCCGGCCGGGGCCGCTGATGCCGATGTCGGTCAGGTTCTCGCCCCAGATGAGGCTGGCGCGCCAGTGGCTGTGCCCGAAGTCCTGGTACGGGTTGCCCGCGCCGTCGCCCGGCGGGTCGAACCCCGTGCCGTCCACGGGTGCGGCGGCCAGCAGGGTCGCGCCGCGGTCGAGGTGGAGGGTGACACCGCTCCTGAGCCGCACCGAGTAGCTCGCGTAGGTGCCGGACGGGAAGTACACCGTGCCGCCACCGGCGGCCACGGCGGCGCCGATCGCCCGGTTGATCGCGGGCGAGTCGATGGTCTTCCCGTCGCCCTTGGCGCCGTACCTCGTGACGTCGAAGAGCGGGCCGCCGGACGGGCTGGCGTCGGCGGTCATGGCGAGGGGTGCGACCACACCCGTTGTGGCGCCGACGACTCCGATCCGGAGCGCGTCGCGGCGGTTCGGTGATCTGGACATTTGTGCTCCCTGGTGCTGTGTCACTGAGGATTGCCGGGTTCGGCCAACGCAAGTGGACACAGCACTAGGACTGGAAGTGGCTGCGGCCCGACCCGGCGGTGAACCGCTCACCGGAGGGCAGCACGACCGTCGCGGTGACGTTCACCGGCAGCGTGACGTCCACCGAGAACTTCTCCGCGGCGCGCCGCCACGCGACGGTCACCGGGCCGCGCTGGGTCCACGCGGTACCGCGGGCATGGGCGAGACCCGACGCGGGCGGGGCGATCGTGAGCGTCTCCGCGCCCGGCCCGGTCACCCGCAACCCCAGCAGCGACTGGAGGATCGCGCTGATCCCGGCCGCACCCCACCCGTGGGAGAGGCTCTCGCTGCTGTTCTGGTCGACCTGCGTGCCCCGGCACCCGGCCACGGGACAGCCGGGCCGCCACTGCTCCCACAGGAACGTGCCGCCCTCGGCCAGGACCTGCGCCGGGCCCTCGCCGGTCGCGTCGGTGAGGAGCCGGACGACGGTCTCCGGGGGAACGGCGGACAGCAGCTGCCGCAACGTCATCGGTCCCTGGCGCATGCCCAGGTCACCGATATAGGCGGCCAGGTGGTCGCGGTCCGGTGCGACGCCGTACGCCACGGGGAAGCTCTGCGCGTGCTGCGACGAGTTGGGGATCCGCTGCCCGTCGGCGGTGAGCCCGTCGGCGTAGTAGCCGGTGGCCGGGTCTGTCAGGTGCTCGTTCATGGCGGCCGTGAGCGCCGCCGCGCGCCGGTGGTACTCGGCGGCGGTCACCGGGTCGCCGACGACCTCGGCACCGTCCGCGACCGCGTGGAAGGCGCCGACCGCCAGCGCGTTGACCACCGTGCGGCTGGCGTTGCCGGTGATCACCGAGTCATAGCGCATCGGTGCGGGCCAGTCGATGATCCCGTTCGCGTAGGCCCCGCTACCGCCGGGCAGGTTCGTCACCAGCCCACGGCTGTCCACCGCCGCCGAGATGTAGTCGGCCACCCGCCGCATGGCCGGGAGCGCCTGCCGGACGAGGTCGTCGTCGCCGGTCAGCAGGTGGTAGCGCATGACCCACTCGGGGAACATCTCCGTGTAGTCGGGGATGTCGCGCTTGCCGTCACCGTTCGGGTAGACGGCGTTCATCGCGCCGTTCGGCCAGAAGCGGTCCTGCGAGCCCATGAACTCGACGATCGCCTGCCGCGTGAGGGCGCGCTCGTGCAGGGCCTCCATGGTCGCGAACGACTGGTCGATCGTGTCGCCGAGGAACTGGCCCTTCTCGCGGGTCGGGGTGTCGAGGAAGACGTTCTGCGCCGAGTACAGCGCGGAGTGCGCCATCAGGTCGAACACCGCGTCGAGCGTGGGGTTGTCGCTCGAGAACGTGGCCGCCTCGGCCGGAGCGACGTCGGTCGCCTGCGTCACCGCCGCGATGTCGCGTGCGGACAGGTGCTCGCCGGGGTCGCTGATCTCCAGGTACCGCCAGCCCCAGTACGTGAACGGCTGCGCGACCTGCTCGCCCGCCTTCTGCGTGTAGTGGAACCGCATGTCGCTGCCCTGGGTGTCCAGCCCGGACGTCCCGGCCCGCGAGTTCTCCACCCAGGCTCCGGCGGCGTGCGCCCGGCGCAGCGGCCGGTCGAGCGCCACCGTCCCTTGTGGATCGACGGCGGTGACCACGCGCGTCTCCGGCGCACCCGGTCCATATCCGTTGGCGGGGGCGTCGACGGTGATCTCGTCGCCGGGGTGGACGTTCGCCGTCGCCGCCACCGACACGCTGCGCGCACCGGCGTCGGTGGCGGCGGTCAGCGTGCTGTTGGTGCGGCGGTAGCTCGTCGTCATGGTGACCGCGTGGCCCGCGGTGCCGTGCTCGAAGCGGACCCGGGGGACCGCGGCCACGACCTCGCCGAAGTCCGCGAAGACCGTGCCGTCGGGCAGCCGCCGCACCGACACCGGGTGGACGGTCTCGTACCGCAGGTGTGCCTGCTGGGGACGCAGGTGCGTGAACGCGCACGGCGCGGAGCCGTAGCCGGTGCAGCTCGGCGGGTTCGGCCTCGGGTGCGGGCCGGTGACCGTCGCGGCGGTCCACGCGCTGTCGTCGAACCCGGGGGAGTGCCACCCGGTGGTCTCCCGCGTGGCGTCGACGTACTCGACACGGTCACCGGCGTCGGAGTTGCGGTAGGTCAGCGTGGTGACGTCCTGGGCGGTGTCCTTCGTGAGCCGCCACGAGCCGTCCGAGACGGTGGTCTCGCGAGTGCCGTCGGCGTGGTCCACGACGATCTTGGCGAGCAGCCCGGACGGGCCCTCCGGTGACTGCGGGCCGTTGGCGCGGCCCTGGCAGCGGCAGGTCCAGTAGTGGTAGCGGATGCCGATCACCGCGGCCTCGCCCGGCTTCAGGTTCGTCAGCGCGGTGACGTCGTAGTAGCCCTCACCGGGGTAGCCGTAGGAGCTGCCGCGGCTGACCGAGACACCGTTGACGAGCAGTTCCCAGTCGCTGGTCGCCGACACGTAGGCGCGGGCCCGCACGATCTCCCCCCGGCCGACCGGGACGACCTTCCGTGCGAGCGTCCACTCGTTGGCGGCGTCGTTGCCCGTGGCGGGGCGGCGGATCCAGGCCGCACCCGACCAGTCGGCGTCCCGCAGGGCGGTGTCGAACGACGCGGGCCGCGCGTAGGGCGACGGCACACCGTGCCGGTCCCACGTCCGCACCGTCCAGCGGTAGGTGCTGCCGGGTTCGAGGTCAGGTCCGGCGACCCAGGACTGCCGTGACGAGGTGACCCTGCCGCTGTCCCAGACGACGCCGTCCGCGCCGGTGACCACGACCTGGTAGGCGGTCTGCACCTCGCCGCGGTCGCGATCCCTCGGCAGCCAGCCGAACCGCGGCGCACCCTCCACCGCGAGTGGATCGGTCAGATCGCCGACCGTCAGGCGGGCGGGTGCGCCGGGTGGGTGGTTGCCGGGGGCCGCGAGCGCGGCGCCGGGCGTCAGGAGGGCCGCGAGGAACACGAGAACCGCGGCGAGCACGGGGGAACCGGGTCTGGGGCGCATCGGCGAGCCTCCTGTGACCGGCAGTCACGTCTTGAAACGTTCTAGGTCGCCACCGTAACGGTGCCGAGGCCGTCGGGACAAGGGGCTCGTTCCGCAAAACCGTTGAGGCAAGGCCTTTCCCCAGGTCCTGGCCTTGATCCGGCTGCATTCCGGGAGCGTCGCATCACACTCCGGGTTTCAGGGTGATCCCTGAGGCCGGTCCCGGGTAAGCCCGGAGCACGGCAGCCGCCCCGTGCTCGAACCTTGGGTCTGCACGAAGACCGTGGAACGAGGGGATCATGATGGGGAAGCCGTTGTTGACCGTGCGGGTCGCCAGATGGAGTGCCGAGCACCCGTGGCGCGCGATCGGCGCCTGGCTGCTGTTCGTGGCGATCTGCATCGGCGCGGGGCAGGCTGTCGGCACGAAGCAGGCCGACTTCGACGACAACCCGACGGGTGAGCTCGCCACCTACCAGAGCATCGTCGACGAGGCCGGGTTCACGCGCCCGGCGACCGAGAACGTCCTGATCTCCGCCCGTGACGGCGAGTTGGACTCCGCTCGCGCCACGGCCGCGGCGAACGACGTGCGTGCCGGGATGTCCGGGCTGCGCGACGTGGGCGACGTGAGCGACCCCGTGCCGTCCCCGAAGGGCACCGCGGTGCTCGTGAACGTGGCGATCGCGGGCGACCGGGAGACCGCGGAGGACCGCGTCGGCGCGCTGCTCGACACCACCGCGGCCGTGCAGAAGGACTACCCCGACCTGCGGGTGGAACAGGTCGGCGGCGCGTCGCTGGACAAGGCGCTGACCGAGACGCTGGGGGACGACTTCCAGAAGGCCGAGCTGATCAGCATCCCGGTCACGCTGGTGATCATGCTGGTGGTCTTCGGTGCGCTGATCGCCGCCGGTGTGCCGGTGCTGCTCGCGATGTCCGCGGTGGGGGCCGCGCTCGGGCTGTCGGCACTCGCCTCGCACCTGATTCCCGCGACCGACAACACCGCCAGCATGATCCTGCTGATCGGCATGGCCGTCGGCGTGGACTACTCGCTCTTCTACGTGCGCCGCGACCGCGAGGAACGCGCGAAGGGCGCCGGGCACGTGGACGCGGTCGAGATCGCGGCCGCCACCTCCGGGCACGCGATCGTGGTCTCCGGCATCGCCGTCACCGTCGCGATGGCGGGCATGTTCGTGGTCAACGACGTCGTGTTCTCCTCGATCGCCGTCGGCACCATCATGGTCGTCCTGGCCGCCATGATCGGCTCCATCACCGTCCTGCCCGCGCTGCTCGCGAAGCTCGGCCGGTGGGTCGACAAGCCCAGGATCCCGTTCCTGTGGCGGCTTTCCATGCGGAACAACGCCGGTACGTCGAAGTTCTGGGGTGCGGTCCTGCGACCGAGCCTGCAACGGCCGAAGACCACGCTCGTGGTCGGGGTCGGCCTGCTCGGGGCGCTCGCCGTGCCCGCGTTCGGCATGACGCTCAACGCGCCGTCCGAGGCGGACCTGCCGCGCAGCATCCCGATCATGCGGTCCTACGACCGGATGACCGAGGCGTTCCCGAGCACCGGCGCGTCGCACCAGATCGCGGTGCGGGTGCCCGCGTCGGCCACGGCGGACGGCGAGGCCGCGGTCGGCAGGCTGCTCGACCGCATCGCCGACGACCCCGGCTTCGCGCACGACCAGCCGCCGGAGGTCACGCCGGCGCGCGACGGCCGGATCTACCTGATCTCGGCGGGCATCCCGCACGACGGCGGCTCCGCCGAGGCCGACCAGTCGCTCGAGCGGCTGCGGGCCACGCTGCTGCCCGCCACGATCGGCGCGGTCGCCGGCGCGGAGTTCGCGGTGAGCGGCCAGACCGCGGGGGAGAACGACTTCGTCGAGTCCATGACCAGCGCGCTGCCGTGGGTGATCGGGTTCGTGCTGCTGCTGACGTTCCTGGTGATGCTGTGGGCGTTCCGCGCCCCGGTCATCGCGCTGTCCGCCATCGGGCTGAACCTGCTGTCGGCGGGTGCCGCGTACGGCCTGCTGGTGCTGGTGTTCCAGAACACCTGGGCGGAGGGTCTGCTCGGCTTCACGTCCACGGGCGGCATCACGGCGTGGCTGCCGGTGATCCTGTTCGTGACGTTGTTCGGGCTGTCGATGGACTACCACGTGTTCGTGGTGAGCCGCATCCGCGAGGCGGTGGGCCTCAGGTCCACGAAGGACGCCATCGGCGCGGACTGTGAAGACGTACCCGACGACGCCGCACTACGAGCTGGACAAGGCACTGACGTCACTGGGCATCGGCGAGGCGATCGTGACGGTGCTGAGCGAGACCGGTGCGCCGACGCCGGTGGCGTGGACCCGGCTTCGGCCGCCGAGGTCGCTGATGGGCACCATAGGCGACGACGCCATCAAGGCGGCGGCCGCGGCGTCGGCGTTGCACGGCACGTACGCCGAGACCGTCGACCGGGAGTCGGCCTACGAGCGCATGGCACAGAAGGCCGCCGCGCCGGCCGGGAAACCGGCCGGGAAACCTGTTGGGAAACCGGCGGAGAAGCCCGAAGCCGCGCGGAAGGACGAGGACGAACCGGGGTTCGCCGAGAAGGTCATGGGCAACAAGGCGGTCAAGTCGTTCCTGCGGTCGGCCGCGAGCACCGTCGGCCGCGAGATCACCCGCGGCCTGTTCGGCACCCGCCGCCGCTGACGCCTCCTGCCTTGCCACCGGGGAAAGACCTGTGGCGGAGTACAACCATGGGGTGGACCTGGCGCGGCGCCCCCGCTTTCTGTCGGTGCTTCGTCATAGCGTGACCGGTATGGGCATTCGTCACGCGTCGGCCGCCTACCGGGAACTGGGTGGGATGTTGCGTCGCGTCAGGGAGAAGGCAGGGCTGAGCGGGGACGCGCTCGCACGCAGGCTGGGCTGGTCGCCTGCGACGGTCTCGCGCATGGAGAGCGGGCGGCGGCCGTCGACCACGACGGACGTCATCCAGTACACGGTGATGTGCGGGGCGCGGCTGTCCGAGGTGCAGCCGATCGTGGACTTCGCCAGGGTGGCCGAATGCCAGGAGGGCTACTACCTGTCGGACAAGCGGATCGACGGGTCACTCCAGTCGCTGATCTTCCACGAGTCGTCGGCCGAGCATTCGATCATCTATGAGCCGCAAGTGATCCACGGCCTGTTGCAGACACCCGAGTACGCCCGCGCGCTCGTCACCGCCGTCAAACCTGACATCGACGAGGACCGGGTGGCTGGCGCGGTGCGTACCCGGATGGAACGACGGCGAATTCTGTCGTTGCCCGATCCAGCGCGGTTCACCTTCTTCATCCACGAGCACGCACTGCGGCTCCGGGTCGGCTCCGACCAGGTTATGCACGAGCAGTTGCTGCACCTGGTGCTCACCGCGGCGATGGACCACGTTTCACTGCGGGTCGTGCCCAGTGCGGCGGGAGAGCGGTCCGCGCTGGGCGGCGCGTTTCATTTGATGGAGTTCCAGGAGCACCGCCCGATGGTGTACCTGGAGAATCTCTGCGATGGTGGCCTGATCATCGACGATCCCGGCTATGTGCGCAGCTACCGCGAGCTGATGCCCATGCTCGCGGACGTCGCCCTGAATGAGGGACAATCCCGGGAGTTCGCGGCCGGTCTGGCCGACGAGTACGACCGAGGGAGTCAACGGCGTGTCGCAGACCTCCTGGCGAAAGAGCAGCTACAGCGGCGGCGAAGGAACGAGCTGCGTCGAGGTGGCGTGGAGCCACCGACCCCCATCTACCAGTGACGGGGTGCTGGTCCGCGACTCCAAGAACACCGACGGCCCGATGCTGACCGTCCCCGCCGCCGCGTGGCACCGGCTCGTCCAGGACGTGCCTCAGCCGTCGTAGGTCGCCTGCGTCACCGCGAACACGTTGCGGTTGCCGACCCCTTCCTGCAGCGTCCACAGCAGGTCCGGGTTGGTGTCGTCCTCCCAGTAGGAGATGCTTTCCGCGCCGCTCACCCAGCCGTACGTGGTCGAGCCCGCGGTCGGTGTCCAGTAGTAGAGCTGCTTCTGGCCGGATGACGCGAACCACCACCGCCCGTTGTGGGACGCGACGCCGTTGAGGTTGTACCAGGGCAGCTGGAGCGCCTGGCTCGCCGTCGTCGACGCGGCGAACGTGCCGCCGGAGCCGAACGGGTAGCGGATCGCCCTCGGTGCGCGTTTCGGGTAGTTGGTGCACGACTGGCAGGTGTACTCCGTCACGACCATCGACCTGCTGACCCGGTCGAGCGAGATCGTCGACCACCGCAGCGACGTGCCGGACGTGGTGTTCGAGGTGATGGTGCCGACCTGCGGCAGCACGTAGGCGTAGTTGTGGGCGTAGTACGCGCCGTTCGGCTGCCTGCCGATCTGGTCCGCGGTGCCGCCGGTGTTGGTCTTGAGGATCTTGCGCATGTCGAACACGCGCATCCCGCGCCCGGTGTCGGCGACGTAGAGGTAGTGGCCGTACCAGGAGACTCCGCCCGCGTGGATCGGGATGTCCTTGAAGTTCGGCGTGGTCGCGGTTCCCGTCGGTTCGACGAGCAGGACCTTGCGGTACTTGTTGGGGTACGTGGCGTCCCAGTCGACGATCGTGAGCCTGCTGCGTTCCGTGCTGCCACCGCAGGCGCCGTCGGTGTACCAGCTGACCACGACCAGCTGGTGGCCGTCGTAGTTGCCGCTGTCGGCCGTGCCCACCGCGTCACGGCTCGTCGTGATGCCCTGCGGGTAGCTCCTGCAGTCCGAGTTGTCCGCGCTGTCGAACCGGAAACCGGTCTCCAGACCCGGAATCGAGAACGACGACGGCAGCCCCGTGCGGTCGTGGTTGGCGTTCGTCATCACCGTGTGCACGGACGCGGTGCCCAGCGTCGACACGAGTGCGGTGTTGATCGCGTTGAACTGGCCGTAGTTCGCGCTGAGGGTGTACTGGCTGGTGGGAAGGTTGGTCGGAACGGCCGCGGCGGCGGTACCGGGGGCGAGGAGCAACCCGGCGGCGAGCACCGCGACGGCGAGTCCCGAACGTGTGGCGATCCGGCGTCCTGACATAACGCCCCCTGTGGTCGGAAATTCACAGATCGTGCTACACGTTAGTGAGGATCTGCCCGGCCGGGCAATAGCCAAAGCCGACGCAACGCCGCCACCCCCCACACGTCCCCCATGGCACCGGAACACCGGAAATCCTGGGGAGGAAATCATGAAATCCACCATGCGTGCTGCCGCTGCCGCCACGGCGGCCGTCTGCGGCGCCGTCGCTCTCGCACCCACCGCGTCGGGGGCACCGGCGCCCGAGCCGAGACCGGCCGCGGACACAACCCAGACGATCGGCGTGTACCGCGTCAGCGACGCGACCTTCTACCTGCGCGGCTCCAACACGCCGGGGCAGGCCGACATCACCGTGCAGTACGGGGCGTTCATCGACACCCCGCTCGCCGGTGACTGGAACGGCGACGGCATCGACACGATCGGGACCTTCCGGCCTGGCAACGGGACCTTCTACCTCCGCGACAGCAACACGAGGGGCAACGCGGACGCCGTCGCCAGGTTCGGCAACGGCGGCGACGTCCCGATCGTCGGCGACTGGGACGGCAACGGCACCACGACCATCGGTGTGTACCGGCCCGAGAACCGGTTCTTCTACCTGCGCAACTCGAACACCACCGGGCCCGCGGACATCACGTTCGCGTGGGGCAACGCGGCCGACGTGCCGATCGCCGGTGACTGGGATGGCGACGGCACCACCACGATCGGCACGTACCGCGTGCCGAACCAGACGTTCTACCTGCGCAACAGCAACTCGAACGGACCGGCGGACGGCACGGTCAAGTACGGCGCGCCCGCCGACACCCCGCTCGTCGGCAACTGGGACGGCGACCCGTACGACACGATCAGCACCTACCGGGTCCCCAACATGACGTTCTACCTCCGCAACGCCAACAGTCCCGGCAACGCGGACGTGACCGTCCAGTACGGCGGCCCGACCGACGTCCCGCTGGCGGGCAACTGGTCGTAGGGCGCGGCGACCAGGAGTCATGCCGAAGTCATGCCGGCCACCGAATACTTCGCCCATCTTTCGGACTCGGTGAAGGCATGGCGCATGGACAACTCGTCGACAGTTCCCGCTGACTTCCTCGGCACGGCGTTCGCGCGGCTCGGACAGCTCGCGCCGGACCCGGCCGACATCTGGTTCGGGCTGGTGTTCCGGTTCTCCGGGCCGTGCCCGTCCGCCGAGGAAGTGCGGGAGCGGGTCGCGGCCCGCCTGTCCCGCCTCCCGCGGCTGACCGAACGGCTGGTCGCCCGTGCTTCGGTCCAGTGGGAACGCGACCCGGACTTCGACATCGCCCACCACGTCCGGACGCTGCCGCCGCACCCCGGCGTGCTGTCGGCGGGGGAGATCCTGGGCACGCAGGACCCGGCCCGCCCGCCGTGGGGCCTGTGGCTCACCCCGGACGACGACGGCTGGCGGCTCTACTACCTCGTGCACCACGCCCGCCAGGACGCGGCCGCCGCTCTGCGCACGGTCCGCACCCTGCTGGGTGACGACGACCTCCCCGCCACCGCGGGGAAGCACCGGCCCCGCGGCTGGCCCGCGCTGCTGCCGATCGCGCTGGACCTGTGGCGCGGCAAGCGTGCTGCCCCCGTGCGGCTGCGCCAGTACGGCCCCGGCCGCGAGGTGGCCACGGCGGAGACCGACCTCGCGCTGCTCACCGACATCGCGAACCGCACCGGCGCGACGGTGAACCAGGTCCACCTGTCGGCCATGTCGGCGGCCCTGGACCGGTGGCAGCCGAGGCCGGAGACGTCCCGCAGGCCGGTCAACATCCCGGTGGACGCCCGCGACCCGGGCGACCCGGCCGAGGTGAACCGCCTGGGCTTCATGCGCGCGGACCTCCCGTGCGGCACCGCGACCCCGGACGAACGCCTGCGCGTCGTGCGCGTCGCGGCGGCCCGTCGCCGCACGGCCCGGTACCGCCGGGTGTGGAGCACCATCACCCGAGGCGCGGGCAAGGCGGCGGGCTGGGCCATGCTGCGCGTCACCGACCACACCCGCGTCGCGATGACGCTGTCGAGCATCCGCGTCACGGCACCGCTTTCGTTGCTGGGACAGCAGGTCACGGGCGTCACCGCGTTGCCGTGGCTGCCGCCCGCGCACGCGTGCTTCGCGTTCTTCGCCACCTACGGCGACCGCGCCACTCTGACGGTCCTGGCTCCGGAAGGCGCCCCCTCCCCGGTGGACCTGACCACCCACTGGACCGACGCCCTGCACGAACTGCACCGCGTGCACGTCCCCCGGGCGGTGGAGACGTCAGCGTAGGAAACCGCTCACGACGCTCGCCACGCCGGCGAGCGAACCCACGATGGCGATGCCGGTGGCGATCGCCTCCTTGTGCCGCACGTACCAGGGGGAGAGCTGCCTGGTCAGCTTCTCCATGAGCGTCACCATCTGCACGAGCGCGGCCACCCGGTCGGCGGACTTCTTCGCCTCCTCCGCCTCGCGGATGAGCAGCACCATGGTGAGGCCGAGAAGCCTCGCGTCGAGCCCCTTGAGCCTGGCGACGACCTGGTCGATCTCCAGCACCATCGACTCGGTGAGCGCGGTTCGCGACTCCGCGCCGGTGAGGATGCCGACCGCCCGGCGCTCGGCGTCGGGCGCGCGGCCCGTGAGCCGCCGCACCCGCCACGCCACCAGCAACGCGACCGGCACGACCACCACCCCGGCACCGACCCGCAGCCAGGCACCGGTGTCCAGGAACGCGAGCAGCGCGGCGAGGAGTCCAAGGACCACGACAGCCGCGGCGACGGCCGCCACCTTCATGCCGCGCCTGCTCGCCGGCGGGACACCGAGTTGCCCCGCCCCGTACGGCGGTTGCCAGCCCGGCGTCTCGTACGGCGGGAGTTGGTGCGGGACGCCGTGCTGACCCATCCCGGCCGGTGGTGGGTAGCTGTTCGGGCCTGCCCAGTCGAACGGTGGGTACTGCTGCGGAAAGTGGTACGGCGGTTGGTAGTCGAGCGCGTCCGGCCCCGCGAGCCGGTCCAGCTCGGTGAGCACCTCCCCCGCGGACTGGGGTCGTAGCAGCGGATCGGTGGCCAGGCACCGCTGGAGGAGGGGCTGCAGCGGCGACGGCGGCACCTCGACCGTCGTGCTGGTCCGGGCGCCGAGGAGTTCGAGGTAGTCCGCCGAGTTCGCGCCGGGCACCGTGCCGTGGAGGCACTGGAACAACACCAGCGCGAGGCCGTAGACGTCCGAGGCGGCGGTCTGCGGGATGCCGACGGCCTGTTCGGGCGACATGTACAGGGGGGTGCCCGCGATCTGGCCCGCCCGTGTGCGGCCGGTGGCGGAGTCCAGCATGCCGGCCGCGCCGAAGTCCACCAGCTTGAAGTGGCCGTCCGGGGCGCGCAACACGTTGGCGGGCTTGACATCGCGGTGCAGGACACCAAGTGCGTGCGCGTACGCCAGCGCGGCCGCCAGGTCACGCCCGATCCGCAGGGTCTCCGGGTAACCGAGCCTCAGGCCGTGCGCCAGCAGCGCCTCGAGTGCCGGGCCGTCGACCCACTCCTGCACCAGGCAGAGGTGGCCGTCGTACTCGAGGACCTCGTACGTGCGCACGATCCTCGGGTAGTCGAGGCCGGTGACGACGTCGGCCTCGCGCCGGGCCTGGGACGTCGGTTCGCAGAGCAGCTTCAGCGCGACGTCGTCACCGGCCTGGTTCCGGGCGCGGTACACGTCGGCGGTGGTCCCTGCCGCACCGACCTGCTCGACCACGCGATAAGCGCCGACCTGCTCGCCAGGACTCAGCATCCACCCATTGTCGTACGTCCGCGCCCCATCACGCACCGCATCGGCGGTTTCACCGGTCTTGCCCGTTTTCCCTGGATGCACAACGAATTCCGGCCACACAATGGCGGCACCCCATCACCGACAGTGGAGCAGCCCATGAGAATGCGCAGTGCCATCACCGTCGCCCTCCTCCTGCTCGGCACGCTGACCTCGGGCACGGTCAGTGCGACGGCGGACGCCCCGCCGTCCGTCCTCGCCGGTTCGGGGCCGTACTCCGCCGGGTACGAGACGACCCTGCGGTTGGCGAACCACACCATCTACCGGCCGAACACGTTGCCCACGAACGTCCGGCTGCCGATCGTCGCGTGGGGCAACGGGGCCTGCCGCGCGGACGGCACGTGGTTCCAGAACATCCTCACCGAGTGGGCCTCGCACGGGTTCCTCGTCATCGCGAACGGCAGGCCGGGCGGCTCCGGATCGACCGACTCCGACATGCTCATCGACTCGATCGACTGGGCGATCGCGGAGAACTCACGGATCGGCAGCAAGTACCGCGGCAGGATCGACACCAGCAAGGTCGCGGTCATGGGCCAGTCCTGCGGCGGCATCGAGACCTACGAGGTGGCGGACGACCCCCGGATCACCACCACGGTCCTGTGGAACAGCGGACTGCTCCGGGACAGCCAGAACTACCTGCTGTCCCGCCTGCGTGCCCCGATCGCGTACTTCATCGGCGGCCCGAGCGACATCGCGTACCCGAACGCGATGGACGACTGGGGCCGGCTCCCCGCCGGGCTGCCCGCGTTCATGGGCAACCTGGACGTCGGCCACTTCGGCACGTTCGACCAGCCGAACGGCGGCGAGTTCGGCCGCGTCGGCGGCCACTGGCTGAAGTGGCAGCTGAAGGGCGACCCCACCAGCAGGGCACAGTTCGTCGGCCCGGACTGCGGTCTGTGCGCCACCGACTGGGACGTGCTGCAGAAGAACCTGAGCTGACGTGACTGCTGGGCCCGCCCTCGCCGGGCGGGCCGCGGCTGTCACGCGCCGAGCCCCGGCAGCGGCGGCGCGGGGAACCGACCCTTCAGGCGCGACCCGCGGGTACGTCCTCACGCGGGGCGGGTGCCGTAGGGCCCGGCACCACGTCGCGGGCACGGGCCAGCTGGGACACGCCCAGGCCGGCGAGCAGGGCACACACGACGGCGATGACGACCTCGACGGGCGTGGTGGCGAGGTGCTCACCGAGGAGGACGACGCCGATGACGGTCGCGGTGGCCGGGTTGACCAGGTTCGTGACGGCCAGGGGAGCGGCGAGCCCGTTGCGGTAGGAACGCTGGGTGAGCAGCGTCGCGACGACCGCGAACACGGCGATGCCGATGACCGCCACGATCGTGATCGGCCGCAGCAGCACCCCGGCGCCGTCCTCACCGGTCGTCACCACCACGGTCTGGCACAGGGCCGAACACACCGCGTAGGCGGCGCCGCCCGCGGTGGCCTCCCACAGCGTCGACGCGCCCGGCCGGTGCCCGGCGAAACCCAGGACGGCGACGACGGCCACCGTGGCGACCAGCAGCCCGATCAGCTCGGTGGGGGCGAGGGTCTGCGTCGTGCCCGTCGTCGTGATGATCAGCGCCAGCCCCGCGAGGCCGATGACCGTGCTCGTCATGCCCTTCAGTTCGAGACTGGTCACCCGCCGCTGGGCGGTGACCGCCGCCAACGGGACCGCGATGACGAGCGTGAGCACGCCCAGCGGCTGGATCAGCGACAGCGGACCGAAGGCCAGGGACGTCACGTGCAGTGCCGCGCCGAGCGCGTTGAGTGCGAGCGCCAGCCAGAACTGGGGGATGCGCAGCAGCTGGACGACCGGGAGATGCGCGTAGCGGGCCTGGATGAGCGCCGCCGTCGCATAGGCGATCGCGACCGCGATGCACAGTGAGATGGTGATGATCAGGTCGGCCATGCCACTCTTCTCGGTTCGCCCGGCGGACGGGGTGGTCCAGCGTCCGCGTTCGGACGTGCGAGGGCATGAGCAACCCCCGGAGCTCTACCTACGGAGGGTAGCGCCCCGGGGGCGACGGTGTGGGCGGATCCGGTGTGACCGCCCCCACTCGGTCAGGAGACCGGGAACCAGTCACTCTCGGGATAGAAGAGCTTGGTGTTGAGGTTGTAGATGCCCCACCGGCCGTAACCGAAGAAATACTGGGTCACCCACGAGGCCTCACCCAGTGGGGTGGCGACCGTGGCGTACCCCTTGATCGGCGCGACGACGTTGTCGGTCGACTTGACCGCGTCGAGCTCGACCCACTTGTTCTTGACGAGGTCCAGCCAGTCCGTCGAAGGCGAGAACGCGCCGGTGATCGGGCTGTACATGCCGAACCGCGCGTCGGCGCCCGCGGCGGAGAGCTGGGTGGCCTGCGCGACCGCGCCGTAGCCGGTCGACAGGTACGGCGTCGGGCAGAAGATGCCCCAGAACGGGTTCGGGCACTGGCCGGCCGCTGACGCGCTCCCCGGCACGGCGACGACCAGCGAGCCAGCGAGGACGAGCACGGCCAGGAGTCTTCGGATCATGGTGTCCTCCGGTTGTCATGGCATGTGGCACAGGGCGCGGGCCAGGTAGACGGCGAGGTTCGCGATCGCCTGCCTGCCCGCCGCGGTCACGGGGTGGACCCGGTCGGCGCCGGGGGCCTCGTCGAGGCTGTGGCGGAGAGCGGCGTTGTCGAAGGAGTACGCGTGGTAGTCCGCGTAGTGGAAACGCCCGGGAAACTGACCTTGCATATTTCTGAGCCAGGCGTTGAAGTCGGCCGCGTCGACCTGTGCGGAACCGGCGCGGTCGATTTCTCTGGTGCCCGCCCAGATGACGCACTTCCCGGCGTCGATCAATTGCCGTGCGGCCGCCGTGGTTTCCATGACCATCCGCAGTTTCTCGTTCTGCCGCGCGGCCTCGTCGACGGGGTGGTCGCCGCCGCAGAGCGCGTTGCCCGCCCGCATGCAGCCGGTGTCGTTGGTGCCGAGTTGCACGAACACCACCGACGCCGGGCTCCGTGCGGCGTCGGTGAAGGAGTCGAGGTTGCTCGCGCCCCACAGGGTCCTGCGGTGCGGGTAGGTGGACCACCCGGCCTGCCAGCGCACCCACACGTGCGCCCCGTCCGCGGTGCCCGTCGCGACGTAGGGGACGCCGTTGGAAATGCTGTCGCCGATGACGTACATGCCCGGGTGCCACGGCCCGCCTTGTTCTTCGAGTCCGTACCAGGCATCGGCCGGTCTTTCGAGCGCGGCCGCCGGTATGACCAGGGACAGGGAAACAATGATCGAAATCACGACCGAAATCGTCATGCGTCTCACAAACCGGTGATGCTAGATATCTGCGGGAAGTCCAGGCAATGAAATTCGGCCGGATGCCGCGGGGCGCACCGGTTTTTGTGCGATCCGTACAAACGGATAGGGTCGGGGTGTGCCTCTCCATGACATCCCGCTGCAGACCCTCGCCGGTGAGCCGGCCACCCTCGCCGGTCTGCCCGGTCGCGTGTTCCTGATCGTCAACGTCGCCTCGAAGTGCGGGCTCACGCCGCAGTACCGGGGTCTCGAGGCGCTCCACGAGCGCTACGCCGACCGCGGCTTCTCGGTGGTCGGCGTCCCGTGCAACCAGTTCGGCGGGCAGGAGCCCGGCACGGCCGAGGAGATCCAGACCTTCTGCTCCACCACCTACAGCGTCACCTTCCCGATGATGGCGAAGGCCGACGTCAACGGCGACGCGCGGCACCCGCTGTACACGGAGCTGGTCACCACCCAGGACAGTGACGGCGCGGCGGGCGACATCCAGTGGAACTTCGAGAAGTTCCTGGTCGACGCCGCCGGCAGGGTCACCCGCTTCCGACCGGCGGTGACGCCGGAGGATCCCGCGCTGGTCACCGCCGTCGAGAAGGCGCTCAGCGAGTCCTAGTCAGGGCCCGTCCGCCACGGTGAGGTCGACGCGGTGGTGGCCTGTCAGTGTGGTGGGGATCGTGGACTGTTCGACGCCGTCCACCGCGCAGGACGTGACGGTGTTGCCGGTCCCCGTCACCGTGATGTCCAGCGTCATGTCGCGGTACGGCAGGTTCGACAGCCGCACCCGTGTGAACCCTTCGGGAACCACCGGGGCGAACCGGAGCCCGTCATCGTCGACGCGGAGACCGAGCAGGCCGCGGTGGACCAGCGCCAGGTACCCCGCCGCGCTCCACAACTGCCGGGCCGAGCCGCCGGGGCTGCCCGTGGCTGGCCGGTAGAACTCGTGGAACGTCGGGGCGCGGGCCGCCAGGTCGGCGAGTGCCGCCAGCTCCGCCGCGAACACGTCGGTCGCGCCGTGGGTGGCTGCGGCCCAGCCCCAGTAGCCCTGGACGAACGGCCACACGGTCCCGTTGTGGTAGTTGTACTCGTCCTTGACCAGCCACCGTGACCACAGGGGATACCGCGGCCACAGGCACGGCAGGCCGTGCGGGGTCGGGGTGACCGCGCGGAAGACGGCCTGCGCGTCGTCCGCGACGCCCCACAGCACCGCCAGCGCGGTGCCGAGCCCCTCCCACCGGTCCGAGACGCGGCCGTCGGCGTCCTCGTAGTACGCGTAGCGGCCCCGCGACGGCACCCACAGCCGCTCGTTGATCGCCTGCTTCAGCGCGGCCGCCCTGGTCTCGAACGGCGCCGGGTCCTGCCCGAGCAGCGTCGCGGAGCGGGCCGCGATCGTGTAGCCGCGGTAGTGGAGCACGTTGGTGCTCAAGGCTTTCGTCGCGCCGACCGCGCGGCCGCGGAACGCGAACCGCGGGGGATAGCCGCTGTTGGACTCCATGAAACTGGCGCAGCCCCGGAACAGCCCACCGTCGAACGCTTCCTGTTCCGCCCTGGCCAGGCTGGCGCGGGTCACCTCGTGGCTCCTCGACAGGAAGTCCAGGTCGCCCGTCGCCTCATAGCAGGCCCACGCGCCGACCGCGCCGACGATGGCGTCGGTGAGGTTCGGCCACCGGCCGAAGTGCGCGGCGCGGTCCTGCTCCCACCGGCCGCCGTCGGCGACACGACGCATCGACGTACCCGCTACGCCGGGGTGCAGCAACCCGGCGCCCAGGTCGATCGCGTACGCCGCGTCCCGCACCCACAGCGTCGGCCACGACTCACCCGCGACGAACACGCGCCCCGCGACGCTGTCCGCGACGTCCCGCACCGCCTTGGTGTACGCCTCGTCGTGGACTCGCTGACCACTGTCGAGCGCCGGTGTCACCACGTGAGCAACGTACCGGCCACCCGCCGGTCCGGCTCCGGGCTACGGCGTGTCGTGCGGGCCCGCGAAGGTCCACACGGCGCGGGCGAACGGGCCGACGACGAGCGTCGAGCGGCCGATGCGTTCCTCGTGCCGCTCCCAGACCGGGTGGTTGAGCGACATCTCGACCTCCCGCAGCCCGGTCTGGTGCAGGGGGACGACGTCGAAGCGGATCGTCGTGCCGCTGCCGCGGGCGGTCACGCCGCCGTCCGGGCGGTGCCGGACCGCGAAGTCGCCCGCCCGCAGCAGCGGCACCGTGTTCGCCAGGTCCCCGGCGGTGACCGCGATGCGGATGCCGGTCACGTCGCGCATCACGTGGCCGCGGTAGTCGTCGGACAGGTAGCGCTCGCGGCCCACGTCGCCGGGGTGGTCCGGGGGTTCGGTCCTGCTGCGCGGGTCGGCGAAGTACTCCGGCCGGTACTCCATGGCCCAGACCCCGAACGCGTCGTACCGCTGCGTGGTCAACAGGGAGTCGAACCACGGCACCGGGTCGCCGTCGCCGAAGTCGCGGGTCTGGCTGAACTCGATCGGGTCCGCCACGCCCTCGTCGCGCAGCTCGGCGGTGACCTCGGGCAGGTCGTCGGCGCACTCGGTGGACAGGCCCATGCCACCCGCGCCGGCTCTGCCGTCCTGGCCGGGGAGATCGCCTTCCGCGAACAGTTCGAGGTAGGTCTCGCGGCCGAGCAGGTAGCGGCCGGTCCACGTCGCGCCGTCGGCGCCGGTCGTGGTCCGCAGCTCGAAGTTGGCGAACCGCCGCAGGTAGTCGGAGTGCTCGATGGCGTGCGCGGTGTCGCGGTCGAGCACCCCGTAGGCGTGGTTGTAGTGCAGCAGGCCGCCGGATGACCGCTGTCCGCTCTCGGCCTGCCCGTCGGCGACTCCGGCGACGAGCAGCGGTACGGCGACGGTGATGGCCATGAGGGTGCGCGAAACCCCGCGTTTGCACATGGGGCCATCGTAGGAGGGGCGCTCACGAATCGCGCTTGACCCGTGGTCGTCGGACAGAAAACCGGACATCCCTTGACGTGAGGAGAGGTCTGTCGGTGCACTCGTTCGCGGTGCCCACTACCGCGAGGAGGTCCCATGTCCTACGTCCGCAGGGCGGCGATGGCGTCAGGCGTGGTCTTGGCCATGGTGTTCGGAGTGCTCGGGTCGACGAGCCCCGCCGCCGGCGCCGGACCGGCCGCCCCACCGGGTGACTGGGTGGGCACGTGGGCGTCCTCGGCGTCGGGCACCGTGCCGAACGTCGGCACCGGGTACGCGGACCGGACGATCCGCAACGTCGTGCACACCAGCGTCGGTGGCTCGCGGGTGCGCGTCGGGCTGACCAACGTGCTCGGCACCGCCGCGGTCCGGATGGACGCGGTGACGGTCGCCGTCGCCGCGCGGCCCGACGCCGCGGACGCGGTCGAGGGCACGATGCGCGTGGTGACCTTCGGCGGCGCGTCGTCGTTCACCATCCCGGCGGGCGGCGAGGTGCTGAGCGACCCCGTTTCCCTTGCGGTGCCAGAAGACGGCGACCTGCTCGTGAGCGTGTACACGCCGCTGCCGTCGGGACCGGTGACCTACCACCAGGTCGCCAACCAGACCTCCTACCTGTCGCAGGCGGGTGACCACGCCGCCGACGCCGGCGGTGCCGCGTTCACCGAGCAGGTCGGCTTCTGGCCGTACGTCGGCAGTGTCGACGTGCAGGGCCGCGCGGAGGGCACCGTCGTCGCGTTCGGCGACTCGATCACCGACGGGAACGGCTCGACGCGCAACGCGAACCACCGCTGGCCCGACTACCTGGCGGACCGGCTGATCGCGGCGCCCGGCCCGGCCAGGACGGGCGTGGTCAACGCGGGCATCAGCTCGAACCGGCTGCTCAACAGCACGTGGAACCCGAACGCGCTGTCCAGGTTGGACCGGGACGCGCTGTCCGTGCCCGGTGCCAGCGCGATGGTGGTGCTGCTGGGCATCAACGACATCGGCGGCCAGCCGCAGCACCGCGACCCGGCGCCGATCATCGCCGCGTTGCGACAGGTCGCCGCGCAGGGGAAGGCGAAGGGACTGCGGGTCATCGGCGGCACGCTGACACCGTTCGCGGGCTCCTCCAACTACACCGAGGAACTGGAGGGCGTGCGGCTCGCGGTCAACGAGTTCGTCCGCCACGGCGGCGCGTTCGACGCGGTGGCCGACTTCGACGCCGCGCTGCGCGACCCGGCGGACCCGCACCGGCTGCGGGCCGAGTACGACTCGGGCGACCACCTGCACCCCGAGGACGCCGGCTACCGGGCGATGGCCGGGGCCGTGCGCCTCGACCAGCTCCGGCCAGGGCGCACGGGGGACTGGGTCGGCACGTGGCACACGGCGATGGCACAGCGGCTGCCGGGCACCGACCAGGGGCTACCGAACCACTCGATCCGCAACATCGTGCACACGAGCGTCGGCGGGCGCGCGGCCCGCATCCGCCTGTCCAATGTGTACGGCACGGTGCCGGTGACGATGGGCCGCGTGACGCTGGCGGTAGCGGCCCGCCCGACCGCGCCGGACGCGGTCGCGGGCACGATGCGCGCGGTGACCTTCGACGGCGCGCCGTCGGTGACGATCCCCGCCGGTGCCGAGGTGCTGAGCGACCCGGTTTCCCTTGCGGTGCCCGAAGACGGTGACCTGCTCGTCACCGTGTTCACCCCGGACCCGTCCGGCCCGGTGACCGCACACCCGAGGGCGTACCAGACGTCGTTCCTCACCTCGGGCGGTGACCACGCGGCGGACGAGCGGGGCAGCGCGTTCACCACCCCGACCCCGGCGTGGCACTACGTCACGGCCGTCGAGGTCGACGCTCCGGCCGTGGACGGTGCCGTGGTGGCCTTCGGCGACTCGATCACCGACGGCGACAAGTCCACGACCAGCGCGAACGTCCGGTGGCCGGACGTGCTCGCCGACCGGCTGGCCGCACGACCGGGCCCGACCCGGCTCAGCGTGGTCAACAGCGGCATCAGCGCCAACCGGATCCTCGACAGCACAACGGGAATCGGCGGCCCGAACGCGTTCGCCAGGCTGACCCGCGACATGCTGGCACCGACCGGCGCGCGGACCGTGATCCTGCTCGAGGGCATCAACGACATCGGCAACCTGGCACACCCGGACCCGGTGGCGCTGAGCGCCGCGCTGCGACAGGTGGCCGCGCAGGCACACGCGGCGGGGCTGCGGATCGTCGGCGGCACGATCACCCCGTTCAAGGGCTGGCGTTCCTACAACGACGAGCGCGAATCGGTGCGGCAGGCGGTGAACGACTTCATCCGGACGAGCGGTGTGTTCGACGCGGTGATCGACTTCGACGCGGCGGTCCGTGACCCGGCCGACCCACAACGCATCGCACCGGCCTACGACTCCGGCGACCACCTCCACCCGTCCGACGCGGGCTACCGGGCCATGGCGGAGGAGATCGACCTGCGCGTCCTCCGCTGACCCGGCACCCGCACAAGCGTTTCGCTCACCGGAGAACGTCCGTCCGAATGCGATGATCACGCCGTGTCCCCACGCGCCCGCTCCCGGAGTACCCACCGCCTGCTGGGGCTGCTCGTCGCCCTGGCGGTGGCGGTGGCCGTCTGGTGGTTCACCAACAACCCGACCGAAGCCGACCAGAGTCCGCCGGAGGGCCCGCTGCCGGCCGATCCCGCGACGGCGGTCGCCACGCTCGACACGCTGACCGTCGCGGAGGAGGACACCGGCTTCCGCTACGACCGCGACCAGTGGCCGCACTGGTCCGGACAGGGCAACAGCTGCAACACCCGCGAGATTGCGCTCCAACGGCAAGGCACCGACGTGGTCACCGACGACGAGTGCCGGGCGACCGCAGGCACCTGGGTGTCCAGCTACGACGGTCTCGTGATCCACGACGCGAGCGAGACGGACCTCGACCACCTGGTGCCGCTGGCGGAGGCGGCCCGCAGCGGCACCAGGACGTGGAACCGCGACCAGCGGGAGGCGTTCGCCAACGATCTCGACCAGCTCATCGTGGTGTCCGCGACCTCGAACCGGCAGAAGGGGGACCAGGATCCGGCGACCTGGCTGCCGGAGCGGGACCGCTGCGCGTACGCCATCCGCTGGGTGCTCACGAAGGACAAGTACGACCTGACCGTCGACCGCGACGAGCTGGCCGCGTTGCGGGGCGTGCTCACCCACTGCCCGCGGACCTGAAATCGACTGAAGTCAAGACTTGACTGGTTCCAGAAAAGTCGCAAGACTGCGGCCGTGCCCGTGACATCGGACTTCGAACACATGCTGCGCGGCGCCGCGCTGCGTGTGACGCGCCCCCGCCTGGCGGTGCTGTCCGCGGTGCACGCCCATCCGCACGCCGACACCGATTCGATCATCGGTATCGTGCGCTCGGATCTCGGCGGGGTGTCCCACCAGGCCGTCTACGACGTCCTGCGTGCGCTCACCACCGCCGGGCTGCTGCGGAGGATCGAGCCACCGGGCTCCGCGGCGCGGTACGAGGCGCGAGTAGGGGACAACCACCACCATGTCGTGTGCCGGTCCTGCGGTGCCATCGCCGACGTCGACTGCGCCGTCGGTGCCGCCCCCTGCCTGACCGCGTCCGACGACCACGGGTTCGTGATCGACGAGGCCGAGGTCGTCTACCGGGGCCTGTGCCCCGGCTGCTCCACCACCCGTTCCTGAACAACACGAACGTTCCCATCCCGGAAGGATTCCTGTGTCTGACAGTCCTGACGCCCGCGTCGGAGAGATGAACGAGCTGGGTGCCGGTGGGTGCCCGGTCTCCACGGGGCGTTTCAACCACCCGACCGAGGGTGGGAGCAACCGTGACTGGTGGCCGAACCGGCTGAACCTGGCGATCCTGCGCAAGCACACCCCGGTCGCCGACCCCATGGACCCCGGTTTCGACTACGCGGCCGAGTTCAACAGCGTCGACCTCGACGAGCTCGCGCGTGACGTCGACGAGGTGCTGACCACGTCGCGGGACTGGTGGCCCGCCGACTTCGGCCACTACGGCGGCCTGATGGTCCGCATGGCGTGGCACAGCGCGGGCACGTACCGCATCGAGGACGGTCGCGGTGGCGCCGGTGCCGGCATGCAGCGCTTCGCACCCCTGAACAGCTGGCCGGACAACGGAAACCTCGACAAGGCCCGCCGTCTGCTGTGGCCGGTCAAGAAGAAGTACGGCCGCAAGATCTCCTGGGCCGACCTGATGATCTTCACGGGCAACCGCGCCCTGGAGACCATGGGCTTCACGACCTTCGGCTTCGCCGGTGGCCGCGCCGACGTATGGGAGCCCGACGAGGACGTGTACTGGGGGCCGGAGCGCACCTGGCTGGGCGACGAGCGCTACAGCGGTGACCGCGAGCTCGAGAACCCGCTCGCCGCCGTCCAGATGGGCCTCATCTACGTCAACCCCGAGGGCCCCAACGGCAACCCCGACCCGCTCGCCTCGGCCAGGGACATCCGCGAGACGTTCCGCCGCATGGCGATGAACGACGAGGAGACCGTCGCGCTGATCGCGGGTGGCCACACCTTCGGCAAGACGCACGGTGCCGCCGACCCCGACGTGTACGTCGGTGCCGAGCCCGAGGGCGCCTCGATCGAGGAGCAGGGCCTCGGCTGGAAGAACTCGTTCGGCAGCGGCAAGGGCCGCGACGCCATCACCAGCGGTCTCGAGGTCACCTGGACCTCGACGCCGACGCGGTGGGGCAACGGCTTCTTCGACAACCTGTTCGGCTACGAGTACGAGCTGACCCAGAGCCCGGCCGGCGCGAACCAGTGGGTGGCGAAGGACGGCGCCGGGGCGAACACCATCCCCGACCCGGAGACCGGTGAGCTGAAGCGCCCGCCGACCATGCTCACCACCGACCTCGCGCTGCGGTTCGACCCGATCTACGAGCCGATCTCGCGGCGGTTCCACGAGAACCCGGACCAGTTCGCGGACGCGTTCGCCCGCGCCTGGTTCAAGCTGACCCACCGCGACATGGGCCCGATCCAGCGCTACCTCGGCCCGCTGGTGCCGCAGGAGGAGCTGATCTGGCAGGACCGCGTGCCCGCCGTGGACCACGAGCTCGTGGACGCCGACGACGTCGCCGCGCTCAAGGAGCGGATCCTCGCCTCGGGTCTGTCGGTGTCCCAGCTGGTGTCCACCGCCTGGGCGTCGGCCTCCACGTTCCGCGGCAGCGACAAGCGCGGTGGCGCCAACGGCGCCCGCATCCGCCTCTCGCCCCAGCGGGAGTGGGAGGTCAACCAGCCGGACGAGCTGGCGCAGGTGCTGACCGCGCTCGAGGGCGTTCAGCAGGCCTTCAACGCAGAGCAGACCGGCGGCAAGAAGATCTCGCTGGCCGACCTGATCGTGCTGGGTGGCGCCGCGGCGGTCGAGAAGGCCGCCAGGGACGCGGGCCACGACGTGCGGGTGCCGTTCACGCCGGGCCGCACCGACGCGTCGCAGGAGCAGACGGACACCGAGTCGTTCGCGGCGCTCGAGCCGAAGGCGGACGGGTTCCGCAACTACCGGGGCAAGGGCAACCGGCTGCCGTCGGAGTACCTGCTGATCGACCGTGCGAACCTGCTGGGCCTGAGCGCGCCGGAGCTGACGGTGCTCGTCGGCGGCCTGCGGGTGCTGGGTGCCAACTACGAGCAGTCCTCGCTCGGCGTGTTCACCTCGCGGCCGGGGTCGCTGACCAACGACTTCTACGCGAACCTGTTGGACATGGGCACCGAGTGGACGCCTGCGAACGGCGACGGCGAGATCTTCGAGGGCCGCGACCGCGCCACCGGCGAGGTCAGGTGGACCGGCAGCCGCGTCGACCTGGTGTTCGGCTCGAACTCCGAGCTGCGTGCGGTCGCCGAGGTCTACGCGAGCGACGACGCCGAGGAGAAGTTCGTCCGCGACTTCGTCGCCGCCTGGGACAAGGTCATGAACGCCGACCGGTTCGACCTGGGCTGATCTCCCGCTGACCGACTGAACAGCGAACCGCCCCGGGCCTGCTTCCGCAGCCCCGGGGCGGTTCGCTGTTCAGTCCACTTCGGACTACCCGGCCGCGCAGCCGGGTGTCATGCCCGTGCCGGTCCCGGTGCCCTGGAACCCGAACTCGACCGACTGGCCCGCGGCGATCGCGCCGTTGTGCCCGACGTTCGTGAACGCGACCGTGCCGGTGCCCGCGCTGCGGGTCGCCTCCCAGCTGTTCACGATGGTCGCGCCCGACGGCAGGGTCGCCGTCACGGTCCACCCGTTGACCGCCGCGGCACCCGCGGTGACCCGGACCGTGGCGACGAATCCGCCCGTCCACTGGTTGACCGACGCCGTGGCCGTGCAGCCGTCTGCCGGCGGCGGGTCGGCCGGCGGTGGGTCGGCCGGCGGTGGGTCGGTCGGGCCGTCGGACAGGGTCGGCGTCTGCCAGGTGCGCCACTCGGCGAGGTTGCCGGCCTTCCGGCTCGAGATCCGGAACACCGCTGGCGCGCTGCCCGTGCCCAGCAGGAACCGCTGGATGCTCTGCTGCAGTGGCGTGCGCCACTCCGACCGCGACGCGCAGTGCGTGCCGTCCTGGACGTCGGACCAGTAGCTGATGTTGCCACCCGCGCCGAGTGCCTTGTAGACCTCCGCGCCGCCGAGCGCGGCCACGCTGCCCGAGCGGGCACCGAGCCAGTCGACGTGCGGGTTCTCCATGATGAACAGGCCGCGCGGCGCGATCATGCCGACGACCTCGTGCGTGTCCACCGGCAGCGTGGCCGGGTTGGAGGTGAACGAGCCGAACGCGTCCCCGAGCCACGGCTGCTCGCCGTAGGCACTGCTCAGCGGCTGCGACCCCGACTCGCCGGGGAGGCCGCGGAAGATGGGTGCGCCCGCGCTGCCCGACTCGATCGGCATGGTCAGCGCGATCCGCTGGTCGAACGCACCTGCGGCGAACGCGCCCTTCCCGTACCGCGAACAGCCCGTGACGCCGGTCGCGTCCGCCCGCAGCACCGAGCCGCCGGACTGCTCGATGACGTCGATGATCCGGCTGACACCCCACGCCCACGCGGCGAGCAGCCCGGTGCTGCTCGCCGAGCCGTAGAGCGTGTAGAACGCGCCCTGCTTGTTGTTGCGTGGCGTGCCTTCCCGCCCGACGGCCAGGGGGTCGTAGCTGATGACCGCGGCACCGGCCGCGCGGATGGTCGCGGTGTCCGCGCCGAACCCGCCGATCACGACCACGGCGGGGAAGGGCCCGGACCCACTGGGCAGCTGCACACCCGCGGAGAAGCTCGCGCTCCGCCCGCCCTGCGACACGTTCACCGTGATGTTGCCGCTCGACACCGTGCCCGTGACACTCGACGGCTTCGGGGGTTTCTCGCCGTACACGTACCGTTCCGCGAGCCGCTTGATCTCCGCGCGCCTGCACCGCCACTCGGACTTCGCCGTGAGCCGGCTGCCGTTGATCTTCGTGAACGGGTCGGGCAGCCGGGAGTCCGAGGTCAGCGAGCCGGGCAGGGTCACCGGACAGTCCACACCGTCGTCCTCGACACCGGCGGCCGTGACGGTGACCCCGGTGGCGACCTCCTCGGATGGCGGACTCGCGGCCACCGACACGGCCCCCGCGATCGCGAGCGTCGCCACGGCCCCCGCGACGATCGATCTGGTGAACATCAGGGCTCTCCTTCCGGGTCATGGCGGCACGACAAACCAGGCATCCACAAAGGACGCCGTGAAATGAGGAACCGTCGCGTGCCCGCGAGAGTCGATGCATTTCGAAATTATCGACAATGTTTCGGAATTATGCTAGATCAATGCCCGAGATACGGTCAACCTTTCGGCGGAAGCAGCGAATTCGGTGCGAAATGTTCCGGAAATTTCGGGCCCACACACGAAGGTCGAGCCCGAACCGGTGGGCCGTAAGGGCCGACGCGACTCGGCCGTGCGGACGTATGCGGGCCCCCGTGCACGCTGCGAAAACCGTGCCCGCGCTCCCGCGAATGGCTCTGTACCAGTGTGTTCGGCCGCGGGTACCGTCCCGGTGATCATGATGGCCACGGTGTCCGGGAGGTTGGCATGAAGAAGGTGACCGCGAAGAAGGCGGGCAGCACGAAGTTGACGGCGGGTTCGCGCAGGCTGTGGATCGAGTGGTGCTGGTGACCTGACCGCCGCGGCCGGGGAGTGCCATGAAGGAGTACGGACCGTTCGACTGCGACGCCTGGGCCGGCGGGCCGTATGCCGGTGCCGGCGAGTTCCTCGAGGTCGTCGTCGCGGAACTCCTCGGCCGCGCACCGGAACTGGTCGACCGGCACGCGGTCGAGCTGGTCAGCGCCGTGCCCGGTCTCGCGCCGGTGCTGCCGGCGTCGGCGGCGGCCGCGCTCGACGAGTCGGCCGACGTCCAGATCCGCTTCCACCCGGCGGCACGCACCCGCGCGCTCGCGTTCGGCCTCGCCGAGCTGGTCCGCGCGTGGGCCGCCGTCGAACCCGCTACCGTCGCGTTCGCCAACACCGACCGCGCGGACGGCACCGTCGTCGAACTGCTCGACGCGCTGCGCCCCGTGCCCGGGCTGACGCTGACGCTCGGCAGGACCAGTCCGGCCGAGCCCGACCAGGATCCGGCTGAACTCCGTGCCACGCTGGGGTTCAGCATCGCCAGGGGCTTCTACGACCACGGGCGCCGGGTCGCATCCCACGGTCGCGACCGGACCACGCCCGCGACGGACCTCGGGCTGTGGTGGGCGTTCACCACGGGCCTCGCGACCTGCCTGACCGCGCTCGGCGAACCCGCCGCGGCACGGGACCTGTACCTGGCGGCGGTGGCCGCCACCGACGACCCCGCGATCGTGATGTCGGCGTCCGCGTCGCTCGGCGTGCTGCACACCCGCCACCTGCCCGCGGACCCGGCGACCGCGCGCGACTGGCTCGAACGGGCCATGGCCCTGGCCGCTGAGCTACCCGAGCCGAGACGGACGGTCCTGTCCGTCTTCCACGGTCAGGGCCTCGCGTTGCTGGACAGCAAGGCGGGTGACCACGACCGCGCGCTGCGGACCATCGACGACGGTCTCGCCGCCCTCGACCGGGTGCTCGCCGAGGGGGAGCGGCGCCAGGACCGCGCGCGGCTGCTGCACAACCGCGCCCAGGTCCACCTCGCGCTGCGCAGGCCGGCCGCGGCACTCGCCGATCTCGACGCGGTGATCGCGCTGGACCCGTACAACGCCGAGTACTACACCGACCGCGCGTCGCTGCTGCGCGCCGAGGGCCGCGTCGAGGAGGCGATCGCCGACTGCACGGCGGCGATCCGGTGGCACCCGCACCTGCCGGAGGCGTACTACAACCGCGCGGACCTGCTCCAGTCCACGGGCGAACCGGACGCCGCGCTCGCCGACCTGGACTGTGTCCTCGCCCAGGAACCGGCCCACGTCGACGCGCTGACCAACCGCGCCGCGCTGCGGTACGAACAGGGCGACGTGGACGGTGCGGAGACCGACGCCCGCGCGGGCCTGGCCGCCGCACCCGGTGACCCGCACCTGCTGTGCGCTCTGGGCCTCGTCCACGCCGAACGCGGCGACCTCGCTACCGCCGCCGACCTGTTCACCCAGGCGCTCGAAGCCCGGCCGGACCTCACGGAGGCGCTGGTCAACCGCGCCACCACCCACTTCGACCGCGGCGACATCCCATCGGCGGTCGACGACCTCACCGCGGCACTGGCAGTCACCGACGACCCCGTCACCCGCTACAACCGAGGCCACGCCCACCGCGAACTCGGCGACTGGCAGTCGGCCGCGGCCGACTTCACCGCGGCACTGTCGCTGGACGACGGCGCCGACACCGACTTCACCACCGAACTGCACGCGGCCATCGCGGAGTGCACCACGCACGCCTGATGCCGTGCCCACCCAACGCTCGACGGGATGGCATCGCCCCGGGGAGCTTCATGAAGAAGTTCTCATGATGGCTTCATGTTGGCGGTGACCTCAGGACCCAGGGTGGGCCGTGTGATCCCGTCGCGGCGAACGGCAGCCCTCCTGGTGGCGGCCGCTGCCCTGTTCGCGGCCGTGTTCGCGGTCTTCTCCCTCACCGGGCGGGCTGAGCCGCCGCAGGTGACGCCGCAGGTCACGATCGGTGAGTCCGCCCCACCGCAGCCGACCACCCCGCCCACGACACTGCCGCCAAGGACCACCCCGCCCGCGTTGACCACCACCCAGCCCCCGCCGCCCCCGCCGCGCACCACGGTCGTACCGCCTCCACCGCCCGTCCACGACGACGATGACGACGACGACAGCGGCGATGACGGCGATGACGGCGATGACAGCGACGACTGAGCGCCTGCGCGGCACCCGGGTGCCCGCGCGCGTGCGGATCATGGCGTGGCTGGTCGGCCTGATGACGCTGTGCCTCGCGACCGTCGTGCTCGTGATCGCGGAGCGGCTCGGATCCGGGGTGGACGACCGGGCGAACCGGGCGATCGAACAGGAGGTTGGGGAGTTCGTCACCTTCGCGCAACGGGCCAAGGACCCGGCCACCGGCCTCCGGATCGACGACCCGGGCCAGCTGCTGCAGGCACATCTCGCCATGCAGTACCCCGACGCGGACGAGGTCCACCTCGGTGTGGTGGTGACCGACCGGCTGCACGCGGTCCAGCAGGGCGAGCCGCCCTACGAGGTCCTCGACGACCGGCGGCTGCTGCGGGACCTCGTCGCCGCGCCCGGCACGTACGGCGAGCACGTGACCCCGGCCGGGGCGTTCCGGTGGGCCAAGATCACCGCGGTGACGCAGGACGGGGCGCGCGGCTGGTTCGTCACCGGCTACTTCATGGCCGGCCCGCACGCGGAGACCCAGGAGACCGTCACCGTCCTCGTGCTGGTCAGCGCCGTCGGGCTGGTGGTCGCGGTGGCCGTCGCGTGGCTCGTCGCGGGTGCCATCCTCGCGCCGGTGCGCACGGTCCGGCAGGCCGCCGCACGCATCACGGAAGAGGACCTCACCCAGCGCATCTCGATGCACGGCCGCGACGACATCGCCGCACTGGCCGAGCAGTTCAACGCCATGCTCGACCGGCTGGAGCAGGCGTTCACCGCGCAGCGCGAGTTCATCGACGACGCCAGCCACGAGCTGCGCACCCCGATCACGATCGTGCGCGGGCACCTGGAGGTCATGGGCGACGACCCGGCCGAGCGGGCCGAGGTGGTCCGGCTGTGCACCGACGAGCTCGACCGGATGAGCCGGATCGTGGAGGACCTGCTGCTGCTGGCCCGCGCGCAGCGCCCGGACTTCCTGCGCCCGCGACGGGTGCCGGTCGCGGACCTGACCGTCGACATCGACGCCAAGGTGCGCGCGCTCGGCGACCGGACCTGGCAGCTCGAGTCCGTGGCCGAGGGCGACGCGTGGCTCGACCCGCAGCGGGTGACGCAGGCGGTCGTGCAGCTGGCCCAGAACGCCGTGCAGCACACCACACCCGGCGACGAGATCCGCCTCGGGTCGAGCCTGCGCGGCGGGTCGGTGTCGCTGTGGATCACCGACGTCGGGTCCGGCATCGCACCCGACGAGCTGAGCCGGATCTTCGACCGGTTCGCCAGGGGCGCAGGCGGCCGCGTGGACCAGGGCGGCGCGGGTCTCGGGCTCGCGATCGTGAAGGCCATCGCCGAGGCACACCGCGGGGTCGTGCACGTAATGTCGGAACCGGGCCGGGGTACTACGGTCGGTGTCGAACTCCCGTCCATTGTGGAGGAAGTCGGATGAGCGGCCGGATCCTGATCGCCGAGGACGAGCAGCGCATCGCGTCGTTCGTCGAGAAGGGGTTGCGTGCCAACGGGTTCAGCACCAGCGTGGTCGCCGACGGCGACACCGCGCTGTCCTGGGCGGTGACCGGCGACTTCGACCTGGTCGTGCTGGATCTCGGGCTGCCGGGCCGGGACGGGTTCGCCGTGCTGCGCGCCATGCGGGAGACCAAGGTCACCACGCCGGTGATCATCCTGACGGCGCGCGACTCGGTGCACGACACGGTCGCCGGGCTGGAGGGCGGCGCCGACGACTACATGACCAAACCGTTCCGGTTCGAGGAGCTGCTGGCCAGGGTCCGGTTGCGACTGCGGCCGACGGACCGGGCGCCCGAGGTGACCGTGCTGCGCGCCGGTGACCTGTCGCTGGACCTGCGCACCAGGCGCGCGCAGCTGCCCGGTGCGGTCACCGTCGACCTCACCGCGCGGGAGTTCGCGCTGCTGGAGCTGTTCCTGCGGCACCCGAGCCAGGTGCTGACCCGCGAGCAGATGCTCTCGCACGTGTGGGGCTACGACTTCGACCCCGGCTCCAACGTGGTCGACGTGTACGTGCGCGCGCTGCGCCGCAAGATCGGCAACGACCGGATCACCACGGTCCGCGGCATGGGCTACCGCCTCGGACCGTGACGTCCCCGACCGTCGACGATCGGCTCGACGGGGGTGGCGCGCTCAGGACCGGCGGCGCGGCTTGCGGGTCTGACCCCGCCTGGGGGCCGCCGGTTTGGTGACCGGCTTGGCTTTCCGCTGCTTCTTCACCGGTTCCGGCTGCGCGCCTCGGGTGCTGTTGACCGTGCGGCCCCGCACGATCCCGATGAACTGTTCCACGAGGTCGGTGGTCTCGGCCTCCGGCCAGGACAGCGCGACGCGGGACTGCGGCACGTCGGTGAGCGGCCGGTAGGTGAGGTCCTTGCGGTGGTGCAGCCGGGCGAGCGACTGCGGGACGACGAGCAGCCCGACCCCGGCGGCCACCAGTTCGACGGCGTCCTTGGTGGTGTCGGGTCGGTGGTCGGCGACCTTCCCGGGCGGCGCGGCCCAGTCGAGGGTGTCGTCGTGCGGGTGCAGCACGAGGCTGTCGCCGATGTCCTCGGTGGACACCTCGTCGGCCGCGGCGAGGTGGTGGTCCTTCGGGAAGACGACGACGGTCGTCTCCGTGTAGAGCGGGATCGCGTGCAGCCCGTCCCGGTCGGCGGGCAGCCGCAGGAGGACCGCGTCGGCGTCCCGGTCCCGCACGAGGGCGGCCGCGTCGGCGGCGGACACCTGCACGAGGTCCAGCGGCACACCGGGCACCCGCTCCTGCCAGGTCCGCACCCACTTCGCGGGTGTCACCCCGGGCACGTAACCGAGGGTGAACGTCGTTGGTGCCGTCACGTGGGCAGATTACCGGGAGTGTGGGGTGCGTCCGTTACCCTCCTCGCCATGACGGCGCGCAAGACCCCTCAGACGATGAAGCCCGCGACCGCGGCGAAGAAGCTGGGCGTGTACCTCGAGGCCACCCCCGCCGAGTTCCAGGAGGGTGTCGTCTCGCGCGATGATCTGAACGCCATGCAGTCCGACCCACCGGAGTGGCTGCGCGACCTGCGCCGCAACGGCCCGCACCCGCGTCAGGTCGTCGCCGCGAAGCTGCGGGTGTCGATCAGCGGCCTGGCCCGCGCCGGTGTCACCGAAGCGCTGACGACCGAGCAGATCGACGCGCTGAAGGCGGACAACCCGGAGTGGCTGCAGCGCGAGCGCGCCATCCAGAACGAGGTCAGGAACGAGCTGTCCCGCCCGCGCCCCTGAGCGGTGACGTGGCTGTCGCACGGCTGAGGACTTCGGTCCCTGCCGGTTGATGCTTCGCCCTGTGGCCCGATGGGCACATGCCTGGCTTCCGTTCATAATTAACTACTATTAGCTATATAGATGTCCGATTTTAGTGCCAAAATGTCACTGGGCCACAGCAACGCACAACGAGCCCCGTTCACAAGAAGCCACGAAGGGAAGAATCAGGCTCGGCCGGTTTCCGTCCTCGTCTCTGACGGGCGG
Source organism: Actinophytocola algeriensis (assembly GCF_014203735.1). Lineage (GTDB taxonomy): Bacteria > Actinomycetota > Actinomycetes > Mycobacteriales > Pseudonocardiaceae > Actinophytocola > Actinophytocola algeriensis. The sequence goes on along the minus strand of NZ_JACHJQ010000008.1, from coordinate 288,556 downwards.
CGACGACTGTGTCCGGTGCGAGCCGAACCGTGGCCCCTGCGCCGTGAAAGCGCTCTTCTGGCGTGTGCCCGTCGTTACGGGTCTTTGGGCTCCGTTGATAGGGGAATTGGTCCCCTTGTCCGGGCCGGTGCTGGCGGGTCTGCTCTGTTCAGGGGTTGAGGAGGCGGCAGTAGTGGACGAGATGACGGTGGCTTCGGTGATGACGAGGCGTGTGGTGACCGTCGTGCCGGAGATGCCGGTCGGGGCGGTGGTGGCGGCGATGTCCGAGAGTGGGCTGCGGGCGTTGCCGGTGGTCGACGGGAATGGGCTGCCGCTGGGGGTGGTGTCCGAGGCGGATCTCGTGGGGCCGGAGCGGTGGGTGCGTGCGCGGGGGCGGCACGCGGTGGAGGTGATGGGGTCGCCGGTGCGGGCGGTGCATGCCGACGAGCCGGTGAGTTTCGCGGCGGGTGTGCTTGCCAGGACCGGGTTGCGGCGGCTGTTCGTGACCGACTGGGACGGCAGGCTGGTCGGTGTGGTGTCGAGGCGGGATCTGCGGCGGGCGCGCAGGTCCGCGGAGGTGCGGGAGTCGTTCGGTGCGGTGACGTTGCCCGGCTTGCCGGTGCGGGTGCCTTAGCCTCGGCGCCATCGGCCGAGTGCGCCGAGCACCATGGGGATGAGGAGCCAGACGGGCCAGAAGTACTGCGGGTGGCCGGAGCCGATGCTGGACACCAGCCAGATCACCGTGCCGACGACGAAGATGCCGCCGAAGCCGCCGAGCCATGCCTTGACGAGCTGTCCCGCGCGTTCGGACCTGACCGCGGGCAGTGGGGTGGCCGTGTGTGGGGCCGGGTCGGTGGTGTGGGTTCTGGCGGGGGCGGTGCCGGGGATGTCGTCGAGCAGGCCGTCGAGGTCGCCGTAGGTTTTGGCCGCGTAGGCCTGCTGGAGGCGTTCGTCGTACTCGGCCAGCTCGAGGCGGCCTTCGTCGAGTGCCTTCTTGAGCTTGTCGGCCACCGCCTGGCGATCGCTGTCGGCGGCGCGCATCTCGTCACGACCCATGTGCACAGGATGTCATCGTGTGGTCGGTGGCCGGTAAGTGCGGGCGCTGGTGTGTCACAGGAACCTCATCTGGCGTGCTTAGCGTCCGGGTCATGATCGGAGCGCTGGGGGCGTCGGACCCTCGGGAGGTGGGCCGGTACCGCGTGCTGGCCGAGTTGGGCCGGGGCGGGATGGGCCGGGTAACGACGGAGGAGGAGGAGACGACCGCCGAGGAGGAGTACGGCTCGGTGTACGACGCGGTGCCCGGGGAGTGTGCGTGGGCGGAGGCGCCTGGTGGGGACTGGTCGGTGGTGCCGTGCGAGGACTACGTGTTCGAGGTGCTGAACGTGTTGCGGGGGGTGACGGATCCCGATGACTGCGGCAACGACGTGCGGGTGCGGATGAGCGTGGATTTCGACGACGCGCGGGTGTGCCTGACGTTCCGGTACGGGAACGACGGTGGTGTCGCCAGGACGAACGACTGTCTGGTGGGTGTGGGTGTGGGTGAGGAGTCGGATCCGGTGTTCACGGACTGCGAGAACGCGACGCACATCGTGTCGGGGTACGACTCGGACACGTTCGATCCGTCGTTCTGTGGTTCGGACGGGTGGCACGGGTGGGATGACCCTGGTGCCTGGGGTGGGTACCTGGACTACACGATCTGTCTACGTCACGTGTAGGTCCGGTGGGGTGAGGTCGCGGTAGGCGCGGGCGACGAGTCCGAGGAAGGCGGTTTCGGTGGCGAGGTCGTCGCCGCCTGCGATGGTGGTGTCGTCGGTGGTGCGGGGTGGGTGGTCGGCGGCTCTGGCGTGCAGTGCGGCGGCGATGACGGTGGCTTCGACGGTGGCGTGGAGGCGTTGGCCGTGGAGTCCGGCCTGGGTGGCGCGGTGGTGTGCGGTGGTGGCGATGCCGGGGTCGCGGTAGGGGCGGAGTGCGAGGAGGCCGTCGCGGATCTCGATGACGCGGCGGTAGAGCCGTAGCCGTATGCGGCGGAGTACGAGGATGTCGGGGACGGTGGGTGGGTCGAGTGCGATGGCGGGGTCGGCGCGGTAGAGGGCGCGCCAGAGAGGGCCGAGTTGGCGGTAGCGGCGGTGGCGGCTGAGCCAGGCGAGCATGGCGGGGAGGACGGCGCCGATGAGGACGAGGAGGTAGGCGGTGGTGGGGAGGATCTTGCCGGGGATGGTGGTGCGGCCGAAGGCGTAGTCGAAGTCCATGCGGGAGGCGGCGCCGACGATGACTTTGTTGACGAGGTAGGTGGCGGCGAGGGTGATGCCGGTGACGACCATGCGGAGGGCGACGCGGAGTGCTGTGGTGTCGGCGATCCTGGTGTGGCGCAGGCAGAGGCGGATGATGTCGGCGTAGGCGGGGAGTTGGGCGATGGTGTAGGTGAGGACGTACTCGAACACCCATGGGGACTGGGGCAGCAGGTCGGGGGTGAGTGCGAAGAGGGTGCAGAGCAGGCAGAACATGCCTGTCATCCACCAGGTGTGCCAGGTGCGGCGGAGGCCGTTGACGTGCAGGAGGAGTTCCTGGCCTGCCCATGCGGCGAGGAGCATGCCGGCGTGTGCGATGAGGCGTGGCAGGTTGTGGGTGCCTGCGAGGGTGTTGATGAGTGTGTGGCCGCCGGGGGTGAGGGCGGTGAGGGCGATGGCGAGTCCGAGGAGCATGCGGCGGACGTCGCGGCGGGCGTGGTCGTTGCCGGGTTTGCGGATGAGGAGCAGGAGCCAGGCCAGGAGTGGTGGGAGGTACTGGCGGACGAGCTCACCCATCGTGGTTGCGGTGGTCGTTGTTGAGGGTGTCGTCAAGGGTGTCGTCGAGTGCGTCGTGGAGGCGGGTCTGGGGTGTTCCGTCGGGGCGGGTGGTGGCGTGCTGGCGGATGAGTGAGGCGAGGGTTTCCGCTTCGCGTTCTTCGTGGGTGGTGTAGCCGGCGCGGCCGAGGACGGCGCGCACCATGGTGGGGTCGAGGTGGGGGAACAGGGTGTGGGTGTCGAGTTCTCCGGTCTGTGAGATGGGGTAGTGGTCGCAGAGGATGTGGCTGAGCTCGTGCAGGATGATGTGGTCCTGGTGGGGGCGGGTGGTGTCGCTTTCGTAGCAGATCAGGTCGGTTGTGTCGGTGGCGATCCAGAGGCCGCAGACGCCGGTGAGGCCGGGGGCGGGGACGAGCAGGATGGGTCGTCCGCGTTGTTCGGCGACGCGTGCGCAGAGGGTGTGGACGTCGAACGGGGTGGGTAGGGGGAGGTCGCGCAGGCGGGCGAGGCATCGCTTGCGCAGTCGCCGTTTCCGGAGTGTGTTCACGGCTGGGGGTCCGTCGGTGACGGGTTCAGACCTTCCAGTTCGCGGACCCGGTCGACCATTTCGGTGATGGCCTCGAGGCTTTTGGTGGACAGTCCGTTGGCGCGCATGGCGATCTGGCGCACGGGTCCGTCCCGGAGTACGGCGAGCAGTGCGAGTTCGGCGTCGATGCGTTCGGCTTCGGCGGTGTCGAAGAAGTAGGCGGGTGGGACGCCGAAGAAGCCGGCGAGGGCTTCGAGGTGGCGTTTGGTGGGGTTGTCGCGGAGTCCTTTGCGTAGTTGCCAGAGGTAGGTGGCGGAGATGGTGGGGCCGCCTTTGGCGCGGATGGCCTGGGCGACCTCTTCGAAGGTGTACTCGCCGCCGCCGCGTGGGGTGACCGTGCTGAAGAGGCGGTTGACCTTCGCGGCCAGTGTGGTGTCGGCGGCGTCCTCGGGCATGGGGGGAGGATATCGCCGCGTGGCCCAACCAGCACGGATGAAGCCGCTGACCTGGTTGTCTTCACCTCAGTTGACCGCGTACCTGAGGACAGTTTATGGTCGGGTACCGTCCATGAACTCAGAAAAATGGGAGAGTCGCGGTCGTGACAGACGAACTGGCCACGCCCGGTGTCGTGGACACGGGGATGTGAGCACCGCGCTCGTCCGGTCCCGCTGAGCGGGCTGGAACCAAGTCCGGCCAGGTGGCCCGTCTCGTGGAGGCGGGCCACCTCTGCGTGTCCGGAGGCCCTGTCGCACAACGTGACAGAAGCGTTTGTTAGAGCCTTGTTAGAACGCCCAGGGATGCTTCAGCGGCTCGACGTGTGCCGGCTCTACTTCCCCGAGGTGGACCAAGATGTCGTCTTCGTTGTTGTCGCGCCGGCGCCGGGCACGGGCCGTGCGCGCGGTGTCCCTCGCGGTCGCGGTCGCGCTCGTGGCCGGGCTGGTCGGCGACGTCGCCCGGGACCCCCTGCCGGACGGCGTCGCAGGCTACCGCTACTTCGACGCGCCCGGTCAGCGATGGGGGTCGGCCGGTGGGCAGGCGCACATCGAGCCGGGGGAGGAGAACCGGGTCGTGCCCCGGTCCTACCGGTCGCGCTACCCGTCGACGCTCACCACCGACGACCACCGCAACCGGGCGACGGTGGAGACCGGGCCGGTGCACCGGACCGGGTTCGACCGCGCCACCAGCCGGGAACGCGCCGACCGCCGCGACGCCCACCAGCGCACCTACCGCAACACCGACGGCACCGAGACCACCGAGTTCTCCGCGACCCCCATGCACTACCGCGACGCCGAGGGGGACTGGCAGCCCATCGACACCGGGCTCAGGTCCACCGGTGACGGCTGGCGCAACGACACCAACGTCGCGGCCATCGGGTTCGCGGCCACCGGTGACGCCGACGCGCTCACCACGATGAGCTTCGGCGACCACGAACTCGCCTACGGCCTCGACGGGGCGAGACCCGCGCCGGGCACGGTCGACGGCAGCACCGTCACCTACCCGGGCATCCACCCGGGAGTCGACCTCGAGCTGGCGGCCCGTCCCGGCGGTATCAAGGAAACCCTCGTCCTGCACGACCGTTCCGCACCCCGCACGTTCCGCTTCCCGCTGCGCACCGATCTCACGCCGGCACTGGAGGACGGGCAGCTCGTCCTCTCCGACCGGGACGGCGCCACCCAGGCCGTGATCCCGCCCGGCAACATGGTCGACGCGGGTGCCGCGCTCAGCACCGCGGTCACCTACAAGCTCGACGGCACCACCCTCGTCGTCACCCTCGACGACGCGTGGCTCGCCGACCCGGCCCGCGCCTTCCCCGTCCGCGTCGACCCCACCGTGTCGCTGCCGGTGGCGTCCGGCACCGCCGACGCGAGCATGTACGTCCGTGGTGCCACCTCCACCGGCGGCGGCTCCGAGCTGCAGGCCGGCAACGTCGAGGGCGCGTCCACCGCCTCGTACCTGAAGTTCGGCGGTCTCACCGAGAACCTGCGGTTCCACACGATCTACGGCGCGCAGCTCCAGCTCGTCAACTACTACGCGCAGACCTGCGCCGCCCGCCCGGTCACCGTCCACCCCGTCACCGGGTCGTGGACCCCGACCGGCAGCTACTCCTACCCCGGTCCCGCCGTCGGCGCCGCCATGGCCAGCCGGTCGTTCTCGCACGGCTACTTCGCGCAGGGCCAGTCGCAGTCGGCCTGCCCCACCGCGGCGGAGCTGTTCGACCTCGGCGACGCGGGCACCCGGCTCGTGCAGGGCTGGGTGAACGGCACCACCGCCAACAACGGCATCTCGTTGCGGGGCAACGTGTCCGACGCGTCGAGCGGCAAACGGTTCGTCGGCACGGCCGCGGGTGCGAACCGGCCGACGCTGTGGGTCACGCACAGCCCGTACAACGCGGCGTACGCGATCCCGGACCCGGTGCCCGACCCGCCCGTGCTGCAGAACCAGAACGGCAAGGTGAAGGTCACCGTCACCAACCGCGGCGCGGAGGCGTGGGCCCCTGGCTCCTACTACCTGTCCTACCGCGCCTACAACCGGCGCACCGGTGCGTCCGTCGGCCAGTTCCGCGCCGCCGACCTCGCCGCCACCGTGGCGCGCGGCGGGCGGGTCACGCTCACCGCGACGATCAAGGCGCTGCCGCCCGGTCAGTACTTCCTCGACTTCACGATGGTCCGCACCGGCGGGATCGTGTTCACCGACCACCAGGTCGCGCCCGCGCGCATCGTCCTGGAGATCACCGACCTGCCGCCGGTCGTGCAGGAGCTGTACCCGCCCAACGGCTACCAGGCGCCCACGTTGAACCCGCTGCTGTGGGGCCGCGCGCTCGACCTCGACGCACCGGCCGGGTCGGCGCTGAGCTACAAGTTCGAGGTCTGCGACCGCAACGCGGCCGGGGACCCGGTCAGCTGCACCACCTCCGGGTACCAGGCGAGCCAGGCGTGGGCGCCGCCGGGCGGCAGGCTGTTGTGGGGCAAGGGATATCTGTGGCGGGTGTTCGTCAAGGACGGCGCCAACGAGGTCGCGTCCCCGTACTCGACGGTGTTCGCCGAGGTGCCGCAGCCCGACATCACCTCCCGCGTCGCGGGTGCCGCGCAGGCCGCGCAGGAACGCGAGTACGACCCGCAGACCGGCAACCTCTCCACCGTCGCCGTCGACGCCACGGTCGCCACCGTCGGTCCCGAGCTGAACGTGATCCGCACCTACAACAGCCTCGACCCGCGCCGCGACGGCGCGTTCGGCGCGGGCTGGACGACCCGCTACGACATGCGCCTGGCCGCCGACGACGACGGGTCCGGCAACGTCGTGGTGTCCTACCCGGACGGGCAGGCCGTGCGGTTCGGCCGCAACGCGGACGGCACCTACACCACCCCGTCCACCCGCTCGGCCGCCCTGAGCCTGGCGAGCGGGGTGTGGACGCTCGCCGACCGCGCGGGCGTGGTCTACCAGTTCGACACCGGCGGGCGGCTGATGAAGATCACCGACGCCGCCAAGCGCGCCGTCGTGCTGACCTACGGGACCGGCGGCAAGCTCGCGAAGGCGCAGGTGTCCAACAGCCAGTCCAACACCGCGGGCCGCGCACTGCGGTTCACGTGGACCGGCAACCACGTCACGACGGTCACCACCGACCTGGGCACCGCGTGGACCTACACCTACTCGGGCGACGTCCTCACCAAGGTGTGCGCGCCCGGCGACACCTGCACCACCTACGACCACACACCCGGCTCCCACTACCGCAGCGCCGTGCTGGACTCCAAACCCGAATCCTACTGGCGGCTCGGCGAGGCCGACGGCACGAGCGCGGGCAGCGAGATCGCCGTCAACCTCGGTGCGGACGCCGCCACCTACACAGGCGTCACGCTCGGCGCCGCGGGCGCGCTCGCGGGCGGCGGCGGCACCGCGGCCACGTTCAACGGCACCTCCTCGCGGTTGGACCTGCCCAAGGGTGTGGTCAAGAAGACCCGCGACGGCGCGGTCGAACTGTGGTTCAAGGCCAACCCCACCGGCACCGGCGGCCCGCTGCTCGGCTACCAGGACAAGGCGTTCGGCACCACCCCCGCCCGGGGTGTGCCGGTGCTCTACGTCGGCATGGACGGCAAGCTGCGCGGCCAGTTCGGCACCGCCACCATCGCGCCGATGACCTCACCGCTCGCCGTCAACGACGGCGGCTGGCACCACGTCGTGCTGTCCGCCATGGGCACCACACAGACCCTCTACCTCGACGGCACCCGCATCGGGCAGACCACCGCGACGCTCGACCACACCCAGCTCACGGTCAACCAGCTCGGTGCCGCCACCGCCACCACACCGGGCTCGTGGCCCGCGTGGGGCACCGCCGCCACCCGCTTCTTCAACGGTGCCATCGACGAGGTCGCGATCTACTCCCGCCCGCTCGGCCCGGCCGCGGTCACCGCGCACCACCGCTACGGCGCGACCGCCGCGGACCAGCTGTCGAAGGTGACGCTGCCGAGCGGCTCGGTCGCGGTACAGGCGACTTACGACGTGCTGGCGGACCGGGTCGCGAGCTACACCGACCGCGACGGCGGCACCTGGAAGGTCGGTGCGCCGATCGTGTCCGGCGGCGCCGACCAGCTCCTGCGGACCGTGCAGGTCAACGACCCGTCCGGCAGGCCCAACCTGTACGAGTACGACGCGGTCACCGGTCAGCTGCTGAGGTCCGGGCTGCCGCTGGGCCTCGAACTGCGGGAGGAGGACCGGCCCGGCTACCCGGCGCCCCCACCACCCGAGGAGGTCGAGGAATGCAGTGTGCCCGACCCCGGCGACCCCGAGTTCTGCACGGTCGTGCCCGGCGGCTCCGGCGGGCCGGTGTTCGTCGAGCACCCGCTCGAAGGCATGGCGATACGCACGTACGAGTACAACGACGTCGGCGCGCTGGTGACCGTCACCAACGAGAACGGCGACGCGGTACGGATGACCTACGACGCGCGCGGCAACGTCGTCACCCGCACCACCTGCCGGCGCGCGGGCTCCTGCCAGACCAGCTACACCACCTACCCGGCGACCGTCACCAACCCGTTCGACCCGCGCAACGAACAGCCCACCGAGACCCGCGACGCGCGGTCGGCGAGCGCCACCGACACCACCTACCGCACCAGCTACACCTACACCGCCCACGGTGACCTGGCCACGCAGACCGAGCCCGACGGCGCGATCGTGCGGCACACCTACAGCACCGGCGCCGAACCCGCCGTCGGCGGCGGCGTGATCCCGCCCGGCATGCTGCTCACCACCACCGACCCCCGCGGCAAGGTGACCCGGCAGCAGTACTACGCCAACGGCGACCTCGCGCAGACCACCGAACCGTCCGGGCTGGTCACCAAGTACACCTACGACGTGCTGGGCAGGCAGGTCAGCGAGACCGAGGTGTCCGACACCTACCCGGCCGGGGTCACCACCACCAACGCCTACGACGCGCTGTCGCGGCCCACGGTCGTCACCGGCCCGGTCGTCACCGACGCGATCACCGGCACCCGCCACCAGCAGGAGACCGTCACCACCTACGACGTCGACGGCAACCCGGTGAAGGTCGAGGACCGCGACAAGCTCGGCGGCGACACCACCCGCACCACGACCACCGAGTACGACGACGCGGGCCGCCCCATCCGCGTGGTCGACGCCGAAGGGAACGAGACCACCTCGACCTACGACCGGTTCGGCAACGTCGTGTCCACCGTGGACGCGGAAGGCAACCGGTACGACTACGCCTACACCGCCCGGCAGGCGCTCGCCGAGGTCCGCCTCCGCGCCTACCGAGGCGACGACCAGGGCGGGCTCGTCGGCGACCACCTCGTGCTCGAGTCCTACTCCTACGACTTCGCCGGCAGGCGCGCCAGCGCCACCGACGCCATGGGCAGGCGCGTCGAGTACCAGTACTACGGCGACGACCGGCTGTGGAAGGTCGTGCTGAAGGACTTCCGCGACCCCGACGGCACCAAGCGCGACTACGTCCTCGAGGACAACACCTACGACAACGCGGGCAATCCGGTCAAGAAGGTCACCGGCAACGGCACGATGACCCTCACCCAGACCTTCGACCGCGGCGGCGACCTCGTCACCACCGTCGAGGACCCCGCGGGTCTCGCGCGGACCACCAACTACACCTACGACCAGGCGGGCAACGTCCTGCGGGTCAGACGCACCGGCACACCGTCGAACGTGCCCTGGCCGGTGCCCGCCACCGCCGAGGTCGTCGACTACGTCTACGACGACGCGGGCAACGCGATCCGCGAGACCATCTCCACCGGCACCGAGTCGCTCGCCACCACCTCCACCTACGACCGGCGCGGCCTGCAACTGTCCACGACGGACCCCCGCGGCAACGTGGCAGGCGCCGACCCGGCCGCCTACACCACGAACTTCGCCTACGACGAGACCGAACAGCTCATCCGCGACACCGGCGCGCCGGTGTCCGCGGAGACAGGCGGACAAGCGCAGGCGCAGACCGTGCGGCCCACCGCCACCTACGGGTACAACACCTTCGGCGACCAGACCGCCGTGCGCGACGAGGTCGGCAACGTCCGCACCTGGACCTACGACCGGCTCGGCAGGCCGGTGACCGAGGCAGAACCCGCCTACCGCGCGCCCGGCGCCGCGGACCCGGTCACCCCGACCACCCGCACCCGCTACGACCGGCTCGGCAACGTCACCGAGGTCACCGACCCGCGCGGCAACTCCGTGCGCTACGACCACGACCAGCTCGGCAGGCTCGTCACCCTCGACGAACCCGCCACCAGCGACGACACCCGCGCCCTCACCCGCTACACCTACACCCGCACCGGGCAGCCGCTGTCCACCACCGACCCCACGGGCGCCCGCATCCAAGCCACCTACGACGACCTCGACCGGCCCGTCACCACCACCCAGGTCGAACGGCGGCCCCTGCCCAACAACCTCACCACCACCACCGTGTACGACGACTCCGGGAACGTCGTGCGCGTCGTGTCCCCGACCGGCGCCACCGTGCGGTCCACCTACGACACGCTCGGGCAGCCGACCCGCGTCACCGACCCGGCCGGGGTGTCCACCCAGTACGGCCACGACCACACCGGCCGCCTCGTCCGGCAGGCCGACCACATCGGCCGCACCACCCAGACCGTGTACGACACCGCGGGCCGTCCCGTCACCTACAACGAGATCGCGCCCGACGGCACCGCCAAGCAGACCCGCCGCGCCACCTACGACCCGGCGGGCAACCTGGTCGCCGCGACCGACGGCCTCGGCACCACCACCACCTACACCTACGACGCCGGTGACCAGCTCGTCCGCCAGGTCGAACCGGTGACCGCGACCTCGTCGATCACCACCACGTTCGGCTACGACGCCGCGGGCAGGCGCACCCGGCTCACCAACGGGCTCGGCAACAGCTTCCTGTACTCCTACAACACCCTCGGCCTGCCCGAGACCATGACCGAACCCGCCACCACCGCGCACCCCAACCTCGCGGACCGGTCCTGGACCATCGGCTACGACCCGGGCGGCAACCCCGTGTCGGCCACCGCCCCGGGCGGTGTCACCCGGGCGGCCACGTTCGACGCGGCGGGCAGGCTCACCAAGGAAACCGGTGCCGGCGCCGAGACCGCCACCGCCACCCGCGTACTCGGCTACGACCTCGCCGACCGGATCACCTCGGTCAGCGCGCCCGGCGGCACCAACACCTACGCCTACGACGACCGCGGCAACCTGCTCACCGCCCGCGGCCCCGGCGGGTCCGCCGACTACACCTTCGACCCCGACGGGAACGTCCTGTCCCGCAAGGACGCCGCGGGCGACGCCACCTTCACCTACGCGGGCGGGCGCCTCGCGACCGTGGCGGACGGGCTGACCGGCACCGTGCAGAGCTACGGCTACGACAGCGCGGGCCTGCTGTCCACCATGGACTTCGGGGCCGGCCGGGTGCGCACGTTCACCTACGACGAACTGGCCCGCAACACCTCCGACACCCTGAAGAACGCGGCCGGGACCGTCGTGTCGTCGGTGGCCTACCGCTACAACGCCAACGACCAGATCACCGGCAAGACCACCACCGGCACCGCAGGCGCGGGGGAACACACCTACGGCTACGACCTCGCCGGCAGGCTCACGTCGTGGACCGGTCCGAAGGGGACGGTCGCCTACGAGTGGGACGCGGCAGGCAACCGCACCCGCACCGCCGGCAAGACCGCGACCTACGACCAGCGGAACCGGCTCTTGGCCGACGGCGACTACACGTACACCTACACCGCGCGCGGCACCCGGGCCACCCGCACCAGCTCCGGGCTGACCGAGAACTTCGCGTTCGACGCGTTCGACCGCATGACCGGCGCGCTCGGCCAGACCTACACCTACGACGGGCTGAACCGGCTGACGTCCAAGGGCGGCAGCACGTTCACCTACGCGGGCCTGTCCGACGAGGTCGTCGCCGACGGGGTCGAGAAGTTCGCCCGCGGCCCGGAAGACGACCTGCTCGCTGTCGCCGACAACGCCGGCACCGCCACCCTGGCGCTGGCCGACGAACACGGCGACGTCGTCGGCGGGTTCAGTCCCGGCGACACCGCGCTCACCGGCCTGTCCGACTCCACCGCCTACGACCCGTTCGGGCAGGTCACCGACCGTGCGGGCGACACCGGCAACCTCGGCTACCAGGGCGACTGGACCGACGAGGGCACCGGGCAGGTCAACATGGGTGCCCGCTGGTACGACCCGAAGACCGGCGCGTTCACCGCCCGCGACACCGTCGACCACCCGGGCGGCGACGCGGTCCTCGCGAACCGCTACACCTACGGCAACGCCGACCCGGTGAACGTCACCGACCCCGACGGCAACTGGGGCTGCGGCTGGTGCAAGAAGGTCGCCAACAAGGTCTCCAACGCGGTGTCCAGTGTGGTCTCCAGCGTCTCGTCCGCCGTGTCCACCGTGTCCAGCGGCATCTCCTGGTTCGCGAAGCAGGCGTGGAGCGCCGTCACCTGGACCGCGAGCAAGGTCGCCTCCGGCGCCAAATGGGTCGCGAAGAAGGCCAAGTCGGCGGTGAAGTGGGTCGGCAAGAAGGTCTCGTCCGGCCTGAAATCCGTCGGCCGAAGCCTGTCGAAGGGCACCAAGTGGCTGGCGAAGGGAACGAAGAAGTTCTATTCGTACAGCAAGAAGAAAGCCAGCCAGGCGGTGAACTGGACCGCACGCAAGGCCGAACAGGCCCGCAAGGCGGCGGTCGCCAAGGCCAAGAAGGTCACCAAGGCAGCCCAGAAAGCGGCCGCGTTCGTCGCGAAGAACAGCCCCGTGAAGGCGTTGATGGCCGCGGCGAAACCGGTGCTGTCGGCGTCGAAGAAGCTCGTGTCCGCGGCCGCCCACCTCCCCGCGAAGGTCGTCACGGCCACCCGGGACGTCGTCGCCGACACCGTCAAGAACGCCACGGCCGTGTACCAGAAGGCCGTCGACGTCGCCGGTGCCGTGGTGGAGAACGTGTCCAAGGCCGTCGACGCGGCGGCCGACCTGGCGCAGGCGGCCGCGCCGTACCTGAAAGCCGCGCTGAAGGTCGCCGCGGACATGTCGGGCGTGACCGACCTGGTCAAGTGCGTCACCAAGGGCGACCTCGAAGCCTGCGCCTGGACCGCCGCCACCATCGGCGGCTACCTGCTGGGTGGCGCGGGCGGGGGAGCGGTACGCGCGGCGAGAGTCGCGTCCCTGGCCGCGAAACACGGCGACGACGTCGCGGACGCCGCCCGCGTGGGCAGGCGCCTGACCGACAATGTCGATGACGTCGCGAGCTGCGCCTTCGCCGTGGGTTCCGCCAACAGCTTCACCGGCGGCACCCGGGTGCGCATGGCCGACGGCACCACCAAACGCATCGACGACGTCGAGGTCGGTGACCTGGTCCTCGCGACCGACCCGACAACCGGCCGCGGTGGACCGCGTGCGGTGACAGCCGTCATCGAAGGCACCGGCCTCAAGGACCTCGTCGAGATCGGTATCGATGGCGCGGAGATCGTTGCCACACAAGGCCATCCGGTGTGGAGTGCCACCCGGGGGCACTGGGTCGGCGCGGGTGACCTGGCACCAGGTGACCGGTTGGGTGCCGCGCCCGTCACCGGAACCCGCGAGTGGGCCGAACACCACACGGTCTACAACCTGACGGTCGACGAGCTCCACACCTACTTCGTCGTCGCCGGCGACTCCGATCTGCTGGTGCACAACGAGGACCCGTGCAACCGGGCCGGCGCAGGCATGCCGAAGAAGTCCGTCGAGGAGGTCACTGCCAAGAAGTCCGTCACCGCGGCGCGTGTCCAGGCCCTCGTCGCGGTCGCGAAGGGGGCGCCACCCGCCGTCGGGCAGGTCACGCCGACCCTGGGAGGCATCGACAGCATCATCCTCGGCACCGCGGCGGTCGTCGACGTGGGGGTTCGCCTCGGTGTCAAGGCCGCCAGGGGGACAGCCAAGGGTGTGGTGGCGGGTGCCAAGAAAGTCAGGAACCTGTTCGGCCGGGATACGCCACGAGAACTTCCGCCAGGATCGTGAGAGAGGAACCGATGATGAAAGACAGCTCGCGCCGGAGACCGGCGCGCTGGGTGGCCGCGGTCGCGGCGCTCGTGGCCGCGCTCGCGCTCGTCGTCGCGCCGGCCGCGCACCAGCCCGTGGCGCACGCGGACGCCGCGTCCCGCGGCGGGGACTTCGTCCCCTTCACCACGCCACGAAAGATCTGGGACACCCGCACCAACAACGTCAAGCTGAAGGCGGGCGCGACCGCGTCCATCAATGCCGTCAACGTCGGCGGTGTGCCCGCCACCGGGGTCAGCGCCGTCCTCATCCGGCTCACCGCCGCCGCGCCCACCGCCGGGACCTGGCTCACCGCCTACCCCCACAACACCACCCGCCCCGGCGTCTCCATGCTCAACGTCGGGCCCGGGGAGACGCTGTCCAACACCGCTGTCGTGCGGCCAGGGGCCAACGGGCAGATCACGATCTTCAACGCCTACGGTGACACCCACGTCGTCGTCGACGTGCAGGGCTACTTCACCACCTCCACCGGCGCCACCAACGGCGGGTTCGTGCCCGTCACCCAGCGACGGGTCGTCGACACCACGAAGACGACGATCGTCCCCGCCGGTGGGTCGCGCACCTTCGACCTCGCCGCGGGTGGCGTACCCGCGGGCGCGTCCGCGGCGTTCGTCGAGCTGACCGTGCCCTCCAGCGCCACCGCGACCGGCTGGTTCACCGCCACCCCGACCGGCGCGGCCGCATCGACCGTCGGTGTCATCAACTACGAGAACCGGCAGAACTCGGCCACCGGCGCCGTGCTCCCGCTGACCACCGACACCCGCATCACGTTCACCAACAAGGGATCCGCGCCCGCGCACCTCGTCGCCGACATCTTCGGCTACTTCACCAGGACCGCCACCGCGGGCGCCGGGATGCGGCCCGTCACGACCCGCCTCTACAGCGGCACCCTCGGCGCGAACGCCGTCGTCGACGTCCAAGTCGGCGGCACCAACGGCCTGCCGACCCGCGGCATCGCGGGCGCCATGCTGAGCATGCAGGCCGGTGGCGGCACCTCCTACGGCGCCCTGCGCGCCTGGTCCACCGGCGGCACCGAACCCGGCGTCGCGCACACCCAGTACAACGCCACCACCCACCACCGCGCCTCGGTCGTCGTCAAACCCGGCACCGACGGGAAGGTGCGGATCAAGAACTACGGCAGCGCCGCCACCCTCATCTACATCGACCTCGAAGGCTGGTTCTCCGACCCGCAGACCGTCGTCCCGCCGCGGCAGAACACGCCGATCCGGCTGCTGCAGGCCAAGATCCAGCCGGGCCAGAGCCTCGCGACCGTCGAGTACGCCTACGTCGACAACCTCGGCAAGGTCGTCGTCGCACACCAGCCCGACCCCAACAACACCTACGACGTCCAGTACCAGACCATCTCCGGCAACGAAGCGTTCTCCGGGCCGGCCGCGCTGACCCACGGCGCCGCCGGTGTCGTGCAGGTGGCCGCCCAGTACGGCGACGGCGGCGACGTGTGGACCACCCAGCAGACCAAGTCCGACCTGCCGACCTGGACCGCGTTCACCGACCTCGGCGGCTCCATGGCGGCCGCACCCGCCGCCGCCAACCTCACAGGCGGCACCACCGTGCTGTTCGCGGTGGACGCCGACGGCAAGCTGTGGGCGTTCGTCCGCGCTGGCACCACCCCGTACTGGCGCAACCTCGGCGACCAGGACCTCGTCGGCACCCCGTCCACCGCGACCGTCCGCGACGGCGTGCAGGTCTTCGCCCGCACCGCCGCAGGCACGGTCAAGACCCTCGTGTTCCGCGACGACCTCACCGTCACCGCGTGGAGCGACCTCGGCGGCAGCATCGCCGAAACCCCGGCGGCGGTCACCTATCCGGGCTACCGGGTCGGGCTGTTCGCCAGGACGGTCGACGGTGCGGTCATGATGAAGAAACAGGACGCCGCCGGCGCGTTCCCAGCCGGCTGGACCCCCACCGGCCAGACCGGCGTGACCGGCGCCCCGACGGCCGTCATCGACCCGGTCGACGGCCGCACCTGGATCGTCACCCGCGACGAGGGCGGCCAGATCCTGCTGTGGGACGAAACCGCCGCGGGCACCGAGACCTACGAGCTCTACACCGGGTGGTCCGGCAACGTCGACCCGACCGTCGTCGACCCGACCGTGGGCGTGATCTCCGCATCCGGCGGCCAGTCCTGGGTCATCGTGTACCGCGGCGTCAACGGCACACCCCGTGTCGTCCGCGCGGCATACCCCTTCGCCGCCGCGAAGACGGCGACCTTCACCGAACACGCACTGCCCGCGATGAAGTGACCTCCCCGGCCGGTCCCGGCGGCACCCCCGCCGGGACCGGCCACCCGCTGGCGGCGGACGGGCGACAGGCGCTACCGTGTGGTAGAACACGTTCTACTTTCGGTGGTGCTTTCGGCGCGGGGAGGGTGCATGCGGTTCGGGATCGTGCTGTTCACGAGTGACCGCGGGATCACGCCCGCCGCCTGCGCGAAAGCCGCGGAAGACGCCGGGTTCCACTCCTTCTACGTGCCCGAGCACACCCACATCCCCGTCCGCAGGGAAGCCGCGCACCCGCGCACCGGCACCGGCGACCTGCCCGACGACCGCTACCTGCGCACCCTCGACCCCTGGGTGGCGCTCTCGACCGCCGCCGCGGTCACCTCGACCATCCGGCTCGCCACCGCCGTCGCGCTGCCGGTCGAGTCCGACCCGATCACCCTCGCCAAGACGATCGCCAGCCTCGACTTCCTGTCCGGCGGTCGGGTCACCCTCGGCGCCGGGTTCGGGTGGAACACCGACGAGCTCGCTGACCACGGCGTCCCCGCCAAACTCCGGTACACCGCACTGCGCGAGTACGTCGAGGCGATGCGTGCACTGTGGACCGACGACGTCGCGTCCTACGACGGCCGGTTCGTCTCGTTCGGCGGCAGCTGGGCCTACCCGAAACCGGTCCAGGAACACGTGCCGCTGCTCGTCGGCGCGGGTGGCACGGAACGCACGTTCAGCTGGATCGCGGCCAACGCCGACGGCTGGATCACCACCCCGTACGAGACCGACCACGCCGACCGGATGCGGCTGCTGAACAAGCACTGGGCCGACGCGGGCCGCACCGGCGAACCCTACGTCGTCGCGCTCGGCGGACGCGCCGATCCCGAACGGGTGGACCACCTCGCCGCGCTCGGTGTCGACGAGGTGGTCATCGGCGTGCCCGACAAGGACTCCGACGCCGTCCTGGCGTTCATCGCCAAGATGGGCGCCCGGCTACACGGTCAGCCGAACTGACCGACCTCGTAGTCACCCGCGGGCTGCGCGACCAGCACGTTCACCCGGTTGAACGCGTTGATGACCGCGATCACGCCGACCAGCGCCGCGAGCTGCTCCTCGTCGTAGTGCTTGGCCGCGTTCGCCCACACCTCGTCCGGGACACCACCGGCCGCGTCGGCGATGCGGGTGCCCTGCTCCGCCAGTTCCAGCGCGGCACGCTCGGCGTCGGTGAAGACCGTCGCCTCCCGCCAGGTCGCGACCAGGTTCAGCCGCGTCACGTCCTCCCCGGCCGCCAGGGCTTCCTTGGTGTGCATGTCGGTGCAGAACCCGCAGCCGTTGATCTGGCTGGCACGCAACCGCACCAGCTCCTGCGTCGCCGCGGGCAGCGTCGACTCGCCGATGACCCGGCCCGCCGCGGTGACGTGCTTCAGGAACTTCATGGCGAACGGGCTGCCGAACAGGTTCAAACGGGCATCCATGATGGACCGGCCCCTCTGTCGTCGTCGTGGTTACACATCCCCGACGAGGGAGCGCGCCGGAATGTGACCGCTACCGGCTCGTGAACACCGCCACACTGCGCGCCGGGACCGTGAACGCACCCGTGGCGCGGTCATACCCCGACCCGCGCACCACCGGGTCCGCGCCGCCCGCCTGCACCGGGTGCAGCCGGTACCGGGCCCCCGCCTGCCCGGGCACCGGCTGCGTCGTGGCCTCGTCGGAGGCGTTGAACACCACCACGATGCTCTCCCACCTCGGGTCCAGGTCCGGCCCGACCCGGTCGTCGAGCACCATCACGATCACCCCCGGCGCCTGGTCCGGGCCACCGGCCGGGAAACTCACCCGCGCCTGCACCTCCCGCGCCGACCCCAGCCGGAACAGGGGAGAGGAGAACCGGATCCGCAGCAGGTCCAGCGCCTGCCGGTGCGCGGCACGCAGGTCCGGCTGCCCCGGCTCGAGCGCCGGGTCGGCCAGCAACGGACGCATGAAGTCCCACTTGGGCTCGTTGTCCGCACGAGGCGGCAGCCCCGACCCCCACGTCGACTCACGGCCCGTCCAGTCGACGCGGTTGAACCAGTCACCCGAGTTGTAGCTGTTGCGGTCCAACGACTTCGACCGCAACAGGTCCGTGCCCGCGTGCCAGAACGACGGGCCCTGCGCCAGCGCCGTCGTCGCCAGCGCGACCGTGTTCATCCGCACCCGGTCCGCCATCGACGTCGACCGCGGCACCTTGTACTGGATCACGTCGAACAACGTCTCGTTGTCGTGCGCGTCGACGTAGGTGATCGTCTCGGCCGGATCGGCCGCATACCCGGCGGGCTGACCGTTGTAGTCGACCTGCGACCCCGTCACCACCGCGCCGCTGCGGTCGGTGAACCGGTAGTCCCGCAGGTTCCCCGCCAGCCCCACCTTGATCTGGTCCTGGTACAGCAGCAGCCGCGCCCGCTGCTGCTCCGGCGTCCCGTTCACCGCCGCACCGTTCTGGTCGGTGTACAGACCGGTCGCAAACCCCTGGATCCTCGGGTCCTCGTCGAACGGGCCACCGCCACGCACCGCGTCCCGCAACCGGTCCGAGAACGTGCCGATCCCGGTGCCCGCCATGTTCAGCTGCGTCGCCTGCACGAACCGCGCGTCGTTCGCGACCTCGCCGAAGTTCCAGCCCTCGCCGTACAGGAAGACCTTCCTGCCGTCGACACCGTCCTCCTCCGGGGTGAGCCGGTCCAGCGCGGCCCGCACCGCCAGCATGTTCGCCTTGGTGTGGTGGCCCATCAGGTCGAACCGGAAACCGTCCACTTTGTACTCGCGGGCCCACGTGACGACCGAGTCCACCATCAGCTTGCCCATCATCCGGTGCTCGGTCGCCGTGTTCGCGCAACACGTCGACGTCTCGACCGCGCCCGTCGCCGACAGTCGCTGGTAGTAGCCCGGCACGATCCGGTCCAGCACCGAGTGCTCGTCCTGCCCCGACGCCGGGGTGTGGTTGTACACCACGTCCAGCACCACCCGCAGGCCCGCGCCGTTGAGCCCGCCGACCATCTCCCGGAACTCACGGGTGCGCCGCGTGCCGTCCGGGTTCGTGCTGTACGACCCCTCCGGCGTGGTGTAGTGCAACGGGTCGTAGCCCCAGTTGAACCCGTCCGCGTCCCGGACCGGGTCCAGGCACGCCTGCTGGTCCTCGGCCGCCGGACCGTACGACGCGAGGTCGCACGGCGGCGCCTGCTGCTGCGAACGGCGCTCCTCGATCGTCGCGATGTCGTTGACCGGCAACAGGTGCACCGTGTTCAGCCCCGCGCCGGCGAGGTCACGCAACTGCCGCATCCCCGCGCTGTCGCGGTCGGTGAACGCCAGGAACGTGCCGCGGTGCGCCGAGGGCACGGACGTGTCGCCGACCGAGAAGTCCCGCACGTGCAACTCGTAGATCGTCGAGTCCTCCTGGCGGGGGAGCGCGGGCTTGCGCAGCCGGTCCCAGCCCTTCGGCGCCAGCGCCGGATCGTCGAGGTCCACCAGCACCGACCGGGCCGAGTTCGTCGTCAACCCCAGCGAGTACGGGTCGGTGACCACGTTCGTGACGACATCGTCGAGCGCGGGCACGTACACCGTGACCGCGAACGCGTACCGCGCGTCCCGCCAGCCGCGGTCACCCTTCGCGTGCCACACCCCGTCCCCGTCGCGGGTCATCGGGAGCCGCCGCGCACCCAGCACCAGCTCGACGTCCTTCGCCGTCGGCGCCCACAACGCCAGCGACGGCCGACCGAGCCGCCACACCGGACCCAGCCGCTGCCCGGCCGCACCCGCGTACAGGTCGTCGAGCACACCCGGGATCTGCACCCCGGTCACGTCGACCAGCCGCCCGCTCCCGTCGAAGGCCGCGACCGCGAGCTGCCCGGTCAGCAGGTCGCCGACCGCGGTCCTCGGCACCCGCAGCGCCTCGTACGCGGCCAGGTGCGGAAACCGCCCGGCGAGTTCGGCGGGCAACCCCGCCGGGTCCAGCGCCAGCGGCAACGACTCGCCACCCGACACGCCCTCACTCGTGGCGACCAGCCCACCCTCCGGTGCGTGGAACAACCGGAAGTCCGCGGCCCCGGCGGGCACGTCGAACGCGAGCACGTCCCGGCGCAGCCACTGCGCCCGCGCCAACCGCAGATCGGGTGCCCCCACCGCCGACACCGAGACCACGTGCGAGGTCGGGTCGTAGGAGAACGAGACAGGGCCACCCGCCGTCGTGTACGTGATGTCGGCGCCGCCGGGCACACCGCCCGCGCCGTAGTTCTCGTCCCAGGAACCGTTGATGGCGGCCTTGTACTGGTAGGTGCCCGCGGGCAACGTGTACGAGCCCTTCCACCGCCCGTCGGCCGGGTCGAGAACCAGCTGCGCCTGCGCACAGTCCGGTTGCCAGTCGCCCGGGCAGCCCATCTCGCTGTTGTGCGACCCCGGCACCGACACCGCGTTCGGTGCCGCGGTGTGGTCGGCGGCCGCCGGCACCACCGGCGCGACCAGGAGCCCCGCGACGAAGGTGGTGCACACAGTCAGAACCCGGTACCTCGGCACGTCGGCTCCCGGCGCTGGAAGGAAACGGTGGCGGGCACCAGTCCGGCACCCGCCACCGTCGTGTTCAGCTCAAAATATTGCTAGCACGCCCCCAGGTCCAGCCACGACGTCGTGCTGCCCGGCGCCTCCCCGTAGGAGAAGAACGCCGCCAGGATCCACACGTGGCCGTTGTGGCTCACCTCGTCGCCGAAGAAGTACAGCGCCGACGCGCTCCACGCGGTCGTGCCGTCGCACGCCGGCGGCTCACCCGGGTCGCCCGGGTCACCGGGGTCCGGGTCCGCGCCCTCACCGACGTACAGCAGGTTGTTCGGCGAACCCGCGCCCGCGTTCGTCACCTTGCCGATGCTCGCGAAGTCCTTCAGCGCGGTCTGCACCGCGGCAGGCGACGCGTCCGGGTGCGAACCCAGGTACACCGCGGCCGCACCCGCCACGTGCGGGGTCGCCATCGACGTGCCGCTGATCGTGTTCGTCGCGGAGTCGTTGGTGTTCCACGCCGACGTGATGTCCCGGCCCGGCGCGAAGATGTCCGTGCACGAACCGAAGTTCGAGAACGAGGACCGCGCGTCGGTGCGGTCGGTCGAGTTGACCGTGATCGCCTCCGGCGTGCGTGCCGGGGTGAAGTTGCACGCGTCGGCACTCGAGTTGCCCGACGCGATCGCGTACGTCACACCCGAGCTGATCGAGTTGCGCACCGCGTTCTCCAGCGTGGCGTTCGTGCCGGAGGCGCCGAGGCTCATGTTCGCCACGGCCGGCTTCGCCGCGTTCGCGGTCACCCAGTCGATGCCCTGCGCGACACCGGCGAGCGTGCCGGAACCCTGGCAGTTCAGCACCTTCACCGCGACCAGGTCCACGTTCTTGGCCACACCGTGCGCGGTGCCGCCGACCGTGCCCGCCACGTGCGTGCCGTGCCCGTTGCAGTCGGTGTTGTTCGAGTCGACCGTGTTGGTGCCCCACGTCGCCTGCCCACCGAAGTCGGCGTGCGTCGTGCGGATACCGGTGTCGATGATGTACGCGGTCACCCCGTCCCCGGCGTTCGGGTAGGTGTAGCTGCTGTCGAGCGGCAACGTCCGCTGGTCCACCCGGTCCAGCCCCCACGACGGCGGGTTCGGCTGCGTCTCCAGCGCGGAGATCACCCGGTCCTGCTCGACGTAGGCCACCGCCGGATCCGCCGCGGTCCGCTTCGCGTCCGCCTCCGACATCGACGCCGCGTACCCGCGCAAGGCCGACCCGTAGGTGTGGGTGACCTTCGCGTTGTGCGTGGCGGCGACACTCGCGGCCGTGGCCGCCCCGTCCTTGAGCACGACGATGTAGCTGCCCTTGATCGCGCCCTCGGCGTCCGTGCCGAGGATCTTGCCCTCGGCCGCGCTCGCGGTCGTGCCGAAACTCAGGCCCGCCGCGACGACCGCGGCCGCGACAAACCCCACCTTCAACGTCTTGCCGTCCAACGGACGTCTCATGCCCGGTCCTCCTAGCTGCAGGGCGCACACGGCACCCCGCCCTCAGGAGCACCGCGCACGGTCGGACCACCGTGTGGTGATACCTCCACATCCAATCCCACGGATCGGACAAATCTCAACGATCTGGGAACGGGAAGGGCTGAAGGACCCCACAGAACCGCCCGCGTGGCCTAATCAGCACCACAACGGAATCGATCCCGCACCTCACCGGCTCCCGTACGCCCGGATCACCGTCTGCGTCACCGTGTTGCCCGCCGAGTCCGCGGCATGCGCCCGCAGCGACACGAACCGCGCGCTCCTCGGATGCGTGATCTCCACCGTGCCGCCGTCGGCACCGTCCAGGGTCACCGGCACCGGGCGCCACGTGCGGCCGTCGTCGAACGACGCGTCCACCGTCAGCGACGCCAGACCGGCAGGCGGCGCGTTGTACGGGCGCTGGACCGTCACCGGCACCCGGACCTCGTCGGCGGCAGTCGAGTTCCGCCGGTCCAGGTCCGGCGGCGCGAAACGCACCGCCAGCAGCGGCAGACCCACACCGCCCTTCCCCTTCGGCTTCGGGTCCTCGTCCGGTGGGCGCGCCGAGGTGAAGGTCCACACGCACGACACCAACGTCGAGAACTCCGAGACGTCGCTGCGCCGCGAACTCACCTCCAGCCGGTACGACGACGCCGCCGCGGGCACCTCGAACTGACCAAGACCCGGCTGCGCCGTCTCACCGACCAGCACCCCCTCCCGGTACAGCGCCGTGCTCCCGGCGTCCACTTCGGACACGCCGGCGCGGTCGAGACCCGCGTCGCCGTACAGCGGCAGGTTGAACGCGACGACATCCCCCGACCGGGTCGCGAACTCGCCGTCGGTCGTGAAGCCAGGGCCGAACACCGCCGTGTTCCACTCCTCCTCGGTCACCGTCCCCGGCTGGTGGTCCACCACGCCGCCGGTCAGCACCGTCTCCGTGTGCACCTGCTTGTTCACCATCGCCCACTGCTGCAGCTCACCCGACCACCGCACCCCAGCGCCGTCGGTGACGTCGGTGACGTTGTGGAACTCCGTGCGTTCCAACGGCAACCGGAAACCGAACCCGAACCCGTTGCTCACCTGCGCACGCGGCTCCTGCGCCACCCACACCTTCGTGCCCCGCTTGCGATCCGCCTGCGCCCGGTAGACCGCGTGCACCCGCGCCAGCTCGCCGTCCACGACGTGCCGGGTGAACCCGGTCGGCACGTCGCCGTAGCCGAACCAGGACAGGTTGTACGTCACCGCGCTGCGCAGCACGTCCCCCTGCGCGTCCGGCACCGCCCACACCCCGCCCAGGCTCGTGATCATCTCCTCCTCCGGCACCCGCGCGCCGACCTGCCCGACCCCGATCCGGTCGAACGTGTCCCCGAGCACGCCCGTGTTCAGCGAGCTCCTCGGCGTGAACCTGGTGTACGCCACCGCGACCGCCTTCGGCACCACGTTCGCCCGGTCGAACGTCACCGACACCGGCCGTGCCGAACGGGCGTCGAGCACCACCGTCGTGTCGGCCCGCACCTCCACCGTCGGGTGCACCACCTTCGCCGAGTCGAACAACGTGCCACCCGGCCTCGGCGTGCTGATCGCGCCGTCCACGTGGTACCGCCCGGCGCGCACCCGCAACGTCCCCGCATCACCGATCCCCGGCACCGGCCGGAACCGCGACTCGTCGAGACCGAACACGAACGAGTAGTGGGCATCGGTCGGCGCACCCTTCGCGTCCAGCGTCTCGAGCGTCAGGTCGTAGCTCTCCGGCTCCCGGTCCACCGCCACCGGCGTCACCACGCGCCCGCCCGTCTCGTCGCTCGCCGAAACCCACGTCCCGAACGTGCCCTCCGCCGCGGGCACCGCCGTGTCCACCGTGACCGCCACACCCGCCGTCCCGTGCGGAGGCACGGTCACGCTCGACGCGGACAGCCCGAACATCCCCTCCGGCGTGCCCGAAGACAGCGCGAGCCGCAGCGTGCGGGGCTCGTCGCCGTCGTTGTGGTAGGTGATTGTCCTGGTCACGGCCTCGTCGTCCGCGTGCGGCCAGCTCATCCGGCCCACCGACACGGTCGCAGGCTCGGCCACCACGTCCTGCCCGACCGCACGCGCCACGTCCACCCGGCCCGCACCCTGCTCGTACACACCCTCGGCACCCGGCTCCGCCGCACCGACCAACGCCGCCTTCAGCCGCGCACCCGTCCACTCCGGATGCCGCTGCGCCAGGATCGCCGCCGACCCCGACACGTGCGGCGTCGCCATCGACGTGCCGCTGATCGCCACGTACCGGTCACCGCGCTTGCCCCGCGTCGAGTACCGGGACCGCGCCGCCGTGATCTCCACCCCCGGCGCGGTGATCTCCGGCTTCAACGCCGCGTCGTGCACCCGAGGCCCCCGGCCGGAGAAACTCGCGAGCGCGTCCTGGTCGTCCACCGCACCCACGGCCAGCGCCGCGTCGGCGCTCGCGGGGGAGGAGACCGTCTCCGCGCCG
The DNA here is from genome assembly GCF_014203735.1 of Actinophytocola algeriensis. Taxonomy (GTDB): domain Bacteria; phylum Actinomycetota; class Actinomycetes; order Mycobacteriales; family Pseudonocardiaceae; genus Actinophytocola; species Actinophytocola algeriensis. Next base: position 264,014 of record NZ_JACHJQ010000008.1, on the reverse strand, counting down.
TAACCACCGTCGTTGCCCGCCGCGACCACGAACAACGTGCCGTGCTCGGCACTGAGCCGTTCGACCGCCAGCTCGAGCGGGTCGTCGGCCGCGGTGTCCGGGCCGCCCAGGCTCAGGTTCACGACCTTCGCGCCCTGCCCGACGGCCCACTCCATCCCCGCCAGGATCGCCGACTCCGGACAGCCCGCACCCCCGCACACCTTGCCCACCAGCAGCTTCGCGCCCGGCGCGACACCCTTGTACTTGCCGCCCGACGCCGCGCCCGTGCCCGCGATCGTCGACGCCACGTGCGTGCCGTGCCCGTCCGTGTCCCGCACCCCGTGCCCGGACGTGAAGTTCTTCGTGGCCGTGATCTGCCTGCGCAGATCCGGGTGCGTGTCGTCGATCCCGGTGTCCAGTACCGCCACCGGCACACCAGAGCCCGTGAACCCGGCGTCCCACGCCGCCGGGGCACCGATCTGCGGCACGCTCACGTCCAGGCTCGGGTGCCGCAGCCCGTCCAGCCAGATCCGGCCGCGGTGCGCGGCCCAGAAACCGGCCGCGGTGTCCTTGGGCTGGCTGACCGCCACAGCGTCCACAGTGGACAACCGGGCGGTGACGGTCGCGTCCGCGCCCGCCTGCCCACCCTGCACGATCAACGGGATGTCGGCGCGCCCGGCGTCGCCGTACCCGTCCCGCAGCAACGCCGCCACGTCGAACAACCGCCGGTCGACCTGCCCCGTCCGCACCGCGGCCCACGCGTCCCCCGGCACCACCAGCAAGGAGTCGTCCACCGCCGTCGTCGCGAAGTGCACGTGCTCCCGGCCCGCCGCCGGTCGCACCTGCGGCACCAGCTGCGCGCCGACCCGCCGCACGGTCACGTGGTCGCCGGTGACCAACGTGACCGCGCCGAGGAACTCGCTCGCCGCACCGGCAACGGGCGCCACCGGCGCAGCGGACACAGCGGGCGCGGGAGCGCCGCCGCCCGCGACCACCGCCGCGAGCAGGACCATCGACAGCTTCGCCCCGACCGGCATGGCGCCTCCCGGCTTGTGTGGTTCTTTCAAACAAGCCGGTCGCCGCCACGCCGTCAAGCCGCCGAAAGGCGTGACCAGCACGGTGAGTGCCGACCAGTGCCGATCAGAGCCGGAACGCCCGCCCTTTGTACGTCTCTTGTACCTCCGGTTGCCACCATCCCGCGCAACGGACGAACGGAGCGTGCTGATGAACCGGTACACGAGGCGCCAACTGCTCACCCGCGGTCTGGCGGCGGGCACGGCGCTCGCCGTGCCTGCCCTGGCCGGCACACAGACCGCCGCGGCCACCACCGCGCTGGCGACCGTCGACATGGAGCTGGTGCTGCTCGCCTGCCAGGTCGACCCGCCCAAGGCGGGCACCGGCACCACACCGGGCTGCGAGTCGCACGTCCTCGCCGTCGAACAAGCACTGCACGCCAAGGGACTTCTCGCGTCCGCCCAGACCGACGGGCACTACGGCACGTCCACACTCGACGCGTACGCCGCCTGGCAGCGCAGCCTCGGCTTCTCCGGCCTCGACGCCAACGGCGTCCCCGGCCGCACCTCACTGACCCAGCTGGGCTCCGGCCGGTTCGACGTGACCCGCACGGTCACCGTCGGGTCCCGCACCGCCTCCTACGGCGGCAAACGCGTCAACACCAGGACCGCGGACATGCTCCGCGCCGCCGACGGCATGCTCTCCTGGAGCCTCACCCTGACCCAGGGCTCGTACACGTCGAGCAACCCCGACTCCGCGGGCACCCACGACGGCGGCGGCGTCGTCGACATCAGCGTCAGCAGCCTCACCACCACCCAGCGGTGGCAGACCGTCCGCGCACTGCGCACCGTCGGGTTCGCCGCGTGGCTGCGCACCCCCAGCGACGGGTTCGCCTACCACATCCACGCCAACGGCATCTCCGACCCGGACATGTCCCGGCCGGCCCGCAACCAGGTCAACGACTACTACTTCGGCCGCAACGGCCTCGCCAACAACGCCGCCGACAACACCCCGGAGGCCTACCGCGTCGCCCTCACGTGGTGGGAGAAGTACAAGCGGAGCTGAACAGCACACCCGGGACAGGCCCGCCGTCGGTGGGCCTGTCTTCTCATGCCGGCAGATGCTCCTCGGCCCAGTCGGAGATCTGGCCCAGCACCGGGATCAACGCGCGCCCCGCGTCCGTCAGCTCGTAGGTCACCGCGACCGGCGGCCCCTCCAGGACCGTCCGCTTCACCAGACCCGCCTCCGCGAGCGTCGTCAACCGCTCCGACAGCACCGAGTCGCTCACCTTGCCGATCGCGCGGGACAGCTCCCGGTACCCGGCCGCGCCGTGGCCCAGCTGCCCGAGCAGCAACCCCGTCCACCGCGTGCCCAGGATGGCGAACGCGCGCGTCAGCGCGGCGTCGCCGCGTACGCAGTCCTCGTCAGCCATGCCCAGGAGCCTAACAGCCCTAGTTGCTAGCTTTTTCGAAGTGGCTATTGTGGAAGAAGTCACTTCTCCTGGAGGAGCTTCATGAAGATCGGATTCACGCTGCCGCAGACCGGGACCGTCGCCTGGCAGGCCGACCAGGTCGCGCGGTACGCGAGCGAGGTCGAGCAGCTCGGCGGAGACAGCCTGTGGGTGATCGACCGACTGCTGTCCCCGCCGAACCCGGTGATCGGCTACAACGGCGCCGACACGTTCCCCGAGGAGTTCCGCGCCATCCTCGACCCGTTCGCGCTGCTGGCCGTCGCCGCCACCGCCACCGAACGCGTCCTGATCGGCAGCAACATCCTCAACACGCCCTGGTACCCACCCGCGCTGCTCGCCAGGACCCTCACCACGCTCGACGTCCTCAGCGGCGGCAGGCTCGTGCCCGGCCTCGGCGTCGGCTGGTCACCCGAGGAGTACGACGCCGTCGGGGTCCCCATGGCCGAACGCGGCGCCCGGCTCGACGAGACCCTCGACGCGCTCGACCGGCTGTGGACCGAGGACCCCGCGTCCTACGAGGGCAAGCACGTGCGGGTGCCCGAGACCCGTGCCGCGCTGAAGCCGGTCCGCAAGCCGCCGGTCTACCTCGCCGGGTTCGCGCCGGCGTCCATGCGGCGGGTGGCGCGCCGTGCCGACGGGTGGCTGCCCGCGGTCGTGCTGCCGGGCACCGTCGACCTCGACGGCGCCGTGAACCAGCCCCTGGCCGCGATCCGCGCCATGGCCGCCGAGGCCGGCCGCGACCCGGGCGCGCTGGACATGATCCTGCGGATCTACCCGACCGTGCGCACCGGCTCGGTCGTCGACGACGTGACCGACGTGATCAAACGCGTCGAAGGCGAGACCGAGGTGCGGCACGTGCTCGTCGACCTGATGTACCAGGCAGACGACATCGACACGCTCCTCAAGCAGGTCCAGGGAATCCTGTCGGCGGCCCGCCCGGCCTAGCGCCTACCGGAGTTGCTGGAGCTGGATCAGGTTGCCGCACGTGTCGTCCAGCACCGCGGTGATCACCGTGTCCATCTCCAGCGGCTCCTGCGTGAACCGCACCCCGAGGTCGGTCAGCCGCTTGAACTCCGCGTTCGCGTCGTCCACCGCGAACGCGGCGGCCGGGATGCCGTCGGCGACCAGCGCGTCCTTATACGGCCCCACCGCGGGATGGTCACCGGGCTCCAGCAACAGCTCGGTGCCGTCGGGGTTCTCCGGCGACACCACGGTCAGCCACCGGGCGGTGCCCAGCGGGATGTCGTGCTTCTTCACGAAACCCAGCACGTCGGTGTAGAAGCGCTCCGCCTTGGCCTGGTCGTCGACGAAGACGCTCGTCAGATGGATCCTCATGGTGTGCTCCCCGGTGGTGTCGGCCTGAGCCATCGCGTGACGACGTGCTCGAGCGGTTCGGTGTTCAGGTCGTGGAACTTGTAGCGGCCCTCGCGTCGCGTGCGGACCAGGTCCGCGGCCTCCAGCACGGCGAGGTGCTGGCTGACCGCCTGACGCGTCAGCCCGAGACCGTGGTCGGTCGCCAGCCGCGCGCAGATCTCGAACAGGGTCTGGCCGTCCCGCTCCACCAGCCCATCGAGGATGCGCCTGCGGGTGGGATCGGCCAGTGCCTTGAACAGATCCTCTTCCATGACCACACCATAGGCAAGTGAACACTTGCCTGACAAGTCGGGGTCGGGCGATGCGGTGCGGAACCGGACGCGCACCTGGCGCTGAGCCCGTTGCGGCGAGGCGCTAATCTCCGCCGACGAAACCTGGGGATGGTGGGAATGCTGTACTTCGGTGGCCTCTTCGGTGTGCTCACGTTCGGCCTGTGGCTGTTCTGCCTCGTCGACGTCATCACCACGAACGACGGCGACGTCCGCAACCTGCCCAAGATCGGCTGGCTGCTGATCGTGCTGTTCTTCCCGCTGGTCGGCTCGATCGCCTGGCTGGTCGCCGGCAGGCCGGCGCGGGCGGTCGCCCGGCCGAGGCACCTGGAACGCGACATGCCCGCGTACCCCGAGTACGACCGGCCAGGCCGGTTCGCGGCGACCGACGCCGAGGCGGACGCGGAGTTCTTGCGCCGCTGCCGGGAACGTGCCGAGGAGCAGCGGCGCAAGGCCCGTGACACCGACCAGTAGCCGCTACTCGGGAATGGCGTACCCGTGCTCGACGATCATCGTCGCCATCCCGGCGTACACGTCCTTGCCCGGCGGGGCGAACGTGGCGAGGCCGTCGACGTAGCGGTTGTACATGCAGAACGCCGCCGCGATCAGCACCGTGTCGTGGATCTCGAGGTCGACCGCGCCCTCGGCGCGGGCCGCCTCGACCAGGTCCGGGGTGACCTTGCGGCCCGACTCCTGCACGGCGCCCGCGATGCGCAGCAGGGCACGCAGCTTCGAGCTGACCGGGGCGCTGTCGAGGTCCGCGCGGACCTGGTCCACGAGGTCCATGCCGTCGGCGAGCTGCGCGGCCGCGAACGCCGAGTGCGACGAGCAGCAGAAGGTGCACTCGTTGAGGCCCGACACGTACGCCGCGATCAGCTCCCGCTCACCCCGGGTCAGCGGGTGCGGTTCCTTGCGCAGCAACACCTCCGCCAGCTCGTTCAACGGGTTCCCCGTCTCCGGGCGGTATTTCATGGGGCCGGTGATGCCCGGGTACCTGGTCTCGTCGAGGCCGAGATCGATGTGCGCCATGGCCCAAACCGTAGTCACGGCACGGGTTTCACGACAGAGCGGACAAGCAGGGCTCAGCACGTGATCCAGCGCCGCGCCGCCGGGTGGGCGACGCGACGCGTGCGATCGGGTCAACCGCTGCCGCAGGAGACGGTCGGCCAGTTCCAGTTGCCGTTGTGCCGGATGGTGACGCCCCAGTTGTTGCCGTTGCCGTTCGGCGTGCCGACCATCTGCTGGGCGGAGGGCCAGGTGGCGTTGACGTTCCAGGTCGCGATGATCGTCGCGGGCGACGGGACGTTCATCGTCACGGTCCAGTTGCTCGACCCGGACACCGCGACGTTCAGGTTGTAGCGGTCGGACCACGAGTCGCCGGCGGACAGCGTCGCGGTGCAACCGCCTCCGCCTCCGCCTCCGCCTCCGCCACCACCGCCCCCGCCACCACCGCCGCTACCCAGGGTGATGTTGGAGCTGCCGCTGCTCTGGTACCCCTCGGTGGCCATGATCATGTAGTCGTGGGTGCCGAGGCTCATGCCATTGCGGGCCCACGCGTCGAAATGGTTCCCGGACGTGATCGTGCCGCCGGTTTTCTTCTGCTGCCGGACGCTCCAGTACTGGTTGAAAGTCCGCGTGCCGTCGATCGACGGGGCGTTGTAGCGGGTGGTCTGGTAGATGTCGTAGGTGCCGCCGTCACTGGTGACCGTGCCCTTGTACGTTCCGGTCGGCCGGTAGGTGCCCCAGTTGTCGACGATGTAGTACTCGACGAGCGGGTTCCGCGTCCAGCCGTACAGCGTCAGATAGGCGTTGCCGGACGGGTTGAAGCTGCCGGAGTAGGTGACGCTCCGGCGGCCACCCGTCTGCCAGCCCTTGCCCGCCACGAAATTTCCGGTGTTGCGCCAGGACGTCGAGTAGTTGCCACCGGAGCCGAGGTCCATCGAGACCGTGCCCTGGCTGTCGGTCCAGAATGAATAGAAGTAACCGCCGTGGTTCCCCGTCTGATTGGTGGTAATCGCGTTGGCGATACCGGGTGGGAGTAATATCGAGAACACCAGCGTCAGTATCGCGGAGAACGCGAATGCGAGCCGGTGTCCACGTCTTTTCGGGCGCACGAAAGTGCCGTTCATGTGCGTACTTCCTCTTCGCTGAGGAGGGTGTCGCTGAAAAAGTATGAGTAGCCCGCTGATGAACTGTCAACAATTTTCGGAAATGTTTCGGAACCCTCGGAATGCGAAACATTCCGAAACTACCGGCACCGTTCTGGTCCACCGTTCCGGCTCACAGGGCCAACCGCGGCCACCCGGCCGTGTCGCGCAGGAGTTGCCGGTCGTGCGTCGCGACGACCACCGCCGCCCGCGTGGCGCCGAGTGCGGCGGTCAGCTCGTCGACCAGGGTGGCCGACAGGTGGTTGGTCGGCTCGTCGAGCAGCAGCACGTGCGGCCGCTCGGCCAGCACCAGCGCCAGATCGAGGCGCCGCCGTGCGCCGACCGACAGGTCGGCCACCGGACGGTGTGTGTCGCGGCGGTCCAGCAGACCGAGCGCGCCCAGCCCCGGCGACGACACCCCGGCGCGGGCGACCCGCTCGTCGTACAGCTCGACAGCGGTACGCCCGCCCTGCGGGGCCGACTCCTGACCCAGCCACCCCACCCGCACGTTCCTGGCGTGCCTGACCTGGCCGGTGTCCGGTGCCAGCGCACGAGCAAGCACAGCCAGCAGCGTCGACTTGCCCGCGCCGTTGGGGCCGGTGACCACCAGCCGGTCGCCGGAGTCCAGTGCCACGTCGACCGGTGTCAGGAGGCGCCCCGCCACCGACACACCGTCGGCGCGCACGAGGGTCGCCCCCGTGGGCAGCTCCGGCATCGTGAACCGTTGCGGCGGCGGCGGAATCGCCACCACGTGGGCCGCCAGTTCCTCCTGGCGCCGGTGCACCGCCCGCACCAGACCGGGTGCGCGGGTCGCACGTGTGTGCTTGCCGTGGCCCTTGTCCGGCCGCCAGTTGTCCCGCAACCGGTTCTGCGCCGCGGACAGGTCGTCGGCCAGCCGCTGCTTCTCGGCGACCTGCTCGGCGTGCAGCGCCTCCCAGCGGGCCCGTTCCGCGCGGCGGCCCTCGACGTGACCGGCGTAGCCGCCGCCGTACACCCTCGGCCTGCCGTCACTGGACGGGTCGAGGTCGACCACGGTGGTCGCCACGTCCGCGAGCAGCGCCCGGTCGTGGCTGACCAGCACGACCACACCCGGGTAGGCCCGCAACCGGTCGGTGAGGTGGGCCAGCCCGCCCGCGTCGAGGTGGTTGGTCGGCTCGTCGAGCAACAGCACGGCGTGCCCCGCGCCGAGCAGGCACGCCAGCCGGACCCGGTGCCGCTGCCCGACCGACAGCGTGCCGAGCGGCCGGGCGCGGTCGTCGACGGCGTTCAGCGCGGCCAGCGAGATCTCGACCCGCCGGTCGGCGTCCCACGCGTCCAGCGCCTCGGCCGCCGCGAGCGCGGCGGCGTACTCCTCGTCGGCGCCGGGTTCTGCTTCGGTGAGCGCGTCCGTGGCGCGGTCGAGCCGGGCCAGCGCACCACGCACGGCCGCCAGCTCGAGGTCGACGAGGTCACCGACGGTCTCGGCCGGGCCGAGCGGGAGCTGCTGGTCGGCCACCCCGACCGAACCCGCGCGGCGCACCTCGCCCCGGTCGGCGGGCAGGTCACCGGCGAGCACCCGCAACAAGGTGGTCTTGCCACGCCCGTTCTCCCCGACGACGGCGACCCGGTCACCCGCGGCGGCGACGAGATCGACCCCGGCGAGCACGGGCCGCCCACCGAAAGAGACGTGGACTCCGGTCGCGCGGACGTGCGCCGAGCGCGCAGGGGCGAGCGAAAGATGGGACGACATGACGGAACTGCCTCCAGCAAGAGGTGATGAGCAGGAAAGGACGAATGCCGGCGCCGCGGTCCGCGGAGCCGGTGGAGGCGTCGTCCCTCAGAGGAAGAGCAGTTGCTGCATCACGTCGGTCAGGGTAGATCAACCCGGGCGAACCGGTCATCCGGATTTCCGCCGGGGGCGTACCAGCCCGCGGCGAGCACCCGCCGGGTCGTGACCGCACGGTGTGCGGTCAGAAGCATTCGGTCCCGAGCGCGGCCGAGTAGTCGTCGCCGACGTCGTTGCCGATCTCGACGCCGTCCGCGGTCACGTCGATGATGAGGTTGTCGACGCCGAACTCGCAGGTCAGCGTGAACGGGGTGCGGGCGCCGCCGTCCTCGGGCACACCGGTGCCGGTCACCTTCACGGTGCCCGGCCTGCGGACGACGAGCTCGATGCCGGTCCTCGTGGCCGGGAAGTGGGCCTCGGGGTGGGTCACGATCGTCCACGCGATGTCGGTCACCTCCTCGAGGCTCCGGACGGTGGAGTCGTCGGAGATGTCGAACGGGCAGCCGGGCGGCCTGGCCCGCGTGTGCGTCGCGCACCTGTCGACGCTGGCGTTCACCGCTTCCTGCGCGGCCGCGGCGCCCGCGTCGGTCAGCGTGTAGGCCGCGGTGACCCGCACGGCCCCGTCGTTGAACGCGGTCGGCGGGACGACGAGCAGCGGCTGGTCGAACGCGAGCCGCTCCCGGAGGCTGGGGTACAGCTCGTACACGCCGGGGAACAGCAGCAGCGGCACCACCTGGGTCGTCACGTCCCGGTCCGCGGCCTGCCGCACGGCACCCAGCTCGACGACGTCGAGGTCACCCACCGCCAGGTCCACCTTGACGAACGGCGACTCCATGGTCCAGCCGTCGTCACCCTTCACGAGGTGGAAACGGCCCTGCCGCGCGATGTCCCCGGCCCGGAACGTGACGTCGACGTCCGCCTCGTCCTCGCGCACGTTCCGCTCCACGACCGCGTCGACCGTCCAGTCGTCGGCGAGGGCGTCCGCCGACAAGAACCGCAGCCGGTCCTCCTCGTCGTCGGGTTCCCCGGCGATCTCCAGCGCCGCCTGCGCGTCACCGGACCGGATGGCGTCCAGATAGGACTGGACGACGTCCCTGGGACCCTGCCCGCCGACCGACACCGCGACGATCGTCCCCACGACCGCGACGACAACCAGCCCGGCGACGAGACTCACCGGCTTGCGGTGCAGCCCGACCCACCGCCACCACGCCGGCACGGTTCCCCCGACCGGGGGCGGGGTGGCGGAAGTGGACTCGCCGGACGCCGGATCACCGGGAGCGGCGCCGTCGGAGGGCTCGTCAGCGGGCTCGACCGGCTCGTCGGCGGGGGAGACGCCCTCGGAGGCAGGCGCGCCATCGGCGGGCGCGACGTCGGCGGCGGAGTCCTCCGGGACCTCATCGGACGAGGCGGTAGACGGCGCGTCGGCGCCCGAAGCGGTGTCGTCGGCGGGAAGGTCTTCCGGCGAGGTGGCGTCGGTGGGTGCGGCGTCCCCATCCTCGGCGGGGTGGGCCGGTTCGGTGCCGGGCATGGGCTGGGGCTCCGTGGGGTTCGTCATGTGTCGCGCCTGCAGGTGTCGAAGTCGCCCAGGTTGGGGTCACCCGATCCCGCGAACGGGGTCAGCTCGACCTCGCCCCGGGCGTCGACCGTGGCCCGGAGGCCCGTCAGGTCGATCTCGCAGTTGACCGTGAACGTGGTCGGGTTGCCGTCGGTGTCCTCCCCGCTGCCGCTGAGCGCCACCGAACCAGGCGACGTGACGCTCAGCGCGAACGCCGGGCTGAACTCCTGCGAACGGTCGTCGGTCATCGTCACCACCGGGTAGGTCGAGACCTTCCACGTGAGCCCGTGCAGGTCGCTCACCCGCTTGCCGTCGGGAGTGTCGATGTCGCCGTCTGTCGCGAATGGACAGTCGCCGTACGGGGCCGGGGTGGTGAACGTGGCGCACTCGTCGATGCGTTCGTCCACCGCCTTCCGCAGCCGTTCGACGGTGTCCTTCGCGGGTGTCAGTGTGGACGGCACGACCAGGATCTCGTCGGGGTCCTCGCTCGGGAACGCCGCCACGGCACCGGTCCTCTGCGTGTCCACCACGCCCGGCACGGAACCGTAGAACCGGTAGATCCCCGGGAACAGGTCGTAGGACTCGAAACCGTTGGAGTCGGCCGGTTTCGGCACCACCTTGTCGTTGACCCGGACGTAGGACACGGGCGACGCCGGGAACCGCACCGTCACGAACGGATCCCACAGGGTCCACTCGTCGTCGTACTCGTTCACCTCGAACTCACCCTCCGCGGTGCCACCGGGACCGGCGATCACGGCCTTGACCCGCGCCGACGAGCTGTACTCGCGGCCGACCTCCGTCACCGACACCACCCACCAGTCGTCGCTGATCGCGTCCGGGGTGAGGAACGCCGCGGTGTCGCCGTAGGGCACGTCGGACACGAACTCGAGCGCGCCGTCGACGTCCTTCTCCGCGATCGCCGAGAGGTACGCCTCGACCGTCTCCTCCGGGTCGCGGCTCGTCGCCACCGCCACGGTGATCCACACCGCGACCACGGCGCCGATCAGGCCGAACACGATCGGCGCGACGAAGCGCCGGCGGGGTTCCCGCACCGGAAGCGCGCCGGGCCGCGACGACTCCACTTCGGACTCCTCACCGTCAGGTCAACCGGATCCCCGCACGGCGGGACGCGCAGCATCGTATTCGGCCGTTTGCCCGCCGCGTGCGGGATTGGCCGAATATCCTCCCGGGCAGCAGGGAGGAGCCACGATGACGCAGCCGCACGCCGGGGACCAACCGGACCAGCCGGACCCGGCCGAGGACCGCGCACCAGAGCCGGACGCGGCCGGAACCGGAGACCACAACGGACACCGCGCCGCGCTGACCGCGTTCTGGCGCGAGCGACGCGTCCTGCTGCTCGCGGCGGCCGCGGTCGTGGTGGTCGCCGTCGTGGCGACGCTCGTGGTGACGCTGTCGACCGGGGACGGGCGGCCGGTGCCCAGCGGCAGGATCCCGGCGCTGAGCAGCCAGTTCGCCGCGCCCCCGACCGGCCTGCCCTCGTCGTCCCCCGCGGCGCCCGCCGACCTGCCCGCGTACCCCGGATCGCCACTGTGGACGGTGACGATGCCAGCGGGGACGGAGGAGTACGACGTCAGCGGGTTCGCGGTCACCGCCACCGGGTACGTCCTCGAGAAGCGCGAGGAGGTCATCGGCCTGGACAAGGCCGGCAAGGAGGTCTGGCGCTTCACCCCGCCGAAGGTCGACTACTTCACCCTCCGGGTCACCGGGCGCCACGTGATCATCGGCTACAACAACCCCGACGACGACCGCTGGCCGCAGCCGCAGGTGATCATCGCGCTGGACGCCGCCACCGGCACCGAGGTCTGGCGGGAGACCGAGGCCTCGCTGTGGTCGGTCACCGCCGACACGATCTACCTGTCGGTCTGCTACGGCGGGCAGAACAACCGCATCGGCGACTGCACCCTCAGCGCCCGCGACCCGGCGAGCAACACGGTCCGCTGGCAGGTCCCGACCTACGCCAGCTCCCGGGTGGAGCACCTGACCGACGGCACCCAGGCCCTCCCGACCCCGCCGTTCCTGCTGGTGGGGGCGTACGCGACCGGTGCGGACACCTACGTCCTCAGCGCCAACGACCCGGCCACCGGCGCCACCCTCGGCCGCGGCTACGACGGCGGGGACGACCGCGTCGGCTCGATCGACGCCGTCACCGAACGCACGATCGTCACGAGCAACGGTGAGGACGACAACCCGGCCGACGGCTGCACCGCGCTGCTGACCGGGTTCGCCGTCGCAGGCGCCGGTCAGAAGTGGCAGTACACCGCGCGCACCGCCAAGGAGCACGACGGCAAGTACTGCGGGAGCTTCCCGGAGTCCAACAACGACGGGCGCCTCGGCGTCACCGCGCAGAACGGCGCGCCCAGCGTCCTGAACCTCGACACCGGCGCCGTCGAGTGGTCGGCACCGGTCGGCGGCGAGGCGATCGCCGCGTCCGGCACGACCCTCCTCGTCGTCGAGGCCGCGGCGGCGGGCAACGCCGAGCTGGTCGCCTACCGGGTGGGTGACGCCAAACCCGCCTGGCGCGCACCGTTCTCCGGCAGCGTCGGCGGCTCGCGGGTGACCATCACCGACTCCCACGTGCTCGTCACCGACAGCGGCAGCGACGTGGTGGGCTACGACCTCGGAACCGGCGAGGCCTGGACGTACGGCGCGCTGGCCCGGCTGGGCGACACGTGGTTCGCCGTGTGCTCCGAGACCGCGTGCAAGGGTTACGCCATCCCCTGACCGCGCCGGACCGGGCAGAATGTCCGGATGCGCACCGTCCTCGTGGCAAACCGGCTCTCCGGCAGCGGACGCACCGACGCCGACCGGGTGCGGCGGCTGCTCACCGACGCCGGCGCCGAGGTCGAACCGTGGGACCTCGACCAGCTCGGCGACCCACTGCCGGACGGCACCGAGCGGGTCGTGGTCGCCGGTGGCGACGGCTCCGTCGGCGCCGCGGCCCGCGCGGCGGCGGCCGCCGGTGTCCCGCTCGCGGTGCTGGCCACCGGTACCGCCAACGACTTCGCCGGCGCGCTCGGCCTGCCAACGGACCTGGACCAGGCGTGCCGGCTGGCCGCCGACCCGCACGCGCGGACCGAGCAGCGGGAGATCGGGCTCGTCGGCGGGCACCCGTTCGTCAACGCCGCCGCCGCGGGCCTGTCCGCGGTCGCGAGCAGGCTCGCCAAGCCGCACAAGGCCCGGCTCGGGGCACTCGCGTACGCGTGGGGCGCGCTGCGGGCCGGGCTGACCGCGCCGCACACCCCGTGCCGCGTGCTGGTCGACGGCGAACCCGTGTTCGACGGGGAGGCGTGGCAGGTCGTCGTGGCGGTCAGCGGCGCGTTCGGCGGCGGCTCCAACATCGGCGGCACCCGCCACGACGACGACCACCTCGACGTCGCGGTCGTACCCGCCAGGTCACGGCTCTCGCTCGTACGCCACGGCTACCACATGCGGCGCGGCATGCTCACGCAACAGGACGACGTCCCACACCACCGAGGCCACGAGATCGAGGTCGACGTGCCGCCAGGCACCGAGTTCAACGTGGACGGCGACCTCCACGAGCTCGACCCGGCCCGGTTCACGCTGCTCAAGGGCGGGGTCAAGGTCGTCGTGCCCGCCTGATCAGCCCGTCGGCCCGGGCAACCCGAGTCCTGCTCCTCACGCGGCACCCGGGCGCCGTTGTTGATCTTGGTACGGCTCGTTCCGGAAGTACTGAACAGGTGGCCGTGACCATTTCGTTATGTCCAAAGTGTATCTCCGGTGGATCATTCCGCACTGCTGTGACGAACGATGCTGTGTGCCAAGGGACGGGGAGGTCTCGATGCACTTCTACATACGCCGTGACACCGGTGACGACGGGCTCGGCAGGAGCGTGCCGGACGTACCGGCGAACCTGCTGGCCAGACACGGTGCGCGCGTGCTGCGGGCGGAAACCGCGCCCTCGGGCACGGCGTACCGCGCCGATGTCCTGCGCGTGGCGCGCACCGCGGACCGCGACGCCGTCGAGCAGTCCCTCGCCGACATCAACCTCAAACTCGTGGGGGCCGACACGGCCGAGGACGGGCACCGGCCGCCGCTTGTCCGGATCGAGGCCCGCGACCCGGACAAGCCCGCGAAAGTGGACGCCGCGTACGCGCTCTCGCACCTGCGGGACGCGAACGCCGGGGAGAAGGTCGGCCTGGAGCACCTGTTGTTCCTCGGGCTCGACCCGGCGCCATGGGACTCGCACGGCATCGGGCCCGCGCCGTGGGACTCCCATGGCGCCGGGCCCGCACCGTGGGACTCGCACAGCTGGTTCAGCCGGGACTCCTACCTGCGGTCCGCGCGGGGCGGGCCGGTGCCGGTCACCATGTCCGTCCGGCCGCCGAGGGCACGGCCGCTCGTCAACGGCAGCGGGTTCGACCGCAGGCCCGTGATCGCGGTCCTGGACACCGGCATCTCGCCGCACGAGTGGTTCGGCATCACCGACCGCGACACCGACATCCCCCCGGGCGGCTTCATCCGCGTCCTCAAGGAGGTCCAGGACGCCATCACCGCGAGCAGCCGGGAGGCAGGCACCGCGGCACGCCTGATCGAGGACCACTGGGACGCCGACGTGCCCGCCAACCCGCTGACCGGCGAACTGGACCGGCACGTCGGGCACGGCACGTTCATCGCGGGCATCATCCGGCAGGTCGCGCCCGACTCCGAGGTCGCGGTCGCCAGGGTGATGGCCGGGGACGGCGTCGCCTACGAGAGCGACGTGCTGGCCGCGCTGGAGCGGCTCGTCGAGCAGGTCCGGGCAGCGCAGGCCCCCGGCGGCAACCCCGCCGACATGGTCGACATCCTGTCGATCTCCATCGGCTACTACGTCGAGACAGTCCAGGACGAGGCCGAGACGACCGAGTTCGCCCGGCTGCTCGGCGAGCTCAGCGACCTCGGCGTGCTGGTCGTCGCGGCCGCGGGCAACGACGCCACGACCCGCCCGTTCTTCCCGGCCGCGCTCGCCATCACCCCACCGTCCGGCGGTGGCCAGCCGGTGCTCAGCGTCGGCGCGCTCAACCCCAACGGCACCAAGGCGTTCTTCTCCAACCAGGCGCCCTGGGTGCACGCGTGGGCGACGGGCGCGGCGGTCGTGAGCACGTTCCCGAGGCTGCGCGGGAGCACCGGGCCCGCGAACGTGATCCGCGAGCTGGACCGCGAGTCGCTGGACCCGGACGACTTCACCAGCGGATTCGCCATGTGGCACGGCACGTCGTTCGCCGGGCCCCACGCCGCGGCCGCGCTCGCCAACAAGCTGGTCGAACAGGCCGACGCCGACTCCGGGCGACTACGGATGGGGCTGGTCAGCCAGGACGCGATGCGGGAACGCGCACGCCGCGCGGTCGACACCTGCACGGAGTGCTGACAGGTGCACACCACGATCTGGAAGGAGGTCGACGCGCCGTTGCTCGCCAAGGTGCGCCGGTCGCTGACGGCCGGCAGGACGGGGAACCGGCGGTGAGCCAGGACCGCGCCGACGACCGGGCAGAGACCCAGGGTCTGCCCGAGGACGACGTCGCCCTGCTCGCCGCCGTGGCGGCGATGCTGGACGCCGCCGACCCGGTGCCGCCCGGCCTCGTCGACCGCGTGCGGTTCGCGATCGAGCTGGACGACGTCGACGTGGAGCTGTCGCGGCTGGTCGAGATGTCGTCGCTGGCCGGCGCCCGCTCCGACGAGTTCACCCGGCTCGTCACGTTCCAGGGCGACAGCCTGACGATCATGATCACCCTCGAGCAGGGCGTCGACGGCACCACGCGCATCGACGGGTGGCTCACGCCCGCCGCGTGCCGCCGGATCGAGGTGCGCTGCCCGGCAGGCCCGCGATCGACCGAGTCCGACGACACCGGCCGGTTCTCGCTCGACGCGGTGCCCGCCGGGACCGTGCGGCTCGTCGTGCACGACCCCGACGGCGCCCACCGGGTCATCACACCGACGATCGAGCTGTGACGACCCCGCGATGCCCGAAACAGGACAAGTGACCGGTGACCATGAACAAATGACCATGAACCAGTGGTCATAAACCACTGTCACGACGGCCAGGTGGCCCCGATACTGGCCAGATGCCCCGTGTCGAGGCCGAGGAGGCCCGTGGTGCTCGCGCGCGCGAGCTGCACGCGCGTGGCCTCGAGGCGCTCAACCGGGGCCGGCCGCTGCTCGGGGCCCGGTCGCTGCGGGCGGGCCTGCGGCTGCTCGGCTGGCCGGGCGCCACGGGGTCCTGGCAGGCGCACCGCGAGCTGACGTTCCGCCTCCTCGGCACGCTGGCCGCCGCCGAGGTCGCGCGCGGCAACAGCGATCGGGGCTTCGGGCTGCTGGACAGCATGGACACGCTGATCACCGACGACAACCGGGGCGTGCTGCTGCTCCAGCGCGGGCTGCTCCTGACCATGATCGGCCGCGTCGACGACGCGGTCCGCAGCTTCGACGCGGCCGTGCCGCTGCTCGAACGCGCGGACGAACGGGTCGCACTAGCCAGGACCCTGCTGAACCGGGCGTTCATCCACCAGATCGCGGGCGAGGTGCGCCCGGCGCTCGCCGACCTGGCCCGCAGCGAGGAGATCAGCCGCGAGCTCGGCATGTCCGTCCAGCTGGCGAAGTCCTTCCACGGCCGGGGCTCCTGCCTGCTGCTCGCCGGTGACATCCCCGGCGCGCTGCGCGCCTTCGACCAGGCAGAAGAGGGATACGCGGCGGACGCGGACGGCATGCTCGTCGTCCTCGCCGTGGAGAAGGCACGGGCCATGCTCGCGGCCGGCCTCGGCGCGGACGCCGCCGGCGTGCTCGACGCCGCCATGCCGCGGTTCGCCGGGCTCGGGATGAACCAGGAACACGCCGAGGCCGAGCTGACCCGCGCGCAGATCGCGCTGTCGGTCGGGGACCACGAGACCGCCCGCCGGTGGGCGGTCCAGGCGGAGCGCCGCTTCCGCCGCAGGCGCAACGAGACGTGGGCCGCGGTCGCCGCGCTCACCGGGCTGCGAGCCGAGTTCGCCGCCGGGCAGTCCCGAGGGCACCGACCGGTCAAGGTCGCGACGACCGCGGCCGTCCTCGCCGGGCGGCTGCGTGAGCTGGGACTGGACAACGACGCGGAGGCCGCCGAACTGCTGGCCGCCGGCGCGCACCTCGGCCGGGGCGAGGTCGACCAGGCGGCCGCGCACGTCCGCGACCGGCCCGGCCGACGGTCCACCTTGGACACCCGGCTGCAGCGGCAGGTCGTCCGGGCGCGGCTCGCGGCCGCACGCGACGACCACGCCGCGACCTTCCGGCACGCACGCACCGGCCTGGCCCGGCTCGCCGCACACCGCGGCCTGTTCGGCAGCATCGACCTGCAGACCGGCGTCGCGACGCTCGGCGCCGAGCTGGCACGGGCCGGGCTCGACGCCGCACTCGCCGAAGGCAGGCCCGCGACGGTGTTCCGCTGGCTGGAGCACTCACGCGCGCAGGCGTTCCGCTCCAGGGCGGTGCACCCCCTCGACGACCCGGTCACCGCCGACGCGCTCGCCGAGCTGCGCCAGCGGTCCCGGGTGGCGCGGGCGAGCGAGCTGGAGGGCCACCGTGACACGGCGGCCGCGCGGCGCTGCGCCGAACTGGAACGGCAGATCCGCGCACACAGCTGGCGGACCAGCGGCACCGGCGAGCACCACGCCCAGGCCTCGCTCGCGGAGGTCCGGGCAGAGCTGCGCGCCGCGGGAGCCGCGCTGGTCAGCTACTTCACCGTGGGAACGCGGATCCACGCGTTCCTGGTCGCGGGACGCACGGCCCGGATCGTCGAGCTCGGCGACCTGCCGACCACCACGGAGACCAGCACCCGGCTGCGCGGCGACATGGACGTCCTGTCCGGCCGCGCCCTGCCCGCCCCGCTCGACACCGCGGTCCGCACCTCCGCGCGGCGCCAGCTCGCCGTCCTGACCGACCATCTCGTCGCCCCGCTGCGCCCCCACCTCGGCGACGAGGACCTGGTCGTGGTGCCGACCGGGCCGCTGTCCGGCGTGCCGTGGGGACTGATCCCGGACCTGCGCGGCCGCCCGGTGACCGTGTCGCCGTCCGCGACGGTGTGGCTGTCCGGCAGGCGCGCACCCCGGCCCACGGCCGCGGGCACGCTGCTGGTCGCGGGCCCGAACCTCGACTACGCGGCCGACGAGGTCGAGCAGCTGGCCGCGATCTACCCGGACAGCGAGACCCTGTCCGGCGCGGACGCCACCGTCGAGTCGACGATGAAGGCACTCGACGGCTGCGGTGTCGCGCACTTCGCCGCGCACGGCCACCACGAACAGGACAGCGTGCTGTTCTCCCGGCTCGACCTCGCCGACGGCCCGCTCATGGCCTACGACATCCACCAGCTCGGCGCGGCGCCGAACCACGTGATCCTCGCTTCCTGCGACGTCGGCCGGGTGGTCGTGCGGGCGGGTGACGAGATCCTCGGCTTCACCGCGGCGCTGCTGTACAGCGGCACCCGGACCGTCGTGTCGAGCGTGGCACGCATGGACGACCACGCGGCGGTCGGTGTCATGACCGCCTACCACCGCGGCCTGTCCCGCGGCCTTCCGCCGGCACGGGCACTGGCCGACGCCGCTGTCATCGAGCCGCTGACACCGCTGGTGTGCTTCGGAAGCGGATGAGCACCCCGGCCAGCACGAAGGCGGCCCCCGCGGCGGTCACGACGGCCGGCAGCACGGCAGGGATCTCCAGGTGGACGGTGATGCCGAGGATCCGCGACAGGCCCCACGGCAGGAGCGCCAGCTGGTCGTTCCACATGGTCAGCGCGCGTTCGAGGCCGAGCACCGCGACCAGTCCGCCGAGCACCAGCGGCGGCGCGCCCGCCGCGATCAGCACCCGCCCCGCCGCCGCGCGACCGCCCATGCCGGTGCGCAGGGCGCGGTAGGCGACGACGAACACCCCGAGGAACGCCGCGAACGCCACGGTGACGTACAGGCTCCTGGCCGTGGGGTCGGTCCAGAAGTCGAACCAGTAGTGGCCCGGGCCGCGCAGCGCGAGCGCGGCGAGCAGCAGCACCGTGCGCAGCAGCGCGAGCCCGCCGACGGCCGCGGCGAGGACGAACGGGTCGGCCGGCCGGACCAGCGACCGCAGGACGAGGCTGAACAGCAGCCACGCACCGAGCACGACGACGAGGTGGGCGGGCGCGGCGAACCACGTGAGCACCGAGCGGCTGAGCACGACCGCGACCGCCGGGACCACCCACACCAGCACGCGGTCCAGGCGCGTCGGGACGAGGCCGGCGGTCGCGAGCCGCCAGGGCCGGGTGGCGCCGAGCCACAACGCCCGCAGGGCGACCGGCCGCCGGACTTCGCGTGACAGCGCGCCAACGGCGAAGATGGCCAGGATCGCGGCGAGCAGACCCCGCGCCAGCCACGCCATCGCCTCGTCCCGGTCCGCGCGTTCGAGGCCGAGGTCCGCGGCGGTCAGGTTGAACGCGGGCAGGTCCAGGTCGTCGCCGTAGCGGCGGACGTGGCCGGCGCTCGCCTCGGCGTAGCGGTCCGCGGCGGCGTGCCACGCGTCGCGGGCGGCCGCCGAACCCGTGTCGAGCCACTGCGCGTGCCGCAGCACCGTGGTGCGGTAGGCGCCGAGCGTGGTGAACAGGTCGACCTGGTAGTCCAGCGTGTCCAGGAACCGCCTGTGCAGCAAGGGATCCCGCCACGTCGCCGGGTCGGTGCCCGCCACCAGGTCCCGCATCCGGCGCGCGTCGCGGACCGCGGTGTCGCCCTCGCGGACCGCCTCGTCGACCCGGTCCCGGCCGACCTGGTAGATCGTGCCGAGTGCGGCGCTGTCGCCGGTCGGGATGTCCCACTCGAAGATCCACATCATCGGCGGTGGCTCGAGTCCCAGCGCCCGCACGGCCTTGTCCGCGTACGGTCCGATGTAGAGCCCGGTGGTGACCGCCTCCCGCGACAGCGCCATCGCCTCGCCGATCGCCGCGACGGTGGCCGGGTCGTCGGAGAACGTACGCCGCGCCCAGTCCGCGGTCGCCAGCGCCGGGTCGAGGTCCGGGTCCCACGCGAGCCGCCCGGTGACGTAGGTGTTGAGGTCGTACAGCTCCCAGAACCCCACCCGCAGCGTGAGGGAACGCGGGCCCGCGAGCAGGGGACCGCCGCCCTGCGCCCACGTCCACACACCCGCGACGTGCGGGTTGCCCGCCAGGAACCGCCGCAGGGCGAGCTGGTGGAGCACGCCGAGGTCGTTGGGCAGCGCGCCGAGGCCCTCGAACTCCCTGCGGGACTGGAACTCCACGATCCGCCGGTGGTCGCCGACCAGCAGCGTGTCGTTGAGCGGCAGGTGGCTGTAGAAGTCGCCGAGCGAGTACTTCGTGGACACGATCAGCCGGTCGTCGCGCAGGTCCCCGAGCACCTCCAGGTAGGCGTCGCGGCTGGTGTGCAACGCGCCGACGGCGCCGATGCCCACGCTCCAGCTGCGGAAGATCACCTCGGTCCCGGTGTCCCGCGCGACCGCCAGGAACGCCCGCAGCATCGCCCGCACGGCGGCGGGTGTGGTGACGGCGATCTCCGACGTGTAGTCCCAGCCGGGGAGCTGGTACACCGCGCCGCCCTCGCCGATCCGGACCATGAGCCCGGCCACGAACGGCATGCGGTCGAACAGCTCCGCGAGCCCCGCCTGGTAGACCTGCCACAGCCGGGGGTCCTCGGTGTCGAGACCGCCGACCGTGCGTTCCACATAGGACCGCAGCGGCGGTGAGAGCGCGAGCATGTCGGTGGACAGGAACACCCGCATGCCCAGATCGTCGGCATAGCGCCACACCGGGCCGAACGCGGCCGCCATCGCCTCCGCGCGCGCGACGTGCCGGTCGCCGTCCGGGTAGACGTCGAGGCCGCGGAACGTGACGTACTCCAGGAAACCGGGAATGACGACCGCGTTGTAGCCGAGGGCGAGCGAGTGGTCGACGTGCGCGCGGAACTGCTCCGCGATCCGCCCCACCGCGGCCGCGTCGACGTAGGGCGCGCCGGGCAGGATCGCGTCGCCGACGACGTCGGAGTTCAGCGAGTAGTCGTCGGTGCGGTAGCGCGCCGGGTCGTCGGACAGGCCGACACCGCCGAGGTCGGTCAGCCGCAGGCCCAGCCTCGGCGCGGTGGTCCGGCCGTCCGCCACCACCGCGCCGCCGGAGCGCACGCGGTCGGCGATCGCGTACAGCCCCGCGGCCGCGCCACCCCCGGTCCCCGCGACGACGTCCAACCCGGCGCCGGCGGGTTCGATCCGGTACGCCTCCCCGGTGAGACCGGGCTCGATCCGCACCCGCAGCACCGCTCCGGTGGCCGTGCCGATCGCGGGCGCGGGCACACCACGGGTGACGTACGCGTCCGCCACCGCCTCGGCCGCCTTCCGCGCCCGCCGGTCTTCGGGCACGACGATGCCCGTCACGGCGGGCGGCGGCGCCATGGCCCGTGGCGGCGCGGCGGTCAGGTGCTCGGCCGGCACGTCGACGTCCCGCACCGACAGTCCGAGCGCGTCGTTCACCTGCCAGGCGACCACACCGCCCAACCCGAGCAGCACGGCCACCACGACCGGCACCCGCCACCACCCGCGGTGATCAGCACGCACGCGATCATCCTGACATCCGGTCCCGGTCGTGAGCGAGTCCCGCACCGTCGGGTCGATGAACCTTCGGGAGGGGGCGCGGTGGCGACCTTCGTCGTTGTGGCACGAGGCGTGCGTGGGCTGTGCCATCATCGGAGGCGGCGTAGACGATCGCCTTGACAACCGAAGACCGAGGACGGGTTCCGTGTGGAGTCCTGCCGCGGCTGATGTGTGTCGGTGTCAACGGCAGTGTCTGCGTCAGTGTTCGCCATCAACGGCAGAGCCGGTCGGTTCGTGGCAGCCATGCGCCCGTCCTCCAGGAGGGGACATGAAGCTGCGCACAGCACTGCTCACCACAGCACTCGTGGCCGCGGGCCTGGTCGTGCCCGCGCAGGCGAGTGCGGCGGCCGCGCCGACCGTGTACTTCGTGCACGGGTACAACGACAGCGGGGGCTCGGACTGCGAGTCGATCTGGGCGAACGCGGTCGACTACTTCACGCGGCAGGGCCGCGAGTCGCTCAGGACCGTCGCCTACTACAAGGGTGACGAGAACTGCGACGTCGACGTCGCGAACGCCACCACCGACACGCGCATCAAGCACGTGGCGGCCGCGTTCGCGAACTACGTGTACGACCACCACACCAGCAAGGGCGAGTCCATCGAGATCGTCGCGCACTCTATGGGCGGGCTGGTGACGCGGGTCGCGATGCTCGGCTCGGCCAAGGGGTGGGAGGGCTTCCCCAAAGGCAAGCTGAAAGTCAGCGACATCGTCACGCTCTCGACGCCGCACAAGGGGATCGTCGACGAAGACAAGTACGACAGCACCCAGTGGGACTCGATGGTCCCCGGCTCCACGTTCATGGACGTGCTCCACGAACCGGAGAACCGCCTGGACCAGGACTGGGCCGCGAGCACGGACTGGAGCTTCGTCGGCTCGAAGGAGGACAAGACCGTCGACTACGACTCCGGGATCGACAAGGTCCACCACGCCGACCACAAGTTCGGTTACCTGCCCGACGCGGACTACGACATCTCCCACACGAACATCCGCCTGTTCGGCCCCGGCCGCGCGAAGTTCAACCTGCGGTACTGGCACGCCAGTGAGGGCGAGTCGCACGACACCGTGAACGGCTGGGCGCCGCTGGAGACGGCCCACAACGCGCTGGACCGCGACAGCGACTGGTGATCAAACCCGCGCTGCGCGTTCTCTACATCGGTCCAGACCGCGTCGCGGCACGCGGGGGCGGCCGCGAGAGCTAACTTGCTCGGATGGTCACCCCCGTGGCGACGGTGCCACTCCCCGCCGAGCTGGTCGAGATCGTGCGCGGCCAACTGCACCGGCTGCCCGAGCTCGCCGACCAACTGGCCAGCCTCCTCGGTGAGAAGGACGAGTTCTACCGGAGGCTGGACGCGTCGTCGCCCCGGGAGCTGCGCAAAGTGTGCGAGGTGAACCTCAGCCGCGCGTTCGACGCGTTCATCGAGGCCCGCGCCGTGGACCTGGAGATGGTCCGCAAGACCGGGCGCGCGCAGGCCCGGCTCGGCATCCCGCTTTCCGCGGTGCTGCGCGCGTTCCGGATCGCGGGCACGTTCGCCTACGAGGGCATCATCGACCGCGTCGCACCGCCCCGGGTGCTCACACCGGAACAGCTGATCCCGGTGAACGCCATGGTGTGGCAGATCATCGACTCGTTCTCCGACGTGATCGCCGACGCCTACACCGAGGTGGCCACGGAGTCGGCGCGGTACGACGAGAAGGCGCGGCTCGCGGTCGTCGACAGCCTGATCGAGGGCCGGTACACCAAGCCGGAGGAGTTCGAGGACGCCGCGCGGGTGCTGCGGCTCCCGGTCGCGGGCCCGTTCGTCGTGGTCTACGGCGACTCGGACGCCGCGCCCGGGCTGTCCCGCATGGTCGGCGACCTGCGCGCGGTGTGGCGGCGGCTGCCCGACGGCGAGGTGGGAGTGGTCGCCGTCGGGCGCACCGCCGACCTGCGCGCACTCCGGAAATCCCTGGAAGGCACCGCGTCCGCGGTCGGCGTCAGCCCGCCGGTGTCCGGCCTGCCGCTGATCCCGGCCGCGCTGAGCAGGGCACGCATCGCCCGCGCCTGCCTCGCCGCAGGGGAGACCGGCGTGATCGGGTTCGGTGAACGGCCCGTGAGCACCCTCGTCGCCGGCGCGCCGAAACTCGCGCGGGAACTGGCCAGAGACGTGCTCACCGACCTGCTCGCCCTGCCCGCCGCGGAACGCGACGTCCTGCTCGCCACCCTGCGGGCGTGGTTCACCGAGCACGGCTCGGCCCGCGACGCGGCCGAGCGCCTTTTCGTGCACCCCAACACGGTCCGGTACCGCATTCGCCGGGTGCAGGAGCTGACCGGGCGCGACCTCGGCGATCCCAGGGGAATCGCCGAGCTGTACCTCGCGGTCGAAAGCGTGCGGCTCGGCGGCTGAGGACCGGTTTGTGCTCGCGGACAATGTTGGTTGTGCCGGTGCGCCGGGGATATGCACGGCGACTAGGCCAAGCAGGTGCACGGACTAGGCCTCACACCGGCAATTCGGAGTCCGGGTCGGAGGTGTGCCGTGTGGCGGCACATCTTTCCTCTACGGTAAGCGCCTTCAGGCCCGTGTGACCTGTGTCTCAGCGTTGGAGGCTCGTTGATGCGCCGTGCGGGTGTGGAGCTGTCCGTGGTGGTGCCTGTCTACAACGAGGAGCGGCGCCTGCCCGGCAGCCTCGTCGGCCTGGGTCTCGCGCTGCGCGGACTGGCCGCCGAGGTCATCGTCGTGGACAACGGCAGCACCGACCGCACCGCGGACGTCATACGCGACCAGGGTTTTCCGGTCCGGCTCCTGGACTGCCAGGACCGGGGCAAGGGAGCCGCCGTCCGCGCGGGTGTGCTCGCCGCGCACGGCAGGTTCGTCGGGTTCTGCGACGCGGACCTCGCGGCGAGCGTCGACGCGCTGCCCGCCGTGCTGCGGCGGCTGCGGCACGGCACGGACGTCGTGGTCGGCTCCCGCGCCCACCCCGGCTCACAGGTGCGGGCCAGGCACAGCGTGCTGCGGGAACTGGGCGCGTGGGCGTTCCGCCGCTCCGTCCGCTCGCTCGTGCCCGGGGTCGGCGACACCCAGTGCGGCTTCAAGTTCTTCACCCACGACGTCGCGGTGGCGGCGTTCGAACCGCTCCAGACCACCGGGTTCACCTTCGACGTGGAGGTGCTGGCCAGGGTGCAGCGGCTCGGCGCGGTCATCGAGGAGGTGCCCGTGCGGTGGATCGACGTCGCGGGCTCCACGTTCGCCCTGTGGCGCCACGGCCTGCGCAGCTTCACCGACCTGAACCGCATCCGCGCCGTCCTCGACGCCGAGCCGCGGCGGGCGGCCCTGCTCGTGCCGGAGGCCGCGTAGATGCGCGTGGTGGTGGTGAACTGGCGCGACCTCGGGCACCGGTACGCCGGCGGGGCGGAGACCTACGCGACCCGGGTCGCCAACGCCATGGCCGCGCGCGGCCACGAGGTCACCTATCTGACCGCGCGCGACGCCGGGCAGCGCGCCAGGGACCTCGACGCCACGGTGGCGGTGCGCCGCCTTGGCGGCCGCTGGACGGTGTACCCGTTGGCGCTGCTGTGGTTGCTGGCCCGCAGGCGGCGGATCGGCGCCGTCGTGGACTGCCAGAACGGCATCCCGTTCTTCACCCCGCTCGCCGTGGGCGGCGCCCGTGTCGTGCAGGTGGTGCACCACGTGCACACCGACCAGTTCGGCGTGCACTTCCCGGCGTGGCTCGCCGCGCTCGGCCGCTGGCTGGAGGGACCGGCCGCGCGCCGCGTCTACCGCGGCGCGGCCACGGTGGCGGTGTCACCGTCCACTGTGGAAGCGATGCGGCACCGGCTGCGCTGGCGGGGTGCCGTCCACGTCGTGCCCAACGGCAACACGGTGGCACCGGACGACCTCCCGCCCCGCGCCGCCACTCCCACGATCGTGTGCCTGGGCAGGCTGGTGCCGCAGAAACGCGTCGACCGGCTGATCGAGACGGTCACCGAACTGCTGGACCGCGTCCCGGACCTGAGGCTGGACGTCATCGGCGGCGGACCGGAGGAGACCGCGCTGCGCGCGCTCGCGGCACGCGCTGGCGGCGCGGTCGTCGTACACGGACGTGTGAGCGAGACGGAGAAGTCGCGGCTGCTGGGCCGGGCGTGGCTCAACGTCACGCTGTCCGACGGCGAGGGCTGGGGCCTCGCCGTGCTGGAGGCGGCGGCGCACGGTGTGCCGACCCTGTGCCGGGACGTGCCCGGCCTGCGGGATTCGGTGCGGCACGGTGAGACGGGATGGCACGTGCCGCCGGACCTGCCGATGGCCGACGCCCTGCACCGGGCGCTGAAGGACCTGACCGACGCAGAACTCGCCGCGCGGGTCGCGCGGGACTGCCGCGCGTGGGGGGCGTGCTTCGACTGGGAGGCCACGGGTGCGCGGTTCGCCGCCGTGCTCGAGCGCCACCTCGCCGAGGGCGGGCAACCGGGGTGGCTCCCCGGCATGCCGGAGGCGACCGTCGCCGAGCACGTCCCCGGCGGGCCGCTCCTCGTCGAACAGTGCGCGCCCGCCGACCTGCTCACCGAACTGCGTGCCGCGGGCTCGCGGCACGCAGAAGTCCGCGCCGCGAGCGCGACCGAACGCCTGCTGGGTCGAGCCATCCCGGCCGACACCCCCGCCCGGCCGCACGCGCGGCCGTGACCCTCTGAGGAGAAACCCTTGCATCGCTACGTCACGTTCATCATCCTCGGGCTGGGGGTGTTCGCGGTGGTCGCCGGTCTGATGCTGCAGCTGTTCGCCTACCCAAGGCTGGCCAAGATCCCGCACAACGTCGACGAAGTGTCGGTGGCGCACGGGGACGGCATCACGGCGCTGGTGTACATGAAGAACGGGGACACCTACACCCCGGAGATCCGCGAGGACCTGAGCCTCACCTCCACCACGCACGTCACCGGCAACATGCGGGCCGAGGAGGTCACCGAGGACGGTGACGTGACCGTCTGGGTCGAGGCGTCCATCGTCAC
Source organism: Actinophytocola algeriensis (assembly GCF_014203735.1). Lineage (GTDB taxonomy): Bacteria > Actinomycetota > Actinomycetes > Mycobacteriales > Pseudonocardiaceae > Actinophytocola > Actinophytocola algeriensis. The sequence goes on along the minus strand of NZ_JACHJQ010000008.1, from coordinate 237,848 downwards.
CGTCGACGGCGAGCCCGACACCACCGTGAACGGCAGCCTGCGCTCACTGTGCCTCGACCGCCACACCGGCGAGGCCGTCACGCCGTGCGAGAACCAGTTCTACGAGGACGCCGAGGGTGAGCGCATCACCGGAGTGCGCGGCTCGCTGCTGCAGCCGGGACTGAACTTCAAGTTCCCGTTCGACACCGAGCAGCGCGACTACCGCTGGTTCGACACGAACCTGAAGAAGGCACTGCCGGTCAAGTACTCCGGCGAGGAGGAGATCCAGGGCCTCACGACCTACAAGTTCACGCAGGTGATCTCGCCGACCAAGGTGGAGGAGCGGGACGTCCCTGGTGCGCTGGTGGGACAGCCGGACGTGCCGACGGTCCGCGCCGAGCTGTACTACGAGGCGACCCGGACGCTGTACGTCGAGCCACTCACCGGTGCGGTGATCAGGGGTGGCGAGGACGGCAAACAGGAACTGCGTGCCGACGGGCAGGCGACGACGGTGTTCGAGGGCGATCTCAGCATCACCGACGAGACGGTCACCGCGAACGTCCAGGCCGCGGAGGAGAACATCGGCAGCCTGTGGGTCATCACCGTGCTGCCGGTGATCCTGTACGTCGTGGGCGGTGTCCTGATCGTGGTGTCCGTCGTGATGATGATGGCGGGCGGTCGCGGCAGGCACAACGCGTCCGCGCAGGCACCCACGCGGGTGAAGCAACCAGTGTGACCACACAGGACGGGGACGCCCCGCCTCAGGCGTCCCCGTCCTTGCGCAGCACCAGAACCGCGTTCCACGACACCACTTCGCGCAGCGCGGGCACCCGCACCACCCAGTTCGCCCACCACGGGTGGTAACGCGGGAACGCGCGCACGAGCGTGGCGTCCTCGCACGCGGCGGCCCACCGCAGCGCGGCGCCGACCGAGAAGGAAAAAAGGCTGCTGCCGTAACGGTTCTTGGGTTCGTGACCGTGGCGCCCGGTGTACCGGCGGGCGGCGTAGTGCCCGCCGAGGTAGTGCCACGGCGAGGTTTCGTGCCCGCCCCACGGTGACCACCACGGTGTGAACGACACGAACACCGTGCCACCGGGCTTGGTCACCCGCACCATCTCCGCCAGCATCGCGTGCGGCGCGGACACGTGCTCGAGGACGTTCGACGAGTAGCAGACGTCGACCGAGCCGGTGCGGACGGGGAGCCGGGTTCCGTTGGCGCGCACCATGTTCCGGCCCGGTTCACCGCGCGCGGACAGCTCGCCGACATCCGGGTCGACGCCGACGTACGTCGCGCCCCTGGCCTCGAAGGCGTCGGAGAAGTAGCCGGGGCCGCCGCCGACGTCGAGCAGCACCCGGTCCCGCAGCGGTGTGGACGCCGCGACCTGTTCGGCGGAATCCGCGGCCAGCACGCGGTAGAAGGTGTCCCGGTCGGTCTGTTCGTGGCGGAACGCGCGGAACAGCCGCACCGAACGCGACAGTGTCGCTGTGTGCACGGTGAACGACGCTGGGCGTTACTTGGTGCCGTAGTCGACGACGCCGCCGTCGACGCCGTTGCCTGCCGGGGCGTTCTGGAGGTCGATGCCGCGGTCGGGCCGCGCGAGGCTGACCAGGGTGGCCGCGCCGCCGACGGCCAGGGCGAGACCCGCCGCCACGGCGACTGCGGCGGCGATGATCCTGCTGCTCACGGTGTGACTCCTCGACGTCGGTTGCGGGTGAATCTACCGGCCGGTATCACTTGCCACAACAGGCATCCGGCCACGAAAAGGGCGGCCGCCGCGTCGGCGGCGAGTACGGGCACGCGGGGTGGTCCGGTGTCACGCGGTGGAGTGATCCGGCCAGGGACGCGGTACAGGTCGAGCCACTCCCCGCGGTGCACCGGCACGAGGCCTTCGAGGGTGCGCGGGTCGACCCGGCCGGGGGTGCCGTGCTCGACCAGGACCCAGCCGATGCCCAGCGGGCCCAGGTCCGCGTTGTGGCGCAACGCCTCCCGGATCGCCGGGAGCCGGGTGTCCTCGCCAGGCAGCGGTCGCCCGTCGACGTGGACGGTGTCGTCGACGACGGTCGTGCGCGGGAGGAAGCGCGGCGCGGGGTCGAGCTGTGTCCGGTTCTCGTTCCACCCGAACCGGCGGAAAGCGCCCAACGGCAGGGACACCACGTCGCCGGGGTGCTCGTCACGGGCGAGGACGTCCCGCACGACGGCCCAGTCCGCCGGGTACTGAACGGTGTCCAGCCTGCCCATGCCGCCCCACGCGAGGTCGGGTGTCACCACGAGCGGCAGCAACACCGCCACGGCCACGACGGCCCGCCTGCGTGCCGCCTCCACCGCGAGCGCGAACCCCAGTGCGAGCGGCAACGCCCACCACGCCACCCATTTCTGCGCGTCCCGCAGCAGCGCGGCCCCCGGCACCTCGCTCACCAGCCACCGCATCGCGGCCGCACCGAACGGCAGGTGCGCCGCCAGCGCGAGCAGCAACCCGGCCGCACCGAGCCACAACAGGCGGGTCGCCTCCGGCAGGCGGCGCACCAGCACCGGCCACCCGGCCGCGGCGACCGCGACGACGAGCAGCGTCAGCACCGGCGTGACCGGCAGCTCCCGGCTCACCGGGGTCACCGAGGAGTTCCAGAACCCGCCAGTGCCCAGCACGGAAACCACGGTGCCGCCCCAGTTCTCCGCCCGCGCGGAGAACCAGTCGACGGCCTCCGGTGCGGACAGGACGGACCCCGGCCGCAACACCGACGGCACCCACCACGGCGCGTTGAGCAGCGCGAGCGCCGGCAGCGCCCGCCACCCCGCCGTCGCCAGCGCGGTACCGGCCGCGAGCAGCCCGCCGGTCGGGGTCAGCGCGGCAGGCAGCGACCACAACACCAGACGTGCCAACGACTTCGGCTCACCGCGCCGGTGCGCGAGACCGGCCGCCGCGACCCACGGCAGGCACGCGTACGCGAGCAGGTACGGCCAGTGGCCCATGAACAACCGCTCGGCGACGAACGGTGTCCACCCGTACGCGGTCGCCGCCACCAGCCGAGGGCCGAGCGACCGTGCGGGCGCGAGCCGCCCCGCGCCCCACGCACCCAGCGAAAGCGCGGCCAGCAACAGGAGTTTCTGCACCAGGTCACCCGGCAGCAGCCACGTGAGGACGGCGACGACCGCGTCCGCGGGTACCGAGCGCGGCGGCGTGGTGCCCAGTCCCACGGCGGCGGGCAGCAGCGGCTGGTCCGGCGAGAACACCATGTCGCCGACCAGCGTGAAACCTGGCGTCAGGACAGGCGCGAGCACCGCCAGCGCGAGCGCGGCGGACAGTGCGGGGAGCGCGAAAACCTTGGCGTTCAAGGGTTTCATCAGTGCGGTGGTCCGGTTACAGTGCGGGGACTCTCGTCCTGTGGAGGAGCCCGATGCCGGTCCAGCAGCGCACGGGGTGGCACGCGCTGGCGGTGACGGCCGGGGTCATGGCGTCCAACGCCTCGGGCTACCTGCTGACGGTCATCGCGGCGCGGGTGCTCGCCCCGGTGGCGTTCGGCGAGCTGAGCGCCCTGCTCGCGGTGCTGCTGATCGGCGCCGTCCCCGCGATGGGCGTGCAGACCGCGGTGGCGCTGCGGGTGGCCGCGCACCCCGGCGAGCCACGCGGACCGCTCACCGGTCTCGGTATCGCGGTCGCCGCGGGCATGACCGTGGTGTTCGGCGCCGCCATGCCGCTCGTCGCGCACGTGCTGCACGTGTCCGACGTCGGCGCGGTCGTGTGGCTCGCGGTGTCGGTCGCGCCGCTCACCGTCAACGGCCTGTGGCTCGGCCTGTCGCAGGGGCGGCAGCGGTTCGCGCGGTACGGCGTGCTGGTGGCCGGTGAGGCGGCGGGGCGGGTGGGCGGCGCGCTCGTCGGCCTGGCCGTGACCGGCACGAGCGGCGGTGCGATGGCGGGGATCGCGGTCGGGGTGACGGTGTCCACGTGCGCGGGCTGGGTGGTCTGCGGGCGCCCGGTGCCCGCGCGGTTCGGCACTGCCCGGCTGGCCGAGGTCGCGCACGCGGCGCAGGCGCTGCTGGCCGTCGTCGTGCTGGTCAACCTGGACCTGGTGCTCGCGCGGCACGTCCTGCCCGCCGCGTCGGGGGAGTACGCGGTCGGCGCGGTACTGGCGAAGATCGCCTACTGGCTGCCCCACGCGGTCGCCGTGCTGGTGCTGCCGAGGCTCACCGGCGCAGGCCGCACGAAGGCGGTGGCGGCCGGTCTCGCGGTGTGCGCGGCGCTCGACGGCGTGGTCGTGCTCGCGTCCGTCCTGTTCGGACCGGAGCTGACCGCGCTCGTCGGTGGACAGTCCTATGTGGATAGCGCGCTGCCGTTGTGGCCCTTCGCGGTCACGGGTTCGTTCCTCGCGGCGGCGCAGATCCTGCTGTTCGCCCGGATCGCCGACGGCGACCGGCGGGCGAGCGTGCTGACCTGGCTGGCGGTCGCCGTCGAGACCGGTCTCGTAATGGGGTGGCTGAACGACTCGCCGGCACAGGTGGTCGGCGCGGCCGTGGCCGCCACGGGGCTGCTCGTCGTGGCGGGCGTGCTCGTGGAGGTCAGGCACGGTCGAACCACCTGACCCGCACCGACACCACGGCGGCGAGCGCGACCAGCACCGACGCCTGCGCGGCCGTGCCGTACGCCCAGTCCTGCCCGTGCTCGAGCAGCCGGCCCGCCACGCTGATCAGCGTCGCGCAGGCCATCCCGCCGAACGCCAGCCCCATCGACACCGCCCGCCGGTACCTCGGCACGACGCTGCGCACGAACAGGCACGCCAGCAGCGCGACCAGCCCCGCCATCCCGCCCAGCACCACCAGCAGCACGGCCAGCGCCCACGGCACCCACGCACCCCGCGCGGGCCGCGTCGATGGACCGCGCGGTCCCTGCCCGCGCCGTCCCGGCACGACGGCCACGACGAGCAGCGCCAGCGCCGCCACCGCGCCGGCAAGCAGCCTGGTCCGGTACGACCCGTCCGGCGTGAACTCGAGGACCACCGTCGTCGCGCCGGCCGGCACGAGCCACGCCTGCTGCCAGCCGTCGATCCTCGTGCCGGCGAGCACCTTCCCGTCGGCCTTCGCGACCCAGCCGTCGTTGGCGTTCTCCCGCACCGCGAGCACGGCGGCCGGTCCGTCGGCGATCCGCAGCTCGCGGTGCGCCGCGTCCCAGGACACCTCCGTGACCGTCCGCGCCCTCGGTTCCACCGGGGCGGTGCCCGAGGGCCGCAGCCACACGTCCTGCACCACGAAGTCGGCCGTGCGCGTCGTGCGCAGCTCGTGGTCGCCCGCGGTCAGGTCCAGCCCCTCGGCCAGGTCGGGGCACGGGACCAGCGGCAGAGGCCGGTGCTCCCGGACGTCCGCGACCGTGCCGGACACCGCGGTGTCGTACTCGCGGCCGTCGACCCGCAGCACCGGACCCGCACCACACGGCATCCGCACCGGCGTGTCCGGCCGGATCTCGGGGAACGGCACGCCGTCGACCTCGACGGTGCTGATCCCCGGTGGCCCCGCCACGCCGGGCGCGACGCGGATCACCTCGATCTCCACCTGGTCGGTGCGCCCGGAGAAGTCGACCGAGCCGGCCGGGCCGACGGCGCGCCGGACCGTGCCCGCCGCCGAGGTGATCAGCACCTCGGCGGGTGCGCTCGCGCCTGCGCCCTCGGTCGTCACCAGGCGCAGGCCGCGGATGTCGCGTGGCCCGTCCCACGCCAGCCGCAGCACGGGCCGCTGGTCGGTGTGGTCGGCGATCCACGTGGTGGCCGGGTCGCCGTCGACCGCACCGAGCGCCGCGGCGCCGGGATCACCAGCGAGCTGGGTGGACGCGGACACCCCCATCCCCGGCAGGATCAGCGGCGGCGTGGCGCCACCAGCGGGCAGGACGGTGCCGCCCACGTCGTAGGTGGTCCGCGCGGTGGTGGTGAACAGGCGGTGCACGCCCGCGGGTTCCTCACCGAACCGGGTCAGGCTCGCATCGCAGCGCACGACGTCGGTGAGGCGCAGGCACGCGTACCGGGGCTGCGGTCCCCTCGTGAAGCTGAACGCGGTGCGCTGCCGGTCATCAGGTCGGACGTCCGTGGGCACCCGCATCGCGCGCTGTGCCTCGACGCCCGGGATCGCGAGCTCCGCGATGCCCACGTTGCCGGTGTCGCGGTTCGCCGCCATCGCCACCACGGTCACCCGCAGCCGCCCGGTGAGCCCGGTGGCGACGGTGAACCGCTGTTCCTGCGCGCCCCTGGCCACCTCGTGCTCGACCGAACCCGCGTCGGTGGTGAGCCGCACGCGGGTGACCGGCCAGCCGACCCGCCGGTCGTCCACCACCCGCAGGCGCACCTCGGTCAGGACGCGGGGCGTGTCGAGCGTGACCTCCAGCCACTGCCCGGCCGGGTCGCGCAGCGACGAGGACTGCCACGCGGTGTACGGGTCGCCGTCGAGGGCGGCGTAGGGCATCGCGGTCAGGTCCGTGCCGCGCACCGAGTCGGCGAAGCTCGCGGACGACGACGCGGTGACCTCCCGGACCCCCTGGTAGGCGGCGACCGTGCGGTGCACGGGGTCGTCGAACGGCAGGACGTCGAGCGCGGGCCGGTTCTGCCTCGGCCGCTCGCCGGCCGTGAGGGTCTGGCCCAGGTTGTCGCGCATCCGGCCCACGTTGCGTTCCCGGTTCCGCAGCCCGTCGGTGACGTACCAGTCCCGCGCGCCGGGTGCGCCGCCGTCCCCGGCCAGCACCGCCGGGCGGCCCGGGTCGAGCAGGCCTGCGTCCAGCAGCGGCAGCAGCGACTCCGGCCCGCCGCTCACCGTGGCGAGGTCGGCGGTCGCGACGGCCACCGCTCTTGGCACGTCCCGGTCGGCCCGGTACACCTCGAGCGACGCCACCGGGCCGAGCGCCGCGTCGACCGCACCGGGCAGCCGCACGTCCGGCCCGAACCCGGCCACCCTGGTCAGCCCGGGGGACCGGGCCATGGCCGCGCGCAGCACCGCGGCGGGCGGCGCGTCGGCGCGGTCGATGTCGTTGCGCAGCAACAGGAACCGGTGTCCGGAGCGGGCCAGGAAGTCGGCGAGGCCGGGTGCGCCGCGCCCGTCGGCGAGCGCGTCCTCGACCGCGTCCATCAGCCGGGTGTTGCCCTCGGAGCCGAGCGGGATCTGGCTGCGGATCGCCCACGGCGCGTCCGCCAGCGCCTGCATGGGCTCGTCGACCGGGCGGCCCCACGTGTACTCGGCGAACCCGGTGCCCGGCACCAGCAACGTGCGTGCCGCCGGGTCCTGGCGCGCCAGCCACGCGCTCGCCTCACGCCAGTAGCCGGGGATCTCGTCCCAGCCCGGTCCCGGGCGCAGCGTCAGCAGCCACGCGGGCGCTGCGGCGACGAGCACCAGCAGCGTCCCGGCCGCGAGGCGCCGGTTCAGCGCGGGGAACGACCGTGCGGGCGCCGGTGCCCGCTTCCGCGCGGTGATCGCGTAGGTCAGGGCCAGCGCGAGCGGCAGCCGCAGCCCCGGTTCGAGTTTGTGCACGTTGCGCAGCGGTGCGAGCGGTCCATCCAGCAGCCCGCGCACGACCTCGGACAGCGGGCTGTCGAGGGCGCCGACGTACCCGATCGTCAGCAGCACGGCGCCGGTGATTACGCCGAGGGTGAGGAACAGCCGCTCCGGCAGACCGCTGCGGGCGAGCCCGGCGAGCGCCACCGCCGCGAGAAGCCCGGTCGCGACCATCAGCACGGGGTTGTCCACCAGCAGGAACCCGGACGGCCACCACGGCGTGCCCTGCACGACGTAGGCGACCCACTGGTTCGTGCCGCGCAGCACCTGGAACAGGGAGGTCGGCGAGGTGGTGTTGGTGGCCGACTCGACGTAGTCGACGAACGGCAGGCTGTACCGGCCGAGCAGCACCAGCGGCAGCACCCACCACAGCACGGCGGCGGCGACCGCCCCGGACCACCACGCGACCAGCCGCACGTGCGGCCACGTCCACTGCCGGGTGAGCAGCCACAGCACCGGCAGGACCATGGCCATCACGACCACGGCGCCGTTGACCCCGCCCATGCACAGCACCGCCACGCCGGACAGCGCCGCGGCCCGCCGCGCCCCCAGCTCCCTCGCCCGCACCAGCGGGAGCAGCACCCACGGCAGCATCACCGCGGCCAGCACCTCGGCGGACAGCGGGCCGATCTCGGTGAGCATCCTCGGCGCGAGCGCGTACGCGAGCGCACTGACGTGCCGCGCGGGCTCGGACCCGATCCGCAGTGCGCGCGCCAGCAGCAGCGCACCCGTGTAGGCGAGCACCAGCAGGAGCGCGCACCACAGCCGCTGCGTCACCCACGGCGGCAACCCCGCGACGTCGCCCGCGACGAAGAACGGGCCCATCGGGAACAGGTAGCCGTACGCCTGGTTCTGCAGTTCGCCGCCGTTCGCGGCCGGGTTCCACAGGTGCAGCGCGCGGCCGAGGAACGCGACCGGGTCGACGACCAGGTCCAGCTTGGTGTCGAAGGTGGTGCGGCCGGGCAGTTGGAGGAACGACAACAGTGCCAGCCCGGCGGCGATCCACGTGGTGGGGGAGCGGAGGACCCTGATGTCAGCTCTCCCCGGCCGGTTTGTGGATCACGTAGCGGGCGGACGCCCAGTGCGTGTCCGGTTCCGGTGCGGTGGCGCAACCGACCACGACCCCGCCGTGCGCCTCGACGACCGCCGTCAGCCACGCCGGGGACACCGGCGTCATCAGCATCGGCGCCGGATAACCGAGCACCACGCGCTGCGCGAGGCGGACGAGCCGCGTCGGCGCGAGCCGCCACACCACGCCCTTCATCGTCCACAGAGGACGGATGGTGCACTGCACGAGCGCCACCGCGCCGGGCCGCAGCACCCGCACGAACTCGGCGAGGTAATGGGCCACCACCCGCCGGGGCAGGTGTTGCAGCACCAGCTCGGAGTACACGAGGTCGAAGCTGCCGCTCGGGAACACGTGCAGGTCGGGTGCCTCGTTCAGCACGAACCGGCACCGCCCGCCGCTGCGGTCGAGCGCGCGCGCCGTGTCGAGCATCGGCGCGGACACGTCCACACCGACCACCTCGTCGGCGTGCTCGGCGAGCGCCTGCGACAACCGGCCGGCACCGCAGCCGAAGTCGAGCACGCGTTCCCAGGTGGTCGGCAGACCGAGCTCGGCGAACCATGCCCGGGCCCGGCCGACGTCCCGGCGGCCCAGCGCGAGGAACTCGTCGACCTCCCAGCGGCCACCGCGTTTGCCCGCGGCGACGCTCACCGCCCACAACGGGTCCCGCTCGCCGAGCGTGGTCCAGTCCCGGCGCACCTGGTCGAAGTCCACTCGGCTCTCCTGCGAAGGTCGTGGCGCGACGATAGCCGGGGAGGCTTTGGCACTGGGCACAGAAGGTTTTGTGCCACGGAACAAAGGGCGGGCGGCTAGCGTCGTCGCATGCTCCGCCGGCCACCGGTTGTGCTCGGCACACTGCTCGTGCTCGCCGTCGCGCTGTGGGTCGGCTACCCGCACCTCCAGTTCTCCAGCGCCGACTGCACCAGGACGCTGCGGGTCACCGCGACACCGGAGATCGCCCCGGTGGTCGAGGCCGCGGCCGACCGCCTCGGCGACGCGTGCGCCCGCGTCCTGGTGACGCCCCAGGAGTCGGCGGCCACGGCCGACGTGCTGGCCGGACCACAGGCCCGGCAGCCGGACGTGTGGATACCCGAGTCGACGGTGTGGCTGCAGCGGACACAGGCGCGGCGGGCGTGGGACCTGCCGGTCGGCGGTACGTCGGTCGCGTCGTCGCCGGTGGTGCTCGGCGTGACGAAGGTGGCCGCCGACCGGGTCGGCACACCCCTGACGTGGGGCAGGGTGCTCGGGGACGTGGTCGCGGGACTGCCCGATCCGGTACAGGACCCGGTCGGCCTGTCCACACTGCTCGGCGTCCGGACCCTGCCAGCGGCGACGATGGTGTTGCGCGGGCTGTCCCAGCACGTCGTGCGGCCGGGCGCCGACGTGTACGAGCACGTGGCGGCATACCCGATGTCGGAGCACGACGTCCTGGTCCACGCCGGCGACCTGGTGGCGGTGGCGGCCGACCCGCCGGTGCCGTCGCTGGACTACCCGTACACGGTGTTGCCGAGGTCGACGGAACGCGCCCTGGCGCAGCGCCTGCTGGCGGAGCTCCTCGACACCGGCGCGACGGCGACCCTGACCGCGCACCACCTCCACCCACCGGACACCGCGGTTCCCGTGCCGGACACCGACGTGGCCGACGAGATGCTGAACCAGTGGGCGGCCATCAACCTCAGCGGCAGGCTCAGCATCCTGATGGACGTGTCCGGCTCGATGGCGCAGTCGGTACCGGGCACGGGCCTGGACCGGATGGGCGTCACGCTCGCCGCCACCGAGGCGGGCTTCGGCATGGTCAAACCCACGACGAAGGTGGGACTGACCCTCTTCTCCACCACCCTCGACGGCGACCGCGACTACGAGGACCTGCTGCCGATGCGGACGGTCGCGGAACACCGTGAGCAGGGTGCCCTGGACCGCCTGCGCGCGGTCAGCGCCATCCCGAACGGCGCCACCGGCCTGTACGACAGCACGGCGGTCACCTACCGAACCGCCCGCGAACAGTGGGAACCGGGCAGGCTCAACGTGGTCGTGGTGATGACCGACGGCCGCAACGAGGACAGCGACGGCATCGACCTGGACACCCTGCTCGCCGACCTGCGCGCACTCCAGGACCCGCGCCGCCCGCTGCCGCTGATCGCGATCGGCATCGGCCCGGACGCCTCCCTGGACGAACTGACCACGATGGCGACGGCCACCGGCGGCCGTGCGTTCACGGCCCCGGACCCGACCGCCCTGCCGACGATCTTCTACACCGCGCTGAGCAGCATGCTGTGCCAGCCCCCGCTCTGCAAACCCTGACCGCGGGAAAGTCACCGGACGCGCACCCACCACGCAGGGAATTCCCCAGGTGACAGAGGTGGGACACGCGTTGCCTGACCGCGTCCGGCCGCGCACACTTGCGCCGTGCCATGGACGGCTTCGCCCCAGTCGCGTCGATGTCTCGTCGTCGGTGCGCAGGTGCTGGGCGTCGCCGTCGTCTACTTCCTCGCCGCCAGGGTCGGGTTGCAGCTCGCGCTCGTGCGCGGACAGGTGACGCCCCTGTGGCCGCCGACCGGGATCGCGCTGGCGTGCCTGCTGCTGTTCGGCATGCGGTGCTGGCCCGGCATCACGATCGGGGCCTTTCTCGCCAACGTGTTCGTCGGGCCCACGTTCCCGGCGGTCGTCGCGATCTCCGCAGGGAACACGATCGCCCCCGTGTGCGCCTGCCTGCTGCTCGCGAAGGCCGGGTTCCGGCCGGACTTCCTGCGCCTCAAGGACGTGCTCGCCCTCGTCTTCGTCGCGGCCCTCGGCGGCATGCTGATCAGCGCCACGATCGGCACCGGCACCCTCGCCGCCGTCGGCGCACTGGAGCCAGGGGACTTCTGGGCCACCTGGTCGGTGTGGTGGACCGGCGACGCGATGGGTGTGCTGGTGATCGCACCCGTGCTGCTCGTCGCGGCGGGCAGGCGGTGGCAGTGGCGCGTCCCGCTCGTGCGGTGGCTGGAGGCGGCGGGGCTCGTGCTCGGCGTCGTCGCCGTCACCTACGCGGTGACCCGGTTGCCGATCACCATGCTGTTCCTGATCTTCCCCGTGCTGATCTGGGCGGCGCTGCGGTTCCGGCAGGCGGGCGCGGCGCCGTGCAACCTGATCGTCACCGTCACGATCGTCCTCGCCGCCGCGGACCGGAACGGGCCGTTCGGTGACCTCGACCTGCTGACCACGATGATCACCCTGCAGGCGTTCAACGGCTCCGCCACGCTCACCGCGCTGCTGCTCGCCGCGATCACCAGCGAGCGGGACGCGGCGCAGCGGTCCCTGCAGCGCGCCGCCACCCAGCTCTCGGACGCGGTGCTGGCGCTCGAACCGTACCGGCTGCTGAACCGCGGCCTGTTCCGCAACGTCCGCCGCGGCGCCGGGGACGGCCCCGCGACCACACCGCCCGCATGATCACATCGCGGCGTCGAGGCGTTCGCGCTGCGACGCGGTCAACGCCAGTGACACGCCCGCGATCGCCTCGGCCAGCTGTTCGACCGAGCTGACGCCCACGATCGGCGTGGCCGCCGGGTGCCCGCCGGACAACCACCCCAGCACCACCCGGTTCCGGTTGGTCCCCGTCTCCGCGACGACCTCGTCGAGCGCCGCGAGGCGGCGGGTGGTGCCGGGGTGGTCGTACCCCTCGGCCAGCGGTTTGTCCGCGCGGGTGTAGCCGCCGCTCAGCAGTGGCGTGTACGCCCACAGCGCCACGTCCGGGTGGTGCTCCAGGTAGTGCAGCACCTCGTCGCTGAGCGCGCCGAACCGCAGGCCGGACGGCCGGATCCCGGGGCGCGGCCGCAGGTAGGTGTGCAGCTGCTGCACCGCGGTGAACCCGCCGGTCCTGGAGAGCTGCCGCGACCGCTCGAGCTGCCAGACCGGGTAGTTGGAGCAGCCGACGCGGGCGACCGTCCCGGCCTCGACCAGGTCGTCGAACGCGCCGACCGTTTCCTCCAGCGGGGTCGACCGGTCGGGCATGTGCGCCCAGTACAGCTCGACGCGGTCGGTGCCGAGCCTGCCGAAACTGCCCTCGATCGCCTTCTTGACGACCGCCGCCGACAGCCCCTCCGCGGTCTCCGGCCACGGTCCCGTCTCGGCGGGTTCGGCACCGACCTTGGTGCTGAGCCGGACGCGGTCCCGCACACCGGGGCGGCTCGCCAGCCAGCGGCCGAGCACCGTCTCGCTCTGCCCGCCGAAGCCGGACTCGTGCACCCAGAACGCGTAGGAGTTCGAGGTGTCGATCCAGACGCCGCCCGCGTCCACGAAGCGGTCGAGGATCTCGAACGACGTCCGTTCGTCGGTCCACGTACCGAACCACATGGCGCCCAGAGCGAGGTTCTCCATCATGTCCGCCACCGTAGGCAACTTCGGTACGGCAGTACCCTCCAATCCTGTGGTGGTTTCCCAGACCAATTTCGCGTGGGCGACGCTGCTGGACGTGGGTCCCCCGGCCAGTGGCCGGCTGCACGACCGCCTCGCGCAGGCGCTGCGCACGGTGATCCGCGACGGCAGGCTGGCGGAGGGTGCCGCGCTGCCGCCGAGCCGCGCGCTCGCCGAGGAGCTCGGCTGTTCCCGCTGGGTCGTGACGGAGGCGTACGGCCGGCTCACGGCGGAGGGCTACCTCGCGGCACGGGTCGGTTCCGCGACGCGGGTCTCGTGGGTCCCGGACGTCGCGCCACACCCCGAGCCACCGCGGGGCCCGGCCACGCCGCCGGTCCGGTACGACCTCTCTCCTGGCCTGCCCGACCTGCGGGCGTTCCCGCGCCGCCGGTGGGCGGAGGCGGTCCGGGCGGTCGTCGACTCGGCCGTGCACCACGACCTCGGCCTGCCCGACCCGGCGGGGCACGCGGCGGCGAGGACGACCGTCGCGCAGTACCTGCGGCGCTCGCGTGGCGCGGCCGCGCACCCCTCCTCGGTGATCATCTGCGCGGGCATCACCGACGGCCTGGACCGCTCGTGCCGCGCGCTGCGTGCCGAGGGGATCACGGACGTGGCGGTCGAGCACCCTGGCTGGCCGCGGCTGCGGGACGCGGCCACGAGCGCGGGCCTGCGCGTGCACCCGGTGCCGGTGGACGAGAACGGGCTGTGCGTCGACGACCTCGCCCGCACCCCGGCCCGCGCCGTCGTGGTCGGTGCGGCGCACCAGTTCCCGACCGGCACCGTGCTGTCCCCGGCCCGCCGTGCGCGGCTGGTGCGCTGGGCACAGGACGTCGACGGCTTCGTCGTCGAGGACGACTACGACGCCGAGTTCCGCTACGACCACCACCCGGTCGCCGTCATGCAGGGGATGGCGCCCGGCCGGGTGTTCCTGCTCGGCTCGGTCAGCAAGACACTCTCACCCGCGCTCGGGGTGGGCTGGCTGGTCGCACCCGGCGCGATGGCAGCGGCGCTGCGGGCGGCCAACCCCGTCGCCGCGGCACCGCCGGTGCTGGACCAGCTCGCGCTCGCCACGTTCATCGACCGCGGGTGGTACGACGCCCACCTGCGTGCGGCGCGGCGGCGGTACCGCACCCGCCGCGACCTGCTGGTCCGCACCCTCACTGAGCTGATCCCGGACGGCAGGGCCGCAGGCACCGCGGCCGGCCTGCACATCCTGCTGCACCTGCCCGACGGCACCGACACCCGCGCGGTGGTCCGCGCCGCGGCCGCCGCCGGGCTGAGCGTGTCCGACCTCGACGACTACCGCACGGAGCGGTCAGCGGACGCGGGCCGCGCGCTCGTCCTCGGGTACGGCAACATCGGTGACACGGAGATCCCGAGTGCGGTCGCGCTCCTCCGCGACAGCCTCCCGGGCTGAGGGCTCAGCCCGACGCCTCGTCCAGGGGGCCTCGCTGATCGTCGGGCTGCGGTGAGCCGAGTGCCAGCGCGTCGCCGACCAGGTCGACGGCGCTGCGGGACGGGTCGCGGGCCGCGTTGTTGTACACCTGTTCGGTCGTGTCGATGCTGGTGTGGCCCACGTCGGCCTGGACGTGGACGAGCTGGGCGCCCGCCTCGACCGCGGTGGTCACGTAGAAGTGGCGCAGGGCGTGCGGGTGCAGTGGGGTGTCGGCGGACAGGCGGCGCAGGAGCTGCCACACGGCCTGGCGCCGGAACCGGTTCCCTGTGCGGGTGACCAGCAACGGCGTGTCGACGGGCACGCGGCGGCGGGTGAGGGTGGTGCCCGCGTCGGCGTCCCGTTCCCGCAGGTAGCCGGTCAGGGCCTCCTCGGCCGCGGTGTGCAGGTAGACGACGCGGGTCTTGCCGCCCTTGCCGTGGACGCGCAGGGCGCGACGGCCGCGGGTCACGTGCAGGTCGCCGCGGTCCAGCGCGCACAGTTCGCTCACGCGGAGCCCCAGGGTGAACAGGGCGACGACGGCGGCCGCGCGGGCCGTGTCGAGCGCGCCCGCGCCCCGTCGGGGGGTCCGCGCCGCCGTGTACAGCGCGCGGACCTGGTCGGTGGTGAGGACGACGGTGGCGCTCGTGGACGGGGCGGCGAGCCCGAGGCGGCGGCGGTTGAGCGCGGCCGGGTTGCCCGCGGCGAGACCGGTGTCGGCGAGGTGGGTGTAGAGGGCTTTGACGGTCGCGAGCATCCGGTCGCGGGTGGCAGGCGCGGCGTCGGCGGTGGCGAGCGCGTCGAGCCAGGCCTTGACGTGGGTGGCGGTCGCGGCGAGCGGGTCCACGCCGCGGGTGGCGCACCAGCGGAACCAGTGCAGGTGGCGGAACCTGCCGCGGGGTGCCGGGGGCGGGGTGCGGCGGGCGGGGGCCGCGGCGGGGGTGGCGCCGATGACGGCGGCGTACCGGGTGATCGACACAGCCCAGTCGTCGTTTTCGGGGTCGGTGATCCAGTCGCGGAGATCGGTCTCGGTTGTGGGCAGTCCAAGCCCTTCCGCGTACGTGCGCCTCGTGGCGCGGTTCCCGTAGCCGCCGAGCCACTCCGCGATCTGAGCCAGTAGCTCCGCTGGCCTCTCGACGCCTGGCCACGGCCCGTCAGGCGCCTTCGTCAACTCCCCTGTGGTCACGCCACCATCTTAGCTACAAAAGCTCGGTTCTGTAGCTGACCCATGTTGTAGTTACGTTATCTGTAACCCGGTCTATAGGTAATGAGAGTTGATACTAGACTGTAGAACATGGTCGATGTCGTGGTCGAAACCCTCGAAACGGACTCCCTCTGCGGCTTCAGCCGCTGCCGGGCGCCGCTGCCGCCGCCGGGTCCGAGGGGCGGGCGGCCGTACGCGTACTGCCCGGACCGGACGTGGCCGGGCGGCAAGACCTGCAAGCAGCTCGCGGCCGCGCAGGACGCGCTCGCCGAGGCACTCGGCACCACCGCTGACACCGGCATCACGGCCGCCACCAGCACGTTCACGGCGGCGGCCGACCGGATCGCCGACCCGCTGAAGGAGGTGCTCACCGCGGCGACCGCCCTGCGGGACACCCTGGGTGCCGAACTGGACGCGGCCGCCGCGCGGGTCGCCGAGGCGGAGGAGACCGTCGCCCACGAACGCGGACTCCGCCAGACCGCGGAGGACGCCGCCACCGCCGCGACCACCGAAGCGCAGCGCGCGACCGAGAACGCGGCCGAGGTTGTCCGCACCGCAACCGCCGAGGTCGAGCAGGCGCGCCGGGAACGGGACCACGCGCTGGCAGCCGCGGCTTCCGCCGACGAGGCCCGCGCCGAGGCAGAACGCGCCCAGGCCCGCGCAGAGGGCGTCGCGACCACAGAACGAGAACGCGCGGAGGCACTCGTCCGTGAGGAACGCGCCCACGCCGACGCCGCCGCGAAAGCTCTGGCCGGTGCCACGGAGAAGCTGGCGGCCACCCGAGCGGAACGGGACGCGGCCCGGACCGCGCTCACCGACCTGCGCAGAACCGTCGACGAGGAACTGGCCCGCACGATGGCGCGGGTCGACGACCTGTCGAGCGAACTCGCCCGTGCACGCGGCAGGGGAGACGAGCTGGGGGAGGAACTGACCCGCGCCCGCACCCGCCTCGACGAGACCGCCGCGGAACTGACCAGGGCCAGGGCCAGGGCCGACGACCTCACCGCCCAGCTCACGAACGTCACCGCCGCCGCCCACCAGGCGACCGAGCTACGCGCCAGGACCACCGCGCTCCGCGACGTGCTGCTGACCCCGGACCTGGCCGCCGACGAACTGCGGACCCGCCTCCTGGCGGAGCTGTTGACCGACCGGACCAGTTAGCCGGGCCGGAGGTGGACCTGTTCGCGCGCCGGTGGCCGGGCCGACCATGGCGGCATGTCCGCCGTCACCGACTTCACGCGCTGGTTGTCCACCGAGTTCACCGCGGCCAACACCGGCCTCGAAGGGGCGTACTTCGCCGCCGGCCAAGAGATCGTCTACGACGACCACGACCTCGACCAGCGGAAACGTGCCCTCCGCGACGACGGCGCGACCCTCGTGACCCGCATCGGCACCACCAGCACCGACAACCCGTACGACCTGCTCGGCGCCGTCGGCCTCTACCTCGCCGCCTGCCGGCGCCACGAGGTCGACGCGCCCGAAGCGGCGCAGGCCGTGGCCGGCCGGCTCGGCCTGGCGCTCGGTGTCGCGCCCCGGTTCGTGTTCGCGCACCTGTCGACCCACAACCCGGCCGCGCGCACGTTCACCGACCTTCCCGACGAGCAGCTGTTCATCGACCACAACGGCCTCGGCGTGCTCGCCTACCAGCGCGCCGCCGCGGCACTGCGCCGCATCCCGTCCGTCACGACCGCGCTCGCGGCCGCCCTGTACGACGAGGCACTCGCCGCGCTCGACGCGGTGCTGGCGGCCAACCGCGCCCTGGCCGAGTCGCTCGACCCGGACCGGTTCTTCCTCAACGTCCGCCCGTACTTCAAACCACACGTCGTCGTCGGCACCGAGTACCGGGGCGCGAACGCGGGTGACTTCGCCGCCGTCAACGAGATCGACCTGGCGCTGGGCCTCTGCGACCTCGGCGACCCGTTCTACCAGCGGATCCTCGCGGAGAAGTACCCGTACGTGCCGCCGGAGGACCAGCCGCGGCTACGCACGCCACCCGCCGACCTGCTCGCGCTCGTCGAACGCGACGGCACCCACGCCGAGCGGTACCTCGCCGTCTGCCGTGCCCACGGCGCCGCCTACGCCTTCCACCACCACCGGCTCGTGGTGCCGTTCCTCGCGCGGCCCGCCGAGTCCATGCCACCCGACCGCCGCGCCCGGCTCACCGCCAGCGGCCCGCCACTCGACGTCGTCCTGGCGACCCTGTCCCGCCTGGTCGACCTCCGTGCCGCCCGCGACCGGCCGGGCACCGCGAGCGAACGGGTACGCGCGGTCACAGGAACCGGTCCGGGGTGATCGGCAGGTCGCGGACCCGGACCCCGGTCGCGTGCCAGGCGGCGTTCGCCACCGCGGCGGCCGTGCCGACGATGCCGATCTCACCGATCCCCTTGGTGCCCAGCGGGTTGACGTGCTCGTCGGTCTCGTCGAGCCAGTGCGCCTCCAGCGAGCGGACGTCCGCGCACGTCGCGATGTGGTACTCGGCCAGGTCGTGGTTCACCACGTGGCCGTAGCGGTGGTCCATCACCGACTGTTCGTGCAGCGCCATCGACAGGCCCATGGTCATGCCGCCGAGGAACTGGGACCGGGCCGTGCGCGGGTTGACGATGCGGCCGGCGGCGAACACGCCCAGCAGCCTGCGCACCTCGACCTCACCGGTGTCGGCGTGCACCGCCACCTCGGCGAACTGCGCACCGAACGCCCGCATCGCGAACGTCTCCGACAGGTCGGGCGTCCGCCCGGACGCCTCGTCGCCCGCCGCCGGGTCGGTGCCGAACTTGTCGCGGAACGCGCCTGCCGCGTCGGCGATCGCCGAGCCCCACGACGCGACACCGGACGACCCGCCCGCGACCGTCGCGTTCGGCAGGTCGGTGTCGCCGATGCGCAGCTCGACCCGGTCGACCGGCACGTCGAGCCGGTCCGCCGCGACCTGCGCGAGCACCGTCCACGTGCCGGTGCCGAGGTCCGCCGCACCGATCGCCACCTCGTAGCGGCCGTCGGCGGTGTACCGGATCTCCGCGACCGAGCCGGGTGACATGTGCACCGGGTAGGTCGACGACGCGACCCCCGTGCCGATCCACCAGCCGTCTTCCAGCCGGGTGCGGGGTCGCGGGTCGCGGGCGTCCCAGCCGAACCGGCGGGCGCCGTCCTCGAGGCACCCGATCAGGTTGCGGCTGGAGAACGGCTTGCCGCTGTCCGGGTCGAGCTCCGGCTCGTTGCGGATCCGCAGCGCGATCGGGTCGACCTCGCACCGCTGCGCCAGCTCGTCCATCGCGACCTCGGGCCCGAACATGCCAGGGCACTCGCCCGGTGCGCGCATCCACGACGGCACCGGCACGTCCAGTTCGGCCAGCCGGTGCCCGGTGCGGCGGTGCGGTGCGGCGTACATCGACCGGCTCGGTGTCGCGGTCTGCTCGGCGAACTCCTTGACGCGCGCGGTCTGTTCGACGACGTCCACGGCGATGCCGGTCAGGGCGCCGGTGTGGTCGGCCGCGAGCCGGATCCGCTGGATCGTCGGGGTGCGGTAGCCGACCAGGGAGAACATCTGCTGACGGGTGATCGCGAGCTTCACCGGCCTGCCGGTGAGGTGCCGCGCGCACAGCACCGCCAGCGCGACGGGTGCGTGCGGCTGGCCCTTGCTGCCGAACCCGCCGCCGACGTACGGGGCCACCACGCGGACGCGGTCCTCGTCGAGGCCGAACAGCGACGCGACCGCCGAACGCAGCGGGTGCACGCCCTGCGTCGAGTCGTACAGGGTGAGCCGGTCGCCGTCCCAGTGCGCCACGGTCGTGTGCGGCTCCATCGGGTTGTTGTGTTCCATCGGCGTCGTGTAGACCTCGTCGACCGTCACGTCGGCCGAGGCGAGCGCGGACTCGACGTCACCCTGGGAGCTTTCGGTGGGCAGCGCCGGGTTGACCTTCTCCGGCGTGTACAGCCCGGCGTCGTCGGCACGCAGCCGCGTCTCGTGGGGTTCGCTGTCGTAGGTCACCTGTATCGCGTTGGCTGCCTGGCGCGCGGTCTCCGGTGTCTCGGCGACGACCACCGCGACCACCTGCCCGCGGAAGGCGACCGCGTCGTCCTGCAGCACGGCCAGTTCGGCGTTGCCGGTGTCCTCGAGGCGGGGTGCGTTCTCGTGGGTGAGGATCGCGAGGACGTCGTCGAGCGCGTTCGCGGCCGACAGGTCGAAGCCGGTGACCCGGCCGCGGGCGATCGTGGCCTGCACGAGGTGCGCGTACGCGGGGTGCTCGACGTCGTGTTCGTAGGCGTAGGGCGCCGTGCCGTGCAGCTTGGCCGGGCCGTCGCGGCGGGGCAGTGCGGTGCCGATCATGCCGGTCATGCCGTGCCCTCCGTGGTGAGCCCGCGCAGTGTGGCGACAAGCGCGCCGCGCGCCATCGCGACCTTGAACCCGTTGTCGGGCAAGGGTTTCGCACCAGCCAGCTCGGCGTCGGCGGCCCTGGTGAACAGCTGCTCGGACGGTTCCCCGGCGCGCAGCACGTCCTCGGCGGCGTGCGCGCGCCACGGTTTGTGCGCGACCCCGCCCAAGGCGATACGGCAGTCCTGGACCCGGCCGTCCCGCAGGTCGGCCACGGCCGCGACGGACACCAGCGCGAACGCGAACGACGACCGCTCGCGCACCTTCCGGTAGGCGGACCGGACCGACAGCGGCGCGGGCAGGTCGACCGCGGTGATGAGGTCGCCGTGCTCGAGGATGGTGTCGCGGTCGGGCCGGTCGCCGGGCAGCCGGTGCAGCGCGTCGACGGGGATGTCCCGCTCGCCGTGGCGGCCGAGCACCCGCACGGTGGCGTCCAGCGCGACGAGCGCGACGGCCATGTCGGACGGGTGCACGGCGACGCAGTCCGGGGAGGCACCGAGGATCGCGTGGTAGCGGTGGTAGCCCTCGATCGCGGAGCAGCCGCTGCCGGGGTCGCGTTTGTTGCAGGCGGTGGTGACGTCCTGGAAGTACGGGCAGCGGGTGCGTTGCAGCAGGTTGCCGCCGGTGGTGGCCATGTTGCGGAGCTGGCCGGAGGCGCCGGCGAGCAGCGCCTGCGACAGGACCGGGTAGCGCTCGCGCACCACGGGGTGGGCGGCGAGGTCGCTGTTGCGGACGGTCGCGCCGACCCGCAGCCCGCCGTCGGCGCGCGGCTCGACCCGGTCGAAGGGCAGCCCGGTGACGTCGACGACCAGGTCGGGCCGGGCGACGTCGAGCTTGAGGTGGTCCACGAGGTTGGTGCCACCGGCGAGGTACACGGCACCCGGCGCGCCGGCCACGGTGGCGACCGCCCCGGCGGGGTTCTCGGCACGGCGGTAGTCGAAGGGGATCACCGGCCGGCCTCCTGGATGGCGGCGACGATGCCGACGTAGGCACCGCAGCGGCACAGGTTGCCCGCCATCCGCTCCCGGATCTCCGACGCGGACAGGGTGGGTTCGCCGTCGGTGACGGCGCTGGGCCACCCGGCCTTCAGCTCGTCGAGCATGCCGGCGGCGGAGCACAGCTGGCCGGGAGTGCAGTACCCGCACTGGAACGCGTCGTTGTCGAGGAACGTCTCCCGCAGCCGGTCGTTGTCGAGCCCGGCGGCGGTCACCACCTCGGCCCCGTCGTGCGCGACCGCGAGCGCGAGGCACGACAGGACCCGCCGCCCGTCGAGCAGGACCGTGCACGAGCCGCACTGCCCGTGGTCACAGCCTTTCTTGGGTGCCGTCACCGCCAACCGGTCCCGCAGCGCGTCGAGCAGCGTGGTGCGGGTGTCGACCGCGACCGTGCGCTGCCGGCCGTCCACCGTGATCGTGATCGTGGCTTCCACGCGGACCGGGTTACCGCGGCACGGCAGGCGGAAACGTCGGCGTGGTTCAGTCGGTGTGCCCAGGCCTGTCGACCACCATGACCGGGCTCTCGCCGACCCGCACGGTGGGCCGCCCGTCGAGCGAGGTCCGCGCACCGCTCAGGTCGTGCACCCGCGCGGCCGTGGGCCACGTCGGCAGCTCCGCCTCGCCGTCGTCGGTCCACAGCACGCGTGCCTGCTCGGCGCCGGCGAGCACGAACCGGCACTCCCAGACTCGCGGCGGCAGCCCGGCGTCGCGTCCGTGCGAACACGACCGGACCCGGGCACCGGAGAGCCACCCGGCGAACGTCCCGATGTTGCGGGCGGCGCGGGTCGGTTCACCGCCCTCGGGCTGCAGCACGAGCGGGATGCCGCGGCTCCCCCAGTTGTAGAAGTACATCCGGTCGTACCGCGCGTGGATGCCGACGAGGTAGAAACGCACGCCGTAGTTGTCCGCGTCGGCCTGCGACAAGGGCGGTTCGAGGGCGATGTTGTAGGTGCTCCCGGTGTTCCACAGCGGTTTGTGGACGCCCGCGCGGTGGAAGACCCGGTCGATCTCCTCGGCCAGCTCGGCCATCGACTCCGGGGTGTCCTCGGCGTGCCGCTGGTGCAGCTTCACCGCCGCGACGTCGCAGTGCCGGTAGCCGCCCGCGAGCGCGAACCGGTGCAGGTACTCCCGCGACGACGCCTGCCACAGCTCGCCCATCGACGGGCACACCACCGTCGCGGCGGGGTCGGCCGCCCGGATGATCGCGGCGGCACGGCGGGTCAGCTCGACCAGCTCGTCGACCGTGCCGGTGTAGTAGCGCGGCGAGTTGGCCAGATTCCACAGCTCGTAGGCCTCGACGCGGCCCGCGTACCGACGTGCGACCTGGCCGACGTAGCGGTCCCAGGCGGACCGGTCGGCCGGCGCCGCGGTGGTCGACGAGTCCGTGTACGGGCTGTGCGCACCGGCCGGGTTCGTCCACGCCGCACCGAGTCCCATCGTGTAGAGCACCGGGTGACCGGCGGCCTCGGCGCCCGCGACGAGCCGGTCGAGCCGGTTCCACCGGTACCGGCCGGGCTCGGGTTCGACGTTCGCCCAGCGGGTGGCGCTGTCCCACAGCCGCACCGCGCCGACCCGGAAGTCCGGCATCGCCCCGCTGTCGCTGTTCATGGTCACGCCGAACAACGCGTCGTCCAGCCGGGCGGGCGGCTCCTGCTGCCAGGCCGGCCCGACCACCTGCTGCGGCGCGGCCGCGACCACGTCCTCGGCGGGTACCGGGTCGGTCGTGGACGCGGGTACGGCTAGCAGCGCACCGGCGACGAGCGCGAGTGCCGGTACCGCGCCCTTCACCCGGGGCCCGGTGACTCGTGCGCGCACCGCGGCCCGCGGGCGGGGTAGGGCGGTGAGCGGTTCCGCGCGGCCGAGCCGGGGGTCCTCGGCGAGGATCGCGCGTTCCAGCTCGCGCAGCCGGTGACCTGGTTCGATGCCCAGCTCGGCCACCAGGGACCGCCTGCAGCGGCGGAACTCCTCCAGTGCCTCGGCCTGCCTGCCCGACCGGTAGAGCGCCAGCATCAGCTGGCCGCGGAACCGTTCGCGCAGCGGGAAGTCCTCGACGAGCCTGGTCAGTTCGGCGACCACCGTCGCGTGCCTGCCGAGTTCGAGGTCCCCGTCGATCCGCTCCTCGAGGGCGGCGAGCCGCTGTTCCTCCAGTGCCGTGGCGGCCGTGGCCGCGATCGGGGCGTCGATCCCGTCGAGCGCTGGGCCTGCCCACAGGGCGAGCGCGTCGCGCAGCAGCCGTGCCCGCCGGGCGGTGTCGCCCGGTTCGCGTGCTCGCGCGAGCAGCCGCTCGAAGTCACCGACGTCGGTGGTGCACGCGTCGGGCCGCAGCAGGTAGCCGGGGCGCTGGGTGGCGATCACCTCGGTGCCGACCCCGGCGGCGGCCACCGCCCGGCGCAGGTCCCGGACGATGCCGTGCACCACCGACCGGGCCGACGCGGGCGGGTCGCCTTCCCACACCGCCGCGATCAGCCGGTCGGTCGACACCACCCGGCCCGCGTCGAGCAACAGTGCCGCCAGCAGCGCGGTGCGTTTGGGCCCGCCGAGCGGGATCGGCTCTCCTGCCACCGTGGCCCGGACCGGGCCGAGAACCTCGAACCTGACACGTGCGTCGTCCACCACGGGACGCTCCCCCCGACCTGCGCCGGCCCCCCGCCGGCGCGCGCCCTCCAGGATCAACGCCCGTCCCGCGTTCCGCAACCCCGCCGTGACCTGCGGACATGACGCTCAGTCATTCGTTTGGCAGCCGATTGACAGCGGTCGAGGGCAGTGTCAGAGCCGTCCGGACAGGGGGTCCGGGCACATCCGATCGAAGGGGGAAGAACGATGAGGACGAGGTTGACCGCGGTACTGGCGTTGTTCGCGGCGCTCGTGGTGGTGCTGCTGCCCGGCACGGCGTCGGCCACAGCGGCCACAGCGGCACCGGCTGCCGAGCCGGCCGCCGTCGAGCCGATGGACAAGGGCTTCGACGTGGCCGTCTACAACGGGACCAGCCGGAAGATGTACGTCAGTTCGGCGGGCCACAACAGCACGCCGAACCCGGACAACACCGAGACGTTGTACCCGGGTGAGTGGTCCGACGAGGCCACGCGCATCGACGACGTCGACCAGCTCCGCGTGCCCGGCTGCGACGTGTTCGTCCAGCTGGGCTGGTACGACGACGGCGAGTGGGCGCACGTCCACGGGGTCACGCCGTGGGTGTGGATCGTCGACGTCAACTGCTAGCCACCACGAGGGTGGAGGGGCACCGCGGCGCGGTGCCCCTCCACCCTGTGTTCACAACAGGCTAAGCAGGCCGAACGTGACCGCGGCGATCGACGCGGCGCCCGGGAACGTCAGCACCCAGCCGATCGCGATGTCACCGGCCACCGACCAGCGGACCGCCTTGCGGCGCTGGGTCGCGCCGACGCCCATGACCGACGAGGTCATGACGTGCGTGGTCGACACCGGCGCCGCGAACACGAACGCCGTCAGGTACAGCACGGACGACGCGGAGACCTCGGCGGCGAAGCCGTGCGCGGGCGTGAGGTGGAAGATCCGCCTGCCGAGGGTGCGCATGATCCGCAGCCCACCCGACCAGGTGCCTGCCGCGAGGGCGGTCGCGCACAGCAGGATCACCCAGAACGGCACGTGGTAGTCGTCCTGGTGGCCGGTCACGACGAGCGCGAGCACGATGACGCCCATGCTCTTCTGCGCGTCCTGCAGGCCGTGGCCGAGCGCGAGGCTGGACGCGGACGCGATCTGCGCGCGCCGCAGCAGCCGCCCGGCGCGGTGCGGGTTGGCCCGGTGGAACGCCCACATCAGCCCGATCATCACGAAGTAGCCGAGCGTCATTCCGACGAGCGGCGACACGATCATCGGGATAACGACCTTGACCAGCACCCCGGACCAGTGCACGGTCGTCGCGGACGCGAGCGCGGCGCCGACCATGCCGCCGATCAGCGCGTGCGACGAGGAGGACGGCAGCCCGAAGTACCAGGTGGTGAGGTTCCACAGGATGGCGCCGACGAGCGCGGCGCCGACCACCTCCATGCCGTGCGAGGAGTGCGGTGTGTCGATGATGCCCTTCGCGACGGTGACGGCGACGCCGGTGCCCGCGAGGGCGCCGATCAGGTTCATCACCGCGGCGAGCCCGAGCGCGCCGCG
Source organism: Actinophytocola algeriensis (assembly GCF_014203735.1). Taxonomy (GTDB): domain Bacteria; phylum Actinomycetota; class Actinomycetes; order Mycobacteriales; family Pseudonocardiaceae; genus Actinophytocola; species Actinophytocola algeriensis. Next base: position 212,755 of record NZ_JACHJQ010000008.1, on the reverse strand, counting down.
CAGCGAGAGCGCCCTGGTGGACACCGCGCTCGCGATCGCGTTGGCCGCGTCGTGGAAGCCGTTCGTGTAGTCGAAGATCACCACCAGCACGATGACGGTGATCAGCGCGATCCAGTCCCAGTTCACCGGGTCAGGACTCTTTCACCGCGATGCTGTGGACCACGTCGGCGACGTGCTCGAAGGCGTCGGCCGCGAACTCGAGCTGGTCGACGATCTCCTTGAGCTTCATCACGGTGAGCGGGTCGTGGCTGCCGTTGAACAGGAACTGCAGCAGGCGCCGGTAGATCTGGTCGGCCTCGTTCTCCAGCTCGTTGATCTGCACCCAGAAGTCGGTGAGGTTCCGCAGCGTCGCGAGGCGCGGCATGGCGTCCGCGGTCAGCTTCGCGCACTTGTCGAGCACCTCGACCTGCAGCCGCACGTTGTCGGGCAGCGCCTCGGGGTTGTAGAGGGTGGTGAGGTCGACGGCCGCGTCCATGTAGTCGACGACGTCGTCGAGGCGGATGGCGAGCCGGTAGATGTCCTCGCGGTCGAACGGCGTGATGAACGAGCGGTCCAGCTGCTCGACGATCGCGTGGGTGGCGTCGTCACCGGCGTGCTCGGCGGCGCGCATCTTCTTGGCCAGCTCGCCGCGTTCCTCGGTGGGCACGGTGACGAACTCGCGCAGCAGACTGGTCGCCGTGGCGATGTTGGTGCCGGCGACGCTGAACAGGTCGAAGAACCTGTCGTCCCGAGGCTTCAAACGCAGGCGCATCGGACCCTCCCTTCCGCGATCATGGCCAGAGTATTGACGGTTCATGAACGGCCGGTTGCGGGGGGTACCACCGACGATGGGCGCTACCCAGGCAAAAGGGACTTCTCAGCCGCCGTGGATGAGCCGCAGCCTCGGTCTGGGATCGGACATGCCCAGCAGGTCGCGCAGGCGGGGCAGGGGGAGGTGCAGCCGGTCCGCGAGCAGCGGCAGCGGCAGGCCGTGGCGCTCGGCGAGCTCCGCGGCGCGGACGAGCAGTTCCGGTCGCTCACCCGGGTAGCGGGAGGCAGCGGGTTCCTCGGTGCGCCAGCCGAGCCGGGTGAGGGTCGCCATGGCGCGGCGGACGGTCGACTCGCTGTAGACGCCGAGGTCCTTGCCGCGGTAGACGAGCGCGGCGACCGACACGCCGTAGCCGTCGGCGGTCTCCTTGAGCTCGGTGAGGTCGACCGGGGTCGGCAGGCGGTCGCGGATCTCGTCGGCAGGCATGAGCAGCTCGGCGGCGAACGCGTTGGCCTCGCGTTCGTGTCCGCTGTCGCCGGGCACGGGGTCGGGGTGCAGCAGCAGGTGCCCGAGCTCGTGGGCGACGGAGAACCGCTGTCGCATCGGATTTCCCTTGCGGGACAACACGATGATCGGCCTGCCGTGCAGTGCGGCGGAGAACGCGTCGATGGCCTCGGCGTCCACCCCGGGCAGCTGGGTGAGCACGATGCCGCGGGTCTCGAGGGTGCGGACGAGGTGCACGACCGGGCCGGCCGGGACCGCCCACGCCTTGCGGATCATGCCCGCGGTCGCGGCCGGGTCACCGGGCCGCGGACCGAGCGGGAGGCCGAGGTCGAGCGACGGCAGTTCGAGGACGTTGTCGAGCTGGTCGATCAGCTCCCACAGGAGCTCGACGTGGGCGAGTGCCTGCTGCCGCTGGTGTGCGGTGGTGGAACGCAGCGACCGGAAGTGCGCGCCCGCGGTGTCGAGGCGCAGGTGCGGGCGGCCCGCGGTGAAGAACGACACGGGCACGTCCAGTGCCGCGGCACAGCGTTGCAGGGTCTCGCCGCTGGGCCGGGCCTGGCCCAGCTCGTACTGGGACACGGCGGCCGCGGTGCGGTCGATGGCCTCGGCGAGGTCCCGTTTGCGCAGGCCGGCCAGCTCGCGGGCCATCGTGAGCCGGGCGGGTGCGAATGCCTGCGCGACGGCGAAGGCATCCGGGTGCACGGGACAACTCCTCGGGAACGCGTGGTCGTGGTGCCGAGCATGATGGTCCATGCGCGGAGAGTGGGCCGATCCGGGTCAGCCCGGCTGACGGCCCTCGTCGGTGTCGCGCGGCCGCAGGTCCAGCGTCGGCTCTGGCAGGTCGAAGATCGCCGGGTCGAGCGGCCCGGTCTGCCGCGGGATGCCCGCGGCGCCGGTGATGTCGTGCAGGCTTTCCCGCCAGAACCAGTCGATGTGGTTCTCGAGCAGTTCGCCCTGGCCGATCCACGCGCCGGTGAGACCGTCCTTCTCCGTGCCCGTCCACAGCAGGGTGAGCCGCTCCCGGTCGCCGAACAGGGCGTCTGGCCTGCTGAACAGGGCCTGGTGGTCGCGGCTGTTCAGCAGTTCGCGCCGCAGGTCGCTGGCGTCGGCGAGCGAGCCGTTCGGGCCGCCGTGGACCTGCATCTGGTAGATGCCGACCTTCGGGAGTTTCAGCGCGACGGTCTGGAACGCGGTCTCGACCTGCAGTTCGGGCAGCACGGCGGTCAGCGAGCCCGCGGTCCTGACGAGGAACTGGTAGCGGTCGGTGCCGAAGCTGTGGGGGTTGTGCCAGTCGCCGCGCGGGCCACTGCGCCGCACGCGCTGGAGGTCGGACGCGGCGTCGTGCGCGTCCTGCAGCCATTCGCACACAGCGGACACGAACGTGGGCAGGGGGACGGGTTCGATCAGCCGCGCCAGCCGTTCCACATGACCCCCTGCTTGATCCGCCACTCGCGTTTCGCGCCGTACCACTTGATTCTCGCGCAGGATCCGGTCACGGCCGGGATGTGGCGGCGGCGTGTCTCAGGCGGGGTCGGCGGTGGTGACCGCGTACTCGGACAGCGCGATGCGGTTGGGCAGGCCGGTCTTGGTGATCAGGCTCGACACGTGCTTCTCGACCGTGCGCGGCGACAGGTGCAGGCGGTTGGCGATCTCGCGGTTGCCGAGCCGGTCCGCGAGCAGCCGCAGCACCTCGTACTCGCGGACGGTCAGCCCCGCGGATCGCAGCGCGGACGGCATCGCCGACAGCCCGGTGCGCCGTTGCCCGACCCGCGCCCCGCTGTTGCGCAGCAGCGCGCGGCACGCGCTCGCGACGGCCGGGATGTCGGCCGAGTGGAAGTAGTCCTCGGCGGCACGCAGCCATTCGACCGGGTTGCCCCACCTGTCGGTGACCGCGCACTCGGCGGCCAGCCGCAGCCCGAGGTGCCTGCCCATGGCGTACGGGGCGCCCGCGGTGAGTGCGTCGGCGAGCGCCGCGTCGGCCTCGGCGACCGCGCCCGCGCGGCCCGCGAGCACCGCACGCCCGAACTGGGCGAACATCCGGTCCCACCGGAACCCGGCGGCGGGCGAGGACGCGACGGTGTCGAACTCGTCCCGGGTCATGGTGCCGGTGACCGCGCCGAGCAACAGGTGCACGCCGTACCGCCCGCCGAGGTGGAACACGGTCGGCGTGGTGTCCTCGGCGCGCAGCGCGAGCGCCTGCTCCTCGAGCGCGCGGGGCCGGTTCTCCTCCAGCAACGCGCAGAACGCCTTGGCCAGTCCGTGGACCCTCGGCGCGTACAGCGGCTGCGCCTCGCCCTCCCAGCGCCGGAAGGCCGAGAGCGCCTCGTCCATCTCCCTGCGGCGGCCGCGGTGCCCGGCGAGGATCGCCCGCACCATCAGCACGTAGTGCACGCATTCGACGAGCTTGAGCCTGCTCGCCGCCGCGAGGACCTGGTCGGTGAGCGTCTCCGCGGCCGCGAAGTCGCCTGCGAGGGCCGTGTAGAGCGCGATGCTCTGCTCGGCCTGGTAGCGGGCCGTGACCGCACCGACCAGCGTGGCCTGTGTCCGCGCCTGTTCGAGCCGGTCGAGGTAGCCGTCGCGCAGTGCGTCGTCGTTGCCGAGCCGCACCAGGGCGTGGATCTCCCAGATCGGGAGGTCGTGGCGGACCGCGGTGGACCGGGCCCGTTCCAGGCAGGCCGTCGCACCGGCGGGGTCCTTGGAGCGGAGCAGGGTGCCCAGCAGTTGCCACGCCTGGCACGCGACCGCGGGCAACGGGACCCGGTCGGCCACCTCCGCCGCGCGGCGGGCGAGCGCCTCGGCCTTCTCGATCTGACCGGAACCGGGGACGTCCAGCACGATGTGCGCCTCGACGACGTCGATCTGCGCGGTGTCGGCCTCGTCGGCGTCCGGGCCGAGCAGGGTGCGTGCCGAGGTGATCTGCGCGAGGTTGCCCGGTCCGGAGCCCGCGACCTGGGCGGCCCACGCGAGGCGGGTGTGCAGCCGGGCCCTGCGGCGCGGGTCGAGGCCACCGACCTGGTCGAGGGTCCCGACCGACGCGGCCGCCCGCTCCACCAGCCCGGCCTCGGCGAGCGCGTACACGAGGTGCTCCAGCGTGTCGGCCCGTTCCGCGGCCTCGTCACCGGCGAGCAGGTCCCAGGCGCGGTCGAGCAGGCCGACCGCCGAGCCCGCGGCGCCGTGGGTGATCGCGCGGTGGCCCGCCTCCGCGAACAGCCTGCCCGCGACGGTGGTGTTGCCCGCTTCGAGCCGCAGCGTCGCGGCGGTCTGGCACCACTCGCCGGGCAGTCCGAGGTAGACGGCTTCGAGCGCGTCGGCGACCTGTTCGGCGAGCCGGGCGCGTTCGGCCGGGGTCAGCAGCGTCAGGAGAGCTTCGCGGATGAGCTGGTGCTGGAAGGTGTACCAGTCGGGCAGCTGGTCGTCGGGCTGCACCAGTTGCGCGACGGGTTCACCGTGCAGGTGGGACAGCAGTTCCCGGTCGGGCAGCCCGGTCACGGCCTGGGCGACGGCGATGGGGAACCGTCTGCCGACGACCGCGGCCACCGACAGCAGTTGCTGCACGGCGGGACCGAGCGCTTCGATGCGACGGGCGACGGTCCTGGCGAACGTGGCGGGCACGTCCTCGGGTGGCGGGTCCGCCATGCGCCACGTGGTGCCAGTGTCAGAGCCAGCGCCGGTGCCGGCAGGCACCAGCAGGCCGCCGTCGACGATGCCGCCGAGCAGTTCCTCGATCAGGAACGGGTTGCCCGCGCTGCCCGCCCACAGCAGGTCGACCGCCTGTTTCGGCACGTCCGCCGCGGGCATCGGCAGGCACGCGCCGACGAGGTTCCGCAGACCGGTCCGGTCGAGCCGGTCCAGCTCGACGACGACCGCGGTGCCGCGGCGGGCGGCGGAGCGGGCGAGGTCGAGCGCGGGGCAGGGCTCGTTGCGGATGGCGCCGAGCAGCAGCGTGGGCTGCCGGTCGAGGTTGTCGGTGAGGTACTCGACGACCGCGAGGCTTTCCGCGTCGGCGTCCTGCAGGTCGTCGAGGGACACCAGGCAGCCGCGGCCCTTGCCCGCGAGACCGGTGAGCCGCAGTACCGCCTCGGCGAGGATGACGAGCGAGCCGCCTTCCTGCTGCGCGGCCGGGGTGCCCCAGTCGGGAATCAGCCGGGCGAGCACCGGCCGGTAGGGGCCGAGGGCGGCGATGTCGAGCGGTTCACCCGCACGCAGCAGCGACAGCAGCGCTTCGGTGAGGGACCGGAAGGGCACCATGGGCCCGATGGCGCTGCCACGACCCCGCATCAGCACCATGTCGGCCTGGAAGGCCTGGTCAGCGGCGGCGGCTGCCAGTCTGGACTTCCCGATGCCGCTCTCGCCGACGAGGAACACCGCGCCGCCCCACCCGGAGGCCGCCGCGGTCAGGGCGTTCTCGACGGTGCGAAGCTCCTGGTCGCGGCCCACCACGGTTGACGAGCGGTTCCGCACGGTTGTCGAGACTACCGAGGTGTCCTCCGCGTGATCCAGAGTGGTGCGATCCGGACAGGCTCATACCGGCTCGCACCACCGTCACCCAACGTCAGCGGGGGTCTTCAGGGCCGCAGCACGTGGTGTGCGCACCGGCCGTGACGTCGTCGAAGGCACCTGCGAGACCGAAGGCGAGGGCACCTGCCGACACCGCCATGCCCGCGAGGGCGGCCGCCCGGACCCCGAAGGTGATCGCGGGCATGAACCGCAGCAGCGGCGTCGGGTAGCCGCGGCCCTCCTCGGTGACGGCCTCAGGGGTTTCGGCGGTGGCGCCGGTGGTGAACTGGTCCTCGGACACGGTGTGCTCCTTTCATTGTGGTTGTCGCGGTTGGCCGTCGTGCCGTGATGGTTGGAGCAGCAGCACGGAAGGAACCCGCTCCGGGTGGCCGAGGCGGAGCAGGCCGTAGCCGATGCCGGCGACGCCGTTGAGCAGGCCGGGTGTCGGCACCCCGCCCGGGGTGCCGCAGACCGCGCCGTACCGGGTGTAGGCGTCGAGGATCAGCCCGGCGTGCTTGCGGCGTTCCGCCGCGAGGTGCTCGGTCGTGAGTGCCTCGGCGATGCCCAGCTCGCCGTGGCAGAGGCTGAGGTCGGACAGCACGGGCCGGTCGACGAGCAGCGGGTCGAGGGCGCCGCCCGCCATGGCGAGGCCGGCGGCGCCGGTGCACCAGCCGAGCTCGCCGTCCTCGGCGCGGGCGTGCGCGGCGGCGAGTTCGGCTGCCTCGGGGTCGTGCCCGGCCAGTGCCCACGCGATACCGGCGGTGCCGTCGGCGAACCCCGAGGGACCGTGCGGTGCGCCGCAGTGCCCGCCGGTGCGGCGCACCAGTTCGGCGAGCCCTTCCGCGCACTCCTTGGCCAGGTCGGCGGCTTCCCGCAGGCCGAGCTCGGTGTGCACGGCGGTCATGGCGGCGAGGCAGCCTGCGCCGCCGCTCGCGACCCCGGCGGGCCCGGGTGCCTTGGCGGCGGCTGCGGCCAGCTCGACCGCGGTGCGGGTGGCGTCGCGCAGGCCGCCCTCCAGGCCGTCGTCGCCGAGCAGCGTGGTGAGCCGGGCCAGGCCGTAGGCGATGCCGCCGAAGCCGTGGAACCCGCCGCATCCGATGGCGCCGACGAGGTCGGGCCTGCCGCGCATCAGGTCGAACAGGCGGGGCAGGCCGTCGAGTGCCTGACGGGCGGCCTCGGCGTAGCGGGGGACGCCGGACAGGTCGGCGACCTGGGCGAGGAACAGCGCGACGCCGAGGTGGCCGGTGCCGAGGCTCGCACCCATGGGCAGCACGAGCCAGCGCTGGTCGTCGACGAGTTCGAGGCCGAGCCAGTTGACGCGGTCGCCGCTCGTGTGGGTGCGGGCCACGAGCTGGTCGGCGATCGCGCAGGCGGACACGAGCAGCCGTTCCGGCGGTGCGGCGGTGCCCGCGAGGCGACCGGGCAGTGGTGCGGCGGCGCGGTGCGCGACCGCCGCGGTGCGGGTGGCGAGGGCGGCCGCGATGATCCACTCCTGGTCGCGCAGGTCGACCTCGCTCATCGCGTTGACCTTTGCGAGCGCGCTGGCGAGGCCGGGCCGCTCCAGCGCGCCGGGCAGCCGGTGCCCGGTCGCGCTCCACAGGTCGGCCGACCCGGGGCGCGCGGTGAACATCGGCACGTCCAGTGCCCACAGGTCGGCGACCTCGTGGCGGCAGACCCGCCACCGCAGCGGGTCGCCCGCGGACTCGACCCACAGCACGTCGAGCGCGTTGTCCCTGGTGAGCCCGTCGCGGAGCAGTTCGGGGCGGGTGGACTCGGCGAGCAGGCGGGCGTAGCCGCGGGAGTGGCGGACCGCGACCCGCACCTCGTCGTCCGCGCACTCGCCGAGCAGGTCGGTGAACTCGGCGCGGTGCCGGGTGATGGCGTCGTAGGCGGTGCGGAACCCGTCCAGCAGCGCCTTCTCGTGGCCGGTCACCTCGACGACGTGACCGTCGAGGCGGGGCAGGTTGCTCGCGGCCGCGCTGGTGACGGTGCGCCGCACCTCGCGCAGCGTGCCGCGGGCGCCGGCCTCCCAGTCCGCGACGATGTCGGTCACGGTCGTCCCGCCGAGCGCGGACACGTCCGCGGTGCCGCCTTCACCCGCGGCGACGAGCGGGAGCAGGCCGGTGCGCTGCACGGACTCCGCGAGCATGCGGCCTGCCGGGTCGACGCTGTCGACGGGGGCGGCGAGCGCGGGGTGGAACAGCGCCTCGGTGTCCACCAGCACGGGCTGGTCGCCGTGGGCGATCACGTTCTCGAAGTGCGTGTCCGCCGCGTGCAGCGCGTGCAGCAGGGCCAGCAGCGCGCCTTGTCGTCGGTAGAACCGGGCAGCGGCGGCGTGGTCGGGCAGCGGCCGGGCGGGCACGTACTCGACCCAGCCGTACCCGTCGCTGGCCGCGGCGGCCGCCGTGCGCAGGTCGAGGTCCGGGACCACCTCGCCCAGCCAGCGCACGGCGGCGCCGAACCGGTCGTGCACGGTGAGGTCCCTCGGTTTGTAGACGGTGCGGGAGCCGTCGGCGAAGGTGAGGATCGCGACCGACCGGCCGCGCCGGTGCGTGTCGCCGAGACCGGTCCGGACCTCGGCGAGCGGGCCGGGGTCGGTGCCGCCCAGCAGGGTGGCGACGATCCGGTCCCGGTCGGCCGCGAACCGGGTGACCAGTTCGGCGAAGGCGTCGGTGTGGAAGGTGCTGGCCTGCCCGAGCAGCCTGGCCAGCACCGGGTACGTGGTGAGCAGCCCGGCGAACCGGGCGGGTTCGGTCAGGCGGGCCGCGAAGCCTGCGAAGCCCGTGGCGTGACCGCCTGCGACCGCGGTGTTCAGCTCGTGCGCGAAGGTCCTGGCCGCGACCGGCACCAGCAGGCGGGACAGCCGTGCGGAGAACGCGGTGACGAGCGCGGCGAGGTCGAGCTGGTGGGCGTACGCGGCGATGCGGTCGGTGAGGTCGTCGGCGGCGCCGGTGACGAAGGGCTTCAGCACGGCGGCGAGCGCGGTGCGCCAGTCGTCGGTGTCGACCTGGCGAGCCGTCGCGCCGCGGACCGCGCGTTCGACGGTGTCGGCCCAGGCGGGGCGGGAAACGCGTGCGGCGAGCGCGGCGGGCGTTTCGGTGAGCAGACCGAGCAGGGCGACCTCGTCGAGGCCGTCGGCGGCGAGGCGCTGGTCGAACCGGTGGCCCGCGCCGAACCCGGCGCGCCAGCGGGCGACCCGGTCCCGTGCCTCCGCGCTCGGCACCGCGCCACCCACCGGGGCCGGCCGCTCCGCGAGCGCGAGGGCGGGCGCCCACCAGGCGGCGGGGAACGCGCCTGCCGCGCCCTTGTCGGTCATGGACAGGACGTTGCCAGCCCGTGGGGGCGGGGTCATGGGTGGAAACTACGCATATTCCCCGCGCACGGCGCTACGTTCGTGTGGACTTGTTCGCATCTGCATCAGCTCATCGCGCCGCCCTCAGCCGGGGCAGGCCGGCTTCCTCCTGTGCGTACCGCCTGACCAGCGGGTTCATCCGGTAGCCCGGACCGGCCGGGGTGAGCAGGTGTGCGTGCGTGAGCGCGTCGAGGCCGTCACGCAGCGCGGGTTCCGCGGTGGCGAGCGGGTGGCACAGCTCGGCCGGGGTCGAGGACGTGATCGTGTCGGTGTCGAGGTGCGCGAGCTGGTGCAGCAGCCGCTGTTCATCGGGGCGCAGCGTGGCGACGTGGGTGGCGATGCAGGCGCGGACCGACAGGTCGGCCACTGTGAGCCGGTCGAGCACGAGGTCGTCGTCGGTGAGCAGGTCGGCCAGGTCGGTGAGCGACCGGTGCGGCCGGGCCGCGAGCCACGCGCCCGCGATGTGCAGCGCGACCGGCAGCCGTGCGCAGGCGTCGACGATCGCGCGGGCCGCGGCTTGCTCGGCCGCGACGCGGTCACCGACCAGCCGCACCAGGATCTGGCGGGCGCAGCCTTCGACCAGCGGTTCGAGCCGCACGGGCTGGACGCCGGGCAGCGCGAGCAGGTCGCGTCGGCTCGTCATCAGCACCGCGCTGGGGGTGGCGCCGGTCAGCAAGGGCCGCACCTGTCCCTCGTGCGCCACGTTCTCGAGCACCAGCAGCACCCGCCGGGCAGCGAGCTCCGCCCGCACCCGCGCGGCCCGTTCGTCCCTGGTCGCGGGCGGGTCGGTGACGTCGAGGGACCGCAGCAGCCGGGCGAGCACGGCGTCGACGGACAGGGGGGTGCGGTCGGGCTGGTCGAGGTCGGCGTAGAGCTGGCCGTCGGGGAACCGGTCGCGGACGAGGTGTGCCACGTGCACCACCACCGCGGTGCGGCCAACGCCAGGGCCGCCGCTGACCAGCGCGGCCCTCGTGCCGGGCGTGGTCAGCGCGCGGGTGAGCGCGGCGACCGGCTGGTCCCGGCCACACAGGTCCGGCACGTCGGGCGGCAGCTCACACCGCCCGTGCGCCGGTGGCGCTGGCTCGCCGCGCCCTGCCGCGGCGAGCAGGGCCGCCTGGTCGGTGTCGCTGAGCCGCAGCGCGCGGCCGAGCAGCGTGACCGTCTGTCGCTGGGGCCGTTCGGTGCGGCCGATCTCGAGGTTGCGGATGGCGCGGACCGACAGCCCCGCCCGGTCGGCGAGCTCCTCCTGGGTGAGCCCGGCGCCCCTGCGGTAGGTCCGCAGGACGGCACCGAACGCGGGTCGCGCTGCCATGCCGGGACCTCCTCACGTGGCGGTGGAATGGCGGTGGGACTGGTGGACCACCTCACCGTCGCCTACCCACCCGGTCTCGCGCATGGGTAGTCGCTACCTACATTTCTGCTGGCAGCACACGTACTCACGCGGTGTGTGCCCGCCGGGACGCTCCGCATCTTGTGCCGGGACTTGTGCCGGTGGAAGTGCCTGGCCCGGTCGCCCTTGATCGGGTTTCGTCATGTCGGGAGCGCCGGCAGGACGGCCTCTTGCGTGGTGGCGGTGCGGCTCCGGCCGGCCCCCTCACGGCAGCCGTGCCGCCACCGCTACGACTCTTCGAAAGGACGTTCGCGTTGACCGGTGTGTTCGGGTGGTTGGACGTCGCCGACTTCGAGTCGGTGGGGTACACGTCCGGCCTGTCAGTGGGCCTCACGCGGGTGCTCGCCGACCTGGACGACGCCGATCTGATGGCCGTCGCGCACGCGGGATGGGCGGCGGTCCCCACGCAACGAGTGCTCGAGGGCGCGAGCGTGCTCGAGCACCGCATGGCCACCTCCGAAGGGGTGGCGATCCTCGATGTGCGGCTGCCCGCGGGGCTGGCGCGGCTGCGGCACGCGGGGGATCGTCCGGAGGTGGTCGGGCTGCGGCTGGCCGCGGTGCGGATCGGGCTGGCGCGGAAGCTGCTCGACCAGGCGCTGGGGCGAGGGCTGTGCGAACCGGGCCGGCATGGCGCCACGACCGCGTACGGGGTCGTGGCCGGCGAGGTTCCCACCGGCTCTTGGTCGCTCACCAGCGGCCGGCCGCTGCTCCACCACCGGCTCACGCTCGCCGCGATCGCCGACGTGGTCGCGGCGCTCACGTCGCGGCGCGGGTACCTGGAGGTCGCCGCGCGGTACCCGTCGCGTAGGGCCGTCGTCGACGTGCACCACCGGCTGACCCGGCTGGACTGGCAGGTCGCGAAGCTGTTCGGCCCGCAGGATGACCTCGCCGACCATCCGGTCCGCGCGTTGTTCGTCGCCGAACTGGTGGCGAACACGTGGGTAGGGGCCTGACAGGAGCGTCATGGACGACAGCGGAACCCTTGCCGTGCCCGCGGTGCCCACGCCCCGCCGCCACCGCGACGCCGTTCCGGTACGGGTGACTTGCGAAGGCGCGGGGTCGCCGCCGTTGCCGGTGCTGGCGCGCGTGCAGCACGTGTTCTGCGGTGCGGTCGCGTCGGACGTGTGGCCGATGCTGTGGCGTGAGCTGCGGACGGGCACGGTCGCGACGGGCGATCTGGTGCTGCTGCGGGTCGGCCGGGGCACCGAGGAGTCGTGGCGTGAGCTGGCGGTCGCCGATCCGGACCTGGAGTACTGACCGGTGCCGTGCTGCGGGCGACGGTTGGGTGTGCCCTCCGGGGGCTCCTCGCCGGAGGGGCAGGTCTCTGGGATGGCTTGGGGTTGTTTGGTTGCGTTGGGTGCGGGTCTGCCTGCCATCCCGTCGACCTCCCTCCGGGCTATCACACCGGCTCAAGGGGGCGGTTCCGAGTTTTGGTGCCGGTTTTGTTGGTTGTGCCCCCTTGATCCGGTGTGATCGGGCTTCGCCAGGTCGACGGGATGGCAGGGAGCCCCTTTGCGCGGGCTTCCGCCCGTGCTCGGTTGGCCTTCGTGCCCTGAAAGGCACTTTCAGGACGTGGCCCGATGGCATGAAGGGCCCCTTCATCACACCGCGCGTTACGAAGGGGTCCTTCATCACGGTGAGCGCAACGAAGGGGTCCTTCATCGCACCGGACGTTACGAAGGGGTCCTTCGTAACGTTGAGTGTTAACGGGCGTCGCGGACCAGCAGTGCGACCTCGACCCGGTTGGTGCAGCCGAGCTTGGTGAGTACCCGGCTCATGTAGGTCTTGATGGTGGGTTCGCTCATGTGGACGCGGCGGCCGATCTCGGCGTTGGACAGGCCTTCGGCGACCAGTTCGGCGATTTCGATCTCGCGTGGGCTGAGTGCGGTGAGCCGGGTGGTGGCCTCGGCGCGGCGGCCCGCGGCGGGGGTGACCATGCCGAGCACCATCCTGGTGACCTCGGGGGAGAGGTAGGCGTCGCCGTCGTGTGCTGCCCGGACCGCGCGGATCAGCTCGTCGGGTGCGCAGTGCTTGAGCACGAAGCCGGCCGCGCCGTCGCGCAGTGCCCGCAGCACGTTGGGCTCGGTGCCGAAGGACGTGAGCATCACCGCCCGCACCGACGGCGCCTGTCTGCGCAGCTCGGTGAGCGCGCCGAGGCCGTCGAGCACCGGCATGGTGATGTCGAGCAGCGCCACGTCCGGCCGGTGCCGCACGGCCTCGCGGACCGCGGCACTGCCGTCGGCGGCGGTCGCGACGACCTCGATGCCCTCGCCTGACTCGAGGACGGTGCGGATGCCGGCGGTGATGAGTCGTTCGTCGTCGGCGACCAGGACGCGCACCACCTAGCTCACCCCCGTCATCAGGCTCGCGGGCAGCAGGAGGAACAGCAGCACGGCGGTTCCGACGCCGACGAGCGTCACGCGGGTCCGTCCTGCTCCCGGCCGGGGTTCGAACGCCGTGGTGGGCAGCATGGCGACGAGCCGGAAGCTGCCAGGGTCGGCGCGGTGGTCGAGGAATCCGCCCGCTGCGGCGACGCGTTCGGCCAGTCCGGCGAGCCCGAACCCGCCGCCCGGCTCGGCGTGCCCGGTGTGCGGGTTGGACACGGTCACGACGAGGGCGTCGGTTTCGCGGGTCAGGTGTATCGCGACAGGGTGGCCCGGTGCGTGTTTGGCGGCGTTGGTGAGCCCTTCCTCCACGACCCGGTACACCGCGCGGGACGCGGACTCCGGCAGCGGACCGCACACGCCCGTCACGGCGACCTCGACACCGGCGGCGCGGAACTCGGCGACCAGCGCGGGCACCGCGTCGGCGCCGGGGGTCTCGTCTGCCGCGCCGCGTAGCGACCCGATCAGCTGGTACAGCTCGGACACGGCGTCCCGCGCGCTGCCCGCGAGTGCGTGCACGGCCGCTTTCTGCTCCGGTGGCAGGTCACCGACCTCGAGCGCGGCGGCCTGCACCGACACGAGGCCAAGCCGCCTGCCGAGCGAGTCGTGCATGTCGCGGGCGATGCGCAGCCGCTCGCGGAGCTGTTCCCGCTCGGCGAGCAGCGCCTGTTCGGTGCGCAGCTGCCGGTTGTGGGCGTCGAGGGTGCGGACCAGCGTGCGGTGCTGCGCGAGGTAGCGGCCGACGAGCAGCGGCAGCAGGAAGAACACGACGAACCCGGACACGTGCTGGGGTGTGGCGGCGGGGACGAGCACCACCTGCAGTGCGCCCGCGGCCAGCGCGGTCCCCGCGACCGTCGCGGTGTCTGCGCGGGAGGTCAGGGTCAGCCCGGCGAGGTAGGCGGTCCACCCGGTCAGCGCGTACGCGGCGACGACGAGCAACCCGAAGATCCCCTGGTTGCCGTGCTGGACGGCAGTGAGCACCGCGGCGTCGGCGGTGAGCACGGCGCCCACGGCGAGGTATCGGCCCATGGCAGCAGGTTACGGGTCGACTTTCGTCGTCGGTGCGCGCGACTTTCGCCGACAGCGGCGAGGGGTCCGCCACTTCTAGCGTGCCGGTGTGATCGAAGTGGAAGGACTCACCAAGCGGTACGGGCGGACCCTCGCGGTCGACGGCCTGTCGTTCACGGTGGAACCGGGTCGGGTGACCGGTTTCCTCGGCCCGAACGGTGCGGGCAAGTCGACGACGATGCGGATGGTGCTGGGCCTTGACCGGCCGTCGGCGGGCCGCGTGCTGGTCGACGGCCGCCCGTACGCGGAGCTGACCGACCCGCTGCGCCGGGTGGGCGCGTTGCTGGAGGCGCGGGCCGTGCACGGCGGCAGAAGCGCCTACCACCACCTGCTGTGGCTGGCCCAGACGAACCGGATCCCGGTGTCCCGGGTCGGCGAGGTGCTGGAGCAGGTCGGCCTGACCGCGGTGAAACGCAAGCGGGTCAAGGGTTTCTCGCTCGGCATGAACCAGCGCCTCGGCATCGCCGCCGCGCTGCTCGGCGACCCCGGCGTGCTGCTGTTCGACGAACCGGTGAACGGGCTCGACCCGGAGGGCATCGTCTGGTTGCGCACGCTGCTCAAGGACCTCGCCGGACAGGGCCGCACGGTGTTCGTGTCGAGCCACCTGATGAGCGAGATGGCGCTGACCGCGGAGCACCTGGTGGTGATCGGCCGTGGCCGGCTGCTCGCGGACACCACGGTCGAGCGGTTCATCGCCGACAACTCCCGCTCGTTCGTCCGGATCACCACCCCGGACCCGGCCCGGCTGCGGAGCGTCTTCGCGGCGGAAGGAATACAGGTGACCGACCTGGAGGACGGCGCGGAGGGCGGTGCGCTGGCCGCGCACGGCGTGGACGCGCGGCGGGCGAGTGAGCTGGTCGCGGCGCACGGCCTGGTGGTGCACGAGATCGGGTTGCGGCAGGCCTCGCTCGAAGAGGCGTTCGTGCGGATGACCGCGGCCGCCGTCGAGTTCCGGGAGGGGATGTGACCGTGTTCTTCTCGGTGGTGCGGGCGGAGTGGACCAAGGCGCGGACCGTGCGTTCGACGTGGTGGAGCCTCGCGGTCGCCACGGTGCTGTGCGTGGGGATCGCGGTGCTGCTGGGCCTGCAGATGGCGGACTCGTACGACCGCATGGTGGGTTCGTCGGCGCAGCTCGCGTTCTACCCGTTGCTGATCGGCCAGATCGCGTTGGTGGTGTTCGGGGTCCTGCTGGTCAGCACCGAGTACACGACGGGCACGATCCGCGCCTCGCTCGCCGCGGTGCCGCGCCGGGGTGTGTTCCTGGCGGCGAAGGCCCTGACCGCGGCCGGGATCGCCGGTGTCCTGGCGGTGGTGGTCTCGTTCGGCGCGTTCCTCGCCACGCAGTGGGGGCTCGGCGAGCACGGCACCACGCTGGCCGAGCCCGGCGTGTTGCGGGCGGTGCTGGGTGCGTGCGCGTACCTGACGATGATGTGCGTGTTCGTGATGGGCGTCGCGACGGTGCTGCGCAGCACGGCGCTGTCCCTGGGGATCATGATCCCGGTGCTGTTCCTGAACTCGCAGGGCCTGGCGAGCCTGCCCGCGATCCGGCCGGTGACCCAGTACCTGCCCGATCAGGCCGGCGCGGTGATGATGCACATCGGCGAACCGGGCAGGACGATCCTGGGCCACAGCGACTTCGGCCCCGGTGGCGCGTTCCTGATCATGGTGGCGTGGGTGGCGGCCGCGCTCGCGGGTGCCTACGTGTCGGTGCGCCGCCGCGACGCCTGAGCCAGTCCGCGCAGCGCGGTGTCGACGAGCGCGTCGGTGAACGCGGCCGTGAGGGGCCCCTCCCGGAACAGCCACCGGTTCTGGACGGGGCCCCAGATCAGGTCGACGGCGACGTCGAGGTCCGCATCGGGGTCGAGCTGCCCGGCGTCCTGGGCCTTGCGCAGCCGCCGCTTCTTCATCTCGCGCATCGGCTGGTCGAGCCGTTCCCGGTAGGTGGCGGCCAGCTCGGCGTTCTCCAGGATCTCGACGGTGAGCGCCCGCATCGGCTCGCTGTAGCGGGGGTTGTTCAGCTCGTCGACGGTCGCGGCGAGCACGAGCTTGAGGTCGGCGGCCAGGTCGCCGGTGTCCGGCAGTTCGACGTCCCCGTCGGAGCCCTCGGGGTTCTCCGACAGCGCGAGCAGCGCGTCGAACAGGACGGCGCCCTTGGACGGCCACCACCGGTAGATCGTCTGTTTGCCCGCTCCCGCGCGTGCGGCGATGGCCTCGATGGACAGGCGCCGGTACCCGACTTCGGCAGCCAGGTCCAGCGCGGCGGTGAGGATGGCCTGCCGGGTGGGCTGGCTGCGGCGGGCGGTGTCGGGGGCCTTGCGGTCGGTCGGCACACGTGTCACCCTACCTCAGACGAGACGAGACGGACCGTCTCGCTAGGCACAGGGGAGACACATGCGTACGTGGTTCATCACCGGCGCCAGCCGCGGCCTGGGGCAGGCCTTCACCGAGGCGGCTCTGGCCGAGGGGGACCGGGTGGTCGCGGTGTCCCGCACGATCGAACCGAGGGAGGACGACCGCGTCCTGGCGTTCCGGCTGGACGTCACCGACCGGGACGCCGTGCACGCGGCGGTCGATCGCGCGGTCGCGCACTTCGGGCGGCTGGACGTGGTCGTGAACAACGCCGGCTACCTGGCGATGGGCATGGTGGAGGAGTTCACCGAGGAGGAGGCGCGCGCCCAGCTGGACGTGAACTTCTTCGGCCCGCTGTGGGTCACGCAGGCGGTCCTGCCGCACCTGCGGGGGCAGGGTGGCGGTCACCTGGTGCAGATCTCGAGCATCGGCGCGCTGGGCGGCTTCCCGCTCACCGGCCTGTACAGCGCGAGCAAGTTCGCGCTGGAGGGCATGAGCGAGGCGCTGGCGGCGGAGGCGGCGGGGTTCGGGGTGAAGACGACGATCGTCGAACCGGGCGGGTACTGGACGGACCTGTACCTGTCGGGTCTGCGCGCCACCACTCCGCACCCGGACTACGCGGACCTGCGGGCCGAGCTGGAGAAGCAGTTCTCGGCGGGGTCGAAGGACAGCATGCCGGAGCTGGCCGCGCGCGGGGTGCTGGAACTGGTCCGCAGCGACGACCCGCCGTTGCGGCTGCTGCTCGGCGACATGGTCTACGACCTGGCCGTCGACACGACGAACCGCAAGCTCGCGACGTGGGCGGAATGGGAGCACGTGAGCCGGGCCGCGGAGCAGGCGGTGCCGCCGCCGGCGGGGTACGGGGTGGCGGTGGAGTAGGTACTGTACTTCGGTGAACACGGAGTCCCGGGCCGTTCGCCGCCCCGGCAGGCCACCGTCGCTGACCAGGGACGACGTGGCGAGGGCCGCGTTGGCCGAGGGTCTGCCGCACCTGTCGATGCCGGTGGTCGCGCGACGGCTGGGCGTCAGCCACTCGACGCTGTACCGGTACGTCCACGACCGTGACGACCTGCTGCTCGCGGCCTTCGACCTGGCGTTGCGCGAGTTCGACTGGCCGGATTCCTCGGACATGGGCTGGCGGGAGCTCGTGACGTCGTTCGTGGACGCGGTCTGGCGGTTCCTGGAACGGCACCCGGGGATGGCGGAGACGGTCCTCCAGGTGCCGTGCATGCCGGGCAAGGCGCTGGGGATCGCGGACCAGTGCGTCGTCGGGCTGGTGGAGGCGGGGTTGTCCGCGCGGGACGCCGTGATCGCCGTCGACTTCGCGGCGGACGTGACGATCGCGGCGGAGATCGGGGTGCGCCGGATGGGCCGGGTGTTCGACACCCCGCGCGGCAGACGCAGCCTGCGCGAGCTGTACGAGGGGCCGGACGCGTCTCGGTTCGAGCGGCGCGGCTGGCTCGACGACAAGGTCGCGATCATGCTCGACGGGTTCGCGGCCAGGATGGGCCAGCCGGTGCCCACGGTGTCGTACGGCCGGCCGGTGACGGTCCGCCCCGCCGCGGCGACCGCGCCGAACCGGGACGCGATCGCCGCGGCGGGGCGGACCGTGGCGCGCCGCGCCGGGCTGCACGCGGTGTCCGTCGGGTCGGTGGCCGAGGAGCTGGGCACGTCGATGACGGCCGTGCGGCAGGTGGCCGGGGACCGTGACGGCGTGGTGGTCGCGATGCTGGACGCGGTCGCGGCGGACATGGTGGTGCCGGACAAGGTCGACGACCCGAGGGCCGAGATCCTCGGGCTGGTGTCCGCCGCGTACGAGGTGCTGGCGGCGGATCCGTGGTCGGTCCTCGCGATCACGTTGGACGGGCTGGCTGGGCCGAGGGTGATGCCGGTGGTGCGGCGGCTGCTCGACGCGTTCCACGCCGCGGGTGTGCCGGAGGCGGACGTCCCGGACGTGTCGCGGATCGTGTGGGAGCACCTGTACGGCGCGGTGCTCGGCCGGTTCGAGAAGTTCGACGGCGAGACGTTCGCCAACCGCACCGCGGCGGCCGCGGACCTGCCGATTCCGCCCGCCCGTCCGGGTCTCGCGGTGCTGGGGCTGGAGATCGTGGTGGATGGACTTCTCGCCCGCTTCGGCTAAGGTTAGGCATGCCTAACTACTCCACGCTCGAGCGGCTGCAGATGAAGGTGCTCGACAAGGCCGTGTCGCTGGTGATGGCCGCGCCCGCGCAGCGCGCGGTGTACGACCAGTTCACGATGACCGTCGTCAATACGGTCGACCTGGCACCGTACGTCCGGCGGATCACGTTCCGGGCGGACGAGTTCGCGGGCCACACGCTCACCGGCGCGGACGAGTACTTCGGGCTGCTCATGCCACCGGCGGGCGCGGCCGCGGTCACCATGCCGAGCGAGGACCGCATCAACGTGCGGCAGGCCATCCGGAGAATGCCGGAGGACCAGCGGCCGGACCTGCGCTGGTACACGATCCGCAAGCTGCGCGCCGCCGACGCGGAGATCGACGTCGACTTCATCCTCCACGGCGACGCCGGGCCCGGCACGCGGTGGGCGTCGCGGGCCGAGCCCGGTCAGGTGGTGGGGTTCCGGGCGGGCAACGCCACCTACCAGCCGGCGCAGGCCGGCCCTCGGCTGGTGGCCGCCGACGAGACCGCGCTGCCCGCGCTGTCGGCGATCCTCGAGGCGCACCAGGACACGGACATCCACGCGTTCGTCGAGGTCCCGGACGACGGCTACCGGCTGCCGATCGACTGCGACCGCCAGGTGACGTGGCTGGTCCGCGGCGACGAGGCGCCCGGGTCGCGGCTGCTGCCCGCGATCGCCGACGCCGATACGGCTGACCTGGGATACGCGTGGCTGTGCGGTGAGTCCGCGATCGCCACCGGGCTGCGCCGCCACCTGGTCAGGGAACGGGGCGTGGACCGCCGCCGGATCATGTTCTCCGGCTACTGGAAGGTCGGCGCGGCGCGCGAGTAGGCCCGTGTTGACGGCACGTGCACCGGACGTGCACGAGACGCCAATGTCGCGGGACTTGTATCGGGACCAGACATCCCGACAAGCAAGGAGTCCCGATGAGCGACAAGAAGATCATCGCGGTGGTCGGCGCGACCGGACAGCAGGGTGGCGGCGTCGCGCGCGCCATCCTCGACGACCCGGACGGCGGTTTCGCCGTCCGGGCGCTGACCCGCGACCCCGGCTCGGCCGCGGCGCAGGCCCTCGCGGCCCGCGGCGCGGAGGTCGTGGCCGCTGACCTCGACGACGAGGCCAGCGTGCGCGCGGCACTCGACGGCGCGTACGGCGCGTACTTCGTGACCGCGTTCTGGGAGTACAACGACACCGCCCGCGAGCAGGCGCAGGCCCGCAACATGGCGAACGCGGCGAAGGCGGCGGGTCTCGCGCACGTGGTGTGGTCGACGCTGCCGGACACCCGCGACCACCTGGGTGACGACGAGCGGGTGCCGACGCTGCAGGGCACGTACAAGGTGCCGCACTTCGACAGCAAGGCCGAGGCGGACCGGTTCTTCACCGAGGCGGGGGTCCCGACGACGTTCCTGTCCACGACGTTCTACTTCGAGTCGTTCCTGGAGTACTTCTCGCCGAAGCGTGGCGAGGACGGCAGGCTGGTGCTCGCGCTGCCGATGCGGGACCGCAAGCTGTCGGGCATCGCCGTGGACGACATCGGACGCACCGCGTACGCGATCTTCCAGCGCGGCACGGAGCTGGCGGGCGCGACGATCAGCATCGCGGGCGAGAACCTGACCGGCGCCGAGTACGCGGAGCGGTTCGGCAAGGAGTTCGGCGAGGAGGTCGTCTACCAGGCGTTCGACGTCGACGCGCTGCGTGCTTCCGGGGCCGACGGTGCCGACGACCTGGCGAACATGTTCTTCTACTACGCCGAGCACGAGGCGTTCTTCGCCGGTGCGCGCGACCCGGAGTTCGTCCGCACCCTCAACCCGCGGCTGCAGGACTTCGCGACCTGGCTGGCCGCGCACCGCGACCAGTTCACGTTCTGACGATGCCCGGCACACAGTTCGGCATCTTCTCGGTGGGGGACATCGCGCCCGACCCGGCGACGGGGCGGGCGCCCACCGAGCACGAGCGCCTGACACGGATGGTCGAGACGGCGGTGCGGGCGGAGGAGGCCGGGCTGGACGTGTTCGCGACCGGCGAGCACCACAACCCGCCGTTCGTGCCGTCCTCGCCGACCACCCTGCTCGGTTTCGTCGCCGCTCGGACGCACCGCATCGTCCTGTCCACGTCGACCACGTTGATCACCACGAACGACCCGGTGAAGATCGCCGAGGACTACGCGATGCTCCAGCACCTGGCCGAGGGCCGGGTGGACCTGATGATGGGCAGGGGCAACACCGGCCCGGTGTACCCGTGGTTCGGCAAGGACATCCGGGACGGGATCCCGCTGGCGGTGGAGAACTACGCGCTGCTGCGCCGGTTGTGGCGCGAGGACGTCGTCGACTGGGAGGGCCGGTTCCGCACGCCGCTGCAGGGCTTCACGTCCACGCCGCGGCCGCTGGACGGGGTGCCGCCGTTCGTGTGGCACGGTGCGATCCGCAGCCCGGAGATCGCGGAGCAGGCCGCCTACTACGGCGACGGGTTCTTCGCGAACAACATCTTCTGGCCGGTGGACCACACCAGGCGCCTGATCGACCTGTACCGCGCTCGCTTCGAGCACCACGGTCACGGCCCGGCGGCGCACGCGATCGTGGGCCTCGGCGGGCAGGTGTACATGCGCCGCAACTCGCAGGACGCGAAGCGGGAGTTCGAACCGTACTTCCGCCGGTCGCCGATCTACGGTGGTGGCCCGTCCCTGGCGGAGACGATGCGGACGACGCCGCTGTCGGTGGGCAGCCCGCAGGAGGTGCTCGACCGGACGATGCGCTTCCACGAGGACTTCGGCGACTACCAGCGCCAGCTGTTCAACGTGGACGGTATGGGCCTGCCACCCGAGGCGGTGCTCGACCAGATCGACTTCCTCGGCGAGGAGGTGGTGCCGGTGCTGCGCAAGGAGTTCGAGTCACGGCGAGCCCCCGGCGTCCCGGACGCGCCGGTCCATCCGGCGGTGCGGCCATGAGGCTGGCGGTGGTGACGGCGGGCCTGCGGCGCCCGTCGTCCACCCGGCTGCTGGCCGACCGCCTGACCGAGGCGACGGTCGCCGCTCTCGGCACGGCGACCGTGGAGGTGATCGAGGTCCGCGACCACGCACACGACCTGGTGAACCACATGGTCAGCGGCTACCCGTCGGACACACTGGCCCCAGCCATCGACGCGGTGGCGGGAGCCGCGGGCCTGATCGCGGTGACCCCGACGGTGAGCGCATCGTACAGCGCGTTGTTCAAGGCGTTCTTCGACGTACTGGAGCAGGACGCGCTGCGCGGCACACCGGTCCTGGCCGCGGCGACGGGCGGCACGGCCCGCCACTCCCTGGTGCTGGACCACGCGGTGCGTCCCCTGTTCGCGTACCTGCACGCGGAGGTCGTCCCGACCACGGTGTTCGCGTCCCCCGAGGACTGGGGAGGTGCGGTGGCTCCGTCCCGGCTGGCCGACCGCGTCACGAGGGCAGCAGAAGAACTGGCGACACGCATGACCCGGCGGGGTGACCCACCGCCGAGGGACCCGTACGCCCCGGTCCCGTTCGACACACTCCTACCGGGCGCCTGACGGTCGACGGTTCGGCAGGTGGGGTCGTCCTCCGGTGTCGATCTCAGCCGCGACCGGGACTCTCAACATCACATCGAAGGTCGACCTCGACCTTCGATGTGATGTCACTCGACATCCGATCGAGTGAGGTGCGTTCCCGGCTGCGGCTGCCCGCCGTCACCGAACAACGTCACCGAACAACGTCACCGAACAACGCGGGCAGGCCGCCCCACCACCAACCCCTTGTGGACAACCCGGCCTCGGCCGCCCGGAACTGTCGGTGCCCGCCGCTAGGCGAACTCCCATTTGTCGACATACAGTCGGTACATGGGGACACGGAAGAACGTTAGCGCAGGTCAGGCCACTAGTGTGCCGGTGTTCGACTCGTATGCGCGGTTGTCGAAGAACCCGAACACGGGTGAGTTCGAGAAGATCGAGACGCAGTGGGCGGACAACCGGAGGGTGATCGAGCGGTTGGGCGGCACGCTGGGCCAGGAGTTGGACGACGGTCTGTCGGCGTGGAAGAAGAACGTGCGTCGTCCCGGCTGGGCGAAGCTGCTGGAGCGGGTGGCGTCGGGTGCGTCGGATGGGATCGTGGTCTGGCACACCGACCGCCTGTTCCGGCAGCCGCGCGACCTGGAAAAGTTGATCGATCTCGCGGACAAGGGCTTTGTTGTCGTCAGTGCTCACGGTTCGCGTGATCTGGCGGACCCGGATGACCGGTTCATCCTGCGGATTGAGGTCGCGCACGCGGCGCGGTCCTCGGACGACACGTCGCGGCGGATCAAGCGTCGGTTCCGCACGTTCCGGGAGAACGGCATGGGGCACATCGGCGGACCGCGCCGGTTCGGGTGGCCTGGGCGGGACCTGACGTGGACGCCCGGCGAGGGCGAGACCGATGACGACCGTCCGATGGTGCCGGACGCGCTGGTGGCGCGGGAACGTCGTGCGCTGGCTGAGGCGACAGACGCGGCGTTGTCCGGCATCTCCGAAGCGGTCATCGCTCGGGAGTGGAACGACCAGGGCTTGTTCACGGCTGAGGGCCGTAGGTGGGTGCGGCTGACGGTCAAGTCCGTGCTGTCCCGTCCGACGAACGCCGGGCTGGTCGAGTCAGACGGGGAACTGGTCGCGACGATGCCGGGAGAGCCGATCGTGGACCCGCGCAAGTTCGACCTGTTGCGCTCCAAGTACGCCGCCCGCCGCAAAGGACGGGTAGCGGGCGAGGTCGGTCCCGGGTATGTCGGCACCGGGATCATCCGGTGCGGTGAGCCCGGTTGCGGCGCGAGGCTCACGGCCCGCAACGGTGACGGCTTCTACCGCGACCTCACGTGGACGCCGCAGCTTGCCCGCCCACTTCAAGCCGCATTGGAGATGACCGACGCCGCGTTCGCGGAGCATCTGGGCACCACGGTGCGCACGGTCACCTCATGGGACCAGCCCGACACCACAATCGATGACACCGCGATCCGCGCGAGCCTGGAGACGGCAGCACAGCAGGCATCGATCAGTGTGAAGAAGCGGTTCGCGCAGTCGGCGAACACTCCGGTGCGGAAGAAGTACTACACGTGCGAGAAGGAACGCCGGGGATGCGGCAAGGTCAACGCCGACCTCCGCTCTGTGGACCAGGAACTACGGACCTACGTGATCCTGCGGCTGTCGGATGACCGGTACGCGGCAGCGGTGGAGGCGGCACGCGCGCAGGTCGCGGACCGGTTGTCGGCGATCAACGCCGATATCGCCGAGTACGAACAGCTCCAGGAAGCGGTGTCCGAGCGGTTGGGGCGTCGGGAGTTCAAGACCATGGCCGCGTTCGACAAGGCCAACAAACCCATCGTTGAGGCTCTGGACCGGCTTTACACCGAACGGGAAGCGCTGTCCGAGGGCTCACCGGAGGGCCCGACCAAGGCGCAACCGGCTGCCGCGATTGCTGCCCAGTGGGACGCTGCCGACAACTCCGAACGCCGGTCCATGCTCACCAAAGCACTGGGCGGCTCCACGCTGTACCTGGACAGGTACGTCAAACGCCCCGGCCCGCGCGTGTTCGACCGGAACCGCCTGCGTCTGGTCTACCCCGACGGGACCACCGTGACGTTCGGTGATCTCACCTGAGACCGGTCGCTCACCGTCCCCAGAACACAGCGAACGGCGCACCTCTCGGCATCCGAGAGGTGCGCCGTTCGCGTTGGCCGGAGGTTCACCGCTGGCCGCGTCGGGCACGCCGTGCGTCGATGCGGCGCAGCACGGCTCCCACGGCGGCGATCTCCTCCGGGGTCATCGGCGGTTGGGCGGAGACCGCCCGTTTCCAGTATCGGTACGACTCCGGATCGATACCCGCGTCCCGTGCTTCCTGATCATCATCGCTTCCTGGTTTCTGTGTCGCGTTGAGTGCGCTGGATTGTGGGTCAGTGACCGTGGTCGTCACCCCCGTCCACGTCAGGAAGGGAGGCCCGATGCTCGGTTCCGGGACGCTGTTTTCGGGAGGTTTTAGGTGTTGCGCGTGATGTGCTCCCTGCCCTCCCTGACGTGCGTTTGGGCTGGTCAGGACGGGGAGGTGGGGTGAGGGAGGAGGTAGGGAGAACTCCCTGACTCCCTGGCTCCTCCCTGATGCGGTCGGTGGTGCGGTGGTCGAGCGCGGCCGTGATGTCTTCGGCGCGGATGACCATGCGGCCGTCGGACTTCTGTGGCGTGATCCCGATGTCGGCGAGTGCGTCTCGCAGGTCGGTCAGGGTCCACTCTTCGTAGGTCGGGTGTTGCGCCGCGAGCCTGCCGAGAACCACTTGGGTGCGGACGCGGCGCTCTCCCTGCATGGCCGCCGCGATGTCGGTCAGGTGATCCGGTCCGGCGTTCGGCGCTGGTTCCAGTTCGGCCCGTGGTGGTGCGGGCAGCGCGCGGCCGTCTTCCTCGATCAGTGCCATGGCGCGCGCGATGACGGGAGTCACCTCGTCGGCCCCGTCCTCGAAGGGCACGTAGTAGGTGCGGATCAGTTCGAACGTCTCGGCGTTGACGCCGACCGCTACGCAGGTTCCCCGGTCGGTGTGGGTGCGTAGTTCGGTGGCGCGGATGCCAGCGGCGTAGCGGCCCGATCCCAACAGTCCGTCGTTGGCGATGTGGTCGGCGACGGAGAACGCGACGCCACACACGACGTTGCGGGTCAGTTCCCGAGGAATGCTGTCCTTCGTGGGCGACTGGGTGGCGAACAACGGAACGATGCCGTACTTACGGCCTCGCTTAACCAGACGCACGGCCAGCTCTGCGGCGCGCTTGCCGAACTTGGGGTGTTGGAACAGTTCGTGGCACTCGTCGATCCCGATCACGAGCGGGTGTAGGCCAAGGCCGCGTTGGTCGGCCAGCCTGCGGGACACCTTGGGTGGCTGCCCTGTTTGTGCGCCAAGAGTCTTCCCGCGCCGTTCCATCTCGTCGGCGAGGTCGGCCAACGCCTGACAGGCGGCCTCGGCTACCGCGTCGTCCATGCCCATGCGGTAGCGGGTCAGCCGTGGCGCGAACGGCTCGAAGTCGGGGGACTCGCCGAGCACGAACACCCACAGCTCCGCTGTCGGGTCCAGCGCGGCACCCAACATCAGCGTGCGCAGAGCGGACGTCTTGCCCTGTCCCGGCCGTCCGCCGATCAGCCAGGATGCGCCGATCAACGGGGCGTTGATCACGAGGCCGCGTTGGGACAGTCCGAACGGGACGCCACCGAACACGTCCACCCGGCCGCCGTCCGGCCCGGTCTCGTCGAGCAGCGGCCACGGTCCAGCGCCACCGGACAAGGTGCCCTTGTCGGCCACCCACAGATC
This sequence comes from Actinophytocola algeriensis, assembly GCF_014203735.1. Lineage (GTDB taxonomy): Bacteria > Actinomycetota > Actinomycetes > Mycobacteriales > Pseudonocardiaceae > Actinophytocola > Actinophytocola algeriensis. The sequence goes on along the minus strand of NZ_JACHJQ010000008.1, from coordinate 186,996 downwards.
CAAGATCCCGGCTTCCTCGCCTTGGGTCGGCCAGGTCTCCAGAGCGGACCGCCTGAGGTTCGCGGCCAGCTTCGGACGCTGCCCGGCAACCATGTCCGCGGTGACCCCTAACGGCAGTCTGACCTGAGCAAACGTGCCATCTCCGTCCTTTCTGGCCGGTACCGTGTAGACCAGTTCGCCGCCGTCTTTGAAGAACTTGTTCAGCGGCGAGATACCGAGGTGTGCGAGCGCGCGGGAGATCATCCGTTCGTCCACCCATGAATCCGCGTCGTCCCGGTCTGGCTGAATCAGCCAGCCCGCGCCGGGATCGCGGTCGCGGCCCTCGAACGCCGCCGCGACCGCCCACACCACCGGCAGGCACACCAACAGCACGGGAACGGCGGTAGTCAGCACCGTCCACACCCCGCCAATAGCCGAGTAGGTCCCGGCCAGCCACGGCCACATGTCCGCCCGGTCTAGGAACGCGTCGACCAGCCACAGCGCCACGGCTACCGGCCCAGCCACCCGCACAGCGATCACGGCACGCCGTAGCACGATCCCGACACGCGCCCACCGTGCTTTCGCGTCCGCGCGGATCAGTTCCTGTGCGGTGCGCCGCGCGTCCCCGTCACCAGCCAGTCGCGCCGCGCGGACATCGGTCCGCAGATCGGCGTAGGTGGCCCAGCACCACGCCTTGACCAGCCATCGCCAATGCCCGCGAACCACGAACCACACCAGCCGCAACAGGTCGGCCGGAGCCTTCCGCACCCGGTAGGCCGTCACCGACCGTGCCCGCCGCATCCGGTCCGACCGCCACATCCGGCCTGCCAGCCCGCGCACGCGCGCCCAGCAGGCCCGACCAGCGACACGCGCCACCGACCAGAGCACCGACCACACCGGACCGTCCACACCAGGACCGGCACCTGCCCGGCCGTAGGTGGAAGCGTCGCCGATGACCTCCGCGTCGAACACCTTCCGTTCCAAGCTGGTGCCCGCATCGTTCACACGGCCGTTCACGTCTGACCCGTTCACGGCACCGTTCACGCCGTTCACCCGGGAGTTCTCGGGAGAGTTGGTCATGGCTGGCTCTCCCGGTCCCACTCAGCCACCAGGTCGGCCCGCAACGAGGCGGCCAACCGGGAGGACAGGCCACGCGAGCAACCGGTGACCTCACGCACCCACGCCGGGGTGATCACCACGCCCGGATGCCACGCGCGCCGCGCGGTCTCCCGGTACTCGCCGAACGTCCCCCGCCGCCGACCAGCCGGACGCGCGCTGACAGCGTCGGTGACGGCCCCTCCGCTGTCGGACTCCTCACCGGCCGACGACGCGTCTGCGGTCGTCTCAGCCCCCGTAACCGTGCCGGTGTCCGTTGGCGCGTGCACTGGACTGGTGCTGCGCCCGTTCACACGGGCGTTTACGGCGACGTTCACGGCGTCGGTCAGCTTGTCGCGGAGGTCGGTCACGGCCTCCGCCGCGACGAACACGAGCAGCGGCGGGACGGAGTGGAGCACCACCCCGGCCGCGCTCCCGGCTGCCCAGGACGACCAGGTGTTCATCACGTACGTGGCCGCGAGCGCGAACCACTTCGCGGCTCGCACCCACCGGTCCGTCCGCACTTGGTAGCGGGACGTGATCTGTTCGGCCCGCAGGACCGCGATCAGCACCAGCGACACCGTGGGATCGAGCACCCATGCAGCCAGCCACGGCAGCGACCACACCGCAGCACTGGACGCGGCGAACACCTGAACGTTGGTCATCGTGAACGCCAGCCCGAGCACGATCCCTGCCCAGCACAACCGGTCCACCTGGGACCGGACCCGTTCGATCCGCAACGCCACTACGTCCGGGTGCGTCTGCCACGCCCGCTCGTCCGCCGCTTCCGCCGCGTCCTGCGCCAGCCGCTGACCTCGCGTGAGCGGCACGTGCCGAGCGTCGCGCGGACCGTTCCGCGGTGCACGTTTCCGCAGTTCAGAAGGGTTGTCCATCGTCGCCGGCGACGACCTGAAACGATCTTGATTCATCGTCGGCCACCCCGCTTACGCGGCAGGTCCACAGCGGTCACCGTCAGAGCGCGGGTGAGCGTGTAGGACGCGAACAGTGCGGGCAGCCCCAACGCCGCGACCACCGCCCACCCGGACACCGACGGGTGGGTGAGCACCAGCCACTGAACACCCACGATCACCCCGGCCGTGAACAACACCCGGCCGGTCAACGACAGCAACCGCGCACCCGACCGCGCTGCGTCCGCCGCAGCCTTGGCGCGGCGCGCACCCGCACGCCACACCCACGCCAGCACGAACAGGCACGCGGCACCAATCGCCACCTGTTCCACCGTCAAGCCCATGGTCATCGCTGACCACCGCCCGTGCCAGGCTCCGCACCTGGTTCGTCGCCGAGCCGCCCGCACAGCCGCCGACGACGCGACCGCCACACGGGATACAGCGCCCGCACATCCTCAGCGGGCAGCGCACCCCACACCCCAAGCGTCCGATCACCCGAGGTCCGCAACTCCAGTTCCAGGCACTCACGCCGCACCGGACAGTCCGCGCACACCCGCGCGGCCAGCTCCCGATCCGTCAGGTCATCCCCGGTCCACTCCGGCTCCAACTCCAACCGGAACAGGACCATGCACGCCCCGTCCTGGGTCACCACCTCGAACAACGCACCGTCCGGCACGTCCGCCAACCCGTCCAGGTCGGCCGCCACCTGCGTGAAGTACTCCTCCGAGTCGACCGGAATGCGCTCATTCATCAGGCACCACCCCGCCCGGAAGTCCCAGCAGGCGGCTCTGCGCACCGCTCACCGTCCGGAAGATCACCGGCCGACAGATGCGCCAGCACATGCGCCGGAATCAGCACCCGACGCCGACGACGCACCACCGGCACCAAACCAAGCCGGATCGCACGGCACACCCGCGAGTTATCGACACCCAGCAACCACGCAACTTCCGCGATCGAAAGCAGACGTGGAGCCTGAGTAGGAATAGCGTTCTTCATGACTGTTTGGGTCCTTACTCTTGGCTTGCGACCTGCAGGTTTGCAGGGCCGCTGCCTCAAGTAAGCCGCGAACAGCAGAATACGACTATGACAATTTTGGAATATGGCATTCCGTCAGAGAATATCCGCATGTCGAGCGCGTTATTCTCCGATGGAATATTCAGAAGAGGAATACATTTCGCGCCAGATTCTGGCTTGGAATGTTGATCTACGCTTGTGCGTCGGGGGCCTGCTTGAGGTCCGCGAGAAGGTCACTGAAGTCCGTGCGTGCACCCCCGGCACCCTTCCGGATCTCGTGGTCCAGCTCGCTTGCGACCATCAGGAGGGAGGGGCGGCTACGGCGCCCGCCCCCCAGCGCAGCTATGCCCAGTGTCGACGCCTCATCGATGTCGCCACGGCGGGCCGCTATGACCGCCAACGTCAACTCGGCCTCGGTCTTACGCATCGGCGAGGAGACGAAGCCGTCCGCGTTCGTACTGCGTCGGATCACTTCTCTGGCGTTGCGCTCAGCCAATGCGTCCTCGCCGACGATCCGGTAGGTGTCCATAGCGTAAAAGTCCCACTTATCGGGATCGACCACGAAGTGATTGTCGGGCCGCTCCGGATACGGCAGCTTGTCCAGCAGCGCGCTACCGCGCTCCAGCGCCTCATGCACCTGTTCGCGCATTCCCATGCGCGCGTACGCCTTGGCTTGCTGACCATAGAGCTGCACCGCCACAGAATGAGACGGCGATGAAATTATCCCTGCCTCAGCGACCGGAACAACGGCGCGAGGATTTCCTGCCGTCAAGTGAAACCATGCCAGCATCTCGTGCGACCAGCCAACGATGCCCGGCACGCCGGACTCCTCGCCGAGTTTCGACGCCATACGTCGGGTTGCTTCCGCTGGGGCAGACTGACCAAGATCGTATTCCAGGCAGCCAACCAGCAGGGCTAGCATTCCCGCATTGTGCAGAATGTCTCGATGCTGAGGTAGTGTCAGTCTATTATTGAGCAGATTGGTTGCCCTGTTGAGCCACTCTTTGCTGGTTGCAATCAACCTGTGGGCGTCAGCATGCGCGTAGTCGCAGCACAGTTGGTCGACCGTAATGTTCAGCGCGTCGACTGCCGCAGAGTTGATCGATGAGGACCGCATACGTTGAATCAGCTCAACGGTGTCCATACCGGTCACGGAGATCAACTCATCGTCGGGAGTCGAACTCAAGGAATCGGGTATCGCCGAGTTGGCGGGTGCAGATCGAGCTTCCGCGTCGCTACGTGAAACGATGATCAATTCTTGCCGTGGATCGAGTTTGAACCACAGCAAACGTTGCGGAAAGTGAAGCTTCTTGGCGTACTGCCGTAACGTTGGAATGTACTCTTCTTTTTTCATGCCACTTTCAAGCTTGCTCACAAGCCCTTGGCTGATTCCCAGCCAGCGAGCGAGCAATTCTTGATTGATGGGCTTGCCGTACCTCTTGAGATGGTATGGATGATTTCGATACGCCTTAAATATCTTCCCGATGTCTTCGCTTTCGAAAGCAGCGTGGAACTCGTCGGTGTCAAAGAAGTCGTCCCGGAGCTGCGCAGGTGGTGTTCGGAGCTGGTCCCGCAGGTCCCGAGTGCACGCGCCGCACAGGTGGGCGTTGTTGTCAGCCGCGAGCAGTGTTCCGCAACTGTCGCATCGACGACCGTCACCAGCCCCGGCCTGCGTAGCCCCCGTACCCATGGGACACCCTCCCAAGTCCTGCCGTACGCCTGTGACCAGCGTACATCGAGGCGGCTGGTACTGCGAACGAGTGAACGCGTGGGCCCATATCCGGCGCCCGACCTCCTCATATTCCGGACCGGAATATGAGTATTCCGGATCATGTGTGGACCACCGTGGCAAACGTCGACACCGTTGGAGCAAGGCGAGGCCGTAGCCCGTCTACAGCACGCAGGCGCAGGCCCGCCATCACCACCCCGTCAGCTCGCAATATCGGATTCGAGGTGCCTCCCCGATGTCCTCGTCTACTCCAGAAGAGGTGATAGTGACAGCGTCGCTGACCAGCGATGTCGCGCGCGTTGCGCGTGGAATGCGTGAAGCGCTGACTCTGGTCGACGAGGTATTGGACCTCGACCATGAGACCTGGGAAAGCACCCTTCATGTCGGAGACATTGAATTCTATACCTCCAAAAACGGTCCATACCCCAACAATCAGATGCGAGTCAGCGTGCACCCTTCAATGGGAGTCGCTGCGCTGCACTACGCCGACCATGACGACCCGGAGGTATCCAATGCATTCTCGTACACGCCGAACCCGCCGAGCGAGAGAGTCCATCTGATCTTCAGTGGCGAAACCGGCCGACTGTTCCCCCGGTCTGCGGTTATTTCGATATCACATGCACGCGCTGCTCTCGTCGAATGGCTTCGTACACGAGAGCGACCGAAGTGCATCGAATGGAGGGCTGAGTGAATCTCTATCAAGATTTACACAGTCCATCGTCAAGCAAAGGAGTTGTGAAAAGTGGCTTTCAACGTGTCATGTTCGCCCGGCAATGACGCGGCGGCCGCGTTCATGCGGGTCACGCCGCAGCTACCGGCGCTGGTCCTCTACCTGGACCCGGTGAACCTGGAGATCCAGTTGCCGTCGTCCCCTGGCGGGACGCTTGTGTTGGCGAAGTTCTGCCGGGAGCTGGCGCGGGAAGCCGCGAACCTGGCTGCCGAGATCGACCCGGACGGTGAGCCTGCCCCGCCGGAGCGCGGCCCCCGGCATCGGCTGGTGACTGGTGACTATGGCGATTCGGGGGCGGGCTACTGATGGGTGGGTGTCAGCTCGTTCCGTCATCGGTGGCTGAGGCACACGAAGCGCTGTGGCGACGCAGGCCAGCCCATGACGCGGCCCCTGAAGAGTGGGCGGCGTTCCACCGGCACAGCGCGGAGGTGTACGCGGCGGCGGCGAAGGCCGACGAGCCGAATCGGCATGAGGCGTCGCAGTACGCGGTGTTCGCGATCAGGCGGGCTCGGGAGATCGAACACCGGCTCAACCTGGACGGTGAAGACGAGTGACTGAGGCAACGGAGGCGTTGGCCGAGTCGCTGGAAACCGCTGTTACGAAGGCGGTGGGCGAAGAGTTGCGGCGCGTGCGTGAGGCTCGCGGCTGGTCACGCGCACACTTCGTGAAGCGGTTGCCGTCGGGCATCGGTGACAGGACGCTCCTGGCGTATGAGCACGGTGTCCGTCAGCTGACCCTGTCCCGCTTGACTGAGCTGGCCGAGGCTCTGGAGGTCGACCCGGCGACAGTCGTCGCACGCGGGCTCCAGCGAGCACGTCGGCGCCTGGACCACCTGACGTTGCACGTCGACCTACCCGCGCTGCTGAACCATGACGGCCCAGGGCGGGGCAAGTTCCGGCCAATGATCCAGTGGGCACGCAACTCCCTCATCGAGAACCCGCACGGGGTCGCGGAGATCGATACCCGGGTCGTGCGCAATCTCGCGCTGTTCACAGGTTGCACGCACCACGAGCTGGCTAAGTACCTGGCTCAGTTCACTCCGCCACCCGGTGACATCGAGCACGAGGAGAACCCGAGCTAGCCCAGTAGCCGGAGGTCCTTATTCATTTGCTCTCTTTATCGCCTCTGGCCGTACGCGGGACGGAGGTGGCCTCGCTGCCTTTGTTGGGTCGGGACCGCCGCGATGTAACTCGTTCGATCAGGGAAGCGTCTGGCACTATAGTTGGCTGATGTATGTAGATCACGCGACCGAGGGTGTTTGGGAGCAGCTGAGGGCAACGAGATGGAACCCACCGTCTGGTGCCGCCACAAATGAGCGGCGGGCAACGTATGTCTTCGCGCTGGAGCAGGCCGAACAGATGTTCCGTGCTGCGGCTACAGTCGGCCCGGCGACTCGACCGTTGCTTGTCTTCTACGGTCTTAGCCAGGCTGGTCGTGCGATCGCTGCTGCCGCGTCCGATACCGGCAATGGGGATGCGTGGAAGCTGAATGGGCATGGCGTCAGCTCGGTGGGCTTGGACAGGCGCCTCCCCGATGTTGAGGTGCGGACAGGCAAACAGGGGGATCACGGGAGCTTCGTTCGACTGTCAGAGCTGCTGGGCTCGCCCCTGTGGGGCAAGACGCCAATGCGGCTCAACAAGCTTTGGGACCTCCTTCCCGAGAATGAACAGTGGCCGCTCCTCGAAACGGGCAATGTCCGGCGAACGCCCTTGTGGATCGAGCATCGCAACCTGCACCCGGAGCGGCATCCGTTGGCCAGCGTTCCAGTTGTTCGCTTCCCTCCCTGGGTTGTCGACGCGAAGAACGGGCGAGTAGCTCTGAGCGACTACCTGGAGGCATTCCCGGAGGCTCAGCACTACCACGACTTCCTGCGTGTTGATCCGGAGCCAGACGCGGATCCAGCGTTCAGGCGCCACCAGGACGGCTGGGGTGAACTTGACATGCACTGGCGTCTCCCAGAAGGCCGGTCGGGAACCACTGCGGAGCGACTAGCGTCTCTGGAGGCAATTACACGCCCCTACAAGGGAAGGTTGTATTTCTTTCCTGTCGTAACCTCCGACAAGCGCAGCCTGCATCCCCTGATGGCGTGGTGGGCGGTTCTGCACACATTATCAATGCTTGCCCGCTATCAACCGGCGGAATGGTCGTCTCATATCAACATCGATGCGAGCGAGAATGCGGTCGCGATCGAGCGGTTACTAAAGGACGCTATGCGTGTTCTTCCTCAACTTGTCGTAGAGACTATTGATGAGGTTACTCGCTGACACACGTCGATCATGGTCCTGTAATCGCGACGTGGACACAGTTAATCAGCGCATCATGACTCGGTCTATTAGCGGCAGGGCTGATCATTCGCCTGGGCTGATCGGTATAGCGGTCAGCCCACAGGCCGTCCCGTTTCCTTAACGATCACGTCAGCTTCTCAAGTAGATCGTTCGCGTCTTCTTGGTCCTCCCATCCGAGGTCGAAGTAAGCCGCCAGTCGGTTAATGAATTCGATAGCTGCGCTCAGTATGTCAGCAAAGGCTACGGCGAACCCCTTCTCGTCAACATTGAAGTAGCGAGTGGCCCTCAGGTATTGATCACCCTTGACATGAGCAGGGCCACTGCGCAAACTTTGAAGATTGCGCAGGAGATCAAGCCGTGTTCCAGTTTCATGAAACCCGGCGACCGCAAGATACTTTTCGAATTTGGAGATACCTTTGTCGTTCTTCTCCAGAGCGATGCGAGTCGCGATTTCAGCCTCATTTATGCGCTCGATCAGCACTTTGGCGAGCGCCAACGTCTGCGTATCAAATCCGCCTTCGTTGCCATCGCTCGGAACGTGCAAAGTATCGAAAGTATATGCATCCGCGGAGGAAAGGGGTTTGAATAGGTCCCACTCGAACTTCTCGAACCAGTCTGCGCGAAACCGCTGATAGCGCGATTTGAAGAGAAGAGCCGGCTCCTCGGGTTCTACCCACAACCCCAGGATGGTTCGGTCGTAGTATGTTCGGCTGATTGCGCCTTCTGGTGAGATATTAAAGCTCTTCCAGTAGAGCTGTTCACGAGACGGTAGGTCGCCCAAGTCGCCTAGATACACAATGACAAAGTCAGGGTGGTTGTTGTCAACTTTGAGACTCCACGCACCTGAGCACCAGACGTGACTATCGGCAACCTTGTAACGTCGCGCGTCACTGTAGTACTTGCCGAGAACTTCCTTCTGGAAAAAAACTGGCATGAGTTCCGGCGGGGCGGCCGGATTCTTGCCATAGCCGTTCGCGAGTTGCGCACTATCGCAGGTAAAGGTCACATCATTGCCAGTATCGTCAACGCCGATAATGAAGCTCTCGTAGGTCTTCCTGTTTCTTGCCCACGGACCTCGCGTGACAATAGGATTACCTCGAACGATCTTCTTTCCTCGAAGTCGGCCCAGCGACTTGGCAGACTTGTAGAGCGAGATTCCATCCCAGGCCCGCACGAAGTATTCGTAACGAAGGTCTTCGCTGATTGAATGCCACCGCTCATCGCCGGTGAATCCGAGATCGACAGGCGCTGTCGGCGAGTGTCGGTTGTACTCGAAGTAGACAACCAAACACATGTCACGTGCTGACAAGTACTCCTTCAAGTAGGACAGTTTGACCTTGACAACTTCAGGTCGCACAACAGCGACCTCGATTTCGTCCGCTGCCTCGTCGAATAAGACCAGTCGGCCACGTTTCTTGTCTTCACACAGGTCGTGAAACAGGCGGAACTCTTCCGACAGTTCGTTGTATTTGCCGCCCAACGTGCCGAAATCGCGAACATGCACAAATGGCTCTACGGGCCGGTCGTGCGTGCGGACATAGTGGTAGGCCTCTCCGTGCCCCTCGAACCCTGGACCACCATCACCTACGAGAAGATCCCAATCATCCTCGGCGAGTACATCGTCAAGACGGTCGCAGTCGGCAAGGGCGCAGTACATCGTCACGTCAGTATCGGACGCACCGTAGTCGTCGAACTGATACAGCGTCACCCAACGTTCAGTACCGAGCTGGTTCTCCAAGTAGGCTCGCATGTCAACAAAGGTAAGCCGTTCAACTTCGTTGCGATCTGCGTCCATGTGTTATCTCTCGCCAGCGTGAGGATGGTGCTTGCGCAGCCTATGGCAGCCCTGACTCAGTCTGAGCCCGGCAACGATACGTATGCAGACCCGGGCGAGCAGCGCACCACTTGTAGTAACACCCGGCAATTGTGCAGCGACTTAGCGTAACTAAACTACGTCAAGTGTTCGATGGTGGTGTCGCCCCAGTGTCGGGCGAGGTATTCGGCAACTAGCCGCCTGTGGCATTGGTGCGGCTTGTCCTCGCTGCACAAGAGTACGGCATTGTCTACTTGGTCGCGAGCGAGCGTGTTTTGGATTCGACGGTCTTGCATGAGCGCGAGAAACTGCTCTTCGTATGCGGACCATCCGGAGCCGTGCTTTTTGTAGTCATCCAGCATATTCTGGGTTGGCGCCAGTTCGGGATGATGCGCATATGTCATGTTGCACAATTCCGCGAGAAAAAACCGCAGGTCATCGCGTTTGGCGAACCCTGCCAGTTGTGACACGTTGTTGAGTCGCACATCAATGAGCGTCGACGTTTGGGCTACACGGAGCAATCCAAAGAATTTAGACGCCGACTTTTTCGTGAAACCGATAGTGTAGATTTTCACGATTCGTTTTCCTCAATGAGTCTCAGGTTCTCGTCAACGTATGCGATGCGGTCCTCTTGGCGTCTCAATGCTTCATCGAGTCGTTCGTCGCGAGTGCGAAACAGATCGTCTTCCGCTAAGTCAAACTTTCCCATCAGGCGTGTCATAGCGTCCGAGTGCGACTCAAGATTCCCGTCGCCGTGAATATGGTCGACCATCGCGCCACTTTCGACAAGCGTTCGCGACACGAGGATGGTGCGGTGACAATCTAAAGGTTCGCCCTCGGAGCACATAATGGCGATTTGTTCGTTGTTTGCCCCTCGCGACAAGCGCTCTATTCCATTTGCGAAAGCGCTGGTAGCTGCCAGCATCGCGTACTGGACCTTGCCGTCAATGTAGCAACTCAGGTCGGCGGTCCGCGCCCCCAGTTCATTGCCCAGGAACACGTATTTTATCCCCCGCTTGAAAAGGCCGTGTTCGAGACTTCGCTGGTTGAAGTGCGGGGTGAATCGACTGAAAGGCGTCGACCGGACATCCGCCACTGCCGTGACCCCGTGTTTGCGCAGCAACGTCACGAAAGTCTCGCCGTCGTGAGCGGAGTGACCCACCGTCAGAAACTTCTGCTTGCTCATCATCGCTCTCGACTATACAGGAGGCGCCGCGACGACAGCAGCCACGAGCTTGTACAATTCACCCTGCCATTCTTCGCCCAAGCTGATAGTCAGGATCGCATCCCCAATTGGGTATTGTCCGACCCCCCGAGGGCGAAACATATTCTCTACGGTAGGATCGGTTACTTTCAGTCGATAACCCTCGCCCGCATGCTGAAAAGAGGCCCGCACCTCTAGCAGCCTTTCCGGATCATATGGGTTCGATACGCAGATAGTCACTTGTGAACGAATTAGTCTTAGTGAATCCGTTACGGCGGTTTCCGCTGATACAATAATGCGATCGTTGAGGCCGCGGAAAGTGCTGGAACCATTTACCCACAATGGTTCTTGTGACATCGGTAACTGAATCGCGTCCAGCCAGGCCAGCTGCCCGAGCCATCGCCAAGGCGTATTGGCGTCCAAAAGGTAGTTCTCTTGCTGGTGACCTTCTGGTCGCCATTCAGTCAAACCAATCTCAAGTACATCGAGGGGCTGAGGTTGCGCACCATTGTCCAAGGCGATTTCTTGTCCCGATACCCCATGGCCATCACGGTCGCCTATTGGTCGAATCCAACGATGGCTATTTGGCGACGGAAATTCGATCCCGGCAACACAGCGGTGCGCATTCTTGCGAGAGTTTGCTAGACAAACTATTGTTTTTCTCATCGTCATTGGACCCCCACCTGTCGCTAGTCGGCTTCATGGTTCCGCTGACCACACACATCGCGTCGAGACGAGCTCGCGTTTCAGCTCACCTGCATGTCTTCTTCCCCCGCAGTGGACTCCAAAGCGAGCGTGAGCCAACTATCCGACGGCGGTCAACGACCTGAGCCGGATCACCTGCGCCCGAGGTCGGGTCGAACATGGGTTGTGTACGTGTCCGGAAACTGATCCACCGTAAGGCGCAGCAAACATGTCCCCGCCGCCGGTCGGGCTCCGTTGAGCCTGCGTCCTGTTGCCGAGGACCTGTGCTCGGTGGCGCTGGATGGCTCGGTGACTACGGAGGAAGCCGCAGGTCACAGTCCTGTTACCAAATACTACTTCGCCTACGCTGGATTCCGGGGGCCGGCGGCCGCCCCACCAGGAATACCCCTCCGCCCCATGCCGTTCCCATGATCAGTGGTCGGTCGCGGAGAGGAGTCGCCGGTGGGCGGTACGTTGCGGTTCGAGGTGCTCGGGCCGGTCCGCGCGTGGCTGGGGGACACCGAGCTCGACCTCGGCACCCCGCAACAGCGCGCCATCCTCGGCATCCTGCTCCTGCGCACCGGCGCCACCGCCACCCCTGACCAGCTGATCAGCGCGGTCTGGGGCCCGGCCGCGCCGCGCGCCGCGGTCGGCATGATCCGCTCCTACGTCTCCCGCCTGCGCCGCGTGCTCCCCGCGAACGTCATCGAGTCCGTCGGCGGCGGGTACGCGCTGCGGACCGGCTCCCTCGACGCCACCGACTTCGGCGACCACATCGCCGCCGCCCGCACCGCCACCGACCCGCACACCACGGGCACCCACCTGCGCGCCGCCCTGGGCCTGTGGCGGGGCACCCCGCTCGCCGGTGTCAACGGCGAGTTCGCGGAGATCGAACGCACCCGTCTCGCCAAGGTCCGCCTCAGCGCGATCGAGGACCTCGCCGCCGCGGACATCGACACCGGCAGGCACGTCGAGGCCACCGCCGCGCTCGAGGAGGTCATCGCCGGGCAGCCGCTGCGGGAACGCCCCCGCGAACTGCTCATGCTCGCCCTCTACCGCGCGGGCCGCCAGGCCGACGCGCTCGCCGTCTTCACCGAGATCCGCCGACTCCTCGACGACGAGCTCGGCCTCGAACCCGGGCCCGGGCTGCGTGAGATGCAACGCCGGATCCTCGCGGCCGACCCCGGGCTGCGCGACCACGAACCCCGCCACATCCCGGCGCAGCTGCCGCCCGACCTGCCGGACTTCGTCGGCCGCGCCGACGAGCTCGCCGTCATCACCGGCGCGCTGACCCCGTCCGGCACGCAGGTCCCCGTGGTCGGCATCGAGGGTCTCGCCGGCGTCGGCAAGACCACACTGGCCGTCCACCTGGGACACACGCTCACCGACCGCTTCCCGGACGGGCAGCTGTTCGCGGACCTCACCGCCGACCCGCTGCCCGGGCTCCTGCGTGCCGTCGGCGTCACCGACCCACCCGCCGCGCAGGCCGAACGCGCCGCGCTGTGGCGCACCCACACCGCGGGCCGCAGGCTCCTCATCGTCCTCGACAACGCCCGCGACGCCGACCAGCTCCGCCACCTCGTGCCCGGTGCGGGCGGCGCGGCCGTGCTGATCACCGCACGCCGCCGCATCTACGGCGTCCCGTACATCCAGTGGGTGCGCCTGCAGGGCCTGCGCGAGGACGAGTCCCGCGCGCTGTTCGAACGCCTCGTCGGTGACCGCGTGCGCCGCGAACCGGACGCCGCCCACGCCCTCGTCGCGGGCACCGCCGGGCTGCCGCAGGTGATCGCGGCGCTCGGCAGCCGCATCGCGTCCCGTCCCGAGTGGACGCTGGACGCCGCGCGCGACCGCATCGGCAGGCCGGTGCCCGGCGCACCGGTGTCGCGGCCCGAGTGCGGTGCGATCGAGAGCCCGTACCTGTCGACGCTCGATGACCTGACACCCGAGCAGGTGCGGGCGTTCCGGCTGCTCGCGGTGGCCGACGGCCCGGACATCACGCTCGCCGCGGCCGCCGCGGTGCTGGACCTGCCCGCGACCGACACCGCGCTGCTGCTGGAGTCGCTCGTGGACGTGCACCTGCTGGAGCTGGGCGGGGTGGACCGGTACTACTTCCACGCGCCGGTGCGGCACTTCGCCCGCGGCCGGGCGTTCGTCGAGGACGGTCCGGAGGCGAGCCAGGCGGCGCTGACGAGACTGGTCCGGTTCTACAGTGCGGAGAACGGCGGCGTGCGAGCGCCTGCTTAGGATGATCGGGTGCGAGCGTCGACTGGTGTACGGGCGGATCTGACGGAGTTCCTTGCCGAACCGCTCGGCCCGGCGACCGTCGCGCGCTCGCTCATGGACCTGCCGGGAGAGGGCGGTCCAATGTGGGCGGCGTATGCCAACACGCACCGCTTCGACATCCCCGGCCTCGACGCCGGCGATGACAGGTCGGCCGACTTGGTCGTGTGGGGCAAGGCGCTGGACTGCCTGGCACACCGGTACGTCCGTATGGTCTCGTCGTGGTCGGACGCACCGCACCGCCTGTACGTACTGACTCGCCAGCGACTCGCGCTCTACACCCGTGCTGATCCGAGTGGGTTCCTCGCCAGGGCGGCACGGGTGCGTGACGGTCTCCGTGACGGCATCGTGCAGCTGGGCAAGGACCTGGCCGAGAAGGTCGCCGACCGGCGCAAGCTGTGGGGCGGTGACACCTACGCGGGCAACTACGAGGGCGAGCCGATCACCCCGCCGACGATGGAGCCGCTGGCCGAGATCCGCCGCGCGCAGATCGCGGGGTTCGAGGTCGCGGAGCGCACGACCGCGCCGGTGCTGCGGCTGCGCCTGGTCGACGGTTCCGGGCTGGACTTCCTGGTCGGCATGACCGACCGCGACGAGTGCGAGTACGCGCTGGGCCTCACCAACGGCGCGCCACCGCTGCGCCCTGGCGCCCGCGGTGACTGGGTGGCGACGCTCGCGCGGCAGGCGCTCGAGCAGGCCGCGGCACTCCTGCCGGGCGAGGAGATCATGGTGGCGGGCACGACGAACGCCGGGTATGTGGGCGCGCAGCTCGGCCGTGAGCTGCGGGTCCCGCACACGCCGCTTGGCCGGATGCCCGCGCTGACCCTGCCGCCGGCGCGCTGGCCACTGCCCGCGGCGACCTCGCAGGGCCCGGACGGCTGGCTGGACGACCCGACGATCGCGTACTGGGCGCAGGCCGACCGCGCGGACCGCGACGCCGTGGCGCTCGCGGACCTGCTGGCCCACACCGCGGGCGCCGCCCGGCTGGTGCTGACCCGCGAGCGGCTGGCTCTGATCGTGACGACCGCGTCGCTGGCCGCGCCACCGGACCCGGCGGCGGCCGTCACCTCGCTGCGGGACGTGCCGCGGGCCCGGGTCCGCGGGGTGACCGCGGAGCTGGCGGGCCGCAGCCTGCCGCCGAAACCGTGGCTGCGCGTCGACTTCACGGACGGTTCGACGCTGCGCCTGCGCGACCCGGTCGCCGCCCGCCACGCCGCGGTGCTGAGTACCTGAGTCCGCGGTGATCACCACCCGCACCGGTCGACACCGGAAGCTATTCTAGTACTAGAATAGCTGCTGTGGATGTCACCCCGGCCGAGCTGACGCTGCTCGGGCTGCTCGTGGAGAGGCCCCGGCACGGCTACGAACTGGACGAGGTCATCGTCGAGCGCGGCATGCGCGAGTGGACCGAGATCGGGTTCAGCTCGATCTACTACCTGCTCACCAAGCTCCGCGACCGCGGCCTGATCGAGGAGGCGGGCGAACGCGCCCACGGCAAGGGCCGCAAGGTGTTCGCGCCGACCGCCGAGGGCAGGCGCGTGTGCGCGCAGGCCGCCGAGGAGGCGATCGCCGAACCACGGCCGGTGTTCCCGCCGATCCTCGTCGGCCTGGCGAACCAGCCGATGATCCCGCCCGACCGGCTGCGTGCCGCACTGGCCCGCCGGGCGGAGACGTTGGCAGTACGTGTGACCGAGGTCCGCGCCGCCACACCCGCGGACGCGCCGCCGTTCGTCCGCGCGATCTTCGACCACTCGCTGGCGCAGCTGGCGGCCGAGCAGGCCTGGTTGGCCAGGTATCAGGAGGAGATGTCATGAGCGGAGTCATGAGCCCATACGACGTGAAGCGCGAGCGCAAGGAGCTGTACGCGCCGAAGAACCGCGAGTGGGCGTTGCTGGAGGTGCCTGCGCAGGAGTTCATCGCGGTGTCGGGCAAGGGAAACCCGAACACGGTGCCGGAGTACGCGCGGGCGGTGGAGGCGCTGTACGCGGTGGCGTACACGCTGAAGTTCGCGAGCAAGCGGTCGGGCCGGGACTTCGTGGTGGGTCCGCTGGAGGGCCTGTGGTGGTCACCGAACCCGGAGGTGTTCACGGCCCGCGCCAAGGACGAGTGGCTGTGGCGCATGCTGATCAGCCTGCCGGAGTGGCTGACCGCACGGGACGTCGAGAAAGCCGCGGGGGCGGCGCTGGCGAAGAAGAAACTCCCGGCGATCGAACTGGTGGAACACGACACCCTGCACGAGGGCACGTGCGCGCAGGTCCTCCACGTCGGCTCCTACGACGACGAGACCCCGATCATGACGGCCCTGCACGAGCGGTACCTGCCGGCGAACGACCTGACCGAACGGGATCGCCACCACGAGATCTACCTGGGCGACCCACGCAAGACGGCCCCGGAGAAGCTGAAGACGGTGCTCCGCCAGCCGGTCAGTCCTCGTTAGAGGACCGACGGCTCCGGGTTGCCGACCGCGCGGATGGCCTTGCGGACGGGGACGAAGAACATCAGGACCAGGCCCACGAAGAAGAAGATGACCAGTGAGATGATCGCCGGCCGGTAGGAGCCCGTCGCGCCCGCGACGGCGGCGAACAGGAGCGGGCCCATCCACGAGGTGGCGCGCTCGCCGATCTCGTAGATCGAGAAGTACTGCGCCTCCTTGCCCGGCGGCACCATCTGGCTGAACAGCGACCGCGACAGCGCGTTCGTCCCGCCCAGCACCAGCCCGATCCCGGCCGCGAGCAGGTAGAACTGCAGTGCCTGCCCGGCCTGCACGAAGTACGCGGCACCGACGACGAACAGCCAGACCGTCAGGCTCATCATGATCGTGCGCTTGGCGCCGACGCGGCGGGCGACGATGCCGTGCAGGACGCCGCCGATGAACGCGACGAACTGGACGATGAGGATCGTGGAGATGAGGACGGTGTCGTCGAAGTTCAGCTCCTCCGACCCGTACTGCGCGGACACGTTCGCGACGGTCGCGATGCCGTCGGTGTAGATCAGGTAGGTCCCCAGGAACGCCAGTGTCAGCGGGTAGGCCCGCGCGAGTTTCAGCGTGTTGCCCAGCTCGCGGAAACCTCCGGTGAGGACGCCGCCGAGGCCGTGTTCGGGACCGTGCGGGCGCTGGTGGTCCTTGAGGCGCCGCAGCGGGATCAGCGTGAACGCCGCCCACCAGATGCCCGACAGCAGGAACGCGATCTGCGCCGCCCCGCCCTCGGTCAGCCCGAGCGACTCGTGCGCCAGGTACACCACGAGCTGCACCAGCAGCGCCAGCCCGCTGCCCAGGTACCCGAACGCCCAGCCCCGTGTGGACAGTCCGTCCCGTTCGTCGGCGGTGGCGATCTCCGGGATGAACGAGTAGTAGATCACCACCGACGTGCCGTAGCCGATGTTGCCCAGGATGAACAGGATCACCCCGAGCTGCCAGTTCGTGCCGCTCACCAGCGCCATCAGCGCCGTGGCGATCGCACCGCCGAACGCGGAGATCGCGAGCATCCGCTTCTTGTGCTGCGTGCGGTCGGCGATCGCGCCCAGCAGCGGCACGATCAGCACCTGGATGATCGTCGCCGCGGCCAGCAGGTAGCCCCACAGCGAGCCGGCCTGGAAGTGCAGGCCGAACACGGAGATCTGGCAGTCGACGAGCTTGTTGGTGCCGCCGTCACCGTCGGACGGGCACGGGTTCGGGCCGTTGAGTGCCGTGTCCGCGAGGGCCGCGTCGGCCGCTACCGCGGTCAGGTACAGGGACCCGAACACGGTGATGACCGACGTGGGGAACACCGAGTTCGCCCAGTCGTACCAGACCCAGCCACTCTGCTCACGCTTGCGGTCGGGTGCGTTGGGCACCGTCTCGGGGCTGTCCACCACGCTCATCGATCCTCCGTCCCGGTGCTGGCACGCGGACACTACAGGGACAGGGGTGCCCACTGATCCACTTGGGACAGGCGTGACGAAACAGTGCCGTGACTGGTGTGACTGATGGTGCGGTTGTGACTTCTGTGACCAGAACGTACCGTCCCAGATCATGAGCGGTCGACGATTCGTCCTTTGTGCACTCTTGGCGCTGGGCACCGTGCTCGGTCTCGCGCAGACCACCGCCGCGGCCGACCCGCGCGCCGACGACTGGGCCCGCCTGCGCCAGTGCGAGGCGTCCGGCCGCTACGACATCGTCTCGGCCAGCGGCAAGTACTACGGCGCCTACCAGTTCGACCTGCCCACCTGGCGCAGTGTCGGCGGCACCGGTCTCCCGCACCAGGCGGCACCGGCCGAACAGGACTTCCGCGCGCTCTACCTGTACCGGATGCGTGGCTGGCAGCCCTGGACCTGCGCGGGCACGCTCGGCCTCCGCGAGGACGGCGACGCGCGCAGCAAACGCGTCCCCACCTACGCCGAGTCCGCCTACATCGGCGGGGCCACGGCGGCACCGCCGGCGACCGGGGTGCCGCCGTGGCCGGGGGTCGTGTTCCGGTTCGGCGACTGCCACGACGCCCTGCGCACGTTCCAGCTGCGGATGAACGCCTTCGGCTACGACTTCCAGGGCACCGGCTGCTACCGCGAGGAAACCCGCACGGCGGTGTTGGCGCTGCAGCGCGCGAACGGCATCAAGGACTCCGGGTTGCTCGGCCCGAAGACCTGGAACGCCGCGTGGCAGGGCAACCCGCCTAGGCGTTAGCCCGCCGCGACCGCAGCAGGAACCAGCCTGCGAGCCCGGCCACCACGACCCCACCAGCGACGAACAGCCACAACGGGAGCGGCGCGCCGGGCTCGTCGGCCGGCACCGCGGTCTCCTGGCTGCGCGGCTCCACCCGCTGGGGGTCGATCAACGCCTTCGGCTCCGCTGGCGGCCCCGCCTGCGGCGCACCCATGTTCGCGCCGGGCGCGGCAGGCGGGAACGACGGCCGCATGGCACCCCACTCGTACGGGGCCCGCGAGCGCATCATGCTCGGCGCGATCTCCACCGCACCCGGCACCGTCACCGTCGCGACCAGCGCGTCGGGCATGATCACCTCGTGCTGTGACCCGATGGTCCACCGCCCGTCGTGCGGGAACACCACCTCCGCCGAGTAGTGCCCCGCGGTCGCACCCGACGTGCCGGGGAAGTCGACCACCGTGCCGTCCTCGTCCGTCGCCCGCAACGAGGTCGGCCCCAGGTCACCGCCCTGGAACGGATACGAACCGTGCTGGAGGATCCAGTAGCCGAACGTGTAGGTCACGCCGGCCTCGACCCGCGCGGGCGGCGGGTCGAGCAGGGTCTCCTCCCACGCACCCGCCTGTGCCGGTGCGGCCGCGAGCAGCCCGGTCGCCAGCACCGTCAACGTCACCACGAGCAATCGCCGCGTTCTCATGACCTGACTACACCGGTGGAACCGATCCGGTTCCGGCGGTGTACCACCAGCAGAAGAACCGGTCGAGGAGCACGAGACGGAAGAGGACGAGGCAGTAGCGCGAGCACGCGAAGGTGACCAGCAGGCGTACGCGTACCTGGTCGCCCGGTACAGCGCGCTCGCGCACCGGACCGCCTACCTGCTCGGCGCTTCCCACGAGGCCGAGGACGTGGTGCAGGAGGCGTTCGTGAAGGGCTACCGCGCGCTCGGCTCGTTCCGCACCGGCGCCGCGTTCCGGCCGTGGCTGCTGCGGATCGTCGCGAACGAGACCCACAACCTGCGCCGCTCCTGGCGCCGCCGCACCACCCTCGAACTGCGGATGGCGCTGCGCCCCGACGACGCCGACCCGGCCTCACCCGAGCAGTCGGCGGTCGCCGCGGACACCCACGCGGTCCTCCTCGCGGCCGTCAACACCATGCCGCACCGCGACCGCCTCGTCCTGACCTGCCGCTACTTCCTCGACCTGTCCGAGGCCGAGACCGCGCAGGTGCTGGGCTGGCCCCGCGGCTCGGTGAAGTCCCGGCTGTCCCGCGCGCTGGACAAGCTGCGCCGCGCGTTGCCGTCGCACCTGGCGGAGGAGGTGACACGTGGCCGACCACAGTGACGTCGACGACGTCGACGACCTCGACCTGGAGTCCGCCCTGCGCTCACTCGGCGCCCGGCTGGACGTGCCCGACGCACCTCACCTGACCAGCGCGGTGCTGGCCCGCCTGGACGAGCCCGCGCCGCCGGTGTGGCCACGACGGGTGCTCACCGCGGCGGTGGCCGCGGTCGTCGCTCTCGCGACCGCCATGGTCGTGTCCCCGGCGGTCCGCGCCGCGGTGGTCGAATTCCTCCGCATCGGCGCCGTGGAGATCCACCAGAACCAGCCCGCGCCCGTCACCCCGTCCCTGGACCCGCCGTTGCCGGGGGAGCGGGACGTCACGCTCGCCGAGGCCGCCGAGGCCGCCGACTTCCCGCTGCGGTTGCCGACCACGCTCGGGCCGCCGGGCGCGGTCCGCCTGATCGACGACGGCCGCGTGGTCACGATGGCGTTCGGAGCCGTCCGCGTCGACCAGTTCGACGGCGGCCTCGCCCCGATGTTCACCAAGTTCACCCACGCCGCCGACATCCACCACGTGACCGTCGACAGCAGCCCCGCGATCTGGGTCGACCGCCCGCACCCGGTCCTCTACACCGACCGTGACGGCACCCTGCGCGACGAGTCCGCCCGCCTGGCGGCCAGCACCCTGATCTGGGAGAAGGACGGCGTCACCTACCGCGTGGAGGGCGACCTGCGTCAACGGCAGGCGATCGAGATCGCCGAGTCCATGTTCTAGGGGTTCGCCGTGCCGAGCGCGTCGACCCGCGGTCCGGTGCAGAGGATCAGCAGCCCGATCGCGCGGGCCTGTTCAGCCGGCCTGGCCACCATCGGCGACGGCCCACAGGCCGCGTTCCCGCAGCACGTCCTGCAGCACGCCCGGCTTGTCGGTCATGATCCCGTCCACCCCGAGGTCGATCAGCTCGTGCATCTGGTCCGGCTCGTCGATCGTCCACACGTGCACCTCGATGCCCCGCTGCCGCGCGGCGGCGATCAGCCGCTTGTCCACGATCGTGAGCCGCCCCTGCCGCACCGGCACCTGCGCGATCCGCTGGTGCCCGCGCCTGGCCCGCACGAACGCGGGCAGCCTGCCCGCCGCCCACAACCGGGCGATCGCCTTGGTGCCCATCGACGTCAGCAGCTCGTCACCCGCGCTGCGCCGCACCTGCTCCAGCCTGGCCTCCGAGAACGACGCCACGCACACCCGCCCGAAGGAGTTCGTCCGCCGCAGCGTGTCGATCAACGGCTCGATCGCCCGCGACGCCTTCACGTCGATGTTCAGCAACGCGTCCGGCAGCTCCTCGAGCACGTCCTCCAGCCTGCTCACCGGCTCCTGCCCGCGGATCTTCGCGGTACGCACGACCTGCCACGGCTGCCGCGCGATCGGACCGGACAGGTCGGTCGTGCGGTCGAGCACCGCGTCGTGGTGCACCACGACCACCCCGTCCGACGTCGCGTGCACGTCGGTCTCCAGGTACTGGTAACCCTCGCTCACCGCACGGCGGAACGCCGACAGCGAGTTCTCCATCCCGTCCAGCTCGTCGTAGTGCCACCCCCGGTGGACGAACGCACGCGGGTAGGGACCGGCGAAAAATGCGTGGTCATGCACACTGTCGAGTGTGCCTCAGCGGCGTGGCTCGCCGGTGCACGGGCAGTGGCCAGCTAGCGTCAGACTCGTGAGGTTCGCCAGGTGATCGCTCCAGAACGACTCAAGACCCGCGCCGACGTCCGGCACTGCGGCTGGTGCGGTCTGCGCTTACCGGAAGACGGGAAGGTCGGCCGCCCCCGCAGGTACTGCTCCCAGTCCTGCCGCCAGCGCGCCTACGAACGCCGCTCCGCCGTCCAACGCGGTGGCCTCCCGGAAGACGCCGTCGTCCTGTCCGCGGCGGAGCTCGCGGACCTGCAGGACCGGCTGTTCCAGCTGCGCTGCGCCGCCGAGGACGTGGCGACCGCCGTCGACGACGGCGCGGGCCCGCTCGAACTCAAGAACCTCGCCGCCGCGGTGGTCGAGAACGCCCATGGGCTGGAGCGGCTGCGCTGAAGCCACACAGCAATGATGTGCGCTTCGCAAGCTCCGCGCATTGACGATGTGCGCTTCGCAAGCTCCGCGCATTGACGATGTGCGCTTCGCAAGCTCCGCGCATTGACGATGTGCGCTTCGCAAGCTCCGCGCATTCGACTACGCTTCGTGCGCAATTGCCCGATCAAACCACGCGAGGCACGCGGATGGACACCGACGGCACCTCACTGAGTGAGGTGCTGGACGCCGCCGACACGGCGTTCGCCGTGACCGACACACGATGCCGTGTGCGCTGGTCGAACCGTGTCATGGCCGAGCTCCTGGCCCTCACGCCGGAGCAGTGCGTCGGCCGTTCCCTGCCCGCTCTTCTGGTCGGCGCGCCAGAGGGGCCCGGAGAAGGGGAGGGCGCCGACAGCGTCGTCGTGTCCCTGCGAACCGGCACCGATCAACATCGCTGGCTCGAGGTCCGCTGCACTCGGCTCAACGAGGGTTACCTCTACCGGGTGAGTGATGTGAGCCGTTGGCGGGACAGCGACGTCGCTCCCGCCGAACGCGATGAATGGCAAAAAGCTCTCATCCGGATGGCCGACGAGGATCCGCTGACCGGCCTCCTCAACCGCCGCGCCCTCACCAGGGAGCTGGAGCGCCAGCTCGCGCTCGGCGGTGACGGCGCGCTGCTGCTGCTGGACCTCGACAACTTCAAGGACATCAACGACCTCCGCGGCCACCCGGCGGGGGACCGGGTCATGTGCACCCTCGCCAACGTCCTGCGCGAACGCATCGGCAACGGCCACGTGCTCGGCAGGCTCGGCGGCGACGAGTTCGCGGTGGTCCTCGCGGACACCGACGAGGCGACCGCGGTCCGCATCGCCGACCGGCTCCGCAACGCCGTCGCCACCATCCCGGTCACCGGCGGCGTCGGCACCACCCGCATCACGGTCAGCGCCGGTGTCGCGGGCTTCGGGTCGGGGGAGAGCTGGCAGGCCGTGCTCGCCAACGCCGACCTCGCCCTGTACGCGTCCAAGGACGCGGGCCGCAACCGCGTCACCGTCTACGAACAGGGCCACTACGCCGACACCGCCCTGCGCGTCACCGTCCTGGACCGCCTCCGCAACGCACTCGCCCACGGCGGCCTCGAGCTGCACGCCATGCCGATGGTCAAGCTCGGCAGCAACCGCGTCGTCGGCCACGAACTGCTGCTGCGCCTGGAGGACGGCCGCCAGCCCAGGCTCGGCCCGGGGGAGTTCCTGCCCGCCGCCGAACGCAGCGGCCTCGTCCTCGACATCGACCGCTGGGTCGCGGGCACCGCCATCGACGCGCTCGTCGCCCACCCGTACCCGGGGCTGCGGTTCAACGTGAACGTCTCCGGCCGCACCCTGGAGGACGAGGACTTCGGCGACTACGTCCTCGACCGCCTCGCCGCCGCGGGCGTCGCGCCGGGCAGGCTCGGGTTCGAGATCACCGAGACCGCCGCGGTCACCAACCTCGCCGCCGCCCGCAGCCTCGCCCAGCAGCTGCGGGCCAGCGGCTGCCGCATCTCCCTCGACGACTTCGGTGCGGGCTTCGGCTCGTTCGTGCACCTCAAGCAGCTGCCCATCACCGGCGTGAAGATCGACGGCGAGTTCGTCCGCGGCATCGACTACGGCAGCCGGGACACCGTGCTGGTACAGGGCATCGTCGACATCGCGCGCGGGCTCGGCGTGTCCGTGGTCGCCGAGTGGGTGGAACGCGCGAGCCAGGTCGACGCGCTGTCCCGGCTCGGGGTGCGGGTGGCGCAGGGGTTCCACCTCGGCAAGCCCGAACCGCTCACCGAGCTGCTGGCCCGTTCGCACGGCACCTGGATGCGCAAGCCGCGGCTCATGCCCAACGCCGACGCCGCGGGCGAGGCGATGACCTTGGACGCCCAGAACTCCACCTGAGGACTGGACGTGCTCGACCGCCACTCAAGGGCGCCGCTGTACACATAAGGGACGACCCGGTCGGGTCGAAACCATTGGTGGGCGGTGGTGCGCAATGTCCAAGTCGAACACCTCGGCGGAGATCAGCGGCCTGCAGATCTGCATCGTCAACACCGACGCCCAGATCGACGCGGCGCTGGACAACGGGGACCGGCGCGCGTTCCGGGTGTGGTGCCTGCGCAGGGCCTCGTTGATCGCGAGGGTCGAGCGGGTACTGGTCGAAGCGGCGATGGCGAAGGCTGCGTAGCTTTCCTCTCTCTCACCCTGACCTCGGCAACGTCACGTGACGAAAATAGGCCGAGGTCAGGGGAGAGGTGGGGGAGGAAGCTTGAGCGGCAACCCGAACGCGGGGAACAGGTGCGGCTCGAACGCGGTGATCTGCGTGATCCGGCCACCCTCGATGCGCAGCACGTCGAACACCTGCGCGCGGAACACCGCCGTCCCGGGCCGCCGCAGGTAGTGCGCCACGGCGGGCTGCCGGTTCGCCGAGGTCGGCAGACTCCGCCACGCACCGACATAACCCGGCGAACCCGGCTCGAACGAGGGCCGCAGGAACTTCACGATCGCGTCCCGCCCGACGAACCACAACGGGTTCGGCGGCATCGTCAGAATCGTCTCGTCGGCCAGCAGCTCCGCCATGGAGTCGACGTCACCACCTAGTGCCGCGGCCATGTACCGCTCGAGGATCGCTTTCTCCTCGGGCGTCGGCCCGGTCGCCGACGTCCATTCCGCGCGCCGCGCCGGCAGGCGGTCCCGCAGCACCGGCCGCGCCCGCTGCAGGTCGTTGTTGACCGTCGCCACGGTGACGTCGAGCTGCTCCGCGGCCTCGGCGGCCGACCAGTCCAGCACGTCCCGCAACAGCAACACGGCACGCTGTCTCGGCGGCAGGTGCTGGATCGCGGTGAGGAACACCAGTTCGAGCGTCTCCCGCGACACCGCGGCACTGTCCGGCGCGGTGTCGAGATCCAGAAGTTGATCAGGGTAGGGCTGGAGCCACGGCACCCGTTCCGGGCCTTCGCCCGCGCCGGAGTCGAACCCGGGCACCGGCTCGTAGCGCTGGACCTGCCGCTGGTTGCGGCGCAGGAAGTCCATGCACGCGTTGGTGGCGATCTTGTACAGCCACGTGCGCACACTGGCGCGGCCCGCGAACCCGTCCTGGCCGCGCCAGGCCCGCAGGAACACATCCTGCACCAGGTCCTCGGCGTCGTCGTACGAGCCGAGCATCCGGTAGCAATACGCCTGTATCTCACGCCGGTACGGCTCGACGAGATCCGCGAAAGTTCCCTCAGAAGCGTTCTCCTGAGATTTCTCGGCGACCGGTTCCGCCGCGGGGCTCGAATCGCGCGCTGGTTCGACTGCCAGCAGCTGCATCCGCAGCGACATGTCGGCGATGACGCGGTGCACCGGGCCCAGCGAGCCGAACGAGTCCACAGAGGACGCAGAGGACGTCGTGGACCGGCGGGCCCGGTAGGCCTTCTGCCTGCAGGCGGCTGAGCAGTACACCGACGTGCGTCCGCGTCCGGCGACCACCTGGAGCGGACGACCACACACGGAACAGGCGACCATGCGGCGAACACTAACCTTCTCACCAGCATCCCGATAAGTTCGATAATCTACATTATGTTAAGTCAACGAGGTGGTGGGCACAGCAGGGATCCCCTGGGGCCTCCTCCGGATGCGTGGAAGAGGAAGTGACGCTCGACCGAGTGCTAGGC
The DNA here is from genome assembly GCF_014203735.1 of Actinophytocola algeriensis. Classification (GTDB taxonomy): domain Bacteria; phylum Actinomycetota; class Actinomycetes; order Mycobacteriales; family Pseudonocardiaceae; genus Actinophytocola; species Actinophytocola algeriensis. The sequence goes on along the minus strand of NZ_JACHJQ010000008.1, from coordinate 161,630 downwards.
ACGTTCGAAGACGAGGTCGAAGTCCGTGCGCCACGTCGAGCCGCGGTCCTCGGACGCTTCCCAGCGTCCGGCGATCCGGTCGGGCGCGACCTCGGCGACGAACCGCTGGCACATGTCGGGGTCTTCGCGGCTCAAGGTCCAGTGCGTGCCGTCGAAGGTCATGGCGTAGACCCGGCAGACACCTCGTTCGTCGTTGTAGAGGGCTGTGTAGGCGTTGTTCGGGTCGCTGCGTCCGAGCACCAGGACCATCTCGTTGGTGGCTTTCCCGACAGCGCCGCCCATGGTCCAGCGGAAGACCACGAACGCGTCGGCGAGCCACTCGGCTGTGGCCGTGCCGGGCACCTCGAGGTCGGCGGGCTCCAGGAACCACGCGTTCCGCATGGTCGCCCGCCACGAGCCGACAAGGGCGTCCAGGCGCTCCATGGCGTCGTTGCGCATGTCACCTCCTTCTCCCCCATTACGATCCTTTGTGTCGTGTCACAAGATGCCAGGATCTGGTGTCGGGTGGGTGTGATGAAGCGACAGGAGACGGCGATGAGTGGTGTGGGCGAGGGTGACTCCGCGACGGAGTTGTTCGTCGCGCACCGGAACCTGCTGTTCACGGTGGCCTACGAGATGCTCGGCGTGGCGGCGGACGCCGAGGACGTCCTGCAGGAGACGTGGCTGCGGTGGGTGACCGTGGACCTGGGCACCGTGCGGGACCCTCGTGCGTACCTGGTGCGGATCACCACGCGGCAGGCGCTCAACCGGTTGCGGACGCTGGGGCGGCGCAAGGAGTCCTATGTCGGTCAGTGGTTGCCGGAGCCGTTGTTGACGGCGCCGGACGTGGCCGAGGACGTCGAGCTCGCCGACAGCGTGTCGATGGCGATGTTGCTGGTGCTGGAGACGCTCACGCCGACGGAGCGTGCGGTGTTCGTGCTGCGTGAGGTGTTCGCGCTGGAGTACGACGAGATCGCGGAGGCCGTCGACAAGAGCCCTGCCGCGGTGCGTCAGATCGCGCACCGGGCGCGGGGTCACGTGGCCGCGCGCAGGCCACGTGATGTCGTCTCCCCCGTCGAGAGCCGGGCCGCGCTCGAGGCGTTCCAGCGGGCGATCGAGACCGGGGACCTGCAGGGGCTCGTCGACATCCTGGCGCCGGACGTGGTGATCCTGAGTGACGGTGGCGGGGTCAAGCAGGCTGTGCCACGTCCGGTCGCCGGTGCGGACAAGGTGGCGCGGTTGCTGGGTGCCGGCCTCGGTGCGCTCCGTGCGCGGGGTTCGCTGGAGCCGGTGCAGGTGAACGGTTTCCCGGCGCTGCTCGTGCGGATGGACGGCGAGGTCGACGGTGTGATGTCGTTGCGGGTCGAGAACGGCCTGATCTCCGGGTTGTTCTACATGCGCAATCCGGAGAAGTTGTCGCGAGTGGCGCGGGAGACCCCGGTGACCCGCTGAGTGACGGTCACGGGGTCCGTTCGGCGAGGACTGCCAGGTAGTGCGGGTTGGTCATGATGCCGATGATGTTGCCGAACGGGTCGACGACGGAGGCGGTGACGAAGCCCTCTCCCCTGGCGGTGATGCCTTCGAGCTGGGTGGCGCCCATGGCGAGCAGGCGTTCGAGTGTGGCGGGCAGGTCGTCGACGTGCCAGTTCATGATCACGCCGGCTGGGCCGTTCCTGACGTCGTGGGGTGCGAAGCGGGCGTCGATGAGGCCGAGTTCGGCCTGGTGGTCGCCGATGCGGTATTCGAGGTAGGCGGGGGCGCCGTCGTGGTCGCGGCGGAAGTAGGGCGGGAGACCGAGCAGTTCGGTGTACCAGGCCTCGGCGGCGGTCATGTCGTCGGCGTAGTAGCTGATGGTGGCGAATCCGCGGAACATGTCGGTGATCCCTTCGGCGTTTTCGTGCTGTCGGGATCCACTCTCCTCGGGAAAGTGCTCACCGAGTGAGCACTTTCCCGGCGAGAATGTTCTCATGCGTGCTGACCGTCTCGTGGCGACTCTTCTCCTGATGCAGGCGCGTGGCCGGGTGACGGCCGCGGAGGTCGCGGCGGAGCTGGAGGTGTCGGTGGCGACGGCGCGGCGGGATCTCGAGGCGTTGTCGACGGCGGGGATCCCGGTGTACCCGCAGCAGGGCCGTGGTGGTGGCTGGTCGCTGGTGGGTGGTGCGCGTACGGATCTGTCGGGGTTGACGGCGGCCGAGGCGCAGGCGTTGTTCCTGCTGGTCGGTCCGGCCGCCGCGGTCGCGCCGGAGGTGAAGGCCGCGCTGCGCAAGCTGGTACGGGCGCTCCCCGACACGTTCCGGGCCGATGCGGAGGCGGCTGCGGACGCGGTGGTGCTGGATCCGGCGCGGTGGGGTGAGCGTGCCGTGCCGCGTTCTCCTGTGGTCGAGTTGTTGCAGGGGGCGGTGGTGCGGCGCAGGAGGGTGCGGTTCTCCTACGCCGCACGTAACCGGGAACGTGCCGAGCGGACGGTGGAGCCGTGGGGGCTCGTCGACAAGGACGAGATCTGGTATCTGGTGGCCGGTACCGAACGTGGGCAGCGGACGTTCCGGGTCGACCGTATGGACGGCGTGGAGGTGACTGCCGGGACGTTCGAGCGGCCGGTGGACTTCGATCTGTCGTCGGTGTGGGAGCGGGTCGTGTCCGAGGTCGAGCAACGCAGGTCGCTTGTCTCGGCGACGGTTCTGGTGGCGGCGCGGTTCGTGTTCGTGCTGCAGGACCAGTACGGGCGGCACTGCGAGGTGCTCGACACGGTCGGCGACGGCCGGGTGCGGGTCCGGCTGGCCGCGCCCACTCCGCTGATGATCGCGCAGCCGCTCGCGGGCTGGGGCGCCATGGTCGAGGTCGAGGACTCCCCCGGGGTGCGTGCGGAGCTGGCGCGGCTGGGTGCGGAGCTGGTGGCGCGTTACGCCGAGGCGGGCAGTGGGCCGACGTCGTAGGAGTGTGTGAGGCCGGAAGGACATCGACGTCGCTACTGCTGCACGGTCTGGCCGGGCCGCACGTCGGCGAGGCGCCGCCACGCGACCACGGTCATGACGGCGACCAGGGCGAAGGCGGACCAGAACGGGGCGAGCAGACCGAACCGGGCGGCGACGAGCCCGCCGAGCAGGGCTCCGGCCACCGAGCCGCCGACCGAGGCGAGCTGGTAGACGCTGCCGACGCGGCCGAGGAGTTCCGACGGGGTGGCGCGCTGGCGCACGGTGGCCGCGACCGAGCCCCACACGACGGCGTGGACCCCGAACACGGTCATGATCGCGCCGGCGACCCAGGGGTCGCTGGTCTGCGTGAGCGCCAGGTAGGTGAGCGCTTCGACGACGAGTCCGCCGCGCAGCAGCGTGGTGTGCCCGAACCTGGTTTCCAGTCGCTCGTATGTCCACGCGCCGCAGATCCCGCCGACGGCGCCGGTCGCGATGAACAGGCCGTACTGGGTGGTGGTGAGGCCGAGGTGCTGGGTGCCGTACAGGACCCAGATGGCGAACGCGCCGACACCGGCGAGGTTCATGATGAAGATGCAGGCCGCGAGGATCCGCAGTCCCGCGTGTCCCCACAGCCAGCGCACCCCGTCGGTGATGTCGGCGCGGAGGGTGGTGCGCGGGGGTGGCGGCCGGTGCTGGACCGGGATGCGCAGCACGATCAGTGCCGCGACCGCGCACGCGGTGGCGTGCAGCCCGAACGGCACCGCCGCCGCCACCCCGAACAGCAGCGCGCCGAGCGGTGGCCCCGCGAGCTGGTTGTTGAGCATGGCCGTGAGGTACAGCCGGGCGTTGGCGCGGCCGAGCCGGTCGGCGGGCACCGAGTCGACGATGAGTGCGCTGTGGGCGGTGTCGGCGACGGTCTCGATGGTGCCGAAGAGGAACGAGACGAGGTAGAGCTGCCAGAGCGCCGGTGTGCCCGCGGCGATGACGAGGGCGAGGCCGCCGATGGTGGCGGCGCGGACGGTGTTGCCGGCGACGACGAGGGTGCGCCTCGGCAGGCGGTCGGCGAGTGCGCCGCCGGTCAGCGCGAACAGCAGCCATGGCAGTTGCTGGGCGAACAGCGCTGCCGAGACGGCGAGCGGGTCGGTGGTGAGGGTGGCGACGAGCAGTGGTCCGGCGGCGAGTGTGACGCCGTCGCCGAGGTTGGAGACGGCGACGGCGGTCCAGTGGCGGGTGAAGGCAGGGCTGAGCGCTCGACTGTGTCGAGGCATGAAAGGACTCCCGAAATGTAGACATGGCGATATAGCGACAGGTCGACGGTGTCGTCCGCTATCGCCGGGAGTCCGGGAGCAGAAGTGTCAGCGGCCCCGCGCGGCGGACATGCCGCCCACGATCTCGATGCGTGCCATGCCCTCACCTCTCGTCGCGACAAAGATCAACTGGTGAGGTTACCGCAGCTACCGCAGGCTGTCATCCCGATAACCGGGAGTTGTGTCAGCTGCCGTGCCAGTGCCGCCACAGGGTGGCGTACTCGCCTCCTGCTTCGACGAGTTCGTCGTGGCTGCCCAGTTCGGTGATGCGGCCGTTCGCCATGACCGCGACGCGGTCGGCGTAGTGCGCGGTGTGCAGGCGGTGCGCGATCGCGATGACGGTGCGGCCGGTCAGCACGGCGGCCATGGCGCGTTCGGCGTGCCGGGCGGTGGCGGGGTCGAGCAGGGCGGTGGCCTCGTCGAGGATCACCGTGTGCGGGTCGGCCAGCACGACCCTGGCGAGGGCGAGCTGCTGGGCGGCGGGCGCGTCGAGTGTCATGGCGTTCGCGCCGAGCTGGGTCGACAGCCCGTGCGGCAGGTCCCGCACCCAGGTCGCGTCGACGGCCGTGAGCGCCGCGTGCATCGCGTCGTCGTCCGCGGCCGGGGCGGCGATGGCGAGGTTGTCCCGCACGGTGCCGATGAACACGTGGTGTTCCTGGGTGACCAGCACGATCCGCCGCCGCAGCTCTTCTGGGGCGAGCAGCGCGACCTGCGCGCCGCCGACGGTGATCCGGCCCGCGGTCGGCACGTCGACCCCGGCCAGCAGGCGGCCCAGCGTCGACTTCCCCGCGCCGGACGGGCCGACGATCGCGAGCCGCTCCCCCGGCCGCACCGACAGGTCCACGCCGTGCAGCACGTCCCGGCCACCGCTGTAGGCGTACCGCACCCCGCTGACCTCGAGCCGGTCGCCGGCCGGGACGGTGTCGCTCACGGCGGCGGGTTCGACCTCGCCGACCCCCTTGAGCCTGGCGAGCGACGCGCCGCTGCGCTGCACCTGCTCCAGCCACATCAGCACCTGGTTGATGGGGTTGACCAGCTGCATGGCGTAGAGGCTCGCCGAGATCACGGCGCCGAGGCTGATCAGGCCGTTGACGTACATGGCGCCGCCGCCGAGCAGCACGACGACCATGGCCGCGATGCTGGCGGAGTCGATCATCGGGAACAGGACGGAACGCAGGAACAGCGTGCGGACCTTGGTGCGGAACCCTTCCCCGACGGCGGCGTCGCCGTCGGCCACGCGGCGGGCACGCAGGTCGAACGCCTCGATCGTGCGCGCGCCGTCGACGGTCGCGGCGATGGACTCGGACAGCTCGGAGTTGGCCGCGCCTTCTGCGAGGTAGGCGGTCCTGGCGCGCTTGAGGTACCAGCGGCTCGCGAACCACAGCCCGGACAGGCTCAGCAGCGCGGCCGCGGCCAGCACCGGGCTCAGCAGGAACATGGCGCCGAAGATCAGCGTCGCCTGCAGCGTGCCCATGAACACCTCGGGTGCGGCGTCGCGCAGCGCGCCGCCGATGGTCGCCACGTCCGCGGTGGTGCGCGACATCAGGTCACCTGTACCGGCACGTTCGACCACCGCGGTGGGCAGCGCGAGTGTCCGGTCGACGAACTCCTCCCGCAGCCGCGCGAGGGACCGTTCGGCGAACCGGTGCGCGAAGTAGCGGGCGAACCGGGTCAGCACCATGTGCCCGACCGCGAACCCGACGATGGCCAGCGCCAGGAGGTCCACGGCCGCCAGGTCGGGGGTACCGGACTCGACCTGGTTGACGATCCGGCCGATGAGCCACGGCGCGCCGAGCCCGGCGGCGGCCGCGAGGCAGGTGGTGAGGACGACCAGCAGTGTGGCGCGGGGGTCCGCGCGGACGATCGCCCAGGTCGCCCGCCGCACCCCGCGTGCGTCGGCGACCGGCAGCTGCCACCCCTCAGTCACGGACGAGGTCCTCCTCACTGCCCCGGAACGCGACCGTCCGGTACCCGGGTTCGGTCGCGAGGAGGTCGGCGTGGCTCCCGGTGGCGGCGACCCGCCCGTCGACCAGGTAGGCGACTCGGTCCGCGCGGTCGAGCAGCAGCGGCGACGTCGCCACCAATACGGTCGTACGGCCACGGCGGGCCGTGTGCAGCCGTTCGGCGACGACGGACTCGGTGTGCGCGTCGACGGCGGAGGTGGGTTCGACGAGCAGCAGCACCTCGGGGTCGGCGAGCAGTGCCCGCACGAGCCGCAGCCGCTGCCGCTGGCCACCGGACAGCGACCGGCCCTGGGCCTCGACGAACGAGTCGACCCCGGAGGGCAGGGCGTCGACGACGTCCTGCGCCATCGCGACCCGGATGGCCTCGGTGACGGCCCGGTCGTCGTGTCCGTCGCGGGCGGCGACCACGTGCCGCAGCGCGCCGGCGAACAGGTAGGCGTCGTTGTCGGCGACCAGGACGCGGGACCGCACGTCGGCGAGCGGGATGTCCGCGAGCGGCACGCCGCCCCAGGTGACCGCCGAGTCGGTGTAGCGGCCGAGCCGGTCGACGAGGGCGGTGGCCTCCGCGGGGGTGGCGGCGGCGACGGCGAGCAGTTCACCGGGGCGGACGGTGAGGCCGCTGTCCGGGTCGTGCAGTGGCGCAGGACCGGCGGGTGCCGATACATCTGACTTGCCGCCGGTTCGGTCGGCGACGGCGGGTTGGATGGTGAGGACGTTGGTGACGCGGCGGGCGGCGACCAGGCCGCGGCTGATGTCCTGTGCGCCCTCGATGAGGAAGTACACCGGTGTGGACAGCACCGCGACGTACCCGTACACGGCGACCATCTCGCCGATGGTGATCTCTCCCGCGGCGGTCATCCGCGCGGCGAGCCAGGTGACGGCGGCGAGGAACAGGCTCGGCAACCCGACCCCGACCCCTTCGATCCAGCTCGCCACCGCGCCCACCCGGTAGCCCTCGGCCCGCAGTTCCTGGGAGTCGCGCCGGAACCGGTCGGCGAACAGGTCCTTGCCGCCGATCCCGCACAGCACCCGCAGCCCGGCGACGATGTCGCCCGCGCGGGCGGTGAGCGAGCCCTGGTTCTCCCGGTACGCGGATTCGGTGCGGCGCAGCCGGTTGAGCAGCGGCCCGATCGACAGCACGAACAGCGGCACCCCGACCAGCACGACGGCGGCGAGCAGCGGGGAGATCGACACGAGCAGCACGGCGACCGTGCCGTAGGTGACGATCGCGCCGACCCCGGGCCCGGTGGAGGTCATGGTGCGGGCGATGCGGTCGAGGTCGGCGGCGCCGATGCTCACCACCTCACCGGAGGTGACCCGGCGCGGCAGTTCGGCCCCGACCCGCACCGAGTGCCGCACCACGACCTGCACGGTGCGGTAGGCGGCGTCGTTGCGGATGAAGGTCATCGTCCGGTGCCGCACGATCCCGATGGCGGCGTTGACCACCCCGGTCACGGCGAGTACCGCGACCCAGAACCCGAGCGCGCCGAGGTCGCGGGCACGCAGCCCGTCGTCGATGGCGCGGGCCATCAGGTATGGCGGGAGCATGAGCAGCACCATCCACGTGGTGGCCAGCGTCGCGCCGGCGAGCACTCGCCAGCGCTGCTTCCGCACGAGCCACAGCAGGAACCGCAGCGGGCCACGCGCGTCGGGCACACCGGGGTCGGCGTAGGGGACCTTCGGGCGCATGATTCCCACCCTAGGCACCCACGGCAGCGATTTCCTGGCATGGATCGCGCCCGTCGCGGAACCCCCGACCAGGGATGGGACAGCACTCGACGGGATCATGATCATGACATTACCGGCGGCACCTGGGATGAGACGTTGATGGCGATGGAACCGGACGGCACCCCTGCTCGGCAGCCGAGGTGCGCGGCGTTGTCCGTCGAGCTCGGTGAGCCGCTCGCGGGGACGGCCGCGTTCGCCCGGTCGTGGCTCGCGATCGAGCAGCCGGGGCCGTGGGGCCGGGACGCGCTGGCGGCGAGCCACCTCGACGAGGGGGTCGCGAAGGAGCTGGCCGCGCTCGCGGCGGGCACCGGGGTGCGGATCGTGCTCATCCGCAGGCCGGGCAGCCATCCCGACCGGCACCGGCCGGTGCCGCGCCGCGTCTACCTCGCCCACACCGCGCCCGGCCGCACCTGGCTGGAGCGCACGACGCTCACCGATCCCAAGGAGCTGCTGGACCTGGACTTCGCCCGCGCGGGCGCCGGTGCTCCCGGCCTTCTCGGTACACCTGTATCGGATCCGCTGTTGCTGGTGTGCACGAACGGCAGGCGTGACGTGTGCTGTGCGCTGCTGGGCCGTCCGGTCGCGGCGGAGCTGGCTGCCATGCACGGTGAGCGGGTGTGGGAGTGCACGCACATCGGCGGGCACCGGTTCGCCCCGACCGCGGTGCTCCTGCCGACCGGGTACTCCTATGGCCGGCTGACCACCGGGGCGGCGACGCGGCTGCTGGCGGGCGGCCCCGATCTGGTCGACTGCCGTGGCCGTTCCACCTGGTCCCCGCCGGGTCAGGTCGCGGAGGTGGCGGTGCGCGAGTCGACCGGGATCGCGGATGTCGACGCGCTGGCGGTGACGACCGTCGAGGAGCCGGTCGAGGCAGGCTGGGTGGTGACGGTCGCGCACCGGGACGGCCGGACGTGGCGGGTGACGGTCGCCGAGCGGGAGATCTCGCCCGGCCGGGCGGCGAGCTGCGGCGCGGCACCGACCCCGGCGGTCGCGCTGACCGCGCTATCCGTCAGCGCCCGCCGGTAGCGCGGGCGCGAACCGGGTGGTGAGCCAGCGCCGCTGCCACGGCGTCTCGACCGCGCGGTGGTGGTAGCCGGCCCGCGTCCAGGACACGGCGTCGGCGGCGGGCACCCCGGCGAGGATCGCGAGCGCGGCCATGACCGTGCCGGTGCGCCCGATCCCGCCGCCGCAGGCGACCTCGACCCGCTGCCCGTCCAGCGCGCGGCGGTGCAGGTCGCGGATGCGGGTGACGGCCGCGCCGGTGTCGCGGGGCAGGAGGAAGTCGGGCCACTCCAGCCAGTCGTGCGGCCAGGTGAACGAGTGCCGTTCCCGGAGCTTGCGGGTGCCGAGGTAGAGCCCGAACTCGGGCGGTGGGCCGCCGGGTGCGGGGTCGCGCAGTCCGCGTCCCCGCACCCAGGCGCTGTCGGGGAGCTGGATCGCACCATCGAGCCGGGTCATGCGCCCACTATGGGGCATCGCGGGCGGCGGCCGGCCACGTTCCGCTGACCGCGAACTCACCGGCGCTGGACGTGTTCCCGGCGTGGTCGTCAGCGCGGTGGCCAGGAACGATTCCTCCGCCACACCACAATCACGGCGGGCCATTCCGAATCGTCCACAACGGAACTGTCCGCCCGCGAATAAACAATGGCCCCGACTCCCACCGGGAATCGGGGCCATCTCGTCAGCTCAGCGCCACCTCACTGATAGCGCGGCGGTTCGTCGGACAGTTCCGTCGACTCGATCGGACGTCCGGGCGCCGGCGGCGTGGGCGGCAGTGAGCCACTCAGCCGCTGCGGCGGCTCGTAGGCCGGTGTGACCGCGGTCGGCAGGTCCGGCTCGGGCTCCGGCTCAGGCGGTCCCGCGGGCAGCGGCGGACGTGACAGCACCGCGGGCGCCGCCGACGTGCCCAGCGGGCCCGGCACCTCCTGCCGCGCAACGGCTTCCGCCGCGCGGACGGCCTCGGCGACCTTGGGGTCGGTCGAGGTGTCGAACCAGCCTGCGATCTCGTCCTCCTCGTCGTCGCGGCGCGCGGGCGGGTCGTAGGCGGGCGGCTCGTACCGGAACACCCCGTCGTCGCCGGGCGCGCCGAGCGCCTTCGCGAAACCCTCCAGGGCCTTGCCGAAGTCGTTGGGCAGCATCCACACCTTGTTGGCGTCGCCCTGCGCCATCTGCGGCAGCGTCTGCAGGTACTGGTAGGCCAGCACCTCCGGTGTCGGCTTGCCGGCCTTGATCGCGTCGAACACCTTCTCGATGGCCTTCGCCTGCCCCTGCGCCTGCAGGTACCGCGCCGCCCGCTCACCCTGCGCCCGCAGGATCCGCGACTGCCGCTCACCCTCGGACGCGAGGATCGCCGCCTGCTTGGCGCCCTCCGCGGACAGGATCTGGCTCTGCTTCTGACCTTCCGCGGTCTTGATCGCCGCCTCGCGGGTACCTTCCGCGGTCAGGATCATCGCGCGCTTCTCCCGGTCCGCGCGCATCTGCTTCTCCATCGAGTCCTGAATGGACGGTGGCGGGTCGATCGCCTTCAGCTCGACACGCGCGACGCGGATGCCCCACCGGCCGGTGGCCTCGTCGAGCACACCGCGCAGCTGCCCGTTGATGGAGTCACGCGACGTCAGCGTCTCCTCCAGGCTCATGCCACCGACCACGTTGCGCAGCGTCGTGGTGGTCAGCTGCTCGACACCCACGATGTAGTCGGAGATCTCGTACACCGCGTCACGCGGATTGGTGACCTGGAAGTACACGACCGTGTCGATGGACACCGTCAGGTTGTCCTGGGTGATCACCGGCTGCGGCGGGAACGACACGACCTGCTCGCGGCGGTCGATCCGCGCGCGGACCCGGTCGAGGAAGGGCACCAGGAAGTTCAGGCCGGGCTCCGCGACCGACCGGAACCTGCCGAGCCGCTCGATCACCGCGGACTGTGCCTGCGGGATCACGAGGATCGACTTCACCACGACCGTGAGTACGAACAAAACCACGACCGCGACGATGATGAGAATGGTCAACGTGCCTCCACTCCGGACGGCGCTTCCTGGGCGGTGTGGTGGAAGTAGATCACATCAGCCACCCGAACATGCGCATGTCAGGGCCGCGTCCAACCAGAAGTTGGAACGCGCCCACCCCGGTGCCGGTCAATCCGCGTCCGCCATCACGACCGCGGTCGCTCCGGCGATCTCCACGACCGTCACCTGCGACCCCGCCGCGATCGCGTGTTTGCCGTCGAACGCGCGGGCCGACCACACGTCCCCGTCGAGCCGGACCTGCCCGCCCGCCGAGTTCACCTCCGACACGGCGACCGCCTTGCGCCCGATCAGCGCGTCGGCGTTCGTGTGCACGAGCTCGCCGTGCATTCTTGTCTTGAGCCAGGGCCGCGCGAAGGTCACCAACCCGATCGACACGAGCGCGAACACCGCGCAGCTCACCAGCGTGTTGCCGAAAATCACCTCGGAGCCCGCGCCGGCGAGCGCGCCGACGCCGACCATGAGCAGGAAGAAATCCCCCGACAGGATCTCGGCGGCGATCAGCGCGATTCCGCCGATGAGCCAGAACAATGCGGCCATGCCCGCAATGATCTCAGAACCGCGCCACTCCGGTCACTACTCTTCACCGGTGGTGACGAAATCGATGAGCCGCTCCACCGCACCGATCAGCGGTGTCTCCAGGTCCCGGTAGCTGCGCACTCCCGCGAGGACGCGCCGCCAGCCGTCGGCGGGTTCGCCCCAGCCAAGGGCCGCGCAGATCCCTTCCTTCCACGGCGTGCCGCGCGGGATGACCGGCCACTGCCCGATGCCGACCGCGGCGGGTTTCACCGCCTGCCACACATCCACGTACGGGTGGCCCGTGACCAGCACGTTCTCGTCCCGTACCGCGGCGACGAGGCGGGATTCCTTGCTGCCCTCGACGAGATGGTCGACGAGCACGCCCAGCCTGCGGTGCGGCGCGGTGCCGAACCCGGCGACCAGCGCCCCGAGGTCGTCGATGCCGTGCAGCGGTTCCACCACCACGCCCTCGACGCGCAGGTCGTGGCCCCACACGCGTTCGACCAGCTCGGCGTCGTGGATGCCCTCGACCCACAGGCGGGAGTCGCGCGCGGTGCGGGCCGTGTGGCCCTCGACGCGCACGGACCCGGACGCCGAAATCACTCGTTCGGGTGCCTTCTTCCGGGTGGGCCGCACGAGGGTGACCGGTTTGCCGTCGATCAGGAAACCGGCCGGGGTGAGCGGGAAGACGCGGTGGCGGCCGTGCCGGTCCTCGAGGACGACGTTGCCGCTCTCGAAGCGGACGACGGCGCCGGTGAACCCGCTCGCCGGGTCCTCCGCGACCAGCCCCGGTTCGGCGACCACCTCCGGGATCTGCTTGCGGCGGCCGCCGCGGGACAGGATGTCGCCGTAGTTCTCCGATCGCACGGCTGGTCACCCTATCGAGGACGCGGGAGAAAACCTGGGACCTCAGGCGTCGGAGAACGCGTGTCCCGGACGACGATGGGGGCATGGGCGTGATGCCGGACCCGGCGCTGGGTCTGCTGGAGCGGTACGAGGAGGCGTTGCCGCACGTCTACGGCTACCTCCTGGCCCGCTGCGGCGACCGGTCACTCGCGGAGGACCTGACCGCGGAGGCGTTCCTCGCCGCGGTGGTCGCCGTGCGCGGGCCCGCGGCCCCGGACCCGACCGTGGCCTGGCTCATCGGGGTCGCGCGGCACAAGCTCGCCGACCACTGGCGCCGCCTCGAACGCGAGCAGCGCGGACTGCGCCTCATCGACAGCGGCACCGAACACCGCGACGACCCGTGGGACGAGACGGTCGACGCGATCCGCGCCCGCACGGTCCTCGCCGGCCTGGGCCCACACCACCGGGCGGCACTGACGCTGCGGTACGTGGACGGACTGCCGGTCGGCGAGGTCGCGGCCCTCCTCGGCCGGACCGTCCACGCGACGGAGGCACTGCTGGTCCGGGCCCGCAACGCGTTCCGCAGGAGCTACCGGGAGGAGGGCTCGTCATGACCGACCCGTTCGACGCGCTGCGCGCCCCGGCGCCCCCGGCACAGCCCGACCCATCCTTCACCGCACGGCTGCGGGAGCGCCTGACCCGAGCCGTGCTCAACCCCGGCCGCACCCGAGGAGACGACATGGCAGCACCACTGACCCGCCGCGAACCGGCATGGCCACCCGCACTGACCCCGTACCTGGTGGTGTCCGACGCACGGGCCGCACTGGACTGGTACACCGAGGTCTTCGACGCCCGCCAACGCGGCGAGGCACACGTCGACGCCGACGGCACCGTCGGCCACATGGAGGTCGACATCGGCGACGCGGTCCTGATGTTCGCCGAGCACTCGGACCTGTATCCCGACGTCCCGGTAAGGGCCCCGGAGTCCCCGACGACGTTCAGCCACTCACTGCACCTGCAGCTCCCGAACGTGGACGACACAGTCGCACTGGCACAACGCCGGGGCGCCACCGTGGAACGCCCACCCCGCGACGAGCCATACGGCCGCGCCGGGGTGATCGTGGACCCGTTCGGCCACCGCTGGCTGCTGCTCCAACCCCCGGCACACGCGACGAGGTACCGGCAGGGCGACATCGCCCACGTGACGATGGTGACCCCGGACCCGGCACGCGCACGCCAGTTCTACGAGACGGTGCTGCAGGTGCCGTTCCAACCGGGCCGGGCGGCGGGCGCGTGGGGCACCGAGGAGACCCGGCCGCAGCTGAGCATGTGGTCCCCGGAGAACACCGAGCCGCAGGTACAGCTGTGCTACCGAGTCGACGACATCGCGGCCGCGACAGCACGAGTACGCGAGGCAGGCGGACACGCGGCGGAAACAGTCCGGGAACCGCACGGGCTGATGTCGGAATGCGTCGACGACCAGGGCACCCACTTCCAGCTGTGGCAGCCCCCGAACTGACCTGCCCACCGCCAACCACCCGGAACCCAACCCCCACCCTGTCCCGGGGGCCTCCCGCCATGCCAGTCTACCGGCCGGCACCGACAAGAACCCCGCGCACGGCCCGACCTGTGGACAACCCGGTGCGCTGTGGACAACCCCACGCCGGACGCGACGCACTGTCGGTGCCGGCGGCTACGCTGGTGATCGGGGGGCCGTGGCCCGCGCCGCCCGCGCCACCAGCCGCTCCGTCTCCGCCACCAGCTCCGGCGGCCCCTCCACCCGGTACGGCACACCGACCATCGCCGCCATCGCCGCCAGCCAAGCCCAGTCGTCCGGCGGGCTCGTGTAGCGGCAGCGGTCCTCCCCCACCGCCGCCAGCTCACCCGCCTCGGCGTGCAACCGCGGCGACACCACCGACACCGGCGCCTCGAAATCGATCACACCCCGCGGCCCCGACGCCCCGCGGTGGACCATCGAGTCCGGGAGAGACTCCCGGGGCGCGAACGTGCTGCCCGGCACCTCCACCGACGCGATCCGGTCGACCCGGAACGTCCGCCAGTCCGCCCGGTCCAGATCCCACGCCAGCAGATACCAGCGGCGGTCCAGCACCACCACCCGGTACGGCTCCACACGCCGGCCCGCCTCGTCCCGGTAGGTGAACCGGACATCCCGCCGCGCATGCGCGGCCACGGCGAGCGTGTCGACCACCGCCAGGTCCGGCGCCCGCCGCGCCACCGAGTGCGTCACCGCCGACAGGGCCGACACCCGACGCCGCAACCGCGGCGGCAGCACCCGCTCCAGCTTCCGCAACGCGCCATCGGCCGCCTCGCTCACCGCCGCCGCCATCCGCAACCCGGCCACCGCCGCGATCGCCTCCTCATCGGTCAGCACCAGCGGCGGCATCGCCCTCCCCGCGACCAGCCGGTAGCTGCCACCCGGACCGCGCGCCGACTCCACCGGATACCCGAACTCCCGCAACCGGTCCAGGTCCCGGCGCAGCGTCCGCGGCGTCGTCCCCAGCCGCTCCGCCAGGTCCCGCGCGGGCCACGCCCGACCGGTCTGCAACAGCGACAGCAACTCGAGCAGACGTGAACTGGGTCCGTTCATCCCCGCCAGCATCGCACGAGATGTGGCCAACATGTGTCCACAACCCGGGTTAGCGTCGACCGCATGATCACTGTCACCGGCGCCCGCGAGCACAACCTCCGCAACGTCGACGTGACCGTCCCCACCGGCCGGCTCACCGTCGTCACCGGCGTGTCCGGCTCCGGCAAGTCCTCACTCGTGTTCGACACCATCGCCGCCGAGTCACAACGACAGCTCAACCAGACCCACACCGCGTTCGTCCGCAACCGGCTGCCCAACTTCGGCAGGCCAGACGTCGACAAAGTCGAGAACCTCCCCGCCTCCGTCGTCGTCGACCAGAAACGCCTCGGCGGCAACAGCCGCTCCACCGTCGGCACCATCACCGACATCCACTCACTCATGCGGCTGCTCTGGTCCCGCGCAGGCACCCCACACATCGGCGAATCCAGCGCCTTCTCGTTCAACGACCCCGCGGGCATGTGCCCCCGCTGCCACGGCCTCGGCACAGTCAAGTCCATCGACCTCGAACAACTCGTCGACCGCGACCGCTCACTCAACGACGGCGCCATCCGATTCCCCACCTTCGGCGTCGGCGGCTGGACATGGCGCACCTTCACCGGCTCAGCGCTGTTCGACAACGACACACCACTCCGCGACTACACCGCCGACGAATGGCGCGCGTTCCTCCACGGCGCCGACGCACTCGTGGAACGACCCACCGACACCGCACCCGTACCCAAACAGTACGAAGGACTCATACCCCGGTTCGAACGCATCTGGCTGCCCAAGGACGTCACGTCACTCAAGGGCAACACCCGCGCCGCCTACGAACGCGTCGTCACCCACGGCACCTGCCCAGACTGCGACGGCACCCGCCTCAACTCCGCCGCCCGCGCCGTCACCATCGACGGCCGGACCATCACCGACTGCGCCGCCATCGAGGCCGAACAACTCGCCGACATCATCCGACAGCTCCACACCCGCACAGCCGAACCCGTCGCCACCGCACTCGCCACCCAACTCGACCGGCTCACCACCATCGGCCTCGGCTACCTCACCATGGACCGCGCCACCACCAGCCTCTCCGGCGGCGAGTCCCAGCGCGTCAAAACCGTCCGGCACCTCGGCAACACCCTCACCGGCCTGCTGTACGTGTTCGACGAACCCAGCGTCGGCCTCCACCCCCAGGACGTCGCCCAACTGACCACCATGCTCAAATCCCTGCGGGACAAGGGAAACACCGTACTCGTCGTCGAACACGACCCCGATGTCATCGCCGCCGCCGACCACGTCATCGACCTCGGCCCCGGCGCCGGACGCGACGGCGGCACCATCACCTACACCGGCGACGTCACCGGCCTCGCCAACGCCGACACCCCCACCAGCAAGCAATACAGGCGCACCAGAACCATCAAAACCCAGCCCAGGACACCCACCGGCGTCATCGAGATCCGCGGCGCCACCCGCCACAACCTCCACAACGTCGACGTCGACATCCCCGCCGGCGTCCTCACCGCCGTCACCGGCGTCGCCGGATCCGGCAAGACCACCCTCGTCCACGGCTTCGTCCCCGACGCCGTACTCATCGACCAACGCGCCGTACGCGGCTCACGCCGCTCCTCCCCCGCCACCTACACCGGCGTACTCGACACCATCCGCACCCGGTTCGCCGACGCCAACGACGTCAGCCCCAGCCTGTTCACCCCCAACGGCGACGGCGGCTGCCCCGACTGCGGCGGCGTCGGCGTCATCTACACCGACCTCGCGTTCCTCGACCCCATGGTGTCCACCTGCGAACGCTGCCACGGCAAACGGTTCACCGACGAAGCGCTGCGATACACCTGCCAAGGCATCGACATCGGCGACGTGTTCCGGATGAGCGCCCGCGACGCACTCGAACTGTTCCCCGACGACCGACTCGCCAGGCTCGTCGAAGTCGGCCTCGGCTACCTCGCACTCGGCCAGCCACTCACCACCCTGTCCGGCGGCGAACGACAACGCCTCAAGCTCGCCACCGAACTCGACAAACCAAGCCAGGTGTACGTCTTCGACGAACCCACCACCGGCCTGCACCCCGCCGACGTCGACGACCTCGTCGCACTGTTCGACCGGCTCGTCGACACCGGCGCCACCGTCATCGTCATCGAGCACGACCTCGACGTCATCCGCCGCGCCGACCACGTCATCGACCTCGGCCCCGGACCGGGCAGACACGGCGGCCAGATCCTGTTCACCGGCCCACCCGCAGCCCTCGCCACCCAGAACACCCCCACCGGCCGACACCTCAGCACCCACCAGCACACCGGCCGAGACACACCAGCCGTTCACCGCGTGGCGAACACGTAGCCACTGGCGCCACAGCGGACATCGAGTACCGTGCTCGCCGACGACGGGTCGCACTCCGTCGCCGGCCGGTTCCCCACCGTGGCCGCGGCCGCGCACTCGACGACGAGACACGACCGCACCCCAAGTCCCACCCATAGGAAAGCCATGCCCAAAAAAGTCGATCACCGCACGCGCAGGAACACCATCGCCGGGGCGGTGTGGCAGCTGTCCGCGCACGGTGGCATCGAGGCGGTCACCATGCGGCACGTCGCCGCGGCCGCCGGCATGTCACTCGGCCAGGTCCAGCACTACTTCACCGCCAAAGACGAACTCCTCGCGTTCGCCCACGAACTGCTCACCGACCGCCTCACGGCACGCGTCACCCAACGCGACCACCCTCACGACATCGAAGAACCACGGCCACGGGACACCATCCGCGACGCACTCGCCGAACTGCTCCCACTCGACGAACAACGCCGGACCGAAGCCCACTACCGGCTCATGTTCCTCGCCCGGTCCGCCGTCTCCACCGAGTTCGCCGCCCACCTCGGCAAAGCACACACCGACCTGCACACCTTCGTCGCCGACCAGATCCGCCGAGGACAACGCCGCGGCACGGTCGCGGTCCACCTCGCCCCCGCCCGCGAAGCACGCACCCTCCTCGCCGTCCTCGACGGCCTCACCGCCCACGTGCTCGTCGGCCACCACTCCGCCCAGGACGCCGAACAGGCACTCGACGACCACCTCGACGACCTGTTCACCGGCTGACCCCCGCCGCCCGCCCGAACAACCCCGCCAGCACCCGCACCTGCTCCACCAGCTCCGGCGGCTCAAGCACCTCGAACTCGAACCCGAGCTGCGCCACATACACCGGGAACTCGTCCAACGACCGCCCACCAACATGCAACACACACGAACCGGCATCCCGCGCCTCGATCACCCCGGACGCGGGCGACACCCGCTCCGCCGCCACCTCCGCCGCCACCTCCGCCGCCACGCGCAGCAGGATCTTCCCCTGATACCGGTACGGCGCACTCGAGATCGCCCGCGACACGTACGCCGCCACATCGTCCGCCGGCGGCTCCCGCGGCGGAAACCGCCCTACCACCGACAGCTCCGACCTCGGCCGCGTCGACCCAGAACACGTCGTCGGCCTGCACGTCAACGCCGCAACCGTCGGCTTCATCCCCTCGGCGACGTCGACCAGGACCAACTCACCGACCTCGAACGCACCCGCTGGACACGCCAACAGCGGTACATGAACGACGGCAACGCCTACTTCCAGCTCCAGGCCACCCGCCCCCAAACCCTCGCCTACGCACTCACCGACTCCCCTGTCGACGCACTCCCCGACACCATCATCGACCGCGACCGGCTCCTCACCAACGTCATGCCCTACTGGCTGACCGGCACCGCGGGCTCAGCCGCCCGCATCTACTACGAGAACACCCACTCCGGTACCTGGCCCCACCGCACCGGCGTACCCACCGGCGTCGCCGCCTCCGCCGAGGACATCGCGATCCGCCGCCACGCCGAACAGACCAACACGATCACGCACTGGACCGACTTCGACACCGGCGGGCACTTCGCCGCACTCGAAGCACCGGACCTCCTGATCGCCGACATGCGAAAGTTCTTCCGCGGCCTGCGCTGACACGAACACCGACACGAAAGAGGACCACAGGGTGCGCACACTGAGCACGCGGGCGATCAACCGGACCACGCTGGCACGCCAGCACCTGCTCGCCAGAACCACCACGCCGGCAGTCGACATGGTCGAACACCTCGTCGGCCTGCAGGCACAAGCACCCTTCCCGCCCTACACCGGACTGTGGACCCGGCTGACCGACTTCCAGCCCGACACACTCGCCGACGCACTCGTCAACAGACACGTCGTCCGTATCGCCCTGATGCGCGGCACCGTCCACCTCGTCAGCGCCGCCGACGCCTGCTTCCTCCGACCGCTCATCCAGCCACTCCTGGACCGCGACCTGCGCACCAACACCCAGCACGCACGACACCTCACCGACCTCGACCTGCCCAAGTTCACCGACACGACCCGCCACGTACTCGCAGACCGGCCCCTCACCGCCAAGGAACTCGGCGCCGCACTCACCGAACACTGGCCCGACCGCGAACCCGGAGCCCTCGCCCACGCCGCCCGAGGACTCCTCCCCCTCGTCCAAGTCCCGCCACGCGCCGTGTGGGGCCGCAGCGGCCTCACCAAGTACCACACCGCAGAACACTGGCTCGGCCGCGAACTCGACAAGTCACCCGACCCGAAACGCATGACCCAGCGCTACCTCGCCGCGTTCGGCCCCGCCTCCGTCGCCGACCTCCAGACCTGGTCCGGCCTCACCCGGCTCCGCGAAGTCACCGACACACTCGACCTGCGCACCGTCACCACCGACGACGGCCGCGAACTGCTCGACCTCCCCGACGCACCACACCCGGACGAGGACACCCCGGCACCGGTCCGCTTCCTCCCCGAGTTCGACAACCTCCTGCTCTCGTATGCCGACCGCACCCGCGTCCTGACCGAGGAACACCGCAAACGGCTCTTCGGCGTCAAGAACGGCGTCTTCCCCGGCACCTTCCTCGTCGACGGCTTCGTGCGCGGCGAATGGCGCATCACCAAGCAACGCAAGTCAGCCGTACTGACCATCACGCCATGGGCCCGGACCACCAAGAAAGACCTCGCCGCCCTCACCAAGGAAGGTACGCGCCTGCTCGAGTTCCACGCCCCCACTGAGGAAACCAAGGACGTGCGAGTCGTGTCGTGACCTCAGGCGCCACCCGACCTCGGCGACTCGACCCCTCCCCTTCCGTGCTGCTTGTAGAGGGACGGCTGTCGTGCGACGCCAATGGCGCCACTAAAATTGGACATCTATATAGTTAATACCTGATACCTGTAGTTAGGGGAGTGCGCCGGGTTCGTTCGCGACCCTCCCGAGCGCCGCGCCGGCATCGCCGGAGGCCCCCGAGCACCACGTCCGCCGTGCGCCGCGCCGGCCCCCGGCTCGGCCGCATCGGCGTGCCTTGACCGTCGCCGACCAGCCCTCCCCTCCCTGCGCTTTCGTTGATCGTTTCGGGTCTGGACGTGCGCGCGGCGGGCGGCTAAAATCGGAAAACTATATAGCAAATAGCTGTTTATAATAGGAAGGTGCGCATGGACATCGACGTCGGTGAAGTGGGGCGACTGCTGTTCGGCCGCCCGTGCCGCCTGCGGGTGGCGCTGTGGATCAACGACCGCGGCATGCGGCGCTTCTACCAGTCCGAGCCGCCGGACGAGGTGATCCCGCAGAGCGCGGCAGGCACCGAGCTGCGCAGGTTCGTCCACCTCGGGATGCTCACCGAACACCGCGAGGCGGGCAGCCGCCGGGTCTACTACGAGACCACCAGCAGTCCACTGTGGAACATCATCGTGGCCGCCGCCCGCGTCATGGGGGCGGCACGCTGACACGGTCGCGTGTCAGAACGCGGGCCAGGGAATGGCCCGCCAGTCGGAGCCCGGCGTCGGGAACTCCCGCGCCGACACCAACGCCGACACCCGCGCGCGCAGCGCCTTGACCTCGGCCTTCGTCACGTGCTCGGCCAGCCCCGAGGACAGCTCGTCGAGGCCGGCGCGCAGCGTCCCCAGCATGTCCACCACGTCATCGGGCAGTGGCTCGCCGACCCAGCCCCACAGCACGGTCCGCAGCTTGTGCTCGGTGTGCAGGCAGATGCCGTGGTCGACGCCGTAGACGTTCCCGTCGGTGCCGTGCAGGACGTGCCCGCCCTTGCGGTCCGCGTTGTTCAGCACGACGTCCAGCGCCGCCATCATCCGCACGCTCGGGTGGTCCGCGTGCGCCAGCACGGCAGGCTCACCGAATCGGTCGTGTGCCCGCAGCACCATCCGCCACCCCGGCGGCAGGTCCTCCGGTGCGCACACGTCGACCAGGTCGTCGCCCTCCTTGGTCTCCACCCACAGCTGCACCATGCCGGGGCCGAACGGCCCGGTGCGCAGCACGGTCGGCGGGATAAGCGACAGGCCCGCGGCCTGCGACACGAGGTAGGAGCCGACCTCGCGACCCGCGAGGGTGCCGTCCGGGAAGTCCCAGAGCGCGCGTTCACCGCTCACCGGCTTGTACACGCAGTGCGCGACCTCGTCCCCACCGGAGATCTCGCAGTAGAGCGTGGCGTTGGAGGCGTCGACAAGGCGACCCTCGATCTCGATCCGTCCTCGCGTGAGCAGTTCGAGGACACCCGGGTCCGACGGCAGCAACCCCTATTCCGCCTCGTCGTCCTCGGTGCGCCGGTAGCCGTTCTGGCGAGGGCACACGTGCCCCGCCGGGTCGAGCGGCTCACCGCACAGCGGGCACGGCTTGCGGCCCGCGTTGATCACCCGGTCGGCACGCTCCGCGAACGCGCGCGCCTCGGACGGGGTGAGGAACACCCGGACCGCGTCCGGGCCCTCCTCGGTGTCGTCGAGGACGATCGCCTCGTCGACCTCGGTCTCGGTGATGGCCAGCAGTTCGATCACGACGGCACTGGTCTCCGAGTCCCACCCGAGACCCATCGTGCCGACGCGGAACTCCTCCTCGACCGGGACGTTGAGCGGGTCGGCGTCGACGAGCTCGCCCGGCGTCTCGTCCGGGAGGTCCGCGCCGAAGCGGCGGTGGACCTCCTCCAGGAGCGAGCCGATGCGCTCCGCCAGTACCGCCATCTGCTGCTTCTCCAGCGCGACGGACACGGTGCGGGCGCTCTCCGAGGCCTGTAGGTAGAAGGTGCGGTCGCCAGGTTGGCCGACGGTGCCTGCGACGAACCGATCGGGCTGGCGGAAGATGTGGATTACTCGAGCCATGGCATCTCCGACCCTACGGCAAAGGCGGCGTTCGAGCAGGCCTGTTCCGGGCTCGACACGCGTGCGGATGCAACGGATCAGGGGCATGCCGGATCCACCATCGACGCGGTCGCCCGGTTAGGGTCTCCCGCGTGGTGAAGATCGCGCAGTTCGGTAGCTGGGAGTCGCCGCTCACGGCGGAGACGGTGGCGACAGCCGGCGTCTCCCCCAGATGGGTCGACGTGCACGACGGTGTCGTGTGGTGGGCCGAGAGCAGGCCGACGGAAGAGGGACGGGTCGCGCTGATGCGCGAGGGGCCGGACAGGACGCCGGTGGAGGTGCTGGCCGCGCCGTGGAACGTGCGCAACCGGGTGCACGAGTACGGCGGGCGGCCGTGGACCGTGCTCGGGGACACCGTGGTGTTCACGAACTGGGCTGACCAGCGGATCTACGCCTATGACGGGTCAGGTGACCCGCGACCGCTGACGCCGATGCCCGCCCGCGGCCACGGCCTGCGGTACGGGGACCTCTCCCCCGGCCCTGGTGGTACCTCCGTGTTGTGCGTGCGCGAGACGGTCACCGGTGACCGGCCGACCGACGTGGCACGCGACCTGGTCGAGGTGCCGCTCGACGGCACCGGCCCGCGCACGCTCGGCGCGAGCCACCACTTCATGTCCGGACCCCGCCTGTCGCCGGACGGCACGCGGCTCGCGTGGATCGGCTGGGACCACCCGAACATGCCGTGGGACGGCGCGGAGCTGTGCGTCGCGGAGATCGGTCAGCCCCACCGGGTCCTGGCCGGCGGGCCCAGGGAGAGCGTCTGCCAGGCCGAATGGGAGTCGCCGGACTCGCTGCTCGTGCTGACCGACCCGGACGGCTGGTGGAACCTGTTCCGCGTCGGGCTCGACGGCGCCGCCGTGAACCTCGCCCCCTGCGAGGAGGAGCTCGGCGGGCCGATGTGGGTGCTCGGCGGCCGCTGGTTCGCCCCGCTGGGCGGCGGCAGGCACGCGGTGCTGCGGTCGGACCGGCTCGCGATCCTCGACGAGAAGACCGGCACGGTCACCGACGTCGACACCGACCTCACCGCGTGGTCCTCGGACCTGCTGGCGGTCGACGGCGTCGTGGTGGCGGCGGCCGGTGGACCGCAGCGGGAGGTCGCCGTGGTGCGGCTCGACCTCGGGACCGGCGTCGAGACGGTGGTGAACGGGCAACCGCACGAGTCGCTGGACCCCGCGTACCTGCCCGTTCCGGAGCACCGGGTGTTCACCAGCGACGACGGGCGGAAGATCCCGGCGTTCGTGTACCTGCCGCGCAACCCCGGCTTCGCGGGCCCGCCGGAGGCGGTGCCGCCGCTCCTGGTCCACGTCCACGGTGGACCGACGGGCAAGGTCTCCGACGTGCTCAAGCGCGACATCGCGTACTTCACGAGCCGCGGTTTCGGCGTGGTCGCGGTGAACTACGGCGGTTCGGCAGGCTACGGGCGGGCGTTCCGCGAGTCGCTCAACGAGCAGTGGGGCGTGGTCGACGTGCACGACTGCGCGACGGTCGCCGCCACGCTCGCCGAGGAGGGCGTCGTGGACGGCACCCGGCTCGCCGTGCGGGGCGGCAGTGCCGGTGGGTGGACGGCCGCGGCGTCGATGACGTCGGTGTCCACGTACGCGTGCGCGACGATCATGTTCCCGATCCTCGACCTGACCGGCTGGACCAGCGAGGGCGGCGAGACGCACGACTTCGAGTCGCGGTACATCGAGGGGCTGGTCGGCACGCTGCCGGAGCACGCCGACCGGTACGCGGACCGGTCGCCGAGCAACCACGTGGACCGCCTGGCCGGCCCGGTGCTGTTGCTGCAGGGGCTGGAGGACGAGGTGTGCCCGCCGGAGCAGGCGGACCGGTTCGTCGCGAGCCTCGACGGGACGGGCCTGCCGCACGCGTACCTGACGTTCGAGGGTGAGCAGCACGGGTTCCGGCGCGCGTCGACGGTCATCGCGGCGCTGGAGGCGGAGCTGTCGTTCTACGGGCAGGTCTTCGGGTTCACGCCGCCCGGGGTGCCGGTGCTGGAGCTGAAGTCGTGACACGGACGCGGCCTGGGCGGCTGCGTGCGGGCAGCAAGGTCCGCCTCGTCGCGCCGTCCGGGCCGGTGGACGAGGCGCTGCTGACGCGTGGCGTGTCGATCCTGGAGAGCTGGGGGCTGGTCGTCGAGCTCGCCGAGCACGTGCTCGACCGCCACCCCGCGCTCCCCTACCTGGCTGGTCTCGATGTGCACCGGGCGGCGGACCTGCAGGCGGCGTGGTGCGACCCGGCTGTCGACGCGGTCGTGTGCGCCCGTGGCGGCTACGGGACGCTGCGGATGGTGGACCTCCTCGACTGGCAGGCGATGGCAGAGGCCGGGCCGAAGCTGTTCACCGGGTCGAGCGACATCACGGCGCTGCACCAGGCGATCGGTTCGCAGCTGGACGTCGTGACGTTGTTCGCGCCGCTGATCGCGAGCGAGCTGTCGTTCGACGTCGGCGGGCAGAAGCACTTCCGGCAGACGCTGTTCGAGCCGGAGTCGGTGCGGACGTTGACCGGCCCGAACTCGGTGGCGCTCAACGACGGTGTGGCGTCGGGGATGCTCGTGGGCGGGAACCTGTCGCTGCTGTCGTCCGGGGTCGGCGCCGGTGGCGAGTTCGTGCCACCGGACGGGTCGATCGTCGTGCTGGAAGACGTGAACGAGGAGCCGTACCAAGTCGACCGTATGCTCACCCAGCTGTTGCGGTCGGGCTGGTTCACCGGCGTTGCGGGGGTCGTCCTGGGCTCGTGGACCGGCTGCGGTGAACCGGAGGAGGTCCGCGCTGTCGCGGCGGATCTCCTTGTGGGACTGGGCATCCCGGTCGTGTGGGAGATGGGTTTCGGCCACTGCGTGGACCAGCTCACGATCCCGCTGGGCGCACAGGCCACCCTCGACGGCGACCTGTGCACGCTGACCCTGGACGAGCCCGCCCTGCGCTGACGGCCGTCAGTGGAGCAGGTGCTCGGCGATCTCCTGGATCCGCGCCATGGTGATGCCGGTCCGCTGCTCGACGGCGAGCGGGTGGCCGGTGGGTTCCAACACGATCAGCGGCCGCTGCCCGACAGGACGGGTGTGGAGGTTGGTCTTGAGGTTCACCGTCTCCGGGTAGCCGGGCAACGTGGTCGACAGCCAGCCGAAGTACGGGTCGCTCTGCTCGCGGCCTTCGGTGTGCCAGCGTTCGGACATGTGCTCGATGCTCTCCCGGCTCACCGACACCCATGCGCCCCACTCGAACGTGGAGTCCGCGCCGCGCACGGGAATCGGGACGAGCCCGCGGACGAAGAAGTGCTCGTCCTTGATCACGCACTGGTCCGTGCCCAGTTCGCTGTCCGGGTCGTCCGCGAGTTCGGGCGACCAGAAGACCGGGGCCTCCGCGCCGTAGGACATCGGCAGCTCGTCGTGCCGGTTGCCGCAGCGCGCACAGGTGAACCCGGTCATGGTCGCGACACTAGCCGAGGGCGGTGCGCATGGCCGCACCCGCGTCGCCGACCACCGAGGTGCCGTGACCGACGCAGACGGTGTGCGGGTCCAGGTCGGCGAGCATGCGGTAAGACTCGAGCATCGTGGTGGGGTCGACGTTGAACGCGCCCGGGATCACGCCGGTCTCGGGAGGCACGCGACCGTGTCGCCCGCGAACAGGACGCCGTGGTGGGGCAGGTGTATCGCGATGCTGCCGTCGGTGTGGCCGGGGATCGGCAGGACCCGTGCGCCGTCGCCGAACGGGAGTTCCTCGCCGCCCGTCAACACCACGTCCACAGTGGACGGTGGGATGGTCATCGCCGTGATGCCGAGCGCGGTCACGCGTTCCCAGTACGGGCGTTCGAAATCCGAGATGACCGGCTCCTCGCGCGGCCGCTCCCCGCGCACGACCGGGGCGTCCGCCGAGTGCACGTGTACCGGAGCGCCGTCCCACGACCGGATCTCAGCGGCCGAGCCCGCGTGGTCCTCGTGCCCGTGGGTGATCACGATCCGGCGCACCGCCGACCGCGGCAGGCCCAGCGACCCGACCGCCGCCGCGATCATCTCGCCGCTGCCCGGGATGCCGGTGTCGACGAGCGTCAACTCGTCGCCGTCGCGCCACAGGTAGGCCTGACCGAAGTCCAGGTCGACCTGGTACAGCCGCGGCAGCAGCTGGGTGATCTCCATGCCGCACAACATAAGTCAGGCGACTGGAAACCGGTGTCCCTTTCGCTCTCGGCGCATACCATGGTCCGATGGACGAACTGGGGCGTCGCACCATCCTCACGGCTGGGCTGGCCACCGCGCTCGCCGCCTGCACGACCGCCACCCCGGCCCAGCCGAAACCCGGGCACGCCGACCTCTCCGACTGGAACGACGTCCGAGGACTGTTCCCGCTCGACAAGGACCTCGTGCAGACCGCCGCGTTCGTCCTCGCCGCGCACCCCGCACCGGTCCGCGACGCGATCGACCGGCACCGCAAGGGACTCGACGCCGACACCGCGGACTACCTCCACACCCACGACACCACAGAGGAGGAGCTTCGCAAGACCGCGGCGACCTACCTCGGCGGCACCCCGGACCAGGTCGCGTTCACCGACAGCACCACCATGGGCCTCGGCATCCTGTACTCCGGCATGAAGCTGCGCGCCGGGCAGGACGTGGTCACCACCACCCACGACTTCGTCGCCCACCACGCCGCGCTCGACCTGATGGCCCGGCGCACGGGCGCGAAGGTCCGCAAGGTCGCCCTGTACGACGACCCGCGAGCCGCCACCGAGACCGAGGTCGTCGCTCGCCTGCGCGCAGCGATCGCACCGAACACCCGCGTCGTCGCGATCACCTGGGTGCATTCCAGTACAGGTGTACGTCTTCCCGTGCCCGCGATCGCGGCGATGGTCGCCGAGGTCAACGCGGGCCGCGCCCCCGAAGCGCGGGCACTGCTGTGCGTCGACGGGGTGCACGGATTCGGCGCGGTCGACCACCCGGTCGCGGAACTGGGTTGCGACTTCCTGTCGACCGGCACGCACAAGTGGCTGTTCGGACCGCGGGGCACCGGCGTGTTGTGGGGCAGAGCCTGGGAAGCGCTCGACCCGGTGATCCCCACGTTCGCCAACGGCGACTCCCCCGGTGCCCTCTTCACCCCCGGCGGCTACCACTCGTTCGAGTACCGCTGGGCGGTGAAGGAGGCGTTCGAACTGCACGAGGCGATCGGCCGTACCCGGATCGCGGATCGGATCGCGGTACAGGCGACCCGGCTCAAGGAGGGCCTGGCGAAGATCCCGTCGGTCACCCTCATCACCCCCGACGACCCGGGCATGTCGGCAGGGATCGTGTGCTGCGAGGTGGACGGCATGGACGCCTACAACGCGGTCGTGATGCTGCGGCAGGCCGGGGTCGTCGCGAGCGTCACGCCCTACGAGCAGCAGTACCTGCGGTTCGGCCCGAGCATCGTCACCACGCCGGAGCAGATGGACCGGGTGGTCGCCGCGGTGCGGAGCCTCAGGCCGTAGGCAGGACGGCGCCGGTCTCCAGGAGTGACTTCAGGCTCGACATGATCGCGGGCCAGCCCTCGCCGAT
The DNA here is from genome assembly GCF_014203735.1 of Actinophytocola algeriensis. Lineage (GTDB taxonomy): Bacteria > Actinomycetota > Actinomycetes > Mycobacteriales > Pseudonocardiaceae > Actinophytocola > Actinophytocola algeriensis. The sequence continues at coordinate 134,031 of NZ_JACHJQ010000008.1, read as the reverse complement.
GGCTTCCATCAACGCCGGGCCGCCCTCGTGGACCACGGTCAGCTTGACCACGGGACCCTGCTGGTGAAGCTGGAAGGTGACGGTCGACCGTGGCTCCGCGGCCAGCCTGGCGCGGTCCTCGTCGCTGATCCCGTTGCCCGCGGCCCATTCCGGCGTGTAGGTGTGCCAGGTGTAGGCAAGCCGCGTGTACGGGTCGGACTCCACGACGACCTGCTCGGGGTCGCTGATCACGCCGCCGGGGTCGGTCCAGGTCATCCGCGCGCCCTTGGTCCAGTCGGACTCGAACTCGACGCCCCAGTACTGCTTGGTGAACCCGGGCTCGGTCAGTGCCTGCCACAGGCGCTCCGGTGTGGTGTTGATGTAGGTGGTGTAGACGAACTCGGGCTTGCTCACAGGAGTCTCCAACGCGGTCTTGAGGTCGGCGAGTGCGCGCACCCGCGCCTTGTCGTACTGGTTGATCCAGCGGTCGGCGATGGCGTTGATCGGCTCCGCGTTGACGTAGTGCAGCTTCTCCCGGCCGCGCCACACCGTGCTCACGAGGTTGGCCTCCTCGAGCAGGGCGAGGTGCTTGCTCACCGACTGGCGGGCCATGTCCAGGCCGGCGCACAGCTCACGCAGGGTCTGGCCGTTGCGTGCGTTGAGCCGGTCGAGCAGTGCCCGCCGGTTCGGGTCGGCGAGTGCCTTGAACACGTCGTCCATCGCGGGTTCCGTTCGTTATGCAGCCATCTGGTTGCCTAACTTAGGCAGTCGGATGGCTGCATGTCAAGTGATGAACACGCCGCTGCCCCGCGGGGCGACCTTCACCAGTCTCGACCCGCGGCCGCTACGCGCGTGCGGCCGGCCGCACCAGCGCGTAACCCGCCCACGCCGACAAGGCGATCGCCGCGATCATCAGCGGCCACTCGTACAGCAGCTGCTCCCCCGACGCCGAGTACGGCGCCACCATGAACACCGACACCCCCGCCGCGACCGCCAGCCACCTCGGCTTCCACGGCAGCGCAGCGCCCAGGGCGAGCGCCCACGTCAGGTACCACGGCAGCATGGTCGCCGACAGCACCGCGACCAGCAGCAACGCGATCGCGGCACGCCGCACCGCGTCCGGCCCGCCGGCACGCGCGAGCCACCACTGCCGCACCACCAGCACGACCAGGACCACCAGGCCCAGGATGCGGGTCACGGTGACGAACGGGTCCCGCGACACGTCCACGAAGATGCCGACCAGCCCGTGCACCAGCTCGCCGAGCGCGGTCGGCGGCGACAGCCAGTTCACCAGCCGGGACGACGCGTTCACCATCGTCAGCCAGCCGAGGTTCACCCACGCCGCCAGCGAGACGACCGCGAACACCACCACGAACACCCCGAGCGCGCACGCCGTGGCCCGCACGAAGTTCCGCCACCGCGTGGACGGCAGGCGCGCCGCCCACACCCACACCAGGAACGGCAGCGCGATCCCGGCACTCGCCTTCACCGCCACGCCGAGCGTGACCACGGCGATGCCCAGCACGTGCCTGCGGTCCAGCACGAGCAGCGTCCCGGCGGCGAGGAACCCGATCATCAGCAGGTCGTTGTGCGGCCCGCCGACCAGGTGCACCACCGTCAACGGTCCCGCGAGCAGCAGCCACGCGGCGACCGGCAGCTTCCCGCCGAGGTGCCGCACCAGCCCGGGCAGCGCCCACACCAGCAGCGCGAGCCCCGCGACCTCGATGAGCCGGGTGACGACGATGCCCGCGTACACGTGCGAGCCGACCAGCCACACCGTGCCCTTGGCGAGCAGGATGAACAGCGGCCCGTACGGCGCGGGCGTCCCCTGCCAGAACGGGTGGACGTTGCCGAGGATCTCCGAGGAGTACCCCAGCACGGTCGGTGGCACCGTGAACGGGTCGAACCCCTGCAGCGCCACCGCGCCCTGTGCGAGGTAGGAGAACACGTCGCGGGTGAACAGCGCGGGCGCGAACAACATCGGCACGGTCCAGCACGCGGCCGCGACCAGCACCGACCTGGTCCGCACGCGGTCGGTGAGCACCAGGCGCCCGAGCCGGATCCACGCCCACGCCAGCAGCCCGTAGCCGAGGTAGGTGACCAGCTCGGCGAGCATGTGGCCGTGGCCGTAGTTCAGCCAGTCGAGTGACCCACCGAGGAACGGGTGGCGCACCGAGCCCGCAGCGGCAGCAAAGCTCGCGAGCAGCAGGACGACGCTGCCGACCGTGCCGAGCACGATCGTGCCCCTCGGGTGCGGGGGCGCGTGCGGTTCCGGGTCGGCCGCTTTCTCGGCCGTGTCAGCGCTCAACGCCCGTCCCGCGCAGGAACGGATCGCGAGCGGGGAAGAGGTTCAGCGGGTCACGGCGCAGCAGCGACAGCCCGGCGAGGATCGAGATGCCCGCGGCCAGTGTCATGAACAGCCAGTCGTAGAGCAGGTCGTCACCGGCCGGGGTGTAGGTCAGCACGAGGAACACGTTGAACGCCACCAGCACGGCGAGCTGGCGGCGCTCCCAGCGCAGCGCGGCGGCGAGGACGAAACCCCACACCAGGTACCACGGCAGCGTCGCGGGCGACAGGACCGCGAACGCGAACAGCGCGATAGCGGCGCGGCGGATGGCATCCGGGCCGCCGTCGCGGGCCAGCCACCACTGGCGGACCAGGATCCACAACAGCAGGATGCCGCCGACCACGCGCATGACGGTCACGAACCAGACCTTCGGCGCCTCGACGAACACCCCGACGAGCCCGTGCAGGATCTCCCCCGCACCGGTCGGGATGGACAGCCAGTTCACGATCGCGGTCGGCGCGTCGAGCGCGGAGATCCAGCCCAGGTTCACACCCGACACGACGGTGGCGGCCGCGAACGTCACCACGAAGATGCCCACCGAGGCGGCGCACGCCCGGGTGAAGTTGCGCCAGCGCGTCGACTCCAGGTGCCCGGCCCACACCCACACGAGGAACGGCAGGGCCACGCCCGCGGTGGCCTTCGTGGCGACCGCGAGGGTCACCACGATCATGCCCAGGACGTGTTTCCGGTCGAGCACCATCACCGTGCCGATGGCCAGCAGGCCGACCATGAGCACGTCGTTGTGGGGTCCGCCGACCAGGTGCACGACGGTCATCGGCCCGGCGACCGCGAGCCACAGCGCCACCGGGAGCTTGCCGCCGAGGTGGCGCACCAGGCCCGGCATGGCGATGACCATCAGTGCGACGCCGACGACGAGGCCGAGCTTCATGAGGACGACACCGGCGATCATGTTCGTGCCGGTGATCGAGATGACGCCCTTGGCGAGCAGGATGAACAGCGGCCCGTACGGCGCCGGGGTGGCCTGCCAGAACGAGTCGACGTTGTCCACGACCGGGTCGACGTCCAGGATGCCGGGGCCGACCGAGTAGGGGTCGTAGCCGTGCAGCGGGAGCGTCCCGTACGCGATGTAGAGGTAGGCGTCCCGGGAGAACACCGGCGGCGACAGCAGCATCGGGATCGTCCAGCACGCGGCGGCCACGAGCACCGGGCGGGCACCGACCCGGCCCGCGAGCACGTGCCGGCCCAGCAGCACCCACGCCCACACGACCAGCGCGAAGCCGGTGTAGAGGACGAGGGTCGCGAGGATGCGGCCGTGGCCGTAGCGGATCCAGGACAGGGGGCCGCGGCCGATCATCGGGTCCTGCGCGAGGATCGCGCCCGCACCAAGGGCGCTCGCGAGGATCAGCAGGCTGCCGATGGTGCCGAGCGCGATCGTACGCACCGGGAGCGCGGGCGCGCTCCGAACCGGTGCGGGCGCTGGGGTCGCGTCTTCTACGGTGCTCACTGCGGGGGGCACCCCGTGGGCGTCGGTGGTGGTTGACATGGCGGTCTGAGATTACACAGGCGGGTTGGTCCGTTCGTCGGAACGGTGGCGTTTCCGCCGACGAGGCGTGCCGGACGCGACACCCGGGGTAGCGATCTTGGTCGCCGCCCGGTCGTGGCCGGGCGGCGACCAAGAGGGACCGTCACCCGCTCGCGAGGTCGGTTTCCTTCGGCTGGGTGGTCGGGAGCGCGGCCAGGAGCGACCGCGTGTAGTCGTGCTTGGGGTCGTTCAGGACCTCGTCCACCGGCCCCACCTCGACGAGCTCACCCTGGTACATCACCGCGACGCGGTCGGCGATGTTCCACGCCAGGCCCAGGTCGTGGGTGATGACCAGGGCGGCCAGGCCGAGGTTGGCCCGCAGCCGCAGCAGGAGCGCCAGGATCTCGCCCCGGACGGACGCGTCCAGCGACGCCACCGGTTCGTCCGCGACCAGCAGCTTCGGCTCGAGCGCCAGCGCGCCCGCGATCACGACGCGTTGCCGCTGGCCACCGGAGAGCTGGTGCGGCAGCAACGGCATGAACTCCTGCGGTGGCCGCAGTTCCGCCGCGTCCAGCGCCGCCGCGACGTGCTCGCGTTCGTCGCCGGGGACCTTGTGGATGCGCAGGCCCTCGGCGATCGACTCGTACACGGAGTGCCGGGGGTTCAGCGCGCTCGTCGGGTCCTGCAGCACGAGCTGGACCTGGCGCCGGTACGCCTTGAGGCCGCGCGTCGAGCGCGGCACCGGCTTCCCGTCGTAGGTCACCTGACCCGATGTGGGCTCCTGCAGCCCGAGGATCGTCCGCGCCAGGGTGGTCTTGCCGGAGCCGGACTGCCCGACCAGCGCGACGATCTCGCCGCGCCGCACCGACAGGTCCACGCCCGCCACGGCGTGGGTCACACCACGGGTGCGGAAGGTGACGTGCAGGTCGGAGGTCCGCAGCAGTTCGTCGCCTGGCGCGGGGACGGCGTCCGGCAGCGTGGTGGACGTCGCCGGTGCGTACCGGGACCCCGGGTCGCCGACGGTCGGGAACGCGGCCGCCAGGGTCTGGGTGTGCGTGTGCTGGGGGTTCGTGATCACCTCGGCCGAGAGGCCCTCCTCGACCAGCGAACCCTGGTACATCACGGCGAGCCGTTCGCACGTGGACGCGAGGACCGCCAGGTCGTGGCTGATCATGACCAGCCCGATGTCCTTCTCCGCGACCAGGTCCGACATCAGCGCCAGGACCTGGGCCTGCACGATCACGTCCAGCGCGGTGGTCGGCTCGTCCGCGATCACCAGGCGGGGCTCGCACGCGAGGGCCATCGCGATCATGACCCGCTGCTTCTGCCCGCCGGACAGCTCGTGCGGGTACGAGTCGCCCTTCTCCGCGGGCAGCTCCACCTGCGCGAGCAGCTCGTGCACCCGCTTGCGCAGCGCCGAGGCCGAGTACTCGGTCTTGCTGTGCAACTCGATCGGCTCGGCGATCTGGTCGCGGACGCGCTGCACCGGGTTCAGCGCGTGCATGGCGCCCTGGAACACGATCGCGGCGGAGGTCCACCGCACGGCACGCAGACGGCCCCACTTCATCGTGGTCACGTCCTCGCCGTCGAGGAGGATCTCGCCGCTGATGTCGGCGTTCGGCGGCAGCAGCCGCAGCACCGACATGGCCAGCGTGGACTTCCCGCAGCCGGACTCCCCGGCCAGCCCGAGTGTCTCGCCGGCGTCGAGCGTGAGGTTCACGCCCCGCACGGCCTCAACGCCCCGGTTCCGGTACCGGACCGACAGGTCCCGCAGTTCGAGCAGCGGCACGTCAGCCCTCCCGCAGTCGTGGGTTCAGGACGGACTCGAGAGCCCGCCCGCACATGGTGAACGCCAGTACGACGATGCCGATCGCGATGCCGGGTGGCAACAGGTACCACCAGGCGCCCGCGATGATCGCCGAGTCGAGCCACGCCGAGCGCAGCATCGAGCCCCACGACGGCCGCATCGGGTCCGGGTCACCGAGCCCGAGGAACGACAATGTGGACTCGGCCACGATCGCGGAGCCGACGGCCAGGGTCGTGTTCACGAACACGAGCGGCAGGACCGCGGGCAGCACGTGCTTGGAGATCACGTGGAAGTGCCCGCCGCCAAGGGCTCTCGCGCGTTCGATGTACGGCCGCGCCTCGATCGTGAGCGTCTGCGCGCGGACCAGCCGGGCCGCGGACGGCCACGACGTCAGCCCGATCGCGAGGATGATCGTGCCGATGCCGCGCTCCAGCACGGTCGACAGCGCGATCGCCAGCACCAGCGACGGCAGCACCAGGAAGAAGTCGGTGATCCGCATCAGGCCTGCGGACACCCAGCGGCCGTAGTGCGCGGCCAGGATGCCGATGATCGTGCCGATCGCGACCGACAGCAGCGTCGCGACGAACCCGACGGTCAGCGAGATCCGGGCGCTCCACAGCGTCAGCAGCAGCACGGAGCGGCCTGGCCGGTCGGTGCCGAGCAGGAACTCCCAGCTCGGCGACTCCATCCGGTCGCCGGTGGCCTTGGTGACGTCGAGGCCCTCGCGGTCGGTGATGACCGGCGCGAGGATCGCGAGCAGGACGATGACGGCGAGCAGCCCGAGCCCGACCAGGCCGGCGCGCTGCTTGGCGAACTCCCGCCAGCCCGCGGTGAACGCGGCACCGCGGCGGCGCCAGGCCAGTGCGCGTGGGGATGGCTGGTTCTTCGGCACTGTCATGCCGCACGCACCCGGGGGTCGAGGACGCGGTACAGCAGGTCCGCGAACACGTTCATGACGATCACCGCACCTGCCAGCACCACGAAGGTGCCCTGCAGCAACGGCAGGTCACCGACGCGGAGCGCGTCGTAGGTCAGGCGGCCGAGGCCGGGCCAGGAGAACACGGTCTCGACGCTGATGGCGCCCGCGATCACGAAGCCGAGGTGCAGGAACACCAGCGTGACCGTGGGCAGCAGCGCGTTGGGCACGGCGTGCTTGCGCCGCACCTCGTCGTCGCGCAGGCCCTTGGCCCGCGCGGTGGTGAGGTAGTCCGCCCCCATCTCCTCGATCAGCGACGACCGCATCACCAGCTGGTACTGCGCGTAGGTGACCGCGACCATCGTGATCGTCGGCAGCACCATGTGGTGGGCGATGTCGAGCGCCTGGGAGAAGAAGTCGGGCGGGGTGTCGGAGTAGACGATGCCCGCCGTCGGGAACAGCCCGGTCGTGGCCGCGAGCAGGAGCATGCCGAGCCAGAACGTCGGCGTCGACCACAGGGCGAGCGCGACACCGGTGGAGATCCGGTCGAACCGGCTCCCCCGCCGCCACCCCGACCGGGTGCCCATCCACAACCCGAGCGCCACCGAGATCAGCGTGGACACGCCGACCAGCAGCACCGTCGGCCAGAACCGCTCCTCGATCTTCTGCCACACCGGCACGCGGTACACGTACGAGTCGCCGAGGTCGCCGCGCAACAGGTCGCCGACGTAGTTGACGAACTGCTGCCACAGCGGGAGATCGAGGCCGTACTGGTGCTTGAGGTTCGCGATCATCTCCGGGGTCGCCGGGCGGCCGCGGAACATGGTCGCGACCACGTCTCCCGGTAACGCGCGGAAGAGCAGGAACCCCAGCACGATCACGAGCGCGAAGCTGACGAGGCCGCCGCCGATCTTCGTCAGCACGTAGCGGAGGGCTCCGCCACCACGGGTGGGTGGCGGAGCCTCTGCCAGTGCCTCCTCAGTCGGGGTGAGGATGTCCGACACAGTTGTCCTTACTACTTATTCTTATTCGCGGTCGTCGGCCGTCTTGCGGCGACCGCGGGCGACCAGCAGGCCGACGACGAGCACCACGACGAGTACGCCGCCGACGATGCCGAGGATGAGCCCCGTGTTGCTGCTCTCCTCAGCCGCCGCGTCGGTGGTGTCCTCACCGGACTCGGTGCCCTGGCTGCCGTCGTACACCGGTACCGGGCCCTCGCCCTTCGGCGTCGCGCCGAGCAGGCCCCAGTAACTCTGCTGGAACATGATCACGCCGCTGCCCGTGGGCTGCTGGGGGAACCCCTCGAACTTGTCCTTCCGGAACGCCTCGAGGGCGTTGTCGTAGCCGAAGATCACCAGCGTGGCCTCGTCGTACAGCAGCGCCTGCATCTGCTTGACGATGTCGATCCGCTTGCTCCGGTCGAACTCCGACAGCTGCTTGGCGTACAGCTCGTCGTACTCCTCGTTGCACAGGAACGAGTCCGGCGTGGCGCCCGTGCCGTCGGCGTTCGGCCGGTTGGCGCACGTCTGCAGCGACAGCACGTAGTCCGGGTCGGGGTTGGCGCTCCACCCGGAGATCGCGAGGTCGTACTCGCCGCGGGTGGTCTCCTCGTTGACCTGGTTGTCCGATTTCGGCTCGATGGTGACCTCGATGCCGATCTCCTTCAGCCAGCCCTTGATGAACGGGCTCGCGTTCTCGTCGATGTCCCGTTCGGCGTGTGTGAGGAGCCGGAGGTTGAGCGGTTTGCCCTGTTTGTCGAGCCGGACGCCGTCCTGGCCCTTCTTGTAACCCGCCTCGTCGAGCGCCTTGTTCGCCGCGTCCAGGTCGAACTTCCGCACCTGGTCACCGGTCGGCTCCCACGCGAAGTCCTTGAACATCGGCGGGATGTAGCCCGCGGCCTCGGTGGCGTAGCCGCTCCACACCTTGTCCACGAGCGTCTTGGTGTCGATCGCCTGGGCGATCGCCTGCCGCAGCTTGACGTCCTTCAGCGCGGGGTTGCCGTTGCCGATCGGGGTGCCGTCGTTGGTGGCGGCGCCCGGGTTGATCAGCAGCTCGTTGAACCGGCGGTTCTGCGCGTTGTTGAGCTGGATGTCCGGCTCGCCCTGCAACGCGTCGTACTGGGTCGGCGTGAGCGGGTTGATCAGGTCCACCTCGCCGCTCTGCAGCGCGGACACCGCGGCGTCCGAGTTGCTGTAGTAGACGAAGTGGATCTCGTCGACCTTGGGAGCCCCGCGCCAGTAGTTCTTGTTGGCCTTCATCTTGGTGAACTGGGCTTCTTTGAATTCCGTGATGTAGTACGGCCCGTTGCCGACCATCGGGAACTCGGGCGCGGCGCTGATGTCGGACATCTTCGACCACACGTGCTCGGGCACGATCGGGATGTCGAGGGCGTCCATCGTCGCCTGCGGGACCTTGGTCTTGATCTTCAGCGTCCAGTCGTCGGTGGCCGTGACCGACTCCCACTGCGTGATGTAGCTGCCGTTGGCGGTGCGGGCGGTCTCGTCGTCCAGCATCTTCTGGAACGTCCAGGCCGCGTCCTTCGCCGTGACCGGCTTGCCGTCCGACCACTTCACGTCCTTGCGGATGTGGTAGGTCCAGGTCAGCTTGTCCTCAGAGGTCTCCCACTTCTCGGCCAGCGCGCCCTCGGGGGTCATCGAGCCCTGGCTGTAGGTGGTCAGGAACTCGAACTGGGACCGCAGGATGCTCGTGCCCATCAGAGTGATGGACATGAACGGGTTGAGCGTGTCGACCTCCCGGCTGACCCCGATCCGGAGTACCTTGCCGTCCTGGCCGCTCGTCGCCTCGGCTGCCCGCGCTGGGGCCGGCGACGCGCTGGCCGACACCGCTACAGGTGCCGTGACCAGGGCAGACGCCATTAGGGTGACACCGAGCGCCAGTAGCCTCGATCTCACGATGATCACCTCTTCCTCGTAAGTTGAGAGGAAGTAACCACCTATGGGGGCTTGAAGTCAATCTGTGTCGGCAACGTGTGCCAAGACGTAACGTGTGCAGTTGTGCGGATCATGATTTCAGCCGACATGGAAGGCGCCAGCGGCGTCACGTGGACGGCGGATGTGCAGGTCGGAACGGAACAATGGCAACGGTTCCGGACCATGTTCACCAGCGATGTCAACGCGTGCATAGCCGGGTTGTACGCGGGCGGTGCCACCGATGTGCTGGTGAACGAGGCGCACTCCAGTCAGCGCAACGTGCTGCTGGAGGACCTCGACACGCGGGCGCGGATGCTCACCGGCAGGCACAAGCCGCTGTCGATGATGCAGGGCATCGACTCGGGCATGGACGGGGTGGTGTTCCTCGGCTACCACACCGGCGCGGGTGTCGAGGGCGTCCTGTCCCACACCTACCTCCCCAACCAGATCACCGGCGTGTGGCTCGACGGGGTCCACGCCAGCGAGGGCAGGCTCAACTCGGCACTCGCCGCCGAGCACGGCGTGCCGGTACTCCTGGTCACCGGCGACGACCTGACCTGCGAGGACGCGAACGACTACGTGCGGGACGCGCAGACGGTCGCGGTGAAGGAGTGCGTGAGCCGGTACGCCGCGATCTGCACCCCGCCGTCGGTGACCGCGGCGGCCATCGAGGCCGGGTCACGGGCGGCGATGGCACGGGCGGGACGTTTCGCCGGGTCGATCAGCGGGCACCGTATCGAGGTCGAGTTCGACGCCGCGCACCTGGCGGCGGCCGCCGCCGTGGTGCCCACGGTCGAGCAGCTCGACGTGCGGCGGGTCGGCTTCGACGCGGTGTCGATGACGGAGGCGATGAAGGCGTTCAAAGTGGTCACCGCGATCGCGAGCGGGGCCGTGGAAGGTAGCTATGGGTGAGTTGGCGGTAGAGGAGCTGTGCGCGGAACTGATCAGGTTCGACACCACGAACCTCGGCGACGGCAAGTCGCTGCTCGGCGAACGCGCGATCGCCGAGTTCGTGGCCGCGCACCTGACCGACGTCGGCCTCACGCCGGCACTGCTGGAACGGGACCCGAAACGCTCGAACGTGGTGGCCAGGGTGCCCGGCACCGACCCGGCGCTCGCGCCGCTGCTGGTCCACGCGCACCTGGACGTCGTGCCCGCGGACGCGTCGGAGTGGTCGGTCCCCCCGTTCGCGGGAGAGATCCGCGACGGTTACGTGTGGGGCCGTGGTGCCGTCGACATGAAGGACATGTGCGCGGCGCTCCTCACGGTGCTGTCGCGGTGGTCGGCGGCGGGCATCCGGCCGCGGCGCGACATCGTGCTGGCGTTCGTGGCCGACGAGGAGGACAGCGGCGAGTGGGGTGCGCACTGGCTGGTCGAGGAACACCGTGACCTGTTCGCCGACTGCGCCGCGGCGATCGGCGAATCCGGCGGGTACACGGTCCGGACCACCCACGCCGACGGTCACGAGGTCCGCCTGTACCCGGTGGCCACGGCCGAGCGCGGCACCGCCCACATGCGGCTGACCGCGACCGGACGGGCCGGTCACGGTTCCCGCCGCAACGACGACAACGCGGTGGTCACCCTGATCCAAGCGCTGTCCCGGCTGGCGTCCCACCACTGGCCGACACGCCTGACGCCCGCGGTGCAGGCGTTCCTGGAGCGAGCGGCACCGGCGCTGGGCATCGAGGTCGACTGGGGCGACATGGACGTCACGCTGCACCGTCTCGGTTCGGCCGCGAAGGTCATCGAGAACACCGTCCGCAACAGCACCACGCCCACGGTGCTGTCCGCGGGCTACAAGGTGAACGTCATCCCGGGGGTGGCGTCGGCGCTGGTGGACGCCCGGGTCCTCCCGGGCAGCGAGGGCGACCTGCTGGCGGAGATCGACCGCATCGTCGGCCCTGGCGTGCGCCGCGAGTTCGTGCAGCAACAGCAGGCGGTCCAGGCGCCGGTGGACACCCCGTGGTTCGACGCGATGGCGGAGTCGCTGCGCGCGTTCGACCCGGAAGGCATCGTGGTGCCGTTCTGCATGGGCGGCGGCACGGACGCCAAGGCGTTCGTGCGGCTCGGGATCGACTGCTTCGGGTTCGCGCCGCTGTTCATCCCGGCAGGCCACGACCACAAGCTGATGGCCCACGGCGTGGACGAGCGGGTGCCGGTGGAGGGCCTACGGTTCGGGGTGAACGTGCTCGACAGGTTCCTGTCCACGGTGTGACCGGTAGTGGTACCGGGAGGTCTCGGTGAACCCGGCCTGCCGGTAGAGCGACAGCGCGGCCGTGTTCTCCGCGCGCACGTGCAGCCAGGCCCGCGTGATCCCACGCGCCCGGCCGGCACGCAGCAGCCCGGAGAGCACGGCCGCGCCATGTCCACGCCGCCGCGCGGAGGGACGTACCGCCATGCAGTACACCCCGCCCCACTCCCCGACCAGCGCCAACCGCCCGACTGCGGCGACCCCGCCGGAGTCCCGCACGGTGGCGTACACGGCGGCCCCGCCAAGAAGGATCTTGCCTGCCACGGCCAAGGCGGACTGATCACCACGCCCGTCCACCTGCCACCAGAGGTCAAGCCACTCGTCGGAGGGCACGTCGCTGATCTCGACCCCGTCTGGCCCTGGCACGGCGTCAGCTGCCACGGCGTGCACGGCAGCGACCTGGATGGACGTGGGTGATCCGAACACGTAGCCACGCGCGGCGAGGACGTCGTCAAGCCCAGCGGGCGCGGCGGAAGGCCCCAGCTGGAACACGACCGGCAACCCACGAGCGGCGTAGAGCCGCTCGACCCGGTCGAGAGCGGCTTCCAGATCACCAGGCTCTCGCAACGGCACCACGGAGTTGGCCCGCTGGGTGACCCCACCGGAGAACCGGGCCACCCAGCCGTCGACCTCGACCTCCTCGAGAGCGGGCCACCCGGCGCGCATCAGATCGTCAAGCACATTCACAGAGTAATCATGCGGTCCACCGTATAACCATCCACAGGTCAGAAGTGTGACAGAAAACGTGCGCCGACCACGGGAACGCGTCCCCGAGCTAGCCTCGGCTCACGAGGGGAGCACTCGCATGTCCATCACACACAAGCCAGTGGAAGTCCGCCTGGACAACGGAACCCTGTGGATCGGCACCGACGCCTACCCGCTGCACACCATCACGAGGGTCACCACCACGGAGGCGGACCCCGAACGCAGAGCTGCGGTCAGAAACTACGCGATCGCGGCGACCTCGTGGCTGTTCCCGGCGACCCTGGCGTCGGCCGTGACCCTGAAAGCCATCTCGGCACTGATCACCATCACCGCGCTGGCGTGGTTCACGCTGAGAACAACCACCCTGATCAAGTACCTGAGCACCACCCAGCACGTACTGATCATAGAAACGGCGACGACCCGGCACCGAGCGCTGGCCAGCACCGACAGAAGGCCGATAGAAGACCTCGCTTTCAGAATCATGGACGCACTGAACCAACCCCCGGACCGCATAAACCAGCCCTGACGTACCCGGGCGAAGTCGATTACGGGAGTCACACCCCGGCGAACTGCGTCCGATACAACTCCTCGTACCGCCCCTCGGCGGCGAGCAGGGACTCATGAGTCCCCCGCTCCACAACACGCCCACCCTCGACCACAAGAATGAGATCAGCAGCTCGCACAGTGGACAGCCGGTGCGCGATGACCAACGCCGTCCGCCCGGACAACGCCTCCGCCAGCGCCTCCTGAACCGCCAACTCGGAGGTGGAGTCCAGATGGGCGGTGGCCTCGTCGAGGATCACCACCCGGGGCCGGGCAAGCAACAGCCGGGCGATCGTCAACCGCTGCCGCTCACCACCGGACAACCGGTATCCGCGCTCCCCCACGATCGTGTCCAGCCCATCGGGCAACGACCGCACCAGGTCGGCCAGCCGCGCCCGCGACAGCACCTCCCACAGGTCGGCCTCGGACGACTCCGGTGCCACGAACAGCAGGTTCGACCGCACCGACTCGTGGAACAGGTGACCGTCCTGCGTCACCATCCCCAGCGAGTCCCGCAGCGACCCGAACGACAGGTCCCGCACGTCCACACCGGACAGCCGCACCGCACCGGCGTCGACGTCGTACAACCGCGGCACGAGCGACGCGATCGTCGACTTCCCCGCCCCCGACGACCCGACCAGCGCCACCAGCTGCCCCGGTGCGGCCCGGAAGGACACGTCGTGCAGCACCTCCACCCCGCCCCGCGTGTCGAGCTTCGCCACCTCCTCCAGCGACGCCAGCGACACCGCCGACGCGGCCGGGTACGCGAACGACACGTGGTCGAACTCCACCGACACCGGCCCAGGTGGCAGGGTGACCGCGCCGGGCTTCTCGTCGATCAGCGGCTTGAGGTCCAGCACCTCGAACACCCGCTCGAACGCCACCAGCGCGCTCATCACCTCGACCCGCGCGCTCGCCAGCGACGTCAGCGGCGCGTACAGCCTGGTCAGCAGGAACGCCAGCGACACCACCGCGCCCGGCTCCAGCGAGCCGGCGAACGCGTACCACCCGCCGAGTCCGTACACGAGCGCCAGCGCGAGCGCCGACGACAGCGTCAGCGCGGTCACGAACACCGTCTGCACCATCGCCGTGCGCACGCCGATGTCGCGCACCCGCGCGGCCCGCTGTCCGAACTCCCTCGACTCGTCCAGCGGCCGCCCGAACAGCTTCACGAGCGTCGCGCCCGGCGCGGAGAACCGTTCGGTCATCTGCGTGCTCATCATCGAGTTGTGGTTCGCGGCCTCGCGTTCCAGCCGGGCGAGCCGCGCCCCCATCCGCCGCGCGGGCACCACGAACACGGGTAACAGCACCAGTGCCAGCAGCGTGATCTGCCAGGACACCCCGAGCATCACGGCGAGCGTCAGCGCGAGCATCACGACGTTCGACAGCACCCCGGACAGCGTGTTGCTGAACGCGTTCTGGGCACTGATGACGTCGTTGTTCAGCCGCGACACCAGGGCACCCGTGCGGGTGCGCATGAAGAACGCGACCGGCATCCGCTGCACGTGGTCGAACACCGCCGTGCGCAGGTCCAGGATCAGCCCCTCACCGATCCGCGCCGACAGCCACCGCGCGACCAGCCCCAGCGCGGCCTCCACCACGGCGATCACCGCGATCAGCACCGCGAGCACGACCACCACCCGCAGCGAGGACCGCGCGACGATCGCGTCGACCACCCACCCGGCGAGCACCGGCGTCGCCACCGCCAGCACCGCGGTCACGACGCTGAGCAGGAGGAACCACGTGAGCAGCCTGCGGTGCGGCTGGGCGAACCGGCCGATCCGGCGCAGCGTCGCCATCGAGAACGGACGACGGTCGTCCGTCCTGTTCATCGTGTTGTACAGCGACATCCACGCTGTGGTCTCCATGTCCATGACGCCACCCTCGCACGAGACACCGACAATTCCGGCGCGACGCTAAGGGCTGGACCTTGGTAGAGGTCAAGCCGGACGCGGGAGGCCGATCGGGTTCCCGTCCGGCAGCACCCCGGAGTCCCACACCGCGGCGGCGGCGGCCGAGAGCACCTCGACCACCTCGTCGACCGGCACGGACTCCTGCCACGCCGCGGCGTCGGTCAGCTCCTCGACCGACTCGAGCACGTCCGCACCGGTGACCGTCAGCCCGTCCTCGTCGAGCAGTTCCCGCGCCACCAGCGACTCCCGCCCAGCCGCCCACTGCTCCACCGACCACCCCCGCGCCTGGCGCATGGTGTCCGGGTCGAGCCTTTTCGCCACGGTCTGCAGGTGCAGGGCGTCGAGTCCGGACAGGCCCGCGGTCACCAGCGCCGCGACATGCCCGTCGCCACGCAGTTCCCGCAGGGTCGTCGCGAGCTGCCACACCGCCGCGACCGGGTCGTCGGACAACGGCACCGCCGCGTTCGCCGCCCCCAGCGGGCGCCCGGTGCGGTCGCACACCGCGGCGTCGAGCAGCGACACCGCGGCCGCGCACGCGTCGGCGGACACCCCCATCCCCCGCAGCACGTCCGCCGACACCGAAGCACGGGTCACGAGGCACGTCTCCGCCGACGCCCGCGACCAGGCCGAGGGCAGCGACCGGCCGACCATCCCGGGCTCGAATCCGGCGAACATCCCGACCACGGGCGCCGCGCCGACGGGCCCGAGCGGCGCGGCGCGGAACGCGAAGTAGGTGTCCCAGAAACCCTTCAACCCGATTTCTTTGCCCGCGGCGCGGACCTCGGGCGCGAAGTACACGACGGCGTGCAGGGGTTCGACGACGGACCAGAGGAGACGCGCGGGGTGCATACCGGCATTCTGCACCCAATAGGATCACGGCCCTCCGACTCGTGATCAGGAGCGCAATGAGCAGTCCGGGCTTCTTCTCGTCGTTCGAGAACACCGACCCGCCCCTGACCTGGATCGATGCCACCGACCTCGACCAGAGCGGCGAGCCGAGAGCCGAGGGCGCCACGATGAGCACACGCGAGGGCGGCGGCCCCGCCAAGCCGGCGACCGCGAAACCCGGTGTGGGGTTCACCGGCCTGCGCGCCCTGCGCTACCAGGGCAGCCACAGCGCGCGCGGCCCGGCGAGCGTCACCAACAAGTTGTTCCTGCTCGACCTGCCGATCGGCGCGGACACCGAGCTGTCGTACGTGATCTTCCCGGAGCTGAGCGGCGAGGACCTGCGCTTCCCCAGCACGTACGTGGCGCTCGACCTCGCGTTCTCCGACGGCACCCTGCTCAGCGGCCTGGGCGCGTCGGACCAGCTCGGCTTCCCGTTGACCGCACCCGGCCAGGGCGAGTCGAAGGCGCTCACGCCGAACCAGTGGAACCAGCGGGTGGTCCGGCTCGGCGGGGTCGCGCAGGGCAAGGTCGCGGTCCGCGCCCTGCTCTCCTACGCGAGCCCGCACGGTCCCGCCGACTTCTCCGGCTGGCTCGACGACGTCACGATCGCCGACCGCCCCGCACCGGCGACCCGGCCGCGGCCGGTCGACTACGTGCTCACCACCCGAGGCACGGACTCCACCAAGGCGTACTCGCGGGGCAACACCATCCCCGCCACCTCGGTGCCGCACGGCTTCACGTTCTGGACGCCGGTCACCGACGCGGGCGCGAAGGACTGGCTGTACAGCTACCACCGGCACAACAACGACCGGAACCTGCCCGCGATCGAGGCGATCTCCGCGAGCCACCTGCCGAGCCCGTGGATGGGCGACCGGCAGACGTTCCAGGTGCTGCCCTCCCCGGCGGCGAAACGGCCGAGCACCCGGCGGCGCAGGCGGGCGCTGACGTTCCGGCACGGCAACGAGATCGCCCGCCCGCACCACTACAGCGTGCGGTTCACGAGCGGCATCACCGCGGAGGTCGCGCCGACCGACCACGCCGCGTTGATGCGGTTCACGTTCCCCGGCGAGGACGCGAACCTGGTCTTCGACAACATCACCCGGCACGGGCGGCTCGCCATCGATCCGGTGGCCGGCACGATCACCGGGTACTCGGATGTCCGGAGTGGACTATCCGAGGGGGCGGGCAGGCTGTTCGTGTACGCGACGTTCGACCGGACGATCTCCGCCACCGGGCGGTTGTGGCGCGGGTTCTCGCGCCGGGTCAGCGGGTTCGTGAAGTTCGAGCCGGACATCGCCGGGCCGACGGTCGTCACCATGCGGATCGCCACCTCGTTGATCAGCGTGGCGCAGGCGAAGAAGAACCTGTGGTTGGAGATCGCCGACTCGGACACGTTCGAGTCGGTGCGTGACCGGGCCGCCGACGCGTGGGACGAGCTGCTGTCCCGGATCTCGGTGGACGGGGCGTCCGAGGACCAGCTGATCACGTTGTATTCCAACCTGTACCGGCTCTTCCTCTATCCCAACCGCGGGCATGAGAACACCGGTACCGACGAGGTGCCTTCGATCGCCTACGCGAGCCCGGTGGCACCGGACGCCCGCAAGGACACGCCGACACACACCGGGAAGACCGTCCAGGCGGGAAAGGTCTACGTCAACAACGGGTTCTGGGACACCTACCGCACGGTGTGGCCCGCGTACGTGCTCCTCACCCCGAACCATGCGGGTGAGCTGATCGACGGGTTCGTGCAGCAGTACCGGGACGGCGGCTGGATCGCCCGCTGGTCCTCCCCCGGCTACGCCGACCTGATGACCGGCACCAGTTCCGACGTCGCGTTCGCCGACGCCTACCTCAAGGGCGTGCGGAACTTCGACATCGAGTCCGCCTACGAGGCCGCGCTGCGCAACGCGACCGTCGCCCCGGATCGGCCGGGCGTGGGGCGCAAGGGTATCGACCGGTCCATCTTCCTCGGCTACACGCCCACCACGACCGAGTTCGGTCTGTCGTGGACGCTCGAGGGCTGCGTCAACGACTTCGCGCTCGCCGGGCTCGCCCACGCGCTCGGCGACACCGAGAACCACGAGTACTTCCTCGACCGGGCGCAGGGGTACGTCCACTCGTTCGACCCCAGCACCGGGTTCTTCCAGGGACGCAAGGAGAACGGCCGCCTGCGGCACACGCCGCAGCAGTACGACCCGCGGGCGTGGGGCGGGGACTACGTCGAGACGAACGGGTGGAACACCGCTTTCAGCGTGCCGCACGACGGCGTCGGGCTCGCGAGCCTGTTCGGTGGTCTGGCCGCGCTTGCCGCCAAGCTCGACGAGTTCTTCGCCACGCAGGAGACCGGGCGGGCGCGGGGGGCCTACTGGAAGACCATCCACGAGATGCTCGAGGCCCGGGATGTCCGGATGGGACAGTACGGGCACAGCAACCAGCCTTCGCACCACATTCCGTACATGTACACCTACGCCGGGGCGGCCTGGGCCACGCAGGCGAAGGTCCGCGAGATCCTGGCGAGGCTCTACGCGGGCAGCGAGATCGGGCAGGGCTACCTCGGCGACGAGGACAACGGCGAGATGTCCGCGTGGTGGTTGTTCAGCGCGCTCGGGTTCTACCCGTTGCGGGTGGGCAGTCCGGCATACGTGATCGGGTCGCCGTTGTTCACCCGTGCTGTGGTGCGGATGGACAACGGCAGGTCCCTCGTCGTCAACGCGCCGGGCAACAGTCCTACGAATGTGTACGTGCAGAGCCTGTCCATCAACGGGAAGCCCTGGGACAGGGTGTACGTGCCGCACTCGGTGCTCGCCGACGGGGCTGTGCTGGACTTCCGGATGGGACCCTCACCCTCCACGTGGGGGTGTGGGCCGGATGCTCTGCCGCCGTCGCTCACCGGCGTCGGCGCGGTGCCTCGGACCATGCACGACATCACGTGCACGGTCGACGGTTCGGGAGAGGGCAGTGACGGGATCAACGTCGCGCCGCTGTTCGACGACAACTCCCGCACGCAGGTCACGTTCCGCACGTCCACGCCCTGGCTCGCCTTTCGGTTGCCCGGTGAGGGGGCGATGGTGCGTTACTACACGCTGACCTCGGGTGTCCGCGGTGACGATCCGCGGTCGTGGACGTTGCGTGGGTCCGACGACGGTGCGGTGTGGACCGTGCTCGACGAGCGGGCCGGGGAGGAGTTCCGGTGGCGGCGTCAGACCCGGCCGTTCTCGGTGGCCGACCCCGGCACCTATCGGCAGTACCGGCTGGACATCACGGAGGGGTCCGGGTTCTCGACCGTGTCGCTGGCTCAGGTGGAGTTGCTCGCCCGCTGATTCCCGGGGCGTCCGGTCCGCACAAAAAGGGCGGCTCCCGTTCGGGAGCCGCCTCTCTTGTTGTTGTCGGTCAGGCGCGACCGGTGCGGGAGGCCTCGTACTGCTTGGCCGGACCGCCCAGCGACATCACCAGGGTGATGATCGGCATGACGACGAGCAGGATCGACACGATGCCGCCCTGGAAGGCCGCCAGCCAGATGATGCACAGCAGGATCTGCAGGCCCGCCGCGATGACCAGGATCTGGCCCGCGGTGCCGCTCAGGGCCTTGACGCCGCCCCAGATCAGCAGGCCCGCGCCGGCGAGGCCGACGATGGCCAGGATCCACAGGCCCGCCAGTGCGCCCTCGTTGACGTCGATGCCGCCGATCGTCTCGGCGTCGTCCATGGCGCCCGCGAGGGCACCGAGGCCGATCATGAGGATGACCGAGCAGATCAGCGTCAGACCGGCCTGGACGAACGCCAGCACCGCGGCCGTGGTCACGGTGCCGGGGCGCGTGATCGGGCCGCTGCTGTACTCCGGCGGTGCGGGCGGCATGGCGCCGTAGCCCTGCTGGCCCTGGTTGAAGTCGCCGGGCTGCTGCCCGTACGGCTGTGACATTTCTTTACCCCTCTCGCGCGCGGACCCTAGTGCCCGCGACGTGACTGCAGGAATTGTGTCGTGCCGGCGCCCAGCGACAGGACGAGGCTGATCACCGGCATGATGGCGAAGAAGATAGCGCTTGCCACGACCATGCCCGTGCCGTACTCGGCACCTTCGACCCCTCGGGTCTGCACGGCGAACATGACGATCCAGTAAAGGCTGATCGCGATCTCGAGTGCCGTGCCCGCGATCATGAGGGTCCTGGACTTCCCGCCCATGATCTGGACGCCACCCGCGATCAGCAGCGCGGCACCGATGACCTGCGCAACCACCGCGATCCACAGAAGACCGGCGTCGTCCGCGCCCGCCTCCAGCCCGACGAGGACCGACAGGAAGAGCACGGTCGGGATCAGCGTGATGCCGGCCTCGACGTAGTTGAGGACCGCCGCCGCGGTGACCACGCCAGGGCGTGGGATCGGGCCACCGCTGTACTCCGGCGGCGCGCTCGGCATGGCGCCGTACGGGTACGCCTGCGCGGGCTGACCGTAGGGCGGGCTCTGGGCGGGCTGGCCGTACGGCGGGCTCTGCGGGTAGCCCTGGGCGGGCTGGCCATAGGGCGGGCTCTGCGGGTAGCCCTGGGCCGGTTGCCCCTGGCCAGGCGTCTGGGGGTATCCCTGGGGGTATCCGCCCTGGGGATAGCCGCCGCCCGACGGGTCGGGCTGCTGGCCGTATGGCTGTGTCATCGCCACTCCTATGGTGCCGCCGAAGCGGAGACTTCGAGTGCACAGATACTGGCACAATCGCTGCTCGTCAACCTGGGGTTTCACCCAGATCGTGACGCCTTTGCACGGTCCGTGCGTCCGGGTGGGGCGCGTGGTCAGGACGAGCGGCCGGTGTCGCCGCCCGGCACCGCGTCGCCCGGACGAGGACCGTCCGGTTCTGCGGGTTGCGGCTTGGTCGGCACGATGCTCGCGAGCTCGCCGCCGTTGTCGTTCATCCGCAGTACGAAAGGCCTGGTCTCGGTGTACTGGACGACCGAGACCGACGCCGGGTTGACCACGATCCGCTGGAACGTGTCGAGGTGCTGGCCGAGCGCGTCGGCCAGGATCGCCTTGAGCACGTCACCGTGGCTGCACAGCAGCCACACGGCCTCGGCCCCGTGTGCGGCGGATATGCGCGCGTCATGCGCCCGGACCGCCGCGACGGCCCTGGTCTGCACCGAGGCGAGGCCCTCACCGCCGGGGAACACCGCGGCGGACGGGTGCTGCTGCACCACCGACCACAGCTTCTCCTTGCCGAGTTCCGTCAGCTCGCGGTTCGTCCAGTCCCCGTAGTCCACTTCGGACAGGTTCGGCTCGGTGACCGGGGCGAGCCCGCGCGCGGCCGCGATCGGCGCGACGGTCTGCTCGCACCGCAGCAGCGGCGAGCACACGATCTCCGCGACGGGAATGGTGTCGAGCCTGGCCACGAGCGCGTCGGCCTGTTTGCGGCCCGTTTCGTCGAGTTCGACACCGGGGGTCCGGCCGGCGAGGACGCCGGAGCCGTTCGCGGTCGAGCGGGCATGCCTGAGGAGTACGACGGTGGCCACGGCGCCAGACTAGCCGTCGCCGATCATCCGATCTGTCCGATCACCCCGCACGGAGAGATCGCCGTCGTTACGCTGTGGCACGTTCGCCATGCACCGGATGGGGAGGTCCTGTGTTGATTCGAGCGATCGCCGTTGTGTCGTGCCTGCTGCTGGCGGGGGCGTGCACTGGGGAGACCGAGGCGGAAAGTCCCACGGGTGAGACCGTGCTGGCGGGCCTCACGCCGGAGCGGCTGTGTGAACTGCTGCCCGTCGACACGATCGAGCAGACCCTCGACGTCGTCGTCACGGACACGAAGAGCCGCCAGTCCGGCAGGCCGCCCATCCTCAGCAAGACCTGCCGGTACGAGGTCGAGTTCGCGCTGGCGGACGTGGAGTTGCTGCCGCCCGCCATCATCGTCGACGTCAAGCAGACCCGGGACAAGGGCGTCGACGAGATCCTGGACCACGAGTTCACCGACCTCATGGCCGAGAACGCGAAGACCGCGCCCTACGAACGCGTCGACGGGCTGGGCGAAGCCGCCGGCTACGGCGACAACCCCACCCTGGGCTCGGAACTGCCCGAGTCCCAGCTGATCGTCGTGTTCACCGCGGGCGGCGAACGGTTCGCGTTCGACGTCTCGGTCTCGCCGCACACCCCGGTCGAGAAGCTGACCCCGCTCGCCACCGACCTGCTGGCCGCGCTGGAAGCCGAGTTCGGCTGACCGTCAGGGAGCCGGCCCGGCGTCGGGCGACAGCACCCCGAAGCCGACGAGGACGAACAGCAGGACGCCCAGCGCGATCCGGTACACCACGAACGGCAGGTAGCTGTGCGTGGAGATGTACTTCATCAGCCACGCGATCACCGCGTAGCCGACGAGGAACGCCACGACCGTGCCGAGGATCGTCGGCCCCCACGCCGGCGCGTCGTCGCCGCCGATGTCGGTCAGCTTGTACAGCCCGGACGAGAACACCGCGGGCACCGCCAGCAGGAACGCGTACTCCGTCGCCTGCGGGCGGCGGTAGCCCAGCAGCCTGCCCATGGTCACCGTGCCGCCGGACCGGGACACGCCGGGGACCAGCGCGAGCGCCTGCGCGAACCCGTATGCCAAGCCGTGCGGGATCGTCAGGTGGTCGAGGCTGTACCGCTTCTTGCCGAGGTGATCCGCGACCCCGAGCAGGATGCCGAAGACGATCAGCGTGGCCGCGATGAGGCGGAGATCACGGAAGGCGTGCTCGATGGAGTCCTGGAACAGCAGGCCCAGGACGGCGATCGGGATCGTGCCGATGATCACCAGCCACGCCATGCGCGAGTCCGGGTCCTCGCGCCAGGTCCTCGGCCTGCGCAGCGACCGGAACCAGGCGACGAAGATCTGCCCGATCTTCTTGCGGAAGTACAGGATGACGGCGGTCTCGGTCCCGATCTGGGACACGGCCGTGAAGGCCGCGCCCGGGTCGTCCCAGCCCGCGAATGCCGCGCTGATCCGCAAGTGCGCACTTGAGGAGATCGGGAGGAATTCCGTGAGTCCCTGGATGAGACCGAGAACGATGGCTTCCAGCCAGCTCAACTACCTACTCCTGCGAGATCCAGAGCTTCCACCGCGACACGCAGGGCCGCGATGCTGTGCTCAAGATCTTGCATGACCGGGGAAACGGTCAGCGTGGTGACCCCCGACTCGGCCAGGGCCTGCATCTTCTCCGCGATCCGCTCCTTGGAGCCCAGCAGCGCGGTCGAGTCGAGGAAGCCGAGCGGCACCTTCGCGGCGGCGCCGTTGTAGTCCTTCGCGAGGTACAGGTTCTGCACCTCGGCCGCCTCTGCCTCGTAGCCCATCCGGCACGCGAGGTTGTTGTAGAAGTTCTGCTCGCGGCTGCCCATGCCGCCCACGTACAGCGCCGCGTACGGGCGGATCTGGTCGGCGGCGGTCTTCCAGTCGTCGCCGACGACGATCGGCGAGGTGGGCACGACGTCGAAGCCCTCGAGCGTCTTGCCCGCCTTCTCCCGGCCCTTGCGGATCAGCTCGAGTGACTCGGGGCCGTACTCGGGCGAGTAGAAGATCGCGAGCCAGCCGTCGGCGATCTCACCGGTCAGCTCGAGGTTCTTTGGGCCGATGGAAGCGAGGTAGATCGGGATGTCGGCGCGGTGCGGCGCCACGATCAGCTTCAGCGGCTTGCCGGGCCCGTCCGGCAGCGGCAGCGTGAAGTGCTTGCCGTCGAAGGAAACCCGTTCGCGGCGCAGCGCCTGCCGCACGATCGAGACGTACTCGCGGGTGCGGCCGAGCGGCTTGTCGAACTTCACGCCGTACCAGCCCTCGGACACCTGCGGGCCGGACACGCCGAGCCCGAGGCGGAACCGGCCGCCGGAGAGCGTGTCGAGCGTCGCGGCGGTCATCGCCGCCATCGTGGGCTGGCGCGCGGGGATCTGGAGGATCGCCGAGCCGACGTCCATCCGCTCGGTCTGCGCCGCCACCCACGCGAGCACCGTCGGCGCGTCGGAGCCGTACGCCTCCGCGACCCACGCCACCGAGAAGCCGAGCCGGTCGGCCTCCTGGGCGAGCTTCAGGTTGTTCGCGTCGTTGCCCGCACCCCAGTAACCCATGTTCAGTCCGAGTCGCATGCCCGGAGACCTTACCGCCAATTGACGCCCTGCCAATTGTGACGTCGGTGAGTCTGCCAGCGAGTACGCCGACCTGCCCGTACTCTTCGCCCGGTGGAGCAACGACACCTCGGGCACAGTGGGCTGCGGGTGTCCAGGATCGGCCTGGGCACCATGTCCTGGGGCCAGGACACCGACTCGGACGAGGCCGCGAGCCAGCTCGTGGCCTTCGCCGACCTGGGCGGGACGCTGGTGGACACCGCCGACGTCTACTCGGACGGCGAGAGCGAGCGGATCCTGGGCGGCTTACTCGACGACCTCGTACCGCGCGAGGACCTGGTCATCGCGACCAAGGCCGTCGCGCGACGCGATGACGGCCCGTTCGGCGGCGGCGCCTCACGGGGCGCGTTGCTGTGGGCGCTCGAGGGCTCGCTGCGCAGGCTCGGCGTGGACCACATCGACCTCTGGCAGCTCCACGCGTGGGACGCCGCGGTACCGCTCGACGAGACGCTCTCCGCGCTCGACGCGGCCGTGACCAGCGGAAAGGTCCGCTACGCCGGGGTATCCAACTACAGCGGCTGGCAGCTCGCGACCGCGGCGTCGCGGCAGCACGGCAAGCAGGCCACGATCGTGAGCACACAGATGGAGTACTCGCTGCTGGAGCGCGGCATCGAGCGCGAGGTCGGGCCCGCCGCCGACCACCACGGCATCGGGCTGCTCGCGTGGGCGCCGCTGGGCCGGGGGGTGCTGACCGGCAAGTACCGCGCGGCGACCCCGGCCGACTCGCGGGGCGCGTCCCCGCGCTTCGCGCCGTACGTGGACCAGCACCGCAACGAGCGGGCGGCGCGGATCGTGCAGGCCGTGGTCACGGCGGCGGACGGGCTCGCGACCTCTCCCCTGTCGGTGGCGCTGGCGTGGGTGCGGGACCGGCCGGGCGTGTGCTCGGCGATCGTCGGTGCCCGGGACACCGGGCAGTTGCTCGGTTCGCTGGTGTCCGAGGAGCTGACGCTGCCCGCGGCCATCAGGGCCGCGCTCGACGACGTGAGCGACGTCGAGCTGAGCTATCCCGAGGTCCACCTGAGCTGACGCTCCGTCACCAGACCATTGCACAATTCACACTAACCGGGCATCGTATGCAGTATGGAGTATGCAAAGTTGTCGCGTCGCTCCCTGCTGGTTCTCGGTGCCGCGGTCACCACCGGCATCGCCGCCGACGCCACCTTCCCTGCCTCTGCCGCTCCCCACTCCCCCGACCCCACCGACCCCTGGCAGCGCCTCGTCGCAGGCAACAGGCGGTTCGCCGCGGGCCGTCCCCGCCACCCCCGCCAGGACCCCGGCCACCGCGAGAGCCTCGCCGAGGCCCAGCACCCGTTCGCGTGCGTGCTGGGCTGTGCCGACTCCCGCGTCCCCGCCGAACTCCTCTTCGACCAGGGCCTCGGCGACCTGTTCACCGTCCGCGCGGTGGGCGAGGTCCTCGACGACGCGGTGGTGGGCAGCATCGAGTACGCCGTCGAGCACCTGCACGTGCCGCTGGTCGTGGTCCTCGGGCACTCCGAGTGCGGCGCGGTGAAGGCCGCGATCGACCTGGCCGACGGCACGAGCGCGGTCACCGGGTCGGTCGACACCGTGGCCCGCGCCATCGAGGCGGCGGTCCGCGCCACCCCGCGCGTGCCCGACGAGAAGGCGTTCGTGGCCGCCTGTGTCCGCACCCAGACGACGCGGGTCGCCGACGAGCTGACCCGGCGGTCCCACGCGATCGCGACGGTCCGCCCCAGGGTCGTCACAGCCGTCTACGACCTGCGGACGGGTCTCGTGAAGAGCCACTGACGGCCCACCCGACACGACACCCCGGCGAGGGGTTAGCGTCCAGTGCGTCTTTAGGGGATGCTGGACAGATGTCCCGTCGGCGCGACACGGGTGCGCCGGCGAGACCGGGGATCGTGCCGGAGGTCGATGTTGCGTCGCAAGGTTGCCGTGCTGCTGGTGGTATGCGCGGCGGTTGGCTCGGGTTGTTCCGCCGAGCAGCAGGGCGACGAGTTGATGGTGACCGACAACCCGGTGGCGGCGGTCGCGGCCGTGTCGCCACCGGCCGCCACCACGCCCGCCGGCGCCGTCACCGCGCTGGCAGACGACATCGTCGCGATGGCGTACTCACCGGAGTCCGGCACTCTCGCGGTCGCGGGCAAGGACACGCTCCGGCTCTACCCGCTCGGCGACACCCTCGGTGAGCCGAAGACGGCCGCCGTCACCGCCGAGTCACTCACCGTCGACGGCGGCGCCTTCCTCGCCGCGGGCAAGAACGAGGTCACGCGGGTGTCGGCGGACGGCAGTGCCAGCGCGGCGGGCTCGTTCCGCGGCGAGCCGGTCAGCACCGCCGCGTTCGACGGCAGGACGCTGGTGGCGATGCGGGACGAGCGCGCGGTCGCCGTCGTCAAGGACGCCAAGGTCCAGCGCATGATCAGCGGCGACATGATGAGCGCCGACCAGGTCGTGTCGGCAGGCAAGGGCGCGGTCGTGCTGGACCGGCTGCGCAACGCCGTGTTCGAGCTGGACGTGCCGGGCGCGACCATCGCCCAGGGCCTGCGCGCGGGGCAGGGCGCGACCAACGCCGTCGCCGACCGGTTCGGCCGGGTCCTCGTCACCGACACCCGGGGCGGCGCGCTGCTCGCGTTCTCCCTGGACCCGCTCCTGATGCGGCAGAACTACCCGGTCGCGGGCGCGCCGTACGCCATCACTTATGACTCGAAACGTGACCTGGCGTGGGTCACGCTGACGGAGACGAATGAGGTCGTCGGCTACGACGTGGCCGGTGAAGAACCGAAGGAGAAGTACCGGTTCCCCACGGTGTCCCAGCCCAACACCGTGGCGGTGGACCCCCGCACCGGACGCGTGATCGTCGCGTCCGGAACAGGAGATGGGATTCAGGTGATTGCGATATGAGCACAGAGGTGGTCGACGGGGACTGGGAGTACCGGCCGCTGCGCCTCCCGCCAGGGTTGTCGCGACGTGCAGCGGCCACGCAACTGTCCATCCACGCCGAGTTCGCAGGATGGGAGCTGTCCAACGTGCGGCTCTACTCGGACGGGAGCAGGCGCGTGCTGCTCAAGCGCAAGCGCGCACGCGGTCTGTTGCCCGGTCTGAGCACGTAGGACGCTCCCCGGTTCACCCGCCGTTCTGCGGCGGGAGGTTCTGGACGCCCTCCCACACCGCACGCGCGCCGGCGTCGCCCACGCGGTAGATGTGGATGCCGTTGCCGACCGCGAGCCCCACGGTCAGCACCGCGAGCACGATCATGACCAGGGCCGGGGCCTTGCCTTGCTGCTCTTCGACGTCCTCGGTGCCCGCCGAGCCCACCGCCACCTTCGCGGTGGTCCTCCGCTCCGCCCTCGAGTGCACCACCATCAGCGCACCGACCACGATCGTCAGTCCGAGCGACCACCAGATCATGAGGTTGGCCAGCGCCTCGTGCGCCTGGACCAGCGGGTTGGTGCCGACCCGGTTCGCCAGGTCCTCGCCGCTGCTCGTCGCGACCAGCACCAGGACCGTGCCGACGGCCGAGACCGCGAACACGAGCCAGCCGTACCGCCGCCGCACAGCGGGCCAGAGTGCTGTGAGCAGGGCGCCCAGTGATGCGATCACGAGCAGCACCACCACGAAGTGCACCACCAGGGGGTGGAGCGGCAGTCCGCCTATGAATTCGGGCACGATGCCTCCGTACTTGTCTCGGGCCGTTGTCGTCTTGTCGGCTCGTTACGCGCCGCTACGCCGAATGGTTCACCTGGCGAGCGCCTCCCGCACCTGGGCCACGATCCTCGGCACCACCTCGGCGACCCCCTCGAGCGGCAGCATGTGCCCGGCCCCCGGCACGGTCACCGAATGCCCCTGCAGGGCGTCGGGGTGCCCGACGGGCACGAGGCGGTCCTTCTCCCCCGTCATCGCGATGATCGGCCACGCGGCCACCGCCTCCAGGGCCGTGTCCAGCGCACCGCGGTCCAGCGCGGGCCGGAACAGGGCGACGGCGTCCGGCCAGTGCCAGGACACCATCTCGGCGACCAGGCGCACGTCGTCCGGTTCGGGGTCCTCCCCCAGCAGCAGCCACCGCAGTCCGATCGTGGTCGCCTTGTCGATCCGCCGGTGCACCTGGTCCACGAGCCGCGGCCCGAGTATCGCGTGGAAGTCCTGCGCGAGCCGCCCCAGCGGCCGCGGCAACGCCTCGGCGACCCAGCCCACACTCGTCGAGAGGAACAGCAGGGCCCCGATCCGGTGCGCGGCGAGCAGCCGGTGCCGCGCGGCCATCACCAGCGCGACGTGCGCCCCCATCCCGTGCCCGACGATCACCACGGGACCGTGCGGGATCGCACGCTCGACGACCTCCGCGAGATCGTCGGCAAGCCGTTCGAGCGTCGCGGTGGAGCTGTCGGCCGACGACGACTCCCCATGCCCTCGGTGGTCGTAGGCCACGACCGACACGGACGCGGCCTCCGGCAGCAAGGACATGACCTTGTGCCACACCCGACGGTCCATGGCGTAGCTGTGCAGGAGGAGGACCGTGGCGGGTGCGTCGGGGTCGCCCGCGCGGACGAGCGCCAAGGAAGCCCCGTCCGCGAGGGCGTACCGCTCGGTGCTCAACAGTTCCGCAGGAACCGATCAAGGACCCGGGTGCCGAATCGCACGGCGTCCACGGGCACCCGCTCGTCCACGCCGTGGAACAAGGCGGTGAAGTCGAGGTCGGGCGGCAGCTGCAGGGGCGCGAACCCGAAGCACCGGATGCCCAGGGTGTGGATCGCCTTGGCGTCCGTCCCACCGGACAGGACGTAGGGAATGGTCCGGGCGCCGGCGTCCTCGGCCCGAACGGCAGCGGTCATGGCCGCGACGAGGTCCCCGTCGAAGGTGGTCTCGACGGCGGGCAACCGCGAGACCCACTCCCGCTCCACGTCCGGCCCGAGAATCTCGTCGACCTCACGGAGGAAGGCCTCCTCACGCCCGGGCAGCACCCGGCAGTCCACAACGGCCTCGGCCACGGAAGGGATCACGTTGGCCTTGTAGCCCGCGTTGAGCATCGTCGGGTTGGCCGTGTCACGCAGAGTGGCCCCGACAACCCGCGAGAACGGCCCCAGCTTCGCCACGGCCCCAGGCAGGTCGTCCTCGTCGAACGCGACGCCGGTCAACGAGGCCACCGAGTCGAAGAACGCTCGCACAGAATCGGTGATGACCAGCGGAAACTCGTGCGCCCCGAGCCGGGCGACAGCAGCGGCGAGCTTGGTGACCGCGTTGTCGTCATGCAACATCGACCCATGCCCGGCCCGCCCCCGAACCCGAAGCCGCATCCACGCGATCCCCTTCTCGGCGATCTCGATCGTGTAAGCCCGGACGTCCTCCCCCAGGGTGACGGAGAACCCGCCAACCTCACCCACAGCCTCGGTAACCCCGTCAAACAGATCAGGCCGATGCTCAACCAGCCACTGCGATCCGTAGTGCCCACCGGCCTCCTCGTCAGCCAAGAAGGCGAAGACGAGATCCCGAGGAGGCACGATCCCATCCCGCTTGAACCGCCGAGCGACGGCGAGCGTCATCGCGACCATGTCCTTCATGTCCACGGCACCGCGCCCCCAGATGTACCCGTCCTGGACGGCCCCGGAGAAGGGATGAACCGACCACTCGGTCGGGTCGGCAGGCACGACGTCAAGATGCCCGTGGATCAGAAGCGCCCCACGCGACGGATCGGCCCCGGCCAGCCGAGCAAAGACGTTCCCCCGCCCAGGAGCCCCGGACTCCACGTAGACGGTCTCGTATCCCACCTCCTCAAGCTTGCCCCGCACGTACTCGGCGGCAGCCCGCTCCCCGACGGTGGTCTCCAGCTCCCCAGTGTTCGAGGTATCGATCCGAATGAGCTCGGAAGTAAGCTCGACAGCCTCGTCCTGGGCCAGGTTCATCTGCTCGGTCACGTGGCACTTCCTACCACCCCAGCCCCCCAGAAAGCCCGCCGAACGGCGTCCGCTACGCTATGCGCACCACAGAGTCCGAGTGGCGGAATGGCAGACGCGCTAGCTTGAGGTGCTAGTGCCCTTAACGGGCGTGGGGGTTCAAGTCCCCCCTCGGACACCGATATCCAGGAAATCCCCGGGCAGCAGCCAGTATCCTTCCTATCACGCTGCGCTCTTCTCTCGCGTCCTCCCCGCGTTCCATGCCGGGGGTGGTCACCGTGGCTGACCGCAAGATCGCCCCGCTGATCCCGCCCAAGCTCACGCGCGGGACTGGACGGCAGCGGCTCGCCGCCCGCAACGCGCACCTCGATGTCGTCGATCTCCTCGCCCCGCCGCGCACCGGGTCGCTCGTGTACGGCATGGGCAAGATCGACACCTGGGGTGTGATCACCAACCGGTCCACAATCGACGCTCTCGGCTGGACAACCGGTGACCTCCTGCACATCGCACTGGTCGGCGGATCGATCGTGGCCCACCGCGACGAGACCGGCGCGTTCGCCATGGGCACCAAGCCCTACTTCGTAGTCCCAGCCGCGATACGGCACCGCAGCGGCCTGCACTCCCGCGATCTCGTGCTGATGGCCGCCGACCCCCACCACGACGTGCTGGTCGTCCACCCCCTCGCGGCGCTGGACACGATGATCACCACCTACCACGCCACCCTGACCACGACCGGCACTACGGGCGGTGGTCCGCGATGACGACCAACCTCACACCCGCCGCACCGGGAACCGCAGCGGACCGCGAACTGATGGCCGCGGCGCGGATGATGCTCCAGCGGATGGGCGTCGACCCAGCCGACCTGATGACCGACCCCGCCGACCGGCCACCGGTCCCCACCTTCGACGCCTACATCCCCGAAGTAGAGAAAGCCGTCTCCCCCGGCACCGCCAAAACCTACGGCTCCTACTGGAACCGCATCCGGGCGAAATGGGGCCCGCGGACCCTGCTGGAACCGACCGCGACCGAGATCAAGCAGTTCGAGGAGGAGATCAAGGCCAACGCCGTCCCCCGCCGCAACTCACGCGGCGGCCGCGGCACCGCCGAGAACTTCATCGCCGCCCTGCGCTGCATCTACCGGCACGCCGAGAACGACGGCCTGATCAAACCCGACGAGAACCCAGCTCGGCGGACCGCGAAGCCCCGGCGGCAGGGCTCCAACCGGCACGCGCTGTCGACCGACCAGATGAGTGAGATCAACTTCTACGCTGGTACCACCGGCGACGACCCAGAACTCGACACACTGCTGCTCCGGCTGCACACCGAATCGGCCTGCCGCACCGGCGGCGCCCTGGCCCTACGCCCCCGGGACCTCAACGAGGACCAGTGCCTGATCTACCTCAGGGAGAAGGACGGCACGGCCCGCTGGCAACCGGTCTCCCGGTCGCTCATGACCGCGCTCCTCGACCACTCCGAGGCCCGGGGCGCGGCCGATGATCCGGATGGACAGCTGCTGCGGTACCGCAACGGCAACCCGATCACCCACCGCCGCTATGACCACCTCTGGGTCCGCCTCGGCCGGTACCTCCCCTGGATCACCACCCTCAACGTGTCCGCCCACTGGATCCGACACACCACCCTCACCTGGGTCGAACGCAACTTCGGATTCGCCATCGCCCACGCCTACGCCGGCCACTTCGACGAAGCAGACAACAAAAACGCCACCATGACCTACGTCAAAGCCGCCGTCCACGACGTCGCCACCGCACTGTCCGCCCTCACCGGCGAACCACATCCGCTCGCCAGCTAACCTCGCGGTGGTACTGGTACCGGTCCCCTCGTGGAGTCGGTGCCAGTACCACTGGATAGATGGTCTTGTCAGTCCGCCGCAACGTCAGCAGTCAGGTCGGATCTGTGCACACACCAGCACCGATCCACAGCCGGGCTGGTAGTGGTACCACCGACCATCGCGAGCGGTACCGATACCACTGCCCGTGGGAAACAGATGACTCTGCGTGTGTGAGGGACCGTGCCGGGCGGGGGCAGATTGGATCCGTAACCCTTCCGTGGTGTCAGCAGGGCCGGGCCGGCGACCTGCGGTTCGGGGCCCTTGTCGGGTCCGGGATGCGACCCATGCTCGGCGATGCTGTCGAGGTCGTGCCGGCTTCGCCAATCACAAATTTCGCCGGGTGTCCCACCATGCCGTGTCGGGCCTTCATGCCCAGATGATCACCGCTATCGTTCTAGCAACAACAGTGATCTCGGTGTTCGCCACACCCGGCGGTACGGGACAGCGCGAACGGAAGGGGGTCACGGGTGTGGACCACGGCTCTGCGGTGAACGCAACCGATCAAGGCCTGCTTCAGTTGATCTACGACCTGATGAGTCAGCGTGGAGATTGGCCCACGTTCACGGCTGTGGACCTGCGGGCTGACCGTGACCTGGGGGTCGAGGATGCTCAAGCAGCGTTGCTCGCGATCCCGGAAGGTTACATCTCCAGGCCGTGGCAGGCCCACGGCTTCTCCGACCGCGACGCAGTGCGCCTCACCCTGCGCGGCGTAACGATGTGCGCGGGTGGCCGGCAGGACCTGGACCTCTCGGCCCGGTTCGTCGCCTGGGTCGTGAAGGTTGAGAGTGAGGCGTCGGACGACGGCGAGACCCCGCTCGTAGCAAAAAGCGTCGACTTCGCGGCGTACCTGGAGTTGCCCCTTGGGTCAGCACGCCCTGGACCGGTGGAGTCCGCAGCCGGCGCCGAGTCCGATACCGAGACGGAGCAATCCGCACCGGCGCAGGACCCTGACGAGACGCCTGACTTCGTGCGCACACGAGCAGCGCTGTCGCGGATGCGGGTACTGGTTGATCTTCTTCCCCATTTCTGGATAGGCGTTAATTGGCAGCAAGAAGAGCCGTGGTTGTGGGAGCTCACCATCGATCGCCGGCGTCTACGGCCCTACCGGCGGCTGCAGGGGCCGGACGCGCTCCTGGAGTACGCCGAGTCGGTTGAGCGCGAGCGCGTGGCCGCCCAGAACGTGAACTCCCTGCGCCAGGGATCAGTGAATATCTTTCACGGCCCGGTGACCGTTCAGAGCGCACTGACTGAGGTGGAAACCGGTGTCCCGACGGGGACTGGGGATCTGGACGTTCTCCTGCCGATCTTGCGTGCGGAAATCACCGAGGTCAGCGCGGATCTCGTCCGTGCGAACCGGTTCGATGACGCCATTTTCGCGGCCTTTCGCCGGGTCGAACATGAGCTCCAGCAACGGACACAAAACGCGGCGATCGGCAACGAGTTGATTAAGGCCGCCTTCGTCGAGCGACGCGAGCCGATCCGTGTTACGGTCCGAGAGCAAGACAAGGATCGACTCGTCGAGCTGTTCAGCGGCGCCATCGGCTTATTCAAGGGCGACCGGTCGCACAAAGATCGACCCCTTCTGCCGTGCCGGTCACGTTACGAGTGCATGCGGCTGTTGGCCCACGCAAGCACGTTGCTGGACCTGCTGGATCGCGACATCGATCGGGCCCCGATCGTCCGGGGCTACGAGCACCGACAGGGCCATACCCTGACCCTCTGGGTCGACCGTGCGAGCAGCCAGGTGGAGGTCTGGCTGGACGAGACGACTCGGCTGGACAAACTCAGCTATCGGCCAGGGACTCTGGTTGTCGACGTCGCCCGCGTGGCGCCTGGAGAGCACCGTATCCATTTGGCCGACGGCCACCGTCAGGGTGCTGCTCATACCGTCTGGCTCACCAGCGAGCCGGGGCTGTCCTCGTGGTACCGGGTCATCGAGGTGAACCTGCCCCTCTATGGCGACGCGGAGGGCGAGCAGCGACTCGACGTCAGTGGGGTGCGGCTGTACTGCCTGGAGGCGGGTACTGCGAGTGAACGCATCCTGCCAACGCGAGAGGTGTACACGGTCGGTCATTACGTGAGTTGGCACTGGTCAAGTACCGCGGCGATCGGCGGGGCGTGGGTAGGTGACCGCGATGGCGGGTCCCTGCGCAAGCTCTGGGAGGTCTCGACCCTGTTCGAAGGCCAGCCGGTCGCGCCTGCACACCCCATACGGTTGATGCACATCAGTATGGAACCCAGTCGTCTACGGTTGCGCATCGGGGCCAAAACGCCACTGCGGGTGCTCGCGCATCTCACCGATGGCACCGCGAGGTGGACCGAACCACTGGACGACCCGAAGGTCGAGACTGGCGACGAGAAGACCGTCTTTTACAAAGGCGGCGCGGTAATCGCGAAGGCGCCAGGCGCCACCACGCTGCGATGCCTGCATGCCGGCTGCTCCACCGAAGCCAGCGTCGAAATCGCCAGCCACCCGCGCGGCACCGTAACCGAACTGCTCACCGGCTTGCCCCCCGTTGCTGGAATCGCCTCCACCGCGAAGGGGTTAGTGGTCAGCACCCGCGGGACCCAGCTGTGGAGAGTCGGGCGGGAAGGGGTTTATCGACTGATCGCCGCCGTGCCACGGATGCCTACGGTCCTATTGGGAACGGATACCCTCGCCGCCAGGGCCGATGGCGAGCTCGCCGTACGGATCACCGGGATCCGCGAACTCCAGGTGCTCCATCATCACGACGAATACGCCACCAGCCACATCGTCAACCCGGACTGCCTCGGCACGCCCATGGCGTTCGTCTGGGACAACGAAGACCTCATTGTCGCTATGGACAGTGGCACGATCCACCGCGTGGCCATGGACAGCGCAGCGACCCAACTTGCCTCGTTCGAGGGTGTACCAATCGCTGTCGCGTGTTCGGCGGACGATCTCCTGGTGCTGTGTGGTCCCCGGCCCGACGCGGAGCCACCGCAGTGCGTCAACTTGTTGTGGCGGATTCCGCACGGCCAAGCGGAGGGCGTCAACCTACTGGCACACCAGGGCTTGACCGAACTCGGCGGAGTCGCATACGTCGGGGACGACATCTACGTGAGCGACTTCCGTTCAGGCCGCGTCCTGCGACTGCCCCATGACCAAACGGCCGAGCCTGTGACGGTCGCTGACGGTCTGGTCAACCCCAACCAACTGACGAGCGACGTCGACGGAACACTCTATATCGCCGACTGGGGCGCAGGAGCAATACACCAGATCCTGCCCTAGACATTTGACGAGCGGCGGCCGAACCTGTGAAGGAACAACATTCGGTCGTTCTGCAATTGTGTTCTCATAGACCACGAAAATGGCCAGTACATGGCTGTCATCGGGGCTCAGTTGCTACAACCGGAGTTGCTCGATGTGGGTCTCGACGAAGCCCGCGATCCTTGCCCAGGTGCTGCCAGATGACGTGGCGTTGCCGAGCGCCAGACGCAGCACACCGGCGTCCTGGTCGGCGGGGTCGCGGGTGATCTGGATGACCTCGTAGGCCGTGACGCTGTTCTGCTGGAGTTGCTTTAGCCGCCGGTGCTGCGGCCGCCAGGTCGCCTGCTCATTGAGGGTGAGTTGGGGAAAGCGTGTCAGCCATGGCGCCGGTTGTGGGGCGAGTACTTCGTGGACGGTTGGGAGGACGTCGTCGCGAACGAGGTTGTCGAGATCCTTGCCGTGCGGCGGGGTCACGGCCAAAAGGGTGGCCTTGACCGGGACGAGCAGTGGGGTGAACACCGGCCACCGCGCCCGCCACCGCTGCAGCTGTTCACGCAGGCCGGTGCGAAAGCTTGCCCGCTCGCCGTGAGCGGTCGGCAGTGCGGGCAGCGGGATGTGCAACGGGTGCGACAGCAGCGTCGCCCGGTCGCTGGCGACGATGTCTGCGAAAAGCGCGTCCAGGCGCTTACTCGCGACGCCCGCGCGGTGGCGATTCGGGTCGAGGAGGCCGCGACTGCGGCAGAGCACCGAAGCGATGAGCGCATCGGCCGTGCCAAGCAACGCCTCCTGCATCTGGGACTGACCATGCAATCTCAGCCACACGTTCAGGTCGGTCCACCGCTGCACCTGGGCCGGGGCGGTGGCCAGTCGAACGTTGAAGGTCGGGCTGAGGTCAACCTCCGGCAGGTCGGGCACGTGGAATGGCGAGTCCGCATCGTCCCAGACGGCGTGATCGCGGAGCGAAACAGCGACCTCAAGGGCGGCGAGCACGTCCCGTAGCGGCCATGCGACGACTGCGGTATGTCCGGTGCCTGGTTCCGGGCCGTCGTCGAGAGGCTGCCAGGCGCGGACGTGCAGCAGCCGGACCTGACGGTCGTCGCGGTACAGCAGGTGCCGACGACTGCCCGGCGGCGTATTGGGTGGGGCCGCGCCGAGCAGGTCCAGGTAGCGCTTGGCGAGGTGTTGTAGCTGGGGTGGTTGCTCTGCAGTCATATGGAAATCGAGGTCGAGCGCCACCGGTCCGGTCAGCACGCCGTGCCGGAGCTGGCGCAACTGCTCCACCCCGCGGGCGAAGTCCGTAGGCCGGTGTCGCCGTTCCCGCCGAGACCCGTGCCGCAGCGGTTCGCCCTCCAGCAACAACCGCCGCCTGCGGGCGTACCGGGCGCGCCACCGGATGAGCCTGCCCGCCTCCGAGTCCCAGAACCCGAGGCCGGTCATTAGATCCATGACCGCAGAATGGCGATGACCACTGTAACCATCATGCCATTCTGCGGAGCCTGTCAAGTGGTCAGATGGGAATGTGCGGTGGCAGGCTCCAGGCGGCGGCGTTTGATGTGTCTCCTCCAGCGCAGATTGTGTGGGCGTTGGCGGAGAGTAGTCGGATCTCGGCTCCGTCGTACAGGTATGTCGCTGAGTAGGTACGTGAAACCGGGTGGCCGTCAGGGGGCCATTGGTGGTCGGGGGTGACCGTGTCCTTTTCGGCCAGCACAGTCCACAGGAGGCACATACGGTTGCTGGCCACGGCGTCTCGAAGGGTTCCGGCGGCGACGTGGACTGTGTCGGGCCCTGGCTCGCGGGCTGCGAAGCTTTCCGCCAGTGGTATGCCTGCGCGTCCCCATTGGAAGTCGCCGACTCGTTGGAGATCCAGGGTCTGGCAGAAGGGGGTTGAGGGCATGAATGTGTACAGGTGTTTGCTGTCGGACTGGTCCCAGTCGTTCGCGACGCCACCATATCGGGTCGTCGTGACGACGAGGGGTCCGGGCGGCGGTGTTTCCTGGTAGGCGGTTCGGTCGCGGGCCTCCAGGTTTGGCCAGTCCGACTTGTATGGGTGGTCGGCGAGTATCAGGCCGGTCGGGCTGCCTGATTCGGGCATCCATCGGCCGTTCCAGTCTTGGCCTTGTGCCCACGTCGCCCAGGCGTCGATATCAGCGGCGTTGACGAGGTAGGAGCGGATCTGTGTCCAGGTCCTGTGATGCGGTACCTCGGCGGCGGCCTCGTCCGGGGTCTGCGGTTGCGACCACTGGTAGTGACCTTCCAGCACCAGCCATCGTTCTCCGGTGGCGTTGGTGCAGGCGAGTAGGTGCTCGACGGGTGGGGCGTGTTCGTCGTGAGTCGCCCACATGGGGTCGAGCACGACGGGGAACGTCGCGGCAGCGGGCGCGAACCAGGTTGGCGGGGTGTCGGCGTAGACCCGATTCTCAGTCCGTCGCAGCAACGTTGTCGGGTCGATGTCATGCCCGTAGACGTCCAGCGGCGTCTGGTAGTCGGTTCTGTTGTCGTCGCGGTAGGTGGGGTCGAGGGCGAACCGGTCGGTCACACGCCCGGCCAGCTGTTTGAACGCTGTCCAGAGGTACTTGCGGGCGTAGCCCTCGTGTTGTTTGCCTTCAGCCGAGCCGGCGCGCGGGAGGTTCCGGTCGATCGTGTCGAACAGTTCGGGTGTCCACCCGAGGTGCAGCACTTGGTCGAACACGATGCGGCCGAGGTAGTCGGCGTCGACCTCGCCCTCCAGCTGGAAGTTGTGCACCAGCGAGCTCATGACGTGCTTGCGGAAGTCGTCGATGTCGGACATGACGGGATGTTTGACGGCGCTGTATCGGTAGGCTGGTGGGCCGGCGAGCTCGTCGATCTCCGCTCGCGACCGTTGCGGCGCAATCCAGTCCGTTGTGTACGGGGGTCGCACACGAGCGGTGATGTCGCTGGGGTTCGGTTGCCAGCCGTGTTCTAGTGCGGCGTCGATTGTCCGGCGTGCGTAATCGCGGCTGAGGTAATTCTGGGGCCAGTAGTCGCGGCTGATGGTGTGGTCGCGTACCGCTTCGGCGATAGTGGCGGCGATGTCGCGGTCACAGGCGCGTTGGGCGATGCTGCAGGCGACGGCCAGCAAGCGTTCCTCGATGGCGTCGTCGCCGCAGTCCGCGAAGAGTTTCAGGATTGGCCCGAACAGGTGGGGGGCGGGTTCCAGCAACGCGATGATGGCTTTGGTGGCGTTGTCGCGGGTTGGCCGGTGCGAGGCGCCCAGCGCCCAGCTGAGGGTGAGCGCGGCCAGGTGGCGGGTGTCCTCGGTGGCTGTGGTGCTGGCGTCTGACCAGGCCCAGCTGATGAGGTTCGGCAGGTGACCGGCGTTGTCGTGCTGCCAGTCGCAGGTGTGGGACCAGGTGACGTCTCGGTCCAGCAGCGTCAAGCCGCGGAGCTGGCGGTGCAGCCACTCCGCGTTGAACCGGTGGCCTGGGACGGTGGCGACCTGCAGTAGTGCGTTGTTGGCCGCGTCGGCGACGTCGGGGTTGGCACGGAGTTCGACGAGGATCGTCTCGGTCCGGTCGGTCAGTGCGTCGGGCATGCGCCACGCGATGCTGAGTAGGAAGTCGTTGTGTGCGTGCGGGTGGTACTCATCCGTTGGGATCGAGAGGACGTCGATCAGTTCGACGCCGTGCGTCTCGGGCAGTACGGAGGCGAGTGCCTGCAGGACGCCAGCGTTGTGGTACCACCGCTGTGCCATGGGTGTGGTCCGCTCGGTGACCGTCGCGAGGTCGTAGGCCGCGATGAGCTTGGCCCATGCGATGTCGCCAAGTCGTTCGTATCCGAACCGGACGTAGCTGACACCGTTGATCAGGAGGTCGGACAGGATCGCTTCCTTAAGCAGGCCGTTGAGTAGACTGCTGCTCCAGCCGCGACCTGGCAGGAGCGTCGTGGTGAGTTGTTCGATCTCGGCCTTGGGTAGCCGACGACCGTGGGTGTGCATGGCGGCGGCGATCTGCTCGACGGATCGGCGGACCAGCGTGCTGCTCCGGTCGTAGTCGCAGCGCTCCGGGTCGGCGAGGCGGTCGTTGATCGCGTCGAGGAAGCTGTCGTAGATCCACGAGGTTCCGAAGCCGGTGCGTGGGAAGCGGTGTTCGCCTCGCGTCTGCAGTGTGGTGCAGAGAAGCTTGAGGAACAGCGGGTTAGTGAACTCCGGGTCCAGCAAAGGGAAAGATGGTCGCTCGATGCCGTACCAGTCGAGGAACTGGCGGATCGCGTCCCGGGAGACCTCCGCGAACCCGGTGTGCTGGAACGTACGGAGGCGCTCTTGCAGAGGGTCGGACAACGTGTCGGCGAGGAACTCGGTCCGGCAGGAGAGCACGAGCCGGATGTGCGGGTACCCGGCTGCGTCGTTGAGGAAGCTGTGCAGGTACTTGTTCCACAGCTTCCGGTCGGCTGGTTCGTTCAGACCGTCGATGATGATCAGCCCGACGGTGCCCGTGGTTTGGCAGGCGGCTTCGAAGGTCGCGAGTAGTTGGCCTGCCGGGCTGTTGAATCCGATGATCCTGCCGAGGTCGGTTTCGATCGGTCCTCGTTCGAACTGCTCGCCGAGCACGATGATCGTCGGCAGATTGTTCGCCGTGCGGGTCTTGGCGAGGTCGCAGAGCAGATGGGTCTTTCCGGCTCCGCCGGTGCCGGTCACCAGGATGGTGGTCTGGTCGAAGCTTTGCCAGGCCCGACCGGCACGCAGCCCGTACAACCCCGAGATCGCGGATTCGATGCTCGAAATCTGGTGGTGAAGGCTGCCTGCGTTGCCGATGTAGTACCCGTCCCGCAGACAGTGCTCCCGAAGCAGATCGACGATGGCGTGTATGGGCCCCTCAAGGGCGTCCATGAAGGGCTTGAGATCGGGCAGCACGCCGTGGGGTCGACGCGCCTGCGCAATGGCGTCCGCCACTGCTTCCTCGAGACGGTCGAGGCGATCTTCAAGCAACCAGATTGCGGGTTCGAACAGCTCACGCTGTTCGTCAGGCGCAGAGAGACCGTAGGTGCCTCGGGCGTTGCGGAGTGCCGCGAGCGCCAATCGGATGTCGTGCTCGAACGCAGGCGTTCGGGCGAGGCCGTCGAAGACCGCGGCGATCGGCAGCTTGACGTTCAGCTCGGGGGTGTACCGGCCGCCCGCGTCGGCCTCAGCCCGCGCCGCGATCGCCCGGAACCGATCTTCAGAGAACGTGTCCAGATCGAACCAGTAACGCAGCCGTCCCACCTGTGATGCTTGGAGCAAGCAACTATTGAGCTGCGTTTCACCCACATATTCGAACGCCACGGTCCGGCCAGCCGCCTCGGCCATGCCCTGCCACTTCGCGACGTACTCGTTCCACTTCGTCCACGCACTCTTCCTCTGCGCCGTGTCGCCCGCCGGCGGATTACAGGGCAACAGCACGAAGTAGCGCTCGAGCGTGGGCTCGGTCTCCAAGACCCGACGTACCGACTTGGTGATCTGTCCGAACTCGTCGCTGTCGAGTTCGAACAGGTACTTCGCCTGCCATGCCCACACCACACCACCGGGAAGCTCACCGCGCCCTTCCCGACCGCCATCCG
This sequence comes from Actinophytocola algeriensis, assembly GCF_014203735.1. GTDB lineage: Bacteria > Actinomycetota > Actinomycetes > Mycobacteriales > Pseudonocardiaceae > Actinophytocola > Actinophytocola algeriensis. Next base: position 93,654 of record NZ_JACHJQ010000008.1, on the reverse strand, counting down.
GGTTCCCGAACACGCTGAATTTGGTGTCGGGTGGCCACGTCACAAGGTCACCAAAGATCATCAACTGGTTGGCGAGTTCCTCGAACCCATCACGTTGCGAGCCCGACGGCGACTTGCCGCGGATCTGCCGCCAGTTGATCTCGGGAAGTTGAGTCACGGAATCTCGCAGTCAGCAATACAAGGGTCGGTAAAACTGGACAACCTGAGCGTCCAATTCTAGACGAGTAGATAGCGTTGGTACCTCAGCGCCACGCGAGAATTCCTCGTGGAGATGTGCCGCAGGCGGGAGTAGACGGTGTAGCCGTCGACAAGGGTTCGCCTTGCCACTTGGCGCGTTTGTTCTCGGTGGTGATCAGGCGGGCCCAACCCTCCCTCTCCTCCGGCTCGGCCCGGCCGGCACTGCTGCATCGCCTGCCGCGTACACCCGCCGTACACCGCGCCCAATTGTGTGGCGCCTCCACCAAGGACCAGCGCTGTGCGGGCCGAGCGCTGCAGAGGAATTGCGTTGCCCGGTCGTTCGTGCGCTGGCGTCGTTCACCACCAGGGCGGAAAGCCGGCCCCGGCTGCAGCGACCAGGCGTAGTCACCGGGCGGGGAGCTCGTCGCAAGCCTCGGCAAGACCGGCGAACAGATCACCGTGACGGTCGACGCGGTGGAGTACTTCGTCAGCGGTGAAGACCAGCTGGTTGGGTTCGCGGCAGGCATGGACCTCGTCCCAGGTGACGGGGGTGGAAACAGTCGGTCGTGCGCGGCCGCGCAGCGAGTACGGCGCGATGGTGGTCTTCGCAGGGTTGTTCTGGCTCCAGTCGATGAAGACCTTCCCCACGCGCAGGTTCTTCGCCATCTTCGCGACCACGAGGTCCGGGGTCTGGACGGCGAGCTGCTCAGCCAGCGTCTTCGCATACGCCGACGGGCTCGTCGCGCTCGCGGCGCGAATCCCTGCGTAGAGCTGCATGCCCTTCGACCCGCTGGTTTTGGCGACCGGCGTGAGGCCATCAGCGACCAGGATCTCGCGGAGTCGCTCAGCGACCCGGCAGCACTCCACGATCGTCGCACCGGGGCCGGGGTCGAGATCGAAGACAAGCCGGTCCGGCGCCCGGCGGGCTGTTGCATCGTTGTCGTCGACGGTCCACTGCGGCACGTGGAGTTCCAGCGCGGCGAGGTTGGCCGCCCACACCAGCGTCGCCAGGTCCTCGACCAGTACGTAGTCGATGTGGTCGCCGTTGCCCCGGGAGCCGCTACTGGGCAGCCGCACGGTGCGCACCCAGGCCGGTGCATGGCGGGCCACGTTCTTCTCGAAGAACGCCTCCCCGTTGACCCCGTTCGGGTACCGGATGAACGTCACCGGCCGCCCGACGAGATGCGGAAGCAACACCGGCGCGATCCGGCTGTAGTAGTTGATCACCTCCCCCTTGCTGAAACCGTCCGGGTAGAGCTCCTTGTCCAGATTCGACAAAGACAGCTGCCGCTCCCCCACCTGAACCATCACCCGTTCGGCGACCACCGGGCCGGGCTCGACCGGGGCTGGTGTGCCGGTGCGGCGGCCGAGGGTAGGTTGCGGCGCGGTGACATCGGTCGGGGCCTTGTCTTCGCGCAGGCCACGCCAGGCGGCGTGCCGCAGTCGGTGGTCGGTTCGGGTGAACTGCCGGTAGACCACCTCCCCCACCAGCGTGGGTTCGACCCAGTGCACGTGCCGGGCGTTCTCCCGGGGCGGCGCTGTGGTGAAGGGCCAGGTCGGGCGCTCCAGTGGAGCCAGTCGTGCATGTAGGTCGCGTAGCGCGCGGTCGGTGAAACCGGTACCCACGTCGCCGATGTAGAGCAGGTCGCCGGTGACGGGGTCGTGCGCGCCGAGCAGCAGTGCGCCCAGCGTGCCGCTGCGGCGGCCTTCGCCGGGGCGCCAGCCGCAGATGATGACTTCTTGGGTGCGGATCAGGGGGTGCTTGCGCCACTCGGGACTGCGTTGTCCGGGGTGATAGCGGGAGTCGTGACGCTTGGCGATGAGTCCCTCGTACCCGGCGGCCGCGGCTCGGCTCAGGAGGTCGTGCGGGGTGATGCCCAGGGCGGTGAGGGTGGCGTGGGGGAACGCGGGCACCACCGTGATGCGGTCCGGGTCGGGTAGGTCCAGTTCGTCGAGGCGGCCGCGGCGCTGGTCGTACGGGGTGTTGAGCAGACTGCTGCCACCGAGCGTGAGCAGGTCGAACACCAGGTACTGGACCGGCGAGTCGGCTACGGAGATGCCCTGCTGGTACTGGCCGCGGCGTTCCTGCATCAGCCCGAACTCGGGCTGGCCGGCTTCGTTGAGCACCACCAGCTCCCCGTCCAGCACCGCAGCCTGACCGCCCAGGGCGTCGCCGAGACCCCCCGAGAGCACGGCGAATTCCGCGGTGAGGTCGTTGCCGTTGCGGCTGGTGAGGGCCAGCGTGCCGTCCGCTGCGACCTGCATTATCGCGCGGTAGCCGTCGTACTTGTACTCGTAGACCCACTCGGAGCTGTCAGGCAGGCGACCGCGGTCCGGAGAGGCAAGCATCGGCGCGACCGCGGCTGGCAGACGAGGACCCGCTCGACCAGATGTCCGAGCCATGCCACCTCCCACCACCGCGCGCCCAAGCTCAGATGGCCCACGAACACTCGACCCGAGCGGTCACTCTGCCGACCGTAACCCACCGAACCAGCGCACGGCGCCCCGAGAAAACGGGATTACGCGACCGATGTACGCGAAGGAGCCCACCGAACACGGGCCGTAGTTATTCTGGTGTCGACAGTCCACACAGGAAGATTCGAGTACGTCCCATTAGGACACGGTTGGCGTGTACTGAGCGGCAGTCGAGTGATCCGCGTCCGCGTCCGCGCCGCGCCAGTAGTTGACCAACGACTCAGCGAGGGTCTGCTTGCAGCCAGGGCACAGCACACCCCCAGGCCCCGCTGGCTGCTCGCCACACTTTCCGCATGTACGGCCTTCCATCGCCACACTCCCTCCCCCGAGCCTCACCTACAGCCGGCGCAGGGGCGTTCCGCACGGCCGCCCGCATACTATCCCCCGGACGGGCACATTTGTTCGATTCGCGCGGCAACGTGGCCGATCAGACACCCGCAAGAGGCACATCGATGCCCTGATCGACACATCCACCCCTGCGGCAGTCACGGAGAGCAGCTACAACACGGGGCGACGTGAAGCGCGTTCAGTCGCCGGGGAGCTGGGACGCACATTCCCGCATGAACTTGGCCATCTGCTCACAGACGGCCGAGAGGTCGTCGCAGTCGCGAGCCCAGTACCCCGCCATGGCTTCCCCGGCCTGCGCAACCACTTTCGCCACGTCGGCCGCCATGAGAGCGTGCCGCTTCTGCCCCAGCTTTGTGTGACTGTGAACGCCGCCGCCGTCCTCGGCGACCTCGTAGGCCGACCAGTTCCCCACAGCCCACGCGGCGTGGTGCGCAACTCCGCTCCACTCTGCGTACAGAGCGCTCCCAGGCTGGCCCAGCGTCTCTCTGATCACGCTGGCCTGACCGAAGGTCCTCACCTTGCCGTCCACCTTCACGCCGAGCTTGTACCCGGCCTCCTTGACTTCCAGACCGCAGCTCGCCACCGCCTTCTTCCAGTCCTCCAGAGTCCACACGATGGGGTCGGGGGACAGGGGACGGCGGTCCTCATTGGCGGACCACAGCCCAATCAAGCTGGCACGGAGCACTCGCTCATCCAGATCGATGTCAGGGGCCATCAGCCACGCCACCATGGCAGTGCCCTCCAGCACGGCACGGGCAACGGAGTAGGCGCCGGTGCCCGGCCACTCGTCCCGGTCGAGTTCATCGCCGAGTTCACCGTCTGCGCGATACATCTTCGCGAGGGAGCGGAGGTGGTGCAGCACGCTCTTGCTCGCGTCCACCGCCATGAGTTCTGCACCGTGAAGCAGCAACTCCTTGTCCGTGATGGGGGACCCCTCGGGACCGATCAAGCGCTCGCTACTCGGCGAGTTCTCGCCAATACGCGGGTCTTGAAGAGTGTTCCACCATGCGGAGCGCAGGTTTGCGTACGCCAGGTGCAAGGCGTCGATCACTCGAATGTCGGTCACGGAAGCAGCCTCCTTGCGTCCTATCGCGGTTGCGATAGAAGGAGTACATGCTGCCGCAGGGGTGCGCGATGACGCACCGGATTTACATGATGCGTCAGGGCCGCACAGGAGGGCTGCGGTTCATCAGGGCATCAGCCAGCACGCGGGTGCGTTCCACATGATCGAGCATGCCTCGTCGTCAGCGGGCCTGTACGGCCAGACGGTCAACTTCTGGGCCGTCGTCGCGAACTCCTGCACCGCGTTCTCCATGTTGTGGGCAGCGGCTAACCGGCGAGGTGCACGACACGTACCCACGATTGGCACGTATGATGGGCATGTCCTCCCACGACTGATGGGAGGACATTGTGCTTCTACGGCAGAATCGCCGCTTGCGTGCTCTGCGTATCTACAATTGGTCGCTGCCCGCCCTTGCGGTGCGCTTGCCCGACGGCAGGAACGTGAGGGTGTGTCCTTCTGCTGGTGTGTGTGCGTCGGTCTGTTACGCGAGGAACGGTACGTTCCTCTGGCCAGTGGTGAAAGCGCGGCATACCGAGAACCTGCGGTTGGTGCTGGACGAGCTTGACCGCTGGCAGCAAGAGATGCTCGCGGAGTTGGCTAGGCCGCGATTCGAGGGAGCGTGGGTGCGTCTGCATGACTCCGGCGACTTCTTCTCGCGGAAGTACCTCGATCGGTGGCTGGAGATCATGCGTGCTCGGCCACAGACCCACTTCTACTGCTACACCAAGGAAGTAAGCCTGTTTCGCGAACTGGTGGAACCCGACCCGCCAGCGAACTTCTGGTGGGTCTACAGCTACGGCGGCACGCAGGACTCGACGCTGGACACGGAACACGATCGTGTTGCTGACGTGTTCCCAGACGAGGAGTCCATCGCGGCCGCGGGCTGGCACTCGCAGGCCGAGTCCGACCTGCTGTCCGTACTGGGCCCTCGCCAGGTCGGCATCCCTGCCAACAACATCGCGCGGTTCAAGGCCCGGCAGAACGGGCGTAAGTGGAGTGACTGGCAAGCGGCTACCGACGCGGCACGCCGGAAGAAGCTCGCTCGCCCCTCCCCCGCCGCCGCGCCGAGTGTGGTGAAGTCTGACGTCGAACCGCGCGGCGACTGACTGCACGGCTCGACGTTGACCGGTTGACGCCCCCAATAAGGGAGGTGAGTTCACAGTGGGCGCACCGGTCCCCCGCGCATCCCGGCACTGGTATGGCGAGCGTGCACGTACTTCGACCCGCGGCCGGCGCGCGGGCGTCCGCAAGGCCGACGATGCTCTGCGCGGGCCTAACTGGGCAGATAGAGTCCGCCCGTGCTGCGAAGAGGTGGTGCCATCACGGTTTTCAGGGATCCGGCACCCAGGCGGGCCAACGCCTCGTCCAGCCAGCGCGGCTCGTTGTCGCACAGCTGACACACGAGCGCGAACTGGCCCGGCACTGCGAGCGGTCGCTGGACCACCACGGATTCCCGGCGCTGTCCTGACGGCAACAGCCGCACAAACCCCGCGCCGCGACTAGTCCGTACCGATGCCTCGTCCGCCGCGGCCGGTTCGGGCTGTCCTGAGGTGAAGACGACACCGAGCACGTGCCGGTGCTCTGTGAAGAAGTCACGCAGAACATCAACGAGTGTGTCGATCTTGACTGAGAGCGCGGACGCGGCGAACGGGGTCCGCGGCCACAGCGCTCCGCAATCCTCCAACCAGATCCACGCCGCACCCTCCGACCGCGTCTTCTCGGCTGGTTAAGCGCCCGCATCAGTCGATCGTGCTGGTCCTGATCGAATCGCGGCCACCTTACGACCCCACTGTCGTCGTCCGCTGGGTTCGCATCCCCGGGCGTGCAGCGCAGCACCGCGCCGGCCACGGCGACCTCGATGGGCGTCGCGGTGCGGGCGCACTGCTCGCTGGCCTCGCGAATCCGCTGGTACCAGGTGTCGTCGGGCTCCAACGGGAGGTCACCTGACCAGGTGACCCTGTGCTCGCCGCCGATCATCAGGAGGAACATGCTGGCCTGCTCCATGCGATCGATGTGCTCGACGGACGTCGTGTCCGGCTTGATAGCCCGGTACTCGAGGAACACGTCGCTCTCGCCCCGCACGGCCCGCAGATCCCCTGGCCCGCCCTCCGGCTTCGCCGGTTCTAACGTCACCCGAGCCCCCGCGAGCAACGCCTGGGCCGCGAGCCGCGCCTGGGCGACGGCGTGCCGCAGCTCGTTGCGGGCGGGGTTGCTGCACATCGTCCTACGCAACTTGCCGATTCCCTCTGCACCCGCGTCTCGCAAGATCTGGACGCTGGCCCACCACCCGAGCAACTCAACGAAGGCAGCACGCTGTCGCGGCGATGGACCGAACAGCGACGGACTCACCATCGCCAACGCGACCCGATCGTGCGGATCACGGGGATTCGCGGCCCTCGACAACCAGCCCGGCCCGAAGAACTCACTCAGCCCGACGATCGCCCGACGCGTGACCTCCCGACCCGCCGGCGTGAGGTACTCCGCCTGGTCGAGGTCACCGACGAGCACATCCCAATCCCAGTCTCGACGCCCCTGTTCCACGTCACTCCAACCCGACATGACCTCCCACCCTTTCCGTCTCTCGACGGCAGCCAAAGCAGGATGTCACCACACCCCCGACCAGGCCAGCACGGCACACCGTGATGGCTAAGGACCTCGGGACGGTGTCCTTCGGCTTCGACCCGACGCGCGTCACCGAGTCCTCGGAACTGTTCGGTGTGCCCCGGGACCACTGGCCGGTCAGGCAATCGGGGTATTCGTGCGCGCCGAGCGATCGTCGGGCCGAGCGGCGGCCGACCTCGCGCGTGAGCGCCCACTGCAGAGCGGACGCGACGCGGGCCCGTTGGCGAGCGGATGAGCGAGCCCGGGGATCTCGACCAGGTCGCCGACCGGGAGGGGCGGCGGCGAGTTCCCGCGCGAGCGCGATGATCGCGTCGGGATGGTAATGGGCGCCGATCCCCGCAGACCCACGGCGACATGACCAAGTAAGCGCCCTCACCAGGGCGAGGGCGTGGGCGCACCACGGCAACCTGGTCGCCGGATGGTGCGTCGGCGCCGTCGAGGTCCGCCGCCCACCTGGCGACGTCAATCTGGTCCGCCCCGACAAGCCGGAACGCGCCGCAGTCGGCCGACGTATCGACGCCAAGCCGATTGCGGCAATGGCCATCGCGCGGTGATGCGAGCTGGCCCAGGTCGGGCGAGCCAAGCACTAAGCCGCAGATCAGGCGATTGGAATGGGTCGGGAGGAGCCTCGGCAGTAGTAGCCGGTTACGGAGGCGTCGACCATCGCTGCCATTGCGTGGTCGGGGTGGCGTGCGGCGACGTCGGCGCACGCATCGTGCAGCTGTTGTCGGTAGGTCACGGCGGCCCCGCGGGCCTACTGCTGCTCGTATACCCCGACTGGAACCATGCCATGAGCCCCGCCTGGCGACGGCGGCTAGCTGTTCGCCCGAATCGGTGTGATTGCTCAGGCACCCGTTGACGCCATCAGTCCACCTAAGCCACCCTAGGAGAGCAATGTCGAGCAATTGCTCCTACGGAGGCTGATCATGCGCGCACAGTTTCTCGGCAAGGACCCGGACTCTCAGGAGGGGCAGTCCCCCACTCTGTTCGCCACCGACCGCACAGACCGCGCGACCTACATTGTCCAGGGTTGGAAGGTCACTGACCCGCAGGCTCTGGCCGACATCGGCCCGGTTCCGGACCATGAGACCTTGATCGAGATCCCTGAGGACGTCCTGAAGATGTACGCCCGCCGTTACATGGAGGAGCAGCCCTGACCGAGTTCATCGAGCCAGGTCCGAAGTTCGGCCGTTTGTTCCGCGAGTTCGAACACACGGCCTTCCGGCTGGAGACGCGGGATGAGTACAAGTCGGACAACGAGACCGTCGCCCTGCGCCAGTTCGTCGCGGGCGCGGACGTGGACATGGGCTGGTTCGACAATTGGCTATCCATGATTCGGCAGGCGACCGCAGAAGGACGGCAGTTCAGCCGTGTGCGCGTGGTGTCGTTGCCGCTCACCGACTACAGCCGCTTCGGTGTCTTCTGCTCGGCGTACACCAACGCCGCAGGGGAAGACATCCGCTACCTCCCGAGAGACCAGGCTGCGGATCTGCCGGATTATGACTACTGGTTGTTCGATTCGCGCAAGCTGGTGCGGATGCTCTTCGACGACGCGGAGAACTTTCTCGGCGCGGAGGTCATCGACGATCCTGTGGAGGTCGTAGCCCACAACTACTACCGCGATGCCGCTTGGCACCGCGCTGTAACACGAGGTGACTTTGCCGCAGAGTAGGGCGTCGGGCGCCGCCGCCAACGTGCAGGAGGCGCGTTTCGCGCTCGGCAGTCGACTCCGCGAGCTGCGGAATGGCGCCGGCTTGTCCGGTAAGGAGCTCGCGGAGTCGTTGGCCTGGCAGCCCTCCAAGGTGTCGAAGATCGAAAACGGCAAACAGACACCGAGTGACGAGGACATCCGAGCCTGGACGTCAGCCACCAACCGCGAGGATGCCGCCAGTGACCTCTTGGCGTCGCTGCACACGCTGGAGCTGCAGTACTCCGAGTGGCAACGTCGCCTTCGCGGTGGATTGAAACCACACCAGTCCGAGATTGCCGAAATCAACGCGCGGACCCGACTGTTCCGAGTTTTTGAGTCCACTTACGTCCCCGGCCTCCTGCAGACAGCCGAGTACGCGCGGGCACGCGTGGCTCAAAGCCTGACAGTCTTCAAAATTCCGAACGACATCAACCAGGCAGTACAGACCCGCATGCAGCGACAAGACATACTGTACCGGCCTGAAAAGCGCTTCCATTTCGTGCTGACCGAGGCCGCCTTACGCTACCGCCTGTGCACGCCTGCCGTAATGCTCGGCCAGCTTGACCGCTTGGTCTCGATGGCCGCGATGCCGAACGTAAAGCTTGGCATCGTCAGTTTCGACACAGCGTACGTCGTGGCCCCTGCACACGGCTTCTGGCTGCTCGATGACGACCGCGTGATGGTCGAGACCTACTCCGCCGAGTTGAACCTGGCCCAACCCCAGGAGACGGCGCTGTACAGCACGATCTTCGACTCCATGGCGTCCGTCGCCAGCTACGGCCGAGCCGCACGAGCGATCATCACACGAGTCATCGACGACCTGGCGGCCCACCTGCCTGATCATTCCGACTGATTGCCCACCGTTCGCACTAGTTTCAGAATTGCGAGCAATTCCGAGCAATTTGCTCTGCTTGCGCGTGATCGTCTGCTTACTCTCCATAGGACTAACCCCCTGACACTGGAGAAGTGGCCTGACCCCGGTTCGTTGGTCCAGGTCGAGTGAGAGTCTGTATGCCCGAGACCGGGCAGGAAGGCTCGATGGACATGGCGACGAGGAAGCGGCACTCACCGGAGCAGGTCGTGCGGAAGTTGACGACCGCGGATCGGTTGCTGGCCGAGGGCAAGGACGTGGCGGCGGTGTGCCGCGAGCTGGGGGTCTCCGAGCAGACCTATCACCGCTGGCGTAACCAGTTCGGCGGGTTGAAGGCTGACGACGCGAAACGGCTCAAGGATCTTGAGCGTGAGAACTCGACGCTCAAGCGGTTGCTCGCGGACGCTGAGTTGGAGAAGGCGGCGTTGAAGGAGATCGCGAAGGGAAACTTCTGAGCCCGGAGCGTCGCCGGGCTGCCGTGCGGCACCTGATGACCGTTCTGGGGCTGTCCGAGCGGTTCGCGTGCCGGGTGACCGGTCAGCACCGTGCGACGCAGCGACGTGCGCCGGCGAGCACGACAGCAGGCGATCCGGACGCGGCGTTGCGGGCCTGGTTGCGTGGCTGGGCGAAGGGGCATCCGCGGCGCGGGTTCCGTAACGCCTACCACGACGCGCGCGGTGAGGGCTGGGTCGTGAACCACAAGAAGGTCCAGCGGCTCTGGCGTGAGGAAGGGTTGCGGGTGCCGCAACACCGGCGACGCAAACGCATCGGCACCACGACCGCGCCAGACCCACCGAAGGCCGACGCGCCGAACCGGGTCTGGGCGGTGGACTTCCAGTTCGACGCCACCACCGACGGTCGACCGGTCAAGATCGTCTCCATCGTGGATGAACACACCCGCGAGTGCCTCGGCGGCTTGGTCGAACGCTCGATCACCGCGGACCGGCTCATCGACGAGCTCGACCGCCTCGCGGTGCAGCGGGGCTATCCGGCGGTGCTGCGCTGCGACAACGGCCCCGAGCTGGCCTGCGACGCGATGGCCGACTGGGCAGGCGAACGTGTCGGCCTGTCGTTCATCCCGCCCGGCCAGCCCTGGCGCAACGGCTACGTCGAGTCGTTCAACTCCCGAGTCCGCGACGAATGCCTCAGCATCAACATGTTCTGGTCCCTCGCGCACGCACGCGTGGTGATCACCGACTGGAAAGACGATTACAACAACCGCCGACGGCACAGCTCGCTCGGCTACCAGGCACCGGCGGACTACGCTGCGGCCTGCATCCACCGATGAACGACTCTCACACCGAGTGGATCAGTTCTCGGGGTCCGGCCAGGAACGCTCTCATCTCACCCGCACGAGTGACGGCGCACGGTGTCACCCGAGTCGTTTGATCCATACTATGCATGTGCACGATCACGCCAGCACAAGGCGTAGGGTTAGTGTGCAACTCCGGCCTCGGACACTCCTTTACCCCACGGAATCTTCAATCCGTCGGCGTGCCTACGTAAATAAGGTCCGGTTCTTTCGTCAGACTACCTGAAGTCGGGCTTTGCGGGTCGCTGAGTAAGCCACTTCGGTACGCGGTGTCATCGCTCATTGTCCAGTCCAATGCCAACGCCGTCTGGCCTGGAGGACTTGACACAGAAATGATCCCCCTTGGAGCTTCTTGCCGGAGTTCCTGCCCCTGATATGTGCACGCGATCTGTAGCCGTCGATGACGGAGGACCTCTACCGGATCCGGCGCGGGTCCACTCGGGACCGGGCCAGCCCCTCTGTCCTCGCTGCCGCCGAGCAAGCCGGGCAGGACCTCGAGGAGGCGGTCTTCGCGCACGTACACGTTGCGTGGCGCAGCCGAGCGAGGTGTCGCGCTGTTGTACCCGTGTCGACAGCGGTACCCGGCTCGGCCGTGCACCCAGTGCGCGTCCATCCGCCGGCCGCACACGCCACACCCCACCAACCCGGCCAACGCATACTGCCGGGTCTCGCCGTCCTTGGTGGTCCTGCCCGTACGCATCCCCTGCACCGCCAAGAACGTGGCATCGTCGACCAACGGGCGATGCGTCAAGTGTTCGGAGACCTCCCACTCCTCTGCTGGGTTCCACCGCACCGAACCGGAACCACGACCGCTAACGCGGCCCCCGGAGCCATGTCCCTGGGTACTCTGCCGGTTCCACACCTGCCGGTCCGTGTACCGCGGGTTCTCCAAGATCATGGCCACGGTGCGCACGATCCACCGCTCTCCCGAACGATGCCCGTTCCGACTTGGATCCGCGCTCGACGGACACGGCACACCACGCTCGTTCAGCTCACGCACCAGCGACGCTACGCTCCGCCCACCCGCACGCTCGGTGAAGATCCACTCCACCCACGGCGCCGTGACCGGGTCGGGCTCCAACACGTGTAACCGCCGGCCCCACCGCGCGTGGATGGCGTTCGGGTGCGGGCCAGCATCCGCGAGACGGTACCCGTACGGCGGACGACCACCCAGAAACCGGCCCTGCACCCGCGTCTGTACCCGCATCGCCGCCAACACCCGGTGCCGAGCACGCACCACCTCACGCTGCGCCTGAGCACCCAACAACACCATCAACGCCTCATGCACCGGACTATCCAACTCAACCGGACCACCCGCCTCCGGCAACCACACCTGCACCCCTGCCACGGCCAACCGAGCAACCACCTGCCGGAACTGATCGCCATAGAACGCGCGCTCGTACTCCCCCACCACCACCGCGTCGAACTCACGATCCGGATCTTCGGCAGCCCTCAACAACGCGGACGCAGCCCGGCGATCCGACCACGACCACCGACGCGAACACCCCTCATCGAAGAACTCCACCACGATGACGCCGAAACCCTCGACCAACTCCTCCGACACCGACCGCTGCCACCCCCGCGACGTCACCGCATCCTGAACTTAAGGGTGTGTCACTGCGTAACCTGCCGGTCCTGGTCGTCGATCGTGGGCAGTCATGGCGAAGACGACGCAGCAGCGGCGGGTCGAAGACCGGCTCTGGGAGCTGATCGAACCCCTGATCCCGTCCCGACCAGCGCCGCGCGGTCCGGGTGGGCGGCCCCGGATCGATGACCGTGCCGCGCTAGAGGGGATCTTGTTCGTGCTCGACACCGGCTGCCGCTGGCGAGACCTACCCGAGCAGCTCGGATGCGGTTCCGGGCACACCGCGTGGCGGCGGTTACGTGAGTGGCATGACGCCGGCGTGTGGGACCGGCTGCACCAGCTCGTGCTCTACGAGCTGTCCAACATCGACGAGCTCGACTGGACCAGAGGCTGCATCGACGCGGTGTCGGTGCGGTCGAAAAAGGGGGGCGAGCTGACCGGCCGCAGCCCCACTGACCGGGGTAAAGCCGGCTCCAAGTACCACGTTCTGTGCGACGCGAACGGGCTACCGCTGCACATCATGTTGTCGGCGGCAAACACCCACGACAGCATGCTGTTCGAGCCGCTGCTGGACACGAACCCGACCGTGCGCGGCCACCACGGCCGGGCGGGCCGGCCACGATGCCGACCGGACAAGCTGCACGCCGACAAGGGCTACGACTACCGCCGCTGCCGCCGCTACCTGACCCGCCGCGGTATCAAGGTCCGTATCGCCCGGCCCGGGATTGAGGGCAAGTCCCGCCTCGGCCGGGTCCGCTGGGTCGTCGAACGCACCATCTCCTGGCTGCTGCGGTTCAAACGCCTCGGGCTGCGTTACGACCGGACCGAACGCACCACACTGGCGCTACTCACGCTGGCCTGCACCGTGATCAACGTCCGCTGGCTCATGAAGATCGAGCTCTGCGACCAGGTCTAACGCATCCATTCACTCGTTTGGGATACATCGGTATCTCTGTGTCGTTGGGTGGGGGTGGCTGGTGAGCTTCTGAGCGTGGAGCAGGTCCTCGAGTCGGCACGGGCCCCGTCACCACGAAGGAGATCGATCTCCTGGAGGAGGCTGCAGCCGCGTTGCTGACGGCACCATCGACGGGGATGAACGAGCACTCACGTCGGGAAGTGATCAGCCATCGGTAGGGGCGCCTCTTCAGAGGCGTTCGATGCGGTCGGCCTGCGGGCCCCGGTCGCTCTGACGCACCGCGTACCGGACCCGGTCACCCTTCTGCAGCGGCTCCGACCCCATGATCACGGACACGTGGGCGAAGAGATCGTCGCCGCCTGCGTCCGGGGTGATGAAGCCGAAGCCGCGGTCGCCGTCGTAGCGCGCGACGACGCCCTCGCCGCCTCGTACGGGCACGTCCCGCGCCGCCGGCCCTGCGGCCGCGGCAGGTGCCGACCGCCGCGGCGCCGTCTGGGGCTCGGTGCCCCGGACCAGGTGCACGTCACGGGCCTGCGGGCCCTTGTCTCCACTAGCCATCTCGTAGGCGACGCGGTCGCCCTCCGCGAGCCACGTCAGCCCCTCGGCCAGGGCCCGGGCGTGAACGAAGACGTCCCCGGCGCCGGAGTCGGGGTTGATGAAGCCGAAGCCCTTGTCCTCGTCGTACCAGGCCACCGTGCCGTCGGCACCGTCCGCGATACCAGCCGCAGCGGGTGAGCCGGCCCCTGCTCCCAGCGGGATCACGTGCCCGGCCTGCGGGCCGCGCTCGCCTTCGACGATCAGGAAGGCCACCCGCTGCCCCTCGGTGACCACGCCGCCGGTCACGATGGCGGAGCTGTGCACGAAGATGTCGGCGCCGCCGCCGTCCGGCGACGCGAAGCCGTACCCCTTGCCCGGCTCGTACCAGTTGACGGTGCCGAGCAGGCCCACGGCGCTGCCGGTGGCCGCATCGGCGGTGACGCGAACGCGCAGCGCCTGGGGTCCGCGGTCGTTCTCGCCGACCTCGAACACGACGGCCTGACCCTCGCGGAGCATTTTCGCGCCGCCGTCCTCGACGATCTCGGAGGCGTGCACGAACACGTCCGGCGAGCCGTCCTCGGGCGCGAGGAAGCCGAAACCCCGTTCGGCGTCGAACCAACGGACGGTCCCTTGCGGCATCAAAGGCTCCAGGTCGAGAGGGCGGGCACTGGCCCCCAGTCTCTCTGACGGACTTCCGGTCCGTCGGGCCGGGCCCACAGGCGGGCGGTGCGGAGCCAGGGGCGGGCCGTTGGTTCACCTAGCGACACGCCGAGTTTTGAGACCAGGTCTTATAAGCACCGGTGAGTCGAGGACAACAAGCCTGGAGGCAGGCCACAGCTGTCTCCGGATCGTCGACCGCTACCGTCGCGGCCTCGATGAATCAGCAACGTGACGCTGGCATTGCCGACGAGGTGAGCACGACAGCGAACGCCGTCACCAACTCCTCATCAGCGGTGACGCCGACCGCGCCGACGAAGACGGCCGCACCGGCCGACGACGCCACCTCAACCGCTACAACCGTCAGCGCCCGACCCTCGCCTTGCCGACTGCAGCAAGTGCCGCAACCCTTTCGACGAGCATCGGCCATCCACCAGTGACCTCAAGCACCCCTCACGGACGCTGAACATCTCACTCGTCTGCGTTCCTTGGCGTTGGCACGGCGATTCCCGGTGTTCAGGTCACTCACTTGTCTCCGGGATGATGGTTTTCAGCGGGCGACGTAGCCGCCGTCCACGGGGAGTGCGACGCCGATGACGAAGCTGGCAGCTGGGCTGGACAGCCATAGCACGGCGGCGGCAATCTCGTCCGCGCGGCCGAGGCGGCCGATGGGCTGGTTGGCGAGGGCTTCAGCCATGTCGAGCTCGCCGTTCGCGATCATGTCGGCGACCATGGGGGTGTCGATGGTGCCGGGGCAGATGGCGTTGATGCGGATGCCGCGTGGTGCGTATTCGAGGGCCGCGCTGCTGGTCAGGCCGAGCACGGCGTGTTTGGAGGCGTGGTAGGCGGCGCGGCCGGGGATGCCGACCAGGCCGCCCAGTGAGGAGCAGTTGACGATCGCGCCGCTGCCCTGACTGCGCATCTGGCGCAGTTCGTGTTTCATGCACGTCCAGATACCCCGTGCGTTGACGGCGTTGACCCGGTCGTACACCTCGGCGGGCTCGTCCGCGGCGTCGTGGGGTGGGACCTGGATGCCCGCGTTGTTGAACGTCGCGTCCAGGCGGCCGAAGGTAGCGACCGTGGTGTCGACCATGGCGGTCACTTGGTCTTCGTCGGTCACGTCGCAGGGGACGGCGAGTGCCTGGTGGCCCGCGCTGGTCAGCTGGTCGACCGCGAGGTGCAGGGCGTCCTTGTCAACGTCGGCGAGGACGACCGCCGCACCCGCGTTGGCGAAGGCTTGTGCGGTGGCGAGGCCCATGCCGGAAGCCGCGCCGGTGACCAGGGCGACCTGGCCGGTGAAGTCGTAGCTCGGGTTCAACGGTTGTTCCCTTGTTCAGTGTCCGCTCGTTACGGGTGGGCGTCGTAGTGGTTGTTCTTCTCGTCCCTGGCGTCGTCCTCGACGGCCACCCGGATGACGAGTTCGACCTCACCGGTGCACGCCCCCGTTCGCATCGCATCCGTCGGAGTTCCCTCGGTCGCGGACTGGGCTGGTTGTCCCGGCGAGGTCACCCCGAGCAGGACAGCGGTCAGGGCGACGACGACACGGCATCGCATCGCTGTCACACCCGGAGCAGTGCTTTGATCGCTTGGCGTTCGTCCATGGCCCGGTAGGCCTCGGCGGCCTGGTCGAGCGGGAGTTCGAGGTCGAAGACCTTGCCCGGGTCGATCCGGCGGTTCCAGATCAGGTCGATCAGCTCGGGCAGGTACTGGCGGACCGGGGCGGGACCGCCGTGCAGGTGGACGTGGGAGAAGAACAACTCCTCGCCGGGCAGGGTGACGTCGTGGGCGACGCCGACGTAGCCGACGTGCCCGCCGGGGCGGGTGGCGCGGATGGCCTGCATCATGGACTCCTGGGTGCCGACCGCCTCGATGACGCTGTGGGCGCCGAGCCCGTCGGTGAGGTCCTTGACCGCCGCCACACCGTCGTCGCCGCGTTCGGTGACGATGTCGGTCGCGCCGTACTCGAGGGCGAGTTTCTGTCGTGACGTGTGGCGGCTCATCGCGATGATCCGTTCCGCGCCGAGTTGTCGGGCGGCCAGGACCGCGAGCAGCCCGACCGCGCCGTCGCCGACTACCGCGACAGTCCTGCCCGGTCCCGCCTGGGCGGCGACGGCGCCGAACCAGCCGGTGCCGAGCACGTCGGAGGCCGCCAGGAAGCTCGGGATCAGGTCGTCGGACGGCACGTCGGGGGTGGCGACGAGGGTGCCGTCGGCCAGCGGTACGCGCAGGTACTCGGCCTGGGCGCCGAGCGGGCCCATCAGCTCGCGTTGGACGCAGGAGGAGTGGTAGCCGGACCGGCAGATCTCGCAGGTGTTGTCCGAGGCGAAGAACGAGCCGACCACGAACTGGCCCGGCTTGATCGTGGTGACCTCGCTGCCGACCTCCTCGACAACGCCGACGTACTCGTGGCCCATCGGGGACGGCCCGTCGACGGTCTCGATGCCGCGGTAGGGCCACAGGTCCGACCCGCACACGCAGGTCGCGGACAGACGGATGACCGCATCCGTCGGGGCGACGATCGTCGGGTCCTCGCGGTCCTCGACCCGGACGTCGCCGGGGGCGTGCAGCACAGCGCCGCGCATGACGTTCTCTCCTTCTTCAGAGTGTCGAATCGATCAGTGTCCAGCTAACCCGCGCCGCGCGCGACCTGGGAGTTTCTCCTGAAAGGTGTACCGACAGAGCACCCCTCCGACAGGGTGTGGGGCTTACCGTGGAGGCGTGGACAATCGTGAAGAAGTCCGTGAGTTCCTGATCTCGCGGCGCGCCAAGATCACCCCTGAGCAGGCTGGGGTGCCCGCCGGGAGCAACCGCCGGGTGCCGGGCCTGCGTCGCAGTGAGGTGGCCGCGCTGGCCGATGTGAGCATCGAGTACTACTCGAAGCTCGAGCGTGGCGCGCTCGCCGGGGTCTCGGCCACCGTCCTCGACGCGATCGCGCGGGCGCTGCAGTTGGACGAGGCGGAGCGGGCGCACCTGTTCGACCTTGCCCGCGCCGCGGACGGCACCAGCGCGATCGTCCGGCCCCGGCGGCGGGCCAAGGGCAAGCAGTGGAGCCCGCATAAGAGTCTGCAGTGGACCCTGGACGCGGTCACCGCGGGACCGGCGTTCGTGCGCAACGGCCGGATGGACTTGCTGGCCGCCAATCAGCTCGCACAGGCGTTCTATTCGCCGGTCTACGACAGTCGTGAGCAGCCGCCGAACATCGCCCGGTTCCAGTTCCTCGATCCGGCTTCCCACGACTTCTACCCGGACTGGGACGGCTTCGCCGACATCTGCGTCGCGATCCTGCGCACCGAAGCCGGTCGCAACCCCTACGACAAGGGGCTCCACGACCTGGTCGGGGAACTGTCCACCCGCAGCGAGGCGTTCCGCACCCGCTGGGGCGCCCACAACGTCCGCCACCACAGCACCGGCATGAAGACCTTCCACCACCCCGTCGTCGGTGACATCACCATCGCCTACGAAGGCTTGGAAATGGCCACCGAACCAGGCCTCACGCTGACCATCTACACCGCCGAGCCCGGCTCACCGTCCGAGGAAGCGCTGCGGCTGCTCGCCTCCTGGGCCGCCTCCCACGAGGCACAGCCCGCCCCGCGGAACATCTCCCGCTGAGCTGGAAGAGGCCCGGTCGGGGTGACACGATCTGGCCACCCCGACCGGGCCTCTTCCGGGTCTGCGATCAGGTCAGAGCAGGGCTTCCGCGGTAATAGGGAGTTCGCGGATCCGGCGGCCGGTCGCGTGGAAGACCGCGTTGGTGATGGCGGCCGCGACACCGACGATCACGACCTCCCCGAGTCCCTTCACGCCGATCGGGTCGGCGTTCTGGTCGTTGCCGCCGTCGAGGTAGATGGCCCGCAGGTCGGGGATGTCGGCGTTCACGGGCACGAGGTAGTCGGCGAGGTTGGCGTTGACGATCCGCCCGTCGCGAGCATCGGTGACGGTGTGCTCCAGCAGGGCCTGGCCGATGCCCCCCACCATGCCGCCCAGTGCCTGGCTGTCGGCGAGCTTCGGGTTGATGATCCGGCCCGCGTCGTAGACGCCGAGCATCCGCCGGACCCGGACCAGACCGAGGCGGTCGTCGACGGCGACCTCGGTGAACACCGCGCCGAAGGCGTGCATCGAGTAGCGGCTCTGCTCCGGCGGCCCCCAGGACCCGATCACTTCGAGGTGGTCGCGCTGGTTGCGGCCGAGGAGTTGCCGGTAGGTCTCGCCGCGGGTGGGATCGTTCTTCACGTGCATCCGGCCATCGCGGACGACGACGTCATCGGGGTTGACGCGGTGCAGCGGAGACCGCGCGTCGTTGACGGCGAGGGTGATGGCCTGGCGGCGGACCTTGTCGCAGGCGTCCTGCACGGCGGAGCCGACGCTGGCCATGGTCATGGAGCCGCCGTGCGGCGGGGTCGGCGGCATGAGCGAGTCGCCGAGCCGGAACTCCACGGTGGTCATGGTCAGACCGAGGGCGTCCGCGGCGACCTGCGGCATGGAGGTGTAGGTGCCGGGTCCCATGTCGCTGGTCGCGGCCTGCACCAGCGCGGTGCCGTCGGCGTTGATCCGCGCGTGTGCCTGGGCCGGGGCGCGGCCGAAGTCGTAGACGGCGGCGGCCATGCCGGTGCCGACCAGCCAGTCGCCGTCGCGGGTGGACCGCGGTGCCGGGTTGCGGCGGTGCCAGCCGAACTCGCGAGCGCCGGTGGCCAGGCATTCCCGCAGCCTGCGGCTGGAGAACGGCAGCCCGCTGGACTCGTCGGTCTCGGGTTCGTTGCGCAGCCGCAACTCGATCGGGTCGACGCCGAGCTCGTGGGCGAGCTCGTCCATCGCGCACTCGACGACGTGGGCGCCGGTGGCGTAGCCAGGACCGCGCATCCAGATAGGGGTGTTCACGTCCAGCGGCACCGTCGCGTACGCCTGCCGCACGTTCGGGGTGCGGTACATCATGTGCCCCGGGCCCATCACGGCCTCGGTGAACGTCTCGTAGCTCGACGTCTCCGCCCTGATGTCCTGGATCGACGCCGCCAGCCTGCCGCGCCGGTCGCTGCCCAGCTTCAGCGCGTAGGTGTAGGCGGGGCGGTGGCCGGTGCCGAAGTACAGCTGCCGGCGCGACAGCACCAGCTTGACCGGGCGGCCGGTGACCCGGGCTGCCAGCGCGGCGACGGTGACGTGCGGCCACGCCCGCAGGCCGCTGCCGAACGCCCCGCCGACGAACGGCGAGATCACCCGCACCGACTGTTGCGGGATCCCGAACACCGACGCCAGCTCCTGCTGGGTGCCGCCAACGACCCACTGCGTCTTGTCCCACAGTGTCAGGGTGTCGCCCTCCCAGCGGGCGATCGTGGCGTGTGGCTCCATCGGGTTGTGGTGGTTGCGGGAAAACCGGAAGGCCAGGTCGAGCTTGACCGGCGCCGCGGCCCACGCGGCCTCGGCGTCACCGCGGGCGTAGCGCTGGGGTTCGTCCGCCGGGGCGGTGGTGAGGTCGGTCGACGGCGGTTCGGCCGCGTAGGTGACCGTGACCAGGCTCGCCGCGTGCTGCGCGGCCTCCAGCGTGTCCGCCACCACGACCGCGACCGGCTGGCCGAAGAACCGCACGCGGTCGTCCTGGAACACCCGCAACCGCTCACCCGGCGGATTGTTCGAGCCCGGGTTGTCCACATAGGGCAGCCGGGGCGCGTTGCCGTGGTGGAGCACCGCACGCACGCCGGGCTGGTCGAGCGCGGCACGGGTGTCGACACCGGTGATCCGGCCGCGCCCCACGGTGGCGTCGACCATGACGCCGTAGGCGACACCGGTCACGTCGTGGTCGGCGGCGTAGGTGGCCTGACCGGTCACCTTCAACCGCCCGTCCACCCGGGACTGCGGGGTGCCGACGGCCTTCTGGGGTTGCCGATTTGGCTGCCGGGTCACCGGGTACCTCCCACGACGCGCAGCTGGCGTTCGACGGTGCGCTTGAGCAACTCGACCTTGAACTCGTTGTGCGCCAACGGCTCCGCGTCGTCGGCGGCGACCGCGGCCGCGGCGGTCCACAGCCGGTCGGACGGCCGCTCACCGAGCAGGCGCTGCTCCACGGCGGTCAGCTTCCACGGCACCGTGCCCACTCCCCCGGCCGCGACCTTCGCCGCGCGGACCACCCCGCCGCCGAGGTGCAGCGCGACCGCGGCGGAGGTGAGCGCGAACTCGTAGCTCTGCCGGTCCCGCACCTTCAGGTAGCCCGACCGCAGCGGACGCGGGTGCGCGGGGATTTCGACGGCGGTGATCAGCTCACCGGGCCGCAGGGCGTGCTCCCGCTCGGGCGTGTTCCCCGGCCGGAGCAGGAACTCCGTGAACGGCACGCCGCGTTCCCCGTCCGGCCCGAGCAGGTGCACGGACGCCTCCAGCGCGGCGAACGCCACCGCGACATCAGAAGGATGGGTGGCCACGCACTGACTCGAGCCGCCGAGGATCGCGTGGCTGCGGTTGAACCCTTCCAGCGCGGCGCAGCCGGAACCGGGTGCGCGTTTGTTGCAGGCCGCGGACACGTCACGGAAGTAGGTGCAGCGGGTGCGCTGCATGATGTTGCCGCCGATGGTCGCCATGTTCCGCAGCTGCGCCGACGCGCTCAGCTCCAGCGCCTGCGAGATCACCGGGAACGTGTTCCGTACCCGGCGATCGGCGGCCGCGTCTGACATCCGCACCAACGCACCGATCCGCACCCCGCCACTGCGGGTCGTCGTGATCTCGCCCAGGGGCAGTCCGCTGATGTCCACGACCGTGTCCGGCCGTTCGACGGTCTCGCGCATCAGGTCGACCAGCGTCGTGCCACCGGCGATGAACCGGCCACCGCGCTGCCCGGCCGCGACCGCCGCCCGCGTGTCCGCGGCTTTCGTGTAGGTGAAAGGAAACACGACCGCTCACCGGCCTTTCGCGGCCTGCTGGACCGCCTTGACGATCTTCACGTAACACCCGCAGCGGCAGATGTTCCCGCTCATCCACTCCCGGATCTCGCTCGCCGACCCGGTGTGCCGCTCCCGGATGCACCCGACGCCGGACATGATCTGGCCCGGCGTGCAGAACCCGCACTGGAACGCGTCCTGGTCGATGAACGCCTGTTGCAACGGGTGCAGCTCGTCCCGGGAAAGTCCTTCGATGGTGATCACCTCGGCGCCGTCCAGCCGCACGGCGAGGGTCAGGCAGCCGTTGACGCGGTGGCCGTCGACCAGCACCGTGCACGCACCACAAGCACCCGCGTCACAGCCCTTCTTCGTGCCGGTCAACCCGAAGTGCTCACGCACCAGGTCCAGCAACGACGTGCGGTTGTCGACGGTCACCGTGCGGCGCTCGCCGTTCACCGCGAACGTAACCCGGCTGCCGTGTGCATCGGCGACCGGCTCAGCGGCGGCGGCAGTGGGCTCCGCGCTTAGCAACGACGGTCCGGCGACAGCGACAGCGCTGCCAACAGCGGAAGCGGCAAGGAAAGTACGCCGGGACCACGAATCCGAATCCGTTTCGGCATTCCCGGGTGGTGGTGGCAAAGGAGTCGGCATGCGGTCGAGAACACCACGCCTGACGCTGGGGTGGGAGACCCTGTCAAAGCATGTACTGACAGTACCTCCCACCGCGGCGGCGCAGGCCGTACGCTGGAAACGTCGGCCTGCGCCGGTCACACTGCGGGAAGCCGGAGGATCCGGTCGTCACCCGCGGACGGGTCGCCACGGCCGTCGGTGTTGTTGGTGAGCAACCAGAGCGCGCCGTCGGGCGCGACGACGACGTCCCGAAGGCGGCCGTACTCCCCGCTGAACCGCTCGCTGGAGTTGGCGAGGTCACCGAGCGGGACCTCGCGGAGCCGTTGCCCGCGCAGGTTCGCGATGTGAATGGCGTTACCGGAAACGGCGATGCCGCTGGGGCTGGCGTCAGCTGGTGCCCACTGCAGAACCGGGTCGACGAACCCGTCCCGTTCCGCGATGCCTTCGACCTCGGGCCAGCCGTAGTTCCCGCCCGGTTCGATCACGTTCAGCTCGTCCCAGATGTCCTGCCCGAACTCGCTCGCGTACAGGGTGCCGTTCTCGCCCCAGGCGATGCCCTGGGGATTGCGGTGTCCGTAGCTGTAGACCAGCGAGCCCGGGAACGGGTTGTCGTCGGGCGCCTGCCCGTCCGGGGTCATGCGGAGGATTTTCCCGACAGTGCCTCGATGTTCCTGGGCGCTGCCACGGTTCCCGGCGTCGCCGACGGTCACATAGAGCATGCCGTCGGGACCGAAGGCGATCCGGCCGCCGTTGTGGTAGCTCGCCGACGGGAGCCCGTCGAGGATCGTGTCCGCCGACCCGAGGGCGAGTGCGCCAGGATCGCCTGTCAGGGCGTAGCGTTCAAGGCGGTTCTCCCCGTCCGCGGTGAAGTACGCGTACACGTGGCCGTCGTGGACGGCGATCCCGAGCAAACCGCCCTCACCGTTCGGGGTGGCCCCGGCGATGGTGGCCACCTCTCGGGTGTTCCCGCCGCGGTCGAGTTCGAGTACGCGGGTGGTGTCCCGTTCGCTGACCAGCGGTGTCTCGCCGTGGAACGCGATCGACCACGGGGCTTCGAGTTCGTCGGCGACCACCTCGACGTCCGGAGAGGATGCCGCGGCGGTCTCGCCTGCCGGTTCCGCGCACGACATCAGCACGACCATGCCGAGCACGGCAGCGAGGACACATCGGTGGTTTCTCACTCGGCACCGACGGTGGTGCGGAACCGGCCGCGTCCGGTGTGGATTGCCCACAGGCGTTCGGCCAGGGACTCGGGGGCATACGTGGGTCGCCGCCGCCGATCGCGCCGGGAATGATGAGCTGGCCGACGTGGATGTTCCTCGGTGCGAGGGCGTCGTGGAGCATCGCCCCGTAAGCGGACTCCCCCGCGAACGCGATCGAGGTGCCCGCGACATTGCCGTTCGGTGTCGCCGCGCTCGCGCCGTTGACCAGCAAGATGGTGCCGCGCCCCAGCTCGCTCATGCCGGGCAGCACCTGTTGCACGGCGGTAACCGGGCCCAGGATCGAGAACTCGACGGCCGCGGACAGATCCTCGACTTTCGTGTCCAGCACGGGACACAGGAACTCACGGCGCGGCACCGGGCTGTACTGCAGCACCTCGACCGGCCCCAGTTCCTCGGCCGCGGCCGACAAGGCCCGGGTCAGCCCGTCACGGTCGTGTACGTCCGCCGGGAACGCCTTCGCGGCGATCCCCCGCACACCCAAGTCCTCGGCGAGGTTCTCGGGACGGCGCGAGATCAGCGCGACGGAGAACCCTTCGCGCCCGAACCGCTCGGCGACAGCCGAGCCCAGACCTGGCCCGGCACCGATGATCGCGATCATCGTCATGGTGATCCCTTCTTCGCATCTCTCCCGCACGTTAGGCAGCCTCGCCCGGTTTCTGGGAGGCACTGGCAGTACACCTTTCGGCCGGGACTCCCCGGCCTGCCGCGGACCTGGTGACCTGAGAACGCCACATCGCAGCGTCAACAGGGAGGGACCGGCCTCGCCATGTCCACCACCGTTCCGTCGTCCGGCCGGCTGCCGTTCGTGATCTACGTGCTCGCCGCGGGTGTGTTCCTGATGGGCACGACCGAGTTCGTCGTGGCCGGGATCCTGCCCGAGATCGCGGCCGACCTCGGGATCCCGGTCGCGGACGCCGGTTTGACGATCACCGTGTTCGCGCTCGGGATGATCGTCGGTACCCCCACGATGGCGATCGCGACCCTCAAGCTGCCGCGCCAGACGACGTTGAGTCTCGCGTTGGTGGTCTTCGCGGCCGGGCACGTCGTCGTCGCGCTCAGCACGAGCCTCCCGCTCATCCTCGGCGCCCGGTTCGTCACCGCGCTCGCCACCGGCGCGTTCTGGGCCGTCGCCGCGGTCGTCGGCGCGAAGGCCGCTGGCCCGGCGGCGAGTTCGCGGGCGCTGGGGATCGTGCTCGGCGGTGGCATGCTCGCCAACGTCATCGGGGTCCCGCTCGGCGCGTTCGCCGGACAGGTGATCGGCTGGCGCGGCACGTTCTGGGCACTCGCCGCCCTCGCGGTGCCCGCCGCGGTCATCGTCTACCGGCGGGTCGCCGCCGCCCCCGGGTCCGGCCCGGCCCCGTCGGTGCGGGCAGAGATCGCGCGCCTGCGCGACGGACGTGTCTGGCTCGTCCTGGCGGGCTGCGCGATCGTATGTGGTTCGTCGCTGGCCGCCTACAGCTTCATCGCACCGCTGCTGACAACGAACAGCGGACTCGCCGCCGCGGCAGTACCCCTCGTGCTCGCCGGCTACGGGTCCGGCGCGTTCATCGGGTCCAACCTCGGCGGGCGCCTCGGCACCCACCGCCCCTACGCGGTCCTGTTCGTCTCGGCGACGGCGACCTTCCTCGTGCTCGCCGCACTCGCCGTGTTCTCCCACAACCTCGTGATCACCATCGCGCTCGTGGTGCTGCTCGGCCTGTTCGGCATGGCCACCAACCCGGTCCTGATCGGCATGGCCGTCCGCTACGCCGCCCACGCCCCCACTCTTGCGTCGGCGCTGAGCACCTCGTCGTTCAACCTGGGCACCGCCGTCGGCTCGTGGCTCGCCGGGTTCGCACTGGAGTCCGCCCTCGGCGCCATCGGTCCGGTCCTCGTCGGCACCGGCATCGCCGCGCTCTACTTCGTACCGCTCACACTCCTGCTCCGTAAGGAGCGCTCCAGTGTGCCGCGCCCGTGCCGGTGGCCGCCGCCTGACCAGCGCGGTCAGGCGGAGCGGGTGGGAGCAGTGGTGATCCGGATGCGCGTTCCGTCCGGCAGGTCGCGCAGCGCGTCCAGGTCGTGGGTGAAGCGTCCCATCCGCACCAGGCCCGGCCACCGCCCCGGCCGGTCGTAGTACAGCACGAGACCCCGGGTGGGGGCGTAGTAGCCGATCTCCCCGGCCTCGGGAGCATCGGCGTCCGGGACATCCCGCAGGGTCAACTCCTGACCGAGGTCAGCGACCTTCTCCACCTGGTTGAAGTCCGTGAACACCAGATCGAGCGGCAGCGCAGCCGCGAGTTGCCGGGCGACCGGGTGGTCGTACAGCTCGCCCTCGACGCGCGCATTACCGATCACCAGTTCGATCTTCATGCCGTCCACGATAACCACGCCGCCTCCTGTCGGAAGGTGCGCACAGGTGCCCTGTCAGTACACCTCACGGCAGGAACTCCCTCCGTGGCGCGTCCGCCGATTGAATGGCATCAGCCCGTCCACCACGCGTACGAGAAGGTCCGGATGAACACGCTCACCACGGCAGCAGCGCTCACGCTGGCGCTCGCCCTCACCGCCTGCAACGCACCCCCCGGCGAGGACACCGCGTCCAGTGGCACCTCGACACTCTCGCCTGCTCCGTCCGCTCCGGGCAGTTCGTCACCGGCGCCGGGCGGTGCCCCCGCGGAGAGCACCGGTCAGGACGTGGTGGGCACGGTGGTGCGGTTCACGGCGGGCTCGGAGTCGGTGGACGTGACGATCGGCGAGGACAGCCCCGCCACCCGCGACCTCCTCGGCATGCTGCCACTGACCCTCACCCTCGAGGAACTCGGCGGCCGCGAGAAGATCGTCGACCTCCCCCGGGAGCTGAACCACGAGGGCACACCGGGGTCGGACCCCGAAGACGGCGACCTCATCTACTTCATCCCCTGGGGCAACCTCGGCTTCTACTACAACGCCGAGGGCATCGAGTACTCCGACCAGACCCTCCACCTGGGCACCTACGACGCCACCGCCGAGGAACTGGCACGTCTTGAAGGGCAGGTCACCGTGGCGATCGTGCCCTGATCGCGGGAGCAGGAGCCGCATCGTGGTGTGCGGAGTCGCGGGCCCGCGTTTCCGCCACTAGAACTAGACGGTCGAGAAAGGACACCCTGGCATGGCAGAGAAGGAGCCGTCCGGCGCGGAGAAGATGTTCGGTGACTTCGCGCCCGCGTTGGTGCACTTCACCGACGACGTGCTGTTCGGCGAGGTGTGGGAGCGCAGCGAGCTGACGCCGAAGGAACGCAGCCTGGTCACGGTCGCCGCCCTGGTCACGAATGGCAACGCCGAGCAGCTCGTGTTCCACCTCGACCTCGCGAAGCGCAACGGCAACACCGAGGCCGAGCTGGTCGAGGCCATCACCCACCTGGCCTTCTACGCGGGCTGGCCCCAGGCCATGGCCGCAATGGCGGTCGCCAAGAAGGTCTTCCAGGACTGACCGTCTACATCGGACAAACGTGCATCCAGGCCTGACTCGTGCGCGTGATGGGCGAGCGCGTTCGCGATCACGTTGTAGCGCGGGTCAAGGTGCAGCGTGTCGTGGAACGCGGCGCTAATGTCGGCTTTGAGGTCAACATCGCGTTCGACGTCTCCGACGTCGTTGCGGGTGATCACGTATGGGGGCTCACCTGCGGCGACGTCAGCGGCTCGGCGGGCATGCATGGTGGCCACCAGTCGCCACCCGAACATCTGGAGCAGGAACGGCTGGTACGAGCAGTATCCGAGTACCCGGTTGACCAGGTCGTCGTCGGCGAATCGGTACCCGAGCGCCTGCAGCGGTCGGGTGAGTAGGTCCGCGGCCCACTGCGGTCGAAGTGGACCGATAACGGTGGGCCGTTGCGCGAGGTGACTGAACGGGCCGTTGCGAGCACTCTTGGCGTACCGCTGCACCGAGTGCAACCCGGCGAACACGACTTTGATACGGCCGTCGGTAGTCAGGCCGAGTTCCTTGAGCTGTTTGGTCACGATGAATTCCGGTGCGTCGGATTCGAAGAACCGGTCAGTCTCATCCAGCAGGACCAGCATTCGCCGACGGGGGCCGGCATCGAGCCAGCGAAGCACTCCGGCGCGGACTTGCTCGTGGGGATTGTTGCGGTTGGACTGCCGCCGCGGAGGGGTAATGACGCCGTGGTCGGCGAGGTCGCGAAGCAAGGCGTCCCAGATTGCCTCAGGCCCGATCGCGGACTCGGCACGGATGCCGATGGTGTCCAGACTCAGGTACAAGCCGCCGCGGCACTGCGCGGGAGGACAGCCGTGCTCGCGTTGATCTTCGCGCTGGGCCTGGCCGCGGGAGTGCTCCTCACGTCGGTCGCTTCCTACGCCGTCGACGGTCGGCTTGGCGCTGCGAGCCTCGCCGGAGCGCTCGGCGCGGTGGTGGTCGCGGTCGCGCTGGCCCGGACCGCCACATGACCTGGCGCAGTGTCGTCGTCCCCCGGTTCGGCGCTCCGGACGTGTTGCGCGTCGACGTCGGCGAGGTACCTCGGCCAGGGCCGGGCGAACTGCGCGTGCGTGTGCTCGCGGCCGGCGTCGCCCCGGCGGACGTGCAGATGCGGGCCGGTCAGTATCCCGGTCGCATTCCGCCTCCGCCGTTCGTGCCCGGATGGGATGTAGCCGGGATTGTGGACGCCGTCGGCCCGGACGTGTCCGGGCAGTGGACGGGCCAGGCCGTCGTCGCGCTCGTCCTGCGCGGCGGGCACACGAGCCACGTGTGCATGCCCTCGGGCAGCGTCGTTCCGCTGCCCGAGGGGACCGATGTGCCGACGGCGGCCTGTCTGCCGCTGAACTACCTCACCGCGCACGAACTGGTGCATCAGGTGGCGCGGGTGCGCCGGGGAGAGCGGGTACTGGTGGACGGGGCCCCGGGTGGTGTCGGCACCGCGTTGCTGGACGTGGCCGGGCGGGCGGGCGCGCGGACCGTCGGCGCCGCGTCCGGCGACGACCGCGCCATCGTCACCGGATATGGCGCCGACTTCGTCGACCGCACTGACGTGGCCGCGTTCGACGCCGGGTTCGACCCCGTGGGCGCGGGCAGGCACGCGGCCGCACTACGCAAAGGCGGACGGCTGGTCACCTGCGGTTTCCTTGGCGTACTGCGGGATCCGCACCCCCGCCGGTCGGCGGCACGTCAGCTGGCCCAGCTACGGCTGCGATCCCTGCGACCGGACGGCAGACGGGCGGTGTTCTACCGGCTCGGTGTCGCCGCCCGCTGCGACCCCGCCCGGCTCCACCGCACGCTCACCACTCTGGTGGCGGACCTCGCCGCGGGCCAGCTACGACCGCCGCCCAGTGTCCGCTTCCCGCTCGACGAGGCCGCCGAGGCCCACCGGCACGTCACCAGCCGCACGCGCGGCAAGGTCCTCCTCCTGCCGTGAGCACGACTCTCACGCCGTCCTCGTACCGCGCGGCGGCGACTCGGCGCGCCTGGTCGAGGTCGCTGGTCCGGACGACGGTCATTCCCTCGCCCGCCGTGGCCGGCAGTGCGCCGCCACGGTCAGCCTGCCACGCCAGGACCTGGCAGCGCATCGCCAACTCGGCGATCGCGGTGTCCACCACCCGCCACGAAAGCCACCTGCCACGTGTCAGATCGGAGGTCGTCCACCATGCCGCAAGCCCACGCGGACCAGCAGCCCCTGGATCACGAACATGATCACCAGCGTGGAGTAGAACAAGAGCGGGAGGGGTCCTCCGCACCGCACGCCTCGCCGAACATGGCGAGCCACCGGATAGTCATCGACGAGCTGGACCGAGGCAACGTCGCGCGGGTGCGAGCTCTACTTCCAGCTCCACAGCTCACCTTTTGACCACCTCGGTGATCCGGTGGTCCGCCCGGTCGCCATGAGCCACGACAGCGAGGCTGATGAACCAGACTAGAGCAGGAGAGGCGAATGCCGCTCACCCGTCGAGGTCGTGGTGCTCCAGTGTCAGTTTCTCCAGCAGCGGCACCACGTCACTCGGCGCCGGATCCGCAAGTATCTCGCGGCGGAGCCGTTCCGCACCGTCCGAGAGCCCGGGCTCGTCGAGCAGTTGCCGTAGCCCGTCGCGCAGGGCGTTCGGGGTCAGCTCGGTTCGGCGCACGACGAGGCCCGCGCCGACCTCGGCGGTCCGTCTGGCGCGGTAGGAGTTGTCCCATACCGACGGGAAGATGAGCTGTGGCACGCCGGCGGCGGCAGCCGTCGACCACGTGCCCGCGCCGCCGTGATGCGCGATCGCCGAACATGTCGGCAGCAGCGCGTGCAGTGGGACGAACTCGACGACCCGCACGTTGTCGGGCAGGTGCGGGACCTGCTCACGCTGAGCGGCGTCGAGTGTGGTGACGATCTCCACGTCGAGATCGCCGACCGCGTCGAACAGGTTCGACAGGGACGCGGTCAGATGGTCCGCTCCGCTCCGGGAGGTGATGCCCACCGTGAGGCAGACGCGCGGGCGGACCGGCGGCTCGTGCAGCCACTCCGGCACCACGGCGGCACCGTTGTACGGGACGTAGCGCATCGGCACCGTGCGTTCCCCGAGTGGTAGCCGGATGCTCGCCGGCATCTGGTCGATGGTCCACTTCCCCCGGACCATCCGCTCGTCGAAGACCAGACCGTAACGATCGACCACACCACCGAGCCACTCAGCTAGTAGATCCGGCCGGCCCGCTGAGCGGTTCGCACGCAGGAAGGCCTGCCGCTGGTCGAGGTAGAGGTCCGCGCCCCAGAGCAGCCGGGCGTGCGCCGCCCCCGTGGCCTCCGCCGCGAGGGCCCCCGCGACGGTGAACGGTTCCCAGATCACCAGGTCCGGGCACCACGCGCGAGCGAACCGCACCAGTCCCTCGACCATCGGGTCGTTGTTGACCTGGGCGAAGAACCTCGTGGTCAGCTGCGCGTTCGAAGCCTGGAGGAACTCCCAGCTGTGTACCTCGGGCCGGGCAGGATCGAGATCGTAGGTGGCATCCCACGCCGTCGCGTTGTCCGCGTCCTCCTCGGTGGCGAGGGCGTCGAGCAGGTTGTGGTCGTCCCCCACCGGCACGGCGGTCAACCCGGCCGCGGTGATGGTCTCGGTCAGCGCGGGCTGGCTGACAACCCGCACCTCGTGCCCCGCCGAACGCAGCGCCCAGGCCAGTGGGACCTGGCCAAGGAAATGGGCGTCCAGGGCGAATGATGTGAAGATGACACGCACTGCGTTCACGCTCCTCGTGCACCGGGATGGAGTGTCATGACGTGCCGATCCGCCTGTCGATGAGCGCGAACATCTCGTCGTCGCTCGCGGAGTCGATCTCCTCGCGAACGGCCGGGCCGTCCTCGGCGCCGCGCCACCTGGCCAACAACGTCCGCAACCGTGCCACCAGAGCAGACCGCTCGGCGTCGGTCACCTCGGCGACGACGAAGGCCTCGTCGAGGCGGTCGAGTTCGGTGTGGAGCGTTGTCGACGGCGCGACTTCGCCGAACAGCTCCGCCCGGAGGAAGGCGAACAGCTCGCCGGGCGTGGGCTGGTCGAAGACCAGGGTCGGCCGCAGCCGCAGGCCGGTCGCCGCGGCCAGCTCGTTGCGCAGCTCCACCGCGGTCAGCGAGTCGAAGCCGAGCTCCTTGAAGGGGCGTCCTGGTTCGACCGGGGTGCCCGGCTCGTGCCCGAGGACGGCGGCGATCCTGGTATGGACGAGTTTGGCGAGAGCCTGTTCGCGTCGCACGGGTGACATCTCCACCAGCCTCTGGACGAGATCGCCGCCCGCACGTGCCGCCGCGACCCGCCGGGTCGCTCCCACCACCAGCTGACGCAGGATCGGCGGCACAGTGTCGGCACTGTCGCGCAGGAACCGCGGCTCGAACCGGACCGGCACCGCGCACGCGTCGCCGCTGGCGAGAGCCGCGTCGAACAGGGCGAGCCCCTGCGCGTCGCTCAGTGGCAGAAGCCCCTCACGCGTCAGCCTGCCGTGGTCGGCGACGCTCAGATGACCGGTCATGCCGCTGTCCCGCGCCCACAGGCCCCACGCCAGCGAGGTCACCGGACGTCCGGCCCCGCGCCTGCTTGTCGCGAACGCGTCCAGGAAGGCGTTGGCCGCGGCGTAGTTGCCCTGTCCCGGGGTGCCCAGGATTCCCGCGATCGACGAGAACAGCACGAAGGCCCTCAGGTCCGCGTCCCGCGTGAGCTCGTCGAGGTGCACGGCCGCGTCCACCTTGGGCGCGAGTACGGCGTCGATCCGGTCCGGGGTCAGTGCCTCGATCACGCCGTCGTCCAGCACGCCTGCCGCGTGCACGACCGCGTGCAGGGGACGGTCGAGCCCGCGCAGGGCCGCCGCCAGGGCGTCGCGGTCGGAAGCGTCGCACGACACGAAGGTCACCGACGCGTCGTGGTGCCCCAGTTCTGTGGACAGCTCCAGGGCGCCGGGCGCGTCGCCGCCGCGTCGCGACAGGATCATGAGGTGCCGGATGCCGTGCTCGGCAACCAGGTGGCGGGCCAACAGCATGCCCAGCCCGCCGCTGCCGCCGGTGATCAGAACAGTGCCGTCCGGCCCGGCGATCGGCTCCGCATTGTGCCGCGCCGGTCTCGTCGGCAGCAGCCGCAATGCGTGCAGCGTGGTCCCCCGGACCATCACCTGAGGTTCTCCGGTCACCACGGCAGCTGCCACGACAGCTGGGTCATGGTCCACGTCGACGAGCACGAACCTGCCGGGATGCTCAGCCTGAGCTGACCGGACCAACCCCCACACCGCTGCCTGCGCCGGATCCGTCACCTCCTCCCCCACGGCGCGGTGGGTGACGACAGCAAGGCGCGCGTCGCCGAACCGCTGCTCGGCCGTCCAGCGTTGCACCAGCTCGAGAACGCGGCGGGTGTGCACGCGTGTGACGACGCCCGGCGTCCCCGGCACGTCCGGGCGCAGCCGGACGGCGACGACTCCCAGCACGGGCGTCCCTTCGGGGAGCTCGCCGAGATCGTCTACGAACGCGATGTCGGTGGGATCCGCCGGTCGCGGCGAGGGAATCGGCTGCCAGACCGGCCGGTACAGCACCGCATCCCCGGCACTTCTGGCATCGGTCGGCGGCATGTTGGTCAGTGGCCGCGCCACGACCGACGTCACCGACGCGACCGGCGCGTTGTCCGGGTCCCAGATGTCGACGGACATCGCGCCTTCCCGTGTGCGGACGAGTCGAACCCGCAACTCGACGGCGTTCGCGGCGTGGAGGCTGACGCCCGACCAGACGAACGGAAGACGCGGAACACCTGACCCCTCGCCAGAAGCACCGACGAACGCCGCGTGCAGAGCCGCGTCGAACAGCGCGGGATGCAGGACGAACCCGTCGGAGGTCACGTCGTCCGGCAGCCGCACCTCCGCGAAGGTCTCGTCCCCGGCACGCCAGACGCGACGAAGCCCCCGACAGGCCGGACCGTAGTGCAGGCCGGCGTCGGCGAGGCTTTCGTAGAGGCCGGTGATGTCGAGCTCAGGCGCCGAGGGCGGCCACTGCCGCAGGCCAGCCGGCGTCGCGTCCACTGTGGACACCAACGTTCCCGTGGCGTGCAGGGTCCAGTCGCTGCCGCCGGCGCACGAACGCACGCTGATCGTGCGGGTTCCTGTCGCGTTCTCGCCACCCACCGCCACCTGCAGTCGCACGCCGGCGGTGGGGACATAGAGGGGCGTGACGAACGTCAGCTCCTCGACCAGATGACAGGCCACTTGGTCGCCGGCACGTACCACGAGTTCGACCAACGCCGTACCTGGCAGCACGACCTCGCCGTGGACTCGGTGGTCCGCCAGCCACGGTTGCGTGTCCACCGACAGCCGGGAGGTGAAGAGGTAGCCGTCCGAGTCCGGCAACGCTGTCCCCGCGCCCAGGAGGGGATGGCCGGGAACGTCCATGCCGAGGCCTGCCGCGTCGACGGCGACCGGCTCCGTGGCGTCGAGCCAGAACCGTCGCCGTTGGAACGCATAGGTCGGCAGGTCGACGTCGCGGCCCGTGCCGTGGATCGTCGTCCAGTCGACGCCCGCCCCGTGCACGTGGGCGGTGGCCACCGAGGTCAGGAACCGGCGGGTGCCACCGTCGTCACGGCGCAGCGACCCGAGCACGGCGGCGTCCACCCCCGCTTCGTCCACGATGTCCTGCAGGGTCGTCGTCAGCACCGGGTGGGCGCTGCACTCGATGAACACCCGATGTCCGTCGGCCAGCAGCGATGCCACGGCGCCGGTGAAGTCGATCGGGCGGCGCGCGTTCTCGTACCAGTACGCCGCGGTCAGGGCGGTACCGTCGAGGACACCTCCGGTCACGCTGGAATGGAACGCGATCGTGGCCTGCTCAGGACGCAGCCCGTCCAGCGCCGTCAACAGTTGCCCGCGCACCGCGTCGACATGTGCGCTGTGGGAGGCATAGGCGATCGGGATCCGGCGGGCGGGCACGCCCCGCGTCCCGCACTCCGCGAGCAGTTCCTCCACCGCCGCGAGGTCTCCCGCGACCGCCGTGCTGGCCGGACCGTTGAACCCGGCGATGGTGAGTTGTCCGCCCCAGGGGCGGATCATCGACGCGGTCTCCTCGGCGGACCGGGAGACGGACACCATCCCACCACGCCCGGCGAGCGTCGCCCCGATGATCTGGCTGCGCAACGCCACGATCCGGACCGCATCCTCGAGGCACAGTGCACCCGCGACATACGCGGCCGCGATCTCACCCTGCGAATGGCCGACCACCGCGGCCGGTGCCACCCCGTGGGAGCGCCACAGTGCCGCCAGCGACACCATCACCGAGAACAGGGCCGGCTGGACGACCTCGCCCCGCGCCAGCGCCTCGTCGTCGTCCAGCATCGCCAGCAGGTCCCATTCGACGTACCGCGCGAACGCGTCGGCGCACCGGCGCATCGACGCGGCGAACACCGGGGAGGTCGCTAGGAGCTCCCGTCCCATACCCAGCCACTGGCTGCCCTGGCCCGGGAACACGAACACCGCGCTCCCGTCCCGCACGCGCCCCGACACGGTGGTGAGGCCCGGCGTGTGGCCGGCCACGGCGGCCAGTCCGGCCATCAGCTCGGCACGGTCGGCGCCGACGACGACGGCGCGGTGGTCGAGTGCGGCCCGGGTGGTCGCCAGCGACCGCCCGATCTCGGTCGGAGAGGCGTCCGAGTCGCTCACCCAGGAAAGCAGCCGGCCGGCTTGTTCTCGAAGCGCGGCATCGTCGCCCGCGGAGATCGGCCACAGGATCGTCGCCCTGGTTTCCTCGGCGGCCGGCACCGGTTGGGTGCCGGATGCGAGTTCGTGGGGAGCCTGTTCGAGGATGACGTGGACGTTGGTGCCACTGACGCCGAAGGCGGACACCCCGGCACAGCGTGGTCTGCCCGTCCGGGGCCACGGGGTCCGCGCGGTCAGCAGACGCACGTCGCCCACGGACCACTCGACCCGCGGGGTCGGTTCGTCCACGTGCAGCGTCGCGGGCAACACGCCGTGGCGCATCGCCTCGACCATCTTGATGACCCCGCCCACGCCGGCCGCGGCCTGGGCGTGCCCGATGTTCGACTTCAACGAGCCCAGCCACAACGGCTGGTCCCGATCCTGGCCGTAGGTGGCGAGCAGGGCCTGCGCCTCGATCGGATCACCGAGACGAGTTCCCGTGCCGTGTGCCTCGACGGCGTCCACGTCGGCCGGGGACAACCCGGCCTCGGCCAGAGCCGTGCGGATCACCCGCTGCTGCGACGGGCCGTTCGGTGCGGTCAGGCCGTTCGACGCACCGTCCTGGTTCACGGCCGATCCGCGCACCACCGCCAGCACCGGGTGGCCGAGCCGCAGTGCGTCGGACAACCGTGCGAGCACCAGCACGCCCGCGCCCTCGGACCAACCGGTGCCATCGGCCGCCGCGGCGAAGGACTTGCAGCGTCCGTCGGGGGCGAGGGCCCGCTGCCGGCTGAACTCGACGAACAGCGACGGCGTGGACATCACGGTGACCCCGCCTGCCAGCGCGAGCGAGCACTCTCCGCGCCGCAGTGACTGGGCCGCGAGGTGCAGCGCCACCAACGACGACGAGCACGCCGTGTCCACGGTCACCGCGGGCCCCTCGAGCCCGAGGGTGTACGACACGCGCCCGGAGGTCACACTGCCCGCGCTACCGTTGCCCAGGTATCCCTCGTGCTCCCCCGCTCCTCCCGGCGCCGTCAACTGCCGCATCCCGTAGGTGCCGCCCATGACCCCGGCGAAGACTCCTGTCCTGCTGCCCCGCAACGACAGCGGGTCGATCCTGGCTCGCTCGACAGCCTCCCAGCAGACCTCCAGGAACAGCCGTTGCTGTGGGTCCATCGTGGTCGCCTCGCGCGGGGAGATCCCGAAGAACGCCGCGTCGAACTCCGTTGCCCTGGTGAGGAAGCCCGCGCGCCGGGCATAGCTGCGGCCACGGCTCGCGGGATCGTCGTCGAACAGGTTCGCGAGGTCCCAGCCCCGGTCGACGGGGAACGGGCCGGTGGCGTCGGCCCCGTCGCTCACCAGGTGCCAGAGGTCCCCTGGACCGTCGACCCCTCCCGGGTACCGGCAGCCCATGCCGATGATCGCGATCGGTTCGGCGGCCGCGGCCACGAGTTCGCGGTTGTGTCTGCGCAGCCGCTCGGTCTCTTTGAGAGACTCCCTCAGCGCTACCAGCACCCGGCTGTCGGAGTTCGTCACGTCTGGTCCTCTCTGGCGGAGACGGTCAGGACTCGCGACCGAGGACCAGGGTGACCAGGTCCTCTGCGTCCATGGAGTCGATCCGGTCGTCGTCGCGGGAGGTGGCGGTCGCGGGCGCGCCTGCGAGCGCCAGCAGGTCGGCGAGCAACCCGGAGCCACGCAACCGTTCCAGTGGGATGCTCACGAGCAGCTCCCGGAGGTCGGCCTCCGGGTCCTGGGAACGGTCCGGAGCCAGTTCCTCCAGGAGGAACACCGCGAGCGCCTGTGGGTTCGGATGGTCGAAGACAAGGCTGGCGGGCAGCCGCAGGCCGGTGATCGCGCCGAGCCGGTTCCGCAGTTCGACCGCGGCGAGCGAGTCGAAGCCGAGTTCCTTGAAGTCCTTGCCGGGCCGGACCGCATCCGCCCCGGCGTGTCCGAGCACCGCGGCCGCCTCCGCGCGGACGGCCGACACGACCACCTGCTCGCGCTGCGCCGCGGGCAGGTCGCGAACCCGCCGCACGAGATCCTGCGCTCCGGCGCCCGAAGCCGCGGCCCGGCGCCATATCGGCGGGACCAGTCCACGTAGCTGCGCGGGCAGCCGACCCTCGTCGGCGTTGGTACGGAGCGTGTCCCGGTGGAGACGGACCGCGGCAGGCGTGGGCTCATCGGCGGCCACGGCGGCGTCGAGCAGGGCGAGGGCCTGCGCGGTCGGCATGGGGAGCACACCCGCCGAGGCCATCCGGCGACGGTCCTGGCCGGCCAGCTCTCCGGTCATCCCGCTGGCCTCCTCCCACAGGCCCCACGCGACGGACGTCGCAGGCAGTGCGGTCGCGGAGCGGTGCTCGGCCAACGCGTCCAGGAACGCGTTCGCCGCGGCGTAGTTGCCCTGACCGGCTGTGCCGAGCACCCCGGCGATGGACGAGAACATCACGAACGCACCCCGGGCGAGCTCATGCAGGTGTACGGCGGCATCGACCTTCGGTCCGAAGACGGTGTCGATGTCGGCCGGGGTCAGTGACTCGATGAGACCGTCGGCCAGCACCCCCGCGGTGTGCACGACCGTGGCCCCGGGGTGGTCGGCAAGCAGCGCCGCCACGGCGGTGCGGTCGGCGAGGTCGACAGCGACGGCGACCGTGTCGGCGCCCAGGTCCACCAGCTCGGCGACGAGCCGGTCGGCGCCGGGCGCGGCGAGGCCCCGGCGGCCGGCCAGGACGATGCGCCGGACGCCGTGCGCCGTGACGAGCCACCGGGCGACGAGGCTGCCCAGTGTCCCGGTGCCGCCGGTGATCAGCACGGTCTCGCCCCAGTCCGGTGCCTGCCCGGATGACGGTGCCCTGACGAGACGCTGGGCGAGCACGACTCCGTCCCGGAGCGCGACCTGCGGCTCGTCGAGCGCGACGACCCGCGCCAGCAGCTCTCTGGCGGGCGTGGCGCCGTCGAGGTCGAGCAACAGGAACCGGCCCGGGTGTTCTGCCTGCGCCGACCGCACGAGCCCGCGCGCCGCCGCGACGGCGACACTTCCGGGATCGGCCGGGTTCGAGACCGCGCCGTGGGTGAGCAACACCAGTCGGGTGTCCCCGAAGCGCCTGTCGCTGAGCCAGGTCTGTACCAGTTCGAGCACCTCGGCGGTGGCGACGCGGGCCGCCACCGCCAACTCGAGACCGGGCCGGGCGCTGATCGATGCGAACACGAGCGCCGGGACGGATGCGCCCGCGTCCACGGCGGCGATGAGCCGGGGCAGGTCGTCGAAACAGTCCGCGCCGGGGCCCAGGAGCTTGGCCGCGCCACCCACCGCCGCCCAGTCGCCGCCTGCCTGGCCGGCACCGGCGGCCACGATCTCCGTCCAGACCGGACGATAGAGACCATCACCTACGGCTGTGCCCATGCCTGTCGGGCGACGTAGCAGGAGCGAGTCGACGGTAGCGACCGGTTCTCCCTCGTCGTCGGCCACCAGGATCGCGACCGTGTCCGTCCCCTGAGGAGTGACGCGCGTTCGCAACGTCGGGGTCACGACACCCCGCAGGTTGACGCCGTGCCAGGAGAAGGGCACCTTGGGCTGGGCCGGATCCCCGGCCAGGGCGGCGGAGTGCACGGCCGCGTCGAACAGCGCGGGGTGCAGCCCGAACCCGGCGGTGCTGAGCGCGGCGCCGGATTCGATCTCGGTGAACACCTCCTGGCCGCGCCGCCACGCCGCCCGAATGCCCTGGAACGCCGGCCCGTACTCCAGCCCGCCCTCGGCGAGGCGTTCGTAGAGGGCGCCGACGTCGACCGGGTCACTTCCCGGCGGCGGCCAGTCCCGGAGGTTCTCGACCTCGTCGACCGGAGGTGTCCCGAGCACACCTGTGGCATGCGTGGTCCAGTCCGCGACAGCGTCGGCACGAGCGTGCACGACCAGCTTCCGCGCACCGTCCTGGTCAGGAGCATCGATCGAGAACTGGAGCTGGAGCGTCCCGGTCTCCGGCAGGGCGACCGGGGACACGGTGGTGAGCTCGGTCAGCGTCGTGCTGCCGACCTCGGCACCCGCCCGCAGGGCGCATTCCACGATGGCCGCGCCCGGCAGGACGACGGTGCCGCCGACCCGGTGGTCCACCAGCCAGGGCTGGGTGCCGGTGGACAGCCGGGCGGTGAACAGGTGGCCGTCCGACGCGGCCAGTGACACACCGGCGCCGAGCAGGGCATGACCGGTGGCGTCCAGCCCCGCCGAGCGCACGTCACCGGTACCCGTCTGCTCGGGCGCCAGCCAGTACGGTTCGCGTTGGAAGGCGTAGGTGGGCAGGTCGATCCGGCAGGCCGCCGCCCCGTCGAACACCGCGCGCCAGTCAATGGGCACACCGGTGGCGTGGAGGCGGGCCAGTGCGGTCAGCGCAGCGGTCTCCTCGTCCCAGTCCTTGCGAAGGGTCGGCACCGCGAGTGCTTGGGGCGCCGACTCAGCCGCCGTCCCCGACAGGGTTCCGTTCGGTCCGAGCTCCAGGAGCGTGGTGACGCCAGCCGTGACCATGGTGATCACAGCGTCGCCGAACCGGACGGTCTCACGCACCTGCCGCACCCAGTACCCGGGTGAACACACCAGCTCGGGGGCCGCGACCGCACCCGTCATGGCCGACACCAGCGGAATTCGCGGCGGAGCGAACGACAACCCAGACACCACAGCGCGGAACTCGTCCAGCATCGGTTCCATCAACGGGGAGTGGAACGCGTGCGAGACCCGCAACCGGGACGACGTCCGCGCTGCCAGGCGCGTAACGACCGCCGCGACCTCGTCCTCCACGCCGGACACCACAACCGAATCCGGCCCGTTGACCGCCGCGATCGAAGCGCCTTCGGTCAACAGCGGCAGCACCTCGGCCTCGGTGGCGCGCACCGCCACCATCGCGCCGCCCGACGGCAACGCCTGCATCAACCTCGCCCGCGCCGCGACCAGCACACACGCATCGTCGAGAGTCAGCACACCCGCCACGTGCGCGGCCGCGATCTCACCTACCGAATGCCCAGCCACATACTCCGGCACCACACTCAGTGACTCGACCAGCCGGAACAACGCCACCTCGAGCGCGAACAACGCGGGCTGCGCCCACTCCGTCCGGTCCAGCAACTCGCCGTCCTGACCCCACATCACCGTCCGCAGACCCTCGAACCGGTTTACCACCTCGTCGAACGCCCGCGCGAACACCGGGAACCGCGCGCACAGCTCGCGCCCCATTCCCAACCGCTGCACACCCTGCCCCGGGAACAGCACGCCCAGCCCGCTGTCCCCGGCGACGCCGCGCGCCGCCTCGACCACACCGCCCGCCGACGCCAGCAACACCGCCCGATACGCGAACACAGAACGATCCAGCAACGACCAACCCACATCGACCCGCGACGGCTCCGTACTGTCCACAAAGGAACGCAGTCGTGCCAGCTGCCCGTCCAGCGCCGCCTCCGACTTCGCCGACACGACCCAGGGCACCACGGCGGCCCGCGGGCCCGTCACAGCGGGCTCGTCGGCGGTAGCGGGCGCCTCCTCGACGATCACGTGCGCGTTCGTCCCGCTGATCCCGAACGACGACACCCCGAACCGGCGCGGCCTGCCCACCGACGGCCAGTCGACGTTCTCCGCCACCAGCTCCACGGCACCCGACGACCAGTCCACACGAGACGACGGCGCGTCCACGTGCAGGGTTTTCGGCACGACGCCGTGGTGCAGGGCCATCACCATCTTGATCAACCCGGCGACACCTGCGGCCGCCTGCGTGTGCCCCAGGTTGGACTTGACCGAACCCAGCAACAACGGCCACGCGCGGTTCTGGCCGTAGGTGGCCAGCAATGCCTGTGCCTCGATCGGATCACCCAAGGTGGTCCCGGTGCCATGCGCCTCCACCACATCGACATCCGATGGGGACAACCCGGCGCTTGCCAGCGCCTGCCGGATCACCCGCTGCTGCGACGGACCGTTCGGCGCCGTCAACCCGTTCGACGCGCCGTCCGAGTTCACCGCGCTGCCGTGCATGACCGCAAGGATCCGGCGCCCGTTACGCACGGCGTCCGACAGCCGCTCCACCAGGACGATCCCGACGCCCTCGGACCAGCCCACGCCGTTCGCGGCGTCGGCGAAGGCTCGGCACTGTCCGTCCGGGGACAGCGCGCGCTGGCGGGAGAACTCGACGAACGTCTCCGGTGAGGCCATCACAGTCGCACCGCCGGCCAGCGCGAGATCGCACTCACCCTGCCGCAACGCCTGAGCCGCCAGGTGCAACGCCACCAGCGACGACGAACACGCCGTGTCGACGGTGAGTGCCGGACCCTCGAACCCGAACGTGTAGGCCACCCGGCCCGAGGCGACGCTGCCCGCGTTCCCGATGCCCAGGTAGCCCTCCAGGTCCGGGGGGACCTTCCCGAGGCGAGACGCGTAGTCGTGGTGCATCACACCGGCGAACACACCGGTCCGGCTTCCCCGCAGGGACGCGGGGTCGATGCCCGCCCGCTCGAGCACCTCCCACGACACCTCCAGCAGCAACCGCTGTTGCGGATCCGCGGCCACTGCCTCCCGTGGCCCCATGCCGAAGAAGGCCGCGTCGAACTCCCCCGGTGCACGCAGGAAGCCGCCGCGCCGGGTGTGCGACGTGCCAGGCCGTTCCTGGTCCGGGTCGAACAACGCGGACAGGTCCCAGCCGCGGTCAGGGAACTCGGAGGTGACGTCGGCGCCATCGGACACGAGGCGCCACAGGTCCTCCGGCGAGTCGATCCCGCCCGGGTAACGGCAGCTCATCGCCACGATCGCGATCGGTTCGGCCTGCGGCGTGGTGACGCCGGCCGGTTGTGCCCGCGCGGGGCTGCCGAGCAACTCGGTGTGCAGGTGGTCCGCCAGCGCGACGAGGTTCGGGTGGTCGAAGGCCACCGCCGCCGACAGCCGGAGGCCGGTTACCGCGGCGAGCCGGTGGCGCAGTTCGACGGCGGTGAGCGAGTCGAACCCGAGGTCGCGGAACGACAGCTCGGTCTCGGCCTGCGCGATGCCGTTACGCCCCAGTACGGTCGCCACCTCGGCCGCGACCAGCGCCCGCATGGCCGCGGGCTGCTCCTTCGACGGCAACGCGAGTACGCGCCGCGCCGACACGGACTCTTCCGCCGCTTCCGCGTTCGCGACACGGCGTGCGGGCGTGCCCACCACGCCGCCCAACATCGTCGGCACCTTCCCGGCGTCGGCGCGGATCGACGCGGTGTCCAGCCGCGCCGCGACCACTGCGGCGCGGTCGCACACCAGGGCCGCGTCGAACAGCGTCACACCGTCCGCTATGGACAGTTCGGTCAGACCCGAACGCCGCATCCGCAGGCGGTCGACGTCGTCGAGCCCGCCTGCCATGCCGCCGTCCGCCCACGGGCCCCACGCCACCGAGGTCGCGGGTAGACCGGCGGCACGCCGGTGGTGTGCCAGCGCGTCGAGGAAGACGTTGGCGGCCGCGTAGCCGGCCTGGCCCGCGCCGCCCAGGGTGCCCGCGACGGACGAGAACAGGACGAAGGCGTCGAGCCGGCTGTCGCGGGTCAGCTCGTGCAGGTTGAGCGCGGCGTCGACCTTGGGACGCATGACCGTGGTCAGGCGCTCCGGGGTCTGTGCCTCGAGCACGCCGTCGTCGAGGACACCCGCGCTGTGCACCACGGCGGTGAGCGGGTGCTGGGGCGACACGGTCGCGAGAACGGCCGTCAGTGCCGCGCGGTCCGCGATGTCACAGGTTACCAGTGCCACGGTGGCACCAAGCGACTCCAGTTCGGCGACCAGTTCCTCGGCGCCATCGGCCGCGACGCCCCTGCGGCTCGTCAGCAGTAGGTGCCGGGTGCCGTGCGCGTGCACGAGATGCCGGGCGACGACCCGGCCGAGTGCCCCGGTGGCGCCGGTGACGAGCACCGTGCCGTCCGGGTCGATGGTCGCCGGCTCGGCCACCGGGCGGCGCATGGCGACCAGGCGAGGCGACAGCACCGCACCGTCCCGCACCACCAGTTGTGGCTCACCGCTTCCGATGGCGGCGGCGAGGAGCGCTCGGTCGGCACCTGACTCGGCATCGACCAGGACGAACTGGTTCGGGTGTTCTGTCTGTGCCGAGCGCACCAGACCCCAGACCGCGGCGTGCGGCAGGTCCCGCACGTCGTCGTCCGGTGCGGTGGCCATCGCGCGCTGGGTGACGAACACGAGCCGGGATGAGCCGAACCGCTCGTCGGCCAGCCACGCGTGCATCAGGTCGAGCGCGTGGGCGGTGACGTCCCTGGCGGTACCGGCGTCGGTTGCCTCGCGCGGCACGCAGTGCACCACGACGACCTCAGGTGCCGTGCCGATCGCGGCGAGTGCGGCACGGACGTCCGTCCCGGGTCGCGTGTCGAGGACCGCCCAACCGGTCACGACGTCGCCGGTCGTGGTCACCGGAGTCCACTCGACCTCGTGCAGGGCCGCCCGCACCGCCGTACCCGCACCGCGGACCTGCTCCGCCGTGCCGTTCCGCAGGACCAGGGAGGTCACCGAGGCCACCGGCGCACCGGTCGGATCGGCCATCCGGATCGACACGGTGTCCTCGGCCAGGCTCGTCACGCGGACCCGGAGCGCCGCGGCGGCGGTGGCCGTCAGGGTCACCCCGGTCCAGGAGAACGGCAGGCGGAGGTCGGCGCCCGGGCTGCCGAGGTGGGTGATGTGCAGTGCCGCGTCGAGCAGCGCGGGGTGGATGCCGAACGAGGTGGTGTCGGTGTTCTCCGGCAGGGCGACCTCGGCGAACAACTCGTCGCCGCGTCGCCATGCCGCCCGCAGCCCCTGGAAGCGGGGACCGTACCCGTAGCCCTGGGCCCGCAGCCGCTCGTACAGCCCGGCCACCTCGACCAGTTCCGCGCCGGGCGGCGGCCATTCCGTGAGCCCGGACCCGGCGGCAGCTGTTTCCGGTGACAGCACTCCCACGGCGTGCCGTGTCCACCCGCTCGTGCCGCGCTCGTCCTGGGCGAAGACGCTGAACCCGCGGCGGCCGTCCCGATCCGGTGCGTCGACCGTCAGCTGCAGTCGGACGCCGCCCTCGTCGGGCAGCACCAGCGGGGTCTGCAGTGTCAGCTCCGCGACCGTCGGGCAGCCGACCTCGTCGCCCGCACGGATCGCCAGCTCGACGAACGCCGCGCCGGGCACCAGGATCCGGTCCCGCACGGTGTGTTCGGCGAGCCAGGGATGCGACCGCACCGACAAGATGGAGGTGAACAGGCTCCTGCCGTCAGCGGCCAGTTCCACCGCGGCG
Organism: Actinophytocola algeriensis; assembly: GCF_014203735.1. Taxonomy (GTDB): domain Bacteria; phylum Actinomycetota; class Actinomycetes; order Mycobacteriales; family Pseudonocardiaceae; genus Actinophytocola; species Actinophytocola algeriensis. The sequence goes on along the minus strand of NZ_JACHJQ010000008.1, from coordinate 50,360 downwards.
CCCAGCAACGGGTGACCGGTGGCCGCCAGGCTCGCGGCGCGCAGGTCACCGGCGGCAGAAGCACCGGATGTCAACCAGAACCAGTCTCGCTGGAAGGCATACGTCGGAACATCGACCCGGGCCGGGCAGGTACCGTCGAACAGCGCTTGCCACCGGACCGGCGAACCTCCCACATGGAGCTGGCCGAGTGCGGCGAGCAACGCCGCCTCCTCACCGCGATCCTTGCGAAGCGCCGGGATCGCCACCGCCTCCGGTGCTGTCTGCGTGGCCATGGCGGACAGGACACCGTCGGGGCCGAGCTCGAGCAGTGCGGTCACGCCACCGTCGACCATCGCGGTCACACCGTCCGCGAACCGCACTGCCTCGCGCGCGTGCCGCACCCAGTACCCGGGCGAAGCGACCAGGCCGGGATCCGATACCGCACCGGTCACGTTCGACACCAACGGAATTCGCGGCTGAGCGAACGACAACTCCGACACCACAGCACGGAACTCGTCCAGCATCGGGGTCACCAACGGCGAGTGGAACGCATGGGACACCCGTAGCCGGGACGCCCTGCGTCCACCCAACCGTGCGACGACCGCCGCGACCTCGTCCTCCACACCGGACACCACAACCGAGTGCGGTCCGTTGACCGCCGCGATCGCGACCCCTTCGGTCAGGAGCGGCAGCACCTCGGCCTCGGTGGCCTGGAGGGCGACCATCGCCCCTCCCGGGGGCAGTGCCTGCATCAACCTCGCCCGCGCCGCGACCAGCACACACGCGTCCGGCAGGGACAACACACCTGCCACATGGGCGGCGCCGATCTCACCGATCGAGTGCCCGGCCACGTAGTCCGGCACGACACCACACGACTCGACGAGGTGATAGAGGGCGACCTCGAGCGCGAACAACGCGGGCTGCGCCCACTCCGTCCGGTCCAGCAACGCGGCATCCTGACCCCACATCACCGCCCGCAGACCATCGAACCGGTCCACCACCTCGTCGAACGACCGCGCGAACACCGGGAACCGCGCATGCAACTCGCGGCCCATCCCTGCTCGCTGCGCGCCCTGACCCGGGAACAACATTCCCAGCCCGCCGCCCGCAGCCACTCCGCGCGCCGCCTCGACCACACCATCCGCCGACGCCAGCAAAACTGCCCGATGCGCGAACACGGATCGATCCAGCAACGACCAACCCACATCGACCGGCGACGGCTCCGCAGTGTCCACAAAGGAACGCAGCCGTGCCAGCTGCCCGTCCAGCGCCGCCTCCGACTTCGCCGACACCACCCACGGCACCACCGCCGGAACCACCACGTCGGTGGCAGGCAACGGCAGCGGGGACGTGGGCGCCTCCTCGACGATCACGTGCGCGTTCGTCCCACTGATCCCGAACGACGACACGCCAAACCGGCGCGCTCTGTCCACCGACGGCCAGTCCACGTTCTCCGCCACCAGCTCGACGGCACCCGACGACCAGTCCACGTGCGGCGACGGTTCAGCCGCGTGCAAGGTCTTGGGCACCACACGGTGACGCAGGGCCATCACCATCTTGATGACGCCGCCAATGCCGGCGGCAGCCTGCGTGTGCCCGATGTTCGACTTCAACGAACCCAGCAACACCGGCCGCGCGCGGTCCTGGCCGTAGGTGGCCAGCAACGCCTGTGCCTCGATCGGATCACCCAACGTCGTCCCCGTGCCATGCGCCTCCACCACATCGACATCCGATGGGGACAACCCGGCACTGGCCAACGCCTGCCGGATCACCCGCCGCTGCGACGGACCATTCGGTGCCGTCAACCCGTTCGACGCACCGTCCGAGTTCACCGCACTACCACGCACCACCGCCAAGATCCGACGCCCATTGCGCACGGCGTCCGACAGCCGCTCCACCAGGACGACCCCGACGCCCTCCGACCAACCGGTGCCGTCCGCGTCCGCACCGAACGCACGGCATCGTCCGTCGGCGGACAGCGCGCGCTGGCGGGAGAAGTCGATGAACACCTGGGGGGAGGCCATGAGTGCCACACCGCCGGCCAGCGCAAGATCGCACTCACCCTGCCGCAACGCCTGAGCCGCCCAGTGCAACGCAACCAACGACGACGAACACGCCGTGTCCACGGTCACCGCGGGCCCCTCGAGGCCCAGCGCGTACGCCACCCGGCCCGAAGCGACGCTGCCCGCCGCGGCCGTGCCCAGATAGCCGTGCAGCTCCGGGGACACCCCGCTGAACCGCTCCGCGTAGTCGTGGTGCATCAGACCGGTGAACACCCCGGTGCGGGTGCCCGCCAACGAGAGCGGATCGATACCCGCCCGCTCGCACGCCTCCCACGACACCTCCAGCAACAGTCGCTGCTGCGGGTCCATCACCAGAGCCTCGCCGGGCGAGATGCCGAAGAAGGCCGGATCGAACTCTCCCGCGTCGGGCAGGAAACCTCCGTGCCGCGTGTGGGAGGTGCCCGCCGCGTCGGGATCGGCGTCGAACAGGGCGGTCAGGTCCCAGTCACGGTTGTCGGGGAATGGCGTGATCGCGTCCACACCGTCGGCCACCAGCCGCCACAGGTCCTCCGGTGTGCGGACGCCGCCCGGGTAACGGCAGGCCATCGCGACGATCGCCACCGGCTCGTCGGCGACCGGCCCAGCCGGTGGCGCTGTCGCGACGCGGGCGTCCGGTTCGCCGGTCAGCCGGCGCCGGAGGTGGTGTGCCAGCGCTGCCGGCGTCGGGTAGTCGAACGCCACTGTCGCGGGCAGTGGCAGACCGGTCGCCTCGGCGAGCCGGTTGCGCAGCCGCACCGCCGTGATGGACGTGAGCCCCAGTTCCCGGAAGGCGCGGGCCACGTCGAGGCCCTCGGGTGCCGCGTCACCCAGCACGTCCGCCACTGCGGCGCGAACGCGGCCCATGATGTCCGCGTCCCGTTCGCTCTCCGCCATCCCGGCGAGGCGGCGCGCCAGCTCCACGCGCACCGACTCGTCCGCGGTCGTCCAGCGCACCGACTCGTCCTCGGTCGTCCTGGGCAGCATCGGGGCCGATTCGGCGTTCGCCGCACCGAGGGCGAACAGACAGGCGTCATCCGCCGCGAGCGCGGCATCGAACAACGCCAGTCCATCCCGGACCGGGATGGCGTCGTCGCTCCCGTCCTCCCACCGGACCGTGGCAAGGTGAGTTCCGGCACCGCCGCGGTCGAGATGGCGGCGTACCAGGGCGGCAGCGGAGGCAGCCGCCGCCACCCGCTCCGGTTCGGCCGCTCCCAGTGTCGACGAGAGAGCGGAGATCACCACCAGGACGGGCAGTTCCGTGCCGCCTGCCATCTCGTACACCGCACGCAGGTCGTCCACAGTGGTGGGTTCGCCGGTGCCCGCGACGTGGACGACGGCGCCGATCGGGCCCGCCGCCTCGGTGTCCACCGCTGCCGCGGTCCGGCCGTCCGTGAGCTCACCGGGCACGACCCGCACGTCGGCGCCGAGCTCGGTCAGCGTCCTGGCCTGCTCCCGGACACCGTCCGTGACCGCACCGACCAGGAGCAGCCGTCGTACGCCGTAGCCGGTCACCAGCTGACCGGCCACCGCCGCGCCGACGACACTGGACGCCCCCGTCAGGACCACCGCCGCGTCCGGTCCGATCCTGGGGTTGTTCCTGCCGGGCATCCTGGCCTTGCCCAGCCGTGGGGTCAACGTGATCCCGTCGCGCACGAGGAGCCGGGGCTCCCCCGACGCCACCAGCGCGGCGAGCCGCGCACGCGGAATCGTCGCGCTGTCGATGTCGACCAGGACGAGCCGCCCGGGGTGATCGAACTGTAACGACCGCAACCGCGTCCACGCCTGTTGCCTGAGCTGGTGCCCGTCGTGATGGGCTGCCTGGAACACCCCGTCAACGGCATCCCTGGTCACCACGACGAGCACCGTGCCGTCGTGATCCCGGTCGGCCAACCACGAACGCGCCTGATCGTACGACGCCCACGGGTCGGGGTGAGACGCGACGCTGCCACTGCTGTGCTCGGCGCCGAGCACGGCCCAGTCGAGCGACTCCGGCGCGTCGCCGGTGTCGCGCAGCGGTGTCCACTCCAACCGGAACAGCGACTCGTGCGTGCCACTGCCCGTGGCGAGCAGCCGGCGAGGCAGACCGGGCAGCTCGCCCCGAATGATCTTGCCGGATGGCGTCCTCGGGACCTGTGCCGTCACGTGCACCTCGGCGGGAACCTTGTGATACGACAGCCTTTCGCGGCACACGGCGAACAACCGGTCAGGATCCAGCCCGTCCGGGCCGGGTACCACCAACGCGATGGGGACCTGTCCCAGCACCTCGTGCGGCTTGCCCGCGACGGCCGCGTCCAGCACGCCCGGCACGCCGAGCAGCACCTCCTCGACCTCGCCGGGGTGGATGTTCTCACCACCGCGGATGATCAGCTCCTTGATCCGCCCGGTGATGGTGAGATGGCCTGCCCCGTCACGGTGCGCGAGGTCGCCCGTCCGGTGCCAGCCGCCCGCGGGCGGCTCGACCGTGCCGTCGGCCCCGTCGTAGTAGCCGAGCATCATGTTCGGCCCCTGGACCCAGACCTCGCCCTCCTCCCCCGTCGGAACGTCCACCCCGGTCTTCGGGTCGACCACGCGGACACGCAGACCCGGCAACGGCGGACCGCACGAGCCGGGCACCCGGTCACCGTCGGGCCAGTTCGTGGTGATCGGCCCGCAGGTCTCGGTGGTGCCGTAGCTGTCGAGCAGAGCCACGCCCAATGTGTCCCGGACGGCGGCACGCAGCGACTCCGGCGCGACCGCGCCCGCGGTGAGACACCTCCGCAACGTGGTCCGCACCTCGTCTCGCTCGCGCGCCGCGAGCACCAGCTGGTGGTACATCGCCGGTACCGCGGCGAGGAACGTGAAAGGCCGCTCCCCCAGCAGTTCGAGTGCTTCACCCGCTGAGAACCCCGCCATGAGGTGGGCACTCGCACCGACCGCGGTCACGCCGAGCACGCCGAGGTGGTGGCCGAGGCAGTGGGACAGCGGCAACGGCCAGAGGACGCGGTCGTCCGCGCAGAGCCCCAGGATCGGGGCGTAGCAGGCCGCGATCGTCCAGAGCGAGTTGCGGGTGGTCGACAGGACACCCTTCGGCCTGCCCGTGGTGCCCGAGGTGTAGAGCATGAAGGCCGGGTCGTCGAGCCCGAGGTCGTCCCTGGCCGGCGTCCCGGGGTCGGTGCCCGCCACGGCCTCGTACGAGATGGCGTCCGGCGCCACGACGTCGCCGGTGACCACGAGCACCGTGCCAGGACGTCGTGCGAGCACCGGGGCCACCTGCTCGAGGCGGGCCGGGTCGGTGATCACCAGGCGGGCCTGGCTGTCCTCGATCAGATGGTTCAGCTCCGCGTCACTGGTCCTCGGGTTGACCGGGACCCCGATCGCGCCTGCCCTGGCGAGGGCCAGGTAGCTCTCCACCATCTCGACGCTGTTCCCGAGGCACATGGCGGCGCGGTCACCCCGGGCCAGCCCGAGCGCGGCCAGCTGTCCGGCCAGCCAACCGGTCCGCTGCTCGAGCGCCGCATAGCTGACGTCCCGCCGCCCGTCGGAGAACGCGATCTTCTCCCCCCGTTGCTCCGCGTGTGCACGCAGCAACTCGGGCAACGGCCGGATCAGATCTGCGCGCAGCACTTCACCACATCCCTCTGGGGTAGGTCCGGTCACGACTCAGAAGACCCGGTCGATGAGTGCCGCGGCCTGCGCGATGGTCAGCCGCGGGTCGCACAGCGAGGGGTTGCCCAGTTCGCCGTCGCCGGGCGCCGGTCCGCCCGCGCACTCGGCCACGTCGTACGCCGCGGTCTCCAGGTGCAGGCCGCCGACATGGTTGCCGTGGCCTTCGACGATGTTCCGGAACGTGGCCGCCTCCGCGACCATGTCGTCGAGATACCGCGTCTTGGCGCCGGACGGCAGTCGGACCGTGTTGCCGTGCATGGGATCGCTCAGCCATACCACGGGGTGGCGCGCTGCGCGCACGGCACGCAGGATCGGTGGCAGCACGGTGCCGATCGCGTCGCGGCCCATCCGCGCGATCAACGTGAGACGTCCCGGTTCCCGCTCCGGGTCGAGCAACGCACACAGCGCCAGCACGCTCTCGGGGGTCGACCGGGGCCCGACCTTGCACGCCACCGGGTTGCTCACGAGGCTCAGCAGCAGCACGTGGGCCTCGCCGATGCCGCCGGTCCGTTCGCCGACCCACGGGAAGTGCGTGCTGGCGAGAAACCGGGCGCCGGTCGCCGGGTCGTTCCGCACCAGCGGACCGATGTAGTCCATGACCAGAGCGTCGTGACTCGACCACGGTCCCGGGGGCACCGCGGCGTGGGCGGAGCCGTTCCGGTGCGTGCGCAGGAGCCGCTGCACGTCGTCGCTGAGGTGGTAGGCCCAGAGCATCCGTGCGGGATGCGGCCTCCTCGCCTCGGCGGACGGGGTCTCGGCGTTGACCATGTGACCGCGAAAGGCCGGGAGCTCGACACCGTCGACGACCTCGACCGCGTGCGACCTCGGCTTCGCGTACTGCCCGCCGAGCCTGCCGATCTTCACCACCGGCAGGCCCGCTCTGGCCGCGAACCGCTCGGCCAGCCGTTCCATCGCGGCGATCTTGAGCGCAACCTGGTCGGGGGTGCTCTCGTAGAAGCTCTCCGCGCAGTCACCCATCTGCAGCACCCGCGCGGAACCCGCCGCGACCGCGGCGAGCGCCGTGCGCAGGGCACCCAGCTCGTCGGGCGACACGAGGGGTGGGGCGGCCGAGAGCGTGCTCCGGACGCGCTCGTAGGCCGGATGCGCATGCCAGTCCGGTTGCTGGGCCGCGGGAAGCGCCGACCACTCCTGCGTCGCGACCGGACCGGGAAGGGACCGGCGCTCGACCGCACGCTCGCCCGGGACGATGCCCTCGATCTCGACGAGGAGGTCGTGCCTGCAGATGTCGGCGTGCAGGAACACGACATCCGCCGATCGGGAGAACGCCGTCCGGCAGATCCGCTGGACCCGTTCGATGTCCGAACGGCGGCGCACGTACACCTTGACGGTGCGCAGGTCGTCGAGCGTGCGGCCCGGCTGGATGCCGTGTGCGGAGAGGTTGCCCTCGCCGATCAGGTAAGCGATGTTGTCCAGCGCCAGTCGGCACTGGCCTTCGACGTCGCCGGCGTTCATCGTTCGGTGCCCGAGGATGCTCGCTGTGCCGGAAACGTAGATCTGCGTCGCGCCGTCGTCCGATCGCACGTAGGTCGCGCGGGCGAAGTTGGGGGACTTCACGCCGTAGCGGCGCGGGTAGTGATAAGGCGGTACCTGGCGGGGGTTGTCGACGTTGATCTGAGTCCCGCCCCTGCTGGCGAGGAAGTAGAACACGATCCCGCCGCCGTGCGAACCGATGACCGTCGCCGCGGGCATGTCGTCGGTCATCCCGTACCGCTCGAGGACCCGCGCCCTGCCGAGACAGAATGCCCGGTAGGTTTCCAGCCCTTCGGCGGTCTCTTCGTTCAACCGGCTGATGTAGTGCCAGATGCGGACCAGCTGTCGATACCCCAGCGAGCCGGTCAGCGCCAGTACCTCGGTGTAAGCCGCTTCCGTGGCCTCGACGTAGTCGGCCGTCTCCGGGATCCGGCCGGTGCAGAACAGGAACTCCCCGTCGTGCGCGTAGGACATCGAGCCGGCCTGTCCGGCCCGGACAGGCCGGTCCGAGGTCCACACCTCGGCGAACCCGTCCTCCACCGAGCCGGTCATGTGGATCGCGACCGACGGGTAGCCCTCGTCGACGCTCGGGTCCGCGCTGCCCGTGGTGAAGTTCGCGACGCCCAGGATGTGCCGGCCCGGGGCCACCTGGGCAACCTCCTTCAGGTTCCTGAACGAGGGGCGGGGCGCGTGCGTGCTTGTCATCGGGCTCACCCTCGGTTGCTCGTACCGGCCTGGACGCAGACCGGTCGGTGAATGTGTGCTCGGCAGCCGTCACGAACCGCCGCGGCCGAGCGCCAGCCGCACCAGGTCCTCGGCCGCCATCTTCCTGATCGAGTCCTGTGTAGACTGCGTGGCCGGGGTGGCCGGGTCGGTCGTGCCCGGCTCCTCGGCGAGCCGGAGCAACGTGTCGAGGACACCGGCCGCCCGCAGGCGCGCGACCGGGATCGTCGTCAGTGCCAGCCGGATCCCGGCGTCGTCGGCGCCGGGTCCGGCCCGCGAGGCCGAGGGCGGGAACAGCTGTCGCCACAGGTGCTCCGCCACGGCCAGCGAGGTCGGGTAGTCGAAGATCAGGGTCGACGGCAGCCGGAGCCCGGTCACGAGATCCAGCCGGTTGCGCAGCTCGACGCCGGTCAGCGAGTCGAGGCCGAGGTCGAGGAAACCCCGGTCCGGCGTCACCGCCCCGGGTGCCGGGTGTCCGAGCACGGCGGCCACATGTTCGCGCACGACGCGAAGGAGCTCGCGTCGTTGCCCCTGTTCGGACAGCTCCGCCAGCTGGGCGCGGAGTGCGGCCGACCGGTCCGCGGTGCCCGCCGTCGTCGACCTCGGCGACCGGATGAGGCCGCGCAGCAGCGGCGGCACCTGCTCGGCAACGGGAAAGGTCCGCCGGAGGGTCGTGACATCCAGCCGCGCGGGGACGACGACGGGTTCGTCGGCGGCCCATCCGAGATCGAAGAGCGCGAGCGCTTCCTTCGCGGGCAGGGCGAGCAACCCGCTGCGCGCCACGCGTTCGCGGTCGGACTCGGCCGACCTGCCTGCCATGCCGTCGTCGGTCTCCCACGCACCCCACGCCAGTGACTGGGCGGGCAGGCCGAGCGCCCGGCGGTGCGCGGCGAGCGCGTCGAGGAAGGCGTTCGCCGCCGCGTAGTTCGCCTGTCCGGCACCGCCGAGGGTGCCGGACAGGGACGAGAACACCGCGAACAGTCGCAGGTCCAGTCCCTCGGTCAGTTCGTGGAGGTGCCAGGCAGCGTCCACCTTGGGCCGCAACACCGTGTCCAGGCGTTCCTCGGAGAGCGACTCGATCATCCCGTCGGCCAGGGCACCGGCCGCGTGCACGATGCCGGTCAGCGGCCGGTCCGCCGGAACACCGGACAACAGCGTGGCCAGCTCGGCGCGGTCGGACACGTCGCACGCGACGACGGACGCCTCCGCGCCGAGTGCACCGAGTTCCGCCACCAGTTCGGCGGCGCCCTCGGCGGCGGGACCGCGGCGGCTCACCAGCAGCAGCCTGCGCACGCCGTGCTCGGTGACCAGGTGGCCTGCCATCGCGGCGCCGAGACTGCCCGTGGCGCCGGTGATCATCACGGTTCCGTTGGCCGCCAACGACGGCACAACCGGTTCCGGCACCGTCAGCCTGGCCAGCCGGGGAACCAGCAGTTCGCCCTCGCGGATCGCCAGCTGGGGCTCGTCGATGCGGGTGATCGCGGACAGTGCGCGGTCCGATGCCTCGGTGCCGTCGAGGTCGACCACGACGATGCGACCCGGGTGTTCGGTCTGTGCACTGCGCAGCAGTCCCCAGACGGCGGCGGCCGCGACGTCGCGTGCGTCGCCCGTCACCGCGCCACGCGTCACGACCACCAGCCGGGACGCCGTCTGCCGCTCGTCGGCCAGCCAGGAACGCAGGAACGACAGCATGCGTGACACCGCGGCGCGGACGGCGGCAGGAACGCCTGCCCCGACCTCGGTTGTCGGCGGTTGTACCAGCACCACCACAGCCGGCGCGGGCACGTCAGACTCCTGCGACCGCGTCATGGCGGCGAGGTCCGGATACCAGTGGCCGTCGCCCCACGACTGCCGGAGCGCGCCCGTCAGCCGTGCGTCGTCCGGCCCGATCACGGCCCATCCGCCAGTGAGCGACGGGGAACCGTCGCGGGGGGCAGGCTGCCACTCGACGTGGAACAGTGCCTCTCCCGCCGAGACCGGTGTGGACAGCCGCGCGGTGGACACGGCCCGCAGGCGAAGTGTTTCCACCGTCACCACCGGCGCTCCCGACGGGTCGGCCGCGGTCATCGACAGCATCTCCTCGCCGGTCCACGACAGCCTGACCCGCAGTGCGAGCGCACCACCGTTGTGGACCGACACGCCCTGCCAGGAGTAGGGCAGCCGCGCCTTGCCGTCGTCGTCGTCGAAACCGGCCAGCGCCAGTGCGTGCACCGCCGCGTCCCACAGCGCCGGGTGGAGGACGAACGCGGCGGACTCACCGTGCCGATCGTCCGGCAGGGCGACGTCGGCGAACACGTCGTCGCCCCGGCGCCAGACCGCGCGCACACCGCGGAACGCCGGTCCGTAGTCGAGACCGTGCCCGGCGAGCCGCTCGTACGCGCCGTCCAGGTCCACCGAGACGGCGCCGGGTGGCGGCCATTCCCCGGTGAGCTCCGCGGTCTCCGGGACGACGACCTGTTGGGGGATCACCGTTCCCGACGCGTGGAGCAGCCACGGGTCCGCCGTCAGCGCGTCCTCGCGTCGGGAGTGCACGGTGATCGAGCGGGCGCCGTGCTCGTCCGGCGCCGTCAGCGCGACCCGCAGCCGTGCCGCTGCCCGGCCGGACAACGCAAGCGGGGTGTGCAGGGTCAGGTCCCGCACCACCGGGCAGTCCACGTCCGCACCGGCCCTGGCGGCCAGTTCGACGAGCGCCGTACCCGGCAGCAGCGCGTTGCCCCCTGGCGCGTGATCCGCCAGCCAGGGATGTGTCTCGACCGACAGCCGGCCGGTCATCAGGAGACCCTGTGTGCCGGGCACGTCCGCTGCCGCACGGAGGAACGGGTGCTGGACGACGTCAAGTCCCAGCCCGCCCGCGTCGGCCACACCCGAGCCTGGTGCACTCCAGTAGCGCTTGCCCTGGAACGCATAGGTGGGCAGCTCCACCCGGCGCGCGGGCCGCCCGCCGAACACCGCCTCCCAGTCCACCGCGACGCCGTCGGTGTGCAGCAACGCCAGCGCGGACAGCGCGGCGTCGACGTCCTGGCGACCCCGCCGCAGCAGAGCGGTGAACAGCTCTGACCGCGAGTCCGATACCTGCTCGACCGTGGTGCGTGCGGCCACGGTCAGCGCGGTGTCCGGGCCGAGCTCGAGGAAGCGGGACACGCCGCGTCCGTGCAGGGTGCGTATCCCCTCGGCGAACCGCACGGTCTCGCGGACCTGCGAGACCCAGTAGCCGGGCGAGCACGCCTGCTCGTCGGTGAGCAGGGCGCCGGTCACATTCGACACCACCGGTGTCCGGGGTGCGCGGAACGCCACCGATTCCAGCACTCTGGCGAACGGGTCCAGCACCGGCGCCATGCGCGCGGAGTGGAACGCGTGCGAGGTGCGCAACGGTTTCGTGCGGACACCGGCGGCCCGGCAGGCCGCCGCGACCTCGTCGACGAGCCGCCCGTCCCCGGAGATCACGGTGGCGGCCGGGCCGTTCACCGCGGCAACGCTCACGTCGGTGCCGAGCGAGACCAGCATGCCGCGCACCCAGTCCTCCGCAGCGGCCACCGCCACCATCGCCCCGCCGTCCGGCAGCGCGGCCATCAGCCGCCCTCGCTCGACCACCACCTTCGCGGCGTCGCGGAGCGACCACACCCCGGCGACGTGCGCGGCGGTCAGCTCGCCGACCGAATGTCCGATGAGGAAGGCGGGCCGGACGCCCCAGCTCTCGATCAGCCGGAAGAGCGCCACTTCCAGAGCGAACGTCGCCGCCTGGGTGTAGTCGGTCCGGTCCAGCAGGCGGGCGTGCGCGGTGTCCGGACGAGCGAACATCACCGTCCTCAGTGGCCGCTCGAGCTGTTCGTCCGCAATGGAGCATACGTCGTCGAGTGCCTCGGCGAACACGGGAAACCGGTCGTGGAGGCCCTGGCCGGCTTGCGGGCGCTGCGCGCCCTGGCCGGTGAACATCACCGCGAGGTGGCCGTCCGGCCGGGCGGCCACCTGGAACACGTTCGCCGCCGCGTCGCCGGCCGCCAGCGCGTCGAGCCCGCGCAGCAGGTCCGCACGGTCCGCGCCGAGCACGGCAGCCCGGACCGGCATGGCGTGCCGCATGGTCGCCAACGCCGCGGCGATGTCGACCGGAGCGACCGTGTCGCCACGGTCCACCCAGGACCGCAGGCGTTCGGCCTGTCCTCGCAACGCTTCCTCGGTCTTCGCGGACAGCAGCAAGGGTGCCACTCCGGTGACGATCGGCCTGTCGACGGGATCCGGCACCGCGGGCTCGTCGCCCTGCTCGAGGATGACGTGGGCGTTGGTGCCGCTGAGCCCGAAGGACGAGACCGCCGCGCGGCGGGGCCGGCCGGTCTCCGGCCACGACACCGTGCGGGTCACCAGCTCCGCCGCTCCCGCGGACCAGTCGACGTGCGGTGACGGCGCGTCCACGTGCAACGTCGGTGGCACCACACCGTGGTGCATGGCCTGCACCATCTTGATGACGCCAGCGACACCGGCCGCGGCCTGGGTGTGCCCGATGTTCGACTTGAGCGATCCCAGCAGCACCGGCCGGTCCTCGGGACGGTCCGCACCGTACGTGGCGATGATCGCCTGCGCCTCGATCGGGTCGCCCAGCCGCGTGCCCGTGCCGTGCGCCTCCACGACGTCCACATCGGACGCGAGCACCCGCGCGCTGCTCATCGCCGCCCGGATCACCCGCTGCTGCGCCGGTCCGTTCGGTGCCGTGATCCCGTTCGACTGCCCGTCCTGGTTCACCGCGGAGCCACGCACCAGCGCCAGCACGGGATGCCCGAGGCGACGCGCGTCGGACAGCAGCTCGAGCAGGAGCACGCCGGCGCCCTCGGCCAGTCCCGTGCCGTCCGCGGTCGCACCGAAGGACTTGCACCGGCCGTCGGGCGCCAGCCCGCGCTGGCGGCTGAAGTACACCAACATGTCCGGTGTCGCCATCACCGTTGCCCCGCCGACCAGCGCGAGGTCGCACTCTCCGTGCCGCAACGCCTGGGCCGCCAGGTGCAACGCCACCAGCGACGACGAACACGCCGTGTCGACCGTGAGTGCCGGCCCCTCGAAGCCGAACGTGTAGGCCACCCGCCCGGCCGCCAGACTGGCCACCTGTCCTGGCACACCGGTGGACATGATGCCGTTGAACACCCCGACCTGCTTGCCACGCAAGGAGTCCAGAGGGATACCGGCTCGCTCGACCGCTTCCACCGAGCATTCCAGCAACAGCCGGTGCTGCGGGTCCACCGAAGGGGCCTCTCGCGGGCTGATGTTGAAGAAGTCCGCGTCGAACGACGCGACATCGGTGAGGAACCCGCCATGTCCGACGTAGCTCGTCCACGCGGCAGGCTCTGGGCCAGGATCGTGGAGCCGGGCGAGATCCCAGCCGCGGTCCCTCGGCAGCTCGGTGACCGCGTCCCCCGCGTTGGCGACCAAGGCCCACAGCTCATCCGGGGACGTGACGCCACCGGGGTAACGACAGCCCATGCCGATGATCGCCATGGGCTCCTCGGCGCGGGCACGGATCCGCCGCAACTCCCCGCGCAGACTCTGCAGCTCGGCGCTCGCGCGGCGGAGGTAGTCGACGTACTTGTGCTCGTCAGCCATGCTTCTCCCGCCGGACCAGCTCGTCCAGCTGCCACCTGGCCGAGCACGCCGGACATTGCGCGACGGACCGTCTCCTGGCCGCCTGCTGTAGCTGCTCCAACGAATCCCCGTCGACGCAGAGCGCGTCGGCGAGCAGCTCGATCGACCGCCGCTGCGGCGTGGTCGTTCTTCCTCTTTCCAGGTCCGAGATCGTGCGGATGCTGAGGCCCGAACGATCGGCCAACTCCTCCTGGGTGATACCCGCTTGTTCTCTGAGCTCCCGCAGAACTGCGGCCAACTCCTCTGCTCGGCGGCTGTCCACTGTGCGCGAAATCACCCGGCCGAGCGTAGGTCGGCACACTAACAACCCTCTAACAAGACGCTCTGGCGACGATCCGCTGCCGATCACGGGGATCACCGGCCCGGCGCGGTGAGATCGGGCACGAACTCACCGACCGTGCGGTCCGGGTCGGCCGCGATGTCCGCCAGTACCCGCACGTACCGGGTGAGCCAGTGGGCGACGGTACCCGCCGGGAAGTGATCTGCCTGGTAGTTGAGTGAAATCTGCAGGAACTCCTCGCCGACCGCGAGCTCGACCCGCAACGGGTGCTCGGTCTGGGCCAGTACCTGGATCGGGAACGCCCCGAGTACGGACATGAAACGGTCCAAATTGGACGACATGCCCGGGAGGCTCTCGCTGACGACGTAACTCTCGAAGAGTGGCGCGTCCTTCGCGGCTCCGCTCAACGCGTGCAGGGCCGCCGGCGAGATGTACTCGTAGTCGTTGACGGCCGAGATCGTGGACTGCAGCCCGGTGAGCCACGGCACCAGTGTGGCCGCCCGGTCCACTGTCGTCGGCACCGGGAGGATGTTGAACATGAGGCCCGACGCCTGGTCGACATCGACCGAGGTGGTGCTGCGCCCGGAGAACGTGGCACCACAGACCACGTCCGGCGAACCGGTGACGGCACTGAGCACGATGACCCAGGCGCCGTGCAGGAGACTGTTGAGGCTGAGGTCGTTGCGCCGGGCCAGCGCGGCGAGCCCGGTCGCGGTCTCCCGGGGGACCATCACCCGCTCCTGCAGGATCGGCGTCGCGACATCGGCTCGTCGTTCGTCAGCCGGCAACGTGATGGATGGCCCTGGCAGCACCACGTCCGCCAGCTGCCGTCGCCAGAACGCCTCGGCCTCCTCGGTGTTCCGGCTCCGCTGCTCGACACAGAAGTCGCCATAGGCGAACGACGGGGCCACGACCACCGGCTCGCGGCCTGCCGCGAACTCCTCGTAGGCGTCGAGCAGGTTGCGCACCATCATCTGATAGCTCCAGCCGTCCTGCGCGGGCAGGCTGAAGAAGTGGACGTACTCGTAGTCGTCCTCGCCGAGGCGGAACAGGGCCAGGCGTGTCTGCGGTGGCGGACCGGTGAAGCCGCGCCGCCGCCTCGCCTCGATGTAGGCGTTGACACGACGTTCCTGCTCGACCGGCGCGGCGGCGCGGAGATCGTGTGCGTCGACCGGTACCCGCACCCCGCGGTGGATCACCTGGACCCACTCCCCCGCGTCGTCACGGACGTAGCCGGCCCGCAACGTCGGGAACCGGTCCACGGTGTGCTGCCACGCCCGCGCCAGCGCGCTCGGGTCGATTCCCTTCTCCGAGAAGCGGAACCGCTGATGGGTCAGGTAGACCCCGGAGTCCGGCGCCCGCCGGATGGCCTCCAGCGCCCACTCCTGCATACCGGTCACCGGGAAGGCGTCCTCGGCGTCGGGGTAGCGGGACCGCGCCCAGTCCAGCAGTCGCGGATCCCGTTCGACCGCGGTCGACGTCGTGACCGGGCCGCGGGAGTCGGCGAGCGCGGCCAGCTCCGCGATGGTGTGGCTCTGGAAGACGTCCTGGGGGTTGAGGGCCATACCGAGGCCGTTGGCCCTGCTGACCATCTGGATGCCGAGCAGCGAGTCCCCGCCGAGCGCGAAGAAGCCGCGGTCGACGCTGACCTGCTCGAGTCCGAGCACGTCGGTCCAGATGTCCGCGAGCTGTCGTTCGAGCGGCGTGCGCGGGGCGACCATGTCCTCCTTGGACTCGAGGACACGCAGTGGCATCGGCAGCGCGTCGCGGTCCAGCTTCCCGTTGGCACTGGTCGGGAACTCGTCGAGCGCGACAACGGCCGAGGGCACCATGAACTCCGGGACTCGGTCCCGCAGGAACGCGGCGACCGCACTGCTCAGCCAGCGGGTCAACCCGGGCAGCCTGGGGTTGTTGGCGTAGCGCGCGGCGGCGCGTCCTGGCTCGGCCGGGTCCGTCCAGTCGGCGACCTGCCCGGTCCCGGGACGCAGGAACGTCGCGCGGTACCGCCCGTCCGTCGCCGCGCCCGTCCACCCGATCTCGACGAGGTAGCCCAGATCCTCGGCGAGCCGCCAGCACGACTCCGGTTCGACGGCGGCATCAGCGGCGATGTCCGGACGTAGATCGTCGACGATCGCGTCGTCGGGGGCGTCCCGCGCCGCGGCCAGGAAGCCGTTGACAGCGGCCATTCGCGCGTTGGGGATGCCGTCGACCGCCAGCGCGTCCGGCTGGTCGTCGGAGAGGACGCGGCGGACGTCGTCCATCGACGTCCAGGCCACCTGTCGCGGGCGGGCCGGGTCGCCGCCCGGAGCGCCGACGTGCACCGCGACGTCGTAGCGGTACCTGGTCAGCTCGTTGTGGTGGTCACCGCGCTTGAGCATCATCTCCACCCTGGAGATCGCCGGGAACTCGGCGCGCAGCGCGGTGAAGAACTCCGGCGCGAGCACCAGCTCCTTCTCGTGCGCGGTCCGCTGCCGGACCCGGTCACGCAGCCTGCCGAGGGTGAGGCCCGGCTCGGCACGTGCGAGCTCGACCTCGGCGTGGAAGGCGTCGAGCAACGACAGGTTCCTCAGGTCGCCGAGGAACAGCGTGCCGTCGGGTGAGAGGCACGCCAGCGCCTTGCCGATGACCTCACACAGGTAGGCGGCGTCCGGGAAGTACTGCGCCACCGAGTTGACGACCACGACGTCGAACCGCTCGTTCTCCAGACCGGCGAAGTCGTCGGCGGCGCGGTGGAGGAGCCGCACACCGCAGTCATCCGGCAGGGTGGGTGCGATGTGGTCACGCACGTAGTCCACGGCAGTGCAGGAGAAGTCGGTCGCCCAGTACGACGTGGTCCTCGGTGCGATCCGGGCCAGCAGCATGCCGGTGCCGCAGCCGATCTCGAGCACGCGCCGCGGCCGCAGCGCCAGCACTCGTGCCACGGTCGAACCGAGCCAGACCCGCATCTCCTCGTGTGACAGCGGTTCGTCTGTGTAGCTGCTGTTCCAGCCGACGATGTTGAAGTCGCTCTCGTCGGAGGCGGCGTCGCGCCGGTAACTCTGGTCGAACAGGCCCTGCCACTCCTCGACCCGCCCGTCGGCCGACGCCTCCGGAGCACTTGCCCCGTCCTCGGCGAGGACGTACGCGACGAGTTGCTTGTCGTCAACCGCGTGCGGGAGCTCGCGGGCCAGCACCACGACGTCGCGGACCGCCGGGTGCTCGGCCAGGGCCGCCTCAACCTCCCCCAGCTCGATGCGCATGCCGCGCACCTTGACCTGGAAGTCGGTTCGCCCGAGGAACACCATCGACCCGTCGGCCTGGAACCGCGCCAGGTCACCGGTTCGGTACATCGTGGCGCCCGGCCGTGTGCTGAACGGATCCGGCACGAAACGCTGTTCGGTCAGCTCGGGCCTGCGGAAGTAGCCACGGGCCACGCCGACTCCACCGATGTAGGCCTCGCCGGGTGCGCCGATCGGCACCGGGTTGAGATGCCGGTCCAGGATGTAGATCTCGGTGTTGGCGATCGGCGTGCCGATCGACACGGCGGTGGCACCGATGTCACGTGGGCAGGTCCAGCAGGTGCTGTCCACCGAGCACTCGGTCGCGCCCCAGAGGTTGTAGATCGTCGCCCCGGGCAGCCGCTGGTAGAGGGACTGGATCGACGACGTCGGCAGCTCCTCTCCGCTGGCGATGACGCGGGTGATCGACTCGCACTGCTCGATCCCGGGGTGTTGCAGGAACGCCCGCAACATCGAGGGCACGAAGTGCAGCGTGGTGACGCCGTGCTCCTGGATCATCGACGAGAGGTAGCCGGGATCCTTGTGCCCTTCCGGACGTGCGATCACCATGCGGGCGCCGGTCAACAGGGGCCAGAAGAACTCCCACACCGATACGTCGAAGCTGAACGGGGTCTTCTGCAGCACCCGGTCGTCCGTGGTCAGTCCAAAGTGGTCCTGCTGCCACAGCAGCCGGTTGACCACGCCGCGATGGGTCATCATCGCGGCCTTCGGCTGCCCGGTGGACCCGGAGGTGTAGATCATGTACACGAGGTCGTCCAGTTCGACGACGTCGCCAGGGCGGGTGTCCGGCTCGTCGTCGAACTCCCCCGCCCGGTCCAGTGGGACCGTGGTGGCGCGGTGCGCGGGAATGGTGTCGATGAGGTGCTGCTGCGTCAGCAGGAGCCGGGGGTCGGCGTTGGCGAGCATGAACGCCACCCGTTGGGCCGGGTACGTCGGATCGATCGGCACATAGGCGCCGCCCGCCTTGAGGATGCCGAACAGCCCGATCACCATCTCCATGGACCGCTCGACGCAGATGCCGACCGGCTGGTCCCGGTCGACGCCCAGCCCGCGCAACCGGTGGGCCACGCGGTTGGCACGGCGGTCGAGCTCGGCGAAGGTCATCTCCTCGCCCTCGAACGTCAGCGCGACCGCGTCCGGCGTCCGGTCGACCTGATCCTCGATCAGCCGGTGCAGGCACCGCATCCGTTCGGCGGGGTACTCCCGGGCGGTGTCGTTCCACTCGACGACGACCTGACGCTCGAGCGCGGGTGACAGCACGGGGAGTTCGGACACCCGCCGGTCTGGTGCACCCGCGAACACCTCGAGCAGCACCCGGTACCCCTCGAGGAGCCGTTCGACGGTGCCGTGGTCGAAGATGTCGCTGTTGTACTCGACATCGACGAGCAACGAGTCGCGCCGCTCGAGCACCGAGACCTCGACGTCGAACTTGGCGGTGTCGTTGTGGACCTCCACGACGTCCACAAAGGAGTCCGGGCCCTGCCCAGGACCGCCGCTGTGCCGCTTCATGTCGAAGACGACCTGGAACAACGGGTTGGACGTCATCCCCCGGTTCGGGGCCAGCTCGGCCACCACCGCGTCGTAGGGCACGTCCTGGTGGTCGTGCGCCTGCTTGACCACGTCGCTCACCCGGCTGAGCACCTCGGCGACGGTGGGGTCGTCGCCGAGGTTGGTCCTGAGGACCACGGTGTTCACGAAGAAGCCGATGAGGTCCTGTACGGCATCGTGCCGCCGGTTGGCCATCGCGGTCCCGACGATCACGTCACCGGTGCCCTCGATGTCGCCCGCGTAGCGGTAGAACACGACCTTGAACGCGGACAGCAGTGTGGTGAAGAGCGTGCGGCCGTGCTCGATGCTGAACGAGCGCAACCGGGTGAGGAGATCCGTGCCGACCTCGAAGCTCAGGCTGCCACCCTGGAAACGCTGGACGTCGGGTCGTGGCCGGTCCGTGAGCAGCCGCACTCCGGTCGTGCCGTCGCCGACCAGTTCCCGCAGACCCGCTAGCCGGGCCGCCAGCCGCTTGTCGTCGAACCAGCTCCGCTCCCACAACGCGTAGTCGGCGTACTGCACGGGCAGCGCGGGCAGCATGGGCGACCGTCCGCCTGCGTACGCGTCATAGGCCGCCGCCATCTCCCTGGCCAGCACCCCGCCCGACCACACGTCTGCGACGATGTGGTGCACGTTGAGGACCATGCGATGTGCCAGCGGACCGAAGCGGAACAGTGTCACCCGCAGCAACGGCCCTTCCGCGAGGTCGAAGACACGCCGGGCCTCCAGGCCCACCAGCCGCTCGAACTCGGCCTGCCGCTGCTCGTCGGGGAGTTCGGACAGGTCCACCACCGGCGTGGGGACGGTGATGCCGGGCGCGATCTCCTGCCGCGCCCTGCCGTCGGTGCTGGGGAACGTGGTGCGCAGGACCTCGTGCCGCCGGACGATCTCGTTGACGGCATTCCCCACCGCGGCGGGCTGCAGCGGTCCGTCCATCGCGAGCGACATGACCACGTTGTAGGCCGGGCTGTCCGGCATCATCTGGTTGAGCGACCACAGCCGCTGCTGTGCGAAGGACAGCGGGATCGGGTCGGCCGCCCCGGCCCCCGACGCGCGCCGTGCGGCGATCCGCGACAGGCTCCGGCCATCGTCCAGCTCACCGTCCAGCTCGTCGCCGGTGTCCGGTTCCGCGCCGGCTCGGGAGTCCTGCTCCGACAGGATGAACCGGGCGAGCGCCGCCACGGTCGCATGGTCGAACACCGTGCTGACCGGCAACGCGAGTCCGGTCGCGCTGCTCACGCGGTTGCGGACCTCCATGGCGGTGATCGAGTCGAGTCCCAGCCCGAGGAACGGGTTGTCGTCGGCGATGGCGTCGGGCGAACGGTGCCCGAGCACACCCGCTACCACGGTGCGGACGAGGTCCCGCGCGACGGCGTACCGCTCGTCCTCGGTTCCCGTGAGCAGGCCGTGGCGAACGTCCGCCCAGGCGTCCTCGTCCGGCAGCGGCGACGCGGCCTCGTCGGGCCGGACCCCCGGCGTGGGAGCGTCGAGCCAGAACCGCTGCCGCTGGAACGCGTAGGTCGGCAGGTCGACATCCGCGCTGGCGCCACCGAGTACCGCACCCCAATCGACGCCGATCCCGCCGGTGAAGGCCTCGCCGAACGACAGGAGCAGGCGTTCCGCGTCGCCCTGGCCGCGGCGCAATGTGCCGACCGCGCAGAACGGCTGTCCGACCGCCTCGAGGGTCCGGTGGATGTCGGGGACGAGCACCGGATGCGGGCTGACCTCGACGAACGAGTCGAAGCCCTGGTCGGTGAGGGTGGTGACCGCCGCCGCGAACTCCACCCGCGCCCGCAGGATCCGGAACCAGTGGTCGGTGTCCATGGCCGCGGCGTCGAGCCACTCACCGGTCACGGACGAGAGCAGCGGCACCGTCGGGCGCAGCGGACGCACCGGGGCGAGGTCCGACAGCAGTCGGTCCCGGATCCCGTCCACGTGCGGTGAGTGTGGCGCGTACGCGGCCGCCACCCTGCGTACCCGGATGCCGTCGTCCCCGCACCGGGCGACCAGTTCGTCGACCGCCCCGGCGTCACCTGCCACGAGCGTGGCCGACGGGCCGTTGACCGAGGCGACCGTCAACCGCCCGGCCCAGGGCACGAGGTAGTCCGACACGGCGGGCTCGGCGGCGGACACCACGGCCATCCCGCCGCGCCCTTCCATGACTCGCGCGATCTCCCGGCTGCGCAGTGCGACGATCCGCGTGGCGTCAGCCAGGGTCAGGGCGCCGGCGACATGGGCGGCGGCGATCTCGCCCTGGCTGTGCCCCAGCACCGCGTCCGGCTCGACGCCGTAGGACCGCCAGACCGCGGCCAGCGACACCATGATCGCGAACAGGGCGGGCTGTACGACCTCGACCCCCTCCAGCGGCGGTGCGCCGGGCATCGCACGCAGCACGTCCAGCAACGACCAGGCCACGTGCTCCCGCAGTGCCTCGTCGCACGCCGCGAGCTCACGGGCGAAGACCGGTTCGCTGTCCAGCAGGTCGACACCCATCCGCACCCACTGTGAGCCGTGGCCGGGGAACACGAACACCGTCCGGCCCGTGGTCCGTGCCCTGTCGCGCCGGACACCCGCGGCGTCTCTGTCCTCGGCCACCGCGCGCAGCCCGTCCAGCAACTCGTCGCGGTCCCTGCCCACCAGGACGGCGCGATGCTCGAAGGTCGACCTCGCGGCGAGGGCACGGCCCACGTCCGCGATCCCGGCCGTCCCGTCCGACTCGACGAACGACGTCAGCCGGGCGGCTTGTGCACGCAGGGCCGCCGCGGATCGGGCCGACAGCACCCAGGACGTCACCTCCGGGTCGGCCCGGTCCGTCCGAACCGGCGGTTCCGGCGCCTGCTCCAGGATCACGTGGGCGTTGGTGCCGCTGAGCCCGAACGACGACACCGCGGCCCGCCGCGGTGTCGTCGACTCCGGCCACGGCCGGGTCCGCGCCACGAGCTCCACCGCGCCCGCCGACCAGTCGACCTGCGGGCTGGGGTCGTCCAGGTGCAGGGTGCCCGGTACCACGCCGTGCCGCAGGGCGAGCACCATCTTGATCACACCGACCACACCCGCGGCGGCCTGAGTGTGTCCGATGTTCGACTTCACCGCCCCGAGCAGCACGGGGCGGCCGGCCGGCCGGCCCTGGCCGTAGGTGGCCAGCAGCGCCTGCGCCTCGATCGGGTCGCCGAGCATGGTCCCGGTGCCGTGGCCCTCGACGACGTCCACGTCCGAGGCGGACAGGCCGGCCTGCGCCAGCGCCTGGTGGATCACTCGCTGCTGTGCCGGGCCGTTGGGCGCGGTGAACCCGCTGCTCGCGCCGTCCTGGTTCACCGAGGAACCACGCACGACCGCCAGGACCCGGTGCCCCAGCCGGACCGCGTCCGACTGGCGTTCCAGGACGACGACACCCGCGCCTTCCGCCCACCCGGCGCCGTCGGCGGCCGCCGAGAACGGCTTGCACCGACCGTCGCGGGCCAGCAGCCGCTGCCGCGACATCTCGACGAACGCGTGCGGCGTCGCCATCACGGTGGCGCCCCCGACCAGCGCCAGCGCACATTCCCCCTGCCGCAGCGCCGCCGCCGCCGAGTGCAGCGCGGCCAGCGACGACGAGCAGGCGGTGTCCACGGTCATGGCCGGGCCCTCGAGACCGAGGGTGTAGGAGATCCGGCCCGACGCCATGCTGCCCGAGCTGGTCGCGCCGACGTAGTCGTGGTGCATCAGCCCCATGAACACCCCGGTCCGGCTGCCCGCGAGAGACTTCGGGTCCACCCCGGCACGTTCCAGCGCCTCCCAGGAACACTCCAGCAGCAACCGCTGCTGGGGGTCCATCAGCAACGCCTCCCTCGGGGAGATGCCGAAGAAGGCCGCGTCGAAGTCCCCGGCGTCGGGTACGAAACCGCCCTCGCGGACGTAGGAGGTCCCCACGTGGCCCGGCTCGGGGTGGTACAGCGCGTCGAGGTCCCAGCCCCGGTCTGTGGGGAACGGTCCGACGGCGTCCACGCCGTCGGTGACGAGCCGCCACAGATCGTCCGGTCCGCGCACCTCGCCGGGCAGCCTGCAGGCCATCCCGACGATCGCCAACGGCTCCCTGGCCGCGGCGGTCGTCTGCCGCGCCTCCTGCCGGAGTCGGTCGTTCTCGAGCAGAGACGCCCGCAGCGCCTCGACCAGCGAATCAGAAGAGGCGTCCACGGCCGTGCTCCCAGGGTGTGTCGTCGTGCGGCGGACGGGCGATCGGGCGCCCCGGTCAGGAGATCTCGAGCTGCTCATCGAGGAGGTCGAAGAGTTCGTCCACGCTGGCGGTCTCCGCCAGCACCTCGCCTTCCCGGCGGGGCGCGGACCACTCGCGAACCAGATCCTTGAGCTGGGTCACCAGCGTGTCGCGTGTGAAGTCGTCCAGTGTTCGTGCGGCGACCGCCGCGCGCAGGTTCTCGACGGCGGCGTCGACAGGGTGGGCCCCGGGCCCGATCGCTGCCTCGTCGCCGCCGAGCCGCGAGCGCAGGTACGCCGCGAGAGCCTCGGGCGTCGGGTGGTCGAAGACCAGGGTCGCGGGCAGCCGCACGCTGGTCACCGAGCCGAGGCGGTTGCGCAGTTCGACGGCGGTCAGCGAGTCGAAGCCGAGTTCCTTGAACGCGCGGTCCGGCTCGATCGTCCCGCCGCTGGGGTCGGCGTGCCCCAGTACCTCCGCCGCACTCGACCGGACCAGGTCCATCAGCTTGCTCTGCTGATCGACCTCGGACAGCCCGGCGAGCGCGTCTCGCCACGTCGCGGTGGCTTCGCCCGGGGGCGGTCCACCGGCGGGCCGCTTCCCGAACGCACGCAACGCGGGCGGCAGCCCCGCCACCTGCTCGGCGGCGCGCAGGGCGGACAGGTCGAGGCGGGCCGTCACGAGCGCGGCGCGGTCGGTGCCGCGTGCGGCGTCGAACAGCGCCAGCGCCTCCTCGGATGGCATCGGGGTGGTCCCGGCCGCCGCCCGCGTGACGGATGCCTCGGCCAGGTCACCGATCATGCCGCTGGCCTGCGCCCAGTGGCCCCAGGCCAGGGACTGTCCCGGCAGACCCACCGCGCGGCGGTGCTGGGCGAGCGCGTCCAGGAAGGAGTTGGCCGCCGCGTAGTTCGCCTGACCCGCCCGGCCGAGCACACCCGCGAGCGAGGAGAACAGGACGAACTCCGACAGCTCGCAGTCGCGGGTCAGTTCGTGCAGGTTCACCGCCGCGTCCACCTTGGGACGCAACACCCGGTCCAGCTGCTCTGCCGACAACGCGGTGACCACCCCGTCGTGGAGCACCCCCGCGGTGTGGATCACCGCCGTCAACGGGTGCTCCTGGGACACCGCCGCGAGTACCTCCGCGAGCGCGGTGCGGTCGGCCGCGTCGCACCGGGCCACCGTGACGACGGCGCCCAGCCGGGACAGCTCCGCGACGAGTTCGGACGCGCCAGGTGTATCCATGCCGCGGCGACCGACGAGGAGCAGCCGTGTCGCCTTCCGCTCGGCGACCATGTGGCGGGCGACGAGACCGCCCAACGTGCCGAGCCCGCCGGTGATCAACACCGTGCCGTACTCCGGCAGCGGCGGCGTCGCCAGGGCGGGTTCCGCCACTCGAGCCAGCCGGGGCACCCGCACCCTGCCCGCCCGGATCACCAACTGCGGTTCTCCGGCAGGCATGGCCGCCGGCAGCACATCGTCGGACTCCGGGGCGCCGTCGGTGTCGACCAGGACGAGACGGCCGGGGTGTTCCTGCTGGGCCGAGCGGACCAGGCCCCATACCGCTGCCCCGGCCAGATCCGGCACGCCCTCGCCGTCCAGGGCGACGGCGGTCCTGGTCAGGATCACCAGACGGGAGGAGTCAAGGCGCTCGTCGGCGAGCCAGCTCCGTACGAGGGCGAGCGTGTCGTCGAGCGCGGCCCGCACCGCCGCGACGACGTCCGGCGGATCGACCGGGGGCGTCCAGGCCACCGTCGCGAAGACCAGATCTGGCACGGACGCACCGAAGTCCAGGGCTCTGATCAGCGCAGCCGGATCCGCGTACCGGTCCCCGCCACCGGGGCACATCGGGTCCGCACCCAGCACAGCGCACCGCGACGGTTCTCCCGGCGAGAGCGCGACGACCGGCCAGTCGAGCCGGAACAGGGAGTCGCGATGGCGGCCACGAGCGGCGTGCAGCTGGTCGACGGTCACCGGGCGCAGCGCGAGCGACTCGACGGTCACGACCGGCGCACCGGTGTCGTCGGTGGCCCACAGCGCGAGCTCGTCCTGACCGCGGCGCGAGAGCCGAACCCGCAAGGTGGTGCTCCTGGTCGGCCGCACCGACACGCCGCGCCACGCGAACGGCAGGCGCAATCGGCTGTCCCCCGGTTCGCCCGTGGCTCGCTCGGCCAGAACGACGTGCATCGCGGCGTCGAACAGCGCCGGGTGCACGGCGAACCCCGCCTGTTCGCCTGCCATCGCCGCGGGCAGCGCCACCTCCGCGAACAGGTCGTCGCCGCGCCGCCACGCGGCGCGCAGGCCCTGGAACGCGGGACCGTACTGGAACCCGAGACCGGCCAGGCGGTCGTAGATCCCGTCGATGTGCACCGGAACCGCATCCGCCGGGGGCCAGGTCCCGCCGAGGCCAGGATCGCGGTGGCCGGCTGCCTCCGGTGCGAGGACTCCGTCGGCGTGGCGGGTCCACGGCTCGTCGGCGGAGCCACCCTCGGCCCGCGAGTGCAGGGTCACCGACCGCCTGCCGGTGTCGTCCCGGCTCCCCACGTTCAGTTGGATCGCGAGCTCGCCGTCGTCCGGAACCACGAGCGGCGCGTGCAGTGTCAGCTCCTCGACAACGCACGCCCCCGACCGGGCAGCCGCGTGTGCGGCCAGCTCGACACAGGCCGCTCCCGGTACTAGCGCCGTGTCCGCGACGACGTGGTCGGCTAGCCACGGATGGCTGTCGAGGGACAACCGCCCCACGAAGATCGCTCCGGCATCAGCAGCAACATCGACCACGCCACGCAGCAGCGGGTGGTCCTCCGACCGCACACCCGCGGCCTGTACGTCCCCGGCGACGGTGGCAGGGGCGTCCAGCCAGAACCGCCTGCGCTGGAAGGGGTAGGTCGGAACCTGCACGCGCCGCGCCGCAGTGCCCGCGAAGGCGGCGGGCCAGTCGACCCGGCCACCCCCGGCGTGCAGCTCGCCGAACGAGGTGAACAGCCGAGCGAGGCCACCATCGTCGCGCCGCAGTGTCCCGACGACGAGCACGTCGGCGTCCCTCTCCTGAGCGAAACCCTCCAGGCCGAAGGTGAGCACCGGGTGGGCGCTGCACTCCACAAAGGTCCGGTGGCCGTCGGCGAGCAGGGACTCCACCGCGCCCGCGAAGTCCACCGGGCGGCGCAGGTTCTCGAACCAGTAGCTCGCCGTGAGGTCATGCCCGTCGACCGGGCCGCCGGTCACCGTCGAGTAGAACGGGACGGTGAGCTCACGCGGCTCGACGGGGGCCAGCATGTCGCGCAGTTCCGTCTCGATCGCGTCGACGTGCGCCGAGTGCGACGCGTAGTCGACCGGGATGCGCCGCGCTCGTGTCCCGCCTGCCTCGCAGGCCGCCATCAGCTCTGCCAGCGCGTCCAGGTCGCCGGACACCGTCGTCGAGGCCGGGCCGGTGACGGCGGCGACCGTGAGCCGGCCACGCCACGGGACGAGCAGTCGCTCGACGTCGGCCACGGGGCACGGGACCGACGCCATTCCGCCTCGGCCGGCCAGGGACGCGTGGATGGCCCGGTTCCGCAGCGCCACCGTTCTCGCGGCGTCGGGCAGGGACAGGGCACCCGCCACACAGGCCGCAGCGATCTCGCCCTGGCTGTGTCCCAGCACGGCGGCCGGCTCGACACCGTGGGAACGCCACAGCGCGGCCAACGACACCATCATCGTGAACAGGGCAGGCTGGACGACCTCGTCGTCGAGGCCGCCGGCAACGGGACGGTCCCACAGCACGTCGGACACGGACCAGTCCAGGTAGGGCTCGAACGCCGCCGCGCACTCCCGTACCCGTGCCGCGAAGACCGGCGAGGACGCCAGCAGCGGTTTCGCCATGCCCGCCCACTGGGCTCCCTGACCGGGGAAGACGAACACCACATCCGGCTGCCGGGTGCCTGCGGCGACACCGTGGACCAGGTTCGGCGCGGACTGCCCGGCCGAGAGCGCCGTCAGTCCCGCTCGCAGCGCCTGCCGGTCGGCGCCGACGACGACCGCGCGGTGCCGCAGCACCGCGCGTCCGGCGGCGAGGGACAGACCGATGTCGGCGTCCGAGGCGGGCGGATCGAGATCGAGGTGGGACAGCAACCGCGTCGCCTGTGCCCGCAGCGCCTCGGCAGTCCTGGCCGACAGGGTCCACGGCACGACGGGCAACGGCGACGCGGGCCCGGCAGCCTCGGTGTGCTCGTCTCCGGTGACCTCGCTGGGCACCTGCTCGAGCAGAACGTGGGCGTTGGTGCCGCTCAGACTGAACGACGAGACGCCGGCACGGCGCGGCGACCCGGTCGACGGCCACGGCGTCGCCTCCGTCACCAATCGGACCGTGCCCGCCGACCAGTCGACGTGCCGCGTCGGCTCGTCCACGCCGACGGTCGGCGGCAGGACCCCGTTCCGCATCGCCATCACCATCTTGATGACGCTCGCGATACCGGCAGCCGCCTGGGTGTGCCCGATGTTGGACTTCACGGAGCCCAACAGCAGCGGACGGCCGCCGGCCCGCCGGGTGCCGTAGGTGGCCATCAGGGCCCGGCCTTCGATCGGGTCGCCGAGGGTGGTGCCGGTGCCGTGCGCCTCGACCGCGTCGATCTCCTCGGGTGTGAGGCGCGCGTTGGCCAACGCCCGCCGGATGACCTGCTCCTGGGCGACGCCGTTCGGCGCGGTGATGCCGTTGGAGGCACCGTCCTGGTTCACCGCCGAGCCGCGCACGACCGCCAGCACCTCGCGGCCGGCACGACGCGCGTCGGACAGTCGTTCCACGACGAGCACGCCGACGCCCTCGGAGAAGGAGGTACCGTCGGCGGCGGCGGCGAACGGCTTGCACCGGCCGTCCGGCGCCAGCGCGCCCTGGCGGGTGAACTCCACGAGCAGCGCGGGCGTCGACATGACGGTCGCACCGCCGACGAGCGCCATCGCGCAGTCGCCTCGGCGCAGCGCCTGGCCTGCCTCGTGCAGCGCGACCAACGCCGACGAACAAGCGGTGTCGATCGTGACAGCCGGACCGTGCAGACCGAGTGTGTAGGCGATCCGCCCCGACGCGAAGCTCCCTGTCGTGCCGTTGATGTAGAAGCCGTCGAGAGCGGAGGTCCCCTGCCGGGACTCGGTCAGCTTGACCGCGTAGTCGCCGTTCATCATTCCGATGTAGACACCGGTGGCACTTCCGCGCAGGACGTCGGCCGGGATGCCCGCTCGTTCGACGGCCTCCCAGGTGGTCTCGAGCAGGAGCCGGTGCTGCGGGTCCATCGCGACCGCCTCGCGCGGCGAGATCTCGAAGAAGTCGGCGTCGAACTCGGTGGCATCGCTGAGGAATCCGCCGCGGTGGCCCATCAGTCCCGGTGCGGGTGACTCGCCGAGATCCCAGTTCCGGTCCGCCGGAGGGCTCGCGGTCACGTTCGCGCCGCGCGACATCAGCTGCCACAGGTCTTCCGGGGACCGCACACGCCCGGGGAACCGGCATGCCATGCCGACGATCGCCAGCGGCTCGTCGTCTTCCGCGGCCGCCAGGCGTTCGCGAGTCTCCAGCAGCTCGGCGGTCACCCTCTTGAGGTAGCCGCGCAGCTTCTCCTCAGCGCTCACCGAATGTTTCACCTCTCGTGGAACTGTGACGACAGCGGGAATCCGGCTCAGTTCTTCGGCGATGGCAGCTGCCGGACGATGAGATCGGCGACGGCCTTCTGGTGCTCGGCAAGGTAGAAGTGCCCGCCGGAGAACGTGTGCAGGGAGAACGAGTCCGTCGTGTGGTCGGCCCAGGCACGGGCCTCCTCGGCGTCGACGCTCGAGTCCTCGTCGCCCAGCAGCGCCACGATCGGGCAGTCGAGCTTCGGACCCGGCCGGTAGCGGTAGTTCTCGACCGCGGTGTAGTCGCTGCGCATCGGTGGGAGGACCATGCGCAGTACGTCCTCGTTGCCGAGCACTCGCACGTCGGTGCCGCTCAACCGCCGCAACTCGTCGATGATGCCGTCATCGTCGAGCAGGTGGACGGTGTCGTCCCGGTGCTTCGAGGGGGCGCGCCTGCCCGAGACGAACAACGTCGTCGGCCCGGCGCCGCGCCGATCCACCATGCGGGTCGCCACCTCGAACGCGATCACCGAGCCCATGCTGTGCCCGAAGAACGCGAGACGTTGGCCCATCAGCGGTTCGAGCGCCGTGAACACCTCGTCGGCGAACTCGTCGATCATGGACAGTCTGCGGTCGTGCATTCGGTCCTGCCTGCCGGGGTACTGCAGCGCGAACACCCGCACGGTGGGCCTCAGGACGTCGGACAACCAGCGGTAGTAGCTCGCCGACCCGCCGGCGTGCGGAAAGCAGACCAATGCCGGGCTGTGATCGGGTGCGGTGTGGAAACGACGGACCCACCTGTCGTCCACGGCACTGTCGGTCATGGACAGCTCCGTTCACGTGGCTTCGGGTGGGGGATGCGGCATCGCGAACGAGTCACCCCGCGCTCACCGGTGTCCCCGCGAACCGGCGGGAGTGCCGGTGCACGTAGTCCGTCAGGCCCGCCAGCAGGCGGTCGACGTCCTCTTCGGAGTTGTACGGTGCGAGGCCGATCCGGAGGCCACCCTGTTCGCCCAGCCCCAGCCGGCGCGAAGCCTCCACCGAGTAGAAGGTCCCCGCCCCCGCGTCGACCCCTCTGGCGGCCAGGTAGCCGTGGACGTCCCGAGGGTCGCAACCGTCGACGGTCAGCAGGAGCGTCGGCGTGCGGCGCGCGGCACGGGAGTGCAGTGTGACCGATTCGAGGCCGGCCAGCTCGTGCTCGATCCGCACCCGCAGCGCGTCCTCGTGGCGCTCGATCCTGTTCATCGCCGACACCAGGCGCCTGCGTCTGGTGCCCGCACTCGGCGAACCGAGCCCCGTGAGGAAGTCGACGGCGGCGCGGGCCCCGGCGAGCACCCCGTAGGGCAGGATGCCGAGCTCGAAGCGTTCCGGGACCGAGTCGGTCGAGGCTGACAGCTTGTCCGGTGTGAGGGTCCGCAGCAGTTCCGGGCGTGCGGCAAGGATTCCCAGGTGAGGTCCGAGGAACTTGTACGACGAGCAGGTGAGGAAGTCCGCGCCGAGCTGGTCGAAGTCGACGCTGACGTGCGCGCTGTACTGCGCCGCGTCGACGTAGAGCAGTGCGCCGACCTCGTGGACGAGCCTGGCGATCTCCGCGATGGCCGGGCGGGTGCCGATCACGTTGGACGCGGCCGTCACCGCCACCAGACGGGTCCGTTCGGACAGCACCTCGCGGATGTGGCCGGGTGCGAGCTCGCCGGTGACGGGGTCGAAATCCGCCCACCGCACCGTGACCCCCGCATCGGCCGCCGCCTGCACCCAGGGCCCGACGTTGCACTCGTGGTCGAGTCGGGTGACGACCACCTCGTCGCCGGGGCGCCACGTCTTGGCCAGCGTCCGGGAGAAGCTGTACGCGAGTTGGGTGGAGCTGCGTCCGAAGACGATGCCACCGGGGTCGGCACAGAGGAAGTCGGCGAGCGCACCCCGAGCCTGCGCGACGATCGTCTCGGCGTTGCGTTCGCCCGCCGTGCTCGTGCCCCGGTTGCACAACGGGTTGGACAGCGCGTCGGCGATGGCGTCGATGACGGGCTGGGGAATCTGGGTACCCCCAGGACCGTCGAAGTGGGCGGATCCTGCCTTGAGCGCAGGGATCTGCGCACGGACGGCCTCGACGTCATACCGGTGGAGTTCGGTCACGGGCGCTCCGGGTATCGATGTGATCGATGGCGTTCCATGTAGATGATCGCCACTCGAACCCGAACAGAACAGGCAGAAAAGGCGGAGGAAAGCCCTCTCCTCCACTCGCTCCGCGGCCGGGTCGCCGGGTCAGCCATGCAGAGCGGTCCGGGCGCGCCGGGAGCCGTACTCGTCGCGCGCGACGCCGCGGCGATCGAGGAGCCGGGCCACGACGCCGAGCCCGGCGACCGCACGGCTCTCCCCGCGCTTGTCCCCGATCTGCCGGCACAGCGCGCGAGACCTGCTCAGCAACCGGATGGCCGCGCCGTACTCGTCCCGGTGGATGTGCACCTGCGCGATCCCGCGGAGCAGCACGGCCTCACCGCGCCGGTTCGCCGTCCGGCGGGCGGCCTGGACGGCCAGGCGGTGGACACGATCCCAGTCGTCGTACCGGCTTCGAAAGTCCAAATAGGGCGCCAAAGTGGCCGCGAGCTCCCAGGCCAACTCGTCGATCTCCCATCGCACGGCCAGTTCCACCGCACCGACCAGCGCCGCGCGTTCCGCGTCGAACCATCGCAGCGGCTCTGCGGTCATCCGGCTGGCCACGTCCGGGGGCAGCGCCGCGCGCGGCGCGGCGAACCGTGGCGGGTCGAACGAGCTCGGCGGCATTCCCTCGACCGCACGACGGACCAGGTCGAGCCACACCCCCACGACCCGCGAGACCGCGGCGCGCCGCTTGCCGACGGGTATGGCGGCTGCGCCCTCCACCGCGTGGGCACGCAACAAGTCGTGCAGCCGGTAGCGTGGCGTTCCGGTGTCGTCGACGCCGCACTGGGCGAGGAGGTTGGCGTCCACGAGCGCGTCCACCACGTCCTGCGCGCACAGTTCTTCGTGTGCGCGGTCGAGGAGTGGCGCCACCACCCAGCTCGGCAGCGTGTGCGGACCGAGCAGGCCGAGCAGGTGGAAGGCCCTGGCGACGTCGGGTGGCAACGACCGGACGCTCGCCTGGAAACTGGCCCGCAGTCCGAGACCACCGGGGCTCAGCTCCGTGAGGCGGCGCGACTCGTCAGCGAGCCTGCGGGTCAGCAGCCGCAGCGGCCAGGCCGGCCGACCGACGAGTCGCCCGGCGGCGATCCGGATGGCCAACGGCAGATGACCACAGGCGCGCACGAGCTCGGTCACCTCGACCGGTTCCGCCGCCGCCCTGACCGGCCCGATGATCCTGGTCAACAGCGTGCGTGCCTCGTCCTCCCGTAGCGGGCCCAGCTCCACGTGGTACGCCGGCATGACGTCGGTGAGCAGCTGCCTGCTCGTCACCAGCACCACGCAACCGCCGCCGGCAGGCAGAAGTGGCCGCACCTGCCGCGCGTCCGCCGCGTCGTCGAGTACCACCAGCATCCGCCGATCGGACAGCAGCGACCGGAACAACCCGGCGCGTGCGGCCACGCCGTCCGGTACCTGGCTACCGGTGAATCCCAACGCGCCGAGCATCTCGGCGAGCAACACCGCGCTCTCCCGGGGCGCCTCCGACGTGCCGCGCAGATCCAGGTACAGCTGGCCGTCCGGGAACCGCCCGGCCAGCTGGTGAGCCACGTGCAGGACCAACGCGCTCTTGCCGACTCCCGGTCCGCCGGACACCACGACCACCGGCGGTGCGCCGACGGCCCCGTTCCCGATCGCCTCGGTCAGCTGCCGCATCGGAGCCGCGCGTTCGGTGAAGTCCCCGAGGTCGGCCGGGAGCTGGCACACCCGACCGCCCGGCGGTCGCCAGCCGGTCGACGACCGCGTGCGAACGACCGAACCGTCGCGGACATGATCACCGCGCAGGATCTCCTCGTGCAGTTGGCGCAACCGCTCGTTCGGCTCGACACCCAGTTCGTCGGCGAACCGCCGCCGCATGGTCGCGTAGGCATCCAGTGCCTCCGCGGGCCGGTTGCTGCCGCACAGCGCGAGCAGCAGCAGCCGCCACAGCTCCTCTCGCAGGAAGTGCCGCGGTAGCAGCTCCCGGATCAGGCGGATCACCTCGTCGTGCGCGCCGAGCTCGAACTTGGCGCGGGTGAAGCGTTCGACGGCGACCAGCCACCGCTCGGCCAGCCCGTCCAACACTCCGCGCAGCCGCGCCCCCACCGGTTGGTCACCCAACGGATCGCCACGCCAGAGATCGAGTGCCCGGGAGTAGTCGGCAGTCGCTCGTTCCCAGTGGCCGCGGTGGAACGCCGCGTCCGCGCGCTCCAGTGCTTCCTCGAAGACGCCAACGTCGAACTCGTCCGGCCGCACCGTGAGCTGGTAGCCGCCCTGTGTGGTGACCAGTCTCGACGGGCCGCGCGATCCGCGACCGAGCCGGCGGCGCAGCTGGGAGACATACGTTCTGACATTCGTCTCCGGAGAAGCCGGCGGACGTTCCCACACCGCGTCCACGAGATAGCTGACGGACGCGATCTCGTTGGCTCGCAACAGCAAGGCGGCGAGCAGCGCGCACTCACGCGGCCCGCCGAGCCGTAGCCGCTCCCCGCCTTGCCACACTTCCAGTCGTCCGAGCAAGTGAAACTCCACCCGGTCCCCCTCCAACCGTCCCGTGGGCACCGAAACCCACCCCGCGACGAGCACGCCCCGAGCCGCCACGACATACGTCCGGCCAACCAACCGCACGCGGATCCTCTTGTCCAGGAAGAACTCCCGGCGATCTCGCGCCCGCCCAGATCTCGCCCAGGCAGCCCGGATCGCCTGGGCGGAATCTGGGCGCCGCCGCTGTCAGGATGTGCCATCGAGCCGGGTCTCCCCCGCTCACGGGGAAACGAACCACGACGAGGACCCACACATATGACTGCGCACGCCGACGCCGCGGTGAGCGACCAAGCCGTCGACCCGCTCGCCACGCAGGCGGCCATCGGCGCCAGAGCCCTTTCGCTCGGCGGGCACGACGACTTCAACCAAGGCCAGATCTCGTGCCGGCGCCCCGGCGCGCCGACCTTCCTGATCAAGGGGGCGCTGGTCGGTTTCGACGAGGCGACACCGCACGACTTCGTCTCGGCGTCGGCGGACCCCGTCGCCGAGCAGGATCGGCTGGCGCCGCCCGAGACCCCGCTGCACCAGGCGATCTACGAGGCGCGGGCCGACGTCAACGCGATCGTGCACAGCCACGCCCCGGCAGGTCTCGTCTTCGGCGCGCTGGACGCGGAGCTGGCAGCACTGAGCCACGAAGGCGCACTCCTGCGCGCCGAGGTGCGCCGGTTCGGTCTCACCAGCAACACGGTCCTGGACATCGGCGTCGCCCGGCAGATCGCATCGTGCCTGGACACGGGCGTGGCTGTGCTGCTGGTCAACCACGGCAGCGTCGTCGTCGGCAAGAGCGTCCGGCATGCCGTGGTGTTCGCGCTCATGCTCGAGCGCGCGTGCCGGTTGCAGCTGGACGCGCTGGCGACCCGACGGGAGTTCGGCACGTCCTCCGACGAGGACGTGGCCGCCAAGCGCGCGTTCATCTTCGCGGACCTGTCTGTGCGGTCGTACTGGGACCACACCCGGCGACGTGTGCGGCGGACGTTCCCCGAGTCCGCCGGCTGGTGAGCAGGGAACCACGAGGAGGGAGCTCCGCAGTTGTCGCGCACGACGTCCGTGACCGCCACCGAACCGATCCGGTGGGTCGAGGCCAGACAGCCGCCGACGTACCGCCCGGTCCGGCCCGAGCCGCTGCCCGCGGGGTTGGCCACGGTGGTCGCCCGGCTGGAGTACGCGGTCGGCCACCGTGCGGGCTCGACCAAGCGGGCCGCGCCGTCGGCCGGTGGCTGCTACCCGTACGAGCTGTTCGTCAGCCCGGCATCGGCGACCGAACCCGTCGTCGGCCACGTGGATCTGCACCAGCGGTGGGTGACCGTTCCCAGTGGTGACCAGGCAGGCTGGGCCGGCGACCGGTTCCGCTACTACCTCGTCGGTCGGCCGTGGTTCTCCGTGCGCAAGTACGGCCGCCGCGGATTTCTGTACCACCTCGTGGACGCCGGCCACGCCATGCTGAACCTGTCGCTGACGTCCGGCACACCGGATCCGGACCGGCCGGCGGACGCCATCGCCGGCCGGCTGGCCCGCCGCGGCGGTGCGCTGCTCGGCTTCGGCGTCCTCGACGCGGACGACTCCGGCCGGACCGCCGACGGCTGGGTGTTGCGCCAGGCCACCGGGCCCGAGCCCCAGAACCCGCTCAACGACATCGAGGAGATCACCAGAGGCCTGCTTCCGGATCCGCCGGAGCCGCTGCGGCTGGCCCTGCCGCCCAGCCCGGCCCGCACGCGGCTCGCCGACGCGATCCCCACCCGCCACTCGGCCGCCGCGTTCCACGGCGCCGTGGCGGCAGGCGAACTCGCCGAGTTCGTCGCCCGCTTCGTGGAGCTGTGCGACCGGATCGTCCCCGAGCTCGGCGTACCGATCCCCGGGTTCCAGGTCTTCTCCCGCCATCCCGGTGTCGGACGACCGCTGCCGGAGAAGAGCTGGCTGACCGGCGCACTGCTCGGCCAATCGCACCTGACTGGCGCCAGCGCGTTCGTCGTCGTACACGCCAGGGTCGAGGACGCGCCGACCGAGGCGTTGTCCGTCGGCACGCAACGGCTGATCACGGCGAGCGGGCTGGTGGGCGAGATCATCTATCTGGCGGCGAGCCAGGCCGGGCTCGGCGTCACCGGTATCGGCGGGTTCGACCCACGGCTGTGGGCCACGGCGTGCGCGACGACCGAGGACATCATCTACGTCCTGGCGATCGGCCGGGAGGCCGACGGCGAGAAGTTCGACGTGACCAACCCGAACGGCAGCCATGGTTGAGGCGCTCGATCGGGCCGGGGACTTCCCCTGCACGTGGGACCAGAACGAGACGCTGTCGAGCGCTCACCACGGGATCAAGAAGCCGGACCCGGTGGTCAAGTCCTGGTTCGTCGGCGAACGAGCCACGGTGACCGCCCTCCGGGACGCGTGGTGGGCCGTCGTGGCCAGACATCCCGCGCTGCGGGTGTGCTACCGCCAGGACCAGCCCGGCTACTGGACCCAGCGCATCCTGCCGGTCGAGGCGGTCGAAGCGTGGTTCACGGTCCTCGACGACCCGGACGACGGCGAGGTCGCGCGCCTGCGCGCCCGCGTGGGGCCGCACACCGGGCAGCTGTTCGCCGTCATCGTCGCGTGTGGACGAACCGGTCGCACGCTGCACCTGGCGCTCGACCACATCTGCGCGGACGGGTGGTCGCTGGCGGTCATCATCGACGAGCTGAGCGACCTGCTCGCCGGTCGGCACGTGGACACGGACGTCGTGGACATGGAGTTCTTCCGGCACTGTCTGGACAACGCGCCGTCGGCCGAGGAGAAGGATCGACTCGCCGAGTCCTGGGCGGCTGCCCCGCCCGGCACCTTCCCGCCCTATCAGGTGCCACCGCTGCGGCTGCCGGACACGACCGGCGGCTACGCGGTCGAGTCGTCGCGCGCCGTCCTGCCCTGGACCTCTTTCGCCTTCGACGGACGGGCCGCCGCGGCGGGTGTCGGCCCGGCGCTGCTGACGAGGTGGCTGGCGGAGGTGCACGGCGCCGAGCCGGGCGAGTTCCCCATGGTGGTCGGCGTCTCCGGCCGCCGGTCGCGGGAACAGCAGCGGTCGGTCGGGATGTACTTCGCCTGGCACATGCTGTCGGTTCCGGTCGACGACTCCTCGCTCGCGACGAGGGCACGGCGGACACACGGCCGCCTGCTGACGCTGCTCCGGCGCCCACCACCGCCGTTCGCGCTGGACTCGGCGATCCGGGTGCCCGAACTGGCGGGCGCGAGGAACTGGCCGTACGAGATGTCGCCGAGGTTCCTCTACGCCAACCACCTGACCCCCATGCCGCCGCTGCTGGTGGGCGGCGCTCCCGCCGAGATCGTCCCGGCCGGTGACGACGTGGTCCGCGGGTTCGGTCTGGCTCGTGTCGTCTCGCGATCCCGGCCGGACGGGCTCGAGCTGGAGTTCGTCGCCAGGAGCGATCTGCTCGGGACCGGCGTGACCGACCGCCTCGCCCGGCACGCCGCCGGCACGGTTTCCTCAGGGATGGCACCGTGATCCTCCACGACGCGCTGACGCGCGGCCTGACCGATCACCCCGATTCCCTGGTCGGCAACCTCGGCACGACCCTCACCTACCGCCAGGTGCTGGCGGCGGCCGAGGTCAGGAGCGAGGCGCTGCTCGACACGCTGCCCGGTGACACGGACGGGCCGCCGCGGGTCGCGATCAGCCGCAGGAACTCGCCGGCCTACGTGTCCGACCTGCTCGCCGTTCTCGCGGTTGGCGGTGTGCCGATCCTGCTCGATCCCCTGCTCGGCGCCGCGGAGCTGGCCGAGCTGTTCACCAGCTGTGACGTCGACGCGGCGCTGCACGACTCGGCCACCGCGCTGTCGGTCGAGCACGGCACCGTCACCGACTGCGCGGGCTCCGCCGTATGGCGTCCCGAGCATCGCGGTCGCCGTCGCCCACCGTTGCATCCGGACACCGAGATCTGCCGCCTCAGCTCCGGTTCGACGAGGTCTCCGGCGTGCATCGAGTTCTCCGGGGCCGCGGTGCTCGCGGCGAGCAGGGCGTGGCTGGCGGCGAGCACGTTGGGACCTGCGGATCGGGTGCTGTGCTTCGCCGGGCTCTACAACGGTCTGGCGTTCAACACCTCGCTCGTCCCCGGGCTCCTCGCCGGCGCCGACGTGTTCGTTCCGTCCGGTCTGCCGAGTCCCGGCAACGTCGCCCGGCACCTGGTCGCGCTCGACCCCACCGTGCTCGTCGCGTTTCCCGCCGCATACGACGCGATAGCGGCCAGCAGCAACGACGTGGCCGCGCCAGTGTCGTTGCGGCTCGCGCTGTCCTCCGCCGCCCGGCTGGACCCGGCCACCAGTACGGCGCTGGCCCGCCGGTCGATCCACATCGCCGACTACTACGGGATCGCCGAGACCGGCCCGCTGACGTTCAACGCCGATCCCGCTCCCGGTGGCGGGCAGGGCTATCCGCTGCCGGGCGTGACGCTGCGGACCGGAGAGCGGGAGGACGGCGTCGGGGTACTGCTCGCACGCAGTGCGTCCATGGGGACCAGATACCTCAACTACCCCGGGGAGTTCGAGGCGCGTGTGGACGGGGCGGGGTTCTACCGGACGAGCGACCGGGGCTCCCTGGACGATGACGGCCGCCTCCGCCTCGCCGGCCGGGTCGACAACTCGCTCGACGTCGGCGGCCGGAAGTTCGCCGCGGACGAGGTCGTCGACGTACTGAACGCACACAGCGAGGTCACGGACAGTGCGGTCGCGCTCGTGTCCGGAAGAGACCGTCCGGTGCTCGGCGCGGTCGTGGTGCGCAGCGGTCCGGTCGACGCGACTGATCTCCGGCGGTTCTGCCTGACGAGGACCGCTCCCTACAAGGTTCCCGAGCGAATCGTGTTCGTCGACGAGCTCCCGCGCAGCGGCGCGGGCAAGGTCCAGCTCGGCAAGGTCAAGGCCATCCTCTCCGCCGGTGTGCGCGGAGGAACGAAGGGGGAAGAGCTCGATGTCTGATGTGGACACGGAGATCGCGGAGCTGATCGCGGAGACCTCCGGCGGCGCCGTCGGCAAGGACCTGGCCCTCGACGAGCAGTCGAACCTGCTGGAGAAGGGTTTCTCGTCGTTGTCGTTCCTGCAACTGATCGATGCGCTGGAGACGAGGTACGGCGTCTACATCGACCTCGAGGAGGACACCACCTTCCTCGGCCGGGTCAGCGGGATCGTACGGTTCCTCAAGGACCAGAACGTTGTCTGAGGCCAGGTTCACCCTCGGTGTCGTCGGTTCGACCGGACGGCTGGGGACCGCGATCATGGCCGAGTGCCGCCACCGGAACGTCCCGGTCGGTGTCACCGCGTCCCGGGCCGGCTGGCGGCTCGACGAGCCGGCGAACGTTCTGGTCGACGCGAGCTCGGCGGGTGCGCTCGCCGACACGGTGGACCACTGCCAACGACACCAGGCAGCCCTCGTCTACGCGGTGTCGACGATCTCCCCGGCAGCGCACGACCGGCTGTGGCGACTCAGCGAGCTGGTGCCGGTTCTGCTGGCCGACAATCTCTCGTTCGGCCACTGGCTCCAGACGGCGCTGGTCCGCACGATCGCGACGCTGACCGCTCCGTTCGAGAACCAGCCGCGCATGTCGGTGTTCGAACGGCACCCGGTGACCAAGGCCGACCGGCCGAGCGCGTCGGCACGATCGCTCGCCGCGGCGTGGGCCGGGGCCAGCCCGCCGAACTGCCATGGCGAGGTCGCCTCGTTCCGGGCGGGCCAGCCGGTGAGCGACCACGTCGTGACGTTCGACCTGCCCGGCGAGTCCGTCTCCGTGCACCACGGGGTGTCCGACCTGCGCGCCGCCGCCATGGGTCTGCTCGTCGCCGCGGCGCACCTGGCCGGCCGCTCCCCCGGTCTCCTCCTCATGGACGAGGTCTACTCGGCAGTCGCCGCCGAGGGGGCACGCCGATGAGCCGGCCCTCCCACGCCGAGATCATGGCCGGCGTCGAGCGGATCGTCCGGGACGCCGCACCGCTGGTGGACGACCACGAGCGGCGCGAGGTCTTCCCCGAGGAGCTGGTGCGCCGAGCGTGCGCCCTCGGGCTGCCGGACCTGGTCGTCGGTGAGCCCACCTGCGCCGAGCCGACCAGCCTGTTCTGCGGTGCGATCGAACGGCTGGCCACGTGCTGGCTCGCCCTCGCCGAGTCCGTTCACCTGCAGACGCTCGCCGCGTGTGGTCTCGCCGAGTTCGGCAGCGAGGACCTGCGGGCCCGCGTGCTGCCGAAACTGGCCACGGGCGACCTGATCGGCGCGAACTGCCTCTCCGAACCCCCCGCCGGATCGGACCTGTCGCTGATCGAGACGGCGGCGACGCGACACGGCGATGCCTACGTGCTCAACGGAGTGAAGTCCTGGGTGGGGCACGCCGGTGTCGCGGGCCTGCTCAACGTGTACGCCCGCACGAGCAACGCCGGGCTCGGCGGCATCACCTGCTTCCTCGTCGACGCCGGCGCCGACGGGGTACAGGTGATGCCGCGCGTGGCGAAGATGGGCGTCCGTGCGCTGCCGACGGCACAGATCCGGTTCACGGACGTCGCGGTGCCCGCCGTACGCGTCGTCGGCCGGGTCAACCGGGGCATGGTGGTCGCGCAGAGCTTCTTCATCCAGGGCCGTCTCGGCATCGCCGCCTGCGCCGTCGGGCTGGCGCAGGCGGCCATGCGGCGCGCGGTGACCTATGCCAGGCAACGCAGGCAGTTCAGCTCGGAGATCATGGGATTCCAGGGGATCTCCTTCCTGCTCGCCGACATGTCGGTCGAGATCGAGGCGGCCCGCCAGTTGCTCCACCGCGCCTGCCGAGAGCGGGACGCCGGCGGCCCGGACACCGAACTGCTTGCGGCACAGGCGAAGTTGTTCGCGACCGACACGGCCATGAAGGTGACGACCAATGCCGTCCAGGTACTCGGCGCGTACGGGTACACCACCGACGAGCCGGTGGAGCGGTGGATGCGCGAGGCGAAGCTGCTGCAGATCATCGAGGGAACCAACCAGATCCAACGTGTCGCCGTCGCGTCGCGCCTCCACAAATTCACGGGAGAGAACTAAATGCGCCTGCCAACACGGTTCGGATGCTTCACCTCACCGCTCCATCTTCCCGGCACGGACCCCTATCTGCTGCTGCGCGAGGACATGGAGCTGGTCGAGCGGCTGGACGGACTCGGGTTCGACGAGTTCTGGGTCGGCGAACACCACTCCGGTGGCTGGGCGTCGTTGAGCAGCCCCGAGTTGTTCATCGCGGCGGTGGCCAGGCACACCCGTCAGATCAGGCTGGCCACCGGGGTGCTCAGCGTCCCGTACCACAATCCGTTCCTGGCCGCGGAACGCGCCGCGATGCTGGACCACCTCACCGACGGGCGGTTCATCCTCGGTGTCGGCTCCGGGGCCTACCAGGCCGACATGCACATGCTCGGCATCGACCCGGCCACCACCCGCACCAGGCTCGCCGAGGCGGTGGAGGTGATCTGCCGGCTCCTGCGCGGCGAGGAGGTCACCGCCACGACCGACTGGTACTCGCTGCACGACGCCCGGTTGCAGCTGCGGCCGTTCCGGGATCCGGTGGAGGTCGTCGTCGCCAGCGCCGCGACACCGTTCGGTATGCGGCTCGCCGGCAGGCTCGGCATCAACGCGATGTCCCACGTCGCGCCGCCGTGGGGCGCGGTGCGCGCGGGCCAGTCCATCGGTGCCGAGCGCCTGCCGAGCCAGTGGGAACACCTTGTGGAAGCCGCGGACCATCCCGTCGACCGGAGCGACTGGCGGTTGGTCGTACCGGTCCACGTGAGCGACTCGGTGGAGCAGGCGAAGGCCGAGTTGCTCGAGGGCTGGCGCCACCAG
The DNA here is from genome assembly GCF_014203735.1 of Actinophytocola algeriensis. GTDB lineage: Bacteria > Actinomycetota > Actinomycetes > Mycobacteriales > Pseudonocardiaceae > Actinophytocola > Actinophytocola algeriensis. Next base: position 9,490 of record NZ_JACHJQ010000008.1, on the reverse strand, counting down.
CGCACCGATCTCTACAACCGGACGCTCGGCGTGCCGATCCCCAGCTCCGAAGTCGCCCAGGACAAGGCGTTCGACTACACGGTCGCGGAGGGAGGGTTGATCATCGGCTCGCCGGAGGACTGCGTCCGCGCGATCACCGAGCTGGCAGGCCGCGTCGGCGGGTTCGGTTGCCTGCTGATCTCCTACCAGGACTGGGCACCGGCCGAAGCCAGGGCACGCAGCCTGGAGCTGTTCGCGCGACAGGTCGCGCCGCGGCTGCGGGGCACGCTCGACGGCATCGACGTCTCGCGGCAGTGGGTGGGCGCCCGGCGAGAGCAGTTCGTCGCGGCGAACGCGAGTGGGCGCGACACCGCGATGCGGCCCGAGCAGGAGACGGCGACCGTTGGCTCCTGAACAGCGGACGGCGGCGCGCACGAGCGTCGGCCGGTCCACGTGGATCCTGACCGTGTGCCAGGCGTTCTACTTCGCCGGCGTGAGCATCGACCTGACGCTCACCGGAATTGTGGGACTCGAGCTGGCCCCGACCCCGGCGATGGCCACGGTCCCGCTGGCCACGATCTCCATCGTCGGCGCGCTGTGCTCGGTCGGTACCGGGCTCGCCGCGGCGCGGATCGGGTACGTGGCCGTCATGATCACCGGCGCCTGCACCGCGATCGTCGGAGCGCTGCTGTCGATGGCGGCCGTGTCGACGAACTCGTTCTGGTTGCTGTGCCTCGGCACCGGGCTCGTCGGCGCGTACCGGTCGACCGGCGGCTACATCAGGTACATGGCCGCGGACCGGGCGTCCGCCGGAGGGCGGGAACGCGCACTCGCCTTCGTGCTGTACGGCGGCCTGGTCTCCGCGTTCGCCGGACCGTTCGTCGCCACCTGGAGCACGGACCTGCTCGGCGACCGGTACGTGGGGCCGTATCTGATGGTCGGCCTGTTCGCGCTGACGAACATCCCGCTGATGCTGCTGTTGCGGGCCGGCCGGGTACGGCCGGAGGAGAAGACCGAACGACAGCCGCCGATCCCGCTGTCCGAGGTCCGCCGAACCCCGGAGTTCATCGTCGGGCTGCTGTCGCTGCTCGCGGCCGGTGCGCTCATGACGATCGTCATGGCGGTCGGACCGCTCGGCGGGCACCACGCCGGGCACACCGAGCACTCCATTGCGGCGACCATCCAGTGGCATCTGGTCGGCATGTTCGCGCCGGCGATCTTCAGCGGCCGGGTGCTGGCCCGGCTCGGACCCGGCCGGACCGGAGCGATCGGTGCCGGGCTCATCGCCGCCGGCGCCGTCAGCGGCGTGCTGGGGACGGAGTTCGTCAACTTCCTGCTCGCCCTGGCGCTCAACGGTGTCGGGTGGAACTTCCTGTACCTCGCCGGCACGACCCTCATCGTCCGCTGCTATCCCCCCGGCCGCGGTGGCCGGGTCCAAGCCGTGGCGGAGGGGGTGGGCGCGGCGACAGGCGTGCTCGCGGCGCTCAGCGCCAGCGTCGTGTTCGTCGTGTTCGGTTGGCACGCGATCAACTGGACAGTCCTCGCGATCGCGGCGGCGCTGGCCGTGACGCTGCTGACGGTCATCCGCCCCACGGAGTCGACGACTCCCGAGCCGGCGAAGGAAGGGCACGGATGACCGCCGTGGAACTCGACGTCGAGCCTCCGGTGCGTCAGGAGATCCTGGCCTGGCTGCGCAGGAGAACCTCGTCCGTACGGGACTGGCCGCTGCCGACGTTGGTGGCGGCGAAGGGAAGCACGCGGATCAGCGTGGTGTTGCCCGCGCTCGACGAACAGGCGACCGTCGGCACGCTGGTCCGGGTGATCCGCGACCAGCTCGTCGACCGGCACGGCCTGGTGGACGAACTCGTGGTGATGGACTCCGGCTCCACCGACGACACCGCCGCCGTCGCGCGGGCGGCCGGGGCCAGGGTGGTTCACCGCGAGGAGGTGCTGCCCGGGTTCGATCCCCTGCCGGGCAAGGGTGAGGTGCTGTGGCGCTCCGTCGCGGCAACCACGGGCGACATCGTCGTGTTCGTCGACAGCGATCTGTACGACTTCGATCCTGCCTTCGTCACCGGGTTGGTCGGGCCGCTGCTGCGGGACCCAAAGGTACAGTTCGTGAAGGCCGCCTACAATCGTCCACTTCGGACCGGCGGATCGACGGAACCACACGGCGGCGGCCGGGTGACGGAGATCCTCGTCCGCCCGTTGATCAACGTGTTCTGGCCGGAGCTGGCCGGGTTCGTGCAGCCGCTCGCCGGCGAGTACGCGGTGCGCCGCTCGGTGCTGGAACGCCTGCCCTTCTCGACGGGTTACGGCGTCGAGCTGGGTCTGCTCGTCGACGCGCTGCGCGCTGTCGGCCTGGACGGGCTGGCCCAGGTCGACCTCGTGGAGCGCAAGCACCGCAACAGCGGCATCGGCCGGCTCGGCCGCATGGCCGGCGAGATCGTCCAGGTCGCGTTGGCGCGGGCGGCGCAGGACGGGCGGTTGACGCTGCACGGTGCACTGCCCGCCGAGTTGGTGCAGTTCGCCAGGGACGGCGAGGTGTTCCTGCCGACGCGGGCGAACGTCGCCGCGGCCGAGCGACCCCCGATGATCACGGTCACGACGAGCGGGGCGACACGATGACGGAACGCGTACTGCTGGTCGCCCGGTCCGCCGGTGGACCGGACGGGGTCTCCGTCGAGGTCGCCAAGTGGGCTGCCGTGTTGCGCGACCACGCGATGGACGTGGTCGTCGTCGCGGCGACCGGCACGCCCGACGTCCGGATCGACCTGCTGGGGCCCCGCCCGGCCGACCCGGGAACACCGCGCCGCTGGGAAGTGCTCCTCGACGGCGCCGACCTGGTCATCGTGCACAACATCCTGACCCTCCCGCTCGACCTGCCCGCGCTGCCGTACCTGGTCGGCACCCTCGCCGGTCGCGCTGTGATCGTTCACCACCACGACATACCGTGGGACCGCCCCAGGCCGGTGCCGCCGGGGTTCCCACCGGACGACGACCGCTGGTGCCACGTCGTCAACAGTCACCGAGCGATGGCCGCCTTCGCCGAACACGGCATCCGTGCCGCCGTGGTGCCGAACCTCTTCGAGCCCGACCCGGTGGCCGGCGACCGGCACGGTGCCCGGCGTCAGCTTGGCCTCGACGACGCGGACCTGCTGGTGTTGCACCCGACGAGAGCGATCCCGCGCAAGGAGGTGCCGACGGCGGTCCGGATCGCCGAGGAGCTCGGCGGTGTGTACTGGTTGGCCGGCCCGGCGGAGGACGGTTACGACGGCCGGCTCCGGCGCGTGCTGGCTTCGGCGTCGACCAGGGTGCGGCATGGGCTCGGCCGGCTCACCATGGCGGAGGCCTACGCGGCCGCCGACGTGATCGTGTACCCGTCCTCCATCGAGGGGTTCGGGAATCCACTCGTCGAGGCCGCGCTGTGGCGGAAACCGTTGATCGGCGGGGACTACCCCGTCGCCGCCGAGTTCGCCGCCCGAGGACTGCGCTGGTTCCGGACGAGTGAGGTGGGAGAGCTACGAGCGTGGCTGGCTCGGCCGGACCACCGGCTCCTCGACCACAACCGGGAGATCGCCGTGCGGAACTTCTCCGTAGGGGCGGTCGCGCCGTTGCTGATGGACGTTGTTCGCGAGGTTGCGGAGAAGACGCGGACACCGAACAGGTTCGTAGTGTGAATGACAACACTTTGGGAGAGAATCGGTTGTCGAATACAGCGATTTACGGTTTCGGTCGAATCGGCCGGTCGGTGCTGCGGGCGAGTCTGTCGAGTGGGCTGATCCGTCCCCAGGTCATCTGCGACATCGTGCCGGTGGAACGCCTGGCCCCGCTGCTCGAAGTCGACACCAACTACGGTCGCTGGCGGCCCGTCGAGGTGAAGGACGACAGCATCGTCGTGGCCGGCGAGCCGATCGCTTACCGGAACTCGAGCGAGTCGGTGCCGGACTGGGGTGAGCTCGGAATCGACCTGGTGGTGGACTGCACCGGTCGCGCGGTCACCCGCGCCGTCGCCGAACAGCACCTCGAGCGGGGCGCGAAACGTGTCCTGGTCAGTGCGCCGAGCAAGTCCCTCGACGACTGTGACGCGGTCCTGCTGCCCGGCATCAACCTCGACTCGTTCGACTCGGACCGGCACCGGATCGTGAGCATGGCCAGCTGCACCACCAACGCGCTGGCACCGGTGGTCAAGGTGCTCCGCGACCTGGCGGGCATCGACGTGGGGCTGTTCTCGACCGTGCACGCCTACACCAACACGCAGTCGCTGACCGACCAACCGATGCGCGACCGCCGCGATTCCTGGTCCGCGGCGGAGAACATCATCCCCTCACCCTCCGGCGCCTCCAAGGCACTCCGCTTCGTCTGGCCCGACCTCAGGATCACCGGAAAGGCCTACCGCGTCCCCGTTCGCACCGGCAGCATCGTCGAGCTCAACATCGTTCCCAGCCGCCCGGTCTCCGTGGCCGAGGTGAACGACGCGTTCCGGGCGGCATCCGAGGGAGGGCCACTGTCCTCGATCCTCGGTGTGCTCGAGGATGAGTGGACGTCAGCGCGCATCATCGGCGAGCAACGCTCCTCCATCGTGGACCTCCCACTGACACAGACACAGGACGGTGAGCTGCTGTCGGTCGCCGCGTGGTACGACAACGAATACGGCTATGCGATGCGGTTGGCCGAGACCGCCAGCGCCCTCGCCGCCAGTGGCCGCACGCCGAGGTCGTGACGTGGCTGAGTGCTCATGCCCTGGCACGGCCGGAGACGTGGGTGGAAGGCGTGCCCGAAACGACACCGATGTTGGAACACCCCGACGCGGTCCCGCAGGACGGTCCGGAAGCCTTCTTGTGACGTGCCTGCAGGCCCACTGGAACGGGCCGTCGTACGCGGTCACGGGTCTGTCGATCGACCGCAACGGAATCGATGAGTCACCAGGGGCCCGCCTACACCTCAGGAGCACGGACTACTTCACATGCCTCGCCACACAGCAACTCGACCGCGAATGCCCGACGGCCACACACTCCGCACGAAATACCTCGACCCCTATCCCCAACCCGACCACCCGACTTCATGTCCGCCAGCTTCGGCACCTACGCCGCTCAGGTCGACCACGCCTATCCCCTGCTCCGCTACCGCGACGGACACCCACTCACCAGCCGACGGTACGACCACCTGTGGAAACGCCTCGGCGAACGACTCCCCTGGGTCGCCGCCCAGGGCATCTCCACTCACTGGCTCCGCCACACCCCTCACATCTCAGATGTCAACCAAACCCTGGGCAGTCCCGAGGCTGGTCTAGACGGTCTGGATGAGCAGCTTGTTGAGCAGCTGGTGAGCCGTGCGAAGGCCGGTGGGTTAAAGCTGACCGGTGAGGGCGGTGTGCTCCAGCAGTTGACCAAACGGCTGCTGGAGTCCGCGCTGGACGGCGAGATCACTGACCACCTCGGTTATGACAACACGACCCGGCTGGCCGTGGGACGGGCAACTCCCGCAACGGGACCTGGGCGAAGACTGTGCTCACCGACATCGGCCCTGTGCGGGTCGACGTGCCCCGCGATCGGGATGCCAGCTTCGAACCCAAGATCGTCGCCAAGCGGCAGAAGCGTCTCACCGGTGTGGACGAGATGGTGATCTCGCTGGCGGCCAAAGGGTTGACGACCGGCGAGATCTCCGCGCACCTGGCTGAGGTCTATGGCGCCGAAGTGTCCCGGCAGACCATCTCCACGATCACCGATAAAGTGGTCGAGAGCATGGCCGAGTGGCAGAACCGACCCCTCGACACGGTGTATTCGGTGATCTTTGTGGACGCGATCCACGTAAAGATCCGCGACGGCCAGGTCGCCAACAGGCCCATCTATGTCGCGCTGGCGGCGACCTGCGAAGGCCGCCGAGACATCCTCGGACTCTGGGCCGGTGATGGTGGCGAGGGCGCCAAGTATTGGCTGCATGTCCTCACCGAGCTCAAGAACCGCGGCGTCGCCGATGTGCTGATGGTGGTCTGCGACGGGCTAGCCGGACTGCCGGACGCGATCACCACCGTCTGGCCGGCCACGATCACCCAGACCTGCATCGTTCACCTGCTCCGCAACAGCTTCCGCTATGCCAGCCGCCAGCACTGAGACGCCATCGCCAAGGCCCTCAAACTCGTCTACACCGCCCCGACCGAAGCCGCCGCGCGTGAGCGCTTCGACGAGTTCGCCGAGGCTTGGGGCACCCGTTACCCGGCTATCGTCCGGCTCTGGAACCAGGCCTGGGCCGAGTTCGTGCCCTTCCTCGCGTTCGACCCCGAGATCCGGCGCGTCATCTGCTCCACCAACGCGATCGAGTCCGTGAACGCCCGCATCCGACGGGCGGTGAAAGCTCGTGGGCACTTCCCCGACGAGCAAGCCGCGCTCAAATGCGTCTACATGGCCGGCCATCATGAGCCTCGACCCCACCGGAGCAGGCCGCAAACGCTGGACCATGCGCTGGAAACCCGCCCTGAACGCGTTCGAGATCACCTTCGACGCCGCCTGGCCGCCGGACGCAAGTAGTCCCCCTTCAACCAGAGTTACACCGCTCGTTTGACACACCCGAGATCCACGCGACCGCGCTGAACTTCTTCTCCGGAATGCGCACCTCGTGGCGGGTGAAGGACTCGGCGGGAGGAGTCAGTCCACGTTCGCTGAACACGTCCCGGTACAGGCTGCCCGACACGGTGAAGACGAAGTCGGCGGCGGTGGTGTTCAGTGTGTCGCGTGCCGGCTGGCAGTCGCAGAGACGCGCGGCTGTCGACCACGCCGCAGCCCGCGGCGCCATTCTCCCACCGACCCGCTGCTGCGTTACCGCGACGGGCGTCCGCTCACAAGCCGCCGCTACGACCACCTCTGGAAATGCCCCGGCGAACGACTTCTGCGGGTCGCCGCACAGGACATCTGCACCCACTGGCTGCGCCACACCACCTCACCTGGGTCGAACGACACTTCGGATACGGAGTCGCCCGCGCCTACGCCGGACACACCGACACAGCGGGCCAGCCCCCACCCATCCGTCGCCTCGACACAGGGCGGCTTGAAGTCGCGGCCGGCGGCGCCTCGCTGGTACCATGGAAGCATGAGAAACCTCCCGGAATCCGGGAGATTGCCCTCGAACAGGTGTTCTAATCCCCCCTCGGACACCACTCATCGCGATATCTCACGACTCTCACTGAGAACGTTGCCGTCTTCGGTGCGCCGTTCGGCTTCACCACTGCCGTCTCTCGCCGGGCACCCGGTCCCACTCGGCGAGGTCGGTTCGCGGCAGCCCGATCGCGAAGTCCTGCGGAGGTGGCTCCGGGGTTCGGGCGCCCCCAGACCGAGCAGCTCCAGCTGCTCCGGCTTGACCTCGGTCGCGGTCGGTCTCATGCTGAACCTCCAGCGCGGTGGCGCAACGGGGGCGGCGCCGAGGATGAGGAGGACGGGAACACAGGGCAGGTGCTCCGTTCCTGAATGCCATGGAATTTCGTCGGCTCGGCCGGAGCGGTCTGACCGTCAGTGCGATCGCGTACGGCAACTGGCACGGCTCCACTGTGGACGACGAGCAGGTGCGGGCCTGCCTGCATGCTGCGCTCGACGCGGGTGTCACGACGTTCGACACCGCTGACGTGTACGCGCACACGCGGGCCGAGGCAACGCTCGGGCGGACACTCGCCGGACAGCGCAGGGAAAGTCTCGAGATCCTCACGAAGCTGTACTGGCCGACCGGGCCCGGCCCCAATGACCAGGGCTTGGGGCGCAAGCACGTGGTCGAGTCGGCGCACGCCTCGCTCGAACGGCTGCGAACCGACTACATCGACGTGTACCAGGCTCACCGGTACGACCAGACCGTGCCGCTCGAGGAGACGATGGTCGCGTTCGCCGACCTGGTCCGTGCGGGCAAGGTGCGCTACCTCGGGGTCTCGGAATGGAATGCCGACCAGATCCGACGCGGCGCCGCGTTGGCGAGGGAGCTCGGGGTTCCGCTGATCTCCAACCAGCCGCAGTACTCGATGTTCTGGCGCGTTGTCGAAGCCGAGGTGATCCCGGCCGCAGAGCGGGAGGGCATGGGCCAGATCGCCTGGGCGCCGCTCGGTCAAGGTCTGCTGACCGGCAAGTACCTACCAGGTCGGCCACTGCCGACCGGCTCTCGGGCCGCCGGCGCGGAGGGCAAGGACGTACTGGCCCGGTTCCTGCGGGAGGAAGTCCTCGAACGAGTGCAGCGGCTCAAGCCGATCGCCGCCGATGTCGGGCTTTCCCTTGCGCAGTTGGCCATCGCCTGGGTGCTGCGGAACCCACACGTCGCGGCGGCCATCGTCGGCGCGTCCCGTCCTGAGCAGCTGAGCGAGAACATCGAGGCCGTCGGCGTCAGGCTCGACACCGAAGTGTTGCGCCGGATCGACCAGGTGCTCGACTGGATCGTCGTGTACGACCCGTAACCCGGGTCGTCACGATCACCCTGACCTACGCCGAGGACACCTTCTCCGCCCGCGTGGTGAACACCGGAGCCCGCCCCGGCCCGGCGGGATCGGGAGGGTACGGGCTGATCGGCATGCGCGAACGCGCGCGCGGTCGGCGGCCTGGTCTCCGCGGGCCCCGCCGACCCCGATCAGTACACGGTCTCCCTCACCATCCCCCTGACCAGCTGGCAGGAACACCAGCCACCTCGATGACCTGAACGGATGCCGCGTGCACAACGCCGTACTCGTCAAAGCCCAGTTCACCGGCGACACGGAGTTCGAAGGGGCCGAGTTCGCCGGCGTCGCTCAGCGATGTCTCGTAACCCCGGTGTCGGCGTGCTCAGTCGATAGTTGATCATGTTGTTGTGGTGCGGGTGATCACAGCGTCGAGGCCGGAGTGGATTGCCCCGTTCACCGGGCTGGAACCAGGCCAGTTCCGCAAGCTGGTCCGGGTGGTGGCCCAACGCGGCGGGGATGAGATCGCGGACGGTCGTCCGGGCCGGCAGTGGGCGTTGCCGCTGGCTGACCGCGTCCTGCTGGTCGCGGTGTACTGGCGGACGAACCTGACCATGCGGCAGATCGGAGCACTGTTCGGGGTGTCGCACTCCGCGGCGCATCGGGTGATCGACAAGGTCAGCCGCTGCTGACACTGGCACCAGTGCGTAAACGCCGCGTCGACTCGGTGGCGATCGTGGACGGCACCCTCGTCCCGACCCGCGACCACCGCCTGGCGGCACCGTCGAAGAACTACCGCTACTCCACCAACGTGCAGATCGCGATCGACGCCGACACCCGCCTGGTGATCGCCACCGGCGACCCGCAACCAGGCAACCGCAACGACTGCACCGTCTACCGGGACTCCGGCATCAAAGACCAGATAGAGTCCGCGGCCTACTCGGTTCTGCGGAGGGTTCGCGAGCTGATGGGTCACGTGGCTGTCTCAGAACGCGGGGACAGATTCGCGCGCCGTGGCCGAGGTTGAGAAGAGAGTCCAGACCCTGCGTACGGGAGCGTCGCGACGCGACTGGGCACTGTTCTAGGTGTGATGTCTCACGTGGCCGGTGC
>NZ_JACHJQ010000007.1 GCF_014203735.1 Actinophytocola algeriensis | reverse complement strand
TTCACTAGCACTCCACGTCCAGGCGCAACAAGTGCTCACCCACTGGCGGCCAGACCCAAGTCTGCCCGATGACCGACTCACCACCCATTAGGCGCGTTGACGGCTGATGGAGTGCCGTGAAAGACGCGTTGGTGTCGTTGAACGCCGGTAACGCGCCTTTCACGGCATCGACGAGGTCGTGCGCGACGGGCTCGGGGGAACCTAGGGTGTAGCCATGGTCGACATCCAGGTACTCGGCGGTCCAGTCGAGCGAAGCGAGGAGATCCTCACCCCCGACGCGCTGGCGTTCCTCGGCGAACTCCACGAGCGGTTCGCGAGCAGGCGGGACGAGCTGCTCGCGGCCCGTGGCGCCCGGCGCGACGAGGCGTCCCGCACGGGCCGCCTCGACTTCCTGGAGTCGACCCGCGAGGTGCGCGAGTCCGACTGGCAGGTGGCGGGAGCCCCGGCGGACCTCAGGGACCGCCGCGTCGAGATCACCGGTCCCACCGAGCGCAAGATGGCGATCAACGCCCTCAACTCCGGCGCCAAGGTCTGGCTGGCCGACCTGGAGGACGCCAACACCCCCCACTGGGAGAACGTCGTGGGCGGCCAGGTCAACCTGGCCGACGCGGTCCGCAAGACCATCGCCTTCACCTCCCCGGAGGGCAAGAGCTACGCGCTCAAGGGCGACAAGCACGCGGTCATCGTGATGCGCCCCCGAGGCTGGCACCTGGACGAGCGCCACCTGGAGATCAACGGCAAGCGGGCGGTGGGCGCGCTGGTCGACTTCGGCCTCTACTTCTTCCACAACGCGCGAGAACTGCTGAACCGGGGCAGCGGCCCGTATTTCTACCTCCCGAAGATGGAGTCGCACCTGGAGGCCCGCCTCTGGAACGACGTCTTCACCTACGCGCAGGAAGCCAGGGACATCCCGCACGGCACCACCCGCGCGACAGTCCTGATCGAGACCATCCCGGCGGCGTTCGAGATGGAGGAGATCCTCTACGAACTGCGCGACCACATGTCCGGCCTCAACGCGGGCCGCTGGGACTACCTGTTCAGCATCATCAAGTACTTCCGGGACGCGGGCACCGACTTCGTGCTCCCCGACCGCAACGACGTCACCATGACCGCCCCGTTCATGCGTGCCTACACCGAGCTGCTGGTCCGCACCTGCCACAAACGCGGCGCGTTCGCGATGGGCGGCATGGCCGCGTTCATCCCCAACCGCCGCGATCCCGAGGTCACCGAGAAAGCCCTGGCCAAGGTGCACGACGACAAGAGCCGCGAGGCTGGTGACGGCTTCGACGGCTCCTGGGTCGCACACCCGGACCTTGTGCCGATCTGCGACGAGGAGTTCACGAACGTCCTCGGCGACAACCCGAACCAGCTGGGCAAGCTCCGCGAGGACGTCTCCGTGACCGCGGAGCAGCTGCTGGACGTCAGGTCCACGCCCGGCAACACCACCGCGGCGGGCCTGCGGGCCGCGGTCGACGTCGGCGTCCGCTACCTCGCGTCCTGGCTGGGCGGCAACGGCGCGGCCGCGATCCACAACCTCATGGAGGACGCGGCCACGGCCGAGATCTCCCGTTCGCAGGTCTGGCAGTGGGTGCGCAACGAGGTCACGCTCGATACCGGTGCCACCGTCACCGCCGACCTGGTGCGCGAACTGCTGGCCGACGTGCGCCAGTCGCTCACGGACGTGGTGCCCGCCGAGCACCTCGCGCCCGCGGTCGAGCTGTTCGAGCAGGTCGCTCTGGCCGACGACTTCCCCGACTTCCTGACGCTGCCCGCCTACGAGCGGATCTGAGGTGCGCACGTCCCTGGACGGGTCGCTGCTGGCCGGGTTCGCCCGCCGGATGTCCGGTGTGGACGCCGAGCGGGCGGCGCGGTACCCCGGTGACGCGGGCGGCAGGCAGCCCGTGCACACGTGCTACGTGCCCGCGGACAAGGTCACCGACGACCTGCCTGCCCAGTGGGGTGCGGCCGCCATCGAGGCGCTGGAGGAGCACGCGCCCGGCCCGCGTGCGTTCGCCGAGGTGCTCGGGCTGCCGCCGGAGCTGGCCGAACCCGTGCACGAGAAGGTCGTCGCGAAGCTCACCGGTGAGCCCGTCGAGGACCTGCGCATCGACTTCGAGGACGGCTACGGCCTGCGCGCCGACGAGGACGACGACGCCGTCCGGTGCGCGGGCCTGGCCGCCACGCTCGACGTGCCGTGGGTCGGCATCCGGTTCAAGTCGTTCGAGCTGTTCGAGCGCGGCGCCCGCACGCTCGACCTGTTCCTGTCGCAGCTGGCCGAGTTCCCCGCCGGGCTCGTGCTGACGTTCCCGAAGGTCACCTCGGTCGAGCAGGTGTCCGCGCTGGTCGAGCTGCTCGAGGTGCTGGAGGACCGGCTGGACCTCGAACGAGGCCGGTTGCGGTTCGAGATCCAGATCGAGACCACCCAGTCCATAGTGGACGCGACGGGCCGGTTCGCGATCCCGGGGTTCATCAGCGCGGGCAAGGGCCGGGTGTCGGGTCTGCACTTCGGCACCTACGACTACACCGCCGCATGCGGGTTGTCCGCCGCGGAGCAGCACCTCGCGCACGCGGCGTGCGACTTCGCCCGGCACGTCATGCAGGTCAGCGCCGCCGGCACCGGAGTGCGCCTGTCGGACGGCTCGTCGAACGTCCTGCCGGTGGGCGACCGGGATGCCGTGCACGCGGCATGGCGCACGCATTTCGGGCTCACGCTGCGGTCGCTGACCCACGGTTTCTACCAGGGCTGGGACATGCACCCCGCGCAGCTCGTCACCCGCTACGCCGCCAACTACACGTTCTACCTCGGTAATGCCGCCGCGGACGCCAAACGTTTGCGCGCCTACGTGCAGAAGGCCGACGCGGGTGTGCTGGACGAACCCGCCACGGCGCAAGCGCTCGCCATGTCGATGCGTCGGGCGCTGGACTGCGGGGCGCTGTCCCCGGCGGAGGTCGAGGAGCTGTGCGGGTTGTCCGAAGTGGAACTGGGCAGGCTGGCCCGCAGGGACACCTTGTGACACAACCGGAGCTCGTCATCCGCGCCCGCCGGATGATCACCCCGGCAGGCGAGCACCCCGGCGCGGTGGGCATCGCCGACGGCGTGATCGTCGCGGTCGGAACCGAGCTCGACGGGCCCGCGTTCGTCGACCTCGCCGACGACGAGGTGCTGCTGCCGGGTCTGGTCGACACCCACGTGCATGTCAACGACCCCGGCCGCACCGAGTGGGAGGGCTTCGCGACCGCCACCCGCGCGGCGGCGGCGGGCGGGGTCACCACGATCGTCGACATGCCGCTCAACAGCGTGCCGCCGACGACCGACGTCGCGGCCCTGGGTGTCAAGCGCACCACCGCGTTCGGCCAGACCCACGTGGACGTGGGGTTCTGGGGCGGTGCGGTGCCCGGCAACCTGGAGCAGCTGCCCGCGCTGCACGAGGCGGGCGTGTTCGGCTTCAAGTGCTTCCTGCTGCACTCCGGTGTGGACGAGTTCGGGCACCTGTCCACGGGCGAACTGGCCGCCGTGATGGCGGTCCTCGCCCGGGTCGACGCGCTGCTGATCGTCCACGCGGAGGACCCGGACCTCATCGAGCACGCGCCCGGCCCGCACGGCCGCGCGTACCGCGACTTCCTCGCGTCCCGCCCGAAGGAGGCCGAGCACCGCGCGATCGCGACGCTCATCGACCTCGCCCGGCGCACCGGCGCGCGGGTGCACGTGCTGCACCTGTCGTCGGCGGACGCGCTGCCGATGCTCGCGGCCGCCCGCCGCGACGGGGTGGCGATCACCGTGGAGACCTGCCCGCACTACCTGACGCTGAGCGCGGAGGAGATCGCGGACGGCGCCACGCAGTTCAAGTGCTGCCCGCCGATCCGCGACTCCGCCAACCAGGACGCGCTGTGGCAGGGGCTCGCCGACCGCGTCATCGACTGCGTGGTGAGCGACCACTCGCCGTGCACCGCGGACCTGAAACGCTTCGACACCGGCGACTTCGGTGAGGCGTGGGGCGGCATCGCCGGGCTGCAGCTGGGCCTGCCCGCCATGTGGACGGCGGCGCGGCGGCGCGGTGTGCCACTGACCGAACTCGTGCGGTGGATGTCGTGGGCACCCGCGGAACTCGCCGGGCTGACCGGCAAGGGCGCCATCGAGGTCGGCCGCGACGCGGACCTGTGCGTGTTCGCCCCGGACGGGGAGTTCACCGTGGACGCCGAGGAACTGTTCCACCGCAACGCGGTCTCGGCCTACCACGGCCGCACGCTCACCGGGGTCGTGCGCCGCACGTGGCTGCGCGGCCGTGAGGTGACGGGTGCGGCCCCGCACGGAAAACTGCTGGAGCGCTGATGGACTTCACGGGCATGCCGGATCTCGCCTCCCGACGGGTGGGTGGCAGCGTGCTGTGGGCGAACGACGAGCTGTTCGCCGAGCGGGAGAACCTGATCCGCCCGCAGGAACCGGGTTTCCAGCCCGCCACGTTCGGCCACAAGGGACAGATCTACGACGGCTGGGAGACGCGGCGGCGTCGCGAGCCGGGCACCGACAGCGCGGTGGTCCGGCTCGGGCTGCCCGGCGTGGTCCGGGGGGTCGTCGTGGACACGGCCTACTTCACCGGCAACTACCCGCCGTTCTGCTGGGTCGAGGGCGCGTCGGTGGACGGCTACCCGTCACCCGCCGAACTGGCCGGCGCGGACTGGCGGCCGCTGGTGCCGCGTTCTCCCTTGCTGGGCAACACGAAGAACCCGTTCGATGTCGACGACCCGCACCGGTTCACGCACGTGCGGCTGACCATCGACCCGGACGGCGGCGTCGCGCGGCTGCGCGTGCACGGCACGCCGGTGGCCGACCCGAGGTTCCTCGACCTGGCGTCGCTGGACCTCGCGGCACTGGAGCACGGCGCGGCGGTCGACGGCTGCAGCAACATGTTCTACTCCTCGCCCGCGAACCTGATCTCGCCCGGGTTCGCGCAGGTGATGGGGGATGGCTGGGAGACAGCACGCCGCCGCGACGAGGACAACGACTGGGTGTCGGTCGCGCTCGCGGCCGAGGGCGCCGTGCGCATGGCCGAGCTGGACACCAGCCATTTCAAGGGAAACGCACCGGGCTGGGCCTCGCTCGCGGGCCGCGTGGGTGACGAGTGGTTCGAGCTGCTGCCGAGAACCCGTCTGCAGCCCGACACCCGGCACCGCTTCCGCCTGGCCGGCCCCGCCGTGACCCACGTCCGCATGGACGTCTACCCCGACGGCGGCATGGCGCGGCTGCGCCTGCACGGCGCGCTGACCGAGGCGGGGCAGAACGACCTGGTGTGCCGGTGGCTCAACACCCTGCCGGAGAACCAGGCGGAGGCGGCACTGGTGGAGGCGGGCCTGTCCCAGGAGGAGGCGGCCGGGCTCGTGGCGACGCGCCCGTTCACCGAGATCCCGTCGGCGCACTGACCCGCACAGCGGGCGCACAGGCGGGCGCGTTCCGGTGACATCGCGGTCGCCGTTCCCCGATGATGGGCCGCGTGCCGAGGAAACTGGTTCTGGTCATCGCCGCCGCCGCGCTGGTCGCCGGGTGCGACAGCGCCACCCCGCGACCCACGCCGACGCCGACCGCGACGGCGGGACACGACGAGGTGCGGATCGTGAACCTCAACGCCGCCATGGGCTACAAGAACGGCGCGGGCGACGCGGCGGGCACGGACGCGCTGACCTCGGACTACGAGCTGCTGGCCGACGACATCCTGAACCAGCGCGGCGACGTCGCGAACCTCCAGGAGATGGCGCTGCCCGCCTCCCGGGAGCTGCGCACGATCCTCGAGGAGAAGACCGGCGACACGTGGGAGCTGAACTTCTCGTTCTCCGGCAACGCGACCTACTACACGGGGCAGAAGGGCGAGTCGGGCCCGCGGCCGGACTACCGCGACGTGCCCGCGGGCAACGCGCAGCTCATCCGCATCGGCGACGGCATCACGAGGCAGAAACCGCTGACCGACGACGGGAAGAAGGACGACGGCAAGACGCCGGACCAGGGCATCATGCTGCCGTCGGTCGGCCGCTCCTTCGTCGGCGCCGAGCTCACGGTCCCGGGCGGGACGGTGGCCGTCTACAACACCCACCTCGCGCTCGCCGACCAGGTGGCCGACGAGGTGCGGGCCGGGGACGTGCTGAAGATCCAGGAGATCACCGAGGCGGACACCGTGCCGAGCGTGCTGACCGGCGACTTCAACCAGACCATCGACTTCGTGCCCGGCCAGCCGTACCCGAGCCCGAAGACCGTCGACGCGATCCGCGCGTTCATGGACACCTACGGCTACGCGGACGTGGGCCGCGACAAGGGTCCCACCAGCAACGAGAAGCGCAAGTTCCTGGGCACCAAGCGGATCGACTACATCCTCGCGCGGGGCATCCGGACCACCGACACCGTCCGGTTCGTCAGCCACGAGTCCGACCACTGGGGCCTCGCCACCACGATCGCGTTCGACGGCATCCCGTCCTCCGACGTGCCGCCGCCGACCCCGCTGCCGACCACGGGCACGACGACCAGCCAGGCGCCGACGACGACCACGACCGCGCCCGCCGGTCCGACGACCGAGGGCGCCATCACGCGGTACCAGCAGTACCTGCACGCGGTCGGTGCCGCGGATGTCGCGACCATGTGCGAGATCGCGGGCCCGGCCGCGAAGCGGGCCGAGGACGAGGGCTTCGGCCCGTGCGAGCAGACCATGCCCGTGGCGCTGTCGATGTTCTCCCCGGAGCAGCGCACGGCGCTGCTGGACGCGACCGTCGACCCGGCCAAGGTCGCCGGCGGCGGCACGACGGTGCGGATCCCGGCCGCCGCGGTCCGCGCGGCAGTCACGTTCACGTCGTCCGACCTCGGCGACGCCGTCATGTCCTACCTCGACGGGGAGTGGTTCGTCACCGACTGAGTGATGTTTCGGGTCGCGTGCCCGGCGGTACTCACGCGGCGTGCGGACACTGTTCAGGCGCCGATTCCGCCGGGTGAGTCGGTTCGACGCCGAACTCGTCCGGCGCAGCGGAGACCTTCCCCATACCCCGGCCGACCGCGGCTTCCAACTGCTCGGCCGCGCGGCGAACCGCAGCAAGCTCTGGTTCGCGATCGCGGCGTTGCTGATCGGCAAGAAGGGTGCGACGCGCAGGGCGGGGCTGCGCGGTGTCGCCGCCATCGGGATCGCGAGCTTCGCCGCGAGCGCCGTCGGCAAGCGCCTGTTCCCGCGCCGCCGCCCGGCCGCCGAGCTGTTACCGGTCTACCGGCGCATGACGAAACGGCCGACGTCGTCGTCGTTCCCGTCCGGGCACTCGGCGTCGGCGTTCGCGTTCGCGTCGGCCGCCGCCATGGAGCACCGCGGTGCCGCGGCCGTCACGCTGCCGCTCGCCGCGGCCGTCGGCTACAGCCGCGTCCACACCGGGGTGCACTGGCCGACGGACGTCGCCGCGGGCGCGGCCATCGGCGTCGGCGCCGCCTACGCGACCCGCCACTGGTGGCCGCACCGCAAGGACCTGCCCGAAGGGCCGCAGCGCCGGGCGACCGCCGAGGAACTGGGTGACGGCGAAGGTCTCGTGCTCGTGGTGAACCCGGGTGCCGGCTCGAGCGGCGACGCGGGCGACGAGGTCCGCAAGGCGTGGCCGCGTGCGGACGTCATCGAGATCCTCCCGGACACCGACGTGCTCGCCGAGCTGACCAAGAAGGTCGGGAACGGCACTGACAGCGGTCCGGTCAGGGCCATCGGTGCGGTCGGTGGCGACGGCACAGTCGCGTGCGTTGCCGGGGTCGCCGTCGAGCACGGGCTGCCGCTCGTGCTGGTCCCGGCGGGCACGCTCGACCACTTCGCCAGGGACCTGGGCATCCAGAACCTCGACGAGGCGCAGGCCGCGTCCCGCGCGGGTTCGGTCGTGGTCTGCGACGTGGCCGAGGTCGACGTGTCGTACCGCGGCGACGAGACCGAACGAGTGGTGTACGTGAACACCGCGAGCCTC
This sequence comes from Actinophytocola algeriensis, assembly GCF_014203735.1. Classification (GTDB taxonomy): domain Bacteria; phylum Actinomycetota; class Actinomycetes; order Mycobacteriales; family Pseudonocardiaceae; genus Actinophytocola; species Actinophytocola algeriensis. The sequence continues at coordinate 518,575 of NZ_JACHJQ010000007.1, read as the reverse complement.
GGCGGCTACCCGGAAACCGTACGGCTGCGGGAAAAGCTCGAGGCCCGCTGGCCCAAGTGGACGGCCGTGCTGCTCGCGACCACCCGCACCCTGCGCCGCGCCAAGCCGATGAAGATCATGCTGAACGGCCACGAGCGACTGGTGTGGATGCTGTTCGTCGGCAACGGCCCGTACGAGCCGAAGGGCTTCGGCGCGGCCCGCCGCCCGTCACTCGCGACCGGAAAGCTGGACGTGCGGTACCTGCGCGCCGACCTGCCGTACTCCCGCGCCCGGTTCCTGCTGGCCTCGCTCACCGGCACGCTGAGCACCAGCCACGTGTACCGGCACGCCGAGGTGGCGCGGGTGGACGTGGTGCTGCTCGACGGCCACCGCAGGATCGCGCTGGACGGCGAGGTCGGCCCGCTCGGCCGCCGCTTCTCGTTCCAGGTCCGGGAACGCGCGCTGCCGGTCTACAGCCCCTGACCCCCGAACGCCGCCCGCAACCGTCGCAACCGATCGTCGGGGCTCTGACGTGGGCAGCTGACGCACTTCTGCTGCCCCGGCGCCTCGTACACGAGGCAGCACGACGCCCGCCGCACCGCGCGCTGCCCGCCGACCGTCACGTACCTCGGCACGGGGAACCGCTCGTCCGCCGCCAGCGCGACCGCGTTGGCGGCGGTGCCGCCCGCCCACAGCACGCGGTTGGCCAGCGAGTCGGTCGCGATCGCCCACAGTGACCGCTCCGCCGCACCGGACGCCGACGTCACGGCGGCCACGCACGTCGCGACCACGTCGGCGACGCGGGCCGGCGCCGTCGAAGCGTCCACAGTGGACGAAGAACGCGCGTCGAGCACTCGGCCGTCCGGGTGCAGGTACAGCGTCATCGAGGCCAGCGCGGGATCCGCCGTCCGGCCGCCCCGCACGTACGACTCGGCCACCGGTCCGAGCAACACGGAACTCGCCGAGTACCACCACAGGACCCCGGCCGTCGCGGCCCCGGCCAGCCGGAACCGGCTCGCCGTCGCGGTGAGCGCTGCGCCGAGCCAGTCGGGATCGGTGACCGCCGCCGCGGGCACGGGTTGCAGACCGGTGATGCCGCGAGGGTAGTGGCGACCGGTCCGGAAACGTGCTCGTAACACGACCACTCGGACAGTTCACCGCTGTGAAACACAGCACGCGATCCTGCGAAACCTGCCTTTTGAATGCTGCTCGCCAAGTTCGATGGCCGCGAAGGCAGAGGAGGAAAGCGTGGAAGGGAACACGGCCTGGTTGCTCACCAGTGCCGCCCTGGTGCTCTTGATGACACCGGGGCTGGCGTTCTTCTACGGCGGCATGGTGCGCACGAAGAGCGTGCTCAACATGCTGATGATGTGCTTCGGAGCAATCGCCGTCGTGGGTGTCCTGTGGGTCATCTACGGTTACTCGCTCACCTTCGGTGACGACATCGGTGGCGGGCTCCTCGGCGACGTCACCCAGTACATCGGCCTCTCCGGCCTGATCGGCAACGAGGACGCGCTCGCCACCACCGGCTTCGTCGCGTTCCAGGGGATGTTCGCGGTCATCACGGTCGCGCTCATCGCCGGTGCGATCGCCGACCGCGTGCGGTTCGGCGCGTGGCTGCTGTTCGCGGGCATCTGGGCCACGATCGTGTACTTCCCGGTGGCGCACTGGGTGTTCGACTTCAGCAACGACTCCGGTCACGTCGGCGGCTGGATCGCCAACGACCTCGTGGCGTTCGACTTCGCCGGTGGCACCGCGGTCCACATCAACGCCGGTGCGGCGGCACTCGCGCTCGCCATCATCGTCGGCAAGCGGCGCGGCTGGCCGAGGGAGCCGATGAAGCCGCACAACCTGCCGTTCGTGATGCTCGGCGCGGCGATCCTGTGGTTCGGCTGGTTCGGGTTCAACGCCGGTTCCGCGCTGGCCGCCAACGGCCTCGCGGGTGTCGCGTTCATCAACACCTTCTCGGCCACCGCGGCCGCGATCCTCGGCTGGCTGCTCATCGAGCGCATCCGGGACGGGCACGCCACGAGCCTCGGCGCCGCGTCCGGCGTCGTCGCCGGTCTCGTCGCGATCACCCCGGCCTGCGCGTTCGTCGACACCTGGGGCGCGCTGCTCATCGGTGTCCTCGCCGGTGTGTTCTGCGCACTCGCGGTCGGCCTCAAGTACCGGCTCGGCTTCGACGACTCGCTCGACGTGGTCGGCGTCCACCTGGTCGGTGGCCTGTGGGGCACGCTCGCCATCGGTATGTTCCAGACCACCTACGTCAACGACACCGGTGTCAGCGGCCTGTTCTACGGCGGTGGTGTCGGGCAGCTGGGCAAGCAGGCGGTCGGCGCGTTCGCCGTCCTCGCCTACTCGTTCGTGGTCACCGCGATCATCGCCTTCGTCATCAAGGTCACGATGGGCTGGCGCGTGACCGACGACGAGGAGGTCACCGGCATCGACGAGGCGGAGCACGCGGAGAGCGCCTACGAGTTCTCCGGTCTGCGCAGCGGGTCGTCGTCGATGTCCAAGGCCGCGGACGCGTTGTCCGGTAACAAGGTCCCGGCAAAAGCGAGCAAGGAAGGCTGAACCATGAAGCTGGTGACGGCGATCATCAAGCCGTTCACGCTCGATGACGTCAAGGCCGCACTGGAGCAGGTCGGTGTGCTGGGCATGACCGTCAGCGAGGTGCAGGGCTACGGCCGGCAGAAGGGCCACACCGAGGTCTACCGCGGTGCCGAGTACTCGGTCGACTTCGTGCCGAAGGTGCGGGTCGAGGTCCTGGTCGACGACGCGCTCGGGGACAAGGTGGTGGAGGCCGTGGTCGAGGCCGCGCGGACCGGCAAGATCGGCGACGGCAAGGTCTGGGTCACACCGGTGGACACCGTGGTCAGGGTGCGCACCGGGGAGCGCGGCACAGACGCGCTCTGATGGCACCTCAGGGGGAGGGGGCGGCCGGCCGCGAGGCCAAGGCCGCCCCCACTGCTGCCGACCTGGTGCAGGCGCGCGACCGGCTGTTGGGCCGTGGCGCGCCGCACCAGCCAGGCCGGCTCGGTCCGGACGTCCTGCGGGAGGCCCTGACCGATCTGCACGAGTTCTGGCTCACCGTGCACGCCGCGCAGGCGGGCATCGGCCAGGACGCGGCCGGCGCGACCGGGATCGCGCTGGTCGCCGTCGGCGGGCTCGGGCGCCGCGAGCTGGTGCCGTACTCGGACCTCGACCTGGTCCTGGTCCACGACTCCAGGCGGGACGACCGCATCGAGAAGGTCGCCGAACAGCTGTGGTACCCGCTGTGGAACTCCGGCGTCGGCCTCGACCACTCGGTGCGGACCGTGCCGGAGGCGATCGACGTGGCCGCGGACGACCTGCGCACCGCGATGGGCCTGCTGGACGCCCGTCACCTCGCGGGCGACGCCGAACTGGCGCGGCGGCTCGCCGAGTCCGCGCGGGACGCGTGGCGCACCGGTGTGCGGCGCAGGGTGGACGAGATCGTCGACTCCGCGCGTGCCAGGTGGCAGCGCAGCGGCGAGGTCGCGCACTGGGTCGAACCCGATCTGAAACACGGCCGCGGCGGCCTGCGCGACCTGGCGGTGCTCGACGCGCTCGCCCTCGCGCAGCTGGTCGACCGGCCCTCCGGCGAGGTGTCGCAGGCACGCAGGCTGCTCCTGGACACCCGTACCGAACTCCGGCGCATCGCTGGCAGGCCCCGCGACGTGCTCATGCCGCAGGATGGTGACGAGATCGCCGCCGTGCTGGGCATCGGTGACCGGTTCGCGCTGGCCAGAGCGCTGTCGGGGGCGGGGCGCGCGGTCGCGTACGCGCTGGACGTGGCGTTCCGCGCGATGCAGCCCGCCCGGAACGCACGCAGGGTGCTGGGCGTGCTGCGCCGCCAGCCGCAGCGACGACCGCTGTCGGAGGGGGTCGTGCTCCACGGGGACGAGGTCACACTGGCCCGTGACGTCGACCCTGGCAAGGACCCCGGGCTCCTGCTGCGGGTCGCCGCGGCGGCCGCCCGCACGGGCCGCCCGATCGCGCCGGGGGCGCTGGCCCGGCTGGGAGAGTCCGCGCCGGAGCCACGCGCGCCGTGGCCCGAGGAGGTGCGGCAGGAGCTGGTGTCGCTGCTGGGCGCCGGTGAGGGGCTCATCGACGTCGTCGAGGCGCTGGACCGGACCGGCCTGTGGGCGCGGCTGTTCCCCGAGTGGGGCGCGGTCCGCGACCTGCCGCCCCGCGACGCCGCGCACGTGTGGACCGTGGACCGGCACCTCGTCCAGGCCACCGCCAACGCCGCGAAGCTCGTGACCAGGGTGTCCCGGCCGGACCTGCTGCTGATCGGCAGCGTGCTGCACGACATCGGCAAGGGCCGCGACCAGGACCACTCCGTGGTGGGCGCCGCGCTCGCCGAACAGGTGGGCGCGCGGCTCGGCCTGCCCGCCGGGGACATCGCCACGCTGTCCGCGATGGTCCGCCACCACCTGTTGCTCCCGCACACGGCGACCCGCCGCAACATCGAGGACGAGGCGACCGTGCAGCGCGTCGTCGACGCCCTCGGCGGCGACCCGGTGCTGCTGGAGCTGCTCCACGCGCTGGCCGAGGTCGACTCGCTCGCCACCGGACCCGGCGTGTGGTCGGACTGGAAGGCGTCACTGGTCGCGGACCTGGTGTCGCGGTGCGGGCGGCGCATGGCGGGGGAGCGGCACGAGCCGCCCGCTCCGCTCACTCCCGAGCAGCAGGCGCTCGCGGAGACGGTCGCCGCGTCCGGCAGGCCGGACATCATGATCTCGGCGGACCAGGCGTACGCCACGATCACGCTGGTGGCCCCGGACCGCCCTGGCCTGCTGTCCCGCGCCGCCGGCGTGCTGGCGCTGCACTCGCTGAAGGTCCACGCGGCGGAGCTGCGCTCCCACTCCGGCGTGGCGGTGGACGTGTTCTCGGTGTCCCCGCGTTTCGGCTCCCTGCCGGACGCGGGCCTGCTGCGCGAACAGTTCACCCGATCTGTGTCGGGGTCACTCCCACTCGCGGAGAAGCTGGCGGCGAAGGAACGCGACTACGCGGCCGAGCAGGACGACCCGCCACAGGCCCGCGTCCTCTGGTTCGACGACGAGGCCGACGGCGGCGCCGAGTCGAAGGACGTGGTCCTGGAACTGCGCGCCGCCGACCGCCTCGGCCTGCTGCACGGCGTCGCGGAGGCGTTGGAACGCTGCGGCGCCGACGTCCTGTGGGCGCGGGCGATGCAGGTCGGTGGCACGGCGATCGCGAGCTTCAGCCTGGCCTCGACGAGCCGGGCCAACGGGGACACCGCCGGGGAGGACTGGCGCGGGGACATCGAAAAAGCCGTCCTGAACGCCTGCTCACCCACCGGTTGAGTAGTAACCCCTACCCCGGCAGGGGGACATCGCGCTGCCCCCTGCCTGCCGGAACGGAGAGGCTGTTCCTGCGCACCGGGGAGGGAGCGCACTGGGTAGGCCGGGGTTGGGCCCGTCGAGGGGTCGGGCCCATCCCGGCGGCCGCATCACCCAACCGGCTACCCTCGACAGGGTGTTCGACACTCTCTCCGATCGGCTCACGTCGGTCCTGCAGAACCTCCGCGGCCGCGGCCGGCTTTCCGAGGCCGACGTCGACGCCACCGCGCGCGAGATCAGGATCGCGTTGCTGGAGGCGGACGTCGCGCTACCGGTGGTCCGGACGTTCATCGCGGCCGTCAAGGAGCGCGCCAAGGGCGCGGAGGTCTCCGGTGCGCTGAACCCGGCCCAGCAGGTCGTCAAGATCGTCAACGAGGAACTGGTCAAGATCCTCGGCGGCGAGACCCGCAGGCTGAACCTGGCGAAGAACCCGCCCTCGGTGATCATGCTCGCCGGTCTGCAGGGTTCCGGTAAGACCACGCTCGCGGGCAAGCTCGCCAGGTGGCTGACCACGCAGGGCCACACCCCGCTGCTCGTCGCCTGCGACCTCCAGCGCCCGAACGCGGTGAACCAGCTGCAGGTCGTCGGTGAGCGCGCCGGTGTCCCGACCTACGCGCCGGAGCCGGGCAACGGCGTCGGCGACCCGGTCGACGTGGCCCGCCGCTCGATCGACGAGGCCAAGCGCGCACAGCACGACATCGTCATCATCGACACCGCGGGCCGGCTGGGTGTCGACGAGGAGATGATGCGGCAGGCCGCGAACATCCGCGAAGCCACGCAGCCCGACGAGGTGCTGTTCGTGGTCGACGCGATGATCGGTCAGGACGCGGTCAACACCGCGGAGGCCTTCCGCGACGGCGTCGGCTTCACCGGTGTCGTCCTCACGAAGCTCGACGGCGACGCCCGAGGTGGTGCCGCCCTGTCGGTCCGCGAGGTCACCGGCCAGCCGATCCTCTTCGCCTCCAACGGTGAGAAGCTCGAGGACTTCGACGCCTTCCACCCCGACCGGATGGCCTCCCGCATCCTCGGCATGGGTGATGTCCTCACCCTCATCGAGCAGGCCGAGCAGGTGTTCGACAAGGACCAGGCAGAGGCCGCCGCCGCCAAGATCGGCACCGGTGAGCTGACGCTGGAGGACTTCCTGGAGCAGATGCTCGCGGTCCGCAAGATGGGCCCGATCGCGAACCTGCTCGGCATGCTCCCCGGCGCCGGTCAGATGAAGGACCAGCTGGCACAGGTCGACGACAAGCACCTCGACCGCCTGCAGGCGATCATCCGCGGCATGACCCCGGCGGAGCGCAGCGACCCGAAGATCATCAACGCGTCCCGCCGGGCGCGCATCGCCCGCGGCTCCGGCGTCGCGATCCGCGAGGTCAACGACCTCGTGAACCGCTTCTACGAGGCCCGCAAGATGATGCAGCAGATGGCGGGCCGGTTCGGCTTCCCCGGCGCCGCCCGCGGCGGCAGCAAGTCGCGCAAGGGCAAGAAGGGGAAGAAGGGCAAGGGGCGGGGTCCGACACCGCCGAAGGTGCGCGGCGGACTGCCCGCGTTCCCCGGTGGCATGCCCGACCTGTCGAAGATGCCGCCCGGCCTCAACGAGCTGCCGCCGGGACTGTCCGGCCTCGACCAGGGACTGCCGCCGGGCTTCGACCCGTCGAAGCTCAAGTTCCCGAAGAAGGACAAGTAGCGGATGCCCGCGCTCCACATGCGGGGCGTGGTGCTCCCCGAGGGCGAGACCCGCGACCTGTGGATCGTCAACGGGCGCATCCGGCTGACCCCGGTCCCGTACGCGGAGACCATCTCCGACGGCGGCTTCCTCGTGCCCGGCCTGGTCGACGCGCACTGCCACCTCGGCCTCGCCGCCGAGGACCTGGACGAGGTCGAGCAGCACGCGCTGGCCGACCGGGACGCGGGCACGCTCCTGGTGCGCGACTGCGGTGTGCCGATGGACACCCGGCCGCTGCAGGAGAAGCTGGAGCTGCCCCGGATCATCCGCGCGGGCAAGCACATCGCCCGGCCGAAGCGGTACATCCGCGACCTCAGCGAGGAGCTCGGAGACCCGGCGGACCTCCCGGCCGCGGTCGCCGAGCAGGCGGCGGACGGCGACGGCTGGGTCAAGCTGGTCGGCGACTGGATCGACCGCGACGCGGGCGACCTCGCCCCGCTGTGGCCGGACGACGTGCTGGCCGAGGCGATCAAGGTCGCGCACGACGCGGGCGCCAGGGTCACCGCGCACGTCTTCGGCGAGGACGCGCTGCCCGGCCTGATCCGCGCGGGCATCGACTGCATCGAGCACGGCACCGGCCTCACCGCCGACACCATCGACCTCATGGTCGCCCACGGCACGGCACTGGTCCCGACCCTGATCAACATCGAGACGTTCCCCGGCCTCGCCGCCGGTGCGACCAAGTACCCGGCGTACGCGGGCCACATGCTGGACCTGCACGCCAGGGTCCGCCAGACCGTCGGCGCCGCGGTGGAGGCCGGGGTCCCGGTCTACGCGGGCACCGACGCGGGCGGCGGCATCGCCCACGGCCGGATCGTCGACGAGGTCGACGCGCTGCACGAGATGGGACTGTCCCGTGCGGACGCGTTGGGTGCCGCGTCGTGGACCGCCCGCGAGTGGCTCGGTTTCCGGGGCATCGAGGAGGGCGCGGCGGCCGACATCATCACCTACGACACCGATCCCCGGACCGATCTGGCGGCGCTGCGGACTCCGTCGAGAATCGTGCTCCGCGGCCGTGTCATTCATCCGGCCGTCATTTGACACCCGCTCCACCCGGTTCTGCCGTGCGCGACGCACTACTCTGAGGTAGGTGACGACCGAGAGGGAAGCGACGCCCACCCCCGACGTCGCCGACCCCTCGGAGACACGCACCCACAAGTGGGGCTTCGGCGCGTTCCTGTTCGTGTTCGCGGTGTTCGTGTTGTCCGCCGTGGTCATCGGCGCGCTGGTCGGGATCATCGCGCCGGGCTCGGGTGGCTCACCAACCGTCATCGTCATCGGCACGATGGTGCCCACGCTGCTCGCGACGGGCGTGGCCCTGCTCGTCACCCGGCTGCGCGGCAACGGTCCGAAGATCGACCTGCGCTGGTCCATGCGCGCCGAGGACGTCAGGGCCGGGTTCAAGTGGGGGGTCATCGGCCTGATCTGCACGACGTTCGCCGCGTTCGTGTGGACGAACCTCGTCGGCGACCAGAACGCCCAGTCGGCGGTCGGCGCGCTGGTGGACAACCAGCGCATGCCCGTCGCGCTCGCGATCGCCATGTTCCTGTTCGTGTGGCTGATCGGCCCGATCTGCGAGGAGATCATCTACCGCGGCCTGCTGTGGGGTGCGCTCGAACGGCTCAAGTGGGGCCGCTGGGCCGTGTTCTTCCTCACCACCATCATCTTCGCGGTCAGCCACCTCGAACCACTGCGCACGTCGTTGCTGCTGGTCATCGGCATCCCGATCGGGCTGGCGCGCCTGTTCACCGGCCGCCTGGGGGCCAGCATCATCGCCCACCAGGTCAACAACTTCCTGCCCGCGGTCGCCACGTTGCTCGTCGCACTCGGGGCGATGCCCGCCTGACCGGGGCCGTCTGGCAGAATGGCTAGCTGTCCGTCGTGGCCCGGCCCCTCTCACCGTGCCATGGCGCCATCAACTTGGGATTCTCAGTGGCCCGTGCCCCACGCGGTTCGCCGAGGTCCGACCATGATTCAGAGGAGCACCACAACCCGTGGCAGTCAAGATCAAGCTGCAGCGTCTCGGCAAGATCCGGTCGCCGTACTACCGCGTCATCGTCTCGGATGCCCGTACCCGTCGCAGCGGCAAGGCGATCGAGACGATCGGCCAGTACCGCCCGAAGGAGGAGCCGAGCTTCATCCAGGTCGACTCCGAGCGCGCCCAGTACTGGCTGGGTGTCGGCGCGCAGCCGACCGAGTCGGTGCAGCGGATCCTCGAGATCACCGGCGACTGGCAGAAGTTCAAGGGCCTGCCGGGGACCGAGGGCACCCTGAAGGTCAAGGAAGTCAAGACTTCCAAGGAAGAACTGTTCGCGCAGGCGCTCAAGGAGGCCGGCAGCGAGCCGACCACCGAGGCCACCACCCCGAAGAAGAAGGGTGGCGCCAAGAAGACCGACGCGAAGACCGAGGCTAAGACCGAGGCGAAGGCCGACGCGAAGAAGGCCGACGAGAAGTCGGATGAGGGTGCTAAGGACGCCTCGTGAGCGGAGCTTGCGGAGCGAACCATGAGCGCAGGGCGACCGCGAGCGGCGCCCCGGAGCCTGCGAGGGGGCGACTGTGAGCTTTCTCGCTGACGGTCTTGAGCACCTGGTGCGCGGCATCGTCGACAACCCGGACGACGTGCGCGTCGAGCTGGTGACCACGCGCCGTGGCCGCACGCTCGAGCTGCACGTCAACCCGGACGACCTCGGCAAGGTGATCGGCCGCGGCGGGCGCACCGCCACCGCGCTGCGCACCGTCATGGCCGGCATCGGCGGCCGGGGCATCCGAGTGGACGTCGTCGACACCGACCAGTGAGCGACGCCGAGCTTCTCCTGGTCGGTCGTGTCGCGAAGGCTCACGGCATCACCGGTGAGCTCGCCGTCGACATCCACACCGACGTGCCCGGCGAACGCTTCGTTCCCGGAGCCGTGCTCACCGCGCGGCTCCGGGACCGTTCTGTCCGCCCCGTGACGGTGTCGACCGCCCGTCCCCACTCCGGTCGCCTGCTGGTCCGGTTCGACGAGGTCCCCGACCGCACGGCGGCCGAGACCATGCGCGGCGCGCAGCTGCTCGTCGACGTCGCCGAGCTGCCGCCGTCGGACGACCCGGACGCGTTCTACGACCACGAGCTGGAGGGCCTCGCCGCGGTGCTGGTCGACGGCACGCCCGTCGGCACCGTCAGCGAGATCGCCCGCGGTCCCGGCGGCGAGCTGCTGGTCCTCAAGCTGGCGGACGGCACCGAGGCCCTGGTCCCGTTCGTCAGCGCGATCGTCCCCGAGGTGGACGTCAAGGGCGGTCGCGTGGTGCTCGACCCGCCTGAGGGCCTGCTGTAGATGCGCATCGACGTCGTCACGATCTTCCCCGAGTACCTCGACCCGCTCCGGCAGGCACTGCTGGGGCGGGCCATCGAGCGCGGGTTGCTGAGCGTCGACGTCCACGACCTGCGCCGCTGGACCCACGACGTGCACAAGGCCGTCGACGACAGCCCGTACGGCGGCGGGCCCGGCATGGTCATGAAGCCCCAGGTGTGGGGCGACGCGCTCGACGAGCTGTGCGCCGGCGGCACACCCCGCCTGGTCGTTCCCACGCCGGCGGGCCGCCCGTTCACACAGGCCATGGCACGCGAGTACGCGCGCGAGGACTGGCTGATGTTCGCCTGCGGCCGCTACGAGGGCATCGACCAGCGCGTCCTCGACGACGCCGCCCGCCGCATGACCGTCGACGAGGTCTCCATCGGCGACTACGTGCTCGTCGGCGGCGAGGTCGCGGTGATGACCATGGTCGAGGCCGTCGGCCGGCTCCTGCCCGGCGTCCTCGGCAACCCGGCCTCCCACGAACAGGACTCGTTCTCCGACGGCCTGCTCGAAGGCCCCAGCTACACCCGGCCGGAGGTCTGGCGGGACCTCGCCGTGCCGGACGTGCTCCGCTCCGGCAACCACGGCGCGATCACCCGCTGGCGCCGTGACCAGGCCCTCACCAGGACTTTCGAACGCCGCCCCGAACTGCTCGCCGCCCTGCCGGAGGACGCGCTCGACAAGCACGACCTCGCCCATCTGGCCCGCGTCCGAGATCCCGATTTCGACCCGGCGAAATCGGTCTGACATACTGGACCGGTTGTTGCGACCGGGTGATGCCTGGCGCACTCAAACGGACTCCCCGAGGTTGACTAGGAACGCTGTCGCGTTATCGCGCTTCGGGATGAACGAAACAACAGTTGAGGACGGATACACCGATGAACACCCTGGACGCTCTGGACGCCAAGTCGCTGCGTTCCGACATTCCGGCCTTTCGGCCGGGTGACACGCTGAAGGTCCACGTCCGCGTCATCGAGGGCTCCCGCGAGCGGGTCCAGGTGTTCAAGGGCGTCGTGATCCGCCGTCAGGGCGGTGGCATCCGCGAGACCTTCACGGTCCGCAAGATCTCGTTCGGCGTCGGCGTCGAGCGCACCTTCCCGGTGCACTCCCCGAACATCGCCAAGGTCGAGGTCGACCGCCGAGGTGACGTGCGCCGCGCCAAGCTGTACTACCTCCGTGAGCTGCGCGGCAAGGCCGCCAAGATCAAGGAGAAGCGCGAGCCGGCCCCCACGGCCTGACCTGCGTTTTCCGCGCGGCCCGGTAGCCTGGGTTGTGTGGCCAACCCCGTGCATGCTCCGACTCCAGAGGATGATCCGGAGCACACAGATCTGATCCCCAAGGTCCGCGACACCGGGTCGATCCCGGTGTCGCGGCCTGGGGGCGGCACGGAGGACAGGCACTCCGACAAGCAGGGCAAGCACCGCAGGCCACCCAAGAAGCAGCCGCTGTGGCGTGAGCTGCTCACGTTGATGGCCGTCGCGCTCCTGCTCACGTTCCTGATCCAGCAGTTCCTGGGTCGCGTGTACTCGATCCCGTCCGGCTCGATGGAGCAGACCCTGCACGGCTGCCCCGGCTGCACGGGCGACCGCGTGCTGGTCGACAAGCTCGTCTACGACTTCTCCGACCCGGAACCCGGCGACGTGATCGTCTTCCAGGGCCCGGACACGTGGACCGAGAACGACATCCAGACGCCCAAGTCCGGCAACTTCCTCGTCCGCGGCGTCCAGTACGTGGGTTCGTTGATCGGCCTCGCCCCACCCGACGAACGCGACTTCGTGAAGCGCGTCATCGCCGTGGGCGGCCAGACCGTCCAGTGCTGCGACGAGGACTGGCACGTCCTGGTGGACGGCAAGCCACTCGACGAGCCCTACATCTACTGGCAGAACGGCACCCCGGACGCCCGCCAGCGCTTCGACCCGGTGACCGTCCCCGAAGGCACGCTGTGGGTGATGGGCGACAACCGCAGCGACTCGTCCGACTCCCGCTTCCAGGGCGGCGGCGGCCTGCGCGGCGTGGTCCCGGTCGACAAGGTGATCGGCAAGGCCCGCTACATCGTCCTGCCCCCGTCCCGCTGGCGCGGCATCGGGGACCACGACCCCCAGGCGCCCGAAGCGGTCGCGCTGGGCGCCCCCGCGTGGCAGCAGAGCGCCCCACTGGGCCTCGGCCTGCTGGCCGCGTGGCCCGCGTTGTGGCTGGGCCGCAAGATCCGCCGCAGGTAACGCCCCTGCCGCTCCGTCCTCGGTGCCACAGCCTCGGCGTGCCGTCGCCCGGCCGCGGCTCCCCGCGCTGATCGTCGCCCGGCCCACCAGCACCTTGTCCCGTCGCGGCCGGGCCAGCGGCACGGCCACAAGATCCGCAACCCCGACATCCCCATGCGCTCCGCAGCCTTCCCCCTGGACACCGGTACTCTGCTCTAGTGGTCGACGTCGCACACTCCGGTAACAGCAGGGACAACGAGGACGAGGGGGACGGCCCGGCTGACCAGGACAAACCCGGCGACCCCACCACGTCGGGCCGGAAAGCCAGGGGCAAGAAGAAACCGCGCTCGTTCTGGAAGGAACTCCCGATCCTGATCGGGGTCGCGCTGGTGCTCACCCTGATCATCCAGACCTTCCTCGCGCGGGTGTTCGTCATCCCGTCCGAGTCGATGGAGGCGACCCTCCACGGCTGCCCCGGCTGCTACGGCGACCGCGTGCTGGTCGACAAGCTCGTCTACCGCTTCGGTGACCCGGAACCGGGCGAGGTCGTGGTCTTCGAGCGGCCCAACACCTGGAACCAGTCGGAGTTCTCCGCCAACCGCTCCAGCAACGGCTTCGTGTCGTGGCTGCAGGACGTCGGCGCCGCGTTCGGCCTCGCGTCCCCCAACGAGGACGACGTCGTGAAGCGGATCGTCGCCGTGGGCGGCCAGACCGTCGAGTGCTGCGACGAGAAGAACCGGGTCATGGTCGACGGCGAGCCGCTCGACGAGCCGTACATCCACTGGCTCCCCGGCACCAACACGCAGGAGACGTTCCCGCCCATCAAGGTGCCCGACGGCATGCTGTGGGTGCTCGGCGACAACCGCAACAACTCGTGTGACTCGCGCTGCCAGGGCGGTGGCGGCAAGAACGGCCTCGTCCCGGTGGACAATGTCATCGGCAAGGTGCGCTACATCGTGCTGCCGCCGTCGCGGTGGCGCGGTGTTGGCGACCACAACCCGCAGAGCGCGGCGACGAACAACGCCATGCCGTTCGTGCCGGTCGGCCTGGGCTTCGCGGCCGCGTTCCCGACCGTGTGGCTGGGCAAGCGGGTGCGCAGGACGATCCGAGCCAGTGGAGTTCGCAAGTGACTGTGGCCCGGCGGCGCCGTGTTGGCTGGCTGGAGTCCGGCCCGCCACGACCCGTGCTGCGACGCGAGTCGGGCAACTGGGCGCTGCAGTCCGCGCTGGACCGCCGGGGCCTCGGCCCGGTAGCCGGCGTCGACGAGGCAGGCAGGGGAGCGTGCGCCGGCCCGCTGGTCGTGGCCTCGTGTGTACTCCGACCGGGTGATTCTGCCCGCTTCGAAGGCCTGACCGACTCGAAGCTCCTCACGGCCACGGCCCGCGAGAAGATGTACGACCGGGTGATCCACCGGGCCCTCGACTACGCGGTCGTGGTCATCCCGGTGGAGGAGGTCGACCTCAAGGGCGTGCACGTCAGCAACATCGAGGGCATGCGCAGGGCGATCGCCCGGCTGCACAACCACCCCGGCTACGTGCTGATCGACGGTTTCCGCGTCCCCGGCCTGACCGCGCCGTCGACACCGGTCATCAAGGGTGACCAGGCCGTGGCCTGTGTGGCGGCGGCATCGGTCCTCGCGAAGGTCACCAGGGACCGCATGATGGCGGACCTCCACAAGGAGTTCCCGCAGTACGGCTTCGACGAGCACAAGGGTTACTGCACGGGTTCGCACAGCGCCGCGCTGACCGTCCACGGGCCGAGCAGGGCCCACCGGTGGTCGTTCGTGAACGTGGCGTCCGCGGGCCTCGCGCACGGCTTGCGCGCACCGCACCCGGTGGCCTTGAGTGTGGCTGCGGCCGCCGTGGTCCAGAATGGTCAGGTTGGGAGGCTGACGAGCCAGACGCCGACGCCCGTCGAGCATGAGGAGCGCGAAACCGCATGAGTGCGGAGGATCTCGAGAAGTACGAGACCGAGATGGAGCTTCAGCTCTATCGCGAGTATCGCGACATCGTCGGCCAGTTCTCGTACGTGGTGGAGACCGAGCGTCGTTTCTACCTGGCCAATGGCGTTGACGTGCAGGTGAGGGACTCGGACGGCGAGGTGTACTTCGAAGTCCGGATGTCCGACGCCTGGGTCTGGGACATGTACCGGCCCGCCCGGTTCGTGAAGAACGTCCGGGTCATCACCTTCAAGGACGTCAACGTCGAGGAACTGGACAAGCCGGACCTGCGGCTCCCCGAGGAGGGCCCCTTCGGCTCCTAACACGGAGCACCGACAAAACCGGTCCCCACCGGCCCGTGCGCGGGCGAGTTGTCCACAGCCCGCGCAGTTGTCCACAGTTGATCATCGGCTCGTGGCCGTGACCCTGTCCGCGGGGCAAGGTCGTGGGCATGACAACCGAGGCGACACACACCAGGCCGGCCCACCTGCGCACAGGCGAGCGCGGTGAGGCTCTGGCAGCCCGCTACCTGGAGGCGCAGGGCCTGACGGTCCTGTCGAAGAACTGGCGCTGCCCAGAGGGCGAGCTGGACCTGGTCCTGACCGACGGCAAGACCCTGGTGGTCTGCGAGGTCAAGACCAGGACCACGGACAACTACGGCCCGCCCGCGGAGGCCGTCGACGAGCCGAAAGCCGCCCGAATACGCAGACTGACCCGCCGCTGGCGCGCCGACCACGGCGTGCCACACGTCCCCACTCGCTACGACATCGTCGCCATCCTCTGGCCCCCGGACGAGACCCCGAAGGTCAGCCACCTCAGGGGCGTCCTCTGATGCCCCTGGCAAGAGCCTGGTCGGTGGCCCTCTTCGGGGTGGACGGCGTGGCAGTGGAGATCGAGGCCGACATTGGTGGCGGCCGCCCGAGAACCCAGATAGTCGGGCTCCCGGACGCGTCACTGAACGAGGCGAAAGAACGGGTCCGAGCCGCGGTCCGCAACAGCCAACGCAAGTGGCCGGACGAACTCGTCACGCTGGCGCTGTCCCCGGCAGCGCTGCCCAAAGGCGGCTCCAGCTACGACGTGGCCCTGGCCTGCGCGGTACTGGTGGCCGCGGGCCTCGAACCGGCGCAACGGCTTGACCAGACCGCGCTGCTCGGTGAGCTCGCGCTGGACGGACGGATCAGGCCGGTGCGTGGCGTCCTCCCCGCGTTGATCGCGGCCCGGCGCGCCGGCATCAGGCGCGCGATCGTGCCGGCTCCGACGCTTCCGGAGGCGGCGCTCGTCACCGAACTCGACGTCCTCGGCGCTGAGCACCTGACGGAGGTCCTGGACTGGCTTCGCGGGGAACCCGACACCCTCAAGAGCACGTTTCCGCGCCCGCCCGCGCCACCGGCGGACGTACCGGACCTGGCGGACGTGCTCGGCCAACCAGAAGCCCGATGGGCACTGGAGGTAGCGGCGGCCGGCGGCCACCACCTCCTGCTGACCGGCCCACCGGGCACCGGGAAGACGATGCTCGCGCGGCGACTCCCCGGACTGCTGCCGGTGCTGGCGCACGACCAGGCACTGGAAGTCACCACAGTCCATTCGATCGGGGGTTTGCTGTCACCGGAGTCACCACTGGTCACCACCCCTCCGTTCATCGCGCCCCACCATTCGTGCTCTGTGCCCGCGCTCGTCGGCGGCGGTGTCGGGCTGGCGAAGCCCGGTGCCATCAGCACCGCACATCACGGGGTGCTCCTGCTCGACGATACGAGCGATGGCGTATGTGACCCTACCAATGGCCATTTTACCAGGACAAACGTCGCCGTTCATGATCATTTGACATCTGGAACGGCGGCGGTCGATGAAGGCGATCTTGCCGCAGATGGTGTGTGCGTCGGTGTGTGTCTCGTCCCACGCCGCATCCCCCTGTGACCTGCGCAAAGCGCTCTGTGACGGAGCGGAATATCGCTGTGAGGAAGCTCTCAGCGCGAGTAAGCTGGCTGACATGTGAGCCCGGCACACCGGGCCCCGACCTCTTCGGAGGATGTAGTGAGGCTTCTTCAGTCTGTCGTGCCGACTGCCGAGCAGTTGACGATCATGGGGGCGTCCAAGCCCGGGCCGTCACTGATCAAGGGAGCAGCCGGTAGCGGCAAGACCACCACCGCCCTACTTCGTCTCAAGCAGCTGTGCGGCCAGCGACTGGCGCGGCGTAACCGCTTGGAGCTGGATGATCCAGTCCGTGTGCTGGTCCTGACCTACAACCGCACACTCGCGGGCTATGTCCGGCAGCTCGCCGCCCACCAGGTTGCTGGCAACGACGGCCTGGAGCTGCAAGTGCAGACCTTCGGCAAGTGGGCCAGGAGCCTGGTCGAGATCGACCCAGATGACGTCGTCGATCGTGACCGAATGGAGACGATGCTCAAGCCGCTGATCAGGGCCTTGCCAGCCGACAACGGCTTCCTCGTCGACGAGGTCGAGTACCTGCTCGGGCGCTTTCCATCCGGCCATTTGGACACGTACTTGGCCAAGAAGCGGGAGGGCCGTGGTCTCAGCCCGCGTTTCGAGCGACCCATGAAGGAGAGGCTGCTGGCGGAGGTCGTCGCGCCCTACGAGGCGTACAAGGCTAAGTGGGGCCTGATGGACTGGAACGACATCGCGCTGGCTGCGGGCAACCGAGCCGACGTCGTCCCCTTCGACGTCGTGATCATCGACGAGAGCCAGGACTTCGCGGCCAACCAGGTTCGGACGATCCTGCAGCACACAACCGAACTCTCGTCGGTGACGTTCGTGATGGACGCCGCCCAGCGGATCTACCCGCGCTTCTTCACCTGGCGCGAGGTCGGCATCACCAACTTCACGGGCGGCAACCACACGCTGAAGCAGAACTACCGCAACACCCGCGAGATCGCCGCCTTCGCCCGTCCGCTCGTCGAGGGGCTGCAGCTCGACGGTGACGGGCAGATTCCCGACTTCAACAGTTGCACTCGCCGTGGCCCCCTGCCGGAGGTGGTTGCGGGCAAGTACAGCAGCCAGGTCGAGTACATCCTGCAGCGCCTGATTCAGACCGTCGATTTCGAGCGGGAGTCGGTCGGGTTCCTGCAGCCGAAGGGCGGCGGCTGGTTCAAGGAGCTGCGCTGGAGGCTGCAGGGCGCCGGGCTGCCGTTCGTCGAGCTGACTCGAGCCAGCACCTGGCCACAAGGCCCTGAGGCGATTGCGCTGTGCACCCTGCACTCAGCCAAGGGCCTGGAGTTCGACCACGTTGTGTTGCCCGGCCTCAACCAACAGGTCACCCCGCACGGCGCCGAGGAGGGCGACGTGCAGCTCGACGCGCTGCGCCGGCTCATCGCCATGGGTGTCGGCCGGGCTCGCACCTCCGTGTACGTCGGGTTCAAGCCAGACGACCCGTCGACTGTGCTGAGCCTGTTCAAGCCCGACACGTACAAGCTGGTGACCCGATGAGCGGCGTGCTGGGGAGTGAGCCAGCGCCGGTTGGCGACGAACCGTTCGGTGTTGACCATGCGGTACTTGCCTACGCCCAGGACCGCGGTATCACCGAGGTCCTGCACTTCACGACCGGGGCTGGCTTGCTTGGCACCGTAGCGACTGGTTCGGTGTTGTCTCGTGACCGTCTCCGCGAGGAACAGTATCTGGCTTACATCGCGCTGGAGAACTGTCCAGATCGTTCAAGAGACGCTGCCTGGACAGGATACGTCTCCATGTCGGTGACGCAGATCAACCGGTCTCTCCTGGAGAGTTCGCGGCGGTGGCATCCGGAAGAGGACATCTCCTGGTGCGTCCTAGCGTTCGATGTCGCGATCCTTGGGCATCCCGACGTAGTCTTCGCGAACAGTAACAACGCCTATCCGATCACGAAGCGTGACTCGGGTGTTACGGGCTTGGCAGGCATGTTCGCCGATGCCGTCAAGTGGGGTTATTACAACACCGTCGAACGTCGCAAGAGCTGGACACCGAACAATATGCCCACGCACGCTCAAGCCGAGGTCCTCTATCCAGATCGAGTACCGCTACGGTGGCTTCGTTCCATCTATGTGCTTGATCATGAGACCGCTGACCATGTCGAGGGCTTGTACGCAGCGCTCGACACCAAGCCCCGTGTGCCAGTCGTGTGCAAGCCAGAGGTGTTCGCGTGACCCAGCCACGTCGCGTTCAACAGGTGACGTTGTCGATGCTGTGGGCCGCCTGGGCAGACGCCCTAGGCTTCATCAGCGAGTTGACGGATGCTTCGGGCTTGCGGCGGCGCTTAGGAGGCGACGGTGAGCTCAAGGAGCCGGTCGCCTGGAAGCGGCGGGTCGGCGGCAGATACGGCGTGAATATGTCGCTTCCCGCCGGCACCTACTCCGACGACACCCAGCTGCGGCTAGCGACAGCAAGAGCGCTTTCAAGTAAGGGCTTCGACGTAGAGGCCTTCACAGCCGTCGAGTTGACGCTGTGGCCGGCATATGCCTTGGGAGGCGGGCGAGCTAGTAAGGCTGCGGCAGCAGGATTCACAAAGGCAAACACGCCTTGGTTCGCGAACTTCTTCGATGGCTGGGTCAACGCGGGCGGCAACGGGGCAGCGATGCGAATTCAGCCGCACGTCTGGGCCGCGCGGCGGCCAGGTGACCTCAGCTACCTCCAAGATGTACTGCTGAATGCGATCACGACGCACGGTCACCCGCGGGCTCTCGTCGGGGCGGTACTGCACGCGGTCGCGCTTGGGCAGACGATGGCCGGGGGCGGAATCGTCCCGCCACGCTACTGGTCAGATCTTCTTGAGGGGCCACGGGCGGCGTTGAGCATGCTCGAAGGGCACGAGATGGCTGCCTCGGCGTGGATTCCGACCTGGGAGAAAACCACGGGCTCATCGTTCCGTGATGCCTGGGACGAAACGATCTATGAGACGCGTGAGTTGCTGGACAAGGCTGAGGCTCACGTCGCTGCGCTCGCCGACGATCAGACGCCTCACGGCGAGGCGTACGCGGCGATGTGCGGGCAACTCGGACTCTTTGACGACGCCACGCGTGGTAGTGGGACAGCAACCGTGGTTGCCTCGCTCGCGCTGGCCGCTGCTCACCCGCGGGATCCGCGGCAATGTGCACTCGTGGCGAGCCGGGCCTTGAACACCGACACCGACACCATCGCCAGCATGGCCTGCGCGCTGGTCGGGGCGGTGGCATCAGAAGCACCACCCACGCCAGTACAAGACCACGACTATCTGTGTGAGCAGGCCGAGCGGCTTACGCGGCTCTCGGGCCGCGGGCCGGTCGCTCCAACCAGGTATCCCGACCTCTTGACTTGGCAGCCGCCGCGCAGTCAGCTTGATGCAGTTGGGCTGGTTGATGGGCAGCCAGCGCTGGCAGGGCTGGCCCTTCTCTCGCCGATGCTAGACGAGGACACGGCGTACAGCCGTGATGCGCACTGGGGATGGTTCCGCAGCGACCTAGGGCCGACGTTCCTACTGAAGCATCGACACCCATCGCAGCTGCGTGAGCTTCCGTCGGGTAACCGGCCGCCCCGGCACAAGCCCGAGGAAAAACCCCGCCACGCGGAGCAGCCAGTCGACGCCCAGAACGAACAGCTTCCGCTGATCGACACTGATCCCGTGCAGACACGGCCTTCGAGATATGAGCAGTTGCGTCGGCGGCCTAGCAAGCCGGAACGTCATCCCGCTCTCATTGAGCGAAGCGCATCCACTCGGGTCGATGTGGATCAGATGCTTGCCTGGGTGAAGCGTGAAAATTACAGCGAGCAGAGTATCGGTTATGCGATACGGCGGTTGTCTCGACTTGGCACCATAGAACAGTTGATCGCTTTCACTGCAGCGCTGCGGGTTGCTCTCGGTACTTCGTCGCAACTTGACGAGCAGCCATAAATAAGTTTGGGGGAAGCTTCGCCACGATTGCATTGCTAGTGGATCTCGTGTTAAATGTGAGGTGGATGGACGATGATCGTTCGTCTAGTCAGGCATGCAGTGTGCGTGTGTGGTGGGTTCGTCGCAGTCAGGAATTTCGGTGAACACAACTCCCGACCAACGGCGCGAGCCAATTCGCGAGCTTCTGGAATCTACAGTAAACCGCCTCGTCAAAGCGCATCGCGAAGCAGTTCAGATGGTTGCTGCAACGCTACCCGAGGCGGCGGCGGAGGTCTACTCCTACCATCATCGCTACGTCAAGCAATTGGACGATATGCTCGTAGTTGCTCGGTTGTCACCGGGGGGTGCTGGTGAACCGCTATGGAGCCTTCTAATGCTCCTGCAAGCGCGACCCTCCGACACGGGCGATTTTGCTGGCGACATAACTGTTTACAACAAGGTTCAACAGCGGTTAGGACTACCAGCAGACGAAGACTAATAGAGATAAGCCTGCCTGACTATACAATATAGGGCCCGCCCAGCGCAGCAAGAATGCTCGCCGTGCGGGCATTCTTCTCATTGACGATCGGTGCACATGCCGTAAAGCAACGTATTGGAGACCTTCTGGGCGATAGCGCCAGTATCGAGGTTTGCCATGTTGCTGAAGCAGTGCAGCATCAGAGTGTGCGTCAAGATTGATGCCAGCTCGTGCGCACTATTAGATGAACTTATCACGCCGAGTCGCTGGCCATTATCGATGACGGGGGCGATCAGCGCAGGCAAATTGATGGCGATTTGGTTCGTTTCATGCCTGCCAGCAGATTGGTCAGAGCTGCAGGCCGCTGCGGCCACGAAGGCCTCCTTCAATTCGCTGTTCGACAGGAATAGGCTCGCGAGACGTGCTAGATGGCGTTCGATAATCGTTAGTTCGTCACGGCCAATGGTCTTATCGACTGCGATAGAATCCGCGAGTTGGGCGACGTCCGATTTTAGAGCTTCCACGACTATGGAATCCTTGCTTGGAAATAGTTGCTTGAGTGTTTGCAGTGGAACTTGAGAACGGGTGGCAATCTCACTCAGTGTCGCCGAAAAGTAGCCGCGGCG
This sequence comes from Actinophytocola algeriensis, assembly GCF_014203735.1. Lineage (GTDB taxonomy): Bacteria > Actinomycetota > Actinomycetes > Mycobacteriales > Pseudonocardiaceae > Actinophytocola > Actinophytocola algeriensis. The sequence continues at coordinate 497,077 of NZ_JACHJQ010000007.1, read as the reverse complement.
TTCAAACGCGCTACGCGCTGCGTCTAGGACCGCTCGCCGTGGATCGTCCGGAAGAGTGTCGTTGACCTCGGAGTTGTAGGTTAGCCTGACTGCTTCAGATATCGGCGCGACTACGTCGTCAACGTGCTGATTTAGGTGCTCAACGTCGACGATACCAGCGATGAGTGCGACAACGGCATCGCCAAATAGGCTTTCGGGTACGAGGTTCGGATCAATGCGGGCGCGTAGCGCGAGTCCCTCGACGAGAGCGGTTAGAACGATGGCCAATAGAAGTGGCGTGAATGGTGCTCGAAGCGTGGCCCCCCATTTCGCAAGGATAGCGACGTATGCGTCTATGCCGTTTTGGGTTGCTCGGCCGTAGTCTTCGCTCAAAGCCTTCAAGACATGCGGGCTCTTTCGGCCCAGAATTAGTGCTGCCATCCGCTGTAGTTCACCAGGGTCGTCGCGGGCGAGTATAAAATTCCAAGTGGCTAGTTGACGCACGACCTGAACGGGCTCGCCCTTGCTCGACACGAGCGCTTCTTTGACTTCTGACCCGAGGTGGTCCGACGCGCGCGTTGATCCTGATACAAGGTAGGTGAGTACCTCCTTCAAGTATTTGGCCTTTCCGCCGACGTCTCCCGGGTATTCCTGATTGAAGCTATTCGATCCCGCATAGCCAGCTTGTTTCGCAACAAGTTCACCAGTCAGGCCACTAAAAAGAATTTTTTCTCCATCGCCACAAATTATCAGTTCGATTCCCCCGTTGAGTAGCTTGCCTTTTCTGGTGGAGTTGTCCTGCGACACGTTCACATCCTTTGCGCATCTGCGTTGTAGTGATGGCTACATGGACTGTTGTAGTCATCAGTGCATCAATGGGGTCAGTTCGGCTTTGACGTCTCTGCATGCCTCCGGGAAGGTAGAAGTCGGCAGCAGTTGCCGTCTATTCGCTGACAGTATGCCAGCGAAACTCGGATCGAGCAGCTAAAAGTGGTATGCACGAAAGGGTGAACTGATGACGCCGAGTAATAGTCTGACGTCTACGTCCGTTGGCAGGGTTAACAGGGCTGTTGCTCGCGGGATGCGCGACGTCGACATTCAACATCAGGTCGAGGCGCACAGGGCGACGGCAGCGGTGCGCTTGGCCGCCTACCAGGCGGACGGCCTTGCAGCCTTCACTGGTCACGCGATGGAGCGAGTGGTCGAGGTCGATATGACGCGACGGGCCTTGGCAGGCGAGGATCCGGCGCTGAACGCGCTACTTGGGCGGCTGGAGTACAACTTCGTCCGCCGAGTCGAAGGCATTCAAAACGGGCTCTTTAACGGATCCTCCTTCTAGCGGGTGCCGGAGGGATGATCAACAGGGATCGGGGTTCGGGTGAACCCGCTCAGTCATGGCACGAGTTGATCGCGGACATTCGCGCCGCTGCACGTGCTCATGTTGAGAGAAGAGCCGAGCAAGCCCTGGACGAGATTCGCGAGTTACGAGTCCAGCTATCGAATGGTGAAGGTCGGCTGGAGGACGGCTTGTGGCGCATCCAACAGGCCTACGAACGCAAAGTCACTTGCATTACGGCTACCAACCTCGGATCGCAGGGAGTCTCCATGTATGAACACATTGACCATGCCAGAGGTTCGCGGGCCATCGGCGAACCTTCCGAGCGCTACCACCTCAAGGTCGATGACGGTAGGGCGGCGGAACTTGACGAGGCGCTCAAACAACTTCGCGAGATCAAGGAGAGCTTGTCAGCTATCGATCGTGCCGTCGAGGCAGCCTTCGCGGTGATTGATCAGCAGTTCAAGCGGCTTCAGCAGCGCGTGATTACCGCCATGCATCAGCGGTCTAAAGGTGGAGCGTCTGATGCTGGATGAGACTGTCGGCTGCGTGCTCACCTTCCTGGGCATCATGTTCGCCACGGTGGCGCTGCTGAGCGGCCTCTGGTGGTTGCTGGTGCACGGTTGGCCCTACCTGTTGCTGACTGGACTGGTCGTTCTGGCCGTGCTCACGGTCCGCATGTGTCGCCGACAATCGCTCGCCTACCAGCGACGCCAGGTCGACGTGAAGGTCGGCTTGGCAAAACGAGAGCTCGATGACGCCTACCAACAGGTCACGGTCGAGATGGACCAGGCGGCTCGAGAGTGGAACCAGCTGTCGTGAGCAAGGACATTCGAGCGGTGCGGGGAATCGGCGGCCCGGCGACTACCTCGTTCATGTACTGGTGATCGTCCGTCTGGGGACGCCAGACAGAGTCCGGACGACGGTGTCGTCGTCGTGAGGAGCAGGGCGGTGTTGAAGAGCGTCGCCAGCGTTTCGCTCGTCGTCGTCGAGTTCGTGTCCTTCAACCTCGCCGACGAGTTCTCGTCCTTCAACGAGAACACCTTCAAGGAGACGCCAGACATGATGAGCACGACGAAGTTCCTCCGCATCGTGGGGAAGTTGCTGTCGTTCTGCATGACGATCGGCATGGCCGTGGTGCACGCGGTGAAGGTGCGGCGGGCGCGGCGCGGCAGCTCGTGGTTGCAGCGGTCGCGCTACGGCGGCACGCTCGAGCGCATCCATGCGATCGCCAGACGGGTCCTTGCCGCCGCGGTCATCCTGCTGATCCTGCTGATCGTCGTCACGACCGAGTGGTGGTGATGACGATCAGCAGACCGGCCACCCACCAGACATACGTCATCAGCTTCCCTGACGTATCTGACAAGCAGTTGATGACGACCTTCCAGGCGCTGAGCGGTGCGCTTCATCGCCCGGGCCGCAGCTCCGCCTACCTCGTGCTTGAGGTCTGGGCGAACAGCAGCAGCATTACCCATCGGCTTCGGGTTCCGAAGGCACAGGCTGACTACATCGTTGGTCAGCTTCGAGTTCACCTGCCTGGTGTGCGTGTCGCTCCCGAACCGCCGCCGTCAGCGCCGGCCTGGATGGCCGGAGTTGAGCTCGGTCTGACCAAGCTGCCCCATCGCCTGCGTCTCGGCGAGCCAGCGCACCTGGCCGCCGCACTGCTGGCCAGTCTGTCTGGACTAGCCAACGGGCAGACGGTGCTCTACCAAGTGGTGTTGGCGCCGGCTCCTCCCGGCAAGCCGGTGCGCATGCCCAGCTCGTTCACCTCGCGGCACCGGGAACCGAGCTGGTACCGCCAACTCGTCGTGCCGGAAACGGACAGCGACGATGTCAACGACCGCAGGGCGAAGGCCAGCGAGACGAACTTCCTTGCAGTTGTGCGCGTGGTGGCCGGGGCAAGCACGCCGGCGCAGGCCGACCAGTTGATCAAGCGGGTCGAAGCGGCCTTGAACAGCACCTCCAGCTCGTTCACCCGCTTCAAGGCCGGTTTCGTCATGTCGAAGTCCGGCCTCTTCAAACGGGCCACCGAGGGCGTACCGCCGCTGGTATACCCAGCGCAGCTCGCGGTGTCCGAGGTAGCTGGTGTCTCGGCGTGTCCAATCGATCGACCGCACATCAGCGGCCTGCCTCGGCGGCAAGCCCGGCAGCTGCCAGCGACCAGCACCATCCCAGCGAGCGGCATCGTTGTCGGCGTCTCGAACTTCCCTGGAGCTGAGCGCACGGTCGCGGTCACCCCTCGACACCTCTGCCAGAACATGCAGGTGCTTGGCCCGACCGGAACCGGAAAATCAACGGCTATGGCAAATATGGCCGGACAACTTATGGCGCAAGGCCATGGCGTGATCGTGCTGGAAAGCAAAGTTGATCTCTATCGGATGGTGCTCGAACGGGTACCGCGTCGCCGCATCAAGGACGTCATTGTGCTCGATGTCGATGACACGGCGTACCCACTGGGCTTCAACGTGCTGAACGCCGGCACCTCCAACTGGGCCGTCGACGAGCTGAGCGCGCTCATCATCGGCATCTACGGTGACCACGGCGGCGTCTACGCGCCGATGCTGCTGTACTACGGCTTGCACGCCCTGGCTGCGACGCCTGGCCACACGTTCATCGACCTCCCCGCCTTACTGACGCCGCAAGGCCCGGAGGAGGTGGCCTGGCGCGACCAGTTGGTGGCGCGGCTCAAGAACCGCAGTATCCGGCAATTTTGGCTGCGGTACCTCGATGACAAGAACAAGGAGCGCGATCGTATGGCCGCGCCCGTTCACAATCGGATCTGGCAGCTGGACGTCCGTCCGGAGACCAGAAACATCATCGGGCAGAGCCGGAGCAGCTTCACGTTCGAGGAGGTGCTCACCAGCCGGAAGATCGTCTTGATCAACTTGAACGGCACGCGCGTGGGTGAGGCCACCGCGGCCCTGGTCGGCACCTTGCTGATGAACGCTTTGTGGTCTGCCGTGCGCACCGTCAAGCTGCCCAAGCCGGCGTTCCTCTTCCTGGACGAGTTTCAGGACTATGTCAACCTGCCGGTGAACGCCGCCGACATGCTTGCCAAGTGCCGTAGCTACGGGTTGGGCATGGTGCTCGGCCACCAAGGTCTTGAACAACTAAGCAAGGTGCGTGGCCTCGCTCAGGCGGTTCTCGCCAATGCGAAGTCGAAGCTGGTGTTCCAGACCAGTGCCCACGACGCCAGGGTGATGCAGCGCGAGTTCGGCCGGCTGGTCGACGAGGACGACTTTATCAACCTGAGCGCCTACGAAGCGTTGGCTCGCCTCGTCACTGGCGACGGTGTGAGCCCGCCGATCTCCCTCACGACCGAACCACCGTCGAGGACGACTGGCGTGGCGAACGCCGTACTTGCCGCCAGCCGCGCCAGGTACGGACGGCCCGTCGCCGAGGTGGAGGCTGAGATCGAAAGCCGTCGGCGACCGACCGGGGAGCAACAGAGAGCGACGCCCAAAGTCGGACGACAGAAGTGGAGCTGACATGTCACACCTTGCACGTGAACTAGACCGGCATCTGGAGTGGATCGAGAGCCAAGCGGAGGCGTTGCAGGAAGCGATCGAGCAGCTCTACCGCCAGACCAACGCCTTGATGAACCAACATGCTGGTTGGAACGACGAGCAAGCCCATATCATCCGCCGGGCCATTGCTGACTGGGGTGACAACTGCGGCCGGTCGATCCTTCATGCCTGTGACGAGGTCAGACAGTTCCGCGAGCATTTGCTGCGGGCGAGTACCAAGGGGTAGGCGATGGTACGTCTCAGCAACATCTCGCAGTTGTCCATACGCGACAGAGCCGTGATCGACCTCGTCGCCCAGTTCAAGCAACTCAACACCCGCCACATCAGGGCTAGCTTGTTCAACGAGCTCGCGTCGGCGACACCGCCCGACCGCACGCTGCGGCGACTGGTTGAACAGCATTACCTCGCGCGACTCCAGCGCCGTTTGGTTGGTGGCAGCCACGGGGGTTCCAGCCAGCATGTCTATCAGCTCGGGAGAGCTGGTTGGACGCTGCTGGATAAGCCAGGGGCGTTCTGGGCACCGCGGGCGATCAACCTTCACAGCCTCGGCATCGCCGATTGCTTCGTGGCGTTCAAACAGGCCGAGCAGCGCGACGAACTCGTGCTCCTTGAGTTCATCACCGAGCCTGAATGCCACGCATCAGTTGGGCCGGTGCAGCTGACGCCTGATGCTCGCTTCGAGGTCGGTGACCGTGCCAGGGGAGTGAGGATCGCCTACTGGCTTGAGCTGGACCGCGGGACCGAGCATCGGTCGGTCATCGCGGAGAAGTGTTCGCGTTACTGGAAGGCGTTGCATAACTGGCAGCAGGAGGTCTTTCCTACCGTGCTGTTCGTTACACCCGACCTGCAACGAGCGCAGCAACTGGCGCAGACGGCTCACGGCGGGCCAGTCGGTTCGCAGGCGCTATTTAAAGTCGCGATCTTGGGTGATCTTGTCGCGACCTGCATCGGAACCGATGGAAGCGAGGAGGGGGTGCGGGAAGTTGTTGATGTAGTTGATAGGTAGCTCATTCTGAAATAAGTGCCGTTGGTCGAGGCAATAGTCTGTTTCGGGTGCAGTATGCGTTTTTGATTTATTCCATGCCTGCGCTCTGTGAGAGCGACTTGACATACGGAGTTCAAATGTCATTAACTAACGGATTGTCGCGCTCGGTGGCGGTCTTGTCTACCTGCTTGTTGCTAAGCGTGGGCCACACGCCGTTCGCTCACGGAGACGTCGAAGGAGGTGAGTGGCCGCGCACGTCCGGTCAGTTCGTCATTCTTGGCTACACGCATGATGTACTCGGTGTGATTGGCGATCAGCCGCTCCCGCAGTACGGCACAATTCTGCAAGACGCCGCAAATAGCTGGAATGCGACACCCACGAATGTGGCGTTTTACAAGTGGACACCGTCGCCTACGGCGAGCTCGCCACGGGTGCATGTATATGAAGACACTGTGACGCAGGACGAAGACTGGTATGCATGGGTGTACAACCAGCCGAATCCATGTGGAGCGGGTTGTGCCTATGACCAGTCAACAATGCTGATCAATGTGTCGCTGATGAGTGAGCTAAGTAATTTCGCACGGACGAAGATCATCGTTCATGAGTTCGGGCATGTGCTCGGTCTTGAGCACACAATCTACTCGCCGAGCGTGATGCGCGAGCATCCAACTGAAAATTTGACATACAACACACCGCAAAGTTACGATACGAACGAGATAAACGGGTTGTATCCATGAAAAAGCGTATGACATCAAAGGGGCGTAAGGTAGCGATCGGTGGAGGAATCTTGGCGGTCGTGGTTGTCACCGCCGGTCTGTTTACGCTCCAGCTTCTCGACCCGAACGTGACCGATGAAATGCTCAATGTCCCCAGGGGTGGCACAATGTCGGTCAGTCATCCGGTGTACGAGGACGAGCAAGAGTTGCGAGCTAAGGCTGAAGTTGTGGTGCGGGGAGTTATCCGCGATAGCGGTTCGCCGGCATCGGGGGGCTCAAGCCCGCAAACCGCATACAAACTGAAGGTGTTGGGTGTCGATAAGGGAAATGTTGCTGTCGGTAGCACTCTGATCGTACAGATGCTGGGCAATACGACAGATGAGCCGAAAGTTTACGCCGAGGGCGTTCCAATCCTTCAAGCGGGCAAGGAATATCTGATCTTTGGCAACCTGTCAGACAACGGCGCCGACATCTATCCCTTGGCTGGCAGTACAGCTGTCGGCCTGAAGACAGGTGAAGGCACCTTCACCTTCCCGTCGGGAACAACGGGTGGCAGTAACCTGCAGGTAAAGAAAAGCCAAGAAGGTGCTGAAGATCTCTAGATAATGCTAATCAAGCCGATGAAGGTACAAGCTCCACGTTAACTCGACCATGAGGAGGCGTGGAGCTTGGCCACGTCGGCAGTGACCGCGCTGAGTTCGAAGGCTATCCCCGTGATCGCCATGCTTGCAAGGCGACGACTTGCTGCTCAGGCGACACGCCGAACGTATGTACGAGAGAACTGCCGTCGGTCATCTAGGGTAACTCCACCTCCGGGGCGGCCAGTGCTCCGGTAGTACATGCACAGGAGTCAGCGTGACAACGAGAGATAGCGACCGTCACCAGATGGTCCAGACCGACAACAGCGGCCAGTTCACGGAGAACAAGGGTGTGACGATGGAGTCAGGCTTCCCGATCAAGCCGGTCTCTGCACCGCCGACCGAGCCTGCTGGACAGCCGACGTCAGCAGCGCCGAGTTCGGACATGGGCGGAGCCCAGACCTCTGAGGACTGATCTTGATCCCCGCCGGCGCCTTCGGCATCGTCGTCTTCTTCCTGTTCGTCGCGCCGGGTATCTGCTACGAGCTGCTGCGGGATAGGACACGCCTTCCTCGCGAGGAGAGCACGTTCGTCCACATCAGTCGAGTGCTCCTGTTCGGCACCTTCATCACCGTGATCTCGGTGTTCTTGATGGCGCTGGTGCGATGGATCTCGCCGACGTCGCTGCTCAATCTGCCGGATCTTCTGTTGGCGCCGACGACCTACGTTGCGGATCATGCGGTGCTGGTCGGCTGGACGCTCTTCGTGCAGCTGGCCTTGTCCGCATCTTTCGCCGTTGTGTTCAGCGACGTGGTGACTTCGCGGGCCGCGAAGGGCAGGCCGATCCATCAAGCTGACGCCTGGCATGCCATATGCGAGGAGGCAGCGGAGCCGTACGAGTACGTCAAGTTGAGCGTTCACCTGAAGAGTGGCCGAGACATCCTCGGTGTCTACGTCGGTGCGTCGACTGACCTTGACCCGACGAAACGCGAGCTGATCCTTGGTGCTCCACTCGAAGATCGAATGGCCGGGAGCGACCGGGCAGTCAGTATGAACGAGGCCTGGCAGCGCATCGTGGTCCCCGGCTCAGAAATCGAGTACTTTGCCGCCTCGTACGTCGGTGTGGCCAAGTCACCAGGCTCGACGACCTCGGGTGTCCCGCACCGTGCCCGCACCTGGGTGAGCAGCCATTGGCGCAGTTGGAAGGTGGCGGCGCCAACCGCGCTCGTACTACTCCTCGTCTGCGTGCTGTTGTGAACTTGGATTCGCTGTCGAGAGCCTTGCGAGCAACAGGCGGGTGACCGCTTTGATCTCGTCAATCGCCCACGTAGCCCCCGCTGCACGCAGCTCCTCGAGGTCCGTCTTGCCCGTTGCCACCCCAACCACCCGCACACCTGCGGCGAGCCCAGCCGCCACGTCGTTCGGTGTGTCGCCGATCAGCACCGTCGCTTCGTTGCCGAACTCGGCACCGGTTCGCTCACTGGCTCGCTGCTGCGCAATCGCCACCAGCTCGGCCCGCTCCTGGTGGTCGTTGCCGTAGGAACCTGCCTCGAGGTCGAGGAACCGATCGAGGCCGAATACCTCCAGCTTGATCCGCGCCACTTCGCGCAGGTTGCCAGTCAGCACGGTCTGGAACACCGCTTGGCTGGTTGCCAGCTCGGCGAGCGTGTCGTAGGCGCCGGGCAAGGCGCGGCCGCGGGTGCCCAGCTCGTCCCTCGCATCCTCGTACCCTTGGACTAGCGCCGCAGCCAATCGGCCGACCGCCTCGTCCGTCGGCTCCACCCCGTTGATCCGCAGCGTCTCGGACATGATGTCCAGCTCGGTCCGTCCTGACACCTTGGCCAGCTCGACGAGCGGACGCCCGGTTGCCGCCGGGAAGGCGCGTTGGTAGATGGCGAAGCCAACCCCGCGCGTCTCGATCAGGGTGTGGTCGATGTCCCAGAGAAGCAGGAGACGCGCGGGCGCGGTGGACGGCACCCCAAAAGTGTGCCACTCTTCCCACTTCGGTAACCGGGTGCGTACGATCAGTGCTGGTCAGAACCGGTCTGGGGAGATCGCGTATGGACGACGAACTGGCACGGACGTTTGGCCAACGAGTGCGCTTCGCCCGCCAGGGCAACCGTCAAACGCAGTCGGTTGTCGCTGGTCTCAGCGGCATCACAACCGACTACCTCTACCAGATCGAGCGGGGTAAGAAGCTCCCTGCGTTGCCGGTAGCCGTCGAGTTGGCCCGCGTCCTGCGGGTACCGCTGTCGACGCTGCTCGGCGAAACACCGACCGGTGGCCCGGCAGTTCCACCACTTGAGGCAGGTGCGGCGATCCACCAGGCAATGACCTGGGCATCACCAGCCCAAACATCGCTCGACGTCACCAACCTGCACCGGCAGGTCGAGTCGGCTTGGGGCACCTGGCAGAGCTCGGAACGGCGCTACAGCCAGCTTGGCCGTGAGCTGCCGACGCTGGTCACCGCCACCGAACAGTTGCGTCGGACGACCGACGAGACAGATGCCGTACTCACTCGCCAGGTGCAGCGTTGTGCTGCTGATCTCTATGGCCTGGTCCGCACGGTGGCCAAGCGAGTTGGCCGCGTCGACCTGGCCCTGCTCGCTGCTGACCGCGGCATTGCGGCGGCTGAGGTGGCCGGCGATCCGGTGCGTCGAGCAGCTGCGCACTGGAACCTGGCGCACGTCTTGCTGGCGCAAGATCAGCCTGAGGGTGCGGAGGCTGTCGCACTGCATGCCGCCGAGAACATCGCGCCCCACACTGCCGATGACCTCGATGCGCTGGCCGTGCGCGGTTCGTTGCAGCTGATAGCGGCGATGGCCAGCGTGCGACTCGGCAAGCCCTGGCGGGCACGCGATCGTGTTCGGGCGGTTGTCCCTCTCGCCGAGCGCACCGGCGAACGCAACGTCTGCTGGACAGCGTTCGGTCCAACCAACGTCGCGATCTTTGCGGTGTCAGTCGAGGTCGAGGCTGGCGACACCGGTGAAGGTTTGCGGCTGGCCGAGCGCATCGTGCCTGAACCGAGTATGTCCATCGAACGTCGGGTCGCCTTCCACCTCGAGCAGGCGAAGGGCTACAACCAGCGCCAGAACTACGCGGGCGCGCTGGTCATGCTCCAGGCCGCGAGCGTCGAGGCGCCCGAAGACCTGACGTACCGACCGGCAGCTCGTCGAGCGCTGCACACGGTCGTGCAGCGAGGCCGGGGAGCGGTTGGTCGGCAGGCAGCTCAACTTGCGTCGCGGATGGGTACGACCATCAGCTAGTTGTTGCGGGTCATGAGGTTGGTGACGGCGGGTAGGGCCTGAGACGAGGGGACGGGTCTTTCGGCGGCAGGATGGATGTGCGACCAACTATCCGCCGAGCAGAAAGACCCGTCCGATGCTCCACCGTAATGCCCCGTTGTCCGTGGAAGGCCGTCGCCGTCTGATCGAGCGTTGCCGGACCCGTCCAATCGCGCATGTCGCCGCTGAGATGGGGATCTCTAGGCAGTGCGCGTCGAAGTGGGTCAACCGTCACGACAAGTACGGCGACGCTGGCCTGCTGGACCGGCCCAGCGTCCCGCACCACCAACCCACCGCCACGCCTGCGCAGGTCGTCGTACGGATCGAGAAGATGCGCCGGGACCACAAGTGGTCGGCCCGCCGGATCGCCCGTGAGCTGGCCGGCGAGAGCGTCACGGTTGCGGTCAGAACCGTCAGTCGCCACCTGGCCTACCTCGGCCTGAATCGACGCCGGTTTATCGACCCCACCGGCGAGAACAACCGCGAGCCGCGCCGCATTCATGCTCGCTGGCCTGGGCACATGGTCCACCTCGACGTGAAGAAAGTCGGTGTCATCTCCGATGGTGGTGGCTGGCGCGTCCACGGCCGCGGCAGCGAACAAGCCAAACAGTCGATGCGAGGACGCCGACGTGGCGGCCGGGCCCGCTACACCTACCTGCACACCGCGATCGACGGATTCTCCCGCCTGGCCTACACCGAAGCCCTGCCCGACGAACAAGCCCGCACTGCCATCGGGTTCACCCACCGCGCCCGCGCGTTCTTCACCGCGCATGGCATCGCCCATGTCCATCGGATCGTCACCGACAACGGCTCCTGCTACCGAGCCCGCGACTTCGCCACCGTCCTCCGCGGGGCACGTCACCAGCGGATCACGCCCTACACGCCCCGCCACAACGGCAAAGTCGAGCGCTATCACCGGATCCTGGCCGAGGAATTCCTCTACGCCCACACCTGGACCAGCGAACAACACCGCTCAGAAGCACTGAAGGTCTGGAACATCCACTACAACTACCATCGACCCCACACCACCGCCGGAAACCAGCCACCCGTCACCCGACTCCACACCGGCGTCACCAACGTCGTGACCTCATACAGCTAGTGGTGCGATAAAACTACGGCATGAATCCCTGGCGCCACGTGTACGACTTGAATGACCGATACAGTCCAGAGATCACAATGCCTCGTCGGCCGAGGCTCGACGAAGGGGCCCGTCGCACCTTCAATACAGTGACCTTATCGTTAGACGTGGTTCATGGCCTGACTCTTTTTGCTCCAGAGGTGGCCCATGCATTTCTTATTCTCTCGCTGTGGTCTCATAAAGGTGAGGAAGTCAGCGAAGGGCGATACCTACGCGAAGTAGCTCAGAGTGACGACCCAGCGGATTTGTGGCCTCTCGAGGAGTTGGTCGACTGCGGCTTGATTATAACGCCGGAAGAATCCAAGGTCCGTTGCGAAGACTGGGAAAGATCTATATATGGGGATGATGATTGGGTTCAATCTCTGAATCAACGTAAAGAAAAACGAGTCCTTGTGGTACCGGACCCGTTTCCTGTCTTCCTTAGCGGCCGGTGGTTCGGGAGTCGCAAAACGCTCGCTAAGACCGCGCCGCGTCCGGAGATCGCGGTCGTCTACCGACTCTTCGGCGAGGAGAGGGATCTAATTTACATTGGCAGCAGCGGCAATCTCTACGCTCGCCTCAGGCACCACCCGATCAAGGAATGGGTCCATTACGAGGCGAGTGAGTGCGCTAGTCGTGATGCCGCGTATTGGCTCGAGGCCGCGCAGACCATTCAACACCAACCGCCGAAGAACGGGCGCGACTCCGTTGGAGGACGGATAACTGTCCTCCGCAACCTCACAGGCCCGCTCGAGTCCGCCGGTTCTTGGCCATTGCAGTGCCCCGAGCTAGATGCCGTATAGGCGGATACTGGCGGCGGGAACACATCCCTGCGGTACGGGCGACATCACCCTGTCGGATACCGCATCACCAGTCAACCCGGACTGGCAGTCAGGGTTGACCCCGCAATCCCTTCGTACGTTGATGACAGGCACCCGGTGCCGGGAGCACTGACCACGAGGCTCACCGCCCAGCAGGATCCCTCGAATCTCGTGGTTCTCCCCACTTCCGGCACCGGGGCGCCGTTCCACGCTAGGACCGTTCGAACGTCCTGGCGGCCCTGTCCAGCCGTACGAAGAGGTGTCGATCGTCATGGGCCTCCGGCTCGTTAGCCCTCCGCAGTTGACCAACGTGGTTCAGTTGCAGCCGTCAGCGCCCACTGGCGAAGTTCAGCTCAAGGAGTACACGCCGGAGCCGCACCAGCTCTATCACCTGATCCTCCTGGCCCTGTTTCTGCATCAGCCGGCGACTGACTGGTCGTGCCAGACCTGCGAGCAGTCCTGGCCCTGCGACCAGGTGCGCCTGGCCTTCCGCCTGCGCGAAGGCTTCTGACATGCAGCAGGACTGGCGATCAGAGCAGCCGTCGCTCGTCTACGGCTATTTCTGTCTCGAGGAACAAGACGAAGCGCAGGTTGCTACCTGGAGTCGCGACATCACGGACTTCTGCTTGGCTTCGGGCTACCGACTGGGCTCGATCTTCATCGACCGCGGCGTCTCGCCCGGCAACTTCGCCCGCGGCGGCTTCGTCGAGTTGCTGGCGGCGCTTCGCCTGCCCGAGGCGTTCGGCGTCGTGGTGCCGACGCTGGCGCAGTTGTCGACCGACACGCTCATCCAGCAGGTGCTCGTCCAGATGGTGCAGCTGACAGACAAGCAGTTGTTCGTCAGCCAGCAGGTCAATGGCAGCGACCCTGACGTCTTCGCATCGGACGGACGGGACCCAGCGCCGTGAACTCCATCGACCTGATCCGCCAAGCGGCGTCGTCGCTGGAAGCTGTCACCGGTGCGCCACCCGAGCCCGACTGGCACGACAACGCGGTGCTTCTCAGCGAACTGGCCACGCTGAACAAGCTCATCTCGCGCTACATCACGTCGGCGCTCGACGCCGACGCTGAACGCGGCAAGCCCGTCACTTCGGCACAAGACGCAGCGCTTGGTCAACAGCTCGTCGAGCTCGGCCAACGCTTGCTCGCTCGTGCCCACGTCGTCAGCCACGAACCGCCGCACCGCGGTTCCGGCTGATCCAGGGGAGCAGGCTGGCTGAACCCCATGTGTGCAGTCAGCCTGCTCCCCCAATGAATGCAACAACGGTGAACAACAGATATGGGAGGCGCGACATGAAGAACAACGATGGCCTGGTGGTGGCGGTCGAGCAGCTGACGGTCGTTCGGGCCCGGATGGACGCCATCCACTCCGACGCTGGCTCGGGCGACGACGCCGACGGTCACGGTGACGCCGGCGGCGACGGCCTCAACATCGCCGAGACGTCGCTCAGCACCCGTCAGTCCTAGGTCAACGGAGGAGCCTGATGGATCACCATCTGATCCGATCGCTCGAAAAGGCTCTGGGCTGGAACGGTGCCGACGGCTTGGGCGGCTTGTTCGCCCGCGGCAATCTGCCCGACCTCGAGCTGTGTTCGCGACTGCTGACACCCGAGCGGCTGCTCGACACCATCATGCGACGCAGCTTGGCCCCGCCGCAGTTCCGCTGTTTCCACGGCGGTGAAGAGTTGCACCCGGATGCCTACCTCACCCAGGTGACCACTCGGCGCGGCCAGACGTTGCCGGTCGCCAACATGGATCGGCTCGGGCAGTACCTGCGTACGGGCTGCACCGTCGTGCTGGATGCCATGGACTCGTTCGATCCGACCATGGAGATCGCCTGTCGGGCCCTGCAGTGGTGGTCGCACGAGCTGGTGCAGGTCAACACCTACCTGACCACCAGCAACGCCGAGGGCTTCAGCCTCCACTGGGACGACCACGACGTCGTGATCGTGCAGATCGCCGGTGAGAAGTCCTGGGAAGTCCGGGGGCAGTCGCGCGTGGCACCGATGTACGTCGACGCCGCGCGCAACAGCAAACCGCCCAAGGAGATCGTCTGGTCGGGCACCATGCGGTCGGGCGACGTCATGCACATCCCGCGGGGCTTCTGGCATCAGGCCACACGCAGTGACCGCGGCGACGGGTTCAGCCTGCACGTCACCTTCGGCTTCCAGAAACGCACCGGGGTGGACTGGTTCAGCTGGCTGGCCGATCACAGCCGCGAGAGCGAGCTGTTCCGGCATGACCTCGACCGCTGGGGCACCCCTGAGAGGCAGGTTGATCAGGAGTCGAAGCTGCTGGCCCTGGCCTCGCAGATGGTGATCGACTATCCGGTCGACGCCTACCTGCAGGCACGGGAAGAGACGCGCTCGCCGACCCGCTACGTCGCCACCGGCGGCGTGTTCGGCCCGCCCACTCGGGTCGTGTGCGTGACGGACTTTCCGCCGCGCATTGAGCGGCAGCAGTCGACGGTGGAGGTCTACGCGGTCGGCAAGAAGACCAGCTTCGCGGCACGAGCCGAGCTGGCGCTGCGGCACCTGCTGTCCGGCCATCCGGTCGAGCTGGCCGACCTCAGCGACGGCACCGGCGTCGACGCGGTGGCGCTGGCTGGCGTGCTCATCAAGGAGGGGTTGTGCGCCGAGGTGACCGAGGCATTGTCCTTGGGCTACACCGGGCTGATCCCGACCGCAGCCTGCTAGAACACGCGCTGAGCCTCGGCGTTCGTGGCATCGACACCGCCTACAACTACCGAGGCTTCAGCTCGCACCGGCAGCTGGCCCGCGTCGCCGATCTCCTCGGGGAATTCATCGTGTCGACCAAGGTCGGCTACTTCCCGAGCGACGGCGCGGGCCAGCCGCCCCAGCACTCGCTGGAGCCAGCACGGCTGCGGCAGGCGATCGAACAGTCCGTCGACGAGTTGGGGCGCTGCCCCGACGTGGTGTTCCTGCACAACCCGGAGCACACCCTGCGCGACCTGCCTGCCGAACAAGCCCGCGACCGCCTCGACACGGCCTCCGTCACCGTCGTCGAGGCGGTCGCGGCCGGCTGGTGTGGTGCCTGGGGCATCGCCTCGTGGGATCCGCGGCCGGTGGCAGCAGCCATCCGATCCGACCTGCCGCCATCGGTGTTGCTGCTCCGTAGCGGGTTGGCCGTGGCGGCGCCGATTCTCAGCGCGGCCGACGAGCTGTACCGGCGACTCGACATCCCACATGAGGGCCGCTGGGGGATGAGTCCGTTTGGCGGCAGCACCACCGATCCGGCCTGGCAAGCCATCGGCCAGGCCGGGTTTCTGACCGATGGGCAGCAGGCCACGACGGCGCAGGTCGCCTTCCGGCTGGCCTACGAGCTGCCAGCGGTGACGCGTGTTGCGGTTGGCACCACGCACCGGAAGCACCTGGAGGAGCTGGTGGCTGGCACCGAGCTCGATGTCTCCGAAGCCGCGGTGGCTCGCTACCGCCAACTGTTGAGTCAGCAGGTCGCGTCGACGACGGCATGATGGGTTCGCATCTGATTGTTAGCTTCGAAAAGGGGAGTGCTGCGTGGTTGTGCCGTCAGGTGTTGGTTCATCGAGCTCACGAGATCTGCGGAAGGAGCCCGTCGAGGACGTGCTGCGGCGGGTCGAATGCGGCCTCGACGTGCAGTTCGACCGGGAAGCGGTGGTAACCAAGCGCCGGTCGATCGGTGCCCCAACCGACCGCGGCACCTGGGTACGGATCGAACGACGGCTCCTCGCCAAGATCGCGGCGCAGGGGCAGCCCGCCAACGGCATGGAGGCCGCCGAGCTGCTGACCGGCATCGCTAAGCCCGCCTGGTACGGCGCCCTGTCGTGGCGCGACCAAGCCGATGCGGCGATCTGGCGGGCTGATGAGGTCGGGTTCGTGTCGGCAGCGCCCGTCAGGTCGCGCGGTTCACTTCGCGAGGCCCCGGCCTTGTCGGAGGCATGGTGGGCAACCTTCAACGCCTCGCTTGACAACCTGGCCCAGCAGCGAACCAATCGGCTGGCGACACCGGACACCCAGCTGATGACGCAGGCGCTGGTGACGGACCTTATCGAACGCGTCTTTGCTGGTCAGGTCGACACCACCCTGCCGAGCACCGAGCAGTGGGTACCCGCGCACGCCGATCTGAACTGGGCCAACCTGACCGCGCCGGACTGCTGGCTGCTGGATTGGGAAGACCTCGGCCAAGCGCCCCGCGGCCTCGACGCCGCCTGCCTGTGGGTCAGCTCGTTGGCCATTCCTTCGTTGGCCAAGCGCCTGTGCCACGAACGCCAAGCTGAACTCGACACCCGATCTGGCAAGCTCATGACGCTGTTCTACTGCGCAAAGGTCGTTGGCGACGCCCATGCGCAGGACAGTCCAAGCTTTGAACCAACAGCACGTTTGGCTGCGCACCTGCTGGCCGACTTGGTGTGAGTAGTCGGCCGCATGCCATAGCTGACAGATCAGCGGTTCCTGTGTATTGACAAATTATCTATACTAGATGGTACGGCCCCCAGTTTGCTCCAGCGCGATAAAGTGTCGGACGCGACTATTTCTAAACACGCCGTTCGTCTGCAACCAGACGAACCCGCGGTCTGCGGTTCAGGCTTTACCTTCACTCATGGAGGCGAACGTCGTGTTCAAGAAATCTGGCACTCGGGTCTTCCAAGCTCTCATCGGCTTGACGATGGCATTGGCGGGTTTCGACGCTGGTCGACACCTCTTCTATGTGCGGGTATGGGACGCGTTTCCGTCGCTTGCCTTGATCTGCCTCGCTGCGGCGGTCAGTGTCGCCACATACATGCTGACGCGAGATTGTGCAACCTGAGGTTCTCGTATTCACCTGGACGGGGTGTTGTACCCCGTCCAGGTGGCTCTACCCAGAAGACGTGACTACGCTCCTGCCGTTCATTCCTCGGGCACTTGCATGATCCTCGGGAGGAAGCATGAGCACGGGTGACGGTAAGAACGCGCTGAAGATAACTATATGGACCGTTGTTGGCACGGTCGTCGTGGCACTCATCAGCGGCTTCGTGAGCGTAGGTGTGCAGCTCATCACTGTTAACGGCTCCGACCAGGGCACTCGGCCGTCTGACCTTCCCTCAAGCAGCTCCAACTCCCCGACCTCGCCTCCAATTACTCCATCAACGCCCCCAAGCCGCGCGCCCGCGGCTCGGCCCGACGATGACCTCGCCCGCACGCACTTCGAAATAACGCTCGACGAATTTAATCTTGTTGGCGAAGTCGTCGTAAAGGGCGACGGTCAAATAGCTGCCTCGGGCCATGTCAACCCGACGGCTGCTGCGAAGGCCGAGAAGTGTCGCTTGGTGGTCAAGTTCGAGCCGATGAATAAAGCGGGAGATCCTGTCGGGGAGGCGCAGTTCCGCAGGTGTGAAACCGACGGGCCCGAACAAGATCACCCGGCGTTTGGGCCGGTGACTTTCGAAAACGATCAAAACATTGCCTACGTCAAGGTCACCGGCTCTTTGGATGGTCGAGAAGCGCCTGCTGAATATTGCCGGATCCTAGAAGACGTCTGTCGAGAAGCGCGTAAGTTCTGGTGGCCTTACAACTAGTGAGCCGTTACTCTCGATTTGCTGTTAATCGTCCACCAGTAGCTTGAGTGGATCGACCCCGATCCGCTCCGCTACGCGCTCAAGGCCGCGAAGAGTAATGTTGCGTTCCCCGCGCTCCAAGCCGCCCATGTAGGTGCGATGCACCCCCGCGGCGTCGGCGAAGTCTTCCTGACTGAGGCCGCGCGCAACGCGGATGGCGCGCAGCCTGCTGCCCACCCTGCGTTGCAGATCGCCCTCCATCAAGATCGGAGCGTCGCGATCTGCTACTTGTCAGTCTACAGACCTATGAGTAGCATCGAAGCTGTTCCAGGGGCTGACCTGGAGCTTTGCTGGGCGGTCGGATCCCTCAAGGGGGTGAACCGATGCGCAACGCGATGAGCGGCGGAAGTGGCGGCACCTGATCAGCAGCGAGCTGTCGATCAAGCGAGTACCCCTGGGTCGGTTATTCCAACCCGGGGGTGCTCGCGGCATATTCAATGAACGTTGAATTGCTGCTATACTCGATCATGAAATGTCCCACCTGCTTCACCAGCTGTACAAGACCAAACTCCGTCTCGCCGGGCTGGTGACTGCTGTCGTTGGTGTTGGTCTGCTCTTTGTCGCCAAGTACGTCGCGACCGATCCTGCCTGGAGCTGGTTGCTCAGCTGGCCGATCAGCGAACTCGGCACAACCCTGCTGAGCGCAGGCGTCATCGCTGTCATCTTCGAGTACTACGCGCGCAAGGAGTCCGAGGCAATCGCGGCCGAGCGGTTCCGTACCGTCATCCGTGAGGAAGCCCCGTCCATCCGCGACGCTGTCCTCGACAGCCTCGCCTTTAACCCCAGCACGTTGAAAGACGTCGCCTCGCCCGAGAACCTCGACCGGATCGCGACCAACGCGCTCGGTCTGCGTCTTGGTGATGAGCTGCTGGCGCGCGATGCTTACGCCGACCTCCGTGACCAGGTGATCGGAGCACCCGAGCGCTGGCGCGACGTCGACGCCTCGGTCTCGCTTGCGCCTTGGGAGCAGGGGCCGGCCGTTGGCCGCGGCTCCATGTTCGTGGCCACCATCCGCTGGGAGTACCGCGTCGTACCGGCAAGCAGCACCATGCGGTTCGCGTGCGTGTCCGAGTCGGCCGAGTACCGCGAGATGCTGCGCGACCCGACCATCACATCGGTCTGGCACTTCGACCGATCCAGCGGGATCGATCCCGGCAGCAAGGACGTCTTCGAGCTGCTCCAGCTCACTGTGGATGGCAAGCCGCGGCGGATCCGTCGTGACACTCGCAAGAGCGGGCAGGTCTACTCGGTCAGCCTCGGCAGCGTCAATGACGCTCGAGAAGTGGCGGTCAGGTACACCTACCGTGTCCTGGCGCAGCGTCACAGCCATCTGCTGTACCTCGACCTGCCACGTCCGACCAAGGGTCTTCGTGTTCGGCTCGACTACGCGGGTGCAGGCATCCGGCGCATCAACACGCTCGACTACTTCGCCGGCACGGAACAAGCCCGTGTTGAGCAGGCACCCGCTGCCACCTCTGCCAAGACGGTGGACATCGCGTTCGACGGCTGGATCTTCCCGCGGTCAGGGGTGGCGTTCGTGTGGGTGCTCGACAACGAGTTAGAGGCCTTAACCAGCTAGTCCGCAGCGGAGTCAGCCCAAGCGGTTGTGCCGCTCTGTCTCAACTGGTGTCGACTCGATGCGACGAGAGCGTCGCTGACCTGTCAAAGTCGGCTTGAGAATTGACCATGAACGCCTCGGCGGATGACTCCAGCCGTTGCACCTCCCGGGCATGATCGCGGCCCGATCGGGTGATGTTCGCTGCCGCTGTTGATGACGAGTGCTCGCATCAGCCTCGGGAGGAGGAGCTTTCACATGTTCGTGGTCAAGGTGCACTGGTAGCCGTTGTGCACGGTGCATCGTATCTCTGCGCAGTAGGACTACGTGTGGAACCGCTGTGGTCACAACTCGGCTGATCCTGCGGCGAATGGCGCGATCTGCGTGCGAGTTGCGTTGCAGTCTGCATGAAGATGGCGCCTGCTTTTCGACACAACCCGGGCTTTTCGAGCGACTTGCATCTAAATCTGCAAAGACTATTGAGTGACACACGAATGGGTGAGTGTGCAGGTCAGCATAGCCGCCAGGCGGCAGAAAGTGATCTTGTAAACCGCGGTTGCCCTGCTCAGCGGACGATGAGTCGGTGCAACGTGCCGTTTGCGACGTGTCGTAGGCTGGAGCGGCTAGCCGATCAGGAGTGTCGCCACACATCGACGCCGCCGTCAGCTGGCAGCCAGAAGCACGGGTAATACCCCGGGCATAGAAAGGCGCGACCTCCCGTTGGGGCGAGAGGCCGCGCAGTTGTTGTACCCATCTGACACGTGAATGACAGGAAAGGATGCAACCCGTTGACCTTACAACGTCGATGGCATGCGTTGCCATCGAGACAGGCCTACCGAGGCTGGCGTAGCCACGCGGAGCGACTGCTTGGCCGCTGCTGGGTGGTCAGCCTGTTGGTGGTGCTGCCCGTCGCAACGATCTGTATTGCTGTGGTGGCCGCGGTGGCAGTGGCGACCATGCTGACGTTCGTCGTCCTGACTCGAGTGGTACCGCAGCAGCTCAACCCGTTGATCCGTCGAAACCTTGATGGGTTGAGCGCTGGCTGAGCGCATCCACCGGGGGCGCTAGGCGTGTACAGCCCGTGCCTCCGGTGGATGTCCGCGACTTCTAACTTCTGCACGTTCCCACGGCTACATCACGGACAAGCCGCCCGCTGTCCCGAGGCGAACGCACCACCGGTGAACCCGATGAAGTTCGTCGGCGACATAGCCTGCCCCGGTGCCCAGCCGCGGTTGTAGCAGGCGTAGTTGTGCTGGGAGTACAGCTCGACGTGCACGTGCGGGCCGGTCCAGCACGAGCTCGATCGGTAGTTGCCGACCACGCCCAGCTGGGTGTTCCAGCGCGGGATGGTCGCGCCCTGGCTCACCGACGGGTTGATGTGGGCGTAGGTGGCGGAACCGATCTTGGTGCCACCGGTGAACAGCCCGACGGTGACGCGGTAGCCGCCATCGGCGATGACGCCGGAGGCGCAGGCCGGGCGCACGATCTCGACCCGGGCGCTAACCGACGTCGAGCCGTTCTGCGGTGCGGCGTACAGCACAACCGGGGCACCAACGCGGACGGACTGCAGGTCGGCTGACCAGTCGCCGTTGTAGGGAATGTGGTGCTGGCTCGGCAACGACGAGCCCGTGGGCCAGGTCGCCGCCAGTGGCGAGCCAACCCACACTGCCGGCTCGGCAGCCGCTGCGGTCGAGGTGAAGCCGAGCATCGCCAGCAGGAACGTAATGGCGAGCAATCCAGTGCCGCGCAAGCCGACCCATTCGCGTCGTCGGTGTGCAGTTCGCTGAGACATAGCGGAACCCTTCAGATTGACCAGTTTCTGTCATCAACAGCTCGCCGTTGGTGGAGCGCGGCGATGACCTTCAATCTGCAGGGTTTGGCCTGCTCATGGGGTGTCCGGCCGTCCCGGACATGTCCCGGACAACTCGGACCCAGGCCGTGACGACTCGTCACATCTGCTTGGCGCTGTTCGGCCCTGGCGTCATGCTGTGGCCGTGACCACGACCTCACGAGGCGATGACGCCAGCGAGGAATCGCTCGACAGGTTCTGCCGGGAGTTCGACGCCGTGTTCAAGGCCCGGGGTATGTCACTCCGTCGGGCCGCGGAGCTGTCCGGCTGGGGTAAGACGACCATCGACAGTGCTCGCAAAGGCCACGGCCTTCCCAACAGAGATCTCGTGCGTGATGTCCTGCAGGCGATGGACCTCGGTGCCCAGGAGGTTGATGCGTGGGTAGAACGCCGTGACCGGATCGCCTCGAAGGAGTCTGCTGCCGCGGGGGAACCTGAACCGACCTCGTCGAAGCGGCACTGGCTGATCGGGGCAATCGTTGCCGTCGGCGTTGTGGCAGGGGTGGTCATCGGCCTGCTCGTCGCACAGAACTCAGATGTGCCAGAGGGCGTAGATGGTAGAGCTGCCAACCCACCAGTTGGGAGCAGGGACATCGTCGTGCAGAACAAGGTCGCTATCGGGCCGACGGCACTCGACGAAGACGACAGTCCGTCGTACCTGTCGAGCCGCACCGTCTCCCGCTGCGCCAACACTGGCTGCAAGCTCGGCGGCACTGATGTCTACTCCGGTGCGAAGCTCACCGCCTACTGCCAGACCGAGGGGGAGTGGCTGACCAACGCCGACCTCGAGTCGGATGGCATCAAGCAGAACCCAGGCCTTGTTGCCTCAGACATCTGGTACGGCATCGAGTGGCGCGATGGACGCCGCGGCTACATCTCCGAGGTGTACATCGAGGAGAGCTACCGCGGCGGACTTGCCCTTCCTCAGTGTTAGAGACGTTCTTCGTTCTGAGCACGTGGTGATCAGCTTCGCACGCTGTCGCACGTCGATCGGCATGCGTTGCAGCTCCAGCGCCGCTAGGGGAGGCTGGAGCTGCAACGCATGCTCGTCGGCTACCTGTTGGCTTCCGCTGTTGTCGTCAAGTCGCGCAGCGCAGCCAACCGACGACGGTGGTCCCCGCGGGCGCGAAGGCTGAGTGCGGCCAGCAGCAGTTGGCCGCCAAGGCCGAGGGTCGCCGCGACTGCGGCGGTGCCCGTCAGTACGACGGCCACCAGCAGCACCAGGCGCAATGTGATCGGCCACGAGTGCAACAGACGCTCAAGCCGACCGAACCAGGTCGGGTCGACAAGTTCGTGTCGACCGCCGTGCCGCTGACATCCAGACCGACCAGCTTCCGCAGTGGGTGCGGGAACTGGTGAGGGCCGCGCCGGGGAGGTCCCTGGCGGACGCTGTCCGACAGGCGAACCGTGGATAACGAGGGTGATTCGGGGCACCCGTTGGGGTGACCCGCCTGGCACTTCGGCTGGATTAGTCGGCGAGGTGCCATCTATAGTCGACACGCTGGGCTCCAAATTTGGACGTTTGAGTGGTTCAGCTGAGCCGGCTCCCTGCTGATGACAGGGAGCCGCGCCATATGGGGTGTTGGGATTCCCTGCGTGGCGTGCAGAGGCGACGAATGGCGCGACGTGCTGGCTCGATCACTAGTTTGCACATGGCGACCCGTCGTGGCCAAACCCGCTGGTTGTCTGCGCCGAACGGCGGCTGTTTTACGACGAACGGTCGGTTGTGATCGGCGGGGCCAATTGCACGTGCATCGAACTCGATTAGTCTGCACTTTCGAGCAGAGTCGTCCCGGCGTGACCACTCTTTCCGGGAATCCTCGGTCGGAGGTCTGCGACTGACTGTATGCGTTCCCTGTGGTCGCTAGGCCATTCCGGTGGCGCGAGGCCACCGAGCGGCCCAACCGCCGATTAGTCGTCGGCGATGGGCCGAGTTGACCTTGGGTATCGATTCGATTCAGGCGTGGCCACAAGGCGGCCTCTACCTGCGCGGATGCTTCCAGAGTGATCTACGTTGGGAGCGGTGGAGGAATAATCGGCACACGCGATTAATCGGGGCCGTGCATCCTGGGGAGGTTGATTCGATCATGAAGCACATGATCATTATCAAGAGGAGGGCCGCCGCGAAAGGCGACCGCTGGGTGCGTGCGAGCCGCAGCACGCCGAACAACAACTGTGTGGAGCTGTGGCTGGGTCGCACCGCAGTTGGGGTGCGAGACTCAAAAAATTTGACGGGCGGAATCCTGACGTTCGATCGTCGCCAGTGGAACGAGTTCTTGGTCCGTGCTGTGCGCTAAACTCTGACACTGTCGCCGTCGGCCGTCCGCACCCGGATGGAGGACGGTGCAGCACGATCGGCTGATTGGCTAGCGAAAGCGGTCATATATCGATGACTCTCGAGGGGCACGAGAGTTCCTGCGAGTGATGGGGTGGTACAGCGGGTGGCACATGACGCCACTAAGCGCCGACTGCAGCTGGGGATCGAGTTGGAGAAGGCGCGCGAGGGGGCGAACATGACTCAGCAACGCGTCGCAGCGGCGCTGGGTTGTACGCAATCAAAGATCAACAAGATCGAAATCGACACGGTCGTGGTCAGTGTCCAGGACCTGAACGACCTGCTCCGCCTCTACGCTCCGTCGAAGGCGCAGGAGGAGCGGATACGGCTGCTAGCGGCGCAGTCGATGGCTGGGCCATCGGCCGGCGCTGCGGCCAACCGCGAGTACCTCAAGCTTCTCGCGTTGGAACGTGAAGCGGTCGAAGTGTTGGCCTTCTACTCAGAGCGCATCCCCAACTTGCTGCAGTCCGAGATGTACATGCTGGAGCAGTACCAACTCACTGACCAGCTCTACGACGTCAACTCGATCACCGAAAGTAGGCTTGAGCGCGAGGAGCTGTTCACGATCCCGCGGCCGCCGCGGTATCGGGTCGTCTTTAGCGTGTCATCGTTCTACCGCATGCCTGGTGGACGGACGGCTCGGCTGGCAGTTGATCAGATCGAGCACCTGCTCAGGATGATGGACACCTACCGCAAGCGCTTGTTCGTGCACGTGTTGCCCTGGGAAGCCAACCTCCCGTACATCCCGCACGATTTGACCGTTCTGCGCTTCGACGACCCGACGAACGACCAGCTGTACCACGAGTACGGGGAGGGCGAAGGCCGGATCTACACCGGCCGCAAGCAGGTGAGTGCTCACATCAAGTATTGGGAGAAGGCCTACGCCCAGGCGCTCAGCGTCGACGACACACGGAAGTTTCTACGCGACCTCATCGAAGAGGCTCGTAGCTGGTAACCGGACGGCCGGTCACAACTTCTCAACGGCATCCCCGCCCGCGCTGCTTGTTGCAGACTCTGTTCGCTAGCATCGATGATTAATCCGAGGACGCGATAGCGGGGAGGCTCAGTCTGTGCCCGAGAGAACGTCAGATCCGGTTCCGCCTGAAGGGGTTGACTTGAAGCGACCGAGCGTCGCACGGGTCTACGACTATTATCTCGGAGGTACCGCCAACTGGGCGATAGATCGAGAATTTGGGGATCGCGTCCTGTCAAAATTTCCCCTGCTGAGGGATATCGCGCTGGCTAACCGGCAGCTGCTCAATCGGGTGGTGCGATATCTGACCAAGCGGGGTGTGCGGCAGTTTCTCGATATCGGCGCCGGTGTGCCAACCGCGGGCAACACCCATCAAGTGGCTGACGAAGCCAGGCAAGAAGCTGGCGGGGTGCCGGATGTGCGGGTCGTGTACGTCGACAACGATCCGGTCGCTGTCGCCCATGCCAACATGCTGCTCACCCGCGAGGGCGATGCCGCTCGTCACGTCGTGATCGAGTCCGACCTCCGGCGTCCAGACGAGCTGTGGCAGAAGGCGATGGATACTCAGCTGCTCGACCCCAACGAACCGATCGCGCTGTTGCTGATCGCGGTGCTCCATGTCCACCAGCCGAACGCTGACGGCACCGACGTCGGCCCGG
Source organism: Actinophytocola algeriensis (assembly GCF_014203735.1). Lineage (GTDB taxonomy): Bacteria > Actinomycetota > Actinomycetes > Mycobacteriales > Pseudonocardiaceae > Actinophytocola > Actinophytocola algeriensis. The sequence continues at coordinate 471,770 of NZ_JACHJQ010000007.1, read as the reverse complement.
AGGCGGTTGCACGGTTCCGTGAGCTGCTGCCCAAGGGCTCATACTTGGCGATTTCGCACATCACCGATGAGGGCGTGCCGGCCGAGCTGGGCGACAGACTGGTCGAACTGAAGCGCATGTATGACGAGTCAAGCAGCAGCGTCGTCATCTGGCGTACACGTAGCGAGATCGCCGCACTGCTTGCTGACTTCCAGCTCGTCGAACCTGGCTGGACCTGGACGCCTGAGTGGCACCCCGAGGAGACCGGCCCAACGGCTCGACCTGTCTCCTTCGGTTCTCCGAACGAAGCGGTGGTCTGGGCTGGTGTGGGGGAGAAGGTCACCTGACCAGCTGCCACACGGCCTGGTTACACCTCGTCCGTGGCCTCTCCCTCTAGCGTCTTGCATACTGTTCCCATGGCTCCCAGATGGGCAGCAGGCATCCGCTTGAGTACGACGCTGGTCGCGCCTGCGCTAGCGCTGCTTGTCGTCGCGGCTTGTTTCCTGCTTGCCGGCGAGCTCAGCGAGCGACCAGAGGCAAAAGTCGAGGCAGTGTCCGTCTCGAGCGATGGTGGCATCTATGTATGTGAGATGACCGCCGCGCCTTCCAAGTGCGGCCCGGTGGCCGATCCAACCTGGCCTCAGATCGGGGCCTCGGCCTGTGTCGCCGTCGCGGCGGTACTGCTGTTGGCAGCAGCCGGGCTGTCGTTACGGGCGCGGCGTTCGCCGGTTAGCGGTTTGCGGTAGAGCTCGACTCACGAGGCCACAGCTGCACCAGCCAGCGTTCGGCTGTCTCCGCGAATGACCCTTCCTCAAGCTCGTCGACTCGAGGATCATCACGGACGTACACGATCACGCCGTACTCGCCTGACTGCGGCAGGGAGATTGCGTTGTCGGACATCGACGCGGCGATCGACTTCAGCCGCACTTCCCCAGCGAGGTTGGTTGTGGCTTCCTCGGTCGTGTCCCAGGTACCGCCGGCTGGCTCCGGTCTCGCAGTCCAAAGTTCGATGCGTACCGACGGGTAGTGGTCAGACGCGCGGCTTCGAAACACGACCCCGCCCGGACCAGGTGCGGACCGTCGACCTTCGGTCGATTGCCCGCTGTCGGCGACGCGGAGCATGGGCACCTCTTGGAGCGTGAAGTGGCTGAACTCGACGAGGATGGTGTCGTCGAGTTCAGCCAGCAGTTCAGGTCTCGCCACTCGGACAGGTTACCGTCGCCGTGCTAGGGCACTATCTTCACCCAGAACGGGTCGTAGTCAAGTATGTGGTCGGCTGACAGCCACGACCCGTACACTCTTCCCGCCTTCTCGTTGTGATCTTTGTCGATTGCTTTCACTGCGTAGTCATAGACCGTCCGTGTGTCGACGCGGACTGAATTTTCGTAGGTAGTAGCTAACGGATATTCGTCGCATTGTTTCGTCCCGCCCTTGGTGTAACCGGGCCCGTGGTAGCGTCGGCAGGTCTTGGGTACCTTTCTGCGCGATGCTTGAATTGTGTTGTCGGTATCGTATGCCTTATACAGCCGATGAAGAGGGATGTCTCCCGGGGCTCCAGGAACCTTCTTCCCGGGAATGCCTGGGGAAGTTCGGGTGATGTCAGTCTGGGCGTCATTGATGAACTCCGCCGACTGGGACAGCGTTGAATCTGACAGGCTGAACTCGAGGACCGAGCCGACATTGTTGAAGTTGCAGCGGCTACCGCTGATGTAATTGGCGATGTCACAACGGAAAATCTCGTCCGGTGTGACATCCGACTGGGGTCCCTGCGGCGTGAAAAGAGTCAATTGCAATCCGAAAGCAAAAAACCCGCGTAGCTCGGCTCGATACTTGTCGCCTGCGGGGACGGCCGTCGTGGTGCCAGCCTTAGCGATGCCAAACTCTTCGCCCGCTCGGCGTTGCCACTCGCTGACAGGCATTTCGTAGAAAGAGGGCGTGCCAGTGGGTGTTGTGCAGTCGCTTGTGCGAGCGGGATCAGCGTTAAGGCATGGAAGTTGTATGTGAAAAAGCCAGGTCGGATCGGTCCAGCCGGTCGTTTGGAAGTTCAACATCCGGAACCTGAAATCAATGACGTTCTCTGTACTCCGCATGGTGCCTATGAACTCAAGTTGGAACTCGACAGTTCCACTGTCGACCACTGTGCCGTGATCGTCACGTCGTACGAACAAAAGAGTGACAGGCGATCGCCTGCAGATGTTGTACTTGTTCTTGAACCAGTATGGTGCCACATCGATATTGAAATGGCTCGCACATTCCTGCCAGGTAACAGGATCGATGGCATTAACGCCAACAGTGCCAGGCAGGTTGAGCCGAGGTGACCTGGCGTCAGTTGTTACCAGATACTCGCCGTCTTCGGCCATCCGGTAGAGCTCGTCGCCCTTCGGTTGGTCGCGCAGTCGTGCTTCGATCTCGGTGTTCTGCTCAGGAAAGCTCTTACCTGATGTTTCATCGCCAATCACCAGACCGTCCGATGGTGCATTCTGAGTCGAAGGCGATGGGGCCGTGCTGGCGGTCGCCGCTGGGTCTGTGCCGGTGTAGCTCGTGAGGCTCCATGCCATGACGGCAGCGAGGGCCGCCATGGTCAAGCGTCTCGGCCAAGTTCTGTTCATGACGCTCCAGGTGAGAGGTGCCCACTGACGAGTTGCGTTGTACGGCCACGTGGCCGCCGGGCGCGGCTCACGTGACCAGGTCCATGATCTGCCAACCGGTCCCCAGCGTGGCTGGCTCACCGAACGAGTTCAGGCCGTTGACGCCCATGAACGGGTAAGCGATCAGCGTGCCGCTCTTCGATCGGACGATGACGTCGTCGGTGCCGTTGCCGTTCAGGTCTGACAGCGACAGCAGGTTGATGAAGGAGCCGGTGAACAGGCCGGCAGCAACGTCGGTGCTGGTCCCCGCCCAGGTGTTGGTGCCGTCGAAGTCACGAAGGTGGCGGGCGACGGTCATAGTGCCCGTGGCGAAGGAGTTGCTGATCAGATCGGGTGTGTCGCGGTGCCATTCGGTGGCCAGCAGCCAGCCGATGCTGCCGCTGCGGACGTGCACCCGCGGCAGGAATGTGTTCACGCCGTTGAACGTCCGGCTGTGTGGATAGGCCCATAGATTGCTGCCGTCGTAGGCCAGGATGTCGTCGAACCCGTCGGCCGTGACGTCGGCCAGGATTAGCTCGCTGAAACCGTTCCAGCCTTGACCGATGAGAACTGGTGATCGCCACGTGCTGGTTCCATTGAAGGTCCCGCTGTGCGGGTAGACCAAGAGCGCGCCATCTGATGCGCGGCGAGCCAGCAGGTCGGCCGGTGCCTCCGGCGTCAGCTCGGGGTCCTGCGTGTCGCCGGTCACCTCGGCCACGCCAATCCAGTTGTGGCCATTCCAGCCCGTCCCAACGAGCACCCGTCCTGCAAACGTTGACGTGCCGCTGAAGCTGCCGGTGTGCCGATAGACCCACAGCGTGCCGCTGTTGATGCCCGGTTCCCGGGCAACGATGTCCGGCCAGGCATCGCCGGTTACGTCCCGCGACCGTGAGGTTGACCGCTGGATGTTGTCATTGGGCGCGAGTTTCGTAACGGACGCCGGCGTCGACGCTGGCTTGCTCGTTGCCGCGGGTGCGGCCTGGTGCGTGCCGACCAACACCGCGAATGTTAGGCCTATGGTCAAACTGACGTTGACAAATCGATGAAGCTGGGTGAGCGGTCTTCGTTGTTGACTGTTCACAGTGCCCCTAGTCTGCAATGAGCACTGGGGCGCAAGGTCTTCGAGATGCGCGAATACCCCGATACATGGAGCCGCGCACGACAAATGAACATCCTGCACGACCCTGCCCCCAGCGTCGATTTTCGGACCAGGTGACGCTATCCCTGTGGCGCGGTATCACACAATGTAGTGATCGTTTGTTCACTCAAACAGCCCTTACCTGGACTAAGCCTGCCAACAGGCTGTTACTGACGGGCTGCATAGCGTCCTATGCAATAGGGCGTCCGGGTGATGCTAAGTTGACAGAAACTGGACAGGCAGGAGGGCTGGTAGCCGTGACCTGGCTTATTCGCTCCCGGCATGCTGCGTAGCTCGTCGATCAGGCTGGCGATCGTTCGTCCGCGCGCCGCAGCTCAGCGGCTCGAGGTTCCCGCGGTGGTCAATCCCACCGGTGAACATCGACACGCCGACGAACAGCTCGAAGGCGCGCCCGAGCCCGGTCGAGATATACGACGCCAGCTGGTTGACGCGCCACTCGGGCTGCATGGCCCCGTCTTCGTCGACCCACATGGAGATCTCGGGCGTCAGCCGCACACGGCGATGGCCTGGCCGTCGATCCCCTCATGGAGCACATCAAGGTCCGTCCTGGTCGTGACGCGCCCGTCGCCGTCCGGCAGGACCTGGTAGTCCCAGACCTCGCTGCTTGGTGTTACCGCCAACGCGGCGAAAGATGATGCATTCCATCGGTCACTTTATCCTGCTGGTCCAATGCGCTCATACCCCGTTTCGCCCTGCATGCGGGCCGTTTTCGATAAACCGTTGGGCCTTGCCGAAACGCCATTAGGGAACCCGGTCGGAATAAGTGGAGGAGGAATGTCGTGGAATTCACGAAGCCAGGTTGTGCATCTTGCAAATCGTTGGAAGATTCGCCATAATGATCGGCATATGACCAACGAACAACTATTTGACGATCTCAAGCATTTCATCGAAGCTACGGTGTCGCAGCACGTCGCCGAGTTGCGAGACGAGCTACGTGGCGAAATACGGCAGTTGAACACTCGTATCGATACTCTCGACCAAAAGCTTGACCAGGTCCAGGACGCCATCGGCGAGACCTTCAGTCAAACCGCCGAAGACACCAACCGCACCCTACGAGACCATGACCGGCGTCTTGCCAGGTTGGAACGGCGATCCGCCTGATCCCGCTGGACGCCACTGCCGACTGCGACACCAGCAGCCAATCCTGATCATTAAATTCAGTATGCGGTAGCCTGGCGACAACGAATCCGTTGTGGACCTATCTTCCGCACGGCCCTTCTCGTTTGCCACAAGGAGTAAGTACCATGGCTCAGCAGGTGACCATCCAGCTCGTTGACGACTTGGACGGCACACAGTCCGACGACATCAGCACAGTGTCCATTGGCCTTGACGGTGTCAGCTACGAGATCGACCTGACTGAGGCCAACGCCGACAACCTGCGCAAGTCGCTCGAGGAGTTCGTGGCCCACGCTCGGCGAACCGGCGGCCGCATCAAGCGTGGCACTGCCGCCAAGTCGAGCAACGGCTCGACGACCGCCAACCACGAGCAGGCGCAGGCCATTCGCGACTGGGCACGGCGCAACGGCCACGAGGTGTCCAACCGCGGACGCATCTCGGCCGGCATCATCGAGGCGTTTGAGGCGGCGCAGGCCGAGGCGAACAGCAAGAGTCGGAAGCGCAAGGCCAAGGTCTAAGTGTCCAACGAGCTGTCGACTACCTGGCCTGGAAAGGTGGGTACACCGGTCCGTTGCTGCGGCGGATGGAATGTCGCCGAAGTCAGACAGGTACCTGCCAGTGACGCCGTCTCTAACCGAACATAGAGCGCTGGCTCGCCATCGATCCATGCGTGCAGGCCGAGGTCACGGACCTGGACGACCTCGTCTGTCGGCAGCACCTGGGCCTTGCCGGTGAAGTGCACTGACCAGCCTGTTTGGGTGTCTGGTGACCACTCGCCAGCCTCGAAGGCCACGATCGCCACTCGGCTGAATGCGGCGGGTCGTGAAGCCGAGTGCTGGAGCGCGACGATGACGCGGGTCGCGTCGATCACGAACGGCACGGCTCGGATAACCGGTAGCGCGTGCTCGGTGTAGGACAGCCGCCCAATCGCAGCAGTACGAAGTCGCTCCCAGCATTGCTGCTGGTCGAGCTGCATGCGGCGGCTGTCCATTCCGTCCTTCCTCGTCCTCTCGGTGTTGAGCCGGGCTGATTGCCTGCCGAGCGACGTGGCAGCTCGGAAAGTGTTCAGAAGTCCACTGGCAGCGATTGGCGTTTCGGCGTGTCAGCCCGATCCTGACGCTGATGCCACCTCACGACTATCGAAGTCGTCGTTGAGGCGATCCCTCTCGAAAGCATGTACTGCTCGGCATGATCAGCGGGAAACTCATCGAACGACTCGACGCCAGCACCGATGCCGCCCAGGTCCGCCAAGTCGACTCGGACGTCGTATGCGGCGTGCGTCCCACGGTTGTACAGCGTGTACGTGCTGTTGCCTGTGCGCAGCAACTCCCAGGTGACCCCGGTTCGTTCTGCGGCTTCCTCGGCCCGACGCTCGGCAACTCGCTGGAGTTCGAGCCCGGACTCAGCGGTGTCGGCCGATCGCTCGGAGGCATCGGCTGATCTTGCCGCCTCCTCGACAGCCCGGTCAGCTGCCAACTTCTGGCCGCGGGTGTACCAGGCCGCTCCACCCGCGACGAGGACAGCGAGGAGTGACACGATGAGTGCGGCGGTCTCCATGGGGAGAGTGTCGCTGGATCGGTACCGTTCGCTACAGGTCGAGAGGGCAGTCGCCAGCTGATCATCGTCAGCGGTACATCATCGAGGTAGAGCTCGGACAAGGTTCCTGCCGAGGGGCAGCGGCAGGGGAGTACCTGGCCGGGCGGTACTAGCGGCCGCGCCTGGGACAAGCCTCAGCACGCTTCCGCTATGCCTCGCCGTCCTCCCCGCGAAGAGCTCGACCATATGCATCTGTCTGCTTATAGATGCGTTCCGGGGTCGGTTGCTTGACGGGCCAGGAGATGATCCGGTACTCCTCGGCCGGGGCGTATGAGTCATACGAGCTTCCAGAGTCTCGGCCGCGAACGTAGAACCGGATGCGGTACAGGCCCGCGCCAGAGCCTGCAAGATTAGGCAGTTCCTTTGGCATATGAGCGAAGAAGCTGGTGACCAGCAGATTGCCGCGTTGGCTCTGCACGTTGGTCTCGACCACGTCATCCCACTCGGCGACGTCGTCCGCGGGTGGTGCGCTGTCGCGTACCTCCACCGCGACGGGCACGCTACCGGTATGAGTGCCAGCCCAGATCTCGACCGCACCCGGCTGTGGCGACACCAATCCATTTGACGGTCGTGCGCCTGGCGTCGGCATCGGATCTTCCCGTTCGCTGAGCCAGAACGTGTGGTAGTCGACATGGACTGAGCCGTGACCAACTTCTTCGCTCATATGGTCTATCCAAACACGGTGATCGGCGTGATCAGCTAGTACGCCCAGACCCGGAACGGGTCATTGTCGATCACCCGGTTCTCCCCATAGAAGATGCCGAGGTAGCGGCCCGCGTCGGTGTTCTGAGTATTGATCACCATGCAGACGCTGTATCCAGCTGGCCCGCTGCCACCCGGCACCTGAGGGATGGAGCACCAGTTGAACGACCGGGGGTTTCCGCCGCCTGTTCGCGCTCCCTGCCAGCTGCTGCGGAACGGGTACTCATCGCAGCTCTTGCCCGTGGGGCGGACGTAGCTGTCCTTGCACGCCACCCGGCCGTTTGAGTCGATCAGCGACTGGTCGGTCAAACGGGTCAGCGGTGTCCCGCTCGGATACGCGCCGGGCAGGCCGGACTGCTGGGCTTGCAGGATGTGCCGGGCGACCTCCGGGCAGCAGTACTGCGGGTCATCGGTGTAGACCATCGTGGGCGTGTAGTCCGGGAAGACACAGCCGATACCGCGCCCCGGTGTCGCGTTGTCACAGCGCACTCGGGGCGGCGAGGACGTGGCGGGCGATGACAGCGGGCAACACGGGCTCTTGAACCGCATCCTGAACTCGGTGTTTGCGTGTCCAACAGCGCTCGGGTTAGTCGCAGTCGTTTCGAACTGCGCGTCACCTCCCACGATCACGTTCTCCACTGCAGGCTGGGGCGGAAAGTTGTGAAAGAGGGTCGTGCAGAACCCCGTGCAGTCGGCCGCTCCTTCCATGGTCGAGCCAATCGCCAGACCCCACGTCGTTCCCGTCACCGGCATGAACTCGATCTGCGACTGCCAGTTGCGCTGCAACTCGGAGGTAAAACTGAAAAACCAGTACGAAAAACGCATCCCACCGACCGGCGTCCCCGACGGCTGGTTCCGGATTATGTACTCGGCAGTGTCGATCAGGCACGCTTGTTTACGAAGGAAGTACCACGAACCGCTGTAGTTGTAGCACCAATCAGGGAGGTCGATCACGTCCTGCGTGCCGGCCGCGGACGCGTGAAGCGCGCGGAGCTCATCTGCGGACAGCTTGGTTTCCGTCGGCGTGATGCACGCCTGGAAACCTTCCTTGCTGACCTCACCGCACGACTCTTCAAACGCGGCTTGCGGGCTTGAGTACTGGATCGGCGGAAGCGAGTCGCTTGGCACGCCCGCTGCTTTGATCGGCGAACTGGATGATGGTGGTCGATTGTCGGTCCGGACGTCTGCCGCCTCTTCGGCAGACACAGAGGTAGTCGAGAGGATGAACATCGTGCCGAAAATGAGCGCGAAGATTCTTCGTCTCACGTTTAGACCTGCTCCCCAGTGCTAGATGTGGCAAGCAAAGGAGGAGAAGCGTGAACACGGTTTACTGGCGGACGATGCCGCTACCCATACGTCACTTCACCCCAGTTTGCTGGCGAACCCCCGCGAGCACGACCCAGGCTACTGGCGAATCTCACGCATAGTGAGCAGGTGGCGATAGCTCCACTGCAATGGACGATCGCTGGCTACGAGCGGTCATCTCAGGAAGCCGAGCAGCAGAGTTGATGCCGCTATGTGAGGGGCGCCGAGGCCGAACTCAGGCCGAGCTGCGCTACGTACTGTTACGGGGGTTCGCGGACCGTCCGAGCGGCGGTATCGGAGTCCTGGTTCCTCCGGCTGCGTTGCCTGGTTTACGCATCGCTTCGCCAGCTCGTGGTTGGGCCGATCGGTCCCTATGCGGTCTGCCGACTTTCCGAACCAGCGGTCATCCGCTACTTGTAGTCGGGTGGAACACGTCTTCCGGGAGCTGGGATCTGTCGCAGGCGGTGCGCGCTTCGAGGTGGCTGCGCGGTTCGACGGCAAGGGTCTGTCTCATGGACAGCGACCACTATCAGGCTTACGTCGACGGCGACGAATACGAGTATCACGGCGGCTTCACCGATGTCAGCCCGGTTATCCTGGAGGTGCCCTACGACGACTACTGGTATCTCGTCGTCGACAGCAACTCCCGGCGGATTAGGGCCGAGGTCTCCCAGGTCTTCGACTGAGTGATTTGGCAGGGATCCCACTCAACCGGCTACATCCAGCCCACGAGCATTGCCGCACTTCCGGGAGCTTTGCTGGGCTGTGTTCGTGAGCCGGAAAGGCAGCTCAACGACCGTCGCCGAGCGCCTGCGTGCTGCGCGCGCGTTGAGACGAGCTCGACCTTGGACCTTGATCATGTGTTCCTTCCGGAAAGCGGCACCGGAGAGTGTTTGTTCGTCCGGTGAGAGGGCACTGGCGCTGTACCAGTGCGAACGAGTAGCCCAGGGGAGCGGGCGGCTCAGTCGCACCACGTCAGGCACCTGGCGTTCTCTGTTTTGGACCCGAATAGGCATGCCCGGCCGGCCTCCGTGGACGGCACGCGCCGTACCACCGGATGGGACCAAGCTTGTCGAGATGCTCGACCCCATCCGGCGATGAAACGCGGCCTACGGGAACTGGATGAACGCCTTCGGCGTGTACTGCTGCGCCGCCCGCACGTCCCCCTGCGGGTCGAACAGGTAGGCGCCATCGGCCATGTTGGTTGGCGCCTTGGTCACGTTGTCGAACACCGGGTTCGGCAGGCCCCAGTTGTGCTGGCCGGGGCCGTTGGCACCCTTCGTCGAGTAGACGACGATGCTGCCGCCAGCCGGAACGACGGTGCCCGCCTTGAACGTGTAGCCGTGGGCGAGGTTGCCGTGCTTGGAGCTGTCACGAAGCCACCAGTTCGTCAGATTGACCGGCGCCGCGCTGTGGTTGGTGATGGTGACCGTCTCCTTGCCCTGCCACTTCACCTTCACCTCCAGGCGGGCGCCCTGGTCGGGGCCCATCCCGCAGGCTTGGCTGTTCCACAACCCCTTGCGAGCGCGGGCAGCATCCGCTGCCAGCTTGGCGTAGTGCTTGTTGGGCCGGTGCTCGGTCTTGTTGGGCAACCACAGGGCCAGGCCCTGCCGGAGCAGCTTCGCGGCCGGGTCGGTCTTCTTCCCGTCCAGCAGTTGGATCCTGCGCCGTAGCCGGTCACCGCTCGTGCTGTTCTTGTCCTGCGCGATGAAGCGGACCTCCTTCCCCAGGACGAGGTCCTTCATGACGCGGGTGGCCTTGACGGCATGGCAGTCGCCCTTGAGCTCGCCCTCGTCGTAGTCGGTCAGTTCCATGGCATTGATGCCGGTGACGCGGATGCGGTGCTGCTGTCCGCCGATGTCGGTGATGATCGTGTCGCCGTCGACAACGCGCACGACGGTACCGAGCTGGCGGACCGGTTCGGGCTTCGCTGTCTGCGCTCCGGCTGGCGGGACCAGCAGCAGCGTTGTGGCGAGCGCCGCGGTCAATACCGAGCTGATCGTGCGGCTCAATACTCCTTGAGTCGCCAAGTGTCGAGTCGTCACTGAGAACGTCTCCTGTCGATGGTTGTGGACGCAACCCACGCGCCCTTCTGTCGTGCAACCACCTTCGAGGCTCTGACCTGCGCGGGTCGAGCGAGTCGCGCGCGACTCGCGGTGTTCTGCTCCCGTGGGGTGAAAATGTAGACATCAGTTGAAACCAAATTGAGACGCTCGCGATAATCCAGTCGTGACCAAGCAAGATGAGCCAGCTGCCGTGAGAGCCTTCTGGGAAGCGTTCGATCAGGCCTGGCAAGCAGGCGGTGCACGATCGCCCGAAGAGGCGTGTAACCGCTTGCAGAGGAAGGCGAACTACAGCCTGGCGCCGGCCACGGTCCGCGACTGGCCGCAACCACAAGCGGCTCCCACGCCGAGACGAAGACGTCCAGGCGCTGTTTCTGCTGCTCGTCGCCAAGGGTCGAACCGATGACATCCCGGAGAAGCTTCGTGCCGCGCGCGCAAGCCGCGTCGAGGAACCATCGCCACCGCCGAAGGGCTTCTGGAGACGCAAGGTTTGGCGAGGGGTGCTGGTCTGGCACACCGCGATAGTGGCCAGCGTCCTGATCATTGGGCTAGTCGTCGGTGGCATCCTCGTCTTGCGCGACCGACCTCCAGCGAGCGACGCCACGTCGACCAGCGCGCCTAGCGACGTCGCGGCGGAAGCCGAGATCGCGCCCTGCCCGTCGGACATCATTTCCGCTGAGTCGAGAAAGAAGCGTGCCCACGCAGACTTCTGCCCAGACCACAAACAGTTCCTGCTCTATGACGACGAGGGGGACCGCAAGTCTGCCATCCTTGCCGTCCGCCGGAACGGTGAGGAGCTTCCGGCGTACTTCAACAGCGATGGCTTCGAACGACGGAAACCGGACGGGACGATCTACCGGGTTCCCCCCAAACCCATCTCCGTCTCACTCAGTCCCGATGACACTGCGGAGTTCCGTGTGTGCTTCGGCGACCGCAACAAGGCGCGAACGTACCTACCTGAGACGTGCAGCAGCGGGTGGACACCGTTCTGGCCCCGCGGCTAGCCAGCTACAAAGCTCGCGTTGCCATCGGTTGACTGGCCGGGGTTGGCGCCTGCCGACCGAAAGCCATGACTCCACCCCGACGGTGCGAGCTGACCGCAGAAGCACGATGTAGGTGTAGCGGTCGCGGCGTCTGCTACTTCCCGAGTTCGAGCAGTGCGGCTAGCTGGTCCCACGGGATCGGGCCAACCAACATGCGCACCGTCGCTCCCACTGCGACGACGAGGAAGACGAGACGCAGCGTGCTGCCCCAGCTCCTTGTCACCTGCGTCAAGGCATGCACGAACTGAAGCGCCTGATCGTGTGACGGCTCCGGCGTTGGAGCGTCAGGTTGCGGCGTGGTGCTGTCACCCAAACTGCCGAAAGTTCGACGCTCCGTCGATGATGATGCGCTCGGTCGTTCTAGACTCACTGCGACGCCTTTCTTGGCATGTCCCTTGGAACGGTCATGGTGTGAGGGTGTCGAGCGGCCTTCCTGGTGCAACAGGGAGGCCGCTTCCATCTCTCGGCCTCACGGCGTTCGATCACCCCGGGTAGAGGTTATTGGCGCAGAACGCATCCGTGTCCGTCTGCGAATTACGAACCCCCGTTCGGTGGAGAGATTGCTCAGAGCGTCATCACTCAGTGGCGGAACGTGAGGGGGCGCGTCTTGCTGGAGAACTCTTCTACCAGCACAAACAGTGGTGAGCCGTCCCAGATACCCGTCCAGACGCCGCCAGGCGGGGCGGGTTCTTCGACCTCGACAAGACAGCTGTCGCCAAGTCCAGTGCGATTCCAGGATCACCTGACCGGGTGCACCTGCTCGACGAGTCTTGCCGCAGTTCGAGTGGATGACTGTGCTGGTGCGGTGCCTCGACGAGGACAGCTCACCGACCGCCAGCTGGCGATACTCCAGCGTGTCGCTAGTGGTGATGACCTGTCCGACGCGTCGAATGGCGACAAGCGGTCGGCGACTGCGCTTCACGACCGAGGCCTCGTCGTCGTCCGTCGATCGCCGTGGCGCGCGGCCATCACGGGTGCTGGCCGGTACTACCTCGAGCACGGCGCGTTCCCGGCCAGGACACCGACGCGATCCCAGCAGCCACCTACGGCCTCAGCAGCTCGTCCTCAGCCAGCAGCGAGCACCCCACCGGTCCGTCCGAAACGGAAGCGCCAGCCGCCGCACACCACTGCCAGGATCTCGGTCGAGCGTCGAGCCGCCGCCGAGCAACTCGTTGAGGAGCTGACTGAGGTGGGGGAGAAGGTGATCAGGCAGGCCGACGACGCCGTGCAGACCCACTGGCGCCAGATCATCGACTACGCCAAGCGCAACCAGCTCATCCCGTACGGCAAACGCATCGAGAAGACCCGGAACGGCTGGGGCGAGTTGCGCATCCGGCTGCTCAGTGGCCGGCACCCGAACAGTCGACACGACGCCGCTGAAGCGCGCGTGCCGATGCCGACCGAGCTGCGCGACCTTCATCCTGTTGTCAAAGCCATCCAGCACGACTCAGGTCGGCTGCGCATGGGCGGCAGCCTACGTCAGCGCAGCCTGCTCTACCTGCACGGCCTGACGCAGGAGGCTGTCCGTCGCGGCTACGCCGTGCAGGAGCAACCCATCGCTGATCAGCACCGCGGTCGCATCACCACCTACGGCCGACCCGGCGCGAAGGACTACTCGCGTCGCGAGGGCGAACTGAACATCGTGGTCGACGGGTTCTCGTATCGGATCACGATCGACCAGCAGCATCCCGAAGCCGACGACGATGATCGGTACGGCCGACTCTACGTCTGGGCACGTGGCCCTGGCCATCCCTACTACGGCTGCCGCATCCACTGGCGGGATGGCAAGCGAGCCAGCATCGACGACTCGATCGGCTCCGTTTTGCAGGAGATTGAGATGTGGGCTGCAGCGGCCAGGCGCGAGAAGGCTGACCAGCAGGCGCGCTGGCAGGCGGCCATGGACGAGGCCGAGCGGCTGGCCACGCACGACCGCCTGGTCGCCGAGCTGGAGCAGCAGGTCAAGAACTGGCGGTTGATCCAAGACCTGCGGCAGTACTGCGACGCATTGGAAGCCAGGATCGAGGACGCCGACGATGAGGAGCCGGTTGACGAGGCGCGCGGCTGGTTGGCTTGGGCGCGAGAGCACGCGGAGATCATGGACCCGCTGTTCCAGCTGCCGGTGACGCCAACGCCGAAGCTCCGGCCGGAGGAGTTGGAGCCGTATCTCGATGGGTGGAGCCCACGAGGGCCGGAGGTGTTCGTACCGCGGTGGCGTTCGTAGCTCTCACTACGACTCGTGCTCGTTGTTACTGATCGCATGCCACCACGGGTCTGCCTGGAGTTTCCCCAGTGCCGTACGCGATTCCCTGAGGAGTGCATCGCGATCGGCGACCTCCTCGCGCTCGGGAACTCGACCTCCGACAGATCGGGCCCACGCATCGCCCTGTGCGGTCCGGTCAGCAGAGTGTTCTTTGAAGCATCCATACTCAAACAAGAACTTGCCGAACTGGACAGCAGGGCGCTCCATCAGCCTGTTCAAGGTCTTGAAATGCTCATCTCTGTATACATTGTGGACGGTCAATCTTTGTGCCCTGACCCAACTGGGCAGGTCTTCAGAGGGTGGGGCAACGACACCGCGATGGTCGTAGACGGTCACGACCATCGCGACAGGGTGCCCGAGATACGCGTCGTTGGGTTGTTTGATGACGGCGGCGTATGCCCGCTCCCACGGAACGTCACTGGCGCCCAAGTAAGGGTTTTCGACCTGACAGACCGCCACATCTCCGACGGATGTCGAACAGGTCCCGATGGCCTTCCCTAACACGTCAACACCCTTCATCGGCGACAGGCGGCAGGTTTCCAACCAGCAGACGGCGACCCATCCCAACCGCCGCCTCAGTGTCCACGAGCACCAGTTCGCGCGCTTGCTCGGCCAGACGCCTGAGGTCGTCGCTGTGACAAGTAATGACCTCGTCGAGTCTCGCCTCGATACCCTCGGTCAACCACGCTGGCCCTAGCAAGTTGAGCATGGCTTCGACCCGTTCGATGGTTCGGGACGCGGCAGCTTCATCGATCGCCTCGGGCCGCAAGATTGCTCCTGACTGACGATCAAGGTCGACGTAGAAACCCCGCAGCTTCTGCGCATGCTCGGACGTCGCCTCGGTCTGGGCGGCGGCGACCAGGGCGACTAGCGCCTCAGCTTGGCCTTCGCTGCCGAATAGCACCTGTAGTGCTGCGCCGGCAAAGTGCAGCTTGGCCTTGTGGTCACGGAACTCGAGCCAGAAGTCTTGGGCCTGATCTTCCTGGTAGCCCAGGGCGCCGAGGCAGATGCCTGCTTTGCCAACTTCCTCTAGGGCCAGGACCGCCAGCGCGTGAGCACGCGGCCATCGGTGGTGGCTCAAGAGCAGTTCGGCGTCCTGCAGGAGGGCGGCAGCGTTGGCGATGGCGTGCCTCGCAGTGTGCAACAGCTCAGCGAACGATGGAAGCGGTCTGGCCATGCCACAAGGATTACACCTCCAGCAAGCCAAAATAGACGGTCAGCTAGGCATCGCCGCCCTGCGCGGCATCCCGCTTCCAGATCTCGATGATGTCCGGCCGCAGCACGCGACCAGCCCGCAGCTGGAACCGCTTCCCTTGCTGAACTCCCTCGGCGTACTCACGGAGCCTCTCAACCTCTCGGCCGCTGAACCCGTTCGCCAGAGCCCAGGTGCACAGAGTCTCCACATCGAACCGGTAGCCAGCGCGGTGCAGCACCTGTAGTGTCTCGACGGCGTCGCGCTTGTCATGGATGCCAACCAACCCATTACCGTGGTTCACGCGGGCGCTGAGATCGCGCATCGCCACTTCAACCACCGGATCCAGCTGCATCGCACTTCCTCCATGGATCGATCCATCGACCACACTCCGAGCGCGCCGCGCCGTGAGCCACCCGCACTGCCATGCGGGTTCGCCCCACTCCAGAACGCAGAGCGCAGTCACGCTCGTAGCCAACTCGTCGGTCAGCATCTGAAGCATGCGTTTGGTCGGCCAAGCTGCCAGTACAGGCCCGCGCTGCCAGCCTGAGCCCCAGATATTCCGCTCTGTTCCCCGAGGGATGTCCGCGGTCAGTCGGTTGAGCAGCTGGTTAGCGTCATAATTCTGCTTAGTTGGAAAGAACACCAGCGGTGTCCCAGGCTCCTGGCGTATCCAGGCAGCAGCTCGACGGGCCATCTCCTCTGGGGTGAGGCCCCATGGCACGTAGAACACGGGGTAGGGCGAAGCCTCATCGCGCAAGTCATCTGACGTCATGGTCAGACGGTAGTTACCAGGATCGTCACTGTCCGCCGTTGTGGCCGAGCTATTACGCCAAGTTAGAGTCTGCCTACGCACTGCGGTCAGCATGGTCGTTGATGCTTCAACCGTGTACAGTTCTCTCAAACTACAGAGTGATCATCCTGCGTGGTCTGGGTCTAGCGCCTGGTTCGATTCCAGTGGCGGCCACATCTCTAACCTGCTGCGCCTCGCTGCGCTTCTCGCGTTCGGCATCAGCTTCTCGGACTCCACCTTCAGTAAGTGCAAAAAGTCCGTGAAGAAACTGAGGAAGGCGGTTAAACGCATGGTGGGAAACATGCAAGTCAGGCTGGGAATGCTCGTGGTGTCAAGTTGGTACTTGACCTGGGCCAGGCAGGATGATCTCCTGATCAGGAGGCGATGACCGGCATCTTCCTGGCTCGGTGTAAGTTTCGAGAAACCATCAAGTCGGATCTGTCTTGTCAGGCTTGGTGTTCTCCTGGATCGCAGCCCACTGCGCGTCCCGCTTCTGCCGCAGTCGGTCGGCCTCGGCCAGCACCCTTTGGACATCCTTCATCGGGTAGCCGGTCATGGTTTCCACGTTCCCCTCGGCGCCGAAGGTCACGCTCTTGTCCTTGTGGCGCTCGAGGAACTTCTCGAGCGCGACCACTAGCGCGGTGCCTGCTCCGCCCGCCCCGAGAGCGACCGTCAGGATCTCCAGTACGGAGCCGGCGGAGTGTTCGATCTCGGTGCCGACATGCAGTCCTTCGGCTTCCAGACAGCTACGGAGGACGTCAGCCTGGTCCGGCGACACTCGCAGCAGCCAGTCTGTGTGTCCGGAATATCCGGGACTCACCACTAGCCTGATCTCGGTGGTTGTCATCAGACGATTCTCCTGTGCTGCTGGTTAAGCCTGCGTCGTCTCGTTACGTGAGATCTTTGGCCTTGATCAATCAAGTTGACCGCGTGTCAACGCTTCACGAAAGCCATCGACGTCAGGAAAGAGCACGCGTCGACGACGATTGTAGGTACGTTTAAGAGGGCCTCGGATCTTTTCCTTAACTCTGGCGGGTATCACTATCGCACAGAATGGAACGTTTGCTGGGCGTCCTGGTCCGTTCTCGTTGTTAAGTAGTTTATTCAACTTGTCGATTCCCGGAGCTTCGCCTATTGGGTTAAGTCCGAGGACGCCGGGCGCACGGTGTACCTCGGGTATGGAGCTGCCGAGAAAGTAACCCTCCTGAGCCTTCATGCGCTCATCTGGCAGTGCTGGGAATGCGCGAAACATTCTCCGTTGATCTGCGGATTTCTCCAGAGCCTGCTCATATAGGGCGCTGAGTGGATTCGAGATGCTACCCCAAGTAGTCGGTTTGCCATGCTGAAACGTCTCGTACCATTCAGTTTTCGTTACATCTATAGCAAATAGTATTCCGCCGCTCGCGCGTACCGTGCCGTTGCGATCAGGCTTGTGCTCCTCTGTTGCGAACCAGAGTGCCGTCATTGGATTCGATGTGACGTCGATCAAACGGGTCGGAACCCCATGGTGCTGCAGTACCGCGAGCATGTGCATGTCGGTTGCCGATGGACCTAAATCGCGACCAAGGCCCCAACGCCGGGCTTCGTTCAGAATCTCAGTTTCACGCTTGTGAATTGCCCCTTCGGTCACGTCCCCATCTCTGGTTCGCACTTCGCGAAAGAGCGATGCACTGAAGTCCCACGTATCGTCGTTCTGGCCTCGCCAGGCGTATGTTCGCTCTGGCGCAAGTAGGGCAATGCTGCTGATAATCGTGAAAAGCTGGTGTTCCGTGCTGACTTCGATACCCCACCCGTGGTCGAGCCAGCCATCGAACTTTGGTGGCCTCACTGCCTCACCTCTGGTCTCATCATTTGCCGGAATGAAAGCTTGTGGTCGACCAATTCTGGTCGTGAGCAATGTGTGCTATTTGGGCTGACGTAATTAGCGATGTAAGTTCTAGCCTGTACCTTCGTCCACGTCTTCAAAGCTCAACTGCTCAACCTCGGCCGGTCCATGCGGATCGACCAAGTCACGGATGAAACCTTGCTCCCGCGTGAAGCGGTGTAGCTTGATCCGCTTGGCAATGTCCTGATGGATGTCGTTGTCCACGATGATCAGTTGGTAGCGCCGTGCGAACCGGCCACCAGAACCCCACTCTTGCCGTTCTTCCATCAGGTCAAGGAAGCGGTCGTAGACCCGGTGAGCAAGCTGCTTGTCGTTCTTATTACTACCGAAGTTCTTCTGCGGCGAGTCGATGATCAGCAGACTGGGCAAGCTGACGGTCGCCATTTCCAGCGTGTACGTCAGGAGCGCAAGGCTGTAGGCGATGCTGACGGCCGAGCGTGCGCCACCGCCGCGCTGGGTGAAGGTTTGGTCGTCGACCAGCGGCAACAGGGTCTGAGGATCGATGCGCGCCCGGCCAGTTGCGTGCGGCAGCGCGATGCTCTTGACGATTTGGCGGAAGATCCTCGTGATGTCATCAGCTACCTCTGCGACGTCTTTGACATCCCCACGGAGAAGTTCGAGCTGCTCACGGCGTTGTTCCTGGCGCGCCTTCAGCGTGTCAATCTGCTCATATTGCTCGGTGAGGCGGTCGTGAGCGTGTTGAAGGCGGCCAAGTGCCTCGAGTCGGGCATGAAGGCCAGCCACCTCGGCACTGCTGGTAGCGATGGCATCGACGTACGGCGTGACGCTGTCGTATGTTTGGCCGTCGAGCTGTTCAGCAAGTCGCTTCAGCTCACCACGTTTGCGATTCGCTTCGGCTTCGGCTTCCTTGAACGCTTGGGTAGCGCTATCCAGCTCAGCTATTGCTTGCTGGCGAGTCTGGTTTAGGTGCTTCCGCTGGATGATCTGTTCATGGCCGGCGAGAGGTGATCCGCATTGGTAACAGGTACCCGGAGCGACGCTTCGCTCGGACAGGTCGGCATGACATGCCGTACAGGCTGAATGCGCAAGCGCTAGATCGGGCCTATCATCCGGCGATCTAGCTTCGAGCTGATTGAGTGCAGCGAGCCCTTGTTCTGCCTCTTCTATCCGGTCCAGCAGGCGTTCCTGCTTCCGTCGCGCCTTGTCTAGCGTGCTCTCTGCCTGTCCCACTATCCGCCTGGCGGCATTGACGCGTTCGCGAGAAGTTTCGGCAAACTCGCTGGCGCCGCGGGCACTGGCTGTGGCAGCCGCGTGAGCAGCTTCGGCAGCCACCAGTGCTCCCTTAAGTTGCGCGATCTCGTCGGCGACGGCCGCGCGATCGGTGGCCTGCGATTCGCCGAGGAAATCGGTGATGGTGTCCGCTCGCTTCAGCAACCGTTTGATCTCAAGGTCATTCTCATGGATCTCGCCGGTTAGGCGCTCGTACTCGCCGGTCGTGAGATTGAGCAGTAACTTGAGGACGGTGAGACGCTCGTTGTCATCCTTCGGTTCGCGGACGACGTGCCGGTCGATGTCTGGCTGGGTCAAGTAGCAGTAGGGCAGTAGTGACTCGGCGAAGTCCAGTGGCCGGGCACGCTTGAGTCGCACCGATGTAAAGGATTCGACGAGATCGAGTTCGGTGAGAATCCACTCGGAGATGGTTGGCTGGGCATCTTTGGATCTGATCGGGTAGCGCCCTTGGGGGGTGCCGGCTTCGTCGAGTACCTCGACGTGTCCGCCAGTGCTTCGAGCGCGCCGCAGCACGTACGTGCCCTGCGGAAAGCGCACCCCGACCTCGACCTCACGCAGATGGTGATCAACTGCCCCGCGGAACTCGGGTATGTCTCTCCCCAGCGTGTAGGCGATGCACTCGAGGAGCGAGCTCTTGCCTGTGTCGACCTCGCCGACGATGGCGACAACCGGTGCATCGAGGTCGTACGGTGCTTGCCAACCATCGCCAGTCCGGATCCGGATCCAACGGATCTGCAGATCGAGCGCCACCGTCTGGTCCCTCCCACCGTATTGGCTTCTTCGTCACGTCGTTGGTGACGACCTGACCGTTAACCGAGCTGGTCGATTTGTCATGAAGTTGAGGGCCAGCTACCCGGTTGCCGCTGTGATTCGCTCAGGCAGACCATTCGTCGGCACGGACGGTAGTCACGTGAACCAGAGTAGCGTTTCCGTGACTTCGACACTGACTTAAAGTCAGTACCCCATTGACGCTGCGTGTTCGTACCGCCACTGCGCTGCGAACTTGTCGCACAACATGCGGTTCGACGTGTCGCTGCCGACCTATCCGTTTCACGTGTTGTAGAGTCCGTGTCACGGCAGCAAGACATGTCTCGGTGGGAGGTGGGCGCCATGAGCCACAAGCCGCAGGCGACCGCAGGAGCCGCATCAGAAGTCGAGGAGTTGGTTCGTCGATTGGACGAGGTTCGCAGTGCTATCACCCGCGCCCGCGATCTCGGCGTTCCTGCTGCGGTGCCTGAGCCGCTGTACCGAGCCTGCCTGGCCCTGGTCGAGACGCACGGTGGCCCCCGCGGCGGCGGGATGCCCCTGAGCGGCAGCTATGCCCAGGCGACGCGGGTCAGGCATGCAGGCGAGGTCGACATAGCCGACTCGCTCGGCTTGCCTTCGCCTGCTGACGACCTCATCGGCAAGGTGCCACTCCGCCAGGTGCTCTGGGAGGTAATCACGCCTGGCGAGAGGTTCACTGTTGCGGACGTGACCGAGCGCCTTGAACAACGAGGCGTCTCTTGGCCATCCAACAAGATCAGCAACGCCCTTGGGTACTGGGTCAGCCGCCGTCGACTCGACCGCTGCAAGAAGGGCGTCTACCTCTATCCCGAAAACCCTGTCGCTGATGATCACCTCAGCGATGTGGCCCAGCAGGAGAGTCCCGCTGGGCTGGCAAGCCGAGCCGCTAAGTCGGTCGGCGGAGAGGAGAACAACTCCCATGTCCCCTCGGTGGAGACGAGACAAGCGATGTAGGCGGGGAGGGAGACGTCTCGCGTCTCAAAAACGAAGGAGCCCCGTAGGGCCAGGCGGCCACCTGGCTGGGGCTCCTCGTCAAAACCAGTCCCTCCATGCAGGTAGGACCGTACCCGACGGTAGCAAACCCGACGTCAAACGTCTACATAAGATCGTGCGCTGGTGCTCACGGGCGGCGGTGCTCGGTCTCCGTATCTGGAGCCTTGTGCCGGACGACGTGCGTTACGCGATCATGACTATGACGTTCTTGCAGTAACACTCAGCGACGTGGCAGTGAGCAGCTTGTTGCTTGCTGCCACGTCCGCGGGGGAGTCTGGTTCCTTGTTTCAGGAGCATCGCTGGCGCTCCCGCAGTAGTGCTGCGGCTAGGGTTACGGCTCTAGAGCTATCGCCATACCTTCTGCTCGTCTCTGAACAGCGGCCAGGGGTGTGGACCGATGTCGGTGCGGTCCGACAGTTCTGCGACGCTCGCAGCCCAGGTGGGCAAGTCGGCAAGTTCCAGCAGGAGGCGGCGCTGCACCTCGGACCATCGCAACTCAAGAGTGCGAGCGGGACCGTGAATGCGAACCACGACCTCATCCTGCTCAACAACATCCTGACTGCGAGGCAGGATCCACTCAGCGGATAGTCCGGCGTCCTCCAAGGCCTCGAGCAAGGGTTCGGAAGCCATCGTCACGAGGAAGAGCGCGTAGTCGGTGATCAGCCGTGCGCACACCGCCGGTGGCAGGGGATAGATGGCCCAGGGTGGTGAGGTCGGCGAGCGTGCCACGAAGTCATCGCTGCGCATGTAGACCAGGTGCCCGCGGTGCAGGATGCCAGCACGTTTGGTCGCCTGGAGGTGCTCCTGTGCGGTGTGGTGAAGGAACCCCTGTTCGGACCAGAGGTTGTAGCCGCGGACGATGTCGCTGGCCAGCAGTGACCGGCCGCCGGGCACCTTCATACCCTGGACACCACGCTTGTGAGCGAGGTCGAAGGCGGCGTTCAGTAGCTCGAGGTGGGTCTTGTATGGGATGTCCAACTGGATGAGCCGTCCCGCCAGCTTGCCCGGGAGCGGCCCGCCTGAGCGAATCGCCTCTTCAGCCATCCGCTTGCGCCGCTGTTGCCGGGACACCTTGCGGCCGCTATCTGACTTGATCTCGTGAAGATACGCCTCGTACTCGGTGCCGATCTGCTTGAACAAGGTGGCATCCCCGATGCTCAGGCATGAAGTGAGGTCGTGCAGCAGGACAAAGTGGTGGTTCTCGTGCCACTGTTCGATGACGAAGGCGCGTTCGGCGGCCAGCCCCTCCTTGTTGACCATCGGGCCCGGATGCTGATTACGCGACAGGCCGACGATGACGGCTCGGTTATGGCTAAAGGCCCGCCAGGCCAGCGCATCGGCGATCGATCGCAACTGCCGGTCGACGCGCTCACAGACGTCGGCCTCCAGCGCCCAGCTGTCGGGGTCAGTCGCTGGCTCGGCTGAGCGAAGCTCGGGTGCATCGGCCGGGACTTTCTTGTCCTGCCGGAGCAGCGCCGCGACCCGCCGGCATTCGCCGCGATGTCCCTGCACAGCGAGCACCCGTTCCAGCAGGTCCTGCTGGAACTCGAAGAAGTCCGCGTGGCTGCGGCACTGGCGCAAGCTGGTGATCAAGGCCGTTAGGGTGCCGACAGTCTCCTGATGCAACGGGTGCAGGTAGATCCGACTGGCGCGCTCGGGCGGCAGGCTGAGCATCAGGGGCATGGCGCAGTGTCCCACCTCGACTCCCTCAACCCAGACGGCGATGTGCGCTGTAACGCGGCCCGGTGGCTGATCAACTGGTGGACGTCAAGGTGTGAACAGCGGAGATAGCCATCTGAGCAGGCAGTGAGAAGACACGCGTAACAGGTTTCCGTCGCCTGACGACTGGTGCAGTGATGTTCCTTCTAGGGGGAGCATGTGTTGGCTCGTTGGCTCGTTGGCTCGTTGGCTCGTTGGCTCGTTGGCTCGTTGGGGAGTAGGGGCGTGGCGACTCGTGGTGGCTGTTTACCTATCTCCGGATGTGCCCAGGTGGGTACCAGAGACTGAGGATGACCTGAAGGCCGCGATCGACGGTAGGCTCCTCGAGGAGAACCATTGGCTTGATCTGAAGCGCGAGATTGAGACTGGCCGGTCTGCCAATCGGGAGCTGGCACGTGATCTCAGCTCGTTCGCCGTCGATGGCGGCGTGCTACTCGTCGGTATCGAGGAAGTCGATGGGAAGCTGGCTTTGGCACCCCAGCCGCTGTCGGGCCTGCCCGAACGTGTTGAGCAAGTCGCGCGCTCGATCCCCGATCCACCGTTAGCAGTTGTCTCTCAGGCAATCCCATGTGCTGATGAGCCGACGACTGGGTACCTTGTCGTCACCGTCCCGCCCAGCGGGCAGTCGCCTCATATGGTTGACCATCGCTACCTGGGCCGCGGCGACAAGACCAAGATGAACCTCTCCGATGCGGAGGTTCGACGGCTGCACGAACGACGTCGGACGACCGAGGCAGACGTCCTTGAGTTGCTCGACGTCGAGATTGCACGGGATCCCATTCCGGCAGCGACGAGGAAGAATGCACACCTGTTCCTAGTGGCTGAGCCATTACCGGGAAGAGACGAGATGCTCCTTGACTTCGTCAGCGGGGATAATTGGCAGCAGCGCTTAATCGCGCTCCGCGACGAGGGTGTGAAGGCTGCGCGGACGTTAGGTGGGAAATACGGGTTCTCGCCAGATTTGGACTCTGCGTCCAGTCAGCAGCGACGTTCACACGGAGCGGCCCTAGCTACCTACGGGTTGCGCAGCGGTGCGGCAGTCGATGAGAAAGAGTTGCGCGAGCAACGAGCGATTGAACTGGAAGTTAGTGAAGATGGTCAGATCCGGATATTTTGTGGCCGGTTTTCTGATAGATACTACAGTGGTGGCGACGAGATCCACAGTCTGTTTGATTCCGCTGCGATTGTGTTACTCAGGCAACTGCTCGGTGTGGTGGCGTCCGTGGCGGATCGCGCCGGTTACCTGGGTGCATGGGGTTTGGGTATCGGCGCGACTGGGATAAAAGGACTGCAGTCATATGAGAGCAGGAAAGGGTTCTGGGACGGGCCGACTTATCAAGAGGACGTGTACAAGCGTGTGACTGTGGCAAACTTCGCAGATCTGATACAGGCGCCTGGGCGGATCACAAATGCGCTGCTCGGACGGCTACTGCGGGCGCTAGCAACTGATAGACGCTTTGGTGATGCTCTTCATGATCCGGAGCCAGCGCCTGCTCCGTGAACCGACGCAGCCGACGAGCGCCTCGATTGGACGACTTCGGCCATGCAGGTCGACCAGGTCGTTCTGGGCAGAGGTGTCATCGCCGCAGTGGTCGTCAGGTCCAACGTCGTCCACGAGTTGGTGCACTTCCACGAGCGGGGCTACGGCCCTCGTTTCGTCGAGTTGATGGATCACTACCTGCCTGACTGGCGCTCCCGTCGCGATGAGCTGAACGATGCACCGCGCGCCGCAGAGGAGTGGTCTGACTGAAGCGGACGGTACTGTCACCGTGAGTGCCAGGCAATTGAAGACATCAAGGCCATAGAGCACATGGGAGCGAGCCGTGCCAGTGTGGACTGCAGATACTGAGAACGCGGTCCGCCGAGCTCTCGGAGAGGTCACCTACGCCGAGCCGGGGCGTGAGCACCTTGGTCTTCCCTACATCACGGCATATCAGTTAGCGATCAAGGTCCGTCGAATCGACCCGTCGGTGGCGCCCGAACTCGAGGTGGGCGGGGAAGGGATTGGCCAGCGCCAGAGCCTCGCACAGTTCCTCGCTCGTGAGCTGTCGCAGCGGATCAAGCGAGACGAGACGTACTTCGTGGAGGGTGCGCAGCTCTCGAGCGCTGCCATGACGGTCATGACCTTCCGCCATCCCGACGGGCGCGTCATCTCTAACAGCCTGATCAGTGCTGGTTACGACACGTCAATGTTCCGGCTTCGCGAGAAGTAGAGACGCCGCTCGCTGATCGCCGAGACTCGCCAGATACCGAGCTTCGGCTGCCACAGCCGCGATGCTGCCCTGGATGTCGTCGGGACCAACGCCGAGGTTGACCGAGCTGACTGAGATGGTCGTATCGCTTCCTGGGATCTGGTGACGGCGCGGCGCGGTTTCGCCCTCGCCATAGATGAGTAAGCCGCCGCGCACCTTGCTGGCAGTGCAGTAGGCGTGCATCTGATACAGGTCGGCGTGGCGGTGTCCCGCGGAAGTGAGTCGCTTGTACTTGGCGTCGGCGACCAGCTGCAAGGCGCCACGACTGCGCCACAGGATGTCAGGCTCTAGTACGACTCGACGAGCGGCGTCGAGTCGCAGGCCGTCCCGAGGAGTGCACTTCGTAATCCCGCTTCCGGGACCAGCCAGTGCCCGACGAAGGTTTTGCCGCACGAACTGCTCGAACACGTCGTTGATGTTGATGACCAGCCCGCTCGTGCTCACGGAGCCGGCCTGGTGGCTGGTCGCGGCGTGGGTCAGGACGATGCGGGCCAGCTCGACGGCCATGCGGTAGTGACGGTTCAGCGGTGTCCAGTCGATGGTCGGCTGCTCAGACCACTGCCACCGCGGCAACGGCTCGATCTGCTCCGCGAAGGGTGCCAGCGCCTGCTGCACCACACGGCGGACATGCAGGGAGCTGGTGGTCCGCCGGAGTAGCTGACTGGCGGTGACGATGAGCTGGTTCTCTGGGATGTTCTCGGTGTACTCGCTATAAGCAACCTCAACGGGCACCAGTTGATGGAAGTGCCGCCGGAGCTGCTGGTTGACCAGCCACTGCCCACGCACCACTCGAAGGGCCGCTTCTCGTCGCCGGTACCCCTGGAGGACGCCGGAGCGGATGGCCTGCCGGACTGCGCGAGCAAAAAGCTGGGCAAAGGCGTCAACCAGCCGCGGCTGCGTGGCGGCTTCCACCGGGTCAGCGCGCCATGGCAGGTCGGCACTGTCGAGCAACAGGTAGAGCAGGTTCCAGATGCTGATCTTCGGCTCGACGTGTACTTGCAGGTCGCCAGCTCGCAGGTAGCCGACGTGATGTCCGGCCCTGAGCGTCCAGCGATCGGAGCCACCGTAGTCGGCCTGAAGCGACGGCAGGGCCGCCCGCAGCAGCTGGATCTGCTCGACGCTCAGGTCATCGACGATGACTGGTTCATATTCGCGGAGCTCAATCACCCGCGGCATCGGACGGCTCCGTCAAGTCGTCGTCTGGGTTATCTTCCGCCTCAGTTCCGGTCGTAGCTGTGCGCCCGGGCTGGAGGGATGACAGCTCAAACTGAGCCAGCTCGGTTGGCTCCATCACTTCGCTGAGGTATGGCAGCACGCTGTGCTTCCAAATGCGCGCGAGCCATGCCTCATCGAGGTCCTCGCGGAGGAAGTAGCTGGGGCCGATCAGGCGACCAAACGGCGCGAGCTGTCGGTTGGCCTCTGCGACCAGCTCGGCCACCCAGCTCATCTGCGGACACCGGGCCTTCAACCAGCGGGACAGCAGCTGGTCGACGGGGGCGCGGTCGGGTGAGAGTTCGACGAAGTAGAAGCGCCTGCGGAGTGCGGCGTCGATCAGGGCGACGGAGCGGTCGGCAGTGTTCATGGTGCCGATGACCCACAGATTGTCGGGCAGCTGGAACGGCTCGTCGGCGTACTGCAACCGCATCCGCTTGTTCCGGTACTCGAGGAGGAAGTACAGCTCGCCGAACAGGGTGGCGATGTTGCCGCGATTGATCTCGTCGATCACCAGGACGTGGGTGGCGTCGGGGTTCTGCCTGGCAGTCTCGGCAATGTCGAGCAACGGGCCGCTGCGTAGGACGAAGCCGCTGCCGTCCTTGTTCGGCCGGTGTCCCTGCACAAAGTCTTCGTAGGCATAGGACGGATGGAACTGCACCAGTTCTACGGTGCCGTCCTGGCCGGCGATGTGCTGAGCCAGCTTCTGGGCCAGGTAAGTCTTGCCGGTGCCGGGCGGGCCGTGGAGGATCAGTTGCTTCTTGTCAGCCCACAGAGCCTCTAGCTCCTGGACGAAGTCGGTGGGCAGGTGCAGTTCGTCGGCCAAGGTCGGCACCGGAGCGTCATTTTCGGTCAGTTTGTCGCCTCGCCAGCGCAGGAATTCTGCCCGCCTCGCCGGTGACCACGAGGCTGGCGGTTCGCCTTTGACCATCCGCCACAGCAGCGATTGGGCATCCAGCCGGTCACGTAGCTCGAGATTGCGGGCGGCCGCTTCCTCGACGAACGTGTCCAACCAGTCGAGCACCTGCGTGTAGACACGTGATGGTTCACTCGTGCCGTCCGGGAACACCGTGTCGGTCAGGTCGAATGCCTTCTGGTAAGCCGTCGCAGCGTAGGGTGGATAGGTCATCGGGTCCGTCGCCATCAGCAGCACGCTGACCAGGCTGAGGCCGGTGCCGGCCCGGTTCAGCACGGTCGGTGGAACCTGCTCGAAGAACCGGTCGATGCGAGTGGTCAGCTCGCTGTTCTCGTCCCACAGCTCCGCAAGCGCGTTGCGAGAATGGGCTGGCTGTTCTGCTGCCCAACGCATGAACGACTGCTGAGTTCGCCAGGCCACCAGGTTGTCAGTCTGGCCCAAGGCTTGCTGCAACTGCCTGAGCCACGTCTGAGCATCGAACTGGTTAGAGTTCGCGAGATAGTGCATCTGCTTGGCCGCGTCCAGCTTGTACTGACGCTCGTCTTCGTCGAGGTCTGGCACAGCCTGGGCGATGCGCTGAGCCCAGGTCGTCCACGTGCTCCAGACCTTGCCCCGGCCGCGCCAGGTGCCGACGATCTGCTCGTCGTAGAAGTCGAACTCCGGCCAGTACCGCTGGGTGAGCGCCTCGCGGATCTGTGACAGCTGCTCATCGACATCGTCGGTCGGCTCCAGAACCAGGTCTTGCCAAGTCTTCGTGATCAGCGCCTTGTGATCCCGTGACACGATGGCTTCGAATGTATCGGGGTGAAACATGTGCAACAGGGCGTTGCGTTGGGTGTAGGCCGACGTGGGCTCGACAGATCTCACCAGGCGTTTGAAGGCATCTGGCTCACCGAGCACATGTTGGCGGTCGTGGTCTCGTAGCCGTGTCAGCACCGCGCCGAAGTTGATCAAGCACCAAAGCTGAAGGTCACGCCGCATGAGGTAATGAGGACCTGGTCGCACGAAGCCGTGCTCGAAAGCCGTCTCAATCACGCCCGGCACGAAGATGTCTCGACTACCCAACGACAGGACCGTTTGCACAAGCTCGCGCTTCTTGCCCGTCGTGATGTTGAGCGGCACCAGGAGATGCAGCGCCATCAGCTCCGCCATCAGCTGCACCGCATCATCGCTCGCGTCGCGCAGTTGGTCTTCGAGCTTCTGCATGAAGGACCGCGTGCCCTGGTCGGGCTGCTGAACGAAACGTTCATCCAGCTCGGTGAAGACGGCAGGTACCCACACCGACTTGCTGTCATCGAACACTGACGAGCCGACTGTGATGGCACGGCGGTACAGGTCGACAGCCTCGTAGATCGCAGGATCGGCCTGTTGACGCCTCGTCACGACCACTGCGATGCCTCACATTCGTTGGTAACAATTCTTGTCGATCTGGCTACTGATAGTTACGTGAACCGTGCTGGGTCCAGGTGATCTATCGAATGCACGCGCCACACGTTTCACCTGGTGCCCTCGACCGATGGTGTCGAACTGGCGGTGTGCTGCACCACGAGTGGGGAGGCAGCCCAGATCTCGTCGTATGTCTGAAGCCGTGGGCGGACGTCGTGTTGTCCAGATCATGGTGGCCGTGCCGCGACGGGCTGTCACGCATCACCTCTGGTTGGCGACTGTCGGGGCATGACGATGGCTCCGAAGTGGCACACCGCCATGCAGATGACTGATGAGGAGCTGGTGCTTCTGTACGACCAGGTCGCCGAGCATGTGGCTGTTGGCTTGTCGTTCTATCGGGACGAGATCCTACGGCGAGCGATGGAGAGATCAGCTGCTGAGGTGCACGCCTTGGCGAAGTCGTCGAACCGGCTGGCGCTGTGGAACATGGTCGTCGCGACGATTGCCGTCGTCGTGTCACTGGTGGCTATTATCGCTGTTTGATCAAGCGCTCGACGCAGCGCAAGCCGCCGGACGTCTTGAGATCGATGTATGCGTCGTTCGTGGTCGAGGACGGCAGACCGGTCCGCACGTGACCATTTGTTCGCTGCCCGGCGTAGCGTTGTCGTTGCTGGCCACGATGAGTAGGGGCGTGGCTGGTGATCGTCGTTGGGTCCGTCTACTGTGCGGCTTGCTGCTCCTGGGAGCCGCCGCGGCGTCAAGGTTGTTGAGAGCCGATCAACGACCTACGCCCTCGCCGCCACCTATCGCCCCTGACCCTCTCGAACCGGCTGAGTCACCGAAGTCACCGACGCGCTCTGCATGGATCACGACCGTTCTCCTGCTCGCAGGTGTCTTGGCGCTGGGCGCGTCCATGCTGACCTCGAGCGACCTGATGGCATCGGGATGCTTCGGCCTGCTAGCGGTCGGTCTTTCCGCGGTCGGTTTGCGGGGCCCGTCCAGACGTAGCGGGTTGCTGGCAATGACGCTGTTCGTCCTTGTCGGAGGTGCCGCGTTGTTACTTCTCACGGACGCGTGGATGGGCGGACTCGGTGCTGTCGGATACCTGTTCGACTTGTTCGACATCGTCTCCTGGCTTCTGCGCATCACGATCGGCATCTCGGTGATAGCAGTCGGCGGTTGGCTCACCGCGACATGGTCGAGCAACCGCTGCATCGAGCCGGTTGCGTTGACGTTGGCTGCCGCCGTCCTCTGCGCCTCCTCGTTGACCGGGCTGAACCTAATCACCGCCTCCATGGTCTCGCCGCCGATCACGGGCAAAGCGGCTCTGTACGTTTCGGATCCCACCGTGCCGTTGCGCTGGCAGTCGGGGACCGACGCCAGATATGCCACCCTTGAGCGACAGGGAGCAGCGGGAACGACCTTCCTCTCGCACATCACTCCTTTGGAGGGCGCACCCTCTATTCGGTGGGCCATCGTGTTGACCGGCTCAGCTCGTTTGGACCCTTCGTTGTCCGATGTGCATCTCATAGACACGCCGAAACATCAGATTGTGACGGGAGCTTCAGGGGCGGAAGACGACGCAGTGAGTGGATTCTTCGGGAGAACCCAGAAGCCGTGGGTCGCTGCTTCCGCATCTCGAATCGTTGTCTCCTTGCCTCGCTTCTCCACACCGGAGCCCTCACGACTGGACGTCAAGCTCCATGCCGCCCTGACCGAAGTCCTCAAGAGTCCACCGCGACAACCCGCACATGTAGAGATCGAGTTCGATGGCGGTGGACTAGGTCCGATGCTCACGTTGACCAGCGCATCCCCACCGTCGGCAATCCTCGGGCGGCCACACTGGACAGCGACGAACGAGTTGAGGCCAGTCACCTATGCGATCTTCGACCAGTCGGCCGAAGACGCCTCCCGGAACGGCCTGTTCGTCGTGGCAATCCTGCTGGGGACCGCTGCGGCTAGCCTGGTCGGGGCCATGCAGACGATCATCCAACGTGGCCGAGAGAGCTAGGTCTGTCGGTGTAGAGGATGTAATCGGTGGGTCAGGGTTGGTTGGTTTCGTACTCGATGTTGATCGCCGGGAGGTTGGCAGCCAGGGGCGTGTTAGCCCTGAAGGCCTTCTGGCGGAACTGAGCCAGGGGAAGCGCAACGCCTGGTCTGCGCGTCGCGGACGTGGCAGGGTTGCTCGTGCGCACTCCTGCGCTTCGTGGAAACGTATCGATCAATCCCCTTACCCGTGTTAACTGCGATTGCATGTCGGCTGCAAATTATTTTGTCGTCCCAGTACAGGTCGGCGCGAGAGTCGGTGCTCACGCCATGCTGTTCGACAAAACGTCTTCCAAGGCCAATTCTTCCCGTCTTCGACAGTGAAACCATCCCGTCGTTCAAGACTTGCTTTGTGTTACTATTGTGTTCAATCTTAGTGAATGTGTAAGTGCTCATATATCTATATATAACGCGGCGCGCGCTTAATTGCAAGCATGTTCAGGGCGACAAGGATGGCCGTAGGTGCGCGCATTTGTCATTACCCAGGGGTCCCAGGTAGCTCGATAACTTACGCGGCCGTGCACGCAGCAAAGCGACGAGCCTGAAAGATCAGGACCTTGCTGTGTCACTTGTACCCGCCGCCCGAGCAATGCTCAATGACGGCGGGTACGTGAGCGAGCGGTCAGTACGTCAACCGCCGGCAGTCTTCCTTACTGGCCTTCAAGAGCCGTTCGATCAGGTCCTTGAGCCTGCCTTCCTCGATGTATCGGGCGAACGTGATGCTCTCGAAGGCGAGGCTGTTCGGCCTGCCGTCATCCCAGAACGTCTTGATCGCCAGCCACTCATCGCCACCATCAACCTGGTTGATGAAGCACAGGTTGCGGTAGTAGAACGCTGTGCCCAGTGACCAGTTGGTGTAGCCGAGGCGCTCCTCCAGCTCGTCGATGGACTGGCAGCCGGAGAAGCTGGCCATGGTGAACGGCGGATCGTCGGCGTGCCTGATCCACAAGTTCCCGCGGCCGATCTCGTACCACTGGTCGAGCATTGCATCATCCGGCTTCGGGATGATTCGAACCTCCTGAACCAAGGTCCAGCGGTCGGCCAGGTCGAGTACGTACTGGTAGGCCGCGAGCCAGTCGGTGAAGACCAGCTCGTTGCCGTACCAGTTGCTGGAGTCGCCAGTCTGCACCTGGGCGCGGTAGCGCTCGGTGCTGAACAGCAGTTCGACCAGGTCGGTCGGGGCGGAGGTGTCATCGCCACGGCGGTCGGCAGGCCCGACAACGAAGGCTGGTCCCACGATGACGTCACGGTTCCGGAAGGCGCTGTTGTGCGCCCACAGGAGTGCCGTGGCGCGATGGTTGAGGGGCAGCCCGTCGAGCTTGCCCTCGTCGTTGATGTACATGCCGGCTGGCGGTCGGACGAAGTGCACCAGTTCGAGGTGGCCACCGACGAGCTGCCGGTAGGCGTCGAGGTCGTGCTGGTTGAGTTGCTGCTGTCGGATCGGCTGATCCAGTTCAACTGGGATGACGATGGCAGTGATCACGTGCCGCTCGCTTCCAAGGGCCTTCTAGCTGATGCCTGGTTGGCGGCCCTGTATCCGAACCAGGCCGGTGGCCCCTGCAGAGGCGTGCGGTCTGGTTCAGATGGAGAGGTCACTTATTGTTTTGTGGCAAGCCAGCTAGTAACGAATCGCGCGCAAGCGACGACTTTAAGGCGGCGGCACGTTGAACACATGGACTAGGGCTAGGGTCTCTGGAAGGCGATAACTGTATGAGGCGCATACCCGCAATTATCGCGGCCGCAATGATCCTTCTAGTTGGCCTAATCGGTATCGCCATATCTATTATGGATCTATTCGGTGTCAACTATCGAGCGGTCTTCAACAAGTCTCCGGACGATGTTGCGCTGCTTATCCTCGCGCTGATCGCCACGAGCCTCGGTGTGGAGTATCTGGCAGTTAGGTGGCGACAAACTGAATCGTTGCGGCAAGTGGCACATAATCTGGAAAGTATCGAGCAGCGCCTTTCTCAATCATCGCCGGTAAGACGACTCGATGGCGCGTCGGCGATATACGCTGATGGCACGAGGCTTGTGAATTCGACCACGCGGCGGATACGTTCTGTTATTGTTGGTGAGCCCAATAAGGCTCCGATGTCGTTTAGTCAAACTGTTGCGCGACGACTCCGGGAACTGAATGAGGCGGGCGCTCCTGCACGGTTTGATGCCGTAATCGTCTTCAATAAAGACAACTTTGACATTGCGTCGCTGAAGCGAAACACGGCTGAAAAGCTAGATGCTTACGCGACTGCCGGCCTGAGCGAGTTGGTAACCCTCAAAGCTATCGGCCAAGAGACGCCACTCGGTTTTGACATCTTGATTATCGACCAGAAGCACGTGCACATCGCGTTTCCATCGATGCGAGGTGCTCATGGGCTCATGGCCGGCCTCGTATTCGAGGATCAGCCGGAGGTGGCTCAGGAGTTTGCCAACTGGTTTGATGAGCGGGTGTGGCCGAATGGAACCCTTGTTGTATAACAAGAATGAGTCGATATCAACTGCGGACTCTGTCGGGTACAAATATTGACTATCTCGTGCAACCATGGATAATGGGGGTAGTCGGCGGAAATCCTCACGTACTCGGAAGCCGTTGGTCATGTTCCGATTTGACGGCTAAACTGACGGCAGCGACACCCAATAGCCACAAGGACATACGTGCCTTAGCGTACAGTCGAACAGATTGAGCGCGCGTTGCAAACGAGCGCCTTCCATCTTCCAGGGCGCTTTGTAAACCGTGGGTCGTGGGTTCGAATCCCTCTGTCGGCTCCATACTTATCAGAGGTAATCTCAATTTAGACCATAGACTTGACGCTCGAATTTGACGGCTAAGTACGCGATCTTGACGGCAACGCTCCCCAGCGTCGCCGTCATTTTCGTTTGGCTGCAAGGCGCGGGCGAAGACTGACTCCACACGACGCAGTGACCGGCGTTGACCAGCAACATCGGCGTGCTGGTAGACCTCCTGAGTGGTCGAGACGTTGGAGTGGCCAAGGATGAGCTGGGCATCGCGAACTGGCACACCGAAGTTTTTCAGCATTGTCGCCGTGGCGTGACGGATGTCGTGCACGCGAGTGACGCGCACCTGGTGCTGCTGGCAGAGCCGCTTGAAGGACCGGGTCAGGTTCCGCGGTTCGATCGGTCGGCCGGTGCTGGTGGTGAACACGAGGTCATCCGGGCTGCAGTGACCGGCTGCGGTTGTCCGGTGGCGCGCCAGGACGCGTTGCACCACGTCGAGCAGGGGCAGGTCGCGTTGGCCAGACTCGGTCTTGACGGGCGCTTGACGAAGATTGCCGAGCACGCGTTGTAGCTGCTGGCGGACACGGATGACGCCAGCAGCCTCATCGACATCACCCCAGCGCAGGCCGAGGGCTTCGCCGACTCGCAGGCCATAGATGACCATGACCAGGAAAGCGGGGAACAGTGGGTCGGTGCGGGCGCCGGTCAAGAAGCGAGCCGCCTCGTCCGGAGTCCAAGGCTGAATCTTCGGCCGGTAGTAAGTGGGCAGCCTGACGAGCCGGGCGACGTTCCGGGTTAGCAGTTCTTCGCGCATGGCGCAGGTCAGGGCCGAGCTGAGGGTCTCGCGGATGATGTAGAGGTTGCGGACCGAGCTGCCAGCCTGGTGCTGAGCGTTCAGGTAGGTCTGCACGATCGGGACCGTCAGCTGTGTCAGCATCCGTGTGCCGAGGCCGGGCTTGAGATAGAGCCGGACGGTCACGGCATAGCGGGCGTAGGTGGCTGGTCGCAGGTTGGGGCGGACGACATGCTCAAGCCAGTAGTCGAGGTAGTCATCGAGTCGCCAGTTGCGCTCAGGAAACGGAACGCCTTGATCTGCCTGATGTTGGGCGTCCCGCAGCTTGCGCTGTACCTCGTTGCGAGTGCGTCCGTAGTAGCTGACCCGCTTCTTGATGCCGCCCGTCGTCAGGACATAAACTGCCCCTTCCCACCGCCCGTCCTTGCGACGGTAGATCGAGCCCTCGCCGTTGCTGCGACGGCGAGCCATTTAGGCAGTGGCCTCCAGGCGTCGCTCAATGAACGCCGTTATGGCAGCTTTGGGGACAAGTCGGCGTCGGCCAACCTGAATGGTCACCAGCTCGCGTCGGTTCACTAACTGGTAGAACGACCATCGGCTGATGCGCAGCTTCTGGCAAGCTTCGTCGACTGTCAACAGCTCGGAGTCATCCGGCTTGTTTGTCGACTCGACTGGTGGGATATTTGCTTGCTTCAAATGCATTCCTTCCTTTCTGTTATACCTCGATGAGGCATTTTTGTTAATAGTGGTTTGTGGTGGGCGGGAGCAGCGACTGCTGCTGCCCGCCCACCCTTCGAGGTGGATGGGGTGTTGCCCGACGTCAGCTCTCGCCGCTCGGCTTGCGGCTGCGCGCCGGTGCCGGCTTGCTCGGCGTTGGCACGTCCTCGCCACCGAACAGGCCCTGGATGGCGCCGCGGCGAGCGGCGGCTTCCTTCTCGATCTCATCGAGTGCCCGCTTCGCCCGTTCGGCGAAGTCGCTCTCGGCCCGCTTGGTTTGGACGTAAAGGTCGACAGCCCGCACGACGGCCTCGCCGAGCGAGTCGTCGTCGAGCTGTGCGACCAGTGAGAACTGGGCGTGCAAGGCATCCGGCAGCTTGACGCCGAGCGTCTTGACGCCGCCGTTTCGTGGCTCGGTCATAGGTGACCAGCTCCTTCCTCGGTGTGGTGTGACCGCCCATGTCCGCGCGGCGCGGACGGGAGATGAGCAGCCACAGGCCACCGAGGCGGTGGCGGGGGAGCGGAGATCAGCGGAGGAAGACGTAGAGCCGACCGTCGGCGCCGGTGATGAGGTCCCAGGAGCCGCTGGTGTCACGGACGACCTGGTCGTAGTCGATGCGCACGTACGGTCGCAGCGTCGGCTCGACGACGCGATCGAGGTGTTCCAGCCACTCCAGGTCGGCGGCGATCGACTCGGCCCAGTCGCGTTTGCTCTGGTAGCTGCCGATGTAGAAGTCGTTGAAGCGGCCGAGCAAGTCGGCGTCACCAATGCCGTGCAGCTCGACCCAGGCGGCGAAGGCATCTCCGTGTTCGGCGACGCCTTGACCGATCGTCGCGACGAGTTGGCTGTCGCTGCTGCCGAAGAGATCGATCCCGGCGAAGCCTTGGGCGTGAGTGACCGACCAGTCGATCGCACCGTCCTCGGGTTGGCGGCCAAACGCCTCGGCGATGGCCGCCTCGAGCTCGTCAGCGGCTTGGTTAACGTCAACCCACTGGCCAGTCGGCTCCTGGCTGTTGTCCGTCCGGTGGTCGATGACGTAGACGCGCGGTGCGGGCTTCGGCGGCCGTTCGGCGCGTTCGATCCCCAGGCTGGCAGCCGGATCCCCGGCGCTCGCCAGCTTGTAGCGCAGGTAGTACTCGAAGTCGGCCACCGTCAGGGCGTCGCGCCGGTTGAGGCCGGCGGCCTGGTAGCTGGCGATCGACGACGGCACCGCATTCACGAGTCGGCCGTTGCCGATGTCCTTGCGCAGGTCAGCGGCGAAGTCGGCCAGGGCGACGTCGCCACGCGGGTGGCTGCGCAGCGCCAGCAGCTCCGCCAGGTCGCGGCGGGTGTCGTCCAGGCTGGTGGCGCGGAAGTGCTCGCCCTCAGTTCTCGCCTCGTTCATGGCGTGGTCGAACTCGATAAGCACCTCGGCGTCGTCGGGGTTCAGGCCGAGTTCGACCAGCCGTTCGAGCGTCAACCGGTCGCGCTTCCGTTCTCGAGCCGCCTCGACCCGGGCGTGCTCGATGTGCGCCTGGGCCTCGGGGTCGTCGGTGCCGTAGCTGTTGACGGCTGGGGTATGTGTCCCTCCTTCTGGTTGATGTGTCTGTCGTTCCATAGCGCTATTTCCTCCTTTCGCTATGTCGTTACTGATGGTTGGTGTTGCGGCGTAGTGGTCGACCGCCAGTCGGCCAGCCGTTGGCGAGCCAGCTCGGCGTAGACGGGGTTCAGTTCGCAGCCGAGCCAGTCGCGGCCGTGTTGCTCGGCTGCCAGCGCAACCGTGCCCGCGCCCATGAACGGGTCGAGCACGATGCCGCGCCGGGCCAGAGCCCGGCAGCGGCAGTCGGCCTGCAGCGGTGCCCGCGGCAGGTGCCGCTCGTGAGCTGGCTGGGTTGGTCGTGTCCAGGGTCGACTGCAGTTGGCGCAGACCAGCTCAGGACAGGTAGCCAGCAGTGGTCGTCGTACCAGCTCCAACGGGAAGGTGGCGAAGTGGGCCCCGGTGTAGCGGCCGGTGCCGATGGCCCAGACGTCGCCGGGATTCTTGCCGAGTGGATGGCTGCTTAGGCCCGCTGCCTTCATCCCCGCCAGTCCGCGGTTGAGATTGACTCGTGGTGCCCGGCCCCTGCCGAGACTCGGTACGGCCGAGCGCGGTGGGTAGCTGGCCGGGCGTCGATCAAATGGCCGCGCCTGCGATCTGCTCGGACGTCGGATGGCGTCGAGGTCGAAGAAGTAGTGAGGCTGGCGAGTCAGGAAGTAGACGACCTCGTAGGTGGTGGTCAGGCGATCGCTGACTGACGAGGGCATGGCGTTCGGCTTGTGCCAGATGACCTGGTTGCGCAGTAGCCAGCCGCGGTTCAGCAACTGCAGCGCCACCCGCGACGGTCCGAGCAGCAGGCTCTTCTTCGGTGCGCCGTCCTGAGCTCGTCGAGCGAAGCTGTCGCCGAGGTTGAGCCACAGGCTGCCGGTCGGCGTCAGCACCCGCGCCAGCTGGTCGCACAGCTCGACGAGGGCACTGACCCAGTCGTCGACCGAGGCTTCGGCACCGAGCTGTTCGGCGTGGCCGTAGTCCCGGAGCGCCCAGTACGGGGGGCTGGTGATGATGCAGTCGACCGACGCATCCGGCAGCTCGGCCAGCCGCTCGCGGGCGTCGCCGACCAGGATCTGGCCGAGGGGCAAGCCACTCACGCCGTGTCTCCTGGTGCGGGCAACTGCACCAGTTGGTCAGCGGCTTCCTCGGTCAGGGCGATGGCGAAGAGCGGCTGGGCGTCGCTGGGAAGTCGCCCAACCACCCGGACGATGGCCTTCAGCCGGGCCAGATCATGCACCAGCCACCAGACCCGCGGGAAGACGCCGTGGTCGCGCTGCTCCTGGCCCGAGCGCCAGTAGCGCAGATACACCTGGCACTTCCGGTGGATGGTGGGCAGAGACTCCGTGCCGAGGTCGACCTCGATGAAGCTGGCTAGCTCGAAGTCGCCAGTGCCGACGCGCACCACCGCATCAGGCTTGAGGATCAACGTCTCACCACCAGGGCCACTAAACCGACGCCAGCAGGTTGGTTCGGCTTCGAAAGCGAGCAGTTCGGCATTCTTGTCCCGACACGCTTCGACAAGGCCGACGTAGAGTTCGGCGACTGCCAGCATGTGATCTTGGAAGTAGGGCTTGGTCTGCCAGAGCATGCGACGGCGAGGTGGCACCTCGGGCGCGGTCAGCACGGCTTGGCCGAGCCTGGTAAGGCAGAAGGTGCTCGTGGCTGATCCTGCGCGGTGTCCGCCTATGTCGCGAGGCAGTCGCACCACCAGACCTCGATCTGTCAGGCGGCGGAGTAGGGCACGGGTGCGGCGGCTGCGTGTTGCGGGTGAGCCGGTCGCGAGATGCAGGCGCTGGACATGATTCGTGGTGAGAAGTCGGAGCCGGTCGAGGGAGTTGAGCGCCGTTAAGTCGAGTTCGCTCATGGATCGCCTCAGGCGAGCGATGCGCGCGGCGGCGCCGATTGGGGCCGTCATGACGCCCTCCATGAGGGCGTAAGAGTCGGTTGTACCGAACCGCTGAATACAGATGGTGACGCGGCAATGAGCGTCAAACCATCGGTAGGACGAGAGGCTGGCCTATCGCTTGTAGGCCACGCGAGCCGCCTCATCGTCGGGTCCTCCGGCTGATGCCGATCGGCTCGTCGATTCTCGGGGCACCCCCTTGCCAGCGCATGGTCAGCTCGGCGTCCACCTCAGCACCGTCCAGGCCGTGGCGATGTGTGCTGTCGTGTCGGAGTTGTTCGGCGTCGCCACCTGCGCTGGTGAGTGGCAGGGTCTGCACGGCGAACGGTTGGCTGGGTACGCCATCAGTCAGCACCCGGACAGCGGCTTGGTATGTGCTGAGACGGTCCAGATCATCGGGCGCAAGGCCGCCACCTAGTGCTGCCGCGATAGCGGATGTATCCCGCGGCGCCGGACGAAACGCGAGACGTGAGCGGGCGTTGGCCAACACGGCAGCGCGCAGACTGGGGCTGAGCTGGCCGAGGTGCTGGTGAGCCAGCGTGAAGCCGACGCCGAGGCCCCGTGCCTGCGCGAGGACTTCACCGAAGTCGAGTGCACCGGTGTAGTCCTGCCACTCATCGACGACGACCATTGCCGGACGTCGCTGCCGTACCGGTACCGTGCCGCGTCGCTGGATGGCCTGCCAGAGCTGCGTGAGCAGGAGGCTGCCGAGCAGCTTGACCGCTTGCGGTCCAACGACCCCGCGGTTGAGATTGACCAGGACGATGCGCTGCTTCGTCAGTAGATCATCGGGATTGAAGCCAGGCTCGGCTTGGCCGAGGAACCGCCTGATGGCGCTGCGCGTGGTGAAGACCCGCAGCTTATTCATGACGGGTGCGATGACCTGACCACGTTCCGCTTCGCTGAGGCTGTCGAACCACGCCCAGAATGGGGCGAGCACCAGTGGGTCGCTGACCTCGGCCAACACCTTCCGCCGGTAGGCCGGATTCGTCAGTAACGTCGGGACGTCGGTCAAGGTGCCGCGAGGGAGCCGGGCAGCCGTGATCAAGGCGTGTAGCAGTACGTCACTGCTCCGTGGTCCGATGGCGGTACCGAACAACTCCTTGAACAGGTCCAAGAGCTCGTCAGCCCGGCGCTCGGCATCCTTACGAGCCCCCGCCAGCGGATTGAGCCCGACCACCGGTCCGTCGCCACCGGGCTCGATGAGCACAACATCCTCATGACGCGACTTCGGCAGTCGGGCGAGGATGTCGTCGACCAGGTCGCCTTTGGGCTCCACAACCAACACACTGCGGCCTGCTGCCGCGTCAGCCAGTACCAACTGCGCAAGTTTGGTGCTCTTCCCTGAACCGGTCGGGCCGACGATGTGGAGGTGATGGAGGCTGCTCTTGGTCGGGATGACGACCGCTTGACCGGCATCAGCCGGATGAAGGCTTGTTCCGAGAAGTCGGGCGCCAGCGGGCGGAGCATCACCATGGGCAAGCAGGGCCTTCGGAGCTCTCGCCATTGAGGGACCGACCTGCCCAGGAACAGCGACGCCGTCGATCGGCCAGCTGATGAGCGTGGCCAGTTCGGCGGCGTTAACGATGCCGGACCAGCGACGGCGCGTGCCGTTGACCGCAACAAGCTGATGGGCGCTCGCGGCCGATGGCCGACTGGCGCGGAGGTTTGCATGGGCACTCCCGGCTAGGCTGAGAGCTTGCTGCAGCTGGCGGACAATGCTGTTTGCAGCGCGCATCGACTTTGCAGTCGCGCCGAGCCCACCGTGGACGCCGAAGAGTGGTTCCTGGCTCTTACTGCCCCAAGCGCGACGAGCCGCAAGGTCTGGTTGATCGTGAGGTTTGAGTCCGAGCGCCTCGACGAGGCTGAACTCGTTCGGCTGAACTCGCCGCGGTGCACTCGGGCCGACGACCCATTGGACGACCGCTGACTGCCCAGCACACAAACCCTCTGCCACCTGCATCAAAGCGAGGACAACGCTGCTGGCCATATCGATGCGCATCGGCCAGGCGAGCCCGTGAACCGACAGCTTTGCAGCCGTGGTCAGGAGTGGTCGTACAGGCTGCCGTCTCGCGATCAGGTTGAGGCTGTTCATCTGGGCGGTCATCTGGTGAGGCAGGGTGAAGGCCAGCGTGGGATCCATCCCAACGACCCAGCGTGGAGTGCCAGCCGTCATCCATAGTTCAAACACGACGATGGGTGTGAGTCGCGCTAAGCCTTGACGAGGCCGGTGCTCGAGCGGACGCAAAACCGCCGTAACGTCGGGCAAGTGGCAGCCCTTCGGCGGGTAGATCTCGAACCAACTGAGACGCTCACCCATGACCGAACTTCCGACTACCGGCGGTCGCTGACGGCCCACCGACGTTGGATTCGTTTAACTCGATCTCGTGCTTGATCTCGTGATTGGTGCCACGATGTCCTGTGAGTGAGCAAGCGTCTACCTGACCAGGCAGGACAGGATCCGGCCCAGTCGTTTCTGAGTCTGTACCACTTAGATGGTTAATCGTATTTGTCACAGGTCCCCTCCTTTCATTGCGTTTGGTGTTATTTCCACCACGCACTTCAACGGAGAGATCGCACGACAAATACACAACGCGATGCAGTTGATGCTTGACACTTGGTCTGTGACGCGTTGTAATGGCATGTACCCCAGCGTTGAAACGCGGGTGTTTGATGTAGGTAGGCCAGCTGCTATTCGGAAGCTCATTGCTGGTCTGCCTGCTCTTTTTGTATATCGTCGCGCACTTTGGA
Source organism: Actinophytocola algeriensis (assembly GCF_014203735.1). Classification (GTDB taxonomy): domain Bacteria; phylum Actinomycetota; class Actinomycetes; order Mycobacteriales; family Pseudonocardiaceae; genus Actinophytocola; species Actinophytocola algeriensis. The sequence continues at coordinate 431,024 of NZ_JACHJQ010000007.1, read as the reverse complement.
TTGCAAGCAATGGCGCTATAACTACAACGCGACCAGTACGACTTGACCCCTAGATGGGTGATACTCGCTGATCAGTGATTTCCTCCGATAGGTTGGTGGTTCACCTAACGGCGATAGCGTAGTGGAAAGTGAGCGTGTTGTGGTATATTGAAGATAGTAAATAGGAAATATTTTGAATGGCCCGGAAGGTTGCGATCAACTTATCGGATCGAGTGAAGAAGTCGCGAGCAAGTCAAGGGTTGCCACGCAAGATTACAGACAAGGCGACCATCGCGAAGCTCGCCAACAAAGTTATACTCTCCAGACGATCTCAACGTGATCAGGGTTGTATCGGTGTTCACGCCACATCGCGTTGCGGGGATGGCCAGGTTTCACGATAACGTGGTCGACAGCCAATTGGATGACTTGGCGTCGTAGCTCGATGCTCGCCGTTGCCATGAACTCTCGCAACGTCTGGCCTGCGGGTATTGTAGATACGGTGCGCGTCGCCTGTATTTTCGCCAATTCGTTGTCAGTCTCGTTGAGAACTTGTTGAGCTGCCTGCTTCGCGATGACTAGGTCGTCTCGGCTGAGAACGCCAGTGCCATAGTCCGTCAGCAGTTGCTGAATATGCAACTGTTGCTTAGCACGTCGTTCAATCAGCTCTTTGATGCGCTGCTTGTTTTCCGGAGGTGCCAGCGTGCTGGCTACCTCTGGTGTATCAAATGCCTCCAAGACTGCTTCGGTGACCCACTCATCAAGCGGTTCAGCTTTCCGAGCTAGCTTGGGCCCGGCGATCTTCTCGCCATATCCGTTCTGTGGAACGGTGATGTAGCGGCGTTCAAATGTGCCGTCGAGTAGTTTTCGGCGCCGACCATACATGGGTGCACCACTGTGGCCACTGCGCAGGATGCCACTGAGAAGATATTGACGACCCTGGATAGAGTCGCGCTTCCGGCGGTCACTGCTACGGATCTTGAAGGCGGTGGCCATCAGTTCGTAGTCTTCTTTGGAGATGATCGCTGGCCATATGGCCGGATACTCTTTACCTTTATGAACACGGGTGCCGGGGCCGGGAAATTTATCGAAGGCGACATCTCGCTTGCGCATCAGCCATGCTTTTAGGCCACCCATGCGCCATTTGCCACCGCTGCAATTAGTGATACCACGACTATTGAAGTCGCGCACTAGGTCAACTTCGCGCTCACCAGCGATGATACGGTTGGTGGCCTCACGTCGAACTGCTGCTTCTTCTTCGACAATGACTGTGCCAACGCGGCCGGGGTTCAGAAGTCGACCCTTATATGTATTGTCATCGGCGTCAACAAGCTGTTCGTACTTGGCGCCCTCGTATCCATACGGACGCTGGCCGCCATGAAAGGCGCCGGCCTCGGCCAACTTGTTCTTCTTGCGATGCTGGCGCGTGGAGGTCTGGTCGGACTCAAATTCGGCGTCACTAACTGCTTCGCGAAACCCTTTGCGACCTCGTGGTGTGTGTAGATCGTACTTCATGCCGTCTGTAGTAATAATATAGCGCAAAGGTGTCGTCTTAGATAGACGGATCAATTCCAACGCTTCTTCACTCTTGCGGCAGAGGCGCGGTATTTCGGTGACAATAATCTCGTCCTCTTTGTCGACGCTACGCATGATCGTAGCTATGAGATCGATGTAGCCGTCACGTGGCTTGCTGCCATACTCTGAAGCACTCTTATTATTGTCAGAGAAGTGCTGTTTGATGGACGTTCCGCTGTCAAGTGCGCAGTCGTCAATCTCATCCCGTTGGATCGTGACGTTAATTCTGCGCAAGCTTCGATCTTGAGAAAGACGTTCGTACCCATATCGGGCCATTTGTAAATCTCCGTTACAAGATCATTATATCTTGTTACGGTCACATAGACAATTCCGCGTTGAGGCCTGTGAGTTCGCGCCCGACCGACTGGAGGCCTTGCGTACGGCGATGGAGGAAGGCGAGATCCGCCTCGCCCGGCGCGATGGCGTGGTGCGTTACCCGGCGCGTTTTCAGCTCGTGCTGGCGACGAACCCGTGCCCGTGTGCGCCCGCCAGGGACATCGACTGCATCTGCTCGCCACATGCCAGACGCAGGTACCTCTCCCGGCTTTCCGGTCCGCTGCTCGATCGGGTCGACCTGCGCGTTCGCATGCGCCCGATCACGGCCCTGTCCCGATCGGACCTCACACGACCGGAGCCGACCTCGGTCGTCCGTGCTCGTGTCGAGGAGGCTCGGGCGCGCGCGGCGCAACGGTGGAAGAAGTACGGCTGGCTGACGAACGCCGAGGCCCCCGGACCGATCCTCCGGCGCGAGTTCGGACTGCCGAGGAAGGCCACGGCTCTGCTCGACCACGGCCTCAACGTCGGCGCGGTGACGGCACGTGGCGCCGATCGGTGCCTCCGGGTCTCGTGGACACTCGCCGATCTCGCCGGGGTGGACGGCCCCACTTCCGACCATGTTTCGGCGGCTCTGGAATTTCGCGATCGCAGAGCCGCCTAGCTCCACCTCGAAAGGAACAACCCGATGCGCATTCCGAACAACTGGCAGCCTCCGCGGCCCATCATCGCCACCACGACCACCGGCCTCTGCCCGCGCAGGTATTGGCGCTCCATGCACCCGTCCCTGCCCCCACCAGGCTCCCTCACCTGCCTCGTCCGAGGCCCCGACTGCTGCGCGACCTCCGCCACGGCAGACGTGCGGAGGGTGGCGTGACCGCCCCCGTGGGCGAGGAGATCGTCCTCGCGCGGGCCTACCTCATACGAGTCGCGGAGCCGCCCGCGTTCGCACTCCACGCGTTCGTCGACGTGGTCGGGCCGGTCGAAGCGGCGGACCTGGTCCGCCGCGGCGACGTCCCGGACGCCGTCCGGAGCGAGACCGAGGCTCGCCGGGACCTCGACCTCGCCTCCGACGACCTCCGCAACGCCGAGAAGGTCGGTGCGAGGCTCGTCGTGCCCGAGGATCCCGACTGGCCGGCCTGGCAACTCCTCTGCCTCGCACCGTCCACCGGCCGCGGCCCGCGCGGCACGGGCAGGCCGCTCGGCCTCTGGACACGTGGCTCGGTGCCGGTCGCGAACCTCTTCGACCGCGCGGTCTCGGTCGTGGGGGCGCGGTCGGCCACCGGGTACGGCGAGCACGTCGCCGCCGAGTTGGGCTTCGAGCTAGTCCAGGCCGGCATGACCGTCGTGTCCGGGGCCGCTTACGGGATCGACGGCGCCGCACACCGCGGCGCGCTCAGCGCGGGTGGCCCGACCGTCGCCGTGCTCGGGTGCGGGATCGATCTCGCGTACCCGGCGGGGCACAGCGGCCTCATCGAGGGGATCGCCGCGGCGGGGCTCGTCGTCAGCGAGTACCCACCCGGTACCACCCCGGCCCGTCACCGCTTCCTCGTCCGCAACCGGCTGATCGCGGCCCTGTCGTCCGCGACGGTGGTCGTCGAGGCCGGTGTCCGCAGCGGCGCGCGCAACACCGCGGCCACCGCGGCGTCGCTCGGCAAGGTCGTCATGGCAGTACCGGGACCGATCACGTCGGTGATGTCCGTCGGCTGTCACGACCTGCTGCGGACGGGTGGTGCCGTGGTCGCCGGGTCGATACCCGAGATAGTCGAGGCGGTGGGGCCGGTAGGCGCGAACCTCGACCCCTCACGCAAGGACCTCCGGCGCAGTACCGACGGGCTCGGCGAGGAGGCGCTCCGCGTCCACGACGCGCTCCGCCGGGAGGAGAGCATGGACGCCGAACAGGTCGCGGTGGAGGCCGGGCTGCCGCTCGACCGGGTCCGCACACTGCTGCCGGAACTGGAGATCACCGGCCACGTCACGCGCCTCGACGACGGCTGGCGGCAGCAGGAGGGAGGGGACCGGCATGGCTGACGTGCGTGGCGGTACTTGACCGGGCCGACGTGATGCCGCAGCGTCAAACGGGTGTCCGAGTCACGCGCGAGGGTCGACCTGCACCGAATCCGGGACGAACTGCCCGAGGACGTCGGTGCGGTCGTCGCCGCCTACGAGCGGCACCTCGGCCTCGAACGCGGGCTGTCCGCGCACACGGTCCGCGCCTACGTCGCGGACGTGGTCTCGCTGCTCGGGTACCTGCACGGCCTGCCGACGGTCGGCGGCAACCGCAGCATCGACCGGAGCCAGGGAAAGGGCGTCGCGGCGCTGAACCTGACGGCACTGCGCGCGTGGCTCGCCGCCCAGCGGAGTGCGGACGTGAGCCGGACGACGATGGCGCGGCGGGCGGCTGGCGCGCGGGCGTTCACCGCGTGGGCGCACCGGCGCGGACACCTGGCGAGCGACCCGGGCGCCCGGCTCGCGTCACCGCGGCCGCACCGCAAGCTGCCGTCGGTGCTGCGACAGGACCAGGCGGACGAGGTTCTCGCGGCGTCGAAGAAGGGCGCGGCCGAACTGGACGCGGTAGCTCTCCGTGATCACGCCTTGCTCGAGCTGCTGTACGCGACGGGCATCCGCGTGTCCGAGCTGTGCGGCCTGGACGTCGACCACATCGATCTTGAAAAGCGACTGGTCGTGGTGCTCGGCAAGGGCGGCAAGGAGCGCAGCGTGCCGTTCGGCGAGCCCGCGCTCCGGGCCGTCATCGACTGGCTTCGGCGCGGTCGGCCCGCCCTCACACGGCCGTCCTCGCCGCCCGCGTTGTTACTGGGAGCACGCGGCGGCCGGTTCCAACCGGCCAGTGTTCGACGTATCGTGCACAAGGCGTTGAGCGCAATTCCGGGTGTTCCCGTCATGGGACCGCATGGTCTGCGTCACTCTGCTGCGACACATTTGCTCGAAGGTGGTGCTGATCTTCGTAGCGTCCAGGAGCTACTTGGTCACGCTACGCTCGCAACAACGCAGCTTTACACCCACGTGACCGTCGAACGGCTGAAGGCAATCCATGACCGAACGCACCCCCGTTCCCGATGAGCCAGGGGAAGGTTCGCGAACGTCGGCTGCGCCCGGAGACCGGGCGCAGGCCGGTGACGCCCGCGGCAACGGCGCCCGCACCGCCGTCGCACTCGGCCGGCGCACCCCGGCCCCCCGTGCACAGCTCGACGGTCAACCAACATCGAACACGGAGCGTGACACCTCACTCCGCAACGGCCGAACCAACGGCACCCACCACAGCGACACCCACCCCAACGGCACGCAGGTCCCCACACCGGCGAACGGTCACCGGAACGGCACCCGCGCGAACGGCCACGACGCGTCAAGGACCGCCGAGCGTGGCGGCGCGTCCGCGAACGGGCATACCCCGATGGCGAGCGCCGAGGTGCGCGGCGGCACGTTCGCGAACGGGCGGAACCACTCGGGGACGAGTGGTGAGGAACGTGGCGCCAAGCCCGCGAACAGCAGGCACTCCCCGAAGGCGAGCGCTGGCGAGCAAGGTGTCGCGCCGACGAACGGCGGCCTCCTCGCCAAGCCTCGTCGGGTGGCCGGAGGTGACGGGACGGGCGCGACTGCCTCCCGTGGCACTACCGTCGGGAACGGGCGGCCTGTCGCCGGGGGCGGGGCCGGGAGTGACAGTGCGTCCGGAGAAGGCACTGGTGCTGGGCACGTGGGGGACGAGGGGGGTGCCGTGGTGAACGGCGTCTCTCATCAAGCTGTGGTCGGTGGCCCCGCGACGTTCGGTTTCGGCGACACGGCCGGTGTGCTGCCCGGCGACCAGCGGACCTTCGACGACGTCGAAGCGGGCATCGTCGCCTTGTGGCGGCGGTTCGGGGAGCAGCGGGAGCAGCGGCTGCGGGACCGGCTCGTGCTGCACTACGCGCCGCTCGTGAAGTACGTCGCCGGGCGGGTCGGCACCGGGTTGCCCGCGCACGTCGAGGTGGCCGACCTGATCCAGTCCGGGATCTTCGGGCTGGTCGACGCCATCGAGAAGTTCGAGCCCGAGCGCGGGCTGAAGTTCGAGACGTACGCGATGCAGCGCATTCGCGGCGCGATCCTCGACGACCTCCGCGCGCAGGACTGGGTGCCCCGCTCCGTGCGTGGCCGCGCCCGCGAGGTCGAGCGCGCCCTCGAGCGGCTCGGCGCCCAGCTGCGCCGCACACCCACCGACGCCGAGCTGGCCGACGAACTGGGCCTCTCACTGCACGAGCTGCGGGACGTCTACGCCCAGCTGCAGCTGACCAGCGTCGTCGCACTCGACGAGCTCGCCGCCGCCGGGCGCGGGTCCACCCCGCTCGCGGACATCCTCGAGGACCAGGAGGCCCTGGACCCGGTCGCGTTGCTCGTCGACCAGGACAACCGGCGGCAGCTCGCGCAGGCCATCGCGCACCTCGCGGAGCGGGACCGGGTCGTCGTCACCCTGTACTACTTCGAGAACCTCACCCTCGCGGAGATCGGCCGGGTCCTCGGTGTCACCGAGTCCCGGGTGTGCCAGCTCCACACGCGTGCCGTGCTGCGCCTGCGCGCGAAGCTGCTGGAGAAGACCGAGGCTTAGCTGTACTGAGCTGTGCTTGTGCTGGTCGGGGTTCGTCTTCTGGTGTGTTCTGCACGGGATGGCAGGCAGCCTCGGGTGTGGTGTGGGGCTCGTGCCCTCGCGCGTCTTTCGGGCCTTCAGGGCTACCCAGCCCCAGCCGGATCACCGAAGGACCCGGCAAACGTTGGTGACACAGCACTGCCGTCCCACGGCAGTAGCCGCACCCGGCCCGTCGTCAGGAGGCCGAGTGGGTCCAGGTACTCCTCGCCGCGGCGGGCGCCCCAGTGCAGGCATGCCGCCGTGCAGCCCAGGTGGCCGGGCGCCAGGTGGCCGATGACCGTGCCGAGGGTGACGTGCCGACCGACGGTCACCGCCGGCGTCACCGGTTCGTACGTGGTGCGCAGGCCGTCGCCGTGGTCGATGGACACCACGCCTCGCAGGGCCAGGTCCGCCGCGTACACGACCACGCCGTCGCCCGCCGCCGTTACTGGCGCGCCTGCCGGTCCGCCCAGGTCGACGCCGCGGTGGCCGGGGCCGTACGGGGTCGTCGGCGCCTGGTAAGGCCGGACCACCGGATGCGGCGCCGCCAGTGGCCAGCCGAACCGGGGGCGCGGGTCCGCGGACGGCGCGCGGGCCGGGGCCGATGCGGCCGCCGGGACCACGAGGGTGCTGGTGAGGAGGGTGAGGAGGAGCAGGAAGGCAGGCATGGGTCCACGATGCATGGGGAGACCGACGGGGAGGGAGCGCGAGGCGCGGGCTGTGGACAACTGGTCGGGCTGTGGACAACCGGCAGGTAACCGCCGACCGGTGTCGGGCCCGGTCGGGTGCACCGCGTACACTGTTTTCGCGCCCCGTGGCAACGCGGGTCGACTTCGCGTGCCAGTGCGTTTGCCTCGCGGCAAGCGGCATTCGGCGGTCCCGAGACTACGCGGCACCACAGTCGAGGGTTCGGCTGCCGGCACCGGCACCAGGGCGGATGGCACCGCCATCCCGACAAACCGACACCGCGCCGGCACCGCAACCCGGCGCGCAAGAGAAGAAGAAGGTGCGAACCAGGCCATGGCCGTCGTCACCATGAAGCAGCTGCTCGATTCCGGCGTGCACTTCGGGCATCAGACCCGCCGCTGGAACCCGAAGATGAAGCGCTACATCTTCACCGAGCGCAACGGCATCTACATCATCGACCTGCAGCAGACGCTGTCCTACATCGACCGCGCCTACGAGTTCATCAAGGAGACCGTCGCGCACGGCGGGACGATCCTGTTCGTCGGCACGAAGAAGCAGGCGCAGGAAGCGATCGCGAACGAGGCGCTCCGCGTGGGCATGCCCTTCGTGAACCAGCGCTGGCTCGGCGGCATGCTCACCAACTTCCAGACCGTGCACAAGCGCCTCCAGCGCCTCAAGGAGCTGGAGACGATGGAGCAGACCGGTGGCTTCCAGGGTCGCACCAAGAAAGAGATCCTGATGCTGACCCGCGAGAAGGACAAGCTGGAGCGGACCCTCGGCGGTATCCGCGACATGGCCAAGGTGCCCAGCGCGGTGTGGATCGTCGACACCAAGAAGGAGCACATCGCGGTCGGTGAGGCGCGCAAGCTGCACATCCCGGTCGTCGCGATCCTCGACACCAACTGCGACCCCGACGAGGTCGACTACCCGATCCCGGGCAACGACGACGCGATCCGCTCCGCCGCGCTGCTGACCAAGGTCGTCGCCGAGGCCGCGGCCGCGGGTCTCATGGCGCGCTCGGGTGTCCGCAACGGCGTGCCGGACGGCGAGGAGAAGCCGCAGCCGGGCGTCTCGGACGAGCCGCTGCCGGAGTGGGAGCAGGAGCTCCTCGTCGGCCAGACCGCCCCGGCGGCGGGTGGCAGTGACGCTGCTGCCGCCGCCGCGCCGGCGGAGAAGCCTGCCGACTCCGAGTAAGCGACCCACCCGAAAGAAGGACGGACAGAGCCACAATGGCTAACTACACCACGGCTGACCTCAAGCGGCTCCGTGAGCTCACCGGCGCGGGCATGATGGCCTGCAAGAAGGCCCTCGACGAGTCCGACGGCGACTTCGACAAGGCTGTCGAGTTCCTCCGCATCAAGGGTGCGAAGGACGTCGGCAAGCGGGCCGAGCGCACCACCACCAACGGCCTGGTCGCGGCCGACGGCGGCGTGATGATCGAGCTGAACTGCGAGACGGACTTCGTCGCGAAGAACGCCGACTTCACCGCGCTCGGCGACAAGATCGTCGCCGCCGCGAAGGCCACCAAGCCGGCCGACGTCGACACGCTGCTCAAGGCCGACCTGGACGGCAAGTCCGTCACCGACGCCCTGCAGGAGCTGTCGGCAAAGATCGGCGAGAAGCTGGAGCTGCGCAGGGTCGCGGTGTTCGAGGGCGCCGTCACCACCTACCTGCACCGTCGCGACCCCGACCTGCCGCCGACCGTCGGCGTCGTGGTCGAGTACACCGGTGACGACGCGGAGGCCGCTCGCGGTGCCGCCATGCAGGTCGCCGCGATGAAGCCGCGCTACGTCACCCGCGACGAGGTCCCCGAGGACGTCGTCGCCGCGGAGCGCCGCATCGCCGAGGAGACCTCGCGCGAGGAGGGCAAGCCGGAGGCGGCGCTGCCCAAGATCGTCGAAGGTCGCGTCAACGGGTTCTACAAGGACGTCGTGCTCAACGAGCAGGCCTCCGTGCAGGACTCCAAGAAGTCCGTGAAGGCGCTCCTCGACGCGGCCGGTATCACGGTCACCCGGTTCGCCCGCTTCGAGATCGGCCAGTCCTGATCTCCAAGCCTGGACCCCAGGCGGTGCCCCGCCCTCGATGCATCACTGAGGGCGGGGCATTCGCCTGTAGAAAGACCACCCACTGAGGGGATACCCATGGAACTGTCGCGACACGGTTTCCGCAGAGTGCTGCTCAAGCTGGGCGGCGAGATGTTCGGCGGCGGCGAGGTCGGCGTCGACCCCGACGTGGTGGCGACGGTGGCGAGGCAGATCGCCGAGGTCGTGCGCGACGGCGTCCAGGTCTCCGTGGTGATCGGCGGCGGTAACTTCTTCCGCGGCGCCGAGCTGTCACAGCGCGGGATGGACCGCGACCGCGCCGACTACATGGCGATGCTGGGCACCGTCATGAACTGCCTCGCCCTGCAGGACTTCCTGGAGAAGCTGGGCATCGACACGCGGGTGCAGACCGCCATCACGATGGGCCAGGTCGCCGAGCCGTACATCCCGCGCCGCGCCGAGCGGCACCTGGAGAAGGGTCGCGTGGTGATCTTCGCGGGCGGGGTCGGCATGCCGTACTTCTCCACCGACACCGCGGCCGCGCAGCGTGCGCTGGAGATCGGCTGCGAGGTCGTGCTGATGGCCAAGTCGGTCGACGGCGTCTACACCGCCGACCCGAAGACCGACCCGGACGCCAAGATGTACGAGCACATCACCCACCGCGAGGTACTCGAACAAGGGCTCGCGGTCGCGGACGCCACAGCGTTCAGCCTGTGCATGGACAACAACATGCCGATCATCGTGTTCAATCTGCTCACCGAGGGGAACATCGCCCGCGCGGTGCGTGGTGAGAGGATCGGCACTGTGGTCAGCACTCCCTGACACCGGTGACACAGGGACTCTGAGAAACAGGAGCAGGCTTTGATCGACGAAACACTCTTCGACGCCGAGGAGAAGATGGATAGGGCGGTGACGCACGCCAAGGAGGAGCTCGCCTCCGTGCGGACCGGCCGCGCCAGCTCCGGGATGTTCTCCCGGATCGTCGTCGACTACTACGGTTCGCCGACGCCGCTGAACCAGCTCGCGGGCGTGAGCGTGCCCGAGGCGCGGATGGCGGTGATCAAGCCCTACGACGTCAGCCAGCTGGGCGCCATCGAAAAGGCGATCCGCGACTCGGACATGGGGGTCAACCCCAGCAACGACGGCGCGCTCATCCGCGTCGTCATCCCCCAGCTGACCGAGGAGCGCCGCCGGGAGATGGTGAAGGTGGCCAAGTCCAAGGGCGAGGACGCCAAGGTCGCCATCCGCAACGTCCGCCGCAAGGCGAACGAGGAGCTGCACCGCATCCAGAAGGACGGCGAGGCCGGTGAGGACGAGGTGACGCGCGCCGAGAAGGAGCTGCAGAACCTCACCGACAAGTACGTCTCCCAGGTCGAGGAGCTCGTGAAGCACAAGGAAACAGAACTGCTCGAGGTCTGAGCTCCGGTATGGACATGATCAGCGCACCCACCGGGTCAGGACCCGTCGAGGAGAACCGTGTGACGACCGGCGACGCGGCCGAGCCTGCCCCCGCGCAGAAGAAGGCGGGCCGCAACCTGCCGGCCGCGATCGCCGTCGGGGTCCTGCTCGGCGCCACCGTGCTGGTGTCGCTGCTGACCGTGCGCCAGATCTTCGTCGGTGTCGTCGCGGTCGCGGTCGCCATGGGTACCTACGAGCTGGCGGGTGCGCTGAAGCGTGGCGCGGACATCCGCGTCACGCTGTGGCCGGTGCTCATCGGTGGCCAGGCGATGGTCTGGCTGTCGTGGCCGTTCGGCCGCAACGGGTTGCTCGCGGCGTTCGTCGTGACGATCCTCGCCTGCCTGGTGTGGCGGTTCCGCGGCGGCGCGGAGAACTACCTGCGGGACGTCAGCTCGTCGATCCTGGCCGCCGCCTACGTGCCGCTGTTCGCGTCGTTCGCGGCGATGCTGGTGGTCGCCGAGGACGGCGTGGCGCGGGTGCTGTGCTTCCTCGTCGTGGTGGTGTGCAACGACGTCGGCGGCTACACGACCGGCGCGAAGCTCGGCAGGCACCCGATGGCGCCGACGATCAGCCCGAAGAAGTCCTGGGAGGGCTTCGTCGGCTCGATGCTCTTCGGCGTCGTCGCGGGAACGCTCGCCGTCACCTTCATGCTGGACGGGCAGTGGTGGCAGGGCGCACTGTTCGGCGCCGCGATCGTGTGCACGGCGACCGTCGGCGACCTGGTGGAGTCGCTGATCAAGCGGGACCTGGGGATCAAGGACATGGGCACGCTGCTGCCCGGCCACGGCGGGCTGATGGACCGGCTCGACTCGCTGCTGCCGTCCGCGGTGGTGTCCTGGTTGCTGCTGCGCCTGTTCATCACCGGCTGACCGGTGGTATTGCTGGACGGTGTGGGACTGGTGTCGCGCGCTCGTGAGCGCCTTGCCGCGGTGCGCCGCGGCGCCGAGACGTTGCCGAGCCCGAACATCTGGCACTGGCCCGACGTCTACGAGGTCGAGAACCGGGCGCAGGACGTGCACGACGACATCTGGCGCGTCCTGGCCGAGGTGGCCGACTGGACGGGCCGCGATGTGCTGGACATCGGTTGCGGCTCCGGTTTCCACCTGCCGAGGTTCGCGTCGACCGCGCGGCACGTCACCGGGGTGGAGCCGTACGAACCGCTGGTCCGGCTCGCGAAGGACCGGGTGACCCTGCTGCCCGCGGTCGACGTGCTGACCGGGTCGGCGCAACGGCTCCCGCTGCCGGACGCGAGCGTGGACGTGGCCCACGCGCGGACCGCGTACTTCTTCGGCCCCGGCTGTGAACAGGGCCTTGCCGAGGCGGAGCGAGTGCTCCGCCCCGGCGGTGTGCTGGTGATCGTCGACCTCGACGCGCGGCACCGGCCCTACGGCGACTGGATGCGTGCCGACCTGCCGGAGTACGACCCGGTGGAGGTCGACCGGTTCTTCGAGCGGATGGGGTTCGACCGCCGGGCCGTCGAGACGCGGTGGCGTTTCGGGGACCGGGAGAGCCTGGAGTCCGTGCTGCGGATCGAGTTCTCGTCACGCGTGGCGGACCGGGCCGCCCGGGACGTGCCCGGGCTCGACTTCCCGGTCGGCTACCGGGTGTTGACCAGAAGAAAGCCGACCGGCTTGATCTTCTAGTTCTGGTCCTCGTCGGCGTCCTCGTCGGCGGGCGGGGCCTCGCCCAGGATGGAGTACAGCTCGCGCCGGGCGTTGTCGAGCACATCGATGGAGCGCTTCTTCTGCTCGTCGCTCGCGGCCTGGACGACCTGCATCGTCGCGCCCATGAGCTGGCCGATCGCGTCCCGCAGGTTGACGTCCCTGGGGTCGGCGTCGCGTGCGATCTCCTCCCACGGCGGGGTCTCGATCGCCTCGGCGGCCGTGCGGCCCTCGTCGGTGAGCGCGTACAGGCGACGGGAGCCCTGGCCCTCGTCGTTGATCAGGCCTTCGTCGGCGAGGAGCTGGAGCGTCGGGTAGACCGAGCCCGGGCTGGGCCGCCACAGGTCGCCGCTGCGCTCCTTGATCTCCTGGATCATCTCGTAGCCGTGCATCGGCCGCTCGAGGAGCAGCGCCAGGATCGCGGCGCGGACGTCGCCGCGACGGGAGCGCCTGCCCCTGCCGTGGCGGTCGTAACCGCGGCCGCGCCCACGGGCGCCCCGCAGCCGTTCGGCGCCGGGGAAGCCGGGGAAACCCGGGAAGCCGCCCTGGAAACCCGGGCCGAAGCCGCCGCCGGGTGGCGGAGGCGGGAACGGCGGGAAGGGCACACCCCCGCGTGCCTCGGCCGGGTGGAAGTGGATGCGCGGGTCGCCGAAGACGCCCGGGTCACCTCTGAAGTGGTGTTCGTGTCGCATGATCAGGTTCCTCCCCTGTGGATACATCGCGTGGTATCGCGATACGTTCACGATATATCGGAAACTATCGCGATGCAACGTTCGGGGCCTGAGCTGGCCTCTGACCAGGGCAGTTCAGCGGACGTGGGACACTGGTAGGGATATGACCGCATTGCCTCTGGTCTTCGACGCTCCCAAGCGCGGCCTTCCTCCCCGTCATCTCGCCGACCTCTCCACCGAGGAGCGGCGTGCCGCCGTGACCGAGCTGGGGGAGAAGCCGTTCCGCGCGAACCAGCTGTCGAACCACTACTTCGGCCGCCTGACCGCCGACCCCGCCGCGATGACCGACATCCCCGCGGCCTCCCGCACCCAGCTGGCCGACGCGCTGCTGCCGCCACTCCTGACGGTGGTCCGGCACGTCAGCTGCGACGACGACGCCACGCGCAAGACGCTGTGGCGCGCACACGACGGCACGCTGGTGGAGAGCGTGCTCATGCGCTACCCGGACCGCACCACGCTCTGCGTGTCGAGCCAGGCGGGCTGCGGCATGGCGTGCCCGTTCTGCGCCACCGGACAGGGCGGCCTGATGCGCAACCTGTCCACAGCGGAGATCGTCGACCAGGTCCGCACGGCAGCGGCCGCCATGCGCGACGGCGAACTGGGTGAGCCAGGACGTCTCTCGAACATCGTGTTCATGGGCATGGGTGAGCCGCTCGCCAACTACAAGCGCGTCGTCGCCGCCGTCCGGCGCATCACCGAGCCCGCGCCGTCGGGCCTCGGCATCTCGCAGCGGTCCGTGACCGTGTCGACGGTCGGCCTCGCGCCCGCGATCCGCAAGCTCGCGGACGAGAAGATGCAGGTCCGCCTGGCGGTGTCACTCCACACCCCGGACGACGAGCTGCGGGACACCCTCGTGCCGGTGAACACGCGCTGGTCGGTCGACGAGGTCCTGGAGGCGGCGCGGTACTACGCCGACACCTCCGGACGGCGCGTGTCGATCGAGTACGCGCTGATCCGCGACGTGAACGACCAGCCGTGGCGAGCGGACCTGCTGGCGAAGCGGCTGCGCAAGCACCTCTCGCAGCTGGTGCACGTGAACGTGATCCCGCTGAACCCGACGCCGGGCTCGAAGTGGGACGCGTCACCGAAGCCGGTGGAGCGGGAGTTCGTGCGCCGCGTCAACGAGGGCGGCGTCGCCTGCACCGTGCGGGACACGCGCGGGCAGGAGATCGCGGCCGCGTGCGGCCAGTTGGCCGCGGAGGGCTAGCCCCACCTGTGTTGTTCGTTCGACGTGGGGTTCTCCCACGGGACGCGTGCCGGCCGGGACCACATCCACGCTCACCACAGACAACTGCCGCAGGCCGAACATGCCTTGAACCGAACCTTGCGCGACGGCTGGCAGCGTTACTTACATCGAGGTGTAAGGAACGCTGCGCCTGACGTAGTTGTCTGCTGTTCATATTGACCATGCCGGGACTCGTGTGCTTGGGTGTGAAACTAGTTACTGAAACTAGTTACATTGGATGGCCGTCATGACGCGATCGAGTTGTCCGGGGGTGGTGGTCGGGGTGCTCGTCCTGCTTGCGGGGTGCACGTCGACCAGTGCGGATGGTGGGGGCGTCCTCGTTGTCGAGGGGTACGGGGCCGAGTACCAGCAGTTGTTCGAGGACACCATCGCCGAGCCGTTCACCGCGGCTACCGGGATCGAGATCCGGTACGCGGCCGGCGGGTCGGCCTCGGAGCAGTACGCCGCCGTTCGGGCGTCCGCCGGGGACCCCGGGTTCGACGTCGCGGTGATGACCAGCCTCGAGCTGTACCAGGGGAGCCGGGACGGGTTGCTCGCCGAGGTCACCGAGGAGCAGGTGCCCAACCTCCGCAACGTCCCGGGGAAGCTGCGTGACAACACGTACGGCGTCGGGGCGATCCAGGACGTGCAGCAGGTCGTCCTGATGTACCGCAAGGATCTCTTCCCGCAGCCGCCCACCAGCTGGGACGTGATGTGGGAGCCGCGGTACCGCGGCGGCACGCTCATCTTCAACCCCGGCAACATCATGGGCGTCTACGCGATGCTCAGTGCCGCCGAGCTGGACGGGGGCGGCATCGACAACACCGCACCAGGCTTCGCGCGGATCGCCGATCTCGCCAGGTACGCGCTCGCCACGCCGCAGGCGTCCGCAGAGGCCGTGCCCTTCATGACCAAGAAGACCGCCACCGTCTTTCCCTACCTCGACGGCCGGGCCGCCATCTACGCGCGGACCACCGACTACGACTACGCCGTCCCGAAGGAGGGGACCTACGCTTCCCTCGGCTCGCTGGGGATTCCGGTTGGCGCCGCCAACAAGGACGCGGCCTACCGGTTCATCGACTACTGGCTTTCCCCCGAGGTGCAGCGGAAGTGGGCGCTGGCCTACCACGTCGGCCCCGCCGTCACCGGGCTCGAGTTCCCTCCCGACTTCTCGTCACGGCACATCACCACTGCCGAGCAGCTCGAGAAGACCAAGATCGCGGACGCGGCGACCGTCGTCGAGAACCGGACCTCCTGGGGCGAGCAGTGGGCGGAGGCCGTGCGGTGAGACTCGCCCTTCCCGCCACTGTGTGGGTGCTCGCGGTCTTCGCGATACCGACCGCGCTCCTGCTCGCGAGCAGCGTCCTGACCTACGACGGCGCCGACGTCACCGGGCCGCTCACCACCGCCAACTACCGCGACCTGTTCGGCAACGGCTACTTCCGCACGGTCCTCTGGGACACCGTGTGGATGTCGGTGACCGTGGGCGCGGTGTGCACGGCGGCCGGGTTGCTCGTCGCGCACTTCGTGGTGCGGTCCGGGTCCCGGTGGCGCACGGCCGTGCTGCTCGTCGTCGTGTCGCCGCTCGTGTCCAGCGTCGTCGTCCGCACCTACGGCTGGCTGGTGCTGTTGCAGGACGACGGTCTGGTCAACACGATCCTCGTCGAGACCGGGCTCACCGGCTCGGCCGTCCCGCTCATCGGGTCCGAGTTCGCGGTCGTCCTCGGGCTGGTGCACGTCCTGCTGCCGTTTGCCGTGTTCACCGCCATGTCCAGCCTCCAGGGCGTGGATCCCGTGCTGGAGCGGGCTTCCCGGGACCTCGGCGCCGGGCCGGTCACCACCTTCCGGCGGATCACCCTGCCGCTGATCCTGCCCGGCCTGATCGCGGGCTTCATGCTCACCTTCGCGATCAGCCTCGGTGCCTACGCCGCGGCGGCCGTGCTCGGCGGTGGCCGGGTGCAGACGCTGGCCACGCTCGTGCGGGACCGGATGGTCGTCAGCCTCGAATGGGGGCAGGCCGCGGCGATCTCCGTGGTGATCCTCGCGGTCGGCACGGTCACCGTCTCCTTGCTGCTGTTCGCCGGGCGGCGGGCGCGGAAGGGGGCGTCGTGAGCGCCAGGGCCTGGGTGGCCGTGAGAGCCGCGCTTCTGGTGGTGGTGCTGGGTTTCGTCGCGGTGCCGATGCTCGTCGTGGTGTGGACGTCGATCCAGCCCGACACCTACCCCGCGTTTCCGCCCAGCGGGCTTTCCCTGCGGTGGTGGGGTTCCGCGCTGACCGAAGAGTGGCTGCTGCCGATGGCGCTGTCGGCCGAGGTGGCGCTCGGGTCCGCCGTGTGTGCCCTGGTCCTGGGTTCCGCCGCGGCGTACGCCCTCCCGGGGCACCGGGCGGGGACGGGCGGCACTCGAAGGTTTCCTCGGGACTCCCTTGCTGCTGCCCGAGATCGTGATCAGCCTGTCGGTGGTGCAGCTCGTGTCGATGCTCGGTGCGCGCGGGCTCATCGGGCCGCCGCTGCTGGTGGTGGCGCACGCGCTGGTCGGCATCCCGTTCGTGCTGCGGACCGTCGGTGTGAGCCTGCTCGCGGTCAACCCCGTCTGGGAGCGCGCGGCCCGCGATCTCGGGGCGTCCGGGTGGCGGGCGTTCACCACGGTCACGTTGCCGCTCATGCGGTCCGGCATGTTCGCGGGCGCGCTGTTCGCCTTCATCGTGTCGTTCAACAACGTCGAGCTGTCGCTGTTCCTGACCTCGCGCGACGCGAACACGCTGCCGATCCGGCTGCTCCAGTACATGGAGTACCAGTACTCGCCCGCGCTCGCCTGTGTCGCGGTGACGAGCGTCGCCGGCATCTGCCTGGTCGCCGGCGTGGCGTCGCGGTTCGTCCGCCTGACCGAGTTCATCCACGGAGGAGCCAAGTGATCACACTGCGGGGAGTCCGCAAGGAGTTCGGGCAGCTGGTGGCCGTCGAGGACCTCGACCTCGACGTGCGGCCGGGGGAGTTCCTGACGCTGCTGGGCCCGTCGGGCTGCGGCAAGACGACGACGCTCAACATGATCGCCGGGTTCCTCGCCCCCGACCGGGGGTCGATCGTGCTCGATGGGCAGGACGTGAGCGGGCTGCCGCCGGACCGGCGCGACACCGCCATGGTCTTCCAGCAGTACGCGCTGTTCCCGCACCTGACGGTCGGGCAGAACGTGGCCTACGGGCTGCGGATGCGCAAGCGCCCCAAGGCGGAGGTCCGCACCAGGGTGGCCGACGCGCTCGAGCGGGTCGGGCTGGCGGGCCGCGAGGAACGCATGCCGTCGCAGCTCTCCGGCGGGCAGCAGCAGCGGGTCGCGCTGGCGCGGGCGATCGTGGTGCGGCCGAAGGTGCTGCTGTTCGACGAGCCACTGTCCAACCTGGACCTGAAGCTGCGCGAACAGCTGCGGCTGGAGATCAAGCACCTGCAGCGCGAACTCGGCGTCACCTCCGTGTTCGTCACGCACGACCAGACCGAGGCGCTCGTGATGAGCGACCGGATCGCGGTCATGCGCGACGGGCACGTCGAACAGCTCGACACCCCGGAGCGGATCTACCGGGCACCGGCGAACGCGTTCGTGGCCGGGTTCGTGGGGCAGTCGAACCTGGTCGACGGCGTGTGCGTGGCCGCGACTCCGGACGAGTGCACGGTCCGGCTGTCCACGTCGGACGTCGTGACGGCACGCCACAACGGGGTCGTGGAGGGCGCTGCCGTGCAGGTCCTGCTCCGGCCGGAAGCGCTGCGGCTGGGCCCGTCCGAACTGGCGGGGCTGGTCACCGAGGTCGTCAACGAGGGCAGCCTCGCGACGGTCGTGCTGGACGTCGCGGGCGGGTTGCGGGTCGCCGTGCCCGATCCCGGCGCGCACGACCTGCCCGCGCCCGGTGACAAGGCCTCCGTCGTCATCCCACCCGGCGCCGCGCTCGCGTTGCCGGCCGAACCGAGTGAACAGGAGAACCATGGCTGAGCACGTAGTCGTCATCGGAGCCGGTGTCTACGGCGCGGCGGTGAGTGCCGCGCTGCTGCGGCGGGGTGCGCGGGTCACGGTCGTCGACGCGGGCGCGCCGGGCGGGGGCACGTCCGGTGCGACGTTCTCGTGGCTCAACTCCTGCGGCAAACAGCCGCGCGCCTACCACGACCTGAACGTCGCGGGCATGGCCGCGCACCGGAAGCTGGCCGCCGAGACCCCGCACAGCGACTGGTACCACGAGGGCGGCAACCTGGAGTGGACCGACGACGAGGCCGACCTCGCGCAGCTGCGCGAGAAGGTCACGCGCGTCCTCGGCTACGGCTACGAGGCGCGCTGGCTCACCAGGTCCGAACTGCTGCGGCTCGAACCAGACCTCGACCCGGCGGGGCTGCCCGCCGACGACATCGCGTACTTCCCGCGGGAAGGCTGGCTCGAACCCACCCGCATGATCGCGTACCTGCTCGCGGGCGCGGACGTGGTCCGGGGCGACGCCGTCACCGGGCTCGACGTGACCGGTGAGCGGGTCCGTGCGGTGGCGCTCGCGTCCGGGCAGCGGCTCGCGGCCGACGCGGTCGTGAACTGCGCGGGCCCGCGTGCCGCCGACATCGCCGCACTGGCCGGGCTGACGTTCCCCATGCGCAACACGTCGGGCACGCTCGTCTACACGTCACCGGTCGCGGTGGCCGTGTCGCGGGTGGTGCACGCGCCGCGCGTGCACCTGCGGCCCGACGGTGCCGGACGGCTGCTGCTCCACGGCCACGACGAGGCCGCCGCCGAGAAGGTGTTCGCCGACGCCTGTGCGCTCTACCCGGGGATCGGCGCCGCGACCGTGGAGAGCGTGCGGGTGGGGGAGCGGCCCATCCCCGGCGACGGGCTGCCGGTGCTCGGCCGCGCGGAGGCGCTGCCGAACTTCCACTTCGCGGTGTCGCACAGCGGCGCGACGCTGAGCGTGCACGCCGGTGACCTGGTCGCGGCCGAGGTCATGGGCGCGGACGTGACCGACGCGCTCGCACCGTTCCGGTTCGAGAGGTTCTGATGACCACCACTGTGCTGCACGGCGGTGACCTCGTCGACCGGCACGGCGTCGAGGTCGGTGTCGGTGTCGATGTCGTTGTCTCCGGCGGCACGATCCGCGAGATCGTGCCGACCCGGCCGGCCGGGGACTACGGCACCGCCGAACTCGTCGACGCCACCGGCAAGCTCGTCATCCCCGGGCTGATCAACAACCACACGCACGGCACGGCGTTCGGGCCGCTCTTCCCCAGCGGGCACGAAGGCCTGCCGCACGAGCAGGTGCTCGCCAACCTCGACCGGCACCTCCTCGAAGGCACGACGACCGTCCTCTGCGTGGACGGCTTCGTCACCGCGGAAGCGCTTGCGCGGACCGATGACGCGCACCCGGTCACCGTGAAACTGGCCTCCTGCAACACACCCGCGTGCCTGGAGGCGGCGACGATCGCCGACGGGGGCGGCCTCGCCGACGAGAACCGGGCGTTCACCGCGCAGCGGGCGGTCCGCGACGGCGCGGTCGCGCTGGGGGAGATCGGCGCGGGCCACACCCTCGGCGGCGGTGGTGCCAGCTACATGTACATCCCCGCCGAGGTGGCGCGGCGGACCGGGGTGACGATCACGCCCCGGCAGTCCAACGCGCTGAAGGTCGCCGTGCTGGGCAGGCACATCTCGGCGTCGGCGTTCGACCGGGACGCCGTCGAGGAGGCACTGGAGGCAGCGGGGCTGGCGGGGAAGCTGTCGGTCGAGGACACCCGCGAGATCGTCTCCGGGATCATCCTGCCCGCGTTCGACATCGCGCTGGCCGGGCTCACGGAGGCGGCCGAGGAGGCGCGGGTGGCGGGTGTGCCGGTGCTGGTGCACAACGCGGCCGCGTCGATGACGCAGGTCGCCGGTATCGCCAGGACCGACGTGCGCCTGATCGCCGGGCACTCCAACCACTCCAGCTTCGAGCTGCGGGAGGCCTTGGCGCACGCCGAGCGGCTCAAGGAACTCGGCGCCGTCGTTGACGTGTCTACTTTGGACACATTCGGTGCGCGGCGGCTGACCACCGGGCCGGAGCTGCTGTACGCGATGTTCGAGGCCGGGCTGGTCGACACGATCTCCACCGACTACGCGGGCGGGCACCACGACGCGATCCTGCTGGCGATCGACCACGCGACGAAGGCCGGCGTGGTGACGCTCCCCGACGCGATCGCGATGGCGACGGAGAACGTCGCGGCCGCCATCCCGGGCATCGCGCCGGGGCGGGGCCGTATCGTGCCGGGCGCGGTCGCGGACATCGTGGTGACCGATCCGGCGCGGCTGGACCGGGTCGGGGTCGTCATGATCGGCGGCGCGGTCGTGGTCCGCGACGGCAGGCGTGTCTGAGGGGAGAGCATGGGCAAGCGAACGACGATCGGCGACGTCGCCACGGCCGCTGGGGTGTCCGTGGCGACGGTGTCGCGGGTGCTCAACGGCGGTGCGGTCAAGGAGGACACCGCGGCGCGGGTGTGGGAAGCGGTCACCACGCTCGAGTACACGCCGAACGCGCTGACGAAGAGCATCTTCTCGGGGCGCTCCAACACGATCGGCGTGGTGATCCGGGACCTGAACAGCCCGTTCTACCTCGACCTCATGCGTGGCATCGACGAGGTGGCCGGCGCGAACGACAGCCTCGTCATGTTCGCCAACACCTACCGCCACCCCGACCGCGAGGTCGCGCACGTGCGCACGATGGACGAGCAGCGGGTGCGCGGCCTGATCGTCACCACCGGCGAGACGACCGACGCCCGCTCCCGCAGCATGACCGCGAACGGCACGCCGTGTGTGGTCGTGGCCCGCGCGGTGGCGGGCCTGCACTCGGTGATCCTCGACAACGTCGCCGCCGGCCGGATGATGGCCGAGCACCTCGTCGCGTGCGGGCGGTCGTCAGTGGGCGTGGTGGCCTCCGGGCAGCGTCCATCGCAGGTCGAACGCACCGCGGGGCTGCGCGACGCCCTCGCCGGCGCGGGGCTGCCGGCACCCGTCGTGGTCGACGCCGGGACGGAGGACGAGGTGGCCGCGGCCGTCTCGACGCTGCTGCGTGGCCGCCCGGACGCCGTCGTGTGCCTGACCGGCAGGCTCACGGTCGCGACGTACACCGCGCTGACGGCGGCGGGCCTGACGATCCCCGGCGACGTCGCGTTGCTGACGATGGACGAGTTCGCGTGGGCGGCCGCGCTCGGGATCACCGTCGTGGCGCAGCCGTCCTACGAGATGGGCAGGCAGGCGGCGTCGCTGGTGGTCGAGGCGCCCGCCGACCCGGTGCACCGGGTGTTCGCGCCGACGCTCGTGGCGCGCGGTTCGTGCGGCGAGGCGCGTTAGTCCACGGGTGCGGTCGTCCGCCGGTGCAGGCCGGCGATGAGCCACCCGAGTCCACCGAGCGCCACGACCGCGCCACCCGCCACCCACAGCGGCCACGCCTGGGTGCCGCTGTCGAGGAGCGTGCCGTTGACACCGACGACCCGGCCCTCGATGGCGGCCACGGGCACAGCGCCGTGCCCTTCGTGGTCGACGAACATGCGCGAGTCGACGGCATTGTCCCGCGCGTCACCCGCGAGGAAGACGGTGCCGTCGGGCACGGTCACGGTGAAGTCGTTCAGCGGGGTGCCGCTCGCGTAGGGCTCGCTGACGGGCTTGCCGTTGCGGGTCAGCCTGCCGCCGGTGTACTCGAGTTCGTCGCCGCCGACACCCATGACCCGCAGCACGCGGAGCCCCGCCGACTGGCCGGCGAACGCCTCCCCGTCCAGGACGACCATGTCACCACGGCGCGGCTCGGCCTCGCTGTCGACGGTCAGCAGGTCGCCCTCCTCGAGCGTCGGCGCCATGGCCGCCCCGCCCACCTCGACCTCGACGAAACTGGGCCGCCCCAGCACGACCGCCCCCAGCACGACACCCAGCCCCGCCAGCATGAACACCACCGCGAGCACGATCCTCGTCACGCCACGGACGCTAGTGGCGGATCCTTACAGATCACTAACAAGGTGCTCATAGGGGCATGAAGCTGCCAACTGCCGAGGGGTGCGTGACCTACGGGACGAGGTCGGCCGGGATCGCGCTGTAGGACGCGAGGTCGCCTCGGCCGGATCGGGTCAGAGCGGCGTTGCGCAGGACACCCTCGAAGCGGAAGCCCGCGGCCTCCGCCGTCCGGACGGACGCGGTGTTGTCGACGACCGCCATGAGGGCGATGCGAGCGATGCCCTGCGTGGTCAGCGCCCACCGGGCAACGGTGCGCACCGCCTCGGCGGCGTAGCCGTGGCCCCGGCCCCACGGCGCCGTCCAGTAGTGGATCTCGGTGACCATCCTGGCCCAGTCGGTGCCGAACAGGGCGACGTGGCCGACCAGCCGTCCGTCCGCGGCGCGTTCGACGGCGAAGAGCGGCCCGCTCGAACACCACTCGACAGCCCGTCGCAGGTCAGCCGCGGCGGTGGGCATCCCGGCTGGCGCGAAGCGGAGGTAGGCGTCGTCGTTCCACACCGCGTGCACGTCGGCGGCGTCCTCCGCGCGGAACGGGCGCAACACCAGTCGGCCGGCGGCCAGGTTCACCCTGGGAAACTCGGTCACGGTGAGCACACTAGGACGACGCGTCGGCTCCTTCGGCGGGCAGTGGGATGCGGACCGAACGGGCGCCGCGCAGGTCGAGCCACGCGTCGGTCGGGGTGCGGACGATGCGGGCGAGGACCGACTCGCAGGTCGCGCAGCGGGCGACGACGCCAGGGCCGTGGTCGTACACGTGGCTCTCCGCGAACCGGCCGCCCGCGCCGCAGCCCGCGCAGGTGATCACCGCCGTCGTGATGTCCACGCCAAGCGCTTCGGCGAACACGCCCGCCGCACCGTTGCCGTCGATGAACATGTCATCCTCCGCTCGGGCCGAACCGCTCCGTCCGGATGTTCGCCGCGTCGTGGCCGTGTGCGAGCAGCAGGTCCGACACCGTCTCGACGAAGCCGGTCGGGCCGCACACGTACACGCGGGCGCCCGCCGCGTCCGGCAGGTCCGCCGCCGTGATCCTGCCCGCCGGGCGGGTGTCCGTGGCAGTACGTGTGTACACCATCGTCGTCGCGATGTCCGCCGCCGCCAGTTCGTCCGCGTAGAAGGCATCCGCCGGGCCGCGGGTCGAGTACACGAGCGCGAACGGGGCCGTGCTCCCGGCGCGAGCCCGTTCGCGGACCATCGCCATCAGCGGCACGATCCCCGAACCGCCCGCGACCAGCAGCACCGGTCCGGGTTCCGTCGCGTGCCACGTGAACCAGCCGCCGATCGGGCCGCGTACCTCGAGCTGGTCGGTCGGCAGCAGCTCGTCCACCAGGTACGGCGACACCTCGCCGTCCTCGACGAGCTGCACCGTCAGCTCGATCCGCTCACCGTCGGCAGGCGCGGCGAGGGAGTAGCTGCGCTGGGCGCTGTACCCGTCGGGGGCGGTGAGCTTCACGTCGGCGTGCTGGCCCGCGACGTGCCCCGGCCAGCCCGGCACGTCGAGCACGATCGTGCGGGCCACCGCGGTCTCGGACCGCACGGAGTGGACGGTCGCGGCGAGCCACGGCGTGCGGCGCCGCACGACCGTCTCAGTCATCGGTGTACCGCTGCTCGCGCCACGGGTCGCCGTAGTTGTGGTAGCCCAGCTGCTCCCAGAACCCCGGCTCGTCGTCATTCAGCAGGTCGATGCGGGTGACCCACTTCGCCGACTTCCAGAAGTACAGGTGGGGCACCAGCAGCCGGGCGGGGCCGCCGTGGTCGGGGGTCAGGTCCTCGCCCTCGAAGCGGTAGGCGATCCACGCCTTGCCGTCGAGCAGGTCCTCGAGCGGCAGGTTCGTGGTGTACCCGCCGTACGAGTGGACCAGCGCGTGGTCGGCCGCGGTCTCGACGTCGGCGAAGAGGGTGTCGAGGGACACGCCCTGCCACGTCGTTCCCAGCTTCGACCACCTGGTCACGCAGTGGATGTCGGTAGTGGTCTTCTCACTCGGCAGGGCGAGCAGTTCTCGCCACGACCAGGTGTACTTCGCGCCAGCCTCGTTGCTGATCGTGAACTGCCACGTGTCGAGGTCGACCCGTGGCGTCGGCCCGGCCTGCAGGACGGGGAAGTCCCGCGTGAGGTACTGGCCGGGCGGGAGATCGGCCGCCGCAGGCTCGCGGCGACCGTGGAAACCCCTGCTCACAATGCTCATCGCGGCTGACGCTACCCGTCGCGCCCGCGCGTCACCACAGCCGGCCCGGACCCCTGGAGACCGCCCGGGAAAAGCTTGCGCCGCAAGCCTCCCGCGTACCCGTGAGCTTCCTGTATACGGTCAGGCTCCGCAGTAGCACCGACGGCCGGAGACGTACATGGAGATCTGGGTCAACCCCGCCTGTTCGAAGTGCCGGTCGGCGCTGTCGATGCTGGACGCGGCGGGCGCCGAGTACACCGTGCGCCGCTACCTGGAGGACCCGCCGACGGCGGCCGAGCTGACGGCGGTCCTTGCGCGCCTCTCGCTGGAGCCGTGGGACGTCACGCGCACGACCGAGCCGGTCGCCAAGGAGCTGGGCCTCAGGACCTGGACGCGCACCCCGGCCGACCGCGCCAGGTGGATCGAGGCACTCGCGGCGCACCCGAAGCTGATCCAGCGCCCGATCATCACCGCGGACGACGGCACCACGGTCGTCGGCCGCACCGAAGAGGCCGTGCGGTCGGTACTGCCCTGACCGGCATGATGGGTTGATGCGCGCCGCCGAGGGCGGGGGTTACCCCAAGGGCCGGATCCGCCGGGAGGACATCCTCTCGGCGGCGGTGGCCGTGTACGGGGAGGCCGGGTACCACGGGTCGTCGCTGCGGGAGGTGGCCAAGCGGGCCGGGATCACGCACGCCGGGCTCCTGTACTACTTCCCGACCAAGGAGGCGCTGCTCGCCGCGGTCCTGGAGCGCCGCGACGCCGAGGACTCCGAACGGGAGCAGCTCGACGCCCCGCCCGGCCGGGACGTGCTGGCGCACTTCATCGCGCTCGCCGAGCACAACGTGACCCACCCCGGGATCGTCGACCTGTACTCGCGGCTCGCGGCGGAGGCCGTCGTGCCCGACCACCCGGCGCACGACTACTTCGTGCGGCACTACCGGCTCGCCCGCGAGTCCACGTTCGAGTCGTTCCGGGTGCTCGCCGAACAGGGCGAGCTCCGCGACGGCGTCGACCCCGCCGCCGCGGCGCTCACGTTCGTCGCACTGATGGACGGGCTGCAGGTGCAGTGGCTGACCGACCCGGACGAGGTGGACCTCGTCGCGACGTTGCGCCACTTCCTCGACAGCGTGCTGACGAAACCGCTCTGACACGGTCGATGCTGTCGATATCGTTCGGCGGTGACCGAGGAACACCCCACTCTCATCGCGGGCCGCTACCGGATCGGCACGATGCTCGGACGCGGTGGCATGGGCGTGGTGTGGCGGGCCACCGACGAGTTCCTCGAACGCGAGGTCGCGATCAAGGAGATGCGGCTGCCGGTCGCGTCCGGCCAGGAGACCGCCACCGCGCACGGCCGGACGATGCGCGAGGCGCGTTCGGCGGCCAAGCTGAGCCACACGGCGATCATCACCGTGCACGACGTGATCACCCACGACGACCGGCCGTGGATCGTCATGGAGCTGATCGACGGCCCGTCCCTGGCCGAGGTCGTCCGGCTGAACGGCCCATTGCCCAGGAACAGGGTCGCCGACATCGCGATCAGCCTGCTGACCGCGCTCGACGCCGCGCACCGGAAGGGCATCCTGCACCGCGACGTCAAACCGGCGAACGTGCTCGTCGACGGCGACCGGGTGGTCCTCACCGACTTCGGCATCGCCGCCGTCGACGGCTCCACCGCGCTGACGGCGACGAACCAGATCATCGGATCGCCGCAGTACCTGGCGCCGGAACGGATCACCGACGGCCGCACCGGGCCACCCGGCGATCTGTGGTCGCTCGGCGTGACGCTCTACGTCGCGCTCACCGGCCGACCCCGTTCGAACGGCCGGACACCCAGGCGGTGCTCGCCGCCGTGCTCACCCAGGCCCCGGCGCCGCTGACCGCGGGCGGGCCGGTCGACGCCGTGATCGAGGGGTTGCTGCGCAAGGAACCGGAGAAGCGGCTCACCGCGGCCGACGCGCTCGACCTGCTCCGTCCGGAGCGCCAGGCGGACACCACGGTGCCGGTTTCCGCGCCGCCGGACCCGACGCTGTCACTCGCCCGGCCGCGCAGGCGCCGAGGGCCGGTCGTGATCCTCACGAGCGCGGCGGTCGTCGTCGTGGCACTGGTCGGTTTCCTGGTGTGGCAGACACTGCCGGACGGCGACCGGGGAGCCGCGTCGCCGACCACGACCACCACTCCGATCCCGACTCCGGACGGGTACACCGAGTACGACGAGCCCGGCTTCACCGTCGCCGTCCCGACCGGGTGGGAACGGCTGGAGAACCCCGTGCAGTGGCTGGGCGGTGGAGAGCACCTCAAGCTGCACGTGACCGTGTACGGGCTCGACGAGGCCCCGGCGGACCTCCTCGGTTTCCTCGAGGACTTCGAGGAAACCGAGGTGGGGGACCAGCCGTACCACGACCGCGTCCGGCTGGCCGAGCTGGACGGGCAGGTCAGTGGTGGTCGTGCGGCCGAACTGGAGTACGTCTACCAGTCAGGTTCGGCCTTCTACCACGAGCTGGTGCGGCTGGTCGTCACCGACGGCGGGCACGTCTACTACCTGCGGTGGTGGGCGCAGGGCGACAGCGCGGACGGGGCGCGGGACGAGATGAGCACGCACCGGGGCGTGCTCACCGCGATCCTCGGGACTTTCCACGTCGACTGAGCGGCGGTCAGAGCGTACGGGCCCGCGGGTCCCAGTCCGCCGGGAGCGCGGGTGGTACGTCGACCGTGCTCTCCACCGCCACCGGCTCGCCCGAGGTGATCGACTCCTCGATGGCCAGCATCGCGTCGAGCACGTGGTAGGCCACCTCACCCGACGCCCGTTCCGGCTCCCCGGCGCGGATCGCGCGCGCCAGCTCCAGCGCGCCCGTGCCGCGGGAGGCGCTGTGGCCGACCGCGGGCAGCTCGGTCAGGTCGGTGCTGCCGAGCGTGTGGACGAGCGTCGGGCCGTCGAACCGGTTCGGGTCCGGGACCACCACCGCGCCGAGCGTGCCGGTGACCTCGAACAGGGTGCGGTGCAGTGCGGAGTCGAAGCTCAGCACCACCTGCGCGGCCCCGCCGCGTTCGAAGTCGACCAGTGCGGTGACCGTCGTCGGCACCGTGACCGCGAACTCCGTGCCCGCGCGCGGACCGGAGCCGATGACCCTGGTCTCGCGGTTGCGGCCACCCGCGCCGGTGACGCGGCGGATCGGGCCGAGCAGCTGCACCAGCTCGGTCAGGTAGTACGGGCCCATGTCGAGCAGCGGTCCGCCGCCGGTCTGGAACAGGAACTCCGGCGCCGGGTGCCAGCTCTCCGGTCCCGGCGTCTGGAAGATCGCGAGCGCGGTCCTCGGCTCGCCGACCAGGCCCTCGTCGATCGCGCGGCGCGCGGTCTGCAGGCCCGCGCCGAGCACGGTGTCCGGCGCGCTCGCCACCCGCAGGCCCTTCTCCCGGGCGCGGTCGAGCAGCTTGCGGCCGGACGCGCGGTCCAGCGCGAGGGGCTTCTCGGCCCACACGTGCTTGCCCGCGTCGAGCGCGGCGAGGCCGATCTCCACGTGCGCGACCGGGATCGTGAGGTTCACGACCAGCTCGACGTCGGGGTCGGCCAGCAGCTCGGCGGTGGTGCCGGAGCGCGGGACGCCGTGCTTCTCCGCCTGCGCGGCCGCGCGTGCGGTGTCGAGGTCGGCGATCCGCAGGACCCGGACGTCCGGGAACGACGTGAGGTTCTCGAGGTAGGTGTCGCTGATGACGCCGGCACCGATGAGGCCGATCCCCACCGTGCCGCCCACGGGCCCGGTCATCGCGCGAGACCGGTGACGTAGGCGTGGCTGGCGGCGAGGCCGTCGAAGATGTCGCCGGCGTAGGCGTCGAACTCGATGACCCGCAGGGCCTGTGGCGCGGCGGCGAGGATGTCGGCGACCGGGGCCCTGCCCTGCCCGGCGGGCACCTGGCCGGACGCGTCGGTGGCGAGGTCGCCGTCCTTGACGTGCAGTGCCGTGACCCGGTCGCCCAGTGCGGCCAGGAGCGCGGGCACGTCGGCGCCACCCGCGGCGGCCCAGTAGGTGTCGACCTCGAGCACCAGCTCGGGGGCCAGCAGCTCGGCGAACACCTCGAACGCGGTGCGGTCACCGATCTTGTTCTCGAGCTCCCACCAGTGGTTGTGGTAGCCGACGGCCAGACCGTGGTCGGCGGCCCGCTTGGCGGCGGCGTTGAGGGCGTCGGCCGTGGCCGCGACGTCGGCCTCGGTGCGCCACTGCTCGTCGGGCACGAACGGGTCGATGACCGTGCGCACGCCGCAGGCCTGCGCGGCGGCGAACACCACGTCCTGGTCGACGCCGATCAGCTTCGCGTGCGCGGTCGGCGCGGTCAGCCCGTGCTCGGGCAGCGCGGTGCGCAACACGGTCGCGGCCTCGGCCAACCCGAACGGCTCGACCTGGGTGAACCCGATGCCCGCCAGCCTGGCGAGCGTGTCACCCGGATCGGCGGCGAACGACTCGCGGACGGAGTACAGCTGTACTGAAAGCTTGCTCATGACCACTCTCCCCTGGACTGTGCCCGCGGCTATGGAAGCGCTCCCAGAATTTCTACCAGGTGGTAGAAATTGGCGCTAGAGCCTTTTCCGCGCATACGCCAAGGAGCACGCCCGGCAAGCGGACGTGCTCCTTGGGAAGTGTGTTCTGGCTACCGGCGCCAGGCCGTGCGCTGCCGCACGCGGGCCCAGATCAGGTAGATCACGAGGCCCGCGCCGATGCCCAGCAGCCACAGGCGCTCGGTCTCGGCGATGTGGTTGCCGACGAAGGCCATCGCGAACATGGCGATCGCGGTGATCCAGCCGCCGATCTCGCGGCCACGCGGGAACCTGCCGTGCCAGCCCCACGCCGCGGAGGGCTCCTCGTGCGGGTCGACCGCGTTGTTGGCCCGCTTCTCCAGCTGTGAGCCTGCCACGTCCCCTCCTCAGCGTTCGTCAGTGCGCGCTCATGCTCCCACAACGCCCCGGACCGGCGCGTTCGAGGGCATCGGGAAGAATGTGCCGCGATGAACCAACGCACCGTGCTCGTACTGGGCTCCACGGGCTCGGTCGGCGCTCAGGCCCTCGACGTGATCGCGGCCAACCCCGGTCGCTTCGACGTCGTCGGCGTCGCCGCCGGGGGAGCCGACCCGGCCGCACTGGCCGCCCAGGCGCTCACCCACCGGGTCCGTGCTGTCGCCGTGTCCAGGGCGACCGCCGCGGAGGACCTCCAGCTCGCCATCTACGCCGAAGCCCAGAAGCGGGGCTACGACCGCGGCGGCTTCGAGATGCCGCGCATCCTCGCCGGGCCGGACGCCGTCACCGAGCTGATCGCCGGCACACCGGCCGACGTCGTCCTCAACGCCATCACCGGGTCCCGCGGTCTCGCGCCGACGCTCCGCGCCCTCGACACCGGTGCCACCCTCGCGCTCGCGAACAAGGAGTCGCTGATCGCGGGTGGCCCGCTGGTGCTCAGGGCCGCCAAGCCCGGCCAGCTCGTGCCGGTCGACTCGGAGCACTCGGCCATCGCCCAGTGCCTGCGGGGCGGGGAGGCGCACGAGGTGGCGCGGCTCGTGCTGACCGCGTCGGGCGGGCCGTTCCGCGGCCGCCGCCGCGCGGACCTCGCCGGCGTCGCGGTCGAGGACGCGATGGCGCACCCGACCTGGGACATGGGGCCGGTCATCACGATCAACTCGGCCACGCTCGTCAACAAGGGCCTCGAGCTGATCGAGGCGCACCTGCTGTTCGGCGTCCCCTACGACCGCATCGACGTGGTCGTCCACCCCCAGTCGATGATCCACTCGATGGTGACGTTCACCGACGGCTCCACGCTCGCGCAGGCCAGCCCGCCGGACATGAAGCTGCCGATCTCGCTGGCGCTGGGCTGGCCGGAGCGGGTGCCGGACGCGGCGACGCCGGCGACGTTCGCCGAGCCGACCTCGTGGACCTTCGAACCGCTGGACGACGAGACGTTCCCGGCCGTGCGGCTCGCCCGCCAGGCGGGCACGGCGGGCGGCTGCCTGCCCGCGGTGTACAACGCCGCGAACGAGGAAGCCGTCCCGAGCTTCGTAGAAGGACACACGGCCTTCACCGCGATTGTGGACACTGTCGAGCACGTCCTCGACGACGCGCACGACTGGCACCGTGAGCCGGGCAGCGTCGACGAGGTGCTCGCGGCTGAGGACTGGGCCCGCGCCCGCGCCCGTGAGCTGCTGGCTCGCGGCGGGGTAGGAAAGGACTGACGGAACTTGCTCACATGGCTCTTTGGGGTCGTGCTGTTCGCACTCGGGATCTGCGTGTCGGTGGCACTGCACGAGGCCGGGCACATGTGGGCCGCCAAGGCCTTCGGCATGAAGGTGCGGCGGTACTTCATCGGCTTCGGCCCGAAGATCTGGTCCTTCCGGCGCGGTGAGACCGAGTACGGCCTGAAGGCGATCCCCGCGGGTGGCTTCTGCGACATCGCGGGCATGACCGCGCTCGACGAGGTCACCCCGGAGGAGGCGCCGCGCGCGATGTGGCGCTACCCGACGTGGAAGCGCTTCGTGGTGATGGTCATGGGCTCCGTGACGCATTTCATCCTCGGGTTCATCATCCTGTACCTGATGGCCGCCACCATGGGCCTGCCGAACGTGGAGGGCACCCCGGTCATCAGCGGCACCGACTGCGCCGCGTCGACCCAGGACGTGAAGACCTACGAGTACGCCGAGTGCGGTCCCGGTGACCCGGCGCCGGCCCGCGACGCGGGGCTGCGCGAGGGCGACGAGATCGTCAGCATCGACGGCAAGGCCACCCCGACCTGGTCGGACGTCGTGGCCACGGTGCAGAAGCTGTCCGGCGAGCACGAGTTCGTGGTCCTCCGCGACGGCGCAGAGCGCAGGATCACCATCGACATCCCGACCGTGCAGCGCGTGGCGCCGGACGACACCCCCGACAACACCGACGACAACAAGCTCGTCGACGTCGGTGCGATCGGCGTCACCAGCACCCCGATCTACCACTACTCGGCGGCGTCGGCGGTCGGCGGCTCCCTCGAGTTCACCGGCACCATGTTCGTCCGGGTCTGGGAGGGCCTGCTGGCGTTCCCGGAGAAGATCCCGAAGGTCATCGAGGCCATCGGCGGCGGTGAGCGCGACCCCGACACCCCGGTCAGCGTCGTCGGCGCGTCGATCATCGGCGGTGACGCGGTCGAGCAGGGCGTGTGGGAGCTGTTCCTGCTGCTCCTGGCCACGCTGAACTTCTTCGTGGGCGTGTTCAACCTGCTCCCGCTGCTGCCGCTGGACGGCGGCCACATCGCGGTGCTGTTCTACGAGAAGGTCCGCGACTGGCTGCGCAAACTCCGCGGCAAGCCCGCCGGTGGCCCGGTCGACTACACGAAGTTGTCGGCGGTGACGATGGTGTTCATCTTCATCGGTGGCGCCGTCATGTTGCTGACCATCACAGCGGACATCGTCAACCCCATCCGGATAGGCCAGTAGGCTGGAAACATGACCGAAGGCATCATGCTGGGCATGCCGGGCACGCCGCCGCCCGTTCTCTCGGAGCGGCGCAAGACCCGGCAGTTGATGGTCGGCAAAGTCGGCGTCGGCAGCGACTACCCCATCTCCGTGCAGTCGATGACCACGACGCTGACCGCGGACGTCAACGCGACGCTGCAGCAGATCGCCGAGCTGACCGCGGCGGGCTGCGACATCGTCCGGGTGGCGTGCCCGTCGCAGGACGACGCGGACGCGCTGCCCGCGATCGCCGCGAAGTCGCAGATCCCGGTGATCGCCGACATCCACTTCCAGCCCCGGTACGTGTTCGCCGCGATCGAGGCCGGGTGCGCCGCCGTGCGCGTGAACCCGGGCAACATCAAGAAGTTCGACGACAAGGTCAAGGAGATCGCGGCCGCCGCGCGCGACCACGGCACCCCGATCCGGATCGGCGTCAACGCGGGGTCGCTGGATCCCCGGCTGCTGAAGAAGTACGGCAAGGCCACCCCGGAGGCGCTCGCCGAGTCGGCGCTGTGGGAGGCGTCGCTGTTCGCCGAGCACGACTTCCACGACATCAAGATCTCCGTGAAGCACAACGACCCGGTGGTCATGGTCCGGGCCTACGAGATCCTGGCCGAGCAGTGCGACTACCCGCTGCACCTCGGCGTCACCGAGGCCGGGCCGGCGTTCCAGGGCACGATCAAGTCGGCGGTGGCCTTCGGCGCGCTGCTGCGGCAGGGCATCGGCGACACGATCCGCGTCTCGCTGTCCGCGCCGCCCGTCGAGGAGGTCAAGGTCGGCTCGCAGATCCTGCAGTCGCTGAACCTGCGGCCCAGGAAGCTGGAGATCGTGTCGTGCCCGTCCTGTGGGCGGGCGCAGGTGGACGTGTACAAGCTGGCCGACGAGGTCACCGCGGGGCTCGAGGGCATGGAGGTCCCGCTGCGGGTGGCCGTCATGGGGTGCGTGGTGAACGGGCCGGGCGAGGCCAGGGAGGCTGACCTCGGGGTCGCTTCCGGCAACGGCAAGGGCCAGATCTTCGTGAAGGGGCAGGTCATCAAGACCGTGCCAGAGCACCAGATCGTGGAGACCCTGATCGAGGAGGCCATGCGGATCGCGGAGGAGGCCGGGGAGACCGCCGAAGCGGGCACCCCGACCGTCACCGTCGGCTAGGCATCAGCGTTTCACCTCGTAGCGCAGCAGGACCGCGCCGCAGGAGAAGGTGCGGCTGTCCACCAGGCGCAGCGACAGCCACGACGGCAGGGACGGGAAGAACGGCGTGCCGCCGCCCACGACGACGGGGTGGACGACGATCCGGAACCCGTCCACCAGGCCGGCCCGCACGAACGTGCTCGCCAGCGTCGCGCCGCCGACCTCCAGCAGTCCGTCCGTCTCCGCCTTCAGGCGGGTCGCGACCTCGACGGGGTCGCCGCGCTCCAGGCGCGAGTTCCAGTCGACCGACTCGAGGGTCTGTGAGAAGACCACCTTCGGCATGCCCAGCCAGGCGCGGGCGTAGTCGAGGGTGACCGGGTTGGCCTCCGGGTCCTGGTCGGCCGTCGGCCAGTACGCGGACATCAGGTCGTAGAGCCGCCTGCCGTAGAACGACAGCGCGACCTCGCGTGTCACGTCGTTCCAGTACTGGTGCAGTTCCTCGTTCGGCTCGGACCAGTCGAAGTCGCCCTTCGCGTCGGCGACGTAGCCGTCGGCCGAGACGTTCATGCCGTAGATCAGTGTGCCCATGGTGGTCAGACTGCCCCCGCCCGCGAAACTCATCGCGGCACCACGCCACCCTCGACTGTCTTGCCGGCGACAAATCTGGCACGCTGGAAGATGTGTTGCGGCTTGCAGGTGCACGGCAGCTCGACGAGCGGGATCGGCTGGCCGTGCGCGCGATGCTCACGGCGGATCCCGTCGCCTCCTGCATGGTCGCGTCCCGGATCGAGAACCTCGGCATGGACCCGTGGCGGCTGGGCGGTGAGCTGTGGGGCTGCGAGCCGCGCGGATTCCGCGGCGGGCGCCTCGACTCGCTGTGCTTCGCCGGCTCGAACCTCATCCCGTTGCAGGGCAACCGGGGCGCGCTGCGTGCCTTCGCGGACCGGGCGTTGCGGCGGCGGCGCATGTGCTCGTCGGTCGTCGGGCCTGCCGAGCAGGTCATGGGGCTGTGGTCGGAGCTGGAGCTGGACTGGGGCCCGGCCCGCGAGGTGCGGGCGGACCAGCCGCTGATGTCGACCGGCAAGGTGTCGGCCATCGCGCCGGACCCGCTGGTGCGGCCCGTCCGGTCCGACGAGCTGGAGCGCTACCTGCCCGCCGCGATCGCCATGTTCATCGAGGAGGTCGGCGTCGACCCCCGCGCGGGTGACGGCGGCGCCAGCTACCGGGCCCGGGTCGCCGAACTGATCGCGGCCGGTCGCGCGTTCGCCCGGTTCGAGGGCGGCGAGGTCGTGTTCAAGGCCGAGATCGGCGCGCTGTCGTCGTCCGTCGGGCAGATCCAGGGCGTGTGGGTACACCCGGACCGGCGCGGCCACGGCCTCGGCTCGACCGGCACCGCCGCTGTCGTGGACCGGCTCGTGCGCGGGCTCGGCCGCACCGCGAGCCTTTACGTGAACGCCTACAACGTGGTCGCCCAGTCGGCGTACAAGCGAATCGGGTTCAGCCAGGTGGGCCAGTACGCCACCGTCCTGTTCTGATCTTCCGGCATACTCGCCCGGGTGCGCGTCACCCGGCTAGCGGCTGCTCTCGTCCTCGTCACCCCACTCGTCGGCTGCAGCATGTCCGGCCCGCAACCGGGCGACACCGCGAACGCCTTCCTGACCGCGTTCGCCAAGGGCGACCTCGCCGCCGCGGCCAAGGAGACCGACTCGCCGGACTCGGCGCAGGACCAGATGGCCGCGGTGCGCGAGGCCCTGGAGCCCAAGTCGGTGAAGACGAAGGTCGAGGAGGTCAACCAGGCCGACGGCGCGTCGACCGCGAACGTCGCCTACTCCGTCACCTGGGACCTCGGCCCCGGCAGGAAGTGGACCTACGACAGCCACATCGAACTGCGTGAGTCGAACGAGAAGTGGCAGGTCCACTGGACCCCGACGGTCATCCACCCCAAGCTCGCGCAGCAGCAGGCGATCGCCGTGCAGGGCCAGCAGCCCGAGCTGGCGCCCGTCCTCGACCGCGACGGCAGCCTCGTGCTCGCGCCCAGCCGGGTGGTCTCCGTGCTGCTGGAGAAGGAGAAGGCCGGGAACACCCAGGCCGTCGCGGGTGCGCTCGCGACCGCCCTGGCCGGCATCGACCGGACGATCACGCAGGCGTCGATCCTCGCCGGCGCGAACAAGACCCCGGCCGGGCAGGCCTACCAGGTGGTCGCGCTGCGGCAGTCCGACTACGACCGGGTGAAGCCCGCCATCTACGACCTGCCCGGCGTGCGGTTCACGTCCGCGCCGCGGCTGCTCGCGAACGACAAGGCGTTCGCGCCGACGCTGCTGCCCGGCATCCGCAAGGTCGTCGAGGCCGACCTGACCGGCAAGGCGGGCTGGCGGGTCATCACGACCGATCCGACGGGCGCGGAGGTCGAGGAGCTGTACGCGAAGGCCGCCGAGCCGGCGGAGGCGGCGACCACCACGCTGAGCGTCGGGACGCAGAACGCCGCGCAGGCGGCGGTCAACGCGGAGCCGACCCCGTCGATGATCGTCGCGATGCAGCCGTCGACGGGGGAACTGCTGGCGGTCGCGCAGAACCCGGTCGCCGACAAGCAGGGCCCGATCGCGCTGATGGGCCGCTACCCGCCCGGTTCGACGTTCAAGATCGCCACCGCGACCGCGGCACTGGCCGCGGGCAAGGTCACCGGTGCGACGCCGGTCGGCTGCCCGGCCACGATCACCGTCGAGGGCCGCGAGATCCCGAACTCCGGCAAGTTCGACAAGGGCACCATCCCGCTGTCGAGCGCGTTCGCGTTCTCGTGCAACACGACGTTCGCGCAGCTGGCGACACAGATGGGCCCGTCGGAGCTGACGGAGACGGCGAAGCAGCTGGGCCTGGGCGTTGACTTCGTCATGCCCGGCGCGACGACCGTGACCGGCTCGGTGCCGCCCGCGTCGAACGTGGTGGAGCGGGCCGAGGACGGGTTCGGGCAGGGCAAGGTGGTGGCGAGCCCGTTCGGCATGGCACTGCTGGTGTCGACGGTCGCGACGGGGAAGATGCCGACGCCGACGCTGCTGCGCGGCGCCACGACCGAGGCGGACTCGACGGTCGACCCGGTGTCGCCGCAGGTGCTGGACGGCGTGCGGGCGATGATGCAGGAGATGGTGCGGATCACGCCCGCGCTGGCGGCGTTCCCCGACCTGCGCGGCAAGACCGGCACTGCCCAGTTCGGCGACGGCACGCACTCGCACGGCTGGTTCGTAGGGTACCGCGGTGACCTGGCGTTCGCGGTGCTGCTCACGGGTGCCGACGTGTCGAGCAAGGCGGTGGCAGCCGCGGCCAGGTTCCTGTCGGGCCTGTCTTAGGCTGGACACATGCCCGTTCGCACGCCTCTGAAGCCCGGTGTCCAGTCACCGCGTCGTCCTGTTCCGTCGTCCATCGCGCGGCCGGAGTACGTCGACAAGCCCGCGCCCGTGCGGAACACGGAACCGTGGGTGCAGACCGACGAGACGATCGAGGCCATGCGGGTGGCCGGCCGGATCGCGGCGCAGGCGCTGCAGGAGGGCGGCAAGGCGGTCAAGCCGGGCGCGACCACGGACGACATCGACGCGGTGGTGCACGAGTTCCTGCTCGACCACCACGCGTACCCGTCGACGCTGGGCTACCGGCACTTCCCGAAGTCGTGCTGCACCTCCCTCAACGAGGTGATCTGCCACGGCATCCCGGACACGACCCGCATCGAGGACGGCGACATCGTCAACATCGACGTGACGGCGTTCATCGGCGGCGTCCACGGCGACACCAACGCGACGTTCCTCGCCGGTGACGTCGACGAGGAGGTGCGGCTCCTGGTGGAACGCACCCACGAGGCGACGATGCGTGCCATCAAGGCGGTCAAGCCGGGGCGCGCGCTGAACGTCATCGGCCGGGTCATCGAGGCGTACGCCAAGCGGTTCGACTACGGCGTGGTCCGCGACTTCACCGGCCACGGCATCGCGCGGAGCTTCCACAGCGGCCTGGTGATCCTCCACTACGAGGAGCCGAAGGTCGACACGGTCATCGAGAAGGGCATGACCTTCACCATCGAGCCGATGATCACCCTGGGCGGCATCGACTACGACATCTGGGACGACGGCTGGACCGTCACGACCAAGGACAAGAGCTGGACCGCCCAGTTCGAGCACACGATGGTCGTCACCGAGAACGGCGCGGAGATCCTGACACTGCCCTGACCGGCTCGGGCCGGACGGCAGGTCAGAGCAGCTCCGACAGCACCTCGAGGATCGCCAGCGCCACCGGACCGGGGTCGGTCGCCGGTGCGAGGTGGTGTGTGGCCAGGCGGCGGATCGGCCACCCCTGCGCCACCGCGGCGTCCGCGTCCGCGTCGTAGGGCGACGACAGCCGCACGTACCCCGAGGGCCCGGTCCACTCGACCTCCGGGCGCTCCTCCTTCAGGAACGCGATCGGCACCTCCGGCGCCTCGTCCGCGATCTCCGCACGCAGCTCCGGATCGGTGACCAGCGCCTCCAGGGGGTCCGGGGAGAACCACCGCTGCCAGCGGGGCAGCTGCCCTTCCCGCGACATCGCCCGCAGCTCCGAGTACAGGGGCCCGGGCACGGTGTCGCGCCACGACCGGCCGGGCGTCGGCAGGCCGGCGTCCACGTACACCAGCCCGGCCACGCCGTCCTCCAGCGCGTCCGCGAACCCCGGCAGCAACGGTCCCGCGCCGCTGTGCCCGATCAGGACGACCGGGCCGTCGAGGAGCTCCTCGCTCATCGCGTCGGCGAACGCGCCGAGCAGCACCTGGTGCACGGGCGGGGCCACCACCGACGGCCGCAGGTCCAGCAGTACCGCGGGGTGTCCCAGGGACGCCAGCGCGTCGGCAAGTGGACGTAGGCTCGCCGGACCGAGGAACGGGCTGTGCACCAGTACGGCGGTGACCGGGGTGGCGGGCATGACCGCGATGATGGCAGGTGGAGGGAAGGACGGGGATGCGGGGAGCACTGCTGGTCGCCGGGACGTCGTCGGACGCGGGCAAGAGCGTGCTGGTCGCCGGGATCTGCCGGTGGCTGGCGCGGGAGGGCGTGCGCGTCGCGCCGTTCAAGGCCCAGAACATGTCCAACAACTCGGCCGTCACCGTCGAAGGCGGTGAGATCGGGCGCGCGCAGGCGATGCAGGCCCGTGCCGCCGGGCTCGAACCCAGCGTCCGGTTCAACCCCGTGCTCCTCAAGCCCGGGTCGGACCGCAGCTCCCAGGTCGTGCTCCTCGGCAAGCCCGCCGGCACGCTCCGCGACTACCGGCAACGGGACTTCGGCCCCACCGTTCTGTCCACATTGGACGAACTGCGGCGGGATTTCGACGTCGTGGTCTGCGAAGGGGCCGGATCGCCTGCCGAGGTCAACCTCCGCGACGGTGACATCGTCAACCTCGGTCTCGCCCGCGCCGCCGGCCTGCCGGTGCTCGTCGTCGGCGACATCGACCGCGGCGGGGTGCTCGCGCACCTCTTCGGCACGCTCGCCGTCCTCGATCCCGCCGACCAGGCAATGATCCAGGCCTTCGCGATCAACAAGTTCCGCGGTGACCTCGGGCTGCTGCGGCCGGGGCTCGACTGGCTCACCGGTGCCACCGGCCGCCCGGTGCTCGGGGTCCTGCCGTGGCGCGAGGAGCTGTGGCTCGACACCGAGGACTCCCTGTCCTACGCCGCCGACGGCGTCATCGGGCGGCCCCTGCCCCCGCTCGGCGACCAGTGGCTGCGCGTGGCGGTCGTCCGCCTGCCGCGCATCTCCAACGCGACCGACGTCGAGGCGCTCGCCTGTGAACCCGGTGTCGCGGTCCGGTTCGTCACCGAACCGTCCCGCATCGCGGATGCCGACCTCGTCGTCATCCCCGGCTCGAAGTCCACTGTGGACGATCTGACGTGGTTGCGGGAACGGGGGATCGCCGACGCGATCGTCGAGTCGGACCTGCCCGTGATCGGCATCTGCGGCGGGTTCCAGATGCTGGGCAGGCGGATCGTCGACGACGTCGAGTCCGGCGCGGGCGAGGTGGCCGGGCTCGGGTTGTTCGACCTCGACGTCGAGTTCGCCGCCGAGAAGACGCTCACCCGCCCCAGGGGGACCGCGCTCGGCCACCCGGTCAGCGGGTACGAGATCCACCACGGCCGGGTCGCCCGGCAGTCCTCGCCCGGGCTCGTCGAGCTGCCCGACGGGTCACTCGAAGGGGCGTTCACCGATCGGGTGATGGGCACGCACTGGCACGGGCTGCTCGACAACGACGGCTTCCGTCGTCACGTACTGCGATGGGCGGCGGCCCGCGCGGGCCGTGACCGGTTCCTGCCATCGCCCGGCACGTCGGTCGCCGCCGCCCGCGCGGCGCAGCTCGACGTGCTCGGTGATCTTGTTTCCGAGCACCTCGATACCGCTGCGCTGGTAAATCTCATCGAGAATGGTCCGCGCGGCGACCTTCCACATCTCGTTGTCGGTGCACCGAATAACACGTCAACTGTCCACTGAGGATGATCCAGTAATATCTGGAGAAAGATCGGGTTCCTGGTCGATTTCGCAACAAATCCCCCATGCGGATTACGACAACCGAGTGTAGTTGGAGAATTCTCCTCAGCATTGGTTCCTCCGAACGGGGGATGTCGCTATAGTCCGCCGGGTGTCGCGATCCAGTCACGCTGTGTTTACAGGGGCGAAGACGAAATTCGGGTTCGTGAGGCGCGCCGTGGCGACGCTCTCCGGGCTGCGCCATTGGCGGGTGCAGTGGAAGCTCGTCGTGGTCGTCGTCGGCCCGACGCTCGTCGCCGTCGCCCTCGCGGTCAGCAGCGCCTTCAGCTCGTGGTCATCGGTCGCCGACTACGGGCAGGCCTCCGACCTCGTGCGCGTCAACCACCAGATCAACGCGCTGGTCGACGCGCTGCAGCAGGAGCGGGACGTCACCGCCGTGTACGTCGCCTCCGGCCGCACCCGCGGCGGTGACGAGGTCGACGGCGCGAGAGTCGACGTCGACACGGCGGCCGCGGACTACCGGGCGGCCATCGACGGCATCGACGTGGCCGAGTCCGAGGGACTCGCCGACGACGTGCGGAGAGCCGACGACGCGCTGAACGGCCTGTCGTACGTGCGGAGCGCGGTCAGGGACGCGAGCCTCACCGAGGGCGCGATCCGCGCGACCTACACCGACACGATCGCGAAGCTGTACGCGCTGGTGGTCTTCGACCCGGCGGGCACGAACTCGCGCCTCGCGGGCGACCTGCGCGTGCTCGGCGACATCTTCGTGGTCAAGGAGAACGCCAGCCAGGCCCGCGCCGAGCTGGGCGCGATCGTCGCCACCGGCGCGTTCACCATCGGCAAGCTCCAGGACTTCACCGGCGTCCTCGCCCGGCAGCGGGCCGCGGTCGAGGCGTTCCAGACCGACGCCTCCGACGAACAGCGCACCAGGTACGCGAACGCGGTGCAGGGCGTGCCGGTCTCGCAGGTGCAGACCGACCAGACCAGCGCGGTCGAGCAGGCCACCTCGGAACGGCTCACCATCGACCCGGCGACGTCGTTCGCCGCGGCCACCGAGAAGCTGGGGATGCTGCGCACCGCGCAGACCCAGCTGCTCGACGGCGCGATCGCCGCCATCGACGGCTTCCACGACGACGCGCTCTTCTCCGCGTGGATCGCGATCGGCACGCTCGCGCTCGTCGTCATCCTCGCGGTCGTCGTGTCGACCGCGGTCGCCCGCTCGATGTCCCGGTCGCTGCGCAGGCTGCGCTCCTCGGCGCTGCACGTCGCGGAGGACTGGCTGCCCGAGATCACCCAGCGGCTCCGGCTCACCAACGTCGAGGCGATGGCCGAGGTGCACGTGGCCCGCGTCGACCTGGACGCCGAGGACGAGATCGGCGAGGTGGCGCGCGCGTTCGACTCGATCGCCGCGGCCTGTGCGCGGCTCGTGCGCGACCAGGTGGAGCTGCGGGTGTCGATGAACTCCGGCTTCATCAACCTGGCCCGCCGCAACCAGCTCTGCGCGGAACGCATCCTGCGCGCGCTCGACGAGTGGGAGCAGGACGAGCTGGACACCGAACGGCTGCAGAAGCTGTTCGTCATCGACCACCTCGCGACCCGCATGCGCCGCACGGACGACAGCCTCATGGTCATCGCGGGCGCGCAGACGATCACGAAGCGGACCGGGCCGCGGTCGCTCGACGACGTGGTCGGCGCCGCACTGTCCGAAGTGGAGCACTACACGCGCGTCGTGCGGCGGGTCGCCGGGGACGGGGTCGTCGTGGTCGGGCACGCGGTGCCCGACGTCGTGCACCTGCTGTCGGAGCTGCTGGACAACGCGACCACGTTCTCGCCGCCGTCGAGCCAGGTCACGGTCGGGTTCATGCGCACACCGACCCACCCCGGCGCGGTCGTCGTGCTGGTCCGCGACCACGGTGTCGGCCTGTCGCGGGACCGGCTCGACGAGCTGAACCAGCGGATCACGGCACCGGAGGCCATCGACGGTTCGATGGTCCGCAGCATGGGCCTGATCGTGGTCGGCCGCCTCGCGGCGCGGCACCGCATCTCGGTGAAGCTCGGCCCGACCGAGGGCGGCGGGGTCACCGCGACCGTCGTGCTGCCGCAGCAGTTGCTGGCCGGTGAGGGGCGGCAGCAGGAGCCGGAGTGGCAGCGGATGCCGCAGACCGCGGCCGTGCAGCGCTTCGACCCGTACTCGGAGCAGACCACCGCGCGGCAGAGCCCGCCGCCACCGCAGTGGTCACCACCGCCCGCCCCGCCCTCAGCGCTGCCGGTGCGGCAGTCCGCACAGCCCGTGCCACCGCACCGCGTGGTGCCGCCGCACGTCGCGGGCGGCTACCCGCAGGACACCGGCACCGCGGAGATCGCGCCGCTCGTGCCGGGCAAGGCACTCACCCTGCAGGACGCGATGGCCATGCGCCGCCAGCAGCGCAGGCAGCGTTCGCACCCGTCCGACAACTGACCGATTCCTGTTCGATTCCTCTTGTGAGTCAAGGAGTTCCAGTGTTCCAGCGTGTGTCGGCCTCACGCAGAGGCCGGGTCATCGCCGTCGCGGCCGTGACCGCGGTGCTCGCGGTGTCCGCGTGCTCGACGTCCGGTGCCGACGGCGGCGGCGCCGACGTGACGGAGATCAAGATCGGCGCCCCGCTGCCGCTGTCCGGCCCGAACGCGCCGCTGGGCAAGGACGCGCTGCAGGGCGCCGAGCTGGCCGCCGACATCCTCAACGACGGCCTGCCCGGGTTGAAGCTGCCGCTGGCGAACGACAAGGGCGTGCCGAACCTGGACCACGCCAAGTTCACGATCGTGCCCGCGGACACGCAGGGCAAGCCGGAGAACGGCGCCAGCGCGGTCAACCACCTCGTCAACGACGAGGAGGTACACGTGCTCGCAGGCGCGCTGGAGTCCGGTGTCACGAAAACCGCGGCACAGCAGGCAGAACGGCTGCAGGTGCCGTTCGTCACCAGCATCTCGTCCTCGCCCGCGCTGACACAGCAGGGCCTGAAGTGGTTCTTCCGCACCGGTCCCACGGACGTCACGTACGCCCAGTCGTTCTTCGGCCTGCTCGACGAACAGAAGAAGAAGGACGTCCCGGCCGACAGGATCGCCCTGCTGTACATGAACAACACGTTCGGCACGGACGCGGCGAAGGTCGCGAAGAGCCTCGCCGAGTCGAACAACAAGCAGATCGTCGCGGACGTGCCGTTCGACCCGGCCGCGACCGACCTGACCTCGCAGCTGCAGAACGTGCGCGCGGCCGAGCCGGACACGGTGTTCGTGGTGGCCTACCCGCCGACCGCGACGCTGTTCATCAACGCCACCGAGCAGCTCGACTACGTCCCGCCCGCCGTGATGGCGTTCGGTGCCGGCTTCATCGACGCGGGGTTCATCGAGTCCGCTGGTGACGGCCTGGAGGGCATGTCGCGCCGTGTGGCGTGGTCGGAGGACCTCGGCAACCGCAACCCGGCCGCGAAGATCGTGGCGGACGAGTACCAGAAGCGGTACGACGCGCCGCTGACCGAGAACTCCGCGCGCGTGTTCACCACGATGATGGCGCTGGCGCAGGCGGTGAACAACGCGCGTTCCGTCGACCCGGACCAGATCCGCGCCGCGCTGACCGCGCTGGACATCCCCGGCCGCGACACGATCATGCCGTGGGACGGCATCAAGTTCGACGACCAGCACCAGAACACCGGCGCCCGCGCGGTGGTCGAGCAGCGGCTCGACGGGGTGTGGAAGGTCGTGTACCCGAAGGACGTGGCCGCTCAGGAGATCGTCTGGCCCGCTTCGGAAGCACGCAAGTAAGTTCATGCAGGACCTTCTGCAGGCGTTGACCAACGGCGCGTTCCTCGGCGCGGTGTTCGCCCTGGCCGCCGTTGGCCTCACGCTGGTCTTCGGCGTCACCAACATGCTGAACTTCGCGCACGGCGACTTCATCATGGTCGCGATGTACGCGGGGTTCGTGTGCTGGTCGCTCGCCGGGATCGACCCGCTGATCGCGATCCCGATCGCGGCGCTGACGCTCGCGCTGGTGGCGGTCCTGGTGTACGCCGGGATCATCCGCCCGGTGCTCGGCTCGACGCAGCTCGCGCAGATGGTGGTGACGTTCGGGCTGCTGACGTTCTTGCGCGGGGCGATCCAGTTCGCGTTCACCGCGACCCCGCGCCGGATCGAGGACCCGATCGTCGGCGGCATCCGGGTGGTCGTCGGGGGCGTGGCGGTCACCGGCGCGCAGCTGGTGTCCGCGGTCGGCGCGCTCGTCGCGACCGGTGCGCTCGCCTGGTTCGTGTACCGCACGGAGACCGGCCGGGCGCTGCAGGCGGTCGGCGAGGACGCGGCGGGCGCGTCGCTCATGGGCATCAACTCGGGTCGCATGTACGGGCTCACGTGGGCACTCGCCGGTGTGTCGACCGGAGTCGCGGGTGCGTTGCTCATCAACAACTTCGGCATCGACCCGCTCGCCGGTGCGACGTTCGGGATCATGTCGTTCATCGCGGTGGCGCTCGGCGGGTTCGGCAGCGTGTTCGGCGCCGCGCTCGCCGGGCTGCTGCTCGGTGTCGTGCAGGGCGTGGTGGGCCTGTACCTGTCGGGGTACACGCTGACCGCCGCGCTCGGGATCTACCTGCTGGTGCTCGTGGTGCGCCCGCAGGGTCTGCGAGGCAGCCGATGACCGCCACACTCGCACCGCCGTCCGCGCGGCCGGTGCCCGCGAGGAAGGTGCCGTGGGGCCGGTACGCGGGGATCGCGGTGGTCGCCGTGCTCCTGGTGGTGTACCCGCTGGTGGCGAAGACGTCGTTCCTGCAGACGATCGGCGTCACGGCGCTGACCATGGCGATCGCGTCGACGGGGTGGAACATCCTCGGCGGGTACGCGGGCCAGATCTCCTTCGGGCACGCGGTGTTCTTCGGCACCGGCATGTACGGCACGACGCTGCTCGTGACCGGCGGCTGGTCGCCGTGGCTGACGATGATGCCGATCGCGCTGCTGGCGGCTGTGCTGGGCGTCCTCATCGGACTGCCGACGTTCCGGTTGCGGGGCCACTACTTCTCGATCGCGACGCTCGCCATCGGCATGATGGTGATGTCGATCCTGCCGAACATCCAGTGGCTCG
This sequence comes from Actinophytocola algeriensis, assembly GCF_014203735.1. Classification (GTDB taxonomy): domain Bacteria; phylum Actinomycetota; class Actinomycetes; order Mycobacteriales; family Pseudonocardiaceae; genus Actinophytocola; species Actinophytocola algeriensis. Next base: position 386,443 of record NZ_JACHJQ010000007.1, on the reverse strand, counting down.
GCGCGACGGACGGCCTGTCGGTGCCGTTCCTGGACGAGGGCTTCTGGAACCTCACGTTCTCGTTGCGGGACAAGACCGAGTACTACTACACCGCGTTGGGCCTGTTCGCGGTGGCGACGGTCGCGGCGTGGCTCTTCCTGCGCGGCCGCATCGGCAGCTACCTGGAGGCCATCCGCGACGACGACGTCGCCGCCTCGGCCGTGGGGGTGCCGGTCCGGCGGTACAAGCTGTACGCGGTGGCCATGTCGGCGGCGCTGACGTCGATCGCGGGCAGCTTCCACGTCATGTTCGTGACGTTCGTGGACCCCAGCTCGAGTTCTGACCTGTCGCTGTCGACGGCCATCGCGCTGATCGCGGTGGTCGGCGGCGCCGGTTCGATGTGGGGCCCGATCCTCGGTGCGTGGCTGGTGATCGCGCTGCAGGAGTACACCAGGACCTACCTCTCGGCGACGGGCCGCACGATCGACCTGATGATGTTCGGCGCGCTGATCATCCTGGTGGCGGTGGTCGACCCGCGCGGCCTGGTGAACCTGGTCAAACGCGGCTACCGGAGGGTGCGGCGATGACCCTGCTTTCGGTCGACGGGGTGACCAAGCGGTTCGGTGGCCTGGCGGCGGTGTCGGACGTGTCGTTCGAGGTGCCGGAAGGCACGATCACCGGGCTCATCGGCCCGAACGGCGCCGGGAAGAGCACGCTGTTCTCGATGATCGCGGGTGCCCAGCGCCCGACGGCGGGCCGGATCTCGTTCGCGGGCAAGGACATCACCGGCTGGCAGCCACACGAGGCGGCCCGCGCCGGGGTGGGCAGGACGTTCCAGCTGATGCGCGTCTTCGGCTCGATGACCGTGCTCGAGAACCTGACGACGGCCGCCCACCTGCGCCACCGGACGAAGGCGTCGGCTCGAGCCGTGGCGGAGCGCGTGTGCGCCGAGACCAACCTGGGTTCGTACGCGCACCGCCCGGCCGCCACCCTGACCGGTGCGACGAAGAAACGCCTGGAGCTGGCACGTGCCTTGGCGACCTCGCCGCGGCTGTTGCTGCTGGACGAGGTCCTGTCGGGGCTCACTCCCACGGAGACGGCGGAGGCCATCTCGCTGATCGAACAGGTGCACGCGCAGGGGATCACCATCGTGCTGGTGGAACACGTGATGCAGGTGGTCATGAGCCTCTGCCCACGGCTGGTGGTGCTGGACTTCGGGAAGCTGATCTTTACGGGCAGCCCTGACGACGCTGTCAAGGACCAGGCCGTGCTCGACGCGTACTTGGGGGCCTGATGCTGACGGTGACCGACCTGCGGGTGTCGTACCAGGACGCGCCTGCCGTGAACGGGGTGTCGCTGTCGTTGTCCGCCGGTGAGCTGGTGTCGCTGGTCGGCTCGAACGGGGCGGGGAAGTCGAGCGTTCTCGCCGCCATCGCCGGGCTGCACCGCCCCATTGGCGGCTCGGTGGTCTTCGACGGCCGGGATGTCTCGCGTCTGCCCGCGCACGCCATCGCCCGGCTGGGGCTGGCGCTGGTGCCGGAGGGGCGGCGGCTGTTCGCACACCAGACCGTGCGGGCGAACCTGATCCTGGGTGCGTACCTGCAGCGGGACCGTGCTGTGCGTGCCGAGCTGCTGGCCCGGGTGGTGTCGCTGTTCCCCGTGCTGGGGGAGCGGATGGGCCAGAAGGCGGGGATGCTGTCGGGCGGGGAGCAGCAGATGCTGGCGCTGGGCCGGGCGCTGATGAGCAAGCCGCGGCTGCTGGTGCTGGACGAACCGTCGCTGGGCATCGCGCCGCGCACCGCGGAGCTGATCTTCGACGCGATCTCCCAGGTGCGCGCCGAGGGGGTGACTGTTCTGCTGGTGGAACAGAACCTGCGGGCGGCGCTGCGGCTGTCGGACCGGCTGTACGTGCTGCAGACGGGGTCGCTGGTGCTGGCGGGCACCGCGGCGGAGCTGGAGGAGTCACCGCTGATCAGGCAGGCCTACCTGGGACTGTGAGCGTCCCGCCTGTGGACGGTCGAGCGTCCTGTGGACAACCCGGCGCTCGCACGCCGTCGTCGTAGGTCCCCGCTGGGAGATGGGCATCGGGGCCGGAGGCCGAAACGCGGACACCGCGGCGGTGGGGTCCGTGGGGACCGGGCCCACCGCCGCGGCTGGTCAGCGTGCTGGCCGGGTCAGTCCTGGCTTGCCGTGCGCTTGCGCCGCGCGATGAACAGCGTCGTACCGCCCGCGGCCAGGAGCGCCAGCGCCCCCAGCGAGATCGGCACGATGCCGCTCGCGCCGGTTTCGGCCAGGTCCTCGTCGTTCGACGCCTTCGAGATGCCCTGCTTCGTGGTGGTGGGCTCGTCGTCGTCCGGCGTGGTGGTCGATGTCGGCTCGCTCGGGTCCGTCGTGCTGGTCGGCGGTTCGCTCGGTTCCGTGGTGCCCGGCGGCGTCGTGGTCGTGGTGGTCGTCGGCGGGGTGGTGGTGCCGTGCCACGCGCACTTCGCCTGCGACAGCACGATGTCGGCGCTCGTGACGTTGCCGACCGGGCCGCCGACGATGACGTGCACGGCGTTGACCGTGAGGGTCCTGCCGCTGCGGACCTGTTCGTTGACGCGGACCTTCGCGATGCCGAGCACGTCGATCTCACCCGGCAGGGGCGAGGTGACATCGATCTTCTGGCCCAGCACCGTCAGGTCGGCGATGGTGGACTTGCCCGTCACACCGGTCGGACCGGCCACACAGTCGGCCTCGATCACCGACGCGCTGAGCAGGTTCTTCACCACCACGTCGGCGATGCTGGCCGCGCTGACCAGCGTTCGTCCCTTGAGGACGGACGACGCGTTCAGCGCGTTCGCGGTCACCAGGCCCGCGACGTCGGGGCCCACCTTGACCAGCGAGTCACTGCCGCCGCGCGGGTACACCGCGGTCGGGCGGGGATCGATCTTCACCAGTGGCTGGTCGAGCAGCGTGGTCGTGACGGACAGCGCGTAGGCGGAGCCGCGCGGCCCGTTGCCGGCGAGTGCAGGCGGCGCGGTGAGGACCGCTGCCAGCGCGGCGACGCCGATCAGGCCACATCCGGACGCGAGCATGCGGGTACGACGCAAGGTCATCTCCAGGTTCTTCTGCGGACAGGATTCCCCGACGGAAGGACCCCAGAATTGTGATTACCGTCGGTGAAGTCAATTCACGGACAGGAGTGAGTGTCGGCCCGGAAGTGTCACCCACAATTTCCGAGAGCCGTTACCAATCCGTGATCTTTGCACGATGTCCTGCGACAATGCGCAAACGACTCTGCTGTGACCACGGTGCCATTGGGCCAACCAGGCGTCTGCCTCACTCGAAAGAGTGACCCTGTCGATCACAAAAGCATCACAAACACGTGACGCGGATCACCGACGATTCTTCTGAATCGACAAGAAACGTCAGGGGTGGGGAAATGGTGGCGAAATCGTCTGATAAGAGAGTCAGTCCAGTGGCAGGTTCAGCAGCGCGTTCTCGACCAGCTCCGGCATGGCCGGGTGGATCCAGTACTGGCCGCTTGCCATGGACCGCGCGTCGAGGCCGAAGCTCATCGCCTGGATCAACGGCTGGATCAGCGTCGACGCCTGCGGGCCGATGATGTGCGCGCCGAGCAGCTGACCGGACGCGGGGTCGGCGAGCAGCTTCGCGAACCCGGTGGTGTCCTCCATCGCCCAGCCGTACGCGATGCCCGCGTAGTCCTGCGTCGCGGTGACGTACCGGACGCCACGCGCACGGGCCTGCTCCTCGGTCAGCCCCACCGCCGCCACCTGCGGCGACGTGAACACGGCGTGCGGCACGTACCGGTGGTCGGCCGCGATCGGCGCCGCCGGGTTCAGCAGGTTGTGCCGCACGACGCGGGCCTCGTGGTTCGCGACGTGCTTCAGCTCGACGGGCGAGCTGATGTCACCCAGTGCCCACACGCCCTCCGCGGTCGTGTGCTGGAACTCGTCGACGACCACGTGCCCGGACGACGCCACCTCGATCCCGGCGGCGGGCAGGTTCAGCAGGTCCGAGTTCGGGGTCCGGCCGATCGCCACCAGGACGAGGTCCGTCGTCAGCGACTCGCCGTCCAGCTCCAGCCGGATGCCCGCGGCGTCGCGGGACGCGCCGAGCACCTTCCGGTTCAGCCGCACGTCCCACGTCTGCGCCGCGAGCTGCGTGAACCGGGACGAGATGTCGCTGTCCTCGCCCCGCAGCAGCGCACCGGACCTGGCGATGACGGTCACCTCGACGCCGAACGACGCGAACACGTGCGCGAACTCCGCCGACACGAACCCGCTGCCGATGATCGTCAGGTGCCGGGGCAGCTCCTCGAGCCGCATGATCGTGTCGCTGGTGTGGTAGCCGACCTCGTCGAGACCCGGGATGTCCGGCAGCACCGGCCGGGCGCCGGCGGCGAGCACCATCCGGTCCGCGGTGATGGTCTCGCCGTCCACGTCGAGCGTGCGCGGCCCGGTGAACCGCGCCGTGCCCTCGTACACGGTCACGTTCTCGTTGTCCGGGTGGTTGATCCGGTACTCCCGGCCACCGGCGGCGATGGGGTCGATCCGGCCGAAGATGCGGTCCCGGATCTCGGTCCAGCGGACGCCGTCGAGCGAGAGGTCCACGCCGAGCCGCGCCGCTTTCGCGGGGGTCGCGGCCAGGTCGGCGGGGTGCACGAACATCTTCGTGGGGATGCAGCCGACGTTGAGGCAGGTGCCGCCGAACGTGCCCTTCTCGACGATCGCGACGCGCTGTCCGGCGAACCGCTCGTCGAGGATGGAGTTGCCGGAGCCGGTGCCGATGATGACCAGGTCGAAGTTCGTCACATGGTCATTCAACCCGCACCGGCCCTGGCGGATTCCGCTAGTGGCGGTAGGTGGGTGTGATGATGGCCCTGGCCAGGGTGTGGAAGGCCAGGTTGAAGCTCACCACCGCGGCGGAGGCGTTCTCGTCGACCTCCAGTGCCTCCACGTCGACCGCGTGCACCACGAAGTAGTAGCGGTGCGGCACGTCGCCCTGCGGCGGCGCGGCACCGCCGAAGTCGCGGGAGGAGAAGTCGTTGCGCACGTGGAACGCCTCGCCCGGCAGGCTCGCGTCGCCGGCGCCGGCGCCGGCGGCCAGCTCGGTGACCGAGGCGGGGATGTTCACGGCGATCCAGTGCCAGAACCCGCCTGGCACGGGCGCGTCCGGGTCGAAGCACGTCACCACGTAGCTCCTCGTCCCGTCCGGCGCGCCCTCCCACGACAGCTGCGGCGAGGTGTTCTCGCCACCGGCGCTGCCGTGCACGGCGCTCGTGGGCAGCTGCTGCCCGTCGGTCACGTCCGTGGACGTCACGGTGAACGAACCGGTCGCGGGCAGCAGCGCGTACGGATCCGGTGCGGTGGGACGCTCCAGGCTCATCGCTTCTCCATTCGATGATCACGTCGGGGGCGCGTCCACCCTAGTCCCGCGCGAACCGACTCGCTGTTCACGTCGTGAGGCCTATGGTGGCGTCACGGACCGAGGGAGATGAAGGTGACCGAGAACAACGACATCGAGCGCAGCGCGTCGACGCGGGTGCGTTTCCGGGGGATCAGTCCGAGGGCCTACGAGCACCCAGCCGACCGGGGTGCCATGGCGGCGTTGCGGGCCGTGCCTGGGGTGGCGTCCGTGCTGAAGGCCGTCGCAGGCATGTGGAACGAGCGGGCGGAGCGCCTGTACGCCGTCGCGTCGGCGATCCGCGTGGGGGAGAAGCAGTACCCGAAACTCAACACGCTGCGGCTCGACTGCGCGGAAACCCTGGACCTGGACACGACACCCGATCTGTTCGTGACGCGCCACCCGGTGGCCAACGCGTACGCGATCGGCATCGACAAGCCGTTCATCGTGGTCACGACCGGCCTGGTCGAAGCGCTGGACCTGGAGAGCATGCGGGTGGTGATCGGGCACGAGACGGGCCACGTGCTGTCCGGTCACAACGTGCTGCGAACGCTGCTCATGCGGCTGCTGCGCCTGCAGGCCACCGTGCAGTGGGTACCGATCGGGGCGCTGGGGCTGCGCGCGGTGATCGCGGCGCTGATGGAGTGGTACCGCAAGGCGGAGCTGACCGCCGACCGCGCGGGCCTGCTGTGCTCGCAGGACCCGGCGGCGGCGCTGCGCCAGCACGTGTACATGGCGGGCGGCACGTCGATGTCCGACATCGACATCCCCGAGTTCATGCAGCAGGCCAAGGAGTACGAGGATGTCGACGACATCCGCGACAGCATCCTGAAGCTGATGACGGTGGAGAGCATGAGCCACCCGTTCGCGGTGGTGCGTGCCGCGCAACTGCAACGCTGGGCCGCGTCGGAGGAGTACCGGGCGATCCTCGCGGGCGACTACCTGCGCCGCGCCGACGACCAGCCGTCCTCGTCGATGATGGACGACATCAAGGCGGCGGGAAGGTCCTACAAGGAGTCGTGGTCGAACTCCACCGACCCGCTGACCAAGGTGCTGAGCGACGTGGGCGAAGCCGTGTCGGGCGCGGCGGGCAACCTGTTCAGCCGCTTCGGCGGCGGCAACCGCACCGACTCCGACGGCAACGACAACGACAACGAGTCGAATGGCGCGGACCCGAAGTGACCTGACGACGGACCGGCCCGGTGCGTGCCGACCTCACGCTCCACCGCTGCCTCGACGGGCACCACCGGCTCGGTCCTCGCTGAAGACCTTCTTGCACACCGGCGCGCAGAACGCGTACAGCGTGCCGTCGTGCTCGAGGGTGATCGTGGCGGTCGCGAGGTCGACGGTCATGCCGCACACCGGGTCGATCGCCGTGCCGGGAGCGGGTTCCCGCTGGTCGGCGGACGCGCGGTAGCCGTCGGTGATGAGCCGGGTGATGTCCGTCGCCGTCGTCACCCGGCCCAGCGTGCCGACCGCGTGTTCCTTCAGGCCCACGACCTGCACCTGGCAGTGCGGTTCGCGGTACAGGCGACCCGGATCGTCCTCCGTCGCCGCGACCGCCTCGGTGACGGCGGCGATCATGTACTCGGTGAACTCCTTGCTCTGCCAGGACCCCGGCACGGTCAGGCGGACCAGGTAGCGTGGCTCGTCGCCCTGCGTCACCCAGGTCTCCTCCTCGCGCACCAGCACGTTCGTCAACGCCCTGGCCGTCGCCAGCACGGATTCCGGGGCCTTGCCGTCCCCTGGGTCCCCGGCCACGCTGCCGAGCAGCCTGCGCCCCAGCTCCTCCCGCCGCTGCGCGGTCAGCGTGCCCTTGCGCACCTGCACCTCGATGGTCATCATGGCCGGTTCTCCTTCACTGGCAACAGGTTCAGCAGTTCGTCGACGGACCACTGGTCGTAGACGTGGGTGCCGTGGTGGCTCGCGAGCACGCGGCCGTCCGGCGCGATCAGGAAGTCGGCAGGCAGCCCGAACCGGCCGCCCTCCGGCTTGTTCGGGGGCGCCGGCCTGCGCTTGCGGGCGATGTCGGGCAGTGCGACCGCGAGCGCCCGCAGGATCGCGGGCCACGCCTTCGGGTGCAGCAGCGCTCTCGGCGCGGACTCGACGCCGAACTCGCGGTACAGCGCCTTCTCCGGGTCGGCGACCACGTCGAGCGGCAGGTCGGCGACGTGCGGCCGCAGGTCGCCGACCCCAGAGTGGAACAGCACGACCTCGTGGATGCCCGCCGCCTCGACCTCCGCCCGCCGCGTCACGAACGACCGCAGGTGCAGGCCGCACACCGGGCAGCCCGCGAAGCGGCGGAACTGCAGGTGTGTCAGGCGGTCCGGGTCCGGCACGCGCACCGGTTCGCCCATGACCGTGACGAGCTCTCTCGCGGGTACGTGGTCCATGCGGTCCTCCTCCGACGTAGGCGTACAACGTACATCTACGAGTATGCGCGTATCGCGTACGCTGTCAACTCGTGCCCCGGCCTCGCTCGCTCACCCCGGACCGCCTCGCGACCGCCACACTCACGGTGATCGACCGCGACGGTCTCGACGCGCTCACCATGCGCGCGGTCGCCAAGGAGCTGGGCATGGCGACCATGTCGCTGTACCGGTACGTGACCGACAAGGACGAGCTGGAGATGCTCGTCGTCGACCACGTCCTGTCCGGTGTCAACCTGGCCGTGCCGCCCGGTGACTGGCGGGAGCGGATCACCGAGCTGTTGTCGCGCGTGCGCAAGCAGGTGCTCGCGCATTCGGCTGTGGTGCCGTTGTTGTTGCGGCACCGGCATTCCGTGCCGTCGTCGATGGTGCTGATCGAGGCAACGCTCGCGATCCTCACCGACGCCGGGTTCGCGGGGGAGCGGCGGGTGATCGCGCAGCGGACGATCGTCGCGTTCCTGTTCGGGATGTTGCAGAACGAGCACTACGGGCCGTTGTCCGGCCCGGGCACCGCGGTCATGGCCGCGCAGGAGCGGTTCCCGTTGCTGGCGGAGACCGCGGCGCTGGCGCGGGACGTCGCGGGGGACGCCGAGTTCCACAAAGGACTGGCCGTCGTGTTGCGGGGGCTCGCCGACGGCTAGTCGCCCGTCGCGGTGAAGTGCTGGATGTCCTTCGGGGTCGTCCATTCGCCGCCCCAGGACCAGCCGATCGCGGTGAACGCGCGGACCGCCACGTCGCCCGGTTCGACCATGCCCGGTCGTACGTTCGCCCGGTCCAGGTAGGACGACGCGAGTTCCGGCAGCACCAGGTCCCCTCGGACATACGGGTTGCAGAACGGGTTCAGGTCGATCGCCAGGCCGTACGCGTGTGCCGACCACCTCGACTGTCCGACGGCGGGACGGCACACGAACCCCGTCGTGTTGTTGCCGTCGCCGGTCGGTGGGGCCGTCAGTTCCGCCGGTGTCACCACCCGCATCTCCTCGATCGGGAACCGCGCCGCGAAGAGGTGGCCGAACACGCGGGTGACGGCGTCGGCCACGCGTGCGCCGACGATCATCTCGCCGGTGTGCACCCTGCCGTCGTACCCGGTGAACGACATCGTGAGGTAGCGCAGGTCCGTTGCGGCGACCGGACACGATGGCTGCCACGTGCTGCGCGCGAGCACGTCATCGGGCACCGCCGCGACCGTCGAGTGGTAGCGACCATCACCCGGCGGGGGCAGCACGTCGGCGGTCGGCAGGTGCCGGTTCACCAGTTCGGGTGGTGTCGGCAGAACCTGGCCGAAGCCGTCCGGTCGCAGCGGCAGCGGCCGCCCGCCGACCGTCCACTCGGGACTCGGCGGTGCGGGCGCTGGCGTGGTCGTGGTGGGTGGCGAAGTCGTTGGTACGCCGGACGAAACGGATGGCGAGGACGAGACGGGCGGCGGTGCGGACGGCGTGCTCGTGCAGCCCGCCACCACCACGGCGGCGAGCACGACCAGCCTGCGCGGACGAACCACGCGTCCCAGCATGCCTCATGCCCAAGTTCACCCGGTCCAGCTACATGGTCGAGTTGACCACGTCACACCCAGCGGGGAAGGTCGGGGAACTCAACAGTGAGGAGATGACACATGGGGGCGACCTCCAGGGTCACTCGGCTTCTGCTTGCGGCGGTTCTGGCGTCCGCCGCGGTCGTGGCCGGGCTCACGCAGGCGAACGCCGACCAGGAGAACCAGCAGATCGTCGGCGGCAGCCGGGCCAGCATCGCCGACCACCCCTACGTCGTGTACCTGACGACCGCCGAGGGCTTCCAGTTCTGCGGGGGCACGCTCGTCGACGACAACAAGGTCATCACCGCCGCCCACTGCACCGCGGGCAAGCAGCCTGCCGACGTCGTCGTGGTCGCCGGCCGCGAGGACAAGGAGAGCGGCGCGGGTCTCGCCAGCCCGGTCCGCCAGATCTGGGTGCACCCGGAGTTCACCAACGTCCGGTCCGGCAACGACGTTTCGGTGCTGACGCTCACGCAACGGGTGCAGTACGCGCCGCTGCCGCTGCCGAGCAAGGACGACGCCGACATCTACCGGGCCGGGCAGCCGGGCCTGGTCCTGGGGTGGGGCCGCGTCGCAGCCGACGGGCAGCCGTCGCGGTACCTCCTGCGGGCGGGCGTCCCGATCATGGCCGACCCGGACTGCACCAAGTCCTACCCCGCGTACCAGCCGACGACCATGGTCTGCGCCGGGTTGCCGCAGGGCGGCGTCGACACCTGCCAGGGCGACTCGGGCGGTCCGCTGGTCGTGGACGGCAAGCTCGCCGGGATCACGTCGTGGGGCGAGGGCTGCGCCGCGCCTGGCAAGCCCGGTGTGTACACCCGGCTGGCCGTCTACCGGGACGTGCTGGAGGACCAGGTCTGATTCGGCCAGCGCGAGCCTCGTGCCGGCCAACCGGACCTTTCATGGCGGTGACGGCACCGGTGGCGCGTGGATCTGATATCCAGGTGTGGTGCTGTACTCCGCGAAGGGCGACGAGATCACCGCGGCCGAGCTGTACCCGCTGCTCAAACTGCGGGTGGACGTGTTCGTGGTCGAGCAGGAGTGCCCGTACCCCGAACTGGACGGCCGCGACCTGCTGCCGACGACCGTGCACGTCTGGTGGCAACCGGCCGGCGAGGTCCTCGGCTACCTGCGCCTGCTCCGCGACCCAGACGGCACACACCGCATCGGCCGCGTCTGCACCCCACTGTCCGCCCGGGGCGGCGGGCTGGGCGCCCTGCTCATGAAGGCGGCGATGGAGGTCGTCGGCGACGAGGAAGCGGTGCTGGAGGCCCAGACGTACGCCCTGGACTTCTACGCCCGGTTCGGCTTCGTCGCAGAAGGTGACCGCTACCTGGAAGACGGCATCGAACACCAGACGATGCGCCGGGCCGCGCTGGTGCCATGAGGATCGCCGCACCGGCGGCGGCCGCCCGCCGGCCCGCGGAACCTCACGTGCGGGGAGGCGCGCTGGGCGCGTGCTTGACGATGACCTCGATCGCGCGCTCGATGTCGGAGTCCGACAGGTCCGCGCGGGCGGTCAGCCGCAGCCGGGACACGCCGTCCGGGACCGACGGAGGGCGGAAGCAGCCCACCCACACACCGGACGCGCGGCAGTCGTCCGCCCACTGAACCGCCTGCTCCGGGGTCGGCGCGAGTACCGACACCACCGCCGCGGCCGGGTCGGTCACCCGTAGGCCCGCTTCGCGCAGCCGGGAGGAGAACGTCAGCGCCACCTCACGCACCTTCTCCGGCAGCGCGGGTTCCTCCTTGAGGACGTTCAGCGCCGCCAGGGCGGCCGTCGTGCTCGACGGGGCAAGACCGGTATCGAAGATGAAGCTCCGCGCCGAGTCGACCAGGTGCTTGATCACCCGTCGCGGGCCGAGGACCGCGCCACCCTGCGCACCCAGTGCCTTCGACAGCGTCACGGTCGTCACCACGTCCGGCTCGCCGATCAGGCCCGCCTCCGCCACGGCACCGCGACCACCTTCGCCCAGCACCCCCAGGCCGTGCGCGTCGTCCACCACCAGTGCCGCGCCGTTGGCGCGGCACGCCTCGTGCAGCTCGCGCAGCGGGGCGAGGTCACCGTCCACTGAGAACACCGAGTCCGTCACCATCAGTGCACGCTCGGTGCGGCGCGTCTTCAACGCGTGCGTGACGGCCGCGACGTCACCGTGTTTCATGACCGCCACGTCCGCGCCCGACAGGCGGCAGCCGTCGATCAGTGAGGCGTGCAGGTAGGCGTCGGTGACGATGGCCGAGCCCTTGCCGGACAGGGCGGTCACCGCGCCGAGGTTGGCGGTGAAGCCCGACGAGAACACCAGCGCCGCCTGCGCGCCGCAGAACTTCGCGAGCTCGTGCTCCAGCTCGATGTGCGCCTCGGTGGTGCCCGTGACCAGCCGCGACCCGGTCGAACCGGCGCCCCAGCGCAGGGTCGCGGCCGCCGAGGCGCCGGTGACCCGCTTGTCGCGGGACAGGCCGAGGTAGTCGTTGCCCGCGAGGTCCAGCAGGTCGGAGTCGACGCGGCGGGGGTGCAGCCGCCGGGCGAGGCCTGCCCGGCGGCGCTCGTCCGCGCGGGTGTCGAGCCAGTCGAAAACCGAGGTCACGGCGTCGAGTCTGACACCCCGTGGATCGAGGGCGGTTCGTGGCCTCGCGGGCCGGTGGGTAACGGTTCGGCATGATCCTTGCCCGGACCGATTTGGCCGGTTACCGTCCGGTTCTGGCGTGATCGACGTCACAACCACGGAGTGGCGATGGCAACGGTGCCGGTCTTGTCGGTCAACAACCTCGAGGTCGTGTACGACGACGTGGTACTCGTCCTCCGCGGCCTGTCCCTCGACGTACCGGACGGCTCGATCGTGGCGCTCCTCGGTGCCAACGGCGCGGGCAAGACCACCCTGCTCCGCGCCGTCACGGGCCTGCTCGTCGCGCACCGCGGCAAGATCACCAAGGGCACGGTGACCGTCGGGGGCGACGACCTCACCGGCGCGGACCCCGCCGACGTCGTCCGCAGGGGCGTCGCCCAGGTCATGGAGGGGCGGCGGATCTTCGCCGAGATGTCGGTCGAGGACAACCTGCGCGCGGGCGGCCACTCCAGGAAGCGCGCCGAGTACCGCGAGGACGTGACCAGGGTCTACGACCTGTTCCCGCTGCTCGCGCAGCGCCGCCGCGGCACGGCGGGCTACCTGTCGGGTGGCGAGCAGCAGATGCTCGCGATCGGCCGCGCGCTGATGGCCCGTCCGAAGCTCCTGCTGCTGGACGAGCCGTCGCTGGGACTCGCGCCGCGGCTGGTCGAGCAGGTCCGCGACATCGTCGTGCAGATCAACGGGCAGGGCACGAGCGTGCTGCTGGTCGAGCAGAACGCGGTGATGGCCCTGTCCATCGCGAGCTACGGCTACGTCCTGGAGGTCGGGAAGGTCGTGCGGGACGGCCCGGCCGCCGAGCTCCTGGACGACGAGGACATCCGCGAGTTCTACCTCGGATCCACACCGGATTCGGGACGACGGTCGTTCGCCGAGGTCAAGAGCTACCGGAGGAAGAAGCGATGGAGCGCGTGAGCGGAGCCTGCGGAGCGAACCACGCCGACGAACGGCGTGACCGAGCCTGCGAGGGGACGGCGTGACCGAGCCTCTTCTCGACGTGTGGGACCTGACGCTGCGGTTCGGTGGCGTCACGGCCCTCAACGGGGTCAGCTTCACCGTCGGCCGAGGTGAGCTGTTCGCGGTCATCGGCCCGAACGGCGCGGGCAAGACGTCGATCTTCAACTGCCTCAACGGCGTGTACCGCCCACAGCGCGGCACGATCACCCTTGCGGGACAACGGGTCAACGGCCGCTCACCGGCGACGATCGCCGGCATGGGCGTCGCGCGGACGTTCCAGAACCTCGGCCTGTTCGAGCAGCTCACGCTCATCGAGAACCTGATGCTGGGCCGCCACCACCTGATGCGCACCGGGATGCTCGCGGGGATGGCGTGGTGGGGACGGGCCAAGCGCGAGGAGGTCGATCACCGGGCGGCGTGCGAGGAGATCGTCGAGCTGCTGGAACTGGAGCCCTACCGCCGCATCCCGGCCGGCCTGTTGCCCTACGGCGTGGCGAAACGCGCGGAACTGGGCCGGGCGCTGGCGATGTCGCCGACGCTGCTGCTGCTCGACGAGCCGGTGGCGGGCATGAACGTCGAGGAGACCGAGGACATGGCCAGGTACCTGGTCGAGGTCCGCCGTGAGCTGGACCTCGCGATGATCCTCGTCGAGCACGACACGCGGCTCGTGATGGACCTCGCGGACCGCGTGCTGGCACTGGACTTCGGGACACCCATCGCCATGGGCACCCCCGAGGAGGTCCAGCACGACCCGAAGGTGGTCGAGGCGTACCTCGGCGGTGCGGCATGAGCGGAGCTCGCGGAGCGAATCATCGGCACCAGAGCGGAGCTCGCGGAGCGAATCATCGGCACCAGAGCGGAGCTCGCGGAGCGAATCATCGGCACCAGAGCGGAGCTCGCGGAGCGAATCATCAACCTCTGGCTCCCACCCTGTGCGCCCGCCTGCTGGAACACGCGACCACGCGGGCGGACGAGGTCGCCATCCGCGAGAAGTACCGCGGCATCTGGCGCGAGTGGACGTGGGCGGAGTACGCGCGGCGGGTCGCGAACGTGGCGGGCGGCCTGCGGTTGCTCGGGGTGGGCCCCGGCGACCGGGTCGCGATCCACGCGGAGAACCGGCCGGAGTGGGTGATCGCCGACCTCGCGGTGCAGGGGCTCGGCGCGTGTTCGGTCGGTGTGTACCCGACGTCCCCGGCGGCCGAGGTGGAGTACGTGCTGGCGCACTCGGAGGCGTCGGTGCTGATCGCCGAGGACGAGGAACAGCTGGACAAGGCACTGGAGGTCCGCTCGCGGCTCCCGCTGCTGCGGCACGTGGTCGTGATGGACCCGCGCGGCGTGCGCGAGGAGGTGCTCACGTTCGCCGACATCGAGAAGGACACCCCCGACTTCGTCGCGGCGTACGAGGATTCGGTGCGCGCGCTGGACGCCGACGACACCGCGATCCTGGTGTACACGTCCGGCACGACCGGGCCGCCGAAGGGCGCGATGATCTCCCACGCGAACCTCGTGGCGGCAGGCGAGACGGCGGTGGCGCTGGGCACGCGGCAGGGCGACGAGGTGCTGAGCTACCTGCCGCTGTGCCACGTGGCCGAGCGGCTGATCTCCGTGATCGACGGCGTGTGGGTGCCCGCGGTCGTGAACTTCGGGGAGGGCGGCCCGTCGTTCCCCAACGACCTGCGGGACGTGCAGCCGACGGTTTTCCTCGGCGTGCCACGGGTCTGGGAGAAGATGCTGGCCACGGTCGAGATCCGGATGTCGGACGCGTCGTGGCTCAAACGCCTGCTGTACCGGGCCTGTCTGCGCCAGGGCAGGCGCCTCGCCCCGCGCCGGATGGCGGGTCGCCTGCCGGTGCCCGCCCGCGTGGTGGCTGGTCTGTGCGAGGTGCTGGTTTTCCGTGCCCTGCGGGAGAAACTCGGGATGGCACGGGTGCGGGTGCCGCTGTCCGGGGCCGCGCCGATCGCGCCGCAGGTGCTGGAGTACCTGTGGGCCATCGGGATCCCGGTGCGTGAGGGCTACGGGCAGACCGAGAACACGGCGATCTGCACGCTGACCCCGGCCGACGACATCCGCCTCGGCTCGGTGGGCACGGTGCTGCCGGGCGTGGAGGTGCGGCTGGCGCCGGACGGCGAGATTCTGACCCGCTCTGCGGGTGTGTTCCAGGGCTACCTCAACGACCCGATCGCCACCAAGTCCACGGTGGACGAGGACGGCTGGCTGCACACGGGCGATGTCGGTGAGCTGGCGGACGACGGGTTCCTGCGGATCACCGACCGCAAGAAGGACATCATCATCACCGCGGGTGGCAAGAACATCTCCCCGTCGGAGATCGAGAACCGGTTGAAGGTGTCCCCGTACGTGCGGGAGGCGGTGGTGATCGGCGACCGCCGCAAGTACCTGACGGCGCTGATCGGCATCGAGCTCGACACGGTCGGCAACTGGGCGTCCCGCAAGGGCATCCCGTACACGACCTACGCCGACCTGACCACGAAGGACGAGGTGCACGGCCTGATCGACGCCGTGGTCGCAGCGGCGAACGAGGAACTGGCGCAGGTGGAACGCATCAAGCGCTTCACGCTGATAGCCAAGGAGCTCGACCACGAGGACGGCGAGCTGACCGCGACGCAGAAGGTGAAACGCAGAGCCCTCGAACACCGCTTCGCACCCGAGATCGAGGCGATGTACCGGTGACCACCTTTCTCACGAACGTGTTCGCGGGGCTCGCACTCGGGTCCACCTACGCGCTCGTCGCGCTCGGGTTCGTCGTCATCTACAAGTCGACCGGTGTCATCAACTTCGCGCAGGGCGGCCTGCTCGCGCTGGGCGCCTACCTCGGCTACACGTTCGCCGACAACCTCGCCATCGCGTTCGCGGTCTCGATCCTCCTCGCGTGCGCGGCCGCCGCCATCGTCGGCGCGAGCGTCGAACGGCTCGTGCTGCGGCGCATGGTCGGCCAGCCGCCGTTCGCCGTCATCATGATCACCATCGGGCTCCTGTTCGTCATCGAACCGCTGATCACCGCGATCTGGGGGTTCGACAACCTGCCGCTCGCCAACCCGTGGAACATCCAGACCGTCGAGGTCGGCGGGCTCGTGCTCGGCGTGCGCGACCTGTGGACCATCGGCATCACCGCCGCGGTCGTCGTCGCGTTCTTCCTGTTCTTCCGGTACACCCGGATGGGACTGGCCATGCGGGCCACGGCCTTCGACCCGGAAGCCGCGCTGGCGCAGGGCATCAGCGCCCGCCGCGTCTACGCCACGTCGTGGGCCATCGCCGCCGCGCTGGCCGCGCTCGCGGGCATCACGCTGGCCGCCGGACCGGGCGGGCTGTCGCCGTCGATCAGCTTCATCGCCCTCGCCGCGTTCCCGGCGATGATCCTCGGCGGCCTCGACTCACCGGCGGGTGCCGTGCTCGGCGGCGTGATCATCGGCCTCGCCGAGGCGCTGACCCGCGGCTACCAGGACCAGCTGTTCTCGTGGGCGGGCGCGAACGTGTCGCTGATCGTCCCGTACCTGCTCATGATCGTGATCCTGCTCATCCGGCCGTACGGGTTGCTCGGCACCAAGGACGTGAGGCGCATATGAGCGGAGCTCGCGGAACGAACCGGGCACAGGGCAAGCCACATCGTAATCTGGTCCGCTCTTACGAGCAGGACCTGCGCCTCTTCGGCTCGCCCATGTCCAAGGTCGGGCTCGGGCTCATGCTCGCCACCCTGCTGGTCCTGCCGACCGTGGTGCGGGACGACTTCTGGCTGTCGGTCCTGATCTACTCCGGGATCACCGCGATCGGCGCGATCGGGCTCAACCTCCTCACCGGCTACTGCGGTCAGATCTCGCTGGGCCACGCGTTCTTCATCGGCGCGGGTGCCTACGCGGCCGCGGTCGTCGGCGGCGACCTCGGCCTGCCGCTGCCGGTGTGGTTGCTCGCGTCGGCGGCGATCGGTGCCGTGCTCGGCGGGCTCATCGGGCCGTTCGCGCTGCGCCTGCGGGGCCACTACCTCGCGATCGTGACCCTCGGGCTGATCTTCATCGGCGAACACCTGTGGCGGAACCTGCGGGACGTCACCGGCGGCAACAACGGCACGTCCGTCGGCGCGGAGGCCACTGTCGGGCCCGTCGACCTCGGCGCGCTCGAGCTGGCGGGCGAGAACTACTCCCGCAACCAGGGGTACTTCTGGCTCGTCTGGGCACTGGTCGCGATCATCGCGCTGCTGGCCAAGAACCTCGTCCGCACCCGGCCCGGCCGGGCGCTGCGCGCGGTTCGCGACCACGACCAGGCCGCCGAGGTCATCGGCGTGCGCGCGGGCCGGTACAAGATCGGCGCGTTCGTGGTGTCGAGCGCGATCGCGGCCATGGCAGGCGCGCTCTTCGGTTCCTACCAGCAGCACGTCAGCCCGGACGACTGGACGTTGCTGCTGTCCATCCAGTACATCGCGATCATCATCGTCGGCGGTCTCGGGACGATCTTTGGGGCGATCCTCGGCGCGATCTTCGTCGGGGCGCTGCCCGCGCTCATCGACGAGTACAGCTCCGCCATCCCGGGGGTCGCCACCGAGGCCGGCGGCGACGGGTTCATTTCCGTGTTCGCGCTCAACCAGGCCATTTTCGGCCTGCTGATCGTGTTGTTCCTCGTCTTCGAACCCAGAGGGCTCGCGGGCATCTGGTTCCGGGTCAAGGCCTACTTCAAAGCCTGGCCCTTTTCCTACTGACGCAAGAGAGCGAAGCGATCCAATGAAGAACGGAGGCGTCAGATGACGCGCAAAATTGCCGCGCTGGCACTGGGCCTGACACTGGTCCTCGCCGCCTGCGGCGGTGCGGGGGAGGACGACGACGGTGGCGGCGGCTCGGCGGGAGCGCCGGGCAACACCGCGGGATTCGACGGCAAGACCATCAAGCTCGGCGTGCTGACCCCGTTGTCCGGCACGGTCGCGGTGATCGGGCAGCCGCTGACCGCGGGCAACGAGGTGTGGTTCGAGGCGCTCAACGCCAAGGGCGGCGTCGCGGGCAAGTACAAGGTCGAGCTGGTCCAGGAGGACACCCAGTACAAGACCGACATCGCGGTCCAGAAGTACAACAAGATCAAGAGCGATGTCGTCGCGTTCACCCAGGTGCTCGGCACCGCGCCGACACTGGCCGTGCTGCCACAGCTCAAGACCGACAAGATCCTCGCCGCGCCGGCGTCGCTGGACGCGTTGTGGGTGCGGGAGGAGAACCTGCTCCCGGTCGGCGGCCCGTACCAGGTGCAGGCCATCAACGCGATGGAGTACCACTTCACCGACGGCGGCGGCACCACGAGCGACCGGATCTGCACGATGATCCAGGACGACGTCTACGGCGAGGCGGGCCAGCAGGGCATCGACTTCGCGGCCGAGAAGTACGGGTTCACGGTCACCAACACGCAGAAGTTCAAGGTGGGCACCGAGAACTACGCGGGCCAGATCGGTGCGCTCGCCGGTGCGGGCTGCCAGGTGGTGTTCCTCGTCGCCACGCCGTCGGACGCCGCGAAGATCTGGGGCACCGCCGCGCAGGCCCGGTTCGCGCCGCAGTGGTTCGGGCAGTCGCCGAGCTACACGGGTGCGCTCGCGAAGTCCGCGGTGGCGCCGTACATGCAGCAGTCGGTGCTGATCGTGTCCGAGGGCACCGAATGGGGTGACAACTCCGTGCCCGGCATGACCCAGATGGTGGCGGACGCGACGCAGTACGCGTCCGACCAGGAACCGGACTACTACTTCGCGTTCGGCTACAACCAGGCCCGTGCGATGACGGCGGTGTTGGAGAAAGCCGTCGAACTGGGCGACCTGTCCCGCGAAGGAATTCTGCGCGCGTCGAATGAGCTGGACACCGTGACGTTCGACGGACTCACCGGCGACTACCGGTACGGCGCGACCGAGGACCGGAATCCGCCCAGGTCGAGCACGGTCTTCAAGGTCGACCCGAGCAAGCCCTTCGGCCTCGCGAAGGTCAAGTACAACTTCTCCTCCGACGCCGCGAAGGAGTTCGAGTTCAAAAAAGCAGATCTCTGATAACGAACAGTCCGAACATTCGCCGCGCGGCAGGCCGGATCGTGGTCGAATTGGACCATGGCGGCGACCGTGACCCTGATCGGCCTCGCCGGGGTACACCTCCCGTGCGGCGCCGATCCGGCGCTCGCCGCGGCGCGACTGGTGGTCGGGTTCGACGCGGCGCTGCACACGGTGCTCGCCGCGGCGGGAACAGGCAACGGGCCCGGTGCGCCACGCACCATCGAGGTGCCGCGCGCACCGGGTCTGCCCGCGCCCGCACTGGACGCGCTCGCGGCCGCGGTGGCGGCGGGGGAGCCCGCGGTGGTGCTGGTGCCCGGTGACCCGGGGTACTTCGGTGTGTTGCGTGCACTGCGGGACCGCGGGCTGCCGACCGAGTGCCTGCCCGGGGTGACCGGGGTGCAGCGGATCGCGGCGCTCATCCAGCGGCCGTGGGACGACGTGAGCGTGGTCAGCGCGCACGGCAGCGCGTTCCGCAAGGCGGTCAACGTGTGCCGGGCCCGGCCCGCGGTCGGCGTGCTGACCGGACCGGACGCCGGTCCCGCCGAACTGGCCGCCGCGCTCGGGGGCTGGCACAGGACGCTCGTGGTGCTCGAGGACGTCGGCGGCCCGGCCGAGGAACTGTCCATCGTGGATCCCGCGGAGGCGGTGGCGCGCACCTGGCGCGCCCCGAACGTGGTCCTGTGCCTGTCCGATCTGGACCGGGTGGGCGCGCCGGGCTGGCTGGCCGGTGGCGAGCCGGGTCCGCCCGCCGACGGGTGGGCGCTGGCGTCGGACGCGTTCGCGCACCACGACGACACGGGTGGCTCGCCGGAGCTGCGCGCGCTGGCGCTGGCGAAGCTCGCGCCACGACCGGGCGCGCTCGTGTGGGACGTCATGGCCGGCTCCGGCGCGATCGGCATCGAGGCGGCGCGCATGGGTGCCGCGGTGATCGCGGTGGAGCCCGACGCGGGACTGCGCGTGCGGCTGCTCGCGAACGCCCGGCGCCACGGCGTGGACCTGCGGCTGGTCGACGGTCCCGTCCCGGCCGCCCTGACCGGGCTGCCGCGGCCGGACGGGGTCTTCCTCGCGACCGCCCGCGGCGACGTCGTGCGCACCTGCGCCACGGCAGGCGCGACCCGCGTCGTCATCGAGGTGCACGAGCTGGGCAGCGTCGGCCCGGCCCGCGACGCACTCGTCGACGGCGGCTACGCGGTCGACGGCAGGCTGCTGTCCGCGGCGCCGTTGCAGGGCCTCGCGAGCGGCGGCGCCGCGGTGGAGACGGCCACGTCATCGCTGCTGCTGTGGGGTGTGCGGCGGTAAGTCCATCCGTTCGTCGGGTCGCGGTCCCGCCGGATGAATCCGCTGGTCAGCGCCCTGTTGACGATCAGTTTCACCCAGATGGCCTACGACCTTCTCCCGTTGTGGCAGCTTGTGACCGCCGAGTAACCATAAGTCAGCTCGTGGGCACAACGAGCCTGAACAAGGGAGAAGAGGCATGGCTGAGGCAAGGCGCCTGCTACGCCTGATCGGGGTTGCCGCAGCGGCTCTCGCAACGGCTGGTATCGCCGGCACGGCCACCGCGGCCGCCGACGACGTCACGCCGATGATCATCGGTGGCGAGGAGACCACCATCGAGGAGAACCCGTTCGCCGTGGCGCTGACCACGCCGGACGGCTTCCAGTTCTGCGGCGGCACCATCGTCGCGCCGAACAAGGTCCTCACCGCGGCCCACTGCACCGAGGGCAGCTCGCCCGCGGACATCCAGGTGGTCGCGGGCCAGACATCGCTGTCGGCCGGTGGCGGCACCACCGCCGGTGTCACCGACATCTGGATCCACCCGGCCTGGAACTCCAGCGCGCTGCAGAACGACGCCTCGGTGCTGACGCTCGACGCGTCGCTCACCGAGACGCCGATCGCGATCGCCGGGCCGGACGACTCGGCGCTGTACGCGGAGGGCGCGAACAGCACCGTGCTCGGCTGGGGCACGACCGAGAGCGGGTCCACCTCGGACACCCTGCGCAAGGTCGACGTGCCGGTCGTGTCGGACGCGGCGTGCACCGAGTCCTACGCCGACCAGTACGACGCCGCCTCCATGGTGTGCGCCGGCCTGGCCGAGGGCGGCAAGGACAGCTGCCAGGGTGACTCCGGCGGTCCGCTGGTGGGCGTGGCCGCGGACGGCACCCGCAAGCTGATCGGCATCGTGTCGTGGGGCCAGGGGTGCGCCGAGCCGGGTTACTACGGCGTGTACGGCCGGGTCTCCGCGTTCTACGACGAGCTGTCCGGGCAGATCGGCTGAGGTTCGTCTTCTCGTTCGGAAGGACCGCTCCTGCGTGTCAGGGGCGGTCCTTCCATTTGATGGAGCACCCGATGCTCGGCAGCTGCCCGACCTCGATCTCCTCGCCGGCGAGCACCGAGTCGACGGCCGCACCCAGCTCGTCACCGGTCACCGGTACCCCGTTGCCGGGCCGCGCCGCGTCGAACCGCCCCCGGTAGACGAGTCGGTTCGCCCCGTCGTAGAGGAAGAAGTCCGGCGTGCAGGCGGCACGGTAGTCCCCAGCGGCCGACTGCTCGGTGTCCGAGACGTACGGGAACGTCCACCGCCAGGCCGTGGCGTTGACGGCCATCTGCTCGGGCGTCTCGTCGGGGTGGTCCGGGTTGGGGTTGATCCCGATCACGCCGAGCCCGCGCTGCCGCCACCGCGCCGCGAGCGCGCCGAGGTGGGGAGCGATGTGTTTCACGTACGGGCAGTGGTTGCAGACGAACGCGACCAACGTGCCGCGCGGCCCGGCGATCCCGTCGAAGGTCCAGGTGGTGCCGTCCGGCTCGGCCAGGGCGAACGCCGGGGCGGCGCTGCCGAGCGGGGCCATCGTCGAGGGTGTGGCGACCATGACCCGACGATACCGACGTGCGTGGGGCATGCTGTCGGCCATGAGTGAGTCGCACTACCTGGCCGGACTGGACCTGGCAGGCCGCCGCGTGGTCGTCGTCGGTGGGGGGACGGTGGCGCAGCGCAGGCTGCCGAGGCTGGTGTCGTCGGGGGCGCGGGTGGAGGTGATCTCCCCGTCGGTCACGCCGTCGGTCGAGGCCATGGCCACGTCCGGTGCGGTGACCTGGCACGAACGTCCCTACGCGGACGGCGACCTGGCGGACGCCTGGTACGTGCTGTGCTGCACGTCCTCCAAGCCGGTGAACGAGTCGGTGTCGGCCGAAGCCGAACGGCGGCGCGTGTTCTGTGTCCGAGCCGACGACGGCGCCGCGGGCACCGCCGTCACTCCCGCGACCGGCAACCACGACGGTCTGCTCGTGGGCGTTCTCGCCGGCGGTGCGTTCCGCCGCTCGGCCACGGTCCGCGACGGCCTCCTGTCGGCGTTGCGGGCGGGCGCGGTCCACGTGGAAGGCACGCGCCCGCAGGGTGTCGCCCTGGTCGGCGGCGGCCCTGGCGACCCGGACCTGATCACCGTCCGCGGCCGTCGCCTCCTGGGGCTCGCCGAGGTGGTGGTGGCCGACCACCTGGCTCCGGCCGCGCTGCTGGAGGAGCTGGACCCGTCGGTGACGGTGATCGACGCGGCGAAGCTCCCGTACGGCCGGGCCGCCTCCCAGGAAGCGATCAACGACCTGCTGATCACCCACGCCCGCGCAGGCCGTTTCGTGGTCCGCCTGAAGGGCGGCGACCCTTATGTCTTCGGCCGCGGTTTCGAGGAGCTGCTGGCCTGCGCCGCGGCGGATGTCCCTGTCACGGTGGTACCGGGCGTGACGTCGGCGTTCGGCGTGCCCGCGGTGGCCGGAGTGCCGGTGACCCATCGGGGAGTGGCGCACGAAGTGGTGGTGGTGTCAGGCCACGTCCCACCGGGCCACCCGACGTCGTTGGTGGACTGGCCCGCACTGGCCGCGCTGCGGGGAACGCTGGTGCTGCTGATGGCGGTGGAACGCATAGCCCCGATCACCAAGGCCCTGCTGGACGGCGGCCGGGCCGCGGACACCCCGGCAGCGGTGATCCAGGAAGGGACGACGGCGAACCAGCGGGTCGTGAGGTCCACTTTGGACAAGTTGGCGGACGAGGTTGCGGCACAAGCGATCCGCCCACCGGCGATCGTGGTGATCGGCCCGGTGACCGCGCTGGCGGACTGAGGACGGCCTCCGGCCCCCGACTCCCTGCGTAGCAACGAGGACCGACATTCCCGGGAAGTTGTCCACAGCCAACGAGGTTGTCCACAGCGGCCGGACGAACACCCGAACTTGTCGCCCCCACAAGGTAATGTGGATCCGGGGGGCCGGAGGCCAGCCACGGGCTGGCGGTCCGGTTGTCCGAGGCGTCCGATCACGGGGCTGATTGCCCGGATTGTCCGGCGCGCGAGACGGGCGTGGCTCGAAGCGTTGGAAACCAGGCGATTGCCCCTATCCCGCGCTCGACTGCATTGCCTGCGGCGCAACCCGATGGAGACTGGGCATCGGCGGCCGCGCGTCGCCAGCCGTTCCGTCCTGGGCAGTCGTGCCCGCTCGCCGGGGCCCTGCGGAGGTTGTTCGCAGCCATGCCCGCCGTCCAACTTTGGTGATGGCGCGTCGTCAAGGGGTTTCTGCGGTGAGGCGTGTCGTGCTGCCAGTGGTTCGGTCAGAAGAGCTGGGTTGTCCACAGCCTCGTTCGCCGACGTCCGTTTCTGTCGGTGGTGGCCGGTAGCGTGGTTCGAGGGGGCCGGAGGCCACGGCCCGGAAACGCGTCGGCCCCCGGCTGGAAAGCCGGGGGCCGACATCGTACGAAAAATCAGCGGTCGCGGCTGCGTTCCGAGCGGCCGCGGCGCGGGTTGAAGCGGTCGCGGTTGCGGTTGCCCTGCCCGCGGTAGCCGCCGCCGCCTGCGCTGCGTGCACGCGGCGGACGCTTCGACTGCTCCTGCTCGACGATCGGCTCGCCGCTCGGGACGCGGGCGCCCGTGATGCGGACCAGGTCGTCGTCGCCCGGGGTGACCTTCGTGCTCGTCGGGCGGACGCCTGCCTGCTCGGTCATGCGGGACACCGTGCGGCGCTCCTGGTGCGTCACCACCGTGACGACCGTGCCCGACTCGCCCGCTCGCGCGGTGCGGCCCGCGCGGTGCAGGTACGCCTTCGAGTCGGCGGGCGGGTCGACGTGCACGACGAGGCTCACGCCGTCGACGTGGATGCCGCGGGCCGCCACGTCCGTCGCGACCAGGACCGGAAGGGAGCCTTCCTTGAAGTCCCCGAGGACCCGGTTGCGGGCACCCTGGGTCTTGCCGCCGTGCAGTGCGCCTGCGCGGACGCCCATGGAGCGCAGCTTCGCGGTCAGGCGGTCCACGTGGTGCTTGGTGCGCAGGAACATGATGGTGCGGCCCTCACGGGCGGCCATCTCCGCGACCACGGCGGGCTTGTCCTCCTTGGACACCAGCAGCACATGGTGGTCCATGGTGGTCACGCTGGCCTTCGCCGACTGCACCGAGTGCGTCACCGGGTCGGTGAGGTAGCGGGAGACGAGCTGCTGGACGTCACCGTCCAACGTCGCCGAGAACAGCATCCGCTGACCCTTGGGCGTCAGGTCGAGGATCGCGCGGACCTGCGGCAGGAAGCCCATGTCGGCCATCTGGTCGGCCTCGTCGATCGCGGTGAACGCGACCTCGTCCAGGACGCAGGTGCCCTGGCGGACGTGGTCGGACAGCCTGCCGGGGGTGGCGATCAGCAGGTCGACGCCGCGACGGAGCGCGTCCGACTGCTTCGGGAACGACATGCCGCCGACAACCGTGCGGCACCACAGGCCGAGCGCCTTCGCGAGCGGCGCCAGCGAGTCGCTGACCTGCATCGCGAGCTCACGCGTCGGCACGAGGACGATCGCGCGCGGGTGCTTCGGGCGGGCCTTGCCGCCTTCGAGACGGGACAGGAGTGCGAGCCCGAACGCGAGCGTCTTGCCGGAGCCGGTCTGGGCACGGCCCAGGACGTCACGGCCGGCAAGGGCGTCGGGCAGCGTCGCGACCTGGATCGGGAACGGCTTGGTGATGCCGGCACGCTCCAGTTCCGTGGACAGTCTGGCGGGCAGTCCCAGCTCGTCGAACGTGTCGATGTCGGGGATGGTGCTGGTGGGGATCTCGTCCAGTGCCGACGTGTGCATGTCGACACGCGGACGGGGCGTGCTCACTCGGCTGCGGGGCTTGCGTGAGCGGTGGCCGGCGGATGCCGACCGGTTGTGCATGGTCGTCACAAAGGTCCTCTCGGGACTTGGCGCGTCTCGGAGAACCCTGGTGTCCAGGGGCACGGACGAGCCCGGCGCACGTTGCGCCGAAGTGCGTGGTGGTCACCGCTTGCCGAACCGGCGCATCTCCGCCGGGCTGGGGAGCGGCACAGGGTCCGCTCGCGGTGCGATCTTCATCTTACTCGACCCCGTCGTCTCACGGCGCGCGGCACGACATGCCACCTGCCAGGACGGGCCATGGGGCCTGGGCGCCCGTCTCCTGGAGGAACCGCCGGACCACCGGTTTGATTCCCCCGCGGCGGATCGGGAGCCACATCATGACGTTCGACACAGGACCTCGGCCGGGCCCGTGTGTCGTGGCGAGGACGGGGCGAGCCGCGGTGGCCGAGGGGAGACAGGGTCGACGCGCCGATCGGGTGAAAGCCGGCGAGCCGGGGGACGAACGTGGCGAGCGACATGCGAGCGAGGGACAAGGCGCGCACAAGTCGAGGTGCTGCGCGGAACGTGTGACGAAAGAGATGCGGGATTGGACAACGAAGCGGGCGTGGGCGTGTTGGGTTGCCCCGCCGGCCGACTGGGTGTCGGCCGGCGGGGGCCCTTCCCCCGGGGTGGGCTTCAGTCCAGGCCTGCCGTCTCTATCAGGTGTTCTGTCAGTGCTGCCGGGTTTGCCTTGTCTTCCGGCAGACCCTTGGACATGAACCAGTTCGCCACGTTCGCCACGTCCCTTGTCAGGAACTCCAGGCCCCTTGGGTTGGCGACGAGGTCGACGATCTGTGGCAGGTCGATCAACATGAGCCTGTCCTCGTGGACCAGGATGTTGTAGGCCGACAGGTCGCCGTGGGTCACGCCCTCGCTTGCCAGTAGGGACAGGACGTCAGTCAGTTGGTGCCACAGCGCTTCCAGCTCCTCGCCCGTGGGCCGCAGCTCCGCCAGGCGGGGAGCGGCGGTGCCGTCGTCGTCGCCCAGGTACTCCATCAGCAGCTCCGTGCCGCTGCGTTGCACCGGGTACGGGACCGGGGCGCCTATCGACCACAGCCGCGACAGCGCCGCGAACTCCGCCACCGCCCACCGTTCCGCGATCAGGTTGCGGCCGAAGGCCGTCCTGTTGGCCATTGCGCGCATCTCTCGGCTGCGGCGCATTCTGCGGCCTTCCAGATAGCCAGCGTCGCGGTGGAACATCCGGTGTTCGTTCGAGCGGTAGCGTTTCGCGGCCATGATGCAGCCACGGGAGGTGTCCGGCACCGCCCGTTGGATCAGGTAGACGTCTGCTTCCTTGCCCGTCTTCAGTACTCCCAACTCGCTGTCGGCCGCTGCCAGTTCGGTCACCACCCAGCTCGGCCTCGGGCGCGGGCCTTGTTCGGCGTCGTCCCACGTGGACCAGCGGTCGGCGCCATCGGGCAGCGGCGGGCCGGTCTGTGCGCTGTCGCGTACCGCGGCCAGCCGGATGCGTTCTTCTTCCGTCAGCCGGCCGGCGCGGGTCTGTACGGGATCGGAATCGGCGTCGTCGCGCTTCTGCCTGCGTGGGCGGGAGCGGCGTTCCTCGTAATGGGTCTCGTCGTCCAGGAAGTCTTCGAAATCGTGCATGCGCACTGGTGGGTACTCCTCAGAGAAAGGATGTGAGCGCCCCACCAAGGCGCGTTGCGACGACTCTCAGTGGGACGGGCGGACGAGGGCGTGCCACGTCCAGGCGACCTTGTTGGCCATCCGGCACCTCCCTCATGTCCGCCGGTCACCGACCGGCGTGCTTCAACGACGGCACGCAGTTTCTCAGAGCCCGCTGCCGTGTCGCAACCGATTAACTCAGCTGTGCGCCGAGCCCACGCAGAACTCGTTGCCTTCGGGGTCCTGTAAGACCGTCCACGTGAGGCCGGGCATCTCGTGTGTCGCGCCGACCGTCGCGCCGAGGGACTCCAGGCGCTTGAGCTCGCCTTCTCTGTCGTCCGTCGCGAAGTCGAGGTGTACGCGGTTCTTGCCCGCGCGCTGCTCCGCCACCTTCTGCAACCCGAGGTACGGCTGCTGCGGGTTGGCAGAGGAGGTGAGCTGCAGGAACTCACCGTCCGCGTCGAACGCGATCTGCAGGCCCAGAGCCTGCGTCCAGAATTCCGCCAGCGTGCGCGGATTCGAGCTGTCGATGGTGATGCCGCCGAGGTTGAGGTTCATGCGGCGCACGCTACGGGCGACCACCGACAAAAATGGGGCTCGTGCGGACCATTGATTGGCAGGATCACCACATCGTGGCGATCGACCAGACGAAACTACCGAGCGAGGTCGTCGTCCTGGAGATCTTCACCGTCGAACGGCTCGTCGACGCCATCCAGCGACTCGCCATTCGGGGAGCTCCGGCACTCGGAGTAGCGGGCGCGCTGGGCACGGCCATGGCGGTCCTCGGCGAGCCCGCCCACCTGGACCGCGACATCGCCGCCCTCCGGGCCGCGCGGCCGACGGCCGTGAACCTCGCCTGGGGCGTCGACCAGGCCCTGGCGGCGCTGCCGGACGGCCGGGACGCCGTGCTCACGGCCGCCCTGGAGATCCTCGAATCCGACGCCGCACGCAACCGCGCGCTGAGCGAGCGGGCCGCGGACTGGCTGACCGCCCAGGTCGACGGGCCCATCGCGATCCAGACGCACTGCAACGCGGGCGCGCTCGCGTGTGTCGAGTGGGGCACCGCGCTCGGCGTCGTCCGGTCGCTGCACCTGCGCGGCCTGCTGCGCCACGTCTACGTCGACGAGACCCGCCCGCTCCTGCAGGGGGCGCGGCTCACCGCGTGGGAGCTGGCCGACATGGGCGTCGCCCACACGCTGGTCGTCGACTCGGCGGGCGCGACCGTGCTGGCCAGGGGACTCGCGCAGGCCGTGGTGGTCGGCGCGGACCGCATCACCGCGAACGGCGACGTGGTCAACAAGATCGGCACGTACCCGCTGGCCCTGGCCGCCGCACGGGCCGGTGTGCCGTTCCTCGTGGCGGCTCCGGAGTCGACCGTCGACCCGGCGCTCGCGTCCGGCGCGGACGTCGAGATCGAGGTGCGCGACGGCCGGGAGATACTGGGTGGCCTGCCGGACACCCCGACGCTGAACCTCGCGTTCGACGTCACCCCGGCCGACCTCGTCACCGCGATCGTGACCGAGGACCGGCTCGTGCGGCCGGCGACCGGTGAGCGGCTCGCATAACCCGCCTGCGCTGGCAGGGGGTCGTTCACTACCCTTTGCCGCACGTTTCCCGTACAAGGAGAATTGCCGTGATCACCAGGATGTCGTCGCTGTTCCTGCGCACGCTGCGTGAGGATCCGGCGGACGCCGAGGTGCCCAGCCACAGGCTGCTGGTGCGCGCCGGGTACGTCCGCCGGGTGGCACCGGGCGGCTTCTCCTGGCTGCCGCTCGGCCTGAAGGTGCTGCGGAACATCGAGCGCGTCGTCCGCGAGGAGATGGACGCGATGGGCGGGCAGGAGATCCAGTTCCCCGCGCTGCTGCCCCGCGAGCCCTACGAGGCGACCGGCCGCTGGACCGAGTACGGGGACAACATCTTCCGCCTCAAGGACCGCAAGAACGCCGACTACCTGCTCGGGCCGACGCACGAGGAGCTGTTCACACTCACCGTGAAGGGTGAGTACACCTCGTACAAGGACTACCCGGTCGTGCTCTACCAGATCCAGACGAAGTACCGGGACGAGGCGCGGCCCCGTGCGGGCATCCTGCGCGGCCGCGAGTTCCTCATGAAGGACTCGTACTCGTTCGACCTGTCCGATGACGGATTGGCGGACTCGTACCAGAAGCACCGCGACGCGTACATCAAGATCTTCGACCGCCTCGGCCTGAAGTACGTGATCGTGTCGGCCACGTCCGGCGCGATGGGCGGGTCCGCGTCCGAGGAGTTCCTCGCCGAGGCGGAGACCGGTGAGGACACGTTCGTGCGCAGCACGGAGTCCGGTTACGCGGCCAACGTCGAGGCCGTGGTGACGCCCGTGCCCGCCGCGCAGCCGGTCGACGGCAAGCCGGCCGCACAGGTGCACCACACGCCCGGCACGCCGACGATCGAGACGCTGGTCACGTTCCTCAACAAGGCGGACCTCGGCCGGGAGTTCACCGCCGCGGACACGCTGAAGAACGTGCTGCTCAAGACGCGTGCGCCCGGTGCGGACAAGTGGGAGCTGCTGGCCGTCGGGCTGCCGGGTGACCGCGAGGTCGACATGAAGCGCATCGAGGCCGCGCTGGAGCCCCGCGAGGTGGCGATCCTCGAGGAGGCCGACTTCGCCGCGCACTCCTTCCTGGTGAAGGGGTACATCGGGCCGAAGGCGCTGCAGGACAACGGGGTCACCTACCTCGTCGATCCTCGCGTCGTCACCGGCACCGCGTGGGTGACGGGTGCTGACAAGGCCGACCACCACGTGGTGGACCTGGTGTGCGGACGCGACTTCACGCCGGACGGGACGATCGAGGCCGCCGAGGTCCGCGAGGGCGACGCCTCGCCGGACGGCAAGGGCACGCTGGTCGCCGCGCGCGGCATCGAGATCGGGCACATCTTCCAGCTGGGCCGCAAGTACGCCGACGCGTTCTCGCTCGACGCGCTCGGCGCGGACAGCAAGCCGATCCGGATCACCATGGGTTCCTACGGCATCGGGGTGTCGCGTCTCGTGGCGGCGATCGCCGAGCAGTCCTACGACGACCACGGGCTGATCTGGCCGCGCGGCATCGGTCCCGCCGACGTGCACGTGGTGATCGCGGGCAAGACCGACGAGATCCGCGCGGGCGGCGAGCAGGTCGCGGCCGATCTCGACGCGGCGGGTCTGACCGTGCTGCTGGACGACCGGACGGCGATGCCCGGGGTGAAGTTCGCGGACGCGGACCTGATCGGGGTGCCGACGATCGTGGTGGTCGGGCGCGGGCTCGCCAACGGGGTCGTCGAGGTCAAGGACCGGCGGTCGGGGGAGCGGACCGAGGTCGCGGTCGGTGACGTGGTGGCGCATCTGACCGAACTGGTGCGCGGCTGACGGAGTGTCGAAAGGGCCGCCGGGTGTTGTTCGCCCGGCGGCCCTTTCGCTTGACCGCCTGTGCCGGCGTTCGTCAGAAGCCTTACGCCAGTAGGACTTTCGCCACCGCTGAGGTGTCCGACAGGTCCCGAAGCGTCACATGGGCGCCCGACTCCGACAGTTCCTCCACTGTGTACCGGCCAGTGGCCACGCCAACGGTCGTCGTGCCGTGGTGGAGGCCCGCCGCGACGTCGTGGGGCGTGTCGCCGATGACGACCACCGACTCGAAATCGGTGCTGTGTTTGGACTTCGCCTGTGCGATGGCGGCCTCGACCAGGTCGTGGCGGTGTTCGGACAGTGAGCCGTAGCCGCCGATCTCGAAGTCGATGTGGTGGTGCAGGCCGAACGCTTCCAGCTTGTAGCCGGCCAGTACCGGCAGGTTGCCCGTCACCAGCGACTGCACCACATGCGAGCGCGTCGACAGTTCCGAGAGGATCTCCTGCGCGCCCGCCAGCGCACGGCCCAGGCTGGGCAGCGAAGGTCGGTCCTGCTCCGCCAGCGCCGTGAGTGCCGCGAAGAACCGTTCCACCCGTTCGTCCGAGTGCTCGAACCCGTGTGCGGTCAGGAACTCACGGGCCAGTGACCGTTCGGTCCGGCCGGGGAACGACGGCAGGTGCGTGATCGGCACCCCGGCCACCTCGGCCAGCGCGTCCGCGTACCAGCGCCTCCCGACGCCCGAGTAGTCGACGAGGGTCAGGTCGATGTCCCACAGCACGAGCGTTCTCACCCGGCCATCGTGACACGGACCACCGACAGACCCTGCAATTCAACGGCAGTTGACCCACGTTGCGGGACAGGCGTACCGTCGGCACCAAATTCAACGCACGATGAATCGAGGGGTAGAAAATGCGCAACCCGACCACGGTCGCGGTGGGGCTGGGGCTCGTGGGGGCGGTCGTCGCCACGGTGCTCGGGTTCCTGACCTTCGGCGCGCAGGCGACCGTCGCGCCCGACCACCTGCCACTGGCGGTCGCCGTACCGCGGGACGCGCCGCCCCAGCTCGGTGCGGCCGCCGAGCGGATCGCAGGTCAGGGCGGGGACGCCGTCGAATGGCAGGTCACCGATCCGGCCCGGGCGAGGGACCTCCTCGCCGACAAGGAGATCTACGGGATCCTCGAGCTGAACGCCGGTCCCGCGCTCACGATCGTCACGTCCGGGGCCGTGAACCCGCAGGGCACGCAGGTCGCCCAGCAGGTGCTCACCGGCGCCGCGCAGGGGCTCGCGGGTGCGCTCGCCCAGCAGAACGTGCAGGTGGCGCCGCCCAAGGTGGAGACGCTGCACGCCGTAAGCACCGCGGGCCGGACCGCGCCGCTGGCCGCCAGCGCGCTCCTGTGGATCGGTGGCCTGGTCGCGGCCATGGCGTTCGGGCTGCTCGTCGTCAAGCCGGGAGTACGCACCAGGGCAGGGGCACGGCTCACACTCGTCCTGTCCGTCAGCGTGCTCGCCACCGGTGCGGTCGCCGGGCTGCTGAAGCTCTGGGACTCCTCGCTGACCCTCGGCTGGGACGTACTCGGCTTCCTGCTGCTCACCGCTGTCGCGTTCGCGTCGGTCCAGGGGGCCCTGCTGCGCCTGCTCCACCTGCGTGCCGCCGCGATCCTCGGCCCGATGTACCTGCTCGCCCCGGCGGTCGCGGGGGCCGTGCCCGAGATGCTCGACCCGGCCTACCGCACGCTGCTGTGGTCGTGGACGCCGTTCCGCTTCTCCACCGAAGGCCTCCGCAGCCTCCTGCAGGGCACGCCGGACGCGCCGGACGTGCGGACCGGGATGCTCGTCCTCGCGTCGATGGCGGTCGTCGGGCTCGTGGTGATGGTCTGGCCGGGGCGGCGGCAGCAGGCGGAGGCGCCGGCACAGTCGCGGGAGCTGGTCAGCTCAGGTAGCTGAGCCGCACCTTCCGCGTGTGGTTGTCGACGTTCGTGTCGACCAGGCAGATCGACTGCCAGGTGCCGAGCGCGAGCCGGCCGCCGACGACGGGGACGGTGGTCGAGGGCGGGACCAGTGCGGGGAGCACGTGGTCCCGCCCGTGGCCTTTCGAGCCGTGCTTGTGCCGCCAGCGGTCGTCGGCTGGGAGCAGGTCGTGCAGCGCGGCCAGCAGGTCGTCGTCGCTGCCCGCGCCGGTCTCGATGACCGCGATGCCCGCGGTGGCGTGCGGCACCCACACGTTCAGCAACCCGTCCGCCGCGCCGACGGACGACAGGAACTCCTCGCAGTCCCCGGTGAGGTCGCGCACGACCTCGTGGCCGCCGGTCCGCACCTCGATCTCGGTGGTCTCCATGCCGCCATTAGCTCACGGCGATCGCCTCGATCTCGAGGAGCCACTCCGATGCGTGGACGTCGGTGACGGTGTGATCACGCGCGCATCCTCGCGGGTAGGTTCGAGCGTGTGCGAGAGGTTTTCGAGGCGCGCTTCGACGTGCCGACCGGGTACCTGAACACGGCGAGCATCGGTATCCCGTCGGCGGCGGTCGCCGACGCGGTGGCCGAGGCGATCACGGGTTGGCGCACGGGTGCCGCGCGGCCGCCGCAGTACGACCGGTACGTCACGGCAGCGCGGGTGAACTGGGCCCGGCTCACCGGCGTCGCACCGGAGCACGTGGCGAGCGGGGCGAGCGTCTCGCAGCTGGTCGGCCTCGTCGCCGCGAGCGTGCCGGACGGGACCCGCGTGGTGACCGTGGGGAGCGAGTTCACCAGCGTCACCTTCCCGTTCGCCGCGCAGGAGAAGCGGGGTGTCACCGTCACCGAGGTGCCGCACGCGCGGCTCGCCGAGGCCGCCGCCGACGCGGACCTCGTCGCCGTGAGCGTGGTGCAGTCCGCCGACGGGGTGCTCGCCGACCTCGACGCGCTGGCGGCCACCGGCACACCGGTACTCCTCGACGCCACGCAGGCCGTCGGCTGGCTGCCGCTGGACCTGGCCTGGGCCGACTACGTGGTCGGCGGCAGCTACAAGTGGCTGTTCGCGCCCCGCGGCGCGGCCTGGCTCGCCGTCCACCCGGACGCCCGGCCGGTGACACCGCACGTCGCCAACTGGTACGCCGCCGCCGACCCCTGGGACGGCGTCTACGGTTTGCCGCTGCGCCTCGCCGACACCGCCAGACGGCTCGACCTGTCCCCGGTCTGGTTCTCGCAACTGGGTGCCGCCGTCTCCACCGAGTGGCTGGCCGCGCTCGACCTCGCACAGGTCCGGGACCACTGCGTCCGGCTCGCCGACAAGGTGCTCACCGAGCTGGGGCACGAACCGGCGGGCTCGGCGATCATCTCCCTCGAACTCACCGCTGACCAGCGGGAACGCCTGGCCGCCGCGGAGGTGGTGAGCAGCGTACGGGCGGGCAGGACGCGGCTGTCGTTCCACCTGTACAACACCGAGGACGACGTCGACCGGGTGCTCGGGGCGCTGGCTACCAGACCCTGACGAGGACCGGTATGGGACCTCGCCCTGGTTAACCAACGTATGTCCGGTTACGGTGCCTCCCGTGTCGGCTCCTTACCGCCCCGGGCAACCGCAGTGGCCCGCAAACGGCCCGCAGAGGGCACCGGATCGCCCACCCCCGATCCAGTTCCGCCAGGACGAACCACCCCGGCCGAAGGGGAACCCCGCCATGCAGTGGGGGTTGCGGATCCTGGGCCTCGTCGGGGTCGCGGTCATCTCCGGTGTGGTCTGGTACTACGTCATCGACGACGGCAAACAGGAGAACACCGCGGGTGACCAGGGCGGCACCGAGCAGAAGGCCGAGGGCAGGTACGCCTTCACGCCGCACCCGGACATGACCTCGCCCGCCACCGACGAGAACTGCGCGGAGCACGCGTACGGCCGCATCCGTGAGCACCTGCAGTCCACCCCGTGCGACCACCTGTCCCAGCAGCTGTTCGTCACGGAGGTCGACGGGCGCACCGTCTACGCGTCGGTCTCGGTGGTCACCATGCCCGACGACGAGAAGGCCGCGGAACTGCGCGCGCTCACGGACGAGGACGGCTCCGGCAACGTCAACGACGTCGTGCGGGACCGCGGCGTCACGATCGAGGGCATGGACCGGCTGAGCGCGGGCGGCGGCTACGCGGCCAAGCAGAACGGCAACGAGGTCGTCATCGTCGAGGCCGACCTGGACCCCAAGGACCAGAGCGAGACCGAAGGGGACCAGAAGAAGGACGAGAAGAACATCCTCGACCCCGTCTGCGAGGACGCGCTGCTGCTCGCGCAGCAGGTCGACACGAAGTCGGGCTGAGCCTCAGCCGGGCGTGCCCGGCAGCGGCGGCGTCGCGGGCGTCTGACCCGCGGCGCGCCGCCACCGCGTGGCCCGCACGGCCGCGTCCGTGAGACCGCCCAGCGCGGCCGCGCGCAGCGTCTTGTCGTCCGTGCGCTCCAGCACCGCGCGCCACGCGACCGTCACGTCCGTCTCCACCACGACCAGCACGGCGAGCGCGGACGGCTCGTCGGCCACCTCCTGCGGCAGCACGTACGCGGCCTCCGCGGAACGCGGGCTCTGCCCGGCACCGCTCAGCAGCAGCTCGGTCGCGTCCCGGCGCGCCCGGTGCGCGTTCGAGCCCTCCTGCAGCGCGTTGCCGTAGTCGGCGGGCAGGAACGCGCTCACCAGCCCGTACACCCACAGGGCCGCGTGCTCGGCACCCAGTGCGTCCTGCGTGGCCTGTGCGGCGTCGTCCGGCAGCGAAGAAGGGCCCTGCGACGGCGGTGGCGTGGGAGAGGTCATGTGAGCACCACCCGGAGGCTCGCGCAGCCCGCGGCGACCGACCCGAGCAGCCCGGCCCGGTAGCGCGGCACGGAGGCGACCAGGTCGGCGGCCTGCTTCTCCGCCGTCGTGAGGGCGTCGACGAGCGCGGCGACCCCGTCCGCGGGGACGTCCGGCGTGGCGGGCGGCCGCGTCGAGGAGGACGACACGGGCGGTCGTTCGCGGTCCACCTCGGCCTGCAGCGCGGTCGCGTGCTCGGTCCGCGCCGTGGCGATCTCCGTCGCGGCGGTGGCGAGCGCGGGCTGCGCGGTCGCGATGGCGGTGGCCAGTGCGGCGTCGGCACGGGCCTTCGCGGCGAGCTCGGCGAGCGGATCGGGAGGTGGCGGGGCGGACGGCTCCTCCGTGCACGCCGCCACCACCGGTACCAGGGCGGCCACTGTGCCGACCTGTAGGCCAAGACGCAGTGCCGCTCGACGGGTGACCATCACAGGCGGTCATACTGCCAGGCCGCTCCGCCACCCGGTCGGACGCACCATGCCTGCTCGGGGCCAGGGCGTCAGGGCAGACGAGATACGCTTGGCAACCACGCAAGGTGAACGTCCACAACAGCAGGGAGCGGCACGTGCCAGGTCAGCGACAACGCGCAGGCGGCGCCGGCGAGGAGCTGGAGCCAATCGTCGCGGACGCCGTGGCACAGGCCGGTTTCGAACTCGAGGAGCTGGTCGTCCAGCAGGCCGGCCGCAAGCAGATCGTGAAGGTCGTCGTCGACGGTGATGACGGAATCGGCCTCGACGAGGTAGCCGTGGTGTCGAGAGCGGTGTCGGAGGCGCTGGACTCGCGCGACGACGTCCTTGCCGCCGCCTACACGCTCGAGGTCACCTCGCCCGGCCTGGACCGGCCGCTGACCAAGCCGAGGCACTGGCGCCGCGCGCGGCTGCGGAAGGTCTCGGTCACGCAGGCCGGTGGCGACGCGGCAGCCAAGTTCCTCGCCCGCGTCGGCGACGCGGGCGACGACGACGTCGAGCTGCTGGTCGAGGGGCAGTTGCGCCGCGTGGCCTACACAGACATCGAACACGCCGTCATCGAGGTGGAGTTCAAAGAGCCACCCGCGGCGGAGATCGCCCAACTGACACACGAAGAGGAGGGGTCGAGGTGAATGTCGACATCGCGGCACTGCGTGCCATCGAACGTGACAAGGACATCCCCTTCGACACGGTGATCGAGGCGATCGAGACGGCGCTGCTCACCGCGTACAAGCACACCGAGGGCCACCAGGCGCACGCGCGCATCGACATCGACCGGCGCACCGGCGTGGTCCGCGTGCTCGCGTCCGAGTTCGGCCAGGACGGCGAGCTGCTCAACGAGTGGGACGACACGCCGGAGGGCTTCGGCCGGATCGCCGCCACGACCGCGCGCCAGGTCATCCTGCAGCGCCTGCGGGACGCCGAGAACGAGAAGACCTTCGGCGAGTTCTCCGCCAAGGAGGGCGAGATCGTCGCCGGTGTGGTGCAGCGCGACGCGCGCGCCAACTCCCGCGGCATGGTCGTGGTCCAGGTCGGCGACACCGAGGGCGTCCTGCCCTCGGTCGAGCAGGTGCCCGGCGAGCGCTACGAGCACGGCACGCGCATCAAGTGCTACGTGCTCGGGGTGAGCCGGGGAACACGGGGACCCCAGATCACGTTGTCCCGATCGCACCCGAACCTGGTGCGGCGGCTGTTCGCGCTCGAGGTCCCGGAGATCGCCGACGGCACCGTCGAGATCCCGGCGGTCGCGCGCGAGGCCGGCCACCGCTCCAAGATCGCGGTCCGGTCCACGGTCCCCGGCGTCAACGCCAAGGGCGCGTGCATCGGCCCGATGGGGGCGCGGGTGCGCAACGTGATGAGCGAGCTGCTCGGGGAGAAGATCGACATCATCGACCACTCGGACGATCCGGCCACCTTCGTCGGCAACGCGTTGTCGCCTGCGAAGGTGATCTCCGTCCGCGTGGTCGACGAACGGGCGAAGACCGCTCGAGTCGTCGTGCCGGACTTCCAGCTGTCGCTGGCGATCGGCAAGGAGGGCCAGAACGCCCGCCTCGCCGCCCGCCTGACCGGCTGGCGAATCGACATCCGGAGCGACGCCGCTCCCGCCGACCCGGAAGAGGCTTCCGGCGACGTGGGGCAGGTCGCACCGGCGTCGGGTTCGGCTGACTGACACGGACGGGATAGACTCATCAGTGGTTCGACGATCTGGACCGGCGCCCTCGCACGCGTCAGCACCGGCCTCTGGCCCGGTGCGCACTTGTGTCGGCTGCCGGACCAGGGCGTTGTCCGGTGAGTTGCTCCGGGTCGTGATTTCGGATGGGGAACTCGCTCTCGATCTGCGAAGATCACTTCCGGGTCGCGGGGCGTGGGTGCATCCCGATCTCGGTTGCCTGAGCAAGGCCGAGCGGCGGCGCGCGTTCGCGAGAGCGTTACGCGTACCGGAGCCGCCCGACACCGGAGGCCTCCGAGCCCAGCTGGAGGCACTGGTTCACCGCACGACCGGCACGGGATCTTCCCGGACCGGGCTGGACGAACGAAAGCAGGTCGACCCGTCATGAGTCAGCCGTGAAGCTGAAGCCATGAACGTCAGGCAATAGACGAGGTCGCGCGGGTCAAGTGCCGCCGGCCTCACTCGGACGAGGAGAGCAGTGGCAGGCAAGGCCCGAGTGCACGAGCTCGCTAAGGAGCTCGGTGTAACCAGCAAGGACGTCCTCTCGAAGCTCAAGGAGCTCGGAGAGTTCGTGAAGAGCGCGTCGTCGACCGTCGAGGCCCCGGTGGCCCGGCGGCTGCGAGACGCATACCCCAAGGCAGGCGGCGCCAAGTCCGACGGCGCGCGCAGGTCCCAACCCCAAGCAGCCCCGGCGCAGCCGAAGCCCGCGGCGAGTCCCAGTGAGCCGGAGGTCACCGAAGCGGTGGCGCAGACCGTTCCGAAGCCGGCGATGAAGCCAGGCCCGAGGCCGCCGGCCCCGCAGCCGGCCGCCGCGAAGGTGGAGACGACCGAGGCACCGAGGCAGCCGGCGGCGGGCCCAGGCCCGCGGCCCGGCCCGGCCCGGCCGTCGACGCCCGCCCCCGCTGAGGCGCCGGCCCCAGCTCCGGCACCGGCCCAGCAGCAGCCGCCGGTTCAGCAGCAGCAGCCGCAGGCCCAGCAGCCCGCGGCCGCCCGGGACAACAACCAGGGTGGCCAGGTCGTGCCGCCCAAGCGGCAGTCGCCCAAGCCTGGCCCGCGTGCGCCGCGCGTTGGCAACAACCCGTTCGGCGTCGGCGCTGGCGCGCCGCCCGCTCGTCCCACTCCCGGCCCCCGGCCGACTGGTCAGGGCGCGCCCGGCGGCGATCGTGCGGCTCGTCCCGGTGGCGACCGTCCGGCGCCCGGCCCGCGTGGCGGCGGCGCACCCGCGGGTGGCGGCAACCGGCCATCGCCCGGCTCGATGCCGCCCCGGCCCAACCCGGGCATGATGCCCCCTCGGCCTGCTCGTCCGGCCGGTGGCGGCCGCGGTGGTCCCGGTGGCGGCGCACGTGGCGGCCCTGGTGGCGGCGCGCGTGGCGGTCCCGGTGGCGGTGGCGGCGGTGGCGCACGTGGCGGTCCCGGTGGCGGTGGCGGCGGTTTCCGCGGCGGTCCCGGTGGTGGCGGCGGCGGCGGTGGCGGTGGCTACCGTCCCGGTGGCGGCGGCGGTGCCCCGGCCGGTGGTGGCGGTGGCTTCCGCGGTGGCGGCGGTGGCCGTCCCGGCTCCGGTGGCGGTCGCGGTGGCGCCGCGGGTGCGTTCGGCAGGCCCGGTGGGCCGTCCCGGCGTGGCCGCAAGTCGAAGCGGCAGAAGCGCCAGGAGTACA
Source organism: Actinophytocola algeriensis (assembly GCF_014203735.1). GTDB lineage: Bacteria > Actinomycetota > Actinomycetes > Mycobacteriales > Pseudonocardiaceae > Actinophytocola > Actinophytocola algeriensis. Next base: position 347,785 of record NZ_JACHJQ010000007.1, on the reverse strand, counting down.
TGGAGAACATGCAGGCGCCCAGCGTCGGCGGTGTTCGCCTCCCCAAGGGCAACGGCGAGTCGATCCGTCTCCCGCGTGGTGCCTCGCTGACCGACTTCGCCGAGAAGATCAACGCCAACCCGGCCTCGCTGGTGCAGGTGCTGTTCCACCTCGGTGAGATGGTCACCGCGACGCAGTCGGTCTCCGACGACGTGCTCGAGCTGCTCGGCACCGAGATGAACTACAAGGTGCAGGTCGTCTCCCCGGAGGAGGAGGACCGCGAGCTGCTCGACTCCTTCGACATCTCCTACGGCGAGAACGCCGGTGGCGAGGAGGAGCTGCAGGCGCGGCCGCCGGTCGTGACCGTCATGGGTCACGTCGACCACGGTAAGACGCGACTTCTGGACACCATCCGGAAGACGACCGTGCACGAGGGCGAGGCCGGTGGCATCACCCAGCACATCGGTGCCTACCAGGTCGCGGTCGACGTCGACGGCAACGAGCGGCTGATCACCTTCATCGACACCCCGGGTCACGAGGCGTTCACCGCCATGCGTGCTCGTGGTGCGAACTCGACGGACATCGCGATCATCGTGGTCGCCGCCGACGACGGCGTCATGCCGCAGACGGTGGAGGCCATCAACCACGCGCAGGCCGCTGACCTGCCGATCGTGGTCGCGGTCAACAAGATCGACAAGGAAGGTGCCAACCCGCAGAAGGTGCGCCAGCAGCTCACCGAGTACGGGCTGGTCGCCGAGGAGTACGGCGGCGAGACGATGTTCGTCGACATCTCCGCGCGGCAGAACATCAACATCGGCGGGCTGCTCGAGGCGGTCGTGCTCACCGCGGACGCGGCGCTCGACCTGCGGGCCAACCCGGAGATGGAGGCGCAGGGCGTCGCCATCGAGGCGCACCTGGACCGCGGTCGCGGCCCGGTCGCCACGGTGCTGGTCCAGCGCGGCACGCTGCGCGTCGGCGACTCGATCGTGGCGGGCGACGCCTACGGTCGCGTGCGCCGGATGGTCGACGAGTTCAACGAGGACATCACCGAGGCGACCCCGTCGCGGCCCGTCCAGGTCATCGGCTTCACGTCGGTGCCCGGCGCGGGTGACACCTTCCTGGTGGTCGACGAGGACCGCACGGCACGGCAGATCGCCGAGCGCCGAGCGGCCCGCATGCGCAACGCGGCCAACGCCTCGCGGCGCAAGCGGATCAGCCTCGAGGACCTGGACTCGGCGCTCAAGGAGACCAGCCAGCTCAACCTGATCATCAAGGGCGACAACTCGGGTACCGTCGAGGCACTCGAGGACGCGCTCACCCAGCTCGACGTGGGTGAAGAGGTCGAGCTGCGGGTGATCGACCGCGGTGTCGGTGGCATCACCAAGGCCAACGTGGACCTGGCGATCGCGTCCGAGGCGATCATCCTCGGGTTCAACGTCCGCGCCGAGGGCAAGGTCACCGAGCAGGCCAACCGCGAGGGCATCGACGTCCGGTACTACTCGGTCATCTACCAGGCGATCGACGAGATCGAGCAGGCCCTGAAGGGCATGCTCAAGCCGGTCTACGAAGAGGTCGAGCTCGGCCGCGCCGAGGTGCGCGACGTGTTCAAGTCCTCGAAGGTCGGCACGATCGCGGGTTGCATGGTGCTCTCCGGCGAGATCCGGCGCAACGCCAAGGCCCGGCTGCTCCGCGACGGTGTCGTGGTCCAGGAGGGCCTGCCGATCAGCTCGCTGCGCCGCTTCAAGGACGACGCCGTCGAGGTCCGCGAGGGCTTCGAGTGTGGTCTGACGCTCGGCAACTACGGCGATCTCAAGGTCGAGGACATCATCGAGACCTACGAGCTGCGCGAGAAGCCGCGCGACTGAGTCGACGTTCCCGGCGCCGCCCTCCGAGGCGGCGCCGGGACCTACTCGTTTCAAGGATTTCCGTTGTATGTGGGGGCTCTCGAGCTGGATGTGCTGCTTGGCGACATCCGCTCGTTGAAGGAGAAGCGTTCGGCCGTGCGGCCGGTCATCGCCGAACTGCGCAAGCGGTTCGAGGTGACCGTCGCCGAGGCCGGGCACCTGGACAAGCACCGGCGATCACTGATCGGTGTCGCCGTGGTCGCCGCCGACGCGTCGCACGTGGACGACGTGCTGGACGAGTGTGAGCGGCTGGTCGCGGGACGGCCGGAGCTGGACCTTCTGTCGGCGCGTCGCCGGTGGCTGGGTCCCGAGGACTGATCCGTGCTCCGTCGAAGCACAGTAGAAGGAGACCGTCGTGGCTGACGCACCACGCGCCCGCAAGCTCGCGAAGCGGATCGCGCAGATCGTCGCGTCCGCGCTGGAGCACGAGGTGAAGGACCCGCGGCTCGCCCGCGTGACGATCACGGACACCAAGGTGACCGCGGACCTGCACGACGCGACGGTGTACTACACCGTGCTCGGCGACAGGCTGGACGTGACGCCGGACATGCAGGGGGCGGCCGCCGCGCTGGAGTCCGCGAAGGGTGTGCTGCGGTCGATGGTCGGCGCGGGCACCGGCGTCCGGTTCACCCCCACGCTCACGTTCGTCGCCGACCCCATCCCGGAGGACTCGAAGAACATCGAGGACCTGCTGGCCAGGGCGGCCGCCGCGGACGCGGAGGTGGCCCGGCTCGCCAACGGCGCGAAGCCCGCCGGTGACCCGGACCCGTACCGGGCACCCCGTGAGGACGACGAGGAAGAGGATTGATCTTGTCGGCGGTAAGATCGCCGGCATGCCGTACCACCACGGGGATCTGCGGCGCGCGATCCTGAGCGCCGCGGTCGACGCGATCACGGCCGTCGGGTCGGCCAACCTGAGCCTGCGCGACGTCGCCCGCAGGGCCGGAGTCTCGCACGCGGCGCCGGTCCACCACTTCGGTGACAAGGCCGGCGTGCTGACCGCGTTGGCCGAGGAGGGTTTCGACCTGCTGGCCGAGGCGCTGACCGCGGCCGGGGACGACTTCGCGGAAGTGGGCGTCGCGTACGTCCGGTTCGCGGTCGCGCACCCGGCGCACTTCGAGGTGATGTTCCGCCCCGACACCCACCACCGCGACGACCCGGCACTGGCCGCGGCACGCGCGCGGGCGGGGGCGGTGCTCGCGCGTGGCGCGGCGCGGAAACCGGGTGACTACAACGAGGTCGCGGCGTGGTCGCTGATGCACGGCTTCGCGACGCTGTGGCAGGCCGGCGCGCTGCCCGCGCGCCTGGGCGACGACCTGACCGCCGCGGCGCGTGGCGTGGCGCGGACGCTGTTCCAGGATTGAGGCTTGCATCCGGTACCCGGGTACGGGCTTACCGTGGAGTCATGGAGCTGGAATGGGTGCCGTCGGCGTGCACGCTGCCGACGGCGGACCGGCCGCTGCGGGTGGCCGAGTTCGACGCGTTGTTCGCGACCGCGACCAGTGCGGAGCGGGTCGCGCCGGGGGAGCTGCGGTTCGCGCTTCCCCCTGAGGTGGCGGGTACCGCGGCGGCGCTGGCCGCGCGGGAGACCGGATGCTGTTCGTTCTTCACGTTCACCCTGACCCTGACGGCGGGGGAGCTGACGCTCGGGGTGTCGGTGGGGGAGCAGCACGTCGAGGTGCTCGACGCGCTGGCCGCGCGGGCCGTGTCGGGAGTGGCGCCGTGACCGGGTTGCGGAGCGGGGAGGTCGCGCGTGCGGCCGGGGTGAACCCGGAGACGCTGCGCTACTACGAGCGGCGCGGGCTGCTGGCCGAGCCGGAGCGGACGCTCGGCGGGCACCGCGTGTACCGGCCGGAGGCGGTGACCGTCCTGCGCGTGATCAAGGCCGCGCAGCGGCTGGGGTTCACGCTGGACGAGGTGGCGGAACTGCTCGAGCTCCACACCGGACTGGCGGACCGTGCCACGGCGAAGCTCGCCGAGGTGGAGGCGCGGATCGCGGACCTGTCGATCGTCCGCGACTCGTTGCGTGCCGCGCTCGACGCCGGGTGCGACGACCTGGTCGAGTGCGCGGACCGGCCCGAGTGCCCGGTGCCGTTCAGTTCCGGAGGGACTCGAGCGCGTCCGTGAGCGCGGTCTCCAGGTAGGTCATGTCGCCGGTCGCCTGGAGCAGGTTCGCGCCGCCGGTGACGGCGGTCAGAATCGTTGTGGCAGCACGGTTTTCGTCCAACCCGGCCGGGGTGGCGCCGTTGGCCTTCAGTGCGTCGATGCCGGTCACCAGGTGCCGGTGCCACTGCTCGTACAGCTCCGTGATGATCTCCCGGGCGCCCGGGGTGGCCAGTTGCGACACCAGCGCGGAGAGCGGGCAGCCCGCGCGCTGGCCGTCGTAGATCTCGATGACCCGGTCCCGCCACGCCAGCCACTTCTCCCACGTGGTCAGGTCGGCGAGGTGCGGCTGCTGGTCGCCGAGCACGCGGGCGGCCTCGTGCCGCGCCACCGCCAGCAACAGGTCTGCCTTGCCGTCCGGGAAGTAGTGGAACAGCTGGCTCTTGCTCGTCGACGTGGCGCCGCGGATGTCGTCGAGGCCGACGGACAGGCCGCGGCCGCGGATCAGCTCCGCCGCGCCCAGCACGATCCGCTCGCGGGTCGCCGCGCCCTTCGCCGTCAGCACGATCACACTCTAACTCTTGGACTGATCGGTCCAGACGAACGTAGGATTGGACCGGTCAGTCCAAGAAGGGATCGAAGCCATGCGTCTCACCGGCAGGACGGCACTCGTCACCGGCTCCACCAGCAACATCGGCCGCGCGATCGCGCTCGCGTTCGGGGCGGAGGGTGCGCACGTGCTCGTGTCCGGCCGCGACGAGGAACGTGGCGACGCCGTGGTCGCCGAGATCAGGGCGGCGGGCGGGAAGGCCGACTTCGTCGCGGCCGACCTCGGTTCCGCGCAGGGCGCACGTGCGCTCGCCACCGAGGCCACCAGCGTGCTCGGGCACGTCGACATCCTGGTCAACAACGCGGGCCTCATCGACCCGGCACGGACCGAGCAGGTGCGGGAGGAGGCGTTCGACGCGGTGTTCGCGGTCAACGTGAAGGCGCCGGTCTTCCTGGTCGCCGCGCTCGCGCCCGCCATGGCCGAGCGGGGTGGCGGGGTGATCGTCAACCTCGGCTCGTGGATCGCCCGGCTCGGTGTGCCGAGCGGGATCGCGTACTCGGCGAGCAAGGGCGCGGTCGAGACGATGACCAGGACGTGGGCGGCGGAGTACGGGCCGCGTGGCGTGCGGGTCAACGCGATCTCGCCGGGCGTCGTCCACGAGCTGGGGGAGGACCACCCGGCCGCCGGCATGATGGCCGGGACCCCGGCCGGTACGCCGGGTGATCCCGAGGCGATCGCCCGCGCGGCGGTGTACCTCGCGAGCGACGACGCCGCGTTCGTGCACGGCATCACGCTCGACGTCGACGGCGGCCGCCAGCACGTGGCGGTACTCGCCGGGCAGAACTAGCGGCTCGATCCGAGCCCGGCACCGCTATCCTCGTCACACCGCGGTGGACCTGGAACGTCCACTCTGGAATTCGCGGTGCTCCGACGAAGGTGGTGTGGCTGTGGCAGTGCGGCGCGCCCTGAGGTGGTTCCCGCTCCTCGCCATCACGCTGGTGCTGGCGGGGTGCGGCGGCCCCGCCACCTCGGATGAGGTGACGGAGTCGGAGGCGTACGAACGGGTGGACAGCTACGTCCGCCGCGCCGCCACGGCGCTGCCGGACGTCAAGCTGGAGGAGGCTGCGCCTGCCGCGTCCGGCCCGTGCCGGGGGGAGCCCCGCGGCCGCGTGGTCGTCCGCAACACGTACTGGATCCGTGGCCTCGTCGACGAGAACCGGCACTTCGACACGATGGTCGGCTGGTGGGAGGACAACGGCTTCGAGGTCGTGCGCGACCTGCGGCCCGCCCGGCACTACGTGTGGGTGGAGAACACGGCGGACGGGTTCCGGATGTCCTTGAAGGACAACGACGAGGGCGAGCTACTGCTCGGGGCCGAGTCCCCGTGCGTCGCCACCGGGTAGCAGGTCGGTGAGCGCCTCCACCCGCTCCGGCGCGTCCGGTTCGCGGGCGAGCGCGCCGTCGAGGATCTTGGTTGCCGCCCGGCCGCACCACGACGTAGGGGTTCGGCTTCGTCTGGCGGAGGTGCGCCGGAAGCCGAGCGTGTCGTAGAACGCCACCATGTCGTCCACCGCCGCGCACGGCAGCAGGGGGACGGTCACCTCACCGGTCATGTGTGTCCTCCAGCAGGTCGCCGAGATCGCGCAGCACCGCGAGTGCCGCGCGCAGTTCCGAGTGCGGCATGCGCTCGGCGATGGCGGACGCCCAGCCCGCCTGCTGTTCCTCCACGTACCGCAGCGCGGTGCGGCCGGTGTCGGTCAAGGTCATGAGCCGTGCCCTGCGGTCGGCGGGGTTGTCGGTGAACGCGACCATGCCGTCCCTGGCCAGCGCGTCGGCGGTCTGCCGCACGGACTGCCTGGTCAGACCCATCGTGCGCGCCACCTGCGCGACAGTGGCCGGGCCGTGGTCGACGACGCCGAGCACCTGCCACCGCGCGCTCGTCAGCCCGGCCGGCCGGGTCAGTGCGTCGCCCGCGGCCAGCAGCAACCCGTTCACGCGGAACACCTCGACCAGCAACTCGGAGAACGCCCACCCGCCGGGGCTGAGTTCGGACACGCGAGACAAACTGCCAGATCGACAGGTACCTGTCAAAATGCTGTCCGTCGCGGCCACCCGGGTACCACTGGACGGCACCGCCCGGTTGCGTGAGGCTGTGCGGGTGCTGACCGCCGATCTTCGTGCGGCCGCGGAACTGCTCAGGACCGCGACCGACGTGACCCTGCTCGGGCATGTCAACCCGGACGCGGACGCGCTCGGCAGCGCACTCGCGCTCGCCCTCGCGCTGCGGAAGCTGGGTGCGACCGTGCGGGTGTCGTTCGGGCCGCCCGCCGAGGTGCCCGAATCGCTGCGCGGCCTCGACACCGCAGGGCTCGTCGTCCCGGCGAGCGAGGTGCCCGCCGCGCCGGAGCTGCTGGTCGCCCTCGACACCGGCAGCGCGGCCCGGCTCGGCTGGCTGGCGGACCGGGTCGGCACGAGCGGACACGTGCTCGTCGTCGACCACCACGCGTCCAACACCGGGTTCGGCACGCACAACGTCGTCGACGAGACCGCGGAGGCGACGGCCGTGCTGGTCCTCGCGCTGGTCGACGAGCTGGGCGTCCCGCTCGACCAGGACATCGCCCGCTGCCTGTACGCGGGGCTGATGACCGACACCAGTTCCTTCCGCCGCGCCACCGCGGCCACCCACCGGACCGCGGCCCGCCTGGTCGAGGCCGGTGCGGAGCCGACGGTCATCGCGCGAGAGCTGATGGACGGGCACCCGTTCGCGTGGCTGCCGATGCTGGCGCGGGTCCTCGGCAGGGCCGAGCTGGAGCCGGCGGCGGCGGGCGGGCACGGGCTCGTGCACACCGCGGTGACCCTGGACGACATGGCGGGTGTGCGGCTCGAGGAGGTCGAGTCCGTCGTGGACATCCTGCGCACGACGAGTGAGGCCGAGGTCGCGCTCGTGATCAAGGAGATGGCGCCCGGTGAGTGGTCGGGCTCGCTGCGTGCGAAAAGCGCGGTGGACGTGCGGGTCGTGGCGGTCGGCATGGGCGGTGGCGGGCACCGGCTCGCGGCCGGCTTCACGACGACCGGGACCGCGGCCGACGTGGTCGCCCGGGTGCGGGAGATGTTGCGGGAGTGTCCGGTGCTCGCTCCGCACACTCCACTGACCCGGTACCGCTCGTAACCACTTGAGGACAATGGGCGGCGTTCGGGTGAACAAGTGGTATAAACCAATCGCCATTTCGGGCCAAGGGACCACAGCGGTCCGGAGCGGCGACCCAGCCAGGCGGACCGGACCGGCCAGGCGGAAACGGAGGACATCTTGAGGCGCGTCACAATGGCAGTCGCGGTGGCGACCGCGGCAGCGCTCGGACTCGCCGGCTGCGGCAGTGACTCGGGCAGCGGCAGCGGCGGCGATGGCGAGAACGTCAGCCTGGAGCTGCTGGTGCCCATCTACGGCGACAAGACCAAGCCGTACTGGGAGCAGTTGGTCAAGGACTTCGAGGCGGAGAACTCGAACATCGACGTCAAGCTCGAGACCCAGAGCTGGGACGACATCTACAACGTCATGACCACGAAGATGCAGAACAACAAGCCGCCGGACATCCTCGAGCTGGATGCCGCGGGTCCGGCCTACGCCACCGACGGCGCGCTGTACAAGGCCGAGGAGATCGTCTCGCCGGAGACGTACGAGGACATCGAGCCGGCGTTCATCGACAGCGCCAAGATCGACGGTCAGGCCTACGGCGTGCCGACCGTGGCCTCGACCCGCGCGCTGTTCTACAACAAGACGCTCTTCGAGCAGGCAGGCATCACCGCGCCGCCGAAGACGTGGGACGAGCTGCTCGACGCTTCGAAGAAGATCTCCGCGCTCGGCGGCGGTGTCTACGGCTACGGCATGCCGCTGGGCTCCGAGGAAGCGCAGGCCGAGACGTCCATCTGGGCGTACGGCAACGGCGCGTCCTGGGAGAAGGACGGCAAGATGACGATCGACACGCCGGAGGCCAAGGAAGCCCTCACCTTCATGAAGAAGATGATCGACGAGGGTGCCACCCAGCCGAACCCGGGCGCGACCGACCGCACCCCGCTGCTGGACGTGTTCATCCAGGGCAAGATCGGCATGATCGAAGGCCTGCCGCCGATCGTCGGCCAGATCAACGAGAAGGCCCCGGACCTCGACTGGGCCATCGCACCGAGCCCGACCAAGGACGGCGAGCCGGTGACCCTCGGTGTCGCCGACTACTTCGTCGGCTTCAACAAGGACGAGGACAAGCAGGAGTCGATCGCGAAGTTCCTCGACTTCTTCTACCAGCAGGACAACTACGTCAAGTTCAACGACAACGAGGGCTTCATCCCGGCGACCAAGTCGGGCGCCGAGGCGGCCGCCGCCAAGCCGGAGCTGAAGACGTTCCTCGAGTCGCTGCCGGACGCGAAGTTCTACCCGGCCACCAACCCGGCCTGGGGCCAGACCTCGGGTGCCTTCAAGTCCGACGTCGGCCAGATCGAGACCAAGTCGGTCGACGAGGTGCTCAAGTCGATCCAGGCCAAGGCTGACGTCGAAGGCTGAGACTGAGGCGTACAACAGTAAGACGGCCGGCGCGGGGCCCTGCCGAGACAGGGCCCCGCGCCGGTACCCAGAAGGGCGCTCGGGTGGTAACAGCACGTAACAAAGCCTTGCGGCGGCAGGCGCGCCGGCAGTCGACGATGCAGGCGCTTCCCTGGCTCCTGCCTGCGCTGGTCCTGATCGTCGGGGTGGTGATCTTCCCCGCCGGCTACATGGTCTACACGTCGTTCCGCGACCTGTCCCGGTTCGGCAAGGACCGCGGCTGGGCCGGGTTCGAGAACTACGTCCGCGTGTTCGGGCTCGACCCGCTGCCGACGGTGCTCACGAACACCGTTGTCTGGACGGTCGGCACGGTCGTGGTGACCGTGCTGCTCTCGCTGGTTCTCGCCCAGTTCCTGAACAAGAAGTTCCCCGGCCGCAAGGTCCTGCGGATGGTCATCATCGTGCCGTGGGCCGCTTCGGTCGTGATGACCTCGACGGTGTTCGTCTACGGCCTCGACCCGTTCTACGGGATCATCAACAAGTTCCTCGTGGACGTCGGCATCATCGACGAGCCGTACGGGTTCCTGAAGAACGCGACGTCGGGGTTCCTGTCAGCCATGGCGGTCGCCGTGTTCGTGTCGGTGCCGTTCACGACGTTCGTCGTGCTGGCGGGTCTGCAGACGATCCCGCACGACGTGCTGGAGGCCGCGTCCATCGACGGCGCGGGCAAGGTGCAGACGTACTGGAGCGTGGTGTTCCCGATGCTGCGGCCCGCGCTCGCGGTCGCCGCGATCATCAACATCATCAACGTGTTCAACTCGCTGCCGATCCTCAAGACCATGACCGGCGCCATACCCGGCAACGACGCGGACACCACCACCACGTTCATGTTCAAACTCATCCAGAACGACCGGCAGATCGACACGGCGAGCGCCCTGTCGGTGGTCAACTTCGTGGTGATCATCGTGGTCATCGGTGTTTACCTGAAAGTGGTCAAGCCCATGCGGGAGGTGAACGCGTGAGGGAGCTTGCGACCGAACCATCGCCGTCGACCAGCGGAGTGCTCGATCCGCCGAAGACCGAGGCGGGCACGGGGAACGCGGCCACGCCGCGCAAGCGGGACCGCAAGCGCTGGGGACTCACGGTGGTCGGCAGCGTCGTCGCACTGGTGTTCCTCGCGCCGTACCTGATCATGCTCTCCGGTGCGTTCAAGTCGCGCCAGGAGATCCTGAAGGTGCCGCCGGAGTACCTGCCCGGGGACTGGAAGTTCGACAACTTCGTCAACATGTGGGGCACGCCGGAGACGCCGCTGCCCGACAACCTGCTGTCCACGGTCGTCATCTCGCTCGGCGGCACCCTGCTCGCGCTGCTGGCCGCGCTGCCCGCCGCCTACTACACCGCGCGGCACAGCTTCCGCCTGAAGCTGCCGTTCATGCTGCTCGTGCTGATCACGCAGATGCTGCAGCCGACGGTGCTGGCGTCGGGCCTGTTCCGCGAGTTCGTCTCGCTGGAGATCAACGACACCTGGCTCGCGATGATCCTCGTGAACGCGGCGTTCAACCTGTCGTTCGCGGTGTGGATCATGCACAGCTTCTTCGCGACCGTGCCGAAGGAGATCGAGGAGGCGGCCTGGCTGGACGGCTGCTCCCGCGGCCAGTCCATGCGGCGGATCATGCTGCCGCTGGTGTGGCCGGGCATCGTCACGGCGATCATCTTCACGTTCATCGCGTGCTGGAACGAGTTCGCGGCGAGCCTCATCCTGTTGCCCACGGACACGAACCAGCCACTCACCGTGGCGCTGACCAGGTTCATCGGTCAGTACGAGTCGGCGTGGCAGTACGTGTTCGCGATCTCGATCATCGGCATCTTGCCGGTCGTGGCCCTGTTCGCCATGATCGAGAAGCACCTGGTGTCCGGGCTCACCGCGGGCGGGGTGAAGTGAATTCGTGATTCTGAATCGTGGTGTTCACGTCTTTGTTGTTCTAGATTGTGCACGCGCGCCGGTTTCAGACCGGACCGCGACAACGGGGTGCGGTCTTTGACCGGCGGAAGGAAAGGATCACCATGGCGACAGTGACCTTCGACGGCGCGAGCCGTTACTACGCGGGCACGGAGCGGCCCGCGGTCGACCAGCTGAACCTCGAGGTGGAGGACGGTGAGTTCCTCGTCCTGGTCGGGCCGTCGGGCTGCGGCAAGTCCACCACCCTGCGCATGCTCGCGGGGCTCGAGGGCGTCGACGAGGGCGCGATCCGCATCGGCGAGCGCGAGGTCACGGACCTGCCGCCGAAGGACAGGGACATCGCGATGGTGTTCCAGAACTACGCGCTGTACCCGCACATGACGGTGGCCGACAACATCGGCTTCCACCTCAAGATCAAGAAGGTGCCGAAGGCGGAGCGCGCCGAGCGCGTGCTCGAGGCCGCGAAGCTGCTGGACCTCGAGCAGTACCTGGACCGCAAGCCGGCCAAGCTGTCCGGTGGTCAGCGCCAGCGCGTCGCCATGGGCCGCGCGATCGTCCGCAGCCCGCAGGTGTTCTGCATGGACGAGCCGCTGTCGAACCTCGACGCCAAGCTCCGTGTGCAGACCCGAACGCAGATCGCCTCGCTGCAGCGGCGGCTCGGTGTCACCACGATCTACGTGACGCACGACCAGACCGAGGCCATGACCATGGGCGACCGGGTCGCGGTGCTCAAGGACGGTCTCCTCCAGCAGTGCGACACCCCGATCGGCCTGTTCGGCAAGCCGAAGAACCTGTTCGTCGCGGGCTTCATCGGTTCGCCCGCCATGAACCTGATCCCCGCCACCATCAACGGTGAGGGCGCGGTCATCGGTGGCCAGTCCATCGACCTGACCCCGGCCCAGCGGTCGGCGCTCACCGGTTCCAACGTGGTCGTCGGCATCCGCCCCGAGGGCTGGATCCTCAAGCCGGCAGGCGAGGGCATCTCCGCCACCGTCGAGGTCGTCGAGGAGCTGGGCTCGGACCAGTTCCTGTACTGCTCGACCTCCGCCCCGCAGCTCGCCACCGACGACGACGCGGGCGAGGAGGCCGCCGCGCCGCCGCCGATCACCGTCCGTGCGCCGGGCATGTCGGCGTTCCAGCGCGGTGAGAAGGTCGGCCTGGTGCCGCAGCCGGGTGCGGTGCACCTGTTCGACGCCGACTCCGGCGAGCGCCTGCCCGACTGATCCCTGTTCGCGAGGAGCCCGGGGCCTGCTGGTCCCGGGCTTTTTGCTGCCAGCCCAGCTTGCGCGATTGTGCGCGAATGTATGATGAAACGAGCAAGTTCACGCAACAGGGGAGTGGCACATGACGTACCTGCGGGACGAGATCGCCAGCCAGCCGTCCGTGTGGGAGCGAGCACTGGAAGTGCCCACCGGATCCCTGCCCGCCTCGGGCGAACGGGTGGCGGTCATCGGCTGTGGGACGTCGTACTACATGGCGCAGGCGTACGCGGCCCTGCGCGAGGCGGCGGGTCACGGCGAAACGGACGCGTTCGCGGCATCGGAGTTCCCGGCCGGCCGTCGCTATGACCGAGTGGTGGCCCTGACGAGGTCGGGAACGACAACGGAAGTCCTGGCGGCACTGGCCCGCACGTCGACGCCGACGGTGGCAGTGACAGCCGACCCGGCGACCCCGATCTCCGACGTCGCGGACCAGGTGCTGGCACTGGAGTTCGCCGACGAGAAGTCGGTGGTGCAAACCCGCTTCGCGACAGCGGCACTGGTACTGCTGCGAGCCTCCCTGGGAGAGCCACTGCCAGGCCTGACCACGGCGGCGACCGCCGAACTGGCGACATCGCTCCCGCGCGAACTGGTGGCCGCGACCCAGTGGACGTTCCTGGGCACCGGCTGGACGATCGGCCTGGCCAACGAAGCGGCACTGAAACTCCGCGAGGCGACGCAGTCGTGGACAGAGTCCTACTACGCGATGGAGTACCGCCACGGCCCCATCTCCATCGCCGCCCCGGGTCGCGTGGTGTGGGTCTTCGGCGAGGCGCCCACCGGTCTGGTGGACGAGGTGAAGCGCACCGGCGCACACATCGAGCTGTCGACGGGCGACCCGCTGGTATCGCTGGTCCGCGCGCACCGGGTGGCGGAAGCCGTCGCGGAGGCGCGGGGCCTGGACCCGGACCGGCCGCGCAACCTCGACCGCTCGGTCATCCTGACGTAGCCCTGTGGATGGATGCCCGGGTTCTGTCGGTGCTCGCGGCTAAGCTGGATTCCGGGGCCGGAGGGCCGCCCCCTGTGGACAACTCGGGCTGATTGTCGGTGGCCCCGACTACGCTGGATGTCGGGGGGCCGACGGCCGCCGTTGATCTTGAAGTGGCTCTCCTCGGTTGCCTTGCCTTGCCTTTGCCTTGCCTTGTCGAGGTGCTGTCTCGTCGCCGTCTCGCTTGTCACGGTCCCGCGTTGCCGCCGTGCCGCGCTGTTTGCGGTGCCGTCGTGCCGTGTCGCGTTGAGTGGCGTTGCCTTGCCGTGGTTCCGTGTTGTCGCCGTGTCGCGCTGGCTTGTCGTGCCGTTCCCTCGTGCCGTGTCGCCCTGTCGCGTTGAGTTGAGTCGCGCTGGCTCGCCGTCTTGCCGTCGTGCTGCGCTGGCTTGTCGCGTGGCGTCGGCCGTGTCTCCTCGCCGCGTTCAGCAGTTGGGCAGCCTGCTGCTCCCGTCAGCCCGGTGCGCGCCCTCTTTCTCTGGCTAGTCCGATTGGACGTAGCTTTCCCACGACTCTCTGTGTGATAGTGCTTGCAATCGAGCAGTTTCACGCACGAGAGATCGGAGATCTTGCAATGGGTGAGCAGTCGGGTGTCTCGCGCAGGTCGATGTTGCGTGGTGCTGCCATCGCGGGTGTCGGGCTCGCGGCCACGGCGGGGGTGGCTGAGGCGGACACCGCGGCGGCTCCCGCGGCTCGGGGCAAGTCGATGATCGGTGTGCCGTTCGAGGGGGTCGCCAATCCGCGGTTCGGGATCATCGGGCTCGGCAACCGTGGTGGTGGGATGCTCCCGCTGCTCCTCGCGGTGCCCGGTGCGAAGGTGACCGCACTGTGTGACATCCGGCCTGAGTTCGCCCAGGCGGCCGCGAAGGTCGTCACCGACGCGGGACAGCCTGCGCCTGCCGTGTACACGAACGGCGATGAGGACTTCCGCAACCTGGTCGAGCGTGACGACGTGGACTTCGTGTACGTCGCGACGCCCTGGGAGTGGCACACGCCGATGGCGCTCGCCGCCATGCGGGCCGGCAAGCACGTCGGGGTCGAGTGCCCGATCGGGTTGACGCTCAAGGACTTGTGGGACCTCGTCGACACGTCCGAGCGCACGCGGCGGCACTGCATCCAGCTCGAGAACTGCTGCTACGGCCAGAACGAGATGCGTGCGCTGCGGATGGCGCACGAGGGCCTCTTCGGCGAGCTGCTGCACGGCTCCGGTGCCTACCTCCACGACCTGCGCGAGCTGCTGTTCTCGAAGACGTACTACGAGGACCAGTGGCGGCGGAAGTTCCACACCACCACCAACGGCGACCTGTACCCGACGCACGGCCTCGGCCCCGTCGCCGCCTACATGGACCTGAACCGCGGTGACCGCTTCGTGCGCATGACGTCGATGAGCACACCCGCGCTGGGCCTGGCCGAGTACCGCGCGGCGAACATGCCGCCGGGCGACCCGACCTGGCAGGAGGACTACGCCAACGGCGACGTCACGATGAGCCTGATCCAGACCGCGCGCGGACGAGTGATCCACATCGTGCACGGGGTGTCGAACCCGCACCCGTACTCGCGGCTCAACCACCTCGCGGGCACCAAGGGCGTGTTCGAGGACTACCCGCCGCGGATCTACCTGGAGCCCGCCCAGTCGAACGACGAGTGGGGCTCGTTCGACGCCTACGCCGACCACGACCACTGGCTGTGGACCGACGTCGGTCCCGGGCCCGGCGGGCACGGCGGCATGGACTACATCATGCTGTGGCGCCTCGTGCAGACGCTCCAGCTGGGGCTGCCGCCGGACATCGACGTGTACGACTCGGCGGCGTGGAACGCGCCGTACCCGCTGTCGGTGCTGTCGGTGAAGGGGAAGAGCAAGTCCGTCGAGTTCCCGGACTTCACCCGCGGCCGGTGGAAGACCCCGCACCCGGGTACGGACTCGGAGAAGCCCGCCTAGCCCCCAAGCTGGCGCAACGCCTGCCGCGCGATCGGCGCGGCCTCGGCGTGACCACTGTCGGCGGCACGCCGGTAGAGGTCGGCAGCGCGCTCGGGGTCGTCGTCGCACAACACGTCGGCGAGCCCGAGCATCGCGCACGGCGCGGTCGCGGGGGCGCCGGAGTCGATGGCGCGTTCGTAGGCCGCGATCGCGGCGGCCCTGTCGTGCAGGTCGTACCACTGGACCTCGGCGAGGCGCACGAGCGCGTCCGGGCGCAGCGCGTGGCCGGTCCCGATCACCACCTCGTACGCGGCCACCGCCTCGTCGAAGTGGCTCGTGTCCGTGAGCACCTCGCCGAGCAGGTACGCCGCACGCGGGGTCTGGTCCGGGTCGCCGGTGGACATCACCGCGCGGTACGCGGCCGCGGCCTTCGCGGGTTCGCCCGCGCGCCGCAGGGCGGTGCCGAGCCTGACTCCGGCCTCCGCGGTCACCTTCGGGTGACCGGAACCGGCCGCCCGGCGGTAGGCGGCGATCGCACCGTCGTGGTCGCCGCGCTCGGCCAGCTTGTCACCGCGGGCGAGGAACGCCACGGGGTCTCTCCGTACGAGGAAACGCACACCTCATCGTCGCGCCCGGCGTCCGGGACCGGTCCCTAGTCCGCCTTCCTGCGGGAGCGGAACGCGGCCACGTGCACGCGGTTCGCGCAGCGCGGCGAGCAGAAGCGCTTGGCGCGGTTGGTCGACGTGTCGAGGTAGTAGTTGTCGCAGTCCGCCGCGCCGCAGTGCCCCCACCGGCTCAGCCCGTGGTGGACGACGCCGTGCGCGATGCCCCACGCCGCCGCTGCCGCCACCTCTGTCGCCGGGGACGCGTCCGGGTCGGCCATGTGGATGTGCCAGTTCGGCTCGGCCGAGTGCCCCGCTGACAGTCGGGGACCAGGCGGATTGGCGGCCAGCAGTTTGTTGATCTCGGCCAGCACGCCGTCGTTGTCCCCGGCCACGGCACACGCCAGCGTCCTGCGCAGCCCTTCCGCGACCGGGCGCAGTGCGACGAGGTCGTCCTCGCCCGCGCGAGACGACCACCACGGCTCGTCGTGCAGGGCCGCACGCAGGTCCGCCACGTCGTCGAGTGTGGCGTTCGTCAACCTCAGTGCCACATCCAGGTAATCGGCGTTGTCCATCTGCGGTCCTTACAGCTACCGTCAGGGGCGAAATTACAAAGCACACCTTACTGGAGTTGTGGTGGACGACCGGGCGAGCCTGCGGCAGGTGCTCGGTCTCGCCGTACCCGCACTCGGGGTGCTCGCGGCCGAACCGCTGTACCTGCTGGTCGACACCGCTGTCGTGGGTCACCTCGGAGCCGTGCCGCTGGGGGCGCTGTCCGTCGGCGCGATCGTGCTCGCGCAGGTCTCGACACAGCTGACCTTCCTGTCGTACGGCACCACGGCCCGGACCGCCCGCCTGCACGGCGCCGGTCGCCGGGCCGAGGCGGTGGCCGAGGGAGTGCAGGCGACGTGGCTGGCCATCGCGCTCGGCCTCGTGCTCATCCTCGCCGGCCAGCTGCTCGCCGCGCCGATCGCGAACCTCCTTGCCGGACAAGGGGAAGTGGCGGACGCGGCGGTCGGCTGGCTGCGCATCGCCTTGTTCGGCACGCCGTTCATCCTCATCACGATGGCGGGCAACGGGTGGATGCGCGGAGTGCAGGACGCGCGCCGCCCGCTGCGGTACGTGCTCGCGGGCAACGGGATCTCCGCCGTGCTGTGCCCGCTTTTCGTCTACGGGTTCGGCTGGGGACTCGAGGGTTCCGCGATCGCCAACGTCACCGCCCAGGTCATCAGCGCCGCGCTGTTCCTGAGGGCGTTGCGGGTCGAACGTGTGCCGCTGCGACCGGAACCGGCGAAGATGCGCGCGCAGCTCGCGCTCGGCCGTGACCTCGTGCTGCGCAGCCTCGCGTTCCAGGCGTGCTTCGTCTCCGCGACCACCGTCGCGGCCCACCACTCGACGGCCGCGGTCGGCGCGCACCAGATCGTGTTGCAACTGTGGACGTTCCTCGCGCTGGTGCTCGACTCGCTCGCGATCGCGGCGCAGTCGCTCGTCGGCGCGGCGCTCGGCGCGGACGACGACCGGCGGGCACGAGGGCTCGCCTGGCAGGTCACCGGGTACGGGTTCGTGTTCGGTTGTGTGCTCGGCGTGGTGTTCGCAGCACTCGCAGGTGTGCTGCCGCACGTGTTCACCTCCGATGCCTCCGTGCTCGGCGAGATCCCGCAGGCGTGGTGGTTCTTCGTTGCACTGCAACCAATCGCGGGCATCGTGTTCGCCTTGGACGGTGTGCTGCTCGGCGCGGGCGACGCCGCGTTCCTGCGCACCGCGACGATTTTCGCCGCTGCCACGGGATTCCTGCCGTTCGTATGGCTGTCGTTCGCGTTCGACTGGGGACTCGCCGGGATCTGGACCGGACTGTCGCTGTTCATGCTGGTACGGCTGGGCACCGTCGTCCTGCGGACCCGGTCCGGCCGGTGGGCCGTGCCGGGTGCCGTCCGCGTGTGACGGTGTGGTCAAGCGCACGCTTAGCTTCGCTAACGATTTCGTGATCAACGGCGCTGTACATCGTGGACACACCCGCCCACGACCCGCGAACGGAGAGTCTTGGCCCCGCAGCACTTCCGACGGGCAATGTTCATCTGGGTGACCGCGGTGCTGGTCTACCTCGCCGCGGTGTTCCACCGCACCTCGCTCGGCGTCGCGAGCCTGGAGGCGAGCCAGCGGTTCGGCCTCGGCCCAGCGGCGCTGGGCACGTTCACCGTGTTGCAGATCGGCGTGTACGCGCTGATGCAGGTGCCGACCGGCATGCTGGTCGACCGCTACGGCGCGCGCCGCGTGCTCACGATCGCCGCGGTCCTCATGGGACTGGGTCAGCTGCTGTTCGCGTTCGCCACCTCCTATCCGCTGGGCCTGCTCGCCCGTGCCGTGCTCGGCGTCGGCGACGCCATGACCTTCGTGAGCGTGCTGCGCCTGGTCGCCGCACACTTCCCGGCACGCCGGTACGCCGCGATCGCGTCGTTCACCGCCGCCCTCGGGGCGCTGGGCAACCTCCTCTCGACCGTGCCGCTGTCGCTGCTCCTCTCGAGCGCGGGCTGGACCGCCACGTTCGCCGTGGCAGGCGCCGCGACCGCCCTCTACTCGGTCGTGCTGGTGCTACGGGTGCGCGACAACCCGATCGGTGCCGTCCCCGAGCCGGTCGACCGCACCGAGTCGCTGCGCACGGTGCTCGCCCAGGTGAGCCAGGCGTGGCGGACCCCGGGCACCCGGCTCGGTTTCTGGGTGCACTTCTCGACGATGTTCGCGCCCGCGATGCTCGGCCTCCTCTGGGGATATCCGTATCTGGTGCAGGCCCAGGGACTGGGCACGGCAGCAGCGGGCCTGCTGCTGTCGTTGCTGGTCATGGGCGCGATCGTGGGCGGTCCCATCGTCGGCGGCGTGATTAGCGCCCACCCGGAATGGCGCATCCCGATGGTGGTCGGCTACCTGGTCGCCGCGCTTGGTGTGTGGGCCGTGCTGCTGGGCTGGCCCGGCGGGCACGTGCCGCTGTGGTTGCTGGTGGCAGGCTTCGGTGTCCTTTCTTTCGGTGGCCCGGCGTCGACCATCGGCTTCGCGCTGGCCCGCGACTACAACCCGCTGCGCCGCGTGGGCACGGCGACGGGTGTGGTCAACGTGGGCGGGTTCGTGGCGATCACGGTGTCGGCTCTGGCGGTCGGCCTCCTGCTGGACGTGGCCGAGTCACTGGCGCCGGCGACGGCGTTCCGGCTCGCGTTCCTGTCGGTGGTGGCGGTGCTGGTGCTGGGCCTGTGGCGCACGTCTGTCTGGTGGCGCCGCGCCCGCGCGGCGGTCTTCGACGCCGAGTCCCGCGGCGAAGAGGTCCCCGTGCAGATCCGGCGCCGTTCGTGGGACCTGGCCCCGGCCTAGCTGTGGCGTCCGGTCCTCGACGGCGCGTCTGGTTCCGGCCTCGCCGGTCGCGTCGCGCGCGATGGCCAGGGAGACACCCTGGCCCGAGGTAAGGCGCCCGTTCTGCCGGCGAACGAACGCCAGCCCTTCCATAGGTATGTACCGGTCAGGCGTGCACCATGGTCGCCAGGCCGGACAGCAGCCACTCGAGGATGGTGTCGAAGTCCTGCGGCTGCTGGGTGAGCCGGTCCGGGTCGGCGGCCCAGCTGCTGAAGTGCGGGTACTTGCCCGACTCGGCGATCCGCGCCAGGTACGGCTCCGCCGCGTTCGCGAGGTCTTCCTCGGACGTGATGCCCGCGCGGGCATGCATCGTCTGCTCCTCGACGAGGGCCAGACCGGACCCGAACACGTGGCCCAGCACCGTGTTGACGAAGCCCATTCGGGCCGCCGCCGGAAGTGCCAGCGGTTCCAGCTCGGCCAGCGCCGCGTCGTAGACCGCCAGCGCGTTCGGGCCCAGCGGCGGGCGGCTGAACGCGAGCCGCGCGAACCACGGGTGCCGTCGCACCGTGGCCCAGCCCGACGTGCCCAGTGATCGCAGCGCGGGCCGCCAGCCCTCGCCACGGGTCACCTCGAGATAGCCGTAGACGTGATCGGCCATGAGGTCGGCCAGGCCGTCCTTGCTGCCGACGTAGCGGTACAGCGCCATCGGGCTGCGCACGCCGAGCCTGCTCGCGAGCGTGCGCATGGTGACCTCGCCGCTCGTCTCCTCGTCGGCCAGCGCGGTCGCCGCGGCCACGATCCGCTCGCGGCTCAGCGGCTCCGAGCGCCGCGGCCGGGGTTCCTGGAACCACACCACATCGATGTTCATGGTGGACACAGGCTATCAGTGGGTGTACGACGTACATCATGATGGACACTGTACACGACGTGCTCAAGGTGGACGGCGGCCTCGTCGGGCTGACCGCGGCACTGGTGCTCCGGCACCACGGCTGCGCCGCGCAACTGCCCCTGTGTCAGCCCGGCGCCGACGGCGAACCGGTCGAGGTCAGCCCGGAGTCGCCTTGTCTGATCGCCCAGGACATCCTCGAACCCGTGCTGCGGGCGGCGGCGGTGACGCGGGCGCGGACGTGCGGTTCGGCACCGCGTTGACGAGCATTCAGGAGACCACCGACACGGTGGTCGCCACGCTGTCCGACGGCGAGTTGCGTGCCCGCCACGTCATCGCCGCCGACGGCGCCCGTAGCGGGATCAGGAACGCGCTCGGCATCGGCAGGAACAGGCGCGGCGCCATCGGCGAGCCGAGCGTGTACTTCCACGCCGACCTGGCCGACGTCGTCCGGGGCCGCGAGTTCAACCTGTGCCTGCTCGACGCAGGCGGTCTCGCGTCGGTCGACGGGCGGACGCGCTGGGTCCTCATGGTCACCGGCGGCGACACCGACCGCGACTGGCCCGCGGTCGTCCGCACCGCGCTCGGAGTGCCGGCGCCGGACGTGGAGATCCTCAGCGTGCTGCCGTGGCAGGCGGAGATGCTGGTCGCCGACGGCCGCTCGACGCTCGACCTGGCCGGACCGGGCTGGGCCGTGCTGTCCGACGTGGACTTCCTGGCTGCGGCGAGCGGGCATTGCCGCGGCCGGACCACGTCGTGGCGTGGCGCGGCACCGGCGATCCCGAACCGGTGCGGAAAGCATTGCTGGGTGGGCGGTTACCCGTGGTGGCAGCCGTGTCAGGATAGTCGACCGTGCCACCCGCAGCCGCCAAACAACGTGTCACCGTCCCGCCAGGGCTCGTCGTCGTCGACAAGCCGGACGGGATGACCTCCCATGACGTCGTCGCGAAGGTGCGGCGGATCATGAGCACGAGGAAGGTGGGCCACGCGGGCACGCTCGACCCGATGGCGACGGGCGTGCTGGTGCTCGGCATCGAGCGCGCCACCAAGCTGCTGGGACACCTGGCGCTGGACACCAAGGCCTACCTCGCGACCATCCGCCTCGGCTCGGCCACGACGACCGACGACGCCCAGGGCGAGACGCTGTCCACTTCGGACGCCTCAGCGGTGACCGACGAGGCGATCAAGGCAGGCATCGCCAAGCTGACCGGGCACATCCAGCAGGTGCCGAGCGCGGTCAGCGCGATCAAGGTGGACGGCAAGCGGGCCTACGCGCGCGTCCGCGCGGGTGAGCAGGTCGAGCTCGCCGCGCGGCCGGTGGAGGTGTCCCGGTTCGACCTGCTCTCGGCTCGTCGCGAGGACGGCCTGGAGCTGGACGTGATGGTGGAGTGCAGCTCCGGCACCTACGTGCGCGCGCTAGCACGGGACCTGGGCGCGGACCTCGGTGTCGGCGGCCACCTCGCCGCGCTGCGCCGCACCCGCGTCGGTCCGTTCGACCTGCGGGTGGTGACCACGCTGGAGAAGCTCGCCGAGAACCCGGTGCTGTCGCTGCCGCTCGACGAGGCGGTGGCGGCTGCCTTCCCCCGCCACGACGTGCCCTACCGGCAGGCCAAGTCCCTGCTGATGGGCCAGCGCCTGCCCGCCGCGGGCATCGAGGGCACGTACGGCGTCTTCGACCCGGAGGGCCGGGCGATCGCGCTCGCCGTGGACGAAGGCCCCGCGGCACGTTCGGTAGTCGTCCTGATCACCGCGTGACCCGTTCGAGGGTGGGGTAATCCCCACCTGAACTGGGTGGTGCTCCTCAGTGTGCGAGCCGCCGTATTTCGGCAGCATTTCGGGCATGACAGGGAACCTCTCCCGGCGCGGCATGATCGTCGCCGGCGCGGCCACGGGCCTGGCGGGCGCCGCGGCCGCACTGACCCGTCCTGCGGTCGCGGTGGCCGAGCGGCGTGGTGGCGGCACCGCGTTCACGCACGTGACGGTGATCGACCCGGCGTCGGGGCGTGTGCTCCCGGACGTGACGGTGCTGGTCCGCGGCGACTCGATCGTCGACGTGGGCAGGCAGGTCCGGCTGGACGGTGCCACGGAGGTCGACCTGCGCGGCAAGTTCGTCATCCCGGGTCTGGCCGACATGCACACGCACGCGCAGGCGGAGGGCATCGACACCGGCCTGTACATCGCGAACGGCGTCACGACGGTCCGCGAGATGGCGGGCTCGCCGCTGGCCACCGACTGGCGTGACCGCATCGAGGCGGGTTCTCTGCTGGGTCCGCGGTTCACGGTCGGCAGCAGGATGATCGACGGGACACCGACCATCTGGAACCCCGAGTGGGTCGACATCGTGCAGGTGAGCGACCCGGCGACGGCCCGGGCGGCGGTGCGCGAGGAGATCGCCCGCGGTGCCGACTTCATCAAGGTCTACTCACGGGTGCCCAGGGACGCCTACCGCGCGCTGGCGGCGGAGGCACACCGCTACGACATCCCGTTCGTGGGTCACTGCCCGGACGTGGTGCCGCTGGAAGAGGCCGCTGACCTGGGCCAGGCGAGCATCGAGCACCTGTTCTGGACCCCGTTCGAGACGTCGACGAAGGAGGCGTGGATCCGCGCGGAGATCCAGCGCATCCGCCTCGGGCTGGGCGAGTACTCGGGCTGGTTCGCGGCGCTGCACCCTCTGGAATGGACCGCGGCGCACACGTACAGCCCGGTGAAGGCCCGCCACCTGCACGGCAAACTCGCCCGCCGCCGCATCCGCCAGGTCCCGACCCTGGCGATGCACCGGGGGCTGGACTTCGCGCGGACCGTCGACATGAACGACCCGCGCAACAAGTACCTGCCCGCGTCCGCGCTGGGGAGCCAGGAGCTGGCCAGGCAGGAGTTCTACCTGAAGGACCGGGCGCCGTCCGAGGACGCGGAGTGGGCGGCGATGTTCGACTTCCGCCTGCGCACGGTCCGCCAGTTACACGAGGCCGGGGTTCCGCTGATGACAGGCACGGACACCGGCACGGTCGCGGTGTGGCCCGGCTTCTCCGTCCACGACGAACTGGAGCTGCTCGTGGCGGCGGGCCTCTCGCCGATGGCGACTCTGCACGCGTCCACGGCGGAACCGGCGGCGTTCCTGGGAGTCCGGACGGGTCGCGTCGCCGCGGACCATGCTGCCGACTTGGCGATTCTCGACGCCAATCCGCTGCATGACATTCGCAACACACAGAAGCTCGCCGGGGTCGTGGTCCGGGGGCGTTATGTCGACGCGGAGGAGCGGGTGCGGATTCTGGCCGAGGTGGAGCGGGTGGCGGCCGCGATGCCTGCTGACGCTGTGGCGGCTGAATGTCCTTGTCACGGGGGGTGAGTGGGGGTGTTGCCCGGGGAAGCTTCCGCTTGTTCTCTTCTCTCACGGATGCGTGTCCCGGCTGGGTGAGTTGCCGGTGGTCGGAGTGAGCGGCTGCGTAGGCTGTGGGCGTGCAACGCTGGCGTGGACTGGAGGATCTGCCGGGTGGGTGGGGACGGTGCGTCGCCACCATCGGGACGTTTGACGGGGTGCATCTCGGACATCAGGAGCTCATCCACCGGGCGGTGACGATCGCCGACGAGCGGGGGATGAGGAGCGTGCTGGTCACGTTCGACCCGCATCCGTCCGAGGTGGTGCGGCCCGGTAGCCATCCGGCGCAGCTGACCACGCTCCGGCGCAAGGCGGAGCTGGTCGAGGGGCTGGGCGTCGACGTGTTCTGCGTGCTGCCGTTCACGCCGGAGCTGTCGAAGATGCCGCCTGACGAGTTCGTGCACGAGATCCTCGTCGAGAAACTGCACGTCGCGGCCGTGGTCGTCGGGGAGAACTTCCGGTTCGGGCACAAGGCCGCCGGCAAGGTGGAGACGTTGCACCACCTCGGGCAGCGGTTCGGGTTCTCCGTCGAGGGCGCGAAGCTCGTCACCGTGCCCAACCACGTCGCCAGGGAGGAGATCACGTTCTCCTCGACCTACATCCGGGCCTGCATCAACGCCGGTGACGTGACCGCCGCCGAGGCGGCGCTGGGGCGGCCGCACCGGCTCGAAGGGATCGTCGTCCGGGGCGACCGTCGCGGGCATGAGCTGGGTTTTCCCACCGCCAACCTCTCCACCCCGCGGTACGCCGCCATCCCGGCTGACGGGGTGTACGCCGCTCGCTTCTCCTTGCTGAACTCGCCGGGCCGGGAGTCCCTCATCGCCGCGGTCAGCGTCGGGACCAACCCGACCTTCTCCGGGCGGGAACGCCGTGTCGAGGCGTTCGTGCTGGACGTCGACGAGGACTTCTACGGGCAGCGGATCGCCATCGACTTCGTCGCGAAGCTGCGCGACATGGAGCGGTTCGAGTCCACCCAGGCTCTGGTCGAGGAGATGCACCGGGACGTGGCCAGGACCCGCGATCTGCTGTCGTGACGTCCCCGTGATCCGTGCAGATGCGAACAGCTGTCCGGATTTACCGCGCTTCGCGAACTTGCCTGGCAAGATGCTCTGAGGTCGGGATCGAACACAGGGTGTCAAGGGTGAGCAGGACCAGGGGAGCGCGAACGTGGAGGACCACAAGATCGTCCAGCGCAACCTCGCGCTGCAGCGCGAGTGGTATGGGGAGCCGCTCGGCGACCGGGTCCGCCGCCTGGTGGTGGCCTTCGACATCTCCCAGGCCTTCCTCGCCGACGTGCTCGGCATCAGCGCGCCCATGTTGAGCCAGGTCATGAGCGGTCGGCGGGCGAAGATCGGCAACCCGGCGGTGCTCGCACGGCTGATCATGCTCGAGCGCAAGATCCTCGTGCCGGACGTGGCGGCGGGCAAGAAGGAAGCCCTCATGCGGGCCCTGGAGGAGGTGCGGGCCTCTCGCCCGTCCGTGACCAGGGACAACCTGCCTGTCGACATCGGACGCAACGACCGCGTGGCGGTGGCCGCGCTGCGGCGGGTGGCGGAGGCGAACGACCTGACCGCGGCCGCTGGCCTGCTGAACGGGCGGTTCCCCGAGCTGGCGGACCTGCTGCGAAGGGCGGGCCAGCCGCAGTAGACATGGTGCGGCTCTTCTCCGCGATCGAACTGCCGAACCCGGTCCGCCACGAACTGGCGGACCGGCTCGCCGCGGTCCGTACCGCCACGCCCGAACTACGGTGGATCCCGCCGGACCGGTGGCACATCACCCTGGGCTTCTACGGTGACCGCGAGCACCCCGACCGGCGGGCCGCCTGGTTTCGGGAACACGCGCGGGCGCTGCGGCCGTCGCGGGTGCGGCTGCGGGCGGTGGGCCGGTTCCCCGGTGTGCTGTGGGTCGGGGTCAACGCGCTCGACGGCGACAACGCGGCGACCCTGCGCAAGCTGGCCGGCACCCTCGCCGACCAGCAGCTCGACCAGCTCGCGTTCGTCCCGCACGTCACGGTGGCGCGGTGGAAGCGGGGCCGCCCGGGCAACGAGGTCGCGACACGGGCGGCGGCCGCTCTCGACGGGTATCGTGGTCAGTGGTGGCAGACCAGCGAGGTGGTGCTGTACCGGAGCGACCTCACCGCTGACGGGCCGGTGTACACCGCACTGGACCGCGTGGTGCTGTCGGGCGCGCCCGGTCAGCAGCGCTGACGCCATACCTGCTAACCTCGCTCTTTGGATCCGGCTGCGGTCCGTGGCGGCTGGTATCCAGATCCCGATCACCGGGGCACCCCATCAACACGGCACATCTCAAATGAGGAGAACAACGCGTGGCGCTGTCCACCGACCAGAAGAAGACCATCCTGGACGAGTACGGGGTCCACGAGAAGGACACCGGCTCGCCGGAGGCCCAGGTCGCGATGCTGACCAAGCGCATCAGCGACCTGACCGAGCACCTGAAGGTGCACAAGCACGACCACCACTCCCGTCGTGGCTTGTTGCTGCTGGTCGGCCGTCGCCGCCGACTGCTCAACTACCTGACGAAGGTGGACATCGAACGCTACCGGTCGCTGATCCAGCGACTCGGCCTGCGCCGATAGGACCCCGAGGGGGAGTGGTCACCTGACCGCTCCCCCCGCGTCTATATCGGACAAGAAAACAAAGAGGGCGGACGCTCGCCACGTGCGGGGATCAGATCGCCGGTCCTCGGTAGTGGTTCCCGGGTGACGAACCCCGGGGGCTTCGATCGAAGACCGGCCTCGTATGAGCGGAGCTTGCGGAGCGGCCATCGTCGTAGACCGCGAATCCGTGCCCTGTAGCCCCTGATGTGGGGTGTGCACGCGCCCGTGATTTAACGAGGAGTCAACTACATGACCGACTTCAGCCAAGCTGGAGTGCACGAGACGACAGCCGTGATCGACAACGGCAACTTCGGCAAGCGGAGCATCCGCTTCGAGACCGGCCGGCTCGCCCGGCAGGCCGCCGGCAGCGTCGTGGCCTACCTCGACGAGGAGACCATGCTGCTGTCCGCCACCACGGCGTCGAAGCACCCGAAGGAGCACTTCGACTTCTTCCCCCTGACGGTGGACGTCGAGGAGCGCATGTACGCGGCGGGCCGCATCCCCGGCTCGTTCTTCCGTCGTGAAGGCCGTCCGTCGACGGACGCGATCCTGACCTGCCGCCTGATCGACCGGCCGCTGCGCCCGTCCTTCGTGGACGGTCTCCGCAACGAGATCCAGGTCGTCATCACCGTCCAGTCGCTCAACCCGCAGGACCTGTACGACGTCGTGGCGATCAACGCCGCGTCCGCGTCGACGCAGCTCGCGGGCCTGCCCTTCTCCGGTCCGGTCGGCGCCGTGCGCGTCGTGCTGATCGGTGAGCAGTGGGTGGCGTTCCCGACCCACGAGCAGATCGAGAAGGCCGCGTTCGACATGGTCGTCGCGGGCCGCGTGGTCGAGTCCGGCGACGTCGCGATCATGATGGTCGAGGCCGAGGCCACCCCGCAGGTGCTCGACCTGATCGCCGAGGGCCAGAAGGCGCCGACCGAGGAGGTCGTCGCTTCCGGTCTCGAGGCCGCGAAGCCGTTCATCAAGGTGCTGTGCGAGGCGCAGTCGCGCCTGGCCGAGGTCGCCGCGAAGGAGACCCGCGAGTACCCGACGTACCCGGCCTACCAGCCGGACGCGCTCGAGGCCGTCACCGCCGCCGTCTCCGACGAGCTGGCCCAGGCGCTGACCATCGCGGGCAAGCAGGAGCGCGAGTCGAAGCTCGACGAGCTCAAGGCCGCCACCCTGGAGAAGGTCGGCGCGGTCGAGGGCGGCGCGTTCGAAGGCCGCGAGAAGGAGATCGGCGCGGCGTTCCGGTCGCTGAACAAGAAGCTGGTCCGCCAGCGGATCCTCCGCGACAAGATCCGTATCGACGGCCGTGGCCTGACCGACATCCGGCAGCTGTCCGCCGAGGTCGCGATCATCCCGCGGGCGCACGGCTCGGCGCTGTTCGAGCGCGGCGAGACCCAGATCCTGGGTGTCACCACGCTGAACATGCTGCGCATGGAGCAGCAGATCGACTCGCTGTCCCCGGAGACGCACAAGCGCTACCTGCACCACTACAACTTCCCGCCCTTCTCCACCGGCGAGACCGGCCGCGTCGGTTCGCCGAAGCGGCGCGAGATCGGCCACGGCGCGCTCGCCGAGCGGGCCCTGATGCCGGTGCTGCCGAAGCGTGACGAGTTCCCGTACGCGATCCGCCAGGTCTCCGAGGCGCTGAGCTCCAACGGCTCGACGTCCATGGGCTCGGTCTGCGCCTCCACCATGTCGCTGCTCAACGCCGGTGTGCCGCTCAAGGCGCCGGTGTCCGGCATCGCCATGGGCCTGGTGTCCGATGAAGTGGACGGGGAGACGCGCTACGTCGCGCTGACCGACATCCTCGGTGCCGAGGACGCGTTCGGCGACATGGACTTCAAGGTCGCGGGCACCAAGGAGTTCGTGACCGCGCTGCAGCTGGACACGAAGCTCGACGGCATCCCGTCCGACGTGCTCGCGGGTGCGCTGAAGCAGGCCAAGGACGCGCGCTTCACGATCCTCGAGGTCATGGCCGAGGCCATCGACAGCCCCGACGACATGTCGCCGTACTCGCCGCGTGTGACGTCGGTGAAGATCCCGGTCGACAAGATCGGCGAGGTCATCGGGCCGAAGGGCAAGATGATCAACTCGATCACCGAGCAGACCGGCGCCGACATCTCCATCGAGGACGACGGCACGATCTACGTCGGTGCGTCGGACGGCCCGTCCGCGGAGGCCGCCATCGGCCTGATCAACGCCATCGCCAACCCGCAGCTGCCGAAGATCGGCGAGCGCTTCCTCGGCACCGTGGTGAAGACGGCCGCGTTCGGCGCGTTCGTCTCGCTGCTGCCGGGCAAGGACGGCCTCGTCCACATCTCGAAGCTGGGCAACGGCAAGCGGATCGGCAAGGTCGAGGACGTCGTCAAGGTCGGCGACAAGCTCCGCGTGGAGATCGCCGACATCGACCAGCGCGGCAAGATCAGCCTGGTGCCGGTCAAGGAGGACGCCCCTGAGACGGCGGCGGACGAGGCTCCCAAGACCGACGCTCCCGCTGAGGCGTAAGCACCTTGGCACGTAACGGTGGCACCCGGGTCCTCGAGCGGACCGACAACGGGTGCGAGGTCAAGCGAACCGTGTTGCCGGGTGGCCTCCGGGTGATCACCGAGCACGTGCCGGGTGTGCGGTCGGCCTCGGTCGGCATCTGGGTGGGCGTAGGTTCCCGCGACGAACAGCAGTCCGTCGCGGGGGCCGCCCACTACCTCGAACACTTGCTGTTCAAGGGCACCGCGAAACGCTCCGCGGTGGGGATCGCCGAGGAGATCGACGCCGTCGGCGGTGAGCTGAACGCCTTCACCGCCAAGGAACACACCTGCTACTACGCACACGTCCTGGACAGCGATCTGCCGCTGGCCATGGACCTGGTGTGTGACGTGGTCTTCGACGCCCTGCTCGCCGAGCGGGACATGGAGATCGAGCGCAGCGTGGTCCTCGAGGAGATCGCCATGCGCGACGACGACCCCGAGGACCTGCTGCACGACAACTTCTGTGCCGCGTTGCTGGACGGCCACCCGCTCGGGCGGCCGGTGCTCGGCACCGAGGAGTCGATCACCGGCATGAGCCGGACCGCGCTGAACGGGTTCTACCGGCGGCGGTACTCGATGCCGAAGATGGTGCTGGCCGCGGCGGGCAACATCGACCACGCGACCGTGCTGCGGCACGCGCGCAGGCTGTTGAAGGACCGGCTGACCGGCGAGCACGAGCCGAAGCCGCCCCGGTCGGGCCGGGCACGGGTTCTCACGCCGCAGAAGCTGGCGCTGCACACCGACGACACCGAGCAGGCACACCTGATGCTCGGCGTCCGCGCACTGGACCGGCACGACCCGCGCCGGTGGACGCTCGGGGTGCTGAACACCGCACTGGGCGGCGGGATGAGCTCCCGGCTGTTCCAGGAGGTGCGGGAGCGGCGGGGCCTGGCCTACCAGGTGTACTCGTCGGTCGCGTCCTACGCGGACACCGGGCACCTGTCGATCTACGCGGGCTGCCAGCCGGACCGGCTGGGTTCGGTCGCGGGGGTCGTGCACTCGGTGCTGTCCGAGGTGGCCCGCGACGGGTTCTCCGACGCCGAGGTGGCCCGTGCGAAGGGTCAGCTGCGGGGCAGTCTCGTGCTGGGGCTGGAGGACACCAGCTCGCGCATGTCCCGGATCGGCAAGGGCGAGCTGAGCTATGGCGAGTACCTGACCGTCGAGCAGACCCTCGAGAAGATCGAGTCCGTGACCACCGACGAGGTGGCGTCGCTCGCGGCGGTGCTGCTGGACCGGCCCGCGGCGACCGCGCTGGTGGGCCCGTACGCGCACGTCGACGACGTGCCTGCCGAAGTGCTTGATGTTCGCTCCGCAAGCTCCGCTCAGAGGTGAGGTGATCTTGTGACGATCCGGGTCGGAGTGCTGGGCGCGCGCGGGCGCATGGGCGCCGAGGTGTGCCGTGCCGTCGAGGCCGCGCCCGACATGGAGATCGTCGCGATGATCGACGCCGACGAGTCGGTGCACGACCTCGCGGACGTCGCCATCGACGTGGTCGTGGACTTCACCCACCCCGACGTCGTGATGGACAACCTGCGGTTCTGCGTCGAGCACGACATCCGCGTGGTCGTCGGCACGTCCGGTTTCACGCCGGACCGCCTGGACACGCTGCGCGGGTGGCTGGCGGAGAAGCCGCTGCTGGGGGTGCTGATCGCACCGAACTTCGCGCTCGGCGCCGTGCTGTCGATGAAGTTCGCGCAGCTGGCGGCGCGGTACTACCCGTCGGCGGAGATCATCGAACTGCATCACGCGGGCAAGGCGGACGCCCCGTCCGGCACCGCCGCGCACACGGCGGCGCTGATCGCCGAGGCACGTGCGTCGGCCGGGCTCGGCAAGGCCCCGGACGCGACCACGTCCGCGTTGGAGGGAGCGCGCGGGGCGCTGGTCGACGACGTGCGCGTGCACTCGGTGCGGCTCGCCGGCCTGGTGGCGCACCAGGAGGTGCTGTTCGGCGGCGAGGGCGAAACGCTGACCATTCGCCACGATTCGCTGGACCGGAAGTCGTTCATGCCAGGGGTGCTGCTGGGTGTGCGGGAAGTTCTCGGCCGCGACGGGCTGACCGTGGGCCTGGAGAACGTGCTGTCGCTCTGAGGGGCGGCCTCCGGCCCCCGGATCCAGCCTACGCGTTCGCGCCGACGGAATTGGGCTGTGCGGCGGGGACTGTGGACAACTGTGTCGGTTGTGGACAACCCGGGGTCATCAGACCGTAGTTGTCGGTCCTGCCCGCTACGCTGGATTTCGGGGGGCCGACGGCCGCCGTTGCGCCGGATGTCGGTGCCCGCGGCCGCGACCGTCAGTAGATCTTGGCGGCTTTCGCGTGGAGCCGCCGCGGCCAAGATCAATACCAATGCCGCGAGAGCAGGCTCGCTGGGCGAGCGTTGTCGCTGATCACAGTGTTGAAAACTGCCATCTGTGACGGAATTGGTCCACTTGCCTCGTGTGGCTACTCCGGTTGGTCGGTGCGTGATCAAGGATTCACGCAGTAGCGTCGAGAACCGTCAGTAGCTAACCAACTCTTGTCTGTTCGTGCGAAAGTCCCACCCTGCTTCCCTGCCGGGACCGTTGTGCGATGAGGGCCAGACGAGAGACGAGGGTGAGCTCGCGTCCCCGCGCGGGCTCACCCCTGCTCGCCAACCGGTCCGACACCGCGCGCGGATCTCCGGGAAGCCAGGGCACCCCCGAAGGGAATGTCCCATGGCACAACCGGATGGTCGCTACGCAAGCTCCGCTGAGCCAGATCCGAGGGCACCTACAACCGCAGAAGCGTCGTGGTTCTGCTGCGGCGCCGCCTGGGGCCCGTGTGGCTCCGCCGGCGGCGGCGCCTGTGGTAACTGCAGTTCCGGCAGCCGCCACTGCGCGTGGCCGAACACGTCCGACAACTGCTTCGCCATCACACGCCCCGACAAGTGTGGCGACACGCTGTTGCGCAGGACGTGTGGACACACGTTCTACGTCAAGAACCTGTGCGGCACCACGGAGATCGGCGTGAAGATCACCGACTGCGGGCCGCAGACCGACCTGTGGTGCGGCGAACGCTCGTGTTGCAACGGCAACTGCGCCACCAACCGGCTGATCGACTTCACACCCGCCGCGTACAGCGCGATCGGCAACCTGTCCAGTGGCATCATGCCCGTGACGATTCGGAGCTGAAACGATGGTCACTCCGCAAGCTCCGTTGAACGCAGGGCCAGACATCCTGGGACGTAGGCGTTTCCTGTCCAGCGCGGTGCTCGGCACCACCGCAACGGTGATCACCGCGACGACGATCGGCTCGGTTGCCCCCGAGGCCGTCGCCGATCCGAAGCTCGACGTCGAAGCTGGCGCGCCGGACCCGAACTTCGTCGAAGGCCGGATCACCGGCATCGCGGGCGGACTGCTGATCGTGACCGGCTCCGACCGCACGATCAACCAGATCCACCTGACCAAGGCGACAAGTGTGTGGAAGCTGCGACCGACCACATCGGACGCGGCGAAGGTCGGTGACGGCCTCTACGCACGCGGCGTGCGGATGCCCGACGGCACCCTCGCGGCCGACGCGATCTGGCTGAACATCGTGAACCTGCAGGTGCACATCACCTCCATCGGCAGGAGCGTGATGCACATGGACCACCGCGGTGACCGCATAGTCGGCCACGTGGTGTCCGGCACCACCGCGGCCGTCTACAACAGCACACCCGCGGTCAGCGACCTGTCGCTGCTGCAGGTGGGCAGGCACGCGCAGGTGATCGGCGCGTGGCGGCCCGACACGAACGAGGTCGACCTGGCCACCGTCTACGCGGCCGCCTAGAAGGGACCGTCATCGTGATCGAGTGGTTGGCGAGCACGCAGCAGGCCGTCGTCGGCGGTGTGCTGGTGTGGGCCAGTGCGTTCAAACTGGTGCACCGCAACGCTTCCGCCGCGGCGCGGCGATCGGTGCTGGCGCGGATCACCGGCAAGGAACACGCCGTCGGCGCGTACCGGGCCGTCGGCGTGGTGGAGGCGCTCATCGGGCTGCTCCTGCTCGCGCCGCCCGTGCTGGTCGTCGAGGCGTACGCGGCGGCGGCACTTTCCTCCTGCATGCTGGGTTATCTGGCCTACGGGAAGGTGAAGGCGCCGGACGCGGGCTGCGGCTGCCTCGGGGACAAGGAGGCGCCGATCACGGCCCGCGGGTTCGTCCGCGCCGGGTTGCTGGTGGCGCTTTCCCTGCTGGCCGTGGCGGGTTCCGGGTGGTGGCCGACGGAACGTCCACTTGCGACGATCGGCCTGGTCGTCGTCGAGCTGGCCGTTTTCGCCGCGCTGTCACCGGAACTGGACCACCGCTGGCTGTTCCCGTTGCGGCGCTGGCGGGTGCGGATGAGTCACCCGCTGGCGGGCACGGAGGTCGTGGTGCCGCTGGAGTCGACCGTGCAGCAGCTGGTGAAGAGCACCGTGTACCAGTCGGTGGTCACGCAGCTCAGCTCGGACCTGCTGGACCACTGGGACGAGGGCGAGTGGCGGCTCCTGGCGTACGCGGCCCGCACCCCGTCCGGTCCGGCGACCGCGGTGTTCGCGGTGCCCCGCCTCGCCTACCGGCCTGACGACGTCAAGATGGCAATGGTGCCGGCGGAACAGGAGGCACTGGTGTGACAGCTGGGGCGGCGGGGACCCCTCGCCGCCCCACTCCTGTCAGAGGATCCAGTTCGCGAACACGGCCGGGGACGCGGCGACGACGCTGAACCGGATGAAGCGCCCGATCAGGCCGGCGCTGAGGAACGCGGACAGGCTCATCCGCACCATCCCCGCCAGCACCGAGGTCGCCATGAACGGCGGCAGGCCGATCACCGAGCTGACACCGTAGGTGCCGACCATCCAATGCGGATGGCGGTGGCACTTCTCCCGCAGGAACTCGACCCACATGCGGAGCCGCTTCGTGCGCCGCCGCCACGTGGCCCTGCGCGGGGTTTCGACCTTCTCCTTGCGGTGCATGAACGAGGGCAGCCGCAGTGTGCCCTTGGCCGCGTAGTAGTACAGCAGTTTGCCCGCCACCTGTCCGACCGCGACCGTGGCGCCGAGGCACAGCCACGGGATGTGCGGCTGCTGCATGGCAAGCCCCACCAGGAAGATCTCGACGCTGATGAGTGGCAGGAGCGCAGACCCGAAGGCGACGCCGAGCGTCAGTCCGAGCCACGCGATCACCAGCAAACCTCCAGCCGTGGTCGAGATCGGCATGCAGCGTACCTGAGCCACCTGTGGGCTCTGGGCAAACTCGGGGCAAATGCTCGCCCACCACTGAGACGTCGCGCGGACCCGAACGGTTGTGTCGAATTTTCCCGGCGGTGACGCTCAGTCCTCCAAGGCGAAGCGGAGCGTGCCGGTCAGCCGCACCTCACGAAGTGGCCTGCCTCCCGCGTCCAGCGTACGCACCGTTCCGTCCAGCACCCATCCCGCGCGTTCCCAGAACCCCAGCGACGCCTTGTCCGCCTCGGCGACCCACGCGATCCCGCGGGCCAGCCCCGCGGCCAGCATCGCCTTGCCCGCCGTCGCCAGCAGGCGGCCACCGTGGCCCCGTCTGCCCCAGCGCGGTTCGACGAGCAACGTGCTGACCATCGCGACCCGCTCCGCGTCGGGCACCGGCACACCCGTCGCGTCGGCGGAGTCGTCCTGCGGCGCCTGCCCGGCCGCGCAGAACCCGACGCACCACTGGCCCTCGAACGCCACGAACACCCTGGCCGGACCCTGTTCGATCGTGTGCCGCCAGGTCGCGGCCGCCTCGTCGGCGTCCAGCGCGTCGAGGATCTCGGCGGACAGCAGGTCGGTGTAGGCGGCCCGCCAGGTGGCGAGCTGGATGCGGGCGATCTCCGCCGCGTCGGACGGCTCGGCTGGGCGGACAGCGGCTTCGGCCATGCACAGGAACGTAGACGGTCCGGTGCCGAGGTCGCCCGGCAGGCACCTTTCACGAATATTGCTCGGCTACGCTCTCCGACCGTGACCGTCTCCGTGCCCGGCTACGAGATCGTCGACGCGTTGGGGCGTGGCGGTTTTGGCGTGGTGTACCGCGCCCGGCAGCTCACGATCGACCGCGAGGTCGCGATCAAGGTCGACACCCGCGTCATCCTCGACGACCGCGACCAGCGCCGGTTCCTGCGCGAGGTGCGGGCGGCCGGGCGGCTGTCCGGGCACCCGCACGTGGTCGAGATCTACGACGCCGGTGTGCTGCCCGACCACCGGCCCTACCTGGTGATGGAGCTGTGTCCCGGCGGTTCGCTCGCCGACCGGCGCGCCCCGTCGCCGCCCCGCGAGGTCGCGGAGATCGGGCAGAAGATCGCCGACGCGCTCGCCGCCGCCCACGACCTCGGCGTGCTGCACCGCGACATCAAACCCGCGAACATCCTCGTCAAGCGGTACGGGACGGTCGGACTCGCCGACTTCGGGCTCGCCGCGCTGATGGAGACCGGCCGTGACACGTCGGTCACGCTCGCCGCGCTGACGCCCGCGTACGCGGCGCCGGAGCAGTTCCACCTCGCGCCGCCGACACCGCAGTCCGATGTGTACGCGCTGTGCGCGACGCTCTACACGCTGCTCGCGGGGCGGCCGCCGCGCTATCCCCACGAGGGGGAGCTGAGCGTGCCGGAGATCGTGCGCCGCCACGACCTGCCGCTCGAGGACATCCCCGGGGCGCCGCCGGAGTTCATGGCCGTGCTGCGGCGCGGGCTCGCGAAGGACCCCGCGCACCGGTACCCGGAGGCGGCGGCGCTGCGGGCGGACCTCTCACAGCTGACCGTGGCCGGGTTCAGCGGGCCGCGGCACGTGGTGACACAGCCGGTCGTCACCGTGGCCGGCCCGCGTCCGTCCACCCCGCCCGCGTCGCCGCCGCCGTTCACGCCGCCGCCCGGGTTCGCGCGGCCACCGGCGGTGACCGGGCCGCCGCCGTTCCAGCAGCCGACCGCGCCGCCGAAGCGGAACCTGGCCGCGATCTGGCTGGCCGCGGCGCTCGCGGCCGTGCTGGTGGGGGCCGGGATCTGGTACTTCGTTTCGCGTGGCACCGGTGGTGAGCAGCAGGCAGGCTCGCCTGCCGGTGACGGCACGACCACGACGGTGTCCTCGACGCCGTCGTCGACCGACATCTACGGGGTCGCGACCGTGGCCGAGGACTGCCCGGCGGCCGAGGTGCCGGACGGGCAGGCCCAGTGCGTGCGCAAGGCCGAGTGCTGGTCCGGATGGGTCATGATCAACGGGGAGATCAACAGCATCCGGAAGATCCCGTGCGAGCAGGGCCACGTCTGGGAGGTCTTCGCGAGCGCGGTGGTGCCGGGCGACGTGTCCGACCCGTACCAGGACGTGCTGGCCGAGCACCCGGTCGTCAAGCAGGTGTGCTCGGTGGACACCCTGCTGGCGTCGCGGTACGGGGACGCGCTCGAGTACGGGGCGGACCGCTGGGATTTCGAGATCCTGCCCCCTTCGAGCGACGACGTGTCCCGTGACCTGGGCGTCTACCGCTGCGTCGGCAAGATCAAGGACAACACGGGGATCACGGGTTCGGCTTTCCGCCCGCGCTGACCAGGCCTGGTCAGTTTTTGTCGGTGGTCCATGTCATGGTGTCGCCGTGACTGTTTCCGCGGCCCCGTCGACCGCTCCGACCCGCGCCCCGGCCTGGCTGGCCTGGGCGGCGCTCGGCGTGGTCTACGTGGTGTGGGGCTCGACGTACCTGGCGATCCGGGTCAGCGTCGAGACCATGCCGCCGCTGCTGTCCGCCGGGGCGCGGTTCCTGGTGTCCGGTGGGCTGCTGTGCCTCGCGGTGCTGGCGTTCGCCGGCCCGGCGGCGTTCCGGATGACGTGGCCGCAGTTCGGCACGGCGGCGCTGGTGGGGGTGCTGCTGCCCGCGTGGGGCAACGGGCTGGTCGTGGTGGCAGAGCGGCAGGTGGCGTCGGGGCTCGCGGCGCTGCTGGTCGCGTGCGTGCCGCTGTACGTGGTGGTGTTCCGGCGATTAACGGGGCAGCGGCCACCGCTCGTGACGGTCGCCGGGGTGGCGATCGGGCTGGTCGGGCTGGTGGTGCTGCTGCTCGGTGGTCCGGTCGCGGGCACCCACGGGACGGCGTGGTGGGGGCCGTGGCTGGTGGTGCTCGCGGCGCTCGGCTGGGCGGCGGGCACGGTCGCGGGGTCGCGGCTGCCGACACCGCCCAACCCGGTGACGTTCTCGGCGGTGGGCATGCTCATCGGCGGTGCGGTGCTGACCGTCGGCGGCGTGGTACGCGGTGAACAGGTCGTGGTGGCCGAGGTGTCGACGGCGTCGTGGCTCGGGTGGGGGTACTGCGTGGTGTTCGGGTCGCTCGCGTTCAGCTCGTACGTATACGCGCTGGGCAGGCTGCCGGTGTCCACTGTGGCCACGTACGCGTACGTGAACCCGGTGATCGCCGTGCTGCTCGGGGTGCTGTTCGCCGACGAGCGGTTCGGGGCGGCCCAGTTCGCGGGCGGGCTGGTGGTGCTGTGCGCGGTGGTGCTGGTGGTGCGCGGGGAACAGCGGGCCAAGGAGAAGTTGACGAGCGTGACGGAGGGATGTCCACGATGACCGTGCTCGGTGCGGATGCCGCGCGGCGGATCGCGTTGGGGGCGCAGGGTTTCACCGAGCCCCGGGCAGGCGGCGACGTGTCGCGGCGGCACCTGAAACGGGTGCTCGACCGGGTGCGGCTGATCCAGCTCGACTCGGTGAACGTGGCCGTGCGCGCGCACTACATGCCGCTGTTCTCCCGGGTCGGCCCGTACGAGATGGCTGTGCTCGACGACGCGGCGTGGACACACCACGCCCGCAAACCGCGGCAGCTCGTCGAGTACTGGGCGCACGAGGCGAGCCTGTTGCCGGTCGCGGACTGGCCGCTGTTCCGCTGGCGCATGCGCGAGTACGAGGCGAAGTACGCCCACCGGTACGCCTCGCTGCGCAAGGACGCCCCGGGCCTGTTCGACGACGTGCTTGCCGCGGTGAAGGAACTGGGCCCGATCGGCGCCGGCCCGCTGGAGGACGAGCTGGGCCTCGCGGAGGGCCGCGCGAAGAAGGCCCCGGGTGGCTGGTGGAACCGTTCGGCGGTGAAGCACGCGTGCGAGTGGCTCTTCGCGACGGGCGAGCTGACAACAGGCACCCGCCGCGGTTTCCAGCGCCTGTACGACTTACCGGAGCGGGTGCTGCCGCCGGAAGTCCTTGCGGCAGCACCGATCCCCGACGAGGAGGCCGCCCGCGAACTGATGCTGCGCGCCGCCACGGCCCACGGCATCGGCACCGAGCCGGACCTGCGTGACTACTACCGGCTGAAGCCGTCCCGCAGCCAGGCCGCGCTGGCGGAGCTGGTGGCCGAAGGCTTGGTGGAGGAGGTCGAGGTACGGGGCTGGCCCCAGCCCGCGTACCGCCACCTGGCGGCGAAGACCCCGCGCAAGGTCACGGGCCGCGCGCTGCTGTGCCCGTTCGACCCACTGATCTGGCGCCGCGAACGCACCGAGCGGATCTTCGACTTCCACTACCGCATCGAGATCTACGTCCCGGAGCCAAAACGCGTCTACGGCTACTACGTCTTCCCGTTCCTGCTCGACGGGGAACTGGTGGGCCGGGTGGACCTGAAGACCGACCGCGCGGAGGGCGTTCTGCGAGCGCGGGGCGTGTTCGCCGAGCCGGGGGTGGACCACGCACGCGTGGCCGTCGAACTGGCAGCCGAACTGCGCGCGATGGCCGGATGGCTCGGTGTGGACTCGGTTGCGGTGGGAGACAAGGGAAATCTGGCGGCGGCGCTGGCGAAGGTGCTGAGGGTCTGACTGCGGGGCCGGGGGGCCAGTCGGGGGAGGAATGCGAGGGGAGGAGGGAGATTTCGGCAGTTCGGGTCGGACTGGACCTGGGCTAGACGGATTGGGATTGGGTGGCCCGGGCGGCGAGCTGGGTTGGGCACGGGCCGGATTGGCGGCCGGGCTGCCGGATTGGGCTGAGTGCTGGGCTGCCGGATTGTGCTCGGCCGACGGGCCGGGTTGGCGTTGAGCCGGAATCGGCGCTGGTGGCCGGGCCGGGGCTTGGGAATTGGATCCGTAAGCGGCTGAGCCGAGCGGGGTTCTGGCCTGGGCCGAGCAGCTGAGCTGGGTTGGGGTGCCAGGCCGGGTGGGGCCGGACTGGGCTGGCGGCCGGGCCCGGTTGGCCTGGTGGCTGGGCCGGGCTGCGCGGCCGGACTCGCTGAGCGGCCGG
Source organism: Actinophytocola algeriensis (assembly GCF_014203735.1). Classification (GTDB taxonomy): domain Bacteria; phylum Actinomycetota; class Actinomycetes; order Mycobacteriales; family Pseudonocardiaceae; genus Actinophytocola; species Actinophytocola algeriensis. The sequence goes on along the minus strand of NZ_JACHJQ010000007.1, from coordinate 309,092 downwards.
GCTGGGTTGGGTGCCTGACCGCGCAGGGGGAGCGCCTTCGCCTACCGGGTCGGGCTGTGGCCGAGTCGGGTTGGGTGCCGTGTCGGCCGGGGCGAGGCGGTCGGATTGGGCGCTGAACCGGCCGCGGCTGTGTGGGCGGCCCGGGCTTGAGCTGGTGCGCCCGGGGGAGTGCCTGCACGTGTTCCGCAGTTGTCCACAGGGGTCGTTCCGCTGCGGCCGAAGTTGTCGGTGCTTGCCGTTACGCTGGATTTCGGGGGCCGGAGGCCGCCGTTGATCTTGTCCGGGAGGCCCGAGCACAGGCCTGAGCGGCGCCTCGTGTGCTGGGAACGGAGGCGCCGCTCAGGTTCTTTCCCCCTGTGGGCAGTGATCTACTCCGTGGCTGCGGCCGTGACCAGTGCGCTGCCCGAGCCGGTGCGGCCGCGGATGCGCAGGGACGGCTTCGACTCCGGTGGGCTGGTCTTCAGGTCCAGGTCGCTGCGGGCTTCGCCCGAGCCGGAGGACAGGTCGACCTCTGCCGGGCTGCCCTCGCGGACGCCCACGTGGATGGCGCCGGAGCCGGTGTGCAGCTCCAGTTCGCCCGACGCCGCGTTGGCGATGGTCACGCGGCCGCTGCCCGTGCGGGCCAGGACGTCGCCCGTGACGGCACCCAGCCAGACGTCGCCACTGCCGGTGACCACGGTGCTTGCGCCGCCGATCGCGGTGATCTCCACGTCGCCGCTGCCGGTTTTGGCTCGCAGGCCCGCTGCCATCGGGCCCAGGCGCACGGTGCCCGAGCCGGTGTCCACGTGAACCGTGCTCTCGGCCTGGTCGGCGCTGATGCGGCCCGAGCCCGTGTTGAGGTTCAGGCGGCCCGCACCACCGTTGACCGTCACGTCGCCGGAACCCGTGCGGGCCTCGACGTGGGAGCCGACCGGGGCCTGGACGGACACCAGGATCGGGATGTTGCGGAGCTGGATGTCCTTCGGTGTGCGGACCACCAGGCGGCCCGCGTTGAAGTCCACCCTGGTCTGGCGTACGGCTTCCGCGTCGGCGTTGGAACCCGGTGGCACGGTTTCGCCGAACTGGCCGCCCAGCTGGCTGCCGAACTGGGTGCTGACCCAGCTCATCAGGTTGGTGACGCCCTGGGCCCACGGGCTCGCGGCACTGGGGTCGTGGCGGATCTCCACGTGCACCCCTGGCTCGTCGACCAGCCGCACCGTGACGCCGCCGCCCCCGGTGCCGAGGTCCAGCTCGACCGGGCCCTCGGCGTCGAAACTCTGTCTGCGCACCACGTTCTCTTCAGTCATCCCCGTCACCCCTCGTACCAGCCGTGCACGCGGGAGCCGCTCTGCCCGCGCTCGGGGCCGCCCCAGCCACGCTGGCCGCCGCCCCACTCCTTGCCGCCACCGAACGCGCGGCTCCTGCCGTGCAGTGCCCCCTGCACCGCCTGCTGGACGAACGTGTTCAGCGACACCCCCTGTGCCGCCGCCGCCTGCTCGGCCTTCGACTTGAGCTGTTCGAACAGCCGGAGCGTCATGCGGCTCATGTCGCCGCCCGCCGTGTCGTCGACCGGCGGGAGGTCGCTCCCGCGCGGGTCGTCGTGCGGCTGTGCCCTGGACGTGACCACGACCTGGACGTCACGGCCGGCGAGCCGCACGTCGACGACGTGGTCCTCCTGCGCGGCGGTCACCTCGGCGGCCAGGTCGGACAGGGCGTTCATGATCGCGAGGCGTGCCGCCGGCTCCAGCGCCGCCGCCAGCACCTCCGCCGTGCGGCGGGTGTTCTCGTCGCCGGCCGAGGCGGCCGTGGCGAAGTCCTCCCGCAGCGAGGCGATATACGGTGTGAGATCCATGATGTCACTATGACACCACGAATGACATCAGGCAAGTGTCGCTGGCGACAGCGTTGTGACGGCACGCGTCGATGCGAAGCGGCGCCACGTGCGGCGGTTACTCTTTCCGGCATGACGGAGACCGTGTCGCCGAGAGTGCAGCTCATCGCCAAGACGGAGTTCTTTCCGCCGAAGGACGTGCCGTGGACGACGGACGCGGACGGTGGCGAGGCGCTCGCCGAGTTCGCGGGCCGCGCGTGCTACCAGTCGTGGAAGAAACCCAATCCCGTGACGGCCACCAACGCCGGGTACCTCAACCACATCCTCGAGGTGGGGCACCTCTCCGTGCTCGAACACGGCACGGTGAGCTTCTACATCACCGGGATCTCCCGCTCGCTCACCCACGAGTTGATCCGGCACCGGCACTTCTCCTACTCCCAGCTCTCGCAGCGCTACGTCCCCGAGCGGAACGCGGCGATGGTGGAGCCGGACGTGATCGCGGGCGATCCGGTCCTCCACGACAAGTTCATGAAGGCCGCCGAGGCGAGCGTCGCCGCGTACACCGACCTGCTCAAGGGGCTCGAGGAGCACTTCGCGGACGTGCCGAACGCGACGCTGCGGCGCAAGCAGGCCCGGCAGGCCGCCCGCGCGGTGCTGCCGAACGCGACCGAGACGAAGATCGTCGTCACCGGGAACTACCGGGCCTGGCGGCACTTCATCGCGATGCGAGCCAGCGAGCACGCCGATGTCGAGATCCGCCAGCTGGCGATCCAGTGCCTCCGCGAGCTGCAGCTGGCGGCGACCAACGTCTTCGACGACTTCAAGATCTCCGAGCTGCCGGACGGCACCGAGGTCGCGTCGAGCCCGTTCGTCACCGAGGGCTGAGGCGGGTGAAGCGGCTCACGATCGACATCGCGCCGGGGGACTACACCGTCAGTCGTCTGCCGGCCGGTACCGAGGCGCCTCGGATCGAGGCGGCCGGGCTGGTGTCGATCACCAGCACGCCGACCGAGGTGTCGATCGTCTGCCCGACCGACGTCGCGCCCGAGACCGAGCACGCGCACCCCGGCTGGCGGCTCCTCACCGTCCGCGGTCCGCTCGAGTTCGACCTCACCGGGATCATGGCGGCGCTCGCGGGTGAGCTGGCGGCGGCCGGGGTGAGCCTGTTCGCGGTCTCGACCTACGACACCGACCACGTGCTGGTGAAGGCCGCCGACCTGCAACGCGCGGTGAAGGCGCTGCGCGAGGCGGGCCACGAGATCCCTTAGGACTCGGGGAACTCCGCGCGCACGCCGAGGAGCCGGACCGGGCGGTCCAGCTCGAACTTCGCCAGCACCGCGAGCGCGGCCTCCGTCAGCCGCGTGACGTCGTCGGTCGGCGACGGCAGCGTCATGCTGCGGGTGTGGGTGAAGAACGGCGCGAACCGCACCTTCACCGCCACCCGCGCGGCGGGGCGGCCCTCCGCGACGACGTCGGCCGCGACCCGCCGGGCGAGTGCCGACACCTCGGCGGCGATCTCGGTGCCGTCGGTCAGGTCCACCTGGAACGTGGTCTCCCGGCTGCGCGACTTCGCCACCCACGGCGTGTCGGTGACCTCGGCACTGCCCGCACCCCGCGCGAGTCCCCGGTACCACGGGCCCATGCGCGGCCCCAGCCGCTCGGCCAGCACCTCCGGCTCCGCGCGGGCCAGCTCCGCCACCGTCGTGAACCCCAGCTCGGCGAGCTTGCGGCCGGTCTTCGCGCCGATGCCCCACAGCGCGGTGGTCGGCCGCTCCGCCATCACCGCGAACCAGTTGTCCCTGGTCAGCTGGTACACCCCGGCTGCCTTCGCGGAGCTTGCGGAGCGAACATCCCGACACGTCGCGGAGCTTGCGGAGCGCACGTTCCGACACTTCGCGAACCCGGTCGCGAGCTTGGCGCGCAGCTTGTTGTCCCCGATCCCGATCGAGCACGACAACCGGGTGTGCTCGAGCACCGCCGCCCGCACCGACAGGGCGAACGCCACCGGGTCGTCGGTGGTGACGCCGAGGAACGCCTCGTCCCAGCCGAGTGCCTCCACCACGACACCGTCGAGCGACCGCAGCACCGCGTAGACCTCGGCCGACGCCGCGTCGTACGCGGGTGGGTCGTGCGGCAGGAAGATCGCGTCCGGGCAGCGCTTCTTCGCCAGCCGCAGCGGGATGCCCGAGTGCACGCCGAACTCCCGCGCCTCGTAGGACGCGGTGGCCACGACCGCGCGTTCGGCCGGGTCGCCCCGCCCGCCAACGACCACGGGTTTCCCGGCCAGCGACGGGTCCCGCAGTACCTCGACCGCCGCGATGAACTGGTCGAGGTCGACGTGGAGCACCCAGGCCGCCATACGGCCATCTAACATCCTGCGGGTGACACAGCAGCCCGAAGTAACCCGTCAGCGGGTGATCGCCGGCCGGTACGCCGTTCTCGAGGAGATCGGCCGCGGCGGCATGGGCATCGTGTGGCTCGCCGAGGACCGGACCATCGGCAGGCGGGTCGCCATCAAGGAGCTGCACCTCCCGGCCGGTGTGCCTGCGGAGGAACGGCGGGTGCTGGAGGAGCGCGTGCTCCGCGAGGCACGTGCGGCGGGGCGGCTCAACGACCCCGGCGTGGTCACGGTGTTCGACGTGCTGCAGGAAGCGGGCGCGACCTACATCGTCATGGAGCTGATCCAGGCGCCGACGCTGACCGACATCGTCGCCCGCCAGGGCCCGCTGGGCCACGAGGCGGTCGCGCGGATCGCCGAGCAGCTGCTGTCCGCGCTGGAGGCCGCGCACGCCGCGGGCGTGGTGCACCGCGACGTGAAGCCGTCGAACATCATGGTGCAGCCGAATGGGCGGGTGAAGCTGACCGACTTCGGCATCGCGCAGACCACCGACGACCCGCGCCTGACCAGCAGCGGCATCCTGCTCGGTTCGCCGACCTACCTGGCGCCGGAGGTCATCCACGGCAGGCAGGCCGACGCGGGCTCCGACCTGTGGGCACTGGGCGCGTCGCTGTTCTTCGCGATCGAGGGCAACTCCGCGTTCGAGCGGCCGACCACCGCCGCGACCATGCACGCGATCGTCAGCGAGGTGCCCTACCTGACGCGTGGCCACGGTCCGCTCGCGTCGGTGATCATGGGCCTGCTGAACGCGACCCCGCAGGCGCGGCTGTCCGCGCAGCAGGTGCGCGGGCTCCTCGCGCAGGTCGGCACCCCGACCGGCGAGCAGACGGTGGCCGCCGCGGCGACCGCGATGTACCCCGGCCCGCATGCCACCCAGCTCGCGCCCGCGCCGCGCGGGAAACGCAGGTCCTGGCCCATCGTGGCCGTGGTCGCGGTGCTGGTCGCCTGCGCGTTCGCCGGTGGCTGGTTCTCCGGCCGCACCGGGCTGGTCGAGCCCGTCGTCGACCCGGCGAAGGGCGAGACGTTCACCTACGGCGAGAACGGCGACATCCCCGAGCTGCAGGTCTCGCCCGGCAGCTGCGGCAGCTCCCCGCTGCAGCGGGGGCGCGGCGTCCCGTCGAGTGTCACCTGCGACGAGCTGCACGACTTCGAGATGGTCTACGGCACCGAGCTGTACCAGTCGGATGACATGGGCTACCCGGGCAAGGACCGCCTCGCGTCCCTCGGCGAGAGCATCTGCTCGGTCGTGTTCAACGACGACACCCACGTCGTGGAGAAGGAGCGCGGCGGCCGGTCCTACGTGACGCTGCTGCCGACCGAGGCGACGTGGACCGACTCGGAACAGGGTGACCAGTCCGTGCTCTGCGCGGTCCGCAACACCGACCGCACGCAGCTGTCGAAGCCGGTGACCCCGCAGGAGTGAGCTACCCGTCGGTAGGCTCGGGGCATGTCTGTTGCCACGGACGAGCGTGCCGCGCTGTGCGACCTGCTCGACGAACTGGGTCCCGACCAGCCGACGCTGTGCGAGGGCTGGCAGACCCGGGACCTCGCCGCACACCTCGTGGTGCGGGAGCACCGGCTGGACGCCGCGCCGGGCATCCTGCTGTCCGCGTTCGCCGGGCACACCAAGCGCGTGCAGGACACCTACGCGCGCAGGCCGTGGCGTGAGCTGGTCGGCCTCGTCCGCGGCGGCCCGCCCCTGTGGTGGCCGACCCGCCTGCCCGCCGTGGACAAGCTGGTCAACAGCATCGAGCTGTTCGTCCACCACGAGGACGTGCGCCGCGGCCAGGAGGGCTGGACGCCGCGCGAGCCCGACGCGAAGCGCGACGCCGCCCTGTGGGCCGGGCTGAAGCGGGCCGGGAAGATGACGCTGCGGCGCACCCCCGTCGGGCTCGTCCTCGCCCGGCCGGCATCGGCTCCGCAGGCTCCGCTCGGTGGCGAGTCGATCGTCGTCAAGCGCGGTCCGAACACCGTCACCGTCACCGGCGAGCCCGGTGAGCTGCTGCTGTTCGCGTTCGGGCGGGACGCCGCGCGGGTCGAGTTCGACGGCGAGCAGTCCGCGATCGGAGCCGTGCAGGGCCTCAGCCGCGGGTTGTGAGCGAAGCGAATTCCTGAACACCGTGAGCGAATTCGACGGAACCTGGCATCCTCCTCACCGGTCCGAGTAACCAGACCGGGCGACGAACCGGGCGACGAGGAGGCCGGAAGGTGACGGAGCAGGTCGGTCAGCGAGTGGTCGCGAGCCGGTACGCCCTGCTGCGGGAGATCGGCCGCGGCGGCATGGGCGTCGTGTGGCTGTCGGAGGACCGCACCATCGGCAGGCAGGTGGCCATCAAGGAGCTGCACCTGCCCGACGGGGTGGTGCCCGCCGAGCGGGAGGTGTTCGAGGAGCGGGTGCTGCGCGAGGCCCGCGCGGCGGGGCGGCTGAACGACCCCGGCGTCGTCACCGTCTACGACGTGGTCCGCGACGAGGGCACCACGTACATCGTGATGGAGCTGATCGAGGCCACCACCCTCACCGACCTGGTCCGCGACCGGGGGCCGCTGCCGCAGGACGCGGTGGCCAGGCTCGCCGAGCAGCTGCTGTCCGCGCTGCGCACGGCGCACGCGGCCGGTGTCGTGCACCGGGACGTGAAGCCGTCGAACATCATGGTGCTGTCCAACGGACGGGTGAAACTGACCGACTTCGGCATCGCCCAGTCGACCGACGACCCGCGCCTGACGACGAGCGGCATCCTCGTCGGCTCGCCGGTCTACATGGCACCGGAGCGGCTGCACGGCCAGCACGCCGACGCGGGCTCCGACCTGTGGGCGCTGGGCGCGGTCCTGTTCTTCGCGGTCGAGGGGTACGCGGCGTTCGAGCGCGCGACCGCGGCCGCGAGCATGCACGCGATCCTCAACGAGGTCCCCTTCCTCACCCGCTGCCAGGGCCCGCTCGCGTCGGTGATCATGGGCCTGCTCAACACGCACCCCGAGGCCAGGCCGTCGGCGGAGCAGGTCGCCGGGCTGCTCGCGCAGGTCACGATGACCCCCGCGAGCGGCTTCCTGGCACAGACCGCGGCGATGACGCCCCAGGCGACCACCCACTACGCACCGCACTCGGCACCCCGCGGGCGCCGGTGGGGTGTGGTCACGGCGGTCGCGCTGATGGCCGCGGCCGCGCTGTTCGCGGGCGGGTTCGCCACCCGCATCGCGACCGAGCCGGAGCCGGGGGAGGGCAGGCCTGCCGAGATGGACCCGCCGCTGACGTACGGCGAGAACGGTTACCTCCTCGAGCTGTCGTGGAGCTCCTACCCCCCGGGCGGCTGCATGGCCAGCGACCTGACCGAGGGCAGGCACATCACGGAGAGCACGCAGGTCGAGTGCGACCAGATGCACGTGTTCCAGGTCTTCCAGACCCGCACCTTCTACAGCTCGCCCAGCGAGTCCGACACGTGGCCGGACATCAAGTACCCGGGCCACGACGGGCTGGTCACCTACACCGAGGCGGTCTGCCGGATGATCTTCGATTCCGCGGTGATGATCCCGGAGACCAGGAAGGACGGACTGCGCTATCGCGCGCTCGTGCCCACAAAGGACGCCTGGGAGGAGCACCGCGACACGCACTGCGTGCTGTACGCGGCGGACAACCACCAGCTCGAAAAGTCATACCTGGTCGTGGAGTAGCGTCTCCGGCATGAACACGTGCCCGACCGCCAAGCCAGGACGGCCGTTCGGCCAGGTGCTCACCGCGATGGTGACCCCCTTCGACTCGAGCGGCAAGCTCGACCTCGGCGCGGCGCAGAGCCTCGCGAACCACCTCGTCGACCTCGGCAACGACGGTCTCGTGATCAGCGGGACCACCGGCGAGTCACCGACGACCTCCGACTCGGAGAAGGCCGAGCTGGTGCGGGCGGTCGTGGAAGCGGTGGGGGACCGGGCCTCGGTCGTGGCGTCGGTCGGCACCTACGACACCGCGCACTCGGTGCACCTGGCGCAGCAGGCCGAGCAGGCGGGCGCGCACGGGCTCCTCGTGGTCACCCCGTACTACTCGCGGCCGCCGCAGGCCGGGCTGGTCGCGCACTTCACCGCGGTCGCCGACGCGAGCGGCCTGCCGAACATGCTCTACGACATCCCGCCGCGCTCGGTCGTGCCGATCGAGGTCGACACGCTGCGCAGGCTGGCGGAGCACCCGAGGATCCAGGCCGTGAAGGACGCCAAGGGCGACCTGCTGGCGGGCAGCGAGGTCATCGCGAGCACCGACCTCGCCTACTACTCCGGTGACGACGCGCTGAACCTGCCGTGGCTGTCGGTCGGCGCCGTCGGGTTCGTCTCCGTCATCGGGCACGTGGTGGCCGGCAGGCTGCGCCGCATGGTCGAGACGTACGAGAACGGCGACGTGAGCACCGCCCGGACCGTCCACCGTGGACTGCTGCCGGTGTACCGGGCCATGGGCCGGGTCGGCGGCGTGATCTTCTCGAAGGCCGCGCTGCGGTTGCGCGGCCACCAGGCGGGCGATCCCCGGTTGCCGCTGCCACCCGCGACGAGAGAGCAGATAGCCCTGATCGCGTCCGACCTCGGTGACGCGGGCGTGCCGCTGGCCGACGCCGCACCGTCCGACGTCGCCGCCGCACGCGTGGCCCACGCCGACGCCGCCGCCGCGTACATCGCCACCACCACCCACACGAGCGCCGGGCAGGTTCATCCGTGAAGCCATTGGCCGCACCCGGACCGCTGGCCGACGGCGGGTTGCGCATCGTCGCCCTGGGCGGGATCGGCGAGATAGGCCGCAACATGACCGTCTTCGAGTACGGCGGCCGCCTGCTCGTCGTCGACTGCGGCGTGCTGTTCCCCGAGGACCAGCAGCCCGGCGTGGACCTGATCCTGCCGGACTTCCGCGCGATCGAGTCCCGCATGGACGACATCGACGCGGTCGTGCTCACGCACGGCCACGAGGACCACATCGGCGCGGTGCCGTTCCTGCTGCGCCACCGGCCCAGCCTGCCGGTGGTGGGGTCGCGGTTCACGCTCGCGCTGGTCGCCGCGAAGTGCAAGGAGCACCGGCTCACCCCGAACCTCGTCGAGGTCACCGAGGGTGGCCGGGTGTCCTACGGCGACTTCGAGTGCGAGTTCTTCGCGGTCAACCACTCCATCCCGGACGCGCTGGCGGTCGGCATCCGCACCCCGGCCGGGCTGGTGCTGCACACCGGCGACATCAAGCTGGACCAGCTGCCGCTCGACGGCCGCCTCACCGACCTGGCCGGCTTCTCCCGCCTCGGCGACGAGGGTGTCGACCTGTTCCTCGTGGACTCGACCAACGCCGAGGTCCCCGGCTTCGTGATGGCGGAACGCGAGATCGGCCCGGTGCTCGAGGGCGTGATCTCGCGGGCGAACCAGCGGGTGATCGTGGCGTGCTTCGCGAGCCACGTGCACCGCGTGCAGCAGGTGCTCGACGTGGCCGCCCGCTTCGGTAGGCGGGTCGCGCTGGTCGGCCGGTCGATGGTGCGCAACATGGGCATCGCCGTGGACCTCGGTCTGCTGAACGTGCCGGAGGGGCTGCTGGTCGACCTGCACGAGGCGCTGCAGCTGCCCGAGCGCGAGGTGCTGTTCGTGTCGACGGGGTCGCAGGGCGAGCCGCTCTCGGCGCTGTCCCGCATGGCGCGCGGCGAGCACCGCCAGATCCAGATCTACCCGGGTGACACGGTCGTGCTGGCCAGCTCTCTGATCCCGGGCAACGAGACCGCGGTGTTCGGTGTCGTCAACGGGCTCGCCCGGCTCGGTGCTTCCGTTGTGCACCAGGGGAACGCGCGCGTGCACGTGTCGGGTCACGCGTCGGCGGGGGAGCTGCTGTTCCTCTACAACGCGGTGCGCCCGTCGAACGTCATGCCGGTCCACGGCGAGTGGCGCCACCTGCGCGCGAACGCGGCACTGGCCGTGGCGACGGGCGTGCCTGCCGACCACGTGGTGATCGCCGAGGACGGTGTGGTCGTCGACCTGGTGGACGGCCGCGCTTCGATCAGTGGCCGGGTCGAGGTGGGCCACGTGTACGTGGACGGTCTCTCGGTCGGCGACGTCGGCGAGTCCACCCTGTCCGACCGGTTGATCCTGGGCGAGGGCGGCTTCATCGCGATCACGGTCGCGGTCGACTCGACCACCGGCCGCGCGCTCGGGCCGCCGACCATCTCGGGCCGTGGCTTCTCCGATGACCCGAAGGCGCTCGACCAGGTCGTGTCGCTGGTGGAGATGGAGCTGTCGCACACCGAGTCGGAGGGGATCACGGACACCCACCGCATCGCGCAGTCCGTGCGCCGGGTGGTGGGCCGCTGGGTCGCCGACACGTACCGCCGCCGTCCGATGATCGTCCCGACGGTGATCCCGGTCTAGCTCCCCAAAATTTCTGGCTTCGCGTGTCGATCGCGCGTCTGCGTGTTCGACCTGTGGGTGACACCTACAGATCGACGCCCCAGGGAGCCAGTGATGATTGCCGATGCCACCACCTCGGCCGACGTCCGGAACGCAGTGTCGACCGCGCGGGAGCACGGGTTGCCCGTCGCCGTGTACGCGACCGGGCACGGTGGGCCCATGCCCGCCGCCGACGACGCCGTCGTGATCACCACGGCCGGGATGACCGGCGTGTTCGTCGACCCGGGGCGGCGGGTGGCCCGGGTCGGTGCGGGGGTGCGCTGGGGTGAGGTCATCGCCGCTGCCGCGCCGTTCGGGCTCGCGCCGTTGTCCGGGACCTCGCCGGACGTCGGCGTGGTCGGGTACACGCTCGGCGGGGGCATGGGCTGGTTGTCCCGCCGGTACGGGTTCGCCGCCGACAGCGTCCTGCGGGCCGAGATCGTCACCGCCGACGGTGAGCCGCGCACCATCTCCGCCGACCGGGAGCCGGACCTGTTCTGGGCGATCCGGGGCGGTGGCGCCAACTTCGGCGTCGTGACCGCGCTCGAGTTCAGGCTGTACCCCGCCGGGACCGTGTACGCGGGCACCGCCACCTTCCCGCTCCACCTGGCCGCCGACGTGCTCGCCGCCTACCGGGACACCGACATCCCGGACGAGCTGACCGCGAACGTCGTGCTCACCCGCGAGTCCGTCGCGATCCGCGGCATGTACGCCGGGCCGGCCGAGGACGCCCGCCGTGCGCTGGCACCGCTGTGGCTCGGCGAGCCGGTCGCCGACGGCTGGCGCGCCATGTCCTACACCGAGAGCGGCACGGTCGGCGGCACCGCGCCCCACAACTTCACCCTGCGGCACGACGTGCCCGTCGCGGCCATCGTCGACGCGGTCCACGGCGGCGCGAACACGGTCGAGGTGCGGCGGTGGGGTGGCGCCATGGCGCGGCCCGGCGCGGACGCGGGTCCGATCGGGCACCGCGACGTGCCGTTCTCCGTGGTCGTCGACGGGCCGGCCGAGGTGGTCGCGCCGGTCGTCGCGAACGGCACCGGTGGCTCGTTCCTCAACTGGCTCCACGACCCGGCCCGCACCCACACCGCGTACACCGCGGCCGACTACGCGCGGCTGCGCGAGGTCAAGGCGGCCTACGACCCGGACCGCGTGTTCACCCCGGTCAAGAGCATCCCGCCCGTGACGTGCACGGTGGCCGCGTAGCTCAGCGTTTCGCGAGCGCGACGGCCAGGGCGCAGCCCACGGTGAAGACTTGCCGCAGCAACGCCCGTCGTGCCCTGCGCTGTTCTCGCCTCGTCGGCATCATGGCTGTCACCTGCTTCGACGCTCGTCCTGCCTGGTGTATCGCGGAAAGCGTCTCGCTGTGACGGCTGCCACGTCATCAGACCTGCGGGTGAACCTCGTCCTCCGTCAGTACGACCTTCGGCTTACGGGAGGCCAGCTGCACGATCGTGGCGCCGACGAGCAGCACTCCCGCGCCGAGCACCTGCACCAGCGTGAGTGCCTGGCCGAGCACCAGCCACGCCAGCGTGATGGCCACGATCGGCTCGCACAGGGCGATCACGCTGACCACGTTCGCCGGCAGGTACCGCATCGCGCTGATCGACAGGAGGTACGCCATGGCCGTGCTGACCACCGCGCACGTGACCAGCAGCGTCCACACGGGCACGGTCAGCCCGCCGAAGTCCGTGTCGCTCGCCATGATGTCGCCCGGCAGCGACCACGGCGGCGCCACCACCGCGACCGCGACCGCGCCGATGACCATGCCCCACGTGACGAGGCCCAGTGCGGGCAGCGTGCTGACCCCGCGCTCGCCGATGAGGAAGTACGCGGCAGCGCACAGCGCCGCGGCGACGCCGAACAGCAGGCCGAGCGCGTCGAGCCGCAGCCCCTGCCACACCTCGGCGACCATCGCCAGGCCGACCAGTGCCAGCGCCGTGCCCACCCACATGCGGGCGGGCAGGATCACGCGCCGCACGAACCGCACCCACAGCGCCACGAGCACCGGTGACGTGAACTCCAGCAGCAGCGCCACGCCGATCGGGATGCGGGAGACCGCCGCGAAGTACAGGAACTGCACCAGGGCCACCCCGACCAGCCCGTAGCCGAGGAGCAGCGGCAGGTCGGACCGCCGCAGCCGCAGCAGCTTCGGCCGGGTCGCGGCCACGAACACCAGCAGCAGCGCCGCCGCGAGCCCGATGCGGAAGCTCACCACCTGCTGCGGCGACAGCCCGGCGTCCATGGCCGGTTTCACCAACGGGCCGGAGGTGCCGAAGCAGATCGACGCCAGCACGATCAGCACCGTGCCACGCGTAACCGTCGTAGACGGTTGACTGGTGGCCGACGTGATCGGCTGGGTCGTCACCGTAGTCGTCATCCCCGGTTTTTCCTTTCCCTGGCAGTGCCTTCACGGTATGTCAGAAGGTGCGGACGCCAATTGAATTTTTTCCCGGCATGACGCAAAATTTTTGCGTGAAGCTGGACGAGATCGATCACCTGTTGCTGGACGAACTGCAGACCGACGCGAGCCGCACCCTGCGGGAGCTGGGTGAGGTCGTGGGGCTGTCGCCGAGCGCGGTGCAGCGGCGGATGGAGCGCTACCGGACGAGCGGCCTGCTGGCCCGCACCTCGGCCGTGCTGGACCCGAAGGTCAGCCACGACCTGGTGTACGCCGTGTGCCTGGTCGCCGTGGAACGCGAGTCGCCCCGGCTGCACGACGCGTTCCAGCGCAAGCTCCTCGCGGCACCCGAGGTGCAGCAGCTGTACGTGGTCTCCGGCGAGTGGGACTACGTCGTGGTGCTGACGACCTCGGGCATGGCCCACCACAAGGAGGTCTCGGAGCGGCTGCTGACCGAGGCCCTGAACGTCCGCCGGTACTCGACCCTGTTCGTGCTCAACCCCATCCGCACCGGCACGGCGATCCCGGCCCGTGCCCTGAAGCTGTAGCTACACCTGCGGCTTCCAGGGGCTCTTGCTGTCCGTCGGCCGGGTGGGGTCGTGGAACTTCGGCTTGTCCAGCTCGTCGGCGCGCAGCGGCACCAGGTTGTCCGCGATGGTCTGCATGATCCGCTTGTGGGCGCGGATCGCGTCGCCGGGTTTCGCGGCGGACAGGTCGGACAGGTCCACGACCGGGCCGAAGTGCACCTTGAACGTGGGCCGGTCGCGGACCGCGCGCAGCCACGACGTCAGCAGCGGCAGGACGTCCCGCCACCCGGTCACGACCTCCGTGCCCCAGTACACGGCCTCGTGCGCGCCCCACTGGCTGATCGCCAGCACCGGCACGTCACCGGTCAGCGCCATCCGCGCCACGCCGCTCTTCCCGCGCTCCGGCCACAGCCCGGGGTCGCGGCTGACGCGGCCCTCCGGGTACACCAGCACCGGGCCGGGCGTCTCGCGCAGCGCGGTCGTGGCCCGGTCGAACGCCTCGATGACGTTCGCCTTGCCGCGGTCCACCCGCAGGCTGCCGCCGAGCTTGAGGCCCCATCCGATCACCGGCGCGTCCAGCAGCCCGCCGGTGAGCATGAACCGCGGGCTCACCCCGGCGAGCCGCAGCGCGGCGGTGAGCACGAACGGGTCGAACATGCCGATGTGGTTGGCCGCGATCAGCATGGGCTTGTGCCGCAGTTCGGCGGGCAGCGAGCCGGTGATCTCGATCTTGCCGACCAGCCGGACGAACCACACGTCGAACCGCGTCATCGCCCGCCAGGCCAGCGAGACCTGCTGCGGCCGGGGTCGCCGTGCCAACGGCCCGCGGCGGGGCCACCGGCGTGTCGACTCGGAAGTGCGGCGAGACAGCGCGACCATGAGCGGAGCATCGCACGACCCCTGCCGGGGTCCGCCAGCGGATGTCGACATCCCGGTGTTCGTGTGCCGTGAGTGACTCCTGTGGCTGATGCGACTACCGTGGGGGGTTGTGGCGAACCGGACAGCAGCTTCCAGAAGCCCCAAGGGCCGCGGTGCGAGTGGCGGCTCCGGAAGCGGTGCCCGCGCCAAGAGCGGCTCGACCAGGTCGTCCAGGCCGCCGGCCAAGTCCGCCAAGTCGACCAGGTCCGCTGCCCGTCCCGCCGCCCGCCGCCCACCGGCACGCAAGCCCGCGCGGAAGGGCTCGGTCACGAGCGCGGTCGGCCGTGGCCTGCGCGGTGGCTGGAACCTGCTGGCCAAGGGCGTCGGCAGCCTCGCCCGCACCGTCGGCCGCACCAAGGAGCTGGACTCCGCGCACCGCCGCGACGGTCTCGCGTTCGGCCTGATCGCCGTCGGCGTCATCGCGGGCGCGGGCATCTGGTGGCAGGCCGCCGGACCCGTCGGCCACTACCTGGAGGTCGGCGCGCGGTCGGTCGTCGGCGCCGCCGCCATGGCGCTGCCGCTGACGCTGCTCGTCGTCGGCATCGCACTGATGCGGTCGGACCAGCAGCCGGAGAAGCGGCCCCGCCTGGTCATCGGCGCGCTGCTGTTCGTCCTCGCGATCCTCGGCGTGCTGCACATCTTCGCCGACCAGCCCGCCGACAACCTCGGCCGCATGTACGCGGGCGGCGCGCTCGGGTACGTGTCCGGCGGGCTGCTCGCCAAGGGCGTCACCGCGTGGGTCGCGCTGCCGTTGCTGGCGCTCGTGCTGGGCTTCGGTGTGCTGGTGTTCACCGGCACCCGCTTCCGCGACATCCCGACCCGGCTGCGTGAGCTGGGCATGGACCCCGAGGACCGCGAAGGCTACGAGGCCGAGGGCCTCGACCTGCCGGGCCAGGACGACACCGAGGAGCCGGAGCCGGTCCGGCTGCGCCGCCCGTCGCGCCGCCGCCAGGCCACCATGGCCGACGGCGCCGCCGCGCCACCGCTCGCCGAGACCGGCGTCGGCGAGGAGATCCCGCCGCCCCCGGAGCCCCCAGCCGCCGCAGCCCAGCCCGCCCCGCCGCCACGCAAGCGCAAGAAGCCCGTCGAGGTCGCCGAGATCCCGCAGGCCAAGGACGCGGGTGGCCAGGGCCAGCTCGCGCTCACCCCGCGGGTGGTCGACGGCGACTACACGCTGCCGGACCCGAACATCCTCGAGGCGGGCGACGCGCCCAAGACCCGCAGCCGCGCCAACGACGCCATGATCGAGGCGATCACCGGCGTGCTCGACCAGTTCTCCATCGACGCGCAGGTCACCGGCTTCACCCGCGGCCCGACCGTCACGCGGTACGAGATCGAGCTGGGCCCGGCGGTGAAGGTCGAGAAGATCACCGCGCTGACCAAGAACATCGCGTACGCGGTGGCCACCGACAACGTGCGGCTCCTCGCGCCCATCCCCGGCAAGTCCGCGGTGGGCATCGAGGTGCCGAACTCCGACCGCGAGATGGTGCGGCTCGGTGACGTCCTGCGGTCCAACACCGCGGTCAAGGACACGCACCCGATGGTGATCGGCCTCGGCAAGGACATCGAGGGCCACATGGTCACCGCGAACCTCGCCAAGATGCCGCACCTGCTGTGCGCGGGCTCCACCGGTTCCGGCAAGTCCAGCTTCGTCAACTCGATGCTGGTGTCGCTGCTCGCGCGGGCCACCCCGGACGAGGTCAGGATGATCCTGATCGACCCGAAGATGGTGGAGCTGACGCCCTACGAGGGCATCCCGCACCTGATCACCCCGATCATCACGCAGCCGAAGAAGGCCGCGGCCGCGCTGACGTGGCTGGTCGAGGAGATGGAGCAGCGCTACCAGGACATGCAGGCCAACCGGGTCCGGCACGTCGACGACTTCAACAAAAAGGTGAGATCCGGCGAAATCCAGGCACCACCGGGTTCCGAGCGCGAGTACCGGCCCTACCCGTACATCCTCGCGATCGTCGACGAGCTGGCCGACCTGATGATGACCGCCCCGCGCGACGTCGAGGACGCGATCGTGCGGATCACCCAGAAGGCGCGTGCCGCGGGCATCCACCTGGTGCTGGCGACGCAGCGCCCGTCGGTGGACGTGGTGACCGGCCTGATCAAGACGAACGTGCCGTCGCGGCTGGCGTTCGCCACCTCGTCGCTCACCGACTCGCGGGTCATCCTGGACCAGCCGGGCGCGGAGAAGCTGATCGGCATGGGTGACGGGCTCTACCTGCCGATGGGCGCGTCGAAGCCGATCCGCGTCCAGGGCGCGTTCATCACCGACGAAGAGATCAACGCGATGGTCTCCTTCGTCAAGGAACAGGCGCAGCCCGAGTACACCGACGGCGTGACCTCGGCGAAGGCGGCGGAGAAGAAGGACGTCGACGAGGAGATCGGCGACGACCTCGAGGTGCTGATCCAGGCCGCCGAGCTGATCGTGACCTCGCAGTTCGGGTCGACGTCGATGCTGCAGCGCAAGCTGCGGGTCGGCTTCGCGAAGGCCGGGCGCCTGATGGACCTCCTCGAGAGCCGTGGCGTCGTCGGCCCGTCCGAGGGCTCGAAGGCCCGCGACGTGCTGGTGAAGCCCGACGAGCTGGACTCGGTGCTGTACACGATCCGCGGCGGCGGACCGCCCGCGTCAGACGACGACTTCGACGGCGAGGACTAGAGCGTCAGCCGGTGCACCTGGTCGAACCGCTTGCCGGTCGCCACGTGCACGGTCCGGGTCCCGAGCCCGTAGACCACCGACCACTGGGTGTGGTTCTGCCGCACCTCGCCGAGCAGGTCCATCGCCGCGCGCCAGTCCATGCCGGGGGAGAGGCCCTCGGTCGCGGTGCGGTAGCGGGTGTCGGCCCGGCGGGTGTCCTCGTCGGTGCCGGACAGCGTGAAGTTGACCGCCGCCTGCGTGGGCAGCGCGACGACCTCCCCGTCGACGAACTCGATCGCGGCGGACTTCCCGGTCGCGTCGGCCACCAGGTAGTGCAGCGGCGGACCGCCGTCGAAGTCGACGTTGTGCTCCTCGAAGACCCGCTTGGCCTCCTCGACCGTCGCGGCCGTGTCGAGCACCAGGCGGATGATCCGGACGCTGCCGACCGTCGGCCGGTCCGGGCGCGTGCCCGGCTCCGCGTCGTCGACCGCGGCCAGCCCGATCGCGAGGCCCTTCTCGTTCATGCCGTCGAACGGCAGCAGCGGCGCGTCCACGAGCTTGTCGCGTTCGGTGGCCGGGTCGGTGATGCCCAGGTAGGACAGGTCGACCATGGACACCGACGCGTAGCCGTCGGCCGGGTCGGTGAACAGCAGCATCGCGGGCGCGGGGTCCCAGTCGAAGTTGCGGGCGAACAGCGGGTCATCGGCGTCGTTGGTGGCGAACAGTGAGCAGCCGAACGGGGTGGTGGGCGTCGGCCGGGTGACGTTCTTCATCCGGTCGTAGTCGCCGTCGTACCGCATCGTCCACAGTGGATGATCGTCGAGCTGGCGCAGCACGTGGTCGCGTGGTGCCGACGGGGCCGGCGCGGCCGTGCAACCGGCCAGCACCAGCATCAGGAACACCATTACCAGGCGCATTCTGGGAAGTTTAGGGCCCTTCACGCCAAGTTACTGGCGAGTTAAATTGGAGGTATGGTCTGAACCTCTGGAGGGCACATGTTCGTACGCCATCTGGCGGCAGCAACCCTGCTCGCTGCCGCACTGTCGGTTGCTCCACCGGCCGCCGCCACGCCCGCCGTCGCCGCCGCACCTGGCGACGTGATCTCCGCCCGCGCCGTCAGCGCGCCCGGTTTCTTCTACGCCAAGGTCTGGACGATCACCTACCAGTCCACGTCCGCGACCGGCGCCCCGATCACGGTCAGCGGCACGGTGATCGTGCCGAGGGGCGCCAACGCCAGCACCCCGGTCGTCGGCTACGCACCCGGCACGCACGGCCTCGGCGACCAGTGCGCGCCGTCCCGCCACCTCGAGGCGGGCGACGAGACCGAGGGCCTGCTGATCCACCAGTACGCCACCCGCGGCTTCGCGGTCGCCCTCACCGACTACGAGGGCATCGGCACGCCGGGCGAGCACACCTACATGGCGGGCCGGTCCGAGGGCAACGCCACGCTCGACGCCGTCCGCGCCGCGCTCCGGCTGCCCGGCACGGGCCTGTCCGCGAACACGAAGGTCGCGATCGTCGGCTACTCGCAGGGCGGGCACGCCGCGGGCTGGGCCGCGCAGCTCGCGCCGACCTACGCGCCGCAGCTGAACATCGCCGCCTACGCGGTCGGTGCCCCGCCCGCCGACCTGAAGGTGGTGGCCGAGCACAACGACGGCGGCGACAACGCAGGCCTGGTGCTCGCGGCGGGCTACGGCCTCGACATCACCTACCCGGAGCTGGACATCACGCCGTTCCTCAACGACACCGGCCGCGAGGCGATCACCGACATCCGCGACGACTGCACCGACGAGCTGCAGACGAAGTACTCGGGCAGGTCGATGGCCGACTACACGACGGAGGACGTGCTCAGCCGCCCCGAGTGGTCGGCCAGGGTCGACGAGCAGAAGCTCGGCGGCACCACGCCCCGGGTGCCGGTGCTGCTGTATCACTCGAACGGTGACGAGATCCTGCCCGTACAGGTGAGCGTCGCCCTGCGGTCCGCGTGGTGCGCGGGCGGCGGCAACGTGACGTTCCAGCGCACCAACACCGGCCCCCACTTCGTGACGGCGGCGGTGATGAGCCCGAGCGTGACGAGCTGGGTCGCCGACCGCCTGGCGGGCCGCGCCACGACCGGCAACTGCTGAGCCGGGCCCCCGGCCGGCGCGTACGCTCTCCCGTACACGTCGGCCAGGGGATTCGGGGGTTCTGATGGGCAATCTCGGGGTACCGGAGCTGCTGATCATCGTCGCGGTGATCGGGATCGCGGTCGGGGTCACGCTCGCCGTGCGCGCGAGCAAGAAGCGGGGGCCGCGGTTCCCGCCGAACTACCCGCCGCCCTATGGGCAGCAGTACCCGCCCCAGCACTATCCCCCGCAGTACCCGCAGCAGGGCCACCCGCAACAGCACTATCCGCCCCAGCAGTACCCGCCGCCGGGGCCGCCACCCCAGGGGCCCTATCCACCTCAGCAGGGCCCCTGGCAGTGAGCCGGGTCAGCTGACGGCAGCGGCTGCCTTGGCGGCGTTGGCAGCCTTGTCCACAGCCTGCGCCGTCGACACCGAACTGGCGCCGAACTGGCGCACCGCCGCGTAGTACACGTCCGCGGTCCGGTTGCAGGCCCAGTTGCCCGCGCAGATCTCGTACAGGTCTTCCTTGAAGTTGTTGTCGATCGTCAGGCGGGTCGACTCGGTGAACCGGGACTGCTTCTTGTAGTTGCGGTACCCGAAGTCGTGGCGGTAGCAGGCCTTCACGAAGTTGAACCCGAACGGGTTGTCCGGCGAGCTGGAGCAGCCGTCGGAGCCCCAGTCGAGCTGTCCGTTGTACGGCTGCTGCGACCGCACGGTCTGGAAGCCGTTCAGGCTCGTGGTGTACAGGTACTGGTCGGTCACCTGGCGCAGCTGCGCCGGGTCCAGCGCGGCGGACGCGGTGGCGGCACCGGCGAACACGGTGCCGGAAACGACGACGGTGGTGACGAATGCCCGGGCGGCACGGCGCAGGGTTGACGTGGCCACGGAGATCTCCCTCGCGATCAGTCAGGAACAGGGTCTGATCAATTACGCCCGTTCCCACGTGGCCGGGGAACCCCTGATCGGTTCAAATCTCGGTATCGATAGGGGAACACCTAGAGTTCGAGGAGCATGCGGCTGTTCCCCAGGGTGTTCGGCTTGGCGTAGGGCAGGTCGAGGAACTCGGCGACACCCTCGTCGGCGGAGCGGCGCATCTGCTCGTACACCTCGGCGCTCACCGGGGTGCCGTCGATCTCGACGAACCCGAACCGCGCGAAGAACTTGGTCTCGAAGGTCAGCACGAACACCCGCTGCAGGCCGAGGTCCCGCGCCACCGCAAGCAGCCGCTCGACCAGCAGCCCGCCGATGCCGAGGCGCGCCGTGTCCGGCAGCACCGCGATCGACCGGATCTCGGCGATGTCCTCCCACAGCACGTGCAGCCCGCCGCAGCCGACCAGTTCGCCGTCCACTTCGGCCACCCAGAACTCCTGCACGTCCTCGTACAGGGTGACCAGTTCCTTGGCCAGGAGCACTTTGCCCACGTACGTGTCGATGATGGACTTGATCCCCCGCACGTCTCCGACCCGCGCCCGCCGCACCACCACAACCTGCTCGCTCGCGGTGCTCGACTGTTCGCGTCGCTCCTCCGCTAGCACACCGTCTTCCCTCGTCGCGTGCTCGGCGCTCGTTCCTCGCGCCTGCGCGCGCTCCTCAGTCCAGACGGCGTCCGCTCCGTCGCTCTCGCTCACAAGGGCCCAACCTGCCACGTGAGACCCATCGGAGGCACATCGGGCCCTGGTGGCGGGAACGGCAGTTACCCTGAAGCACGTGTCAACACCACCACCGTCGCGCCGTGCCGCCCTGCTCACCCTCGGGTGCGCCCGCAACGAGGTCGACTCCGAGGAACTGGCCGGCCGTCTCGCCGCGGGTGGCTGGGAGGTCACCGACGGCACGGGTGCTGGCGCCGACGTCGTGGTGGTGAACACCTGCGGGTTCGTCGAGTCGGCCAAGAAGGACTCCGTCGACGTGCTGCTCGACGCCGCCGAGTCCGGCGCGAAGGTCGTCGCCGTCGGCTGCATGGCCGAGCGGTACGGCGCCGAGCTGGCCGAGAGCCTGCCGGAGGCGGCCGCGGTGCTCGGGTTCGACCACTACCCGAACCTGGGGGAGCGGCTCGACGACGTCGTCGCGGGCCGTGCCGTCGCCTCCCACCAGCCGGTGGACCGGCGCACGCTGCTGCCGATCACCCCGGTCGAGCGCAAGCCGGCCGACCTGTCCGTGCCCGGCCACGGCTGGGGCCCCCGGGTGGTGCGCAAGCGGCTCGACGACGCCCCGTTCGCGTCGCTGAAGATCGCCTCCGGCTGCGACCGGCGCTGCTCGTTCTGCGCGATCCCGTCCTTCCGCGGCGCGTTCGTGTCCCGCACCCCGGACGAGATCGTCGCCGAGGGCGCCTGGCTCGCCGAGCAGGGCGTTCGCGAGCTGTTCCTCGTCAGCGAGAACTCGACGTCCTACGGCAAGGACCTCGGCCGCGAGCACGGCGGCCCCGACGCGCTGTCGCTGCTGCTGCCGCGCCTCGCCGCGCTGCCCGGCATCCAGCGCGTCCGCGTGTCCTACCTGCAGCCCGCCGAGACCCGTCCCGCCCTGCTCAAGGCCATCGCGGGCACCGACGGCGTCGCCGACTACTTCGACATGTCCTTCCAGCACGCCAGCTCGACCGTGCTGCGCAGGATGCGCCGCTTCGGCGGCACCGAGTCGTTCCTCGCGCTGATCGACCAGATCCGCGCGCTCGCCCCCGACGCCGGCATCCGCAGCAACGTCATCGTCGGCTTCCCCGGTGAGACCGAGGAGGAGCTGGCCGAGCTGGAGCACTTCCTCACCGAGGCACGGATGGACGTGGTTGGTGTGTTCGGCTACTCCGACGAAGACGGCACCGAGGCCGAGAAACTCGACGGCAAGCTGGACCCCGCCGAGGTCGCCGCGCGGGTCGCGCGGGTCTCCGACCTGGTCGAACAGCTGACCACGCAGCGCGCGGAGGACCGCATCGGGGACGAGGTGCGCGTGCTGGTCGAACGCGACGACGAGGACGGGGTCGCCGGGCGCGCCGCGCACCAGGGGCCCGAGGTGGACGGCGAATGCCTGCTGCTCGACGCCGGTCCGGACGGCGCGGGGATCTCGGTGGGTGACTTCGTGGTCGGCAAGGTGGTCGAGTCCGAAGGCGTCGACCTGGTGGTGCGGCCGTTAGAGGTGCTCCGATGAGTGCCACGCCTGCCGACGGCACGACGCCGGCAGGAGCCGCGGGAGAGGCGCTGGGCCCACCCGCCGTGGCGCAGGTGCCACTCGTCAACATCGCGAACATCCTCACCGTCACCAGGCTGGCACTGGTGCCGGTGTTCCTGTTCGCCCTGTTCGCCGACGACGGTGTGTCGGACAGCTGGCGGATGGTGGCGTTCCTCGTGTTCGCCGTCGGGTCGATCACCGACTTCATCGACGGTCACCTGGCCCGCAAGTACGGGCTCGTCACCGACTTCGGCAAGGTCGTCGACCCCATCGCGGACAAGGCGCTCACCGGCGCCGCCCTCGTCGGTCTCTCCGCCCTCGGGGAGCTGCCCTGGTGGGTGACGCTGACCATCGCCGGCCGGGAGATCCTGGTCACGCTGCTGCGGTTCTGGGTGATCCGCTACGGCGTGATCGCGGCGAGCTACGGCGGCAAGGTCAAGACGTTCGCGCAGATCATCGCCATCGGCCTGTACCTGCTGCCGCTGCCCGCCGCGCTCGACCCGCTGCTGTGGGCGGGCATGGGCATCGCGCTCGCGCTCACCGTGATCACCGGCGTCGACTACGTGGTGCGGGCGCTCCGCCTGCGGGCCACACATGGGTAGGAACCCGCTCGCCGAGTTCGTCGGCGTCGACGCGGCGGAATTGGCGGACCTGGTCGGCGCGTTGAAGAAGAAGTACCAGACGGTCGCGACCGCCGAGTCCCTCACGGGCGGGCTGGTCGCGGCGGTGCTGACGAGCGTGCCCGGGTCGTCGGCCGTGGTCAGGGGCGGGCTGGTGGTGTACGCGACACCGCTCAAGCACGAGCTCGCCGGAGTCGACGACGAACTGCTCGCCGAACACGGTGCGGTGCACCCGGACGTGGCCGCGCAGCTGGCCGACGGGGCCCGCGTCACGTGCGGCGCGACCTGGGGCGTCGGGCTCACCGGCGTGGCAGGACCGGACCAGCAGGACGGGATCGAGCCCGGCGTGGTCCACATCGGCGTGTCGGGCCCGGACGTGGCGGAAGTGCGCACCATCGGTATCGACGGGAACCGCCACCAGGTCCGCGCGGGGGCCGTCGCGGCGGCGTTGGGCCTGCTCAGCAAGCTCGCGGACCAGCAGGACTAGGGCCGGGCTCGAGCAGGTCCGCCATACTTGAGGGAACACCGGGGCGGGTTCACTCGTTCGCCCTTGGCGTACGGACGGTGATGTCGCTGCCGATGATCGCGAGGTCTCGGTAACGTGTTCATCATGCCGGACCCTCCCGGTCCGGCGTAGTGATCTTGAAGGGAGGCGCGCGATGACCGTGCTGTTGCGCGAGGCGATCGGTGATCGGCTCCGGCACGCTCGCACCAACCAGCGACGCACGCTGCGTGAGGTCTCCCGAGCCGCCAGGGTGAGCCTTGGCTACCTGTCGGAGGTCGAACGCGGTCGCAAGGAGGCGTCGAGCGAGCTGCTCGCCGCGATCTGCGAAGCGCTGGACCTGCCGCTGTCGGTGCTGCTGTCCAACGTGGCGACCGACATCGGCGCGCTCGAGTCGGTCGAGCTGCCGGAGACCGCGGAGCGGGTCGAGGCGGACAACTCAGGGCCGCGCGCGTCTGCGTCTGTCGGCTCGGTGGAGGGTGGCAGGCTGGTGCCCGCCGTGGTCGGGGACAACCTGGCTGACCTGCGGCTGCAGCCGGTGCTCAGCCACCGGATGGAGTCCTCGTTGCAGGGGGCCGGGGCGATCTTCGCCGCGTGATCTCAAAAGCCGGCCCGGGCGACCTGGCTCGGCTTCATGCCCTGAAAGACGCTTTCGGGACGCTCAGCGTCCCGAAAGCGTCTTTCAGGGCATCGGTCTGCTGTGGTTAGGCTCTTGGGGTGACCGCCCTGATGTTCCTGCTCGTCGTGATCGGGTTGCTCGCGCTTGTCACGGTGCCGTTCATGATCATCAGCACCCGTCGTCAGCAAGCGGCCCTGCCGCAGTCTGTGGGTGGGCGGCAGCCGCTGCTGGGGAGTGCCGCACAGGTGTGGGTGTCGCGGGGGGAGCGGGTGCTGCGTGAGCTGACCGCTTCGCTCGGTGAGCAGCCCGGGTTCGCCACGCTGGCCGCCGACGCCACGCAGGTCGTCATGGAGTTGCGGGTCACAGCCGCCCAGGTGGCGGAGCTGGATCACACGATCTCGCGTATTCCGGTGCCCTCGCTGGAGGACGAGCGGGCCGCGCTGGCAGGCGCGATCGCCGAGGCCGACGGGGCACCGGCCCAGGCTGACCTGGTGCGGGCGCACCAGGCGGTGTCCGCGCGGCTCGCGGCGGCGGCCCGCCAGCGGGAGACCAGGGACGCGCTGCTCGCGAAGATGCAGGCGACCGTCATGGAGTTCGAGCGGGCCAGGGACGAGCTCGCGGAGCTGATCACGGGAGCGACCAGCGCGTTGTCGACCAACTCCGACGCGGCCGCCGACCTCACCGGTAGGCTCGACGGCCTGCGGGAGGGATTGGTCGAGGTGCGGCGGGCCACCGACCCTGAGATCGGTCCGGCCGGTCAGGGCCATCCCTGATCAGTTCCTGATTTATGCCGGGTTGAGTGGTGAGGACTGCCGCCCACCTGACACGATGGAACCCACAGTGATGACGGGGCGTTGCCATACCAACCGGTGACGGTGGGAGCGGCAGCCGGGGACACGAGTTACGAACTGCGACCAGCGCGGAGTAAGGCAGGCGGAGGAGATGGCCAACCCGTTCGTGAAGTTCTGGAAGTACCTCATGGCGGCCTTCTCGTCGAAGATCGACGAGCACGCCGACCCGAAGGTGCAGATCCAGCAGGCCATCGAGGAGGCCCAGCGGCAGCACCAGGCGCTCTCCCAGCAGGCCGCGGCCGTGATCGGCAACCAGCGTCAGCTGGAGATGAAGCTCAACCGGCAGCTCGGCAACGTCGAGAAGCTGCAGTCGTCCGCGCGTCAGGCGCTCGTGCTGGCCGACGAGGCGCGGAGCAACGGCGACGAGGCGAAGGCGACCCAGTACGAGCAGGCGGCGGAGTCGTTCGCCACGCAGCTGGTCACCGCCGAGCAGGACATCGAGGACCTGAAGACGCTGCACGACCAGGCGCTGCAGGCCGCGACGCAGGCGAAGACCGCCGTCGAGCGCAACGCGATGATGCTGCAGAACAAGCTGGCCGAGCGCACGAAGCTGCTGAGCCAGCTCGAGCAGGCGAAGATGCAGGAGCAGGTGTCCAAGTCGCTCAACCAGATGAGCGAGCTGGCCGCGCCCGGCAACACGCCCTCGCTCGAGGAGGTTCGCGACAAGATCGAGAAGCGGTACACCACCGCGCTCGGGTCCGCGGAGCTGGCGTCGAACTCGGTGCAGGGCCGCATGATGGAGGTCCAGGCCTCCACCACGGAGATGGCGGGCAAGTCGCGCCTGGACCAGATCCGCGCGTCGATGGGCGGCGGCGCCGCGCCGCAGGTCACCAGCGGCTCGTCGTCGAGCTCGGCCGCGACGCAGAACATCCAGGCCGAGATCGCGCAGCGCGTCGCGCAGGAGCAGAAGGCGAACCCGCAGGGCAACTGAGTCCTGGTGTGTTCGTGCTCGACTAGCAGGGGAGGCAGCGGATGGCACCGCGTGGCCGGGACATCTACCAGCTCACCCAGATGGTCGGGAAGTACCTCAACAACAACCAGATGAAGACGTCGGTCGTCGCGCAGGTGCAGGAAGCACTCGCGCGGCGACAGGACGAGAACGTGCGCATCGAACGGCAGCGCCGTCGCCTGGAACGCAAGCGGATGTGGGCGTCCCGGTGGGCGCTCGCCTGGGCGATCGTCTGCCTGTTCCTGGTCGTGTACGTGGCGATGGCCTTCACCGGCATGGTCGGCGAGGGCCCGGAAGCGTCGATGATCGCCGGTGGCGTGGCCGCGGTGGCCGCGACCGGCGCGCTGTCGATCCGTTCCACCCGCCGCATGGTCCTGCTGAAGCGGGCCCGCGAGGAGTTCGACCAGCAGCACAGGCCCGCGGTCGTGGCACAGGCCCGCCCGCCGATGCCGCCTCGCGAGTCCGCCGCCCACGAGCCGATGCAGCGGCTGGGCGAGGCGGAGGACGCACTGACCCAGCTGGTCCGCCAGCTGGCCGGCACTCAGGGCACCCCGGCGTCCGTGCCGCTCGAGTCGGTGGCACACGCGGAACAGACCGGTGCCGAGGCCGCGCAGGCACTGCGGGCGGTCGCGGCCCAGCTCGCGGCCGTCGAACTGGCCCGCGACCACGCGCCGCCCATGGAACGCGGCCCGCTCATCGAAGGCGTGCGGCGCCTGCGTGAACAGCTCGACGAGGGCCTGAACGGCTACCGCAGCCTCGTGGCGGCCGCAGGCCGCGTCGTGGCCGCCAGCTCGTCGCCAGGTCCGAAGCAGGAACTGGCCGAGGCCACCGACCACCTCGCCGGCCTCGCCGTCGCACTACGCGAGCTCTCGGAACACCACTGACCCCGGTCACCGGGCCCGGCGGTTGATCTCCCGCACCAGGCCAGGGCCGCGGTAGATGAAACCCGTGTAGAGCTGCACCAGTGACGCGCCCGCGTCCAGCATCCGCAGCGCGTCGTCCACGGAGTGGATGCCGCCCACGCCGATGATCGGCAGGTCGCCGCCCGTCTCCTTCGCCACGAACGTCACCACCTCCAGCGCGCGTCCCGTCAGCGGGCGGCCGCTCAGGCCGCCCGTCTCCGCGCCGCGGGCCTCGTCTACCGGGGCCAGTCCCGTGCGGGACAGCGTCGTGTTCGTCGCGATCAAGCCGGCCACCCGGTGCGCCGCGCACACCTCGAGGACCTCGCCGATCGCCTCGTCCGTCAGGTCCGGGGCGATCTTCACCAGCAGCGGCAGCGTCGTCCGCAGCTCACCGAGCAGCGTGTCCAGCGCCGCCTTGTCCTGCAGGCCGCGCAGGCCCGGGGTGTTGGGTGAGCTGACGTTCACCGCGACGTAGTCGGCGTGGGGCGCCAGCACCCGCAGCGAGCGCCGGTAGTCGTCGACCGCCTCGTCCACCGGGGTGATCTTCGACTTGCCGATGCTCACACCCAGCGGCACCCGCAACGGCCCCAACGCCGTCAGCCGCGCCGCGAGCGCCTCCGCGCCGCCGTTGTTGAAACCCATCCGGTTGATCACGGCCTCGCTCGCAGGCAGCCGGAACAGCCGCGGCTTCTCGTTGCCGGGCTGAGCGTGCCACGTCACCGTGCCGACCTCGACGAACCCGAACCCGAACGCGGGCCACGCCTTCAGCGCCCGGCCGTCCTTGTCCACCCCGGCCGCCAGCCCGACGGGGCCGGGGAACGGGATGCCGAACACGGTCCTGGGCGCGGCCCCGCCGAAGTACCGGCGCAGGCCGGCCACGGCAGGCGGCACGGCACCGAGCCGCGCGGTCATCCGCACCGTGCGCTCGTGCGCCACCTCGGCGTCGCCGCCACCCATCCGGAACAACGCCGGCCGCAGAACTCGCTGGTAGACCACCCGGCCATCGTTTCATCCCGCGACGGGGCCCGCGGCGTGACCATCGTCGCCGGTTCGCGGCAGGATGGGGGTGTGCCCGCCGACCTGGATTCCGCCGCAGACGAGCTGTACGCCGGTGCCCGCGAGGACTTCACGCCACGCCGCAAGGAACTGGCGAAGGAGGCCAGGACCGCCGGTGACGCCAAGCTGGCCGCCGCCATCGAGAAGCTCGCGAAGCCGACCACGTCCGCGCACCTCGCGAACCAGCTCGCCCGCGACCCGGACGCGGACGTCGACGAGGTCGCCGAGCTGGGTGACGCGTTCCGGGAGGCGCACGCGAACCTGGCGGGCGCCGACCTGCGTGCCCTGTCGCAGCGGCGCACCAAGCTCGTCAACGGGCTGGTGGCGCGCGCGGGCAAGCTCAACGGGTCGCCGCTGACCGAGGGCGTCACCCGTGAGCTGGAGGACATCTTCACGACCGCGATCGCCGACGCCGAGGTCGCGCGCGTGCTGATCGCGGGCAGGTTGGCATCGGCGAAGGACCTGGCCGCGGCCGCCGCGGCGTGGCCGTCCGCCGACCCGGCCGCGGCGACGGGCCTCGTGCCGAGGCGCGCGCCGAAGAAGCCGCAGAAGGAGCGGACCGCTCGCGAGGACGCCGAGCTGGAACGCAAGCGGGACGCGGCCCGGCAGGAACTGGACGACGCGCGGGGGGCGGTCAAGGAGGCCGAGGCCGACCGCAAGGAAGAGGAACGGATCCTCGCCGAGACGCAGAAGGCGGTGGACGCGGCGACCGAGAAGGTGCGCCGGATCAACGAGGAGCTGGACGCCGCCGAGGCCGAGGAGAAGGAGGCGCGCCGGCGCGTCGGGTCGGCGAGCCGGTCGGTGAAGGACGCCGAGCGCAGGGCCGGGCAGGCGTGGCGGCTCGTGCAGCAGGCCGAGCAGAAGCTCGACGAACTGGGCAAATGAAACAGGGGAAATAAAACAGCCCCCGGGCCGTCTCCTGCTTGCGCAGGCCCAGGGGCGGACTAGGTCCCTGAGAGCTCCGGGGGCTGGGTGACTGCCTGGTATTCGCCGACCACACCGCGCGTCTCCGGCACCGGCGAACCGGTGTCATGCCGTGTAGCGCGGCCGGCCAAACCATGTCCGTTTGGGTGGTCCTTAGCGGACAGCCACCTCACGAGTCCTATGGGAATTCACCGTTGGACCACCTCCTCTCTCGTGTACACCCGACATTACGGCCGAATGCGGGGACCGGCAAAGGCATTTCTCGCGATTCAACTCACGGCGTACTCGGGAACAACCGCGTCGCGATGCCGCGGTGACTCCCCCGTTCGGGTGAGGTAGATTCGACAGCCAACTACCAGTGGTCGCTGGACGCTCACCCGAAGGACACCAATGGGGTCCACCCTGCAAAGCGGTCACGGCCGGCTGGCTGTCGGGGCCGTCGTGGGGGCGATCACCTGCACGCTCTTCGCGCTCGGTGCGCTCGGTGGCTCGGACCGGCCGGAGCACGACCCGTCCGAGTTGGGCGCGGTGGAGCCGATCCCGCCCGCCTCGCAGTCGGCCGGTGCCACCGCCACCACCACGACGGAAGCGTCGTCTTCCGGGCCGTCGCGGGACGAGAGCACGACCACGACCACCACGACGTCGAGCACCACCACGACGACGACCGCGGAGTCCGAGCCGTCGGACGAGACGACGACGACCACCACGACGACGACGCGGCGGACCACGACGACGACGCCACCGCGCACGACCACGACGACAACGACCAGGTGCACGTCCCTGATCTGCATCGAGGACTGAGGACGGTCAGCCGTCCTGGACGACCCGCTCGTCGGTGTCGACGTCGGCCTCCGGGTCCAGGTTGTCGTCCACGTCGTCGTCGGTCCTGATCACCGGGCGTGGCCGGGGCTTGCTCATGCTGCGCAACACGCGCGCCAGCAACAGGTTCAGCGCCAGCGCCACCTCACGTGACCCCGGCGTGCCCCACGCGTGGATCGGCAGGCACGCGCCCTGTGCCTGCTGCACCGCGAGCCGGTCGGGCAGCGCGACCGGCATGACGAGGTTCCCGAAGTGCTCGCGCAGCTCCTGGATGCGGTACTGGTGCTCGTAGGACTGCGGCCGCACGCGGTTCACCACCACACCGAGCGGCGACAGCCCCGGGTTGTGCTCCTCGGCCACCTGCTCGACCGCCTCGAACGCGCGCTGCGCGCCGGACACGGCGAACAGCGTCGGCTCGGTGACGAGCAGCGCGCCCTGCGCGGCGATCAGCGCCGACTTGGTGAGCCTGCCCAGCGACGGGGGACAGTCGAGCAGCACCAGCTGGTAGGGCAGCTCGTCATCGGACAGCAGGTGCGCCAGCTCCTCCAGCGCCCTGGACAGCTTCTCCAGGCGCCGAGGGTCCGGGTCCTGGTCGTTGAGCAGCTCGAGGTCCTCCGAGCCGACCAGGACGTCGACCTCCTCGCCCCACCCGCTGCGCGCGATCGCGTCCCGGAGCACCGCGGGCCGCGGTGTCTCGAGCACGTCGGCGAGGGTCGCCTCCGTGTCGTCCGGGTCCAGCGTCGCGGTCGCGTTGCACTGCGGGTCGAGGTCCACCACCAGCGTGCGCGCGCCCCGGCGCTGGGCCGCCGAGGCAAGGCCGAGCACGATGGTCGTCTTGCCGACACCACCCTTGAGGCTGAGCACCGCCACCGTTTGCACGCTATGCACCCTACGGGGCCTACCCTTTCGAATCATGCGACCGGATGCAGTTCGACTCGCGCTCGACACCGAGCTGACCGCCGCGCGGCGCCGCCGCGGCGGCGAGCCACCGCGTGTTCTCGACGTTGGTGGAGGTAGCGGCGTTCTCGCGGTCCCGTTCGCGGCCGCGGGCTGCACCGTGACCGTCGTCGAACCGAACCCGAACGCGCTCGCGACGTTGTCCCGCCGCGCCGCCGACGCGGGCGTGGCTGACCGCATCACCGCGGTCCAGGCCGACAGCGACGCACTCGGACAGGTGGTGCCCGCGGGCTCGGCGGACCTCGTGCTCGCCCACGGCCTGCTCGAGGTGGTGGACGACCCGAAGAACACGGTCGCGGCGATGGCCCACGCGGTCGCGCCGGGCGGTGTGGTGTCGGTGCTCGTCGCCAACCGGACCGCCGCGCTGCTGCACCGCGCGGTCGCGGGACGGCTGGCCGAGGCGGCGGCACTCGCCGACGACCCCGCGGGCAGGCTGCCGGAGGAGTCGCTGCTGCGCCGCTTCGACACCGACGGCCTGGTGGCGCTGCTGACCGACGCCGGGCTGTCGGTGGAGCTGGTGCAGGGGCACGGGGTGCTCAGCGAGCTGGTGCCGGGTTCGGTGCTGCAACAGGACACCTCGGCGCAGGACGCGCTGGCCGCGCTGGAGCTGAAACTGGCTCCGGTCGCCCCGCTGCGGGACATCGCGGCCCGCCTGCACGCGGTCGCCCGCCGGGCGTGATCACCCGATCCGGTCGAACACGGCGGCGGCCCGCCCCGCGGTGCCCGCGGCCCGGCGGCCGGTGCTGACCAGCGCCAGGACCAGCACACCGGCGCCGAGCGCGAGCACCAGCCACCACACGCCCCGCGCCGAGTCGGTGAACACCGGCCCCGATCCCAGGATCGTCCCGGCGATCGCGACCCCCAGTGTGGTGCCGGTCTGCCTGCCCGCGGACGCGACCGACGCGGCCAGCCCCGCCATCGAGCCCGGCATGCCGGACACGGCCGTGTTGGTGATCGGCGGGTTGACGGTGCCCAGGAAGACGCCGAACAGCAGGTAGACCGCGAGCACGGCGGGCAGGGGGGTGTCCGGGCCGAGCAGGGCTGACGCGCCGCCGCCCAGGGCCAGCGCGGTCCCGGCGACCACCAGCGGCACGCGCGGCCCGTGCCTGCCGACCACCCGGCCGGTGAGCGGGGAGAGGACCAGGACCAGCACCCCGACCGGCAGCAGGCACAGACCGGCCGTCAGCGCGCTCATGCCGCGCACGTTCTGCAGGTACAGGGTGGTGACGAACAGGAACGCGGCGAACCCGCACAGGGCCAGCAGGGCCATCAGGATCGCCGAGCTGAACGGCACGCTGCGGAACAGCCGCAGCTCCAGCAGCGGGTCCGCGCGGCGCGCCTCGTAGCCGAGGAGACCGAGCGTGCCGAGTGCGGCGACCGCGAGCAGGCCGAGGATCACCGGTGACGTCCACCCGAGCGCGGTCGACTCGATGATCGCGTAGACGAGGCTGCCCAGCACCAGCACCACGAGGACCTGGCCGACCGGGTCGAACCGGCGCGCCCGCGCGGCGCGGGACTCCGGCACGAACAGGGTCGTGCACACGAGCGCCGCGGCCACGATCGGCACGTTGACCCAGAACACGGCCCGCCAGCCGAGGCCGTCGACGAGCGCGCCGCCGAGGATCGGGCCGAGCGCGAGCGCCAGACCGGACATCGAGCCGAACATCCCGATCGCTCGCGCCCGCTCGGCCGGCTCGGGGAACGTGGTGGCGACGATCGCCATGGCCACCGGGTTGAGCATCGTGCCGCCGACCGCCTGCAGCGCCCGCGCCGCGACCAGCCAGCCGATGTCCGGCGCCAGGCCGCACAACAGCGAGCCGAGCCCGAAGGTGACGAGTCCGATCCGGAAGACCCGCCTGCGGCCGAACCGGTCGGCCGCGGAGCCCGCCACCAGCAGGAAACCGGCCAGCACCAACGTGTACGCGTCGACCGTCCACTGCAGCCCGGACACCGTGGCGTCCAGGTCGCGGCGCATGTCGGGCAGCGCGACGTTGACGATGGAGATGTCCATGACCACGACGACGATGCTCGCGCAGCAGATCGCGAGCACCAGGAGCCTGCGGCGGCGACTGAGTTCCGGCACACCAGCACGGTAGGGATTGGTGTGCGCTACAGGTCAACTGCTTGACGACGAGCCGCCTGCCTCCGCAGGCCATCTCGACGGTCCAGTTGTCCTCGTCGGACGTTCTGCATGGTGTTGGTTTGTCCTCGCCGGACGGGCGTCCTGCCGGACGGGCCTCCTCGCCGGAGGGGCAGGTCTCTGGGATGGCTTGCGTTTGGCATCTTCGGTTCTTTGGCGAGGGACGGTCTGCCTGCCATCCCGTCGACCTCCCTGCGGGCTATCACACCGCGTCAAGAGGCCGGAGCTTTGGCAATCCTGTGCTTCTTGCAGGCCCCTTGGCACAGTGTGATCGGGCTTCGCCAGGTCGACGGGATGGCAGGCAGCCTCGGGGGTGGAGTGGGGCTTGCGCCCCCTCCTACGCGTGCGCCTTCACGTCGTTCGCGCCTTTCGTGGTTCTGGTGGTGTCCCGAAAGGCGCTTTCGGGGCGTTCAGCCTGGATCCACCGATGATCACGCTCCACTCACCACCCATTAGGCGCGTTGAGGACACGTGGGTTGTTGTGAAAGGCGCGTTGAGGGCATTGGCTGTGTCGTGAACGCGCCTTTCAGGGCATCGGCGGTGGCCGAAGGACCCGGCACACGTTGGTGGACACGGTGCTAGCAGTACGGGTCCAGGGAGATCGCGGTGGTCAGGAACATCCGGATCTCGTCGGCGACGCGACGCGCCGTGGCCACCTGCTGTTCGGACGCACCCGCGGTCGTGAGCGCCCACGCGTTGGCGTCGGCCTCGTCCGGAACGCGGAGCAGGCGTGCCCGTGCGAGGTCGGCCTCGTTGCCACGTGCGGCCCGGTACGCGTCGAGTGCTTCGTGGGCCTCGTCCCGCAGGGCTCGCTGCCTGTCGACCAGGTCGGCGATGTGCTGCTTCGCCCGTGCCTCGGCCTTCCGTCGCCTGCCCAGGACCAGCGCAGGCGGAACGACGACCAGCACGGCGGCACCGACGATCCACATCCAGTTCACGACCCGCATTCTTCCTGGACGCGGTTCGTCACTGATTCCGGTGCGTGGGTCAGCGTGCCGGGCCGGGCTTCTCACCGCGCTGGGTCAGGAGCGTCGCCGGGCGGATGGCGGCGCCGCCGAACTTGGCACGGGCCTCGTCCGCTGCCTGATCGGCGTCGCGCCAGCCGCGTTCCGGGGCGTCCAGCAACAGTTGCTGGCCGCCGGCCGCGCCTTCCTCCAGCTGTTCCATGCGCACGCCGATCAGGCGGATCGCGCCCGGCGGGGTCTGCTCGTCGAGCAGGCGGCACGCGGTGCGGTAGATCTCCTGCGTGACGTCCGTGGCCACCGGGAGGGTGCGGGAGCGGGTGATGGTCGTGAAGTCGCCGAAACGGACCTTGATCGACACCGTGCGGCCGCGTAAGTCCCGGCGGCGCAGCGTCGCCGCGGTGCGTTCGGACAGGCGCAGCAGCTCCTGCTTGAGCACCTCGCGGTCGGTGAGGTCGACCTCGAACGTCTCCTCGGCCCCCACCGACTTGTCGACGGACTCGGGCACCACCGCACGGTTGTCGTGGCCGTTGGAGAGCGTGTGCAGGTGCTCCGCCGCAGCGACCCCGATCGCCCGCTTCAGCCGTGCGAGCGGCATCGCGGCCACGTCACCGACCCGGTTCAGTCCGATCGCGGACAGCCGCTCCGCCGTCTTCTTGCCCACGCCCCACAACGCGGACACCGGCAGCGGGTGGAGGAAGTCGAGGATGTCCGTGCGCGGCACCACGAGCATCCCGTCCGGCTTCGCGAGCCCGGAGGCGAGTTTCGCCACGAACTTCGTCGACGACACTCCCACCGAACACGTGATGCCCCACTCGGCCGCCACCCGCACCCGGACCTGCTCGCCGATCTCACCCGGCGTCATCCGCAGCCGCCGCAGCGCACCCGCGACGTCCAGGAACGCCTCGTCGAGGCTGAGCGGCTCCACCAGCGGAGTGATCTCCCGGAAGATCGCCATCACACCGGCGGACGCCTCCGTGTAGAGGGCGAACGTCGGCGGTAGGAACACCGCGTGCGGGCACAGCCTGCGCGCGTGCGCCGTCGGCATGGCCGACCGCACGCCGTACGTCCGCGCCAGGTAGTTGGCTGAGCTGACCACCCCGCGCCCGCCGGTGCCCCCGACCACCACGGGCTTGTCGGCCAGCTCCGGCCGCTCCCTGATCTCGACGGACGCGAAGAACGCGTCCATGTCCACGTGCAGCACCGGGCAGCCGGTGTCGTCCGGCCACTGCCCGTCCCGCGCTTTGAAGCGATCCACCAGCCCGCGCGGCAGATCCCCACTCCGACCCATGCGGAGAGCTAAACAGAGCCCACCGACAATCGACGACCGCACGCCGGGACGAGGCCGGACGAGAGTCCCATTCGCTCGCACTCGCTCGCCCGAAACGGCTCCGTTCACGTGTGCGCCCCGTTATTCTCTCGGTGCGGTCAGTGATGGCAGGGGAGGCCACGATGACTATCGATCCGGAACAGCTGTTCGTCGACTACCAGGCGAAGCTCGACGACGTCGTGCGCAAGGCGGAGCAGGTCACCGCCGGACTGAAGGCCGCCTCGGTCACCGAGCGGTCCGACGACGGGCAGGTCACCGTCACGGTCGACGCGTCCGGCAACGTCACCGACCTGCGCATCGGCCCCGGCGGGCGGCAGGGGCCGGACCTGGCCCAGTCGATCATGGCCACCATGCGGCGCGCGCAGGCCAGGCTCGCCGACGCCGTCCAGCAGACCGTGCCACCCACTGTCGGCACGACCCTGATGACCGAGCTGGCCGACCAGTACCGCCGGACCTACCCGGCCCCGCCACCCGGACCACGCGACCCGCGGCGCACCATGCGCCTCGGTGCCGACCCGGAGGCGCCACCGCCGGCCCGGCCGCTCCGCAGGCGCCCGGCCCCCGGCGACGACACGGACTACTCGAACCGCGGGCTGCTGCGATGACCGACCCGCACGTGGTGAAGATCGATGCCGACATGCTCGGCACCCACCAGAAGCACCTGGCAGCCCTGGTGGACCGGGTCACCACGGCCAGGGACGCAGCAGGCACGACACTGTCGTCCGACGCGTTCGGCGTCTTCGGCGGAGGACTGGCCGCCGAATGCATCCAGTCGCAACGGGAGGGCGCGGACACCCTCCAGGTCACACTCGATGCGAGCATCGTCCACCACGACAACGTCGGTGCGTGGCTCAGGGACCTCACCACGAACGAGCTCGACCTCGTGGCGATGTTCCGGGTGATCGGAGAAGGCGATGTCTGACGGCAACCCGATCGCCGCCGCCGCGCAGGACAAGGTTTCGTGGGCCGAAGGCAGTGGGCTCGTGCAGGACGCCAAGGATCTCGTCGACCAGGTGTCCAGTGACCAGTGGGCCGCCGGACTGACGACCCTGCTCTCGGCCGGGTTGAACGTCCGGGATGCGATCCAGGACCCGATGGCCAAGCTCATCAGCATGGGCCTCGGCTGGGTCATCGAGTTCTTCGACCCGCTGAACGCCTGGCTGGACTGGCTGACCTGCGACACGGAGCAGCTCACCGTGGCCGCCGAGACGTGGTCCGGGATCTCGGCCGAGATGAGAACGGCGGCCGACGAACTGGACGGGTACTACAAGACGGACACCGCGGGATGGTCCGGCCCGGCCGTGGACCAGTACCGGATCTTCTGCGCCGACCGCGTCGACCTGTACAACGCGGCCGCCGGTGCGGCTGCCGCCACCGCCAACCTCGTCAACCGCAACAAGATCCTGCTCACCATGGTCCGCTCGATCGTGCGGGACCTGATCACCGAGGGTGTCGGCAAGGTGATCAGCATCGTTCTCCGTTACCCGCCGCCAGTGACCGTGGCGGCGTCCGGCGAGATCGTCGGGCAGGTGACCCGGACCGGCAATGCGATCGTCGACCTGGTGCGCAAGCTGCAGCAGGCGTTGAAGAACGCCATGCGGTTGCTGCGGCAGAGCAACAGGCTGTTCAAGGAGATCAGGGAGTCGATCAGGGATCTCAACGCGTTGACCACCGTGGTGTCCAGGCACACCAAGAGTCAGGCCAGGGCCATGGACGCCTACAACAAGTCCATGGACCTGATCCTCGACAATGCGAAGAACCTGCCGGGAGCCGCGGTGCGGCCGATGGCCAAGGAAGCAGTCGGCGGTCTGGCCGAGAAGGTCGGTATGGAGATCCTCAAGGAGCCGACGAAGTACGGGCAGGGCCGGGCGGACGAGACGGCACCCGAGCATCCGGCCGTCGAGAACGGAAAAGGGGACGGTATCTGATGGGCTGGTTCTCCCGTCGCCGCGAAGGGAAGCCCGCCGAGGGCGTGGCACCGACGCCGCAGGAGCTGTCGTCCGTTCCGCAGCGGAGCCGGCAGGCTGTGCGAGCGGCGGTCGAGCAGTGCGAGCGAGCGCAGGAGGACGAGTTCGTGCACGCGTGGCGGGAACTGCATGCCGTGCTGCAGACGTCGGCCGGTTCGCTGGAGGGTCTTCTCCGCGGCGCTCCCAACCCACCGGTCCGGCGCATGGTCCGGCTGACCACGGAGGAACTGTGGTCCACCTCCGAGCGGTGGCTGAACGCGCACGCGCCGACGACATCCGAGGACATGGGCCTCATGCAGCGAGCCCTGTGGGAGCGTGTCTCGTCGGCGATCGCCGTCTACGTGGAGACGGGTGATCAGGAGGCCCGGGAACGCCTGCTGCACCTGCCAGACGAGGTCGACGCGAGCGTGGACGGGCTCGAGGGTGGGCCGGCTTCGGAACGGCAGCTCCTCATGTGGCGGCTCGCCGCGGACGAGATTCGGGGGTTGGTGAACGACGCGCTCGTCAGGGGTGGTCAGCAGGTGTAGAGGCTGTTCGGGTGCACGCGTTCGCAGTTGCGGACGTGCAGGTGGTTGTCGTGGTTGGCGTACTGCGTGGTGAGGCCCTCGTCGATGAGGACCGGGTCGTTGAAGAAGATCAGCCGCACGTGGCCGGATGCGGCCGAGCGGATCGCCTGTACCAGCGCGCGGGTGGCGGCGCGGTCGTACGTCGCCGACTGCCACGTGATGCGGCCCGCGGTGCACTGGGCGTTGTCCGTCCTGATCGGCCACACGTCGATGTCGAGGCCGACCGCGTGGCTCGCGTGGCCGGGGATCGTGCCGCCGTGCTCGAAACCCGCGTCTCCCAACGGGATCTGGCCCTGGCCGGTCGCGGCGAAGGTCCGTGCGGCGCGTTCCAGCTGGCCGACCGACGCGGCCGTGGCCCAGTTCGCCGTGCCGTTGCCGTCCGGGTCCTTGTCGCAGAGACCCGCCGCCATGTCGGGATATCCGTAGTGCCACACCAGGTTCCGCCACGTCGTCGGGCCGACCACACCATCGACGCCGATGCCGGCATGGGACTGGAAGTCGCGCACCGCCGTCGTCACCGAGGCGTCGAACACGCCGTTCACCGGCAGCGACAGCCTGCGCTT
Organism: Actinophytocola algeriensis; assembly: GCF_014203735.1. Taxonomy (GTDB): domain Bacteria; phylum Actinomycetota; class Actinomycetes; order Mycobacteriales; family Pseudonocardiaceae; genus Actinophytocola; species Actinophytocola algeriensis. The sequence continues at coordinate 271,024 of NZ_JACHJQ010000007.1, read as the reverse complement.
CTCGTTCAGCTCCACCTGCAGCGCCCGCACCGCCGGGCCGCTCGCGCCCTGCCTGATCTGCGGCACCAGTGCACCCCACGTCGCCGGGCCGACGATGCCGTCCACCCCGAGCCCTTTCGCGGACTGGAACGCGCGGACCGCGGTGGTGGTCGCCGGACCGAACACGCCGTCGGCCGTGAGCGTGTGACCGTGGTGTGTCAGCAGGTGCTGGATCGCCGCCACGTCCGCGCCGCGGTTGCCCGCGCTCTGCGTGTGGAAGAAGGCGTTCGCGTAGGCGAGTGCCGGGGTGCCGGAACAGAACACGGCGAGCACGGCGAGCAGGGTCACGAGGACTCGACGCATACTCACGAACAGTAACGACTTCTCGTCAATAGTCCACGAGGTAACATTCCCATTCATGGTGCCCGTCGGCAGCCTGATCCTCCTGGTGGTCGTGGTGATCGCCCCGACGCTGCTGTTCTGGGTCATGCTGCGGGTGCCGAAGACCCTCGACGCGATCGGCGCGTACGTCCGGAAGCGCCGCCTCGGTCCTGCGCCGGCACATCCGCCCATCGAACGGCTCGCCGCCGACCTGCGCCGGGTGCACCGCACGCTCGCGGAGTTCCCGCCGGGCACGCCCGCCGTCCGGCGCCGGGCCACCCGGGAGGCCTACGACGCGCTGCTCGTCCAGGCCTGCGCCGCGGTCGACGTGCCGCACCGGCTCGACTCCGTCGGTGAGGGCATGGACCGCGAAGTCGAGCGCCTCCGCATCGAGGAGGCGCTGCGCGCGGCGGGCATCAGCGTCAGCTGAGCCGCGTCAACCAACCAGGGCGGGCAGCACCTCGCCCAGCGGGTCGCGCAGCACGATCGCCGCCATGTCGTCGTACGGCGTCTCCGACGCGTTGCAGATCACCACGGCCGCGCCTGCCCTGGCCGCGAGACCGACCAGCCCGGCCGCGGGCTGCACCGACAGCGAGCTGCCGACCGCGAGCATGAGATCGCTCGACAGCACGGCGTCGCGGGCCGCGGTGAGCACGCCGACGTCGAGCGGCTGCCCGAACGAGATGGTCGCCGACTTGAGGATCCCGCCGCACACCCGGCAGCTCGGGTCCGGGTTGCCGTCGGCCACCCGTTCGAGCGCCTCGCTCATCGGCCGGCGCTCGTTGCACTGCAGGCACACGGTCTCGCGCATCGAGCCGTGCAACTCCAGCACCGACTCCGACCCGGCGCGCTGGTGCAGCCCGTCGATGTTCTGCGTCACCAGCGACACCAGCCGCCCGGCCCGCTCCAGCCCCACCAGCGCCTTGTGCGCGTCGTTCGGCTCCGCCGACCACACCGGGTGCGTGAGCCGTGCCTGCCACGACGCGCGCCGCACCTCCGGGTCGTCGCGGTAGGCCTCGAAGCTCGACAGCCGCTCGGCTTTCGGGTCGCGGGTCCACAACCCGTTGGCCCCGCGGAAATCCGGGATGCCCGAGTCCGTGGAGACACCCGCGCCGGACAGCACGGTGATCCGCTTCGCCGCCGACACCACCGCGATGCCGTCCGCCAGCTCGTCCGGCTCCCTCACCAGCTGCCACCTCCGCCGCCACCGCCCCGACGACATTGCCGCCGCCGGAGTACCCACCGCCCGAGTATCCGCCGCCCGACGACCCTAGTGGGCGGCCGCCCACGCAAGAAGGTCGTCCGCGGACTTCGTGTTCATCACCCGTTCGGGTGGTATTCCGCATTCTTCGGCCCGCTCGCAGCCGTACGGCAGCCAGTCGAGCTGACCGGGTGCGTGCGCGTCGCTGTCGATCGTGAACACGCAGCCGATCTCCAGTGCGAGGCTCAGCAGGCGGCGCGGCGGGTCGAGGCGGTCCGGGCGCGAGTTGATCTCGACGGCCTTCCCGTTGGTGACGCACGCGGCGAACACGGCCTCGGCGTCGAACTCCGACTCCGGCCGCTGCCTGCCCTTCACCCGCCTGCCGGTGCAGTGGCCGAGGATGTCCAGGTGCGGGTCGGCGATCGCCGCCAGCATGCGGTCGGTCATCTCCTCGCGGCCCATCCGCAGCTTGGAGTGCACGCTGCCGACCACCACGTCCAGGCGGGCCAGCAGCTCCGGCAGCTGGTCGAGCCCGCCGTCGTCGAGGATGTCGACCTCGATCCCGGTGAGGATCCGGAACGGCGCCAGTTCGGCGTTGAGCTCGGCGACGACGTCCAACTGCCTGCGCAACCGCTCAGCCGACAACCCGTTCGCGACCGTGAGCCGGGGGGAGTGGTCCGTCAGGACCATCCAGTCGTGCCCCAGGAGGACAGCGGTTTCCGCCATTTCCCTGATCGGGCTGCCGCCGTCCGACCAGTCCGAATGGGTGTGGCAGTCGCCCCGGAGCTCGGCGCGCATGGCCTCTCCGCCGGCCACCGGCGCCAGCCCGCCCTCGAGCAGTCGTCGCAGGTAAGCGGGTGCCTCACCCCGTGCCGCCTCGGTGATCACGCCCGCTGTGGTGCGGCCGATGCCGGGCAGCGCGGTGAGCGTCCCCGCACGCAGGCGCTCGGCGAGCTCACCGTCGGGCAGCCCGGCCACCACCATGGCGGCCTTGCGGAACGCCTGCACCTTGTGGGTCGGCTCGGCCGCGCGCTCCAACAGGAACGCGATCTGGCGCAGAGCGATCGCCGGTTCCACTCAACCCACCCGGCGGGGTCGGTGCGGGCTCGTGACACACTCGCGAGTGGCCGGGTTTTGCTGATGCATACGACCATGATTCCGGATCGGGTAGTCGCGGAGCCTCGCGGCTCGTATCCTGGAGGAGACGCCCCCACCGCGGGGCGCCCGCCGGGTCCGGCGGCCAAGACCCGTGATCGCCCGGCGCTCGCGACCGCTGTGCCGGAGGAGGAACGAATGCCACTCTCCGAGCACGAGCAGCGACTGCTCGACCAGATTGAGCGTGCGCTTTACGCCGAGGATCCCAAGTTCGCATCCAGCGTGCGGGGTGCACGTCTTCGCCGCCCCTCGCGGCGTCGACGCCTGCAGGGCATCGCGCTGTTTGTGCTGGGTGTCGCCCTTCTGGTCCTGGGAGTCATCCTGCCGCTGAAGCCTGGCGGTGTCCCGGTAGTCAGCTTGCTCGGCTTCCTGGTCATGTTCTTCGGTGCGCTGCTCACGCTCTCCGCAATGCGAAATGGAACCGCGGAAGCCGAGGAGGGCGCTGAGGGCGGTGGCGGCGGAGGCTCGCCGAAGGCGCGCCGCAGCTCGTTCTCGCAACGCATGGAGGACCGCTTCCGCAAGCGCTTCGAAGACGGACCGTAACTGAACGATGACGGATCGTCGGGTGTCCTGCGACACCCGACGCTCTTTTGCGCGTGACCTCCGACGCAACTTCGATGACTTATCGCCGGTTACCAGTCACCATCGGCTATGGCTCTCGTCACAGCGATGGAGGTAGGCCGTGGCTTTGCGCATCCCGGAACACGCTCAGTGGGCACGTCTGTCAGAGCGGGTCGCCCAGCTGGCGCCGGAAGGTTTCGCCGGTGACCGGCTGAGGAACCTGTACGAGGGACGGTGGCAGGACGGCGGCGAGCGATCGCCCATGGTGTCCCCTGTGGACCAGTCCACGATCGGCCAGCTGTCGAAGGTCGACGAGCCCACCGCGCTGAAGGCCGTCGCGGCCGCGCACCAGCAGCACCGGGAGTGGGCCGACGTGCCGCTCGCCGAGCGCGAGGCCAGGGTCACCGCCGCCGTCGACGCGATGACCGACGCCCGCGACGACCTCGCGCTGCTGCTCGCGTGGGAGATCGGCAAGCCGTGGAAGCTCGCGTGCGCCGACGTGGACCGCGCGCTGGACGGCGTCCGCTGGTACCTCGAGAACATCGAGCAGATGCTCGCCACCGACGCGCACGGCCGTCCGTTCGAGCGGACCCCGCTGCCCGGCCCGGTGTCCAACATCGCGAGCTGGAACTACCCGATGTCGGTCCTGGTGCACGCCGAGCTGGTGCAGCTGCTGGCCGGCAACGCGGTGGTCGCGAAGACCCCGACGCAGGGCGGCGCGGTGTGCCTGACCGTCGCGCACGCGCTCATGAACGACGCAGGCCTGCCGGTCACGCTGCTGTCGGGCGACGGTTCGAAGCTGTCCGGCGCGCTGGTGCGGTCGATGGAGATCGGCGCGCTCGCGTTCGTCGGCGGCCGCGACAACGGCGGCAAGGTCGCCGCGCAGCTCGTCGACACCGGCAAGCGGCACATGCTGGAGCAGGAAGGCCTGAACACCTGGGGCATCTGGGAGTTCTCCGACTGGGAGAACCTCGCCGCGCACCTGAAGAAGGGCTTCGAGTACGCGAAGCAGCGGTGTACCGCCTACCCGAGGTTCGTGGTGCAGCGGGACCTCGTGGACTCGTTCCTCGCGACCTACCTGCCGGTGGTGCAGTCGATCAGGTTCGGGCACCCCCTCGCGGCGGATGACTCCGGTGACCTCCCGGCGCTGGACTTCGGCCCGATGATCTCCTCGGCCAAGGCGGCCGACCTCGCCAAGCGGGTCGACGAGGCACTGCACCACGGCGCCGTGCCGCTGTACCGCGGGTCGCTGGACCAGGGCAGGTTCCTGCCAGGGCAGGACACCTCCGCGTACGTCGCGCCGACCACGCTGCTCGCCCCGCCCGGCGCGGCTCGGCTCATGCACGAGGAGCCGTTCGGCCCGGTCGACACGATCGTCGTGGTGGACACCAAGGCCGAGCTGCTGGCGCAGATGAACGCGTCCAACGGCGCCCTGGTCGCGACCATCGCGTGCGACGACGCGGAGCTGGCGACCGAGCTGGCCGAGCACGTGCAGGCGTTCAAGGTCGGCATCAACAAGCCACGTTCGCGTGGCGACCGCGCGGAGCCGTTCGGCGGCCGCGGCGGTTCGTGGAAGGGTGCCTTCGTCGGCGGCGAGCACCTGGTGCACGCGGTCACGCAGGGCCCGGAGGACGAACTGCTGTACGGCAACTTCCCCGGCTACAACCGCTACCCGGCGGTCTAGTGTCCCGCGCCGGAAATGCGGTGATTGAGTCGGTGGATCCAGGTTTCTGCTGGCAAGGCGCCGGTTCGTCCTCGTACTGGGTCGTACTTGGGCGGACCGGCAACGCCGCCGGCAGGAAGCTGGGCCGCCGAATCAGATGCCTGATTTCCGGCGCGGGACACTAGCGGGGCGCGAGTGCCACCAGGTACCGGCAGGGCGTGTCCGTCTCGTTGACGAACACGCACGCCTGCGGCGGGCCCAGCTGGAGGCAGTCACCGGCCGCCATGTGGTGGTCGGTGGCGCCTTCGCGGAAGGTCAGCCGCCCCTCGAGGACCCAGATCTGCTGGTGCCGGTGCGCGTAGGTCGCCGCGGGGAACGCGACCCGCGCGCCGGCGGGCAGCTCGACCTCGACCAGTTCGAGCGGCCCGCCGGCGACGGGGGAGACGGCGCGGCGCGTGTAGCCGGTGTCCGGGTCGGTCCAGGTGGGCTGGTTCTCCTTGCGGGCCAGGCGGTTCTGGTCCTGCTCCGCCCGCGCGACCAGCTCCGAGAGCGTCATGCCCAGTGCCGCGGCGAGGCGGGACAGCAGCACGGCGGTCGGCTGGGTCTCGCCCCGTTCGATCTTGCTGATCATCGCGCGGGAGACACCGGAGCGGTCGGCGAGCGCGCCGCCGGACAGGCCGCGCGCTTGGCGGGCGGCCTGCAGTGTGGTGGCGAGCGCGGCGCCGAGGTCCGTCACGTCTTCACAATAGTGGATGCCGTGTCTACTATCTTCGACATGTTGGTGAGGGATGCGTCCGAGCCGGGGGACGCGGCGGCCTGCGCGGCGATCTACGCGCCGTACGTGCTGGACACGGCGATCACGTTCGAGCTCGACCCGCCGTCGGCGGCCGAGATGGCGGCCCGGATCGAGATCGCGCGGACGACACACGCGTGGCTGGTCGCCGAGGCCGGCAGCCGGGTGGTGGGTTACGCGTACGGCGGTGAGTACAAGTCCCGCGCGGCGTACCGGTACTCGTGCGAGGTCAGCGTGTACGTGGCGCGGGGCAGCCACCGCGGCGGTGTGGGCCGTGCCCTGTACACCGAGCTCCTCCAGCGACTGGCCGACCGCGGCTTCCGCGTGGCCGTGGCCGGCATGACGCTCCCGAATGACGCCAGCGCGGCCCTCCACACGAAGCTGGGCTTCGAACCGGTGGGCACGTACCGCCAAATCGGCTGGAAGAACGACTCCTGGCACGACGTGGCGTGGACCCAGCGCTCCCTGGGGTCAGCGGCGAAGCACTGAGCGCGGGAGGAGCTTGCCCCGCCAGCCGAGCGGGGAGCCGCGGCGGATGCCGTCCATGAGGTTGTCGTAGGCGGGGGCCAGGCCCGGGTCGGGCTGGTCCTGGCCGCCGTACCAGGAGCGTTCCACCTCGCCGACCACGGTGCGCAGCGCGCGCCTGCCGCCGTCGTCGAGGGAGTGCTCCCTGGCAATGCGGCGGGCGGCCGTGCGGACCGTTTCCGTGCGGCCGACCTCGATGCCGCGGTCCCGCGACTCGGCGATCAGCTCGTTCCACGCCGACGTCGCCGCGCCGGGACCGTTCGTGTGCACGTCGTGCCGGTGCGACAGCCGCCTGCGCTCGCGGACCAGGCCCGGGGTCGCCGCGAGCAGCAGCACCACCACGAGCGCCGCCAGCCACCACGACACCAGCGCGGCGCCGAACACCAGCGCCAGCGCCCACGCGAGGAGTGCGAACGGCAGCAACATGCCACGCCGCCGCGGTTTCCCGCGCGCCGCCGCGACCGCCGCCGTCAGCGCGACCGCGGCCAGTACCAGCGCCGCGATCGCCACCCACACCCACAGCGCGGTCGACTGCTGCTGCTGGTCGTTCCCGCCCGCGCCCGCCTCGGTGGTCTCCTCGTCCTCCGGCGTACCGGTCGGCGCGCTCGGCGCGGTCGGCACCTGGGACGTCTGGCCCGGGTTCTCCGGGTCGTCCTCCGGCCCGGACACCCCGGTGTCCGAGGCGTACGGCGGGTTGTAGGTCGTGCCATCGGACAGCGGCGTCGGGTCGAACGTCACCCAGCCGGCGGACGGGAAGAACACCTCGACCCACGCGTGCGCGTTCTGCGTGGTGATCGTCCGGTAGTCGCCGTTCGCGTAGCCGCCGGTGTAGCCCATGGCGACGCGGGACGGGATCTCCGCGGCCCGCAACAGGATCGCCATCGCCGACGCGTACTGCTCGCAGAACCCGGTCTTGCTGCGGAACAGGAAGTCCTCGAGCGCGCTGTCGTCGGAGCCGGACCCGGTCTCGGTGTCGTAGGTGAAGTTGTTGCTGGGGGCGAAGTAGTCCTTGATCGCGCGGACCTTCGCGTACGTGGTGGTCTTGCCCGCGGTCAGCCGCTGCGCGAGCTCGACGACCGACTGCGGGATCCCGTCGGCGCGCAGGTAGATCGACGGGACCTGGTCGGCCGCGGTGAACGGTCCGTCGCCCGCGAGCTGCTCCGGGGACGGCTCGGACAGGTCGGCCTGTTCGAAGTACACCGGCAGCGAGCGGCGGGACTCGCCGTAGACCATGCCGCTGTCGATGTCGTACCGCATGTCGTCCGGCAGCTCGCTCAGCCCGACCGGCACCCCGGCCACCGGCGCCCAGTAGTCCTTGGAGTTGATCGGCTCGATCCGGATCTCGGTGAGGTCGTCCCGGTCGGCGAGCGGCACACCGGGTGGGAGCGGCAGGTCGCCGTCGGCCGCGACGCCCTGCGGCAGCTCGCGTTCGTTGTCCCGCCGCCAGCCACCGTTGCGGTCGTACACGGGCAGCGTCATGGCACGCAGGTAGCGGGCGCGGTCGTCCTCCATGCCGGTCACCCGGAACAGCTCGACGTTGCCCTCCCGGTCGAGCATGCCGCGCAGCGAGGTGAACGGGTTGAGGCCGAGGCCGCCCTCGCCGCTGCCGTTCTGACCGCCGGGCAGCTGGCCGACCGTGCCGATCCAGGTGAACGTGGCGCCCGCGACCAGCGCGATCGCGACCGAGCCCGCGACCAGCGCGGCCGGTCCGCCGAGGCCGCCGGTGGTGCCCTGGACCGTCGGCCGGTTGCGCCACAGCTGGTGGCGGTGCGTGCCGTCGACCGCGAGCAGCGCCGCGAACGACAGCGCGCCGAGCACGAACGCCCACCAGGGCAGCATCTCGTCGGCGAGCGACGCGGGCACCGCGTACACGCACAGCAGCACCAGCCCGCACGCGGCCGGCGTGCCCGCGGACACGGCGAGCGTGTCGACGAGCACCGCCACGAGCCCGATCGCGATCACCACGAGGCACAGCACGGCCTGGGTCGCGGGCACCGGCGGCACCCCGGTCCGCACCACCTCGACCGACGTCTGCAGCACGCTGCCCAGCTCCGCGATCGACGCCGGTCCGGGCAGGATCCCGAAGATCCCCTCGTTGGTGAACAGCGCGACCAGCAGGCACATCAGCGCGAACATCTGCGCGAGGCCGACCAGCAGGATCGGGGTCCGCGCGGCCCGCAACCCGAGGCCGACGGCGGTGACCACGGTGACGGCGACACCCGCGTAGCCCCACCACCGCAGACCCTCGATGACACCGGCCAGCGCGAGCGCCGCGCAGAGCGTGGTGACGGCCGCGACCACCGGGGTCACGGTCATCGACCACTGCGCGGAGGTCAGCTCGCCACCGGAAGGCGGTGGCGGTGGCGGTGTGCCCCGGCCGCCGGAGGAACCCGCCGGTGGGCGGGTCGGGGTTGCTGTCGTCACGGTCGTGCCACTCCCTATCCCGTGATCACCGCGTCGGCGCGGGTGCCGTGGGTCCGGCAGAGCGTCGCCCACGTCGCCGCCATCGGGGTGTTCGGCCGCGCCACCGTGACGCCCCAGCCCGCGCCGCGCAGCAGCGCGAGCGCGCCGTCGAGGTCCGTGCCCGCCTCGCCCTCACCGGGCGCGGCCCACGCGGCGGTGTCCAGCAGGACCGCGAGACTGCGCGTGCTCCGGGACCGGTGCCCGATCAGCGCCGACAGCTGTTCCGGCGTGGTGGCGCCGAGGATCGCGATCAGCTCCTGCCCGCCGCCGGGGTCGTTGGGGCTGTCCATGTTCGTCGTCGGCGTGGCGGCCAGCGCGGCCAGCGCGTCGAGCACTGCGGTGTCGTTGTGGGTGCCGTCGCCGGTGTCCCGCACGATCAGCCCGCCGGACTCGGTGACGAGCTTGATCCGCTGCCCGTAGCGGTGCAGGTGCAGGCAGACGCTGGCCGCGAACGAGACCGCCCACTCGAGGCTCGAGTTCGCGCCGGTGCCGCGGTGCGCGGCGGCCCGGTGGTCGAGCATCACGGTCGTACCGCCACGCCACGGGCGTTCCTCGACACGGACCATCATCTCGTCGCGCTTCGCGGTCGACCGCCAGTGCACCTTCCGCAGGTCGTCGCCCTGCCGGTACGGGCGCACGATCGCGTCGTCCTCGCCCTGGCCCGCGTTGAGCCGCACCGACCCGTCGTCGCCGGAACCCAGCCCGGACCCGCCCGGCACGCCCAGCAGCTTCACCACCCGGGGCACCACGATCAGCCGCGACGAGTGCGCGAGCTCCCGTTCGAACTCGGCGAGCCCGAACGGGTCGGTGATCGTCGCCTTCAAGGGGCCGAGCTGCTGGATGCCGCGCAGCATCGGCTGCACGTGGTAGCGCAACCGCGTGCCGGTGTGCCTCGGCAGGTGCTCGATGACGAACCTCGGCTTGCCGCCGAGCGAGTACGGCACGCCGTCGGACACGAGCAGCCCGCCGGTCGGCAGCCTGCCGGTGGATGTGATGTGCAGCGTCACCTCGGCACGCCCGCCGACCGGGGTGCGGATCGGGTTGATCTGCCGCTGCGCGTGCAGGCCGACCCGCGCCACCGCGGTCAGCAGGCACACGAGGATCGGCAGCGCCACCACGAACACGGAGACGCGCAACAGGTCCCGCTCGTTCAGCACGAAAGAACACAGTGCCGCCGCGAGCCCGGCCGCGAGCAGGCACCGCCCACGCGTGGTCAGGCCCGACAGCGCACCTCGCAGCGGCCGCGCCACGCCGGCTACCGGTTCCCGCGTGCGGCCCAGTCGGAGCCGGACTGCGGCGCCGACTGGGACAACGCCTGGGGCACCGGCACCCGCTGCACGAGCGCGCGGATCAGCTCGGCGGGGGAGCGGCGGCCGGCCTGGGCCTCCGGGGTGAGCACGAGCCGGTGCGCGAGCACGGGCACCGCGACGGCGTGCACGTCGTCGGGGACCACGAAGTCGCGGCCGGACAGCGCCGCCTGTGCGCGCGCCGCGCGCACCAGGTGCAGCGTCGAGCGCGGCGAGGCGCCGATCCGGATCTCCGGCAGCCGCCGCGTCGCGGACACCAGCTCGACGGCGTAGCGGCGGATGTCAGGGGAGAGCTTGACCGCGCGCACCGTCTCGACCAGGTGCTTGACCTGCTCCGCGTGCGACACCGGCTGCAGGTCGTCGAGCGGGTTGTGGCCCGCGTGCTCGTCGACCATCGCCAGCTCGGCGGCCGGGTCGGGGTAGCCGATCGACACGCGCGCGGTGAACCGGTCGCGCTGCGCCTCGGGCAACGCGTAGGTCCCTTCCATCTCGATCGGGTTCTGGGTCGCGATGACCATGAACGGTGCCTCGAGGTGGTAGGTGTTCCCGTCGACGGTGACCTGCTCCTCCTCCATGCACTCGAGCAGCGCCGACTGCGTCTTCGGGGAGGCGCGGTTGATCTCGTCGCCGACCACGATGTTCGCGAACACCGGACCGGGCCGGAACTCGAACTCGTTGGTCTGCCGGTTGAAGATCGACACACCGGTCACGTCGGAGGGCAGCAGGTCCGGGGTGAACTGGATGCGGCTCACCGTGCAGTCGATGGAACGGGCCAGCGCCTTCGCGAGCGACGTCTTGCCGACCCCGGGCACGTCCTCGACGAGCAGGTGGCCCTCGGCGAGCAGCGTCACGAGCGCGATGCGCACGACCTCCGGCTTGCCCACGAGCACGCGCTCGACGTTCGCGGCGATCCGCTGCGCGGCGGCGCCCAGCTCGTCGAGCGGCGCGACCTGGCGGTAGTGGTTGTGCTGCGGCTGTGCGGGCTGGTCGCCGTTCACGCCGGTCGCGTGCTGCGCGTAGGGATCGCCGCCGGCCGCGTAGGGGTTACCGGGCAGCGCCGATGGCGGGGTACTCGACGTCACGCGACCTCCTGAGAACTTCGTAGGCTCACAGAGCCTGCTACGAAGTGTGTCAAACCTGCGAGAAGTACCCCACCCCTCCATCCGCGAGGACGAGGTACGGGCGTCCTTCTATCTTGTACGCCTTTTGGCGTCGCCGGGTTCCGGACGGGCGAATTGGCCCCGCGCGGGGTTCCTCCACTTCTCCCCACCGGGGTTCCCCACGACGCCCCACGGCGAACCCCTCCCGGCTGGAACAGGGTCGAAATCGGTCCGTTCGGCCGCCTGGCCGGGCACCGAAGGCCGCTCTTCCGGCACCCGGATGGGGGAGTCCCACCACCGGCCCCCACCATTCCCCCCGCGTGTTGACCTGCGCAAACTCTGAGATCCACCTTACGAATTCCTGTCATTCGCCGTTGACTGTGGTGAAAAGTGGGGTACGGTGGCGGCAAGTGGGGCAGAAGGGGGCCCCATGGCTGGTCCGTACGGACCGGTGGGGAGGTGCGGACCCTGATGTTCCTCGGTACGCACACCCCGAAGCTGGACGACAAGGGGCGGCTCACGCTGCCTGCCAAGTTCCGGGACGCCCTCGCGGGCGGGTTGATGGTGACAAAGGGTCAGGACCACTGTCTCTACGTCTTTCCGCGAGCGGAGTTCGAGGAGATGGCACGCAAAGTGGCTGCCGCTCCCTTGACGAACGAGGCGGTTCGCGCCTACCAGCGGTACCTGTTCGCCGGTACAGACGAGCAGCGACCCGATGGCCAAGGCCGGATCGCGATCGCACCGGAGCTCCGCCGCTACGCGGGGCTGACCAAGGAGTGCGTGGTCATCGGTGCGATCACCCGCCTGGAGATCTGGGACGCGCAAGCGTGGCAGACCTACCTGGACGAACACGAGGACGACTACTCCCAGGCTCGGGAGGAAGTCCTGCCCGGCGTGTTCTGACGGGAGCGGAACACCGGGCATGCACGCGGGTGCCGCGAGGCCTCCGTTCCGCTCGCCTTCGACCCTGGCACACCTTCCCCGGCGCCAGGTTCGACGAGCGGGCGGGGACCTGGCGGCACCCGTTGGAATTTCCGAGGCGGGAGAGGGGGTGTATTCGGCATGGGCGAAAACCCGGCACATGTCCCGGTGTTGCTGGAGCGGGTGCTCGCGCTGTTCGAACCCGCTCTCACCCAGCCCGGCGCCGTCCTCGTGGACACCACACTCGGTCTCGGCGGCCACTCCGACGCGCTCCTGGCCGCACACCCCGCGCTCACCCTGGTCGGCCTCGACCGGGACCCGAACGCGCTCGACCGCTCCCGTGACCGCCTCGCGCGGTACGGCGACCGGGTCCACCTCGTGCACGCGGTCTACGACGAGCTGCCGGACGTGCTGTCCGGGCTCGGCATCGCACCCCGCGGCGGTGTCGCGGGCGTGCTCATGGACCTCGGGGTGTCCTCGATGCAGCTCGACGTCGCCGAGCGCGGCTTCGCGTACTCGCGGGACGCGCCACTGGACATGCGGATGGACCCGACTGCCGAGCTGACCGCGGCGGAGGTGCTGAACACCTACCCGCCGGGTGACCTGGTGCGGATCCTGCGCGACTACGGCGAGGAGCGGTTCGCGAAGCGGATCGTCGACCGGGTCGTGCGCGCCCGCGCCACCACACCGTTCACCAACAGCGGCCGGCTGGTGGAGCTGCTGTACGAGGCGGTGCCCGCCGCGTCGCGGCGCACCGGCGGCCATCCGGCGAAGCGCACGTTCCAGGCGCTGCGCATCGAGGTCAACGGCGAGCTCGCCGCGCTGCGCGCCGCGGTGCCCGCCGCGCTGCGCGCGCTGCGGGTCGGCGGCCGGATCGTCGTGGAGTCCTACCAGTCGCTGGAGGACCGCATCGTCAAGCACGCGCTGGCCGAGCTGGCGAAGTCCCGCACGCCCGAGGGCGTGCCGGTGGAGCTGCCCGGCCACGGGCCGCAGCTGAAGCTGCTGACCAGGGGCGCGGAGCAGGCGAACGAGCAGGAGATCGAACACAACCCGCGGGCGGCCTCGGTCCGGTTGCGTGCGGCCGAGCGGATTCTGGAGGCGGCATGACGATCCAGGCAGAGCCGACTCGTCCCCGGGCGAAGGACGCGACCAAGGGCACCGCGAAGGGCGCGCGGAAGGGTGCCGCGAAAGGCGCCGTGAAGGGCGCGGTGCAGGACACCGTCGACACCGCACCCGCGCCTGCCCGTGCCCCGGCACCGAACCGGGCCAGGTCCGCGGCGGCCCAGCGCGCCTACGCGCGGCGGGCCCAGCGCGAGGGCAGGCCGGTCCAGCGCGTGGTGGACGAGGACCTCGACCGCGGTTCCGGCCGCGTGTCGTTCGCGGTGCTGATCATCGTGCTGCTGGTGGTCGGTGTCGCGGCCACGCTGTGGCTGTCCACGCAGGCCATCGCCGACTCCTACCGGCTGGACCAGGCCAAGCAGGACGCCGAGCGGCTGGCCGAGCGCGCGGCGGTGCTGCAGCGCGAGGTGACGCAGAAGGAGTCGGCGGCGTCGCTGGCCGAGCGGGCGAAGGCCATGGGCATGGTCCCGGCCGGTGACCCGGCCCGGCTCATCGTGAAGCCGGACGGCACCGTCGTGGTCGTGGGCGACCCGACACCGGTCACCCCGCCGACGCCGGTCACGCCGCCCGAGAACGACAACCCGTCCGCGAACCAGGACCAGCCGCCCCCGGCGAACGGGCAGGGAGCCGGCGGATGACAGACACCACCGCATGCCCTGAAGGTGCACTGCTGGACGTCGACCGTCCTGAACGGCACCTTCGGGGCATCCGGCGTGCGGGGGGCGATCGCTGATGCCGGGCCAGCCGAGAGCGCGCCGGCCCGGCACGCCCGCGCGCCGGCCGGTGCAGCGGGTCGCCGCGTCCGGGGCACCCGTCCGTGGTGGCGTGCCGGGCCGGGGAGCGGCCCGTGGTGTGCCGCCGCGCGCGTCCGTGCACGGGTCCGGTCGCCGGGTGGCGCCGCCGCCGCGCAAGGTGCCGGTCGGGCCGCGACGGCTCGTGCGCAAGAAGCGCAAGCCGACGAACCACCACATCCGCGTCGTCGTCGTGCGCTTCCTCCTCATCGCCGCGCTGGTCGCGGCCGGGCTGAAGCTCATCCAGGTCCAGGGTTTCGAGGCCGAGGCACTCGCCGCCAAGGCCGAACGGCAGCGCATGACGGAGATCGACCTGCCCGCGCACCGCGGGTCGATCCTCGACCGCAACGGCATGGAACTCGCGTTCAGCGTCGAGTCGCGGTCGCTCGCGTTCCGGCCGAAGGCCCAGCGCGAGGAGATCGACACCTACAACAAGAACATCAAGGACGGCAAGACGAAGGCCACGCCGCTGAACTTCGACACCGAGACCCAGGACATGGCGCGGTTCATGGCCGCGAAGCTCGGTGGCGCGGTGTCGGAGGGCCAGCTGCTCGGCAAGCTCCGCCAGGACTCCAACTTCGTCTACCTGGTGCACAACGTCCAGCCCGCGGTGGCGCGGGCGATCCAGGACGAGTACCCGTCGATCATCGCCGAGTACCGCGCCGAGCGGGAGTACCCGGGCAAGACGACCGCCGCCAACATCATCGGCGTCGCGAACTGGCGAACGGAGGACAAGGACCCCAAGAAGCACGACCTGCACGGCCTCGCGGGCCTGGAGCTGTTGCGGGACAACGACCTCGCCGGCACGTCCGGCCGCCAGGAGGCGGCCACCGAGGAAGGCGACGACGGCGTCATCATCCCCGGCACCGAGCGGGACGTGCGGCCCGCGGTCGACGGGGCGGACCTCGAGCTGACGATCGACGCGGACCTGCAGTACTTCCTGCAGCAGTCGCTCACGGACTACGTGGCGAGGTCGCAGGCGCGCGGCGCCAGCGCGGTGATCATGGATGCGAAGACCGGCGAGGTCTACGCGCTCGCCAACGACAAGACGTTCGACCCGAGCAGCACCGGCTGGGACCCCGACTCGATGGGCAACCCGGCGGTCAGCGACATGTACGAGCCGGGTTCGGTGAACAAGGTCGTCACCGCGCTGTGCGCGATCGACCAGAACATCACCTCGCCGCTGGACGTGCACCAGGTGCGCGACCACATCCGGGTCGCCGACCGCACCATCCGCGACGCGTGGGACCACGGCACCATGCCGTTCACCACGACCGGCATCTTCGCGAAGTCGTCGAACGTCGGCACGCTGATGCTCGCGCAGGAGTGCGGTCCGGACAAGTTCTCCGAGCTGCTGAAGAAGCTCGGGCTCGGCTCCCGCACGGGTGTGGGTCTCGCGGGGGAGAGCCCCGGCAGCGTGCCGCCGCGCGGTCAGTGGTCCGGCTCGACCTTCGGCAACCTGCCGATCGGGCAGGGCCTGGCGATGACCGTGCTGCAGATGGCCGGCATGTACCAGACCGTCGCCAACGACGGCGTCCGCGTGCCGCCGAGGATCGTGTCCGCACAGGTCACCGAGGACGGCAAGCGGATCCCGGAACCGAAGCCGAAGGCGGTGCGCGTGGTCGACGCGAAGACCGCGCGGACCGTGCGCGACATGTTCCGCGCGGTCGTGCAGGACGCGGACACCCCGAACAACGGCACCGGCGTCCCCGCCGCGCTGACCGGCTACCAGATCGCGGGCAAGACCGGCACGGCGCAGCAGTTCGACAAGGAAGCGGGCCGGTACAGCCAGGAGAAGTACTGGATCACGTTCGCGGGCATCCTGCCCGCCGACGACCCGCGGTTCGTCGTCGGCATCATGCTGGACCAGCCCAAGTACGTCGGCGGTCCGCCGGAGGGCAAGAGCGCGGCGCCGCTGTTCCACGACATCGCCTCGCACCTCGCCCAGACGTACAACATCCCGCTGTCGAAGGAACAGACGCCGTTCATCCCGCTCGTGGAGCCGTAATCTCCTTGGCATGGCACTGCGCACCGAGGACTCGCGGTTCACCGACCTGCCGGACTTCCCGTACGAGCCGTCGTACGGCACCGTCGGCGCGCTGCGCATGGCGTACGTGACGGCCGGCCCGCCGGACGGACCGGTCGCGCTGCTGCTGCACGGCGAGCCGACCTGGTCGTTCCTGTACCGCAAGGTGCTGCCGGTGCTGGCCGACGCGGGGATCCGTGCGGTGGCACCGGACCTGGTCGGTTTCGGCCGTTCCGACAAGCCCGCGGCGGCCGCGCACAGCTACGCCGCGCACGTCGAATGGGTGCGTGCGCTGGCGTTCGACGTGCTGGACCTGCGGGACGTGACCGTGGTCGGCCAGGACTGGGGCGGGCTGATCGGGTTGCGGGTCGCGGCGGAGCACCCGGACCGGGTGGCGCGGATCGTCGCCGCGAACACCGGCCTGCCGACCGGTGAGCACGGCATGCCGGACGTGTGGTGGCAGTTCCGCCGCGCGGTGGAGAAGGCGCCGACGCTCGACATCGGCCGGTTCGTGCAGTCGGGGTGCAGGACGGTGTTGTCCGACGAGGTCCGCGCGGCCTACGACGCACCGTTCCCGGACGAGTCGTACAAGGTCGCGGCTCGGCTGATGCCGGGCCTGGTGCCGGTGTCGCTGGAGGACCCGGCGGCGCCGGCGAACCTGGCGGCGTGGCAGGTGCTGCGCAAATGGGAGAAGCCGTTCCTGTGCGCGTTCAGCGATGGCGACCCGATCACCGGGCCGATGGCACCGGTGCTGCGCAAGCTGATCCCGGGTGCGGGCCGGCGCGAGCACCCGGTCATCGCGGGAGCGGGCCACTTCCTGCAGGAGGACGCAGGCGAGGTGCTGGGCGAGGAGATCGCGCGTTTCATGACGGGCTGACGGGAACGTGACCGGGGAGGCGGGCTGGTGCGCTTGAATTGCGGCATGGTGTGGTTCACCGAGGACGATCTGCGCGCCACCGCCGGCGACGGCTCCTTCCGCCGTGGGCGGGACTACGTCGACGCGGTGGGGGACTTGCAACCGACGGCGCTGGGTGTGCGGGCGGCGGTGCGGGGCAAGGACGTCTACGAGGTGTGGCTGGGGCGGGGGAACGCGGCGCTCGTCGGTGAGTGCGGCTGCCCGTTCGGGGTCGAGGGCAACTTCTGCAAGCACTGCGTGGCGGTGGGGCTTGTCCTGCTGGCGTCCGGCGAGCAGGTGCCGGAGGTCGACCTGGGGACGTACCTGCGGTCGCTGGACCAGCGCGAGCTGGTGGAACTCGTGCTGGAGCAGGCGAAGCGGGATCCCGCGCTGTACCGGCAGCTCATGCTGCGGGCGGGCAGCACGGGAGCGCCGCAGGTGGCGGTGTTGCGCAGGCAGCTGGACGAGGCGTTGCGGGTCCACGGTTTCGCCGACCCCGGCTACGCGGGCCGCGCCAAGGACGTCGTGGACACGGTGCGTGCCCTGGTCGACGCGGGCCACGCGGCGGAAGCTCGCCCGCTGGCGAGGCATGCGGTGGAGCTGCTGGTCGAAGCGCTGGGCGCGGTGGACGACCCGGCGGGCGCCGTGTCGGGGGTGGCGAGGCGGGCGGTGAAGCTGTACGCGCGGGCGTGCGCCGTGGCCCGCCCGAACCCGGCGAAGCTGGCGTCGTGGCTGTTCCACGTGCGCCTGAACTGGCCGACGTGGCCGACGATCGACATCGGCGACTTCGCGGAGCCGCTGGGTGAGCCGGGCATGGCGGCGTACCGCACGCTGGTGAACGACGCGTGGCACGCCCTGGACGACGATGCCGACCACACGGTCCTGCGCGGCATGCGCGAACAACTGGCGAAATCCTCCGGCGACGCGGACGCCATGGTGGACGTACTGTCCGACGACCTCCCCGCCGTACGCGCCTACCGCGAGATCGTGGCGGTGTTGCGTCACGCCGGCCGCCTGGACGAGGCCATCCGGTGGGCGGAGCGCGGGGTGGCGGAAACCAGGGACCTGGGCCTGACGGAGCTACTGGTCGAGTCATACCTGGACGGCCAACGCGGCGACGACGCGGTGTCACTGCGGAAGGCGGACTTGCTGTCGGCGCGAACCCGGCTCTGCTACGGCCGCCTGCGCGAGACGGCGGTGGCGGCGAAGGTGTGGTCGGGTCTGCGGTCGTGGGCCCTGGAGGTGCTGCCGCCGTCGGAACTGGTGGGCGCACTGTTGGACGACGGAGAGCACGAGCCCGCCTGGCTGGCGGCGGTGAAGCACGACTGCGCGGGGGTGGAGGTCGTACGGTCCCGGGCGGAGACGCATCCGGCCGAGGTCCTCGCGGCGTACCGGACGCTGGTGACGGAGTGCCTGTCGCGGGGCGGGCGGGAGTGCTACCGGGAGGCGTGCGTACTGCTGAAGGAGATGGCGGCGTGTGCTTCGCGAGCTGGGGAGTCGGTCGCGGGGTTCGTGGCGTCGCTGAAGCTGGCCCACGCACGCCGGCCCGCACTGTTGGACGAGTTGCGGCGAGCCGGGTTTTGAGTGCCCCGAAAGACGCTGTCGAGACATCAGCGATGCCACGAAGGGGCCCTTCGTAACGCCCGGTGCGATGAAGGACCCCTTCGTTGCGCTCACCGTGATGAAGGGCCCCTTCGTCACGCGCGGTGTGATGAAGGGCCCCTTCGTTGCGTTCACCGTGATGAAGGGCCCCTTCGCAACGTCCGGCGTGATGAAGGGGCCCTTCATGACACCGCCACAGCCCCGAAAAGCGCCTTTCACGGCTCAAGGCCAACCGAGCGCGGGGCGGAAGCCCGCCACCAAGGGGCTCCCTGCCATCCCGTCGACCTGGCGAAGCCCGATCACACCGGATCAAGGGGGCACCACCAACCCAAACCGGCGGCAAACGCCGGAACCGCCCCCTTGAGCCGGTGTGATAGCCCGTAGGGAGGTCGACGGGATGGCAGGCAGACCCGCACCCAACCGCAGCCAAACAACGAAACCGAGAAGCCATCCCAGAGACCTGCCCTCCGGCGAGAAGCCCCCGGAGGGCACACCCGCCGGGCGAGACACCCCGAAAGCCATCCGCCGGTCAGCGCAGCGCCTGTGCCGGTTGGCCGCACAACCGGCACAGGCCCCACCTCATCGCCGCTGCTATGGCCGCTCCAAGTACTGCTTCAAGTGCTGCGCGGTCAACGAACCCCCACTTTCGACCAGCGCCGCCGGGGTGCCCTCGAACACCACCCGCCCACCGTCGTGGCCCGCGCCGGGGCCCAGGTCGATGATCCAGTCCGCGTGCGCCATCACCGCCTGGTGGTGTTCGATCACGATGACCGTGTTTCCCTTGTCCACCAGGCGGTCCAGCAGCGCGAGCAGGTTGTCCACGTCCGCGAGGTGCAGGCCCGTGGTCGGTTCGTCCAGTACGTACGTGCCGGCGCCCTCCGACATGCGGATCGCCAGTTTCACCCGTTGGCGTTCGCCGCCGGACAGTGTGGTCAGCGGCTGGCCGAGGCCCAGATAGCCCAGGCCGACGTCGTTCAGCCGGTCCAGGATCGCTCGTGCGTTGCCCGACGGGAAGAAGTCGCGCGCCTCCGCTGCCGACATCGCCAGCACCTCGCTGATGTTCCTGCCCCGCAACGTGTACCGGAGCACCTCCGGCGTGAACCGCTTGCCCTCGCACTGTTCGCACACCGACGCGACGCCCGCCATCATCGCCAGGTCCGTGTACACCAGGCCGATGCCCTTGCAGTTCGGGCACGCGCCCTCCGAGTTCGCGCTGAACAGGGCCGCCTTCACGCCGTTGGCCTTGGCGAACGCGGTCCGGATCGGGTCCAGCAGACCTGTGTAGGTCGCCGGGTTCGAGCGGCGGGAACCCCTGATCGCCGACTGGTCCACCACCGTCACGTCGTCGCGTGTGGACAGTGAGCCGTGGATCAGTGACGACTTCCCGGAGCCCGCGACCCCGGTCACCACCGTCAGGACACCCAGCGGCACGTCCACGTCCACGTCGCGCAGGTTGTGCAGTGACGCGCCGCGGATCGGGAGGTGTCCCACCGGACGGCGGACTTCCGTGCGCAGCGTCACCCTGTGGTCCAGGTGGCGGCCCGTCAGCGTGTCCGACCTGCGCAGACCCGCGAGGTCACCCTCGTAGCAGACCTCGCCGCCCGCCGGGCCCGCTCCAGGGCCCAGGTCCACGACATGATCGGCGATCTCGATGGTCTCCGGTTTGTGTTCCACCACGAGCACGGTGTTTCCCTTGTCCCGCAGGCGGAGCAGCAGGTCGTTCATGCGCTGGATGTCGTGCGGGTGCAGGCCGACCGTGGGCTCGTCGAACACGTACGTCACATCCGTCAGGCTGGAACCCAGGTGCCGCACCATCTTCACGCGTTGCGCCTCGCCGCCGGACAGCGTGCCCGACTCGCGGTTCAGCGACAGGTACCCCAGCCCGATCTCCACCAGGGAGTCGAGTGTCTCGCTCAGCGTCGCCAGCAACGGGCGGACGGACGGCGCGGCCAGTCCCCGGATGAACTCCGCGAGGTCCGAGATCTGCATCGCGCAGCAGTCGGCGATGTTCCTGCCATCGACGCGGGACGACAGCGCCGCCTCGTTCAGCCGCGCGCCGTCGCACGACGGGCACCGGCTGAACGTCACCGCCCGGTCGACGAACGCCCTGATGTGCGGCTGCAGCGCCTCCTTGTCCTTCGACAGGAACAGCCGCTGCACCTTCACGACCAGGCCCTCGTAGTTGGTGTTCATGGTGCCGTACTTGATCTTCGTGGCCGGCTTGTGCAGGAAGTCCGCCCACTCCTGCTCGGTGTAGTCCTTGAGCTTCTTGTCCGGGTCGACGTACCCGGAGTGCGCCAGCGACTGCCAGTACCACGAGTCGACCGCGAAGTTCGGCACCGTGATGGCGCCCTCCTTCAACGACAGCTCCTTGTCGACGAGCTGGTCGACATCGATGGAGTTGACCTTGCCGATGCCCTCGCAGCGCTGGCACATGCCGTCCGGCAGGTTGAAGCTGAACGCCGTCGACGGCCCGATGTGCGGCTCGCCGAGCCGCGAGAACACGATCCGCAGCATCGTGTGCGCGTCCGTGGCCGTGCCCACGGTGGACCGCGAGTTCGCGCCCATCCGCTCCTGGTCGACCACGATCGCCGCCGACAGGTTGCGCAGCTGGTCCACGTCCGGGCGGCCCTGGGCGGGCATGAACGACTGCAGGAACGCCGAGTACGTCTCGTTGATCAGCCGCTGCGACTCGGCCGCGATCGTGCCGAACACCAGCGACGACTTGCCGGAGCCCGACACCCCGGTGAACACGGTCAGCCTGCGCTTGGGGAGGTCGAGGGAGATGTCGGCCAGGTTGTTCTCGCGGGCGCCCCGCACCTCGATCAGGTCGTGGCTGTCGGCCGGGTTCAGCACGTCGCCGCCTCTCTCTTTATGGTGTAAAGTGATGCCAGAAAACAGTACTTTATGGCGTAAGGAGTTGCAAACGTGGTGGTGTTCGCCGGTCAGGGCGACGCACGTCGCTCGATGGCGCTGCTCTGGCGCACCCCGCTCGCGGAGGAGCCGCGGCCCGGTCCGAAACAGGGGCTGACGATCGACGCGATCGTCGCGGCGGCCATCGAGGTCGCCGACGAGTACGGGATGGCGGCGCTGTCGATGCGCGCGGTCGGCGAGCGGCTCGGGCGCACCGGCATGGCGCTCTACACCTACGTGCCGAGCAAGGGCGAGCTGGTCGACCTCATGTACGACACGGTGATCGCCGAGGCGCACCGCACCTACGACCTCGGCGACGGCTGGCGGCCCGCGCTCACCGCGTGGGCGGAGGACATGTGGGCGTTCTACCTGCGCCACCCGTGGGTGCTGCAGGTGTCGCAGGCGCGGCCGGTGCTGGGTCCCAACGAGTACGTGGTGCTGGACGAGGTCGTGCGGCTCCTGTTCGAGACCGGCCTGGACCCGGCCGCGCTGCGGCAGGTCACCGGCGCGTTGTTCCAGTTCGTCCGCGGCGTCGCGCAGGTCGTCGCCGAGGCGCGGGAGGCGTCGGCCGCCACCGGCACGTCCGACGAGGACTGGTGGTACGCCCGGTCCGCGCTGCTGACCGAGATGGCACCGGACTTCGACCAGCGCTTCCCCGCGGTCGCGAAGCTCGCCCGGTCGGGCGGCTTCACGATGACCGACGAGACCGTGCCCTACCAGGAACAGGCCGCGACGGAGACGTTCCGGACCGGCCTCGCCGCGCTGCTGGACGGCATCGAGCGCCGGTCGCGATGAACAGGCCGTGCCGGGGTGCTGGTGGGGCCGAGGTGCTGGAAGAAGGCGGCCGGATGATGTCCTTTCCGGATGGGGCCCGTTCGTTCCATCCTTGACGGCCCAGGGCGGGCCGGGACCGAGGAGGGAACCAGATGGCGCAGTACCTGGCGATGACCTACACCGCCGACGTGGACTGGTGGGCGCCGGAGCACGCGGAGGAGCTCGCGGAGTACCGCAAGTTCGGGGTGGACCACGCCGAGCGGATCACGCAGAGCGCCGTGCTGCACCCGACGAGCACGGCCACGGTGGTCCGGGTGGAGGGCGCGCGTGGCGGTCAGGTCGTGACCACCGACGGCCCGTACGCCGAGACCAAGGAGGCCCTGACCGGGTATTACCTGATCGAGGCCGCCGACCTGGAGGAAGCGGTCGCGATCGCGGCGGAGATCCCCGCGGCCTGGGGCGGCGCCGTCGAGGTCCGGCCGGTCATCGCGGCGCGGTAGCGGTGCGCGCGGAGCACGACACCGTCGCCGAGACGGTCCGGGTCGAGGGCACGCGCATCCTCGCGACCCTGATCCGGACCCTCGGCGACGTCGGGCTGGCCGAGGACGCCGTGCAGGAGGCGACGATCGCGGCGCTCGGCGCCTGGCCGGTCACCGGGGTGCCGCCGCGGCCGAGGGCGTGGCTGACGGTCACCGCCCGCCGCAAGGCGATCGACATCCTGCGGCGGGAGCGGGTGCGCGCGGACAAGGAACGGCTGGCCGACCTGACCCGCGAGGACGTGCCCCCGGACCACGTGGTGGCCGACGACCTCCTGCGGTTGATCTTCACGTGCTGCCACCCGTCCCTGTCCCCGCCGACCAGGGTCGCGCTGGCGCTGCGCACGCTGTGCGGCCTGTCCCCGGCACAGATCGCGAGCGTCCTGCTCACGACCGAGGCGGCCACGGCGAAGCGGCTGACCAGGGCGCGGCAGAAGATCGCCGTCGCGCGCATCCCGTACCGGGTGCCACCGTCGGCGGAGCTCCCCGCCCGGCTGCCCGCGGTGTGCGGGGTGGTCCACAGCCTCTACACGACCGGCCACGCGGACCACGACGTCGACATGTGCGCGGAGGCGGTCCGGCTGGCCGAGCTGCTGCACGAGTTGCTGCCGGACCAGCCGATGCCGGCCGCGGTGCTGGCGCTGCTGTTGCTGACCGACGCCCGCCGCCCGGCCCGGATCGAGGCGGGCGAGGTGGTGACCCTCGACCGGCAGGACCGCACGCGGTGGGACACGTGCGCGATCGGCAGGGGCATCGAGCTGCTGAACGACTCGCTGCGCCGGACGTCCGGTCAGGCGGACGCGTACCAGCTGCAGGCCGCGATCGCCGCGGAACACGCCCGCGCGGCCCGCTACGAGGACACGGACTGGGCGGAGATCGTGCGGCTGTACGACCTGCTGGTGTCGGTGGCACCGAGCGAGGCGGCGGCGCTGGGCCGGGCGGTGGCGGTGGCCGAGGCGTCGGGAGCGGCGGCGGGACTGGCACTGGCCGAGCACGTGCCGCCGAACCCGAGGGTGCACGCCGTACGCGCGGAACTGCTGGCCCGCGAACGCCGGTACGAGGAGGCGGCCGAGGCGCTTACCGCGGCCCTGGCCGGCCAGGCAACGGAACCAGAACGCGAGTACCGGCTCCGCCGCAGGGAGGAGTTTCTGGCGCTGGCCCGCGGCTGCGCGCACGAACCGTGATCGCTCCGGGGTTTCGGGAAGTCGCGGGGTGCCGAATACTCGGGTTGTGAGCAATCTGCCGACCACGCCGTTGCCGACGCCGGACGAGGAAGGGGCGCTCGGGAGCCCGATCGGGCGCGCCGCGTCGCTCATGGTGGCGTTCCTCGCGTTGCTCTGGATCGTGCAGCTGATCAACGCGGGCACGGACTACTCGCTGGCGCAGTCCGGCGGGATCCTGCCGCGGCAGGCGAGCAGCCTGCTCGACATCATCACCTCGCCGTTCCTGCACGGGAGTCTCGAGCACCTCGCAGGCAACGCGCTCCCGCTCTTCAGCCTCGGGATCATGGCGGCCATTCCCAGCCCGAAGCGCTTCCTGCTGATGACGCTGGTCGTGATCGTCATCGGTGGGTTCGGGGTCTGGCTGTTCTCGCCTGCCAACAGCGTCACGGTCGGGGCCAGCGGGGTCGTGTTCGGCTACTTCGGTTACCTGCTGCTGCGGGGGTTCGTCGACCGCAGGCCCGCGGACGTGGTCATCTCGATCGGCGTCGCGCTCGCCTACGGGTACGCGATGTGGAACTCCGTGGGCTTCGGCCGGGAAGGCGTGTCGTGGCAGGGACACGTCGCCGGGCTCGTCGGTGGCATGGCCGCCGCGCTTTTCCTGCGCCTGCCCAGGAGGAAACCGGTTGCGGAGTCGTCCGGGGACGCCTTGCCGGGGTTGCCGCCCGCCGTGTAGCCCAACGTGACGCGGCCGTCCGCACCAGGGTGTCCTTGATCGCCCTCCGTGCGCAGGTAACCTTCCGCGACGTGCCCGCCAAGCTCGTTGGCAAGGCCGTCACGGCACCGCCTCGCCCCACCAGGATCGAACCAGTACCGCTCACCACGTTGGTGGCGCGGGCAGACGCGCGTGTCCTGGGCCGGGACCGCGCCCACGACACCGCCGCCCAGGTCACCGGCGCCACGCTCCGTGCACAGCACGTGCTACCCGGTGACCTGTTCGCCGCGCTGCCCGGTGCCCGCGTGCACGGCGCCGACTTCGCCGCGGAAGCGGTGCGGGCCGGTGCGGTCGCGGTGCTCACCGACGAGGAGGGTGCCCGGCGCGCCGCGTGCAGGGACGTCCCCGTGGTCATCCACGACGACCCGCGCCAGGTGCTCGGGTCCGTCGCCGCCTGGATCTACGGCGAGCCGTCGCTGCGCCTCGCGGTCCTCGGGATCACCGGCACGTCCGGCAAGACCACCACCACGTACATGATCGACTCGGGGCTGCGTGCCGCGGGCATGACGACCGGGCTGGTCGGCACCGTCGAGACGCGCATCGCGGGGGAGCGCCAGGCGAGTGCGTTCACCACGCCGGAGGCACCCGACCTGCAGGCGCTGTTCGCGGTGATGGTGGAGCGCGGCGTCACGCACGTGCCGATGGAGGTGTCGAGCCACGCGCTCGCGCTCGGCCGGGCCAGCGGCACCCGGTTCACGGTCGGCGCGTTCACCAACCTCTCGCGCGACCACCTGGACTTCCACTCCGACATGGAGGACTACTTCCAGGCCAAGGCGCTGCTGTTCGACGGCCGGTCCACCACCGAGGTCGTGTGCGTGGACGGCGAGTGGGGCAAGCGCCTCGTCACCCCGCACACGGTCACCGTCGCCACGCAGGGCGGGGGCGACTGGACCGCGACCGGCGTCACCACGTCCTACGCGGGTGAGCAGACGTTCACCGTGCACGGGCCCGACGGGGTGACGCTGCCGGTGACGCTGCCGATGCCCGGCGCGTTCAACGTCGCGAACGCGCTCGTCGCCGCGGCCTGCCTGCACGCGGTCGGCGTGGCGCCGACGGACATCGCGGCCGGGCTCGGCTCGGTCGAGGTGCCGGGCCGCATGGAGCGGGTCGCGCTGGGCCAGGACTTCACCGCCGTCGTCGACTACGCGCACAAGCCCGCCGCGGTCGCGCTGGCCCTCGACGCCATGCGGGCGCGCACCGACGGCCGCGTGATCGTGGTGCTGGGCTGTGGCGGCGACCGCGACGTGGAGAAGCGGCCGATGATGGGTGAGGCCGCCGCCCGCCGCAGTGAGCTGCTGATCGTCACCGACGACAACCCCCGCACCGAGGACCCGGCCGCGATCCGCGCGGCGACCCTCGCCGGCGCCGAGGCGGTGCCGCCGGGGGAGCGCGGCGAGGTGCTGGACATCGGCGACCGCCGCGCCGCGATCGCCGAGGCGGTGAACCGCGCGCGCCCCGGCGACGTCGTCGTGATCGCGGGCAAAGGGCACGAGACCGGCCAGGAGATCAAGGGCGTCGTGCACCCGTTCTCCGACCACGACGAACTGCGGTCGGCGATCTGGGCCCGCCTGAACGAGGAGTCCACATGACCCGCCACGCACCGAAACCGCCGGTGCTCTCGGCCGACGTGCTGAACGGGGCTCCCCGGGCCCGGTTGAACGGACCTGTCAACCGGGTTCGTGCCGGGGGTGGGCGATGATCCCCATGACGCTGGCCGAGATCGCCGAGGCGACCGGCGGCCGTCTGCACAGTCCGGACGGCACCGCGACCGGCGACGAGATCGTCACCGGCACCGTCGAGTTCGACTCGCGCGCGATCGGCCCCGGCGGTCTGTTCGTCGCGATGCCGGGCGAGCGGGTCGACGGCCACGACTTCGCCGCGCGGGCGGTCGCCGACGGTGCCGTCGGCGTGCTCGCCGCCCGCGAGGTCGACGCGCCTGCCGTGCTCGTCCCGCCGGTCGCGGTCGACGAGCCGTCGCGCGTGTACGCGCTCGCGGGCGACACGGACGGCAGCGGCGCCGCCGTGCTCACCGGGTTCGCCGCCGTGGCCCGCGAGGTGGCGCGCAGGCTCACCGCGAACGGCATGCTGACCGTCGGGGTCACCGGCTCGGCGGGCAAGACCTCCACCAAGGACCTCATCGCGGCGTTGCTGAGCGCGCGTGGCGCCACCGTCGCCCCGCCCGGCTCGTTCAACAACGAGATCGGCCACCCGTGGACCGTGCTGCGCGCCGACGAGCACACCAAGCACCTCGTGCTCGAGCTGTCCGCGCGCGGGGTCGGCCACATCGCGGGCCTGTGCGAGATCGCGCCGCCGCGGATCGGGGCCGTGCTGAACGTCGGCACCTCGCACATCGAGGAGTTCGGCTCCCAGGAGACGATCGCGCAGGCCAAGGGCGAGCTGGTCGAGGCCCTGCCCTCGGCGCACGACGGCGGGGTCGCGGTGCTCAACGCCGACGACCCGTTCGTCGCCGCCATGGCCGCCCGCACGAAGGCCCGCGTGCTCACCTTCGGGCTCGCCGAGCACGCGGACGTGCGTGGCGCCGACGTCGAACTGGACGCCACGGCGCGCCCGTCGTTCACGCTCGTCACCGAGGCGGGCGAGGCGCGGGTCGCCCTGCTGCTGCACGGCGCGCACCAGGTCGGCAACGCACTGGCCGCCGCGGCCGTCGCGCTGGCCGCCGGGATGCCGCTCGCCGACGTGGCCGCCGGGCTGTCCACCGCGACGGCCGTGTCCGCGCGCCGGATGGCCGTCGAGACCACCGACGAGGGGGTCACCGTCATCAACGACTCGTACAACGCGAGCCCCGAGGCCACCCGCGAGGCGCTGAAGACGCTGGTGGCCATCAGCGGAGCGGGGACCGGTCGTGCCTGGGCAGTGCTCGGGCCGCTCGCCGAGATGGGCAGCGACCACGACCGGATCCACGAGGAGATCGGCCGCCTCGCCGCGGACCTGGCCGTCGACCGGCTGGTCGTGGTCGGCGCGGCCGCGCAGCCAATGCACCGAGGTGCGAGCCGTGCCGGCTCGCGAGGAGAGGAGCCGGTCCTGGTGCCCGATGTCAACGCCGCGGTCGACCTGCTGCGCGCCGAGCTGCGCGCGGGCGACGTGGTCCTGGTCAAGGCCTCCAACGCGCAGCGCCTCTGGCGGGTCGCGGACGCGCTCCTGGGGAGCCGCGCGTGATCGGCATCCTGCTCGCCGCCGCCATCGCCCTCATCGTCTCCATCATGTTCACGCCCTACCTGATCCGGGTGTTCTCCCGGCAGGGCTTCGGGCAGGAGATCCGCGAGGAAGGGCCGCAGGGGCACAAGTCCAAGCGCGGCACCCCGACCATGGGCGGCGTCGCGATCCTGGTCGCCATGGTGGTCGGCTACTTCGCCGCCCACCTCGTGACCTCGCTCGTCTCGGAGGACAGCGAGGCGCCGACCGCGTCCGGGCTGCTCGTGCTGTTCCTGACCGTCGGCCTCGGCCTCGTCGGCTTCCTCGACGACTTCATCAAGATCCGCAAGCAGCGCAACCTCGGGCTGAACAAGACCGCCAAGATGGTCGGCCAGCTGGTGGTGGCCGTGGCGTTCGCGATCCTCGCGGTCAACTTCGCCGACGACTACGGGTTCACGCCCGCGTCGGTGAACCTGTCGTTCGTCCGCGACCTCACGATCGTCTCGTTCGGCACCATCGGGTTCATCGTCTTCTGCTACCTGCTGGTGTCCGGCTGGTCGAACGCGGTGAACTTCACCGACGGCCTCGACGGTCTCGCGGGCGGCTCGTCGGCGATGGTGTTCGGCACCTACGTGGTCATCACGTTCTGGCAGTTCCGCTACAACTGCGGCGCCGCCGACCCGACCGTCGGCTGCTACAACGTGCGTGACCCGCTGGACCTCGCGGTGGTGGCCGCCGCGGCCATGGGCGCGTGCATCGGCTTCCTGTGGTGGAACGCGGCCCCGGCGAAGATCTTCATGGGTGACACCGGTTCGCTCGCCCTCGGTGGCCTGGTCGCCGGTCTGTCGATCACCACGCAGACCGAGCTGCTGATGGTCATCGTCGGTGGTCTGTTCGTGGTCGAGATGCTGTCGGTGGTGCTGCAGATCGCGGTCTTCCGCACCTCACGGCGAAGACTCTTCCGGATGGCGCCCTTCCACCACCACTTCGAGCTCGCCGGGTGGGCGGAAACCACGGTGATCATCAGGTTCTGGCTGCTCGCCGGGATCTGCGCGATGTTCGGTCTCGGCCTCTTCTACTCGGAGTGGCTGACCGCGGTCGGCAGCTGACATGTTCGCCGCCAAGCAGGTTCTCGTCGCAGGCGCGGGCGTCACCGGCAAGTCGGTGGCGGCCGCCCTGCTCGAGCGCGGTGCGCACGTCACCGTCACCGACGCGGCCGCCGACCGGCTCACCGGCCTGCCGGACGGCGTCGCGACCGTCGCCGGGCTCACCGCCCCGCCCGTGGGCACGGACCTGGTCGTCACCAGCCCCGGCTGGCCGCCGACCGCGCCACTGCTCGTCGCGGCCGCCGAGGCGGGGGTCGAGGTGCTCGGCGAGGTCGAGCTGGCCTGGCGGCTCGGCCAGGCGCTCGAACACCCACCCGTCTGGCTCGCGGTCACCGGCACCGACGGCAAGACCACCACCGTCGGCATGCTCGAGGCGATCCTGCTCGCGTCTGGCGCGAAGGCGGTGGCCTGCGGCAACATCGGCCTGCCCGTGGTCGACGCGGTCCTCGGTGGCTACGACGTGCTCGCCGTCGAGCTGTCCAGCTACCAGCTGCACTGGCAGTCGTCCATGCGCGCGCACGCCGCCGCCGTGCTGAACGTCGCCGAGGACCACATCGAGTGGCACGGCACGATGGCCTCCTACGTCTCCGACAAGGGCAAGATCTACGACGGTGCCGCGCTCGCGGTCTACAACGCCGACGACGTCGAGTCGGAACGCCTCGCGGCCGACGCGCCGGAGCGGGTCAGCTTCACGACCGGCACCCCCGCGGCGGGCCAGTTCGGCGCGACCGACGGCTGGCTCGTGCACGGCGACCTGCTGCTCGTGCCGGTCGCCGAGGTCCGGCCCGTCGGGCCGCACAACGTCGCCAACGCACTCGCCGCGGCCGCGCTGGCCAGGGCGTACGGCGTGTCACCCGAGGACGTCCGCGCCGGGCTCAACGCCTTCCGGCCACCGGCGCACCGGGTCGAGCTGATCGCCGAAGCAGGCGGCGTCCGGTACGTCAACGACTCCAAGGCCACCAACACCCACGCCGCGCAGGGCTCGCTCGGCGCGTTCGAGTCGGTCGTGTGGATCGCCGGTGGTCTCCTGCACGGCGCGCAGGTCACCGACCTGGTCGCCGAGGCGGCGCCCCGGCTGCGTGGCGCGGTCCTGATCGGAGTCGACCAGGACGTGTTCGCCGCCGCACTCGCGCGACACGCGCCGGATGTGCCGGTCCATCGCGTCCCTTCACGAGACGATGACCCCATGCTCACTGCGGTGCGCGTGGCGAACGCGATGGCCTCTGCAGGCGATGTGGTGCTGCTCGCGCCCGCCGCCAAGTCCCACGACCTCTTCGCCAGCTACGTGCACCGCGGCACGGCCTTCGCCGACGCCGTGCGCGACGTGCTGGCGGAGCGCGGATGACGGCACTCGAGGAGTCGAAGAACACCAAGAGCGAGTCCGACGGCAAGACCGACCGCAAGGAGCGCACCGGCCGCCTCGGCGCCATCCGCACCGCGCTCACCGCGTGGCTCGGCCGCCCGCTCGCGTCGTTCCACCTGATCCTCGCGATCTGCGTGCTGCTGATCGTCATCGGCCTGGTGATGGTGCTGTCCGCGTCCGCGGTCATCTCCATCAACCAGGGCAGCTCCGCGTACACGGTGTTCGGCAAGCAGGTCGTGTTCGTGCTGGTCGGGCTCGTGCTGTTCTGGATCGGCGTGCGGGTGCCGCTGCAGCGGATCCGCGCGTTCAGCCCGATCGCGCTGTGGGTGTGCGTGCTGCTGCTGGTGCTCGTGCTCACCCCGCTCGGTTCGACGCTCAACGGCACCCGCAGCTGGTTCCGGGTCGGGCCGCTGTCGGTGCAGCCGGTCGAGTTCGCCAAGCTCGCGCTCGCGTTGTGGGGCGCGCACATCCTCGTCGTCAAGCGCGGCCTGCTGCACCAGTACCGGCACCTGCTCGTGCCGGTCGTGCCCGCCGCGCTGGTCATGTTCGCGCTGGTCATGCTGCAGCCCGACCTCGGCGGCACCGTCACCCTCGGCGTCGTGCTCATCGCGCTGCTGTGGTTCGCGGGTGCCCAGCTGCGGCTGTTCGGCGCGCTCGCGCTCGGCGGCCTGGCCGGCGTGGTCCTGCTGGCCATCGGCACCAACTACCGACTGGCCCGCGTGGTGTCGTTCCTCAACCCCGGCGAGGACAGCCTGGGCGCCGACTACCAGTCCGACCAGGCCCTGTACGCGCTCGCGGAAGGCGGGCTGTTCGGCAAGGGCATCGGGCAGGGCCAGTCGAAGTGGGAGTACCTGCCCAACGTCCACAACGACTTCATCTTCGCGCTCATCGGCGAGGAGCTGGGCTTCCTCGGCTCCGCGCTGGTGCTCGGCCTGTTCGGCATGCTCGCGGTCACCGGCATGCGGGTCGCCACCCGCAACATCGACCCGTGGATCCGGATGGTCTCCGCCACGCTGACCGTGTGGCTGGTCGCCCAGGCCGCGATCAACATCTGCTACGTGGTCGGGTTGTTGCCGGTCACGGGCATCACGCTGCCCTTGATCTCCTCCGGTGGCACGTCCGTCGTGACCACCATGCTGGTGTTCGGCGTCCTCGCGAACTGTGCGCGGCATGAGCCCGAAGCAGTGGCCGCACTACGCTCTCAGGGGCCGGGCCGATTCGGCAGGCTGATGCGGCTCCCCGCCCCGGAGCCCTACCAGCCGCCGGTCAGGCGCAAACCGGTCCGGCCACCCGCCACGCAGCGAGGCTCCGCCGGTCGCTCCGCCGGTCGTGGCACAGCTCGTGTCACCGCCCGAGGTCGGCCGCCCGCCCCGCGCCGCAGACTAGGAGGACGTTCTTGACCACCCCTGCCAACCGTGGACCCTGCGTCGTCGTCGCCGGGGGAGGGACCGCGGGGCACATCGAGCCCGCGCTGGCCCTGGCCGACGCGGTGCGCCGGATCCGGCCGGACGCGCGCATCGTCGCGCTCGGCACCGAGCGCGGCCTGGAGAAGCAGATCATCCCGGCCCGCGGCTACCAGCTCGAGATGATCCCGCCGGTCCCGATGCCCCGCAAGCCGAACGTCGACCTGCTGAAGCTGCCGCTCAAGGTCCGTTCCGCGATCAAGCAGACCCGTGAGGTGCTCGACCGCGTCGGCGCCGACGTCGTCGTCGGGTTCGGTGGCTACGTCGCCCTGCCTGCCTATCTCGCGGCTCGCGGGCGCACCCCGATCGTCGTGCACGACTCCAACGCCAAGGCCGGTCTCGCGAACAAGATCGGCGCCCGGTACGCCGAGCGCGTCGCGGTCGCCGTGCCGGGCACGGGCCTGCCGAACGCCGAGGTGATCGGCATCCCGCTGCGTGGCTCGATCATCGGTCTCGACCGGTTCCGCCTGCGTGCGCAGGCCCGCCAGTTCTTCGGGCTGCACCCGACCGCGCCGACGCTGCTGGTGTTCGGCGGCTCGCAGGGCGCGCGGACGATCAACAACGCGGTGTCGGCGTGCGCGGAGATCTTCGGGCAGCGCGGCATCGGCGTGCTGCACGCCCACGGCCCCAAGAACTCCCTTGCCGTGCAACAGGTCCCCGGTGCGCCGCGCTACGTGTCCGTGCCGTACCTGGAGCGCATGGACCTCGCGTACGCGGCCGCCGACGCGGTGCTGTGCCGGTGCGGTGCGATGACCGTCGCCGAGGTGTCGGCCGTCGGGCTGCCCGCGGTGTACGTGCCGTTGCCGATCGGCAACGGTGAGCAGGCGCTCAACGCGCGGCCGTCGGTCGACGCGGGCGCCGCGCTGATGATCTCCGACGACGAGCTGACGCCGCAGCGCACCGCGGAGACGGTCGTGCCGCTGCTCACGGACCCGTTGCGGCTCAAGAAGATGAGCGCCGCCGCACAGGGCACCGGGCACCGGGAGGCCGCGGACGTGCTGGCGCGCATGGTGCTGGAAGTGGTGGGCAAGTGAGCGGAGCCTGCGGAGCGGACCACCGCGTGCGCGGGTCGCGCGAGGCGTGCGAGGAGCGGTCGTGACGGGTTCTCTGGATCGGGTCCACCTGGTGGGTATCGGCGGTGCCGGGATGAGCGGCATCGCCAGGATCCTGCTCGACCGCGGCGCGGCGGTGTCCGGCTCCGACGCCAAGGAGTCGCCGACGCTGATGACGTTGCGGGCACAGGGCGGGCGGGTCGCGGTCGGTCAGGCCGCCGGGAACCTGGACCTGCTCGACGGCGGGCCGACGACGGTCGTCGTGTCGTCCGCCATCAAGCCCGACAACCCGGAGCTGGTGGAGGCGCGGGCCCGAGGGCTCGAGGTGCTGCACCGCTCCGCCGCGCTCGCCGCGCTGATGGACGGCCACCGCATCGCCTGCGTCGCCGGTACGCACGGCAAGACGTCCACCACGTCGATGCTCACGGTCGCGCTGCAGCACTGCAGGCTCGACCCGTCGTTCGCGATCGGCGGCGACCTCAACGAGTCCGGGTCCAACGCCCACCACGGCGCGGGCGGCATCTTCGTGGCGGAGGCCGACGAGAGCGACGGGTCGTTCCTGGCGTTCTCGCCGTCGGTCGCGGTCGTGACCAACGTGGAGCCCGACCACCTCGACCACCACGGCACCGCCGACGCCTACAACGCGGTGTTCGAGTCCTTCGTGGACCGTGTCACCGAGGGCGGCGTCCTCATCGTGTGCGCCGACGACCCGGGTGCCGCCGCGCTCGGCCTGATCGCCGAGAGCAAGGGCGTGCGGGTCCGCCGCTACGGCCGGGCCGCCACGGACGTGACGATGACCGGCTACGAACCCGGCGGGGACTCCGGCGCAGCCGGGGTGGCCGGCGTGCTGCTCGACGGCACCGAGGTCGAGGTCAGGGTCGCGGTGCCGGGTGAGCACATGGCCCTCAACGCACTGGGCGCGATCATCGCCGGCCTGGAGCTCGGTGCCCCGCTCGAGGGCCTGCTGGAGGGCATCGCGACCTTCGGTGGCGTGCGGCGGCGGTTCGAGTTCACCGGCCGGGCAGGCGGCGTGCGCGTCTACGACGACTACGCCCACCACCCGACCGAGGTCGCCGCGCAGCTGCGGGCCGTCCGCCCGGCCGCCCAGGGCGGCAAGGTCGTGGTGATCTTCCAGCCGCACCTGTACTCGCGGACCAGGCTGTTCGCGAAGGAGTTCGGCGAGGCCCTCGGCCTGGCCGACGAGGTCGTGGTCCTGGACGTGTACGGCGCACGGGAGCAGCCGGAGCCGGGCGTGAACGGGCAGCTCATCGTGGACAACGTGCCGCTGCCCGCCGACCGCGTCCGGTTCGAGGGGTCGTTCGAGCGCGTGCCCGCGCTGGTGGCGTCGCTGGCCGGCGAGGGCGACCTGGTGCTGACCATGGGCGCGGGTGACGTGACCATGCTCGGTCCCGAGCTGATCGCCGAACTGGACCGCCGGGTCCGGGCCTGATGTCCGGCACGGCCCGCGGCGGCGACCGCTCCCGGGGCAGGACCGGGGGAGCGGCCGACGGCACCCGCGAGTCGTGGAGCCGGGGCAGGCGCCGTCCCACTGAGCGGGCCGATGCCGACACCACCGAGAGCACACCACGGACCGACAGCGCGGCACGGACCGGCGGCACTGCACGGACCGGCGGCGCGGCACGGACAGGCGGCACCCGCACCACGCGCACGCGTGCCGGTGCCGCCGCCGCGCGCCGCGCGGAGCGGGACCGCGCCCGCGTCCGGGCCGACACCACCCGCGACTCCAGCCG
Organism: Actinophytocola algeriensis; assembly: GCF_014203735.1. GTDB lineage: Bacteria > Actinomycetota > Actinomycetes > Mycobacteriales > Pseudonocardiaceae > Actinophytocola > Actinophytocola algeriensis. The sequence goes on along the minus strand of NZ_JACHJQ010000007.1, from coordinate 236,496 downwards.
CACGCTCAAGCGGCGCACCCGTCCGGCGGCTCCCCGGTCCGAAGGCGGCCCGACCCGCGGCCGGTACCTGGCCCGCCGGTGGGTCGCGGTGCTGGCCGTGCTCACCGTGGTCGCGGTCGCCTACCTGGTGATGTTCACGTCACTGCTCGGCGTGCGGTCGGTCGAGGTCGTCGGCACCGAGGAGATCCCGGAGGCCGACGTGGTGGCGGCCGCGGCCATCGAGCACGGCACACCCATGGTCCGCCTCGACGCCGAGGGGGCCGCCGCCCGCGTGGCGACACTGCCGAGGGTGTTCGAGGTCGTGGTGGAGCGGTCCTGGCCCAGCACGGTCCAGATCATCGTCACCGAGCGCAGCCCGGTCGCCGTCCGCAAGGCGGGGGCGGAGATCCACCTGATCGACGCCACCGGCCTCGACTACGCGGTCACCAGGACCGCTCCGCCGGGGCTGCCCACCCTGGCCATGGACGACATCCGCCCGGACAACCCCGCCGCCAAGGCCGCGGTCACCGTCCTCGGCGCCCTCCCCAAGCAGCTCAGGACCCACATCGTCACCGTCACCGCGGACACCCCCGGCGACGTGCGCCTCACCCTCGCCGACGGCCGCGTCGTCAAGTGGGGCAATGCCCGCGACAACGCCCGCAAGGCGGCCGTCCTCGCTCCGCTGCTCACCCGGCCGGGCAAGACCTACGACGTCGCGACCCCCGACTTCCCGACGGTGTCCGGGTAAAGCACGCGAGAACCGCTGGTCCGCTGCGGCAGGATGCCCGGCATGACCTCGACTGAGACCAGACCAGAACCACCCGGGGTGGCGGGGGAGCGCGAGCAGCTCGCCGGGTTCCTCGACTTCCTCCGCAGCGCTGTCGTCATGAAGGCCGAGGGCCTCACCGACGAACAGGCCCGCCGCGCGCTCGTGCCGTCCGAGCTGACCACCGTCGCCGGTTTGGTGGCGCACCTCACCTACGTCGAGCAGTACTGGTTCGGGGTGCTGTTCGCGGGCAGGCCCGACGAGTGGCGGGACCGTTTCGCGGAAGACCCGGATGCCGAGTTCACCGCCGGGATGCGCACGCCGCTGGCTGACCTGATCGCGAACTACACCGCGGAATGTGCCCGGAGCAGGGCGGTGGCCTCGGAACTGGACCTCGACGCGACCGCGACGCACAAGGGCGAACCGGTCAACTTCCGCTGGGCCCTGATCCATATGATTGAGGAGACCGGGCGCCATGCCGGTCACCTGGACCTGCTCCGCGAGCTGCTTGACGGCAGCACCGGCGAGTAGCCGAAGGGTGAATGGCACACACAACATCGCAACTACGCGGCGTGGCGGCTGGAAACGGGAACGGTCCATGCATACCGTCCTGATTCGACGTCAGCGCTTGACATAACTCTAAGTCTCTCGTAGAGGTTCAGGGTTTACGTCTCGCGACTGTCTCGGGGAACAGCACAAGGCTTCAGATCAGGAAGGCGGCCCGATGACGCCCCCGCACAACTACCTGGCGGTGATCAAGGTCGTCGGAATCGGCGGCGGTGGGGTCAACGCTGTCAACCGCATGATCGAGGTCGGCCTCAAGGGCGTCGAGTTCATCGCGGTCAACACCGACGCGCAGGCTCTGCTCATGTCCGACGCCGACGTCAAGCTCGACATCGGCCGCGAACTGACCCGTGGCCTCGGCGCGGGCGCGAACCCCGAGGTCGGCCACAAGGCCGCGGAGGACCACCGCGAGGAGATCGAAGAGGTCATCAAGGGCGCCGACATGGTGTTCGTCACCGCGGGTGAGGGCGGCGGCACCGGCACCGGCGGCGCGCCGGTCGTCGCGTCGATCGCACGCAAGCTCGGTGCGCTCACCATCGGTGTCGTCACGCGCCCGTTCGCGTTCGAGGGCAAGCGCCGCGCGCGCCAGGCCGAGGAAGGCATCACCGAGCTCCGCAACGAGTGCGACACGCTCATAGTGATTCCCAACGACCGCCTGCTGCAGCTCGGCGACGTCGGCGTCTCGCTGATGGACGCCTTCCGCTCGGCCGACGAGGTCCTGCTGTCCGGTGTCCAGGGCATCACCGACCTGATCACGACCCCGGGTCTGATCAACCTGGACTTCGCCGACGTCAAGAGCGTCATGTCCGGCGCGGGCAGCGCGCTCATGGGCATCGGCTCCGCCCGCGGCGAGGGTCGCGCGGTGCAGGCCGCGCAGAAGGCGATCAACTCGCCGCTGCTGGAGGCGTCCATGGACGGCGCCCACGGCGTCCTGCTCGCCATCGCCGGTGGCTCGGACCTCGGCCTGTTCGAGATCAACGAGTCCGCGTCGCTGGTGCAGGAGGCCGCGCACCCCGAGGCCAACATCATCTTCGGGACGGTGATCGACGACTCCCTCGGCGACGAGGTCCGCGTCACCGTGATCGCGGCAGGCTTCGACAGCGGCACGCCGACGCACAAGAAGCTCGACCCGACCATGGTCAGCTCCCGCGGCACCAGCACGGCCTCGGCCCAGTCCGGCGAGGTGAACCGCCCGGCACCGGAACGTCAGGAGCCGCCGGCGGCCGCCCCGCAGACCCCGGCGCCCGCACCGGTGCAGCAGCACAGCGCCCCGGTCACGCCGAACCCCCAGCCGCAGGCCACCGCGAACCCGAGCCCTCCGGCGCCGAGCACGCCGCAGACCGCCCCGCCACCCCGGCAGGCCGCGGTCGGCTACTCGAACCCGATGGGCAACGCGAGCGTCCCGCCCTCGGCGTCGCCCCGGCCGCGTCCCGCCGGTACCTCGGGCAGCCTGCCGCCCCGCGCGGTCCCGGTGACCGACGAGCCGGACGACGACGGGGTGGACGTCCCGCCGTTCATGCGCCGCTGACCAGACAACGTCGCAAAGGCACGTCGCCCGCGCTGAGAAGGTGACGAGGTGTCTCCCGGCAATCAACCGCACCTCAGGGGAACGTGACGGCACTCAGCCACCAACCACGCGCCCCTCGGTACCGTTCGCTGGAACGTGACCAACACTTTTAAATGCGGGGTGGCGGTATTGATCAGGCGTGTGGTGACGACGCGCGCGGGCGGCCGGTCCAAGGCGCCCTACGAGTCGTTCAACCTCGGCGGTGGCGTCGGTGACGACCCGGAGGCGGTCGCCGCCAACCGGGCGCGGCTCGCCGACGAGCTCGGGCTCGGCCGGGACCGGCTGGTCTGGATGGAACAGGTGCACGGCCGCAACGCCGAGATCGTCGACGGCCCGCGCACCGAAGCCGTCGAGGCCACGGACGCGATCGTCACCACCGAGCCGAACCTCGCGCTCGTCGCGCTGTGCGCCGACTGCGTGCCGGTCCTGCTCGCCGACCCCGGGGCGGGCGTCGTCGGCGCCGTCCACGCGGGCCGGGTCGGCGCCCGCGTCGGCGTGCTCCCGGCCGCGCTCGCCGCCATGGAGAAGGCCGGCGCGAGCGTCGACCGGATCGAGGTGCTGCTCGGTCCTGCCGTGTGCGGAGAGTGCTACGAGGTCCCGGCCGCCATGCAGGCCGACGTCGAGGCGCACCTGCCGGGCAGCGCGACCAAGACCCGCAAGGGCACCCCTGGCCTCGACATCCGCGCCGGTCTCTGGCAGCAGCTCGCCGACGCCGGTGTCGCCAAGATCGGGATCGATCCGCGGTGCACGGTGGAGGACAAAACGCTGTTCAGTCACCGCAGGGACGGCACCACTGGGCGATTGGCCGCGCTCACGTGGCTCGACCCGACGGACGCGTCATGACCGATCGGCGAGCGGAGATCGCGGCCGCGCTCGACACCGTCCGTGAGCGGATCACGGCCGCCTGCCGGGCCGCCGGGCGCGCGGAGAACACCGTTCGGCTCATCGCGGTCACCAAGACGTTCCCGGCCTCGGACGCCGCCCTGCTGACCGACCTCGGCGTCGTCGACCTCGGCGAGAACCGTGAGCAGGAAGCCGGTACCAAGGTCGCTGACCTGCGGGAACTGCGCCCGGACGCGACAGTGCGGTGGCACATGCTGGGCCGGCTGCAGCGCAACAAGGCCCGTGCCGTCGCCCGCTGGGCCGCCGAGATCCAGTCCGTCGACTCGGACCGGCTCGTGGACGCCCTGGACAAGGCCGTGCGCAACGCGCGGGAGGCTGGCGACCGGACCACCCCGCTCGACGTCCTGGTCCAGGTGAGCATCGACAGCGACCCGGAACGGGGCGGAGCGCCACTCGACACGCTGATGCCGCTTGCCGATCATGTCGCCCGTTCGAGTGAATTACGGTTGCGCGGACTGATGGCTGTGGCCCCGCTCACCATGACCCCGGACGAGGCGTTCGAGCGCCTCGCGCGGGCCTCCGATCGCCTGCGTGAAGATCATCCGGAGGCCACGGAACTGTCCTCTGGGATGACCGGTGATCTCGAATCGGCCGTTACTCACGGTTCGACCTGCGTGCGTGTCGGAACCGCGTTACTGGGTACCCGTGGCCTAGCCTCGCCATAACACGTTGAGGGAACCGCACGCACCGAGGGCAGGGGTATGGGCACGCTGCAGAAGCTGAAGGCCTACTTCGGCATGGTCCCTGCCGACGAGTACGACGGCTACGACCTCGATGACCTGGACGAATACGGCGACGACTACGGCGACCGCGCCGGGCACGGCCGCGGCTACCGACGTCCCGAGTACCTCTCCGACGAGGACGACTACGACCCCTACGGCGAGCCACCGCGCAGGCGCGGTTTCGGTCGCCGGGGCGACGACGCGCGCTACGAGGACGGGTACGAGACGGAGCTCTCGGCGCGCGCCGACTTCCCGGCTCGTTCGGCTGCCAGGCCGCGTGCCGCCTGGGCCGCGGAAGCACCGACCCAGGGTGCGCTGGCCGTCGAGCCGCGCCCGGCGCCGCGGCCGCTGCCGCGTCCCGAGCCAGCGGCCAAGCCGAGCACCGGGGGGTACCCGATGGGGCGGATCGTGACCGTGCACCCGACGGGCTTCGCGGACGCGCGCACCATCGGTGAGCACTACCGGGACGGCACTCCGGTGATCATCAACCTCACCGAGCTCGACGACGCCGACGCCCGCCGACTGGTCGACTTCGCCGCCGGTCTCGTGTTCGCCATGCGGGGCTCGATGGACAAGGTGACCAACAAGGTGTTCTTGATCTCACCGCCCAACCAGGACCCCACTGCCGAGGACAAACGGCGCATAGCGGAGGGCGGGTTGCTCAACCGACAGTGAGAGATGGCAGAGTTGACACGTGGATCCCGTGCGGCTTGTCTTGTATTGGGTACTGTTCGTCTTCTGGCTGTTCCTGACCGCGCGAGTCGTGGTGGAGCTCGTCCGAGCGTTCTCGAGGGAGTGGCGCCCGGCCGGCGGGGTTGCGGTAACGCTGGAGACCATCTACACAGTGACCGATCCTCCGGTTCGCTTGGTCCGTCGGTTGATACCGATGGTCCGGATCGGAGGCGTAGGGCTGGACCTATCGATTATGGTGCTGCTGTTGGTCGTGTTCATACTGATGCGACTGGCCTATCCCGGTTAGTGGGGAAACCGGGTGGAAGACAGCCCCTGAGTGCGTGAGGTGATCAGATGTCGTTGACCCCCGCTGACGTGCATAACGTCGCGTTCAGCAAGCCTCCCATTGGCAAGCGGGGCTACAACGAGGACGAGGTGGACGCGTTCCTTGACCTGGTAGAGGTCGAGCTGTCCCGCCTGCTCGAAGAGAACAACGACCTGCGTGCGCAGGTCGAGCAGCTCGACGCGCAGCTCGAGTCGGCGCGCGCGGACATCGAGGACGCACGATCGGTCGCACCCGCGCCACAGCGAGTGGAGGAGCCGCGCAGGCTGACGCCGGTGCCGCCACCGAGCGCACTCGAGCAGACTTCCCCCGGCTCCGCCGGTGGCGATCATCACGTCCAGGCCGCGAAGGTGCTGGGGCTCGCCCAGGAGATGGCGGACCGGCTCACCGGCGAGGCCAAGGCGGAGTCCGACGGCATGCTCGCGGAGGCACGGACCAAGTCCGAGCAGCTGCTGTCCGAGGCCCGTGCCAAGTCGGACACGATGATCAACGAGTCGCGCACCCGTGCCGAGACGATGCTCAACGACGCGCGGACCCGCGCGGAGACGCTCGAGCGTTCGGCCCGCGACAAGGCCACCACGCTGGAGCGCGAGGCACAGCGGCAGCACGCCGAGGTCATCGGTCAGGTGCAGGCGGAGCGCACGGCGCTCGAGAAGAAGATCGACGAGCTGCGCACGTTCGAGCGCGAGTACCGCACCAGGCTGAAGACGTTCCTGGAGTCGAGCCTGCGCGAACTGGGTGACCGGGGATCCGCGGCGCCGACCACCGGCTCGTCGTCGGACAGCGGGCGGTCGTCCGGGCAGCAGGGTTACGCGTTCGGCCCGCGGGCCGAGGCCGGCTGAGCCGCACCATTCCGAGAACAACCTGACTGACCAGTGCTGTACATAGTCCTGGCGCTGGTGGTGGCTGCCTTCGGGCTGCTCATCGCCGCGCTGACCACGGCCAACACGCTGTGGGCGTGGATCTCCGTCGTGGTGAGCGTGGCGGCGGCCGCTCTGCTGGTCACCGACTGGCTGAGCGGCCGGCGCAAGGCGCGCGCGGGCGACTCGGCGAAACCGACGGTCGTCACGGTGGGTGGCGCCCGTCGCGGTGACCAACCGGACCGATCAGACCCACCGCACCGGCCAGGCCGGCCCGACGAGTTCGACGAGCCGGAGATCGCGGACGAGGAACCACTCCCGCCCGCGGTCGAGCCGGAGTCCGACACCGAGGTGACCACGCACATCGAGCCGGTGGTGGCGGCGGAACCGGCAGTGGCGCCGGTCGCCGACACCAGCGAACCGGACGAGGAACCGACGGACGCGAGCGACCTGCTCGTGGTCGCGGGCCTCGACGCCGAGGTCCGCGTCGTCGACGAACACCCCCGCTACCACCTGGCTACGTGCACCTGGCTCGGCCCGCGCGCGACGATCCCGATCGCCGTCTCCGAGGCCCGCCAGCTCGGCTTCACGCCGTGCGCCCGCTGTGGTCCGGACGCGGTCCTCGCCGCCAGGCACCGGGCCGCGCGCTAACCGGCTTGCGTGTTCTGACATCCTTGAAGTACAGGCGTTGAACCGGCCATCACCGGGGAGCCTCCGGAAGAACGGGCCGCGAGGCCTCATTAGAACCGGACGGGCCGGCCCGTCACAGCCGATGAACGAGAGGTCGGCGCGCACGTGCGCCGGCAAGCGGGGTGGTACCGCGGCGTCACGTCGTCCCCGTGTGGCAGCGCACACGCGATCACACGACTGATGGACCACGAGGACCCCGATGGCATATCCCAAGGCGCGGTTCGGCTCTGACCAGGGCTCGGATCGTGGCGTACCCGCGCAGCCGTCCTTCCCGAACCTCGAGCAGGTCGTGCTCGACTACTGGGAGACCGACCGCACCTTCGTCGCGTCCGTCGAAGCGCGCCCGGCAGGCGAGAACGGCTCGAACGAGTTCGTCTTCTACGACGGCCCGCCCTTCGCCAACGGCCTCCCGCACTACGGCCACCTGCTGACCGGTTATGTCAAGGACGTGGTGCCGCGCTACCAGACGATGCGTGGCAAGCACGTCGAGCGCCGGTTCGGCTGGGACACCCACGGCCTGCCCGCCGAGTTCGAGGCGGAGCAGCAGCTCGGCATCAAGACCAAGGCCGAGATCGAGGAGATGGGCATCGCCGAGTTCAACGAGGCGTGCCGCACCTCCGTGCTGCAGTACACCGACCAGTGGCGCGACTACGTCACCCGCCAGGCCCGCTGGGTCGACTTCGACAACGACTACAAGACGCTCGATCTCGACTTCATGGAGAGCGTCATGTGGGCCTTCAAGTCCCTCTGGGACAAAGGCCTGGTGTACGAGGGCTACCGCGTCCTCTGGTACTGCTGGCGTTGCGAGACGCCGCTGTCCAACACCGAGACGAAGATGGACGACGTCTACCTGGACCGGCAGGACCCGGCGGTCACCGTCGGCCTCCGTCTCGAGTCCGGCGAGCTGGCCCTCATCTGGACGACGACCCCGTGGACGCTCCCGTCGAACCTGGCGATGGCGGTCCACCCGGACGTCGACTACGTGACGGTCGAGGCAAATGGCGAGAGGTACCTGCTGGCCGAGGCCCGCGTGGCGGCCTACGCCCGCGAGCTGGGCGAGGACCCGCCGGTGGTGGCCCGCTACAAGGGTGCCGACCTGCTGGGCCGCGCGTACACGCCGCCGTTCGACTTCTTCGCCGGCACGGAGAACGCGCACCGGATCCTGGCCGCCGACTACGTCACCACCGAGGACGGCACGGGCATCGTGCACATCGCCCCCGCCTACGGTGAGGAGGACAAGGTCGTCACCGACGCGGCGGGCATCACCCCGGTCACGCCGGTGGACGCCCACGGCCGTTTCGACGCGACCGTGCCCCCCTACGAGGGCATGCACGTGCTATCCGAGGCCAACGGCCAGATCATGAAGGACCTGAAGGCGGCCGGGAAGCTGCTGCGGCAGGAGACCTACGACCACGCCTACCCGCACTGCTGGCGCTGCGGCAACCCGCTGATCCAGCGCGCGGTCACGTCGTGGTTCGTGGCGGTGACCAAGTTCCGCGACCGGATGGTCGAGCTGAACCAGCAGATCAACTGGGTCCCCGGGCACGTGAAGGACGGCCAGTTCGGCAAGTGGCTGGAGAACGCCCGTGACTGGTCGATCTCCCGCAACCGCTTCTGGGGCAGCCCGATCCCGGTGTGGGTGTCGGACAACCCGGAGTACCCGAGGGTCGACGTGTACGGCTCACTGGACGAGCTCGAACGCGACTTCGGCGTACGCCCGACCGACCTGCACCGCCCGTACGTCGACGAACTGACGAGGCCGAACCCGGACGACCCGACGGGCCAGTCGACCATGCGCAGGACCCCGGAGGTCCTGGACTGCTGGTTCGAGTCGGGTTCGATGCCCTACGCCCAGGTGCACTACCCGTTCGAGAACCGGGAGTGGTTCGAGCACCACTACCCCGGTGACTTCATCGTCGAGTACAACGGCCAGACCCGCGGCTGGTTCTACACCATGCACGTGCTGGCCACGGCGCTCTTCGATCGTCCCGCGTTCCGCAACTGCGTGGCGCACGGCATCGTCCTGGGCGACGACGGCCAGAAGATGTCCAAGTCCCGCAAGAACTACCCGGACGTCAACGAGGTCTTCTCCCGCGACGGCAGCGATGCCATGCGCTGGTTCCTGATGTCGTCCCCCATCCTCCGCGGCGGCGACCTGGTGGTCACCGAACGCGGCATCCGCGATGCCGTCCGCCAGGCGGTGCTCCCGCTGTGGAACACGTGGTACTTCCTGGCGCTGTACGCGAACGCGGAGGGCGTCGAAGGCGAGTGGCGCGCGGACTCCAAGCACGTGTTGGACAGGTACGTGCTGGCGAAGACGCAGGAGCTGGTGGTCGACACCAGGGCGGCGCTGGACGTCTTCGACCTGTCGGGCGCGTGCGCGGGGGTGCGTGAGTACCTGGAGGCACTGACCAACTGGTACGTCCGCCGCTCCCGGGACCGCTTCTGGTCGGGCGACAAGGACGCCATCGACACCCTGCACACGGTCCTCGAGGTCGTGTCGAGGGTGGTGGCCCCGCTGCTGCCACTGACCGCGGAAGCGGTGTGGCGCGGCGTGACGGGCGAGCGCTCGGTACACCTGGCGGACTGGCCGTCGGACGACCTGCTCCCCGCCGACGCGGCACTGGTGACGGCGATGGACCGGGTGCGTCAGGTCTGCTCGGCGGCGTTGGCACTGCGCAAGTCGAACAAGCTGCGCGTACGGCTGCCGCTGGCGAAGCTGACGGTGGCGGCGGAGGACGCCGAGTCGCTGGCGCCGTTCACGGACCTGATCACCGACGAGGTGAACGTCAAGCAGGTGGAGCTGACCACGGACGTGGCGGCCCACGGCCACTTCGAACTGGTCGTCAACGCGCGGGCCTGCGGTCCGAGGCTGGGCGGGGACACCCAGAAGGTCATCCGAGCGGTCAAGGCAGGCGAGTGGGTCGCGCACGGCGACACGGTGGTGGCGGCGGGCATCGAGCTGCTGCCGGGTGAGTTCCAGCGCAGGCTGGTGGCGACGGACACGGGCGCGACAGGCGAACTGCCGAACTCGTCGGGCCTGGTGGTCCTGGACACCGCGACCACACCCGAGCTGGAAGCGGAAGGTGTCGCCCGCGACCTGGTCCGGGTGGTGCAGCAGGCTCGCCGCGACGCCGACCTGGACGTGGCGGACCGCATCACGGTGACGGTCCAGGCCCCAGACGAGGTGGTCGCGGCCATCCGGACGCACGAGGAGTTCCTCGCGGGCGAGACGCTGGCGAACGAGGTCACCTACGGCCCGGCGACGGGCTTCGCTGGCACGGTGGGCGACGGCACCGAGGTCGCGGTGACGGTCGCGAAGGCGTAGCCGGCACGTGAGAAGGGCCCGCCGGCACGTTCTGGCGGGCCCTTCTCACCGCGGGAAGCCTGCGATCGTCTACTGAGGACCGAACCGGTGGTGCGGGGAGCGGCATGCGCGTCGACATCCGGGTGAAACCGGGCGCCAGGAAGGAATCCGTGGGCGGCACCCACGGCGACGCGCTGGTGGTGGCGGTCCAGGCCCCACCGGTGGACGGCAAGGCCAACGACGCCGTCCGCAAGGCGCTGGCCAGGGCCTTCGGTGTCCGCAGACAGGACGTGGTGATCGTGGCCGGGGAACGGAGCCGGGACAAGGTGGTCGAGCTGCCCGACGACCACGACCGCCTCGCCGAGCTCAGAGGCTGAGTTCGGGCTTCAGCTTCGAGACGGTCCACTCGCGCTTGCGCCGCACCACCAGGGTGGTCGATGCGAGCGCGACCACCAGAAACCCGGCCAGCACCAGTACGTCCCGCACCAGGTGTGCCCCGTTGCCACCGGTGATCGTCACCCGCAGCCCGTCGACGAAGTACGTCATCGGCAACACGTGGTGCAGGCCGCGGAAGAACCCGGGCAGCGTCTCGTACGGGTAGGTCCCGGCGGACGTGGTCAGCTGCAACAGCAACAGCACCAGGATCACCGCGCTGGCCACCCCGCCGAGCCACGTCCGCAACATGTGCGCGATCGCGGTGAACGCCAGCGCGGCCAGCACCACCAACCCGATCATCGCCCACGCGTGCACCGGGGCGAGCGCGAGGAACACGTCCAGCACGAGGAACAGCACCAGCCCGCCGACCGCGCAGGCGACCGCGGCGGGCAGCCACCCGGCCAGCGCCACGGTGACGTCCCCGGCCCGGGACGCGAGTGCCCGCGCGGACACCGGCCGCAGGATCAGGAACGCCGTGATCCCGAAGACCACCAGCGCGATCGCGAAGAAGAACGGCGTCAGCCCCCGCCCGTAGGTGCCCGCCGGGTGCAGGTTCTCGGTGGCCACGTCGACCGGCGACGCCAGCGTCGACGCGTTCGACTTCTTCTGGTCGTCCGACAGCACCGGGATCCGGGACTCGGCGTCGGTGAGGCCGTCGGCCAGCGACGAAGCACCGGACGACAGCTTCGCGACCCCGTCGTGCAACGACGTGGCACCGGAAGCCGCCGTGCCCAGTCCCGCGTCCAGTCGTGCCGCACCGGACGCGACCTCGGCGGCACCCGAGTCCAGCGCGGAGATCCTGGTCGCCGCGTCCCGCACCTCGGCCTGCAACCGGGGCGCGTCCTGCGCGAGCTGCTCGGCGTGCCCGTTCACCGTCGCCGTGGCGGTCTTCACCGCGCCCGCCGACGTGCTGACCTGGTTCGCGAACCCGGCAGCGTCCCCCGTGACCCGAACGAGCTCCTGATAGGCGGGATCGGCCTGCAACTCCGGATGCGCCTGCCCGAGCGCGGTCACCCGCGCCTGCACCGAGTCAGCGCCACCGGCAACGGTGCCGGCGGCGGTAGCGGCCGTACCGGCGAGCGAGTCAGCGCCAGCAGCGGCATCGGCGGCGGTCTGCGTGAACGACGGCAGAGCATCGGCGATCGTCCCGGCCGCGGGCACCACCACATCCGCGATGGCCGACACCCCGTCGGACACCTGCTGAGCCCCGGGCGCGAGCCTGTCCGCACCGGCCTTCAGCTCACCGAGACCGGACGACAGGTCCGCACTGCCCTTCTCGGCGGCAGAGGCCCCGTCCCGCAACTGGACGGCCCCGTCCTCGGCCTGGTGCACGCCATCCCGCAACTGCTCGAGGTTGTCGAACACGGACTGAAAGTACGCCGACACCGCGGCCGCGCTGATCTTGTTCTCCAGCTCGGACTGCACGGTCTGGGCCATCTTCCCGACGATGTACCCGTTGGCGTCGTCGAGCGTGATCAACATCCGCGCACGCTCTGGCTTGTCGTCCGCACCACTGGCCAGCTTGCGCGAGAAGTCCGAGGGCACGGAGATCTCGAAGTAGTAGTCGGAGTCGCGCACTCCGCGAGCGGCCTCGTCCCGGTCGACGAAGCGCCAGTCGAAGATCGGGTCCTTCTTCAGCTCGGCCACGAACGACGACCCGGCGTCCACGGTCTGCCCGTTGACCGACACGGGCCGGTCCTCGTTGACCACCGCGACCGGAATCCGGTCGAGGTCCCCGTACGGATCCCAGTTCGACCAGAGGTACAACCCGCCGTACAGCAACGGCACCAGCACCACGAACACGAGCGCGAGCCGCTGCAGCGGCGTGCGGAACCGCTTGATCTCGAACCACGCCAACCTAAACGGCCGCACGGTCGCTCCCCAGCCGCAGCGTGCGCACAACTCCCGCCTGGCGGACCTCGACGGCGCTGGCGACCACGGCGATCCCCGTCCCGGCCACGGCACGCAGCCCGGCCCAGATCCGGTGCTGCTGCGCGGGCGTGGCCCGCAGGTCGACGTCGTCGAGCACCAGCGCGGCAGGCTGGCCCGCCGCGGCCAGCGCCAGCGAGAACAACGCGAGGTCGTCAGGTGCGAGGTCCCCGACCACCGTGGCCGAGTCGAGGTCGAGACCGGCCAGCTCCTCGGCCCGGTCGAGGTCGGCGCCGTAGAAGAGCAGCCCGGCCTCCCGCCTGCTGTCGCCGACCGTGAGATCCGGATCCAGCTCGACCGCACCGGTGGCGCGGGCGACGGTGACCTGACGGCGGATGTCCGGCCGCGAGACGGCGTCCCCGACCCGCAGCTCACCGGCGCTGGGCCGGGCGCGCCCCGCGAGCGCCAGCAGCAGCATCGTGCGTCCGCTGCCCGACGGCCCGGCCACGGCGGCCACCTCGCCTGCGGCCACCGTCAGATCGACGTCACGGAACACCCACCCGTGGCGCGTACGCAGACCCAGCCCGGTCGCCTCGATCATGCCGCCTCCCAAAAAAATACACTGCCGTATCCGATACAGGAATGTACTCTTGGGGGCATGGGTCAGCGACTTGACAGCGACGAGGCGTCCGTCACGCGACCACTCTCCCGCAAGCGGCGCCAGACGCAAGCCAGACTGCTCGACGCGGCGCTCGACGCGTTCGCGGAACGCGGCTTCTACGGCACGTCGGTCGAGGACGTCTGCGAGCGGGCGGGGTTCTCCCGCGGCGCGTTCTACAGCAACTTCTCGTCCAAGGAGGAGCTGTTCGTGGCGCTGTACGACCGGCAGGCCGACCGGGTCCTCGAGACGCTGACCGACCTGGCCCCCTCTGCCGGCGACTCACTGGAGACGGCGCTGGCCGAGCTCGTCGAGGCCATCCCGCAGGACCGCCGGTGGTACCTCGTCAACACGGAGTTCGCGCTGCACGCCGTGCGCGACCCGGCGGCGGGCGAGGCGTACGCGGCCGCGCGCGCGAGGGTCCGGGCGAGCTTCGCCGCCCGGTTCGCCGAGGTGGTCGAGCGGTTCGGCCGGGAGCTGACCGTGCCGCTCGAGGTCCTCATCCGCTGGCTGTTCGCCGTGCACGACGGCGGTGTCGCCCAGTCCTATGTGGAGCGGAGCGGACCGGACGACATCACGCGCCGTGTGGTGCCACTGCTGGTGAACGCGGTGACGCGGATGGGAGCGGAGCGACCTGTCAGGCGCTGAGGGTCCACACCGCCGTCGCGATCGCGTCCGTGTTGCGGTCGAGCGCGGTCGCGTCGATGTTGTCGAGCGTGTCGCAGCCGCGGTGGTAACAGGGGTCGAACGCCTCCCCGGCCGTGCCGCCCCACTTGGCCGCCTGGTCGGCGGTCTTGGCCTGCTCCGCGCCGGTGAACGTGCCGCCGGTCGGGATGCCGGCCCGCGCGAACGCGGCGTGGTCGGAACGCCCGCCGACCTCCGTCGTCTCCGGCTGCACGCCGATCGAGACGAAGTAGTCCGCGAGCACCTTCTCGATCTGGTCCGAACCGGGTGGCTGGCTGCCCGACGCGTACACGAAGTAGCCGGCGTTCGGCGAGCCGATCATGTCGAAGTTTACGTAGCCCGCGATCTTCGCGAGCTCGGCGTCCGGCAGGTTCTCGACGTAGTGGGTCGAGCCGACGAGCCCCAGCTCCTCCGCGCCCCACCAGGCGAACCGCAGGTGCTTCGTCGGCTGGAGGTTCTGCTCGGCGACGGTCAGCGCCACCTCGAGCAGCCCGGCCGAGCCGGAGCCGTTGTCGTTGATGCCGGGGCCCGCGCTGACGCTGTCGGCGTGGCCGCCGAACATGACCGTCGCGTTCTCGTCGCCGCCCGGCCAGTCCGCGACCAGGTTGTAGCCGGTCGCGCCGGCGGCCGTGAACTCCTGGAGCGCGGTCGTGTACCCGGCCTCGTCGAGCCGCGCCCTGACGTAGTCCAGCCCGGCCCGGTAGCCCGGCTGCCCGTGCGCCCGGTTGCCGCCGTTCTCGCCCGCGATCCGCGACAGCTCGGTCAGGTGCGCCTGGACCTCCGCCACGGGGATGTCCGGACCTGCTTGGGGCGAAACGACTTCCAGCCGATCGGGGGACGCGCCCGCGCTGGCGCAGGCCGTGACCGTGGCCCACACCAGGGCGACGATGGCGGGGGACCAGCGAGTGATCATGGCAACTCCCAGCAGTCGAAGACCCTGCTCAGCGTGTCAACAGGCCGCATGAGCCGGTAGGTTCGTTCGTCGGGATTTTCCGGTTCGGCGGTCAGGAGGAAGGTGTGGCCCAGGAGCTTTCGGTGGTGCTCGGGGCTGTCGCCGCGGTCCTGTTGATCTCCGTGCTCGCGGTGCGGGTGTCGGTGCGGCTGGGTTTCCCGTCGCTGGTGCTGTACCTCGCGATCGGGGTGCTGCTCGGCGAGGCGGGCATCGGCATCGAGTTCGAGAACGCGTCGCTCACCGAGTCGCTCGGGCTGGCCGCGCTGGTGCTGATCCTCACCGAGGGCGGCCTCACCACCCGGTGGTCGGACGTCAAGTCGTCGTTCTGGCCAGGGGTCGTGCTGTCCACTGTGGCTGTCGCCGTGAGCATCGCGATCACCGGCGCGGCGCTGCACTGGCTGCTCGGGTTCGACTGGCGGTACGCGCTCCTCTGGGGTGCGGTCCTCGCGTCCACCGACGCGGCCGCCGTGTTCAGCGTGCTGCGCACCATCTCCGTGGGCAGACGGCTCGTCGGCGCGCTGGAGCTCGAGTCCGGCATGAACGACGCGGCCGCGTACCTGGTGGTGGTGCTGCTGGTGTCCGGCAGCACCGCGACGTGGGCCGACCCGCTGTTCGCCGTGTACGAGCTGGCGGTCGGCGGGCTGCTCGGTGTCGGGTTCGGGTGGGTCGGCGTGCGCGCGCTGCGCCGGGCCGCACTGCCCGCGACCGGTCTCTACCCACTGGCGACGGTCTCGGTGCCGGTGCTGGCGTTCTCGTCCGGGTCGTTCGTGCACGCGTCCGGGCTGCTGGCCGCGTACATCGCGGCGCTCGTGCTCGGCAACTCGAAGCTCCCGCACCGCAACGACACCCTGTCGTTCGCCGAGGGGCTCGGCTGGCTGTCGCAGATCGGCCTGTTCGTCCTGCTGGGACTGTTCATGTCCCCGGAACGGCTGCTGGACGCGGTCGTCCCCGGCCTCGTCGCCGGCGTCGTGGTCACGTTCCTCGCCCGGCCCATCTCGGTCGCGGTGTCGCTGACCCCGTTCCGCGTGCCGTGGCGGGAACAGGCGTTCCTGTCGTGGGCGGGCCTGCGCGGCGCCGTGCCGATCGTGCTGGCGATGATCCCCATCACCGGGGGCGTACCGGGCGCGGACAAACTCGTCGACGCGGTGTTCGTGCTGGTCATCGTGCTGACGATCGTGCAGGGCAGCACGCTGCCGCTGGTCGCCAGGGTCCTGGGGCTCGCCAAGCCGGGGGAGACCCGCGAGGTCGACGTGGACGCCGCGCCGCTCGACGAGCTGGGTGCCGTGCTGCTGACGTTCACCGTGCCCACCGGTTCGAAGTTGCACGGCGTGTACCTGTCGGAGCTGCGCCTCCCCGCCGGAGCCACCGTGAGCCTGCTGGTCCGCGACGGCGTCGGCCACACCCCGAGCTCGTCGACCCGCGTTCAGGAACGCGACCAGCTGCTGGTGGTGGCGACCGAACAGGTCCGCACGGCGACGGAGCACCGCATCCGCGCCGTCGACCGCGCGGGCCGCTTCGCCCGCTGGCGCGGTGAGACCGGCGCTGACTAGCGCCGCGTCCGAAATGGGCCATTCACCACAACCCGCAACGCACCCCACACCTGGCCGCATGTCCACTCGTCACGACCATCTCCGTTTCGGCCACCGTGGGCTCGATGGTCGGTTACGGTCCACCCATGGCGGAGAAGAGCTGTTCGTCCTGTGGCAACGAGACGCTGGAGCCCGGCTGGATCGTCGACGCGCGCCAGGGCCTGGAGAACAAGTGGGTGCGCGGTGCCATGGAGCGCGGCATCTTCGGTGGACCGAAGCAGGCCTTCAAGGACAAGTGGGAGATCGAGGCCTACCGGTGCACCCAGTGCTCGAAGCTGGAGCTGTACGCGCTGGACCCGGGTTACTGACCGGCCTCGGAGCGGAGCTTGCGGAGCGAACGCCGGTTCAGTCCGTCAGCATGCTGATCTGACGCATCTTGTTCGTCGCGTCCAGGGCAGCCACCTTGTACGACTCCGCCAGCGTCGGGTAGTTGAACACGGTGTCGACGAGGTAGTCGACCGTGCCGCCGCACCCCATGACGGCCTGTCCGATGTGGACCAGCTCCGTCGCGTTGGTGCCGAACACGTGCACGCCCAGCAGCGACCGGTCCTCCGGCGACACCAGCAGCTTCAGCACCCCGTACGAGTCGCCGATGATCTGCCCGCGGGCCAGCTCGCGGTACCGGGACACGCCGACCTCGAACGGCACCCGCTGCTCGGTCAGCTCGTCCTCGGTCCGTCCGATGTAGGAGATCTCCGGGATGGTGTAGATCCCGATCGGCTGCAGGGCGTGCATCTCGTGCACCGGCTCGCCACACGCGTGGTGCGCGGCCAGCCGACCCTGTTCCATCGACGTCGCCGCCAGCGCCGGGAAGCCGATCACGTCGCCGACCGCGTAGATGTTGTCCACCTCGGTGCGGAAGTTCGAGTCGACCTTGATCCGGCCGCGCTTGTCCGCCGACAGGCCCGCCGCCGGCAGGTCCAGCGCCTCGGTCATGCCCTGCCGCCCCGCCGAGTACATCACCGTGTCGGCCGGGATCTTCTTGCCACTCTCCAGGATCGCGACCGTGCCCTTCGCGTACCGCTCGACCGCGGTGACCGTCTCGCCGAACCGGAACGTCACCGCCAGGTCGCGCAGCTGGTACTTGAGCGCCTCCACGACCTCGGTGTCGCAGAACTCGAGCATGCGCATCCGCTGCTCGATCACCGTGACCTTGGTGCCGAGCGCGGCGAACATCGACGCGTACTCGATGCCGATCACCCCGGCGCCGACCACGATCATGGACCGCGGGATCCGCGCCAGGCCGAGGATCCCGTCCGAGTCGACGATCGTCTGTTCGTCGAAGTCCACAGTGGATGGACGGGCGGGCTTGGTGCCGGTGGCGATCACCATCTTCTCCGCGGTGACCGTGCGTTCCTGCCCGGTGCCGTCGGCCACCTGCACCGTGTGCCGGTCCACGAACCGGCCCATGCCGGGCAGCAGCGTGACCCCGTTGCGGGCCAGCTGGCTGCGGATCACGTCCACCTCGCGACCGACCACGTGGGACGTCCGAGCGGTCAGGTCGCCGATGGTGATGTCGTCCTTGACGCGGTAGCTCTGCCCGTAGAGCTCCCGCTGGTTCATGCCCGTCAGGTACAGCACCGCCTCGCGCAGCGTCTTCGACGGGATGGTGCCCGTCTGGATGCACACGCCGCCGATCATGTTGCGCCGCTCGATCAGCGCGACCGACGCGCCGAGCTTCGCCGCCGCGATGGCGGCCTTCTGCCCGCCCGGTCCGGAACCGAGTACCAGCACGTCGTATTCAGTCATGCGGTTCAGTCTGGCAACCGTCACATCCGTTGGACAGCCGAACGGCCGATCGGCTACCTTTTCTTCACGAAGGTCATGAGTGCCAGCTGCAGGTGACACTGCGAAGCCCCGGCTTGCTGGCCGGCAACCCTCCAACCGCGGTGGGGTGCCCCGGGTGAAGACCAGGCCCCCCGCGACGTGTGGGCGGGCAAGCGCGGGCCCCTGGGGACGGGGTCCCCGACCCCAGGAGGCGCCCGAGATGACCCTCGCGATACCCCACGCCCGAGCCGCTGTCGAAGGACCGAACACGAACCTGCCGTCCGTCGCGGGCAGCAGGCTCACCGTGCCGCTCACCGACGGCACGCAGGTCCAGTACGCCAACCTCGACCACGCCGCCAGCGCACCCTGTCTCAACGCGGTCCAGCAGGCCGTCGACGAGTTCCTGCCCTGGTACGCCAGCGTGCACCGCGGCGCCGGGTTCGCCTCCCAGGTCTCCACGAAGATCTACGAGCGCGCCCGGCAGGTGGTCCGCGAGTTCGTCGGCGCCCGCCGCACCGACGAGGTGGTCTTCACCCGCAACACCACCGACGCGCTGAACCTGCTGGCCAGGGCCCTGCCCGCGAACACCTCGGTGGTCGTGTTCGACACCGACCACCACGCGGCGCTCCTGCCGTGGCGCGGCCCGCACGTGTACCGCGTGACGCCGACCGCCGAGGTCGAGCGCGACCTCGACGAGGCACTCGCGCGGACGCCGACCGGGCCGCGGCTCGTCGTGGTCACCGGCGCCACGAACGTCACCGGTGAGCTGTGGCCGGTCACCCGCCTGGCCGCCGTCGCGCGCCGCCACGGCGCCCGCATCGCGCTCGACGCCGCCCAGCTCGCCCCGCACCGGCCGGTCGACGTGCGTGAGCTGGACGTCGACTACGTGGTCCTGTCCGGGCACAAGCTGTACGCCCCGTTCGGCGCCGGCGCGCTGGTCGGGCGCCCGGACTGGCTGCGTGCCGCCAACCCGTACCTCGCGGGTGGCGGCGCGACCCGGCTGGTCACCGAGCGCGCGGTGTCGTGGAACTACGGGCCGGAGCGGCACGAGGCCGGGTCGCCGAACGTCGTCGGCGCGTACGCGCTCGCCGTCGCCTGCCAGACCCTCGGCCGCTCGTGGGACGCGGTGGTCGCGCACGAGGAGGAGC
This sequence comes from Actinophytocola algeriensis, assembly GCF_014203735.1. GTDB lineage: Bacteria > Actinomycetota > Actinomycetes > Mycobacteriales > Pseudonocardiaceae > Actinophytocola > Actinophytocola algeriensis. The sequence continues at coordinate 217,021 of NZ_JACHJQ010000007.1, read as the reverse complement.
TGCTCGCCCGGTTGCGGACCGGGCTCGCGAGCATCCCCGGCGTGCGGCAGCTGTCGATCCTCGGCGCGGACACGCCCAGGGTCGGCGTCGTCAGCTTCACCGTCGAGGGCCACGACCCCGGCTTGGTCGCCGCCTACCTGTCGGCCGAGCACGGCATCGGGGTGCGGGACGGCGCGTTCTGCGCGCACATCGCGGTGAACCGGCTCACCGAGGGCCGTGCGCTGCGCGCGAGCCTCGGCCTCGGCAGCACCGCGGAGCACGTCGACCGCCTGCTCACCGCACTGCGGCGGCTGGTCACCGACGGCCCGGCGGGGCACTACGAGCTGGTCGACGGCAGGTACGCGCCGGGCGAGGACACCAGGCCGCTACCGGCCTTCCTGTCCGACCTGTGAACGGCACGTGGACAATGGCTTCGTGACCGACGAGCCGAAAGCCGATCCCGAGACCGCGGCGCCACCCGTGGCGCCGCTGCCACCGAGGAAGGTGTGGCTCGTCGCGGCCGTCTCGCCGGTCGTGCTGGTCATCGACCAGATCACCAAGCAGCTCGCGCTGGCCGGGCTGGAGCACGAGCCGCCCGTTCGTGTCCTCGGCGGGCTGTTCTACCTGCAGATCGTCCGCAACCCGGGCGCCGCGTGGGGCATGGCGACCAGCATGACGTGGGTGCTGACGCTCATCGCGCTCGCCGTGGTCGTCGGCATCATCTGGGTGATGCCGAAGCTGCGGTCCGCCGGCTGGGCCGTCGGCCTCGCGCTGGTGCTGGCTGGTGCCCTCGGCAACCTCCTCGACCGCTTCTTCCGGGCGCCGGGCGCGATGCACGGCCACGTCGTCGACTTCCTGTCGCCGTTCGCGGCGAACGGCGAGGCGTTCCCGGTGTTCAACATCGCCGACTCGGCCATCTGCGTCGGCGGTGCGCTGATCGTGCTGATGGCACTGCTCGGCCGCGACTACGACGGCCGCCGTACCTCCGACAAGAAGGACAAGTGATGACCGCGCGCACCCTCCCCGTCCCCGACGGGCTCGACGGCATGCGCGTGGACGCAGGCCTCGCGAAGCTCCTCGGCCTGTCCCGCACGGTGGTCGCCGCGATCGCCGAGTCCGGCGACGTGCTGCTCGACGGCCGCACCGCGGGCAAGTCGGACAAGCTCACCGCCGGCGCCTGGCTGGAGGTCACGATCCCGGACCCGGAGCGCGAGGACGGTGGCCCGGCGCCCGCGATCGAGGTGCCCGGCATGGTGATCGTCCACGAGGACGACGACGTCGTGGTCGTGGACAAGCCCGTCGGCGTCGCGGCGCACCCGAGCCCTGGCTGGACCGGGCCGACCGTCATCGGCGGGCTCGCCGCCGCGGGTGTGCGGGTGTCGACGTCCGGCGCCGCGGAGCGCCAGGGCGTCGTGCACCGCCTCGACGTCGGCACGACCGGGGTCATGGTGGTGGCCAAGAGCGAGCACGCGTACACGGTGCTCAAGCGCGCGTTCAAGGAGCGCACGGTCGACAAGGGCTACCACGCGCTCGTGCAGGGGCACCCGGATCCGTCGTCGGGCACCATCGACGCGCCGATCGACCGGCACCCCAAGCACGACTACAAGTTCGCGGTCGTCGCCGGTGGCAGGCCCAGCGTCACGCACTACCAGACGATCGAGGCGTTCCGCGCCGCGTCACTGGTCGACATCAAGCTGGAGACCGGCCGCACGCACCAGATCCGCGTGCACTTCTCGGCGCTGAAGCACCCGTGCGTCGGCGATCTCGCCTACGGCGCCGACCCGACGCTCGCCAAGCGGCTCGGCGTGACCCGCCAGTGGTTGCACGCGCGGCGGCTCGGGTTCGACCACCCGGCGGACGGCCGGTGGGTCGAGTTCACCAGTGAGTACCCGGAAGACCTGCAGAAAGCGTTGGACCGTCTGGCGGCCGAGAGCTGAGGTCCTCCACCTGTCGCCGGTTTTCGCGTACTTTGGTCCGCAACCAGCGAGGGTGGGGTGGTGCGAGTGCGCGGCGACAGAGCTGACGGCGACCCGGTGGAGCACTTCCTCGAGGACGGCGTCGCGCCCTCGGTGATCGGTGGCGGCCCTCCGGAGTCGCCGTTCGACCTGGAACCGGATCCCGAGCCACCGGGACGGCAGACACAGGGGCGACATACACCGGGACGACAGGCGCATTACAGACCCGAGCCGGACTACCAGGCGCAGCGCCAGGAGCCGCCCACGTCACCGATCCCGGTCGTGCGCCAGCCGCCGAGCGAGCAGGAGCCGGAGAAGCGCAAGGGGTGGATGGCGCGGATGTTCCGGGCGCCGGAGAAGTAGGTCAGTTCTCGACGGTCCACGTCAGCGAGCGCGACTCCTCGTCGGGGCGGGGGCTCCAGCGGACCGACGTGACCTCGGTGTTCTCCGGCACGACGTACACCGTGTGCCCGCCCTGCGTGTCGCCCGGCGGGACGCCGATCCGGTGCGGCGGCCGCGACGACAGCGACACCGGCGCCTTCGAGATGGTCTTGCCGTCCGGCGTCACCAGCACCAGGTACAGGTCCGGCAGCGACTGGAACGCCACCGCGCCCCGGTTGGTCAGCTCGGTGTGCACGACCACCGACCGCTCACCTTCCTGCAGCCGGTATCCGGCCGCGGTGAACAGGTAGTCCGCCGGGTCGACGACCTCCACGAGCGTGATCGACAGCCGCTCGCCCTCCAGGCCTTCCGTCTGCAGCGCGGAACCGACCTTGCCCTGCCGCACATCCGGTTCCGCCCGGTCCGGCCGAACCGTGGGCTGTGTCACATCCTGGGGTGGTGCGTCGCCGCGTGCCCACGTCGAGGTCTGCGGCGGACCCCACATGCTGATCGGCGCCTCGACCTGCGGCAACGGTTGCGCCTGCTGCTGTTGTACTGGTTGCGGCACGGACGCGGGGAACGGCTGGCTCGGCGGCCCGGTCTGCGCGGGGAAGGGCGCGCTGGGCGGCCCCGTGCGCGGCATCATCGGCTGCGGCACGGAATGCGGCCCGGACGGCGGACCCATCTGGGGCTGTGGCTGGGGTTGTGGCTGCTGCGGTGGTGGCGGGTAGGGCGTCTGCATCGGCCCGGACGGCGGGTACTGCTGCTGTTGTTGTTGTCCGTACGGGTTCTGCACGCCGTACGGCGGTGAGGAGGCGGCCATCGCGGCGGCGGCCACCTGACCGAGCCGGGCCGGGTCGCACTCGACACCCACGAGCAGGGGCAACCCGGTCGCCGAGAGCGCGACGAGCCGAGAGGCGACCTCCCGGGGGTCCATTCCCACACGGGCGGCGACCTCGTGCACCGCTGCTCTGCCCATCTCGGCAACCACGCCGAGCAGGCGGGCGTCAACCGGATCCGTCACGGCTCGCACGCTACCCCGTCCACTCGATCATCGCGGCGGGAGCCGCGCCCAAGCGGGTCATTCTCCTCTCCGCTGCCCGGATCGTTACTGGCAGGATCTACGCCATGGGTGCCCCCACGATCCACAGAGGTTTCTGGACCCGCGACTTACGAGCCGACAAGCACTGGCCCCTACTCCCTTTCGACGTGCCTTCCGGCTGCCGGTCCATCGCCGTATCGCTGGAGTTCGACCCGGCGTCGGGCGCGGTCGTCGACCTGGGCTGCGACGGTGCCAACGGCTGGCGCGGCTGGTCGGGTGGCGCCCGCACGAGCTACGTGATCACTCCCGACGCCGCCACCCCCGGCTACGTGCCCGGCGAACTGGAGCCGGGGGAGTGGCACGTGGTGCTGGGCCTGCACCGCATTCCCGCCAAGGGCGTGGAGGTGACGGTCACCGTCGAGACGGACACCGACGCGCGACCCGCCCCGCTGCGTCCCAACCCGCCCGTCCCCGCGAAGCCGCGACCGCGCGGCCTGCCCGCCGCCGCCGGGCTGCGCTGGGTCGCCGTCGACCTGCACGCACACACACTGCACTCCGACGGTTCGCTCACCGTGGCCGAACTGGCCGCCTCGGCGGTGGCCGCCGGGTTGGACGCGCTGGCGGTCACCGACCACAACACGGTGAGCCACCACGCCGAACTGGCGGAGATCGGCCGCCACTACGGGATCGCGCTGATCCCCGGTCAGGAGGTCACCACGGAGTTCGGCCACGCCAACGCCTACGGCGACATCGGCTGGATCGACTTCCGCGAACCGGCCGCCAACTGGGTGAAGACCGTCCGCGAACGCGGCGGCCTGCTGTCGATCAACCATCCACTCGGCGGCGACTGCGCGTGGCGGCACCCGCTGCCCGAGCACCCGCCGCTGGCCGAGGTGTGGCACTCCAGCTGGCAGGCACCCAACTGGGGCGGCCCGGTGGCGTGGTGGCAGGCATGGGGCAGCGAGGCGACCCCGATCGGCGGCAGCGACTTCCACGTGCCCGACGACGGGGTGCGGCTGGGCGCGCCGACGACGTGGGTGGCCGTCGACTCGCATGCGCGTAACGCCGAGGAGCTGGTCCCCGCGGTACTGGAGGGCCTGCGGGCCGGGCGAACGGCTGTTTCCGCCGATCGGACGGGACCGGTGCTGCTGCCGGTGGACGGCAAGGTGATCGCGCTGGACGCGCCGGGCACGCTGGTCATCGGGCGGGACGTCACGCACAAGGTTCGGTTCGACCGGGACACGTTCGACCCGCCTGGGCCGCATGGGCACGTGTTGTGCGGGCATGACGGATCGGTGCTGGCATTAGCCGGTACGCCGCGCTGACGGTTGTCCACAGGCTCGTCGTCCGGCGGCCGTTTCTGTCGGTGCTCGCCGTTACGCTGGATTTCGGGGGGCCGCGGCCGTCGCCTGTGGATAACTCCGGCTTGATATCGAGAACCGACGGCCGCTGTGGGCTTGCGCCCATGCCTTCGGTGGGCGTTGCGGCCAAGCTGTGCTCGCGCTGTGGGTGCCATCGGCACTAATCTCCGTCCTGTTCGGACCACTGTTGGTGAAAGACCAACGGACTCGATGACGAGAGGTGCCGAGATGCGAGTTCGCCGCACGCTGGCGTTGACCGCGGCCGCGGTCACGACGATGGCCCTGGCCGGCTGCCTCGGGCAGCAGCAGGAGTCGGACACCGGCCGCAACGCCGACGCCAAGGACGTGACCCTCACCGTCACAGCCAACGCGGTGGCGGGCGGGAAGAACGAACTCACCGCGAAGTGGGTCACCGACTGGGTGATCCCCGAGTTCACCACGCAGCAGAAGGACAAGGGCGTCAACGTGACCGTCAAGTACGACGGCATCGGCGTGGACGACGCGGACTACAAGGCCAAGATCGCGCTCGACTTCAACACCGACATCGGTGGTGACGTCGTCGAGATCGACGGGATCTGGCTCGGTGAGTTCGCGCAGGGCGGCCAGGTGCGGCCGCTCGACGACGTGGTCGGCAAGGACGAGGTCGACCGGTGGGACGGCTGGGGCGAGATCCCCGACGCGGTCCAGGCGGTCGGCGAGTTCGAGGACAAGCGGTACGGCATCCCGGTCGGCACCGACGGGCGCGTGATCTTCTTCAACAAGAAGCTGTTCGCGCAGGTCGGGTTGCCCGCGGACTGGCAGCCGACCAGTTGGGACGAGATCACCGCGGCGGCCGTCTCCCTCAAGCAGCTGCCCGGCGTCATCCCCATGCAGCTCAACGCGGGCACCGCGATGACCGAGGCGACCACCATGCAGGGCGTCCTGCCGCTGCTCGCGAGCACCGGAGCGGAGATCAACCAGGACGGCAAGTGGCAGGGCGCCACCGAGAACGTCAAGCAGGTCCTCGACTTCTACCAGCAGGTCTACGGCGGCAAGCTCGGCGACCCGCTGCTCGCGCAGGAGGCCAAGGGCCGCGACAAGTCGTTCGAGCTGTTCGCGCAGAACAAGGTCGGCATGCTGTTCGAGAGCGACTACTTCTGGCGCTCGGTCGTCGACCCGACCGTGGGTGTGGCCAAGATGGCCGACCGGGACGCCGCCGTCGGCTGGGCGAAGATCCCCGCCATGAACCCAGGCGCCGGCGTCGGCGGGCAGGACTTCGTGAGCATGTCCGGCGGGTCGGTGCGGGTGATCAACCCGAACACGAAGTACCCGCAGCAGGCGTGGGAGCTGCTCGAGTTCATGAACTCGGCGGCGGCCACCAAGGCGCGGCTCGGCGACACGGCCCAGGTCACGCAGCGCCAGGACGTGAACGAGGAAGTCCTCCAGAACGACCCGATGCTGAGCTTCATCGCCGAGGAGGTCCTGCCGATCACCCGCTTCCGGCCCGGTCTCGCGGACTACCCGAAGGTGTCCAGCGCGCTGCAGCAGGCCACCGCCGACGTCATCGCGGGCAAGTCCGCCGACGAGGCCGCGGCGGCCTACCAGGACGCGCTGGTCAAGGAAGTGGGCGAGGACAAGGTTGCCCGGGGGTAGCCGGGAGCGGAGCGAGGGAAGACGGCGATGAAGTGGGTAGGGGTGGTGGGCGGGGGATGAGCGCGGCGACCAATCGGACACGGGACACCTCCGGGCTGGGTGTGGCGCGGGCGGTCGCCTTCGTATCGCCCGCGCTCCTGCTCATCGGGCTGTTCCTCGTCTTCCCGGCGCTGTGGACCATCTACATCGGACTGACGAACTACACGCTCACCGGGCCCGCGTCGGTCGCGCCCGCGTTCGTCGGGCTCGAGAACTTCCTCGGGGCGCTCGACGACGCCCTGTTCGGCAACGCGTTGTGGCTGACGCTGGTGTTCGTCCTCGGGTCCGCGGTGCTCGGCCAGAACCTGCTCGGGTTCGGGCTCGCATGGGTGCTGCGGTCGGCGAAACCCGTGGTCCGGCGGGTCGTCGAGGCACTCGTGCTGCTCGCGTGGATCCTGCCGAGCGTGGTCGTCGCCTACCTGTGGACGGCCGTGCTCGACCGCGACGGCGGCACGCTGAACGCGTTGCTGGGCAACGAGTCCACGGCCTGGCTCGTCGAGTACCCGATGGCGTCGCTGATCGTCTTCAACACGTGGCGCGGCACCGCGTTCTCTATGATGCTGTACAGCTCGGCGCTGGCCGCGGTGCCGCCGTCGCAGCTGGAGACGGCGAGGACGGTCGGCGCGAGCGGCTGGCAGACCGTGCGGGACATCGTGTTCCCGCACATCCGCGGGCACGTGCTCACCAACACGCTGCTGATCTCACTGTGGACCGCCAACGACTTCACGCCGTTCCTGCTCACCGCGGGCGGGCCGAACCACGAGTCGGAGACGCTGCCGGTGTTCATCTACCAGCAGGCCATCACGAACGGCGAGCTCGGCTACTCGGCCGCCATCTCGTTCCTGCTGCTGATCGTGAACCTCGTGGTGGCACTGCTGTACCTGCTGTTGCTGCGGAGGCGGTCATGACCTTCCACGCCATGCTGCGCCGCACGCTGTACACGGTGCTGATCGCGGCACTGCTGGCGTTCTTCGCGATCCCCATGCTGTGGCTCGCGTCCGCCCCGTTCGACAGCGACCCCGGCGTCGGCCTGCGCTGGCCGGACTGGACGCTCGACAACTGGCGCATCACGTTCGAGCACCCCTACGCGCTCGGGTCGCTGCTGAACTCGATCGTGCTGTGCGCGGTGGCGACGCTCGTGACCACGGTACTCGGCACGCTCGCCTCGTACGCGCTGTCGCGGGTGCGGATCCCGGGCCGCGACGCGCTGCTGTACGTGCTGTTGCTGCTGTCCAGCGTGGTCACCGGCACCGCGGCGATGGTGCCGATCTTCGTGATGATGTTCCAGCTCGGCCTGATCAACTCGCAGTACGCGACGGGCCTGGTGATCGCGGGTGGCATGCTGCCCGCGGCGATCTTCATCCTGAAGGACTTCATCGACTCGGTGCCCCGCAGCTACGAGGAGTCCGCGCGGGTGTTCGGCGCCTCGCCGGGACAGGTGCTGCTGCACGTCGTGCTCCCCGTGGCGCGGCCGGGCATCGCGACCATCATGGTGTGGGCGTTCGTGCAGGCCTGGGGCAACTTCCTGCTGCCGTTCCTGCTGCTGCGCGATGTCTCAGGGCAGCCGGCGGCCGTGCTGCTGCGCACGCTCAAGGACGAGGGCGGCAGCGCGAACCTGACGGTGATCCCGGTGTTCTCGCTGCTCTACGCGATCCCGGTGGTGGCGCTGTACTTGTTCGTCAGCAAGCGGTACGGGTTCCGCTTCCACGGAGGGATCAAGGCCTGATGGCGGCTATCGAGCTGACCGGTCTGTCCACTGTGTACCCCAACGGGGTGCGCGCGGTGGACGACCTGGACCTGTCGATCGACGACGGGGAGTTCTTCGCGCTGCTCGGTCCGTCCGGGTGCGGCAAGACCACGCTGCTGCGGACCATCGCCGGGCTGGAGCGGTCGTCGTCGGGCACGATCTCGCTCGGCGGCGGGGACGTCACCCGCACCGACGTGGGAAAGCGCGGCGTGGCGATGGTGTTCCAGGACTACGCGTTGTTCCCGCACATGACGGTGGCGCAGAACATCGCGTACCCGCTGCGGGTGCGCAGGGCGTCGAAACAGGCGCAACAGGACGCGGCGAGCACCACGTCCGCCGGACTCGGGCTGGCGGAGCTGCTGGAGCGGCGGCCTGCCCAGCTGTCCGGCGGGCAGCAGCAACGGGTGGCGCTGGCGCGGGCGATCGCCATGGAGGCGCAGGTGCTGCTGCTGGACGAGCCGCTGTCCAACCTGGACGCGCGGCTGCGGCTGGAGGCACGCACGTTCCTCAAGCGGCTGCAACGCGAGCTGGGCCTGACCACGGTGTTCGTGACGCACGACCAGGCGGAGGCGCTGGCGCTCGCGGACCGGATCGCGGTCATGGCCGACGGCCGCATCCGTCAGCTGGGCACGCCGAAGGACGTGTTCCAGCGGCCGGCGGACACGTTCGTCGCGAACTTCATCGGGTCCACGCCGATGAACCTGCTGACCGGCACGGCGCACGACGGGTTCGTCGAGGTCGCGGGCGCCCGCCTGGCGTCGCCGGACCTGTCGCTCGCGGACGGTACGAAGGTGGTGGCCGGCATCCGGCCCGAGTACCTGGCGCCCGCGGCGGAGGGCATCACGGGCACGGTGTCGATCGTGGAGAACCTGGGCGTGACGTCCCTGGTGACACTGGAGTGCCCCGGCGACGTCCTCGTCGGCCTGACGGTGCCGGAACACGAGGAACCGCGGGTGGGCACGGCTATGACCGCGGCACCCGCTCCCGGCAGGCTGCTGGTGTACGACGCCGAGACGACACGACTGCTGTAGTCACCAGCAGGGCGAGCCCTAACCAGGTGAACTCGTTGCCGACGACGTGCTGCCACCACGACCAGTTCAGCTCGCGGTCGTACCGGTTGGGCAGCACCCAGTGCGGCGGCGCGACGAACACGAGGAGACCGGCGACGGCGGCGATCCGCCCTGGCCAGCGCCATCCGCGTAGTCGTGGCACGAGCCAGGCCCCGGCGAGCATGGCCCACACCCAGTGGTGCGACCAGGACACCGGCGAGGCGAGCAGCCCGGCGGTCGCGGCGGCGAGCAGCGCGCCGAGGTCGTCCCCCGCCACGCGGGCTCTGCGCACGGCGACCCAGCCCAGCGCGGCAACGACCAGCGCGGACGCGAGCCACAGCGCGGTCGTGAGCGTGTCGCCGAGCCCGAGCCGGTGCCAGAACCCGTTGAGCGACTGGTTGCCCGTGTAGGTCAGCCCGCCGATCTTCGTCGGGTCGCCCAGCACGGTCGACAGGTAGGCCGGGGTGTCCTCGGGAGCCAGCGCCCAGACCAGCAGTGACACGGCGGCGAACGCGCCCACCGCGGTGACCACCGGCCGCCACCGCCGGTGCGCGGCGAAGTACAGCAGGAACGCGAACGGGGTCAGCTTGACCGCGGCCGCGAGCCCGATCAGCGTGCCGCGCGGCCACCACATGCGCGGCAGCAGGCAGTCGGCGACCACGAGCACCATCAGTACCAGGTTGATCTGCCCGAAGCTGAGCGTGAGGCGCACCGGTTCGAGCACGACCCCGAACGCGAAGGCGGCGGCGACCAGCGTGACCGGCCGCCGGACCACCATGACCGCGACGGCCGCGAGCGCACCCAGCGAGACCGCGGTGAACACCGCGACCGCCACCGCGACGGGCACCACGGCGAGGGTGGTGAACAGCATCGCCGCGACCGGCGGATAGGTGAACGGCAGACCGGTGCCGTACTCGCGGCCGAACCCGTCGGAGTACAGGCCGAACCCGTCGATGAAGGCCTGCCCGCCCGCGCGGTAGACCCGCAGGTCCATGAAGTTGGCCCAGTCGACGAGCAGGAGCAGCACGGCCGCCGCGACCAGGCAGGCGCCGCCGACCGCCAGGACCCCCGATCGACGCGCCACGGCTCACCCCCGGCGGGGGAGCCTAGCGGTCGGCGACCAGCCGCACCGCGAGCGCACCGAAGATGGCCGCCGACACCCGGTTCAGCCAGCGCCGCACCGCCGGCCTGCGCAGCAGCAGCGCGGACAAGGCGCCGGCCGCGAGCCCGACGGTCGCGTCGACGCAGAAGCCGAGCACGATGAGGATCCCGCCCATGACCAGGAACTGGACCGGCATCGCCCAGCCGCCCTCGGTCACGAACTGCGGGAAGAACGCCAGGTAGAACAGCACGACCTTGGGGTTGGACAGGTTGACCAGCGTCGCCATCAGGTAGGTGCGGCGCAACGACCGCCCGCCGAACTTCGCCTGCGCGGTCTCGGCGACGTCCTTGGCCGACCGCAACGCGCTGATCGCCAGGTAGACCAGGAAGATCGCACCCACGAACCGGACCGCGTCGAGCGCAACGGGCGCGGCCTGCAACACGGCCCCGAGCCCGAGCGCCGCGGCGACCGTGTGCCCCGCGAGCCCGGTCGACATGCCCGCCGCCGCGACCACCCCGGCGGCCCGCCCACGCGCGATGCCGTTGGCGAGGATGAACATCATGTCGGGCCCTGGCACGACACTGATCACGACACAGGCGACGGCGAAGGCCAGCAGGATCGAGGGGTCCATGTGGCCATCATGGTCAACCCGGCTGACGTGGTCGCACGGTTTCCCGGCTCGTGGAACACTGCGCGTGCTCGTCATCGAACGCGCCCACCGCGGTGAGGTCGCGCCGCACCACCCGGCCGCGGACCCCGGGGGCCTGCCGGGCTGACTGCTAGTGCTGTGTCCACTTGCGTTGGCCGGGGGTTCGTGGTTTGTCCTCGCCGGACGTTCTCGCCGGGTGGGTTTTGCCTCCGGCGTCTCCCGCACCATCGCGGCGTGCCGTTGTGCTGTGAAAGGCGCTTTCACGGCGTTGGCCATGCCGTGAAGGGCGCTTTCAGGGCGCTCAACGCCCTCAACGCGCCTTTCACAGCGCTGGCGATGTCCTGAACGCGCCTTTCACGGCAATACCAGCCCGTCCCGGTACGGCGATCACCGTGGCTTGGCCGGACCCGCCGGAGGACCTGGCAACGTTGGTGGACACAGCACTAGGCAGGCAGCTCGCTGCGCAGCATCCGGTACAGCACCTCGTCCCGCCAGGCACCGTCCCGCCAGGTGTGCTCCTTCAGCACCGCCTCCCGCACGAACCCCGCCTTCTCCAGAGACCGCTGCTCAACGACATTCTCAACCTCGGTCACGGCCTGGATCCGGTGCACCGGTGATTGCGCGAACAGGTACCGCGCGAGCAACGACTGGGTGGCCGTCCCCAGCCCACGCCCCCGCGCAGGGGGCAGCAGGCTGATCCCGAACTGGAAGACGTGCGCCGCCTGCCCGGTCTGCAGCCGGTACCACGACACGAAACCCACCGTCGCCGACTCGGCCTCGATCATGAGCACGCTCTTGTCGTCGGCGAGCAGGCGGTTCTCCGCGTACCGGCGCCGCCACGGGCTCGGGTCGCTGAAGCCGCTCCAGTTGAACTCGCCGACCTGGGCCGGGTCGGCGAACATCTCGTCGAGCGTGTCGAGGTCCGGTTCGGTCACCGGACGCAGGCGTATCCCCTCGGTCATGCCCGCACCGTACGCGCGGGCATGACCGGGAGCGATGCCTGACGAGCGAAGTCAGACGAGTTCGGCGTCCAGCGTGATCGTCGTGCCGGTCAGCGCCGCCGACACCGGGCAGTTCTTCTTGGCGTCCTCGGCGGCCTTGGCGAAGTCCTCCGCCGAGATGCCGGGGATGCTGGCCCGCACGGTCAGGTGGATGCCGGTGATGCCCTCACCCGGCTGGAAGGTCACCTCGGCCTTGGTGTCGACGGACTGCGGCGGGGTGCCCGCGCCGGCCAGCCCGTGCGAGAGTGCCATCGAGTAGCACGTCGAGTGCGCCGCCGCGATGAGCTCCTCCGGGCTGGTCTTGCCGTTCGCCTCGTTCGCCCTGGACGGCCACGACACCTCGTAGGTGCCGATGCCGGACGAGTCCAGCGACACGGTGCCGGAGCCGTCGAGCAACGCGCCCTCCCAGTGGGCGTTCGCGGTGCGGGTGGTTGCCATGTGTTACTCCCTCAGAGCGGTGGACAGTCGAGTGCCGGGCCTGAGTCTGCCGCACGCCACCGACAACCGCGCGCGTGTGTGACCCGCGTGCCAGCCACCCCGAGACTGTCGCTCAGGTGTTCGATACACTGTCGCCGTCGAGAAGGGCGGGGTGGGCCGGGTCGTCCACCCGCACCGCGAAGTCGGCCGTGTACAGGGGCCGCACGGTCGAGTGGTACCGCTCGATGGCAGGCAGCGACCACGCGTCGGCCTCCGGCAGGCGCCTGCGCAACGCGGCACGGGAGAGCCAGAGGTGAACGGAGCAGTCGAACGGGAGGCCACGGCCGAGCAGCAGCTCGCCGTCGACCACGAGCACGCCGCCGGGCGGGAGGTCCACGTACTCCGCACGGGTGGCGCGGTCGGCCTCGGCGTTCCACAGGGTGGGCAGGATCCGCCCGGAACCGCCGGGTCCGAGCGGCTCGAACACCTCGCGAACGAGTCCGCCCAGGTCGAGCCAGTCGTCGTAGCGGGCGTCCGGGTCGGTCCTGCCGCGTTCGAAGCGCAGCGACGCGGGCCGCAGGAAGTCCGACGTGGACACCCGCCGGACCGGTCGCCCGCGCAGCCGCAGCGCGTCGGCGAGGCGGTCGGCGAACGCGCCGGGCGCGGCGGGCGCCGCGCCGTCGACACCCACCCTGGTCCACTCCTCACCTGCGTGGGTGATGATCGTCTCGGTCACCTCGGTGAGCAGCAGGTCGGGCGAGATGGGCCGGAATCTCATGCCCCGATCATGCCAACGGCCCGGGCAGTGTCCGCTGATTCGCTCCGCAAGCTCCGCGAACTGTCCGCTGATTCGCTCCGCAAGCTCCGCGAACTGTCCGCTGATTCGCTCCGCAAGCTCCGCGAACTGTCCGCTGAACCGCTCCGCAAGCTCCGCGAACTGTCCGCTGATTCGCTCCGCGAGCTCCGCGAATTGTCGGTGTCCGGCGGTAGAACGAGGGCATGCACACACAGCGCGAGACACGCCGCCGAGGGCTCTGCCGGACCACCGAGATCTCGTCGTAGGGTGGTGCCTCGTGGCGGCTGATTCGTTCGTTCATCTCCATGTGCACACCGAGTACTCGATGCTCGACGGCGCCGCCAAGGTCGCGCCGCTGTTCGCCGAGGCCAAGCGCCTCGGCATGCCGGCGGTCGGCATGACCGACCACGGCAACATGTACGGCGCCGACCAGTTCTACCAGGAGTCGCGCAAGGCCGGGATCAAGCCGATCATCGGCATCGAGGCCTACATCGCGCCCGCGAGCCGCTACCACAAGAAGCCGGTCTTCTGGGGCGAGGCGCGGCAGCGCAGCAGCGACGAGCTGGGCGAGGGCGGCGACATCTCCGGTGGCGGTGCGTACACGCACATGACCATGCTCGCCGGCAACGCGACGGGCCTGCGGAACCTGTTCACGCTGTCGTCGCGCGCGAGCATGGAGGGCTACTACCGCAAGCCGAGGATGGACCGCGAGCTGATCGCGGAGTACGCAGAGGGCATCATCGCCACCACCGGGTGCCCGTCCGGCGAGGTCCAGACCAGGCTGCGGCTCGGTCAGACCGCGGAGGCGTTCCAGGCGGCGTCCGACTACCGGGACATCTTCGGCAGGGAGAACTTCTTCCTCGAGCTGATGGACCACGGCCTGCCGATCGAGCGGTCGGTACGCGAGGGCCTGCTGGACATCGCCCGCAAGATGGACCTGCCGCCGTTGGCGACCAACGACTCGCACTACGTGACGAAGGACCAGGCCGAGGCGCACGCCGCGCTGCTGTGTGTCCAGTCGGGCAAGACACTGTCCGACCCCAACCGGTTCAAGTTCGACGGCGACGGCTACTACCTGAAGTCCGCCGAGGACATGCGCGAGTACTGGGACAGGGAGGTCCCCGGCGCGGCCGACGCGACGCTGCTGATCGCCGAGCGCGTCGAGTCCTACGACGAGATCTGGGCGCACGTCGACCGGATGCCGGTCTTCGACGTGCCCGAGGGGGAGACCCAGGGCAGCTGGCTGCACAAGGAGGTCATCCGCGGCCTGAACTGGCGTTTCCCCGACGGCATCCCGGACGGGTACGTCGACCGCGCCGAGTTCGAGCTGGGTGTCATCACCCAGAAGGGCTTCCCGGCCTACTTCCTCGTCGTGGCCGACCTCGTCACCTACGCGCGCAAGGTCGGCATCCGGGTCGGCCCTGGCCGTGGCTCGGCGGCCGGCTCGCTCGTGGCCTACGCGCTGGGCATCACGAACCTGGACCCGATCCCGCACGGCCTGCTGTTCGAGCGGTTCCTCAACCCCGAGCGCACCGCCATGCCCGACATCGACATCGACTTCGACGACCGCAGGCGTGGCGAGATGATCACCTACGCCACCGACAAGTACGGCTCGGACAAGGTCGCCCAGGTCATCACGTTCGGCACGATCAAGACGAAGGCCGCGCTCAAGGACTCGGCCCGCGTCATCCACGGCCAGCCCGGCTTCTCCATCGCCGACCGGATCTCCAAGGCGCTGCCGCCGCCGATCATGGCGAAGGACATCCCGCTGTCGGGCATCGTCGACCCCAAGCACGAGCGGTACAAAGAGGCGGCCGAGGTCCGCGCGCTGATCGAGACCGACAACGAGGTCGGCAAGATCTTCGAGACCGCCCGCGGGCTGGAGGGCCTGATCCGCAACGCGGGCGTGCACGCCTGTGCGGTCATCCTCTCGAAGAGCCCGCTGATGGAGTCCATCCCGCTGTGGCAGCGCGACGACGGCTCGATCATCACCGGCTGGGACTACCCGTCGTGCGAGGCCATCGGCCTGCTGAAGATGGACTTCCTCGGGCTGCGGAACCTGACCGTCATCGGCGACGCGATCGACAACATCAAGTCCAACCGGGGCGAGGACATCGACCTCGACCGGCTCCACCTGGAGGACAAGAACACCTACAAGCTGCTGTCCAAGGGTGACACGCTCGGTGTGTTCCAGCTGGACGGTGGCCCCATGCGTGACCTGCTGCGGCGCATGCAGCCGACCGGGTTCGAGGACATCGTCGCGGTCGGCGCGCTGTACCGCCCCGGCCCGATGGGCATGAACGCGCACAACGACTACGCCGACCGCAAGAACAAGCGGCAGCAGATCAAGCCGATCCACCCCGAGCTGGAAGAGCCGCTCAAGGACATCCTGAGCGAGACGTACGGTCTGATCGTCTACCAAGAGCAGATCATGTTCATCGCCCAGAAGGTCGCGGGCTACTCCATGGGACAGGCGGACGTGCTCCGCAAGGCCATGGGCAAGAAGAAGCAGGAGGTCCTCGACGCGGAGTTCGAGCGCTTCGAGGCCGGCATGAAGGCCAGCGACCTGCGGCCGGGCGGGTTCTCGTCCGCCGCGATCAAGGCGCTGTGGGACACGATCCTCCCGTTCGCCGGGTACGCGTTCAACAAGTCGCACGCGGCCGCGTACGGCCTGGTGTCGTACTGGACGGCGTACCTGAAGGCGAACTACCCGGCCGAGTACATGGCCGCGCTGCTCACGTCGGTCGGTGACAACAAGGACAAGTCCGCGGTGTACCTGTCCGAGTGCCGCCGCTCGGGCATCAAGGTGCTGCCACCGGACGTCAACGAGTCGAGCCTGCGCTTCGCCGCGGTCGGCACCGACATCCGCTTCGGCATGGGTGCGGTCCGCAACGTGGGCGCCAACGTGGTCGAGTCGATCATCAAGACCCGCGAGGCGAAGGGCAAGTACACGAGCTTCACCGACTTCCTCGACAAGTCGGAGCTGGTGGTCTGCAACAAGCGCGTCGTGGAGTCGCTGATCAAGGCGGGCGGCTTCGACTCGCTGGGCCACACCCGCCTGTCCCTGGTGCAGGCGCACGAGGAAGCGATCGAGGCCGTGGTCGGCCTGAAGCGCCAGGAAGCCATGGGGCAGTTCGACCTCTTCGGCTTCGGCGACGACGAGTCCGACACACCGTCGAGCGACTCGAGCCCACTGGCCCACCTGAAGTTCACCCCCGACGAGTGGCCCCGCAAGCAACTCCTCGCCTACGAACGGGAAATGCTGGGCCTGTACGTGTCGGCCCACCCGCTGGACGGCGCGGAACGCCTGCTGCGCAAACACGCCCCGAAGGCGATCGCCGACATCCTGGACAACCCGCCCAAGGAAGGCGAGATCGTCCTGTCGGGCATGATCTCCGCGATGGAACGCCGAGTGAACAAGCAAGGCGAACCATGGTGCATCTGCACGATCGAGGACCTGGACGCCTCGATCGAGGTCCTGTTCTTCGCCAAGAGCTACTCGGTCCTCTCACAGGACCTGGTGGAGGACGCGGCGGTGGCGGTCAAGGGCCGCGTGAACTGGCGCGAGGACAAGATGTCGGTCTTCGGCTCTGGCCTGATCCCGCTGGACATCACCGATGCCGACCTGGCCGCCCCCGGCGAAGAGGCCCCGTTCATCCTGCTGTGCAACCCGGTGAAACTGAACGACGAGGTGGTGGGCGAGCTGAAGAACACCCTGTCCGCCCACCGCGGCGACACCCCGGTACACCTCAAGTTCGCCCACAAGGAAAACGGCATAACCCTCGCCCTGGACGACTACCCGATCAAGGTGAGCCCAGCTTTCCTGGGCGAGATCAAGGCAATCCCCGGGGTGGCGGTCGACGCCTGACGAGCCGCGGTCGACGGCGTCCGAACCGACTGTTCAGCCCGGCAACCTTTCCGGTTCAGCGAATGGCCGCCGGTCGCGGGGTACGTTGTGCGCACCGCTGACGCAGAACGGGATGTCACATGTGGACGAGGAAGTCGGCCGTGCTGGCCGGAGTCGCCCTGCTCGCCGCCACGTTGCACGTGCCGCAGGCGGCGGCCGCGCATGATCGGGGGCTTCCGCTGGGGCCCCGGGACCTGCCGGAGAGCCGCTCGGTGCAGACGTTGCAGCCAGGGGTCACGCTGACCACGATCGTCCGTGGTGCGCCGGATCCCGCGAACACCTGGACGGTGGAGGTCGCGATCCCGGGCGGCAGCGGCTCGCCGGACCCCGACACGCCCCCGACCGCCGTGTCCGACCGGGTGCACGCGGACGAACTGGCCACCGCGCTCACCGCCGCCGGGTTCACGCCGCGGGTCGAGGAGGTCACGACGCCCCGGCTGGCCGACTTCCCCGGTGGCACCCTCGGCTTCCGCGTTCGCGTCGGCGACCACGACACCAAGGCCGCCGCCGACGCCGCGCTCGCCGCCATCCGCGCGGCGAAGTTCACCGCGTCCACTGTGTTCACCGGCTGGGACGGAGACGGCACCGACCGCGGCCCGTGGGCGGTGCGGGTGCTGACCATCGACCCGCGCGAGTTCGACGGGGACCTCGTCGGCGACTTCGGACCGGACCTCGAGCGCCGCGAGACCACCAGCGCACTCGCGGCGGCCAAGGGTGCGACGGCCGCCGTGAACGCGGGCTTCTTCGTGCTGGACCCGGCCGCGGGCGCTCCCGGCGACCCGGCAGGCGTCGGCGTGTACGGCGACCGGCTGCTGAGCGAGGCCACCAACGGCCGCCCCGCCTTCGTATTCTCCGCCGACGGCCGGCACGCGGACGTGGCACGCCACACCTGGACCGGAACCGTCCGAAGTGGACATCGGACGCTGGTGCTGGACGGTGTCAACCGCGTGCCGGGCCTGATCCGCAACTGCGGCGGCACCGGCGACCAGCCCACGAACCGCCCGCTCCACGACACGACGTGCACCGACCAGGACGAGCTGGTCCTGTTCACCAACGGCTACGGCACGAACACCCCGGCGGGCCCGGGCGTGGAAGTACTGGTGGACAAGAAGAACCGGGCCACGACGGTCCGCGAACCGAGGGGCGGCCCACTGCCTGCGGGCGCCCGCTCACTGCAGGCCACCGGCGCGACAGCCGACGAGCTACGGACCCTCGGCCCCAAGGTGACCATCACGAGCAAGCTGCGCGGCCGCACCGGCGACTACGTGCTGAACGGCGGTCCGGAACTGGTCCGCGACGGCAGGCGACACGCCACCCCGGCGACGGACGGCATGGTGCGCCCGAACGACCCGAGCTTCTACTACGGCTGGGTTCAGAAGCGAAACCCGCGCACGATCGCGGGCGTCGACAGCCGGGGCCGCATCCTGCTCGCCACGATCGACGGCCGCAGCACGGCAAGCCTCGGCCTGTCGATAGCGGAAAGCGCGGCAGTGGCACAAGCACTGGGCATGCACGACGCGATCAACCTCGACGGCGGCGGCTCCACCACGATGGTCACCAACAACCAGGTGATCAACAAACCATCGGACGCCGCGGGCGAACGCCCCGTGGGCGACGCGATCCTGATCCTGCCGTAACACCGATCCTGGTCGTGTCGTAACACCGGCGTGGCCTCCGGCCCCCTCGAACCACGCTACCGGACACCACCGACAAAACGTGGCCGCAGGCGGCGAACCTGTGGACTACCAACGGCCCTGTGGACAACCGACCCTTAGCGACCGCCCACTGTCGGTCCCCTGCCGTAGGCTGGAAACCGGGGGCCGGAGGCCAACCCGGGCACAGGTGACTCTCCTACAGCGACTTCCAGTGCCGGCTCCACCGGCTCAGCTCGCGTGGAACGTGCGCCGGTAACTCAGCGGGGACGTGCCCACCGCGGTCCGCAGGTGGTGGCGCATCGCCGCGGCCGTACCGAATCCCGCCTGCTCGGCCACCGCGTCGACCGGCAGCTCGGTCGTCTCCAGCAGGTCCCGTGCCAGTTCGACCCGCTGCCGCGTCAGCCACTGCCCGGGGCTCAGCCCGACCTCGTCGCGGAAGCGGCGCGTGAACGTCCGCCTGCTCATCCCCGCCCGCGCCGCCCACTCGTCCAGCCCCACCACCGCCGACAGCCGCGTCAGCGCCCACTCCCGGGCCGATGCGGTCGTCGCCGTCGCCGGTTCCTGTACCGGGCGGGACACGTACTGCGCCTGCCCGCCGTCCCGCCACGGGGGTACCACGCACCGGCGCGCGACCACGTTCGCCACCGCGCTGCCGTGGTCGCGGCGCACCAGGTGCAGGCACAGGTCCACGCCCGCCGCCGCACCCGCAGACGTCAGCACGTCCCCGTCGTCGACGAACAGCACGTCCTCGTTCACCCGAACGCGCGGGAACCGCGCCTGGAACTCCTCGGAGTGCATCCAGTGTGTCGTCGCTGGGCGGTCGTTCAGCAGTCCCGCCGCCGCGAGTACGTAGGCGCCAAGACAGATCGACACCATGCGCGTTCCCGGCCGCACCGATGCCAGTGCCGTCGCGGCCTCGGGCGACAGCGACCCGGTCCACGTCGGTGACGGGATCACCACCGTGTCGGCCGTCGCCAGTACCGACGCGTCGTTGGCGACCGAGATCGAGAAGTCGGCCGCCGTGCGCACCGGGCCACCGTCGACCGTGCACGTCACCACCTCGTAGAGCGGCGCGCCGTCGTCGGTGGTCGCGGAGCAGAAGATCCGCGACGGAATGCTCAGCTCGAACGGGATCACCCCGTCGAGTGCGAGGACCGCCACCCGGTGCATGGCCCGATCTTGTCACACCGTGGCCTCCGGGCCACTGGCCGATGCGCCGCGCCCGGGACAGGATGGACCGCATGCGAGCGATCATGGCCCAGCGCGCGGGCGGCCCCGACGTCCTCGAGGAGATCGAACTGGACCGGCCGGAGCCCGGGCCTGTCGAGATCCTCGTCAAAGTCCACGCGGCGGGCGTCAACCCCACCGACTGGAAAGCACGCGCCCGCGGCGCCACCCTCGGCCGGCCCGGCCCGTTCGTCCCCGGCTACGACGTCTCCGGCGTCGTCGAAGCCGTCGGTCCCGGCGTGCGGATGTACGCGCCGGGCGACGAGGTCTTCGGCATGCCGTTGTTCCCCACACCACCCGGCGCCTACGCCGAGTACGTCGTGGCGCCGCCGCGGCACTTCGCGCGCAAGCCCGCCGGCCTTGACCACGTCACCGCCGCGGGGCTGCCGCTCGCCGGGCTCACCGCCTGGCAGTCCCTTGTGGACTTCGCGAACGTCAGGGCAGGACAGCGGGTGCTCATCCACGCGGCCGCGGGCGGGGTGGGTCACCTCGCCGTGCAGATCGCCAAGGCACGCGGCGCGCACGTCGTCGGCACGGCAGGCGCGGCCAAGCACGACTTCCTCACGGGACTCGGGGCGGACGAGCTGATCGACTACCGGACCACCGACTTCACCACCGCGACCGGTGACCTGGACGTCGTCCTCGACACCATCGGCGGCGACTACAGCGCCCGCTCACGCCCGCTCCTCCGCCCCGGCGGCACCTACATCGCGCTCACCCCCGGCGACGACTTCCTCCTCGTCGAACCCGACCACGCCGGCCTGCTCGCGCTCGTCGACCTCGTCGAGAAGGGACAGCTCACGGTCGCGATCGACTCCGTGTTCCCCCTGCGGGACGCCGCCAAGGCGCACGAACGCGGCGAAACCGGCCGCGCCCAAGGAAAGATCGTGCTCCAGGTGGTCTAGGCGGCGACCCGGCGACCTGGTTTGCCCTCGCCGGATGTTCTCGCCGGGCGGGTTTGCCTCCGGCGGCTCCTCGCCGGAGGGGCAGGTCTCTGGGATGGCAGGCAGCCTCGGGTGTGGTGTGGGGCTTGCGCCCCCCGGCGCCCCCGGCGTCTCCCGCACCCTCGCGACGTCCCGTTGTGCTGTGAAAGGCGCTTTCACGGCATTGGCCATGCTGTGAAAGGCGCTTTCAGAGCGCTCAACGCCCTCAACGCGCCTTTCACAACACCGGCGATGTCCCGAACGCGCCTTTCACGGCACACCAGCCCCGTCCCGGTACGGCGATCACCGTCGGCTTGGCCGGACCCGCCGGAGGACCCGGCAAACGTCGGTGGACATAGCACTAGCCTCCAGGCGTGACCACCGATCTCGTCGCCCTCGACCGCGCGCACGTCTGGCACCCGTACGGCCCGATGCCGGGGCTGGTCGACCCGTTGGTGGTCGAGTCGGCATCCGGGGTGCGGCTGCGGCTCGCGGACGGGCGGGAGCTGGTCGACGGCATGTCGTCGTGGTGGGCGGCGATCCACGGGTACCGGAACCCCGTGCTGGACGGGGCTTTGGCGGACCAGGCGGGCCGGATGAGCCACGTCATGTTCGGCGGCCTCACGCACGAACCGGCGGTGCGGCTGGCCACGAAGCTGGCGGAGATCACGCCCGGTGAGCTGGAGCACGTGTTCCTGTGCGACTCCGGTTCGGTGTCCGTCGAGGTGGCGGTGAAGATGGCGCTGCAGTACTGGCGGTCGCTCGGCAGGCCGGAGAAGCGGCGGCTGATGACGTGGCGCGGCGGGTACCACGGCGACACGTTCCAGCCGATGAGCGTGTGCGACCCGGACGGCGGGATGCACAGCCTGTGGCGGGGTGTGCTGCCACCGCAGGTGTTCGCGGACGCGCCGCCCGCCGCGTTCGAGCACGACTACGTGGCACACCTGTCTTCGTTGCTGGAGTCCCATGCGGACGAACTGGCCGCGGTGATCGTGGAGCCGGTCGTGCAGGGCGCGGGCGGCATGCGGTTCCACGACCCGCGCTACCTGCACGTGCTGCGTGAGCTGACCCTGGCGTACGACGTGCTGCTGATCTTCGACGAGATCGCGACCGGCTTCGGCCGCACGGGCACGCTGTTCGCGGCGGACCAGGCTTCGGTGGCGCCGGACGTGATGTGCGTCGGCAAGGCGCTGACCGGCGGCTACCTGTCGATGGGCGCGACCTTGTGCACGCCCGCGGTGGCGGAGGGCATCTCGCGCGGCGAGGTCCCGGTCCTGGCCCACGGCCCGACGTTCATGGGCAACCCGCTGTCCTCGGCGGTGGCGAACGCGTCGATCGACCTGCTGGTGTCGCAGGACTGGCAGGGGCAGGTCACGCGTATCGAGAAGGGCCTCGCGGAAGGACTCGCGCCGGCGCGGTCGCTGCCGGGGGTGCGGGACGTGCGGGTGCTCGGCGCGATCGGCGTGGTGCAGCTGGACCACGAGGTGGACATGGCCGCGGCGACGGCGGCGGTGGTGGCGGAAGGCGTGTGGCTGCGCCCGTTCCGGGACCTGATCTACACGATGCCGCCGTATGTCACGGAACCGGACGACCTGGCGCGGATCACGGACGGCGTGCTGGCCGCGGCGCGCGCGGGCTAGTGTGCCGCGCCGGAAACGCGGCGTGGACGAACCTGGCCAGGAGCACCTGTCGCCCTCGGCAACCGGACCCGGTCATCGTCCAGCGGCTCCGCCACGATGCCGAAGCTGGTGGCCGGACCGCCGGTCACGGCGACGTGCACTTTCTCCCGCGGCATGACCGGATGTGCCGGACCGGCGTGGCCTCCGGCCCCCTCGAACCACGCTACGGCACAGGACCGACAGGGACCGGGCCGTGGAGCCGTTCCTGTGGACAACACGATCGGCTGTGGACAACTCCGCCCGCGCGTCCGCCCCTCGTCGGTGCCCTCCCGTAGGCTGGCAACCGGGGGCCGGAGGCCAACCGCGCTACGAAAGCCGCACGTCGACGCCGCCTTCGCGGAGGATCGTCAGCACCGTCTCGAACTCCGGCAGTCGCTGTCGCGCCACCGACGAGTCCTGCCACCGCAACGTGAACGGCGGCGTCGCGCCGAAACCGCCGCGCAGACAGTCCGCCATCGCGTCCAGGTTCCACCCGTAGTACCCGCCCGGCCCGTTCACGGCCTCGCCCAGTGCGCAGTAGAACGCGTCGACGTCCACGACATCGCGGCCGTCCAGCACGTCTGCCTGCCCGCGAACCCGGCGGTTGAGCGCCACCGACAGCCACGCCCGCCGACCGTACGAGCGCCACAGTCCCGGCCGGTCCAGCCGTCCCGTCCGCACCAGTTCCCACACGGCCTCGGCGCCTTCCCGGACGTCGCGATACGCACGTATGGTCAGGTCCACCAGGCCGGGTGTGCCCGGCGACATCCGCACCGCGGTCGGCAGGAAGCCGGTCAGGTCGTACGTTCCCGCCGGTTCGCCCGACGGCAGCAGCAGCGTCAGCCGCGCGTCCTGGCGGCGCGTCTTGCGGGTGCCGACGTCGACGAGCCGCCCGGCCACCGCCCCGCGCACGGCCAGCCGCCGCAACACCACCTCGCCGACGCCCTCGAACAGGCCGTCGATCCCGTCGCCATGGCCCCACGGCTCGTCGTGCACCGTGAGGGCGTACTGCCAGCCCATGCGGCGACCCTATCGACAGGGCGGTTGAGATCGACGAGACCGCGGGGGTCTAGCCTGACGCCTCGTGAGTTTCATGGTGCTCACGGGAACCGGTACCGGAGTCGGGAAGACGGTCGTGACGGCGGCCGTGGCCGCGCTCGCGCTCTCGAAACGGCGCAGCGTGGCGGTGCTGAAACCGGCGCAGACCGGACTTGAGCCAGGGGAGCCGGGAGACGTCGACGAGGTCACGCGCCTCGCCGGCCCCGACGTCACCACCTGGGAGCTGGCCCGCTTTCCCGATCCGCTCGCCCCCGCGACGGCCGCCCGCCGCGCCGGGATCATGCCCGTCACCCCCAAGCAGGCCGCCGCGGCCGCCGTCGAGCTGTCCCGCGGCCACGACCTGGTGCTGGTGGAGGGTGCGGGCGGGCTCCTGGTCCGCATGGACGACCAGGGCGGCACTCTTGCCGACGTCGCCTGGTCCGCGGCCGCGCCGGTGCTGATCGTCGCGAACGCCGGGCTCGGGACCCTCAACGAGACGGCTCTGACCGCCGAGGCGCTGCGACGCCGGGGCATCGAGTGCGCCGGGGTCGTGGTGGGCTCCTGGCCCGCCGATCCGGACCTCGCGGCACGCTGCAACCTCGACGACATCCCGGCCGCCGCCGACGCACCGCTCGTCGGCGCCGTCCCCGCCGGGGCGGGCGCGCTGACCAGGCCGAAGTTCCTCGCCATGGCGATCCGCTCGCTCGGCCCGTCACTGGGTGGCGAGTTCGACGCCAGCGGGTTCGCGGCCGAGCACGCCGCCTGAGGGGTCACTCGCGCGCGTGACATACATCGCGTCCGATGGCCGGAGTCGTGGGGCAGACTGAAGCGGATCAACGCGCCTGACGACGAACATGGAGGCACCGTGACCGCAGCTGCCGAACGGACCGGGACCGAGTCGGTGACCGACCCCATCGCCGCCGCCCGGGAGCAGGTCCTCGAACGCGGTACCGGCCTCGATGAGGAGCAGCTCCTCGAGATCCTCAGGATCGACGACGACCGCATTCCCGAGCTGCTCGCCCTCGCACACGAGGTGCGGATGCGCTGGTGCGGTCCCGAGGTCGAGGTCGAGGGCATCGTGAGCCTCAAGACCGGCGGCTGCCCCGAGGACTGCCACTTCTGCTCGCAGTCCGGCCAGTTCCCGTCCCCGGTGCGCTCGGCGTGGCTGGACATCCCCGGCCTGGTCAAGGCCGCGCGGGAGACCGTGGAGACCGGTGCCAGCGAGTTCTGCATCGTCGCCGCCGTGCGCGGCCCGGACAAGCGCCTGCTGTCACAGGTGCGGGACGGCATCAAGGCCATCCGCGAGGACGGCAACGACATCCAGATCGCCTGCTCACTGGGCATGCTCACGCAGGCCCAGGTCGACGAGCTGGTCGAGATGGGTGTGCACCGCTACAACCACAACCTCGAGACCGCCCGCTCGCACTTCCCGAACGTCGTCACCACGCACTCGTGGGAGGAGCGCTGGGAGACGCTGAAGATGGTCCACGCGGCGGGCATGGAGGTGTGCTGCGGCGGCATCATCGGCATGGGGGAGACCATCGAGCAGCGTGCCGAGTTCGCCGCCCAGCTGGGTGAGCTGGACCCGCACGAGGTGCCGATGAACTTCCTGATCCCGCAGCCGGGCACCCCGTACGAGAACTACGAGATCGTCGAGGGCAAGGACGCGCTGCGCACCATCGCCGCGTTCCGCCTCGCGCTGCCGCGCACGATCCTGCGGTTCGCCGGCGGCCGTGAGCTCACCCTCGGTGACCTCGGCGCCGAGCAGGGCATGCTGGGCGGCATCAACGCGATCATCGTCGGCAACTACCTGACCAACCTCGGTCGCCCCGCGCAGCAGGACCTGGACATGCTGGCGGACCTGAAGATGCCGGTGAAGGCGCTGAGCGAGCACTTGTGAGTGGAGCTTGCGGAGTGAACCGGTGGTGCTGAACGGAGCTTGCGGAGTGAACCGGTGGTGCTGAGTGGAGCTTGCGGAGTGAACCGGTGGTGCTGAGTGGAGCTTGCGGAGTGAACCACTGATGCCGATGTTCTGTGTTCACTGCGGCCTGCCCGCGGACGAGGGTGATCACCCGCGGTGTTCGGGAGCCCAGGCGGCCCTCGACCCGCCGCGGTTCTGCCCGGAGTGCGCGCGGCGCATGGTCGTGCAGGTGACGCCATCCGGGTGGTCGGCACGCTGCAGCCGACACGGTGAGCGTTCTTCGGTAGACGCTGGGTACTAGTCTTTTCGCTACGGGCCGTACCGGCTCGGGAAGGTCTAGCGGGAGGTCGGCGTGGCGGAACAACCGGTCGGGGAGCAGGCAGCGCCGCACCGGGGGCCCGAGTACCCGATCTACCCGCCGCCCGAGTACGCGTGGCGCCCGCCCGTGCCGCGGGTCGTGATCAAGCGTGACCTGCTGCCCGCGGTGAGCGTGCTGTCCACGGTCGCGCTGCTCGGCCTCGCCGTCGGCTGGCTGTGGTCGCGGCTCGCGCCGCCGCAGCGGAAGGTCATCACGCAGGACGGCAGGCCGGCGAACCTGACCGACGAGAGCTACCACCGCTTCGACGCGCTCGTGATCTTCATGCTGCTGTGCTTCGCGGCGGGCGTCGTGGCCGCGGTCGCCGTCTGGTACCTGCGGGAACGCCGCGGCCCGGTGGTCATGCTGGCGGCCACCGCGGGTGGTGCGCTGGGCGGCTGGCTCGCGATGTCGGTCGGCAAGGCGTGGGCGGACGGCCGCTGGCCCGCGCCCTCGTCGGTCAAGCCGCTGGACATCGTGTCGGTGCCGCCCGCGATCGAGTCGGCGTGGGCCATCCTGCTCTGGCCGCTGGCGACGGCCCTGGTCTACGGCGTGTGCGCCGCCATGAACGGCATGGACGACCTGGGCCGCCGCCTGGGCTGACGCTCGTTCGGCGCGGCCGTCACGGACTGCGCACTGACCGAGGCCGAACGCGCGGCCTGCCGAGTGGTGCGCGGGCCGGTAGCTGCGTTCGTGGCACCGGCGCTCAGCGATCCGTGCTCGGGCTCGGGGCCTGCGGGGCGTACGCCGGGAGCGCGCCGCCGTCCTCGTACTCCGCCAACTGGGCGCTGAAGTTGTTCATCATCGCCTCGTGGTCCGACTCGGCCTCGAAGTAGGTGTCGGCGATGTCCTTGAGGGCGACGCCCGCGTTGTACAGGTAGTCGCGGGTGTCCTGGAAGGCGGTGGCCAGCGCCTCGATCGCCGCGTCCACCTGGCTCGTGATGCCGCTGACCACCGTGGCCGACCCCATCCCCGCGTCGAACGGGTAGCCGAGGTTCGCCACCTCGCCGTACGCCTTGTCGAAGTAGTACGCCATCGTCGGCAGGGTGACGATCCCGGCGTACCGGAGGTCCGCGATGGCGTCCACGACGAAGTCCTGGCCCTTGCTCTCCGCGTCGAGCAGGGCGAAGTCCTCGTTCTCCGCGTTCCCCATGATCGACTCTTTGGCGTCGATGACCTTCGGCTTGCTGATGCACATCAGGTCGGGCCCGTCGCCGGACAGGTCCGACTTCAGGGCCGCCATGACGGCCTCCGCCTCGGCGGTGCCCGCCTTGAGGACGTTCTGGATCTGGTCGAGGCACGACGGGATGAACTCGTAGGCGGTGGAGCCGTCGATGGTGCGGTCACCCGCCTCTCCGCCACTGAGCTTCTGGACGTTCCCCAGTGCGCTGGACGCGGTGGTGATCGAGTAGCTGACGCGGGTCGCCACCGTCACGGCGGTCGTCAGACCCGCCGCGCCGAAGGCCGCGATACCGCCTGCGATCGCGGCCGCGACCCACAACAACGATTCCAGGCCGAACTTGGTGTCGACGGTCGGGTCGATCTTCTTGAGCAGGTCCTCCGCGAGCCCGAGCGCGTCCGCCCGGGTTCGCTGGATCACCTCCCGGATGCACAGCGCGGCCGCGACGAGGTCGTCGATGAAGACGAGCTGGTGCACGATCGAGATGCCGAAACTCGGGAGGATGCTGCGCTGGAAGTTGTACGCGGCGTCGCCTTCCCATTTCTCGATCTGCAGGATCAGTTCCTCGAGGCCGGTGTAACCGCTGGCCAGGTCGAGCTGCTGGGACGCCCGGCCGAGCCGCGCGACGACCTCGTCGAACTGGGCCGGATCCGCGCCGCCGTCCAGGAAGATCGGCAGCTCGACCTGGGCGAGGTCGGAGATGTCGTCGCGGAAGGTCGCGTGGTTGAACTCTTCGGTGTCGAAGTCGCTCGGTGTCGGAGTCGGGTTCGCCTGCTGGACTTGCTGGATGTAGTCCGCGGGTGCGGCGTACTTCCCGGTGAGCACGTCCGGCAACGTCGCGGTGTAGGCGTTACCGGTGTCGTAGCTGGCGTCGATGATGTCGTAACACAGGTCGACCAGGTCATCCTCGAAATTCGCCAGTTTGTCCCGGTGTTCGTCGAAGCCGTCGGCCATCTTCTCTCCCCCTGGTCAGTCGCGCCGCAACGGGGACTGGTCCATGTAGTCGTCATCGTCGTCGTGTGCCTCGCCTTGGCGGCCGGTCGTCCCGTGCCACGCCCGGACTTCGGGGAGGTCGTCGGCCGCCCCCGTCACGCACTGCTCCCACGTCGCGTGGCCTGCCCGTACCGCGCGTGCGAGCGCCCGCAGCTCGTACGGCGCGGCCCGGTCCTCGGCGGCCGCCGCGAGTTCGCTCGCCGCGGCCTCGACGCGAACCGCCGCCCGCCGCCGCAGCACGTCGAGCCGCATCGCGGTCGCCGCGTCGTGCGCGTACGGCCCCGACGCCATCTCGTCGATGTGCCGGACGATGCGCCGCAACGCCTGCGGCGCGAATGACGTCTCTCCCATGGAAAGCAGTCTCGGGAGCGTGCTTTCCTCGCGCTTTCGCGGCCGTGAAGGCGGGTCAGTTCTCGATCGCCTGCTGCCGCAGATCCGCCGGGGGAGCGGGGATCGCGTGCAGCGTGGCGAGGATGCCCGCCTCCCGGTTCAGCAGCCGGGTCACCAGGCGCAGCCGGTGCAGCGGCCGGGTCTCCTCCAGGATGCGCTGCCGGTCCTCCAGTGGCAGCAGGCAGTCCGTGGCGAGCAGGTGTGCGAGCGCCGACATCTCGACGTCCGCGTCGGGCTCGGTCCAGTCGCCCTGTTGCCACGCCGCGCGGCAGTAGCGCCGGTACGCCGTCCGCGCCGACTCGATCAGCGCGTCGATCGTGTCGTCGGCCGCGCGCCGTCCGGGGATCATCGCCGGTGCGTCCGGCAGCCACTCCACCGTGCCCATCAGGTACGGCGCCGCTTCCGGGTCCACCGACAGCAGCCGGAACCGGTGCTCGCCGAGCGTCACGACGTCGAAGCGGCCGTCCGGCAGCCGGGCCGCCTGGCGCAGGATCGCCGCGCACCCGATCGGTTTCAACTGTTCGAGTGATGTCACCTCGACCCCGGCCGACGGCGCGAGCGCGACCACGCCGAACCGCTTCTCCGGTACCGCACCGGTCATCAGGTCGACGGTCAGCTGCCGGTAGCGCGGCTCGAAGATGTGCAGCGGCAGTGTCACCCCGGGCAGTAGCACCGTCTGCAGCGGGAACAGCGGCAGCGGCGTCGGTGGCGATGGCTTCGGACCCGTGGGCACGAACCCAAGGTTAGGTCGCCGCGCCACCTCTCGCTTGGTTCGGCGGACGGAGCACCGCGAAGGGGTCGGTGACTTCGATGCCCCGCTGGGTGAACCGGAACAGCGCGGCCGGGCGACCGCCCGCCTTTCCCGGTGGCGCGGTGTCACCGGTCGGCTCGAGCAGACCGCGGCGCGACAGCACCCGCTGCAGGTTCGTCGCCGACACCTTGTACCCGAGGGCCGCCGAGTACAGCGACCGCAGCGCGGAGATCGTGAACGTCGGCGGCGCGAGTGCGAACCCGAGGTTCGTGTACGAGAGCTTCGCCCGCAGCCGGTCCCGCGCTCGACGGACGATGGACTCGTGGTCGAACGCGGTGCGGGGGAGCGCATCGACCGGATGCCACGCCGTGTCCGGCGGCAGCGCCGGGTCGACGTCGGAGGGCACCAGCCCGAGGAACGCCGACGCGACCACCCGCTCGCCGGGCACCCGTTCCGGGGCGCTGAACACCGCGAGTTGCTCGACGTGCGACAACTGCCGGACGTCGACCTTCTCCTCGAGCTGGCGGCGGATCGACGACTCCACGTCCTCGGTCGCGCCGAGCCGTCCGCCCGGCAGTGACCAGCGGTGCGCGTGTGGTTCCTGAGCGCGTTCCCAGAGCAGGACCTGGAGTGATCCCGCTCGCACTTGGAGCACCGCGGCCAGTACTTCGTGGTCGGCCACCGGCAACGCGGTGGTAACATCGGGCATGTTTTCGATCCTAAGGCGAAAACCTCTGGAGAGGAAACGGACAGGCGGACCGTAGCCCAGGGAGGGACCAGTGGCCGCAACGCTCGAGGAAGATCTCACGCCATACACCGGGGTCGACCCCGACTCGGCGTGGCGCGACGAGGTGCGCAGGCTCGCGAAGGAACGCGACGCCGTGCTGCTCGCGCACAACTACCAGCTGCCGGAGATCCAGGACATCGCCGACCACACCGGCGACTCGCTCGCACTGAGCCGCATAGCGGCCGCCAGCGACGCGTCCACGATCATCTTCTGTGGCGTGCACTTCATGGCCGAGACCGCGAAGATCCTGGCGCCCGAGAAGACCGTCCTCATCCCGGACGCGCGCGCGGGCTGCTCCCTCGCCGACTCCATCACCGCCGACCAGCTGCGGGAATGGAAGGCCGAGCACCCGGGCGCGGTCGTCGTGTCGTACGTGAACACGACCGCGGACGTGAAGGCCGAGACCGACATCTGCTGCACGTCCTCCAACGCCGTCGACGTGGTCCGCTCGATCCCCGCCGACCAGGAGGTCCTGTTCCTGCCGGACCAGTTCCTCGGCGCGCACGTCAAGCGCGAGACCGGCCGCGACAACCTGCACATCTGGGCGGGCGAGTGCCACGTCCACGCCGGCATCAACGGCCCCGAGCTGGCCGAGCGCGCCGCCGCGAACCCCGACGCGGACCTGTTCATCCACCCCGAGTGCGGGTGCGCCACCTCGGCGCTCTACCTCGCGGGCGAGGGCATCGTGCCGAGCGCGCAGGTCAAGATCCTCTCGACCGGCGACATGGTCACGCAGGCCCGCGCCACCTCGGCGAAGTCCGTGCTCGTGGCGACCGAGATCGGCATGCTGCACCAGCTGCGCCGCGCCGCCCCGGAGATCGAGTTCAGCGCGGTGAACGACCGCGCCTCCTGCCGGTACATGAAGATGATCACCCCGGCGGCCCTGCTCCGCGCGCTGCGCGAGAACAAGGACGAGGTGCACGTGGACGTGGAGACCGCGGCCCGCGCGCGGGGTGCCGTGCAGCGGATGATCGAGATCGGCAAGCCCGGCGGTGGCGAGTGACCAGCCCGTGCTGGGAGGCGCGCGCCGACCTGGTGGTCGTCGGCACCGGGGTGGCCGGGCTGACCGCCGCGCTGCGTGCCCGTGAGCTGGGCCTGAACGTCCTCGTCGTCACCAAGGACGCGGCCGACGGCGGCAACACCCGCTGGGCGCAGGGCGGCGTCGCGGTCGTGCTCGGCGACATCGAGGCCGACTCGGTCGCGCGGCACGTCGACGACACGCTCGTCGCCGGTGTCGGCCTGTGCGACCCGGTGGCCACGTCGCGGATCATCGGCGCCGGTCCCGCCGCGGTGCGCAGGCTCCAGGCGCTGGGCGCGGAGTTCGACCGTGACGTCCCCGACGGTGACCGGCTCGCCAGGACCCGCGAGGGCGGGCACACCGCGTTCCGCGTGGTGCACGCGGGCGGCGACGCGACCGGTGCGGAGGTCGAGCGGGCACTGGTCACCGCCTCGCGGGACGGGCGCGTGCCGATGCTGGAGCACCACACGGCGGTCGACACGCTGCGCACCCCGGCAGGCGAGGTCACCGGGCTGCTCGTGCTCGACGCGAACGGTGTGCCGGGAATCCTCGTGGCACCGGCGGTGCTGCTCGCGACCGGCGGGCTGGGCCAGCTCTACCAGGCCACGTCGAACCCGTCCGTCGCCACCGCGGACGGCATCGCGCTCGCGCTGCGGTCCGGCGCGCCCGTGGCGGACCTGGAGTTCGTGCAGTTCCACCCGACCGTGCTGTACACCGGTTCCGGCGCGCGGGGACGCTGCCCGCTCGTGACCGAGGCCGTGCGCGGCGAGGGCGCGGTGCTGGTCGACGCGCGCGGCGACCGCGTGATGGCCGGGGTGCACCCGCAGGAGGACCTGGCGCCGCGCGACGTGGTGTCCGCGGCGATCACCCGGCGCATGGCCGCGCTCGGCGACGACCACGTGTACCTGGACACGACACACCTGACCGCGGCGGAGTTCCGGCGCCGGTTCCCGACCGTGCTGGCGGCGTGCCTCACGGTGGGTGTCGACCCGTCGGTGGCGCCGATCCCGGTGGCCCCGGCCGCGCACTTCTCGTGCGGCGGCGTGGTGACCACTGTGGACGGCCGGACGGCGGTGGCCGGTCTGTACGCGGCCGGGGAGGTGGCGCGGACCGGTCTGCACGGCGCGAACCGGCTGGCGTCCAACAGCTTGCTGGAAGGTCTGGTCGTCGGCACCCGGGCGGCGGAGTCCGTCGCGGCGGACCTCGCTCTGGGCGTGCCGTCCGAGCGGCGGCTGGCGGCGTGCCAGCCGGTGCCGACCGTGCCCGTCGCCGACCGCGACACGCTGCAGCGGGTGATGAGCCGCTACGCCGCGATCGGCCGGGACGCGGAGGGGCTGGCGGTGGTCGGCTCGGTGCTGGACGTGTCCGCTGTGGACCGTCCACTGTCGACCCGCGAGCTGGTGGAGGACGCGGCGCTGACGCTGACGGCCAGGGCGCTGATCGCGGCGGCCGCCGCCCGCGAGGAGTCCCGCGGCTGCCACGTGCGTGACGATTTCCCGGCCACCACAACGGAATGGGCGCGCAGCCTGACGGTGCGCCTGACGCCGTCGGGCCAGCCGATGATCGCGGAACCGGCGATGGCGAGGGGAGCGGCATGATCGACGAGGACGACCTCGACCGCGTGGTGAAGACCGCGCTGGCGGAGGACCTGCGCTACGGCCCGGACGCGACGACGGCGGCGACGGTCCCCGAGGACGCGGTCGCGACGGCGACGATCGCCCCGCGCGCGTTCGGCGTCGTGGCCGGGCTCCCCGCGGTACGGGCCGTGTTCGACGAGGTGATCGGCGACTACGAGGTGCTGTCCACCATGGCGGACGGCGCCCGGGTGCGGCCGGGCGACGACGTGCTGGTGGTGCGTGCCCCGGTCCGCGCGCTGCTCACGGCGGAACGCACCGCGCTGAACCTGTTGTGCCACCT
Source organism: Actinophytocola algeriensis (assembly GCF_014203735.1). Lineage (GTDB taxonomy): Bacteria > Actinomycetota > Actinomycetes > Mycobacteriales > Pseudonocardiaceae > Actinophytocola > Actinophytocola algeriensis. The sequence goes on along the minus strand of NZ_JACHJQ010000007.1, from coordinate 184,151 downwards.
GTCCGGCGTGGCGACGGCGACGGCCGAGTGGGTCGAGGCGGTCGCGGGCACCGGGGTCGCGATCCGCGACTCCCGCAAGACGCTGCCGGGCCTGCGCCTGCTGGAGAAGTACGCGGTCCGCTGCGGCGGCGGCGTCAACCACCGCCTCGGCCTCGGCGACGCGGTCCTCATCAAGGACAACCACGTCGCCGCGGCGGGCTCGGTGGCCGCTGCGCTGCGCGCGGCCCGCGACCGGGCGCCGGACCTGCCGTGCGAGGTGGAGGTCGACAGCCTCGACCAGCTCGACGAGGCCCTCGCCGAGAAGGCGGAACTGGTGCTGCTGGACAACTTCACGCCGGAAGACTGCGCCACGGCGGTCCGTCGGGTCGCCGACCTTGGCGCGGTGACGAAGCTGGAGGTGTCGGGCGGCCTCAAGATCGCGGACGCCCGCGTCTACGCGGACACCGGTGTCGACTACCTGTCGGTCGGTGCGCTGACGCACTCGGCGGCCGCGCTCGACCTGGGGCTGGACCTGCGCTGACCGAACCCGGGGGCCGGCCTCCGGCCCCGGGTTCCAGCCTCTCACGGGGCACCGACACGCGCGGCCGCGCGAGCCGGGGTTGTCCACAGCGCGAACGGTTGTCCACAGGAACCGGGGCGACGACCCGGGATCGTCGGTCCCGGCCCCTAGGCTGGTGATCGGGGGCCGGCGGCCGCCCCGGCCTCAACCCGACAGCGCGCGTAAGGCCGTCAACCCGCTCAACAGGTCCTCGCCCCGCGGCGCGGCGGCCGGGTCGAGCAACCACTGCATCGCCAACCCGTCGCACACCGCCATGATCCAGCTCGCCACCGCGGTGCAGCGCGGGTCGTCCGGCGTGGTCGCCAGCGCGTCGGCCACGATGCCGCTCGCCCGCGCCCGCACGTTCCGGTACGTCCCGGCCAGCTGCTCGCGCAGCTCGGGAGAACGGTCGGCCTGCGCCATCGCCTCCACGAACGACAGCAGGACCGCCCGGCGCCCGCCGACGTCGTCCAGGAACGCGGCCCACGTCCGGTGCGCGCGCTCGATCGGTGACGCGGCCGGTTCCGCGAGCGCGATCTCCGCGAGCTGACGCGCCCACTCCTCGAACATCTGCCCCAGCGCCGCGTTCAGCAGCCCCGCCTTCGAACCGAAGTGGTAGCCGATCGAGGCCAGGTTCGTGCCAGACGCGGCGACGAGGTCGCGCGCGGTGATGTGCGCGTATCCCTTGTCCTCCAGCAGTTGCCGCGCCGCGGCGAGCAGCTGTTCGCGATGGCCCACCGGCTGATCGTACTTGTGAGCGTATCTATACGCGCGTATAAAACTGGACATGGCCACGGTCGAGGCACCACCGGGAACCGCCCTGCCACCCGGATCGAACCTGCCGCGGCTCGTGCAGACGATCCTGTTCGTCGCCTTCCGCCGCCAGATCCACGCGCGCTGGCGCCGCCGCTACGGCGAGCTGTTCACCACCCGGGTCGCGGCCAACCGGACCATCGTCACGCTGAGCCGCCCCGAGCACATCCGCCAGGTCTTCGCGGGCGCGCCGACGATCTTCCACGCCGGTGAGGGCAACGGGCTGCTGGCACCGGTCATGGGCAGGCACTCGCTGCTCACCACCGACGAGGGCGAGCACCTGCGTGCCCGCAAGCTCCTGATGCCCGCGTTCAACGGCGCCGCACTGCGCGGCTACCGCGACCTCATGACCGACCTGGCCGCCGCGTTCGTCGAGCGCTGGCCGGTCGGCACCCCGTTCGCCGTGCACCCACGCATGAACGCGGTGACGCTGGAGATCATCCTGCGTGTCGTGTTCGGCATGGCCGAGGGCCCGCGCCTCGCCGAGCTGCGGCCCCGGCTGCGCCGCATCTCCGACATCGGCCCGCTCACCGTGCTCGGCTGGAGCTACCCGCGGCTGCGCCGGTTCGGCGTCTGGCGGCGCAACTGGGAGAACCTGCACGCCGCCGACCGCCTGCTGTACGCGGAGATCACCGACCGCCGCGCGGCGGGTGACCTGACCGAACGCGACGACGTGCTGTCCCGCCTGCTCACCACGGCAGGCGACGAGCTGTCCGACCTCGAGCTGCGCGACCAGATGATCACCCTGCTGCTGGCAGGCCACGAAACCACCGCGACCGCCCTCGCCTGGTCGTTCCACGAACTGTCGCGGCGCCCGGACCTCCTGCGCCGCGCGCAGCAGGCGGCCGACGACGGTGACGACGAGTACCTGGAAGCCGTGGCGAAGGAGGCCATGCGCCGCCGCCCGGTGATCCAGAACGTGGCCCGCCTGCTGACCGAACCGGTCGAGCTCGCGGGCTACCGCCTGCCCGCGGGCACCATCGTGGCGCCGAGCATCTCCCTGGTCCACCGGGACGCGAACGTCCACCAGGTACCAAACGACTTCCGCCCGGACCGCTTCCTCGGCAGGACCCCGGAGGCGGGCACGTGGATCCCATTCGGCGGCGGCGTGCGCCGCTGCATCGGCGCGGGCTTCTCCCTGCAGGAAGCGGTCGCGGTGCTGAAGGAAGCCCTGTCCCGCTACGACATCCGCGCGGCGAGCCCGCACGAGGAGTTCCCGAAACCCCGCAACATCACGCTGGTCCCGTCCCGGGGCGCCCGCATCGTCGCGACCCCGCGCACGTGATGAAGGACCCCTTCGGTGCGCTGGACGTGACGAAGGACCCCTTCGGTGCGCCCGAGGTGATGAAGGACCCCTTCATCGCAGCGGGCCGTCAGATCCGGCGGTTCGCCAGCACCGGGATGGTCTCGCGCACCTTCGCGACGCGGTCCAGGTCCAGGTCCACGACCAGCAGCTCCGGGTCCGCGCCCAGCGACGCGAACACCGACCCGTCCGGCGCCGCGACCAGGCTGTACCCGATCCCGGTTGGCGCCTTCTGCGACCCTGCCCGCGCACCCGGGTCCGCCTGCCCGCACGCCACCACCCAGCACGTCGAGTCCAGCGCCCGCGCCCGCACCAGGAGTTCCCACTGCTCCCGCTTGCCCGGCCCCGCACCCCACGACGCGCCGAGCAGCACCACCGACGCGCCCTTGTCCGCGAGCCCGGTGAACACGCCGGGGAACCGGACGTCGTAACAGGTCGCCACGCCGAGATCACCGAGCACGACGAGATCGTCACCCGGCGCGACGGTCCGCGACTCCTGGAAGCCGAACGCGTCGTACAGGTGGATCTTGTCGTAGCCCACGTGCCGGTCACGATCGGTCGCCAGCAACGTGTTGAACACGCGTCCGTCCGGTGACGGAGTGAACATGCCCGCCACCACGAGCACGTCGTGCTCGGCCGCGATCGCGCGCACCGCCGTCGCCCACGGCCCGTCCAGTGGCTCCGCTAGCGGGCCCAGTGACGTGCCGAAACACGCCATGGTCGCCTCGGGGAACAGGACCACCGACGCCCCGTCCGCCGCGGCGGCCTTCACCTGGGCCGCCACCAGCTCCAGGTTCTCCGTTGGTGATGGCGAGGACGTGATCTGGCTCAACGCGACGCGCACGGCAACCGACCTCCCGGAGCGAGAATGCGTAATCCCTCCCCGCGAGGATATGTCGCCCGGCTAGGGTCGGGCCTCGTGCCTCACAAGTCGCGTCTCCTGGTGCCGTTGCTCGCGGCCGCGCTCGTGGGCGCCTGCACCGGTGACCCGGCGCCACCGGCCTCCGGCGACCCGGACGGCACCTCGATGGTGATCGCCGTCGCCGACGAGCCCGCCGACGTGAACCCGCTGTCCGGGTACGCCGAGAACGGCGCCGCGAAGCTGTTCGACGGGCTCGTCGAGCACGAGGCCAACCTGGCGCTGCGGCCCGCGCTCGCGGTCGACCTGCCGGAGCCGTCCGCCGACGGTCGCTCGTGGACGGTCCGCCTCCGCGGCGAGGTCACGTTCGCCGACGGGACACCGTTCGAAGCAGAGGACGTCGTGGCCACCTACCGCGCGGTGCTCGACCCGGCGCGGAAATCGCCGGTGCGGAAACGGTTCTCGATGCTCAAGGACGTCACCGCGCTCAACCCGTCGACCGTGCGCTTCGACCTGACCGCGCCGTACGCGCCGTTCCCCGAACTGCTCGTGCTCGGCATCGTGTCCAGCGAGTCGGTCGCCACACCGGAGGCGGTCGGCACCGGGCCGTACCGCCTGCAGTCGTGGACCCGCGAGAAGCGGATGGTGCTGACCGCCAACGCCTCGTACTGGAACGACCCGCCCGCCATCGAGAAGGTCACCATCGAGTTCATCCCCGACGACGACGCCCGCGCCGCCCGGCTCCGCGACGGCAAGCTCGACGGCGCCGTGCTGCCGCCGCCGCTGGCCGCCGGGTTCGAGGACACCGACGGCATGCTGGTCGCCTACCACAGCGCCGCCGACGTGCGGGCCGTCGTGCTGCCCACCGGCGACCCCGTGACCGGCGACCCGGACCTGCGGCTCGCGCTGAACCACGCGGTCGACCGCGAGTCCATGGTCGAGGACGCGGTCGCGACGAAGGCACGCGTCGCCTACACGCCGATGCCGAACGTGCTGGCCGAGTTCGTCGACGCGGACGCCACGTTCGAGTTCGACGTGACCAGGGCCCTCGACGCGCTGTCCGCGGGCGGCTGGCTGCCGGGCGAGGCCGGTGTGCGGACCAAGAACGGCGTGCCTGCCCGGTTCACGCTGCACTACCCGGCCGGCGACTCGGTGTCGGAGGCACTGGCGCGGGCGTTCGCGGCGAACGCCCGCGCGGTCGGCGTCGAGGTGACCCCCACGCCCGCGACCTCCGACCTGCCCGGCCCGTCGGTGGTGCGCTTCGGTGACCCGTTCGACCCGGACCCGGACCTGTACCCGCTGGTGCACAGCGGTTCCGCGCTCGGCGCCTACGACAACGAGACGGTCGACGAGGCCCTGGAGACCGGCCGCACGGCGACGGACCCCGCGCAGCGCGCGACCGCGTACCGCAAGTTCCAGCGGTCGTGGGTGGGCGCACCGGGCATGGTGGTGCTGGTGGCGCCGAACCACACCTACGTCATGCGCGAGAGCTGGGACGGTTACCAGCCGGTCGTCGACGCGGCCGGCGCCGACTTCACCTGGGGTGCGTGGTGGAACCTAGAGGCCTGGACCCCGCGGTGATCGACCTGCACGCGGTGCGGGCCGACACCCCGGGCAACCACCGCGGCGTGTTCCTCGACAGCGCGGGCTCGTCGCTGCCACCCGTCCAGGTGCTGGACGAGGTGGTGGCCCACCTGCGCCGCGAGGCCGAGGTGGGCGGCTACCGGGCGGCCACCGAGCGGGCGGACGACCTGGCCGCGGGCTACGAGGACTTCGCGCGCCTGCTGGGTTGCGAGGCGGACGAGGTCGCGTTCACCGACAGCGCCACCCGCTCGTGGCTGGTCGCCTTCGACGCCATCCCGCTCGCCCCGGGCGACCGCATCCTGTGCACCGAGGCGGAGTACGGCGGCAACGCGGTCCCCCTGCTGCGCCGCGCGGCCGAGGTCGGCGCCGAGGTCGCACCGATCCCGTCGGATGCCACGGGCGCCGTGGACGTGCAGGCGCTGCGCACCATGCTCGACGAGCGCGTACGACTGGTGTCCCTGGTCCACGTCCCGACGAACGGCGGCCTGGTGAACCCGGCCGCGGCGGTCATCGAGGCCGCACACGAAGCGGGTGCGCTGGTGCTGCTGGACGCGTGCCAGTCGGCGGGCCAGGTGGACCTGAGCGACCTCGACGCGGACATCGTCACGGGCACGGGCCGCAAGTGGCTGCGCGGCCCGCGCGGTACGGGTTTCCTGGTGGTGCGCGGCCGGATCCGCGACCGCCTCCAGCCGAGGCAGGTCGACCTGCACAGCGGCACGTGGGACGCCCCGGACCGGTTCTCGCTGCGGCCGGACGCGCGCGTGTTCGAACTCTGGGAGTCGAGCGTCGCGGACCGCCTCGGCCTGATCGCGGCGGCCCGGTACGCACTGGCCCTTGGCGTGCCGAACATCGAGGCCGCGGTTCGCTCCCGGGCGGAACACCTGCGCTCAGGCCTGGCCAACCTGCCCGGAGTGACGATCCACGACCTGGGCGAGGTCCGCTGCGGCCTGGTCACGTTCACCGTCGACGGCGTCCCCCCGACGGAGGTCCGCGACCGCCTCGCGGACCAGAACATCACGGTGACGGTCTCGGGAACCACGTCGACCCAGTACGACATGACCCGCCGCGGCCTCGACCTGATCGTCCGCGCGTCCCCGCACTACTTCACCAGCCCAGCCCAACTGGACAAGGCCATCGCGTCGGTGCGCGAACTGACCCGGCACCCGTGACACCATGACCGGGTGCCGGACGAGTTCGACTTCGACGTAGCGGTCTCCTTCGCGGGCGAAGACGCAACTACGTCACGTCGGTGCTGAGCCATCGGCACAGCGAAGTAGTCGCAGCCTTCTGTCGAGAGAACGAATGATGGCCCGGCGGCGCAGCCGCCGGGCCATCACGAAAACACCAGCTCAGGAAGCGTTGGCCAGCAGAATGTCGACCGCGCCGTCGTTCCGGGTCGTCTGCGGGGCGATGTCCTCGTCCGGCGGGTAGAAGCCGTCGATGCCGCCGCCCGACGGGTACATCTCGAAGCAGTACGAGAGCACCTTGTGCTGCCCCCACATCCAGTCGTTGATGTCACCGTCGGTGATGTACAACCCGGACGACTGATCCGGCGTGTAACCGTTCGAGGCGGCCATCTCCTCGCCGACCGACTTGAAGCGGTCGTACTCCTCCTGCGTCATGCCCTCGGTCACCGTGTCGTAGGTGTGCCCGAACGGCCACAGCACCAGTTCGGAGAACGTGTGGAAGTCGATGTGCCCCTTGATCTGCTGCACACCGCCGACCACGCGCGAGTCCACAAAGGCCTGCACCGCCCGCACCTCGGGCGCGGACGCGGCCGACGGCCCCCGGTAGTCCTCCGCGGACGGTGTGGTCGACGAACCGTCGCAGCAGCCCCACTTGTAGGAGAAGTTCCGGTTGATGTCCGTGCCGACGGTGCCGTCGGAGTTCGGCTGGCGGTTCTTGCGCCAGCCCGCGTACTCGCCGCCCGCGATGTCGAACTCCGCGCCGTCCGGGTTCTGCGACGGGACGACCCAGATCTCCTTCGAGTCCACGGCACCGGTCACCCCGGCGTCGGACCCGTAGCCGGACGTGAACCGGTCCACGATGTGCAGGCACATCTCCGTGGTCAGGTGCTCGCGCGCGTGCATGTTGCACGTGAACAGCACCTCGGGCTCGTCCTCGTCGGTCGCCGCGTTGTCGCTGATCTTGATGACCGGGATGTCGCGGCCCTCGTACGTGCTGCCGACGCTCGACACCGCCGTGATGTCCGGGTGCGCCGACGCCGCGGCCTGCAGCGCGGCCACCATCTCGTCGTACGTGTGGTAACCCTCGTCGCCGGCCGGGAAGTCGGCCGCCGCGGCGCGGGACACCCCGCCACCGCGCGCGTCGAGCAGCGCGTCCCAGTCGCCGTCCAGCGACAAGGTCAGTCCCTGGTCGCGCAGCGCGGCCGCCTGCGCCGGGCTCGCCACGACCTCCATGGCACCGTCGCGGACCCCGAGCACATCGACGCCCGTGCGGGTGACGTCGGTCCGTGCGTCGGCGGTGTCCGCGCCCTGCACCTGGTAAAGGCCCTGGTCCGGCACCGGTTCCTCAGCGGCACCGGCCTGCCAGCCGGTGACGAGCACCAGGACGGCCGCCGTGACGCCGGCGCCCGCCCCGAGCACGCGACGTTTGGTGAGCATGTCGCCTCCCCGAAGGCTGTTCGTTGTGATCGCCCGAGCCTCGGGCGGCCACCGCACCGTGACAACCCGTCATTGGTCGGGAACGGTGCGTCGACATTGGATCAGCCGACGAAGGTAGTGGGCCGATCGGGTGCACCGGCGACCACTTAGGCTGGTGGGGTACAGACCCCGCATCAGGAGAGAGGAACCCGATGCTGAGCCGCACCGACCTGCGTGGTCGAGTCCCGTCCCCGGCCGAGCTGCGCACGCTCCTGCCGCGCGCCGAGGTGGACGTGGACGCGGTGCTGCATCAGGTCCGCCCCCTGGTCGACGACGTGCGTGACCGCGGTGTCGAGGCCGTGCTGGAGCTGTCCGAGCGCTTCGACGGCGTGCGGCCCAGGGCGGTCCGCGTCCCCGCGCGGGAACTGACCTCCGGCCTCGCGTACCTGCCCGCGGCCGTCCGCGAGGCGCTCGAGGAGACCATCGACCGCACCCGCCGCGTGCACGCCGACCAGGTCCGCACCGACGTGACCACGCAGGTCGTGCCGGGTGGCACCGTCACAGAACGCTGGGTGCCGGTCCGCCGCGTCGGCCTGTACGCGCCCGGCGGCCTCGCGGTCTACCCGTCGAGCGTCGTCATGAACGTGGTGCCCGCCCAGACCGCGGGCGTCGAGTCGCTGGTCGTGTGCTCACCGCCACAGGCCGAGTTCGGTGGTCTCCCGCACCCGACGGTCCTCGCGGCCGCCGAGCTGCTGGGCGTGACCGAGGTGTGGGCCGTCGGGGGAGCGCAGGCGGCCGCGCTGCTGGCCTACGGCGGCACCGACACCGACGGCACGCAGCTGGACCCGGTCGACATGATCACCGGCCCCGGCAACGTCTACCTGACCGCCGCGAAGCGCCTGCTCCGCGGCCTGATCGGGATCGACTCGGAGGCCGGGCCGACGGAGATCGCGATCCTCGCCGACGACACCGCCGACCCCGTGCACGTGGCCGCCGACCTGATCAGCCAGGCCGAGCACGACACGCTCGCCGCGAGCGTGCTGGTCACCTCGTCGCCCGAGCTGGCCGACGCGGTCGACGCCGAGCTGGCCCGCCAGGTCAAGACCACCAAGCACACCGACCGGATCACGACCGCCCTGCAGGGCCCGCAGTCCGGCTGCGTCCTGGTGTCCGATGTGGACGCCGGACTGTCCGTCGTGGACGCCTACGCCGCCGAGCACCTGGAGATCCAGACCGCCGACGCCGCCGCCGTCGCCGCCAGGGTGCGGGCCGCGGGGGCGATCTTCGTCGGTGCGCACAGCCCGGTCTCGCTCGGCGACTACTGCGCGGGTTCGAACCACGTGCTGCCCACCGGTGGCTGCGCGCGGCACTCGTCGGGCCTGTCGGTGCAGACGTTCCTGCGCGGCATCCACGTCGTCGACTACTCGGCCGACGCGCTGAAGTCGGTGGCGGACAAGGTGGTCGCGCTCGCGAACGCCGAGGACCTGCCCGCGCACGGCCAGGCGGTCACGGCCCGTTTCGGAGGCCGGGATGACTGACCCGATCGGGTCTTCCGTCCAGCTCGGAGACCTGCCGTTGCGTGCCGACCTGCGCGGCCGCAGCCCCTACGGCGCGCCGCAGCTGGACGTCGAGTTCCGGCTCAACACCAACGAGAACCCGTACCCGCCGCCGCCCGCGCTGGTCGCGGACGTGACGCAGGCGGTCGCCGAGGCGGCCGTGAACCTGCACCGGTACCCGGACCGCGACGCCGTCGCGCTGCGGACCGACCTCGCCGCCTACCTGTCCGCGTCGACCGGCGTCGCGCTGACGACCGCGAACCTGTGGGCCGCCAACGGTTCCAACGAGGTGCTGCAGCAGATCCTGCAGGCGTTTGGCGGCCCGGGGCGCACGGCGCTGGGCTTCGAGCCGTCGTACTCGATGCACCCGATCATCGCCGCGGGCACCCGCACGGAGTGGGCGCCGACCCCGCGCCGCGCGGACTTCACGCTGGACACGGCGGCGGCCACGCGGGTGCTGGCCGAACGCGCGCCGCACATCGCGTTCGTGACCAGCCCGAACAACCCGACCGGCGGCTCCATCCCGCTCGACGAACTGCGTGCGCTGGTCGAGGCGGCGCCGGGGCTCATCGTCGTGGACGAGGCGTACGCGGAGTTCTCGTCGCAGCCCAGCGCGGTCACGCTGCTGGCCGAGTACCCGGCGAAGCTGATCGTGTCCCGCACGATGAGCAAGGCGTTCGCGTTCGCGGGCGGCCGCCTCGGCTACCTCGCGGCCGCGCCCGCGATGGTCGACGCGCTGCTGCTGGTGCGGTTGCCGTACCACCTGTCAGTGGTCACGCAAGCCGCCGCGCGGGCCGCGCTGCGGCACGCGGACGCGACCCTGGCGTCGGTGCACAAGCTGGCGTCCGAACGCGACCGCGTGGTGGACGCCTTGCGCGGCCTGGGTTTCCAGGTCGTGCCGAGTGACGCCAACTTCGTCCTCTTCGGACAGTTCGACGACGCGCCCGCGACGTGGCAGGCGTACCTGGACCACGGGGTGCTCATCCGCGACGTGGGCATCCCCGGTCACCTGCGGGTGACCATCGGCACCCCGGCGGAGAACGACGCGTTCCTGGCCGCGAGCAAGGAGATCAGGTGAACCGGATCGGCCGCGTCGAGCGGACCACCAAGGAGTCGTCGGTGGTCGTGGAGATCGACCTCGACGGTGCGGGCAAGGTGGACGTGTCCACCGGCGTCCCGTTCTACGACCACATGCTGACCGCGTTCGGCGCGCACGGCATGTTCGACCTGACCGTCCAGGCCAAGGGCGACATCGAGATCGACGCCCACCACACCGTCGAGGACGTCGCCATCGTCCTGGGCGAGGCGATCGGCAAGGCGCTGGGCGACAAGCACGGCATCCGGCGCTTCGGCGACGCGTGGATCCCCATGGACGAGACCCTGGCCCACGCCGCGGTCGACGTGTCCGGTCGCCCGTACTGCGTCCTGACCGGCGAGCCGGAGATGATGACGGGTTTCGTGGTGGGCAACAACTACCCGACCGTGCTCAACCGGCACGTGTTCGAGTCGCTGGCCTTCCACGCGCGGATCGCACTGCACGTCCGGGTCATCCACGGCCGCGACCCGCACCACATCACCGAGGCGCAGTACAAGGCGGTGGCGAGGGCCCTGCGCGCGGCGTCGGAGTCCGACCCGCGCCAGCAGGGCATCCCCAGCACCAAGGGCACCCTCTAGCGCGCCGTCTCGGTGCACCACGCGTGAACTACGCTCCTGCGTTATGTCCAAGGAAGTCATCGTCATCGGCCTGATCGCGGTCGCCGGGTTCCTCGCCGGCGGCGTCTACTCGACGTACAAGACCGCGAAGGTCCTCGCGATGATCCTCGGCCTGTGCGCGGTGCTCGCGGTCGGCGGCGCGGTCGTCTGGCTGGTCTCCTCCTAGAGCACGCGGTCCAGCTCGGCGTGCAGCGCCCGCACCGCGTCGTCGGTGGCGAGGAATCCCGAGGTCAGGTAGGCGGCCAGCCCGGTGCACATCGCGAGCAGCGAGGTGGCGGTGAGGTCGGGTTCCGGCACCCCGAGTTCGTCGAGCAACCCGGACAGCACGGGTCGCAACTCGTCCGGCCCTGCGGCGTGCGGCTGCGCGGCGAGCGCCGGGTCGGTGAACGCGAGTGCCGCGTAGGCCGCGTGCACCCGGTACAGGTCGGTGCTCGCCTCGTCGGTGGGAAGCACCGACTCCAGCAAGGAACGCACCCGCGCCCGCGGTTCGGTGGGCAGGCCTGCGAACCGCTCGCTGATCAGGCCACGCACGTGCACCAGCCCACCGAGCAGGAGAGCCTCCTTGGTGGGGAAGTAGTACTGCACCAGGTTCACCGACACCCCGGCCTCGGCCGCCACCTCGCGAAACCCGCAGTGGTGCAGGCCCCGCACCCGCGCACAGCGCACCAGGGCAGCGGACATCTCCCGCTTGCGAACGTCGTGGTCGACACGTCTCGGCACCTGATCATCGTACCGCTGTACTATAAAACCATGACCGACAGGAAACCTCGCGGCATGTCGGCCGAGGACTGGGTCGAGCGCCAGATCCGCATGGCCCAGGAACGCGGCGAGATGGACAACCTCCCTGGCATGGGCAAGCCGCTCCCGAAACGCCAGGGCGGGGCGCTCGAGTGGGTGGCGCGGAAACTCCGCGAGGAGAACCACGACACGTCGGCGCTCCTGCCACCGTCCTTGGCGCTGCCGAAGGAAGTGGCGGCACTGCCGGCCCGCCTGGCCAAGCTCCGCACGGAACGGGAGGTCCGCGACCTGGTGGCGGACCTGAACAAACGCATCATGGACGTCCACCGCCGACCCCAGGTGGGCCCGCCGCTACGCCTGGGTCCGCTGGACGTGGAAGAGGTGGTCCGCGACTGGCGCGAGTTGTCCACAGGCCCGGGCCGCGCGGTCTAGAACTGTCGGTCCCCACGACTACGCTGGTGATCGGGGGGCCGACGGCCGCCCTCAGATCCCACCCTCGCTGGCAGCCTTCAACCGTGGTGCCCCCGGACCGTAAGCCGCCAGCAGGTCGTCCTTGTTGATCAGGTGGCAGGACTTCAGCGACAGGCACCCACATCCGATGCACGCCGTCAGCCGGTCCCGCAACCGCTGCATCGCGTCGATCCGCGCGTCCAGCTCACTCCGCCACACGTTCGACAGCCGCGCCCAGTCCGCCTTCGTCGGCGTGCGGCCCTCCGGCAGCGTGCCGAGCGCGTCGCGGATCTCCTCCAGGCTCAGCCCCACCCGCTGCGCGGTCCGGACGAACGCCAGCCGGCGCAGCACCGCCCGTGAGTATTTCCGCTGGTTGCCTGCGGTGCGCTCGGACGTGATGAGCCCCCGCTCTTCGTAGAACCGCAGCGCGGTGTGCGGCACACCGCTGCGCCGCGAGACCTCGCCGATCGTCAGGTGGTCGGGCAGTTTCGACACAAGATTCACACTACCGGGAACTCCACCTAGGTCGAGGTCGCCGGGCTTGACCTCCACCACGCTCGAAGTCGCATGCTCGTGTCATGACGACGACACTCGACCTCGCCGCCCTGTTCCGGCGGATGACCGGTGACGAGAAGCACGAATAGGCCGCTGCGTCCACTTTGGACGTTCTCTGGGTGCTCTACGACCGCGTGCTGAACGTCTCCCCGGACACTGCCGACGACCCCGGCCGCGACCGCTTCCTCCTCTCCAAGGGCCACGGTCCGATGGCGTTCTACGCCGTCCTCGCCGCCAAGGGCTTCCTCGACCCGGCCGTCCTCGACGGCTGGACCACCTTCGGTTCGCCGCTCGGCCAGCACCCCGACCGCGTGCTCGTGCCCGGCGTCGAGATCGGCAGCGGCTCGCTCGGCCACGGGCTCGGCCTCGGCGTCGGCACCGCGCTCGGTCTGCGTGCGCAGCACCGGACCACGCCGAGGGTGTTCGTCCTCGTCGGCGACGGTGAGCTGGACGAGGGCAGCAACCACGAGGCCATCGCGCTCGCGGGCCGCCTGTGCGTCCCCAACCTGACCGTCATCGCCGTCGACAACGGCTCCGCGAGCCACGGCTGGCCCGGCGGCATCGCGCGGCGGTTCGAGGTCGAGGGCTGGCACGCGACCACGGTGGACGGACGCGACCACGACCAGCTGTACGCGGCGCTCACCGCACGCCACGACAGCCCGAACGCCGTCGTGGCAACGATCCGGGAGGCATGACCCCGATGCGAGAGACCTTTGTGGACACCGTCAGCACCGCGCTCGACCACGACCCGCGCCTCGCGGTCGTCACCGCCGACATCTCCCGCGACGCGTTCGCGCCCGCCCATGCCCGGCACCCGCACCGCGTGCTCAACGTCGGCATCCGCGAGCAGGCCATGATCGGTGTCGCCGGGGGACTGGCGCTCACCGGCCTGCGCCCGGTCGTGCACAGCTACACGCCGTTCCTCGTCGAGCGCCCGTTCGAGCAGATCAAGCTCGACCTCGGCCACCAGGACGTCGGCGCCGTGCTCGTCAGCATCGGCGGCTCCTACGACGACCCGGTCTGGGGCCGCACCCACCAGGGGCCCGCCGATGTCGCGCTGCTCGACACCCTGCCGGGCTGGACCGTGCACGTGCCCGGCCACCCGGACGAGGTCGCCGCGCTCCTGCCCGCCGCGCTCGCCGGTGACGGCCGCGTCTACCTGCGGCTCTCCACCAGGCACAACGCGACCGCGCACCCCGCGACCGGCCGGTTCACCGTGGTGCGCGAGGGGCACCGCGGCACCGTGCTCGCCGTCGGCCCCACCCTCGGGAACGTCCTCGCCGCGACAGAGGGCCAGGACGTCACGGTCCTGTACGCCTCGACGGTCCGCCCGTTCGACCACCGCGGCCTGCGTGCCGCCGGGCACACCGACGTCGTGCTGGTCGAGCCGTACCTCGCGGGGACGTCCGCGCACGAGGTCGCGACCGCGTTCGACGACGTCGCCCACCGGCTCCGCGCCATCGGCGTGCGGCGGGACCGGGAGGTCCGCGCGTACGGCACCGCGACGGAACACGACGTCCTCCACGGCCTGGACGCGGCGGGAATCGCGAAGACCATTCGCGAATTCCTCCGATGAATCGCTGATCGCGCGTCATCATGGTCTAGACCAGGAAGCACTCTTCCCGTACCGTGGTCGAGTGACCACGGTTAGTTAACCTGCCTTCCTGATCGGGGTACACCATGAAGCGTCACCTACTGGCGAGCAGTGTCACCGCCGCCGTTGCCGCGCTCTCGCTCACGCTCGCCGCGGCCCCTGCGGCCGCCGCCGAGGTCGAGCCGGGCGGGTGGACCTCCTACTCGCCCGGCTTCTCCGTCCAGGAGCGCGGCTGCGGCGACGTCAACACCCTCACCTTCACGCTGACCTGCTCAACCGCGAGCGGCGACCAGCGCGCGGAGCGCCGCTACACCACCTACACCGGGGGCTCCCGGCAGTTCGAGGGCTACTTCCGGATCACGAGCCAGACCGGCACCAGGATCAGCCTCAAGCAGACGTTCCACGAGACCGGCAGCGGTCCGTTCTTCATGCTGGCCGTGGAGCGCGGCGGTCGTCTCTACGCCGTGCACGGCGGCACCACGCTCGCCACCGGCGCGACCGTCGGCACCACGGTTCGCGTCAACACCGTCCACGATGTCGGCGGCACACATCGGACCTATATCAATGGCTCGCTCAAGCACACCCAGTCGAGTGGCACGGGCGGCTTCTACGACAAGTTCGGCGCCTACCGCACCAACAGCGGCGCCGGGCCCATCTCGGTGGTGTGGAGTGGCATTCGCTTCTGGCGCAAGTAGGGCGGCGCTCTGCCTCGCGTTCGTCGCCGCGGGCTGCGCTCCCGCGGGAGCTGGCGACGGGAGCGACGCGGGCATCCGGTTGTCCGCGTCGCTCACCGGGGACGACGTCACCCTCACCTGGAAGGGGCATGGGGGTGACGTCACCGTCGAGTTCGCCACCGAACCCGGCGGCCCGTACACGATCCTGGGGTTCGTGCCCGAGGCCGTGGCCCGCTACGAACACCCGGACCTGATGCCGGCCACCACGTTCTACTACCGCGTCCGCCCGGTCGAAGGACCCACGTCCGATGTCGCGACCGCCGTCCCGGCCACGGACCGCGTCGAGGGTGAGGACTGGCTGGTCCCGCGGTCGGTGCCCGACGAGCGCGCGGCACCGAAACCGGCCGGCGCCCCGGCGAACCTGCTCGTCGAGTCCGTCGGCCCGGACGCACGGCGCCTGACCTGGACGGACAACGCGTCGGACGAGGAGGGCTACCTCATCGAGCGCCAGGTCGACGGTACTTTCGAGGTCGCGTTCGTGGTCGACGCGAACGTCAACCACGTCGGCCTGATCGGCGAGAGCGCCGACACCTATCGGGTACGGGCGTACCGCTTCGGGGAAACGTCCAACGTGGTCAGCGAGCGCACCCCGTAACCTGGAGGCGTGGCACGAGTCGTCGTACTGGACTACGGATCAGGCAACCTGAGATCGGCCGAGCGCGCACTGCGCCGGGTCGGGGCGGACGTCGAGGTGACCAGCGACCGCCATGCCGCACTGGAGTGCGACGGGCTGGTCGTACCCGGTGTCGGCGCGTTCGCGGCCTGCATGGCGGGCCTGCGCGCGGTCGCCGGTGAGCGCATCATCGGGCAGCGCCTCGCGGGTGGCCGGCCGGTGCTCGGCGTGTGCGTCGGCATGCAGATCCTGTTCGAGCAGGGCATCGAGCACGGCGTCCAGACCGAGGGTTGCGGCGAGTGGCCCGGCACGGTCGACCGGCTCGAGGCCGACATCGTGCCGCACATGGGCTGGAACACCGTGCGCGCACCGGCGGACTCGATGCTGTTCGACGGCCTCGACGCGGACACCCGGTTCTACTTCGTGCACTCGTATGCCGTGCGGAACTGGGAGCTGGTGGCGCAGTCGCCGATGCCGGGCCCGAAGGTCACGTGGGCGAACCACGGCAGCGACTTCGTGGCGGCCGCGGAGAACGGCCCGCTGTCGGCGACGCAGTTCCACCCGGAGAAGTCCGGCGACGCGGGTGCGCACCTGCTGACCAACTGGCTGAAGAACCTTTAGCTAGTCTCTCGGCGTGACGTTCACGCTCTTCCCGGCAGTCGATGTCCGCGACGGCAAGGCCGTCCGCCTGGTCCAGGGCCGCTCCGGCACCGAGACCGCCTACGGCGACCCGCTCGACGCGGCGAAGGCGTGGCAGGACGCGGGCGCCGAGTGGATCCACCTCGTGGACCTGGACGCGGCGTTCGGCACCGGCGACAACCGCGCGCGCCTGGCCGACATCGTGGCCCGGCTGGACGTGAAGGTGGAGCTGACCGGCGGCATCCGCGACGACGCGTCCCTGGCCGCGGCCCTGGGCACCGGCTGCGCGCGGGTGAACCTCGGCACCGTGGCCGTCACCAACCCGGCCTGGTGCGCGGAGGCCATCGCCACGCACGGCGAGAAGATCGCGGTGGGCCTGGACGTCCGCGCCGACGACGAGGGCGTCTGGCGCGTCAAGACCAAGGGCTGGACCGAGGACGGCGGCGACCTGTGGACCGTGCTGGCGCGCCTGGAGGCCGACGGCTGCGCCCGCTACGTGGTCACCGACGTGGGCCGGGACGGCATGCTGCAGGGCCCGAACACGGAGCTGCTCGCCGAGGTCTGCGACCGGGCGAAGGCGCCGGTGGTGGCGTCTGGCGGTGTGTCCAGCATCGCGGACCTGCGGGCGCTGGCTTCGTTGCCCGTCGAGGGCGCGATCATCGGAAAAGCGCTCTACACGGGTGCTTTCACCCTGGAAGAGGCGCTGGCGGCCGTCAGTCGAGTGTGATCGCGAGGCACACGGTCCCGTCGCGGCCGCGGAACACCTTGCTGGCCCCGATGACCATGCGCCCCGAGATGCCGTACTTCTTCCGCAGCACCCGCCGCCCGCGCTCGGTCCCGTCGGCGTCGAGGATCCGCGCGGTGCCCTTGACCGTCTCGCCACGTGGCTTGCCCCGCAGGTCACAGGCGGTGAGCTCCACGGTCGGGTTGTTCCGCACCCGCTTCACCTTGCCCGCGGTGATCTGCGTCCAGACGATCAGCTCGTCGCCGTCGCGGCCGACCCACACCGGCGTGGGCACCGGCGTCCCGTCCTTCCGGAACGTGGTGACCAGCAGGTAGGAACCGCGACCGAGCCGCTCGACATCAGACATACCGGAAACTCTACTTCCGGGTAACTGTGACGGCTCTCAGCGCAGAGTCTCCAGGTCAAGCACCAGTTCGACGGGGTCGTTGATGACGAGCTTGCCCTTGTCCAAGCCGACCAGGGCGTACGTCCGAGTCATCGGATCCAGCTGGTAGCGGAACACGTTGATCACCTGGTCGTCGTGCTCGACCCGCCAGAAGTGCTCGATCCCGGACGCGGCGTACTCAGTTGGTTTGTCCATGCGGTCTGCGGTCGTTGACCCCGGCGACATCACTTCGACAACGAGGAGGCAATGATCCGGTCGAAGGACTTCGTCACCCGGCAGCGAAGCGTCGAAGACGACGACATCCGGCCGCCGCAGGAGCAACGGCACATCTCGTAGCCGGAGATCGACATCGAAGTCCACCGCCAAGCCATTGGGATCAGCTGCTTCGAACGCGTTTTCAAGTGCGTTGGCAAGGCGCCGCGTGATCCTCTGATGCGCGCGGCTGGGGCTGGGGCTCACTTTCACGGTCCCGTCGAGGATCTCGATCTGGCGGCTGACTTCCTCTGGCAAGGCCTCGTAGTCGGCCACCGTTAAGCCTTCGCCTGAGCGGACCATCCAGTCGGGGAGCGCTGTCATGGCTCAAGAGTACTGGGTCATGGGGTCCGGCGGCGAAGCGTCGCGGCACCCAGGATCAGCGCCAGAACGCCGCTACCTGCGACGATCACCAGATCACGGGCGAACGTCCCGCCAAGTTCATTCGAACGAGTGACCGATTCAAGTGCCTCGACGGCATAGGATAGGGGCATCACGTTCGACAGCCATTCGAGCACCGGTGTCATCGTTTCGCGCGGTGCGAACAACCCGCAGAGGAGGATCTGGGGCATCACGATCAGCGGCATGAACTGCACTGCCTGGAACTCGGTGCGGGCGAACGCGCTCACGAACAACCCGAGTGCGGTGCCGAGCAACGCGTCGAGCATCGCGATCAGCAGGAGCAGCAACACCGAACCATCGATCTCCAGGCCCAGCCAGGTCAAGGAGATCGCGGTCGCCACGGCCACCTGGAGCACCGCGACCAACCCGAACGCGATGGCGTAGCCGAGCAGCAGGTCGAACTTGCCGATCGGCATCGTCATCAGGCGTTCCAGTGTCGCGCTCGTGCGCTCCCGGAGCGTGGTGATCGACGTGACGATGAACATGATCGCGAAGGGGAAGACGGCGAGCAGGGCCGGTGCGGCGGCGCTGAACGCCATCTCCGTGTTGAAGACGAACCGGAGGAGGATCAACAGGAGCGAGGGAACCAGGACCAGCATCGCGACCGTGCGGCGGTCGTGGCGCAGTTGCGTGAGGATGCGGCGCGCGGTGGCCAGCGCGAAGGTGACGTTCATGCGAGCGTCTCCTGCCTGCGGACGAGGCTGAGGAAGGCCTGCTCGAGGTCGTCGGCCCCGGTGCTCGTGCGGAGTGCCGCCGGGGTGTCGTCGGCGAGGATCCGGCCTTCGCGCATGAGCAGGAGCCTTCCGCAGCGTGCGGCTTCGTCCATCACATGGCTGGACACGAGCAGCGTCACGCCATCGGCGGCGAGCCGGTGGAACAGCAGCCACAGGTCCTCGCGCAGCACCGGGTCGAGACCCACCGTGGGTTCGTCGAGCACGAGTAGCTCCGGCTTGCCCAGCAGTGCGACGGCGAGGTTCGCGCGGGTGAGCTGCCCGCCGGACAGCTCACCCACGATGTGATCGGCGTGCGTGCCGAGGTTGACCTCGTCGATCACGCGGGTCACGTCGCCCGCGGGAGCCCGCAGGATCGACGCGAAGTAGCGCAGCGCCTCGCTGACCGTCAGGTCGGCGTAGACGGACGGGTTCTGCGTCGCGTAGCCGATCTTGTCGCGTAGCGGCGTGCTGCCTGCCGGGTGGCCGAGCACGGTGACCGTGCCGGACTCGACGATCTGCACGCCGACGATCGAGCGCATCAGGGTCGTCTTGCCGCAGCCGCTCGGGCCGAGCAGCCCGGTCACGGAACCGCGGGGTACTTCGAAACCGAGGTCGTGCAGGACCGTGTGCGTTCCCCGGCGTACGCGCAGGTCCTCGACGACCACGGCGCTGGAATTAGTCACGTGTTTAATTCTGCGCGCGTTGAGCGACGCCGTCAAGACGGGAGGAGCCGGTATCGGTCAAGGGGTGAAGTAGTGCTGCAACACGGGCGCGACGAGCTCGACGACCTCGTCGTCGGTGGCCGACGCGAGCGGCTCGACCTTGATCACGTAGCGCGCCATGGCCAGGCCGATGCCCTGCGCGGCGGCCCCGGTGATCCGCAGCGGCGGCAGGTCGAGTGCGGCCGACACCGGCCCGACGACGGTGTGCTCGAGGAACTGGCGCATGAGTGAGGCGATGTGCTCATTGCTCGAGACGGACCTGACCAGCGCGAGGAACGTCTGCCCGGACTCGGGTGCGGACCAGAGCCCGAGGAACAGGCGGATGACCCGCTCGCCGATCTGTTCGCGGGGACCCCGCAGGATGGCGTCGGCGATGGTGGACGGGGTCATCGGCAGGTTCAGCGCCGCCACGAACACCTGCTCCTTGGAGCGGAAGAAGTGGTGGACGAGCGCGGGGTTGACCCCTGCCTCGGTGGCGATGCCCCGGATCGTGGCACCGTTGTAGCCGTGCTGGCCGAACTGGTTGCGGGCGGCGGCGAGGATGTCGTCACGCGTCTGCGTCTGTCCGGGGCGGCGGCCTGCCACGTTGGCTCCTTCGCTGTCGGTGCTGGTCAGTATCCTCGTGGCATGGCAGTTGCGGTTCGGGTGATCCCGTGTCTCGATGTCGACGCCGGGCGCGTCGTCAAGGGCGTCAACTTCACGAACCTGGTCGACGCGGGCGACCCGGTGGAGCTGGCGCGCGCCTATGACGCGGAGGGCGCCGACGAGCTGACCTTCCTGGACGTCACGGCGTCCTCATCGGACCGCGAGACGACGTTCGACGTCGTGCGGCGCACCGCGGAGCAGGTGTTCATCCCGCTCACCGTCGGCGGCGGCGTCCGCGAGGTGTCCGATGTGGACCGCCTGCTGCGCGCGGGCGCCGACAAGGTGTCCATCAACACCGCCGCGATCCTCCGGCCGGAGCTGCTTTCCGAAGCGTCCCAACGCTTCGGCGCGCAGTGCGTGGTCCTGTCGGTGGACGCGCGCCGAGCGGAGGGCACGCCGTCCGGCTTCGAAGTGACGACCCACGGCGGCCGCAAGGGCACCGGCGTGGACGCGGTGGAATGGGCGGCCAGGGGGCAGGCTCTCGGCGTGGGGGAGATCCTGCTGAACTCCATGGACGCCGACGGCACCAAGGCGGGCTTCGACCTGGAACTGATCAAGAAGGTCCGCTCCGAGGTGGATGTTCCACTGATCGCCTCCGGCGGCGCCGGCGACGTGTCCCACTTCGCCCCCGCGGTCCACGCAGGCGCGGACGCGGTACTGGCCGCCAGTGTCTTCCACTTCGGACAACTGCACATAGGCGAGGTGAAAACTGCCCTGCGCGAAGCGGAAGTGGTAGTCCGATGACCACATTGGACCCCAAGATCGCGTCCCGCCTGAAGCGCAACCAGGACGGCCTGGTCTGCGCGGTGGCACAACGCCGGAGCACCGGCGAGGTGCTGATGGTGGCGTGGATGGACGACGAGGCGCTGGCCCTGACGCTGGAAACGAGGCAGGCGACGTACTTCTCCCGCAGCAGGAACAAGCTGTGGGTGAAGGGCGAGACCTCAGGCCACACCCAGCAGGTGCACGAGGTCCGCCTGGACTGCGACGGCGACACAGTGCTGCTCGTGGTGGACCAGGAAGGCGCGGCCTGCCACACCGGCGCGGCAACCTGCTTCGACGAGGACCGCCTGCTCTAGGCGGGTCGCGGAGGCGGCTAGTGCTGTGTCCACCAGCGTTTGCCGGGTCCTGCGGCGGGGTCCGGCCAAGCTGACGGTAATCGCCGTGCCGGGGTGGGCTGGATGCTGTGAAAGGCGCGTTCAGGACATCGCCGGTGCCGTGAAAGGCGCGTTCAGGACGTTGGGTGCCCTGAACGCGCCTTTCACAGCGTGGCCAACGCCGTGAAAGCGCCTTTCACGGCACAACGGGATGTCGTGAGGGTGCGGGAGACGCCGGGGGCGCCGGGGGGCGCGAGCCCCACACCACACCCCAGGCAGACCGACCCATGCCAAGCCACCGAAGATGCCAACCCAGGAAGGCCATCCCAGAGACCTGCCCCTCCGGCGAGGAGCCGCCGGAGGCAAACCCCGTCCGGCGAGAACAAACCACGAACCCGGCCAACGTAAGCGGACACGCCATCTAGGTGATGGAACCGGTGATGTAGCGCTGAAGAGTGGGCGCGATGGCCGCGGCGAGCGTGTCGATGTCGGCGGAAGCGAGCGGCTCGAACCGGGCGACGTACCGCACCAAGCCCAACCCCACGATCTGCGTGGCGAGGAGAGTCGCACGAAGATCCTGGTGATCGGGCGAGAACTTCCCGATGACCTGCTTGAAGACGAACTTGAAGAAGAAGTCCCGCAGCATCGCCGCGGCCTCGTCGTGGCTGGCGACACTGCGAATCAGCGCGGTGAACACCCCGCCCCCGCTGGCATCCCACCGGCTGAGGAACGTACGCACGATCGTGTCCCCGAGCAGGTCGGGCGGCGAGGCCACGAGAATCTCGACAACGTCCTGAGGGTTGAAGGGCAGCTTGAGAACGGCCTCGCCGAATAGCCCTTCCTTGCCCCCGAACCAGTGGTTGACCATGGCCGCGTCCACCCCGGCCCGTCCGGCGATGGCTCGTACGGTGGCCCCGTCGTACCCCTGCTCGATGAACACTTCGCGAGCAGCGTTCAGCAAGGCCTCCCGCGTGTCGGTCCCCCCGGGACGCCGCCCCCGCCGCCGAACGCCGGTCGTCTTGTCAGTCACACCCCCATGATGCGGCACACGGCAAATTTGTTCAACGATCGGTGAATTAACGACCGTGGCCGCCGGCCCCCGGAATCCAGCGTAACGAGCACCACCGACGGTCACGGCATTGAGCGAGAGGGCCTGTGGACAACTTCGGTGAGCAACCGAACGGGCCGGGCGGTCCACCTCCGTGGAGCCGGGCAGAATGGCCTGCATGGTCAGTGTGATCGAAGCCGCCGCTCCCGCCGCCGGCCTCGGGGTGGTCAGCCCCACCCGGGAGGAGTTCCACCTGCTCGCCGCCGACCGCCGGGTCATTCCCGTCGTCAGGCGGGTGCTGGCCGACGCCGAGACGCCGGTCGGGGTGTACCGGAAGCTGGCGGCCGGAAGGGCGGGCACCTTCCTCTTCGAATCGGCGGAGAACGGGCGGTCCTGGTCGCGCTGGTCTTTCGTGGGGGTGCGGAGCGCGGCAGCGCTGACCGAGCGTGACGGGGAGGCCGTGTGGACCGGCACGCCTCCGGTCGGGTTGCCCGACGGGGGTGACCCCATGGCGGCGCTGCGGGAGACCATCCAGCGGTTGCACACCGACCCGCTGCCCGGGCTGCCGCCACTGACCGGCGGCATGGTCGGGTTCATCGGCTACGACGCGGTCCGCAGACTGGAACGGCTGCCCGAACACACCGTCGACGACCTGCGGCTGCCTGAGCTGGTCATGCTGCTCGCCACCGACCTGGCCGCTCTGGACCACCACGAGGGCACCATCACCCTCATCTCCAACGCTGTGAACTGGGACGACAGCCCCGAGCGGGTGGACGCCGCCTACGACGCGGCGGTCGAAAGTCTCGATGAGATGACGCGCGGGCTGCAGACGCCCGCCCCGCCCACCGCCGCGGTGTACGAACGGCCGAAGCCCCAGTACGTCCGGCGGCGGTCGCAGGAGGAGCACACCGCCGCCGTGAACGTCGCGAAAGAGGCAATCCGGGCCGGGGAGGCCTTCCAGGTCGTCCTCTCGCAGCGGTTCGAGATGACCACCGACGCCGATCCGCTCGACGTCTACCGGGTGCTGCGGGCCACCAACCCGAGCCCCTACATGTACCTCCTTCGGCTGGACGGGTTCGACATCGTCGGGTCCAGCCCCGAGTCGTTGGTGACGGTGCGCGACGGGCAGGCGACCACGCACCCGATCGCGGGTACCCGGTGGCGTGGCGTGGACCCGGACGAGGACGCGCTGCTCGAGAAGGACCTGCTCGCCGACGAGAAGGAGCGGGCCGAGCACGTGATGCTGGTCGACCTCGGGCGCAACGACCTGGGACGGGTCTGCAAACCCGGCTCGGTGCACGTCGTGGACTTCTTCCGGGTCGAGCGGTACAGCCACGTCATGCACATCGTCTCCACCGTGACCGGACAGCTCGCGGACGGGAAGACGGCCTACGACGCCGTCGCGGCCTGCTTCCCCGCCGGCACGCTCTCCGGGGCGCCCAAACCGCGGGCGATGGAGCTGATCGAGGAACTGGAGCCGACCCGGCGCGGCCTGTACGGCGGTGTCGTTGGCTACCTCGACTTCGCCGGGGACGCCGACACCGCCATCGCCATCCGCACCGCGCTGATGCGGGACGGCACGGCCTACGTGCAGGCGGGCGGCGGGATCGTGGCCGACTCGAACCCGGTCGCCGAGGACGACGAGTGCGTCAACAAGGCGGGCGCGGTGCTGGCGGCCATCGCCACCGCGGGGACCATGCGTCCGGCAGCCGATGGCTAAGCGTCCACTGTGGATGATCCTGGTGCTGCTGCTCGGTGCCGCGGCCGCGTTGTGGGGCGCCGACGAACTCAGCTGGGTCCCCGAGAACCCCGATCCGCGGGAGGACCCGCGCGGTGGCGCCCTCCTGAACCCAGGCGTGCAGTTGGCGCCGGACGGGCCCAGCTTCACCGCCGTCGCGTTGCTCGCGCTCGCCTCGCTCGCCGGGGTGTTCGCGGTCAGCGGATGGATGCGCCGCCTGCTGGGCGCGATCATCGTGGTCGCCGGCGGCTGGGTGTGCTGGCAGACGATCAGCACCGGAGGCCCGTTCGACCTGCTCACCGGCCGTGGCCTCGCACTCCTCGGCGGGCTCCTGTTCCTCGCGGCGGGCGCGCTGATCGTCGTCAACGCCGCGGCACTGCCCACGATGGGCGCTCGTTACGAGCGCGCTAACGCCGAGCGACGTTCCGGCGATCCCGACAAGGACATGTGGGATGGCCTGTCGGAAGGTGAGGATCCGACGGCCGACGGGCCACGAACGTGAACCCGTGGAAGGTGCCGCGACGGCACAGGGTTAGCATCCCTTGAGCGGGAAGGGGCATGGCTGGTGACGGATAGCACGAGCGGTACATCGACCTCGGCCGCACCACAGCCGGGATCGACGAGCGTCGGCGAGTGTGGCCAGTGAGCGTCCTCGAATCGATCATCGAAGGCGTGCGGGCGGACCTCGCGGTCCGCGAGGCCGCGTTGCCCTTCGACGTCGTCAAGGAGCGCGCGGCCAAGGCAGCGCCGCCCAGGGACGCCGTGTCGGCGCTGCGCGCCTCGGACATCGGGGTCATCGCCGAGATCAAGCGCCGGAGCCCCTCCAAGGGCGACCTGGCGAACATTCCCGACCCGGCGACACTCGCCAAGGACTACGCCAACGCGGGTGCCCGCGTCATCAGCGTGCTCACCGAGCAGCGCCGCTTCGGCGGTTCGCTGGCCGACTTCGACGCGGTCCGCGCTGTCGTCGACGTCCCCTTGCTGCGCAAGGACTTCGTCGTCACGCCCTACCAGGTGCACGAGGCGCGCATGCACGGCGCCGACATCGTGCTGCTGATCGTCGCGGCGCTGGAGCAGAACGCGCTGGTGTCGCTGCTCGACCGGGTCGAGTCGCTCGGCATGACCGCGCTGGTCGAGGTGCACAACTCCGAGGAGTGCGACCGCGCGCTCGAGGCGGGCGCGTCGGTGGTCGGCATCAACGCCCGTGACCTGCACACCCTCGAGGTCGACCGCGAGGTGTTCGGCAGGCTCGCACCGGGCCTGCCCTTCGAGACCGTGAAGATCGCCGAGTCCGGCATCCGCGGCCCCGGCGACCTGATGACCCACGCCGGCGCAGGCGCCGACGCGGTGCTCGTCGGCGAGAGCCTGGTCGCGGCACCCGACCCCAAGGCGGCGCTGGTCCAGCTGGTGACGGCCGGGTCGCACCCCGCGTGCCCGAGGCCGAGCAGGTGACCGAGCAGGTGACCTCGGCGGACGAGCAGGAGCACGACCGGCACGACCCGGACGGGCGCGGCCACTTCGGCCCGTACGGCGGCCGGTTCCTGCCCGAGGCGCTCATCGCGGCGATGGACGAGCTGACCACCGTCTACGAGAAGGCGCGGCTCGACCCCGACTTCGTCGACGAGTTCAACCGGCTGCTCCGCGACTACGCGGGCCGTCCGTCGCTGCTCACCGAGGCGCCGCGGTTCGCGGAGCACGCCGGTGGCGCGCGGATCTTCCTCAAGCGCGAGGACCTCAACCACACCGGCTCACACAAGATCAACAATGTGCTGGGCCAGGCGTTGCTGACCAAGCGGATGGGCAAGAAGCGGGTCATCGCCGAGACCGGCGCGGGCCAGCACGGCGTGGCCACCGCCACCGCGTGCGCGCTCATGGGCCTCGAGTGCGTGGTCTACATGGGCGAGGTCGACACGCAGCGCCAGGCGCTGAACGTCGCGCGCATGCGGCTGCTCGGCGCCGAGGTGATCCCGGTGACCACCGGCTCCCGCACGCTCAAGGACGCCATCAACGAGGCGCTGCGGGACTGGGTCGCGAACGTCGACACCACGCACTACCTGCTCGGCACGGCCGCGGGCGGGCACCCGTTCCCGATGATGGTGCGCAACTTCCACAAGGTCATCGGCCAGGAGGCCCGCGCGCAGATCCTGGAGAAGGCGGGCAGGCTGCCGGACGCGGTCGCCGCGTGCGTCGGCGGCGGGTCCAACGCCATCGGCATCTTCCACGGCTTCATCGACGACGCGGACGTGCGCCTCGTCGGGTTCGAGCCGGGCGGTCACGGCATCGACTCCGGTGAGCACGGCGCCACGCTGTCCGAGGGCACGCCCGGCATGCTGCACGGCGCCAAGTCCTACCTGCTGCAGGACGAGGACGGCCAGACCATCGAGGCCTACTCGATCTCGGCGGGCCTGGACTACCCGGGCGTCGGCCCCGAGCACGCGTGGCTCAAGGACACCGGCCGCGCCGAGTACCGCTCGGTCACCGACGACGAGGCCATGGCCGCGTTCCAGCTGCTGTCGCGCACCGAGGGCATCATCCCGGCGATCGAGTCCGCGCACGCGCTCGCAGGCGCGCTGAAGCTGGGCCAGGAACTGGGACCGGACGGGCTCATCGTGGTGTGCCTGTCCGGGCGAGGGGACAAGGACATGGACACCGCCGCGTCGTACTTCGGCTTCACGTCATGACCAGCACCGTCACCGCCACGATCGAGGCCGCGAAGGCCGAGGGCCGGGCCGCGCTGCTCGGCTACCTGCCCGCCGGCTACCCGACCGTCCCCGGCTCGATCGACCTGCTCAAGGGCATGGTCGACGCGGGCTGCGACCTGCTCGAGATCGGCGTGCCGTACTCCGACCCGGTGATGGACGGCCCCACGATCCAGAAGGCCGCGAACGCGGCGCTGTCCGCCGGGTTCCGGCTCCGCGACGTGTTCACGGTCGTCGAGCAGGTGTCCGCCGCGGGCGGCAAGGCCGTGGTCATGACGTACTGGAACCCGGTGTTCCACTACGGCGTCGACCGGTTCTCCCGTGACCTCGCGGCCGCCGGTGGCCTCGGCATGATCACCCCGGACCTGGTGCCGGACCAGGCCGAGGACTGGCTCGCCGCCTCGGAGGCCCACGGCCTGGACCGGATCTTCCTCGTCGCGCCGTCCACCACCGAGGAGCGGATGGCGCTCACCACCGCCGCGAGCAGCGGGTTCCTGTACGCGGCCGCGGTCATGGGCGTCACCGGCGCCCGCGACGCCGTGGGTGCCGACGCGGCCGGGGTGGTCGCGCGGGCGCGGGCACACACGTCGCTGCCGATCGGTGTCGGCCTCGGCGTGCGGTCGGGGGAGCAGGCCGCGGAGGTGGCCGGCTTCGCGGACGCGGTCATCGTCGGCTCGGCGTTCGTGTCCAGTGCCGCGGCCGGTGTCGCCGCCGTGCGGGAACTGGCGGCGGAGCTGGCCGAGGGCGTGCGCCGCCCGCTCGTCACGAGCTAGTGTCCCGCGCCGGAAAATCAGGCAACTAATCCGGCGGCCCACCGACTTGATCACCGCATTTCCGGCGCGGACGCTAGGGCCGCGCACGAGTTCTCACCGCGGTTGCTCGGAAACCCGCTGCTCAGCGAGAGCGTGGACCGTGGCTCCGCGCCGTCAAGACGACCACGTCCTCCCGTGTGGTGACGGTCGTCAGGCGGGCCGCGGCCCGAATGCCGGACCTGATGCGCCGACCACACACGTCGCCCGTTACGGTGACGCGCGTGACTGTGGCGTCCAGTGTCTTCCTGGCCAACATCCCGAGCCCGGACCGGGGCGTGTGGGAGATCGGGCCCGTCCCGATCCGCGCATACGCCCTGTGCATCATCGCCGGCATCATCCTGGCGATCTGGTGGGGTGAGCGGCGGTGGATCGCCCGCGGTGGCACCGCGGGGACGGTCATCGACATCGCGGTGTTCGCGGTGCCGTTCGGCCTCGTCGGCGGCCGCCTGTACCACGTGGCCACCGACTGGCACCGGTACTTCGGTGAGGGCAACAACCCGCTCAACGCACTGCGGATCTGGGACGGCGGTCTCGGCATCTGGGGCGCCATCGCGCTCGGCGCCGTCGGCGCGTGGATCGGCTGCCGCGTCAAGGGCGTGCCGCTGCCCGCGTACGCCGACGCCATCGCGCCGGGCATCGTCGTCGCACAGGCCGTCGGCCGTGTCGGCAACTACTTCAACCAGGAGCTGTACGGCGGGCCGACCGACCTGCCGTGGGGCCTCGAGCTGTACCGGCGGGTCAACGAGTTCGGCGAGGCGGACAACCTCAACGGTGTCGCGGTCAACCACATCGCCACCGACGGCTCGCCCGTCCACCCGACGTTCCTGTACGAGCTGCTCTGGAACCTGCTCGTCGCGGCACTCGTCGTGTGGGTCGACCGCAAGTACCGCCTCGGCCACGGGCGCGCGTTCGCCGTGTACGTCATGGGCTACACGCTGGGCCGCACGTGGATCGAGCTGATGCGGACCGACGACGCCACGCACGTGTTCGGGGTGCGGATCAACGTCTGGGTGTCGATCCTGGTGTTCCTCGGGGCGGCGGTGTACTTCGTCCTGGCGCGGTCGCGCGGGGAGCGGGAGGACCCGTCCTTGTTGCGCGGCAAGGACGCGCCGCCGCAGGACGAACCGGGTGACGAGGCCAAGCCGGACTCCGACTCCGAGTCCGACGCTGTTGACGATGACGCCGACGACGCCGATGACGCCGAACCGGAGCCCTCGAAGGCCGCCGACGAGTCCGAGCCCGCCGAGAAGGCCGCCGCGGACGCCGAGTCGGCACCGGCCGAGAAGACCGGCGACGACACCGGGACCGAGAAGAAGGCAGACGCCTCCTCGAAGTCCGACAGCTAGCCGGGGCGTGGTCTGGTCGCTCAGCGAGTGACCAGGCCACGACCGGTGATCAGCGGCAGGTCCAACGCCGTCAACAGGCCCGGTTCCGCGGCCACGACCGCTGGGACCGCGTTCACCAGGCGCATGGCCGTGGCCTTCAGCCCGCCCGTGTTGTGGTCGCCGTCCGAGGCCTCGATGTGCAGGTCCAGCGTGTAGTTCGGCTCGCCCTTGATCTCCACCCGGTAGCCGCCCTGGCCCGGCATCGTCGGCCAGTCCGGGCCAAGGTCCTGGTGCAGTCGTGTCACGTGTTCCAGTACGCAGACCGCGCGGTCGCCCACCATGCCGCGGACCTCGAAGCGCAGCGCGGCCGCGGTGCCTTCTTCGATCACACCGGCCGGGACCTCGATCCGGTGCGGTGCGGGCAGGCGGGTCGCGGACTCCTCCACGCGGTCCAGCGGCACACCGAGACCCGCCGCGAGCTGGCGGACCACGCTGCCCCATGCCAGGGACAGCACGCCCGGCTGGAGCAGTACCGGCACGTCGTCCATCGGGCGGCCGAAGCCCATGATGTCGAACAGGATCTTCGCGTTGTCGTAGGTCGCGTAGTCGAGGATCTCCAGGCAGCGCACCTGGTCTATCCGCTCGCACATCGACGTCAGCACCAGCGGCAGCCAGTCGTTCGCGAAGCCGGGGTCGATGCCGTTCACCCACAGCGACGCGCCGCCCTCGGCCGCGGCGGCGTGGATCGGTGCCACCAGGTCGTGCGGCACCACGCCGTGCGGGAACTGCAGGAACACGGGCCCGCTCGCGACGACGTTCACGCCGGCCCGCAGGAACCGTGCCAGGTCGGCCAGTGCTTCGGTGAGGCGGTCGTCGGCCATCGCCGTGTACACGATGCAGTCCGGGCGGGACGCGAGGAGTGCCGCCTCGTCCGTGGTCGCCTGGACGCCCAGCGTGCGGCCCAGTCCCGCCAGCTCACCAGCGTCGCGGCCCGCCTTGTCCGGTGTGGACACCCACACGCCGGCCAGTTCCAGGTCCGGGTGTGCCGCTATGCCGGCCAGCGCGTGCCTGCCGACGTTGCCCGTACTCCACTGCACGACTTTCACGGCCGCTCCTCGCAGGCTCCGAGCGGCCTCTCCGCCTTGATCGCTCCGCGAGCCCCGCTCATAGGTCAGGCAATCCCAGGTCGAGGTTCGGTTGCTGCAGGCCGCCGTCGACCTCCAGCACCTTGCCGGTCACATAGCCACCTGCGGCGGACACGAGGAACAGCACCGTCGCCGCCACCTCCTCCGCCGAGCCGATGCGGCGCAACGGTGTCGCGCGCGACATCTTCTCGCGCAGTTCGTCGTTCGTCAGCACGATGTCCAGTGCCGACGTCGCGACCGAGCCGACCGCGATCGCGTTGACCCGCACCCTCGGCGCCAGGTCGTACGCGGTCAGCTCCGTGTAGTGGGACAGCGCCGCCTTCGCGGTGCCGTACGCGAGGTAGCCACGTCCGGCGACCCGGCCCATGATCGACGAGATGTTCACGACCGCGCCCGTCGTCATGAGCGGCACCGCCGCCCTGGTCAGCGCGTGTGCCGTGGACACGTTGAAGTGGAAGGCCCGCTCGAGGAAGTCCGTGTCCGTGTCGAGGAACGGACGCGGGTAGGTGCCGCCGACGTTGTTGATGACGATGTCGAGGCGCCCGAACGTGTCGTGCGCGACCCGGGCCAGCCCGGCCGCCGCGTCCACATCGGACAGGTCGGCCGGCACGACTCGTGCGCGCCGCCCCGCTGCCTCCACCCGCTCGGCGACCTCGTCGAGGTCGCCCGCCGTCCGCGCCGAGACCACCACGTCGGCGCCCGCCTCGGCGAGTGCCACCGCCGTCGCGGCCCCGATCCCGCGTCCCGCCCCGGTCACGACGGCCACCTGGTCGGCAACCCGGAACCGGTCGAGGATCACGAGCAGAACTGTAACACGTTCTAGTCGAGTTGGATCACGGAACGCGCGGTGTGGCGCGGTCCTGTGCCCTGGTCGGGGCGACGACCAGCTGACCGTCCCCGGTCGTCAGGACTTCCACTCGCGCGTCGTAGTGGCGGGCGATCGTGTCCCGGGTCAGCACCTCGGCCGGACTGCCCGTCGCGACCACGTTTCCCTTGTCCAGCAACAACAGCTGGGTCGCGTACTGGGCCGAGAGGGTCAGGTCGTGCAGTGTGCTGACCACCGTCGCGCCCTCCTCGTGGCGCAGGCGGTCGATCAGGTCGAGCAGTGCCTGCGCGTGCCCGATGTCCAGGCCGGTCGTCGGTTCGTCGAGCAGCAGCAGGCCCGCCTCCTGTGCCAGCACTCGTGCCAGCACCGCACGCTGCCGCTCGCCGCCCGAGAGCGTGTGCAGTGCCCGCGTCGCCAGCGTTCCCAGGTCCAGGCGCTCCAGCACCTGCGACACCACCGCCAGGTCCGACCTGCGCTCCCGCGCCAGCGGCGACAGGTGCGGGGTGCGGCCCAGCAGCACGTAGTCCGTCACCGTCAGCCGGTCCGGCAGCTGCGGGGTCTGCGGGGCGTACGCGATGGCCCGCGCGCGCTCGCGGTTCGACAGCGACGACGTCGGCACGTCGTCGACCAGTATCTCGCCGTCGTGGTGCACGATCCCGACGATCGCCTTCAGCAGCGACGACTTCCCGGCCCCGTTCGGGCCGATGATGGCGAGCCAGCCGCCCTTCTCCAGCGTCACGTCGACGTCCGCGGCCACCACCCGGGAGCCGTGGCGGGCGTTCACCGCGCGCAGGGACAGTGCCTGCTGTGCGCTCTTCGGAGCCGTCATCGCAGCTTGCTCCGGTACATCCGCAGCACCAGCAGGAAGAACGGCGCGCCGGTGAACGCCGTGATCACCCCGATCGGCAGCTCGGCGGGCGCGAACGCGGTCCGCGCGATGTGGTCGGCGATGATCAGGAACATCGCGCCGCCCGCCAGCGACAGCGGCACCACCACCCGGTAGCTCGCCCCGGCCAGCAGCCGCACCACGTGCGGCACCACGATCCCGACGAACCCGATCAGACCGCTCACGGACACCGCGGCCGCGGTCGCGAGCGACGCGGACAGCAGGACCACCACCCGCACCCGCCCCGGGTTGATGCCGAGCGACGCGGCCTCGTCGTCGCCGACCGCCAGCACGTCCAGCAGCCGCCCGCACAGGCACAGCACGGCCGCCGCCACCGCGATGTACGGGACCGTCACCAGGACCTCGGTCCAGCCCGACGTGTTCAGGCCGCCCAGCATCCAGCTGTAGACCTGCTTGATGGTGTCGGTGTTCAGCTGCTGCGCGAACGTTTGCACCGCGGTCAGGAACGACGCGACCGCCACGCCGGCCAGCAGCAGCACCGCCGTGCCGCCACCCGCCGACCGGCCGAGCACCCACGTCAGCGACACCCCGCCGATCGCGCCCGCGAACGCGGCGAGCGGCAGCGGGCCGACGATCCACCCGGCCGTCTGCGGCGCGGCGACCACCACGATCGTCGCCGCCATGCCCGCACCCGCGGCCGCACCGAGCAGGTACGGGTCCGCGAGCGGGTTGCGGAACACGCCCTGGAACGCCGCCCCCGACACCGCGAGCGCCGCGCCGACCAGCCCGGCCAGCACGACGCGGGGCAGCCGCACCTCCCACACGATCGCCGCCTCGGTGGCCGACAGCGGGGACGTGCCGCCCGTCAGCTGTGCCCACACCTCAGCCACCACCCGGGTCCAGCCCAGGTTGGCCGCGCCGAGCAGGGTGGACACCGCCACCACGGCGACCAGCCCGGCCACCGCCGTGGCGAGCACGCCAGGGCGGAGCCGGGTGGGGGTCGCGGTCAGTTCTGCTCGCCGGCCTTGGTCACGGCGGCGGCCACGGACTTCGCCAGGTCGACGACGCGCGGGCCCCACCGGGAGGCCAGGTCGTCGTCCAGCTCGACGACGTTGCCGTTCCGCACGGCCGTCAGCGTGCCCCAGCCCGGCCGGGCCGCGACGGTCCCGGCGTTCTGGCCGCAGCACTGCACGTCCGCGAGGAAGATCAGGTCCGGGTCGGCCTGCAGGATGGCCTCGTTCGACAGCTGCGGGTAGCCGCCCGCGTCCACGTCGGCCGGGTCGGCGATGTTGGTCAGCCCGAACAGGCCGTAGACCTGCCCGATGAAGGTCTTCGAGGTCGCGCTGTACAGGGTGGTGTCCAGCTCGTGGTAGTACGTGAGCGCGGTGGCCGGCTTCGGCGTGTCGGCGATGACCTTGTCCAGCCCGTCCTTGGTGCGTTCCACCAGGTCGGCGGCCTCGTCGGCGTGCCCGGTGGCCTTGCCGATCGCGGTCATGCCCGCGTACACGTCGTCCAGCGTCTTGGCGGCGGGCACCGCGAGCACGGGCACGTTGATCGCCTTCAGCGACTCGACGAGGTTGTCGGCGTCGTCGGAGATCACCACGAGGTCCGGGTTGTGGTTGGAGATGGCCTCGACGTTCGGGGTGAGCCCGGACAGGTCGGTCTCGGGTGCGTCGGCCGGGTGGTCGGACTGGTCGTCGACGGCCACGACCTGCTCACCCGCGCCGACCGCGTACAGCGTCTCGGTGTTGCTGGCCGACAGCGACACGATGCGCGCGGGCCGCTTCTCGATGGTGACCGGCTCACCGCCGGGCTGGTCGACCGTGACGGGGAACGCCGCACTCGTGGCGTCGAACGAGTCACCGGGTTGCTGGTCGGACGGCTGGTCGCGGTTCGCGCACCCGGCGACGAGCAGCGCACCGGCGACGGTCAGCGCAGCGAAGCGCCTGGCGGTGGAGGACAACGGAGCACCTCGGGTCTTCTGCCCAGCGCACGGGCGCGACCCGGGAAACCCCGGCACGCCGCGTCCCTGCACCGGGGGCGGTTGGCGTCGACGCGGCGGGGAGGCGACCTGGCTTTGACAGTTGCGGGACAGCGCCGGAATCACACCGGACTTCGCTAACTCGTCGCGTCACCGGTCAGTGTGCCTGACCAGCACCGGGACGCTATCACCCCGGGGCGGCGGCAGCCGCGGTGCCGTTCGTCACCTGGCGCCAGGCTATCAATTCGCCAATCCGTGAATTTAACGGGGGTAAATAACGGGTCAGGCGGACAGTTGGTTACCGTCTGCCCGCATGATCAACTACAGGGCCCGATTGCCTGTTCTGGCCGCTGCTGTGGCGCTTGTCCTGGTGGCCTCCGGGTGCGGTGACGTGGTCTCGTCGTCCGGGGGACTCGTCGTCGGGTGATGGCGGCGAGACGACCAGCGCCATGCCCGAGATCGCCGACCCCGCGGTCGAAGCGGCGGCCCTGCGGGCTGTTGACGCGTGTGCGTTGCTGGACGCCAAGAACCTCACCGATGTCGGCACTGTCGTGCCCGACAGCGTTTCC
Organism: Actinophytocola algeriensis; assembly: GCF_014203735.1. GTDB lineage: Bacteria > Actinomycetota > Actinomycetes > Mycobacteriales > Pseudonocardiaceae > Actinophytocola > Actinophytocola algeriensis. Next base: position 149,908 of record NZ_JACHJQ010000007.1, on the reverse strand, counting down.
GAAACGGGCTGGGGCGAGTGCTCCGTCGACGTCGACGCCGGCGGCAAGACCCTGGAGCTGGTGCTGACCATCGGCGATCAGCTGATCCTGCTCGACGACGTGAGCGGGGAACTCGAAGGACTGCCGTTGATCGTCGACGACGAGGACCCGGCGTCGTGCTGGATTTCCGTCGTGACGTCCTACGAGCTGGAACTGGGGATCACGGTGCACGCCGAGCTCCCTGGCGGTGACGGCTGCGAGCTCGGCCGCACCGCGCTGGGGCAGCTCGTGCGGACGCTGCACGCCGAACCGCCGCAGCACGAGCAACTGCCCGGTTCGGTGCTGACCGCGGACCCGTGCGCGCTGGCGGCCGAGGACGCCGTGCGGGGCGCGCTGGGCGACGAGATCTTCGTGGAGGTCGCGAGCCTGCACGACTGCAACTTCTGGACGGGCGACGGCACGACCTACCCGCTGGTGAGTGTGCGCGTGTACGAGGCGACGCAGCCCGACGCCTCGGAAGGTGAGCCCGTCGACCTCGGCGGCGGTGTGACGGCGATCCAGCTCGTCACCGATGAGACAAGCACCGTCAGCTGCAACGTGACCTGGCGCGTGCTCGCGACGCCGACCGACTACGAGACCGACGACCACGGCGAGCTCATCTCCGTGAGCCTCGACGGTGAGCCGGAGGACGGCCTGGACGTCGCCACCGCGTGCGAGAAGGCGGTCCCGGTCGCCAAGGCCGTGGCCGCGGCGGTCGGCAAGGCATAGGTAGCCGCCGGAGGTTCGAGTGCGGTGCGGGCCGGGGGCTCGCACCGCACTCGTCGTGTCAGGCCGACTCGCGTTCCACCAGCACGGTCGGCAGCACCACCGGGTCCGCGACCGGGTCGCCGCCTATCTGGGTCAGCAGCAGTTCGGTCATCGTGCGGGCCTGGTCGACGATGGGCTGGTGGATGGTGGTCAGCGGGGGTTCGGTGTGGCGCGCCATGTCGATGTCGTCGTAGCCGACCACCGCCACGTCGTCCGGGACGCGGCGGCCCGCGTCGCGGAGGGAGCGCAGTGCGCCGATGGCCATCAGGTCGTTCGCCACGAAGACCGCGTCCAGGTCCGGGTGGCGGGCCAGCAACGCGGTCATCGCCTGCTGGCCCGACTCGCGGGTGAAGTCGCCGTAGGCCACCCGGTCCGCCTTCCGGCCCGTGTTCGACAGGGCGAGGCGGTAGCCCGACAGGCGGTCGATGCCCGCCGTCATGTCCTGCGGGCCCGCGATCGTCGCGATGCGGCGGCGGTCAGACGCCAGCAGGCGTTCGGCGGCCAGCTGGGCGCCGCCGACGTTGTCGACGTCCACATAGGACAGTCCGGGCATCGGGCGGGACGGGCGGCCGCCCACCACGGTCGGGATCCCCGCCTCCAGCAGCAGGCGGGGGAGCGGGTCGTCGTCGTGCATCGACGCCAGCAGCACGCCGTCCACGTGTCCACTGCGGACGTAGTCGGCGAGCTGGGCGTGTTCCGCCGTGTTCTGGGCGTTCACCAGCACGAGCTGGACACCGGTGCCGATGAGGGTCTGGCTCGTCGCGATGATGATGTTGCCGAGGTACGGGTCGTTCAACACGGTGGCGTCCGGCTCGCGCATCACCAGCGCGATCGAGTCGGTCCTGCGCATCGCGAGGCTGCGGGCCGCCCGGTTGGGGACGTAGCCCAGCGCGGCGATGGCGGTCTCGACGGCCACCTTCACCTCGGGGCTCACCCTCGGCGACCCGTTGATCACCCTGGACACGGTCGCCCGCGACACCCCCGCCTCCGCGGCGACGGTGTCGAGTGTGGGCTTGGAGATCATTCCGTGTCCGGGTCGCTGTCTATGCCGTTCGTCTGAATCACCTGCCGGTACCAGTGTGCGCTGTCCTTCCAGACGCGTGCCTGTGTCGGGTAGTCCACGTGGACGATGCCGAACCGCTTCGCGTACCCGTATGCCCACTCGAAGTTGTCCAGCAGCGACCACACGAAGTATCCCCGAAGGTCCACCCCGTGCGTGATCGCCTCGTGCACGACCTTCAGGTGGTCGCGCAGATAGGCGATCCGCTCGTCGTCACGGACCCCGTCGACACCCAGCTCGTCGTCGAACGCGGCGCCGTTCTCCGTGATCATCAACGGTATCGGGCGGTACTGGTCGTGCACGCGGTGCACCACGTTCCGCAGGCCCTGGGCGTCGATCGCCCAGCCCATCGCGGTCTGCGGGCCCGGTGGCTGGACGAACCGGACATCCCGGCAGGCCGGCCACGGCGACGGGCCGTCGGCAGGCGGGTCCGCCGGGTCGACGACATCGACCAGCGTCGGCGTGTAGTAGTTGATGCCCAGGGAGTCGATGGGTGCCGCGATCACCGCCAGGTCCGCGGGCAGCACGAAGCTCCAGTCGGTGAGCCGTGCCGTGTCGCGCAGGACGTCCACCGGGTAGTGGCCGCGGAACAGCGGGTCGAGGAACAGCCGGTTCGCCAGGCCGTCGATCCGCCGCACCGCGTTCGTCGCGGCCGTCGACGTGACCGCGGGCAGCACCGAGGACAGGTTCAGCGTGATCGACACCTGCGCGGACTCCGGCAGCACCGCGCGCAGCGCCTGCGTGCCCAGCCCGTGCGCCAGCAGCAGGTGGTGTGCGGCCCGCAGCGCCAGCGCCGGGTCGGTGCGACCCGGCGCGTGCTCACCGGAGGAGTACCCGAGGAATGCCGAACACCACGGCTCGTTCAGCGTGGTCCAGTTCGGGACCCGGTCGCCGAGCCGTGTCCCGACGAGCTCGGCGTACTCGGCGAACCGGGCCGCGGTGTCCCGCGTCCCCCACCCGCCGGAGTCCTCCAGCTCCTGCGGGAGGTCCCAGTGGTACAGGGTGAGCACCGGCTCGATGCCGTGCGCCAACAGCTCGTCCACCAGGCGCTCGTAGTGGTCCAGCCCCGGCGCGTTCGCCGGGCCCTTGCCCGTCGGCTGGATCCGCGGCCACGACACGGAGAACCGGTACGCGGGCAGCCCCATCTCGGCCATCAGCGCGACGTCCTCGCGGAACCGGTGGTAGTGGTCGGCCGCCACGTCCCCGTTGTCGCCGTTCGCGACCCGGCCCGGCGAGTGGCTGAACGTGTCCCAGATGGACGGTCCACGCCCGTCGGCGTCGTGCCCGCCCTCGATCTGGTACGCCGCCGTCGCCGCGCCCCACACGAACCCCTCGGGAAACTTCAGAGGCTGATCGTTCACTTCGTGAGCTCCGTTCACCCCTTCACCGCCCCCTGCATGATCCCTCCGATGATCTGTCTGCCAAGCACCAGGAACACGATGAGCATCGGGAACGTCGCGATCACCGTGCCTGCGAGCACGAGCGAGTAGTCCACCTCGATGCCGCTCCTCGTGTTGGCGATCGCCACCTGCACGGTCGGGTTCTGCGTGTTCAGCAGGATCAGCGGCCAGAACAGGTCGTTCCAGTAGGTGATGAACGTGAGCAGCCCCAGCACCGCGGCACCGGGCCGTGCGATGGGCAGCACCACGCTCCAGTAGATGCGCAGCGTCGACGCGCCGTCCACGCGCCCGGCCTCGAGCAGTTCGGTCGGCATCGCCGAGTACAGGTACTGGCGCATGAAGAACACGCCGAACGCGCTCACCAGCGCGGGCACGATCACGCCGCGCAGGTCGTTGGACCAGCCGAACCACTGCGTGACCATGATGTACAGCGGGATGATCGCGAGCTGTGTCGGCACCAGCATCGTGCCCACCACCGCGGCGAACAGGCCGCCGCGGCCGCGGAAGGTCAGCTTGGCGAACGCGAAACCGGCGAGCGTGGAGGTGAACACCACCGCGATCGTGATGGTCCCGGCGACGATCACCGAGTTCGTCAGCGCGAGCCCGAAGTTGCCCTGTTCGAACGCCTTCTCCAGGTTGTCCCACAGCGAACCGCCCGGCACGAGCGGCGGGGGATAGCGGCCGATCGCGGACTGGTCGCGCGAGGACACCACGACCGACCAGTACAGCGGGAAGATCGAGACGATGATGATCGCGAACAGGATCGCGTAGGTGCCCCAGCGTGCCTGGTCGGGGGAACGTCTGCGTGTCGTGCCAAGTGCCATCAGTCGTCCGCCGATCGGATCCGGCGCACCAGCAGGAAGTTGACCAGTGCGATCACGACGGTGATCAGGAACAGGGTCCACGCGATCGCGGCCGCGTAGCCGTACCGCCCGTTCGTCCAGAACTGCTGGTACAGGTACAGGACCACGGTCTGGAACTCCCGTTCCGGGCCGCCGTTGCTGTTGCGGGTCGTGTCGAAGAGGAAGGGCTCGGCGAACAGCTGCAGCGCGCCGATCGTCGACACGATGACGGTGAAGATGATCGTGGGCCGCAGGCTGGGGATCGTGATGTGCCAGAACTGCTGCCACTTGCTCGCCCCGTCGATCGACGCGGACTCGTACAGCTCGTACGGGATCGTCTGCATCGCCGCCAGGTAGATCAGCGCGTTGTAGCCGGTCCAGTGCCAGATCACCATGGTCGACACCGCGAGCCACGACGACCACTTGTCGGCGCGCCAGTCGAGCGGGTTGTCCATGAACGGCTGCAGGACCCAGTTCAGCAGCCCGAAGTCGCGCGCGAAGATCTGGTTGAAGATCAGCGCGACCGCCGCCACCGACGTGATGTACGGGACCAGCACACCCATGCGCAGGAACAGCCGCCCGCGCAGGCGGTAGTTCAGCAGGTGCGCGATCCCCAGCGCCAGCAGCAGCTGCGGCACGGTCGACACGAGGCCGATGCCGAAGGTGTTGATCAGCGAGTTGTGGAAGTTGTCGTCCGACAGCAGCTTGCCGTAGTTGTCCAGCCCGACGGAGACGTCCTCACTGCCCGGCTTGCGCGGACTCCACGCCGTGGTCGAGATGATCGCGGTGTAGACCAGCGGGAACAGGCCGAAGACCGCGAACAGCCCGAAGAACGGCAGGACGTACAGGTACGGCGAGCCCTTGACGTCGAAGCGGTACAACCGCGACCGCCACGCCTGCCGCCGGGAGGACGGCCCCGAGGGGCGCCCCGGAGAGTCCGGTGGCGCCCCGCGGTTGTCGAGCTGCTCTGACGTTCGCACCGTCATCCATCACCCGCGGCGGCTTTGATGTCGTTCATCGCCGACTCCCAGGCCTCCTCGGGATCGGTGCCCTGCTCCACGCTGTTCAGCGCGCCGGCGAACGTGTTGCCGATGACGCCGCTCTGCGGGCCGACCACCTGCACCGGCGCGTTCTCCAGCGACTCCGGGTAGATCTTCCCGGCGGGTGCGCCCGAGAAGAACTCCGAGCTGAAGTCCGCGACGTCGGGCTGCGACCAGGTGGACTCCTGGCTCGGGAAGTTGCCGATCGACTTGAACAGCTTGACGTTCTGCTCCGGTGCGGTCAGCCACTTCGCCAGCTCGACGGCCTTGTCGACGTTCTTGCCCTGCGCGGGCACCGTGACGTACGAGCCGCCCCAGTTGCCGGAACCACCGGGGATCTTCGCGATGTCCCACTTGCCCTTGGTGTCGGGCGCGTTGCCCTGGATGTAGCCCATCATCCACGCGGGGCAGGTGATCGTGGCGAACTGGCCCTGCTGGAAACCGGTGTTCCACTCGGGCGAGAACTCGGGCAGCGCGGCCGACTGGCCTGCCTTGATCGCGTCGACCGTGAGGTCCCACGCGTCCTTGACCACCTTGTTGTCCTCGACGATCAGGTCGCCGTCGGCGTTGTAGAAGGTCTCCTCCTCGTTGCCGAGGATGCCGGTGAAGACGTGACCACCCGCGTCGAACCACTTGGTCTTCGGCATCTTGGTGAGGAACTGCTTGCCGACGGAGACGTAGTCGTCCCACGTCGACCACAGCGCGGACACCTGGTCGCGGTCGGTCGGCAGGCCTGCCTGCGCGAACAGGTCGGTCCGGTAGCACATGGCGAGGCCGCCGATGTCGGTCGGCAGGCCGATCAGCGCCCCACCGTCCGCAGTGGACGCACGCTGCACGGTGGACTCGGTCCACTGCGCGCTGTCGACGCCCTTGTCCTTGAAGTTCACGAACTGCTCCGACTGCCCGATGAAGCCGGACACCTGCCCGACCTCGATCACCTCGAGGTCCGCGGTGCCGGACCCCGCGGTCAGCCGGGCCTGCAGGTTCTGGTGGTGCGTGCCGAAGTCGCTGCGGTTCTCGACGATCTTGACGCCGTGCGCCTTCTCGTACTCGTCGTAGAGCTCGCGGTTGTCCGGTAACGAGAAGCTGTCGCCGAAGACGTTGATCGTGAGCGTGTTCCCGCCACCGTCCTCGCCGGACTCACCGCCTGAGCCACAGGCCGTGAGGACGAGGGCGGTCGCGGCTACGCACGCGACGATCCCTGAGTTACGCATGTCTGGCCTCCTGCGGCCACGTCGGTGTGGAACGGGCATGAGAGCGCTCTCATGGGTTCACGAAGGATCTCGGGCGGCTTCGGTCGTGTCAAGACCCGTAACCGGGATGTTGTGGACAAAAGTGCCGGGCCCTCGCACCTGGGACGTGGTGCGAGGGCCCGGCGGTGAGCGATCCGAGCCTCCACGTGGCCTGTTTCGGGTCGCGCGGATCGCTGTCCCGGTGCCCCGAAAGACGCTTTCAGGGCGTTGAGCGTCCTGAAAGCGTCTTTCAGGACAGTGGCCGTCGGTCAGCGCGCGAAGGTGAACCAGTCCACGTTGACGAAGTCGGCGGGCTGGCCGCTCGTGAACGTCAGGAACACGTCGTGCACGCCGGTGACCCCGGAGACGTTGGCGGGTATGTTGCGCCAGCTCTCCCAGCCGCCCGTGTTGCCGACCGCGAAGCTGCCGATCGGTGCGTTGGAGCGGGAGTCCAGCCGCACTTCGACCAGACCGCTCACCCCGCCGCCCGCGCCGGAGGCCACCCTGGCCGTGAACTGCCGCGCCGCCGACGACCCGAAGTCGATGTCGTCGTAACGGGCCCAGTCACCGTTCGCGATCCAGCCCATGTACTGGCCGCCACCGGTGTTCGCCGCGCCGGCGACCTGCACGCCGGTCTGGCCCTGGTAGCCCTCGGCCTCGCGCTGGGTGTAGGCGCTGCCGCCGCCCGGGGGCGGGTCGGTCGGGCCGCCACCCGTGCCCTTGCTCCACACCGCGACGTAGTCGACCACCATCGGGTGCCCCGGCACGGTGGCCGAGGTCGGGGTCGCGAAGCCCGCGACACCGTCCGGGAAGGCGCCACCCATCGCGACGTTCAGCAGGATGAAGTACCCGGCGTGCGAGGTCATGTTGTTCCACGTGTCGGTGCCGACCTGGCCCTGGCTCACCGAGTGGAACTGCTGCCCGTCGACGTACCAGCGCAGCTGCTTGGCCGAGTCGTCCCACTCGAACCGGTAGGTGTGGAAGCCCGACTGGCAGGAGCTGCCGGGACAGGCGCGGCTCGCACCGAGGCCCTGGGTCTCGTTGCACGGCCCGCCCGGGTTCACTCCACAGTGGAGCACGCCCCACACGGCGTTGATGCCGTTGACGTTCTCCATGATGTCGTACTCGCCGATACCGGGCCAGTTCCAGTAGTTGCCGCGGTAGGGCGAGCCGAGTGCCCAGAACGCGGGCCAGTAGCCCAGGGCCGCGTTGCCGGTGACGTTCGGCATCTGGATGCGGCCCTCGATGCGCAGCACGCCGCCCGCCGGGGGCTTGAAGTTGCTGCGCTGCGTCTCGATGCGGGCAGAGGTCCAGTTGCCCGCGCCGTCGCGCCGCGGGGTGATGCGCAGGTTGCCGCTGCCGTCGAGGGCGATGTTGTTGGTGCTGTTGGTGTGGTAGGCGATCTCGCCGGTGCCCCAGTTGCCGGGGCCGCCCGGGTAACCGTGGCCGATGTCGAAGATCCAGTTCGACGACGACGGCAGGGTGCCCGCCGAGCCGTTGAAGTCGTCGGCCCAGACCTGTGTCCAGCCGGACTCCGGCGGCGGGACCGACGCTTCCGCCGTGTGGGTGAGGGGTGCGATGACGAGCAGTGCGGCGGCAGCGGCACCGAAGGCGAACCTTCGACGCGACGGCGCGCGTGTACTGGGCATGGGCGGTGACCTCCTTGTCACGCTCGGGCAGGGGTTCCGAGTGCCCGCGAACGGGCCGCAGATGTTGCCGCTAGTCATGGAAGCGCTCTCACAACAGATTGTCAACAGGTCGCAACGTTTCGCCCACCTTCCATTCCCCGCGGTGTCGGTTACCCTCACCTAGGCGAAGCAGCCGGTGCCTGACGGGCCCCACCAGGGCGAAGGGTGCCTTATCGCGCGGATCATCCGGATCGTTACATCCAACGCCGAAAATCCGCCGTCGACGCATGGCTCCTGGGTTTCGGGACTGTTAAGCTCACGTCAACACGCGGGCCACCGCCGTCCCGCGCCCAGCTAACAGTTGAGCGCGAGGACGACGAGGGAGGTCGACGCGTGATCTATTCCGCCGTACCCACCGCACGAGGTCTTTACGACCCCACCACCGAACGTGACGCGTGTGGCGTGGCGATGGTCGCCGACATTCAAGGGCGCAGGTCACATGGCATCGTGACCGACGCACTCGTGGCGCTGGCCAACCTGGAACACCGCGGTGCCGCGGGTGCCGAACCCACCAGTGGCGACGGCGCGGGCATCCTGCTCCAGCTCCCCGACGACCTGTTCCGGCAGGTCGTCCACTTCGACCTGCCCGCCCCCGCGCGCGACGGCGCCGCCACGTACGCGGCGGGCATCGCCTTCCTGCCCCAGGACACCGACCAGCGCGCCAGCGCCGTCGCGCTGGTCGAACGCATCGCCAAGGAAGAAGGCCTCGAGGTCCTCGGCTGGCGCGACGTTCCGGTCGCGCCGGACGCCGCGGGCGTCGGCCCCACCGCGCGGTCGGTCATGCCGCACTTCGCGATGCCGTTCGTCGCGGCGCCCACCGACGGCAACGGCGTCCGCATCGGCGGTCTCGAGCTGGACCGGATGGCGTTCTGCCTGCGCAAGCGTGCCGAGCACGAGAGCGTCGCGGCGGGTTGCGGCGTCTACTTCCCGTCGCTGTCCGCGCGCACGGTCGTCTACAAGGGAATGCTGACGACCGCGCAGCTGCCGGTGTTCTTCACCGACCTCACCGACCAGCGCCTCACGAGCGCGATCGCGTTGGTGCACAGCCGCTTCTCCACCAACACGTTCCCGTCGTGGCCGCTCGCGCACCCGTTCCGGTTCGTGGCGCACAACGGTGAGATCAACACGATCCGCGGCAACCGCAACCGCATGCGTGCCCGCGAGGCGCTGCTGCAGTCCGACCTCGTGCCCGGCGACCTGACGAGGCTGTACCCGGTCTGCGACCCGGACGGCTCGGACTCCGCGTCCTTCGACGAGGTCCTCGAGCTGCTGCACCTCGGCGGCCGCAGCCTGCCCCACGCGGTGCTGATGATGATCCCGGAGGCGTGGGAGAACAACGCCACCATGGATCCGAAGCGCCGCGCGTTCTACAAGTTCCACTCCAGCCTGATGGAGCCGTGGGACGGCCCGGCGTCGGTCACCTTCTCCGACGGCACGCTCGTCGGCGCGGTGCTCGACCGCAACGGCCTGCGTCCCGCGCGGTGGTGGCGCACCACCGACGACCGCATCGTGTTCGCGAGCGAGACCGGTGTGCTGGACGTCCCGCCGGACCAGATCGTCGCGAAGGGACGGTTGCAGCCCGGCCGCATGTTCCTCGTGGACACCGCGGCGGGCAAGATCGTCGACGACGACGAGATCAAGGCGGAGCTCGCCGTCGAGCGCCCGTACGAGGAGTGGCTGCACGCCGGACTGCTCAAGCTCGCGAACCTGCCGGACCGCGAGCACGTCGTGCAGACCAACGAGTCCGTGCTGCGCCGCCAGCTCTCCTTCGGCTACACCGAGGAGGAGCTGAAGATCCTGCTCCAGCCGATGGCGATCAACGGCGCCGAGCCGATCGGCTCGATGGGCAGCGACACGCCGCCCGCCGCGCTGTCGAAGCGGTCGCGGCTGCTCTACGACTACTTCAAGCAGAACTTCGCCCAGGTGACGAACCCGCCGCTGGACGCGATCCGCGAGGAGATCGTCACGTCGGTGCAGCGCATCATGGGCCCGGAGCAGAACCTGCTCGAGCCCGGTCCCGCGTCGTGCCGCCACATCCAGCTGCCGTACCCGGTGATCGACAACGACGAGCTGGCCAAGCTGATCCACGTCAACGACGACGGCGACATGCCGGGCTACGCCTGCACGGTGATCCCCGGGCTGTACGAAGTGGACGGTGGCGGGAAGGCGCTCGCGGAGGCCGTCGAGCGGGTCCGGCGCGAGGCGTCCGAGGCCATCTCGGCCGGGGCGCGGACGCTGGTCCTGTCCGACCGGGACGCCGACCACCGGATGGCGCCGATCCCGTCGCTGCTGCTGGTGTCCGCGGTCCACCACCACCTGGTGCGCACCAAGGAGCGCCTGCGCGTCGCCCTCGTCGTCGAGACCGGCGACGCCCGTGAGGTGCACCACGTGGCGCTGCTGCTGGGTTACGGTGCCGCCGCGGTCAACCCGTACCTCGCCTTCGAGACGATCGAGAACCTGATCCGGCGCGGCACCATCACCGGCCTCGAGCCGAGGACCGCGGTCCGCAACTACGTCGCCGCGCTCGTCAAGGGCGTCCTCAAGATCATGTCCAAGATGGGCATCTCGACCGTCGGCGCCTACACCGCGGCGCAGGTGTTCGAGGCGTTCGGGCTCGCGAACGACGTGCTCGACGAGTACTTCACCGGCACCAGCAGCAAGCTGGGCGGCGTCGGTCTCGACGTGATCGCCGACGAGGTCGCGGCACGCCACCACCAGGCGCACCCGGAGAACCCGACCGACCGCGTCCACCGGCGCCTCGAGGTCGGCGGCGAGTACGCCTACCGCCGCGAGGGCGAGCTGCACCTGTTCACGCCCGAGACCGTGTTCCTGTTGCAGCACGCGACGAAGACGCGCCGCGAGGACGTGTACCGCCAGTACGTCGAGGAGGTCGAGCGCCTCAACCGCGAGGGCGGTGCGCTGCGCGGCCTGTTCAAGTTCAAGGGCGATCGCGCGCCGATCCCGATCGAGGAGGTCGAGCCGGTCGAGGGCATCCTGCGGCGCTTCAACACCGGCGCGATGTCCTACGGCTCGATCAGCGCCGAGGCGCACGAAACCCTTGCCATCGCGATGAACCGCATCGGCGGCCGCTCCAACACCGGTGAGGGCGGCGAGGACACCGACCGGCTCTACGACGACGAGCGCCGCTCGGCGATCAAGCAGATCGCGTCCGGCCGCTTCGGTGTCACGAGCGAGTACCTCGTCAACGCGACCGACCTGCAGATCAAGATGGCACAGGGCGCGAAGCCGGGCGAGGGCGGTCAGCTGCCGCCGAACAAGGTGTGGCCGTGGATCGCGCGCACCCGGCACTCGACCGCGGGGGTGGGCCTCATCTCCCCGCCGCCGCACCACGACATCTACTCGATCGAGGACCTCGCACAGCTCATCCACGACCTGAAGAACGCCAACGAGCACGCCCGCGTGCACGTCAAGCTGGTCAGTGAGCTGGGCGTCGGCACGGTCGCGGCCGGGGTGTCGAAGGCGCACGCGGACGTCGTGCTGATCTCCGGGCACGACGGCGGCACCGGTGCCTCCCCGCTGAACTCGCTGAAGCACGCGGGCACGCCGTGGGAGGTCGGGCTCGCCGAGACGCAGCAGACGCTGATGCTCAACGGTCTGCGCGACCGGATCACCGTGCAGGTGGACGGCGCGATGAAGACCGGCCGCGACGTCGTGGTCGCGGCGCTGCTCGGCGCCGAGGAGTACGGGTTCGCGACCGCGCCGCTGATCGTGGCCGGCTGCATCATGATGCGCGTCTGCCACCTGGACACCTGTCCGGTCGGCGTCGCGACGCAGAACCCGGTGCTGCGCGAGCGGTACACCGGCCAGGCCGAGCACGTCGTCAACTACTTCCACTTCATCGCGAACGAGGTGCGGGAGCTGTTGGCGCAGCTCGGTTTCCGCACGCTCGACGAGGCGATCGGGCACGCCGAGATGCTGGACGTCGACGACGCCGTCGACCACTGGAAGGCGAAGGGCCTGGACCTGTCGCCGATCTTCGAGGTGCCCGAGACGACGTACTCGAGCGCGCGGCGCCGGGTCCGCGGTCAGGACCACGGTCTCGACCAGGCACTGGACCGCACGCTCATCCAGCTCGCCGAGGCCGCGCTGGAGGACGCGCACCCGCTGAAGCTGGAACTGCCGGTGCGCAACGTGAACCGCACGGTCGGCACGCTGCTGGGCGCCGAGGTCACCCGCCGCTACGGCGGTGAGGGCCTGCCCGACGGGACCATCCACATCGAACTGACCGGCTCCGCGGGCCAGTCGCTCGGCGCGTTCCTCCCGGCGGGCATCACGCTCGACCTGGTGGGCGACGCCAACGACTACGTCGGCAAGGGCCTGTCCGGCGGGCGGATCATCGTGCGGCCGCACGGCGCCTCCGCGTTCGCCGCCGAGCAGCAGGTGATCGGCGGCAACGTGATCGCCTACGGCGCGACGAGCGGGGAGATCTTCCTGCGCGGCCGGGTCGGGGAACGGTTCTGCGTCCGCAACTCCGGCGCCATCGCGGTCGCCGAGGGCGTCGGCGACCACGCGTTCGAGTACATGACCGGTGGCCGGGCAGTGGTGCTCGGGCCGACCGGGCGCAACCTCGCGGCAGGCATGTCCGGCGGCATGGCGTACGTGCTCGACCTGGACAAGAAGCTGGTCAACAAGGCGATGGTCGACCTGCAGCGACCGTCCGCGGACGACCTGAGGTGGCTGCGCGACATCGTCGCCGCGCACCACAAGTACACCGGATCGGCGGTAGCAGCGTCGCTGCTGGGCGACTGGACACGCCGCGCGGCGTCCTTCACGAAGGTCATGCCGCGCGACTACCAGCGCGTGCTCGAGGCGATGCGGCTCGCCGCCGCCGAGGGGCGCGACATCGACGAGGCGGTCATGGAGGCTTCGCGTGGCTGACCCCAGCGGGTTTCTCAAGCACGAACGGAAGGACGCGCCGAAGCGGCCCAAGCCGGACCGGCTCGCCGACTGGCACGAGGTGTACCTCGACCAGGAGCCCGCGGAGCGGGACAAGCACGTCCGCGGCCAGGCGTCACGGTGCATGGACTGCGGCATCCCGTTCTGCCACTCGGTTTCGGTCGGGTGCCCGCTCGGGAACCTGATCCCCGAGTGGAACGACCTCGTGCGGGTCGGCGACTGGTCGGGTGCCAGCAACCGCCTGCACGCCACCAACAACTTCCCCGAGTTCACCGGGAAGCTGTGCCCGGCGCCGTGCGAGTCGGCGTGCGTGCTGTCGATCAGCCCGCTGTCCGGCGGGGCGGTCGCGATCAAGCGCGTCGAGGAGGCCATCGCCGACGTCTCGTGGGAGAAGGACCTGATCCGCCCGCGCCAGGCGATCGTGTCGTCGGGCAAGAAGGTCGCGGTCGTCGGCTCCGGCCCGGCCGGGCTCGCGGCGGCGCAGCAGCTGACCCGTGCCGGGCACGAGGTCACCGTGTACGAGCGGGACGACCGGCTCGGCGGGCTGCTGCGGTACGGCATCCCCGAGTTCAAGATGGAGAAGAAGGTCCTCGACCGGCGCCTCGCGCAGCTGCGCGAGGAGGGCACCCGGTTCGTGACGGGCTGCGAGGTCGGCGGCGCGAAGCCCGGTGACCTGTCGGTGGAGACGCTCAAGGCGCGGTTCGACGCGGTGGTCCTCGCGGTCGGCGCGCTGCGTGGCCGCGACGCGCCGGACGTCCCCGGGCGTGCCCTGAACGGCGTGCACCTCGCGATGGAACACCTGGTGCCCGCCAACAAGGAGTGCGAGGGCGACGGCCCGACCACCATCTCCGCGCACGGCAAGCACGTCATCGTGATCGGCGGCGGCGACACCGGCGCCGACTGCTACGGCACCGCGACCCGCCAGGGCGCGCTGTCGGTGACGCAGCTCGACCAGTACCCACAGCCGCCGACGGTCCGCGACGACGACCGGTCGCCGTGGCCGGTGTGGCCGTGGATCCTGCGCACCTACCCCGCGCACGAGGAGGCGGGGGAGCGGCGCTTCGCGGTGGCCGTCGAGTCCTTCGTGGACGACGGCGCCGGGAACGTGCGCGCGGTCCGGCTCCGTGAGGTGAAGGTCCGCCGCGACCCGGTGACCGGGGTCCGCGAGGTCACCCCGGTCAACGACCACGTCGAGGAACTGCCGGCGGACCTGGTGCTGCTGGCGATCGGTTTCGAGGGGGTCGAGCACATGCCGTTGCTCGACGGCCTGGACCTGTCACTCACCGCACGCGGCACGCTGTCGTGCGGCTCGGACTGGCAGACACAGGCGGAAGGCGTATTCGCCTGCGGCGACGCGCACCGCGGCGCTTCCCTTGTGGTGTGGGCGATCGCGGAGGGCCGTTCGGTGGCCAACGCCGTCGACGCGTTCCTCACCGGCCACTCCGACCTGCCTGCCCCGGTGATGCCGACGGCCCTGCCACTGGCAGTCGTCTGACGAACGACTTGGCATCGCACGACGCAGTGCGGGCCACCTGACGCCTGACCCCGCACAACGAAGTGCGGGGTCAGGCTGCTTTTCGAGGGCATGGCCACCTCAAAGAGTCCTGCCAAGAACCACGTTGCAACCCGAGGCCGTCCCAGAGACCTGCGATTCACGCCAGGTTGAGCTGCCAGGAGACGCCGAACCGGTCGTTGACCCACCCGAACTTCGTACTGAACCCGTGGTTCCCCAACGCCATCAGCACTCCGCCGCCATCCGACAGCGCCGCGTACAGGCGGTCGATCTCGGCCTCGTCCGCGCAGTCGACGTACAGCGAGACCGCGGGCGTGAACCCGAACCCGTGCTGCACCGCGCTGTCGATGCACATGAACTCCTGCCCGGCGAGCGTGAAGACCGCGTGCGTCACCGACCCCTCGGCGCCGGGCCCCTCGGGTCCGTACTTCGTCAGCGACCGCACTTCGGCGTCGGCGAACAGCGACCGGTAGAACGTCATCGCCTCCTCGGCCCGGCCCTCGAACATGAGGAACGTGGTGATCTTCTGGGACACCGCCAACTCCTTAGGTAGCCGCTTATATAAGCGGCGACTGTAGCAGGGTGCCCGTCTGGGATCGCGCCATGTTCGGCGGCACTGATCGACCCGCGCCTAGAAGAGCCTGCCCTCCAGCAGGGTGTTCGCCACCACCCACAGCGCGCCGATGACCGCCAGCCCGACGAGCGGCACCCACACGCGGGGCCGGTAGGGCGGCGCGAACCGCAGCCACGTGAACAGCAGCCCGGCCGGCAGGACGAGCAGCACCGGCACCGTCAGCATCCTCGCCACGATCTGCGAGTCGCGGCAGTACGCGGGCTCCTCGGCGCCGGTGCCGTAGTCGCCATCGCCGCCACCGCTGCCGCAGCCGTCGGTGATCAACGGTGACAACAGGCCGACGGCGAAGGTGAGCACTCCGACGACGACGAGGAGCACGGTGCCGATGGCCGCGAGGACGAGCGGGGCCGTCGCCTCCTCGTGGCTGTCCCAGCTGCCCGTTTTGTCCTCGTCGGTCACAGTGTGATGATTCCAGGTCAGATTTCGGACAGTTGCCCCAGGAGTGCGGCCGCCTTCGTCAGGTCGTCGGAGAACGGCCGATCAGCTGTGTTCGCATCAAGTGTGGCGTCCGCGAGGTCGAACGCGTCACGCACCGGCAGGTCCATCAGGTCGGCGGGCCGCATGCGCAGCGCACGCACCGCGGCCACCAGCTCACACGCCAGGACCTGCTGGTACGCGTCGGCCGCGGCACGTGCCTGGCGGGCGGCCTGCGTGGAGAAGCTGGCGTGGTCCTCGACGCCGCGGGACACGACCGCGGTGCCGAGCGTCACCGGCAGGGCCGCCTGCCGCAGCATGGCGAGCGCGTCGTGCGTGACGTACTCCAGGATCATCACGCCCGAGCTGCCGGGCGGTCCGTCGGCGAGGAACGCGGGCAGGTCGGTGAACGACGGCTCGACGAGGTCACCGAGCCGGGCCGCGGACAGCTCCGCCACGTGGTGCACGGTCGCCCGCGTCTGGTCCAGCGCGGTCGCGAGGTACGCGGTGTGGAAGTGCGCGTTGTGGAACACGTCCCCGGCGGCGAGCGACACCATCGGGTTCTCGGCACTGGCGTTGATGTCGATGGTCAGCACGTTCCGCAGGTACGCGATCGAGTCCAGCGCGGGCCCCTGGACCTGCGGGAACGCCCGCAACCCGTACGGGTCCTGGATGCGCCTGCCCGGCGGCGGCGCGCCGGTCATGCCCAGCAGGCGCCGCATCTCGCCCGCGCACCGCACCTGGCCGGGGTGCGGGCGGGCGGCGTGCACGGCCGTCGCGTACGCCTCCGGGGAGCCGCCGAGCACGACGTAGGACAGCGCGGCGACCACGTGGCTCGCCCGCAGCAGCCGCTCCAGCTCCAGGCAGGCGAGGGTCGCCTCGGCCAGCGTCGCGGCGTTGCTGCTCATGAACGCGAGGGCGTCGGCGGTGTCGAGCGGTACCGGCGGCAGGTGCCCGTCCGCCCACGGCCGCTCGCCCGCCAGCGTCAGGCCGGTCTCGGCGAGCACCGTGAGGTCGCCGGTGCCGATCGCGCCCGTGCTGTGGACCCGGGGGATCGCGCCGCTGGTCAGCGCCTCGGCGAGCGCGGTGAGCACCCGCGGGTGCACGCCGGAGCCACCCGCGGCGAGCTGGTTGAGCCGGATCAGCATCATGGCGCGGACGTGGTCGGCGGGCAGCAGGTCGCCGGCGCCGCCCGCGTGGCTGCGCAGCAGGCGTCTGCCGTGCTCGGGGCCGGAGTCCTCGTCGATCGTGAGGTCGCGGTTCGCGCCGACGCCGGTGGTGCGGCCGTAGATCTCGCGGCGCGCCGACAGCTCGGTGACGAGCCGCCACGCGTCCTCCGCCCTGCGCACGGCCGCCTCGTCGACCGTCACCGCGATCCGTTCCCGAGCCACCAGCCGCACGTCCTCGCAGCGCAGTGTTCGACCGTCCACTGTGAACATGTCGCCAGAGTAGAACCACCGGGAATGTCATCCCTCGAATGGCGGGTCTCCGGACCCGATACCCCCGGGTAGCGTCGCAAGACGACCTATCCCCTGCACGGCTCACCCCATCGGGGTCAGCCGAAAGGTAGGTGTGTATGAAGACGAAGTTGTGGCGGTCGGCAACGGCGCTGGCAGCCGCCTGTCTCGCAGTACCGGCGTTCGCCACCACGACGGCGGCGGCCGCACCGGCCACCGTGCACGTGGCGGCGGACACCGCGGCGGAGGCGAACGCGGTCGCGGCGACGTGGACGCCAGAGGCGATGCGGAACGCGATCCCGCTCGACCGGCTGCTGCCGAAGGCGGACGCGGCGAAGCTGACCCAGGACGTCCGCACGGGCGTGTCGCAGGTCGTCGCGCCGACGGCGGGGCTCCTGGGCGACGTGAGCCCGATGGCGTTCCCGCACGGCGGCGGCCCGTGGACGGGCGGCGGCAAGGTGGTGACCACGGCGGGCCGCGTGTTCTTCACGTACCAGGGCAGGCAGGCCTCGTGCTCCGGCAACGCGGTGACCAGCGCCAACAAGAGCACGGTCATCACGGCGGGCCACTGCGTGAAGCTGGACGGCGCGTTCCACACCAACTGGGCGTTCGTGCCCGCGTACAACAACGGCAACGCGCCGTACGGCACGTGGACGGCGCGGGCGACCATGGCGACGCCGCAGTGGGTGGCGTCGGAGGACATCAACTACGACGTGGGCGCCGCGGTCGTGAACCAGCTGAACGGCCAGAGCCTCACCGACGTCGTCGGTGGTCAGGGCGTCGCGTTCAACCAGGCGCGCGGCCAGAACATGTACGCGTTCGGCTGGCCGGCGGCCGCGCCGTACGACGGCACGCGGATGATCTACTGCAGCGGCCGGGTGTTCAACGCCTTCATCAGCAACGGCATCGGCATGACGTGTGACATGACCGGTGGCTCCAGCGGTGGCCCCTGGTTCCTGCAGTTCAGCGAGGCGAGCGGCACCGGCCTCGTGAACTCCGTGAACAGCTACAAGATCAACTTTATCCCGACGTGGATGTTCGGCCCGTACTTCGGCGCCGACGCACAGAACCTCTACAACCAGGCGCAGGCGGCCTGAATCCGGGGTACGAGGGGGCGGCCGTCGCGGTCGCCCCCTCGTTGCATACTGCGGCCATGGCGTTCACGGGGTTCGGCGAGCACGCGATCGACTTCTACGACGGTCTCGAGGCCGACAACTCGAAGTCCTACTGGGAGGACAACAAGCACGTCTACGCGGCGGACGTCCGCGCGCCGATGGAGGCTCTCCTCGCCGAGCTGTCACCGGAGTTCGCGACCGAGACCAGCCGCGTGACCGTCTTCCGGCCGTTCCGCGACGTCCGGTTCGCCCGCGACAAGACGCCGTACAAGACGCACTGCGGCGGGGTCATCGAGCCGGGGCGCGGGGCGGGCGCGTACTACGTCGAGGTCGGGCCCGCCGGGCTGCGGGTCGGGGGCGGGTGCTTCCACCTGCAGGCCGACCAGCTGGCGCGGTTCCGCACGGCCGTGGCGGAGGACGTGCACGGGAAGGCGCTGTCGGACATCGTCGGGCGGCTGTCCCGAGGCGGGTGGTCCATCCTCGGCGAGGAGCTGAAGACGAAGCCGCGCGGCTACGACGCCGACCATCCGCGCATCGGGTTGCTGCGGCACAAGTCGCTGTACGCGGCCAAGGTGTGGGAACCCGACGACGCCCTGCACGAGCGGGAGACGATCAACCGGGTGCGGAAGGCGTTCCGCGCGTTGCGACCCATCAACGAGTGGGCTGCTGATCACGTGGGGGTCTCGGAGATGCCGCGCCGGTGAGCCGGCCATAAACCCAGAACCCGCCGCCCCGACCCTGTGGACAACCTCCCCTTCGCCGCCCGGCGGTGTCGGTACCTGCGGTTACGCTGGAAATCGGGGGCCGGAGGCGTCGGTTTGACGCCCCCGCGGGCGGGGAACGCTCATGGCGGCCAGTGGCCGCCGGGCGTCCGGTGAGCCAACACAGAGATAACTTTCTGGATCGATCCGCCGATTACTGCTCGGTATTTCGGGATCGTTCCAGCCCAGGGGGCTAAGCTACGTGTCCGTGAGTCGACGAGCGAAGATTGTATGCACTCTGGGGCCTGCGACCGCCACCCCGGAGAAGGTGCGCGACCTGGTCGCGGCCGGCATGGACGTCGCCAGGATGAACTTCAGCCACGGCAGCCAGAGCGACCATAAGCAGGTCTACGACCTGGTGCGGGCCGCCTCCGACGAGAGCGGCCGGGCCGTGGGCATCATGGCCGACCTGCAGGGTCCGAAGATCCGCCTCGGCACGTTCGCCGGTGGCAAGGCCGACTGGCGCGTCGGTGACGTCGTGCGGATCACCGTCGAGGACATCGAGGGCACCCACGACCGGGTCTCGACCACCTACAAGGGTCTCGCCAGGGACGCGAAGGCCGGGGACCGGCTGCTGGTGGACGACGGCAACGTCGGGCTGACCGTCCGGGAGGTGGACGGGCCGGACGTGGTCTGCGAGGTCACCGAGGGCGGCAAGGTCAGCAACAACAAGGGCATCTCACTGCCGGGCATGGACGTCTCCGTGCCCGCCATGTCCGAGAAGGACATCGAGGACCTGGAGTTCGCCCTCCAGCTGGGCGTCGACTTCGTCGCGCTGTCCTTCGTGCGCTCTCCTGCCGACATCGACCTCGTGCACCAGGTCATGGACCGGGTCGGCAAGGGCAGGCTGCCGGTCATCGCCAAGCTGGAGAAGCCCGAGGCCGTCTCGAACCTCGAGGCCATCGTGCTGGCGTTCGACGGTGTGATGGTCGCCCGCGGTGACCTCGGCGTCGAGCTGCCGCTCGAGCAGGTGCCGCTGGTGCAGAAGCGCACGATCCAGATCGCGCGCGAGAACGCCAAGCCGGTGATCGTGGCGACGCAGATGCTCGAGTCCATGATCAACAACTCGCGGCCGACGCGGGCGGAGGTGTCCGACGTCGCCAACGCGGTGCTCGACGGCGCCGACGCGGTCATGCTCTCCGGTGAGTCCAGCGTGGGCCGGTACCCGATCGAGACCGTGCAGACGATGTCGCGCATCGTCGAGGCGGTCGAGAGCGAGTCCGTGGTCGTGCCGCCGCTGACGCACGTCCCGCGCACCAAGCGTGGCGTGATCTCCTACGCGGCCCGCGACATCGGCGAGCGCCTCAACGCCAAGGCCCTGGTCGCGTTCACCCAGTCCGGTGACACCGTCCGCCGCCTCGCGCGCCTGCACACCCACCTGCCGCTGCTGGCCTTCACGCCGGAACCGTCGGTGCGCAGCCAGCTGTCGCTGACGTGGGGTGTCGAAACGTTCATCACGCCGGAGGTCAGCTCGACCGACCTCATGGTCCGCCAGGTCGACAACGCGATGCTGTCCATCGGCCGGTACCAGCCGGGCGACCTCGTGGTCGTGGTGGCGGGCTCCCCGCCCGGCACGGTCGGCTCGACTAACCTCATCCGGGTCCACCGGCTCGGGGAGGAAGACCACGCCTGAGCCCCACAGCGAAGAGGGCTCTCATGACCGAAGCGGCACGTCAGGCCGCTGCCGACCTCGTGAAGAACCGGGTTCCGCGCGGCCAGCCGGTGTTGGACGGGCTGGTCGCGCTCCTGGACCTGGAGCGGATCGAGGAGAACATCTTCCGCGGCGTCAGCCCGTCGGACTCACCCGTACGGGTGTTCGGCGGGCAGGTCGCCGGGCAGGCACTCGTCGCCGCCGGACGGACCGTGCCGGCGGAACGGAAAGTGCACTCGCTGCACGCGTACTTCATCCGGCCGGGCGATCCGAGCATCCCGATCGTGTACGAGGTGGACCGGATCCGTGACGGTCGTTCGTTCACCACGCGGCGGGTGGTCGCGGTCCAGCGCGGCAAGGCGATCTTCGCGCTCTCCGCGTCGTTCCACCAGGTCGAGCCCGGTGCCGAGCACGCGGAGACCATGCCGGACGTGCCGCCGCCGGACGAGCTGCCGTCCCGCATGGAGAGCATGAAGGCCTACGCGGAGAAGCTCGGTCCGATCGCGACCATGCCGCGCCCGATCGACATCCGCTACGTCACCGACCCGCCGTGGGAGCTGCGCGGCCAGCGCAACAACGAGGCCCGCAACCAGGTGTGGATGCGGGCCGACGGCACCCTGCCGGACGACGAGCTGCTGCACGTCTGCGTGCTCACCTACGCCTCCGACATGACGCTGCTCGACTCCATCCTGGTGCGCCACGGCGTGTACTGGGGCTTCGACCAGGTGCTCGGCGCCAGCCTCGACCACGCGCTGTGGTTCCACCGGCCGTTCCGCGCCGACGAGTGGGTCCTGTACGACTGCGCATCGCCAACCGCGTCCGGCGCCCGCGGCCTCGCGACGGGCCGGTTCTTCGCCCAGGACGGCACGTTGATCGCCACGGTCGTCCAGGAGGGACTGCTCCGGATCACTAGTCCGCCTCCCCGAATTTGAAAGTGTTGGTCCCGACCCAGCGACACCCGCGGACCGGATGCGGTTGGTGGCTGGGTGACGTCACGTTCCCCTGAGGTAGCTGCTGATCGGGCCGAGACTTTGCACAAAGATCCAGAGGACACGCACTGATGCCCCGCACGCGCGAGATCCCGGTCACGGCCACCGTCACGATCGGCCACCGGGCCTTCTTCGGTGTGCCCTGTGGGGACGGGTTCGTTGTCGTGTCGCAGGAGGGGGAGGCCACGGCCGTCGACCGTGGGCTGGGCGTGGTCCGGCAGGCAGCCCTGGGCGGCTCGGTCGGCAGCCTCTCCGTCTCCCCGGCGGGACGTGGGCGTGGACCGTCGACGACGAGCCGCGGATCGGCGACCCGGACGGCTGGACGTCGGCGCCGTTGCCCGGTGAGGTCGCCTGCCGCTGGCTGCCCTCCGGGCGCGCGCTGTGGGTCGCGGCGGGCACCGGCGACGAGGTGCGGGTCGAGATCCGCGATCCCGATCACCGGGTGGCGCGGGAGGTGACGGTGCCCGACCCGTTCGGCCAGTCGATGGTGGTGCTGTGCGTCCACCCGCGCGACGACACCGTGGTGCTGTGAGTCGCGGCAGGTCAGGACGGTCAGCAGTCCTGGCTGGTGACCGACGACGGCACCGGGCTGGACGCCGCGCTGTGCGCCGAGGACGGTCTGCCCGCCCTGTTCGGGCCGGACGGGAGCTGGCTGCTGGCCGGGCACCCGCTGCGCACGGTCACCGACCTGTACCCGAGTCTCGCCGGCGACGAGAACCTGTGCGCCGACTTCGGATACTCCGTGCTCGGCGCGGGCGGGATGGTGTTGTCCGTGCACGGGAAGAACACGCTCGTGCTGTCGGCGCTCAAGGACTGGTCACCGGCCTGAGTGCCGCCATGTTGGCGATTGTCATAGCGCACAGGGGATAGGAAGATTTCCCACCAATAGCCCCTGTGACCCTGGGAGGCGCTCATGCGTTCCCGCTTGGTTGGTTTGTTCGCCCTGGTGGCCAGTGCCCTGCTGGTGTTCGGGCTCGTGCCGCCGGTCGTCGCGCAGGACCGCGGTGCGCTCGCCGCCGACCTCGACGCGATCCTCGCCACGCCCGGCCTGGCGGGCGCCGACGTCGGGCTGGTCGTGAAGACGCTCGACGGCGAGACCGTGTACGCCCGGGACTCCGCGCGCAGGCAGCAGCCCGCGTCCAACGCGAAGCTCGTGACCTCGGTCGCGGCCTTCGACGTCCTCGGCCCCGACTACCGCTTCGACACGACCGTCCACGCCGCGGGCAGGCGGGCCGGGCCCGTGCTCGACGGCGACCTGTACCTGAAGGGCACCGGCGACCCGACCGTGCTGGCCGCCGACTACGACGCGCTCGCCGCACAGGTCGCGGCCAAGGGCGTGAAACTGGTGCGCGGCACGCTCTTCGCCGACGACACCTGGTTCGACGACGTCCGTCTCGGCACCAGCTGGGCGTGGGACGACGAGGCGTACTACTACTCCGCGCAGGTGTCCGCGCTGACCGCGTCCCCGGACACGGACTACGACGCGGGCTCGATCATCGTCCGCGTCGCGCCCGGCGCGCACGGCAAGGCCGTGGTGACGACCGAACCGCCGACCAACTACGTCAAGATCGCGAACACCGCCGTCACCGGTGCGCCGGGCTCACCGAACACGATCAGTGTCGACCGCGTGCACGGTGCGAACACGTTCACGGTCACCGGCTCCATACCGTCGGGTGGTGCGGCCACGTCCGAGTGGATGGCGGTGTGGGAGCCGACCGGGTACGCCGCCGCGTTGTTCCGCGCGGCGCTCGGCAGGCACGGCGTGCAGGTGCTCGGCAGGACCGCGCGCGGCGCGACCCCGGCGAACGCGCCGGTCGTGGCGTTGCGGCAGTCGATGCCGCTGTCCGAGCTGGCCGTGCCGTTCCTCAAGCTGTCGAACAACCTGCACGCGGAGATCCTGGTCAAGGCCATGGGCAGGAAGGCGTCCGGGCAGGGCACGTGGAGCGCGGGCCTCGCCGCGGTCGCCGGCAGGCTGCCCGCCTACGGCGTCGACCCGGCCCGACTGTCCCTGCGGGACGGTTCCGGCCTGTCCAGGATGGACCAGATCGCACCGGACCAGCTGGCGGCGCTGCTCGGCGCCGCGCGGTCGCGGCCCTGGTTCGACCTCTGGCACGAGGCGCTGCCGATCGCGGGCAAGGCGGACCGGCTGGTGGGCGGCACGCTGCGCAGCCGCATGCGCGGCACGGCGGCCGAGGGTGACGTGTACGCGAAGACCGGGTCGCTGACCGGCGTGAGCGGCCTGTCCGGGTACGTCACGAACGAGGCTGGCGAGCAGTGGGTGTTCTCGATGGTCACCAACAACTCGGTCGGCGTGAACGTGAAGGGCATCGAGGACGCGGTCGCGGTGCGGCTCGCGGAGGAGGGCGGCGCGGTCACGGCGCGGCCGGTCGTCCCCGCACCGCGGCTCTCGGCGGAAACGACCGAACTGGAATGCAGTTGGGTGAAGGCGTGCTGAGTTTGCCGGTCGGCTGGCATCACTCACACGGGTTACCTTCATTGGGTTGACCACGATTTTCGTTGTGGGCCCGGAACGCCGGTTTTTGGTCAACTCTGAGTGTCGTCGTCGATCGAAATCCCGGCACCTGATGTCCCATTCCGGGGACTTTGGAAATCAGAGGCACACTCAGAGTTGACCGGGGAGTTGATCGAGCGGATCCGGACAGTCCTGAGGGCCCCCGCGGGACGTTGCGGGGGCCCTCAAGATCGTGGTGGTGGGTCCAGGGCCGGTCGGGGGAAGACCCTGGACCCGACCACGTGTCGGGCGGCTCGGGGAGATGAGGGGAGGCGAGCCGCTCGACCTCAACGAGCCGCGGGGAATCAGGGAGCGCCCGGGCTCGTCGTCGGGGGTGTCAACTGCCGTAGGCGACCTGCCTGCGCATCGGTGCGGTGGTCTCCTCCGGGGTCTCGTCCTCGGTCACCACCAGGCACAGGTGGGCGGTGAGGTAGGCGCGGCACGGCGCGGGAGCGCGGCCGAAACGCCTGGTCCTGCAGCTCGGGCAGCGTCCGTGCGCGTCCGGGGTGTGCTCGTCGAGCACGGCCTTCAGCGCGTCCACCACCCTCGGCAACTCGAGCCGCGCCACGAGCGCGGCCGCCTGTTCGTCGCCGAACTGGGCGCGGTACGTGATGTTGGTCAGATAGTCGGCCAGCGACGTTTCCAGCTGTCCAAAGATCGGACTGCTCACGGTGTGACTCCCCGGGTCCTGGAGGAGGGTGGGCGGCCTCGGTGCACACCCCGAGTTGCGCAAACCTGACCCACGCGTCAAATTGCTTCTCGAAGGAACACTCCGGTCCACCAAGCCTTGGCCGGCGCCAGAAGCTCGATTAGCAGCTTGCGATGGGGGACACGCATATTGCAAGTTGCAGTACACGATCGGGTGAAGCGCTTTCGGGTGGGATGCATTTGCATACGCTGTGCATGCACCCTGATCACGGTTTCCGAGCATCTCGTGACATCTCGTGTCCAGGTGAGAACATCGATCTCAGCAACCCATCCACAGTGAGGTGATCCATGTCGCGAGGTCCCAGCCCGACGGTTCGCCGTCGACGGCTCGCGGCCCGGCTGCGTGAGCTGCGCGAAAACGCCAACCTGACCATCGACGAGGTCGGCGACAAGCTGGAGTGTTCGGCATCGAAGATCAGTCGCATCGAGACCGGGCACGTCGGCGTGACCCCGCGTGACGTGCGGGACATGCTCGAGGTGTACGGCGTCGACGACGACGAGCGCGAGGCGCTCGTCCAGCTGGCGAGGGAAGCCCGCAAGAAGGGCTGGTGGCACGCCTACAACGAGGTGTTCACCGGCTCGTTCGTCGGCCTGGAGTCCGACGCGTCGTTCCTGCACACCCACCAGGCGCTGCTGGTGCCCGGGCTGCTGCAGACCGAGGCGTACACCCGCGCCGTGATCCGCGCGATCCGGCCGGACTCCGCGGAGGCCGATGTGGAGCTTCGCGTACGTGCCCGTATCAACCGGCAGAAGCTCATCACCGAGGAGTCGAACCCGCCGGAGTACTGGGCGGTGCTCGACGAGGCGGTGCTCCACCGCGTGGTCGGCGGGCCGGAGGCGATGCGCGACCAGCTGAAGAAGCTGGTCGAGCTGGCCTCGCTGCCGCACGTGACCCTGCAGATAGTGCCGTTCTCCTCTGGCGCGCACGCGGGCATGGAGGCGCCCTTCCTGATACTCGGCTTTCCGGAGCAGGCCGATCCCGATGTCGTGTATGTCGAGAACTCCACTTCTGGTGTCTACTTGGAACAACCGGAGGACGTTCATCGGTATACGTTGATGTTCGACCATTTGCGTGCGGCCGCGTTGAAACCGGACGACACCGTCGAGATGGTCGATCGGACAGCCGACCGGCTGTCCTAGTGGCAATTCGAGAGGAGCAGAGCGTGACCGTTTCTGACCTGAGCGGGGCGCGGTGGCGCAAGAGCAGCCGCAGCGGCGCGGGCAACGACTGTGTCGAACTCGTCGTGGCCAGAATCGGCGCAGCGGTGCGTGACTCCAAGAACCCGGAGGCAGGCCACGTCTCGTTCGAGGCGACCGGCTGGAACGCGTTCATGGGAGTCGTCAAGGAGGGAAGCCTCGACGGCGAGTGAGGCTCCCCAGGCTGCGCCGGACGACAGATCCTGGCCCTGCATGAATCGCAGCCCGAAGGTGCTCTCCTGACCCCGGAGCACCGCCCACGGCCCCTCAGGAGGGCCGTCCCCCGTACCCCTTACCCGGGAGTTCGCGCCGGAACTGCGTGTTCTCCCGATGTCGCCCCCGTCACCCTCAGTGCCACGATCGGTGCCGTGTCCCGGACCGTGGAACAGCCGCAGGAAAAGACGCGCGCCTCCTTGCGCGGGGCGTGACAGTATGCAGGGCGTGGCGCGTCTCGGATCAGGAATACCTCTGGTGGCACGTGACCGGGAGCTCGACCGGTTGCGCGGTGCCTTCGCACAGGCCGCTGGTGGCACCGCCACCGCGGTGCTCATCTCCGGGGACGCCGGTGTCGGCAAGACCAGGCTGACCGACGAGCTCGCCGCCCTCGCGCGGGACAAGGGCGCCGCCGTGCTGACCGGCCGCTGCCTCGACGCCGGCGAGACCGGTCTGCCCTACCTCCCGTTCGCCGAGGCGATGTCGCAGGTGCCCGACCGGGAGCAGGCGGTGCTCGCGCACCCCGCCCT
Source organism: Actinophytocola algeriensis (assembly GCF_014203735.1). Lineage (GTDB taxonomy): Bacteria > Actinomycetota > Actinomycetes > Mycobacteriales > Pseudonocardiaceae > Actinophytocola > Actinophytocola algeriensis. The sequence continues at coordinate 123,249 of NZ_JACHJQ010000007.1, read as the reverse complement.
CGCGCGCCTGTTCCCCGACGTGACGCTGCCCGTCGGCCGGGACAGCGGTGAGCGTCGCGAGGCCTACATGTCCGCGCTCACCGCCGTCGTCCCCGGCGTCGGCGGGCGGACCGGCAACCGGCCGGAGCAGGACATCGGCCAGCTCCAGCTGTTCGACGCGGTCCACGCGCTGCTCACCGACCTCGCCGCCACCGCACCCGTGGTGCTGATCCTCGAGGACCTCCACTGGGCCGACGGCTCCACCCGGCGGCTCCTGTCCTTCCTGGTCGCGCGGCTGCGCAACCAGCGCATCCTCATCGTCGGCACCTACCGCGGCGACGACCTGCACCGCCGCCACCCGCTGCGCCCGCTGCTCGCCGAGCTGGTCCGCCAGCCCGCGATGGAGCGGATGGAGCTGGCCCCGTTCAACAAGGCCGACTCGCGCCTGTTCGTCACCTCGCTCGCCGAGGGTGGCCTGCCCGACAACCTGGTCCGGGAGGTCGCGGGCCGTTCGGAGGGCAACGCGTTCTTCGCGGAGGAGCTGCTCGCCGCGTACACGGAGGACGGTGACGAGCTGCCGTCCACACTGGTCGACGTGCTGCTCGCGCGGGTGGAGCGGCTGAGCGAGGCCGCGCAGCGGGTGGTCAGGGTCGCCTCGGTGGCCGGTCGCCGCGCACCGCACGCCCGGCTGCTCGCGGTGTCCGGGCTCACCGAGCCGGAGCTGGAGGAGGCGCTGCGCGAGGCCGTCCAGCACCACGTGCTGGTCGCCAAGCGCGAGCAGTGGATGGACGTGTACGCGTTCCGCCACGCGCTGCTGAGCGAGGCCGTGTACGGCGACCTGCTGCCCGGCGAGCGGGTGCGGCTGCACGCCGCGTACGCCCGCGAGCTGGCCGGTGTGCAGGGGCAGCGCGGCGCGGCGGCGGCCCTCGCGCACCACAGCATGGAGAGCCACGCGCTGCCGCAGGCGCTGGCCGCGTCGATCGCCGCGGCCACGGAGGCCGCCGACAGCGGTGCGCCCGCCGAGGCACTGGGACACCTCGAGCGCGCGCTGAAGCTGTGGGACGGTGTCGCGCCAGCCGACCGGCCGGAGCACATGGACGAGGTGAAGCTGCTGCGCACCGCGTCGTTCATGGCGGGCAGCTCCGGGGATCCCGAGCGGGCGGTGTCGTTCGCGCGGTCCGCGGTGAAGCTCGCCGACTCCTCCGGTGACCGGCGCTCCTCGGCGATGATGCGGCGGCGCCTCGCGTCGGCGCTCTTCGCCGTCGAGGGTCGCGATGAAGAGGCGCGGCAGGTCATCGAACGGGCGTGGGAGATCGCCGAGGACCTGCCCGCGAGCTGCGAGAAGGCGTGGGTGCTCGCCGTGTACGCGCTGATCCTGCGCAGCATGCGGGAGCCGGTCGAGTCGCGGAAGTTCGCCGAGCTGGCCGTGCGGGAGGCGCGGGCGTGCGACGAGGTGGGCGTGGTCGCCGACGCGCTGATCACCCTCGGCGCCCTCGACGAGTCCGAGGGCCGGGTCGAGGAGGGCCGCGAGCGTTTGCGGGAGGCCATCCGCATCGCCCGCGACGACGACGCGCTGAGCGTGGAGCTGCGGGCCCGCTACTACCTCGCGATCAACACGTACGAGGCAGGCGAGCTGGACGACGCCGTGCGGATCATCGAGGAGGGCGTCGAGCGGGCCCGCGACACCGGCCTCACGTGGAGCACCTACGGCTTCGAGCTGCGTGCCATCAAGGTGATCACCCGCTACGCGCGCGGCGACTGGGACCAGAGCGAGGCGGCCGCGGAACCACCGGGCATGCGGGTGTCGAGCACGGTGTCCGCGCGGCTCGCGGCGGTCGGCAGCTATGTGACGGTGTCGCGCGGCAGGCTCGCCGAGGCCGCGAAGCTGGCGGCGGAGCTGCGGTCGGAGTGGCACCGGGACTTCCAGATCTTCTCGTCCATGAGCGCGGTCGGCGCGGAGCTGGCGTTGTGGCAGGGCCGCCCCGAGGAGGGCGCGAAGCTGGTGCGCGAGGCCCTGGAGTGGGCAGAGCGGGTCGGCGGCCAGTGGGTCCTCGTGAACATCCGGCTCGGCGCGCTCGGTGCGACCCTGTACGCCGACTGCGCGGAGCGGGCCGGGCGGCGCAAGGACGAGCGGGACCGGAAGGCCTACGTCGACGAGGGCCTGGCGCTGGTCGAGCTGGCGCGCAAGACCGCCAAGTACGGCAGGCCGCGCACCGGCTCGCTCGGTCCGGAGGGCCGGGCGTGGCTCGCGCGGGCCGAGGCCGAGGAGAGCAGGCTGCGGGGCGCGGGCGACCCGGCGCTGTGGGAGAAGGCGGTGGCGGCGTTCTCGTACGGCGCGGTGTACGAGCAGGCCGTGTGCCGGTGGCGGCTCGCGGAGGCGCTGCTGGGCGCCGACCGCCGGGACGACGCGGCCGAGGTGCTGAAGGCGGCGGACGAGGTCGCGGCCCGGCTGGACGCCCGCCCGCTGCGGGACGCGCTGCGCAAGCTCGCCCGCCGCGGCCGGATCGCACTGTCCGACGGGCAGACCCCCAGCGAGACGCTGGACCCGTTCACCCCGCGCGAACGGACCGTGCTGCGGCTCGTCGCGCTGGGCCGCACCAACCGCCAGGTGGGCGAGGAACTGTTCATCAGCGAGAAGACGGTGAGCGTCCACCTGTCGCGCATCATGGCGAAGCTCGGCGCGGCCCGCCGCGCGGAGGCCGTCGCGATCGCCTACGACCGGGGACTGCTGGAGGAGCAGCACGCGTAGGCGGCTCAGCGCGGGCTGAGGCGGCCCGGGGTGATCGGGGCGGCGATCAGCAGCACCATGCCGATCGCCGCGAGTTCCTTCTCGTGGCGCAGGAACCAGGTGCGTGCGTTGCCGGTGTCGTCGTCGGTGGCGTGGGCGCTGGCGGCGGTGACGGTGAGCGCGTAGGTCGCCTCGCCGTGCACGGTCACCGACTGCTGGGTGAAGCCGATGACGCAGTCGCCGGTGAACGTGACGGTGTCCGGGGTGCGGAAGTCGTGGTGGCGCTGGGTGAACCGGTGGCCCGCGGTGGCGGAGACGCTGGGCGCGGGGGAGCCGAGGCCGCGGATCATCAGTCCCTTCGCGACGGTACGCAGCGCGGCCAGCGCGCGGGTGCGGTCGGCCGGGGCGGTGGTCAGCACGTCCAGGTCGCCGGTCAGGCGCAGTTCGACGGTCACGGCGACGTGGTCGATCTCGACAGCCGCGCCCGCGACCGGGGTGGGCGGCAGCGCGTAGCGGAACGGTACGTGGTCACCGGACTCGGCGGCGGTCATCACGTCACCTCGACCAGACCGGTGGTGGCGGGCAGCGCCACGGTCCCGGCCGAGGACCACGCGTCCGGCCTGCCCGTGATGGCGAGGACGTAGCCCGTCGCGTCGGCCGCGCCGGGGAGCGCGCACGTGCCGGTGTACTCGACGCCGTCCGCCACCGCCTCGGGGAAGCCGGGGATGAACGTGGCGCCCGTGCACGCGAGTGCCGGCGGGTCGTCCGCGAGGTCGACGGTCAGGTCCGCGAGCGCGTCCACACCACCGGCGCCGACCTCACCGGTCAGGGTGAGTGCGAGCCGGACCACGGTGCCGCCCGCGGTCACCTCGGTGGTGGCGACGGGCTCGTCGGGCCAGCGGTAGCGCGTGCCGGTGAGGGCCTCCCAGGTCGCGGTGTCGACGTCACCGGTCTCCGGAAGTCCGAGCTGTGCCTGGAAGTGCCGGACCACCCCCGCGAGCGCCGCGTCGAACTCGCCGGACTCGGTGGTCACCTGCTGCCGGTAGTGGTGGTTGAGCGACTGCTGGAGGTAGAGCACCCATTCACCACCCTCGCCCGCGCGCAGCTCCGGCTCGCCGGCCACCGCTCAGCCGCCGATCATGACCGTGCCCACCGCGACTATCGAGCCGGTGGGGGCCGGGGACGGGTCGTTGCACGTCATGACCGTGTCGCCGGTGCGGGCCGCCGGTTTGTTGTTGATCAGGACCGTGCCGCTGCCCTTGGTGACCGTGCCCTGGTTCGTCGGCGGGACCTGGAACGGGCCGCCCTGCGGGAGGTGCGGGGGTGCGTTCGTCGCGGTGCTGCCCACCGTCGCCGCCGGCTGGCCGCCGATCATGACGTTCGTGCTGCAGCCACCCGTGATCGTGCCTGCGAACGGGTGGGGGAGCGGGGTCGGCACCGGGCCGCCGGGCGACGGGATCATGATGATGTGGATGTCGGTCCCGACGACCTTGTCACCCATCTTCGCGCCGGGGCTCACGACCGCTCCTCGCAGACTCCGACCGGCCGCTCGCTCGGCACGGCTCGCTGGTTCGCTCCGCAGGCTCCGCAGGCTCCGCTCATGGCGTACGCACCCAGCGCCGGGGCTGCGCGGGCGCCAGCGAACCGCGCGGCGGCACGTTCTGCCCGCTGTCGAGCCGGATCTTCTCCGCGGGCGGCGCGAGGTCGGTGTCGGCCGCGGGCAGGAACGGCGCGCTCACGGTGATCGCGAACGACGCGCGGGCCGGCATGCCGAGGTTGCTCCAGAGCGCGCCGGGGTCGGTGTCCGCGATCTTGATCAGCACGGGCGCGCCCGCGGCCGCCAGCGTCTCGGGCATGCAGTCCGCGGGCAGCGAGTCGGTGAACAGCATGGTGCGCAACGCGGCCCCGAGCAGCAGATGCTCCTCGTTGACCTTCTCCGCCCGCGCGGTGACGAGGTAGGACAGCGAGCAGCGCCGGTTCGGCTCCCGCCGGGCCCGGACCGCGCCGCGGTCGTCGCGCTCGTCGGCCCACCCTGACTCGCGCCCGCTCGGGTCGTCGTGCAACCCGTACAGGAACAGGTCGATCGCGTTCGTCGGGCGTTCGGTCTCCCACGTCGGTTTCGGCGGGTCGAGCCGGACCATCGTGCCCTCCGGCAGCGACCGGCCGAGCAGCACGCACAACGCCTCGTCCACCTCGGTGATCACGGCACCAGTGTCACGGCGGGCAGACGCGGGCACAGCAGTCCGTCGCCCGTCCTTTCAGCGCGTGACCGCCGCCCGAAAGGGCAGCCGGTGCCGCCCGCCGTCCCTCCCCGCGACGACTGCCGCGCCCGGTGCCGGTGCCAGCAGGTTCGGAGATCGGACGCGACACAGGGGGACAAGCACCAGCGGCCGCCCGAAGGGGCGGCTGCGCCCGCCCTCCCCACCGCCCCGCGACGACTGAGCCGTCCGGTGCGAAATCAACACACTCAGACGGGGCCGGTCACGCCGGTCACACGCGTACGACCCAACGAGGGAGACATCCGAGATGGCCAGCAGTTACCTCGCGCCCGGTGTGTACATGGAGGAGGTTTCCTCAGGTTCGCGGCCCATCGAGGCCGTGGGAACCGCGGTTGCCGCCTTCGTGGGCTTCGCCGAGCGCGGCCCCCTGCACGAGCCCGTGATGGTCACCAACTGGACGCAGTTCAAGCAGAACTTCGGTGACTTCGTCGAGGGCTACTACCTCGCGCACTCCGTGTACGGCTACTTCCAGAACGGTGGCGGCACGGCCTACGTCGTGCGCGTCGGCGGTGAGTCGCAGAACGGTTCGGTCAACGGCCAGGTGGCGCTGCCCGCCGCCGAGCTGCCCGCCGCGGGCGCGGACCGCCCCGGCCTCACCATCTCGGCCCGCAGCGCCGAGACCGCCGACCTGGCCGTCGAGGTCGCGTCCGCGTCCGAGGACGGCGACGACACGTTCAAGCTCGTCGTGAAGCAGCACGGGCAGCCGGTGGAGACGTTCGACAACGTGACCACCAAGCGCGGTCCCAACAACGTCGCGACCGTGGTGCGCCAGCAGTCGAAGCTGATCACCGTCGAGGAGACCAAGGGCAAGGCGCTCGCGCTGCCCAAGGCGGGCGAGGTCGCGCTCGGCTCCCCGGCGCCCGCGCCGGTCAAGGTCGAGGCGAACGCCTACGTCGGCAACTCCGCCGACCGCACCGGTTTCGGTGGCCTGGAGGCCATCGACGAGGTGACCATGCTGTGCGTGCCGGACCTGATGGCCGCCTACCAGCGCGGCACGCTGTCCGCGGAGGACGTCAAGGCAGTGCAGCTCGCGATGATCGCGCACTGCGAGCTGATGGCCGACCGCGTCGCCATCCTCGACACCCCGCCCGGCCTCAACGCGCAGGACGTCAAGGACTGGCGGCAGGACGTCACCGGCTACGACTCGAAGTACGCCGCCATGTACTGGCCGTGGATCAAGGTCGCGGACCCGGTGGCAGGCAAGCAGGTGTTCATCCCGCCGTCGGGTCACATGGCAGGCATCTGGGCGCGCAACGACACCAGCCGCGGCGTGCACAAGGCGCCCGCGAACGAGGTCGTGCGCGGTGCGGTCACCCTGGAGCTCAACATCACCAAGGGCGAGCACGACGTGCTCAACCCGATCGCGGTCAACTGCATCCGCAGCTTCCGCGGCCAGGGCATCCGGGTGTGGGGCGCGCGCACGCTGTCGAGCGACCCGGAGTGGCGCTACCTGAACGTGCGGCGGTTGTTCAACTACGTCGAGAAGTCGATCCTGCAGGGCACGAACTGGGTCGTGTTCGAGCCGAACGACCCGAAGCTGTGGGACTCGGTCAAGCGCACGGTCACCATGTTCCTCCGCCGCGTGTGGCGGGACGGCGCGTTGTTCGGGCAGCAGCCCGCGCAGGCGTTCTTCGTCAAGTGCGACGAGGAGAACAACCCGGCGGAGAACCGGGACGCCGGGATCCTGACCGTCGAGATCGGCATCGCGCCGGTGAAGCCGGCCGAGTTCGTGGTCTTCCGGATCTCGCAGTTCGCCGAGGGTGCCGGCCTCGAGGAATGACGTCTTTCCCCCTTCTCCCGTAAGGAGTTACTCGCATGGCTGCTGGCGACCCGATCACAGCTGCACGGTTCTCGATCACCATCGACGGCTACGAGATCGCCGCGTTCTCCGAGCTGCAGGGCATCACCACCGAGGTGAAGCCGGTGGAGCACCTGGAGTCCAGTGACAAAGAGGTGATCCTCAAGAAGCTGCCGGGCAAGACCGAGCCGGCGACCGTCGTGCTCAAGCGCGGCAAGTCCGACCACATGGCGCTGTGGGCGTGGCACGAGTCCGTGCTCAACGGCGACATCATCAACGCCCGCAAGTCGTGCTCGCTGGTGATGTACGGGCCGGACGGCAAGCCGGTCGCGCGGTACCACCTCGAGCACGCGTGGCCGTCGAAGCTGGAGATCGGCGCGCTGAAGGCGGGTTCGTCCGAGGTGCTCATGGAGACGGTCACGATCGTGTCCGAGCGCATCCAGCGCGTGTCGGCGTGACAGCGCCCGCTGCCGCCGAGACCGGCCTGCGGACCGAGTACCCGTTCACGCTGCCGCGCGGCTACGTCGACGAGACGGGCCGCGTGCACCGGGACGGCGTCATGCGGCTCGCGACCGCGCGGGACGAGATCACCACGCAGAACGACCAGCGCGCCAAGCAGAACCCGGCGTACCTGACGGTTCTGTTGCTGGAGCGGACGGTCACCTCGCTCGGGGACGTGCCGGTGGTGGACACGTTCCTCGTCGAGAGCCTGTTCGCCTCGGACCTCGCGTTCCTGCAGGACCTGTACCGGCGCATCAACGCCGACGGACACACGGAGGTCGCGGTGAGCTGTCCGCACTGCGGCAACGACTTCGCGGTGGACGTCGCCGGTGATGCGCCGGGGGGATCGTGACGTACGCGGTTGACCGCGTGTGGGAGGAACTCGCGTACGTCGCCTACTACCTGCACTGGGACCTGGACAAGATCCTCGACCTCGAACACCCGGTCCGGAACCGCGTGATCGGTGAGATCGGCAAGATCCACACGCGGTTCACGGACGAGTCCTGAGTGGACTCCGGAAGAAGGGGAAAAGCCGATGCGCTGGCCATTCCGGCGGAAGCGGGAGACCACGGAGACTGCCGTGGCTCCTCCTGCCGCTCCTGCCGCGAGCAGGGTGGCGCCGCCTGTCCGGCAGTGGGCCGCGCTGCCCGCCATCCCCGTCACGATCAGCCGAGGGGCCCCGCTGGTCGCGGGGCCCGCGCCCGTGCTGCCGCCGTTGCGGCCATCGGTCCGGAAGGCGCCTGCCGAAGCGCCGCCCACCGGGTCGGTCACCGGGCTCGCCCGGCCCGTGGTGCGGGCGAGTCAGCCGGTGGCCGAGGCGGTGCCCGCCGCACCGTTGCCGCCGGCACCGGTGGTGCGCAGGGCCGTGCGTCCGGCACCCACCGAGGCGCAGGTGCTGACCGACGCGGTCGACAAGTACGTCGGCGAGCCGAGGGTGGCCGCCGAGCCCTACCGGGCGCCCGACTGGCTGCGGTTCGCCACCAACCCCGGGCTGCCGATGTTCCCCGGCCTCCCCGGCCACGAACCGGAAGCGCCCCTCGCGGAACCACCGTCCTTCCTCCCGCCGGAGCTGCGGAACGCACCGGAACCGCCGGCGGCCACCCCGGCGCCGGAACCGCCGCCGCGCATGGTGGAGGGAGTCGATCGGGCCGAGGCGCCCGTGCAGCGCGCGATGCGCAAGCGCAAGCCCAACCTCGGCCAGACACGCAGGCTCGGCCTCGGCGCTCCTATCCCAGCGCCATCACGAGAAGACCTGATCCATCCCGAGGCACCGCCACGGGTCGTGGACGGGTCGGTCGAGCCCGCGACACCACAGGAGCCGCCGCCCCCACCGGCGGCCCCTGTGCGTGTGGCCGCCGAACCGGAACCCGAGCCAGAGCCGGAACCGGAGCCGGATCCCGAGCCGCTGCGCCCGCCACCCCCGCCGCCCCCGCCGCCACCTCCGACGGCACCGACGACGTCCACGGCGGTCCGGCCGAACCCGCCGGGCGCGGGCCCGGCGCCCGAGAAGCGCGTCACCGCCACGTCGTTCCGCGCCACCGCGCGGCTGCTGCCGCCACGCAAGCCGAAGCCGCTGCCGCGTGCCACGGTCGTCGACCGGGTGCCTGGCGACCTCGCGCACGCCGTCCGCGCACACCAGCACGCCGACGTCGCGAACGTTCCCGTCTACCGCGGCCAGAAGGTGGGCGAGGCGGCGAAAGCACGTGGTGCCAAGGCGTTCGCGTCCGGCGGTGCGGTGTTCCTGCCCGACGACGCCGGCCCGGTCGACTCGCCGCGGGCCCGGGGGCTGCTCGCGCACGAGCTGGTGCACGCCGTGCAGCAGCGCACGCTCGGCCCGGTCCTCCCGTCGCCGGACTCCCCGCTCGGGCAGCAGCTGGAGGCCGAGGCGCAGGCCGCGGAACGCTTCTACGGCGGCGAGTCCGGCGCGCCGGAGCCCGCACCGCTCATCCACGCCCCGCAACCCGCGGTCCACTCGCCGGAGCCCGACCTGTCCGCCCCGGCCCAGCTGTTCACGGCACCCGCGCAGGCGCAGGCACCCGTGGTCGCCCAGCCGGTCCAGAGCCCGTTCGACTCGGCCACGAAGGCCGAGGTCGGCCGGATCGCCGAGGAGTCCGCCCGGCACGTGGTCACCGAGTGGACCAACCCGAAGCTGGAACGCAAGCAGGGCAGCACGTCGGGCGGCACCACGACGCAGCAGCAGGCGAGGCCGCCGTTCGACCGCGCCGCCCGCAAGGAGGAGCTGGTCCGCCAGACCCTGGACGCGGTCAACCAGGAGCGGTTCGACCAGGGCAAGGACCCCCTGACCGACCTCGACGCCGCGCACTACGAACGGATCGAGCGCCAGCTCGACGACATGCAGAACGGCACCGCGACACCGGTTTCCACCCCGACACGGCCGAACTACAAGGCGAACTCGAAAGAGGCGTGGATCCACGGGCTGACCGGCACGGACCCGAACTACGGGCTCGGGCTGACCGGTTTCAGCCAACCGGTCGGGTCCGACAAGAGCTGGTTCGGCAGCGAGGACAAGCGGCCGCTGAAACAACGCCTGCTGGGTGGGTTCGGCCTCTCCGGCACCGCGGCAGGCGCCGACCCGGACAACTGGTTCGCCGACGAGCCGGACCAGAAGAAGGCGGACGACACGGGCAACGCGGCGACACCGCAGCAACAGCAGCAGGCCGCCGCGCTGACCCAGACCGCCGGTGCCACCGCCACGGACGACCAGCCGATCGCCGTCAGCAGGCTCGATCTCGACGAGCTGTCCGAGCGCCTCTACGACCGCCTCCGCAGCAGGCTGCGGCTCGAACTGCTCGTCGACCGTGAGCGCGCGGGACTGCTCACCGACTTCCGTTAGGAGAACAACACCATGGGACTGACCGACACCTCATCGATCGGCCTCGCGAACCGCTTCGTCGTGAGCATGTCCGGCAAGTCCGAGTACGACCTCGGCAGCTGGACCAAGGCGGAGGGGCTCGACGTCGCCTGGGACATCGCCGAGTACCGCATGGGCGACGGCGGCAACGACCGGCTCTACTTCCCCGGCAACACCAAGTACACCAACGTGAAGCTCATCCGAGGGGTGTCCGAGGAGACCGAGAAGGTCAAGCAGTGGCTGAACAAGAACTCCTGGGAGATGGAGGTCTTCGCCGGCTCCATCCAGCTGTACACCACCGCCGCGAAGAAGGTCACCGAGTGGACGCTGCGTGACGTGATGCCCGCCAAGTGGTCGATCACGTCGTTCGACGCCGGCGCGAGCCAGGTCGCCATGGAAACCCTCGAACTCGTGCACCGCGGGTTCCTCGAGGACGAGCGCAAGCTCAGCTGAGGACTCACGATGCCGATCAGCCTCAACACCATGCTCGCCCTGACGACGCGGTTCCACGTGTCCGTCGACGGGGTGGACCTCGGCGGGTGGGCGCGCTGTCAGGGCCTCGAGGTGAAGTTCAACCCCGAGCCGCAGCACGACGGCGGGAACTACCAGTACGAGACGGTCATGCCGGGCGCCATCAAGTACACGCCCGTCACGTTGCAGCGCGCCATCAACGCCGCCGACACCGCGAAGGTCCAGTCCTGGCTGCGGGAACGCGCGTCCGGCTGGATCGATGCGCACGCCAGCGGCGGGGGTGGCACCGCGCAGATCTCGCTGTTCGACGCGCACGCGCAGAAGGTCGCGACCTGGACGCTGCGCAACGTCTACCCGGACAGCTGGAAGGGCCCGGACCTCGACGCCGGGACGCTCGGCATCGCGACCGAACAACTCGTGCTCGTGCACGAGGGATTCCTGTAGCAGGAGGGACCACACGATGACCGCCATGATCGGTGCGGGCGCCAACCTCGCCGCCGGCGCCGCGATCGGCGCCGCCGCGCTCGCCGGGGCCAGGGTGCCCGCGTCGCTGCGCTGCACCACGCTGCCCAACATCGGGTTCGTCTACTTCGACTTCAACCCGAAGGAGATCTCGATGGGGCGCACCGCTGCGCGGCGGTCCATGCCCTCGCCCCAGACCGGTGGCACGCAGCAGGCCACCCCGAAGTCCGAGCCGTCGAAGATCACGATCAACGAGATCACGCTCGAGGGCATGGACACGAAGCTGCGCTGCGACACGCTGCTCACGTGGGCCAGCCCCGACGCCGGGTTCCTCGGTCAGCTGATGTCGGTGGTCGCGGGCAAGAACCTCAAGACGCAGCCGCCGGAGCTGACGTTCCAGTGGGGCCCGCCGATGATCGGGTTCATGTACACGGTCGTGATGCAGCAGGTCGGGATCAAGTACGTCCGGTTCACCTCCGCCGGGATTCCCGTGCGCGCCAAGGTGAACCTGTCGCTGATCGAGGTCCCGACGCTGCTCGGGTCGCTCCCGCAGAACCCCACCTCCGGCGGGCTCGTCGGCCGCCGCGCGCACACCGTCGGGCACGGCGAGTCGCTGCAGTCCATCGCCACCACCAACTACGGCAACCCCGGGGCGTGGCGGCGGATCGCCGAGGTCAACGGCATCCAGGACCCGACCCGCGTGCGGCCCGGCGACACCGTCTACCTGCCGAACCCGCAGGAGCTGGACGAGGGGATCGCCCGATGACGCTCGGTGGTCTCCTCGGCGGCAGCAAGACCGCGATCGTCTGGCCGACCGTCAAGATCGGCAAGCCGGTCGGGCTGCCGCTGTCGCCGCTGGTGCTGCCGAAGCTGATGCGCGCCGTCGTCGACACCCACCTGCACCTGCCCGACATGTTCGAGCTGACCTTCCACGACCTGGAGGGCACGGTCGTGAACGACGCCGGCCTCAAGATCGGGTCGGTCGTGGAGATCCTGGCCGGGCCGGCGGACAGCGACAACACCACCTCGCTCATCAAGGGCGAGGTGACCTCGATCGAGGCGATCTGCCAGGAAGGCCTGATCTACTCGGTGGTCCGCGGGTACGAGAAGGCGCACCGGCTGCAGCGCGCGAAGCGCACCCGCACCTTCGTGAACATGAAGGACTCCGAGATCGCCAAGGAGGTCGCGACGAACGCGGGCCTCACCATCGGCAAGGTCGAGGAGACCTCGGTCGCGCACGACCACGTCGCGCAGGTCGCCCAGTCCGACTGGGACTTCCTGCTGCAGCGGGCGCGCGAGATCGGCTACGAGACCGGAGTCGTCGGCGGGGAGTTCTTCTTCCGCAAGGCATCCGGACGCAAGGACGGTGGCGGCGGCATCGGCGGCGCGCTCGCGTCCGCCGTGGACGCCGTCGCGAGCATGGTCGGTCTCGGCAACGGGAAGCTGACGTTCAAGGACAACCTGCACACGTTCCTGCCGAGGCTGTCGGCCGCGAACATCACGCCGGACGTCGAGGTGCGGGTGTGGGACCCGAAGGACGCCCGCGTCGCCGTCGCCAAGACCGACTCGGCCACCGGCACCGCGACGATCAAGGACCAGGACCCGGCGAAGCTCGCGAAGTCGTTCACCGACGGGCTGATCTCGCTGCCGTCGATGCCCGCGCTGCCGTCCATCCCCGGCCTGCCCAAGCTCGACTTCGGGCTGCCGTCGAGCAACACCGCGTACGTCGTGGTGGACCGGCCGCTCGGCGTCGGACCCGCGGCGGACACGGCGGCGGAGGCGGCGGCCAAGGGCGTCGCCGACCACATCGCCAGCACGTTCGCCGAGGCCGAGGGCGTCGCGAACGGCGACCCGAAGGTCCAGGCGGGTGCCGAGGTCGAGATCGCGGGTGTGCCGGAACAGTTCTGCGGCAAGTGGTACGTCACCAACGCGCGGCACGTGTTCGACCCGGAGGAGTTCGGCTACCGCACCAGGTTCTGGGTGTCCGGGCGGCAGAACCGGTCGCTGCTGGGGCTCACCTCCGGCGGTGCCGCGGCGAAGCGGACCGACTTCGGCGGGCTGGTGTGCGGGATCGTCACCAACGTCGCCGACAAGGAGAAGCTCGGCCGGGTCAAGGTCTCGCTGCCGTGGCTCGCCCCGAACTTCGAGTCGGACTGGGCGCGGGTCGTGCAGTTCGGCGCCGGTGCGAAGACCGGCGCGCTGTTCCTGCCGTCGGTCGGCGACGAGGTGCTGGTGGGCTTCGAGTTCGGCGACTCGCGGCGGCCGTACGTCCTGGGTGGACTGATCAACAGCAAGTCCGACTTCGGTGAGCTGAAGACCGCCGTGGCCGGCTCGGGGATCGTCACCAAGCGCGGAATCGCGAGCCCAGCGGCGAACCAGCTGACGTTCACCGACGAGCTGCCGCCCGGACCGCCGGGCAGTCTGCCGCCGATCCAGTCGAAGGTCCAGCTCGGCACCAAGGGTGACAAGCTCGGGCTCGTCATCGACCAGGTGGCGGGCACGGTGACGCTGGCGTGCAACCCGAAACCACCGGAGTCCAAGTCCCCCAAGGGATCGCTGACCATCGAGTGCGGTGAGCTCGGCGGCATCACGATCAAGGGCGGCATGGGCGGGATCAAGATCGAGACCGACGGGCAGCTGTCGCTGAACGGGAAGATGGGCGTGAAGATCGAGAGCAGCGCCATCGTCGAGGTCAAGGGCTCTCTGATCAAGCTGAACTAGGGGATTTCGTGACCACACAACAAGACTTCATCGGTGCCGGGTGGGCGTTCCCGCTCGGGGTCGCGCCGCAGGGCGGCATCGCCCTGGTGCGCAGGGAGATGGAGCTGGAGCAGGCGATGCGCCTGATCCTGTCCACCTACCCCGGTGAGCGGCCCATGCGCCCGCAGTTCGGCAGCCGGATCCGCGACTTCGTGTTCCGGCCGATCAACATCGAGACGATCGGCGAGCTGTCGCAGGTGGTGCGCGAGGCACTGCTGCGCTGGGAGCCGCGCGTGGACGTCGAGGGGGTGCTCGTCACGCCGCACCCGGAGGAGGACGGCGTGCTGTACATCGACATCCAGTACCGCCCGAAGGACACCAACGACCGGCGCAACCTGGTCTTCCCCTTCTACACCATCCCAGAGGACGGGAGTGACTACTGATGGCGCTGCCTGCCCCGAACCTCGATGACCGCCGGTTCCAGGACCTGGTGGACGACGCGAAGCGCATGGTCATGCGCCGGTGTCCGGAGTGGACGGACCACAACGTGTCCGACCCGGGCGTCACGCTGATCGAGACGTTCGCGTTCATGACCGACCAGCTGCTGTTCCGCCTCAACCAGGTGCCGGACCGGCTGTACGTGAAGTTCCTCGAGCTCATCGGGCTGCGGCTCATCCCGGCCACCCCGGCGCAGGCGGACGTCACGTTCTGGCTGTCCGCGCCCGCGATCACCCCGGTCGGGGTGGCCATGGGCACGAACGTCGCGACGCTGCGCACCGAGACCGACGAGTCGGTCGTGTTCGCCACCGGCGCGGACCTGCGGATCGTGCCGTGCGCGCTGAACTTCGTCGCCACCAGGGCGGCCGACGCCGACGCGCAGGTCGACCGGACCGACGAGCTGAAGATGGGCCAGTCGTTCCAGGCGTTCTCTGCTGTCCCGCGCTCGGGCGACACGGTGCTCGTCGGCCTGTCCGACCCGGTGCCGAACTGCGTGGTGCGCCTCGACCTCGACTGCCGCGTCGAGGGTGTCGGCGTGCACCCCGACCACCCGCCGCTGGTGTGGGAGGCGTGGAACGGCAAGGAGTGGCGCAAGTGCGTGGTCAGCACCGACGGCACTGGTGCGCTGAACACGGCCGGTGAGATCCACCTCCACGTGCCCGCCGACCACGAGTCGGCGGTGCTCGGCGGCAACGCGGCAGGCTGGCTGCGGGCGCGGGTGATCGAGGTGGCCGAGGACTGGCCGACCTACCAGGCGTCGCCGCTCGTGACCGCGCTGTCGGCCAGCACGATCGGCGGCACGGTCGAGGCGAACCACTGCGAGATCGTCGAGGAGGAGGTGCTCGGCGACTCGGAGGGCGTGCCAGGTCAGGAGTTCCGGACGACCCGGCGCCCGATCGTGATCGGCGCGGGCGAGACGGTGCTGGAGACCACGTCCGAGGAGGGCTGGCAGGAGTGGACGCAGGTCCACAACTTCGCGGGCAGCGACCCGTCCGACCGGCACTACCTCCTCGACGGCACCTCCGGCACTGTCCATTTCGGACCGGTGATCCGCGAGCCGGACGGGGGTCTGCGCCAGTACGGCGCGGTGCCGCCGTACGGGTCGACGGTCCGGCTCCGCAAGTACGCCACCGGTGGCGGCCGCGTCGGCAACGTCGGCAAGGGTGCGATCCAGACGCTGAAGTCGTCCATCCCCTTCGTCTCCCGGGTCGAGAACATCGAGGCCGCGTGGGGCGGGGTCGACGGCGAGAGCGTCGACGAGGCGAAGGCGCGCGGCCCGATTCTCCTGCGTACGAGGAGTCGTGCGGTCACCGCCGAGGACTACGAGGCGATCACGCAGGAGGCGGCGCCGGACGTGGCCCGCGTGCGCTGCGTGACCGCGGGCGACGAGGACACCGACCCCGGTTCGGTGCGGGTGCTGATCGTGCCCGCGGCCGCCGAGGTGGAGGGCCGGATCGACTTCGCCGAGCTGGTGCCGGAGGAGGAGACGCTGCGGCGGATCTCCGAGCGCCTGGACGAGGTGCGGCTGATCGGCACGCGAGTGCTGGTGTCGCCGCCGAAGTACCGGGGCGTGACGGTGGTGGCGCGGGTGATCGCCCGGCCACGACTGGACAAGGCCCGCGTCCGCGCCGATGCGTTGGCGGCGCTGTACGAGTACCTGAACCCGATCAGCGGCGGGCGCGACGGCCGCGGTTGGGACTTCGGCAGGCCGGTGCAGTCCGGGGACGTCTACGCGCTGCTGCAACGGGTGCGCGGCGTGGACCTGGTGGAGGACGTCCGGCTGTTCGGCGCGAACCCGGTGACCGGCGAGCGCGGTGAGGAGTGCCAGCGGCTCGACGTCGACCGGCACAGCCTCATCTTCTCCTTCGAGCACCACGTCAGGGTGGAGGACCACTGATGCGCGGCATGGTGACGGGCATGGCGAACGCGTCGCCGTTCATCAGGATGCTGCCCGCGGTGTACCAGGAGGACCCGTTCACGGACCGGTTCGTGGGCGGCTTCGACGACGTCCTCGCGCCGGTGTTGTCCACTTTGGACTGCCTGGTGTACTACTTCGACCCGTACCTGGCGCCGGAGGACTTCCTCGAGTGGATCGCCGACTGGGTGGGGATCTCCCTCGAAGAGGGCTGGCCGATCGAACGCCGCAGAGCGGTCGTCGCGACGGCGGTCGAGATGTACCGGATGCGCGGCACGGTAGCGGGCCTGCGCGCGAACCTGCAGGTCCTGACCGGCGGCCGGGTGGAGATCGCCGACAGCGGCGGGGTGGGCTGGTCGAAGAACCCGGACGCCGGGATGCCGGGCGAGGCGTCGCCCCGCCTGGCCGTCCGGATCCGCGTGCACGACCCGTCCACCGTGCCGATGGACCTGGTCGACTCCGCGGTGGCCGCCGCGAAGCCCGCGCACGTGGTGCACAGGGTGGAGGTGGACAGACCATGAGCGACGACGCACTTCTTTCCGCGGAGGAGCCATCATGATCGTGTGCAAGACGTGCGGTTTCCACAACAAGGAAACGGACGCGTTCTGCGGTTCGTGCGGGGCGTTCCTCGAGTGGACGGGGGAGAAGCTGGCCCCGGCGCCGGTGCCCGCGGCGCCGCAGGAGGAGGAAGAGGAGACGCCCAAGCGGGGCTGGCTGTCCCGGCTGCAGTCGGCGCTGTACCTGGATGTCGGTGAGCGGGAGCCGGTGCAGACCCCGGCGAAGCCGGGGATGCCAGGGCGTCCGGGTGCCGGTCCGCCTGGTCCGCCCGGCGCGAAGCCCGGGCCTCCTGGACCGCCGAGGCCACCTGGTGCCGGCGGGCCGCCGGCCGGGCCGCCCAAGCCACCGGGCGCGGGTGGGCCACCGCCGCCGCCCGGACCACCGAAGCCACCACCGCCCCCTGGACCACCGAAGCCACCGCCTCCGCCGGGCGCGGGTGGGCCGCCGTCTCCGCCCGGGCCGCCGAAGCCACCGCCGCCCCCCGGACCACCGAAGCCGCCCCCACCACCGGGAGCGGCCGGGGGACCGCCTGCCGCACCGCCGAAGCCCCCGCCCCCGCCGGGCCCCCCGCCCGCGCCACCGGGGCCGCCGACGGCGGCTGGTCCGGCGCTGCCACCACCTCCGCCACCGAAGCCGCCGACGGCTCCGCCGACGGCTCCGCCGTCCCCACCCGGCGGGGCGGCCGCGCCACCTGCGCCGTCCGGCGGGCTCGCGCTGCCCCCTCCGCCACCGCCGAAGCCGCCCGCACCGCCGTCATCGGACGACGCGAAGGCGCTGGTCACCCCGGTCACCGGAACGGCGACCGCACAACCGGACGCGGTCGTACCCCAGGAGGCGCAGAAGAAGCCACCCCAGGTCCGCAAGCAGCCGCCGTCCAAGAAGCTGCAACCGGGCGAGCTGGTCTGCGGCGACTGCGGTGAGGGCAACGCCCCCACCCGCAAGTTCTGCAGCCGCTGCGGCACGTCCCTCGCCGCGGCGGAGGTCGTCAAGACGCCCTGGTGGCGCAAGCTGCTCCCCAGGCGTGGCGCGAAGGTCCGCACGGCGGGCGAACGGTCGAAACGCCGTGGCCGGGGCGGCAAGTCCAAGCTCGGTGTCGCGTTCAGCACCGTCTTCAAGGTCGCCCGCCGGGTGGTCGCGCTCGCGCTCGTGCTGGGTGGCATCGCCTACGGGCTGTTCGCGCCGTTCCGCGGCTGGGTGAACGAACAGGCGGCCGAGGCCAAGGGCACGTTCGAGCGGCTCGTCTTCCCCCAGTACGCGCCCGTGTCCGCCGCCGAGGCGCCCACGGCGTCCGTCGCGTTGCCCGACCACCCCGCCAACAACGCGGTGGACGGTGCTTCCGACAGCTTCTGGGGCGCCCCCATGGGCGGCGCGGAGCCGAACCTGGTCGTGAAGTTCGACCGCACCGTGGACCTGGCCCGCATCATCGTCCACAACGGCGACGGCAACGACTTCAAGGCGACGGCCCGCGCCCAGAAGCTGCACCTCGTGTACTCCACCGGCAAGACCACCGACGTCAACCTCCAGGACCTGCCCGACCCGCAGACACTGGAGTTGGAGAACGGCGACGGCGTGTCCAGCGTGGAGGTCCACGTGGTGTCGACCTTCAAGTCGGTCACCGGCAACACGTTGGCGATCAGCGAGATCGAGTTCTTCGAGGAGGTGTAGAAGCTGCCGCCGCCCTGAAGGACGCTTCGGGACAGCTGCGATGCCACGAAGGGCCCCTTCATAACGCCCGGCGCGATGAAGGGCCCCTTCGTTGCGCTCAACATAATGAAGGGGTCCTTCATGACATCGAGCCACGTCCCGGCTGCACAACGGACGTCGTGAGGGTGCGAAAGCAAGGGGGGCGCAAGCCCCACACCACCCCCGAGGCTGCCTGCCATCCCGTCGACCTGGCAAAGCCCGATCACACCGGATCAAGGGGGCACCCAGCAACCAAACCGGCGCCAAACGCTGGAACCGCCCCCTTGAGCCGGTGTGATAGCCCGAAGGGAGGTCGACGGGATGGCAGGCAGACCGATCCTCGCCAAAGAACCGAAGATGCCAACCCGCAAGGCCATCCCGGAGACCTGCCCCTCCGGCGAGGACCCGCCGGAGGCAAACCCGCCGGAGGCAAACCCTGTCCGGCGAGAACACACCACGAACCCACCCCGGCCAACGCAAGCAGACACAGCTAGCCCAGCAGCGCACCCAGATCGATCGCCGCTCGCGCGAACTTGAAGCCCTCCGGGGGCACGCCGTCGGGGGAGTTGAGCCAGTCGCCCTTGCCGCGGGCGTGGAACTTCGCGTCGTCGAGCAGCAGTGACACGTAACAGCCGTAGTCGATGGCGAACCCGTCGTAGAGCGCGCCGGGGTTGCCGGGGTCGGCGATCCCGCGGCGCAGCAGGTGCAACAGGCGTGCGTCGTGCAGGTCCTCGACGACCCCGGCGCGGTCGACGGCCAGCTGGTCCACCACGAACGTCCGCGCTCTGCGGTGCCCGACCACCTCGTCGACCAGGGCACGCAACGCGGTGCGGGCGTCCTCGTTGCCGCGGATCGCGGTCTGCTTGTCGCGCAGGTACCAGTCGCGGGCGGCGCGGCGGACGTCGGCGACCGTGACCTGCTTGTCGTGCGCGTGCTGCGCGGCGAGCGCGGCGATGTTGATCGCGTCCCTCGGCACGCCCTCCGCGGCCCGCACCAGCTCGGCGAACGCGTTGCGGCGGAAGCATTCCTCGACGAACTCGGGCACGTCCCGCGGCGGGTCCTTGACCATCGTCGCCAGCCAGACCGCTGTGTGGTTGTGGAACAGCCGCGCGAAGAACTCCCGCGCGCGGGCCCCGCTGTTGTCGAACACGAGGAACTCGTCCAGGTCCACCGCCGACGCCGCGTCCGAACCGACCTCGATGCCGACGTACTCGCCTGCCCCGGTCGGCGCCGCGAACCGCGACCGCCGCTCGATCGCCGCGATCTTCACCGTCAGCCCGCCCACCGCCAGCACCGCTCGGCGCAGCAGGTCGGCGAGGAACGGCTGCAGGTCCTTCGGCACGCTGCTCCACTCGTCGAGCAGCAGCCACAGCCGCGCGGGCGCGAGTGCGCGGGCGACCCCTCGGACGGCACGGCTGAGCGGCCCGAACATCACCTGGTGCCGCTCGACACCGGTGCGCAGCAGCCTGCTTTGCGCCGACACCGACCGCCTGCTCGCCGCCGCGCCGCGCAACCCGGGCCCACGTGACAGCGTCACCTCCGCAGACCGCGTCGACTCCGCCGCACCGGAGTACGTCGTCTCCCGCTCGACCTCCCCGACCACCTTCACCGTGGTGGCGGCCTCGGCGAGCCCGTCCAGCTCGCGGAGCAGCGCGGTCGGGTCGCGCAGGTCACGTTCCATGGCGACGGTGAGCAGCCCGTCGTGCACCTCCTCGAGGGTGTCGATGAGCAGCTGCGTGCCGCGCTCGGCCGGGGTCTGCGTCCTGTCGGCGTGCATGCCACCGGCCGACCCGATGGTCCGCAGGTCGACGTACACGGCCACGTCGTCCATGCCGGTGAGCAGGTCGGCGAGGTGCAGCAGCGCGTGCGTCTTCCCGGTGCCGCGCCTGCCGTACAGGATCTGGTGGTCGCTGGAGTGCAGCAGCGCGGCGAACGACCCGGCCTCGACGTAGGTCTTGGACACCGTGTGCGGCGCGGAGTTCTCCGCACGCCGCGGGATCCGCAGGAGTGCCTGGTTGAGGTGCTGCTGCCGACCAGTGACCAAGCGCGCTCCCCGACAGGCTGGATGCCGTGCCTTTCCAGCCTGCCCCGCACACCCGGGGACGGGGAGCCGCCACCCGGGTGAAGATCAGTTCCGGATCACGAAGTCCGCCGGGCTCACCGACGGGGCCACGATCAGGACCGGTTTGGCCGCGGCGATGGCCGGGTCGGTGCCGTCGATGGTGGCGACCACCGGGTGGGTGCCGATCGAGGACTTGGGCATGATCAGCAGGTTCACGCGGAACGCGCCCGTCGCGTCTGGGGTCACCGTTGCCCTCTCCACCGAGCCCGTCACCGCGATCGTGGTCGGACGGTTCGGGGCGAAGCCCGTGCCCGACACCGTGATCGCGCGGCCCGGCTGGGTCACGCCGGGGGAGACCTCGACCGCAGGGGTGCTGCCGGTGCCCGTCAGCGCGATCAGGTGCGGGGTGCCGCCGGGGATGTCGTCGGTGAAGCGGAGCACCGCCGCCCGGGGGCCTGCGGCCTGCGGCGAGAACGTCACCGCCACCTGGCACGTGCCGTCCGGGGGGACCGGACCGTCATCGCACGTGTTGGTCTCGATCGTGTAGTCGGCAGGCGTGAGCGGCGGCGCCACGACGGCGACACCGGTCACCGTCAGGTCCGAGCCACCCGTGTTCGTCACCGTCACCGCCTGGGCGGGCGCGTTCGACAGGAGCAGCCGGTCACCGAAGGCCAACGGGTCCGGGCTCGCCGCGAACCGGGCGTCGTCCGGTGGCGGGATCTCCTCCTCGAACCCCGTGCCGCGCAAGGGCACCGTGAACTCGCGGCCGTCGCGCAGCCTGATCACCAGGGTGCCGGTCCGCTCGCCCTCGGTCTCCGGCGCGAACGTCACCGACACCTCGCAGCTCCCGGTCTGTTGCAGCACAACGGTTTCCTCGCCGGTGCACGTCTGCGCGCCGACCGTGAACTCCGCCGACCCGTCGACCGCCAGCTCGGTCACCGCGAGCGGGCCGAAGCCGACGTGGTCGAGCCGCACCACGCGGTCGAGCGTCTCGCCGAGTGTCACCTCGCCGAACTCGAGCGGGGTCGGGTCCGCGCGGAGCTCCGGCCGGAACGTCCGCACGAACACGTCGGTCTGCTCGTTGTCGTCCACCGCGTCCGGCACGAGATCGGTCGCATCAGAGTCGTACGCGACGGTGGAACCGTTGCGGGACAGCGAAGGCGCGGTCGCGCGGTACGGCGGCGAGTTGTCGTCGCCCGCGCACGTCGCGTCCTCGGGCAGCGTCTCCGCGCAGCCCGTGCCGGTGCCCGGCGACGCGAGCGTGCCCGGCAGCCTCGGCTCCCCGGTGACGAGCCGCTCCCGGTCGACCACCAGGTCCCGCACCACGACCTGGCACACGACCCGCTGGTCCCGCTCCTCGGTGACCGGCGGCAGCGCCCGCTGCACGGAGTCCGTCGAGTCGTCGTAGAGGCAGGTGTAGTCGTAGTAGTCGAGGGCGCGGTCGACGCCGTCGTGCGCGCCCGCGTTGTCGGTGACGAACGCGAGGAACCGGCCGTCGCCGGACAGCGCGGGGCGGAAGCCGTTGACGATCTCGTTCTCGTTGTCCCGCGACGCGATGGCGGAGTCGACCGGCGTGCCGTCCTCCCGCACGCGCACCACGTACACGGTCGGCTGGTCGGCGACCGAACGCCAGCAGGAGCCCTCGGAGCAGTTGTCCTCGTACGCCTCGGCCTCGAACGCGACCGTGCCGCCGTCACCGGCGATCGCGGGGGACGCGAGGTGCACCGACTCGTCCTCCGACAGCGGCGCGGGCTCCTCCGGCGTGGTGTTCACGTCCAGGTCCACGCGGGCGACCGAACCCGTCACCGTGTCCTTGCGGACGACCGCGTGGAACGGGATGTAGTCCGGGAACTCGCCGCCGCCCTCCTGCCGGACGTAGTCGGCGACCAGCACCACGAACCGGCCGTCGGCGGACACGTCCGGCTGCTCCTGGTGGGTCGGCGACAGCTCGCCGAGCGACGTGCCGAGCACCTCGGCCGGGCCCGCGCCGGCGGGCGTGACCGTGGCGGTCCGCACCACCTGGTGGTACGTGCCGTTGTCGTCGGTGAACTCGTCCTCCCACACGACCCGGTTCGCGTCGTCGGACAGCTTGGGCCGCTGCGGGAAGTCGCTGCGGTACACGTACCCGTCGCCCTGCTCCCACTGCGGCTCGTTGGCGCGGAAGTACCGGTAGTCCAGCTCGCCGTTCTCGCGCTCCTCGTCGAACTCGCCGTCACCGTCGGGATCGCGGTCGCACACCAGCAGGTCCTGGTCGCTGTCGGCGTCCTCGACGATGATGTTGTCGGCCTGCGTGATGAACGCGACGAAGCGGCCGTCCGCCGACACCGTGGGATCGCTGCTGCCGCCGTTCGGCGCCACCTCGCCGTACTCCGGCTGCGGCTGCTGACGCCGCCCGTTCAGCGACACCAGCGGTTTCCCGGCGAGGTGCGGCGGTTCGAAGGTCGGCTCGCTCGGCACGGACGTCCCGGGTTCCGGTTCCGGCTCCGGCTCTGGTTCCGGCTCCGGCGGGCGCACCAGCTGGCCGCGGCTGATCATCACCGTGCGGCCGTTGCGCAGGTCACGCAGGTACACGGCCTCGTTCTGCTCGTTCGACAGCGCGTCGAGCCGCGCGTAGCTCGTGAACACCACGGACGTGCCGTCCGAGGACAGCTCCGAGTACGCACCGCCGCTCGCGGTGCCTTCCACGCCGTCGTCGGAGACGGACGCGCGTACGGTGGAACCGGGCGCGGCCGCGGCACGCGCGGTCGTGTTCTGACCGGACAGCAACACCGCGGCGGAAACGCCGACCAGCGTCGCGGCGACGACAACGGCGACGGCACGTTTGCCGCGGAGCAGGGATTCGGGCACGGGGACCTCCATATTCACCGCGCCCGACCGTATGGTGGATGGCGTGGCGCCGGTCCCGGCGCGTGGGTGGCGTAGTGGACGCCCGGGTACGCCCCATCGGGCAGCCGGGGCCGCCCCGCCACACTCCCCCGCGCAAGCTGTCCCGGCAGGCCCGCGCCGCGACACTGCTCTCTCATGGGAGCAACCACGTCGCTGGCCAACAGGCAGCTGTCCGTGACTCCGGGTCAGGCGGTCGAGGCGACGGTCCTGGTGCGGAACAACGGCACACTGGTCGACCAGTTCACCTTGGACATCGTCGGTGATTCTCGGGAATGGTCCGAGGTCACACCGCGCGTCATGAACCTGATGCCGGGGCAGGACGGCGAGGCCACCGTGCGGTTCGAGCCGCCACGGAACTCGTCGGTGCCCGCCGGGCAGGTGCCGTTCGGCGTACGGGTGATCTCGCGGGAGGACCCGCCGAACTCGTCGGTCGCCGAAGGTGCGGTCGACGTCGAGCCGTTCATGGACCTGCAGCTGGAGCTGTCGCCCAAGTCGTCGCGGTGCCGCACCAAGGCCGTGCACGAGGTCGTCGTCGAGAACTCCGGCAACTACCCGATCCCGGTCGAGGTCATCACGAACGACCCGGAGGAGCAGCTGAAGCTGTCGCTGGACCACAGCGCGCTCACCGTGCAGCCGGGTACCTCCGCGTTCCTCAAGCTGAAGGCCAAGCCGTACGACCGGTTCCTGCGCGGCGCCGACAAGCGGCTGCCGTTCGGGGTCACCGCGATCGCGCCGGACCAGCCACCGGTCAACATGGACGGCACGGTCGTGCAGCAGCAGATGCTGCCGAAGTGGCTGCTGCCCGCGGCGGTCGCGGTGCTCGCCGCCGCGGTCGTGCTGGCGGTGCTGTGGTTCACGCTCGTCAAGCCGACGGTGCAGACCGCGGCCCGCGAGGCGGGCAAGGCGGCGGCCGAGGAGGCACAGGCCGAGCTGCAGGAGCAGGCGAACCTGGCCGAGCGGCGTGCCGTGGCGGCGGAGGAGAAGGCCAACGCGGCGGAGAAGAAGGTCGACGAGATGGCCGCGAACGGTGGTCCCGGCGACGGCGCGGCCGGTGGCGGTGCCCGGGGCGCGACGACGGACGATCAGGGCGTGGACATCTCCGACGGGACCGCTGTGGACTTCCGCATCACGACCGACGCGGACGCGCAGGCCGACCCGGCCGAGTTCGAGTCGTTCGCCGTGCCGAACGGTGCGATTCCGCCGGACAAGACGTTGGTGCTGACCGACATCATCCTGCAGAACCCGCGCGGCGACAGCGGCACGCTCGCGATCAAGCGCGGTGACGACGTCCTGTACGCGACCGGGTTGCAGAACTTCCGGGACATGGACTTCCACTTCCTGGAGCCGTGGACGTTCAGCCCCGACCAGCCGCTGACCGTGGAGGTCAGCTGCCAGCTGCCGGGCGCACCGGAACCGGCGACGGGCAAGTGCACGCCCGCGGTGTCCTTCTCGGGCAGGCTTTCCGGTCCGACACCCAACTGAGATCTCCGACCCGTAACGGGGCCTCCGGCGACGCCGGAGGCCCCCGCTGTGTGCACGGGCGGGCACGGTCCGTGGTACGGACGGGCAAACCCGGGACACCGGTCCCATGTGCCTGGGACGCACGTTCGGGCAACCTTCTCGGTGCGCGGGCTTCGACGTGCTGGGCGTCGGGTCGGGGGCGTGCTAGAGAGCGGAAGAACGATGTTGGAGCAAAGCCGTATCCCGGTCGTCGTGCGTGCGACCGATCCCATCCTGCAGAGCGGTGTCCAGATGGCACTGCGGACGCGGCAGGAGGTGTGGCTGGTCGACGAGGAGGCGGCGACCCCGGAGGCCGTGGCGCTGGTGGTGACCGACCGGTTCGACGACCGGGGGGCCCAGGTGCTGCGCACGCTGCAGGTGCGGGGGTTCACCAGAGTGGTGCTCATCGCGGGGGAGCTGGAGGACACGGAGATCCTGACGGCCGTCGAGGGCGGCGTGTGCGCGGTCGCTCGCCGCGCCGACACCACACCGGACGTGCTGGTCCGTCTGATCAAGGCTGCTTCGGCAGGCGAGGGCGCGTTGCCGCCGGACCTGCTCGGGCGCCTGCTGAACCGGGTGTCCCGGCTGCAGCGCCACGTGCTGGAGCCCCGTGGTCTGCACCTCGCGGGCATCACGAACCGCGAGACGGAGGTCCTGCGCCTCGTCGCGTCCGGACTGTCCACCAAGGAGATCGCTGACAAGCTCTGCTACTCGCAGCGAACCGTGAAGAGCATTCTTCATGACGTGACCAACCGTTTCCAGCTCCGGAACCGGTCGCACGCCGTTGCCTACGCCTTGCGCGAAGGCCTTATCTGAGCGCGCATGCCTTGAGGGGCCATTCAGGACGTTCCATCTCTGTCGTGCCCTCCGGGGGCTCCTCGCCGGAGGGGCAGGTCTCTGGGATGGCAGGGAGCCCCTTGTGGCGGGCTCCGCCTTTGCTCGGTTGGCCTTCGTGCCCTGAAAGGTCCTTTCAGGACGCGGACCGATGTCATGAAGGGCCCCTTCATTACACCGGGCGCAATGAAGGGGTCCTTCATCACGCCGGACGTTATGAAGGGGTCCTTCATCACGCCGGACGTTATGAAGGGGTCCTTCATCACGGTGGGCGCAACGAAGGGGCCCTTCGTCACGCCGGGCGCAACGAAGGGGTCCTTCATCACGGTGGGCGCAACGAAGGGGTCCTTCATCGCACCGGGTGTGACGAAGGGGTCCTTCATCACGCCGGGCGTGACGGCACCTTCAGTGCTTTCCGCCTTCTCCCATCCCTGCCTTGCGGGCACGGACTATCGCTTGTGCGCGGTCTGCCACGTGGAGTTTCGTGAAGATGCTCGACACGTGGTTGCGGACCGTCTTCGGGGACAGTGACAGCCGCCGTGCGATGGTGGAGTTGCTCTCGCCCTCCGCGATCAGTGCCAGCACCTCCCGTTCCCGCGACGTCAGCTCCGGGAACATGGTGTCGGTCTGTGTCATCGGGCCGCTGTTGAAGAAACCGAGCACCCGGGTGGCGATGTCGGGGCCGAAGATGGCCTCGCCACGGCCGACCGCGTGCACCGCGCGCACGATCTCCTCCTGGCCCGATCCCTTCAGCAGGTAGCCGCGTGCGCCGGCCCGCATCGCCGCGAAGACGGACTCCGTGTCGTTGAACATGGTCAGCACCATCACGCCGGTGCTCGCCCGTTCTCCGACGATCTGGCGGGTCGCCTCGATGCCGTCGATGTCGGGTAGGTGCAGGTCCATCACGACGACGTCGGGTTCGAACGTCCGGGCCGCGGACACCGCGTCCCGGCCGTTCGCGGCCTCGCCGATCACGTCCAGGGACGGTTCGGCCGCCAGTACGGTGCACAGTCCGAACCGGAACAGGGGATGGTCGTCGACCACCAGGACCCGCAGCTGTGGTGCCCCCTCCATCACGCGCCCTCCTTCGGCAGTGGAAGCGTGGCGAAAACCCGTGTCCCGCCTTCGGATTCCGCTTCCACCAGACACTCGCCCCCCAGTTCGGTCGCCCGTTCCCGCATCGACGAAAGGCCGACGCCGCCGTTCGTCACCGTGGGCAGCCCGACCCCGTCGTCGACGACCTCGATGTGCAGGTCGTCATCCACCCACAGGCGTACCGCGCACGAGCTCGCCGCCGCGTGCCGCGTCACGTTCGTGAGTGCCTCGCAGATGATCCGGTACGCGGCCACGTCCACCGGCGCCGGGAGCTTCGGCATCGCCGACGGCACCTCGAGCACGATCGTCACACCGGCGGCCGACGCGTCCCCGCCGCCGGTGCGGCTGGCGAGCGCGCCAGCGTACTCGCGGATCGCCGGGATCAGCCCGATCCGGTCCAGCACCGGCGGTCGCAGGCCGTGCGCGAGCCTGCGGATCTCCACGATCGCGGCCTGCAGCTCGTCGCGCAGTCTGCCCAGCAGCTCACCGGTCGGCGAGGTGTCGCCCACGGTCCGCCTGCTCACGTCCAGTCCCAGCGCCACCGCCGCCAGTGTCGGGCCGACCCCGTCGTGCAGCTCGTGCAGGATCCGCCTGCGTTCCATCTCCCGCGCCCGCACCAGCCGGTCGCGGCTGCGGCGCAGGTCGCGGGTGAGGCGCGCGGTGTACACGGCGGCGCCCGCGTGGCGCGCCACCTCGGCGAGCGCGATCCGGTCCGGCCGCGTCAGCTCCCGCTGCGCCGACCGCCTGCCCACCACCAGTGCGCCGACCCGCTCGCCGTGGAACGTCAGTGGCATCCGGTGCGGCTCGCCGGTCGGGACGCCGACGGTCGCCGCGGTCTCGCTGCGGCCACGCGCCTGGATCTCGATCGCCATGTACGGCAGCCGCAGCGCCGCGGACACCGTGTCGACGATCTCCGGCAGCATCGTGGCCGCGGTCGGCGTGTTCTCCAGCCGCGACGCGAGCGCCGACACGACGCGGTACGGGTCGTCCCGGTCGCCGTAGAGCCGCCGGTTGATCAGCGCCTGCAGCCGTCTGCGCACCGGCTGGGACAGCACGGCGATGCCCGCGACGACGACCGCCTGCCACCACACGCTCGTGACCGGCCCGAACAACGCGGTCCACGCCGAGACCACGCCGACGTACACCCCGATCGCGCCGATGGTCAGCGCGCCGTAGACGACCATCCTGCTGACCGCGACCTCGACGTTCAGCGCCCGGTACCGCAGCACGGCCGCCGACATCGCGATCGGCACGGCCATGAACGGCAGCGCCTGCATCTCGTACGGCACGAGCGGGCTCCCGGTGGCGAGCACCGGCACCACCCAGATCGTGAAGTACGCGACCACGCTCGCCAGGAGTGCCACCAGGAGCCACAGGATCGGCCTGCGTGTCGGCTCACCGCGCAGGCCGAGGTACTTGCGGACCAGCACGGTGGCGATCAGCGGCGGGTACACGAACAGGGCTGGCAGCACCGGCACGACGAGCGCGTGGACCCGTTCGAGCGGTTCGCTGTACACGACGAGCGTCACGAGCCACAGCAGCCCGTACAGCACGAGCGGCCCCGCGTACCCGCCCGCGATCAGCCACTTCTGCCTGCGCGTGATCGTCGTGGCGGGGAACGCGACCGCGAAGTGCAGCACCGCACCCCACAACATGGCGAACGCGACCTGCCCGGTGTAGTGCCGCCAGAACTGGTCCCCGGCCACGAGGTCCACGGCCATCAGCGGGAAGAACCCGGCCCCGGTGATCGCGACGATGCCGACCGCCGAGGTCAGCAGCGTGGCGTGCGCGGCCGGGTCCCGAGGGCGGGCCCAGAAGACGGTGACGCTCGTGGCCACGAGCAGCGCCGCCACGACCACCATGGGCCACCACTCGCCCATGGCACGCAGGATGGGGAACTGCTGCAGCGTGACGCGCAGCGTCAGCGCTTGCCCATCCCGCTCGACGAGGTAGCTGAGCACGTCCCCCGCCTGTGTCCTGGCACCGCCCGGCCGCTCCACCGGCAGCTCCGCGAGCCGCTGCCCGTCGATCGCGATGACCTCGTCACCCAGCCGCAGCACACTGCCCGGCTCGATGTCGGAGACGATGATGTGCCCGATCGAGACAGCACTCACCGCGGGGCTGACGGTGGCACCGTCCGTGGGCGAGGCGGCCCTGGACCAGACGCACCAGCCGGCGACCCCGAAGAGGGCGAGAGTGAGGAGGAGGAGCGAGGCGGGTACACGCCGCGCACCCACCGGGCCGATCACTCCCGGATCATCCCGCACCACCGGGGCTCACGACAGAGCATTTCGGCTCCGCTGCCCGATGGTGCGTTATTAAGTGACCTGCCGGTTCGGGGGCTACTTGTCGCTCTTGTCGTCCGGAGAGGACAGTTCGGGAGCCGGGGGAGCGGCGGGCAGGTCGGACAGTGGCGTCGGCTTGGCCGCCTCGGCCGGCTTGTCGGCGGTCGGCGCGTCGGCCCGCGGCTCGGTCGCGGGCGCGGCTGCCGGCTCGGCCGGGGCAGCGGGTGCCGCGTCGGCGGGCGGCGTTGCCGGGGACTCGGCGGGCGTTGCCGGAGCCGCGGGCGTCGCCGGAGAGGCGGGTGCCTCGGCCGAGGACGTGGCCGGAGTGGACGGTTGCGCTGGTGCCTGCTCGGGCACCGACGTGGTGGCCGGGGTGACCGGCGGCGCGGCCGCGGGTGACTCCGCCTCCTGGGTCGCGGGCGCTTCGGCCGAAGACGCCGGCGAGGTGGACGGCTCCGGCACCGCCGTGGTCGCCGGGGTGACCGGCGGCGCGACCGGGGCGGGTGGCACGACGGCCGCCGGGGGCACGACCGGCGCGGGCGACGACGGCGTGACCGGGGCGGCAGGCGCCGGGGCGTCCGCGCCACTGGCCGTGGCCGCGCTCACCACCTGCGTGTCGGCGGCGGCGTCCTCGTCGGAGATCTGCACATCCGTCGGCCGCTCCGCGACGGGCGGCTGCGGCCGGTAGCCGTACGGCGCCGGGAAACCCATGCGCGGCGTGTTCGGCTCCACACGAGCGGCGGCGGACCGCTGGCCCACGTGTGCCAGCACCACGGCGACCACGCCGAGCACGAGACCGCCCAGCGGCAGCCACAGGCCCAGCCCGGCCGTGAACTCGAGCGACTCGCCCGCGTCGAGTTCCTGCTCGTTGTACCGGTCCATCTGCTTCAGCACCGCCAGCAGCTGCAGCACGGTCACACCGGCGATGACGCCGACGCCTGCCGAGATCAGGGACCGGCTGCCCGACACGGGACCGGACGTCCTGGTCCGCGCCGCGACGAACGCGAACACCGCGCCCAGCACGAGAAGAGCGCCCGCGAGCACGAGCGTCAGGCCCGTGAGGACGCTCTCCTCCTCGACCGGGCTGCTGCTGCCCGCGTCGTGGAAGCCCCACCACGTGGTCGACGTGGCGTAGACCGATGGGTCGTCGTCGATGCGGTAGCTGTTGCGGTACTCGGTGATGGCGCCGAACGAGCCGCCCACCACCAGCCCCGCGGCGACGAGTGCGAGGAGACCCGCCAGCAACGTGGTGAGACCGCCTCTTGACCGCTTCGGCGGCGCAGGGGGAGCCATCATGGGCGCCATCGGCTGGTACGGCTGGTAACCACGTGCGGGCTGAGTCACACGCGCATGATGCCAGTGCCCGTAAGTGACGCGTTCGTCGCCCGAACGGTCTCCCGCGGCCCACTGCCCGGTCGTCGCGCGACCTGAGGTACTGGGGCCATGAGCGAGACGACCATCGTGCTCGGCGCGGCCATCTTCCGCGACCACCGGCTGTTCGTGGCACGCCGGTCGCAACCGCCGTCGATGGCGGGGTTCTGGGAGCTGCCGGGCGACGAGTCGACCGGTGACGAGCGCGGCACGCTCCAGGACCTGTTCGCCACCGAGTTCGGCGTCGCGCTGCGACCGGTCGACCAGATCCTGAGCGACCGCGTGCTCCTGAGCTGGCGGGACGCGGACAGCCAGACGGTCGATGCCGCGCTGCGGGTGTGGCGCTGCCAGTTCCCCGCGGAGGTCACCTTCGCCGATGGCGAGCCGCGGCCGAACATGTACCGCTACGACGACACGAGCTGGGTGCCGGTCGAGGAGCTCGACAGCGTCGGCCCGTGGCGGGACGAGGCACGGATCGCCGCGGGCGAGATCGCCGACTGGTTCCTCAGCGACGAAACGTGGCAGGGCGCCGACTGAGTGCAAACAGTTGCGCCTGCAAACGTCACGTTTCGCGTCCGATGCCCTCTTCTCTGTCAGTGCGGTGAGCGGCCCGCGCGAGGGCCGGGCCGCTCACCGCCTATCCATGCCAGTCCGCCGGCCGCGCGACCGGTACGAGCATCGGCCAGTCCTTCCAGTGCTTGTACGCCTCGCGGATCGTGTACGCGGCGGCGACCAGCGCGATGGACCAGCCGACGAACCCGACGGGCAGCGCGCTGCCACCGTTGGGGGCCGACAGGTAACCGATCGCGTAGTTGCCGGCGAGGTACAGGAAACCCAGCCAGGGCTGGCTGCCGCGGTTCTGGATGTTCATGCAGGTGATGGACCCGAGGAGCACGCCGGCGAGGGCGAGGATCCCGCCGACCGCGGAGTCGCCGATGGCCATGCCGAGCACCACGAGGGCGATGGCGACCAGCGACGACGGCTGCCGCAGCGCGTCGAACGCGGCGCCCCGGGTCGGCCACGCGAACAGCATCACCACCAGCAGCACGAAGCTCACGATGCCGGGACCGCCGACGACGCCCAGTACACCGAGGGCCAGTTCGTCCTTCTCGGGCTTGTCCCCGCTGATCAGCCGAGGTAGCAAGCCGCTCAGGAACAGCATGCCGTCGATGGCCGCGCCGACCAGCCACAGCTTGACGGCCTCCTTCGGCCTCAGCCTCTCGATCTGCGCCCGCTCCACGGCGATCCCCCTGGTCCGCAGCCACGGCACCTCGTGCGTGCGGCGGAACACCCGCGCGCTGTACCCGGCCCCGGCGAGCACCATGAGCCCGGCGAACAGGAACAGCACCGGCAGCGGGTAGTCGGCGAGCCCTTGCCGGTAGGAGTCCTCCTCGACGGGCTTGGTGGCGAAGAACGTGCCCATCACCATGCCGCCCGCGCCCGCGATGAGCACCCACGCGATCAGCGTGTAGGCGAACACGGGCGATCCGGAGAACGTGCGGTCGACCTCCGCTCTGACCAGGTACCGCTCGGACGCCCGTTTCCGCAGCCAGTAGCACCCGGCGTAGCCGACGACGGCGATCGCGACCACGACCAGCGCCGGTGTCCAGGACACGGCGGCCGGCTCGGTGCGGCCGATCAGCACGGTGGCCGGGGCGCCTGTGAGCAGGATCGCGACGAAGCAGAACGCGGCCACCTTGAAGTTCCCCATGACCCACGTGCGTACCGCACCGGGGCGGCGTGCGCGCCCGAAATACCGCGAAGGATCAGTCGTCGTGGGCGGCGAGCTCGGCGAGCATGCGCGACTTCCACTCGCGGAGCAGCGCGGTCCGCCGCGTCTCGTCGCCACCGATCATCGCGTCCAGCGCCAGCCCCCGGATCAGGTTGACGGTCAGCAGCAGCAGCGTCTCCGTGCGGTGCTCGTCGGCGTCGTTGCCGATGATCTGCCGGTAGAACTGCAGCGTGGCGTGTCCGAGCGCGCGGTCCACCGGCAGCAGGCTCCTGCGCAGCTCCGGTTCGGTGCGTGCCGCGACCCACAGCTCGACGGCCGCGGTCGACAGCGTCCCCGAGTACGCCGCCCACAGCTGGTCGACGCCGATCTCGATGCGTTCCGGACCGGGCGGCAGGTCCGCCGTGGTGTGCAGGATTTGTGCGGACAGCCGCGCGAACAGGTGCTCGAGCGCGCTGGCCATCAGCTCGGCCTTGGTCGTGAAGTGGTGCTGCTGCGCACCGCGGGACAGGCCGGCGCGCTGACAGATCTCCTGCACGGTCGTGTGCGCGTACCCCAGCTCCACCAGGCACTCGACCGTCGCGTCGAGCAGCAGCTCACGCGTGCGCTCACTGCGCTCGGCCTGCGTCCGGTGCTTGCGGGCGGTCGGGCTGGCCATGGTGCTCCTCTGCTTTACGTGCAGGTCTGCACGCAGGTACATTCGAGCCAGACTTTACATGCCATCCGGATTGTTTTTGGAGTCGTCAATGCCGATCACCCAGCGTTCCTCCTGGTTGGACCCCGATCTCGACTCGTTCCGCGAGCTCGCCCGATCGTTCTGCCAGAAGGAGCTGGCGCCCAACATCGAGCGCTGGGGTGAGCAGAAGCAGGTCGACCGCGAGCTGTGGAACAAGGCGGGCGAGGTGGGCCTGCTGTGCCTGTCGATCCCGGAGGAGTACGGCGGCGGTGGCGGCACGTTCGCCCACGAGGCGATCCTGCTGGAGGAACAGGCCAAGGCCGGGGACGACTCGTGGGGCAACTCGGTGCACTCCGGCATCGTCGCCCACTACATCGGCTCGTGCGGCACCGAGGACCAGAAGAAGCGGTGGCTGCCGAAGCTGGCGTCCGGTGAGCTGGTCGGCGCGATCGCGATGACCGAGCCCGGCACCGGCTCCGACCTGCAGAACGTCAGGACCAAGGCCATCCGGGACGGCGACCACTACGTGCTGAACGGCGCCAAGACGTTCATCACCAACGGCGCGCAGGCCGGGCTGATCGTCGTGGTCGCGAAGACCGACCCCGGCGAGGCCGCCAAGGGCGTGTCGCTGCTGGTCCTGGAAACCGAGGGAGCCGAGGGCTTCCGGCGCGGCCGGGTGCTCGACAAGATCGGGCTGAAGGGCCAGGACACCTCGGAGCTGTTCTTCGACGACGTGCGCGTGCCCGTGGAGAACCTGCTCGGCGGGCAGGAGGGCCTCGGCTTCGTCCACCTCATGCAGCAGCTGCCGCAGGAACGCCTGATCATCGCCGTCGGCGCGGTCGCGGCCATGGAGAGCGCGGTCGAGCAGACCATCCAGTACACCAAGGAGCGCACGGCGTTCGGCCGCGAGATCTTCAAGTTCCAGAACACGCGGTTCAAGCTGGCGGAGGCGGCGACCGAGGTCGCGGTGAGCAAGGCGTTCCTGGACCAGAGCATCGAGCGGCACCTGAAGGCCGAGCTGGACGTGACCGGCGCGGCGATGGTCAAGTGGTGGACCACCGACCGGCTCTCCCGCGTTGCCGACGAGTGCCTGCAGCTGTTCGGCGGCTACGGCTACATGAACGAGTACCCGATCTCGCGGGCCTGGACGTCCGCGCGCGTGCAGCGGATCTTCGGCGGCACGAACGAGATCATGAAGGAAATCATCTCCCGCTCGCTCTGACCTTCTCTGGACAAGGGGACGCTCCATGGGACCGCTCTCATCGCTGAAGGTCGTCGAGCTGGCCGGGCTCGCCCCCGCGCCGTTCGCGACGACCGTGCTCGCCGACCTCGGCGCGGACGTCGTGCGGGTCGACCGCGCCAAGCCGGGCTTCGACGTGCTCACGTTCCCCCACGACCCGCTGTCCCGGTCGCGGCGGTGGATCGGCGTCGACACGAAGAGCCAGGAGGGCCGCGACATCGTGCTGCGGCTGGTCGAGGACGCGGACGTACTGATCGAGGGCTTCCGCCCCGGTGTGACCGAGCGGCTGGGCATCGGGCCCGACGACTGCCTGGCCCGCAACCCAGGGCTGATCTACGGCCGGATCACGGGCTGGGGCCAGGACGGCCCGCTGGCGCAGGCGGCGGGGCACGACATCAACTACATCGGGCTCGCGGGCGCGCTCGAGCCGATCGGGCGGGCGGGGGAGCGGCCGGTCCCGCCGCTGAACCTGCTCGGTGACTTCGGTGGCGGCGGCATGCTCCTGGCCATGGGTGTGCTGGCGGCCCTGGTCGAGCGCTCGGTGTCGGGCCGGGGCCAGGTCGTCGACGCGTCGATGGTCGAGGGCTCGGCGCTGCTGACCGCCGGGATGCACGGGCTGAAGAACATCGGCCTGTGGAGCAAGGGCCGCGGCGAGAACATGCTCGACGGCGGTGCTCCCTTCTACGACACGTACGAGACGTCGGACGGCAAGTACGTGGCGGTGGGCGCGATCGAGGAACGCTTCTGGGGCGACCTGGTGAAGGTGCTGGAGATCGACCCGTCATCGGTGGCCGGACGGCTGGACCCGGCGCAGTGGGAGCCGGTGCGCTCGATCCTGGCGGCCGCGATTCGCACCAGGACCCGGGACGAGTGGACCAAGCGCGCGGAGGGCACGGACGCCTGCCTGACGCCGGTGCTCGACACGGCGGAGGCGGCGGCGCACCCGCACAACGTGGCGCGCGGGACGTTCGTGGCACTGGACGGGCACACCCAGCCCAGTCCGGCGCCGAAGTTCTCCCGCACGACCGCCGAGACGCCGACGCCTCCGGTCGAGCCGCGCTCGTCGACCACGGAGGTACTCACTGACCTGGGTTACGCGCAGTCGGAAATTGACCGTTTGCGTACAAATGGTGTCATTGCGTGATTCAGGGTCACACCCGGATGTGTGAACGCAGGGTTTCGACATAGTCTCCGCGTCATGACCTCCACAGGGCCTGAGAAACACTCGCCGGTGACGATCTTCGTCGACGGCACGTCGGGGATCAGCGTCACCGGCACCCTGGACGCGACCACGATCGCCGAGCTGAACCGCTCGGTGACCGACTTCTTCGAGGTGACGGACACGTCCGACCTGGACATGCTGACCCTCGACCTGAGCACGGTGTCCGCCTGCGACCACGCGGTGTCCGCCGCCGTCCGCCACGCACAGTCCGTGTGCGCGGAACGCGCGGTGGCGTTGCGCGTGGTCCCGAGCGAGGCGGTTCGGCAGGTCATGACAGCCCGCCACTGAGGCAGCCCCCCGACTTGTGATGAAGGGGTCCTTCGTCACGTCGGGCGCGATGAAGGAGTCCTTCAGCGCAGCCAGCGCAACGAAGGGGTCCTTCGTCACGCCCAGCGGATGAAGGGGTCCTTCAGTGCGCCCAGTGTGAGGAAGGGGTCCTTCGGTACGCCCAGCGCGACGAAGGGGTCCTTCATGTCAGCCGAAGGCGCCGTGGCGGCCCTCGCCCGCTGCGAAGCGGGCCGCCCCGGACAGGCCTTCCGCCAGCGCACGTCCGCCGTGCGCGAACTCCGCCGCCATCGGGTCCGGCGCGTCCCACTGCGACAGTGCCGAAGCCCGGTCCGACCGCAGGCACGTCTGCGGGAAGGCGGCCAGCGACAACGCCAGCTCCCGCGCCGAGGACAACGCCGTCCCGGCCGGGACCACCCGGTTCGCCAGTCCCATCGCGAACGCCTCCGCCGCGTCCACCGCCCGCCCGGTCAGGATCATGTCCATGGCCCGGCTCTGGCCGATGAGACGCGGCAGCCGCACCGTCCCGCCGTCGATCAGCGGCACGCCCCACCGGCGGCAGAACACCCCGAACACGGCCGTCGTGTCCGCCACGCGCAGGTCGCACCACAGCGCCAGCTCCAGCCCGCCCGCGACCGCGTGGCCCTGGACCGCCGCGATCACCGGCTTCGTCAGGACCATGCGGGTGGGGCCCATCGGGCCGTCACCGTCGGCCACCGGGGTGAGCTGGTTCCCTCGACCGGTACCCACCGACTTGAGGTCCGCACCCGCGCAGAACGCCTCGCCGACACCGCCGAGCACCGCCACCGACGACGAGTCGTCCGCGTCGAAGGCGCGGAACGCCTCGGCCAGTGCCTCGGCGGTCGGGCCGTCGACCGCGTTGCGCGCCGCTGGGCGGTTGATCAGGACCGTCGTGACCGGCCCTGCCTTCTCGACGCGGACTTCCTCCACCATGGGTAGGCCTCCTCGCTGGTTTGGATGAAGATGCTGTGCGCAGCGGTGTACGCACCGTAAGCTGGGGCTCAGCCATCTGCATGAACGCGGGTCCAACCGCATGGGATGGTTGAACCACGGGCGACCGACGGGGTAGTAGGCGGGACGGAGAGTCTGATGAACGCGAAGAAGGCCATGATGCTCGTGGGCGTGGCGCTGATCCTGTTCTACGTGATCACACAGCCTTCCCAGGCAGCTGAGGCCGTGCAGGGCATCCTCGGCTGGCTGCGCGACGGCGCCGAGGCGATCATCACCTTCGTCAAGAACGTGTTCGCCTGAGCCACTGGCACCCACGAAGCGCCGCCCGGCAGACGCCTGGCGGCGCTTCTCTGTGTCTGTACCACGCCGGATCACGGAACGTGACTGTCTTCGGGTCAACTACGCGCCACATTGGACCGTACGGGTGGATTCTGGCCCAGTACGCCCTGTTGGCGGCCTTTCCTCGAGATCAGGTCTGGCGAATTGTCGGTGGTGGCCTTTACGGTTCCCGCATCGACTTCGCGAAGCTCGCGAGGCGATCATCAGACACAGCCCGCGGGGCAGTCCGCAGTTCTCGGAGGAGGCAGGATGCTCGACGATCCCGGTGTGGATGACCTGGTGCGGCAGTGGACTGAGGACCACTCGAAGGCCGCCGAGTCGGACGAGATCAGCCGCATCGCGTCGGAGTGGCTCGCGGAGGTACCGGTCCAGCCGCGGGGGATCCCCGGCCAGCGCGCACGCGGCGGCAACAGCAGCAACCCCTGGGCCGCCGTCGAGGCGACGGACCCGAGGTTCTTCGCGGCCATGCGTGAGCGGCTGCCGGATGTGCCGGCCGAGCTGATCTCCGCGGCCGCGGGCTGGTGGCAGATGGTGGGCGGTCTCGCCGAGGCCAAGGAGTGGTGGGACGCCGGCATCAGCCCGCTCGACCAGCGCGCGCTGGACTACCGTGCCGCCGGTCTCGCGCCGTCCGACCTCAGTCGTCGCCTCGGTCCCCTGACCGTCCTCGACCACCTCCGCCGCGGCAGCGCCCCGGCCTGGTGCGTCAACCGGCTGCAGCGCGCCAACGAGCGCCGGTCGGCCTGATCTTCGTTTCGTAACGTTGTGGCACGGCCGTCGTTGACCTTGTGTGACCGACGGCCAGCTACCTGACATCCGAGGCGTGCTCGTCCGCGCCGGCCTGGTTCTGCTGGTCATCGCGGTCGCCGGTGGCGGCGTGTGGCTGTACAAGGCGGCGACGGCACCCGAGCAGAGCCCCATCGAGGTTCCGGCCGCGTCGGTTCCTGTCGCGAACGTGCGACCCGGCGCCGTGGCCCCACCGCAGCCCCAGGCGGGCGCGGTAGGCGAGGACCCCCTGCGGGCCTGGGCAGGCCGCGTGTCCGGCGGTATCGATGTCCCCGCCAGAGCACTCATGGCGTACGGCAACGCCGAACTGGTCCTGCGCACAGAACAGCCGGCCTGCCATCTCTCCTGGGCGACACTCGCGGGCATCGGCCGCGTCGAGTCGAACCACGGCCGCTACGGCGGCGCCCGGTTGAACGACGACGGCCGCCCCTCCAAGCCGATCATCGGTGTCCCGCTGGACGGTTCGCCGGGCGTGAAGGCCATCTCCGACACCGACAACGGCCGCTACGACGGCGACGCCGAGCACGACCGCGCCGTCGGCCCGATGCAGTTCATCCCGTCGACCTGGAAGCGCTGGACCGCCGACGCCAACCTCGACGGCATCGGCGACCCCCAGCAGATCGACGACGCCGCACTGGCCGCCGCCCGCTACCTCTGCGTCGGCGGCCGCGACCTCGCCACGCCGAAGGACTGGTGGGCGGCGGTGTTCTCCTACAACAACTCCGTGCCGTACGGCCAGAAGGTCTTCGGCCTCGCCGACGGCTACGCCAAGGCCGCGGTCTGACTGGGATTCCCACTCACGCCCTCCCGCCTGCGATCATGCTGTGATCGTTCGGCTACGGGAGGTAATCGGGGTGACGCCCACGTTCCGGCGGCGACGCCTGGCGCGGCGGCTGCGGCAGATGCGGGAGCAGGCGGGGCTGACCCTGGCGGAGGCCGCACTGCGGCTGGACAAGACCCGCAGCTCGTTGGGCCGCGTCGAGACCGGCCAGTCGAGGGCGGACGTGCACCTGGCCCGCTCGATGATGGACTTCTACGACATCTACGACCCGGAGCTGCTCGACCTCGTCCGGGAGGCCAACCGCCCGGGCTGGTGGACGAAGTACAACATCGACGACCGCGGCTACATCAGCACGGAGACCGAAGCCTCGACTGTCTACGAGTTCAGCCTCATCCAGATCCCGGGGCTGCTCCAGACCGAGGCCTACATGCGCGCGCTCTTCGCCGCGCACCGGCTGCCCGCGGACCAGGTCGAGAACGAGGTGATCGCCCGGCTGATGCGGCAAGGGCGGCTCGAGGACGAGGAGTTCCCCCTCGAGCTGACGGCGATCATCGATGAAGCGGCCCTGCGCAAGCTGGTCGGCGGAGCCGAGGTGATGCGTGCGCAGCTGCGGCACCTCGTCGAGTGTGCGGAGCTGCCCACGGTCAGCATCCAGGTGCTGTCCGACGCCGCGGGGGCTCACACCGGCACGAGTGGCGCCTACATCGTCCTGAGTTTTCCCGACGGGGACCCCGCTCTGCTCTACGTGGCGCACGTGACCGGCGCACTTCACATCGAGAAACCCGAGGAACTCGACCAGGCTAGACTGATGTTCGATCAGCTGCGGTCCGAAGCGCTGAGCCCGAACGAATCCGTGGCGCTCATCGAGCGGCTGGCCGGCGAACTGTAGTCCCGAGAAGGCGGTTGTGGTGTCCACGGTTGAGTTTTCCGGCGCGGTCTGGCGCAAGAGCAGCCGCAGTGGCGGCGGCGCCAACGACGCCTGTGTCGAAGTGGCTTTCGCCGGTGTCGCCGTCGGGGTGCGGGACTCCAAGAACGTGGCCGCGGGGCACCTCGTCTTCGGTGGTGCGGCCTGGCAGGCGTTCGCCGGGGGAGTGTTAGCGTCACGGTCGTGAACGTGGTGGCTCGCCGAGCCGGGATCGTCCTGCTCTGTGTGGTGTCGCTCGTCGCGTGTGTCGGGCTGGCCTGGTGGCAGTGGCAGCGCTTCGAGAACGGCGGGACCTGGCAGAACCTCGGGTACGTCCTGCAGTGGCCGCTGTTCGGGCTCTTCCCGGCGTTCATGTTCTGGCGGCTGCGCAAGCTGAGCCGCGAACACCCCCGAGAGCAACCCGTGTCACACGTGGCACCCCCGCCTGAACCGGACAAAACACCGCTCAGGCAGGATGAGGCGCACAGCGACACGCACGATGACGACCCTGAGCTGGCCGCGTACAACCGCTACCTCGCCCAGCTCAACGCACGACACGAGCAGGAGACGCGATGACCGCCGAGTCCCCCGTCACCGACGAGGAGAACCCCGCCCAGGCCGTCGGCGACCCCGGTGTCCGGGGTGCGCTGGCCCGGTTCCGGGTGCTCGCGTACATCGTCGGCGTCGGCCTGCTGGCGCTGTGCTTCGCGATGATCATGAGGTACGTGTTCGACGAGCCGCGGTTCTCGGCGATCGTCGGGCCGGTGCACGGGTTCCTGTACATCGTCTACCTGGTCGTGATCGTCGACCTCGCGCTGAAGGCCCGCTGGTCGCTGAAGGGCACGATCCTGGTGATGCTGTCCGGCGTCGTGCCGATCGGCTCGTTCTTCGCCGAGCGCAAGGTCACGCACAAGGTCCGCGCGGGCGAAGCGATCTAGCTCGGGGTGGATGCCCCCGCTTTCTCATCGATCCGGCGCGATCCCGCACCAGGTAGTTAGTGCTGTGTCCACTTACGTTGGCCGGGTTCGTGGTTTGTTCTCGCCGGACGGGTTTGCCCCCGGCGTCTCCCGCACCCTGACGACGTCCGTTGTGCTGTGAAAGGCGCTTTCACAGCGTCGGCGATGTCCTGAACGCGTCTTTCACGGCAAACCCAGCCCCACCACGGGTACGGCGATCCCCGTCGGCTTGGCCGGACCCGCCGCAGGACCCGGCAAACGTTGGTGGACACAGCACTAGAGCCCGACCCGGCGCAACGCGAGCGCGACGAACCCCCGCATGGACCGGTCCCAGCCGGGCGGCGCGGGCGGCGGCGCCTCGTCGACGAGCAGGTCGAGCGCCTGCCCCGGCAGGTCGGACCCCAGCCGGAACGCGAGCGCGACGGCCGCCGTCATCCGCACGTCCCTGGCCGACGACTCGAGCGCCGCGGTGAGGTGCGCGTCGATGGGCGGGTAGCCCGTCACGTAGCCGAGGGTGAGGTTGGCGCTGGCCGGCACCGCGGCGGCGAGCAACGCGTCGACCACCCGCTGCGAGACGGGGAAGTAGGCGAGCATCTCGGCCGCCTGGGCCGCGAGCAGCGGCTCGGAGAGCCAGGCGACATAGGAGTCGACGTGCTTGGCGGCCGCACGGAAGGCGTCGTCGGCCTCGAAGTCGTCGGGCAGGGGCAGATCGATGTCCCGGAGCGCGACGTCGTGCAGGAGGCTGACGAGCGCCTCCCGGTCCGGTGTCCCCGGATCGTCCACCATCGCCACGAGAAACTCGACGACAGCCGCGCCCGCTGTCGACCCGGGCAACCGGGAAAGCCAGGTCAGCGCCCTGGTCCGCGTGTCGAGGTTCTCGGACCGCAACATCCGCAACCGATCGGGCACATCCGAGGCGTCGCCGCCGTCGGCATGGTTCAACTGCCGCCACGGCACGTCCGCCAGACCAGCGAGTGGGTCACGCACACAACCGTTCTACCGCACCGCGGGCCGTTCGTCAGTGAACGAGGTCTCACCGGTACCTGAAGCGCGGGCCCGCGCCTCGGTGAGCGCGTCGACCGCCGCCCGCAGTTCCCGCCGCAGCCCGGCCAGTTCATCGGCCTGCTGTCCGGCCCCCTCGATCGTGCGGACGAACCAGGACGCCACCAGCCCGGTGACCACGCCGAGCAGGGCGATGCCACCGACCATCAGCGTCGACATCGCCACCTGGCGGTGCACGGAGTGCATCAGCTGCCGGTCACGACGGTGACCAGCCGCAGGGCACGCCACGGCCGCAACATGGGCAGCGCGACCACCGCGAGGTCGAAGGTCGTGCGCACGAGGAAGCGGCCCTTGTGGACGGCCAGCAGGAACCGCACGACGTAGTCGCCGACGAACAGCGCCCACGTGCCCCACAGCACGACTTTCAGGCCGTTCCGGCGTCGAGCGGCGATACCTCACGCACTACTCCGGACAGCGGTGTGCCCCTGGCGGCGGTCGGCGCAGCCGCTGCCAGGGGCACAGTCCGGGTGGGCGCAGGCCCGGGTCAGCTCACTGACCGATCCCGGTCAGCGCGCGGACCGCCATCTCCTTCTGCAGGGCCTCGTCCGGTTGGTCCTTGGACAGCACCGTGCCGAGGTACCCCGCCAGGAAGGAGATCGGGATCGAGACGATGCCCGGGTTCGTCAGCGGGAACAGGTGGAAGTCCACGCTCGCGAAGATCGACGT
Source organism: Actinophytocola algeriensis (assembly GCF_014203735.1). GTDB lineage: Bacteria > Actinomycetota > Actinomycetes > Mycobacteriales > Pseudonocardiaceae > Actinophytocola > Actinophytocola algeriensis. The sequence goes on along the minus strand of NZ_JACHJQ010000007.1, from coordinate 81,157 downwards.
CGGGGCGCCGGACACGACCGGCGACAGGAACACCAGCAGCAGGCACGAACCGAGCCCGCAGTACATGCCCCACAGCGTGCCCGTCGTGTTGAAGCGCTTCCAGAAGAGCGAGTACAACAGGGTCGACAGGTTCGCCGACGCCGCGAACGCGAACGCCAGTGCCACCAGGAACGCGACGTTCTGGCCGTTGGCGAGGATCCCGCCGATCATGGCCAGGACGCCGACGACCACCGCCGTCCTGCGGGCGACCTTCACCTCCGAGCGGGGGTCGGCCTTGCCGCCGCGGAAGATGTTCGCGTACACGTCGTGGGCGAACGACGCCGACGCGGTCAGCGTCAGCCCCGCGACCACGGCGAGGATCGTCGCGAAGGCGACCGCCGCCACGATGCCCAGCAGCAGGGTGCCGCCGATCTCGAACGCCAGCAGTGGCGCCGCCGAGTTCTCCTTGCCCGTCGACGACAGGATCCGGTCCGAACCGACCAGCGCCGACGCGCCGTAGCCGATCACCAGCGTGGCAAGGTAGAACACGGCCATGCAGCCGATCGCCCACACCACCGACCGGCGGGCCTGCTTCGCGTTGGGCACCGTGTAGAACCGCATCAGCACGTGGGGGAGCGCCGCCGCGCCGAGGATCAGGGCCAGCGACAGGGACACGAAGTCCAGCTGGGTGATCGCGGTCTTGCCGTACTGGACGCCCGGCACGAGCACGGCCTCACCCTTGGCGTTGTTCGCGGCGGCCTCGTCCAGCAACGCGGACACGCTGAAGCCGAACTTGCCCAGCAGGAACACGGTCATCAGCACGACGCACAGCACGAGCAGCGTCGCCTTGATGATCTGCACCCACGTGGTGCCCTTCATGCCGCCGACGAGCACGTAGAAGATCATGATCAGGCCGACGACGCAGATCACCAGCGCCTGCCCGCCCTTGCCGTGCACGTCGAGCAGCAGCGCCACGAGGCCACCGGCGCCCGCCATCTGCGCCAGCATGTAGAAGAACGAGATCACGAGCGTGGACGTCGCGGCCGCGGCGCGGACCGGGCGCTGGCGCATCCGGTACGCCAGTACATCACCCATCGTGAAGCGGCCCGTGTTGCGGACCAGTTCGGCGACCAGCAGCAGCGCCACGAGCCACGCGACGAGGAACCCGATGGAGTACAGGAACCCGTCGTAGCCGTGGACCGCGATCGCACCGGCGATGCCGAGGAACGACGCGGCCGACAGGTAGTCGCCGGTGAGGGCGACGCCGTTCTGCGAGCCGGTGAACGTGCTGCCCGCCGCGTAGTAGTCCGCTGTGGACGTGTTGCGGTGGCTCACCCGGTACACGACGTACAGCGTGATCGCGACGAACCCGGCGAACACGGCCAGGTTCAGCAGCGGGCTGCCGACCTGGCCGGACTGTGCGGAGATCATGGTCATCGGTCGGTAACTCCCGCGCCGGCGCGCAGTTCCTCGACCGCGGGGTCGAGGTTCCTGCGCGCGAACCGCACGTAGGCGGCGGTGATGGCGATCGTCGAGACGAACTGGAGCACGCCGAGCACGAGGCCGACGGTCACCAGTCCGAACAGGCGGTGGCTCATGAAGTCGTGGGCGTAGGCGGCCAGCAGCACGTAGGTGAGGTACCAGCCGAAGAACAGCGCGGCCATGGGGAACACGAAACGCCGGAAACGACGGCGTAGCGCCGCGAACTGCGGGCTGTCGTGGATTGCCGCGTAGTCGGGACCGTCCGGGGGGACCGGGGGAGTGCCGTGCTGTGTGGTGATTCCGCCGAAACCGGCACCGGCCTGTTCCGGTGCGCGTGCCGTTATCGGGGTGTGAACCACCTGCGTCATGTGTTCCTCCGTTGAAGTGGCCGCAGCACATTAACGCATGCGGCCGGAATTCAAAGTGGAGATGCGTCGGAGAGGGCGTTCTCAAAAACGCAACACCTCTCGCGGGACCGAAGTAGACACTACAGAACGAGCCGTGTCCAGGCGTTCACACCTATCGGTGAATCTTCGAGTGACGTTGCGTTGCGAAAGTTGCACACCGCAGGATCGAGGTGACGGATCGTGGTCACAAGGGCCGGTTGTGCTGGGTGCACAGTATCCCGGAAGTCTGGCTCCGACCAGCGCGTCACGCGTCAGGGTGAAGCTGGGCTACGGCCTGTTTGTCCTGCTGAGAGCGTCGCTGACGGTCACTGCACGTGCATCTGCACCTCACTTGGGGGACACGTCATGATCGTCCGAGGGGTTGTCGCGAGTGGCGCGAGAGGCAACGTAACCCGATCGGGGGATTAAGTAAGTCCTATCCAGACCCACAGTAGAACCGCCATGATCGAAAGGGCGGCGAGTGCGCCGCGGCGACCCTTGCTTGATCGCTTTTCGGTCGGTTTTCGCAGGTCAACACCGAACTTTTCGAATGCTTTCGTGACCGGCTGACTGGGGTACGATCGATCCTCAGTTCTCGCCGCGGCGGCAGTCCCGACGCAAGCCGCGCGGTGCGCTCCACTGGGAATTGTCGTCTCCTCATTCTGAAATGAGGCGCTGCCTTGAAACCTGCGACACAAAACGTGTCAACCGAGGAAGGGAACGGTGCGGCGCTACGCGCCGACGAGTCCGTCTCCCGGTGGTCGGCACTGATGAGCGTGCTCGCGAACTGGCGGGACTGGAACCTCCCCGTCAAGCTCGCCGCGGTCACGCTCGTGCCGGTCGTCTTCGCGATCGTGCTCGGCACCATGCAGATCTCCGACCAGGTCGAGAAGGCGAGCTCGTACCGGCGGGTGGACCGGCTGGTCGTGGTCGACCAGGAGCTGCGCGAGCTGGTCGGGGCGCTGCAGGCCGAGCGCGGCGCGGCGGGCGCGCTGCTTGCCGCCCGCGCGGAGGACCTGCCGCGCAAGCTCACCGACGAGCGGTTCAACACCGACAACGCGCGGGCCGCGTTCGTGCGCGCCGCGGGCCGCGTCACGCTCGACCACGAGGCCGCCGCCGCGCGGTTCGCCGACGCCCAGCGGTGGCTCGGCGAGCTCCCCGTCATCCGCGAGCAGGTCGCGGTGCCCGGCTTCGACGCGGCCAACGCCGTCGTCCGCTACTCCGCGGTCGTCGGCGCGCTACTGCGGTTCGACCGCACCATGGCGTCCGAGGCGATCGACCCGACCCTGGCGTCGACGGCCTCCGCACTGCACGACCTCGAGGCGATCAAGGAAGAGGTCTCCTTCCAGTACGCCGTGATCGCGGTCGGTGCCGCGCGCGGCAGCCTCACCGGCCCGGAGGTCGAGGCGCTCACCGCGTCCGTCGGCAGGCAGGCCGACCGGCTCGCCGACTTCTACTCCCTCGCCGGCGCCGACCGCGTCGACCTGTACGACACCACCGTGTCGGGCACCGGCATCGCGGGCCGCAACAACATCGTCGCGGCGGTGATCGCGAACCCGCCCGGCGCCCCGCTGCCGACCAGCCCGCAGGTGTGGGAGGAAGGCTCGACGCTGACCGCCAAGCGGATCGCCGACGTCGCGGCCGTCCTCGGCGAGGACCTGCGGGACCGGTCCGCCGCGCTGCAGGACGAGGCGAGCGACGGCGCGGGCCTCGCCGCGGTGATCCTCCTCGTCGCGCTCGTGGTCGCGATCGGCGTGATGTTCGTCGTCGGCCGCCACCTGCTCAGCTCGCTCGCCGCGCTGCGCAACGGCGCGCTCGATGTCGCCGAGCGCGCGCTGCCCGTCGCCGTGATCCGCATCCGCGACCGCGGCGAGCTGGCGGGCGACATCGAGCTGCCCCCGGTGCCGGTGACGTCGATGGACGAGGTCGGGCAGGTGGCCCGCGCGTTCGACGCCGTGCAGCGCCAGGCGCTCAAGCTCGCCACCGAGCAGGCAGGCCTGCGGGCGACCTACTCGTCGGTGTTCGTGAACCTGTCGCGCCGCAGCCAGGGCCTCGTGCAGCGCCAGCTGCAGCTGCTCGAGCGGCTGGAGCGCGACGAGGAGGACGCCGACCAGCTCGCGACGCTGTTCCAGCTGGACCACCTCGCGACCCGCATGCGCCGCAACAACGAGAACCTCATGGTGCTGTCGGGCAACGAGGGCGGCAGGCGTCCGCAGCGGCCGACCAACCTCGCCGACCTGCTGCGCGCGTCGGTGTCGGAGATCGAGCAGTACCAACGGGTCGTGCTGCTGCCGCCGCCCTCGGTGCAGGTGGTCGGGTACGCCGTCGGCGACCTGGTGCGCCTCACCGCGGAGCTGCTCGACAACGCGACCGCGTTCTCCGCGCCGGACACGCAGGTGACGATCGCGAGCCACTCCTTCGAGGACGGTCAGGTGTGCATCGCGGTGCTCGACGAGGGCATCGGCATGAACCAGGCCGAGCTGGACGAGGCCAACGCGAAGCTCGCCGACTCCGGGCTGATCGACGTGGCGACCTCGCGCCGCATGGGCCTGTTCGTGATCGGCCGTCTCGCCGGGCGGCACGGCATCGAGGTCCGGCTGAACGGCGGCCACGACGTCAAGGGCGTCCGGGCGACCGTGACCGTGCCCGCCGACGTGATCGTGCCCGCCGAGACCCCGGCCGAGCCGGAGCGGGTGAAGGCCCAGCCGAACGGCACCAGCCTGCTCGTCCCGTTCTCGCTGGCCGGTGAGCGGTCGACGACCGTCAACGGCACGAACGGCACGAACGGCACGAACGGCACGAACGGCACGCACGTCAACGGGACCAACGGGCGCACGAACGGGCACGCCAACGGTCACAGCAACGGGCACGCGAGCGGTGCCAACAGCACTAGCGGCACCAACGGCGTGAACGGCGTGCACGGTCTCAACGGGATCAAGCCGTCGCCGCTGCCGCGCCGCGAGCAGCCCGCGCCGGAGGAGCCCACGGCCCGCGAGACGGCCCGGGAGAGCACGCAGGACGAGCGGTCGGGCAACCCGCCGCTGCCACGCCGCTCGCCCAGCGGGAAGATGCCGGGGCAGCGCGGTACGGGACGGACCGAACAGTCCGGCCCCGGCGAGATCGCGGGCCCGCGCGGCCCGTTCGAGCCACCCGCCCGCCAGACGTCCGGTGCCGGGTTGTTCTCCCCGGCAGAGGGGGATGAGCAGGACACCACCGGGTGGTGGACCGCGAGCACCCCGGTCGACCGGTCGGCGATCGAGGAGACCACGCCGATCTTCGACGAGATGGTGTCGGCCTGGTTCCGCGCGGTCTCCGACCCGGCGGTGGACGACGCGACCGCGGCCGCCATGCTCGCGTCGGATGTTCGCTCCGCCAGCTCCGCGAAATCCCAGCCGCCGAGCAAGGACGATCAGCAACGCGGTCGCGACGCCTGGAACTTCGCCGCCGACTCCGGCTTCGACACCGCCCGTGCCGTGTCGAACGCCGAACCGTCCGAGTTCACCTCGGGTGGGCTGCCGCGCCGCAGTCCGAGGCAGAACCTGGTTCCCGGCAGCGCGGACGCGCCCGGCGAACTGCCTCGGCACGCGCGCGACGCGGACGACGTCCGCAGCCGGTTGAGTGACTACCGGCAGGGCGTCCGCAAGGCGCGGGATCACCGGAGCGGCGCCGAACCCGCCTCCGCTGACGTCGCTCCGGTGACCCCGCCCCGTCCGACCACTGACCCGCCCGCGCCGGCAGGCCCGCCTGTCCCGCCCCCGCCCGCGAAGTCCGCTGTGGACGCGGCCGACGCGGAGACCGTGCGGCTGGACCTGTCCCACGCGGGCTGGCGGTTCGCCGCGGACATCGGCTGGCGGGCCGCGAACCAGGTGTCCACGGCGACCCCGGTGGACTTCACCTCGGGTGGCCTGCCGCGGCGCAGTCCGAGGCAGAACCTGGTGCCCGGCAGCGTTTCCCACTCCGGCAACGGGAACGGGAGCGGGGCCGCGCAGCCGAGGGCCGAGCGCGCCGAGGAGATGCGCGGGCGGCTCGGGAGTTTCCAGAAGGGGCTGTCCCGCGGTCGCAGGAGCCTCGCGGAACGTTCCTCCACGAACGGCCTCCTCAATGGACAGCACCGTGATCACAAGCAGCAACAGGAGAGTGAATGACTTCGCCGCAGGCCCAACCAAGTCAGTTCGGATGGTTGGTCAACGACTTCGCCGAGCGGGTCCCCGGGGTTGCGCACGCCGTCGTGGTGTCCGCGGACGGGATGCTGCTCACCTGTTCCGCCCGGTTGCCCATCGACCGCGCGGACCAGCTGTCCGCCGTCGCGTCCGGTCTCGTGTCGCTCACGCAGGGCGCCGCGCGCTGTTTCGAGGCCGGCACGGTCAAGGAGACCATCGTCGAGATGGACGGCGGGATCATGCTGCTGATGGCCATCAGCGACGGTTCCGCGCTGGCGGTGCTCGCGTCGCCGCTGTGTGACATCGGGCAGGTCGCGTATGAGATGACGCTGCTCGTCGACCGTGTCGGGGTGATCCTCACGCCGGAGCTCAGGGCACAGCTCCAGGGTGCCGGCGGGAGGATGGCTGGGCTGCCGGCGTGAGCACCGACGGCACCGACCACGACGCCGGGTTCGCCGACGTCCTCAACGGGCTGACGCTCGGGGGCGGCAGGCGCAAGCGGAAGAAGAAGGCCGAGCAGGACGGTCAGCCCGCGTCCGCCGACCCGGCCGACCCGGTGGGCCCGTCCGGCCAGGAGATCGTCGACCGCGCGGCGTGGTCCTGGACGATTCCGTCGTCCGCGCCGGTCGTGACCCCGTCGATCTACCCGGTGACCGACGAGGACCTGGTCGCGGACGCGCAGATGGTGCGCCCCTACGCGTGGACGCGGGGCCGCACGAAGTCCACAGTGGACCTGCGGATCGAGACGATGGTGTCCACGAGCGAGCACGGCGAGAACATCGAGGCCCTGACGCAGACCGAACACCGCTCCATCGCGGAGATCTGCGGCGAGCCCAGGTCGGTCGCCGAGGTCGCCACCCTGCTGGCGGTACCGCTCGGCGTGGCCAAGGTGCTGCTCGGCGACATGGCCGGGCTGGGCTTGGTGATCGTGCACAAGACCGCCACCGGTGGCGCCAACAAAGCACATCTCACGTTGATGGAAAGGGTTTTGAGTGGACTCCGTCGGCTTTGACGCCCCGTCGCTCACATCGGTGAAGATCGTCGTCGGTGGCGGCTTCGGCGCGGGCAAGACCACGTTCGTCGGTTCGGTGTCGGAGATCATGCCGCTCACCACCGAGGCGGTCATGACCGAGGCCAGCGTCGGCATCGACAACCTCGACGCCACACCACGCAAACAGACCACCACGGTCGCCATGGACTTCGGCCGCGTGTCGCTGGACAAGGACCTGGTGCTCTACCTCTTCGGCACCCCAGGCCAGGAACGCTTCTGGTTCATGTGGGACGACCTGGTCCGGGGCGCCATCGGTGCCGTGGTCCTGACCGACACCCGACGGCTGGCCGACTCCTTCTCACCGATCGACTTCTTCGAGGACCGCGGACTACCGTACGTGGTGGGCCTGAACTGCTTCGACGGCGAGCAGACACACGGCATCGACGAGGTCCGCGACGCCCTCGCCATCGCGGAAACCGTACCGATAGTCCAGTGCGACGCCCGCGACCGCGAGTCGGTGAAGAACACACTGATCACGATGGTCGAGTACTCGATGGAACGCTGGGTGTCCGCCCACGGCGCGGGCGTGAGCTGATCGAGGGGCGGGCTCGCCGGGAGGCGAGCTCGCCACGGCATTCAGCGAACCTGCCGCAGCTGCGCGGCACGCACCGCGGCCGAGACATCCGCGGGAACGTCGATCACGATGACCTCGACGTCGAAGGCGCGAAGCGCGTCGGCCGCCCACGATCGCGCGGTACTGAAGTGGCGTGCGGCTTCGGCGTCGCACAGACACAGGATGAGCCTCGGCGATGTCCTGAGAACCCTGCCGACGTGGATCAACTTGAGCGCATCGGCCAGAACCTTGTGTTTCTGAGCGGGTTTCGGCGGGCCGTGGCGCGCCCACACCTCGACGAGGGTCGTGAACGCTTCGTCGACTCCGTCGACTTCCGCCCGAACGCCGTCGCCGAGTGGGATGTTGCACGGTCGCAGCGTCAATCCGAGACGTTCGCCGAGCAGTTGAAGGACCATGGCCTCCGCTTGGCGTTGTTCGGTGCTGTCACCGGCAGGAAGTTCCCTGACAAGGACCTCGCCGTCCGTGAGTTGGAGTTCGTTGACGATCTTGCCGTCGGGACCGTCGAATCGCCGCAGACGGCCTTCGGCCGCCAGGCGTCGGCAGACCTGGTTGATCGTCTGGCGTGGGCTGACACTCAGCCGCTTCGCCAACTGGTCGTCGTCGAGGGGGACGCTGCAGCGGCGTAGCTCGTCCAGGACTCGGATCGCCACGGTCATATGACGTGAGTCGTTCGGCAGGGGCTAGGTGTGACAGCCGTTCTCAAGGCGGTGGCCCGCGTGGCGTGTGAGCACCGCGCGGGCCTGCCTGGGCGGGGTCACCAGAAGTGGGCCACGTCCACGACGATGCGGTTCGGGAGGGTGAAGACGCGGAACGGGAGGCGGGCCCGCACGCCAAGGCCGACCGTGGTCGAGCCCTCGAACGAGCCGGCGAACGCGACCTGCCGGAACGTCGAGTACCCGGTCACGTTGACCAGTTCGGCCCGGTTCGCGTAGAAGTACGTCCGCGCGCCGGACATGTCGTACGACGGGGCCTGGACCGTGACCGACAGCTTCGCCCCGCCGCGCAACGGGACCACCGCCCCGGTCGGGTCCTCGTGCATGACGTCCACATAGGACACCCAGTACCCGTTCGCCGGGCCGGTGGTGTCGAAGACGAGCCGGTCGTAGCAGTCGTGGCGGCCGGCTCGGACGTTGGTCAGGTTGCCGGTCGCGGTGGGGTTGGCCGACTTCGCGGTCGAGCCCCACGTGATGCCGCAATACGGGGCCGCCGACGCGGTGGCCGCCGGGATGAGGGCGAAGATGATCGCCAGTAGGGAAACCAGTAGGCCGGATCTTCGTAACATTTCTCGACTCCCCTCGGAAAGAGGTTATTTCGGGAGTCAGACGTGTGGCGGGCGCTGTGGTTGAGTACTCCGCCGTGAGCGACGGAAAAGCCACGGTGCGGACATTCCCGACCTCGCAGCGTGACCGCGTTCACACCATCCTGGACGGGCTCGACGGCGTGACCGGCCGCGCGCCGAGGTAGGGCTCCGTGCACAGGGTGGTTGGGCGGAGTAAACGGTCTTTCCGGGCGCTGTCACGCAGCCACCGCGGATGAACGTAAGGTGCAGGTCATGGACTTGTCGCTCACCGAAGAGCAGGCCGCGCTGCGGGAGCTCGCGCGGGACTTCATCGACCGGGAGGTCGTGCCTCACGTCCGTGACTGGGACCGGGCAGAGCAGGTCGACCGGGCGATCGTCGGCAAGCTCGCCGACATCGGGTTCCTCGGGCTGACCATCTCGAACTCGTACGGCGGCTCGGGCGGGGACCACCTGTCGTACTGCCTGATGATGGAGGAACTCGGCCGGGGTGACTCGGCGATCCGGGGCATCGTGTCCGTCTCGCTGGGACTGGTCGGCAAGACGATCCAGACGTACGGCACGGAGGAGCAGAAACAACGGTGGCTCACCCGCCTGTGCTCCGGCGAGTCGCTCGCGTGCTTCGGACTGACCGAACCGGACACCGGCTCCGACGCGGGCAACCTCGCCACCAAGGCCGTCCGCGACGGTGATGGCTGGGTCCTCTCCGGCTCGAAGATGTTCATCACCAACGGCACGTGGGCCGACCTGGCACTCGTCTTCGCCCGCACCGGTGAGGGGGGACCGCGGGGCGTGACCGCGTTCCTCGTGCCGACCGGCACCGAGGGGTTCACCCACCGCGAGATCAAGGGCAAGCTCGGCCTGCGTGGCCAGTCGACGGGCGAGCTCGTCCTCGACGGCGTGCGGGTCGGCGACGACGCGGTGCTCGGTGAGCTGGGGCAGGGCTTCAAGATCGCGATGGCGGCGCTCGACAAGGGACGCATGTCGGTCGCGGCCGGGTGCGTCGGCCTCGCGCGCGCTGCGCTCGAGGCGTCGGTGAAGTACGCGGGGGAGCGCAACCAGTTCGGCAAGCCGATCGCGTCCTTCCAGCTGGTGCAGCAGATGCTCGCCGACATGGCCGTCGGCACCGACGCGGCGCGGCTGCTCGTGTGGCGGGTGGCCGACCTGGTCGACCGCGGGCTCCCGTTCAACTCCGAGGCCTCCATGGCCAAGCTGTTCGCGAGCGAGAACGCGGTGACGGCGGCGAACCTCGCCATCCAGGTGTACGGCGGCTACGGCTACCTCGACGAGTACCCGGTCGCGAAGATCCTGCGCGACGCCCGCGTGATGACGCTCTACGAAGGCACGAGCCAGGTGCAGAAGCTGCTGATCGGCCGCAAGCTCACCGGCATCAACGCGTTCGTCTGATCCACACCGGACACGGAGCCGCCGGCGACCCCCAGTCGCCGGCGGCTCCATTTGTGTTCCCCTTCAGCCGAGCAGCAGGACCAGCACAAAGTGACTTTCCACTTTCGGCCTCCTTTTCCTTTGCCTCAGACGTGGAGGCCGATAAAGAGCCCGCAGGCCACCCCGGTCAGAAACAGCCAGAATCCCAGCCGCATTGCCACGGAAACCGTGCACAGGTACTTCATCTCGACCTCCCCGCCCCCAGTGAGAATCCGGAGCTACCGGATCAAGGAGAAGAATGCGCCTGTGGGGAGGAAACCTCGACGACCGATGACACCTTCGCTATGTGCCATTTGGCATGTTGCCGGAGAACGACCGCAGCACCTCGGGCGTGGTGACGACGAACTCGCGGCGCGCGGTGATGAGCAGCCCGCGTTCGCGGAACGCCGCGACGGCCCGCGCCACGGCGCGCAGTGAGCCACCCACCCTGTTCGCGATGTCCTGCTGTGTCAAGGGCATCCGCACTTCCACCCCGCGCGACGTCATGCTGCCGTGGGTGTCGGCGAGGTGCACCAGCAGGGACGCGACGCGCTGCGCGACGTCCATCGCGGCGAAGTCCACGCGTGCCGCGTCGGAGTCCCGCAGCCGCGCCGCCATCTGCTTGAGCAGGGCGAAGCCCAGCGCGGGCCGCTCGTGCACGCACGCCAGGAACTCGTCGTGCCGGAACTGCATGAAACCGGTGTCCTGCATGGAGTCCACGGTCGCCGTGCGCGGCACGTCCATCATCGCGGCGATGTCGCCGATCACGTCGCCCGGCCCGCGCAGCGCGAGCAGGACCACCTGCCCGTCCGGGGTGGTCCGGTACACCCGCACCCAGCCGGACAGCAGCACCAGCACGTGGTTGGTCGGGTCGCCCTCGTGCATGAGCACGGTGTCGGCGGGCAGCCGCCGCGTCGTGCCGCGGCCGAGGAGGAACTCGTGGTCGGCGGGATCGAGGTAGCTGAGGAACGTCTCGGGAACCAGTTCGCCTGTCGTCACGGCGCCGCCCACCGGACGCCGTAGCTCAGCCCCTGCTGCAGGCGGGAGAACTCGAGCGCGACCTCGCCGAACCGGTCGGCGGACACGAGGGCGTCGTCGGGGGCGTAGTCGTCGATGGCGCGCGGCGGGATGCCGTCGACCCGCCAGATCCGGGCGGGCACCGCGGCGAACCGCACGCGGACGCTGAACTTCGCGCACGGCTGCAGCGGCGTCAGCACGTAGTAGGGCGGCATGACCGCACGCGGGTGAGCGGTGAACCGTACACCGTACTCGTGCTGCTCGCCCGCCCGCAGCGGCGCGGGCAGCCGCAGCGCGAACTTGCGGTGGCTCGGCGCGACCCGCTCACTGCCGGTGATCTCCCCGCCGTACAGGACCGTCGCGTTGATCGGGCTGTCGTCGTCCCCGCCGGGGGCGGACAGGCGCAGCTCGACCTCCTCCAGCCCGTCCGCGGTCGACACGATCGTGCGTTCCTCGAGCAGCTGCGGCGGGTCCACGTCCATTCGGAGCAGCGCGCGCAGCGAGACGGCGTGCCAGCCCTGGTTGATCGTCGGGTCGTCGACGAGGTCGTCGAGCTGCTCGGCGATGATCCGGAACCCGACCTTCATGCGCCGCACGGCGGCCCTCGGGTGGTCGCGGTTGATGTGGTGCGCGGCCCACCCCATGCGGTCCTGCATGAACTGGTGGTCGGCCTCGGGGTGCAGCGCGAGCGCGGCCAGCACGGAGATCCGCAGGTCGGTGGGCAGTCTGCCGCACAGCTCGCCCAGCCGGTCGCCGACCTTGCGCCGGACCAGCGCGGGGGAGTCGTCCGGGGCGACCCCGCACGCGACTCGCAGCCCCGGGCCGATCCGGTCCGCGACGTCGTTGGCCAGCATCCCGCGTCCACGCGGTATTTCCAGGAGTTCGTCGTACGTGCTCGCCGCCACCTGAACATGGTTACAGGTCGGCGATTGTCAAGTCCACCGGCGAAGTGTCCAGAAAATGTCTCCGGACATATCTTTGACAAATCCGGGTCGTTTCCCGGCAGCGAAATCAATGCCCGCTACGGTCGAAATCATGCCGAGGGAACCCGCTGACCCCACGGCGCCGTACCCGCCGGCGAGGGGGCGGCGGGTCCGGACCGACCGGCTCGGGTTCGCGGTGGACGTGGTCAGCTACGGCAGGCGCACCGAGCAGGCGCAGGTGCACCTGGGGGCTCGGCTGCACGCGTTGTTGCGGCAGGTGGTGACCGACCTCGGCGACGCCGTCGACGAGGTCGACCACGACAGCGACAGCGGCACCGGTGACGGCACGGTCGTGTGCCTGCCTGCCCACGGCGACCCCGCCGGGCTCCTGCCCGCGGTGTTGCGTTCCGCGGCCACCCGGCTCGCGGCCGACAACGCCGCCCACGGGGACCGGATACGGCTGCGGATGGTCGTCGGGTCCGGTCGGGCGGACCGCCTCACCTGCCCGCTCGTGATCAACATCAGCAGGCTGGTCGACAGCGAGCCGCTGCGCCGCGCCGCCGCCACGAACCTCGACGCCGACCTGGTGGTGCTGGTGCTCGACACGGCGAACGGCGACTTCGCGCCCGGCTACCTGCCGGTCGCCGCCGACCAGGTCCCGCTGGTCGACCTCACGATGAAGGAGTCACCGCGGCGCGCGTGGCTGTGGGTCAGCCTGCCTCAGGGCCGGTAGGTGCCGAAGGACCACAGGTTGCCCTCGGGGTCGCGGGCGGAGTACTCGTGCGAGCCGTAGTCCGTGTGCTCCAGCCCGCGCACGACGTTCGCGCCCTCGGCCACGGCGTGGTCGTGGTGGGCGACCGGGTCGTCGACCACGAGGTAGAGGCTGATGGGCGAGGCGAGCGGCGTCGCGGCGGTGCCGCCGAGCCAGCCGGGCTCACGCGGGCCGCTGACCATTGCCTTCCCGGCGCCGAACGACAGGACGGCGTGCTGGACCACCCCCGCGTCGTCGTGGAAGACCTCGTCGGCGGTGAACCCGAACGCCTTGCACAACCAGTCGACGGCGGCGTTGGGGTCGGAGTAGTTGACGGCGGCGTAGATGCTCATGTCGCGACGCTAGGTCGCGCGCACCCACGGGTATTGGACGGAAGGGAACCGGGCCAGCCACGCGCCCGGCGTGGTGCCCGCGAACTCACGGAAGTCGCGGTTCATGTGCGCCTGGTCGTAGTACCCGCACACGGCCGCGACCTCGGACAGCTCACCGCCCGGCAGCCGCCGCAGCAGCTCGGAGAACCGCAGGACCCGCGCGAGGGTCTTGGGTGGCAGCCCGGTCTGCGCGCGGAACCGGTTGACCAGGTGCCGCCTGCTCCAGCCGACCTCGGCGGCCAGCGCGGCGATCGGCAGGTTCCCGTGCGCCGCGTGCAGCCGCCGCCACACCCACGCGACCTCGCCCGCCGGTGCCCTACCCGCGTCGGCGAGCCGCAGCAGGCCCTCGTCGAGGCGGTCGGGGCGCAGGTCGGCCAGCTCGGTGAGGTCGACGACCTCGCCGGTCAGCTCGGACACCGGCACCCCGAACAGGCGGTACGCGCCGAGCGGCGTGAGCTTCACCTCGACGCAGTCGATCTCACCGGCCATCGACACCACGCCGCACGCGTCGGACGGCCCCGCCACGAACGCGTGGGGGAGACCGCCGAACGCCGCACCCATGTTGATGATCACAGTCACCACGGCCGACGGCGGCGCGAGCCACGCGGCACCGTCCTCGGCTGGCTGGCGGTAGCGCAGGTAGTCCCTGGTCAGCAGGGGGCGCAGCCGCTCGTCAGGCTGGATCGCCACCGACAGCGCCGAGGACATTCCCCCAGCGTATGCCGGATCCGCCCGGTCGCTCCGCGCCACATCGTTGTTGCAAACCACTGGTGATTGCCTGTATGTGGTATCTAGGCTGACCGGTGTGTCCGCAACCGTAGCCATGCACATGAGCGATGGCCTGATCAACGCTCCGACCTCGCTGATCTTCGGCGGGGTCGCGGTGATCGGCATGGCGGTCGCCATGGTCGGCGCCCGCCGCGACCTCGACGACCGCACCGCGCCGATGGCAGGTCTCGTCGCCGCCTTCGTGTTCGCCACCCAGATGCTCAACTTCCCGATCCTGCCGGGAGTGAGCGGGCACCTGCTCGGTGGTGCGCTCGCCGCGATCCTCGCCGGGCCCTACGTCGGCGCGTTGTGTGTCGGCATCGTGCTGGTGGTGCAGGCGCTGGTGTTCGCGGACGGCGGGCTGACCGCGCTGGGCGCCAACATCACCAACATGGCGATCATCGGCACCGCCGCCGGCTACCTCGTGGCCGTCGCGCTGCGGTCGGTCGCCACGCGGAGCAAGACGGGGCTCGCCGCCGTCGCGTTCCTGGCCGCGTTCCTCAACACCGTGATCGCCTCCCTCGGGTTCGTGCTCGAGTTCGCGATCGGCGGCGACGCGGCGTTCTCCCTGGGCGGCGTCACCGCCACCATGGTCGGGCTGCACGCGCTGATCGGCATCGGCGAGGGGATCATCACCGCGCTGACCGTCACCGCGGTCGCCGCCGCCCGGCCCGACCTCGTGCACCTGCTGCGGGGCACGGAGAAGCCACTCGAGATCCGGAGCGCGGCATGAGCACCCCGACGACGAAGAAGACCGGGCTGTTCTTCGTGGCCTTCGCGCTCGTGGCACTGGTGTTCGCGGGCGTGTTCTCCTACTTCGCCGACTCCGACCCCGACGGCCTCGACTCGGCCACCCTGAAGGGCTGCGAGGTCGTCGAGACCGACGCGGGCGAGGAACTGACCGGCGACTGCATCGCCAAGAACGCGAAGGACCACGATCTGGCCGACGGCCCCCTGGCCGACTACGCGGTGGGCGGCGACGACCGGTTCACCGGCGTGGCCGGGGTCCTGGGTGTCGTCGGCACGCTGGTCGTCGCGGGCGGCCTGTTCTGGGTGCTGCGCAGGCGACCGGCCAAGCAGGCTGACAGCCGCGACGAATGAGCCAGCCCACCGGTGCCTGTGACGAAGGGGTCCTTCGTCGCACTGAGCGTGATGAAGGGGTCCTTCGTCGCATCGGGGGTGCGTCGTGAGCGCCGGGCACGCGGGCACGAACGTCCTGCACCACCCGGGTGACTCACCCGTGCACCGGCTCCCTCCGCAGGTCAAGATCGTCGCCGCGCTGCTCACGGTCATCGGGGTCGTCGCCACACCGCGCGAGGAGTTCTGGGCGTTCGGGGGCTACCTCGTGCTGGTCGTCACCGTGTGGCGGATGGCGCGGGTGCCGGTGTCGCACTTCGCGAAACGGGCGCTGATCGAGGTGCCGTTCGTGGTGATCGCGCTGCTCATGCCGCTGCTCGGCGGCGCGGCCGGTGCGCTCGCGGGGTGGAACATCCTCGCCAAGGGCACGCTCGGCGTCCTCACGTCACTGACCCTGGCCGCGACGACCACCCCGCGCGAGCTGATCGTCGGGCTGCAGCGGCTCCGCACGCCCGCCATGCTGACCACGATCGCGACGCTGATGCTGCGGTACCTGGAGGTCATCGCGGCCGAGGCGCGGCGGATGCGGCTCGCCAGGATCTCCCGTGGGCACGACCCCCGCTTCCTGTGGCAGGTCGGCGCGACCGCGCGCGGCATCGGCGCGCTGTTCATCCGCAGCTACGAGCGCGGCGAGCGGGTGCACCTCGCCATGGTGTCCCGCGGCTGGCGGGGCGCGATGCCGGACCGGGGCGTGGCGGCGAGCCCGGCGACCTGGCTGGCCGGTCTCACCCCGGTGCTGGTCACCGCGGCCGTGCTCGGCACGGCAGTATTGGTCCCGTGACACCCGCGCTGCTCGTCAAGGGGCTCGCCTTCGCCTACCCCGACGGGCACCAGGCCCTCTACGGCATCGACCTGCGCGTCGAACCGGGGGAGCGGGTGGCCGTGCTCGGCCCCAACGGCGCGGGCAAGACGACGCTGGCGCTGCACCTCAACGGCGTGCACACCGCAGGCGCCGGGACCATCGAGGTCGCCGGGTTGCCGGTGACCAAGGTGAACCTGCACGAGATCCGCCGCCGCGTCGGCCTCGTCTTCCAGGACCCCGACGACCAGCTGTTCATGCAGACCGTCGGGGAGGACGTGGCGTTCGGTCCCGCCAACTTCGGGCTGAAGGGCGCCGAGCTGGACGCGCGGGTCCACCAGGCGCTCGCCGCGGTGGGCATGACCGACCACATCGACCGGTCGCCGCTGCACCTGTCCGGCGGGCAGCGCCGCCGCGTCGCGCTCGCCACCGTGCTGGCGTGCGACCCGGAGATCCTCGTGCTGGACGAGCCGTCGGCGAACCTGGAGCCGGTCGCCCGGCGCGAACTGGCCGAGGTGCTGCTGTCGCTGGGCCGCACGACGCTGATGGTCACCCACGACCTGCCGTACGCGCTGCAGCTGTGCCCGCGCAGCGTCCTGATCGACGACGGCGTCGTGGTCGCCGACGGCCCGACCGGCGACCTGCTGGCCGACAGTGAGCTGCTGGCCGCGCACCGGCTGGAACTTCCTTTCGGTTTTCGGCTGGACTGAGCGGAGCTCGCGGAGCGAACTTCGTCTCCGGAGCAACCTCGCCGCACCCAGGCCGCGTTCCTGATGTTGTAGAGGCACGACACAGGAGGTCACTGGGGTGAAACGGTCCGAGGAGAACGCGTACCGCGAGTACGTGACGGCTCGGATGGAGACCATGCGGCGCACCGCGTACCTCCTGTGCCGGGACTGGCACACCGCGGACGATCTCGTGTCGATCACCATCAGCAAGCTGTACCGGCACTGGGCGCGCGTCGGCGCGACACCCGGCATCGACGCGTACGTCCGCAAGGCGCTGCTGCGCACCTGGCTGGACGAGAAGCGCAGGCCGTGGCGCCGCGAGCAGGCCACCGAGATGCTGCCGGAGCTGACGGGGCTGCCCACGGCGGCCGAGTTCGCCGTGGTCAGCCGGGCCCAGCTGCTCGACCTGCTGGACGGGCTGCCGCCCAGGCGCAGAGCAGCGGTGGTGCTGCGCCTCTACTGCGATCTCTCGGTGGAGGAGACCGCCGAGATCCTCGGTTGCTCGGTGGGCACCGTGAAGAGCCAGACCGCGCGGGGGCTCGACACGTTGCGCACCAAGGCAGCGCGAACCGACTAGCGAGAGGTGCGGAATGGACAAGCGAGTCTTCGACGACGCGATCGGGGAGGTGCCGCCGTCCACGGTCGACGTGGACGCGGTCATCGTCCGCGGCCGCCGCGCGGCCATGGTTCGCCGGGTGGCGAACCCGGCGGTCGCTGCCGGGGTGGCGGTGGTGCTGCTGACCGGCGCGGTCGCGTACACGATGATGCGCGACACCGGCGGCGGCACGACGGTCGGCACGGCACCGCCGCCGGTGTCCTCGTCGACGACGGCGCCACCCAGCTCGTCGACAGCGCCGCCGTCGTCGACGCCCAAGGGCATGCCAGACGCGGTGCCGCCGCCGCAGTGCGCAGGCGAGCTGGAGAAGGCGACCGTGGCGGCCGCGCGGCTCACCCAGGCGACCACCGAGGCGGTCGCGGCGCAGCGCGCGGACCTGCAGCTCCTGCCCAACGCCATGGGCGACTACCCGGCGGGCACGCCGCACGGGCCGCTCGAGTACCACCAGGTCGACCCGCAGGCGTCGGTCGAGGAACTGTCCATCTGCGACCCCATGGCCAGTTTCGAGGCCATGGCGACCACACGGGCGGGCGAGGGGGACGGCAACATCCTCGTCGTCATGCAGCCCGCCTGGACCGAGCACCTGGGGATCTCCTGCGATGACCTCACCATCGGCGAGCGGACATTCTGCGAGACGACGACCGGGCCGCTCGGTGAGGAGATCGCGAAGCAGGTCCTCCAGTTGGAGGGCGGGGCCACCATGCACCGGGTGGAGATCCTCCGCGAGGACGGCGTCGAGATCCTCGTCCAGGCGGAGAACATCGCCACGACGAGCAAGACCGGCGGTGCCCCCACCGCGACCGCGCCGCCGCTGGGCCTCGACCACCTGGTCGCCATCGGCACCGACCCGCGGCTGACGCTGTTCCCCTGATCACCGGGCGAGGAAGTGCCACCCGAGCCAGCCCCAGACGAGCACCGTCAGGACCCGGCCGGTTCGGGTGGCCACCAGCATCGCGAACAACTCGGCGGCCAACCTCGGGTTCATGAGTTGCACGATGAGACCGACGATGCCGAGCACGACGAAACCGACACCGAAGATCATCGGCGCACCAGCAGCCACCCGGCCCACAGCCAGAGCGCCCAGCCCGCGACCCGCAACGGGTAGATCACCAGCACCGGGTCCATGAGCAGGCTGATCGTCAGGTCGCCCGCGAACAGCGCGGCCAGCTCCCAGGCCCCGAACGCGAGTACCCACACCAGCCAGGGCAGGTGCGCACGGCCGGGTCTCGCACACTCACCGCGGGGGCGGCGCAGCACCAGGACCGCGACCAGTACGGCGGTCGCCGGGACCAGCACCGCGACCAGCGCACCCGTGCTGTGACTGGGGAACGTGGCGCCGAACGCGGCGTAGGCGAGACCCGCGGCGAGCGGGGCGGCACGCCGGATACCCCCGTTGTTCCGGGCGGGCGTCCCAGCAGGCAGGATCGGGGTCATGAGCACACTGTCGCCGCTGCACGAGGTGCATTCCAAGCTCGGTGCGTCGTTCACCGACTTCGCAGGCTGGTCGATGCCGCTCCGGTACGGCAGCGAGCTGGCCGAGCACAAGGCCGTGCGGGAGGCGGCCGGGCTCTTCGACCTGTCGCACATGGGGGAGATCGAGCTGACCGGCCCGGAGGCGGCGCGGGCGCTGGACTACGCGCTGGTCGGCAAGCTGTCCGCGGTGAAGCCGGGCCGCGCCAGGTACACCATGATCTGCGACGTCGACGGCGGTGTGCTCGACGACCTGGTCGTGTACCGCATCGGCGAGGACCACTACATGGTGGTCGCGAACGCGTCGAACGCCGCCGTGGTGTTCGCCGAGTTGAAGGCCAGGGCCGAGGGCTTCACCGTCGAGGTGACCGACCGGTCCACGGACTGCGCGCTGATCGCGGTACAGGGCCCCGTTTCCGCCGAGATCATCGGCGCGGTGTGCGACGCGGACCTTCCTTCGTTGCCCTACTACGGCAGCGTCCCGACCCGCATCGCGGGCCACGACGTGCTGCTCGCCAGGACCGGTTACACCGGCGAGGACGGGTTCGAGGTGTACGCGGAGGCGCCGCACGCCCCGGAGGTGTGGGAAACCCTGACTGCCGCAGGCGAGGGCAAGGGCCTGCTGCCCGCGGGCCTGGCGTGCCGGGACACGCTGCGGCTGGAGGCGGGGATGCCGTTGTACGGCAACGAGCTGACCGCCGACATGACCCCGTTCGACGCGGGTCTCGGGCGGGTGGTGAAGTTCGACAAGGCGGCGGACTTCGTCGGCCGGTCGGCGTTGGAGCGCCGTCGGGACGCCGGGGACGCGGTGGAGCAGGTGCTGGTCGGCCTGATCGCCGAGGGCCGCCGCGCCGCGCGCCACGGCTACCCGGTGCTGAACGGCGACGAGCAGGTGGGCACGGTGACCAGCGGCGCCCTGTCCCCGACCCTCGGCCACCCGATCGCCATGGCGTACGTGCCGCCTGCGCTGACCGAGCCCGACACCAGGCTGGCGGTCGACATCCGCGGCAAGGCGATGCCGGTGTCGGTCGTGAAGCTCCCGTTCTACAAGCGCGCCGAGTAGCGCATCCGGGCCGGGCGCCGCGCGCCCGGCCCGCATACCAGGGACCGGCGGACCCTACGAAGCAGCCGCCGTGCTCTGGGCGTCCGCGACGGCCTTGGCCAGCTCGTCCCGGTTCATCTTGGACCGGCCCTTGATGTCCAGCTCCTTCGCGAGCTTGTCGAGGTCGGCCTTGCTCAGGTCGTCGAGGTCCTGGGACGAGGACCGGCCCTTCTTGCGGGTCTCCACGCTCCGCGACAGGGCCTCGAACAGGTCGACCACCTTCGTCGGCTCGGAGGGCTCCTCGGACGCGACGATCTCCTTGCCCTCCCGCTTCGACTCGATGAGCTTCTCGACCTGTTCGGTGTACGTGTCGTGGTACTCCTCTGGGCGCCACTCGTCCGACATGGACTCGACCAGGTTCACCGCCATGTCGAGTTCCTTGCCGCGCGCGGACGTGATCTCCGGCAGCGACTTGAGCTCCTTGGCCGGGTCGCGGATGTCCTCGGGGAACAGCAGCGTGTTCAGCACGAGGAGCCCGTCACCGGCCCGCACCGCGGTCAGGTACTCCTTGCCACGCATGACGAACGACGCGATCCCGGCGCGGTTCGTCTTCTCCATGGCCTGCAGCAGCAGCGAGTACGACCGGCCGTACTCCTCCTTGGCGGGCGCGAGCCAGTACGTCTTCTGGAAGTGGATCGGGTCGATGTCCTCGACGTCGACGAAGGAGTTGATGTCGATCGTGCGGGAGCGGCCGGGGGCGATCTGGTCCAGCTCCTCCGGCTCGATGATCACGTACTCGCCGCCGCCGACGTCCGCGCCCTTCACGATGTCGGAGAAGGCGACCTCCTTGCCGGTGCGCTCGTTGATCCGCTTGTACCGGATCCGGTCCGAGGTCCCCCGTTCGAACTGCCGGAAGCTGATCGTGTGGTCCTCGGTCGCGCTGTACAGCTCGACAGGGATGGTCACCAACCCGAAGTTGATGGCTCCGCTCCAGATCGGTCGCGCCACTGCTACTGCCCTCCACCTGGCCGTTGCGTCATGGTCATGATGGCCCCTTTCCTGCCGCAACGCACCAACCGCCACTTTTGCCGCGTGAAGTTTGCGTCCCGAACGCCCCGGGTACCACCTCGGCGAACAGGTCAAGCGCGAAGGTGAGAAGGAGCAGGCCATGGTGGACGTCTCCCGGTTGCCCGGTCCGATCTCGGAAACATGGGACTGGCAACGACTGGCTGCCTGCCGAGGTCAGAACAGCGACATGTTCTTCCACCCGAGGGCCGAGCGGGGGCAGGCGAGGGAAGAACGGGTCGCGCGGGCGAAGGAGGTCTGCCGAGGTTGCCCGGTCATCGTGGAGTGCCGCCACCACGCGCTGACCGTGTACGAGCCGTACGGGATCTGGGGCGGGCTCGACGAGTCCGAGCGTCGCGCCGCCTACGCACACCGTAAGAAACTGCAGGTCAGCGAGGCGGGCTGACCAGACCCACGACGGCATCGACCACCGGCGACCCGGCCAGCAGGCCCGGGTCGTTGTGGTGTGCGCCCCGGATCTCCACGACCCGCACCGGTCCCGCCGCCGCGTCGGCGACCGCCCGGCTCTGGCCGGGCGGCACGACCGAGTCGGCCGTCCCGTAGACCACGGCCGTCGGCACGTCGAGCCGCGCGACGTGCTCGGCCACCGGCAACCGGTCCCGCAGCAGCATGCGCACGGGCAGGAACGGGTAGTGCTCGGCCGCGGTATCGGCCAGCTCGGTGAACGGGGAGCGCAGCAGCAGCCCGGCGGGCGGGTGTGCCCTGGCCAGCTCGGCCACCACGGCGCCGCCGAGGCTGTCCCCGAAGTAGACCAGCCGGTCCTGCGGCACCCGCAGGTCGCCGACCAGGTACTCGCGGGCGGCCCGCACGTCCAGCGCGAGCCCTTCCGCACTCGGGTCGCCGGGGTTGCCGCCGTAGCCGCGGTAGTCGAACAGCAGCACGGCGAGCCCTTCGGCCCGCAGTGCGGCCGCCAGCTCGGTCCGGTGTGACCGGTCGCCGCCGTTGCCGTTGGCGACCAGGACGGTGAACCCCAGGGCAGGGCCCGTGGGCGGGACGTACCAGGCGCCCAGGGTGAGCCCGTCGGACGTGGTCAGCCGCACGTCACGGGCACCGGGCAGCACCTGCGCGGCGGGCGGTACCGGGCCGTCGGAGGGCAGGTAGATCAGCCTGCGCTGGAAGACGTACGCCATGGCGAGCACGAGCACCACCGCGACGACCACCACGGTCGCGCCGACCCACAGCCATCGAGGCACCCGCCCAGTGTCGCTCAAGGTTCGGTCATTAGGGTTTTGTGGGTGCTGACCATGCAGGACGCGTTGCTCGCCTTGACCAAGTACTGGACCGACCGGGGTTGCATGATCGTGCAACCGTTCAACACCGAGGTCGGTGCAGGCACGCTCAACCCGGCGACCATCCTGCGTGTGCTCGGTCCGGAGCCGTGGCGGGTGGCGTACGTCGAGCCCAGCGTGCGGCCCGACGACGCCCGGTACGGCGAGAACCCCAACCGGCTGCAGACGCACACCCAGTTCCAGGTCATCCTGAAGCCCGACCCGGGCGACCCGCAGGAGCAGTACCTGGCGAGCCTCGAGGCGCTCGGCATCGACATCCACGCCCACGACATCCGCTTCGTCGAGGACAACTGGGCCAACCCGGCGACGGGTTCCTGGGGCCTTGGCTGGGAGGTCTGGCTGGACGGGCTGGAGATCACCCAGTTCACGTACTTCCAGCAGGCCGGCGGCATGAGCCTCGACCCGGTGTCGGTGGAGATCACCTACGGCGTCGAGCGCATCATCATGGCGCTGCAGGGCGTGAGCCACTTCAAGGACATCCAGTACGCGCCGGGCATCACCTACGGCGAGGCGTTCGGCCAGGCCGAGTACGAGATGAGCCGCTTCTACCTCGACGACGCCGACGTGGAGACGCAGAAGCGCCTGTTCGAGGACTACGCGAACGAGGCCCGCCGCATGCTCGACGCGCGGCTGCCCGTGCCCGCCCACCTGCACGTGCTCAAGTGCTCGCACACGTTCAACGTCCTGGACTCCCGCGGCGCGGTGTCGACGACGGAACGCGCGAAGGCGTTCGCCAGGATGCGCGGCCTGGCCCGCGAGGTGTCGACCCTGTGGGCCGAGCGCCGCGAGGAGCTGGGCCACCCGCTGGGCCTGTCCTCGCTGCCGGCCGCGGCGACGGCGCCGGCCTCCTTCGCGGAGGTCACCGAGCCCGCGCCGCTGCTGTTCGAGATCGGCACCGAGGAACTGCCCCCGCACGAGGTCACCCGCAGCGCGGCGGCGGTCCGCGAGGCGGTGGCGTCGAAGCTGGCCGCGACCAGGCTCGACCACGGTGACGTCGTGGCCCACGCGACCCCGCGCAGGATCGTCGTGCTGGTGGAGAACGTGGCCCCGCGCGAGCCGGACGCGGAGCGCTTCGTCCGCGGCCCGCGCGCGTCGGCGGCGTTCGACGCCTCCGGTGAGCCGACGAAGGCGGCGCAGGGCTTCGCACGCGGCCAGAAGATCGACCCGTCGGCCCTGGAACGCGTCGAGCAGGACGGCGTCGAGTACGTGGGCGTGACGAAGACCGACCACGGCCGCGGCGTGCTCGAGGTGCTGAGCGGTCTGCTGGGCGAGGTCGTCGGCGAGCTGCGTGCCGACAAGAACATGCGGTGGAACGACCGGAAGCTGTCGTTCACGAGGCCGGTCCGCTGGCTGGTGGCGCTGCTGGGCGACCAGGTGGTCCCGGTGACGGCGTCGTCGCTGACGGCAGGCCGCGAGACCCGGGTGCACCGCACGGCCGCCGAGCCGGTGGTCCCGGTCGCGACCGCGTCTGGCTACCTGGACTTCCTGGCCGACCACGGCATCGTCGCGTCGGTCACCGTCCGCCGCGACCGGATCGTGCTGGCCGCCCGCGACCTGGCGGCCACGGTCGACGGCACGATCGACGAGCAGGGCGAGAGCGGCCTGATCGACGAGATCACCAACCTGGTCGAGGACCCCAACGCCATCCTGGGCGGCTTCTCGGAGACCTACCTAGAGCTGCCGCAGGAGATCCTGACGACGGTCATGCGCAAGCACCAGCGCTACCTGCCGGTGCGCACCACGTCGGGCGACCTGCTGCCCCACTTCGTGGCGGTGGCCAATGGTTCGTGCGACCAGGACGCCGTGCGCGCCGGCAACGAAGCGGTGCTCCGGGCCAGGTACGAGGACGCGAGCTTCTTCTGGCGCGCGGACCTGAAGGTGGCCCCGGAGACGATGAAGGCAGGCCTGGCCCGCCTGGCATTCGAGGAAAAGCTCGGCTCGATGGCCGACCGGGCAGCACGCATCGCCGCGGTGGCAGGGGATCTGGGTGCCGCTCTGTCCACTGCGGACCGCTCTACATTGGACCGCGCGGCCGCGCTGGCCAAGTTCGACCTGGCATCGCAGATGGTCATCGAACTGACGAGCCTGGCGGGCGTCATGGCCCGCGAGTACGCGGCCCGTTCGGGTGAGCCGCGGGCGGTGGCCGAGGCCCTGTTCGACATGGAGCGCCCGCGTTCTTCCTCGGACCGTCCACCCGCGACAGTGCCGGGCGCGGTACTGGCGCTGGCGGACCGGTTCGACATGCTGGTCGGCCTGTTCGCGGTCGGTGCCGCGCCGACGGGCAGTTCGGACCCGTTCGGGCTTCGTCGTGCCGCCGCCGGGGTCATCGCCATCCTGCGTGCGCACCCGGCGCTGTCCGACATCACGTTGGAGCGCGGGCTGGCCGCGGCCGCCGTTCACGTGCGGGCGCAGGGCATCGAGGTCCGCGACCTGGGTGACGTGGAGGAGTTCGTCGTCCGGCGGTACGAGCAGCAGCTGCTGGACGCCGGGCATGACCACCGGCACGTGGCCGCGGTCCTTCCCCTCGCCGGCGCGCCCGCGTCCGCCGAGTCCACGCTGCGGGAGATCGAGCAGCGGGTCGGGGACGCGGAGTTCGCGGCGCTGGTGGCGGCTTTGCAGCGCGTCCGCCGGATCGTCCCGGCCGACACCACGGCTTCGTATGACCCGGCGAAGCTGACCGAGCCTGCTGAGGTGGCGCTGCACCAGGAGCTGGTGACGGCCTCGGATGCCATGGCGGCCCCCGCTTTGGCCGACTTCGTGCTCGCCGCGACTCCGCTGACCGGGCCCATCAACACGTTCTTCGACGACATTCTCGTGATGGCGGAGGACTCGGACGTGCGCGCGGCTCGGCTGGGACTGTTGGCGACGATTCGCGACCTGGCCGCGCCGGTTCTGGATTGGCAGGCGCTGGGGACCAGTTTCGCGGCGGAGTAGCCACCGAGGGGCCTTTCGTATCACCCGGTGCGATGAAGGACCCCTTCGTTGTGCTCACCGTGATGAAGGGCCCCTTCGTCACGCGCGGTGTGATGAAGGGCCCCTTCGTTGTGCCCACCGTGATGAAGGGCCCCTTCGTAACGCCGGGCGTGATGAAGGGGCCCTTCATGACACCGCCACAGCCCCGAAAAGCGCCTTTCACGGCTCAAGGCCAACCGAGCGCGGGGCGGAAGCCCGCCACAAAGGGGCTCCCTGCCATCCCGTCGACCTGGCGAAGCCCGATCACACCGGATCAAGGGGGCACCACCAACCCAAACCGGCGGCAAACGCTGGAACCGCCCCCTTGAGCCGGTGTGATAGCCCGTAGGGAGGTCGACGGGATGGCAGGCAGACCCGCACCCAACCGCAGCCAAACAGTCCCCCCGCCACCCCAGAGACCTGCCCGTCCGGCGAGGACAAACCACACCACCGATCAGCGGAACCCGCAAAAAGCTCAACCCGGCAAGGAAACCCAATCGACCCAACCGGCCGAAGATGCCTCGCAACCCGCAGACCAACTCAGAGAAGCACGACTTCCCGAGACCCCTCAGACCCCTTCACGATCAACTGCTCCCGGTCCTCCCGGACAGCCCGGTAGACGAAATCCCCGTACCCGACCAGCCGTCGAAGGGCCTCGGTCAGCGTCACGCCCTCCCGCTCGATGACGTTCTCCAGGGCACGCACCGTGTCCGGCGAGACAGCGACGTTGATCCTCTTCGGCTCAGCCTTGGTGGCAGTCGACTGTTCAGCGGAATCGGTGTTGGCACCCTTGGCTGTCATGTCACATCCCGTTGCATGAGGTTGGGGCATTCGGGTTAAGTGTATGTGCGTTGCGGGTGGGGATGCAACACGGGAACTACACGTAATCGACACTTACAGAGTGTTGTCATAGTGTCTCCGGAGGGTTACGCTCAAGGTGGGCCGGCTGTGCTGACCTGCATCGACGGCCCGCCGGGAGGCGCGAAGCACATGCCTGACACCAGCTCCGCCGCGTACCGACGGCACGCGGAGCGGCCCCCGTGGCGCGTGAGCGGCCTCGAACCCGTCGACGGCACGTGGTTCGAGACCGGTGACGAGCCGCCCGCCGACCAGCCCTTGATCCTCCTCGTCCCCGTGCGGCCCGGAGTCACTGATCCCGGTCGAACCGGTTCGGGTTGATGTTCGCGCCGGCGCCGAAGAAGGCGCCGACGATCGTGGCGGCCGCGCCGAGCAGGATGGGCAGCATCGTGCGGGCCAGCTCCGTGGCCAGTGACGGGGACAGCGCGCCGACCCACAATCCCACTATGAGCGTGAGGATCGTCAGCAGGATCAGTGCGCCGACGCCGATCAGCACCCACTTCTGCATGCGCAGGTAGTGGCGCCGCGCGGCCTTCCGCGCTTCCAGTTCCGCCTGGCGTTCGCGCAGTTCCAGTTCGCGGCCGCGGGCGATCAGCTCCCGGTTGCCCGGTGGTGAGCGGTCCACCCAGGTGCCGTCGTCGGTGATCTCGCCCGTGCGGTGCTTGCGGATCATGACAGGTCCGGCAGCGGGATCAACGCGATCAGTGGCTCGTCGGCCGGCGGCTCGCCACCTTCCTCGTACCACGTGACCGCCGCGCAGGTGTCGCCGTCGGCGACGTGGCCGGGTACCGGCTCGTCGTCGCGGGGCGTCCTGGCCGCGGGGCTCGTGTCCTGCATTACGCGGTTCCTTCGGTGGGGCCGGAGGCGTTCGCATTGCGAACATCGCTCTACAGAGCAGGGTAACTCCAGAATGCCACATAAACAACGGCTATTGTGTGCGTGGAACCTGTTGCTTCTGTGTATGGCGCGTGTCAAACTTGGCGAACCGGGGCCGACAGAGGAAGTGATGTGGTCATGCTGGGTAACCGCCCGGACGTCGAGGAAGCTCCCCACGGCCGCCTCACCACCGAGCCGAAGCGGATCAACGTGGCGATCTCACCGGAGATGGTCCGTGCGCTCGAGCACCTCATCGAGCGCGAGGGCGTGACCCTCACCGAAGCATTGCGCCGCCTGGTCGGCTACGGCGACTTCGTCTACCGCGCGGTACGCGAACGTGGCGAGCAGATCCTGCTGACCGGCCCCGAGGGAACGAGAGAAGTGGTGTTGCTCTAGGAGGGAACTAGAAGACCTTCGGTGTGCGCCGGTGTGGCGCACGCCCGCGAGGCTGGCTCGGCGCTTCACGTGCGGGGAGCGCCGGGATGGGCCGCCGCTCGACGGTACCGAGCACCAGTGGCACCCCCTCACCGTGGTGCCGGACCGTGAGCGACGGCCCTTCCAGCAGCGTGTACGACGCGCTGTCCTGGTCGATCTCCACCGCGAACCGGCTCTCCCGGTAGGTCAGCCGGAACGCCAGCCTGGTCAGCGCCTCCGGCAACCGCGGCGCGAACGCCAGCGACCGGTCGTGGTCGCGCATGCCGCCGAACCCGGCGACCGCGACCGTCCACGCGCCGGCGAGCGACGCGATGTGCAGACCGTTGCGCACGTTGGCGTGCAGGTCGTGCAGGTCGGTCAGCGCCGCCTCCGCGAAGTAGTCGTAGGCCAGTTCGAGGTACCCGACCTCGGCCGCCATCACCGCCTGCACGCACGCCGACAACGACGAGTCCCGCACGGTGATCGGCTCGTAGTAGTCGACGTTGCGGACCTTCTGCTCGGACGTGAAGTGGTCGCCACGCGAGTACATGGCCATCACGAGGTCCGCCTGCTTCACGACCTGCTTGCGGTACAGGTCGAAGTACGGGTAGTGCAGCAGTAGCGGGTAGTGCTCCTCCGGCGTGTTCGCGAAGTCCCACCGCGCGTGCTCGGTGAACCGCTCGGACTGCGGGTGCACGCCGAGCATCTCGTCGTACGGCACCACCATCTTGTCCGCGGCCTCCTGCCACGCGTGGACCTGTTCCGCGGTGACCCCGAGCCGTTCCGCGACCTCCGGCTGCCGTTCGCACACCGCGACGGCCTCACGCAGGTTTCGTTGCGCCATCAAGTTGGTGTACACGTTGTTGTCGACCACCGCGGAGTACTCGTCCGGTCCGGTGACACCGTCGATGCGGAACCCGCCGTGCACGTCGTGGTGCCCGATCGAGCACCACAGCCGCGCCGTCTCCACCAGGATCTCCGCGCCGTGGTCGCGTTCGAAGTCGGTGTCGTCGGTCGCGGCGAGGTAGCGGACGACCCCGTCGGCGACGTCGGCCGACACGTGGAACGCCGCGGTGCCCGCGGGCCAGTACGCCGAGCACTCCGCGCCGTTGATCGACCGCCACGGGAACGCGGCACCCTTCAGGCCGAGCGCGTCCGCGCGTTCGCGGGCCTTGTCGAGCGTCGAGTGGCGCCAGCGCAGCGCGTCGCGGGCGGCCTCCGGCACGGTGTAGGTGAGCACCGGCAGCACGAAGGTCTCGCTGTCCCAGAAGGAATGCCCGTCGTAGCCGGGACCGGTGAGCCCCTTGGCGGGGATCGCGCGCGACTCGCCGCGGGCACCCGCCTGCAGCACGTGGAACAGCGCGAACCGCACCGCCTGCTGCAGTTCCGCGTCGCCCTCGATCTCGACGTCCGCGGTGGCCCAGAAGTCGTCGAGGAACCTGCGCTGCTCGGCGAGCAGGCCCTTCCAGCCGGTCTGGAGCGCACCGGACAGCGCGGCGTCGACCTGTGCGCGCAGCGCGGGCGCGGACCGGCGCGCCGACCAGCCGTAGGCGACGTACTTCGTGACCCGCAGCCGCGAGTCCTTCGGCACGTCGACCGCGGCGGTGAGACGGGCGAGGTCGTCCTCGGCCTGGATCTCGCAGCGCAGGCCGTCGTCGGTGTCCAGCTCGTGGTCCATGGCGGCGGCCACGCGCAGCCCGGACTTGCGGGTCTGGTGCACGAGCACGGCGTGGTACTCCTCCGCGAACGCGTCCTCCGCGACGAGCGGCGCGTTGAGGGTCGCCGCCACGCGCGGGTCCCGCGACGCGGACTCGATCGGCTCGTTCGCCAGCAGGTCGGACTGGACGACGAGCTGCACGTCACCGTCGAGCGGCTCGACCTCGTAGTGGATCGCGGCGACCGCGCGCTGGGTGAACGACACCAGCCGCTCGGTGCGGACCCGGACCCGCCTGCCGGTCGGGGACTCCCACACGGTGTCGCGGCGCAGTGTGCCGGTCCGGAAGTCGAGGACCCGGTGGTGATCGAGCGCGCGGCCGTACCGCATGTCGAGCGGCTCGTCCTGCACCAGCAGCCGGATGATCTTCCCGTCGGTGACGTTGACGACGGTCTGGCCGTCCTCCGGGTAGCCGTAACCCGCTTCCGCGTAAGGGAGGGCGTGCTGTTCGTAGAAGCCGTTCAGATAGGTGCCCGCCAGCCCGGTCGGCTCACCCTCCTCGAGGGTGCCGCGCATCCCGATGTGTCCGTTGGACAACGCGAAGACCGATTCGGTGCGGTCGAGCGCGCTGAGGTCGAGCGTGTTCCACTGCAGCTGCCACGGATCGACCTGGAACCCGGATGTCATGGCGCTCCCTCGCAGGCTCCGGCTCGCCACTGTGTCCAATGGGTCGCTCCGCAAGCTCCGCTCACGAATCAATCCTCCAGCAGCTGATCGAGATCCGTGACGACGAGGTCCGCACCGTGCGCGCGGAGTTCGTCGGCCTGCCCGACCCGGTCGACACCGACGACGAACCCGAAGTGACCGGCCTTCCCCGCCTGCACACCGGACAGCGCGTCCTCGAAGACCGCCGCGTTGGCCGGTGCCGTGCCGAGCGCCTCCGCGCCCGCGAGGAAGGAGTCGGGCGCAGGTTTACCGTGCAGCTTCCGCTCGGTGATCACCACACCGTCGATGCGAGCCTCCACGTACTTCGTCAGCTCCGCGGCCTCCAGCACGGCCTGGCCGTTGGCGGAGGAGGTCACGACCCCGATCCGCAGCCCGGCCGCCTTCGCGGCGTCGAGGTAGCGCACCGAACCGGGGTAGGGGTTGACGCCCCGCTCGGCGATGATCTCCTGCACGCGCACGTTCTTGCGGTTGCCGACGCCCTGGACCGTGTCGTCCGACGGCTCCGCGTCCGGTGGCCCGTCGGGCAGCTCGATGCCGCGCGAGGTCAGGAACGCGCGCACCCCGTCGAAACGCGGCCGCCCGTCGACGTGGTTGTTGTAGTCGGCCTCGGTGAACTCCGGCAGCCCCCGCGCCGCCAGCAGCGGGTCGAAGGTCTCCTTCCACGCCGCGCGATGCAGCGCGGCGGTGCCGGTGAGGACCCCGTCGAGGTCGAACAGACATGCGGTGATGTGGTCTGGCAAGCCGATCACGATGTGCACGCTACCTGCCGCCGGGGTCACCCGCCGGACGTCGCGAAGGCGAGTCGCGGCAGTTCCCGTCCCGGGATCGACCCGGACGGCGTGCTCCCGACCCGCGTCGCCCCCATGGCCAGGTAGAACCCTTCGGCGAACGGGTCGGAGTCGATGGAGAGCGTGTCGATCCCCAGCTTCCGCGCCGCGTCGACGGCGTGGGTCCACAGCGCACGCCCGACCCCGCGCCCGATGTGCGCCGGGTCGACGAACAACTGCCCCAGCTCGGCGCCGTCGATCGTGTAGTGCCCGGCGACGGCACCGTCCACCTCGGCCACGGTCACGTGCCGGGACGCCATCTCACCGCGCCGGATGGTCAGCTCGTGCCTGCAGGCCGCGAGGAACGAGTCGTTGTAGCCCCAGTGTGCTTTGGACCGCAGGGCCAGGTTGCTGAGCAGCCGGGCTTCGTCGGGACGTGCGGGTCGCAGCTCCATGACGCCACAGTGCCATCAACCCATGCTGTCAATCCACGCCGATGTGTTTTCTCAGCGTCGCCACGAAGTGGGTGTCGAAGTCCTCGTAGCGGGTGCGCAGGCGGGTGCCGGGCCAGTCGGCGGGCAGCAGTTCGGGGGGCAGGAGCGGGTCGGCGAGGAAGTGGCGCAGTACCGCCGCCGCCAGGATGAACGCCGACGCGAGGTCGGTGGCCTCGTCGAGAGCAGTCTCCAGTTCACGCGCCCGGGCCGCCCATCCCGGCAGGTCCCACAGCGTGCCGGTCAGGTCGGATTCGGGGCGGCCGGTCAGGAACGTGCACTGCTCCACCACCGGCGCGGGCCGCTCCCGCACGAGGTTCGCGGGGCGCAGCCACGTGCCCTCGCGCAGCTCCGCCAGCCGCAGCCCGGTCATCGCGGCGCGGAAGGCCAGGCGTTCGGCGGCGGAGCGGCGGGCCGCGGTGACCACCGCGATCTCCCACTCGCCCGACCACGGGACCGTCGACGGCGAGCGGCTCTGGTCCTGCCGCGCCTGGCGCTCGCGCAGGCGGCGGGTCAGCTGGTAGTCGCCGCCCGTCTGGGTCAGGTCGCCCGCCGCGACCATCCGGGACAGCGCGACCCGGATGGTGCCCTCCGCGATGCCGAACAGCTCACCGACCCGCACGAGGCTGCGCGCGGGCAGGCGTGGGGGATGGGCGCCCAGCAGCGTGCTCAGCACCGCCGACCTGGCCGTCAGCGGGCGCATTACGCTCTGGTGTCGCATGTCGAAGAAATGTAACATCACTGCCATGCCGGCAACACATGTGGTCACGAACCAGGTCCCGCCGCTCGTCGGGCACGACGTCGCCGCCGACGCGGCGCTCATCGAGGGGCTGCACCGGCACGACGCCGGCTGGGCCGAGGACGGACTGCACGAGCTGGGCAGGCTCGCGGGCAGTGAACAGGCCCAGGAACAGGGGCGGCTCGCCAACGCCCACCCGCCGGTCCTGCACACGCACGACCGCTACGGCAACCGGATCGACGAGGTCGAGTACCACCCCGTCTACCACGACCTGATGACCGTCGCGGTCGAGCACGGCATGCACGCCGCGCCGTGGCGGGACGACCGGCCGGGCGCGCACACCGCCCGCGCGGCCCGCTTCTACACGTGGGCGCAGGTCGAGGCGGGGCACGGCTGCCCGATCTCCATGACCTACGCGGTGGTCCCCGCGCTGCGGCACAACCCGGACCTGGCCGCGCGCTTCGAGCCGCTGCTCGCCGCGACCACCTACGACCCCGGGCTGCGCGTGCCGGACACCAAGCGCGGCCTCACCGCGGGCATGTCGATGACCGAGAAGCAGGGCGGGTCGGACGTCCGCGCCAACACCACCCGCGCGGTGCCGCGGGCCGACGGCAGCTACCTGCTGACCGGCCACAAGTGGTTCACCTCCGCGCCCATGTGCGACCTGTTCCTCGTGCTCGCGCAGGCACCCGGCGGGCTGTCGTGCTTCCTGCTGCCGCGGGTCCTGCCCGACGGCACCCGCAACCGCATGCACCTGCAGCGCCTCAAGGACAAGCTGGGCAACAAGTCCAACGCGTCGTCGGAGGTGGAGTACGACGAGGCCGTCGCGTGGCTCGTCGGCGAGGAGGGTGGCGGCGTCCGCACGATCATCCAGATGGTCAACATGACCCGGCTCGACTGTGTCATCGGCGGTGCGGCAGGCATGCGGCTCGGCGTCGTGCAGGCGGTCCACCACGCCACGCACCGGCAGGCGTTCGGCGCCAACCTCGTCGACCAGCCGCTGATGGCGAACGTGCTGGCCGACCTCGCGGTCGAGTCCGAGGCCGCCACCACGCTCGCCATGCGGCTGGCCGGTGCGACCGACCGCGCGCTCGCCGGTGACGAGTCCGAGACCGCGTTCCGCAGGATCGGGCTCGCGGTCAGCAAGTACTGGGTGACCAAGCGGGCGTCCGCGCACGCGTCCGAGGCGCTGGAGTGCTTCGGTGGCAACGGTTACGTCGAGGAGTCGGGCATGCCGCGGCTCTACCGGGACGCGCCGCTGAACTCCATCTGGGAGGGCTCCGGCAACGTCGCGGCGCTGGACGTGTTGCGTGCCATGGGGAACGTGGAGGCGTTCCTCGCCGAGGTGGACACCGCGGCCGGTGCCGACGCGCGGCTGGACTCGGCGGTCGCCGACCTCCGCAAGCGGGTGGCCGCCGGTCCGGACCAGGTGACCGCGCGCAGGCTGGTGGAACGGATGGCGTTGACACTGCAGGGATCACTGCTCGTCCGGTATGGACACCCGGCGGTCGCGGACGCGTTCTGCGCGTCCCGTCTGGACGGTGACTGGGGCGTCGCGTTCGGCACGCTCCCGTCCGGTGTGGACACCAAGGCGATCATCGCCCGCGTGGGTGTGTGACCGGTCGCTACGCTTCCCTGAGTTCCAGCAGGTCCCACCGGTTGCCGTAGAGGTCGCGGAACACGGCGACCGTGCCGTAGACCTCGGTCCGGGGTTCCTCCTCGAACTCGACCCCGGCCGCGGTCATGGCGGCGTGCGCGGCGGAGAAGTCGTCGACGTTGAGGAAGAACCCGACCCGCCCGCCGTGCTGGTCACCGACCCTGGCCTCCTGCGCGGCGCCCACCGCGCGGGCCAGGAGGAGCCCGGTCTGCCCACCGGGCGGGTCAACGACCACCCAGCGCTTGCCGTCACCCTGCGGCAGGTCCTCGCGGAGCGTGAACCCGAGCGCGCCGGTGAAGAAGCCGATCGCCTCGTCGTAGTCGCGCACCAGCAGCGCGACGAGTCCCAGATGCGTCACGGGCCTAACGTAGGTCATGTGATGCGAGCGTGGCGGGCGACCGGGCGGCTGACCGTGCACGAGGTGCCGGTGCCGGCGCCCGCGCCGGGGGAGCTGCTGGTGCGGGTGCGGGCGTGTGGCGTGTGCAGGACGGACCTGCACGTCGTCGACGGCGACCTCCCCGTCCACCGGCCGGATGTCGTGCCAGGGCACGAGACGGTCGGCGAGGTGGTGGCGGCGGCGGCAGGCTTGTTCGCGGTGGGTGACCTCGTCGGCGTCCCGTGGCTGCGGCACACGTGTGGTTCGTGCCGGTTCTGTGTGCGGGACAAGGAGAACCTGTGCCCGTCGTCCCGCTACACGGGGTGGGATGACGATGGCGGGTACGCGGAGTACGCGGTCGTGCCCGCGGACTACGCACTGCGGCTGCCCTCGGGATACTCCGACAGCGAGCTGGCGCCGCTGCTGTGCGCGGGGATCATCGGGTACCACGCGCTGCTGCGGGCGGAGGTGCCGTCGGGCGGCCGGCTGGGGATCTACGGCTTTGGGGGAAGTGCGCACCTGGCGGCGCAGGTGGCCATCGCGCAAGGGGCGGTGGTGCACGTGGTGACCAGGAACCCGGCGGCGCAGGCGCTCGCGCTGTCGCTGGGTGCGGTGTCGGCGTCGGACGAGGCGCCGCCCGAGCCGCTGGACTCGGCGATCAGCTTCGCGCCCGCCGGGGAGCTGGTGCCCAGAGCGCTGGCGGCGCTGGACCGCGGCGGCACCCTCGCGATCGCGGGGATCCATCTGACGGACGTGCCGCCGCTGAACTACCAGGCGCACCTGTTCCAGGACCGCCGGCTGCGCAGCGTCACGTCGAACACGCGGGCACAGGCCAGGGAGTTCCTGGCGTTGGCCGCGGTACATCGCCTGCGAGTGTCCACAACGGACTCTCCGCTGGCCAGGGCGGACCGGGCGCTGCTCGACCTGGCGGAAGGCCGGGTCACCGGCGCGGCGGTCCTGGTGCCGTAGCCGGAAAACCGGGGCCCGAGGCCACCGGCGGGCGCCTCGCCGGTGGGGTCGTGAGTCAGCGGCAGCCCGCCGAGCAGCAGCCAGTGCCGCAGCATCCGTCGATCACCATGAGCTCACCTCCTCCCGGGGTGCGCACCAGTTGCCCGGCTCGGGATCGAGGCGCGGGCCGTCGGTCACCGAGTCGACCAGGTGGACCAGATCGGCGCGGAGGGCGGGAAGCGGTGCGGCCGGCAAACCGGTTCGCTCGTAGTACCGCACGGTGTCGGGAGCGACGCCCGCCGCCGCGGCCAGTTCTGCCACTCGCATGTGCCGACGGTAAACCTTGGACCGCACTCCTATGTCAAGTCGGGACCCGACTAGCCGCGCGACCCCAGGATGCGGCATCGTCAACGCCGCGCGAGGACCAAACCGACGTTGTGGGAGTGATGGTTCATGCCGGGTGCCGAGGTCGATGTGGTCGTGGTCGGGATGGGGCCCGGTGGAGAGGACGTCGGCGCGCGGCTCGCACGGGCCGGGCTCGACGTCGTTGGCGTCGACGGGCGGCTCGTCGGTGGTGAGTGCCCGTACTACGCGTGCATCCCCACCAAGATGATGATCCGGGCCACCGACGCGCTCGGTGAGGCGCGGCGCGTGCCGGTGCTGGCGGGCGCCGTGGACGTCACGCAGGACTGGGCACCCGTGGCGCGCCGGATCCGGGACGAGGCCACCGACAACTGGGACGACCGCGTCGCCGTCGAGCGGTTCGAGCACGCGGGCGGCACGTTCGTGCGTGGCTGGGGCCGGCTCACGGCACCCCGCGAGGTCACCGTCACCACTCCCGACGGGGCCGAGCGCGTGTTCACCGCCCGCCGCGGCGTCGTCCTCAACACCGGCACCGACCCGGCCGTGCCGCCGGTCGACGGGCTCGCCGAGACTCCCTATTGGACCAACCGCGACGCGGTCGCGGTCGAGGAGGTGCCCGGGTCGCTCGTGGTGCTCGGCGGCGGGCCCGTCGGGTGCGAGCTCGCGCAGGTGTTCTCCCGCTTCGGCGCCAAGGTCACGATCGTCCAGCACAGCGACCGGCTGGTCCCCGCCGACGAGCCGGAGGCGGGTGAGCTGCTCGCGACGGCCTTCGCCGACGAGGGCATCACCGTCCGCACGGGC
This sequence comes from Actinophytocola algeriensis, assembly GCF_014203735.1. GTDB lineage: Bacteria > Actinomycetota > Actinomycetes > Mycobacteriales > Pseudonocardiaceae > Actinophytocola > Actinophytocola algeriensis. The sequence continues at coordinate 45,163 of NZ_JACHJQ010000007.1, read as the reverse complement.
CTGTCCGCCGCGCGGGTCAGCTTCGAGTCCGGCCAGTTCCAGGTGAAGCTCGACAACGGCGAGGTCGTCAACGCGGAGCGCATGCTCGTGGCCGCCGGCCGCAAGACCGACATGAAGGCGCTCGGCGTCGGCGCCGCCGGGCTCGACGACAGTGCACGTGGCGTCACGGTCGACGAGCGGATGCGCGTCGCCGACGGTCTCTGGGCGATCGGCGACATCACCGGCCACGGTGCGTTCACGCACATGTCCATGTACCAGGCCAGGATCGCGGCCGCGGACATCATCGGGGAGGACGACGCCGAGGTCGCCGACTACCGCGCCACCCCGCGCGTCACGTTCACCGACCCGGAGATCGGCTCGGTCGGCCTGAGCGAAGCCGTCGCCCGCGCCAAGGGCCTGAACGTCCGCGTCGGGCTCTCCGAGTTGCAGTACTCCTCGCGCGGGTTCGTCCACAAGGTCGGCAACCAGGGCTTCATCAAGGTCGTCGAGGACGCCGACCGCGGCGTGCTCGTCGGGGCGACGGCCGTGGGGCCCAACGGCGGCGAGGTCCTCGGCGCACTGGTCGTCGCCGTGCACGCCGAGGTGCCGGTGAAACTGCTGCGGCAGATGATCTACGCCTACCCGACGTTCCACCGCGCGATCGAGGACGCGATCGACAAGCTGGCCTAAACCGGCGCGATCGCCTTCGCCAGCGTGCGAAGGCACAGCGTCAGCGCGTCGTGCTTGGGCTTGTCCTGGCTGCGCACCATCTCCCACGCCGTGTACTGCAGGCTCCACAGCACCTGCTGGAACCACTCCGCGGGCAGTTCGGGGTCGATCGTGCCCTCGCGCTGTCCGCGTTCGATGACCCGCAGCAGCACGCGGTCGTCCTCGCTCTCCTCCTGCCACTCCGGCCGGAAGAACAGGTCGGACATGGTGAAGAGCAGGTTCATCACGTCGCCCAGTTCGAAGTACTCCTGGCACAGCCGGGCGAGCGCGCCGGGCGCTGGACCGTCGTCGAGGCGGGCGCGGGCCGTGGCCTGGCCGATCCGCTCCAGCGCGTCCGCGCTGATCGCGTCGATGAGGTCCGAGCGCTCCGGGAAGTAGCGGTGCACGGTGGTGCGGCCGACGTTCGCCGCCGTCGCGATGTCGCCCATCGACGCGTTCGGGGTCCTCGTGAGTGTCTCGATCGCGGCGTCGAGGATCGCGCGCCGGGTCCGCGCACGCACGCCCGTCTCGGCCATCACGCCCTCACTCATGGTCGGTAACCGTACTCGGTCGCCATTGTGGAACTCGCTTGACGATTTTGGAACATTGCTGTTCCATTGTGAGCATGAAGATTCCACATCTGCGGGTGTTGTGGTCGTTCGCGCGACCGCACAAGGGGGCGCTCGTGGTCGGCCTCGTGCTGGCCCTGCTCGGCTCCGCGGCCGGGCTCGCGACGCCGATGGTCACCAAGTGGGTGCTCGACTCGCTCGGCACGTCCGAGTCGCTGGCGGGTCCGGTGCTGACGCTGCTGGCGGTGTTCGTGGTCGGGGCCGCGATCTGGCTGACGCAGTGGATCCTGCTCGGCACGGTCGGCGAGCGAGTGGTGCTGCGGGCGCGGGAGACGATGGTGCGGCGGTTCTTCCGCGCCAAGGTGGCCGAGGTGGCGAAGCGGCCGTCGGGGGAGCTGGTCACCCGGGTCACCTCCGACACGGTGCTGCTGCGGGAGGCGGCGTCCTCCAGCGTGATCGGGCTGATCAACGGCGTGGTGCTGCTGATCGGCACGCTGGTGCTGATGAGCGTGCTCGACAGCGTGCTGCTGCTGACGACCGTCGCGGCGGTGGTCGTCGTGATCATCCTGTTCGCGGTGCTCATGCCGGGCATCGCGAAGGAACAGACGAAGGTGCAGGAGCGGGTCGGCGCGCTCGGCGGCGTGCTGGAGGGCGCGCTGCGCGCGATCCGCACGGTGAAGGCGAGCCGCGCGGAGGACCGGCAGTCCGCGCGGATCATGGTCGACGCGGAGGCGGCCGCGGAGCACGGCGTCCGCGCGGTCCGGCGGACGGCGGTCGCGTGGATGGTGTCGTGGTCGGGCATCCAGCTCGCGATCATCGTGATCCTCGGCGTCGGGGCGTGGCGGGTCGGGGAGGGCCTGCTCGAGGTGTCGAGCCTGATCGCGTTCCTGCTGTACGCGTTCCAGCTGATGGAGCCGATCATGGAGCTGAGCCAGAACATGACGGCACTGCAGTCGGGGATCGCCGCGGCGAAACGGATCCGCGAGGTGGACGCGATCGACGTGGAGACCGACGCACCCGGTGCCGGCGCGGGCACACCGGGCGGCGGCGGACCGGTGCTGGAACTGCGGGACGTGACCGCGGACTACGGCGGTGAGCCGGTGCTGCGGGACGTGTCACTGGTCGTGCCGCGGCGCGGGCACCTCGCGATCGTCGGGCCGTCGGGCGCGGGGAAGACGACGTTGTTCTCGCTGGTGATGCGGTTCCTGGAACCGGCGGGCGGCACGTTGCTGTTCGACGGGCGGCCGTACGGGGAGCAGACGTACGCGGCGGTCCGGTCGCGGCTCGCGTACGTGGAGCAGGAGACACCGATCGTGCCGGGGACGATCCGGGACAACCTGCTGTTCACGCACCCGGACGCCACCGAGGAGGAGCTGCGCAGGGCGCTCGACGAGGTCCGCCTGGCCGACAAGATCGACGCGCTGCCGGAGGGCATGGACACGTCGCTCACGTCGTCGTCGGTCTCGGGTGGTCAACGGCAGCGGATCGCACTGGCGCGGGCGATCCTGCGCACGCCGGAGGTGCTGCTCCTCGACGAGGCGACCGCGCAGGTCGACAGCCTCACCGAGGCCGCGATCCACGACTGCATCCGGCGCCGGGCAGCAGAAGGCGCGGTGGTGACCGTGGCGCACCGCCTGTCCACGGTCATCGATGCCGACACCATCGTGGTGATGGACGACGGCCGCGTCCACGCCCAGGGCACCCACGAGTCGCTGCTGGTGACGAGCCCGCTGTACCGGGACCTGGTGGAGGCCCTGCGGATCAGTACCGTGCCTGCTCCGCTGTGACCGCGGCCGGACGGGGGCAGGTGCTGGCGACGTCCCGTGCCTGCCCCAGTTCTGCCGCTGCCAGCAAGGACTCCATGACGTCCAGCACGTGGTAGGCCACGGCGCCGCTCGCGCGGTGCTCGGTGCCGGTCGCCAGGGCCGCCGCCAGGTCGGCCACCCCGGTGCCGCGGCCGGCGTCCCGGTAGCCCGCGCTCGCCGGGACCGGTTGCCACTCCTTGCCCGGCTCGTACCGGCGCACCTCGCCGTCGAAGCCGTTCGGGTCCGGGACCGACAGGGAACCGTCCGTGCCGTACACCTCGATGCGCGGCAGGTCCGCGGCCCACACGTCGAAGCTCATCATCAACGTCGTGATCGCGCCGTTCTCGTGTTCCAGCACGCCCGCCACGTGCGTGGCCACCTCGACCGGGAACTCCGTGCCCGCCCGAGGACCGCTCCCGATCACCCGGGACGCGCGCGGGGCCGACGCGAAACCCGTCACCCGCCGCACCGGGCCCAGCAGCGTCACCAGCGCGGTCAGGTAGTACGGCCCCATGTCGAGCAGCGGCCCGCCCCCCGGCCGGTAGTAGAACTCCGGGTCCGGGTGCCAGCGTTCGTGCCCCGGCGTCACCATGAACGCCGTCGCCGCCACCGGCGTGCCGATCGCGCCCTCGTCGAGGCACCGCCGCGCGGTCTGCGTGCCCGTGCCCAGCACGGTGTCCGGCGCGCACCCCACGCGCACCCCGGCCGCGGCCGCCGCCGACAGCACCTCCTGTCCCTCCGAAGTGGACAGTGCGAGCGGCTTCTCGCCGTACACGTGCTTCCCCGCGCCGATCGCCGACAGCGCGACCTCCGCGTGCGCCTGCGGGATCGTCAGGTTCAGCACCAGGTCCACGTCGTCGGCCGCGTACAGCTCCCGCGGCCGCAGCATCCGCACGTCCGGCACCACCCGCGCCGGGTCCAGGTCCGCGGCCGCCACGAGCGACACCCCGGGCAGCCGGGGGAGCGTCTCCAGGTACTGGCGGCTGATGTTGCCGATCCCGACGATCCCGACCCTCAGCGCGTCGCCCACAGCAGACCTCTCGTGATCGTCTCGTGCACGGCGGGCAGCTCAAGGTCGGCCATCCGGTGCCCGATCGTGGTCACGAACACCCGGCCCTCGCCGTGCTGCCGCACCCACGTGACCGGCATCGTCGGCGTGCCGATCTCCGGCCGGTCCGGGTCGGGCAGGAACTCGGTGGTCGCCAGGACCTCGTTGCCCGGGTCCGCGTGCACGTAGTACTGCTCGCTGTGCACCACGTACGGCGCCACGTCCGCCACGATCTCGTGCCCGCCGACCGGGTGCACCACGTACGACAGGAAGTCCTTGTGGTGGTGGATGAACTGGCCGCCGGTCAGCAGGTGGTAGCCGGGCTGGTCGCGGAACGCGTCCACGATCCCGCCGTGCCAGCCGGCGAACCCGGTGCCCGCGCGCACCGCGGTGAGCAGCCCGGACAGCTGGTCGCCGGTGATCGTGCCCATCGTCCAGTTCTGGACGATCAGGTCGACACCGGACAGATCGTCGAGGTATGAGTCCAAAGTGGACGACGTGGTCACCGCGTAGTCCTTTTCGGAAAGGAACTTCGCGTACCGGTCGGTCGTCGCGACCGGGTCGTGACCCTCCCAGCCGCCACGCACCACGAGCGCTCGCTTGCTCATCGTCACCGCCAGCCGTGTCGGGGCAGAAGTACTCCCACACTATCCGGCTGACGGCACCGCACAAGATCTTCTCACCGCGCGGCCTCCACGGGCGGGGTGAACATCCGCTCGATGAAGTCGGCGCCGAACTCCCACGCGCCCGGGATGAGCAGCAAGCCGAGGACCACGAACACCGGGAACACCACCATCCGCTCCACGCGCTTGCCCGTGCGCAGGCGCAACGCCTTCGGGGGCCGCAGCTCGTACCACGTCTCGCCCGCGATGGGGATCGGGAACAGGAACGGGCAGCCGGACTCGGTGATCGCGTCGCCGAGGCAGTGGGTGACGCAGCCGACCGCGACCGCGATGCCCATCAGGCCGGACAGCTCACCCAGATCGGCCAGCGGGTCGGGTCCCGCTGTGTTGAGCCACCACACGACCGCCGCCGCGGAGACGATGATCATCCAGTCGCCGAGGGCGTCCTGGGCCAGCAGCAACCCGAGCACCGCGACAGCCGCGACCGCGTACGGGCCACCCGCTTCCGTGCCCGCGCTGGCCGCGAGACCCAGCCCCACCGCGAACAGCACGGTGTGGGACAGGTGCCGGTGGGTGCCCTTCTTCCGTTCGTCGCGGGGGCCCTTGGTGACCGCGTACAGCCCCGCGGAGGCGTGGCGCAGCAACCACGACACCACGCGGGAGATCGGGCCGAGCAGCTTCGACGCGCGCGCGTGCGGGTGGTCGAGGTCCGGCAGCAACGCGAAACCCGAGGTGGTGACGGCGAACAACACCGCCTGCTCGATCGAGGTGGCGCCGACGAACTGCGCCACCCCGAGCCCCGCGCACCACCCGGTCAGCGCGTGCGTGCGGCCCATCATCGGCGGTGCCCCCCTCGGCTCGACAGTGAAGATCAATTATGCCGTGTGTTCGAAAACGAACCTTCACGGCATGCCGGAGTGCGCGAGGATGACCGGCATGAGAGTTCGCACCCTGCTTGCGGCCGCCTTCCTCGGGCTGGCCGGAACACTCGTCCCGACCGTCACCGCATCCGCCGCGCCGACCTGCGCGGATCCGGCCGCGCCGCTCACCGTCTCCGAGCAGCGCCTCGCACTGCCCGCGACCGGGGAGATCCTGCGGCGCAGCGGGTTCGACCGCTTCGGGCGCGTGTTCACACCGTCGTTGTGCCTGCTGCCGAACAACCGCGCCGCCACCGCGGCGATCGGTGTCCAGGGCCGCGCGCTGTGGGCCGCCGCGGTGGCGCGGGCACAGGGCAAGCTGCCGCCGGGCACGCTGCCGGTGACCGACGACCGCCCGCTGTACTGGGCACGGCTGCAGCTCACGAAGGCGTTGCGGCAGTGGACACCGTCGTTCGCGCTGTCGCCCGCCGACCGCACGGCGCTGATCGACGTGCTGGAGAAGACGTCCCGCGGCCAGGACACGATCTCCTACCCGCGTGCCGAGCTGAAGGTGCTGGTCACCGGCTTCGACCCGTTCCAGCTGGACCAGGACATCCGGCGCAGCAACCCGTCCGGCGTCAGCGCGCTCGCACTCGACGGCACCGTGATCGACACCGCGGCTGGCCCGGCACGCGTCGAGACCGCGATGTTCCCGGTGCTGTGGGACCCGTTCGCGGCCGGCGTGGTGGAGCGGACGATCCAGCCGTGGCTGCCCAAGGTCGACCTGTTCACCACGATCAGCCAGGGCCGCGTCGGCCGGTTCGACGTCGAGCGGTACAACGGCCGCTGGCGCGGCGGTTTCCCGGACAACGACAACCTGTCGCGCACCGAGGTGATCCCGATCCCGGCTGGTGTGCCGACCGTGCTCCCCGCACCGGAGTTCGTGCCGACGACCCTCCCGTACGCGGCGATCGTCGCGGCCCCGACCGGCCGTTTCCCCGTGCTGGACAACACGTCCGTGACCGAGATCCCGGCGGGCCAGACCACGCCGGTGGTGTCGCCGACCGGGCCCACGCCGGGCTCCGTGGCGCGCGCGGGCGGTGGCGGCGACTACCTGTCGAACGAGATCGCGTACCGGGCGACCCTGCTGCGGGACGCCCTGGGCCTGACCACACCCGGCGGGCACCTGCACACCCCGGTGCTGCAGTTCGGTCCCGGCAACACGACCGAGCTGACGGACCCGGTGTTCGAACAGAACCAGCGCGACATCGTCGACCAGATCCGCGCCGTGCTGAAGGTGGCACTAGAGGCGTGACCGCAGGTAGGGGATGAGGTAGCGCAGGGCCTGGGCGGCGTCGAGGGTGGCGCCGCGCACGACCGCCCAGGCCCGGGGCCGCCCCCGCGCGGTGTCCCCGGCTTCGAACGGCGGCGCGCCCGCACCGCCGCGCCTGACGTGGAACGACGGCGCGCCGCGGAACCCGGGCAGCGGCGCGGGTTCCCCGGCGGCGGCGAAGAACGCGCTCGCGGCGTCGCGCACCGGCCCGGCGGCCGCGTGCGTGACCACGACGTCCCCGCCGCCGCCGACGAGCACGACGACCGCGGGGTCGTACCGGTCCCGCAGCACCTCGAACGAAGCGGTGCCCGATGGCGCGACCACGAGATAGGTCACGCCGGCGGGCACCGCCATCCGTCCGGTGTGAAACCGCCGCCCCCTGGCGATCCCGAGCACGTCGAGCACCACCCCGGTCTCCCCGGCGACCGCCGCGATGACGCCGACGTGCCACCCGTCGCCGAGCGCGGCGGGTCCACGCCGGCTCATCCCAGCAGCGGGCGGACTTCGGACGCGATCAGGTCCAGGTGTTCCAGGTCGGTCATGTCGAGGAACTGCAGGTAGATCCGCGACGCGCCGGCCTCGGCGAACTCGCGGAGCCTGTTCGCCGCCTCCTCCGGGGTGCCCGCGACACTGTTGGCCCGCAGTTCCTCCGGGTCGCGGCCGATGGCGGCCGCGCGGCGGGTGAACTCGGCGTCGTTCTTGCCGACGCACGTGGTGACCGCGGCCGAGTAGACCAGTTCACGACCCGCGGCGGCCGCGCGGACGCGGCCGAACTGCTCCGCCGTCGCCGAGACCGACGCGAACGGGATGTTGAACTCGTGCGCGTACTTCGCGGCCAGGGCGGGGGTGCGGACGGGGCCGTGTCCGCCGACGATCACCGGGATCGGGGACTGGACGGGCTTCGGCAGCGCAGGGGAGTCCGTGAGCTGGTAGTACTTCCCGTCGAACGAGTACCGCTCACCGGACGGCGTGGCCCACAGGCCCGTCACGATCTCGAGCTGTTCCTCGAGCCGGGCGTGGCGGGCGGTGGGGAACGGGATGCCGTACGCGCTGTGCTCCGCCTCGAACCAGCCCGCGCCGAGGCCGACCTCGACGCGGCCGCCGGACATCTGGTCCACCTGTGCCACCTGGATCGCGAGCACGCCGGGCAGGCGGAACGTCCCCGCGGTGACCATGGTGCCCAGCCGGATCGTGGACGTCTCCCTGGCGAGCCCCGCGAGCGTCACCCACGCGTCGGTGGGGCCGGGGAGGCCGTCGCCGGACATCGCGAGGTAGTGGTCGGAGCGGAACCAGGCCGAGAAGCCGAGTTCCTCGCTCGCCTTCGCCATCGCGAGCTGGGTGTCGTAGGAGGCGCCCTGCTGCGGCTCGGTCATGATGCGGAGATCCATGACCGACATTCTGCGCCTCGGCGGCGTTACGCGTGCGCGGCCAGGTGCAGGCAGCCCGCGACGCCGAGCACGAGAATGGCGAACACCATGAGGACGGCACTCGCGGCGACGGCGCCGACGACGAACATCAGTACGCCGACGATGTCGACGGCGACCCGGCCCGCTGACTGCAGCCTGTCGTGCTGCGGCGGCCGGTGGTCACGCAACATCCTGGTGAACGCCGGATCGGACTCCTCGAACCAGCGTTCGATCTCCTGCAGATGCCGGTCTTCGTCGTGGCTGAGCATGGCGACTCCCACGCTTGGTGGCCAGGCCCCGCCCCGGCCCCGCTGTTCTGTTGCGGCCGGGGTAACCCGTTCTCCGCGTTTCAAACCCTTCGGCGTGGAACGCTTCCGTGTCCGGCCTTCGCGGCTCAATCCCTCAGCTCAATCCCTCAGCTCAAATCCTCAGTGGTACCGGCGTGCGTCGGCCACCGAGTCGTACACGGTGAACATGTCCTCGGTCCGTGTCAGCTCCATCGTCCTCTTCACGAGCGGTCCTGGCACCAGCGCGAGCCGGACGCCGCTCGTCTCGGCCAGGTTCGTCAGGCGGACCAGGGTCGCGAGACCGAGCGACCCGAAGAACGTCACGTCGGTCAGGTCGACCACGACGCAGGGGGTGCCGTCCAGGTAGTCCTCGAGCGCTGTCGCCAGTTCGGGAGCGCTGACCAGGTCGATCTCGCCGAGCACGGTCAGGACCACGCAGTCCGGCGCCGGTCTCGCGATACGCAACCGCACGTGCTCTGACACTGGGGTGTTCCTTTCTACGCCTGTGAGGGGACCTGCACGGCCACGATCGCGATGTCGTCGCGGTGCGGCTCGGGGGAGAAGTCGTCGACGGCCTGCCGCACCGCCGTGATGACGCCGTCCGCGGTGCGGGGCGAGGCACGGCGCAGTGCGTCGGCGAGCCGGTCCGGACCGAACAGGTCCACGCCGCGGCGGTGTTCGGTCACGCCGTCGGTGTAGAACACGAGCGTGTCGCCCGCCATCAGCACGTGCCGGGTCGGGTGTACCGCGAACCGGCGCACCAGCCCGACCGCGCTGCCGTGCGTGCCGAGGTAGCTGACCGTTCCGTCCCCGTGCACCAGCGCGGGCTGTTCGTGGCCTGCGAGCACCAGCTCCACGGCCAGCGACACCGGCGTGGTGTCCTGGCGGGTGATCAGCGCCAGCGCGACGGTCGCGAACTGGGACGGGTCGCCCGCCTCCAGCATCATCTCGTTGAGCAGCTCGAAGGTCCGGTCCAGCGGCTGGCCGTCGCGCAGCAGGACACGCAGCACGTCCCGGACCAGGCCGGTGCGGGCGGCGGCGCGCGGGCCCTTGCCGCACACGTCGCCCACGACCGTCAGCCAGCGGCCCGGGCTGAGCGCCAGCACGTCGTAGAAGTCGCCGCCCACGTCCGCACCCGCGCTCACCGGCAGGTACGCGGCCGCGAACCGCACGCCCTCCGCGGTCGGCAGCGCGCGGGGGAGCAGCGCCTGCTGCAGCGCCTGGGACGTCGCCGCGTGCGCGCTGTCGCGTTGCGCGTTGTCGAGCGACTGCGCGGCGCGGCGGGCGAGCTCGGTGAGGATCAGCAGTTCCTCGGGCCGGTGCACGCGGTCGACGGGCCTGCCGACGCTGACCGTGCCGATGGCGCGGCCACCGACCCGCAGCGGCACCGCGACCGCGTCGAGGGGTGAGCCGAGCCCGGCGGCCTGCGTGCGCTCGGCGAGCAGGGTGGTCAGCGCGCCGTCGGCCTCGGTGAGCGGCGCGAGCTCCAGCCGCAGCTCGTTCAGCTCGTCCTCGCGCACATGGGTGAGCGCCTCGAGCCGCAGCCTGCCCCGGTCGTCCAGCAGGTGCAGCGCACACCACCGGCCGAGCCGAGGAACCAGCACCTGCGGCACGATCGCCGCGGTCAGCCGCACGTCGAGGGAGTTGCCGAACATCTCGGTCGCCTCGGCCAGGTACGACATCCACAGCCACTGCTCGCGGTCCGCGCTGTGCTGTTTGTCCGCTTCGACGGCGAGCGTGACGCGCTGCGCGGTCAGGGCGGCCAGCTCTGCGGCGTCCGCGACGCCGGTGTACACGGCCAGGCGCCCGGACCTCGGTGGCTCGAGCGGCAGTGGCACGGTCACCACGTCGTCGCCCGCCTTCTCGCCGTAGGTGGCGAGAAGGTCCTCACCGGTGTCGTCCGCCAGCACCACCGCGCCGCCGGAGGCATCGAGCACGTCGCACAGGCGGCGGAGCAGCTCGGTGACCAGGACCGGCAGCGGCGACGGCGGTGCGGGCAGGTGCAACAGCCAGCGGGCGGTGTCCGGGTCGGGCCATACCCACTCCGGCGACGCGACGGGCGCGGGCGTCACAGGAGCCGGGGCGGTGGCCCGCAGCGTGAACCACACGTGGTGCCCGTCGCTGTCGTGCCTGCTGCCCCACGCGGCGGCGATCCCGTCGACCAGCACCAGCCCCCGGCCGTGGGAGGCGCGGCGGGTGCCGGGGGCCGGTGGCACGGACCTGCGCAGCTCCATCGGCGTCGAGCCCTGGTCGGTGACCGACAGGGTGAGTTCGACGCCGTCCGCGGCGACGTCGACCGCGAAGCCGGTGCCCGCGTGCAGCACCGCGTTCTCGCACAGCTCGCTGACGAGCAGCACCGCGTCGCCGGCCAGCTCGTCGAGCCCGGCCTCGGTCAGCGCGGCCCGGACGAACCGGCGCGCGGAACTGGGCGCACCGGCATCACCGGGGAACCTGGCACGTCGCTTGAACCGCACGGTCAGCAGTCTGCCGGTGGTGGGGACGGACGGTGGTGATGGGGTCGAACGGAGCTTGCGGAGTGAGCATCAGGTTCGACGGAGCTTGCGGAGTGAGCATCAGGTTCGACGGAGCTTGCGGAGTGAGCATCCGTTCTGCTCCCTGCTCGTTCCCGGTCCGAATCACCCACGTCCGTAGACTCCTGTGCAAGCGCGAACTACTGGAGGCGACTCATGGCCGCACCAGACGTCACGGCCCCCCAGCACGACCTCGACGGTCTGCTGGAGGAGCTCGTGGCGGCGACGACCGCCGTCCGCAAAGGTCAGTTCGACGTGCGCCTCGCACGTCGGACCGGCCTCGCGGGCCAGGTCGTGGACGGTTTCAACTCGGTGGTGGAGCTGCAGGAGCGCCGCAACCGCGACCTGTTGCGCATCAGCCGGGTCGTCGGCCGCGAGGGCCGGATGCTGGAGCGGATGGACTCCGACCAGCTCGACGGGGCGTGGGCGTCCGGTGCGGCGGCGGTGAACTCGCTGATCGACGACCTCGCCCGGCCGACCTCGGAGATCGCCCGCGTGATCGCGGCCGTCGCGGAGGGTGACCTTTCGCAGCACATGGCCCTGGAGATCGAGGGCAGGCCGCTGCGGGGCGAGTTCGACCGGATCGGGCGAACCGTGAACACGATGGTGGACCAGCTGTCGTCGTTCGCCGACGAGGTCACCAGGGTGGCGCGCGAGGTGGGCACCGAGGGGATTCTCGGTGGTCAGGCCGACGTGCACGGCGTGTCCGGCACCTGGCGGGCGCTCACCGACTCGGTGAACACGATGGCGTCCAACCTGACCAACCAGGTGCGGTCGATCTCGACGGCGGCGACGGCCATCGCCCGCGGCGACCTGTCCCGCAAGATCACCGTCAGCGCGCGCGGCGAGATCGCGGAGCTGGCCGAGACGATCAACTCGCTGACCGACACGCTGCGGGTGTTCGCGCACGAGGTCACCCGCGTCGCCCGCGAGGTGGGCACCGAGGGCCGTCTCGGCGGTCAGGCGACCGTGCCGAACGTGGCCGGGACGTGGAAGGACCTGACCGACGCGGTGAACCAGCTCGCCGCGAACCTCACCGACCAGGTCCGCAACATCGCCCAGGTCACGACGGCGGTGGCGAAGGGTGACCTGTCGCAGAAGATCACGGTCGACGCGCGCGGCGAGATGGTGGCGCTCAAGGACACCGTGAACACGATGGTGGACCAGCTGTCGTCGTTCGCCGACGAGGTCACCAGAGTGGCGCGCGAGGTGGGCACCGAGGGCCAGCTCGGCGGGCAGGCACAGGTCGAGGGCGTGTCCGGGACCTGGCGGAACCTGACCGAGAGCGTGAACCAGCTGGCGGGGAACCTGACCGACCAGGTCCGCAACATCGCGCAGGTGACGACGGCGGTGGCGAAGGGCGACCTGTCGCAGAAGATCACGGTGGAAGCGCAGGGCGAGATCCTGGCGCTGAAGTCGACGGTGAACACGATGGTGGACCAGCTGTCGTCGTTCGCCGACGAGGTAACGCGCGTGGCGCGTGAGGTGGGCACGCAGGGCAAGCTGGGTGGTCAGGCGCAGGTGAAGGGCGTCGCGGGTACGTGGCGCGACCTCACCGACAACGTGAACAACATGGCGTCGAACCTGACCGGCCAGGTGCGGAACATCGCCCAGGTCGCGACCGCGGTGGCCGAGGGTGACCTGTCGCAGAAGATCACGGTGGACGCGCAGGGCGAGATCCTGGCGCTGAAGTCGACGGTGAACATCATGGTGGACCAGCTGTCGTCGTTCGCGGACGAGGTAACGCGGGTGGCGCGTGAGGTGGGCACGGAAGGCAAGCTGGGTGGTCAGGCGCAGGTCAAGGGCGTCGCGGGTACGTGGCGCGACCTCACCGACACGGTGAACTACATGGCGTCGAACCTGACCGGCCAGGTGCGGAACATCGCGCAGGTGACGACGGCGGTGGCGAGGGGTGACCTGTCGCAGAAGATCACCGTGGACGCGCAGGGCGAGATCCTCGAGCTGAAGTCGACCGTCAACACGATGGTGGACCAGCTGTCGTCGTTCGCGGACGAGGTGACCCGTGTGGCCCGTGAGGTGGGCACGGAAGGCAAGCTGGGTGGTCAGGCGCAGGTCAAGGGCGTCGCGGGCACGTGGCGCGACCTCACCGACAACGTCAACTACATGGCGTCCAACCTGACCAGCCAGGTCCGCAACATCGCCCAGGTCGCGACCGCGGTGGCGCAGGGTGACCTGAAGCAGAAGATCACCGTCGACGCGCAGGGGGAGATCCTGGCGCTGAAGTCGACGGTGAACATCATGGTGGACCAGCTGTCGTCGTTCGCGGACGAGGTCACCCGCGTGGCGCGTGAGGTGGGCACGGAAGGCAAGCTGGGTGGTCAGGCGCAGGTGAAGGGGGTCGCGGGCACCTGGCGCGACCTGACCGAGAACGTGAACCAGCTCGCGACCACGCTCACCATCCAGCTCCGCGCGATCGCGGGCGTGTCGACGGCCGTGACCCGCGGCGACCTGACCCAGCAGATCGGCGTGCAGGCCAGCGGCGAGGTCGCCGAGCTGAAGGACAACATCAACCAGATGATCGTGACGCTCCGCGAGACCACGGCGGAGAACGCGAACCAGAACTGGCTCGACTCCAACCTCGCCCGCATCGGCGGTCTGCTGCAGGGCCAGCGCGACCTCACCGCCGTCTGCCAGATGATCATGAACGAGGTCGTGCCGCTGGTGAACGGCCAGGCCGGCGCGTTCTTCCTGGGTGCCGACGGCGGCGTCCCGGAGTGGCGGCTCGCCGCGTCCTACGGTCTCGGCACCGACGACGTCCAGGTCAGCTTCGGCCACGGCGAGGGCCTCGTCGGGCAGGCCGGGGTGACCAAGCAGCCGATCGTCGTGCGCGACTCGCGGGCCGGTTTCACCCCGATCCGGTCCGGCATGGGCACGTTCACGCCGTCCGCGCTGGCCGAGGTGCCGGTGCTGGTCGAGGGCGAACCGGTCGGCGTGCTGGAGATCGCGTCCGTCGGCGACTACTCCGAGCTGCACCTGGCGTTCCTGGAACGGCTCGTGCAGACCGTCGGCGTCGCGATCAACACGATCCGCGCGAACCTGCGCACCGAGGAGCTGCTCGGCCAGTCGCAGCGGCTCGCGGCGGAGCTGCAGAACCAGTCGGCGGAGCTCCAGCGCACCAACGCGGAGCTGGAGGACAAGGCTGCGCTGCTGGGGGAGCAGAACCGCAACATCGAGATCAAGAACCTGGAGATCGAGGCGGCGCGGCGGCGCGTGGAGGAGAACGCGCAGCAGCTCGCGCTCGCGAGCCAGTACAAGTCCGAGTTCTTCGCGAACATGAGCCACGAGCTGCGCACGCCGCTGAACTCGTTGCTGCTGCTGGCCCGCCTGCTCGCGGACAACCCGGACGAGAACCTGTCGCCGAAGCAGATCGAGTTCGCCACGACGATCCACAACGCGGGCACCGACCTGCTCGCGTTGATCGACGACATCCTCGACCTGTCGAAGATCGAGGCGGGCCGGGTGACGATCGAACCCGGCACCGTGGACCTCGCGGAGGTGGTGGCCGACGCGCGGCGGGCGTTCGGCGCGCAGGCCGAGGAGAAGGGCCTGGCGTTCGAGGTGCTGGTCGAGGACGGGACACCGGCGTCGGTGGTCACCGACGCGCAGCGGCTCGGGCAGATCCTGCGCAACCTGCTGTCGAATGCGGTGAAGTTCACCGAGCGCGGCACGGTCAGGCTCACCGTCTCGCCGAAGGGCGCCGACGCGGTCGAGTTCTCCGTGCGGGACACGGGGATCGGCATCTCCGACGAGAAGTTCGAGATGATCTTCGAGGCGTTCCAGCAGGCCGACGGCACCACCAGCAGGCGCTACGGCGGCACCGGGCTCGGCCTGTCGATCTCCAAGGAGCTGGCCAGGCTGCTCGGCGGCTCGATCTCCGTGGAGTCCACACTGGGCGCCGGCTCGACGTTCGCGTTGTTCGTGCCGGTGATGCTGCCCGGCGTCGCGCCGAAACGGCTCACCCCGCTCGCCACCACCGAGGAGGGGCTGCCCTCGATCGGCACCCCGATCCTGCGACCCGCCGTCGGGGTGCCCGCGGTCGCCCGCGAGCTGACCGGGGTGACCGTCCTGCTCGTCGACGACGACGTGCGGAACGCGTTCGCGCTGACCAGTGCGCTGGAACTGCACGGGATGTCCGTGCTGTACGCGGACAACGGCGCCGACGGGGTGCGGCTGCTCGGCGAGCACCCGGAGGTCGACATCGTCCTGATGGACGCGATGATGCCGAACATGGACGGGAACGAGACCACGCGGCGCATCCGGCAGCTGCCCGCCGGCGCGCAGACCCCGGTGGTGTTCCTGACCGCCAAGGCGATGCCGGAGGACCGGGAGGCGAGCCTCGCGGCGGGTGCGGACGACTACGTCACCAAACCGGTCGACCTGGACCAGCTGCTCGACGTGGTGTCGTCGTGGGCGGTGGCGGGGTGAGCGGAGCTTGCGGAGCGTTCCCGTGCCGCGAAGCGGGCGAGGTGACGACGTGACGGTTTCCGCGAAGGCCTTGCTGGTCGACGACCGGCGGGAGAACCTGGTCGCGCTGGAGGCCATCCTGCAGGGTCTCGCCGTGGAGACGGTCGCGGTGACCAGCGGCGAGGAAGCGCTGAAACGCTTGCTGACCGACGACTTCGCCGTCATCCTCCTCGACGCGTCGATGCCCGGCATGGACGGGTTCGAGACCGCGACGCACATCAAGCAGCGCGAGCGGACCCGGCACATCCCGATCATCTTCCTGACCGCGCTCAACTACGACGCCCGCCTGGCGTTCCGCGGCTACCAGATCGGCGCGGTCGACTTCATCACCAAGCCGTTCGACCCGTGGGTGCTGCGGTCCAAGGTGGCCGTGTTCATCGAGCTGTGGCTCAAGAGCGCGGAGCTGACCGCACAGGCGGTGGAGCGGATGGCGTTGCACGAGGCGCTGTCGAAGGCGCTGTCACTGCTGGGCGGCGGCGACAGCGAGGGCGCGGCGATCGCGTTGCGGGAGGCGCAGGCCCGGTACTCCCGGGTTCGGTCGTAAGCCGCCGGGCGGTTGGTAGTACGCCAGAACCCGTGCGCGCCATACAATCCCGGCATGGGACAGGCCGACATCCGCACGAGCGACACCGAGCGCGACGAGGCCGTCACCGCACTGGGTGTGCACATGGCCACCGGACGGCTCGACCTCGGCGAGTACGAGGAGCGCTGCGGCCGCGCCGCCGTCGCGCGCACCCGGGGTGACCTGGAGGCGTTGTTCACCGACCTGCCAGCGCCGCACCCGGACCTCAGCTCGGCCACGCCCGTGCAGCTCGTGCAGCGGACCGGCCAGCTCGTCGGCCCGCCGCGCAGGCGTGGCAAGGACCTCGTGGAGACCCCCGCCAGCAGGGCATTCGAGGTCGTCGCGGGAATGGCGTTCATCGTCGGCATCCCGGCCGCGATCCTGCTGACGATCTTCCTCGGGCAGTGGTGGGTGTTCATCCCCGTCGGCGTGGTCCTGATGGTCGCCGGCGGCGTGTCGGAAGCGGCCAAGAAGCCGGCGCGGTAGCGGCCCACCACTGTCGCCGTTCCCGCCGCGCGGGCAAGATGTGTGCATGACCAACGCTCCGATGCCTCCGGGCGACCCCTTCGGTGTCACCGTCGACATCGAACAGCGCGGCAGCGCCGTGGTGTTGCACGTCGCGGGCGAGCTCGACCTGGTCACGACGCCGGTCCTGGCCGAGGCGTGCACGACGGCGTTGCGGTCCAGGCCGCCGGTGCTGGTGATCGACCTGACCGACGTGACCTTCCTCGCCTCGGTCGGGATGTCGGCGATCGTCGCCGCGCACGAGGCGAGCGGGGACCACACTAAGCTACGGGTCGTCGGCGGTGGCCGCGACACCCTCCGGCCGATCCACGTGACAGGTCTGGACAACCTGCTGGCGGTCTACTCCGACCTGTCCTCCGCGCTCGAGGGGTCCTGACCGTCCTGCAGCGGCCTGCCGCGCAGCACCACCGTGGTGCCTTCGTCGGTGGCGTCGATCGTCACCTGGTCCACGCACGCGCGCATGAGGCGGAGGCCCTGGCCCCGCGTGCTCTTCGGGTCGTCGACGGGCGGGCGCCACACGCCCTTGTCGCGCACGGTGAACGTGACGTGGTGGTCGGCGATCTCACCGCGCAGCTCGACCGTGCCGGCCCCCGCGGGGTCCTCGGCACCGATGCCGTAGCCGTGCTCGATGCTGTTGCTCACCGCCTCGTTGATGGCCAGCACGATGTCGTCCATCTGCGGGGGAGTCCAGCCGTTGGCTCTCAGCCACCTGCGCACCTTGTCCCGTGCGATGGACGGGGAAACCCAGTCGGCGGCGAGAACCAGGTCCAGGGGCGGTGGCACGGACGCCATTCTCCCAGTTTCCGGCCGTCGTGCCCGGCATACTGCCGAACATGGGGACCGACGCGCTCGTGTTCGACTTCGACGGCCTGCTCATGGATACCGAGACGGCGTCGTTGCGGGTGTGGCAGTACCTGTGGCGCGAGTACGGGCTGGAGCTGGACGTGTCGACGTTCTTCGCGCAGCACGGCGGGAACGTGATCGCCGAGCGGTACGCGAAGCTCGCCGCCGCCGTCGGTCCCGCGTTCGACCAGGACGAGGCCCACGACACCCGCCTCACGTACCGCAGGGAGGTGCACGCCACCCTGGAGCTGGCGGCCGGCATCGCCCGCTGGCTCGACGAGGCCCGTGAGCTGGGCATCCGGCTGGCGGTGGCGAGCAGTTCGCCCCGCGACTGGGTGGTCGACCACCTCACCCGCGTCGGCTACCTGGACCGCTTCGAGCTGCTGGCCTGCGGCGACGAGGCCGGCACCCACAAGCCGGACCCGGGTGTGTACCTGCTGGCACTGGAGCGGCTGGGGGTTCCCGCCGAGCGCGCGCTGGCGTTCGAGGACACCGTCCACGGGGTCGCCGCCGCGAAGGCCGCGGGGCTGCGGTGCGTCGCGATCCCGCACCCGAACGCCGACCCGGCCGCCTTCACCGCCGCGGAACGCGTCCTGACCAGTGCGGCGGACGTCCCGCTCCGCGTGCTGATCGGACCGGAGTAGCGGGTCTCGGCCACGGGTCTGGTCGCCCGTGTCCGGCAGGCGTTCCACTCCGATTTGAGGGTTTTCCCGGCCTCTCCAGCGCACGAGCGTGGAAAAGTCCACCAAAGGAGTTCAATGAGACGCTTGAAGGTATGAACGCCGAAGAGATGACGCGGTACCTCAGCGAGACCTTCACCGGAATCCAGCTGCAGGAGGCGAACGGCGACACGTTCGTCACCTACGACCCGGACGGCGACCTCCCGGCCGACCGCTGGCTCCCGTTCGCGACGATCGTGACGGGGGACGACTACGACTCGGTCTCGGACCTGAGCCGCCCGGGTGCCTACCGCCTGAACATCGGCCTGACGAAAGCGACCTACACCGCACACCTGGGCACCGCGCCGACCGAACGCGATGCCCAGGGTGTCCTGCTCTGCGACGCCGACTACACGGCCCGGGACACGCTGATGCCCCACCCGTTCTACGGCAACCAGCACTGGGTCTCGGTGATCAACCCCGACACGACGCTGGCGACCACGAAGGACCTACTGGCCGACGCCTACGACTTCGCGGTCCGCAAGCACACCAACCACCGCGCCCGCGTTCAGCCGTAGTCACTCGAATATGTCGACCAGCACGCAGGGGGCCACCGGGCCGCTCACGGCGTACTGGACGAACAGGAACTGCTTGCGCGGGTCGTTGTCCCACGGGGTGAGCCTGCCTTCCAGGATCAGCGTCTTGCCCTCGAGATCGTCCGGTAGCACCGTCAGCGGGTCGTCGCCGCGGCGGTCCAACCCGACGAAGACCTCGTGCGGCTGGTCGGCCAGCCGCGGGAAACGCTCCGGGAAGGGCTGGCACATCTTGCCGGGCGGCGCGAAGGAGACGTCGGCCGTGATGCCGTGCGCCGCCAGCTCGCGTTCCAGCCCGTCCGGGTCCTCGAGGCGGTTGACGGTGATCGTGACCGTGCCGTCGTCGTTGCCCGTGACCGCGTGGGCGGCGGGTGTGTGCTCGCCGGTCACGGCCGGGATGCCGACCACGAGACCGGCCGCGACCAGCCCGGCCCCGGCGGCGGCGAGCACGAGCCGCCTGCGTGGCCGGCTCGGCCGCGGTGCTACCGCTCGTTCCGCTACCGCCTGTTCCGCTACTGCTTGTTCCGCCACGATCTCCCGCAGCTCGGCCAGCAGGTTCTCCTCGAAGTGCCCCAGTTTCATGGCATGACCTCCGGTGCGATGGTGAGTTCGGTGACGGCGGGTGGTACGAGGTGGTCGCGCAGCGCGCGTGTGGCCCGGTGCAGGCGCACCCGCGCGGTGACCGGCTTGATGTGGAGCGCGTGCGCGGCGTCCGTGACGGTCAGGCCGTCCAGCGCGACCAGCTCGAGGACCGCGCGTTCACCCCTGCCGAGCTGGTCCATGGCGGCGCCGAGCTGCCGGGCCCGCGCCTCGGCGTCGACCCGGTCCTCGATGCGGGCCACGTCCTCGCCGGTCAGCTCGCGCCGCCCGGCGACCCGCTCGTGCGCCCGGTGTTCCCGCGCCCGGCGCCGCCGCTCGGCGGACACCACGTTGTGGGCGACCCCGTACAGCCAGCCGACGACGCTGCCGCGGTCCGCCCGGTACGTGTGCGCCGACCTGACCACCGCGAGGAACACCTCCGCGGTCAGGTCCGCGACGAGGTGCGGGTCCGCGACCCGGCGGGCCACGAACCGTTGCACCGCCTCGATGTGCTGCCGGTAGAACGCCTCGAACAGGTCCGGATCCCGTCCGATCCCGGACAGATCCCGTGTTTCCTCGGCCACCCGTGCCTCCGTTCCCCTTTGCCTGTACTTGGGCGCGGCGGCCGGTCGCGTTACCGGGGCGTGGTGACCTGGTCGGGGAGGACGTCGTGGCGCAGGCCGCGCCACGCGGTGTGGCGCAGCCGCCCGTCGGAGGTGAACTGGCGGTACACGACCTGCCCGACGAGCGTCGGCGTCACCCAGCGGGCGCCGCGGCGGCGGTCGGGCGGGACCTCGTTGTGGAACGGGCTGTCCGCCCGGGTAAGCGGGATCAGCAGGTTCAGCATCTCGTCCAGCGCCCGTTCGGTGAACCCGGTCCCCACGTCACCGATGTACATCAGGTGCCCGTCCTGGTCGTGCCCGCCGAGCAGCAGCGCACCGACCCGGTTGTCCCGGTTGCCCTTGCCCGGCCGCCACCCGCCGACCACCACCTCCTGCGTCTTGATCAGCGGCCGCTTGAGCCAGTCGCGGCTGCGCTGCCCCGGGTGGTACCGCGACTCGAGCCGTTTCGCGACCAGGCCCTCGAGGCCCTGCTCCTCGACGATCGACAGCAGCTCGTTGGGGTCGATGTCGTCGGCGGTGAAGTGGCGGGGGACCGCGACGTGGCTGTTCGACACGGGCAGGTCGGCGAGCAGGTCGCGCCTGCGCGTGTACGGCGCGGTCAGCAGCACCTCGGCGCCCAGCCGCAGCAGGTCGAACACGATGTACGTGACCGGTGCCGTGCGCAGCAGTTCCGCGGTGGGGCCGCGCTGGTGGCGGGACTGCATGAGCTGGAAGTCGGGTCTGCCGTTCGGTGCGAGCACCACCAGTTCACCGTCGAACACCGCGGGCAGGCCCCCGGTCGCGTCGGCGAGCACCCCGTGCAGGTCGGGGTAGACGCCGGTGATCTCGTTGCCGAGCCTGCTCGTCAGCTTCGTCCTGCCGTCCGGGCCGACGCGCATGCAGCAGCGGAACCCGTCCCACTTGGTCTCGTACGCCCACCCGCTGCCGACCGGCAGCGGTCCCTCGACCGCCAGCATGGGCGGCACCGGCGCGGGCACACCATCCACAGTGGACTCCTTCCCCGCACGCGAGCCTAACCGGTCGCGGTCAGGTCGGCGACCACACCGGCGTGGTCGGAGAGCCACACCCCGTCGACGGCGTGCTCGCCGGTCAGGCGCGCCGAGCGCACCCGGAAGCCGGGCCCGGCGAACACGTAGTCGATCCGGCCGGGCGTGCCGTCGAGCCGTGCGATCTCCTCCGCCGCCAGCGGGTTGTCGGCCGACCAGGTGATGCCGCCGCCGGTGCCCGCGACCGCCCACGCGTCCTGGAGGTGCGCGCTCAGGTGCCGCACCCCCGCCTCGTCCGGCGGCGCGTTGAGGTCCCCGGCCACGATCAGCGGCAGCAGCCCGCCGTACCGGAGCGTGACCTCCTGCGCCTGCAGGTGGCGCACGTTCGCCGCTTCGGGCTGCCACGGTGTGGTGAGGGTGACGAACAGGAGGTCGTCGACCCGGACGGCGAGGGTCCAGTAGTGGAACCCGTCGATCCGCC
Source organism: Actinophytocola algeriensis (assembly GCF_014203735.1). Lineage (GTDB taxonomy): Bacteria > Actinomycetota > Actinomycetes > Mycobacteriales > Pseudonocardiaceae > Actinophytocola > Actinophytocola algeriensis. Next base: position 23,681 of record NZ_JACHJQ010000007.1, on the reverse strand, counting down.
GCTCGACGACGTCGACCACGCGGTGCGGCCGCCTGGTGGCGATCGCGGTGCCGCCGAACCGGGCTGCCTCTGGCGGCTGGTCACGCAGCACGTCGGCCTGGTGTGTCACATGGCGCAACCGGGTGCGCGCGAGCAGCCGATTCAGCTGCTCCGGGTGGCGGACCTCCTGCAGCGCCAGCAGGTCCGGCCTGAGCGCGCGCAGTTCGTGGTTGAGCAGGTCAGTACGCCGCGGATCACCCGCGTCGTGCCGCACGTTTCGCGTAACCACCCGCATCGGGGGCCTCCCCGCGTCGTTTGTGCGACAGTGGAACCGGGTACTGCTTTGGTGGCGGCCGACGTGCGCGCCATGCTGACGAACACCGGAGGTTAGACATGATCGGCTTCATCGTCGCCGGCCTCATCATCGGCGCGCTCGCGCGCCTGATCAAGCCCGGCAAGCAGAACCTCGGCATCATCGCCACGCTGCTGCTGGGACTGGTCGGCTCGATCATCGGCGGCTCGATCGCGGCATTGTTGGGCACTGGCGACATCTGGGAGCTGAACGTCCTCGGCTTCGTCCTGGCCGTGATCGCCGCGGTGCTGCTGATCGGTGCCGCGGAGGCCATCACGGGCTCGCGGCGCAAGGCAGTGCGCTGACCCTACGGCACCACCACTGTTCTGAGATCGGCGTCGCCCGCGGACGCACCGGGCCCACGCGCCCGGCGCGTCCGCGGGCGGCACCGTGTCATGGCCGACGCGGAGCGTGCCGTCCGCCACGCGCGCCGCGACCATGGTGATCGCCGCCGCGCGCTGCGCACGGGTCAGCTCGTTGTTCGTGTAACCGAGCAGCCGCAACGACTTGCCGCGCAGCAGCGAGGACGTGATCGGGCTCGTCTCACCAGCCATGGCACCCAGGTTGACCAGCCGGCCACCGGCCCGCAGCACCCGCGCCGCCGCGGCGGCGGGGACCCCGAACACCGGGTCCAGCACCAGGTCGGCAGGCCCGTCGACGGCGGCGGTGAACCGGGTCGCCAGTTCATCCACATCGGACGTGTCGAGCGCGACCACCGCGTCCGCACCGGCCGCCACGGCTCGTGCCCGGCCCGCCGCCGATCGCGCCGCCGCCACGACCCGCCGCGCACCGGCGGCCTTCGCGAGCCGGACCGCGGCCTGACCGACCACCCCGCCCGCGCCGAGCACGATCACCTGCTCGCCATGGGCCAGCTCACCGCGCCACGTCAGCGCCATGTGCGCGGCCACCGCCGACAGCCCGAGCGCCGCCACGAGCACGGGGTCGGCGTCATCCGGCAGCGGCACCAGTTCGGCCTCGGGCACCGCGACCACCGACGCCATCGACCCGTCGCCGGGCCGCATGCCCGCACTGGTGGGGAACCACACCGGGCGCCCGCCGACCGTGCCGACACCCTGGACGCCGGGTACGTACGGCGTCGCGGGCACCCCGAAGTACGACGTGCCCGACGCGCACAACAGGTCGAGCGGGGTGATCGGCGCGGCCGTCACCTCGACCAGCACCTCGTCCGGGCCCGACGCGGGCGGGGCCCACTCGACGAGCGCGGGCGGTTCGCCGGGGGAGTGCAGCGAGAGCGCCCAGCTCATGTCGCGATGTCCGGGTAGGGGAGCGACATGTGGGCCAGCTTGCGCGCGTACTCCTTCTGGAACTCGAGCGGTTCGCTGTTGTCGCGTTCGAACATCGCGATGAACAGCGTGAGCGTGAGGAACGGGTGCGCGCCGAGTGCGAACAGCGCCGGGTAGTCGTGCCCGGCCAGCGCGGCGCGCTCGTCGTCGGCGAACGCGAGCCACGTCGAGGACTCGCCGATGTGGCAGGCGAGGATCCGGTTGGCCTCGTTGGCCTCCCACCACGCGACGGTCCCCTGCGGATCGTCGCGGTACCGCTCGACCAGGTCCGGGTCGCGGTCCACGGTGAACAGGAACTTGTTCAGCAGGTACCTGCTCATGCGGGCGCTCCCTTCGGGTACCAGGTGAAGTACGCCTCCATCGTGTGGAAGAGGTCGTAGGTGTCGACGTAGTCCGCCTTCTGGCCCTCGCCGGCGACACCCATCATCAGCATGAAGTCCATGAACCCGTGCGTGGCGTTGCCCGGCAGGTGCAGCGAGTCGAGCGTCACGTTCCCGCAGCAGCCCTCGATGTCGCCGGTGGAGATCCACTCGACGGCCTTGCGGTCGAACTCCGGGTCCGGTCCGTGTGGCCCGAACTGCCGCGGCCCGCCCAGCTCCAGCGACAGGTGCCCGGTGCCGATCACCGCGACCCGCTGGTCCGACGGCCACGACTCGACCAGCTGCCGGATCGTCTGTCCCAGTTGGACGAACCGTTTCGGCCGCGGCAGCGGGGGCGCGAAGATGTTGGTGTAGATGGGCACGATCGGCAGGTCGTTCTGCGGCCGCAGCGTGATGATCGGGCACGTGATCGAGTGGTCGATCCGCAGCTCGTTGGAGAACGCGAGGTCGAAGCCCGCGTCGAGCCCTTCGCGCAGCACGTAGTCGGAGAGGTCCTCCTGGCCCTTCATCACCATGCGCGGCAGGCCGAACTCGCGTTCCTCGTTGTACCAGTTGGCGTCGTAGAAGGGCGCCTTGCCGACGAGGAACTGCGGCATGTTGTCCAGCCACAGCTGGTGGAAGTGGTCCGAGCCGACCATCACCAGCACGTCCGGCCGCGCCTTGGTCAGCGTCTCCCGGAACGCCTCGACCTTGCGCACCCACTCGTCCGCGAACGGCGGCCGGTCCTCTCCGGTGGCGGTGCTGGCGCGGTGGTAGAACGGGTGGTGGGTGGACGCGATCACCGCGACCAGCTCAGCCATCGTGACCTCCGTAAGGCGACGGTGGAACGGAGACGTTGTTGAAGTCGACGGACAGGAAGATGTCGTTGGCGACCGGGTCGCGCAGCTCCTCGGCGAGCTGACCGATCAGCCCGGCGGTCCGCGCCAGCAACGCGAAGCCGCGCAGCAGTTCCATGGGCAGCCCGAGGTCGGCGAGCGCGGCCCCGCACACCCCGGCCCCGTTGAGCGGCAACGTCTTCCCGAGGACCTGGGGGTGCACCCGCCCGATCGCGGCGAACAGCCTCAGGTGCGGGCCCTCGAGGCCTTCCTCGCGGGCGATCTCGAACAGCCGGGGCGTGCGCGGGTCGCCGTCCTTGTGCACGTGGTGCCCGAGCCCGGGCACGAACCGCTTCGCTTCCCGTTGCGCGGCAACGACTTCCAGCGCGATCGCGTCCCAGCCGCCGTCGTCGGCCGGAAGCTGCCGCCCGGCGAGTTGCTCGTGCAGGAACCGGCCGCAGTCCTCCGTGACGCCCAGGAACCGCGAGCCGCCGCCCAGCAGCCCGGCCGCGAGCGCGCCCTGCACGGACTCCGGCGCGGACAGGTACGTCAGTCGCGCGGTGATGGCCGTCGGCGTGAAACCGTGGTCCGCGAGTGCCGCCAGCACGGCCTCGAACACCCGGGTCTCGCCCGTCGACGGCCGCCGCTGGGTGGCGAGCCAGAACGCCAGCTCGCCGAAGCCGACCTGCCCCATCACGTCCCGGGCGAGGTCGTGCCCCAGCAGGGTGATGGTGTCGCGGGTGGATGCGCCGAGTGCGGTCGGGTACTCAGGCATCCTTGTCCCCCAGCCACTTCCGGATCTCGGCGCCGTGCTCGTCCAGCTCGGGCGGCGGCAGCGCGTACCCGACCGGTGTGGCGGAGAACCGGATCGGGTGCCGGGTGGTGGGCACCGCCCGGTCGCCTTCGCCGACCGTCACGACCGGGTCCAGCTCGAACCGCTCGGCCATCGCGAACCCGCCGTCGATCGTGTTGATCGGCCCACACGGCACGCCCGCCGCGACGAGCAGGTCGAACCACTCGACCGCGCCCTTCGTGGCGAGCCGCTCGACCAGCACGGGCCGCAGCTCCTCCCGGTTGGCGGTGCGGTCGGCGTTGCGCGCGAACCGCGGGTCGTCGGCGACCCCCGGGATGCCCAGCACCTCGCAGAGCTTCCGGAACTGCCCGTCGTTGGCGGCGGACACGATCAGGTCGTTGTCCGCGGTGGGCAGCGGTTCATAGGGGAAGACACTCGGGTGCGCGTTGCCCATCCGGTACGGCACGACATCGCCCGCGGCGTAGGCCGAGCTGTGGTTGACGAGGCCGGTGAGCGCCGAGGACAGGAGGTTCACCTCGACCTTCTGGCCCTCACCGGTGGCTTCGCGGTGCCGCAGCGCGGCGAGGATCCCGATGACGGCGTGGTTGCCGGCCATGACGTCGAACACGGAGATCCCGGCCCGGTAGGGCGGCCCGTCGGGCTCGCCGGTGAGGCTCATGAGGCCCGAGATCGCCTGGACCATGAGGTCGTATCCCGGTACGTGCGCGCCGGCCCCGGAGCCGAACCCGGTGATCGACGCGTAGACGATGCCGGGATTGGCGGCGCGAACGTCGTCGTAGCCGAGCCCGAACCGCTCCATGCCACCGGGCTTGAAGTTCTCGATGAGCACGTCGGCACGCCGCGCGAGCTCCCGCGCGGCCCCGGCGTCCCCGTCATCCCGGAGATCGAGCGCGATCGACCGCTTCCCCCGGTTGATGCCGAGGTAGTAGGTCGACACACCGTCCCGCACCGGCGGCATCCAGGTACGGGTGTCGTCGCCCTTCGGCCCCTCGACCTTGATCACCTCCGCGCCCATGTCCGCCAGCAGCATCGTGGCGTAGGGCCCGGCGAGAATCCGGGAGAAGTCGGCTACCAGTACACCGTCGAGCGGCCCGTCCATAAGCCTCCGTCCGTATCGCGGACATCTGTCCGCAGTCTTGGCCGGCCGGTCCGCACTGTCAAGTCCCGGTCACGAGGCTGCCGTGCGAGTCACGTGCGGAACGGTCGCCAGTCGTGCGAAGTCCGCGCTGATGTCACTCGCCGCCGTCAGCAACAACGGCAGGTGATGCCCGAGCAGCTCGTCCACGGTCGTCTCCGCCGCATGCGTGTTCACGTTCAACGCGCCGACCACCCGCCCGTGACCATCCCGCAGCGGCGCCGCCACCGACCGGATGCCCAGCGCGAGCTGCTGATCCGTCAGCGCCCACCCCCGCGCCCGCACCTCCCGCAGCGCCGCGTCCCGCTCCGCGCGCGAAGGCTGCCACCTCGGCGTCAGCCCCGACCGCGTCGGCTCGGCCAGCACCGCGTCGGCCTCGGTGGGGTCCAGCGCGGCCAGCAGCACCTTGCCCAGTGACGTCTGCAGCGCCGGGAACCGCGTCCCGACCTGCACCGCGAGCGCCACGATCTTCGGTACCGCCACCCGCGCCACGTACACGATGTCCGACCCGTCGAGCTGCGCCACCGAACACGACTCGCCCGTCGCCGCGGACAGCGCCTCCATGTGCGGCCGCGCGATGTCCCACAGCCCCTGCGACCGCACGTACGCCACGCCCAGGTCGAGCACCCTCGGCGTCAGCGTGAACCCGGGCCCCTCGGCGCGCACGTACCCCAGCTCACCGAGCGTGAGCAGGATCCGCCGCGCGGTCGGCCGCGCCAGGCCCGTCGCCGCGGCCACCTCGGCCAGCGTCATCGCGGGCCTGCCCGGCTCGAACGCGGTGATGACCTCGAGCCCGCGCGCGAGCGCCTCGATGAAGTCCGGTCCGGTGCCTTCGCGCGGCATGGCGGCTCCTCACGGTGACGGGCATTGACTTCGCTGCGGTGCGGGATCAGAGTAACCCCCAGAATCGGCCGCCATACGGACAAGTGTCCGACAAGGAGTTCACCGATGAACGAGTACAGCGCCGTGCTCCTGCGCGGCGGCACCGTCCTGCCGATGGACGAGACCCGCTCGGTGCTGGCGAACACGGACGTACTGGTGGTCGACGACCGCGTGGCGGCGCTCGGCAAGGACCTGGTCGCCCCGGAGGGCGCACTCGAGATCGACGCGACCGACGGCATCGTGATGCCCGGCATGATCGACACCCACCGGCACATGTGGCAGACCGCCATGCGCGGGTACGGCGCCGACTGGACGCTGACCCAGTACTTCGTCTGGTACTACCTCGACCACGGCAGGCTCTTCCGCCCGGAGGACATCCACGCGGGCAACACCCTCGCGGCGATCGAGGCAATCGACGCCGGGGTGACGACGGTCGTCGACTGGTCGCACGGCCTGCAGACCACCGACCACGCCGACGCCGCGGCGGACGCACTCGAGGCGATCCCCGGCAGGCACATCCTGGCGTACGGCAACATCCAGCAGCCCCCGGCGCAGTGGTCGGGCGCACCGGAGTTCCGCGACTTCGTGAACCGCCGCATCACCGGCGACGACCTCCTGGGCTTCCAGATGGCCTTCGACGTGACCGGCGACCCGGCCTTCCCGGAGAAACCGGCCTTCGAGGTCGCACGGGACCTCGGCGTCGCGGTGACCACGCACGCCGGCGTCTGGGGCGCGACGAGCGACGACGGCATCCGCCTGATGCACGACCACGGCTTCATGACCGACCAGACCATCTACGTGCACGCGGCGTCCCTGTCCGCGGACTCGTACCACCGCATCGCGGCGACCGGCGGCTCGATCTCCGTGTCGACGGAAAGCGAGCAGAGCGCGGGCCAGGGCTACCCACCCACGTGGGCGATCCGCGCGCACGACATCCCGGTCTCCCTGTCCATGGACACGAGCGTGTGGTGGAGCGGTGACCTGTTCTCGGCCATGCGCACCACCCTCGGCGCCGACCGCTCCCGCGAACACCTGGCGGCCCACGCCCAGAACGAGACGGTCACCCACTGCGCGCTCCGCGCCGACCAGGTGGTCGAGTGGGCGACCCGAGGCGGTGCCCGCACGCTGGGCAGGACCGACCTGGGCAGCCTGGCGGCAGGCCAGAAGGCGGACGTGGTCCTGATCAAGAACGACGACTCCCCGGTGTCCTTCCCGCTGCTGAACCCGTACGGCCACGTGGCATTCCAGTCCCAGCGCGGCGACGTGCACACGGTGCTGGTGAACGGCCGGGTGGTGAAGCAGAACCACAAACTGGTCGACATCGACCTGCGCGCGGCCCGCCGGTCGGTCGAGTCCACAGTGGACCACCTACGCACCACGATGGGCGAGGAGGCGTGGGTCAAGGGCATGAACCCGGACGTCCCGGAAACCAAGGTGCTGGACAACCCGTACACGTACACGGACTACCGCAGCACGGCAACGCACAGCAGCTAGCGACACTCCCACGACGAGAAGGCGGGCGCAAGCCCAGACAGACCACTGAAAAGAGTCCCTGCCGAGCCAACCCCGTTGCCAACCCGAGGCCATCCCGGAGACCTGCCCCTCCGGCGAGGAGGCCCGTCCGGCGAGGACAACACCCGCCGAGGACAACCCGCCGAGCAGAGCGGCTAGAGCCCGACCGCCGCAACGCACCAGTCGAGCATCGCCCGGCTGTCGGCGTCACTGTGCCGCGTCCACGGTACGAGATGCGGACTCCGCGCCCGGCGATCGTGCCAGAACAGTCCGGAAGCGGGCGCGGGCCGCACCGCCCCGAGCCACACGGTCGTGTCGGCCCCTTGACGGGCATCCCGCAGGAATGGCTTGGTCAGCCGGTGAAACCCGGGCAACGACCCGGCAATCCCGGGCGTGTCGGCCCACCCGGGATGCATACCGGCGACGGTCGTGCCGGGCCACCGCTCGGCGAGATGTGGAACGAGCGCGACCTGGATCCGTTTGGTACGGGCGTAGGCAGCGGCTCCGCGATACTCGCCGCGGGTGTACTCGGGGTCGTCGAGGGGTAGCTTCTTGGCGTACATCCCCCCGGACGACACGAAGATCACGCGCTCGAGGGGCTGGAGCAGCTCGGTCATGAGCAGTGGTCCGAGCACGTGGGTGGCGAGCGCGACCTCGTGCCCCTGCGGCGTGGTGCTCCGTGCGGCGGGCAGCGCGCCCGCGTTGTGCACCAGCACATCCACCGCCCCGATGGACTCGGCGAATCTCCGCACGTCGTCCACATCGGACACATCGCACCGGGCGACGCGCACGTCCCCGCCGATTCGTGCGGCAACCCGCTCGCCCTTGGCGACGTCCCGCACGACGAGCCGCACAACGGCCCCGAGGTCCGCGAACGCGGCGGCGGTGGCGACACCGAGCCCGGAACTGGCACCGGTCACGACCACGGTCCGCCCGGCAAGGGCCCCGGGCTCCGGATCCGCGGGCCAGCCGGGCAACCGCCGCCGCACCGCGAGCCCGAACCGCGGGTAACCCCCGACCACGGAGCGGTCAAGCCCGGTGTCGAGCCAACGTCCGAGTACCTCCCGAGTCACTGCCACAACGGTAGTTCGGCGCCACCCCGGCCGCGGCTTGGTGGCATCACCCGCCGTCCCGCGACGGGCCTGCTCGCACACCAGCGGCCACAACGATCTTGGGAGCGCTCCCAGTCGAAAGTTGCGTCTGCGTCACCCCCAAGAACCTCGTCTGGTCCCTGGGTGCCCCCTTCATGCCTGGAAAACAGCCCCATCACTGAACATCCAACTGAACAGTTCATCAAGAGTGAGCCTCTGTACACGTCCTGTTAACACAGCTAGACTCCGAAAAACTGGGAGCGCTCCCAGAAATGCGCTCGGCGTTGAGCGGAGGATCCGGATGACATTGAGACCCAACACCGGGACGCGGAGGCGTGCGGCCGCCTACTTGGCGGTCGTGTCGGCCCTACTCACGTCCCTCATAACACTGAGTGCCCAGCCCGCAGGGGCGGCAGTGGGCTGTCGCGTGGACTACACCGTGAACGACTGGGGCGGGGGCTTCACCGCGACAGTCCGGATCAACAACCTCGGCGACCCGGTCAACGGGTGGTCGCTGCGGTTCGCCTACGCGGGGAACCAGAAGGTCACCACGCCTGGCTGGAGTGCCAACTGGTCGCAGTCCGGCCAGCAGGTCACCGCGACCAACCTCGGCTGGAACGGCTCCCTGGCCACTGGCGGCACGACCGAGATCGGGTTCAACGGCACCTACTCGGGCACCAACACCGCCCCGACCACGTTCTCGCTGAACGGCACCACCTGCACCGGCACCACGGACCCCGACCCGGACCCGGACCCCGATCCCGACCCGGACCCGGGTGACCGCGTCGACAACCCGTACGTCGGCGCCAAGGTCTACGTGAACCCGGACTGGTCCGCACGGGCCGCCGCCGAGTCCGGTGGCAGCCGCATCGCGAACCAGCCGACCGGCGTCTGGATGGACCGCATCGCGGCCATCAACGGCACGACCGGCGCGCGTGGACTTGCCGCACACCTCGACGAGGCCGTGCGCCAGGCCGCGGGACAACCGCTGGTGTTCCAGGTCGTCATCTACAACCTGCCCGGTCGCGACTGCGCGGCGCTGGCCTCCAACGGTGAGCTGGGACCGACCGAGCTCAACCGGTACAAGACCGAGTACATCGACCCGATCGCGGCGATCCTCGGCCGGTCGGCGTACGCGAACCTGCGGATCGTCACGGTCATCGAGATCGACTCGCTGCCCAACCTCGTCACCAACGTGTCGCCTCGACCGACGGCGACCCCGCAGTGCGACACGATGAAGGCGAACGGCAACTACGTCAACGGCGTCGGCTACGCGCTGGCCAAGCTCGGCGCGGTGCCCAACGTCTACAACTACATCGACGCGGGCCACCACGGCTGGATCGGGTGGGACGACAACTTCAACGCCTCGGTGCAGCTGATGTGCCAGGCGGCGAGTGCGTCCGGCGCGAGCCCGGGCAACGTGCAGGGCTTCATCGCCAACACCGCCAACTACAGCGCGCTCAAGGAGACGTTCTTCACCGCGAACACGGTGGTGGGCGGCAGACCGTTGCGCGAGGTGGCAGGCGGCTGGGTCGACTGGAACCGGTATGTCGACGAACTGGGCTTCGCGCAGGCGTTCCGCCAGCAGGCCGACTCCCAGTGCTTCGACTCGAACATCGGCATGCTGATCGACACCTCGCGCAACGGGTGGGGCGGCTCCGCGCGGCCCACGCAGGCGAGCACGTCGACCGATCCGATCACCTTCATGAACGAGTCGCGCATCGACCGCCGCATCCACCTCGGCAACTGGTGCAACCAGTCCGGTGCCGGGCTGGGCGAGCGGCCGAAGGCGGCGCCCGAGCCGGGCATCGACGCCTACGTATGGATCAAGCCGCCGGGTGAGTCCGACGGTTCCAGCACGGCGATCGACAACGACGAGGGCAAGGGCTTCGACCGGATGTGCGACCCGACGTACACCGGCAACCCGCGCAACAACAACAACATGTCCGGTGCGCTCGGCAACGCGCCGCTGTCCGGGCACTGGTTCTCCTCGCAGTTCCAGGAACTGATGCGGAACGCCTACCCGCCGCTGTGACGGGCTGATCCCGACCCCGGGTGCCGCCTCCGCGTCCACTCCCGCGGAGGCGGCACCCGGACCCTGCGCACCACGAGGACACCCCGATGAGACGACGCAACGTCGCGTTATCCCTGATTCCCGCGCTGTTACTGGCTTTGCTCGTGCCGTTCGTCCACACGGCGCCCGCCGCGGCGGCGGGTGCCGGCTACTGGCACACCAACGGCAGGCAGCTGCTCGACGCGAACAACCAGCCCGTGCGGATGACCGGGATCAACTGGTTCGGCCTGGAGACGGCGAACTACGCGCCGCACGGCCTGTGGTCCCGCGGCTACAAGGACATGCTCGACCAGATGAAGAGCCTGAAGTACAACACGCTCCGGCTCCCGTTCTCCAGCCAGCTCTTCGACTCCGGCAGCGCCCCGAACAGCATCCGCTACGACCTCAACCCCGACCTGCAGGGCCTGAACGGCGTCCAGATCATGGACAAGATCATCGCCTACGCCGGGCAGATCGGCATGAAGGTGCTGCTGGACCGGCACCGGCCGGACTCCGGTGCGCAGTCCGCGCTCTGGTACACGAGCGCCTACCCGGAGAGCCGCTGGATCAGCGACTGGCGCATGCTCGCGCAGCGCTACCTCGGCAACACCACGGTGATCGGCGCCGACCTGCACAACGAACCGCACGGCATCCAGGGCGGTGGCGGCGCGAACTGGGGGAGTGGCGACACCGCCACCGACTGGCGGCTGGCGGCAGAACGCGCGGGCAACGCGATCCTCGCGGTGAACCCGAACTGGCTGATCGTCGTCGAGGGCGTCAGCGAGTACCAGGGCGACGGCTACTGGTGGGGCGGCAACCTGCAGGGCGCCGCGACCGCACCCGTCCGCCTGAACGTGGCGAACCGGCTCGTCTACTCGGCACACGACTACGCGACCTCGGTGTTCCCGCAGGACTGGTTCTCCGACCCCAGCTTCCCCAACAACATGGCGGCGATCTGGGACAAGAACTGGGGCTACCTGTTCAAGAACAACGTGGCCCCGGTGCTGCTCGGTGAGTTCGGCACCACCCTCGCAGACTCGCGTGACCAGACGTGGCTGCGGACGCTGATGGCCTACCTCGGCACCGGCACCGACGCGATCAGCTTCACCTTCTGGTCGTGGAACCCGAACTCCGGCGACACCGGCGGGATCCTCCACGACGACTGGACCACGGTCAACACCACCAAACAGGCCTACCTGAACCCGTACCTCATCGCACCGGACGGCGGCACCGGACCGGACCCGGACCCCGAACCCGGTGCGTCCTGCCGGGTCACCTACGGCGTCAACGACTGGGGTACCGGCTTCACCGCGTCGGTGTCGATCGCGAACACCAGCACCTCCGCGATCAGCGGCTGGTCCCTCTCGTTCACGTTCGCGGGCAACCAGCGCATCACCAACGGCTGGACCGCCAACTGGACACAGAGCGGCGCGACGGTCACGGCGGCGAACGCGGACCACAACCGTGTCATCGCGGCCGGGCAGTCGGCCACCGGGATCGGGTTCAACGCGAGCTACAGCGGCAGCAACGCGCGGCCGTCGGCCTTCACGGTCAACGGACAGGCCTGCACAATCGCATAAGGACGGAATCATGCGGGTGAAACTCGTCCACTTCCTGACCGGAGCGCTGGTGGCCGCCTCCCTGGCGGTCACCGGTGGCGCCGCGTCCCCCACCACCGCTTCGGCCGCTCCGGCCGAGGCCTACAACTGGCGCAACGTGGAGATCGCGGGCGGCGGCTTCGTGCCCTCGATCGTCTTCAACCAGACCGAACGCAACCTGATCTACGCGCGCACCGACATCGGTGGCGCGTACCGGTGGAACCAGTCCACGGGCCGGTGGGTCCCGCTGCTGGACTGGGTCGGCTGGGACCGCTGGGGCTGGAACGGCGTGCACAGCATCGCCACCGACCCCGTCCAGACCAACCGCGTGTACGCGGCGGTCGGCATGTACACCAACAGCTGGGATCCCAACAACGGCGCCATCCTGCGATCCACCGACAAGGGCGCCACCTGGCAGGCCACGGCCCTGCCGTTCAAGCTCGGCGGCAACATGCCGGGCCGCGGCATGGGGGAGCGGCTCGCCGTCGACCCGAACCGCGACAGCGTCGTCTACTTCGGCGCGCCGGACGGCAACGGGCTGTGGCGCAGCACGGACTACGGCGTCACGTGGGCGAAGGTCGCGAACTTCCCGAACGTCGGCAACTACGCGCAGGACCCCGGTGACCCCAACGGTTACCTGTCCCACCGGCCGGGTGTCGTGTGGGTGACGTTCGACAAGTCGACGGGCACGGCGGGCAGCGCCACGCAGGGCATCTACGTCGGTGTCGCGGACAAGGAGAACACCGTCTACCGGTCGGTGAACGGCGGCACCAGCTGGGAGCGGGTCGCTGGCCAGCCGACGGGATACCTGGCGCACAAGGGCGTGCTCGACCCGGTCAACCACGTGCTGTACATCGCGACGAGCGACACCGGCGGCCCGTACGACGGCGCCAAGGGCGACGTGTGGAAGTACAGCACCACGACCGGCGCGTGGACGCAGATCAGCCCGGTCCCGTCGAGCAGCGGCGACGACTACTTCGGCTACTCGGGTCTCACGATCGACCGGCAGAACCCGGGCACGATCATGGTGGCCACGCAGATCTCCTGGTGGCCGGACGTCATCTTCTTCCGCAGCACCGACGGTGGCGCGACGTGGACCCGAGTCTGGGACTGGACGTCGTACCCGAACCGCAGCTTCCGGTACACGATGGACATCTCGTCGTCGCCGTGGCTGGACTTCGGCACCAACCCGCAACCACCCGAGGTGACACCGAAACTCGGCTGGATGACCGAGTCGCTGGAGATCGACCCGTTCGACTCCAACCGGATGATGTACGGCACCGGGGCGACGATCTACGGCACCACCGACCTGACCAACTGGGACAACGGCACGCAGTTCACGATCCGGCCGATGGCGGCGGGCCTCGAGGAGACCGCGGTACTCGACCTGATCAGCCCGCCGACCGGGGCGCCGCTGGTGTCCGGGCTCGGTGACATCGGCGGCTTCCGGCACAACAGCCTCACCACGGTGCCGTCGCGGATGTTCACCCAACCGGTGTTCACGTCGACCACCAGCCTCGACTACGCGGAGAACAACCCGGCCGTGATGGTGCGCGCTGGCAACTTCACCGACGCGGACCGCCCGAACGACAGCCATGTCGCGTTCTCCACCGACGGTGGCGCGAACTGGTTCCAGGGCACCGAACCCGGCGGCGTCAACGAGGGCGGCACGGTCGCGGCCGCCGCCGACGGCAGCCGGTTCGTGTGGGCGCCGAAGGGCCAGCCGGTGCACTACTCGGTCGGTTTCGGCAACTCGTGGACGCAGGCACAGGGCCTGCCGGCGGAGGTGGTCGTGGAGTCCGACCGGGTGAACGCGAGCAAGTTCTACGGGTTCTCGGGCGGCCGGTTCTACGTGAGCACCAACGGCGGCGCCACGTTCACGCAGACCGCGGCGACCGGCCTGCCGGCCACGGCGAAGTTCAAGGCGCTGACCGGCAAGGAGGGCGACATCTGGCTCGCCGGGGAGACCGGCCTGTTCCACTCGACCGACTCGGGCGCGTCGTTCACCAAACTGTCCACTGTGTCCAAGGCGGTCAGCGTCGGCTTCGGCAAGGCGGCCCCGGGCCGGACGAACCCGGCCCTGTACGCGATGGCCACGATCGACGGCGTCACCGGCGTGCACCGGTCCAACGACAACGGTGTCACGTGGGTGCGCATCAACGACGACCAGCACCAGTACGGCAACGCGGGCGACGCGATCACGGGCGATCCCCGGATCTACGGCCGCGTCTACCTCGGCACGAACGGCCGCGGCATCCTGTACGCCGACCCCGTGGGCTCGACGGAACCCGACCCCGACCCGGATCCCGATCCTGATCCCGATCCCGATCCGGTGGGCACGTGCGAGGTCACGTACGGCGTCAGCCAGTGGCCGGGTGGCTTCACCGGAACGGTGACGGTCGCCAACACGAGCACCGCGCCGCTGAGCTCGTGGCGGCTGGCGTTCGCGTTCCCGGCGGGCCAGCGCGTGACCAGCGGGTGGGGCGCGACCTGGGCCCAGGACGGCGCGAACGTCACCGCGGCCAACCTCGACTACAACGCCTCGATCGCACCGGGCGGGTCGGTGCGCATCGGGTTCAACGGCTCGTGGAGCGGGTCCAACCCGTCCCCGGCCGGGTTCACCGTCAACGACAACCCCTGCACGACCAGGAGCTGACGTGAGGAAGGCACTCGCGGCCGTGACCAGCCTGCTCGCCGCCGCGGCGGGCACGCTGGTCGCGGTCACCCCCGCACAGGCGTCCGGCTCGCTGGCCGAACACGCCGCCGCGCACGGCAAGTACTTCGGCGACGCCGTCGACAACAACGAGATCACCGACACGGCCTACCGCCCGCACATCGCCGCCGAGTTCAGCCAGCTGACCCCCGGCAACGCGATGAAGTGGGACTCGACCGAGCCGAACCCGGGCCAGTTCACCTACTCGCGCGGCGACGAGATCGTGGCCCTGGCACAGCAGAACGGCCAGACCGTCCGCGGCCACACCCTGGTGTGGCACAACCAGACCCCGGGCTGGGTGCAGAACCTGGACGCGACGGCCCTGCGCGCCGCGCTGCAGAACCACATCCAGAACGTGGTGACCCACTACCGCGGCGACCTGTACGCGTGGGACGTCGTGAACGAGCCGCTGAACGAGGACGGCACGTTCCGCAACTCCTTCTGGTACCAGAAACTGGGTCCGAGCTACATCGCGGACGCGTTCCGGGCGGCCCGCGCGGCCGACCCGGACGTGAAGCTGTACATCAACGACTACAACACCGACGGCCTTGGCGCGAAGAGCGACGGCATGTACCGCCTCGTGCAGGATCTCCTGACCCAGGGCGTCCCGATCGACGGCGTGGGCTTCCAGGCACACCTGGCCATCCAGTACGGCTTCCCGAACCAGATGCGGCAGAACCTGCAACGGTTCGCGGCGCTGGGCCTGGACGTGGCGGTCACGGAGCTGGACGTCCGCATGCAACTGCCCGCGGACAGCACGAAGCTGGCCACGCAGGCCACGTACTACCGGAACGTGACGAACGCGTGCCTCGCGGTGGCCCGGTGCGTCGGCATCACGACGTGGGGCTACACCGACAAGTACTCGTGGGTCCCGAGCACGTTCCCCGGCGAAGGTGCCGCGTTGCTGGTGGACGAGAACTTCCAGCGCAAACCCGCGTACACCGCGGTGCACGACGCGCTGGCGGGTGGCGCCACCCCGGACACGACGCCGCCGACGACCCCGGGAACCCCGGGCACCTCGGGGATCACGGCGACGGGCGCGGCCCTGTCGTGGACAGCGTCGACGGACACCGGCGGCAGCGGCCTCGCGGGCTACACCGTGTACCGCGCGGACGGCTCGGTACTGGCGCAGCCGGCCACGAACGCGGCGGCGCTGACGGGCCTGACCCCGAGCACGCGGTACGAGGTGTACGTGCGGGCGAGGGACGGCGCGGGCAACCTGTCCGCCCCGTCCGCCTCGGTCACGTTCACCACGACGGAAGGCCAGGCAGGCACGTGCGTGGTGGGCTACAACGCGACGAACTGGGGCGGAGGCGGCGGCTTCACCGCCACGGTGACGATCTCGAACACCGGCACGACGACGGTCGACGGGTGGACGCTGGCGTTCACGTTCCCGTCGGGCCAGCGCATCACCCCACCGGGCTGGAGCGCGACGTGGTCACAGGACGGCACCACGGTGACGGCGGCGAACCTGTCGTGGAACCGGACAATCGCCGCGCACGGCTCGACAGGCATCGGCTTCAACGGCACCTACAGCGGCACCAACACACCCCCGACAGCGTTCACGCTGAACGGCACCCAGTGCGCGGTGGCGTGACCCGCTGACGCCTGCCCCGGTCACCGCACGGGGCAGGATTCGGTGCGGCGCCCAGGGCCATGGGCGCCGCACCGAGAACGCCGTCAGTGCGCCTTCCACTTCGTGTCCAAATAGGACTGCAGCTCGACCAGCAGTGCGCGCACCCCGATCAGGTACCCGTCGGACCGGTGCAGAGCCCGGTTGAACGCCTCGACCTCATCCCCGGACGAGGTGGCGAACGTCAACGACTCGGTGAGGTCGAGCCGCCGGTTCAGGGTGTTCACCACGTCCCGCCACGCGTGCAGCTTGGCGATCAACTCCCCGTCCCGGCGCCGGGACAACGCACCGGAGGCGAACGCGGAGTCCACAGCGGACACCACCAGCCGCGGATAGACGCGCCGCCGCCGGAAAGCGTCCGGGTCCTGGCTGAACGCGTCGTCCGACAGCACGACGACGTCGTGCGACAGCTCGGCCCGGATCGACTCCACCGCCTGCAACCGCCGCTCCCGGTCGGCGGCCCACCGCTCGGCGAAGATCCCGGTGATACCCGCGAGCAGCGCGAGGGTGTTGACCGCGGGCTCCCACCGCTGATCCCCTGGCGACACCACGAGCCACGCGATGCCCAGCCCCAGCGCGACGGTCAGCGCGCCGAAGGTCAGTGCCGTGATGACGAGCCGGGTCATCGATTGAAGCTCGACCAGATCTCGTCGGCGCGGGTGGACCGCTGCGCAGGCACGGACCGTTCCCGCCCGGCGGAGAGCAACAGCAGGTCGATCCCGAAGCCGCCGGGGGAGCGGTGGGAGGCGAATCCGGAATGCGTGCTGAGCAACTTCGTCATGCCGACCGTCTGGAGCATGTCGTCGACGGCCGTGTTCGCGTACTTCCTGGTGAGGTACAGCCGGATCGTGTCACCGTCGTCGAAGCGGACGATGTTGCGGTCCGGCAGCATGATCCGCTGTACCGCACCGGTGGAGTTCTGGTAGATCACCTTCACCTGCAGCGCGCGTTCGTCCTCGACGGAACCGCGGAAGTGAACGCTGTCCATGTCGATCGTCACGTCGGTGTAGTGCTGCAGCGCGCTGGTCACGAACTCCTTGTACGCGCGGCTGCTGCGGTACTCCTCGGCGGCGTGGTCGGCGAGGCTCTCCTCGAGCGAGGAGGTCGTCGCCACCTCCAGCAGGAACCGGTCCTGCGGCCGCAGCAGCCAGGTCAGCTTGCCGAGCAGGTCGATGTCCTCGTCGAAGTTGGCCATCGTGTTGCCGAGCAACGAGTACAGGATCGGCTCGTCGCCGACCATCTTGTGCAGCAGCCGCCGGTACTCGACGAGGTTCGCGTCGACGGCGAAGTCCAGCTGCACCGGCACGACCTGGCGGCGTGCGACGTCGATCCCCTTCAACGACTCGCGCATGCCGAAGCGGAGCATCTCGGCGGACAGGTCCACCGGGGAGTACAGCAGGTCCGGGTTGGCGCCGAGCAGGTCCTGCAGGATCGACCGGTCCTTGTGGCCGGTGCCGACGCCGAGGCTCACGTAGTGGAACGGCGTGTCGGCGAGCTGCGCCCGCACGTGCGCCCACCGCAGCGCGAACGACTCGAGGCTCTGCTGCATGACCGGGTAGAACGGGTCGGTGCAGGCGTGCGCCCACGCGATGGTCGGCGCGATCCCCCAGTAGGCGAAACCCGACGTGATCTGCTTGCCCTCACCGGTGCTCGACTTGCGGCGGCCGAGGTCACCGGCGAGCACGGCCAGCTTGTGCGACTGGTCCTCGCCGATCAGGCACAGCGTCCACGCGAAGTCCGACTCGTCGATCGCGTCGTGCAGCCTCCCCAGATGATCACCGGTCGGCACGGTACGGCTACCCCCAAGCAACGTCAGGACGGTTCTCGTCACCCTACCGCCACCGTGCCGGACGATCGGGTGAACAGCACCGGCTACTCCGGTCGGGCCACCTCGATGCCGACCCGCCCGCCGATCCGCAGTGCCATCGTGCGGGGCGGGTCGACGGTGAAGCCTGCCGCGGCGATCCGCTTCGGCACGGCGTCGCGCACGTTGTCGCGCAGGTGCTCCCGCATGCCGTGTCCGTGGCCGTGCTCGTCGACCACCACGTCCGCGAGGACCAGCACCCCGCCGGGCCGCAGCACCCGGCGCACCTCGGCGAGCAGCGCGTCCTTCGACGTGGTGTCCAGGTGGTGGAGCATCAGGCTGGAGAAGACGCGGTCGAACGAGCCGTCGGGGTAGGGCATCTCCTGGGCGAACCCGCGGTCCAGTCGCACGTCGAGCCCCGCGCGCCGGGTCTTGCGCCGGGCACGTGCCAGCGCCTTCGGGTCCGGGTCCATGCCGGACAGCTCGACCCTCGGCCACTGCTTGCCGGTCGAGCGGAGCAGGTTCCCGGTGCCGCAGCCGACGTCGAGGACCCGCAGCCCGTCCCGCAGCCGCGCCAGCGCGACCATCTCCTGGTGGATGGGCCGCAGCCCGAAGACGTGGTGCACCACGTCGTAGAGGGGGAGCAGCCAGTGCTTGCCCATGCCGGGGATGTAGTCCCGGGAATGGGATGTTCTTTCGGTCATGCTGTCATTCTGACGGTGATCTGACCTGCGGGGCTGTGCTGATCCGTGGCATCAGTGGGACGATTCGACGGTGCGGACCGTGCGAACGGCGCCGGGCCCGGACCGGCCGGCGACCTACTCGATGTCACAGGCGCCCGGCGACCTGCCCGTCACGACGTGGCGGCTGGACCACGACTGGCACTCCCGGGACACCTTCGAGGAACACGCCCACGACTTCCCCGGCCTGGCGTACTTCCCGAGCGCGGGCGGCCGGCTGCGCACCGGCAGGCGGGTGTGGCCGATCGAGGCGGGCGACCTGTTCGTGATCGCGCCCGGCGACGTCATGGGGCACATCCACGTCGCCGACCTGGCGGACACCGAAGGGTGGGGCGTCTTCTTCACCGCCGACGCCCTCGGCCAGGACGTCCCCGGTGCGCACCTGGCCTGGCGCACCCACCCGCTGCTGTTCCCGTTCGTGCGCGGCGGTGCGCTCGGTGCGCTGCGGCTGCGGGTACCCGAACGGGCACGACCCGAATGGACGACCCGCTTCGAGGCACTGGACGACGAACTCGCGCGACGCCACGACGGGTACCGGGAGGCCGCGCTGGCCCACCTGGTGTTGTTGCTGGTCGGGGTGTCACGGCTGGCCGCCGACGTGGTGGGTGACCTGCGGGAGAACCGGGAACCACTGCTCGCGGAGGTCTTCGAGGTCATCGAACGGCGGTACCCGGAGCCGCTGTCACTGCGGGACGTGGCGGCCGCCGTGAACATCTCGGCCGGCCACCTGACCTCCACGGTCCGCAGGCGCACCGGCCGCACGGTGCAGGAGTGGATCACCGAGCGCCGCATGGTGCAGGCCAGGCGCCTGCTCACCGGAACCGAACTGCCGGTCGGCGAGGTGGGCAGGCGGGTGGGTTTCCCGGACCCCGGTTACTTCGCCCGCACTTTCGGCAAGGTGCACGGCATCAGTCCGGCCCGGTGGCGGAAGGGGCTCGGCAAGGTCGTGTAGTCCGCTTCCAGAACCCGACCTCGGGCGGCAACTCCGTACAGTCGGAGAGGTAGACCTATCCGGGGAGAGCCATGGGCGGACTGGCTGTGATCGGCGACGTCGGCGGGCACCCGGACCAGCTCCGCTGGGCGCTGGACTGGCTGGGGGCCGAGGACGGACTGCTCCCACCGGACCTGGTGGTCGTGCAGGTCGGTGACCTCGTCGACCGCGGGCCCGGCAGTTCCGGGGTGCTCGACGAGGTCGCGCGGATGCTGGCCGAGCAGCCACTGCAGTGGATCCAGCTCGTCGGCAACCACGAGGCGCAGTACCTGCCCGGCGGCACGTTGTTCTGGCCGGACCCGCTCGCGGCCCGCGACGTGGACCGGCTGCGGGCGTGGTGGGCGAACGGGAGCCTGCGGGTGGCCGCGGCGGTGCGCACGGCCGACGGTGACGAACTGCTGCTGACGCACGCCGGGCTTACCCTCGCCTGCTGGCAGCAGTTGGGGGAGCCCACGCAGGCGGCCGTCGCCGCGGAACTGCTCAACGACCGCCCGGACCTGATCTGGCAGGCAGGCGACCACGGCCGCGACGGCCGGGCCGGGCCGCTGTGGGCGGAGTCGGGGGCCGCACTGCACGAACCGTGGATGGCGCACCCCGGCATCGTGCCGTTCGGCCAGGTCCACGGACACTCGACGATCGTGCACTTCGGCGACCGGCGTTGGCGCTGCACGGGCCGGGTCCGCCAGCGTGCCACCGTCGACTGGGACGCCCGCCAGGTGCGGGTGCGGATCGGGGCGCGCCCGTTCATCGGCGTCGATCCCGGACACGGCAGGCTGGGTGCGGCGGGCTGGCGACCACTGGTGCTCCCCGGCGCGACGCTGTGCGACGCGATGCCCAGCCCGTCGTAGCACGGCGTGAGACCGACACAGCGGAGCAGGCGCGGACGACTGTCAGGGTGGACGCGCCGGCGAAGCGAGGACTCATGGCTGTGTGGGTGGACCAGTTGCTGGACGCACCAGGACGGCCGGCTTCGGTGACGTGGGCCGCGGTCCTGGGCGCGGTGGCCGGTGGCGTGGTGCTTCCCGGCACCGCGATCGTCGGCATCGGGGTGTTCACCGCCGCCGGGGCGACCTGGTTCGCCGTCACCGTCGCTGTACTGGCCGTCGTCCAGGTGACCGCGGTGGTGCTGCTGTTCGTCGGCAGCGCACGACTGGCGATGGGCGTGGGCAGAGGATTGCTGCTCGGTGGTCTCGCGCTGACGTTCCTGGCGTGCGCCGCCCACGGGCTGGACGCCGTGACCCTCGTGGCGGGCGACCCCGACGAGTCACCCACGGTCGTCGCCATCTTCCTCACCATCGCGGTGGGCATTGCCGCGCTGTCGGCGTGCAGCCTGTTCTTCGCACTGCGTGCGGCGACCTCGGCGTATGTGTCGTGTGCCCCGCAACACGCCGGCCATCGGTAATTTTCGGCCGTCGTGGCGACATGTCGATTGCGAGCTTTGTCGTGCCGCCACACCTCCGGGGGACCAGCGTGAGACGCATCGCCGTTGCCGTGATCATGGCCGTGCTCGGCGCGGTCCTCGTCGCTTCCTGCTGTACGACGGCGAACCGGAGGTGCCGTCGCCACCCGCGATCACCGGTGTCGTGCCCACTGATCTGGGGATCGTGTACTCCACGGTCTCGTGGCTCCCGCCGCCTGCCCCCGACCTGCCGATCACCGGCTACACGGTCACCATGCAGCCGGGCAACCAGACGATCAGCGTCGGTGCCGCCACCCCGCGCGCCTCGTTCAGCGGACTGGACAGGCACACCCGCTACACGTACGCGGTCACGGCGACCAACCTGGCAGGTGGCTCCGCACCGGCCCGCTTCGGCCCGGACCTGCCCGTCCGGCCGTCCAGAGTGGACGTGAATGCGGCAGGCGCCGGACAGGACACGTACAAGTTCCTGGCCGCCACCAGCGAGGACGGCCGCTACGCGGCGATGTCGGTGAAGACGAACTCCGTCCTGGTCCCGGCAGAACACCGCACCACCGCCGACGAGGGCTATTTCCACCGACGACGGCTGGCCGGGAAACGAATCCACCCGAGGCATGGTCTACGACGACCAGACCGGAGAGACAACCCCACTCCCGTTCCCGGAAGAAGAACGTGTCCTGTCCTGGCTAGAACTGAGCGGCGACGGCCTGGTGGCGACAACCTGGCAGATCTGCCGATCAACGACCTTCTGCGACGAGTTCCGCATCTACGCGGTGAACCTCCCAGAACGAACGGGCCGTCCAACCAACTGACCGACCGCGGCGGCAGTACTCCTCCGGAGAGGGGCCGCACCTTGTCCGTCGGACAGGCCAGTGCCCCCCAACCGGGACACGGTTGAGGGGCACAGGTTTCCTGGTGTCTCCGCCAGCTCTTGTCTGCTGGTAGGAGCACGGTCTGGGTGGACTCAGCCGACGGGATGGACGTCCGCGGCGCGCAGTCCCCGCTCGTGCGGTTGGAGGGTGAAACTCACCCGGTCGCCTTTGCCGAGCGGACGAAGGCTGTCGCCACTGATCTGTGAGTGGTGCACGAAGACCTCGGTGCCACCGTCGTCACGGGAGACGAAGCCCGCGCGTGAGATGAAGCCGAAGCCTCGTCCGGTGTCGAACCAGGTCACTGTTCCGTACGCCATGGGGTTCTCAGCTGCCGTCAGCGCTCAGACGGCGTGGACGCCGGTGGCCTGCGGGCCCTTGGGGCCCTGGTTGACGGCGAACTCGACGCGCTGGTTGTCCTCCAGGCTGCGGTAGCCGTAGCCGTCGATCTCCGAATAGTGCACGAAGACGTCCGGCCCGCCCTCCTGGGCGATGAAGCCGAAGCCCTTCTCCGAGTTGAACCACTTCACGGTTCCCTGTGTCATGTCTGTTTCCTTACATGGGCTGGATATGAGTGCCGCACTGTGCGATACCCAGGTCGGGTTCTGACACGGCGACTTCTCCAGCTTGTCCTGCAAGGTAAAGAAAGATGCGCCCGCAACAGCGTTTCTGCGAGCGTGGTGACACGAACACAAAACTCTACGACCACTCCGTACAACCCAGTCGGCGCCCGGTTCGTTCCCCAGGGCGCCCAATGGTGTCCCGCGTCACCCGTTCGCCACCCGTCGGCGCGGGATGAACCGGCTTCGCCAACGGCCAAGGAACGGCATCGTGGTACCGTAAAAGGTACGTCGATGGCAATCCGTGCGCTGGCGTTCGAGCCAGCATGGTCGTCGGCCACCCGGTCTGTTCCGGTGGCTTGGGCGTGTGCCGAGACTTCGCACATCTGACGATCCGCTTCTGCCGTGCGCCCAACATCCCGGCCCCGTTACTTGTCTCAGTCAGATTCTGCGTGCGGGCGCGGTGTTCCGGTGCGGGACTGATTGCCAACGAATACACAGGACAAATAGGAGCGACATGGTAGTGAACGACACGTACCCGACCACCGAATCACCGCCCGACGGTCGACCGGCCGTCGCCTGCCCGGCATGCGGCCATCCGTCGGCCGAGCACGATCGGATCTCGGCCCGCTACTGCGCCGCCACCACCGTGGGACACCACGACCGGGGCTGCGTCTGCACGGTACGGACCACTGTCGGGACCGACGACCAGACCGCCCCGAAAGCCAACTGAAGAACTCTGAGGGCGTTGCCAAGTGCGGCCGCGTCCTCAGGGGCGGTCACCCTTGTCGGCCGTGCTCGTAACGGGAGACGAAAGTCGTGCCGGTCATGTGGTTCTCCGCTGGGGTCGGTCGTGGGCGTTGGGTGGGTAGTGCCCTTCGGTGGCCGCATGGTCGAGGTCGGCCATGCGGAGCCGGAAGACTTGCAGGTCGGTGGCGAAGTACTTGGTGGTTTCGCCGACCCAGTGCATGCCGTTTTTTCTGACCGTGGCCGCGGCGCGGGTGTTGCCGGGCCGGACGACGGCGAAGATCTCGTCGAT
>NZ_JACHJQ010000006.1:257697-932478 GCF_014203735.1 Actinophytocola algeriensis | reverse complement strand
TGTGACGCCCGGGACCGCGAGTCGACGAAGGAAACGCTCATCACGCTGGTCGAGCACGCCATGACCCAGCGCATGAGCGCACGCGCGGGCTGACAACACACCCACCCGGCGATCTGGCTTCGGCCCAGCGACAGGCCATCGACGCACCGCCCGGATCGGCGCCGCAGTACCGGTTCGAGGTCTGTGACGAGAACAAGTGCCGTTAGTGACCCTGGGAAGGGTATGTCAAGAGCCGGGATACACTCTGCGTGAGAGGTCTGTCACGTCTCTGCTGGGGAGTCATGCCGTCGCGAGGGTTTCGCAGGCGTGCGCTGCTGCGCGCCGCGGTCGTCGGCCCGTTGGCCGCGGCCGCCACCGGGTGCGCGGACCTCAACCGTCCGCTGGGGCTCGGTGGGTTCGTCCGGGTGGCCGTGAGCTGGAGCGCGACCGAGCTCGCGGCGTTCCAGCGGGTGCTCGGGCCACGCCTGGACGACTGCCAGCTCGTGCCGCTCGGCGACGACATCGACGCCGCGTTCGGCGCCAACGTCGCCGGCCGGCCGGACATCGTCGCGTTGCCGCAGCCGAAACTGGTCAGCGGCAAGCTGACATCGCTGGCGCCGCTGCCGCCGGAGGTGTGGGACCGGGGATACGACGGGTTCTGGAGCGGGCAGTTGCCGTCGCGGGACGGCAGGCACTACGCGCTGCCGTTCAAGGTCGCCCACTCGTCGGTCGTCTGGTACCGCAAGCGGTTCTTCGCCGAGCACGGACTGACCCCACCCACGACCTGGGTCGAGTGGCTGGAGCTGAACGAGCGGATCGTCGAGCGGACCGGGACGGCCGCGCTCGCGCTCGGCGGCGCCGACGGCTGGTTCCTCGCGCGGTTCTTCGAGAACGTGCTGCTCCGCCAGTTCGACGGCGTCTACGCCGCGCTCGTGGCGGGGGAACGCGGCGCGTGGGGCAGCGCGGACGTGCGGACCGCGTTCGCGCAGGTGGCGCGGATGTGGGGCGGCCGGGAGGTGCTCGCGGGGGGCGCGGAGCGGGCGCTGGTCGCGCAGTACCCGGAAGCCGTCCTCGAGGTGTTCCGGTACCACCGGGCGGCGATGGTTCCCGCGCCGGACTTCGCGGAGTCCGTGATCCGCGCGTTCGACGTGCTCGACGACGACGTCGGCACGTTCACCTTCCCGGCAGCTCCCGGCCTCGGGAGGCGGTTGGTGGTCTCCGGTGACCTGCTGGTGCTGACCGCGCCGGCGAGCGAGGAGGCGGAGAACGTCCTCCGTCACCTGGCCGACCCCGCCGCGCCCGTGCCGTGGATCAGGGACACCGGCGGGTTCATCGCGGCCAACCCCGGCACCGACCTCGGCAACTACAGCCCGACCCTGCGGGTGCTGGCGCGCCAGCTCACCACGCATGACCTGCACTTCGGCCTGACCGACAAGGTGCCGCTCGGTGGCGTGCTGCAGACGGTGTTGCAGGACCTGCTGCGTGCGCTCGCCGCGGGCACCGAGCCGGCCGCCGCGGCCTCGGCAGCGTCGTCGGCCATGGCAGGGGCCGCGGAGTGAGCCCGGAGATACGGGTCGACGACGGCCTGCGGCTGGAGGTCTCCGGGCGCGGGGTAGCGGGCGGTCTCCGGTCACCCGGCATGCGTGGCGGCTGGAACTACCTGCTCGGCCTGCCCGCGGTCGTGCTGCTGGTCCTGCTGATGACGCCGATGGCATGGACGCTGGTGCTGGCGCTGTCCGCGCCGTGGGGCGCAGGCAACTTCGTCGACATCCTCACCGACCCCGACGCGCTGCGGTCGATCTGGCACAGCGTGCTGTGGGTGGTGATCGGGGCCGTGCTGCTCGTCGCCGGGTATGCGATCGCGGTCCTCAGCCGAGTGGTCAGCACGCTGTGGCGGGTACTGCTCTACCTCATGATCCTGCCGTTCGGGGTGTCCGCGATGGTCTCCGGCGCGGTGTTCCGGATGATCTTCGACCCGAACGGGGAACGCGGCACGGCGAGCGCGCTCGTCGGCGGGGTCACCTGGCTCGGCCCCGACCTGATCTGGTGGGTGCTCGGGTCCGCGTTCGCCTGGTCCTGGCTGGGGTTCGTAGTCGTGCTGTTCCGCGCCGGCCTCGACGCCAACATCGGCTTCGGCCGCCGGTTCGGGAACTTGCGCCTGCCGCGCGTCGGGCCGGTGAGCGCGATCGTCGTGCTGACCGTGCTGGTGGCCGCCATCAGGGTGTTCGACCTGGTGCTGATCGCGGCGCCCGCCTCGATCTCCGGCGACGTCGACGTCATCGGGCTGCTCTGGTGGCGGATGACGACGGGATCGACCGAGACCGGCGCACCGGCGGCACTCGCGGTGCTGCTGTTCGCGGTCGTGGGCGTGCTGAGCCTGTTCGGCACGCGGTGGGGTGGGCGGGGCACCCAGCCCGTGGCGGTGCCGATGCCGGAGCCCGTTTCGGCGCGGACGCGGCGGTGGAGCGCCGGCATCGGCGTGCTGGTGTGTCTGATGTGGACACTGCCGTTGGTGGTGCTCGTCGGCACCGCGCTGCACACGCCCGCCGCGGCGGGCACCGGTGGCTGGTGGCGGCTCGACGGGTTCGGGTTCGCCTCGCTCGCCTCCGTCGCCGACACCTGGCTGTGGCCCGCGCTCACGAGGAGCCTGTCCATCGCGGTGCCCGCCACCGTGCTCGTGGTGGCGTGCGCGGTCCCCGCCGCCTACCTGCTGACCTGGCGGCTGCCGCACCGAACCGCCGGTGCGCTGACGGTGCTGCTCGGCGTGCTCGCGGTGGCGCCGGTGCAGATGTACGCGGGTCCGCTCAGCCACCTGCTCGCCGGGACCCCGGCACTGATCTCGCTCGTGCACGCGGCGGCCGGGCTGCCGTTCGCGACGCTGGTGCTGCGCGCGGCGTTCGCGGCGGCGCCGAGGACGGTCACCGACACGCGGCCCGCGCTGGACGCGGTGTGGCGGCGCGGCCGCTACCGGCCGGCGCTGGTCGCGGTGAGCGTGCTGGAGTTCGTGCTGGTGTGGAACGACTTCATCGTCGGCTTCCTGATCGGCGGGCCCGCCGACAGCCCGCTCGCGCTGCTGCTGTGGGGTGAGGCGCGTCAGTTCGCCACCTCGGCGGGCACGGTCGCGGCAGGCGCGGTCGTGTCCGCGCTCATCCCCGTGGTGCTCCTGCTCGGCACGTGGCGGACCGTGGTGGCCGGCCTGACCGGCCGGACGGTCGGGTAGACGCGATGGGCAGAGACGAGCCGAGGTTTGTCAACCGCGTCAAACTCGGGCTCTTCGGCGCGGTCTGCTGGTTCGTGGCCACCCTGAGCGCCGGGATACTCGGCAACCGGGCGGACGAGTCGTGGTTCGGCAAGACGATCGGGCCGTGGCTGCTGCCGGTCTCCACCGTCGTCGTCGTGGCGGCGGGCATCGGCTGGCTGGTGCTGGCGGTGCTCCAGCGGTCGCCGCTGCGGCCGGGGGAACGCGAGGAGCGCATGCCGCTGCCGAGCACGCCGCCGGTCTGGCGCAGGCCGACGGACCTGTTCTGCGGCAGGGGCGACGAGGTCGAGAAGGCCAGTGACCTGGTGGTGCGGACGGGCGCGGTGGTGCTGGCGGGTGTCCGGGACATCGGCACCTCCGCGGTCGCGGAACAGGTGACGCAGGGGCTGATCGACCGGCGCGGCAGTGCCCAGGACCGGACCCACCGCTTCGACCTGCGGAGCCGGTCGACCAGCGAACCGTACGACGCGGCCGCGACCGCGGGGCGGATCGTGGTCGCGTTCGGCGTCGACGAGCCGTCCGACGGCACCGGTGAGGTGCTCGCCAGGGCCGCGGCGGGACTGCTCGCCAAGCTTCCCGAGAAGGGCACGACCCTGTTCCTGGACAACGTGTCCACACCGGAACAGGTGGCGTGGCTGCTCCAGGAGTGGCCCGCCGACGGCCCGCACCGCCTGGTGGTCGCCGGCGAGACGGCGGTCGGCGACGCCGACCCGGATCGCACCGTCCACGTCCACGAGCTCGCGACCAGGCACCTGCGCGAGATCTGGGACACGGAGCTCGCCGTACCGGAACCCGCTGCACGGCAACGGATCAAGGACCTGTTCCACCGGTTGCGCGGCACGGTGACCGACGATCCCGTCAACGAGCTGTTGCTCGCGTGTGTTGGGCGGCCCGGCGCGGTGAAGGTGCTCGCGCGGCAGATCAGGCGGCTCAGTGGTGCGGAGACGGCCGAGAAGCTGGTGGAAGGCGTCATCGAGGAGCTGCGCGCGGGAGGCCGGGTGACCGGCCCGCTGGAGCACGTGTGGACGGTGACACTCGCCAACCTGCAGGAGGGCCTGACGGAGGAGGCGGCGTGGTTGCTGCACGCCTTGGCCGAGCTGCCGGTCACGGGCCTGACCCGAGGCGCGGTCGCCGCGATCCTCGACGCGGGTACCGCGAAGCCGGTCACCGGCGAGGTGATCGCCCCGCTGGAGGAACTGCGCCTGCGCAAACTGGTGCGAGACCCGGGTGGGCGGTACCGGCTCCCCCAAGAGATCCGGGGGCCGATCGTGCGCACCAGCTCACCCGAGCGACGGCGCGCCGTGACCGTGGTCGCGGTGCCCGCGCTGGTGCGTTACTTCGCGGGCTTCGTCGTGGAGTGGGCGACCAGGCTGGAGGTCGACGCCGAGGCCGCGCGGGCCTGGTTCCGCGACTCGGAGCCGTCGCTGCTGCCACTGTTCACAGAGGACCACTTCCACGACCACGAGCTGCTGCGCAGCACCTTCGCCGACCTGTGCGCCATCGCGGACGGGCTGGACGTCTGGTACACGCGTGAACAGCAGTCACGCGGCCTGCTGGAGGTCAACGACGGTCTGCACCGCCTCGCTCGGCGCGTGGAGCGGGACGATGTCGCCGCGCTCGCCGCGTGCCGGATCGCCGCCGCGCACCGGCTGGCGATGCGGTTCGGCGAGGCGGGCCCGTGGCTGGACATCGCCGCGTCCACCGCGAAGACCACCGAGGACCGCATCCGTGCCGAGCTGAACGCCCGAGAACAGGTCGAACGCGCCCTGCTCACCACCGCGAACAAGACGGTGGAGCCCGAGGCCGTCGCCGCGGCGACGGCCGAGCTGACGAAGCTCCGTGCCGCGGGTTCCGCCCTGCCCGGGCACGCGGCACGGCTGGTCACCCTCGGCGGGCTCGTCATCCTCGACGACCACGTCGACGACGCGCTGGACTGCCTGCGGGAGGCGGAGAAGGTCGCCAGGGACGCCCGTGACGCGGGCAGCGAGGCACACAGCGTCGAGCTGCAGGGCATCGCCCACGCCAAGCGCGGCCACCTCGCCGACGCGGTCCGCTGCTGGCAGCGCGCCCGCACGATGTTCGCACGCGTCGGCGAGGACATCGGCGAGTCACGCTGCCTCCAGCACCTCGGCTCGACCGCGGTGGAGGACGCCCGCATGGCGGGCCTGCAGCGGGACGGACGCCCCGTCGCACTGTCGAGCCGGGACGCGGCCGCGGTCGCGCTCCACCTGCTGGAACGGGCCAAGGAACTGCGCACCGGCCAGCCCGACACCACGCTGGTGGACCACTACCTGGCCAAGGCCCGGCGCCTTCTGACGGACTGACAAGGGAACCACACGACGAACCGGTCGGCGTTCCCGCGGCCGGTCTGACGAAGACCTGCGAACTGC
This sequence comes from Actinophytocola algeriensis, assembly GCF_014203735.1. Classification (GTDB taxonomy): domain Bacteria; phylum Actinomycetota; class Actinomycetes; order Mycobacteriales; family Pseudonocardiaceae; genus Actinophytocola; species Actinophytocola algeriensis. The sequence continues at coordinate 926,850 of NZ_JACHJQ010000006.1, read as the reverse complement.
TTGCGTGATTGGTTTTGTTGAGCTCGGCTGAGATTCGTTGGAGGCCCTCGCGACGCTGTCCCGTTCTTCGCGCTCGGTCAGGACCTGGAAGAGGCCAAATCAAGCCGGGGAGGCTGGCTTGTCGGTGCTCGAACCTAGTATGCGGAGCATGACGCGTTATGTCGACGAGGATCTGCACGGTGTGGAGTTCCGCGAGTGTGATCTGACCGGGGCACGCCTGATCGGCGTCGTCATGCAGGATGCCGTGATCGACGGGCTCGTCACCAACCTCGTGGTGAACGGTGTCGAGGTCGCCGAGTACGTCGAGGCAGAGCTCGACCGGCGTCATCCGGTGCGGGTGCTGATCCGCTCCGAGGACCCTGCGGATCTGCGCGAGGCATCGCGTCAGCTCCATGCCGGCTGGGCCGCCACGATCGAGCGAATCCGCCGTACGCCCGGCATCGAGCGCCGCAGCGTGAACGACGAGTGGTCGGCGGTGCAGACGATGCGCCACCTGGTCTTCGTCCACGACTCGTGGTTCCGCCGCTGCTGCCTGGGCTCGACGGACCTGTTCACGCCGATGGGCATCGGGCCGACCGTCGAGCCCTACCGTGAAGCGCACGGGCTTGACCTCTCGCTCGATCCGGCCCTCGACGAGATCGTGAGCGTGCGTGAGGCACAGGCCGCCGAGCTCGAGGCCTGGCTCGACGAGGTCACCGCTGAGCAGCTCGCAGCGCGAGCGCCGGTGCCCGACGACGATGTCTGGCCGCCGTACGCCCGGGGCCGCTTGGTGCGGCAGTGCCTCGGCACGGTGCTCAACGAGACCTTCGAGCACCACGGCTTCTGCGTCCGCGACCTCGACCTGATCGAGGCACAGGACGCTGAGTAGGACTAGTGGCCCTTACGCTCGATGAACGTGTCGTGGTCGACATACGGTGCGTGTCGATCTGACTCTGCCTTCAGATCCGCCGCGGCTGCGGACGGCACACGCCGTCGGGCGGACCCAACCCTCGTCGGGGACCAACCGCAGCGAGATCGAGTTGATGCGGTAGCGCTGGTCGGTGGGGGTGTCGTAGCCCTCGCCCGTCGAAGACGTGGCCCAGGTGGCTGTGGCAGGCGGCGCAGGTCACTTCGACCCGCAACGAGCCGAGGCTGCGGTCCTCGCGCAGAACGGCTGCGTCGCCGGCGAGCGGGCTGAAGAACGACGGCCATCGGCGGCTGACGACGATAGCCGAGTCGCGTACAACCTCCGGCTTCGTTACCAGGGTAGGTCGGTGCGGAGGCGGTCCAACCAGCGGTCGATGGTGTCTTCGTAGCGGCCGGGGTCGTAGGTGGCTTGTGCTTCGTCGATCTCGGGGATGATCGCGTCGCGGACTTCGTCGGCGTATTCGGGGAGTACGTAGGTGGTTTGTAGTAGCCGTCGCGCGTGCCGGCGCTGCGCGCGACCGACGCCGGAGCAGGACGAACTCGAAAAAGTACAATAGAAAGTTGAACTGTAGATATGACTTACTGGACTATCGAAGAGCTTGCTTGGGACATCCTCCTGGTTGGCGCAGGAAAAGAGGATCTGGAAAAGACACTGAACATGTCTCTGCTCACGCCGGATTCCTACAGCGTTACGCTCGAGCAGGTGATCGCCGTTGTTCAGGCTTCCTCTTCTGATGTCTCACTGGACGATTTGGATCTCGACGCGGCACGTTTCTCGTTCTTCCTCAGTGCCGTGCAGGGGGACTGAGTGGCCAACTCCGCTGCGGCCGGGAGGGCGACGCAGCGGAGGCGACAGATACGTCCGGGCGGAGTTAACCCTCGTCGGGGACCAGGCGCATCGAGATCGAGTTGATGCAGTACCGGAGGTCGGTGGGTGTCCCGTAGCCCTCGCCTTCGAAGACGTGGCCAAGGTGGGAGTGGCAGTTGGCGCACAGGACCTCGACGCGGCGCATGCCGAGTGCCGTGTCCTCGCGTTCGATGATCGCATCGCCGGCCAGCGGGCTGAAGAACGACGGCCATCGGCGGCTGACGACGGAAGCCGAGTCGCGTACAACCTCCGGTTTCGTTACCAGGGTAGGCCGGTGCGGAGGCGGTCCAGCCAGCGGTCGATGGTGTTGTCGTAGCGGCCGGGGTTGTAGGTGGCCTGCGCTTCGTCGATCTCGGGATGATCGCGTCGCGGACTTCGTCGGCGTATTCGGGGAGTACGTAGGTGTGTTTGTAGTAGCCGTCGCGCGTGCCGGCGCTGCGCGCGACCGACGCCGGAGCATGGCGAACTCGAAAAGTACAACAGAAAGTCGAACGGGTCTGCTGCACGAGTAGGTGACATCTGAGTTGGCTTGCCGCGATGGTGAGCTGGGAGGATGTCGCTGTGCCCAAGCCCTACCCTCAGGAGTTCCGCGACGATGTCGTGCGGGTTGCTCGTGATCGTGAGCCCGGTGTGACCGTCGAGCAGATCGCGAAGGACTTCGGGGTCCACCCGATGACGTTGTTCAAGTGGCTGCGCCAGGTCGACACCGACGAGGGCAGCAAACCAGGTGTGAGCAGGAACGACTCGACTGAGCTGCGCGAGGCCCGCAAGCGGATCAAGCTGCTGGAGCAGGAGAACGAGGTCCTGCGCCGGGCGACGGCGTATCTGTCGCAGGCGAACCTGCCGGGAAAAGGCTCTAGCCGCTCGTGAACGAGCTGGCCGCGGACGGGATTCCCGTCGCGGTGGCGTGCCGGGTACTCGGGATCGCTCGACAGCCGTACTACCGGTGGCGTGCCCGGCCGATCACGGGCCAGGAACCCGCGAACCGCCGCGCGGGGGATCGCCCGGCTCGCCGACGCTGGGCTGCGAGAGATCAACTTCAGCACCGGGGACCAGCACGCCAAGTTCGTCCCGGTCGAGAACGTCATCCGAGGCGCACGAGCGGCGGTCGACGCCGGACTGCCCGTGTCCGTCATGATCGAGGTAGTCGCGGACGCCTCGGTCTGCCGCCGGGCCATCACCGAGAACCCGGTGTTCGCGGAACTGTTCGACGCCAAGAGCGCGGAATGATCAACTTCTGCGAGAGTCCCTGGATGCCACTGGAAGCCGACTCGATCGCCCAGTACCCGCCTGGTTTCGCCGCGAACAAGGACAACATCGGCGAGCGAGTCGGGTGCGACAGCATCGTCAACACCACGACGGTACTTGCCGACGGCAGGATCATGGCGTGCTGCGGCCTCGGTACCCAGTCCATCCCGGAGCTGGAGGTCGGGCACATCAGGCAGGACACTCTGGCCGAGACGGACCGGCTCGATGGACCCGTCGATCGAGTGGGAGAACATGTACGCCCACCGCTGCCAAGCCTGCAAGCGCCTCTACTCCGACGAGGCGGTGCGCGCGGTGATCGCGGCCCACCACCAGAAGAAGATCGCAGACGTTCTCTTCAAGGAGTGGCTGCTGTTCTACTTCCGGCCGGGCTACGGTCCGGACGCCGGACCCGCATCGGGGACCGAGCCGGCCGGCGCCGGTCACGCGTAGACCGTGTCACGGCTGCTGCCCGGCGACGAGGATGACCGCGGCCGAGTCAGGGGCGGTGCTGGGCGTTCTTCTCCTTCAGCCGCACGGCTTCCTTGCGCACCCCGGCCTGGGTAGCGCGCTCGCGGTGCGGCCACCCGGGGGTGGACGCCTTCAATTCGTCGACGGCGAGCGCGGTGCACAGGTCGGCCAGATAGCCGACCGAGCCGTAGTCGTGCACGGCCTGTTCGATCGCGGCCAGCTCGGACAGTGCCTCGGCGGCGTGTCCGTTCAGCGTCAAGGCCCGCGCCAAGTGCGGGACGGTGCGGGCATGGCCGATGACGTCGCCGATACCGGTGAACATGCTCGCCGCCAGCCGCAGGTGGAGGGCCGCGAGCCGGGCGTCGGCGATCTTGGGGTGCAGGGCGGTTTCGCCGAGGCGGCTGTGCCGCAGGGCGATGCTGCGGGCGTCGTTCATCTCCTCGGCGATGCCCAGGGCCCGTTGCAGGTCCGGCAGGGCGGCGTGTGGGTCGTGGCCTTGAGGTGAGCTCCAGCAGGTTCGCCAGGCGAAGCACGTGGCCCTGCACGATCAGCGCGCGATCGCCGCACCGGTGCCGCAGTTCGATGATCTCGTCGGCGATGCCGAGCCGTTCCGGCGGCGTGGCGAAGTCCCACACCGCCAGGTGCCGGTCGACCAGGACGGCGGCGAGCGCGGCGATGTCGGTGCTACACCACGCGAACGTCATCGCCTCCTCGCTCAGCTGTGCGCGCCGGGCCAGCTCGGGTGTGAACAGGAGCGCGCGGGCCAGTCTGGCCAGCAGAGCTGATCAAGCCCGACGAGAACCCGGCTCGGCGGACCGCGAAGCCCCGGCGGCAGGGCTCGAACCGGCACCTGCGGATCCATGGTCCACATCCGCGTGCGCGGCCCGGCCAGCACCGCCTTGCGACCTGGACTGCCGTCCCGCCGCCGCCCGAGCACCGCCAACGCGGCGCAGCCCGGCACATGCAGGCCGGCCGGGTGCCGCCACGACCGAGGACGCGAAAGGCCTGTTCCACCACCGGCACCGCACCGACCGCTTCGAAGGCCCAGCCGACGCCACCGGTCAGCCCGGCCACTCGACACGATCAGCGCCTGGACATCCCTGTCTCTGGCGAGAGTCCAACGGTCGGATGGCACGACGCGACAACATGCCACAACCACCACCGAAGATGATCAAGGGTAGAGATCTACCGGGGACCGACCTGATGGCCTCGCGGATTCAACTGTCGTGTGTTCTCCGTCCTGTGCCACCCGGAGTGGTCATCGGGCGTAGCGTGCCCAGGCGCCCCGGCCTTGGTGGCTGTGGACCTCTTCCGGGTCTCGGTGTGGCCGGCAACTCCTCCGTGACATGTCCATGCGTGCCTCACTGACGATTGGGGGACCAGACGCCAGTGGCTGCTGTGGCGTGGACATAGTGGGTGAAATCCCGCGGCTCTCGGCCGAGAGCACGCTGGACACCGTCGGCCAAACAGGCCCTGCGGCCGTCGAAGACCTCAGCCATCAGATCGGCCAACGGCCTGGCGAAGTGGGCTGGTGTCCCCCGTTCCTTCAGCCCCTGCGTGAACAGCTCCAGACTGACCGGCCGGTAGCGCAGCGTGCGTCCAGTGGCCTCGCCTATTTCCGCCACTGCTTCGGCGAACGTGAGCAGGCGCGGACCGGTGACCTCATAGGTCTCCGCGACGTGACCGTCTTCCGTGAGCGCCGCGGTCGCCACGTCCGCGATGTCCTCGGCGTCGGTGAAGGGTTCGGTCACCTCGCCCACCGGCAGCGCCACCACGCCCGCGCGGACAGCGTCGGCGAGGACGTCTTCGCTGAAGTTCTGGGAAATGAAACCGGTGCGCACGACGGTCCACTCGGCACCGGACTCGCGCACAGCCCCTTCGCAGCGCTCGGCTTCGCTAGCGCCACGATCGGCCAACAGCACCAGCCGCGTGACGCCGCAGCGCACGGCGAGTTCGGCGAAGGCGCCTACCGTCTTCGCAGCGCCCGGGAACGCGGCGTCCGGGTGGTAGGCCACGTACGCCGCCCCCACGCCCTGCAGGGCTGGCTCCCAGGTGGCCTGGTCGCGCCAGTCGAAAGGCGGATTGCCGCTGCGGGAGCCGACCCGCGGCGGCAACCCTCGCGCGGTGAGGCGCTCGACTACCCGCCGGCCCGTCTTACCCGTCCCAGCCAGAACCAGGGTCTTCCTGCCATCCGTCGTCCTCATGGCCCCATTTCACACCGTCACCAGCTAGACGCGGAATGGCTGAGAGGCTTGAGGACGTGCTCGAGCGTCTAACCTATCTGCATGGATGCACTATCCGGTCTCCTCGCTGGCCCGCGAGCCAGGGGCGCCTTCATGTTGCGCTCGATCCTGAGCCCGCCGTGGTCAGTGCGCGTCCAGGACGAAGCTCCACTGAGCATTGTGGCGCTCACCCTGGGCACGGCGTGGGTGATTCCCGAAGCAGGAGACGCGCTGCGCCTGCGCCCCGGGGAAGTCGCGATCATGCGTGGCCCGGCCCCGTTCACCTTTGCCGACTCGCCCTCGACGCCGGTCCAGGTGGTTATCCATCCCGGCCCCCGCCGCACAACAAAGACCGGCGAATACCTGCGAGATGTCATTGACCTGGGCCCGCGCACCTGGGGGAACGACACTGCGACCGACGCCACGGTGATGCTGATCGGCAAGTACCAGATGACCGGCGAGATCAGCCGCAGACTCCTTCGCGCCCTCCCACCCGTGCTGGTTCTCCCTCGCCGGACTCAGAGGGCCACAGGGCTCATCGAGTTGCTCACCGAAGAAGTCTCCCGCGAGGAGCCGGGCCAGCAGGCCGTCCTGGACCGGCTACTGGACCTGCTGCTAGTGACCACCCTCCGGTCATGGTTCGCCCACTCGCACGCTCAAGCCCCGACCGGGTACCGCGCCTTGTCCGATCCCGTGATCGGCCCGGCGCTACGCCACCTGCACAACGACCCCGCCCATCCTTGGACCGTGGCCACCTTGGCTTCTCGCGTGGGGATCTCTCGGGCAACGCTGGCCCACCGCTTTGCTGACCTGGTCGGCCAGCCGCCCATGGCCTACCTCACAGACTGGCGCCTGGACCTGGCAGCCGACCTGCTTCATGAACCAGAGGTCACCATCGAATCTGCGGCCCGACAGGTCGGCTACTCCAGCGCATCCGCGCTCAGCACCGCATTCAAACGAGAACGCGGAAGCAGTCCCCGAGAACTCCGGGCACGATTGCACTCAACCAACTGAGCAGAGCGCCGTTGGCGGTGAGCGTCCGAGTGCGGATCTCTCTGAGTGTCCCGCCCCGGGTTTGATGGAGACTTCGAACACCCGGAGGATTCACTGTCATGGCGGCACCACGGAAGTACCCCGACGAGTTGCGTGAACGGGCGACGCGTTTGGCGGTCGAGGCCAGGCGTGACCCGGCGTCGGCTGGTGGGGCGATCAAGCGGATCGCCGACCAGCTCGGTGTGCATCCGGAGGCGTTGCGGACGTGGGTGAAGCAGGCCGAGACCGACGAGGGCGTGCGGCCGGGTACGACCTCGGCGGAGGCGGCCAGGATCGCCGAGTTGGAACGCGAGAACCGTGAGCTGCGTCGGGCGAACCAGATCCTGAAGTCAGCGGCGTCTTTCTTCGCAGCGGAGCTGTGCGCCACGAGGCGCTGGGTGATCGAGAGGTGGTGAGAGACCGTCTCCCTTGGGTCGTCGCAGCGGCCTGAGTGAAGCTGGGGGCAGCCTGATCCGGGGAACGCCGGTGAGGGTGGCAAGCGGCCCCGACGAAGGCGAGTCGTGCTGGGACTGCCAGACGGTGCGGGCTTGTCGAGCGAGGTCAGAAGGTGCAGCGCGAGCGAACCAGTGGTGGAAGCTCCGTAACCGCGAAGCCGGCTCCAACCTGGTGGATATGGGCCGGTGTGCAGTACTCGAAGTCCTGTAGCTCCAAGGACTTCGTCTCCGTGGTCGTCTCTCTTGGTGGCGACGGAGGTCGCGTTGAAGGTCTGCGGCGTAGGCGCGGCGATGCTGCCGGAGTAAAGCTGGGTGCCTCCCTGACCGATCGATCACCTGGTGAACGTGGGAACCGTCTCGTGTTCCGACCACCTGGTCCGGGCATCCGGTCCGGCCCGGGCGGAAAGGCTCGTGTCCGGCCGAGGAACACCGGGACGGGGCAGAGGCCCCGTAGTAGTCGCGGGCGGTGACGTGCCCGCCGTGGAGGTCGCGAGAGGCGACCGCAGGGCGAAGGGGGCCAGCGAGACCGCAGCAGACGTACTGGAATGTCAGGAGGGCATGTCGCCGGTGAATACCGACGAACTTGAGCACGTGTTGCACGAGGCTCAGCGACGGGTACTGAATATCCAGACCAAGCTGCACCGTTGGGCCCGCGATGATCCTCATCGCCGGTTCGATGATGTGTTCAACCTCGTGGCCGATCCCGCCTTCCTGTGGGTGGCGTGGGATCGGGTGAGCGGGAACAGGGGTGCCGGAACGGCCGGGGTGGACGGGCGCACCGCACGTTCCGTCGCGGCGTTCCAGGGTGTCGAGGAGTTCCTCGGCGAGCTGCGGAACTCGGTGAAGGACCGTAGTTTCCGCCCGTTGCCGGTGCGTGAGCGGATGATCCCGAAGGCGAACGGCACGTTGCGTCGCCTGGGTATCCCCACGATCGCCGATCGGGTGGTCCAGGCATCGTTGAAGCTGGTGTTGGAGCCGATCTTCGAGGCGGGCTTTCTGCCGTGTTCCTACGGTTTCCGCCCGAAGCGCCGGGCTCATGACGCGGTGGCCGAGGTGCGCTATCTGGCGCCCCGTCCTCGTTGCTACGAGTGGGTCGTCGAAGGCGACATCAAAGCCTGTTTCGACGAGATCGACCACACCGCCCTCATGGGCAGGGTGCGTCGTCGTGTCGGAGACAAACGCGTTCTGGCCTTGGTGAAGGCGTTCCTGAAGGCGGGCATCCTCACTGAGGAACGTCTGCTGGAGGACACCACCGCCGGGACCCCGCAGGGTGGGATCCTGTCGCCGCTGTTGGCGAATGTCGCGTTGTCGGTGCTCGACGAGCATATCGCCGAGCGGCCGGGCGGGCCGAACACCGGCAAGCTGGAGCGAGCCAAACGGCTGCGCCACGGCCTGCCGAACGTCAAGCTCGTCCGGTATGCCGACGACTGGTGCCTGATGGTTCGCGGCACCAAGGCCGAAGCCGAAGCGCTGCGGGAGGACATCGCCGCCGTGCTGGCGACGATGGGGTTGCGTCTGTCACCGGACAAGACCCTGATCACCCACATCGACGAGGGGCTGGACTTCCTCGGATGGCGCATCCAGCGTCACCGCAAACGCGGAACCAGCAAGCACTACGTCTATGTCTATCCGTCGAAGAAGGCCGTGCTGGCCGCGAAACGGAAGATCAAGACGCTGTGCCGGGACATCGAGATCGGACAGCCGCTGGATGACCTGCTGCGTCGCGTGAACGCGACCGTGCGGGGGTGGGCGGGCTACTTCCGGGCCGGGGTGTCCTCGGCGGTGTTCTCCTACCTCGGCCACTACTTGTGGCAGACGGTGTGGAGATGGATCCGCCGCAAACACCCGAAATCGACCTGGAAGCAGCTGCGCCAGCGCTACTGCGGCGGTGGGTGGTGGCCTGCCGGAGACGAACGGGAGCTGATCGACCTGGAGAAGATCAGCACAACCCGATACCGCTACCGCGGATCGGTCATCCCCTCACCCTGGCCGGACACCACCGAGCACACTCACGCGGCCTGAACGGGTTTCGTGGAGAGCCCGGTGCATTGAAAGGTGCACGCCGGGTTCGGGAAGCGGCCCGGGGAAACGGAACCACCGCAAGGAGATCACCGCGCCCCGGGCCGACTTTCATGGACCGTCCATCGCGATGAAGGTCGAATTCGTTGACTCACAACGGAAGGAGCACGGTGTCCAGCCGGTCCTGCGGGCGCTTGAGGGCACGCCTGCCCAGATCGCACCGTCGACTACGACGACACCGGCCTACTGTCCACGGTCGACTACGGCAACGGACGCCAGCGCGACTTCACCTACGACGACCTCGGCCGCGTCACGCTGGACAACCTGACGGCGGGCGCCACGGCCCGGTCGGTCCCGACCCCACTGGCGTCGATCGAGTACGGATACGACCTGAACGACCGCCTGACCACGAAGGAAACCAGCGGTCTGGCGGACGAGGGCGTCAACACATACGGCTACGACCGCGCGGACCGACTGACGAGCTGGACCCACCAGCCTGCCGGCGGCACCCCGACCACGACGGCGTACGGCTGGGACGCGGCGAGCAACCGAGTGGCAGCAGGCGCCAAGGTCGCCACGTACGACGAGCGCAACCGCCTCGAATCCGACGGCACGGACACCTACATGTACACACCGCGCGGAACCCTGTCGTCGAAGTCCGGCTCCCCGGTCGCCTTCGACGGCTTCGACAGGCTCAAGCAACAAGGCGCCGCGACATACACGTACGACGCCCTGGACCGGGTGGCCACCCGCAACGGCGCACAGTTCACCTACAGCGGAGCGACGAACGAACTCGCCACGGACGGCACGGCCACGTTCGGCCGAGGACCGTGGGGCGAACTGCTGTCGGTGCGGTCGGGGACCGACCAGAGCCTGACCCTCGCCGACCAACACGGCGATGTCATCGCCGCCCTCCCCACCACCGACCGCACGGTGTCCGACAGCACGGCCTACGACCCGTGGGGCAAGGTCACCGACGGCACCGAGCGCAGGATCGGCTACCAGGGCGACTACACCGACCCGGACACCGACCAGGTCAACATGACGGCCCGCTGGTACGACCCGTCGTCGGGTGGCTTCTCGAGCCGGGACAGCGCGGCGCTGCCGACAACGCCGTCCCCCATGGGAAACCGCTACTCCTACGGCGCGTCGTCCCCGATGAACTACAGCGACCCGACCGGTCGCAACCCACGGGAGTGCCAGGACCTCCCGGGCAACCCGTATCCCGCGCTCTGCCTCTTCCCGGACTCGGGCGGCCAGATTGGCAGCGGCCTGGGCGGTCTGCCGAGTGGCTCCAGCTGTGGTGGCTCACCGTTGCCACCCGACGTCCTGGCCGTCGACTGCTGTACGGGCGTGCAAGCCTTCGCCCCGTGCGACTGGAGCGGCGCAGACCTGGACTTCAACGGCGGTGGCGCCAGCGGTTCGCTGACAGGTTCGATCAACGGCCCCCGAGGCGGTGGTGGTAGCGCCGGGACCCCCCGTCCCGACCCGGCCATCGCGGCACGGCAGGCCAACCGCGCCGCGGCACTGAACAACCCGCTACCGATCCCGGGCGCGATGCTGGCCCCGCTGTACGGCGGCTCGATCACCGCGCCGGTGTCCCCAGCTCCGGACGTCCCATCCAGAACCGCGAGCGACTACCAGGACCCGATTGACGACACGAACGAGAGCTACCGGAAACTGGAGAACTCGATCACCGTCGAGAACGAGACACTCCTGGGATCGGTACGGGACACGCTCGCGGCACCGGCCGAGGTACAGCCGATCAACTACCCGACCGACCCCGGCGATATCGACGACATGCTCGGAGACGCGTACAAGAACGCCGGGAAATGCCAGCCGTTCGAGGGCACGGCACTGGGTGACCACTGCACGGGAATGGCGGCCTCACCGAACTTCGACAACCAGATGGGCGCCGAGATGGGCCTGCTGGGACTCGAGGTCATCGCACCGGTCGGTGACTCGCTGGCGCTCCTGCTGGACATGCTGAACCCCGCCGCCGACGCCGCTGCTTGCGCCGACGGCGACCAGGCCGCCTGTTGGTGGGCGGCTGCAGGCATCTTCCCCTTCGGTAGATTCGGTCGACTGCTGCGAAACATTGACGATGTGCCGACGGGCGGCGGAGGAGGAGCGCGCGGGGGTGGGGGACACAACCCTCAATCTGGTCCGATGCGTATGCAGACCGAGTCCGGTGAATGGATCGATGTCCCGCAGATCTCGACGAGGCTGTCTATGCAGAAGCAGAACAGGCATCTCAGGGGCCACCCGAGCCACACCCGCGGTGGGTACATGTCATCCCTCGAAGATGCTCGAACCATCCTCGACAACTTTCACAACGGCAGAACGACGATTCTTGGGAAGACACGTGAGGGGTACATCGTCATTCGAGACAACAGTGTGACTGGCCACAATCATAATCCGGGTGCTGGTTACCCGAATCAGGAGACAAACGTGTTCTTTATCAAAGGCTCCGATTCTCCGAGTATCGTTCCCTACAACCCGAACTTTGGACGATGAACTATCCGACGTCCTCAGCCATGACTTCACGTGATTGGCACAACTATCTCGTTGCTCAACTGGTCAGTGCATCACTGGGATATCTTCCCCGGCATGTCGTGGCTGTAGGGGTCGAGCCTGGTGATCAGGAGATAGTTGTCCACTTTCAGCTGACCGAGATCGACGATAAGGACGAGGATGACATGGCTGAGATTGTCGGCGAGTTGTCGATCCTGCTCGGTGACATAGTGCGTATACGCACTGCGACTGATGTGCGCGCTCGAGCTCACACGGATCCAACCGGCCTGATCCGGTGGACCTATAGGGCTCGCGTCGAGGACGAGTCGGATCAGCCGGGATTGCGTTGACGATTGGTTGGAGGTCGTGGTCGCGCAGTGGAGGCTGTGAGGTAGGAACCCGGACGATGTGATGCCCAGCTGAGTTGGTGGGCGTCGAAGATGGGGTGCCTCAGCTCTCCTCGGGCATCAGACGCAGCGAGATCGAGTTGATGCAGTAGCGCTGGTCGGTGGGGGTGTCGTAGCCCTCGCCCTCAAACACGTGGCCCAGGTGGCTATGGCACGTGGCGCAGATCACTTCGACCCTCAGCATGCCGAGGGTGCGGTCCTCTCGTAGGATCACCGCGTCCGATGTTCGTGCGGCATAGAACGACGGCCACCCGCAGTGCGAGTCGAACTTGGTGTCGCTGCGGAAGAGTTCCGTGCCGCACGCGCGGCACTCGTACACGCCGGTGGTCTTGGTGTCGGTGTACTCGCCGGTCCACGGGCGTTCGGTGCCTGCCTGGCGCAGCACCGCGTACTCCTCCGGCGTCAGTTGCTGGCGCCACTCCTGCTCGGACTTCACCACAGGCGGCTGCTGCTCGGTTTCCATGTCATCCAAAATACGCGTCAGTGGAACAGCGTGTTGACCACGAACACCAGCGCGTCCCACGCGGTGATGGTCACCCCGAGGAGGATGAGCAGCACGAGGATGGTGGCCATCAGCTTGTAGTGACCGCCGAGCCGGTTCGCCGAGTCGGCGAAGTCACCGACGTCCGACAGGTAGCCCTCGACGGTGTAGCTGGAGTGCATGCGCTGCTGACGATCCAGGTGCGCGGCGAACGCCTGCGCCTCCGGGTCGTCGGGATCCAAGCCGATCAGCTCGTCGTCGAACTGCGACCGCTTCTTCTCCGGTTCCTCCGGATATGCGGTGGCCGCCATGACCCCACCGTAACCTCTCTAACTTTCCTTGTCGCCGAGGACGCGCTCCAGCCCCGTCTCACCCGGCTTGACGTGCACGAACGACGTGAAACCCCACTCCTCCAGACGAGTGAGCTGGGCGCCGAACTTGCCGGACCGGCGCACCGGCGACACTGCTCGGTCACCCTGCCGCAGCTCCCGCGCGATCGTCAGGACCTCGGGGACCGGCGTGTCCGTCTCGTACAGGACCGCCACCGCCTCGCGGCGCGGCGCGCTCGCCAGCAGGTCCACGATCCGCTCGAAGCCGATCGAGAAACCGCAGGCAGGCACGTCCGTGCCGAGGAACCGGCCGACGAGCCGGTCGTAGCGACCGCCGCCCGCCACCGAGCCGCCCGACGCGGGGTGCGTGACCTCGAAGATCTGACCCGTGTAGTACCCCATGCCGCGGACCAGGGTGGGGTCGAACTCCCAGGTCAGGCCGGGTAGCGCGGCCAGGCCGTCGACCGTGGTGGTCAGGTCGGTCAGCACGTCGTCGCCGAGGCCGGGCAGTGTGGTGGACAGCTGGTCGGTGAGCTTCGCCGCGTCCAGGCCCTGCAGACCGGTGATGGTCGCCTGGAGCCGGCCCGCGGTGGCCTCGTCGATGCCGACGCGGTCGGTCAGCTCGGCGCGGACCTTGTCCCAGCCGATCTTGTCCAGTTTGTCGAGCGTGATGAACAGGCGGTCCCAGCCGTCGGCGGGTACCCCGCACTGCTCGGCCAGCGCGGACAGGAACCGCCGGTCGGACACCCGTACGGTCGTACCGGAAAGGCCCGCGGCGGTCAGGGCCGCCGACGTAGCCTCGATCAGCTCCACCTCGGCCAGCACGCTCGGCTCGCCGAGCACATCGATGTCGCACTGGTAGAACTGCCGGTAGCGGCCCTTCGCGGGCCGCTCCGCCCGCCACACCGGACCGAACTGGAACGAGCGGAACGGCTGCGGGAGCGTCGCCCGGTTGGCACCGTAGAAGCGGGACAGCGGCACGGTCAGGTCGAAGCGCAGGCCGAGGTCGACGAGGTCGGACAGCGGCGTCCCGTCGGCGACCGTCGGCTCGAGGCCGCGGCGCAGCACCTGGTAGATCAGCTTCTGGTTCTCGCCGCCCTGACCGCCCTGCAGGCGCTCGATGTTCTCCAGCGCCGGGGTCTCGATGCGCTGGTAGCCGTAGCGGCGGTAGACCTCCGTGATCCGCGCCAGGACATGGTCACGCACGGCGACGGTCGAGGGCAGCAGATCACGGGTTCCCCTCGCGGGGGTCAGGTCCATCTTCACCGCTATTACGCTACTTGACCAGGCGAAGAGCTTTTCCGGTGACCGTGTGCCGATGGCCGTAGGCTGGCGCGGTGGCCGAGGCGATGGAGTTCGAGGTGGACGGGCACGCCGTGCGCGTGTCGAGTCCGGACAAGCCCTACTTTGCCGAGCTGGGGATCACGAAGTCCGACGTCGTCCGGTACTTCCTGTCGGTGGGCGACGGCATCCTCGGCGCGTTGCGCGACCGGCCCACCACGCTGGAGCGCTGGCCGGGCGGAGTGTTCGAGGGCGCGAAGCTGTCCACGCGCGCCGACAACCGGGGCGACGCGTTCTACCAGAAGCGGGTGCCGAAGGGCGCGCCGCCGTTCGTGGAGACGGCCAGGATCACGTTCCCGAGCGGCAGGCCCGCAGACGAGGTCTGCCCGACGACGCTCGCGGTGGTCGTGTGGGCGGTCAACCTCGGCACGCTGACGTTCCACCCGTGGCCGGTGCGGCGGCCCGAGGTCGACCACCCGGACCAGCTGCGGATCGACCTGGACCCGCAGCCGGGCACGGACTTCCGCGACGCGGTGCGGGTCGCGGGTGAGCTGCGTTCCCTTCTCGAGTCGCTGGGCATGGCGGGCTTCCCGAAGACCTCCGGCGGCCGCGGCCTGCACGTCTACGTGCCGATCGAGCCGCGCTGGACGTTCGTCGAGGCCAGGCGCGCGGTGATCGCACTGGGCCGCGAGCTGGCCCGCCGCATGCCCGACGACGTGACGATGAGCTGGTGGAAGGAGGAGCGCGGCGAACGGATCTTCATCGACTTCAACCAGATGGCGCGGGACCGGACCATCGCGGGCGCGTACTCCATCCGGCCGACGCCGAGGGCGCAGGTCTCGGCGCCGGTGACGTGGGAGGAGCTGCCGGACGTCATGCCCGCGGACTTCACCGTGCTCACCATGCCGGCACGGTTCGCACAGGTGGGTGACCTGCACGCCGGGGTGGCGACCACGGCGTTCTCGCTGGAGCCGCTGCTGGAGCTGGTGGCCCGCGACGAGGCGAACGGTGAGGGCGACATGCCGTACCCGCCGGAGTACCCGAAGATGGCAGGCGAGCCGAAGCGCGTGCAGCCCAGCCGCGCGCGGGACGACTAGAGCCGCACCTGGTCCACCGGTCAGCCGACCTTCTGCCACGGCTGGCAGCCCGCGGTCTCCACCAGTTCGTCGATGCTGACCGTCAGGGTGCCGGGGCCGGTGATGACGCCGTTCTCGATGAGGCCGCCCGCGCCGTCGGTTCTGGTCCAGTAGCAGCCGCCCGCATTGGTGCCGCTCGGGCCGGTTGTCTGGTAGATGCCCGGTTGCACCTCGATGCCCACCACGTGGATGCCGTCCAGCAGTGCCGTTGCGGGGATCTCCGGGGGCGGTGCGACGGTGACCGTCACCCGTACGGTGCTCGTCTGGACCTGTGTCGCGGTGACGGTGACCCTGGTGGACGAGCTGTCCGCCGACTCGTTCGTGCTGGCCGCGGCGCCGACGATCGCCGCGACGACGGTCACGACGACGCCTGCGACGGTCAGCACCAGCCACGGCCACAAGGGCCAGCGGCGGTCCGACGTCGTCATGAGCGCGGCTCCTCACCTGGGTTTCTGCTGCCTGGGCGTCGTCATCTTTGTCGAAACCGTTACGGCACCGCGACATCCAATGCGGTGAACATGTGCTTGTTCTCATGTTTCCGCGCACCCGCACATGTCCTGGTTGCTTTCGGCGGGATCGCAAGGAAGCATCGAAGGGACGGAAGCCCGGAAGGGAGGTCATCGTGACGAAGTCGTACGTCGTGCGCTACGTGGGCGGGCCGCTCGACGGGCGCGTCGACACGCTGCCCGAGCTGCCGGAACAACCCCGTGACACCGTCACACACGTGCATCTGCACGAGGGTCCGAAGATCGTGCACCACTACGATCTCTGCTACGCCGTCGAGTACGGCTGCGAGTACCGCGTGCGCGAGAACGAAGACGCTGACTAGCGTCGTACGGACAGCTCCGCCAGCACCGGGCGGTGGTCGGAGGCGAGTGTCTCCGGCACGGTCGCGGACCGCACCCGCACCCCGTCCGACACGGTGACGAAGTCGATCCGCTTCGTCGGCGCCGCCGCCGGATACGTGGCACCGGCCGGGTTGGCGTCAGTCAGCACTGTCCACAGTGGAGCAAGCTCGGGTGCGTCGTGCTCGGCGTTGAAGTCGCCGAGCAGCACCTGCGGGCCGCGGTCGGCGGACATGATCCGCAGCGTGTCCGCCACCTGCATCTCGCGCACCGCCGGGTCGGCGCGGTAGTCCAGGTGCGTCGAGTACACGTGGACCGGCACGCCGCGGACCAGCACGACCGCCTCCGCGAAGCCGGGTGCCGGCGCGGGTACCGGGTTGGGATCCTGTGTGGACAGTCGAGTGATCTCGTGGTTCTCGGTGTGCGGCATGGGGAAGCGGCTGAGGATCGCCACGCCGTACTGCCGCCGGGGCGCGTCCGGGGTGAGCGGGTCCAGGTCGTAGATCGGGGCGAAGAACACCCGCATCGCCAGCTTGTCCGCCAGCTCGCGGGCCTGGTCGCGGAAGTCGCTGCGCGCGTCCCAGTGCACGTCGACTTCCTGCAGTGCCACGACGTCCGCACTGGTCGCGCGGATCGCGTCCGCCGTGCGGGCCAGGTCGAGCTCGCCGTCCACACCGATGCCGGTGTGGATGTTGAAGCTCAGCACCCGCAGGGAGACCGGCGCCGGGGCGGCCGACGCCGGGGTCGCGAGCAGGAACGACAGCATGACCAGCAGTACCCCGACGCCTCGCATGGGGGACACCCTAACGCGTGATCACGGGGGGCAGACTGTTCCGTTTCGGGGGACGGCGCCTTCGGTGAGGAAACCGATCGCCGCGGTCGTGGCGCACGTGGAGAAGCCCAGTGCGCCGTGCCCAGCGCCTTGCCAGGACAGGAAGACACCGGAGTCGAGCTGTTGTGCGGCGCGCTGGGAGCCGTCGAGCGGGGTGACGGCGTCGCTCGCGGTGCCGATCACCAGGATCGGCGGCGCGCCGCGGCCGGTGGGTGTCGGCAACGGGTGGTCCGGCACGGTCCACGGGCCGCAGAACGCGAGGCGCTGCGCGGCGACCGGGCCGAACAGCGGGAACCGGTCCTGCCAGTCCTCCGCCGCGTTTCTCACTTGGTCGGGTGACAGCCGGGTCTTCATGTCGTTGCAGATCGTGACCAGTGCGCCGTCGAGCGACGCGACCTGGACGTCGCTGCCCACGGCGGTCGGGGTCAGGATGGTGAGCAGGCCGGAGCCGTCGCCGCCGTTGGCCTTCGCCAGCGCGGTGGCCAGCGCGGGCCAGCTCCTGCGGTCGGACAGGCCGATCGCGATCGCGTGCATGGCCGCGCCCGCCGTGACGTCCAGTCCCTCGTTGCCGGGGATGGGGTTGGTGCGCAGCCTGCCCATCAGGTCCGAGATGACGCGCTCGGGCGCGGTGCCCAGCTCGCAGCGGCGCTGCACGCAGTCGGCGACGAACGCGTCCCAGGCGGCCTCGCCGCCCTTCGCCACGCCCTCGAAGGCCAGCTGCGCGTCGGGTGTCGGGTCGGGAACGCCGTCGAGGACGAGCCGCCCCACCCGATCAGGGAACCGGTCGGCGAACATGCTCACTACGCGTGAACCCTCGCCGTGACCGATCGCGTTCAGGCGGGACACGCCGAGACCGGAGCGCAGGGAGTCCAGGTCGGCGGCGGTGCGCCAGGTGTCGATGGCGGGGAGCTGGCGTTCCAGCGTGATGGAGCACTGCTGGCCCGCGGTCTGCGCGGCCTCGAACCAGGCGTCGACGTCCAGCGCGGCGGGGTCGGGTTCGATCATCTCGCGGCGGATCTGCTGGGGCACGCAGTTGACGGCGGCCGAGTTGCCGGTGCCGCGGCGGTCCATGCCGATAAGCTGGAACTTCTGGAAGAACGCCTGCGGGAGGGAGGCGGCGAGCCGGGCGGCGTAGATCGTGCCGGGGGTGCCGTCGACGTCGTTGACGACCGCGATCGGGACCGGACCGTCGCCTGCCTTGAGCAGCTGGATGCGGGCGGTGCCGCGGTCCGGCGCGTACGGGGAGTCTAGGACCCCGTTCACCCGTCCGCAGTTGATTTTCAGCCATCCCGGGATTTGCGGCGTTGACAGAGCGTCACGGATCTCGCCGGAGCAGGTGCGCCACTGGATGTTGCTGTCGGCTTCCTCGAGCGGCGGGACCTCGTTGGGCTGGACCGACTGGGTCGTCGAGCCGCCGGCGCCGTCGTTGGTGACGATCTCCGGACGGACCGAGGGACCGGCCGTGCAGGCGGACAGGGTTGCGGCGGCGACCAGCATGGCCACACCTACTCGCCAGGCCGTCACCTTGTCTTGTCCTCCCCTTTTCGTGGTCGGTTGCAGGGTGGCACGGGGGAGGTGAGAACTGGGTGAACGTGGTCGGGGCCGGCCTCCGGCCCCCGGATTCCAGCCTACGGGGTGGGGGCGACAGTCATCGCTGGTCAGCAGGGCCCCTGTGGACAACTCTGTGCGTTGTGGACAACCGGCTGTCGGCGGGCCGTCGTTGTCGGTGGTGCTCGTTACGCTGGATCTCGGGGGGCGACGGCCGCCGTTGATCATGCCGAGGATGGTCGCGCCGGTTCTGCCGGTGCTCGTGGCCAGGCTGGGGATGGGGCCCGCGGCCGCCGCCGTTGGTTCCGGTCCCGGGCTTCGCCGTCAGGCGAGTACGTCTGCCAGGTCGAACCTGACCGGTTCTTCCAGCTGTTCGTACGTGCAGCTCTTCGGGTCGCGGTCGGGGCGCCAGCGGGAGAACTGGGCGGTGTGCCGGAAACGGACACCCTCCATGTGGTCGTACCGCACCTCCACCACCCGCTCCGGCCGCAGCGGCACGAACGACAGGTCCTTGCCCGCCTGCCAGCGGCTGCCCTCCGCGTTGCGCGGCGTGCGGTTCCCCTCCTCCTGCTTCGCCCACGCCCACGGGTGGTTGTCGAAGTCGGTGACCAGCTCCTGCATCTCCTCGAACAGCTCTTCCCGCCGCGCCAGGGGGAACGCGCCGATCACCCCCACGCTCGCCAGCACACCCTCGTCGTTGTACAGGCCCAGCAGCAACGACCCGACACGGTTCGGGGCGGTCTTGTGGACTCGGTACCCCGCGACCACGCAGTCGGCCGTGCGTTCGTGCTTGATCTTGAACATCACGCGCTTGTCCGGTTCGTACTGGCCGTCCAGCGGTTTCGCGATCAGACCGTCCAAGCCAGCGCCCTCGAACTGTTCGAACCACTCCTTGGCCACCGCCGGGTCGGTGGTCGTCTTCGTCAGGTGGACGGGGGCGGCGGCGGGAGCCAGGGCCTCTTCCAGCGCAGCCCGGCGTTCCGCGAAGGGCCGCTCGGTGTAGTCGACGTCGTCCAGGGCCAGCAGGTCGAAGCCGATGAACTTGGCCGGCGTGGTCTCCGACAGCATCCTGACGCGGCTCGCTGCCGGGTGGATGCGCTGGGCCAGCACCTCGAAGTCCAGGCGGTCGCCCGTCGGGCCGACCACGACGATCTCACCGTCGATGACGCAACGTGTGGGGAAGTTGGCCTTCACCGCTTCCACCAGTTCCGGGAAGTACCTGGTCATCGGACGTTCGTTGCGGCTGCCGATCTCCACGTCGTCACCGTCGCGGAAGATGATGGACCTGAAGCCGTCCCATTTCGGCTCGTAGCTCATCTCGCCCGTCGGGATCTTCTTCACCGGCTTGGCCAGCATCGGTTTGACCGGCGGCATGATCGGGAGCTGCATGGCGTCATTCTGGCCCGGATGCCGCCTTCTTGCGATACCGCAGCATCAGAAAGCCCTCGTCGGACAGCACCGACTCGAGGGTGAGGGACATCGGCTCGCTCGCGGGGAGACCGTCGGCCACGCGGACCGCACCCGCGCCGGTCAACAGGGGTGCCACCGTCAGGCACAGCTGGTCCACCAGGTTCGCCGCTATCAGGTCCGCGAACAGCGTGGGGCCGCCTTCGCAGCACACCCTCAGCAGGCCGCGGTCCGCCAGTGCGTGCAGAGCCAGTGCCGGATCGACCCGGTCCTCGCCTGCCACCACCACGTCGACGCCCGCGTCCGCCATGGCCTTGCGCCAGTCCGTTGGCGCAGCCTCGGACGTCAGGACGATCGGCGGCACCGTCGTGTCCGTGATCAGCTGGGAGGTCGGGTCCACCGAGCCGCGGCCGGTGACCACCGCGATCGGCGGGACGTCCGTCAGGCCCAGGTTCGACCGCCGGGACGCACGCAGCTCCGTGTGCTTGACGCCGCGGTAGCCCTCAGCCAGCGCGGTGCCCGCACCCACCAGCACCACGTCGGCGAGATCCCGGCCCAGCGCGAACACCTTCTTGTCCGCGGGACTGGACAGGCCGCGGGAACGGCCGGAGACCGTTGCCGCGCCGTCCGCGCTCGCTACGAAGTTGACCTGTACGAAAGGGCTGGTCAGCTCGGCGGGGTAGGCGTAGAGCTCCTCGAGCGCGCGGTCGTCGACGGCAGGGCCGGGGCTGAGCAGGTGCATGCCCCAATCCCAGCACGGCTCAGCGGCGCTTGCCGTTCCGGTGCTGGTTCACCAGCGCCCACACGGACACGGCCTGACTGTCCTCTTCGCCCGCGCGTGATCTGCGTGCCGTGAGCGGCTCGGCGCGACTGGCGCCCGCATCGAGTTCCTGTCGGATCTGGTCGTAGATCGGGGTGTCGGACAAGTGCATCCCTCCCGTTCGCAGCCAAACCCTCGCAGGCTACGCAGCGTACCGCTTCGGATCCGTAGCGGTGGTAAGGGGGTTGCTTTCGAAAACCAGTCGCCTGAAAGGGCCCGATACCGGACGATCTGCGCTATGGGCGCGGGATTTCTGGAGGCCAACGGGCTTGGCCATCGGCTCGACGACGGTAGGCAACTGTTCACCGACGCGTCGTTCCGGGTCAGCACCGGACAGGTCGTCGCGCTGGTCGGTGCGAACGGCGCGGGCAAGACGACGCTGCTGCGGCTGCTGTACGGCGACCTGCCGCCCAAGCAGGGCGGGGTGACCGTCCAGGGTGGACTCGGGGTGATGCCGCAGTTCATCGGGTCGGTGCGCGACGAGCGGACCGTGCGGGACCTGCTGCTGGCCGTCGCACCACCCGCGTTGCGGGCCGCCGCCACGGCACTCGACGAGGCCGAGCTGGCCATGATGGACACCGACGACGAGCCGACTCAGTTGCGTTATGCGACTGCCCTGGCCGGGTGGGGCGAAGCGGGCGGGTACGACGCCGAGGTCCTCTGGGACACGGCGACCGTCGCCGCGCTCGGCGTGCCTTACGACCGCGCGCAGTTCCGGTCCGTGTCGACGCTGTCCGGTGGCGAGCAGAAACGGCTGGTCCTGGAGGCGCTGCTGCTCGGCCGGGAACAGGTGCTGCTGCTCGACGAGCCGGACAACTACCTCGACGTACCCGGCAAGCGGTGGCTGGAGGAGCGGCTCGCGGCGTGCGGCAAGGCCGTGCTGCTGGTCAGCCACGACCGGGAGCTGCTCGCGCGCGTCGCCACCCACATCGTCACCCTCGAGGGCGGCACGACCTGGGTGCACGGCGGCGGGTTCGCCACCTGGCACGCGGCCCGCGAGGCCCGCTGGGACCGGATGGCCGAGCTGCGCAGGCGCTGGGACGAGGAGCACCAGAAGCTCAAGGACCTGGTCCGCAACCTCCAGCAGGCCGCCATGATCAGCGACGCCCTCGCGCCCAAGTACAAGGCCGCCCAGACCCGCCTGCGCAAGTTCGAGGAGGCCGGGCCGCCGCCGCTGCCGCCGAAACAGGAACGGGTGCAGCCGCGTCTGCGCGGCGGGCGGACCGGGCTGCGGGCGATCCAGTGCCACGACCTGGAGCTGACCGGGCTGATGAAGGCGTTCGACCTCGAGGTGTTCTTCGGGGACCGGATCGCGGTGCTCGGCTCGAACGGGTCCGGCAAGAGCCACTTCCTGCGGCTCCTCGCCGGTGACACCGTGCGGCACGCTGGCGCGTGGAAGCTCGGCGCGCGGGTCGTGCCCGGGTTGTTCGCGCAGACCCACCAGCACCCGGAGTGGGTGGGGCGGACGCTGCTCGACGTGCTGTGGCGCGGCGAGGGCGACCGCGCCGGGCTCGACGAGGGCGCGGCGTCGTCGAAGCTCTCCCGGTACGGCCTGGCCGGCGCGCGGTCGCAGCGGTTCGAGACGCTGTCCGGCGGGCAGCAGGCCCGGTTCCAGATCCTGCTGCTAGAGCTGTCCGGTGCGACACTGCTGTTGCTGGACGAGCCGACGGACAACCTGGACCTGACGTCGGCGGAGGCGTTGCAGGACGCCCTGGAGGCGTTCGAGGGGACGGTGTTGTCGGTGACCCACGACCGCTGGTTCGCCAAGTCGTTCGACCGGTTCCTGGTGTTCCGTTCGGACGGTCAGGTGGCCGAGACGGATGGGCCGGTGTGGGACGAGACCCGCGTCAAGAGGGTGCGGTGAGCGTCGCTGTCGTGACGGGTGGCGCCCGTGGCATCGGCGCGGGCATCGCCAAACGTTTGCGTGCCGACGGGCACCGGGTGGCGGTGCTCGACGTCGACCTCACCGGCGCCGAGGGGGACGTGCTGCTCGACTGCGACGTGGCGTCCGAGGAGTCGGTGACGATCGCGTTCGACAAGGTCTCCTCGGTGCTCGGCGTGCCGTCGATCGTCGTGAACAACGCGGGTTTCGCGCGCGACCAGCCGCTGCACGAGATGTCGCTGTCCGACTGGGACGCGGTCGTCGACGTGTGCCTGCGCGGCGCATTCCTCACCACCCGGCTGGCGGCACCGGCCATGATGGCCGCGGGCTTCGGGCGCATCGTGAACATCTCGTCGACCTCGGCGCTCGGGGACCCGGAGCGGGTGCAGTACGTGGCCGCGAAGTCCGGCCTGAACGGGTTCACGAAGGCGGCCGCGCTGGAGCTGGGCCCGTTCGGGGTGACCGTGAACGCGGTCGCGCCGGGGTTCACGGTCACGAACATGACGGTCCGGTCGGCGGCGCGGCGGGGCCGGACGCTGGAGGAGCACATCCGGATCACCGCCGAGGAGTCGCCGGTGCGGCGGGCCGGGCACCCGGAGGACATCGCGCACGCGGTGTCCTTCTTCGCGAGCGAGGGCGCGGGCTACGTGACAGGACAGGTCCTGTACGTGGCCGGCGCTCCACTGGGCTGACGTCGTGCTCGGACCGGCGGTGGTGGTGATCACCGGGATCATGGCGGCGGGCAAGTCGACGGTCGCGCAGCTGCTCGCCGAACGGCTGCCGAGGGCGGCGCACGTGCGGGGTGACCTGTTCCGCCGGATGATCGTGTCCGGGCGGGCCGACATGACGCCCGGCGCGGAGGAGGACGCGGTGGCGCAGCTGCGGTTGCGGCACCGGCTGACCGCGACGGTGGCCGACGGGTACGCCGACGCCGGGTTCACGGCGGTCGTGCAGGACGTGCTGCTGGGCGACCACGTCGACGAACTGCTGGACGCGGTGCGCACGCGGCCGAGGTACCTGGTGGTGCTGGCGCCGTCGCCCGCCGTGGTGGCCGAGCGCGAGGCGGGGCGGGCCAAGACCGGTTACGGCGCGTGGACGGTCGAGGACCTCGACCAGGGCCTGCGGGCGATGCCGAGGCGCGGGCTGTGGCTCGACTCGACGGACCTGACTCCGCGGTCCACTGTGGACGCGCTGCTGGCAGGACTGGACGAGGCGGCGGTGTAGGCGGTCCCGCGCCCGGCCGGACGGGCGCGGGACCACGTCCCTACCGCACCCGGTGGTTGGCCAGCGGCACCAGGCTGACCGGGCCCGGTGTGCTCTCCTCCAACGCGATCACCGCCAGGGCGACGGTGTTCTTCCCGTGCGTGCGCAGCACCCCGGCCGGGAGGACGAACTCCTTCTGTGGCCCCAGGTCCGCCGTGAACTGGCCCATCTGCCAGCCGTTCACGTACATCAGCACGCGGTAGGCGCCGGTGCCGTCGAACCGCAGCGCCACCGGCACGTCCTGGTCACGTGGCAAGTCGAGTGCGAACTCCGTGCGGTACCACGTGACGCCGGGCGCGAGCGTGTCCGGCGCGGGTCGCCAGTCACCTGACCTGTGACCCGGCAGGTGCCAGCCCGCCCGTTCGCCCAGCAGGCCACCGGTGTTGAAGGGGCCCCGGACCGGGTCCGGTTCGTTGCCCCGCAACCGCCAGGAGACGGGCGTATCGGCACCGATCAGCGCCGCGCCGACCAGCCCGCGCGGCTGTTTGAAGCGGGTGTCGTCGGCGGTCCAGTCGTCGTTGTGGCCCATGTTGCCGACCAGGACCGACAGCACCGCGGGTGTGCCGGGCGCCAGCGGTGGCAGCGTGAACGTGCCGGGACCGGGGTCCGGGTTGACGGGTGCGTCCGAGTCGGCCTGTGTGCCGCCCTTGGCCCAGCCGAGGTACGTGCCGTTCAGCCACACCTGGTAGACGCCGTTCTTGCCGGTGATCGCGTTCAGCTTCACCGCGGTTTCCGTGCCGCCCGCGGTGAAGTGGCCGCGGTACCAGACGTGCCCCTGGTCGTAGCCGTAGGTGCCCGAGGGGAGTCCCCGGTCGGCCACGGTCCAGCCCGAGTCGTCCGCGACCGGCTCGCGCTGCGTGCGCCAGCCCGTCAACGTGGGCAGCCGCACCGGGTCCGGGCCACGCAGGGTGCCGGCCAGCGACCCGCTCGACGTCGTGCGCGTCGGCACCACGCCGTGCCCCACGACCAGCCGCCGGGCCGGGGCGAACACCTCCACCGACGTCCGCGCCGACGTGTCCGCCCGCAGCGTCACCGTCGAGCCGGACACCGTCGCGTCGCGGACCAGCGACGGGCTCCGCACCAGCACCGATCCGAACTGCCAGAACTCCGCCGCGGTCTCGTTCGTGCCCAGCAGCAACAGCATCGGCGGGCGGCCGCCACCGGTCACCAGCACCCGGGACAGGCCTTCGTGCCGGTAGTCGAGCTTCAGGTCACCGCCCGCGAACGACGACCGGACCGACCCGGCCAGGACCTGCACGGCCGGCCGCGACCCGTACCGCAACACGGTCGACCCATCGGTTCCCGTACGCCCGTACAGCAACGCCACATCGCGGCCACCGGAGCGGGTGTGCGTCATCAGCTCCGACGACGACCACACGAGCCGCTGTCCGCCCAGGTCGTACCCGGCGACCAGCACGAGAGCGTCCCGCGCGCCGACCGTGACCGGCACGGAGTACCGCCCGTCCGGCGTCGACCAGTCCAGTGTGGACGAGCCACCGTCCAGCGAGCGGGCGAGCACGAACTGTGTTCCCGTCGAAGGGTTCGCCCGTGCCAACGTCTCCACTGCCGCATCGGAGGACGGTGGTGCGGTCGCGGTGTCCGTGTGCCGCAACGGTTCCACCGCGCGCACGAAGTAGCCCTGCCGTTTGAACTCGGCGTACTTGTCCGTCAGCTGCCGCGACTCGGTGATCGCCGCGCCGTAGTCGTAGGACGTGTACACGTCGTTCGGCTGGCCCAGCCAGCCCCAGTTCGTGCCGCCGAACGCCATGTAGTAGCCGAACATGGTGGCGCCGCTGGTGATCAGGTTCGACTTGTAGAAGTACCGCATGTACGACGGGCCGGTCAGCTCGCGGCAGCGGTCGTACCCGGCGCGGTTGAGGTCGATCGCCCCCGCCTGGTACTCGGCCGCGTACACGGGTGCGTTGTCCGACAACCGTTCCGTCGTCCCCGGACCCCACGGCCCCCAGACGTCCGGGGTCTGGCACTCGAACGACTGCGGGTAGTCGTCCACCCCGGGGATCTGCACGGCGCCGAGACCGGACGCCCAGGTCGGGGTCCATGACGCGTCGCAGCACTGGTTGTGCGTGATCGGCACGTCGATCCCGGCCGCCCGCGCGGTGTCCTGCAGGTCCTGCATGTACTGGGCGTCGGTGTTGGCCGCGTACTCGTTCTCCACGTTGTACGCGATCACCGAGCCGCCGCGGGTGATCTGGTGCCGCGCGAGGATCGGGTTGATGTGCGACAGCCACTCGCGGTACGCCGCGGTGTAGCCGGGGTCGCTCGAGCGCGCCCGGCCGTCGACCTGCTTGAGCCACGCGGGGAAACCGCCGCCGCTGACCTCGGCGTTGATGTACGGGCCGGGCCGCGCGACCACGTACAGCCCCAGTTCCTCGGTGAGCCGCAGCAGCCGGTCCACGTCCCGCACGCCGGAGAAGTCGTACTCGCCGGGCGCGGGCGAGTGGTACGCCCAGTTGAAGTACAGCGAGACGCCGTTGAACCCGGCGGCGCGGATCTTCTCCAGCACGTCCCGCCACAGCTCCGGGCTCGGCAGGCGGAAGTAGTGGAACTCGCCGCTCCACAGGAACACCCGCTCGCCGTCCACCTTCAGCGAGTACCTGTCGTAGCTCACGGTGTGTGCCGGGGCTGCCGCGGCCACGGGCGTGGCAGCGCCCGTGACCAGCAGCAACACCAGCAGCAGCGCCAGGCGCCTCATCGCAGCGAGAACGTGTCGACGCGCAGGTCACCCGTGATCACCAGGAACACGTCGTGCCTGCCGTCCGCGCCGGTCAGCGCGGTGGAGACAGAGGTGTAGGTGTACTTGTCGGCCGTGCCCGGCGACGTGGCGGTCCCGACACGCTTCCCGGTCGGGCCGCCCAGCCGGATCTCGATCGCGCCCGCGCCCGCGACCCTCGCGGTGAACGTGCGCGCCCGCCGCAGCTCGCTGTCGTGGAAGGAGACCCAGCCCGGTCCGCCGACCGAGTCGCCGCGTTCCTTCGACGTGTCCACCAGGGACACCCCCGTGTAGTCGTCGAAGTCGACCGCCCGCGTGGTGCGGGACAGGTCGCGGGCAGGGATCGTCTCGCCCTTCACCCGCACCGTGCCGCGCTGCCGGATGTCGGCCGAGGACGCGCCGACCAGCACGTCGTAGGTGCCGCCCTCGACGACCCAGCGGCCGCGGGTCACGTCCCAGTGCGCCAGGTCCTGCACCGGCACCGAGAACCGGACCGTCTTCGTCTGCCCCGGCCGCAGGTGCACGCGCTGGAACGCCCGCAACGTCAGGTTCGGTCGCGGGTCGCGTGACTCGCGCTGGTGCGTGTACAGCTGGACGACCTCGTCGCCCGCCCGGTCGGATGTGTTGGTGACCGGCACGCTCACCTTCAGCGGCGACTCGATCGCCAGTCGCCCGTACCGGAACGTGCTGTAGGACAGACCGTGCCCGAACGGGTACAGCGGATCGCCGTCGAAGTACTGGTAGGTGCGGCGGGCCTTGATGATGTCGTACTCGAGGATGTCCGGCAGGTCCGCGTCGGACCGGTACCACGTCTGCGTGAGCCGCCCCGCCGGGTTGACGTCGCCGACCAGCACGTCCGCGATCGCGTGCCCGGTCTCCTGCCCCGCGTGCGTGGTCCACAGGATCGCCGGGATGTTGTCCTGCTCCCACGTGAGCGTGGTCGGGTAGCTGTTCTCCACCACCACGACCGTGTTCGGGTTCGCCGCGTGCACCGCCCTGATCAGCGCGGACTGGCCCTCCGCGAGTGCCATCGTGGTGCGGTCGTGGTCCTCGCGGCCGTTGATGAACGGCATGCTGCCGACCACGACGACCGCCGCGTCCGCGCCCGCCACGGACGCGACGGCGTCGTCGATGCCACTCGACACCGTCTCTTTGATGAACGGAGTCGCGCCCGCCGCGTCCGGGGAGCCCAGCAGGACGCGGCCGTCGGCGGCCACCGTGAGGTAGTTGTTGGGGCCCTCCCAGTCGTTCACGGTCTCGTAGCCGACGTACTTGACGACCACCGCGCCGTCACCGGCGTCCTCGAACGTGAACTGCTGCTGCACGAACCAGTCGCGGGGCTGCGGCGCCCGGTTCACGAACGCGCTGGTCTGGCCGAAGTCGGCCCGTTCGACGTACTTGCCGTTCGCGACGCTGCGCAACGTCACGACGCCCTGGCCCCAGTCGAACACGTCGAACTGCCGTTCCGTCCCGGCCGAGAGACCGGAGGTGACCAGTTCGGCGCCACCGTCACCGGACCCGGCGGTGACGTACCGGCCGTCAGTGGTGCGCAGTGCGATCCGGTCGACCGCCTCGCTGCCGGTGACGGTGACCCGTGCCGCGATCCCGGCACGCGGGGTGACCTCGTACGGCAGCTTCCCGGAGTACCAGTCGGTGTACAGCGTGTCGGCGAGCGGCCCGACCACGGCCACCGTGCCGGCCGGCCGCAACGGGAGCGCGCCGTCGTTCTTCAGCAGCACCACGGCCTTCCCCGCGGTCTCCCGCGCGAGCTGCCGGTGCGCCGGGCTGTTCACCACGTCCATCGTGATGCCGCCGTACGGGCCGCCGCCCGGGTCGAACTCGCCGAGCCGGAACCGGATCGTGAGGATGCGCCGGACCGCGGTGTCCACATCGGACTCGGCCAGCAGTCCCTGAGCCAGTGCGGTGTTGACCGCGTCGACCGTCGGCGTGGCGTTCGTGTTGTCGACGGTGAAGCTGTCCAGCCCGGCCTTCAGCGTGGCCGCGTCCGCCTCCGCGAGCGTGGCGAAGTAGGCCTGCGAGCCGATGAGGTTGTTGGGGTTGCCCGCGTCGGTGACGTTCATCAGCACCTGGTCGGTCCAGGTCCGCACCACGTCGTCGAAGTCCGGGCTCACGGTCATCGGCCGCCCGTTGGCCAGGTTGTACGCGGCCATCACACCGGTCGCCGCGTCGGCTGCGATCGCGGGCTTGAACGCGGCCTCGTCGTACTCGTGCTTCACACGCGGCCGCAGGTTCGACGACGTGCGGTCGCGGCGGATCTCGTTGTTGTTGGCCAGGTAGTGCTTCAGCGTCGGCGCGGTCTTGAGGTGGCGCGGGTCGTCACCGGCCATGCCACCCGCGTACGCCGTGGAGATCACGCCGGTCAGGTACGGGTCCTCCGAGTAGCCCTCCTCGTTGCGGCCCCAGCGCGGGTCGCGCAGCAGGTTCACCACCGGAGCCCACGCGTTCAGACCCCACACGACCGGGTTGTCCGAGTGGTACCCGCGGATCTCGTCGCCGACCACCGACCCGACCCGCCTGATCAACGCGGCGTCCCAGGTGGTGGCGAGCCCGACGGCCTGCGGGAACACGGTCGCCACCGCGGTCCGCACGGCGCCGGGGTCGGGGGTGGAGGTGATGTCGGTCGACCACGCGATGCCGTGCAGTGCTTCGGTGCCGGTCTTGAACAGCGCCATGCCCAGGCGCGGGATCGCCGGCTGGTATTGGTGCAGCAATGAGACCTTCTCCGGCAGCGTGAGCCGGGCGAGCAGGTCCTCGACGCGGACGCGGACGGGGAGGCGGTGGTTGCGGAACGGGTAGCTCGTCGCGCTCGCGTGGACCGGGGCGGCAACCGCGGCGGTCACGGCTCCGGCAACGGCCAGGAAAGTACGTCTTCTCATGACCACTCCATTGGGTTCAGAGTCGGACGGTGAGCGAGGATCCTTCTGCGTCAACGGGTTCGGCACCCGCGACGCGGACGCGCCAGCGGGCGAGCGGCTGGTCGGCGGACACCTCGACGGTGCCGCCGCGCCGGGTGGTGGTGAAGGTGCAGGCCACATCGCCGGACACCGTGGGCACGACCGTGGTCACCGACGCACCGTCGGCCAGGCCGAAGACGTGCAGGGTGACGCCGTCGGCGTAGGAGTAGTCGGGCCGGTCGTCGACCGCGCCGACCGGCAGCACCGCGCCGGGCCGGACCAGCAGCGGCACGCTGTCGGCGCTGTGCGTCTCCCGCACCCAGCGCGGCCCGGTCACCTCCTCGCCGGTGAGGTAGTGGGTCCACGAACCGTCGGGGACGTAGTAGTCGACGACCCCGTCCTCCCGGAACACGGGCGCCACCAACAGGTCCGGGCCGAGCATGTACTGGCGGTCGAGGTGCGTGCAGGCCGGGTCGTCCGGGAACTCCACGACCATCGCCCGCATCATCGGCACCCCGGAGAGGTGCGCGGTCCGTGCCGCCTGGTACAGGTACGGCATGAGCGTCGCCTTGAGCTTCGAGAAGCGCCGCAACACGTCCACGGCTTCCTCGTCGAACGCCCACGGCACGCGGTAGGAGTAGTTCGCGTGCAGGCGGCTGTGCGACGACAGCAGCCCGAACGCGATCCACCGCTTGAACAGCCACGCCTCCGGGGTGCCCTCGAAGCCGCCGATGTCGTGGCTCCAGTACCCGAAGCCGGACATCGTCAGCGACAGCCCACCGCGCAGCGACTCCGCCATCGACTGCGGCGTCGACAGGTTGTCCCCGCCCCAGTGCACCGGGAACTGCTGCGTGCCGACGGTCGCCGACCGCGCGAACACGACCGCGTCCCGCTCGCCGCGCCGCTTGCGCAGCAGGTCGAACACGGTCTTGTTGTAGAGGTAGGTGTAGTAGTTGTGCATGTCGTCGGGGTCGGACCCGTCGAAGTAGGTGACGTCGGTCGGGATCCGCTCCCCGAAGTCGGACTTGAAGCAGTCGACCCCCATGTCCAGCAAGGCGTCGAGCTTCGCGGCGTACCACTCGCGGGCCTCCGGGTTGGAGAAGTCCACGACCGCCTGACCCGGCTGCCACAGGTCCCACTGCCACACGTCCCCGTTGGGGCGCTTGAGGAAGTAGCCGCGAGCCTTGCCCTCCTCGAACAACGCCGACCGCTGCGCGACATAGGGGTTGATCCACACGCACACCTTCAGGCCGCGTGCCTTCAGCCTCGTGAGCATGCCGCGCGGGTCCGGGAAGGTCTTCGGGTCCCACTCGAAGTCGCACCACGACAGCTCCCGCATCCAGAAGCAGTCGAAGTGGAACACCGACAGCGGCAGGTCCCGCTCCGCCATGCCCTCGATGAACGAGGTGACCGTGGCCTCGTCGTAGTCGGTGTTGAACGACGTCGACAGCCACAACCCGAACGACCACGCCGGCGGCAGCGCGGGCCTGCCGGTCAACGCGGTGTACCGCTCGAGGATCTCCTTCGGCGTCGGACCGTGGATCACGAAGTACTGCATGGACTGCGCCTCGATGCTGAACTGCACCTTCGACACGTCCTCGGAACCCACCTCGAACGACACCAGCCCGGGGTGGTTGACGAACACGCCGTAGCCCGCGTTGGTGAGGAAGAACGGCACGTTCTTGTACGCCTGCTCGCTGCTGGTGCCGCCGTCGGCGTTCCAGATGTCGACGACCTGGCCGTTCTTGGCCAGCGGGCCGAACCGCTCACCCATGCCGTAGACCGCGTCGCCGACCCCGAGGTTCAGCCGCTCCCGCACGTGCGTGCCGTCCGGTGTGGACATCAGCGCGAGATCTTTCTCGCCGCTGGACGTGAGGACCCTGCCGTCCGCGACGAACTCCAGCCGCCACGGGTTGCGAGTCACCCGTACTGTCAACGCCCCGGATGTCAGGGTGGCGTTCTCGGCCGACACGGCCGGCGCCGGACCCGACGGGAACAGCTCGAACCGCGGCGACCTCGTGGCGCTGCCCGCGTGGTGGGTGACCCGCACCCCGATCACGTCCGGCATCGGGGAGGTGAGGTCGACGGTCAGCACCGCGCCGCTCTGCAGGTCCCGCCTGCTGCGCACCGGGTAGGTCGGCGCCAGGACCCGGAGGCCGTCAGGGGTTTCCGCCACGTCGAGCACCTCGACGGGGTAGGCGGGCGTGACACCCTCGCGCATCATCCAGTGCCCGTCCGTGAACTTCATGCCGCCGTCCCCTCGCAGGCTCCGTGACGGCCTGTGTGTGATTGCTCTGCTCGACGGTTCACTCCGCAAGCTCCGTTCACAGCTCCGCAAGCTCCGCAAGCTCCGCTCACTTGACCGCTCCCACCGCGATGCCCCGTGTCAGTGTCCGTTGGAAGATCAGGAAGAACACCACCGCCGGGATGATCCCGAGCAGTGCCGACGCGCTCTGCGCGGTGGCGTCCATCAGACGTTGTCCCTGCAGCACACCGAGTGCGACCGGGACCGTCTGGTTGTCGTTGGAGACCAGCATGATCATCGGGAGGAAGAACTCGTTCCACGTCCAGATGAAGAAGAACACCAGCAGTACCGACAGCGTCGGCCAGCTGATCGGCACGACCACGCGCCACAGCACCTGCCACCGGTTCGCGCCGTCGATCCGTGCCGCCTCGACGATCTCGCGCGGGAACGTCGACAGCACCGAGGACAGCAGGTAGGTGCCGAACGCGGCCTGGATCGCGGTGAAGATGATGATCACCGCGAGCCTCGTGTCGTAGAGGTCGACCTCCTTCGTGAGGAAGTACAGCGGGTAGACCAGCGCCTCCTGCGGCATCAGGTTCGCCAGCAGGAAGACCGCGACGATCCACAGGCGACCCTTGACGCGGCCGATGCCGAGCGCGTACGCCGTGAGGACCGACACCAGCACCGCGAGCACCGCGACCGAACCGGCGATCACCGTGCTGTTGACCAGCTTCTGACCGAAGTCGACGCGGACCCAGAAGTCCACGATGCCCTGGAAGTACAGGGCGTCCGGCAGCGCCAGCGGGCCACCGGTCGTGTAGTCACCCGGTGACTTGAACGCGTTGAGCAGCACCAGCAGGAACGGGAACAGCGTCAGCACCGCGAGGATCGCGAGGACGCCGACGACGAGTCTCCTTGTCATGAGCGGGCCGCCGGTGTCTGGACTGAGTGAGCAGCGGAGGGAGCTCGGTCACGAGCGAGTGAGCAGCGCAGGGAGGGAAGACGCCGGGTAGAGGCCCGCGAACGCCGAGCGGAGCGAGGCCGTGTCATGACTCCTCCCGGTTCTGCAGTCGCAGGAACACGAAGGCGAGCCCGCCGATGATCACCGTCAGCACCGTCGCGATCGCGGCGCCGTAGCCGACGTTGGCCTTCTCGAAGAAGTTCTGGAACGAGAAGTACGCGGGCGTGTTGGTCGAGCCGCCCGGCCCGCCGCGCGTGAGCACGAAGATCTTGTCGAACGACTTGAGCGCCGCGATCGTGCAGGTCAGCAGTACGACGAAGATCTCCTGCCGGATCTGCGGCACGGTCACCGACCACAGCCGTTGCCACCAGCTCGCGCCGTCGAGCGCCGCCGCCTCGTACAGCTGCGGGTCGACGCGCTGCAGCCCGGCCATGAAGATCACCAGCGGGTAGCCGATCTGGATCCACACCAGCACGAACATGACCGACAGCAGCGCGGTCTTCTCGTCACCGAGCCAGTTCTGCGTCCAGTCGCCCAGCCCGAGGAAGCGCAGCAGCTCGTTCGCCGAGCCGTACTCGGGGTGCAGGATCCAGCCCCACACCACACCGGCCACGACCGCGGGCAGCACCTGCGGCAGGTAGAACGCGGCCCGCAACGCCGTGGTGGTGCGCGGGTGCCGCTTGGCCACCACGTCGAACAGGGCGGTGGCGAGCAGCAGGCCGATGAACGTCGGGACGACCGCCATGGCGAGGATCAGTGCCGCGTTGTTGCGGAAGGAGATCCAGAACGTCTCGTCGGAGAACAGCTTTCGGTACTGGTCCAACCCGACCCAGTCCGGGTCGCCGACACCCTGCCACCGCGTGAAGCTGATGCCGACGTTCATCACCAGCGGCACCGCGATCACCGCGACGAACAGCAGCACCCCCGGCACGAGGTAGGGCAGGTACCCGCGCCCGTCCCGCCGCCGCCGAGTGCCCTGAAAGACGCTTTCGGGACGTTCAGTGCCCCGGGAGCGTCGTTCAGGACGTTTCGTCTCAGCCACCGACATTGGCCAGGTTTTCCTCGTACGGCCCCGCCAGCTCGTCCAGCACCTCGTCCGGCGACGCCGACCCGTTGATCAGCTTCTGCGTCGCGGACACCAGCACGTCGTAGTAGCCGGGCGCGGGCCAGTCCGGGTAGTAGGCGAGCCCGTCGCGGTCCACCAGCGTCTGGTAGTCCTCGATGAGGTGCTTGCTCTTCTCGTCGGTGATCGCCGCCGGGTCGGCCGCCACCGGGATGCCGCCGGAGTTGCCGAGCAGCTCCTGGTTCGCCTTCTTCATGGTGATGTCGATGAAGTCGTAGGCCAGCTCCTTGTTCTCGGAACCCTCCGGCACGACCCAGATGTTGCCGCTGGAGCCCAGTGCCAGGTCACTGCCGGGGAACAGCGCGGTGTCCCAGTCGAACTTCACCGTCGACTGGACCCGGCCGTACCACCACGAGCCGGACATCATGATCGGGAACTTGCCGGACATGAACGCGACGCCCATGCTCTCCGCGTCGATGCCCGCCGAGTCCTTGCCGAGGTAGCCCTTCCGCACCCAGTCGGCGAACGTCTCGGCGCCGTAGGTCCAGGCCTCGTCGTGGAAGTCGACGTCGCCCTTGTACTGCTGGAGGTTGTCCACCCACTCGGTGTCCGCCTTGGACAGTGCGAGCTGGTAGAGCAGCTGCTGCGCCGGGTACTCCTTGCCGCCCATCGACAACGGCGTCACCCCGGCGGCCACGAACTTGTCCATCGCCGCGACCAGGTCGTCGAACGTCTCCGGGATCTCGACACCGTGCTGCGCGAACAGGTCCTTGTTGTAGTACGCCATCGTGTACTCGGCGTAGTTCGGGACGCCGACCCACTTGTCGCCGCCCATCACGCCGCGCTCGTCGTACTTGCACGTGGTCTGCAGGCTGGGGCTCAGCAGCTTGTCCCAGCCGCGTTCGGTGACCTCGGCGGACATGTCGGTCAGCAGGCCCTGCTTGGACAGCAGGCCCGCGGTGGCGTTGCCCTTGTTGTACTCCATCAGATCCGGCGCCTCGTCGGAGTTCAGCACCATCTGTGCGCTCTTCTGGATCTGCTCGAAGCCCTTCGCCTCGAACTTCACCGTCACGCCGGGGTGCGTGTCCTCGAACTCCTCGATCGCCGCGTCCCACGCCTTGCCCATCGCGCTGTCCGGGCCCTCGTAGTGCCACAGGCGCAGCTCGTTCGCGTTGCCGCCCGCGTCGTCGCCACACGCGACGAGTAACGGCGCGGCCAGCGCGAGTACCGCGAGCAGGGCCTTTCCTGGTGTGAACATCGTTGTTCCTCCGGCGGGGTCGGTGGTCGCGCCAGATCGTCGAATCGCTTCGACGATCGACGTGCCGGGACAGGTGGGGAGTCGGGGGACTACTGGGGTGGGGCGGTACTCGCTCGGACGGTGAGGTGCGGGGAGAGCAGCGTCGCGCCGGGCGCCTTCCGGCCGTTGAGCTTGGCCATCAGCAGCCCGACCGCCTGTCTGCCGACCTCCTCGGCCGGGATGGCCACGGAGGTCAGCGCGGGCATGGTGTACTCGGCGAGCTCGTCGGGGCAGATCGCCACCACCGACAGGTCGTCCGGCACCGACCGGCCCGCCTCGCGGAACGCGGCGAGCAGCGGTGCCACGACGGGTTCGTTGTGGACGACGACCGCGGTGAGATCGGGATGTTCGGCCAGCAGCTCGGTGGCGACCTTCTGGGCGCCCGCCTGCGTGGCCTCGCACGCGTGCACGCTGGCGGCGATGCCGTGCCGCGCCGCCGCCTCGGTGAACCCGGCCGTGGTGCGGGAGGCGAACCCGGTCTCCCGCTCGTACACCTCGGGCGGCGACCCGATCAGCGCGACCCTGCGGTGGCCCAGCTCGGCGAGGTGGTCCACGCACGCCGCGCCCGCCGCGGTGAAGTCGAGGTCGATGCAGGTCAGGCCGTCGGGGTCGGCGGGGAAGCCGATCAGCACGGCCGGCCGGTCCAGGTCCTTCAGTACCGGGACCCGGGGGTCGTGCAGCTCGACGTCCATCACGATGATCGCGTCGACCATCGACGTGCCCGCCACGCGCCGCAGGCCCGCCTCGCCCTCGTTCTGCGTCAGGAGCAGGACGTCGTGGTCGTGCTCGCGGGCGGCGATGACGACCGAGGTCGCGAACTGCATGATCACCGGCACGTGGATGCCGGTGCGCAGCGGCACGACCAGCGCGACGACGTTGCTGCGGTTGGACGCGAGTGCCCTGGCACCGGCGTGCGGCTGGTAGCCGAGCGCCCTGATGCTGGCGAGCACCCGCTGCCTGGTCTCCTGGGTGATCGATCGTTTGCCGGACAGCACGTACGACACCGTGCTGGGGGCGACCCCAGCGTGCTTGGCGACGTCCTCGATCTTGGCCACGATGCCTCACCCGGAAGTGTTGATGATCGCTCCGTAAGCTTCGCTCATCGTCGAATCGCTTCGACGATGAATGCTAGGTAGCCGTTCGGGGACATGGCAATGGTTCGGGCTTGCTGAAAGTTGGTGCAAGGTTTTACATGTCAGGCATGACTCAGGAGTGGTGGCGCGACGCCGTCATCTACCAGGTGTACGTCCGCAGCTTCGCCGACGCGAACGGCGACGGCGTCGGGGACCTGCCCGGCGTGCGCTCCCGGCTGCCGTACCTGGCCGACCTTGGCGTCGACGCGGTGTGGCTGACGCCGTTCTACGCCTCCCCGATGGCCGACGGCGGCTACGACGTCGCCGACTACCGCGAGGTCGACCCGCTGTTCGGCACCCTCGCCGACGCGCAGGCCCTGGTGGCGGACGCCCACGCGCTGGGCCTGCGGGTGATCGTCGACATCGTCCCGAACCACACCAGTGACCAGCACGAGTGGTTCAAGGCCGGGCTCAAGGACCGCTACATCTTCCGCGAGGGGCGCGGCGAGGAGCCGCCGAACGACTGGGCGTCGATCTTCGGTGGTCCGGCGTGGACCCGCACCGAGGACGGCGACTGGTACCTGCACCTGTTCGCGCCCGAGCAGCCGGACCTGAACTGGGACAACCCGGTGGTGCGCGCGGAGTTCCTCGACATCCTGCGGTTCTGGCTGGACCTCGGCGTCGACGGGTTCCGCGTCGACGTGGCGCACGGGATGGTGAAGGCCGAAGGCCTGCCGGACGTCGGCAGGCCCGACCAGAGCGAACTGCTCGGCGCGGAGCCCCTGCCGTACTTCGACCAGGACGGCGTCCACGAGATCTACCGCGAGTGGCGCCGCGTCCTCGACTCCTACGGCGACGCCGGCGGCGACCGGATGGCGGTCGCGGAGGCGTGGGCCCCGAGCCCCGCGCGCACGGCGCTGTACGTCCGGCCCGACGAGCTGCACCAGGCGTTCAACTTCCACTTCCTGAAGACCGACTGGTCGGCCGAGCCGCTGCGGGCCGTGATCGACGCGTCGCTCGCGACCGAGGCACCGCCGACGTGGGTGCTGTCCAACCACGACGTGGTGCGGCACGTGACCCGGTACGGCGGTGGCGAGGTGGGCCGTCGGCGGGCACGGGCGGCGGCGCTGCTGATGCTGGCGCTGCCGGGGTCCGCGTACGTGTACCAGGGTGAGGAGCTGGGGCTGCCGGAGGTGCAGGACCTGCCGGACGAGGTGCTGGCCGACCCGATGTGGGAGCGGTCCGGCCACACCGACCACGGCCGCGACGGCTGCCGGGTGCCGATCCCGTGGACCACGACCGGCCCGTCGCTCGGTTTCGGGCCTGGCAAGCCGTGGCTGCCGCAGCCGGAGTCGTGGGCCAAGCTCGCGGTGGCCGAGCAGCAGACGTCACCGGAGTCGATGCTGGCGCTGTACCGTGCGGCGCTGCGCCTGCGGCACAGGCTGGGGTTCGGCCCGTTCGAGTGGGTCGCGTCCGAGGACGACGTGCTGCACTTCCGCCGGGGCACGTTCCACTGCCTGGCGAACCTGGGCGAGTCGGTGGTGCGGGTGCCGGACCCGGGCCCGGTGCTGCTCGCGTCGTCGTACTACGGCCTCGACGGGGAGGTCGTGCTCCCACCGGACACCGCGTTGTGGTGGGAGGAATGAGGTGGCTCGCCTAGAGTCGTCAGGTGTGACAGCCCGCCTCAGTGACATAGCGACGCAGGCGGGCGTCAGTGAGGCGACCGTCAGCCGCGTGCTGAACGGCAAGGCGGGCGTGTCGGCGGCGACGCGGCAGGCGGTGGTCGCCGCCATGGACGTGCTCGGCTACGAACGCCCGCCCCGGCTACGGGAACGCAGCGCGGGGCTGATCGGCCTGATCACGCCGGAGCTGTCGAACCCGATCTTCCCTGCGCTCGCGCAGGTGATCGAGCAGGTGCTGACGTCCCGCGGGTACACGCCGGTGCTGTGCACGCAGACTCCCGGCGGGTCGACAGAGGACCAGCTGACCGAACTGCTCGTCGAGCGTGGCGTCACGGGCATCATCTTCGTGTCCGGTCTGCACGCGGACTCGACGGCGGACATGGACCGGTACGTGAAGCTCGCGGGCCGCGGCGTGCCGTTCGTGATGATCAACGGGTACACGGAGAAGGTCTCGGCCCCGTTCGTGTCGACCGACGATCGAGCCGCGATGCGCCTGGCGGTGTCACACCTGGCGGAACTCGGCCACGAGCGGATCGGCCTTGCCATCGGGCCACGGCGGTTCGTGCCGGTGCTGCGGAAGATCGAGGGTTTCGTGCAGCACATGCGGACCGTGCTGCCCTACACCGCGGAACAGGCTGAGGAGCTGGTGCAGCACTCGCTGTTCACTGTGGAGGGTGGCCAGGCGGCCGCGTCCGCGTTGCTGGACAAGGACTGCACAGCCATCGTGTGCGGCAGCGACCTGATGGCGTTCGGTGCCATCCGGGCCGCGCGGCAACGAGGGCTGTCGGTGCCTGCCGACGTGTCGGTGGTGGGGTTCGACGACTCGCCGCTGATCGTGTTCGCCGACCCACCGCTGACGACGTTGCGACAACCCGTGGAGGCGATGGGCCAGGCAGCGGTGAACGCGCTGCTCGAGGAGATCGGCGGCACGCCGGCCCCGCACGCGGAGTTCGTCTTCATGCCGGAGCTGGTGGTGCGCGGCTCGACCGCGTCCCGCGTACGGAGCTAGTGCTGTGTCCACTTGCCGGGCGGGTTTTGCCTCCGGTGGCTCCTCGCCGGAGGGGCAAGTCTCCGGGATGGCAGGCAGCCTCGGGGGTGGTGTGGGCCTGCGCCCCCGGCGCCTGCGCGCCCTCGCGACGTCCCGTTGTGCTGTGAAAAGCGCTTTTCACGGCATACCAGCCCATCCCGGTACGTCGATCACCGTCGGCTTGGCCGGACCCGCCGCAGGACTCGGCAAACGTCGGTGGACACAGCACTAGCAACTAGCCGGCAGCGGAACGTCGTTGTGACGACTACGCGGTCCTCACTTCGATCGTCAGGTGTGGGCCGAAATCGGTTGGGAGCGCTGCCACCGGGGCCAACCCGGGGGATGGCGAGAAGTGGACCGTCGTGCCGGTCGTGCCGTCGGACTCGACCGGGGTCAGGTCCGTGACCGGGATGCCGTGTTCGTACCGCTGCGTCCACGAACCGTTGAGCCTGCGGTTCGTGTGCACCAGCCACTCGCTCAGCGCGGCCACCACCGACATGCCCCGCCGGAGGTGGCCGTCCGGCAGCGACACCGACGGGGCGTCGAAGAAGCGCAGGTCCTTCGTCGCCATCACCGGTTTCTTCACCGTACGGCCCTCGGCGTCCACGCGGGTGTCCGTGCCGCGGCCGTTGTCCGCCACCGACACGGAGCCGTCGTCGTGCAGGGTGACCACCGCCAGCCCCTCGGCGCCGCTCGACTCCGCCTCGTCCGCCGCGTAGGCGAGGACTTCCAGCACCAGGTGGGTGACGCCACCTGGAGCGAACGTCGCCGGGTCGAGGCGGATTCGCTCCAGGTGGGCCACAGCCACGTCACTGGACCAGTCGTGGGTGGTGTTCTGCCAGGTCACCGGGTCAGTCTGTCACCTGCGGAAGGTGCCGCCGTCGATGGTCACCGCGCCGGTGCCGCCCGTGCGGTAGGTCCGGTTCGCGCCGGTTTCCCAGATCACCGGCTGTCCGTCCTGCTTGATCACGAACTTGTACTCGATGTTCGTGTTCGCGGGCAGCGTTCCCGAGCCGTGCCAGCGCGGGTACGTCGACGAGTTCGTGGTCAGCGGTACCGCGTTCGCCGGGTTCCACGAGCCCAGCTGCGGCACGTTGCCCACCACGAACACGTTCTGCCCCCACGACGTCTCCGCCTGCACCGTGTACGACGCGCTCACCTGGTCCGGGTTCTGCGTGCCGCCGCCGGTGTGGAACGCGACCGCGGACTTCGCGGGCACGGTCACCGTCGCCTGGCCGCCGGACACCGTCACCTGGTTCGCGCACGCCGTGATCACGTTGCAGTACGAGCCGTTCGCCATGCCCGTCGTGAACGTGCCGGTGTACGCGCCGCCGCTGTTGTTGATCGCGACGAAACCCGCCGAGCCGCGACCGAAGCCGATCACGTTCGACGTCGGGGACTGCCAGTTCGCCACCGCGGCGGCGCCGACCGCGTTGTGGAACGCCACCATGCCGGTCACCGCCTGGTCGCGGTTCAGGCAGTACCAGCCGTTGCCGCAGTCGGTGTCCGTGACGAACCCGCCCGAGTTCGGCGGCGCCGCCTCGGAGTTCGAGAACTGGAAGCCCGCGTACACCGTCGGCGTCGTGTGCTTGTACGCCAGCTGGAACACGTTCGCGAGCACCGCGGTCGCGCCGTCCTTGTACGTCAGGTGCCTGCCGTTGCGCTCGGTGTCGTGGTTGGTCACGAACGACACCGAGTTGGCTGCGGGCAACAGGCCGTTCCCGAACGACGACAGCGACGCGATGTCGCCCTGGAACGCGGACTTCAGCTTGTCGCCGAAGGTGAAGTCGAGGACGTCGCCGCTGCCGAAGTAGTCACCGGGCGACGGCGGCTCGCCGGGGAACACCTCGTGGAACACGTACGGCCGCGCTCCCGACGTCGTGTTGTTCAGCCGTGCCACCACATCCGCCAGCTCGCCCGCCGGGATGTGCTTCGCCGCGTCGACGCGGAAACCGTCGACGCCCAGTGCCAGCTGGGAGTTCAGGTAGCCCGCGAGCTTGCCGCGCACCCCGGCGTCGCTCGTGTCGAGGTCCGGCAGGTCGAGCAGCTCGCAGTGCTGCACTTCCCACAGGTCCGACCAGTTCGCGATGTCCCGGTCGCAGACGTCGACGTTGTACTCGCCGCGGTCGTACATCGGCGGGTCGTACTTGTCGCCGATCACCGTGCCGTCGTAGCCGGTGCCGGTCTGCGCGGCGGTGTGGTTCACCACCGCGTCCGTGTAGACCTTGATGCCCGCCGCGTGGCACGTGCTGATCATCGCCGCGAACTCGGCCTGGGTGCCGAACCGGCTGTTCAGCTTGTAGGAGTAGGGCTGGTACACGTCCCACCACACGCCGCTCGGGTGCTTCAGCGACTCGGCGGGCGGGGCGACCCACACCGCGCCGTACCCGGCGGGGTCGAGGTTGCCGGTGCACTCACTGGCCACGGAAGCCCAGTTCCACGACCACAGGTTGGCGATCACGTCGCCGTTGGGGACTCCGGTGTCCGCCACCGCCTGTTGGGCCGTGGCAGTGGTGAGCCCGGTCGCGGACAGGACCGCAACGGCCGCAAGCACGGCCGTGCGCAACAGCGGTTTCCGGGGAGCGACCCCCAGGCCCGCGGCACGTCGTCGTTCCATTTCGGGTCTCCTCGTCGAGCCGGTCATGGACCCGGCGAGGGGGCGGTTCACCGCTGCCTCGCCCACTCGCCGGGAGACTTTGCGCAAACTGCTGAAAGTTCTTGCAGACTAGACCCGCCCGACCGCCGCTGTAAACCGACGCTCGGCGGTATCCGGGGTGCGCTCATGGGAGTGCCCGCGAGCCCGGCCTTAACAGCCGTGCTCGCGGGCACCCTCGATCGCCTGCCGATCCCGCCCGCGTTCGCGAGCGCAGGCGCCGTTTGGTCAGCGGGTCAGTACCGCCGCGATCGTGTCCACGCCGCGGTCCAGGTCCGCCTTCGAGATCATCAGCGGCGGTGCCACCCGCAGCGTCGTGTCGTGTGTTTCCTTGCACAGCACGCCGCGCGCCATCAGTTCCTCGCTCGCCTCGCGGGCGGTGCGGCCGCCGGGCGCGATCTCGATGCCCGCCCACAGGCCGCGCCCCCGGACGTCCGCGACGCCGTGGCCGATCAGCTCGGTGAGCCGTCCGTGCAGGTGGGCGCCCAGCTCGACGGACCGGGCCAGGAAGTCGCCGTCCCGCAGCAGCCGGATCACGGCCCTGCCGACCGCGCAGGCAAGGGGGTTGCCGCCGAACGTCGAGCCGTGCTCGCCCGGCCGCAGGACGCCCAGCACGTCACGCCTGCCGACGACCGCCGACACCGGCATGATCCCGCCGCCGAGCGCCTTGCCCAGCGTGTACAGGTCCGCGGTCACGCCCTCGTGCTCGCACGCGAACAGCGTCCCGGTCCGGCCCAGCCCTGCCTGGATCTCGTCGGCGATGAGCAGCACGTTGTTGTCGGTGCACAGCTGGCGCACCTCGCGCAGGTAGCCGGCCGGCGGGGTCAGCACCCCGGCCTCGCCCTGCACCGGTTCGATCAGCACCGCGGCCGTGTGCGGGGTGATGGCGGCCTCGAGTGCCTGCGCGTCGCCGTACTTGACCACCACGAAGCCCGGGGTGAACGGGCCGAAGTCGTTGCGCGCGGTGTCGTCGGTGGAGAAGGAGACGATCGTGGTGGTGCGCCCGTGGAAGTTCGACCCGGCGACGATGATCTCCGCCGCGCCGTCCGGCACGCCCTTGACCTGGTAGGCCCACTTGCGGGCGATCTTGAGCGCGGACTCGACGGCCTCGGCGCCGGAGTTCATCGGCAGCACCATCTCGGTGCCGGTCAGCTCCGCGAGCTCACGGCAGAACAGGCCCAGCTGGTCGTGGTGGAAGGCCCGGCTGGTGAGCGTGACCCGGCCGAGCTGCTCGACCGCCGCGGCCACCAGGTCGGGGTGGCGGTGGCCGAAGTTCAGCGCCGAGTAGCCGGCGAGGAAGTCCAGGTATCTCTTGCCGTGTACGTCGGTGACCCACGCGCCCTCGGCCTCGGCGATCACCACAGGCAACGGGTGGTAGTTGTGCGTGCTCCACTGTTCGTCGAGCGCGATGAAATCGGCAGCAGTCATCGACATGTGAACAGGTTAAGTCCGTTCAGTGGTGGTTTCATCCGCAGACCGTTGCGTGAAACGCCACTTCGTTGCGTGCTTGAGCCAAATGTCAGCCGTTCGTTGCGAACGCCGCGCGATAGGCGTGCGGGCTGGTGCCGACCACGCGTCGGAACCGTTCGCGGAACGCGGTCGGGGAGCCGAAACCGGCCTCGCCCGCGATCCGGTCGACCGGGTGGGTGGTGTGTTCCAGCAGGTACTGGGCCCGCCGGACGCGTGCCCGGTGCAGCCACTGGAGCGGTGTCGTGCCGGTCTGTTCGCGGAAGCGGCGGTTGAGGGTGCGGGTGCTCATGCCGGCCCGCGCGGCGATGGCGGCGAGCGTCAGGTCCTCGCCCGCGTTGGTCTCCAGCCAGGTCAGCAGCGGTTCGAGCTCGGCGCCGCGGGGCACCGGCGGCTGGTCGTGGACGATGAACTGCGCCTGTCCGCCCTCCCGTTCGAGCGGCATGACCGACCGGCGCGCGGCATCCGCTGCGACGGCCGAACCGTGGTCGCGGCGGATCATGTGCAGGCACAGGTCGAGCCCGGCGGCCGCGCCCGCGGAGGTCAGGATCTGGCCGTTGTCGACGTAGAGGACGTTCGGGTCGACGTCGATCTCCGGGTACTGCTCCGCAAGGTCCGCGGCGCCGAGCCAGTGCGTGGTGGCACGCAGCCCGTCGAGCAGGCCGGCCGCGGCGAGGACGAACGCACCGACGCAGATCGACGCGATGCGCGTGCCCCGCGCGGCGGCGGCCCGGAGCGCGTCGACGATCTCGGCGGGGACCGGCCCGTCCGGCTCCATGCGTCCCGGCACGACGATCGTGTCGGCACCGGCCAGCGCGTCGAGACCCCAGTCCGGGCTGATGCTGAACACGTCGGTCCGAACCGGTCCCGTGCCGCAGACCAGGACCCGGTAGGCGGGGCTCCCGTCGGGCAGCCAGGCGAAGCTGAACGCCTGCACCGGCGTGGCCAGGTCGAAGGTGATCACGTCGTCCAGCGCGAGCACGGCCACGGTGTGCATGGGTCGCTCCTGATCTCGGTGGCG
Organism: Actinophytocola algeriensis; assembly: GCF_014203735.1. GTDB lineage: Bacteria > Actinomycetota > Actinomycetes > Mycobacteriales > Pseudonocardiaceae > Actinophytocola > Actinophytocola algeriensis. The sequence continues at coordinate 882,752 of NZ_JACHJQ010000006.1, read as the reverse complement.
AGAATCCGTCGGAGGTTGTCATTCTTGCCGATTCCCGACCCGGCGGGCCGTGGTTACCGTCACTTCCCGTGACCAAAGTCCTGCTGTCCCTGCACGTCCTCGCGGCGATCGTCGCCGTCGGCCCGGTGACCGTCGCGGCGAGCATGTTCCCGCCCGCGGTCCGCGCGGGCCGGATGGACAACCTCGTCGTGCTGCACCGGATCTGCCGGGTGTACGCCGCGGTCGGCATCGCGGTCCCGCTGTTCGGCTTCGCCACGGCGAGCGCGCTGGGCGTGCTCGGCGACGCGTGGCTGATCACCTCGATCGCCCTGACCGCCGCGGCGGCCGCGGTCCTCGTGTTCCAGGTGCTGCCGGGTCAGGAGAAGCTGCTCGCCGGCGCGCCTTCGGAGGGCGCGGTCGCGACCCGCGTCCGGACCCGGCTCGCCATGCAGACGGGCACCTTCAACCTGCTGTGGGCGACGGTCACGGTCCTGATGATCGTCCGCCCCGGCTCGACGACGGGGGTGTGAGCGTGTTCTTCCGGGTCGCCGCGGTGGTGGAGTGCGTGTCGCTGGTGGCGCTGCTGGTGAACCTGGCGACGGTGCACCTGCCGGTGATCACGTCACTCGGCGGGCCGACGCACGGGCTCGCGTACCTGGTCGTCGTGGTCGTCGCCCTGCGCGACCCGGCCGCGTCCCGCGCGGCGAAGGCGCGGGCGTTCGTGCCCGGGATCGGCGGCATGTTGGTCCTCAGAGCCGCAGCTCCCGCTCGACCAGGCGCACGCGCATAGCGGCGGCGACCTTCTCCGCGCGATCGCGAGCGGTTCGCGCGGGGTCAGCCCCGCCTCTGCTGTGCGGCGGCAGCCAGGGCGCGGCCCAGCTTGGCGGCGCTTTCCGCGATGTCCTCGACGGCAGGCGCGCGGCTGCGCAGGAACCCGCTCAGGTGGAGCACCGCGTAGCCGTGGGCGGCGGCCGTGAGCTGCTCCAGCAGGTCGAGCGCAGCGAGCGGGTCGCCGGTCAGGTCGAGGGCGATGGGGAGCAGGCGGTCCATGACCGCGCGGCCCGCGGCGGCCAGCGCGGCGTCGCCGCCGCGCAACTGTTCGGCGAACACCAGGTCGAGGCCCGCGTGGTGGCGGATGACGAACCGCACGTAGGCGCGGCCCGCCTCCGCCAGCCGCTCCACCGGGTCCGCGCTGTTCAGCGCCACTTCCAGCTCGGCGTCGAGCAGCTGTGCCGCGCGCACCGCCGTGGCGCGGAGCAGGTCGAGGCGGCTGGGGAAGTGGCGGTACGGCGCTGCCCCGCTCACACCCGTGCGACGGGCGGTCTCGGCGACCGACAGCGCCTCGACGCCCCGCTCGGCGATCAGCGCCAGGGCGGCGTCGACCAGCGCGGCACGCAGGTCGCCGTGGTGGTAACGCCGTTTGTCTCCCATGTAAGAGGTACCTTACACTGGCAGATGTAAGAGATCTCTAACATTGGAGTTCGCATGTCGGACGTCGAAGGCAAGGTCGTCGCGATCACCGGGGCGAGCAGCGGCATCGGCGCCGCCACCGCCGAGGTGCTGGCGTCCCACGGTGCGAAGCTGGTGCTGGGGGCGCGCCGCGAGGAACGCCTGGCCGCCGTCGCCGACCGGCTCGGCGCGGAACGCCTGTCGGTCGACGTGCGGCGGCGAGCCGACGTGGCCGACCTGGTTTCTCTGGCGCGCAAGCGTTTCGGCCGACTCGACGTGCTCGTCAGCAACGCCGGGGTCATGCCGATCTCGCTGCTCGACGAGCTGCGCGTCGACGACTGGGACGCGATGGTCGACGTCAACCTGAAGGGCGTGCTGCACGGTGTCGCCGCCGCCCTGCCCGTGTTCCGCGAGCAGGGCAGCGGCCACTTCGTGCACGTCGCCTCGACGGCCGGGCTCACCATCCGCCCGACCATGGCGGTCTACGCGGCCACGAAGTTCGCCGTGCGCGCCTTCTCCGAAGGGCTGCGCCAGGAGGCGGGCGACCAGGTGCGCGTCACGATCATCTCGCCGGGCATGACCGCGACGAACTCCGACACCATCACGGACCCGGCCGTGCTGGCAGGCATGGCCGAGTACGCGATGCCGCCGGAGGCCGTCGCGCGCGCCATCGCCTACGCCGTCGGGCAACCCGCCGACGTCGACGTCAACGAGATCGTCATCCGGCCCACGGCGCAGGCCTGACCGGCCGCGCCCGTGCCGGGGATCGCCGCACGCCGAGGAATGACGCACGCCGGGATCGCCGCGCGCCGGGATCGCCGCGCGCCCGACGCGACGGCGGCATGGCCCGCGTCGCGTGCGGCGCTGGGCACGCCAGTCGAGCCGTCCGGCTGCGATGGCGGCGGCCCCCCGAGGCCGGGTGGCGGCGGTTGCGCCACCAGGGCCGTCACCACGCGGCGGGGGTTTGCGCCGATGTGGTGGCGGTGCGTCGCCCGCCCGCGGACGAGGCCCGGGCTGCTCTCGCGGCCCCGGCACGGCGGCGGTTGCCCCTATCGCCGGCTCCGCCCAGCCGCGCCGCGCCCGTGCGGCGGTGCCCGGCCGCGTCGCACGTGCGGCGGTGCCCGGATGCGTCGTCGTCGTGGTGTGCCTGCGGGCTATGCCGTCAGTTTCGGAATGATCTCCGATCCGTATGCGGCCAGCGTCTGCTCCTTCTGGTCGTGCATGAGGTACACCGCGAACTGGTCAACACCCAGCTCCTTCAGCTCGGTCAACCGGTCCACGTGCGCCGACGCGGGCCCCACGAGGCAGAAGCGGTCCACGATCCCGTCGGGGACGAAGTCCGTCGACGGGTTGCCCGCCTTGCCGTGGTGCGCGTAGTCGTAGCCCTCGCGGCCCTTGATGTAGTCGGTCAGCTCATGCGGCACCGGGCCCGAATCGCCGTACCGGCCCACGAGGTCCGCGACGTGGTTGCCCACCATGCCGCCGAACCAGCGCAGTTGGTCGCGCTGGTGTGGGATGTCGTCGCCGACGTAGGCGGGTGCCGCCACGCACATCGTGATGCCGCCCGGATCCCGTCCGGCGGCCCGTGCCGCGGCGCGCACCGACTCGATGGTCCAGCGCGTGATCGCCGGGTCGGCCGTCTGCAGGATGAAACCGTCCGCGTGCTCGCCGACCAGCTGGAGCGCCTTCGGCCCGTACGCGGCCATCCAGACTTCCAGCCGACCGTCCCGTACCCACGGAATCCGCACCGGTGCGCCATGAAGTGAAACCTCCCGTCCTTCCGCCAGATCGCGGATGGCGTGGATGGAATCACGCAGCACCGACAACGACGCAGGCTTCTGCCCGATGACCCGTCGCGCTGAGTCACCGCGGCCGATACCGCACACCGTTCGGTTGCCGTACATGTCGTTCAGCGTTGCGAAGAGTGACGCGGTGACCGACCAGTCCCGTGTGGACGGGTTGGTCACCATAGGCCCCACGACCAGCGAGGACGTGGCCGCGAGGATCTGCGAGTAGATGACGAACGGTTCCTGCCACAACACGACCGAGTCGAATGTCCACCCGTACGTGAAACCTTGCTGCTCGGCCGAAACCATCAGGTCCACGACCGCAGAGGCGGGCGGGTCCGTCTGCAGCACCACACCGAAGTCCATGCCGACCCCAATCAGTAACAATGTTCGTTCCGCAAGCTCCACTCAGACCAGATACTGCGACAGCTCGCGCGACAGAAACTTCCCGTGGCCCTCGGACCCGTGGAACTCGCCGCCGTCGACGACGACCGAACCCCGCGACAGCACCGTCGACACGCCACCGGTGATCGACATGCCCTCGTACGCCGAGTAGTCCACCGCCATGTGGTGCGTCTCCACACCGAGCGTCTGCTGACGGGCGGGGTCGTACACGACGATGTCCGCGTCCGCGCCCGCCGCGATCACGCCCTTGCGCGGGTACAGCCCGAACATCCGCGCCGGCGTCGCCGAGGACACCTCGACCCACCGCCGCAGCGACAGCTCACCGGCCACGACACCCTGGTGCAGCAGGTCCATCCGGTGCTCGACGCCGGGAATCCCGTTGGGGATCTTGGAGAAGTCCCCGCGCCCCAGCTCCTTCTGGTCCTTGAAGCAGAACGGGCAGTGGTCGGTCGACACCACCGACAGGTCGTTGGTGCGCAGCCCGCGCCACAGGTCCGCCTGGTGCTCCTTGGGCCGCAGTGGCGGTGACGCCACGTACTTCGACCCCTCGAAGTCCGGCTTCGCCAGGTCCTCGATCGACAGGTACAGGTACTGCGGACACGTCTCCGCGAACACGTTCTGCCCGGTGTCGCGCGCCTCCGCCACCGCCGCGAGTGCCTGCGACGCCGACAGGTGCACGATGTACAGCGGCGCACCGGTTACCCGCGCGAGCTGGATGGCCCGCGACGTCGCCTCGCCTTCCAGCTCCGGCGGCCTGGTCAGCCCGTGCTCGACCGGATCCGTGCGGCCGGACGCGATGGCCTGCGCCACCAGCTCGTCGATCGCGATGCCGTTCTCCGCGTGCATCATGACCATCGACCCGGTCTCGGTCGCCTTCTGCATCGCGCGCAGGATCTCGCCGTCGGTCGCGTAGAAGACGCCCGGGTAGGCCATGAACATCTTGAAGCTGTTCACGCCCGCGTCGATGCAGGACTCCATCTCCTTCAACGACTGGTCGTTGACGTCGGAGACGATCATGTGGAACCCGTAGTCGATCGCGCAGTGCCCGTCGGCCTTCTCGTGCCACTTGTCCAGTGTGGACAGCAGCGACGTGCCCTTGGCCTGCACGGCGAAGTCGATGATCGTCGTCGTGCCACCCCACGCGGCCGCCCGCGTGCCGGTGAAGAACGTGTCCGCGGAGAACGTGCCACCGAACGGCATCTCCATGTGCGTGTGCGCGTCGATGCCGCCGGGCAGCACGTACTTCCCGGCGGCGTCGATGACGGTGTCGGCCTCGGTGAACACGCCCGGCGCGGTGACCGCGGCGATCTTCTCGCCCTCCACCAGCACGTCCGCGGTGAACGTGCCGTCCGCGTTGACGACCGTGCCGTTCCTGATCAGTGTCCGGGACATCTCACGCCCCGGTCAGCGAGTCGTACGTGTCCGGCCTGCGGTCGCGGTAGAACTGCCACAGGTCGCGCACCTCGGTGAGCAGCCCCATGTCGAGGTCACGCACGATGACCTCTTCCTCCGTGTCGGTGGCGGTCTCGCCCACTACCTGACCACGCGGGTCCGCGAAGTACGACTGTCCGTAGAAGTCGTTGTCACCCAACGGTTCCACGCCCACCCGGTTGATGGTCCCGACGAAGTACTCGTTCGCCACCGCCGCGGCGGGCTGCTCGAGGCGCCACAGGTACTCCGACAGCCCGCGCGAGGTCGCCGACGGGTTGAACACGATCCGCGCCCCACCCAGCCCGAGCGCGCGCCAGCCCTCCGGGAAGTGCCGCTCGTAGCAGATGTACACGCCGATCTTGCCGACGGCGGTGTCGAACACGGGGTAGCCGAGGTTGCCGGGCCGGAAGTAGAACTTCTCCCAGAACCCCTTGACCTGCGGGATGTGGTTCTTGCGGTGTTTGCCGAGGTAGGTCCCGTCGGCGTCGATCACGGCCGCGGTGTTGTAGTAGACACCCGGCTGCTCCTGCTCGTACATCGGCACGACCAGCACCACGTTGTGCTGGTCGGCCAGCTCGCACATGAGCTGTGTGGTCGGCCCGTCCGGGATCTGCTCGGTGTAGGAGTAGTAGTCGGCGTCCTGCACCTGGCAGAAGTACGGCCCGTAGAACAGCTCCTGCAGGCACACGACCTGCGCGCCCTGCGAGGCCGCGGTACCGATGTGCGCGACCGCGTTCGCGATCATCGACTCCTTGTCACCGGTCCACTTCTGCTGGACCAGTGCCGCCCTGACGATCTCAGACAACTGCCTCTCCTTCCGTCACCGGCTCGGTCGCCGGTGCACTTTCCCGCGTGGTGCTCCGCGCGGTCAGCAGCAGGTACACGATCGATGCTGCCACCAAACCGACGACCCAGCTGTAGTTGTAGAAACCCTTCAGGAACGGGATCAGCCCGTCCGAAGGGAACGGGTTGCCCGACGCGCTGTGCGCGCCGCCCACCGCCAGCACGGCACCCACCAGGGTCGCCACCAGCGCGGGGATGTTCCACCCGCCAGAGAACCAGTACCGCCCGCGCTCGGAGTAGAGGTCCTCCAGCGCCAGGTGGGTGCGCGCCCGCACCCAGTACCCGGCGGCGAGGACACCGGCGACCGCGCCGAGCACGCCGCCGTAGAACCCGAGCCAGCCGTTGATGTACACGTCGGCGTTGGCGAGCAGCCGCCACGGCTGGATGATGACGCCGATGACGCCGGTGATCAGCCCGCCGAGCGCGAAGCTGATCTTCTTCGGGAACGCGTTCGAGAAGTCGTACGACGGGCTCACGACGTTGGCCGCGAGGTTCGCCGAGATCGTGGCCAGCACGAGGCAGAAGAGCGCCACCACCACGACGACCGGGGACGAGAACCGCGCCGCGAGCGTCGCCGGGTCCCAGATCACCTCGCCGAACAGCACCGCGCCGCCCGACGTGGTCAGGATCGCGACGATCGCGATGAACGTCATCGTGGTCGGCAGACCCAGGATCTGCCCGCGGATCTGCTTGCGCTGCGACCCGCCGAAACGGGTGAAGTCCGGCATGTTCAGCGACAGCGTCGCCCAGAAGGCGATCATGCCCATGAGCGACGGCGCGAACACCTTCCAGAAGTCCGCTCCCCACCCGAGCTGCGAGGGCTGGGACAGGATCGGGCCGAAGCCACCCGCCTTGATCAGCACGTACGCGAGCAGGATCAGGAAGCCGACGGACACCAGCGGGGCCGTCCAGTTCTCGAACCGGCGCACGGCCTCCATGCCGCGCCAGATGATCAGCATCTGGATCACCCAGAACACCGCGAACGACAGCCACAGCGTGATCGGCTGCCCTCCGACCGCCGACGCCTCGAGCCAGCTGTCGCCGACGAGCTTGCCGACGATCACATAAATCGCATGGCCGCCCACCCACGTCTGGATGCCGAACCACCCGCACGCGATGAACGCTCTGAGCAGTGCCGCCAGGTTGGCCCCGCGCACCCCGTAGAACGCCCGCGCGAACACGGGGAACGGGATGCCGTAGCGCGTGCCAGCGTGGCTGTTCAGCAGCATCGGGATCAGCACGATGATGTTGCCGAGCGTGATCGTGAGCAGCGCCTGTACCCAGTCCATGCCGAGCGCGATGAGCCCGGACGCGAGCAGGTAGCTGGGGATGTTGTGCGCCATCCCCATCCAGAGCGCGAAGTAGTTGTACGTGGTCCAGGTGCGCTGCGCCACCGGCACTGGGGCGAGCTCGGGGTTGTAGAAGCGGCTGTCCGCGATGGCCGAGTGGTCGGCCAAGTCGACCTGTCCGTCGGCGCTGGTGGTCGTTGGTGCCATCTTGGGATCGTGGGGCGCGACGATCTCCCGAGGCAGTGTCACTGTGTACACCGTTGGCGCCGTCGGTGCGCACTTTGTCAGTTGCGCGCCGTGACTCTGCCCCAAAAGAACGCCCGGAAGCGCGCGTCACTCGACAGCGGTCACGGTCGTCAACCGCACGCAGCACGCGCTCGTCTTCATGGAGGAGCTGCGCGAGGCCCCCGGCGACTGGGGACGAGCCGGGCAAGGACGGCTGCTACGCCATCGGCGCACCCGAGCACGCCCACGTACTGCTGCACTGGAACAACCCGGCGGCGGCGACAACACCGGCGACGTGTCGGGAGGGCGGCGGGCCGGTCGTGCCGCAGGAGAAGCGGGAGGAGCCGCCACCCGAGACCGACGAGCCGACGCTGCGGCACGGCGACGAGAGCGTCGACGGCTGGGTCGAGTACCTGCAGCAGCTGCGACCGTGTGGGGCCACCCAGCCCCACACGTACGTCGAGCAGGGTCCGGAGGCGCGCTGGATGACCGAGGACGAGCCCGCCGTGTACTTCGAGGCGCAGGACTTCCTGGGGCTCAAGGCGTTCAACGTGGGCAACGTGCCGATCGGCGTCGGCGAGTTCCACGCGACCGCCGACCTCACGCCCGTCGCGGGCGGGGCCACGGACGCGCGTGACGATCACCTGAGCGACGCGGTGTACCGGACGAGCCCTTCCAGGTCGGGCTCGTCCGCCGTCGGCTGCAGGATCACGGCGTTCGCGCCGGCCTCGGCGAGCCGCTCGATCATCACCGGGATGTCGTCGCCCGCGACGCCGAACTCGTCGGTCTTCTCGCGGTCGATCCGCTCCTGCGCGCCGTCGCCGATCGCGGCGCGGATGTAGACGGTGATGGGTGTGTCGCCGACCAGCTCCCGCGCCCGGCGCACGCCGTCCACACCCGCACGGGCCTCGATGATCACGCCGTCGGCCAGCTCACCGCACAGCGCGACGGACTTCGGGCCGATGGCGCCCGCGTAGATCTTCGCCGACGCCGGCCAGGTCAGCTGGACCGCGTCGAGCTTGACGTACCGGCCGTCCACGGTGACCTCCTCGCCGTCGAGCAGCCGCCGCAACGCCGTCAGGTACTCGCGCAGCAGCGTCAGCGGCGACTCGACCCGCGCGCCTGCCTGGCCCATCCACTTCTGCGCACCGTGCCCCCACGCGATCATGGCCCGGCCGGGGAACATGCGCTCGATCGTCGCGACCTCCATCGTGGACAGGGCCACGTTGCGGAGCGGCACCGGCAGCAGGCCGATGCCGATGCGCACGTTCGTCGTCCACGCGAGCGCGGCCGCGGCCGGCGCGATGCCGCTTTCGAAGAAGCAGTCCTCCCAGAGCCACAGCTCCTCGAGGCCCGCCTCGTCCGCGGTCCTGATCACCGACTCGAACCGTTCCGGCGGGAACTGCGGACGCAACACGAACCCGAGAGTGGTCATGGAGATGTCATACCAGGAACGGGCGCGGCCGGGCTTGCCGGTGAGGACCGGGCGGGGCGGATCGGTACCGTGTCGGCGTGCTGGTGGAGCTCGCGGTCGGGGACGCGTACGGGGCGGCGTTCGAGTACGCGCCCGCGCCGGTGGTGGCCGAACACAACGACGTCACCGACTACTGCCGCCACCCGACGCACGCGGGCATCGCGCCCGGCGACTACACCGACGACACGCAGATGACGCTCGCCCTGGCCGAGCTGCTCGTCGAGGGTGCCGAGTGGACACCGCTGACGGTCGCGTCGAAGTTCGTCGAGGTCTTCCAGCGCGACCCGCGCGTCGGGTACGCGTCGAGGTTCCAGGGGTTCCTGCAGGTGACGCGCACCGGACCGGACTTCCTCGCCGGCATCCGGCCGGACAGCGACAAGAGCGGCGCCGCCATGCGGGTGTCGCCCGTGGGCCTGCTGCCGACGGTGGACCTCGTCCGGGAGTACGCGGCCGCGCAGGCGCGGGTCACCCACGACACCCGGGCGGGATCGCGTCGGCCGAGGCGGCGGCGCTCGCCGTGCACTACTGCCACCACGAAATGGGCCCACTGTCCTCAGTGGCCGCGTGGATCTCCGACCGGACCGGAGTGGACTGGACCCGGCCGTGGTCGGGCAAGGTCGGCCCGAGGGGGGAGATGGCCGTGCGGGCCGCGCTGACGGCACTCGCCCCGGCGACGTCCATGCGGGAGCTGCTGCGGGAGTGCGTGGCGTTCACCGGTGACGTGGACACGGTCGCGACCATCGCGCTGGCGGCGGCGGCGCGGTCGCCGGAGGTGGCCGACGACCTGCCCATGGCGCTGATCCGGAACCTGGAGCGCGGACCGTACGGCTTCGCGTACCTGTACGACCTGGACCGGCGGCTGCTGTCGGCCATGTCGCCGCCGGTGCGCGACCGGGCCGAACTGGTTGGCACGTGGTCGGATGGCGCCCTCCACCTGGGCGCCATGGAGGAGCAGTCGGTGACGTTCGCGGCCGACGGCACCGGGCTCCACCTGTGGGAGCAGATCGGCGACGAGATGAGGACCCCGTTCCGGTGGGTGTTGACCGCTCCCGGCGAGGTCCGCGTCGATGACGAGGTACGCGCGGTCCGCGTCGGCCCCGGCACGACCGCCACCGGCGAACGCACCACGATCCTCACCCTCGGCGACGCCAGGTACGAGCGCGTCTAGACGAGCAAGTCCGCGTTGAATCGGTGGTCGTAGGCGATCAGTGATCGGGTGGTGGGTTGTTCGGTGGCGCGGTTGTGCCAGATGGCGGCGGTGAGCGCGAGGATGCGTTGGGCGATGCGGGCGGTGACGCCGTCGATGGTGCGTCCGCCGTGGAGTTCGAGGTCGAGTTGGCCTTCCAGTGTGTCGTTGACGGATTCGATGAGTTGCCGGACGGGTTTGAGCTGGTGCCGGGAGTGGCTGGAGCAGTAGCCATACCTGGCCCATCCGGCAAACTGATCTTGAACACCCTTCGTCCGTCTCCAGACACCACCCAGACTTAGGACTTACTCGTCTAGGTGGGTCGCGGAGGCGGCTAGTGCTGTGTCCACCAGCGTTTGCCGGGTCCCGCGGCGGGTCCGGCCAAGCCACGGTGATCGCCGTGCCGGGTGGGCTGGTGTGCCGTGAAAAGGCGCGTTCGGGACATGGCCGGTGTTGTGAAAGGCGCGTTGAGGGCGTTGAGTGTCCTGAAAGCGCCTTTCGCAGCGTGGCCAACGCCGTGAACGCGCCTTTCACAGCACGGCGGACGTCGTGAGGGTGGGAGGGCGCCGGGGGGCGCAAGCCCCGCACCACATCCGAGGCAGACCACCTCACAGAGTCCCTGCCAAAGAACCGAAGATGCCAAACCGCGAGGCCATCCCGGAGACCTGCCTCTCCGGCGAGGAGGCCCGTCCGGCGAGGACAAAAGCACCCCGTGCAGAACCTCCGGCGAGGACAACCCCCACCAAGACCGACCCCAACCCGGCCAACGAACGAGGACACAGCACTAGAGCTGGTTCAGCAGCCACCTCGGGCCGAGCGTGTGCGCGCCTTCCGCCGCACAGCGCCGTTTCAGCTCCCGGTCGGCGGTCACGACGTGGACGTCGACGCTCGGCGCGGTGAGCAGTGCGACGGTCTCGACGATCGTGTCGTCGCCGTCGTGCTCTGCGCGGACGGTCCGCACGTGCTCGGCGTCACCGACCTCCTTCGCCTTGCCCTCCACGACCATGACCAGTTCGGGGAACGCCACGTCGAACGGGGGCAGCGGCACGCCTTCTAGCTTGTCGATCTGGTCGCGCAGCCGGGTCGCCGCGCCGTACCGGTCCCGCCACCAGCCGTCGTTGCGCGAGCCCATGACGTTCGCGGTGTCGACGATGAGGACGGCCCTGCGCATGGCCTCGCGCACCCGTGGCCAGGACGCGGCGAACGGGGGGAAGAGGTCGTAGTCCTCGACCTCGTCGGCGGGCACCCAGCGGGCGTCCTTGGACTCCCAGTCGCGGGGCCCGACGTCCTGGCGCTCGGCCAGGTCGCCGACGACGGTGTCGTAGTACCAGCCGCCGTGGTCCTCCCGCAGTACCCCGTGCGGCCGCACCGCGGTCACGTCCAGAGTGGACTCCTCGGCGGTCTCGCGGAGCGCGGTGGTGACGGGTGCCTCGTCCCGGTCGCGGGCACCGCCGAACAGCCCCCAGGTCTCGGGGCCGAGCGACATCGCGGACCGCTGCTGGAGCAGCACCGCGCCGTCGTGGTGGACGAGCAGGCCCGCGGCGCCGAACTTGCCCCAGTGCCGGTGTCCCTGTCCACATTGGACGAACTCGTCGCCCTCCCGCAACATGTCGCCCATGGTACGTAGCTCGCCCTCTGGTCAGAATATATAGACTGGTCTATTCTGGTCGTATGGCAGACACCAAGGGTGCCCGGACCAGCGCACGGCTGGTGGAGTCGATGCTCGAGCTGATCCAGACCCGCGGGTACAGCGGCACCGGCCTGAACACCGTCGTCGCCCACGCGAGCGCGCCGAAGGGATCGCTGTACTTCCACTTCCCCGGTGGTAAGGAGGCGCTGGGGGAGAAGGCCGTCGAGCTGGCCGCCGAGCGGTTCCGCACGATCGTCGCGGCCGAGGGTACTCCCGGTCAGGTGATCCGTCGCGTGCTGGACGCGCTGGCGCGGCTGCTCGAGGAGGGCGACTTCCAGCTCGGCTGCCCGGTTTCGGTGGTGACCCTCGAGATGGGCGCGGAGAGCGACCGGCTGCGCGCGGCCTGCGCGGACGCGTTCGAGTCGTGGGTCGCGCCGCTGGCCGTGCACCTCGTCGCGCACGGCCGTGCCGACGGGGAGGCTCGCTCGCTCGCGACGGCCACGGTCAGCATGATCGAGGGCGCGGTGATCATGTCCCGCGCCCAGCGGTCGGTGACACCGCTGCGCTGCGCGGCCGACGCCCTCGTCCCGCTGCTGGACGGCCCGTGACCAGGCACGCGCTGGTGTACGGCGCGAGCGGCTTCGTCGGCGGGCACGTGGTGCGCGCGCTGGGCGCGGCTGGTGTGCGGGTGACGGCGGCGCGGCGGGACGAGACACCACGCGGCGACGTCACCGAGGTCCACCACTGCGCGGGTGCGTACCGGTTCGGCATGACGGCGGCGGAGGCCAGGCGCGGCAACGTGGACACCACCCGTGCCGTGGTGGAGCTCGCGGCGGGACTGCCCCGGCTGGAGCGGCTCGTGTACGTGTCCGGCTACCGCGTGAGCGGCCGGTCCGAGGCCGGCTACCGCGCGCTGGGTGCGTACGAGGCGTCGAAGGTCGAGGCGGACCAGGTGTTCCGCGCGCGGGCCGGCGAGCTGGGCGTCCCGTGGACGATCGTGAACCCGGCGAGCGTGCTCAGCACGGACGCCGACCAGCAGCTCGGCCTGGCGGCGAACGTGCGGCAGCTGTGGGAGGGCTCGCTGAAGGCCTTGCCGAGCAACGCTTTCGTGCCCGTGGTGGCGGCGACATACCTGGCCGAGTTCATGACCCTGGTGCCGGCCGACCCGGCGACAGCAGGCGCCGCGTACTGGCTGCTCGACGACGACACCCCGCTGCTCCCGGACCTGCTCACGCTGGTCGGGACCCACCTTGGCGTGCGGGTGCCCCGGCTGCGCGTCCCCCTGCCGCTCGTGCGGCGGCTGCCGGCGTGGCTCACAAAAGCCGACCAGGAGACGCGGTCGTTCCTGTCGGCCGACCGCTACCCGACCGCGTCGGCGCGCGAGCTCGCCGCCCGCCACGACCTGAAGATGCCGGACGTCCGCACCCTGCTGTGCGCGTGGGCGGACAACCTGGTCGCCGGCTGGTCGCGCTAGCCGTTGATCTCGTGCACCAGCAGCGCGACGTGCAGCGACAGCACCGAGTCCGGGTCGTCGAGGGAGACGCCGAGCACCTGCTCCACGCGCGCGAGCTGCTGGTAGTAGGCGGTGCGGGACATGTGCGCGGCGGACGCGGCCGCCGACTTGTTGCCGCCGTGGGCACAGAAGTGCCGCAACGCGTCCAGTAGCCGGCTGCCGTGGGTGGCGTCGCGGCTCAGCAGCGGGCCGAGCTCACGCGCGGCGAACGCGGTGACCCGGTCGTCGTCGGCGAGCAGGTGCAGCAGGCCGCGCAGGCGCACGTCGTCCAGCCGGTGGTACTGCCGGTCGTCGGGGGTCCGCAGCGACGCCTTCGCGACGTGGGCCGCCTCGATCAGCGTGCGGCGGGCGTCGGAGATCTCCTCGACCGTGGTGCCGACCGCCACGATCACCGGCAACGCCTTCGGCGCGCTGGCCGCCGCCTGGTGGATCTCCTTGGACAGCCTGCGCAGCACGGCGTCCGCGTCGGCCTGCGGGGTCAGCGACAACAGCGCACGGACGCTGATGTCGTCCACCACGCCGACCAGCGCCGCCACCCTGGCCCGCCGTGCCGCGAGCGCCGTCGCTTCTGCCAGGTCGCGCAGCACCTCCTGCGTCGCCATCGAGGGGCGGACGGCGGTCGCGGTCGATGGCCGGACCGAGATGCCCAGCAGCTGGCGGCGCTGCAGCGGCACGCCCAGCGCGCTCGCCCGCGCCGCGATGTCCGCCGCGGTCGTCGTCGAACCCAGCAGCTCCGTCAGCAACGTCCGGTGCGCGTGCCGTTCGAGGCTCTCGCGGTCGCGGGCCACCAGCCGGTGCACGGCCAGCGCCGACGCGGCCCGCTCGGCGATCACCACCTGCCGGTGCTGCGGCTCCACCGGGCAGACCAGGACGAGCCTGCCCCAGTCGTTGCCCCGCGCGCCGACCACGGTCACCAGCCAGCCAGCCTCCGCGTGGTAGCTGGTGCGGGCGTCGACCGTCACCGCTCTCGACCGGGCCGCCCAGTCCGCGACCAGCTCACGCGGGTCGGTGCCCGCCGCGTCGTAGGCCAGCACGTCGTGGCCGAGCGTCTCCAGCACCACCGGCAGCCCCGACGCCCGCGCCACCTCCCGCAGCACCTCGGCGGGCTCGGCGCCTGCCACGGTCAGCGCGGTGAACGTCTCGTGCACGCGTTCCGCCGCCCGCAGCTCCGCGACCTGCGCGGTGACGATCAGCCCCACGACCGCCTCGGTCACCGCGACGAAGCGCGTCTCCCTGGACAGCGTGATCAGCGGCAGCTCGTGCGCGTCGGCCGCCTCGACCAGCGCGGCGGGCAGCTCGCGGTGCCAGTGGCGGACCAGCTCCACCACCACCCCGACCACGCCCGCCGCCGCCAGCTCGCCGACGTACTTCGACAGCGCGGCCGGGTCGTCGGGGAGCGCGATGCCGGTGGTGAGCACCAGTTCGCCGCCGCCGAGCAGCGGTGCGATGTCCGCGATCTCCGCGATGTGCACCCAGCGGACCTTGCGGTCCAGCCCGTTCGCGCCCGCGACCACCGTCGCCATGCCCTGCCGGATCACCGGCAGGGTCAGCACGTCCGCGACGGTCGGGTACACGCACGCACACTGTACGGGCGGGTAGCGGTCTGCGATACACACTGTCCATGGCGTGCCGGGGGTTCGCATCGGCACACTCGAAGGCATGGACCGTCTGATCGATCGCCACCGCGCCGTTCTCCCGAACTGGCTCGCGCTGTACTACTCCGACCCGCTGGAGATCGTGCACGCCCACGGGCGGCGGGTGACCGACTCGAACGGCAAGACCTACCTCGACTTCTTCGCGGGCATCCTCACCAACGCGCTCGGCTACGACGTGGCCGAGGTGAGCGACGCCGTCCGCAAGCAGCTCGACACCGGCATCCTGCACACGTCGACGCTGTACCTCATCCGCAGCCAGGTCGAACTGGCCGAGGAGATCGCGCGCCTGTCCGGCATCCCGGACGCCAAGGTGTTCTTCACCAATTCGGGTACCGAGGCCAACGAGACCGCGCTGATGCTCGCCACGCAGTACCGGCGCAGCAACCAGGTGCTGGCGATGCGGAACTCCTACCACGGCCGTGCTTTCGCCACCGTGGGCATCACCGGCAACCGCGGATGGTCGGCTTCTTCACTTTCACCGGTTCGGGTGTCCTATGTGCACGGCGGGTATCCGTACCGCAGCCCGTTCCGCGGCCTGTCGGAGGCCGACTACGTCAAGGCGTGCGTCGAGGACCTGCGTGACGTGCTCCAGACGGCGACCTCCGGCGACGTCGCGTGCCTGATCGCCGAGCCGATCCAGGGCGTCGGCGGGTTCGCCACGCCGCCGGACGGGTTGTTCGGCGCGTTCGCCGAAGTCCTTGCGGAGCACGGGATCCTCTTCATCTCCGACGAGGTCCAGACCGGCTGGGGACGGACCGGGTCGCACTTCTGGGGCATCGAGGCGCACGGCGTGACGCCCGACATGATGACCTTCGCGAAGGGACTCGGGAACGGGCTCGCCATCGGCGGCGTCGTCGCGCGCGGCGAGATCATGGACTGCCTCGGCGCCAACTCCATTTCCACGTTCGGGGGTAACCCGGTCGCGACCGTTGGTGCACGCGCTGTGCTCGATTACGTGCGGGACCATGACCTCCAGGCCAACGCCGCCGCGCTCGGCGACCGGCTGTTGTCGGGGTTGCGGGATATATCTGTCGCGAACCCGGTCGTCGGGGACGTGCGAGGCAAGGGGCTGATGGTGGGCGTGGAGTTCGTGGAGCCGGGCGGCATGACGCCGGCGCCGGCCGTGGCCACGCGCGTGCTCGAGGAGACGCGGGCGCTCGGGCTGCTGGTGGGCAAGGGCGGCCTGCACAACAACGTCATCCGGCTGGCGCCGCCGATGACGTTGACGGGTGAGGAACTGGACGAGGCGCTGGGAATCCTCGGCGACGCGATCGCCGCGGGGAGCGGAGCGACGGAGCGGGCGCCGTCTGGACTGACGAGCACGGGGATTCCTGCGCGAGGAACGAGCCCAGGAATCTCCGCGCGCAGGAGGGAAGACGGCGTCTCAGCGGAGGAGCGAAGCGAACAATTGGACACTGCTGCCGGAAAGGACCACTGATGGTCGCTCGGATCAGCCACTGGATCGACGGCAACCCGTGGGCGGGCGAGCCCGCGCGCAGGGGTGACGTGTGGAACCCCGCGACCGGCGAGGTCAGCGGGCACGTCGACTTCGCGTCGCGGGCGGAGGTCGACGAGGCGGTCGCGGCGGCGGCACGGGCCTTGCCGAAGTGGCGGAACACGTCGCTGGCCGCGCGGTCGAAGGTGCTGTTCGCGTTCCGGGAGCTGCTGAACCAGCACAAGGACGAGCTGGCGGCCCTCGTCACCGCCGAGCACGGCAAGGTGCTCGACGACGCGGCGGGTGAGGTCGGCCGCGCGCTGGAGAACGTGGAGTTCGCGTGCGGTGTGCCCGCGCTGCTGAAGGGCGGGTTCAGCGAGAACGCGTCCACGCGGGTCGACGTGTACTCGATGCGCCAGCCCCTCGGTGTGGTCGCCGTGATCTCGCCGTTCAACTTCCCGGCGATGGTGCCGCTGTGGTTCGTGCCGAACGCGATCGCGTGCGGCAACACGGTGGTGCTCAAACCGTCCGAGAAGGACCCGTCGGCGGCGAACTTCATCGCGGGCCTGTGGAAGCGGGCCGGGCTGCCCGACGGTGTGCTGAACGTGCTGCACGGCGACAAGGTGGCGGTCGACGGGCTGCTGACGCACCCGGACGTGCGGGGCATCTCGTTCGTGGGGTCCACGCCGATCGCGCGGTACGTGTACGAGACGGGCACGAGCAACGGCAAGCGCGTGCAGGCACTCGGCGGCGCGAAGAACCACATGGTCGTGCTGCCCGACGCGGACCTGGACCTGGCCGCAGACGCGGCGGTGTCCGCCGGCTTCGGGTCGGCGGGCGAGCGGTGCATGGCCGTGTCCGTCGTGGTCGCGGTCGGCCCGGTGGGTGACGAGCTGGTCGAGCGCATCACGTCCCGCATGGCGGCACTGCGGGTGGGTGATGGCTCGAGGCCGGGCTCGGAGATGGGCCCGCTGGTGACGGCCGCCCACCGCGACAAGGTCACGTCCTACCTGGACGCGGGCCTGTCGGAGGGCGCGAAGCTGGTGGTCGACGGCCGCGGCCACGAGATCGACGGCGGCACGGCGGGCTTCTGGCTGGGCCCGACCCTGTTCGACCACGTCCGCCAGGACATGTCGCTGTACCGGGACGAGATCTTCGGCCCGGTGCTGTCGGTGGTCCGCGCGGACAGCTACGAGGAGGCCGTCCAGCTGATCAACGCCAACCCGTACGGCAACGGCACCGCGATCTTCACCAACGACGGCGGCGCGGCCCGCCGCTTCCAGAACGAGATCGAGGTCGGCATGGTGGGCGTCAACGTCCCCATCCCGGTCCCGGTCGGCTACTACTCGTTCGGCGGCTGGAAGGACTCCCTGTTCGGCGACACCCATGCCTACGGCCCGGACGGCCTGCACTTCTTCACGAGGACGAAGGTCGTCACGTCCCGTTGGCTCGACCCCTCCCACGGAGGTGTGAACCTGGGCTTCCCCCGCAACGACTGACACGGGCGTCGCGCGCCGCTGTCCGTGCTGAGACGCAGGTCATGCCGATGTCACAGGCTTCTTGCGGCGAACTTGATCGAAGCGGAACCGCGGCGCCCGCGCTGCCGTCATAATGCCCGGGTGTACTGCCTGGTCACCGGCGGTAAACTCGTGGCAATCAAGGGGCGAGCATGAGCGAGGGGCGTGGTGGGCGTGCCTGACGGTGCGAACACGGACAACACCGAGAACGCGGAACAGGAACCGGGTACTCCGCAGGAGCAGGTGGAGCAGGAGATCGCGTCCACCGAGGTCATGAACTGGTGGCGCTCGCTGTTCGGTCTCGGCGGCGACCAGCCGCACGAGTCGGGCGGCGGTGGTACCGGCGGCCAGTTCATGTTCGCGAACCTGGAGGAACTCGATGCCGTCATCGCCAGGTGGGAAGACGAGCGCGAGGGAATCCTGGCCGATCGCGCTGCCATCCGCGACACGTTCCACGCGAACGCCGCGCCTGCCGGCGACATGATGAGCAAGGTCCAGTTCACCGCGTCACAGGTGTCGCTCGCGAACATGTACCAGCACAGCGACGCCATGCTCAAGTACGCGGAGAACTACATCGCGAAGCTGCGTGCCAGCCGTGAGCAGATGGCGATCATGGACGAGGGCGCCCGCGACAACCTGCGCAGCGTCCGCGAAGCCTGACGAGGGGAGGGGATCCAGGCATGACGTGGAGCAACATCCCGTTCTTCGGGATGAACGGTTCGGAGATCTACCACAACTTCCGCGGCGGCACGGGTGACAACGGCGCCGGGTTGTACGAGTCCGCGTTCAAGGTGGAGCTGCTCATCAAGCGCTACCACGAGCGAACCGACTCGATCACCAAGCTGACCACGCAGATGGAAGGCGCGTGGGAGGGCGACGCGGGTGGCGCCGCCCGGCGCGGCGCGGGTCCGCTCGCGGTCGAGCACGGTCTCGCCAAGGACAGCATGATGACCGCGCAGAACACGCTGCACAGCCAGTTCGACGCGTTCCAGTCCGCGCAGACCATGGTCACCGAGGTGCCGCCGACGCCGGACAAACCAGGTGCGTGGGACAACATCACGTCCCTCGGCGGCGCGGGCCGCGACTACGAGCGCCAGATGACGGCGGTCAACGAGGCCAACGACCACAACGTCCAGATCATGGAGAGGTACGAGTCGGCGTCGGAGTCCAACGCCTCGCGGATGCCCACGACCTACGGCCGGATCACCGACGACTACGCGCAGGTCGGCGTCGAGCAGCCACCACCGCCGCCGCCACCGGTCCCGTACGAGCCGCCGCCCCGCACGGGCACCGACCCCGGCACCGGCAACTCGAACGGCACCGGCAGTCACAGCCTGCCGGGCACGAACGACCAGTCGGGCTTCACCGGCAACAACAACTCGAACAACAACAACACGACCAACCCGAGCAACAACAACACGACGAACCCGAACGACTTCCGGCCGCCGCCGTCGACGGTGGAACCACCCCGGTTCCCGCCGGGGCAGAACCCCGGTCAGAACCCGAACAACCCCCACATGCCGGGCATGATGCCGCCGCCTTCGTTCGGCCCGAACGGTGGCGGTGGTGACGGTCGCGGCGGTGGCCGCAGCTTCGGACCCGGTGGCGGCCGGGGCTTCGGCCCGGGCGGCAGCGGCATGGGCGGCCCTGGTTCAGGTCCGGGCGGCGCTGGCTCGGGTGGTCCCGGCTCGGGTGCGCGCGGTCTGGGGTCGGGCTTCGGCCCGGGTGGCGCGGCAGCCGCTGCGGAAGGCGGAGCTGGACGCGGCGGCGGCATGGGCGGTCCCGGCGGCGGTGCGGGTGGCGGCCGCGGCATGGGCGGCGGCGGCATGGGCGGCGGCGGCCGCCGGGGCGAGGGTGAGGACGACGCCGAGCACGAGAGGCCGTCGTTCCTGGTCGAGCCCGACCCGCACGAGACGTTCGGCACCAGCGAGGTCACCGCCCCGCCGGTGATCGGCGAGTAGGGACACCGGTGCTCGAGAAGCCGCTGAAGCTGCACATGGAGGCACTGGCCCGGCTGGTGCGCATGGAGAACCTGGGCGAGCTGCACATCACGCTGAAACCGCAGGCGGTGTGGCGTCGCAAGGTCGACCAGCACCGCCTGGAGACCGACGCGAGGAACGAGTTCCAGCGCCTCGGCCTCCTGGACCGCCGCGGCCGCGTGGAGGTCGAGGTGGCGGCGTCCCTCGCGGTCCTGTGCCGCGCGGGCGCCGAGTTCTACGGCTGGATCAACGAGGGCGACAACACCAAGGGCGTGCTGGCGGGCGCCATCGGCAGGGAAGCGATCCTGGCGGTCCGCGACGGGGTGACCATCACGGTGAGCCAGATCCGCCCGGAGACACTGCCGAACGCACTGGTGGCCCAAACCCCGGAGGTCGCCCCGTCGCGGGGCGAGGCGGTCAGCGTCCTGCGCTCGGACATGCTGGCCACGGTGGGCGGCCGCCAGCGCACCGCGGCGGGGGTCGGCATGCGCCCGGCCCCGCCGGAGGTGCGGATAGTGCAGCAGGTCATCGCCCAGCCGACCACCGGCAGCGGCGAACTGTACGTAGCCGTCCGCGACCGCATGGGCCGCCGCAACCCGGTGCGAACCCCCCTCCGCTACGCCGACACCGCGACCGGCCGCTGGCTGAACTACATGACCCCGGCTCCGGAAGGCGACGAGCGGGTCCTGATCGCTCCGGCCACCCGCAACGACCTGGTAGGCCGCCTACAGGAAATGCACCGAAACCTCACGACGACGCGCTAGGGGCCGGGTCAGAACCAGGGCTGCGATCTGGTAGCCGTGGGCGACCCGGCCGGTACTCAAACCCCTGGCTCGCCGACGGCCCCAGCGTTGTCGATCTTGCCGGGGGCACCTCCGCCGGCAACCCAAGGCATACCGTGGCATGCCATGGAGACCATCGCGCTGGTGCTCGTGCTCGTCGGGTTGAGCGTCCTCGGTGGGGCGGTCGTCGCGTTGGTGCGGTTGCGGCGTGAGGTCGTCGCGACCGAGGACCGCGCCCACCAGGTCGCCGAGCGGATGAACGCCCTCCCTCCCCAGTTGACCGGCGGGTTCGGCACCGGCGACCGGCACGTGATCGTCGTCGAGCTGCTGAACCTCTTCGAGCTCGCCCACCGCGAAAGCGTCCTGACCAGGCCCTTCACCATGCTGACGCCGCGGCTGCTCCGCGATGTCGTGCACCGGCGGCTGATCGGCAAGGTGCGGGAGTCGCTGTCGGCGGCCGGCGTGCAGGCCGATGTGCAGGTGCGTCGTGCTCGCTGAGCTGGTCGTCGTCGGCGGCACCCTGCTGCTGCTCGGCTCCCTCGTCCTCCTCCGGGAGGTTCAGGACCTGCGCAGACGGGTCCGCCGCGCCGACTGGCTGCTCACCCGCGCGGACGTCGCCATCAGCGAAGCGGGGCGGGCGAGCATCGCGGTCGGTGGCCTACAGCTGATCGATCACCTGCTGGGCACGGTTACCGGGAATGGCGAACCCGATCCCGACGCTGCCCGCTGACCCGTTCGGACTCGACACCGGCGAGTACATCGCGGAGTTGATGCCGATGACCTCACCAGCGCTGTTGAACAGCGGCCCGCCGGAGTTGCCCTGGTTGATCGCGGCGTCGGTCTGGATGGCCTGGTAGGAGGTCGTGCCACCGTTCCCCTGTTGCTGCTGGGTGAACGGGAACGGGCTCTGCTGCTGCTCGTCCTCCGACACGGTCACCTTGCGGTCCAGCGCCGACACGATGCCGGTCGTCACGGTGCCCTGCAGGCCGCCAGGCGAACCGATGGCGATCACCTCGTCGCCGACCTTCACGTTGTCCGAGTTGCCGAACTTCGCGGCGGTCAGGCCATTGACGCCCTCGGCCTGGATCAGCGCCAGGTCGCTCGACGGGTCGGTGCCCAGCACGCGCGCGTCGACCGTGCGGCCGTCGGACAGGGTGACCGTCACGGTTCGCGCGTCCGCGACCACGTGGTTGTTCGTCAGGATCTTGCCGTCGGACGACAGGATCACGCCCGAACCGATGCCTTCGCCGTTCTGCAGCGTCACGTTGACCTGCACGACGCTCGGCAGCACCTTCTGGACGACCGCCGACACGTCGGTGCCCTCGGTTCCGGACGACGTCGTGCTGGACATGGTGGTCGCGGGCAGCGCACTGGCCTGGGCGGCGCCGTCGTCGCCGATCAGCGCGCCGAGGGTGCCGCCCAGCCCACCGGCGACCAGCGTCGCGGCGACGACCGCGGCGACGGTGCCCCGGCGGACACGGCGCGGCGGCCGCTGCACGGGCGGTGGCGGGTAGGCGGGTCCTGGGTAGCTCCACTGGGGAGTCATGTTCTCGCTCATGCCACCAAAGGTGCGCTCGTGCCATGAGAGAAGGCTGTGAGAGCGCACAGGCTTGACTGAGAGTTGTGGTAAGTCGTAGCTTACCGTTCGTGTCGACTTACCAAATGGACGCGCTCGGTGCCCTGGGCGACCCGACCAGGCGCGCCATCTTCGAACTCCTCGCCGCGCGGCCCCGTGCCGTCGGCGAGCTGGCGAACGAGCTCCCGGTGAGCAGGCCCGCGGTGTCACAGCACCTCAAGGTGCTCAAGCAGGTGTCGCTCGTGACCGACAGCGCGGCGGGCACCCGCAGGCTCTACCGCGTCGACCCGCGCGGGGTGCACGCCCTGCGCGACTACCTGGACCAGCTGTGGGACAACGCGCTGACCGCGTACGCGGCGGCTGTCGAGAGGGAAGAGGAATGACCACCGGCATGCAGAACCTGTCAGTCACCAAGTCCGTCACCGTCCGTGCGCCGCGCACCCGTGCTTTCGCCGTGTTCACGGAGAAGTTCTTCACGTGGTGGCCTGCCAGTCACCACATCGGCGCGGCCGAACTGGCGGACGCGGTCATCGAGCCCGAGGCCGGCGGTCGCTGGTACGAGCGCGGCGTGGACGGGTCCGAGTGCGACTGGGGCCGTGTCCTGGCCTTCGACCCACCCGACCGGCTGGTCCTCTCGTGGCACCTCCAGGGCGACTGGACCTACGATCCCGACCCGGCCAAGGCCAGTGAGGTCGAGGTGCGGTTCGTCGAGGACGAGCCCGGCACCACGCGGGTCGAACTGTCGCACCGGCACATCGAGCGCCACGACGTGCCGGAGGACGTCGCCCGCGGCGTCGGCTCCCCGAACGGCTGGGCGGGCATCCTCGCGAGCTACGCGGAGGCGGTCGCCTGACAGTGCTGAAGGTGTCGGTGCCCTCCCTTAAGGTGCGGGGGTGACCAACTCTTTCCTCAGACTGCAGGCCAGGACCCAGCGGTTCACCCTCGGCACCCCCCGCGGCTTCCAGGTCTCCCCGGACGGCTCGCGCGTGCTCTTCCTGCGCTCGGCGTCCGGGGAGGACCGGCAGCACATCCTGTGGAAGCTGGACGTCACGTCGGGCGAGGAGACGCGGCTCGCCGACCCGGACGTGCTGCTCGGCGGGCACGAGGAGCTGTCGCCGGAGGAGCGGGCGCGGCGCGAGCGCAGCCGTGAGCAGGCGGGTGGCGTGGTCGGCAACGCGACCGACGCGGACGTGCGGATCGCGGCGTTCGCCTTGTCCGGCAAGGTGTTCGTCGCCGACGCGGTGAGCGGCGAGGTCCGCGAGCTGGCGACGGAGGGCCCCGCGATCGACCCCCGGCCGGACCCGACGGGCACGCACGTCGCATACGTTGCGGGCAACGCGCTGCGGGTGGTCGCGGTCGACGGGAGCGGTGACCGGACGCTGGCCGAGCCGGACGGACCGGACCAGGCGTGCGGTGTCGCCGAGTTCATCGCGGCCGAGGAGATGGGGCGGGCACGCGGCTTCTGGTGGTCGCCGGACGGCACGCGGCTGCTGGTCGCGTTCACCGACAAGAGCGCGGTCCGCCGGTGGCACATCGCCGACCCGGCCAACCCCGACGCCGAGCCCAACGTCGTCTCCTACCCGGCGGCGGGCACGGACAACGTCACCGTGCGGCTCGCGGTCATCGGCCTCGACGGGTCGCGGGTGAACGTCGACCGCGGCGAGTACGAGTACTTCGTCACCGCGCACTGGAGTCGAGGTGGGCCGCTGCTGATCGCACAGCAGCCCCGTGACCAGCGGCGGATGGAGGTGCGCGCGGTCGACGCGGACACCGGCGCGACGACCGTGCTCGCCGAGGACTCCGACGACCGCTGGGTGGAGATCGTGCCCGGCGTGCCGGCGTGGACGGCCGACGAGCGCCTGGTCCGGGTCGCGGTGTCCGACGGCTGGAACCGGCTCGTGGTCGACGGCAAGGAGGTCACGCCGCCGGGGCTGCAGGTGCGGTCGGTGCTCGACGTCGGTACCGACGTGCTGTTCACCGCGTCCGCCGACGACCCGACGCAGGTGCACGTGTACCGGTGGGCGGGCTGGGACGCTGACGGCGTCACCCGGGTGTCCACTTCGGATGGTGTGCACGGCGCGGCGCGGGGCGGGGACGTCACGGTGCTGGTGGCGTGGTCGCTCGAGCACGCGGGGCCCAGGGTGTCGGTGCTGCGGGGCGGTGACGTGGTGGGCGAGGTCGCGTCGCTGGCCGTCGAGCCGCCGCTGACGCCCAACGTGCGGCTGATGACGGTCGGCGAGCGGGACCTGCGGGTCGCGCTGCTGTACCCGGCCGGGCACCAGCCGGGCACGAAGGTGCCGGTGCTGCTCGACCCGTACGGCGGGCCGCACGCGCAGCGCGTGCTGTCCACCCGGAACTCCTACCTGGGCGCGCAGTGGCTGGCCGACCAGGGTTTCGCGGTGCTCATCGCCGACGGGCGCGGCACGCCGGGCCGAGGTGCGGAGTGGGAGCGGGAGATCGCGTTCGACTTCGCGGGCGCGACGCTGCAGGACCAGGTCGACGCGCTGCAGGCGGTCGCGGCGTCGGAGCCGGACCTCGACCTGTCCACAGTGGCAATCCGCGGCTGGTCGTACGGCGGCTACCTTTCCGCGCTCGCGGTGCTGCGGCGGCCGGACGTGTTCCACGCGGCGATCGCGGGTGCACCGGTGACCGAGTGGCGGCTGTACGACACCCACTACACCGAGCGGTATCTGGGGCATCCCGACGAGAAACCCGAGGTCTACGACCGGAACTCGCTGATCGACGACGCACCGGGGCTCGACCGGCCGCTGTTGATCATCCACGGCCTTGCCGACGACAACGTGGTGGTGGCGCACTCGGTGCGGCTGTCGGCGGCGCTGGTCGCGGCCGGCCGCCCGCACGCGCTGCTGCCCCTGCCGGGGGTCACGCACATGACACCGCAGGACGACGAGGTCGCGGAGAACTTCATGCTGATGCAGATCAGCTGGCTGCGCACGGCGCTGGGGGTGGCGTGATGGACAGGTGGGGACTGACGCTGCCGCTGACGGGTGTGCCGCTGCCCGCACACCGTGACCTGGTGCGATCGCTGCCGGACCTGGGGTACACGGACGTGTGGTCCGCGGAGACCGCGGGAACGGACGCGTTCACACCGCTCGCGCTGGTGGCGGAGTGGTCGCCGGGCCTGCGGCTGGGCACGGCGATCGCGCCGATCTACACGCGTGGCGCGGGCCTGCTGGCGATGAGCGCGGCGACGGTCGCGGAGCTGGCACCGGGCCGGTTCGTGCTCGGCATCGGCACGTCCACACCGACGATCGTGACGAAGTGGAACGCGCTGCCGTTCGAGGCGCCGTACGCCCGGTCGCGGGACACGCTGCGTTTCCTGCGCGCGGCGCTGCGCGGCGACAAGGTGACGGAGAAGTACGAGACGTTCGAGGTGTCGAAGTTCCGCCTGGAGCGGCCGCCGACCCCGCCCCCGCAGGTGGTGCTGGCGGCGCTGCGCCCGGGAATGCTGCGACTGGCGTCCCGCGAGGCAGACGGTGCGATCACCAACTGGCTGGCCCCGTCGGACGTCCCGAAGGTGCGCTCGGAACTGGGCACCGACCCGGAGCTGGTGGCAAGGATCTTCGTGTGCCCGACAACGGACGCCGACGCCGCGCGCGGCCTGGGCCGCATGCTGATCTCGAGCTACCTGACGGTCCCGGTCTACGCGGCCTTCCACGAGTGGCTGGGCCGCGGCGACGCACTGCGCGCCATGCACGAGGCGTGGGCCGCGGGCGACCGCCAGGCCGCGAACACGGCGATCCCGGACGAGGTCGTGGACGAACTGATCGTGCACGGCCCACCGGAGAAGTGCCGGGAACGGGTAGCGGAGTACGTCGAGCAGGGCCTGACCACCCCGGTGATCTCCATCCTGCCCACCGGCGACGACCCATCGGACATGGTGCGAGCACTGGGCCGCGCCTGACAACCAACCGACCACCCGAAGGGCGGCCCTCAAAGGGGACACGTCGACGTGCCCGAGCGAGAGTCCCACTCGCTCGGGCCGTGGCCCCCTGGTTCCAGCGCAGTGACAGGCAGCGACCAACCGAAGCGCCTGCCACTGTGAGCCCGACCGAGGGTCCCATTCGCTCGGCCAGAGATCCCCGGTTTCGAGCGTAGCGAGGGATAGCGGCTTGTCGATGCGCCCCGATCGCACCGTCAGGCGTGAGTCCCGTTCGCGCGGCCGGGAAACCGCCGATCCGGGGTAGCGGCGGCTGCGGCTCGCCGAAGTGTCTGCCACCACGAGCCACGGCGAACCCCTTACTCACGGTCCGAGCCCTCGGATCTCCAGGGCAGTCGCGGCAGCGGTTTGTCAAGCGTTCGTCGTCGTGTGGCCGAGCGAGAGTCCCATTGGCTCGGCCAGGGGACCCCCGAATTTCAGCCTAGTGGTGGGGGCTGACAGTGGGAGTCCGCTGCGAGCGGGGCTGTGGACAACCGACTCGGTTGTGGACAACCCGCCGTGAGCAGGGGCCCGGCGTCGGTGCCAACCCGTACGCTGGAAACCGGGGGCCGGAGGCCGCCCCCGGCCGGTCCGTGGCCTTGTCTCGGCGGCAGCGGTTGGCTCACAAGGGAGGCGGCCGGATGGCTCAGTCGGGTGCCCGGCATGTGTCCGCATGACCGGGTTCCGGGGCCGCCGCGACCCGTGACACCGTCCCCCACCTGGAGGTCCAGTATTCTCCTCCAGAAGTTAGGTTCGCCTAAGAAGGAGTCCCATGCTGGCCAGTCCCGAGTCGGTGCGTGACCTCGTCACGGTGGCACTCGACGCCATGGCGGGTGCCGCTCCGGCCCGGCCCGTGCCGCCCGGCGGGCCTGCCGCGGTGGCCGCGACCCTGGACGTCGACCTCCTGCCGGACACCGGGATCGGCGAGAAGGCCGCGCTCGACCAGCTCAGCCGGCTCCTCGTCCAGGGGTCGGTCGACACGACCCACCCCTGGTGCGCCGCGCACCTGCACGGGCCACCGCTCGCCGTGTCCGCCGCCGCGGATCTCGTCGCCAGTGTGCTCAACCCCTCCATGGACTCCTGGGACCAGGCGCCCATCGCCAGCGAGATCGAGGGTGCGCTGACCGCCGCGCTCGCCCGGCTCATCGGTCACACCTCCGCCGTGATCACCAGTGGTGGCACCGAATCCAACCTCCTCGGGCTCCTCCTCGCCCGCGAGGCGCACGGGCCCGTCCAGGCCGTCTGCGGTCGCAACGCACACCACAGCATCGCCCGCGCCGCCTGGGTGCTCGGCCTGCCTGCGCCGCTCGTCGTGGACTGCGAGCACGGCCGTATGCGGGTCGGCCACCTCCGCGAGGTGCTCGCCGGGCTTGACCGGCCCGCCGCCGTGTTCGCCACCGCGGGAACCACAGACACCGGCGCCATCGACCCCGTCGCCGACATCCGTGCCGCCGCACCGGACTCGTGGCTGCACGTCGACGCCGCCTACGGTGGCGCCGCGCTCTTCAGCGACCGGCTCGCGCCACTGCTCGACGGGCTCGTCACCGCCGACTCGGCCGCCATCGACCTGCACAAGTTCGGGTGGCAGCCCATCGCGGCCGGGGTGCTCGCCACCCGGCGGCCGCTGACCGCGCTGGACGTCCAGGCCGACTACCTCAACGCCGAGGACGACACCGACGCCGGGCTGCCCGACCTGCTGGGCCGGTCGCTGCGCACCTCCCGGCGGCCCGACGCGTTCAAGATCGCCGTGTCCCTGCGTGCCCTGGGGCGGCGGGGGATGGGCGCGCTCGTCGAGCACTGCTGCACGGTCGCCGGGGAGGTCGCCGACCTCGTCGAACGGCACCCGGGACTGGAACTCTGGGACCGGCCCACGTTGTCCACTGTGGTCTTCCGGCCCGTCGGGGCCGCGGCGGACGACGTCGCGGCCGTGCGGCGGCGGCTGCTCGAGGACGGCACCGCCGTGCTCGGCCGCGCCACCATCGACGGGGAGGTGTGGCTCAAGCTGACCTTGTTGCGCCCCACCGCTACCGTCGACGAGTACGCCGGTCTCCTCGACCTGGTCGCGCCGTGATCCCAGACGGCCCCTACGACCTCGTCGGCGTCGGCATCGGCCCCGCCAACCTGTCGCTCGCCGCGCTCTCCGACCCGCTCGACGGCCTGCACACCGCGTTCTTCGAACGGGAGAGCGCGTTCCGCTGGCACCCCGGCCTGATGATCGACGGCGCCTTCCTGCAGGTGCCGTTCCTCGCCGACCTCGTGTCCCTCGTGGACCCGACGAGCCAGCTGTCGTTCCTGTCGTACCTGCGCGCCCGCGAACGGTTGTACCCGTTCTACTTCGCGGAGAAGTTCCACATCCCGCGAGCCGAGTACGCCGACTACTGCGCGTGGGTGAGCCGCCGGTTGCCCAACCTGCGGTTCGACCAGTCGGTCCTCGCCATCCGCTGGTCCACAGCGGATGACATGTTCGAGCTGGACATCGCGCCGACCGGGCGGGTGCTGGCCCGCAACGTCGTGCTCGGTGTCGGTACGGAGCCGAAGACACCCGCGCCGCTGCGGCCGTTCGCCGTGCACTCCGCAGACTACCTGCCCGCCCGCGAACGGCTCGTCGCCACCGAGGACGTCACGGTGGTCGGGTCCGGGCAGTCCGGCGCCGAGGTGTTCCTCGACCTGCTGCGCGCACGCCCGGCCGGGCGTGGCACGCTGCGCTGGCTCACCCGGACCCCCGCGTTCGCGCCCATGGAGTACTCCAAGCTGGGGCTCGAGCAGTTCACCCCGGACTACACGCGCTTCTTCCACGGCCTCGACGAGCCGACCCGCGACCGGCTCGTGCCCGCGCAGTGGCAGCTGTACAAGGCGATCAGCGCCGACACCATCGGCGAGATCTTCGACGAGCTGTACCAGCGGACCGTCGGCGGCGGCTGGCCGGACGTCGTGCTGGCGCCCGGTGTCGAGGTCACCGCCGCCACCGAGAACGGCGGCGGCGTCGAGCTGTCGCTGCGGCACGTCCACCAGGGCGGGCACGCGACCGTCACGACCGACGCGATCGTGTGCGCGACCGGTTACCAGGAACGGGATCTCGGCGACCTGCTCGGTCCACTCTGGACAGGCCTGGACCGCGACGCGGCCGGCAGGCTGGTGGTCGACGCCGACTACCGCGTCGGCACGGCGACCCGGGGCTCGCTCTACGTGCAGAACGCCGAGCGGCACACCCACGGCGTCGGCGCCCCGGACCTCGGGCTCATCGCGTGGCGGGCCGCGACGATCCTGAACTCGGTGTGCGGCAAGAAGGTCTACCCGCTGCCGGAGCGGACCGCGTTCACCACCTTCGGATTGTGAGGACTCCCGTGCAGACGACCTGGCTGCTGGCCGGTGCCCTGATCACCGGCAAGATGCTCGGCGAGCTGAGCTACGAGGGCCTGTTTGTGCCCACTGTGGACGGTGCCGAGCACGTGCTCGCGCTGCCCGGCGCGACCTACCGGTTCCGTGCGCGGCGGGGTGCGTTCGAGACGTGGCACGTCGAGCCGGGCAGCGCCACCCGCGACGGCGAACCAGCCTGCGATCCCCGGCAGCTCGTGGTCGACGCGCGCGAACAGCTGGGGCTGACCGGTCTCCGGCTCGCGGACGTGCTGAGCGAGATGACCGCCACCGTCGCCAACGAGGCCGCCCGGCTCGCGCACGCGCCGACCGCGGCCGAGCTGGTCGCCATGGACTACGACCACGCCGACGGTCACCTCACCGGCCACCCCCGGCTGGTGCTCAACAAGGGCCGCGTCGGCTTCTCGGCGCGGGACCGCGAGGAGTACGCGCCCGAGGCGGGTAAGGCGTTCGCGCTGCGGTGGTTCGCCGTGCACCGCGACTTCGCGTCGTTCCGGTGTGTGGCAGAGCTTTCCGAGGAGCAGCTGCTGAGCGAGGAGCTTGGCGAACAGCTGTCAGGTTTCCGGGCCGGACTGTCCGATCCGGACGACTATGTGCTGGTCCCGGTGCACCCGTGGCAGGCCGACGAGATCATCGGCACGCTCTACGCGGCGGAGGTGGCGGCGGGCACGGTCGTGCCGGTGGGGGTCAGCGACGACTCGTACCTGCCGCACCAGACCGTCCGCACGCTCGCCAACGTCACCCACCCCACGCGCCGCGACGTGAAGACCGCCGTGTCCGTGCGGAACACGCTCGTCTACCGTGGCCTGGCCCAGGCGGCGACGCTCGCCGCGCCTGCCGTCACGACGTGGCTGCGGTCGATCAGCGCCGCGGACCCGTTGCTGGACAAGGAGTACCGGTTCGAGCTGCTCGGCGAGATCGCGAGCGTGTCGGTGAAACACCCGCTGCTCGGCCACATCGACGAGCTGCCGTACCGGTTCCACGAGACGCTCGGCGCGTTGTGGCGGGAACCGCTGCGCACGCGGGTGGGGGCGGGCGAGCGGGCGTTGTCGTTCGCCGCGCTGCCCTACCGCGGCCCGGACGGCGAGGCCGTGATCACCAGGCTGATCCGTGAGTCCGGTGTGAACGCCGAGGAGTGGCTCGGCACGTGGCTCGACCTGTTCCTCACACCGTTGCTGCACTGGCTGCTGCGGTACGGCGTCGGGTTCTGCCCGCACGGCCAGAACCTGATCCTGATCACCGACGAGCGCGGGCTGCCGGTGCGGGTCGCGATCAAGGACTTCGCGCAGGGCGTCGACCTGATGGACGAGGAGCTGCCGGAGTACGCGTCGCTCGCGCCGGAGGCGAACGCCGACATGCTGCGGTGGGCGCCGCACCTGCTAGCGCAGTCGCTGTTCAGCTCCGTCTTCGCAGGTCAGTTGCGGTTCCTGGCCGAGGTCCTGCTCGACGACCTCGACTACCCGCGGGCCGCGCTGTGGACCAAGGTCCGCGAGATCGTGCGCCGCTACCGCGACGAGCACCCGGAGAGCACGGCCCGCTTCGACGCCTGCCTCCTGTTCGCGCCGGACGTCGAGCGCGTCACCCTGAACCGCGAACACTTCGCGGGACAGGGCTTCGACAAGATCGACCGGGACGACGAGTTCGACGTCCGCTTCGGCCGTGCCAGGAACCCGCTCGCCGCCCCGGATCCGGACGGCGCGTGGTGATCGTCAACCCGCGCCCGCGCGGGCCCCGCACGCTCGCGGCCCGCGCGTCGGTCGCGGAGACCGTCGCCGCGGAGCTGAGAGCGCGGATCGACGACGGCGCGGTGCGGCACGTGACGCTGCTGGTGCCCGACCCGCACGCCCGGTTCGCCGCGGTCGAGCTGGGTGCCCGGTTCTTCGCCGACACGGTACTGGCCGAGGGCTACGGCCTCTGCACCTATGCGTTCGCGTGGAACCCGGAGCGGGTCGCCGTGGTGGCACCGGTGTTCGAGCCGTACACGTCGACCTACGGTGACCTGCGGATACGGCCGGACCTGTGCTCGGTCCTGCCGGACGGTGCCGACGGCGTGCTGGTCGTGTGCGACGCGGAGGACATCGAGTTCGCGCCCCGCACGGTGCTGCGCCGGCAGGTGTCGCTGGCGGAGTCCATGGGTTTCGTGCCGTCGGCGGGCATCGAGCACGAAGTAACGTTCACGACGCCCGAGGGTGAGCCGCTCGTGTCCGACGGCCTGGACTACGCCGCGGGCGGACTGAACCCGTTGCGCCCCTTGCTGACAGCTGTCAGATCCGCTGTCGACCCACTGGGAGTGGAGTCCCTCCGGGGTGAGTGCCATCCTGGCCAGTACGAGGTCGTCCTGGGGCACCGCGATGCGCTGGCCGCCTGCGACGACGCGATGCTGCAGCAACTCCTGGTGCGCCGGGTGGCGGCCGAGCACGGTGTACGGGCGGGTTACCTGGCGGCGGAACGGCCGGGCGCGGGCAGCTCGTGCCACGTCCACATCTCACTGTCCTCATCGGACGGATTCCCTCTGACGCACTTCGTCGCCGGGGTGCTGCGTGCGGCGCCGGACCTGACCCCGTTCTGGGCGCCGACGTGGAACTCGTACGTCCGGCTGCGTACGTCCGCCTTCTCGCCGCGCGTGGTGCGGTGGGGCGTGGACGACCGGACGGCGTCGGTCCGCGTGGCCGGGACGGGGGCGTCGACGCGCGCGGAGGTCCGGTTCGCGGGCGCCGACGCGCAGCCGCACCTGGTCGTGGCCGCGATCCTGGCGGCCGGGCTGTGGGGGATCGGCGAAGAGCTGGCGCCGCCGGAGCCGGGTGAGCTGCCGGTGACACCGTGGGCGGCGCGGGCGGCGCTGGCGTCGTCGGACCTGGCGAGGAAGCTGCTCGGGGAACAGGTGGTCGATGCCCAGCTGGCCCACCTCGACGAGGAGATCACCGCGTCCTGCGACACGGTCACCGACTTGCAACGTCGCCGGGGCGACCTGCGCGCCTGAGCCGCGCCACGTTGGCCAGCAGTTCCACCGACCCCGGCGTCGGTAGGGAGAACTGGACCGTGCAGGTGACGTGTCGAGCCGGTTGGGAGAGCCGATCCCAGGTCGCGCGCCCGAGGTCCACCGACCCGCTGACCGGCTCACTCGAAAAACAAGCATGCTTGCTTGATTGCGTCGCCCGTGCCATCGTGGACGCGTGGTGGAGCTGAACGCCCTCGTGGCCGACCTGCGTGCCGAGGGCGACGAGATCGACGCGCTGGTGCGGGACCTGCCCGCGGACGGGTGGGCACGCGCGACGCCGGCCAAGGGGTGGACGGTCGCGCACCAGATCGCGCACCTGGCCTGGACCGACGAGCGGGCGATGCTGGCAGCGACCGACCCGGAGGGCTTCAAGGCGGAGTTCGCCGGGTACGCGGCGCGGGCGACGGAGGGCCTGGACGCGGTCGTCGACGCGGAAGCGGTGAAGGCGGCGGCGCGACCGGACCTGCTGGACTGGTGGCGCGCGGGGCGGGACAAGCTCGCGGCCACGCTGCTGGACCTGCCCGCGGGGACGAAGCTGCCGTGGTACGGCCCGCCGATGTCCGCGGCGTCGATGGCCACGGCGCGGCTGATGGAGACGTGGGCCCACGGCCAGGACGTGGCGGATGCCCTCGGCACGCGGCGGACCCAGACCGGGCGGCTGCGGCATGTGGCGCACATCGGGGTGCGGACCAGGGATTTCGCGTATCTGGTGCGGGGCAGGCAGGCGCCGGCCGAGCAGTTCCGGGTGGAACTGATGGGGCCGGGCGAGGAGCTGTGGACGTGGGGACCATCGGACGCGGCGCAGCGGGTGACCGGGCCTGCGCTGGAGTTCTGCCTGCTGGTCACGCAGCGTGTGCACCGCGCGGACACGGCTTTGGTGGCCGTCGGTGAGGACGCGGACGCGTGGTTGGACATCGCGCAGGCGTTCGCGGGGCCGCCCGGCACTGGCCGCGAGCCCGGGAGCCGGGGATGACGGCGGGCTTGGCCGCCGGCCCCCGAATCCACGCTACCGGCAGCCACCGACAGTTCTTCTCATACGGGGGCCGGTTGTCCACAGCTGCGGAGTTGTCCACAGGCTCGGCTCGCGAGCGGGCCACATCGTCGGTGCCTTGCCGTAGCGTTGAACCGGGGGCCGGAGGCCAACCCTCATGATTCGTATCGGGAACGCTTCCGGGTTTTACGGGGATCGGTTCTCCGCTGTGCGGGAGATGCTCACCGGCGGGCCGCTCGACTACCTCACCGGTGACTATCTCGCCGAGCTGACCATGCTCATTCTTGGGCGGGACCGGATGAAGGACGCTTCGCGCGGGTATGCGCGGACCTTCCTCCGGCAGCTCGAGGACTCACTCGACCTCGCGCTCGAGAAGGGCGTCCGGATTGTCACCAATGCCGGTGGGCTCAATCCCGCGGGTTTGGCCGCCGCTGTCCGGGAGTTGAATCCGCGGGCCAAGGTCGCCCACGTCGAAGGGGACGACCTCCGCCACCGCGGGTTCGACGGCGCGCTCACCGCCAACGCCTACCTCGGTTGCTGGGGCATCGTCGAGTGTCTCAACGCGGGCGCCGACATCGTCGTCACCGGGCGGGTCACCGACGCCTCGCTCGTCGTCGCGCCTGCTGCTCACCATTTCGGGTGGGGGCGGGAGGACTTCGACCAGCTCGCCGGGGCCACCGTCGCCGGGCATGTCATCGAGTGCGGGACCCAGGCCACCGGCGGGAACTTCGCCTTCTTCACCGAGATCCCGGACCTCGCGCATCCCGGTTTTCCCATCGCCGAGATCGGCAGCGACGGGTCGGCCGTCATCACCAAGCACGCCTCGACCGGGGGCGCCGTCACCGTCGACACCGTCAAGGCCCAGCTCCTCTACGAGATCGGCGGCCCCCGTTATCTCGGGCCGGACGTCACCAGCCGGTTCGACACCATCAGGCTCACCCAGGACGGGCCGGATCGGGTCGCCATCGCCGGGGTGGCCGGGGAGGCGCCGCCCGACACGCTCAAGGTTTGTGTCAACACC
This sequence comes from Actinophytocola algeriensis, assembly GCF_014203735.1. Taxonomy (GTDB): domain Bacteria; phylum Actinomycetota; class Actinomycetes; order Mycobacteriales; family Pseudonocardiaceae; genus Actinophytocola; species Actinophytocola algeriensis. The sequence goes on along the minus strand of NZ_JACHJQ010000006.1, from coordinate 848,272 downwards.
CTCGACGGGTTCCGGAACAGCATGACGTTCGTCCTCTGCGGACTTGACGTCGACGCCAAGGCGGCATTGGCCCGGCAGCAGCTGGCTGACGCCGTCGGTGCTGACGGTCTGGAGTGGACGCTCGCGCGCACCGACCACCCCGACGCCGACACCGAGGAAGCCGCCTCCGCTCTCCTCCACGTCACCATCCGCACCCCGGGCCCCAAGCGCGCCAAGGCGTTCTCGCGAGCGGCTGTGGAGCTGGCGCTCGCTTCCTACCCCGGCTTCACCCTCACCTCCCCGCCAGGGGACGGCTCGCCGGTCGGGGTCTACCGGCCCGAGTACGTGTCGCAGGACTCCGTCGAGCACGTCGCCGTGCTGCCCGACGGGACCCGCACCACCATCGCGCCGCCGAACGTGCGTGCCGTTGACTCCGCGCCCGCGGTGGAGGACGACAGTCCGGTTCCCGGCGGCCCCACCAGGCGGGTACCCCTCGGCACGATTGTCGGTGCTCGGTCCGGGGACAAGGGAGGCGACGCCAACCTCGGTGTCTGGGTGCGTGACCCGGCCGCCTATCCGTGGCTGGCCGCCGAGTTGACCGTCGACCGGGTCCGGGAGTTGTTGCCCGAGGCCAGGGACCTCGACATCGAACGGCACCCGCTGCCCAACCTGACAGCTGTCAACTTCGTGCTGCACGGGCTGCTCGGCAAGGGGGTGGCCGCCTCCTCCCGGTTCGATCCGCAGGCCAAGTCGCTCGGCGAGTGGTTGCGGTCCCGGTACGCCGACATCCCCGAGGAGCTGCTGTGAACCCCTTCGACACGCCGGAGCGGCGGGCGCTCCGGGAGACGACACGGCGCTTTGTCGAGAAAGAGGTACGGCCACATCTCGACCAGTGGGAGCGTGACGGCGAGCTACCCCGTGACCTCCACCGCAAGGCCGGGGAGCTGGGGCTGCTCGGCCTTGCGTTCCCCGAGAAGGTCGGTGGCGGGGGTGGTGACGTCATCGACGCCACCGTCGTCACCGAGGAGGTCCACTACGCGGGCGGGTCCGGCGGGCTCGTCGCCTCCCTGTTCACCTCCGGCATCGCCCTGCCGCACATCGTCACCGCGGGCGACCCCGGCCACGTCGACCGCTGGGTCCGGCCGACGCTCGCCGGGAACCTGATCGGCTCACTCGCCGTCACCGAACCTGACGGTGGTTCGGACGTCGCGAACGTGCGCACCACGGCCAGGCGAGATGGCGACCACTACATCGTCAACGGTGCCAAGACGTTCATCACCTCCGGTGTCCGGGCCGACTTCGTCACCACCGTCGTGCGCACCGGCGACTCCGGTGCGCGTGGGCTGTCGTTGCTCGTGGTGGAACGCGGCACTCCCGGCTTCACCGTCACCCGCAAGCTCGACAAGATGGGCTGGCACTGCTCCGACACCGCCGAGCTGTCCTACGTGGACGTCCGCGTGCCCGCGAAGAACCTGGTCGGGGAAGAAGGTCAGGGGTTCGCGCAGGTGGCCACCCACTTCGTCACCGAACGGCTCGCGCTCGCCGTCCAGGGGTACGCCACCGCGCAGCGTGCGCTCGACCTCACCGTCGAGTGGTGCCGCCTCCGGGAGACGTTCGCGCGGCCACTCATCTCCCGTCAGGTTGTGCAGCACAAGCTGACCGAGATGACGCGGCGCGTCGACGTCGCCCGCACCTACACCCGGAACGTGGCCCTGCGGCACGCCGAGGGTGAGCAGGTGATCGCCGAGGCGTGCTTCGCGAAGAACACCGCCGTCGAGACCGGAGAGTGGGTCGTCAACGAGGCCGTGCAGCTGCACGGCGGACTCGGCTACATGCGTGAGTCCGAAGTGGAGCGCCACTACCGCGACGTCCGCATCCTCGGCATCGGTGGCGGCACGAACGAGATCCTGACCGGACTGGCCGCGAAAGTGCTGGGGTACCACTCGTGACGACGATCAACTCCGCTGTGGACACGACGTCCACCGAGCACAAGGCCAACCGCGAGGCCATGCTCGACAAGCTCGCCGAGATCGAGGCCGAGCACGCCAAGGCCGTCGCGGGCGGTGGCGACAAGTACGTCGAGCGGCACCGCAAGCGCGGCAAGCTGCTCGTCCGCGAGCGCATCGAGCTGCTGCTCGACCCCGACTCGCCGTTCCTGGAGCTGTCGCCGCTCGCCGCGTGGGGCACCGACTACAAGGTCGGCGCCAGCGTCGTCACCGGCATCGGAGTCGTCGAGGGCGTCGAGTGCCTGATCAGCGGGAGCGACCCCACGGTCAAAGGTGGCGCGAGCAACCCGTGGACCACCAAGAAGTCGTTCCGCGCCGCGGACATCGCCGCGCAGAACCGGCTGCCCACGATCAACCTCGTCGAGTCCGGCGGCGCGGATCTCCCCACGCAGAAGGAGATCTTCATCCCGGGCGGGCGGATCTTCCGCGACATCACCCGGGCGAGCGCCGCTGGGTGCCCGACCGTCGCGCTCGTCTTCGGCAACTCGACCGCCGGTGGTGCGTACCTGCCGGGCATGTCCGACTACGTCGTGATGGTCGCCGAACGCGCGAAGGTGTTCCTCGGCGGGCCGCCGCTGGTCAAGATGGCGACCGGCGAGGAGTCCGACGACGAGTCGCTCGGTGGCGCCGAGATGCACGCCCGCACGTCCGGGCTCGCCGACTACCTCGCCGTCGACGAGGAGGACGCGATCCGCATCGGGCGCCGGATCGTCGCGCGGCTCAACTGGCGCAAGCACGGCCCGGCGCCCGCGAGTGTCTACAGTGAACCGCTGTACGACGCGGAGGACCTGCTCGGCATCGTGCCGACCGACCTGAAGGTGCCGTTCGACCCGCGGGACGTGATCGCCCGCGTGGTCGACGGTTCGGACTTCGACGAGTTCAAGCCGTTGTACGGCAGCAGCCTCGTCACCGGCTGGGCGCGGGTGCACGGCTACCCGGTCGGCATCCTCGCCAACGCACGCGGCGTGCTGTTCAGCGAGGAGTCGCAGAAGGCCGCGCAGTTCATCCAGCTCGCCAACCAGATCGACACGCCGCTGATCTTCCTGCACAACACCACCGGCTACATGGTCGGCAAGGAGTACGAGCAGGGCGGCATCATCAAGCACGGCGCCATGATGATCAACGCGGTGTCGAACTCGAAGGTGCCGCACCTCTCGATCCTCATGGGCGCGTCCTACGGCGCGGGGCACTACGGCATGTGCGGTCGCGCCTACGACCCGCGGTTCCTGTTCGCGTGGCCCAGTGCGAAGTCCGCGGTCATGGGGCCGCAGCAGCTCGCGGGCGTGCTGTCCATCGTCGCCAGGCAGGCGGCCGCGAGCCGCGGCCAGGAGTACAACGAGGAGCACGACGCCGCGATGCGGACCATGGTGGAGAACCAGATCGAGGCGGAGTCGCTGCCGATGTTCCTGTCCGGCATGCTCTACGACGACGGCATCATCGACCCGCGCGACACCCGCACGGTGCTCGGCATGAGCCTGTCGGCGATCCACAACGGGCCGGTCAGCGGTGCTGGCGGCTTCGGCGTCTTCCGGATGTGAGCGGGATGATCACGACACTGCTCGTCGCGAACCGGGGCGAGATCGCCCGCCGGGTCTTCCGTACCTGCCGCACGTTGGGTATCTCGACCGTCGCGGTGTTCTCCGACGCCGACGCGGACGCCCCGCACGTCCGGGAGGCCGACGCCGCGGTCCGGCTGCCCGGCGTCTCGCCGGCCGACACGTACCTGCGTGCCGGCCTGATCATCGACGCCGCACGCGAGTCAGGTGCGGACGCGGTGCACCCCGGCTACGGCTTCCTGTCCGAGAACGCCGCGTTCGCCCGTGCGGTGATCGACGCCGGGCTCTCCTGGGTCGGGCCCACACCGGAGGCCATCGAGCAGATGGGCTCCAAGATCGAGTCCAAGCGGCTCATGGCCGACGCGGGCGTGCCCATCCTGTCCGAACTGGACCCGGCCGCGATCACCGAGGCCGACCTGCCGGTGCTGGTCAAGGCGTCCTCGGGTGGCGGCGGGCGTGGCATGCGCGTCGTGCGGTCGCTGGCCGAACTCGACGACCAGGTCGAGGGCGCGCGGTCCGAGGCGGCGTCGGCGTTCGGCGACGACACGGTGTTCGTCGAGCCGTACCTGACAACCGGCAGGCACATCGAGGTCCAGGTGATGTGCGACCGCCACGGCACGGTGTGGGCGGTGGGCGAGCGCGAGTGCTCGATCCAGCGCCGCCACCAGAAGATCGTGGAGGAGTCGCCGTCGCCGCTGGTCGAGCGGGTCGCCGGGATGCGCGACGAGCTGTTCGCCGCCGCCCGCAGCGCCGCCAAGGCGATCGGGTACGTCGGCGCGGGCACCGTCGAGTTCCTCGCCGACGAGGCAGGCCGGTTCTACTTCCTGGAGATGAACACGCGCCTGCAGGTCGAGCACCCCGTAACCGAATGCGTGTCAGGTCTCGACCTCGTCGGTCTGCAGATCGGGGTGGCGGAGGGCAGGCCGCTCCCGGCCGGGCCGCCGCCGTCGCAGGGCCACGCGATCGAGGTCCGGCTCTACGCCGAGGACCCGGCAGCCGACTGGCGCCCGCACAGCGGCACGCTGCACCGGTTCGAGGTGCCCGGGGTGATCGCCACGTTCGCCGTCCCCATGGGCACGGGCATCCGGCTCGACTCCGGTGTGGACGGTGGCACGGTGGTCAGCCCGCACTACGATCCGATGCTCGCCAAGGTGATCTCCGTGGCGCCGAGCCGGGACGTCGCCGCGCGTGCGCTCGCGGCCGCGCTGACCAAGGCGAAGGTGCACGGCATCACCACGAACCGGGACCTGCTCGTGAACATCCTGTGCCACCCGGCCTTCCTGGCGGGTGACACGGACACGGCGTTCTTCGAACGCCACGGCCTCGAGGAACTCGCCACCCCGCTCGCCACCGAACCGACCGTCAGGTTGTCCGCACTCGCCGCCGCACTGGCCGACGCCGCCGCGAACCGGGCGGACGCGAAGGTCCTCGGCCGCATCCCCAGCGGGTGGCGCAACGTGGTCTCCGGGCCGCAGCGCAAACGCTTCACCGTCGGCGAGACCGAACACGACGTCACCTACCGGCTCGGCCGCGACGGGTTGACCGGCCATGACGGCGTCCGGCTCGTCGAGGCCACGCCGACCATGGTCGTGCTCGACGTGGAAGGGCTGCGCCGCCGGTTCGACGTGGCATCCTACCCACGACTGTCCGTTGTGGACTCGCCGTTCGGGTCGGTCGCGCTGGTGCCGGTGGAGCGCTTTCCCGACCCGGCCACGCAGGTCGCGGCCGGGTCGCTGCTGGCGCCGATGCCCGGCACGGTCGTGCGGGTCGCGGTCGAGCAGGGCGACAGGGTCACCGAGGGCCAGCCGCTGCTGTGGCTGGAGGCCATGAAGATGCAGCACCGGATCAACGCTCCCGCGGACGGTGTGGTCACCGAACTCGGTGTCACGACGGGAGATCAAGTCGAGGTCGGCCGGGTCCTGGCCGTCGTCAGCGCCGAGCACGTGACGAGGGAAGACGTCGTCCCAGCGGAGGAGCGGAGCGAACGATGAATACGAGCATGACCGGGTTTTCCGAGACCGAGGAGCGCCAGGCGCTGCGGGCGGCAGTGTCCGACCTCGGCAGGCGCTACGGCGGCGAGTGGTTCCTGAAGAAGGCGCGTGCCGGCGAGAAGTCCACCGAGCTGTGGGACGAGGCAGGCAAGCTCGGCTACCTCGGCGTGAACGTGCCGGAGGAGTTCGGCGGCGGTGGCGGCAACATCGGCGACCTGGCCGCGGTGGCCGAGGAGCTGGCGGCGCAGGGCTGCGGCCTGCTGCTGATGGTGGTGTCCCCGGCGATCTGCGCGACGATCATCACCCGCTTCGGCACGGACGCGCAGAAGCAGGAGTGGCTGCCGCGGTTCGCCGACGGCTCGCTGCGCATGGCGTTCGCGATCACCGAGCCGGACGCCGGCTCCAACTCGCACAAGATCACCACCACCGCCCGCCGCGACGGCGACGACTGGGTGCTGAACGGTCGCAAGGTCTTCATCTCCGGTGTCGACGAGGCCGCCGCCGTGATGGTCGTCGGCCGCGCCGAAGACCAGCACAGCCGCGAAGGCAAGCTCAAGCCCGCGCTGTTCATCGTCCCGACCGACGCACCCGGCGTCGAGTACCACCCGATCGAGATGGACATCATCTCGCCGGACAAGCAGTTCACGCTGTTCCTCGACGACGTCCGCCTCCCGGCGGACGCGCTGGTCGGCTCCCAGGACGCGGCGCTGCTGCAGCTGTTCGCCGGCCTGAACCCGGAGCGCATCATGGCCGCGTCGTTCGCGATCGGCATGGGCCGCTACGCCCTGGACAAGGGCGTCGACTACGCGAAGTCGCGGCAGGTGTGGAGCACTCCGATCGGCGCCCACCAGGGCGTGGCGCACCCCCTCGCGGAGGCGAAGATCGGCCTGGAGCTGGCGAAGGTGATGACCCAGAAGGCGGCGGCCCTGTACGACGCAGGCGACGACATGGGTGCAGGCGAGGCCGCGAACATGGCGAAGTACGCGGCGGCGGAGGCGTCGATCAAGGCGGTCGACACCGCGGTCCAGGTGCACGGCGGCAACGGCCTGACCGCCGAGTACGGCCTCGGCGCGCTGGTCGCGGCCGCGCGCGTGAACCGGATCGCGCCGGTGAGCCGCGAGATGATCCTCAACTTCGTCGCCCAGAACACCCTGGGCCTCCCGAAGTCCTACTAGGGCGTGCCCAGCCCCGCCTCCCCGGATTCACAAGTGTTGGTCCCGATCCGGCGACACCCGCGGACCACAGGCGGTCAGTGGCTGAGTGCCGTCACGTTCCCCTGAGGCAACTGCTGATCAGGCCAGGACTATGCACAAAGATCCAAAAGGACACGCTCTGATGACTGAGGTTTTGCGGGAGCCGCGCCAGGACCGCAGCCGGGCCACCCGGCAGCGGCTCCTGGAGGCGGCCATCGAGTGCCTGGCCGAGGTCGGCTGGTCGGGCAGCACGGTGTCGGTCGTCGCGGAACGGGCGGGCGTCTCGCGGGGCGCCGCCCAGCACCACTTCCCGACCAGGGAGGACCTGTTCACCTCGGCGGTCGAGCACGTGACCTCGGAACGCCTCGCCGTGCTCCGGTCCAGGGCGGTGGACCTCCCCGCCGGCCCGGACCGCACCAGGGCCGTGGTCGGGATGGTCGAGCTGATGTACACCGGACCGCTGTTCCGCGCGGCGATCCACCTGTGGGTGGCGGCGTCGTCGGACGAGCGGCTGAAGGAGCGCGTGGTCGGGCTGGAGGCGCAGGTCGGGCGGGAGACCCACCGGACGGCACTGGAGCTGCTCGGCGTCGACGAGTCGCGGACCGGGGTGCGGGAGGCGGTGCAGGCGACGCTCGACATGGCCCGCGGCCTTGGCCTGGCGAACCTGCTCACCGACGACCGCAAGCGCCGTCAGCGGGTGCTGGACCAGTGGGCGGCGATGCTGGCGGACGCGCTGCACCAGGAGCCGTGACCGGCTCGTTTGGCAAATGGTCTATCACAAGCCATAATCAATGGCTGGCTTTGCGCTGTGAATTCGGCGAATGCCGGAAAGTGCGTTGATTATAGCTTATGAGGGGCTCATTTGTCAAAGAGCGATTACGACGTGGAATTGCAGGCGGAACGGGAACACATCGCGTCGTTGTACGCGCGCCTGGACGCCGAGCGGTCGACCGCGGCCGGCAAGCTCGACGGCGTGCTGATCGACAGCACCGCGGAGACCACTGAGGCCCTCTGGGAGCGGGACGTGGCCGCGACCACGCTGACCAGCCAGATCGGGCGGCTGAAGGTGGCCGACAACGGGCTGTGCTTCGGCAGGCTCGACCACACCGCGGGTGAGACCACCTACATCGGCCGGATCGGGTTGTTCGACGAGGAGAACGACTACGAACCGCTCCTCACCGACTGGCGCGCACCGGTCGCGCGGCCCTTTTACGTGGCGACCGCCGCGAATCCGGAAGGGGTGACCCGCAGGCGCCATTTCCGGGTCCGCGGCCGCCGGGTCCTGTCATTTCACGACGACGTTCTCGAACACGGTGTCGCCGACAGTGACGAGGTGCTGGTCGCCGCGCTCAACGCCCCCCGGTCGGAGACGATGGGTGACATCGTCGCGACGATCCAGGCCGAGCAGGACGAGATCATCCGCCTCGGCCGCACCGGCGTGGTCGTCATCGACGGCGGACCCGGCACCGGCAAGACCGTCGTCGCGCTGCACCGGGTCGCCTACCTGCTGTACACGCACCGCGAACGGATGTCCCGGCGCGGTGTGCTGATCATCGGCCCCAACACCGGCTTCCTCCGCTACATCGGCGGCGTGCTGCCCTCACTCGGCGAGACCGACGTGGTGTTCTCGACCCCCGGCGAGCTGCTGCCGGACGTGAAGACGCGTGCCGCGGACCCGGACCGCGAGGTCAAGGGCAGTCTCACGATGGTCGACCTGGTGCACGCCGCCGTCGCGAACCGGCAGGAGGTGCCGGAGACGCCGATCGAGGTCGAGCTGGACGACGTGACCGTCGAGATCGACGTTGCGGTCGCCGGGCGGGCGCGGGAGCGGGCCCGCGGGTCCGGGCGCCTGCACAACCGGGCGCAGGACATCTTCCGCGACGCGCTGGTCCTGGAGCTGGCCGAGCAGGCCGTCGACCGGATCGGGGAGGGCTGGCTGGACGCGCGGGACACCCCGGACCTGGCCGCTGACCTGGCGGCGGACGTGCGCCGCGAGCTGATCTCGAGCACCGCGCTCGCCGCCGCCGTCGAGCTGCTGTGGCCGCGGCTCTCGCCGAGGAAGCTGTTCTCCGACCTGTACACCTCGCCGGAGCGGCTGGCCGCGATCCGCGCGCCCAGGTCGTTCCTGCGCGACCGCGGCGACGCGTGGACCGTGTCGGACGTGCCCCTGCTCGACGAGGCCGCTGAGCTGCTCGGGGCGTACGAGTCGGACGAGGAGGCGGAGCAGACGCGGCGCGAGCAGGAGGCGTACGCGCGGGGCGTGCTCGACATCCTCGACACCGACGAGGACCCCGACGAGGAGATGCTGCGTGCCGTCGACCTGATCGACCCGACGCAGCTGGCCGAACGGCAGGAGGAGCGCGACCACCGGTCGCTCGCCGAGCGGGCGGCCGCGGACCGCGAGTGGACCTACGGGCACGTGGTGGTCGACGAGGCGCAGGAGCTGTCCGAGATGGACTGGCGGGTGCTGATGCGGCGGTGCCCGAGCCGGTCCATGACCATCGTCGGCGACCTCGCGCAGCGCGAGTCGCCAGCGGGTGCGCGGACCTGGGCGAACATGCTCGACGAGTACGTGCCGAACCGGTGGACCTACCGGCAGCTGACCATCAACTACCGCATGCCGGCGGAGATCATGGACGTCGCCGCGTCGCTGCTGTCCACGATGGACACCTCGGCGCAGCCGCCGAAGTCCGTGCGGTCGACCGGGGTGCCGCCGTGGTCGCGCTGGGCGCCCGCGGGCAAGCTGGCGGCCGCGGTGACGGAGATGGTCGCGCGCATGGAGGAGGAGATCGGCGAGGGCACGATCGCGGTGATCGCGCCGGACGGGTCGACGCTCAACGTGGACGCGCTGGTCCTGCCGCCGAGGGCGACCAAGGGCCTCGAGTTCGACGGGGTGATCGTGGTCGAGCCGGCGACGATCATGGCCGGGTCCGCCGGTGCCGCCGAGCTGTACGTGGCGCTGACCAGGGCGACGCAGCGGCTCGGTGTCGTGCACTCGGCCCCGTTGCCGGACTGCCTGATGTTGCTCGATGATGTGACCCCGTGAGGATTCGCGCACGCACGATCGCCCCCGCCGCCGACACCCGTGACCGGCTGCCGTGGGCGACGGTCACCGACGACGGTCTCATCGAGGCGGAGGTGCGGGACCGCGAGTTCACGCAGCGCTGCCTGGAGCTCGCGAACGCGGTCGACGCGCTGGAGGGCCGCGCCGTCCTGGAGTTCGACGAGAGCAGCACCACCGTGGACATCGCCGCGCCGACCGACGAGGTGTTCGAGTCGCTCACCGACCGGGCGCTGTTCGAGCGCTGGTTCGGCCTGCCGCTCGCGATCGAGCTGTTCCCCGGCGGCCGCTGGGAGATCGAGGGCGGCGGTCCGGTCGGCACGGTCGTCGAGCTGGTCGCGGACCACCGCCTCGTGTTGTCCGAGGACACCGGTGTCAGCACCTGGGAACTGTCCGAAGTCGACTCCGGGACGCGGCTGTCGGTCACCATGCGGCTGGGGGACGGCCCGCCGCCGCCCAGGAGCTGGTGTGGCTGGCTGAGCGGCATCAACCAGCTGCGCAGACTGCACGAGGTGCCCGACCGCTGCCCGATCTGGGTAGCCTGACCGGGTGGAGCTGACACTCGACCTGGCCGAGCAGGTGCCGGCCGCTCACTGGCTGCCGTCACGTTCGCGCAGGGCATGGTCGTGAGTGGAGGGTGACGTATGCGTGTGCTGTGGTTGTACGCCCATCCCGAGCCGCGGTCGTTGAACGGTTCCTTGCGGGACCACGGGATCGCGGTGCTGCGTGGGCACGGGCATGAGGTGCGGGAGTCGGACCTCTATGCCATGGACTGGGACCCGGTGGTGCGGGCCGAGGACTTCGCGCACGATCCGGCCTCGCGGCTGGACGTGCTCGAGGAGTCCGAGCGAGCGCTGAACGACGGGTCGCTGCGCGCGGACATCCGTGCCGAGCAGGAGAAACTGCTGTGGGCGGACACGGTGGTCGTGCAGTTCCCGTTGTGGTGGTTCGGCATGCCGGCGATCCTCAAGGGCTGGTTCGACCGGTTGTTCGTGCAGGGGTTCGCGCAGGGCGTGCTCGACCCGGTCACCGGGCGCGCCCGGCGGTACGGGGATGGTGGGCTGGTCGGCAGGCGGGCGCTGGTGATCACGACCGTCGGCGCCAACGCGGCCACCACGGGGCCGAGGGGGATCCATGGCGAGCTGGACGAGGTGCTGTTCTCCCTCACGCACGGCACGCTGTGGTACTCGGGGATGACGCCGGTGGCGCCGTTTGTGGTCAACGGCGCGGTGTCCGTGTCCGACGACGAGTACGCGGACGCCGCCAAACGGCTGGCGGAACGACTGATCACACTGCCCGACGCCGAACCGATCCCGTTCCGCCACCAGAACGGCGGCGACTACGACAACCACCTGGTACTCCGCGACGACCACGCCCCCGGCGAGGCGGGCGTGGGCATCCACTACACGCGCGACGACGTCCACTGCGGCCGCACCGGCAGCGACACCGAGGCGCCGCGCTAGGAACCGGACCGCACGTCATGCGTCCGGAGGGTATGCGGGTATCGCGGAGGGCGTTGTTGCTCGGGGGAGCAGGGGTGGCCGGCGCCGCCGCGCTCACCGGGGCCGGGATGGTCACCGACGTGTTGCCCGGTGGGCCTGGGTTGCGCCGGGTGCTGGGGCTGACCGGGCCCGATGGGGAGATTCCCGAGGTGCCGCCCGAAAAGGTGGTCACCGACCGGGTGCGGTCCGCTGCTCGTGGGGTGGACATGGATCTCGTGGTCGTGGGGGCCGCGCCGGGGCGGCCGGTGTGTCTCGCGCTGCACGGGCGGGGTGGTGACGCGCGGTCGTTCCTCGACATGGGGGTGCCGCGGTTTCTCACCGCCCTTCGCCGGGATGGGGCACCGCCCTTCGGGATTGTCGCGGTGGACGGGGGGAGCACCTACTGGATCGACGACACCCTGCGGATGTTGCGGGACGAGTTGCCTGTGTGGCTCGCCGAGCGGGCCCTGCCCGCGCCCACCGCCGCGGTCGGGATCTCCATGGGGGCCTTCGGGTCGTTGCGGTACGCGCGTGAGGCCGATCTGCGGGCCGTGGCGGTCATCGGGCCCGCGCTCTTCCAGGACTGGGCTGACGCGAAGGCCCGGGACGTTTTCCGCGACGAAGGGCACTGGCTCGCCAACGAACCCTTGCGGCACACCGGTGACCTCGGGAACACAGCCCTCGGAGTCTGGTGTGGTACCGAAGACCCGTTCGTCGGCGCCGCGCGGGAGTTCGTCCGGAAGGCCCGGCCGGACGTGGCCGCCATCGGGCCAGGGGCCCATGACGGCGGCTACTTCCTCCGGGTGCTGCCCGACGCGTTGCGGTTCGTGGGTACGAGGCTCAGCGGCGTTTGATGGAGATCGGCAGGCCGTCCTTCGGCAGCGGCAACGCGGTCGGGTCCCAGCGGACGTCGTAGTCGGCGGGGACCGTCCACTCGAAACGGCGGACCAGCTCGTGGGCGATCGTCTTCACTTCCTGGGTGCCGAAGTGCATGCCGATGCACTTGTGCACGCCGCCGCCGAAGGGCATGTACGCGAAGCGGTGGGACTTGTCCTCGCGGCGGTCTTCCGAGAAGCGCAGCGGATCGAAGCGGTTCGGCTCGGTCCAGTACTCCGGCAGCATGTGGTTGATCCACGCCAGCGTCGTCACGAACGTGCCCGCGGGCAGGTGGTGGCCGAGCAGGTCGGTGTCCTTGACGGTCTTGCGGACCATCCACGGGACCGGCGCCACCAGGCGCATCGACTCCTTCAGCACCAGGTCCAGCGCCGGCAGCCGGTCCAAAGTAGACACGGTGAGGGGCTCGTCGCCCAGCGCGAGGGACTCCTCGCGCACGAGGGACTGCCACTCGGGGTTCTTGCCGAGGTAGTACACCAGCGACGACGTGGCGATGGTCGACGTGTCGTGGGCCGCCATCATCAGGAAGATCATGTGGTTGACGACGTCGTCGTCGGAGAACGTCTCGCCCTCGTCGGTGCGGGCGTGGCACAGCGCGGCGAACAGGTCGTCGGAGTCCGAGGCGCGTTTCGCGGGCAGGCCGCGGCGGAAGTAGTCCTCCAGCACCTTGCGCCCGGTGAGGCCTGCCTGCCACCGGCCGCCCGGCACCGGCAGCCGGATGAGCGCCGTGCCAGCGCGGACCGTGTCCACGAACGCCTTGGTCAGGCGGGAGGAGTCACCGCCGAGCGACGACGCCATGAAGATCTTCGTCGCCACGTCCAGCGTGAGCTGTTTGAGCGCCGGGTACACCTGGAACCCGTCGCGCGGCGACCACGCCGACACGCTGTCGGCCACCACGTCGCCCACCTGCGTCATGTACGCCGACAGGCGGTCCGCGGTGAACGCCAGCTGCATGAGCCGCCGGTGGTAGATGTGCTCGTCGAAGTCCAGGAGCATCAGGCCGCGGTTGAAGAACGGGCCGATGAAGTACTCCCAGCCCTGCTGCGAGTACGCCTTGTCCCTGTTCGCCAGCACGACCTGCGTCGCGTCCGGGCCGGACGCGGACACCACGTTCACCCCGAAGGCGCGGACCCACGACACCGGGCCGTACTGCTCGTAGCGCTTCATCGCGTAGTCGAGGCCCAGCCGCAGCATCTCCAGGCTGTGCCCCAGCACCGGCAGGCCGGGGTCACCGGGCACCGGCTTGAGTCCGGCGGGTGGTGCGGCCAGGTCCTTCGTGGGCCAGGCGCGGTCCATCAGCCAGCGGTCGAACGCGTTCTTGTCCACCTCGTAAGGTGCACGCAGCGCAGTGGACATCACTACCTCCCAGCGTCGAGAACGGTCACCGCCAGCTCGGTCAGTTCGGCCGCGATCCTCGGCCGCCGCAGCAGCCTCGGGGTGCGGGCCAGGTCGTTCACGATCGTGAGTGCCACGTGCACGATCACCCGCGTGTCGGGTTCCGGCAGGTCGGGGGCGACCGTGCGCAGCAGCGCGTACCAGTGCCCGACGTAGTGCCGCTGCAGCCGCACCAGGTCCTTGCGGTCCCGTTCCGGCAGGTTGCGCAGCTCGTTCGCGAAGGTCGCCATGATGTTGTCCGACCGCAGCACCGTATCCACGTAGGACGTGGCCAGGTAGGTCAGCGCCTCCTGCGGCGGCAGCGTCATCGCGTGCGTGGCCGTGCGGGCCAGCTGGTCGGACATGCGGTAGCCGCCCGCGACGAGGATGGCCGCCTTGCCGGGGAAGTACCGGTAGATGCTCGGCCCGGCCATGCCCGCGCGGGCGCCGATGTCCTCCATGCTCACCGCCGCGTACCCGCGTTCGCGGAACAGGGAGATCGCGGCGGTCAACAGCTCCTCGCGGCGTGAACCGGGCGTGCCGGGGGCCCGTTCCGGCAGTGGTTCCGGCAGCGGCACCGGGTCACCGTCGGGGACCCGGCACGAGGTGACCGCGGTCGCGAGCGTGACAAGCAGGTCCTCGAAGCGGCGCCGCGGCGGGCTCGTGTGGTGGTCGGACAGGCTCCCGTACACCGACAGGGTCGCCCAGCACAGCAGCTCGGCGTCGCTCATCGCCAGCTCGGGGCGGGCGTCGCGCAGCGCGATGCCCCACTGCGCCATCAGCTCGGCACCCCGGTGGCGGATCTTGGTGCGGTCGGCCTCGGCGAGGTGGCGGCCCTCCCAGCGCCACAGCGCGGTGATCTCGCGCCGGTCGACGGCCAGCTCGGCGACCGCCCGCAGCAGGGCCGACAGCTGGCCGGCGGGGGTGCCCGGGGTGGCGAGCGCCCCCTCGGTCACCAGGCCGAACGTGTCCATGCCGGACAGGAGGACGTGGGCCAGGATGTCCTGTTTGCCCCGGAAATGACGGTAGACGGCAGGCCCGGTGACGCCCGCGGCCTTGGCGATGTCGTTGACGCTGACCTGGTGGTACCCGTGCTTGCGGAACAGCTCGGCAGCCGCGTCGGCGAGTTGGGCCTTGCGGTTGCGCGGTCGCCTGACCGGCGGCCGAGAAATCTCCGCCACGGTTCCTCCACGGTGCGGCGTACCCGCCAACGCTAACCGAAGCGCGGGTTGTTGGCAAACCGCCAACGCGATCCGAAGTGAACTCAGATTAGCGCGATGACGTGGACCTCGGGTCCTGGCGCGGCCTGAGTGTGGCCCACACCCCAAATCAGGTGGCGATCGTTGACAACCACAGATCCGGTGCCAACATGTTAATCAGTATTAGCCCTCGAGAGGACCCCTAGCGTGGCTACCGAAGCATTCGTCTACGACGCGATCCGCACCCCGCGCGGCCGGGGCAAGAAGAACGGGTCGCTGCACGGAACCAAGCCGATCTCCCTCGTCGTCGGCCTGATCGACGAGCTCCGCAAGCGCAACCCCACGCTCGACGTCGACCGGGTCTCCGACCTGCTGCTCGGCGTGGTCACCCCCATCGGTGACCAGGGCAGTGACATCGCGAAGACCGCCGCCATCGCGGCCGGGCTCCCCGACACCGTCGGGGGCGTGCAGCTCAACCGCTTCTGCGCGTCGGGCCTCGAGGCCGTCAACATCGCCGCCCAGAAGGTCGCCTCCGGCTGGGACGAGGTCGTCATCGGCGGCGGCGTCGAGTCGATGTCGCGGGTCGCGATGGGCTCCGACGGCGGCGCGTGGGCCATGGACCCGGCCACCGCCTACGACACCTACTTCGTGCCGCAGGGCATCGGCGCCGACCTGATCGCGACGATCGAGGGCTTCTCGCGCGAGGACGTCGACGCCTACGCCGTGCGCAGCCAGCAGCTCGCGGCCAAGGCGACGAGCAACGGCTACTTCGCGAACTCGATCGTCCCGGTGGTCGACCAGAACGGCATCACCGTCCTCGACCACGACGAGCACATGCGCCCCGACACCACGGTCGACGGCCTCGGCAACCTGAAGCCGTCGTTCGCCACGATCGGTGACATGGGCGGCTTCGACGCGGTGGCGCTGCAGAAGTACCACTACGTCGAGAAGATCAACCACGTGCACCACGCCGGCAACTCCTCGGGCATCGTCGACGGCGCCGCGCTGGTGCTCGTCGGCTCCGAGCAGGCGGGCAAGGACATGGGCCTGACCCCGCGCGCCCGCATCGTCGCCACCGCCACCTCCGGCGCCGACTCGACGATCATGCTGACCGGCCCGGTCCCCGCGACCGAGAAGCTGCTCGCCAGGACCGGCCTGTCCGTCGACGACATCGACCTGTTCGAGCTGAACGAGGCGTTCGCGTCGGTGGTGCTGAACTACCAGAAGAAGCTGCACATCCCGGACGAGAAGCTCAACGTCAACGGCGGTGCCATCGCCATGGGCCACCCGCTGGGCGCGACCGGCGCGATGATCCTCGGCACCATGGTCGACGAGCTGGAGCGCCGCCAGGCGCGCCGGGCCGTGATCACCCTCTGCATCGGCGGCGGCATGGGCGTCGCGACCCTCATCGAGCGCGTGTAAGGACGAAGACCTCAATGACTGAGACCATTCGCTGGGAGAAGGACGCCGACGGGATCGTCGTCCTCACCATGGACGACCCGAACCAGTCGGCCAACACGATGAACCGCGACTACGCGGCGTCGATGCACGCCACGGTCGAGCGCCTGCACGCCGAGAAGGACGACATCACCGGCGTGGTGATCACCTCGGCCAAGAAGACGTTCTTCGCGGGCGGCGACCTCAAGGACATGATCGAGGCCAAGGCCGACCAGGCCAAGGAGGGCTTCGAGTTCATCCAGGGCATCAAGGCGGACCTGCGCCGCCTGGAGACGCTCGGCAAGCCGGTCGTGGCGGCCGTCAACGGCGCCGCGCTCGGCGGTGGCCTGGAGATCGCGCTCGCGACCCACCACCGGATCGCCGCGGACGTCAGGGGTTCGAAGATCGGCCTGCCCGAGGTCACGCTCGGCCTCCTGCCCGGTGGCGGCGGCGTCACCAGGACCGTGCGGCTGCTGGGCATCCAGAACGCGCTGCTGCAGGTGCTGTTGCAGGGCACGCAGTACAACCCGGCCAAGGCGAAGGAAGTCGGCCTGGTGAACGAGGTCGTCGGCTCCGTCGACGAGCTGCTGCCCAAGGCCAAGGAGTGGATCAAGGCCAACCCCGAGGCCGCGCAGCCGTGGGACGTCAAGGGCTACAAGATCCCCGGCGGCTCCCCGTCGCACCCGGCGTTCGCGGCGAACCTGCCCGCGTTCCCGGCCAACCTGCGCAAGCAGCTCAAGGGCACGAACATGCCCGCGCCGAAGGCGATCCTGTCCGCCGCGATCGAGGGTGCGCAGGTCGACATCGACACCGCGCTGACGATCGAGTCCCGGTACCTGCTGTCGCTGCTGTCCGGCCAGGTCGCGAAGAACATGATCAAGGCGTTCTTCTTCGACCTGCAGCACATCAACTCCGGCGGCTCCCGGCCGGACGGGTACGAGAAGTTCACCGCCCGCAAGGTGGGCGTGCTCGGCGCGGGCATGATGGGCGCGGGCATCGCGTACGTCTGCGCGCGTGGCGGCATGGAGGTCGTACTCAAGGACGTCTCGCAGGAAGCCGCCGACAAGGGCAAGGACTACTCGGTCAAGCTGTTCGAGAAGGCCGTCTCGCGGGGGAAGTCCACGCGGGAGAAGGCCGACGAGACGCTGGCCCGCATCACGCCCACGGCCAACCCCGAGGACCTCGCGGGCTGCGACCTCGTGATCGAGGCGGTCTTCGAGAGCACCGAGCTGAAGCACAAGGTGTTCGCGGAGATCGAGAACATCGTGGCGCCGGACGCCGTGCTGGGCTCCAACACCTCCACGCTGCCGATCACGGGCCTCGCCGAGGGCGTGAAGCGGCAGGAGGACTTCATCGGCCTGCACTTCTTCTCCCCGGTCGACAAGATGCCGCTGCTGGAGATCATCGTCGGCGACAACACCAGTGACGCCACGCTGGCCAAGGCGTTCGACGTGGCGCAGCAGATCAAGAAGACGCCGATCGTCGTCAACGACTCGCGCGGCTTCTTCACCTCGCGCGTGATCGGCACGTTCATCAACGAGGCCGTCGCGATGGTGGCCGAGGGCGTGAACCCGGCGTCGGTGGAGCAGGCCGGTTCGCAGGCCGGCTACCCGGCGCCGCCGCTGCAGCTGCTGGACGAGCTGACCTTGACGCTGCCGTTGAAGATCCGCAAGGAGACCCAGGCCGCGGTTCTCGCCGCGGGTGGCGAGTGGACGTCCCACGCCTCCGAGCCGATCATGGACCGGATGGTCGAGGAGTTCGACCGCAAGGGCAAGTCGTCGGGCGCGGGCTTCTACGAGTACGCGGACGGCAAGCGGGTCGGCCTGTGGAGGGGTCTCTACGAGAACTTCACCAAGGAGGGGCACGAGATCCCGTTCGAGGACATGAAGGAGCGCATGCTCTTCGCGGAGGCCCTCGAGACGGTCAAGTGCTTCGACGAGGGCGTGCTGCGGTCGGTGCCGGACGCGAACATCGGCTCGATCATGGGCATCGGCTTCCCGCCGTGGACCGGTGGTGTCATCCAGTACATCAACGGGTACTCCGGTGGCGTCGCCGGGTTCGTCGCGCGGGCACGTGAGCTGGCCGAGCGCTACGGCGACCACTTCACCCCGCCCGCCTCGCTGGTCGAGAAGGCCGAGAAGGGCGAGAAGTTCGAGTAGGTCGTGGTATCTCCGATGCCGCCGCGCCCTCGTGGGGTGCGGCGGCATCGGTGTCTGTGACCTGGCTCAACCTGGTTGTGCCCGTTGGGGCGTATCTCCTCGAGTGGTCTAACGACCCCGGTGGTGTGCGACGACCCACCTGTCGTTCGTGCAAACCCACAGCAGGGGAGATTCAAGGGATGAGAAAGTTCGTTCGCGTCCTCGTCACCGCGGCGGCGGTCGGCACGCTCGCCGTGGCGGTGCAGTCGACGGCCGCGGCCGCGCCGGTCCGGCCCGCCGCGTCCGACGAGGTTCTTGCTGCCATGCAACGGGATCTGGGTCTCACGGCCGCGCAGGCGGCCACGCTGCGGGGGCAGCAGGACCGGGCCGTCGACCTCGACGTGCGCCTGCGTTCGTCGCTGGGTGCCGACTTCGGTGGGTCCTGGTTCGACGCGGCCGCCGGTCGCCTGACCGTCGCCGTCACCGACCAGGCGCGGGTCGCCGAGGTGACGAAGGCGGGCGCCGCCGCGAAGGTCGTGCGGCACAGTGCCGCCGAGCTGGACGCCGTCCGTGCCGAGCTGGACACGTTGTCGGGCAAGGCTTCCGGTGACGGGCGCGCGAAGCAGGGTGTCTCGAAGCTGCGGGGCCTGGCGAGCTGGCGGGTCGACCAGAAGACCAACAGCGTCGTCGTGACCGCGGTGAAGGGACAGCAGGCGTCCCTGTCGGCGCTCGCGAAGTTCGGTGACGCGGTGCGCGTCGAGCAGACCGACCGCGCGCCGGTGCGGACCGCCAACTACCTCGACGGCGGCGACGCGATCAACTACGGCAGCTGCTCGGCGGGCTTCAACCTGCGCAACCAGAACACCGGCCAGGGCTTCCTGCTGACCGCGGGTCACTGCGTCGGTGCGGGGTCCACTGTGTACGGCCAGGACGGCGTGGTGCTCGGCACCACCGTGGCCAGCTTCTTCCCGAGCTACGACGACGCGCTGGTCCGCAACGACAACCCGTCGTACTGGTACCAGGGCTGGTGGGTCGACACGAACCCGTCCAACGGCGGGATCATCACGGTCAGCGGCCACAGCGACGCGCCGGTCGGCACGTACCTGTGCAAGTCGGGCATCACGACGAAGTGGACCTGCGGCTACATCACGGGCAAGGACGAGACCGTGAACTACAGCCAGGGCGCGGTGTACGGCATGACCCGCCACTCGGCGTGCGTCGAACCGGGCGACTCGGGCGGTGCGAACGTGGCGGCCCTGTCGCACTGGTCGCCGGAGGGTGTCACCAGCGGCGCGCAACTGTACTGGGACGGCAGCCGCTACCGCTGCGCCGCCGCGGTCGGTGCCGGGCAGAACGTGTCGTGGTACTTCCCGATCGCGGACAGCCTCGCGTACTACGGTCCCGCGTACGGCGTGACGATGTGGTGAGTCAGTAGCAGGCAACGGTCCCGGCAGCATGGCTGACCGGGACCGTGTGCGTTGTCCCGTCGAGGTGGAGCAGGAACGACGTCGGTTCGGGAAGGTAGTCCGGGACCGTGCCGGTCATGGCGAGCCCGCTCTGGAGGTGGGTGCTGGGTGCGGTGACGAGGATCGTGCCGGCGAAGGCGGCGGTGACGTGGCGGTGGACGTGCCCGGCGAGAACGGCGGTGACGTCGTGCCTTTCGACCACCGCGGCCAGTTGCTCGCCGTCGGTCAGGCGCTGCCGGTCGAGGAACGGTATGCCGACCGGGATCGGCGGGTGGTGCAGGCAGACGAACGCCGGGCCGGTGGTGGCCAGCGTGCGGTCGAGCCACGCCAGCTGCTCCGCACCGAGGTACCCGGCGGCGGAGTCGAGGACGACGAGGGTGTCGGCGGTGTAGTGCGTTGTCCCGCCGAGGAACCGGGTGTTCCCGAACTCGGCGAGGAGCTTCTCCGGGTTGTCGTGGTTGCCCGCCACGAGGTGCAGTGGGAGCGGGAAGCGGCCGATCACCTCGTGCAGGGCCCGGTATTCCTCGGGGGTGCCGTGTTCGACCAGGTCGCCGGTGATCACGACGCGGTCGGGTGGCGGGTCGAGCGTGCGGACGCGGCCCAGTGCCCGGTACAGAGCGGTCGCTGGTGCCGCGCCCAGTGGGCCGGTGGTGAGGTGCGGGTCGCTGAGGTGCGCGATGACGGCCATGGTCCCGACGATCCGCTTCGCTGTTCGCCGCGGCAACGCGTCATGCTCAGAGCGAACCTCGGGTGGTGCGCGCCGCGTGGTCGATGGTCAGCTGCGCGCGCTGACCGGGCGTGAGCGCAGCACGCCGAGCGCCACCGCTCCGTACAAGGCCACGCCGGACAGCGCCAGTCCTTCCAGGCCGACGACGACCTCGGTGGCATTGCCGCGCGGAGCAAACCACCGCCGGCGTGACCAGCCGTGCGCTGGTCAGCGGGGGCGACCCGGCACCCCGGGCCGGGTCTGCCACGGATGCGGGCCCGCCAGCGGGCGGTACTCCACGCCCAGCGCGTCCAGCCGTGGCAGGTGGTGTGCGATCAGCCGTTGCTCGAACTCCTCGTACGAGCGGTCCGGACCGCTCCACACCACCTCCGCGAACGCCGCCAGCCTCGGGAACGCCGCGTAGTCCACGCGCCGAGGCGAGTCCAGGTGCTCGGACCACACCTGCGCCTGCGCACCCAGCGCCGACGCCGACGGCTCGTACGCGTACACGTCTGCCAGCGTCCGCAGGTACCCCACCGGGATCGGCTCGGAGGGGTGGTCGGACTGGCGGTGGTCCAGGTACAGGTGGTCCTCCGGGCACAGCACCACGTCGTGCCCCCCGGCGTCGACGTCCGGGTGCCAGGCAGCGACGATCGTGCGGGGTGGCAGCCTGGGGGACAGGGCCTCGTCCCACACGGATGCCCTGCGGCCCAGCGACTCCAGGTGGGTGGCCAGCTGGGCCACGAACCAGCCGTGCAGCGAGTCCACATTCGACAGACCGAGGTCGGCCGCGCGGTCCACCGAACCAGGGTCCGCGGCCCACTGCGTCGCCGGGACCTCGTCGCCGCCGAGGCAGATCACCTCGGACGGGAAGATCTCCGTCACGTGGGTCAGGACCCTGCGGTAGAAGTCGACCACCTCGTCGGTCATGGCCAGCACGTTCTCGTTGACGCCCCACCGGGTCAGGACCTCGAGGCGCTCGCCGGTCACGCCCAGCCACGGGTACGCCGCGATCGCTGCCTGGCTGTGGCCCGGCACGTCGATCTCCGGGACCACCGTGATGTGCCGCTCCGCCGCGTACGCCACGATCTCCCGCAGGTCGTCCACCGTGTAGTACCCGCCGTGCGGGCGGCCGTCGTGGCCCGGGGTGCCGTCCGGTGGGCGGCCGGTCCACGAACCCGCTCGCCACGCGCCCACCGTCGTGAGCTTCGGGTACTCCGGGACCTCCAGGCGCCAGCCCTGGTCGTCGGTCAGGTGGAGGTGCAGCACGTTCAGCCGGTGCGCGGCCATCAGGTCCAGGAAGCGCAGCACGGCGTACTTCGGCATGAAGTGCCTCGCCACGTCCAGCAGACAGCCGCGCCAGGAGAACCTGGGCCAGTCCTCGACCACACCGCACGGCAACGGGTCACCGGGGAGGTCGACCGCGCGGAACGCCGCCGGGCCCCGCAGCTGCCGCAGTGCCTGGAAACCGTAGAACTCGCCCGCCGGGTCGGCCGACTCGACGTGCACACCGTCCGACGACACGGTCAGCCGGAAACCCGACGGCGGCAGCGACAGGTCCTTGGCGAACGTCGGCGCGGGCGGATCATGCAACGTCCCGCCCGTCGGCGTCACCCGTACCGGGCGTGGCAGCAGTCCTTCGAACACGGTCACCCCTTCACCGCCCCGGCCATGCCGGACACCAGATGTCGTTGCACGATCAGGAAGAAGGCCAGCACCGGGAGCGTCATCAACGTCGAACCGGCCATGATCGCGCCCCAGTCCTGCTCCTCGGGCTTGAAGAACACCAGCAGCCCCAACGGGAGCGTGCGGTTGTCGGTGCCCGAGATGAGGAACGTCTTCGCGAACAGGAAGTCGTTCCACGCGTGGATGAACGACACCACGCTCGCCGCGACCAGACCGGGAGCCACCAGCGGGAACAACACCTGCCACGTGAAGCGGAACCGGGACGCGCCGTCGAGTGCCGCCGCCTCCGCCAGCTCGTCGGGCACGGTCGCCACGAAGCCGCGCAGCATCCAGATCGCGAACGGCAGGCTGAACGCCAGGTGCACCACCACGAGCGCGCCCAGCTGGTTCAGCCCGATCGCGGGTACCACGTCGCCGAACGACCGCATCAGGAAGAACAGCGGGATGGTCAGCGCCTCCACCGGCACCATCTGCGCCACCAGCAGCATCACTACCAGCACGGTCCTGCCGCGGAACCGGAACCTGGTCAGCGCCACGGCCGACAGGAACGACACCACCAGCGACAGCGCGACCACCAGCAACGCGACCACGAGGCTGTTCACGAAGTACAGCCCGAAGTTCTCCACGTCGAGCACCCGGCGAAAACTGTCCAGAGTGGGCGCTCCGGTCCACGGGCGGGGGTTCGCCGACTGCACCTCACCCGCCGGCTTGAGCGCCGACAGCACCATCCAGTACAGCGGGAACGCCACGACCGCGGCGATCACCACGCACGCGACGTCGACGACGAGCTGCCCGCGCCTCACCGCACACCCCGCTGCGCCCGCACGTAGAGCCCGGTGATCAGCAGCAACAGCACGGTCATGACCACCCCGATCGCCGCGCCGAGGCCGTACTGCTCACCGGCGAACGCCTTCTGGTACGCGAACACGTTGAGCACCAGGTTCTGCCCGGCCACGCCACCGCCGTTCGTCATCACGTAGATCTGCGTGAACACCTTGAAGTCCCAGATGATCGACTGGATCGTCGCGATCATCAGCAGCGGCCGCAGGATCGGCAGGATCACCGCCGTCGCCGTGCGGCGGGCCGACGCGCCGTCCAGCGCCGCCGCCTCGATCACCTCACCGGGGATCGCCTTGATGCCCGCGTACATGGTGACCAGCACGAACGGGAACGAGCACCAGATGATCTCCGCGGCGACCAGCCCGAACGCGGAGAACCGTTCGAACGTCCAGGAATGGCCGCGCATCCCGTCGAAACCGAGACTCCCCAGCGCCTCGTTGACGAGCCCGAAGTCCTGGTCGAACAGGAACAGCCACACGTACGAACCCGCCATCGTCGGCGTCGCCCACGCACCCAGCGCGGCGAGGAACAGCAGCGTCCTCGGCACGGTCCGCGCGCGGTTCGCCAGCACCGCCAGCGCCGTGCCGACGAGCAGCGTCCCGACGACGCAGACCGCCGCGAACACGACCGTCGTGAGCAGGACGTCCCAGAACCGCGGGTCCGACAGGAGCGTGACGTAGTTGTCCACCCCGAGGAACACGAGCGGCGCCGCGCCGCTGGCCTGTGGCTGTCCGTAGTCGTACAGCGAGATGACGACCAGCTGGTAGATCGGGTAGGCCAGCAGCGCCAGCAGCACGACCGCCGCGGGCAGCAGGTACAGCAGGGCGGCGCGCCCGTCCCGCCGGTGCGCGAACGCCATCAGCTGCCGAAGGCTTCGTTCATCTCGGCCGCCGCCGCGCTGGTGGCCGCGGCCACGTCCAGCTGCCCGGTCGCGACCTGCTGGACCGTGGTCGGCAGCACGCCTGCCGCGTCGATCTTCGTCCAGGCCGGAGTCGACGGAACGAAACGGGTCCCGCTCTGGACGGTCTCGATGAACGGCTGGAGGAACGGGTCGTCGGCCGCGACGCGGTCCTGCACGTCGGTGAACGTGGGCATGTTGCCCATCGCGCCGAACATCTTCTCCTGGTAGGTCTTGCCGCCCAGGAGCTGCACGAAGTCCAGCGCGAGCGTGCGCTTCTTGCTGGAGGCGAACACGCCGAGCAGGTTGCCGCCCGCGAACGCCGGTGCGATTGAGCCCTCGGTCTTGCCGGGCAAGGGGATCACGGCGTACTTGCCCTTGACGGCACCGGCGTCGACCGCGGCCCGGTTGAAGTCGCCGCCGATCGTCATCGCGGCCTTGCCGCCGGCGAATGCGGCGACGGACTGGCTGCCGGTGAGCTGCGCGCACGCGGCGGGCGGGCAGATGTCCTCGCTGATCAGCTCGGCGTACTGGCTGAGCCCGGCACGGGCCGCCGCCGAGTCGATCGTGGCCTTCCAGGTCTCACCGTCCTGTTCGGCCACGTCGCCGCCGTTGGCCCAGATGTAGGGCAGGAGCGCGAACTGGTACTTGCCACCGACCGCGATCCCGTACAGGTCCGGCTTCGCGGCTCGGATCTGGCG
This sequence comes from Actinophytocola algeriensis, assembly GCF_014203735.1. Classification (GTDB taxonomy): domain Bacteria; phylum Actinomycetota; class Actinomycetes; order Mycobacteriales; family Pseudonocardiaceae; genus Actinophytocola; species Actinophytocola algeriensis. The sequence goes on along the minus strand of NZ_JACHJQ010000006.1, from coordinate 823,666 downwards.
CGCCGTCGCGGTCAGCTCGTCGAGCGTCGCGGGCGGCTTCAGGCCGAGTTCGGTGAAGACGTCCGTCCGGTAGTAGAGCGCGCGGGTGCCGGTGTACCAGGGGATGCCGTAGGTCTTGCCGTCCACTGTGGCCGTGTCGAGCACCTCGGGCACCAGGTCCTTGCTGTCCGGCCACGACCCGAGGTCGGCGGTCAGGTCGGCGAACCCGTTCGACGCGGTGTAGCCCGCGAGGTCGGTGTTGCCGAACTCGGCCACGTCGGGGGCGCTCGCCTTGTCGTTGAAGGCACCGTTGAAGCGGGACGCGCGGCCGTCGACGGGCAGGTACTCGACGTTCACGGTGACGCCGTCATGTGCTTTCTCGAACTCGGCCTTCGCCTCGTCGACAACGGCCTCCTTGGCGGCGTTGGACGCCTCCTGGAACAGCCAGACACGCAGTTCGCCAGTGGTCTCCTCGCTCTGCCCCGAGGTGTCGTTCGACGCCTGCGGTGGCGCGCAACCGATTGCGAGCGCGCCGAGAGCGGCAACAGCCAGTGTCCGTCGGAACTTCATGGTGGGACCCCCGTTGCACTATGCGCAATGGACGTTCTGCATTCCGCAACGGATGCTAGAGAGGTGCCACCACCGGCACAAGGGTCTGGACCAATCAGCGGGCGGCGACCAGCACGGTCACGACCACGACGACGCAGGCGAGGAGGATCGCGGGTAGCCACCACCCGGCGACAAGTGCACCGAGCACGATGAGACCGCCACTGCCGAGCACGACGCCGGTGCCATTGCTGGCGCCGTCCGGTGTCTCGGCCGCGGGACGGCTGCCCGGCGTCGCCTCCCAGCCGTCGCGCTCCTCGCCCATGAGCGGGTGCGGCGAGGGCAGGTCGGCGAACAACGCGCGGAGGTCGGCACGGGTCTGCGCGTCACGCACCAGGTCCCGGCGGCGGTCGTGTTCCGCCGTCGTCAGGTGTGCGGAGTCCCGGTGCTCGGCCAGCGCTCGCAGCGCCACCTTGCGGTCGGCGCTGTCGACCCAGAGTTCGTCGTCGTCGCTCATCGCCCGGCGACGATACCCTTGCCGGATGGCGGTCCGCGCGTCCGGCACGACCGTCGTCGCGGTGCTGGGCCGGCGTCAGGGCCAGGCGACGATGCCCACCGACGGCACCGGTGCCGAGCCCGCCGACGCGCCGAGGGTGCCCGTGGCCGGGTCGCGGGGGAGCCACGTGACGGTGCCGGAGTTCTGGTTCGACACGTACATCCACCGCTCGTCCGGGCTGAGCGTGCAGTGCCGTGGCCAGTCGCCGCCGGTCGGGGTGGCGCCCAGTGCGGTGAGCTGGTCGCCGGACACGACGAACGCCGCGATCGTGTTGTCGCCGCGGTTGGACGCGTACACGAACCGGCCGTCGGCGCTGACCGTGATCTCCGCAGGGAAGTTGCCGTCTCCCGCGGTCGGGATGACCTGGCCCGGGGTGAGTGTCCCGTCCTCCCACCGCGCCACCGTGATCTCCGGGCGCAGCTCGCCCAGGATGTAGACCAGCGGCTCGGTCGGGTGGAACGCCAGGTGGCGTGGGCCGGCACCGGCCGGGAGCCGGAGTTGCTGGTGTTGCGTGAGCTTCCCGTCCGCCAGCCCGTACACGTACACCGAGTCGGTGCCGAGGTCGACCGCCAGCACCCACTCGCCGGACGGGAGAACCTGGTGGGCGTGGGGGTCGCGGTCGCCTTCGTGCCGCACGAGGTCGGTCTGCTCGCCGATCGAGCCGTCGTCGTCCAACGCGTGCACGGCAACGGAACCCGACGTGTAGTTCGCGGTGAGCAGGTGGCCGGACGGGTGCACCGAGACGTGTGTCGGGCCCGCGCCGCCGCTGGACCGCGTGTTCAGCACCGCGTTCGTGGTGCGGTCGATCGCGGTGACGCGGCCCTGACCCTCGTTCGTGGTGTACAGGAACCGGTCGTGGAACGCCAGGAACGACGCGTCCGGCACCCCGGCGACCGAGCCGGTGACCGTCAGCGTGCCGTCGTCGGCCACCGCACCGGTCCGCAGGTCCGCGCCGAAACTACCGAGGTACACAGTGGACGGAGCGGAAAGCTCGCCCGCACCCCGGGCCAGCGCGAACGCGGCCGTGACGAAGCCCGCGTACCCGAGGAACTCCCGTCGGTCCAGCATCAGATCACCGCCATCAGTATCGCCGCCACCGCGAAGCCGACCACCGACAGTATCGTCTCCAGCACGGTCCACGTCTTCAGCGTGTCCTTGACCGAGATGCCGAAGTACCGCGACACGATCCAGAACCCGCCGTCGTTGACGTGCGAGGCGATGATCGAACCGGCGCAGATGGCCGCCGCGATCAGCGCCAGCTGTGGTTGCGAGTAGCCGACGTCCTTGATGGTCGGGCCGATGATGGCGGCCGACGCGGCGATCGCGGCCGTCGCGGAACCCTGCGCGATCCGCAGCCCGCAGCTGATCACGTACGCCGCGAAGATCACCGGCAGGCCAGCGTCGTGCAGGCTGCCGGCGATCACGCCACCGATGCCGGTCGCCTTCAGGACCGCGCCGTAGAACGCGCCGGCACCCACGACCAGCAGGATCATGCCGACCGGCCGCAGCGACGCCGCGCTCAGGTCCGCGACCTGCGACTTGGTCATGCCGCGGCGGTAACCCAGCAGCCAGAACGCCAGCAGCACGGCGATGGTCAGCGCGATCGCCGGGGTGCCGATGAAGTTCGCGACGCCGGCCGCGGTGGAGCCGGCGGGGAGCCAGATGCTGCCGAACGTCCCGGCCAGGATCAGCACCAGCGGGATCGCGATGATGCCGACGACCATGCCGAGCCCCGGTTCGTCGCCCTCCCGCTCGGTCTCCGCCGCCGCCAGCATCTCCTCGGGGACCGGGATGTCGATCCGCTTGCCGATCCACGACGAGAACAGCACGCCGCCCACGTACCACGCGGGGATCGCGCACACGGCGCCCATCAGGATCACCCAGCCGAGGTCCACACCCAGAAGTCCCGCCGCGGCAACGGGTCCGGGATGTGGTGGCAGGAAGGCGTGCGTCACCGACAGGCCCGCGAGCAGCGGCAGGCAGTACAGCAGGATCGACCTGCCGCCCTGCTTGGCCGCCACGTACACGAGCGGCGCCAGCACGAAGATGCCCACGTCGAAGAACACCGGGACGCCGAAGATCAGGCCCGCCAGCCCCATCGCCAGCGGCGCCCGGTTCTCACCGAGCGCACGCAGCAGCGATCTGGTCAGCACCTGCGCGCCGCCGGACGCCTCGAGGATCGCACCGAGCATCGTGCCAAGGCCGATGATCGCGGCGATGTGGCCGAGGATGCCGCCGAAACCCGTCTCCAGCAACGACTCGCCGGGTTTCTGCGCCGAACCGACCAGCGACTGCACTGGCAGCCCGGCGGCGAGCGCGGTCAGCAGGCCGATCACGAGCAGCGCGATGAACGGCTCGACCTTCCACCTGATGATGAGCGACAGCAGCACCGCGATGCCCACCGCGGCGAGCAGCAGCAACCCCGGTGTGGAGTGCTGCAGCCAGTCAACGAACCCCGACATTCGTCTCCTTGTGCGGTTCTATCCGATGGCCGCGAGGAATTCCTTCGCGCGCTGTGCGATCTCCGCGAGCCTTGACTCGGCCGCGAGCTTGGGCCCCACCACACCGCTGCCCGCGGTCACGGCGATCGCGCCGCCCGCCAGGTATGCCGCGGCGTTCTCCGCGTTCAGGCCGCCGGTGGCGACCAGGTTCACGTCCGGGTACGGGCCGTGCAGGTCCGAGAAGTACGCCGGGCCGAGCCGCGCCGCGGGGAACACCTTCACCGCCGTCGCGCCAAGGTCGACCGCGGTCGCCACCTCGGTCGGGGTCATCGCGCCGAGCACGATCGGCACCTGCTGCCGCACCGCCTCCTCCGCGACCGCGGGCCGCAGCCCGGGGGTGAGCAGGAACGTCGCGCCAGCGTTGATCGCGTCGCGGGCGTCCTGTTCGGACATCACGGTGCCCGCGCCGAGGATCAGCCCCTCCACCCGCGCCGCCTCCTCGATGAGCCGTGGCGCGTCCGGGGTGGTCAGCGCGAACTCGACGATCGGCAGGCCCGCCTCGACGAGGGTCCGCGCGAGCCCCACCGGATCGGGGATGATCGGCGCGCGGATGATGCACAGCGCGCGCCGGGCACCGAGTTCGGCGAGCAGGTCCATGTCAGACTCCTTCTGAACGTAGCTTGCGGAGTGAACAGTCAGGTCCGGTGTGGCTCGCGGAGTGAACGATCCGTCGTGTTGCGGATCGAGTGCCCGGCGAGCGCGCCGGTGTGCCTGCCGTCCTCGATGACGGGAACGCCGTTCACCAGCACGTACGGGATGCCGGCCGCCGCCTGGCGCGGCTCGTCGAACGTCGCCGTGTCGGCCACGGTGTCCGGGTCGAACAGCACGAGGTCGGCGGCGTAACCCTCCCGCACGAGCCCGCGGTCGGTCAGCCGGAGCCGCCGCGCGGCCCGGCCCGTCAGGTGCGCGACGCATTCTTCGAGGCTCAGCACCCCCAGCTCACGCACGTACCGCGCGAGGTAGCGCGGGAACGTGCCCCACGCCCTCGGGTGCGGGCGCTCGCCGACCAGCAGCCCGTCGCTGCCGCCGGTGTGGGCGGCGTGCCGCATGATCGCGCGGACGTTGTCCTCGTGCCCGACGTGCATGAGGCACGACGTGCCGAGCTTCTCGCTGATCAGGGTGTCGAAGTACAGCTCGGCAGGCGGCCTGCCGGCCTCCTGCGCCGATGCCGCGACCGATTTCCCCACCAGGTGGGCGTTCTCGTCGCGGCGGACGCCGTTGACCTCGATCGCGTCCCAGTCGACGGGCACGCCGTGGCAGCCGTCCGAGCCGTGGTCCTCGAGGTCGGCGCGGATCCGCTCCCGGATGTCCACATCGGACAGACGGGCGAGTGTCGGGTCCAGGCCGCCCTCGGTGGCCCAGCTCGGCAGCAGCGCGGACAGGTAGGTCGCGCCGGGCAGGTACGGGTAGGTGTCGAGCGAGATGTCGCAGCCGTCCGCGATCGCGTCGTCCAGCAACGACAGCAGCTCACCCGCGCGGCCTTCGTTGACGGGGAAGTTCATCGTGGCGTGCGCGAGGTGCAGCGGGCAGCCGGACCGCCGCGACACGTCGACCATCTCCGCGTACGCCGCCAGCGCACCGGCGCCGTAGCTGCGGTGGTGCGGGCTGTAGTACCCGCCGCCCGTGCCGACGACCTCGCACAGTGCGACGAGTTCGGCGGTGTCGGCGTACATGCCGGGTGTGTAGGTGAGCCCGGACGACATGCCCATGGCCCCCTCGGCGAGTCCGGTCGCCACCAGCGCCCGCATCCGGTCCACTTCGGACTCCGTGGCTGGCCGCGACTCCCAGCCCACCACGAGCATCCGCACGGTCCCCTGCGGCACGAGGTATGCCGCGTTCACCGCGATGCCCTTGTCGAGCCGGTCGAGGTACTCGCCGACGCCGCGCCAGTCCCAGTCGAACCCGGGCGGGTCGTCGTTCCACCCGGCGAGCTGTGCGCGCAGGGCGGCGAGCGTGTCGTCGTCGACCGGTGCGTACGACAGCCCGTCCTGGCCGAGCACCTCGAGCGTGACCCCCTGCGAGACCTTCGCCAGGTGGTCGGGCTTCGCCAGTACCTGCAGGTCGGAGTGCGCGTGCATGTCGATGAACCCGGGCGTCAGCACGAGCCCGCCGGCGTCCACGACACGGCCGCCGCCACCGTCGCCGATCGCGGTGATCCGGCCACCGTCGACGGTCACGTCGGCCCGGCGGGCGGGGGCACCGGTGCCGTCGACCACCGTCGCGCCGCGGAAGGTCAGCATCAGAAGAACGTGCGGATCAGGTCGACCACGGTCTCGCCGTCGGCGCCGACCATCGGCATCAGCGGGACCTTGTCGAACGTCGTGCACGGGTGGGAAAGCCCGAGACCGACCCAGTCGCCGACCTCCAGCGCCGCGTCCGTGCCGAGCGTGACGAACCCGTGCTGGTCGTTGACCGACGTGACCACGCAGCCGGTCAGCTCCGAGGTCACCCCGTCCACCCGCCGCAGCTCCGGCACCGGCAGATCGATGTCGTAGGGCACGTCCCGTTTGCCTGCGGTGATGAACGCGAGCCGCGGCTCCGGGCGCGAGGTGACCTGCGCCCACGCCCGCACCGCGGGCCGCAGCCGCGCGCCGTCGAGCCGGGGAGTCGCGCCGAGCGGCGAGTTGCGCTCGTAGTAGCCCTCGTCGTGCGTCAGGTACGCACCGCTGCGCAGCACCGGCAGCACGGGCAGCCCGTCCGGCCACGGCGCGCCGAGCACCTCGACGACCTGGTCGAAGAACGAGCTGCCGCCCGCGGTCACGACCACCTGGGCCACCCCGTCGAAGTGCCCGCGTTCCGCGAGGTCCAGTGCCAGCGACCGCAGCTCGGTCAGGTGGTCGTGCACGGCGGCGAGCCCGTCGGCGGACGCGTTGCGGGACACCGCGCCCTCGTAGCTCGCGACCCCGGTCAGCCGCAGCACCGGGCTCGCCGCGACGGCCTCCGCGACCTTCAGCGCCGCGGTCCGGTCCCGGCACCCGGTGCGGCCACCCGCCACCCCCAGCTCGATCAGCACGTCCACCGGCCGGGACGGTGCCGCCTCGCGCAGTGCGGCGGTCATCAGCTCGACGCCGCGTTCGGTGTCGACCCAGCACCAGAACTCGAAGTCCGGGTCGCGGTCCAGCTCACCCGCGAGCCACCGCAGCGCGGCGGCGTCGACCAGCTCGTTCGCGAGGATCACCCGGTTCACGCCGAACGCGCGGTAGATCCGCAGCTGGCTCGCGTTGGCCGTGGTCTGCCCCCACACGCCGTGCTCGAACTGCCGCGCGAACAGCTGCGGCGCCATCGTGGTCTTGCCGTGCGGCGCGTGGGCGAAGCCGTGGCGTGCGCACAGGGCGGCCATCGTGGTGAGGTTGTGGGTGAGTGCCGGCTCGTCGAGGACGGTGACCGGAGGGAGGAACCCGTCGGAGAAGAGGTTCACGCCGCGCGCCCTGGCGTCCCGTATGGACAATCCGGACAGTGCGGCCGGAATTCCCTTGAAGCGCCAGTCGATGCGCTCGTCGAGGAGCGCGTCGAGTGCGCCGGGGTTCAGCCGGCCCGGAGTGATCTGCGGCAATCCGCTCACCTCATATTGCGTATCTTGCAACGGCTATTGCGCTATGTGCCACGAAGTTGTGTAGCATCTCCTCGGCCGGCCAGTCAACGGCGGAGGAGGCGCGGCACTCGTGCGTACCGATGTGTTGTGCCTCGGCGAGACCATGGCCATGTTCGTGCCCGCCGAACCGGGCCCGCCCGCCGAGGTGACCACGTGGCACCGGACGGTCGGCGGCGCGGAGTCCAATGTGGCCTGCCACGTCGCCGCGCTCGGGCTGCGGTCGGCGTGGGTGAGCGCGGTCGGCGACGACGCGTTCGGCACGGCCGTCACCGCCGCGGTCGCGTCGTTCGGCGTCGACGTGTCCCGCGTCGCGGTCGACCAGGACCGGCCGACCGGCCTGTACGTCAAGGAACGCGACGCCTCCGGCAGCCCGGTCCGCTACTACCGCCGCGGCTCCGCCGCCTCCGGCATGGGGCCCGCGCTGCTCGACGAGCTGCCGCTCGACGAGGTGCGGGTCGTGCACACCAGCGGGATCACGCCCGCGCTGTCGGACAGCTGCCTCGCGCTGATGGACCGCCTGGTGCACCGGCCACGGGACTTCACGCTGTCGTTCGACCTCAACTGGCGGCCCCGGCTCTGGGCCGACCGCGACCCCTCGGTGCTGCGGGACCTCGCCGCCGCCGCGGACGTCGTGTTCGTCGGCGCCGACGAGGCCAAGCTCGTGTGGGGTGTCGAGGAGCCGGGACAGATCCGCGCGCTGCTGCCGGAACCGGCGACGCTCGTGGTCAAGCAGGGGGCCGAGGGTGCGACGCTCGTCGAGGGCGACGCCGAGCTGTGCCAGCCCGCGCTGAAGGTCGACGTGGTCGAGCCGGTCGGGGCCGGTGACGCGTTCGCCGCCGGGTTCCTGCAGGCCACGCTCGCCGGGTGGGCGCCGAGGGCGCGGCTGCGGGCCGGGCACCTGCGGGCCGCGACCGCGCTGCGCACCCACCACGACGTCGGCCCGTCGCTGCCGCCGGAGTACGTGTCCGCGATGCTGCACGCGTCCGAGGCGGAGTGGGCCGACGCGTACGTGACCGGGGACCTGTCATGAGCCAGAGCCTGGACCGCGCGCTCGTGCTGCTCGACGAGCTGGCCAACGGGCAGCGGACCCTCGACCAGCTGGCGATGCGGCTCGACGTGCACAAGACGACCGTGCTGCGGCTGCTGCGCACGCTCGAGTCGCACCGGTTCGTGCAGCGCGACGGGATCCGGTACTACCGGCTCGGCACGTCGCTGTTCGAGCTGGCGTTCCGGGCGCTCGACGAGCGGGACGTGCGGCGCAGCGTCGAGCCCGCGCTGCGCGCGCTGAACGCCGAGACCGGCCACACCGTGCACCTCGCGTCCTACGAGGACGGTGAGGTGATCTACATCGACAAGTACGAGAGCAGGCACAACGTGCGGATGTACTCCCGCATCGGCCGCCGCGCGCCACTGCACTGCACGGCCGTGGCGAAGGTGTTGGTCGGCGCGTTGCCGGAGGACCAGCGCAGGGAGATCGCCGCGTCGATCACGTACGAGAAGATGACACCGAACACGATCACCACGCCACGCGCGTACCTGGCGGAGCTGGACCGGGTGGCGGCGCGGGGCTACGCGATCGACGACGAGGAGCACGAGGAGCACATCCACTGCGTGGCCGCGCCGGTGCGCGGCGCGCGGGGCGAGGTGCTCGCGGCGATGTCGTTGTCGGTGCCGCAGGTCGTGCTCGACCTGGACGGTCTGCTGGAGCTGGTGCCGGCGTTGCTGGCCGCGGCGTCGGCGGCGTCCGTCGAGTGTGGTTACCCGGAAACGAGGAGGAGCAACTGATGCCGGGCCACACTGTGCACGTCGCGTCTCGCGAGGTCGGCGAGGTGATCTACATCGACAACCCGGAAACGAGGAGGAGCAACTGATGGCGAAGGTCGCGATCCACCCGGAGGGAACGAAGATCCCGACGGTGCCGCTCACGCACGGCATCCGCAAGGGCAACATCCTGCAGGTGGCCGGCCAGGTGGCGTTCGACCCCTCGACGAACGAGATCGTCGGGACCACGGTCACCGAGCAGACCCGCCAGGTCATGCAGAACGTGCGCCGGGTCCTCGAGGCGGGCGGTGCCACCCTCGACGACGTGATCATGTGCCGCGTCTACCTCACCGACACGGCCCACTTCGGCGAGCTGAACGACGCGTACCGCGAGTTCTTCGAGGAGTCCTTCCCGGCCCGCACGACCGTCTACGTCGGCCTCCCCGAGGGCCTGCTGGTGGAGATCGACGCGCTGGCCGTCCTGGACTGACGTGAGTGGGGGTCTCGTGACGGCACGGGACCCCATCGATTGACTTTCGATAGGTAGATGTCGATACTCGATGCATGATCGGTGTGCATCGGGCCGTCGTGGTCCCGCTCCGCGTGTTCCTCGTGGTGTTGTTCGGGATTCTCGTCCTGTTCCAGGTGATGTCGCTGCCCGGGCAGTTCGCGGACATGGCCAGGGAGAACCCGGACGCCGCACCCTTCCGGTGGCCTGCGACCGTGATCGCAATCTTCCTCGTGCTGTGCGTGCAGGTGGTGATCGTGGCGACCTGGAAGCTGCTCACCATGGTCCAGAAGGACCGCATCTTCACCGAGGACGCGATGAGGTGGGTGAACGCGATCGTGTGGGCCATCGCCGCGGGCTGGGTGGTGCTCGTCGGCGTGTTCCTGTTCGTGGGGTTCAACGCCGACGACCCCGGCGTCCCCCTCGTGCTGTTCCTGCTGACGACGGGGGTCACCGTGCTGGGACTGCTGATGGTGGTGATGCGCGCACTGCTGCGCCAGGCCACGACGCTGCGCAGCGACATGGAGTCGGTGATCTGATGCCGATCGTCGTGCGCATCGACGTCGAACTGGCCAAACGGAAGATGAGCGTGGGGGAGTTCGCCGAGAAGGTGGGCCTCACCCCGGCGAACGTGGCGGTACTGAAGAACGGCCGCGCGAAGGCGGTGCGCTTCTCCACGCTGGAGGCGATGTGCCGGGTGCTGCAGTGCCAGCCGGGCGACCTCCTCGAATGGGTGGACGAGGAGGAGCCGCCTACCTGACGAGGCGGTCGGCCTCCGTCTGCTCCGTGGGCGCGGGGCCGTCACGCCGTGCGAACCACGCCGTGACCACCGACTGGCGGAGTCCGGTGATCGCACCAGCAAAGGAAGTGAACGCCGCGATCCGGTCCTGCCGGAGGCGTTCCGCGCGCCCGACGCGCTCCGCCCGCCGGGCGGTGAACCACCCGAACAGGTAAGTGAGGCCCGACCCGGCCAGGGTGCCGCCCACGGCGACCAGAGTCGTGACCAAACCGTCCACGGCGGAAGAGTCTGTCAGCCAGCCACAACGCCGGTACAGTCCCGAGGATGTCCGACGACTCACCACTCGACCGGCTGAACGCCGAGGAGGCCGCGGCCGCGGAGCACGACCTGCTCGCCTGCTGCGCGTCCCGCCGCTGGGCCGACGAGATCCTCGCCCGGCGCCCGTACCACGACCTCGCCCAGCTGCGGAGTGTCTCCGAGCAGGTCCTCCGCGCGCTCGACTGGGCCGACGTCGAGCACGCGCTCGCCGCCCACCCGCGCATCGGGGAGCGCGCGACCGGGCCCGGGCCGGAGGCCGCCTGGTCCCGTGAGGAGCAGGCGGGCGCCACCCCGGACGAGGACCTGGCGGCGGGCAACGTCGTCTACGAGGAGCGGTTCGGGCACGTCTTCCTCATCTGTGCCACCGGGCTGACGGGCGAGGAGATGCTGGCCGCCCTGCGCGCCCGCCTCGGCAACGACCCGGCGGCCGAACGCGACGTGGTCCGCGAGGAGCTGCGCAAGATCGTGGACCTGCGGCTCGGGAAGGCGTTCGGATGAGTCTCTCCACCCACGTCCTCGACACGAGCGAGGGGCGGCCCGCCACGGGTGTGCCCGTGCGGCTCGAACTGCACGACGACGGCTGGCGCACCATCGCCGACGGGCACACCGACGACGACGGGCGCATCTCCGGCTGGGACACCGCCGAGCCCGGTGTGTACCGGCTCGTCTTCGAGATCCGCGGTGAGTTCTACCCCGAGGTCACCGTCGCCTTCCGGGTCACCGACGACAGCCACTACCACGTGCCGCTGCTCATCAGCCCGTACGGCTACTCGACCTACCGCGGGAGCTGACCCACGTTGACCGATCACGACATCCGCCTCGGCGACAACCAGTACGGCAAAGCCGAGACCCGACTCGTTCGGGTCGACCGGCACGACGACCGCCACGAGGTCACCGACCTCAACGTCAGCACCGCGCTGGCCGGCGACCTCGCCGCCACGCACCTGACCGGCGACAACGCGGGCGTGCTGCCCACCGACACGCAGAAGAACACGGTCTTCGCGTTCGCCCGCGACGGGATCTCCTCGATCGAGGCGTTCGCGCTGCGGCTCGCGCGGCACTTCGTCGACGCCACGCCCACGATCCACCGCGCCCGCGTGCGGATCGAGCAGTACAGCTGGGCACGGGTCGCGGACCACTCGTTCGTCCGCGACTCGGGCACCCGCACGACGACCGTCACCTACGACGGCACCGCGGCGACCGTGGTGTCCGGCGTGGACGACCTCGTGGTCATGAACACGACCGGGTCGGAGTTCCACGGCTTCCACTCCGACCGGTACACCACGCTGCCCGAGACGCACGACCGCATCCTCGCCACCGCCGTGCGCGCCGACTGGCGGCACGCGTCCGCCGCTGACACGGACTGGAACACCTCGCACCGGGAGGCCGCTCGTCACCTCGTCGAGGCGTTCGCCGACACGCACTCCCTTTCGCTGCAACAGACCCTGCACGCGATGGGCGAGCGGGTGCTGCGGCACCGCGAGGAACTGGCCGAGGTGCGGCTGTCGCTGCCGAACAAGCACCACTTCCTCGTCGACCTGTCACCGTTCGAGCTGGACAACCCCGGCGAGGTGTTCTTCGCCGCCGACCGGCCGTACGGGCTCATCGAGGGCGGGGTGGTACGGGACGGCGCGCCCGACCCCGGGCTCGCGTGGTGGTGACCATGGACTTCCTTCGACCGTCCACATTGGACGAAGCACTGGCGATGAAGGCGGAGTTCCCGGACGCCGTGCCGATCGCGGGTGGCACGGACGTGATGGTGGAGCTGAACTTCGACGTCCGCCGCCCGCCCGCTCTGCTCGACCTCGGCCTGGTCACCGAGCTGTCCGGGTGGACCCGGGAGAACGGGCACGTCCGGCTCGGCGCGACCGTGCCGTACACGCGGATCGTGACCGAGCTGGGTGACGTCCTGCCCGGGCTCGCGATGGCGGCGCGGACCGTCGGGTCACCACAGATCCGCAACCGGGGCACGGTCGGCGGCAACCTCGGCTCCGCGTCGCCCGCCGGGGACGCGCACCCGCCGCTGGTCGCCGTCGGCGCCGACATCGAGGTGGCCTCCACCAGGGGCAGCAGGACCGTGCCCGCGCGGGAGTTCTTCACCGCGCCCAAGAAGTCCGCGCTCGAACCGGACGAGCTGATCGTGGCCATCCAGGTGCCGGAGGCCGCCGGGCCGCAGCAGTTCGCGAAGGTCGGCACCCGCAACGCGATGGTCATCGCGGTCTGCTCGTTCGCGGTCACGCTCGACGTGGCCGGCAAGGGTGTCGGCACCGGCATCGGATCCGCGGGGCCGACCCCGTTGCGGGCGCTGGAGGCCGAGCGGTTCGCGGCCGCCGAGCTGCCGTGGGGGTCAGGCGAACCGTTGCAGGAGAACATCGTGCGGGCGTTCGGCGAACTGGTCGGCGCCGCCGCGCGCCCCATAGACGACGTGCGCGGGACCGCGGCCTACCGCCGCCACGCGCTGTCCGTGCTCGCCCGCCGCACACTCGGCTGGGCGTGGCGATCGGTACCGCAGGAGGTTGCGAAGTAATGCGGGTCAATGTGGAGGTCAACGGCGAGCAGCGCACCGCGGACGACGTGTGGCCGGGCGAGAGCCTGCTGTACGTCCTGCGTGAGCGCCTCGGTCTGCCTGGCGCCAAGAACGCCTGTGAACAGGGGGAATGCGGCTCCTGCACGGTCTACCTCGACGGCACGCCGGTGTGCGCGTGTCTCGTCGCCGCCGGCCAGGTCGAGGGCCGGTCGGTGCGGACCGTCGAAGGGCTCGGCAGCGCGGAGGAGCTGGACCCGGTGCAGGACGCGTTCGTCCGCACCGGCGCGGTCCAGTGCGGCTTCTGCACGCCGGGGCTGGTGGTCGCCGCGCACGACCTCGTGCACCGCAAGCCGGACGCGAGTGACGCCGAGATCCGCGAGGCGCTGGCCGGGAACCTGTGCCGCTGCACGGGGTACGAGAAGATCCTCGACGCGGTGCGGATGGCCGCGGTGGCCGTGAAGGAGCAGCGGTCATGAGGACCATCATCGAGAACGCCGCCATCGCCACCGTCGACGGCGGCGAAGGCGCGGGCACCGAGTACCGCTACGGGCACGTCGTCGTGACCGACGGGATCATCGAGGCGGTCGGCGACGGCGCCGCGCCACCCGGGCCGGCGGCCGACCGGTGGATCGACGGCACCGGCTGCCTCGTCACGCCGGGCTTCGTCAACACCCACCACCACCTCTACCAGTGGGCCACCCGCGGCTACGCGCAGGACGCCACGCTGTACGAGTGGCTGACCGCGCTGTACCCGGTGTGGGCCGGCATCGACGAGACGATCGTCCACACCGCGGCGGTCGCGGGCCTCACCCGGCTCGCCCGCACCGGTTGCACGACCGCCGCCGACCACCACTACGTCATCCCGCGGAACGCCGGTGACACCTTCGGCGCGACCGTCGAGGCCGCGCGCACGGTCGGCATCCGGCTGCACGGTGTGCGCGGGTCCATGGACCGCGGCGAGTCGCAGGGCGGTCTGCCGCCGGACTCGATCGTCGAGACCCTGGACGGCGCGCTCACCGGCACCGCGGCCGCCATCGACGCGTTCCACGACCCGTCGCCGGGTTCGTTCACGCGGATCGCGGTCGGGCCGTGCTCGCCGTTCTCGGTGAGCGAGGACCTGATGCGCAAGGCGACGGAACTGGCGCGGGACAAGGGTGTCCGCCTCCACACCCACCTCGCGGAGACCCTCGACGAGGAACGCCAGTGCCTCGACGAGTACGGCTGCACCCCGGCCGAGCTGGCCGACCGGCTCGACTGGCTCGGCGAGGACGTGTGGTTCGCGCACGGCATCCACTTCTCCGACGACGCGGTCGCCCGGCTCGGCGCGACCGGCACGGGCGTCGCGCACTGCCCGACCTCCAACTCCCGCCTCGGTGCCGGCATCGCCCGGGTGCAGGACCTGGTGCACGCCGGGTGCCCGGTCGGCCTCGGCGTCGACGGTGCCGCGTCCAATGAGGACGGTGGGCTCGGGATCGAGCTGCGCCAGGCGGTGTACCTGGCCAGGCAGAAGAACGGCCCGCACTCGGCCACCGCCCGCGACGGGCTGTGGCTCGCCACCCGAGGCGGCGCGCGTGTCCTGGGCCGCGAGGCCGAGATCGGCTCGCTCGAGGCGGGCAAGCAGGCCGACCTGGCCGTGTGGCGGCTGACCGGCATGAACCACGCGGGCATCACCGATCCGGTGGCGGCACTGGTGTTCGGCGCGCTGCCGCCGCTCGCGCTGCTGCTCGCGGGCGGCAACGTGATCGTCGAGGACGACGAGGTCCGCACCGTGTCCGAGGCGGACGCCGCCACGGCACTGGGCGCCGCGTCCCGAGCGCTGGCGGAGAAATCATGACCACCACCACCCAGCAGCCGCTCATCACCAATGTCACCGGTGGGGTCGGGGACAGCCCGATGCGGCCGGACGGCGCGCAGAAGACCCGCGGCGAGTTCGCGTACTCGTCCGACCTGTGGGCCGACGACATGCTGTGGGGCGCCACGCTGCGCAGCCCGCACCCGTACGCGCGCGTCAAGGGCCTCGACATCACCGAGGCGCTCAAGCTCCCCGGGGTGCACGCCGTGCTCACCCACGAGGACGTGCCCGACAACATCTACGGTCTCGAGCACCCGGACCAGCCGGTGCTCGCCGTGGACATCGTGCGCTACCAGGGGGAACCGGTCGCGATCGTCGCCGCCGACCACCCCGAGACCGCCCGCCGCGCCGCGGACCGCATCGTCGTCGACTACGAGGTGCTGACGCCGGTCACCGACGCGGAGGCCGCGATGCGTCCCGACGCGCCGGTCCTGCACCCGGCGCACGAGGGCGGCAACATCGTCCGCCACGCGCCGATCCGCTTCGGCGAGGAGAACCCGGTCGCGGACGTCGTGGTCACCGGCGAGTACACGGTCGGCATGCAGGACCAGGCCTTCCTCGGCCCGGAGTCCGGGCTCGCGGTGCCCGCCGAGGACGGCGGTGTCGACCTCTACATCGCCACGCAGTGGCTGCACGCCGACCAGCGGCAGCTCACGAAGGCGCTGGCGATGCCCGAGGACAAGGTGCGCCTGCACCTCGCGGGTGTCGGCGGCGCGTTCGGTGCGCGGGAGGACCTGTCGATGCAGGTCCACGCCTGCCTGCTCGCGCTGCACACGCGCAAGCCGGTCAAGATCGTCTACGGTCGCGAGGAGTCGTTCTTCGGGCACGTGCACCGGCATCCCGCGCTGATGCGGTACGAGCACGGCGCCACCCGCGACGGCGATCTCGTCTACGTCAAGGCGGAGATCATCCTCGACGGCGGTGCCTACGCGTCCACCACCGCGGCCGTCACCGGCAACGCGGCCACGCTCGGCGCGGGCCCCTACCGGGTGCCGAACGTGCGGATCGACGGCTACGGCGTCTACACGAACAACCCGCCGTGCGGCGCGATGCGCGGCTTCGGCGCGGTGCAGGCGTGCTTCGCGTACGAGTCGCAGATGGACAAGCTCGCGGCCGCGCTCGACATGGACCCGGTCGACCTGCGCATCCGCAACGCCGCCGAACGCGGCACGGTCATGCCGACCGGTCAGGTGATCGACTCACCCGCACCGGTCGCCGAGCTGCTGGAGCTCGTGCGCGCCAAGCCGCTGCCCGCGATCCCGACCGGGCCGCGCGACCTGCGTGAGCTGCCCGGCGGCGTGTCCAACACGACGCACGGCGAAGGGGTCGTGCGCGGGGTCGGGTACGGCGTCGGCATCAAGAACGTCGGGTTCTCCGAGGGTTTCGACGACTACTCGACCGCCAGGGTTCGGCTCGAGGTCATCGCGGGCGAGCCGGTGGTGTCCGTGCACACCGCCGCCGCGGAGGTCGGGCAGGGCCTGGTGACGCTGAAGGCGCAGATCGCGCGGACCGAGCTGGGTGTGCAGCGGGTGCAGATCCAGCCGTCGAACACCTTCGTCGGCTCTGCCGGGTCGTCCTCGGCGTCGCGGCAGAGTTACGTCACGGGCGGCGCGGTCAGGGCGGCGTGCGAGGAGGTCCGCGCGGGCGTGCTGGAGCTGGCCGCCGCACGTGGGTTCGCCGCGACCGGGCTCGCGGGTGGCAAGGTGGTGTCCGCGACGAACGAGGTGCTCGCGGACCTCGTCGACGTGCTCGGCGACGAGGTCGTCGAGCGGACCGTCGAGTGGCGGCACCGGCCGACTGCGCCGCTGGATCCCGTGACCGGGCAGGGTTTCGCGCACGTGCAGTACGCGTTCGCCGCGCACCGGGCAGTGGTCGACGTCGACGTCGAGCTGGGGCTCGTGCGGGTCGTGGAGCTGGCGTGCGCGCAGGACGTCGGCCGTGCCATGAACCCGGACGCGGTGCTCGGGCAGATCCAGGGCGGGTCCGCGCAGGGCCTCGGGCTCGCGGTGATGGAGGAGATCCAGGTCGTCGACGGCGTGGTGCGCAACCCGTCGTTCACCGACTACCTCATCCCGACCGTGCTGGACATGCCGCCGATGACGATCGACGTGCTCGAACGCGCGGACCCCCATGCGCCGTACGGGTTGCGGGGCGTAGGGGAGCCGCCGACGCTGTCGTCGACGCCCGCGATCGCGGCGGCCATCCGCGCGGCGACCGGCCTGGCGCTGTCACGGGTGCCGGTGCGGCCGGAGCACATCGTCGGAGCGTGACGAAACGGCGGTCGGCAACGCCTAACAAGATATGTTCGTGAGTAGTGTGGTGATTACGTTCCGCCATCAGTGGAGGGCAGTCGCGTTCTGTGCACGCCCAGCGTGCGGCAATGATCGCTACCGACGGTAGTTCACTCGAACAGCCTAGAACTAAACACATAGGGTGTTCACGTTGGCGGTGATCGGTCCCCTTTTGGGTGCAGAGGGGTTGCGCATTCACTGGTAATGTCACAACCCGCTTGAACCGGAGAAGGACAACCCCGAATGACTTGGCCGCTGGAAGGCTCCGGTGGATCGATCTGAGCTTGCGCGTGAATGGGCGGGGGCGCTGGCACAGGTCATCTACGTGGCGCACGCGCGCGATCACGTCGAGGGTGAGCTGGCAACGGCCCTCGACGCGCTCGTGGACGCCGCCCGAGCGGAGCCGTACGACGAGCGGCCGGTCCTGGACGTCGCGAACCATTTGGTGGCACTGGGTTTGGCCGGATCCGAATGTCTCGACGTGACGATCAACGTACTGGGTGAGCAGATGCCGAAGCTGTCCGGGGTCTCGGACCTCTTCGGGCTGCCAGGGCGTCTCGTGGTCGTGTTCGGCTCGCTCGCCAAGGGCATCGCGGAAGGCATGCGCCACAAGCTGTTCTCCGAGCAGGAAGGCCTGACGCTCGCGCTGATCCGCGCCCGCGAGAACGCGGAGAACGCGTTGCGGGACAGCGAGGCGCGGTTCGAGGAGGTCTTCTCGACCGCCAGCGTCGGCATGGCGATCACCGATCTGGACCTCGGCGTGATCCGCACCAACCGCGCGCTCACCGACATCCTCGAGCACCGGCGCGGCAAGTTCCCCGCAGGCCGGCTCGACGAGATCTTCCACCCGGACGACGCCGACTACCTGAAGCTGCGCTACCAGGTCCTCCTCGAGGAGAACTCGCTCCCGTTCCGCGAGCGGCGAAGACTCGTGAAGAGCGACGGCGAGGACGCGCTGGTCTTCCTGTCCGCGTCGGTGCTGCGGTCGCCGTCGGGTGCGCCCACCTATTACGTCACGACCGTCGAGGACGTGTCGGACCGCCACTTCCTGGAGAACCGGCTCCAGTTCCAGGCCACGCACGACGCGCTGACCGGGCTCGCGAACCGGCAGCGGTTCGTCGGCAAGCTGGAGGAAGCGCTGTCCGGTCAGCACACCGCCGACGAGTTCACGGTGCTGCACCTGGACCTCGACGGCTTCCACGCGGTGAACGACGGCCTCGGCCGGGACGTGGGCGACCGCCTGCTGCAGACCGTCGCGATGCGCCTGGCCGACGTGTTCGCCGAGGAGAACGCGACGGTGGCGCGGTTCGACGGCGACGAGTTCGGCGTGCTCGTGGAACACAAGGCGACCACCCCGACGTGTGCCGCGATGGCCACCCGCATCAACGAAGAGCTGGCGGAACCGATCTTCGTCGGCGAACACGGCGTCGCCGCGACGGCCACCATCGCCGTGCTGCACCAGCCGTCCCCGGGGACCACGCCCCAGGAACTGTTGCGCGCCACCGACATCACACTGCGCAGGCTCAAGCAGACCGGCCGCCGCCAGTGGGGCCTGGTCGACGAACAGCAGAACAAGGCCGACCGCGAACGCTTCAACCTGGCCGGCTCGATGCCCGGTGCCTGGGAGAACGGCGAGATCTCACTCGAGTACCAGCCGGTGGTGGCCGTGGCGTCCGGGAAGGTCGCCGCGGTGCGGGCGCTGCTCCGGTGGGACCACGCGGAAGGCGCCCTCGACCACGAGCGTTGCCTGCAGGTGCTGGCGGAGACCGGTTTCTCACTGCCGATCGGCCGGTGGATGCTCGGCCGCGCCTGCGCCGACCTCAAGGACATGCCCGGCCGCCCGGTCCTGTACGTGGAGCTGACCCGCGAGTTCGCCGGCGACCCGGACCTGGTGTCGACCGTGCAGGCGGTGCTCGCGGACGCGGGCCTCGCGCCGGACCAGCTGCAGGTCGGGATTCCGGTGCAGGCGCTGTGCATGCTGGACGGGCTGGCCGAGGACAACCTGCACGTGCTGGTGGACATCGGGGTGTCGGTGGTGCTGTACGAGTTCGGGACCACCACCGGGGACCTGGCCTGTCTCGAGGACCTGCCGGTCCGGGCGGTGAAGATGGCTTCCCGTGTGGTGTCCCGGGTTGCCGACGAAGGGTCCCTGTTCACCCGCGCGGTCCGCGACCTGGTCCCGCTGGTGCGGGGGAGCGGGGCGGCGGTCATCGTCGGGGACGTCGACGGTGCGGACCAGTTCGAGTGGTGGCGGGCGGTCGGCGCCGATCAGGTGCTTGGCGCACATGTCGGGCAACCCGGGTTGCCGGTGGACCTCCCGCTGGGCTGACCTCCCCGGTCTCGCTGTGCGGGCCGGGCTTCGAAAATCGGGTGACGGGCCCCGGTTCGCGTGTCACCCTGTGATCATGTTCCGGCTGGCCATGATCGATGCGTCCATGGGGTTCGCCCCCGTGGACTCGGTCGTGGCCGCCCTTTCCTTGCTGGACGGCGCCCGACTCTGACCCTCCTCCGCGTGGCCTGCACGGGGAACCCGCCGGGGAGGGTGGGTCTACCACGTGGTTCTCCGGACGTCGTTCCACACCAAGGGAAAGTCATGACCAAGCAGCACTTCGTGCGCACCAAGCCGCACCTCAACATCGGAACCATGGGGCACGTCGACCACGGGAAGACCACGCTCACCGCCGCGATCACGCGGACCCTCTCCGAGCTGGACCCGACGACCACCAGCTACGTCGGGTTCGAGGGGATCGACCGGGCGCCCGAGGAGCAGGCCCGCGGTATCACGATCAACATCTCGCACGTCGAGTACGAGACCGCCACGCGGCACTACGCGCACGTCGACATGCCAGGGCACGCCGACTACGTCAAGAACATGATCACCGGCGCCGCGCAGCTCGACGCCGCGATCCTCGTCGTGTCCGCCCAGGACGGGGCCATGCCCCAGACCCGGGAGCACGTCGTCCTCGCGCGGCGCATCGGGGTGCCGCACGTCGTGGTCGCCCTCAACAAGGTCGACCTCGTCGAGGACGGTGAGCTGCTCGACCTCGTCGAGCTGGAGCTGCGGGAGTTGCTGTCACAGTACGGGTTCGACGGGAACGCCACCCCGATCGTGCGGGTGTCCGGTCTCAGGGCGCTGCACGGCGACCCGGTGTGGGCGCGCGGCATCGTCGACCTCCTCCAAGCCGTCGACGAGCACGTGCCCGTACCACCCCGGCCGCTGGAAGGGCCTTTCCTCATGCCGATCGAGAACGTGCTCACGATCACCGGGCGCGGGACCGTCGTCACGGGCGCCATCGAGCAGGGCACCATCGAGGTCGGGGCGCCGGTCGAAGTGGTCGGCCTCGGTCCCAGCCGCACGTCCGTGTGCACCGGCCTCGAGACGTTCGGGAAGACCCTCGACCGGGCCGAGGCAGGCGACAACGCGGCGGTACTCCTCCGCGGGGTGCGCCGCGACGAGGTGCGGCGTGGGCAGGTGCTGTGCGCTCCCGGCTCGGTGCTGCCGCACACCCGGTTCACCGCCCACGTCTACCTGCTGTCCACACAGGAGGGTGGGCGCACGACCGGGTTCGCCAGCAACTACCGGCCGCAGTTCTACTTCCGCACCACCGACGTGGTCGGCAACGTCGAACTGCTCGACACGGCCATCGCACTGCCCGGGGACTCGATCGAGATGTCCGTAACCCTGGGCAAGCCCATCGCGATGGACGTCGGCCTGGGGTTCGCCATCCGTGAGGGCAACCGCACGGTAGGCGCGGGCACCATTCAGCAACTGCTCGACTAGCGCGACCAGACCCGGACGCCACGACGAGAGAAGCGGGCGCAAGCCACGCCACACCCGAGGCTGCCCGCCATCCCGTCGACCTGGCGAAGCCCGATCACACCGCGTCGAGGGGCCTGCAAGGAGCACAAGATCGCCAAAGCTCCGGCCCCTTGGCGCGGTGTGAGGGCCCGGGCCGGACCAGCCCCAGTGCCCTGAACCAGCGCTGACCAGCGAAAACAGCGAACCGAAACAGAGACGTCACGGTGAGTTTCCGACCGGGTGCGATGCGTGCACGTCAGAAGTTCACCAACCGGACGCGCCAGGACAATCTGGATGAATCGGGTGGGAAATTCCATGATCAAACGGTGGCGGCGCGTTACTTGATGCCGCCAAGCACGTCGGCGCCGAGTGCCGGATCGATCACCAGGAGTGTTATTACCGTTTTCCCGGTTGATCTGGCAATCGGCCTAATCAGTTTCAGGCCGCGGCAGGCGCCGGGGCGAGGGCGGCGACACCCGCGTCGGTCAGCGCCGCGGGCACGAGTTCCCCCCAGGTGCCCTGGTGCGCAGGCTCGACGAGGCCTTCGTGCGCGAGCGTGTGGGCCAGGTACTGGTCACAGCACGGCACACCGTCGATGAACAGGTCGGGCTCGGACGAGCAGCTGAGTTGTGCACGACCTGCGACAACCGCTCTCAGCATGGACAGAGCTCTGTGGTTCAGACCTTCTGGTAGTGCGGACATCGTGTTCCCCTGCGTTGGCGTTTCCTGCGGAGTTATGTCTATCACTCGGCACCGACAATTCGTGGGACGTGTGATGGACCTATTCGGTTTCATCGGTCTTTCTCACGGATTGTTACCAACAGGAGTACCCGCCGTCCACTCAGATACGCGCTCTGCCCGAATGGGCTACGCACCGAGGCCGAGCTCCGCCAGAGGGTTCCCGTTCAGCAACCAGTCGAGGGTTTCGTCGCCGACACGCGGTAACCCGGCGCCCCCCGAGCGGGCCAGCTCCCGCAGTCCCTCGGTGGCTTCGCGAGGCGTCCACATCGGATAGTCGGACCCGAAAAGCAGCCGGTCGACGATGCCCCACTCCTGCGCGCGCACCAGCGCGAGGTACCCGTCGAGCGGCCGCGCCCACGACGCCGACACGTCGGTGAACACGTTCCGGTTCTTCCGGCAGGTCACGATGCTCTCCCGTTGCCACGGGTGCCCCATGTGGGCGATGATCTGCACCAGATCGGGGTGCCGGGTGGCCACGTCGTCGACCAGAAGCGGATTGGACAACGTCAGGTTCCCGGCGGGCGACGGGGTGGCGCCCATGTGCCACAGCACCACCAGCCCCTGGCGGGTGGCTTCCCGGTAGAACGGGTCGTGCGACGGCGAGCGCGGGTCGAAACCGGCCAGCACCGGGTACAGCTTCACGCCGCGCAGCCCCAGCGACAGGCCCTCGGCCAGCTGGTCCATGGCGTCCGGGTCCGACAGGTCAAGCGACATGAACCCGACGGTCTCGGTCGTGGTCTCGCGGCAGAACCGGGCCACGAACTCGTTCGGCGTCCGCACGCCCTGCTTGGTGGCCCGCATGCCGAACACGAACGCCAGGTCGACGCCGCCGTCGGCCATGGCCTCGTCGAAGTCGGCGGGGGTCACGTCCACCCATTCGCGCTGGTAGACCGGCTTCCAGTTGGTGTCCCACTCGGGACCCCAGTGGGTGTGCTGCAGGCAGTGCGTGTGGACATCGATCATGGTTCGCCCATCGACTCGTGCATCCGGGACAGCACCGCCACCACGTCGTGGTCGGCCGCGAGCGCCGCCGCGGCCGTGGTCAGCCGCTCCAGGTACTCCTTCTGCTTCTTCGGCGTGAACTCGCCCGCCGGGCCGGACACCGACAGCGCCGCCAGGGTCTGGTCTGCCACCGTCACCGGCACCGCGAGGCACTTCAGCCCCGCGCTGCTCTCGTTGTCGTCGATCGCGTACCCGCGCCGCTGCGTCCGCCTGACCTCCTTCGTCATCTCGTCGAGCGAGGTGATCGTGCGGTCGGTGCGTGCGGGGAAGGGCTCGGCAGGCAGGTAGGCGGCCAGGGCCTCGGGTGCGACCCCGGCGAGCAGCATCTTGCCGAGACCCGTCGAGTGCGTGCTGTCCCGCGCGCCTGGGCTGGTCTCGAACCGCAGGGGCCGGTCGGGCTGCCGCACGCACACGTGCACGACCTCCCGGCCGTCCAGCAGGCCGAGGTTGGACGTCTGCTGCGTCTCGCGCGCCAACTCGTCCAGGTAGGACCCGGCCGCGGCGGACAGGTCCAAACTGGACACATAGGCGTCGGCGAGCGCCATCACCTTGTGGCCCAGCCGGTAGGCGGGCCGTTCGTCCACCCGGACCACGAACCGCATCTCGGTCAGCGCGGCCAGCAGGCGCACCAGCGTGCTCTTGGGCAGCCCGGTGTGCTCGTGCATGCCGGTCAGCGTCACCGGCGGCGGCACCGACGCGAGCAGGTCCAGCAGCACGAGCCCACGGGTCAGCGCGTGGGTGTGGTAGTTCGCGCTCTTCGGGCCGAGCTGGTCGTCGGTCCTCGTCGGACGCGCCCCACGGGTCTTGGTGGCCATGGTCTTACCTCTCAGCTCGTCGCACGACGGTGCCCGGCGTGGCGCCGGTGTGTTCTTCCCCCGTGACGACCGTCGTCCCGGCGACGAGTACCAGATCGACGCCACCGGGGAAACGGTGCGGCCGGGTGAAGGTAGCGCGGTCGGCAAGGCGTTCCATGTCCAGTACCACCAGATCGGCACGTCGTCCTGGCGCGACGACACCGCGGTCGGTGAGTCCTACCTGTTCCGCCGGTTGCCGCGTGCACTTGTGGACGATCGCCGCCAGATTCGCACCGAACTTGGCCACAGCTCGTGGAAATGTCCCGAACGAACGCGGGTGCGGGAAGCCGTGCCCGGTCGGGCCGTCCGGGTCGAGCGCGAGCCCGTCGGACGCGACGACCGTCGCCGGGTGGCCGAGCACCGTGCGGAGATCGGTCTCGCTGCGGCCGCCGGCGGTCATGATCACGGCGTGGCCGTACGCCGCGATGAGGTCCATGGCCACCGCGCTCGCGGAACGGGATTCGCCGGCGAGTGAGGCGATAGTGCGGCCCAGCACGGCGTCGGTCGCGCCACCCGCGACGGTGATCTCGGTCCACGGCACGGGGTTGCCGCGCCACGCCACCTCGACCCGTTCTCGCACCACGGGATCGGCGAGGTCGTCCACCGTGACCTGGTCCGGCAGCAGCTGCGACAGCGGCGCGTTGCCCGCGAGGTAGGGGTAGGCGTCGAACCCGATCAGCGGCCCCGCCATCGCCAGCACGTCCCGCACCCGGCCCCAGTTGCGCTTGCCCACCGCGGCAAGGTGCGAGATCTGCGTGCGGGCGCCGGTCAGCTGGGCGATGCGCACCGCCTCGGTCGCGGACGGCACGAGGTCGTCGCCGTAGTCCCGCAGGTGCCACGCGAACACCGCGTCGTGGTCGGCGACCACCTCGGCCAGCGCCCGCAGTTCGGCGGTGCGCGCTGCCCGCAGCGGCGGGTAGACCAGCCCCGTCGACAGCCCCAGCGCGCCGTCCGCGAGCGCGTTCGTGAGCAGCGCGCACATGTCGTCGATCTCGGCGGTGGTCGCGGGCCGGTCGGCGAGGCCCATGACCGCTGCGCGGAGCGGGATGTGGCCTGCGAGGGTCGCGACGTGGACGGACGTGCCCGCGACCGCGTCGAGGTACTCGCCGACCGTGCGCCACGCGATCTCGACGGCCGGGTCGAGGTCGAGGTAGGCGACCGCCGACCGCAGGCCCGCCACGTCGGTGCCAACGGGTGCCACGCCGAGCCCGCAGTTGCCGACGACCTCGGTCGTCACGCCCTGCCGGACCTTGCTGTGCGCCTTCGGGTTCGACAGCAGCGCCAGGTCGGAGTGGGTGTGGATGTCGACGAAACCCGGGCACACCACGCGCCCGGACACGTCGATCGTCCGCGCGCCGGACACCGTCGCGCCCGGCGCGAGCACCCCGGCGATCCACTCGCCGCGCACGAGCACGTCGGCCGCTCTCGGCGCCGCGCCAGTGCCGTCGACGAGCGTGCCGCCGGCGAGCAGGAGGTCACTCGACGTCATCGGTTCGCTCCGCGAGCTCCGCTCACGACGCCACCATGCGGTTGGTGAGCGTGCCCAGGTCGCCGATGGTCACCGACATCCGGTCACCGGCCTTGAGGTACTGGCCGGTGGCGGCACCGACGCCGGACGGGGTGCCGGTCATGATCACGTCGCCCGGCTCGAGCGTCATCAGCGTCGACGCGAACGACACCAGCTCGGCGACCGAGAAGATCATGTCCTTGGTGGACCCGTCCTGGCGGCGCTCGCCGTTCACGTCGAGCGTGATGTGCAGGGCCTGCGGGTCGGGCACCTCGTCGGCCGTCACGAGCCACGGGCCCATGGGCGCGAACCCGTCGAGCAACTTGCCGGCCAGCCAGTCGAAGAACCACACGTGCGAGTCACCGGTGTCGCGTTCGTAGCCGAAGTCCATCGACCGCGCGGACACGTCGTTCGACGTGACGTAACCGCCGACGATGTCGAGCGCCTTCGCGATCGGCACGTTCCGCGCGGTCGTGCCGATCACCACGGCCAGTTCGGCCTCCCAGTCGACCTCCCTGCTGACCGACGGCATCGGGATGTCCGCGCCGGGGCCGACGATGCCGGTGGGCGGCTTGAGGAACAGGCGCGGCGACAGGCGGGACTTGTCGAGCGGTTCGCCGCCCGCCTCGGTCACGTGGTCCTGGTAGTTCGCGGCGGCCGCCAGGAGCTTGCCGGGCCGCAGCAGTGGCGCCAGCAGCTCGACGTCCGCGAGCGGGAACGCGGGCCCGGCCGCGGTCGCCGCCCCGCCGAGCGACGCGGTCACGTCGCCGTCGCCGAGGGGCTGCACGATCGTGCCGTTCTCGATGAGCCTGCCGTGGCGGACGTGTCCGTCGTGCCGGAACGTCACGAGCTTCATGCGGTTCCTCCGTCGGTGGCGACCGGTACGCCTTCGGTCAGTGAACGCCGGGCCGCGTCGAGCACGGCCGCGGTCCGCAGTGCGTCGTCGAGGGTGGGGCCTGCCGGTTTCGCGCCGGTGACGACCGCGTGCAGGTCGTCGAGCAGGCCGGTGAGCGTGTCGACGGGCAGCCACTGCCGGTCCAGGCCGCTCGCCGTCGACACGGTGACGGCGGGTTTGGTCGCGTCGAGCACCAGCACGCCGTGCGAGCCGCTGACCCGGTAGCGGTGGTGGGCGAGCCTGCCCTCCGGCACGCCGGCCCTCGGCGCGGTGCGGCCGACGACGATCGTGCTGGTCATGCCGTGCTCGTGGCCGAGCGCCAGCACGGTCAGCGGGCCCGCCGCGGTGGCGTGGACGCGCAGGACGGGCAGGTTGGTCAGCGCCGCCACCACGTCGACCGGGTAGCCGCCGAAGTTCAGCAGCTCGTCCTGGCACGGGTGGCCACCCGCGACCACGAAGTCGACCTGCACGTTCCACGGCAGCCCGACCGTGCCACCGCGCAGCGCGGCCACCCCGGCCGTGACCATCGGGTGGTACCGGTGGTGCTGCGCCACGACGATGCCGGTGCCCTCCGCCGCCGCGACCACCTGCTCGGCCTCGGCGCGCGTGGGGGTGAACGGCTTGTCGGCGAGCACGTGCCTGCCCGCGCGGACGGCCGTGAGGAGCGCGTCGGTCCTGGTCTGGGCGGGGGCGGCGACGCTCACCACTGGCGCGTCCACTGTGGACAACGCGGTGGCGAGGTCGGCGTGGTACGGGACGCCAGCACTCTCGGCGGCCGCCAGCGCACGGGGTTCGTCGGCCGGGTGCGTGGCCGCGACCCCGGCGATGCGGAACGCCGGGTGCGCGGTGAAGGCGGGCAGGTACATGGCGGTCTGGTGGTCCTGGTCGCCGAGCCCGCCGAACCCGGCCAGGAGCACGTTGATCATGACGTCAACTCCACGGGCTGCCCAGAAGCCATCGACTGCTCCGCCGCCTCGGCCATCGCCACCGCGGCCAGGCCCTCGGCGCCACCCGCGACCGGCGTGCCGTCGAGCCACGCGTCGAGCTGGCGGGTGAACGCCGACCCGCTGACCGGCGGCAGCGCGGTGACGCCCTGCTCGCCGAACACCAGGCTCGGCTCGGCGTCCCACGGCAGCGCGACCGTGCCCTCGGTGCCGATCACCAGCACGTCGCGGTGACCGGTCGTGCTCGGCCGGTGCGCGCGGCTCATCTCGCAGACCGCGACCCGGTCGCCCGGGAACCGCAGCACCATCTCCAGGTAGTCGTAGATCGGCAGCTCGGTGGCGGTCTGGCGGCGGCCGCGCGCGTACACGCTGTCCGGGGTCGCGCCCATCCACCAGGTGACCAGGTCGAGCAGGTGCACGCCGTTGTGCAGCTGGTGGCCGCCGGAGCGGGCCGGGTCGAGCACCCACGCGTTCCAGTCGCCCCAGATCCAGCCGCCGAGCAGCGTCGCCCTGATCACCTGCGGCTCGCCGACCTGACCGGAGTCCAGCGCGGCCTTCACGGCCATCGAGTAGTCGTAGACGCGGTGTGTGTGCGCGGTGGCGAGCACGAGCCCGCGCTCGCGGAACGCGTCGACCACCGCCGTGGCCTCCGCGGTGGAGGTCGCGAGGGGCTTCTCGATCATCAGGTGCTTGCCGGCCGCCGCGACCGCCATCGCGATCGCGCCGTGGCTGCCGTTGGGGGTGCAGACGATCGCGCCGTCGACGCCGGGCCACGCCAGCGCCTCGGCCAGGTCGGTGGTCGCCCGCACGCCACCGTTGGCGAGCGACGCGGCCGCCGCGCGGGCAGGATCGGTGTCGACCAGGCCGACCAGCCGCGCCCGGGTGGAGGACCGCAGTGCCGCGATGTGCAGCCCCGCGATCATGCCGGTGCCGACGATGACGACCCCGAACGCATTCGCGTCTGTGTTCGGTGTTCGTTCCGCGAGCTCCGCGTCTGTGCTCGATGTTCGCTCCGCAAGCTCTGCGAAACAGCGTTCCATGTTGGGGGACTCTAAGGGAGTCGTTGGTACGGTGCAATGGTTGCACTCCCTTGTCTGGAAGGGCATTTCATGTCTCGTTCGCAAGCGTGGTACGCCGGGGACGACCGCAACGCCTACATCCACCGTGCGTGGATGCGGCGGGGTCTGCCGAGGGACGCCTTCGACGGGCGGCCGCACATCGCGATCGCCAACACCGCGTCGGACCTCACGCCGTGCAACGCCCACCTGACCGAGGTCGCGAAGTCGGTGGCCGACGGCATCTGGGCGGCCGGTGGCGTGCCGCTGCACCTGCCGGTGGTGTCGCTGGGCGAGACGCTGATGCGCCCGACCGCCATGCTGTTCCGCAACCTCGCGGCGATGGCGACCGAGGAGATGCTGCGCGCCAACCCGATCGACGGGGTGGTGCTGCTCGGCGGCTGTGACAAGACGATCCCCGCGCTGCTGATGGCGGCGTGCTCGGTCGACCTGCCCGCGCTGGTGGTGCCCGGCGGGCCGATGCTGACCGGGCACTTCCGCGGTGTGCCGCTCGGCTGCGGCACCGACGTGTGGCGACTGTCCGAAGAGGTCCGCGCAGGCACGCTGTCGCGAGAGGACTTCATGCGCTCCGAGTCGTCGATGATCCGCAGCCGCGGCCACTGCAACACGATGGGCACCGCGTCGACCATGGCGTGCGTGACCGAGGCGCTGGGCATGACGATCCCGGGCCTCGCAGGCACACCCGCGCCGGACAGCGGGCTGCTGGAGATGGCGCACCAGTCGGGCAGGCTGTCGGTGTCGATGGTGGCGGACGACCGCAAGCCCAGCACCGTGCTCACGCGCGAGTCGTTCCTGAACGCGATCGTGGCGCTGGCGGCGATCGGCGGGTCGACGAACGCGGTCGTGCACCTGCTCGCGATCGCCGGGCGGCTGGGGGTGCCGCTCGAACTGGAGGACTTCGACAAGGTGGGTTCCGGGGTGCCGCTGCTGGTCGACCTGCAGCCCGCGGGCAAGCACCTGATGGACGACCTGCACCGCGCAGGCGGGCTGCTCGCCGTGCTCCGCGAGGTGGCGGACCTGCTGTCACCGGAGCCGATCACGGTCACCGGCGAACCGCTGGTGTCGTACCTGGACGCGGCGAAGATCTGGGACGAGTCGGTGATCCACCCGAGGTCGGCGCCACTGCAGGACTCGGCGGGCATCGCCGTGCTGCGCGGCAACCTCGCCCCGTCCGGCGCGGTGATCAAACCGGCGGCGGCCACGCCGGAACTGCTCACCCACCGCGGCCCGGCGGTCGTGTTCGACTCCATCGAGGACCTCAACGCCCGCATCGACACGGTCGACGACGAGAACGCGGTCCTGGTGCTGCGCGGGTGCGGCCCGAAGGGCTACCCGGGGATGCCGGAGGTGGGCAACTTCCCGCTGCCCGCGCCGCTGCTGGCGAAGGGCGTGCGGGACATGGTGCGGATCAGCGACGCGCGGATGAGCGGCACGGCGTACGGCACGGTCGTGCTGCACGTGGCCCCGGAGGCGGCGGCGGGTGGCCCGCTGGGCCGGGTGCGGACCGGCGACATCGTGGTGCTGGACGTGCCGAACCGGCGGCTGGAGGTGGCGGCGGACCTGTCGGCGCGCCCGGTGTCGGAGGAGGCGTCGGCGGCGTTCGCGGCACCGGAGCGGGGCTGGCAGCGGCTGTACGTCGACCACGTGCTGCAGGCCGACCGCGGCGTGGACCTGGACTTCCTGACCGGCGGCGGACAAGCCACGCCCACGAGGGAGTCGCACTGAGTTATCGTGTTCGTCGGACCTTGGGGGTTTGATGCGTCGGTCATTGTCCTGCGCCGCTGTCCTGTCCGTGTTCGGTGCGCTGGTGGCCCCCGCCGCCGCGGTGGTTGCGGTGTGCACACCGGCCGCGCTGCCCGGCATCCCTGGCGTGACGCTGTACGAGGTGACGGGCACCGACTACGCGGGGACCTACGTCGCCCGTGGCGCCGACGCCGACGGCCAGGCCG
Organism: Actinophytocola algeriensis; assembly: GCF_014203735.1. GTDB lineage: Bacteria > Actinomycetota > Actinomycetes > Mycobacteriales > Pseudonocardiaceae > Actinophytocola > Actinophytocola algeriensis. The sequence goes on along the minus strand of NZ_JACHJQ010000006.1, from coordinate 793,729 downwards.
GGGTGATCTGGCAGGACGGTGAGCCGGCGATCCTGCCGAACGACTTCGTGCCGTACGACATGAACCGCTCGGGGGTCATGTCCGGCAACGTGCCGGTGGCCGACCTCATCTCGGACTACCAGCGTGCGGCACTCATGACGGCCGACGGCACGATCACGTACCTGAGCACGGCGTACTCGGTGGCGGCGGCGGGACTGAACGAGAACGGTGACAGCGTCGGCTGGCTGCACCCCGAGCACCCGGTGATCCACTTCGCGGCGGTGTGGCCTGCGGGCTCGACGTCGTTCGAGGTCCTGGACCCGTACTGGTACATCCCGCTCGACGTCGACGACCAGGGGTACGCCATCGGCGAGCCGCAGGACCCCGCGCAGCCGCAGCGGATCTGGCGCCTGGACGGCACGGTCGTGTGGAACTACGGCCCGTACCCGCCCAGCGGCTCGTCGATCGACCTGGCGGACATCGACGACGGCACGGTGGCCGCCAAGCGCACCCGCCCGGACGGCCGCTTCGAGGTGGTGCTGATCGACGCCGCCACCGGTGCGGTGACCGCGCTGCCGGGCTCGGCGTCGGGGACCCCGCTGGAGATCGAGAACGGCGTGGTCGTGGGCAAGGGGCCGCAGGGCGCGACGATGTGGCGCTCGACCGGCGCGACGGTCCTGCCCGCGCCCGCCGGGCTGACGACCCGCGAGGCGACCGCGGTGAACGGCGACGGCACCGAGGTCGCGGGCATCAGCACCACGGCGAGCGGTGATGCCGTGGCCACCGTGTGGCGCTGCGTCTAGTGCTGTGTCCACTTGCGTTGGCCGGGGTGGGTTCGTGGTTTGTCCTTGCCGGACGGGGTTTTGCCTCCGGCGGCTCCTCGCCGGAGGGGCAGGTCTCCGGGATGGCAGGCAGCCTCGGGTGTGGTGTGGGGCTCGCGCCCCTTCGCGCCTGCGCCCCTTCGCGCCTGCGCGCCTTCACGGTGTCCGTTGTGCTGTGAAAGGCGCGTTCGCGGCGTTGGCCATGCTGTGAAAGGCGCTTTCAGGGCACTCAACGTCCTCAACGCGCCTTTCACGGCACCGGCGATGTCCTGAACGCGCCTTTCGCGGCACACCAGCCCACCCGGTACGACGATCACCGTCGGCTTGGCCGGACCTGCCGGAGGACCCGGCAAACGCTGGTGGACACAGCACTAGCCAGGAAGCACCACCTGTCGTAGCGCGGTCGCGTCGGCCAGGTCGTCCATGGCCTCGTTCAGGTCGGCCAGGCCGATGCGGGCGCTGATCAGCCGCTCGACCGGCAGCCGTCCCGCCTGCCACAGCTCCACGAACCGGGGTACGTCCCGCGCGGGCACCGAGGAACCCATGTAGCTCCCGATCACGCTCCGCCCGTTCGCGACCAGGTCCAGCGGCGACACCGGCACCCGCACGTCCGGATGCGTCAGCCCCGCGATCACCGTCCGGCCGCCCGGACCCGTGACCGCGAGCGCCGTCGACACCGCCGCACCCGCGCCGGCGGCCTCCACCGCGACGTCCACCGCCAGCCCCGCCGCCTGCTCGGGTGACATCGTCCGGGTCGCGCCGAGCGCGGCCGCCGTCGCGCGTTTCGCCGCCACCGGGTCGATCGCGACGATCTCGCCGGCGCCCAGTGCGGCGGCCGTCAGCACCGCGGCCAGGCCGACCCCGCCCAGGCCGACCACCGCCACCGACTCCCCGGCCCGCAACGACGCCGCGTTCAGCAGTGCCCCGCCGCCGGTCAGCACCGCGCACCCGAGCAGCGCCGCGACCTCCGCGGGCACCGAGTCCGGCACCCGGACCAGCGACCGCCGGTCCACCACCGCGTGCGTCGCGAACGCCGACACACCCAGGTGGTGGTGCACCGGCGCCCCGGCCACGGACAACCGGCGCTCGCCGCCGAACAACGTGCCCGCCGCGTTGGCCTGCGAGCCCGGTGCGCACGGGAACCGCCCCGCCGACGCGCACCCGGCACACGAACCGCATCTCGGCAGGTACGACAGCACCACCCGGTCACCCACGTCGAACCCGGCACCCGGCGTCACCACCCGGCCCGCCGCCTCGTGACCGAGCAGCATCGGCACCGGCCGGGGCCGGTTGCCGTCGATCACCGACAGGTCGGAGTGGCAGACCCCGGCCGCCTCGATCTCGACCAGCACCTCGTCCTCGCCGGGCGGCGCCAGCGTCACGTCCTCGATGGACAACGGCCGTGTCGACCGGTACGGCCTGCTCGCGCCGGCAGTCCGCAGCACCGCGCCCTTGATCAGCACGGGTACTCCGCCCGCAGGCCGACCCGCGAGTACTCGACGTGCCGCGTCACCGGGTCAACGGCGAGCGCGTGGTCGGTGACGGGCAGGTGGGGGTGCGTCTCGTTGTAGTACCGGCAGAACGCCTCGGCGAAGTTCACTCCCGCCGCGCGCCCGCACTCGCCGTTCCACGACTCGATCAGCTTCCGCGCGAACAACCCGTCGTACGCCTGGCTCACGAACTGGTCCATGGCGGCCACCTTGCGGCCCACGACCGGTGTGATGTCCACATAGGTGTCGTTGCGGATGCCGTGCAGCGACAGCACCTCGGTCACCGTCACCGGCAGGCCTGCGAAGAAGATCTGCTTGACCCAGAACTCGTCGCGGCCGTCGAGGTTGCGCAGGTAGGTCGCCGCGCGGTTGACGCCGTTCAGCGCCATCACGCTCGCCGTGGTGTGCGAGTCCGGCACCACCGGGTTCTTCGGGTAGTCCATGATCACCACGTCCGGCGCGAAGTCCGCGACGTGCGCGGCGATCTGGTCCACGATGTCCTCGTCGACCGTGCACCGGGCGTCGTCGTGGTCGAGGGTGATCACCCGGCCGATGCCGACGATCTCCGCCGCACGTGCCAGCTCCGCCTTCTTGTTCGCGACGACCTCGGCGAGTCCCGCCGACGTGACCGCCTGGTCCGGTTCGTCCTTGCGCCACTCCTCGACCCAGGAGTTCGCGTGGATCCGGCCGCCGTGCGTGAGGATCAGCGCGACGATCTCGTCGCCCCGGTCCGCGTGCCGGGCGAGCGTGCCGCCGCAGTTGGTGATCGTGTCCGCCGGGTGGGCGAAGATGGTCATGATCTTCACGGGAGCGTCCTCAGCACCTCGCGCGCCGCGTCGAGGGTGCGGTCCACGTCCTCCTCGGTGTGCGCGAACGAGATGTGGTTGCGCTTCAACGACATCGGCAACATCAGGAACCCCCGGTCGGTCATGCGGCGGTGGAACTCGCGGTACCGGACGTCGTCGTTGCGCATCAGGTCGCGGTAACCGTTGATCTCACCCTCGAGGAAGTACAGGCAGAACACCGAGCCGTAGCCGCGGACCTGCGCGGGCACACCGAGCTCGTCGACGATCCCCGTCAGGCCGTCCCGCATCCGCTGTCCCAGTGCGGCGGTGTGTGCGAACACCTCCGCGTCACGCAGTTTCGTGATCGTCGCGACCGCCGCCGCGCAACCTGTCGGGTGACCGGTGAACGTGCCTGCCAGCAGCACCGAACCGCCCGCCGAGTTGAAGTGCCGCAGGTGCTCCGCCTTGCCCGCGAGCCCGGCGATCGGGTGGCCGTTGCCCATGGCCTTGCCGAAGCTCGTCAGGTCCGGGGTGACGCCGGAGATCTCCTGCCAGCCACCGAGTGCGTGCCGGAAACCGGTGATCACCTCGTCGAAGATCAGCAGGCTGCCCTGCGCCTCGGTGAGCTTCCGCAGCCCCTCGAGGTGGCCGGGGTTGGGCAGCAGCGCGCCGACGTTGTGGGGGATCGGCTCGACGATCACCGCCGCGATCCGGTCCTGGTGGCGGGTGTACAGCTCCTCGAGCGAGGTCAGGTCGTTGAACTCGGCGATCAGCGTCGAGGAGAGGTTCTCCGGCAGGATGCCCGCGCTCATCGGGTCCATGCCGTACGCCAGCTCCGGCGGGGAGATCACGTTGCGCGCCACGGCGTCGTGCCAGCCGTGGTAGCCGCCCTGCACCTTGACGATCAGGTCCCGGCCGGTGACCGCGCGGGACAGCCGCACCGCGTGGAACGTGGCCTCGCTGCCGCTGGTGCAGCAGATCATCTGGTCCGCCGACGGGATGGCCGCGCACACGAGCTCGGCCAGCTCGACCTCGGGCCGGGTGATGCCGATGCCCACCAGGTCGACGGGGTTCAGCGCCCCGGCGACCGCCCGGTCCACGTCCGGGTCGTTGTGGCCGAGCACGATCGCGCCGAACGCGGCGTGGTAGTCGACGTACCGGTTGCCGTCGAAGTCCCACACGTACGCGCCCGACGAGCGCGCGAACCCGTACGGCTCGCCGAGGTACCGGCTGAACGAGTTGAGCCCGCCCGGGATGACCTGCTCGGCCCGGCGGGCCCAATCGGCGCCGGCCGGAAACGACGACTCGGCCATATCACTCCTGTTGGTAGCGGGGACCCGGATGCCGATCGTGCTACATGTGGAATCTCGTTTCAAGTGCCTCTCCGCCATTGACATGGAACGGGGTTCCAATTACCTCCTTGAAGGAGGGTGGGGGCGAAGGAGGCAGAGGTGGACAGAAGGAGCACCCGGCGCAGAGGCGTGCCCGCGTGCGTGATCCTGCTGGTGACGGCGCTTGGCCTGACTGGCGGCGCGGCCGCTGACCCGGCGCCGAACCCGCAGGACGTGCTGCGCGGCAGCGTCGTCTGGAACGGCGACTTCGACGTCGCCGACCAGGCCGGGCACCCGCACGGCTGGTCGGTCGAGGGCGACGAGTCCGGCGCGAACGTGGTCAACCTGTCGGCGTACCGGACCTCGGGGCTGACATCACTGGAGATCGACGACAAGGCGGGGACGAACGTCTACGTCCGCAGCGAGAAGGTCCCCGCGCTCGCCGGTGTCGAGTACACGGCGACCGCGAAGGTCAAGGGCCGCAGCGGCACGCCCGCGTCGCTGTACCTGGAGTTCTGGGGCATCGAACGGGACGCGCCACGCCTGCTCGCGGTGCAGACCGCCCCCGCGTTCTCGACCGGCTGGCAGGACGCGCGGGTGTCGGCGGTCGCGCCGGCGGGCACGGTCCAGGTGACGATGCTCGTCTACGGCACCCTGGCCGCCGCCGGAGTGTCCTACTGGGACGAGGCGCGGCTCACCGCGGCACCCGCGCCGTACGACCCGGTGGTGGCGGACGGCCGGGAGCTGTTCGTCGACAGCTACCGCATCGCCGAGCTGTCCGATGTGGACCGCGTGACGCATCCGGGGGTCAAGGACGAGCGGCCGCTGATCGTCGCCGACAGGCCGTGGGAGAAGACCGTCTACTACTCGGCACTGGTACGGAAAGGGCCGCAGCAATACCAGCTGTTCTACACCTGCTACAACGATGTCGCGCCCAACTACCACACGTGTCTCGCCGAGAGCACCGACTTCGTCCACTGGACCAAACCGAACGTCGGACTGGTCGAGTTCCAGGGCTCGACGGCCAACAACATCGTGTTCGCGGGCGGCTCGTCCGTCGCCTACGACCCGGACGGCCCCGCCGACCGCAGGTACCTGATGCTCGCGTTCAAGCCGGGCAGCTCCCCACCCGTGTACGTGGGCTACTTCTCACCGGACGGCAAACGGTGGACACCCGCGGCCGGTGGCGGCGCGCTGCTGCCGGGCGGTGACGTCGTCAACGTCTCCTTCGACGACCGCACGAAGAAGTTCGTCGCCACCTTCAAGGACCGGCTGTTCACCGCGCGCACCCCGGGCACCTACGACCGGTCCGCGTTCGTGTCCGTCAGCGCCGACGGTCTCACGTGGACACCGCGCGTGCTCGCGGTCAGCGGTGACGTCGCCGACGACGGCTGGGCCGCGACCTACGGCGGGGTCGAGGGCCAGGTCTACGGCATGCCGGTCACCCGGTACGAGAACCAGTACCTCGGCATCCCCTGGATGTTCCTGCTGACCGACTTCGCGAAGGGCCAGTACCGGACCGCCGCCGACGGGCCGGTCATCCCGTCGCTCGTCGCGTCCCGCGACCTGCTGCACTGGGACCGGTCCACGCGTGGCGCGCTGATCGAACCCGGCACACCGGGCGCGTGGAACGATGGTGCCATCTACACCGGCAACCACTTCGACGTCACCGGCGAGCAGGCCGCGTTGCTGTACGGCGGGTTCAACACCTGGCACGGCGGCGCCATCGCGGGTGGCCCGTCACGGGAGGTCCAGCACGCGTCGATCGGCCGGGCCGTGTGGCGCCGCGACGGGTTCGTCTCGCTGTCCAACGGCGCGCTGCCCGGGCTCGGCGACCCGGGCACCGTCACCACGAAACCGTTGGACCGCAACGCGGACACGTTGTACGTCAACGCCGACGTGCGTGGCTCGCTCGCCGTCGAGGTGCTGGACGCGGCCACCGGCGCGCCGATCCCGGGCTTCACCGAGGCGGACGCGGTGGTGGTCAGCGGTGACCAGCTCGCGGCGAAGGTCACGTGGCGCGGCGGCGCGTCGCTCGCCTCCCTCGGCGACCGCCAGGTCCGGCTCCGGTTCCACCTGGCGGGTGGGGACCTGTACTCCTTCTGGTTCAGTTCCGCCGGACGGTGAACTCGACCGTGCCCCGGCTGCGGAGCACGGTGACCCCGTTGCGGGCCACCGTCTCCGCGCCGGGGCACGTCACGTCGCCGTCGACGGCGACCACCGCGTCACCGGACGGGGCGCGGAAGGTCACCGTCCCGTTCTCGGCGGCGATGATCTCGGCCGTCGCGTACGCGATGCGCAGGCCGCCGGCCGTCACGCCGAGCGGCAGCATCAGCGCCCGGCGCCCGGGCAGTTGCAGCGGCTCGCCGCCGAACAGCGGCAGCCCGGCCTCGGTGACCGTGAACCGCTGGTCGTACCCGGACACGTTGAGCGCGTGCAGGATCCTGGCGCCCTGGTCGTCCGCGGTGGTCAGCAGGATGACGCCGGGCACCGCCGCGTTGTGCCGCAGCCCGGGCTCCGCGCCCAGCGCGGAGAACGCCGTCCGCCACAGGCCGAGGTCGCACTCGTAGTCGGTGGACAGCACGACCGCGCGGCCCGCCCCCATGGGCACGTCGAACCCGCAGCCGTGGCCCGTCGACAGCTCACGCAGCACGGTGTCGCCCGCGGCGGGCTCGTACAGCTCCGCCCAGCCGACCCGGGTCTCCGGCCGGGGCGACGCCCACCCGTGCGCGGTGACCGAGGCGAAGAAGGCGTGCGTGCCCTCGACCGTGCCGAGTGGACGCAGGCCGAGCGCGTCACGCAGCACCGTGCACGGTGCCCCTGCCATGTCGCGCGACGGCACCCGGCCTGCGAGCAGGAGCCTGCCGCCCGAGGTGAGGTACTCGGCCAGCGTCTGCTGTACCTCGGCGGGCAGGTGGGTCGTGCCGGCCATCGCGAGCACGGGGGTGGCGGCCGGGTCGAGTCCCTTCTGGACGTTCACCGCGCCGAAGCGGAACCCGCCGAGCAGCATGGCCCGCGCGAGGATCCCGCGCGGCCCGGCGCCACGGGTGCCGACCACGTCGTCCAGCACCGAGCGGACGGATGCGCTGCCCGGGTAGTGGTACTCGGTCAGGTAGTGGTCGGGCACGAAGCCGATCGCGACCTCGTCGTGCTCCTCCCACATGCCCGCCAGCACGGGCGCGACCGCGCGTGCCGCCCGCAGCACCCGTTTCGTCGGCCCGTACACCGGGTTGAGCTGCCCCTCCGGGCCCACCGGCGCGGCGAACCCGTGCCGCTCACCGGTGAACGCGATCCGGTCGTTGCCGTCGCCGACGGGTTCGTCCAGCGGTGGGTTCACCCCGCCGGTGAACAGGTAGTAGTTGAGCAGCTTGTTGCCCTGCGCCAGGCACATCCGCGTCTTGAGGTCGACCGCGGACGGGTCGTACTGGCGGGACAGGTCCGAACCGTAGTCGCCGGTGCCCGCCTCGAACTCCATCGACGTGAGTGGCTGGTCGCCGTCGTGCACGGCGTCGCAGAACGCGTTGACCAGGTACAGGTCGGCGGCGTTGGTGACGGTCAGCTCGCCGAGGTAGAGGTCCGTGCCGGAGAGCATGCCCGGCACGCCCGAGTAGCTGTCCATCAGCTGGCTGATGCCGATCGGGAACGTCTCGGCCTTGCCGCCGTCGGTGCCGTGGATGTTCACCACGAACGGCACGCCGGTGACGCCGGACTCCTCGGCGTAGGTGCGCAGCTCCTGGAAGTACCTGGCGAACCGGTCGCGCATGAACTCGCCGAGGTCACGCATCAGCCCCGCCGCGTGCTCCTCGTCCGGGGAGCGGAAGTCCATGATGAACGGGTACTCCCGGCCCTGTTTCGTGAGCCAGCCGCGGAAGTCGGAGAGCAGGTGGTCGGTCAGGTCGGGGGAGTTGGTGACCCACGCGAGCATGCCCACCTCGTTGTCGAGCTGCACCGCGATCACCGGGCCGCCGTTGCCGCGCAACCGTTCCGCGATCACCGGCATGACCGCCCGGTACCACTCGCGTGCGGCGGCGAGGAACGCGGGCGCGAGGTAGTCGACCGTCCTCGTCGGCGCCGGCCTGCCATCCCACCCCGTGGGCACGATCTCCGGGTGGTCGCGGTAGAGGCGGTAGGGCAGGCCCTCGTTCTTCATCTCCGCCATCACGAACGGGCCGGGCCGCGCGATCACGTGGAAACCGCATCCGTGGCACAGGTCCAGGAAGGCGCCGAGGTCGCGTTCGGGCCGGGTCCGGCCGGTGACGTCGACCGTGCCGTCCGGCAGCTCGTGCCACAGCCAGGGGATGTAGGTGGCGATCGTGTTCAGCCCCGCGGCCTTCGCCTTGTCGAGCCGGTCCTGCCAGTCCGCTCTGGCGAGCCGGAAGTAGTGCACCTCCCCGGACAGCAGGAGGACCTCCTGCTCGTCCACGAGGATTCGCTTGCCCTGGTAGTGCACGGTGTCGACCACGCTCTCGGCTCCCGATCGCTCGGCCCGCCTATTGCGGTAGGCGCTGATAGAGGGCTAACCTCCGGCGAATGGAAGCGCATACAGGATGCGCTTACATCGGCAACCGTACTGGTCGGGGCCGCTACGGACAAGGCACGCGCGGACACCGGTCGGGGGTGTCCGCACACACGCCGGTCAGGTTCTGCGCGGGAGGTGCAAGGTGGCACGTCGCTGGCGTCTTCTTGTGGTGGCGATGGCCGCCGCGGTGGGCATGGGAACGGTCTCTTGTTCGGCCGGTCCGACCGAGGCGGAGGGACTGACCGCGGACGGCCTGGTCCCGTTCATCAACATGGGTGACTACGCGCCGGGCGCGTCCCCGCAGCGGAACTTCAACCCGTTCTCGCCGAACAAGGCGGTCGTCGGGTTCACGTTCGAGACGCTGTACCAGGTGGACGGCTTCAACTGCGCGGAGACGCCGTGGCTCGCCACCGCCTACCAGTGGGAGGGCACGCAGAAGCTGACCTTCACGCTGCGCGATGGCGTGCGGTGGCACGACGGCAGGCCGTTCACCGCCGACGACGTCGTGTTCACCTACGAGATGATCAAGGCGAACCCGGCGCTGGACCTGATGGGCGTCGGCCCGATCCTGAAGTCGGTCACCGGCCAGGGCAGCACGGTCACCATGGAGTTCAACTCCCCGGCCGCGCTGCTGTTCTCCAAGATCGCCAAGGTCGAGATCGTGCCCAAGCACATCTGGGAGTCCGCGGGCGACCCGGTCCGGTTCACCAACAACGACGCGATCGGCACCGGCCCGTACCGCGTGAAGACGTTCAACGCCAGGCAGATGGTGCTCGAGCGCGACCCCGGCTACTGGCAGGCCGACAAGGTCAAGGTCAAGGAGCTGCGGTTCACGCACTCGCCGGAGGGCCAGGTCGACCAGCTGCGGCTGGAGCGCGGCGAGTACGACATGAACTCCATGTTCGTGCCGGACATCGAGAAGGTCTACGTCGCGAAGGACCCCGAGCACAACAAGTACTGGTTCGCGCCGGGTGGCGTGATCAGCCTGTACCCCAACCTCACGAAGGCGCCGTTCGACGACGTCGAGTTCCGCAGGGCGCTGACGTCGGCGTTCGACCGGCAGGGCATCGCGGACAAGGCGCAGTTCGGGTACGTGGAGACCGCGAGCCAGACCGGGCTGATCCTGCCCAACCAGGAGGAGTGGCTCGACAATGACTTCCCGGACGGCGGCAGGATCGCCTACGACGTCGACAAGGCCAGGAAGGCCCTCGACGACGCCGGGTACGAGGTGGACGGTGAGAACCGCAGGCTCGGCAAGGACGGCAAGCCGCTCTCGTTCGAGTTCAAGGTGCCGACCGGCTGGAACGACTGGATCCAGGCCGCGCAGATCGTCAAGGACGACTTCCGCGAGCTCGGCATCCAGGTCGACGTGGCCACCCCGCAGCAGGCCACGTACGAGGCCGACCGCGCGGTCGGCAACTACGACCTGCTGTTCGGCGTGTACGGCGGGGACTGCAACATCCACAAGGACTTCGCCGACCCGCTCGCGTCCGGGCAGTCGGCCGAGATCGGCAAGCCCGCGGTGTCGAACTTCTCGCGCTGGCGCGACGACACGACCGACCAGCTGCTGAACACGCTCGCGTCGGCCGGTGACGAGCAGGCGCAGAAGGACGCCGTGCGCGGGCTGCAGCAGGTGATGATGGACGAGGTGCCGAACATCCCGCTGTGGTACGGCGCGAAGTGGTTCCAGTACCGGACCAAGCGCGTCACCGGGTGGCCGAGCGCCGAGGACCCGTACGCGACCTCGACCGACGTGCTGCTGATCGTGACCCGGCTCCAGCCAGCGGGGTCATGAGGTACTTCCTCCGCCGCACCGCGTTCTTCGTCATCACCCTGTGGGCGGCGGTGACCCTCAACTTCGTCATCCCCCGGCTCCAGCCGGGGGACCCGGCGGAGGCGATCGTCGGGCAGCTCACCGGGCAGGGGCCGGTCGACCCGGACCAGATCCGCGCGGTGCGGCTGATGCTCGGCGTGCCGGACACCTCGTTGTTGTCGCAGTACTGGGACTACCTCGGCAGTCTCGTGCGCGGTGACTTCGGGATCAGCTACACGTACTTCCCGTACCCCGTCACGCACATGATCTCCGAGGCGCTGCCGTGGACGCTGGTGCTGGTCGGAGTCACCCAGGTCCTCGGGTTCCTCATCGGCACGGTGCTGGGCGCGTTCGCGGCGTGGCGGCGCAACTCGCGGTTCGACTCGTTCGTGACGCTCGGGTCGCAGTTCGTCGGCTCGCTGCCGTTCTTCTGGATCGCGCTGCTGTTGCTGTACCTGCTGGCGTTCCTCGCGGGGTGGTTCCCGGACTCGGGTGGCCACGCGGTGGACGTGACGCCGTCGTGGTCGTGGGCGTTCGCCGGAGACGCGATCTACCACGGCATCCTGCCCGCACTGTCCATTCTGGTCACCGCACCCGCGGGCTGGATCATCGGGATGCGCAACAACATGGTGCAGTCGCTCGGCGAGGACTACACGCGGCTCGCGCGGGCGAAGGGACTTTCGGTGCGGCGGGTCGCGCTCGCGTACGGCGCGCGGGTCGCGATCCTGCCGAACGTCACCGGGTTCGCGCTCGCGCTGGGCGGCATCCTCGGCGGCACCGTGCTCGTCGAGACGATCTTCGACTACCCGGGGCTGGGCAGGCTGCTGATGGAGGCGGTGGGCGCGCGGGACTACCCGTTGATGCAGGCGCTGTTCCTGTTCATCACGATCGGTGTGCTGCTGGCGAACCTCCTGGCGGACTTCCTGCTCGGTGTGCTGGACCCGCGCGTGCGGAAGGAGGCGGCGTGATGACAGTGGAACTGCTCACCAAGCCGTCGCGGGTGCCGCAGTGGTTGCGCATTCTGTGGGCGAACAAGAAGTCCCGCGTCGGTGTCGTGTTGCTGTCCGTGTTCGTGCTGACCGCGGTCTTCGCACCGGTGCTCGCGCCGTACGACCCGGAGTCGACGGACTTCGCGGCGGCGCTCCCGGCGAGCGGCGACCACTGGCTCGGCACCACGCAGCAGGGCCAGGACGTGTTCTCGCAGCTGATCCACGGCGCGCGCACGTCACTGCTGGTCGGTCTGGTGGCCGGGGTGTTCTCGACGATCATCGCGCTGTTGATCGGCATGACCGCGGGCTACCTGCGGGGCTGGGTCGACGAGTTCCTGTCCGGCCTGACGAACCTCGCGCTCGTGATCCCGGTGCTGCCGCTGATGATCACGCTGGCCGCCTACGCGCCGGTGCGCGGCGTGTGGCTGATCATCTTCGTGATCAGCGTGACCGGCTGGGCCTACGGCGCGAAGATCAAGCGCGCACAGATCATCACGTTGCGCACCAGGGACTACGTGACCGCGGCGAAGCTCGCGGGCGACGGCCCGATGCGGATCGTGTTCCGCGAGATCATGCCGAACATGACCTCGCTCGTGGTGGTCGGTTTCATGGGCGCGGCGACCGCCGCGATCGGCGCCGAGGCGGGGCTGGAGTTCCTCGGGCTCGGCGACCCGACCACGATCAGCTGGGGCACGATGCTGTACTGGGCCGACAACGGCGGTGCGCTGCTGACCGGCCAGTGGCCGTGGCTCATCGCGCCGGGTCTCGCGCTGACGATGCTCGTGACCGCCATGACCCTGATCAACTTCGGCGTGGACGCGCTGAGCAACCCGGCGCTGCGGGAGGAGTGAACGTGTCCCTGCTGGAGGTCGCGGACCTGTCGGTCGCGTACGCGACGAAGAACTCCCCGCCGACGCACGCGGTGCGGAACGTCAGCTTCTCCATGGCGGAAGGGGAGTGCGTCGGCCTGCTCGGCGAGTCGGGCTGCGGGAAGTCCACACTGGGCACCGCGCTGCTCCGGCTGCTCGACCGGCCGGCGCGCATCACGGGCGGCACGATCCGGTTCGACGGCACGGACATCACGGCGCTGGACGAGAACGCGCTGCGGCCGCTGCGGTGGCGTGCACTGTCCACTGTGTTCCAGTCGTCGATGAACTCGCTCAACCCGGTGCTGACGGTCGAGGCGCAGTTCCGCGACATGTTCCGCACGCACACCGACATGACGTCCGGGGAGATCCGGCGGCGCACCGCCGAGCTGCTCGAGATGGTGCTGATCGACCCGTCGTACATGCGGTTCCACCCGCACGAGCTGTCCGGCGGGATGAAGCAGCGGGTGGCGCTGGCCCTCGCGCTGGCGCTCCGCCCGAAGCTGGTGGTGCTCGACGAGCCGACGACCGGGCTGGACGTGGTGGTGCAGAAGTCCATCATGGACAGTGTCAGGACGCTGCAGCGCGAGCAGGGGTTCGCGGTGTTGCTGATCAGCCACGACCTTGGCACGGTCATGGAGATCGCGGACCGGGTCATGGTGATGTACGCCGGTTCCGTCGTGGAGTCGAGGCCCGCGGGTGAGATGCTGCACCCGTACTCGCGCGGGCTGCTGGGCAGCTACGCCGACCCACGCGCGGAAACCGTTGACGTCACCTACATCCCGGGCCGCCCACCGGATCTGTCGCGGTTCCAGGACGGGTGCCTGTTCGTGGACCGCTGCCCGGTGGCGCTGCCGAAGTGCGCCACGGAGAAGCCGCCATTGGCGCCGGTGGGCGACGGCCTGGTGGCGTGCCACGTGGCGCCGTCGACGAAGGCCGATTTCGCGGACTCGACGTTCGTGCGCTCGGTACGTGCGGTGGCCGAGGCCCCGCCGGTGCTCGAGGTGACGGGTGTGCACAAGACGTACACGCGGCGCCGGACGTCGGTGACCGCGGTGGACGACGTGTCGTTCGCGCTGCGGCGCGGCCGGGTCACCGCGCTGGTGGGCCAGAGCGGCAGCGGCAAGTCGACGATCGCCAAGTTGCTCACCGGCATCGAACGCCCGGACACCGGCACCGTCATGTTCGGCGACGTGCCGGTGCACCGCCTGCGGGGGCGGGCGATGCGGCGGTACCGCAAGGACGTGCAACTGGTGTTCCAGGACCCGTTCGCGGCACTGAACCCGGTCCGCACGGTGCGGCAGACACTGGTCCGCCCGCTGCGCAACCACCTTGGTCTGTCCGAAAAGGACGCACGGGCACGACTCGAATCCCTGGTGGACACGGTGGGGCTGGCACCGGCCTTCCTGGACCGCTACCCGCACCAACTGTCCGGCGGACAACGACAACGCGTGGTGGTGGCGCGGGCCCTGGCCCCGGAACCGTCGATCCTGATCGCCGACGAACCGATCTCCATGCTGGACGTGTCGATCCGCGCGGAGATCGTCGAGCTGCTGGACCGCCTGGTGCACCACCGCGACCTGGCGATGCTGTACATCACCCACGACCTGCTGTCGGCCAGGCTGCTGGCCGACGAGGTGCTGGTGCTGAACAAGGGCACGGTGGTCGAGGACGGCCCGACCATCGAGGTGATCCGCAACGCGCAGGCCCCGTACACGAAACTCCTGCTGGACGCCCTGCCGAACCCGCCGCGGTGACGTCGCGGCACATGGCAGGCTGCACACCATGACCACGCCGAAGCCACCGAAACCATCGAAACCGCTGTCCAAGGGCGGCAGGGTGGTCATCTGGACCCTGATCATGTTCATCGTCACGCTCGGCGTGTTCGGTGGCATCGCCGTGATCGCCGATGGAGTCGACGGCGGCGATGCCCTGGCCGACGGGCCGGTCGGCACCCTCACCCCCACCGACCGCGAGTGTGGCGACGTAAGCTGCTGGTGGATCGGCGAGTTCGTCAGCGAGGACGGCGCGATCACCCGGAGCGGTGTCGTGCTGCGCGACGCCGAGACGGTCCGCAGGGGCGACCCCATGCCGAGCGGGATCGACAACGTGCGCCTGCACGACGACCCCGAGCGCCCCACCGCCTACACCGACGACTACAACCCGGTCCCGGGGATCGTCATCGGCGGGTTCCTGCTGGTGTTCTGCCTGGTGACGGCGGTGTTGCTGGCACGGATGGTCCGGCGTCACAAGCGGGCAGGCCACGCGGCAGCGGCGTAGTCCGCGAAGGCGATCGGCTCCCGGCCGAGCACTCGCCGTACCCCGTCAGCGGGGGGCGCCAGGCGACCCGCCCGCATGGCGGCGAACATCGCGTCCAGCTCGTCCGTGAACTCCTCGGGTACGCCCTCGGCCAGCAACTCCGCCCGGTACTGCGCGGGTGTGAGCTCCTCGTACCGGATCTGCAGCCCGGCCGCCGCCGCGATGGTCGCGACCGCATCGGCGAAGGTCAGCCCACGCGGGCCGGACAGGTCGTACACCTGGCCGTGGTGCCCGTCGGTCGTCAGCGCTGCCGCGGCCACGTCGGCGACGTCCCGCACGTCGACGAACGGTTCCGGCACCGCACCCATCGGCAGCGCGAGCCTGCCCGCCATCAGCGGGGCGTGCCACAGGTCCTCGTCGAAGTTCTGGTTGAAGTTGTTCGGTCGCAGGATCGTCCACTCCACACCGGACTCCCGCACGGCCTGTTCCGCCGCGGCCATCCCGTGGAACGCGTCCGGCACCTGATCGATCCCGCGCGCCGACAACACGACGAACCGCCCGACCCCGGCCGCCGTCGCCTGCTTCACGAACGGCCCGGCCGCGGCCGGGTCGGCGGGCGCCACCACGTACACCGCCGTCGCGCCCGCCAGCGCGCCGGGCCACGTGTCCTGATCGGACCAGTCGAACCGCACCTCCGTCGACCGGGACACCGGCCGCACCGGGGTGCCCCGCAGCGCCTGTACCAGCCGTCGTCCCGTCTTGCCCGTGCCACCGAGAACCACTGTCGTCATGCACAGCAGTCAACCGCCGCCCCGACGGCCGCGACCATGGGCGGCCGTACCGGGGCCATGTCCGATCGTTCACGGCTATCTTGGGAGCCATGGACCCGTTCGACGACCTGCTGCGTGGAGTCCGCGCGACCGGTGTGGGCCTCGAGCGCATCGAACTGACCCCGCCCTGGGCGCTGCGGTTCGCCGACGGGCTGACGCTGTTCACACCACTGCGGGGCGAAGGGCGGATCGGCGGGACGACCGTGCGCGTCGGTGACACCGCCATCGTCCGCGGCGAGGCCACCGCCGAGGGCGACGTGCCCGCGGTCGTGGTCACCGGCACCTACGGCTCGGCCGCCAGGAGGCTGCTCAGCGTGCTGCCACCGGTGATCGTCGTGCCCGACCCCGTCGACGAGTGCGCATCGCTGCGGACCTTCCTCGACACGCAGGACCACGGCGCCCAGGTCGTGATGGACCGGCTCGTCGACTGGCTCGTGGTCTGCACCCTGCGCGAGTGGTTCGACCGGAGCGACGCCCCCGACTGGTTCCACGCGCTGGGCGACGACACGGTCGGCCCGGCGCTGCGCGCGATGCACGAGTCACCGGACCGGCCGTGGACGCTCGTCACCCTGGCCCGCGAGGCCGGGGTGTCCCGCACGACCCTCGCCACCCGGTTCACGAGGCTCGTCGGCACGCCGCCGCTGACCTACCTCACCGACTGGCGCATGACCCTGGCCGCCGACCTCCTGGCGGAGACCACCGCGACGGTCGCCGCGGTGGCCCGCCAGGTCGGTTACGCGGACGCGTTCGGCTTCAGCAGCGCGTTCAAACGGCACCACGGCATCAGCCCGACCACGTGCCGCAAGACCTGTCAGTCGGCGAACACCGCGTAGCTGAAGCCCGCCATCCGCAGCCGGCCGTCGTCCAGCGTGGTGTCGCGGCCGAGCACCTGGGTGCCCGGCACCGGGATGTCGGTCACGGCCGCCTCGAACGCCGGGTTGACCGCGACCGTGAACTTGCCGCCGCGGCGGTAGACGAACGGGTAGCCCGGGTTGATGATCTCCACGGCGCCGGACGGGCCGAACGCGGGATCCGACTTCCGCAGCGCGATCAGCTCGCGCACCAGGTTCAGCAGCGACTCCGGGTCCTGCTGCGCGTCGGCCACGTTCGGGCGGGTCGGCGACGGGTGCGGCGGCAGGTACGTCACCTCGGGGTCCGCCTTCTCCCACTGCATCGGCGTGCGCGAGCCAGCCCGGTTGTAGCCGGCCCGCATACCGCCGAGGACGCTGCCCTCCAGGTCCGGCAGCCCTGGCTGGTACTGCATGCCGATCTCGTCGCCGTAGTAGATCGCGGGCAGCGTGGGCCACGTCAGGATGAACACCATCGCCGCACGGGCGTGGTCCGCGGTGCGCGCGCCCGCGACCAGGCGCGGGAAGTCGTGGTTCGCCGACGGCAGGACGACGTACCCGTCGTCGCCGATCACACTCGTCGCCGTCGCCCACTCGGCGAGGAAGTCGTACACGCTGCCTTCGCCCGACGCGTCGAAGAAGCACGGCCTCGTCCGGTACGAGTGGTCGTGGACGGCGCCGTTGTGGAACAGCGACCGGTACGCCTGGCTGGTGCCGAAGTGCAGGAAGAAGTCCGCGTGGAACCCCGACGGCACCGATACCTGCGGCTGCGCCCACTCACTGAACAGCGCGGCCTCCGGGTGCGTGTGGTCGAGCCAGTCGCGCAGCTCCCGCCACAGCGCGGCCGTTTCCTTCTTGCCGGGGTCGTCCTTGACCAGCGACGACGCCATGTCCACCCGGAATCCCGCGACCCCGGTCCGCAGCCAGTAGTCCATGATGTCGCGCAGGGCCTGGCGGTTCTCCCTCGGTCCCGGGGCGTCGACCGGCTGCCGCCACGGCTCTGCCGGGTCCATCCGCCCGTACCCGAAGTTCAGGGCCGGCTGCACCGGGAAGAAGTTCGGCAGGTAGAACCCCTCGCGCCGGCCCGGCGACGGCTGGAAGCCCGGCGCCTGCCGGTCCGCCCAGACATAGCGGTCGTCCGACGGGTCGTCCGCCGACCGGACGAACCACTCGTGCTGATCGGACGTGTGCCCGGCCACCAGGTCCAGCAGCACCCGGATTCCCTTGCGGCCCGCGGAGTCCACGAGCTTCGCCAGGTCGTCGCGGCTGCCGTAGCGCGGGTCGATCGCGTAGTAGTCGGCCACGTCGTAGCCCGCGTCACGCATCGGGGAGGCGAAGCACGGGTTGAGCCAGACCGTGTTCACTCCCAGCCAGGCCAGATAGTCCAGTTTGGACTCGATGCCGTTCAGGTCACCGATGCCGTCGCCGTTGCTGTCGGCGTAGCTCTGCGGGTAGATCTGGTACAGCACGGCATCGGGCAACCAAGCCGGTACGGCCATGAACACTCCTCGCTTCGCTACCGGGTCAGGCGCAGTGACCGGATCCCGGGCATGGGCAGCTCCACGGTGACCGACGCGACACCGTCGTCGCCGACCACCACCTTCGCAAGGTACTCGATCGGGAGCGTGTCGGAGGATCGCAACGTGGCCCACTGCTCAGCGGTCGGCCAGTCGGCGTCGGAGAGTTCGCGCCACACGCGGCCGATGTTCGCGTGTTCCTCGTCCACCCGCGCCGACTCGACCGCGTACGTGCCGGGCGCGAGACCGGACACCGTCACCGTCACCTCCCGCGCCAGGTCCGCCGCACCGTCTATCTTGGACTGGTCGAGGGTTCCGTTCCACACCAGCACATCCACGCTGTCGTCCGTCCGCGTCGCGAGTGCCTCGACGAGCGACTCGCCGCCGTCACCGGTGCAGGTCGCCGGAATCCGGCCGCCCGCCAGCCGCGACAGCAGGTACAGCGCCCAGAACCGCGGCTTGCGCAGGTTGCCGACGGTCAGCAGGCCGAACCCGCCGTGCAGCAACCGGGGCGGCCAGCCCAGCTCCTCGAACTGGTCCGAGCACACCCAGTACGCGAGGCAGTCGGTCGACGCGAGCGCGCTCTTCATGCCGTGCAACACGAACGGCGCGGAGAACACCGAGTCGCTGACGCGGTGGAAGTGCGTCGGTGTGACACCCCACTCGGTCCACAGGATCTCCGGCTCGGCCTTGCCGGTCGCCTGCGCGAACGACCTGGTCAGCGGCCGCATGTCCAGCGGCGCGTTGCCGTAGGTGTGGGTGGAGACGAAGTCGACCGGCACGTCGTGCTCGCGGCAGTACTCCAGCAGCGCCCCGACCCAGCCCGCGGCCGCCGACGACGGGCCGCCGACGCGGATGCGCTCGTCGACCGCCTTGATCTCACGCACGGCGATCTCGTACAGCCGGTGGTAGTCGTCCTGCGTGCCGTTCCAGAACACCTCGAGGTTGGCCTCGTTCCAGACCTCGAACTCCCAGGTCGCGACTTCGTCGGCGCCGTAGCGCTCGCGGAGGTGTTCGGTCAGCGCGCGCACGAGGTCACCCCAGCGCTCCCACTCGCGCGGCACGGACACCTGCGCGTGGTACTCGAAGACCGTGTAGTCCGGGTCGGCGGTGAGTTCCTTGGGGATGAAGGACAACTCGACCACCGGCTTCAGCCCGGTGGCGAGGAAGCGGTCGTACACCTCGTCCAGCCCGGCGAAGTCGAAGCCGCCGTCGGCGTTGACCGTGACGGTCTCGGGCAGGAACGTGCCGTGCGCGCGGACGGACCGCACCCCCAGCTCGTCCTTCATGATCCGCAGCGCCTCGGCGTACTCGGCGGCGACGTCCGACCCACCAGCGCCGGGCTTGTCCCAGATCAGGAGCGAGAAGTGCTCGGCGCCGATCATGCGCCGCCACACGTCCGGCAGCGGTGTGGGCGTCGCGGTGGCGTCGACGGCGACGGACACCGCGCCCGTGCCGCCACCAGGTGCCGCCGACACGCCGTCCGACAGCGCGCCGGCGCCGCTGTCGCTCCAGGTCGCGACCTTGTAGTGGTAGGTCCGGCCCGGTTCGACCATGGTGTCGGCGTAGGGCGGGCCGGGGACCGCGAGCACGTCGCCGCCGAGGTGGTCGAGCGGCGTGAACGGACCGTCCGCGCTGGTGGCGCGGTGCACGAGGTAGCCGAGCGAGCCATCGACCGGCGTCCAGTCGAGGTGCACGAGCGCGGTGCCCGGGGTGGCCGTGAGCCCCGACGGCGGCGGCAGCTCGCCGATGCCGGTCAGCGGCTGGCCGGCGGGTATGTCGCTGGGCAGGCCGATGCGCTGCTCCCAGTCCTGACGTGCGGTCGTGTCGGTCACGCTCGGCCCCCTTGGCGATGTAAGCGCTGTCTGTAAGCGCATACACTAGGTGGGTCGCAGGGCCGTCGCAAGAGAGAACGGGTGATCAGCGAGGTGGGGGCTCCGGGCAGCCACAGCTCGCGCGGCGGGTCTGCGTGACCGGGAGCATCTCCGAGCGCGGCTCGCGGTCCGGGTCGGCCAGGCGCTCGACCAGCAGGTCGACGGCCGTCTCGCCGAGGCGGCGCATCGGCTGGGTGACCGTCGTGAGGCTCGGGCGGACGACCCGGCCGAGCGGGATGCCGTCGAACCCGACGACCGCCATGTCCGCCGGGACGCGCACGCCGCGGCGCTCCAGCGTTTCCAGCCCGCCGATCGCCATCTGGTCGTTCGCGAACACCATCGCCTGCGGCTGGGTGCCCCGCTCCAGCAGGCGGCGCGCGGCCTCGCGGCCACCGGCCTGCGTGAAGTCGCCGCGCGCGTCGGGCTCGGACGGCACCGGCAGGTCCGCGGCGCGCAGCGCCTGCTGGAACCCGGCGAACCGGGCCTGCGCGTCGGGGGAGTCCTCGCCGCCCGCGACGAACGCCAGCCTGCGCAGGCCGTGGTCGGCGATCAGGTGCGTGGTCAGCGCGAACTCGCCGTCGCGGTTCGCGACCTCGAGGTGGTCGAGGTGGTCGATCTCGCGCGGTCCGGCGATCATCACGACCGGCAGCCGTCGCGACATCAGCTCCAGGTCCTCGGTGGCGACGGTCCTCGCCAGCACCGCGAACCCGTCGACCCGACCGGCCACCGACGCGACGAGGCTCTCCGGGCCACCCTCCAGCGACGCCGCGATCAGCAGCGCGTACCCGTGCCGCCGCGCCGCCCGCTCCATGCCCCGGGTGATCTCGTCGGCGTACAGGGTCTGCTCGGAGTCGTCGTCCTCGAGCTCGGGGTCCGCGTAGTCCGGGAAGCACAGGCCGAGCACACCGGTGCTGCGGGAGGCGAGACCGCGGGCGTTGCCGCTCGGCACGTAACCCAGCTCGCGTGCCGCCGCGAGCACCCGGTCCCGCGTCTGCTCACGGACCGTCTCCGGGTTGCGGTACACGCGGGACACGGTCGCGATCGAGACGTTCGCCTTCTCGGCGACGTCGTACACAGTCGGTGCCCCCACGGCGGAACCCTCCGGTGTTCAATGGGTCGCTTCGCGCTCCGTCGCTCCGCTCCCGGATGTAAGCGCATTCAACGCGGTCAAGCTACCGCTGTACCCCCAGGTCGGCAACATGCCACGAGCGCCACAGCTCAGCGTAACGCCCGCCTGCGGCGACCAACTCGTCGTGGGTGCCGCTCTCGACCACCTTCCCGTGGTCCAGCACCAGTATCCGGTCCGCCATCACCGCCTGCGTCAGCCGGTGCGCCACGATCACCGTCGTGCGGCCCTCGGTGGCCGCGAGCGCGGCCCGCTCCAGGTCACGCGCACCCGCGCTGCCCGCCTCCGCGGTGGCCTCGTCGAGGATCGCGACCGTCGGGTCGGCCAGCACGAGCCGCGCCAGCGCCACCTGCTGCGCCTGCGCGGCGGTGAGCGCGTGCGCGCTCTCCCCGACCACGGTGTCCACACCGGACTCCAGTGCCCGCGCCCAGCCGTCCGCGCCCACCACCGCGAGCGCCGCCCAGACCTCCTCCTCGGTCGCGTCCGGTTTCGCGAGCCGCAGGTCCTCGATCAGCGGCCCGGAGAACACGTGCACCTCCTGGCTCAGCATCGCGACGTGCCGCGCCCGGTCCAGCTCACCGATCGGCACCCCGCCGAGCACGACCGTGCCGCGTTCCTGCTCCAGCAACCCGGCCGCGATCCCGGCGAGCGTCGTCTTGCCCGCACCGCTCGCACCCACGACCGCGAGCCGCGTCCCGGCGGGCACGGTCGTCGACACGTCGTCCAGCACGAGCGGTTCCTCGTAGCGGTGGGCGATCCCGGTCAGCGCGAGCGTGCCGTCGGCGGGCTCCCGGACCTCAGCCGGTCCGGTGGGACGGTCGAGGTCCGCCACCCCGACGAGCCGCGCGAGGCTCGCACCCGCGGCCTGCACCTCGTCGAACTCCATGATCAGCGCGCCGACCGGGTTGAACAGCCGGTGGAAGTACAGCGCCGCCGCGGTCACCGCGCCCACCGTCACCAGGTCCTCGCGCACCAGCAGGAACCCGGTCGCGAGGATCACGCCGAGGCCGACGAACTCGGCCCGGTTCATCCGTGCGACCAGCCGTGTGAACAGCCGGAACACCCCGATCGACAGGTCCATCGCGGCGCGGGAGCGGTCGTTGATCGCGGCCGTGTGACCGGCCTCGAGCCGGTAGGCGCGCACGGTCGGCGCCGACTGCAGCGCGGACACCATGGCCTGTGCGCGGTCGCCGATCGCGACCCTTTCCTTGGCGTAGAAGGGACCCGAGCGCGGCAGGTACCAGCGGACCGCGAGCACGTAGAACGGTGCGGCCGCCAGCCCGGCGAGGCCGAGGCGCCAGTCGAGCGCGAACATGCCGCCGCCGGTGAGCACGACGGTCAGCAGCGCGGCCGCGAGCGTCGGCCCGGTCTGGCTGATCGCGGTCGTCACCACCGACACGTCGTCGCCGACGCGCGACAGCAGGTCACCGGACTTGACCTTGTCGAGCGTCGGCGCGGGCAGGTGCAGCGTGCGGTCGAGGACCCGTTCCCGCAGCCGCGCGAGGACCGTCTCGCCGAGCCGGGAGATCAGGACCGCGGACAGGCCGGTCAGCACCCCGGCCAGCAGTGCAGCGCCGCCGATGACCGCGGCGTAGGTCAGCACGTCGCCGCGGTCCGCGCCCGCCGAGATGTCGTCGACGAGCAGGCCGAGCACCCAGGGCGCGACGAGCCCGGCGGCACTCGCGGTGACGGCGGCGACCGCGGTGAGGACGCCCAGCACAGGAAGAGCGCGGACCTCGGTCCACAGCGCGGCGGCGGTCCGCCGCGCGGAAGCGATCGGGAGAAGCTCGCTCACGACCGCTCCTCGCAGGCTCCGAGCCGCCGCTCGCGGCCGCCCCGCAATGTCTGGTTCACTCCGCAAGCTCCGTTCACCGCAGCACGGCCTCCTGGTAGCGAGCGTCCACTTCGGACAGCTCGGTGTGCGTGCCGGACGCGATGACGTGGCCGTCGGCGATCACCACCACCCGGTCGGCGACGGCGAGCAGCGCGGGGCTCGACGTGATCACCACCGTGCTCGCGTCCCGGCGCAGCTCCGCGATCCCGTGGGCGATCCGCTCCTCGGTCATGGCGTCGACGGCCGTGGTCGGGTCGCGCAGCACCAGCACCGGCGGGTCCGCGGCGAGCGCGCGGGCGAGCCCGATGCGTTGCCGCTGCCCGCCGGACAGCGTGGTGCCGCGGTCGGCGACGGGGTGGTCGAGCCCGTCGGGGTGCGCGGCCACGATGTCCTCCGCAGCGGCCGCCCGCAGCGCGGGCGCCGGGTCCTCGACCATGAGGTTCGTGCGCAGCGTGCCCTCGAACAAGGCCACGTCGTGGTGTTCGACCAGCACTTCGCGCCGTCCGGTGGCGAGGTCCAGCTCCGGCGCGGGCACCCCGCCGACCGTGATCGTGCCCTCGTAATCCTCCGGCGGCACCGCGCCGGACAACAGCTCGACGAGCGCGTCGCAGTCGCGTTGCTCGTAGCCGACGACGCCGACCGTCTCGCCTGGTCCGACCGTGAGGTCGAGGCCGGTCAGCGTGCGGTAGGTGACGCCGCGGAGGGTGACGCCGCGGTCGGGGAGCGGTCCGGTGCGCGTGCCCGGCGTCAGGACCGTCGGCGCGGACAGCAGGTCGGCCACCCGGTTCGCCGACGCGCGGGCGTTCGCGAGCATCTGGCCCGCGATGGCGAAGAGGCGCACCGGCTCTGCGATGAACTGCGCGAGCCCGACGACCGTGATCAGCTCACCGATCGTGAGCGTCCCGTCGACCGCCAGCCAGCCCGCGAACCCCGCGACCGCGGCGAGGAACAGCCCGCTGACCGCGGCCGACGTGCCCTGGTAGACGCCGTTGGTGGTGGCGGCACGCAGGCTCGCCCCCAGCGTGGCGCGGCTGGAGCGGCGGTACGAGGCGGCGGCGCTGTCCTGCGCGCCGATGCCCCGCAGCGCACGCACCCCGCGCACGAGGTCGGTCGCGAGCGCGGTGGTGTGGCCGGCCGCCTCCTGCGCGGCGGTGGCGCGGCGGGTGAGCAGCGGTCCGAGCACCTGCAGCACCGCGACCAGCACCGGCACCCCGATGAGCACGGCGAGCCCGAGCGGGACGTGGATCGTGAGCAGTACGACCGCGGCGACGGCCAGCGCGGTCGCCGCGGCAGGCACCAGCGTGAGCGCGTGCATGGCGTACATGGCGCGTTCGGCGTCGGACGTCGCGACCTGCATGATCTCGCCCGCGCGCCGGCCGGTGCGGTGGCCGCGCGGGTCCAGCACCCGCGACACCACCTCGATGCGGAGCTGGTGGGTTTCCCGTTGCTGTGCCACCACACCGAGCCGTGCCCCGAACCGCCAGCACAGCGTGAGACTGGTGAACAGTGCGGCCAGCACTCCGAGCCACAGCAGGATCCGCGTGGTGTCACCGGTGCTCACGGCCTGGTCGATCGTCACGCCGATCAGCACCGGGACCAGGGTTTCCGCCGCCTGGTGCCCGCAGAGGAGGGCTGTCGTCGCGGTCAGCCTGCCCCGGTGCCGTCGGAACGAACGGCGGAGCAGTTGCCCGCCCGTGAGTGCTGTCATGATCCCCCTCCAGGTGTTAGGTCACCCTAACCCGGTGGGGCCATGGGTCAGGAACCCGACGTGCGCTCCAGTTCCCGTGTCAGCCGGGACACGTCGTCGGCGCCGTGACCCGCGTCGATGGCGCGCGTGGCCAGTGCGTGCACGGCGCGCAGGACGCTCGCGTCGATCTCGTGCGCCGCCGCGGTCTCGATGATGTGGGCCATGCCTGCCGCCGCGGAGCTGATGTTCGACGAGCCGTCGCCGTGCTGGTCCGTCTCCAGGCGGCCGGCGATCTCGTCGACCACCCACGGGATCAGCGTGCCGATGCCGTTGGCGAACGGGGCGAGTTCCGCCGGGGTGATGTTCTCGGCGCGTGCCATGGCGAACGAGTGGATCACACCCGCCACAGAGGTCCAGAACAGGTCCAGCAGTGCGACGTCGTATCCCGCGGCCCGGCCGGGGTCCTCGCCGAGGAACCGCTGTGTGCCGCCGAGTGCGGCCAGGTCGACCTCGTGTCCACTGTGGAGGATCGTGGCCGCGTCGGTGCCGATGGACTCGGTCGGCGTCATGATCGCGCCGTCGGTGTAGGTGATGCCGTGATCGGCCGCCCATGCCGCCAGCTCGCGCGCCGACTCGGGGGAGCCGCTGGTCAGGACGACCAGGTGGCGGCCCTTCAGCTTGTCCTCGGCCTGCGCCAGCACCGCGCGCGTGGCGTCGTAGTCGATCAGGCACACCACGGTGAGCGGGCTCGCCGCCACCGCCTCCGCCACCGACGCGGCCCGGGTGGTGCCGTGCGGGGTCGGCCGGGTCGTCGTCCGGTTCCACGTCGTGGTGGGGTGGCCCGCCTGTGCGAACGCCGCGGCCAGGGCGTATCCCATCGGGCCGAGGCCCAGAACTGTCACTGCTTCGGTCATGAGCGCGACGGTAAAGCCTGACACCGGTGTTAAGGTCAAGTCATGCGGATCGGGGAGCTCGCGAAGCGGACCGGGGCCAGCGAGCGGTCGCTGCGCTACTACGAGGCGCAGGGTCTGCTGTCGCCGTCCCGCACCCCCGCCGGCTACCGGATCTACGCCGAGTCCGATGTGGACGTCGTGCGGCACGTGCAGACGCTGCTGGCCGCCGGGTTGAACACCGCGTTCATCAAAGAGGTCCTGCCCTGCATGGTCGACACCGGCGAGGGGCTCGCGCCCGGGTGTCCCGAACTGCTGCCGCACCTCCAGAAGGAACGCGCCCGCATCACGATGTCGATCGACGGCCTCGCCACCGCACGCACCCTCCTCGACGGCGTCATCTCCGCCACGCCGCCGGACAACACCGAGTACGAGGCGTGGGTCGCCAGGAGAACCGGCTGACGCCTGGACGTTGTCGTGTAACCCCCGAGGGGGGTATATATGGGGTCATGCCGAAGATAAACGTGTACCTCCCCGACGACCTGGCCGAGACCGTGAAGGACACCGGCCTCCCGGTCTCGGCCATCTGCCAGCGCGCGCTGGAGCAGTCGGTCAAACGCGTGACCGCGATCCGCGCCATCGGCGACCTGACCGCCGCCGACCCGACCGCGAGCCTGACGTCGTTCACCCAGCGCGCGAAGGACGTGCTGAAGGCGGCGATCGCGTCGGCGTCGGGTGAGGTGGGCACGCGTGACCTGCTGCGCGCCATGCTCGACGAGGGCACGAACCTGGCTCTGCACGTGCTGCGCTCGATCGACATCGACCCGGCGGCGGTGGCCGGCGCACTGCCGGCCGCCGAAGAGGGAACCGCGACGCGGATGAGCGCGACCGCGGCGAACGCACTGGAGTTGACCGTGATGGAGGCCCTGACGCTGGGCCACAACTACGTCGGCTGCGAACACCTGCTGCTCGGTCTGGTGGCGGAACCGGAGGGCACGGCGGGGCAGGTGTTGCGCGGCCTCGGTGCGGAACCACGCCAGGTGCGGCAGGTGGTGATGGCGGCACTGGCGGGTTACGTGCACCTGCGTGCCAACGAGGGCGGACTGGCCGCGGCGATGGGCCAACTGCTGGAGCCGGTGCTGCAGCGCCTCGACCGCCTCGAGGCGAACGCCGGCCTCAAGTAACCAGCCGGGTCAGTCGTCGTAGCGGATCTCGGCGGACGGGGTGCCGTCGACGCACCGCAGCCGCACCTCGATCTCCCGCTCACCGGACTGGAACTTCACCGAAGGGTGGTCGTCCACCTCGTCGTCGTCCGGATCGACCCGGAAGCCCTGCGCGGGACTCGCCGACATGATCCGCACGAGCGCGCCCTCGCAGCGGGCGATCACCGTGCCGCCCTCGGTCTTGGTCGTCTTCTCCTCCGGCGGCGGGGGTGTCGACGACGTGGTGGCCGCCGGTGGCGACGACGGCCTGCTCGCCAGCAGATCATCCACTTCGGACTGGCTGAGCGGGTCCTGCCCGGCGCCGAAGATGTCGGTGCCGATCGCGGACACGGCGACCAGCCCGACCGCGGTCGCGGCCACGGCGGCCACCACCCACAGGGCGAACCCGGTCGTCAGACGCATGCCGGCCAGTATGCCCAGCCGATGGTTAAGACACTCCTAACGCGTCCCTATCGCCCAGGACTCCGCCCCTGGCACCGGCTACGGTCGCACCCATGGCCCAGGTACTCGTCGTCGAGGACGACGCGACGATCCGCTCGTCGATCATCCGCGGGCTCACCGACCGCGGGCACGCGGTGGTCTCGGCGCCGACCGCGATGGCCGGGCTCGAACAGGCGGTGAGCGCCCGCCCGGACGTCGTCGTGCTCGACCTCGGCCTGCCCGATCTGGACGGCAAAGCCGTGCTGCGGATGCTGCGTGGCGTGTCCGACGTCCCCGTCGTCGTGGCGACCGCTCGCGACGACGAGGCCGAGATCGTCGCCGTCCTCGACGCGGGTGCCGACGACTACGTGGTGAAGCCGTTCGGCGTCGCCCAGCTCGACGCCCGCATCCGCGCGGTGCTGCGGCGCGGCGGTGAGGAGCAGGCCGACGCGTCCGTCACCGTCGGCGGCCTGACCGTCGACCCGCGTGCCCGCCGCGCGGCGCTGGGCGAGCAGGTGCTGGAGCTGACACCGCGCGAGTTCGACCTGTTGCACTACCTGGCCGTGCGCGCGGGCGAGGTGGTCTCGAAGCGCGAGCTGCTCACCGAGGTCTGGCAGCTGCCCTACGGCGGGGCCGACAAGACCGTCGACGTCCACCTGTCCTGGCTGCGCCGCAAGCTCGGCGAGACCGCGCAGCAGCCCCGCTACCTGCACGCGGTCCGCGGCGTCGGCGTCCGGCTCGCGGCCCCGGAGGCGTGACGTGCGGCGCCGTGTGCTGCTGCTGGTCGCGGCCACCACCACACTCGTGCTGGTCGCGTTCCTCGTGCCGCTGGCGTTGCTGGTGAAGAACGTCGCCGCCGACCGGGCCGTCCAGCGCGCCACCGTCGAGGCGCAGGCCATGACCTCGTTCGTCGCCACCACCGACCGGCAGGCGCTCGCCGCGAGCGTCCGGGAGGTCGACTCGAGCTCCGCCTACGACGTGTCCGTGTTCGTCGACGGGGAGGTGCTCGGCGCGCCCGCCTCCCGGTCGCCGCTGGTCACGCTCGCCGAAAGCGGCGTCAGCCAGTCCGGTGCGGTGGCGGGCGGCCGCGAGATCGTGTTCGCCGTCGACCGGAGCGACGGGCCGACCGCCGTGATCCGCACGTTCGTGTCCGACACCGAACTGGCGGCCGGGGTGCCGCGCGCGTGGCTGCTGCTCGGCGCGCTAGGCGTGGCGCTGCTGCTCGTGAGCCTGCTCGTCGCGGACCGGCTCGCCCGCACGTTCGTCCGGTCCACAGTGGACCTCGCGGCGGTGTCGCACCGGCTCGGCCGCGGTGAGCTGGCCGCCAGGGCCGACACGTCCGCCCCCGGCGAACTGGGTGTCGTCGCGACCGCCCTCAACGGGCTGGCGGGCCGCATCGACGGTCTGCTGCGCGAGGAACGCGAGACGATCGCCGACCTGTCCCACCGCGTCCGCACCCCGCTGACCTCGCTGAAGATGGAGGCCGACGCGCTGGGCGATCCCGAGGCGGCGGAACGCATCGGCGCACGCGTCGACGCCGTCAACCGGGTGGTCACCGACGTCATCCACCAGGCCCGCCGGCGCGGCGACCCACCGGCCGTGGCCGACGCGGCCGAGGTCGTCACCGACCGGGTCGCGTTCTGGGCGGTGCTCGCCGAGGACACCGAACGCGACCTGACCGTCGACGTCGCGGCAGGACCGCTGCCGGTCGCGCTGCCGCGCACCGACCTGGAGGCGTGCGTGGATGCCCTGCTGGGCAACGTCTTCGCGCACACCCCGCACGGCACGGCGTTCCGGGTCGCGCTCGCCGCGCGGCCGGCCGGGGCGGTGCTCACCGTCGAGGACGCGGGCCCCGGCCTGCCCGGTGGTGACGCGTTGCTGCGCGGGGTCAGCGGTTCCGGCTCCAGTGGCCTCGGTCTCGACATCGTGCGGCGCGCGGCGGAACGGACCGGCGGCACGGTGCGGTTCGACCGCGCCGGCACGGGCGGCCTGCGCGTGGTCGTCGAACTCTTAGGCCCGCGTTAACCGTCGGGAAGCGCGCCCATAGGCCGCGCGGCGGCACCGTTGCAGATACCTGAAACAGCAACGGAAGGAACCGGCATGACCAGGAAGCTGCTCGTCGGTGCGGTCGTGGCGGGCGCGCTGGCCGTCACCGCGGGCACCGCGTTCGCCCTCACGTCGAACGACCAGCCGTCGCCGACCGCGACGACCACACCGACCTCGACCAGCACACCGACATCGAGCACGTCGGACTCGACGTCGCCCTCGTCGCCTTCAGCGACCTCGTCGACCTCGTCGCCTTCGCCCACTTCTTCCGCCGGCGGTGCCCCGGCGCCCGGCCAGTTGTCCGCCGCCGACGCGGCCCGCCTCGTGCAGGAGCGCATGGGCGGCACGGTCCACGAGATCGAGCGTGAGGTCGAGCACGGCAGGCTCGAGTGGAAGGTCGAGCTCACCGCACGCGACGGGATCACCTACGACGTCCGCGTCGACGCCGCCACCGGTGACGTCACTCGCATCGACCAGGACGACAAGGACGGCGGCAGGGACGACGACGACCGCCACGGTGGCGATGACGACAGGTATGACGACAGGTATGACGACCACGGCGGGGACCGCGACGACGACTGAGTCCGCGTTAACCTGCGGGTGTGAGCCGTGACATCGCCGTCCGTTCCGTGGGCGCGTTCGAGTTGGCCGCCTACCGCGATCAGCTCGAACGCCTCTACCGGAAGTGCTTCTCCGCGCCGCCGTGGCACGAGTCGGAGGAACGGCTGGCGGCCTTCCAGGGCAGGCTCGACCGGCACCTGTCCAACAGCGGCGCGGGCGGGGTCGTCGTGGCCGACGTGGACGAGCTCGTCGGTGTCATCTACGGCTGGCCCGCGGGCCCGGAGCTCGCGAGCGGCTCACCGTTCGACGACGCGCTGGCCGCCGCCGTCACCCCGGACATCGCCCGCAGGCTCGTCGCGCCCGCGCTGGTCGTGGCCGAGCTGATGGTCGAGCCCAGCTACCAGCGGCGTGGCATCGGCCGCGCACTGCTCACCCGCTACGTCGAGGAGTGGCCCGCCGCCTGGCTCGCGACCCATCCGGAGGCGCCGGCCGCCATCCTGTACCGGCAGGAAGGGTGGCGGCAGGAGTGCGAGTTCTCCGTGGAGTACTACCCGATGGTGGTGTTCACGTGGCAGGCGCCCAGGCGAACGGGGTCATCGGCTCGTCGAGTGGCGCGCGGGTGAGGCGGTTCGCGAACGTCGACAGCGTGTAGGCGCCGATGCCCAGCACCACCTCGAGCGCCTGTCTCGTGGTGTAGCCCGCCGCGACGAACGCGGCCAGGTCGGCGTCCGGCACCTCGCCGCTCGTGGCCAGCGCGGTCAGCGTGAAGTCCCGCAGGGCCCGCAACCGTTCGTCCGGCAGCGGTTTGTCCTCCCGCAGCGCCGTGACAAGGGCGGGGTCCGCGCCGAGCCGCTGCAGCGCCGCGGTGTGCATCGCCACGCAGACGTGGCAGCCGTGGTGGGTCGCCATCGTCATGATCACGGTCTCGCGGGCGACCGGATCGAGGCTCGTGGTGTCGAACATGGCGCTGAGCTTGAGGAACCCGTCGAGCAGCTGCGGTGCCTCGGCGAGGCGCGCGACGGCGGCGGGCAGGTAGCCGAACTTCTTCTCCGTGGCGGCGAGCGTGCGGCGTGCGGCCTCCGGCGCCGTCTCGGCGGTGTGGTCGACGAACATGTCTCCCCTTAAGATGGACAACGTTGTTGACCAAATAGTAAACGAGGTTGTCTAAGTTGACAAACCCCCTTGTGCCCCCCGTGCCTCCCGGCTACGAGCTGCCGCTGCTGTTGTTCGGCGGCTTCCGCACGCTGATCGACCGGCTCCACGAGGAGCTGGCGCGGCAGGGGCACGCGGATGCGCGGCCGGCGCACGGTTTCGCGCTGCAGGCCATCGGCCCGGCGGGCGTCACCGCGTCGGAGCTGGGGCGGCGGCTCGGCGTGTCGAAGCAGGCGGCGGGCAAGACGGTGGACCGGCTGGTGCGGCTCGGGTATGTCGAGCGCGCGGCGTCGGAGGCGGACGCCCGCGCGAAGGTGGTCCGGCTGACGCCGCTCGGCCTGGACCTGCTGAACCGCTCGGCGGCGATCTTCGACGAGCTGCGGTCGGAGTGGGTGCGGGCGCTGGGCGCCGACCAGGTGGCGACGGTCGAGGCCGCGTTGCGTGCGGTGGTGCCGTCCGGTCTGCGGGTGGACGCGGTCGGGTGGTTCGCTGCCGAATGAGCGTTACTGCCACCTGTCCCGGTAACGCTTCTCCTCCTCGGCATGCGCGACCGCATCGGCTCGTTTCCGGACCGCGGACGCGTGCCCGCCGGGGAACCCGTACCGGACGAGCCGCGCGTCGACGCTCTCGACGGCGTTGGCCAAGGTGAGCCGCAGGCTGACGAGAACCCCGAGCAACAGCGCCCCGAGAGCGATGGCCCAGCCACCGTCGAACTGGAGGAGAACGACGAGCACCACGGCGAAGGCGGGCGCGAGCTGGACGAGCGTACGGATGAGAACGCGGGCCAGCCAGCTGCGACTGGTGGCGTCGTGCAGCACCCAGTCCCGATGCCGATCAGGCAGCCGAACGCCGTACTGGAAGAGCGCCCACCGCAGCGGCCCTGGCCGGCTCACGACCCGACGACCTCGATCCGGTCCCCGAGGATCGACAAGAGGCAGGGGACGACCTCGGCCGGGGGAGTCTCAGCGTCCCGGACCGCTCTAGCGACAACGTCCGCAGCCTCGCCATCAGCGGCGGCGACGTGGACGAGATCAGCGGAGAGCACCCCCACGACGAGCCGCTCGGCACCGAGGTGCTCGGAAACCCGCTGGTAGAACCCGGGCAGACAAGCGACGGCGGCAACAAGCCGCCCGTCCACGACCAGCACCCCGTCGTGGCGGCTGTCGATGGCAAGGTCCCCGACGAGATTCCGGCAGACGTCAGCCATGAGCGAGTCGAAGGAGGCGTCCCCAAGCTGTTCGTGGGTCACGTGGTAGGTCCCGGAGGGCGTGACAACGGCAAGCGCGAGATGCAGTCGTCCGGACGCGACGGGCCAGTGCGGGATGTCCACGAGCTGACCAGCCAAGGAAGACGACTCGCTCCAGAGCACGGGCCGCAACTCGGCTTGCAGGATGATCCGAGCGGCGGCGAGCGCGTCATCCCACCCCTCGGGCCCGGGCCGAACGAAGTGATGGGTGGCGGTGATCCCGGGAAAGGTGGCGGCGATGAACGCCGCGTCGGCGGGGGTGGGCTCCCACTCGGTGTGCAGACCCACGACGTGCCGGGCGCGAGCCTGATGTTCCTGCCCAACGGCGTCCCAGGCCTGCCGGACCCCGTCCTCGGCGAGCGTGGGCACCCGCCCGACGAGGTGCTTTTCCTGCCCCTTCCGCAATTGGAACACCACAACGTTGGTCCGGGGATCGATGTCCACCGCTCGACTTTACCCGTGCAAAGCCCCGAAAACCCACTCCCGACCTGGCGATCTTCCTCACCGCGTCACCACCCCCGAGTCGTCCCACAGCCGATCGAGCCACCGCCGTTCGACCCCGAGGACGTGTTTTTGTCGGTGGTCGATGCGAACATATGTTCGTGACAGCGGCGACGATCCTCCACGCGGACCTGGACGCGTTCTACGCGTCGGTCGAACAGCGGGACAACCCCGCGCTGCGCGGCCGCCCGGTGATCGTGGGCGGTGGCGTGGTGCTGGCAGCGAGCTACGAGGCGAAGCGCTTCGGGGTGCGGACCGCGATGGGCGGCGGCCGCGCGTTACGGCTGTGCCCGCACGCGATCGTGGTGCCGCCGAGGATGTCGGCCTACTCGGCGGCGAGCAAGGCCGTGTTCGAGGTGTTCCGGGACACCACGCCGCTCGTCGAAGGCCTGTCGATCGACGAGGCGTTCCTGGAGGTGGGCGGCCTGCGCAAGATCGCGGGCCCACCGGAGGTGATCGCCGAGCGGTTGCGCAAGGCGGTGCTGGAGCGGGTGGGGCTCCCGATCACCGTCGGCGTGGCACGCACGAAGTTCCTGGCGAAGGTCGCCAGCGCAGTAGCGAAGCCGGACGGTCTGCTGGTCGTGCCGCCGGCCGGGGAACTGGAGTTCCTGCACCCGCTGCCGGTCGAGCGGCTGTGGGGCGTCGGCAAGGTGACGTCCGCGAAACTGCGCGACCGCGGCATCACCACGGTCGGACAGGTCGCGAAGCTGAGCGAGTCGACACTGACCGCCATGCTGGGCAGGGCGTCGGGCAGGCACCTGCACGCGCTGGCGCACAACCAGGATCCCCGCCCAGTACGAGTAGGCAGACGACGACGGTCGATCGGAGCACAACGCGCGCTGGGCAGCAGACCAAGGCCGGCAGAGGACCTGGAAGCGACACTGGCACAACTGATCGACCGAGTGGCAAAACGCATGCGCAAGGCAAAGCGCTCGTGCCGAACAGTAGTGCTACGCCTGCGTTTCGCCGACTTCGCCAGAGCGACCCGCTCCCACACGCTGGTGCACCCGACCACAGACACCGAAGTACTGCTGGCAACAGCACGAACCCTGCTACGCACCGCCATGCCAACGATCTACGACCGGGGCTGCACCCTGGTGGGCATCTCACTGACCAACCTGGACGACAAGGATGCACTACAACTGATGCTCCCCTTCGACGAGGTCCCCCCAGGCGCACTGGACACAGCCCTGGACGACCTACGAGACCGCTTCGGAACAACCGCGGTAACCCGAGCAGTACTACTGGGCCGCGACCCGGGCCTGTCAGTGCCCTTGTTACCCGACTGAGCCCGCACCGCACCGGGTCCGGCCTCGCCGGGGCCGGGGCGCCGGATGGGCTGGACCGGGCCCGCGGATCAGGATGCATGGAGCCGACCGCGCCCGGGCAGACCGCGCCGGACTGCCGGACTGTGACTGCCGGGCCGCGCCGTGCCGTACCGGGCCGCGCAGTGACGCTCATGTGGGTCGTCCGAATTTCCCATCCCGTCGGGCTCGCCCGGGTCGTGCTCGGGTCGGATCTTGCTGACCGCCCAGGGCGCTAACGGTGCCGCGCCAAGCCGCACCACGCCGTGCCAGTTCGAGCCCGGCGGACCGTGCCACGGCGTTCATTTCGCCCATTCCGTGCAAGCCGGTCGGCTTTCCGGTTCGAGTCCCGCCGGTCATGCCCCGCCCGGCCCGGACGGTCGCAAACCGACCCGCGATCGTCGCCGAATCACGGCGACTCGCTCGTCAAGCGCGGAGATCACTTGTGGTGTTTGCTTTATACAGCGAATCTGGGAGGTGACTGGAGTTGCAGGTGGTTGCGGCGGATCTGCGCCTGGACGCCAACGCGGTCGACTACGTCCTGCTGGCGGTCTACTTCGCGCTCGTGCTCGGTATCGGGTACATGGCCAGACGACACGTGTCGTCGAGTATCGACTTCTTCCTCTCCGGGCGGTCGTTGCCGGCGTGGGTCACCGGACTTGCCTTCATCTCGGCGAACCTCGGTGCGATCGAGGTCATGGGCATGTCCGCCAACGGCGCCGAGTACGGCATGCCGACGGCACATTATTTCTGGATCGGCGCGGTACCGGCGATGCTGTTCCTCGGTATCGTGATGATGCCGTTCTACTACGGCTCGAAGGTGCGCAGCGTCCCGGAGTTCATGCTCCGCCGCTTCGGCAAACCGGCGCACCTCGTGAACGGCATCAGCTTCGCGGTCGCGCAGGTGCTGATCGCGGGCGCCAACCTCTTCCTGCTCGCCTCCGTCGTGAACCTGTTGCTCGGCTGGCCGATCTGGGTCTCGGTGATCGTCGCGGCGGTGATCGTGCTCAGCTACACCGCGCTTGGCGGGCTCTCCGCGGCGATCTACAACGAGGTGCTGCAGTTCGTGGTCATCGTGGCGGCGCTGCTGCCGCTGACGATCGTCGGCCTGTACAAGGTCGGTGGCTGGCAGGGGCTCGTCGACAAGGTGTCCGCGGGCCCGGGCGGGCCCGAGCAGCTCGACAGCTGGCCGGGTAACCAGCTGACCGGCTTCACCGACAACTTCCTGTCCGTGCTCGGCCTCGTGTTCGGTCTCGGGTTCGTCCTGTCCTTCGGTTACTGGACCACGAACTTCGTCGAGGTGCAGCGCGCGATGGCGGCCCGCAGCATGTCCGCGGCCCGCCGCACGCCGATCATCGGCGCGTTCCCGAAGCTGCTGATCCCGTTCATCGTGATCATCCCCGGCATGATCGCCGGTGTCGCGGTCACCGAGCTGCAGGGCGAGAACAAGGCAGCGCTCATGGCCGGTGACGAGGCACCCAGCGGCGCCACGTTCAACAACGCGCTGCTGCTGCTCATGCGTGACCTGTTGCCCAACGGCATGCTCGGCATCGCGATCGCGGGTCTGCTCGCGTCGTTCATGGCGGGCATGGCGGCCAACCTGAGCTCGTTCAACACGGTCTTCACCTACGACATCTGGCAATCCTACCTGCGCAAGGACCGGCCGGACGGCTACTACCTGACGGTCGGCCGGGTGGTGACGGCGATCGCGACCGTGCTGGCCATCGGCACCGCGTTCATCGCCTCCTCCTACGCGAACCTGATGGACTACCTGCAACAGCTGTTCTCGTTCTTCAACGCGCCGCTGTTCGCCACGTTCATCCTGGGTATGTTCTGGCGGCGCATGACACCGACAGCGGGCTGGACCGGTCTCGTCGCGGGCACACTGTCGGCGGTCACCGTGTTCATCCTGACCGAGAGCGGTGTCTGGAACCTGCCCGGCCAGGGTGGTGCGTTCGTCGGTGCGGGTGCCGCGTTCGTGGTCGACATCGCGGTCAGCGTCGCGGTGACGATGGTGACCCAACCGAAGCCGGCGTCGGAGCTGGCCGGTCTCGTCTACTCGCTCACACCCAAGGAGACGCGCACGCACGAAACCACCGGAGAGGACGCCGGCTGGTACCGCAAACCCGGCCTGCTCGCCGGCATCGTCCTGGTCATCACGATCGTGCTGAACTTCATCTTCTGAGAGAGGGCCGATGAGTACGGAAACACGCACGTCCGCCTTCGACATCCGGCTGATCATCGCCGTGCTGACCGGGGTCTACGGCATCGTCCTGACGGTGCTCGGGCTGTTCGTCACCTCCGCCGACGAGATCGACAAGTCGGCCGGTGTGAACATCAACCTGTGGACCGGGCTCGCGCTGATCGTCGTGACGCTGCTGTTCGTGGTGTGGGTGCGGCTGCGGCCGCTGCGCATCCCGGTGCACCACGACGAGGAGGACACGAGCGCGCCACACTAGGCTTCGGCGATGGACGTCGTCGCCAAGATCTTTGTCGCCCTCGTGGCGCTGATCCACGTGTACATCCTCGTGCTCGAGATGTTCCTGTGGCGCACCCCGAGGGTGCGCAAGGCCTTCGGCACGACGCCGGAGTTCGCCGAGGAGACCGCGGTGCTCGCCGCGAACCAGGGCCTCTACAACGGGTTCCTGGCCGCGGGCCTGGTCTTCGGCATCGTCGCGGGTGGCGCGGTCGGCTTCCCGGTGACCGTGTTCTTCCTGGCATGCGTGATCATCGCCGGGCTCTACGGCGCGGCCACCGCGAACAAGCGGATCATCGTCGTGCAGGCGTTGCCCGCCGCGGTCGCGTTGGTGCTCACCATCGTCGCGCACTGAGTTTTCGCCGGCCGCGTCGCGGGTAGCCGTCGGCATGGGCGCAGAGGAGTACGTACCGGACAAGGCGGGCATCCAGCAGCTGCGGAAGGCCGTGCACGACTGCCGGGGCTGCGACCTGTACAAGAACGCGACGCAGGCGGTGTTCGGCGAAGGACCCGCGGACGCGGCCGTGCTGGTCGTCGGCGAGGTACCGGGCGATCAGGAGGACCGTCAGGGGCACCCGTTCGTGGGGCCCGCCGGGAAGCTGCTCGACAAGGCGCTCGTCGAAGCGGGCATCGACCGGACGCAGGTGTACGTCACCAACGCGGTCAAGCACTTCAAGTACAAGCCCGCCGAGCGCGGCAAGCGGCGGATCCACCAGAAGCCCGGGCGGACCGAGGTCGTCGCGTGCCGGCCGTGGCTCATCGCCGAGCTGGACACGGTGCGGCCGGACCTGGTGGTGCTCCTCGGCGCGACGGCGGCGCAGTCGTTGCTGGGCACCACGTTCAAGGTCACGCAGGAGCGCGGCAAGGTCGTCGAACTGCCGGACCGCGCCGAGCGCGCGGTCGCGACCGTGCACCCGTCGTCGGTGCTGCGGTCGGACGACCGCGAGGCGGCGTACCGGGACCTGGTGGCCGATCTCCGGTCCGCCGCCTCCGTCCTCAGCGGACGTCAGCGCACGAGGTAGCGCCGCTGCACGCGCCGCGGCCCTGGCAGTGCGAGCCTGCGGATCAGGTAGGTGAGCAGCCCGCCGATGACGAGCCACGCGATGGCGGCGAGGCCGTCGTTCAGGAACGTGCGCACCTTCAGGTTCTCCGGCACGAACAGATCACGCAGACCGAGCGACACCGCGCTCGACCAGTCGTTGATGAGCGCCGCGAACCCGTTGCCCTGGTTGGCCTCGCCGATCACGAGAATGATGTGCAGAGCGAGTACGACGGCGAAGATGGCGCACACGGCGTTGATGATCGTGCACACCACGTTGACCGTGCGCCGGCGCGAGTGATCGGCATCGGCGATCTCCTCCGCGGCGACTGGTTGGGCAACCGCGGACGGGGGGTCGGCCGGATTCAGATCGAGGCGAGTTCTGTCCGGATCCACTGGCTGGTTCATGGGGAGCGACCTCTCGTGACCGATCCTGCTGCGTGACCGCAACCACCCAGGTACTACCCGAACGAGCGGTAACCGAAACCCCTCCCGATCACCGCGCGTGGCGGTTGCGCCTTACGGGAGCCTGTGCGGCGACCGCGCTCGCTCGTCCTGAATGGACTGATCTGAAGGGCAGCAGTGCGCCGAGCGGACTTGTCCACAGCCACCCGAGTTATCCACAGGCAAGATCGACAACGGCCTGGAGGTCGGTACCAGCCGATAGAATGGCAAGGCGGGACGCCCCCGGGATGGGTGGGGGTTGGGTAACGCGCGCGCGAGCTGATCGTGGTCCGGCCGGTTTCTCCACGAGGTGTTCGTCCTCGCCGGACGGGCTCTGCCTCCGGTGGCTCCTCCCGCCGGGATGGTGGGGTTTCGTTACTGCGCTGGGCCGCGCGAGCCACGTTTGCGCTGGTCAGGGCGCCTTGGCGGGGTACGGCACCGCGGTTGTGTGCGTTTGGCCGGTGTGTCCAATAGCGTGATCGCCGTGCGGGTGAGCAGGGCTCGGATGTGGGCGACGGTTCGGCGGCGTGGGCATGCGCTGCGGCTGATGGGGCTGCCCATCCTGCAGTGTTCGGTCGCCGCCGCGCTCGCGTGGCTCGTCGCGACCGAGGTGTTCGGGCACGCGCGGCCGTTCTTCGCGCCCATCGCCGTGGTCATCTGCATCGGGGTCGGGTTCGGGCAGCAGCGGTTGCGGCGGGTGGTCGAACTCGTCGTCGGGGTCAGTGTCGGGATCGGGGTCGGGGACCTGCTGATCTCGGCGATCGGCGCCGGGTGGTGGCAACTCGCGCTCGTGCTCGGGCTGGCCATGATGATCTCCGTCATGCTCGGTGGGGGCACGCTGGTCACGTTGCAGGCCGCGTCCTCCGCGATCCTGGTCGCCACGTTGCTGCCGCCGGGTGGCACCGGTGGGCTCGACCGGATGCTCGACGCGTTGATCGGCGGGTTGCTCGGGCTCGCGGCCATCGCGCTCCTGCCCGGTGACCCACCCGAGATCGTGCGGCGGCGGGGCCAAGAGCTGCTCGGGGAGCTGGCCGCCGCGCTCACCGCCACCGCGGACGCCATCGACCACCGGGATCGGGAGGTCGCGCAGGAGGCCCTGCGCCGCGCCCGTACCCAGAAGGCCGGTGACGACTACCGTGACGCGTTGCGGGCCGCGCGGGAGATCGCCGCCATCTCGCCACTGCACCGGCGGCAGCGCACCATGATCGAGCGGTACACGCGGGCCACCGAACCCGTCGACCTGGCCCTGCGCAACAGCCGGGTCCTCCTGCGGCGGACGCGGACGGCGCTCACCGACGACGAGACGTTCCCCCAGACGTTGCCCGTCGCGCTGCGGCGGCTCGCGGAGGCCGCCGCAGCGTTGGCCGACGCGCTGGGTACCGACGGTGACCTCGGTGACGTGCGGGAACGGGTCAAGGCCGCGGTGACGATCATCGACGCGGGCGGGATCGAGCACACCGGGTTCTCCGCGACCGTCGTCACCGCGCAGTTCCGGTCGATCGCCGTCGACCTGTTGCAGGCCACCGGGCTCAGCCACGAGCAGGCCCGCGGGTTCCTGCCGGCTATGGGGTGATGGCGTTGAACGCGTCGCTGTACAGGACGCGTTCCGGCGCGCCGTGGCGGGCGATGCCGAGCATGGCCAGCCCGATCTGCTCGGTCGACGACACGTACTTCGGCGCCACCCGCCGCAGCAGCGGGAACAGCAGCGCGAACACCGGGTACGCCACCCGGTACAGCAGCGTCCTGGACCGGGCGCCGTGCCGCGACTGGATGAAGCCCGGCCGCAGCACGTACGCGTCGAGGGACGTCGCGAACAGCGCGTTCTCCGTCTCGCCGCGCACCCGCGCCCACATGGTGCGGCTGTCGGCGTCGGCACCCGCTCCCGACACGTACACGAACACCGCCTTCGGGTTCTGCGCCGCGACAGCGGCCGCGGCTGCCATGGTGATGTCGTAGGTGACCTCGCGGTAGTCGTCCTCGTTCATGCCCGTCGACGACACGCCGAGGCAGAAGAAGCACGCGTCCACCCCGGCCAGCTCGGCCGCGAGCGGGGACAGGTCGAACAGGTCGTCCGTGAGCACCTCGCGGAACTTGCGGTCGGTCACCCCGCTCGCGCGGCGCCCGATCGACACGACCTCCTCGACCCCCTCGTCGAGCAGGCACTCGCGGACCACACCCTGGCCGACCATGCCGGTCGCGCCGAAGACCACCACCTTCATGGGCGAACCGTAGCGGGCCGCGCGGCGATCGTCGCGGCGGTGAGCCCGGCCGTGAGGAGGAACGCGGCGGGCAGGCCGTGCCCGGCGGCGAACGCGCCGAGCGTGGCCGGTCCGGCGATCGTGCCGAGGCCGAGGCAGAACACGACCGCGCTGAACCCCGCCGCGGGCCGTTCGGGGAACACCCGGTAGCTCCACACGGTCAGCACGGCGGCGACGGCCATGAACGCGGGCCCGTACAGCAGCGCGGACACCCCGATGGCGGGCAGCGCGCCGGGGGCGAGCGCGAGGACCGCCACCGCGGCCGCCAGCGCGCCGAACAGCAGCGTGTGGGTGCGGCGCAGCCCCAGCAGCGTGAGCGCGCGGTCGGTCAGCAGGCCGCCGAGGCCCGCGATGCCGATGAGCGTCCAGAACAGCGGTCCCACCGCGTCTCCCACCGTGTCGCCGGCGATCATGTCCACCGCGAACGTCCAGTACACCGACCCGACGATGCCGTAGGAGAACGCGGAGACGAACAGCGGCACCGCCGCCACCTCGGCCGGATCCGTTGTGCGGCAACGCGTTCCGGGCGGGGCAGGGCACGCAGCAGCCACGCGTTGTACAGTGTCACCGCGAGCGCGCCCGCCGCGAACAGCACCCACGCCGGCCGCCACGGGACCGCGAGCGCCAGCACTCCGGCGATCATCGTGCCGAACGCGGTGCCGTTGGGCACGATCGCGAGCACGCGTTCCCTGCGGTCCGGGTCGACCATCGCGCGCACCACGTCCGAGTACGGCGCCCACGCCCATCCCGAACTGGTCCCGGCGAGCAGCAGTCCGACGACCAGCACGGGCGTGCTGTCCGCGACCGACACCAGGGCCAGGCCGGCCGTCGCGCACGCGCCGGCGGCGATGATCAGCGGTCGTGGGCCCAGCCGCGCCGACAGCAGGCCGACGAGCGTGAGGGCCGCGAGGTAGCCGGCGTAGGTGCCGCTGCCGATCAGGCCGACGGTCGCGACGTCGAGGTCGAACGTGGCGCGCAGCTCCGGGAGGAAGAGCCCGAAACCGTAACGGGCGAAACCGAAACTGACGCCGATGGCGGCGAGCCCGGCGGCCGACAGGTGCCACACGGTGCGCGTCTGGGTGATCGTCATGGCTACAGCGTCCGTCAGCGGATCACCGCACAACAGTG
The DNA here is from genome assembly GCF_014203735.1 of Actinophytocola algeriensis. GTDB lineage: Bacteria > Actinomycetota > Actinomycetes > Mycobacteriales > Pseudonocardiaceae > Actinophytocola > Actinophytocola algeriensis. The sequence continues at coordinate 752,473 of NZ_JACHJQ010000006.1, read as the reverse complement.
GCGCGAACGTCACGGTGCGATAGATTTACGCCATGCGTGTCGTTGTGCCCATCCCCGGTACGGTCGCCCTGTTCGAGCTGGCCGTGCCAGTCGGCGTGTTCGGTGCCGTCGACCGGCACGACCTCGCCCCGGACTGGTACGAGCTGGTCGTGTGCGGTGCGGGCGCCCATCCGGCGTCGGCGGGGCTCACGCTGTCGACGCGCACGGGGCTGTCCGCGTTGCGCACGGCCGACCTGGTGGTCGTGCCCGCCTGTGTGATGCCGGACTGCGAGGCGCCGCCGGAGCTGTTGTCCGCGTTGCGGAAGGCCCACGCGCGGGGCGCCAGGATCGCGTCGCTGTGCACGGGCGCGTTCGTGCTCGCCGCCGCGGGCCTGCTCGACGGCCGGACCGTGACCACGCACTGGATGTACGCCGACGAACTGCGCCGCCGCTACCCGAAGGTGACGGTGGACGAGCACCCGCTGTACGTGGACGACGGCGACATCCTCACCAGCGCGGGGACCGCCGCGGCGCTGGACCTGTGCCTGCACATCGTGCGGCAGGACTTCGGTGCGGCCGTCGCCGCGGAGGTCGGCAGGCGGATGGTGCTCGCGCCGCACCGCGAAGGTGGGCAGTCGCAGTACATCCCGGCGCCGCTGCCCGCCCATGCGGACGGGTTCGCGCCGGTGCTCGAGTGGGCGGTCCGCCACCTCGACCGGCCGCTGACCATGGCGGAGCTGGCCGACCGGGCGGGCATGAGCCTGCGCACCTTCGGCCGCCACTTCGCCGACCGGGTGGGGGTGACGCCGCTCGCGTGGCTGAACCAGCAACGTCTCGCCCGTGCGCGGGAGTTGCTGGAGACCACGAACCTGCCCGTCGAGGTGGTGGCCCAGCGGAGCGGTCTGGGCACGGGAAGCGGCCTGCGGCAACACTTCCAGCGCGCCTACGCCACGACCCCCGCGACCTACCGGCGCACTTTTCGCGCCACCGCGGCGGGTTGACGCGTGAGGGCGACGCCCGCCAGCACCACTCCCATCCCGGCGATCACCCGGACGCCGACCTCCTCGCCGAGCACCACCGCGCCCAGGACCACCGACACCACCGGCAGCAGGTAGCCGACGGTCGCCGCCGCGGTGGCGCCTTCCGTTGCGATCAGGCGGTTGTTGAGGTGGAACGTCAGCCCGGTGGCGACGATCCCGAGCACGCCGACAGCCAGCAGCGAGCCGGTCGTCACCCTCGACCAGTCGAGGCCGCCCGCGGGCAGCCCGACCGCCGCGAGCCCGGTCGCGACCAGCAGCTGCGCCGCCGACATGCCGAGCGGGTCACCCCGGTTGACCAGGTGCCGCCCCATGTAGGCGAACGCCACCGCGTAGCTGGCCGCCGCCGCGAGCAACGCCAGTGCGCCCCAGCTCGCGAGGCCGTGCTGCTGCCACGGCGCGAAGATCACCACCACGCCGCAGAACCCCAGGCCGAGCCCGGCGAGCCGCACCCCGGTGAAGCGTTCGCCGAGCGCGAGGCCGATCACCGTGGACCACAGCGGCGTGGTCGCGTTGAGCACGCCCGCGACCCCGGAGTCCACGGTCTGCTCGCCGATGCTGAACAGCGCGAACGGCAGCGTGTTGCAGAAGAACGCGGCGATCACGAGCCGCCGCCAGGTCGGACGGTCGGACAGGCCGGGCAGCCGGTGCCGCGCCCACCACGCCAGGACCAGCAGCACCAGCGCACCGAGCACGCACCGCAGTACCGTCACCTGCGCGGGGCTCAACCCGGTCAGGGCCAGCTTGATCCACAGGAAACCCGAGCCCCACAACAGGGCCAGCACACCCATTCGCACCACGTGTCCACCGTCGCCCAGGCAACTCGACAGGACAAGTGAAATGATCTGCACCAACCGTTAAGGTGAGCTACATGCTGGACGTGCGAAGAATGCAGGTACTGCGCGCGGTCGTCACGAGCGGCTCGGTGACGGCGGCCGCCACCAACCTCGGCTACACGCCCTCGGCGGTGAGCCAGCAGGTGGCGGCTCTCGAACGGCAGGCAGGCGTGCCGCTGCTGGAACGCATCGGCCGCGGCGTGCGCCCCACGGCGGCGGGGCGGCTGCTGACCGAGCACGCGGCGATCATCGCCACGCATGTCGCGGAGGCGGAGACCGCGCTGGCCGACCTGCGTGCCGGGCGCACCGGGCGGCTCGCGATCCGCTACTTCGCGACCGCGGGTGCCGCGCTCGTGCCGCCCGCGCTCGCGAAGCTGCGCGCGGACCACCCCGGCGTGCAGGTGGACCTGAAGCTGATCGACCCGCAGGACCCCATGCACGAGGTGGAGCAGGGGCGCGCGGACCTCGGGATCGTGGTGACGCCACGGGGCGAGGCGCGGGACGGCATCCGCCTGGTGCACCTGCTCGACGACCCGTACCACGTGGTGCTGCCGAGGGGGCACCGCCTGGCGGCGAAGCGGACGCTGGACCTCGCGGACCTGGCGGACGAGCCGTGGGTCAACAACGAGCTGAGCGCGGGGCCGTGTATGGAGATCATGCTGAGCGCCTGTGCGTCGGCGGGCTTCAGCCCGAACTTCGTCGTGGAGAGCGACGACTACGCGACGGCGCAGGGGTTCGTCGCCGCCGGGCTGGGCGTGACGCTCATCCCGAGGATGGGTCTCGGGCAGCGCCACCCGGCGGTCGTGGTGCGCCGAGTACGCAAGCCGGAGCCCTTCCGCGCGATCTACGCGGCGGTGCGCGAGACGGCGCTCGCGCAGCCCGCGCTCGCCGGTCTGCTGAACGCGTTGCGGGCCGCCGCTGCCCAGTGAGAAAGAAACCATCCAAATTTGTTGGGCTGCACGGGAATCCGCACAGGCGCGTTGACGTGGCACACGCAGAGTGATGTGACATACGCGTGGTCGGGCAGTGACAGTTTGCACTAATTCCAGGGCCTTCCGTAGCGGCACGATTGCTCTCGGCTTCCCCACCGACGAGCGGAGCGACCGAGGATGGACCAGGACTACCAGCCGTTCTGCATGGCGGATCCGTCGTTCTACGACGCCATGTACTCGGAGGCGACGGCAGGAGAGTCGTTCGCCACCGCCTCGCGCTCGCTGCCGGCTGGGTGGACGTTGCGCGAACAGGACGACTGGTTTGTCATCAACCCACCTGTTCGGCAGAACCATCCCTTGCAGGGCTGGAAGATCCACGCCTCGGCGACCCAGGACAACGCACCCCGGGTGCTCGACACGGTGTGGGACTACTGCGTCGAGCGCGGCATCTCGTTCAAGTTCCTGAGATCGTCGTCCGCACTGCTCGCCAGGGTGTCGAAGTACGCGCCGCGCGGTTACGCCGGCAAGCTCGTCACGATCTACCCCGAGGACGACGCCGCGTGCGAGCGCATCCTCACCGAACTCGGCGCGCGGCTCGACGGCGAACCCAGCCCGTACATCCTCTCCGACCTGCGCTGGGGCACGGGCCCGCTGTACGTGCGGTACGGCGCGTTCGCCAATCGGTACACAGTGGACAGTACCGGTGTCGTGGTGGACGCGATCGCGGATCCCGACGGCAACCTCGTCGCCGACCGCCGCGACCCCGTCTTCTACGTGCCGCCGTGGGTGACGCTGCCCGTGTTCCTCGAGCCGCACCTGGCCGCCCGCAACGCGGTCACGATCGGCGACCTGCCGTACACGATCGAGCGGGTGCTGCACTTCTCCAACGGCGGCGGCATCTACGCGGGCCACGACACCCGCACCGGCAACGAGATCGTGCTCAAGGAGGCCCGCCCGCACGCCGGTCTCGACTCCTACGGGCACGACGCGGTGCGGCGCCTCATCCGCGAACACGAGACGCTCACCGCGCTCGCAGGCATCCCGGGCGTGCCTGCCGTGCACGACCGGTTCACACTCGGCGAGCACCAGTTCCTGGTGATGGAGCACGTCGAGGGCGAGGTGCTCGGCAAGGCGATCGTGCTGCGCTACCCGCTGATCGACCCGATGTCCACGCCTGCGGACTACGCGGACTTCACGCGGTGGGCGGTGGACATCCACCGCCAGGCGAGCGAGACCATCGAGAAGATCCACGAGCGCGGCATCGTGTACGGCGACCTGCACCTGTTCAACATCGTGGTGCGCGAGGACGACACGATCGCGCTGCTGGACTACGAGGTCACCTCGCCGGTCGAGGACGCGACCCGCCCCGGCCTCAACAACCCGGGCTTCGCGCCGCCCCGTGACGTGCACGGATTCGACATCGACCGCTATGCGCTCGCGTGCCTGAGGTTCGCGCTGTTCCTGCCGATGACCAACCTGCTCGGCCTGCACCGGCTGAAGGCACGGCACTTCGCGGAGATCATCACCGAACACTTCCCGGTGCCCATGGACTGGCTGCGGCCTGCGGTCGACATGGTGGTGCCGCTGGGTACTCCGCGCGTGCCCAGTCCGCGCATCGAACCGGATCCCGCCGCGTGGCCGGCGTTACGCGACGACCTGGTCCGGTCGATCCGCGCGAGCGCCACCCCGGACCGCGACGACCGGTTGTTCCCCGGGGACCCGCAGCAGTTCGCGGTCGGCGGGCTCGGGCTCGCGTACGGCGCCGCGGGTGTGCTGTACGCGCTGGAGGTCACCGGCGGCGGCCGCGTGGAGGAGTACGAGCAGTGGCTGCTGCGGCGGGCGACCAACCCGGTGGGCGGCAGCAGGCTCGGCCTCTACGACGGGCTGCACGGCGCCGCGTTCACGCTGGCGCACCTCGGTCATCGGCAGGAGGCGCTCGACGTCGTCGACATCTGCCTGCGCGAGAACTGGGAGAGCATGGGGCACGACCTGTTCGGTGGTGTGCCCGGGTTCGGTCTCAACCTCCTGCACCTGGCCGATTCGACGGCCGAGCCCGCGTTGCGGGTGGCGGCACACCGCGCGGCCGAACTCGTCGCCGACGCGCAGGGCCCGGAGGACGCCACCGACGACACCCCGATCAGCGGGTCGGGTCAGCCGTGGGCCGGCTTGTTCCGAGGGCGGTCGGGTGCGGCGCTGTTCCTGATCCGCATGTACGACGACACCGGCGACACCGTCTACCTGGACCGCGCCGCGGACGCGTTGCGGTTCGACCTGCGGCGGTGCGTGCGGCGGGACAACGGCACGCTCGAGGTCAACGAGGGCTGGCGGTCCATGCCCTACCTCGACGGCGGCAGCATCGGCATCGGCGTGGTGCTCGACGAGTACCTGCGCAGACGCCACGACGAGCAGTTCGCCGACGCCGCCGCGGCCGTGGCACGCACCGCCCGCTCACCCATGTACATCCTCCCGGGCCTGCTCACCGGTCGCGCCGGTGTGCTGCTGTACCTGGCAGGCCGCGCCGACGACCCGGCCACGGATCCGGACGTGGCCCGGCAGGTCCGCAACCTCGCGTGGCACGCGCTGCCGTTCGGCGAGGGCATGGCGTTCCCCGGCACCGGGTTGCTGCGGCTGTCCATGGACTTCGCGACGGGCACCGCCGGGGTGCTCCTCGCGCTCGGCGCCGCGATGCACGGCCGGCCGGTACAGGCGCCGCTGTTGACCTTGTCCCGGCCGGCCACACCACAGACCCCCACGCCTGCTGGCGTGGGTCAGTAGAAAACCCCCGAAAAAGGAGCCAACAATGGCACTTCTCGACCTCCAGGGCATGGAAAACGCACCGCAGACGGGCGGCCACGGTGGCAGTGGCAGCAGCCAGTCGTGCCCGTCGAACCTGTCCGTCACCCTGTGCGGCGGCGGCTCCGGCCTGAGCGTGCTGATCTGCCACTGAGCATTCGTAGCGAGCATCGCTACTGAGTGACGAGCATCGCTCTGACGTCCATCGGGGCGTAGGAGCGGGACGCGGTCCCGGACAACTGGCGTTTGTCCGGGACCGCGACCCTTGTGGAGAAGGGTAACCCGTGGAGGCCTTCGGCGAGATCGCCAGGAAAGCCGGTGGCTGGCTGCCGCTGATCGGAGCCAGCGCGCTGCTCGGCACGCTCGGTGCGCTGGCGTTGCCGCTGGTGCTGGGCCGCGCGGTCGACGCGATCGTGTACGGCGGGTCGCCGGTGTGGTTCTGGCTGGCGGCCGGGTTGATCGCGCTCGGGATCGCGGCCGACCTGGTCGACGCGTTCGCGGGCACCGCGTGTGTCGCGGGCACGACGGCGTGGGTGCGCGACCGCCTCGTGCGGCACGTGCTGTCGGCCGGGCCGCGGCACGGGTTCGCGACGGGTGATCTGGTGAGCCGGGTGTCGGGCAACGCGGCGGAGGCCGCGAACGCCGGGCCCGCGCTCGTGACGGTGTGGACATCGGTGCTGCCGCCGGTCGGCAGCCTCCTTCTGTTGGCGTACCTGGACATCTGGCTGGCGGTGGCGTTCCTCGCCGGCATCGGCATGGTGGCGGTGGTGCTGCGGCTGTTCACGGTGCGGACCGCGTCGGTGGTGACGGCGTACCTGACGGTGCAGGGCCGGATCGCGGCACGGCTGTCGGAGTCACTCGCCGGTCTGCGGACGATCGCGGCGGCGGGCACCGCTCCGCGCGAGGAGCGCCGGGTGCTGGCGTCGCTGCCGGAGCTGCACGAGCAGGGCATGCGGAGCTGGCGGGTGCTGTCGGGGGCGGCGGCGCAGGGCGCGGTGGTGGGGCCGCTGGTGCTGGTGGCGGTGCTGGGGACCGGGGGATGGGCGTTGTCGGCGGGGCGGGTGACGCCGGGTGAGCTGTTCGCGGCCGGGCAGTACGCGATGCTCGGCGCGGGGCTGGGTTCGTTGACGAGCGTGTTCGGCAGGCTGGCGCGGGCGCGGGCGGGTGCGTCGCGGGTGGGTGAGGTCCTCGCGGTGTCTCCGGTGTCCTATGGCGACGGGACGCTGCCGTGGGGGCGGGGGAGGTTGGCGTTCTGCGGCGTGTCGGTGGACTCGCTGCTCACGGAGGTGACGTTCACGGTGCCGGGCGGGTCGTCGGTCGCCGTGGTGGGCCGGTCGGGTGCGGGGAAGTCGGTGCTCGCGGCGGTGGCGGCGCGGTTGCGCGACCCGTCCGCGGGGACGGTGCTGTTGGACGGGGTGCCGCTGTCGTCGTTGTCGCACCGCGAGTTGCGGTCGGCGGTGGGGGTGGCGTTCGAACGGCCGCGGCTGGTCGGCGCTACGGTGCGCGCGGCGATCGGCGACCACGCGGAGGAGGCGGCGCGGGCGACCTACGCCCACGATTTCGTGTCGCGGCTGCCGTCCGGGTACGACACACCGCTGTCGGCGGCACCGATGTCGGGTGGCGAGCTGCAGCGGCTGGGGCTGGCGCGGGCGTGGGGGGCGTCGCGGTTGCTGGTGCTCGACGACGCGACGTCGAGTGTGGACATGGTGACGGAGCTGCGGATCAGCCGGGCGATGATCGAGGCGGGCGGGCGGACGCGGCTGGTGGTGACGCACCGGTTGTCGACGGCCGCGCGGGCGGACCTGGTGGTGTGGCTGGAGGGCGGGGGCGTGCGGGCGGTGGGGACGCATGAGGAGCTGTGGGCTGATCGTGGGTACCGCGAGGTGTTCGGATGAGCCGCGGGTTGTCGGTGGACACCGATAACGTGAAAACCGGGGGGCCACCGGGCGCGCGAATGGACCGTTCGCCCGGCCTGGTGATCGCTGGGCTGTGGACAACTGGTTCGCGCGGCCCGGTTTTGTCGGTGGCCGTTGATAGCGTTGCTATCGGGGGGCCCCCGAGCGTGCCAATGGGACATTCGCTCGGTTTCCTGTCGGCGGGGTTGGGGAATTTCCGGAGAGCTTGTGATATTGCGGCGGGTGAGGGTGTCCATGGGGGCAACGTCGAGATGTTCAACGGTCCTTTAGGGGCATTGCGGCGGCCCAATCTGTCGGTGGCCGTTGATAGTGTGAAAACCGGGGGCCCGTCCGCCGCACGGATGGGACACTCGTCCGGGTTCGTGGGTGGCGGGTGTTGACGTGAAACGGGAACTTCGTTACGCCGTCGGGTCGCTTTCCGCGCGGCCTACCACCGCTCTCCTGCTCTGGTCCCTGCCGGAAGCACTGCCCGCCGCCGTGTCCGGAGTCGCCGTCGCCAACGCCGTCGACCGCGGGTTCCTCGCCGGGCGGACCGACGTCGGACTGCTGTGGCTCGCGTCCCTCGTCGTCGTCTCGCTCGTCGGAGCGGTCGGGACGCGCATGGTGTTCCGGCGGCTCGGGGACCTCGCGGAACCCTTCCGGGACACGCTCGTCCGGCGGGTCGTCGGTGGCGCGTTGCGCAACGGCGCCGACGGACGACCAGACCACGGCGCGCTCGCCCGGCTCACCCGTCAGGTCGAGATAGTCCGGGACACCTACGCCGGGCTGGTCATCGTCGTCCGGGGGTTCGTCGTCACCGTTGCCGGGGTGGTCGCCGGGTCGCTCTCCGTAGCGCCCGTCATCGCCCTGCTGATCTTGCCGCCGTTCCTGCTCGGGCTCCTCGCCTTCCTGGCCGTGCTCGGGGTCGCCGCCGCGCGGCAGCGGGCTTCCGTGCTCGCCGACGAGCGGCTCAGCGACGCCGCCGACCGGGTGTTCTCCGGGGTGCGCGACGTCTCCGCATGCGGTACCGAAGACAAGGCCCGTGCGCTCGTCGCCGTGCCCATCGCCGAGCAGGCCGCCGCCGAGCGGGCACTCGCCAAGGTCGCCGCCCTGCGGACCGCCTGTTTCGCCATCGGCGGCTGGCTCCCCCTGCTGGTCCTGCTCTTCGCCGGGCCCTGGCTCGTCGGCAACGGGCTCACCGCCGGTGCGCTCATGGGTGGCGCCACCTACGTGCTCTTCGGACTCCAGCCCGCACTGCAGAACTTCGTCGCCGGGGTCGGGGGAAGCGGGTTGCGGTTCGTCATCACCCTCGGGCGGGTACTCGCCGCCACGGACGTCGTCGCCGGGCCACGGCGGGACGAGACGGGTGACGGGCACGCCGTCCGCCTCGACAACGTCACCTTCGCCTACGGGCCGCACGCCGAGCCCGTCATCGACCGCCTCGATCTCACCGTCGCGCACGGTGAGCACCTCGCCGTCGTCGGGCCCAGCGGTATCGGGAAATCCACGGTGGTCAGCCTGCTGTGCGGGTTGCTGCGGCCGGACCGGGGCGAGGTCACCCTCGGTGGGGTGCCCGCCGCCGACCTGGCACGTCCAGAACACGTGCGGGTGCTGATCCCGCAGGAGGCCTACGTCTTCACCGGCACCCTGCGGGAGAACCTCACCTACCTCAACCCGGACGCCACGACCGCGGACCTGGACGCCGCCGCCTCGGCGGTCGGCGCCGACCTCGGTGACTACGACACCGAACTGCGGCCAGGGGACATGTCCGCCGGGGAACGACAGCTCGTCGCACTCGTGCGGGCCTACCTGTCACCCGCACCCCTGGTCGTCCTCGACGAGGCCACCTGCCACCTCGATCCGGTGGCCGAGCGGCGGGCCGAGGACGCCTTCGCCGACCGCGGCACATTGATCGTGATCGCGCACCGCATCAGTTCCGCCCTCCGGGCCGACCGGGTGCTCGTGCTCGACGGAGCCGGTGCGGCCATCGGTGACCACACCACCCTGCGCCGCACCTCGCCGCTCTACCGGGACCTCCTCGGTCACTGGGAAGCGGGCCGTGACACGCGGAAGGCGTCACAGCCAGCCTGACTCGGTCGCGATGCGGATCGCGTCGATCCGGGTCCGGGCCCCGGTCTTGTTCATCGCGTTCGACAGGTAGTTGCGCACCGTCCCCGGCGACAGCGACAGCTGCTTCGCGATCTCGGGACCGCTCGCGCCCTCGGCCGCCAGCTGCAGCACCGACAGCTCCCTCGGGGTGAACGGGTTCCGGCCGGCGGACAGCGCGGCGATCACCAGGTTCGCGTCGATCACGGTCCCGCCCTGCGCGACGCCGCGGATCGCGTGCAGCAACCGCGCCGCCGGTGCGTTCTTGTCGATCAGACCGGACACATCGGCCGCGAGCAGTCGTTTCAGCAAACCAACCGGCCGCTTCACCGTCAGGGCCACGATCTGGCACTCCGGCAGCCGCTTGCGCAGCTCGTGGACAGTCGTCAAACCCTTGTTCTCCGGCAGGTCGGCGGAGACCACCGCGACATCCGGTCGCAACCGGACCGCCACCGACACCGCCCTCTCGTTGCATTTCAGATCGGCGATGACCTCTATGTCCTCCTCCACCGACAACAAGCTCACCAAGGCCGTGCGGAGAAGATCCATGTCTTCCGCAAGCAGGACCCGGATGGATCTTCCCTCATCCTGTGCCTCCGAGTCGCCGGAACTGCGACGCGCCATGCCTCCTCCTGGGGACGGTAATCAGCCTGGTGCGGCGACCCCTATCCGATCGCCGTCCCACAGAGAAGGTCACGGCTGACCGAATTCTTGTTACAGATCGTCCTTCACATGGAGCAACGAGGGAAACAATGAACTGGATACGGCGCGAGAATGCTACAGAAAATAGGTTCCGTAATTCTCGGACGGGGTAGCGAAGACCCAGTCGGGGGATTTTCACACAAGCGCCCATCTGGTGCAGATGCACTACGGCATCCGCACCAGACGGTTGGTCTCCTGGCTGGTTCAGACCTTTGTCACGGCTGCGCTGAGTGCATTCGCGACGAGCGGGGTGTAGCCGGACGTGTGTCCGGCGGCATTCGGGTGATAGGACTCCAGCACCGGGTTCGAGAGCCCGTTGAGCCACTCGGCGTCGTCGCACACCGCGTGCCCGGTGAACGCCGGGCGCACGTCGACGAACCGGAACCCGTACGCGGCGGCCCGGCCCGCGATGGTCGTCGCGAGCAGGTCGGCGGTGGCGTTCAGCGCGGACTGTTCCGACGGGCTGATCCGCGCGCCGACGTTGCACTCCTCGCCGTTGAACAGCCGCGGGTAGCCGACCACGACCACCCGCGCGTTCGGTGCCCGCGTGCGGATCTGGTTGTACAGGTTGTTCAGTGCGCCGGGCAGTGTGTTGCGGATGTAGTTGTTAGCGCCTGTGATGTCGGTGGTGCAGGTCCACGGCCACGGCAGGGCGCACTGGGTGATCACGTCGGCGAACCCGGCGTCGTTGCCGCCGACCGACACGGTCACCAGCGCGGTGCTCGTGGTGAGGCTGCCGAGCTGGTTGAGCACGTCCGGGACCCGCGCCCCGGAGCACGCGGCGAACGTCAGCGGCGCGCCGAGCCGCGCGGCCACCTGCACCGGGTACGCCTTCGGCCCGCGGTAGCAGGAGCCGCTGTCCGAGTAGTAGGTGCGGGTGCCGACGCCGGAGGAGTACGAGTCGCCGAGCGCGGTGTACGGGCCGGGTGCTGCCCCAGCCTGGCCGCCGACTCCGATGAGGGTGAGCAGGGTGGCGATGGCGGTCGCCAACGCCAGTCGTGTGCCGGATCGCATGGTCTGCCTCCACACGTAGCAGGGGGACGTCCGGGAGGCCGGACATGATCAGCGTGGGGGCCTTTTCGGCGACCGGGCAATCGGCCGAATCGGTAGAAGTTTTCGGCTATTCGAGAGAGTTCGCGACTTTCTGTCGCCTCTAGGTCGAGGGGTTAGAGTCGGGCGCATGTGCCGCAACATCACCCCGCTCCGCGGGCTCGAGCCAGCCGCCACCGATGAGGAGATCACGGCGGCGGCGCTGCAGTTCGTCCGCAAGGTGTCAGGCGTCGCCACCGTCACCGACAGCACCCGCGCCGCGATCGAGCAGGCCGTGGCCGAGATCTCCGCGACCACCAACCGCCTGCTGGCCGAGCTGCCGCCGCGCAAGCGGCCGCCGACGACCGTGCCGCCGCTGCGCAGGCCGGAAGTCCGCGCCCGGATCGCGGCACGGGCGGCCAAGGACTAGCAGGCCCGTTCTAACCCTCTGTGACCTCTCGCACGGTCGAGTAGCGCGATTGGGTACTCAGCGTGATCCCGAGGTAAAGTCGCGGGTCGCCCGTCTGTTCGCCAGCCGGGTCTGCTGCCCCGTACACCGTCGGACGCAGCACTGACTGCGGAGGACCCGTTGCGCCTGCGTCCGGCCGGTGATCGATGACTGCCGTCTGTACCGAGTCACTGCTCGATACCCTCACCACACCGCTCGCCCTCTTCAGCGGTGCCGCGGCCGCGGCACCGCGCACCCTGAACGACGTGCTCGCCGACACCGCGGCCCGCCACCCGGCGGCGTCCGCGATCGACGACGGCACGACCGTCCTCACCTACACCGGTCTGCTGGCCGCGGTCGACGAGCTGCGGCAGAAGCTCACCGCCGAGGGCATCGGCGCCGGTGACCGCGTCGGCATCCGGGTGCCGTCCGGCACCGCCGACCTGTACGTCGCCATCCTCGCGGTGCTCGCGGCGGGCGCGGCGTACGTGCCCGTCGACTTCGAGGACCCCGACGAGCGCGCCGACCTCGTCTTCACCGAGGCCGCCGTGTGCGCGGTGCTGGGTGAGGGCCGCGAGCTGGTCGTGCTCGACACCCCGGCGGGCCGCGGCCAGGCCGGGCTCGGCGACGACGCGTGGATCATCTTCACCTCCGGCTCCACCGGCAGGCCCAAGGGCGTGGCGGTCAGCCACCGCGCCGCCGCCGCGTTCGTCGACGCCGAGGCCGACCTGTTCCTCGCCACCGATTCGGTCGGCCCGATCGGCCCGGACGACCGCGTGCTCGCCGGGCTGTCCGTCGCGTTCGACGCCTCCTGCGAGGAGATGTGGCTCGCGTGGCGCAACGGAGCGTGCCTGGTGCCCGCGCCGCGCTGGCTCGTCCGCACCGGGGTGGACCTCGGACCGTGGCTGGTGGAGCAGGAGATCACCGTCGTCTCCACCGTGCCGACGCTCGTCGCGCTGTGGCCGGCCGAGGCGCTGCTGGACGTGCGGCTGCTGATCCTCGGCGGCGAGGCGTGCCCGCCCGACCTGGCGGCACGTCTCGCCCAGGACGGTCGCGAGGTGTGGAACACCTACGGCCCGACCGAGGCCACGGTCGTCGCGTGCGGCGCGAGGATGACCGGCGAGGGCCCGGTCCGCATCGGGCTGCCGCTCGCGGGCTGGGAGCTGGCGGTCGTCGACCAGGCAGGCGAGGTCGTGCCCATGGGCGGCACGGGTGAGCTGGTCATCGGCGGTGTCGGCCTCGCGCGCTACCTCGACCCCGCCAAGGACGCCGAGAAGTACGCGCCGCTGCCGTCGCTGGGCTGGACCCGCGCCTACCGCAGCGGCGACCTCGTGCGTGCCGAACCCGAAGGGCTGCTGTTCCTCGGCCGCGCCGACGAGCAGGTCAAGCTCGGCGGCCGCCGCATCGAGCTGGGCGAGATCGACGCCGCGCTGCAGGCACTGCCGGGTGTCTCCGGCGCCGCCGCGGCCGTCCGCACCACCGCGAGCGGCACCCAGCTGCTCGTCGGCTACGTCGTCGTGGCCCCGGACTTCGACGCCGACAGCGCGCTGACCCGGCTGCGGGAGGCCATGCCCGCCGCGCTCGTGCCGCGGCTCGCGGTCGTCGGCACGCTGCCCACCCGCACGTCCGGCAAGGTCGACCGGAACGCGTTGCCCTGGCCGCTGGATCTCGGCGAGGTGGCCGCCGGGGAACTGCACGGCACCCAGGCGTGGCTCGGCGAGCGCTGGGCCGAGGTGCTCGGCGCGCCGCCCGCCGGACCCGGCGCGGACTTCTTCGCGTCCGGCGGCGGCAGCCTCGCCGCCGCCCGGCTCGTCTCGCTGGTCCGCGCCGACCACCCGTCGGTGTCGGTGAGCGACGTCTACCACCGGCCGACCGTCGCGGCGCTGGCCGCGCGGCTCGACGAGCTGGCAGGCCCACAGGCCTCGACCCGCGAGATCGCCCCGGTGCCGCGGCGCGCCGCGGTCATCCAGACCCTCGCGATGCTGCCGCTGCTGACGATCGTCGGTCTGCGGTGGACGGTCGTGCTCGCCGCGCTCGGCAACCTCCTCGGCTACCCGTTCACCACGTCGTGGTGGCTCGTCGGCGCTGGCTGGCTGCTGCTGTTCAGCCCGCCGGGACGGCTCGCGATCGCCGCCGGTGGCGCGCGGATGTTGTTGCGTGGCGTCAAACCCGGCACCTATCCGCGTGGCGGCGGTGTCCACCTGCGACTGTGGGCGGCCGAGCAGCTCGCGGAACGGTCCGGTGCCACCGACCTCGCGGGCTCCTGGCTCACCCACTACGCCCGCGCGCTCGGTGCCCGCGTCGCCGACGGTGCCGACCTGCACTCGTTGCCGCCGGTCACCGGCATGCTCAAGGTGTGCCGCGGCGCCGCGATCGAGCCCGAGGTCGACCTGTCCGGCACGTGGGTCGACGGCGACCTCGTCCACATCGGCAAGATCCGCGTCGGCGCGGACGCGACCGTCGGCGCCCGCAGCACCCTGTTCCCCGGCGCCCGCATCGGCAAGCGCGCCGAGATCGCGCCCGGCTCCGGTGTGGTCGGGTCCGTCCCGACCGGACAGCGCTGGTCCGGTGTGCCGGCGGCCAAGCAGGGCAAGGCCGCGCACCGCTGGCCCAAGGCCCGCCCGGCCCGGCCCCGCACGTGGCTCGCCGTCTACGACGTCACGTCCGTCCTGCTCGGACTCCTGCCCGTCGTGTCGGCCCTGCCCGCCCTGTGGGTGTTCACGCTGTTCCTCGGCGGCACCCCGACGCTCGGTGCCGCGCTCGCGGCCGTGCCGGCGGTGACGGTGACGTGGCTCGTCACGCACGCGCTGCTGACGCTGGTGTCCGTGCGGCTGCTCGGGATCGGCCTGCACGAGGGGCACCACCCCGTGCGCGGCCGGGTCGCGTGGCAGGCGTGGACCACGTTGCGGCTCATGGACTCCGCCAGGAGTCTCCTGTTCCCCTTGTACGCCAGCCTGTTCACGCCGGTCTGGCTGCGGGCGCTCGGCATGCGCGTCGGCAGGCACGTCGAGGCCTCGACCGTCGTGGCGCTGCCCGCGATGACGACCGTCGGCGACGGCGCGTTCCTCGCCGACGACACCATGGTCGCCTCCTACGAACTCGGCGGCGGCTGGCTGCGGATCGCGGCCGTGCGGGTCGGGAAACGGGCGTTCGTCGGCAACTCCGGCATGGCCGCACCCGGCCGGTCCGTGCCCAAACGCGGTCTCGTCGGGGTGCTGTCCGCGGCGCCGAAACGCGCCAAGGCCGGCAGTTCCTACCTGGGCATGCCGCCGATGAAGCTGCCGCGCGTCGCCGAGCGCGGCGACGCCGGGCGCACCTACGAGCCGCCGCGGCGGCTGCTGGTCGCCCGCGCACTCGTCGAGCTGTGCCGGGTCGTGCCGATGATGTGCTCTGTCGCGCTCGCCGTGCTCGTGTTCGCGGCGATCGGCGAGGTCGGCTTCCCGCTCGGGCTGCTGGTGAGCGGCGTGCTGCTCATCGGTGGCGGACTCGCCGCGTGCGCGGTGGCGGTGGCCGCGAAGTGGCTGCTGGTCGGCCGCTTCCGGGCGCGCAACCACCCGCTGTGGTCGTCGTTCGTGTGGCGCAACGAGCTCGCGGACACGTTCGTCGAGGTCCTGGCGGTGCCGTGGCTCGTCGGTTCGGTCGGCGGCACCCCGCTGATGTCGTGGTGGCTGCGGGCGCTGGGCGCGCGGGTCGGCCGCGGCGTGTGGTGCGACTCGTACTGGCTGCCCGAGGCAGACCTGGTCCATCTGGGTGACGGGGCGACCGTCAACCGGGGGTGTGTTGTACAAACGCACCTGTTCCATGATCGGATCCTGCGCATGGACCAGGTGACATTGGCGGCGGGCGCGACGCTCGGCCCGCACGGGATCGTGCTGCCAGGAACCACCGTCGGGGCACACACGTGTGTCGGTCCCGCGTCGCTCGTCATGGCGGGAGAGCAGATGCCCGCGGGGACCCGCTGGCTCGGCAACCCCGTCGCCGCATGGCGTTGAGCGACACCGGCCTGCTCGGGCACGGCAACCACGGCTACCGGGTCTCGCACTACGACCTCGAGCTGGCGACGAAACCGGCGACCGGGCGGCTGTCGGGGAAGGCGCGACTGACCGTGGTCGCGGCCGCCGCGGACACCCCGCTCGTGTTCGACCTCGGACCGTTCCGCATCGAGCGCGTGCTGGTGGACGGCAAACCCGTGCGGTGGACCCACCGCGGCGGGAAGGTGCGCATCCGCGGCCGGTTCCTCGTGGACACCCCCTTCCCGGTGGAGATCCGGTACGCGGGACGGCCGACGCCGGTCCGCACCCGGTACTGGGGCGAGGTCGGCTGGGACGAGCTGACCGACGGGGTCATCGTCGCGAGCCAGCCCGTCGGCGCGCCGTCCTGGTTCCCGTGCGACGACCACGTCGGCGCCAAGGCCACCTTCCGCATCGAGGTCACCGTCCCGACCGCGTACACCGTGGTGGCCAACGGAGTGCTGTCGGCACGCACCTCCGGCGGCTCCACCGCCACGTGGACCTACGTGGCCGACGAGCCGATGGCGCCCTACCTCGCGACTGTCCAAATAGGACTCTACGAGCGGATCCTGTTGTCGCCGGGGCAGATCCTCGCGGTGTCGCGGGGACTGTCCCGCGCCGCCCAGCACGACTTCGCCCGCCAGCCCAAGATGATGCGGGTCTTCACGGAGCTGTTCGGGCCGTACCCGTTCGCGGAGTACGCGGTCGTCGTGACCGACGACGAGCTGGAGGTGCCGGTCGAGGCGCAGGGCCTGTCGATCTTCGGTGCCAACCACGTCGACGGCCACCGAGGTCACGAGCGGCTGGTCGCACACGAGCTGGCGCACCAGTGGTTCGGCAACAGCGTCGGGCTCGCGGACTGGCAGCACATCTGGCTCAACGAGGGCTTCGCCGCGTACGCGGAGTGGCTGTGGTCGGAACGGTCGGGCGGCCCCCGCGCGGAGACCCTCGCGGCCCGGTCCAGGGCCCTGCTGGCGACCATGCCGCAGAACCTCCGCATCGGCGACCCCCCGGCCCGCGACATGTTCGACGACCGCCTCTACCAGCGGGGTGCGCTCACGTTGCACACCCTGCGGACGCTCGTCGGCGACGAGGTCTTCTTCCCGTTGCTGCGCGAGTGGACCGCCACCCACCGGCACGGCACGGTGGTGACGTCGGACTTCGCAGCCCTGGCCCAACGGCACGCCGGCCGCTCGCTGACGGCGTTCTTCGACCAGTGGCTGTACCAACCTTCTTTGCCGTGACGTGCACAGTCGTGTTCTCTCCGCGCACATCCGATCGCTCTGCGTGAAAGTCGTCCGTAGCGTCGGATGACATGCTGAAAGTGCTCCTGGCGGCCGCGATCGCACTGGTTCCGGCCGCCGTCCCCGCCAGCGCCGACGTGTCCGTCCAGGACACGCGGCCACCGGAATGCGCCAGCCACTTCAAGGACCCCAACCCCCGGCAGCGGACCATCAACCGCGACACGAACCTGCACGAGATGTCGAACCCGCCGGTCTGCTCGCCGCACGGCCCGTACCTTGGCGCGTTGCGGGCCGGGTCGACGTTCATCGTCTACCACGCCGACCCCTACGAGCCGCTCTGGTGCTACGGCTACTCGTGGCAGCTCGCGCGGACCGGGTACATCCTGTGCGAGGCCTATGACCTGCCCGCCGCGCCCGCCGAACCCACCACCGCCGAACTCCGTGAGCCCTGCAACGGCACCTACACGCACTGCGAGACCAACCGGTGCGAGGCCGGCCGGTTCTACCGCAACTACGACCCGACCGCCGACCACTTCTCCTGGGAGTGGGGCGACCCGCTCGTGAAGGGCGAGCAGGGCGACATCCGCGACGAGCCCTACCGCCGCTACGGACCGCGTGGCGTGCGGGCCATGCACGCTGGACAGTGGGGCTTCTACAGCACCGCCTGTTTCCCGTAGACGCGCAACGCCCACGTTCGGGGGTCCCGGGCTGTGTCCGAGGGCGGACATAGACTGCGGGCCTCTCGAACGTCTAAGGAGCGCGTGTGCCAGAGCCGAACGGCGCGACGGACCTGGCGGTGGGGCCGAACGGGCAGGCCAGGCCGGTCGGCCTCGTGGTCGGCACCGTCGCCGCCAGTCCGCTCGAGTTCTCCGTCGGGGTCGCGGCCGACCAGTACCTGCAACTCGACGACGTGGTCGTGACCAAGCGCAAGCTGCCGGACGGCAGCGAGGTGCAGATCGCCGGGGTGGTCACCCAGATCGAGGCCGGGCACGAGGGTGCGCGGTTCGCGTCCGACGTGTTCCTCATCGAGCAGGGCGCGTTGCCCGCCGAGGTGTCCGAGGTCGCCGAGGTGACGGTCACCCGGGTCGAGCCAGAGGTGTACGTGCCGCCGCGGCCCGGCAGTCCGGTGATGCGGGCCGAGGGCGACGCCCGTGACTCGGCGCTGTACTTCGACACGATGGCCGACGCGAAGGTGCCGATCGGCATCGGGCGTGACGGGCAGCCGGTGTACCTCAACTTCGAGTTCGTCGACGGCACCCGCGGCGGCCACGTCTCGATCTCCGGTGTCTCCGGCATCGCGACGAAGACCTCGTTCGCCACGTTCATGCTGCACTCGATCTTCAACTCGGGGGTGCTGCACGGCGAGGCGCACAACACCAAGGCGCTGATCTTCTCGGTCAAGGGCGAGGACCTGCTGTTCCTCGACTACGAGAACTCCCGCCTCACCGACGCCATGCGCGCGAAGTACGGCGTGCTCGGCCTGCCGTCCTCGTCGTTCCGCAACGTGCAGGTGTTCGCGCCGCCGCGGCCGGGTGACCCGAGTGGCACCCCGGACGTGCGGGCCCGCGACCGCGCGGTGTCGCCGTTCTACTGGACGCTCGCCGAGTTCTGCGAGCAGGAGCTGATGCCGTTCGTGTTCGCCGACGGCGAGGACGAACGCGCCCAGTACACGATGCTGATCGGCCAGGTCGCCGCCCGGCTCAAGCGGGACTACACCAAGGTCGGCGCGGACGGGGCCATCTCGATCTCCGGGGTGGAGGCGGTCAACGGCGGCCCGATCCGCACCTTCGAGCAGCTCGTCGGGCTGATCGAGGACGAGCTGCTGGACGAGGAGCTGCGCCGCGACTGGGTGGCCGGGTCGACGTCGACCGGCAGCGTCAACGCGTTCCTGCGTCGCCTCCGCTCGGCCGTGAAGCCGCTCGAGCGGCTGATCCGGTCGGACCTCAAGGACCGGGGCGACCGGTCGCTCACCACGTCGAAGGCGCAGGTCACGGTCATCGACCTGCACAACCTGCCGGACCGGGCGCAGCGGTTCGTGGTCGGTGTGTCGCTGCGGCAGGAGTTCCGCCGCAAGGAAGAGCAGGGCACCGCGCGGCCGCTGATGTTCATCGTGCTGGACGAGCTGAACAAGTACGCGCCGCGTGACGGTGACAGCCCGATCAAGCAGATCCTGCTCGACGTCGCCGAGCGGGGCCGGTCGCTGGGCGTGATCCTCATCGGCGCGCAGCAGACCGCGTCCGAGGTGGAGCGGCGCATCGTCGCGAACTGCTCCATCCGCGTCGCCGGACGGCTCGACCCGGCCGAGGCGTCGCGGCCCGAGTACGGCTACCTGCCGCCCGCGCAGCGGCAGCGTGCGACGATCGCGAAGCCCGGCACGATGTTCGTCTCACAGCCCGACATCCCGGTGCCGCTGGCGATCGAGTTCCCGTTCCCCGCGTGGGCGACGCGGCCCGCGGAGAAGGGGGCGTGGACCGGTGTCGACGACGGTCCCGCGCCGCCCGCCGACCCGTTCGCCGGACTGGACGACGACCCACCACCGTTCTGAGCGGAGCTTGCGGAGCGAATCGACAGCACTGAGCGGAGCTTGCGGAGCGAATCGACAGCACTGAGCGGAGCTTGCGGAGCGAATCGACAGCACTGAGTCGTACAGAGGGGCCTCATGAAGATCCTGCACACGGCCGACTGGCACGTCGGCAAGGTGCTCAAGAACCAGCCACGCATCGACGAGCAGCGTGCCGTCCTCCGCGACCTCGTGCGGGTCGCCGACGAGGAGGACGTCGACCTCGTCATCGTCGCAGGCGACCTGTTCGAGACCGCCGCGCCCAGCCCACAGGCGCAGGGCCTGGTCATGCAGACGCTCATGGCGCTCCGTGCCGAGGGCAGGCACGTGGTGGTGCTCGCGGGCAACCACGACAACGCGCGGCTCGTGCAGGACGTGTACCGCCCGGTGCTCGGTGAGCTGGGCATGCACGTCGTCGGCACGCCGCAGCGGCCCGACCGCGGCGGCAGCGTGACGCTCAAGGCCCGGTCCGGTGAGCAGGCCGTGGTCGCCGCGCTGCCGTTCCTGTCGCACCGGGTAGCGGTCCGCGCCGCCGAGGTCCTGCTGCACGCGCCGTCGCAGCACAACCAGGACTACGCCAACCGCATGCGGTCGATCATCGGCATGCTGTGCGCGGACTTCAGCGGCGACACGGTCAACCTCGTCACCACACACGCCACCATGCTGGGCGGCCGCTGGGGCGGCGGCGAGCGGCAGGTGCAGTTGCTCGGCTACGAGGTGCCACCGGACACGTTCCCCGTCAGCACGCACTACGCCGCGCTCGGGCACCTGCACCGGTACCAGGAGATCGGCGGGCCGTGCCCCATCGCGTACTCGGGGTCGCCGATCGCGCTGGACTTCGGGGAGGAGGACAACACGTCGGTCGCGCTGATCGTGCACGTCACGCCGGACACCCGCGCCACGGTCCGGCCGGTGCCGCTGACCGGCGGCCGCCGCCTCGCGACCCTGCGGGGCACGTTCGACGAGGTGGTCGCCGCGGGGGAGGAGGCGGGGGACGCGTTCCTGCGGGTGATCCTCAAGGAGAAGGCCAAGGCCGGGATCGCCGACATGGTCCGCGAGAAGCTGCCGAACACGCTCGACGTGCAGATCGACGAGAACTTCCGTGCCAGGGCCCAGTCCGGTGCGGTGAAGTCCCGGGTGGGCCGGTCGCCGACCGACCTGTTCGCGGACTTCCTGTCGGAGAAGGAGATCGACGACCCCCGGCTGGGCGCCATGTTCGCCGAGCTGCTCGAAGAGTCGACATGAGCGGGAGCGACGGCGTGCCGCCGGAGGAACGACGCGAACGATTCCACACGGGAGGCCGCTGACATGCGTCCGTTGCGCCTGATGTTCGAGGGCTTCGGCAGCTACCGCGACGAGACCGACGTGGCGCTGCACGACGTCGACTTCTTCGTGCTCACCGGTCCGACCGGTGCCGGCAAGTCGACGGTGATCGACGCCCTGTGCTTCGCGCTGTACGGCACGGTTCCCCGGTGGGGCAAGGGGAACGTCATCCGCAACGCGCTCGCGCCGTCGGTCAACGAGGGCAAGGTGTGCCTCGTGTTCGAGGCGTCGGGTGGCCGGTACGCGGCCGTGCGGCTGCTGCGCCGCAGCGCACAGGGCAACGTGCAGACCAAGGAGGCGCGGCTCGACCGGCTCGACCCGTCGGTGCCGCCTGACGCGGACCTCACGAAGATCCTCGAGGCGGTCGCCGAGTCCGTGGCCGAGGGCGACAAGGTCACCGGCGCGGTCAGTGAGCTGCTGGGCATCGGGTACGAGCAGTTCACGCAGTGCGTCGTGCTGCCACAGGGCCGGTTCGCGGAGTTCCTGCAGGCCAAGGCCGGTGACCGCCAGGACCTGCTGATCAACCTGCTCGCCTTCGCGGTGTACGAGGACATCGGCAAGAAGGCCCGCGAGCGGGCGAGTGTCGCCGCGAGCAGGCTCAAGGACCGCGAGAAGCAGCTGGCCGAGCTGGGCATGGTCACCGACGAGGTCGTCGCGGCGGCGTCGGAGCGGGTCGACCGGCTGGCCGGTCTGGTGCCCGCGGTCGACGAGTCCGTGGAGAAGATGGCCGAGGTCCGCGCTCGCTGGGCGGAGGCCAACGCCGCCACGAAGATCGCGCGTGAGCAACTCGCCGACCTGTCGGGGCTGCGCCGTCCCGGCGACGTGGTGGACCTCGCCACCCGGCTCGCCGACGCCGACGAGCTGATCACCCGTCGCGTCGCGGAGAAGGCCGAGGCGGAGGAGGCGGAGACGAAAGTGGAGGCCGCCCGCGCCGGGCTCCCGGAGCAGGCGGAGCTGGTCCGCTGGCGCGACGCCCACACCCGGCTGGCGACGCTCACGTCCCGGCTGGAGCGGCTGAGCGCGGCCGCCGCGGAGTCGGACGCGGCGGAGAAGGCCGCGGCCGCCGAGCTGGTGGCCGCCGAGCAGGCCCTCGCCGACGCCGAGACCGCGCAGACCACCGCCGACCGCGCGCACCGGGCGGTCGCGCTCGCCGCCGACCTGGTCGAGGGTGAGCCGTGCCCGGTGTGCCGCCAGCAGGTCCACGACCTGCCGCACCACGCCGTCCCGGCCGACCTCGGCGACGCCCGCGTCGCGGTGAAGACGGCCAAGTCCCAGGTCACGGCCGCGCGCAAGGCGCACGCCGACACCGCTCGTGCCGCCGCGACCGCCAAGGCGGAGGTCGAGGGCGGGCAGCGGCAGTCCGCCGAGCTGGCCGCCGAGCTGCGGTCCGCGCCGCCGCTCGCCGAGGTCGAGACCGCGCTGGAGAAGCGGGAGGCGGCCGATGCCGCCGCCGAGCGCGCCAGGACCCGGGCCAGGGCCGCACGCCGTGCGGTCGACGACGCGCAGAGGGAACGCACCGCGCTCGGTGACGAGGAACAACGCGCGTGGGCGGCGCTACGCGCCAGCCGCGACCAGTTCGTGGCGCTGGGTGTGCCGCCGGTGGAGGGCGCCGATCTCGCCGCGGCGTGGCAGGCGCTGCTCACCTGGGCGACCACCCACCGCGACGAGCTGACCGCCCGCGTCGACGACCTGGACCGCACGGAGCGGGAGCTGGCCGCCGAGGGCACGGCCGCCAGGACGGCGGTCGCGACGCTGCTGGCCGAGCACGACGTCCCGCTGCCCGACCGCGCGAAGGCGGATGTGGTGCTCGGCACCGCGCTCGAGGGCGCCCGGCGCGACCTCGCGGACCTGACCGGCAAGCGGTCCCGGTCGGCGGCGCTGGTCGAGGAGCTCGCGCAGGCGCGCGAGGAGCAGCGGGTCGCACACCTGCTCGGCCAGCTGCTGAAGTCCAACGGGTTCGAGGCGTGGCTGTGCGCCGAGGCGCTCGAGTCCCTGGTGACGGAGGCGTCGGAGATCCTGATGCAGCTGTCGGGCGGGCAGTACGAGCTGCACCGCGACAGCCGCAACGACCTCGTCGTGCTCGACCACAACGACGCGGGCACCACCCGGCCGGTGAACACGCTGTCCGGCGGGGAGACGTTCCAGGCGTCGCTCGCGCTGGCGCTGGCGCTGTCCCACCAGGTCGTTGGCCTCTCGGGCGGGAAGCGGGACCTCAGCTCGATGTTCCTCGACGAGGGTTTCGGCACCCTCGACGAGGCCACGCTCGACACGGTCGCGGCCACGCTGGAGCGGCTCGCGGCCGAGACCGACCGGATGGTCGGCATCGTCACGCACGTCCCGGCGCTGGCGGAGCGGGTGCCGGTGCAGTTCGCGGTCACCCGCGACGGCGCGTCGTCGCGACTGCGGCGCGTCGAGGTGTGAGGGTGCAGCCATGACCGGACTGCTGGCGCCGACCTACACCGTCGATCCGTGGGATCCCGGGTACGGGGTCGCGCGCGGGGACGAGCTGGACGGCCGCGAGTCCACCGCCCGCCTCGACGTCGGCCTGGAGGTCCCCGCGGAGCGGTGGCAACCGATCACGCCGGCACCGGGACCGCTGCCCGGCTCGGTGCTGTTCCTCGACGGCGTCCAGCGGATCGACGCCCGGATCTGGCACCACGGGGACGGTCCCGAGCCGGTGCCGGGCATCGCCGCCTCGGTCGCGGCGGGGCTGGTCCGCTGCGACGGCGCGGCGCAGATCGTCGACTGGAAGGTCGACCGCGGCTTCTTCGCCGAGCAGGGCGAGGACATCAAGACCCGGCACGCCACCTACGCGTTCCACCGCACGCTCGGCGGCCTCGACAAGCTGACCTTCGGGGTGACGCACCGGATGTCCGAGCTGGAGGTGGAGCTGGCGGCCCGGTGGCGCGAGCAGTCGGGTGCGGAGGACGACCTGCTGGTCGTCGACGGCCCGCTACGCGGCCGCACCCACCTCGCCAGGACCGTCGGGTACGTCAAGACGCACCAGAAGTCCTACCTGCAGCGCGAGCAGGCGGTGGTGATCGGCGCGCTCGGGCCGGGGCAGCGGAGCCCCGTGTTCGGCATGGGCACCTCGTGGGAGCGGCGCTCCTGGTACCTGCGCCTGCCGGGGGCCACGCGCGCGCCGTGGGCGGCGGTCGTGCGGCTGGAGTGCTCGGCCGATCTCGCGGTCGAGGAGGCGGTGGCGCTGGCCGACGTGACGGCGTTGGTGCTGCCCGCCCTGGCAAGCGTCCCGCACAAGGACCCGCGAGCCCCGCAGAACCTCGTGCCGATCGGTGGTCTGGAGCGTCAGCTGAAGCACCGCCTAGGCGACGCCGGCCTGCTGTACCGGTCGCTGCGCGGTGCGTTCGCCGCCTAGCGAGACCGCGAACCACACCAGCCCGGCCAGCATCAGCACTCCGTGCGCGATCCGCACCGGCGCCGGGGTGAAGAACTGCGGCAGGAACAGCACGAACCCGGCGGCGAACACCCACGCGCCCGGCTGCCGGACCTTGAGCGCGACCAGCACCGCACCGACCGCGAGCGCGACCAGCCCGGCCCCGAACGCCGTGACGGCGACCGGGTGGTAGCGCGTGGCCTCCGCGACGGCGAGCAGGTCGGTGCCCGCGGTGGTGGCGGCCGCGTGCAGACCGAAGTCCTCTGCGCCGTAGTAGGTCAGCGTCAACCCGGCACCGGCCCACATGACCGCGACCGCGGTGGTGCCGACCAGGTCCCGTAAGCCCAGCAGCGCGAGCCCGATGAGGATGAACCCGACCATGGCGAAGAGGTGGGAGGCCACCCACGCACCGGAGGCCATGGCGGCGTGCGCCCCGGCGGCGGTGGTCTCGTCGTCCCACGGCCGGACGACGGGGTAGAGCAGGAACAGCACACCGGCGACGGCGAGCGCGATTCTGGGCATGGCCTTCACTCCGGTCTGGGGGGTGGTCTCAGGGTGGCGATGACGGTGCTGACCAGCTGGTCGTAGGTCTGGTCGAGGTCTTCCGGCAGGCCGAAACCGCCGCCCGCCTCCAGCGAACTGAACCCGTGGGCGACGGCCCGCAGGCAGCGGGTGGCGTGGATGGCGTCGGAGCCGGCCAGGCCGTAGGCCCGCAGGGCGGCGAGCACGACGTCGAGGAGTTTGCCGCCCGCGGCGGCGAGGGCGGGGTCGTGGAGCGGGTCGAGCGGCATGGCCGCGTACCGGGCGGGGTACTGGCGCACGTAGTCGCGGTAGGCGTGCATGAGGGCGGCGACGGCGTCGTCCCCACTGCGGCCGAGCACCGTTCTCGTGAAGTGGTCGGCCATGTCGCCGATGACCCGGGCGCCGAGCAGCGTGCGCAGCTCCCCGAGCCCTGCGACGTGCTTGTACAGGGACGGGGTCGCCACCCCGGTCCGCTGCGCCACCGCGGCGAGGGTGAGCGCGTCGACCCCGTGCTCGTCGGCCACGGCCAACGCCGCGTCCACGACAGCTGTCGTGGAGAGGCCGGCCCTAGGCATGCTCGCTACCTTGCATAGCCCAAAAGCTAATGGCAGTAGTCAGCGGCGTCAAGGGGCCGGTCTGTGTCAGCTGTGCTGGTTTCCGGTGTGGTCAGTCGCGGTCGGAGATGCCCTGTTCGGTCAGTGCGAAGCGGGCTGTGCTCTCGACGGTGTCGGCCACGTCCAGGGTCTTGTCGTCGACGTAGTCGGCGGTCAACGCGTCCAGCATCACCCGGGCGCCGGTCGTCTCCTCGGTGACGACGGAGTCGGTGTCGTCCGGGATGGGGGCGACCGACATCTCGAAGTCCGGCTCGCCGGCGCGTGCCTCCACGCGCAGGCCACCACCCGCGCCAACGCCCTGGGCGTTGACGAGCTTGTTGATGGCCAGTCCTGCCTCCGGCGTGATGTGCAGCATGGGTGCTGGCTGCCCTCGCCGGGTGCTGGTCAAACCACCGGTGCGGGTGACGTGGTCTGGTAGATCGCGTTCAGCCAGATCGTGTGCAGGACTGTGACCACGTCGGACTCCGCCAGGGCTGGTTCGTCGCCTGCCAGGAGTGCGTGCATCGACCGTTCGTTCATCGTGCTCAGGGCGATCGCCAGGTCGCGGGCAGGCAAGCCGGGCGGGGCCGCGCCCCTGGCGCGTTCGCTCTCGATCGCGGTGGCCGCGCGGTCGGTCCACGCCGCCATCACCGACGACCACAGGACGCGGACCTCGTCGTTGGTGCACCGGGCTTCCGCGGCCGCCAGCGTGACGGGCCGGTGGTCGCGGAACGTCCGGTAGAACGCCGAGATCACCTCGCGCCAGAAGCGGGGCGGGTCGGTGACCAGTTCGCTGTCCGGCACGACGGTCGCCGCCGCGTCGGCCTCCTGCACCACCCGGTCCAGGAGCGCCAGCAGCACGGCTTCCTTGGAGCGGAAGTAGAAGTAGAACGTCGGCCGCGAGATACCGGCGCCCTTCGCCAGGTCGTCGATCGAGATGTCGCGCAGTGCCCGTTCGCCGAGCAGCCGTTCCGCGGTCGCGAGGATCGCGTGCTCCCGGTCGTCCCCGGTGGGACGCGAGGCGCGGCGACCACGGACGGGACGAGCGGCGGCAGTCATGACGCCACGGTATCAACAGCGTGTTGACTGAGTCGACACCCTGTCGATAGCGTGCTCGACATGGCAACGGAGCACGTCGATGTCCTGATCGTGGGCGCTGGTCTTTCCGGCATCGGCGCCGCATGTCACCTGCGTCAGCACTGTCCGGACCGCACGTTCACGATCCTCGAGGCCCGTGACGCCATCGGCGGCACGTGGGACCTGTTCCGCTACCCGGGGGTCCGGTCGGACTCCGACATGTTCACGCTCGGCTACTCCTTCAGCCCGTGGAAGGAGGCGAAGGCCATCGCCGACGGTGACGCCATCCGCGAGTACGTCCGGCGCACGGCCCGTGAGTTCGACGTGGACTCCCGCATTCGCTTCCACCACAAGGTGATCGCCGCGGAGTGGTCCAGCGAGGACGCCCGCTGGACGGTGACCGCGGAACGCTCGCCGGCTGCCGAGAGCGACGCGGAGTCCGAGACAGCGGCAGGGACAGCGGCAGGGACACCGGCCGAGACAGCGGTCGAGACGGTGACCCTGACGTGCTCCTTCCTGTACGTGTGCTCCGGCTACTACCGCTACGACAAGGGCTTCACCCCTCCTTTCGAGGGTGTCGAGGACTTCGAGGGCCAGGTGGTGCACCCGCAGCACTGGCCGCGGGACCTCGACTACGCGGGCAAGCGCGTGGTCGTCGTCGGCAGCGGCGCGACCGCGATCACCCTGGTGCCGTCGATGGCGCCGACGGCCGAGCACGTGACGATGGTGCAGCGCTCACCCAGCTACGTGCTCTCCCTGCCGGGCAAGGACATCATCGCGGACAAACTGATCGGCAAGGTCCCGCCGAAGCTGCTGTACCCGGCGTTGCGCTGGAAGAACGTACTCATGGCGATGGTGTCCTTCCAGCTGTCCCGCCGCGCCCCGAAGGTCATGAAGGCCTTGCTGCGCAAGGGAGTCCTGGCCCAGGTCCCGACGGGTTACGACGTCGACACGCACTTCGCGCCGCAGTACGACCCGTGGGACCAGCGCATGTGCTTCGTCCCGGACGGTGACCTCTTCACGTCGCTGCGCTCGGGCAAGGCGTCGATCGTCACCGGCGCCATCGACCGTTTCACGCCGGGTGGCCTGCGCATGCGATCCGGCGAGGAACTGCGGGCGGACATCATCGTCACCGCCACCGGCCTGAACGTCCTGGCGGTCGGCGGCATGACGCTGATCGTCGACGGCAAGCCCGTCGACCTCGGCGACACGGTGGCGTACAAGGGCATGATGCTGTCCGGGGTGCCGAACTTCGCACTGACCATCGGCTACACGAACGCGTCGTGGACGTTGAAGGCCGACCTGGTGGCCGGGTACGTGTGCAGGCTGCTGAACCACATGGCCGCCCGCGACTACCAGGTGGTCACCCCGGTACTGGCCGACCCGGAGGTCGACACGGTGCCACTGATCGACCTGAAGTCGGGCTACGTGCTGCGCAGCCTGGAGAAGCTGCCGAAGCAGGGCCCAGCAGCCCCGTGGCGCCTCTACCAGAACTACCCGAGGGACGTGTACCTGATGCGCCGCGGCCCGGTGGACGACGACGTACGTTTCGACCGAGTGCGAACGACGGCCCACCAGCCGGCGTAGTCGCAAGCCCCACACCACTCCCGAGGCAAACCACCGAAAGAGGTCCTTGCCAAACCAGCTCCGTTGCCACCCCCGGCCATCCCGGAGACCTGCCCTCCGGCGAGGAGGCCCGTCCGGCGAGGACAAAGCAGGAAGTGGGGAAGAGCCGAGAGTCAAGGTTCGGTGGGGAGCGCGGGATTCCGGCGGGACCCGCGAGGGAGAGACCAAAAGCTGAAACGTGCCGGAAAGCCAGCGCGGAAGGTAAGGACCCCCGATGAGCGAAGTCCGAGTAGACGGCCTGCGTACCCGATACCGCGTCGACGGGACCGGTGATCCTGTCGTGCTTCTGCACGGCATCGCGCGTACGCATGCCGACTGGAGCGCTCAGCATGAACTCCTCTCCGACCGCTTTCGGGTCTACAGCGTGGATCTCGCGGGTTTCGGCGGTTCCGACCCGTTGCCCGGCCGGTACAGCCTT
Source organism: Actinophytocola algeriensis (assembly GCF_014203735.1). Lineage (GTDB taxonomy): Bacteria > Actinomycetota > Actinomycetes > Mycobacteriales > Pseudonocardiaceae > Actinophytocola > Actinophytocola algeriensis. The sequence goes on along the minus strand of NZ_JACHJQ010000006.1, from coordinate 723,949 downwards.
CAAGCGCTCGCCGACTTCGTCGAGCGGTTCCTCGACGCGGTGGGCCTGACCGAACCCGTGCACCTCGTCGGCAACTCGCTCGGGGGAGCGGTCGCCATGCGCGTTTCCGTGCAGTCGCCGGAGCGGGTGCGCACGCTGGCCCTCGTGAACAGTGCGGGCTTCGGCAAGGAAGTCACGATTGCCTTGCGGCTGCTGGCCGTCCGGGGGTTGGCCGCGTTGTTGCTGCGCCCGTCGCGGGCCGGGGCGCGGCAGGTGGAGCGGTCGTTGTACGTCGACCGGGCGTACGTGACCGACGAACGGGTCGAGTACGGGTACCGGATCGCCACGCGGCCGCACGGTGCGCGGGTCATGACCGACCTCGCGCGCAACCTCGGGAGCCTGCGCGGGGTGCGGCAGGCCTGGCGGGACGAGTTGCTCACCGCCGTCGCCACGGCCAAGGTGCCGACGCTGGTGGTCTGGGGAGACCGGGACCTGATCCTGCCCGCCGCCCACCTCGAGGCGGCCAGGACCTTGTTGCCGCACGCACGTGTCCACCTCTTCCGCGACACCGGGCACATGCCGCAGGTCGAGCGGGCGGAGGAGTTGAGCGAGCTTCTCGTGGACCTCTGGCGCAGCTGAATCGAACATATGTCCACATTATGTGGGCATTGCGGACCTGGCCAGGGGCATCACCGGATCGTGTGATGCGGGTGGGGCACGGGCTATTGACAAAATAGTCTTTTACGTACAAGACTCTTCTCATGACGAACCAGATGAGGATCCGTGGCAGGACCACGGCTCCGCTCGCCACCGTTCGTGCCGCGCTCACCGACGCCGCCGCGCTCGAGGTCTGGCTCGCCGAGCGGGCCGAGGTGGACCTGCCGCACACCTTCGCGTTCTGGGGCCGCCACACGCCCGACGGCGAGGAGCCAAGTCAGCGCCTCCTGCACGCCGACGACCACAACCTGCGCTTCGAGTGGCACCTGCACGGCGTCACCACCACCGTCGAGGTGGCACTGTCCGAAGAGGACGGGGACACGGTGATCGCGTTGTCGCAGAGCGATGTTCCGCTGCACGCGGACGCGGTGGCCAACAACACCCCGCTCTCGATCCTCGGCACGTTCTGGTCACTGGCCATCGCCAACCTCGTCGACCACGTCGAGGGCCGCGAGACCACCCCGAAGTGCGACTTCACGCAGAAGGAGACCTTCCGCGCGGAGCTCACCGTCGGTGCCGAGCCGGACGACGTCTACGCCTCCCTCATGGAACCCGAGCGCTTCCGCCAGTGGTTCCTGGCCAACATGTCCGTCGAACCGCACGTCGGCGGCCGGTGGGCCATGGGTGACAACTTCGACGACGAGGACGCCACCGCCCGCATCGTCGACCTCGAACCCGGCAGGCGCGTCGGCCTCGACTGGGGCGACATGGTGTCGACCTGGGAGCTCGAAGGGTCGCGGGGCAGGACCCGGCTCACGTTCGTGAACAGCGGCTTCGACGGCGACAACCCGCCCTACGCCGACTGGACGGGCTGGCTCAGCGGCCTCGCGGCTCTGCGCCGGTTCCACGAACTGGCGGACCCCCGGCCCATCTGGCTGTCCATCGACTGGCCAGGCATGGGCGACGGCGTGCTCGTGGAGGGACTGCGGTGACCACGCTCGCTTCGCCGAGAGCCGGCCGCCGCGAGTGGATCGGCCTCGGCGTCCTCGCCCTGCCCACGATCCTCGTCGCGCTCGACATGAGCGTGCTCTACCTCGCCATCCCGCACCTCGCCACGAGCCTCGGCGCGAGCGACATCCAGCAGTTGTGGATCACCGACATCTACGGGTTCGTGCTGGCCGGACTGCTCGTGACGATGGGCCACGTCGGCGACCGCGTCGGCCGCAAGCGCTTGCTGCTCATCGGCGGCGCCGCGTTCGCCGTCGCGTCCGTGCTCGCCGCCTGCTCGACGTCGCCGGAGATGCTCATCGCCACCAGGGCACTGCTCGGCGTCGCCGGCGCGACGATCATGCCGTCCACGATGTCGCTGATCCACACCATGTTCACCGACCGCAAGCAGCACGCGACCGCGATGGCGATCTGGATGGGCTGCTTCATGGGCGGTTCCGCGCTCGGACCCGTGCTCGGCGGCGCCGTGCTCGAGTACTTCTGGTGGGGTGCCGCGTTCCTGATCGGCGTGCCCGTGATGGTGGTGCTGCTCGTGCTCGGGCCGGTGTGGCTGCCGGAACACCGCAACCCCGGCCCCGCCCGGCTGGACGTGCCGAGTGTCGCGCTCTCGCTCGTCGCGGTCCTGGCCGTGGTGTACGGCCTGAAAGAGCTGTCCCGCAATGGTTTCGGTGCCGGATCGGCCGGGGCGGTCGTGGCCGGGCTCTGCGCGGGGTACGTGTTCGTCGCACGGCAGCGCAGGCTCACCACGCCGCTGCTCGACCTCGGGCTGTTCCGCAACCGCGTCTTCCGCGCCGGGTTGCTCCTCACCGTCGTCGCGGGCCTGACCGCGGGCAACACGCTGTTCGTTTCCCTGTACCTGCAACGGGTCGAAGGGCTCTCGACCCTCCAGACCGCGCTGTGGCTGCTGCCCAGCACGCTGGCGATGCTGCTGGTCATCCAGGTGTCACCCCTGCTGACCAGGCACATCCGCACCCCGCTCGTGATCGGTGGCGGGCTCGTGGTCGCCGCCGCCGGCTTCCTCCTGCTCACCCAGGTCGACGGCGGACTGCCGCTGATGATCACGGGCATGGTGGTGCAGAGCATCGGGATCGGGCCCATGGGCGGACTGTGCGCGATCATGGCGATGCAGGCGGTACACACGGAGGAGGCAGGCGCCGCGGCCGCGCTCACCGAGACCGCCGGGGAGCTGGGACTCGCGACAGGCGTCGCCGTCCTCGGAGTGGTCGGCATGGCCGTGGCGCGAGGCGACGGCGGGCTCGTCGGCGGCCTGAACGCGTCGGCGGCCATCTGTGCCGGCGTGGTGCTGCTGGCCGCGGCCCTCGTGGTGCGGTTGCGGACATGAGCGACCGCGCGGAGTGGCTCGACCAGCGGCTCGCGGCCGCCGGGTTGCGCAGGACCGGGGAGATCACCTGCCCGCACGACCGACCGTGGGGCACCGTGCACACCGCACCGACCACCGGCGGCCCGGTCTGGCTGAAGGCACCCGGCACGGGCACGGTGTTCGAGGTGGCCCTGTACGAGCTGCTCCCCAGGGTCGCCCCGGACCACGCACTGCGGCCGATCGCCGTCGACGTCGACCGCGGCTGGGTCCTCCTGCCCGACGGCGGCACCACCCTCGGCGACGCGGGCACCGACCTCGTCGCCGGGCTCGTCACGGTCCTGCCGCAGTACGCCGCCCTGCAACGGGATCTGGCCGCGCACACCGGCGCACTGCTGTCCTACGGGGTCGCCGACATGCGCCCGGAGACCATGCCGGCCCGGTTCGACGAGGCTGTGGCCGCGGTCACGGCCGGGCCCGAGGTCCGTGCCCTGCGCGGCACCTACGCGAAGTGGTGCGCCCGGCTCGCCGCGTCACCAGTGCCCGCGAGCATCGACCACAACGACCTCCACCCCCGGAACGTGTTCCTCGACGGCGACCGCGCCCGCTTCTACGACTGGGGCGACGCGGTCGTCGCGCACCCGTTCGCGAGCATGCTGGTGACCGCCGCCGTGGTCCGCGCCCGGCTCGGCGTCGGCCAGGACGATCCCGCCGTCCGGCGCGTCCGCGACGCCTACCTGGAGGTGTGGAGCGACCTCGCGCCACCTCGGGAACTCGTCGCCGAGCTGGAGCTGGCATGCTGGGTGGGGAAAGTCGCACGGGCGCTCATCTGGGACCGCGCACTGCGCGAGCAGGGCCATGACCAGGCACGAGAGTTCGCGGACGCCCCGCGTCAGCATCTCGCCGCACTCCTCGCGGACGGTTGGTCGGACCTCACGGAGGGCGAATGAGCAGTCAAATGCCGGGGGTTGTCGGGGGTAGCGGATAGGCTCTCCTACGGTGGTGGACGCCTGAGGCGGGTGGTCGCACGGGCGCGCCATGAATCGGGAGACGACCAGACGTGACTGCGGGAACCTTTTACGGTGCCGACGATCTGACCCACCTCGAAGGTCTCGAGGCGGTGCGGAAGCGGCCGGGGATGTACATCGGCTCGACGGACAGCCGGGGCATCAACCACCTCTTCAACGAGATCGTGGACAACTCGACCGACGAGGGCATCGCCGGGCACGCGAGTCGCGTCGTGGTGGTCCTGCACGCCGACGGCAGCGTCCAGGTCGACGACGACGGCCGCGGCATCCCGACCGGTGTCCACACCAAGTCCGGTTTGTCCGGCGTCGAGCTGGTGCTCACCCGCCTGCACGCGGGCGGCAAGTTCGGCGGCTCCGGCTACAAGACCTCCGGCGGCCTCCACGGCGTCGGCGCCTCCGCGGTCAACGCGCTGTCCCACCGCTTCGACATCACCGTCAAGCAGGACGGCAAGGTCCACCAGATGTCGTTCGCGCACGGCGTACCCGGCGAGTTCGACGGACCGGGCCCGAAGGCCAAGTTCGCCAAGAAGTCCGGCCTGGCCGTCGCCCGCCGGATGAAGCGCGGCGAGTCCACCGGCACGTCCATCCGCTACTGGCACGACCAGCGGTACTTCGAGAACAGCGCCGCGCTGGACATCGAGGCCGTGCGAGCGAAGCTGCGCAACACCGCGTTCCTCGTGCCCGGCGTCACCTACGTCCTGCGCAACACCACCGAGGGCGCGATCGAGGACGAGACCTTCCACTACCCCAACGGCCTCGTCGACATGGTCGAGTTCCTGAGTCCGACGGCCGACAAGCCGGTGTCCGGCACCATCATGATCAACGGCACCGGCACGTACCGGGAGAACGCCGCCGACGAGAACGGCGTCATGCAGTCCAAAGTGGAGCGCACGGCCGAGGTCGAGATCGCGATGCGCTGGGGCACCGGCTACGAGCGCACCATCGAGTGCTTCACCAACACCATCAGGAACATGCACGGCGGCACCCACCGCCGGGGGTTCGACCGCGCCGTGGTGAAGGCGGTCAACGAAGCCATCGGCAAGACCCGGGGCCTGCTCAAGCCCAAGGAGGACCCGCCGACGCTCGAGGACGTGGAGGAGGGCATGACCGCGGTCGTGCACGTCCGCCTGCCGGAGCCGCAGTTCACCTCGCAGACCAAGGACGAGCTGTCCACCGCGGGCATCACCAGGGTGCTGCAGTCCATCGTGGAGCGTGAGATCCGCGCGTGGACGGAGAACCGCAAGACCAAGACCGAGGCGAAGACCGTGCTGCAGAAGGTGGTCGACGCCTCACGCGTCCGGCTCACCCAGAAGCAGCAGAAGGACGCCGCCCGCCGCAAGACCGCCCTCGAGGGCGCGGCCATGCCACCGAAACTCGTCGACTGCCGGTCTACCGGCATCAACCGCAGCGAACTCTTCCTCGTGGAGGGCGACAGCGCATTGGGCTGTTTTACCGGCGACACCATGGTGGCGCTGGCCTCGGGAAAGAGCCGCTCCTTCGCCGACCTGGCGGCCGATTGGGAGAAGGGCATCACCCACTTCGGCTACACGACCAACAAGGCGGGCCGGGTCGTGGTGGCTCCGCTCGTCGAGCCACGGCTCACCAAGCGCAACGCGCCGCTCGTACTGGTCACCCTGGACAACGGCGAGTCGGTCCGCTGCACGCCCGACCACTTGTTCCGCCTCCGCGACGGTTCCTACCGGCGCGCGGACCAGCTCGCCGCGGGCGACTCGTTGATGCCGCTGTATCGGTCGGTGTCGGCCCGGTCCGCCGGTGACAAGCTGGACGGGTACGAGCGCGTGTGGATGAACGACCGCGAGGAATGGGTCTACACCCACTACCTCGCGGATGCCTACAACCTGCGGCATGGCCTGGACAGCGCCGACAATGGCTCCGTTCGCCACCACGTCGACATCAACAAGCGCAACAACGATCCGCGCAACATCCGCCGGATGACCTGGGACGACCATGCGGCGCTGCACGCGGCGATGATGGGTGAGCACGTGCACGAGGGCTATCGCGCGTGGCTCGCCGCGGGCGGGCTCGAGTTCAAGTCCGCGATGCTGTCCCGGCAGTGGGAGGACCCGGAGTTCCGGGCCGCCTGCCTCGCCCGGCTCGCGGCTCGCAACGCGGACGCGGCGTTCCGGGAGAAGGTCGAGCAGGGCTTCCGGGACTGGTACGCGTCGCTGAGCGAGGACGAGCTCGTTGCCTACGCCGAACGCCTGCGCCAGGTGCAGGCCGACTACGGGGCCAACCCCGAGCACCGCGCCGCCGCTGCCGAACGGGTGCGGACCTTCTTCGCTGATCCCGTTCGCCGGGCGGAGTGGAGCGAGCGTTCTCGCCAGCAGTGGCAGGACGAGAACCTGTTGAGCTGGCGCAGGCAGACCACAGTCGCCCAGTTCGCCGACCCTGCCGAGCGCGCCCGGCAGGGTGCCGCTGTGCGCGCGTGGCACCGCGACAATCCGGGGTTCGGCGAGCGCCACTCGGCGTACATGAAGCTCCGCATGAGTGACCCGAGCACGGGTCATCTGGCGAAGGTCCAGGACGGTCGGCGGAACTACGTCGAGTCGGTGCCGCGTGCGGAACGTGTCGCTCAGCAGAACAAGGGCCGCAAGCTCGCGGCGCTCAAGCGCGTCTCGGCGTTCCTCGAGTTGTCCGACGCGGAGATCGGTGCCGCGTACGACGCCGAGCGGATGCACACCGCGCGTACCGGCTTGCGTTTCGACCGTCTCATCGCTTACTTCGACGGTGACTACACACGTCTGCGCGATGCCGCGCGGATGGCCAACCATGCCGTGGTGGCGGTGGAGGTCCTCGACGAGACCGCCGACGTCTACGACCTGACCGTCGACGGCTACCACAACTTCGCGCTCGCAGCAGGCGTCTTCGTGCACAACAGTGCGCGCATGGCGCGCGTGTCCGAGTACCAGGCGCTGCTTCCCTTGCGTGGCAAGATTCTCAACGTCCAGAAGGCGAGCCTCGCCGACACCCTGCGCAACGTGGAGATCGCGTCGATCGTGCAGGTGCTCGGTGCGGGGAGCGGGCGCACCTTCGACCTGTCGACGATGCGCTACGGCCGGGTGATCCTGATGGCCGACGCGGACGTCGACGGTTCGCACATCCGCACGCTGCTGATCACCTTGTTCGCCAGGTACATGCGGCCGGTGATCGAGGACGGCAGGCTGTTCGCCGCGATGCCGCCGCTGCACAAGATCACCACCAAGGGGCGCAACCCCGAGACGCACTTCACGTTCTCGCAGCGCGAGATGGAGACCAAGCTCGCCGCGCTGGAGAAGGCGGGCAAGCAGGTCGTCACGCCGGTGCCGCGGTTCAAGGGGCTCGGTGAGATGGACGCCGAGGAGCTGTGGGACACCACGATGAACCCGGCGACCCGCTCCGTGCGCCGCATCACGCTCGACGACGTCGAGGCCGCGGAACAGGCGCTGGAGCTGCTGATGGGCGAGAAGGTCGAACCGAGGCGGGCGTGGCTGGTCGAGTCCTCGGTGCGGGTGGACCAGTCGGCGATCGACTTCTGAGAGAGAGCAACGAGGAATGGCACGCCGCAAGGGCCCTTCGACGACCAAGGTCGACCCCAACGCGTTCGACAAGGCTGGCGCGAAGGTCTTCGACAATTCGCTGAAGACCGAGATCGAGGACTCCTACCTGGAGTACGCGTACTCCGTCATCCACTCGCGTGCGCTGCCCGACGCGCGGGACGGTTTGAAGCCGGTGCACCGCCGGATCCTGTACTCGATGAACGAGAACGGCTACCGGCCGACGCACGCGTACGTGAAGTCGTCCCGCGTGGTCGGCGACGTGATGGGCAAGTACCACCCGCACGGCGACACCGCCATCTACGACGCGATGGTGCGGCTGGCGCAGGACTTCTCGATGAACGCGCCACTGGTCGACGGGCACGGCAACTTCGGTAGCCCGGACGACGGACCGGCTGCGTCGAGATACACCGAGTCGCGGCTGTCCCACGAGTCGATGCTCCTGGTGGGGGAGCTGGGTGAGGACACCGTCGACTTCCGGCCCAACTACGACGGTTCGCTCGACGAGCCGTCGGTGTTGCCCGCCGCGTTCCCGAACCTGCTGGTGAACGGGACGTCGGGCATCGCCGTTGGTATGGCCACCAACATGATCCCGCACAACCTCGCCGAGGTGATCGGGGCGGCGCGGTGGCTGATCCACCACCCGGACGCCTCGCTCGACAAGCTCATGGAGTTCGTGCCCGGGCCGGACCTGCCGACCGGTGGCATGCTGCTGGGGCTCGACGAGGTGCGGCGGGCCTACGAGACCGGCCGTGGTGTCGTGCGCATGCGCGCGAAGGTCGAGATCGGGCCGCTGGAGGGGAGCCGGGGGCGGCAGGCGATCACGATCGTCGAGCTGCCGTACGCGGTGGGGCCCGAGAAGATCATCGAGAAGATCACCGACGAGGTGACGAAGTCCAAGCGCCTCACCGGGATCGCGGACGTCAAGGACCTCACCGACCGCGAGAACGGCACCCGCGTGGTGATCGAGTGCAAGGTCGGTGTGAACCCGCAGGCGTTGCTGGCCGACCTGTACCGGCTCACGCCGATGGAGCAGTCGTTCGGCATCAACAACCTGGTGCTGGTCGACGGGCAGCCGCAGACGCTGGGGCTCAAGGCGCTGCTGGACGTGTTCCTCAAGCACCGCTACGAGGTCGTCACCCGGCGCACGAAGTTCCGCCGTCGCAAGCGGGAGGAGCGGCTGCACCTCGTCGAGGGTCTGCTCATCGCGCTGCTGGACATCGACAAGGTGATCCGGCTGATCCGGTCGAGCGACGACGCGGCGGCGGCGAAGGAGGGCTTGATGAAGCGCTTCAAGCTCTCCGAGATCCAGGCGACCTACATCCTGGACACGCCGCTGCGCCGCCTCACCAAGTACGACAAGATCGAGCTGGAGGCCGAGCAGGACCGGCTGCGGGGCGAGATCGCCGAGCTGACCAACATCCTCGAGAACGAGTCGGTGCTGAAGAAGCTCGTGTCGAACGAGCTGGCGAAGGTCGCGAAGGACCTCGGGCAGGAGCGGCGGACCGCGCTGATCGACGGTGACCTCAAGGAGGTGCTGGCGGCGTCCAAGCCGGCCGGGCCACTGGAGGTCGCGGACGATCCGTGCCAGGTGATCCTGTCGGCCACCGGTCTGGTCGCGCGCACGGCGGCCGAGTCGGAGGAGGCGACCGAGGCACGCAGGCGCAGTGGCCGCGCCAAACACGACACGGTGTCGGCGGTGGTGCACACGACGGCGCGTGGTCAGGTGCTGCTGGTGACGAGCCGCGGCCGCGCGTTCAAGACGGATGTGCTGCCGCTGCCGGTGCTGCCGGAGGCCGCCGGCACGGTTTCCCTGCGTGGCGGCATGGCGGCGAGTGAGCTGATCCCCTTGGAGAAGGGGGAGAAGGTCGTCGGCATCGCGCCGCTCGGGGAGCGGGCCGAGGGGTCGCCGGGGCTCGCGCTCGGCACGAAGCACGGTGTGGTGAAGGTGTGCGCGCCGGAGTGGCCGGTGCGGTCCGACGAGTTCGACGTGATCGCGTTGAAGGACGGCGACGAGGTGCTCGGCGCGACCTGGTTGACCGACGGGAACGAGACGCTGGTGTTCCTGTCGTCCGACTCGTCACTGCTGCGGTTCGGCGTCTCGCTGGTGCGGCCGCAGGGTGTGAAGGGCGGCGGCATGGCGGGCATCAACCTCGCCGGGGACGCGGAGGCGGTGTTCTTCGCGGCGGTGCGCACCGACGACGACGAGCACGGCGAGCCGATGGTCGTGACGTGCACCGGGCAGAGCGTGAAGGTGACGCCGTTCGAGCTGTACCCGGCGAAGGGCCGCGCCACCGGCGGGGTGCGCACGCACCGGTTCCTGAAGGGCGAGACCCGTCTGATGCTGGGCTGGGTGGGGCCGCGGCCCGCGGGTGCGTCGAACAACGGGTCGTCGGTGGAGCTGCCGGAGCCGGACCAGCGCCGGGACGGGTCGGGCACCGCGCACCCGGGGCCGGACGTGATCGGTCACCTCATCGAGCGAGGCTGAACGTCCCCTCACCCTTGCCGACGCGGATCTCGCCGACGCACGCGGTGTCGGTGATCAGCACGGTGAACGGGCCGGTGGTCGGCGGCACGCGGGTGTCGCCGACCCAGATCGCGGCGAGCTGACGGTCCACGCACTCGCGCGGGAGTTCCGCTGCCGCGCGGGTGCCTTCGTGGATGGTCACGTTCGCGGGGAGGCCGGCCGAGTACGCGGGCGGCGTGGGTGCCGGGGCCGGGGTCGGCGCGGGTGCCGCCGATGTGTCCTGTTTGGACGATGTCGCGCTCGGCAGTGCCAGCGCGTAGCCGGTGCCGCCGAACAGGGTCAGCACCGCGGCGATCGCGAGCACCCGGCGGGCCAGGCGGAACCGGCCGCGCAGCTGCATGACGCCCGCCTCGGCCAGTACCAGGGAACGGTGGTCCTGGTACATGTTCAGCTGGTCGTCGACCTGCGCCAGTTCCTTCTGCTTGGTCGTGAGCGCGGCGCGTTCGGAGTCGAGCTTGGTCGCGGCCGCCGTGTACATGGCCGACGTCGTGCCGATCTCCTTCTCCACCGACGGGTCGTCCGCGCGGCGGGCGCGCAGTTCCACCAGGAGTTTGCCGAGGTCCTCGATCCGCTTCTCGTACGAGGTCACCGACACGGTCAGGTTCGCGACCACGGGCGCCAGCTTGGCGTGCTCGGACTCGAGTTCGCCGAGGCGCTGGATGAGGCTGGTGACCGACGCCTGCCGGTCGTCGCTCGCGAGGTTCGGGCCGAGGTGGGCGGACGACTCGGGGCCGTGGATGATGTGCGCCAGCTCGATGCGGCACGCGATCCGCGGGTTCCACCAGGCGCGGAGCTTGTTGGCGGTGATCACGGGCTTGCCCTTGACGAACACGTAGCCCTTGTCGTCGGTCTTCTGGATCGAGCGCAGGTCCGAGTCGAGCTCGCCGAGGCTCGCGTCCTCCGGTTCGCTCACCATCGACACGGCGACGACCGCGCTCACGATGCCGGCCACCGCCAGGACGAGTCCGCCGACCAGCCACACGCCCGACGGCCACCGCAGTTCGACGTCGGCGATCGCGGCGAACGGGAGCGAGCCGAAGATCAGGGCGCCGACGGCGGCGAACGCGGCGAGCATCCAGCGCGCGGTCTTCTGGTAGCTCTGGCGGGCGGCGCGGGCCATCTGCACCGCGGCGGAGTTCTCTGGGACGGTGCCCCGCGGCGCCGCCTCTTCCTTCTCGTCCGCGCCCGCGGCCTTCGCCACGAAGTTCTTCAACGCCTCCACTGCGTCGGTCAGCTTCGAGATCATCGAGACGTCGATCGCCATCCGTGCCCCCAACTTTCCTGCTGTCTCGACCGGTTATCGCGATGAGTACCACGGTCGTGACGGGACGCCGAACGTGGGTCACCAGCAGAGATATGACCTATCGCGTAAGCCCTTGCAAGACTTGCGTGGTTTTGCGTGGTTCTGCGTGGTTGACGTGAAATACATCCGATCTCTAGTCTGCGAAGGTCGATCGGGTGACAGCGAGGGATGAGCTAAAGATGCGCGTTCAACGAAGAGCGTCCCGGTTCCTTGCGGCCGCGGTGGCCGCCGCGGCCGCCTTGTCCGTGGCAGTGGTGACCTCGAGCCCCGCTCAGGGCGCCGCGCCGGGGCACAAACCGTGGCCGGAACCCCGCAACCCGGCCATGACCCTGTGGTACGACGAGCCCGCGACCGACTGGGAGTCGAAGTCGCTGCCCATCGGCAACGGCGCGCTCGGCATGAGCGTGTTCGGCGGCGTGCAGAACGAACAGCTGACGTTCAACGAGAAGTCGCTGTGGACCGGCGGTCCCGGCTCACCCGGCTACGACTTCGGCGACTGGCACGAGCCGCGGCCGACCGCGATCACCGACGTGCAGAACCGGATCAACGCCGAGGGGCAGGTCGACCCGGAGTACGTGGCGGACGTGCTGGGGCAGCCGAAGACCGGTTTCGGTGCGTACCAGGTGTTCGGTGACCTGCGGCTCGCGCAGCCGCAGAACCCGCCGTCGGTCACGGACTACCGGCGCGGCCTGAACATCGCGGACGCGGTCGCGGGCGTCAGCTACGCGTCCGGGGGTGCCACGTTCACCCGCGAGTACTTCGCGTCCGCGGCCGACGACGTGATCGTCGCCCGGCTGACCGCGAGCCAGGCGGGCCGGATCAGCTTCACCGCGTCGATCACCGCGCCGGACAACCGGTCGCGGCAGACCACCGCGCAGAACGGCCGGATCACGTTCGCCGGCAACCTGAACGACAACGGCATGCGGTTCGAGTCGCAGGTGCGGGTGCTCAACGAGGGTGGGTCCCGCACCGACAACAGCAACGGCACGGTCACCGTGTCGGGTGCCAACGCGGTCACGCTGATCCTCGCCGCGGGCACGAACTACTCGACGGCCTACCCGAACTACCGCACGTCCGACCCGCACAACGGGGTGACGAGCCGGGTCGACGCGGCCGCCGCGAAGTCGTTCGATGCCCTGCGTTCCGCGCACGTCGCCGACTACCGCGGCCTGTTCGACCGGGTGGCGCTCGACGTCGGCCAGCAGATGCCGGACATCCCGACCGACGACCTGCTGCGGGCCTACCGCGACGCGAGCACCCCGCCGGCGACCAGGAAAGCCCTGGAGGTCCTGTACTTCCAGTACGGCCGCTACCTGTTGATCTCCTCGTCGCGCGACGGGTCGCTGCCCGCGAACCTGCAGGGCGTGTGGAACAACTCCACGTCACCGCCGTGGAGCGCGGACTACCACGTGAACATCAACCTGCAGATGAACTACTGGCCGGCGGAGACGACGAACCTGTCGGAGACCACCGAGCCGTTCTTCGACTACGTGGACTCGATGGTGCCGCCGGGCACGAAGACCGCGCGGGAGATGTTCGGCAACCGCGGGTGGGTGGTGCACAACGAGACCAACCCGTTCGGGTTCACCGGTGTGCACGACTGGGCGACCTCGTTCTGGTTCCCCGAGGCCGGTGCGTGGCTGGCGCAGCACTACTACGAGCACTACCTGTTCACCCGGGACGTGAACTTCCTGCGGCAGCGGGCGTACCCGATCCTGAAGTCGCTGTCGCAGTTCTGGTTCGACGAGCTGGTGGCCGATCCCCGGGACGGCAAGCTGGTCGTGACGCCGAGCTTCTCACCGGAGCAGGGGCCGTTCTCGGCCGGCGCGTCGATGTCGCAGCAGATCGTGTGGGACCTGTTCACCAACACCGCCGAGGCGGCGACCACGTTGGGCGACAACGGGTTCGCGAACGAGGTGCGCGGGTACCTCGGGCGGCTCGACCCGGGCCTGCGGGTCGGGCGCTGGGGTCAGCTGCAGGAGTGGAAGTCCGACTGGGACGACGAGAACAACGACCACCGGCACGTGTCGCACCTGTTCGCGCTGCACCCTGGCAGGCAGATCACGCCGCAGGAGGACCCCGAGCTGGTCGAGGCCGCGCGGACGTCGCTGACCGCGCGCGGTGACGGCGGGACCGGCTGGAGCAAGGCCTGGAAGATCAACTTCTGGGCGCGGCTCCTGGACGGCAACCACTCGCACACGATGCTGTCGGAACTGCTGAAGACCAGCACGCTCGACAACCTGTGGGACACCCACCCGCCGTTCCAGATCGACGGCAACTTCGGTGCCACCGCGGGTGTCGCGGAGATGCTGCTGCAGAGCCACCGCGGAGTGGTCGACGTGCTGCCCGCGCTGCCCGACTTCTGGGCGAACGGGTCGGTGAAGGGCCTGAAGGCACGCGGGGACGTCACCGTCGACACCGACTGGACCGCCGGTGTGCCGACCCGGATCGCGCTGAAGGCGGGGAAGAACGGCACGCTTCGGGTGTCGAGCGCGCTGTTCGACGGCCGGTACCAGATCGTCGACCAGCGGACCCGCAAGCCGGTGCGCCACCAGCGGGCCGGTGCGGAGATCTCGTTCAACGCGGTCGCCGGGCGGACCTACGTCGCCACGTCGGCGGTGTCGGTGACCGTCGCCGCGCCGGAACAGGTGGTGGACCGGACGCCGTTCGACGCGCGGGTGACCGTGACGTCGCGGGGACCCGAGGTGCCCGCGGGAACGTTGTCGCTGGTGGCCCCGGAGGGCTGGACGGTCGCGCCTGCCTCGCAGCCGTCCACCATCGTCCCCAGTGGACAGTCTCGTTCGTACACGTTCCGGGTGACGCCGGTCGCCGGGTCGGCCGACCAGGCCCGCCTGACGGCGGTCCTCGCCGGGAACGGGTGGCGCAACACCGGGCTGACGGGAGTGCGGATCGAACCGCTGCCTCCGTGCACCCCCGCGACCGGCACCGTGGTGGCGTGGGATCCGGGGTCCGGTTCGGTGGTGGCCGACGGGTCGCCGAACAACCGGGACGCGACCGTCGACGGTGCCGCGGCCTACGACGCGGCCGCGCCGACCGGCTCGGGTCTGGTGCTGGGCGGGTCGACGTTCCTGCGCACGGCCGACACGTCGCTCGGCTACCTGAAGGAGGCGACGTTCGCGGCGGAGGTGAAGGTCGACGGGTCCGGCTCGTACCGGCGGCTGTTCGACTTCCAGCCGAGCGGCGACCCCGGCACGGACGGGGTGCTGATCGACCTGACCCCGTCGAACCAGGTGCGGTTCATCGGCTCCGGGCAGAACGTGACGACGAACGCGACCGTGCCGACCGGGCGCTATGTGGACCTGGTGCTCGTGATGGCGGACAGCGGTGAGCTGACGGTCTACGCGGACGGGGCCCGGATCGGTGGCGGGCAGGTGCCCGACGACGGGATCAACGGCTGCGCGACCCGCCAGTTGCGTTTCGCCGCCGACCAGGGCGGCGGGCAGCGCATGACCGGAGCGGTGGACCGGGCGGCGATCTTCGCGGACGCCCTGTCCGCGGAGGAGATCCCGGGCTGGCGCACGAGGGCCTTCGGCTGAGAGTCCCCGAGGCTGACCCGGCGTGCCGGCGCCGGGTCAGCCTCGGCCTATGAACGGCATGTTCGTGGCCATGACCGTCAGGAACTGGACGTTCGCGGTCAGCGGTAGTTCTGCCATGTGCAGCACCATGTCCGCCACGTGTGAGGCGTCCATCGTCGGTTCCGGGCGGACCGAGCCGTCCGCCTGCAGGGTGCCCGTCCCCATCCTCGCGGTCATGGCCGACGCCGCGTTGCCGATGTCGATCTGGCCGCACGCGATGTCGTGTGCGCGGCCCTCCAGGGACAACTGCTTGGTCAGGCCCGTGATCGCGTGCTTCGTCGCCGTGTAGGCCACCGCGTTCGGGCGGGGGCTGTGGGCGGAGATGGAACCGTTGTTGATGATGCGGCCGCCGCGGGGGTCCTGTGTGGACATCAGGCGGAACGCGGCCTGCGCGCAGTAGAACGAGCCGGTCAGGTTGGTGTCGACGACGGCCTGCCAGTCGGCCGGGTCGACGTCGGCGACCGGGCGGCCGCGACCGAAGGTGCCCGCGTTGTTCACCAGCAGGTCCAGCCTGCCCCAGCGGTCCTCGACCGCCTCGAACAACGCGGTCACCGACTCGTACGAGGACACGTCGGTGACGATCGCCGTGCCCTCGATCTCCCTGGCCGTCTCGCGCAGCGTGTCCTCGGTGCGGCCCGCGACCACGACGTGGTAGTCCGCGTCCGCGAGCCGCAGCGCGATCGCCCGGCCGAGGCCGGAGCCGCCGCCGGTGACGACCGCGATCCTCACGCCAGCCGCCTCGGGCCCACGAACGCCGCGGCCGCCGCGAGCACGTAGCCCAGCGCCGGGCCGTACGCGCCGATCCGCACGTCCTCGAACCCGAACCCGTCGGTCAGGTCCGACACCGCGGCCACGTGCACGCCCGCGATCACCAGCAGCACCAGCCCGGCGAGGCGGCGGAAGGTCGACATCGCCATCTTCAGCATGAAGATCACCACGACCAGTGCGCCGAGTGCGACGACCGCGAACGTGATCTCCTTGCGGGTGAAGGCGACCGAGCCACCGGTGAACAGCTCGCCGAACGGACCGAACCGCAGCGCCAGCACCCCGATGCCGATGATCGTGAGCGCCGCCCAGATCACCTTCATCGCCACCGACTCGATCACCGCCACCAGCGACAGCAGGATCCCCAGCGCCGCGAGCGGGTAGCTGAACAACACGACGTACGCGCCTGCGAACCCGTGCGCGTCGAAGTTGGTGGCGAGGTCCCAGATCGCGGGGAGCGCCTGGGAGTCCTTGTTCGCCGACGAGTACACCCACGGCAGCACGGTGAAGCTGACGACCTGCACGACCAGCCCGAGGAGGCTCAGCAGCAGCCCGAGCCCGGGGAGCCGGAAGCCGCCGCCCTCGTCGTGTTCACGGGGCGGCGGCGCCTGCCGTTCTGGAGCGGGACGACGTGGCGCGGGCCGGGCCGCCTGTGGCTCGTGGCCGCGCTGGTCCGGATAGCCGCCCCGGTAGCCCTGGTCGGGATAACCGCCGCCGTGCCCCTGGTCGTACGCGGGCTGCTGGGGCGGATATCCGCGTTGGTAGTCACCCTGCGGGTAACCCTGCGGCTGCCGAGGGTACTGATCGTCTCGGTACGGTCCTCCTGGTCGGGACATGCGGGCACCGTACCCGCAGTTCACGTCACGTGGTGACCCGTTCCCTCCGGTAGGCGACGATCGTCGCGACCGTGCCCGCCCCGACGGCGACCAGGACGCCCGCGAGCCGCACCCACGACGCCGCGGCCACCCCGGCCTCGGCGAAGTCGGTCAGCTTGCCCAGTCCGGCGAGGACCGCCGCCACCTCGGCGACCGCCGCGAGCCCGCCGACGACCAGCGGCCACCGCCAGCGCGTGGCCACGATCAGGACCGCCGACGCCACCATGAGCACCAGCCCCGGCGGCACCGCGGGCATCGCCACCCCGGCGACCTTCTGCGCGACGATCCCCGCCGCGCCCACCAGCAGCCCGGCCACCGTCCACGTTCGTGCCGACATCGTGTTTCCCCCTTCGCTCGACTGATGTCGTCTACAGTCGCAACTCCGGTGTGTGGGGTCGTCCCACCGCCGAACCGTCTTCGGATACGCCGCCGGACGTAGGTGAGGAGCCGCATGGGAGCCGCGAAGAGTACGGAGTCGTTGGCCGGTGTCCCGCTCACCAACCTCGACCAGCCCCTGTTCGAGGGTGCGGACGCCACGAAGCGCGACCTCGTGGACTACCTCGACGCCGTCCACACGCGACTGCTGCCCGAGATCGAGCAGCGCCCGCTGTCGGTGATGCGCGTGCGGCTCGGGACGGACCCGTTCATGCAGAAGAACGTCCCCAAGTACGCGCCGGAATGGCTGAAGACCACGACGTCCTGGGCGGAGTCGTCGCGGCGGGAAGTGCACTACGCCCTGTGCGACGATAGAAGATCGCTGGTGTGGTTCGCGAACCAGCGCGCGGTCGAGTACCACCCGACGCTCGGGCGGGTGCCGGACTTCTACCAGGCCACGCACCTGGTGCTGGACCTCGACCCGCCGGAGGGCGACGACACGTTCGGTGTCGCCGTGCAGGCGGCGCTGCTGGTGCGGCAGGCACTCAACGACCTGGGCCTCGACGGGGCAGTGAAGACCAGCGGCGCCAAGGGTGTGCACGTGTTCGTGCCGATCACCACCGACGTCGACATGGCCGACGCGGCGGCCGCGACCCGCGCCATCGCCGCGCGTGCCGAGCGCATCGACCCGGACCTCGCGACGACCGCGTACATCAAGGCGGACCGCGGCGGGAAGGTGTTCGTCGACTCGACCCGCGCGGGCGGTGCGACCGTCGTGGCCGCGTTCAGCCCCAGGGTGCGGCCGGGGACGCCGGTGTCGTTCCCGGTGCCGTGGGACGAGATCGAGAACGTGGCACCGCGCGACTTCACCATCCGCAACGCCGCAACGCTGCTGGGCGACCGGAACCCGTGGGCCGACGCGCTGCCCGCGCCCCAGGCCCTGCCTGCCGACCTGGTCGCGGAGGGACACGAGATCCCGGTGGCCAGGGTGGTCGCGATGCACGAGGGCAAGCGCCGCAAGCGGGCGGCGGAGCAGGCTGCCAAGGAGGAGCCGTCCGGGTAACGTGGACGGCATGGACGTCCTGCTGCCGTTCCTGCTCGTCGCCGGGGTCGTCACCGCGATCTGCTGGGGTCTGGTGCGTGGCGCGGCACGGATGCGGCGCCGCCGCGTTGGCAGCGCCGCGATGAGTGGTGCCATGAGCGTCATCGACGAGATCTGGCACCCGGCCGCGCACGAGCCGCAGATCGAGATCCAGCAGGCCTACGAACGGCAGGCCCCCACCCCGTCACCGGACGACAAGGCCAGCCCGCGTCCCCGCGCTTGAAGGGGACACTAGTTCTTCTTCCCGAGCAGGTCGGCGAAGGGCACGAACTCTTCCTTCGCGGGCGCCGGGCCGCGGACCATCAGGTCGGCCAGCTCACCGGCCGCCCGGTCGATCCGCTGCGCAAGGTCCTTGCCCGCCCAGTCCTCCGTCGCCGCGTACACGGCCGTCGGGACGACCACTGCGTGCAGGTAGGCGAACATCGGCCGCATGGCGTGCTCCAGCGCGAGCGAGTGCCGCGCGGTGCCGCCGGTCGCGGCGATCAGCACCGGCTTGCCGGTCAGGGCCTCGTTGTCGGCCAGGTCGAAGAAACTCTTGAACAGGCCGCTGTAGGAGGCGGTGAAGATCGGCGTGGCGACGACCAGGCCATCCGCCTCCACCACGGCTTTCAACGCGTCATCCAGTGCGGGCGCAGGGAAGCCGGTGACCAGGTTGTTGGCGATGTCGACCGCCAGCTCCCGCAGCTCGACCACCCGGGGGGTGACATCCGCGTGGGCGGCGACGGCCGTCGCCAGCCGGTCGGCGAGCAGCCTCGTCGACGACGGCTGGGTCAGGCCCGCGGAAACAACGACGAGCTTCATGCCTCCACCTTCTCCGAAAACTCCGGGGAACCCCCTGCTGAACCCACTTCCGTGGCCTTGGCCGCGGCGACCAGCGACTCGTGCGTCGGCGCCGCCGCGACACCGGGGGCGCGCCGCGCCTCGAACTCCGTGCGCAGCACCGGAAGGATCTCACCGAGGTGGTCCAGCTGCTCCAGCACCGTCTTCAACGGCAGGCCGGCGTGGTCCATCAGGAACAGCTGGCGCTGGTAGTCGCCGAAGTGCTCGCGGAACGTCAGCGTCCGGTCGATCACCTGCTGGGGCGACCCGACGGTCAGCGGCGTCTGCTCCGTGAAGTCCTCGAGCGACGGCCCGTGCCCGTACACCGGCGCGTTGTCGAAGTACGGCCGGAACTCGTTCACGGCGTCCTGCGAGTTCTTCCGCATGAACACCTGCCCGCCGAGGCCGACGACGGCCTGCTCCGGCGTGCCGTGCCCGTAGTGCGCGAACCGCTCCCGGTACAGGCCGATCAGCCGCTGGAAGTGGTAGGTCGGCCAGAAGATGTGGTTCGCGAAGAACCCGTCGCCGTAGTAGGCGGCCTGCTCCGCGATCTCCGGGCTGCGGATGGAACCGTGCCACACGAACGGCGGCACCCCGTCCAGCGGCCGCGGCGTGGACGTGAAGCCTTGCAGCGGCGTGCGGAACCGGCCTTCCCAGTCGACGACGTCCTTGCGCCACAACTCGTGCAGCAGCGCGTAGTTCTCGATCGCGAGGGGGATGCCCTGCCGGATGTCCTGCCCGAACCACGGGTAGACCGGGCCCGTGTTGCCGCGGCCCATCATCACGTCGACGCGGCCGCCTGCCAGGTGCTGCAGCATCGCGAAGTCCTCGGCGATCTTCACCGGGTCGTTCGTGGTGATCAGCGTCGTCGCCGTGGACAGGATCAGCTTCTCGGTCCGCGCGGCGATGTAGCCGAGCATGGTGGTCGGCGAGGACGGCACGAACGGCGGGTTGTGGTGCTCGCCGGTCGCGAACACGTCCAGCCCGACCTCTTCGGCCTTGAGCGCGATCGTGACCATGGCCTTGATCCGCTCGTGCTCACTCGGCGTCACGCCGGTGGTCGGGTCGGTGGTGACGTCCCCGACGGAGAAGATCCCGAACTGCATCACGCTCATCCTTCCGGGTAGTTGCGACTTCAACTACTGCCTGGAACCGTACTCGACGTGCCGGTATTCCCGCGACCGAGGTGGGCGACGGTGAAGCAGACGGTCAGCCAGAGGATGCCGATCAGCCACCCGGCGAGCACGTCCGACGGCCAGTGCACGCCGAGGTAGACGCGGCTGAACCCCACCACGACCACCAGGAACCCGCCGAGCACGGCCAGGAGCGTCCGCCGCGGCACACCGGGTCGTTCGCGGACCGCCAGCACGGTGAGCAGGCCAAGCACGGCCATCGAGTTGAGGCTGTGCCCGGACGGGTACGACCAGCTGTGGACGAACACCACGTGGTCCGACAGCGCGGGCCGCGGCCGCTCGACGATCGCCTTGAGCACCGGCCCGAGCGCGAGCGCCCCCGCCGACCCGGCGACCACCAGCAGCGAGTCGGCCTTCCTGCCCCTCCAGGCCAGCCACGCACCCGCTGCCAGCGCGATGACGATGAGCGACGGCGTGCTCCCGAACCGGCTCGCGTTGACCATCACCTCGGTCCAGAACCCGCTCCGGTGGTCGACCACCCAGTCCCGGAACGGACCGTCCAGCCCGGCGAGCGCCTTGTGGTGCACGACGGCCTCGGTCAGCACGATCGCGGCAAGCCCCAGCACGACCATGGCCAGGCCAGCGGCGACGGCTTGTCTTGATCGGGTCACTGGTCCGCGTCCTTGGGATCTTTGTGGGCAAGTCTTGGCCTGATCAGCGGTTACCTCAGGGGAACGTGACGACACTCAACCACCAACCGCCCGCGGTCCGCAGGTTTCGCTGGGTCGGGACCAACACTTTTGAATCCGGGGAGGCGGACTAGCCGATCGGCCACCGACGGGTCGGCCGATCGGCCGGTGCCGGTCGCGGGGTCATGGCCATCTGCCCGACGTGCTCGACCGGCCTCCTCCGCGAAGGTTCTCCCCAACGCACAGCCCGGCGGGCACAGAGGCCGCGGGCACGGAGAAGGGGCAGACATGACATCGCTGTTGTCCGGTCGAGGGCTGGTGAAGCGCTACGGCGCCGCGTACGCGCTCGCCGGGGTGGACATCGACATCGCCGCGGGCGAGGTCATCGCGATCGTGGGGCCGTCGGGGTCGGGCAAGACCTCGCTGCTGCACGTCCTCGCGGGCATCCTCAGGTCGGACGAGGGCGTGATCACCCTGGGCGGCCAACGCGTCGACCAGTTGTCGGAGACCAAGCGCAGCGAGCTGCGGCGCACCGAGTTCGGGTTCGTGTTCCAGTCCGGCATGCTCGTCGCCGAGCTGACCGCCGAGGAGAACGTGGCGCTGCCGCTGCTGCTCGGCGGCCGGGACCGCGCCATGGCGATCGACACCGCACGCACGTGGCTCGGCAGACTCGGTCTCGCGGGCAAGGAGGCCCGCCGTCCCGGTGAGCTGTCCGGCGGTGAGGCACAGCGCGTCGCGATCGCGCGGGCCATCGCCCACCGGCCGAAGGTGATCTTCGCCGACGAGCCGACCGGCGCACTGGACACCAAGACCGGACACGCGACGATCGGGGCGCTCGTCGAGGCCGCCAAGGAGACCGGCGCCGCGGTGATCGTCGTGACCCACGACCGGGAGATCGCCGCGATGATGCCGCGCACCGTCGCCATCCGCGACGGCAAGATCGAGCAGCCGGTGGCCGCATGAGCGGCGTGACGGAGCGGTCGCCGTCTGGACTGACGAGCACGGAGATTCCTGCGCGAGGAACGAGCCCAGGAATCTCCGCGCGCGGGAGGGAAGACGGCGGCTCAGCGGAGGAACAGAGCGAACAAGGAGATACAGCATGAATCCTCTGCAGCTCGCTCTGCGGGTGCTGCGCGTGGATCGGCGCACCCAGGTGTCCACCGTGCTGACCGCACTGGGGGTCGCGGTGGCCACCGGGCTGGTGCTGTTGCTGACGAGCCTCCCGTACGCGACGCAGGCCAGAGCGGAACGGACGCTGTGGCAGCACCCCACCGGTTTCACCGAGTCCGGTGGGCAGGTCAGCTTCGCCTCCAGCGACGACCAGGTCGACGGGCAGGTGATCACCCGGGTGGACGTCGCGCCGCTCGTCGACCCGGCCGACCTCGATCTGCCGCCGGGTATCGACCGGCTGCCCGCACCCGGCGAGATGCTGCAGTCGCCGGAGCTCGCGCACCTCGCGTCGACCATGCCCGCGTCGGAGCTGTCGGACCGGTTCGGCGCGAAACCGGCCGGGTTGCTCGGCGAGGACGCGCTGATGTTCCCCGAGCAGCTGGTGCTGCTCGTCGGGCACACACCCGACACCATGCCGGCGAACGCCTACCAGCTGCCGGAGCTGGCGGCCGGTGTGGCGCAGCCGGACGGGCTGCTGACACTGCTCGCCGGGGTCGGCGTCGTCGTGCTGCTCGTGCCGAGCCTGGTGCTGGTGGCGTCCGCGTCCCGGCTCACGGCCGCGCGGCGGGAACGCAGGCTGGCCGCGCTGCGCCTCGCGGGGGCGACCCCCGCACAGGTCACGTCCATGGTCGCCGCCGAGACCGGGCTCGCCGCGGTGCTGGGCGCCGTGCTCGGGGTCGCGATCAGTCCGGTGCTGCACTCGCTCGCGACCTGGGTGCCGTGGGGCGGCGGCACCTGGTTCGCACAGGACTTCATACTGCCGTGGCCGATCGTGGTGCTGGTGGCGGTCGCCGTGCCGGTGCTGGTGGTCGGTGCCGCCGTCGCCGGGCTGCGGCGCGTGGTGAACACACCGCTGATGGCGGCGGGCGGGCACACGAGCAAACCGCTCAACAAGGGGCGTCTGCTGATCGTGCCCGCGGCGGTGCTGCTGTTCTTCCTGACGCTGTCGATGGCAAAGGACTCCTCCGCCGCGCTGCTGCCGCTGCTGGCGTCGCTCGGGTTCCTCATGTGGTCGCCGACCATCGTGGGACCGTGGGTGACCTCGGCGCTCGGTGGGTTCTTCACGAAGGTGTGGCGCAAGCCGTCCGCGCTGCTGGCCGGGCGGCGGCTGCGGGACGACCCGAAGGCGGCGTACCGGGCGTCGGCCGGTGTGGTGCTGGCGGTGTTCGCCGGGTCGATGGCACTGACGCTGATGCCGAGCCTCGAGTCCGAGGCCGGCTACTACAGCGCCTACCGGGACTCCGTCCTGTACCTCAGCACGGACGCCGAGCGCGCGCCGGCCATCGTCGACGAGGTCGACGACAGGCTGGAGCGCTACGGGCTCGCGGCCCGGGCGGCGCAGGTCGGAGAGGTCCAGCTGAAACAGGGCGAGGAGTACCTGCAGGGCTACGTCGTGTCCTGCGCGAACGCCGAGGTGCTGCTGCCGGTGTCGCTCGACTGCGAGACCGAGCCCGCGGTGTACGCACCGTCCGGCGCCGCGCTGGAGACGGTGTCGTACTCCACCGAGTCGACACCTGACGGGGGCGCGTCCGAGAAGCTTGCCCCGCTGGGTGTCACACCGGTCGCGGCGTCGACGGACGTCGTGCTGATCGACCCGTCGCTGCTGCCCGCCGGGACCGAACTGTCGAATGTGGACATCGCGGTGCCCGCGGACGGCAAGTCTCGGGAGTCGGCGCGGACCGCGCTGCTCGCCGCGTCCGGCGGTGCGCAGGTGATCAGCAAGGAGATGAAGCTCGGTGAGCAGAACTCCGAGCTCGCGGACCTGCGCCGGGTGACGGTGATCGGCCTGGTGACCGCGTCGGTGCTCGGCGGCCTGTCCGCGGCGATCGCGACGGCGGGTTCGGTGATGGACCGGCGGCGCACGTTCGGCGCGCTGATGGCCGCTGGCACGCCGGTGCACACGCTCGCCAGGGCACTGCGAGCGGAGGCGGCGCTGCCCGCGCTGGTCGCGACCGTCGGGGCGGGCGCGCTGGGGACGGTAGTCGGGGTCGGGCTGTTCGGGCTGGTGTCGGAGAGCGTCCCGGTGTTCAGCCCGTGGCTCGCCGCGCCGATCGTGCTCGGGGCGCTGGTCGCGGTGCTGGCCGCGTCGGTGTGCTCGCCCGCGCTGAAGCGGGTGCGTGCGGAGCCGCTGGCCGACGAGTGAGACCCCGGGGAGCCGCTCTGCCAACCCCTCGGGTGGGGCGCTCCCCGGACCTGGCCGCCGCTTCGCGTTCGGGGCGCGGGTGGCGCCTGAGAAGGGGGCCGGTTCGTCGGGGGACGGGCCGGAGGGTGAGCCCGGTTCGCGTGTCGGGGCGCGCGAGCCGGGCTTCGCTCGTGTGGTGGGGCCGGAGGTATCGGCGGTGTGCCCGGTCCGCTGTGGCGGCGGGCCGGGCGCCCGTTCTTCGTGACTACCGCGGTACTTCTGTCGCTGGTACTTCTGTCGCTGGCACTGCCACTTCGGTGGCGTTCAGTGGCGCTGGCTGTCGGTCAGCTCGGCCTGCATGCGCACCAGGATGGCGTGCGCGTCGACCACCTCGCCGGCCAGCAGCAGGTCGGCGGCCAGGCGGACGCCGTCGCACTGCGGACGGATCCGGCAGCTGTCGCCCATGGCCGCGGTGCGGGCCAGGGCGGTGCGGAGGTCGTCAGCGAGGCCGTCGGGGCCGCCCGGCTCGGCCAGCCGGGCGAGTACCTTGTCCACCCCCATGAGCAGATCGTGTCCTGCGCGCGGCCGGATGTCCGGGGTGGTGAGCCCCACTCTCGGGCCGGGAATCGGTCGGGTGGCGGTCATAGGTGCGGCCTCGGTGGCCATGCGGTCCTCCTCGTCGTTGAGGTCTGCCCACCGATTCCCTCGGCAGGATTGGGCAAAACCTGAAGACATTCCAACGGGTGAACGCACTCATCGGTACTCCCCGTGTGCGAACCGCGACCGTCCTTGCTAGGAACACCGTGGTCAGCGTCCCATTCATTGGACACGGTGGTCGCATGGTGGGCACGATGCATACGGTTGCTCCGGTCGGGTGACACGCGGGGAAGGGACGTGCGCGATGAGGGCGCGATTGGGGATCTTGCTACTGGCTGCCGGAGTGCTGGCAACCGGGTGCAACGCGGCGGCGAACTCGCCGGGCGCGACGGGCGGTGACGGTCCGTCCCTCGTGCTGGTGACCCCCAACCCGGTCGGCGTCAACGACTTCCTCAAGCTCGCGGTCACGGGCATCGAGGACGCGGCGAGCCAGGCCAAGGGGACCCAGAAGGTCTACGAGAGCACCGACCCGGCCTCGATCCAGCAGAACGTCGCCGCCGCCGTCCGCGACAAGCCCGACGTGGTGGTGGCCGTCGGCTTCAACTTCGCCGACGTCCTCGCCCAGCAGGCCGAGCAGAACCCCGAGCAGCAGTTCCTGTTCGTCGACGCGTGCACCGAGAAGCCGTACCCGAACGTCACCTGTGCCGTGTTCCGCGAGTACGAGGGCGTCTACCTCGCGGGCGCGGAAGCGGGCCTGCTCACCAAGTCCGGCAAGGTCGGCGCGGTCGTGGCCGTCGACGCGCCCCAGTTCCACCGCTACTCGGAGCCGTTCGGCCTCGGCGCGCAGAAGACCAGGCCCGGTGCCGCGCTCTCGCCGCTGTTCATCGGCGGCGCCAACCCGTTCAACGACCCTGGCCGTGCCAAGGAACTGACCGCGACGCTCGCCGGGCAGGGCGTCGACCACGTGATGGGCGCCGCGTCCGCGTCCGGCAACCTCGGCGTGTTCGAGGCCGCCAAGGAGCACGGGATCTTCGCGTTCGGGGTGGACGCCAACCAGTGCCCTGCCTCGCCCGGCGTCGTCGTCGACAACGTGATCAAGCGCACGGACGTGGTGATCACCGACGGCGTGACCGCGATCCTCGACGGCAAGCGCGGCGAGACCCGCTCCTACGGCGTGAAGGAGGAGGGCATCTCGCTCACCGGCCTCCAGCCGGACGTCGCCGAGTCGCAGTGCGTGATCGCGGATCACCCGGACGTGCTCACCCAGGTCGAGAAGCTGCGTGACGAGATCACCGCGGGCACCATCACGATCGATGACCCAGCAGCAGCCTGAATCGCGGGCGGTCGCCCTGCGGGGGATCGTCAAGCGCTTCCCCGGTGTCCTCGCCAACGACCACGTCGACCTCACCGTCGCCCCCGGTGAGATCCACGCGTTGATGGGCGAGAACGGCGCGGGCAAGTCCACGCTCATGTCGATCCTGTATGGACTGTCCCACCCGGACGAGGGAACGATCGAGCTGGACGGCCGGTCCGTCACCTTCTCGTCGGCCGCGCAGGCCATCGACACCGGGGTCGGCATGGTCCAGCAGGGGTTCGCGCTGTTCAACTCGCTGACGGTGACCGACAACGTGGTCTTCGGCGCCGAACCGACCCGCTTCGGTCTGCTCGACCGCCGCCGCTCCCGGGCCGCCGTCGCCGAGCTGATCGAACGGCACGGGCTGCGGCTGCGGCCGGGGGACAAGGTCGGCGACCTGCCCGTCGGTGTGCGCCAGCAGGTCGAGATCCTGAAGCTGCTGTACCGCAGGGCCCGCGTGCTGATCCTCGACGAGCCCACCGCCGTCCTCACCCCGGCCGAGACCGACCGGCTGTTCGACGTGCTCCGCGGCCTCGCCGCCGACGGTCACACGATCCTGTTCGTGTCGCACAAGCTGCACGAGGTGCTCGCACTGAGCGACAACGTCACCGTTC
Source organism: Actinophytocola algeriensis (assembly GCF_014203735.1). Lineage (GTDB taxonomy): Bacteria > Actinomycetota > Actinomycetes > Mycobacteriales > Pseudonocardiaceae > Actinophytocola > Actinophytocola algeriensis. The sequence goes on along the minus strand of NZ_JACHJQ010000006.1, from coordinate 697,364 downwards.
TGCGTGACGGCCGCGTCACCCTCCGGACGGCGACCGCCGACACGGACCGTGCCGCTCTCGCCGCCGCCATGACCGGCCGGGACGTCGAGCTGGACAAGATCTACCCGACCGGGTCACCCGGCGACATCGTCCTGTCCGCGCAGGGCCTGACCGTCGCGGGCCACGGCAAACCGGCGCTGGACGACGTGTCCCTCGAGGTCCGGGCGGGCGAGGTCGTCGGCGTCGCGGGGGTCGCGGGCAACGGGCAGACCGAGCTCGTCGCCGCCATCGCCGGGCTCCGCGCGCTCGACGCGGGCACCGTCACCGTGCTGGGCAAGGACATCGGCCGCCTCGCCGTCCGGGAGCGGCGGGCCGCCGGGCTCGCGCACATCCCCGAGGACCGCGTGGAGACCGGCAGCGCGCAGGGCGCGAAGCTCGGCGACAACCTCGCCACCGGCTTCCAGCGACGACTCGCCCGGCGCGGCTGGCTGCGGCCCGGCCGGATCCGCGACCACGCCCGCGAGATCGTCGAGAAGTTCGGCGTCCGGGCCGCGAACCAGGACGTGCCGATGCGGACCCTGTCCGGCGGCAACCAGCAGAAGGCGATCCTCGGCCGCGAGCTGACCCACGACGCGCCGGTCCTGCTGGTCGAGCAGCCGACGCGTGGGGTGGACATCGGTGCCGTCGTGAACATCCACCGGCAGCTCATCGAGTACCGCGACGCCGGGCACGCGCTGCTGCTGGTGTCGGCCGAGCTGTCGGAGATCCGCGCGCTCGCCGACCGCGTGCTCGTGATGTACGAGGGCCGCGTCGTCGCCGAGCTGACCAAGGACGAGGCGACCTACACCGCACTCGGGCTCGCGATGGCCGGGGGCGCGTCGTGAAGACCGTCGCCGTCACCCTGCTGGCCGCGCTGGCACTCGGCGCGATCCTGCTCGCCGCCACCGGAGCCAACCCGCTCGAGGCGTACCAGGCGATCGTCACCGGCGCGTTCGGCCCGGACGGCTTCCAGGACACGCTCGCCTACGCGGTCCCGGTCGTCGGGATGGCGACCGCGCTCGCGATCCCCCTGCGTGCCGGGATGGTCAACCTCGGCGGCGAGGGACAGCTCGTGCTCGGCGCCATCAGTGCGATCGCGGTGGGCCTGCACGTGCCCGGCCCGCTCGGCCTCGTGGCGGCCCTCGTCGCGGGCGTGCTCGCCGGCGCGCTGTACGCGTCGATCGCGGCCGTGTGCGAGACCCGGCTGGGTGTCCCCCTGCTGGTGACGACGTTGCTGCTCAGCTACCCGGCGATGTCGTTCGCCGCGTACCTGGTGCGGTTCCCCATGCGCGACGAGGGATCCAGCCTGCCGCAGAGCGACCAGCTGCCCGCGGACGTGCGGTTCACGGAACTGGCCCCCGGCCTGTTCCTGATCGCCGCCGTCGTCGTCGTGTACGCGGTCGTCGACGCCAGGACCCCCGCCGGGTTCGAGACGCGGGTCACCGGCTGGGGCCCGCGGTTCGCGCAGTACGCGGGCATCGACCGGCCCGCGCTGACCGTGCGGCTCCTCGCCTGTTCCGGTGGGCTCGCCGGGCTGGTGGGCGCGGTGGTCGCCCTCGGCTTCCCGTACCGGTTCATCGACGGCGCGCTGATCACGCCGCAGTACACGTGGATCGGGCTCCTTGCCGCGCTGCTGGCGGCGGCGAACCCGCTGGGCACGCTCGTGGCCGCGGTGTTCTTCGCCGCGCTGACCAGCGGCGGCTTCGCGATGGAACGGGAGACGCAGGTGCCGAGGGAGCTGACCGCGGTGCTGCAGGCCGTGCTGATCATCTTCCTCGCCGCCGCCACCGGCCTGCTGCGCAAGAGGAGGAACCCGGCATGATCGACGCCGCGCTGTTCTCCTCCGCGCTCGGGGCCCTCACGCCCATCCTCTTCGCCGCGCTCGCCGGTGCGCTGTGCCAGCGGGCCGGGGTCTTCAACATCTCGCTCGAGGGCACCATGCTCGTCGGCGCGTTCGCCGGCGTCGCGGGCAGCTGGTACACGGGCAGCGTGTGGCTCGGCGTGCTGATCGCCGTGCTCACCGGTACCGCCTACTCGCTGATCCTCGCGGTCGGCCACGTGTCGTTCGGCGGTGACGCGATCGTCCTCGGCGTCGCGATCAACCTGCTGGCCGTCGGGCTCACGTCGTTCCTCATCCGCACGGTGTTCGGCACCCGGGGCACGTTCAGCGACCCGGCGCTGCAGGGCCTCGACGCCGTCCACCTCCCCCTCGTGCGGGACATCCCGTTCGTCGGGACGGTCCTGTCGGGGCACTCGGTGCTGGTCTACCTGTCGTGGCTCGCGGTGGTCGCGTTGGCGGTACTGCTGTACCGCCACCCGTGGGGGCTGCGGCTCCGCGGCATCGGCGAACGCGAGGACGCCGCCGCCAGCCTCGGCGTCAGCGTCACCCGCTACCGCTACGGCGTGATCCTCGCGGGCGGCGCGCTCTGCGGTCTCGCCGGCGCCCAGCTCGCGCTCGGCAACGTGACCCTGTTCTCCGAGAACATGACCGCGGGCCGGGGCTGGATCGCCGTCGTCGCCGTCATGCTCGGCCGCGCGCTGCCGTACGGGGTGTTCGCGGCCGCTGTCCTCTTCGGACTCGCCGAGGCGTTCGGTTTCCGCCTCCAGGGCGTCGGACTGCCACAACAGGCCACCGACGCCGCCCCGTACGTCGTCACCCTCCTGGCGCTGTTCATCTCGAGCGCCAGGATCCGCAGAACCAGGGAGAGCACATGACCGGGCCGACAGCACAGCCCTCGACGCTGCCCATCACGAAGATCCCGCGCACCGGCCTGCCCGGGCACGCGCTGGTCGTCGGCGACCCCGAGCGCGCCACCGCCATCGCGGGACTGCTCACGGACGCCGCCCTGATCGGCGAGAACCGCGAGTACCGCAGCTACCAGGGGCGCTGGCACGACACACCGGTCGTCGTGTCCTCGCACGGGGTCGGCGGGCCGGGCGCGCTCTGCCAGTTCCAGGAGCTGGCGGAGGCCGGGGTGCACACGTTCCTCCGCTTCGGCACCGCCGGTGCGCTGCGCGCGGACATCACCGACGGCGACCTGGTGATCGCCGAGGCCGCGGTCCGCGACGACGGCGTCACCCAGCAGCTCGTGCGGCCCGAGTACCCGGCGTTCGCCACGCCGGAGACGGTGCTCGCGCTGACCGCCGCCGCCCGCGCCCACGAGGCCCGTGCGCACCGCGGCGTCGTGTGGACCAGGGCCGCGTTCAGCCCGATGGTGCGTGAGCTGCCGATGAACGAATACCTCGTCGCCGGCGTGATCGCCATCGAGATGGAGCTGGCCACACTGCTCGTGTTCGCCGCGCTGAAGGGCCTGCGCGCGGGCGGGGTGCTCGTCATCGACGGCAACGCCACGGTCGACAACACCGACCCGACCGGGTACGACCCGCACCGCAAGGTCGTGTTCGACGCGGTGGCCCGGGGCACCGCGGTCGCCCTGGACGCGCTGGTGGCACTGCCATGAACTTGCGCGATGTCGTCGACAAGCTCGTCGACACACTGCGCGCCGACGCGTCGGAACGCGACCTCGCGGGTGCCGACCCGACCAGGGAGGTGGCGCTGCTCAAGGAGTCCGGGCTGCTCACGCTGTTGATCCCGGCCGGCCTCGGTGGTGCGGGGGAGAGCTGGCTGACCGCGAACGCCGTCACCCGCACGGTGTCGGCCGCCGACCCGAACGTGGGCCACCTGCTCGGCTACCACTACCTGCAGCTGTGGCGCGGCGAGCTGTTCGAGCGGCCGGACCTGGTGACCCGGCTGCGGCGGGAAACCGTGACCGGGAACCAGTTCTGGGCCGGGGTCAGCAACCCGCTCGACGCCGCCCTCGAACTGACACCGGTCGACGGCGGGTTCCGCGTCAACGGCCGCAAGACGTTCGCCACGGGCGCCGCCGTCGCCGACCGGCTCGTGGTCAGCGCGACCCGCACCGACAACGACGAGAAGCTCACGTTCGTGCTCGACGCGCGGGCCGACGGCATCACCTACCTCGGCGACTGGGACAACATCGGGCAACGCCTCACCGCGAGCGGCGGCGTCGTGTTCACCGACGTGTTCCTGCCCGCCGACGACGTGCTGGGGCCGCAGCCGGAGAACCAGCCACCCCGGCTCTCGCTGGCGGCGCTCGGGTTCCAGCTGGCCCTCACCCAGATCTACGTCGGCATCGCGGAGGGCGCGCTGATCGAGGCCGCCGACTACACGCGGCACCGCGGCCGCCCGTGGTTTCTGTCCGGAGTGGACAGTGCGACGCGGGACCCGCACATCGTCGCGGGCTACGGGGAGCTGGTCGCGCAGGTGCGGGCGGCCGGTGCGCTGACCGACGACGCGGCCCGCGCGCTCGGCTCGGCGTTCGACCGCGGCGCCGACCTGACCGAGGACGAGCGCGGCGAGGCGGCCGTGACGATCTCGGCGGCGAAGGTCGTGGCGACCAGGGCGGTCAACGAGACCTCGTCGAAGGTGTTCGAGTTCGTCGGTGCCCGCGGCACGGCGAGCAAGTACGCGTTCGACCGCTTCTGGCGCAACGCGCGCACGCTCACCCTGCACGACCCCGTGGTGTACAAGGCACGCGAGGTCGGCGAGCACTTCCTGACCGGCGAGTTCCCGCCGTTCACGGGGTACACGTGAGCACCCCGGTCCTCGCCGACAGCGTCCGCCTCACCGCTGACGGCGTCGAGATCCTCGACCGCCGCGTGTTCCCCGAGCAGCGGGTGTGGGTGCACTGCGCGTCGGTCGAGGACGTGGCGAGAGCCATCGAGGACATGGTGACCCAGTCGTCCGGCCCGTACTTCGCCGCGCTGTGGGGCATGGTGCTCGCCGCCCGTTCGGCCGCGTCGCTGGGACCGGCCGAGGCCCGTGCGCGGCTCGAAGCGGCCGGGGAGCGGCTCGTCGCCACCCGCCGCACCAACAACCACCTGCGCAAGGCCGTGCACCTGGTGCTGTCCCACGTCGACGGGCAGACCGGGGACGAGCTGGTCGCCGCCGCCACGCGCGGCGCGGAAGCGGGGAACGAGCGGTACCGGTCCCGCAGTGCCGCACTCGGTCGCCATGCGGTCGACCTGCTGCCGGACAAGGGCACCGTGCTCACGCACTGCTGGGCCGACCTGTACCTGGTGGAGCTGGTGCGGGCCGCGCAGAACGCGGGGAAGGACCTCGCGTTCGTCTGCACGGAAACCCGTCCGTACCTCCAGGGCGCCCGGCTCACCGCCGAGACGCTCGCCGAGATGGGTGTCGACACCACCGTGATCACCGACGGCATGGGCGCCGCCGTGCTGTCCGGTGGCACGGTCGACGCGCTCGTCACCGCCGCCGACCGGGTCACCATGGACGGCCACGTGGTCAACAAGATCGGCACCCTCGGGCTCGCGGTGGCGGCGACCGCGTTCGGCGTGCCGTTCCACGCGATGGTGCAGGCACCGGACCGGCTCGCGCCGACCGCCGCCGACGTCCCCATCGAGTACCGCGACGGCACGGAGGTCCTGGACCGGCCCGGGATCCGCGGCCACTACCCGGCCTTCGACATCACCCCGCCGCGGTTCGTCACGACCGTGGTCACCGACCGCGGCCCCTTCTCGCCACTCCGGCTCGCCGACTACTACCGGGAGGATTCGTGAACGCCGACTGGGTCGTGCTCGACATCGAGGGCACGCTCACCGCGACCAGCCAGGTGCACGTGGTGCTGTACGACTACGCGCGGCCGAGGCTCGGCCCGTGGATCGACGCGCACGGTGACGACCCGGTGGTCGTGGCCGCCGTGGCGCAGATCCGCGAGCTCGGCGACCTGCCGCCGGCCGCGGGCACCGCCGAGGTCGTCGCGGTCCTGCACGGCTGGATGGACGCGGACCAGAAGATCGCGCCGCTCAAGACGTTGCAGGGCCTGATCTGGGAGAAGGGGTACGCCGACGGCGACCTCACGACCGAGTTCTTCCCCGACGTGGCACCGAAACTGCGGCAGTGGCACTCGTCCGGTGTGCGGCTCGCCGTCTTCTCCTCCGGCTCGGTCGCCGGGCAGGTCGCGTCGTTCTCCCGCACCACCGACGGTGACCTCACCCCGTTGTTCAGCAAGCACTTCGACACGGTCAACGCCGGTCCGAAGCGCGAAGCGCCGTCGTACCGGACGATCGCCGCGGGGCTGGACGCCACCGGTCCGCGGATCGTGTTCTTCTCCGACGTGCCCGCCGAGCTGGACGCCGCCCGTGCCGCGGGGTGGCAGACGGTAGGCGTCGCCCGGTCCGGCGAACCGTTCGGTGACGCCGACTTCGAGCCGCACCCCACGATCGGGACGTTCGACGCGGTCGAGGTGTCGCTGTGAGTGTGGGGCAGCGGCTCGCCGACGAGGCCGCCCGGTACGCGTCGATGGGCTGGATGCGTGGCACGTCCGGCAACCTGTCGGTCGTGCTGGACCGCGACCCGCTGCGGCTCGCGGTCACGGCCAGCGGCCTGACAAGGGGGAGCTGACGTCCTCCGACTACGTGGAGGTCGACGCCGCCGGTCTGCCGACCGGTCCCGGTGTGCCGTCGGCCGAGGCGGGACTGCACGCCCGGATCGCGGCGGTGTCCGGTGCCGGCGCGGTGGTGCACGTCCACGCGCTGGCTCCGGTGCAGGCCGCGGAACGCTGGCCAGGCGGGGTGCCGTTGCGGGACCTGGAGATGCTGAAGGGCTTCGGCCGCGCGGCGCACGACGACCTGGTCACCATCCCGGTCGTCCAGAACGGCCAGGACATGCGGGTGCTAGGAGACGCGTTCGAGCGCGGGTACCGCGCCGACACCCCCGCGCTGATCGTCGCCCGCCACGGTGTGTACGTGTGGGGTGACGACCTGCGTCAGGCGCGGCACCGGCTCGAATGCCTCGAATGGCTGCTGCGGTTCGTTGTCAGCTGAGCAGGCGGCGCAGCACGTCGGCACTGGCCCGCGGGTCGGTGCCGAACCCGGCGTGGTCACCGGGGAACTCGACCGGCACCCGGCCGAGCGCGGCGGCCAGCGCGACCGAGGCCCGGTGGGCGACCTCTCCCTTCGACGTGGTGCCGACGCCCACCTCGATCCTCGTCGTGGCGGCCAGCACGGCGTCGAGATCGGCGTGGAACTCACCGATCGGCGCGTACATCTGCCCGAAGAACACGTCGAGGTTGGCCATGAACCCGGGATCGGGCGGCCCTTCCGGCCCGTCGAGCCCGGACTGCTTCGCGAACACCGCCCCGGCCGCCGCGATGCCACCTTCCTCGTAGGCGGCGACCACCTCGGCGGTCTCCTCCCGCATCCGGTCGGCCTCGGGCAGCAGCTCCACCAGCGGCGGCTCCAGGAGAACGGCGGTACGCAGCCGCTCCGGATGCTTGGCCACCAGCGCGAGGGCGGTGATCGCGCCACCGCTGTGGGCGAAGACGTCCGCTGGCTCACGGGTGACGGCGTCCAGGACGGCGAGCGCGTCCTCCGCCTGCTGGTGCACGGTGATGGCGCCGGGCTCGCTGGTGCTGCGCCCGAGGCCACGTGGGTCGTAGGTGATGACGGTGCCGGTCAGGAGCGGGGCGAGCCCGTCGAACGCGTGCGCGTCGGTGGGGCCGCCCGGAATCATCAGGAGGGCAGGCCCGCTTCCCCTGGTCTCGTAGCGCAGCGTGGCACCGGGTACGTCAAGTCGCATGAATGTCCCTTTCGCTCGGTCCTCTCCCCGACCGACGAAGCCGACAGCCGGATTTCGACATAGTCTGGTGAAGCGAGAAGGAGAACCCTCATGACACTGCTGACCGTGTGGCCCGACGACGACCCGACCACTGTCCTGACCAGGACAGAGGACGGCGACACGATCGCCGACGAGCTGAAGCAGTTGGGCGTGCGCTTCGAACGCTGGCCGGTGGTGCCGGGCCTGCCTGCGGCCCCCACGTCCGACGAGGTGCTGGCGGCGTACGAGCCGTACGTGTCCCGCGTGGTGGAGAACGAGGGCTACATCCTCGTGGACGCACTCCACATGACCCCGGAAGACACGGACGAGTGGCGCGCGAAGGCAGCGGAGGCCCGGCAGAAGTTTCTGAACGAACACACCCACGACGATGACGAGGACCGGTTCTTCGCCCGTGGTGCCGGGGTGTTCTACCTGCACGTCCACGGGAAGGTGTACGCGGTGCTGTGCGAGGCGGGGGACCTGCTGAGCGTGCCCGCGAACACGACGCACTGGTTCGACATGGGCACCCGCCCGGACTACGTGTCGATCCGGTTCTTCCACGACGAGGACGGCTGGGTGGGGAACTTCACCGGCGCTCGGTTGGCTGACTCGTTCCCTGACTTCGACACGTTGGCCCGGCGCTGAGGGGTTCTTGGTTCGAGGTGCCGTCGGGGCTGCCGGGGAGGGGTGTGCCGGGGGTTTGGGCAGATGGTCCGTTTGGGTGACCCGGGCCCACCAACTCGTCCGGTTCCGCCTGCCCTCACGTCCGTGCGGTGAGCTTCTCCGCCGCCACCAACTCCACAGTCACCAGCACCGCGATTCCCTCGATCGCCAGCAACGCGATCAGCACCAGGAGTTGCGTCGCGCCCGCCTGTAGTGGGGTGCCGCCGCCCAGGAGGATGCCCACGAACGTGCCAGGCAGCGTCACAAGGCCCACCGTGCGGGTCTGGTCCAGCGCCGGTACCAGTGCCTGCCCTGCCGTCGGGCGGACGATCAGGCGAGCGGCGTCCGGGTTGGTCAGCCCCAGCGCCAGCGCGGCTTCGTACTCGCCTCGGCGGGAGGCCAACTCGTCCAGTGCTCGCCTGCTCGCCAGCGACGTCGCCGTCATGGCGCCGCCGATGAGGATGCCCGCGATCGGGATGATCGCCACCGGGTTCATGGGGACCAGGCGTGTCGCCAGCAGCAGCCCCAGGATCGGGGCGACACCACCGAAGATCGCGGCACCCGCCCACGGGCCACCACCGCGCCGGGCCGACGTCAGCGTCGCGATGGCGAACATCAGCAGCACGAACGCCGCCGTCAGCCAGCCGTTGCGCAATACCAGCACGATGATGAAGCTCACCGCCGCCAACTGACCTATGGCGCGGAGTGCGGCCGTCACCACCGGGCGCCACGAACCGAGCCTCCCCACGCCCACCACCACCGCGGCGACGGCCGTCAACAGCACCAGGACCCCGGCCAGCGACCATCCGATTGCGACGTGCACGCCAACAAGGTCGCACACTCCACGGCCGGTCTCCCGGCATGCCGGTCATGATCTGGCTCGGGTGCCCGCCCCGGCGCGGCCGCCACCGACCGGGCCCGGCCATTGACCGCCGAAATAGGATCCGTTGTGTGACCCGGATCCCTGCTCGCGCGGCCGCTGTCCTGTGCACCACTGCCCTGGCCGCCACCGCGCTGGCCATGACGGGACTGACGGCAGCGACCGCCGAAGGACGACCGGACCTGGCGCTGGCCGTCGAGTCCAACACCAAACCGGAGTTCGTGAGCGGTGGTGACGCGCTGGTCCGCGTCACGCACGGGGACCGGGTCCGCGTCCGCAGCAACGGCCGCGACGTCACCGGTTCGTTCAGGCAGCAGCCCGACGGCTCACTGCTCGGCGTGGTCGACGGCCTGCGCGAGGGCCGCAACACGATCACCGCCACCGCGAGCCGCGGCAGGCACGCGAGCCTGCGCGTGGTGAACCACCCGCGGTCCGGCCCGGTGTTCTCCGGGCGGCAGCAGACACCGTTCTACTGCCAGACCGAGGCGTTCGGCCTGGCACCCGCGCGGCAGCCGCTGTGCGAGGCACCGACGGTGGTCTCGTTCCAGTACCGGACGACCGGCGGCCAGTTCAAGCCGCTGGCCAACCCCGCGGACCGGCCCGCCGACCTCGCGTCCGCGTCCGTCGACGGCACTGCCGTGCCGTACGTCGTGCGCGTCGAGACCGGCGTGATCGACCGCGCGGTCTACCAGCTCGCGGCGCTGTACGACGGCACGGACCCGTCGCCGGTCGAGCCGGAGACCGGCTGGAACGGCAGGCTCGTCTACAACTTCGGTGGCGGCTGCAACGGCGGCTACCGGCAGGGCGGCGGCACCGCGGGCGTGCTCGACAACCTGTTCCTGTCACAGGGGTACGCGGTCGCGTCGTCCTCGCTGAACGTGCTCGACAACAACTGCAGCCCCATCATCTCGGCCGAGGCCGCGATGATGGTCAAGGAGCACTTCCAGGAGACCTACGGCCCGGCGCGCCACACCATCGGCTGGGGCGGCTCCGGCGGCGCCATCCAGCAGTACGACATCGCCGACGCCTACCCCGGCATCCTCGACGGCATCATCCCCGGCATCTCCTACCCGGACCCGCTGACCACCATGGGCCCGGTCACCGACTGCGGCCTGCTCAACGCGTACTTCGCCAAGGGCGGCTACACGCCCGAGCAGCAGCGCGCGGTGTCGGGCTACAACTCCTACAACACGTGCCGGTCCTGGCAGGCGACGTTCCTCAGCCGCGCGACGGCGACCGGCAGCTGCGACCCGATCATCCCCGTCGAGGTCCGGTGGGACGAGGTGACCAACCCCGACGGGCTGCGGTGCGGCGCGGCGGAGCAGTGGGCGAACCAGCTGGGCCGCGACCCGCGCAACGGTTTCGTCCGCGCGGTGCTCGACAACGTCGGCGTGCAGTACGGCCTGGCGGCACTGGAGGACGGCTCGATCACGCCCGCACAGTTCGCGGCGCTGAACGCGGGCGTCGGCGGCTACGACTACGCGGGCCGCCCGATCCCCACCCGCACGTCGGCCGACCCCCGTGGCCTCGACGCCGCGTACCGAGCGGACCTGATGAACAGCGCGAGCCTGGGCCTGCGGTACACGCCGATCATCGACCAGCGCACCTACCTGGACCGGGTCACGCCGCTCGCGGACATCCACACGGCCGAGATGTCCTACATCATGCGCGACCGCCTGCGCACCCAGAACGGCACGTACGCGAACCAGGTGATCATCGAGTCCGCGCCGGACCCGGCACAGGCAGGCGCCGCGGCGGTGTACCAGCTCGACGCCATGGATCGCTGGCTGACCGCCATCGGCGACGACGACTCCCGCCGCGACAAGGCCAGGAAGGTGATCGCGAACAAGCCGGCCGACCTGACCGACGGCTGCTACGTGTCGGCGACGGAACGGATCGCCGAGCCGCTGACCTACCCGTCGGGCGGCCGGTGCGGGCAGCTGTACCCGATCGCCGCGAACCCCCGCCTCGTCGCGGGAGCGGACCTGTCGATGACCACGATCAAGTGCCGCCTGACCTCGCTCGACTTCGCCGACTACCCGGTCACGTTCACCGCCGGGGAGAAGGCCCTGCTGCGCAAGGCCTTCCCGACCGGCGTGTGCGACTACAGCCGCAAGGGCGTCAGCGAGCGCGACCCGCGCGGGGTGTGGCAGACCTACCGGTGATCGTCAGAGCCGCGCGGGAGCAGGACCTACCGGGTCTCCTCGGGCTGGCGGCCCAGGTCGAGCACTGGTTCGGCCCGATGGTCGGGGACCCCGGCTTTCGCGGCGCCGTGGACAAGCACGTTCGCCGGTCCTCGGCGCTCGTGGCCGTTTCCTCGGACGTGGCGCTCCTCGGCGGGCTGCTGTTCAGCGCGAAGCCTCCCGTTCACCACGTCCGCTGGCTCGTCGTCTCCGAGCAGGCACGCGGCGAGGGTGTCGGACGCGCGTTGATGTCGGACGCGATGAACCGGTTCGTGCGAGGTCCGGGCACCGTCGAGGTCGTCACCTTCGGGGCGGACCACCCGGGTGCCTCCGCCAGTGGCGCACGCGCTTTCTACGAGCGTCTCGGCTTCACCCCCGCCGAGGTCGTCGAGCCGGGCCCGGAAGGCGGTTCCCGGCAGGTCTTCCGCCTGGACCTCACGGCTCGCCCGCGATGAGGATGCGGCCCCGACGTCGTCGTCGTGCCCCACCGTTCGCGGCGGCCGGGTCGCGCCTCTACGTCGACATTCCGGCCGCCGCGGCCGCCATCGGCAGTCAGCGGGACGGTGCGCCCGGGCCCCACGGGATGCCGATCAGCCACCACGCGTAGAACAGCAGCGTCCACGTCACCGTCATCGCGATGGCCAGTGGCAGCGTGTAGGACGCGAGGGTGCCGATGCCCGCCGACTTGCGGTAGCGCTGCAGGAAACCCAGCGCCATCACGAAGTACGGGCTCATCGGCGTGATCGCGGTCGAGCCCGAGTCGGCGATGCGGAACAGTGCCTGCGTGGTCTCCGGTGACACGTCCACCAGCATCAGCATGGGCACGAGCACCGGCGCCGCGATCGACCACATCGCCGAGCCGCTCGTCACCATGATGTTGACCAGTGTCAGCACCAGCAGCACCAGCAGGAAGATCACCGCGATCGGCATGCCGCTCGACTCGAACACCTCGGCCGCGCGGACCGCCAGCACGTCGCCGATGTGGGTCCAGTCGAAGTAGGCCAGGAACTGGGCGATCGCGAAGAACAGCACCAGCACCGGCGCCATCTGCTTGATGCCCTCGACCATCAGCTTCGGCACGTCACCGGGCTTCTTGATCGTCCCGGCCCTGGCGCCGTACACGATGCCGGTCAGCCCGAAGAGGAACGCCACGACCGCCGCGATGCCGTCCAGCAGCGGAGACTCCACAATGGACCCGTTCGCGCCGCGCAGTGGGGACGACGTCGGCAGCATGACGAGCACCAGCACGACCAGTGCCGCGCCCAGCGTGCTCAGCGACCACCGCAGTGCCGAGCGCTCCTGCGCCCGCAGGTGGAGGCTCCCGATGTCATCGAGGTCCGCGTCCGGGTCGGCGTCGAGGTCCGGGCGCTTGCTCAGCACGAACTTCGTGACCAGCGTGATGACCGTGGCCAGCAGTGCGGACGACGCGATGTTGAAGAACCAGTTCGACAGCGGCGAGACGTACACCTCGGGGCTGATGATCCGCGCCGCCGCCGTCGTGATGCCCGCGAAGATCGCGTCGTTCGGGGTGGGCACCGGGCTCGCGTCGTAACCGGACGCGATCGCCGTGTAGGCCACCACGATGCCGAGGATCGGCGACTTGCCGACCGCGCGGAAAGCCAGGCCGCCCAACGGAACCAGGATGATGTAGGCCGCGGCCGACGCCACGTGCGCGACCGTGCCCGCGAACGCCACCGCGAACACCACCCACGACGCGGGCACCCGCGACACACCGACCCGCATGAGCGCGGCCAGGAACCCGCTGCGTTCGGCGACCGCGACACCCATGATCACGACCACGATCGTCGCCATCGGGGGGAACGTCGCGAAGTTCTCCACCATGGTCGAGATCGCCATGGCGAGGCCGTCGCCACTGAGCAGGTTCCGCACGGTCACGGTCTCGCCGTCGCTCGGCGAGACCACGGAGACGTCCAGTCCGGCCAGCAGCGCGCTGACGACCGCGAGGATCGCGGACAGGATCCAGAACAGCCAGAAGGGGTGGGGGAGTGCGTTGCCCGCGCGCTCGATGACCGCCATCGCGCGGACGATGCGCGGCAACTTTTCCTGCCGGGGCGTGGTTTCGGCGCTCACAGCGAGTACCTCCGCACGAACTGCCAGAGCACCTCGTGTGCCTCGACGGTCTGCGTGGTGTACCCGCCGCCGCTGTAGCTGTCGGCGCCCGGCCACGTGTGGCCGCCGCCGGTGACCGCGACGTGCACGACCTCCGCGCCTCGGCGGCAGCCGGTCCACCGTTCGACGGTGATGTCCGGCTCGATCGCCACGTCCGGCACCTGCCTGCGGCACCGGTCGCGGTCGGCCCACGCCGTCACCCAGTCCCCGATCGCGGGCAGGCCGCGGTCGGCGTCACCGGTGTACGGGATGGTGGCGTCCGCCGTGCCGTGGAAGTCGAGCACCGGCACCGGCCGGGACGGACGGCAGTCGATCCCGTTGGGGTAGAAGGCACCCGCGACCGGCGCGATGGCCGCGATCCGGTCGGCGAGGACACAGCCGAGGATGCCGACGAACCCGGCGCCGTTGGACTTGCCGGTCGCGTAGACGCGGCGCTCGTCGACGCACAGGGTGCGTGCCAGTTCGTCGAGCAGGTCGTTGGTGAAGGCGACGTCGTCGACGCCCGGCGCCGAGTACGGGGCGCCCTGCCACGCCTGGCGGTCACCGTCGCCGAGCCCGATCACGCCGTTGGGGTAGGCCACGATCGCGGGCAGCGTGGACAGGTTGGAGAAGGTCTCCGTGCCGGCGCCGGTGTTGCCGCGCCCGTGGTAGACGACGATCAGCGGCCAGTCGCGCTTCTTGTGGTAGTCGGCGGGGAGGTGGAGCTGGTAGGTCCGTTGGAGACCGCCGCTCTCGATGGTCCGGAGCGCGCTGGTGCCGGGTTCCTGAGGTGGCGCCCCGCAACCGCGCTGCGGTGTCGCGGCGGCGGTGGGGCCGGTGAGGAGCGCGGCGGCGGAGGCGGCCGCCGCTAGGCATGCGAGTACGCGGGAACGCATGGGGGTGTTCCTTTCCGTCGGCTTTGACGGGTTATGCGGCCAGCCAGTCGGCGACGAAGCCCGCGATGCCGGCCACCACTGTGTCCACAATGGATTGACCGAGTTCCGGGGTGGCGACGGTCGGGTCGCCGAGCACGCCGTTGGCGCTGAGCCGGTCGTAGCGAATCGGGAGAGAGGGATGACCGTCGCGACGGGACAGTCGAGCCACTGGATCCAGCTCGTCGAGGGAGGTGGTGCCCTTCTCGAGCCGATCCCGGTGCACCAGTTCCGGTGCGATGTGGAGCATCTGCGCGGTTTCGGCCTCACCGCTGTGGCCGTGGACCTCGCTGAGGTCGGCCGGCATGACCGCGCGGGCGAGCGGGGTCACCGGCGTCCACGCGAACTGCAGGTCGGGGTGCGAGGTCAGCAGGTCCTGGCCGACCGCGGTCAGGGTGGCGTTGTTGCCACCGTGACCGGTCACCACGAGAACCTTCCGCCACCCGTGGCGGTGGAGACTGTCGACGTACTCCCGGACGACCGCGGCGAACGTCGAGGTGGAAAGCGTGACGGTACCGGCGAAAGCGAGGTGGTGCGGCGAGACGCCGACGGGTATCGAGGGCCCGACGACGGCTCGCCCACCGAGCCTCGCGGTCACCTGCTCGACGACGTGCTCGGCCCGGATGAGGTCGGTGGCGAGCGGCATGCCGGGACCGTGCTGCTCGAACGCGCCGGCGGGGATGATGACGACGGTGCCTGCGGAGGCGGCCCGCCCGGCCTCGAGGGTGGTCATCCCGGCAAGCCGAGCGACTGTCCCATTCGCACGGTCGACGGCACCGTTTTCGTCGGCCCCAGCGACTAGACTTGACATCAGGGGGTCCCCCTGTCGCGCCAATGGGACTTTCGCTCGGGCTGGTTCGTTTTCGTTGTGAACGGACGGCGTTCGCGGTTCCGGTTTGTCGGTGTCGCGTCTGGGTTTGAGTTCAGGGCGTCCCCTGGACGTGTGAGTGGGACTGTCGTTCGCGGTTCGCCTGTTGGGGTGGGGACAGGTGTTGTTGGTGGTGCTGGGTTGTCGGTGCCCGCGGCTAGGCTTGAGATCAGGGGGTCCCCTGGGCGTGTGAATGGGACTTTCGTTCGGGGTTCGCCCGTTGGGGTGGGGACAAGTGGCGTTTGCGCGCCTGGACTGTCGGTGGTCGTCGGTACGCTGGAGTTCGGGGGGCCGGCGGCGTCCGTCGTCATGGGGCTCGGAACTCCGCCGTCTCGATCGCCTTGCGGATCGACTCCAGGTGGGTGCGCGTCAGGGTCTCCGCCGCCGCCGGGTCGCCTTCGCGGATCGCGGCCAGGATCCGGACGTGCTCCGCGTGGTCGCGTTCGCGGTCGTCGTAGCGATGGCGGATCTCGATCTGTTCCCGCACTCGCACGTGCAGCAACGCCTCCACCGACTCTTCCAGCAACCTGTTGCCGCTCGCCGCCGCCAGTGCCACGTGGAAGTGCACCGCCGGGCGGGTGTCGCCCGCCGGTGGGTGCAGGGCGTTGGTGACCGCTGCTTCCAGGCGCGACATCGCTTCCGGCGCACGGGTTCTCGCCGCGGCCGCCGCGATCGCCGGTTCCAGCACCAGGCGGGCGTCCACCAGTTCCAGCACCGACTCGCGGTCGATCGTCGGGCGGTGGGGGTTGGCCAGCACTCTCCGCGAGATCCCCGCACCGACGTACGTGCCCGACCCGTGCCGGAACTCGACGATGCCCGTCGCCTCGAGTCTGCGCAGCGCCTCGCGGACCGTCGGGGTCGTCACGTCGAACCGCTTGGCCAGATCCCGGGACGACGCCAGCGCCGCACCTGGGGCCAGCTGCTCGTCGCGGATGATCTCGACGATGCTGTCCGCCAGCCGCTCCGAAAGACTCATAAAGTGACTAAATCAGTTGATGAGTTTTGGTGTCAAGGTATCCGGGGAACGATGGGGCCATGGCATCCAAGCGCGTCGTGATCGTCGGAGGCGGGTTCGCCGGGTTCGAGACGGCCCGTTCGCTGCTCAAGTCGCTTCCCGAGGGCAGTGACACCGAGATCGTCCTGATCAACCCGACCGACTACTTCCTCTACCTGCCGCTGCTGCCCGAGGTCGCCGCGGCCGTGATCGACCCCCGGCGCGTGACCGTCTCGCTCCCGGCCGCCCTGCCCGGCGTCCGGCTCGCGCTCGGCTCCGTCGACAAAGTCGACCTCGACGGCCGCACCGTCACCTACATCGACCCGGAGGGCGGCGCCCACGAGCTCGGCTACGACCGGCTCGTCCTCGCCGCGGGCAGCGTCAACAAGCTCCTGCCCATCCCCGGCGTCGCCGAGCACGCGCACGGGTTCCGCGGCGTGCCCGAGGCGCTCTACCTGCGCGACCACATCATCCGCCAGATCGAGCTGGCCGCCGTGACCGACGACCAGGCCGAGCGGGACGCCCGCTGCACGTTCGTCGTCGTCGGCGCCGGCTACACCGGGACCGAGGTCGCCGCGCAGGGACCGCTGTTCACGACGGCCGTCGCCGAACGGCACCCCGAGCTGCGTGACCAGAAGATCCGCTGGCTGCTGCTCGACATCGCGCCTAAGGTCCTGCCGGAGCTGAACCCGCGGCTGTCGAAGACCGCGGACAAGGTGCTGCGCGCCCGCGGCGTCGAGGTCCGCATGGGCGACACGGTCGAGGAGGCCACCGCCGACGGCGTGCAGCTGAAGAGCGGTGAGGTCGTCTGCACCCGGTCGCTGGTGTGGTGCGTCGGCGTGCGGCCGGACCCCGTTGTCGAGGGGACCGGGCTGGCCACGCAGAAGGGGCGCGTCGTCGTCGAGCCGACCCTGGTCGTGCCGGGGCACCCGGAGGTCTTCGCGTGCGGCGACGCCGCCGCGGTCCCCGACCTCACCCGCCCCGGCGAGGTCACCGCGATGACCGCCCAGCACGCGTCCCGCCAGGGCAAGCTCGCGGGTCGCAACGTCGTCGCGTCGCTCACCGGCGGGAAGCTGCGCAAGTACAAGCACCACGACCTGGGCTTCGTCGTCGACCTCGGCGGCAAACAGGCCGCGGCCAACCCGCTGAAGATCCCGCTCGGCGGCTTCCCGGCGAAGGTCGTCACGCGCGGCTACCACCTCGCCGCCATGCCGGGCAACCGCGTCCGCACGGCCGTGGACTGGCTCCTGGACGCGGTGATCGGACGGCAGTCCGTGCAGCTGGGGCTGGTCCGCGCGCCACACGTGCCGCTCGACACCGACAACCCGGAGGTGCCGCGGATCCCCGAGCTTCCCACGCGCAGGTAGACACGCGTCCCGGCTCCGACGACACGGAGCCGGGAGCGGTCATGGCCGGGCCGTCCAGCTCTCGGCGAGGACGTGGGCGCGGAACGCGGCCGACAGCGGTGGCAGTTCGCGACCCGCGAGCCAGGCGATGCCGATGTCGCGTTCCGACGGGACATCCGTCACCCGGAGATGTGGTGCCGCGGAGGTGGTCTGGGGTGGTGGCACGAGCGCCACGCCAAGACCCGCGGTGACCAGGCCGCGCAGCGTCTCGACCTCCTCGCCCTCGAAGCCAACCCGGGGCGTGAACCCGGCCGCGGCGCACAGTTCCTCGGTGGTGGCGCGCAACCCGTAACCGGGGCGCAGCAGGATGAACGTCTCGTCCGCCGCGTCGGCCAGCCGCACTTCTTCCCGGTTGGCGAGCCGGTGGTCCGGCGGCACGGCCAGGTGCAGCGGCTCGACGAGCAGCCGCTGCCATTCGACCGAGGGCAGTCCCGGGTCGCCGCTGGTCAGCACGAGGTCGGCGGTGCCGTCGAGCAGTTCGGCGGTCAGGCCCTCCTCGCCGTGCTGGCGCAGCACGAACCGGACGCGCGGGTGCTGTTCGCGGAAGCCGCGGATCACCGTCGGGACGAGCCACGTGCCGAGGGTGTGCAGGAACGCGAGCGGGACCGTGCCCGCGTCGGGGTCGACCAGCTCGCGGACTTCGCGCACGCCATGGTCGTAGTGGTCGAGCACCGCCTCGGCGTGGGCTTTGAACGCGTGACCTGCCGGGGTGAGCCGTAGCGTGCGGCCGGCGCGCTGGAACAGTTCCGCGCCAACCTCGTGCTCGACTCGCCGCAGTGCCCGGGACAAAGCAGGCTGTGTGAGCCGGGCGCGGGCGGCGGTGTCGGTGACCGTCGCGCCGCTCGCGACCTGCTGGAACAGACGCAACACCGTCAGATCCATGCGCTCAGTTTATGGGTCGCAGGTGAAAGCGGCATTGGACGCATGGTTCTGGCGGGCGGATGCTGGCGGTAGGAGTCCAGTCGGTGAAGGAGAGCGTGATGGCGACGGTCGCGGAGCAGCTGGTGCGGACGCTGCGGGACGCCGGGGTGGAGCGGATCTACGGGATCGTCGGCGACAGCCTCAACCCGGTCGTGGACGCGGTGCGCCGCACCGACGGGATCGAGTGGGTGCACGTCCGGCACGAGGAGGCGGCGGCGTTCGCCGCGGCGGCCGAAGCGCAGGTCACGGGCAAGCTGACGGTGTGTGCGGGCAGCTGCGGACCGGGCAACCTGCACCTGATCAACGGGCTGTACGACGCGCACCGCAGCGGCGCGCCCGTGCTGGCGATCGCCTCGCACATCCCGTCGACGCAGATCGGGACGGGCTTCTTCCAGGAGACGCACCCGGCCGAGCTGTTCCGCGAGTGCAGCCACTACAGCGAGCTGGTGTCGGAGCCCGAGCAGCTGCCGCGCCTGCTGCGGATCGCGATGCAGGCCGCGGTGGGCAAGCGTGGTGTTGCGGTGCTGTCGATCCCGGGTGACGTCGCGGACCGGCGCGCGGCCGGGTCCGTCTCGGTGCCGCTGACGCTGGTGCCGCCGTCGCCGGTGGCCCCGTCGACCGAGGACGTCACGCAGCTGGCGGCGCTGATGAACGCGGCCGAGAAGGTCATGCTGTTCGTCGGCGCGGGCGCCGAGGGTGCGCACGACGAGGTGATGTCGCTGGCGACCGCGCTGGTCGCGCCGGTCGGGCACTCGCTGGGCGGCAAGGAGGTCATCCAGTACGACAACCCGTACGACGTCGGCATGAACGGACTGCTCGGGTACGGCGCGTGCTACGAGGCCATGCACGAGGCGGACCTGGTCGTGTTGCTGGGCACCGACTTCCCGTACGACAACTTCCTCCCGCAGGCCAGGACGGTGCAGGTCGACGTCGACCCCGCGCACCTCGGGCGGCGGACGCCCCTGGAGCTGGGCGTGCACGGGTCCGTGCGCGAGACGGTCGAGGCGCTGCTGCCGCTGCTGCGGACGCGGACGGACCGGTCGTTCCTGGACCGGATGCTGCTGCGGCACGCGCGCAAGCTGGAGAAGGTCGTCGAGGCGTACACGTCGGGGGTGGCGCAGCGGACGCCGATCCACCCGGAGTACGCGGCGTCGCTGGTCGACGAGGTCGCCGCGGACGACGCGGTGTTCACCGTCGACACGGGCATGGGCAACGTGTGGGCGTCGCGGTACCTGACCCCCAACGGCGAGCGGCGCGTGATCGGCTCGTTCCGGCACGGCAGCATGGCGAACGCGTTGCCGCAGGCCATCGGGGTGGCGCTGGCGCAGCCCGGCCGGCAGGTGGTGTCGCTGTCCGGTGACGGTGGGCTGTCGATGCTCATGGGTGAGCTGCTGACCCTGTCGACCTACGAGGTGCCGGTGAAGGTCGTGGTGTTCAACAACGCGTCGCTCGGCATGGTCAAGCTGGAGATGCTCGTCGACGGGCTGCCGGACTACGGGACCGACCACCCGAGGGTCGACTTCGCCGCGATCGCGCGGGCGTGCGGGCTGTACGCGGAGCAGGTGACCGACCCGGGCGACGTCCGTGGCGCACTGGAGAAGGCGTTCGCGCACCCCGGCCCCGCGGTGGTGGAGCTGGTGACCGACCCGAACGCGCTGTCCATTCCCCCGAAGATCACCGGCGACATGGTCCGCGGTTTCGCGCTGGCCGCGAGCAAGACGGTGCTGAACGGCGGCGTGGGCAAGATGGTCGAGATGGCCCGCAGCAACCTGCGCAACACGCCGCGCCCGTGATCAGGTCCGCTCGATGAGCGCACGGATCAACGCGTCGAGCGACCCGGGTGGCGGCACGTCGGCCATGTCGAGGACTTCCGTGTTGCCGGTCGTCACCGCGCGGTGGAGCAGGAGCGTCGCGTACGGGTTGCCCGCCTCGTAGTTGCTGTTCAGTTCCGACAGCACGGCGAGCAGGCGGTCCTTGGCGGGGTGCTGGGTCTCGGCCAGCTGCCGCATCAACGCCGGGTCGACGTACTCATCTGGCGGTGCCTGCTCGGCCGGTGGGTCGACCGTCTTGTGGACGTAGTCCTTGAGGTGGCGTACGCCCGCGTACACGGCGAACTCCTCTGTGAAGGTGATCGACCAGTCGTCGCCCTTCGTCGTGATGTCCGCTGCTCGTCCGAGCGGTTCCCGTTGCAGGACAGCGGGAAACGTCCGGACGTGGAACGCGTGGTCCGCGCCGAACTGGCGGTGGAACCGGCCGCTCGACATGGTGACCGGTCCGTGGTTGGCGACCCGGTTCGCGCAGGTTCGGATCATGGCCAGGTAGGGCGCGATCTCGTAGTCCAGGGTCAGGAGACCCGCGGCCAGCGTGAGCCCTACCTGGTCGTCGACCCAGATGGCGCGGTACCGGGTGCCTTCTTCGGTCTCCGCGGCGGGAAACGAGTCCAGGACGGCCTGCGCGTCGTGCGGCAGTCGCGCGACGGTGGGCCAGGAGCCGGTCTCGTCGCGCGCGGCCAGGATCGCTCCCAGCAGCGCCGATTGCTCAGCGGTCGGTTCGTCCCAGATGGTCTGCGCCACCGGTCCAGCCTATGCGAGGGCGGCACGCGGGCGCGGTACGTCGTCGCCTTCATCTCCATCCGCCTGCCCGTGACCAGACCGGACGGCTTCAGCGTGTACGAAGAGTTCTTCGAGGCGCTCTGGAATCGCATCGTCGATCAACTGGGTCAGCTCAGGGAGTGAGTTGGTCAGTCGACGCGGACGTGTTTCAGGCTGGTCCACGTGCGGCGGGCGTAGGCCCGCAGGCGGGTGTCCGTGTTCGGGGCCAGTCGTATGCCTGCCGCGGTGGCGATCTGGTCGGCCACCTCCTTGACGGGAAGGGCGTCCGTCCACACCTGGGCTGCGAACTCGGGGTCCTGCAGTCTGGACAGGCACTCGTCTACTTTGGATTCCGCCCACGTGTCCCGCAGCCACGGGACCGCTCGGCCCAAGCCGCGCTGTCGCAGCCGTTTCAGCACAGTTTCCCTGTGTGCCAGCAGTGAGAAGTGGTGGACCTCGTGGTCCATGTCGCGTAATCGGCCTACTGTCTCCTTGAAGTACGTCGGGTTGGTCACCGTCATCGGGGCTATCACCGGGCCCTTGTGCTTGTGCAGCACCAGGTCCAGCACCTCCACCACGCCCGCGCGCCACGACCGCAGGTCCTGGAAGTCGGAGCGCAGGGGTGGGGGCAGCATCCTGCGCAGGCCGAAGCCCACCAGCTCCGGGTCGCAGATCACGCTCCCCGGCAGGCGGCGGTTCAGCTCGTGTGCGGTCTGGGTCTTGCCGCCGCCGAAGGGGCCGTTGAGCCAGATCAGCATCACGCGCGCGCCAGGGCCACCACCGGGATCTCTCGGTTCGCCTTCTGCTCGTGGTCGACGAAGAACGGGTTCGCTGCCGTGATCTCCGCCCATAAGCGGGTGCGCTCGTCGCCGGTCAGTACCTCGGCGGTCGCCGTGTACTTCTCCTCGCCTCGTTCCACTGTGACCGACGGGTTCGCCCGCAGGTTCATGTACCAGTCCGGTGCTTCCGGCGCGCCCGCGTTGGAGGCCATGACCAGCACGCGGTCACCGTCCGGGTGGAACATCATCGGTGCCGTGTGGTCCTTGCCGGTCTTCGCGCCCTTCGTCGTCAGCAGCAGCAAGCGTTCGCGGTGCATGCCGTCGATCTCGCCGCCCGCGCGGAACTGTTCGATGACCCTGCGGTTGATTGCCTGGATGTCCATGGCCGACACGGTAGACCGGGCCACCGACAGATCAGGCCGTCACACCCGGCCTGCCGTCCTCGACGCGGCCCGTCAGGCGGCGTCGGAAGTCCGGGGCGGTCACTTCCAGGTCATACCAGCCGCGATCCGTTGCCCAGTCGAGTGAACGGCGTTGACCGCCGCGCAGCCGGACCGTCGTGGAACGGGTGCCGTAGCGCAACGCGTGGACGCGCAGCGTCACGGTGGCGCGGCCGTGGTTCACCAGGTCGAGGGTTCCTTCGCGGAACATGACATCCACGGCCGGGCCGGTCGCCGAACCGGACAGTTCGTACCAGAAACGGTTCGGCCCCTGCACCGCCAGCTCGTAGGCCGGGCCGACCGGAATCCGTGCCACCGCACGGGCTTCCGCGTCCACGTGCAACGGTTCCGGCAGCTCACCGGCGTACGGGTACACCGCGAAATGGCATGACCCGCCCATCGTCAGCGCCAGCTCCGAACCGGACACCCGCGCCGACACCCACGGCCGGTACGGCAGCGGCCGTGCAGGCCGGCGGCCGGGCTCCTGCGACGGCAGCGCCTGCTCGGCAGGCGGGGCCGGGCGCCACCGCGAGATCGGCGGCGGCACCGGGCCCGGCTGGTCCAGCTCGGGCGCCCTGCCACCGTCGGCGAAGTCGAACGCCGAGGTCAGGTCGCCGCACACGGTCCGCCGCCACTGGCTGATGTTCGGCTCCGCCACACCGGTCCACCGCTCGAGGAACCGGATCACCGACGTGTGGTCGGCGACCTCCGAGTCGACGAACCCGCCGACCGTCCACGGCGACACCACCGTCATCGGGACGCGAGGGCCGAGGCCGAGCGGCTTGCCGTCGTACCAGTCGTCGGTCGCCGACGCGGGCGGCACCGGAGCGGGCACGTGGTCGAAGTAGCCGTCGTTCTCGTCGAAGTTCACGAACAACACGGTCTTCGACCAGGTCTCCCGGTCCGACGCCAGCGCGTCGAGCACCTGGTAGATCAGGTTCGCGCTGCCCGCCGGCGTGGAGGCGCCGGGGTGCTCGGACAGCGCCGCCGTCGGCACCAGCCAGCTCACCTTCGGCAGCCGCCGCGCCGAGATGTCCGCCTTCAGCCGCGACACCAGCGTGTCCGGTTCCGACCGGTACATGGCGCGGTCGAACAGGGTCCGCTCGGCCGCACTCAGGGCGGCGCGACCGTCCGCGAACTGCGACAACGACCGCGCGCGGTCCACGGCCGACATGTCGAACAGCGCGGAGTAGAACTCCTCCGTGGTCCGGAACGGCGCGTCCACGTGCGCGAGGATCTTGTGCCCGACCTGCTTGAACGGCAGGAAGTACTCCACCGCGTTGTCGGTGAAGTTGTCCCACTCCTGGTAAATGCGCCACGACACCCCCGCCGCCTGCAGCCGCTCCGGGTAGGTGACCCAGTCGTAACCCGCGTGGTCGTAGGAGTACGCGGCGTTGGTGACGGCACGCGCGGTCGAGCCGGGTTCGTACCCCGTGGTGCCGGTCCACAGGAAGTTCCGGTTCGGGTTGGTCGACCCGTGGATGCTGCAGTGGTAGGCGTCGAGCAGCGTGAACGTGTCCGCCAGCTCGTACTGCAGCGGGATGTCCTGCCGCTCGTAGTGGGTCATGGTGGCGGCGCTCTTCGCGGGTACCCAGCCGTTGTTCCAACCGCGGGCCCAGGCGGCGCTCGCGTCGTGCCAGCCGTGTGGCAGGTCCCCGAGGTACTGGATGTCCGACGGCGGCCGGTTCGCCAGCTCGGCCGCGGCACGCAGCGAGAACGGCAGCACCTCGCCTGCGCCCGCGGGCTGGCGGAAGACCGGCCGGCCGTCCGGCTGCCGGAGCGGGTCGTGGTCACCGAAGCCGCGGACCCCGCGCAGCGAGCCGTAGTAGTGGTCGAACGACCGGTTTTCCTGCATGAGGACGATGACGTGCTCGACCGACTTCAGCCCACCGCGGCGGACCGGGGTGGCGGCGATGGCCTCGTGCACTGACGGGGGCAGGAGCGAGCCGACCGCGGCCGCGCCACTGGCCGCGGCGGCGGTGGACAGGAGCCGGCGACGCGAGATGTGAGCCATGGCGGGATCCTGGTGGGGTCGGCTGAACGCCAGGTGTCAGCAAGTCGCCGGGTAGCGCAACTCTTACTGCAGGTAGCCCTCCACGACGTTGCCGGGACGGGCGGCCGCCTCGTCGGGGTCCTCGCCGGCGGAGCGGCGGGCGCGGCGCTGGCGCAGCAGGTCCCAGCAGGTGTCCAGCTCGACCTCGATGGCACGCAGCCGCTCGTGGTCGGGTTCCTGACCGGCGCGCTCCAGCTTGTGCTCCTCGTCGATGAGGGAGCCGATGCGTGCCGAGATCTCCTTGTCGTTCATGCCGTCCATCGTCGCAGAGAGTCGCGTGCTTGCCCACGTGACCGAGCGCGCACGTGGGCTGCGGAGCACGGCTCGGTCTGGGACCATCGCGCGAGACCCCCGAGACCTGGAGGCTGCGCGATGACTGAGGTGCCGGCGGAGGTCCAGCGGCTGCTCGACGCGGCCAACGGCCATGACATCGACGCGTTCCTGCCCGGGTTCACCGAGGACGGCGTGGTCGACGACTGGGGCCGGGAGTTCCGCGGCGCGGCGGCGATCCGCGGGTGGGCGACGACGAGTTCATCGGCAAGCAGGTCAGCCTCGACGTGACCGAGGTGGCGTCGAAGTCCGGGGAGACCGTCGTGACCGCGCAGGTCGGCGGCAACGGGTTCCACGGGCCGAGCCATTTCTCGTTCCGGGTGGCGGGCGACCGCGTGTCGCGGATGACTATCCGCGAGTGACGCGGTCCAGGAACGCGGCGAGGTTCGCTTTCGTGCGGGTGACCTGCTGGTCCAGGGGGAGCGAGTCGTGGGCACGCGCGCCGGGTTCGGTGTCCTTCTTGCCGCGCAGGTACAGGGAGCAGGCGAGGTCGGCGCACAGGTAGGAGCCGACCGAGTTGCCCTGCTGGCCGGTTTTGCCTGCCTTGCGCGCGGTCATGAGGGAGACCCCGTCGCCACTGTGGGTGGTCAGGCAGAGGGCGCACATGCTCTTCCGTGCGCCCGATGGTGGAGTCGCGCGGCGGAGTGTCACGCCGACGAGGCCGGTGCCGGACTCGGCGACCAGGTAGGCGCGGTCGGGGGCGCTCGGGTCCCGCCAGCCCAGGAAGTCGAGGTCGTCCCAGGAGCGGTCCGCGAGGTCCTTGGGAACGGTCAGCCGTTTCGCCTCGCCCTTGCTGCAGTTGACGAACGACGTGCGAATCTCGCGTTCGGTGACTGGTCTCATGCCTGCGACGGTAGGCTGCCTAGAGTCCCTAGGCAAATGATTAACACCACTAGGCTGGGATGGTGCTCTGCCGGAACTCGAGTGCTTCCGAGTCCACCAGGTACTCGAGCACCTGGCCTGCGTGCTTCTTCAGCAGTTCGTGCACCTGGGTGGGCGTGGTGTAGAAGAACTCGCGACGCATGTTGACCTTGTTGACCCGCTGGGCGGACAGTTCGTGGTGCAGCGCGTTCTCCAGGCTCACCGCGTCCGGTGAGTAGAACATGATGTGGGTGTCGTACCGGAAGGGCACCGATGCGTCGCCCAGTTCGAGGACGCGCTCCATGGGATTGAGGCGGCGGGTCATGCCGACCTTGACCATGTTCGGGCCGAAGGCGCCCAGGTTGCTGATCACGTAGACGTAGCCGGCGCGGATGTTGGCCTCGCGGTCGTGCAGGCCTTGCAGACCGGCTTCGACGTTCTCCAGTTCCGCCGCCATCTTCGCGGCCGCCGCCTCGTCGCCCTTGTCCAGCAATGCCTGCCGGACGTTCATCAGGTGCTTGCGTTCCTTCTCGAGCTTCTCGATCTCGCGTCGGAACTCGGCCTGTGCCTTCGCCTCTTCGCGGAGCCGTTCCCGTTCCGCGCGCTCGGCTTCTTTCTCCTCCTGCTTCTTGAGCAGGTAGTCGGCCGTCAGTTCGAGTTCCATCATGCGGAGCCTGCGGTAGCGACTGGAGATCCGGATCGACAACATGCCACCGAGCTTCTCGATCGCGACGCCGATCCGGTCGAGGCGCTTCTTCGCCGTGTCGACCGAGCCCGCTTTCATGACGCGCAGACAGTTCTCAGCTTCTGAGTTGTAGGCCCGCAACATCATCTTGCACCAGTCGTTGACCATCTTGCGGCCCTGCGCCTGGGAGTTGTTGAAGGTGAACGCGTAGTTCGCGTCAACCGCCTGCTTCGCGCTGATGAGTTGCTTCATCTCCGATGTGATCTGCTCCAGGCTTACTCGGTAGGCCTCGGCGTTCTCGAGTGGGTGGTGGTAACGGAAGACGCCCGCCTGCTGGAAGACCATCTCATCGGTGAACGGCACGAGTTCCTGTTGCGCTTGGGCGACCTGGGCGCGGACCTCGGAGATCTTCTCGGCGAGCACGTCTTGCTGGTGCCGGATCTCGGCCGCATAGCGCTGCTTCTCGGCGGCGTGTGCGGACGAGAGGCGCGTCATCTCGGCTCGCATCTGATCGATTTCCTGGCGAACTTGCCAATGCTCCATGGCACCGATCTGTGCCAGGTGCGCGTGCGCCTGCTGCAGTTGTCCGTGTGCCTGTTGCAGTTGCGTCTGCAGCCCGGCCGCGTGTTGTCGCAGGTCGGTGATCTGCTTCGTCTTGGTGCCGAACACGCGGAACCCCCATGTGGATCAACGCCAGGCTCGATATGGCTAACGCGTCGCATTCGGGCGGTTCGCTGTTACAGGCATGTTCGATCACTCGAGATATCGGGTCAGCGTGTCGACCACCTCTTCGATCGAGGCGCCGTCGCCGGTGTCCACGGCGCCGGCGAACAGTGTCAACGCCGCCGTGCCGAGCATGCTGCGGCGGCCGGTCTCGTCGATGACGTGGTGGTTCGGTTCGCTCGCCACTCGGAGTGCCAGGCCCTCGTTGAGCGCGGTCAGCATCGTCGCCAGGTCCCTCGGGGTCAGTCCCGGCCGCAGTTCGAGGCCGCGGCTGGACAGCACCGACACGATCAGCCGCTCCCACACGTCGGTCACGTGTTCGTACAGCGACGACAACGGCTCGTACAGCCGCTGGTCCTGCATCGCGAGTGCGACCGCCGAGTACCGGAAGCGCATGGTGGTCGACCGCGTGGACAGCCGCATCCTGCGGAACGCGACCTCGTGTACGGCCGAGGAGAACTCGCCGTCGGCGAGTGCCTGCCCGGCCTGCTCGGCGAGCTGCGCGTCGTACGGCATCCGCTGTGTGCGCAGCACGTACCGGGTCAGGTCCGAGACGTAGTCCGGGAAGTACGCCCAGCGGTCGCGGAAGGAGCCGACCGTGCCCGGCCGCGGCAGTTCCGACGGGCCGTGCGCGACCTCGGCGATCACCGTCTCCCTCGTCAGTGTCGCCAGCGGTCGCCGCAGCCGGTCCTCGTGGGCCGCCTGGCCGTCGCCGAACTCGCGCTCCAGGATCCGGAGGCCCGCCTCGAGGTAGGCGCGGGTGAGCGGGTGGTTCACCAGCCGCCGGGTCGCCTCCCTGTTCCGCCGGTGGACGTTCAGCACGACACCGGTCAGGTCGTCGTCCAGGTTGCTGTAGACCACCACTGCCTACCCTTGCGGACCTCCCGGCCGGGAGGTCCCGACAGGACCGTCCCGCGCGGTCGTGTTGCCCACGGACTCCGTTGCCGTACCAAGGTTCTCATCAGTTCGGCTGGAGGGAGAGCGCCATGCACATCAACTGCTCGTTCGGTTCCATGGTCCGGTTCTGCCTGTTCCTCCTGGTGCTGGGGTTGCTGGCCGGTTCCGCGATCGCCTCGTGATCCCGGCGGGTGTCACGCACTCGTCGATGCTCCGCCCGCTCGGCGCAGGTGGACCCGGTAGGAGTAGTGCTCCGGAAGGAAGTACGAGATCGCCAGTTCCACCGGTTCACCCCGCGTCGAGTGGTAGGTGCGGTCCACGCGCAGCAGCGGGTCGCCGGGGACGCAGTCCAGGTGGGTGGTGGCCGGGGGCTGGGCCAGTACCGCGGTGATGCTCTGTTCCGCCTCCGCGATGGGGAAGCGGGTGTCGACCATGGCGATGACCGTCGTGGCGCTGGTCGCGCCCGCCGACGTCAGTGTGGGTTCTCCTGACAGCACCTCGCCCACCCGCGGTGGCAGGTGCACTGTCGTCACGCAGAACGGGATGTCGTCGTGTACCCGGCGGAACACCACCGTGTGCACCGCGTCGCCCGTCAGGCGCAGGCGGGCGGCGGCTTCGACGTCCACTCTGCGGCGCAGCGGGGTCACGACCTCCAGCCGGGTGTCGATCGACAGGCCCATCAGGTCGTCGATGGTGCCGAACTGGCGCAGGTAGCGGCCGTCGCGCGGGGTGGCGAAGGTGCCCCGGCCCGGGACGCGGTGCACCATGCCGTCCGCCACCAGGTCCTGGAACGCCCGTCTGACAGTCTGGCGGCTGACCTTGTACGCGGCCGCCAGTTCCGCTTCGGTCGGCAGCCTGACGCCTTCCGGGTAGCTGCCCCGCACCAGTGCGTCGCGGAGGGTTCTTGCCAGCGTCTGGTACGCCGGTTCGTCGCGGGGCATCAGTTCGGCACGCCGCGGGCCACCAGTTGTGCGGCGATCACGTTGCGCTGGATCTCGTTCGTGCCTTCGCCGACGATCATCAGTGGGGCGTCCCGGAAGTAGCGCTCCACGTCGAACTCCGTCGAGTAGCCGTAGCCGCCGTGGATGCGGACCGCGTTCAACGCGATCTCCATCGCCGCTTCCGACGCGAACAGCTTCGCCATGCCCGCTTCCATGTCGGCGCGTTCGCCCGCGTCGACGCGGGTTGCCGCGAGCAGCACCAGCTGCCTCGCCGCGGTGTACTTCGTCGCCATGTCGGCCAGGTAGTTGCCGATCGACTGGTGCCGCCAGATCGGCTTGCCGAACGCCTCGCGTTCCTGCGAGTACTTCAGCGCGTCGTCCAGGGCCGCTCGTGCCACGCCCAGTGCCCGTGCCGCCACCTGGATGCGGCCCGTTTCCAGGCCCGTCATCATCTGGGTGAAACCTTCGCCTTCCTTGCCACCCAGAAGTGCCGACGCCGGTGCGGTGTGGTCCGTGAACGACAGTTCGCAGCTCTCCACGCCCTTGTAGCCCAGTTTCGGCAGGTCGCGGGACACCGTCAGGCCGTCGCCGTGTTCCACCAGCAGGATGCTCATACCCGAGTGCCTCGGGGTCGCGTGCGGGTCTGTCTTGCACAGCAACGCGATCAGGCCAGAGCGGCGGGAGTTCGTGATCCACGTCTTCGTGCCGTTGACGACATAACCCTCGCCGGTGCGCTTCGCCACCGTGGTCATGGCCTGCAGGTCGGAGCCGCCGCCCGGTTCGGTGAGGGCCATCGTCGCGCGTACCTCGCCGGTCGCCATGCGGGGCAGGTAGCGCAGTTTCTGTTCCTCCGTCCCGAACCTGGTGATCAGCTTCGCGACCACCGTGTGACCGCCCATCGCGCCCGCGAGGCTCATCCACCCGCGCGCCAGCTGCTCGGTGACCTGCACGTAGCAGGGTGTCGACACCGCGACCTCCCCGTACGGTTCGGGGATCGCGAGGCCGAAGACGCCCAGCTCCTTCATCTGCTCGATCAGCCGCTCGGGGTAGGTGTTCGCGTGCTCCAGCTCCCGCACCACCGGCCGCACCTCGCGGTCCACGAACTCGCGCACGGTGTCGACGATCGCCTGCTCTTCTTCGCTCAGCATGGTTTCCCCTAGATGGCGTGTGCGTCGCGGAGTGCCGCGATGTCGTCGTCGGTGCGGCCCAGCGCGCGCAGGACCCGTTCCGTGTGCTCGCCCGTCGCGGGGATCGGGTTCATCACCGGCTCCACCCCGCCCAGGTCGGCGGGTGGGCGGAGGGCCTCGATGACGCCGCCCGGGCTGTCCACCGGGAGCCAGCGGCCGCGGTCGCGCAGCACGGGGTGGTCGAGGAACGCGGCGACCGAGTTGACCTTGCCGTTCGCCACCCCGGCCCGGTCGAGCACCGCGATGGCGTCCGTCGTCGACAAGGTGTCGAAACGCTGTTGCAGCAACGCGTTCAGTTCCTCGCGGTGGGTCACGCGGGCCGAGTTGGTGGCGAACCGCTCGTCCGTGGCGACCGCCGGGTCAGCCAGCAGCTGCTCGCACAGGGCGACCCATTCGCGTTCGTTCTGCACCGCCAGAACCACGGGTTCGCCGTCCTTGCTGGTGAACGGGCCGTACGGGGCGATCGTCGCGTGCTGCGCACCGACCCGTTTCGGCTGGTGCGGGCCGTAACGGGTGTAGTAGGCGGGCGAACCCATCCACTCGGCGAGCGCCTCGAACAGCGACACCTCGACCGTCGTGCCCTCGCCGGTGTTCGCGCGCCGCAGCAACGCGGTGAGGATGCCGGAGTAGGCGTACATGCCCGCCGCGATGTCGGCGATCGAGATGCCTGCCTTGGCCATGTCCTCCTCGGTGCCGGTGAGCGACACGACCCCGGTCTCGCACTGCACCAGCAGGTCGTAGGCCTTGCGGTGCGCCCACGGGCCGTCGGTGCCATAACCGGAGATCGTGCAGTGGACGAGCCTGTTGTCGAGTGTCCGCAACGGTTCCGCGTGCAGCCCGAGCCGAGCCGCCGCGCCTGGTGCGAGGTTGTGCACGAACACGTCCGCGTCCGCGATCAGTTCGGTCAGGACCTCGCGCGCCGCCGGGTGCTTCACGTCGAGCGTGACCGACTCCTTGGACCGGTTGAGCCACACGAAATAGCTCGACTGGCCGAGGACCGACTCGTCGTAGCGCCGCGCGAAGTCGCCGCCGCCCGGCCGTTCCACCTTGATCACCCTGGCGCCCAGGTCGGCGAGCTGGCGGGTCGCGTACGGTGCCGCGACCGCCTGCTCGAGGCTGACGACGGTGATACCCGACAAGGGAAGGCCCGGTGTCTGATTCACTCCGCGAGCTCCGCTCATGAGATCTCCTCGGACAGCAGTGCGCGTGCGGTCGTCCAGTCCACTGTGGAGTCCAGGCCGCAGTCGGCGAGCTTCTCGGCCAGTTCGGCGTCGGTCGGCGGGCGGCCCGGCGCGCCGGGCGGCAGCTTCTCGGTGACCGTGCGCGTGCCGTCGAGCGTGATCTGCACCTCGCCGGTGAGCAGGCCCTCGCCGCCGTCCGTGGTTTCCAGCTCCACCAACGAGATCAGGCGCTGTGCTGCCGCTCGCCGGACCGCGATGTCGGTGAAGCTCGCGAAGCCGGGGCGGCCGTCCAGCAGGGCCGCGGCGATCGCGTACTCCATGCTGAACTTGCCCTGCAGGCCGGTCGTGGGGCGGTGGTGGATGAGCGGCTGCGTGCTCGCCGCCGGGGTGCGGACGTGGATGCTCCGAACGTCGCCGGTGACGCCGCGCAGGGCGCTGATGGGGCGCTGCAGTGCGTAGCAGCACGGGTGGAGCTTGATCGCGAGGCCGCCGGGAACCGCGGGCCCGGTGAGGTCGACGGTGGACGGGTCGCCGCCCAGCAGATCGAGCCACTGGTCGAGCGCGGTCAGGTCGGCGGTCGCGCCTGCGGCGGCCAGGTGCGCCGCACGAACTCCCGCGTCGACGGCCAGCCCGACCTGGAGGGCCTTGCCGTCGGTGCCGAACGCCCGCTGCACGCCACCCGCCTGGGGGACGGCGAGAGCGAGCGCGTTGGCCGTCTGTGCGGGGGACAGGCCCAGCGCGACCGAGGCCGCCGCTGCCGCCGACGGGGCACCCGCCGTGCACGTGACGTGCCAGCCGCGGGTGTAGTGCGCCCAGCCCAGAGCGGTGCCGAGGCGGGCCATGACACCGGCGCCCGCCAGGTAGGCGGCCGCGTCACCGCCGGTGGCGACCGTGGCGGGCACGCACACGACGCTGATGTGGGCGGTCGACGGCAGGTGCAGGTCGTCGAAGTCGAGGACGTGCCCGACCGCCGCCCACCGCGCCGCGGCCGGCAGGTCCTTGGTGAGCGTGCGCATGCGGCTGTCGCGGGCCGCGACGGTCACCGCGACCGTGTCGGTCAGCGCGCGGCCGGCCAGGTCGAGGTCGTCGCCGGTCGGTTCGTACTCGTGTGCCCAGCGGGCAAGACGTTCCGCCGTCGCGGCCATGGCACCCTTCCGACAGGAAATGTACGGCCAATTTCACATAGCGTTGTTCTGGGTGTCAAGGACGCATACGGTGACTTTGGCCGGACTTTCGGGAGAGGACCTGCGGAGGACGCATGGAGGTCGTGGACGGGCCGTGGTTCGACGGGCTGTCGGTCGGTGACCGGTTCGGCGGCGCGCCGTCGGTGACGCTCACCAGCGGGCACGCCGCGGTGCACCAGGCCGTGCTCGGCGACCGGCTGCGGCTGCCGCTCGACGACGGGCTCGCGCGCGCGGTCTCCGGGTCGGCGCCGCTCGCGCATCCCGCGCTGGTGTGGGACGTCGCGATCGGGCAGTCGACGGTGGTGACGCGGCAGGTGCGGGCGAACCTCTTCTACCGCGGGCTCGCGTTCCACCGCTTCCCGGTCATCGGCGACACCCTGCGGACGGTCACCGAGGTCGTCGGCCTGAAGGAGAACTCCCGCAAACCAGGGCGTGCGCCGACCGGGCTCGCCGCGCTGCGGATCACGACCGTCGACCAGGAAGACCGGCCGGTGCTGGACTTCTGGCGGTGCGCGATGCTGCCGCTGCGGTCGGCCGAGCCGACCGGGCACGCCGATGACCTGTCGGCCGTCGGCGAGGCCGTGGCGCCTGCCGTGCCGGACTGGGACCTCGCCGCCTTCCGGGCCCGGGTGCCGGGGGAGCACGCCGACGCGATGACCGTGGGGCGGAAGTGGCGGGTGCCGGGCGGGGACGTGGTGTCCGGCGCGCCCGAACTCGCGCGGCTGACCGTCAACATCGCCACCACGCACCACGCCGGCGACCCACGACTGGTGTACGGCGGTCACACGATCGGTGTCGCGCTCGCGCAGGTGTGCCGGGCGATCCCCAACATCGTGACGGTCGTGGCGTGGGAGAGCTGCGACCACCTCGGCCCCGTGCACGAGGGCGACACGCTGACCAGCGAGATCGAGGTGCTCGCGGTCGCCGGGCACCTGGTGACGCTGCGGTCCGTTGTGGACGGTGTGCTGGACTGGCGGTACACGGTGGTGATGGCGTGATCGAGCGGGCGCGGTCGTTCCTGTTCGTGCCGGGAGACCGGCCGGACCGGTTCGCGAAGGCCGCCGCGGCGGGTGCCGACGTCGTGGTGCTGGACCTGGAGGACGCGGTGGCCCCTGGTGCGAAGGACGCGGCCAGGGAGCACGTGGTGGCGTGGCTCGCCGAGGGGCACACCGCGGTGGTGCGGATCAACGCGGCGGGCACGCCGTGGCACGCGGCCGACCTCGCCGCGGTGCGCGGTGCGGCGGCGGCGGGGTGCGCGCCGCCGGTCGACGGCGTGACCATGGCACTGTCCGATGTGGACGTCGTGCGCGAGGACACGCGGCACGCCGTCGAGCTGGGGTTCACGGGGAAGCTGTGCGTGCACCCGCGGCAGGTGCCCGTGGTGCACGAGGCGTTCCGCCCGACCGAGGATGAGATCGCGTGGCCCACGCGGTCCTCGCGACCGGGGAAGGTGTCAGCGCGGTGGATGGGCGGATGGTGGACCGGCCGGTGCTGCTGCGCGCGCGGCGGTTGCTCGGCCGGAGCTGACCGCACTTGCGTGTCATACCCCCGAGGGGTATGAAGGGGGTATGCGTGATGCCACCTGGTCCACCGCCGTGTCCGCGACCCTCCACTGCCTCACCGGCTGTGCCATCGGCGAGGTGCTCGGCATGGTCATCGGCACCGCCCTCGGCTGGCACAACGTGCCGACGATCGTGCTGGCGATCGCGCTGGCGTTCGTGTTCGGCTACGCGCTGACCATGCGGGGGGTGCTGCGGGCGGGCATCGGGTTCCGGCAGGCGCTGCGGGTGGCGCTGGCCGCGGACACGGTGTCGATCCTCGTGATGGAGCTCGTCGACAACGGCGTGTTGCTGTTCGTCCCGGGTGCGATGGACGCCGGGATCGTGTCGTGGCTGTTCTGGGGGTCGCTCGCGGTCGCGCTGGCCGTCGCGTTCGTGGTCACCGTGCCGGTCAACAGGTGGATGATCGGCCGGGGCCGGGGGCACGCGGTCGTGCACGAGTACCACCACCACTGAGGGTCGTACGCTGATCGTCATGGAGCCCGACGTCGTGCGCGCGCTGCGAGCACTGTCGAACCCGATGCGGCTGCAGCTGCTGCAGTGGCTGCGCGAGCCCTTGCGGCACTTCGCGCCATCGCACGTGGTCGAGGCCGGGGTCTGCGTGAGCCACATCCAGGCCAAGGCCGGGTTGGCGCAGTCGACGGTGTCGGCGTACCTGGCCGAGTTGGAACGGGCCGGGCTGGTGCGGTCCACGCGGGTGGGCAAGTGGACCCACTACAAGCGCGACGAGCAGCGGATCGCCGACCTGGTCGAGGTGCTCGGCAAGACCCTCTGAACCGGCTGTGACGCCGTCCGCGACGGCGGAGTCGGGTACCGTGACGGCAAACGTATCGTCAATTTACGATACAACGATGCATAATGGGGCGATCATGGTCGACGGGCTTGGGGAGTTCGGGGTCTACACGTTCGACTTCGAGCGGCAGCCGGTGGCGCGGGCGCGGGAGTCGATCCAGGAGCTGGACGAGCTGGGGTGGCGGGCGTTCTGGTTCCCGGAAGTCGGTGGGCGGGAGGCGTTCTCGCTCGCCGGGACGCTGCTCGCGGCAACGCAGAACATCACCGTTGTCAACGGGATCGCGCAGGTCACGGCCCGGTCCGCGCCGGCGGCCCACGGTGGCGCGGCCCTGCTCGCCGAGGCCTACCCCGGCCGCTACCTGCTCGGGCTCGGGATCGGCCAGGGGCGGCCCGGGGTCAAGCCGCTCAGCGTCATGGGCGACTACCTCGACGAACTGGATGCGCTCGGGAAGGTGCCGAGGGTGCTCGCCGCCTACGGGCCCAAGATGCTCGCGCTCGCCAGGGACCGGGCCCTGGGCGCGCACACCTACCACGTCAACGTCGACCACACGGCCCGCGCGCGGGGGGTCCTCGGGTCCGGCACGTTCCTCGCCGTCGAGCACGCCGTGCTCTTCGAGGACAACCCCGCCACCGCCAGGGCGATCGCGCGCGAGCACCTGCACCCCTACCTGACCACCCCGTTCAACATCGCCAAGTTCCGGCGGCTCGGGTACACCGACGACGACATCGACCACGGGGGCAGCGACCGGATCGTCGACGACCTCGTGTTCTGGGGCTCACCGGAGACGGTGGTCGCGCGGTTGCGGGAGCACCGCGAGGCCGGGGCCGACCACGTCGCCGTGCAGGTGATCGGGGCCGACGACACGATGCCGCACTGGCGGCTCCTCGGTGAGGCGCTAGGCGGCGGCCGGTAGCGGCATCGTCGGCAGGGCGGGGGCGCGGGACAGCATCACCGCCGTGGTGTTGTCCTTCGTGCCTTCACGTAGTGCCGCCGCCACCAGCGCGTCCGCCGGGTTGTCGGCCCCGCGCAGGAGGCCGGCCATCTGCTCGTGGGTCAGGGTCTTGTGCACGCCGTCCGTCGTGAGGAGCAGGTTCGGCGTACCTGTGGCGGTCAGGCCGTAGTGGGTGTGCTCCGCGGTGCGGACGCTCGTGGTGACCAGGTGTTCCATGCGCGGGAGTACCTGCCCGCCGTGGTCGCGGACGTACTGCGCGAGGGTGTGGTCCCTCGTCAGCTGCCACAGGTCGACGCCGTCCCACGCGTAGGCGCGCACGTCGCCGACCCAGCCGATGTGGTAGCCGCTCGCGTACGGCTGCGCGACCACGAGGACGCAGTCTCCGTCGACCGGGAGCGCCCGCTGGGCCGCGGCCAGAGCGGCGACCGGACCCGCTGCCGCGGGTACTCGCACCGCCGCGGTGACCGCCGCCCGCGCTGCCCGTGCGGCGTCCGTGCTGTCACCGACCCCGTCGGCCAGCGCCACCACGCCGCCGTACGTGGCGACGGCGTCGGCGTTCACCGTGCGGGGTCCCTGGGTGCCTGCCGTCCGCCAGGCCGGTAGTGGTCGCATCGCGGCCTCCTCGCGCTCCTGTACGCGAGGATCCGGATGTCAGCTGTGAGATCGCTGAGGACGCCATGAACGGATCATGTGAACCGGTGCTGTGTGGTTGAGCGGACTCCGGGCCGCGTCCGGTCCCCGGAGCCCGATGGTCACTGACGTGTCAGCAACCGCACTTGCCGCCGCAGCAGTCGCTACTACCGCAACCACCACATCCGCAGCCACATCCGTCCACCAGCATGCCGACCTCCTGCCTGGGAACTTTCTGCGCACAAAATGGTACGCGGAGTCGCCGGCCGGGGACATCACGCAAACGTGTGGCGATGTTTGTACGGGTCTTGTACGCGGCCTTGCTGTGGTGAGGGTCCCTGCAGCCCCGCGAAGCGAGGTCATCCATGTCACTCCGCCTGATCGGCGCGTTCGTCGCCGCCGTCACCGCGGCACTCACACTGGCCGCCCCGGCGAGCGCCGACAGCACCGATGTCGGTGCCCAGTCCGTCAACCTGCGCACCCCGTTCGACTGCGGCCAGGTGTGGAATGCCAACACCCGCACCAACCACAACCCGCAACTCGCCGTGGACTTCCAGCGCAGCAACGCGCTCGGCCAGAACGTCCGGTCCAGTGCCGCCGGTGTCGTCGAGACCAGGCGCGACCTCGGGAACACCAGTTACGGCAAGTACATCGTCGTGCGGCACGCCGAGGGCTGGAAGACCCTGTACGCGCACCTCTACTCGTTCAACGTGTCCGTCGGGCAGAACGTCAACACCGGCACGATCATCGGCAAGGTCGGCAGCACGGGCGGATCGACCGGCCCCCACCTGCACTACGAGCAGCGCCTCAACGGCGTCGTGCAGCGGGTCGTGCTGAACGGCGTGCGCATCACGTACTACGGCAACACCACCATCACCAGCTCGACCGGCTGCTAGCGCGGGCGGGCGCGCGGCGTCCCGAGGCTTCGTCAGGACACCGTGCCGGTCAGCAGCGACGCGCGGATCGCGGTTGCGCGGTCCGCGTGTCGCCGCGCCGCGACCCGGTCACCCCTGGTCTCGTGCAGGCGGGCCAAGAGCTCCGCGACGTCGGCCTCGGACCGGCGGTCGCCGTTGCGGTGGTGCAGGTCCAGCGCGGTCGCGAGGAGCCGGTCGGCGTCCGCGAGGTCACCGCCCGCGAGGCACAGCTCGCCGAGGCTCTGGTTGGTGTAGCCGACGCAGTGCTCGTCGTCGAGCTCGCGGAAGATCGCGAGTGCCCTGGCGACGTGTTCCCGCGCGGCGTCCAGGTCGCCGCGTTGCTGGTGCAGTGACGCGATCCGCTTCAGCGCGTGGGCCTCGCGGTGCCGGTCGCCGATCGCCGCGCACAGCTCGTAGGCGTCGGTGAACCAGCGCTCGGCGGCCGCGAGACAGCCGAGCGCGAGCCACACCGAGCCCGCCGCGAGGCGGGCGACCGCCTCGCCGTGCTGGTCACCGACCTGCGCGAACAGCTCGAGCGCGGCGTGGCAGTGGTCAAGGGCCTGTTCGTGCTCGCCGAGCACCCGCAGCACCGTGCCCAGCCCCGCGCGGGCGACCGCGGCTCCCTGCGAGTCGCCGACCTGGGCGAACAGCTCGTGCGCTGCGGTGAACGCGGACCTGGCGTCGGCGTACCCGTCGCGGTACAGCGCGACCTGGCCCAGGTTGCGCAGCACGATCGCCTCCCCGCGCCGGTCCCCGGCCCGGCGGGCGGCGGCGAGCGCGATCCGGTGCGTGCGCAGCCAGTCGTCCTGGTTGCCGCGCAGGTCGAAGTACGGTGCGAGCGTGGTCGCGAGCCGCCACGTGAGGTCGTCGGCGCCCCACGCCTCGGCGAGCGACACCATCGCGACGCACGCGTGCCGTTCGGCGTCGAACCACTTCGTGGGGGCGGGCGTCGCCGGTGCTTTCTCCGGCAGCACACCGAAGTACGGCATCCCGGCCGCCGCGGCCGCCGCCCGCCCGAGGTACCCGTCGAGCACCCGGCCGACCGCCGCGCTGTCCTTCTCGGACAGCTCGGCCGCGTAGCAGCGCAGCAGGTCGTGCAGCCGGTACCGGGGCGCGCCGGTGTCGTCGGACCCCACCAACTCGACGAGGTGGTTGTCCACCAACAGGTCCAGCACCGGGTCGTACTCGTCGTACTCCTCGTTGCCCAGCAGCGCGCCGACCACCCAGCCCGGCCAGCGCACCGGGCCGAGCAGCCCGAGCAACCGGAACGCGCGCGCCGCGTCGGGTGGCAGCGACGCGTAGGTGAGGCCGACGCTGGCGCGGACCGCGAGATCGCCGACGGCCAGCTCGTCGAGGCGGCGCCGCTCGTCCCGCAACCGTTCGGCGAGCGTGCGCAGCGTCCAGCCGCGCCGGTGGGCGAGGCGGGTGCCCGCGACCCGGATCGCGAGCGGCAGGTGGCCGCAGAACCGCAGGATCGCCGCCGCGCTGTCGGGTTCCGCGCGGGTGCGGGCGGCGCCGACGATGCCGTCGAGCAGCCGCACGGCCTCCGCGTCGGGCAGCACGTCCAGCTCGACCGGCCGCGCGCCGACGAGGTCCGGCAGCATGACCCGGCTCGTGACCAGCACCGCGGACCCGCCCGCACCGGGCAGGAGCGGCGCGACCTGGGCGGCGTTCGCGGCGTCGTCGAGCACGAGCAGCACCCGGCGGGCGGCGAGCGCGGACCGCAGCATCGCGGCCCGTTCGGCGACGCCGCGGGGGAACTCGTTGTGGCCAAGCGCTCGCAGCAGCTCGGCGAGCACGTCGGCGGGCCTGCGCGGGGACGCGGACGTGCCCGCGAGGTCGAGGTGCAGCTGACCGTCCGGGAAGGACGCGCGCACCAGGTGGGCCACCCGCACCGCCACGGCCGACTTGCCGACCCCGGGCGGTCCGGACAGGACGACGACGGTGGGCCGGTCGCGGTTGCGGACCTGCTGGACGAGGTCGTGGACGAGATCATCCCGACCGGTGAAGTCCGGCAGGTCGAGCGGCAGCTGGCAGACCGGGGAGAGCGCGGCGAGCAGCGCGGCACCGGGTGCGGCGTCCAGCTCGTCGCGGAGGATCTGCTCGGCCTCGGTGTAGGCCTGGATGGCGTCGGCGCGGCGGCCCGCGGCGGTGAGCGCGTGGATGAGGAGCTGCCACAGCTCTTCGCGCAGCGGGTGGTCGCGCAGCATGCCGCGCAGCTCGGCGGCCGCGGCGTCGTGCTCGCCCCGGTCGATCCGCTCCCGCAGCCGGTTCTCGCGGGCGGAGAGCCACAGCTCGGTGAGCCGGGCGGCGGTCGCGCCGAACACGTGGCTCTCCGGCAGGTCAGCCAGGAACCGGCCGCGCCACAGGTCCGGGTCGCGGGTCTCCTCGAACCGGCAGAGGTCGATCTCGCCGGGCTCGGCCCGCAGCAGGTACCCACCGGGCCGGTGCTCGATGCGGTTGTCGAGCAGGCGGCGCAGGCTGTGCACGTAGGTCCGCACGTTGGCGGCCGCCGAGCGGGGCGGCGCCTCCGGCCAGAGCACGTCGACCAGCACGTCCGTGCTCACGGCGGTGTTCGGTCGCATCAGGAGGGTGGCCAGCAGGAGCCGGGGCTTGGGTCCGCCGAGCGCGACAGGACGCCCCTCGACTTCGGCTTCGAGAGGCCCGAGCACCCGGAACACGACCCTCGCCATCGAGGGGGATCGTATGCCGGGATTCCGCGGAACGGAACAGTCCGTGCGCTATCGCTTCCGCAGCGTGGCGATCTCGAGTGTGCCGCGCGTGATCTTGACCTGGCCGGGAGGGGCGTCGGAGTCGATCTCCGGGTGGTCGTCGCTCGCCACGGTGATCTCCAGGTGGTGGCCCTCCGCGAGGCGGTGGTGGACCGGCCACAGGTGGACCTCCAGGTCGTACGGCCTGCCGGGGCGGACGGGGACCGGGTGTTCGTGGCCGTGGCGGTGGCTCGCCTTCAGCCAGCCGTTCGTGATGCGGGTGCTCGTGCCGTCCGGGGCCACGTCGGACACGATCACCGCCACGTTGCCGTCGGCGGCCGGGAAGGTGGCGCGGATCGTCGCGTTCACCTCGCCTGCCAGCACCAGGTCCTCGCGTACCGGCCGCATGCGGAAGACGAGGCTCTCGCCAGGGTCGCGGGGGCCGGGGTCGGTGTTGACCGTGTACGCGCCGCCGGGAGTCAGGGGCAGGTGCCGGGTGCGGCCGGCGGGCCAGTCGTCGTACTGGTGCCAGCCGCCGTGCGGGGTTTCGAACGACGTCACCTTCTTCGCGGGCAGCGGGGCGTCGCGGCCGGCGAGCCAGTGGTCCCACCACGCGAGGAACGCGCCCGTGCCGATGTCGGCGTACTGACCGGCAGGCATGCCGTGCTCCCACGGGCCCGCCACCAGCCACACGTTGTCCTGGCGTGCCTGGAAGTTCTGCACCATGCCGTCGCGGTACCGGTCGTACCAGCCCGCGATCTCCAGGGTCGGCACGTCCAGGTCGGACCAGCGTGCCTTGACGCTGCGTTCGCGCCAGAAGTCGTCGTAGGCCGGGTGCCGCGCGTACGTGACGAGCGTGTCCGGGGCCGTGTTCTGCTGCCACTCGCGGATCCGCGCCGAGTAGATGCCGCCGCGGTAGATGGTGTTCTCGTACCAGTCGCTGATGCCGTCGACCGGGATGATCGCCGCCAGGTGCGGTGGTTTGTTCACCGCCACCAGCAGCGACGAGTGGCCGCCGTAGCTCACGCCCATCTGCCCGACGCGGCCGGTGGACCACGGCTGGACGGCAAGCCACTCGATGAGGTCGTGGTTGTCGCGCTGTTCCTGTGCGCTGAACGGGTCGAGCCGGCCGGGGGAGTCGCCGGAACCACGCACGTTGCACACCGCCGCGACGTAGCCGCGGGTCACGTAGAACCGCGCCGCCTCACCGAGCGCCGCGAGCTGGTCGTAGGCGTTGAAGTCGTACACGATCACCGGGAACCGGCCCGGTGCGGCGGGGCGGTGGAGGTCGCAGGCCAGGTGGCTGCCGTCGCGGAGCGGGACCTCGGTGCGTTCCGTGTGGACGGTGTAGGTGGCTGGGCGGTCGTAGGCGAAGAACGGGTCGTCGGGCAGCGGCGGGGCGGTGTCCACAGGGGACAGCAGGGTCGCCGCGAGTGCCAGCGCGAGTGTCTTCATCGGATCTCCAGTGCGAGCAGCCGTGAGCTGAGTGACTTGCCGTGCGTGTCCAGCGCGAGCGAGGTGGTGACGCCACCGTCGACGATCTGGTGGCACACGAAGTGCAGCGCGGGCAGGTTCGGCAGCTCGTGCCGCACGACCTCGCCCGCGATGTACTCCGCCAGGTGCGCGCGGACCCGTTCGGCGGTCACCACACGAGCCAGCCGGGCGTAGTCGGCGTCGTCGCGCGGGAAGACCGACAGGGTCGCCGTGTTGCCCTTGTCGCCCGCGCGGCAGTGGGCCAGCTCATGCAGTAGCACCGGGTACCTCCAGGAACGTGACGGACGGCCGGACCGCTTCGCGGGGGATCGTGGTGGACGCGATGCCGATGACCTCGGTGACGTGCGCGCGGAACCCGCCCCCACCCGCGGGACCGTTGGTGTACAAGGACTCCACCTCGTCACCGACCCGGTCCAGCAGGGCCGCGTCGTGGCTGATCGCCGCGACCCGGACGCGGCAGTCCGTCTCACCGCCCAGCACCTCCGCGCGAACCGGCACCCCGGTCAGGCGGCGGGTGACGATCTCGGCCGCCAGCGCACCGCGTGCCGCCGCGTTCGGGCCCGCGTAGGAGATCTCGGCCTCCACCTTGGACCCGGCACGGTAGCCGACGCTCACCTTCAACGTCTCCGGGCGCGACGTGCCCCGGGCGCCGGAAATCCTTGTGTCGTCGGTGATCCGCACGCCACGCACGTCGAGCGTCACATCCGGGGTCAGGTAGGCGGCCGGATCCGTGATCTCGTACAGCAACTGCTCGCGCACGGTCTGCCGGTTCAGCAGGCCGCCCGTGCCGGGGAGCTTGCCCAGTGCCGCGGTGCCGTCGAAAGACACGTCCGCGTACGGGAAACCGAGCGCGTGCAGGTCCGGCACGTCCTGGTAGCCGGGGTCGGCGAAGTAGCCGCCGGTCAGCTGGCCGGCGCACTCCAGCAGGTGGCCGACCAGCGTGCCGGCGGCAATCGACGGCACGTCGTCGAGGTCCCAGCCCAGCCGGTCCGCCAGCGGCGCGACGAACAGCGACGGGTCGGCGACCCGGCCCGTGATCACCACGTCGGCGACCAGCGCGGGCAGCACCGCGTCCGCGCCGAGGTAGGCGTTGGCGGACACGATCTCCCCGTGCTCCCGCAGTGGGCGGCCGGTCTCCCAGGCGGGCGCGTCGAGGTCCACTTCGGACAGCACGTCGTCGCCGGTGACGAC
Source organism: Actinophytocola algeriensis (assembly GCF_014203735.1). Classification (GTDB taxonomy): domain Bacteria; phylum Actinomycetota; class Actinomycetes; order Mycobacteriales; family Pseudonocardiaceae; genus Actinophytocola; species Actinophytocola algeriensis. Next base: position 654,655 of record NZ_JACHJQ010000006.1, on the reverse strand, counting down.
CGCGACCCGGCCGGACAGGCCCAGGGTGGACATGATGGACGCCGTGACCCGGCCCGCGGCCAGCGGGTTCGCCGCGCCCATGTTGGTGATCACCCGTACGCCGTGGGAGAAGGCGAGCGGCAGCAGCCGGGTGAACCGGGCCGGGAGGCGGCGTTCGTAGCCCAGCGCCGGATCCGCGAGCCTGCGCTGCTGTGCCTGCGCGACCGTGCGTTCCCCGAGGCACTCGAGCACGAGGTCGGCGAGCGCGCCGCGGCGCAGCAGGTCCCCGGCCGGTTCGATCCGGTCGCCGGAGAACCCCGCCCCGCAGCCGATCCTGGTGGTGTGCAAGCGAATCCCCTAGAAAGAAATGGCGCCGGTGACGAGCGCGACGACCGTCATCACCAGCGTCGTGCCGAACGCCCACTTGAAGATGAACCGCTGGTGCGCGCCCAGCTCCACGCCGCTCATGCCGAGCAGGATGAACGTGGACGCGGTCAGCGGCGAGAGCGGGAACCCTGTGGTCATCTGCCCGAGGATGGCCGCGGTGCCGACCTCGGCCGCGCTGCCGCCGAACGCCGTCGCGGTCTCCGCGAGCACCGGCAGCACCCCGAAGTAGTACGCGTCCGGTGTGAACACGAGCGACAGCGGCATGCCCGTGACGGCGACGAGGACCGGCAGCGCGCCACCCGCGCCGTCCGGGATCACACCGACGAGCCAGGTCGCCATCGCCTCGATCATCCCGGTGCCGCCGAGGACACCGGTGAACACGCCTGCCGCGAAGATCATCGTCGTGACGAGCACGACGTTGTTGCCGTGCCTGGCGAACAGCTCCTGCTGCCGCTCCCACGACGGCACGTTCACGATCACCGCGATCACGAACGCCAGCACGAACACGACCTCGAGGTCCATCAGCTGCGCCAGCAGCACGCCGACCAGCGCGAGCGTCAGCACCACGTTGAACCAGAACCGGAACCGGTCGAGCCCCGTGCGCGGCCGCGCCTCCGGCACGACCTCGTCCAGTTCGAGCACGCCCAGCCGCCTGCGTTCCGACCGTCCGATGAGGAACGCCGCGACCAGCACCCACAGGATGCCCCCGACCATCGCGGGGATCGCGGGCACGAACACGTCGGCGGAGGAGAGGTTCAGCGCCGCCATCGCGCGTGCGGTCGGCCCGCCCCACGGCACCATGTTCATCACGCCCGCGCCGAGGCAGATCACCCCCGCGAGCACGACCCTGCGCATGCCGAGCCGTTTGTAGATCGGCAGCATGGCCGACACGGTGATCAGGAACGTGGACGCGCCGTCGCCGTCGAGTGCCACCAGCAGCGTCAGCACCGCCGTGCCGACGGTGATCTTCAGCGGGTCGCCCTTGGCCCACCGCAGCACCCGCGCGACGGCCGGGTCGAACAGCCCCCGGTCGACCATCAGGCTGAAGTACAGCACCGCGAACGTGATCATGATCGCGACCGGGGCGACCTTCAGCAGGCCGTCGGCGATCAGGGTGCCGAGCTGCCCGCCGTGGCCGGTGACCAGCGCGACCAGGACCGGCAGCGCGGTGAGCGCGATGAGCACGGACACCCGGCGGGACAGCACAGCCACCAGGAACAGTGCGATCGTGACGAAACCACTCGCGGCGAGCATCGTTGACCTCCTGCGATCGTGACCACACCATCCCGGCATCGCCTATCGCGATCAAGCATCAGTATTCGATAGATTGATGCATTGTGCGCATGGATCTGACCGTCCAGCAGCTGCGCGTCGTGGTCGCGGTGCACGACGCGGGCAGCTTCACGACCGCAGCCGGAGCGCTGCTGGTCGCGCAGTCGTCGCTGTCGCGGACGGTTCTCGAGGTCGAGCGCAGGCTCGGCGTCGCGTTGTTCGACCGCACCACGCGCAGGCTCGAACCGACCGCGGAGGGCCGGGAGTTCGTCGCGATCGCACGGTCCACCGTGGCCACGTTCGACGCGAACCTGCGGCACTTCGCCGGGTTCCTCGACGGGCAGCGCGGTCGGGTGCGGGTCGCCACGCTGCCGTCGCTCGCCGCGATCCTGCTGCCCGCGATCGTGTCCGCCTACCAGCGCGAGCACCCGGACGTGCTGCTGTCCATCGAGGACGCACTCGCCGTCGAGGTGCTCGACCGGGTGCGGTCGGGTGTCGTCGACTTCGCCGTCACCGTGGTGTCCGCGACCACCGACCCGATCGACGACCTGCACGTCACGCCGGTCGCGACCGACCGGTTCTGCTGCGTGTTCCCGCCAGGGCACGCGTTCGCCGACTGCACCGAGGTCTCGTGGGCGCAGCTGGCGGGGGAGGCGTTCATCGCGTTCGACCGCACGACGAGCATCCGCCAGCACCTGGACCGCGCGCTCGGACAGTCCGGCCGACGACCGCACAACGCGATCGAGGCGCGCAACATCAGCGCCGTCGCCGGGTTGGTCGCGGCGGGACTCGGGGTGTCGGCGGTGCCGGGGCTGGTGCTGCCGCTCGTCGGGTTCGCCGGGCTGGACCACCGGCCGCTCGGCGACCCGAGGACCGAACGCCGCATCGCGGTGGTCCGGGTGCCGCACCGGCCGCTGTCACCAGCCGCGACGGCGTTCCGCGACGCCATCACCGAGGCCAGCCGGTCGGGCGTGGCGCTCCCACCGGAAACCGCGTGGACCTCACCGCCTCCGGGCTCCTGAGGCTGGCGCAATGTCGCACGCCTGAAACATTCGCGAACGTGGGAGTAACACGGGCTGCCTAGCGTCCTCCTCAGCCGATGCGAGGAGGACAGCGCGTGACGACTGTGGCGGCCACGATCGGCACCACCGACACACACTGCCCGTACTGCGCTCTCCAGTGCGGTATGCGTCTCACCGGGACCGTCGTCGCTCCCCGTGACTTCCCCACCAACCGAGGCGGTCTCTGCCAGAAGGGCTGGACCGCGGCCACACTGCTGGACTCACCGTCCCGTCTCACCACGCCACTGGTCAGGGTGGACGGTGAGCTGCGGCCCGCGAGCTGGGACCGTGCCCTGGACCTGGTCGCGAACCGGATCATCGACCTGCAGGCCGGCCACGGCCGGGACGCCGTCGCGGTGTTCGGCGGCGGTGGGCTCACCAACGAGAAGGCCTACCTGCTCGGCAAGTTCGCCCGCGTCGCCCTCGGCACCTCGCAGATCGACTACAACGGACGGTTCTGCATGTCCTCGGCCGCGGCCGCCGGGACGAGAGCGTTCGGGATGGACCGCGGCCTGCCGTTCCCGGTCGAGGACCTGCGGAACGCGAACGCCGTGCTGCTGGTCGGCGGCAACCCGGCCGAGACCATGCCGCCGTTCGTGCAGCACCTCCGCGGCGCCGAGCTGATCGTGGTCGACCCGCGCCGGTCGGCCACCGCCGAGCTGGCCACGCTGCACCTGCAGCCCGCGCCGGGCACGGATCTCGCGCTGGCGCTGGGCATCCTGCACGCGGTGGTCGCCGACGGCCACCTGCGCCACGACTACCTCGCCACCCGCACCACCGGCTTCGACGACGTGTGGCGGATCGCGGCGGCGTGGTGGCCGGAGCGGGCCGAACGGGTGACCGGGGTCGCCGCCGCGGACCAGCGGGCCGCCGCCGCGATGCTGGCCGCGGCCGGCGACGCGTACGTGCTGACCGCACGGGGGACCGAGCAGCACGCACGTGGCGCCGACATGGTCAGCGCCTGGATCAACCTCGCGCTCGCGCTGGGACTGCCCGGCACACCGGGGTCGGGGTTCGGCTGCCTGACCGGGCAGGGCAACGGGCAGGGCGGCCGCGAGCACGGGCAGAAGGCCGACCAGCTCCCCGGCTACCGCAAGCTCGACGACCCGGCCGCTCGCGCGCACGTGGCCGCTGTGTGGGGTGTCGACCCGGACGACCTGCCCGGTCCCGGCCGGTCCGCGTACGAACTGCTCGACTCCGCGCCGAAGGGCCTGCTGGTGTTCGGCAGCAACGTGGTCGTGTCCGCGCCGCACGCCTCGCGGATCGCCGCCCGGCTGTCCGACGTGGACCTGCTGGTGGTGGCGGACGTGGTCATGTCCGAGACCGCCGCCATCGCGGACGTGGTTCTGCCGGTCACGCAGTGGGCCGAGGAGGACGGCACCATGACCAACCTGGAGGGCCGGGTCCTGTTGCGGCGCAAGGCGGTGACCGCGCCCGCCGGGGTGCGCACCGACCTGGAGGTGCTGCGTGGTCTCGCGTTCCGGCTCGGGCAGCCGGAGGAGCGGTTCCCGGTCGAGGCGGAGCAGGTGTTCGACGAGCTGCGGCTGGCGTCGGCGGGTGGGATCGCCGACTACGCAGGCGTGTCCTACGACCGGCTGCGGGCAGGGGAGGCACTGCACTGGCCCGTGCCCTCGACCGACCACCCGGGGACGCCGCGTGCCTTCCTCGACGGGTTCGCCTTCCCGGACGGGCGGGCGCGGTTCGCCACGGTCGACCACAGTGGACCCGCCGAGCCGCCGGACGACGAGTTCCCGTTGCAGGCCACCACGGGCCGGGTGCTGCAGCACTACCAGTCCGGCGCGCAGACCCGCCTCGTGCCGGAGCTGATGGCGGCCGTGCCCGAGCTGTACGTGGAGGTGCACCCCGACACCGCGGCGCGGGCCGGGGTCGTCGACGGCGACCTCGCCGACGTCACCTCCCGGCGCGGCACGGTCCGGGCACGGGTGCGGTGCGTGCCCACGATCCGCGTCGACCTCGTGTTCCTGCCGTTCCACTTCCCCGGCGACGCGCGGGCGAACCTGCTCACCAACCCAGCGCTGGACCCGACCAGCCGCATGCCCGAGTTCAAGGTGTGCGCCGTGCGACTGGAGGCCACGTCATGAGGCGCATCGTCATCGTCGGGTACGGCATGGCCGGGGCCCGGCTCGCGGAGGAGATCCGCAGACGCGACACCGAGAACGTCGCGGTGACCGTGCTGGGTGCCGAGCGGCACCCCGCGTACAACCGCATCCTGCTGTCCAGTGTGGTCGGTGGCGGCATGACCCCGGAGATGGTCCGGCTCCACGACGACGACTGGGCCGCCAAACACGACATCGACCTGCGCCTGGGCACCGCGGTCACCGGCGTCGACCGCGCGGCGCGGCGGGTTGCCGTCGACGACGGGTCCACTGTGGACTACGACGCGCTGGTGCTCGCCACCGGCAGCCGCCCGTGGCTCCCGCCGACCGAGGGTCTCGTCGTCGACGGCGTGCCCGCGCCGGGCGCGGTCGCGTTCCGCACCCTCGACGACTGCGAGCAGATCGTCGCCGCGTCCCGGCCCGGTGCGCCGGTCGCGGTCGTCGGTGGCGGGCTGCTGGGGCTCGAGGCCGCCAGGGGACTGGCGAGCCGCGGCAACCTCGTCACCGTCGTGCACCCGGTCGGCCACCTGATGGAACGCCAGCTCGACCGCGGCGCGGGCGCGGTGCTCGCGGCCCGGCTCGCGACGCTCGGCATCGAGGTGCGGCTGAACGTGAAGGCCGCCCGGTTCGTGCCCGGCGACGGGCTCAAGCTCGACGACGGCACCCACGTGCCCGCCGACCTCGTCGTCGTGTCCGCGGGCGTGCTCCCGGAGACCACGCTCGCGCAGGACGCGGGCCTGGCCGTCGAGCGCGGCATCGTCGTCGACGACCTGTTGCGCACGAACGATCCCCGCGTCCACGCCATCGGTGACTGCGCGCAGCACCCCGGCACGATCTCCGGGCTCGTGCAGCCCGCGTGGGAGCAGGCCGCCGTGCTCGCCGACCTGCTCACCGGCGCCCGCCCGGCCGCCCGCTACCGCGGCACGCCGGTCGTGACCCGGTTGAAGGCCAAGGACGTCGACCTCGCCGCGCTCGGCGACGTGCACGCCGACGTGGACAGTCCGGACGCCGAGGTCCTGTGCCTGTCCGACCCGGCAGGTGGCCGGTACGCGAAGCTCGTCCTGCGGGACGACCGCGTGTCCGGCGCCATCCTGCTCGGCGCGCCCGACGCGGCCGCCGCGATCACACAGCTGTACGACCGGGGGATCCCCGCGCCGTCCGACCGGCTCGCGCTCCTGCTCGGCCGCGCGCTTCCACCCGGTGCGTCGGCCGCGCACAGCCCGGCAGACCTACCGGCGGCGACAACGGTGTGCCGCTGCAACACCGTCAGCAAGAGCCAGCTGGTGAAGGCCTGGCGCGGCGGTGCCCGCGGCGTGGCAGGCCTCGCCCAGTCGACCCGCGCGACCACGGGCTGCGGCGGCTGCCGCGACACCGTCACCGCCATCGCCGACTGGCTCGCCACCGCCGATGAAGGCACGGCCTGAAACCTCCCGAGGAGACCGCGACTTGACCGCCACGATCGAATCGACGCCAGCTGTCACCCGCCGCAGGGGCCGCTGGATCGACGACTGGAACCCCGACGACGAGGCGTTCTGGGAAGCCACCGGCAAACGGATCGCCCGCAAGAACCTGATCTTCTCCATCTTCGCCGAGCACCTCGGCTTCGCCATCTGGGTGCTGTGGTCGGTGGTCGTGATCAACCTGGCGAACGCCGGGCTGCCCATGACCCTGTCGGAGACGTTCTGGCTGACCGCCATGCCGAACCTGATCGGGTCCGCGTTGCGGATCCCGTACACGTTCGCGGTGCCGCGCTTCGGCGGTCGCCTGTGGACGGTGGTCAGCGCGAGCCTGCTGCTGATCCCGGCGCTGCTGCTGGCGGTGCTCGTGCCGAGCGGGTGGCTCGCGAGCCAGGCACACGACACGCAGTTCTGGGTGCTGCTGGCCTGCGCGGCCACCGCGGGTGTCGGCGGCGGGAACTTCTCCTCGTCGATGGCCAACATCTCGTTCTTCTACCCCGAGCGCAAGAAGGGTTTCGCGCTCGGTCTCAACGCCGCCGGTGGCAACCTCGGGGTCGCCGTCGTGCAGCTGGTCGTGCCGCTCGTGGTGATCATCGGAGTTCCGGCCGCCGCGGCGAAGCTGCCGCAGCACGAGGTGCACCTCGCCTACGCCGGGCTGATCTGGATACCGTTCGTGGTGGTCGCCGCGCTGTGCGCGTGGTTCTTCATGGACAGCATCACCCACGCGCGCGCGGACGCGAAGTCCTATGTGTCCGCGTTGCGGCACGGGCAGACCTGGATCATGTCGATCCTCTACATCGGCACGTTCGGCTCGTTCATCGGCTACTCGTTCGCGCTGCCGCTCGTCATCAAGAACACCTTCCCGGAGTTCCTGGCGCAGAACCCGTTCATCGCCACCTACCTGGCGGGTCTCGGGTTCGTCGGCGCGCTGATCGGCTCGGTCGCGCGCCCGTTCGGTGGCTGGCTGTCCGACCGGATCGGCGGCGCGCGGGTGACGCTGTGGTGCTTCATCGGCATGGGTGTGTTCACCGCGCTCGCGATCGTCGGCGTCAACGCGCACAGCTTCGCGTTGTTCTTCGGTTCCTACATGGTGATCTTCATGCTGTCCGGTGCGGGCAACGGGTCCACGTACCGGATGATCCCGGTGATCTTCGGTGAGCTGGGCCGCAAGGAGGTCGCCGAGAAGGGCACCGACAAGGCCGCGACCGCGTTGAAGTTCAAGCGGGAGGCCGCCGCGGTGATCGGCATCGCCGGTGCGATCGGCGCGTTCGGCGGCTTCCTCATCCAGGTGATCTTCCGGCAGGCGAGCCTCGGTGTCACCGCGAAGGTGACGGCCGCGGAGACCCTCGCCGAGAAGCAGGCGGTGGCGGCTGCGGGCGACGACTGGTCGACCTCCGCGCTGTACGTGTTCCTCGCCGCCTACGTCGTGTTCGCGTTCATGACCTGGTTCTACTACCTGCGCAGGAGCTTCGCGGTCACCCGCGTCCCGAGCCTCGCGCACGCGGGGGTGTAGCACATGAGAACACTGGTGGTGGCCGGCAACGGGCCCGTCGGGCACCGGCTCGTCGAGTCGTTGCGTGAGAAGGACCTGACCGGTGAGTGGCGGGTGGCGGTGTTCGCCGAGGAGTCCCGGCCCGCCTACGACCGCGTCGCCTTGACGTCCTATGTGGACACCTGGGACCCCGTGGCGCTCCAGCTCGACGGCGCCACCTACGATGGCGACGACCTGGTCGACCTCCACCTCGGCGACCCGGTCGTGTCGATCGACCGGGAAGCGCGGCAGGTCCTCACCCGCGGCGGGGCGTGCGTGGACTACGACGCGCTCGTGCTCGCCACCGGCTCCTACCCGTTCGTGCCGCCGGTACCCGGCCACGACCTGCCCGGCTGCCACGTCTACCGGACCATCGAGGACCTCGACGCGATCCGCGCCTCTGTCCGGGCCGCCGCCGAGAAGGCCGGTCAGGGACGGCGTGCCGCGCTGGTCGTCGGCGGTGGCCTGCTCGGCCTGGAGGCGGCGAAGGCCTTGCGGGACATGGGACTCTCGCCACACGTCGTCGAGCTGGCGCCGCGGCTGATGCCGCTGCAGGTCGACGACGGCGGTGGCGGGCTGCTCCGCATGCTGATCGAACGGCTCGACGTGACGGTGCACCCCGGCACCGGCACCCAGTCCATCGAGGCCGACCGCGGCAGGCTGCTCGCCAAGCTCGGCAACGGCACCGAGCTGGACGTCGACCTCGTCGTGTTCTCCGCCGGGGTGCGGCCCCGCGACGAGCTGGCCCGCACGGCCGGGCTCGCGGTCGGGCAGCGCGGCGGTGTCGCCGTGGGCACCGACTGCGTCACCAGCGACCCGGACATCTACGCGATCGGCGAGTGCGCGTGCGTCGACGGCACCGTGTACGGGCTCGTCGCGCCGGGCAATGCGATGGCCGAGGTGGTCGCCGACCGGCTCCTCGGTGGGCAGGCCACGTTCGCGAGCGGTGACACGTCGACGAAGCTGAAGCTGCTCGGGGTGGACGTCGCGAGCTTCGGTGACGCGCACGCGAGCACGGAAGGCGCCCTCGAGGTCGTGTTCAACGACGCCGTCGCGGGCACCTACAAGAAGCTCGTGGTCTCCGACGACGCGAAGACGCTGCTCGGCGGTGTGCTCGTCGGTGACGCCGCGCAGTACCCGCTGCTGCGCCCGCTCGTCGGCCGCGACCTGCCGGGCGACCCGGCCGCCATGATCGCCCCGTCGGGCGGGGCGGCCGCGGTCGGCATCGGTGCGCTGCCGGACGAGGCGCAGGTCTGCTCCTGCAACGCCGTCACGAAGGGCGCGATCAACGGCGCGATCACCGAAGGCTGCACGGACGTGCCGGGGCTGAAAGCATGCACCAAGGCGGGCACCACGTGCGGTTCGTGTGTGCCGATGCTCAAGCAGCTCCTGTCGGCGGCCGGTGTCGAGCAGTCCAACGCGCTGTGCGAGCACTTCCCGCAGAAGCGCGCCGAGCTGTTCGAGATCCTGCGGTCCACCGGCATCCACACGTTCAGCGAGCTGGTTTCCCGGTACGGCACCGGAAGCGGCTGCGACATCTGCAAGCCCGCGGTCGCGTCGATGCTCGCGTCGCTGGGCAACGGGCACGTGCTCGACGGCGAACAGGCCGCACTGCAGGACACCAACGACCACTTCCTCGCGAACATCCAGCGCAACGGCACCTACTCGGTCGTCCCGCGCATCCCCGGCGGCGAGATCACGCCAGAGAAGCTGATGGTGATCGCCCAGGTCGCCCAGGACTTCGGGCTGTACACCAAGATCACCGGCGGGCAGCGGATCGACCTGTTCGGCGCGACCGTCGACCAGCTGCCGGAGATCTGGCGGCGGCTCGTCGACGCCGGGTTCGAGTCCGGGCACGCGTACGGGAAGGCGCTCCGCACGGTGAAATCGTGCGTCGGCGACACGTGGTGCCGCTACGGCGTGCAGGACTCGGTGCGGCTCGCGATCGAGCTGGAGCTGCGGTACCGGGGCCTGCGGGCGCCGCACAAGATCAAGTCGGCGGTGTCCGGGTGTGCGCGCGAGTGCGCGGAGGCCAGGTCGAAGGACTTCGGCGTGATCGCGACCGAGCACGGCTGGAACCTGTACGTCGGCGGCAACGGCGGCTTCACGCCAAGGCACGCGGAGCTGTTCGTGTCCGACGTGACCACCGAGGAACTCTTCCGCTACATCGACCGGTTCCTCATGTTCTACGTGCGCACGGCCGACCGGCTGCAGCGCACCGCCGCCTGGGTCGAGTCCCTGGACGGCGGCATCGACCACCTGCGGGCGGTGATCGTGGACGACAGCCTCGGCATCTGCGAGGACCTCGACGCGGCGATGGCCAAGCACGTCGAGTCGTACGCGGACGAGTGGGCCGGCGTGCTCGACGACCCGGCGAAGCTGGCGCGGTTCACGTCGTTCGTGAACGCGCCGGGCACCCCGGACCCGACGATCTCCTTCCGCGAGGAGCGGGGCCAGCCGGTGCCGCTCGGCATGCCGACGGCGGTGACCCGGTGACCGCGCTGGAGGTGTGGACGCCGGTCTGTGCGCTGACCGCGCTGATCCCCGGCCGAGGGGTGGCCGCGCTGCTGGCGCACGGCGAGCAGGTGGCGATCTTCCTGACCGCGGACGGCACCGTGCACGCACTGTCCAACGTGGACCCGTTCAGCGGCGCCGCGGTGCTGTCCCGCGGACTGGTCGGCGACCTCGGCGGCGTGCCGGTCGTGGCGTCACCCATGCACAAACAGCACTTCGACCTGACCACCGGGTCCTGTGTGGACGATCCGGCGGTGTCGGTCGCGGTGTACCCGGTGCGGATCGAGGACGGCACCATCCTGGTCGGCGGGCCATGACCGCCCCGCTGGCCGGCTACACGGTGGGCGTCACCGCGGCCCGCCGCGCCGACGAGCTGGGCGCTCTGCTCGCGCGCCGGGGCGCGAGCGTCCAGTTCGGGCCGGCGATCCAGCTCATCCCGCTGGCCGACGACGAGGACCTGCTGCGCCAGACGCAGGCCGTGATCGACGTGCCGCCGGACGTCGTGGTCGCCACCACCGGCATCGGGTTCCGCGGCTGGGTGGAGGCCGCCGAGGGCTGGGGACTCGGCGACAGCCTCCTGGCCGCGCTCGGCACGGCGACGGTACTGACCCGCGGCCCGAAGGCGAAGGGCGCGGTGCGCGCGGCGGGGTTGGTCGAGGCGTGGGCGCCGGTGTCGGAGGGCAGTGCGGAGCTGCTGGAGCACCTGCTGGCGGCCGGGGTCGCGGGTAAGCGGATCGCGGTGCAGCTGCACGGGGAACCGTTGCGGGACTTCGTCGAGGCGCTGCGGCGCGCGGGCGCCGAGGTGGTGGAGGTGCCGGTGTACCGGTGGACCGGGCCCGCCGACCCGGCACCGCTGTCGCGGCTCCTGGACGGGCTCGTCTCCGGTCAGGTCGACGCGCTGACCTTCACCAGCGCTCCCGCGGCGGCGAGCGTGCTGCGGACGGCCGCCGAGGAGGACCGGCTCGAGCAGGTGCTGGACGCGCTGCGGTACCGGGTGCTCGTGGTGTGCGTCGGCCCGATCACGGCGAGCCCGCTCGCGCGTGTCGGGGTGCCGGTGATCCAGCCGTCGCGGGCCAGGATCGGTGCACTGGTGCGGGAGCTGGCGGTGGCGCTGCCCGCGCGCGCGACGCGGGTGAAGGTCGGGGAGTGTTCGCTCGAACTGCGTGGCCAGGCGGTGCTGGTGGACGACGAACCGCGGCCGGTGCCACCCGCGCCGATGGCGGTGCTGCGCGCGCTGGCGGAGGACCCGGGGCGGGTCCTGTCACGACGGGTGCTCGCCGGTGTGCTCCGCAAGCACTCGGGCCGGGAGGACACAGTGGACGCGCACGCGGTGGAGACCGCGGTCGGCCGGCTGCGTGCCGCGCTGGGCGCCCCGAACCTGGTGACGACGGTCGTGAAGCGCGGCTACCGGCTGGCGGTGGAGCACTCGTGACGTGCGTGCTCGTCGCCCATGGCACCCGGGACCCGGCTGGGGCCGCGGTGGTGGAGTCGCTCGCCGCGCTGGTCCGGCGGCACCTGCCCGACGTGCGGGTCGCGTTCGCCGACGTCCGGGGGCCGTCCGTCACGACCGTGCTCCGCGACTGCCCTGGCCCCTCGGTCGTCGTGCCCGCCTTCCTCTCCGCCGGGTACCACGTCCGCGCCGACATCCCGGAGCAGATCGCCGCGTCCGGCACCCCGGCCGTGCTCACCCCGCACCTCGGCCTCGACCTCGTGTCCGTCGCGCGGCACCGGCTGGTCCAGGCCGGGTGGGTGCCGGGGCAGCCGGTGGTGCTCGCCGCGTCCGGGTCGTCCGATCCCCGTGCCCGCGCCGAGGTGTACGACGCCGCCTGGCGGCTCGGGGCCGCGCGGGTCGGGTTCGTCGCCACCTCGTCGCCCGCGCTCGACGAGGTGCTCGAACCCGGGGTGGCCGTCGCGAGCTGGTTCCTCGCGCCCGGTCTCTTCCACCGGCGGGCGGTCGCGGCGGGTGCGGAGGTGACCGCGGCCCCGCTCGGTGCCCACCCGGCGGTGGCCGAGGCGGTCGTCCGCCGGTACCGGCACGCAACGATTCGTGAACGTTGGGTTTCCCGCACAGGTACAGGACTTGGACATCGGGCGTCGCAGCCCTCATGATGTAGGTGGCCGGAGGAGTCTTGGCCACCCCCATCGCCACACACTCTCTTGGAGTCCTGCCCGTGGGCTTTTTCGGCATCCGCAAAAAGGCCGGTGACGTTCGCCGCCTGCTCGACACCCCAACGGGGCCCATGCCCGCCGGCTATGAGCCGGGCACGGCTGTGCCCGGGGCCGTCGCCGTGTACTTCGCCGATGATCCGCGGAAGGTCTACCAGCTCAAACAGTGGCTGCCGGTGTTGGAGCGGCTGGACCGCGAGCACCCGGTCACGATCATCACGCGGAACCGGAAGACCTACGAGGAACTCGACACCCCGCTGCGGACCGTCCTCGCGCCCACGTTCCCCGACCTCGTGCAGCTCTACGAGGCCAGCGACTTCAAGGTCGCCGTGTACGTGAACAACTCCGTGCACAACTTCCACTCGCTCATGCAGCGGCACATCGTGCACGTGCACGTGAACCACGGCGAGAGCGACAAGGTCTGCATGGTCTCCAACCAGGTCAAGGCCTACGACCGGGTGTTCATCGCCGGTGAGGCGGCCCGGCGGCGGCACCGCGTGGCGCTGATGGAGTTCGACGAGTCGAAGCTCGTGCCCGTCGGCCGCCCGCAGCTCGACCTGCGCCCGGCGCCCGTGCTGCCGCCGAGTACACAGAGGACTGTCCTGTACGCACCGACGTGGGAGGGGGAGAACGCCTCCAACAACTACACGTCCGTCGACGTGTTCGGTCCCGCGATCGTCGAGTCGGTGCTCGCCGTGCCGGACGTCCGGCTCGTCTACAAGCCGCACCCGCGGGTCGCGGTCAGCCCCATCCCGGACATCGCGGCCGGGCACCGGGAGATCGTCCGCCGGATCGCCCGCGCCGGTGGTGAGCACGTCGTGGCCGAGCAGGGTGACATCCTCGCCGTGTTCCCCGGCTGCGACCTCATGATCACCGACGTGTCGTCGGTCGGGCTGGACTTCCTCTACCTGCGGCAGGACCAGCCGATGTTCATCGCCGACCGGTACGACGACCGGGAGAAGCTGCACACCGACGCACCCATCAGCCGTTGCGCCGACGTGATCGACTCGGCCACCATCGGCAGGCTCACCGAGACGGTCGCCCAGCGCCTGGCCCACGACGAGTACCGGGAGGCCCGCGCCGCCGTGCGCGAGCTGTACTTCGGCGACCTCGCCCCGGGGGAGAGCACGACCCGGTTCCTCGCCGCGATCGACGACGCGGTCCGCGCCCGCGACGCACACGTTTCACAGACCACTCTCGTGGAGGTGCCCGCATGAACGTCGTGATCCTGGCCGCCGGGATGGGCACCCGGCTCGGCATGCCCCACCCCAAGCCGCTGACGCCGCTCGCCGACGGGCGCAGCATCATGCGCCAGCAGTTGGACAACCTGTCCGCCGGGCTCACCGACCCCGAGGTCACGATCGTCGTCGGGTTCCACGCCGAGGAGATCATGCGGGCGGCACCGGACGCCCGGTTCGTCTACAACGAGCGGTACGAGCACACCAACACGTCGAAAAGCCTGCTGAGGGCGCTGCGGCTGTGCCGCCCGGGCGGTGTGCTGTGGCTCAACGGCGACGTCGTGTTCGACCCGAAGCTCCTGGCGCCGGTGGCGGCGGCGATCGCGGCGGACCGGAGCTTCGTGTGTGTCAACACGGAAGCTTGCGGTGAAGAAGAAGTGAAGTACACCGCTTCGGTCGACGGACTCATCCAGAAGCTGTCAAAATCGGTGGTTGGCGGCTTCGGAGAGGCTGTCGGCATCAACTACATCGCGTCGGCCGACCGGGCGACGCTGGTCGAGCACCTGGAGGGCTGCACCGACACCGACTACTTCGAACGCGGCATCGAGTCCGCGATCGAGACGGCCGGCATGCCGGTGCTGGCGTTGGACATCTCCGAGTTCTTCGTGGTGGAGGTGGACTTCGCCGGGGACCTCGAACGTGCCAACGTGGAGGTGGGCAAGTCCGTCACCTCGGCGGCCTGAGCGGTTCCGGAGCGGAGCGACCCGTTCCACGCCGCGGGCGCGCCGGGTTTCGGCGCGCTATGGACGGCAGACTCTTCGGTCCCGGGCCGGTGCTCCTGGGACATCGTGGTTTGGGCAGGGGCACGGTCGACGGCATCCGCGAGAACACGCTCGAGTCGTTCCTCGCCGCCGCGGCACTCGGCATCGACTGGGTGGAGGTGGATGTCCGGCGCACGTCGGACGACCGCCTGGTCGTGGCACACAACCCGGCGAACGCCGACGGCGTGTTCTACGCGGACATCACCGGCACCGAAGCCACCGGCGACGGCGCCCTGGACCTGCACGAACTGCTGGCGGCGCTGCCCGGCGGGGTCGGCATCGACTTCGACGTGAAGACGTCGATGGAGGACGCCACGCGTGACCGCGCCGCCACCACCATGGCCCAGCTGGCCGTGGTCGCCCGCCGGGAGGCCCGGCGGCGCCCGACGCTGATCAGCTCGTTCGACGCGGGCGCGCTCGACATCGCCCGCGAGCTCGCGCCCGGCGTGGCACGTGGCCTGCTGACGTGGGTCGAGTTCCCGATCGGCCAGGCGGTCGCCATGGCCGCGCACCTGGACGTGCAGGTCCTCGCCCCGCACTGGGGCTCACTGCGACCCAACGAGCGGGAACCGATGGAGCTGCAGCGGCCGCTCGACTACGTGGTGGACGTCGTGCACACCAGCGGCCGGGAGTTCCTGGCGTGGTGCCCGACGGTGGCCTTCGCCCAGCGGCTGCTGGATGCCGGGGTCGACGCGCTGTGCGTCAACAACGTGCCGAAGGCCATCGCCGCGCTGCGGGAGCTCGCGACGGTGTGACGTCAGCGGGTCGCCCACTGGTGCAGGCGGTGGGCGATCTGCTCGACGGGCTCGGCCGAGCGTTTGCCGTCGACGACGAACGCCGTGCCGCAGCGGCGGCGCAGCGACCGGACCCGCCAGTGCGGGCGGGCGGGGAAGAGGGTCTCGCCCTGGCTGCTCATGATCCGCACGACCGGGCCCTTGGCGGTGTCGATCCCGTCGACGGCCTGCCACGGCAGGAACACGGTCTCGGGGTGGCGGCCCAGACCGGTCCTGATCCACAGGCCGGTGTGGTCGGCGGCGAGCTGCGGGCCCAGCAGACCCTGGTACTCGCGCACGATCAGGACGGTGAAGTAGAGCTGGAGCAGCAGCGGCGCCGCGATGACCGCGAGCAAGGGCGAGCCGAGGATGATCGTGAACGCCGAGATCGCCACGATCAGCGCCACCAGCAGCGCGACCGCCACCAGCAGCATCGCGTACAGCCCGGTGGTCGCCGAGTTCGAGCGCACCACCACGGGTGCGTTGCGGGGGACTTCTCTCGTGAAAGTGACCACGCCGGCTTCGACGCGGGCCGCGACCTGCTGGTTTCCTCCCGGGTAGGAACGGGGGCGGCCGGGTCGCGGCCGCCCCCGTCCCGCCTCCTCAGAACCCCGCGGTGATGCGCGTGAAGTCCCAGTTGTTCTGGGCGATCCCGCTGCAGTTGCTCACCACGCCGCCACCGGGACATGGCCGGTCGCGGTTGACGGACCAGAACGCCAGCCTGCCGAGGCCGCGCGACTTGGCCCAGTCGCGGATCGAGGTCCAGGTGCCCACCGACGTCATCTCCTGCTGGTCGGACAGGCCGTTCATGCCGGAGATGCCCATGTGGCTGTACGCCTGGGCGTCGGTCCAGCCGAAGGAGGACTTGAGCTTGTTCTTCAGGCCCTCCGCCGCGTTGATCGTGTCGGTGCCGATGTTCCCGCTGCCGAAGTCGAACGGCATGATCGTGAACACGTCGATGCCCGCGTTGATCGCCGCCGCGCGCTCGATCAGCTGGTTGCCGTAGTAGTTCGGGCCGGTGGTCGTCGTGCCGAACGTGACGATCGTCTGGATGCCGGGGTTGTTCTGCTTGACGATCTTCAGCGCGTCGAGGATCCGGTTGCGCACGGTGTCGTTCTCGAACTCGTCGGAGTTCTCGATGTCGATGTCGATCGCCTTGAGGTTGTAGGCGTTGATCACCTGCTGGTACGCGCCCGCGAGTGCCTGCGCGGTCGAGCAGTTCGGGCCGAGCTTGTTGCCGCTCCAGCCACCGAACGACGGCACGATGTCACCGCCCGCGGCACGGATCGCGTTGATCGCCTGCTGGTCCACCCCGCCGGTCAGCGGGCGGGTCGAGTCCCAGGCCGGCGTGCAGCCGCCGCCGGAGAGCACGAACGCCATGGTGAACCACTTGACGCCGGTCGCGGACATGACCGTGGCCGGTGCGGGCGGGTCGCCCCAGCCCATGTACAGGTACGGCGCGCCGCGGCCGCCCGTCGGTTGGGTGCAGCCGGTGGTCGTCGCGCTGACCGGACCGCTCTTGCCCGACTCGCCCGCGCCGTTGTACGCGGCGACCGTGTAGGTGTGCGAGGTGCAGGAGCCGAGGCCGGAGATGGTGGCCGACGTGCCGGTCACGGTCGCGCGCACGGTCGTGCCCTCGTAGACGCGGTAACCGGTGACGGTGCCGGACGAGCCACCCCACGACAGGGAGATCGCGGAGTTGGTGGTCCCGGTGACCGACGGCGTGCCTGGGGTCGACGGAGCGCCGGGGTTCCCGCCGCCGCCGTCACACGGGTCGCCGTTGAAGCGGCAGTTCTGGATGCCGGGGAAGTTGCCGGGGCTGCCGTTGAAGCCGAAGCTGGTGGTGGCGCCCGCGCCGAGGGTGGGGGCCCAGGACGGGTTGCGGAACGTGTGGTGCTGTCCGCTCGCGGTGTGCACGGCGTCCCAGACGCTCGGGATCGAGTAGCCGCTCGGGACGTCGAACTCGATGGTCCAGCCGTTGATCGCGGCGCTGGACGAGTTCTTGACGGTGACCTTTCCTTCGAACCCGGTGCCCCAGTCGGACACCTTGGTGAACGTGGCCGTCAGCCCGGGCGCGGCGCTCGCGGGCGCCGCCGTGACCAGGCCGAGTACCAGAGTGGCCGTAGCCAGACCGGTGAGCCATCTTCGCATCGTGGACTCCTTCGCGCAGGTACGAAGAGCACCCCGTGGATCTCCCGCACCCAGTGTGGTCTAGACCATGCGGTAACATCAAGGTCTGGACCAATACAGCGGGACAAAGCGGACTTCTCCCGACGTGCGGAGTGGCTTGCCGGGCCCGCGAACCGCGTGCGACCGTGGCTTCGTGGAGCCCACTATCTCGCGGAGCGTCGAACTGGCCGTCGACCCGGAGGTCGCATGGGCCATCGTCACGGACCTGCCCAGCATGGGTGAGCTGAGCCCGGAGAACGTCGGTGGCCGCTGGGTGGGCGGTGCGACCGGCCCCGCGGTCGGCGCCCGCTTCCGCGGTGTCAACCGCGGCCCCGGCAAGGAGTGGTGGACCCGGGTGCGGGTGATGGAGTGCGAGCCACCGCGCTGGTTCCTGTTCGACGTCCGCTCGTCCTTCGGCATGCGGGTGTCCCGCTGGGCCTACGAGATCACCCCGACCGCGAACGGCTGCCGCCTCACCGAGCACTGGTACCGCGTCGGCAACAAGTTCGTCCAGCGCTACCTGGGCCCGATCGTCACGGGGAAGCCGGACCGCCCTGGCTACAACGCCTACTCGATGGAACAAACCCTCGCCGCGGTGGCACGGAAGATCGAGGCACGCACCCCGAGTTAGCCCCAAGACGCGAGGTCAGCTGTCCAGAGAGGCTGTCTGGTGGTGTGCCCTCCGGGGGCTCCTCGCCGGAGGGGCAGGTCTCTGGGATGGCTTGGGGTTTCGTTGTTTGGCTGCGGTTGGGTGCGGGTCTGCCTGCCATCCCGTCGACCTCCCTACGGGCTATCACACCGGCTCAAGGGGGCGGTTCCAGCGTTTGCCGCCGGTTGGGTTGTTTGGTGCCCCCTTGAGCCGGTGTGATCGGGCTTCGCCAGGTCGACGGGATGGCAGGGAGCCCCTTGTGGCGGGCTTCCGCCCGTGCTCGGTTGGCCTTCGTGCCGTGAAAGGCGCTTTCAGGGCGTGGCCCGGTGTCATGAAGGGGCCCTTCGTCACATCGGGCGTGATGAAGGGGTCCTTCATCACGGTGAGCGCAACGAAGGGGTCCTTCATCACGCCGGGTGTGCGAAGGGGTCCTTCATCACGGTGAGCGCAACGAAGGGGCCCTTCATCACACCGGACGTTACGAAGGGGTCCTTCATCGCGCCGGACGTTACGAAGGGGTCCTTCATCACGTTGAGCGTCCCGAAAGGGGACTTTCGCGGCTGACGGGCGGCGGGTCGGGGCGGGTGGCTAACCTGGACCGCATGTCCATCACGGTCTTGGTGCGGCGGCCCGGCCCACGGCTCGCCGAGGGCCTCATCTCGCACATCGAACGGCTCCCCGTCGACCCGGCGCTGGCGTCGCGGCAGTGGGAGTCCTATGTGGAAGCGCTCGAAGCGGAAGGCTGGCACGTGGTCGAGGTCGAACCGGCCGACGACTGCCCCGACGCGGTCTTCGTCGAAGACCCCGTTGTCGTGTATGGGAAGACCGCCGTCCTCGCCCGGTCCGGTGCGCCGGAACGACGAGGGGAGACCGACGGCGTGGCGGCGGCCCTCGACGGCTACGACATCCGGCGGATCGAGGCCCCGGGCACGCTCGACGGCGGCGACGTCCTCAAGATCGGCGAGACGATCTACGTGGGCCGCGGTGACCGCACCAACGACGAGGGCATCCGGCAACTCGCCGCGCACCTCCCCGAGGCGACCGTCGTCCCGGTGCCCGTCACCAAGGTGCTGCACCTGAAGTCAGCCGTCACCGCGCTGCCGGACGGCACCGTGATCGGCTACCCGCCGCTCGTGGACGACCCGACCGTGTTCGACCGGTTCGAGCCCGTCCCCGAGGAAGGCGGCTCGCACGTGGTCCTCCTCGGCGGCAACCGGGTCCTCATGGCCGCGAGCGCGCCCGAGTCCGCCGCGTTGTTCCGCGCCAGGGGCCTCGAGCCGGTCGTCGTCGACATCAGCGAGTTCGAGAAGCTCGAGGGCTGCGTCACGTGCCTGTCGGTGCGGCTGCGTGACACCGCAGCGCTTCCCTGACGCACGAGGCCGGGTCGCCTTCGTGGTAGATCCGCTCGGACGTCTCGATCCCGTCGAGGAACTCCTGGTACCGCACCGCGAAGTACAGCCGGGACAACGGTTCCCCGACCGCGAGCGCGCGGGCCGGGTCGCTGTCCGGGCACGCGGTGCGCCACGCCGCCACCCACGCCGCGTGGGCGGCCGGGGTCCGCGCCGGGTCCCCGAACTCGGTGACCCGCAGCCCGTCGAGCACCGGGGTGCCCGCGTGCGCGTCGGCGAAGTCGAGCACCGAGGGCGGGCCGCCGTCCTCGCTGCGCCAGTTCCCCGAGTGGAAGTCGCCGTGCACGATCGTCGTCGGCAGGCCGCAGTCGGCCAGCTCCGCCCACCCCGGCCGCATGGCCCGCGCGGCGGCGACCTCGTCGGCGGTCAGGCCGAGATCGCGGTCGAGCAGGGCGTCGATCTCGGTGGCGTAGTCGCGGTGCTGGAGCCAGGCAGGCGGCGTCAGCGCCGCCTGGGCGGCGACGTACCGGTGGATGCCCGCGGCCAGCACCGCGTCGGGTGCGTGCCAGCAGTCCTCGCCGGGCAGGTGCGCGAGCAGCAGCCGTCCTTCCGCCGCGCCGAGGACCTCCGGCACCAGCGTCGCGTCGACGGTGGCGAACTCCGCCATCACCACGGCCTCGTCCGCGGCGAACGCGGGCAGTGCCTTGCACCACACCGGACCGCGGTCGGTCGGCAGCCGGAAGAGCGCCGCCAGGTTCCACGTCTTCCGCTGTGCGATCGGGCCGGTCACCGCGATCCCTTGCCCCGCAAGGGTGTCGCGCGCCCACGTGAACAGCGCGCGCAGACCGTCGGCGGTCGCGTAGTGCGCCCGCAGCGGGTCGTCGCCGTCGAGGTCGGCCGGCGGCAGTGACGCGGTCGTGCCGGGTGCCTCCACGTGGTAGGTCACATGCCCGCCCTTCGGCACACGACCGCCATCGACCCGCATGAGCCGCAGCACGTACGCGGGCACCCCGAGCACCACGCCCAGATGCGTGGTGACCGTCTCGACCTCAGCCCACCACGGAGCGTCCACAGCGAACGGTCCCACCGCCCCCACGGGTGCGCCGCCGGACGTGACCACGGCGGTGACGGATTTCCCCACGGCACGCAGTGTCCCGGCGCAAACCACGCGCCGCGACCGAGTTTCGGGTTCTACATTGGCACCCGTGACCACACCACGAACGGAGACCGTCTGCGTCGGCGCCGGCCGCGCGGACCAGCCCGGCGCGCCGCTGAACGTGCCGCCGGTGTTCGCGTCGAGCTTCCGCGCCGGCGGCGAGTACGACTACGCCCGCAACGAGGGCACCCCGACCT
Organism: Actinophytocola algeriensis; assembly: GCF_014203735.1. Lineage (GTDB taxonomy): Bacteria > Actinomycetota > Actinomycetes > Mycobacteriales > Pseudonocardiaceae > Actinophytocola > Actinophytocola algeriensis. Next base: position 633,879 of record NZ_JACHJQ010000006.1, on the reverse strand, counting down.
GGGACGCGCTGGAGCAGGTCGTCGGGCGGCTGGAGGGCGGGACGGCGACGGCGTACGCGTCGGGCATGGGTGCGGTGGCGGCCGTCGTGGACCTGCTGCCCGCCGCGTCGCGGGTGGTCGTGCCCGCCGACTCCTACACCGCCGTCCGCGCGCTGGTGGCGGCCCGCGGTCACACCGTCGACCTGCGGGACATCACCGACACCGACGCCGTGCTCGCCGCCGCGGAGGGCGCCGCGCTGCTGTGGCTGGAGTCGCCGACCAACCCGCTGATGGACGTCGCCGACCTGCCCGCGCTGTGTGCCGGCGCGCGGGCCGCAGGGGTGCCGGTCGCGGTCGACAACACGTTCGCCACGCCGCTGCTGCAGAACCCGCTCGCCCTGGGTGCGGACATCGTGATGCACAGCGGCTCCAAGTACATCGGCGGCCACGCCGACCTGCTGATCGGCCTGACCGTCGCCGCGGACGAGGAACTGGCCGCGCGCCTGCGCACCAACCGCGTGCTCGCGGGCGCCACCCCCGGCGGGATGGAGGCGTTCCTCGCCGTGCGCGGCGTGCGGACCCTCGCGCTGCGCGTCCGGCAGGCCCAGGAGTCGGCCGGGGTGCTCGCGGAGCGGCTGGAGCAGCACCCGAAGGTCAGCCGTGTCCGGTACCCGGGGCTGCCGTCCGACCCCGGCCACAAGCGGGCGGCGGCGCAGATGTCGGGGTTCGGCGCGATGCTGTCGTTCGAGGTCGCAGGCGGCGCCGCCGAGGCCGACGCGGTGTGCGCGGCCCTGCGCGTGGTCAACGCGGCGACCAGTCTCGGCGGCGTGGAGTCGACGGTCGAGCGGCGCGCGAAGCTCGCGGGCCAGGAGCACGTGCCGCCGTCGCTGCTGCGGCTGTCCGTGGGCTGCGAGCACGTCGAGGACCTGTGGGCGGACCTCGATACCGCGCTCGGGTGACGCCGCGCCTCGTCGTCGTGCTGTTCGACGGGGCGTCCTCGGCCCGCGCGCCGGGCACGCGGCCGGGCTGCGCTACGTGACTGGCGGCCGGGGTGAGCCGCTGGTGCTGCTGCCCGGCTGGCCGCAGACCTGGTGATCGCGGTCGACCTGCCAAGGAACACGGGGGAGCGACGAGCGCGTGGTGAACTTCCCGTCCTCCGGTCACTTCGTGCCGGAGGAGGACCCGGACGCGGTCGTCGGCGCCCTCACCGACCTGATCGGCTAGGAGTCCGCCAGCCACGCCAGCAAGCGGCCCCGCGACCAGCAGCGGCCGACGGCCTCGGCTCGCAGGGCAGGCCCGTCGGACACCGCCAGACCGATGATGCTGTGACCGGAGGCGGGGCGGTCGCCGAGTGTCGGGATCGTCGGCGCGACACCGACACCCTCGGCGGACACCCACGCCACCGGCCGGTCTGCCGCCGCCTCCTCGATGCGGCGCAGGAAGCGCGGCCGGCTCTCGGGCGCGACGTGCGACAGCGCCCACGTGGTGATGACGACAGGCAGGGCGTCCTCGGGAACCTGGGCGAAGGCGTCAGGCAGCATCTCGACGGCGGTACCGCGCAGCAGCAGCGGCGGGCTCGTCGCCGCCAGCGCCAGCTCCGCGTCGAGCCGTGCGATCCGCGCGGGCTGGTCCGGGGGCAGGCAGGCTCGCAACCACCGGGCGTCGTCCGCGTCGGTCACGTCGACCGGATCGGGGTCGATGCCGATCCTGGCGACGACCTCGGGTACCGCCGCCGCCGGAACGGGCCGGTCGCCGACGACCGAGGCCGACACCCGCACCGGAGATGAGAGTTCGCCCAGCGACTGTCCGTTGTCGTAGGTGATGCCGACGCGGTCGACGGTGAGGTTGAGCCCGGCCGAACAACCCACGTCGATCAGCCCGACCGCGTTCGCGCCCACCCGGCGCGCCGCCTCGGCGATGACCGGGTACAGCACCGCGTGGCGGCCGGTCTCGTCGGCCCGCGTCCTCCTGGCGGTGGCCACGACCGCGTCGGTCATGCGCAGCAGCGTGCCGACCGCGGCGCGGGCGGCGGCGTCGCCGTCCCCGGCGGCGTAGGCCGCGGCGAGTGCCGGGGCCCGCCCGGCGAGGGCGAGGTCGTGCAGCGCGGCGAGGACCACCGTCGGGTGCCGCCTGCGCGCCGGTACCGCCTCGATGGCGCGCAGCGCCGCACCGGACTCACTCATGCCGACCGCGACGCGCTCGTACAACGGCGACGTCCCGGCGGCGTCGACCTCACCGAAACGCCGGTACACCTCGGCGAGCGTGCGTTTCACCGGCCTGGGCCGTACTTGCTCCGCTGTGCCGGGGCGAGTTTCTCGACGGCGTACCGCAGCGCGGGGCGCCGCATCCGCGCCGCGTGGGTTTCCAGGAAGGACAGCAGCGCGGGCTCGTCGAGCACGCCCGCGTACTTCAGCGCGATCCCGACCGGCTTGGCGACCACCACGTCGTCGTCGCCCAGCAGTGCCTCCGCGAGCCGGAACAGGTCGGGCAGGTGCGCAGGCGTGCCGTACCGCGCCCAGTACAGCGGCGCGGTGATCGCCGTCCTGCGTTCGTGGGGGTTCGCCGAGCGCGCCAGCGTGAACAGCGGGTCGTGCGGGCGGTCCATCAGGTACTGGCCAACGACCCGCGGCGCGGCGCGGTCGACCATGTCCCACGTGTCGATCCGGTCGTGCCGGGCCAGGTACAGCTCGCACAGTGCGCGCCGGTCGTCGGCGGGGAGCCGCGCGGCGCGGGCCTTGATGTCCAGCACGCACACCGCGGCCAGCCGTGCCTCGTACTCCGGCTCGTCGAACAGGGCCGACACCTCGTCGAGCGGCATCCCCGAGTGGGCCTTCGCGACGTCGAACAGCGTCTTCATCCGCACCCCGATGACCGGGTAGCCCTCCGGAAGGCGAGCGGTCGTCTTCTCCCGGTCCTCCGCCGTGGCGTGTGCGCGGAGGTCGGCCTGCAGCGCGCTCATGCCGGCACCCACTGCCGGGCCCGTTCCTCGAGGGTCGGGGCGTGGCTCGGGAGGCTGGTCGTGACCGGCGGAACGCGCAGGCCGTCGAGGATGATCGTCAGGTAGCGCTGGCGGAGGTCGTGGTCGCGGGCCGGGTCGCCGACGCCCACCGCGGCCAGCTGGCCGAACAACGCGCCGAGGTCGCCGACGTCCAGGTCCGCGCGGACCACGCCGGCCTGCCTGGTCCGCGCGACGAGTCGCTCGTTCAGCTCGCCCGACCGCCGAGCCATCTCGTACAGCTCGGGCGACGGGGTGAACGTGCCCGCCAGCGCGTTGGTGATCGAGTGGGTGTCGGCGGCGACGACCTCGCGCATGAAGGTCGCGAACGACTCCCACGGGTCGCCCCCGGAACCGCTCGCCTCGACCGCCTTCTCGACGATCGAGGTGTAGAGCGTGAGGCCGTCCGCGCACAGCTTGCGCAGCAGGTCCTCCTTGCTGGGGTAGCGCCGGTACAGGGCGCTGATGCCGACGCCGGCCCGCTCGGCGACCGCGGCGATCGGCGCCGTCGGGTCGGCGACGAACACCTCGCGCGCGGCCTCGACGATCAGCCCGTCGTTGCGGGCGGCCTGCGCCTTGCGGCCGCTGAGCGGAGCCGGCATCGGAACCTCCTTGAAACGTGTCGTCAGGTTAGAGCGTGTTCTTTCGGGTTCGGGGAGGCGGACTAGTGCGCGGCGGCCTTTGCCTTGCGGGGCAGCAGGAACCCGAGCGCGAAGGTGACCGCGGTCAGCCCGATCGCGACGAGCGTGACGACCTTCGCCGCGTCGACGAACACCGCTGCCCCCGCTACCCCGGCGTCGGCGGCGTTGGAGAAGAACACCGTGCCGAGCACCGCGATGCCCAGCGACGCGCCCAGCTGCTGCACGGAGGTCAGGACCCCCGACGCGGAGCCGACCTCGTCGTCGGACAGGTCGCCGACGATGATGTCGAACAACGGCACGAAGATCATCCCCATGCCCGCGCCGAACACCGCGAGCGGCGCGATCGGCGGGCCGTCGACCGACAGCGAGAAGTACAGCCAGGTCAGGCCGGCCATCATCAGCCCGAGCCCGAGGTGCAGCACGCGCCGCCCCATCCCGGCGAGCGCGCTCGCGCCGACCGCGGAACCGATGAACGCGCCCACCGCCCACGGCGCCATCGTCAGGCTCGCCTCGAGCGGCGAGTACCCCAGACCCAGTTGCAGGAAGAGGCCGACGGCGAGCGAGAACCCGGTGATCACCCCGAAGAACGCGAGGACGAACACCACGCCCGAGGTGTAGGACCGCCTGGCGAACACGGACATCCGGACCAGGACGGTGTCACCGCCGCGCTGGGTCGTCGCGAACGCCGCGAGCACGAGGACCGATGCCGCCAGCATGCCGAACGTCCACAGCGGCCAGCCCAGCTCGTGGCCCTGCGTCAGCGGGTAGACCAGCAGGAACATCCCGGCGGCCGCGAGCAGCGCGCCACGCACGTCGAGCCGCTGACCGCGGGCGGCCGGCGGGCTGTCCGGCAGCACCCGGCTGCCGACGACCAGGGCGAACAGGCCGAGCGGGATGTTGATCGCGAAGATCATCCGCCAGCCGGTGCCGAACAGGTCGGCGTCCACGAGCAGCCCCGCGACCACCGGCCCCAGGACGGTCGCGAGCCCGATCACCGGTCCGAGCAGGGCGAACGCCTTGCCGACCTCGCCGCCGAACAGCTCCCGGATGAGCCCGAACGACTGCGGCACCATCACCGCGCCGAACAAGCCCTGCAGCACCCGTGCGGCGAGCAACATCTCGGGCGAGAAGCTGACCGCGCACAGCGCCGACGCGGCGAGGAACCCGACCACGCCGACGATCATCATCCGCTTGCGGCCGTACATGTCACCGAGCCGACCGCCCACCAGCAGGCCGACGGCCATGGCCAGCGTGTAGCCGGCGGCGATCCACTGCAACGTCGAGGTCGAGCCGCCGAGGTCCGCCCGGATCGCGGGTGCCGCGATGGTGCCGACGGTGGAGTCGAGGAGGTTGAGCAGGTCGGCGCCGAGGATCGCGAACAGCCCGAGCCAGCGCCGCGGGTGCGCGGCGGTCGCGACCGGGGCGGGCGCGTCGAGGGTGGCGGTCACGGGGACTCCTTAGGGAACGGAATGCTTGATTCCGTTCCAATGTAGCAGAACGGAACGCTTCATTCCAATAGGCGGCGAACGCCGACCGCGCTCCTGATCGCCGACCGCGACGAACCCGGTCCACCCAACGTTGTCTCTCTCGTTGACGATGTTGTAGCGTGCGCGGCATGACGAGGCACTACCTCGGGGTCGTCGGGGTGGCCGACGCGTTCGGGGTCAGCAGGCACGCGGTGCACAAGTGGCGCGAGCGCTACCCCAGCGACTCGCGGCACCCGTTCCCCGAGCCGGACGTCGTGGTCGACGGGGCGCCGGGGTGGCGGTCCGACCAGCTGGCCGTGATCGCCACGTGGCGGGACGGGTTGCCGGGGCGCGGGGCCGGTGGCGGCCGTCCGGTCGCCGCACGGCAGGACTACCTGCGCGCGGCGGCCGCGCGCGGGCTGGACCGGGACGAGGCCGAGCGGGCGCTCGCCACGTTCGTCGAGGAGTTCCCCGAGATGGACGAGCCGCAGGTGTGCGCGTGGCTCATCGAGAAGTTCTCCTGAGCCGCGGTCCCGGCGCGGGAAACGTCACCAAACGTCACAGGAACCGTCCGGTGCGGACCGTCTCAATGGCCCAAGATGACACCCGCATTTGCGCGGTGTCGCTGAGCGGATGCGCGCACCGATGCCTCGCCCGCTGTCTCGCTGCAGGTAGTCGACCCGCGACGCTGCGAGGATAACTCCCTTGTAAATAGCCCATTCGTCCCACAACGCGTAGCGGCCAAGTAGCCGTGCGTCCTCAAACGGGCAATGATCAATTACCAGTTTTCGATCAAACTGATAAAAAATTCTCCGTCGATCGTCGTCGCTGGTCCCGGCGTTGAAGGGTCTGCCGCAGAGGTTTCGTCACGCTCTGCTTAACGATTCGTTGGGATTTTGGCCCTAGAATCCCGCCGGATCCGATCTGGGATGGAGAGCCGATGACCATCACCGCGCGACCCGGCGTCGCCCCGCACACCGGGGCCGGACTCGTTCTCGACGCCGTGGACCGGTGGGCGGCGCAGCTGCCGGCAGCGACCGCCGTCACCGCACCCGACGGGGTGCTGACCTTCGCGGAACTCGACAGGACCGTCCGGGACCTCGCCTCCGCACTGCGCGCCGAGGGCGCCGGGCCCGGTGTGGCGGTCGGACTCGCCTTCGGACGGTCGGCGCTGACCGTCCCGGCGCTGCTCGCGGTGTGGCACACCGGCGCCACCGCGGTACCGCTCGACGACCGCCACCCGGCCGACCGGCTGGCGTTCATCCTCGAGGACGCGGGAGTGCGGCTCCTGTTGGGCGAACTTCCCGCCGGTGTCGCGGTTTCCGGCCTCCGTGTCGTGGACCGGACGGCCACGGCCACCGGCCTGCCGGCCACAGCCCCGGCACCCGGCGAGTGCGCCTACATCGTCTACACGTCCGGCACGACCGGCAGGCCGAAAGGCGTCGAGATCGGCTACGGCGCGCTGGGCACGTTCCTCGCCGCCCTCGCCACGCTCGGCCTCACCCCCGGCGGCGTCGGGTTCAACCCGCTGTCGCCCGCGTTCGACGGCTGGTTCTGGTGCACGCTGCTCTACCTCGTGCACGGCCAGGGCGTCGCCATCGTGGACACCGCGGGCGATGGCACGGACCTCGCCGGTGCGCTCGCCTCGGTCGCGCCGAGGACCGTCTGCATGAGCCCGTCGCTGTACGCGGCGTGCCCGGACGACATGCCGAGCGTCGACGTGGTCGTGGTGGCGGGGGAGGCCGCCACCCCCGCGCTGGTGCGCCGGTTCGCGGGCAGGCACCGCGTGCTGAACGTGTACGGCCCCACGGAGGCCACGATCGCGGCGACGTGGGCCGACAGCGCGGCGGGCGACGACGTGCTCACGATCGGCCGCGCGCTGCCCGGCTACCGGACCTACGTGCTCGACGCCGACGGTGAACCCGTCGCACCGGGCGGTGACGGCGAGTTGTGTCTCGGCGGGCCAGGGGTCGCGCTGGGCTACCGCAACCTGCCGGACCTCACGCGCACGCGGTTCGTGGCCAACCCGTTCGACGAGGGCCGGATGTACCGCACCGGGGACCGCGTGCGCCCGCGTCCCGACGGGCAGCTGGAGTTCCTCGGCCGCGTCGACGACCAGGTCAAGATCCGCGCGTTCCGCATCGAGCTCGGCGAGGTGGAGCGGACCGCGGTCGACGCGGAGGAGGTCCGCGCCGCGTCGGCGTTCGTGCTGGCCACGGGTGACGCGCTCGGTCTCGCGGTGGTGCCGGAGCCCGGCGTCGACCCGGTGGCGGCCGCCGAGGCGGCGACCGGCCGCTGTCAGCACCTGCTGCCGGACTACATGGTGCCCGCCGTGGTGGAGGCGGTGGCCGAGCTGCCGGTGACCGCGCACGGCAAGGCGGACCGGAAGGCCCTCGCCGAGCTGGTCGCCACCGCGCGGGCGGCGGGCGGCCGACCGCCCGCCACCGAACGGGAGCGGCAGGTGTGCGAGGTGTGGAGCAGCGTGCTGCCCCGGCCGGTGTACGACGTGGACGCGAACTTCTTCGCCTCCGGCGGCCATTCGCTGCTCGCGTCGCGTGCGGTGGTCGCGCTGCGCAAGGTGACCGGGCTGCGTCTGTCCATCAAGGACCTGCTGACCCACCCGACACCCGCCGAGCTGGCGAGGAAGCTGGATCGGCTGGCCGAGTCGTGAGCGGAGCGAACCAGCGAACACCGGGCTGGCTCGTTCCCTTCGCGCCGATCGGGGCACGGCCGGTGCTGGTGTGCCTGCCGCAGGCCGGTTCCGGGTGCGGGGTGTTCCGTTCCTGGCAGGAGACCCACGACGACCTGACCGTCGTCGGTGTGCAGCTGCCCGGCCGCGAGAACCGGTTCACCGACGAGTTCCCCGGCACGTTCGCCGACGCGGTCGCCGAGATCGTGGCCGCGCTCGTCGCGGCCGTCCCCGCCGGGCTGCCGATCGTCCTGTTCGGACACAGCCTCGGCGGGCTGCTCGGCTACGAGGTGGCGAGGGCGCTGCCGGAGACGCACACCCCGAGCGCGCTGGTGGTCGCCGCGTCGCGGCCGCCGCACCTGAGCGGGCGCGCGGCCGGCAGCATGGGTGCCGACGGCGGCCTCGAGACGTTCGCGAACCTGTTGTCCGCCACGGAACTCGACGGTGACCTGCGTGAGCTGGTGATGGAGCTCCTCACCCAGGACGCGGAGCTGTCGGCGACCTACACCGACCCTGGCGGCGCGCCGGTGCCGTGCCCGCTGCACGCCTGGGGCGGCGCGGCCGACGAGATCGTCACTGCCGACCACATCGCAGGGTGGGCGGGCTACACCGAGGTGGTCTTCCACACGCGGCAGTTCGCGGGTGGCCACGGCTTCTGCCTGGACGAACCCGACGCGGCCGCCGCGCTGCGTGCGTTGTTCTCCCCGGCGTTCTCCCCACCGCGGCAAGGAGTGTGAGGGTGCGGATCGACCTGAAGGACCCGGGTCTGTTCGAACGGAACGAGTTCGGCGAGGTTTTCGCGTGGCTGCGCGCCAACGAACCAGTGTACTGGCACGAAGAACCGGACGGGCCGGGGTTCTGGGTGCTGACGCGGCACGCCGACGTCATGCACGTCTACGGCGACGACGACCTGTTCAGCTCGCAGCGGGGGATGCGGCTCGACAGCACCCCGGAGGCGGTCGAGGCGGTCGCGGGGCGGATGCTGATCGTCACCGACCCGCCCGGCCACACGCAGCTGCGGCAGGTCGTGGGCCGCGCGTTCGGCCGCGCGGCGATGCCGCGTATCGAGGAGGTCGTGTCGCGGACCGTGGCGACGGTCGTGGCCGAGGCGGTCGACCAGGGCGAGGTGGACTTCCTCGACGTGGCCAAGAAGATCCCCAACCACGTCGTGTGCGAGCTGATGGGGTTGCCGCGCGAGCACTGGGAATGGGTCGGTGACACCACGACCGAGGCGTTCGACGCGCAGGCCGACGAGGACCGGGTCGCCGCCTACGGCGAGCTGTTCCTGCTGTTCACCGAGCTGCTGATGGAACGGCGCGAGGACCCGGGCGACGACTTCATCAGCATGATCGCGCAGGCGCGGCAGCGGGAGCGCGGCGGGGTCGAGGGCCGCGAGCTCACCGACGAGGAGGTCATCTTCAACTGCAACGGCGTGCTCGCCGGTGCCAACGAGACCACCCGCTACTCGATGGCGGGTGCCGTGCTGGAGCTGGTGCGCGACCCCGTGCACTGGCACTGGCTGCGCACCGCGGGGCCGGCCGGGATCGCGTCCGCGGTCGAGGAGGTACTGCGGTTCACGTGTCCCGGCGTGCACGCGCTGCGCACGGTGACCAGGCCGACCGAGCTCGGCGGAGTCCCCATCAAGGCCGGTGACCGGGTGACGATCTGGAACTCCTCGGCCAACCGGGACGAGACGGTGTTCCACGACCCGGACCGGTTCCGCCCGGACCGCACCCCGAACAAGCACGTCACTTTCGGTGCGGGCAGGCACTTCTGCATCGGTGCCCGCGTAGCGCGCCTGGAGCTGACCGCGTTCCTCACCGAGCTGCTGTCCAGAGTGGACCGGATCGAGCAGGTGGGTGAGCCGCGCTACAACTCGTCGAACTTCACGTGGGGGCTGCGGACCCTGCCCGTGCGCCTGGTGCCCTCGGCGGCAGGAGGGTGAGTGGCGGCTTGCGGTGGCCGTCCGCCTTCGAGGCGCCGGCCCGGTGGCCGGGCCAGGGAATAACCCGGCCGCGCGTGGGCACTCCGGGACTATGACCGCCATGCCGACCCTCGACCGGCTCAGTGAGCTGACCTTGCTGATCGACCACGGTGAGGCCGTCTACCTGCGGTACTCGCCCGGACCGGAAGCCGACGCGACCCACCCGAGCAAGGACCACGAGAGCGGGCTGCTCATGTCCGGTGTCTCGGCCAACCCGCTGTGGCCGCCGAGGTGGTGGACCCGGCCGGCGGAGGACTGGGTGGCCCGTGCCGTGTGCCAGTACCTCCGCGAGCTGGACGAGGGCGCGCGGCCCTGGGTGCTGACCGGCCGGGTGGTCGACTTCGGGCCGGACAACGAACCGCTGCTGACCGAGGTCCGGCCCATCGCGTGGCTGTCCGACGAGCTGCTCGCGGCCGCGCGCCTGCGCTACCAGCAGCAGCTCGACGCGGGTCAGGCAACGCACTCCGGTTGATCTCCTGGTTGACGGGTACTCGCGCCGCATGGTGAGCATGGGATATTTCCTGTCCTGCGAGGAGTTCGGGCCGAAGGAACTCGTGCGGCAGGCGAAGCAGGCGCAGGACGCCGGGTTCGAGCGCCTCTGGATCTCCGACCACTTCCACCCGTGGAACGGGGAGCAGGGGCAGAGCCCGTTCGTCTGGTCGGTCATCGGGGCGTTGTCCGAGGCGGTCGACCTGCCCGTCACCACCGCCGTGACCTGCCCGTCCGTCCGCATCCACCCCGCGGTGCTCGCCCAGGCGGCGGCCACCGCGGCGGTGCAGCTCGACGGCCGGTTCGTCCTCGGCGTCGGGTCCGGCGAGGCACTCAACGAGCACATCCTCGGTGACCCGTGGCCGAACGCGGCCGTGCGCCTGGAGATGCTCGAGGAGGCCGTCGAGGTCATCCGCACGCTGCACGGTGGCGGCAGCCGCAGCCACCACGGCAAGCACTACACGGTGGAGAACGCCCGCATCTACACGCTGCCGGACGAACCGGTGCCGGTGTACGTGTCCGCGTTCGGGCCGAAGGCGGTCGAGCTGGCGGGCCGGATCGGCGACGGGTTCGTCTGCGTCATGCCCGACGCGGACCTGGTGCGGGCCTACCGCGATGCGGGCGGCAAGGGGCCCGCGCAGGGCGGGTTCAAGGTGTGCCACGCGCCGACCGTCGACGAGGGGCTGGACACCGCGTACCGGATCTGGCCCAACGAGGGGCTGCCCGGTGAGCTGGCCCAGGTCCTGCCGCAGCCGGAACACTTCGAGCAGGCGAGCACGCTTGTGACGCGTGACATGCTGTCGCTGCCAACCGGTCCGGCTCCGGAGCCGTATGCAGAGCGGGTCCGGTCCTTCGCGGACGCCGGGTTCGACGAGGTGTACGTGGCCCAGATCGGGCCGAGGCAGGACGAGTTCTTTCGTTTCTGGCGCGAGGAGGTAGCCCCGCGGCTGTGAGCACGTTCGGTGTCGAAGAAGAGTTCTTGCTGGCCGACCCGGAGACGGGCCGGGCGGTGCCTGCCGCTCCAGAAGTCCTGAAGGCGGCACGGGAGGAGCCCGTGCCGGGTGCCGTGCACGCCGAGTTGTCGCAGACGCAGGTGGAGGCGGCGACCGTGCCGTGTGCCTCGCTCGACGACCTCGAGCACGAGCTCATGGCCGGCCGGGCACGGCTCGCCGCCGCGGCACGCAGCTGCGGGGTGTGGCTCCTGCCGAGCGGCACGTCACCGCTGGGCGGTGCCGCGGTGCCGGCCGACGGGGCCCGGTTCGCGAGCATCACGGCCCGGTACGCCGACGTCGTGCGCGACTACCAGGCGTGCGGCTGCCACGTGCACGTCGGTGTGCTCGACCGGGAGACCGCGGTCGCCGTGTGCAACCACCTGCGGCCGTGGCTGCCGACCCTGCTGGCGCTGTCGGTGAACTCGCCGTACCACGAAGGCCGCGACACCGGCTACGCGAGCTGGCGGATCGTGGAGCAGTCCCGCTTCCCCGGCGCGGGCGTGCCACCGTGGTGCCACGACGCGGCCGACTACGACGAGCGGGTCGCGCGGCTGGTCGACAGCGGCGTGCTCCTCGACGAGGCCCAGTCGTTCTGGCTGGCCCGGCCGTCGCCGACGTGGCCGACGGTCGAGCTGCGGGTGGCCGACACGGCTGTCGACGTGTCCGGGGCGTTGCTGCAGGCCACGCTGTCGCGGGCGCTGGTCACGACCGCGCTCGGCGACCTGTCGCTCGGCCGGGAGGCGCCGCGGCTCGACGACCAGGTGCTGGCAGCCGCCGTGTGGTCCGCGGCGCGCTACGGACTCGGTGGCGTCGGCGTGCATCCCGTGCGGGGATACCGGGTACCCGCCACCGAACTGCTCGACGAGCTGATCGTGCGGGTCGCGCCCGCGCTGGCCGAGGCGGGTGACCTCGCCGCGGCGCGCGAACTGTTCGCGGGGGTGCTGAGGCGCGGCACCGGTGCGGAACGGCAGCGCGCGGTTGGTGAACCCCTCGACGTGGTGCGACTGCTGGCGATAGGAGTGTCCTATGAGGACTGATGCGCGTCCGGTGCTGGCCGCGGTGCTGCCCCGTGCGCGGGGGCCGCTGTCCGGTGCTGTCGTGTCCCTGTTGCGGGACGGCGTCCTGCCGTCACTCGACGTGACCGGCGTGGCAGGCGCCGACCCCTTCGGCGCCGACCTCGCGGTCGCGCTGCACACCTGTTACGAGCTGCACTACCAGGGTTTCGTCGACGTCGACGAGGACTGGGAGTGGTCACCGGAGCTGCTGGCGTTCCGGCGTGAGCTGGAGCGGGTGTTCGAGTCGGCGCTGCGCGCGGCCGTGCCCGCGTCCGACGACGTGACCACCGTGCTCGACGAGCTGCTGGTCGAAGCGGTGCCGGGTACCGGCGTCTCGCACTTCCTGCGGGACGACGGCGAGTGGTGGCAGTTCCGCGAGTACGTCGTGCACCGGTCGATCTACCACCACAAGGAAGCCGACCCGCACGCGCTGGTGATCCCGCGCCTGTCCGGGCGGGCGAAGGCGGCGCTGGTGGCGGTCGAGTTCGACGAGTTCGGCGGCGGGCACGCCGACCGCGTGCACGCCCAGCTGTACCGGGACCTGATGGCGGCGACCGACCTGGACGCCGGCTACCTGCACTACTTCGACGACGTGCCGGCCCCGGTGATCGCGGTGGTCAACATGATGTCGCTGTTCGGCCTGCACCGCAGGCTGCGCGCGGCGATGGTGGGCCACTTCGCGGCCGCCGAGATCACCACCGCGCCCAGCGCGGCCCGCATGGTGAAGGCGATCCAGCGCCTTGGCGGCGGCGAGGACGTCACCCACTTCTTCGCCGAGCACGTGGAAGCGGACGCGGTCCACGAGCAGGTGCTGCGCCACGACGTCGTCGGCGACCTCCTCGACCGCGAACCGGACCTGGCGGCGGACGTCGTGTTCGGCGTGCGGGCGACGGAGTTCCTGGAGGCACGCTTCGGCGAGCACGTGCTCGCCGCGTGGCAGGGAGGCAGGACCTCCCTGCTGCGGCCGATCTAGCTTTTGTCCGTACGCACGCGTCTGCGGTGGCTCGTGTCGCACAGCGGGTAGCGCTTGCTGCGGCGGCACGTGCACACCGCGACCACGAACCGCTCGGACACCACGGTTTCGCCGTCGTCGGTGGTCAGTTCGACGGGCCCCTCCACCAGCAGGGGCCCGTCGGGTACCACCCGGACCTTACGTGGTCGCCTGTCGGTCACCGCGGATCACCACCAGCTCCTCAGTGGACTGTTCCGGCGTGATGAAACCCTGCGCCACCAGCTGGTGGCGCCGCCCGCGCATCACCGGGCCGAAGGGCACGTCGGCGCGGGCGACCACGGTGGCCTTCAGCCCGCCGCCTCGCAGCTGCGCCAACGTCTTCTCCTCGTCGCACAGTCCGGAATGGACCACCAGGAGCGTGCCGCCGGGGGCCAGCAGCAGGGGAGCGTTGACGCACAACCGATCGAGCTGCACCCGGCCGTCCAGTCCCGCGTCCCACGCGCGGTGGCGGCCGCGCGGCCGCCCTTCGCGACCGGGCACGTACGGCGGGTTGGCGAGCACCAGGTCGAAGGTGCGGCCCGCGACCAGCGCGAACGCGTCACCGTGCCGGATCTCCGCGCGGACACCGCGCAGCACCGTGTTGACGCGTGCGGCCCACACGGCTCTTCGGCACACGTCGATGGCTGTGATGGATCGCGGCCGCACGGTCGCGGCCGCGATGGACAGCGCGCCGGTGCCACAACCGACGTCCAGCACGGCGGCGCCGGGCCGGATTCCGGCCTCGGCGAGCGCTTCCGCGAGCAACCACGTGTCGTCCTGCGGCCGGTACACCCCCGGCGGGCGAGTCAGTGACATGGCGTGAGAGTGCCTCTCCCTGACCCGGGCAAACCTCGTCACCCGTACGGGTGAGATGTCCTCCGGCGGCGCATATCCGCTGTTCAGTCGGGCACGCCGAGCGGCACAGCTCGACCGTCGACAATGGAGGGTGAGAATCGTGATCGGACAGGACATGGTCAACCAGTTGTACGACTGCCAGGTCGTCGACCCGAGGGGCGAGAAGATCGGCTCCGTCAAACGGATCTGGCTGGACGGGCAGACCGGTGACCCGCTGTGGGCGTCCGTGCACACCGGACTGTTCGGGTTGAAGGAGTCGTTCGTCCCGTTGCAGCGCGCGGAGTTCCACGAGGATCAACTGCAGGTGTCGGTGGACAAGGAACAGGTCAAGGAGTCGCCGAGGATCGAGGCGACGAACGACAACATGACCGACGACGAGCAGGCCGCGCTGTACCGCCACTACGGGTTCGGCCCGCAGGCACGCGGGGAGCACGACCAGCGGCAGCGTTCACAGCAGCAGCCCAGGCGCCCTGGCTCGAGCATGCAGCCCGGGGAGTACCCCGGCCGTGGCCGGGACACCCGGCAGGGAGCCGGCCGCCAGGAGAACACCGGTGGCGACGCGATGACCCGCTCGGAGGAGCGGCTGCGGGTCGGGACCGAAGAGGTGGAGACCGGCAAGGTGCGGCTGGTGAAGCACGTGGTCACCGAACAGCAGCAGGTGCAGGTGCCGGTGTCGCACGAGGAGGTCCGGCTCGAACGCGAGCCGATCACCGACGCCAACCGCGCGGACGCGATGCGTGGCGCGGACATCACGGAAGCCGAGCACGAGGTGACGCTCCACGCCGAGAAGCCGGTGGTGAAGAAGGAAACCACGCCGGTGGAACAGGTGCGGCTCGCCAAGGAGACGGTGTCCGACACCGAGACGGTGTCCGACACGGTGCGCAAGGAGCAGGTGGACCTCGAGGAAGGTCGCGAAGGACGCCATGGCCGCGAAGGCCGCCGTCGCTGAGGTCGAGTAACCGGGGCCCCGAGGTGGGCACGGGGTCCCGGTGGGCGGGTCAGACGCGCGTGAGCGCGGACATCGCGTTGGGCAGCGTCACGTAGATCTCGAGCTCGTCGGTCACCTCGGTGAGGGTGAGCACGCGCCGCACGGGATGGGTCGGGGCGACCAGTGCCAGCCTGCGGTGTTCGTCGGTGCTGCGTTCGTTCGCCTCGCGCAGGACCTGCACGCCGACCAGGGCGAGGAACGGTACTTCCGACATGTCCACCAGGACGTTCGGCACCTGCCGTCGCTCGGTGTCGGCGATCGCGTCGCGGAGCATGGGCGCGGTGTACAGGTCGATCTCGCCGATCGGGTGAATCTTCTCGAGGTCGTCCCGCTCGTGAATCTGCAGAACAGAGAAGTGCTGGTGCGCGCTCTCCCGCCGGACGACCGCTCTGCGCGTGTTGCGGCTCATCGGATCTCCCTGTGAAACGGTTGATCGTTAGCGCCAGAAAGTAAAGAACCACCACAGCGTTGGTGCTGGTGATGCGGTGTGCCGTCACCGTCTGCCCACGTCGGCAGAGGACTCTGCGATTCAGCGTCTCTTGGTCTCGGCTGTTCTCTCAACCTCCACCCAGCATCGCACGGTGTGGAAGAGGTGTCCACCCAACCCATCACGCCTGGACAGCGGCCCCCGCGCGGCGCACGGCCGCCACGATCTCGGCGTTCGTGACGCCTTTGATCAGGTATTCCCGGACGCCAAGGCGTTTCAGCTCGTCCACCGTGCCCGAGTCGTCGTAGGCGGAGAACGCGAGCAGTTGCGTGCGGGGCGACCGGACCCGGATCTCCCTGGCCGCGTGTGCGCCACCCCCGCCGGGCATCCGGACGTCGAGCACCGCGACGTCCGGACCGTGCGTCTCGGCGAGGGAGACGGCCTGTACCGCGTCCTCCGCGATGGCCACCACCTGCAGGTCTGCCTCCGCGTCCAGCACTTCGGACAGCGCGAGGCGGATCATCGGGTCGTCGTCCGCGACGAGGACCCGCAGCGGCACGCGTACCTCGTACGTCATGCCCCTCCTTCCACCTCGGCGAGGGCGTTGGGCAGCCAGAACCGCACGGTCGTGCCTTCGTCCGGCACGCTGTCCACCGACCACCAGCCGCCCGCGGTCTCGGCCCGCTCCCGCATCTCGATCAGCCCGAAATGCCGGTTCGGGTGGCCGGTGGCCGGGTCGGGGAAGCCGCGGCCGTCGTCGCGCACTTCGGTCAGGGTGCCGCCGTCCGTGCTGGTCAGCGCGATGTCGACCCGCGTGGCGCCCGCGTGCTTGCGCACGTTGCTGAGCGCTTCCTGGCAGATGCGGAAGATGGTGATCGCGGTCGCCGTCGGCGGCTCGACGGCCAGGTCGGCGGACAGGTTCGCCCCCAGCCCCCAGCCCTCGACGGCGTCCCGCAGGTAGCCGGTGAGCGCGGGCACCAGCCCGTGCTCGTCGATCGCGGTCGGCCGCAGGTGCACCACCAGGTTGCGCAGCCTGCTGACCGACGCCCGGACCGTCTCCTCCAGCTGCGCCATCACCGGGCGCTGCTCGTCCGGCAGCCGCCCCGCGAGCAGCTGCAGCCGCATGCCGACCGCGACCATCGCCTGGATCGAGTCGTCGTGCACGTCCCACGCGATGCGGCGGCGCTCCAGCTCCTGCGCTTCGACGAAATGGGACAGCAGTCGCCGCCGCTCGAGGAGTGCCTGCTCGGCGATGCGGCGTTCGGTCATGTCGCGGGTGACCTTGCCGAAGCCGCGGAGTTCTCCGTTGTCGTCGAAGAGCGCGGTGATCACGACGTTCGCCCAGAAGCGCGTGCCGTCCTTGCGGACGCGCCAGCCTTCGTCCTCGAGGCGGCCGTTGGCGATGGCCTCGCGGAGTTCACGTTCGGGTTTCCCGGCGTCCTCTGCCGGATAGAAGACGGAGAAGTGCTTGCCGATGATCTCGTCCTCGGTGTAGCCCTTGATGCGTTCCGCGCCCGCGTTCCAGCTGATGATGTGGCCGGTCGGGTCCAGCATGAAGATGCCGTAGTCCCGCACACCCTGTACGACCAGGCGAAACCGTTCCTCGCTCGCCCGCAGCGCCTCCTCGGCGTGGTGGCGCTCGGTCATGTCGCGGGTGACCTTGCCGAAGCCGCGGAGTTCTCCGTTGTCGTCGAAGAGCGCGGTGATCACGACGTTCGCCCAGAAGCGCGTGCCGTCCTTGCGGACGCGCCAGCCTTCGTCCTCGAGGCGGCCGTTGGCGATGGCCTCGCGCAGTTCCCGCGCCGGTTTGTCGCTGTCTTCCGCTGGGTAGAAGACGGAGAAGTGCTTGCCGATGATCTCGTCTTCCGTATAACCCTTGATGCGTTCCGCGCCCGCGTTCCAGCTGATGATGTGCCCTGCCGGGTCCAGCATGAAAATGGCGTAGTCCCGGACGTTCCGCACCAGCATTCGGTACCCGTCATCGGGCTGCATGTCCCAACTCTGCACCACTGGCAGGAGGTCCCGCTCGTCAGGCAGGGTCGCCGTTCGGAAGTGTGGCCAGCTCACACCACACCACCTTCCCGCGGCCGCGACGAGAGGCCCCCCAGGCGGACGAGATCTGCTCGACCACCCGCAGACCGAGCCCGCTGGTGGGAGTCACCCGGTGCGACACCGGGAGCAGGGGGCTGTCGTCACACACCTCGGCGCGAACCCGGTCACCGCCGTTGACGAGCCGCACCACGGGCGTGCCGTGCCCGTGCAGGAGGGCGTTGGTGACCAGCTCGGACACGGCCAGCACGAAGTCGTCGTGCGAGCAGCGGGTACGCCACGCGGCCAGCGTCGACCGCGCGAACTGCCGCGCGAGGGCCGCGCTGGTATCCCGTTCGGCCAGTCGGAGCTCGGCCACCGCCGGTGCACGTGTCTCCACGGTTCCACCTTCCGCCAGACAGGGGAGCGGAGCGAGATGCGGATGACGGGCGTGAGGTAGTGCAGGTGCACCAACGCGGGCGGTGCGGGCGCGGGCGACCTTGGCCCGAGGTCAGTCCAGCAGGCCTTCTCGGCGCGCGATGGCCACCGCTTCCAGTTTCGAGCGGGCGCCCAGTTTTTCGAGGACGCGCTGCACGTGGTTGCGGGCCGTGTTGTGGGCGATGCCCATGCTGGCCGCGACCTCGGCGGTGCTCGCGCCGTTCGACAGCAGGTCCAGCGCCTGCCGTTCCCGCGTGGTGAGCGTCGCGCTCGGGGTGCGGCCGGTGAGCCGGTTCAGGACGCCGGCCAGGAACTCCGTCCCGAACACCGCCTCGCCCTCGGCCACCCGGCGGACCGCGTCCTCCAGTTCGTCGAGGCCTGCCGACTTCAGCACCAGGCCCGCCCCGCCCGCCTCCGCGACCCGTGCGGCGACCGTCGCCGTCGCCTCGCCGGTGAGCACCAGCACGCGGGCGCCGGAGGCACTCAGTGCGCCGATCGACCCGATCGCGTCGCCGTCCGGCAGCCTGCGGTCCAGCAGCACCACGTCCGGTTCGTGTTCACGGACCGCGTCCGCCGCCGTGGCGATCGAGTGGGCCCGCGCGACGATCTGGATGTCGTCGGCGCGCGCCATGGCGAGGGTCATGGCCTCGGCGACCATGTCGTGGTCCTCCACCAGGACGACACGAGTGGGTTTGGCGTCCGTCGGCGGACTGGTTCCCGGTGGCAACGTTCTCCCGCCCTGAGATCTCGTCGGTTCGCCCAGTCAGTGTCGCCCAGTCTTCCTCGTCCATGTGCCGACTACCCACCCGGTGTCCGTTTAGCCATCCGGTGACCTGGATATTCCGCCCGCATGACCCGCTCACTGTGGCTCGACACCACGCAGGGGACGGCCCGCAGGCAGCCGCCACTGCCCACCGCCGCCGACGTCGTGGTCCTCGGTGCCGGCATAGCGGGCCTGACCACCGCGTACCTCCTCGCCCGGACCGGCCGGTCCGTCCTGGTGCTGGAGGCGCACGAGATCGGCGGCGGGGTCTCCGGCCACACGACCGCGAAGCTCACCGCGCAGCACGAGCTGATCTACCACCGCATCGGCGACGCCGCGGCCCGGTACGGCGGGAGCCAGCTCGCCGCGCTGGAATGGGTCTTCGCCACGGCGGCGGACAACGGCATCGACTGCGACCTCGAGCGCACCGACAGCCACGTCCACACGACCGATCCCGCCCAGTTGCCGGAGCTGCGTGCCGAGGTCGCCGCCGCGGTGGCCGCCGGGCTCCCGGCCGAGTACGTGGACACGATCGACCCGCCGCTCGGAGCCGTGGGTGCCGTGCGGTTCCGCGGGCAGGCGCAGTTCCACCCGCGCAAGTGGCTGCTCGGCCTCGCCCAGCTGACCGAGGCCGACGGCGGGCAGATCATCGAGGGCGTCCGCGCCACCGGCCTCCGCGAAGGCGACCCGTCGATCGTGCGGACCACCGCGGGCTCGGTGCGGGCGAAGGACGTGGTCGTCGCGACGCACTACCCGATCTTCGACCGCGGCCTCTTCTTCGCCCGGCTGGAACCGACGCGTGACCTGGTCGTCGCCGGGCCCGCGAGCCGGGAGGTCACCGGGACGTACCTGGACGCCAGGACCCACCACTCGGTCCGCGCGGTGCCCACACCCGACGGCAGGCAGGTCGTCGTCGGCGGCGAGCACTACCGGGTCGGGGACCACGTCGACGTCAACGCCCGCTTCGCCAAGCTGGCGGCGTGGGCCCGTGAGCACGTGGGGCTGACCGAGGTCCGCTACCGCTGGTCGGCACACGACATGTCCACTGTGGACAGTGTGCCGTACGTGGGCCGCTACCACCCGAGGGCGTCGCACCTGTGGGTCGCGACCGGCTTCGGCCAGTGGGGCATGACCGGTGGCACCGCGGCGGGCATGCTGCTGCGCGACCTGGTGGCGGGGGAGGACAACGAGTACGCGGACCTGTACGACCCGAACCGCTTCTCGGTGCGGGCCGCCGCCGGGATGGTGACCGCCAACGCGACGGTGGCGAAGTTCCTCGCGGGCGACCACGTGCGTGCGCTGGCCAAACCCGGCCTGGCGAACCTGCGCCCTGGCGAGGCCAGGGTGACCTCGACGGTCGCCGCCTACCGCGACGAGAGCGGGGCCCTGCACGCCGTGCGCGCGCACTGCACGCACCTCGGCTGCCTGGTGGCGTTCAACAACGCGGAACGCACCTGGGACTGCCCGTGCCACGGCTCCCGGTTCGATGTGGACGGTCAGGTGATCCAGGGTCCGGCGGTGCACCCGCTGCGCCGGGTGAACGGAAAGGAAGAACGATGACCGAGCCGATCCTGCCCAAGCCCGAGCCACTTCCCGAGCCCGGCGAGCCGACCCCGGACCCCGGCCCGACGGACCCGCCCCAGCCGCCGGTGCCCCCCGGCCCGGACCCGAGGCCACCGTCCGAACCCGACCCGCTGGGACCTGCTGGTCCGAGCTGACCGGCACCCGCAGCCCCTGCCGGACCGCCGGTGTTGACGTTCGGTCACGATAGGGTGCGGGGCATGGCTGACCTCGTCCACATCGCCGCGGAGGGCCGGTGAGCCGGTGGCGTGGGACCGCCATTCCCTTCCTGCTCATCGCCCTCCCGCTCGCCGTCGAGCTCGGCGGGTGGCGGTGGGGCGAACTGGTTCTGAGCCTCGCCGTCGTCGGCGGGGCCGTGGTGGCGTTTCGGCGGTTTCCCCTTCTCGTCGTGTCGCTCTCCGTAGTCGGGGCCGTGGTCCCCTCACTCGTGCTGTCACCCATCGCCACCAGTCCGGTCCGGGGGTGGCCGTTCGCCGCCGCCGCCGTGTTCGGGTATCTCGCCGGACGGCGGCTCGGCCAGGCACGGCCGGTCGGGGCGGTGCTCGCGGGCGGCCTGCTCGCCGGGCTCCCGGTCGGCGTCGCCGTCGACGTGTTCGAGCGCGGCGAGTTCGGGGTGCTCTTCGGGCTCTACGACTGGTTCGTGCTCGTTCTCGTCCTGCTCCTCGTCTTCGGGTTGCCCTGGCTCGCCGGGCGGTACCGGCGCCAGCGCATCGAACTGCGCGCCGCCGGGATCGCGCGGGTGGCGGCCGTGGAACGCAACCGCATCGCACGCGAGATGCACGACTCCCTGGGGCACGAGCTGGGACTCGTCGCGCTGCGCGCCGCCGCGCTCGAGGTCGCGCCCAGCCTCGACGACGGCTTCCGCGCCAAGGCCGGGGAGGTGCGGGCCGGGATCGCCGCCGCCACCGAGCGCCTGCACGAGATCGTCGGGCTGCTCGGGGAGCCAGAGGACACCGACCTCACCGCGCTCGTCGCCCGTGCCACCGCTGCCGGGCAGGCGGTCGACCTGACGATGGCCGTCGCGCCGCCGGACGCGGTGGCCGGGGTCGTGTACCGGGTCGTGCGGGAAGGGCTCACCAACGCGGGACGACACGCGCCAGGGGAGCCCGTCAGCGTGCTCGTCGAGCGTGGCGCGGCCGGGACCACCGTGACCGTCGAGAACGGGCTTGCCGGCACGGGAGCCGGGCGGGGCAACGGGTTGGGGCTCGCCGCGCTGCGTGCGGAGGTCGCCCGGCTCGATGCCGGGGTGCGGGACGGGCGGTTCGTGCTCACCGCCGTCGTGCCGCACGACGTCACCGTCCCGCGGTCCAGGGAGCGGCCTCGGGTGTGGCGCCTCGTCCGGGTGCCGCTGGCCGCCGCCGGGGTCGTCGTCGTGCTGGGGATCACCGTGTACGGCCTCGTCGGTGCCGACAACCGGCTCGACGACGGTGTGTACGAGAGGCTCTACATCGGACAGCCTCGCGAGGATGTCGACCTGCCCAGCTTCCAGATCCTCGGCGACCCGGAACGCGCACTGCCGGCACCACCGCGCGGCGCCGACTGCGCGCACTACTGGGCCACGGTCCAGACCGACGACCGCCTCTTCTACCGGCTGTGCTTCGTCGACGGCAGGCTCGTGCTCAAGGAAACGGTCCCGCGATGATCCGGGTTCTCCTCGCCGACGACGAACCGCTGGTGCGGGCCGGTATCCGGGCCGTGCTCGCGGCGGACCCCGAGTTCGAGGTCGTCGCCGAGGCCGAGAACGGGCGGGTGGCCGTCGAGTTGGCCGCCGCCCACCGGCCGGACGTCGTGCTGCTCGACATCGTGATGCCGGTGCTCGACGGGCTCGGTGCGGCCGCCGAGCTGGCCCGCACGCTGCCGGACGTCGGTGTGCTGATGCTGACCACGTTCTCCGCCGACGAGCACATCGCCGCCGCTCTCGCCGGCGGCGCACGCGGGTTCCTGCTCAAGACCGGCGACCCTCGGGACCTGTTCGCCGGTATCCGCGCCGTCGCCGAAGGCGCCGCGTTCCTGTCGCCGAAGGTCGCGCACCGGGTGATCCAGCAGGTCAGCGGCGACCGGCTGGCCAGTGCTGCGCGGGCGCGCGGGCTGGTCGCCGGGCTGACCGCGCGGGAGAAGGAAGTGCTGGCGCTGGTGGGCGCCGGGCTGCCCAACGCCGAGATCGCCCGCAGGCTGCACGTCGTGGAGGGCACGGTGAAGGTGTTCGTCACGTCGATCCTGCGCCGCCTCGGGGTGGCGAACCGGGTGCAGGCGGCGATCGTCGCCCACGAGGCCGGGCTCGTATGACTTTCGGCTAGTGCGGCCGTTGCCGATCGGCCGATGCCCCGGCCGGTCGCCGTGACGACGCTGGTGGCATGAAGACGTTGATGATCGCCGTGGCGCTGGCGGCCGGGCTCATGCCGGCCGCCGGAGCGTCACCAGCCCTCCAGCTGCCAGGGCCGACCGGGCACCACCCCGTCGGGACGCGGGAGGTGCACCTCGTCGACCGCGACCGCACCGACCCGTGGACGGGACAGCCGCGCGAGCTGATGGTGTCGCTGTCGTACCCCGCGGCCCGTGACGGCAGGCGGGTCATGCAGTTCCCGCCCGAGATCGCCGCGTTCTACGACCGGCAGGCAGGCGCGCGGGACGGTTCGTTCTCCGGCATCCTCACGCACTCGCGCACCGGCGCGCGGCCGCTGCCGGGACGCGGGCCGGTGATCCTGTACTCGCCGGGCGGCAACCAGTCGCGGTTCCTCGGCACGACGCTCGTCGAGGACCTCGTGAGCCGAGGTTACGTCGTGGTGAGCGTCGACCACACGCCGACCGGCCCGGTGCGGTTCCCCGACCGCTACGAGCCGCCGAAGTCCGGTGTGGACGGTGGTGAGGCGGTGCGGGAACGCGTGCGGGACATCGGTTTCGTGCTCGACGAGCTGGCTGCGTTCCCGTCACTGGACCTGTCCAGGGTCGGGATGCTCGGGCACTCGATGGGCGGGTTCGCGGCCGCGGAGACGATGGTGACCGACGCGCGGGTGGACGCCGGGGTGAACCTCGACGGCAGCATGCCGCCGAGCGCGGGGCAGGCGGCGGTCCGGGGCGTGACGCGGCCGTTCATGTTGATGGGTGGCGGGTTGAGCAGGGGGGTGCCGCACAACCACGCGCACAGCGACGACTGGGGTTCGTTCTGGGCGGCGTCGACCGGCTGGAAGCGCGACGTGTACCTGCCGGAGGCCGAGCACATGAGCTTCACGGACGCGCAGGTGTTGCTGCCGCAGCTCGACGGTGATCACACGAGCGCCATCGGCACCGTCGGTCCGCGCGAAAGCCTTGCGGCGCAACGGATGTACGTGGCCGCGTTCTTCGACCTGCACCTGCGCGGGAAGCCGACCACGGTGTTCGACCGGGCCGCGCACCCGGACGTGCGGATCGTCCCGTGATCGCGGACTTCCTCGACTGGCTCGCCGCGCTGCCACCCGCGGGGGTGGTGGCGGTGGCCGGTCTGCTGGTGTTCGGCGAGACGACGCTGGGGCTCGGGTTCGTCGCCCCTGGTGAGACGGGGCTGTTCGTGCTGGGCACGACCGCGGTGTCACCGCCGCGGTTCGTGGTGATGTGGCTGGTCACTTCGGTGTGCGCGGTCGGGGGCGACGCGGTCGGGTACTGGCTCGGGCGGCGGTACGGGCCGAGGCTGCGGCAGACGGCGGTGGTGCGCAGGCACGGGGCCAAGGCGTGGGACCGGGCGAGTGACGTGCTGCGGCGGCGCGGGGCGTGGGCCGTGCTCGTGGCGATCTTCCTGCCGGTGCTGCGGACGCTGGTGCCTGCCGCGGCGGGTGCGTCGGGGCTGCCGTTCCGGCGGTTCCTGCCCGCGGTGGCGGTGGGCGCGACCGCGTGGTGCGCGCTGCACATCGGCATCGGCGCGGCGGCCGGGGAGGCGGCGCGGCAGGTGGAGGACTGGGTGGGCCGCGGCAGCTGGGCGCTGGCGGCGGTGCTCGTGGCCGGGGTGGCCGTGGTGCTGCTGGTGCGGCGCCGCAGGGGCGGTGGCCTCCGGCCCCCGGTTGCCGGCGTACGGGAGGGGGCCGAGAGTTCCGGCGATTGACGGTCCTGCCGGTGGAGGCGGACGTGATGAAGGGGTCCTTCGTCGCGTCGAGCGCAACGAAGGGGTCCTTCATCACGCCGGACGTTACGAAGGGGTCCTTCATCGCGCCGGACGTTACGAAGGGGTCCTTCATCGCGCCGAACGTTACGAAGGGGTCCTTCATCGCACCGAGCGTCCCGAGGGCCCCCTCGTGGCATCGCAGCAGAGACAGAACGTCACGTCAGGCGGTCCAGGAACGGGTTCGTGAACTTGCCCTTCGGGTCGTGGTGGGCGCGCAGCTCGAGGAAGTCCGTCCACCTCGGGTACAGCGTGCTGATCTCGCTGGTGTGGAACAGCTTCCCCCAGTGCGGGCGGGCGCCCAGCGGCAGCAGCACCGCCTCGATGTCGGGCAGCAACCCCGTCACGCCGGGGACGTCCAGCTTCCACGTGAAGTGGATGCCCAGCACGTCCCGGCCACCGGCCGGGGACAGCCACAGGGTGTCCGCTGCCACCGTGCGCAGCTCCGTGATCTGCAGCAGCGGTGCGATCCTCGGCCCCATCTCCCGCAGCCTGGCCAGCGCTTCCGGCGCCGAATCACGCGGCAGCAGGTACTCGCTCTGCAGCTCCGCGCCGGCGCTCGGCTTGTGCCCCAACCTGAAGTGCGGCAACCGGTCCAGCCACGGCCCCGGCACACCGCCCTGCTCGGTCACCGCCGCCACCGACTCGCCCGGCAGCATGTGCACCGGGCCGTCGGCCGGGGTGTACGGGAGTGCCACCGGGTCGAGGCTCTTCACCCACACCTGCGCGGGCCCGACCCAGTCGGTGAACACGCTGACGCTGTACCCGCTCGCGAACACCTCCGCCAGCTCACCGGCCACAGTGGACCACGGCACTGACGGGTAGACCTGTTGCCGCACCTCGAAAGCCGGCCGCACGTCCAGTGTCACCCGCGTGATCACGCCGAGCGCGCCGAGCGCCACCACGCTGCCTGCGAACTCCGGATCGCCGCGCCACAACGTGCGCAGCCCGCCTGAGGACGTCACGAGCTCCAGCCCGGCCACCGCCGTCGACAGGCAGCCGTTGCCGTCGCCGGAGCCGTGGGTGGCGGTGGCGATCGCGCCCGCCACCGAGATGTGCGGCAGTGACGCCATGTTCGGCAGCGCGAGCCCGCGCTCGGCCAGGAACTCCGCCAGCACCCCGTACCGGACACCGGCGGGCACCGACACCTGCTGTCCGGTCACGACGATCTCGTCGGGCATCTCCTCCAGCGACACCAGCGTGCCCTGACCGTCGGCGAGGTCGTTGAACGAGTGCCGCGAGCCCAGCGCGCGCACCCGGTCCCGGTCCGCGACCAGCTGCCGCAGCGCGTCGACCGACCGGGGGCGCGCCACCTCCCGTGCCTGGTATGCGATGTTGCCGGCCCAGTTCTGCTCCACTTAGGACTGCTCCCGTCTGTGTGCCAGTGCGGCCGCCTGGATCCTGCTCCTGACCCCGAGCTTCCGCAGGATGTTCGAGACGTGCACGCTCGCCGTCTTGGTGCTGATGAACAGCTCCGCCGCGATCTCCGCGTTCGTTTTCCCTTGCCCCACCAGGGAGAAGATCTCCGCCTCGCGGGCGGTCAGGCCGAGCGCGGGCGGTGCGGTCGGCGGCGCGAGCCGGGCTCGCTCGCTCAGCGCGGTGATCACACCGGCCAGTGGCGCGGCGGCGAGAGCCGCCGCCGTCGAGGCCGCCGACGCCAGCAGCTCGGCCGCTCTGGCGCGGGATCCCTTGGTGGCCAACAGGGACTCGGCCGCGCGGAACCGCGCGTAGGCGGTCAGGTACCGGTCCGGACCGCCGTCGACCGCCGCCCACGCCGCCGGGTCCAGCCGGCCGCGTTCCGCCTCCGCCAGCGCCACGGCCCGCAGTGTGCGCGGCAGCGCCACCGCACCCCTGGCCTCGAGCGACTCCCGGTGTGCCCGGCCCGCCGCCAGCAGTTCGTCGGCGGTCGCCTCGTCCTCGACGCAGGCCGCCAGCCACACCCCGGTCGCCACGAGCCGTGCCACCAGCCACATGTCGTGCGCCGACAACGCGATCTCGAGCCCGCCGCGGACCGCCGCCAGCCCGTCCGCGTGCCTGCCCTCCGCACCCGCGAGCCGTCCCCGCAGGTGGGCCAGCTCGGTGCCGTACTGGGCGTCGTCCTGGCCGTCGAGCACCGCGCCCGCCCGGTCCAGCAGCGCGGTCGCCGCGGCGAGTTCTCCGCGCCGCAGCAGGACCTCCGCGCGCGGCAGGTCCACGAAGATCCAGTTGAACGGGTCGGCGGCCGGGTCGTCGGGATCGGCGGAGGTGTCGAGCGCCTCGTCCCACCGGGACAGCTCGGCGAGCGCCCGGACCGCGTTGCCCACGATCGGCAGCAGGTAGATCGCGAACCCCAGCTCACCCGCCCGCTCGATGCCGTCGCGGGCGAGCGCGAGCGCCTCGTCGTGCCGGTCCGCCCAGATCAGGCTCTCCGCCGTGTTCACGTACCCCACTCCGACGAACCTCGGCACCCCGGTCCGCGCGCCGAACTCGCGGTGCCGCGCCAGGAACCCGGTGCCCTCGTCGACGTGCCCGAGCATGACGTGCCCGGTGCCGAGCACGGTCAGCGCGCGGTTGCGGGGCACCAGGTCGTCGGCGTCCTCGCTCGCCTGGGGCAGGATCCGCTCCGCGTGGCCCACCGCGTCCAGGTACCGCGCGCCCAGCATCGCCAGCATCATCTGCCACGACTCCACCCGCAGCCGGGCGGGCGAGTGCGGCGGCAGCAGCCGCACGGTCTCGGCGCTCGCGTGCCGCGCCAGCTCCCAGTTGCCGGCGCTGCGGGCCTGGTAGGAGAGCTGTTCGTAGGCCTGCGCCACGCGTTCCGGGTCGCGCAGGGCGGCCAGGCGCTGCCGGGTCAGCTCCACCGCGCGCTGGTTGTGGCCCGCGAGGCTCGCGGCCTCGGCGGCCCGTTCGAGCAGCGTGTCGTGGTCGATGCCGGTCACCGCCTCGGGACCGGCGACGTCCGGCCAGCGGCGCAGCGCCCGCTCGTAGTGGGCGTGCGCGGCGGCCGGGGCGTGGCCGTCGGACGCGCCGGTCGCCGCCCGCACCGCGGCGGCCAGCGCGGGTTCGGCCTCGCCTGCGGCGTCCCAGTGGTGCGCCAGCTCGGCGGCCTGCGACATGGCCAGCTCGGGGTGCGCGGTGAGGCTGCGGGCGACCGCCGCGTGTGCCTGCCGCCGCTCACCCGGCAGCAGCTCCCGGTACAGCGCCTCGTGGATCAGCGCGTGCCGGAACGCGTACGCGTCGGGTTCGACGATCACCAGCTGGCCGTGGTCGACCAGGTCGCGGACCGCGACGTCCAGGTCCCGCGGCACCAGCGCGGCGAGCAGGTCGTGCGGCACCGTCCTGCCGACCACCGACGCGAGCCGCGCCAGGTGCTGAGCGGGTCCGGACAACCGGGCCATGCGGGTCACGATGATCTCGCGGACCGTGCGCGGCACGGTGTTGCCCGCGGCCAGCAGCTCCTCGGTGAAGAACGGGTTGCCCTCCGCGCGGGCCATGAGCGTGTCGACCAGCTCGTCCGGCGGCGCCGCGCCGAGCACGCCGGCGGCGAGTGCCGCCACCCCGGCGCGGTCCAGCGGCGGCAGGTGGATGCGGGTGGCGTGCGGGGACCTGGACAGCTCCGCGACCAGCGCCGCGACCGGGTGGTGTGCCGGCACCTCGTCGGCCCGGCAGGTGGCGATGATCAGCACGGGCGCGGCGGAGAGCGCCCGGTGCAGGAACAACAGCAGGTCACGGGTGGCGGCGTCGGCCCAGTGCAGGTCCTCGAGCACCAGCACCACCCGCTCACCGGCGGCGCGGACCGCGTCGGCGATCCTGCGGTACTCGGTGGCCCGGTCGCCCGCGGCCGTGCTCATCGCGCCGGTGAACAGGTGGGGGAGCGCCTCGACGAACGGCGCGTACGGGATGTCGGCCTCGAACTGCAGGCAACCGCCCGTCAGCACGGTCGCACCGGTCCCCTGTGCGAAGGCCCGGACCAGCCGCGTCTTGCCCACCCCCGCGTCGCCGTCGACCAGCACGAGCCGGATGTCCGACTGCGCTTGATGTTCGTTCCGCAAGCTCCACGACTGTGCCTGATGTTCGTTCCGCAAGCTCCACGAAGAGGCCCCGCAGGCCGCGAGGGCGGCGAGCTCGGCTCGCCGCCCCACCAGTTCCGGCACCGACACCCGCGCCACGCGGTGCAGTATGTCCTAGATGACGGTCCGCCCATAGCCTCCTCCTATGGATGTGCGCCAGCTGCAGTACTTCCTCGCGATCGTCGATCACGGCAGCGTGCACCGGGCGGCTCAGGAACTGTTCGTGGCGCAGCCGTCGGTCTCGCAGGCGTTGCGGGCGCTCGAACGCGACCTCGGCACCGACCTGTTCCACCGCACCGGCCGCAGGCTCGTGCTCACCCCGGCCGGCGAGCGGCTGATCGACCCGGCCCGCGAGGTGCTGCGCGGTGTCGAGCTGGCGCGCGCGACGGTCGAGGCCGTGCACGGGCTGCGGTCCGGGCGGCTGGTGATCGCGTCCATGCCGTCGCAGGCCGTGAGCCCGCTCGCGCCGATGATCAGCCGGTTCCGCGCCGAGTACCCGCTGGTCGAGGTGTCCGTGCGGGCGGCGGCGACGCCGCCGGAGGTGATCGCGGCGGTCCGCGCGGGGTCGGCCGAGCTGGGGGTCCTCGGCGCGCCCAGCCTCGGGCCCGAGCTGGCCGGGCTGACCGTCCACCAGCTGGAGACGCAGGCGTTCGTGCTGGTCGCGGCCACGGAGGCGGACCTGCCCGCCGCCGGTGCGCCGGTGTCTTCGGACGCGCTGGCCGGGCAGCGGCTGATCGTCGGCCAGCCCGGTACCGGCATGCGCCGCGTCGCCGACGAGATCCTGCGCCGTTCCCGGGGGTCGCGGATCGCGGTCGAGATCGAGCACCGGGAGGCGGTGCTGCCGCTCGTGCTGGCGCGGGTCGGGGTCGCGGTGCTGTCCGAGTCGTGGCGGGAGCTGGCGCGGTCGGCGGGTGCGGTCGTGCGGGACCTCGCGGGCGACGAGGTGCTTCGGGTCTGCCTGGTGCACCGCGACGGCAGGCTCAGCCCGGCCGCCGCCGCGTTCCTGCCCGGATAGGCCCGCTCTGAT
Organism: Actinophytocola algeriensis; assembly: GCF_014203735.1. Lineage (GTDB taxonomy): Bacteria > Actinomycetota > Actinomycetes > Mycobacteriales > Pseudonocardiaceae > Actinophytocola > Actinophytocola algeriensis. The sequence goes on along the minus strand of NZ_JACHJQ010000006.1, from coordinate 604,313 downwards.
AGGCACTGCCTGTCAGTCCGACAGGGAACCGGTCTTGGCCACGATCGGTCGCCGTCGGATTCACTCCATGTCATGACCGACCACCGCATCGCCCTCATCCCCGGCGACGGCATCGGCGCCGAGGTGCTGCCACCCGCCGTCGCCGTCCTCGACCGCGTCGGCGCCCGCCACGGCGTCACGTTCCGCTACGACGAGTTCGACTGGTCGTGCACGCGCTACCTCGCCGAGGGCGCGATGATGCCCGCCGACGGCCTGGACCGTATCCGCCACCACGACGCGATCCTGCTCGGCGCGGTCGGCTGGCCCGGCGTGCCGGACCACGTGTCGCTGTGGGGGCTGCTCATCCCCATCCGCCGCCAGTTCCGGCAGTACGTGAACCTGCGGCCGATCAGGGTCTTCGAGGGCGTGCCGACCCCGGTCCTCGGCGCGGTGCCCGGCATGGACTTCGTGGTGGTGCGGGAGAACGTCGAGGGCGAGTACTCGGAGGTCGGCGGCCGGTTCAACCGCGGCTTCCCCGACGAGATGGCCGTGCAGGAGGCGATCTTCACCCGGCCGGGCGTCACCCGGATCCTCGACTACGCGTTCGACCTCGCGGCGACGCGCCGCGGCCACGTCACGTCCGCCACGAAGTCCAACGGAATCGTGCACACGATGCCGTTCTGGGACGAACTGGTCGTCGAGGCAGGAGCGCGGCACCCGAACGTGGAGTGGCGGCAGGAACACATCGACGCGCTCGTCGCGAAGGTCGTGCTGGACCCGTCGCGGTTCGACGTGATCGTCGGTTCGAACCTGTTCGGCGACATCCTCTCCGACCTGGCGGCCGCCGTCGCGGGCAGCATCGGCATCGCGCCCGCGGGGAACATCGACCCGTCCGGCGAGTTCCCGTCGATGTTCGAGCCCGTGCACGGCTCGGCGCCGGACATCGCGGGCCAGGGCGTCGCGAACCCGCTCGGTGCGATCTGGTCCGCGTCGATGATGCTCGACCACCTCGGCCACCCGGAAGCGGGCGCGGAAGTCCTCGCGGCGGTGACCGCTGTCCTGGCGAACTCGCCGGTGCGCACCCGGGATCTCGGCGGCACCGCGTCCACGGACGAGTTCACGACGGCGGTGCTCGACACTCTTCCGCCTCCCCGCACGTGAAAGTGTTGGTCCCGACCCGGCACCAGCGGCGGACCGGAGGCGGTTGGTGGCTGAGTGCCGTCACGTTCCCCTGAGGTGGCTGCTGATCAGTCCAGGACTCACCCGCGAAGGTCCGCAGGGCGCGTTAGTGTCCTGGTGTGGCGGAGGAGAAGTCCGAGAGCAAGCTGACCGTGCTGGTGGCGCTGGGTGCGAACTTCGCGATCGCGGTGCTGAAGCTGATCGCGGGTGTCATCACCGGTTCCGCCGCGATGCTGGCCGAGGCGGGGCACTCGGTGGCGGACACGTTCACCGAGGCACTGCTGCTCACCGCGCTGCGCCGGTCATCACGGCCGGCCGACCGCGCGCACCCGTTCGGGTACGGCAAGGAGCGGTACTTCTGGTCGCTGATGGCCGCGGTGTCCATTTTCACCTCCGGTGCGCTGTTCGCGTTCTACGTGGGGTTCAAGACCGTGTTCGGCGAGCCGGAGGAGCAGACGAGCCCCCTGGTCGGCTACGCCGTGCTGGGGCTCGCGTTCGTGCTGGAGGGCACGTCGTGGCTGCGCGCGGTGAAGCAGCTGCGCACGGAGGCGGCGGAGCAGAACCGCTCCGTGCGCCGCTACCTGAACCTGATCGACGACCCGACGGTCAAGACCGTGTTCTACGAGGACAGTGCCGCACTGGTGGGCATCCTGCTCGCGTTCGGTGGCCTCGCACTGCACGACGTGACCGGCGACTCGCTGTGGGACGGGTTGGCGTCGGTGCTGATCGGCGTGCTGCTGGCGGGGGTCGCGTACCTGCTGGGGCGCACCAACCTGGGGCTGCTCATCGGCAGGCAGGCCGACCCGGCGATCGTCCGCGGTGCGCGGGAGATGCTGGCCGCCGAGCCGGAGGTCGAGGTCGTGGTCGACCTGCTCACGATGGTGACGGGCACCGACCAGGTGCTGATGTGCGCCCGGCTGGACTTCGCGGACGACCTGACGGCGGCGGACCTCGAGATCGCGTGCGTGCGGATCGCGGGGGAGCTGCGTGCGCGGTTCCCCGACCTGGACGAGATCTTCCTCGAACCGGTGCCTCGGACGGATCCTGAGCTGCGGGCGCGCGTTCTGGCTCGGTACGGCGACGTGTAGTCGCTTGTCCACTGTGTGCTTTGTCTTCGCGGTTTCTGCACGGTGTGGTGTGGGGCGCCCCCGCGCGCCTTTCGCGGCGCCGCCAGCCCATCCGGCTCGCCATCACGGTCGGCGGCCGGACCCGGTGAGCGTTAGTCCGCCAGTGCCTTGCGTGCCTTCGACACCGAGGCCGCGTGGTCGTCCATGTCTTGCCACGGGTCCTTCTTGCGGCGGCGGGCGATTCGGGCCGGGGTGAAGCCGTCCGGTTCCGTGCGGCTCAGCTCGTCCCACGTCAGCGGGGTTGCCACACCGGCCGTCGGGCGGGCGCGCAGCGTGTACGGGGCCACGAACGTCTGCCCGTAGGCGTTTCGGTTGACGTCGAGGAAGATGCGGTCGCCGCGTTTGTTCTTGCGTTGTGCGGTGGTCAGCAGGTCCGGGTCGCGGGCGGCCACGTGGTCGGCCAGCGCCAGCGACAGTTCCCGGGTCTCCTCGTAGTCGGCGCTCCGGTCCAGCGGCGCCGCCACGTGGAAACCGCGCCCGCCGGTCGCCTGCACGTACGGGGTCAGGCCGACCTCCCGGTACAGGGACGCCAGGCGGCGCGCCACGTCCCGCAGCACCCGGACCGGCACGCCCTGCGGTGGGTCGATGTCGATCACCAGGCGGTCCGGGTGCTCCAGCGCATCCATTGTGGACAGCCAGATGTGGAACTCGATCGTCGCCTGGTTGGCCAGGTACACCAGGGTGGCCGCGTCGTCGCACACCACGTGGTGGATCGTGCCGCCCTGGCGTTGCGGTACCTCCTCGACCCGCACCCAGTCCGGGAAGTGGTCCGACGCGTCCTTCTGGAAGAACCCGCCGCCGCCGATGCCGTCGGGGTAACGGCGCATCGTCAGCGGGCGTCCCGTCAGGTGCGGCACCATCTGGTCCGCCACCTTCCGGTAGTGCGCGATCACGTCCCCCTTGGACAAGCCGGCATCCGGGAAGAACGGCTTGTCCAGGTTCGACAGTTCGACATCGTCGGGGTTCATGACGTCTCCCGCACCACCTCGGTTGGTGACTTGTCGTTGCGCAGTCCCGTGAACCGGGGGTGCCGCAACCTGCCGTCCGTGGTCCACTCGGTGAACCCGATCTGTGCCACCAGTTCCGGCGCGACCCAGTGCGCGGCCGGTTCGCGCACCCGGTCCGCGAACGGGCTGGCGTCGGTCTCCAGCGCACCCATCCGCTCCCGCAGCGAGCGCAGCACCTTCTGGTTGTACCCGGTGCCGACCTTGCCCGCGTACCGCAACCGGTCGCCGTCGTAGTAGCCGACCAGCAGCGCGCCGAACCCCGACCGTGCCCCCTTCGGGTCGGTGAACCCGCCGACCACGAACTCCTGGTCGCGCACGCACTTGAACTTGAGCCAGTCGGTCGACCGGCCCGGCTGGTACAGCGAGTCGGCGCGTTTCGCGATCAGGCCCTCCCAGCCGCGTGCGCACGCCCGCTGGTAGTACTCCTCGCCGTGGCCGAGGCGATGTGCCGACAGCCGCAGCGGGTCGGTGAACCTGAACGCGTGGCGCAGGAGCCGCTTGCGTTCCCGCAGCGGCGTGCTCCGCAGCTCCTCACCTTCGAACGACAGCAGGTCGAACACGTAGTAGAACACCCGCACCCCGGTCGCTTCGATGCGTTCCTGGCCGGTCAGGTGGATGCGTGGCTGCAGTGCGGCGAAACTGGTCTGCGAACCGTCGAACGCGACGATCTCACCGTCCGCGACGAACCGCGGCGCACCGCGCGACGCCAGCGCCTCTGCCAGCTCCGGGAAGCTGCCGTCGATCCGCTTCTCGTTGCGGGACCACAGCTTCACCGCACCACCGTCGCGTTCGGACAGTGCGCGCACGCCGTCCAGCTTGCGCTCGAACAGCCAGTTGTCCGAGGAGAACCGGCGATCGGTGAGGGTGGCGAGCATGGCCTTCGGCGCGTTCACTCGAAGTCCTCGTTCACGTGCCCGGACAGCACCGACTCCGGCTTCGTGCGTGCCGGTTTCGCCCGCCGGTCCGCGCCGTCGTCGTCCTTCTTGACGAGGATCCACTTCTCCTGCCTGCCGGTCCCGGTCCGGGTCAGCGAGAACGCGCCGGACAGCTTCTCGCCGTCGAGCCACACCGTCAGGTGCCCGTCCTCGACCGCCTTGGCCATGGCGACCGGTTCGTCCGAGCTGACGCCCGTCAGGTTGCGGTAGGTGCCGGTGTCCCAGACGACGACCGTGCCCTTGCCGTACCCCTCGCCGATCCGGCCCTCGAAGCCGGCGTAATCCACCGGGTGGTCCTCGGTGCGCACCGCGAGCCGCTTGTCGCGCGGGTCCAGTGACGGTCCTTTCGGGACGGACCACGAGACCAGCACGCCGCCGACCTCCAGCCGGAAGTCGAAGTGCAGTGTGGACGCGTCATGGCGTTGCACGACGAACAGGTCGCCGCCGTCCTTCTTCCCGCGACGGCCGGCAGGCTCGCCGGACGCCGCGGTGTCCCGTTTCGACCGGTACTCGGTCAGCTTGTCCTTGCTCATGGCCGGTGACGCAGCAGCACACCGATGCCGTCCCGCACCAGCACGGGCTCGCCCCGCACGTCAGCCGCGCTGACCAGCTCGGCGCCGACCATGAGCGCGGCGGCGGGCAGCGCCTCGTCGGCCCGCACCCGGTCGATGTGCTCCGCGCCGACGGCACGCAGCTCGTCCTCGGTCAGCGCCACCGACCTCGGCTCGTCGCTCGTCCACAGCGTGGCGTCGTGCAGTGTCGGGTCGCTGATCACGACCGCGGCCGCGTTGCCCTCACGCAGCGCGCTGGTCGTCTCGGCCAGTCCCTGCACGGCCAGTCCGCGGTCGGCGGCCAGGGCGGCGCGGAACTCCTCGACGATCGAGTCCTGCTCGGTCCGCGCCCGTTCGGTGGCGAGGCTCGCGACGATCCGGTCGAAGTCCGCGGACCCGCCCTCGCGCCGCCCCGACGGCTCGGCCAGGATCTCCCGGCAGCGCGGCGGCAGCTCCTCCCGCAGCTCCGCGACCACGTGCGGCTCACCCGCGACGACCAGCAGCCGGGCACCGACCTCGTCGACCAGCCGCGCGAGTTCCTCGGCGACCTTGCGGACGTTGCGGTGCACGGTCTCCTCGGCGCTGTGCTGGATGTGCAGGTGCGACCAGCCGCCGCCGCGGACCTTGTGCACCGGGTGGTCCTCCCCCTCGGTGGCGTGCTCGCTGCGCACCAGCCCGTCGGCGTCGACCGCGCGCACGTCCGCGCCGACCTTGTCGACCCGCGCGGCGACGTGCGGCACCTGACCGGTGTCAAGTTCGACGAGCGGTAGCAGGTACGGACAGGTCCCCACCCGGGTGACGGGTGCGGGTGGCGGGCCCGCGAGCGTGCGGTCCAGCAGCACCTCGCCACCCGCGGCGATCAGCAGCCTGCCAGCCCGGCCCTCGGCGGGCGGCGCGTTCCGCACGGCGTCGTCCAGTGCGGTCAGCGAGTCCTCGTCCGCGCCCTTCTCCGCCAGTTCCGCGCGGGCCGCACGCCAGCGCAGCTCCTGCTCGTGTGCGGCGTTCTCGGTGTCGTGTGACCCGTCCAGGTGAACGGTGGCGAACGGGCCCCGGTGCGCCAGTACCTCGCGCAGCTCACCGATGTTCATGGTGCGCCTCCTTCCGGTCCGGTGCACCGGGTACCCACTCGCCCTGGCGTCATTCCAGTGTCATTCCAGCACCAGGTGGGCCACCCTTTCGGGGTCCGCGAGGATGTCGATCTCGACGATCCGCCCGTCGACCACGGTGAACCCGAACACGACCTGCGGGCGGCCATCGCGCCGGACGACCATGCCCGCCGCGCCGTTGACCAGCGCGGGCTCCGGGATCCCGGCCTGCCCGGACGCCCGGAACGTGAACGCCTGCCCGGCCACGGCCGCCGCTCCGCGCACGATCCGCGTCGTACCGGGGGGCATGGCGCCGCCGTCGGCCCGCAGCACCACCTCGGGATCGAGCACGGCGACGAGCCCCTCGAAGTCGCCGTCCCTGGCGGCCGCGAAGAACGCGTCGACCACCGCGCGCTGGCGGGTGAGGTCGGGGTCCGGCGTGGTCGGCGCACCCTGCACCCGTCGCCGGGCCCGGCTCGCGAGCTGCCGCGTCGCGGTGGGCGACCGCCCGACGATCGGCGCGATCTCGTCGTAGGGCAGGGCGAACATGTCGTGCAGCACGAACGCGAGCCGCTCGGCCGGGTCGAGCGTGTCCAGCACGACCAGCAGCGCGAGCCCGACGGAGTTCGCGAGCAGCGCCTGGTGCTCGGGGTCGAACCCGTCGGCCCGCCCGACCACGGGGTCCGGCAGGTGCGGCCCGGCGGGCTCCTCCTTCCGCGACCGCCGCGACCGCAGCATGTCCAGACACACCCGCCCCACGACGGTGGTCAGCCAGCCGCCGAGGTTCGCGACGTCCCCCGTGTCCGTTCTGGACAGTCGCAGCCAGGCCTCCTGCACCGCGTCGTCCGCCTCGGTGAGCGACCCCAGCATCCGGTACGCCACGGCCCGCAGATGCGCACGGTGCCCCTCGAACCGCTCGGCGAGCCAGTCGTTGTCGTCCATCAGTCCTCCGTCATGTCGTCATAGCACTGACGGATCTCACGCGCTCAGTGTGACCGCTGGTGCGGTGTCCACCGGCGTTTGCCGGGCCCGGCCAAGTCGACGGTGATCGCTGTGCCGGGATGGGGCTGGTATGCCGTGAAAGGCGCGTTCAGGACATCGCCAGCGCTGTGAAAAGGCGCGTTGAGGACGTTGAGCGCCCTAAACGCGCCTTCACGGCATGGCCAACGCCGTGAAAGCGCCTTTCACGGCACAACGGGATGTCGTGAGGGTGCGGGAGACGCCGGGGGCGCCGGGGGGCGCAAGCCCCGAACCACACCAGGCAGACCGACCCATGCCAAGCCACCGAAGATGCCAACCCAGGGAGCCATCCCGGAGACCTGCCCCTCCGGCGAAGAGCCGCCGGAGGCAAAAGCCCGTCCGGCGAGGACAAACCACGAACCCACCCCGGCCAACGCAAGTGGACACATAGCTCGGGGGCGGTGCGATGCCCTGAAAGACGCTCAGGACATCGGGTGACCAGCGGCGGTCACATCCGCGCCGTGGGATTCGTCAGGGCTGGTGACAGTGACCGATGTTCCGAGGAGGAAACCGTGCAGGCACGGATGAAGAACCCCGCCACGGTGTTGCCCGAGGTGGCGACCGGGGTGAAGCACCTGGTCAAGGCCGCCAACTCGACCGGGCTGCCCGGCACCACGCTCGAGCTGGTGCACCTGCGTGCCAGCCAGATCAACGGTTGCAGCGCGTGCGTCTGGATGGCGTCCCAGGGCAAGAACGCCGCCGCCGGCGGGGAGAAGCTGTGGGCGGTGAGCGCGTGGCGGGAGGCGCCCTGCTTCGACGACGCCGAGCGGGCGGCGCTCTCGCTCGCCGAGCACGTGACGCGGCTCGCCGACCTGAACGCCGACGCGGTGCCGGACGAGCTGTGGGCCGAGCTGACCAAGCACTACGACGAGGAGCAGCTGGCCGCGTTGACCCTCTGGATCGCCACGACCAACTTCTTCAACCGGCTCAACGCCACGGTCAAAGAGCCCGCGGGAACGGTCTGGAGCTGAACCATGCGCCACGACATGACGATGATGTACGCCATGCACGACGCGCTCCGGCGCGATCTCGGTGCGATCGCCACGGCGGCCGCGCGGCGGACCCCGCTGCTGCGGACCGCCGCCGGCTGGGAGCTGTTCAAGAAGGCCCTGCTCACCCACCACCTCGCCGAGGACGAGGTGTTGTGGCCCGCCATGCGGGTGGCGCTCGCCGACAAGGACGACCTCACCCTGCTCGACGCCATGGAGGCCGAGCACGCCCGCATCGACCCGCTGCTGGAGGCGATCGACGCCGCGCTTCTCGACGATTCGCGGCTCGACCGGCTCGGGGACCTCGCCGACGCGCTCGCGGTCGAGCTGACCGCGCACCTCGCCCACGAGGAGAAGGAGGCGATCGACCTGATCGACGCGACCGTCTCCGAGCAGGACATGGCCGCGTTCGGTGCCGCGCACTCCAAGCGGTACGGATCGGACGTCTCGCGCGTCCTGCCGTGGCTGCTCGACGGCGCGGCCGACGAGACCGCCGAGCTGATCGTCGGTGGCCTGCCAGAACCGGTGCGCAACGCCTACCGCGACGCGTGGCTGCCCGCCCACCGGGCCGCGCGGCTGTGGCCGTGACGGCCGCGAAAGGACACGGTCGCGACTCGCCGACCGGTTGACGATCACCGGGGAGCCCCTACCGTAGGCAGGCATGTCGTTGATCATTCCGCCGCCTCGGCGGCTCACTCGGCACGGTGGTGGGGTTCCGTTCGGCACGGTCGCGCTCGTCGGGGTGACCGGCGCGGACCGTGCGGCCGAGACGGTCGTGCGGTCCGCGCTCGCCGCCGCCGGGATCCACCGGGTCGGGGTGCCCGACCCCGACCTCACGATCCGGTTCGCGCGCGGGCCGGGCAGACCGGAGGCCTATCGCGTCGTCACCGGACCCGGTGACGTCCTGCTCGAAGGGAGCGACGAGGCCGGAACCTTCTACGCCGCGCAGGTTTTCGCGAGGCTGCTGGACGACGGGCTGCCGTCGGTCACCGTCGAGGACCACCCCGCGATGGCCTGGCGCGGGTCGATCGAGGGCTTCTACGGCACCCCCTGGACGCACCGCGAACGCCTGGCACACCTCGACTTCCTCGGCGCGCACCGCATGAACACCTACGTGTACGCACCCAAGGACGACCCCTACCACCGGGACCGCTGGCGCGAGGCGTACCCGCCCGACGAGCTGGCACGCCTCGCCGAGCTGGTGGACCGCGCGGGCGCCAACCACGTCCGCTTCGTGTTCACCGTCTCGCCGGGACTGTCCATCCGGTACAGCGAACCCGCCGACCTCGACGCCCTGCTCGCGAAGTTCGCCGCCGTCCGCGCGCTCGGTTGTGCGGACTTCTGCGTCGCCCTCGACGACATCGATCCCACGGTGTGGCACGACCCGCGTGACGAGGCAGCGCACGGCCACCTCGGGGCCGCCCACGCGTGGCTCGTCAACCGGGTGCGCGAGTGGGCGGGGGTGCCGGTCCAGTTCGTGCCCACCGAGTACCACGGGCTGGCGGCGACCCGGTACAAGAAGGAGGTCCGCGACCTGCTCGCCCCCGACACCGCCGTGTGGTGGACCGGGCACGACGTCATCCCCGCCACCATCACCGTCGAGGAGGCGCGGCAGGCGCGGGAGCTGTTCGGTCACCCGATCCTGGTGTGGGACAACTACCCGGTCAACGACTACATCGCGGGCCGCGTCCCGCTCGGCCCCTACGACGGCCGCGAGAACGGGCTGTCCGCGCACGTCGATGGCGTCCTGTCCAACCCCGCCAACCAGGTCGCCATGAGCACGGTCGCGCTGTCGGCCTTCGCCGAGTACGGCTGGGACGACACCGGGTTCGATGCCGCCGCCGTGCACCGGCGTGCGCTCGCCGCGCTCGGTGACGACGAGGACCTGGCCGCCTTCGCCGACCTCAACACCCGCGACGACCGCCTCCACCACGACCAGGCGCCGATCCACGCGGCCGCGCTCGCGGTGATCCGGGACGACCTCGCGCGTGGCGACCGGGCCGCCGCGATCACCCGGCTCACCGAGCTCGCCGACCGGCTGATCGCCTTGCCAGGGCGGATCGCCGACGCGCGGTTCGCGGTCGAGGCCGAGGCGTGGCTGGCGGCGACGCGGCTCTGGGGCGAGGCGCTCGCCGCGCTCGTGCCCGTGCTCGAACACGGCACCGGTCACGACCACGTGCGGCGCCTGGCGGCGTCGGCCGCGGCCGTGCGGGACGACCGGCATCCGCATCGGACAACGGGGGTGCTGGTCGGCGACGGTGTGCTCGACGTCTTTCTCATGGCGGTGCTGGACGCGTACTGACACTGTGTGGCAACGTTGCCACACATGCGGCCGGCCGATGGTGTCCACCTGTTCCGCGACACCTGCAACGTGTACGTGCTCGTCCGTGACCGGGACGCGGTCCTGATCGACTTCGGGGAAGGCGCGGTGCTCGACCACCTCGCCGACTTCGGTGCTGACCGGGTCACGGACGTGCTCGTCACCCACCACCACCGCGACCAGGTGCAGGGCCTGCACCGCGCGGTGGCGCACGGCGCGCGGATCTGGGTGCCACCCGTCGAACGCGACCTGTTCGACAAGGTCGACGCCCACTGGCAGCAACGGCCGATCCACAACTACTACGACCTGCGGCAGGATCGGTTCTCGCTCCTGGAACCGGTCCCTGTCACGGGCACCGTGCCCGAGTACCGCACGCGCCGCTTCGGCGGGTTCGACATCACGACCGTCCCGACGCCGGGGCACACCCTGGGCTCGGTGTCCTACCTCGTCGACGTCGACGGCAGGCGGCTCGCGTTCACCGGCGACCTGATCCACAGCGCGGGCAAGGTGTGGTCGCTCGCCGCGACCCAGTGGTCCTACACGGCACTGGAAGGCGTCAAGGCGACCGTGTTCTCGCTCTACGAGCTGGGCGCCCGCGCGCCGGACCTCGTGCTGCCCTCGCACGGCGACCCCATCGACGAGCCGAGGGCGGCGTTCGACCTGCTGGAACGGCGGCTGCGCGCCTACCACGACTCGCGGCACGACCGGCCGTGGGACGCGCGTGGGCAGTGGGAGCACCCGTTCGAGCGGCTCACGCCCCACCTGCTGCGCAACACGACGAGCTTCGCGACGAGCTACGTGCTGCTGTCCGACACCGGCGGCGCGCTGCTGATCGACTTCGGGCTCGACATGATCGTCAACCTGCCGACCGGCGACGACCGGTCGTCGCGGCGGCCGTGGCTGCCGTCGCTGGGGCCGCTGCGCCGCGACTTCGGCGTCGACCGGGTCGAGGTCGCGATCCCCACGCACTACCACGACGACCACGTCGCCGGGTTCAACCTGCTGCGCGAGGTCGAGGGCACCCAGGTGTGGTCGGCGGGCGCGGTCGCCGACGTGCTGGCCACGCCGTCGCGGTACGATCTGCCGTGCCTCTGGTACGACCCGATCCCCGTCGACCGCGTGCTCGAGACCGGGCGGCCGGTCCGGTGGCACGAGTACGAGCTGACGCTGTACCCGCTGCCGGGGCACACGCTGTACGCGGTGGCGATCGCCTTCGACGTGGACGGTCAGCGGGTCGTCGCGACCGGTGACCAGCAGACGACCACGTGGCAGCCGGGGGAGCGCGCCGAGGTGCTGAACCTGCAGTACAAGAACCGCTTCCGCATCGACGACTTCACCAGGAGCGCCGCCCTGTACCGGAAGCTGCGCCCGGAGCTGATGATCAGCGGCCACTGGGAACCGCGCCGGGTCGACGACGCCTACCTGGACCTCCTCGAGGAGAAGGGTGCCGAGCTGGCGCGCATCCACCGCGAGCTGCTCCCGCTGTCCGATGTGGACTTCGACGCGGAAGGGGTCGGCGCGTGGCTGCGGCCCTACCAGGTGACTACCGGGCCGGGCGTTCCGTTCGGGGTGGAGGTCGAGGCCCGCAACCCGTTCGCCGACGCCGACGAGGTCACGATCGCGCTCGTCGTCCCGGCGGGCTGGCGTGCCGAGCCGGCGACCGCGACCGCCGAGGTGCCCGGTCGTGCGACGGAGACGTTCGAGTTCACGGTGACACCGACGGGAACAGCGTGCAGGAGGGCGCGGATCGGCGCGGACCTGACCGTCGGCGCGACCCGGTTCGGCCAGCACGCCGAGGCACTGGTGGACGTCCGATGAGGGTCGACACGCGACGCGCGGTCGTCACCGTGGAACACGACGGCCTGCTGTGGTTCCAGCTCCGCCTGCTGTCCGCACTGGACACAGTAGACGGTCCGGACGAGACGCTCGGTGTGACCGTGACCGAGCGCGGCAACCGGATCGAGGTCCGCTGCGCCAGCTCCCGCTGGGACGAACGCGTCACCGTCCTCGAGTCCCACCCCGGCCGGCTGGAGATCACCACGACCGTGCGCGGGCAAGGTGATCTGCTCACCGCCCACCTGCTCGGCGGCCACCGGCCACCCAGCGGGTTCCTGCCCAGCGGGTCCGCGGTGGAGACCGTGTTCTCGCCCAACCCCGACCACCCGCGCCGCGTAGTGCGCCCGGCCGCCGAACCCGCGGTCATCGGCGTCACCGGCGACGGCGCCGAACCGGGCGTCGGCCGCTGGCTGTTCTGCCCGGCACCGTGGTGCTACGCGGTCTCCCGCGACGGCCGGTGGGCGGCACTCGGCATTGCCGCCCCGATCGACGAGCAGACGTTCACGTCGTTCCACTACACCGGCGGCACCGACGGGTTCTCCCTGCGCCTTGACTACGAGGGCCACACCCGCGTCGACGGCGAGTTCACCACCCCTGCCGTGGTGATCCAGTTCGGCCACGAGACGCCGCAGGCGGCGATCCGCGCACACAGCGACCTGCTGCGCGACCGCGGTCTCGCCCCACCGGTCCCGACGGCGACCCACCGGCACTGGCTCGAACCGATCTTCTGTGGCTGGGGCGCCCAGAGCGCACTGCCCGGCGTCACCCAGGAACGGTCCACACAGGACAATTACGACCGCTTCCTCGCCCACCTCGCCCGCCACGACGTCGTCCCCGGCACCGTCGTCGTCGACGACAAGTGGGCGGCGCGCTACGCCACCTCCCGTGCCGACGACACGAAGTGGCCGGACCTGCGTGGCTGGATCGCCGAGCGGCACGCGGCGAACCAGCGCGTACTGCTGTGGTGGAAGGCATGGGACCCCGACGGGGCGCCTGCCGAGGCGTGCGTGACGCTGCCCGACGGCACCCCGGTCGCGCTCGACCCCGAGCACCCGCTGGGGGAGAAGACCGTCGTCGACGCCGTCACCCACATGCTCGGCGACCTCGACGCGGACGGCCTCAAGGTCGACTTCCTCGCGAAGACCCCGAGCGGGACCGCGTTGCGGCACACGGGCAGCCGGTGGGGTGCCGCGCTGCTGCACCACCTGTTGGGCCTCGTGTACAAGACGGCCAAGTCGGTCAAACCAGACGCGCTGATCGTCACCCACACGCCGAACCCGGCCTTCGCGGACGTCACGGACATGATCCGGCTCAACGACATCCGCATGCTCGACGCGATCGACCCGGACGGCCCGGTCGTGCCGCACATGCGGTACCGCGCCTCGGTGGTCACCGCCGCGCTGCCCGGCATGCCGGTCGACAGCGACGGCTGGTGCCTGCCCGACCGCGCGGAATGGCGTGCCTACCTCGACATCCAGGCAGAACTCGGCGTGCCGGCCCTCTACTACGCCGACCGGATCGACCTGTCTGGCGAGGAGCTGACGCCTGCCGACCTCGCCGAGGTCGCCCGCGTGTGGGCGGCCTGCAGGCGCACCCTTGACGAGCCCGGTACACCGTCCTAGGTTGTGGCAACGATTCCATGTGGAATCGTTGCCACATCTTTCCCCTCAACGACGCGGAGGAAGTCCGGATGTCCATGCGATTCCCACGGGTGGCAGCGTTATCGGCGGCGACGGCGCTGGTCCTCGCCGGTTGCGGCGGCGTCGGCGGTGGTGACGACGAGGGCGCGGGCGGCGCGGTCACCCTCACGACGATGGGCTTCGGCCTCGGCGACGAGATCGCCACCGTGCGGGCGGACCTCGCGAACAAGGCCATCGAACCGGCGAAGGTGAAGGTCAGCGAGAACGCCTTCGACCCGCAGCAGTTCCTCTCCGCGGTCGCGTCGGACAACCCACCGGACCTGGTGTACATGGGTCGCGAGAAGCTCGGCACCTACGCCGCGCGCGGCACCATCGAACCGCTCGAGAACTGCGTCGAGAAGGAGGGCATCGACCTCGACCAGTTCCGCGACCCGGCGCTGGCGGAGATCACCCTCGACGGCAAGCTCTACGGGCTGCCGGAGTTCTACAACAACCGCGTCATGCTGATCAACGACCCCTCGGTGCAGAGCGCGGGCCTCACGCCGGACGACGTCGACCCCAGCGACCGCACCAAGCTCGCCACCGTCACCGACCAGCTCACCAAGCGGAACGGCGACAAGCTCACCCGCATCGGCTTCGACCCGAAGATCCCCGAGTTCCTGCCCGTGTGGGCCAAGGCCAACGGCGTCGACATGATCAGCGAGGACGGCAGGACGGCCAACCTCGACGACCCGAAGATCATCAGCGCGCTGGAGTACACGGTCGGCCTGATCGACAAGCAGGGCGGCTGGGGCTCGTTCAAGGCCTTCCGCGACTCGTTCGACCTCTTCGGTGACAAGAACCCGTTCGCGACCGACCAGCTCGCGGCGTTCCCGATGGAGGACTGGTACCTCAACGTGCTGGCCGACGTCTCGCCGGACGCCAAGTTCACGGTGAAGCCGTTCACCGACGAGCAGGGCAAGGCGATCGACTTCGTGACCGGTTCCGCGTGGGCCATCCCGGCCGCGGCCAAGCACAAGGACCAGGCCTGCAAGTGGATCAAGACGATGACCGACTCGCAGACCTGGATCGCGGCCGCGGAGGCCCGCGTCGAGAAGCGCAAGTCCGAGGGCAAGCCGTTCACCGGCGTGTACACCGGCAACGAGGTGGCGGACGAGAAGATCTTCGGCGAACTCGTGCAGCTGGGTGACACCCCGGTCTACGACAACGCCGTCAAGGGCGTGCTGGAAGCCCAGGAGTCCGCGTTCTCGCTGCCCGCCTCGCCTGCGAGCTCGGAGTTCGAGACGGCGTGGAAGGACGCGGTGAACCGGGTGCTGTCCGGCCAGCAGTCGCCCGCCGACGCGATGAAGCAGGCCCAGGAGGAAGCCCAGTCCGCGCTCGACAACGCGGCGAAGTAATGCACCCGCTGGACATGTCCAGGAAGTCCCGCGTCCGCCGCTGGGCGCGGGGTTTCCGGGACCGGGACACGTGGGCGGCCTACGGGTTCATGACCCCGTGGCTCATCGGGTTCGTCGTGTTCCTCGGCGGTCCGATGATCATCAGCCTGGTCCTGTCGTTCACCGACTACGACGGGCTGCGGGAGAGCAGCAACGTCGGGTTCGCGAACTACGAGCAGTTGCTGAGTGACCCGAAGATCCGCAGGAGCCTCGCCAACACCGTCATCTACGCGATCATGATCGTGCCCGGCACGATGATCGTGGCGCTGGGCCTCGCGATGATGCTCTCGCGGGTGGGGCGGCGCTCGGCCGGTGTCTTCCGGACCCTGTTCTACCTGCCCGAGGTGACGCCGAAGGTCGCGGTCGGCGTGCTGTTCCTCATGCTGTTCAACGGCCAGGTCGGCCTGGTGAACGGGGCGCTCGGGCTGGTCGGGATCGACGGCCCGGACTGGAGCACCGACCCGGCGTGGGTCAAACCCGGCCTCGCGCTCATGCACATCTGGTCGGTCGGCGGCACGGTGATCATCTACCTGGCCGCGCTCAACAACGTGCCGCGCGACCTGTACGAGGCCGCGGAACTCGACGGGGTGTCGGGATGGCAGCGGTTCCGGCACATCACCGTGCCGATGATCAGCCACGCGCTGTTCTTCACGCTCATCGTGCAGACCATCAACGCACTGCAGACCTTCGACGAGGCCTACGCCGCGTTCTACGGCAGCTCCGCGTCCGCCACGTACTCCTCCGACGCGGCGCTGTTCTACCTCGTGTACCTGTTCCAGCAGGCGTTCCAGTTCCTGCACATGGGTTACGCGTCCGCGATGGCCTGGCTGCTGTTCGTCGTGATCATGGTGATCACGGTCATCCAGATCAAGGTCAGCAAGCGGTTCGTCCACTACGAGGGCGGTGACCGCTGATGGCCATCACCGCACCGCCCGCGGCACGGCCGGCGCCCGTGTCACCCGTACGGCCGCGCCCCGAGCGGCGTGGCGGGAACCGCGTGGTCTTCTGGATCGGGCTCACGGTCGCGTCGGTGGCGTTCCTGTACCCGTTCTGGTGGGTGCTGACCGCGTCGCTCAAGCCGCGCTCGCAGGTGTTCGACAACCTGGTCCTGCCGAGGAACTGGGCGTTCGCGAACTACCTGAAGATCTGGGACGCCGCGCCCGTGTGGACGTGGTTCGTCAACAGCGTCACGGTGGCGCTCGCCGCCGCGGTGGCGGTGACGATCTCGAGTGCGATGGTGGCGTGGGCGTTCGCCTACTACCGGTTCCCCGGCCGCAACGGCTGGTTCGGGCTGGTGCTCGCCACGATGATGCTGCCGGGCGCGGTCACGATGATCCCGGTCTACCTGATCTGGAACTCGGTCGGGCTCGCCACCACGCAGGTGCCGCTGTGGGCGTCGAACCTGTTCGGCAGCGCCTTCTACATCTTCCTGCTGCGCCAGTTCTTCCTCGGCCTGCCGAGGGACCTGTTCGAGGCGGCGCGCATCGACGGCGTCGGCCACTGGGGCCTGTTCTGGCGGATCGCGGTGCCGCTGTGCAAGCCCGCGCTGATCGTGACGTTCGTGTTCGAGCTGAAGGCGAGCTGGGCGGATCTGCTCAAGCCGCTGATCTACCTGCGGGACGTGGAGCTGTTCACGCTGCCGCGCGGGCTGAAGGCGATCTCGGACCGGTTCGGGCAGGCCGGCGAGCAGCAGTGGGAGATCGTCCTCGCGGGCAGCGTGATCACCGTGCTGCCGATGGTGGTCGTGTTCTTCCTCGCCCAGCGGCACTTCATCCACGGCATCGCCACCCAGGGGCGCAAGGGATGACGGCTACGGGGGTGCTGGCGCTCGACATCGGGGGGACCAAGCTCGCGGCCGGGCTGGTCGACGCGACGGGGCGGGTCCGCTCGTTCCTCGTCGCGCCGACCCCGGACGGCAGGCGGGCCGCGCTCGACGTGCTGTTCGCACTGGGGCGCAAGGCGGTCGCCGACGCGGGCGCGGACTGGCCGGAGGTCGCCGCGGTCGGCATCGGCTGCGGCGGGCCGCTCGACGCGGAAGGAGGTGTGCTGCTGTCGCCGCCGCACCTGCCGGGCTGGGTGGACGTGCCGGTGGCCGGGCTGGTGGCGGCCGCGTTCGGCAAGCCCGCCGTGCTGGACAACGACGGCACGGCGGCCGCGGAGGCCGAGCACCGGTTCGGCGCCGGGGTCGGCACCGCGCAGATGGTGTACCTGACGCTGTCGACCGGCGTCGGTGGCGGCGCGGTCCTCAACGGGCAGGTGTACCGGGGCGCCACCGGGAACGGCGCCGAACTGGGGCACGTGGTCGTGGACTGGCGGGGCCGCGCGTGCCGGGGCTGCGGTGGCCGGGGATGTCTCGAGGCCTACGTGTCCGGCACGTCGATCGCCGAACGGGCACGGGAGGCGCTGGACCCCGCCAGCTTCCGCCGGGGGTCTGGGGGTTCTTTCTCCGGAAGCTCACTGTCCGGTGTGGACGCCGTGACGGCCGCCGAGGTCGCCGCGCACGCGGCGGCAGGCGACCCGCTCGCGGTGCGGGTGTGGCGGGAGACCATCGACGCGCTCGGCACCGGGCTGACGTCGATCGTGAACATGCTGGAACCGGAGCTGGTCGTGCTGGGCGGCGGGGTGACCCGCGCGGGCGACGCGCTGATCGCCCCGGCGCGGGCCGCGGTGCGCGCCGCCGCGATGACCCCCGGCGGCCGGTCCGTGCGGGTCGAACGGGCCGCGCTCGGTGACCAGGTCGGGGTGGTGGGTGCCGCGGCGGTGGCGATGCGGAAGTTCTTCAGGAAAGGAACGGTGTGAGTCTCTCCGACCAGCTGGCCGAGCACGTCGGGCTCGCCTCCCGAGTGGCGGAGCTGTTGCCCGAGTTGTCCTCGGTGGCCGACCTGCTCATCAGGACCTACGAGCGGGACGGGCGGCTGTTCACGTTCGGCAACGGCGGCAGCGCGGCCGACGCGCAGCACCTCGCCGCCGAGCTGATCGGCCGCTACCAGCGGACAAGACGGCCCCTGCCCGCGCTCGCGCTGACCGTCGACCCGTCGGTGCTCACCTGCATCGCCAACGACTTCGGCTACGACGACGTGTTCGCCCGGCAGGTCGCCGGGTTCGTCCGCCCCGGCGACATGGTCATCGCGTTCTCCACCAGCGGGCGCTCCTCGAACGTGGTGCGCGGGCTCGCCGAGGCGAGAAAACTGGGCGCAACCACGGTGTTCTTCGGCGGCTCCGGTGGCGGGCCCGCCGCGGAGCACGCCGACCACGCGCTGGTGGTCGACTCGAAGCAGACCGCCCGGATCCAGGAAATGCACCTGCTGCTCCTGCACCTGCTCAGCGAGCGGGTCGACGCATGGGCCGCCGGGGAGGGGGAGTGATGACCGCACGGGAACTGCACATGATCGGCAACGCCCACATCGACCCGGTGTGGCTGTGGCAGTGGCCGGAGGGGTACCAGGAGGTGCGGGCCACCTTCCAGTCGGCGATCGACCGCATGGAGGAGTACCCCGAGTTCGTGTTCACGTGCGACTCGGTGCTGTACCTCGCGTGGGTGGAGGAACACGACCCCGACCTGTTCGCGCGGATCGGCAAGCGGATCGCCGACGGGCGCTGGCAACAGGTCGGCGGCTGGTGGATCGAACCGGACTGCAACCTGCCCGGCGGTGAGTCGTTCGTGCGCCAGGCGCTGTACTCGCAGCGGTACCTGAAGTCGCGCTTCGGTGTCACGTCCACGGTCGGCTGCAACGTGGACCCGTTCGGGCACAACGCGGCGCTGCCGCAGATCCTCGCCAAGTCCGGGATGGACGCGTACGTGTTCATGCGGCCCGGGCCGCACGAGATGGCGTTGCCTGGACCGTACTTCTGGTGGGAGTCGGCCGACGGCACGCGGGTGCTGACCTACCGGATCCCGCACGAGTACTGCAGCTCCGGCACCGACCTCGGTTACCAGATCGACAAGTCGCTGGCGCAGCTGCCGCCGGACGTGCCAGACCTGATGGTGTTCTACGGCGTCGGCAACCACGGCGGCGGGCCGACCAAGGCGAACCTGGACTCGATCCGGCGCCTCGACGCGACCGGCGGGCTGCCGCGGCTGCGCTGCTCGTCGCCGCGGGAGTTCTTCGACCGGCTCGTCGCGTCCGGTGTGGACATCCCGGTGCACGCCGGCGAGCTGCAGCACCACGCCGTCGGCTGCTACTCCGCGCACTCCGGGGTGAAGCGGTGGAACCGGCGCGCGGAGAACCTCCTGGCCCGCGCCGAGAAGTGGGCGTCGGTCGCCGCCGCGTTGTCCGACGTGGAGTACCCGCTCGCGGACCTCACGAGTGCGTGGAAGCTGGTGCTGTTCAACCAGTTCCACGACACGCTCGGCGGCGCCGCGATCGAACCGGCCTATGAGGACAGCCGCGACCAGTACGGGCACGCGGTGTCGCTCGCGGGCGAGGCGTTCAACCGGTCGGTGCAAACGCTTGCGCGGCGCATCGACATCCAGCAGGAGCCGGACATGACGCCACTGGTCGTGTTCAACCCGCACCCGTGGCGGCTGGTCGCCGACATCGACTTCGAGTTCGGCGGGTTCGCCGCGTTCGGCGCCCGGGCCGTCGACGACGAGGGCAACCCCGTCGCCGTGCAGCGCACCCGGTCGAAGGCGACGGTCAACGGGTGGCGGCGCAGGCTCACGCTCGCGGCGGACGTGCCGCCGCTCGGCTACCGCGTCTACCGCATCCACCCCGCCGGCGACACCGAGGGCGCGCCCGCGATCACCGCGACGGACACCCGGCTGGAGAACGAGTTCGTCGCACTGGAGATCGATCCGTCGACCGGCTGGTTGTCGTCGCTGCGGGACAAGGTGTCCGATGTGGACGTGGCCGGTGGCGGCGCGCACGGTGTGGTCATCGACGACCGGTCCGACACGTGGGGCCACCGGGTCCGGGCGTACGACAAGGTCGCGGGCACGTTCGCGCCGCGGTCGGTGCGGCTCGTCGAGCACGGCCCGGTGCGCGCGGTGGTACGGGTGGTCAGCGAGTACGGGTCGTCGACGCTCACCGAGGAGTACGTGCTCGGCGTCCGCGACCGGCACGTCGAGGTCCGGGTCACCCTGGACTGGCACGAGAAGCAGAAGCTGCTCAAACTCCGCTTCCCGACCGCGCTGTCGTCGGCCGAGGCCACGTTCGAGATCCCGTACGGCCACCTGGTCCGGCCGGCGAACGGCAGCGAGGAGGCCGCGCAGGCGTGGGTCGACGTGTCGGGTGAGCTGCCCGGTGGGCGGCGGGCCGGGCTCGCGGTGCTCAACGACGGCAAGTACGGACACGACGTGCTGGGCGGCGACATCGGTGTCACCGCGGCCCGCAGCCCGGTCTACGCGTGGCACGAGCCGAAGGAACTGGACCCCGAGGAGCTGTACACGTTCCAGGACCAGGGCCGCCAGGAGTTCACCTGCCGGCTGGTCCCGCACGGGGGTGACTGGCGTGCCGCGTCCGTGGTCCGGCTCGCGGCCGAGCTGAACCAGCCCGCGTTCCCGCTGCTCGAGTCCTACCACGACGGTGACCTGCCCGCGGTGCGGTCGTTCATGGCCGTGTCGGACGGCAGCGTCGTGCCGACCGTGCTGAAGGCCGCCGAGGACGGGGACGCGCTGGTGGTCAGGGCGTACGAGACCGCGGGGCGTGCGTGCGACGCGACGATCGAGGTGCTCGGGCGGACCGTGACCGCGTCGTTCGGGCCTGCCGAGATCAAGACGTTCCTGGTGCCGCACGACGTCGACGCGCCGGTCGTCGAGACCGACATGATCGAGTGGTGACGCCGCCGTTCGAGGTGACGGTGCTCGGCCCCGCCGACAGCACCGTAGACAGCACCGCGCTGATGGTCACCCAGCACGTGACAGCCTACGACGGCGGCCGGTTCGCGGTGCGGCTGACGGTGACGGCCGCCGCCGCCGTCACCGCCGGGCTGCGGGTGTCGTTGCGGCTCGGACCGGTCGCGGACCCGGGGTGGCTCGTGCCGGGCGTGTTCTACGGCGAGAACCGGGTCGCGGGCTGCCGGGTGCGGTACCCGCGGTTCACCGTGGACCATCCTGACCCGGCCGCGTTGGAGTCGGACGCGTGGTCGTTCCGGGCGGACCGGTGCGCAACGCCCGCGGTGTTCGCGTGGGACGACGAGGGGGGCGCCGCGCTGGTGACCACCGAGTGGTCGCCGCTCGGGCAGGCCGGTGTCGGCTTCGCGGTGGACGAGGACGAGGACGGTGGGCATCCGGTGCTGCGCCTGCACTTCCCGTACCGGGAGGAGCCGGTGGTGTACGACGGCTCGCCGGTGCCGCGCCCGGCGGACCTCCCGTCGTACACGTGGAAGCCGGGCGAGACGGCGTCGCTCGACTTCGACGTGTACGTGCTCGGCGGCGACCGGCACTCCTACACCGACGTGCTGCGGGACGTGCACGGCAGGACCGCGGCCCGGGACCTCGACGCGGTGCCGTGGGTGTCGCTCGCGGAGGCGGCCGACCTGACGGCGTGGGGCCTGTACCGGTGGCACTACCGCGACGAGGACGCGGTGCTGCTGGAGACCGCCGCGTTCGACCGGGACGCGCTGGGGGAGCGCGGCGACCGGCAGGCGATGCACGTGTCCTGGCTCAGCGGCATTCCGCACGCGTACGCGCTGCTGCGCCACGGCCGCCGCGTCGGCGACCAGGCCTGTGTGGACGCGGCGAGCGCCGTGCTGGACAACATCACCGCGAACCTGACACCCGGCGGCACGTTCTGGGGCCAGTGGACGCGGGAGGGCGGCTGGAACGCGGGCTGGACCCCGGACCGGCGGCGGGTGCACGCCCGCACCCTCGGTGAGGCGACGGTGTTCCTGCAGCGGGCGGTGGCGCTGGGCCGGGCACCCGCGCTGTGGACGGCCGCGGTCGGCTCCAATGTGGACGTGGCGTGCGCCGGCCAGGCGGCGGACGGCTCGCTGGGTTCCGGCTACGACGTGGAGACCGGTGCGGTGATCGACCGCCACGGCACGAGCGGCCTGGCCTGGATCCCCGCGCTGGTGTCGGCCGGGCGGGTGACGGAGGCACAGCGGGCGGGCAGGTTCTACGCACAGGCGGTACGGGACGAGTTCCTGTACGGGGCGCCGGAAGACGTCGACCTGGCGCCCACGTCGGAGGACGGCTACCTGGCGATCATGGCGTATGTGTCGCTGTACGAGGCGGATGGCGACCGCGAGTGGCTCGACCTGGCGCGCCGGGCCGCGGACTGGACGCTCACGTTCCGGTACACCTATGACGTCGACTTCCCGCGGCACACCCTGCTCGGCCACTACGACTTCCGTTCGCGGGGCGCGGACCAGGCGTCCCCGGCGAACCAGCACCTGCACGCGTACGGCCTGATCTGCCACCGGGAACTGGTGCGCCTCGGCGAACACACGGGCGACGAGTACTACACGAGGTCGGCGGAGGAGACCCTGGCGTGCTTCCGCCAGTTCGTGGCCCGCGAGGACGGCGACTTCAACGCCTACCGCGGGATGGTGACCGAGCGGTACTTCCAGACCGCCTGCTACCAGCCGAAAGGGATGCTGCTGACGCTGTCGCACGCGTGGTGTGTCGGGGTGCTGCTGCTGGCGTGCGAGGAGAGCCTTGGCTGAGCTGATCGTGTACGGGGCGACCGCGGCCGGGGTGTGCGCCGCGGTGGCCGCCGCCCGGCACGGGGTCGAGGTGACGCTGCTGGCACCGGGCAGGCACGTCGGCGGCATGGTGTCCGGTGGCCTCGGCTACACGGACCTCGGCGACTCGAGGGTGATCGGCGGCATGGCGGCGGAGTTCCGCGCCGCGGTCGCCGACCACTACGGCACGGACCGGTACGCGGGCCCGGAACCCCATGTGGCGGAACAGATCTTCACCCGGTGGCTGGCGTCATCGAACGTGACCGTCGAGTTCGACGCGCCGGTACCGGCGCTGACCGACGCCCATGTGTACGTCGACGCCAGCTACGAAGGCGACCTGCTGGCGGCGGCGGGCGTCACGTACCGGGTGGGCCGGGAAAGCCGGTCGCTGCACGGGGAGCCGTTCGCGGGCCGCACCGAACCGGCGCCGGGCAAACACCAGTTCCCGCCGTACCTGCACCCGTTCGACGCGTCCGGCGGGTTGCTGCCGCTGATCGATCCTGGCCAGGAGGTCCCGGCAGGCGAGGGCGACGGCCGTGTCATGGCCTACGGCTACCGGGTGTGCCTGTCGACGGCACCCGACCGTGTCCCGTTCACCCGCCGCGACGGTTTCCGCGAGGAGGAATGGGAACTGGCCCGCCGCTGGCTGGCCACGGGCTCGCCCGGTGAGGTGGTCGGCCTGGTGCGGAACCTCCCGAACGGCAAGTGCGACGGCAACTCCATCGGCCCGCTGTCGCTCAACCTGCTGGACGGCAGCCACCAGGACTACCCGACGGCGTCCGCGGGCCGCCGCGCGGAGATCGTGCGCCGGTTCCAGGAGTACACACAGGACTTCCTGTACTTCATGTCCACGCGGGGACTGCTGGACGGCTGGGGTTGGGCGGCGGACGAGTTCGGCGGCGGGCTCCCGCACCAGCTGTACGTGCGCGAGGCGCGCCGCATGGTGGGTGAGTACGTGCTGACACAGCACGACCTGACGAGCGCACCCCGGTACGACACGGTGGCGATGGGTTCGTACCACATGGACATCCGCGAGGTCCGCCGCACGTGGCGGTGGGTGTACGAACACCCGGACCCGATCCCGTCGGTGTACAACGAGGGCTACCTGTCGGTTCCGGTACAGCCGTATCAGATCCCGTACCGGTGCCTGGTACCGCGGTACAGCGAGTGCCGCAACCTGCTGGTGCCGGTGTGCGTGAGCGCGTCGCACCTGGCGTTCAGCTCGGTCCGCATGGAGCCGCAGTACGAGATGCTGGGCCACGCCGCGGGGCTCGCGGCGGTACAGGCGCTGAGGAAAGGTGTTGCCGTACAACGGATCGACGTCGCCGCCCTGCAGGACCAGTTACGCGACGAGGGTCAGGTACTCGGCCTGTAGTGGCTACCCGCTCACCTTGCGCGTCGATCCGCGGCGTTCGAACGTCGGCGTCAGCCAGTCCGTCTTCGGCGGACCGGTGAACTCGCCGGAAAGCCGGGCCAGCAACAGCTCCGCCGCCCGCGCCCCCATCGCCACCACCGGCTGCGACACCGCCGAGACGGCGGGCTGCACCATCGTCATCCACGGCAGGTCGTCGAACGCCACCAGCGAGATGTCCCGGGGCACCCGCAACCGCCGCCGCTGCAGCTCCTGCCACACCCCCGACGCCATGAGGTTGTTCGCCGCGAACACCGCCGTCACGTCCGGCTGGGCGTCCAGCAGCGTCGACAACGCGGTGGCCGCGTCCCCCGACCCGAACCCGACCCGCGCCACGAGTTTCTGGTCGAACCGGACCTTCGCCGACCGCAGCGCCGCCTTGTACCCGGCGAGCCGGCCGACGCCGGTGGTCCACTCCAGCTCGTCGATCAGGAACGCGATCCGCCGGTGCCCCAGCTCGAGCAGGTGCGTCGTGGCCGCGCGGGCACCGTGTTCCGAGTCGACCAGCACCGCGTCGCACTGGGTCTGGGCCATCTGCCGGTCCACCTCGACGACCCGCACGCCCTGTGCGGTCAGCAGCGCGCCCGCCTCCGGGGAGAGCGGCGTGACGATCGCGCCCGGTACGCGCATCGCCAGCAGCGTGCGCGCGCCCTGCAGCTCGCGGTCGCGGTCGCCGTCGTCGTTGACCAGCACCATCTGGTACCCGGCCTCGCCTAGCACCTGCTCGATCCCGGCGGCGAGGTCGGCGTAGAACTGGTTGCGCAGGTCGGAGATGACGACCCCGACGAGCCTGCTCGTCCGCCGCTTGAGGCTGCGGGCGATGTCGTCGGGCACGTACCCGAGCCGGTCGGCGGCGGCCAGCACCCGCAGTTTCACCGACGCCGCCGCGTACCCCTGCCCGGTGAGCGCCCGTGACGCGGTCGACGGCGACACCCCGGCGGCCCTGGCGACGTCGCCAATGGTCACCCGCCGGGGCACCCCGTCGACGTGGCTCACGACCCGTCCTCGCAGGCTCCGCTCACGCAGCGACCTCCTGCCAAGGCCGGGCCGAGCTGTCGACCACCTCGGCGAGCCGCTTGAGCCGGTCGACCGCACGCGACCGCAGCAGCGGCGTCGGGTCGGCGAGCGTGTCACTCCAGATGGCGCGGCCGGCGAGGAAACCGGACGCGCCCGCGTCGCACGCCGTGCGCACGGCGTGGGGGAAGTCCTCGATCGTCACGCCCTGCGACAGCACCACCCACGGCACCGGCACCGTCGCGGTGATCCGCTCGCACACCCGCGCGACCTCGCCCCGGTCGCCGACCCCGCGTCTTGGCACCTGCGCCTTGTACAGCGAGGGCCGCAGCGCCCCGAGCTCGGCGGCGGCCTCCAGCTGCAGCTTGTCGAAGTCGTCGTCCGAGGTCGGCCGCACCACGCCTTCGAGCACCGAGAGCAGCCCGGCGCCCGCACAGCGCCGCACGAACTCCTCGGCCATCGCGAGCCGGGCGTCCCGGTGCTCGTCCGGCCGCCACACCAGCAGCAACTTCATCGCGACCACACCGCGCTCACGGACGTGCGCCGGGTTGATGTCCTCGTCGAGCGACGTCCGCACCACCGGCCCGCCTTCGGGTGGGTGCTGGAGCCGGTCCGCGGCGAGGATCAGCCCGCACGTCGGCGGCAGCAGCCGCTCCGCGAGCACCTGGTCGAACCCGAAGGTCCGGTCGATCAGGAACCCGCTCGCGTGCTGGCCCAGCTCGGCGGCGACCGCGAGCTTGAACTTGGTCAGGTCGCTGTCGGGGACCGGCGCGGGGGTGTGCGCGCCGAGCATCGCGCGCAGGCTCTCCCGCTGGTCCATCGCCACCATGGCCAGGCCACCGGACGGCCGCGCCAACTCGGTCAGGCTTGTCATGCCACCTCCCGTACCCGGGGCAGGAATGCGCCCCGGTAGATCGCGTCGTATCGGTTGGCGAGGAAATCGTCGCGTGCCAGGGCATCGCTACGCAGCACCGGAGACGACATGCCCAGCGCGGTGCCCGCCAGGAGTGCCGCACCGGCGCACGCCGCGTCCGCGGTCGCCGTCGACCGCACCGGACCCGGCATGACGTGCGCTTTCACCGCCATCCACGCGGCGCCCCTGCTCGGCCCGCCCAGCACGGTCACCGCGTGGAGCTTGGTGTCCGTGTGTTCCGCGTGGTGCTCGGCGAGCCACCGTGCGTGGAACGACGCGCCCTCGAGCGCGCCGACGAGCACGTCCGGCAGTCCCTGCCCGGGCGCGAGATCGTGCACCGAGAGCCTCCGGTGCGGATCCGGGGCCGGTGCGCCGAGGCCACCGAGGTAGGGGAGCACCACGATCCCGGTCGGCCGCCGGTCCACCGACGCGGCCGCCTTCTCCAGGCCCGCGACGTCACCTTCCGGTGACGCCAGCGAGCACAGCCACTCGAGAAGGCGGCCACAGTGCGGGAAACCGGACACCATGGCCCACCGCGTGCCGTCCACGGTCCGGTTCCACGACGTGCCGGAACCAGCCGCGGCGCGGGGGGCCACCCGCTCGGACACCGTCACCACCGCCTCTGCCGTTCCCAGAGAGTCCACCACATCTCCCGGCTCACGCGCGCCCGCCGCATGTGCGGCAACCAGGTGATCGTGCCCCGCGACCACCACCGGTGTGCCTACTGGGAGTGGTCCTGTCGCCGCCGCCCCGACGTGCTGGTCCGGCAGCTGCCCCGCGCGGACCCCGGCCAGGTCGAGGAGGTCGTCGTCGTACCGGTCCCGCAGCTGGTCGTAGGCCCCGGACCGCCCCGCGAACGTCCGGTGCGACAGCGCCGTGCCCGCGAGGACCGTCGCCACGAGCTCGGGAATTCCCACCCACACCCGCATCCGGTCAAGGAGTGCCGGCTGGTGGCGCCGCAACCACAACCACGAAGCGAGCGGCGTCCTCGCGGAGACGTCCACCCCCGTGGTCGCGAAGATCGCTTTCCGTCCCACCCGGTCGGCAAGCCACCCGGCCTCACCCGACGCCCGCGTGTCGTGCCACCACAGCAGCGGTCCCATCGGCAACAGGTCGTCGTCCAGGGGCAGTCCGCCCTCGGCCACCCCGGTCACCCCGACCGCGTCCGGCGCACCGGATTCCTCGACGCATAACCGCAGGTCAGCCAGGATTCCGGCGACGAGGTTGCCGGCGTCGGCGGGGGTGGGCCGCCGCCGTTCGACCACGGCGGTACCGTCTGTCGTGTAGACGCCGACCTTGCAGTTGGTCGTCCCGACGTCGACGCCGGCCAGCAGCCCGGACACACTTTTCCCTTCCCCAGAGATGTGGCAACGTTGCCACATCTCCGCGCCATCCTCGCCACCGGGGTGGCCAAAGGTCAAGTCAGTCCACAGTGGATGGTGCGGTGTCCCCCATTCGCGCGGCAACCGCCCGCTGGTTCACCACCAGCCGAAGGCAAAGATCCCGCAACTGAGCCACATCATCGGCACTGAACCCGTGAAACACCGCCGCCATGGCGAGCCGCGCGGGTTCCCGGAAGTCGTCGAGCCAGCCCAGCCCACCCTCGGTGATCGACACGAGCACCGCGCGCCGGTCGGCCGGGTCGGGTGCCCGGACGACCATCCCGGCCTTCTCGAGTGTGTCGACCAGCCCGGTCACGTTCCGCGAGCTGACCCCGGCGGCCCTGGCCAGTTCCCCGACCCCGGCTGGTTCGCCGTTGCTGAGCCGCAGCAACAGGTCCACGGCGCCGGAGCTGAGTGCCCGCCCCTCGGCGCCGGCGGCCCGCAGTCGCTCGACGGCATGCGCGGCGGCCCGCACGGCGGCGGCCGCCTCGAAGGCGGTGGTGTCCTCGGCGAACCGCCCCATGGTTTCCCGCACCGCGGGGTCGTAGAGCCCACGGTCGTCGTGTACGTACTTCATAGTCGGGCTTGAGACTAGTACGTGCTTCCGCAACAGGCAACCGCGTGCGACGCCGGCCGGGTCGGCCGGCACGATAATGTCGAATTCCGTTTGCGCGGAGCCGCTCCCGCCGGGGATAACGAGCCCTCCGGTATCACGGAAAATTTTCGAGGTCGCGACAATTGGCGCTATTTACGGCGGTTGTCATCGTGGGGACCGGCAAAAGCCGGTGATCCGCGTCAGCTGCCGCGCGGCGCGCCCCACGCGGTCCGGCTGATCCGATCGGCGCGCCAGACGCTCCGTCGTCGCGTTATCCCTGGTAGGAGTGGGCGATCCGGTGTCGTCCCGTGCATTCATCGCGCGCGGGTGCACGTGAATCCCGCGTCTCCTGGGCGTCGTATGAGTTTCCCCGAGTTGTCGACGACTGGTCACACAACAATTGTGTCACGTACCGGACGGCGCCCCTTCGAATTAGTAGCATCCGACGGGGTAGGTGCCAGCTTTGTATGGGGCGAAAGCTGGGTGACGAGAGATGCTGGGAATTCTGGGCACGACCGCGCTGATGTTGGACGGCAGTGCGGACGACACGTGGGGCAAGCCACGGGAACGCGCCGTGCTGGCGACCCTCGTCGTGCACGCCAACCAGGTCGTGCCCGTCGACAAGCTGCTGAAGTGGGTGTGGCCGCAGGACAAGCCGGCCCCCGCCAACCCGGGACCGACGTTCCACACGTACGCGACCAGGATCCGCCGT
The DNA here is from genome assembly GCF_014203735.1 of Actinophytocola algeriensis. GTDB lineage: Bacteria > Actinomycetota > Actinomycetes > Mycobacteriales > Pseudonocardiaceae > Actinophytocola > Actinophytocola algeriensis. Next base: position 575,559 of record NZ_JACHJQ010000006.1, on the reverse strand, counting down.
GCGCTGGAACGGCTGCCGTCACCACCGAAGCTGCGTGCGGCGCAGGGCGGCTACCGCCTGGAGGTGGACCGGTCGTCCATCGACATCCACCGCTTCCGGGACCTGGTCGCCGATGCGCGCACGTGCGCGGACGCCAACCCGGCGCGCGTGATCGACCTGGTGGAGCGCGCGGTGTGGCTGTGGCGCGGAGAGCCGCTGGCCGACCTGGCGAGCGAACCCGCGCGAGCCTTCCGCGAACGTCTGCTGCACAACGAATGGCTCGCGGCGCACACGATCCGGGTGCGGGCACTGATCGACCTCGGGCGGTACGACGAGGCCGTGACCGCGCTGGACGACCTGCTCGCCGACTACCCGAACGACGTGCACCTGGCGAAGCTGCGTCTCACCGCCCTGTACGGCTGGGGCCGTATCCCGGAAGCCACCCGGTTCTACATCGCGACCCGCAAACGGTTGCGCGGCGACGGTGAGGACCACGCGGCGGAGCTGCTCCGGCAGCACCACTCCGAGCTGGCCGGCGGACAGCCGGTCCCGAACCCGCCGCGGCCCACCGAGGTCCCCCACCAGCTGAGGCACGACCTGCCGGACTTCATCGGTCGTTGCGAACAGCTCGCCGCACTCGACGAGGCCGCCGCGGGACAGAGCGGCGTGGTGCTCCTGGAAGGGTCGGGTGGCGTCGGCAAGACCGCGCTCGCCGTGCACTGGGCACATCGGGTCCGGTCGCGTTTCCCGGACGGCGAGCTGATGGTGGACCTCTTCGGGTTCTCCGAACGCGGTGCCGTCGTGGAGCCCGCGGCGGTCGTGGACGACTTCCTGATCGCCCTGGGGCAGCGTCCGGACCAGCTGCTGGACCAGCGTCAGCGGGCCCAGCTGCTCAGCCGGTTGCTGGCGGGCAGGCGCACCCTGGTGATCCTCGACAACGCGAGGGACACCGACCACGTGCGTGATCTCGTGGCCCTGCTGTCGTCCTGCATGGTGGTGGTCACCAGCAGGCAACGGCTGTCCCGGTTGCGCGTGGCCACGGGCGCGCGGCGGATCGCAGTGCGCCCGATGAGCCCGGCGGAGTCCGCGGAACTGCTGTCGACCCACACCAGCGCGCCCATCCCCGACGACCACCGGCTCGTCGAACTGTGCGGTGGCCTGCCGCTGATGATCACGGTGCTCGCGGACGAGCTGGCAGGCAAGTCGGTCGAGCAGCTGGACGAGTTCGCGGTGCGGCTGAACCGCAGGAACCTGCTGATGACGGTGGGGGAGCACGGCGAGGGGCCACCGCCGGGTGAGGCCTGTTTCTCCTCGTCCTACCGGGCTCTCGGCCAGCCGGAGCGCAGGCTGTTCCGGTTGCTCGCACTGCACCCGGGCCCGGACATGTCGGTCGACGTCGCGTACGCCTGCGACGGGCGGACGCCCGCGCAGACGACGCGCAGCCTGCTCGCGCTGGCGGGTGCGCACATGATCGAGCAGGCGGACGAGCTCGACCGCTTCCGGATGCACGACCTCGTGGCCGACTACGCCGCGTACCGGCTCGACCGGGACGAGCAGGCGGAGACCCGCGAAGCGGCACGGGACCGGTTGTTCGGGTTCTACATCGCCGCGGCGACGGAAGCGGCGTGCCTGCTGTACCCCGGTTACCTGACCCCGCCGAACCAGCCGACCTCGGACCGGCTGCCGTTCCTCACGCCGACCGACGCGTTGAACTGGTTCCACCGGGAGCGGACGAACCTGACCGCGGTCATCCGCCACGCGCACGAGACGGGCCACCACGACCACGTGTGGCGGCTGACCGATCCGGTCGCGACGTTCTTCGACCGGTCCGGCTGCACGATCGAGAGCCGTGCGGTCTACTCGCTCGCCGCGTCGTCCGCCAGGACGATCGGCGACCCGGGTGGGGAGACCTCGGCGCTCGTGGGGCTGGGCATGGCCGAGATCACGATCGGCGCGTACGTGCCTGCGAGGGAACACCTCGAGGCCGCGCTCGTGGTGGCGGAACGGGCCGACCTGGACCGCGGCCGGACCGTCGTGCTGCACCAGCTCGGGCAGCTGGCCGCACGTCAGGGGGAACCCGCCGAGGCGCTGCGCCTGTTCGAACGCGGTCTGGCCATCGCCGAGGCCGTCGGAGACCACCAGGGGGTCAGCTGGTTCCACGTCGCCATCGGTGGCGTGCTGCGCACCATCGACCGGCATCGCGAGGCGGTGGAGCACCTGCACGAGGCGCGGTGGCAGGCGCGCAGGCTGGGAGAGAAGTCCGCGGAGACCCACTGTCTGCTCGAACTGGGTTCGATCTCCCGCGAGCTCTGCGACTACGAGGTGGCGGCGGCGCACTGCGAGTCGGCGCTGTCGATGGCGGAGAGCGTCCCCGACCTCGCCGCCGTGGCGCGGGCCTGTGTGGCCCTGTGCCGGACCAACAGGGACCGGCGGCGTTTCGACGCCGCGATCCGCTTCGGCCGGCGAGCGGTCGAAGTGCTTCGCGGCAGCCAGAACCTGGCCGGTCAGGCCGACGCGGCCGAGGTGCTGGGCGACGCGTTGCACGCAGGCGGCGAACTCGACCAAGCGCTGAGCATCTGGCGCCAGGCCGCCGACCTCCACGACTACACGGGTGCACCCGGTCGGGCGACGGGAGTGCATGCCAAGATAAACGAGGCGTTCCAGGTCGCGGAGCGGACGGTTCCCTTGGCACGCGCGGACTCGGCCGGTCACGACTTCGTGACCGACCCGCCGCAGTGGGTGGTGCCACCCGAATCCGTCACCTGAAAGAGTGATGCACGAAAATGTGAACGCGCTGATCAGCTGTTGCGTGGCCGACCGATTTACGTAGCGTCAGTTGACCACGGCACAGGGACAGGGCTAACTTCCGGATCCTCATGATCATGTGGACGGCGTGGCAGGCAAGCACTCCACGTCGTCTCGGTCCCTCTCCGGAAGGCTCCAAAACAGTGATTGGCGCAGTGTTCTATGTGGTCGCGGCCGTGGTCGCACCTGCTTCGGATTCGTTGGCGGCGGACCAGCTCGCGGAGCCCTCGGTGGTGAGTCACCAGGCCGTCGAGTCCAAGCAGGCCGGGGAGATCCACGCGGACTACCTTCCCTACTACGGCATCCGCCCGACATACCTTCCGTACTACTAGTCCACACCGGATGGCTCCGGGGTGAACTGAGCCAGGTACGTGGCCAGCTCGGCGTGCGTGCGGCCGAGGAACGCGGCGAGTTCGCGCACCGCGGCGGGTGTCAGGTCCACGATCCCTTCCGGGTCGTCGTTCAACCGGTTGCGGGCCCAGGGAAATATCGGCCGGTAGGTGTTGTTGGTGTCCGCGAGCAGTTGGCGGAGGTCCACTCGCAACACGAGGTTCTGGACGTTGATGCGAGCGCGCTGCAGCGCCTGCCCGAGGACGACCGAGGCGCTGACCTGCAGACCTTCGGCCAGCTCTATCAGCCGTAGCACGGTGAGCTGACGCAGGCCGTGTTCGTAGGCCAGCAGTGTCCGGTCGCCGATGCGTGACGGCAGGCGCTTCACGAACTGCGCGCGGCTCCAGCCGTGCGCCTCCCGCGTGCGCCTCAGCTCATCCCCCAGCGCGCGCCCGATGGCGGCGCTCGTCGCCTCGTCCTCCGTGTTCAGTTGGTACTCGGTCACGCGGCGCACCGGCGGGTCGCGAGAGGACAGGCGAAACCACGACGCCACTGTGAACTTCTCATCGGTACTGGTACCCCCTTCCCGTCGTCGTCGACGAGGCGCCGGATGCCCCCTGGTGGACCGGTCGCAGTTCGCCGAACGAGACAGTAAGTCGGAACGGATAATTGCGGGTTGACTAGTAATCGGTACGACGTCGTTCCCACCGGGTGTTTGTTATGCGACACACGTTTCTGGGAGGGTGCGACGCGCCCTTTTCCAGATTAGAGCCGCCCGCGAAGAATTGACGACTCAACGTCACCCATGGTGTCGCGAAGGGGGTTTGAGGCCTGTAATGCGACGCTGAGTATGAGTATTCACGCGGAAGGCGCCGCGTCTGCCACCCGTTTGGCCTAGCCGAGCACGGTAGTCGAACGCGCTGTGTGACAACTCGTGGACTTATACGCAACGTCGGCGTCAATCACTATGTGGTCGCCCGGATTGTGGACCATTATATTTCTGATGGCGCCGTTCGCGATTTTTATTGCTGTGGCCGAACATGTCGAACGGCGGCGTGGCTTCCGCGTTGCCGCGGTTGCCTGCGCCGCCGTTCGAGGGGCCGCGGTTACTCCGCGGGTTTCACGTCCGGGATGCCGTTCGACGGGGGTGCGTCGCCTGCCGCCGAGTCGTCCTCCTTGATGGGGGTGTCGCCAAGGTCGGTCACCAGGACCGGGGTCAGGTCCTCGCCGATGCCGTTCTGGATCTCGACCACCGACATGCCCGAGATGCCCAGGTGGCTGTCGCCGGTGTAGCGGAACGGGGCTATGCCAGGGCCTTCGAAGGAGGCGCCCGACTTCTCGATGGCTTCGACGATGCCCTCACGGGTCGGGTCCTGGCCCGCGGCCTGCAGCGCCTGGACGAACGTGTACGCCTGCGACATGCCGTAGACGCGGTAGTTGGTCAGCTCACCGTCGGCACCGTGTTCGTCCCAGACCTTCTGCCACAGCTTCATCCACGGGTCGTCCGGCGCGTCCATGCCGGGGAGGTACTCGGTGGACATCACGCCGTTCAGCAGTGACGCGCTGTCGGTCACGGCGCCCTCCGAGAAGCGGGCCAGCAGGGAGCCGACCAGTGCCGGGTCCGAGCCCACGTTGCTGTAGAACCACTTCGGCTTGAAGCCGATCTTCAGGGACACCAGCTGGCTGAGCGCGGTGTACGACGGGACGTTGAAGCCCAGCACCAGATCGACACCGGCCGCCTGGAGCTGCGCGATCTGCGGCGCCACGTCGGTGTTGCCCGGCGTGTACTTCGCGACCGCGACGATCTGGCTGTCCAGGTACCGCCGTGCGCCCTTCTCGCCGTCGCGGCCGAAGTCGTCGTCCTGCAGGAACAGGCCCACCTTGGCGTCCGGCATGTTCTTGGCGACCCAGTCACCGATGATCTTGCCCTCGATCTCGTAGTCCGGTTGCCAGCCGAACGTGAAGGGCTTCTCCTTCGGCCAGTCGCCCCACTGCAGCGAGCCGGACGACACGAAGAGGTCAGGGACCTTGGCGTCGTTCAGGTAGTCCACCACGGCACTGTGCGTCGGGGTGCCAAGACCGCCGACCATCGCGAAGATCTCGTCGTTCAGCACCAGCTCGTTGGTGACCTGGCTGGTGTTCGTCGGGTTGTAGCCGTCGTCCTTGACCACGAACTCGATCTTGCGGCCGTTGACGCCGCCGTTCGCGTTGACGTAGTCGTAGTACGCCTGGTGGCCGCTCGGGATCTCGCTGTACCCGGGCGCCGCGACGCCGGTCAGCGGGAAGTGCGCGCCGATCTTGATCGTCGTGTCGGTGATGCCTACGGTCGAGCCCTTCTCCTCGCCCTCCGGCCTGCCGCCCGCGCCGCAGGCGGTCGCCGTGACCGCCATGGCGAGGAGTAACGCCGTACCTGTGTACCAGCGCTTCATGAACTTCGCCTCCAGTGAATGAGTTTCCGCAGCCCGCCGGCGAGGCCGGCCGGTGCGAGCAGCACGACCAGGACGGTGACCAGGCCGTAGATCAACGGCGCCAGCTGCGCGGCCTGCACGTCGGTGAGGCCGAGGTCCGTGCCGGCCCCGGTCACCACCTGCGGCAGGAACGTCAGCAGCGCCGCCCCGACCAGCGCCCCGACAAGACTTCCCAAACCACCGAGCACCACCGCCGACAACAGCAGCAGTGACAAGGTCAACGTGAACCCGCTCGGCGCAGCCAGTCGCGCCGACAACGCCAGGAGCCCGCCCGCGAGCCCAGCACACCCCGCGCTGACGACGAACGCCTGCACCCGCGCGCGGCCCAGGTTGATGCCGGCCAGCTCGGCCGCCACCTCGTCGTCCCGCACCGCCTGCCAGTTGCGGCCGACGCGGCTCCGCGACAGGTTCGCGAGCAGCACGAACACCACGATCACGCCGAGCCAGCCCAGGTAGGCGAGATACCTGATCTGCGTCAGTTCCTGGCCCGTCACGAAGTACGCCGCGTCCGCGAGCCAGACCGGGATCTCCGGCATCCGCACGTTCAGGCCCTGCTCGCCACCGAGCCACTCGCTGAAGTACAGCGGGATCCCCGGTATGGCGACGGCGAGCGCGAGTGTCGCACCCGCCAGGTACGGCCCGTGCAACCGCGCGGCGGCGACGCCGACGAGCGCGCCGACCACCACCGTGATCACCGTCGCCAGTGCCAGGATCACCAGCAGTGGCAACGTTCCCTCCCGCGACTGCAGCATGAGCGCGGTCGAGTACGCGCCCACCGCCATCAGCGCGCCGTGCCCGAGGGACAGCTGACCGTTCAGTCCGGTGAGGATGGTCAGGCCGGCCGCCGCGATCGCGTAGTAGGCCATGGCGGCGAACTGCGCGTTGCGGAACTGGCTGGTGGTCTCCAGCACGAGCACGACGACCACCAGCGCGCCGAGCGCGAGGAGCAGATGCCTGCGCACCATGTCAGACCCTCCGCTCACGGACGCTCGCGAACAGGCCGCCGGGTTTGAGCAACAGCACCGCCATCAGGATCACCAGCGCGGCGAGCGGTACCAGCTCCGAACCGACGTACCCGCTGACCAGGCTCAGCGACAGCCCGAGCAGGAGCCCGCCGACCACGGCGCCGACCGGGCTGTCGAGCCCGCCGAGCACCGCGGCGACGAACCCGTACACCACCACACCGTCCATGTAGGACGGGTGGACCAGGCCGCCGCCCGCGATCAGCAGCCCGGACAGCGAGCCGACGAGCGCGGCGAGCGCCCAGCCGAGCGTCAGCATCCGCCCGACCTTCACGCCGAGGAGGCGTGACACCTCCTGGTTGAACGCCGACGCCCGCATCCGCAGCCCCAGGTCGGTGCCTCGGAACAGCAGCACGAGCCCGACCATGACCACGGCGACCGCGACGACCGTGAACACCCCGAACCCGGTCAGTGCGATCGTCGTGTCGCCGATCTGGAAGCCGCGCAACCCGAACGGCGCCGGGAACGACCGGTACCGCGAGCCGAACACGATGGCCGCCAGTGCGTGCAGCACGATGAACAGCCCGAGCGTGAGGATCACCGCGTTGATCTCGGACTTGCCGGACACGAACCGGACCACGAACCGTTCCACCACGGCGCCGAGCACGAGACCCGACAGCAGGGCGGCGGCGAACCCGAGCCAGTACGAGTAGCCCGCGTCGATCAGCACCAGTGCGATGTACGTGGTGATCATCGCCATGGGCGCCTGCGCGAAGTTCACGATCCGCGTCGCCCGCCAGATCAGCACGAGCGCCAGCGCGAACGCGGCGTACACCACGCCCAGCGTCACGCCGGTGAGCACGGTGGTCAGCAGTTGCTGCACGAGGCCCCCTGTCAGAATCCGAGATAGGCGTGGCGGAGGCCGTCATCCGCGGCGAGGGTGGCCGCGTCGTCGCGCACCACCACCTTGCCGAGGTTGAGCACGACACCGTGGTCCGCGATGGACAGTGCGCTCCGCGCGTTCTGCTCGACGAGCACGACGGTCAGCCCGTCGTCGCGCACGAGCCCGCGGAGCAGTTCGAAGATCTGCACGACGACCTTGGGCGCGAGGCCCAGCGACGGTTCGTCGAGCAGCAGCACCTTCGGCCGCGACAGCAGCGCGCGGCCGATCACCAGCATCTGCCGCTCGCCGCCGGACAGCACGTGCGCGAGCCCGGTCCCGCGCTCGGCGAGCACCGGGAACAGGTCGTAGATCCGGCGCAGGTCGGCAGCGGTCGTCTTCCGCCGCGACCCGAGTGCGCCGAGCCGCAGGTTCTCCTCGACGGTCAGCTCCGCGAGCACGCCCCTGCCCTCCGGCACGTGCGCGAGCCCGAGCGCGGGCAGGTCCTCGGTGGACACGCCGGTGAGCGGGCGGCCGTCGAGCGACACGGTCCCGGACCGCGCGCGGACCAGCCCGGAGATGGTGCGCAGCAACGTGGTCTTGCCCGCGCCGTTCGCGCCGAGCACCGCGGTGATCTCGCCGTGCCCCGCGGTGAGGCTCACGTCGTCGAGCGCGGGCACCGGCCCGTAGCCCGCGGAGAGGTTATCGACTGTCAGCACCGGTCACCACGTCCTCGCCGAGGTAGGCCGCCTGCACAGCCGGGTCCGCCTGGATCTCGGCGGGGGCGCCGCGGGCGATCACCTTCCCGAAGTCCAGGACCACGATGTCGTCGCACACGCTCATCACGAGGTCCATGTGGTGTTCGACCAGCATCACCGACATGCGGTCGGTCAGCCCGCGCACCAGTTCGCCGATCTCGGCCATCTCGGCCGACGACAGCCCGCTGGCCGGTTCGTCGAGCAGCAGCAGGTCAGGCTCGCCGACCAGCGCGCGGGCGAGCGCGACCCGCTTGCGGACCGGGTAGGGCAGGCTCGCCGGGTAGCGCGCCGCGACGTCGGCGATGTCGAACTCCTCGAGCGCCGCCATCGCGCGGTCCCGCAGCGCGCGCTCGTCCTTCGCGCGTCTCGGCAGGCCGAGCAGGGCGGGCCAGAAGCCGGTCGTCGCGTGCCGGTCCGCGCCGACGAGCACGTTGTCCAGGACGGTCATCCGGTCGAACAGGCCCAGCTCCTGCAGGCTGCGCGCGATGCCGAGGCCCGCGAGCTGGTGGGGGCGCAGCTTGCGCAGCTCCTCACCACGCCAGGTGAGGGTGCCGGTGTCGGGCCGGACGAACCCGCAGGCCACGTTGAACAGCGTGGTCTTGCCTGCCCCGTTCGGCCCGATCACGCCGAGCACCTGGCCCGCTGCGACGGACAGGGAGACGTCGGAGAGCGCGACCAGCCCGCCGAAGTTCACCGACACGCCGGACATCTCGAAGGTCTCTGCCACGCACGGCTCCCAACGCTGGGGTTCAACGTGGGTAGAACTTTGGTCCCACCGCACGATCGAGAACATGGGCGCGGCGCACAAAATCAGTGGTGCGAACCGACCTGAACCGGACTCCCGGACTGGTCATTCTGTGCAATCGCGTGCAACGCTGCCGACATGGACGCCGTCAGAGTGCCCACGCTCGAGCCCGCCATGGAGCGTGAGATCGAACGGGCATGGGCCTCGTTGCTCGGCCAGGCAGACGCCATCGCCGACGACATCACGCTGACCCTGCTCGCCCGCGACCCGTACTGGTCGGAGCAGCGGCCGGACCGCCAGGCCGACCTGCGGTCGAGCACCCGCGAGCACATCCGCCGCGGCATCCAGACCATGGCCGGGGTCCCCGACCCGGACCAGCGCGCGATCGACGTCTGGCGGGAGACCGGCAGGCTCCGCGCACGGCAGGGCGTGCCGATGGACCGGGTGCTGTCGGCGTACACGCTCGGCACCCGCACGCTGTGGGAGGCGCTGCTGCGGCAGGGCTGGGACCACGAGGTGGAGATCGGCGAGCACCTGCTGCTGTTCGCGGGCCAGAAGCTGTGGGCGGCGCTGGACGTGCAGAACGCGATCCTCGTCGAGTCCTACCGGCGGGAGTCGACGCGGTTGCAGCGGCGGGACCTGCAGCGTCAGCAGAGCTTCCTCGACGGGCTGGTCGAGGGGCGTGGCGCGGACCCGGAGTTCGCCAGGGAGGCGCGGGAGGAGCTGGGCCTCGGCGCCGACGACGCGATCCTGTGTGTGGTCGCGCCCTTCCTGGATCCGCTGGACGAGCCGTTGCGCGCGCCGGAGGACCGGTTGGAGCGGGGCGGGGTGGTGTCGCACTGGCACGTGCGTGGGGGCAACTACTTCGGGCTGGTGTCGCGGTTGTCCGTGCAGGAGGTGTGCGACCAGCTCGCGCCGTGTGTGGCCGGGCGGGTCGGGGTCGCCGCCTGTGCTGACGGGTTGGCCGGGTTCGCCACCGCCTACCAGCTGGCTTCCCGGGCCGCCGAGTCCCTGCCCCGGGGTGCGCACCGGCTGGTGGCGCTCGCCGACCGGTTGCCCGAGGTGCTGCTGGCCGGGAGCCCCGAGGTCGTGCCGGTGCTGGTCGCTTCCACCGTCGGGCCGCTGCTGGCCCAGCCGCCTTCGCTGGCCGACACCCTGTTGGAGACTCTCGCTGCCCTGCTGGCCCACGACGGGTCGCCCACGCATGCCGCCCAGGCGTTGTACTGCCACCGGAACACGGTGATCTACCGGATGAAGCAGATCGAGTCGATCACCGGCCGCAGTCTGGCCGACGCGCATGACAAGTTCGAGTTGATGTTGGGGTTGCTGGCCGCTGGACGGGGGTACGACGGGCGGAGTTGATCTTGTCTGTGGACGACCTTTCGGCTGGTTGTCGGCACAACTAGTGCTGCTTGCTTTACGTTGGCCGGGGTGGGTTCGTGGTTTGTTCTCGCCGGATGGGGTTTGCCCCCGGCGCCCCCGGCGTCTCCCGCGCCCTCGCGACGTCCCGTTGTGCTGTGAAAGGCGCGTTCGCGGCGTTGGTCATGCTGTGAAAGGCGCTTTCAGGGCACTCAACGTCCTGAACGCGCCTTTCACGGCACTGGGGATGCCGTGAACGCGCCTTTCGCGGCCAACCGGCCGCCGCCCCGACCCGTCATGTGGATTTCGGGAGGGGCCACGGCTGCGGTCGATCTGGTTGGGCGTGGTGTGGTTGTGAGGGTGCGGACAGCGACGCCCAGCGTCCCCATCCGCACCCTCACGGCATTCGCTGCCCCTCAGCGCGTTGGGTCAGGCCGCGTGCGGGCAGGTGTTCCGGTACTCCTCGATGTCCGAGTCGTTCGGCGCCGGGCACAGGAACTGCTCGTAGCGGGTGTCGTTGTCCACGAAGCGCTTCAGCCACGAGATCATGTACTTCGCGACCGTGGTGTTCGACGTGTTCGGGAAGAAGTGGCTCGCGCCGTTCATCTCCATGTACGCCTTCTCCGCGGAGGACGGGATGGAGTTGTAGAACGGGATGGCGTGCGAGGACACCGATGCGACCGAGTCGTTCTCGCCGCCGATGATGAACGTCGGCACGCGCAGGGTCGACCAGGACTTCTGCGAGTTCCACGGCGCGAGCGGGATGGCCGCCTGCAGGGTCGGCTGGTCCTGCGCCGCCTCCAGGGAACCGCCGCCGCCCATGGAGTGGCCTGCCACCGCCAGGCGGGAGGCGTCGATGCGGGAGCGGACGGTGCTGCTGCTGGTCAGGTACGACAGCGCCGCTCGCAGTTGGTCGCCTCGGCTCGCCGGCTGGTCGTAGATCGAGTTCGTGTCGATGGTGATGACCACGAAACCCTGCGACGCGAGCCGTGGGCCCAGCCACGCGATGCTGGACTGGCTCGCGGTGAAGCCCGGCGAGATGGCCAGCGCGCCGAAAGTGCCCTCCGACGTGCTGGTCGGGTAGTAGATGGTGCCGCCGCCGAAGCCCGATACCAGGCTCGACACCGTCGTCTGTGACACCGAGAACGGGCCTCGCGACGCCTCGATGCTGTTCTCCGTGGGGTCCGGGCCCCGCTCGTACGGGTTGTCCACTGCCTGCGCCGTCGGCGCGATCGCGAGTGCCGCGACCGCCGACAGTCCACACAGGATTCGTGCGCCTCTTCGCATGTGCCCTCTCCGTTCGCCGTTGAACACGTTCGGTGACCGACTGTGGCAAACGGACGCCAGGTGCCGCATCGGTGCAATCACCGGTGTGTGGTGGGATCCGGCACGATGTGCCCCTGGCGGACGTACCATCGGCGGTCGTGAGCCCCACCGCCGACGAGATCGTCCGTTCCGCAGCGCACTGGATCGATCGCGGCATCCGCATGGACACCCGTACCTTCGCCCACGAGCTGGGCATCTCGCGCAGCACGCTGTTCCGCCGTGTCGGCAACCGGGAGGACCTGCTCGGCGAGGCGCTCTGGTACCTCGCCGACCACACCATGGCGGCCGCGGTCCGGACGTGGGAGCGGACCGAGGGATCCGCTGTGCGCGATGCCGACGGTGAGCTGCGGTGCCTCGCCGTGATGCGGGAGTACCGCTCGGCCATCGCGGGCAACAAGGGGTTCCGGCGGTTCCTCGACGAGGAGCCGACCGTCGCCATCCGGATCCTCACCGACCCGCACGGCCGGGTGCAGCCGAGGGTGATGGCGGCACATGTCGACCTGTTGCGCCGCGACGTCGAGGACGGCGGGTTCGTGCCGGCGGTGAGCCTGGAAAGCCTGTGTTACGCCATCGTCCGGCTCGGTGAAGCCTTCCTGTACTCCGACGTGCTCGCCTCGCGGGCACCCGACCTCGGGGCCGCGTCGACGCTGCTCGCGGCGCTGGTGGAGGGCCGGGTGCCGACGACCCCCTTGTGAAACACAAGTACACGGTGTTTCATCATGGGTGACCGAAGGAGGCGCCGATGCCCGTCCGGACGGACGTCAGTTGGCCACCCGGGCTCCCGGGATCGCTCGTATATCCCGAAGTCGCGGCCGGCGCCATCCTCGCGGGCGCGGCGCGCCGCTACGGCGACCGGGTCGCCTTCTCCCGCGGCGCCGAGGCCGTGACCTACCGCCAACTGGGTGAGCGGGCGGCGCAGGCCGCGCACGGGCTCCTCGCGCGCGGTGTCCGGCCCGGTGACCGGGTGGCGCTGCGGATGCCGAACTGCCTGGAGTACCCGGTCGCCTACTACGGCACGTTGCTCGCGGGCGCGGTGTTCGTGCCGGTGAACCCGCTGCTGCCGGAACCCGCCGCCGCCAAACAGATCGCGGACGCCGGCGCGGTGCTGACCCTGAGCCCCTCGGACGTGCCGGGGTTGTGCACGGGACAGCCGGCGGCGCCACCGGTCGTCGACATCGACGTGTACGGCGACCTCGCGCACCTCGCCTACACCGGCGGCACGACCGGCGAGTCGAAGGGCGTGCGCCTGCCGCACCGCAACGTCGTGGTGAACACGCTGCAGTACGCGTGCTGGGGATCCGGTTCGGTGCCCGCGCTCGACGCGGACGGCGGTGTCGTGCTCGACCAGGTCGCCTCCGAGGACGAGTACCCGAGCCGCCTCGGCACGTCGGTCGCGATCAACCTGACGCCGTGGTTCCACGCGATGGGCACCATCGCCGGGCTGAACGCCCTGCTGCTGCTGGGTTACACGACCGTGCTGCACGACCGGCTCGACCCTGGTGCCTACCTCGCCGACGCCGAACGGCTGCGGATCACGTCGATCGGTGGCGCACCCGCGTTGTTCGCGGCGCTGCTGAACCACCCGGCGATCGCCACCACCGACCTGACGACCGTCAGGACGATCTCGTCCGGTGCCGCCCCGATGCCGCTCGAGATGATCAACCGGATGCGTGCGCTGGCACCGGATGCCGTGGTGACCGAGGGCTACGGGCTCACCGAGGTCACCATGGGCGCCACGCTGGGCCCGGTGCACCGGTCGGGTGTGCGGAAGGTGGGCACCGTCGGCGTGCCGACCTTCGACACGCGGGTGCGGATCCTCGACTCGGCCGGCGCCGAGGTGCCGGCCGGCGAGCGCGGCGAGGTCTGCGTCAAGGGCCCGCAGGTCATGGCGGGCTATCACAACCGGCCCGACGCGACCGCCGAGGTGATCAGGGACGGCTGGCTGCACACCGGTGACGTCGGCGTGCTCGACGAGGACGGCTACCTGTCCATCGTCGACCGCATGAAGGACATGCTGCTGTACAAGGGCTACAACGTCTACCCGCGTGAGCTGGAGGAGATCCTGGCCGCACAGCCGGGGGTGCTCGCGGCGGCCGTCGTCGGCAAGCCGGACCCGTCCGTCGGTGAGCTGCCGGTCGCGTTCGTGGTGCCCGCGTCCGAGGCGGTCACCGCGGACTCCCTGATGTCCGTGGTGAACGAGCAGGTGGTCGCGTACAAGCGTTTGCGGGACGTCGTCTTCGTCGACCAGATCCCGGTGTCCGCGGCGGGGAAGGTGCTCAAACGCGAGCTGCGGAGCCGGTTGTCGTGACCGCCTACCCGCTGCGTGGCAGGGATGCCGTGCTCGGCGGGCTGCGGTCGGTGGTCGGCGGCGCGGTGCTGGTGCGCGGCGCGGAAGGGCTCGGCAAGTCGGCGCTGCTGACGGCCCTGCGTGCCGCGACGGGCACCCGCGTCCTCGGTGTGCCGGGCCTGCTGGCGGAACGTGCGCTGCCGTTCGCCGCGCTGCAACGGATGTTCGGTGCCGCGGTGGTGGACGGTCCCGCGGTCCACCGCATGCTGACGACGGTGTCGATGCCGACGCTGTGCTGGGTGGACGACGCACAGTGGCTCGACGAGGAATCCCGTGCCGCGCTGGCGTTCGCCGCCCGGCGGCTCGCGGGGCACCCGGTGGGTGTCGTCCTGGCGTCCAGGACCCCGTCCGAGCTGTTCGAGTCGGTGGAGCTGACCCCGTTGACCGACGACGCGGCGGACGCGCTGCTGCGCGACCGCGGGGTGCCGGCCGGGGTGCGGCCACAGCTGGTCGAGCTGGGTGGTGGCAACCCGGCGGACCTGGTGGCACTCGCGGAGTCGCTGACCGCGGCGCAGGCGGCCGGCCGGGAACCGGTGTCGCCGGTCCTCGTGTCGCGGCTGTCCCGATACGCCGCACGGCTCGCGGAACTGTCCGAGGCGGACCGGATCCGGCTGCTGGCGAACGCCGCCGAGGCACCCGCCGACATGAGCAGGGCGACCCGGTCGACGTGGTACGCGGCGGCCTCGCTCGCCGACCGCAGGGCCGCGCACGCACACCTGGCGTCCACGCTGGAGGGGCCGGACCGCACGTGGCACCGCGCGATGGCGACCGCGACCCAGTCCGCGACACTGGCCGACGAGCTGGCGGCCGCCCCGGCCGCCGACCACGCGACGGCCGCCCGGCAGCTGGAACGGGCGGCGGCGCTGACCGCCGACCCGGCGTTGCGGGCCACCCGGCTGCTGGCCGCGGTCGACGCGGCGTGGCAGGCGGGCAGGCCGGGCTGGGCGCGGCTGCTGCTGTCCCGGGTGGACACCCGGCCGGGTGAGGTCGCGTTGCGGCACGGGGAGATCGAGCTGCGCGACGGCGACCCGGCCGTCGCCACCCACGAGCTGACCACGGCCGCGGCGTTGCTGCCCGACCCGGCGCCCGCGCTGCTGTTGGCAGGCGAGGCGCGCAGGCTGGGTGGTGACCTGCGCGGCTACCGCAGGCTCGGCCTCGAGCTGGCTGGCGGGGGCGGCCTGGTCGACGCGCACTTCCGCGGGTTCACCGCGATCTTCGCCGGACGGCACGACGACGCGGCGGAGCCGCTCGACGAGACCGTGCGGCGGGGCATGGCGGCCACCGACGTGGCCGGTGCGGTCTGGGCCGCCGAGGCCGCCTTCGCGCGCGGTCACGTCGAGCAGGCCCACGAGTGCGCGGCCGCCGCGGTCGGCCGGGCCCGGCTCGGGAAGCGGCACGCGGAGCTGCCGTGGGCGCTGGTGTTCTTCTCCCTGTCCGCCATCGTGCTCGACCGGATCCCCTGCGCCAAAGCGGCGTCCCGGGACGGGCTGTCCGCGCCGCACAACCTGCGCATGGAGCACCTGACGCTGCTCGGGCTCGCCGCCGCGCTACTCGGCGACCGGGCAGCGGAACTGGACGAGGCGGCGGGCGGCATCGCCGAGCGCGGGCTGGGCAGGCCGGCCGCCGTGGCCGCGTGGGCGCACGCCTGCCTCGACCTCGCCGAGGACCGGCCCGACGACGCGCTCGGCAGGCTCGAGGACCTCGCCGCGGGCGTGGCGGGGGACCAGCCCGCGATCCGGGTCCTCGCCACGCCGCAGCTCGTCGAGGCGGCGGTGCTCGTGGCGCGCCCGGAGCGCGCGCGGGCGGCGCTCGACATCTTCGACCGCTGGACGCGTACCGGTGGCAGCCCGACCTGGCTGGCGCTGTCCCACCGCTGCCACGCGCTGACCACATCGGACACCGCCGAGGCGGAGTTCCACTTCCGCCGAGCGATCGACTGCCACCGGCGCGCGGGCAGCGGCATGGAGCTGGCCCGCACCCAGCTCGCCTACGCGACGCTCCTGCGCCGCCACCGGCGCACCCGCGACGCACGCGACCAGTTCCGCGACGCCTTGCGGGGCTTCGAGAACGTGGGCGCGCCGAGGTACGTCGAACGTGCCCGTGCGGGCCTGCGGGCCACCGGCGAGACCGTCGCCGCGCCGCACCAGTCGCTCGCCGGGCTCACCCCGCAGCAGGCGGCGATCACGCGGCTCGTCGCGGCCGGGGAGACGAACAAGGAGATCGCGCGGCGCCTCGTGATCAGCCACCGGACCGTGGACCACCACCTGCGCAACATCTTCACCACGCTCGGGGTGCGCTCCCGCGTGGAACTGGCACGCCGTGTCGTCGTCAGCGAACGAACGCGCTCAACCCCGTGACCGCGCGGCCGACGATCAGCTGGTTGATCTCCCTGGTGCCCTCGTAGGAGTACAGCGCCTCCGCGTCGGCCATGTACCGCGCCACGTCGTTCTCCAGCAGGATCCCGTTGCCGCCCAGCACTTCCCGCGCGAGCGCCACCGTCTCGCGCATCCGCGTGGACACCACCGACTTCGCGAGCGCGGCGTGCTCGTCCTTGTTGACGCCGCGGTCCTGCAGGCCGGCCAGGCCGACGACCATCGCGAGCGACGACGTCACGTTGCCGAGCATCGTCGCCAGGTGGTCCTGCACCAGCTGGAAACCCGCGATGGGCCTGCCGAACTGCACCCGCTCGCCCGCGTAGCGCAGCGCGGCCTCGTAGGCACCCATCATGCAGCCGACCGCGCCCCACGCGACCCCGCCGCGGGTCTGGCGCAGCACGTCGCCGGTGTCGCGGAACGAGTTCGCGCGCCGCAGCCGGTTCTCCTCCGGCACCACGCAGTCGGCCAGGACGATGTCCGCGTTCTGCACGGTCCGCAGCGCGACCTTGCCCCCGATCTTCGTGGCGGTGAAGCCGGGCGTGCCCTTCTCGACGACGAACCCCTTGACCTGGTCGTCTTCTTCGTCGCGGGCCCAGACGACGACGAGGTCGGCGAACGTGGCGTTGCCGATCCACCGCTTCGCGCCGTTGAGCAGCCACGTGTCGCCGTCGCGGCGGGCCGTGGTCTCCAGGCCACCTGCCACGTCGGACCCGCCGTGCGGCTCGGTCAGCGCGAACGCGCCGATCTTCTCCATGCGTGCCATGGCAGGCAGCCACCGCTCGCGCTGCTCCGGTGAGCCGCAGCGGTCGACGCTGCCCATGGCGAGTCCGGTGTGGACGCCGTAGAAGGTGTTCATGGACGGGTCGACGCGGCCGATCTCCAGCGCGATGAACCCGGTCAGCAGGCGGGTGCCGCGGTGCGCGGCCATCCCGTCGTACATCAGGCCCGCGGTGTCGAGGGCGCGGAAACCGTCGATGACCTGGAACGGGAACTCGGCGCGCTCCCAGTACTCGGTGGCGATCGGCGCGACCTCGGCCTGCAGGAACTCCCGCACCCGCAGGACGATCGCGCGTTCCGCGTCGGAGAGCTGCTCCTCGAACCCGTAGAGGTCGCCGGTGTGCGCTGCGAAGCCGGTCATGGCACCAGGATCAACCGGATCGGGTCGCCGGTCTTGTCGGTGAGGGCCCGCACGGCGGCGGGTGCCTCGGCGAGCGGCATGGTGCCGCTGATCGACCGGGACAGGTCGAGGCGGCCGTGGCGGGTGAGGTCGATGAGCCGTTCCACGTCGCCGGACGCCGAGCCGTAGTGGCCGAGCACCTGCAGCCCGCGGACGCTCAGCGCGATGCTGTTCTTCACGGCCAGTGGCTCCGGGGTGAGCCCGACGAGCACCAGCCTGCCTTTCCTGGCCAGGGTTTTCAGCGCCTGGCCGCGGACCGCGGCGACACCCGCCATGTCGTAGGCGACGTCGAGCCCGTTCCCGCCGGTGGCGGCGAGCACCTTGTCGCCGAACTCGGGATCGGCGGGGTCGAACGCGAAGTCCGCGCCGAACTCCAGCGCCCTGCCGCGTGCCGACTCGAGCGGATCGACCGCGACGATCGGGGCCGCGCCCAGCAGCCGCAGCAACTGCACGGCGTGCGCGCCCAGCCCGCCGACACCCCACACGCCCGCCGGACGCCCGGGTTCGGCGCGCCCGGTGCCCGCGACCGCGCCCCATGGCGTGGACACCGCGTCGGGCACGATCGCGGCCTGTTCGAAGGGAAGCGAGTCGGGGATCGCGACGAGCGTGTGGTGGGTCGCGGTGGCGTACTCGGCCCAGCCGCCGTCGTAGTCGACGCCGCGAGTGCGCACGGCGAGGCACGGCTCGCGGAACCGGGTGCACTGTGGACACACGCCGCACCGCTCACCGGCCGCGAGCGTGACCCTGGCGCCGGGCTGCCACGTGTCCGGTACGTCCGGTCCGACGACGTCGATCTCGCCCGCGACCTCGTGCCCCAGCGTCACTTCCTCGCCCGACGGGAACGCCGGTTTCAGGCTGCCGTCGATGAGGTGCACGTCGGAGAGGCAGACACCGGCGGCGCGGACGCGGATGCGCACCTCGCCGGGACCCGGCTCCGGCACCGGCACCTGCTTCATCTCGAACGTCCCGGCTTCAGCGTTCAACCGCCCGGCAAGCATGGTCACAAGGCCACCCTAGTGCGCCGGGACCGCCCCTGTAGGCGGCGCACAACCCGCGTGTTCGCCCAGCACAACCCGCGTGTCGCCCGCAGTGCTCAGATGCGCATCGGCGGGTCGCCGTGGTCGCGGCGCAGGCCCTTCAGGATGCGTTCCATGACGTCCGGGGACAGGTCGTCCGCCGAGGCGATCTCCGCTGGTGGTGGCGCGGCGGCCGCCGCGGCGCGGGTGGTGCCGCGCCGGGGGAGCGGGACGACCGTCGCATCCATGCCCTGAGGCAGCGGGACCTCGCACCACAGCAGCTGCTTACCCGTCGACAGGAGCTGTGCGCCGCTGTTCGCGCCCGCCAGTGATCTCGGCACGTCGAGGGCCGGAGTGGCGCGGTCGTCCTCGATCTCGACCGCCAAGGAGCTGCCGGACAGGCGCAGCCGGAAGAGCAGCATGGTCGGTGTCGAGGTGGGCTTCGCGTCGCCCACCACCGCCCTGACCAGCGCCTCCGCGGTGCGCCGTACCTCAGTCACCATCGACTCGACGCGCCACTCCGTGAGCGTGAACCGCACGAAGAGGTCGGCGCAGTTCACGGCGCTCGGCAGCGCGACGAGTTTCAGGTCGTCCACCTGCACCGTCTGATCGCGCACGGATTCCTTCACTTCCCAACCTCGGGAGACCCGGTGATCTTGCCGCGAAACCCCGCGTGGAGCAACGTCCACGCAGGCAGCAGATTACTGCCATCGCGCAACACCTTCACACCGGCGTGTCGGCCGGTTACCACCGGGTATCCCCCGCATCGTTCTGACCTGCGCAGAAGGGTTGCGGGGGAGCGTACACGCGGCTTCGTCACACTTACAGTGACCACAATGAACACAAGCCCCTAGATCAGGCCCTCCTTCAGGGCGTACGCCACCGCGTGCGCCCGGTTCTTCAGCTGGAACCGGTTCGTGACGTCGTGGATGATGCTCTTCACCGTGCGCTGCGAGTAGCAGAGCTTCTCCGCGATCTCCTGCGTCGACAGCCCGGACGCCACCAGCCGCAGCACCTCCCCCTCGCGGTTCGTGATGCCCGCGAGCTGCAGCCCACGCGGCTCGAGCACGTGCCGCTGCAGCCGCGACACCCGGTTCAGCAGCCGCCCCAGCAGGTCCGGCGGCAGCGCACCCTCACCGGCCTCCGCCGCCTTGACCAGGCGCACCAACACCTCGGGCGTCGCTTCCGCGCGGCGCGCGACCGCGCACACGCCGGCCTCGATGGCCGTCAGGATCTCGGCCTCGGCCATCTCGCCGGAAACCAGGACGATCCGGGTGAAACCGCCGCCCTGCAACACGCGCAGCAGCTGCGCGGCGCGCTCGTCGAACCGGTCGGCGGCGACCAGCGCGACCGTCGCCGCCGGGTCGGCGTCGTCACCGGCGAGCCAGACCTCCTGGCGGGTGCGCAGTGCCGCGGACACCCCGTTCTGCAGGATCGGGTCGGTCGCGCGGACCAGGACCTGGGTGCGGGTGGTTGCCATCATTGCTGTCTCCCCACATCAGCCGAGCTGGTCGGCGTAGACGATGACGTTGTCGAGGTAGCTGCGCGCGGCACGGTCGAACCCGCCGCCGCAGGTGATGAGCCGGAGGACCGGCGCGCTCGCGCCGTTCCAGATCTTTTCCGTGGGCAGCGCGGTCTTCGCGGTCTGCTCCTTGCCGGTGACGACGAACGTCACCGCGCTCGTGCGGTAGTGGACGACCACCTCGTCGCCCGCCGCCAGTTCGTTCAGCCGGAAGAACACGTCCGGCCCGTTCGCCGCCGAGTCCACGTGCGCGAGCACGACCGACGGCCCCGCCTCGCCGGGGCGCGGGCCCGGCGAGTACCACGCGGCGAGCCCGAAGTCCGGCGTCTGCACCGCACCGTCCGGCTTCAGCCCGACCGGCACCAGCGCCGCGTCCACGCCGATCGCCGGGATGGTGACCCGCAGCGGGTCGCCGGGATCGGCGGGCGGCGGGGTCGTCACGGGTGGGGCGGTCGCCGCCGTCGACACCTCGCGCAGCTGCGTGCCGACGAGTACGACGGCGACGACCGCGACCAGCACGGCCGCCACCCAGGTCACGACCTTCATCACGAACGCCGTTCGCTGCGCTGGATCACCAGCCACGCACCGGTCGCCGCGAGACCGAGCAGCGCCAGCGCGGGCAGCGCGATCAGCCACCAGTCCACCGGGTCGGCCGGACCCGCACCGGTGTCGATGCGGTTCGGGGTCGGCACGCCCGACGGCGGGTTCTTCGGCTGCTCGACCGGGGGCACCGGGGTCGTCGTGGTGACCGGCGGCTCAGTGGGCTCCGGCGGGTCGGTCGGGTCCGGGTTCTCCGTGGGGTTCGCGATGTCCGTCGGCCCGGTCGGGAAGGTCGGGTCCGGGTCCGGGTTCTCGGTCGGGTTCGCGACGTCGGTGGGCAGCTCGTCCGGCGTCGGCAGCGTGATCTCGCAGGTGATCGGCTTGCACGGCTCCGGATCGGGCTCTGTCGTCGCGGTCGGCGCCACGATGTCGGTCGGCCCCCCGAACGGCGGCGCGGCGACCGCCACTCCGGCACCGGACAGCAGCGTGCCCAACAGGATCGCGGTCGTCAGCACGGTCTTCTTCATCGGTTCCTCCTGGTTGACGGTGTGTCGCCAGGTATGAGCCGAGGAGGTGGGAAGGCCTTACAACTTTTCCGGAGAACTTTTTTGGGGCCGATGACGAGGCGTTGCCGATCTCATGAAGGACCCCTTCATCACGTCGGCAGCGATGAAGGGGTCCTTCATGGCGTTGAGCGCAACGAAGGGGTCCTTCATCGCACCGAGTGTTACGAAGGGACCATCACCCGATGACAGGGCAGTACACGGCGGTCTCACCGGAGCGGCTGCCGGTGTTGCCCTCCGCGTCGGAAGCCGTGACCGTCCACGGCACGTCGCCGGAGTTCGAGAACGGGCCCAGAGTGGCCCGCCACGCACCGCGGATGAACTGCATCGCCGTGCTGCCGGGCACACCGGCCGGGTCCGTCCAGCGCAACATCATCGTGGTGACGCCGACGTTGTCGGTGGCGGACGCGGTGATCGAGGTCGTGGTCGGCTGCCCGCACTGGATGACGTAGATGTCGCCGCCCGCGGCGGCGCTGCCGACCACCGGCTGCGTGGTGTCGCGGGGTGGCTCCGGCGGCTCAGGCGGATCCGGTGGCACGGGCGGAGGCTGAGCCACGTTCGTCGTTGTCGTGGTGGTGCGCCGCGTGGTAGTCGTTGTCGTGGTGATGGGCGTCGTCGTCGTGGTGGTCGTGGGGGCTGTGGAGGCCGCCGTGGTGGTCGTGGTGCGGTCGCCGGACGTGGTCGTGGACGGGACCGTGTTCTCGAGTGCCAGTGGCTCGCCTTCGAGGGGCTCGCCACTGCGCCAGTACGCGACCACGGAACCGGCGGCCAGCAGTGCCAGCACCGCGACCCCCGCGGCGACCACGCGCCCGCGGCGGGACTTCGGTGGCCGAGGGGCCATGGGCGTCACGACGGTCCGGTCCGAGGACACGAGCTGTACCTCGGCCATCACGCGGTCCTTGAGGAACAGCGGCGCGGGCAGCAGCGGCACCCCGGCGAGCAGGGCCAGCGGGCTGACCGCCACCCGTCGCCGCTCCGAGCAGACCTCGCACGCGTCGACGTGCCGGGCGACGCGTTTGCGCATGAGCGGGGAGAAGCGGCCGTCCCAGTCGGCGAGGAGGGTGTCGAGCTCGGTGCAGTCCCTGCGGCCGAGGCGGGCGATGAGCAGCGCGCCGAGCGACCGTTCCACCTGGTCGCGGAGCCGGGTGAGCAGCACGTACGCGTGGTTGGCGCTGACACCCATGGCCTCGCCGAGCTCCGCGCCGTCCAGGCCCTGGCGCAGGTGCAGGTCGAGCAGTGCGCGGTCGCGCTCGGACAGGCCCGCGGCCGCCGACCACACGAGGTCGGCCAGCGCCTGTTGTTCTGCCGCGCGGTGCGGCCCCGGGTCGGTGTCCGCCATGTCCTCCACCTCGTCGAGCACGACGCGGCCGCGGACCCGGACCCTGCGCAACGCCACGCTGCGTGCGATGGCGTACAGCCAGGGCCGGAGCCGTTCCGGGTCGTTGAGCTGCACGAGGCGTTCGACGGCGAGGACGAAGGTGTCCTGGACGGCGTCCGCGGCCTCGTCACGGTCGCGGAGCACTGACCAGCAGAAATCGTGCAACCGGTTGGCGTAGCGGTCGTAGACCGCGGCGAACGCCTCCCGGTCGCCCGCGAGCACACCGGCCACCAGCTCGGTGTCAGTGCGTTCACTCACGGATGACCTCCGGGGTCAGTACGTACGACGTGCATCGACAAGGAGCCCCCGAAGCGAGGAAACCTTACGACTTTCCCCTGTGTGGCCGTACCGCCATCCGTCGCACCAAAAGCTGCCCGAAAGGGCATGCTGACCTCGTGCTCGAGACCACAGAACACGGCGACACCGCCGTCCTCACCCTGTCCCACGGCCCGGTCAACGCGCTCGACCTGGAGCTGCTCACCGCGCTCCCCGGTGCGCTGGCCGGGGTCGCCGACGCGGCCGCGGTCGTGCTCACCGGCGCGGGCGGCTGCTTCTCCGCCGGGGTCGACCTGAAGCGGATCGGCGACGGCGGGCCGCCGTACGTCGCGGAGTT
The DNA here is from genome assembly GCF_014203735.1 of Actinophytocola algeriensis. Taxonomy (GTDB): domain Bacteria; phylum Actinomycetota; class Actinomycetes; order Mycobacteriales; family Pseudonocardiaceae; genus Actinophytocola; species Actinophytocola algeriensis. The sequence goes on along the minus strand of NZ_JACHJQ010000006.1, from coordinate 552,416 downwards.
CCTGCCCGCGCTGAGCACCGCCGTGCTGGCGCTGTTCGACCACCCGCGCCCGGTCGTCGCCGCCGTCAACGGGCACGCGCTCGCCGGTGGCTGTGTGCTGGCGGCGGCGTGCGACGTGCGGCTGATGTCCGGCGGCACCATCGGGCTGACCGAGCTGGCGGCCGGGGTGCCGTTCCCGACCGTGCCGCTGGAGGTCATGCGGCACGCCGTGGGCCCGGCCGTCGGCCGGCTCGTGCTGGCGGCGGAACGGTTGCCGCGCGAGGAGGCGCACCGGATCGGGCTGGTCGACATGTCCGATGACCTGCTGCCCGATGCGCTCGCCCGTGCGACGGCGCTCACGGCAGCACCGCCCGAGGTGTACGCGCTCGCGAAGCGGCAACTGCACGCGCCTGCGCACGAGCGGATCGCGGCCCGGCGCGAACAGGACGATCCGGGCGTCGAGCAGCTGTGGAGCGCACCGTCCACACGAGATCGACTGAGGGGATTCCTCGCCCGGCTCGCGGGGAGGTAGTGTTGACGCGTCCGCTCGACCCAGGGAGGTGAGTCCCATCAACGCTGTTGCTGGCTGGGTGCTCTCACCTCGTACGGCCTAGGAGAGCCGGGGGAGCGCCCATTGCGAAAGGCGCTCATGACCTCTGATCTCAGTACTGACCTCGTCGCACGGCTGCGCGCCGCGGGCTGCGTGTTCGCGGAGGACGAGGCCCGGCTGCTCCTCGAAGCGGCAGGCACCCCACTCGAACTCGCCACGATGGCCGCCCGGCGTGCGGCCGGGGTACCGCTGGAACACGTGCTCGGCTGGGCCGCGTTCCTCGGCCTGCGCATCGCCGTCGACCCGGGCGTGTTCGTCCCCCGGCGGCGCACGGAGTTCCTTGCCCGGCAAGCGATCCGCCGCGCCCGCCCGGGCGCGGCGGTGGTGGACCTGTGCTGCGGCTCCGGTGCGGTGGCGGCGGCGATCGCCGTGGCCGTGCCGGACGTGGACCTGTCCGCCGCCGACATCGAACCGGCGGCGGTCCGGTGCGCGCGCCGCAACGTCCACGGCGCGGTGTACGAGGGGGATCTCTACGACGCCCTGCCGCACCGGCTCCGGGGCCGGGTCGACGTGCTGGTGGTGAACGTGCCGTACGTGCCGTCGGATGAGGTGGCCATGCTGCCGCCGGAGGCCCGCGTGTACGAACCACTGGTGGCGCTGGACGGCGGCGCGGACGGGCTGGACGTGCTGCGCCGGGTGGTCGCGGGGGCCGGGGAGTGGCTCGCGCCGGGCGGCCACCTCCTGTTCGAGATGAGCGCCCACCAGACCCCGGCGGCGGTGGATCTGCTGCACGTGGCCGGTCTCACGCCGGAAGTGGCAACGGACGACGACCTCGCGGCGACAGTGATCATCGGGAGGTGCGCTGGATGAGCCAGCTGTTCACGTTGCTCGGTGTCGTCCTCGGTGCCGCGGCGACCTACTCCGTCACGGCGCTGAACGAACGGACCCGGTGGCGGCGGGCCCAGGAGGCGCGCTGGGACGACCGGCGGGTGAACTCCTACATCGACTACGCCAACGCGGTGAAGAACTGCGTCCACGTCTCGTCCCGCATGGTGGCGTTCCGCGGGCTGCCCGCCGGCGGGCAACCGCTCGATCCGGAGACCGGGCTCGCCCAGCTGGCGGAGGCGGAGCACGAGCGGTCGGTGAAGTGGGAGAGCATCCAGCTGCTGGGGAGCAACTCCGTGATCGAGGCGGGCCGCGCCTGGCACCAGGTCGCGTGGCGGCTGGAGAAGATCGCCCGCGGCGGACCGGCCGACGACCACGACGTGGTCGCCGTGTTCACCGCCCACAACGAGGCGCGGGGCGAGTTCTTCCGTTGTGCGCGCGCCGATCTCGGGCTCAGGGAGCACAAGATCAGCGTTCCGGTCGCTACTGGTCCCTGAGCCGTTCGCGCTGTGGCCGGACGGTGTACTTCGGGTCCTCGGCGGACTGGACGCCCGCATGGAAGACGCCGAACCGCGTGCACGCCGAACCCGCCAGGCTCGCCAGGCCGCCCAGGACCGCCGCCGTGCGGGACCTGCGGCCGAGTACGCCGCCGGCCACCGCGCCGGCGACCGTGAGGATCTCGGCCGCCTTCATGAGGCTGCCCCCTCGGCCGGTGTGCAGTGGTTCGGCGGCCAGGCCCATGCCGCGTGCCATGCGTTTCGCGGCCGCCACCTCCAGTGCGGCGCCCAGTACGGCCGCCCGCCGGGCTGGGCCCGCTTCCGACACGGGTGCCGTCACCATGCCCAGGCCACCCGCCGCGGCGGCCGCCGAGCCGACGAACACGAACGGCAGTTCCCGATGTCCGCCATGCCACGCCGGGACTGCCGTGTTCGCCATCAGCGGCGCCGTGTACGCCGCCACCGCCGGGCCCACCACGCCCGCGGCCAGTGCCGCGGCGCGCCCCGCGCGGGGCATGACGCCCGTCCACTCGGACACCGCCGCCGCGCCTGCGGCCGGGCCGTACGCCATGAGGAGCCACGTGCCGATGCTCATCGGCGACGTCGGTTTGACCATGCGCAGCATGTACAGGAACCGTGCCGGGCGGCCCAGGTCGTGCACCAGCGCGAACAGCGACCCCGAGATCCCCACGAGCGCACCGGTCTTCGCGCCGCGGGCCAGCCCCGGCCGGTTCGTGAGCTGCGCGCCCGCCGCCAGCACCGACGACGCGCCGGCCAGGCCGCCGAGGAAGAGGTACCCCGCGATGTCGCGGGCCTCCCACGTCGGTTTCTTCAGCACCGGCCTGCCGTAGTAGGACTGGAACGACGCGTCCGGCACCATCGGCTGTTCGCCGCGGCCACGGCGGCCACGGCGGCGCCGGCCGGTGACCGCGGTGCGGTCCGGGGGTGCGGTCGCGTCGGCGCGGACGTCGGTCATCGCTTCCTCCCGAGGAACGTGGCCGCCAGGCCGACCAGCAGGGTCGCCGCCGCGGCGCCCGCGCGACGCCACATCGCAGGCAGGTCGCGGGTCGTCACCACCGGCGCGGGCGGCAGGCCGTACACCTCCGGCTCGTCCAGCAGCAGGAAGAACGCGCCGTTGCCGCCGACACCGTCGGCCGGGTCGCGGCCGTACAGCCGCGCGTCGCCGACGCCCGCCTCGTGCAGCTGTGCCAGCCGCTCGTCGGCCCGTGCCCGCAGCACGTCCAGCTCACCGAACTGGATGGAGTCCGTCGGGCACGCCTTGGCGCACGCCGGTTCCTGGCCCGCGCCGAGCCGGTCGTAGCACATCGTGCACTTCCAGACCCGCCCGTCGTCCTCGCGCTGGTCGATCACCCCGTACGGGCACGCGGGCACGCAGTACCCGCAGCCGTTGCAGATGTCCTCCTGCACGACGACCGTGCCGAACTCGGTGCGGAACAACGCACCCGTCGGGCACACGTCCAGGCACGCGGCGTGCGTGCAGTGCTTGCACACGTCCGACGCCATCAGCCAGCGGAACTCCGACCGGTCGTGCTCGCCGGGCATTCCCGGCATCCCCAGGTCCACAGTGGACCCGATGTTCTCCTGGCCGCCCGGTGGTGTGCGCTGCTCGATGAACGCGACGTGCCGCCACGTGTCCGCGCCGAGGCCACCGGTGTTGTCGTAGGAGTCGCCGGTGAAGTTCAGTCCGGCCGAGCCGGCCGGGCCGGGGACGGCGTTCCACTCCTTGCACGCCACCTCGCAGGCCTTGCAGCCGATGCACACGCTCGTGTCGGTGAAGAACCCCATCCGGGGCTGGGTGTCCCGCGTGTCCGTCATCGCCTCACACCTCCGTCCCCGTGCGCTCCGTGACGCCCGCCTTGTCCTGGTAGGACCGCACCAGCTCAGGCAGCGCGGCACCGCGTGGCCGCCGCCCTGGCCGGATGTCGGCACTGAACGTCTTGACCTCCTGGATGTGCGAGCTGGGGTCGAGCGTGATCGCCGACAGCTCGTTGGCCGCGTCGCCGGTCGCCATCCCGTTGGGACCCCAGTGGTACGGCAACCCGATCTGCTCGACCACCCGGCCCTGCACCCGGAGCGGGGTCATCCTGTCGGTGACGAGCACCCGCGCCTCGATCGCGCCGCGTGCTGTCACGATCGTGGCCCAGCCACGGTTCTCGAGCCCCTTCGCGGCCGCCAGCTCCGGCGAGATCTCGCAGAACATCTCCGGTTGCAGCTCGGCGAGGTACGGCGTCCACCGGGACATGCCGCCCGCCGTGAAGTGCTCGGTCAGCCGGTACGTGGTCACCACGTACGGGTAGACCTGGCTGCCCGGGTCGTCACCGCTCGGCTGGTACCGGTTGTGCTCGTGCGGGAACAGGATCCGCGCCGGGTTGCGCTGCTGGCTGTACAACGCGTTGGGGAACGGCGAGTCCTGCGGTTCGTAGTGCGTCGGCATCGGCCCGTCCAGCACGCCGGCGGGCGCGTACAGCCAGCCCTTGCCGTCGGCCTGCATGATGAACGGGTCCACACCGGACAGAGCCGCGACGCCGGACGCGCCTTCGGCCGGCCGGTAGCCCGGCGCCTTCTCCGGCTCGAAGTCCGGCACGTCCCGGCCGGTCCACCTGCCTCGCGCGGCGTCCCACCACACGAGCTTCTTGCGTTCGCTCCACGGTGTGCCGTCCGGCCGTGCCGACGCGCGGTTGTACAGGATGCGCCGGTTCGCGGGCCACGCCCACGCCCATTCGGCGGCGATCCAGTCCTGCTCGGTCCACGGCTTGCGGCGCGCGGCCTGGTTCACGCCGTCGGCGTACACGCCGCAGTAGATCCAGCAGCCGCACGCGGTCGAGCCGTCCGCCTTCAGCTGTGTGTAGGCGGACAACGGTTTCCCGTCGGCGTCGTGCCCGTTGATCTCCGCGAGCACGGCCGCCGCCGACGGTTCGGCGAGCGGGCCCTCGACCGGGTAGTCCCACGTGAGGTCCAGCACCGGCCGGTCGATCGGGTCGGTGCTGTCGGCGAGCTTCGCGCGGATCTTCCGGCCGAGGTGGTACATGAACCACAGGTCGCTGCGGGCGTCGCCCTCCGGCAGGACCGCGGCGTGGTGCCACTGCAGCCACCGGTTCGTGTTGGTGAAGCTGCCGTCCTTCTCGGTGTGCGCGGCGGCGGGGAAGAAGAACACCTCGGTCGCGTTGTCCTCGCAGGTCAGCTCGCCGGTGTCGACCTCGGGGCCGTCCTGCCACCAGGTGGCGCTCTCGGTGAGCGAGAAGTCCCGCACCACCAGCCATTCCAGGTTCGCCATGCCGAGCCGCTGCATCTTCGCGTTGGCCGACCCGACCGCCGGGTTCTCACCCATCAGGAAGTAACCCTTGCAGCGCCCCGCGAGCTGCTCCATCACCGTGTCGTAGGTGGAGTGGCTGCCGGTCAGCTTCGGCAGGTAGCCGAAGCAGAAGTCGTTGTCCTTTGTCGCTTTGTCGCCCCAGTACGCCTTGAGGAGGCTCACGAGATAGGCCTCCATGTTGGCCCAGAAGCCCTTCCGCGCGCGGTCGGCCTCGATGAACGTCTCGAGGGTCTGCTGGTGGTGCGCGTAGGGCATGGGCAGGTAGCCGGGCAGCAGGTTGAAGAGCGTGGGGATGTCGCTGGAGCCCTGGATGCTGGCGTGCCCGCGCAGTGCCTGGATGCCGCCGCCGGGACGACCGACGTTGCCGAGCAGCAACTGCAGCACGCACGCGGCCCGGATGAACTGGGAGCCGGTCGAATGCTGCGTCCAGCCGACCGCGTACACGAACTGGCTCGTGCGTTCCGGGCCGGAGTTCTCGACCAGCGCGCGGCACACCTTCTCGAACGATGCCGTCGGGATCCCGCAGATCTCCTCGACCTTCTCCGGGGTGTAGCGGGCGTAGTGGCGCTTGAGGAGCTGGAAGACGCAGCGCGGGTGCCGGAGCGTCTCGTCCCGCTCCGGGTCGCGCCCCTCCACGGCCGGGCCGCCGGAGCCGTGCTGCTCACTGCGGCCAGCGGCCCGCACGTCCCCTCGGTCGCCTTCCCGTTGCCCCGGCGTCTCGTCGCGCTGCCCGGTGGCGGGCGCGACCGGTGCGCCGTCGTAGGTCCACGTGTCGAAGTCGTACTTGCGGGCCTCCTCGTCGAAACCGGAGAACAGCCCGTCGAGGTCCTCGGTGTCGCGGAACTCCTCGCCGACGATCGTGGCCGCGTTCGTGTACGGCACCACGAAGTCGTGGAAGTACGCGTCCGTCGACAGGACGTGGTTGATGATGCCGCCGAGGAACGCCACGTCGGTGCCCGCCCGGAGCGGCACGTGCAGGTCCGCGAGTGCGCTCGTCCTGGTGAACCTCGGGTCGACGTGGATCACCGTGGCGCCGCGGGCCTTCGCCGCCATCACCCACTGGAACCCCACGGGGTGGCACTCGGCGAAGTTGGAACCTTCGATGACGATGCAGTCGGAGTGCTGCAGGTCCTGCATGAAGCCGGTCGCGCCGCCGCGCCCGAACGACGTGCCGAGCCCGACGACCGTCGAGCTGTGGCACACCCGCGCCTGGTTCTCGATCTGCACCACGCCGAGGCCCGTGAGGAGCTTCTTGATGAGGTAGTTCTCCTCGTTGTCGAGCGTGGCGCCGCCGAGGCTTGCGATCCCCATCGTCCGGTTCGTCTCGCTGCCTTCGTGTTCGGACTGCCATGTCTGCTTCCTGGTGGCGATCACCCGCTCGGCGACCATGTCCATGGCGGTGTCGAGGTCGAGCGGCTGCCAGTCCTTCGCGTGCGGCGGCCGGTACAGCACCTGGTGGCGGCGGCTCGACCCGGTGGTGAGCTGCAGGGTCGCGGATCCCTTGGGGCACAGGCGACCGCGGCTGATCGGCGAGTCCGGGTCACCCTCGATCTGGACGACCTTCTCGTCCTTCACGTACACGTTCTGACCGCACCCGACCGCACAGTAGGGACAGATCGACTTGGTGACCCGGTCCGCGGTCGCGGTCCGTGCGGTGAGCTCGGCGCTCCGGCGCGACTTGGCGGCCTCGCCGCGGCCGGTCCGGTCCCTGCCGGTGACCTGGCGGTACACCGGCCACGACTCGAGGATACGACGCATGAGCGGGCGGTACCCGGCGCCCGCGACGCTAAACGCCGTGGCCGCCGCGGTCACCCGCGACGGCGATTCCGCGGGTCAGAGGCCGTACGAGCGCAGCCACAGCTCCAGGGTGAGCAGCAGCCACAGCTTGCCGCCCTGGCGGGGGAGGAGGGTGCCTTCGCGGCGCAGCCAGGTCTCGATGGTGTCCGGCCGGAACAGTCCCCTGGCACGGGCGGTCGGGCCGAGCAGCAGGTCGTGGCCGAGGTCGCGCAGCGGACCGTGCAGCCACTGCTGGACCGGGACCCGCATGCCGCTCTTCGGCCGGTCCACGATCGTGGCGGGCAGGAGGTCGCGCACCGCTTCCTTGAGGATCCACTTCTCGGCGGTCCCGTTGAGCTTGTACCGCGGCGGCACGCGGAACGCGTGGTCGATCACCGCCCGGTCGAACAGCGGCGCGCGGCCCTCGATGCCGGTCGCGGCGGTCAGGCGCTCGACCTTGGTGAGGATGTGGTGGGCGCCCTTGGTGCGCAAGTTGGTGTGCAGGAGCTGGTTGAGCAGGCCGCGCATCGGGCCCGGCCGCAGGTACGGCGCGACGTGGTCGGTCAGCGGCGGGGCACCGGCGAGCGCCTCCTGCGTGGCGCGGGTCAGCAGCATCGGCAGGTCGCCGTGGCACTTGCGGTAGGACTCCAGGTAGGTGCGGGCCCGCGCGTCCGGGTCCGGGTCGTCGCGGTGCAGCTCGAAGATCAGCATCGGCAGGTTCTTCGGCCCGCCGAACACCGGGTCGCCGCCCTCGCCGTTGAGGACCGCGCTCGCGCCGGTGGCCGCGACGGCCTCGGCGAGCAGCAGGTTCGGCACCGTGAGCGGGTCGCCGACCGGGCTGTCGAGCAGCGCGACCGTGCCTTCCAGGCGGTCCGCGACGGTCTGCCCGCTGACCGACAGCACGGTGTGCTCGGTGCGGCAGTGGGCGGCGACGAGCCCCGAGTAGCCCAGCTCGTTGGGCAGGTCGGCGCCGAAGCTGATCGAGTACGTGTGGACCGGGTGGTCGTGCAGCTTGGCGGCCAGTGCCGTGACCAGGCTGGAGTCGACACCGCCGGACAGCAGGACGGCCGCGGGCTCCGCGTCGGGGAGACGGCGGGCGGTGGCGTCCTCGAGCAGCGCGCGGAGCGCGTCCGCGTGCGCCTCCGGTGACCGTTCGTCCGTTTCCTCCCTCGGTTCCCAGAAGGTCCGGGTGCCGTGGCGGGTGGTGACCCGGCCGGGGAGGGCCTCGTGGACGCCGCGCAGGAACGTGTCGGTGCCGGGGAGGTAGGCGAAGGTCAGGAACGACGTGACGGCGGGCAGGTGCAGGCCGGTGTCGAGCGCGGGCCAGTCCCGCAGCGCACGCAACGAGGTCGCGGCGGCCCAGTGGGCACCGGCGGTGGCGTGGAACAGGGTGCGGGCGCCGACGTGGTCCCGGACCAGCACGAGCGAACCCCCGTCGGAGACGGCGAGCACGAACATCCCGTCCGCGGCGGCCACCTCTCCGCGGGCGTAGGCGTGCAGGAGCAGCTCGGCATGGGTGGCGTCGGCGGGCGCACCGGTCAGCCGCCGCAACTCGGCCGCGTTGAACAGCGTGACCTCCCCGACGGCGGTCAGCGACCCGACGCGGAACGGCCCGACCGCGGGCCCTGTCCCGGCGAGCAACCCGAGTGCGACGTTGTCCACCGGCCCGCCCGCGCGGACGCCGGAACCGCCGGTGCCCGCCGCCAGGCTGGTGATCGGGGAGCCGTCGGCGGCGTCCGACACGATCGAGTGAGCGCCCATCGCCGCCAGTTGTGCCACCGGGTCCGGCCCCTGGCAGGCCACCCATCTCGGCATCACATCCTCCGCATCTCAGCCGAAGTCGCCGTCCGCGTCGCCGCCGTCATCGCCGTCGTCCCAGTCGTCGTACCCACCGCCACCGTCACCACCACCGCCCCCGCCGCCACTGGACCCCGACGCGGCCTGCTGCCGCAGCGCCTCCTCCTCCGCGACCGTCATCTCCGCGGGCGGCGGCGCCATCGCCCCCAGCACCACCCCGCCCGCCACCGCGGCCAGCAGCATCCCGAGCCGCCCGCGAAACGACGTCCGGTTCACCGTCACCGTGCCGTCGCGCCACAGCGTGCGCCCGTATCCGACGTCCCGCGCGTACACGACACCACCGTCGGTGTACGTGCGCTTGATGATCCGCTGCCCCAGCAGCTCGTCGGTGCCCGCGCGGCCCCGGTTGTCGCGCCACCGCACCACGCCACCGTCTCGCGTCCGCCACTCCTCACGCCCGTCGGCGTAGCGGCGGTGCACCGTGCGGTCCGCGAGCAGCTCGTCGCGGTAGGGGATCTCAGCCACGGTCGTGCCCTCTCATGCGGTCGGCCAGGTCAGGAAGCCGACCTCCCGGCCGACAAGCCACTGTGGACGTTGCGGCCGCACCTCGCGGACCAGCCGGTGCACGGTCCGCAGCAGCACCGCCGGGCGCACCGCCTCCACCTCCACGAACCGCCCGTCCGGGCCGCGGCCGTGCGTGAGGTGCAGCGCCGCCGCCTGCCGGTGGTTCAGCCCGAGTGGTGACACCCGCGGCCCGGCCGGCACCATCCCCGGCACGGCGAGCCCGGTCGTGCTCGCGTCGTGCAGCACGTACACCGTGCCGTCCACCCGTGCCAGCATCGACACCACCCGCTCGTCGAGCGGCAGGTCGGCCACGCTGAACACCGGGCACGCGGACTCCATCGGCAACCCGTTGGCACGCACCATGTCCGCGACCGCCGCCGACTGGCACACCAGCAGCCTCGGCAGTCCGTAGTCGAACAGGTCCGGCTCGGTCGTGTGCCGTCCCGGTGTTCCCAGCGGTTCCGGTGGCGGCAGGAGCCCGGGCAGCGGCCGGAGCAACGCGCGGAAGTCCGAATAGGACACCGGTGGCGCGGTGGTGAACGGCACCCGCCTGGTCACCCGGTGCCACGGCCGCAGCACCCGGCACAGCTCGTAGTACAGCTGCCGTTCGGTGAACCGCAGCCCGCCCGGTTCGGCCACCCGCTCCGCCGCGACCCGCAACGCCCTGGCCATCATTCCGGCCATGTCATGAACCCCACTTCCGCCGCGCGCGCCCGGTCCGTCCGCGTGAGCGCTCTGTCCACAGCGGACAGCAGCTTCGCGGGCGGCACCGCCCCGATCGGCGACCACCAGCCCGCCGCCAGCCACTCGACCTCCTCGCGGGACAGGCCGTGGCGCCGCAACTCCGCCCCCGCTCCACGGGGGCCCCGGAGCCGGAGCAGCCCGCGGTTGTGGAGCACGGTCGACGGTCGCAGGCCCGCGTCGACCACCACCCGGCCGGGCAGCGCGGCCCGGGTCGCGGCCGCGAACCGCAGGCCGGCCACGCTCGCGTCGTGCAGCAGGACGACCGGCACCTCCGGTGGCACCCCGGCCGCGTTCGTCGCGAGCGCCAGCTTGTTCCGGTGCGGCACACCGTTCGCGTTCAGGCAGTCGAGGACGGACCCGTCCTGGCACACCAGTGCGGCCTCGGGTGCCTGGACCATCGCGCGCGGCACGGTGTCGATCATGCCGGGCGGGCTGGCACCGTACACGCGCCGCCAGTCCGAGAGCATCGTGCGGAAGCGGATCTCGAGGACCGGCGGGTGGATCTCCGCACGCGCGGCAAGGATCGGCCGCAGTACCGCGAAGACGATGTTCGCCACGACGAGCAGGGCCACCGCACCGATCACCACCCCGGCGAACACCTCCTTCGGTGGCTGGATCGCCGCGGCGACGAAGACCACGGCGACCGTCAGGAGGACGAACGTGCCGCAGCCGCACCCGTTCAGCGGCTGGACCGGCTCGGTCACCTTCTTGCGGGACACGGCGTACCAGAGCTGCCGCGAGGTGTACGACAGCCCACCCTCCGCGAGCCGGGCCGCCTGCCGCCGCACCTTGAGGTCGTGCAGCTGGAGTCCGTTCGTCTTGGGGTCGAACGCGAACGTGCGGTCGCAGTACGTGCACTTCGAGCCCGTGCGGTGGCGCCGGAGCAGGTTCTTGCTGCAGTGCGGGCAGATCACGGTGAACCGTCCACTCTGGATGCCAGACGCCGGAGCCGGGACGCCACCCGTTCACGCCACGTCGTGGTGAGGTCCGGGGCGCGTTCCTCCAGTGCCAGCAACGCCTTCGTGAGCTCCACCGCACCACGCCGGTCGGCCTCGGCGGCGGTGATCGCGTAGTCCTCGTGGTCGATGCCGAACCCGGTGTTGGCAGCCAGGATCAGCAGCGGCGTGGTGGCGCGGTTGCCGAACGAGTGCGGCATCATCGCGGGGATGCGCACCATCGTGCCCGGCGTGAGCCGCAGGTCGACGGCGGTGTCGCGGCGCTCGTCGAACAGGCCGCACGACGCGTGCCCGAGGCTCAGCACGAAGTGCTCGCCGCCGTGCGCGTGCGGGGTGAACGCGCTGTGCGGCGCGACGACGCCCAGCTTGTAGGTCGCGTTGCTCGGCCGTTCGGGTGACGTCCGCGCGTCGCCGACGAAGTAGTGCGCCAGCTGCCCGTCGTCGATGAACCGGAGCAGGTCCTCGTCCGCGCCGAGCGGCCGGGTCCCGGCCCGGTCGGTCACCGTGCGGTCACCTGCTGCGCCGAACCGGTAGACCTCCACCCCGGTCGGTAACTCCGCCTCGTCCTTCACGACATCATCATCGTCCATCGGACTCGGGAGGGTTCCCGAACCGGCAACGTGGCACTCAGTGTTCACCAACCAATCGATCGTGTGACGCGTCGCCCGTTTCGGCGGTACAGCGGGCGCGGGCGGCACTTTTAGGCTGGCTTCTCTTGGAGGTTCCCCGGTGACCAGTACCGAACAGGGACGGCGCAAGTACGACGCGCTCGCCGACCGCTACGAGGAGATCTACTTCTACGTCGCTGACATGGGACAGGAGCTGGTGTCGGCAGCGGGGCCACCGCCGGGCGCACGGCTGCTGGACGTCGGCGCCGGACGAGGGGCGGTCGCCAGGGCCGCGCTGGCGCGTGGCTGTGCGGTGACCGCGGTCGACGCGTCGGCCGGCATGGTGGCCCGGCTCGCCGACGACCACCCGGAGATGGTGGCGCGCCAGCAGGACGCGGGCGCGCTCGACTTCCCCGACGGGTCGTTCGACGTGGTGACCGCCGGGTTCCTGGTGCAGGTGCTCACCGAACCGGCGGCGGCGCTGGCGGAGTTCCACCGCGTCCTCGCACCGGGCGGCATGGTGGCGCTGTCACTCGAACGGCAGACGGTCGGCCGCCTCGGCTGGCTCCACGACCTGAACCGCGAGTTCTTCGGCGGCGAGAGCGGTGGCGACCCGCTGTCCCCGGACGGCCTGGACGAATTGCTCGTCGGGTCGGGTTTCGCCGCTCCGGAGCGGGCCTTGGTGAAGGTGCCGAAGGACATGGACGACCCGGCCGCGTTGTGGGACTGGCTCGCGCTGCAGGGCGTGCCGGAAGCGCTCGACTCACTGCCTGGTGGTGAGGCCGTCACGTTTCGCGAGCGCTTCTTCCGCGGTGCGGAGGAGATGCACCGCAACGGCGGTATCACGTTGGAGTTCGCCGCCACGCTTCATACGGCTGTTCGTTCGTAGTGCTGTGTCCATTTGCGTTGGCCGGGGTGGGTTCGTGGTTTGTTCTCGCCGGACGGGCTTTGCCTCCGGCGGCTCCTCGCCGGAGGGGCAGGTCTCTGGGATGGCAGGCACCCTCGGGTGTGGTGTGGGGCTTGCGCCCCCCGGCGTCTCCCGCACCCTCACGACATCCCGTTGTGCCGTGAAAGGCGCCTTCACGGCACAGGCCATGCTGTGAAAGGCGCGTTTAGGACGCTCACCGCCCTCAACGCGCCTTTCACAACACCGGCGATGCCCTGAACGCGCCTTTCACGGCACACCAGCCCACCCCGCCGGGCACCGGCAAGACGACGCTCGCCAGGCTCACGGCCGCGGAGCTGAAAGCCGCCCACCTCCGGATCGACGCCATCGAGGCGGCGGTCATCCGCAGTGGGCTGGCGGAGCCGCCGCTCGGTCCGGTTGGCTACGTCGTCGCGCACGAGGTTGCCGCGTCGTGTCTGGTCGTGGGTGCCTCCGTCGTGGTGGACGCGGTCTCGCCGGTGCCTGCGGCTCGGGCCGGCTGGCTGGAACTGGCCCGCGCGTCGGGGACGTCGGTGCGCCTGATCGAGGTCGTCGTGTCCGATCCGGCTGAGCATCGGCGTCGGGTCGAGGCGCGGCGCAGTGACGTCACCGGGCTGGTCGTGCCGACGTGGCGGCAGGTCACGGCGGTCGCGTACGAGCCGTGGGACGCCGGGCGTGACGGGCCGAGGCTCGTCGTCGCCAACGATGGGTCACCCGATGACGCCATGGTCAGGGTGCGGGCCTACTTGAGCAAGATTTGAGCAAACTTTCGCGCAAGTTGAGCGAAAGTCTTGTCTATAACCGACACATCCGGTACCCCTTGAACAGGAACCGCACAGAAGCGGTCACGTTCACACACAAAGCGTGGGGTTGCCGATGAAGTCCAGCCTTGCCACCGCCGCCACGCTCGCCGTGGCCCTGGCCGCCGCGTTACCCGTTCCCGCCACCGCCGCACCGCCCGGTCAGTGGACCGTCACCGGTCCGGACCGGGCCCTGACCGCGCAGGTCGCCCTCGACCAGGACGGCACGCCCACCCTGAGCGTCACCCACCTCGGCACGCAGGTGCTCGCGCCCGCGCCGCTCGGCCTGCACACCGCGGGCGCCGACCTGTCCCGCGGCCTCCACCTGGTGGGGGACCGCAGCCGTACGGTCGACCAGCGGTACACCATGACCACCGGCAAGCGCCGCGAGCGCGCGACCACGATGACCGAGCGGCGGCTGTCGTTCGCCGGAGACGGCGGTGCGCGCATCGACGTCGTGCTGCGGGTCGCGCCCGACGGTGTCGCCTACCGCTATGAGCTGCCCGCCGCCGAGGAGATCACCTCCGAGGCGTCCGCGTTCACGCTGCCGGCCGACGCGCCTGCCTGGCTGCTGCCCTACAACGCCTGGTACGAGGCCAACCGGGTCGCGACCACCGCCGGTGGCGCCGCTGCGGGGGACTTCGGCAACCCGTCGCTGTTCCAGGTCGGTGACAGCTACGCGCTGCTCACCGAGTCCGATGTGGACGGCCGGTACTCCGGCATGCGGCTGCGGCACGCGGCGGGCTCGTCCACCTACCAGGTGGTGCTCGCCGACGAGGCGGTCACCGCGCGGCAGACGCCATGGCGCACCGCGATCATCGGCGACCTCGGCGGTGTCACCGAGTCCACGCTGGTCGACGACCTCGCGACCCCCGCGAAGTTCCGCGACACGTCGTGGGTGCACACCGGCAAGGTCGCATGGTCGTGGCTGTCGGAGCACCAGAGCCCGTCGGACTTCGAGCGGCAGAAGGACTTCGTCGACTTCGCGGCCAGCAACGGCTGGTCCGCGGTGCTCGTCGACGAGGGCTGGAGCGCCGACTGGGTGCCCGCACTCGTCCGCTACGCCCGTGCCCGCGGCGTCGAGGTGTTGCTGTGGTTCCACTGGAACCGGCTCGACACGGCGGAGAAGCGGGACACGATCCTGCCGATGGTGAAGAGCTGGGGCGTGCGCGGCGTGAAGATCGACTTCATGGAGTCGGACTCGCAGGCGCGCTACCAGTGGTACGACGCGGTGCTCGCGAAGACCGCCGAGCTGCAGCTCATGGTCAACTTCCACGGCTCGACCATCCCGCACGGCCTGGCCCGCACGTGGCCGCACATCATGACCATGGAAGGCATCCGCGGCGCGGAGAACTACCCGCCCGCCGTGAACAACCCGGTGCAGGCGTTCACCCGCAACGTGGTCGGCTCGATGGACTACACGCCGGTGTCGCTCGACGTCGGCACCCACGAGGCGTCGGTCGCGCACGAGATCGCCCTGCCGGTCGTGTACGAGTCGGGCTGGACGCACTACGCGGACAAGCCGGAGGCCTACGAGCGGTACCCGGAGGCGCTGCGGTTCCTGAACCAGGTGCCGTCCGGCTGGGACGAGACCCGTTACGTGGCCGGGCACCCGAGCGAGGGCACCGTCCTCGCGCGCAGGTCGGGCGACCGGTGGTTCGTCGGGGCGATCTCGGTCGGCGCGGCGCGCACGGTGACCGCGCCGCTGGACTTCCTCGGCGACGGCACGTGGACCGTCGAGGTGGTGCGCGACGGTTCGGCGACCGAACGCGGTGACGTGGTGTGGTCGCGGCAGCGGGTGCGGGCGTCGGACACGCTGTCGGTCGACGTGCCCGCGAACGGCGGGTTCGCCGCGATCGTGTGCCGGGGGTCGTCGTGCTCGAAGCCGCTGCCGGACGTGCCCTCGGGTTCTGTCTCGGTGACGCCGTCCACTGTGGACGCGTCCGTGGGCTCGACGGTCGAGGTGACCGGGACCTTCACGCTGACCGATGGCGTCGCGAAGGACGTGCGGTTCCGCGCCGCCGCACCTGACGGCTGGCAGGTCGACGGGCCGGTGCTCACGCGGGCACGCATGACCGAGGGCCAGTCGCTGACCGGCCGCTGGACCGTCCAGGTCGGACAGTCGGCCGGGTACGTCGACGTGCCGGTGTACGCGGAGTTCCGCGCGCCGGACGGGTTGTGGTCGAAGCGGGTGCACGTGGCGGAGGCCGTGCGGGTGTTCGTGCCGCCACCGCCGCTGACCGGCACCCCGTACGTCAGCGACCTGACGTTCGTCAGCGAGACCAACGGGTGGGGCCCGGTCGAACGGGACCGCTCCGTGGGCGAGTCGGCCGGCGGCGACGGCAACCCGATCACGATCGGCGGCGTGGTGTACGACAAGGGCATCGGCACCCACGCACCCGCCGCGGTGCAGGTCTACCTGGGTGGCCGCTGCACCACGTTCACCGCGGCCGTTGGCCTCGACGACGAGACCACGCAACCGGGTTCGGTCACCTTCCAGGTCCTGGCCGACGACGCGGTGGTCCACGACAGCGGCGTGCTCCGGCCCGGCCCGGCGACCGCGGTGTCGGCCGACGTGACCGGCGCCCGGATGCTGACGCTGAAGGTCACCGACGGCGGCGACGGCAAGAACTTCGACCACGCCGACTGGGCTGACGCACGGCTGACCTGCCAGGGCTGACAGGAGGAGAAAGGGGCCCGGCGCGTGGCGCCGGGCCCCCTTCCGCTAACCGAGCCGGTACGGGCCGACCTCGGGATGGATCGTGCTGGTCTTGATCGTCGCCGGTCCTGAGGCCGGGACCTCCGTGGCCGGGCAGCGCAGGCCCCGCTTCGGCGGCTTCAGGTTGATCAGGTAGTCGTCGACCGCCTTGTTGACGCAGTCGCTCGGGCCACCGTTGCCGTACGCCGTGTGGCCCCAGCCCTCGTAGGTGATCAGGTGCGCGCCGCTCTGGTGTGCGGCGGTCAGGTTCCACTCGTACACGGTCGCCGGGTCGTGGACGTTGCCGATCATCACCAGCGGCGGCGCGTCGTCGATGTCCAGGCGCCGCTGCGGGTTCGTGGTCTCGGTGCCGCTGCCGACGCACGTCATGGCGTGGTCGACGTACGGGGACCACTCGACGTTCGGGAAGGCGCGGTCGAGCTTGCTCCGCAGGAGCTTGTAATGGCTGTAGTTCTTCACCGGGTACTGCCAGTCGCTGCACCAGATCGACGGGTACGGGATGTTCCTGATGTCGGCGGCGAACGAGACGACCGTCGTCGCGGTGCCGTCCCGCAGGTCGGCGAAGTACGTCGCGAGGCCACCCCACGACGCGGGGTTCATCACCGCGAACGCCGACGACGCCAGGGCGTAGAAGTCCATCGGCCGCCCGTCCGGGTCGGTGAGCGTCCCGGCCTTGGCCCGCTTCTTCAGGTCGGCGTACACGGCCTTGGTGTCCTTGCCGTACAGCGCGCACGTCTGCGTGGTGTCACACCAGTTCGCGAACTCCACGAAACCCTGCTCGACCGGTGCGGTCTCGCTGCGCATGAAGTCCCACGCCGTCCGCAGGCTGTGGTCCATGTTGCCGTCCATGACGAACGCGCGGATCCGGTCCGGGAACATCTCCGCGTACTGCTGGCCCATCAGGCTGCCGTACGAGTAGCCGACGTAGGTGAGCTTCTCCTCGCCGAGCGCGGCGCGGATCGCGTCCATGTCCCGCACGGTCGCGAGGTTGTCGACGTGCTCCGCGAGCCCGGCGGAGTTGGCGCGGCAGCTGTCGTGCAGCGCCCGGTTGACGCTCGCCAGGTGGTCGAACTCGGCCTGGCTCGTCGGGTGCTTCGCCGCGTCCGATTGCTGCGCGAGGTTCGCGTCGCACCGCAGCTGCGAGGAGTTGGTGATGCCGCGCGGGTCGAAACCGACCTGGTCGAACCGCGCGTTCACGGCGTCGGTGAACGTGTCGGACCCCTTCACCGACTCGACACCGGAACCACCAGGGCCACCCGGGTCCATGAGGATCGAGCCGATGCGGGCGGCCTGGTCCTTCGCGGGACGCCGCGCGAGTCCGATGTGGATTTTCTCCCCGTCCGGTTTCGCCCAGTCGAGCGGCACCTCGATGGACGCGCAGTCGACCTCCGGTGTGTCGGGACAGGGTTGCCAGTCGATGGCCGGTGCCGCCGCGGCCGTGCCCGGTGTGAGCGCGACCCCCGTGGCGACGAGCGTGCCCGCGAGCAACGCGACCAAGCTTCGTTTATGCGTCATGTGAGATCCCCCGATGTCATGATCTGCACGCTGTGTGCTGCCCATGATGCCCTCAGTTGCACTTCGCCGCCAGGAACCTGGGCAGCGGTGCCGTGGACGTCGACCGCTCGCCGGCGGGCAGCGGCGTGGGGAGCGCCTCCTCGGCCGCACGCATCACCTTGCGCCGCAACGACTTCCCGCCCGCGGGGAACGTGGTCCGTCGCCGCCCGCAGTCTTCGATCGGGTGGCGGTGGCGAAGTCCGGCCCGGTCCGCGCAGCCCTGCTGTTGATCTATGTCGGAAATTAACTGATAGGGGACGCTTCACGGAGGCAATTGACGTAGTCGGGTCCGGGTTCGTTGCGGTGTCGCGGGTGATCATGAAACACACTGCAGCGCGGACGTCGACGCGGGCGGCACGACTGTGGAGTTCGTGCTGCGGATCGGCGACCAGCTGATCATGGCGGACGACCCGAGCGGTGAGCTGGCGGGACTGCCGCTGGTCGTGGACGACGAGGACCCGGAGTCGTGCTGGGTGTCGGTCGTGACGTCGTTCGAGCTGTCGCTGGGCATCACGTTCCAGGTGGACTATCCGGGCGGCGACGGGTGCGCGGCCGGAAAGACAGAGCTGACAACGGTTCTGACGACACTGCACGACGCCCCGCCGCAGTACGAGCAGGTGGAAGGGACGGTGCTGACCGCCGACCCGTGCGCGATGGCCGACGAGAAGGCCTTGGTGACCGCGCTGGGGGAGGAGACGTTCGTGGAGCCGAAGGCCTGCACGAGTGCGACATCTGGACCGGTGACGGCACGAGCTACCCGCAGCTGTCGGTGAACTTCCACACCGGCCTGCCAGTGGCGGCGGAGGACGGTGACCCCGCCGGCCTCGGTGGCGGCGTGCCGGCGATCCAGGTGAAGGACGAGGACACGAGCACCGTCCGGTGCGCGGTGACCTGGCTGCGGGTGGAAACCCCGGTCGAGGACGAGGCGGACGGTTACGGCGAGCTGGTTTCCGTGTCGTTCAGCGGAGAACCGGACAGCGGCCTCGACGCCGCGACCGCCTGCGAGAAGGCGACCGCGGTCGCCAAGACCGTGGTTCCGTCGCTCGGCTAGTGCTGTGTCCACCAACGTTTGCCGGGTCCTGCGGCGGGGTCCGGCCAAGCCGACAATGATCGCCGTACCGGGGTGGGCTGGTGTGCCGTGAAAGGCGCGTTCAGAGCATGGCCAACGCCGTGAAAGCGCCTTTTCACAGCACAACGGACGTCGTGAGGGTGGGCAGGCGCCGGGGGGCGCAAGCCCCACACCACACCCGAGGCTGCAGGCAGACCACCGAAAGAGTCCCTGCCAAAGACCCCCGTTGCCAACCCAGGGAGCCATCCCAGAGACCTGCCCCTCCGGCGAGGAGCCGCCGGAGGCAAACCCCGTCCGGCAAGGACAAACCACGAACCCACCCCGGCCAACGTAAGTGGACACAGCACTAACTGATCGTGACGCGGAACAGCGTGGTCGTGCCGGAGACCTCGTTGGCCACCGCGACGAGCGGCGTCCTGGTCGGAGAGTCCTCGGCGGGGATGAACGTCAGGCCCTCCGGCCCGAGATCGCCCGCCTTCGCGAGGTCGCCGCCGTCCTCGACGGACTCCGCGAAGTCCCGGTTGTTCTCGTAGGTCACGAAGAACGGGTGCCGCGGGTCGGTGACGTCGTACACCGGTCGGTCTTGGTGGCCGACTCGATCGCGACCGCGCCGAGGCCGTCCGGCCGCACGTCGACCGAGTTGGCGACCGCGCCGACCGGGATCGTGGTGCCGTCCGCGGCCCGCACACCGACGGTGACCAGGTCGAACAGCTTCGCCGGGACCGCCGTGTCGGCCGCGTCGAGCACCTCGACCTTGGCCTGTGCCGCGTTGACCACGAACAGCCGCCGCGACCGGGGGTGGTACGACACGATCTCGGCGGCGCTCTCGTCGAAGATGCCGGTCGCGTACGTGCCGAGCGGTGCGAGACCGAGGTTCGTCCGGTAGTCGCGGTCACTCGCCGACGCCGGGACCGTGAGGCCGGCGACCGCGGCGACGAGCGCGCCGCAGGCCGCGACGCGTAAGAGGGAACGCAAGGAGTCCTCCGTTGTCCAGCGCTGACTCAGTGCCCACCACAGCACTGGTGGGGTTGTTCGATCTCACTCGGCCGCAGGACACCGCCCGCGGCCGGTTCGACGAGCAGGACGAGCCTGCCCGACTGGTATGTCGGCCGGAGGAAGCCGCGTGTGTCCACCGGGGTGTCCGGCGCGACCGGCACCCCGATCCCGACGACCTCGTCGATCTCCGACAGCGCGGTGATCGCCGCGGCCGGGTGCACGCCCGTCAGGCGGTCCTGCCCGGGGAACCGGACCGCCCGTGCCCCGTCGGGTGGGCCGTCCAGCGGGGCGTGCCCGCCCGTCGGCACACCCCTGGCGACGAGCACGGTCGTCGCCACCACGGCCGAGCGGTCCACGTGCGTGCACACCACGTCCGCGGCCAGTTCGTCCACACAGGAGCCCGCGGCGGACCACCACCCCATCAGACGACGTCCACGAACACCGGGTTCGCGTAGAACCACAGGTCCGACCACGGGTCGTCGTCGCCGAGCACGTCCATCATCGGGTTGCCCGCCGAGTCGAGGCGGTTGCCGTCGCTGCCCCGCAGCCGCAGGTAGAACGCGCGGTCCACGTTGCGGAAGACGTGCGTGAACCGGACCTTGCCCGTGGCGCGGCCAGGCACCGCGAACGTCTCGACGACCTTCGTCTCCGGCGCGGTCATCGCGTCGCGGTCGGCGGCCGGGCCAGTGACCGGGCCCGCGACCAGGTCGACCTTCGCGAGCTTCGGCACGGCACCGGCGAAGTTCGGGCGGCTCGCGAGGGTGACCTCGATCGTCACCTCGACGTCGGTGCCGCGCCGCACGAACGTGCGCCCGCCGGTCGACACGCCTCGGGTGTCACCGTCGGACTTCGCACGCACCCGCAGGTCCAGCCCGTCGATCAGCCTGCCGTGCACCGCGACCACCTTGCCGGCCCGCAGCCCGCGCATGATGTCCACATAGGACCGCGAGGTGGCGCCGACGAGCGTGCTGCTGTACTGGCCCGGCCAGAAGTCGCCGTACACCTGGCGCGTACCGGAGTCGACGGGTGCGCCGCGGCTGCCGGTCTGGTCGTGGTTCTGCGACCCCGGCACGAACGTGTCGGCGAAGTTCTGGTGGCTGTCGGAGGTCGCGGTGATCGTCCACGGCCTGCCCTCGGCGAGCATCGAGTCCCACAGGCCGCCGAGCTTCGCGGTCATCCAGTCGAAGCCGCCATAGCCGCGGTACGGGTTCTCGGTCGCGGTCGGCGCGTAGCCGGGGAAGCTGTCGGCGCCCGGCGAGCCGTCGTAGTAGCCGCGGCCTGCGCCCCGGCCGCCGTTGGCCGAGGTGATCGCGGCGGCCTGGTGACCGGGCGCGCCCTCCATGCCGATCGCCACGTCCGGGGCCGCGTCCCGCCAGCCGCGCAGCTCGTGTGGGCTGTCGACACCGCGGCGGGCCGGGTGGTTGGCCAGCATGAGCGCGATCTCGGTGCGGCCCGCGAAGACCTGCGCGTCGAGGTACCGCAGCGCGGCCAGCGCGTAGGGCTCGCCGTCGGCCGAGGTGGCGCGCTGGATGAGCCCCCGGCCGCCGTTCGCGACCGGCGTCGACAGGACGCCGCCGTCGTAGGCCGCCTCGAACGCGCGGAGGATGTCGACGGTGTCGCGGCCCGGCGGCAGGAACACCGTCGCGTGCTCCGCGCCCGGGATGTTCCACTCCAGGCCCTGGTAGACGAGGGTGTCGCGGTACTGCCTGCGTGCGCGCTCGATGTCCGGGGCGACCTGGTCGATCGAGAACTTCTGGTGCGCGACGCCGCCGTGGTCGGTGATCACGACCCAGTCGAGGCCGTACTCGCGCGCGTTGGCGACCTGCGTCGCGACCTCGTACTGCGCGTCGGGGGAGTACTTGGTGTGGATGTGGTGGTCGCCCGCGTACCAGCGGTCACCGGGTCGCCACGGGTTGCGCGGCCCGTGCTGGTGGTCGCCGCGATGGCCGTGGTCGCTGCCGTGGTCGTCGGCCGCCGCGGTGCCGGTGCCCACCGCGGTCGCCGCCGCGGCGACGCCCATGCCGGTGAGGAACCGGCGGCGCGCGACCGACAGCGGCCGGTCGTCGGCCTCGTCTCGCCAGCTGCCTGCTACCGGCTCGAGGTCGTGGTGATGGTGGTGCTCATGATCGTGTCCGGCGCCCATGCGGCTGCTCCATTCGTGCTGTGACCAGCGCGAAGTATTGCTTCGCTTGCATAAGCAAGAACCCTCCGTTGGACTGAACAGTGGGTGAACAGTGCCGAATCGGCTCGCTACGCTCGCCGGTGCGCAGCGCCCGGAGGCGACACCGTAAAATCGTGCGGTCGAAATTCTTGTTGATTGAGGGGGGACACCCGTGACTGCTGAGGCCGAGACGCTCGAGTTCCAGTCCGAGGCGCGCCAGCTGCTGCAGTTGATGATCCACTCGGTGTACTCGAACAAGGACACCTTCCTGCGCGAGCTCGTCTCGAACGCGTCCGACGCGCTCGACAAGCTTCGCCTGGAGGCGTTCCGCGACAAGGAGCTGGACGTCGACACGTCCGATCTCCACATCGAGCTGACCCCCGACCCGGTCGCCCGGACCCTCACCGTGCGCGACAACGGCATCGGCATGAGCCGTGACGACGTGGTCAACCTCATCGGCACCATCGCCAAGTCCGGCACCGCCGAGTTCCTCGCGAAGCTGAAGGAGTCGAAGGAGTCGCAGACCGGTGAGCTGATCGGTCAGTTCGGCGTCGGCTTCTACTCGAGCTTCATGGTGGCCGACAAGGTCACGCTGGTGACCCGCAGGGCCGGGACCACCGAGGGGGTGCGCTGGGAGTCGGCTGGCGAGGGCACGTACACGATCGAGCCGTTCGAGGACGCGCCCCAGGGCACCTCGGTCACGCTGCACCTCAAGCCGGAGGACACCGAGGACCGCCTCTACGACTACGCGGACAAGGCGAAGCTGACCGAGATCGTCAAGCGGTACTCGGACTTCATCACCTGGCCGGTCCGCCTCGGCGAGGACACGCTGAACTCGATGAAGGCCCTCTGGGCGCGCTCGGACGCGACCGAGGAGGAGTACTCCGAGTTCTACAAGCACATCAGCCACGACTGGCAGGCGCCGCTCGAGACGTTCCGGCTGCAGGCCGAGGGCACCTTCGAGTACCAGGCGCTGCTGTTCCTGCCCGCCAAGGCGCCGTTCGACCTGTTCATGCGGGAGCGCAAGCGCGGCGTGCAGCTGTACGTCAAGCGCGTGTTCATCATGGACGACTGCGAAGCGCTGATGCCGGAGTACCTGCGGTTCGTCAAGGGTGTCGTCGACGCGCAGGACCTGTCGCTGAACGTGTCGCGCGAGATCCTCCAGCAGGACCGGCAGATCGAGCGCATCCGGCGCAGGCTGGTGAAGAAGGTGCTGCAGACGGTCAAGGCGCTGCCGTCGGAGAAGTACGAGACGTTCTGGGGCGAGTTCGGCAAGGCGGTCAAGGAGGGCCTGCTGGACGACGTGGAGAACCGCGAGGCGATCCTGGAGATCTGCTCGTTCGACTCCACCCACGCGGCGGAGGGCCAGACGAGGCTCGCCGACTACGTGGAGCGGATGAAGGAGGGCCAGGAGGAGATCTACTACCTCACCGGCGAGTCCCGCACGGCCGTGGAGAACTCGCCGCACCTGGAAGCCTTCCAGGCCAAGGGTTACGAGGTGCTGATCCTGACCGACCCCATCGACGAGATGTGGGTCGACGCCGTACCCGAGTTCAGCGGCAGGAAGTTCCAGTCGATCGCCAAGGGTCAGGTCGACCTCGAGGACGAGAAGGACCCCGAGCAGGAGAAGGAGTTCGAGGGCCTCCTCGGCTGGCTGAAGTCCACTTTGGACGAGCAGGTGAAGGAGGTGCGCCTGTCGTCGCGGCTGACCACCTCACCCGCGTGCATCGTCGGCGACACCTACGACCTGACGCCGACGCTGGAGAAGATGTACCGCTCGATGGGGCAGCCGATGCCGCAGATCAAGCGCATCCTCGAGCTGAACCCGAAGCACGAGTTCGTGCTCGCGCTGCGGGACGCCCAGGCTGCCGAGAAGCCGGACCTCGCTGAGGTCGCCGAGCTGCTGTACGGCATGGCCCTGCTCGCGGAGGGCGGCGACCTGGCCGACCCGTCCCGCTTCACGAAGCTGATGGCGACGAGGCTGTCGAAAACCCTGTGATACTGCGGCGTTTCACCTCGGCGGACGTCGACGGGCTCGCCCGCCTGCACGGCGACGCCGAGGTGATGCGGTACATCGGGGACCCGGAACCGCGGGCAGTGGTCGAGTCGTCGACCCTGCCCGCGATCCTGCGTGAGTACGTGGACCTGCCCGCCGGGATGGGTCAGTTCGCCGCGGACGCACCGGAGTTCATCGGCTGGTTCTCCCTGCGGCCCGCGACGAGCGTGGGCCTCGACCCGGGTGACGTCGAGCTGGGCTACCGGCTGTTGCCGTCGTGCTGGGGCCGCGGCCTCGCCACCGAGGGCGCGCGCGTCCTGGTGCGGCGGGCGTTCGAGGAATTGGGACTACCCCGGGTGGTGGCGACGACGATGGCGGTCAACACCGGTTCCCGGCGAGTGCTGGAGAAGGCCGGGCTGCGCCACGTGCACACGTTCCACGGCGACTGGCCGGACCCACTGCCGGGCGCGGACGAAGGCGATGTCGTCTACGCGCTGAACCGGCGGGAATGGCGTGATCAGCCGGAGAAGTAGCTGCCGAGGTCGTCGAGAAGTCCCGGCCCGGCGGGCACCCAGCCGAACCGCTCCCTGGTGAGCTCGGCGGACGTCGGGTTGTCGATCCCGACGAAGCCGGCCAGCCACCCGAAGTGAGTGGGCGCTTCGTCGGCCGGGATGCTCACGGTCGGCAGACCCAGGTGCCGCCCGATGCCCTCGGCGATCTGCCGGAACGGCACCCCCTCGTCGTCGACGGCATGCAGCCGCGTGCCGGCCGGCGCCTCCTCCAGTGCCAGACGGTAGAGGCGGGCGGCGTCGAGGGTGTGGACCGAGGGCCAGCGGTTGGCACCGTCGCCGAGATACCCGGACCGTCCAGCGGCACGAGCGGCAGCGATCAGCGTCCGGACGAAGCCGGTCGTGTCGAGCGTGCTGTGCACAACGGGCGGCAGCCGGACAACAGAGGGCCGGACCCCACGCCCGGCGAACGCCGTGAGCACGTTCTCGGCGTCGATCCGCGCCCCGGAGCCGAGCACGTCGTCCTCGGTGCCAACGCGGTTCAGCCCGGCGAGCATGGCCGTCCCGGAGGTTCCGACGAAGGGCGCGCCGGAGCCCTCGAGTCCCTCCGCGAGCGCCCGCACAGCAGCGAGATCGGCGTCGACCGCACCCGAGTAGTCGCCGGTGGCCAAGAGGTCGTGCTTGAAGGCGAGGTGCACCACACCGTCCGAGGCGGCGGCCGCCTCGCGGAGCCCGTCGAGGTCGTCGAGGTCACCACGCCGGACGTGGGCACCCCAGTCGGCGAGGACGGCGGCGGAGGCGTCGGATCGAGCGAGCCCGACGACGGAGTGACCAGCCTTGAGCAGCTCAGGGACGACGGCGGAGCCGAGGTGCCCGCTGGCACCGGTGACGAAGACACGCATTGAGAGATCCTCCTCAGTGATGACACTTGGTGTCGTAACCAACGCTAGCACTGACGACACCAAGTGTCATCACGCTAGGCTGGCCCCATGGCTCGATGGGAACCGAACGCGCAGGAGCGGCTGACGCAGGCCGCGCTGGAGCTGTTCGTCGGCCAGGGCTATGACAGGACCACGGTCGCGGAGATCACCGATCGAGCGGGCCTGACGAAGCGGACGTTCTTCCGGCACTACGCGGACAAACGCGAGGTCCTGTTCCTCGGCCAGGACCAACTGACCCGCCTGTTCACCGACGCGATCAAGGCCGCCCCCACCGGGGCCACACCGCTGGACGCGGTCACGGCGGCACTGGAGTCGGCAGCGGCGGTGTTCGGCCAGGACCGGCGCGAGTTCGTCCGGCAACGCCAGTCCGTCATCGACGCGAACGACGACCTGCGAGAACGCGAGCTGCTCAAACTGGCCCGACTGACGGCGGCCATGGCGACCGCGCTGCGCGAACGCGGAGTGGCCGACCCGACGGCAGGCCTGGCAGCCGAAGTAGGAAGCCTGGCCTTCGTGCGAGCCTTCGAGCGATGGGTGTCCCCGTCGTGCGAAGAGAAGTTCGCCACCCTGGCACGAGAAGCGCTGGCAGAACTGAAAGCAGCAGCGGCAACCCTCGCCTGAGGGGCAGAAAGCCCACCGCCCGGGGTCAAAGCGAGCTGCGGCGACTCAGGCCCGCAACGCCCCGGTGAACCAGTCCGCCGCCTGCGCGGCGACCTCCTCCAAGGTCCCGGGCTCCTCGAACAGGTGCGAAGCCCCGGGGACGACCCGCATCTCCGAAGGCGCCGAAAGCACATTCCGGGCCCGCTCGTTCAGATCCGCCACCATCGGGTCGAACTCACCCACGATCAACAGCGTGGGCGAACGAACCTCGACCAGAGCGGCGCCGGCCAGATCGGGCCGGCCACCACGACACACCACCGCCCGCACCGCGGAAGGCCGGGCAGCAGCCGCCACCAAGGCGGCCGCGCCGCCGGTGCTGGCGCCGAACAGCCCCAGGGCCAACCGAGCCGTCGAAGGCTCCGCGGTCAACCGGTCGATCGCCCCGACCAACCGCTCCGCCAGCAGAACGATGTCGAACCGAGGCCCACCGTCCGCCCGGTCCTCCTCTGCTGTCAGCAAGTCCATCAACACCGTGGCCAGCCCACGCCGGTTCAGCTCGTCGGCCACCGCCCGGTTGCGAGGACTGTGCCGCGAACTCCCACTCCCATGTGCGAACAACACCACCCCGTACGCACCGTCCGGCACAACCACGTCCGCGTCGAGGTGCGCGCCCGCCGTGTCGAGTACCAGCTGCGTCATGGCACGGGCCTACCCGGGCCGGAGGTGCCTAAACCGATCGCGCCGGGCGAAGAGCGCTGCGATCATCCTCGCCATGGAGGAGCAGTTCGACGTGCGGGCGGCCGATCTCGGCGCCCTCAACTCGATGACCAAGTACCCGTCGATCCCGACCTACCACGCGCTGGACCCCGGGAACGGCAGCCTGATCGAGGACGACACCGTCGCGTTCCCGGGTCCGGTGCTCGGCACCGAGAAGGTCGACGGCACCAACTCGCGCATCATCTCCTTGCCGGACGGGACTTTCCTGCTGGGCAGCCGCGAAGAGCTGTTGTACGCCAAGGGTGACCTGATCTGGAACCCGGCACAGGGCATCGTCGCGGCACTGCGGGAGGTGGCCTCGGGACTGGCGCCGGTCACCGACGACTGCGTGCGGGTGCACTTCCTCGAGGTCTACGGCGGCAAGGTGACCGCCGCGAGCAAGCAGTACACCGGTGCCAAGGCGGTGGGTTTCCGCCTGTTCGACGTGGCGGTGATCCCGGACCACCGCGCTGTGCTGCGGCAGGACGCGGCGGCGATCTCCACCTGGCGCGACGGCGGCGGCCAGTCGTACCTCGACGAGGACGCGCTCGCCGGCACCGCGGCGCGGGACGGCTTCGCGCTCACCCCGCGACTGTTCCAGGTGGATGGTACGGAGCTGCCGAAGGAGCTGGACAAGACCAGGGCCTTCCTCGCCGAGCACCTGCCCGCGACGCGGAGCGCGCTCGACGACGAGGCGGGTGGCCTGCCGGAGGGCATCGTGCTGCGCAGTCCGGACCGGGCCGTCATCGCGAAGGCGCGGTTCGGCGACTACGACCGCACGCTGCGCCGCCGGTCACGGTGACACGTCCCGCAGCACGCCCCGCAACGCGGCCAGCGCACCGCCGAACGACGCCTTCGACGAGGCCGCGTAGCCGATCATCAGGCCGGTCGACGGGTCCGTGGTGCGGATCGCGTGCGGGCTGACCGGTTCGATGGTCAGTGAGTGCCGTGCGGCCGAGGCGGGTACCGCCGCCTCGGCCGCCGCGGACAGCGGCACGAACAGCGCCAGCCCGGCTGGGATCCCGCGTGGCGTCAGGTGCGCGGGCAGCGCCGCCGCGAGCCGGTCCCGCCGCGCCCGGTACTCCAGCCTGCACCTGCGCACGTGCCGGTCGAACGCACCGGAGCTGATCAGGTCGGCCAGCGCGAGCTGGTCCAGCATCGGCGGCTGCACACCGGTGCTCTCCAGCGCGGCGATCACCGGATCCACCAGGAACCTCGGCAGCACCAGCCACCCGAGGCGCAGCGACGGCGCGAGAGTCTTGCTGGCCGTGCCCGCGTACACCACCCGCTCGGGCGCGAGTGCCTGCAGCGCGCCGACCTGCTGGCGGTCGAAGCGGAACTCGCCGTCGTAGTCGTCCTCCACGATGACCGCGCCGGAGCGGGCCAGTGCCGTGCGGCGGCCGGGCGCCATCGTGACCCCGAGCGGCGCCTGGTGGGCCGGGGTGACGACCACCGCGGGGCTCGACAGCCGGTCGACCACCAGCCCCTCGTCGTCCACCGGCACGCCGACGACCTTCTGCCCGGCGACCGCCGCGAAGTGCCGGAACCGGTCGATCGACGGGTCCTCGAACGCGGTCTCGGTCATGCCGAGGTCGGCGAACGCGCGCCCCAGCACGGTGATGGCGTGCGTGAAGCCCGCGACGACCACGATCCGCGCCGGGTCAGCCAGCACGCCGCGGCTGCGGCCGAGGTACGCGGCGAGCATCGTGCGCAACACGAGTGACCCGCGCTGCTCGCCGTAGCCGAAGATCTCGTGCGGTGCGTTGGTCAGCACCCGCCGGGTCGACGTCAGCCACTGGTCACGCGGGAACAGCGACACGTCCGGCCTGCCGGCCAGGAGCGTCCAGCGGCGCGTCGTCCCCGGCGTGTACGCGGGGTCCGGCGACGACAGCGGCGCCGCGCCCGCGGTCGCGACCCTGGTCGGCGCGCCCTGGCTGGTCCGCAGGTAGCCCTCGGCGGCGAGGTCGGCGTACACGCGGGTGACCGTCCCCCTGGCGACGCCGAGGTCGGCGGCGAGCGCGCGGGTGGACGGCACGACGGAGCCCGGCCGCCACCGGCCGTCGCGGATCGCGGCGCGGATGGCGTGCGCGAGCTGGGTGCGCCCGCTGCCCGGCGTCCAGTCCAGGTGCGCGTCGACCGACGAACTGGTCCACGAATCTGCCATGAAACTGGACTCTACGCGTGGACAAGTGCGAGCTAGTGTCGATCACATGACACAGCGCATCTCGATCATCAAAGGCATGACCGGCCCGTTCGACGCCCTCAACACCATGGCGGGGGTGGTCGCGAAGGCCGCGGCGGTCGCGGGCGTGGACACGAAGCTCCTCGAACTCGTCAAGGTCCGCGCCTCGCAGATCAACGGCTGCGCGTACTGCCTCGACATGCACACGGCCGACGCGCTCAAGGAGGGTGAGGACGCCAGGAGGCTGCACGTGCTCGCCGCGTGGCGCGAGACCGACCTGTACACCGAGCAGGAGCGGGCCGCGCTCGAGCTGACCGAGGTGCTCACCCGCCTCGCGGAGACGAACGACGTGCCGGAGGACGTCTACGAGTTCGCCACGAAGGTGTTCACCGAGTCGCAGTACCAGGCGGTCGTGTGGATGGTGATGGTGATCAACGCCTACAACCGGATCGTCCTCCCGGGCCACTCGAAGCTGCCGAAGAGGACGGCGTGACAGCCGCCACGCCGCGGGAGCGGCTCACCGGTCTCAGCGCCTGACGAGCGCGCCCGCGATCCGGGCCGGGCACGATCGCCCAGGTCTTCAGGTTCCGGTGTTCTCCTCGACCCACAACCGCAGCAGGCCGCGGAAGTGCGCGACGAACCGGTCGTGCTCGGAGACCGGGTAGGTCGACCGCACGGTCGACACGAGCAGCTCGTCGAACGCGGGCGACACCACCCAGTCCCGCACCAGGTCATCCACATGCGACAGTGTGGTCGCGCAGAACTCGTGGTACCGCTCGGTTTCGAAGTAGTCGTCGGCCAGCTTCCGGTACTCGGCCAGCTTCTCGTCGTAGGTCCGCTCCGAGTCCGCGACCGCGAAGTAGTTGTGGGTGTCCAGGTCCAGCCGCGGCGTGCGGCCCGACACCGCGCAGAACACCGACCACTTCAGCAGCGAGGAGATCGCCCACGGGAAGTAGTAGTGCAGCGACGTGATCGAGATGTCCGGGCACGCGTTGGCGTAGTCGATCGGGTGCACCGACCCGTCGACCACCAGGCTCTCGCACGAGTTGAACTCCCAGCGGAAGAACGCGTTGATCAGCCGCGAGATCGTCAGCACCTCGTCACCCACCTCGGGTGACAGGAAGCCGTGGGCCACCGCGTACCGGTGGTGCATCGGCTCGTCCGGCTGGAACTTCATCACCATGCTGTCCGGGCCGATCGTCAGCGACCGCGCGAACACGTCGTAGCCCTCGACCGATGCCTGCAGGTGCATCAGCATCTCGCCGGACTCGTCGTACGCCCGGTGCAGGGTGCGCGGGTCCTTGACGCGGGACACGCCGCGCCACGCGCCGCCGTCGTAGGGCTTCATGTACATCGGATAGCCGATCCGCCCGGCGATCTCGTCGAGGTCGAACGGCTGGTTGTACCGCTCGGCCGTGTAGGCGTAGCGGGCGTTGTCGACGGGGTTCTTGTACGGCACCAGCCACGTGTCCGGCACCTTCAGCCCCAGCCGGATCATCGCGCAGTACGCGGCGTGCTTCTCCATGGACTGGAACGTGAACGGGCTGTTCAGCAGGTACACGTCGTCCATCAGCGCGATCTTCTTCAGCCACTCGCGCGGCACGTAGTACCAGTACGCGAGCCGGTCGATCACGAGGTCGTAGCGGGGTTTCGCGCGCAGGTCGAACGGCTCGATGGTGATCCGCTCGGCGCGCAGCGTGTGCTCGCCGCCGCCCGCGCGCACCGGGCCGAGCCGTCGCAGCAGTTCCTCGAACGCGCGCGGCCAGTCCTCCTCGGTGCCCAGCAGGAGGCCGAGCAGGTGTTCCGTACGGTCCACGTGATCCTCCTTCAACAGAACCGGGGCAGGTGGTGGGTGAACTGCGCCCGCCACGACGGCCAGTCGTGCGGCACGTCGTGCCCCCACACGTCCAGCTCGCAGCGCAGACCCTTGTCCCGCAACAGGTCCGCGAACGCGGTCGTGGACGGCAGCGAGCCCGTCGTGTCCTCCCACTGGCCCTGGCCGACGACCAGCAGCACGGACAGGCGCGACCGCAGCCAGTCGAGGTGGCCGCCTGCCAGGTTCGGCACGAAGTCGACGGGGTTGGTGAAGTACGCGGCGTCACCCCGGTCGCCCCAGCCGTGCCACGTCGACGGGTCGTAGTTGCCGGACATGCCGATGGCCAGCGGGAACAGGTCCGCGCGGCGCAGCGCGAACAGCACCGCGTGGAACGCGCCGAGCGAACAGCCCACCGTCGCGACCTCGGTGAACCCGCCGCAGTCGCGGTGCACCGCGGGCAGGACGTCGTCGAGGATCCACGACTCGTACACGCCGTGCTGGTGGGCGCGTTCCTCGAGCGGGACCGACTGGTTCGACCAGGACGCCGCGTCGTGCGAGTCCACGCAGTACAGCTTCACCCTGCCGTCGTCGATCAGCGGCCGGACCGCGTCGATCATGCCGTTGGTCTCGAAGTCCCACGCCTGGCCCTGCTCGGAAGGGAACACCAGGAACGGCCGCCCGTAGTGCCCGTACGCGATGACGGTGCCGCCGCCGATCTCGTACTGGTCGCGGCGCATCAGCCGCTCCAGACCGCGCGGAGCAGAGCGGTGAGCGCCGGGTCGAACGCGTCGCGCCAGGCGACGTAGTTGTGCGCGTCGGGCACCTCGACCAGCCGCGCGTCGTAGCCCTGTTTGGTGAGGGTGACGGCCATCTGCCGGTTGTTCGCGAGGTTCTCCTCGGCCGTGCCGCACGTCATCACCACCGGCACGGTCTCGTGCGGCACCGTGCGCAGCACGTCCGCCACGTACACGCTGACCTGCCCGAAGCGGCCGAACCGGTGCTGTTCCTGCGGGTCGAGGTCCACGGTCAGGAACGACGCCGACTGCAGGAACAGCCCGCCGAACAGGCCGGGCAGCGCCCGTTGCGCGTGCAGCATGGCGAGCCCGCCGAGGCTCGCGCCCATGCCGACGACCGGCTCGGTCACCGCGAGCGTCGTGCGCAGCAGCGGCAGGACCCGCTGGTGCAGCGTCGCCGCGTACCGCGGGTTGGCGGCGTACTCGTCGTCCCGTTCCCCTGGCGCGAGCAGCGCCACCCGGAACGGCGGCAGGTCCCCGGCGGCGATCATGGCCGCGGCGTACGCGGTCAGGCCGGCGAGCCGGTCGTACTCGGGACCGTCGTGCGCGACGAGCAGCGGCAGCGGCTCATCGACTGGTGCGGGGGACCAGACCCGCACGGCGATGTCCCGTGCGAGCAGCGGCGCCGGCACCGCGAGGTCGGCCGTCTCACCGGGCACCTGGTCGGCGCCCAGCCACGCTGGCGGCACGTACCCGGGGAACTCGATGACCGATTTGTCCCCGAACGCCCCGGGCGCGCGCAGCGTGTTGCCCGGGTCGCAGATCTCCTCGTCGCTACCGTCGCGGTGGTGCAGCCGGAGGCGGTACTCCATCCGGTGCACCCCCGGGCGGGGGAGCTCGAGCTGCCACAGCCCGTCGGCGAACTCGAAGTCCAGGTCCGTGCCGGGGAGGGAGAGTGCGGGCAGCAACCGGGTCGCGTTCAGCGCCGAGTCGGCGTCGGGCAGCCGGAACGTGACGGATCCCTCGGTCACGAGCGGCTCCGTCTCGGCGATCATCGACCCATCTCAGCCACCGTCCACACGTGAAGTCAAGGGCGGAGCGCTTCGATGATCGTCATCGCCTGCTCCGTGGCTTCCTCGAGGGGCACGTCGGGGTTGCCGATGCGGTCGTGCCAGTTCAGGTCGTAGTACAGGTCGGTGACGCCCTGTTCGCCCAGCCAGTCGGCGTCGGCGCGGATCTCGTCGTAGGTCCCGGTGAGCCTGCCGTCGCGGGGGCCCGGCCGCACGACGCCTCTGACCACGATCCTGGTCCGGTCCGGGTCGGGTGCGGCGTTCTTCACCACGGCGATGTCGTCGGCGATGTGGTCGAGGTCGGTGGCGCTGCGGCTCATCCAGCCCGCTGCCACGCGTCCTGCCCGTTGGAGCGCTGGTTTGACCACGCCGCCGAGGAGGATCGGTGGGCCGCCTGGCTGTACTGGCCGGGGGCGCATCCGGCTGGGTGGGATGGTGTAGAACTCGCCTTCGAAGGAGGCCGGGTCGTCGTGCCAGAGTGTGTGGAGGACTTTGACGAACTCCTCGGCTCGGTGTCCCCTGCGGGCCTTGTCCGCGCCGGTCGCGGTGAACTCGGTGCGTGACCAGCCTGTCCCCAGTCCCAGGTCGAAGCGGCCTCCCGACAGCACGTCGAGCGTCGCGGCCTGCTTGGCGAGGTGGACCGGGGAGATGAAGGGGAGGTTGACCAGCGCCACGCCCAGCCGGATCCGGGTTGTCCTCGCGGCCGCGAAGCTCAGTGGCAGCAGCGGGTCCAGGACGCTCTGGTAGACGGGGTCGAGGTGGTCCTCCGTGCCTACCAGGAGTCGCTGGAACGTCCAGAGTTCGTCGTAGCCCAGCTCTTCGGCTCGTACGGCGACGTTGGTCAGCGTGTCCGGTGTCGCCCACGCGCCGGACACCGGTGCGCCCAGTCCGATCTTCATGTTTCCAACGTAGGTCGTTTCGCCCCGTGACGGCGGAAGGCCCGCCCGGCAGGTGCCGGACGGGCCTTCCCTTTGTTCCCTGGCTACTCAGAGTTTCGCGCACTGCCCGGACGCTGGGCCGCGCACGGTGTTCTTCCTGCCGTCGTTGGTCGGCGGCGGGTTGTTGCCCGTGCACGCGAGTGGGCCGGTGACCGTGTTGCCCGCCACGACCGCCGCACCGCCCGTGTTGCCGACCAGCGACACCGGGCCGGTGATCTTCGACGTGTCGATCGCGACGCCTGCCTTGTTGGTGGCCAGCGAGACCGGGCCGGTGATGTCGGCCTTGTCGAGTTCCACCCGGTCCGTCGCGCCGGTGACCGTCACCGGGCCGAAGACCTGCGTGCCGCCCAGCTCGAAGACCTGTGGCTTCGTGGCCGTGACCGGGCCTGCGATCAGGCCGTTGGTCACGATCAGTGACGCGCCTGCCCTGACCGTCACCGGACCCAGGATCGTCGCGCCGTCCACACAGGTCAGGCCGGACGAGACGGTGACCGGGCCGAACTTCATGCCCGTGATCGTCACGTCGCAGGCCGGGCCTGGCTGGCCGATCTCCGACCTCGGCGCCGGGTCCGCGGTGATCGGCGAGTTGGCACCGATGTAGGCGGTCAGCATCGTCAGGTCGTTGTCGCCCGTCGTGGCCGGGTTCGTGCCCTGGGCCAGGGTGGCGAAGTTGTCGCCGCCAGAGGCCAGGAACGAGTTCACCGTCACCCGGTAGGTCGCGGCCGGGTCGATCGGCACGTCGTTCAGCCACATGCCCGTGATCCGCTGACCGGCCGGGTTGTCCGGCAGGTACAGGTAGCGGAACCCGGCTGACACACCCAGGTGCAGCTTCGGCCGCGAAGCACCGGCGGGCTGCCACTGCTCCTCCAGCACCTGCTTGATCTGGGCGCCCGTGTACGACTTCGTCACGACGTCGTTCGAGAACGGCTGCACCGAGAACGCCTCGGAGTAGGTGACGACACCGTCCGGTGCGTACAGCAGGTCGGACCGCAGACCGCCCGGGTTCATGAACGCGATCTGCGCTCCACCCCGGCCCGCGTCCTTGGTGCCCGCCAACTGCACGTCGGCGACGAAGTTGCCCAGCACCGACTCGGCACCGCGGTCCTCGGCACCCGCCTGCGTGAACGCCCGCTTGATGTCGGCCGTGATCGATCCCAGCGGCTCCTTGCCCAGCTCCTCGGCGTTCGCCTTGGCCTGTGCGACCAGTGCCGCGACCTCGGGGTCACTCGGTGCGCCGGTCACGTCCAGCAGCGCCGCGTCCGACGAGATGACCGTCTTGGTCGCCGGGTCGATCGACAACGTGGCCTTGCCCAGCTTCACGCCGTAGTCCTCGGCCTGGATGACCGGGCGGGTCCGGTCGGTGCCCGGCACCGGGATCTCGAAGGCGTACGGCTGGTGCGTGTGCCCGGACAGGATGGCGTCGATGTCCGCGCTGACCCGCGTGAAGTCACCGAAGACCGGGTCGTTCTGCAGGTCCTGCGCGGAACCGATGTTCTCGGTCGCCGCGCCTTCGTGTGCCAGCAGCACGACCACGTCGGCCTCGCCGTTGGCCTCGTCGCCGTCGGAGAGTTGCGCGGCGACCGCGTCCGCCTCGGCCACCGGGTCGCGGAACGTCAGGCCCGCGATCCCGTCCGGGCTCACCAGTGACGCCGTCTGCTCGGTCACCACACCGACGATGCCCACGCGCACACCGGCCACGGTCTGCACGTCGTAGGCGGGCAGCACCCGGTCGTTCCCGCGGTACACGTTCGCGCCGAGGTACGGGAAGTCCGCCCGGTCGGTCACCCGGCCGGACAGGTCCGCGAAGCCCTTGTCGAACTCGTGGTTGCCCACCGCCGCCGCGTCCAGACCCATCAGGTTCAGCGCGTCGAGCGTCGGGTTGTCATCGTCGATGGCCGACACGAACGTCGACGCGCCGATGTTGTCACCGGCCGACAGGAACAGCGTGTTCGGGTTCTGCTCCCGCAGCTGGCCGACCAGCCCCGCGAGCTGTGCCGCGCCACCAACGCCCGCCGACGGCGGCTCGAGGCGGCCGTGGAAGTCGTTGATGCCCAGGATCTGCAGGTCGACCGGAGCGAGCGCGCCGGTGTTGATGCCGATCACCTTCGGGTTGTGGTCACTCGCCCGGTACGGGTCCGGTGCGTAGAACGCCGGGTGGCCGTCGTACTGGAACGCGAACGACTCGTGCGAGTTGATCTGCCACACGTCCACGCCGGTGACCCGCTGCATGAGCGACGGGGTCGCGACCGCGTGGTCCAGCGAACCGGACTCGCCGCCGAACACGTAGCTGGCCTCGCCGTCTGCGACGTCGTCGAACGAGGCGTCGTAGAAGACCTGCATCGGGTCCTCGTGCGTGTAGGCGTTGAAGTCGCCCAGGATGATCACGTCGTCGCTGCCGGACGACGCCTTCAGCCCGTCCACGAACGCGGTCAGCGACTGTGCCTGCCGGACCCGGTCGCCGTTGAACGCGCCCTGGCCGTCCCCGGCGTCGGCGTTGTCGCCGGTCGCGGAGTCCGAAGAGGACTTCGACTTCATGTGGTTGGCCACCACGGTGAACGTGACCTGGCCCGCGGTGAACGTCTGCGCGATCGGCTCCCGCGCGTTGAACCACACGGTCTCGTCGTTGATCGTCGTCGAAGCACCGGTCGGGGTCACCGAACCGGGCTTGAAGATGATCGCGGTCGTGATGAAGTCCTGCTGCGCGGCGGGCGGCAGGTTCGCAGGCGAGCGCACGTAGTCCCACGTGCCGGCGCCGTCCGCGGCGTTGAGCGCGTGCACGAGCCGCTTCAGCGCCATCTGCGGGTCGTTCGCCTCGAAGCGGACCGAGTTCTCGATCTCCTCGAGGGCCACCACGTCGGGGTCCAGTGCGGTGATCGCGGAGACGATCTTGGCTTCCTGCTTGGCGAGCCCGGCCTCGTCGTCCGCGCCCCGGGCGTCGCCGCCGAAGTGCACGAAGTAGTTGAGCACGTTGAAGCTCGCGACCTTGAGGTCGCCGCCGACGGCCGCCGGCGCGGGGGTGCGCGGGTTGGCCGACTTGAACGTGGTCCGCTGCAGCTCCGGGGTCGTCGCGGTCACCGGGGTGGTCGGCTGCAGCCGCCACTCGTTGAAGCCGTACGACAGCACGGCCGGCGCGAACGCCTCCACCTGGTCACCCACGCGCAGCGGCGCGCCCGGGTACACGTACGGCGGCAGCTGGCCCGCGCTCGACAGGTTCGTCGAGGAGCCGTCGTCGAGCAGCAGGCGCCGCAGCTTGTTGTCCGCGGCCTGCGCCTGCGCCTCGGGGGTGCCGGGGCGGAACAGGTCGGTCGGGATCGGCGCGGCCTGGTCGCCGGCGGCCAGCACGACCTCGCCGAAGCGGTTGGTGTTGTAGACCTCGGAGACCGTGAAGTCACCGACCGGCGCGACGAGCATCGACTCGACCGACTCACGCGCGGCCGGGTCGAGCGGCAGGGTCAGCTGGGCCGGGGCAGGCAGGGTCGCGTCGTGCGCGCAGACCTGGAAGTCGGCCTTGGCGCCGATGGTGACCTCGGTGAGGCCGTTGAACTCGCTGACCACACCGCGCACGCGGACCTGGTCGCCGACGGCGACAGCCGGGTGGTTGGCGGCGTTGGTGGTCAGGTAGACGAACACGCCGTCGGAGGCGGTGCCCGCGGCGGGGGCGCGGTCGCCGGAGCCCGCGCTCTGCACGTAGACGCCGTTGTAGCCGCCGGTGCCGTGGTCGGCGGTGACGACGCCCTCGATGACGACCTGGCTGCCGGACAGCGGCGAGGCGTCGGTGGTGCCCTGGACCTCGGCGATCGTGTTGGTGACCGCGATGTCGCAGCCGACCGGGTCCGGATCGGGGTCCGGGTCGCCGCCTGAGTTGCGGGTGCCGAAGGTGTTCTGGGCCGGCGCGCGCCACGTGCCGTCGATCTTCTGCAGCGAGTGGCCGACCGGGGTGGCCGAGCCCTCGGCGACGCCGATGTCGGTGGCGGTCGTGCCGTTCGCCGGGCCGCCGGTGGCGGTCAGCGGGCCCTCGTAGGAGAGGAACTCCGCGACCGTGCCGTCCGGGCGGACGAGCGCGACGGCGTCGGGGGAGCCGTTCTGGAGGCCGTCGACCGGGTAGGTCGCGACGACCACACCCGCGTCGGGGACGGAGCCGGACAACGTGCGGGTGTTGTACACCGCGCCGCCGTTGCCGTTGTACAGGGCGAGCTGCCAGCCGGAGAGGTCGAAGCCGGCGGGGGCCTCGATCTCCAGCGCCTCGCCGGTGTCCGTTCCGGCGTTGTCGTAGTGGATCTCAGACAGGAACGGGGCGTTCGGTTCGGCCGCCTGGGCCAGCGAGGGCACCGCGGCGATCGCGGCGACCGTGGCGATCGCGGTCAGCGCTCCGACGACTTGGAGCGAACGGACACGTCTACTACTGGGCATCGGGCCTCCATCAGGCGGATAGAACCTGCCGGAGCCTAGGTGTGAACGGTGTCGAGAAAAATGCGCGCAGATGTACGTTGCGCGATTGTTAGATGGGCGCTGGAAATCGTTGGCACACAACGGAGTCGCCTGGATACGGCTGGTTACGGTGGATATGTGCGGATTGTCACCGTAACGGTTCGCACCATTCTTCGGCGCCGTTTCCGGATATGCCGAACGGCGTAATGCGGGCGTTTTCCCAGCGGAGGACGATCTTGATCGGCTGACCAGTAGACATCGGATGTCTCGGTCAATCTTTCTCGTTCATGACGTCCGAATGGGCGCTTGACGGCAACGAGACCTCGGATGTTAACTGCTTGTGAAACACCCTGCTGTCTCTTTCGGATCCACCCCTGCACCGAGAGAGGACCGAGTCGTGCGCACCGTTGCCAAGGCTCTCCTTGTCGCGACCGCGGCCATGGCCGTCGTCGTCGCACCACTGGCCGCCCCGCCGCAGGCGGACGCCGCTCCGCTGTCCAAGATCCTGGTGTTCTCGAAGACCGCCGGTTTCCGCCACTCGTCGATCGACGAGGGCATCGCCGCGATCACCACGCTGGGATCGCAGAACGGTTTCTCGGTCACCGCGACCGAGGACGCCAACCAGTTCACCACCGCCAACCTGGCGCAGTACCAGGCCGTCGTGTGGCTCTCCACGACCGGCGATGTCCTCAACGACACCCAACAGGCCGCGTTCGAGTCCTACATCCGGGGCGGCGGCGGTTACGTCGGCGTCCACGCCGCGGCCGACACCGAGTACGGCTGGGCCTGGTACGGCGGTCTCGTCGGCGGCTACTTCGCCTCGCACCCCGCGATCCAGCAGGCGAACGTGCGCGTCGAGACCACCGCGCACCCGTCGACCGCGCACCTGCCGTCGACCTGGACGCGCACCGACGAGTGGTACAACTACCGCACCAACCCGCGCTCGGTCGTGAAGGTCCTGGCCAACCTGGACGAGTCGACCTACAGCGGCGGCTCCATGGGCGACCACCCCATCACGTGGTGCCAGAACTACCAGGGCGGCCGTGCCTGGTACACGGGCCTCGGCCACACCGAACAGTCCTACACCGAGTCGAACTTCACCCGCATGCTGCTGGGCGGCATCCAGTGGGCGGGCGGCGCGGTGACGGCGGACTGCGGCACCTCGACGGGCGTGACGGACCTGGCCAGAGGCAGGCCGGTCACGGTGACGAGCGTCGAACCCGGCACGTCCCACAACGGCGCCAACGCCGTCGACGGCAACTCCGGCACGAGGTGGAGCAGCGCCTTCGCCGACCCGCAGTCCATCACCGTGGACCTCGGCTCGGTCCGCGACGTCCAGCGCGTGCGGCTCGTGTGGGAGACCGCGTACGGCCGCGCGTACCAGATCCAGTTGTCGGACAACAACTCCACGTGGCGCACGGTCCACTCGACGACCACATCGGACGGTGGCACGGACGAGGTGACGGTCAGCTCGGCCGGCCGGTACGTGCGCGTCCTCGGCACACAACGTGCCACCCAGTGGGGCTACTCGCTTTGGGAGCTTGCCGTCCTCGGCTCCTGAAGCGAGTCCCGGCCGGGGTGGTCAACGAAGCCCACCCCGGACCGGGTAACCACTGGCGGGTGCGGCCGCGGCAGCCAGTGCTGTGTCCGCTTGCGTTGGCCGGGGTGGGTTCGTGGTTTGTCGCCGGACGTTCTCGCCGGACGTGGTTTGCCTCCGGCGGCTCCTCGCCGGAGGGGCAGGTCTCTGGGATGGCAGGCAGCCTCGGATGTGTGGGGGGCTTGCGCCCCCCGGCGCCCCCGCCGTCTCCGCACCCTCACCCGTTGTGCCGTGAAAGGCGCTTTCACGGCATTAGCGTCGGCGATGCCCTGAACGCGCCTTTCACGGTTAAACAAGCCCATCCCGGTATGGGTGATCACCGTCGGCTTGGCCGGACCCGCCGGAGGACCCGGCAAACATCGGTGGACACAGCACTAGGGTCAGGACGTGAGTCTCGCTCGGGCCGATGACGGTGTGTCCCTGTTCTACGAGGTCAACGGGGTCGGGGACGACGTGCTCGTGCTCATCGCCGGGCAGGCCAACAACCACCACTGGTGGGACGTGTCGCGGCCGGACTTCGACGCCCGCTTCCGCACCGTCGTCTTCGACCACCGCGGCACCGGCCGGAGCGACAAGCCGGAGACCGGTTACAGCACTCGCGGCTTCGCGGCGGACGTGCGCGCGATCCTCGACGACATGGGTGTCGAGCGGGCGCACGTGTACGGGACGTCGATGGGTGGCCGGGTCGCGCAGTGGTTCGCCGCCGACCACCCGGACCGGGTGCGCGGGCTGGTGCTCGGTTGTACGTCGCCGGGCGGGGCGCACGGGATCGAACGCAGCGCGGAGGTTCGCCGGTCCCTGGCACAGCGCGATACCGCCGCGGCTCGGCAGGCGCTGCTGGAGTTGATGTACACACCGGGCTGGCTGGCCGCGCACCCCGGCCCGTTCAACACCGTCGGCGACCCCGGTATGCCGGCTCATGCCCGCCGCGGCCATTTCACGGCGAGCAAGGAACACGACGGCTGGGACGCGCTCGCGAAGATCACCGCCCCGACACTGGTGGTCCACGGCGCGGACGACGTCTTCAACCCGGCGGCCAACGCACCCGTGATCGCGTCGCGGGTGCCCGACGCGCGGCTGCACCTGATCCCGGGCGCGCGGCACGCGTACTTCGAGGAGTACCGCGAGGTGGCGAGCCCCCTGGTTCTCGCCCACCTCGACGGCTGACCGCGTCCGGCGCTCCCTCCCCACGCGCCGAACGCGGACCCCATCCTCCGTCCGGGGGAACGGCCACACCACCGACAAGCTCTACAGTTCACCTACACAGTGCCGGTGCGTCCCGGTCCGGCAGGCTTCACCGGGTCAGGCGCAGGCCCTCCACCGCACGGCCGTGCTCATGGCGGTCGCCGATCGCGTCCGCCAGTGTCAACGCCTGCCGGTGCCGTTCCGCCGCCTCCGCGCGCTGGCCAACGGCCAGCAACGTCGTCCCCAGGTCGTTGAGCGTCTCCGCTTCCCCGCGCCGATCGCCGACCGCCCGCAGACTGGCCAGCGCCCGCTCGAGGTGGTCCAACGCCTCCGCGTGCCTGCCCAGCCGTGCGCACGTCACCCCCAGGTTGCTGCGCACCCCCGCCTCCCCGTACGGGTCATCCGCCGCCCGGTACAGGGCCAGCGCCCGTTCCTGCTGCTCCAGCGCCTCCTCGTACTGGCTGAGCGAGTGGTGCACCAGCCCCAGGTTGTCCCTGACCCGCGCCTCCCGCCAGCCGTCGCCCGTCCTGGCCAGGTGGTCGACCGCCCTGCGGTGGCACTCGAGGGCCTCCTCGAACCGGCCCAGCCAGCGGTACGTGAGGCCCTGGTTCACCAGCGCCCGCGCCTCGCCCTCCCGGTCACCCGCCGCGCGCAGCAGCGTCAGCGCCTCCTCGTAGTGCGCCAGCGCCTCGTCGAGCCTGCCCAGCCGCCACAGCACCACCCCGTACGTCACCAGTGCGTCGCCGCGCTCAGCGGGAGTCGCGGACCGCAACGCCGCGCTGTGCAAGGCGTCCGCCTCCTGGTAGTGCGCGCCGATGCTCAGGTACCGGTACAGCACGCGGGAGAACAGCACGCTGTGCGTACGCGTGCCGACGGCGACCAGGTTCGCCCGTTCGTCGTCCAGCCACGCCAGTGCCGCCGCGCGGTCCGGGAAGGCCGGTGCGAAACCGGCGGGCACCGGCGGGCGCAGGGCCCGGTCGAACGGTGCGAACTCGTGCATGGCCACCGCGGCCGCGCGCAGGTAGTAGTCCGCCAGGCGAGCCGGCGCGGCCGGCTCGTCGTGGGGGAGGGACGCGGCGTACGCGCGCAGCAGGTCGTGCATGTCGTACCGGCCGGGGCGGGCCTCGCGCAGCAGGTGCGCGCGGGCCAGCATCGCGATCACCGCGCGGGCCGGGCCCAGTGGGGTGTCGAGCAGGGCGGCCGCCGCGTGCGCGTCCACGTGCCTGCCCGGGTGCACGGCCAGCAACCGGAACAGGCGGGCCGCCTCCGCGGGCAGGTGGCGGTAGGACCACGACAGCACGGCACCCGCGGAGCCGTGCGGGCCGCCGGTGTCGAGCAGTGCCAACCGGTCCTGCTCGTCGTGCAGCTCGCCGACGAGTGTCGCCATCGTGGTGGCGGGACGGGTGGCGGCGAGCTGTGCCGCGATCCGCAACGCGAGCGGGAGCCGGGCGCACTGTTCGACCAGCGCCGCGGCGGCGGCCGGCTCCTCGTCGACGCGGGGTCCGATGTGGACACGCAGCAGCTGGTGCGCCTCGGCCGTGGTGAGCGCGTCGAGCGTCACGCGGTGCGCGCCGTGCCGCACGGTCAGCTCGCCGAGCACGTCGCGGCTCGTCACCACCGCGAGGCTGCCCGGCGTCCCCGGCAGCAGGTCGCGGATCTGCTCGAAGTCACGCGCGTTGTCCAGCAGCACCAGCAACTTCCGCTCGGCGAGCAGCGTCCGGTAGCGGTTCGCGCGTTCGGCCTGCTCGTGCGGGATGTCGGCGCTCCCGAGCCCGAGGCTGCGCAGCAGCGCGGTCAGCGCGGCCGCCGGGTCGAGCGGCTGGTCCGGTCCGTAACCACGCAGGTCCAGGTACAGCTGCCCGTCGGGGAACGCGGCCGCCACCCAGTGCGCCCAGTGGACGGCCAGCGCGGTCTTCCCGACGCCCGCGGTGCCGCACACGGCCACGACCGCGGTGGCGAACCCGCGGTCCAGCTCGGCGAGCTCGTCCGTGCGGCCGATGAACCCGAACGTGTCCGCGGGCAGCTCCTGCGGGCGGTGCCACGGCGCTGCGGAATGGCGTGGGCTGCCGCCCCGGCTCGGGGCCGCCGCGACGAACGCCTCCCTGGCCTCGTCGTGCAGGCCGAGCGCGTCCGCGATCCGGACCACGGTGTCGCGGCGGGGGAACCGCCGGTCGCCCCGTTCGAGTGCGCCGACCGCCTGGCTCGACAGCAACGCCCGCTCGGCGAGTGCCTCCTGCGTCAGGCCCGCCGCAACCCGGTGCTCCCGGAGCAGGTCTGGGAACGAGCTGTCCATCAGGTCGCAACAATCAGCCGGTGGCGTGGGTTCGCGGAGCTTGCGGAGCGAACATCAGACACAGTCGAGCATATCGAACCCGGAATTCCCCGTTGACCCGTAACGATCTCACCGTCAGTGACGACCTCGAGACATGTTCGTGGAACTGCGCGTCCACGGGGTGAGCGGCACGCCGCCGGTGGACATGCTCGACCGTCCGCTGGTCAAGCAGGTCGCCGGGGACGTCGACGGCAGGTTCTTCCGGCCGGTCGACGCCGCGGGGAACGAGGTCCGCGCGGCCGACGGCCACATCGTCGAGGGCTACCACTGGGGACCGCTGACCTCGGGCACGTGGCGGCAGGCGCTGTGGCTCGCGCTCATCCCGTTCGGGCTCGTGAACGCCGCCTACTTCATGCTCCCGGCGGGAAAGGGCGCCGCGGCTCGCGTGGTGGCCCGCGCCGCGCTGCGGGTCCTCGCGATCGCGCTGACCGCGCTCGTCGTGCTTGGCCTCGCGCAGGCCGCGGTCGACCTGTTCGCGTGGCAGTGGACCGGGGTGGCGCCGCGCTCCGGCGACCCGCGCTGGTGGCTGGCAGGCGCGTTCGCCGTGGTCGCCGTGGCACTGCTGGTGATCCGGTTCATCGGCGGGCCGCCGAGGTCGGTGCCGGACGCCGAGCCGCTGCCGGACGCGGCCGAGGTGACCGGGCTCGCGGGCGGCGAGTTCTACCGAGGCGACGGTGACGTGCCCGCGCTGCGGCACCTGCACCTGGCCGCCGGTCTCACCGTCCTGTCGTTCCTGGCGGGCGCGGTGGCCCGCGAGTTCAGCGGCGGCGACTGGCCGTACTGGGTCGCGCTCGTGCTGCTGCCGTGGACGATCGTGCACGCCGCGCTGATCGGCGACCCGTCCGGCACCCGTACCCGGCTGTCGGCGTTCTTCGTGACCCGGCTGCCCGCCGTCGTGCTGGCCGTCGCGATCGCGTTGCTGGGTGCCGCTCTGGTCACCGTGCTCGCCGTGCCGGAGTTCCCGTCGGCCGGCCGCGGTGTGCTGCCGGGCATCGCGAACCTCGGCATGTGGGCGGCCGGGCTCGCGCTCGCGGCACTGCTCGTGCTCATCGGGGCCGCGGCCGTGCTGGCGCTGCGGACCAGGAAACCGAGGCCGCCCAAGCCTTTCCGCCCGTTCCTCGGCGGCATGGCGGGGCCCGTGGTCGCCGCGCTCGGCATGTTCCTCGGCGTCGGGTTCACCGC
The DNA here is from genome assembly GCF_014203735.1 of Actinophytocola algeriensis. Taxonomy (GTDB): domain Bacteria; phylum Actinomycetota; class Actinomycetes; order Mycobacteriales; family Pseudonocardiaceae; genus Actinophytocola; species Actinophytocola algeriensis. Next base: position 508,236 of record NZ_JACHJQ010000006.1, on the reverse strand, counting down.
CGCGCTCGGCTACGGCACGCTGCGGCTGCTGCGGCCCGCCGACCGGTCCGACGCGATGGCGCTGCCGCTGTTCCACCTGCGGATCGCGTACGCCGCCGGGATCGCCGTGGGGCTCGGGATCGTGCTCGCGCTGGTGCTCGCGGGGTGGATGCTGTTGTCCGCCAAGCGGTTCCGCGGGTTCGTGCGCGCGTCGGCCGGGCCCGCCCTGCTGCCGGACGGGCAGCTCACGGGTGTCGCGCGGTCGTGGTGGCTCGCGCGGCTCAAGTTCTCCGTGCACTGGCTCGCGATCGCCGTCGCCTCGGCGGGCACCGTGCTCACGGTCGCGGCGGTGGTCGAGTCGTGGGGCGACCTCGGCGCGGTCGTGTGCCGCCCTGGCGGCACGGTCCTGTCCGACTGCCGCGACCTGCCCGGCCTCGACGCGGTGACCGTCGGCACCGCGGCCCTGTTGCTGCTGGGTGGTTTCCTCGTCTACCTCGGTCGCCGCGCGGTGGGGGACAGCGCGGTCCGCCGCGGTGCCTGCGTGGTCTGGGACGTGGTCGCGTTCTGGCCGTCGGCGGTGCACCCGCTGGTGCCGCCGCCGTACTCCCCGAAGGTGATCGACGACCTCCGCAGGCGGATCGAGTGCCACGTCTCGGGCCCGGCCCGGTTCGTCGTGCTGGCGGGCCACAGCCAGGGCAGCCTGATCGCGGCGGCCGCGCTGACCCGGCTCGCGCCGGAGTACCGGCAGCGGGTCGCGCTGCTGACGTACGGGTCGCAGCTGCAGGTCGCCTACGCGCGGGCGTTCCCCGCGTACGTCAACCACCCGTTCCTGTGCTGGCTGCAGGAGGACGTGCTGCACCGCCAGTGGGTGTCGCTGTACCGCGAGACCGACCCGATCGGCGGCCCGGTGCTGAGCTGGGACCGCACCGACGATGGCGGGTTCCGCTCCTGCCGCCTCGGTGACGGCGAGGCGCTCACCGACGACGAGACCGACCCGGTGACCGGCATCCGGCGCTGCGGCGCGGAATGGCGGCTGCTCGACCCGTGGCCCGCCGACGGCGACACCGGCCCCCGGCTCGCCATGCGCCGCCACAGTTTCTACAGCCTCGAACCGGCCTGGGACCTGGCGTTGTCGGCGCTCACCGCGCCTTACACCCGCACGAACCGCGCCACAACCGCCATGCGCAGCGCTGGTCTGCCTCCCCGCGTATGAACGTGGTCCCGCCCGGCGAAGGTCGCCGATGGCCGGTGGTGGGTGGCTGAGCGCCGTCACGGTTCCACCTGTTCGGCGTGCGGCTGTGTCCATCACTACGTCGCGGCCCTCAGCCACTACGATGGGCAGACCGTATCGACCGCCCGTGGTCGGCACCGGGGAGTGAGGGACGAGCGGCCAGGACATGGTTGGTGCACTGAGCGCGGCACGTGAAAGTCCCGCGCCGACGCGGGTGCTGCTGATCGAGGACGACGACGGCGACGCGTTCCTCGTGGAGGAACTGCTGCTCGAGTCCGGTGCCGCGGTCGACCTGCACCGCGTCCGCACGCTGGCCGAGGCGAAGGCGGCCGTGCAGGACGCCGCCTGCGTGCTGCTCGACCTCGGCCTCCCCGACACACACGAGCTCGACGGGCTGCGCTGGCTGCAGGGGAACGTGCCCTCGGTCGCCGTCGTCGTGCTCACCGGCCTCGCCGACGAGTACCTCGGCGAGGAGGCGGTCCGGCTCGGCGCGCAGGACTACCTCGTCAAGGGCCAGGTCGACGGGCACCTGCTCGACCGCGTGATCCGCTACGCCGTCGAGCGCGAGCGGTCCGACTCGCTGCAGCGGCAGCTGCGGGACGCCCAGATCTACGCCGAGGAGAACGGCCGCCTCGAACGTGGCCTGCTGCCGACACCGATCGTGGACGAGCAGAGTGGCGTGCGGGTCACCACGCGTTATTCGCCAGGTGGGCAGCGGCTCCTGCTCGGCGGCGACTTCTACGACGTGGTCCAGACCGCCGACGGCTGCGTGCACGCGGTCGTCGGCGACGTCTGCGGCCACGGCCCCGACGAGGCCGCGCTCGGCGTGTCGATGCGCGTCGCCTGGCGGACGATGGTGCTGTCCGCCCGCCCGTCCACCGAGGTGCTCACGGTCGTGAACCAGGTGTTCACCCACGAGCGGTACCAGCCCAACCTGTTCACCACGCTCTGCATGCTCTCCATCGACCCGGCCCGCACCACCGGCACGCTGCACCTCGTCGGCCACCCGCCGCCACTGTTGATCACCGGCTCGGACGTGCGCGAGCTGAAGGCACCCGTCCGCACCCCGGTCGGTGTCGGCGACGGCAGTCGCTGGCCGAGCTGCGACGTCGAGCTGGGCGAGAAGTGGACCGTGCTGATGTACACCGACGGTCTCATCGAGGGCCGGGTCGGCAACGAACGCAGGCGGCTCGACGTCGACGGTCTCATCGAGCTGGTCCAGACGGGCATCGCCGAGGGCCTGCGGGACGAGGGGCTCCTCGACCACGTGATCAACGCGGTGCGCGAGCTCAACGGTGGTGACCTCGACGACGACATGGCCGTGGTGGCCCTGAGCCATGGCTGACGCGGACCGCTGGCCGCTGCGCCGCATCATCAACGTCAGCGTCGCGGCGCTGGCGTTGTTCCTGCTGGCCGCCGTGGTCGTCGGCGGGATGGCGCTGAACAACCTCAGCGACGCCCGCGAGACCGTCGTCGGGCGCATCGACCCCGCGCTGCAGCAGGCGCTGCGGCTCGAGTCGGCGCTCGTCGACCAGGAGACCGGCCTGCGCGGCTACGTGCTGGGCGCCGACGAGGACGTCCTGAACCCGTACACGGCGGGTGTGCGGCAGCAGAACGACGCGATCCGGCAGCTCGAGCGCCTGCTCAGCGACATGCCGGCCGCCGAGTCCGACCTCGCGCGGGTGGTCGAGCGCGCCGAGGCCTGGCGGACGCGCTACGCCCAGCCGACGATCGCCGACATCGCGACCAGCCCCACCGCGCAGCCGAACATGACGGTCGCCCAGGGCACCGTGCTGTTCGACCCGGTCCGCGACGAGCTGGAGGCACTCGACGACGAGCTCAACGCCGCCCGCGAGGACGCCACCACCGCCCTGCAGTCCGCGGCGGACTCGGCGAACCTGGCGCTGATCGGCATCGCGATCGCGTTCGCGCTGGTCATCACGACACTCGCGGTCGGCCTGCGGCGGGCGGCGATCCGGCCCGTCTCGCGGCTCGCCGAGGAGGTCCGGCAGGTCGCGCGGGGCGACTTCGACCACCGGGTCCAGCAGAGCGGCCCCCGTGAGCTGCGCGAACTGGGTGCCGACGTGAACGTGATGCGGGAGCGGATCCTGTCCGACCTGTCCGCCGCGAAGGTCGCGCACGCCGAGCTGGACTCGCGGACCACGGACCTGGAGCGGTCGAACGCCGAGCTGGAGCAGTTCGCCTACATCGCCTCCCACGACCTGCAGGAACCGCTACGCAAGGTCGCGAGCTTCTGCCAGCTGCTCGAACGCAGGTACAAGGGCAAGCTCGACGAGCGGGCCGACCAGTACATCGCGTTCGCCGTCGACGGCGCGAAGCGCATGCAGATCCTGATCAACGACCTGCTCGCGTTCAGCCGGGTCGGCCGCGTCGTGCGCGAGTCGGTCGAGGTGTCCTGCGCCGCGGTGCTGGAGCAGGCCACGGCGAACCTGGCGGACGCGATCGAGCGGACCGAGGCGTCCGTCGAGGCCGAGGAGCTGCCGACCGTGTCGGCGGAGGTGCCGCTGCTCACGGCCGTGTTCCAGAACCTGATCGGCAACGCGCTCAAGTTCCGGGGGGACGACCCGCCGAAGGTGCGCATCACCGCCCGCCGCGACGGCGGCTTCTGGGAGATCGCCGTCGCCGACAACGGGATCGGCATCGATCCCGAGTACGCGGAGCGCATCTTCGTGATCTTCCAGCGACTGCACAACAAGGCCGACTACCCGGGCACGGGCATCGGCCTCGCGATGTGCCGGAAGATCATCGAATATCACGGTGGGACGATTTGGCTGGACACGAGTGTGGAATCCGGCTCCCGGTTCTGCTTCACTCTCCCGGTGATCGACGCCACAATCGATCGAGACAAGGATTCCGATGGCTGACCCGACCCCGCTGGACGTGATCGACGTGCTGCTCGTCGAGGACGACGACGGCGACGTGCTGATGACACGGGAGGCGTTCGAGCACCACAAGATCCGCAACCACCTCCACGTGGTGCGGGACGGCGAGGAGGCGCTGCAGTTCCTGCGGCGCGAGGGCGAGTACGCGGACGCGCCCCGGCCGGGCCTCGTCCTGCTGGACCTGAACCTGCCGCGCCGCGACGGGCGCGAGGTCCTCGCCGAGATGAAGTCCGACCCCGAGCTGCGGGTGATCCCCGTGGTGGTGCTGACGACCTCCGAGGCGGAGGAGGACATCCTCCGCAGCTACACGCTGCACGCGAACGCGTACGTGAGCAAGCCGGTGGACTTCGACCGGTTCATCGACGTCATCCGCCAGATCGACGACTTCTTCGTGACGGTGGTGAAGCTGCCGGGATGATCGAGCTGCCGGACTCCTTCTGGGAGGTCCGGTATGTCGGCGCCCGCTACCCGGGCTCGCCAGCCGTGCTGGCCAGTCCCGGGCTCGCGGACGGCGCGAACTGCCAGCTGTTCGCGTACGAGGTGCTGCGGCACTTCGGGTACGACCCGCCGGACCTGCGGTCGAGCGAGCTGTGGGACGACTCCGAGTCGACACAGCGGGTGGCGGTGCCGCGTCCGCTCGACCTCGTGCTGGTGAACTCGTCGAACGACCCGTGGGGCGCACACGTCGGTGTGTGGGCGGATGACGGCCGGGTGCTGCACCTGTGCGCGGAGACCGCGCGGCCCGCGCTGTGGCACCTCGCGCAGTTCGCCGCGCGCCCCAGCTACCGCGAGCTGGTCGGCTACAAGCGGGTGACCTCCCGGTCCTGACCGTTTGCCCTGGCTCGGGCGGGGTATCAGAAGGGCTCCGACCCGGGGAGGCGTTACCCATGATCGATGTGACCGCGGAGATCGACGCACCGCTGGAGCAGGTGTGGGCGGTGCTGGCCGAGGGCTGGACGTACGCGGGGTGGGTGGTGGGCGCGTCGCACGTGCGGGCCGTCGACCAGGGCTGGCCGGGGACCGGCAACCGCATCCACCACAGCGTCGGGCTGTGGCCGCTGACGGTGAGCGACACGACCGAGGTCGTCGATGTCGAACCGGGCCGGTTCATCGAGCTGGACGCGCGCGCGTGGCCGATGGGCGTGGCCCGCGTCCGCATCGAGCTGTCACGGGTCGACGAGGGCCGCACCAAGGTCCTCATGTCCGAGCAGGTCGTGCGCGGTCCGTTGAAGGTCCTGCCGAAAGCGGTGCAGGCGGTCATGCTGATCCCGCGCAACCGCGAGTCGCTGTCCCGGCTCGCGGACCTGGCACTGGCGGGCGCGGGTCGCTGAGCGCTGTGTCCGCATGTTGGGTTGGGGATTGACGGGGTTGTCCTCGTCGGACGTTCAGCACGGGGTGGTGTGTCCTCGCCGGACGGGCGTCCTGCCGGCTGTGAAAGGCGCTTTCACGGCACTGGCCACGCTGTGAAAGGCGCTTTCAGGGCACTCAACGCCCTCAACGCGCCTTTCACAACACCGGCGATGTCCTGAACGCGCCTTTCACGGCAAACCCAGCCCCACCCCCGGCACGGCGATCACCTTGGCTTTGCCGGACCCGCCGCAGGACCGGCAAACGTTGGTGGACACAGCTAGCGGTAGAGCATTTTGTGGGCTGCCGAGACGAGACCGTGGTAGCCGGGGACCTTGTCGCGGGCCAGTGCCGCCTTCGCCGCGTTCGCGCCCGCGGCGCCGTGCACGCCGCCGCCGGGATGGGCCGACGCGCCTGCCAGGAACAGCCGGTCGATCACCGTGTCCGCGCGGCCGAGGCCCGGGACCGGGCGGAACACCAGCTGCTGGTGGATCGCGGACGTGCCCGCGTTGATCGCGCCCTCGACCAGGCTCGGGTTGTGTTCCGCCAGCTCGGCGGGGCCCGCGATCGCCCGGCCGGCGATCAGCGACCGGAAGCCGGGCGCCTGGTCCTCGATCACCTGCTCGATCCGGTCCGCGCGCCGCTTCAGCCGCGACGGCGACCACCTCTCACCCCGCGGCACGTGCGTGTACGCCCACACCGACTCCGTGCCGGCCGGTGACCGCGACGGGTCGGCCGTCGTCATCTGCCCGAGCAACAGGAACGGGTCGCGCGGCACGCGGCCGCACGCGAGGTCGTTCGCGACCCCGGCGAGCCCGTCGAGGTCCGCGCCCATGTGCACGGTGCCGGCGCCGCGCACAGCAGGCGCCGACCACGGGACCGGACCGGACAGCGCCCAGTCCACCTTGATCGTCGCGTCGTCCCAGTGGAAGCTGTCGAGGTCGGCCACGAGCCGGGCGGGCAGGTGCGACTCGCCGACCAGGTCCCGGTACAGCACCGGCGCGGGCACGTCCGCGAGCACCGCCCGCCGCGCCCGCACCACCTGCCCCTCCGCGTCCCACACCCCGAGCACCTCCCCGTTCCCGACGACCAGCGACGTGACCGGTCGCCCGCAGTCCACCCGTGCGTCCCGAGTGGACAGCCGACGTACCAGCGCCGCCGTGATCTGTCCCGCGCCGCCTTCCGGCACCGGGAACCCGACCTCCTGGCCCAGCATCGTGAGCAGCCACCCGAAGATCCCCGAACCAGCCTGGTCCGGGCCGAGGTCGGTGTGCATCGCGCTGCCCGCGAACAACGCGCGTGCACCGTCACCGGCGAACCGTTCCCTGGTCATCGTCCGCACCGGCATCACCGCCCTGCGCGCGAACCGCAGCATCTCGGCGGGCCCCAGCCGCCTGGCGAGCCGTGCCCCGGCGCGGACCGGCGGGAACGGCGACAGGATCGCGTCGAGCACGTCGTCCCGGATTCGTTGCCAGTAGGCGAACTCCGCGTGCCACGCGTCGGCGTCGGCGGCCGCGAACTCCCCCACCGCCTTCGCCGTCTCCTCGAGATCCCTGGACAGCACGACGTTCCTGCCGTCGGGGAACACGTGCGCGAGCACGGACGGCGCGTGCCGCCACCGCAACCCGTGCTCCTCCAGTCCCAGCCGCAGCAGCGCGGGGGAGGTCGCGGCGAGCGGGTAGAACGCGCTGCACAGGTCGGAGATGTACCCGGGCGCGGTCAGTTCGGCGGACGCCACCGCGCCGCCGGGCGCGTCGGTCGCCTCGCAGACGAGCACGCGCCAGCCCGCGTCCGCGAGCATGTTCGCGGCCACCAGCCCGTTGTGCCCGGCGCCGACCACTACCGCGTCGAACTCCTCCATGACCAGCGCCTCCTTGTGTTGTAAGTGCGGGTACCCGCACCTGGCAGGTTTCCACGTGGCGACCCCGGGTATCCGGAGATCATGTCCACGAACCCGATCATCGACCACCGCTACCGGCTGGGCCCCAGGCTCGGCGGGGGCGGCATGGCCGATGTGTTCGAGGCTCGTGACCTCCGGCTCCGGCGACCCGTCGCGCTCAAGCGGTGCCGCACCACCCGGCGCCGTCAGCGTCTCATCGAGGAGGCCGAGGTCATCGCCGGACTGTCCCATCCCGGGCTGTTGCGGCTCTACGACATCGGCTTCGAAGGGCAGCGGCCGTTCCTCGTGCTGCAGCTCGCGTCCGGGGGCACGCTGCGCGACCGGCTCGAAGTGGGACCGATGCAGGCCGACCGGGTCGCCGAGATCGGCGCCGCCGTCGCGTCCGTGCTGGCCTATGTGCACAGTCAGGGCATCGTGCACCGGGACGTCAAGCCCGAGAACCTGCTCTTCGACGCCGAGGGTGAGTGCTACCTGGCCGACTTCGGCATCGCGCGCCTCGACGACCGTCCCGTGTCGGACTTCCTCGGCACCGCCGGTTATCTCGCGCCGGAGCAGGTGGGGCGCGGCGAGATCGGCCCGGCCGTCGACGTGTACGCGCTCGGGCTGGTGCTGCTGGAGTGCATGACCGGGCAGGTCGAGTACCCGGGCGATGGCCCGGCGGCCGCGATGGCCCGGCTCGCCCACCCGCCGAAGGTGCCCGGCACGTGGGGGAGGGACTGGCGTGCGGTGCTCACCGCGATGACCGCGACCGAGCCGCGCGAGCGGTCGGACGCCGCGGCGTGCTCCGCCATGCTGGGTGCTCTGGCGGCGGGTGACCGCGTGCCACTGCCGCTTTCCGCCCGGCGCAAGGAAAGGTCGTGGGTCGCGCGCTTCGCGTCCAAGGCGTGCGCCGCCCTGATCTGAGCGGCTACAGCCGGTTCGACGCCTCCGTCAGCACCGCGCGCAGGATCTCCTCGATCTCGGCGAACTGCGGCTCTTCGCAGGTCAGCGGCGGTGCCAGCTGCACGACCGGGTCGCCTCTGTCGTCGGCGCGGCAGTACAGGCCCGCGTCGAACAGCGCCTTGGAGAGGTAGCCGCGCAGCAGCCGCTCCGACTCCGCGTCGTCGAAGGTCTCCTTCGTGGCCTTGTCCTTCACCAGCTCGATGCCGAAGAAGTAGCCGTCGCCGCGCACGTCGCCGACGATCGGCAGGTCGTGCAGCCGCTCCAGGTAGGACCGGAACAGCCCGGAGTTGCGGCGCACGTGCGCGTTGAGGTCCTCGCGCACGAACAGGTCCAGGTTCGCGAGGGCCACCGCACTCGCCACCGGGTGCCCGCCGAACGTGACGCCGTGGGCGAACGTGTTCGCCCCGTGCCGGAACGGCTCCGCGAGCCGGTCGCTCACCAGCATCGCGCCCAGCGGCACGTACCCACTGGTCAGGCCCTTCGCACAGGTGATGATGTCGGGCTGGTAGCCGTACCGGGTGGCGCCGAAGTACTCGCCGAGCCGCCCGAACGCGCAGATCACCTCGTCGGACACCAGCAGCACGTCGTGCCGGTCGCAGATCTCGCGGACCCGCTGGAAGTAGCCGGGCGGCGGCGGGAAGCAGCCACCCGCGTTCTGCACGGGTTCCAGGTAGACGGCGGCGATCGTGTCGGCGCCCTCGAAGAGGATCGCTTCCTCGATCCGGTCGGCGGCCCACCTGCCGAACGCCTCGGCGTCGGTGCCGTCGGGGCCTGCCGTGCCGGCCGGCGCCCGGTACAGGTTCGTGTTCGGCACCCGGATCGTCGAGGGGACCAGTGGTTCGAAGTCGGCCTTCAAACCCGGCAGGCCGGTGATCGACAGGGCGCCCATGGAGGTGCCGTGGTAGGCGATCGCTCGGGAGATGACCTTGTGCTTGGTGGGCTTGCCGACCAGCTTGAAGTACGCGCGGGCGAGCTTCCACGCGCTCTCGACGGCTTCCGAGCCGCCGGTCGTGAAGAAGACCTGGTTGAGGTCGCCCGGGGTGAGGGTCGCGAGCCGTTCCGCCAGCTCCACCGCCTTCGGGTGGGCGTAGGACCAGATGGGGAAGTAGGCCAGTTCGCGGGCTTGTTTCGCCGCCGCCTCCGCCAGTTCCTCGCGGCCGTGACCTGCCTGGACCACGAACAGGCCGGACAGCCCGTCGAGGTACCGCTTGCCGTTGGTGTCCCAGACGTAGGGGCCTTCGCCGCGCGCGATCGTCGGCACGGGGGTGTCCGCGTAGGACGACATGCGGGTGAAGTGCATCCAGAGGTTGTCGGCCATGCTTCGATTACCGCATATCAACCAGGGTTCGGCAAGTGATTACGGCTGTGATGTGCTGCGATCGCGACGGAATCCGCACTCAGGTGGTGCCCCACGAATAGGTCTGCTTCCTCAGCTTCAGGTACATGAACGCCTCGGTCGTCGTCACGCCCGGCACCGCACGCATCTGCTTCAGGATCTCCAGCAGGTGGTCGTCGTTGCGGGCCACCACCTCCGCCAGCAGGTCGAAGGAGCCCGCCGTGATCACGACGTAGTCCACCTCGGCGATCTCGGCCAGCCGGTCCGCGGTCTCCTCGAGGTCCGCCGACGTGCGGATGCCGACCATCGCCTGGCGGGGGAAGCCGAGTTGCAGTGGGTCGGTCACCGCCACGATCTGCATCACGCCCGCGTCGAGCAGGCGTTGCACCCGTTGCCGCACGGCCGCCTCGGACAGTCCCACCGCGCGCCCGATCGTGGCGTACGGCCTGCGACCGTCCTCCTGCAACTGTTCGATGATCGCCTTGGAGACGTCGTCCAGATCCGCCATTCAGCCCTCCGTGTCATGGGTCGCTTCACCCTCCGCTACCACGCGGTCTTCCCTCGTCGCGTGCTCGGCGCTGGCGCGCCTGTGCGCGCTCCTCAGTCCAGACGGCGCCCGCTACGTCGTTCAGCTCCCGTGTTACGGCCGTAAGTCTTACGCAATTCGTTGCGCAACGCGAACGTGACAACGGAATCCCTTGTCGACCTGTGACGTGCGTGTCAATATCAGTCGCCATGCGAACCAGGGCGCCTACGTCGCTCTCTCCGGAGGCGACGGCACTGCTGACGGGACAGACCCGCTTTTCCCGCAGGACTGTCCTGCGTGGCCTGGTGGCCGCCACCGCCCTGGCGGCCACCAGCTGTGGCATGCCGGGCACCCGCCAGGACCCCGCGGCGTGCCGCAGCGCCGACGAGTCGGCGAGTGACAAGAGCCTCGTCATCTCCAACTGGCCCCTGTACATCGACGTCGCCGAGGACGACGAGTCGGTGCGGCCCACGCTGGACGCGTTCGTCGCGCAGTCGGGCATCCAGGTGACGTACCAGGAGGACGTCAACGACAACAACGAGTTCTTCGGCAAGGTCCGCAACCAGCTCTCCACGTGCCAGACGATCGACCGGGACATCATCGTCCTCACCGACTGGATGGCGGCGCGGATGATCCGGCTCGGCTGGGTGCAGCCGCTCCAGAAGGACAAGCTCCCGAACGTCGAGGCGAACCTACTGCCCTCGCTGCGCGGCCGCCCGTGGGACAAGAACACCGAGTACGCCGTGCCGTGGCAGACCGGTCTCGCGGGCATCGCCTACAACGGCAACGTCACCGGAGAGGTCCGCACGATGGACGAGCTGCTGACTCGTCCGGACCTCAAGGGCAAGGTCACGATGCTGTCCGAGATGCGCGACACCGTCGGGCTGATCCTGCTGCAGATGGGCCACGACCCGTCCGACTTCACCGAGGAACAGTTCAACGAGGCGCTGAACAAGCTGCAGCGGGCGGTCGACGACGGGCAGATCCGCCGCTTCACCGGCAACGACTACGCCCAGGATCTCGCGAAGGGCGACATCGCCGCGTGCGTCGGCTGGTCCGGTGACGTGATCCAGCTGAACTTCGAGGACGAGAACATCAAGTTCGTGACACCGGAGTCCGGCGTGATGCTGTGGTCGGACAACATGCAGGTGCCCAACCGCGCGACGCACCAGACCAACGCCGAGGCGCTCATGAACTTCTACTACGAGCCCGAGGTCGCCGCCGAGCTGGCCGCGTACGTCAACTTCATCTGCCCGGTCCAGGGCGCGCAGGACGCGATGGCCGCCATCGACCCGGAGCTCGCCGAGAACGAGCTGATCTTCCCGAGCGAGTCCACGCTGTCTTCGGCCAAGGTGTTCATGGCGTTGAACGAGGCGCAGGAACGCATCTTCGAGCAGGGCTTCCAGCAGGTGATCGGAGCGTGAACCATGGCAGATGACCTCGTGCTGGAAAACGTCACCAAGCAGTTCGGTGGTGTGACCGCCGTCGACGACCTGTCCCTCACCGTGCCGGAGGGCAGTTTCTTCGCGCTCCTTGGCGCCTCCGGCTGCGGCAAGACCACGACGCTGCGGATGGTCGCCGGGCTCGAGGAGCTGTCGTCGGGCACGGTCCGCCTCGGCGACCGCGACATCACCGGCCTGCGGCCGTACAAGCGACCGGTCAACACCGTCTTCCAGAGCTACGCGTTGTTCCCGCACCTGACCGTCGAGGACAACATCGCGTTCGGGCTGAAGCAGCGCGGTGTCAAGGACACGAAGAAGAAGGTCGCCGAGATGCTGGAGCTGGTGCAGCTGCCCGCGTTCGGCAAGCGCAAACCCGCACAGCTCTCCGGCGGGCAGCAGCAGCGCATCGCGCTCGCCCGCGCGCTGGTCAACGAGCCGAAGGTGCTGCTGCTCGACGAACCGCTCGGTGCGCTGGACCTCAAGCTGCGCAGGCAGATGCAGATCGAGCTCAAACGCATCCAGACCGAGGTCGGCACCACCTTCCTGCACGTCACCCACGACCAGGAGGAGGCCATGTGGATGGCCGACACGGTCGCGGTGATGACGGAGGGGAAGATCGCCCAGCTCGGTTCGCCCACCGACATCTACGAGTTCCCTTCGTCGCCGTTCGTCGCGAACTTCCTCGGCCAGTCCAACCTGTTCGCCGCCGAGGTGTCCGGCACCGCGGGCGACGACCTGCTGCTGTCGGCGCACGGGGGACGGTTCGCGGCGCCGTCGTCCCGTGCGCATTCCGCTGACGGCCGGGTGTGGCTCGGGGTGCGGCCGGAGAAGGTGCGCCTCGCGCTGCCCGGCGAGGACGCGCCAGCCGGGCACAACCAGGTCCACGGCGTCCTCACCGACACCTGCTACGCGGGGGTGAGCACCGAGTACCTGCTGAAAACCCCGTGGGGACAGGAGATGTCGGTGTTCTCCGCGAACGCGGCGGCCGGTGAGCCGCTCCAGCCCGGCACCGAGGTCGTCGCGCACTGGTACCCGCCGCACTCGTTCGTGCTGGCGCGACAGTCCGGCGAGGGCGACGAGGTCATGCGGTACTCGGCCGACCCGCTCGGGGTGGCCCCGTGACCGCGTTCGTCGGCACGACCGCGGCGGCACCCGGTGGCACGGCACCACCACCGCCCCCACCGGCGCGGCGGCGCCGCTGGCTGCCGTACCTGTTGCTGCTGCCGGGCGGGTTGTGGCTGCTGCTGTTCTTCGTCGTGCCGTCGGTGCAGCTCGCGGGCACCAGCCTGTACGACCGGTCCGGCAGCCTCGAACTCGGTTACTCGCAGGCTTTCGCGTTCGGCAACTACGGCGACGCGATCATCGCGTACTGGCCGCACCTCGTGCGGTCGGCGCTGTACGCGGGCATCGCGACGATCATCTGCGCGGTGCTCGGCTACCCGCTCGCGTACTTCATCGCGCAGAAGTCGGGCCGGTGGCGGAACCTGTTGCTGGTGTGCGTGATCGCGCCGTTCTTCACCACGTTCCTGGTGCGCACGCTCGCGTGGAAGTCGATCCTGTCGGACAACGGGCCGGTCACCGGGTTCTTCCGGTCGCTGCCGTTCTTCCCCGACGACTTCCGGCTGCTCGCCACGCCGGTCGCGGTGGTGTGCGGGCTCGTGTACAACTTCCTGCCGTTCATGGTGCTGCCGCTGTACGCGACCCTGGAACGCCTCGACGGCAGGCTCCTGGAGGCCGCCGGCGACCTGTACGCCAAGCCGGCCACGGTGTTCCGCCGCGTGACGCTGCCGCTGTCGATGCCCGGCGTGATCGCGGGGACGCTGCTCACGTTCATCCCGGCGGCCGGTGACTACATCAACGCGGAGCTGCTCGGCACGCCCGGCGAGTACATGATCGGCAACGTGATCGACTCGGCGTTCCTGGTGCGGCTGGACTACCCGCAGGCCGCGGCGCTGTCGTTCCTGCTGATGGCGACGATCCTCGTGATGGTGTTCAGCTACATCCGCGCCGCGGGGACGGACGAGGTGGTCTGAGTGCGGTTCTGGCGCTGGGTCGCGGACCACTGGGTGATGGTGGTGGGCCTGCTCGTGCTGGCCTACCTGTTCCTGCCGATCGTCGTCGTGTTCCTGCTGTCGGTCAACCGGCCAGCGAACCGGCTGTCCTACGACCTGTCTCCGTCGTGGACACTCGAGTACTGGGCGGATCCGTTCGGCGCGGCCGGGCTCGGCGCGGCGCTACGGGTGAGCGTCGGCATCGCACTGGTGGCGACACTGGTGGCGACGGTCCTCGGCACGTTGATGGCGTTCGCGCTGGCACGGCACCGGTTCCGCGGCCGTGCCACCACGAACGTGCTCATCTTCCTGCCGATGGCGACGCCCGAGGTCGTGATGGGCTCGTCGCTGCTCGCGTTGTTCGTGACGCTGCGGGTGCCGCTCGGGTTCTGGACCGTGGTGGTCGCGCACATCCTCTTCTGCCTGTCGTTCGTGGTGGTCACGGTGAAGGCCCGCCTGGCCGGGCTCGACCCTCGGCTGCAGGAGGCGGCGATGGACCTGTACGCGAACGAGTGGCAGACGTTCCGGCGCGTCACGCTTCCCCTGGTGCTGCCGGGCATCGCGGCGGCGGCGCTGTTGTCGCTGTCGCTGTCGTTCGACGACTTCATCATCACGAACTTCAACTCGGGCACGACGGTGACGTTCCCGATGTACGTGTGGGGCGCGGCGCAGCGGGGGATCCCGCGAGAGGTCAACGTGGTCGGCACGGCGGTGTTCCTGCTGGCGTTCGTGCTCGTGGTCATCGTGCAGCTGAGGTCACGGCGAAAGGCGCGGTACGTATGAGCGGAGCTTGCGGAGCGGTCCGGTGCCACGGAGCGGGCGAGGGGGCGTCATGAGGATCCTGCAGATCGGCGCGGGCGCGGTGGGCGCGGCGGCGGTCGCCATCGCCGCGAGGCGCGAGTTCTTCGAGTCGTACGTGGTCGCGGACTACTCGACGGCCAGAGCGGACGCCTGCGTCCCGGACGCCCGCTTCACGTCGGCGACGGTCGACGCGTCCTCGTCGTCGGCGGTGGCGGAGCTGTGCCGCGCGCACGGGATCACGCACGTGTTCAACGCCGTGGACCCCAGGTTCGTGATGCCGATCTTCGAAGGCGCGCTGGAGGCGGGCGCCGACTACCTGGACATGGCGATGTCACTGTCCACTCCGGACGAGTCGGCCCCCTACTCCCGGCCGGGCGTGAAACTGGGCGACGACCAGTTCGCTCGTGAGTCGACGTGGACCGACCGCGGCCGCCTGGCGCTGGTCGGCATCGGCGTGGAACCAGGCCTGTCGGACGTCTTCGCCAGGTACGCCGCGGACCACCTGTTCTCCTCGATCGAGGAGATCGGCGTCCGCGACGGCGCCAACCTGGAGGTCGAGGGCTACGCCTTCGCCCCGACCTTCTCCATCTGGACGACCATCGAGGAATGCCTGAACCCCCCGGTCATCTGGGAACGCGATCGCGGTTGGTACACGACAGAACCGTTCTCCGAGCCGGAGGTGTTCGACTTCCCGGAGGGCATCGGCCCGGTCGAGTGCGTGAACGTCGAGCACGAGGAGGTACTGCTGATCCCGCGCTGGGTGTCAGCCGGCCGCGTGACCTTCAAGTACGGCCTTGGCAACGAGTTCATCGAGGTGCTGCGCACCCTGCACAAGCTGGGCCTCTCCTCTGCCGACCCGGTGCAGGTGGGCAACGTGCGGGTCTCCCCGCGCGACGTGGTGGCGGCATGCCTCCCCGACCCGGCGGGCCTGGGCCCTCGGATGCGCGGCAAGACGTGCGCGGGCACGTGGGTACGCGGCCTGGACACTTCCGGGGCCCCGAAAGAGGTGTACCTGTACCACGTGGTGGACAACGAGTGGTCCATGCGCGAGTACGGCCACCAGGCAGTCGCCTGGCAGACGGCGATCAACCCGGTGGTAGCACTGGAGTTGCTGGCGTCAGGCACGTGGACCGGCACCGGAGTACTGGGGCCGGAAGCCTTCGACGCCGTCCCGTTCCTGGACCTGCTGACGGAGTACGGCTCCCCGTGGGGCATGCGTTAGCGCTGTGTCCACCAACGTTTGCCGGGACCTCCGGTGGGTTCGG
This sequence comes from Actinophytocola algeriensis, assembly GCF_014203735.1. Taxonomy (GTDB): domain Bacteria; phylum Actinomycetota; class Actinomycetes; order Mycobacteriales; family Pseudonocardiaceae; genus Actinophytocola; species Actinophytocola algeriensis. The sequence continues at coordinate 492,513 of NZ_JACHJQ010000006.1, read as the reverse complement.
CCGAGCCGACGGTGATCGGCCCACCGGGGTGGGTCGCCGGCGCGATGAAGGACCTCCGGCGCGATGAAGGACCCCTTCGTAACGTCCGGCGCGATGAAGGACCCCTTCGTTGCGCTCACCGTGATGAAGGACCCCTTCGTCACGCCCGATGTGACGAAGGGCCCCTTCATGAACATGGGTCCACGCCCTGAAAGCGATCCAGCGCTGCGATTGCCGCCGTGCGTGGTAGATCGGGTGATTCGTGTGCTGCTCAGCCGATGTTGTGCATCACGTGCTTGACCCGCGTGTAGTCCTCGAACCCGTACATCGACAAATCCTTGCCGTACCCGGAATGCTTGAACCCGCCGTGCGGCATCTCCGAAATGAAGGGAATGTGCGTGTTCACCCACACGCACCCGAAATCCAGCGCCGCGGTCATCCGCATCGCCCGGCTGTGGTCCTTGGTCCACACCGAGGAAGCAAGCCCGTACTCGACCCCGTTGGCCCAAGCCACAGCCTCGTCCTCCGACGAGAACCGCTGCACGGTGATCACCGGCCCGAATACCTCGTCCTGGATGATCTCGTCGTCCTGCCGCAACCCGGAAACCACCGTGGGCGAATAGAAGAACCCCCGAGAGCCGACCTGCGACCCACCCGCCTCCAGTGAGGCGTGCGAAGGCAACCGGTCGACGAACCCGCGAACCCGCTCCAGCTGCCGAGCGTTGTTCAGCGGCCCGTACAACACGTCCGGATCCGACGGCGGCCCCGTCCGCGTGGACCGGGCCTGCGAGGTCAGCTCCGCCACCAGCTCGTCGTGCACCCCGGGCCCCGCGAGCACCCGCGTCGCGGCGGTGCAGTCCTGTCCGGCGTTGAAGTACCCGCCGACCGCGATCGCCTCCGCGGCCGCCGCGAGGTCGGCGTCGTCGAACACCACGACCGGGGCCTTGCCGCCCAGCTCGAGGTGCACTCGCTTGAGATCCGCGGCGGCGGCCTGAGCCACCTCCCGTCCGGCACGCACCGACCCCGTGATCGACACCAGTGCGGGCACGGGATGCGACACCAGCGCACGGCCCGTGTCCCGGTCGCCGCACAGCACGTTGAACACACCGGGCGGGAAGAACTCCGCCGCGATCTCCGCCATCAGCAGCGTCGACAGCGGTGTCGTGTCGGACGGCTTCAGCACCACCGTGTTCCCCGCGGCCAGCGCGGGCGCGATCTTCCACACGGCCATCATCAGGGGGTAGTTCCACGGCGTGACCTGCGCGCACACCCCGATGGGCTCGCGGCGCACGTAACTGGTGTGGTCGGCCAGGTACTCACCCGCCGACTTGCCCTCCAGCACCCTGGCCGCGCCGGCGAAGAACCGGAAGTGGTCGATCGCGGGCGGCATCTCCTCCTCGAGCGTGAGCTGCCGCGGCTTCCCCGTGTTCTGGCACTCGGCGTCGAGCAGCTCGTCGGTCCTGGCCTCGAGCGCGTCCGCGAACTTCAGCATCGCGAGCTGGCGGTCCTTGGGCGTCGTCGTCCGCCAGCCCTCGAAGGCCCGCGCCGCGGCCCGCATGGCCTGGTCCACATCGGCCGTACCGGACCGCGGCGCGGACGCGAACACCTCCCCGGTGCTCGGGTCGACGACGTCGGTGTGCTCACCGTCGGCGGGATCAGTCCAGGTGCCGTCGACGAAGTTCCGCAGAACACGCTTCTCGGTCATGGCTGCCATCTTCACAACTGAATCCGCAGCAGACAAGTCGTCCGACGACTATTTCAGCAGGCCACCTACGATCATGTACATGACTGTCCCAGTGCCTGAGGTGATCTCCGCACATCGTCGTTTCGTCGCGGACGTGTCCGGTCTGACCGCGGTGGAGCTGGCGGTGCCGACCGCGTTGCCCGGGTGGACCCGTGGGCACGTGGTCGCCCACGTCGCCGACGGTGGCCGGGCCTTCGCCGACCTGACCGAGGCGGCACTGCGCGGTGAGATCGTCTCCCTCTTCCCCGGCGGCGTCGACGAGCGCAACGCGCGCATCGAGGAGTTCGCGACCGCACCGGACCTCATGGACCGTCTCGGGGACGGCATCGCCAGGCTCGAGGCGGCGTGGGCGCGCGCCGAACCGGGGGACTGGCGCCGCCCGGTCCGCTTCCGCAACGGCGACCTCGCCGGGACGGTGTTCGCGCGCTGGCGTGAGACGTGGATCCACCTGGTCGACTGCGCGGTCGGCGTGACGCCTGCCGACTGGCCGGAGTCGCTGGCCGCGCACGTCATCGACTTCCTGTGGTCGCGGGTGCCGTCCGGCGTGGCGCTGGTCGCGACCGACACGGGGGAGCACTGGGGATCCGGCGACCCGGTGTCCGGCACGGTGCGGGACCTGGCCGCCTGGGTCGCGGGCCGCACACCGATGGGCGCGGTGGCTGGACCGCCGGTCGGGCTGAACCCGTGGCCACCGCACCCGGTCCCGGACCGCTAACGGCCGACGACCTTCGTCGCCGCGTCCCCGAACGCGAACCGCGACGGCTCGCACTCGGCGATGAAGTCGGCCGGGAACCCCCGTTCGAACCCGGCCGCCGACTCCAGCACGGTGACCGCTTCTGCGGGCAGCACGAGGTCGAGCGCACCGAGGTTGTCGGCCAGCTGCTCGGGCCGGCTGACCCCCACGAGCGGCAGCACGGCCGGTGACTTCGCCCTGGTCCACGCGAGCGCGACCTGCGCGGGCGTCGCCCCCAGCTCCTCGGCGACCTTCCGCACCGCGGCCGCGGCGGCCTGGTCCCGAGGGGTCAGCTCACCGACCCGGGTGGACCCGCCGGACAGCACTCCCGCTGCCAGCGGCGCCCACGCCGCCACGCTCATCCCCAGGGCCTCCGCCATCGGCAGCAGCTCCCGCTCGACGTCCCGGCGCAGCAGGTTGTACGGCACCTGCAGACCGGCGAACGGCGTCCAGTCCCGCCACTCCGCGAGCGTGTTCGCCCTGGCCACGAACCACGCGGGCGCGTCAGAGGCACCCACGTACAGCACCTTGCCCGCCCGCACCACGTCGTCGAGCGCCCGCATCGTCTCCTCGACGGGCGTGTGCCGGTCCCACAGGTGCACCCAGAAGATGTCGACGTGGTCGGTGCGCAGGCGGCGCAGGCTCTGTTCCAGCGACAGCACGAGGTTCTTGCGGTGGTTGCCGGCCGCGTTGGGGTCGGCCGCGTCGCGGGACAGCGTGTACTTGGTGCCGATGACGAAGCGGTCGCGGCGCTCGATGACCGCGCCGAGCACGGCCTCGCTCTCGCCGTACGCCGACGCGGTGTCGAGGACGTTGCCGCCCGCCTCGGCGTACACGTCGAGGATTCGCCGTGCCTGTTGCTCGTCGCGCAGGGTCATGGTGCCGAGCAGGAGTTCCGAGACGCGCAGGCCGGTCCTGCCGAACAGTCGATAACGCATGACCGACACTCTGACCCGGCTGTCCGCGCCGAGGGAGACCGCGGCAGGGCCCCTCTCAGGAAACTAGCGCTGTGTCCACCAGCGTGTGCCGGGTCCTGCGGCGGCCCCTCCGGCGAGGAGCCGCCGGAGGCAAACCCGCCCGGCGAGGACGTCCGGCGAGGACAAACCACGAACCCACCCCGGCCAACGCAAGTGGACACAGCACTAGACTCGGTGATCATGGCCGACAACGCACTGGGCCGGTTCCTGCGCGCCCGGCGGGACGCGACCACGCCGGCCTCCTTCGGGCTGCCCGCCGGCCCGCGCCGCCGCGCTCCGGGGTTGCGGCGCGGGGAGCTGGCCGAACGCGCCGGGATCAGCGTCGAGTACCTCACCCGCCTCGAACGCGGCAGCGACCGCTACCCGTCCGGCCAGGTCCTCGGCTCGCTCGCCGACGCGCTGGTGCTCACCCCGGACGAGCGCGTGCACCTGTACCGCCTCATCAAGGCGGAGAGCGGTGCGCATTGCCAGGCCACGAGCACAGCACCGGTGTTGCGCCCCACTGTCCGCGCGCTACTGGACCGGCTGAGCGCCACACCTGCCTACGTGACCGACCCGGCTGGTGACGTGCTCGCGTGCACCGACGGCTTCCGGTCCCTCGCAGGCCCGGTCGGTCTGCTGGACGACGAGCGTCCCAATCTGGCGCGGTACGTGTTCGCCGATCCGCGTTCCCGGGCCACTTTCCCGGACTGGCCGGACGTCGCGGACGAGCGTGCGGCGGCCGTCCGCGCCGCCGCCGACCTCGGTGATCTGGCGGCGGGCGCGCTCGCGGTCGAGCTGTCGATCACGGCGGGCACCGAGTTCGGCGACCGCTACGCGGCGGCGGCCGCGCTGCCCGCGCAGACCGGTGTCGAGCGGTGGTCGGTCGCGTCGGGTACGCGCCGCCTGGCATACGAAACCCTTGCGCTGCCGGGGATCGAGGAGCACCGTCTCGTGGTCTACCTGCCCGCCTGACCTGCGCGGAGCGGAATTGTCGGTGGCATCGTCTACTCTCGCCCGCATGTTCGATCAGCTCGATCTCGACGACCTCCGACTGCGCCCCGGCATCAAGTGGGCGCAGGCCGGACCCGGCGTCCTGCCCGCATGGGTGGCCGACATGGACTTCGCCGCGCCGGAGGCGGTGCGCGCAGCCCTGTTGCGGCACACGGACTTCACCTACCCGGCGTGGGACGAGCGGCCGGAGCGGAACCCGTTACGCGAGGCGTTCGCCGGGCGCATGGCGGCGTGGTACGGCGTGGCGTTCGACCCCGCGCACGTGCGGCTGTTCACCGAGCTGACCCAGGCGTTGCAGACCGTTCTGCACGTCGCGACCGAACCGGGCGACGCCGTCGCCATGCACACTCCGACCTACCCGCCGTTCCTCGACTCCGTGCACGGGATGGGGCGGCGGCTGGTGCCGATCCCGTTGTCGGACAACGGATCGGGCTGGACCTTCGACGTGGACCGGCTGGCGGCCGACGTCGTGCGGCACGAGGTGCGGGCGCTCGTGCTCGTGAACCCGCACAACCCGACGGGCCGGGTGTTCACGCGCGCCGAGCTGACCGCGATCGCGGCGGTGGCCGAGGAACACGACCTGGTGGTGATCGCCGACGAGATCCACTCGGACCTGACCTACGACGGCTTCAAGCACGTGCCGTTCGCCTCGTTGTGTCCACACCGGACGGTGACGCTGTACTCGGCGAGCAAGACGTACAACCTGGCGGGGCTGCGGTGTGCCGTCGTGCACGTCGGTGACGCGCGGGTGCGGTCCGGGCTGGCCAAGCTGCCGTCCGCGCTGCTGGGCGAGGTGAGCGTGCTGAGTGTGCTGGCGACGCTCGCCGCGTGGCAGCAGTGCGACGACTGGCTCGCCGAGGCGAAGGCGACGCTCTCCCGCAACCGCGCGCTGGTGGCCGAGGGCTTACCCGGTGGCGTGCGCCACCACAGCCCGGAGGCGACGTACCTGGCGTGGCTGGACTGCCGCGAGCTGGAGCTGGACGCGGACCCGGCCGCGTTCTTCCTGGAACGCGCGGACGTCCTGCTGAGCTCCGGTCCGGACTTCGGTTCGGCGGGCTTCGTGCGCCTGAACTTCGCGACCTCCGGCCCACTGGTCGAGGAGATGCTGAGCCGGATGCGCGCAGCGGTGGCGGCTGCCTGACGACGGTCGAAGTGCCCCCGGCGAGAGGAGATTGCGGGTAGATTCGAACACATGAACGAAACAACGCGAACAGCACCCGGATCCGCCCATGCGCGGTAGCCGGTTCCGCCGGGGAGCCACGGCGGTGGCGTCACTGGTGGTGGTGGCCGGGGCGTCGGTACCGGCCGTCGTCACGCCTGCGGCGGCCGTGGAACCGGCGCGGAGCGCGTGCGACTGGGTACCGGACGTGCTCCCGCTGCCGGAGTACGCCTTCCACGGTCGCGTGACGGCGGGCGCGGGCGAGTGGCTGGCAGGCGTGGCGGGGATCGACGGCTCGAACGAGGCGGTGCGATGGCGTGCCGGCGAGGTGGAGCCACTGGGCCCGGCGTTCGGCCTGGACACCGCGGTGACGGCGGTGAACGAGGACGGCGTGGTGGTCGGCACCGCCACGGACCAGGAGGGAGCACAGCACGCGTTCCGTCACCAGGACGGCCACTACGAACGACTGCCGGAATCAGGAGGTTCGTCAACGGCACTGGACATCAACGCACGAGGAGACGTCGTGGGCCACGACGGCGGCCGCCTGGTCGTGTGGCCGGCCACGGGACCACCCCGGTTCCTGGACACGCCGCCGGGAGAGGCCCCGTACGGCCGGGCAGCGATCGACGACGACGGCACCGTCGCGGCCAGGACCGGGCACGTCGCGGCGGGAGCACTGCGGTGGCGTGCGTACGCGTGGACACCGGCCGGTGAGCGGGTGTCGCTGCCGCCGGCAGACGTGCAGGACCTGCGGCACGGCCGGATCGTCGGCGTCACAGGCGACCCGGCCGTCGTGACCGCGGCGGCGAGCTGGGGCACGGACCGCGACCTGCGCGCGTACCTCGGCGGCGCCGCGGCGGTGGCGCTGAACGACGATGGCGTGGTGGTGGGCGAGGGCAGGAACGGCGAGCCGCTGGCGTGGACCGGCGTGCTGCCAACGCCGCTTCCCACCCCGGCCGGCCACACGCCGGGCTCGGTCACGGCCGTGAACTCGACCGAGGCGGCAGGCTTCGCCTACCCGGAGGACGGCGACGGCGCCGCACCGGTCCGCTGGCGCTGCCGATGATGATCCACCCGGCCGGCCGCACCCGGCCGGGACCACCTGACATCATGCGTCCCGTGTCGAAGGCCTTGTCGAGCAGGACGATCGTCTGGTGGGCGGTGGGCCTTGCGGTGATGGCGGCGGTGGCCGTCACGGTGCTGTGGCTGTTCCTTGGCGGCGGTGACCAGGCCTCGGCGCACCGGCTGGACGCACTGCGCACAGCGGCGAGCCTGGTGATCGGTGCGGGCGGCGCCGCGGCCCTGCTCCTGGCAGCACGACGGCAGCGGTACGTGGAACTGGACCTGGAGCAGAAGGAACACGACGCGAACGAGCGCCGGGTGACCGAGCTGTACGGCAAAGCGGCGGACCAACTGGGCAGCGAGAAGGCCCCGGTACGACTGGCGGGCGTCTACGCACTGGAGCGCCTGGCACAGGACCAGCCACAACACCGCCAGACGGTGGTGAACCTGTTGTGCGCGTACCTGCGGATGCCGTACACCCCGCCGCAGACGCCGGAGGAAGCGGAAGCCGCACAAGAACAACTGGTCCGCATGACCGTGCAGGACGTGCTGGAAACCCACCTGCGTCCAGCAGACCAGACCCGCTTCTGGCCGGACATGGATCTGAAGATCACCGGCACGACACTCGAGTTCTTCTGGTTCCGCAACTGCCGGGTCCGCAAAGCGACCTTCCGCCACACCACCTTCCTGGCGATAGCCGCCTTCCGGGACACAGAGTTCACCGAGGAAGCGGACTTCCACCGCGCCCACTTCACCGGCACCGCCGACCTCCGCCGAGCCGCCTTCGGCCCCCGCAGGGCCAACTTCCGCAACACGACCTTCGACGCGGACGTGGAGTTCGGCGAAGAACCAACAGCAGGCAGAAGAGTCGACCTGACCGGCGCCACAGCCGCCAAGGCAGCGGACAAACGCGAGTGGCCACAGGGCTGGCAGGAAGAACCGTCACCGGACGACAAAGACCAAGTGCGCCTGGTCCCAGAACCGGTCCCCACCACCGAGTCCTAGCCACCTTCGCGGGCCGCACCGACCCCGCCGCCTTGGGACCGTCGGGACTTCGTTGTCTCTGCCGCTTCGCAACAGCCGGTCTCGCCCTGCCACCTCTCGCGGACTCCCCGCAGGCGCCGGGCTTGTCGAGCCCGCCGCTCCCAGGGGTGCCTCAGCTCGTCAGAGTTCCGTCGACCATTCGATCGTCACCTGGTCCGGTTCGAAGATCGCGGTCGCCGAGTGGTCCGAGGCGGCCTCCTTCAGCAGCGTGGGGTCGTGCGCCGCCGGTCCGGTCAGGCTGACGCGGAGTTCCGTGTCGCTCGTCGTGATCAGGACGGTCGTCGCCTCCGGGTAGAGCGGGAGCACGTGTCGGAGGAAGGTTTCCAGTGCCACCGGCGCCGGGGTGTCCGCCGGGCCCGTCACCGTCGGGGGTGCTGCCAGTTCGGGTTCCAGTGCTGTCAGCACGTCCGCGATCGAACGGTCGCCGTCGAAGAGGCGGGAGCGCAGTTCCTGCAGCACGCGGTCCACGTCGGCGGTCACCGCGCGCAGAGCAGGAGCCGCCGACGGGTGCCGTGCCGCCGCCGACTGGAGGGACAGGCTGATGCCGAACAGGTCGCGGATGGTCGTGGCGCCGAGGTCCTGGGCGATGCGGTCCGCCTCGTGCAGCCGGACCAGTTGCTCCGACGACCGGGCCGCGCGGGCGCTCTCCCGCAGGATGCGCTGCCGCATCGACTCGACCGCGTGACCGACCGTGATGACCTCCGCCGGGCCGCGGGCGGGCACCGGGTGGGACAGGTCGCCCTCCGCTACCCGGCGCACGTTCGCGACCAGGTCGTTCACCGGGCGGACGAGGGAGCGGCGCACCAGCACGATGACGCCCCCGCCGATCACGAGCGCGAGTCCGCCGCAGAGCGTGGTCACCAGGTTCGCCCGTGCCTGGGCGTCGGTCCACGACTGGATCACCGCGGCCGTGCGGCGGTCGATGTGGGCCTGCAGGGCCGTGAGCAGGCCGCGCACCGAGTCGAACCGGGCCTTGTCGCTCGCGGCGGCGGGGTTCTCGTCGCGCAGGGCCGGGGCGGCGACCGTGCGTTCCCAGTCCGTCGCCGCGCGGTCGACCGCCGCCAGCAGCCTGCTGCCCTCCGCGTCCTCGGCGAGCAGGGCGCGCAGGCGCGCGTGGTTGGCCGACGCGGTGTTGCTGCCGTCGTCGTACGGTTCGAGCAACTGCGCGGCGCCGCTCAGCTGGTAACCACGCACGCCGGTCTCCATGTCGACGTACGCCTTCGCGAGCGCGGCCGTCGACGACTGCGCTGGCCGCAGGGTGTTGCGGATCTGGCTGCTGAGGTCCGCGACCCGCTGCCGGGTCATGGTCGTCGCCGCGACGGCCACCAGCAACAACATCACCAGGCCGCCTACGAGCACGTAGAGGCGCCATCTGAGCGTGCTTGGCCGCATGAATCGATGGTAGTTACCCTGAGCGAGCGCACAACCGTTGCGTCGCAAGGGAAACTAACGGCAACTCACACAGGTGGGAAACCATCGGACCACTGATCGGATACGGTGGCGGCATGAACCGGCGTGCGATGGCCACTGGCCTGCTCATCGCGCTGCTCGCCGTGTTCGCGATGGTGACCCCGGCCCACCACGAGCCGGGCACCATGTCCCCGCACACGGTCGTGAGCAACGCTGCCCCGACCCTGCCCGCGCCGAACACCACCCCCGAGATTCCGCTGGCCGGCGCGGAGACCACGCTGCACCCACCGGTCGCGCCGCGGCAAGTGCACGTCGAGGCCGAGCCGGACGCGCACCCGAGGGCCCATCGCGAGCCCGCCGCGGGCCGGGCACCGCCAGCACGAGCCTGAATCGGGCACCACAGACCAGCGAAAACGGCGCGCGCAACCGCGAACCCGCCGGAACGCAACCCCCACCCTGTCCCGGGGGCGTCCCGCCTTGCCAGTCTACCAGTTGGGTGGCGTGCAGGCCAGGGGCGCGGGCTGATCTGTGGACAACTCACCCGGCTGTGGACAACCACCCTCACTCGTGCGAAGGAATCCCATGTCACGCCGCATTTCCTGGCGGGGACGAGCGTTGCTGTCGTTCGGCGTGCTCGTCGCCGCTGTCTATCTCGTCCTCACCGCCTCGCCGCGGCTCGGGCTCGACCTGCGTGGCGGCACGCAGATCGTGCTCGAGACCCACGACTCACCCACCGTCACCGCCGATGCCGAGAGCACCGACCGCACGCTCGAGGTGCTGCGCCGCCGCGTCGACGCGCTCGGGGTCAACGAACCGAACCTCCACCGCAGCGGGGAGCGGCGCATCGTCGTCGAGCTGCCCGACGTGCAGGACCCCAGGGAAGCCGCCGAGGTCATCGGGCGCACCGCCGCGCTCACGTTCCACCCCGTCGTCCTCGAGGGTGGCGACGCCCTGACGGCCGAGAGCGGCGAACCCATCCAGGTCGGGCCTGCCGCGCTGGACGGCAGCGGGGTCGCGAACGCACGCTCCGGGCCCGACCCCAACGGGACCGGGCGCATCGTGTCCGTCGAGTTCCAGGACGGCGGCGAACGGGCCTGGGAGAACCTCACCGCCGAGGCCGCCTGCGCGTCCCCGGGCGACCCGCGCCGCCGCGTCGCGATCGTGCTCGACGACAAGGTGATCTCCTCCCCGCAGGTCGATCCCTCGATCGCCTGCGGGGTCGGCATGATCGGCGGGTCGACCAGCATCACCGGCCGCTTCACCCAGGCCGAGGCCGCCGACCTCGCCCTGCTCATCAACGCGGGGGCGCTGCCGGTGCCGGTCGAGATCATCGAGCAGCGGACCGTCGGGCCCACCCTCGGCGAGGAAGCCATCGACACCAGTGCCCGCGCCGCGGTCATCGGGCTCGCGCTCGTCGCGTTGTTCCTGATCGCGGTGTACCGGCTCGCCGGACTCGTCGCGGTGGTGGCGCTCGTCGGCTACACGGCCGTGTCCTACGCGGCACTGCTGGCGATCGGCGCGACCCTCACCCTCCCCGGACTGGCCGGGTTCGTGCTCGCCATCGGCATGGCCGTCGACGCGACCGTGCTCGCCTACGAACGCGCGCGCGAGGAGTACAACGGGAACCTGCCGAGAGCCGCCGACCAGGGGTTCCGGGGCGCGCTGTCCGCGGTCGTCGACTCCAACGTCACCACGCTCCTCGCCGCCGGTCTGCTGTTCCTGCTCGCGTCCGGGCCGGTGCGCGGGTTCGGCGTGACGCTCACCATCGGCGTGCTCGCGTCGATGTTCACCTCGCTCGTCCTCAACCGCGTGTTCATCCACCTCGCCATGACCCGCGCCCGGCCGAGCTGGAGCGGGATCGCGCACCAGGGGCGGGTGCGGCGCTGGATCCGCGGCCGCGACACGGGTTTCCTGGTGAACGCGAAGCGCTGGCTCCTCGGCGCAGGGGCGGCGGTGCTCATCGCGCTCGCGGGGCTCGTGCTCGTCGGGCCGAACCTCGGGGTCGAGTTCACCGGCGGCCGCCTCTTCGAGTACACGACGGCGGCGGGCGTCGACCAGGTGCGGGAGGCGCTGTCCGAGGCCGGGTACGGCGACGCGGTGGTGCAGGAGTCCGGCGGCGGCGTGTCCGTGCGCACCGCGCCGCTCGACGAGGCGGGCGCGGACCGGGTCGCCGACGCCGTCGCGTCGCTCGGGCAGGCCCAGGAGGTGCGCGACGAGAAGGTCGGCCCGAGCCTCGGCGCGGAGCTGCGGGACAAGGCGCTGCTCGCGCTCGGGCTCGCGATCGCCGCGCAGCTCACCTACCTCGCCATCCGCTTCGACTGGCGGCTCGGCCTCGCCACGGTGATCGCGCTCGCGCAGGACGTCCTGCTGCTGCTCGGGATCTTCGCGTGGTTCGGCAAGACCATGGACGGCGTGTTCCTCGCGGCGCTGCTGACCGTGATCGGCTACTCGGTCAACGACACGGTCGTCGTGTTCGACCGGGTCCGCGAGCTGCGGGGGAACAGGCCGTTCCCGCACGTGGTCGGCGACGCCGTGCTGCAGACGCTGCCGCGCACGGTCAACACCGGCATCGGCGTGCTGTTCGTGCTGGGCGCGCTGCTGGTGCTCGGTGACGGCTCACTGGCCGACTTCGCGCTCGCGCTGCTGCTCGGACTGGTGATCGGCACGTTCTCCACGGTCGTCACGGCCGGGCCCGCGGCGATCCTGCTGGACCGGCGCTGGCCGGGTGCCGGCAAGCGCAAGCCGGTGCGCAGGGAGCGGGAGGGAAGTGGCGCGGTGGTGTGAGGCGATAATGACCGGCGTGAGTTTCGACCTGGCTGTGCTCTCCGCCCCTGCCGACGCGGAGGCCGCACGCGAGACGTACGCCCGCTGCACCCGTGACGACCACCAGGACGGCGACATCGACGTGCGGATCGCCCGCTTCCACGAGTCGCTGGCCGCGGTGTTCCCCGACCACGAGCCCACCCCGGACTCCCCATGGGCGGTGACACCGCTGTCACTGGGCGCGGACCACGTCCTCATGCGCCTGCGCATCGGCCCGGCCGGCGAGCAGGCGATCGAGAAGATCATCGCCCTCGCCGACCAGCACGACCTCGCGCTGTACGACCCCCAGGCCGACGAGACGTACCTGCCCCGCCGCCGGCCAGGGCCGCCGAGGTAACGAGAACCCCATCAAGACCCGTGGGCCGCAACGGAAGCTTCCGTTGCGGCCCACGGCGTTCTGGCCTGTCAGTGGAACGGCCACCAGAGAAGAAAGAACATCAGTTCCCCCCTGCATCAACACTGCCGGAAGGACGGCATCGGTGGTCGTTCGGCTGGTCGTCCGGTGAGGAGACATGCAACGGACGCACGGTGTTATCCACGGTGCGTAGCGTGCCACAAGTGTGCGTGGATGCTCTCGGTGGGTCCCTTTGTGACACCGGAGCCAGAGATGTACACATTCTGGTGAGACGCGGCTTCTGTGGTGACTATCTGATTTCGGCCGACAGGTCAAGCCTCGAAGGCTCGCGAAATCCATGAAACGTTTCAGTGTTATCTGGAGCGGCGCAAGAGTTGGATGCGCTCAACTCAGAGTGTCAACAATGTGATTGGCGCCGATGAATAATTACCCGACAGGAGTAATTTGCACCGCTGCTATTGCTCGTCAATCGCCACTCAGTTGGGTGACGCGGAAACAGGGCTGACGGCGGCGGGTCAGTCCCAGAGCATTCTGCGCGGTGTCCGCTCGGGAATGAACTGGCGGAGATATCGAAGGAACTCGGCGACGGGAAGATCGAAGATGGTCGCCATCTCCTCGATGGCCGCTCGTTCCAGCCGTGCGACACCTGTGCCTTCGGGGTTGCTCTTGAGGCGGTTCTGTGCCCACTGGCGCAATGTGGGATACGCTGAATCCTCCGTGGCGATCACGGCTTTCAGGTCGATCTGCAGGCTGTCCGCGTCCGGCTCGACCGAGATCCTTTGCAGCGCAAGGGCGACGAGGGTTGGCGTCGGCACGTCGAGTGCCTCGCAGATTTCGACAAGTCTTGGCAGGGTGCAGGGACGCAGCCCGTACTCGTAGTTGGCGAGGGCCTGAACGCTGATGTCCGACGCCATCCGGTCGATGACCATGCCCCTGGTCCAACCGAGATCGTCGCGGACCCGTCGCAGCTCGTCGCCGATGGCGCGGTTGACGCTGCCGTCGGTCAAGGTTTCCTGGTCGGCACTCGGCCTGTTCGGCATCGAGGTGTCAGTGTGGTCGGCTGCCTGGTCGGCAGAAGTTCGCGGCGGCAAGGCGTACCTCCCTCATCGTCATCGCCTCGGTCCCCACGTCAGATGCCTTCGTCAAGCGGAGTTGCCGCCTTGGCGATCTTCGCCTGCAGTGCCGCGCTCTGCGCCGTGTTCCCCAAACGCTCGTAGTGCACCAGAGCGTGCCGCCACGAAGTGGCAGCGCCGATTGCATCGTTTTCGGCCGACGCTATGTTACCCATTACTGTTCTTGCTCTTGCTTCTTCCGCGATCAGATGTGACTCGTTGCATACGTCGAGCGCTTGCTGGATGTACGCGTGCGCCATCGTCGTGTCACCACGGACATGCGACACCTCTGCGAGAGTTACGCAGGTTTCGGCTGTGACAGCCATGTCAGGAAGACCTTCGGTGAGCGCCAATGCCTGTCTGCAGTAGGACAGCGCGGCGTCGTGGTCACCTTGATCGCGGTACACGGCGCCGATGCCCGCGAGGCTCTTCGCATGTGCCGACGTGTCGGCTATCCGCTGCGCGTGGAACTCGCTCTGCCTGAGGTGCAGCAAGGCGTTGTCGTGATCTTTCAGCACGCGCAACGCATTGCCCAGGTCGACATGCGTCCAGCACAGCGCCTCCGCGTCGTTGATGCGTTGCGCGATGTCCAGGCAGCGCTGGAAAAGCTGTGCTGCCGTGTCGGCCGCGCCCATCGTCATCGCCAGCTTTCCCAGCTGGTAAAGGGTCGACGCCTGGCCGCGTTCGTTGCCGGTTTCCTCTGCGTACCGGAGAGCGAGGTCAAGGCACCGGCGAGCTTCGGTGGGCAATCCCAGGGTTCCCAAGGTCATTCCGAGTCCCACCTGGGATGACGCCTCCGCTTCGCGGTCGCCCGCGGCCGCCGCTGCCTTGACGGCGATCTCGCGGACTGACCGGCTGTCCTCGAACTGTCCGTACCTGTCGAGGAAGGTGGCCGCCGTGTCCGCGAGGCGCCATGCGTGGTCGTGATGGCCGTGGGCGCTGGCCATGTGTATGACCGAATTGATGTTCGTGCGTTCCCTGCTGGCCCAGCCCTGCGCGTGCGCGGCGTCGACGAACTGGACTGGAACAACGTCTTTCTCCAACGGGAGCGGGGGTGGGGTCAAATGACCCGGATACATCGTGTGGTGCGCCGCGGTGGCGGACGCGAGATAGTGGCCGATCATACGGCGTTCGGCCGCCCTTACCCGATCGGGGGATTCATCCCGTTCGGCGCAGAAGGTGGCGAACTCCCGAAGAAGATCGTGAAACTGGTAGCGGTCCAGAACATCCGGTCGTTCGAGTAGGTGGGCACCGACAAGAATACCCAGACTCCTTTTGATCGCCGCGGTCGTACGCCCGCCGCACGACGCCGCTGCTTCGATACCGATGTTGGGTCCGGGGTGCAGCCCGAGCAATCGGAACAGGCGGCGTTCTTCCGCGGGAAGGGCTTCGTAGGACCAGGAGAAGAAAGTCCTCGCCGAGTTCGACCCGTCGCCGTCCTCGCCGAGTTCCGCGATGAGCCTGCGGAGGTCGAGGTGCTTGGTGACGCTGGCTATCTCCGGTGGCCGGAACGTCACCAGGTGCTCCGCGAGAATGGCGATCACCAGCGGAAGTCCGCCGCATCGCGCCACCAGTTCCCTGCCGGCTTCTTCCGGGAGCTCGACGGTGGAGTCGAGCCTGCGGGTGAGTAGTTCCGCGCCCTCTCGTGCCGGCATCGGTGGCACCTGAATGCGGCGTGCCCCCATCGCGGTGCTGAGCGAGGTGAGGCGCTGGCGACTGGTGATCAGAATCAGGCTGTGGTTGAGCAGTGAGATCAGTTTCCGGACGTGATCGCTACTGCGTGCGTTGTCCAGGACGACGAGCGTTCGCCGGTTCATCATGAGTCTGCTCAACAACAGTTCTCTTGCTCTCGGGTTCATCGATTCGTCCGGCGGGGTTCCCAGTGCGACGAGCAGGTCGTCGACGACGGCGGAGTCGTCGACCACGCCGGTGTCCGAGAACCCGTTGAGGTTGACGAAGAAATCGCCGTCCTCGAACCTGTCGCGCACCTGGTGCGCCCAGTGCACGGCAAGAGCCGACTTGCCGACGCCTGGCATGCCGTCGATGATCACCACACCGGCGCCCAGCTCCCCGGAGCGTGTTGTCGCGGCCCGGTCCAGTTCCCGCATGAGGTCCGCGCGGCCGACGAACTCCGGGATGTCCATCGGCAGCTGGCGTGGTGGAGCGATCGTCGGCGTGGGGTCGCCCGGTGGTGTCCCGGTGCGGCGGGTCCGGAGTTGTTCGTGGTGGTGGCGGAGGTGGTCGGCCCGCTGCTCGTCGCCTTCGTCGAGGAGCCTGCGCCGGAGGTGGAAGTAGTACGTCGTGGCCTCCGACGAACGCGACAGCATGTGCAGCGCCGACATGCGCAGCCGTGCGAATGCAATGTCGTCCGCATATTCGGTCGGAAGTGTGTTCAGCATCGCGAGTACCTGATCGGCGTCGCCCATGCTGAGGAGTGCTTCGAACAGAACGGCATTGACGGGAATCCACTCGTCGCGTTCGATACCGGTGCGCCATGCCTGTGCGCGTTCGCTGATCAGGTCGTCGAGTGGACGACCGCGCCACAGTGCGAGCGCCTGCTCGGCGCATTCCGCTGCCTCGTGGGGCCGTTGTTCGCGCGCGTGCAGGCGGGCCTTGCCCGCGAGCGAACGGAAGCGGTGGTAGTCGATCGTCTCCTTGTCGACCTCGAGCCGGAAGCCGCCGTTTCCCGTGTACAAAGTGGACGGAGAGGGCAACCGCCGCAGCACCTTCCGAATCCTCGTCGCGTAGGTGTGGAAGGTTGCCGCGCGGTTCCGTGGTAATGGCTTCTCCTCCGGCCACGCCCATTCGGTGAGCGTGTCCAGCGTGACCCGTCGTCCCGCGTGCGCGAGCAGGGTCGCGAGCAATGCCTGCACCTTCGGAGAAGCCCAGTCTTCCTCGAAGGTGTCGCCGATCCTGATCGCGGTGCGCCCCAGAATCCCGAAGATTATTTCCACGGTTTCACCCCATCGCTGAACCTTCAGCTCTGTCGAGTGTGCCGCCAAAGGCATGATCAAACCAAGGAGTTACCTCGTGGAGTGGATACGGAGAAGGTTCCGATATGGCAACGGAGACGGCGATATCGGCGCCTGAAAGCCCGCTGACAGTCCGTTGAAAGGTGGGGTTCCGCGCGATGTCCATGATTTGTCCTGTCCGTCGGTCGCGTACTGCGCCACGAGTGGCTGACCCGTTTCTTTCGCACACGGTCAGAACGTTGGGTGACAGCGTTCTGCAGGACCGGCGGTGCACGCTGGGGGCACTGAATCGGGGACGTGCCCTGGCCGGGGAACCGGACGGGGCTTCTGGAGGCGTCATGTATTTGTCATGGACCTGCGGTGAATCACGACCGGATTGTCTTCGCGTGACGGGAATTCGCGGGGGCGGCGATGTCTGACGTCGCCTGGGTGCGCGGTCCGGTTGGCAAACGGGACCGGCACTGGTCCACACGCCTGGGATGCCGCGTCGTTCTGGTCATGGTGCCGCACATGGTCGCCGGCACCCGGCTCGCGGACCTGTTGCCGTTGCTCGAGGCGGACCACCGTGTCCAGGTCGTGTTCACCATCCCCGAGACCCACGCGTCGTGGACGGCCACGACCGAGTACGTGCGGGGGCTCGGCGGTGTCGTGCTCCCGTGGTGCCAGGCACGGCAGCTGGAGTACGACCTCGTGTTGGCGGGAAGCGTCCGAGGCCTCGACGACGTGGCAGGTCCCGCGTTGCTCGTCCCGCACGGTGGTGGGTTCGCGCAGTACCGTTCCTACCGTCCGCCGACCGGTGACGATGGCAGAGAACCGCTGCTGGGTCTCGACCCGAGCCGGTTGGTCAACGAGGGCCGTGTTCGCGCGGAGGCGATCGTCCTGACCCACGACTCGGAGCTGGCCGTGCTGCGGCGAACCTGCCCGCGGGCCGTGTCGAAGGCCGTCGTGGTCGGCAACATCGCCTTCGACCGGCTCGTGGCCAGTACGGCCTACCGGGCGCGGTACCGCTCGGCACTCGAGGTCGGCGCCGGACAGCAGCTCGTGGTGGTGAGTTCCACCTGGTCCGAGCGGTCGGCGTTCGGACGGTACCCGGACCTGTTCTCCCGGGTGCTGGCCGAACTGCCGCCCGAGCGGTACAAGGTCGTGGGACTACTGCACCCGGCGATCTGGTCCCAGCACGGAGAATGGCAGGTGCGTGCGTGGCTGGCGGGCTGCCTGCGCGACGGCTTGTCGCTGGTTCGCCCGGAGGAGGGATGGCGGGGAGCGCTGGTCGCGGCCGACCATGTGATCGGCGACTACGGTTCTGTCACCGGCTTCGCGGCCGGGCTGGGCGCTCCGGTTCTCCTCGTCGACGGACCGGCCGTGCCACTCCTGGAAGGGAGCCCGACCGCCATCATGTACGACCGGGCACCCCGGTGGTCCTTCGACCGGCCGCTGGTGCCGCAGCTCAACGCCCTCGCGGTGGCGCACCGGCCGGACGCCTACGGCGATGTCCGCGCCCTGCTCACGACGCGACCGGGACAAGCCGCGCGGGTGCTGCGGCAGACCATGTACCGGCTCATGGGTTTGAGTGAGCCCGATCGTCCCGTGGCCGCGAGCCCTGTCCCACTGCCTCGGGTGGTGCGATGAGACCGGGGCGGCGCGCGACGGGCGCACAGGAGCTGACGGTCCGTGCCGACCGCACCCCGCTGTCCGACGGGTCGCGGAGGTGGCAGTGCGACATCGACGGTGTGCGGCACGTCTTCAGCCTCGCGGACCTGGCAGGCAGCGCGCGGCTGTCGCTCGTCGACGGGCTGGTGCAGGAGCTTCGCCATCCCACCGTCGCCGACGCGGAACAGGGCGCGACCACGGCACTGGCCTGCTGGCCGGGCTCACTGTTGGTGGTCACGCGGTGTGGGCGGGATCGGTTCTGCCTGGTGGCGCGTGACGGTCAGACCACGGTCGTCGCCGGTGTCTCCGGAGAGCTGGTGGCTGTCGTCGGGTGCCTGTGGCTCACCGTGCGGCGGCGGCTCGACGAGCTCTGGTTCGTCGGCGCCGGTGGATGGCAGTTCGGCCAGCAACGCGGTTATCCGCGCGGTGAGCGGTCCACCGGGCAGGCGGGACAGCTCGAGGGCTTCCAGGAGGTGGGTCCTGGCGGTCGCCGGATCGTCGTTGTCACGGCTGACTTCCGCGAGGGCGATGAGCACCTCCGCGTGGTAGACGGCCGATCCTGACGAACGGAGCACGGTCAGGGCCTCGCGGAGCTGACGTGTCGCGAGGTCCGGCCTGCCCTGGCGGGCGGCGATCCTGGCCAGTGCGACCAGGGTCTTGGCCTCGTCCTTCTGGTCGGACAGCTCGGCGAACATCTCGCGGGCCCGCGTCAACCGCACGGCGGCTTCGTCGTCGCGGCGAGCCTGTGACAGGGCCTCGCCGATCCGGCGGTGCCGCAGTGCGACACCGCGGTCGATGCCCAGTTCGCTCTCGATCCGGAGGCTCTTCTCGAAGAACGCGATGGCGGTGTCGATGTCACCGCGCCCCTGCGCGGCCAGGCCGAGCTGGTTGACCGCCACGGACTCGTTGAGCCTGCTGCCCGCGCTCCTCGCGAGGTCCGACGCGGTGCGGCACTCCCGTTCGGCCGCGTCGTAGTCGTGCAGGTCGAGAAAGGCCCGGCCGAGCTGGCACCTCAACCGGGACTCGGCGACCACGTCACCGCATCGATGAGCGGCCCGCACGCCGACCTCGTGCGAGGAGAGCCAGATCTGGTAGTGCTTGCGGTGCAACAACAGTTCCCACAGCGATTCGCACAACTGCCACGCGAGCTCGTCCCAACCGCGTTTCGCGACCTCGTTGAGGATCGCGATCACGTTCGGCAACTGCGTGTCCAGCCATTCGACGGCGTCGCTGCCCCGGGAGAACATCGGTGGTGTGTCCCGAACCCGCTGCCACACCTTGCTGACCCGCCACCGATTCGGAATGACGACCATGTTCGCGCGAGTGACCTGGCGGAGGAGCCACTCGGCGATCCGTCTCAGCGGGCCGTCCGGTTCGTTGTCCTGGGTTTCGGCATGTGCTTTCCCGTGCAGTTTGACCAGGTCGTGAAAGCGATACAGGTCGTCGCCGATTTCCTCGACGAGGCTGGCGTCGACCAGTTCCTGCAGCCCGGTCTCCGCATTGGGAACGGGGATGTCCGCGGCGCTCGCCGCCATCCCCGCGCTGAAGTGCGGCCCGGGGTGCAAGCTCGTCAACCGGTACAGGCGAGCGGGTGCGTCGTCGAGCGCCTGGTAGGACAGGTCGAACGCGGCACGAACGGAGACGTCGTCACCGATGGAGAGCCGTGCCAGGCGCTGCTGCTCGTCCGCGAGTTCCGTGACGAGCCGGTTCACTGTCCACTTCGGACGAGAGGCGAGTCGTGCGCCGACGACCCGGATCGCGATGGGCAGCCTGCCGCATAACGACACCAGTTCGTCGACCTGTTGCATCTGCTCGACGACCCGGGTTCTGCCGAGCGAGTGCGCCAGCATGTCGACCGCGTCTTCGTGGGGCAGGGGAGTGAGCTCGACGAAGACGGCACCTTCGTTGTGCAGGCCACCAAGGCGGAACCGGCTCGTGACCAGGACCATGCTCTCGCCGCTGGTCGGGAGCAGCGGGCGCACCTGTGCGGCGGAGAAGGCGTTGTCGAGGACCACCAGGATGCGCCTGCCGCTGGTGACACTCCGGTACAGGCCGGTCAGCTCGGCGAGCTCGATGGGCACCCGTGCCGGTGGCACACCGAGGTCGCGGAGGAACCTGGCGAGCGTTTCCTCGGGCCGGACGGTGTCGTCGACGGAAAAGCCACGCAGGTCGGCGTATAATTGACCGTCGGTGAATGCCCCGGCGTTGTTGGTGCCCCACCAGACGGCGAGAGCCGATTTTCCCACCCCGCCCGGACCGACCAGGAGCGCGAGTTTCGGGGCGCCGGGATTTTCGGCGGACAGGTGCAGGACTTCATCGAGAACCGCCGACTCCGTGGCCCGGTTCGTGAAGTTCGACGGCGACGGGGGAAGCTGTCGTGGCACCGGAAGCGGCTCGCTCTGGCTCTGGACGGTTATTCCCCCGTGTATCACACCCGCCTGGACGAATGGGCCGCTGATCGTGCCATCGACCACGTTGCGGATTCTTCGATACTCGTCGCCGCCCATGCCTCAGCCCATCGCTTCGTCACCTGCTTTCGGTGCTGTCTGGACATCGTAGAATCAGGAGGTCGATTCACTGCGCGCCAAACCGGAATTTCGCCCGGAATAGGGACAGGTCGACAGGGCCTCCTCTACGCGCCCGTCACCATTTGTCAGGCCATGGAGCCCCACACCTCCAACCGCGCGCACCCGCGTACCGGCGACCCGATCGCCGCACACGATCGGTGTTATCGCCGGTTCACCCCAACCGAGCGTGCTGGATAGGGCGGCCTCGACGCAAGTGGCCGACTCGGTGCACCGCATGGCGGTTCAGCCGTGTGGCGTAGGTCGGTGCACCCGTCGGGGCTACAGGGAGTGAAGAAATCCCTCGTGGGCGACGCGGGATTTCAGCGTTCTCGCGATCGTGAACGTGTGCCGGCGGATCGCTGAACGCACCGTCACCGCGACCTCGGACTCACGTTGCCCTTTCGCAACCTCTCGAGGGTGAGAGCCGGACGCGCGCGCCGGGATATGGCCTGGATCGTGAAGGCTCCACGATCCAGGCTGCGCGTCCCGACGGGTGCCTTCAGCGCAGGCGGACGACGGGGAGGGTGCGCTCGCCTGCCGGGGTGTGGGTGGCGGGCTTGCGGCGGACGAGACGCTCGCGCATGGCCTTCGTGGTCTGGCGGTCCAGCTCCTTGGTCCACTTGAGCATCGCGGGTGGGGTGTCCCAGCCGATGATGCCGACGAGGCTGCCGTTCGTGACGTAACCCGTCACGCGGCGGCCGACCATCGCGGGGCTGGCCAGTTGTACGCGGTCCTTCGCGAGGGCCGGTGTGCCCGCACCCTGGATGCGCATGCCGTGCTGGTCGGTCCAGAAGCGGGGGAGCGGGGTGTACGGCTTGGCGTTCTCCTGGCCGGCCAGGAGGTTCGCGGCGGCGGCGCGGCCCATCTCGACGGCGTTGAGCCAGTGCTCCACGCGGCGGGGGGCGGTGTCGAAGCGCAGGTTCGGCCACCGCGCCGCGTCGCCCGCCACCACGATGTCCTGGGCGCCGATGGCGTGGCAGGTGGGGCCGCACATCACGCCGTCGTCGATGATCAGGCCCGAGCCGCGTAGCCAGCTCACCGCGGGCACGCTGCCGACGGCGAGCACGACGCAGCCCGCGAACACGACCTGGCCGGTGGTCAGGTGCATCGCGATCCCGTCGGGCTGGGGGACCCAGTGGTGCACGGCCGCGTTCGTCACCACCTGGACGCCGTTGGCCTCGTGCAGTGCGTGGACCGTGGAGCTGAAGTCCTCGCCGGGCACGTGCCGCAGCAGCGACTTGCCGCGCACGATGATCGTCGCGTCGCGGCCCATCGAGCGGGCCGCCGACGCCACCTCGCACGCCACGAAGCCGCCGCCGATGACGGCGACCGGGCCGCGGAAGCGGGTCATGGTCTTCTGCAGCGCGACCGCGTCGGCGACGGTCCGCAGCACGTGCACGCGCGGGTCGTGGCGTGGTGCGCCGGGCAGGTGCCGCGCCTGCGCGCCGGTCGCGATGATCAGGCCGTCGTAGCGGATCTCCTCGCCACCGGGGAGGTGCAGCAGGTGCTCGTCGGGCTCCAGGTGCGAAGCGCGGGTGTTGTACCGCCAGGTCGCGTCGAGCGTGGTGAGCACCGGAAGCCGCAGGTCGCGGGGCCGCATGCGGCCCGTCAGCAGCGGTCTGATGAGCCCCGGCCGGTGGTACGGGCGGTACGGCTCCTCGCCGACGACGACCAGCTCTCCGTCGTACTTCAGCTCCCGCAGCCGCTCCGCCGCACGCAACCCGGCGGGGCCCGCTCCGACGACGACGATTCGCTCGGCCATCTAACGCCTCTCTTCCAACGAGATCGCGAGGGTCGGGCAGCTGCGCACGGCCGCCTGCGCGGCCTCCAGCGCGTCGGCGGGCACCGCTCGCTGGTAGTTCAGCCCGCCTCTGGGGGTCAGCCGGAACAGCTGAGCCGCCTCATCGGCACAGATGCCGAATCGGCGGCAGCGGTCGTTGTCGACACTGACCCGGTAGCTGTGTTTCATGGCCCGTCCTCCGCCAGTCCGGCCGCTTCGAGGGTCTTCGCGGGGACGAGCCGCAGGAGGATCACGGTCAGCGCGGGCACGAGCAGCGTGAGCCCGCCCAGGTACACCGTCGACAGCGTGCCCTTCGCGAGTGCCTGGAAGAACGCGTGCAGCACGCCGAGCACGAACGCCGGGTACGCGAGCCGGTGCAGCCACAGCCACCGCCAGTAGCTCGTCCACCGCTTCAGCCCCACCGCGATCGCGGCCGTCAGCATGCCCTCGAACGCGAGGACCCCGAACGTGTCCCGGAGCACCCCGCGGAACGGGATGATCAGGTCCGCGACCGACCTCGCCTGGTCGAGCAGCGTGAACGACACGCCGTGGACGAACGCGAACGCGAGCGTCAGCGTCGCGAACACCTGGTGGGTGCCACGCAGGGCGTGCCGGCCCGTGAGCCGGTCGAACCAGCCCGTCGAGACCAGCACGCCCCACGTGAGGGTCATGCACATGAGGGCGTACGCGAGCCGTGCCGAGAGCACGGACAGCTCGCGTACGCCGTCATCGTGGCTTGCCGCCGCCAGTTCTAGCATCGCCGTCCGGTGTTGATGCAGCGCACGACCTGGTTCATCAGCCGCTCACCCATCACGTTGACGAAGTCGTTGTGGTCGGTGAGCGGGTTGTGCTTCTCGTCCGGGAACGCGTCCAGCGCGAACACCTTGCCCCGGGGGAGGTTGTACTTCAGCGTGATCCGCAGCTGTGGGATCGGCTCGAAGCCCTCGGGGCAGTTGCCGTTGCGGTCCGCGAACGCGAGGTGCGTGCGGTGGTTGGCGCTGTCGGTGTTCCCGTCGTTGCAGCCGGGGAAGTCCGCGATCCGGACGGTCTGGCTGCCCCGGGGGCACAGCGGGTACTTCGTGGTGATCCGGTTCTCGAACCCGGTGCACGTCCACTTGGCGTTGGCGTTGGCCCCGCCGTTGGTCGACGACTTCGCGTCACCGGTGAGGATCCGGAGGAACTGCGGCGCCGCGGTCACCTGCTGGCTCGGGTTGCCGCGGAACTGGATCTTCACCGAAGCGGGCAGGATCGGGTCGCCGACGTTGTGCGCGTTCAGCGGGTCGACGGCGGTCGAGCCCGCGTTGCGGATCCGGATGATCGGCCAGAAGTACGCCGACTTGTCACCGTTGGTGCAGGTGGTGCCGCCCGCCGCGAGGCTCTCGTTGCTGGAGAAGCCGTCCGTGGTCAGGTTGCCGACGTAGTCGTGCGTGTGCTGGGCGCCGTTCACGTTGCCCGGCGCGGCGATCATGTTCGCCGAGTTGTTGTGGCCGTTCTCGTTGCGGCCGCAGTTGACCGTGAACGTGCCTGCCGAGCCGCCGCGGCGGACCCGGGGCTGGGCGTTCAGGTTCGACGGCCGGACCTTGCGGATGTCGACGAAGTCCTGCGGGAACGGGCCGAGCGGGTCCTGGCAGTTCGGGCCGCCGAACTTGCGCATGGTGCTGTCGGCGGGTGCCGAGGGAGCCTGCTCGGACGGCACGGGGCCGCCGTAGTCGGGAGGCGTCGGCTGGCCGCCCCGGCCGCCGGGACGCTCGCCGTTCATGGACAGGAGCCGGTCGGACGCGTAGCCCATCGGCTCCTCACCTTCCGGGGCCTCGGTCTCGGTCGCTGTGTCGGTGGCGGTCTCCGTCGCCGTGTCGGACGGGGTTTCCGTCGCTGTGTCAGTGGCCGTGTCGGTCGCGGTCTCGGTCGCCGTGTCGGTGGCGGTGTCCTCGGGCGGTGCCGTCTCCGGCGGAGCCGTTTCAGAGGACGGCGGCGCCGTGGTCGTCGAGCTGGGCGGGGCGCTGGCCGTCGGGGGCGGCGGCAGACACGCTTGGCTCGAGTCCGACGCCCTCCTCTGGTTCTGGTCGGCCAGAGCGCTGCCGTAGATGCCGATGCCAACCATGGCACCGAACACCGTCACGGCGGCGGTACCCGCGATGACCAGGCGTTTCCGGTTGTATCGCGAGGTCTTGTGTCGACCCATCGTTCGTCTGCCTCATTTCGTGTGTGCTCGGGACTCAGCGCGAGCGCGCGTAACGCACCAGGCCGACGGTCAGGCCGGCCTCCGCCAAACAGACGAGGGCGACCAGCCAGAAGCTGATCCCTCCGCCCGCGGTGCTCGTGCTCGCGACAGGCGTTACCTCGGGTGTCGAGGTCGCCGGTCCCACTGCTGGTTCGGTGGTCGACGCATCGCGCGTCGGCTCCGGTGGCGCGTTGTCCGTGACCAGCCCGGTGTTCTCCAGGTCGGTCATGTGCCGGTCGACCACGTCGTTGACTAGGGAGGCGAACGCGCGCACCTCGTCGTCCCAGGACCCGGCGCGGGTGTGCGCGGCGACGAGGAAGAGCTCGCCGAGCGCGCCACGCAGCCGGTTCACGAAGGCGAGGTCGTAGTCCGCGCCGGACAGACCACCGAGCTGGTCCAGCCAGCCCTGCTGCTCTTCGTTCGCCTGGTCGGGCAAGGTCAGCTCGAGACGGGTCGCTATCGCCCCGGCCTCGTCGTCGAGCGTCGTCAGGTCCTCGGCCAGCCCCCGGCCGATGTCCTGCAGTTCCGCGTTGTCCGCCTGTTCTTCTGCAAACTGGCCAGCCGGTATCGCCCACAGACTGGCCTGTCGCACTGTGGTGAGGAACGCCTCGTCGGTGACGGGGCCGGTGGTGGCCTCCGCGTCGTCGCCCGGCTGCGCGGCGGGGGATGCGCTGCCGGACGACGACGGGAGGCCGGACGCGACGGGCGTGCCCAGCCCGATGGCCGCGAAGGCCAGCGGGGTGAGCAACGCCAGCAGCGTCACCGCCACGACACGACCGAGCCGTTCTCCCTCCATAGTGGACTCAGGCGTCGCCGGTGACGTCGCGGTGATCGAGAGGGGCGATCTCCGCGACCGAAACCAGCCGGTCGCATCGGGTGCTCATGCGGTTTCCTTTCTGGTGCAAGGACTTCCCTGGGACACCAGCACGTGCGGTCACCAGCAAATACGGACACGCGAGAATCACGGTTCAATCACGGCCGGGAAACAAGTGTGACCTGGGTCACTCGACTTATGGTGCCCATTGAGGCAAAGATGTCCGCCGTGAGCCGGCGTCCAAGATTGGAAGTCGCCGGCGCGGACGACGCTTCGGACAGACACGAGGCGTTGGTCAGGATGCTCTATCGAGAGTTCGGCGGAGCGTTGTTCGGTCACGTACTGTACCTGACCGGCAACGATCGGCAATGGGCCGAAGACGTAGTGCAAGAGACCCTGGTCCGCGCCTGGCGCAACGCGGATCGATTGGACCGCGAGTCCATCGGCGTACGCGCGTGGCTGTACACGGTGGCGCGCAACCTGGTGATCGACGGCAGGCGCAGTTCGAGTGTGCGCCCGCACGAGGTCGACCCCACGCCGCTGGAGACCATGACCATCCCTGACGATTCGGAGAACTCCTTGTCCGCCATGGTGATCGCCGACGCGCTGCAGGCGTTGAGCCCCAAGCATCGCGAGGCACTTGCCGAGACCTACCTGCGGGATAGGACCATCGAGGAGGCGGCTGCGGTGCTGGGTGTGCCGCAGGGGACGGTGAAGTCCCGCGTCTACTACGCACTGAGAGCGTTGAGGAACGCCCTCGAGAAGGAATAGTTGGTTTATCCGTTCAGAGCAACGCGAATAGCCCATTCGGCGCTGGTTCCATTTCAGGCCGAATGGGCTATTCCTTTGGGTAACACCTCTTACATGATCGAATTCACGAGCAGCGGGAACGAGCGGTGCAGCGCCCGCTCCCAGTAGGGCCACGTGTGCCGTCCCGGCCCGTAGAAGTCGGTCCTGACCCGAACTCCCACATCACGCAGGCGGTCCGCGACCGCGACCGTCTGCTCGCCGAGCAGCTCCTCGAGTCCGTCGTGCGTCGCGTCCGGCGGGTCGAGCGGCCCCGGTTCCCCGTTGCCGGTCGACAGGTACACAATCGTCCCGCGCAGCTTCCGTGCCAGGTCAAAGGGGTTGTGCGCGGCCCAGACGCCCGCGTCGGCCACCGGGTCGCCCCACAGCGCGAGTGGGTCGTCCCCGTACGCGCCGACGATGCCGAGGACCAGGTCCGTGCTGCGCGCGCCCTCGTAGGTCGGGTGCACGACGCCGCTGTAGGACGCCGCCGCGCGGAAGAACCCGGGATGGCGCGCCGCGTAGGTCAGCGCGCCGAAGCCGCCCATGGACAGCCCGGCGACCGCGCGGTGGCTGCCGGACCGGTACTCGCGCTCGATGATCCGGCGCAGCTCGGTGAGGTGGAAGGTCTCCCAGCCGGGGCCGTCGAGCCAGTCCGAGTAGAAGCCGGCAGGCCCGGCCTCCGGCATCACGATCAGCACGTTGGTGCGTGCCGACAGCTCCTCCACGTCGGTGTTGTTGGTCCAGCTCTGGTAGCCGCGGTCGCCGTCGCAGCAGCCGTGCAGCAGATACAGTGTCGGCCACTTCTTGTGCGGCTTGCGCTCGTAGTCGGGTGGGAGCAGCAGCCGCACGCCGACGTCGCGGCCGACCGCCGGGGAGTGCACGGTCAGCTCCACCAGCCGCTCGTCGAGCGCTTGCGCCGAGACGATGTACGCGCCCGCGCGTTCCGCGGTGGCGGGCAGGGTGAGCACGGTGCTGAACACCAGCACCAGCGCCAGCAGGAATCCCTTCAGACGCACGATGACCTCCTAGTCGTCACGAGCAGTCAACGGGGTCGGCTCGGGGTGGTCAACAAACCCGGTTGCGGCGGGCCCGTACGGTGATCGTCGTGGAGCGGATTCTGGTGACGGGAAGTGCCGGGCACCTCGGCGAGGCGCTGGTGCGGGTGCTGTCCGCGCAGGGCCGTGACGTGGTCGGACTCGACGTGCGGGCGTCGCCGTTCACGTCGGTGGTCGGCTCGGCGGCGGACCGGGACGTGGTGCGGGCCGCGCTGCGCGGTGTCACCTCGGTCCTCCACCCGGCGACGCTGCACAAGCCGCACGTCGGGTCCCACTCGCGGCAGGACTTCGTCGACACCAACGTCACCGGCACGCTGACGCTGCTGGAGGAGTCGGTCGCCGCCGGGGTGGGCAGCTTCGTCTTCACGAGCACCACCAGTTCGTTCGGCCGCGCGCTGTCGGGGTGGATCACCGAGGACGTGGTCCCGTTGCCCAAGAACATCTACGGCGTCACGAAGGTCGCCGCGGAGAACCTGTGCGAGCTGGTGCACCGCGACCACGGCCTGCCGGTGGTGGTCCTGCGCACGTCCCGCTTCTTCCCGGAGGCCGACGACCGCGACGAGGTCCGCACCGCGTACGAGGACGCGAACCTGAAGGCCAACGAGTACCTGTACCGCCGCGCCGACCTCCAGGACATCGTCGACGCGCACCTGCTGGCGCTGGAGAAGGCCCCGTCGATCGGGTTCGACCGCCTGATCGTGAGCGCCACGACCCCGTTCCTCCCGTCGCACGTCTCCCGCCTGCACGGCGACGCGCCGTCTGTGGTGGCCGAACTGTTCCCGGAGCAGCCCGCCCGGTACGCGGACCGCGGGTGGCGCATGTTCGACGAGGTCGACCGCGTGTACGTCAACGACCGGGCCCGCACGGTGCTGGGTTGGCGGCCCCGGTACGACTTCGCGCACGTGCTCGCCTGTCTGGCGGCGGGGACGGACTTCCGGAGCCCGCTGGCACTCGAGGTGGGCGCGAAGGGCTACCACGCGTCGCCGACGGGTGTGTACACGGTGCGCTGACCAGTGCACCACCAGGACCAGTCCCACGACGAAGACGACGCGCCTGCTGACCACCGCGATCCGCTGGTCCCTCGAAGGACCCTGTGTGCCGCTCATCGGTTCGCTCGCTCGACGCTGCCCTGGCGCGAACCGTCGTCACCTTCTGCGAGCATCTCAGGCTCTTCGTTCGTGGCTGCCCCCGCGGCCAACCACCGTGCCGAGACGTCACGCTGTATTCCAGGCCGTCACACGGCGGAGTCGCGAGGGTTCGCCGACCCCTGTTCGGCAAACGGTGAGTCTTCCTCCGCGTCGTGACCGCCAGTAGGTTGCTGGCCATGGCCTTTCCCTCCCTGCGCCGGGCCGCTCTGGTCGCGGCGGTGATCGGTCTCGCCGGTCTGGTGATCGCGCCGCCCGCCGCTGCGGCGGCACCCCGGCCTCCGCACATCAAGGGCACGGAAACCGCGCCCGTCTACGACTACGCCAGCGCCGTCCGGGAGAGCGTGTGGGTCACCACGAAGCTCGACAACGACGGTGACGGCGCACCCGACAAGGTCGTCGTCGACCTCGTCCGGCCCCGTGAGGCGGCCGCGGGCAAGGTGCCGGTGATCATGGACGCCTCGCCGTACTACCAGTGCTGCGGCCGCGGCAACGAGAGCGAGCTCAAGGAGTACGCCGCCGACGGTTCTGTGACGAAATTCCCGCTGTTCTACGACAACTACTTCGTGCCACGCGGGTACGCGTTCGCCGCCGTCGACTTCAACGGGACCAGTCGGTCCACCGGGTGTGGTGACGTCGGCGGCCGTGAGGAGATCGAGGGTGTCAAGGCCGTCATCGACTGGCTGAACGGCCGCGCGAAGGGCGCCTACGCCGACGGCACCCCGGCCCGCGCCTCCTGGACCACCGGCAAGGTCGGCATGATCGGCAAGTCCTGGGACGGTTCCGTCGCGAACGGTGTCGCCGCCACCGGGGTCGAGGGGCTCGAGACCATCGTGCCGATCGCCGCGATCTCCAGCTGGTACGACTACTACCGCGACAACGGCGCCCTCTACACCATCGACGGCGGGCCCGCATGGCTCTCCGGTTACGTCAACGGCAGGCCGGACGAGGTGTGCCAGCCGGTCCGCGACGCCCTGTACGAGGGCTCCGCGAACGCCACCGGCGACTACAACTCGTTCTGGGCCGAGCGGAACTTCGTGCCCGACGCGCGCAAGGTCAGGGCCAGCGTGTTCATCGCACACGGCATCAACGACAACAACGTGGAGACCAAGCACTTCGCGCAGTGGTGGGACGCCCTGGCCCGCGCAGGCGTGCCGCGCAAGATCTGGCTCGGCCAGGAGGGGCACGTCGACCCGTTCGACTTCCGCCGCGCCGAATGGGTCGACACCCTGCACCGCTGGTTCGACTACTGGCTGCAGGACCTGGACAACGGCATCATGCGTGAGCCGATGGCCACGATCGAGCGGGCGCCGGACGTGTGGGTCGACGAGCCGGCGTGGCCCGCCCGGGGCGCGTTCACGCTGCCGGTGTCACTCGGTGCCGGCGACGGCACCACCGGCACGCTCGGACTGAGGCCCAGCCGCGGCGAGATGTCCATTGTGGACAACCCGGCGCTGCGGGAGCGGGCCGCGGTCGCGAACCCGAACACCGTGGTCGCCGGCCGGTCGGTGTTCCTGTCCGCGCCGCTGGAGAGGAACCTGCGGATCAGCGGCACCGCCACGGTCTCGCTGCGGGTCAAGGTCGACAAGCCGAACACGGAGATCTCCGCGCGGCTCGTCGACTACGGCACCGCGACCAGGATCAACTACCAGGGCGCCAAGGAGGGCATCAGGAACCTCACCACGGAGTCCTGCCACGGCGCCTCGATCCCGGCCGACGACGCCTGCTACCTCGAGACCGCCAAGGACGTCGTGACCGCCGACGCCGCGATCATGACCCGCGGCTGGGTCGACGCCGCACACCGCGACTCGCTGACGCGGCCGACGCAGCTGCGGCCGGGCCGCTGGTACACGGTGACGTTCGACCTCAACGCGCACGACGCGGTCCTGCCGGCCGGCCGCGTGCTGGGTCTGGTGCTGACGCTGTCCGACACGCAGTACACGGTGCCGACGTCGACCGGCGCGACCGTCCAGGTCGACCTGTCGCGCAGCAGGCTCGGACTGCCGGTGTCGCTGGCGCCGGGCGCGACCGCACTGCCCGACGCGACCGTGGCGCCGAAGGTCTCGGCCCCGGCACCGAGGGTGTACGCGGAGGAGCCGGACCGCGAATCTGGCCTGATTCCGCAGGGCTGACGTTCACCTCCGGTTGACTCGCCGTTCGTCATGGGCGGTTAGACATCGCCCATGACGAACGAGCGGGTCAGCAGGCGGACGGTGTTGCGGGCGGGTGCGGTCGGCGCGGGGGTGCTCGCGGCGGGTGTGCCGGGTGTCGCGCTGGCGACGCGGCAGCGGCCGGTCCTCACGCACGGCGTGCAGACCGGTGACGTGACCACCGACGGCGCGATCGTGTGGACCCGCGCCGACCGGCCGGCCCGCATGCTGGTGGAGGTCGCCTACGACAGGGACGGTGTCGCGGACTTCCGCCGGTCCCGGGTGGTGCGCGGGCCCGTGCTCACGCCGGAGACCGGCGGCACCGGTAAGCTCCGGCTCGACCACCTCGCACCCGGCCGGACCGTGCACTACCGCGTCACCGCGGAGGACCTCGACGGCCGCGCCCGCAGCGAGGCGCTCACCGGGTCGTTCCGCACCGCGCCGGCCGGCCGCGAGGACGTCCGGTTCACGTGGTCCGGTGACGTCGCCGGACAGGGCTGGGGGATCAACCCGGACATCGGCGGCATGACCGCGTACCGGTCGATGCTCGCCCGCCGCCCCGACTTCTTCCTGCACAGCGGCGACACCGTGTACGCCGACGGCCCGCTCGCCGAGACCGTGGCGCTGCCCGACGGCCGGGTCTGGCGCAACCTCGTGACGCGGGAGAAGACGAAGGTCGCCGAGACGCTCGACGAGTACCGGGGGCAGTTCGCGTACAACATGCTGGACGAGAACGTGCGTGCCTTCGCCGCGCGCGTGCCTTCGGTCGTCCAGTGGGACGATCACGAGGTCACCAACAACTGGTACCCGGGCGAGATCCTGGACCTGCCGCAGTACACCGAGAAGCGCGTCGACGTGCTCGCCGCGCGCGCGTTCCGTGCGTTCCACGAGTGGCAGCCGATCGACGAGCGCCGCGCCGTCGACGGGCGGGTGTACCGGAGCTTCTCGTACGGGCGGCACGTCGAGGTGTTCGTGCTCGACATGCGCACGTACAAGGACGCGAACAACTCGCCCCGCGACGGCCGGGGCGTGGTCCTGGGGGCGCGGCAGGCGCGCTGGCTGGTCGACGGCCTCGCGCGCAGCACGGCGACGTGGAAGATCGTCGCCGCTGACCTGCCGATCGGGCTGACCGTGCCCGACGGCGCCGACATCGAGGGCGTCGCCAACGGGCTGCCCGGGGTTCCCGGTGGCCGGGAGCACGAGCTGGCCGGAGTGCTGCGCACGCTCGCGCGCAGGCGGGTGCGGAATGTCGTGTGGCTGACCGCGGACGTGCACTACACCGCGGCACACCACTACTCACCGGATCGCGCGGCGGTCGGGGACTTCGACCCGTTCTGGGAGTTCGTGTCCGGCCCGCTGCACGCCGGCGCCTTCGGGCCCAACACCCTCGACCCGACATTCGGCCCCGAGGCGGTGTTCACGCACGCGCCGCCGAGGGCGAACACCTCGCCGCTGGAAGGATTCCAGCACTTCGGTGAGGTACGGGTGGACGGTGGTTCCGGGGCGCTGACGGTCTGGCTGCGTGATGGTCAGGGTGTGAGTCTGTGGTCCAGAACGCTTGCGCCGCAGCGATAGGGGTTCTGCACGGGGTGCTTTGTCCTCGCCGGAGGGGCAGGCAGGTGTGGGTTCGGGCCTGCGCTCGGCTTCTCTCGTCGTGAGGGTGCCCCGGGGCCCTTCAGGGGGCGATGCGTTCGCAGAGCCACTTCAGGGCCATCGGGTAGCGGTAGTCGATGTTGCCGTGGCGGCCTTCGAACAGTTCGAAGTGGACTCGGTCGGCCGCCGCGCCCGCTGCCGCCACTGCTCGGTGGAACGCCGTGGCGCCCAGGTCGAGGTAGTACTCGTCGCCGCGGCCCGCGTCTATCCAGATGGCTTTCAGGTCGCGGAGGGTGGTCGCGTGTTCTTCCTGTGCGGCCATGCGGACCGGGTCCCAGCGCAGCCACCGTGCCCAGACCTCCGGTACCAGTGCGCCCGTGTCGTCGAACGGCAGGGACACCGTGCCGTCCTCGTTGCCCGAGTAGGCCGCCGCGTAGCCGTAGATCTCCATCAGTTCCATGTCCGAGTCCCTCGTGCCGTGCACGCGCTGCGCCACGTCGGCGAAGAACTTCCGGTAGTCGCCCTCGTACGTGTCCCGGAGGATGCGGGCCGCTTTCGGGAAGTCCGACGGATAGCACACGTCGAACAGGGCGTCGCCGGCGTGGGTGGCCAGGGCGCCGAACAGGTCGGGGCGGAGCATCGGGGTGATCATGGCGCCGTAGCCCCCGCTCGACTTGCCGGAGATCGCCCGGTGGGCGGGGGATGCCAGGGTGCGGTAGCGGGCGTCGACCCACGGGACCACCTCGTCGCAGAGATACGAGTGGTAGCGGCCGGTGGCGGGAGAGTCCACGAACTGGCTGCCGCCGAACGCGGTCCACGCGTCGACGTACACCAGGATCGCGGGTGGGGTGTCGCCCTCGGCGAAGACGTCGTCGGCCATTTCCGGGTACGGGCGGGCGAACGGTCTGCGGTTGAACCACATGGTCACGTGGCCGGTGTAGCCCTGGATCACGTACACCACCGGGTAGCGACGGTCCGAATCGTCATAGCCGGGCGGCAGGTACACGTACACCGGTCGCTCGTGCGGGTCGCCCAGCGGGTTGTCCCGCAGCAACTCACTGTGGATGACGTCGTTCTCGATTCGGCCGGCCAGCGGCGAGGACCAGGGCAGCATGGCCGGAGCGTAGAGCAGCGCCTGTAACGGTGCCGAACCATATTCCACCCGACCTGGTGCAATCGGCTGCTCCCGGTGGCGGGCCGCGTCGGGCGCGAGTAACTGTGTGCGCATGCGTTGGCTCGTGGTCGTGATGGCACTGCTGACCGCGGGGTGCGGCACCACCGCGGCGTCCGAGCCGTCCGCGCCGCACCGGGTCACCCTGCGCGGGATGACCGTCGAGTCCGTGCCCGCCGACACCGGCTTCTGGGCGACCACCACCCGCGACGACTACGTGTGGGTGAAGCTGAAGCTGGCGGGCCGCTCCGCGATGCCGGTCCAGCCGGGCGAACGCGTCGACGTCACCGGCGTCGTCGTGTCCCACGGTCCGGACTTCGCCGCCCGCCAAGGCGTGACCGCCCGGCGCGACGTCGACCGGCTCACCCGGCTGGGCTCCCACGTCGAGGTCGAGCAGGCCGACGTGCGGGTGGTGCCGGAACCAGTCGCGCCGGACCAGCTCGCCACGTGAGTCCTGGTGGGACGCCTCGACCGCCTACTTTGCACACCCGCAGCTTCGTCCTGCCGTCAGGTGTCCCGCCGCATCGTCCGCGCGGTGACCACCGGCTGGTAGTAGCCGCTGTCCGGCGGGTCGGCCCAGACGATGTCGGTGAACCCGGCGGCGGTGAGCGCGGCGGTCAGCTCGGCCCGCCGCCACGCCCGGTAGACGGTGGTCCGGACAGACGCGGTCCACCCGTCTTCCCGCTGCCGCAACATGAACAGGTCGAACGTGACCGTGCGGAGGTCGTCGGTCCAGGTCCACGACTGGCCGACGATGCGGCGGGCGCCGTTCTCGGTGTGGGTGACGGGCATGACGCCCGCGACCCGGTCGCG
Organism: Actinophytocola algeriensis; assembly: GCF_014203735.1. Classification (GTDB taxonomy): domain Bacteria; phylum Actinomycetota; class Actinomycetes; order Mycobacteriales; family Pseudonocardiaceae; genus Actinophytocola; species Actinophytocola algeriensis. The sequence goes on along the minus strand of NZ_JACHJQ010000006.1, from coordinate 458,402 downwards.
GGCGAGCGCGTCGTAGTCGCGGACGCTCGCGAGGAACACCCCGTCCGGCGCGAGCACGGTGCGGATCGCCGCCAGCGCGGCGCCGAGATCGTCGTCGGTGCGCAGGTGGGGGAGCGAGTTGTCCGCGGAGATCACCACGTCGAACGGCTCGGCCGCGGTCAGCTCACGGACATCGGCCGTGCCCAGCGTGATCGGGATGCCGCGGCGGGCGGCCTCGTCCCGTGCCCGCGCGACGGCGCTCGCCGACAGGTCGGAACCGGTGACCCGGTACCCGCGCGCGGCGAGCGGCAAGGCCTGCGTGCCGATGCCACACGTGCAGTCGAGCAGCGTCGCTCCCTCGGGAACGCCGCGGTCACGCAGGATCCCGTCCAGTGTCTCGCCCTGCGCGACCGCGCTCGTCCACCAGTCGGCGAACATGAGGTGGTAGTCCTCGGCGAGGGAGTCGTAGAAGTCCATCGGTTCGGCCATCCGACAAGTTTCGCCCAACCGGGAGCACCGACGGGTTCCTCCCCGCATGCGAGTCCGCACAGAACGTGTACAACGATGTTCTGTGCGGCTGGCCACGCGCGGCTACCGTTGGCCTGGTGGCACGCACGCGCTTGTACCGGAACGGGGTCCTGGAGGCCGAGGACTTCCCGCCGGAGGACATCTCCGACCACCTCCGCGACGACGCGCTGACCGTGTGGATCGACCTCGGCGACCCGACCGAGGCGGACCTCGCGCTGGTGTCGTCCGAGCTGGGGCTGCACGAGCTGGCGATCGAGGACGCCATGCACCTGCGGCAGCGGCCCAAGGTCGACCGGTACGACACCCACAGTTACGTGACGGCGTACTCGGTCGAGCTGGACCAGGACACGTGCCTGGTGACGACCGCGGAGCTGGGCATGTTCGTCACCGACCGCGTGGTGGTGACGGTCCGGGCGGGCGATGCCTTCGACATCGGCGCGGTGGTGCGGCGGTGGGACGAGCTGTCGCACCTCGCGAAGAGCGGCGTCGGGTTCCTGGTCCACGGGCTGCTGGACTACGTGGTCGACACGCACTTCGCGGCTGTGCAGAGCCTCGACGACCTGATCGAGGACCTCGAGGACACCGTGTTCGACGAGAACGCGTCGGCGCCGGAGGCGCAGCGGCGGGCGCTCGCGCTGCGGAAGTCGCTCGTGACGCTGCGGCGGGTGGTGCTGCCGATGCGGGAGGTCGTGAACACGTTGCTGCGGCGGGAGGACCGCATCGTCGACCAGGCGATGACGCCCTACTTCCAGGACGTCTACGACCACGTGCTGCGTGCGTCGGAGTGGACGGAGTCGTTGCGGGACCTGGTGACCACCATCCGCGAGACGCAGCTCAACATCCAGGGCAACCGGCTCAACCTGATCATGAAGAAGGTGACCGGGTGGGCCGCGATCATCGCCGTCCCGACCGCGATCACCGGTTTCTACGGCCAGAACGTCCCGTACCCCGGCGACGGGGAGGTGTGGGGCTTCTGGATGTCCACGGCGTTGATCTTGCTGGTGGGCGGTGCTCTCTACGCCCTGTTCAAACACCGGGACTGGCTATGACGCGGCGAGTCCCCCGTCCGGGTGGGCACGGGGGACTCGCGCGCGGGCGTCAGGTGCGCGGTGTGCGCAGTTCCCTGGCCACCGAGCCCGCGCCTTCGTCAGCGGTCTGGCCCCGGCGGGCTTCCTCCGGTGGTGTCTCGGTGTCGCGGGCGTAGGCGGGCACGCCGTCGTCCGTGGGGTGGCCCTCCAGTTCGCCCGCCGCGTCCATGCGGTCGATCTCGTCGCGGGGCTCGCGGGGCGCGGCGGTGTCGGGTTGTTCCTCGCGGAGGCGCTCGTCGAGGTCCTGGCCCTCGCGGGTCTCCCGCTCGGTCGTCCCGTGTTCCATCGCCTGCGACCAGTGCTCCGGCGGGTCCATGCCGTCCTCGAGCGGGTCCAGCCGCAGCCGGTCCTCGTCGAGGTCCTCTGCCGCGGAGAGCCCCTCGGGGGCCGGTTCGTCGGTAGTCATGGTTCCTCCTCAGCGCGCCCTCAGGCGCAACGCGTAGACGAGCGCGCAGGTCAGCGCGGACAACACGTACAGACCGACGTTCCACCACGTCATGTGCAGCGGGTCGCCGACGTCGCCGATCACCCCGGCGATCACGCCGTACGCCGCCATCGCGGTGAACACGACCGTCCCGATCGCCGCGAACAGGCTCGCCGCGCCGCGGACCGCCGCCAGCACGGCCACGACCCCGAGCACGGCGTGCGCGATGTCCAGCAGCCTGCTCACCCCGAACACGCCGAGCAGCAGCGCGGGATCCGCCTCGTGGATCGCGCCCCACCCGACGACGAGGATGCCCGTCACGGCGAGCGCCAGGTACACCACGCCGAGCACCAGCACGGCGACCCGCGCTGACCTGGCCGACTTCGCCATTGTCGCGGTCACGGTCCTCACCTCCCCGGAACAGCGGGATTCCCGCCAGGCCCGCCGAGAAACCCCGGGGCCGCGCCGGTGCGGTGGGCGGGCGCACGCCGGTGCGCTACCGGAACGCCTCCGCCAGCCACCACGAGCCGCCGTCGTCGGTGATCTTCGCGTCGACCAGCAGGGGGCGGTCGCGGGGACCGTCGAGCCACCGGGTCACGCCGTCGAGGTCGGCGACCGTGCGGACGGTCAGGCCCGCGCAGCCGAAGCCTTCGCCGATCGCCGCGAGGCCGGTGTCGGGGAAGGTGACCGTCGACAGGTCGGCGTCCCTGCCGAAGTGGTGGATCTCCGCGCCGTACGCGGCGTCGTCGTACACGACCACCACCATCGGGATACCCAGTCGCACCACGGTTTCCAGCTCGGCGACCCCCATGAGGAACCCGCCATCGCCCAGTGCCGCGACCGGCAGCCGGTCCGGCCGGGCGAGCGCGGCGCCGAGCGCGGTCGCCAGGCCGAGGCCGATCGACTGGAACGCCTGTGTGAAGCAGAACCCGTACTCGTCGGGCACCGACAGGTACGCGCTCGGGTACCCCATGAAGTTCCCCGAGTCCACCGACACGGTCCGCGCGGCGGGCAGCAGCGCGTCGAGTCGCGCGCTCAGCACCCGAGGGTCGATGCGGTCCGCGGTGGACTCGTCGGCCGGCGGGGTCCACCGGACCTCGCCGAGGGGTGCGGTGCGGTAACCGTCCTGTGTGTACCCGTCGAGCGCGGCGAGCACGTCCCGCGCGGTCCACGCCACGTCCCCGACCACACCGAGGCCGACCCGCGTGTGCGCGCCGAACGCCGCCGGGTCCAGGTCGACCTGCGCGACGGTCGCGCCGAGCAGGGCGCCGTGCTTCGTCGTCCACTTGTTGAGCGCACAGCCCCAGCCCACCACGAGATCCGCGTCGGCGATCAACGCGGCCGTGCGCGGCGACGCGAACCCGCCGGAGATCCCCAGCGACCACGGATCGCCGGCGAACAACCCGTGCGCCACCGCGGACGTCGCCAGCAGGGCGCCGGTGGCCTCCGCGAGTGCCCGCAAGGAATCGGCCGCGTGCCGGGCGCCGCGCCCCGCCACGAACACCGGACGCCGGGCGCCGCGCAGAGCGTTCGCCAACGAGGCCACGGCGTCCGCGTCCGGCCGGACCGGTCGCGGCACCACGGGCACCGTCGCCGGGCCGGGTACCGCGGGTGCCGCCTGCACGTCCAGCGGCAGGTTCAGCACGACGGTCCGCCGCTCGTGCACGGCTTTCCGGTACGCGCGCACGGTGTCCGCCACCGCCGACGCGGGCGAGTGGACGCGTTCGGAGACCGCGCCCACCGCCCTGATCGCCGCGTCCTGGTCGATCCGGAAGTTCGCGGTCACCGCCGCACCGGGTGTGTCGGCGGTCAGCACGAGCAGCGGAGTGCGGCTCTTCGCCGCCTCCGTGATGCCGGTCAGCGCGTTGGTCAGCCCGCACCCCTGGTGCAGCGTGACCACCGGCAGCCGGTCGCTCATCCGCGCGTACGCGTCGGCCATCACGGTCGCGCCGCACTCGTGCCGCGCCGCGACGAACGGCACCCCGCGGGCCACCAACGCGCCCGTGACGACGAAGTTGCCGCTGCCGACCACCCCGAACGCCTGCGCCACACCGAGTTCCGCGAGCGTGGCGCCGACCAGGTCCGCGGTCGTGCTCAGTGTCGACTTGCCTCGCTCCGCTCGGCGTTCGCGGGCCTTGTCCCGGTGTCTTCCCTCCTGCGCTGCTCGGTCGCTCGTGGCCGAGCTCCCTGCGCTGCTCGTCGGTCCAGACACCGGCGGCCCGCTCAGTGTCGGCTTGCCTCGCTCCGCTCGGTGTTCGCGGGCCTTGTCCCGGTGTCTTCCCTCCTGCGCTGCTCGGTCGCTCGTGGCCGAGCTTCCTGCGCTGCTCGTCGGTCCAGACACCGGCGGCCCGCTCACCGCTCGACCAGTGCGTACACCCGCGCCGGGCTGCCGGAACCGCCGACGATCGGCAGCGGCGACACCACGAGCACCGCGCCAGTCGGCGGCAGCGACGCGACGTTCCGCAGTTGCGTCAGCCCCATCTTCCCGGCGCCCAGGAAGTAGTGGTGACACGGGAAAGCGGGCTCGAACGAGTGCGCGGCACCCGCGTCGGTGCCGACCGTCTCCACCCCGAGCCCCACGAGCCCGGTGTCCTCCGCGAGCCACCGCGCGCACTCCGCCGAGATGCCGGGGGAGTGCGGGCCGTTCTCGTCGGCGTTGAGGAACCGGCCCGCGTCGGTCGACCGTGCGTCCCAGCCGGTGCGCAGCAACAGCCAGGCGCCGTCGGGAAGGGGCCCGTTCGCGGCCTCCCACGCCTTCACGTCGTCGATGCCCAGCAGGAAGTCGGCGTCGTCGGCCACCCGGCCGGACACGTCGACCACGACGGCGGGCGCGACGAGCTGGGTCAGCGCGAGCTGGGAGACGTCGGCGCCGTCCTTGCCGGTGGCCCAGTGCACGGGCGCGTCGACGTGCGTGCCGGTGTGCTCACCGGTGTGGATGTTGTTCCAGTACCAGCCGGGCCCTGCGTCGTCGTAGCGGCTGATCAGCTCCAGCGAGAACGGGATCGTGTTCGAGAACGGCTCCGGCAGCTGCAGGATCGGCGTCTCGTTGGACAGTGGCGCGGTCAGGTCGACGATCTCGACCCGGCCGCCCGCGATGGCGGCGAGGAGATCTTGGAGGAGCGGCATGCCCGCAGTACTACCGCACAAGAGCTGGTGCGGGAAGGCCGAGCCCAGACCACCGACGGCTCAGTCACGGCGTGCGACGAGCAGTGGCACCAGCTGCTCGGCGGACGTGAGCGACCCGTGCTGACCGATCAGCCGGGACAGGAACGCCTCGGCTTCCGACCGGATCACCCCGGCCGTGCCGCGGGCGGCCGCGACCACGCCCCCGATCCGGTCGGCGAAGTGCGGCGACAGCGGCCCGAACCAACCCTCGTCCACCGCCTGCTCGCGGGACACCGTCCACGCCGCGTCGCCGAGCACGCCCTGCCACGTCGCGAGCACGTCCGCCGCCGCACCCGGCGCAACGTGCGCGTGCCGGGCCCGCGGTTCACCGCTCAGCGCGCGGACTCCGGCCTGCAACACGGGATCGGTGTCGGCGTCGAAGGTGTGGTCCATCGTAACCATGCCGTGGTCGCCGGTCACCGCGAGCTGCGCGTCCGGTGGCAGCAACGACACGACGGTCTCCACGAGCCGGTCCACCTGCCGCAGCTGCAGCCGCCACTGGAGCGAGCCCGGCCCGTACACGTGACCCATCGCGTCGAGGTCCGCGTGGTAGCCGTACACCAGCTGTCTGCCCGGTCGGGCCAGGGCCGTCACGATGGCCGCGGCCAGGTCGCCGAACGCGTGGGTGCCGGTGAACGTGCCGCCGCGCAGCGCCGCCCTGGTGAGCCCGGACCCCTCGAACTTGGGTTGCGACACTACGGTCACGCCGATCCCGGCGGCCTCCGCGCGCTGGAACACGGTGTCGGCGGGCTGGACGACCTCGGGCGGGAACGACTTGCGCAGGTCCACCTTCCCGTGCGTGCCGTGCTCGGCCCACCGCAGCGTGTCCATCACGATGTCGTCGGACAGCCGCAGCGACGTGCCGAGCAGCCCGTGCGCACCGGGTGGCAGACCGGTGCCGAGCGACGCGAGGCTGATGGCGGTACTGGACGGGAACCCGACGGTGAGCGGACCGGCGTCGGCCATCGACGCGAGGAACGGCGCGTCCCCCGGATGTGCCCGCAGCAGCTCCGAACCGAGCCCGTCGACCAGCAGCAACGCGGTCGCGCGGGCGGGGTCGAGCAGGGTTTGCTCACCCAGCACGGACGGCAGCACGTCGGCGAGCGACCGCACGCCGTACTCGGGGGTCATGTCTCCGCCACCAGTTCGGTTTCCTTCTCTCGCACCGGTTCCGGGTGGCCGAGGTGGCCGAGCCAGCCGCGCACCACCCGGTGCAGCTGCTCCGCGCCGACGATCTCCCCGGGCGCGGGCAGGTCCGCCGGGTACAGGAGGAAGCCGCGGGACTGGCCGCCGCCGAGTCCGCCGTGCGAGCCGACGTGGATCTCGTACGGCGACGCGTCGTCGGTGGCCGGGTGGTAGCGGCTGTTGATGAGGATGTCCGGGCAGTGCGCGAACCCGTCGGTGCGCCGGATCAGGTCGGCCGCGTGCGGGCCGTAGTCGGCCAGGGGGTCCTCGCCGGACACCGAGTCGTCCCGCAGCCGCCGCACGCCGTCGCGGCCCAGCACGATCGGACCCGACCGGGCGCTGCGGACCAGCATGAACCCGACACCGGGGTGGTCGACGAGCGAGGGCAGCAGGTCGGGGAACTCGCGCTCGACGGTCTCCATGTCGACTCGGCCCTCGTGTTCGGTGAACGACACCATCGCGACGTGCCCGGACACCACGACCACCACACCGGGCGCCGCGCGGGTCACCGCCGAGGGCCTGCCCTCCTCGGTGCGGTGCTGGTCCCTGGTGCTCTGCCTGCCCGCCCGCTTCCGCAACGCCATCGCGATCGGGCCCGCGCCGGTGGACGCCTCCGCGAGCGCCGCGCCCAACTGCCACGCACCGGTTCTCGGCTTGCGCCGCGACCCGTTGGCGGGTGGCGTCCCGCCGCACAGCCGCCCGACGAGCTGCTCGATCGACTCGCCGAACCGGTTGGTGAACGCCCAGCCCTGCGTCACGCCGTGGTCGGACAGCACGACGAGCTTGTACCGGCGCGGGGCCAGCCGGGCGGCCCGGTGCAGGCGGCCGATCTGCTGGTCGATGGACCGGATCACGGCGAGCGCGTCGAACCGCTCGATGCCGGTGTGGTGGGCGACCTCGTCGTAGCCGAGGAAGTCGGCGTACACGACCGGCCTGCCGGCCAGCATGTCCCCGATGATCGCGGACACCACCAGGTCCCTGGCGATGACCGTGGTGCCCGCCCGCGCGAACGGGAAGAAGCCGCCGCGCCTGATCCTCGGCCGCACCCGCGCCCGGTGCTGCCGCACCGACGCGGAGATCTCCCGGAGCACGTCGACGAGCGCGGACCCGAACGTCCGCACCACGTTGATGGGGTTCGCGAAGTAGGCCGAGTAGCCGGAGCCGGCCGGGTCGCGGCGCTTGCGGTACGACCTGGTCAGGAACGGCACGGCGCTCATCGTGAGGCTCGTGTGGTCGGCCTCCCCGGTGAACAACCCGCCGCGGGCCGCGCCGCCGTTCGCGAGCAGGCCCTGCCCGCTGGTGTGCCGCCGCTCGATCTCGGCCGCGTCCACGGGGTGCGCGCACGCCATCACGTGGTCGCGGTCCTTCTCGTACCAGCGGAACCCGAGGATGTCGTCGTTGCTGCCGTGCAGCAGCGCGCACACGCTCGCGCCGGTCTGCGAGCTCCAGTCGCAGTGCCAGTCGGTGAGCACGTGGCTGCCCTCGGACACCCAGCGGGCGAGGGTGGGCAGGTCACCGTCGCGGACCGCGCGGCGCACGGTGTCGTGGCCGAGACCGTCGATCTGCAGGAGCAGCACGCCCGGCGGGTCGTCGCGGGGGTCGGACCCGTCGCGGCGGGCCCTGCGGGCCGCGCGCCGGAAGAACACCTCGTCCTCGTCGATGGCGAGCATGCTGCTGACCAGGCTCGCGACGCCCGCCATCACGACGGCGACCACGACCGCCGTCCGCAGGTTCGCGATGTAGACGTACGGCACCGCGAACGAGATGCCGAGGATGCCCGCCCCCAGCAGCAGGAACGAGAACAGGCCGAGGAACAGGACCGCGCCGGGCGGCGCGAACCGCATGATCAGCGGCCAGACCACGGCGCTGAGCAGGCCGAGCATCGCCGCGAACACGGTCGGCTGCCACCACAGCGGCATGGCGAAGCCGGTGAGCCACAGGTCGAGCAGGTGCAGGCTGACCGCGACGAGCGCCCAGACGAGCAGCAGGCGGGCCACGGCCCGCCCGCCACGCAGCAACCGGCCGCGCTCAGTGGGTTCAGGCATGGTTTCGCGCCTTCTTGCGTGCTTCCCGCTGCCTGCTGACCAACCCGGCCACCAGCGTCACGATCAGGATCAGGAACGTGGCGATCACGGTCGCGACCAGCGGGTTGTCGAACAGCCCACCGCTGACGACGCCCAGTGCCGAGTACGCGACCGCCCACAGCAGGCACGCGCCGGTCGCGGCCACCACGAGCCGCCGCCACGGGTAGTCGAGCGCCCCGGCGGCGAGCAGCACGGGGATCCGCCCGGCGGGCACCATCCGCCCGATCACGACGAGCAGCCAGCCGCGTTCGACGAACTTCGCCCGCGCGTTGTCGAGCTTCTCCTGTGACTGCCGCTTCTCGAACCACCGCGCGAGCGTGCCCCGCCCGCCCCGGCCCGCGCCGAACGTGACGAGGTCGCCGAGCAGGGCGCCGAGGGTGGAGAACACGACCACGAGCACGAGGTTGAGGTCACCGCCGCTGACCGCGATCGCCGCCCCGGCGCCGACCACCGCACCGGTGGGCACGACGGGCACGATCGACCCGAGCAGCACCCCGCCGAAGATCACCGGGTAGCCGATGGACGACGGCTGCGTCCAGTCGATCCCGAGGAAGCCACTCACGAAGCACCGGGGACAGCGCCGGGCAGCCGCACGGTCTCGCCGGGTTGCGTGACCAGGACCCGCGTGGGCCCGGTGACGGCGTTGGCGAACTCGTGCGGTGGGTCCTTGAGCAGCCGTCGCATCCGCTTGCCGTGCTTCCCCGGCACCTTGGGCAGCCCGGTGACCGCGAGCGTCCCCCAGTGCACCGGCACGGCCACGCGGGGCTTGATGAGGTCCGCGGCGGCCGCGGCCCGTTCCGGGTTCATGTGCCCGGGTCCGAGCGTCGGTCCCCAGCCCCAGACGGGCAGGAGCGCGACGTCGACGTCGGTCAGGTCGGCCATCTCGGGGAAGAGGTCGGTGTCGCCCGCGGCGTAGACCTTCCGGTCGGCGCCCTCGATGAGGTGCCCCATGGCGACGGCCTGTGGCCCCCGGGTCGACCTCGGCCCCCAGCGGTGCCCGGAGTGGTCGGCGCGGACACCGGTGACGCGCAGGTCGCCGTGCTCCAGCACCTCACCGGGCGCCAGCTCGTCGACCCGCCGGACGCCCTTGCTCCGCAGCCAGTCACCGGCGCCGCGCGGCACCACGACCCGCACGTGCTCGCTCAGCAGCCGCAGCGAGGGCAGGTGGACGTGGTCCCCGTGCAGGTGGGACAGCAGGACCAGGTCGACGTCGGCCCGGTCCGCCGCGGTGCAGGACGGCGTCACCCTGGTGAGGGCCGACACCCGGTCGGTGAGCACGGGATCGGTCAGCACGGCGTGCCCGGCCAGCTCCACCCGCACGGTGGAGTGCCCGACGAACCGCAGACCGAGAGAACGCACCCGGCCAGTATTCCAAGTCGTGCGCGCGGAAGCAGCTCCGCAGGTCAGAGCTTCACCGGGTAGGCAGGCTCAGGAACCGCGACCTTGATCCGGTTCTCGACGAAGATGCCGTGCCAGAGCATGAACACGATCAGCGCCCACAGCTGCCGCGACCGGTCGAGGTTGCCTTCCCGGTGCTCGTCGAGCAGCGCCATCACCGCACGCCGGTCCAGGTGCTCGTCGGTCTGCGACGACGCGATGATCGAGCGCGCCCAGTCGTACATCTCGTTGCGCAGCCAGTGCCGGATCGGCACGGGGAAGCCCAGCTTGCGGCGGTTGAGCACGTGCGGCGGGATGATCCGCTTCAGCGCCTGCCGCAGCGCGTACTTGGTGGTGCCGCCTGCCAGCTTCTCCTCACGCGGCAGCCGGGACGCGACCTCGAACACCTCGATGTCGAGGAACGGCACCCGCAGCTCCAGCGAGTTGGCCATGGTGACCTTGTCGGCCTTCACGAGGATGTCGCCGCGCAGCCAGGTGAACAGGTCGACGTGCTGCATGCGCGCCACCGGGTCCCAGTCGTAGGACTCCCGGTACCACGGCATGGTCACGTCCTTGAACCCGATGTTCGGGTTGTAGTCGCGCAACACGGCCCGCAGCTGCTCGTCGCGGAAGTTGCGGGCGTTGCCGTAGTAGCGGTCCTCCAGCTTGAGCGCGCCGCGGCGGAGCAGGTCCTTGCCCCGGGTGCCCTCGGGGATCTTGGTGGACAGGTTGCCGAGTGCCCTGCGCATGCCGTTCGGCATCTTCTCGAACGGCGCCAGCGACACCGGCTCGTTGTAGATCGTGTAGCCGCCGAACAGCTCGTCGGCGCCCTCCCCGGACAGCACGGCCTTGACGTACTTGCGTGCCTCCCTGGCGATGAACCACAGCGGCACGAGCGCCGGGTCGGCCACCGGGTCGTCGAGGTACCAGACGATGAGCGGCAGCGCGTCCATCATCTCCTGCGGCGACACGGTCCGGACCACATGCCGCACGCCGATCGCCGCCGCGGTCTCGGCGGCCACGTCGACCTCGGAGTAGCCCTCGCGCTCGAACCCGGTGGTGAACGCGATCAGGTTCGGGTTGGACTCGCGGGCCAGGGTCGCGGTCGCGGTGGAGTCGATGCCGCCGGACAGGAACGCGCCGACCGTGACGTCCGGGTCGGAGATCATGTGCTTGGCGACCGAGTCGCGCATGACCTCGGCGATCTCGTCGTACAGCTTCTCCGGCTCGGGCACCGGCTTCGCGTCGAACGTCGGGTGGAAGTACCGGTTGAACTGGATGCGCTGGCCAGGCCGCACGTAGAACGAGGTGCCGGACTCGATGCGGCGGATGCCGGTGTGCATCGACTCGGGCTCCGGCACGTACTGCAGCACCAGATAGTGCTGCAGAGCACGCTTGTCGAGTTGCTCACGTACGCCCAGTGGGCCGGACAGTTCGAGGAGGCTCTTCTTCTCGCTGGCGAACGCGACCCCGCCCGGGCCGCCCGACCAGTACAGCGGCTTGATGCCGAACGGGTCCCGCGCGCCGAACACGACCCGCTCCTGCGCGTCCCAGATCAGGAACGCGAACATGCCCCGCAGCTTCTTGACCGAGTCCGGCCCGAGGTAGTGGAACGCGGCGACGATCGCCTCACCGTCACCCTGCGTGCGGAACCGCGCACCGAACCGGTCCGAGAGCCACTGCCGCAGCTCGCGGTAGTTGTAGATCTCGCCGTTGAAGTTCAGTGTGTACCGGGTCGGGTTCTCCGGCGGGCCCCAGACCAGCGGCTGGTGGGAGTGCTCGAGGTCGATGAACGCGAGCCGGTTGAACCCGTAGACGACCTCGCCGCCCGCCCACGTGTCGGTCTCGTCCGGGCCGCGGTGGCGCTGGCAGCGCATGGCCGCCCGCACGGCCTCGCGCCTGGCGGCCGCGTGGTGGGGGGTGGCGCAGACAAGTCCGATCAGGCCGCACACGCGTGGTCACACCTCGTTCACGGGTTTGGGGGAGTGCTTCCACTATGCCGTATGCCGAAATGGGTGTTTGTCTCGACCGCGCTGTGGGAACCTGGATCACCATGAAGGAGCCACCAAGAGCCGCGGTACTCGATGTCGGGTGCTTCAGCGCCCATCTCATGGTGGTGGAAAGGTCCCTGACCAGGCCTTTGGTGTCCCACAAGGTGCGGCTGCGGCTGGACAGGGCGCTCGACGAGACCAACCGGATCTCCCCGGACGGCATCGACAACATCTCCGCCGCGGTCGCCGAGGTGCAGGAACGGCTGCAGGAAGTGCGCGTGCCCGCTTTCATGGCGTTCGCGACATCGTCGGTACGGGACGCGGTCAACTCGTCACAGGTGGTCAACAAGGTCGCCAAGCGCACCGGCCTCGAGCTGCGCCTGCTGTCCGGCGAGCGCGAGGCCAGGATGTCGTACACGGCGTGCCGGTCGTGGTTCGGCACCACCGACGCGCTGGCGGTGCTCGACATCGGCGGCGGCACGATCGAGCTGGCCGCGGGGGACGCCCGCAAGCCCGCGTTCGCCCGCTCGCTCCCGCTGGGTGCCCGCACGCTCACCCGATCGGGTCTTTCTTTGCGGCAACTGCGGGCCACGCTGCCCCGCCGCATCGTCGACGCGCTCCCCTCGGCCGCACTGGCCGAGCTGGCGGACGGCCGCGCGGTCGGCTGTTCGAAGGTGTTCCAGCAGCTGGCCGTGCTGACCGGCTCCCCGGCCCGCCTGCGCGCGGCTGACCTGGCCGAATGGATCCCCCGCCTGGCGGAGATGACGCCGCGCGAGCGGGCGCGGCTCCCCGGCATCTCCCGGCACCGGGCTCGCCAGTCGCTGGCAGGCGCGGTGATGGCGGAGGCCCTGATGCACGCGACGGGCCACAAGACCATCGAGATCAGCCCGTGGTCGACGAAAGAAGGCCTGTTGCTCGACCTGTTGCGGGAGCAGCGAACCTAGACTGGGTCGGTGGGCGTCCGCGAATGGCTCGCCGGAGCGCCTCGATACGAGCCCATCCGGCTGGTCGAGGCGTGGGACACCTACGAGCGGGCCCTGGCGGAACGCCCGGTCGACATCAGGTCGGCGATCGGCGACAGCCAGCCGACGTCGTTCAGCGCGCTGTACACGCACAAGGCGGTCGCGTACTTCACGGAGCTGGTCGGCCAGGAGCGGTGGCCGTGCCCGCTGGAACTGGCCGAGGGCGCGGGAGAGGAGTTCCTCGCGTTCGTGTCGGTCGAGCTGCCACCGGACCACATCGACGTCCTGGAGCGCACGAGCCACGTGCCGCCACTGAACGGCATCCGCCACCGCAAGGTCTTCCGCGGCAGCGTGTTCCGCCACCCGGACGTGGACGGCGTGTGCGTCCTGTGGCGCTGGTACGCCACCGAGTCGATCCCCGAGTGAGCGATCGCTGAGCACGGGAACGGGCGCCCACGTTCGTTCGTGGGCGCCCGTTCTACGCACTAGTACCGGACTGTCACCGTGTCCACGTCGAACAGCGAGCCCGCGCCGCCCGTGAACGACAGGAACAACGGTCCGGACACGTTGCCCGTCAACGTGGTCGAGACGTCCTGGAACGTCTCCCACCCGCCGGTGACCGGCACGGGGACCGACCCGAGCACGGTCCCGGTCTGGGACCCGGACCGGATCGTGATGGTCCCGCCCGCCCCGGCGGACGAGATCCGGGCCGAGAACCCCTTGGCGCCACTGGTGTTGAGCTGCGAGTACCCGGCCCAGTCACCCGTCTCGATGTACCCGGCCGTCGCACCACCCGAGGCCCCGGCGTGGGCAGCGGCCTGCACACCACCGGTCGACGTCCACGCCTCGCCCTCGACCGTGCGGTTCGTCCCCGCACTGCCCGGGTTGAGCGTGAACGCGTCCAGGTCGAACAGGTTCCCCTGCCCGGTGACGCCCTTGAACACCAGGAACAGCTGTGTGGTCCCGGATGGCGCCCCGGACAACGTGCCGTTGACGTTCACGAACGTGTCCCAGTTGCCGGTGTTGGCGACGGCGGCGGAGCCGAGCAACGTGCCGGTGGCCGAGCCGGCGCGGACCTCGAGCGTGCCACCGGCCCCGCCGGAGGAGACGCGGGCGGTGAAACTCCCCGCACCCGACAGCACGTACGGCGTGTACGAGATCCAGTCGCCGTTGTCGGTGAACCCGACCGTCTGGCCACCTTCCGCGCCACCGTGCTGAGCGAGTTGGATGCCGTTCTGCGCACTGAAGTGTTCACCCTGCCGGTGTCGCGGCTGGAGCTTCCGCTTGCTGTGCGTGGTCAGGCCACCGTTGTCGGTGTACTCGGCGTCGAGCACGCCGAACACGTTCGCGGCCGGATCGTGCTCGCCGTCTACCGGAGTGGTGATCGTGCCGGAGCACCCGGTCCTGGACGTGATCTCGTGCTCGTGGCTGTCGTGGCCCAGCAGGTACCGGATCTTCACCCGCGAGCAGTCGATCGTGCCGTCCTCCGGGTCGGTGGCGGTGATCTGGAACGACACCGTGTCGCCGAAGGAGAACAACGCGCCGTCGCCCGGCGACGAGAGCGTGACCGACGGTGCCGTGTTGCCGACCGAGATCTGCACGTTCGCCGAACCGGTGAGGCCCTGCGGGTCCCGCACGGTCAGGGTGGCCGTGTAGTTCCCGTTGGTGTTGTACGTCTTCGTCGGGTTCGCCGCCGTCGACGTGGTGCCGTCACCGAAGTTCCACGAGTAGGTGAGCGCGCCGCCCTCCGGGTCGGAGCTGCCCGCGGACGAGAAGGTCACCGTCAGCGGGGACGGGCCGGACGTCTTGTTCGCCGCCGCCTTCGCGATCGGGTTGCGGTTCGTCCCGCCGATGTACTCGATCCGCCACAGGGCCTGGTTGTTCGACCCGGTGCCGTAGTCGAGGACGTACAGCGCGCCGTCCGGTCCGAACGCCATGTCCATCACCTGCGTGCCGGTCCACGGGAACGCGCCGATGTCACCGACTCCGCCGGAGCCGGTCACCTCGATCGCCTTGATCCAGCGCCTGCCGTACTCGCCCGCGAAGAACCGCCCGTCGAGCGACTGCGGGAACTTCACCGACGAGTTCAGGTTCGGGTCGTACCGGTACACCGGGCCGCCCATCGGCGACTCGGAACCGCCGCCGAACTCCGGCGGGGTGCCGCTGTCGCCGCCGTACTTGATCCACGACGCCTTCGGTGCGGGCAGCTTCTGCTGACCGGTGTTGCGGAAGGAGTTGTTCACCGGCCCGGTGGCGCAGTCGAACTTCGCGCCGGACGGACCGGACGGGAACGTGAAGTCGTTGTAGGTCTCGGTGGTCGTGTTCGTGCCCGTGCAGTACGGCCAGCCGTAGTTGCCCGGCGCGGTGATGCGGTTGAACTCGACCTGCCCGCCCGGCCCGCGGTTCGCGTTGGTGCCGCCCGCGTCCGGGCCGTAGTCGCCGAGCCACACGATCCCGGTGGCCTTGTCGACGCTCATGCGGAACGGGTTGCGGAAGCCCATCGCGTAGATCTCCGGGCGGGTGTTCGCCGTGCCCGGCGCGAACAGGTTGCCCGATGGGATCGTGTACGTGCCGTCGGCCTGCGGCTTGATGCGCAACACCTTGCCACGCAGGTCGTTGGTGTTGCCCGACGACCGCTGCGCGTCGAACTGCGGGTTGCGGTTCGTGCGCTCGTCGATCGGCGTGTAGCTGTCCGACTGGAACGGGTTGGTGTCGTCACCCGTTGTCAGGTAGAGGTTTCCCGTGGCGTCGAAGTCGATGTCGCCGCCGACGTGGCAGCACTGGCCGCGGTCGTTCGCGACCCGCAGCACGATCTTCTCGCTCGCCAGGTCGAGGGTGTTGCCGGTGTTCAGCACGAACCGCGACAGGCGCAGCTCGCCCTTCCACCGGTCCCAGTCCGCCTGGGTGCCCTCGGTCGGCGCGTCACCGCCCGGAGTGGACAGTGCGGGCGAGTAGTACAGCCAGATGAACCGGTTCGTGGCGAAACCGGGATCGGCCGCCACGCCCTGGAGGCCTTCCTCGTCGTGGGTGTAGACGGGCAACTTGCCCGCCGTGGTGGTGTTGCCCGCCGCGTCCGTGACGCGGACCGTGCCGTCGCGGGCCGTGTGCACGACCGACCGGTTCGGCAGCACGGCGAGCGACATGGCCTCGCCGAGCTCGCCGCCACCGGACGCGAGCTGGACCTGTTGGTAGTCACCGGGTGGGATGACGGACCCGGCCTGCGCGGCGGGGACCGGTAGGAGCATCGCGGCAGTGAGCAGTGCGGCGACAACACCGCACCGACGCCGTTTTTGCAGGGACATCGGCGTCCTTCTCTTCTGTTGTGTCAGTTGCGGAACGCCTGGAACTCAGCGACCTGGCCCGCGGGCCAGCCGGTGTTGCCGCTGAACACCAGGCGCACGAAACGGTGGCTGCCCGCCGTGACGGGCACGCTCACCGTGTTCTGGGAGGCGGGGTCGAAGCGGTAGCCCTTCGCGGCGGCGATCGTGGCGTACGACCCGCCGTCACCGCTCGCCCGCACCTCGATCGTCTGCGTGCGCGCACCCCACGACGGCGGCAGCGACAGCGACAGCCTGCCGACGCTCTGCGCGGCGCCGAGGTCGACCGTGAGCGACTGCGGGAACGCGTGGTTCGCGCTTTCCCAGTAGCTGCCCTGGTTCCCGTCATTCGCGTTCGAGGCGGGGTAGCCGTGCTGCGTGCTGCTCGCCGTGATCGCCTTGCCGCGCGCGAGGTCCGGGTTCACGGGTGGCACCGTGCCGCCGGTGAACCGCTCGACCCAGTAGCGGGTGCGGTCCAGGTAGGCGATCTCGGCGGCGGCGCCGGTCTTGCCGTACGCGCCGTCGTAGGTCAGGTAACCGTGGCCGCCGGGCGGGTTCGACCGGGCGGGCTCGATGATCGAGCCCTCGTGCCACTCGTTGAACGAGGTGATCGACACCCACGTCGGCGCGCCGCCGGTCGCGGGGTCGAGCGCGTTGTTCCACTGCTGGTCGTACATCGCGCCGTTCGCGCGGTCCACGGTCGGGGTGGTGTTGCCGGGCACCGCGCGGTCGTCGAGGTACCCCGGCGCGATCGACGGCGCCCACACCAGGCCGTTGGCCTTGCAGAAGTCCGACGCGTTCTTCCAGCCCGGTGCGGTGGCGCCCGCGATGCCGTCGTAGGTGTACATGCCGCCGAAGTGCGCGACCTTGGACGTGTCGGTGGTCTGCGCGAGCACGATGCTGTTGTCCGCCACCTGGTCGAGCGCGGTCCAGTCGGTGATCCGCAGGCTCTCGAACACGTAGAACGCCGACCGGTTGCCGTGGCCTGGGTCCCGGTAGAATGCGGGACTCGACCCGTAGCGGGAGTGGATGTAGTCGATGTCGGCGACCGTCGACTCGGCCGTGCGCCCGCTGTAGGGCTCCAGGTGCCAGGCCACCTTGATGCCGTGCCGTGCCGCGGCGGCCAGGATGGCGGGCACCAGGTTGTCCTCGTAGGAGCCCTGGCCCCACCAGCTGGTGACGATCACGCCGGCACCGGACTGCCGGACCCACGCCATGTGCTGTTCCAGCACCGCCGCGTTGCCGGAGTCGTACGCGCCGAGGGTGGGGTAGAAGTTGGCGCCGACGTCGTTCGGGGGCGTGTGACCGCCCTGGTCCCAGTGCCGGTAGGTGCCGTACCAGGGGTAGTAGAAGAGGTGGACGTCCGAGGGGACGGCTTGGACAGCCACTGGCTGCGCACCGGCCTCCGGCGCGGGTGTGGCGACCGCGCCGAAAGCGAGCAGCAGAGCCAGAAGGCCGACGATTGCGTGCAGGGTTCGCATGTCTGCCCTTCGATTCCTCGCAACACTGCCAGGTGACTAGGAGGATACGCAGCGTCAACAGTTTCCGGCAATATGACAGCAGTAATCTGCAAGAAATTGACAGACTTACGCAAGTCTTGCGACGTCAGTCTCGGCTGGTCAGCACGGCAGCAGGACAGGTCGGTACGGACCTTCGCGGCCGCGTCCTGGTGCTCGTCGCGCGTCAGCACGGTGTTGCCGAGCAGCAGGGTCGTCGTGATCCACTGATGGTCGAACCGTGTGTTCTTGCCTCATGGCGGTGCCGGGCCTGGCCAGGCCCGCCGCGCGGGCGACGGGCGCGCAGCGCCCGCACCCATTCGCAGGATGCCTCGAAAGACGCCTTCGAGACAGCTGCGATGCCACGAAAGGCCCCTGCGGGACGCTCAACGTCCCGAAGGACCCCCTTCGTAACGCCCGGTGTGATGAAGGACCCTTCGTTGCGCTCAACGTGATGAAGGACCCCTTCGGTGTGATGAAGGACCCTTCGTTGCGCTCAACGTGATGAAGGACCCCTTCGTAACGCCCGGTGCGATGAAGGGCCCCTTCGTTGTGCTCACCGTGATGAAGGGCCCCTTCATGACATCGGCCACGTCCTGAAAGCGTCTTCCACGGCACGAAGGCCAACCGAGCACAGGGCGAAAGCCCGCCACAGAGGGGCTTCCTGCCATCCCGTCGACCTGGCGAAGCCCGATCACACCGGATCAAGGGGGCACCACCAACGAAACCGGCGCCAAAAGTCGAAAACCGCCCCCTTGAGCCGGTGTGATAGCACGCAGTGAGGTCGACGGGATGGCAGGCAGACCCGCACCCAACTGCAGGCAACCTGCGAAACCGAAAGGCCATCCCAGAGACCTGCCCCTCCGGCGAGGAGCCCGGGGCACACCCATCCGCGAAGACACCCCAACACCAACCAGCAACCGAGAACGGAGGTCCATCGGTGAGATCCAGGTCCAGTGCCCTGAAAGCGCCTTTCGCAGCAATGCGTCCACAGTCCGGCCCCGCGACAGCGGGCGAAGCCCACGCACCGGACGGTTTCACGCCGGTTTCAGCTGGTAGCCTGCTATGACGATCGTCATAGTCGGGAGGTTGTCGTGGCCGGTGGGACGCGGTCGCCGCGGGAGCGGATGGTGTACAGCGCCGTGCAGCTGGTGCGGACCCGGGGTGCGAACGGGACCGGGGTGCGGGACGTCGTCGAGCACGCGCGGGCACCGCGGGGGTCCTTCCAGCACTACTTCCCCGGCGGCAAGGACCAGCTCGTCGGGGAGGCGGTGCTCTGGGCGGCGGACTACGCGGCCGACTGGGCGCGGGCCTACCGGGCCACGGCTCGCAGGCCAACGCCCGCCGGTTTGTTCGCGCACCTGGCGCGCCAGTGGAAACAGGAGTTCGGCAGGCGCGGCTTCGACCGGGGGTGCCCGCTCATGGCCGCCGCCGCGGATCTGGTCGGGGCCGGGTCGGTCGTGGCGGAGCAGTTGCGGGACGCGATCGAGCGGTGGGAGGCCGCCGTCGCGGGGGAGCTGGTCGCCATGGACGTGCCGCCGCGGCGGGCGAAGCGGCTCGCCACCCTCATGATCTCCACCCTCGAGGGCGCGATCATGTCAGCGCGGGTCCGGGGGGACGCGGGCCCGCTCACGACCGTCGTCGCGGAGCTGGCGCCACTGCTCGACGGCTGACCGCACGTCCAGATCCAGCGTCGTGTCGCAGCCGTGGTGGCGGGCCGACACGACCGGCAGCGTCCGCGTGAGGTAGCCCAGCAGCGAGGTCTGGCACACCTCCATGCGCACCACGGCCACGCCTGCGTGCGCCAGCAGCGCGGTCACCAGCTCGCGGCCGAGTCCCTTGCTCTGCCAGCGGTCCTCGACGATCGTCGCCGCCTCGTGCACGGCCGGTTCCTCGAACACCGGGCCCACGCTCGCGAACGCGACGATTTCGCCGTCCTCCTCGGCCACCATCGCCGTGTGCTCGCCGGTCAGGCAGCGGCGCAGGTACGCGGGCGGGAACTCGGCGACCACCCCGTGGAACCGGCGGTACCTCGTCATCGGCGAGCAGCGGGCCAGCATGCGGGTCAGCGCGTCCGCGTCGTCGGGGCGCAGTAAGCGGATCACGACGCCGCCGCCGTGCGTGCCTCGATCGCGCGCACCACCGCGACCATGTCCTCCTGCCCGTGTCCGAGCGCCGCGGTCTCCCCGTACAGCGCGTGGCAGACGTCCAGCAGCGGCGACGCGATGCCGGCGTGCCGCGCCGCCTCCGCGACGAGGCGGTTGTTCTCCAGCACGTTCGTGATCGACGCCTGCACGTCGAAGTCGCCTGCGAGGAGCTTCGCCGTCTTCACCCGCGACACCGCGCTCGCCATCGGGCCCTCGTCGAGCACGTGTGCGAACCGGGCCAGGTCCAGCCCGTGCCGCCGTGCGAAGTGCGTGGCCTCCGCGAGGCCGGTGACCATGGTGATCAGGTACAGGTTGACCGCGAGCTTGGTCAGCAGCCCGTTCGGTACCGGACCGCACAGCACCGTCTCGTGGCACATCGGCGCGAGCAGCGGCGCGATCTCACCGGCCGCGTCCCCGGCCAGCATCGCGACCAGCTCGCCCTTCGCCGCGGGGATCCGCGACCCGGACACCGGTGCCTCCACGTACCGGCCACCCGCCGCCGCCACGTCCTCGCCCAGCGCCCGCGACCAGCCGGGCGCGGTCGTTCCCATGTGGACGACGGTGTGCCCGGCGACGTGCGCCGCGAACGCCGGTGTGCCCCGGCCGAGCACGGCGTCGACCGCCGCGTCGTCGGCCAGCATCATCAGCACGGTCGACGCGGTCGCGAACACCCCGGCCGGGCTCTCGGCCACCTCCGCACCAGCCGCACGCAGCTCGTCGCACCGCCCCGGCGTGCGGTTCCACACCACCAGCGGGGTGCCCGCCCGCGCCAGGTTGAGCGCCATGGGCAGACCCATCACGCCGAGCCCGAGAAAACCCAGTCGCACCATGACCTCCCAAGGCTATGACGGCTGTCATAGTAGCGCGATCATGACAGCCGTCATAGCCCGTGCGCGTCACAGTGCCGCCCAGACCACCTTCCCGCCGCTGGTCGTCGGCGCGGTGCCCCACGCGTTCGCGAGCTTGTGCACCGCGCCGAGCCCGTGCAGTGGCCGCAGCGCCGGGTCCGGCCGTGGCGGGCTCGGGTCCTCGTCGGCGACGGCCACCGTCAGCTCGTCCTCCCGCAGTTCGACCCGCAGCGACGGCTGGTACGGCGTGTGCCGGATGGTGTTCTCGATCAGTTCGTTCGCGACCCACACCGCGTCACCGGCCCGCGGTTCCTCGACGTGCCAGCGCCGGCAGCAGTCCCGCACGAACGCACGCCCGGCACGCCCGCCCATGCGGGTGTTGGGCAGGTCACGCCGCGCGACCCGGCGTGCCGGCGGATCGCCGATCGCCGCCAGCGCGTCCGCGACCGAGTGGTGGGCCAGGTCACCGGGTAGCCGGTCGTGGGGGTCCACCACCAGCAGCGGCACCCCTGGCCAGCGCGCGGCCTCGTCGGCGGCCTCGGCGAACAGCGTGGTCGGGCCGGACAGGTCCAGTTCTCCGATCTCGACCAGCACGGCGCGCGGTTCCGTGGCGGCGGCGGCCAGCATGCGGATGCGCAGAGCGTCACCGCTCTCCGCGTCCAGTGCGCCCGTCGGTGCCAGTATCGCGATGTGGTCCTGTGTTTCGGTGCCCTTGAACACGACCCGTTCACCTCCCGTCGTGGTCGGGATGCCCTACCGCGAAAGGTGAAAACGCGGCGAATCGGGTTTGTGTGGGGCGTGGCCGGGTAGGCGGTCGAAGCGATGACCGGTGGTCGTGCTCACGCGGTCGGACGCCTCGCTGTGCTCGTCGCAGGCGGACAGCGTGCCTGCCGGTCCGGCCAGGAGCACCGCCGCGCCGCGGTCCCGTCCCGCGGCTCACGTCATCCGGTACTCGCTGTCCGGGACGTCGGTGACGAACATGTGACCCGGTGCGTGCGTGATCGCGAACGGTGGCTTCGACGCCATCAGCACCGCCTGCGGGGTCACCCCGCACGCCCAGAACACCGGCACGTCACCGTCCGCCGCGACCGGTGGGTCGCCGAAGTCCGGCGCCCCGAGGTCCGTGATGCCCAGCCCCGCCGGGTCGCCGACGTGTACCGGTGCCCCGTGGACGGCGGGCATCAGGCCGCTCACCCGGACCGCGGTGTCCACCATGGCCGCCGGGACCATGCGCAGTGACACCACCATCGGACCGTGCAGCCGGCCCGCCGGGCGGCATTCGCGGTCCGTCACGTACATCGGGACGTTGCGGCCGTGGCGCAGCGGGACCCCGGCCGCCACCAGCGCGGCCTCGAACGTGAAGCTGCAGCCGATGAGGAACGCGACCAGGTCGTCGCGCCAGTACGGGGTCGCGTCGATCGGCGTGTCGGTCAGCACACCTTCCCGCCACACGCGGTAGCGCGGGACATCGGTGCGCAGGTCGGCGTCCGGGGCGAGGACCGTCACCGGGTTGCCGGGGTCGGTCACGTCCAGCACCGGGCACGGTTTCGGGTTGCGCTGTGCGAACAGGAGCATGTCGTAGGCCCAGTCCGTGGGCACCGCGATGAGGTTGGCCTGTGTGTACCCCGGGGCGAGGCCCGCTGTCGGCCCGGTGACCCGCTGCCGGACATCCGCTGGTCTCATGACCACCACGTTAGGTACGGCTCGGTACCGTTGTCCTCTGCCGAGCCGGGATTGGAACATGAGCGGTTATTGGTTCAACCTTGTGTTGGTCGGTGTGCTCGTGGTGCTCAACGCGTTGTTCGCGGGCAGTGAGATCGCGTTGATCTCGCTCCGGGAGGGACAGCTGAAGCGGCTCGAACGCCACGGCGGCGCGACGAGCAGGACGCTGGTGCGGCTCGCACGGGACCCGAACCGGTTTCTCGCCACCATCCAGGTCGGCATCACGCTCGCCGGGTTCCTCGCGTCCGCGACCGCGGCCGTGTCGCTCGCCGAGCCGGTGGCACCGCTGTTCTCGTTCCTCGGCACCGCACGGGAGGCCGTCGCGATCGCGGTGATCACGTTGCTGCTGACGTTCGTGACGCTCGTGTTCGGTGAGCTGGCGCCGAAACGGCTGGCGATGCAGTACGCGGAACGCTGGGCGCTCACCGTGGCCCGGCCGCTCGACTTCCTGTCCCGCGTGTCGCGGCCCGCCGTGTGGTTGCTCGGGCGGACCACCGACCTGATCGTGCGGATGTTCGGCGGTGACCCCAGGGCGGACTCCGAACAGCTGAGCCCGGAGGAACTGCGAGACCTGGTCGCCGGGCACCGCGGGCTCAACGCCGAGCAGCGCACGATCATCACCGGCGCGCTGGAGATCCACGAGCGGATCCTGCGCGAGGTGCTCGTACCGAGGCGATCGGTGTTCACGATGCGGGCCGACGTGCCGATCGCGCAGGCCAGGGCCGCGCTCGCCGGGTCCGGCCACACCAGGGCCCCGATCGTGCGCGACGGGCACCTCGACGACGTGATCGGTGTGGTGACGCTGCGGGACCTGCTCGACGACTCGGCCACGCTCGCCGCCGTCGCGCGGCAGCCGGTCGTGTTCCCCGACTCGGTGCGGGTGTCGGACGCGTTGCGGCGCTTCAAGGACGAACGCGAGCAGTTCGCGCTGGTGGCCAACGAACACGGCGCGATCGACGGCATCGTCACGCTCGAGGACCTCCTCGAGGAGATCGTCGGCGAGATCTACGACGAGACCGACCGGGACGTGATGGCCGTCCAGACCCGGCCGGACGGTGCGCTGCAACTGCCCGGCACGTTCCCCGTCCACGACCTCGTCGACGTCGGGGTGGAGCTCGCGGACCGGCCCGATGGCGACTACGCGACGATCGCCGGGCTCGTCCTCACCGCACTGGGCCGCATCCCGACCGCGCCCGGCGACCGGGTGGTGCTGACCGAGTGGACCGTGGAGGTCACCGCCGTCGCCCACCACGCGATCACCGAGGTTCGCTTGCACCCGAAGCGGTAGTTTGACGCCGCCGCTCAACGTCAACACCCGTGGGTATGACGATGACGTACACGAGCACCGTCCTGGACGCGCCGGACGCGCGCGAGCTGGCGGACTTCTACCGGCGCCTGCTGGGCTGGGAGACCGAGCAGGACGAGCCGGACTGGGTGGTGCTGCGCGACCCTTCGGGCACCGCCCGGCTGTCGTTCCAGACCGAGCCCGAGTACCGGCGGCCGGTGTGGCCGGGGGAGCGGGACGGCCAGCTGGTGATGGCGCACCTCGACATCGAGGTCGACGACCTCGACGCCGAGGTCGCGCGCGCGGTCGCGGAAGGCGCCGGGATCGCGGACTTCCAGCCACAGGACCACGTGCGGGTGTGCCTCGACCCGGCGGGGCACCCGTTCTGCCTGTACGTCGGGTGAACCGTCACGAGTAGATGTCGTCGATGTCGTTGGCGTACTGCGCGAGGAGCTCGACGACCTCCTCCGCGTGCGCGACCTGCCGCTCCTCCGTGGTGAAGATGTCCGCCTCCCGCGCGGACCGCGGCATGAGCACACCGGTCACCCCGCTGCGGTCGGTGACGAGCGAGTAGTCCTCGAACTCCGGCAGGTCCGGGTCGGCCGCCATGTCCTCGCGCACGACGATCGAGACCGCCACCCCCGCCTGGACGTGCCTGCGGATGATCTCGCGCGCGTTCGCCACCTGGCCCCTCGGCAGCACGAGCACGCGCGTCACCTCGAGGTTGCCCGCCGCGATGCCGCTGCGCTGGCTCTCCAGGTACCTCCGGCCGCCGCCGGTGTTCCAGTAGTTCGTGAGCGTCGCGTCCACGGACCGGATCCGGGCGAAGTCGATCAGCGGGTGCGTGCGTCGTGCAGCCGCCGCACGTCGGCACGCAGCCCTACCGCCGACTCCTCCGACTGGAACCGCAGCTCGACCACCAGCGTCGTCGCGATCCCGAGCAACGTGATCACGGCCGCGGTCTTCAGGTCCGCGTCCACGCCCTCGACCAGCAGCGAGAACCCGCCCAGTGCCACGGAGACGAGCACACCCCAGACGAGTTTCCTGCGCCACCAGGCAATCACCCCGGTCACGGCATCCATGCCGGAACTGTCGTCGCGCCGCACCGAATCGTTAACCGGCGGCGGAACTTTCCGCTACTCGCGCGCGTGGCGGATCCGCAGACTGGAGTACACCGAGCGAAGGCAGGGGAGTCGCATGAACGGGACGCGGAGAACGACGGTGGTGTACGCGGTCGTGCTGGGGGTGCTGGTCGCGGCGGCGGGGGCGTTCGTCGCGCTCTTCCTCATCGAGCGGTCGGCGGCGAGCGAGGTCGGCGGCCAGGTCACCGTGACGGAACGGGAACTGTCGGGTGCGCGGGACCGGCTCGGCACCGCGCGGTCCACAGTGGACGAACTGGCCGACGACGAACAGGTGCTCCGCGACGAGGTCGACGCGCTGCGGGCGTGCGCGGACCCGACGAAGGCGTCCATCGATGCGGTGCGGGCAGGCGACGACCAGGCGCTCTCGGACTCGATCGACCAGATGATCCTGTACTGCGGGAGATGACGGGAGATGACCATGTCCGACCACTACCCGGGCCCGTACCGGCAACCGCAACAGCAACAACAGCCGCACCTGCCGGTGCAGTCGCCGCGGTCACCGATCTCCCAACCCATCCCGCAGCAGTACCCCCAGCAGTTCCCGCAGCAGTTCCCGCAGCCGTTCCCGCAACAGTGGCAGCCCAAGCAGCGGGCCAGGATCGTCCTCCTGGTCGCCTGCGTGGTCGCGTTCGCGACGGCGGGGGTGTTCGGGGCCCTCTACATCGGCGCGGACTCCGGCCACGACGCGGCGGTCGCCCGTCTGGCGGAACGGAAGTCGCAACTGGCCGAGGTTCGCGAACGCCTCACCACGGCGGCGGCCGCGCAGGACAGCGCGGAAACCCGCAACAGTGACCTGGAAGCCGAGAAGGCCACGCTCACGACGTGCGTGGACGCCGTGCAGCACTACCTGTGGGACGGGCTGGAGGGAACCGCTCGCGACGCCGCGGTCGACGCCATGTTCACCGCGTGCCAGTAGGATCACCTGGCACGAACAGAACATGGGAGGGGGCGCCGTGAACGACGATACGGCCACCGAGTTATTCGGCCCGTATCGGATCGAGGAGCTGCTCGGCCGTGGTGGCATGGGGGAGGTGCACCGCGCCTTCGACACCGAGCACGAGCGCCACGTCGCCCTCAAACGGCTGCCCGCCACCGCGGGCGCGGAGTTCCGCGCCCGCTTCCGCCGCGAGGCCAAGCTGGTCGCGGGCCTGCGCGAACCGCACGTGATCCCCATCCACGCGCACGGCGAGATCGACGGCCGCCTGTACCTCGACATGGCGCTGGTCGACGGGCCCGACCTCAAACGCGTCCTGGCCGACGGCCCGCTGTCGCTCGCACGGGCCGTGGAGATCCTCGGCCAGGTCGCGACCGCGCTCGACGCCGCCCACGCCGCCGGGGTGCTGCACCGGGACGTCAAGCCCGCCAACATCCTGCTCGACCGCGACGGCAAGGCGTACCTCGCCGACTTCGGCATCGCGCGCTCGCTCGCCGACGACGTCACGAAGCTGACCAACACCGGCGACTACATCGGCACCCTCGACTACATGGCGCCGGAACGCCTGATGCGCGGCGACGTCGACGCCGCGTCGGACGTGTACTCGCTCGCGTGCGTGCTGTTCCAGTGCCTCACCGGCCGCGTGCCCTTCCCCGCGCCCGACTCGGTCGGCAAGCTGTCGGCACAGCTCAACGACCCGCCGCCCGCGCCGTCGCTGTTCGACCGCCGCATCCCGGCCGCCATGGACCTCGTCGTGCGCACCGGCATGGAGAAGGACCCCAAGCGGCGCTACCCCAGCGCGGGCGAGCTGATGGCGGCGGCCGCCGCGGTCACCGCCGAGGCGCCGACGGCCGTGCAGGCCGAGGCCACGCTGACCGGCGGCCACTTCGTGCAGCTGCTCATGACCGTGGTCTCCGGGCAGGACCAGCCGCGGGCGCACCACACTCCCGACAGCTGCCCGTATCCGGGGCTGCAGAGCTTCGGGGTGCGCGACAGCGACTGGTTCTACGGCCGCGAGCAGTCCGTGCGGGACCTGCTCGCCCGCCTGTCCCGGCAGCGCGCGGACGACGGGCCGCTGATCGTGGTCGGCGCGTCCGGCGCCGGGAAGTCGTCGCTGCTGAACGCGGGGCTCCTCGCCGCGCACGCCAGGTCCGGTGAGAAGTCGCTCGCCATGACGCCCGGCGATCGTCCTATTGGAACACTCGCGGCACGGCTGGCCGCGCTCGTCCACGCCGACCCCGGCGTGCTCGCGCAGCGGCTGTGGGAACGGCCTGCCGAGCTCGGCGAACTCTGCCAGGCGGCCGCCGGTGACCACGGACCGCTCGTCATCGCCGTCGACCAGGCGGAGGAGCTGTTCACCCTGTGCCGGGACCCGCGCGAGCGGGAGGCGTTCGCGACGGCGCTCGCCTCCGCGTGGCCTGCGCGAGCCGTGCTCGCGGTCCGCGCGGACTTCGTCGAGCACTGCATCACGTTGCCCGCGTTGAAGCACTCCCTCGCGGCGCCGTACGTGCTCGGCCCGCTGTCCACCGACGAGCTCGCCAGGGTGGTCACCCAGCCGGCGCGGGCCGCCGGGCTGGAGCTGGAGCCCGGCCTGGTCGACCGGCTGATCACCGATGTCGGCGCGGGCCGGGACCCCGGCGCGCTGCCCCGGCTGGCGCACGCGCTGCGCGAGACGTGGCACAACCGCGACGGGAACCGGTTGACGCTCAACGGGTACCAGCGCACCGGCGGCGTCGACCGGGCGGTCGCGCTCACCGCGGACGGCGTCTACAACCGCCTCCCAGAACCGGACCGGTGGGCGTTGCGCGCGGCGCTGCTGCGGATGGTCACGCTGCTGGACGGCGGCGGGATCGCCCGCCGCCGCGCCCGCCGCGACGAGGTGCCGCCGAGGATCCTCGAGAGCCTGGTCGCCGCGCGGCTCGTCACCGTCGACCGCGACACGGTCGCCCTGTCCCACGACGCGTTGCTGACCGCGTGGCCGCGCCTGCGCGAGTGGGTGGAGGAGGACCGGCAGGGGCTGCTCATCCGCCAGCAACTCGCCGAGGCCGCGGGTGCGTGGCGCAAGAGCGGCCAGGACCGCGGCGACCTGTACCGCGGCGCCCGCCTCGCCGCCGCGCTCGACTGGAGTGGCGGGCGGACCGACATCACCCCCGACGAGCACGCGTTCCTGCAGGCGAGCGACCGGGACCGGCGGCGCACCACCCGCAGGTTGCGCGTACTGGTCGCCGGGCTCGCGTCGCTGCTCGCGGTCGCGCTCGTCGCCGGTGTGGTCGCGGTGATCTCCCGCGCGGACGCGCAGGACCAGCGCAACGTCGCCCTGTCCCGCCAGTTCGCGGCGGAGTCGCTCGCCGAGTCACAGGTCGACCCGGTGAGCGCCATGCGCAAGGCCGTGCAGGGCTGGCGTGCCAGCCCGACCGTGGAGGCGCGCGGCGCGCTGCTGTCCGCGCCGGGCCTCACCTACCCGTCCTCGTTCGCGTCCGGTGTCGGGCAGGGGTACTCGATCGACATCAGCCCGGACGGGCGGCTCGTCGCCATCGGGTCCGGCGAGGGCGAGGTCGCGCTGTGGGATCTGGAGAAACGCGAACGGCTCGACGTCGACATCTCCGGCGCCGGGACCATCCGGGCGCTCCGGTTCTCCCCGGACGGGCGGATGCTCGCGGTGTCGTCGATCCAGTCGGGCGACATCGAGGACAGCGGGGTGAAGATCTGGTCGGTGCCCGGCGGCACGCTGATCCGCAGGCTCCGGCACAACCTCAACGCGTTCGGGCCGGTGTCGTGGCGGCCGGACGGGGCCGCGCTCGCGGCGCTGTCGGTCGACACGGACGGCAAGGCCAAGTTGGGCGAATGGGAGCCGGGCACGGGGAACCTGATCCGCTGGATCGCCGAGACCGCCGGCGACGTGTCCGGTCTCGAGTACAGCAAGACGGGCACGCGGCTGGCGGCCGGGCACGCCAGCGGGGTGGTGGACCTGTGGGACCCGGCCACCGGCGGGCTCGTCGCCCGGCACGACGACCACTTCCGGACCGCGGTGAAGGACGAGGAACCACACGTGCCGGTCCAGGTCGCGTTCTCCGACGAGCTGCTGGCGAGCGTCAGCGTCGCCGACAACACGATCCGGTTGTGGCACGCGGAAACCGGGGCGCTGGTGCGGGAGTTCCGGGACGTCACCCGGCACGCCACCGACGTGGGCCAGGGCCCGATCGCGCTCTCGTTCAGCTCGGACGGCTCGATCCTCTACACCAACAGCGACTCGACCACGCTCACCGCGTGGGACACCCTGACCGGCAGCTACGGCGGCACACTCGCCCCCGGCCCGAGGGCGGGCACGACCGTCGGCCACACGGTGCTGGCGATCGCCGTGTCCGGCGACGGCCGCACGAAGGTCGCGGCCACCAGCGACGGCACGGTGCTGCGGTGGCACTCCAACACGAACTGGTACGTCCGGCCCATCGGCTCGGTGACCGGCCTCGACTTCGGCTCGGACAGCAGGACGTTGTTGGCGGGCGACGCCGAGGGTGGCCTCGAGATGTGGGACGCCCGGTCCGGGCGGCAGATCGCGGCCACCCGGCTCGACAGCTCGGTCTTCGCCGCCCGCTTCACCCCCGACGGGTCGCGCATCACCGGCACCGCGGACGCCACGTTCACCGTCACCGCCGAACGTGGCGGGTTCGCCCGCCCCAGGTCCGTCCGCCTGACCGGCCGCGACTTCCGCGGTGCGCTGGTGGTGTCGCCGGATGGCAAGACCTTCGCCGCCGCGCACGAGAGTCCGCTGCGGTCCACGGAGTCGACCGACTACAAGATCGGTGTGTGGGACGTGGCGACGCTGAAGCAGTGGGCGGTGCTGGACCTCGGTACCAGGTCACCGGCGGACCTCACGTTCTCACCGGACGGCAAGCGGCTGGTCGCGCTCGTGAACAGCGCGGGCAACGCGGCGGTCGGCAGCGACCCGGACGGTGCGATCTCGTCCACCATGGTCTCGTGGCGGACCGCGGGCTTCGACGCCGAGGAGGAGGTCCCGCTCGACGAGAACTCCCTGTCCACGCTCGCGTTCACGCCGGACAGCCGGTCCGTGCTCACGGCGGGCACCGAAGGCGTGGTGCAGGTCCGCGACGCGGTGACCGGCGAGGTGCGGGCCACCTTCGGCAGTCACTCGTCCACGGTCCGCGAGATCGCCGTGTCGGCGGACGGGCGCAGAGCCGCGACGGTGACGGTGGAGGATCCGGTCGTGCGGCTGTGGGACCTCGCCGACCGTGCGCTCCTCGCCGTGCTCACCGGGCACGGCGCGTCGCTCAACGAGGTCGTGTTCGCACCGGACGGCTCGATGCTCGCGAGCGGTGGCACCGACACCGACGTCGGCGTGTGGCAGCTCGACCCGGAGGCGGTGGTGCGGCAGCTGTGCGACAACCTCGCCGACGCCGGCGAGGAGGACCTCGGGTCGCTCGGCTGCTGAGGCGGAAGATTCCACTGGGGTGTGGCGCGGTTTTTCCTAGGATTGGACCATGACCGCAACCGAGAACCCACGACCCCGGCTCCGTCCGGGATTCACCGCCCTGCTGGTGATCGTCACGGTCGCCAACGTGGCCGCGCTCGTCCTCGCGGTGGCGGCCTGGTCCGAGGAATCCACCTACGGCGGCGACCTCACGGGTCTCGGGATGCTGTCGATACTGGTGACGGTGGCCGCCCTGGCGGGCATCGCCGGTGCGTGGCTGCGACGACCGTGGGGTCCGCCGCTGTACTTCGCGGCACAGGCGATGGGTTTTCTGTTCCTGTTGTTCGCGGCGCCCGACGCGATCACGCTGTTCACGTTCGTGCCGCTGGCGCTGGCCGGCCTCCTGTGGTTCCTCGCCGGGTAGTCTGCGCCAATGTTGCAGGTCATGGTGCGGGGCAACGATGTGCATCCCGTTCTGCTGACGACGGGCGAGCGCCTGTTGTTCGGCCGCGATCCCCACAGCGCGGGCGGTCCGGGACCGGGCCGGGTCGAGCTGCGGCTGCCCGCCGCCGCGCCGCACGTGTCGGGCACGCTGGCGGAGCTGGTGGTCGGCAACGAGGCGGCGTGGCTGCGGTGGCTGGGTGCCGGTGAGGGCCGCTTGTCGAGCCTGCTGGACGCGCCGGGCGGCGCCCGGCGGGTGACGCTGGTGCGGGACATGACGGCTCTGCTCGACGGCGGCAAGAACGAGCTGGTCGTGCTGGCGGGCAAGCAGGTTGGCAACGAGCTGTTCACCGACCTGCTGATGACGTTCTCGGTCAACGCGCTCATGCCGTCCACGCCGCCCGCGGCCCCGGTCCACCGCGACACGGAGCTGAAACCCCACGAGCGCAAGGGACAGCTCACGCGCGGTTCGAAGGAGTGGTACGTCGCCCTGGCCCTGGCCGAACCCTGGCTGGCGGGCGACGACGACTCCCCGTTCCCGCCGACGAACCGCCGCATCTACGAACGGATCCGCGACTGGCGCGGCGGCCAGGCGTGGAACCTCGAACGCCCGCAACGCGTCGACGACGCGATCCGCTCGGTCTCCCAGATCGCGTTCGGCGAACTGGGAGACCCGTACCTGGAGGCCCGCGACGGCCGCATCCAGAACCCGAGGTTCGCGGTGGGCAAACGGGTCGCCGAGTACCGGCTGGTGACCGCGGAGGACCTGGCGGAGGTCGAACACGCGGTACGCCGCCCGTAGCCCCGCCTCGATGCCCCTGTGACCCTGAGGCTCTTTTGCGCCGGGACGGCACGGCTCACATCTCCCGGGACGGGGGCCGTGCCGGTGACTCCGATGGGCACCGGCACGGCCCGCGGCGCTAGTGCTGCTTGCTTTACGTTGGCCGGGGTGGGTTCGTGGTTTGTTCTCGCCGGATGGGTGTCTTCGCCGGACGGGTTTGCCTCCGGACGGGTTTGCCTCCGGCGGCTCCTCGCCGGAGGGGCAGGTCTCTGGGATGGCAGGCAGCCTCAGGGGTGGTGTGGGGCTCGCGCCCCCCGGCGCCTGCGCGCCCTCACGACATCCCGTTGTGCCGTGAAAGGCGCTTTCACGGCGTTGGCCATGCTGTGAAAGGCGCTTTCAGGGCACTCAACGCCCTCAACGCGCCTTTCACAGCGCCGGCGATGTCCTGAACGCGCCTTTCACGGCAAACCCAGCCCCACCCCGGGTACGGCGATCACCGTCGGCTTGGCCGGACCCGCCGCAGGACCCGGCAAACGTCGGTGGACACAGCACTAGTCGCCGAACAGCTTGCGCACCTGTTCGATGATCGTCAGGACGCTCAGGATGCCGAACAGCGCGACCGACCAGCCGAGCACGGCCGTCCGCCCCGCGCGGATGCGGATCGGGCCGGGCAGGACCTTGCGGTTGAGCAGGATCAGCAGTCCGGAGTAGATGAACATCATCAGGCCGCCGACGCACGCGGAGATCACCAGCAGGATCAGCGGCTGCGCGAACCCGGACAGCACGATCCCGCAGCCGACCAGCACGAGCACCCACACGATGCCGAAGTACAGCGTGCTTTCCTTGGCCTGCTTGACGTACGCGGTCTTGAGCACGTCGGCGACCAGCCGGGCCGTGTAGTCCACGATGCCCAGCGCCGCCGCGAACAGCGCCAGTGCGCCGATCAGCCAGAACAGCGTGCCGAACCACGCGCCGACCGTGTCCTTGAGCACCTGGCCCTCGATCTCCAGGAACCCGATGTTGTTGGGCAGGTCGTCGCGGCCGTACACGGTCGAGTATGCCAGCAGCGACGTGAACAGGATGGAGATGAACGTGATCAGCACGAACGTGAACAGCTGCTCGCGGTTCGCGAACCGCCACCACGCCCGCCAGCGCGCCATGTGCTCGTCGGTCGGTTCGAAGATGAAACCGGTGCTCGGCGCGGCTTCCGGCTTGCCGGTCACGGGGCTCTTGATGCGCGGCACGTACTTGCCCATGCCGAAGCCCTTGTCGCGGATCCAGTTGCTCTGCACCAGGTTCTGGCCGCCGCCCGCACCGGCGAACGCCAGCGCGCCCATCAGGAACGCGAGGCCGAGCGGGTCGATCGGTATGCTCGCCTGGGTCACGATCGTCGGCACGTCCGCCCACGCGTCCGCGGTGATCGCGACCACCGCGCCGACGACCAGCAGCACCAGCACGGCCGCGACCTTGACCATCTCGGCGCGTTCCAGTGCCACGTACACCACCGGCGCGAGCGTGAGGATCAGTCCGATGGCGACCAGCATGCCGACGGAGATCCAGGTGACGCTGCCGCCCCACAGGTACGTCACGAGCGTCGCGGAGCTGGTCGCCCAGCCGGGCCACAGGTTCGCGAGGAGCGTGAGCACCGCGAACACCAGGCCCCAGTGCCGCCAGAAGCGGCTGAACCCGGTCAGCGCGGTCTCCCCGGTGGCGAGCGTGTACCGCTCGATCTCCATGTTCAGGAAGTACTGCGTGGCCAGGCCGATCAGCGCGGCCCACACGAACACGAGGCCGACCTGGGAGGCGATGTAGGGGAAGAGGATGAACTCGCCGGACGCCAGTCCGACACCGGCGGCGATGACTCCCGGGCCGATGATCCGCCACGTGGAGGTCGGCGCCTCCGGCAGGGGCCGGATCTCGGGCGCGGGTAACCGGCTGTTCGTGGGGAACCGGCTGGTCACCGAGGTTGTCACGTCGTCGTGCTGCCTCGTCATAGTGGTGATCCCTTCACAGGAAAAGGAGATCTCGGCAAGATCGTACTGCGGATGTCATCCCCGTGGGGGATGGCCGCAACCGGCCGCCCGGGACCCGTCCCCGCGCGGCCGTGGTTGTCTCGCGGACATGCTCCGCCGCGTCGCGCTGTGCCTGCTCGCTTTCCCGCTCGCCGCCTGCATGTCCACTGTGGATGGGCAACCGGCCGCGGCGCCGGCCAGTGCCGCGCCGGCGACGACGACCACCACCACCGAACCGCCGCCGGAGGGTGCGTACACGCCGGGCGACTGCCTCGCCATCGAGGACGGGATCCAGGTCGTGTCCTGCGACGAGCCGCACGAGTACGAGGTCACGCTGTCCGCCGGCCTGCCCGCCGGCGTGCCGGCCACGTTCCCGCCTGAGCTGGACACGGTCGTGGGTCCGACCTGCCGGGAGGAACTGGTGGAGTTGACCGGCAGCCAGGACGTGGAGGCGAGCCTTGTCGAGGCGGCGTACGTGTGGCCGCACGAGCCCCAGTGGCAGGCGGGGGAGCGGTGGTACTCCTGTCTCGCCAGCGTCGACTCGACGAACGGCGAGACGACCCGGCGGACCGGCACCCTGCGTGACTCCCTCGCCGACGGGCTCGGTGACCTGCGGCAGTGCCTGGTCGGCGCCACGACCGACCCGGGCCCGCCGGTCATGGTGTCCTGCGATCAGCCGCACCGCAGTGAGGCTGTCACGCCGGTGGTGAAGCTGGGGGAGCTGACTGATCCGCCGCCCACCGAGGCGGACATCCAGGAGGTGACGTTCGGCGAGTGCGAGGACGCGGTCTCGGACTATCTCGGCGGTGAGCGTGCAGGGGTGAGTTTCGGTATGAGCTACGGGTCGCCGGAACAATGGTCCGCCGGTTACAACACCGGTACCTGCATGGCGATCTCGGACACTCCGGTCACGGGACTGATGGGTACGCCGTGAGGTGACCGTGGGTGGTTGGTCCGCTTTGCCGGTTCCTCGGTCGCGTGCTCGTGCGCTGCGTGGCCGTCGTCGGGGCGGACCGTCCGCCGCGGTCGGTGCTCGACTGCCTCTAGGCTGCGGCGTGTGTCCAACCCAGACTCCGCACTGATCGCGAGCCTGCGCTCGGAAGTGGACGATGCGCTCCGCGCGGTGCTGCGCGGCGCCCGCCGGGTCGCGCTCGTCAACTTTCCCAACCACGGCAACCCCGGCGACCCGGCCATCTGGCTCGGCACCAGGGCCGCGCTGCGGCGCATCGGCGTGCGGGTCGGGTACCAGTGCGCGTGGGACACGTTCTCGGCGGCGGCGCTGCGGCGCGCGGTGCCCGACGGGCCCGTGCTTCTCAACGGGGGCGGCAACTTCGGCGACCTGTACCAGGGGCAGCAGGGGTTGCGTGAGCACCTGCTGTCGACGTTGCGGGACCGGCGGCTCGTGCAGCTGCCGCAGAGCATCCACTTCCGCGAGCGCCAGAACCTCGACCGGGTGCGCCGCCTCGTCGCCGAGCACGGCGACGTGACGTTGCTGGTACGCGAGCACCGCAGCCAGGAGATCGCGGCCCGCGAGTTCGACGCGGACGTGCGCCTGGTGCCGGACATGGCGTTCGGGCTCGGAGAGCTGCCTCTTCCCGGCACGCCGCGTGCGGACGTGTTGTGGCTGCACCGCGTGCCGGGCGACCCGGAGCACGTCGACCACGGTGGTCTGCCGGACGGGGTCACCGGCAGCGTGGTGGAGTGGATCCACGAGCAGCCCGACGAGCCGGAGTGGCGTCTCGACCACCGGATCGCCAGGCGTGCCAACGTGTTCCTGCGTGCCCGCGCGCAGTCCGACGCGCGGTGGGCGCGGTACGCGTGGCGGCCGCTCGGTGCCACGTTCGCACCGCTCGGACACGGGTGGGTGCTGCGCGGTCTGCACATCCTCGGCCGGGGCCGAGTGCTGGTGACGGACAAGCTGCACGGGCACGTCCTCGCGCTGCTCGCCGGGGTGGCGCACGTGGTGCTGGACAACGGCTACGGCAAGGTCAGCGGCGTCCACGAGTCGTGGACGCACCCCAGTACGCTCGCCCACTGGGCTGACAACGGCGACGAGGCACGCAAGCTGGCGCTCGACCTCCTCACCGGATAGCCGGTAACTCTGGGAAGTTCGCGTCCTTGCCCGCTCGCGCGGAGGGATGGTGAGCTGAGGTTTCCCGATTCACCCCTGCTCGCGGTCTATGGACCGCAGAATCGAGAAACCGGATATGAAGCTGTTCAAGGTCGCCCTCGCGATGGTCGGGGCCGCACTCGCACTCGCCACGGCCGCCCCGCAGGCGGTCGCCGCGCCGCCGGAGCCGGGTGGCGCCACTCCGATGATCATCGGCGGTGGCACCGCGTCCAACGCCCCGTGGGCGGCGCGCCTGTTCGTCAACGGGCAGCAGAACTGCACCGCGACGATCATCGCGCCGCAGTACATCCTCACCGCGCGGCACTGCGTGTCCGGCTCGGGCACGTACACGTTCCGGATCGGCAGTCTCGACCAGACCAGCGGCGGCGTGGTCGCCACCGGCGTCGCGATCACCCGTCACTCGCGGGCGGACCTCGCGATCGTGCGGCTCGACCGCAGCGTGTCGGGGACCTACTCGCCGCTCCCGCGCACCGGCGAGGATCCCGTGTCCGTCGGCCAGACGGTCCAGGTCTACGGGTGGGGCGCCACGTGCACCGGTCAGCCGGAGATCAACTGCCAGTCCCGCTACCTGAAGTACGCCGACGTGCGCGTCACGTCGGAGAGCTGCCGCGACTACACCGGCGGTGTCGCGATCTGCGCGCAGCGGATCAACGGCATCACCGCGGGCGGCGACTCCGGCGGCCCGATGTTCGCGAGCGGGAAGCAGGTGGGCGTCGCGTCGACCAGCGACCGCGCCACCCGCACCGCCTACACGAACGTCATGTCGTACCGGAGCTGGATCCAGTCGGTCGCGGGCGTATGACCTTGTGACTGGACGTGGGGCTGGGCACGTCGTCCAGCCCCACGTTCCGCAACGCCAGCCGCACCACGGTCCGCCCGGCATGCCTGTTGATCATCTCGTTGGAGTCGACCGCGTGCGGCAGCACCTTGTGCAGCACCACCCGCACCGTGGGCAGCTTCCCGAACAGTGCGTAGAACTCCTCCTCGATGCCCTCGCGCACGTTCGTGACGCAGAAGTCGACCAGCTCCTGGTCCTCGTACATGTCGTTCTCGCGCGGCGGCGGGGTGGCGTCCACGAACTCGTAGGTCTGCGCGGCCGCGAGATCGATGCGTGCCGCCGCGATGCCGCCGCAGCCTGACTGGCTCCCGACGCGGATGTGCTCGCTCGAGATCGGCAGTGCCTGGTACAAAGCGGTTAGTGATGCCACAGTCGTGATCGTAGATCAGCGTGCTGTTCGAGAAAGCGAATTACGGCGGTGGGCTCCGCCAGCGGCAGCGGGTACACGACGAGGTGGTCGACGCCCAGCTCCGCGTACCGGTCCGCGGCCCGCCGGGTCGTGCCACAGCGAGTGCATGGCGTCCAGGTACTCGTCGGTGCGCCTGCCGCGCGTGGGCGAGGTCGACGCCGACGGCGGCCGGCTCCGGCTCGAGGTGCCCCGCGCCCACGCCGAGGCTGAACCGGCCGCCGCTCAGCACGTCCAGGCTCGCCGCCTGCTTCGCGAGGACCACCGGGTTGCGCTGCGGCAGGATCAGGATCGCCGTGCCGAGGCGGATCGTGGTCGTCACGGCGGCCACGAACGCCAGGTGCGTCAGCGGGTCGGGGGCTCGCGCGCCGGGAGGTCGACGTCGCGGTCGCGTGGCTGCCCGTGCCCGAGAGCGGGCTGTCCTGGCGGGTCGTCGCCACCGAGGACCGCTGGGTCGCGCTGGCCGCCGGCCACCCGCTGGCCGGGCGTGCGGAGGTCGCGTTCGAGGCCGTCGCGTCCGGGCTGGGCGTCGCGCTGCTGTCGGCGGGCAACGCCGGGATCTACTGCCGCGACGACGTGGTGTTCCTGCCGGTCACCGGGCTGCCGCCGAGCGAACTGGCCATCGCGTGGCGGACCGCTGACGACCGGTCCGCCATCCGCGTGTTCGTCGACGCGTGCGCGGTCTGCCTCTGCGGCGGTGCCGCCGTCACACCACCGCCCACTCCGGTGCCGACTCGATGACCACGTCCTGCGGGCCGTCGAAGCGGTAGCCGACCCCGCGCACGGTCGTGATCCGCGGCCGGTCCGGGCCGAGCTTGTCCCGCAACCGTCTGATGTGGACGTCCACGGTCCTGCTGTTCAACGGCTCGTCGATGCCCCACACCTCGGCCATCAGCGTGCGGCGCGGCAGCACCCGCTTCGGCCGCTGCGTGAGGTACAGCAGCAGGTCGAACTCCAGCCTGGTCAGCGGGATCGGCCTGCCGCGGCGCAGCACGGTCCGCGAGTAGGGCACGATCCGCAGCCGCTCGTCCACGGCGTCCGCTGTGGACGAGCGGGGGTAGGGCAGCTCGGGGACCGCCTGCTGCGTCACCGCGACGCCGGGCAGCTCGGCGACCGAGTGCAGCAGTTCGGACAGCGCGGCGAGCGTGTCCGGGTGTCTGGGGAGCTCGATGTTCAGGTGGACGACGATGGTCGGGGTGGGCAACGACACGGGTGCACCTCGCAGGGGTCGGCAACGGCTGGCAGGGCGAAACCGGCACAGCCTTGGGCCGCCACGATGGCGAAGTCCACGTGGCGACGCCTCGTGAGCGCGACCTGGGGCACGTCGTCCATAGGACCCGGTACGGCGGCCGGTGTCAATGAGCCGTCTGGCGGGATTCCATGCTGTGGACCGGCTTGCGCGACGGAATCCGCACCGGAGTCCCCGATGTGAATCCGTTCCACGTTGGGGGCGGGGAAGTCCCGTACCGTGGCGGCGGGTGACAGTCCGAAATGGACTGAATACACCCCGGCGTGCGGGTTTCGCCGTGCGATCTTCCTCCAGACGGGTGATGTTCCGGAATCGTGGTGACCACGGCAAAACTGGGCTCGCGCCCGGGCGCGAACCTCGACTATGCTCGACCGTCTCCCCCAAGGCTCGCGCCATCCAGTGGAGGTCGTTGTGACCGAGATCGATGATGTGCTGTGGGTGCAGCGGACCGTCGACAACCTGTCGGTGGTGGTTCAGGCGGGCGGCGAGCTGGACATGCTGACCGCGCCGAGGCTGTCGGCCCAGCTCGACCAGGCGGAGGCGATCGTCGTGCCACCGGCCCCGGTCGTGGTGGACCTGACGGGACTCACGTTCATCGGGTCCGCGGGTCTGGCCGTGTTACTGGCGCACCACGAGCGCTGCGCCGCCCTCGGCAGCTCGCTCCAGATCCGGGCGAACACCAGTGTGGTGACCCGTCCGCTCATGATGATGGCACTCGATCGGGTGTTGAATCTTGTTCCCGAGCTCGCGGGGTCTGCTCGTTAGTTTCTGGCCCGGTCGGGTGTTGTTCTTGGCGGAAGTTCTTGCCCGGCGGGGTTTGTCCTCGCCGGGCGGGTGTGCTGCCGGACGGGCCTCCTCGCCGGAGGGGCAGGTCTCCGGGATGGCCTTGGGTTGGCAACGGGGTTGGTTTGGCAGGCAGCCTCGGGAGTGGTGCGATGAAGGACGCCTTCGTGACGTCCGGTGCGATGAAGGACGCCTTCGTGACGTCCGGTGCGATGAAGGACGCCTTCGTGACGTCCGGTGCGATGAAGGGGCCCTTCGTTGTGCTCACCGTGATGAAGGGCCCCTTCGTGACGTCCGGTGTGATGAAGGGCCCCTTCGTAACGTTCGCGGTGATGAAGGGCCGCCCGCCGCAGGTGGACGCGGCCAGCGGTTTTGTCGGTGGTGCGATCTAGCCTGGCCGCATGATTACCGCTGACCTGCGCCAGTACCTCCAGCAGGGCCGCGACGCGATGGTCGCGTCGTTGGCCGGGCTGTCGGAGTACGACATCCGCCGACCGATGACGCCCACTGCCACCAACCTGCTGGGGCTCGTCAAGCACCTGGCCGGGATCGAGTTCGGCTACCTCGGTGAGTGTGTGGGGCGGAGCGCGCCGGTGCCCATGCCGTGGACCGACGAGTCGATCTGGGACAGCGCGGACATGTGGGCGTTACCGGAGGAGAGCCGGGAGTACCTCGTCGGGCTGTACCGGCGGGCGTGGCAGCACTCGGACGAGTCGCTGGAGCAGTTCGGGCTCGACGCGCCCGCGACGGTCGCGTGGTGGCCGGAGGAGCGCCGCACGACGACCCTCGGGCACCTGCTCGTGCGTGTGGTCGCGGAGACCGCCCAGCACGCGGGGCACGCCGACATCGTCCGGGAGATGATCGACGGCCGGGCGGGTAAGGACCACGAGGACACGGGCGACACGGCGTGGTGGGACAAGCACGTGGCCCGGGTACAGGAGGCAGCCGACCAGCACCGCTGACCCACCGCACCGGGCCACGTCACCCGAACAGGGCCGCCAGTCGGGGAGATCGCGCCGGTTCGCGTCGTCGTCCTCGACGCTCGGCGACCTGGACGTGGCCGACGTACCAGTCGACCAGCTCGGCCGGGGTGAGCGTGGCCAGCTCGTCGACGAGCGCGCCGGGCAGCGGGTCGTCCGGCGGGTTGAGGTCCTCCGCCCGGTCCCCGGCCGCGGCCCGTGCGCGCTCGATGACGGCTCACCAGGAGTCGAAGTCGATCTTCGTGGTCGGATCCTACGATGCGACCGGAGTGGGTCGGACGAAGGCGTCAGCTGTGGAAGTGGCGATCCTTCCGGCCAAGCGTCTCCACGGGCGTGGCGCCGGGGCGGGTCCACTGCGGCACGGGGCGGCTGGTGGGGCCCCAGTCGGCGTTCCCGTCGGCGTCCGTGCGCCAGTACCAGCACGAGCCGTTCGGCCTGCCGCCGTCGGGCTGGAAGGTCCGCCCCTCCGGCCAGCCATCGGGGTTGTCCTCCCACGCCTCGCGGCGGCCGTGGGGCGTCATGTCGAGCAGGCCCAGTGACCCGTTGACCCGCTCGTTGCCGCGGGCCGTCGTGGAGTAGGTGAGGAACACGCGATCGCCGTCGCGCAGGTAGCTGGTCAGGTAACCCATGCTGCCGCCCGCCGGCCCGTCCACGTCGCGGACCGAGTACCAGGGCTGGGTGTAGCCCATGAACTCGACGTAGCCGGCCACCTCGTCCCAGCGGCCGGTGGTCAGGACGGCGAAGGAGACGCCGCGGGCGTTGAGGTAGGAGGCGTCGGGGAGGTGCCAGGCCGTGGTGGTGCAGCCTTCGCACTGCCCCTGGTGCGGTGCGCCGTCGTACCACATGTGCTTGTAGACCACGAGCTCGTCGCGGCCCTGGAACAGGTTCAGGAACGGGACCGGGCCGTCGGGTCCGACGACCTCGACGGTGCCGTCGAACTCGACCATCGGCAGCCGTCGGCGGGCCGCGGCGATGGCGTCGCCCTCGCGGGTGTGGGCCTTCTCGCGGACCAGCAGTTCGTCGCGGGCGGCCTGCCAGGTGGCCAGGTCGACCACGGGTGGCAATGCGGTGGTCATGGTGTCCTCCGAGGTGTCGTGTTCTCCCCTTACACAGACACGACGAAGTCACCGGCGCCGTTTCTACATCGGGCCGGAACAGGAATGCGAGGGCCGGTCCCGTGCCGGGGCGGTCACCATCCACCCCGGCCCAGGACCGGTTTCCCCTCCGGCTACCGGGTGCCGCGGCGGCCAGGTGCGGCCGCCACCGCCGGGACCTGCGCCCCGTTGATGACGAACTGCGAGCCCGGCTGGACGAGGATGTTCCCGTCGGCCGAGTTCGTGATCGTGACGTTCGTCAGGTTGGCGCTGCCACGTGCCCCGCTCATCGCGAGGATGCCGGCGCCGTTGTTCGACTTGTCGATCTTCACGTTGGTGATCGCCACGTTCGGCACGTTGCCGCCACCCGTCTTGAACTGGATGCCGTCATAGGTCGAGTCGTGGATCTCCGTGTCCCGCAGCGTGACCCCGGGGATGTCCCGGCCCTGCGCGAAGAACGTGATCGCGCCGAACTCCTGGTCCTCGTTCCAGAACACACCGCCGCAGCGGTACAGGGCGTTGTTCGCGATCAGCGTCTGCCCGGAGAACGGCAACGGGTCGTGGTCCGTCGCCAGCATGATGCCCGGGTAGTTCATCGTGTCGTAGATGAGGTTGTTCTCGATCTTGTTGCCGTAGCCGCCGTAGATCGCGA
This sequence comes from Actinophytocola algeriensis, assembly GCF_014203735.1. GTDB lineage: Bacteria > Actinomycetota > Actinomycetes > Mycobacteriales > Pseudonocardiaceae > Actinophytocola > Actinophytocola algeriensis. The sequence continues at coordinate 416,932 of NZ_JACHJQ010000006.1, read as the reverse complement.
TGCCGTTCGCGCGCCACGGGAGCTGGATGGTGTTGTTGGTGAACACGTTGTCGTGCGCGACGTCGACCGACGTGTCCTTCACGTACTGGTTGGCCCACACGGCGAGCGAGTCGTCGCCGGTGGTGCGGAACGACGAGTTGAACACCTTCGAGTTCCGCGTGCCGTTCGTGAAGTTGATGCCGTCGGCGTAGGTGTTGCGGATCCGCACACCGCTGAACTCCAGCCCGTCGCCGGGGCCCCACAGCTCCGGCTTGTTGCTGTAGTCCCGGCCGACCCAGGCACCGACGTTCGCGTGCTCGATCCACACGTTCGTGATCTTCGTGCCGGTGCCGAACCGCCCGTTGAGGCCGACGCCGCCCTCGGCGCCGCCGTCCCCACCGCGGATCCGGCCGGAACCGAAGATCGCGATGTCCGAGATCTGCGTGTTCTTGTCGATGTCGAACCCGAAGTTGCCCTCGTGCGGGTGGTTGATGCCGCCCGCGTTTTGGGGCTGGGTCAGCGTGTACAGCTGCGAGTGCCACATGCCCGCGCCGCGGATGGTCACGTTGGAGATGCCGACCTGGTTGTACTGGCCACCGCCGTTGGGCACGGTCGGGTCGTCGGTCAGGATCTTCTGCTCCTGCCGCCACTGGCCGGCCGGGATCCACACGCAGCTGATCACGCCGTTCTGGTCGTCGGTCACCGCGCGCTGGATCGCCGCCGTGTCGTCGTTCCCGTCGTTCGGCACCGCGCCGTACTCGGTGATCGACGTGCAGTTCGCCGGTTTGCTCGCGGCCGGTGCGACCTGCTCGAGGTCGATCAGGTCGATGATGTAGAACGATGCGTTGTCACCGCTGTCGCGCTGCAGCCGGAACTTCGTGCCCGCCGGGTACGACTGAGACAGCAGCGCGTGCGACTCGTCGAACAGCCGTCGCGCGTCACCCTGCGGCGTGTTCGTCAGGCCCTCGGGGTCGTCGGTGTTGCCGTACAGCCAGCTGTGCTTCGACGACAGCGTCAGCTTCTGCACGAACGTGCCGTTGGCGTACAGGCTGATCGTCGCGTCCTGCCCACCACCGCCAGGGGCGTCGGGGATCGAGTTCCGCACGACGATCGAGTTCGCCTGGTTCGTCGACGTGAACTCGACGTACTGGCCCTGGCTGTTCAGCCGCACCGACTTGCGGCCCGACGACTCGGTGCCGAAGTTGGTGTGCCCGAACGTGCGCAGCGGGTCGGCCTCCACGAGCTGGCCCTGGTACTGCGCGGCCTCCGCCTCGTACTCGACGTACGGCACCGCCGCGCCGCGGCCGACCACGATCGCCCGCGAGAGCCCGTTGTTGGACTCGTTGGTCTCCGCGACCGTGTTCGTCGCGTCGGCCGTCGCGGTCAGCGTCGCGCCGCCGTTGGTCGCGGTCCACGTGCCCGACATCGCGACGGTGGCCGTGGCGCCTGCCGCGATCGTGCCCGTGTTGCCGTTCAGCGTGGTGCCGCCGACGCTCAGCCGGGTCACCGAGGCGCCCGCGCCGCTCGTCCCTCGGTTGTGCACCGCCACGGTGAACGACACCGCCTGGCCGACCGCCGGGTTCGGCGGGTTCGACGTGATGCCGGTGACCTCGAGGTCCGGTCCCGGCGACTGCGCGACCACGAGCGGCGTCGGTGAGGTGAACGTGTTGTTGGTGTCGTTCTGCTCGACCACCGTGTTGGCCGGGTCGACGGTCGCGGCCACCGGGTAGCTGCCCTGCGGCCGGGTGCCCGCGCTCACGGTCACCGTGGTGGACGCGCCCGCGGCGAGCGCGCCGACGGCCGCGTTCCCGACGACCGTGCCGCCGAGGCTGACGTTCACGGTCGTGGCGCCCGCGGCGGCGGATCCGGAGTTCCGCACGGTCGCCGACACCGCGATCTGGCTGGTCTCCGTCGGGTTCGCCGGGGTCCAGGTGGTGCCGGTGACGACCAGGTCCGGGTTCGGTGCCGGGGTGCCGATCACCTGGAACTCCGCGACCTGCCCGCCCGGTGCGCCGGTGTTGGCGAAGAACTGCAGCCGCACGTCCGCCGCGCGCCCGCTGACCGGGATGGTCACCGAGTTCTGGTTGGTGGCCGGGTCGAAGCGGTGGTCGGCCCGCGCCTTCAGCGAGGTGAAGCCGGTCGCGCCCTGGTCACGGCCGAGCACCTCGAAGTTCTGCGTCCGCGCGCCCCAGATCGGGTCCGGGTTGAGTTTCACGACGACCTGCTCGAGCTCGGCGTTGGCACCGAGCTTGACGGTCAGCGTGTTCGGGTAGCCGGCGGCGGACTCCCAGTAAGTGCCGGTGTTGCCGTCGTTGGCGTTGGCGGCGACGAACGAGTGGACCGTCGACGACGCCTCGATGGGCTTGCCGGCGGCGAGGTTCGCGCCCGCGATGGGCCCGGCCCGCACGACGTGGTTGCTGTCGGCGGACTCGTTGCCCGCCGCGTCCCTGGCCCGCACGAAGTACTCGATCCGCGTGCCCGCGGGCCGGGTCTCGGTGAACGTGGTGCCGGTGATCGTGGTGACCGGCGCGCCGTCGCGGTAGACGGTGTAGCCGGTGACCCCGACGTTGTCGGTCGCCGCCGACCAGGCCAGCCGGATCTGCCCGGAGCCGGGTTCGGTCAGCGCGAGGTTCGCGGGCGCCGACGGTGCCTGCGTGTCCCCGCTGTCCGGCCCGTACAGCTCGAACTCCGAGAGCTGCGCGGCAGGCCACTGCGTGTTCGCGGTGATGTTCAGGCGCACGTAGCGGGCCGAGGTGGTCAGGGGGATGGTGACCGTGTTGGCGCTCGGGGTGAACGCGTACCCGCGCGCGGCGGCCAGGTCGGAGAACGACGTGCCGTCGTTGCTGCCTCGCACGGTCAGCGTCTGCGTGCGGGACTCCCAGTTGGCTGGGAGTTTCAGCACGATCCTGGACAGGGCTTTCGTGGAGCCGAGGTCGGCCTGGATCCACTGGGGGAAGGCGTTGTTGGTGGACTCCCAGTAGGTGGCCTGGTTCCCGTCGACCGCGTTGGCGACGGGGTAGCCGGGCAGCGCGCTGCTCGCCGACACCGAACGGGTCAACGGCACGTCCGCGAGGGCGACGGGTCTGGGTTGGGCGGTGGTGGTGTCCTGGGATGGACCACTGGCCGCGGAGGCGAACGAGACCCCGGCGACGGAAAGCCCCGCCGCGAGGAACCCGGCGACGAGCCGGGAGAGCCGCATACGTGTCATGGCGTCTTCTCTTCTTTGAGACAGCAGGGGTGCCAGAGCTGTAAGCAGCATGCAACAGTCGGTAGACTCAATGCAAGAACTTGACGTGATTCAGAAAATTTGCGACTACGTCAGCGTGGCTCCGTTGAGGGTCCGATCCTCGACGGCCTGGACGTACCGAACGGCCACGTCGGCGGCTGGTGTGCCGCCCGCACGACCCATGGCCTGCGACGTTTCGTCGGCTCGGTGAACCGGCCGGCGGTCAGCGTGACCGAGCCCCCGTCCCGCAGGCACCGGACCGCGCGGCGGACCAGCGGCAGCTGACCAACCAGCTTGTCGTGCAGACCGCGCAGGAACTCGTCGTCCGTGCCACCGTCGATCCGGGTCAGCCCACCGCTCGCCGCACAACAGACGACCGCATCGACATCGAGCGACGGCACCGTGCCGGGGTCCGCGATGTCAGTCCCGGTCGACCGGAACGCGGCAAGCACCGTGTGGCCGCGTCCCGTCACGGCCGCCGTCACCGCGCGGCCGATCGTCCCACTCGCACCGATCACCAGGATGTCCATGGCGTCGAGGGTGGCGATCATCGGGCGGGCGCGGCTCACACCCGCCGACGTGGGCCTGGACGACTTCGGCGAGCGGCGCCGCGTGCCAGGGCTGCGCCGCGAAGAGCTCGCCCCGCATCTCGACGTCACGGACCGGCCCGACTGGGCCCGCCTGGTCTTCCTCGACCCTCGGGTGCGCGCGTTGTTCGCCGACTGGCGGCGGAAAGCCCGCGACAACGTCGCCGACCTGCTGATCCTGCCGGACGACGGACAGCGGCTGGCGGTCTTCTACGCCGAGCCGGGCTCGCCGTCGGCCGCGGCGCTGGCGCGGTTGACCTCGGCGTAGTGGACTACGTCGAGCCCGGATCGTTCTCCTTCGCGCGGCTCGACCTGCCTGCCAGCGCGGACAGTTCCTCCACGACCTCGATGGCCTCCACGTACCGCCCCACGGCGGACAGCGACTGCTCGTAGTTCCGCAGCGACAGCACCAGGTCCCGCTCGAACCGCTCCCGGTCCTCCTTGACCAGTCGCCTGCGGATGCCCACCGCCTGCTCGAGGTACGGGAGCCCTTCCTTCGACTGGCCCAGCTTGTGCAGCACGGCCCCGTAGTTGTGCAGGGCCATCGCCCGGTCGCCGTCCCGCGTGGCCGGGAGCTTCGGGGCCAGTGCGGCGGCGTCGCGGAAGGCGGGGAGCGCCGCGTCGAGGTCACCGCGCTGGTGGCGCCAGAAGCCGAGCGACGTGAGCGCGGCGAACAGCACCGGCTCGAAGCGCTCCGGGTCGGTCGGGGTGAGGGTGCGGAAGATGTCCACCGCGCCGGTCACCGACGACAGGGCCTCGTCGATGCGGTTCAGGTCGGCCAGCAGGTGCGCCTTGGTCAGCAGCGCGGCGGCCATGTTCGGCGCGTAGCGCAGCGGTTTCTCCTGGATGTGCCGGTTGCCGATGGCGATCGACTCGTTCAGCGCCGCGAGCGCCTCCTCGCGGCGGCCCGCCTCGGTCAGCCTGCGCGCGTAGTCGAGCAGCACGGAACCCACGTCGAAGTCGTGCCGGGACCACCTCGCCGCGAGCCAGCGCGTCAGTTTCAGCGTGAACTCGGCGTTGTCCAGATCCCGTGTGAGCCAGTCCTGGCGTTTCCTGCGCCACCGTCGGCCGTGTCCCATGCTCACCCGCCCCAGTCCGGCTGCCTAACGGGACAGCAGCCCGCGCACGTACGCGGCCTGCCCGGCGTGCTGCAGGTCGTCCGAGACGACGCTGATCAGCCGGACCCCCAGCGTCACCGGCGGTTCCCAGTGCTCGTCCACGACGCGCGCGAGATCACCGTCGGCGATACCGGAAACGTACTCGACGGTCCGTGCGTGGGTGGCGTCGTGGTAGGCAAGGAGCAGGTCGGCGGGGACCCGCACCGCGCCGACGGCGGCGGCGTCGTGGCCGTAGCCGGTGTCGTGCCGGCGGAACGGCAGGCCGAAGCGGTCGGCCCAGTCGGGCCAGGTCTGCTCGGTGCCCGCGACGCCGGCGACGTGGTCGTCCTGGATGCGCGTCAGGTGCCACACCAGCCAGGCGATGGAGTTCGCCGACGGTTCCGGCCGGTGGGTGAGCTGGTCTTCCGTGAGTCCTTCGACGGCGTCGTGGACGACCTCCTTGATCCGTCCGAACGCGTCGAGGAGCAACTCCGCACTCGTCACCCGCTCGACGTTACGCCGTCCTTGACCGGCGGACATGGCCGGTCGTCGCACGAGGTGTACCGCTGGTCGTTACGCCGGGACGTAAGGCCCTGCCGAAGTGCCCGGTGTGCGTTGACCGCACCGAGCCGACCTCCCGTCGAGGACACGGGCAGGCGGGTGGTCCCGGATGGACACTGGAGGCATCGGGAGGGTGCGACCGTGGGGAGCGGACGATGACGTCGTTGGACGGGCGAGCTGTGGTGGTGACCGGGGCCGGACAGGGGCTCGGGCGGGCGTTCGCGCGGCACGCCGCGAGTACCGGCGCCGCGGTCGTGGTCAACGACGTGGACGGGGGCCTCGCGGCCGAGACCACGGCCTTGGTCAGGGCCGACGGTGGCCGCGCTGTCGTCAGCGCGCACTCGGTGGCCGACGCGGACGAGGCGCAGGCGCTCGTCGACCAGTGCGTCGCCGAGTACGGCCGGGTCGACGGCCTCGTCAACAACGCGGGGCTGAACTACGCGGTCCTGCCGTGGGACGAGGACCCCCGGCTGGTGAAGGAGCTGGTGGAGGTCAACCTCCTCGGCGTGATCTACACCGGGCTGGCCGCGATGCGCGCCATGGGCCGCGGCGGGTCGATCGTCAACATCTCCTCCGGCGCCGCGCTCGGCCAGCGCGCCCGCGGCACCTACGCGGCGACCAAGGGCGCTGTCGCGTCGCTGACCTACTCGTGGGCGCTGGACCTGGAGGTGGCGGGGATCCGCGTCAACGCCGTGTGCCCGCTCGCCCACACCCGCATGGTGCTCGGCTGCGAGCGGTCGTTACGCAACTGCCCGCCCGACCGGACCCCGGAGAAGGTCGCGCCGCTGGTGACGTTCCTGCTCGGCGACCGCTCGCGCGGCGTCACCGGGCAGGTGATCCGGTGCAACGGGCCGCAGCTGCACATCGTGGGCCAGCCGTACTTCAAGGCACCCGTGCTGGAACGCGACACGTGGGACGACGAGAGCATCGAGCGGGCGTTCGACGAGGTGTTCGCCGCGCACCTGGAGCCGTACGGGCTGGAGAAGCGGCTGCCGCCCACCATGCGCGAGTGGCTCGAACCGGCGCGTGTGCCCGTGGACCTCGACGACCGGGCCGTGGTCGGCGAGTCCTGACCGAAATCCTTCCGTGGCAGCATGGTCCGGGAGGAGGCGCCCATGCCCGAGGTCGACGTCGAGGACCGGCAGCGCCTCGTGCGACTGCTGTCGGACGTGCCGGGTCTCGCGACCGAGGAGTCGCGCCGGGACCTGCTCGTGCTCGCGGGACTCGACGAGCTGGCGGCCAACATCGACGTGTCCGGCCCGCCGCCGGAGGCGGTCGCCCGGATCGTCCACCACCTGGCGGGCTACGGGCACGCGTCGTCGGGCCCGCACGCACTGGGCCTGTTCTGCAACCTGGTCAAGGGTTTCGTCGGCGCGGAGCGGCAGGCGGTGCTCGCCGACCTGCTGACCGGGTACGACCTGATGACCCCGGTGGCGGCGGCGCCCGGCGTCGGCACGTGGCGCGGCACCACCACCGACCTCACGGAGACGGTGATCCGCTCGAACGCGGTGCACCCCATCGCGTTCCTGTCCACGGCGGTGGCTGTCGCGCGGTGCGTCGCCTTCCTGGAGGTGACGGCGGGCGGTGTGCCGTGGTCCGGCACCGGGTTCCTCGTCGGCCCGGATCTGTTGCTCACCACCAACCGCGTGCTGCCCCGCGCGGACCTCGCGCTCACCACGGTGTTCCGCTTCAACTTCCAGCACGACGCGGACGGCAGGCCGGAACAGCACGACGACCACACGGCCGCTCCGGGCGGGCTGTTCCACACCAGCAAGCACCTCGACTACACGCTGGTGCGGCTGACGGGCAGGCCCGGTGACCGGTGGGGCTACCTGCCGCTCACCGCGGAGACACCCGCGGCGGGCGACCGGGTCACCGTCATCCACCACCCCGGCGGCGGGCCCAAGCGAATCGCGCTGCGCGACAACGTCGTCGAGTACGTCGGCGGGGGCGTGGTGCAGTACGTGACGCCGACGTTGCCGGGGTCGTCCGGCGCACCGGTGCTCACCGACGAGTGGCGGGTCTGCGCGGTGCACCACGCGGCCGGACCGGCCCCACAGCGGACGTTCCTCCGCAACGAGGGCGTGCTCGTTGCCGCGATCCTCCGCGACCTGCCCACCTCGGCGATGACGGCACTGGCTAGGCGGTAGGCCCGCGGTGGCGGTGTTCGCAGCGGCCCCCGGCCGGGCGCCCAGCTCCTCGGTCGGCACCCGGTAGGTCTCGCGCGCGGTGGCGACCGCGACGATGTTCACCAGGCACAGCACGGCGGTCAGGACCGCGACCGGCACCCACTCGGAGCCGTCCCCGTCGACCGCGGCCGCGATGGTGGGGGAGAAACCCCCGATGGCGAACCCGATCTGCGTGCCGATCGCCATGCCGGACAGGCGGACGCGCGCGGTGAACATCTCGCCGTAGAACGACGGCCAGATCCCGTTCGCCGCGCTGTAGACGATGCCGAAGAGCACGATCCCGGTGATGAAGATCAGCGGGTAGTTGCCCGCCGAGATCACGCCGAGGTAGGCGAACATCAGGAGCGCGGAGCCGGCCGAACCCGCGATGAACACCGGTTTGCGGCCGACGCGGTCGGCGAGGATGGCCCACAGCGGCAGCGCGGCGAGCGCCACCACGTTGGCGAGCACCCCGACCCAGAGCATCGGCGTGCGCGCCAGTTCTTCCGTGTTGACCGCGAAACTGAGCGCGTACACGGTGAAGATCGTGCTGACGGACGCGACCATGGCCGCGCACACGACCCGCAGCACGTCCCGCCAGTGGTCCCGGAACAACTCGACGACGGGCATGCGGGCGACGGTGGTCTGCTCGAACACCGGCGTCTCGTCGAGCCTGCGGCGGATCAGGTACCCGACGACCACGACGATCACGCTGGCGAAGAAGGGAATCCGCCACCCCCAGGCGAGCAGGTCCTCCTCTGGCAACGCGGCGACGGGCAGGAACGCGGCCGTGGCGATGATCTGACCGGCCTGCGTGCCGCTGAGGGTGAAGCTCGTGTAGTAGGCGCGCCGGTCCGACGGCGCGTGTTCGAGCGTCATCGAGTTGGCGCCTGCCTGTTCCCCCGCGGCGGAAAGCCCTTGGAGCAGCCGCAACACGACGAGCAGCACGGGTGCGAGCACGCCGACCTGGTCGTAGGTGGGCAGGCACCCGACCAGGAAGGTCGCGACCCCCATGAGGACCAACGTGAACACGAGCACCCGTTTGCGCCCGAACTTGTCGCCCACGTGCCCGAGGACGAACGCGCCAACCGGCCGGGCCGCGTAGCCGACCCCGAACGTGGCGACGGCCAGGAGCGTCCCGGTCGCCGGATCCGAGTCGGGGAAGAAGACCTTGTTGAACACGAGCGCGGCGGCCGTGCCGTAGATGAAGAAGTCGTAGTACTCGAGCGCACTGCCGACCCACGCGGCGACCGCGGCCTGTCGAGGTTTTCCGGAAACGGTGGGGGCCACGGCGTACTCCTCAGTCAGACGACGACGGCGAACCGAAGAACGAACGAACTGGATAGTTAATAAGGCGGAGGACGGGGTGTTGTCAAGGCCGGACGGCCGCGCGCCGGCGGCTCCGGGTGCGCGTCGTGGCCTTCGCGCGGTCAGCGGGTCAGGTAGTCCAGCACCAGGTCGCCAAGGAGGCGGCGGTGGTCCTCCCGGTGGTCGGGGGACAGCATGTCGCGCTTGAAGATCGCCTTGAAGGTGTGGCGGTTGGCGATGCGGAAGACGCAGAACGCGCTGATGACCATGTGGATGTCCAGCGGGTCGACGCCGCTGCGGAAGACCCCGGCTTCCCGGCCGCGGTCCAGGATCCTGGCGAGCACGTCCAGAGCCGGGTTGGCCAGCCCGGACAGCACCGTCGACCGGCCGATGTGTTCGGCGCGGTGGATGTTCTCGATGCTCACCAGGCGGATGAAGTCGGGGTGGGACTCGTGGTGGTCGAAGGTCAGTTCGGCCAGCTGGCGCATCGCGTCGGCCGGGTCGAGGTGTTCGACGTCGAGTTCCTGCTCGATCGCGCGGATGCCCGCGTACGCGTGCTCCAGCACCTCGACGTACAGCTGTTCCTTGTTGCCGAAGTAGTAGTAGATCATCCGCTTGGTGGTGCTCATCTTCGCGGCGATCTCGTCCACCCGGGCACCGGCGTAGCCCTTGTCGGCGAACTCACGCGTCGCCACCTGGATGATCTCCGCGCGGGTGCGTTCCGCGTCGCGGGTCCGGTCGGGCTGTGCCACCTGCCCAATGTAGCGCGAACGTAACTAACTATCTGGTACGTTAATTAGCGTGGACAGCTACCTCGTCGGTCTCGTCGGCACGGGCATCGGTCCCTCGCTGAGCCCCGCGCTGCACGAGCGCGAGGCCGACCTGCTCGGGCTCCGCTACCTCTACCGGCGCCTCGACCTCGATGACCTCGGTCTGCCACCCGAGCAGGTCGGCGACCTCCTCGCCGCCGCTCGCCTCGCGGGCTACGACGGCCTCAACGTCACCCACCCGTGCAAGCAGCTGGTGCTCCCGCACCTCGACGAGCTGGACGCCACCGCCGCCGCGCTCGGTGCCGTGAACACCGTGGTCTTCCGCGATGGCACGGCCATCGGCCACAACACCGACACCACCGGCTTCGCGCGTGCCATGCACTCCGGGCTGCCGGACGTGAGACTCGGACACGTGGTCATCCTCGGCGCGGGCGGTGCGGGTGCGGCGTGCGCGCACGCGCTCGGCACCTCCCGGATCACCGTCTTCGACCGCGACGAAGCCCGCGCCGCCAGCCTGGTCGCCCGGCTGGGGGACCGCGCCACGACCGGCGGCTCGATCGAGGACGCCATCGCGCACGCCGACGGGCTCGTTCACGCCACCCCGACCGGCATGGACGCCCACCCCGGCCTGCCACTGCCGGCTGAATTGCTCGCCTCATCCTTGTGGGTCGCCGACGTGGTCTACCGGCCGCTGACCACCGCGCTCGTCGAGACCGCCCGCGCGCGTGGCTGCCGCGTGCTCGACGGCGGCCGGATGGCGGTCTTCCAGGCCGCGGACGCGTTCCGCCTGTTCACCGGCCGCACCCCGGACGCCGACCGGATGCTGCGGTTCTTCGACACGCTGGAGGTGCGCCAGTGAAACTGGGCATCGCGACCGTGTGCCTGTCCGGCACGCTCGACGACAAGCTCGCCGCCGTCGCCGCCGCGGGCTTCGACGGGGTCGAGATCTTCGAGAACGACCTGGTCGTCTCACCGTGGTCACCGAAAGGGATCCGCGACCGGTGCGCGGACCTCGGCCTCACGATCGACCTGTACCAGCCCTTCCGCGACTTCGAGGCGGTGCCGCCGGACGTGCTCGCCGCCAACCTGCGCCGCGCGGAGCACAAGTTCGACGTGATGGCCGAGCTGGGCGCGGACACGATGCTCGTGTGCTCGTCGGTGTCCCGCGACGCGGTGGACGACGACGACCTCGCCGCCGAGCAGCTGCACCTGCTCGCGGACCGCGCGGCGGAGCGCGGCATCCGGATCGCGTACGAAGCTCTTGCCTGGGGCCGTTTCGTGAACACGTACGACCACTCGTGGCGGATCGTGCGTCGCGCGGACCACCCCGCGCTCGGGCTGTGCCTGGACAGCTTCCACGTGCTCTCGCGCGGCAGCGACCCGGCCGGCATCCGCGTGATCCCGGGGGAGAAGCTGTTCTTCCTGCAGCTGGCCGACGCGCCGCGGCTGCGCATGGACGTGCTGCAGTGGAGCCGCCACCACCGGCTGTTCCCCGGGCAGGGCGCGTTCGACCTCCCGGAGTTCGTGCGGCTCGTGCTCGGCACCGGGTACGCGGGGCCGCTGTCGCTCGAGGTCTTCAACGACGTGTTCCGCCAGGCCGACCCGAACCGCACCGCGGTCGACGCGCTGCGGTCGCTGCTCGTGCTGCGGGAGGAGGTCGGCCTTGGCGACCTGCCGGCCGCGCCACCGCTCGACGGGTACGCGTTCGCCGAGGTGGTCTCCCGGGACGCCGAGGAAACGGTGGCAGCGCTGGGTTTCCGCCGCACCGGCGACGACGTGTGGCGCCAGGGCGGCGCGGCACTGCGGTTGCGCGCCGGTGACGACACCCGCATCGCGACGGTCGGTGTCGTGAGCACGTCCCCCGACGACTCCCGGCGCCGCGCGGAAAGCCTGCTGGCGCGACCGCTCCCGGGTGGCGCGGTGGCCGCGCCGGACGGCACCGCGCTCGCGTTCGAAGCCGGCCTCCCCCCGGTCGTCGAGGACGGGCTGCTGACCGGCATCGACCACGTGTCGCTGTCCGCGCCCTTCGACGACGTGGACCAGACGGCGCTGTTCTACCGCGCGGTGCTGGGACTGCGCCCGGAACCGGAGGCGGAGTTCGCGGCGCCGTTCGGCCTGGTCCGCAGCCGTTCCGCGATCGACGCGGGGGGCCGGGTCCGCGTGGCGCACAACGTCGCGATGCTGCGTCGCGGCGACTGGGCACCCGCGGTGCCCGACCCGCAGCACATCGCGTTCACCACCCCGGACGCGCTGGCCGCGGCGGACGCGATGCGGGCGGCGGGCGCGAAACTCCTCGAGATCGGCGACAACTACTACGACGACCTCGACGCCCGCCTCGCCCCGCCCCGCCTCGACGACCTGCGTGCCTCCTCGATCCTGTACGACCGCGACGACGACGGCGAGTACCTGCACTTCTACACGCACATCCTCGGCGGCCGCGTGTTCTTCGAGATCGTTCAGCGGATCGGCGGCTACGCGGGCTACGGCGCGGTCAACTCACCGGTCCGCATGGCCGCGCACCGGCGGTTGCGACTCGGCGCCGTGCCATCGTGAGCTAGGACCGCGTGAGCCACGTGACCTGCGCGCCGTTGTCGAAGGTCTCCCGCTGGGTCGGTGTGCACCCGGTGGGGCTGAACCCGTCGGCGACCATCGGGATGCCGGCGCCCGCCACGACCGGGTAGCTCTTGAGGATCTCGTCGATCTCCCCAGCAGCGCGCCGGCGAGTCTGCCGCCGGCCCATGACCAGCGTGTCGAAGGCCTTGTTGGGCGTGCCGTCGAGGCCGACGAGCTTGCGCACGTGGGTGGGGAGCGTCCACCCGGCGGCCGGAGTTGCGCGAGGTGCTGACCAAGCGCATCCGCGAGGACATCGACGCCAACATCGGCCACCACGCCGCGTCGGGCCTGCCCGGCGACTCGACCTCGGTGGTGCTCCTGTACCTCGCGCTCAACTGGCTCATCGTCGAGCGGCTGACGCTGCCCGGCATCTTCAGCGAACAGGACGCCCACGACCTGATCGACGCCGCCGTGCGCCGGTCGTCGGCGGTCTGAGGAATGTCGAAACTTCCAGAATTCTTTTTGTTGACCCGAAATTGTAGTTTGCCCTAACGTTCTGAGCGGAGCTTGCGGAGCGAATATCGTCTTCGCGTAAGCGGTGCATTTCCGATAATTTCGGAATTCGGGAGGGCGTATGCGCGGGCGCGTTGTCGTCGGCCTCGTCGGCGTGCTGGTGGCCGCGCTTCTCGGTGCGGCACAAGGGATCGGGGCGGCAGGGATCGGGGCGTCACCGGCCGCCGGATCACCGGTCGCGGCGGGGAACTGGGTCAATACCTGGACGTCGATGCCGCAGCTCACCGAGCCGGGGAACATGCCGCCGCCACCGTTCACGCAGGACGGGCTCGTCATGGCGGACACGACGCTGCGCCAGACCGTGCGTGTGACGGTCGGCGGGCCGCACCTGCGCCTGCGGTTCTCCAACGCGTTCGGCGGCACCGCGCTGCCGATCACCGCCGCGTCGGTGGCGGTACCCGCCGGTGGCCGTGCCGGGGTGGCGGCCATCGAGCCGGGGTCGGCGCGGCCAGTCACGTTCAACGGGCGCGTCGCGACCACGATCCCCGTCGGGGCGCAGGTGGTGTCCGATCCGCTCGCGTTCCCCGTGGCGCCGCGGACGAACCTGACCGTCACCGTGTACCTCCAGAGCGGTCAGGCGTCGAACGACATCACGTCGCACCCGGGCTCCCGGACCACCTCGCACCTGGTGGCGGGTAACCACGTCGGCGACGCCGACCTGCCGGGCGCGACCCCGACGGACCACTGGTACTTCCTGTCCGGCGTCGAGGTGCTCGCCGCGCGCGGCACCGAGGGCGTGGTCATGCTCGGCGACTCGCTGACCGACGGCCGCGGCTCCACCACCAACGGCAACGACCGCTGGCCCGACCAGTTCGCCGACCGGGTCCGGCACCTGCCCGTGCACAACCAGGCGGCGGGCGGCAACCGCGTGCTCAACGACGGGCTGGGTCCCAACGCACTCGCCCGCCTCGACCGGGACGTGCTCGCGCAGAGCGGCGTCGAGTGGTTGATCGTCTTCGAGGGCGTCAACGACATCGGCACCGCGCCCGCCACTCCCGAGGCGCAGCAACAGGTCGCGGCCGACCTGATCGCGGCGTTCGAACAGATCGTGGTCCGCGCCCACGCGCAGGGCATCGAGGTCTTCGGCGCGACGGTGACCCCGATCGGCGGCAACACCTCCTACGACGACCCGGCGGGCCTGCGCGAAGCCGCGCGGCAGAAGGTGAACCACTGGATCCGCACCAGCCGCGTCTTCGACGCCGTCATCGACTTCGACAGGGCCGTGCGCGACCCGGCCACCCCGCGCCGGCTCCTCCCGGCCTACGACACCGGCGACCACCTCCACCTCAACCCGACCGGGTACCGCGCCCTCGCGGACGCGGTCCCGGCCAGGCTGTTCCGCTGACGTGGTCGCTCACATGGTGGCCGTGAACGTGTAGCTCCCCGCCGGGACGTGGAAACCGTCCTCTGTGGGCACTGCCTCCGGTGGGTACGACGTCACCGTGCCCGGTACCCGTACCGTCGCCGACGTGCCCGTCGGGACCGTGACCCGCAGCGTGAACCGGTCGCCCGAGCGCGACCAGTCGCTCTTCGCCACACCGTGCGGGGTCTCGTACGCGGCGCTCGCCGACGTCAGACCGCCGCCCGGCCGTGGGGCGATCAGCAGCGACTCGTAGCCGGGGCTCGCCGGGGCGAGGCCGCCGACCTGCCGGTACAGGAAGTCGCCGACCGAGCCGAGGCCGTAGTGGTTGAACGAGTTCATGCCCGGATCGTTGAACGAACCGTCCGGCCGGATGCCGTCCCACCGCTCCCAGATCGTCGTGGCGCCGCGGCCCTGCATGTAGCCCCAGCCGGGGAAGTCCGGCTGCAGCAGGATCTCGTACGCCGTGTCGGCGTGCCCGTGGTCGGCCAGCACCGGCAGCAGGTTCTCCACCCCGAGGAAGCCGACCGACAGGTGGCCGCCGGTCGCGGCGACCTTCGCCGCCAGCTTGTCCGCCGCCGGCTGGCGCAGCGACGGCGGCAGCAGCTCGAACGCCAGCGCCAGCACGTAACCGGTCTGCGTGTTCGACCCGACCGTGCCGTCCGCGGCGACGAACCGGTTGGTGAACGCGGCCGCGACGTCGTCGGCGAGGCGACCGTACGACGCGGCCTCGGCGGTGCGCCCGGTCGCCGCCGCCATGCGCGACACCAGCCGTGCCGACCACGAGAAGAACGCCGTCGACAGCACGTCCTGCGCGGTGTTGTCGTTGACGTTGAGCCAGTCCCCGTACGTCCACTGGTTCCGGATCAGGTCCGCGCCGGACGTGGCCCGCAGGTAGTCGACCCACTTCGCCATCGCCGCGAAGTGCTCGTCGATCACGGCCGTGTCGCCGTACCGCTGCCACAGCGTGTACGGCACGACCACCCCCGCGTCACCCCAGCCCGCGCGGCCGGCGCCGTCGATCACCGCGGGCACCACGTCGGTGTACGCGCCGTCCGCGCGCTGCGCGTCGACGAGGTCGTCGGCGAACTTCCCGAGGAAGTTGTGCGCGGCCAGGTTGAACGTCGACGTGCCGGCGAAGATCGCGATGTCGCCGGTCCACCCGAGCCGCTCGTCGCGCTGCGGGCAGTCGGTCGGGATCGACAGCATGTTGGACCGCGTGCCCCAGAGGATGTTGTGCTGCAACTGGTTCACGAGCGGGTTCGACGTCGTCAAGGTGCCCGGCTGCCCACCGGACGCCCACGCCGCGCGGCCGGTGACCGTGTCCGCGGTCGGTGCCTCCGTGAGGCCCGTGACCTCGACGTACCGGTAGCCGTGCACGGTGAACCTCGGCTCCCACGTCTCCACCGCGCCGGTGCCGGTGAGCGTGTACCGGTCGGTGACCTGCGCGGCCCGCAGGTTCGCCGTGTAGATCGTCCCGTCGGGGTTGAGCACCTCCGCGTGCCGCATGGTGACGGTCGTGCCCGCCGGGCCGCGCACCGCGAGCCGGTTCCAGCCGGTGAAGTTCTGGCCGAGGTCGAACACCCACACCCCCGGCTTGGGCTGCGTGATCGCGACCGGCCGGAACTCCTCCTGCACGGTCACCCCGTTGTCCACCTGGGACACCAGGTTCGGCAGCGGGTCGGTGCGCACGACCGGCGCCGCCCACGTCCGGTCGTCGAAGCCGGGACCGTCCCATCCCGGCACCGCGAGCCGCGCGTCGTAGGTCTCGCCGTGGTACAGGTCGTCGGACCGGATCGGGCTCGCGGCCGTCTTCCACGTGTCGTCGGTCCCGACCGCGGTCGTCGTGCCGTCGGTGTGGGTGAGCACGAGCTGCGCCGAATACCACGGCTGCGTGCCGTAGTACTGGTTGCCGGCCATGCCGAGGCTGCCGGAGTACCAGCCGTTGCCCAGCCACGCGCCGAGCGCGTTCGCGCCCTGCCTGATGTCGCCGGTCACGTCGAACACCTTGTACTGCAAGCGTTTGCGGTAGTCCGTCCACCCGGGAGCGAGTACGTCCTCGCCCACGCGTTGGCCGTTGAGCCTGGTCTCGTGCAGGCCGAGCGCGGTGGTCGTCAGACGCGCGCTCGCGACCGGCTTGTCCACGGTGAAACCCTTGCGCAGCAACGGTGCCGGTTGCGCCACCCGCACATTCGAACCCCACGGTCCGCTGCCGTACGTGGCGAGCGCACTCGCGGCAGGCCACGCGCTGTCGTCGAACCCCGGTCGCTCCCAGCCGGACGGCCCGGTCTGGCTAGCCTTCCACGACCCGTTCGTGACCACCGTCTGGCCACCCGGGACGGCCAGTGCGCCGATCACGCCCGCCGGGGACTGGGTGGTGTTCTCCGCGCGCACCGCGACCACGTTGGCGCCCGAGGACAGCGGCACGTCGACCACCGCCGCGTTCTTCCACGAGTCCGTGACCCGCGGCGACGTGCTGACCTGCGTGCCGTTCACCCACACGTCCGCGGAGTCGTCACCGGTGAGCACCAGCGTGGCCCTGGTCGCCGACGGCACCTGGACCGTGTGCCGGAAGTAGCGGGTCGACGGCGGCACCCCGGCCACCGGATCGCCTTCTGGGTACCAGATCCAGCTCGCGCCGGACAGGCCAGGCGCGACCGGCCGCTGCCCGATGAAGTCCGCGGTCCACTCCCCGGGCGCGGTCTCGAACGAGTACTCCTGGCTCCAGCCGCCCGCGCGGCCCTGCCCGTCCCACACGCGGACCCGCCACGTGTAGCGGGTGAGCGGCGCGAGCGCGGGTCCGCCGTAGGTCACGTCGGCCCGCGTGCCGGACACGACGCGGCCGCTGTCCCACACCTGGCCCCGGGGGCCGGACACCGTGAGCTGGTAGCCGGCCTGCCGCTGCTGCGGGGCGGAGGCCGTGAGCTGCCAGCCGAACCGCGGTTTCGCCGCGTCGACACCCAGCGGGTTCGCCTGGTGCTCCACGGTGCCGCTGGCGACCTGCAGTGCCGACGCCACGGCCAGGTCCGGCGCTACGACGTCCCGGTTCCACGGCGGGACCCCGTACGCGCCGAGGTCCTTGGCGGCCGACCAGGAGCCCGCACCCTTCTCCCAGCCGGTGGCCGCGGTGCGGCTCACCTTCCAGGCGGTGCCGGTGACGAGGTCGGTCACCCCGCCCGCGGTCGCGATCCGGCCGCGGCCGATCACCCCGGCGGGGGAGGCGGAGGTGTTGCGCGCGGCGACCGCGATCGTGTTCGTGCCCGCGACGAGCGCGGGCCGCAGGTCGACCGCGATCGACTGGCGCCACGAGTGGTCCCGGCGCGGGGAACCGGCGAGCGGTGTGCCGTTGAGCCACACGTCGACGGTGTCGTCGCCGGTGACGACGAAGGTGGCGTCGCTGACCGCACCTGGCGCGACGGTGAACGTGGTGTGGAAGTAGCGGTGGCCCTCGGGCGCGGAGACGCGTGGATCCCCTTCCGGGAACCAGATCCAGTGCGCCCCGGCGAGATCGGGTGGCGCGGCGGTGGCCGAGGGCGGCACACCGACGACGGCGAGGACGAGTGTCGAGACGAGGACGGCGACGATCGAGCGACGGCTGTTCCGGGGCATGGCAGGGCTCCCACCGAGCGAACCGACGAGCAGGGGATTTAAACGTTTCATAACCCGGGTAGGCACAACTGTAACCAGCCGGTCACAAGGAGGCAACGTCCGGACGGGCTAATGCCGTGCAGCACCCTCCGAGACGTGCGACGTCCGTCAGGGCATCACCCGAGGTCGTCGGTGGCGAACGTGTCGCAGCGGTTCGGGTCACCGCTGTCGTAGCCGATCGTGTACCACTTCTGGCGCTGCGCCGAGGAACCGTGGCTGAACTGGGTCGTGTCGACCTTGCCGCCACCCAGCTCCTTCTGGATGTAGTCGTCCCCGATGCGGGAAGCGGCATCCAGCGCGGCGGCGATGTCGTCCTGCGTGACCTCGGTGATCAGCGGTTCGCCGTCCGCGTCCGGGGCGGTGGTGGCGTGGTTGGCCCACGCGCCCGCGTAGCAGTCGGCCTGCAGCTCGAGACGCACCGACCCCGAGGTGGGCCCGGTGTCCGAGCCGACGTTCTTGGAGGTGCCGAGGAGGTTCTGCACGTGGTGGCCGTACTCGTGGGCCAGCACGTACCCCTCGACGAACGGCCCGCCCTGCGCGCCGAACCGGTCGGTCAGCTCCTGGAAGAACCCGAGGTCGATGTACACCTCGTTGTCGGCGGGACAGTAGAACGGCCCGACCGCCGAGGACGCGTTCCCGCACCCGGTCTGCACACCGCCGGAGAAGAAGTTGGTCTCGGCGGGCTGGTAGCCGTCGAGGGTGCCGGTCCAGTAGCTCTGGATGGAGTTGATGAACGCGACCGCGCGGCAGTCCGCCTCCCGGTTCGCGTCCGCCCCGGTCTGACACCGCTCGGCGAGCGACGACGACCCGACCTGCTCGTTCTGCCCGATGTCCCCGAACCCGGACGGCAGCGCCGCACCACCCCCACCGCCGAGCTGCGAGATCACGAAGTAGATGACGAGCCCCAGAATGCCGAGCCCACCACCACCCACGGCGATGCGCCCGCCCATGCCCCGCTGATCGGTGACCTGCGACGTGTCGAGGTCCGCACCCTCGTTGAATCTCACCCGTCGATGCTCGCACGTACAGCCCACACCGGCACGATCGACTCAGCCACCACACCCGCAAAGGCGCGAACGGCGTGAAAGGCGCGTGCGTGGGAGGGGGCGCGAGCCCAGACCGACCCATGCCAAACCAACCCCGTTGCCAACCCAGGAGCCATTCCGGAGATCTGCCCCTCCGGCGAGGAGGCCCGTCCGGCAAGGACAACACCTTCCGAGCAGCTAGATCTCCATCGGTGCGCCGTTCTCGTACACGTCGGTCAGCTCGAGCCCGGACACGTTCTCCACGATCGACGGCTGCGCGGTGCGCAAGAAGTCGACATTCGTCAGATGGATGGCCCCGACCGGGTTGTCCGGGTAGCCGCGCAGGTTGAGTGCGCGACCGGCCTCGGCGACCGTGAGGTTCTCCGCGGTGATGCCCGTGACGTCCGGGTTGAAGCCGTGGCCGGGGCCCTCCTCGTAGTAGAAGTCGATGGTGATCACGGCCTGTGCGACGGTGCCGACGGTGATGTCGCGCGCGTGCACGTCGTGGATGAAGCCGCCGCGGACCGAGTTCGTCTTGAAGCGCAGCGCCGTGTCCAGGTCGGGGCTGCTCAGCCGCAGGTCGCGCGCGTACACGTCCCGCACGCCGCCGGACATCTCGCTGCCCACCGTCACTCCGCCGTGCCCGGCCGCGAAGTCGCAGTCCTCCACCAGGATCCGTTCGCTGGGCACGTTCACGCGCCTGCCGTCGGCGTTGCGGCCGGACTTGACCGCGATGCAGTCGTCACCGGTGTCGAAGGTGCAGCCGCGGATCACGACGTCCTTGCTCGACTCGGGGTTGCAGCCGTCGTTGTTCGGGCCGTGCGTCGCCACGGTCACGTCCCGCACCAGCACGTTGCGGGAGAGCACCGGGTGGACCTCCCACATCGGGGAGTTGACGATCGTGACGCCCTCGACGAGCACGTTCCGGCACCGGTACGGCTGCACGAAGCTCGGCCGCAGGTAGTCGCCGGCACCGAAGACCCGCTGCGCCACCGGCACCCCCTGCTCGGCCATGGCGAACAGCCGCGCGCGGGCGTCGGCCTGGTGCGGGTCGCCGGGTTGCCAGCCGTAGTCGGGGTTTCCCTTCCACGGCCACCAGTGCGCGTTGTCGGCCTGCCCGTCGAGCGTCCCGGTGCCGGTGACCGCGATGTCGTGCTGCTCGAACGCGTAGATCAGCGGCGAGTAGTTGTACAGCTCGGTGCCCTCCCACCGGGTGAACACCGCGGGCAGGTAGTGGTCCGGGTCCTGGCTGAAGGCGATCGTCGCGTCGGCGGTGACGTGCAGGTCGACGTTGCCGCGCAGGTGGATCGGCCCGGTCAGGTACCGGCCCGCCGGCACGACGACGTGCCCGCCACCCGCGTGCGCGCAGGCACGCACCGCCCGCGCGAACGCGATGGTGCAGTCGGTGACCCCGTCGCCTTTCGCGCCGAATCGGGTCACGGGGAAGTACTTGCGCGGAAATCGCGGCGGGCGCACTTTTCGTGCGATCTCGTCCGCACGTGCCCACGGCTCGGCCGGCGCACCCGGAGTAGCCGAGGCAAGCGGTTGCCCCAGGGTTGTCGCGCCGAGCAGGCTACCCGCCGCCGCGGTTCTGAGGAACGAGCGGCGGGACCATCGAGCTGACATCGCGCACCTCCGGGGATTCGGCAACGGTGGGGAAAATTCACGCGAAAACCGGTAGTACCGCATTCCCGGCGACCTGCGCAATGGCCCCGAACAATCCCGGAAAACCGGCCGAAACTCCCGTGGAAATGGTCGAACGACGCGTCGAACGAGCCCGGTCGTCCTGGCCGTGATCATCGGATGGCTGGGGCGCCGGGGGTCGCCGGTTCGCCCGCCTTGCCCGGCCAAGTGGTTGAACCAATGTGCCGTCCACTATTGACGCCCGGGAGAGGTCCGATGTTCACTGGGCCGGAACCGGTTCCACGTGTGCACGCGTCACCTTCTCCCCCTGCCTTGGAAGGACGCCCATGCCCAACTCTCGCCTGTCCCGGCAAAGACGCCGGTGGGGTGCCGCCGGACTCGCACTGGCGACCGTCGCCACCGGGCTCGTGGTGGCGGCCGCGTCGCCTGCCGCGGCCGCGGTGCTGCCCAACGGGTTCCGGAGCGTCGGCTACATGCCGTCGTGGTCCGGGAGCGTGAACAGCATCCAGTACAACAAGCTCACGCACATCAACTACGCCTTCGCGCTGCCGAACTCCAACGGCACGCTGCAGGGCATCCCCGACCCCGGCAAGCTCTCGTCGCTCGTGAGCCTCGGGCACAGCAACAACGTCAGGGTCTCCCTCGCGATCGGCGGGTGGAACGACGGCAACGACTCCGCGTTCGAGGCCCTCGCCGCCAACGCCTCGTCGCGCACCACGTTCGTCAACAGCGTGGTGAGCGTGGTGAACCAGTACAACCTCGACGGTGTGGACATCGACTGGGAGTACCCGGACCCGGGGCAGTCGGGGAACAACTTCACCGCGCTGATGCAGCAGCTGTCCTCCGCCATGCACAGCAGGGGCAAGCTGCTCACCGCGGCGGTCGTCTCCGGCGGTGGTACCGCGGAAGGCGTGCAGCCCGCGGTGTTCGGCTACGTCGACTGGCTCAACATCATGGCCTACGACGGCGGTAGCCCGCACGCGAACTACGACTGGTCGATCCAGTCCGCCAACTACTGGAAGGGCCGCGGCCTGCCCGCGAGCAAGACGGTGCTCGGTGTGCCGTTCTACAGCCGCCCCGGCTACTACACGTACTCGCAGCTCGTGGCCATGGACCCGGCCAACGCGAACCGCGACTGCGTCACCGCGGGTGGTGCGCAGCAGTGCTACAACGGCATCCCCACGATCAAGCGCAAGACCCAGTGGGCGATGGCGAACGCGGGCGGCATCATGAACTGGGAGCTGTCGCAGGACACCAGCGGCAGCACGTCCCTGGTGAGCGCGATCTACGAGGTGGCGACCGGCGGCACGGGCAACCCGCCGACCGGCCGCACCGGCCCGATCACCGGCATCGGCGGCAAGTGCGTGGACGTCGCGAGCGCCAGCAGCGCCAACGGGACCGCCGTCCAGCTGTGGACGTGCAACGGCTCCAACGCCCAGAGCTGGACGGTCAGCTCCGACGGCACGCTGCGCGCGCTCGGGAAGTGCATGGACGTCACCGCGGCCGGCACCGCCAACGGCACGGTCGTGCAGCTGTACGACTGCAACGGGACCGGTGCGCAGCAGTGGCAGGCGCAGTCCAACGGCACGTTGCGCAACCCCACGTCGGGCCGCTGCCTCGACGCCACCGGACCCAGCTCGGCGGACGGCACGCGACTGCAGATCTGGGACTGCTTCGCTGGCAGCAACCAGGTGTGGCGCCTGCCTGCTTGACGGTGAGGCGGCCGCCGGCCCCCGGTATCCAGAGTAGTGCCGAGGACCGACAGGTTTCGGTGTCGCGGGCCCGGGTTGTGGACAACGTGGTGCGTTGTGGACACCCCGGGCTTCGCGGCGTCCGCGGTCGGCGCGTTGTCGGTGCCCCGTGAGAGGCCGGCAACCGGGGCCGGAGGCCAAGCCCGGCCCCGCGTGGGGTCGGTTCGAGTCCACGCGGCGGGCTTGCTTACGGGCGGGCCGTTCGAAACGGGCCGCCGGTTCCGCGGGCGCGCGGCGCCCGCGGAACCAACCGTCAGCGGAGCAGGTTCAGCGGGATCGCCGCTGCCATGGCTGCCATGCCGGCGTCGTTGGGATGCAGGTGGTCACCGCTGTCGTAGGTGGCGCGCAGCTGCCGCGGATCGGCCGGGTCGCGGAGTGCCGCGTCGAAGTCGACGAACCCGTCGTACTCGCCACCCGTGCGGATCCAGTGGTTCACCGCCTGCCGCTTCGCCTCGTTCTCGGGGCTGTAGAAGCCGAAGGTGTCGTTCTTGAACGGCAGGATCGTGCCGCCGATGATCTCCAGTCCGGCCGCGTGGGCGCGCACGATCAGCTGCCGGTGTGCGTTGATGATCTCCTCCGCCGTCACCGCCTCCGTCACCGGCGCCGACGTCCCCGGGTGGCCAAGGTCGTTCACCCCCAGCAGCACGATCACGTGCTCGGCCCCCGGCTGCGCGAGCACATCCCGGTCGAAGCGGCGCATGGCGCTCTCGCCGAAGAACGCCGCGTAGTTCACCGCGTCGCTGCCGGGCGGCGGGTTCGGGTCGTGCAGCAGGCGGTTGCCCGCCACTCCCAGGTTCAGCATTCCCCTGCCCCGCAGGCGGTTCGCCAGCAGGTCCGGCCAGCGGTGGTTGGCGTTGACCGCCGACTCGGCGCCGTTGGTGATCGAGTCACCGAACGCGACCACCGCCGTCGCGTGCCGGTCCGTCGTGCGCACGCTGACCGAGGACAGGAAGTACCACGCCGTCACCGTGCGGCCGGCGACGGCGCGGTCGTCCGTCACGTCTCCCCGCGCGACCACGTTCTCCTGGTACGCGAAGTTGTGCAGTGACGTCACCGGGGTCGGGCCCGGCAGGTAGATGCTCACCACCAGGTCGGCTCGTGCCGGGACCGGCAGCCGCACCGGGTCGCTCAGCAGCGGGGCACCCGAGGGGATCGTGGGGGAGCCGACGCCGCCGAACGTCACCGTGCGGTCGGTGCGCGGGTCGATCGCCGTGCCGGTGGACCCCGCCCGGCGGGCCACGTGCACCGCGCCCACGCGCAACGCGGTCGTGCCGAACTCGTTGGTGAGGCGCAGGCGCACCTCACTGCCCGCGACGCTCGTGTGCACGACCTGCCGGATCGTCTCGTCGGCCAGCGTCGGGGTCGCCGTCGCCGGGGTCTGTGTCGGGACGCTCGCCCACGTGCCGACCCAGTGCGCGGGCGGGGTGGCGTCGGCGACCGAGGCGCCGGTCAGCAGGACCGCGGCGCCCGCGAGCACCGCCAGGATCTTCTTGCGTGCCACGGTGCTCACCCGCGCCGCGCGGGGAGGGCGAAGCGCCAGCCGTCGGACCGCAGCCGCGGGATGACCGCCGCCACCGCGTCGACGGTCTGGACGCGGTCACCGCCGCCGTCGTGCAGCAGCACCACCGCGCCCGGTGTCACGCCGGTCAGGATCCGGTCCACGAGCACGTCGGTGCCCGGCGGGTCCCAGTCGCCGATCGCGAGGCGCCAGCCCAGCGGCTGCATGCCCATGGCCGCGGCCACCTCCGGGCTCGAGCCCCACGCGCCGTACGGGGCGCGGAAGTACGGGATGCGCGCCCACGGCACGGCGGCGCGGATGGCGGCGTTGGTCGCCTGGAGATCCGCCCGGATCGCCTCCGGGGTCCAGGTCGACAGGTCGTCGTGGTTGAGGGAGTGGTTGCACAGGACGTGCCCCTCCGACACGATCTGCCGCACCAGCGCCGGATACTGGCGCGCGTGTTCGCCCCATAGGCAGAAGACCGCTCGGATGTGGTTGCGCCGCAACAGTTGCAGCAGCTTCGGCGTGTTCTGGGGGTCAGGCCCGTCGTCGAAGGTGAGGGCCACGGACAGGCCGCCCTCCCGCGCCGAGTCCACGATGGTCGAGGTGGGCGGGGCGTGCCGGTCGGCGTACGCGGGCGTCGCGCCGAGGGCCAGCAGTGGAACGAGGAGAAGACCGAGGGTTCGTGCGGCGGACACACCGTGCTCCCGTCTATCGCACTTCTACGAATTCCGGAAGTTTCGAAACAATTCCGGAATTAAATGTAGAAGTGTTCGGCAGACGTTGTCAATCACGAGGTTCTGCGGACCGAAATTTTCGGAGCCACAAAGCCGTGTTGGCCGCCCCGTGCGCATGAGAAACGGACCGGAGCGCGTGGCTCCGGCCCGTTCGCGGCGAGCTCAGCTCACAACCGGATCGCCTTCTTGTTCATGAACTCCTCGATGCCCGCGGGGCCGAGTTCGCGGCCGATGCCGGAGCGTTTGATGCCGCCGAACGGGAGGTCCGCCGACGAGCCGCCCGCGCGGTTGACGTACACCATCCCGGCCTCGATCTGTTCGGCCACGCGGCGCATCCGCGCCGCGTCGGTGCCCCACACGCTCGCGCCGAGGCCGAACGGTGAATCGTTGGCCAGCTCGATCGCGTGCTCGTCGTCGTGCGCGCGGAACACGACCACGACCGGGCCGAAGATCTCCTCGTAGTAGGCGTCCATCTCGCGCGTCACGTCGGTCAGCACGGTCGCCTCGAGGTACGCACCCGGCTCGACGCGGTTGCCGCCCGCGCGCAGGGTGGCGCCCTGCTCGACGGCCTTGCGCACCTGCCCGGCCACCTCGTCCGCGGCTGCGGTCGACGCGAGCGGTGGCAGCCTGGTCGCCGGGTCGGCCGGGTCGCCCGGCTGGAAGTAGTCGGCGACGTGCTTGGACAGCTTGTCCACGAAGTCGTCGTACAGCTCCGACAGCACGATCATCCGCTTCGGCGCGTTGCACGACTGGCCGCAGTTGCGCATGCGCGCGGTCGCGGTCTGCTTCACCGTCTCGTCCAGGTCGTCGGAGTCGAGCACGATCAGCGGGTCGGAGCCACCCAGCTCCAGCACCGTCTTCTTCAGGTGCTTGCCTGCCTCGGTCGCGACCGAGATGCCTGCCGGCTCGCTGCCGGTCAGCGACACGCCAACGATCCTCGGGTCCGCGAGCACCGCCGGGATCTGGCGGCTGGACGCGAACGTGTTGACGTACACGTCCTCCGGCACCCCCGCCTCGTGCAGGATGTCGGCGATGGCCTGCGCCGAGCGCGGGCAGATCGACGCGTGCTTGAGCAGGATCGTGTTGCCCAGCACCAGGTTCGGCGCCACGAACCGGGCGACCTGGTAGCACGGGAAGTTCCACGGCATCACGCCGAGCAGTGCGCCGATCGGTTGCTTCACGATCACCGCGTCGCCGGTCGTGACCTTCAGCGGCTCGTCGGCGAGCAGTGTCGCGGCGTTGTCCGCGTAGTAGTTGAAGATGTCGACCACGATGCCGACCTCGCCGCGGCCCTCGTTGATCCGCTTTCCCATCTCCAGCGTCATGATCTCGGCGAGCTCGTCGGAGCGCTCCGCGAACAGCTCGGCCGCTCGCGAGACGATCTTCGCGCGTTCGGCGACCGGCCGCCGCCGCCAGGCCGGGTAGGCACTGTGCACGCGGTCGATCGCGGCCCGGACCTCCTCGTCGGTCGCGTTCTCGATCTCCTCGACCAGTTCGCCGGTCGCCGGATTGGTGACTGTGTACATGGAAGCGCGGGCCTTTCCTCTACGACACGGTCCTCAGCTCAGCCTACATTCCAGACAGAATACTGTATACACAGTGATGTCACTTGGTGAGAAGCCGCTGTTACCGGGGACCGGTCGGCCGGTTCGCCGAACAGCCTGCCGGCGACCAGTGTGTAGATCGCCTCCCGTAGCTCGACGTCTTTGCGCAGGCCAGCGTCGTCCACGTGCGTGTCGTCGTCGACGAGCCCGACTCGCGGAACCACGCGTCGAGGCTGGCGGGCGCGCCGAGCATCTCCCTGGGCAGGGCGTTGCGCCGCGCGCGCAGCGTGCCGACGAAGTCCAGCGCGAGGGTCCCGCAGGGGAAGGCATGCTCCACGTCACGGGCTGGGCGTCCTGTTTCCTCGGCGCGGTCAGACGCGCCGCGGCGGAACGGAAGGCGCGGCTGTCCGACCTGGCGGTGGTCGCCGAGGTGACGCCGCACCACGACGACGGCGAGTTCCGGCTCAGCGCCGCGCCGAACGTCGAGATGTCCGGTGTGGACCAGGACACCGCGGACGCGCTCGGTGCCGCCGCGCACCGGATCTGCCCCTACTCCAAGGCGACGCGCGACAACATCGACGTCACCATCACCGCGACCGTCGCGTGAGGACGAACGACATGATCAGCAGGAGGACCTTCGCGACCGCCGTCGCGGGCGGGGCGGCAGCGGTCGCGCTGACGAAGTGGCGGTTCGGCGAGGCCCGCCTCCTGGCGCAGCCGCGGATCCAGGCACCCGCTGTGACGCTCGACGGCCTGGCCGACGGCGTGATCCCGCCGACCGACGCAGCTCCTCCGCGCGGTACTTCGCCGGGCCGCGGGTGCACCACCAGGTCGCGGGCGCCGGGCACAACCTGCCGCAGGAGGCGCCGCGCGCGTTCACGGCCGCCGTGCTCGAAGTGGCGGGACTACGCTGATGACACGACAGAAGGGGGCGGTCATGGTCGAGCTGCTCAGGTCCAACGATCCCGTGCTGATCTCGTTCGCCGCGTCGCTGCTGGCGGACGCGAAGATCACCCACTCGGTCGCCGACTCGCACATGAGCGTCATCGACGGCTCCATCAACGCGGTCACGAACCGGGTCCTCGTCGCCGAGGACCAGCTCGCGGCGGCCAGGGAGCTGCTCGCCGACGCGGGTGTGGACGCGTAGCGCGACGGGCCGGCGCGGCTGTCCGCCGCGCCGATGTCCTGGTCAGACGCGTTCGCCGACCTGACGGCGCGCAGGCCGTTCGAAGTGTCCCTCCAGACGGCGGACGGTGAGTGCGGCGCCCTCCACGGGCACCGGGAACGTGTACGGCTCGGCGGCGTCGAGGTCGACCTGGTAGCCGAGGTCGATGAGGGACGCGACGGTCAGCCTGCTGATCGGGTTGTGCATGCCGCCGATCGCGCTCGACATCAGCTCGTTGCGGAAGACGCGCTCGCGCCAGTGGCTGTCGCGGGAGCCGTCGCCGCCCTCGTTCTCCACCGGTACCTGCTCGGGGTCGCTGCCGGTGAGGCGGCCGTACTCGACCATGGCGACACGGCCGGTGTAGCGCGGGTCGGCGCCGCCGTCACCGTCGACGAGGTCCGCCCACAGGGTGCCGATGCCGAGCACGTGGCCCATCTCGTGGGTGATGACGTCGACGAGGATGCCGTCGCGTTCCATCGCGGCGAGGTCCGCCGAGTCGAACCGCATCTCGCCGCGGCAGGGCGCGCCGCCGGCCCGGATGTGTGTTGGCCCGGCCATGCCGAGGACGTTGCCCTCCCCGTCGATGTCCTCGCCGGAGGCCAGCACGAGCACGTCGTCGATGACCTCCCCGTCGAGTTCCACGTCGGGCAGGTCGCCGACGATGACGCGGGCCCAGCGGTCCGCGGCCGCGGCGAACGCGTCCTGCTGCGTGCGGGTCAGCCCGCCGGTGAACCGCACGGTGATCGTGAAGGGGGACGTGGTGCCGGTGAGTTCCTGTGCCCGCACGGTATCCGCGCGCGCGACATACGTGTCGAGATAGTCGACCATTGTTCTCTCCTCGCGGATGAGCTCGGTACGACTGGACAATCGCGTGTGGACACAGAACGTGACGGGGGATTTCTCGTTGCCTGTCAGTTGCCTGTTACCGGGTTCCGCGACGAGTGGTTTCTTTCCGGCGCAGGTGGGTGAGTCGCGGGCGACCACCAGCATGCCCGACAGTGGCCGCCGCGGCGGCCACCCCCAGCTCGGCCGCCTGCTGCGGGTCGCTGCCTCGCACGAGCTCGGCGGTCAGCCCCGCGGTGAGCGCGTCACCCGCACCGGTGGTGTCGACGACCTCGGCGTCACCGTGCGTGGCGACGAGCGAGCCGCCGCGCCACGCGAACACGTCGCCGCCGTCGTAGCCGAACGCGACCATGGCGAGGTCGTGGGTGCGCTGGACGTCCCGGGCGGCGCGCACCGCGGTCTCGGGGTCGGCCAACTCGGCGCCGGTCAGCATCCCGGCCTCCCTGGCGTCGGCCCGCAGCACGTGCGCGGCGGCGAGGATCGCGTCGCGCCGCCCGTCGTCCGGTGGCGCGCCGTCCACCACGACGAGCCCGGTGGCCTGCCGGACCGCGGCGAGCACGGCGGCGGACGGCTGCTGCAGCTGGGCGACCGTGCACCGGGCGGGCCGGGCGGCCAGCAGCACGTCGTCCTCGGTGAGCAGGACCGGGCCGGGCAGGTCCTCGACGTACCGCCACCGCCCGCCGGAGTCGAGGAGGCTCACGATCAGGCCGGTGCGCGTCCCCGCCCGCCGCACGACCGGCGAGACGTCGATGCCGTCGTCGCGGGCGCGGGCCAGCAGGTCGTCGGCCACGGCGTCGTCACCGACGACCCCGAGCAGCGCGACGGGCACCCCCAGCTGCGCCAGTGCCACCGCCTGGTTGGCGCCCTTGCCGCCGAGCATCTCGAGCCGCTGCCGCGCGGGTACGGCCTCCCGCTCGCCGGGCACCTCGTCCACGCGGAGCACGAGGTCCCGCGCCACCTGCCCGACCACGAGCACCTGGTCAGCCGCATCCATACCGTCCGGGGTACCACCGGAGGAGGCACCGTCAACCGGGCAGTTCCGCGGCCACGTCGACGACGACCGAGAAGAACGCCGGATCCGGGGTGCCGGAGACCGCGGCACCCTCCGCCACGACGAGCAGGTCCCGCTGCGGGCGCGACCGGAACGGTGTGCCGGTGAAGCGCACGCCCTGAGTCTTCAGCGCCGCGGCCCCGAGCTGGGTGACACTGCCGGTGCCGTCGACATCGATGAGGTTCTTGAGCCGCCGCACGTCGCCCTGCTGACGCATCCGCACCCACGACACCGACACGACGAACGTGTTGCCGTCGGGGTCGGCGAGCGTGAATAGCGTCCGGTCGAGTGACCGGCACGGGTTTCGCAGAAAGAAGTCGCGGATCTGACCGTAGGAATTGATGGCGCAGTCCAGAGCCGGTTCGGCGGCTTTTCGGACCCGGCGCAGGTTCAGCCCCCGCCAGGCGTCGTCGGAACGCCCTTTTCGCGCGGCCTGTTTGCTCTGCGCCACCCGTGCCGCCGACACGTTCGCCGAGCCGATCGCGTCCACCGCGGAGCCACCAACACCGGCACCGCCACTGATTCCGCTCGCCGCCAACGCGATCGCGCCGCCGACGACCACCGTGCCCGCGCCGCGGGAGGTCCACCTGCCCTTGGCGTCCCGTGGTTGGTCTGGCTTTCCCATTCAGATTCCCCCAAAGCAATCCAACAGGATGCTAGCGGGCCGCTGACTCGATACAAGGTTTGTCAACTTTCTGACCAATTACTGGCCGGGAAAGGAACTTCGACGATGTCCAGGATTCTGGGGGCTGTGCTCGTCGCCGTAGGGCTCGTGTTCGTGCCGGGGACCGCGGTCGCCACGCCGCCGTCCGGGGTCACCGGGACGGTCATCGCCCAGAGGACCGTCGGGGGAACCGACTACGTGCTGCGGACGATCACGATCACACCCGGTGGCTACACCGGCTGGCACTACCACGACGGGCCGCTGTACGCGTACGTCCGGCAGGGGACCCTCACCCGCACCATGGCCGACTGCGCCACCACCGAGGTGAGCCCGGCAGGCAGCGCCATCGTCGAGACCCCGGGCGCCGACCACGTGCACATCGGCAGGAACCTCGGGGGAGTGCCGGTCGTGCTGGACGTGCTCCACGTCCTGCCCACCGGGAGCCCGCTGTCCGAGGACGCCGCCGACCCCGGGTGCGACCTCTGACAGTCCAGGGTCATCTCAGGGTGGTCCACCATGCGAGACCGCCAGGACCGGGGCACCGTGGAGGCATGACCACGTTGACCAGACCTCAGAGCAAGAAGATGATCGCCGGCGTCTGTGCCGGGCTCGCCGAGCGGTACGGGTGGCGGGTCGGGCGGGTGCGGCTCGTGTTCGTGCTGTCCTGCCTGCTGCCAGGGCCGCAGTTCATCGCCTACCTGATCATGTGGGCGCTCGTGCCCAAACGGCCCTACTGAGCAGCCGTTCGGCGTAACGGTGGCGCCGCCACCTGGGTTACGCGGACGAAACTTTCACCCAACCCATTGACGGCCGATTTCACACCGCCTTAATTTGTCCGGCTAACGGACAAATTAGCGGGGCGGTGCTGCCTTGTGAACGCGTCTCGACCCGCCGGGCGCATGACCGGGCGGCAACCTGCCGACCAGGTCACCATGCGTCGTAGCAACCTGGCGCTGGTGCTGCGGCACCTGCGGGACGCAGGTCCGCGCAGCCGTGCCCGCATCGCGGTGGAGACCGGGCTGAACCGCGGCACCGTGTCGAGCCTGACCGCGGAGCTGATCGACCGGGGCCTGGTCCGCGAGGGCGACGTCGAGCGCGGCGGGTCCGTCGGCAGGCCGGGGCAGACCGTCGAGCTGGACGGGCGCGGCATCGGCGGCATCGGTGTCGAGATCAACGTCGACTACGTGACCGCGGTCGTGCTGAACCTGTCCAACGCGGTCGTGTTCGAGCACCGGGTCGCACTCGACGTGCAGGCGTTGCCCGCGGAAGCGGTGCTGGACGCGGTCACCGAGCTGGCCATCCGCGCGCTCGCCGAGTGCGACGAACGCCAGGTCACCCCGGTCGGCATGACCCTGGCCGTGCCCGCGCTGGTCGACACCGACGACGGCGTGGTCGCGTTCGCCCCCAACCTGCACTGGACCAAGGTCGACGCCGTGTCCGGCCTCCGGCGGCGGCTCGACGGCCACACGCCCGGGTTCTGGGGGTCGCTCCCCAGGAGGCACAGCGCCATCCAGGTCGACAACGACGCCAACCTCGCCGCACTCGGCGAGTTCGCCATGGGCAGCCGCGCCGGCACCGCCGACCTGGTCTACCTCACCGGCGAGACCGGCGTCGGCGGCGGCGTGATGGTCGACGGGCGCCTGCTGCGCGGCGCCGCCGGGTTCTCCGGCGAGATCGGCCACATGCCGCTCAACCCCGGCGGTGACCTGTGCGGCTGCGGCCGTCGCGGCTGCTGGGAGACCATGGTCGGCCTGGCCGCGCTGCTGCGCATGGCCGCCACCCCCGACGACCCCGTCTGCGACCCGTCGCTGGACCTCGAGCAGCGGCTGTCGATGCTGTCCGGCCGCGCCGACGCCGGTGAGCCGCGCACCCTCGACGCACTCAAGCTCGTCGGCGAGGCACTGGGCCTCGGCGCGTCGATCCTGGTCAACGTGTTCAACCCGCGGGTACTGGTGCTCGGCGGGTACTTCGCGAGCCTCGGCGACTACCTCCTCGAGCCGATGCTGGCCGAGCTGCACGCGCGGGTGATCGCGCCCGACGCGTGCGAGGTCGCGCTCTCCACGCTGGGCTTCACGGCCGCCGCCCGGGGCGGTGCGCACGTCGCGCTCGAAGCGGTCCTCGACGACCCCACCCTCGTCGCGCTGCGACATACCCCCTGATCGGGCCGTGGTGCGGGACGTGGCAGCGCCCCACACCACGGCAGGTGCACCACTCGGACGAAAGGAGGGATACGAGATCCACACCTGTCGGGGAAGCAACGCCGAAGTCACACCCCCGCCCGGGTTTCCGGGCACCTCTTGGGAGGTTAGTAGATGTCCCTGACGAGCAGGGCGTCCGCGTTGAGATCGCGGTTACGTAGATCGGCTCGACTTGGCAGACCGCTGGCGGTGGCCGTACTGGCCGCCGCGGTCGCGACCACCATGGCTTCCGCCACGCAGGCCGAGACCGCGGCACCCGCCGCGGACCCGTCGTTCAAGGCCCTGGTCTTCTCCAAGACCACCGGCTTCCGCCACGACTCCATCCCGGACGGCATCGCCGCCGTCCAGAAGCTGGGCCAGGAGCACAACTTCACGGTCGACGCCACCGAGGACTCCTCGGTGTTCACCGACGCGAACCTGGCGCAGTACAACGTCGTGATCTTCATGTCCACCACGGGTGAGCCGGTCGGCGAGCAGTCCCAGCAGGAAGCGTTCCAGCGCTACATCCAGCACGGCGGCGGGTACGTCGGTGTGCACGCCGCGGCCGACACCGGCTACGCGTGGGAGTGGTACGGCGGCCTCGTGGGCGCCTACTTCAAGCAGCACCCGGCCATCCAGCAGGCCACCGTCAAGGTCGAGGACCCCGCACATCCGTCGACCAAGGACCTGCCGGCGGAGTGGTCCCGCACCGACGAGTGGTACGACTACCAGACGAACCCGCGTGGCACGGCACACGTCCTCGCGTCGCTGGACGAGACGACCTACAACGGCGGGTCGATGGGCTTCGACCACCCGATCACCTGGTGCCAGGACTACGACGGTGGCCGCTCCTGGTACACCGGCCTCGGCCACACCAAGGAGAGCTTCGTCGAGCCGGCGTTCCTGTCCATGCTGCTCGGCGGCATCCAGACCGCGGCAGGCGTGGTCCAGGGGGACTGCTCCGCGTCGCAGGACACGAGCTTCGAGAAGGTCACGCTCGACGACAACACGTCGAACCCGATGATGCTCGACGTCGCCGACGACGGCCGGGTGTTCTACATCGACCGGCTCGGGGACGTGAAGGTCGTCCAGCCGAGTGGCTCGGTCGCGACCGCGGCGCACCTGAACGTGTTCACCGCCAACGAGTCCGGCCTGCTCGGCATGGCGCTGGACCCGGACTTCGCCACCAACAACTGGATCTACCTGTACCACTCGCCGGCCACCGGCGGGGACATCGACCGGTTGTCGCGGTTCACGGTGAAGGCGGACTCCACCCTGGACATGGCCTCGGAGAAGGTCGTGCTGGACGTCCCGGTCCAGCGGTCGCAGTGCTGCCACCACGGCGGCGGCATGGTCTTCGACGAACAGACCGGTGACCTGTGGCTCGCCA
Organism: Actinophytocola algeriensis; assembly: GCF_014203735.1. Classification (GTDB taxonomy): domain Bacteria; phylum Actinomycetota; class Actinomycetes; order Mycobacteriales; family Pseudonocardiaceae; genus Actinophytocola; species Actinophytocola algeriensis. The sequence goes on along the minus strand of NZ_JACHJQ010000006.1, from coordinate 383,613 downwards.
ACGGCGACAACACCAACCCGTTCGCCTCCGACGGCTACGCGCCGATCGACGAGCGGGCCGGCCGGTCCGACTGGGACGCGCAGAAGTCGTCGGCCAACACCAACGACCTGCGCGGCAAGGTGCTGCGGATCCACCCCGAGGACGACGGGACCTACACCATCCCCGAGGGGAACCTGTTCGCGCCGGGAACGGCGAAGACCAAGCCCGAGATCTACGCGATGGGCTTCCGCAACCCGTTCCGCATCGGCATCGACCCGCGGACGCACAAGCTCATGGTCGCCGACTACGGTCCGGACGCCGGTACGGCGAACCCGAACCGAGGGCCGGAGAACACTGTCGAGTGGAACCTCCTGAACGGGCCGGGCAACTACGGCTGGCCGCTCTGCATCGGCAACAACGTCCCGTACAACGAGTACGACTTCGCCACCGCCACCTCGGGTGCGAAGTACGACTGCGCCAACCCGGTGAACAACTCGCCGAACAACACCGGCCTCACCGCGCTGCCACCGGCCATCCCGGCCACCGTCGACTACCACTACGCCACCAACCCCGCGTTCCCTGAGCTGGGTGGCGGCGGCGCGCCGATGGCGGGCCCGGTCTACCGGTACGACGAGGCCGTGAGCTCCGACCGCAAGTGGCCCGCGTACTGGGACGGCAAGGCGATCTTCGCCGAGTGGAACCAGAACAAGCTGTACTCGTTCCAGCTGAACGAGGACGGCAGCGAGCTGACCGACATCAACCAGATCTTCAAGACGGTCACCATGCTCAAGCCGATGGACATGAAGTTCGGTCCGGACGGCGCGCTGTACATGATCGAGTGGGGCTCCGGCTTCGGCGGCGACAACGCCGACTCCGGCATCTACCGCATCGACTACGTGCAGGGCAACCGGGCGCCGATCGCGCGGGCGCACGCGGACAAGACGTCCGGCATCGCCCCGCTCTCGGTGAACTTCTCCAGCGACGGGTCGCTCGACCCGGACGGCACGGCGGTCACGTTCGCGTGGGACTTCACCGGTGACGGCACCACGGACTCCACCGAGGCCAGCCCGTCCTACACCTACACGGCGAACGGGAACTTCAGCGCCACGCTGACGGTGACCGACGCCGACGGCCGCACCGGTACGGCGAACGTGCCGATCGTGGTGGGCAACACGGCCCCGACCGTGAAGCTCAACCTGCCACCGGACGGCGGGTTCTTCGACTGGGGTGACCAGGTCAAGTTCTCCATCACGGTCACCGACCCGGAAGAGGGCACGATCAACTGCGACGACGTCAAGCTGCAGTCGATCCTCGGCCACGACACGCACGGCCACCCGCTCGACCAGTACACCGGTTGTGACGGGACGGTGCAGACCACGCTGTCGTCCGGGCACTCGGACAGCGACAACGTGTTCGCGGTGTTCGAGGCCAGCTACACCGACAAGGGCGGCGCCGGCGGCTCCTCGCCGCTGACCGGCCGGGCGGAGGCCATCCTCCAGCCCAAGCACAAGCAGGCCGAGTTCTTCTCCGCGACGGGCCGCACGGCAGACGCGGCGGGGACCGGTGACCCCGGTGTCCAGGTGGAGACCACGTCCGACACCGGCGGCGGCTTCCGCAACATCGGGTTCATCGAGGACGGCGACTGGTGGTCGTTCGACCCCGCGAACCTGTCCGATGTGGACTCCATCGGGTTCCGGGTGTCCTCCAACGGTGGCGGCGGCACCATCGAGGTGCGGTCCGGTGCCACCGACGGCGCGCTCGTGGGTTCCGTCGCGGTGCCGGTGACGGGTGACTGGCAGAGCTTCACGGACGTGACGCTCACGCTCGACGACCCGCCGACGGGTTCGGCGCCGCTGTACATGATCGCTCGGCGGCCGTCCGGTTCCACCAACACCGGCGGGCTGTTCAACGTCAACTGGGTCGACTTCAACGGCAAGGGTGTCACCGACAACCAGCGCCCGGAGGTCACCGCGTCGGCGACGCCGACCCGCGGCACCGCCCCGCTGACGGTGGAGTTCCACTCCGAGGCCACGGACGCCGAGGGCGACAACCCCCTGGCGTACCAGTGGAACTTCGGTGTGAACGGTGCGGGCGCGACCACACCGGACGCGTCGTACACCTACACCGCGCCCGGCAACTACGCGGCATCGGTCACCGTGACCGACTCGCGGGGCGCGGCCACCACCGAGCACGTCGACATCACCGTCGACAGCCCGGGTGTCACGTGCCTCACGGGCAAGTCGGACGACTTCCTCGGCACGGCACTGGAACCGGGCCGGTGGAGTGTGGTCCGCCAGAACCAGGACCTGGCGGTGCGTGACGGCGCGCTGCACATCCCGACGTCCAACACCGACATCTACGGCACGGACAACTCGAACCCGACGCCGAACCTGGTCCTCCAGCCCGCACCCGGCGGGGCGTGGCAGGCCACCACGAAGGTGTCGCTGACGGCGCGGGACGCCTACCAGCAGGCGGGTCTGATCCTCTACGGGGACGACAACAACTACGCGAAGATGGTCCTGGAGGGCCGCGGTACCGCTTCGGCGGCCGACCGTGTCTTCCAGTTCATCCGCGAGGAGAACGGCGTCCCCAACGAGGTCGCGGAGTCCAACACGGCCAACCTCGGCGCGGGCTACCCGGACACCGTGTACGTGCGGCTGGCGAGTGACGGCACCCGCCTCACCGCGTCGTACTCGGCGGACGGTCTGTCGTGGACGAACATGCCGCAGACGGACAAGCTGATCGCGGGCATCGACAACCCGCGCATCGGCCTGGTCTCGCTGTCCGGCACGGGCAACCGGCCGGTCGTCGACGCCGCGTTCGACTGGTTCCAGCTGCTGCCGGACGACACCGCCACCGCGGCAACGCCGAACGACGAGTTCGACGGGTCCACTGTGGACGGTTGCCGGTGGACCACCGTGGTCCGCCCGGACGCCACGAAGACCAGGGTGACCGGTGGCAACCTGGAGATCGACACCACCCCCGGTGACATCTACGGGACCGACAACTCGGGCCCGAAGAACTTCACCCTGCAGACCCCGCCCGCCGGGGACTGGACGGTGGAGACGAAGGTCGACGCCAGTGCGCTCAACCAGGCCTACCAGCAGGCGGGCCTGATCGTGTACACCGACGACGCCAACTACGTGAAGCTGGACTTCGTGGCCGACAGCGCGACGGCCAAGCGGATCGAGCTGCGCAGCGAGATCGGTGACGCGGTACAGGAGCCGCAGCCGACGGCGAACAACCTGACGCAGGGTGTCTGGTATTTGAGACTCGCCAAGACCGGGAACGCCTACCAGGGTTCCTACTCGGCTGACGGTGTCACCTGGACCGACATGGCCCAGACGGTCACCAACGCGGCCGTGGCCGGCGGGAAGGTCGGGCTGTTCGCCATCGGGACCAACGCGACCGAGCTGGTGACCGCGAAGTTCGACTACTTCCACGCGTCATGGGCGCAGCAGGCCGACCAGATCGCACCGGAGACCACCGCGACCACGAACCCGGCGGCGCCGGGGGCGAGCGGCTGGTACACCGGTCCGGTCACGGTCACCCTCGCGGCGACCGACGAGGACAGCGGCGTCGACCGCACCGAGTACACAGTGGATGGAGGGGCCTGGACCCCGTACACCGCGCCGTTCGTGGTGAGCGGGGACGCCAACCACGCCATCCAGTACCGGTCGGCCGACAAGGCGGGCAACGTCGAGGAGGCCGGGACCCTCGCGGTCAAGGTCGACGCGACCGCACCGCTCACGACCGCACAGTTCGCGCCACCCAACGACAACGGGTGGAACGGCGGCGCGGTGCCGGTGACCCTCGCGGCCACGGACGCCGCGTCGGGCGTGGTGAGTACCGAGTACTCGCTCGACGGCGGCCCGTGGACGGCCTACACGCAGCCGGTCGACGTGTCCGGGGACGGCACCCACGAGGTGGCGTACCGGTCGAAGGACGCGGCGGGCAACGTGGAGACCGACAAGGCGGCCACGATCAAGATCGACGGCACCACGCCGACGGTCCTGATCTCCGGCATCGCCGACCGGCAGGTCTACGGCGACAGCCAGGACCTGCGGATCGGCTGGCAGGCCGTCGACCCCACGTCCGGGGTCAAGACGCTGACCGGTGTGCTCGACGGTGACGCGTACAGCTCCGGCGCACTGCTGCCGCTGTACACGCTGCCGCTCGGCACGCACACGCTGACCGTCACCGCCACCGACGGCGCGGGCAACCGCACCGCCCAGACGGTCACGTTCGGCGTCGGCACCTCCACCCGCGACATCTCGAACCTGATCGACCGGTTCAAGGCGGTGGGCTGGCTCAACCAGGCCACCCAGAAGTCGCTGCAGGAGAAGCTGACGAAGGCGCGGCAGGCCGAGGCGAAGGGCAACGACGCCAAGGCCGTCAAGCTGCTGCGTGAGTTCCGGACCCTCGCGACCGACCCGCAGAAGGTCAAGGTCGCGGAGGTGCGGGACGTGCTCGCCAGGGACACCGACGACGTGATCGCCAGACTGAATTGATGGAGGAGACGCGATGAACCCCCGCACCACGGCGTCCGCCCGGCGCCGCGCCCGATCGTTCCGCCTCGGCGAACAGCAGGAGGAGACGCCGCTGTGGCGTCGGGTCCTGCCCGCCGTACTGGCGTTCGTGGTGGGCGCCGTGGTGTTCGGGGTCGGCGGCTACCTCGTCGGCAAACCCAGCGAGGAAGCCCAGATGGCGGCGGACATCCGAGCCTCGGACGCCGCCCGCGACAAGGTGCAGATCAAGGAACTGACCGACCTGGCCCGCACCACCGCGGACGACCTCGCGCCCGTCGTCGAAGGGCTGGCCGGGCACGAGGGGGACGCGACCGCGTGGCAGCGGGCCGTCGAAGCGGCCGCTGCCTCGTTCGACGACCCGCCGTCGGGCACCACCGCCACCAACGTGGCCCGCGGCAGCCTCGCGACCGCGATCGACCAGCTCGCCCTCGCGGTCACCGCCCACCAGCAGGGCAACCACGACCTGGCGACGCGGCAACGCGACCTCGCGGTGACCACGTGGTCGGTCGGCGCCACGCAGCTCGACCAGATCAACGTCGACGCGGGCTACGGCCACCAGCACGTGTACCTGCAGTCCGAGCCGGGTGGCGAGGCCTTCACCCCGGACGGCGAACCGGAAGGACATGGACACAATTGAGCAAGCCGGTAGCTGTCGCGCCGTTCGTGGCGGGGGTTGGTGGTTTCGACCAGCATCGACACGAACCAGCGTCCGGCCGAATCACGGGACACGGTGACTGTGGACGGCTCAGCGCCGTCCGGCAGCGGTCGGGACCACACGATGTTGAGCGGGTCGTGCGTGCCTCCAACGCCCGGTTGTACACCAGGCGCACCGCCAATGCGTGTCACTGCCAAGACACTCGATTCCTCCCCACGGCTGAAGCCAAGGGTCTCCAGGAACGGAGATTTCGATGATCCGCAGACTCCTGGTGGTCGCGGCCACCCTGCTGACCGCCGTCCTGCTCGGCGCGGCCCCCGCGTGGGCCCACGGCGGCCCGATCCAGCTCGACGTGCGCAGTGACGGCGGCCAGGGCGTCACCGCGACCGTGACCTACGTCCGCGACGGCCACGCCGTACCGGGCGAGGTCCGCATGACCTACACGGCCGTCTCCTCGTCGGACGGCGAGGTCGTCGGCCCGGTCCAGCTGCGCGCGTCCGCCGAGGGCCAGGCCTTCTACCAGGCGAAGGACCCCCTGCCGACGGGTGACTGGACCGTGACGGTCACGGCCACCCACCCGTCGGCGGCGACCAAGACCGTGACGGTCACGTCGGCGGAGCTGCCCCCGGTCGCCACGACACCGCCGCCGGCCCCGGCCGGCATGTCCACGGTCACCATGGTGGCCATCCCGGTCGCGGTGGCCGTCGTGGCGCTGGCGATCACCGTCTTCCTCCGCAGGCGCCGCCTGGCCCGCGTGGGCTGAGGCAGGGGGAGTTCCCAGGTACCGCGCGATGACGGACGTCACCGGGGCGGTACGGCAGGGCTCGGCGGAGACGGCTGGGACACCAGCGATGCCGTTCCGTCCGGCGACTTCATCTCGCTCGCGACGGAGGTGAGCACCGACAGCAGCCCGGCCATCGCGGCCGAGGACAGGTACGCGAGCCAGTCGGTGTCGAGGAGGCCGGTGCCCGCCGCGAGGATCAACGCCACCATGATCTGTGCCGTCGTGCGGACGGCGCGTTCGGCGGCGTCCTTCCAGAAGGCGGGTTTCCACAACTCACCTGCCGGGACCTGATCCACTGTCCTGTGCTGACCGGGCATGGTTCTCACCTCTCGTCCCGCCACGCCACTCCCGCGTGGCAGCGCTTCGACCACCTTCGTGGAGATGGATGAGGGTGGCGGCGCCGTGATACAGGCAGTCGGCGTGGACCGCGCCCCACGTGGGGCTGAACCCCCCGTCAACCGCGGGGCGCGCATTGGTGCGATCCTGGACGGCGTGCGCCATGAGGACGGTTTATGAGGACCGGGGCGCCCGCTGGGCGCACCGGGTACTTCCACGAGGCCGTCTACTACGGCAGCGACGAGGAGCTGCTCGCCGTCGTCCTCCCGTTCGTCCAGGGTGGGGTGGCGGCGGGGGAGCCGACGATCGTCTCGTTGAGCGAGCCCAACGCCGCGCTGGTCCGCGAGGCGCTCGGCGACGACACACCGGTGGTGTTCAACTCCGGCGGCGACCTGTACGTCCGCCCGGCCGGCGCGATCCGCGCCTACCGCGACCTGTTCGCCGAGCACACCCGCGCGGGCGCCGGCCAGATCCGCGTCGTGGGTGAGCTGCCGCCCGACACGCTGGGCGTGACGTGGGACTGGTGGGCCCGGTACGAGTCGGCGATCAACGACGCGTACGACGACTACCCGCTGTGGAGCATGTGTACCTACGACACCCGCAGCACCCCGGCCGAGGTGCTGGCCGACGTGGCCCGCACCCACCCGAACGTGGCCGCTCCCGGTGACCGGCACCTGACCAGCCCGGACTACGTCGAGCCCGACCTGTTCCTGCGCCGCGACCGGCCAACGCCGCCCGACCCGCTGCAGCTCACGGCACCCACCGTCGAGCTGGCCGACCCGAGCCCCGCCGACGCGCGGGCGGCACTCGGACGGGTCAGCGACGGGGTGCTGTCCGCCGACAGACTGGTCGACCTGCGGATCGCGGTGACGGAGACCGTCACGAACGCGATGAGCCACGGCGGTCCGCCGGTGCTGGTCCGCTTCTGGGCGGGCCCGGACCGCGTCGTGGTGACGGTGACCGACCGCGGCAAGGGCCCCGTCGACCCGTTCGCCGGACTGCGCGCCGCCGCGCACGCCCCGATCGGCGGGCTGGGCCTGTGGCTCACCCACCAACTGTGCGACCACGTGGCGATGAGCAACACGACGGACGGCTTCACGGTCCGGATGATCAGCGGGAACCCGTACCACCGCGTCTGAGCGAGCCGTTGCCTCGGGAATGCCGGGGAGGCGGAAAGGAGGACCGGACCCCATCGAATTGCGAGGGCACGTTCGACGGGTCCGGTCCTGTAGCACCAGAACGGCCCTGCTTCCGTTCCGGGCAAGATCGGGCTACCCGATCACCCGCACGGGTAAACGACGGCCAGCTAGATTTTGTGCATGGGGATACGGGGAGTGTGCGTGGCGCTGGCAACGGTGCTGGTCGTGGCGGGTTGTGCCGAGGTCGGTGAGGCGGTCGACGAGGCAGGCGCGGTCGCGGACCGGGCGTCGGTGTGCGCGGAGGCACTCGGCCTGGCCGACCTCAACCCGCTGGTCGACCAGGAGCGGCTGCGGGAACGGGCCGAGGACAAGGAACGCAGGCTGCGCGAGCTGGCGGGCGACGTGGCAGACGAGGACGTGAAGGCGTCGTTGCTGGGCCTCGCCGACTCGTACCTGCAGGTGCAGAAGGAACGCCTGGACGACGCCGGTGTGGTCGCCCGCTGGGTGCGGCGCAACACCGAACGCCTCGACGCGCTCCGCGTGGCCTGCACCTGACGCGGTGCCGGTCACCGGCTCTGCTGACCACCGGCCTCCACCGGCTCGGCGTCGTTCGGTTCCTCGGTCAGGCCTGCCGGCTCGTTCGGTTCCTCGGTCGGCCCCTCCGGGTCGGCCTGCTCCTCGGTCAGGCCTTCCGGCTCGCCGGGTGTCGTGCCGCCCGCCGCGTCGCTGGACAGGGCGGGCGGCGCCAGCGCGTTCAGCTCGCCGAACTGGCCCTCGTAGGTCATCTTCGGCGGCTCGAACCCGATGCCGGAGAAGACGTCGTCGCCGCTGAGCCGGGAGCGCCAGTCGACGTTCGGTTCCCCCTCCTCGATCGCGTCGTCGACGGCCTGGTCCTCCTCGGACGCGCCTGCCTCCTCGATGCGGCGCTTGGCCGCGTCGTCCTGTTCCCGGTAGGCGTGGGCCACCTCGGCCAGTGCCTGCCCGGTGTCACCCAGCCCGCCCGCGAGCCGCGTCGCGGCGTCGCGTTCGGCCCCGACGAGCGCGACGAAGTCGTCGAGGAACAGCGCCAGCACGCCGGAGAGCTGTCCGTTGGTCCCCATGGGCACCGGCAGGGTGGACAGTCCCAGGCTGAGTTCGGCGGCCTGCCCGCCGACGGACGAGTAGAACTCGCCGATGCCGCCGATCTGGTCGCTGAAACCGGTCAGGTCGGGTGGCGAGACGGTGAAGTCGGTCATGGGCGGCATGATCGCCGCCGCCACTTTCCTCCTACTTTCCTCCGTGCTTCGCGTCCTCCGCGAAGTGGCACGCGGTCAGCCTGCCGTCGACTTCGCGCAGTGCCGGGGTTACCGTGCGGCAGCGGTCCTGCGCGAGCCAGCACCGCGGGTTGAACCGGCACCCGGAAGGCGGGTCGATGGGTGAAGGCGGTTCCCCGGTCAGCACCCGGCGCCGAGCCAGCCGCCCCCGTGCGGCCCGGTCCGAGGAAGGCACCGCCGACAACAGGGCCTGCGTGTAGGGATTGGTGGGCGACTCGTAGATCCGGTCCGTGGTCCCGACCTCCGCGATCCGCCCGAGGTACATCACCGCCACCCGGTCCGCCAGATGCCGCACCACGGACAGGTCGTGCGCGATGAACACGATCGCGACGTCGAGCCGCTTCCGCAGGTCGGCGAGCAGGTTGATCACCTGAGCCTGCACGGAGACGTCCAAGGCGGACACGGGCTCGTCCGCGATCAGCACCGCGGGGTCGAGGGCCAGCGCCCTGGCGATCCCGATCCGCTGCCGCTGCCCACCGGAGAACTGGTGCGGATACCGGTTCATCAACTCCGGCGCCAGCCCGACCAGCTCCAGCAGTGACGCCACCCGCTCCCGCCGGGACGCACGCGTTCCCGACCCGGTGGCGGCCAGCGGCTCGGCGACGATGTCGAGCACCGTCATCCGCGGATCCAGCGACGCGTACGGGTCCTGGAAGATCATCTGCACCCCACCGCGCAGACGAGCCCGCCCACCCGACGTCACCTCCGTACCGTCGTACACCAGCCGTCCGCCGTCGGGGTGCTCCAGCCCGACCAGCATCCGCGCGAGTGTCGACTTGCCGCACCCGGACTCGCCGACGATGCCCAGCACCTCACCGCGCCGCAGCGACAGGCTCACCCCGTCGACCGCCGACACGTGCCCCCGCCGCAGCAGCGACCCGACCGAGTACCTGCGGACCAGGGCATCGGCAACCAGCACGTGCTCAGACACCGAGCATCACCTCCGACTGGTGGCAGGCCACGGTGCGGCCGGCCAACGGCACCAGCTCCGGCCGAACCGACGAACACCGCTCGACGACGCGGTGGCACCGCGGGTGGAACGGACACCCCGACGGCACCCGCGCCGGGTTGGGTGGCGAGCCGGGGATCGTGAACAGGTCGGCGCCGTGGTGTTCCAGCTGCGGCACCGACCTCAGCAGCGCCTCCGTGTACGGGTGGGACGGTCGCGACAGGACGGTGTCGGCGTCGCCCGCCTCCACGACCCGCCCCGCGTACATCACCGCGAGCCGGTCGGCGACCTCGCTGACCACCGCCAGGTCGTGGGTGATCAGCAGGACACCCATGTCGAGCTGTGTCCGCAGTGACCCCAGCAGGTCCAGGATCTGTGCCTGGACGGTCACGTCGAGTGCCGTCGTCGGTTCGTCCGCGATCAGCAGCTCCGGCTCCAGCGCGATGGCCATCGCGATCAGGATGCGCTGCCGCATGCCGCCGGAGAACTGGTGCGGGTAGTCGCCGATCCGCCTGGCGGGTGCGGGGATCCCGACCACGCCGAGCAGGTCGGCGGCCTTGGCGCGCGCGACCTTCTTCGACGCTCCACTGTGGACCCGGAAGAGCTCGCCGAGCTGGTCGCCGATCGTCAGGACGGGGTTGAGCGCGGACAGGGCGTCCTGCAGCACGAGGCTCATCCGCGTGCCGCGCAGTTCGCGCAGCCTGCGCGGGGTAGCCGTGCGCAGGTCGGTGCCCGCGACGGTGATCTCGTCGGCCGCGACCGTCGCGCCGGGACCGGCGAGACCCATCACGGCGCGCGCGGTCACCGACTTGCCGGAGCCGGACTCGCCGAGCAGCGCGACCAGCTGTCCACGTGGGACATCGAGGTCGACGTGGCGGACCGCTTCCACCGGGCCCTGGTCCATCTGGAACGAAACAGACAGGCCGCGGACCCGCAGGGCGTCGGGAGGACTGTTCACCACACCATCCTCACACGAGAGGCGTTGCCGATAAGTTTCATCTTAGGGCCAATCACGCCGAGTTCTGACACATGCATTGACAAGCATGCCGGATATTGATGACACTCTGCGGCATTCCACAGGAGACAGTCAACTGGTACCGCACACCACGCGGAGACAGGAGTGGCAGCGTGCTGGAGCCCGCTTCCCGCTACACCGGCTACACGGCCTACGAGTACCTGGAGTCCGGAAAGGACTACCGAGAGTTCACCTACGCCAAGCAGGTCGGCCGCGTGCCTGCCTACGCGGGCCTCGAACTCTCCGCCGAGCAGGAGGAGCGGACCAGGCGGCTCCTCACCGAGGAGACGGTGATCTCGCTGCACGAGCACGTGCAGGTGTTCCCCGAGGACATGTCCGACCTGCGCGAGCACATCCGCAACGGCCGTGAGCCGACGGGCTACGAGGGCCTGTCCCGCTCGGGCCTGACCGCCGTGTTCGACAACGGCATGGACGGCACCTGCTGCATCAGCTCCGACGCGGGATGGAAGTACCAGGACGTCCTGTTCGACCTCGGTGTCCGGATGGCCGACCTGGCCCACCAGGACTTCGTCATCAAGGCGGAGTCGGTCAAGGACATCGAGTACGCGGCCGAGACCGGCCGCGTCGCCCACATCTTCGCGCTCGAGGCGGCGACCCCGATCGAGAACGAGATCGACCGGCTCGACGTGCTGTACGGCTTCGGTGTGCGGCAGATGGGCATCGCCTACTCCGAGGCGAACCTGCTGGGCGGCGGCCTGAAGGAGCGCGGCGACGGCGGCCTCACCTACCTCGGCGACCGTGCCGTGGAGCGGATGAACAAGCTCGGCATCGCCATCGACATCTCGCACTCGGGTGACCGCACCGGCCTCGACGTGATCAAGAAGTCGAAGACGCCGGTGTTCATCACCCACGCCGGTTCGCGGACCGTCTGGCCGACGAACCGGATGAAGGACGACGAGACGATCAGGGCGTGCGCCGAGCGCGGCGGTGTGATCGGCATCGAGGCGGCCCCGCACACCACGTTGTCGCGCGACCACATCCGGCACTCGCTCGACTCCGTGATGGACCACTTCACCTACTGCGTCGAGCTGGTCGGCATCGACCACGTGAGCTTCGGCCCGGACACCCTGTTCGGCGACCACGTCGGCCTGCACGACACCTTCGCCGCGAACCTGTCCCTCGGGCAGGCGCACGGCGGCGTCGAGTTCCCGAAGGTCGAGTACGTGGACGGCCTGGAGAACCCGGCGGAGGGCTTCTTCAACATCATCGGCTGGCTGGTCAAGCACCAGTACAGCGACGACGACATCCGCAAGGTCATCGGGGGTAACACGCTACGAGTCCTCAAGGAGGTCTGGGTTTGACGTCACGTCCACGACGGACCGCGGCCATTGCGGTCACAGCCGCGGCGGTCAGCATCGCCACGTTCGCGGCCTGTGCGCCGAGCGCTCCCACCGAAGGCGGTGGGGGCGGAGCGGCGGTCACCGACGCCACGCTCACCATCGCGACCACCACCGACGTGGTCAACTACAACCCGTTCGTCGGCAACAGCCGCAGTGACTACTGGATCACCAACCTGATGTACCCGCACCTGCTCTCGATCGGCCCGGACGGCGAGAAGGCGCCCGAGCTGGCGGAGAAGTGGGGCTACGTCGACGACACCACCGGTTACTACGAGATCCGGTCCGGCATGAAGTGGTCGGACGGCACGCCGCTGACCGCGAAGGATGTCGCGTACTCGCTCAACGCGGTGAAGCGGGACAAGCCGGCCGGCACGCTGACCGGCCAGCTGACCAACTTCGAGTCGGCGACCGCGGTGTCCGACACCCGGGTCGAGCTGAAGCTGAGCGCACCGGACTCGACGGTCGTCCCGGAGGTCGGGTTCTGGGGCAACGTCGTGCCCCAGCACGTGTTCGAGCCCGCGGGTTCGGTCGCGACGTTCGCGAACGACGGGAAGGACGGCGGCTGGGTGTCGGCCGGGCCGTACGTGCTCACCGAGGTGCAGCGCGGCCAGAGCTACACGATGGAGCGGGTCGACAACTACCCGCTGGTCGACGGTGGCAAGCCCAAGGCCGCCAAGGTGGTCTACCGCGTGTACCCGGACGTGAACACCGAGATCCTGGGCCTGAAGAACGGCGACGTGGACGTCATCGCGAACGCGTTGCCGCCCGCGCAGGTCAAGGGTCTGCAGGGCACGCAGGGCATCACGGTCGAGGAGATCCCCGGCCTCGGCTACGCGCACATGACGTACAACATGAACAAGCCGGACCTCGCGAAGAAGGAGGTCCGGCAGGCGCTCGCGTACGCGGTGGACTACAACGCGATCCGCAAGGTCGTGCTGGCCGACCAGGCGGTGTCGACCGGGTCCAGCCCGATCATGCCGGTGCTGAAGGACTACCACGACGACTCGATCAAGGAGTACGAGTTCGACCCGGAGAAGTCGAAGCAGCTGCTGACCGACGCCGGGTACAAGACCGACGGATCGCTGAAGTTCCGGCTGATCTACTCGCTGCAGGACCCGGTGACCACGCAGTGGGCGACGCTCGTGAAGGACGGCGCGGCCAAGGCGGGCGTCACCATCGAGCTGCAGGGCCTGGAACGGAACACGTACCTGGCGAAGACCGACGCGGGTGACTTCGACATCTACGCGGGCAACTTCGCGATCATGGACGACCCGGCGACCAACATGGCGTTGACCTACCTGCCGGGCGGCGTGATCAACTACTCCTATGTGGACGACCCGGAGCTGTCGTCCTTGATCGAGCAGGCGCGGGTCACGTTCGAGCGCGACGAGCAGAAGCCGCTGCTGCAGAAGGCGGCGAAGGTCGTGCGGGACAACGTGTACGACAACGTCATGTACACGCAGAACCTGTACGTGGCGCACCGCAGCGACTGGAGCGGGTTCGTCGTGAAGCCGTCGGAGCTGCTGTCCATCGTCAACCCGATCTCGGTCGCCTCGGCGACCAAGTCCGAGTCGCAGTAAGGCAGGGGCCGCCCGGATGTCGCTGTTCTTGTTCGTGCTCAAGCGGGTCGGCCGCGGCCTGCTCACGCTCTGGTTCGCCGTGACGGTCACGTTCCTGCTCCTCCGGCTGCTGCCGGGGGACCCGGCGCTGGCCGTGGCGAACCCGAACATGACACGCGAGACCCGGGCGGCCCTGCTCACGCAGTACGGCCTCGAGGAGTCGCTGCCCGTCCAGTACGTGAAGTACCTGTGGCAGCTGCTGCAAGGAAACCTCGGCATCTCGTTCCACCAGAACACCGAGGTCACGACCGTCCTGATGGAACGGCTGCCGTGGACACTGCTGCTCGCCGCGTCGTCGCTGCTGGTGACGGTCGTCGTCGGCATCCCGCTGGGGGTGCTCGCCGCGTCCCGGCGGGGCGGGCTGTGGGACCGGTTCGTGCAGATCGTCGCCGTGACCGGGCAGTCGTTGTTCGTGCCGAGCCTCGGGATCCTGCTGCTGTACGTCTTCGGGCTGCAGCTGAACTGGTTCCCGATCGGTGGTGCGTACACCGACGGCACGTACGGCGGCGAGTGGTACCTGTCGGTGATCTCGCACCTCGTGCTGCCGTGCCTGTCGCTGGTGTTCGCCCAGCTCGGTGCGTACGTGCTCACCATGCGGTCGTCGCTGATCGACGCGCTCGGCGAGGACTACGTGGTGCTGGCCAACGCCAACGGCCTGCCCGCCAGGCGGGTGCTGTGGAAGCACGCGCTGCGCAACGCGTTGCTGCCCACCACCACGCTCGTCGGCCTGCAACTCGGGTTCGTCGTCGGTGGCGCGGTGCTGATCGAGACCGTGTACGCCTACCCGGGCATCGGCCGCGGCATCTACGAAGCGGTCACACAGCTGGACTTCCCGGTGCTACAGGGTGCGTTCCTGCTGCTCGCGGTGACCGTGGTGGCCGTGAACATGATCACCGACATCGCCTACGGCATCCTCGACCCACGCGTGAAGGCGGCCTCGTGACCATGACAACTCCGCAGGCACAACAGGCCGAGGCGGTGTCCGTCGACGCGCCACCCAGGGCGGCGCGGCTGACGTGGCGGCGGTTCCGGCGCGAGCCGCTCGGCGTGGCGGCCCTCGCCGTGCTGGTGCTGCTGGTGATCGCGGCGATCGCCGCACCGCTGCTCGCGGACTACCCGGCGGGCTACGGCGACACGGTGCTCGCGCCGCCGTCCGGTGCGCACTGGTTCGGCACGGACAGCCTCGGGCTCGACGTGTTCGCCGAGGTCGTGTGGGGTGCGCAGCAGAGCCTGCTCGTCGCGGCGGCCGCGTCGCTGATCGCGATCGTGTTCGGCACGCTGCTCGCGGTGATCGGCGCGTACTTCCGCCGGGTCGACGCGGTGATCAGCGTGGTCGTGGACCTCACGCTGTCGCTGCCGATCCTGCCGCTGATGATCCTCGTCGCCGCCCTCGTCGGCCCGAGCACGATGACGATCATCCTCGTGATCGCCGCGTTCTCGTGGCCCGAGGTGACGAGGGTCGTGCGCTCGCAGGCGCTTTCCGTGGTGCGACTGCCCTATGTGGACGCCGCGCGGCTGATGACGGGCTCACCGGTGTGGATCATCCGGCGGCACGTGGTGCCCGCGGTGATGCCGCTGGTGCTGGTGTCGGTCGTGCTGACCTCCTCGCGGGCGGTCCTGTCCGCCGCGGGCCTGGCCTTCCTCGGCCTCGGCGACCCGAACACGTGGTCGTGGGGCCGGATCCTCTACGAGGCGCAGCAGGCCGGCGCGATGTCCACCGCGTGGTGGCTGCCGCTGTTCCCCTCACTCGCCATCTTCCTGCTCGTGCTGGCGTCGACGCTGCTCTCCACCGCGTACAACGACGCCCGTAACCCAAGGCGGAACAAGTGACCTTCTCGCAAAGACTGGACCGCGCGTTCTTCGAGCGTGTCCAGGACCGGGTGCGTGCCCGTGCCACCGAGGCCGGGCTCGACGCGGTCCTCACCGACGACCCGGAGGACGTCGCCTACCTGACCGGGTTCTTCCACCACCCGTGCGAGCGACCGGTCGCGGTGTGGCTGCCCGCCGACGGCGGCGCCACCCTGCTGCTGCCCGAGCTGGAACGTGAACACGCCGAGGCGCAGCACGCGGTCGCGGATCTGGTGTCCTACCCCGAGTACCCGGGTGTGGTGCCGCCGTTCGCGGTGCTCGCGGGCGCGGTCGGCGCGGGACGGCGCAAGGCAGGGCACACCACGTCGATGACCTACGCGCGGCTCAGTGCCGCCGCGGCCGCACTGTCCACCGCGGAACTGGTGCCGACCGACCTCGTCACGGTCGCCAGGTACGTCAAGGAGCCCGGCGAGGTCGTGCTGCACCAGGAGGCCGCCCGCATCACCGACGTCATGCTGACCGAGGGCGTCAAGCTGGTCACCGACGCGCTCGCCACCGGCGCCGCGCTGCCCAGCGAGGCCGAGCTGGCCACGCACGTCGGGCGCGTCGGCACCTCGACCATGTACGGCGAGCACACCGACGTCGTCGTGGTGTCCTTCCTCGCCGGCGGGCTCGTGTACGCGGGTGCCAACTCCTCCTACCCGCACGGCCTGCCGTCGAGCTACCGGCTGCGGCCCGGTGACACGTTCATGTTGTCGCTCGGCTGCGCGGTCGGCGGCCGGTTCGTCGAGGGGGAGCGGACGTTCGTGCTCGGCGAGCCGACCGACGAGCAGCGCCGCTACCACGAGACCATCCGCCTGGCACAGGAGGTCGGCGGGCACGCGATCAAGCCGGGCGCGGAGTGCCGTTCTGCCAACGAGGCCTGCCTCGCGGTCGTCAAGGAGGCCGGGCTGGGCCGCTACCTGCGGCACCGGCAGGGCCACGGCATCGGCCTCGGCATGCACGAGCCGCCGTGGCTGGAGGACGGCGACGCGACCGTGCTCGAGCCCGGGATGATCGTGTCCAACGAGCCGGGCATCTACGTCCCCGGCCACGCGGGCTACCGGATCTCGGACTCCATGCTCGTCACCGAGGACGGCTCCCGCCCGCTCACCTCGTACCCGCGCAGCCTCGACCACTGCGTCATCCCCGTCTGAGGAGTTTCCGTGAACGACGTGTCGCCAGAGTTCGCCGCCGCCACCACCGAGGCGCGGATGGTGGAGATCAACGGCAACCGGCTCGCGGTCGAGGTGCTCGGCCCCGAGGGCGCACCGGTACTGATCGCACACCACGGCGCGCCGGGGCTTGGCTCGCGGGCCGAGCCGCGCGCGAGCTTCGGCAGGCTCGCCGACACCTACCGGGTCGTGGTCTTCGACGCCCGCGGTTCCGGGCAGAGCGAGGGCAACGGCACGTTCAGCCACGAGCAGTGGGCCGCCGACATCGACGGTCTGCGCCAGTGGATCGGCGCCGAGCAGGTCATCATGGCGGGTGGCTCGTACGGCGGGTTCATGGCGATGGAGTACGCCACCCGCTACCCCGGCCGCGTGCGGGCCATGGTGCTGCGCGACACCTCGCCGGACAACTCGCACGAGGAGAAGGCGCTGGCCAACGCGCTCGCCAACACCCGGGTGGAGATCGACCGCGAGAAGCTGGACCGGATCTTCGCGGGCACCGTCCGCGACGACGACGACCTGCGGGACTGCTGGCGGGAGATCCTGCCGCTGTACGACTACGTGTACGACCCCGAGGCGGTCGAGAAGAAGGTCGCGGCCACCCCGTACCGGTACGAGGCGCACAACTACGCGTTCCAGGTCAACATCCCGAACTACGACCTGAAGCCGGTGCTGCCGCAGGTCACGGCCCCCACGCTGATCACGGTCGGCCGCACGGACTGGATCACGCCGGTGGCGTGCAGTGAGCTGATCGCTAGTCTGATCCCCGGCTCGCGGCTGGTGGTGTTCGAGAAGTCGGGCCACTCGCCGCAGATCGAGGAGGCCGAGGCGTGGACGAAGGTGGTGCGCGAGTTCCTGGCGGGAGTCATCCGAAGCACATGAGGCCTCTCGACGACCTCGACCGCCAGATCATCATCGCGCTGCAGAGTGACGGGCGCGCCAGCTGGACGTCGATCGCCGCGCTGTGCGAGACGTCGGTGCCGACGGTCGCGCGGCGTGCCCAGCAGCTCGTGGCCGACAACCTCCTGAAGGTGGCGGTGCTGCCGAGCCTCGGCAGCACCGGCCCCGTGGAGACGTTCTTCACCCGCATCGGCTGCCGGCCCGGCACGCAGCTCGACGTGGCCGAGCAGCTGGTCGCCCGCCCGGACGTGCGGTGGGCGTCGCTGATCACCGGCTCGTACGACATCGGCATCGAGCTGGTGGTCAACTCGGGGCCTACCCGCTACCCGAAGACCATGCTGGAGCTGCAGCAGATCGACGGCGTGCAGCGGTGGTACAGCGACCTGCTGCTGCACGTCTACAAGGTGTCCCACGACTGGTACAAGCAGCTGCTCGACGACCGTGACGCGCTGCCACCCGAGGTGCCGCTGTGCTCGCCGGACCACTTCGACAAGGTCGACTGGGCGATCCTCGACCACCTGCGGGACGACGGCCGCGCGGGCTTCAAGACCATCGCGGGTGCTCTGGACCTCAACGAGTCGACCGTGCGGCGCCGGTTCGAGCGCATGATCGGCGAACGATGCGCGGCCGTGTTCACGATCGTGCCCGCGCAGGCACTCGGCCTGGAGGCGGAGACGCTGATGTGGGTCACCGTCGAACCGTCGAAGCTGAACGAGGTCGCGGCGGCACTCGTCCGCCACCCGTCCGTGCGCTACCTCGGCGCCACGCTCGACGGGAACTCCTTGCTGTGCGAGGTGATCGCCGAGTCGACACGCGGCCTGTTCGAGTTCACCACCGCCACGCTCGCGAAGATGGCGGGCGTGGTCGGGTGGAATGCGTCGGTGGAGCTGCTGTCACTGAAGCGTGGCTTCGTCGAGACCCCGTGGTGGCGCGACCAACTGGCCGAACACCACGCGGACGCGGCAGTGCCGTTCGGCCAGGGCACCGCGGTCAGCGGCGGCTGACGGGCGCGGTCCAGCTGCACCGCAACAGGTGCCGGTACAGGTGTTCCCGGCCCATCCGGTTCGGCACCACCCGGTAGCGCAGACCGCGGAGCACGGCGTCGGCGGGCTTCGCGGCCGGGTCCTGCGGGTGGAAACCGGCCTCCGTGACGCGCACCAGCCAGGTCGCGACGGTGCTCCCGTTCTGGTAGCCGTCGACCGCGATCTGCACCAGGTCGCCGTGCCGGGCCATCACGACGAGGTCGGCCACCATGTCGGTGGTGATCGGTGCGCGGCCCGCGTAGGCCCGCATGTGGTCGTTGAGCCACCGCGCGGCACGCAGGACTTGGTAGGCGGCAGCTTCTCCGGGGTCCCGGCGGGGCCGGTGGAGGTTCCAGGCCGGCATCGTCATCGCCTCCAATCGTGGAGATGCGCAGTCCTTCGGACCGCGCCGCGCCGCCGTTACGGCTGGAGGGCACGAAAAGCCAATTGTTATCGCGGATGCGCCGATGCGTTGCACACTCCTTGATCCACGGGGCCGGAACGACGACCATCTAGGGCACAACGGCCTTTGATCGGGGGTCCAATGGAACTGTCACGCCGTCATGTCCTGTCACTCGTACCCGCGGCCGGGTTGCTCGCACTGGCTCGACCGGTGCCCGCGAGCGCCGACCCGGCAACCGACCTGGCCCGGCTGAAGACGAACACCATCGAGGTCTTCGCCGGTACCGCCTCGTCGAACGCACGCCAGGAGGTCGCGCCGAAACTCGCCGCGATCGTGCAGGCGGCAAGAGCACGGCTCGCGGACATGGACGCCGCCGGTGAGGGCGAACTGTTCGCCGGCCTGCCGCTCGGCACCAGCGACGCGAACCTGAACCGCGCTTTCCAGAACCTGTACGAGATCGCGCTCGCCACCCGTGCCCCCGGCTCGGCACTGTTCGGTGACAGCGCGGTGCGGCAGCGGGTGCTGGACGGCCTCGAGTGGCTGCACGAGTCGTACTACGGCGACCAGAGCGCCGGTTACTACGGCAACTGGTTCAACTGGGAGATCGGCATCTCCACGAGCGCCAGCAAGGCGTTGCTGCTGCTCGACGCGCCGGCGGACCTGGTGTCGACGTACGTGGCGTCGATGGACGCCTACCTGCGCAACGGCAAGGACGGCGACGTCGACCTCGACTCCCGCTTCCACACCGGTGCCAACCTCGCCGACATCACCACGAACCGGATCCTGCAGGGCGCGCTGCTCGGTGCCGAGGCCAGGGTGACCAAGGCCGTCGCCGACCAGCGGACGGTGTTCGCCACGGTCGACCCGTACGACCTCCAGCACGGGGTGACCGACGGGTACTACGCCGACGGGTCGTTCATCCAGCACCACTCCGTCGCCTACACGGGTTCGTACGGCAGGGCGCTGCTGACACGGGTCGTGCAGGCGGTGAAGATCCTCGACGGCACGGCGTACGCGGGTGACGCCGCGCTCGTCGAGGTCGTGCGGGGATGGGTGGTCGACGGGTTCGCGCCGCTGATCTTCGAGGGTTGGCTGATGGAGGTCGTCAAGGGGCGCGCGGTGTCGCGGTCGACCGCGGGCTACGGCGATGTGGCGTCCATTGTGGAGGCGATCGTCGACCTGGCGGATTACGTGTCGGATCCGGTGCCGCTCAAGGGGTACGTGAAGTTCCTGCGGGTGGCGGACGCTTCGGTGTTCGTGTCGCCGGTCAGCGTGCAGCGGTACTTCGACGTGCTGGCTTCTCCTGTGCCTGCGGCGGACCTGAACCCGCCGTCGCGCTCGGTGGCGTTCAACGCGATGGACCGGACCGTGCACCGGCGGCCGGGGTACGCGTTCGCGGTGGCGCGGAGCTCGTCGCGGATCAGCAAGTACGAGTACATGAACGGTGAGAACCTGATGCCCTGGTTCCAGGGGGACGGCGCGCACTACCTGTACCTGTCCGGCCAGGACCAGTCCGACTCGTTCGGGGTCGACTACTACACGACCGTGTCACCGTACCGGCTCTCCGGCGTGACCACCTTGCCCGAGGAACGTCAGACGGTGCCGGACCTGTACGGGCGGTTCTGGTACGAGAACCCGGCGGCCGGGTTCACGTCGTCGTCCTCGCTGCAGAACAAGTACGTGTACTTTCCCTGTGGTACCAACGAGTTCTCGGGTGGCGCCACCTTGGGGGCGTATGGTGTGGCGGGGATGGTGCTGTCGGATGACGTGCCGTACGTGGACAAGCAGGCGGGCTTGTTACCCGACGACTTCGTGGCGTACCCGAACGCCAGGGCCACGAAGTCGTGGTTCCTGTTCGACGACGAGGTGGTGGTGCTGGCCGCCGGAGTGTCACCGGACGCGGTGACCACAGTGGACAGTCGAATCGCGGCTGCCGACGATGACGTGGTGGTGACCGGGTCGCGGGAGTGGCTGCGGTGGGCGAACCGGACGTCCGGGGCGTCGGTGGGCTACGTGTTCCTGTCCGGCCGGCCGGAGGTGGAGCAGGCGGTGGTGACGCGGAGTCAGCGAGTGGTGCGGGTGTCCAACCCGGACACCGCGGTGACGAAGCGGGTCGTCTCGGTGGTGGTGCGGGGGACGTGTGCGTTCGCGTTGGTGCCGAACGCTTCGGAAGGCGCGGTGCGTACGTCCGCACGGGTGGTGGCGAACACGCCCGCGGTGCAGGCGGTGTCACACCGAGGGCTGGTGGGGGTCAACGCGTTCGGCGGCGGGTGGCAGCGGGCGGGATGGGTGTCGGTCCACGGGCCGGGGTCGGTGCTGGTGCGACGCTCACCCGACCGGACGGTGACGGTCGCGGTGTCGGACCCGACCATGGGGCAGGAGTCGGTGTCCGTGGTTCTGCGTGGTGCTTTTCGGGTGGTGAGTGCGGACGAAGGGGTTGAGGTGCGGCGGGTCGCTGGGGGGACTCTGGTTCGGGTTCGCACGTGGCGGGCTTACGGGCGGACGTTCTCTGCTGTGTTGCGGTAGTCGTCCACAGGGATGGGGTCGCGGCGGTTGCTCGTTGTGTTTGACGAGTGGCGCTTCGGTTCGTTGCCGGGGTGTTCCGGTGCGTGAGCTGCGCCGGGTGGGGTCACCTGCGTAGTGCTTCGACCAGCGTCTCGGCCGCCTGGCGCAGCGTGCTCGGGGACAACGGGTTCACGCTGACCCACCCGTCCGGTTCCGGCGCGGGTGGAGTGGTCACCCGGACCCGGCCCGACGGGGTGTCCAGCCAGCACAGTTCCGGGGCGGTGCGCGTGTCCTTCACGTCGCCGCCTTCTCGCGTGGTGACTGTCGCACCCAGTTGGCCGCCGCCGTCCACCGCGCTGACCAGGTCTGTCAGGGCATCCAGCTCGTCAGGGTCGCCGCCGTGTGCTGCCACCACGTGGTGGTGGCCCGCCGTGACCAGCGTCGCCGCGGCGGGCAGGCGGACCGGCATCGCGGTGGCGGCCACCAGGTCCGGGACCAGTGCCGTCAACGCGGTCGCCACGGCGCTCAGCGGGATGCGGCGCACGTCCACGAGCTGTTCACCGTCGAAGTCCTGCTTGCACAGCACCGCGTGCTTGCCGTAGACCATCGCGACCGCGCCGCGTTCGCCGCCCGGGCCGCGGACCACCAGGTCCACGGTGCCGCGGCGCCTCGCCAGCGCGGCCACCACGTCCGCGGCAGGCCCCGCGGGTCCGTCCGCGTCGGCAAGGCCTCGTACCTGCAGAGCCTCGGCGGCCGCGGCGAACAGCTCGTCGCGTTCCTCCGGCACGCGGCCGTACGACGGGACACGCAGCGGGTACGGGATGGCCGCACCCGCGTGGGTGGCGAGCAGGTCCAGCTCGACGAGCCCGAACCGGGTCACCTGGCCTCACCGAGACGGGTGAACCTGCCTTCGTTGTCGTCGTCGGTGGTGCGGTACTCGGCCACCGTGGCGCGGGTCTCGCCGCCCAGCCTGGTGAGCCCGTCCGCCCACTCCCTCAGCACGGTCGGCGTGCCGTCCGGGCCCGTGAGCCGGGCGAGCTTCGCCGCGAACCACAGCGCGGGCGGGGACGAACCGAGCCGCAGCGGCTGGACCTCCGCCCGGCCCACCCGCTCGTGCAGGACCTCGCCCAGCCGGACCAGCTCGTCCGCCTGCCGGTTCAGCTCGTAGGGACTGACGAACACACCCGCGCCCGCGCGGCCCAGCGCACCCTTCGTGCCGGAGGGGTCTTCATCGGAGTCGACGTACATGATGGCTCCCCGTCTCATGCCCCGATCACGGGCGGTGGTGTCCTGTCGTCGAGGGTGAACAGCTTGTCGGCGCGCGGCATGCGGTTGTGGTGCTCGCGGTCCTCGTCGCGGCGAGCGCTGTTCGCGGGGGCGGCGCCCTGAGCGGCGGCGCGGGCGGGACGTTCGGTGTCGGTCAGCAGGCCCGGTGTCGCGCCCCTGCCGACGAGGTCCCGCCACGCCACGGGACGGCCACTCGCGCGGCCGTCCGGGCCACTCGACCACCCGCTGCGGCCCTGGACTGCGCCAACTCCGCGGCTGCCTCGACCCGGCCCGCCGCCGACCGGATGACCGACGGCGAGGGCCGCGGCCGGTGTGGTGCCGGACGGCTGCGTCGCCGGTGCGGGTGCCTGGACCGGCTGGACCGGCTGGACCGCCTGGACCGGCTGGACCGCCTGGCTCGGGCTGGTGCCGGGGACGCCACCGGCCGCAGCGGAACCGGTGGCCGGTACCGGAGCGGCGAAGGTGCCCGGGCCCGAGGAGGCCGTCTTCGCGGGAGCGGCCGGGGTGGCCGCGGCGGGCCGCACGTTCGGGATGGCGGCGACCGGACCGGCCACGACGGCCGCCTGCTCAGGGCGCGGCGCCGGGAGCGCAACACTCCCACCCGGCACACCCGGCGGGAGCTTCGCGGGTGCGTCGGGCGGGTCGGCGGCGACGAGGCTCTGCTCGAAGACCTGCATCACCTCGACCGCCTCAGCCTTCTTGTTCGCCGCCAGCAGTGCCGCGCCGAACCAGCTCGCGCCCGCGCCCGACACGGAACCGAGCGCGAACGCGGGGCCCGCCGTCGTGCCGCCCGCCAGCGCGCCGTACGAGGTCGCGGCGCCGACGTCGACCGGTGCTGGCATCCGCGCCTGCGCCCGGCTCAGCGCCTCCGACGCGCGCAGCACCGCCGTGGACAGCGCCGATGCGTGCTCGGCGACCGCGGTGCCGCCCGAGGTGTGCTCGTCGAGCGTGCTGTCGAACGCGCCCGACGCCTGGCCCTGCCACACCTCGGCGACCTGCTGCCGCCGGGACGACAGCTCGTCGGCGGCGTCGTACGCGCCGCGGCCCAGCCCGTCCAGCACGGCGGACTGCTCACCGACCTGGCCCGGATCGGCGTCACCGCTGACCATCGCGTACAGCTCCTGGTGGCTGTAGGCGTTCCAGTTGGTGCCGCCGGGCGGTGTGGGGGAGCCGAACACGCCGAGCCAGGTCTGTGTGAGCTCCCTGCGCAGCGTCGCGGCCGCCGCCCCCGCCGTGTCCGCCACCGGGGCGAGGACCGCCCCGACGGCGTTCTCGATGCCGTCCGTGACCGTGTCGAGAAAATCCACCACGACTCCCAGCTCGCACAATTCGGCGAACCGACATTACACGAGCAGCGAACCACGGCGCGACGGCACTTTTCACCGGAACCACAAGGAAAGTCACCCGATCGGAGCAGTCAGCCCATTTTGTTCGAACGTGTGAATTCCACCGTTTTGGCGTGCAATTCCGGCGGTTCGAGCGCGACCGTGGGCAGCGCTTTGTCGAGCCATCGGGGCAGCCACCACGCCCGCGCGCCGAACAGGCGCATGACCGCGGGCACCACGAGACACCTGATCACGAGCGCGTCGACCAGCACCGCGACCGCCAGCCCGAGCCCGAACTGCTGGAGCATCCGGTCGGGGCTGAGCACGAACGCGCCGAACACCACGATCATGATCGCGGCCGCCGCGGTGATCACGCCGCCGGTGGCCGCGAGGCCTTCCCGCACCGCGCGGGTCGCGTCACCGGTCCGCCGCCACTCCTCGTGCATGCGGGAGACGAGGAACACCTCGTAGTCCATCGACAGCCCGAACACGATCGCGAACACCAGCACCGGCACGAACGCCTCGACCGGCCCGGTCGGCGCGAACACCAGCGTCACCACCCCGAGCGACGCGCCGATCGACAGCAGGTTCAGCACCGCCGCCTTCAGCGGGATCAGCAGCGACCGGAACACCGCCATCAGCAGCAGCGCCGACAGCCCGACCACCACCAGCAGGAACAGCGGCAGCCGGTCGGCCACGGCCGCGGCGAAGTCGTCGGCCGCCGCGGTCGACCCGCCGACGAGGTACGTCGCGCCGGTCTGCGCTTCCAGCGGCGGCAGGACGTCCGTGCGCAGCCGCGTCACCAGGTCGCTCGTCGCCGTGTCCTGCGGCGCGCTGTCCGGGAACGCCAGCAGCATGCCGAGGTCACCGCCCAGCCGTTGCGGCTCGCCGACCCGCGCCACCCCGTCGGTGCGCTCGACCGCGGCGGCCAGCTCCTCGGTGCCGCCGCCATCGGACATGAGGACGAGCGGCCCGTTGACCCCCGGCCCGAACCCGTCGGCGAGCAGGTCGTACGCCTGCCTGCTGGTGGCGTCCGCCGACTCGGTGCCGGCGTCGGCGAACCCGAGCTGCATGCCCAGCGCGGGCACGGACAGCGCACCGAGCGCGGCGAGCGACACGACGAGCGCAGGCACCGGCCTGCGCTGCACGGTGTCGCTCCACCGCCGCCATCCCACGCCGGAGCCGCGGTTCGGGCGCTTGCGCACGGCCCGTTCGATACGCTTGCCGAACACGGTCAGCAGGGCGGGCAGCAGTGTCAGCGACGCGATCATCGTGAGCAGCACGGTCAGCGTGACGGCGAGCGCGACCCCTTGCAGGGAGCCGAGGCCGAGCGCGAGGAGGCCGAGCAGCGCGATCATCACCGTGCAGCCCGCGAACAGCACGGACCGGCCAGCGGTGTCGAGCGCGGTGCGGGCCGCGGCCTCGCGGTCGGCGCCGCGGTGCAGCTCGCCGCGGTACCTGGCGAAGATCAGCAGCGCGTAGTCGATGCCGACACCGAGCCCGACGAGCATCATCAGCGGTGGCGCGTAGCTCGGCAGCGCGGTGAACTGGCTCGCCAGCATGATCACGCCGAGCGTGCTGCCGACGGCGAACACGGCGGTGACGAGCGGCAGGCACGCGGCGAGGAACGACCCGAACATCAGCACGAGGATCACGAGCGCGGCGAGGATGCCCGCGCCCTCCGCCGCCCCGCCCGCGGACTCCTCGGCACCGCGGACCGGGTCACCGCCCAGCTCGACCCGCAGGTCCCCGTCCCGCTGGGCGGTGTCGATGATCCGGCGCACGTCCTCGGCGGGCACGTCGGCGCCGTCGAGCGTGACCGTCGCGAACGCGACCGAACCGCGCTCGGACACGGTCAGCGGTTGCACGTCCGCCACCCTCGGCAGACGCTCCACTTCGGACAGCACGGCGTCGGCTCCCGCGCGGGCGCCGGCGATCCCGTCGTCGCGCTGGAACACCACCTGTATGGCGTCGGGCTGCTGTCCCCGTGCGGCGAACGCGTCGGCGACCTGCTGCGACTCGGTCCCGGGCAACGAGTGGTCGTCCCGGTAGGCGGAGCCGACGGCCTGCGCCGCGACGGTGATCCCGCCGAGCACGAGCACCCACAGCGCCAGCGCGAGCCAGTGCCGCCGCCCTGCCCAGCCTGCCAGGCGGACGAATCTGGATGGAGAAGTCATGCGGGAAGGCTCGCGTGCGACCGGGGTTGCCGTCGTCGGGCTGGGGAGGACACCTGACCCGCGACTCCAGTAGCCCCCTAAGGGTGATCACGTACGCCGGGAGTTGTGGGTCAGCCGAGCCAGCGGGGCGTGACCATCGCCGACTCGTAGGCCAGGACGACGAGCTGCGCGCGGTCGCGGACGTCGAGTTTCGTCATGATGCGGCTGACGTGGGTCTTGGCCGTGGCGGGACTCAGCACCAGGCGCGCGGCGATCTCGTCGTTGGACAGCCCGGCGGCCACGAGCGTCGTCACCTCGCGTTCGCGTTCGGTCAGCGACGCGAGCCGGGGGCTGGGCGCCGGGCGTTCGACCCGGCCGGCGAACTCGGCGATCAGCCGCCGCGTCACCGACGGCGCGAGCAGCGCGTCGCCGCGGGCCACGACCCGCACGCCGTGGAGCAGCTCCTCCGGTTCGGTGTCCTTGACGAGGAACCCGCTCGCGCCCGCCCGCAGCGCGCCGTAGACGTACTCGTCGAGGTCGAAGGTCGTCAGGATCACCACCCGCACGTCGAGCAGCGACTCGATGATCTCCTTCGTCGCGGCGAGGCCGTCGAGGTGTGGCATGCGGACGTCCATCAGCACCACGTCCGGGCGCAGCGACCGCGCCGCGCGTACGGCGGCGGCGCCGTCCCCGGCCTCGCCGACGACCTCGATGTCGTCCTCACCGTCCAAGATGGACCGGAAGCCCGCACGGACGAGGTTCTGGTCGTCGGCCAGCAGCACGCGGATCACGCGGCACCCCCGATGGGCAGCCGGGCCAGCACGACGAAGCCGCCGTCGGCACCCGCGCCCGCCTCGAGCGAGCCGCCCAGTTCCGTGGCCCGCTCGGTCATCCCGGCGATGCCGGAGCCCGCGTCTCCGTCCGGTCCGCGTCCGTCGTCGGCCACCCGCACCTCCACCTCACGATCGCCGTACGCGACCAGGACGTCCACCCGCGACGCGGCCGCGTGCCGGGTCACGTTCGTCAGCGCCTCCTGCACGATCCGGTACGCGGCGAGGTCCACCGACGGCGGCACCGCGCGCGCTTCGCCGGTCACCGCCCCGTGCACGGCGAGCCCGGCCTGCCTGGACCGGTCGAGCAGGTCCGGCAGTGCCGCGAGCCCGGCCGAGGGTGCGAGCGGTGCCGCCTCGTCGACCTGCCGAAGCACGCCGAGGGTGCGCCGCAGCTCCTTCAGCGCCCGCCCGCTCGCGTCCTTCACCGCGGCCAGCGCGTCGCGTTGCGGTCCGGTGTCGCCCTTGTCCACGCGGCGCAGCGCGGCGGCGGCCTGCACGTTGATCAGCGAGAGGTCGTGCCCGAGCACGTCGTGCAGCTCACGGGCGATCCGCAGCCGCTCACCGGTCGCCGCCGCTCGCTGCGCTTCCCGCAGGTACGCACGCCGCGTCCGCACCACACCACCGACCGCGACGGACGCGACGAGCCAGCCGAACAGCAGGAAGAAGGAGATGTCGTCGAGGTGGCGGCGTTCGCTCAGCACCTCACCTGCCACCGTCAGCCCGAGCGCCAGCGTCCCGAACCCCGCCGCGGCCCACAGCAGCCCGGCCTCGCCCGCACCGAACATCGCGGCCATGAACGTCAGCATGATCGGGCTGCCAGGACCGGTCAGCGGGTAGTACAGCATGCAGGCCGCCAACGTGCAGGCCGCCACGGCGACCGGGTGGCGGCGCCGGAAGTACAGCACCGCCGACGCCGTGATCACCAGCAGCCAGCTGAACGGCCCGACCTCGCCGTGCGTGGCCGACACCACGGTCGACCCGATCACGAACGCGCCGACCGCACCCGCGACCAGCGCGTCGGCGAACCGCCCGCGCGGCGGCCACGACCACTCCATGCGGCAAGCATAGGGAGACGAACGGGAGTGAACACCCGGTGACGGGTCTGATGCGGAGCACTCGCAGTCAGTTGACCGGCTTGCTCCGGTTGGAGCAATCTCGCGGTCGTGCCGTTTCCTGATCAGGCCCGCGGGCCACCCTCCCGTAGTCCCAGGAAGGAGCGCGTGATGTCGACCGCAGCCATTGTCATCCTGGTGGTCGTCCTGCTCGCGGTGTTGTTCGCGGCAGGGTGGTTCTTGGGCGGACAGGCTCGCAGCCGCAGGCTGCGCAACCGGTTCGGACCGGAGTACGACCACCGACTCGAGACCGCCGAGAACCGGCGCGTCGCCGAGCGTGAGCTGGCAGAACGGGAGAAGAGGCACGCGAAGCTGTCGCTGCGTCCGCTGGCGGACACGGCACGTGCGCACTACGTCGAGCAGTGGACGCGGGTCCAGGAGCGCTTCGTCGACGCGCCGCGTGAGGCCGTCGCCGGTGCCGAGGACCTGGTGCACACCGTGATGCGCGAGCGCGGCTACCCGATGGAGGGCTTCGACCAGCAGGCCGCCGACCTGTCCGTCGAACACGCCGGTGTCGTGGACGGCTACCGGTCCGCGCACGAGATCCGCGGCCGCGACGGCCAGGCGGACACCGAAGAACTGCGCACCGCGCTGGTGCACTACCGGGAGATCTTCCGCGAACTGGTCGGGCCCGCCGACGCGGTACCCGAGCAGCGGGCGCCCGAGATCGACCACCACCGTCAGGACCGGGAGGCCCACCATGCATGACGTCGAACGCCACGACAACGTGGCCCGGCGCGAGAACGACAACGTGCAGGCGCGAGAACCCCTTGCGGCGGAACCACTTCCCGTCGACGAGGCCGGCCTCGAACCCGGCAAGGACACCAGACCCGGACAGTTCCCGGCACAGGAGACGGCGCCGGCACACGACATGACGCCGGACGACAGAGTGCGGGACACTGACACGGTGCGCGACACCGACATGGTGCGCGACAAGGACACCGTGCCCGGCAACGACACTGTGCTCGACAACGACGCCGTGCACGACAACGACACCGTGCGCGACCGTGAGACCACGCCGGGGCACGACACCGAGCTGTTCACCGGTGACGCCGTGGCCCGTTTCCGTGACCGGTGGCGCGAGCTGCAGGCGGACTTCGTCGACGACCCGGAGCGGGCCATGCGCGAGGCCGACGGCGTGGTCGACGAGGTGGTTCGGACCATCACCGAGCACCGGCAGCGGCTCGCCGGTGAGTGGCGGGGCCACACCGACACCGAGCACCTGCGGCTGGCCATGCGGGAGTACCGCTCGTTCGTCGACCGTCTGTTGCCCACGACCTGAAACAGGGTTCCGTAATTCGCGTGACGCCGGTTGCCATCTGCAACATGCAGATCAACCGGCGTCACGCTTTGCTTATGGGACAACACCTTTCTTGACATCCCGAACAAAGTGGACTTCCATCCACGTTCGGTGCGCGGACAGGGTCGTTCCGCGTGCGACTCGGGCGCTGGTCGGGGATGCGCTCCAAGCTCGAAATGGGGAACCCCGCTGTGTCCGTTGCCATCGGCCACGTCCATCACTTCGCCATGGGCTCGTGGCTGCCTTTCTTCGCCTACCTCGTCTCGGTCGTCGGTTGCGTCGTGGGGCTCGCGTGCACGCTGCAGGCGCGACGCGCGGGTGACGAGGACCGGCCGCGCCTCGGCTGGCTCGTCCTCGCCGCTGTGTCCATCGGCGGTGTCGGCATCTGGCTCATGCACTTCATCGCGATGCTCGGCTTCGACACGCCGGGCAGCCCCGTGCGCTACGACATCGGCCGCACCGCGATCTCCGCGGTCCTGTCGATCTCCGCGGTCTTCCTCGGGTTGCTGGTGTTCGGCGTCCGCACCCGCTTCTCGCTGTGGCGGCTGCTGCTCGGCGGACTGATCACCGGCCTGGCCGTCAACCTCATGCACTACACGGGCATGTGGGCCGTGCGGGTGCGGGGCACGATCACCTACGACCCGGCCGCCGTGTGGTTGTCGATCGGCATCGCGGTCGTCGCCGCCACCGCCGCCTTCTGGTTCACCGTCCTGATCGAGCACCCCGGGCTGCGCGTGCTCGCCGGTCTCGTGATGGGTCTCGCGGTGACCGGCATGCACTACACCGGCATGGCCGCGGTCGAGGTGACCATGAGCGACACGGCACCGGCACCTGAGGGTGCCGAAGTGTTCACCTTCCTGTTCCCGGTCTTCGTGCTGTCGGTCATCGCCCTCGCCGTGCCGATCTACGCCGTGCTGATGGCGTCCACGTGGTCGGAGAGCGAAGAGGTGGCGCGCGAGGTCCCGCGGTCGTCGGCCGCGCCGTCACCGTTGCGGGACCGGCCGATGGCCGAACCCGAGATGGGGCCGGGGTTGCGTGGCTTCGGCCAGCTCGCCGCGCGGTACTCGCCGGGCCAGGAGGACGACCGCCGCCGCTAGCGCTGTGTCCACGGCCCTCCGCCGGGCCCTCCGCCGGGTCCGGCCAAGCCGACGATGATCGCCGTACCGGGACGGGGTTGGTGTGCTGTGAAAGCGCCTTTCACGGCACAACGGGATGGCAGGCAGACCGACCCATGCCAAGCCACCGAAGATGCCAACCCGGGGAGCCATCCCAGAGACCTGCCCCTCCGGCGAGGAGCCGCCGGAGGCAAACCCGCCGGAGGCAAAGCCCGTCCGGCGAGGACGTCCGGTGAGGACCAAACCACGAACCCACCCCGGCCAACGTAAGTGGACACAGCACTAACGCGCCACGATGCCGCGCTCGATCGCCTCGGTCGCGAACTCGACGAGGCGGCCTGCCGACACCCGTGCCTGCAGCGAACCGCCGTGCACGAGGTCGTCGGCGACGCCGATCAGCGAGTCCCAGACCCAGTAGGCCATCGCGGGGTGGTCGACCAGCGCGACTCCCTGCGCGGCGGCCGCCGTGCGTAGCGCCTTCTCCAGTGCGCGCGCCATGCGGCGGAACACCGTCGCCGACGTGACGGCCCGCTTGCCCTTCGGTCCGCCCGCGAGCACCTTCGACTCCCACTGCTGCGCGGACCGCCCGAACAGCCGCCATAGCTCGCGCACCTGCGGCAGGATCGCGGACAGCACCCCGGTGATCCCGACGCCGGGGTCCAGCTCGTCGAGCGTGGTCGTCATGTCCGCCAGCCGGGCCGACATGAGCGCGACGAACACGTCCTCCTTGCCGTCGAAGTACTGGTACACGGTGCCGGAACTGACGCCGGCGCCGACGGCGATCGCGCGCATGGTCAGCGCGGCGTAGCCGGAGTCGGCGAGCAGCTTCTCCGCGGAGCGCAGGATGTCGCGTCGGCGGCCCTCGGCGTCACCCCATGCGGTTGGTTCGGTGCTGTCCACGCCCACAGCATATCGAACGTTGTCCAATTCACTTCTGGACAACGTTCAAAATGGCCCTATCATCGAGTCATGCTGACCCATCTCGACCGGCTCGAGGCGGAGAGCATCGACATCCTGCGCGAGGCGGTCGCCGAGAGCGAGCGCCCGGTCCTGCTGTACTCGATCGGCAAGGACTCCTCGACCCTGCTGCACCTCGCGCGCAAGGCGTTCCACCCGTCGAAGCCGCCGTTCCCGCTGCTGCACGTGGACACCACCTGGAAGTTCCGCGAGATGATCGCCTTCCGCGACCGCACCGCCGACGAGCTGGGCCTGGAGCTGATCGTCCACCGCAACCCGGAGTGCCTGGCGCTCGGCATCAACCCGTTCGACCACGGCTCCGCGACGCACACGGACATGTGGAAGACCCAGGGGCTCCGGCAGGCGCTCGAGAAGCACCGGTTCGACCTCGCGTTCGGCGGTGCGCGCCGCGACGAGGAACCGGTGCGGGCCAAGGAACGCGTGTTCTCGTTCCGCACGGCCGACCACCGGTGGGAGCCACGCGCGCAGCGGCCGGAGCTGTGGCGGCTGTACAACGCGCGCACCGCGCCGGGCGAGAGCATCCGGGTGTTCCCGCTGTCGAACTGGACCGAGCTGGACGTGTGGCGGTACGTCGAACGCGAGCGGATTCCCGTGGTGCCGCTGTACTTCGCGGCGCCGCGACCGGTCGTCGAGCGGGACGGCGCGCTGATCATGGTGGATGACGACCGCATGCCACTGGGGCCGGGTGAGGAGCCGGCGCTCCGGACGGTGCGGTTCCGGACGCTGGGCTGCTACCCGCTGACCGGCGCGGTCGAGAGCACGGCGGCGACCGTGGCGGAGATCGTCGCCGAGACCGAGGCCGCGGTGACCTCGGAACGGCAGGGCCGGGTGATCGACCGAGACCAGTCCGGGTCGATGGAGCGCAAGAAGCGGGAAGGTTACTTCTGAGATGGATCTCCTGCGGTTCCTGACCTGCGGCAGCGTCGACGACGGCAAGAGCACGCTGATCGGCCGCCTCCTCTACGACACGCACACCCTGTACAGCGACCAGGTCGCCGCGCTCACCGAGTCCGGGCTGGACTTCGCTTCGCTCACCGACGGCCTGCTCGCCGAACGCGAGCAGGGCATCACGATCGACGTCGCGTACCGCTACTTCGCCACCGCGGCACGGAGTTTCATCGTCGCCGACACGCCGGGCCACGAGCAGTACACGCGGAACATGGTGACCGGCGCGTCCACCTCGGACGCCGCGGTGCTGCTGTCCGACGCGCGTGCCGGGCTGCTGCGCCAGACCCGCAGGCACAGCCACGTCGTCGCGCTGCTGGGCATCCGGCGGGTGGTGCTCGCGGTGAACAAGATGGACCTGGTTGACTTCGACCGGGCCCGGTTCACCGCGATCGCCGACGAGTACCGCGAGTTCGCGGCCGGCCTCGGCATCGACGAGGTGACCTGCGTGCCCACCGCGGCGCTCGACGGGTCCAACGTGGTCCACCGCGCGGCACGGACACCCTGGTACGACGGGCCGACGCTGCTGGAGTGGCTGGAGACCGTGCCGGTCGAGGCGGGCTCCGGGCCGTTCCGGATGATCGTGCGGTGGGTGAACCGGCCCGGGCCCGACTTCCGCGGCGCGTCGGGACTCGTGGTCGGCGGGACGGTGCGCGTCGGTGACGAGGTGCGGGTGCTGCCGGGGAACGCGCAGAGCGCGGTCGCGCGGCTGATGACCTTCGACGGCGACCTCGAGGAGGCGGAGGCCGGGCAGTCGGTGACGGTCGTGCTGGCCGACGACGTCGACGTGTCCCGCGGTGCGGTGCTCGCCGCCGCCGACCCGCCGGGCGTGGCGGACGCGGCGCAGGCGGACCTGATCTGGTTGTCGGAGCAGGAGTTGCTGCCCGGCAGGCGGTACCTCGCGAAGGTGGGTGCGCGGACCGTCGGGCTCACGGTGGACCCGCCGAAGCACCGCGTGGACGTCGACACCGGCGCGCGGCTGGCGGCACGGACGTTGCACCTCAACGAGATCGGCGTCGGGAACGTCCACTTCGACCAGCCGGTGGTGCTGGATCCCTACCGCGCCAACCGGGACCTCGGCGGCTTCATCGTGATCGACCGGCTGACGAACGCGACGGTCGGCGCCGGGCTCGTGCGGTTCCCGTTGCGGCGCGCGGCGAACGTGCGGTGGCAGGCGATGTCGGTGACCAGGCGGATGCGGGCCGACCTGAACGGGCACCGCGGCTGCGTCGTGTGGTTCACCGGGTTGTCGGGGGCCGGCAAGTCGACCATCGCGGACCAGGTGGAGCAGCGGCTGTATGCGGCGGGCAGGCACACGTTCCTGCTCGACGGCGACAACGTGCGGCACGGGCTGAACGCCGATCTCGGGTTCACCGACGCCGATCGGGTGGAGAACATTCGCCGGGTGGCGGAGGTCGCCGGCCTGATGGTCGAGGCCGGGTTGGTCGTGCTGGTGTCGTTCATCTCGCCGTTCCGCGCGGAACGCGAGCTGGCGCGCGGGATCGTGGCGGGGGACGAGTTCTGCGAGGTGTTCGTGGACACGCCACTCGTGGTCGCGGAACAACGGGATCCGAAAGGCCTGTACGCCAAGGCGCGCAGGGGAGAGCTGCCGAACTTCACCGGCATCGACTCGCCGTACGAGCCGCCGGAGCACCCGGAGCTGCGCCTGGACACGACGACGTTGACCGCGGCGGAGGCAGCGGACGCGGTGCTGGTGCGGTTAGGACAGATGGGCGTGGTGTAGGGCTTCGGCGCGGGCCTTGAGCGCGTCGGCCACCGAGTCGAAGCCCGCCTGCACCCACGCGCCGGTCAACTCCATGACCTGGTCCGCGTACCTGCCGCTGATCGCGTCGGTGGTGTGGTACGCGCAGCGGTCCGGGCCCAGCTCGGTGAGCCACTGGTCCCGCACCGCGAAGATGCCGGGCATCTCGTCGGCCGTGTCGTAGCGCAGGTGGTGCGGCGGGTCCACGACCCGCACCCACTCGCGGTTCACGAACGTGCCGTCCGAGCCGTCGGGGTTCGGCAGCGTCAGGTCGATCGGCGTGCCGATCTCCAGTGTCGTCGCCACCGCCACCGTGTACGGGTTCCACTGTGGATAGTTGGCGAAGTCGGTCAGCACGTCCCACACGAACGCCGCAGGTGCGGCGATCTCCACCTTGACCGAGGTGATCACGTGGCTCATACCGGCATGTGCTCCCCGCCGTTGACGTCCAGCACGGCGCCCGTCACCTCGGACGCGTACCGGGACAACAGGTACAGGATCGCGCCCGCGCACGCCTCGTCGGTCGGGATGCGGCCCAGTGGGTTGCGGGCGGCGATCTCGTCGTACACGTCCTGTTCGGTGATCCCGCGCTGTTGGGCGGTCATCGTCAGGTAGAACCGCACTCCCGGGCCGTCCAGCCAGCCCAGTACCGCCTGGTTGACGCGGATGCCCTGCGCGCCCAGTTCCAGCGCCAGGTACTGCGACGCGCACCCCATGGCCGCCTTCGCCACCGCGTAGCCGCCCTCGCCGCGCATCGGCTTGCGGGTCGACATGGTGCCCACGTTGACGATCGAGCCGCCGCCGGTCATGTGCGGCACCACCGCGCGGGTCATCGCGAGCGCGCCGTGCAGGATGATGTCCACCGAGCGGCGCAGCTGCTTGTCCGGTGTGGCGAGGAGATCGTGGAAGCCGGGGTGCGAGTACGCCGAGTTCACCAGGCCCGTCACCCGGCCGTACCGCTCGACCGCGGTGCCGGCGACGCGTTCCACGTCCTCGGGTTTCCGGACGTCGCACGGTACGCCGACGGCCTCGCCGCCCGCCGCCGCGACCTCCTTCGCCACCTGGTCCATCACCTGCGTCGACCGGGCGGCCATCACGACCTTCGCACCTTCCGCGGCCGCGCGGGCCGCGAGCTTCGCGCCCAGTCCCGCGCCGACACCCGACACGATGACGACCTCGCCGTCCAGGATCATGAGGTGACCTCCTCGTAGAACGCGAAGTCGCGCGCCAGTCCTTCTTCTGTCAGCCCGAAGTCCGCCGCCGTGTAGGTGTGCTTGCCGTGCCGCTGCTCGCGGTCGCGGGCCACGTACGCGGTGAACGCGGCGCGGTCGGCGGGCAGCCCCAGCTCGGCCGTGACCCGTTCCGCCGCCGCGACCGGGTCGGCCACCACGTCGGCGAACCGCACGTCCACGAACCGGTCCTGCTGCTCGCGGCGGGTCTCGGTGAACTGACGCAACGTGGTCGCGAACCGGTCCGACCAGTACCGGCCGATGGCGACGGGGTCGGCCTCGTCGCTGTACTGGCCGGTCATCGTGGTGACCATCGAGGCGTACGACGGCACGGCCGCGGCGGGTGAGCGGTGCGTCATGACGATCTTGCAGCCGGGGAACTCGGCGAGGACGGTCGGCACGGCGGTGAGGTGGTGCGGCGACTTCAGCACCCACGGCAGACCTTCGCGTGCCGGGTCCTGCCACTGCAGCACCTGCAGCCACTCCCGCAGCTCCCGGTAGGCGGGGCCCTGGTCGGCGGCGCGCAGCCACGTCCCGTACGAGGGCACCCAGTAGAAGGAGTCGAAGCTCATCGAGGTGAACGTGCGGTCGAGCAGGATGACGTCCTCCTCCGGCCCGTCCCACTCGATGGTGTGGATGTCGCCGAACTCGGGTGACATCCGGAGGAACAGCGCCGCGCGGTCCTGCGCGCGTTTCTTGCGTTCGGCCGCGTCGGGGCCCTCGCCGGGGAAGGGCAGCGGGTAGGACGTCTCCCACGACAGGGTCGACGTGACGTGCCGGGAGGCGGCGAGGAGCCGGTGCAGCAGCGTCGAACCGGTGCGCGGGAGGCCGCAGATCTCGGCGGCGACCGTCACCTGTTCGTCCCGCACCTCGGGGTGGTCCTTGTGCAGCTGACGCAGCCGCAGCCGGTCCGCGAGCAGGGCGGTGAGGCGGCGGCGGGTGAGCGTGAGTCCCAGCTCCGAGAGGCGGGCCTCGTCGTTCAGCGCGCGGACCAGCACGGTCAGCGGCTCGGTGAACCACTCGTCGCCGTAGTCGGTGAGCCCGGTCTTGTCCTTCGCGGTGGCGAGCAGGTCGTCGACGGTGATCATGTCGCCTCCAGGTCGATGACGCGGCAGTCCGGGATCGGGTGGTGGTCGGCGCCGAGCCAGCGCAGCAGCGCGGTGCCGCTGGTGTGGCCGGACGTGTCGATCCAGTTGCCCCAGCCGGGGTCCCGGGGCGCGACGACGATCGTGAGGCGGCCGTCGTCGAGGGTGGCGGTGTGCTTGTTGACGGTGATCCGCCGGTCGTTGTCCAGGGACTCCATCCACCAGTTGCTCAGCTGGAAGTTCCAGTACGGGCAGTCGGGGACCTCGGTCTCGATCACCCACGCCTGGCCGGGTTCGAGCGTCCAGTAGCCGTGCAGGTAGAAGATCTCGGGGTCACCGCCCGCGCGCTGGAACATCTCCTGGCCGAAGTCCGGCAGTTCGTTGGGGCGGGTCATGAACAGCTCGGTCCAGTGCGCGAAGGTGGCCGCGGTGCCGTGCACGGACAGCGCCGCCCTGCGCAGTGCCTTGGTGAGGAACTCGGGGGACAGGTCGCGGGGCTCGGCGCGCCCGCCGACGCACTCGATCCGCCACCGGCCGGGTACCTCGGTGGTGCGGTCGAGGTAGGTCTGGCGCACCACGAGACTCGTCGAGTCGGGGGCCAACGGCAACCAGTTCTTGTCGTGCGGGGTGGCGCTCGCGATGATCTCGACGGTGCCGTCGGGCTCGACCACGAGGTCGGCGTCGGACAGCTCGCCGGTGGAGGCCATCGTGCCGTCCTTGGCGTACCGGTTGGCCTTCGAGCCGATCGAGAAGTAGGCGATCGTGCCGCGGGTGCCGGTGATCCGGTACGTGCGGTCGCCGCGGATGTTCGCCGACAGGTACACGTTGTCCGGGTTGTCGGCGCCGATCTTGACGCGGTCCAGCTCGTGCAGGCGCGGGAAGTCGGGATCGGCGTTCTCGACCGTCGAGTACAGCATCTCGCGCACGAGGCGGGTGAGGTACCGGTAGCCCTCGGCCCGGTCGAGGGGCGTCGCCGGTGCCCGGTCCCGCAGGACCACCTCGCCCGCTCGTTCCAACGCCTGGCAGAACTCGGCCCAGACCTGCGCGTCGGCCATGCGCACCTCCCTGGATCTAGAACACGTTCTACCAGAGTCGACCCATTCTGGACAACGTTCGAAATTGTGGTGGCCTACTCTGGGAGACATGACCGGGCAGCGGCTGTCCCAGGTGGACAACCTGCGCACGCTGATGGTTGCGTGGGTGATCGGGGCACACGCCCTGATGGGCTACACGGCGGTGGGCGGCTGGGCCTACGACGAGGTCAACGAGACCACCTTCACCGCGGGGTCCGAACTGGCGCTCACCGTGCTGATCGGGCCGTCCGGCCTGTTCGTGATCGGCGCGTTCTTCTTCGTGTCCGGCCTGTTCACACCCGAGTCCTCGGCGCGGAAGGGCCGCCGCGCGTTCGCGCTGGACCGGCTGGTGCGCCTCGGTGTGCCGTGGGCGGTGTCGGCGCTGGTGGTGTGGCCGCTGTCGGTGTGGCTCGCCTACCGCGCGGCAGGCCACGACGTGACACCGTGGGCGCTCGTCGGGCAACGCTCCCCGCTGCTCGACTCCGGCGCGCTGTGGTTCGCGCTGGTGCTGTTCATCTACTCGGTCGGCTACGCGCTGTGGCCGCTGCGGTTTGGCGTACCGAGCGGGTACCTCCTGGTGCTGGCGGCCGGGGGTATCGCCGTCGGCAGTTTCGTGACCAGGCTGGTGTTCCCGGCCCGCAGCGGTCAGCCGGGTGACCTGCACCTGTGGCAGTGGCCCCAGTGCCTCGGCATGTTCCTGCTCGGCATCGCGGCCGCCCGGTCCGGGTGGGCCCGCGCGCTGCCCGACCACGTGTACCGGCTGTCCGGCCGGATCGCGGCGACGACGGTGCTCCTGGTGCCGGTGGCCGCCCTCGCACTGGGCGTCACCGAGGCCGCGTCGGGCGTCGACGAGTTCCTGGGCGGGTGGCACTGGCAGGCTTTGCTGACCGCGGCGGTCGAGGGTGTGCTGGTGGTGTTCGGTTCGGTGTGGCTACTGGGCCTCGCGCAACGGCACTTCACGTGGAGCGGCCCGCTCGCGACGGCGTGTGCCCGTGGTGCGTTTCCCGCATTTGTGGTGCAGGGGCCGGTGTTGCTCCTGCTCGCCGTCGCTCAGCGGCCGCTTGCGTTGCCCGCGGAGGTGAAGGGGCCGTTGTTGGTGGTTGTCGCTCTTGTGACGAGTTTCTGGCTGGGCAACCTGTTGACCGCTCGTGTTACGCGGACCGCGCCGGTGGTTCGGTCCGTTGAGTCCTGATCGTCGGTTGTCTTCGTCGTTCGCGTTGTCTTCGCTCGGGTTCCTTGTGGCTGCCCTCGCCGGGCGGGTGTGCCCTCCGGGGGCTCCTCGCCGGAGGGGCAGGTCTCTGGGATGGCAGGGAGCCCCTTGGCGGTCGGCTTCCGCCGCGTGCTCGGTTGGCCTTCGTGCCGTGAAAGGCGCTTTCAGGGCGTGGCCCGATGTCATGAAGGGCCCCTTCATCGCGCCGGGCGTGACGAAGGGGTCCTTCATGACGGTGAGCGCAACGAAGGGGTCCTTCGTCACACCGGGCGTTACGAAGGGGTCCTTCATCACGGTGAGCGCAACGAAGGGGTCCTTCATCGCATCGGGCGCGTTACGAAAGGCCCCTTTGGGACGTTGAGTGTCCCGAAGGGGCCCTTCGTGGCATTGCTTGCT
The DNA here is from genome assembly GCF_014203735.1 of Actinophytocola algeriensis. GTDB lineage: Bacteria > Actinomycetota > Actinomycetes > Mycobacteriales > Pseudonocardiaceae > Actinophytocola > Actinophytocola algeriensis. Next base: position 344,278 of record NZ_JACHJQ010000006.1, on the reverse strand, counting down.
GTGAACGCGTCTTCAGGGCGTGCGGCCGTCCGGGGTGCGGGTGGGCTGGGCTTCCGCTGCGTCGGCTACCGCTTCCGCCGCCGCGTCGGCTGCTCGGGCCGCGTCGGCGGCGGCTTCCGCGGTCAGTTCGGCTTCTGGTGTGACGTCGCGCGTCGCCGGGGACCTCGGCAGGGTCTCGGTGAACGCCTTCGAGATCCCCGACAGCGCGGACGTGACCTCGCTCGGGATCACGAAGAACGTGTTGTTGGGGCCCTGTGCCAGCTGCGGCAGCGTCTGGAGGTACTGGTACGCCAGCATCTTCGGGTCCGGGTCGTTGCGGTGCACGGCCTGGAACACCGCGTCGATCGCCTTCGCCTCGCCTTCCGCCTTGAGGATGCGGGCGGTCCGGTTGCCTTCGGCGCGCAGGACGGCGGACTGCTTGTCGCCCTCCGCGGTCAGGATCTGGGACTGTCGCTGGCCTTCCGCGCCGAGGATCGCGGCGCGCTTGTCGCGTTCGGCGCGCATCTGCTTCTCCATGGCGTCCTTGATGGTCTTCGGCGGGTCGATCGCCTTGATCTCGACCCGGTTGACGCGGATGCCCCACCGGCCGGTCGCGTCGTCGAGGACGCCGCGCAGCTGGCTGTTGATCGTGTCGCGGGACGTCAGCGTCATCTCCAGGTCCATCGAGCCGACCACGTTGCGCAGCGTGGTGACCGTCAGTTGCTCGACCGCCTGCAGGTAGTTGGCGATCTCGTACGCGGCCGCGCGCGGATCGGTGACCTGGAAGTACAGCACCGTGTCGATCTCGACGACCAGGTTGTCCTCGGTGATGACCGGCTGCGGCTGGAACGACACGACCTGCTCGCGGAGGTCGATCGCGTTGTACACCCGGTCGATGAACGGGATGACGAAGTTCAGGCCCGGTTGCAGCGTCTTGGTGTAGCGGCCGAGCCGTTCCACGTTGCGTGCGCGGGCCTGCGGCACGATGCGGATCGCGCGGAAGACGGTGAACACCACCAACAGGACCACTAGCACGGTCACGACGAGTGCTGCGGAGATCTCCATGTTCACTCCTGTGGGTAGACGTAGGCCGTGGTGCCGCTGATGCGCATCACGTTGACGACGGCGCCTTCCGGGATCACCGTGACGTCGTCGAAGGACCGGGCGGACCACTCCTCGCCGTCGATGCGCACGAGCCCGTCCCGGTCGCTGACCTCGCGGACCACGAACGCGCGCTTGCCGACCAGCGCGTCGACCCCGAACCGCTCGAGCTGGGGCCTGCTCATGTGCCGCAACGCGATCGGCCGCACGAGCACCACACCGGCGACGGACGCGACCACGAAGGCGGCCAGTTGCAGGGGGAGCGGCAACCCGAGTGCGGCGATCACGGCTGGCACGGCCGCGGCGGCCCCGAGCACACCGAGAGCGGCGGTGAGGGTGAAGATCTCCGCGACGCCGAACACCACCGCGATGATCAGCCAGATCAGCCACAACTCCAACGCGGCCTCCCGGTGCTCAGGCGTCATTACCTGCCGACCAGACTTCCCGGCGCACCCTTGTTACCCACCGTAGCACCGGCTAGGCGGTGACGTTGATCCCGTTCGGCACGTCGTCCGCGTCGACCTCGAAGGTGGCGAGGTAGTGCGACGCCGTTTCGCAGTCCACGGGCACCTTCGGGTAGACCCCGTCGGCCGTGATGTGGTCCGGGCCCAGCACCAGCACCGCGCCCTCGATGGCGCAGCCGGACAACACGAACGCGAACGTCCGCTTGCCGTCCGGCACCGCCCGGTCGAGCGCGGCCGACAGCTGCTCCGCGTGGTCCGGGCGTGCGGTGAACAGCGCGGTCCGCAGCACGTTCAGCGCGTCCGTGCCGAACTCAGCGGGCGGGACCGGGTCGAGCCCGCTGTCGCCCAGCGGCACGAAGTCGACCGGCGCACCGGGGCCCGCCGGGTCACGCGGCGCGTCCCCGTTGACGGTGCGCACACCGTCGACCGCGTCCTCGGGTACCGCGAAGTACACGCCGGCACCGATGTGCCGCACGCACTCCTCCTGGTCGGTGCCGCCGGTGAACCGCACCTCCAGGTCGTCGCCGTCCCGGTGGACCTCGATCCCCTCCGGTACCCGGCAGCCCGTGTTGCCGGTGAACGCGACGTAGGCCGAGCCGGGCGGTGCCGTGTCGGTCACCACGTCGAAGTCCTCGCCGTCCGCGCCGCGGCCGTACCAGGAGGCGAACGCGCCGAGGTGAATGGGTGACTCGCTGAGCGCGGCGAACCGTCCCGGTGCCCAGCCGTCGGCGTCCATCGCGAGCGTCGTCACCTCGACCGGCTCGGCGGGTGCACCCTGCTGCTCCGCGGGTCCGGTGCAGCCCGCGAGCACGCACGCGACGGCTCCCGCCGCGACGAGTCGGATGCGCTTCACAGCCGTCGGACGGGACGTGGGGTGGCCCGGTTCCGTTTGCCGTAATCCGCGGTGGGTACCACTGCCCAGCGTCGATCACCCCGAAGGAGAAACGTGGCGGACACAGCAGCGGTCGTCTACGTGGCGGCCGGTGCGGCGACACTCGCCGCCGCGTTCCTGCCCCGGTTGCTCGGCCGTGCGCCGGTGTCGATGCCGATGGTGTTCCTCGGGGTCGGGGCAGGCGTGTTCGGGTTCATCGGCCCGCTGCCCGCACCCGACCCGTCCGAGCACGCCTCGGTCACGCTCCACCTCACCGAGCTGTGCGTGATCATCTCGCTGATGGGTGCCGGGCTCGCGCTCGGCAGACCGGTCGGCCTGCGCCGGTGGTCCACCACGTGGCGGCTGCTGGGGATCACGATGCCGCTCACGATCGCCGTGGTCGCGGTCCTCGGCGGGCTGCTGCTCGGGATGGGGGTGGCGGCCGCGTTGCTGCTCGCCGCCGCCATCGCGCCGACCGACCCCGTGCTGGCGACCGAGGTGCAGGTCGCGGAGCCCGCGGAGGACCCGGAAGAGGACGAGGACGAGGTGCGGTTCGCGCTCACCTCCGAGGCGGGCCTCAACGACGGGCTCGCGTTCCCCTTCACCTACGCCGCCGTCGCGATCAGCCTCGCCGGGGTCGCACCGGACGGCTGGCTGGCGCACTGGCTCGCCGTCGACGTGGTGTGGCGCGTCGCCGCGGGCGTGCTCGTCGGTCTCGGCGCGGGATGGTTGCTGCGCAAGCTGTTCTTCGCCGCGCCGTCGGAGCGGTTCCGCCTCGCCGAGCACGCGGAGGGCTTCGTCGCGCTCGCGGCGACCTTCCTCGCGTACGGCGCCGCCGAGTTCGTCGAGGGCTACGGCTTCGTCGCGGTGTTCGTGTGCGCGTGCACCATCCGCGCGGGTGAGCGGTCGCACGGCTACCACCGGGTGCTGCACCAGTACGTCGAGCAGGTCGAGCGCATGCTCACCGTGCTGGTGATCTTCCTGCTCGGCGGGGCCGCCGCGACCGGGCTGCTGGCGGGCACCACCTGGCGCGAGGTGCTGGTCGCGGTGCTCGTGCTGGTCGTCATCCGGCCCGCCGCGAGCCTGGTCGCGCTGGCGGGAAGCCGGGCGGGGCCGAGGGAACGGGGCGCGATCGCCGTGTTCGGCGTGCGGGGCGTCGGGTCGGTGTTCTACGTCGCCTACGGGTTGCAGGCCGGTGACTTCACCGGGGGCGAGCAGGTGTGGCGGGTCGTCGCGCTCGTGGTGATCGGCTCGATCGTGCTCCACGGCATCAGCGCGACCCCGGTGATGCGGCGGCTGGACCGGCTCCGGGACGAGCAGGTCAGCGGACCTGACCGGCCGTGAAGATGTGCGCGTCCACCTGGGTGGGTGCGAGCGCGTGGTCGATGACCATGACCGCGGCGCCGATGATGCCCGCGCGGTCGCCGGTGCGGGACTGCACGATGCGCAGGTCCTGTGTGGCCAGCGGAAGTGACCGCCGGTAGACGACCTCGCGGACGCCCGCGATCAGGTGCTCGCCCGCCTGCGCGAGGGAGCCGCCGATCACGATGATCGACGGGTTGAACAGGCTCACCGCCGCGGCCAGGACCTCGCCGATGTCGCGGCCCGCCTGGCGGACCAGGTGCAGTGCCTCGACCGAGCCGCCACGTGCGAGCGCCACCACGTCCTGGCTGGACTTGGCAGGCAGGCCCTGTTCGGTGAGCTTGGCCGCGATGGCCGCGCCGCTGGCGACCGCCTCGAGGCAACCGGTGTTGCCGCACCGGCACACGATGTCCGCGCCGTGGGGGAGCTGCAGGTGGCCCATGTCGCCCGCCGCGCCCTGTGCGCCGCGGTGCAGGCGGCCGTGGCTGATCAGGCCGCTGCCGATACCGGTCGCGACCTTCACGAACATCATGTGCGCCGCGGTCGGCCACTGCGTGAAGTGCTCGCCGAGCGCCATGATGTTCACGTCGTTGTCCACGAGCGCGACCACGCCGCCGAGGTGCTCGGTCAGGTAACCCTGCACGTCGAAGTTGTCCCAGCCCGGCATGATCGGCGGGTTCACCGGCCGCCCGGACGAGTGCTCGACCGGGCCGGGCAGGCCGATCCCAATGCCGAGCAGGTCCCTCGGTGTCCTGGCGACCTGGGCCAGCAGGTCGTGCGAGGTGGCGACCACCCATTCGAGGACGGGCACCGGGCCGAGCGCGACGTCCAGGTCGTCGCGGTGCTCGACGAGGACCTCGCCCGCGAGGTCGGTGGCGGCCATCCGTGCGTGCGTGGCGCCGATGTCAGCGGACAGCGTGACGCGGGCGGCCGGGTTGAACGCGAACTGGGTCGGTGGCCTGCCGCCCGTGGAGGTCGCCTCGCCGACGGGCAGGACGAAGTTGGCGCCCAGCAGCGCTTCGACGCGCTGCGTGATCGTCGAGCGGGCGAGCCCGGTGATGGCCGCCAGCTCGGAGCGGGTACGTGGTCTGCCGTCCCGCATGAGCCGCAGCAGAGCGCCGGCACCACCTCCATCGGTGATGCCGTTCGTGACCGGGCCTTCCACCATCTATCCAGTGAAACACACCGTAGTTCCGTTGGCTTCCGAAACATACCGCGGCAACAGAATCGCAACTTTTGATTGTTAAGTGTCAAAAGTCGGGTTAGGTTCATGCGCATGGCAGTGGCGCCGCTCACAGAGACCGTGTTGCGGATGCATGGCATCCAGAAGTCCTTCCTCGGCGTGCAGGTGCTCCACGGCATCGACCTGGAGCTGCGGGCGGGCGAGGTGCACGCGCTGATGGGGGAGAACGGCGCCGGCAAGTCGACGCTGATGAAGGTGCTGGCCGGGGTCTACCAGGCCGACGCGGGCACGATCGAGCTCGCCGGCCGCGAGGTCGCCTTCGCCCATCCGCTGCAGGCGCAGCAGGCCGGGGTGTCGACCGTGTTCCAGGAGTTCAACCTGCTGCCAGAGCGCACGGTCGCGGAGAACGTGTTCCTCGGTCGCGAACCGCGCAGGCGCGGCATGGTCGACGCCGACCGCATGAACGCGGACACCGCCGCGCTGCTCGACGACCTGGGCCTGTCCTCGATCGCCCCTCGGCGCCGGGTCAGCACGCTCTCGGTGGCGGGCCAGCAGATCGTCGAGATCGTCAAGGCGCTGTCCTACGACGCGCGGATCATCTCCATGGACGAGCCGACCGCGGCGCTCGCCGAGGAGGAGGTCGAGCTGCTGTACGGGCTCGTCCGCATGCTGCGGGAACGCGGGGTGGCCATCCTGTACGTCTCGCACCGGCTCAAGGAGATCTTCGACCTGTCCGACCGGGTCACCGTGCTCAAGGACGGCGCGCTCGTGGACACCGTGCCCACCGAGGACATCACGCCGGACGAGCTGGTGCGCAAGATGGTCGGGCGGCCCATCACGAGCTTCTTCCCCGACAAGCTGCCCGAGACCTCCCTGGGGGACACCAGGCTGCGGATCTCCGGTGGTGGCAACGAACAGCTCGACGGCATCGACCTCGAGGTCCGCGCCGGCGAGATAGTGACACTGGCCGGACTGCAGGGCAGTGGCCGCACGGAGATCGCGCACGCGTTGTTCGGCGTCGCCCGGTTCACCCGCGGCACGGTCGAGGTGGACGGGAAGCGGGTGTCGCCCCGGTCCGCGCGGCAGGCCGTGCGGGCGGGGCTCGCGTTGGTGACCGAGGACCGCAAGGCCGAAGGCCTGGCGCTCAACCAGTCCGTGGCGGCCAACGCGCGGCTGGTGCTGGACGCGGTGCTGCCGAGGCAGTCGGGCCGGAGGGCGAAGCAGATCCCCGGGATCCTGTCGTCGCTCGAGCTGGTGTCGCGCGGCGGGGACCAGGAGGTCCGGTTCCTGTCCGGCGGCAACCAGCAGAAGGTCGTGCTCGCCAAGTGGCTCGCGACCGACCCGGCGGTGATCGTGCTCGACGAACCGACGCGCGGCATCGACGTCGGGGCGAAGCAGAAGGTGTACACGCTCATGCGCGAGCTGTCCGCGCGCGGCGTCGCGATCCTGATGATCTCCTCCGAGCTGCAGGAGGTCATCGGCATGGCCGACCGGATCGTGGTGCTGCGGGACGGCCGGATCGCGGGCGAGCTGCCGGCGGGCACCGACGAGGAGGCGGTCATGCAGGTCGCGACGGGCCAGGTGACGTCATGACCACAGTGGACAGGAAACCGCGTCTGCGGTCCCTTGGCAGCACCGAGATGGTCTACCTGGCTCTGCTGGGTGTGCTGGTGATCGGTGCGGTGCTGGTGGCCGTGGACGGCGGGAACCTGTTCGGCACGGCGAACCTCGTCGACATGCTGACGCGGTCGAGCCTGCTGGGGTTCGTGGCGCTGGGACAGACGTTCGTGATCCTGTGCGGGTCGCTGGACCTGTCGGTCGGCTACGTGATGGCGCTGTGCAGCCTGATCGGCGCGACGACGATGGCCGGTGACCCGGCGAAGGTGCCGCTGGGCATCGTGGTCGTGCTGGTCGTCGCGGCGGGGATCGGCCTGCTGAACGGGCTGATCGTGTCCGTGCTGAAGGTCAACCCGTTCATCGCCACGCTGGGCATGGGCCTGATCATCAAGGGCTACCTGGACACCACCTACAAGGGCCCCGCCGGTGAGGTGCCCGCGTCGTTCCAGCAGTTCGGGTACAGCCGGATCGCGTTCCTGCCGGTGTCGACGGCGGTCATGCTGATCGCGGTGGTGCTGGGCATCCTGTACCTGCGGCGGTCCCGGACGGGCTACCACATGTTCGCGGTCGGCGGCAGCCAGGACGTGGCGCGGCTGTCGGGCATCCGCACCGGTCGCGTCCTGGTGACGGCGCACGTGCTGTGCGCCGTGGCGGCCGGGGTGGCGGGCCTCCTGATCGCGGCCCGGTTCGGCACGGGCAGCGCGCTGGTCTACAGCTCGGGCTACGACCTGGACTCGATCGCCGCGGTCGTGCTCGGCGGGACGCTGCTGATGGGCGGCCGGGGCGGGATCGCCGGGACGCTCGCCGGGGTGCTGATCCTGGCGGTGCTGGACACGGTGTTCAACATCCTGCAGGTCGACCCGTTCTTCAAGGACGTACTGCGCGGCGTCGTGATCATCGCCGCGGTCGCCATCTACGCCCGCAGGCAGATCGACCGCAGGGCGAGCAGACCCAGGTTCGGCCCGGGCGGGAACGGTGGCCCGCCGAAGGATCCGGTCCCGGACGAACCGGTACCGGCAGGACAGGGGGCGGACCGATGACGACCACCGCTCCCGAGAAGAAGGCGACCAGGCCGGGTGTCGCCGTGGCAGCCAGGTTGTTCGGTGGTGGCAGCGCCACCGTGTTCGCGTTGCTGGTGCTCGTCTTCGTCGCGATCCTGTTCCTCAACCCGAGTTTCTTCGAGCCGCCGTCGTTGATGGCGTTCGCGAAGAAGGCGGCGCCGCTCGTGGTCCTGGCCGTGGGGCAGTACCTCGTGATCGTGTGCGGGGAGCTGGACCTCTCGGTCGGGTCGCTCGTCGGCGCGCAGGTCGTGATCGCGGCCGCGGTGATCGACGGCCAGGAGAGCCGCACCGTCCCGGTCCTGCTCCTGATGCTCGCGTTCGGGGTGCTGGTCGGGCTCGTCAACGGGCTCGTGGTCACCGTGCTGAAGGTGCACTCGCTGATCGCCACGCTCGGCATGATGCTCGTGCTGTACGGCGCGATCCGGCTCTGGACCGGCGGCGCGCCCACCGGCGCGCTGTCCGAAGGGTTCCGGCAGGTCGGTCGCGAGGGGATCGACATGCCGGTGCTGCGGCAGCTGCCGTGGGCGCTGCTGGTCGCCGCCGCGGTGGTGGTCGTCGCGGTGGTGTTCATGCGGAAACCGTTCGGCCGCACGCTGGTCGCGGCCGGGGACAACGAGAAGGCGGCGGCGTTCGCCGGTGTCCGGGTCTGGTGGGTGCGCACGATCGCGTTCGTGCTGTCGAGCGTGCTGGCCACGCTCGCGGGCGTGCTCATCGGGGGCTACGCGGGCGTCACCGCACAGGTCGGCGAGGGCCTGGAGTTCACCGCGATCACGGCAGTGGTCCTCGGTGGCGTGGTCCTCGGCGGCGGCCGGGGCACCGTGCTGGCCGCGATGGCGGGTGCGTTGACCGTCGAAGCGCTGTTCACCTTGTTCAACCAGCTGAGCCTGCCGTCGACCATCCGGCCGACCGTGCAGGGCCTGATCATCGTCGCGGCCGTCGCGTGGGCCGCACGGGAGCGGCGCAGGCCGTTCCTTCCCCAGTCCTAGCCACCTGAAAGCTCCCCGAACCCCAGGAGGAACCCATGCGGAGAACGCGTGTCCTCGTCGCAGGCTTGGCGGCCGCGGCACTCACGCTCACCGCCTGCGCCACCGACACCCCGACCGACCAGCCACCCGGCGGCGGCGGTGAGACGGAGCAGGAGCAGTCCTCGGACGGCGAGTGGTTCGTCCAGGCCGAGTACGACAAGCAGCTCGCGCAGCGGGAGCAGGAGCCGCAGGGCCCGGCCGACCAGCCGTGGCTGCAGATGATCCAGCCCGAGCTGGTCGACACCGCGGAGTTCAAGCAGGACGGCAAGACCCTCTGCTTCTCCAACGCGTCGGTCTCCAACCCGTGGCGCGTCACCGGCTTCATCACCATGCAGCAGCAGGTGGAGGTCCTCAAGCAGGCCGGTGAGATCAGCGACTTCCGCGTCTCGGACGCCGGCGACGACGACAACCAGCAGATCTCCGACATCCAGGCGTTCGTGGACGCGGGCGACTGCAACGCGATCATCATCTCGCCGTCCACCACCGCGACCCTCACCCCTGCCGTCGAGACCGCCTGTGAGAGCGGTGTGCCGGTGATCGTGTTCGACCGCGGTGTCAACACCGACTGCATGGTCACGTTCATCCACCCGATCGGCGGCTACGCGTACGGCGCGGACGCGGCCGAGTTCCTGGTGGAGAAGCTGGAGCCGGGCTCGAAGGTGCTCGCCCTCCGCATCCTGCCTGGCGTGGACGTGCTGGAGCACCGCTGGGCCGCGGCGCAGCAGATCTTCGGCGACAGCGACCTCGAGGTGCTCGGCGACGAGTTCACCGGCGGCGACGGCGCGAAGATCAAGGACATCGTCACCCAGTACCTGCAGCGCGGTGACGTCGACGGCATCTGGATGGACGCGGGCGACGGCGCGGTCGCGGCGGTCGAGGCCTTCGAGGACTCCGGCAAGGACCTCCCGGTGTTCGCCGGTGAGGACGAGCTGTCGTTCATGCGCAAGTGGAAGGACACCGGCATGACCGCGATCGCGCCGGTCTACTCGAACTTCCAGTGGCGCACGCCGATCCTCGCCGCGGTGAAGATCTGGAAGGGCGAGCAGGTGCCGAGCGAGTGGGTGCTGCCGCAGGAGCCGATCACCGACGCCGACCGCGACGAGTACCTCGAGCGCAACAAGGACATGCCGAGCCTGCACTACGCCAAGTTCGGCGGCGAGGACCTGCCGGGCTTCCCCAACGCCTGGAAAGATCGCTGAGGACCGCGGGAGTATGACGATGGCGCACGCGCTCGGGGTCAACACGTGGGTCTGGGCCTCACCGCTCACGGACACCGCACTCACCGAGCTGGTACCCAGGATCGCGGGCTGGGGGTTCGACGTCGTCGAACTGCCGGTCGAGAACCCTGGTGACTGGGACCCCGGGCGCGCCGCCGCGCTCCTCGCCGATCACGGGCTGGCCGCCTCGGTCGTGCTCGTGATGGGCGAGGGGCGGGAGCTGGTCGCCGCCGGCGCCACCACCGTGCTGTCCACACAGGACTACCTGAAGCACGTGGTGGACGTCGCGGCGGCGGTCGGCGCGCCGGCCATCTCCGGACCCGCGTACGCGTCGGTCGGCCGCACCTGGCGGATGTCCGACGAGGAACGGAGAACCCGCTACGCCGAGCTGCGCGACGGGCTCGCGCCCGTCGCCGAGCACGCGGTCGCGGCCGGGGTGCGGATCGGCGTGGAACCGCTGAACCGCTACGAGACCAGCCTGCTCAACACCGTCGACCAGACCCTCGACGCACTCGACGGCCTGCCGGACACCTGCGGCATCGCGCTCGACATCTACCACATGAACATCGAGGAGACCGACATGGCGGCGGCCGTCCGGAAGGCCGGGCCGCGGCTGGTGCACGTCCAGGTGTGCGCGAACGATCGCGGCGCGCCCGGCGCGGACCACCTGGACTGGCAGGCTTTCCTCGGTGCGCTGGACGACGTGGGCTACCGCGGCCCGCTCGTGATCGAGTCGTTCACCGCGGAGAACGCGACCATCGCGACCGCGGCATCGGTGTGGCGCCCGCTCGCACGGACGCAGGACGCCATCGCCACCGACGGCCTTGCCTTCCTGAGGAAGGTGATGCCGTAGTACCGAGTTCCCCGACGGCGCCGGCACGCCGCGCGGGTCATGGCACGCAGAAGCTGTTCCCGCTGCAGTTTCCCCGCTGCAGTCTCCTCAGTGGAGAGGGCACTACGCTCATGAACCTACGCAGATCCCTGGCCGGCGCGGTCGCCGGCGCGATGGCGATCTCCATGCTCGGCGCCGCGCCAGCGGTGGCCCATCCCGGGCCGCACGGCGACGCCCACGTCCTGATCTTCACCAAGACCACCCAGTTCCGCCACACGGAGGCGATCGAGCAGGGCGTGCCCGTGCTCACCCAGACCTTCGCGGACGCCGGCATCACCTCGGAGCACACCGAGGACTCGTCGGTGTTCAACGACGAGGACCTCGCGCACTTCGACGCGCTCGTCATGTTCCAGGCCTCCGGCGACCCGTGGAACGCCGACGAGAAAGCCGCTTTGGAACGTTACATGCAGGCGGGCGGCGGCATCGTCGCGATCCACAACGCGACCGACATGCGCGGCAACTACACCTGGTGGGACGAGATGATCGGCGCGCTCATGCCCGGTCACGCCGCCACCGGTTCGAGCCCCGGCCTGCCGGGGACGGTCCGCGTCGAGGACCGCACGCACCCGTCGACCAAGCACCTCCCGCAGCGCTGGAACCGCGCCGACGAGTGGTACAACTTCTCGGCGAACGTCCGCGGCGACGCACACGTGCTGGCCACCATGGACGAGTCGACCTACGACCCCGGCTCCAACAGGATGGGTTACGACCACCCGATCTCGTGGTGCAAGCCGTACGACGGCGGCCGCGCCTGGATGACCGGCATGGGTCACTTCGGCGCGCACTACACGCAGGAAACCGGGCTGGTGGAACACATCCTGGGCGGCGTGAAGTGGGCGGCCGGTCTGGAGGCAGGCGACTGCGGCGGCACCGTGTGGGACCAGTTCGAGCGCGTCCCACTGGACCAGAACACCAGCGCGCCGTACGCGATCGACGTCGCGCCGGACGGCCGCGTGTTCTTCACCGAGCTGGTCCGCGGCCAGATCCGCGTGTACGACCCGCAGGCGCAGACCACCTCGACCGCGATCACCATCCCGGTGTACTCGGGCGGTGAGGACGGCCTGCTCGGCATCACGCTCGACCCGAACTTCGCCGACAACGGCTGGCTGTACGTCTACTACTCGCCCGCGAGCGGCGACGACACGAACCCCGACAACTTCGTCAACCGGTTGTCCCGCTTCACGGTCGGCGAGGGTTCGCAGATCGATCCCGCGTCGGAGAAGGTGCTCCTCGACGTGCCGGCGCGGCGCCTGCCCGACGAGCCGGGCCACACCGGTGGCGGTCTGGACTTCGGTCCCGACGGGTCGCTGTACCTCGGCGTCGGCGACGACGTGAACCCGCACTCCGAGCCGTCCGGCGGCTACGCGCCACTGTCCGAGCGGGACGGTACGTTCCACGACGCGCGGGCCACCTCGGCCAACACCAACGACCTGCGCGGCAAGGTGCTGCGGATCGTCCCGCAGGCGGACGGCACGTACACCATCCCCGAGGGCAACATGTTCGCCCCCGGCACGGAGAAGACCCGTCCCGAGATCTACGCGATGGGCTTCCGCAACCCGTTCCGGTTCGCGATCGACCCGAAGACCGGTGCGCTCGGCGTGGCCGACTACGCGCCGGACAACGGCACCGACAACCTCGCGAACCGCGGGCCGGCCGGCATCGTGGAGTGGAACCTCATCAGCGAGCCCGGCTTCTACGGCTGGCCGCTGTGCATGGGGAACAACGAGCCGTTCCGGGACGTCGACTACCGGACCAACCCGGTGACGGTCGGCGCGTTCTTCGACTGCGCCAACCCGGTGAACGACTCGATCCGCAACACCGGCCTGGTGAACCTGCCGCCCGCCAAGCCCGCCCAGATGTGGTACGGCTACCAGCGGTCCTCGGTGCCGGAGGTCATCCCGCAGGGTGGCGGTCTCGCGCCGATGGGCGGCCCGTTCTACGACTACGACCCGGACCTCGCCTCGGACACCAAGTTCCCGTCCTCCTACGACGGCAAGGCGTTCTTCTACGAGTGGTCGCGGAACAAGATGTACTCGATCATCCCGGGCGACGGCGACCGGGCCGGGACGGTAGAGAAGGTCAACCCGTTCCTGCCGGAGACGCAGTTCCTCGCGCCGATCGACTCGAAGTTCGGGGCCGACGGCTCGATGTACGTGCTCGACTGGGGTGGCGGTTTCGGCCGTGACAACCCGAACTCGGGCCTGTACCGGGTGGACTACGTGTCCGGTTCCCGGTCCCCGACGGCGAAGGCGACCGCGACCCCCGACTCCGGGCACGCGCCGCTCGAGGTGACCTTCAACGGGGAGGCGAGCACGGACCCGGAGAACGAGGCGCTCACGTACGCGTGGGACTTCACCGGGGACGGCACGACCGACTCGACGGAGGTGTCGCCGTCGTACACGTTCACCGAGAACGGCGTCTACAGCGCGCGGCTCACGGTGACCGACCCGGCGGGCAAGACCGGCACCACCACGGTGCCGATCACGGTCGGCAACACGAGACCGGAGGTGGACTTCCAGCTGCCGCCGACCGGCGCGTTCTTCGACTTCGGTGACGAGGTCTCCTGGCAGCTCGACGTCTCCGACGCCGAGGACGCGACGATCGACGACGCGGACGTGATCATCCAGCCCGCGCTCGGCCACGACGAGCACGCCCACCCCGGTGAGCCGCTGCACGGCAGGACGGGTTCGGTCGAGGCGTCGCTCGGCGGCGGGCACGGCGAGGGCATGAACGTCTTCTACGCGATCGACGGCCGGTACACCGACTCCGGCGGCGAGGGCGGCATCCCCGCGCTCACCGGGTCGGACACCACGCTGCTGTTCCCGAAGCAGCGGGAGGCGGAGTTCTTCGACTCCTCCTCCGACGTCACGACCGGCCCGTCACGGGACGTGGAGGGCCACGGCGACGCGATCACCGGCCAGAACGGCGCGTGGGCGGCGTACGACCCGGTGAACCTGCACAACGTGGACGCGCTCGTGGTCCGGGCGTCCGCGAACGCGGCAGGCGCGATCGAGCTGCGCCGCGACGCACCGGACGGCCCGCTGCTGGGCACCGCGCAGGTCCCCGCGACCGGCCCGGTGTCCTATGTGGACGTGTCCGTGGCGGTCGACGACCCCGGCGAGTCGTTCACGCTGTATGCGGTGTTCCCCGGTGCCGGGGAGCGGCGGCTGAACTTCGTCGAGGCCGACGGCAAGGGCGCGTCGCCGACCTCCAAGCCGAAGGTCGCGGTGACCGCACCGACGCCGGAGGCCGACCTGGAACCGGGCGAGATCGCGGTCCGGGCGTCGGCGACCGACGCGGAGAACACGGTCACCAAGGTCGAGTTCTTCGCCGACGGCCAGTCGATCGGTGTCGACGAGTCGGCGCCGTACGAGGTCACCTGGAACGCGGCGAACGAGGCGCGGTACAAGCTGACCGCGGTCGCCACCAACGACAAGGGCGCGTCGACGACGTCCCGGATCGTGCAGGTCGAGGTCGGTGACCTCTACGGCGACTGGCAGACGTACAACAACGTCACCGCCACGTACGACCGGCCGGACACCGACACGTGGGTCGTCAACGCCGGTGGCGCGAACATGTGGCAGGGCACCGACGAGTACGGCTCGGTGTACCTGCCGGGCGCGGTCGGTACCGAGTGGACGGCCACGGTGAAGATCGAGCGGCAGGGCAACTCGGCAGGCTCCGCGAAGGCCGGGATCATCGTCCGCGACGACATCACCCAACCCGGGAAGTCGCCGGGGTACGCGATGCTGGCGATCCGGCCGAGCGGCGGGTTCGAGTGGCTGCGCGACAGCGACGGCAACGGCCAGCTCGACGCGAGCACCGGTGCCGGCACCACCTCGTACCCCTCGTGGGTGCGGCTGGTGCGCGACGGCGACTCGTACACCGCGTACTGGAGCAAGGACGGCGAGAACTTCACCGCCGTCGGCGACCCGGTCACGCTGCCGAACGCCGGTTCCGTCCAGGACATCGGGCTCGCGGTGACCGCGCACAACGCGGCCGCCACCAGCGAGGTCGAGTTCAGCGGGTGGACGCTCGACGACGAGGCGTGGACGCCGGGCACCGGCCCGGAGCCCGAGCCGGGTCCGACCTGCCTCGTGCAGGGCACGGACGCGTTCGACGGCGACTCGCTGAACCGCACCCGGTGGTCGACCGTCCGGAACGGCCCGGACCTGCCGGTGCGGATCGAGGGCGGCAAGCTGGTGCTGCCGGTCACGGGCGGCGACATCAACGAGGCCGCCGAGGGGCCGATCAGCTTCGTCGGCCAGGCGATGCGGCCGGGCGAGTGGACCGCGACGACCGCGGTGTCGCTCGCGCACACCCGTGAGTGGCAGCACGCCGGGATGCTGGTGCACGGCAGCGACGACGACTACGTCAAGCTGGCGTTCACCCGCAACAACTCCGGCGGGCGGCTGCTCGAGTTCCAGACCGAGGCCGACGGGAGCAGGACGTGGCACGCCAACGTGACACTGCCCGCGGACTTCCCGGCGACCGCGCACCTGAAGCTCGTCAGTGACGGGTCGAACCTGACCGCCGCGTACTCCACGGACGGCCAGAACTGGACGGCGCTTCCTGGTGCTGCGGTCGTGCTCCCTGGTGCGAAGGTCGGGCTGATGGCCGCGGGCGACACCGCGGCGCACAGCGTGGACGCCGTGTTCGACCACTTCACGGTCATGCCGGACACCACCGACACCGGTGAGCGCGAGGCGACCGACGAGTTCGACGGCGCCGCGGTCGACGGGTGCCGGTGGACGGACGTGGTGCGCTACGACTCGGCCAACGTGTCCATGGCGGACGGTCAGCTGAGGATCAGGACGCAGCCGGGTGACATCAACGGTGCCAACAACGACTCGCCACGCAACTTCGTGTTGCAGAAGGTCCCGGACGGGGACTGGACGGTCGAGACGAAGGTGACGCCGTCGATGCTGCACCGGTGGCAGCTGGCGGGCCTGGTCGTGTACGGCGACGACGACAACTACGTCAAGTTCGACGTGATCGCGCAGAACGAGAGCGGCACGGCGACGAACCTGCACGCGGAGCTGGTGTCCGAGAAGGACGGTCAGTTCGGCAACGGCGGCAACCGGAACATCGACATCGCGGACTCGTCCGAGAGCGGCTGGTTCTTCCTGCGGCTCACCAAGACGGGCAACGAGTACGCGGCGGAGATCAGCGACGGCGGCGTCAACTGGACGTCGCTCGGTCAGCCGGTCACCAACGACGCCGAGCTGGGTTCGGTCGGCCTGATGGCGATCGGCCCGGAGCAGACCGCGCCGGTGACCGTCGGGTTCGACTACTTCAAGGTCGGGTCCCCGGACCGGACCGCGCCGACGGTCGAGGTCGCGGTGTCCACACCGGACGGTGCGAACGGCTGGCACCGCGGCTCGGCGACGGTCACCGCGACGGCGGCCGACGACCGGCAAGGCGAGGTCCGCGTCGAATACCGGGCGGGCGAAGGTGAGTGGGCCGCCTACACGGCACCGGTGGTGCTGGACCAGGACGGCAGCCACGCACTGGAGTTCCGCGCGGTCGACGCGGCGGGCAACGTCTCCGCCGCGGTCCCGGCGACCGCGCTGGTCGACAAGTCGGCACCCGCGGTGTCGGTGACCGGTGTCGAGGCAGACGGGCAGTACGTCGTCGGCACCGCGCTGTCGCTCGGCGCCACGGCGGACGACCCGGCGTCGGGTGTCGCGTCGGTGCTGGTGGAGCTGGACGGCAAGCGCGTCCAGACCCCGCTGTCGGTCGAACCGACCGCGGGTGCGCACGAGCTGCGGGTCGTGGCCACCGACGAGGCGGGCAACGCCAAGGAGGTCAACGTGCCGTTCGTCGTGACGGTCACGTGGGACACCGCGGCCGACCTCCTGGTGCGGTACCGGTTCGAAGGAAAGGTGGGGCTGGCGAGTTACCTCCAGCTCTACGTCCACCTCTCGACCGCCGAGCACCTGGCCAGGGCCGGCCTCAACCGGCCCGCGGCACAGGCGCTCGACCGGTTCACCAAGGTGGCGAACACGGTCCGGAACGCGGACACCCGCGCACAGCTCGTCGCGATCGCGGCGGCGCTGCGGGCACCGCTGACCGTGTGACGGACGGGGGACCGGTGCCGGCCGGTCCCCCACCCCGGTGCCGGCGCTCCAGGTGCCGGCACCGGGGCCCTCCCCGGCGTCGAAATTCTTTCGCGACCCTCGCAACCCCTTCGGTGTCCCGGCGTCTTCCATTGCCGCCGAAGGGAGTCCCCTTCGGCGGGGGAACCAAACTGGGGGTTCAATCCAATGCGCAAGCGTTTCTTTGGCGTGCTCGCGGCAGGTCTGGCCGGTCTGACACTGGCGGGCTCCGTCAGCCAGGCGGCCGCCGAGCAGTCGCCCGCCGCTGCTGAGGCCGGCTCGTCGTACACGGCGGTCGACCCGGTGCGGGTGCTCGACACCCGCGACAGCATGCCGGTCGGTCCGGGCGGCGGCGTCAGCGTCAACCTCGCGGACCGCGTGCCCGCCGGCACGACCGCGGTGGTCCTGAACGTGACGGCCGTGTCGCCGACCGTCGCCACGTTCATCACCGCGCACGACAGATGGGCGCCACGACCGGGGGTGTCGAACCTCAACGTGCGGACGATGGAGACCCGCTCGAACGAGGCGACGGTCGTCGTCGACGACGAGCGCCCGTGGGTGACGCTGTACAACCGCAACGGGAACGTCAACCTGGTGGCGGACCTGGTCGGCTACTACTCGACCGGTGCGGGCGCGTACTTCAACGCCGTGACCCCGCACCGGTTGTTCGACACGCGGGACCACGACACGCGGATCCCCGCTGGCGGCGTGATCAGCGCGCCGCTGGACGGCCGGATCCCCGCCGACGCGACGGCGGTCGCGGTGAACGTGACCGCGTACGCGCCGACGACGAACACGTTCCTCGCGGTGGACGGCGGCCGGTTCCCGTCGCTGGCCACGTCGGTGGTGAACGTCAGGCTGGGCTCGGTCGTCGCGAACAAGGCGATCGTCGGGATCGACGCCGATGACCGGTGGCTCAGCGTCCGCAACAACGCGGGCTCGGTGGACGCCTTCGTCGACCTCCTCGGCTACTACTCCGCCGACGGCGACGCGTTCCACCCGATCGACCCGGTCCGCGCCTTCGACTCCCGCGAGTCGACCTCGCTGACCCACCGCGGCACCCGTCGCGTCCCGCTGGGCACCGTCGTCCCGGCCGAGGCCGAGACGGTGTCGTTCAACCTGACCGGCATCGGCGACTACGGCACCTACACGCACCTGACCGCCCACCAGGCGGGGACGCCCCTCCCGGCGACGTCGACGCTGAACCTGTACTCGCTGCAGATCGCGTCGAACCAGGCGGTCGTGCCCCTGGGCGTCGACCGGGCGGTGGATGTGTACAACCACGTGAACTATCCGGACGCCATCGTCGACGTGTTCGGCTACTTCGCGCCGCGTGCGTGACCTGAGCAAGTCCTGACGGGGGCCGGCGACTCGCCGGTCCCCGTTCGCGTTGCCGGGGGCGGCGCGGATCGGGGTCGGTCAGCGCCAGCGGGCGGCGTCGGCGTACTCGCGCTCCAGGGTGGCGGCGTCGGCGAGGCGGATGGCGGTCGTGGCGGCGGTGATCACGCCGTTGATGGCGGGTTCGGGACGGCCGTCGACGGCGTGGCCGAAGCTGACGCGCAGCTGGTCGAGCACAGCCGCCAGCGGGCCGCCGGGTGCGGCGGCCGCGGCTGCCGCGAGCTGGTCGTGGATCGGGGCGAGTTCCGCGAACAGGCTCGCCAGCGCCTCGTTGACGTCCGCGAGGTCGCGGTCGCTGAGTAACAGCCTTCGTTGCGCGGTCTGCACCGCCTGCCGCAGCACCGGGGTTGGATCACGGCGCTGCGTGACATGTTTCGCTGTACTGGTCACGGAAGGTGATAGTACGCCGCACATGCAATTTGCAGAAGGCATCTGCACGTGCATCACTCGTACGGCGGCTGCACGTGCATCCGAGTTCTACTCCCCGTGGCAACTCACCTGATCGGGTGTCAGGCGACCTCGGTGGCTACCGGTCCGGGTTGCCGGAGTCGCGGGCGCGGCCGTGGGCGTCGTGGGGGAGGTCGGCGTAGTGCCACTGGTGGTCGCGGGTCAGCAGGCACGCGGCCGCCAGGTCACCCGACTCCAGCACCGCCAGCAGCTCCGCGTGTTCCTCCGCGACCTCGGGCAGCGCGGGCTCGACCGCCAGCAGGGTGACCGCCGTGCGGGCCTCGATCTGCAGCGCCTCCCACGCGCCCTTCAGCAGCTCGTTGCCCGCCGCGTCGATGACGTGCCGGTGGAACGACACGCTCGCCGAGCCGACCGCCTGCACGTCACCGCGGTCGGCGGCCTCGCGCATCGCGGTCACGTCGGCGTGCAGTGCCTCGAACGGGACCGTGCCCGCCGGTAGCGCCAGGCGGGTCGCCGCCTCCTCGAGCGCCGCGCGCACGACGTAGCTCTCCCGCAGCGTCTGCTGGATGAAGTGCCGCACGAACGTGCCCCTGCGCGGCCTCGTCTCGACCATGCCGATGGCCTCGAGCTCGCGGAGCGCCTCGCGGACGGGGGCCTGGCTCGTGCCGTAGTCCTCCGCGATCCGGGTCTCCACCAGGCGTTCGCCCGGCGCCAGCTCGCCCGACACGATGCGGCGCACGAGCGCGTCGCGGATCTGCCTGCCCAGTGTCGCCCGGGGGAGCGGCTTCGTGTCGGTCATGTGGTCTCGCCGGTCTCTCAGGGGGTCTTGACGGTCCTCACGCGGCAACCGTACCGTCTCACTCAGATTATCAATTATCGATAATCAGCGCGATGGGGAGGGTTTGTGCTGGCCAACATTCATCTGCCGGCCTCGGCGGCCGAGGCGGCGGGGCTGCTCGAGGGTGGGGGCTGGCTCCTCGGTGGCGGCACGCTCGTCATGCCGCGCGTCAACACCGGCGCCGTGCCGGTCGACACGCTGATCTCGCTGCGTGCCGCCGGGCTCGACGGAGTCCGGGTGGCCGACGGCCTGGCCGAGGTCGGTGCCGCGGTCACGCTCGCCCGGCTCGGGGAGCACGAGGAACTCGCCTTCCTGCGGCCCGTGGTGCGGTCCATCGCCTCGCCGCCCGTGCGCAACCTCGCCACCGTCGGCGGCAACCTCTTCGCCACGCAGCCGCACGGGGACCTCGCCGTGGCACTGCTCGCGCTCGGCGCCCGCGTCGACGTGCTCAGCACCGGCGGGGCCCGCACCATCGACGTCGGGGAGGCCGTGGCACACAACGAGGTGGTCACCACCGTCCACTTCGGTCTGCCGAAGGTCTGGCGGTACCGGAAGGCGATGCGGCGCAAGCACAACTCGGCGTCGATCGTGACCGTCGCCGCCGCGCTGGTCGTCACCGGCGGAGTTGTCGAACAGGCGACGATCGCACTCGGCGGGGTCGCCTCCACGCCGGTCCGCGCCAACGCGGCCGAGCAGGCACTCATCGGCCGCCCGCTGGACCTGGCCGCCGCCGAAGCCGCCGCGGCGGCCGCCCACGAGGGCACCGCGCCGTTCGACGACGCCTACGCCTCCGCCTGGTACCGCGCCCGCGTCCTGCCCGTCCACGTCCGCCGCGCACTGCTGGGGGAAGACTGATGGCCTCGAAGATCGTCACCCTCCGCGTCAACGACCGCGAGGAGGAGTTCCTCGCGCGCCCCGGCACCACGCTGCTCGGCGCGCTGCGCGACACACTCGGCCTCACCGCGGCGAAGCGCGGCTGTGCGCAGGGCGCCTGCGGCTCGTGCAACGTGCTGGTCGACGGGAAACCCGTCCCGTCCTGCCTCGTGCCGGTCGAGACCGTCGACGGCGCCGCGGTGGCCACCCTCGAAGGCGTCGCGCCGACCGGTGACCTCGACGAGGTGCAGGCCGCGTTCCTCGAGGACTTCGCGACGCAGTGCGGATTCTGCACCCCCGGCATGATCATGACCGCCGAGGCGCTGCTCGCCGAGAACCCCGACCCGACCCGTGCCGAGGTGGTCGAGGCGATCAGCGGCAACGTGTGCCGCTGCACGGGTTACGAACCGATCGTGAACGCGATCCTCGACGCGGCGAGCCGACGGAGGAGCGCATGAGCTACCGCCTCAGCCCCATCGACACCCAGTACTTCGCCCCGGACCACGAAGGCGACGACTTCACCGTCATCGGCTCCGTCGTCACCCGCTCGGACGCCCTCGGCCACGTCACCGGACGCACCGAGTTCTTCGAGGACGTCCGCCCCAGCGGCCTGCTGCACCTCAAGATGCACAGGTCGACCCGTCACCACGCCCGGCTCGCGGGTGTCGACTCGTCCGCCGCGCTCGCGGTGCCGGGCGTGGTGCGGGTCCTCACCGGCGCCGACATCCCGAACAACCTGTACACGCCGCTGAAGCTGATCAACGTCGAGCCAGACGACGAGCCGATCCTGGCCGTGGACAAGGTGCGCTACCTCGGTGAGCCGATCGTCGCGGTCGTCGCGGAGACCGAGGCCGCCGCGCTCGCGGGCGCCGCCGCCGTGCGGGTCGACTACGTGGACCTGCCGCCGGTGTTCGACGTGGAGGAGGCCCTCGCGGATGGCGCCCCGATCGTCAACGAGTACCACGGCAAGAACTACTTCACCTACGAAGGACACCACTGCCGCCGCGTGCGCCTCGGCGACGTGGACGCCGGGTTCGCCGAGGCCGACCACGTCTTCGAGTGGCGCTACCAGTCCTCACCGATCGAGCAGGCCCCGGTCGAGACCACCGGCTGCACGGTCGTGCCACAGCCGGACGGCCGCCTGCGCATCCACTCCGACACACAGGCGTGCTTCTTCACGCTCGACAACACCGCGCTGATCCTCGAGTCGGACTTCAACAAGCTGCGGATCGTGGGCGGCACCGTCGGCGGCGGGTTCGGCGGCAAGGTCGACGTCGTGGTCGAACCGGTCGCGTGCGTGGCCGCGATGGTGACCGGACGGCCGGTGAAGTTCGTCTACGGCCGCCACGAGGAGATGCAGGTGTCCTCACCCCGTGCCGCCGAACGGATCTACATCAAGGACGGTGTGCTGGCCGACGGCCGGATCGTCGCGCGCCAGGTGACCGCGTACATCGACGCGGGTGCCTACTCGCGCCACACCCCTTACGGCACAACGAAGGCGGCCGCGCACTTCCCCGGCCCGTACACGATCCCGAACGTGCGGATCGACTGCCACTGCGTGTACACCAACCGCACCCCGTCGAGCGCGATGCGCGGGTTCGGCGTCACCATCGGCGACTTCGCGCTGGAGTCCCAGATGGACCGGATCGCCCGCGAGCTGGGCATGGACCCCTTGCGGCTGAGGCTGAAGAACGCCTACCGCGACGGTGACATGAAGGCGCACCGCAAGCGTGCCGAGGGCACCGCGCTCATCGAGGTGATGCAGAAGGCGGCCGAGCTGGTCGGCCACGAGCTGCCCGACGAGTATCGCCGCATGTCGTCCCTGGAGGCGCGGTGACCAGGCTCCGTGGCCGCGGGTACGCGGCGGTCAACTACCCGACGGGCATGAACCTCGGCGGCGACCCGTCACAGGCGCTGATCCACGCCACGACCACCGGCACGTTCGTGGTCTCACTGTCCTCTGTGGACCTCGGGCAGGGCCTGAAGACCGTCGTCGCCCAGTGCGCGGCGGAGACCCTCGGTCTGCCGTTCACGAACATCCTCGTCGACACCGCCGACACCGACACCGGCCCGCACTGCATGGGCACGTTCGCGAGCCGTGGCACGCACCGCGTCGGCAACGCGGTGATCATGGCCGCGACCGAGGCCCGCGCGATCATGCTGGACGTGGCGGCCGAGGAGCTGGAGGTCGACGCGGCCGACCTGGAGACCGACGGCACCGGCTACATCCAGGTCAGGGGTGCCGAGGCCAAGCGCATCCACATCACCGACCTCGCGCTGGCGGCCCACTTCACGCACGGCCGCACGATCTCCGGGCGCGGCGTGTTCATGAAGGAGAAGAGCGAGGTCGTGCCGGAGACCGGCGAGATGGACCCGGACTCCTGCCAGGCGCACGCGTGCACGGTCGCCGAGGTCGAGGTGGACGACGAGACCGGTGTCGTCGAGGTGCTGCGGATGTACAGCGTCTACGAGATCGGCCGCGCGCTGCACCCGGCGATGGCGACGCAGCAGGTCGAGGGCGGCGCGTGGATGGGCATGTCGCACGCGTTGTTCGAGGCCACCGAGCCGTACTACCCCGTCCGCGACCACGGGCCCGCCGACTTCAGCGAGTACCTCATGCCCGCGGCCGGTGACATCCCGGAGCAGGTCAGTGTCCTGCTGGAACGGCCGGCGCCGACCGGCCCGTACGGTGCGAAGGGCATCGGTGAGATGACCGCCAACGCGCCCATCCCGGCCATCGCCAACGCGATCTTCGACGCGTGCGGCGTGCGCCTGGACCACATGCCGTTCACCCCGGAACGCGTCCTGCGCGCACTGGACTCCTTGCGTGGCCAGGATCTCAGCGCCCATGGATGAGGCGACACTCGCGGCGCGGCTGCGGGAGGAGCGGTACTTCGCCGACGACGGCCTGCTGACGGCCGTCTACCTGGCACTGACCCTCGGGCGGCCGCTGCTGCTCGAAGGCGAGCCCGGCGTGGGGAAGACCGAGATCGCGGCCGTGCTCGCCCGCGTCCTGGACCGCGAACTGGTGCGGCTCCAGTGCTACGAGGGCCTCGACGCGGGCCAGGCGCTGTACGAGTGGAACTACCCCCGGCAGCTGCTCGCGTTGCGCGGCGGGGTGGTGGATGACGTGTACGCGGAGGAGTTCCTGCTGGCGCGGCCGCTGCTGCGGTCGCTGCGGACGGCGTCCGTGCTGCTCGTGGACGAGGTCGACCGCGCGGACAGCGAGTTCGAGGCGTTCCTGCTGGAGTTCCTGGCCGACTTCCGCATCACGATCCCGGAGCTGGGCGCGGTCGAAGCGGTCGTGCCACCGGTCGTGGTGCTCACGTCGAACCGCACCCGCGAGCTGCACGACGCGCTCAAACGGCGCTGCCTCTACCACTGGATCCCGTTCCCGGAACCGGAACGCGAGCAGGCGATCGTGTGCGCGCACGTCCCGGCCATCGCGGAGGACGCCGCCGCGTCGCTGGTACGTGCGGTGTCCGGGGTCCGGCGCCTCGACCTGCTCAAACGGCCCGGCATCGCGGAGTCCGTCGAGTGGGCGCGCGGTGCCGTGACCCTCCTGTCCGACGGGAACCCGTGGCCCGTGGCGCTGCGCAGGGCGCTCGGGCTGCTGGTCAAGGACGAAGAGGACGTCGCGGTCGTCCACGAGCACCTCGACGAGCTGATCGCACCGTGAACGAGCGTGCGAGTGAACCATCGACACCGAACACCGCTCGCGAGTACGTGCGTGGCTTCCTGAGGGAGCTGCGCGAGCAGGGGCTGGCCGTGCCCGTGCCCAAGCAGCGGGACTTCCTGCGGGCGTTGGCGTCCGTGCCGCCGCGCGATCCAGGCCACCTGTACTGGATCGCGCACGCCACCCTCACGTCGTCGCCTGCCGACACCGACGTCTTCGACCCGGTGTTCGCGCGCTGGTTCGGCACGGGGCCGCTGCTCGTCCCCGAGGCCGAGGAGCCGGGCGAGGAGGACCGGGACGGCGGCACGGACGAGAGCACGCCACCCGGCCAGGCCACCAGGGAAGGCGACGGCACCACGGCCGGATGGTCCAGTGTGGACAGAGCGGCGCGGATCGCGGGCGACGACGTCGCCAGGGTGGCGAGGGTGCTGCCGAGGGCGGTCCCGACGATCCGGTCCCGCCGCCGGAGATCCGCGCGCCGCGGCGACCGACTCGACGTGCGGCGCGTGCACCGCGACGCGTGGCGGACCGGCGGCGAGGTCGCGCGGCTGCACTGGCGCAGGCATCCGAGGCGGCAGCGGCCGGTGCTGGTGCTGATCGACGTGTCGGGGTCGATGAAGCAGCACAGCGCCGCATACCTGCGGTTCGCGCACGCGGTCGTGACCACGTGCGACCGAGCCGAGGTGTTCACGTTCGGCACCCGGCTCACGCACGTCACCCCCGCCCTGCGGGCCAGGGACGCCGGTGCCGCGCTCGCCGGCGTGGTACGCGACGCCGACGGCGGCACCCGGATCGGCCCGTCGCTGCAGGCCTTCCTCGCCAACCCGCGCCACCTGCGGGCGGCACGTGGCGCGCTGGTGCTCGTGCTGTCCGACGGGCTGGAACGCGGTGACTGCGAGCCGTTCGTCCGCGCGGTCCGGCGGCTCGCGCTGCTCGGCCACCGGCTCGTCTGGTGGTCGCCGCTCGCCCGCGACCGTTCCTATCGGCCGGTCACCCGTGGCATGGCCGCCGTCCTGCCGCACCTCGACGTCCTCGCGGGCGTCGACGACCTCACATCCGCCTATCAGCAGCTTCTCAAGGGAGAGAACGCATGGACAGCGGAGCGATGGACATAGTCGACTCGCACCACCACGTCTGGCGCACGAGGGACATGCCGTGGCTGTCCGGCCCGATGGTGCCGCGGATCTTCGGCCCGTACGAGCCGATCAAACGCGACTACCTGATCGACGAGTACATCGCCGACGCGACCTCGGGCGGCATCACGCAGTCGGTGTACGTGCAGGCCAACTGGCCGCTCGACCAGGTGCTCGCCGAGGTCCGGTGGCTCGCGTCGCTGAACGAGGCGACCGGCTGGCCGACCGCCGTCGTCGGCAGCGCGGACCTGTTCAGCCCCGACGCCGTCGACGTGATGAAGGAGCAGGCGGCGCTGCCGGTCGTGCGCGGCACCCGGCTGCAGCTGCACTGGCACGAGCGGGAGGAGTTCCGGTTCGCGTCGGCGCCGGACCGCATGAAGGACCCCGTCCTGCGCCGCAACATCGCGTCGCTCGAGGAACTGGGCTGGGTGTTCGAGCTGCAGGTGTTCCCCGGTCAGATGGCCGCCGCCGCAGACCTGGTCGCCGCGATCCCGGACGTCACGTTCGTGCTGGTGCACGCCGGCATGCTGACCGACCGCGCGGAGGCGACCGTGCGGGAGTGGCGCGACGGCATGGCGCGGCTCGCGCAGTACCCGAACGTGGTCGTGAAGCTGACCGGCCAGGGCACGTTCACCCGGTCGCTGGACCGCGACTTCATCGCGTTCGTGGCGGCGGAGACGGTGGGCTGGTTCGGCCCGGACCGCGCCATGTTCGGCACGAACTTCCCGGTCGAGAAGCTGTGGACGTCGATGCCACCGCTGGTTCTCGCGTGGCGAGACGCGCTGGCCCACCTGCCCGCGGCCGACCAGGCCGCGATCTTCGCCGGCACCGCCCGGCGAATCTACGCACTACCGGAATGAGGATGGAAGTGGCTCTGTTCCTGCTGACCTACGGCTACGACGAGACCGACCTGCGTGCCCAGCGCCGTGACGACCACGTGGCGCACCTCAAGCAGCTGCACGCGGACGGCACGCTGGTGGCCGCCGGCCCGTACGAGGACGGCACGGGCGGCGCGATCCTGCTGAACGCGGCCGACCAGGCGGCGGCGGAGGCGCTGGTCGCGGCCGACCCGTACACCCAGCTCGACGTCACGAAGGACCGCTACCTGCGCCCGTGGAAGGTGACGGTGGGCGGAGTCTGACCCGCGCGCGAACCGGGTGGCGCGCGTGCTCGTAGTTAGGGGTGACCCGGCTACGAGAGGACGGTGGGCGCACTGGACACCGACGACGAACTGGTGCCACTGCACACCGGCTTCGACGTGGTGTGGCGTGGCTGTGATCGTGGCCAGGTGGCGGAGTACGTCGAACGCGTGGAAACCGAACTGCGGCTCCTGGAAGTGGACCGCGACGCGGCCACCCGGCGCGCGGACGCACTGGCGGAACGACTGGAAGCCGCCCGCGGCGAGATCGACGACCTCGGCCACCTGGTGACCGAAGCGGAAGCCCGCAGGCGCGAACTGGACGAACAGGCCGCGCGGCAACGCGAACAGATCCAGACGGACTTCGAACTGGCCATGAACGCCCGCCGCACGGAGACGATGCGGGAGCTGGCCGACGAGCGCGCGGCAGCCGAGGCGTCGGCGGCCCGGCTGGTCGAGGAGGCCCGGGAGGAGGCCGACCGGCTGGTGGCACAGGCCCGGGAGGAGGTGGCCCGGTTGTGCGCCCAGCGGGACCTGGTGATGGAAAGCCTCCGTGCGGCGAGTGCGGCTCTCGCCGAGGCGGGGCCGCTGCTGGAGCCGTCGCCGGAGGAGCACTCGGAGAACTGCGTAGCCGGACGACTCCCGTGCTGTGCGGCGTCCCCGACCGTGCCTGCCTTCTAACATGGCGCCATGCCACGGACTGACACGGGATCTCGGGTGATGGCCGCCCCACCGGAACGCGTGTACGCCGCCCTCGTCGATCCGGACGCGCTCACCGCGTGGCTGCCCCCCGAGGGGATGACCGGCGAGTTCGACCGGTTCGACGCGCGCCCGGGCGGCTCGTACCGGCTGGTCCTGACCTACGCGGACGCGTCGGGCGCACCGGGCAAGGCCACCCCCGGCTCGGACGTCGTCGAGGCGCGGTTCGTCGACCTCGTGCCCGGCGTGCGTGTGGTGCAGGCGGTCGACTTCGTCTCCGACGACCCCGCCTACGCCGGCACGATGACCATGACCTGGGAGGTCACCGCCGTCGGCACCGGCACACGCGTGGCGATCCGGGCCGACGACGTGCCCGACGGCATCTCGGCCGAGGACCACGCCGCCGGGCTGGCCTCTTCGCTGGCGAACCTCGCCGCGTATCTCGACAGGGGTGTCGACGACGTTTAGTCGTTCTTTCTGCACGGGGTGCTTTGTCCTCGCCGGGGCTTTGCCTCCGGCGGCTCCTCGCCGGAGGGGCAGGTCTCCGGGATGGCAGGCAGACGGGTCCGTGGTGTGGGGCTGACGCCCCCACGCTTCGCGCCTTCGCGGCTGTGCGGCTTTGCGCGACCGGTGGTGCCGTGAACGGCGCTTTTCGGGGCGTGGCCCGATGGCATGAAGGGGTCCTTCATTGCGGTGAGCGCAACGAAGGGGTCCTTCGTCGCGTCGGGTGTTACGAAGGGGTCCTTCGGGGCGTTGACGCAGCACTAGGTTTTGCTGTCACCGTCGGTCGGTGGGCGGAGGTGGTTCCGTGCGGCCTGGGTGAGGGGGTTGTCCTTGCCCAGGGTTCGCATGGCGATGATGCCGGTCCGTCTGAAGAGGACGGTCGCCTCGTCCTGCCGCCCCGCGTCGCGGTAGGCGCAGGCGAGGTTGTGGCCGAGCGTGAGTGTCCTGGCGTCGGCGCCGCCGTGGGTTTTCTCGGACTCGGAGAAGGCGCGTTCGAGGTACGGGATGGCCAGGTCCGGACGGCCCCCCTCGAGGTAGGCGACGGCGAGGTTGCCCGCGGCGCCGACGGTGTCGGGATGCGTGTCGCCCCGTAGTCGCCGTGCGGTGACGAAGATCTGCGCACGGAGCGGGACCTCCTGGTCAGGCCGCCCCGCTGAGCGGTACCAGTCCGCGAGTGCGGCGGTCAGTGCGCGGGTGACCTCGTGGTCCTCACCGTGTACGCGCCTGCTGTCCGCCAGGGTCCGCTCGTACTGCGTCATCGCGTCGTCCGCTCGGCCCGCGTCGTGGTAGGCCAGTCCGAGGCTTGCCGCCGCGCTGATGGTGTCGGGATGGTCGTCGCCCATTACCCGTCGCCGGGTGGCGAGGGTCTGTTCGTAGAGCCGGATCGCCTCGTCGTGCCGACCGGCCTCGAGGTGGACGTGCGCGAGCATGGCGGCCGAGTCGAGCGTGTCGGGGTGGTTGTCACCCAGCACCTGCCGCCGGTCGGCGAGGTTCTGCTCGGCCAGTCGGGTCGCCTCCTCCAGGCGTCCGGCCGTGCGGTAGGTGTCCACCAGGCTGTTGGCCGTGAAGAAGGCATCGAGGTCGTGGTCGCCGAACAGCCGCCGCTGGTCGCCGAGGATCCGCTCGTAGAGGGGGATCGCCTCGTCCAGCCGCCCGGCCGCCCCGTACATGCCGGCGAGGTTGCTGGCGGCGCGGAGCGTGAAGGGGTGGTTGTCGCCGTGCCGCCGCCTGCCCGCGGCGAGAACCGGCTCGAGGTGTTCGATCGCCGTGTCCGGCTCGTGTGCGGCGTGGTGGGCGCAGGCGAGGCTGTCCGCCGCGTCGAGCGTGAAGAGGTCGTCGTCGCCGAGCATCCGCCGCGCGGAGGTGAACACCTGCTGGAAAAGCCGGATCGCGTCGGCCACCCGGCCCGCTCGTTGGTAGGCGGCCGCGAGTTGGCCGGTCGTGTTCTGCGTGGTCTCGTGGTCGTCGCCGAGCATCCGCCGCGCCGCGGGGAGGGTCCGTTCGAGGAGCGTGATCGCCTCGTCCAGCCGGCCGGCTTCACGGTAGGCGCTGGAGAGGTTCCCGGCCGCGATGAGAACGTTGGGATCCTCGTCGCCGAGGAACCGCCGCGTGGCGGCGAGGCCCTGCTCGTGGAGCTGGATCGCGTCGTCGAGCCGCCCGGTGCGCTGGCAGGTGGTGGCGAGAGCGAGGAGTGCGCCGAGCCGGCCGGGATCGTCGTCGTCGCAGAGGCGGCGGTGGTCGGCGTGGACCTCCTCGGCGAGGCGCACCGCGCGGTCCGCGGCCATCGCGTGGTCCAGCTGCCGCACCGCCCACCGGCGCAGGACGAGCACCTCCTGGATGACGGGTGGCGAACGGTGTTCCCAGAGCGCGTCGATGTGGCGGACGAGTTCGTCGCCCTGGTCCCTGCGTTGCCAGGCTTCCTGTGACGCGAACGTGGCCTCGTTCAGCAGGTGGGCCGCGCGGGCGACCACCGAGGGGAGGTCGTGGTTCGCGCGCTCGCGCAACACGCGCTGGGTGAGCCGGTGCATCACCACCACCGCGTCACCGGGGCCGCCGGCGAACTCGATCAGCGACGCCTCGAACAGCCTGTTCAGCAGGTCGTCGTCGACGTCGAGCAGGGC
This sequence comes from Actinophytocola algeriensis, assembly GCF_014203735.1. GTDB lineage: Bacteria > Actinomycetota > Actinomycetes > Mycobacteriales > Pseudonocardiaceae > Actinophytocola > Actinophytocola algeriensis. The sequence goes on along the minus strand of NZ_JACHJQ010000006.1, from coordinate 314,621 downwards.
GCGGGAGACGCCGTCCGGCGACAGCACGCCGAGCAGGTCCAGCACGGCGAGCTCAGCGGCCGTCTCCTGGGCCAGGAAGGGCTCGACCGCCAGGAGGACGGCCTCGGCGGCACCGAGCGGGTACGGGTCGCCGGAGCGAGCCGTCAACGCCTGCTCGAGCGACACGTCCTCGAGCAGGCGCAGGTACGTGCCGTAGTCGCCGGCCCGCGGTGGCCGGGCGATCCGCGCGGCGGCCTGGGCGAGCGCGAGTGGCAGGTGGCCGAGCTTGGCCGCGAGCTCCCGCGCGCCCGCTTCGTCCTGGATGCCGGTGGACCCGGACAGGAACCGCGTCGCGGTGTCCGGGCTGAACAGGTCCACCGGTACGCGCGTGCCGAGCCGTTCGACCGCGTGGCTCGCGCTGGTCAGCACGATCTGCGTGCTGCCGGTGGCCGGCAGGTACGGCGTCACGTGCTCGGGGTCGGTCACGTTGTCGAACACCAGCAACGCGGGGTCGCGCCGGGTCTGGAGCAGGTTCCGCACCCGGACGAGCACGGTGGCGTCGTCCTCACCCTCCCGGCGGAGGCCGAGCGCGTCGGCCAGTTCGCCGAGTCCCGCCGCGACCGCGTCTGCGGTCTCGCCGGGTATCCAGGCGGTCAGCCACCCGTCGCGGATCCGTTGCCGCGCATAGGCTCCGACGAGCTGGGTCTTGCCGACGCCCCGCTGCCCGGTGACCGCGCACACCACGGCAGGCGCGCCGGCCCCGGCGAGCCGGGCCAGCTCGCCGACCTGCTCCCTGCGCTGGAAGTGCTGCGGTTCCCGCGGTACCGGCCCCACGACGACCTGCCCGTCGGCCACCGGCGAACCGGGCGACGACAGGTACACCTTGTCGATGTGCCGTGCCTGGACGACGTTGTGCGCCCAGCCGGAGACCTCGTTGCGCACGGGTACCTGGTCTTCGCCGCCGCGCTCCGCGGTCACTCCTCGTCCGGCACCACGTGCACCGCCGCCTCCTCGGACGACGCCGCCGCGCCGTCGATGCCGACGTCCCGCGCGTAGAGGTGCGCGTCGGCGTCGGCGGAAGCACCTTCGTCCTCGGCCACCAGCCTGCCGGACCGCGCCACCCCGACCTCGTCGTCGTACAACTCGCCGTCGGTGTCGGAGGCGTCCCCGAGCCCGTCGCCGTCCTCGGGACCGCCCTCGGGCAGCTCCCGGGACAACCGGGCATCGAGCGCCTCGTGCTCGGTGGAGAAGTCCGACGGCCGCTCAGCGGGGGAGTACCCCTCGTCCAGCACGTCCTCCACGCCACGGTCGACGAGCGTGTCCGCCGACGGGAGCAGGTCGGAATCGCTGTCGATGTCGTCTCTCATAGCTCCTCCTCAGCCCAACTGGCTGTCCACGTAGCACCACCGCCAATTCTCTCCCGGCTCGAAGCTGCGCATCACCGGGTGCCGGGTGTCGTGAAAATGCCGGGCCGCGTGCCTGCGTGGCGACGAGTCGCAGCACGCCACATTGCCGCATTTCACGCACATCCGCAGATGCACCCAGGTCGTGCCCTCCTCGACGCAGGCGGTGCACGCGTCGGTGGCGGACGGCGACACCTCCTGCCACGGGTGGTCGAGGTGCTTGCACGACTGGGCCGTCGACGCGGGGGTGCTCAGCTCGCGGTCCGTGTCGACCGGCTGGTCGTCGTCGCGGTCGAGCATCGACTCCTCGATGTCCAGGCGCTCCAGGATCCTGCGCAGCACCACGTCGTCCGCCTGACCGCTGTCGCGGGCCTTCAGCGCCTGCTCACGTTCGGTCTTGAGCAGCTCGGTGCGCAGCCTGCGGTACGCGTCGCTGGGGGTCTCGGCCAGCGTGCTCTGCCTGCCGAGCTGCTCCCACGCCGAGTCGGTGCGGTCGCGCAGCCTGGCCCGCAGCCGGTCGATGACCTCCGGCGGGTCCTCCGGCCGCTGGAGCTCCTCGAGCCGCTCCAGCGCGAGCTTGCCCATGTCGTTGACGACGGCGGCCTCCTGCAGCGCGTCCTCCGCCGGGTCGGGCGGCGGCAGTCGCAACTTGCGGACGAGCAGGGGCAGCGTCATGCCCTGGACGATGAGCGTGCCCGCCACCACCACGAACGCGGCCAGCACCAGCACGGCCCGCTCCGGGGTGTCGGCGGGCAGGATGAACGCGGCGGCGAGCGTCACGACACCCCGCATGCCCGCCCACGCGATCACCGCCGAGTACCCCCACGGCCACACGTGCCCGCGCTTCTTGCCGGTGAACCGCCGGACGACCCGCTTCGCCGTGCCGATGCCGAGCAACCACAGCATGCGGGTGAGGACCGTCGCGCCGAGCACGGCCGCGCAGATGCCCGCGATGGCGGTGCCGGACAGGGAGCTGTCGGCGACCTCCTCGGCGATCTGCCGCAGCTGCAGCCCGATCAGCAGGAAGACCGCGTTCTCCAGCAGGAACTGGATGGTCTGCCAGTTGTGCCTGCTCGCGAGGCGCGCCTGCCCGGACAGGACGGTCGGCGACTTGTGGCCCATGATGATCCCGGCCACCACCACCGCGAGCACGCCCGACCCGTGCACCACCTCGGCCAGCAGGTAGGCGACGAACGGCACCGCGAACGACAGCGCGGTGTCGGTCGTGAGGTCCTCGAGGCGGTTGCGGACGTACGCGGCGGCGATCCCGACCAGCAGGCCCGCGACCCCGCCACCGACCGCGGCGAGCACGAAGTCCAGGCTGACCTGCCACAACGACACCGATCCGGCGATCGCCGCGATGGCTGTGCGCAGCGCGACCAGCGCGGCAGCGTCGTTGAACAGGCTTTCGCCCTCGAGCAGGCGGACCAGCTTGCGCGGCATCCCGACGCGCCGCGCGACCGCGCTGGCCGCCACCGCGTCGGGCGGCGCGACGACCGCGCCGAGTGCGATGCCCGCCGCCAGCGGCAGCCCGGGCACCACGGCCCACGCGACCAGGCCGACGCCGAACGCCGTGAACACGACGAGCCCCACCGACAGCAGCGCGATCGGGCCGCGCAGCTTGCGGTAGTCCAGCAGCGAGGTCTGGATGGCCGCCGAGTACAGCAGCGGTGGCAGCAGTCCGACCAGCACGAGCTCGGGGGACAGCTCGTACTCGGGAATGCCGGGTAGGTAGGAGGCGGCGACGCCGACCCCGATCAGGCACAGGGGTGCCGACCAGTTCAGCCTGCGCGCGACGGCCGTGACGGCGAGTACCGCCACGACGAGCGCCACTATCTCTGCCGCGATGTGCACCCGACCATCATCCCCGCTCGCACCGCGGGGGCGCCTCGTGCCCGGGATGGACCCCCGCGGCACGCCCGGCGTGATGAAGGGGTCCTTCCTCGCGTCCGGTGTGATGAAGGGGTCCTTCGTGACGTCAGCGTCGCGAAGGACCCCTTCATGGGCACCGGGGGTCGGATCCGGGTCAGGCGCTGTAGCCCTTCGGCGGGATCAGCGTCGCGAGCTGGTTGAACGTGAGCCAGTAGATCTGGTTGCCGCCGAACGACGCGGGGTCGGCGATCAGGACCGTCATGTTGGCGTCGTTGTAGCCGATGACCGTGAAGTAGTGGTAGATCGTCTGGCCGGGCGGGTAGCCGGGCGGCTGGTTGCCTGGCGGGGCGACGATGTTGGCGACGATGGCGTAGCCGTTGTCGATGTCCAGCACGATGTCGCGCCACAGCAGGTCGCGTTGCGCCTGCGTGGGCGGGTCGTTGGGCATCTCCTTCGTCTCATACCAGCCGACGTAGCCGCCCAGTACGCGGGTGACCTGGCCGATGTGGTCGGTGCCGCCGGTGTGCGTGCCCAGCTCGGCGGCGAGATCGGCCTGGCTGCGGTACACGCCGCGGGCCGACAGCGCGATTCTGGTCGCGGCCGGGCCGCACCAGTAGCCGGTCTCCTGGACCTGGTAGTCGACCTGCAGCACGTGCTCGCCCGCGACGTGGACGTCGGCCGGTGGCGGTGCGGTGGCGGCCGCGAGCGGCGCCGTGAACAGGGTGGTGGCGGCGGTCGTCACGGCCGCGAGCGTGAGCGCGATCCTGCGCATGGGATCTCCTTCGACAGGCAGGGTCAGCCGATCTGTGAAGGATCAACCAACTGTCTGGGATTTCCGTTGCTCACCGATCGTGACAGCTGTGATGCGATCATTGCCAGACCTGTCCCCTGGCTCACCTGCGACATAGCGCAACTGAGCCACGCCGGAGGTCCCCGTGTACGACGTGCTAGACCCAGGCCGCGACCAGGGCCGCGTGTACCGCGCGCTCGCAGGCAACCGTCCGTCCGACGTGGACAGAGTGGCCGCGGCGACCGGGCTGTCCACCGAGGACGCGGCACGGGTGCTGGCGGAGCTGGCCGACCTCGGCGCGGCCGTCCGGACCGGTGAGGGGTGGGTGGCGCGGCCGCCGGTGCGGGTGATGTCGGACGTGCTGCGCGCGGAGGAGGCGCGCAGGACCGCGCTGTGGCGGGCGGGTGCCGAGCTGGACGAGCTGTACCACGCGGCACGCCGGGACATCGGCAGCGCGACCGACGTGGAGCCGGTCGCCGACCTGACCGAGCTGTTCGCGCTCACCGAGCGGGTGCAGGACCGGGCGCGGGAACGGATCCGCTGGCTCGACCGCCCGCCCTACCGCAGCTCGCCGGAGCGGTTCGCCGCGCAGGAGTCGTTGCAGGCCAGGCGGATGGGTGCGGGCGTCGCCTACCGGACGCTGTACCACCAGGCGGTCTACGACGACGCGGACCTGTTCGCGAGCATGACGAGGATGATCGACGCCGGTGAGGACGCCCGCGTGCTCGCCGACCTGCCGGTGAAGCTCGTCATCGGCGACGACCACATCGCGCTGCTGGTACCGGAACCGGGGCGGTCGGCGCTCGCCGGTGCGCTCGTCGTGCACGCTTCCGGTCTGCTGAACGCCTTCTGCGGGCTGTTCGAGACACTGTGGACACTCGGGGTGCCGGTCACCGCGGCCGAGCCGTCCGTGCGGCTGTCCGATCGCGACCGCACGATCATCACGCTGATGGCGGCGGGCCTCACCGACGAGGCCATCGCCCGCCGCCTGCGGCTGTCCCGCAGGACGGTCGTCCGCCGCATCACGGCGTTGCTCGACCGCCTCGGCGCCACGACCCGGTTCCAGGCAGGCGTACAGGCAGCGAACCGCGGCTGGCTCTGAGGCCGCCGCGGTTCGCTGTCCGGGGGTCACGACACCACCGCGGGCTCCCGCTCCTCGCCCTGCTCGGCGGCCTGCTCCGCAGGCTGGGACTTGCGCAGGGCCACCATCCCGATCACCGCGAACGCCACCACGACGACCGCGCCGATCGCGGCGACGGTGTGCAGGCCGCCGGTGAAGGCCTCCCGCGCCGAGGTGAGCAGGCTCGCGGCCACCTGCTGGTCCAGCCCGGGGGCCACGTTGGTGGCACCGGCCAGGCTCTCGCCCGCCTCGGCGGCGGCGCCGCCCGGCAGACCCGAGGGCAGGGTCAGGTCGTCGCGGTACACGGCGGTGCCGAGGCTGCCGAACAGCGCGATGCCCATCGCGATCCCGAACTCGCCGGTGGTCTCCGACATCGCCGACGCCGCGCCCGCCTTCCTGGCGGGCACCGAGCTGATGACCATCTCGGTGCACAGCACGCCCTGCGGCCCCATCCCGAACGCCGCGATCGACATGCCGAGCACGATCAGCACCACGCTGTCGGACCCGGCCTGGGTGAACAGCACGAACCCACCGGCGGCGAGGATCATCCCGAAGCCGAGCACGAACTCGGCCCGGATCCGACTGGCCAGCCGCGGCGCGATCAGCGACCCGGCGACCACCGCCAGCGCCTGCGGCACCAGCACGGCCCCGGCCTCCACGGCCGACAGCCCGGCCACCAACTGCAGGTACTGGCTGACCAGCAGGAACACGCCGCCCATGATCAGCGCGCCGATCGACATGATGCTCAGCGCCGCGGTGAACTTCCGGTTGCGGAACAGGCTCAGGTCCAGCATCGGGTCGGTCAGCGTCCGCTGCCGCCGCACGAACAGCACGCCCACCGCGAGCCCGCACAGCAGCACCAGCGCGGTCGCCACGGACACGCCGTCCTTCGCGAACTCCTTCAGTGCGAACACGACGGGCAGCACGGTCCCGAGCGACAGCACGACGCTGACCAGGTCCAGCCGGCCGGCCTGCTCGTCGCGGTACTCCGGCAGCAGCTTCGGCGCGGTGGCGAGCAGCAGCACCATGACCGGGACGGCCAGCAGGAACACCGCGCCCCACCAGAAAGCCTCGAGCAGAAGCCCACCGACCAGCGGGCCGACGACCATGCCACCCATGAAGCAGCTCATCCACACGGCGATCGCCAGCCCACGCTGCTTGGCGTTGGGGAACATGTTGCTGATCAGCGCCAGCGTCGACGGCATCAGCGTCGCCCCGGCGACCCCGAGGGCGGCCCGCGCCGCGATCAGCATCTCCGGACTGGAGGCGAACGCGGCCAGGATGGACGCCACCCCGAACGCGGCGCCGCCGTACATGAGCAGCTTCCGGCGCCCGATCCGGTCACCGAGCGTGCCCATGGTGACCAGGAACCCGGCGATCATGAAGCCGTAGATGTCGATGATCCAGAGGAGCTCGGTGCTGCTCGGCCGCAGGTCAGCGGCGAGGTGCGGCACCGCGAGGTGCAACACGCTCATGTCCAGCGACAGCAGCAGCGTCGGCAGTGCGAGCACCGCCAGTCCGGTCCACTCCCGGCGCCCGGCCAGTGCGGTGGTCTCGTTCATGATCCTTGCTCCGATGTGTTCGTGGTGGTGGTTCACCTACACGTCGGAGCGCCGGTACGGATCTCGACATCCGATCCGGATTTTTTTTTGATTGATCTTCTGGCTGGTCGTCCCGCGGGACTGGGCCTCCGCTGTACGCGGTTGTCGTCACCGGAGGTTCTGCTTGGCGGGGGTGTCCTCGCCGGACGTTCTGCACGGCGTGCCGTGTCCTCGCTGGACGTTTTGCACGATGTGGTGTGTCCTTGCCGGACGGGCCTCCTCGCCGGAGGGCAGGTCTCCGGGATGGCCGAGGGTTGGCAACGGGGCTGGTTTGGCAGGCAGCCTTGGGTTTTGGGCTTGTGCCCGTTTGCGCGGGGTGGGGTTGGCTCTGTCGTGAGGGGGCCGATCGGGGTCGTGCGCCTATCGGCACCCTCACGACAAGGCCAACGTCCTGGGGGGCGTAACTGTCCGTACTGTGGTCGGTCAGTCTCTGCCGCGGATGATGATCGTGTCCTCGTCCGGGGTCTCGGGTGTCTGGCGGTCCGGCTGGGGCACGCGCCAGCGGGTCGAGCGGCCGCCGATGGTGGCGGCTGGTTTGCGTTGTTCTCTTTCCCATCCGATGCCGGGGCATGCTGCCCGGAACTGGTTTCTGCGCACCGTCGTCTCCTCGTTCGTGCGGCAACCGAAGTGTTCGGAGGGTAGGCAGCATCGCACGAGATATGCCGGTGAATCACTCGAAATTCGCTGACTACGTCTATTCCGGCAGCGCGCGGCCGCGGGTTTCCGGGCAGAACGGGACCACGACCATGCCGACGATGTAGATCAGGCCGAGGACCGTCGCCGCCGTGCCGTAGCCGCCGAACGCGGCGATGATGGTGCCCGCCAGCAGTGGGCCGAGGAAGGCGATGAACCTGGCCGCGTTGAACACGAACGCGGCACCGGTCGCGCGCAGGTGGGTGGGGTAGAACTCCGGCAGCCACACCGGCATCCACGTGTACTGGCCGAGCGTGAAGAACCCGTTGACCGCGCACAGCAGCAGCACCAGCGTGAGGTCCGACGTCCACAGGAACAGCACCGGCGTCATGATCAGCGACGCGGCGAAGTAGGTGAACACCGTGCCCTTGCGGCCGAACCTGTCCGCCGCGAAGCCCAGCGAGATGTAGCCGGCGATGGCGCCGACGTTGTAGATCATCCCGGCGGTCGACGCGTAGCTCTCCGGTGAACGGCCTTCCGAAGCGGCGATGCTGCCGACGTACGCGGGTACCCACGTCGAGATGCCCCACCACGCCAGGGTCGTCACCGTCGACATGATCGAGCCGAGGATGGTCAGGCGGCGCAGCGCGGGATCGGCCAGGATCTGGCGCAGCGTGAACTTCGTGTACGTGCGTTCTTCCTCGGTCAGCGAGGACCGCGCCTGCAGTGCCGCCCGCCGCGACGCCACCTTCGTCCACTTGTCCGACTCCGGCACCCCGCGCCGCAGCCACAGCGCGAAGAACGCGGGCAGCACGCCGAGCAGGAACATGTACCGCCACGAGTCCGCGCCCAGCGGGGCGATGAAGTGCCACGCCGCCGACGCGACGAAGAACCCGAGGCCGAGGCCGCACTGCATGAGCCCGGCGGCCTTCGCGCGTGCGTGCGCTGGCCACATCTCCGCTACCAGCGACGTGCCGGTGCCCCACTCCGACCCGAGCGTGACGCCGGTCAGCAGGCGCAGGATCAGGAACGACTCCCAGTTCCACGCGAACGCCGACAGGCCGGTGAAGATCGAGTACAGCGTGATCGACAGCAGCAGGACCTTCCTGCGTCCTATGTAGTCGGCCACAATGCCGCCGATGATCCCGCCCGCACCCCACCCGAGCAGGGTCATGGCGATCGTGAGTCCGATGTAGAACGCCGGGTTGCCGTCGGGGTGCAGCTGCCTGAGCGCGAACCCGGCGGTGAGGATCAGCGCGTACGTCTCGAACCCGTCGAACAGCCAGCCCAGGTTGGCGGCGATCAGCGCCCGCCACTTGGTCCGATCAAGGGATCGGTACCAGGGAGTGGTTTCCTGCACTTCGGTCATGAACGACTCCTATGTCGTGCCACGCATGCGGCGGGACACCGCGGTCTCCGCACGCGTGACGACCCAGTTCACCACGAACCCCAGTACCCCCGCGATCGTGAGCAGTCCGTACACCTGCGCGGACAGGAAGCTCGACTGCGCGGCGCCCAGTGCGGCGCCGAGACCGTTCACCCTCGTCACGATCTCCACCAGCAGCGTGATGATCAGTGCCAGCGGCGCCGCCACCCGAACGCCCAGCAGCACCGCGGGCAGCAGTGCCGGGGTGAGCACCTTCGTCATCCGGTCCCAACCGGACAGTCCGAGCGTGCGTGGCGTGTCCAGCAGCACCGGCGACAGCGACCGCCGCGCCGACCGGCAGGTCAGCAGGATCGGCCACATGGCGGGCAGCACCACGACCACCAGCTTCATCTGCGCCGTGTACCCGAGCACCAGCGCGGCCACCGGCACCAGCGACGCCGCGGGCAGCGCACGCAGGAACTCCAGGCTCGGCGACAGCGCGCGGTCCACCGGCCGCGACGCGCCGACGAGGGTCCCGACGAGCGAACCGAGCACGGTCGCGATGAACAGTCCGAGCACGAACGTGAGCGACGTGTCACCGATGGCCGGCAGGAGCCTGTCGCTCTCGACCAAGGGTGAAACCCCGTCGACCCACGTGGACGGTGGCGGGAAGTACGGCGACGCCGGGTCGCCGAGCACCTCCCACAGCACCAGCAGCACCACCAGGGGGATCAACCCGCGAACAGGGGTTCCGCGCATCACGCCTCCCCGGCCGAGGCCAGCTGACCGCGGAAGGCCAGCCGGGCCGCGCCCATGACGAGTCCGTTGAGGATGATCCCGGTGACGCCGATGACGAACACCGCGGCGAACATCTGGCCCGGCTGCAGCGCCTGGCCCTTCGTGACCAGCAGGAACCCGAGCCCGGCCGGGTTGCCGACCATCTCGGCCACGAGCGTCAGCACCAGTGACGTGGACAGGCCCAGCCGCAACCCGACGACGATGGTGGCGGTCGCGGCGGGCAGCTGGATCTTCCACAGCACCGCCGCGCGGGACAGCTTCAGCACCCGCCCGGTCTCCACCAGCCGTCCCTCGGTGCGCATGCCGTTGATCGTGTTCAGCAGGATCGGCCACAGCGCCGCGTAGAACGCCACCATGATCTCGGTCTGCACGGAGAACCCGAACAGCAGCACGGCGACCGGCACGAACGCGACGATCGGCAGTGCCCGCAACGCCTCCAGGCTCGCCATCGAGTACGTCCACACCGGACGGACCAGCCCGAGCACCGACCCGGCCGCGACGCCGACGAGCCCGGCGACGGCCCAGCCGGTCAGCGCGGCGAACAGCGTGTGCCCGAGTGCCGTGCCCAGCTCGCCGTTGCCCAACAGCTCACCGAGCCCGACTGCCACCTCCGACGGCGGCGGCAGGTAGGTGAACGTGAGCAGGCCGGTGCGTACCAGCAGCTCCCACAACCCCAGCCCGAACACGAACACCGCCGCGCCGAGCACGTTCACACGTTCAGCCACTGGCGCGCTCACCGACCTTGTGACCGAGCGCCGCGTACACCTCGTGCCGCAGTTCGAGGTAGTCGGCGCGTTCCTTGGTGGCGATCTGGTCGCGTGGCCGGGGCAGTGGCACGTCGAGCGACAGCCCGATGTTCGCCGGGCTGCCGCTCAGCACGACCAGCCGGTCGGACAGGTAGACGGCCTCCTCGACGTCGTGCGTGACGAACACGACCGTCGTGCCGGTCAGCTCGGCCACCTGCTGGAGCTGGTCCTGCAGCGACGCCTTCGTCATGGCGTCGAGCGCGCCGAACGGCTCGTCCATCAGCAGCACGCGCGGCCGCATGGCCAGGGCCCTTGCGATCTGCACCCGCTGTTGCATGCCACCCGAGAGCCGCCACGGGTACTCACCGTCCCGTTCGGACAGCCCGACCATCGCGAGCGCCTCGTCGACGCGGCTGTCCCGTTCGGTCTTGTCGAGCTTCTCGATGCCCAGCGCCACGTTGCGGCGCACGGTCCGCCACGGCAGCAGCGAGTGCGCGTAGTCCTGGAACACGGTGACCACGCCGTCCGGCGGGCCGGCGATGTCCACCCCGTCGCACGTGATCCGGCCGCCCGTCGCGGACTGCAGCCCGCCGAGCACGCGCAGCAGGGTGGTCTTGCCGGAGCCGGACGTGCCGAGCACCGACACGAACTCGCCCTTCGCCACCCGCAAGTGCACACCGGACAGGATGTTCACCGGCCCGTTCGCGCCGGGCAGCGTGACCGAGAGGTCGTCGCAGGAGATCATGGCAGTCCCATCAGCTCTGTCGCGCGCGCGGTGTCCACAACGGACCCGTACTTCAGCTGGATGTCGAAGAGGTTCGCCGCGTGCGCGAACGGTGACCGGTCGAAGCACGCGTCCTCCGCGACCAGCACGCGGAAGCCGTACGAGGCCGCGTCGACGACGGTGGCCCGCACGCAGCCGGACGTGGTGGTGCCGCACACGACCAGCGTGTCGACACCGCGCTGGGTCAGATAGGTCGGCAGTGGCGTGCCGAAGAACGCGCTGGCCTTGGCCTTCGACAGCACGTACTCGTCGTCCCTCGCCGCCAGCTCCGCCGGGAACGGTGCCCCGTGCACCCGCCGCGCGATCTCCGGATCGCTCGACAGCTTCACCGCGCCGCCCACGAACACCGCGTCCGGCGCCGACCCGCACGTGAACACCCGGGGGATGCCCAGCGCACGCGCGTGGTCGACGAGCTTGACGATCGCGGGCAGCCGGTCCCAGCCCGCCTGGCCGCAGCCGGTCGGGTAGTCGGTGCTGAGGAACGACAGCGTCACGTCCACGACCAGCAGCGCCGGGCGCTCGCCGAACTCGACCGGGCCGCCGAAACCCCTGTCCCGCAGGCGTGCCAGCTCACCGGGTGGTACGAACTCGTCCCAGACGGCCATGGTCAGTCCGCCGAGGTGACGAGTGCGTCGAGGTCGACGTCACCGGTGAAGCCGTCGGCCTCCCTCATGGCCGCCAGCCAGACCGTCATGTCCTGCGGGCGGATCTCGGTGGTGTAGGTCGGCAGCTTCGCGGCCTTGATCGCCGCGTCCGGCAGGCCGGTGTAGTCCTTGAGCACCGCCCGCGCCTTCTCGTCGTTGCCGGTGATGAACTCCTCGGCCTCGTCGAGCGAGGCGCGGAAGTCCTTGAGCACGTCGGCGTTCCGCGCGGCGAAGTCCTGCTTCGCGATCCACAGGATGGCCGACAGCTCGGGCGCCAGCTCCAGGTACGGGTCGCCGAGGTTCACCGCGTTCGGGTCGGCCAGGATGCCGGTGGCGAACGGCATCACGGTCTCGACCGCGTCCACCCGGCCCGCCGCGAGCTGGTCTGCCTGCGCGGGCCCGTCCACCTGGACGATCTTGACGCTCGCTGGGTCGACACCCTCCTGCTTCAGCCACGCCTTGGTCGCGATGTGCGTGGTGCCGGTCTCGGTCAGCACACCGAGCGTCTTGCCCGCCAGCTGCTTGATGTCGGTGACCCCGGACTTCTTCGACCCGATCACGAAACCGGTCGGGTTGTCCTGGACGTCGATGGTCGCGCCGGACACCTGCGTGACCGGAATCCCCTGCTGTGCCGCGGCGATCACGGTCGTCGGCACGGAGAGCGCGATGTCGAACGAGCGGCCGAGCGTGCCCGGCAGCGTGCCGATGTTCTCGACCTTGGTGAACTCGACCTTCAGGTCGTGCTTGGCGAAGATGCCCTCCGCCATGGCCACCTGCACGGGCAGCGCGGCGGCGTTGGAGTTGTGCGCGATGCGCAGCGTGCGGGGGTCGCCGTCGTCGGAGGCGGCGCCGGGGCCGGAGCCGCAGGCGCTCGCCAGCACGAGGAGGGCCGCGACGGCGGCGAGCTTGGGGATGGTGGCCATGGGGGAAACTCCCTGGTCCTCTATACGACACTCATTGTCCTGTGGAGCGGATGCTAGGAGGGGGTTCCGAGCGCGTCAAGGCCTGATTCGTCCGGCTTGACAGTCTGTTACGGGAGACCTACTGTCCCGCTGACAGGACAACTAGTCTCGTATGGCGGTCTACATGAAACTTGCGTCCGAGTTCTCCGTCCCCGCGGCGCCGTCGAAGGTGTTCCCGCTCTTCTTCGATCCGGAGGTCATGCGCGGCTGCATCCCAGGCTGCGAGGAGCTGGTCCGCGTCGACGACGCGACCTACACGGGCCGCCTGGTCAACGAGGTCGCACACGTGCGCTTCTCGGCGGGCTTCTCCGCGTCGATCCAGTCGATCAGCGACGCCGACGACCGCAAGGAGGTCACGGCCGTCCTCAAGGGTGAGGACCGCAGGCTGGGCAGCTCCATCAAGATCGACGCCACGCTGTCGGTCCGCCAGGACGGGGACGAGAAGTCCGTGATCGGCTACCGGATGGACATGGCGCTGTGGGGCAAGCTCGGCCGCCTCGGCGAACCGATCATCCGGCGCCGCAGCCGCGAGGTGGAACTGGAGTTCGCCCGTTCACTCGCGATCGCGTGCGGTGCGCCGGTCGAGGAGGTCCGGCCGAAGGAGAAGCCGAGGAAGAAGGCGGTGACGGTGGCCGCACAGCCTGCCGCCACCCAGCCCGCTGCCGTCCCGTCCCACGATCTCGCGATCGCCACCACGCGGCAGCTCGCTGTGGTCGCGACCGTCATCTCGGTCGTGGCACTGCTGGTCGCTGTGCTGAGGCGGGGGCGTTGATGGCCCAGCTGCACCGCCCCGGCTCCCTCGACGAGGCCGTCGAGCTGCTGTCCGGTTTGGACAACGCGATGGTCTACGGCGGCGGTACCGCCATCCAGATCCTGATCAAGCAGGGCATCCTGTTCGCCGACCACTTCGTCGACCTCGCCACCGTGCCGGGCCTGCGCGAGGTCACCGCGGACGACCGCGGTGTGACCGTCGGTCCCATGGTGTCGATCCGCCGCATGGAGACCGCGGCCCCACCGCTCGCCGCCGACGCGTACCGGCACGTCGCGAACCCCCGCGTCCGGAACACCGCCAGCGTCGGTGGCAACCTGGCTCACGGCGACTACCGGCTCGACCCGCCGACCGCGCTGCTCGTGCTGGACGCGGTCGTGCTGGCCACGAGTGCCGGCGGCACGCGGGAGATCCCGGTCCGGGAGTTCTTCACCGACTTCCAGGAGACCGCGCTCGAACCCGGCGAGCTGGTGTCCGGGGTGCGGATCCCCAACCAGGACGCGAGCGCCGGGTACCACTTCGAGAAGAACTCGTCGCTCGGTGAGAACGACTGGCCGTGCGCGTCGGCCGCCGTGCTGCTCGACGACCGGACCGTCCACATCGGACTCGGTGCGGTCGCGCCGGTGCCGGTGTACGTGACCGCCGACATCGCGGGCCTCGACGACCAGGGCGCCGTCGACGCCGCCATCGCCGCCGTCGAGCCCGTGCTCGACCCGATCCCGGACGTCCGAGGCGGCGCCGAGTACAAGCGCAGGCTCGCGCGGGTGACCGTCGAGGACGCCGTCCGCCGCGCGTGGAAGGACCGCGACCATGGGTGACCAAGTCGGCCGTTCCCGGCCGCGTTTCGACCTGCCGGGCCGGGTGCGCGGGCTCGTCTCGCACGTCGGCGACCAGCCCGTCGGCACCGCCGCGCACGTCGCGCTGCACCGCAGCACCGCGCCGCACGCGCGGATCGGCGAGGTGCACGTCGACGAGGCACTGGCCATGCCGGGCGTGTACGCCGTCGTCACCGGGCTCGACCTGTACAAGCAGCTCGGCGACCGCATCCTCACCGGCCCGGCGTTCGCCGACCAGCCCGGTCTCGCGCACGAGAAGGTCCGGTACGTCGGCGAACCGGTCGCCGCCGTGCTCGCCGCGGACCTGAAGACCGCCCGCGCCGCCGCCGACGCCGTGTGGGTGGACTACGAGGAGCTGCCGCCGGTCTACGACCTGCGTGACGCGCTCGACGGCGACGCGTACGTGCACGACGAGCTGCGTCCGTCGTCGGTGTTCGGCGACCTGAAGCACCTGCGCGGGGTCCGCGACACCAACGTGAACTACGAGTACAACCTGCGCCACGGTGACGCGGCCGCCGCCCGCGACGCCGGTGCCGCCACGGTGACCGGCGAGTTCTGGGCGCCGCCGACCCACCACGTGCCGATCGAGCTGCCGTGCACGATCGCGTGGGTGGACGCCGGCCGCCTGGAGATGCTGACCACCACGCAGACCCCGTCGTACGTCCGGCAGACCGTGTCCGACCTGCTGGACCTGCCGCTGTCCCGGGTGCGGATCACGACGAAACCGCTCGGTGGCAGCTTCGGCGCGAAGATGTACGACCGGCTCGAACCCCTGGCGGCCGCGCTGGCGTGGACCACCGGCCGCACGGTCCGGCTCGTCGCGTCGCGGGAGGAGTCGTTCCTCCTCACCACCCGGCACGGGGCCGGGGTCACGTCCAGCATGACCGCCGACGCGGACGGCAACCTGGTCAGCGCGATCGCCGACGTCCGGTACGACACCGGCGCGTACGCCGACGTCGGCCCGCGCATCACCGCCAAGTCCGGCATGGTCGCGTCCGGCCCGTACCGGATCGCGAACGCGAGCGTGCGGTCCCGCTGCGTGTACACGAACAAGCCGTCGGCCGGGCCGTTCCGCGGGTTCGGCGTGCCGCAGGTGACGTGGTCGCACGAGTCGCTGATCGACGAACTCGCGCACCGGCTGGGCGCGGACCCCGTCGAGTTCCGCCGCCGCCACCTCCTGCGCGAGGGCGACGAGGCACCGATGGGCACCACGATGCACAGTGCCGACTTCGTCGGCTGCCTGGACGCGGTCGCGAACGCGATCGGATGGGACCAGCCGATCGAGCGTGGCGACGGGCGCGTCAAGCGCGGCCGCGGGGTCGCGGTCGGCGTGAAGGCCGTGCTGACGCCGACGATCGCCAACGCCGTGCTGCAGATGAACCAGGACGCGTCCGCGACGCTGCTGATCAGCACCGTCGACATGGGACAGGGCAGCGACACGATCATGGCGCAGATCGCCGCCGACGTGCTGTGCCTCGACTCCGCGCGGATCCACGTCGTGCGGGCCGACACCGACGCCACCCCGTACGACACGATCACCGCGGGCAGCCGCTCGACCTACCACACCGGCAACGCGGTGCGGAAGGTCGCGGAAGCCATGCGCACCAAGCTGATCGGCTTCGCCGCGCAGCACTTCGGCGCGGACGACGTGACGTTGGACGCCGACGGCCTGCACCACGGCGACGCGCACGTCACGATCCCGGAGCTGATCCACGGCCACTTCGGCGCGCGTGGCGCGACCGTCACCGCCGAGGCCAACTACACCACCGAGTGGGTGCCCTACGACAAGGAGACCGGCCGCTCGGAGAAGGCGACCGAGCACTGGTTCGCCGGTGCCGTCGGCGTCCAGCTCACGGTCGACACCGCGACGGGCCGCGTCCACCTCGAACACCTCGCGGTCGCGGGGGACGTGGGCAAGGCGATCAACCCGAAGCTCGTCGAACAGCAGCTGTCCGGCGCCGCGATCATGGGCATCGGGCACGCGCTGTTCGACCAGCTCGTGCTCGACCAGGGCCAGGTGATCAACGGCACGCTGCTCGACTACCAGCTGCCGTCCATCAAGGACCTGCCCGACAAGCTCACGCCGATCATCGTCGAGAGCCCGCACGCCACCGGCCCGTTCGGCGCGAAAGGTGTTGGGGAGACCGGCATCCTCGGCATCGCCCCCGCGATCGCCAACGCCGTCCGCGACGCGCTCGGCGTGCGCATCACCACTCTGCCGCTGACTCCGGAGTCCATCGTGGCCGCTCTGGAGCGGAGCGACCCATGGACACTGGAGGAGAAGTGACCACACAGATCACCGTGAAGGTCAACGGGGTCGAGCACTTCCTGGACGTCGAGGACGACGCGTTGCTGCTCGACGTGCTGCGCGAGAAGGTCGGCACCACCAGCGTCCGCGAGGGCTGCGGTGTCGGCGCGTGCGGGGCGTGCACCGTGCTGTCCGGCGGCATGAGCGTGTCCAGCTGCCTCGCGCTCGCCGTCCGCTACGACGGCGCCGAGCTGACCACCGCGGAGGGCCTGGACGAGACCGACGACGTCGTGTCGTCCTTCGTGGACTGTGACGCTGCCCAGTGCGGCTACTGCATCCCCGGTTTCGTGCTGATGTCCCGTGAGCTGCTGGCGGAGAACGCCAGGCCCAGCGAGTGCCAGATCACCGAGCACCTGGAGGGCAACATCTGCCGCTGCGGCACCTACCCGGAGATCCGGAAAGCGGTCGCGGCGGCGGCGGAACGGCGGTCCCCGCGATGAAAGCACTGCTCCTGCACTCGCTCGCCATGTCCGGTGGCCTGTGGCAGCCGCTCCAGGAACGGCTGGCCGTGCCGTCGGTCGCCATGGACGCCCGCGGCCACGGCGAGTCCACCTGGGACGGTTCGCCGTTCACCATCGAGGACCTGGCCGCCGACGCGGCCGCGCTGGTCGAGGCCCGTGCCGACGGTCCGGTCGCGGTGGCAGGCATGTCCATGGGCGGCTGCGTGGCGATCGCGCTGGCGGGGACGCGGCCGGAGCTGGTCGACCGGCTCGTGCTCGCCGACACCACCGCCGACTACGGCCCCGGCAAGGTGACCGCGTGGGCCGACCGCGCCGACAACGCCATCCACAAACCACGCGACCGGCAGCTCGCGTTCCAGGTGGACCGCTGGTTCTCCCCGGCCTTCGCCAAGGAGGACCCGGCAGAGGTCAAGCGGGTGTCGGAGCTGTTCATCGCGACCGACTCCCGCGCGCACGCGCAGGCCTGCCTCGCCCTCGGCGCGTTCGACGGCACCGCGCTGCTGCCCGGGATCACGGCGCGGACGCTCGTGGTGGTCGGTGAGCACGACTACGCGACCCCGCCCGCGATGGCCGGCACGCTCGCCGAGGGCATCCCCGGCGCACGCCTGCACATCTTCGAGAAAGCCCGGCACTTCAGCGTGTTCGAGGCTTCCGGTGGGCTCGACCTGGTCGCCGCGCACCTGGAGGGACGCTCATGACAGACCTCCGGTCGTGGCTCGAGAAGGTCGAGTCGTTCGGCGAACTGCGGCACGTCCTCGGCGCGCACTGGGACACCGAACTGGGTGCCATCGCCGAGCTGAGCTACCGCACCCCCGAGCCGAAGGCGTTGCTGTTCGACGACATCGATGGCTACGCCACCGGCCGCGTCCTCACCGGCAGCACCGGTTCGGCCCGCCGCCTCGGTCTCACGCTCGGCCTCGGTGACGACCTCGACGACGCCGCCGTGGTCGCCGCGCTGCGCGGCAAACCGTCGGTGTGGGCGGCCACCGCACGCGACCATCCCACCGAGACGGTCACCAGTTCTCCGTTGCTGGACAACGTGGTCGAGGGCCGGGACGTCGACCTGCTGTCGCTGCCGGTGCCGCGTTGGCACGCCGAGGACGGCGGCCGGTTCATCGGCACCGGCTGCCTGGTGATCACCACCGACCCGGAGACCAAGGACATCAACGGTGGCTGCTACCGCATGGAGGTCGTCGAGGACGGCCGGTCCGCCACGATCGCCGCCGTGCCGGGCAAGCACGGCGCGCAGCACGTGCGACGCTGGTTCGACCGCGGCGAGAAGGCGCCGGTCGTCGTCTCGTTCGGGCACCACCCGGTCCTGCTGGTGACCGGCGGGACCGAGGTGCCGACGGGGATCTCGGAGCTGGAGTACGCCGGCGCGATCCTCGGCGAGCGGCTGCCCGTGCTGATCGGCGAGCACACCGGGCTGCCGATCCCGGCGGGCAGCGAGGTCGCGATCGAGGGCTGGCTGTCGCCGGACCACCTGGCCGACGAGGGCCCCTTCGGCGAGTGGACCGGGTACTACTCCGGCAGGCGGCGCCCCGCGCCCGCGCTCGAGATCGCGCGCATGTACCACCGCGACGACCCGGTCCTGCTCGGCGCGCCACCCGGGAAACCACCGCACGACTACTCGTACATGCGTACGGTGATGAAGTCCGCGATGATCGAGGACGCCCTGGTCGCGGCGGGTGTCCCCGGTGTCCGGGGGGCGTGGGCGCACGAAGCGGGCGGCGGCAGGCTGTTCATCGCCGTGTCGGTTGAGACGCGGTACGCGGGGCACTCCACACAGGTGGGGCACCTGACGGCACAACTGCCCGCGGCGGCGTACATGAACCGGTTCGTGGTGGTGGTCGACGACGACATCGACGTCGCGAACCTGGACGAGGTGGTGTGGGCGATGAGCACCCGCTGCGACCCGGTGCGCGACATCGACGTCGTCGGCGGCACGTGGGGCAGCAAGCTCGACCCGATGCTGGTCGAGGGCGCGCCGCCGTACAACAGCAGGGCGGTCGTCGACGCCACCCGGCCGTACGACCGGCGCGCCACGTTCCCGAAGGTGTCGACGGGGGATCCCGCGTACCTGCGGTCGGTGATGGCAAAGTGGGCGGACGTGTTCTCGTGACGATTGGGGTCGGAGAGTGGCGAGTGACGTGCCGGCGGTGTCGTCGGCGGTGCGGATCCTGGAGCGGCTGGCGGCCGAATGGCCTGCCGCCGTCCCACCGAAGGACCTCGTCAACGAGCTGGGGCTGAACCGCAGCACCTGCTACAACATCCTGGCGACGCTCCAACGCGCGGGCTGGGTCAGCTCGACGGGTGAACGGTCCGGCTGGATGCTGGGGCCCAAGCTGCTCACGCTGACGGGCGTCACCGACGACATGACGGCGGCCATCGCACAACAGGAGATCGACGAACTGGCGCGACGGCTGGGTTTCGTCGTGTTCGTCGCCGAGCCGGACGGTGCGGGCGGGTACGTCGTGACGGTGAAGGCCGAGCGGCAGATGGGCGTGCGCGTGACTGTCGGTGTGGGGGAGGGGTTTCCGTTCTCCGCGCCCGCGATCATGCAGGCCTACCTGGCCTGGCACGCGCCGGACAAGGTCGACGAGCTGGTGGATCGGTACGGGCTCAAGCAGTTCACCCAGCACACGGTCACTGAACGGGACGAGCTGCGGCGAGTGCTGGCGGAGATCCGGTCGCGGGGGTACTCGACCAGTTTGCAGCAGTACGACATGGCTCAGAGCGGGGTCGCCGCGCCGGTCTTCGATCGGCGGGGGCAGGTCTCGCGGGTTGTCTGTTCGCTGGCTTTCTTCACCGAGCTGCACGCGGACAACGTGGGGCGGATCGGGGCTCTGGTCAGTGACTGCGCGGACCGGATCACCGCTCGGACCGGTGGGCGCCGCCCTGCCGGGGAGTGACCGCGCCCCTGGTGGGCTAACCCCTGTTGATCGCGTCGACCACCAGGTCGCGGAACGTGTCCTCGTCCACCGCGGGTTCCAGGTGCTTGCCCTGCGGGGCGAACACCCGTGGCCGCACCAGCGACAGTGCCGCCGCGTCGTCCCACAGGCGGGTGCCCAGCCACTGCGACGGGTCGGCCTCCAGCACCGCCTTCAGCAGTCCCGGCAACCCCGCCGTCTCCAGCCGGGACACCATGTCCGGGGTCGGGTCGTACGGTGGGGACGCGGGCAGGTCCACGTACACCGCCCTGCGTGGCGCCGCCTGGCAGGCCGCCAGGTCGTACTCGCAGTTGAAGTTGTCCGGGTTGTTCTCCGCGAACGACCTGCCCGACGCCAGCACCCGCACGTGCCCGCCCAGCGCGGACGCGTACTTCGGGTACGACGTCCACGGGCCAAGCACCAGCAGGTCGACCCGGTCGCAGCCGTGGACCGCCGACCGCACACCGGCCGCCAGCCGGGACGGCGTGCCGTTCGCCGGGACCGCGGCGCCCAGGAAGTTGTTCATCCGCTCGGCTGCCGCGCGGACCGGGGGCAGCCAGTCGTACGCGGGTGGGTTCGGCGACGCCAGGCCGGGCAGCACCGGCACGCCTGCGCCGCGGCCTGCCAGGAACATCGAGACAGCGGTGGCGCCGTTCGGTACGCCCGAGATCCCCTCGGTGACGACCACCGCCCGCACGTCCCGCGCCGGGGCCACCACCGCCAGTGCGCGGTAGTCGTCCACGCCCACGTCGGTGTCCACCACCAGGCAGGTTCTCGGGTCGGCCGCCGGGGCCGCCACCCCAAGGCCCGCCCACACCAGTGCCAGCACCGCTGTCAGCAAGATGGCCTTGCGCCCCATCGTCCGGACGTTACCCCCGCCGTGATGCTCGCTCCATCGTCCGTTCGGGTCCGTCGCAGTCGAGCCGATCACTGTCCGGGTCCGGCGGCGCGGGTGCCGGTTTAGGCTCGGTGAGCCCCTGCCGCGCAGGAGAGGACCGCATGAGCATCGACTTCGGCCGTACGGCCGCCGACTACGCCAAGTATCGCGCGGGGTTCCCGCCGGAGTTCTTCACCCGCCTGGCCGCGCTCGGGATCGGGGTGCCCGGCCAGCGGATCGCCGACCTCGGCACCGGCACCGGTGTGCTCGCGCGGGAGCTGGCGGCCGCCGGCAGCGTGGTGACCGGGGTCGACGTCGCGCCGGCACTGCTCGACCAGGCCCGTGAGCTGGACGCCGCCGCCGGGGTCGAGGTGACCTACCGGGTCGCGGCCGCGGAGGACACCGGGCTGCCGGGCGGGGCGTGGGACGTCGTCACGGCGGCGCACTGCTGGCACTGGTTCGACGCGCCCCGCGCGGTCGCGGAGGTGCGGCGCCTGCTGGTATCGGGTGGGGCGGTCGTGCTGTGCAGCCGCGACTACCTGGTGCTGCCCGGGAACGTGTGCGAGGCGAGCGAGGAGCTGATCCTGTCCTACCACCCGGGCTGGCCCATGGCGGGCAGCCCGGGCACGCACGACGAGTGGGCCGAGGACCTGACCGGGTTCACCGACCTGGAGACGTTCAGCTTCGACGTCGACGTCCCCCACACCCACGTCGCGTGGCGCGGACGCATGCGCAGCTCCAACGGCGTCGGGGCGAGCCTGCCCGGCGAGGCCGTCGCCGCGTTCGACGCGGACCTGGCGCGGCTGCTGCGGGAGCGGTTCGACGAGGAACCGCTACCGGTGCCGCACCGGGTGTTCGCGATGGTCGCGCGTCAGTAGTCGTCGCTGTCGCGGTCGCGGGCGGCGGCCTTCTTCACCGGCCGGTTCGCCCACGAGTCGATCGCGACGACCAGGAGCGCGAGGATGATCAGGACCACGCCGAGGATCGCGATATCGCTCCAGATGAAGAGGCCCGCCATCAGCACGAGCGGCACCACCGCGAACATGACGAACGGGTCGATCCGCCCGAAGTACTGCTGTTTCTGCCCTGTCGAGCTTCCGTACTGCGCTGCGATGGCTCCGCCCACCCGTCGTTCGTGTTCTGGTTGCCGCGTGCGATCGTAACGCGGCTCACGACCAGCCGGCGTCGAGCCCGCTGGACCGGTCAGCTCGTCAGAGCGCGATGACGGTCATGCCCGGCCCGGTGGGCGGGTGGTCCATCGCGGCGAGGGCGGCCGGGGCGTCGGCCAGGCCGATGACCGCGCCGACCAGCAGGTCCGGGCGCAGTGTGCCGTCGGCGACCATGGCCAGCAGCGGTGGGTAGTCGGCGGCCGCCATGCCGTGGGAGCCGTGGATGGACAGTTCCTGAGCGATCACCACGTCCATCGGCAGCGGGGTCGGGCCGTCCAGCAGGAGCCCGGCCTGCACGTGTCTGCCGCGGCGGCGCAGGCTCAGCACCGACGCCGCGGCGGTGGCCGGTGACCCGAGGGCGTCGAGCGACACGGTCGCGCCGCCGCCGGTGCGGTCCCGGATCGCCGCGGCCGCGTCGGTGGCGTCGATGGCATGGGCCGCACCGAGTTCGGTCGCTCGCGTGCGTGCCGCCGGTGCGATGTCGACGGCGATCACCCGCGCCCCCAGCGCCACGCCGATCTGCACGGCCGACAGCCCGAGCCCGCCGCAGCCGTGGACGGCGAGCCAGTCGCCCTCGCGCACGCGACCGTGTGCGGTGAGCGCGCGGTAGGCGGTGGCGAACCGGCAGCCGAGCGACGCGGCGGTCACGAAGTCCACGGAATCGGGCAGTGCCACCAGGTTCGTGTCCGCGGCGTGGACGGCGACCCGCTCGGCGAACGACCCGGGCCCGGTGAACCCCGGCTGTGTCTGGTGTGGACAGACCTGTGCGTCGCCCGCGCGGCAGTACTCGCAGGCACCGCACCCGCACACGAACGGCACGGTCACCCGGTCGCCGGGCCGGAAGCCCCCCACCCCGGCACCGACCTCGGCGACGACCCCGGCCAGCTCGTGCCCCGGCGTGTGCGGCAGCGGCACCGGCTCGTGCCCGCGCCACGCGTGCCAGTCCGACCGGCACACCCCGGTCGCCCGCACCTCGAGCACCGCACCACCGTCCGGCGCGACCGGCGCGGGCACGTCCGCCACCACCGGCTGCTCGCCATACCCGGCATACAGAACAGCACGCATCACCCGATCCTAGGTTTGTGACGGCCGCCACATCCGGTCACGCTCCCGTGACGTCGCAGGTCATCGGGGTGACCGGCACATCAGGTGCCGGGAGTGAGGAGCATGAGATGTCCACCGCATACGTCATCGTCACCCTGGTCGCCGCCGCCATGGTCGGGTTCTCGGCTGTTTCCGTGTTCCTGCGAGCGAAGTGGGTCGTCGGGCCGCTCGCCGACTACGGCGTGCCGCGGTCGTGGTGGCCGTGGCTGGGCGCCGCGAAGGCCGCGGGCGCGGTCGGTCTCGCGGCCGGTGTGTTCGTGCCGGTGCTCGGGGTGATCGCGGCGATCTGCCTGGTGCTGTACTTCGCCGGCGCGATGATCACCGTGCTCCTGGCGCGTTTCTGGGCGCACGTGTCCGCGCCCTTGCTGTACGTCGCGCCGGTGGTGGCGTCGCTGGTGCTCGCGTCGTGAGTCAGTCACCCAGGCGGAACAGGGCGGCGCCGCCAGCGGCGAGCTGCACCGTCACCTTGTCGGCCGAGGCCGTCGTGAAGTCGGCGGCCTCGACCTGGAACTCCTCGCTGCGGTTGGCGGCAGGCCCGAACGTCAGCGTGACGGTCGTGTCGGTCGTGTCGGAGCGGTTGACCACCAGCACCCACCGCCTGCCGTCGTCGACCGCGGCGCGGAACTGGCCGACGACCACCGCACCGCCCTCGACGGCAAGCACGTGCTCGTCGGGGGCGAACGCCTCCGTGCCCGGCGGCAGCGGGTTGTCGTTCGCGTGCGTCGCGGACACCGACACGAGCGGCTTCAGCTCCCGGCCGATCGGTGCGAGCCACTGCTTGTTGATGCGCGTGGCGATGTCGTAGAGGGGCGTCTTCGTGCCGTTGACGTTGATGAGCGCCGACTCGAAGTTCTCGCCGCGCGCGACTTCCGGGGTCCAGTAGGTGAAGTACTGGATGCCCTTGCAGCCGTAGGCGAGGCTCATGTTGATCTGCCACCGCAGCTGCGCCTCGGTCGGCACCACCCGGTTCTGGAACTTCACCGACTGGATGTAGGTCCACGTCGGGATGCCCTCGGCCAGCGCCGCCTTGCGGATGATGGCCCAGTTGTCGAAGTAGTTGATGTCCAGCCCCGTGTTGAGGAACGGGTACCGGTCGAACGACAGGATCGGCGGGTGCACGGTGTCGACGAACGCCTTCACGAACGCGGTGTAGCCGGCGCCGGTGCCGGGCCACAGGTTGGAGTACGGCAGCAGCGTGGGCGCCAGCTCCCGGATGATCCGCGTCACCGCACCGACGGTGGGGAACTTGGCCTGGGGCGGCTCGTCGTACACGTCGAACCCGGCGAACGCGGGGAAGCGCCGGTACTCGTCGAGCATGATCTGCACCAGCCTGCGCGCGTCGGAGGTGCTGATCCGCAGCGGCGCCTGCAGGTCGTCGGTGACCGACAACGTCGACGTGATCGCCGACAGCCGCGGCTCCGGCGAGTTCACCAGCACCTTCAACCCGGCCTGCCCGGCGAGGTCGAGCGCCCGCCGGTTGATGTGCTGGTCGAACATGTAGTTGCCGGTGACGAGGAACGTCATCCCCGCGGCGGCGATCTCCTGGTAGCGCGCCAGCGTCACCTCATACGGGTGCGGCGGCCAGAAGATTCCGATGGGGAAGTCGGGACCGCCGGTGAGCGGCAGACTGTCAATGGGCCACGGCTCTGTGCTCGACACACAACCACCCTATGCCGACGATCACCAATTGTCACGACACTGTCACTGCTTGCTGAAGATCGCCTTCCGGCGGAAGGCGCGGAGGATCCCTGTGACCACTGCCGAGATCACCGGCAACCCACCCGGCTCGTTCGCGTGGGGCGTCCTGCACGACCGGCACCCCAAGCTGATCACGCAGGTGCGCGACGGGCTGCCGTACCCGCCCACGACCGAACGCGCGCTCGACGAGCTGGCCGAGGAGATCACCGGCGAGATCCGCCCGCTGCCCGGCTGGGAGGAGCACGCCGGCCGCTCCTGGTACGAGGTGCCGTTCCTGTGGGCCGAGAGTTGCTTCTACCGCAAGCTTCTCGGCGCCGTCGGCTACTTCGCGCCAGGTCCGTGGCAGAGCGTGGACCCGTTCGAGCCGGTCAAGTCGGCGGAGCTGCGCTCACCGGAGTTCGCCGGGGACCTCGACACCGCACGACCCGACCGCGACGCGCTGCTGGCCGCGTCACTGTGGGGCAACCGCGCCGACCTGGGGTTCCGCCTGTCGTCCGGCGAGGCGACCGGCGACGGGGGACTGCTGGTCGACCAGAGCCAGGAGCTGTGGTCGCTGCTGGGGGAGGGCGGCCGGGTGGTGCTCGTGGCCGACAACTCGGCCCGCGAACTGGTACCGGACCTGCTGCTCGCCGACCACCTGCTGGCGGACCGGGCGGCGAGCGTCGTGCTGCACGTCAAGCCGTACCCGTACTACGTGTCCGACGCGCTGCTCACGGACGTGATCGCCGCGCTGCGGAGGCTGTCGGAGAGCCACCCCGCCGGCGAGCGCTTGACGCGGGCCATGCGCGAGGGACGGCTGGAGGTGCGGGCACACCCGTTCTCGTGCGCACCGTGGTCCTACCACGACATGCCGTCAGACCTGGCCGACGACTTCGCGTCGGCGACCGCCACGATCATGAAGGGCGACCTGAACTACCGCCGCCTCGTCGGTGACCGGCGGTGGCCGCCCACGACACCGTTCGACGAGGTCACTGCGTACTTCCCGGGCCCGGTGGCCGCGCTGCGCACCATGAAGTGCGACGTCGCGGCCGGCATCCCGGCCGACGCGGTGACCCGCCTGGACGCGTCCGGTGAGCAGTGGCGCTCGAACGGCACACACGCGGTGATCCAGGTGCGTGCCTAGCGCTGTGTCTACTTGCGTTGGCTGGGAGTGGGTTCGTGGTTTGTCCTTGCCGGACGGGTGTTCTCGCCGGATGGGGTTTGCCTCCGGCGGCTCCTCGCCGGAGGGGCAGGTCTCCGGGATGGCAGGCAGCCTCGGGTGTGGTGTGGGGCTCGCGCCCCCTTCGCGCCTGCGCGCCTTCACGGTGTCCGTTGTGCTGTGAAAGGCGCTTTCGCGGCACGCCAGCCCACCCGGTACGACGATCACCGTGGCTTGGGCGGATCCGCCGCAGGACCTGGCAAGCGAACTACGCTGGCCGTAAACGAGGAACTGGGGGCGTCATGCTTGCTGAGGAACTGCTGGCGGAGTGCGACCACGTGCTCCTGGCGTTCGACGGTCCGGTGGCCGAGTTACCGACGGTCGCGGCCGCCGACCGGTTGCGGACGCTGATCGCCGACGAGCCGTTACCCCGGGAGGTCGCACGGACCGGGGACCCGTTCGTCGTGCTCGCGCACGCCGCGACCATCGGCCCCGCGACCGGACAGGCGCTGTACGACCACCTGTGCCGCGTCGACTTCGAGGTGGTCGGCGGCGGCCAGGTCGCCGAGGGTGTGCACGCCGCGCTGGCCACCCTCGCCGCCACCGGGACGCGGGTGACCGTGGTCAGCGGCCTGCACTCGGAGGCCGTCCGTTCGTTTCTGGTCATGCACGGGCTGGACGTGCACGTCCGTCGCATCTCGGCGCGTACCGGACCCGATCCCGCGGTGCTCCCACCCGCTCCCGACCTCGTCACCGCGGCACTCGGCGGTGACTCCTGCGTGTTCATCGGCACCCACCGCAGGGACCTGGCCGCCGCGGCGGCCGCCGGGGTCAGTGTGCTCCGGCACCAGACCACCGGTGTCACCACGATGGCGGACCCGAACCGGAACCCCTGGTTCGCCAGCTTGTCCTGATCCGATCGCGGCCTGCTTGGCAACATCGGGCCAGCGGCAGCCGGACGATCCCACACCTGCCTAGCGTCGGCAGGCATGGGGATCCGTGCCGGAGCGCTCGCGTTGCTGACCGCGTTCATGATCTCGGGGTGCGCCGCCCGGGCCCCCGACCCGGAACCGAACCTGTTCGCCGAGTACACGCGGTCGACCAACGTCGAGCACGACCGGTACGCCACCGGCGGGTCCAGTGGCGACCGCAGGGCGTTCTTCGCCTCCAGGTACCGCGCGGAGGAGCTCGCGTCCCGGCTCTTCCTGACGTTCGAGTGCGGCGAGTCCCTTGAAGGCGACCCGTTCGACACGAGCTGCGACCTCGACGACGCGGTACGGGAAGCCGTGCGCGAAGCGGGCGGTGACGAGGACGCTCCCACCGCCCGGGTGATCATCGTCAAGCACGCCGACGAATCGCTCGCGCTGCTCACCCTCTACGTCGCGGACGGCACACTCATCGACAGCACCGGCGAGACCCACGACGGCCTCGACGACTTCGTGGACGACAACGACCTGCTCAGCCACGACGACGTGATCATGGCGCCGCGCGACATCACCGCCGTCCCCGGTGAAGGCAGGCTCGTCACCATCTACGGGCACGCGCCACCGACCTGGCAGTGGTGGGCACTGGGCGGCATCGCGGTCGTCATGCTCCTGTCCGGTGCCGGCTTCCTCAGGCGGCAGCTGCGCTCATGAGGCGGTCCCATCCGTCCGCGCCACTGGCTACTGTGATCGGTGACGCGTCATCGACGACCAGTGGAGACCTGTATGCGCATCGCGATCCTGCTCTTCGACCGGATGGCCGCGTTGGACGCCGTCGGGCCGTACGAGGTGCTGCGGTACAGCGAGAACGCCGAGGTGGTGTTCGTCGCCAAGGAGAAGGGGGAGGTGCGCGCCGGGCAGGGGACGCTGGGGCTGGTCGCGGACGCCGCGCTCGGCGACGTGACGGAGACCGACATCGTGCTCGTGCCGGGCGGGCCCGGTCAGGTCGACCTGATGACCGACGACGAGGTTCTGTCGTGGTTGCGGACCGTCGACGAGACCAGCACCTGGACCACCTCGGTGTGCACCGGGTCGCTCGTGCTCGCCGCCGCCGGGTTGTTGAAGGGGCGCAAGGCCACCACGCACTGGCTCGCCCAGGACCAGCTGCCCGCGTTCGGGGTCGAGGCGACCGGGGAACGGGTCGTGTTCGACGGGAAGTACGTGACCGCCGCAGGGGTGTCCGCCGGGATCGACATGGCGCTCACGCTGATCGACCGCGTCGCGGGGAACACCGCCGCGCAGGCGATCCAGCTCGGCCTCGAGTACGACCCGCAGCCGCCGCACGACGCCGGCTCACCCGGGAAGGCGCCCCAGCCGATCGTCAGCTCCATGCGGGAGAACAGCCGGTTCTTCCTCCAGGACATCTGACGGGTCAACCGACGCGGGCTTGCGCGGGCCGGGGAAGAACCGGTTCACCTCGGCCTGGTACCGGCGGTAGCCCGGTCGTTTGAGCACGCTGTAGTGCTCGGCGGGCACGGCGCCGGAGTAGAACACCATCACCTGGTAGATCGCGCGCACCAGGAACAGCAGCCCGACCGAGGAGATCACCCACGCCACCACCGGCGACCGGTCCCAGAGCGCCACCACCGACGGCACGGCCAGCAGCACCGCGGCACACCACTGCACCCACTGCCCGAAGTAGTTGGGGTGCCTGCTGTACCGCCACAGTCCGGTGTCGCACACGTCGCGGCTGTCGCTCGCGTACCCGCCGAGGAACCGGCCCTTCTGCACGTCCGCGACGCTCTCGTACACGTACGCCGCGATCCACACCACGATCGCCGCGATCTCGACGGGGTGGAGCCCGCCGCGCGGGTTGGTGGCGATGATGATCGACGGCAGCGCGAAGTAGGACATGTTCGCCGTCGCCTGCACGCTGATCTCGTACTGCAGCGACAGCCGTTCACTGCGCAGGCCCGCCTTCTCCCACACCAGGCGCTGGTACTGGTAGCGCGGGAACTCCTCCTTGAGCCACCCCGGTTTCACGACCAGGTAACCCCAGTACATGAGCCGCGCCCCGGCGACCGTGAACATGGTCGCGGCCGCGATCGTGAGCGGTGTCAGCTCCTCGGCGAACACGAACCCCTGGATGCCGAGCGCCAGGATCCCGGCAGGCCACGCGAAGTCCACATAGGACATCCGATTGGTGCGCCACGCCGGCACGCACGCCGACGGCACGAAGATCGCCGCCTGGACGAGCACGTTCCACAGTGCGAACGCCCTCGTGGCCGGGTTCGCGACGAGCGCACCCAGACAGATCAGGACCGACACCACCCAGACGACGCGTTCACGCATGCCCCGACGCTAGGACCGGACCGTCGCACCCCGGTCGCACGGCACATGACGCGGCAGGAAGGTGACGGACCGGCAACGCGGCGGCCGGAGTGCCGCTACGTTCGGTGGGTGATCCGCCGCGTCATGCCCTTGCTGGTGTTGCTCCTCGCGGGCTGCGCCGCGGAACCGGGAGAACCCGCCGCGCCGCCCGTGCCGCCGCCCACCTCGGTGTTCCCGAGCGTGAGCGCCCAGCCCAGCCCGGGGATCAAGGCCACCGAGGAGCAGCTCCGCCGCGCCGACCCGTGCCTGCTCGTCGACTGGACGATCCTCACCGCCTACGGCAGCCTCGAACGCGTCGAGACGCCGATCGAGTTCACCGACTGCGAGGCGACTGTCTACCGCCCGGCCGGCACGTCGCTCACCGTGAGCCTGGGCTTCGGCCTCGCGTTCGGGGAGGGGGCCGACCTGCGCCCGGTCGAACGCGACGGCGTCACGGTCCAGGTCGGGGAGCTCGGCCAGTACGGGTGCGGTCGGGGTGTCGCGGTCGCCGAACGCGCGGTGGTCAGCATCCACGCCCGCGACGACCGGCACCCCGGCGACCTCTGCGCGATCGCGGACCGCGTGCTCGACGCGGCGCTGCCGAAGCTGATCGCCGGTGATGTGCCGCCGTCCGCACTGCCGGACGAGTCCCTCGCGAACGTCGACGCGTGCGCGCTGCTGCGCCCGGAGGAGGTGTTCCGGCTGCGCGGCATCGACCGGACACGGGTCACCCCGGGGTTCGACGGGCAGAACTGCACGTGGGGCGAACCGGAGGTGTCCGAGACGAACGTGTTCATCAACTTCGGCCCGGCCCTCCCGCTGGAGGCCGACTCGACCGGCGACCGGGAGACCGAGATCGGCGGCCTGCGCGCGGTCGTGCACCCGCAGCCGGGCGGCAGCAACCCGCAGTACCGGACACCGCCCGGCTGCGAGGCACGCATCGAGTACCGCAGGCTGGACAGGCCAGGGCAGGTGGCAGAGATCGAGGAGATCTCCATCCAGGTCACCGCCGACGAGGACGAGAAGTACCGCTGCGACCTGGTCACCGACCTGGCCGAAGCCGCGGTGCGCCGCCTGCCGTAGCCCGGCCGAGCAGAAGACCAACCCAACCCGGCCAACTAGTCCTGCTCCGCCTCCACCTGGCGGTTCCAGTCCTTCTTCGTCGCCTGCCAGCGGTCCTCGTCGTGGCCCGTGCGCCAGTAGCCCGAGATGGAGACCTGGTCGCGGGGGATGCCATGGTCGACGAAGAGGAACCGGCGCAGTTCCTTGACGAAGGTGGCCTCGCCGTGGACGAAGGCGTGGACCTGGCCCGGCGGGAACTCGAGGTCCCTGACCGCGCGGACCAGTGCCTCGCCCACCGGGGCCGCGCCCCGGTGCAGCCACGTGATCGTGGCGTCGGTGGACGGCTCGAGCTTCTGCTCCTCGTCCGGGCCGCTGACCTCGATGAACGCGTGCGCGCGGGCACCGGCCGGGAGCTTCTCCAGTGACGCCGCGATCGCGGGCAGGGCGCTCTCGTCGCCCGCCAGCAGGTGCCAGTCGGCGTCGGGGGAGGGGGCGTACGAGCCGCCGGGGCCCATGAAACGGATCTCGTCACCCGGCGCCACGCTGGCCGCCCACGGGCCCGCGATGCCCTCGTCGCCGTGGTGGACGACGTCGATCCACAGCTCACCGGCGTCCCAGCGGCGCACGGTGTACGTGCGGATGCTCGGCCACTGCTCCCTGGGCAGTTCCTCCCGGATCCGCTGCATGTCGAACGGCTCGGGGTAGGTCACGCCGGCGGGTGGGAACAGCAGCTTCACGTAGTGGTCGGTGAACTCGCCCGCGCTGAACCCGGCGAGGCCGTCGCCGCCCAGCACCACGCGGGTCATGTGCGGTGTGAGCCGTTCCACACGCGACACGCGACCGAGCTTCGTACGGGGGTTCCTGCGTCCGCGAGCCTCTGCCATGAGGCCGATGGTAACCGTCCCGGCAGTGTGCGCGCAGTGTCCGGTAATTCACTGCTGGAGACCGCTCTCCCCGCGCTCTCATCCACCTGGAAGCGGGTCGCCCCGGCATACCTCCCCGCCGTATGGTCCGGGCAAGTCGCCTGCCGCTATGTCCATTTAGGACGGTTCTGATGAAGACGTTGACCAAGCTCGGGGCATTCGTGGTCGCCCTGATACTGGTGTTCACGAGTGCCTGGGCCGTCGGCCGCATCGTCGGTCCGCCGCCAACCGAGGCCGCCGCCGCACCAGCCCCCGCCGCACCCGCCGCGGCCGACGAGCACTCCGGACCCGGTGGCCTCACCGTGTCCGCGGAAAGCATGACCCTGAAGGTGCTCAACGAGTCCTTCCGGGCCGGGGAGGAACAGATCCTCGCCTTCCAGGTCCAGGAACGGGAGGGCACGCCGCTGCTGCAGTACAAGGCGCAGCACGACAAGCTGCTGCACCTGATCATCGCGCGGCACGACCTGTCCGGGTTCCAGCACATCCACCCGAACCTGGGCGCGGACGGCACGTGGCGGATCCCGGTCACGTTCCCCGAGGCAGGCACGTACAAGGTCTTCGCGGACTTCTTCCCCGGCTGGGGCATCCACGGGACCACGCTCGGCACGGACATCCAGGTGGCGGGCAACTTCACGCCGAAGACCCTGCCCGCGCCCTCGAGCACCGCGAACGTCGACGGGTACTCGGTGACGCTCTCCGGCAAGCTCGTCCCCGGCGAGTCGGCCAAGCTCACGATGCACGTGTCGAAGGACGGCAAGCCGGTCACCGACCTCGAACCGTACCTCGCCGCCTACGGCCACCTCGTGATGCTGCGCGGTGGTGACATGGCCTACATCCACGTCCACCCCGACGGCGAACCCGGCGACGGGAAGACCGCACCGGGACCGGAGATCGTGTTCCACGCCGAGGCCCCGTCCTACGGCCCGTACCGGCTGTACCTGGACTTCCAGCACCAGGGCAAGGTCCGCACCGCCGAGTTCACGGTGAACGTCGAGGGTCCGAACCCGCCGCCGCACGGCCTGTCGCCGGAAGTGTTCGAGCAGGCCAAGGCCACGAACCTGGCGGGCGGCAACAGCGCGGCACCCGGTGGCGCGAGCAGCGGCGCGGGCAGTGAGGGAGGGGCGACGCATGGCCACGGGGGCTGACCAGGTCGAGCTGGTCATCGGCGGCATGACCTGTGCGTCGTGCGCGGCGCGGGTCGAGGCACACCTGAACGAGATCGACGGTGTGGAGGCGACGGTCAACTACGCCACGGAGAAGGCGAAGGTGACGCACGCGTCGTCCGTGCCGGTGGCCGACGTGGTCGCCGCGATCGAGGAAATCGGCTACACGGCGAAACCCACGGTGAAACCAACTGCCAAGCCGAAGCCGAAGCCGACACCGGGTCAGGTCGAGCTGGTCATCGGCGGCATGACGTGCGCGTCGTGCGCGGCGCGGGTCGAGGCACACCTGAACGAGATCGACGGTGTGACCGCGACCGTCAACTACGCCACCGAGAAGGCGAAGGTCTCGCACCCGCCTGCCGTGGCGGTGGCCGACATCGTGGCGGCGATCGAGGAGATCGGCTACACCGCGACACCGCCCGCGGCCCCGAAACCCGTCGCGTCCGAAGTGGACGGAGTGGACGCGGGGGTGTCGGAGGAGGACGAGCACGACGCCGCCCTGCGGTCCGCGCGCAACCGGGTCCTCATCGTCGCCGTGCTGACGGTTCCCGTCGTCGTCATGTCGATGGTCCCGCTCTTCCAGTTCAACTACTGGCAGTGGGCCTGCCTCGCACTGTGCGGCCCGGTCGTCGTGTGGGGCGCGTTCCCGTTCCACAAGGCCGCGTTCGCGAACCTGCGCCACGGCGCCGCCACCATGGACACGCTGATCTCGGTCGGCACGATCTCCGCGTTCCTGTGGTCGCTGTGGACGTTGTTCCTCGGCGAAGCCGGCATGCCCGGCATGAAACACCCGTTCCGCATCACCATCGAGAGAACGGCCGGCGAGGCCAACATGTACCTCGAGGTGGCCGCGGGGGTCACCCTGTTCATCCTCTGCGGACGGTACTTCGAGGCGCGCGCCAAGCGCAGCTCCGGCGCCGCGCTGCGGGCACTGCTCTCGTTGGGTGCCAAGGACGTCGCCGTGCTGCGGGGCGGGGTCGAGACCACGATCCCGATCAGCGACCTCGCCGTCGGCGACCGGTTCGTGGTGCGGCCGGGGGAGAAGGTCGCGACCGACGGTGTGGTCGACGAAGGTTCGTCCGCGGTCGACGCGAGCATGCTCACCGGTGAGTCCGTGCCCGTCGAGGTGAGCAGCGGCGACGAGGTCGTCGGTGCCACCGTCAACGTGGGCGGGCGGCTCGTCGTGCGTGCGACCCGCGTCGGCGCCGACACCCAGCTCGCCCACATGGCGCGGCTCGTCGAGGACGCGCAGAACGGCAAGGCGAAGGTCCAGCGGCTCGCCGACCAGGTGTCCGCGGTGTTCGTGCCCGGAGTCATCGGGCTCGCGCTCGCCACGCTCGGCTACTGGTTCGGCGCGGGCGAGTCGTCCACGGCGGCGTTCACCGCCGCGGTGTCCGTGCTGATCATCGCCTGCCCGTGCGCGCTCGGCCTCGCCACCCCGACGGCGCTGCTCGTCGGCACCGGCCGGGGCGCGCAGCTCGGCATCCTCATCAAGGGCCCGCAGGTGCTGGAGTCCACCCGCACGGTGGACACCGTGGTGCTGGACAAGACCGGCACCGTCACCACCGGGGAGATGTCGCTCGTGGACGTCGTCCCCGCGGACGGTGTCGACGCCGACGACCTGCTGCGCCTGGCGGGTGGGCTGGAGAACGCGTCCGAGCACCCGATCGCCCGCGCCATCGCGGCCGGGGCCCGGGAGAAGGTCGGCGACCTGCCGACGCCGAAGGACTTCGTGAACGAGGCGGGGCTCGGCGTGCGGGGCACCGTGGACGGCCACCAGGTGGTCGTCGGCCGGGCCGCGTTCGCCGGGGAACTGCCCGCCGAGCTGGTAGCGGCGGCAGCGGTCGAGGGCCGGACCTCGGTCGTCGTGAGCTGGGACGGCGTGGTGCGCGGTCTGCTCATGGTGTCCGACACCGTCAAACCCACCAGCGCGGACGCGATCCGGCAGCTGCGTGCGCTCGGCCTCACCCCGGTCCTGCTGACCGGCGACAACGAGGCCGTCGCGAAGGCGGTCGCCGCTGAGGTCGGCATCACCGAGGTGATCGCCGAGGTGCTGCCCGCTGGCAAGGTCGCGGAGATCAAGCGGCTGCAGGCAGAAGGCCGCGTCGTCGCCATGGTCGGCGACGGGGTCAACGACGCCGCCGCGCTCGCACAGGCCGACCTCGGGCTCGCCATGGGCACCGGCACCGACGTCGCCATCGAGGCGGCGGACCTGACGCTGGTACGTGGCGACCTGCGCGTGGTCGCGGACGCGATCCGGTTGTCCCGCAGGACACTCGGCACGATCCGGTCCAACCTGTTCTGGGCGTTCGCCTACAACGTCGCGGCGATCCCGCTCGCGGCAGGTGGGCTGCTCAACCCCATGCTCGCCGGACTGATCATGGCGGGCAGCTCGGTGTTCGTGGTGTCCAACAGCCTGCGCCTGCGCACGTTCACGCCGAAGTCGGGCGCGACCGTGCCGGGGCAGGCGGCGCGTACGTCCACCGTGGAGAAGAAGGCGATGGTGGCGGCGTCCTGACCGGCAACCCGACCCTGTTGCTGCTGCACGCGGCCGGGCTGGACAGGACGAGCTGGGACGACGTCGTGGCGCGGATCCCCGGGTTCGCGCACGCCGTCGCCATCGACCTGCCCGGCCCGGTCACCTACGACCGGGCCGCCGTCCCAGCACTGGCCGACCACGTGGCCGAACGGATCGCCGAGCTCGGCCTGCACCGTCCGCACGTGGTCGGGCACTCGCTGGGCGCGGCGGTGGCACTGGAGTTGGCGTGCCGGGTGCCGGTGGCGGCCGTGACCGCCTTCTGCACCATCGGTTTCCACGCCACGACGCGCACCGCGACGTGCGGGGTGAAGATGCGGGCGCTGATGCGGGTGCTGCGTGCCGCGGGCCCGGTGGCGCGGACCCGGCTGCTGGACAGCCCGCTGTTCCACCGCTGGATCATGTCGCGGCTGTCGGCCCGCCCGGCCGCCATCTCGGCGCGGGTGGCCGCCGCTGACGTGAACTCGATGGTCGACAGCGATCTCGGTGTGCTGGCGGACTTCGCGTGCCAGTACGTACTGGCCGACCCGGAACGGCTCGCGGACGTTCCCGTGAACCTCGTGTGGGCGGACCAGGACCGCGTCGTCGCACGCTGCGACGCCCGGCACGCGGCGAAGCTGCTCCCGCACGCGTGGCACACGACCATGCACAGCTGCGGCCATCTTGTGATGCGCGACGACCCGGACGGCACCGCAGCCGTTGTTCACGCGAGCCACTCGCACCTGATGCGCGACCTTCAGCGGCGGATGACCGGTTAGTCGCGCTGGGCTGTTCTCGGTGTTCGTCTGCCCGTTGAGGCTGTCCTGCAGGGTTGGTCTCGGGGTGATTCCAGGGATGTCCTCGCCGGACGGGCCTCCTCGCCGGAGGGGCAGGTCTCTGGGATGGCAGGCAGCCTCGGGTGTGGTGTGGGGCTCGTGCCCCTGCGCGGGCCGTCCGCCGCACGC
The DNA here is from genome assembly GCF_014203735.1 of Actinophytocola algeriensis. Classification (GTDB taxonomy): domain Bacteria; phylum Actinomycetota; class Actinomycetes; order Mycobacteriales; family Pseudonocardiaceae; genus Actinophytocola; species Actinophytocola algeriensis. The sequence goes on along the minus strand of NZ_JACHJQ010000006.1, from coordinate 278,712 downwards.
GGCTGCCTTTCACGGCACAAAAGATCGTCGGGTGCGGGCCGGGTGCGCAGCGCCTGGCCCGCGAGACGGGGGCATGACCGGGCCGCACTACCGCACGCCAGATCCAGGTTGGCCTAGTAGACAAGTCTCATAGATGACTTGTCTACTAGTGGCATGGTCCTCTCGCGCATCATTCTGGGGTTGCTCGCCATCGCTCCCATGACCGGTTATGACCTCAAGCGGCACTTCGACTCGACCGTCGGGCACTTCTGGGCGGCGGACAAAGCGCAGATCTACCGCACTCTCGCCCGTCTGGTCGCCGACGGGTTCGCCGAGGTCGAGAAGGTGGCCGGGGCCGGTGCGCCGGACCGTCAGGAGCACCGGGTCACCGCGGCTGGGCGGGCGGCGCTAGCCGAGTGGCTGTCCAGTGAGCCGGAGCGCCACGTCCAGCGTGACCCGTTTCTCGCGCGGGTGTTCTTCGGTGCCGATCTCGGTGCGGACGGTCTGCGGGCGCTCTTCGCGAGCCGTCGCGAGGAGGCCCGGTCGCAGCTCGCCGACTTCGAGCGGGTGCGTGCCGAGACCGCGGCGGCCGATCGTGGTGCCCGGCTCCGGCTCGCCACGCTGGACAACGGCATCGCGCACCTGCGTACCGAGCTCGCCTGGCTCGAGGCTGCCGAGGGGGAGTTCGCATGAGTTTCCCCGTGGTGCACGAGGCGCGTACCGACACCGGAGCGCCCCCGCTCGTCCTGCTGCACGGCGGCAACGTCGCGAACTGGATGTGGGAACCGCAGCTCGCCGAGTTCACCGACCGGACGGTGATCACGCCGGACCTGCCGGGCTTCGGTGCGCGGACCGGTGAGGACTGGCCGGGGCTGGACGCGGTCGCCGACGACGTGGTCGCGCGGATGGACGGTCCTTTCGACCTCGTCGGGCTGTCGCTCGGTGCGGTGACGGCGTTGCGGGTGCTGGCCCGCCACCCCGACCGTGTGCGGTCCGCGTTCCTCACCGGCGCGCCGCTCACGCCCGCGGGCGTGAGCGTCCGTCTGCTCACCCGGCTCCAGCTGGCGCTCTGGCGGGCTCGGTGGTTCTGGCGTGCCCAGGCCACCGCCTTCGGGCTGCCGGCGGACTCCCGCGAGCTGTACGTCACGCACGGGCTCTCGGTGCGCCGCGAGACGGCGTTCGCGATGTACACCGAGGTGTGCGCGGGTGGGGTGCCTGCGAACCTGGGTGACTACTCCGGTCCGCTGCTCGCGATCGCGGGCGAGAAGGAGTCCGCCGCGGTGCGAGAGTCCCTGGCGCTGGTCGCCGAGGCGGCACCGCAGGCGCGGCTGCGGCTCGCCCCGGGGATGCGCCACATCTGGAACGTGGAGGACAGCGGCCTGTTCAACGAGGTCCTGCGTGCCTGGCTGGCCGGGAGTATCGACCCGCGTTTCCTCGAAACGGTAACCGGGCGGTAATTCCACACTTGGCAGGCGGTTGTTTTTCGAGCAGTTCCGGGGATTTCGCTGAATCGGGGGAACCACACGTTCGCCAGGGACGACTACTCACACGAGACCGCTATGAAGAATTCATGGACAACGGCGTTCGGTTCTCATGTGGTCCCTGTGCATGACGTCACCGCTCCAGACTGAAATATCCCAGAGGACTTCTCATGAAAATTTCCCCACAGGCAGGTAAGAAGTTCGGCGTCGTCGTCGAGGGCTTCAACGCGGAGACGGCTTCTGCCGAGGACATCGCGGAGCTCAAGAAGGCCGTCTACACCAACAAGATCGCCGTGCTGAAGAACCAGGACCTGGACCCCGGGCAGTTCCTCGCGCTGGGCAAGCGGATGGGCGAGGTGGCCGAGTACTACGAGCCGGTCTACCACCACCCGGAGGTCAAGGAGGTCTTCGTCTCCTCCAACGTGAAGGAGGAGGACGGCAGCCAGATGGGCGTGCCGAAGACCGGCAAGTTCTGGCACTCCGACTACCAGTTCATGCCGCGCCCCTTCGACCTGACGCTGATCTACCCGCAGGTGGTGCCGTCGAAGAACCGCGGCACGTTCTTCATCAACATGGCCGACGCCTACGAGAAGCTGTCGGCCGACCTGAAGCAGGCGGTCAAGGACACCACCGCCACGCACAGCGTGCTGCGGTACTTCAAGATCCGCCCGACCGACGTCTACCGGCCGATCTCGGAGATCATCGAGGAGGTCAACGCGAAGACCCCGCCGGTGACCGACGCGACCGTCGTCAAGCACCCGTTCACGGGTGAGGACATCCTGTACCTCAGCGAGGGCTTCACGCTGTCCGTCCAGGACGCGGCAGGCAACGACCGCGCGGACCTGCTCAAGGAGCTGCTGGACGCCTCCGGCCAGCTCGACCGCACCTACGAGCACGACAACATCCACCTGCAGACCTTCGAGAAGGGCGACATGCTGGTGTGGGACAACCGCACCCTCGTGCACCGCGCGCTGCACACCGCGACGCCGGAGCCGGCCGTGTCCTTCCGCGTCACGGTGTACGACAACGACGCGGCCGCATAGCGGGGCGAGCAGGACGCGGGTGGAATTCCAGTTCACTGCCGACGGAATTCCAGTCCACTGTGGAAATCTCAGGCCCAGGGATCGGGTACGGCGGGCGCTCTGACAATCCGGGCGCCCGCCGAACCCGTGGTTTCTCTCCGCACTGAGGGTGAGGCAGTCATGGCAGAGCGGTTGACCGCGGAGTTGGTTCGTGCCGATGTCGCGGCGTTGTTGTACGTCAACGCGGACGAAATAGACGAAGGGGACAACCTCTTCGACAGCGGGCTCGACTCGATACGCCTGCTGACGCTGTTGGAGAAGTGGCGGGAGGCCGGGGTCGTGGTCAGTTTCGTGGAACTGGCCGAGCAACCCACGCTCGCGGACTGGTCGAGACTGCTGACCGCCCGGCAGCCGGTGGTCCTGGATGCCTGACCGCCGTGGCGTGCGGGTCGGGCTGACCGCCGCGCAGGAGGGCATCTGGACCGGGCAGGAGTTCGATCCGGACAGCCCCGCCTTCAACACCGCCGAGTACGTGACGATCCACGGCCCGGTGGACATCGCGCTGTTCGACCGGGCCGTGCGCACGGCCGTCGGCGAGACCGACGTGCTGTCCGCCCGCTTCGGGGAGGACGACGACGAGGACGGCGGACAGGCCTGGCAGGAGATCGGCGACTGCCCGGACTGGACGATGACGGTCGTCGACGTCGCGGGCGAGCAGGACCCGGTCGCCGCCGCGCTGGCGTGGATGCGTGCCGACCTCGCGGTACCCGTCGACCTGCGGCGCGGTCCGGTGTTCGGGCAGGCGCTGTTCCGGGCCGGTCCCGAGCTCTTCCTGTGGTACCAGCGGGTGCACCACATCGCGCTCGACGGCTTCGGCCTGTCGCTCGTCGCGCGCCGCGTCGCGGAGGTCTACACCGCGCTCGTCGCGGGCACCGAGCCGGAGCCCAGCGGGTTCGGTGTACTGGCCGACGTGGTCGCCGAGGACCTGACCTACCGCGACTCGCCCCGGTTCGCCGTGGACCGCGACTTCTGGACGGACAAGGCGGAGGGCAAACCGGTCCCGGTGGTCCTCGCGCACCGGTCGGGGGTGCTGGCGCACGGCGTCGTGCGGGAGAGCGCGGACCTCGACGGCGCCGACCTCGCGACGCTGAAGAACGCCGTCGGTGCCGCGACGTGGAGCGAGACCCTGACCGCCGCGTTCGCCGCCTACCTGCACCGCATGACCGGCGCCGCCGACCTGGTGTTCGCGCTGCCGGTCATGGCCCGCATCGGGTCCGTGTCGCTGCGGGTGCCGTGCATGGTGACCAACGTCGTGCCGCTGTGGCTGCACGTCGCGCCCGGCATGTCCCTCGCCGATCTCACCAGGCAGGTCGCCGGGGAGCTGCGGGCCGGCAGGCCGCACCTGCGCTACCGGTACGAGCAGCTGCGCCGCGACCTCAAACTCGTTGCCAGCGAACGGAAGCTGTTCGGCCCGTCGGTCAACATCATGCCGTTCGACTACGGCCTGCGCTTCGCCGGGCACCGCGGCGTGGTGCACAACGTCAGCGCGGGCCTGGTCGAGGACCTGGTGCTGCACGTGTACGACCGCGCGGACGGCAGCGGGCTGCGGATCGTCGTGGACGCCAATCCGAACTGCTACACCGCCGACGAGGTCGCCACGCACCTGCGCCGGTTCCTGACCTTCCTGCGTCGCCTCACCACCGCGCCTGCCGCGCCGATCGCCGGCGCCGACCTGCTGCTCGACGGTGAGCGCCACCGGCTCCTGACCGAGTGGAACGACACCGCGCGGGTCGTGCCGCCGGTGACCGTGCCCGACCTGTTCGAGGAGCGGGTCGCCGCGACCCCGGACCGGACCGCGCTCGTCGCCGACGGCGGCACGTACACGTTCGCGGAGCTGAACCGGCGCGCCAACCGGCTGGCCAGGCTCCTTGTCGAGGAGGGCGCCGCCCCCGAGTGCCACGCGGCGCTCCTGTTGCCCCGCACCGCGGACGCGATCGTCGCGCTGTTCGCGGTGCTCAAGGCCGGCGCGGGCTACGTGCCGATCGACCCCGACCACCCCGTGCGGCGCATCGCGCTCACCCTCGCCGACAGCACACCGGTCGTACTGGTCACCACCGAGGCCCTGCGCGCCACCGCGGAAGCCGCGGACGCCACCAGAGTGGTCGTGCTCGACGACCCGGCCACCGCGGCCCGGCTCGACGGGCTGTCCGACCGGGACCTCACCGACGGCGAACGGCACGCGCCGCTCATCCCCGCCAACCCGGCCTGCCTCATCCACACCTCCGGCTCGACCGGCACGCCCAAGGGTGTCGTGATCGAGCACAGTGGACTGGTCAACCTGTTCTTCCACCACCGCGACACGCTGATCCGGCCGAACGCGAGTGGCCGGACGATGAAGGCCGTGCTGTCCGCGTCCCTGTCGTTCGACACCTCGTGGGAGGGGCTGCTGTGGCTCCTCGACGGCCACGAGCTGCACTTCGTCGGTGAGGACGTGCGCCGCGAACCCGCCGCGATGCTCGACTACATCCACGCCCGGCGCGTCGACTTCCTCGACATCACCCCGACCTACGCCGAGGAGCTCCTCGCGACCGGGTTGCTGGCCGAGGGCAGGCACCGCCCGGCCGTGATCGCGCTCGGCGGCGAGGCCACCGGGCCCGCGCTGTGGTCGGCACTGCGCGCCGCGCCGGACATCGCCACCTACAACCTGTACGGCCCCACCGAGTGCACAGTGGACACACTGCACTGCGCGCTCGCCGACAGCCCGGACCCCGTCGTGGGCCGCCCGATCGCGAACACCAGGGCGTACGTGCTGGACAACGCGCTCGACCTGGTGCCACCCGGCGTGGTCGGCGAGCTGTACTTCGGCGGCGCCCCGGTCGCCCGCGGCTACCACGAACGGCCGGGCCTGACGGCGGAACGGTTCACCGAAGACCCGTTCGGCCTGCCGGGCGACCGGATGTACCGCACCGGCGACCTGGCGCGGTGGCGGCCGGACGGCACGCTCGAGTTCCTCGGCCGCGCCGACGACCAGGTGAAGGTGCGCGGGTTCCGCATCGAACCGGGCGAGATCGAAAGCGTCCTGAGTGGACATCCGCAGGTCGGGCAGGCCGCGGTCGTCGTCCGCGACGGCAGGCTCGTCGCCTACGTGGTCCCCGGTGACACCGTGCACACCGCTCCCGAACCCGCCGCGCTGCGCCAGTACGCGGCAGAACGGATGCCGGACTACCTGGTGCCACCCGCGTACGTCGTCGTGGACCGGCTGCCCCGCACCACCAACGGCAAGCTCGACCGCGCCGCGCTGCCCGCACCCGACCACGCCGCGCTGACCACTGGCCGGCCACCCCGCGACCGGCGGGAAGCCGTGCTGTGCGGGATGTTCGCCGACCTGCTCGGCGTCGAGACGGTCGGCATCGACGACGACTTCTTCTCCCTCGGCGGGCACTCGCTGCTCGTCGGCAGGCTCATCGGGCGGATCCGCACCGAGTTCGGCGTCAAGCTCGGCATCCGCGCGGTGTTCGAGGCGCCGACGGTCGCCACGCTCGCGCCCCGGCTCACCACGGAGGCCGACGAGAACGCGTACGAGCCGCTGCTTCCCCTGCGCACCAACGGCAGCGGGCCACCGCTGTTCTGCGTCGCCCCGGCCACCGGCCTCGCGTGGGCCTACGCCGGGCTGCTCGCCCGCCTGCCGGACCAGCCGCTGTACGGGCTGCAGCTCGTCGGCGCGGACCAGCACGCCGGGGTCGCGGAGCTGGCGGCCGACCTCGTACGGCACATCAGGTCCGTGCAGCGGACCGGGCCGTACCACCTGCTCGGCGCGTCGTTCGGCGGGCTGGTCGCGCACGAGGTCGCGGCACAGCTCGAGGAGGACGGCGACCGGGTCGAGGTGCTCGCACTGCTCGACGCGTACCCGTTCCCGGATTCCATGCGCGACCAGCAGGCGCCGACCGAGGACGAGTTCGCCAGGCACGTGCCCGACGCCGCCGGCTTCGGCGCGTTTGACCGGCTGTACCGCACCTACGCGCACTGCGCCCGGATCGGTTCGGTGTGGACCCCCCGCCACACCAGTGCCGCGGTGGTCCTGTTCGCCGCGACCGAGGAACGGGCCCCGGACTGGCCGGGCCCGGACAGCTGGCAGTCGCATGTGGACGGACTGGACGTGCGGCCCGTGGCCGCGACCCACCACGGGATGACCGAGGCGGCCGCACTGGACGTCGTCGGCGCGGTCCTCGCGGGCCGCACCGGGCTGAGGAGGGCGTCGTGATCGGCCGCCGCGAGTGGCTCGGACTGTGGACGGTCCTGGCCGCCACCTTCATGACCCAGGTCGACGGGTTCATCGTCAACGTGGCGAGCCCGTCGATCCAGCACGACCTGGACGCGGGCTTCGACCAGATCCAGTTCGTCGGCGCCGCCTACGTGGTCGCGTTCGGCGCGCTGCTGATCACCGGCGCGCGGCTCGGCGACCGCGCCGGGCACCGGACGGTGTTCCTGTGGGGCGTCGCCGGGTTCACCCTGACCTCGCTGATCTGCGGGCTCGCGCCGAACGCGGAACTCCTCATCGCGGCGCGGTTCCTGCAGGGGGCCACGGCCGCGTTCATGGCGCCGCAGGTCCTGTCGATCATCCGCGCGACCGTGTCCGACACCGAGCAGCGCGCGAAGGCCGTCAGCGTGTACGGCGTCGTGATCGGGCTCGGCGTGATCAGCGGCATCGCGGGCGGCGGCATCCTCGTCGACCTGGACATCGCCGGGCTCGGCTGGCGACCCGTGCTGCTCGTGAACGTGCCCATCGGGCTCGCGATCCTGGCACTGGGCAGGCTCCTGCCGACCGGTGTCGCGAACCGGGAAAGCCGCCTCGACCTCGCAGGCGCCGCGCTCACCACGGTCGCGCTGCCCGCACTGCTGGTGCCGTTGATCTTCGGGCCCGGCGGCGCGTGGTGGCTGTGGCTCGGGCTGCCGCTTTCCGCCGTCGTGTTCGCCGCGCTCGCGCGACAGCAGCGCGGGCTCGTCGCCGCCGGCGGCGCACCGCTGTTCCCGCCGAGGGTGTTCCGCGCGCGCGGCATGCGCCTGTCCCTGCTCACCGTCGCCGCCCTCTTCGCCACGAACTCGGGACTGTTCCTGGTGTTCACCTACTACCTGCAGACCGGGCTGGGGCTCGAACCGTTCGCCGCCGGGCTGATGTTCGTGCCGCTCGGCGTCGGGTTCTCCCTCGCCTCCGCCGCGAACCGGTGGCTCACCAGGCGGATCGACGCACCGATCCCGATCATCGGCTGCGCCACGGTCGCCGCCGTGCTGCTCGGCGGCGCGGCGATCACCCAGGCGGCACAGGACGCGCAGCCCGCGCTGCTCGCGGTCATGATCGGGCTCGCAGGCCTCGGCCAGGGCATGGTCGTCACCCCACTGGTCGCCGGGATCCTCAGCCGCGTCGAACCGGCCGACGCGGGTGCCGCGTCCGGCATGGCCACGACCGTCACCCAGCTCGGCCTCGCGCTCGGCGTGGCCGTCGCCGGTGGCTGGTACCGGACCGTCCTCGGCGCCACCCCCGGCGAACCCGGGGTGCCGTTCACCGACCACGCGACGGCGTTCATGGCCGCCGCCGTGCTGCTCGCGGTGTCCGCCACCGTCACCAGCCTGCTCAACGCGCGGCTGCACCGGCTGCCCGCGACCCCCGATCCCCAACCCCAAGCCGCAACACCGGAAAACAGGGCGGCACCGGTTGCCGCCCCGACCACCCAGAGGAGCCCATGATGAAGGTCAGGACTGTCCTGGTGGCCCTAGGCGCGCTGTGTCTGGCCACGACGGCGGCGTGCGCCACGACCACGACCGCCGAGGAGTCCGGGGACCAGGCCACGTCCGCCGCCTACCCGGTCACCATCACCAACTGCGGCAAGGAGTACACCTACGACAAGGCGCCGAGCCGGGTCGTGGTCATGAACGGCGGCTCGGTCGCCGAGGTGTCCGCGCTGCTGGAGCTCGGCCTCGGCGACAAGATCGTCGCCAACGCGCAGTCCTACGGCGACTCCGAGGTGCCCGGCCGCGTCGACGAGATCAAGGCGCTGCCCACCGGCGACATCGAGCTGAACGAGATGATGGACATCCCGCGCGAGGCGATGATCGGCCTCACGCCGGACTTCGTGATCTCCACCTACGACGGCGGCTTCCGCGCCGAGGCGGGCTTCGCCACCCGCGACGACCTGGCGAAGATCGGTGCCAACACCTACGCGCCGGAGAGCGCCTGCGGTGACGTCGGCACGGTCAGCCACGAGCCGACCATCGAGGACAGCTACGCGATGCTGCGCGACCTCGGCAAGATCTTCGGCGTCTCCGACAAGGCGGAGAAGATCATCGCCGACTCGGAGGAGCGGATCGCGGCCATCGAGAAGAAGGTCGCGGACGCACCAGAGCTGAAGGCGATGCTGATCATCCCCGGCATGGCCATGGGCGACCAGTTCAGCTCCGTCGGCGACAACGGCATCTGGAACGACATCATGGCGAAGGCCGGTGTCACCAACGCGTTCGCCGGTGCCTCGGAGAACATGTTCACCAACCCCAGCAAGGAGCAGGTCGCGAAGGCCGACATCGACGCGCTGGTCGTCGTGAACTACCAGTCGCCCGACTCGGACGCCGACGCGCAGGCGCTGTTCGACCAGTTCCCGCAGTGGGACGCCGCGAAGGACAAGCGCTACGTCGTCCTGTCCGACTCGATCTACCTCGGCCCGAGCAACGCCGTCGCCGTCGAGGAGATCGCGAAGGCATTCCACCCGGACGCGTTCTGATGACTGCCACCCCCATCACCACGCGCCCCGCGCCCCGGCCGCTCACCAAGGCGGCCGGGGCGCGGCCCGCGCCGCTTTCCTCGGTCCCGCTCCCGGTGTCGCTGGTGGTGCTCGGCGCGCTGCTGGTCGTGGTGATCCTGGCGGCGTCCGCGATCGGCTCGGTGACGTTCTCCCTCGGTGACAGCTGGCAGATCGTCCAGGCCCACATCTTCGGCGGCGAGGTGAACCCGGCCCACGACCAGATCATCTGGGAGTTCCGGATCCCGCGCGTGCTGCTCGCCGCCCTGGCAGGCGCCGGGCTCGCGGTGACCGGTGTGGTGCTCCAGGCACTGGTGAACAACCCGCTCGCCGACCCGTTCATCCTCGGGGTCTCGGCGGGCGGCTCGGTCGGTGCCGTGACCGTCATGGCGCTGGGCGCGGGAGCGCTCGGCGGCCTCGGCGTGTCCGGCGCCGCGTTCCTCGGCGCGACGCTCGCCGTCGGCCTGGTGTTCCTGCTCGGCCAGCAGGGCGGCAAGCTCAACCCGGTGCGGCTGGTGCTGGCCGGGGTCGTGGTGAGCTACGTGTTCACGTCGGTCACGAACTTCATGCAGCTGCAGACCGAGCCCAACAACATGCGGGCGATCATGTTCTGGCTGCTGGGCAGCGTGTCCGGCGCGCACTGGGAGCAGTTGCACATCGCCGGGGTCGTCGTCATCGCCTCGACGCTGCTGCTCACGCTGTACGGCCGCCAGCTCAACGCCCTGGTCACCGGCGACGAGTCGGCGACCGCCCTCGGCGTCGACGTCAAACGGCTGCGGCTGATCCTGATCGTGCTCAGCTCACTGGTCGCGGGCGTCCTCATCGCGGTGGCGGGCGGCATCGGGTTCGTCGGCCTCATGGTCCCGCACCTGGTCCGCCTCACCTTCGGCGTCGACCACCGCAAGGTCTTGCCCCTGGCCGCCCTGGTGGGCGCGATCTACCTGGTGATCGTCGACCTGCTGTCGCGGACCGTCGACCCACCGAACGAACTGCCCCTCAACATCCTGACCGCCCTCTTCGGCGCGCCGTTCTTCATCTGGCTCATGCGCCGGGATCGGAGCCTGGCCCACTCATGAAACTGCAGGTCAACCAGGTGAGTGTGAGCCTCGGCGGCAAGCAGATCCTCCACGACGTGGATCTCGACGTGGCGCCGGGCGAGTTCGTCGGCCTGATCGGGCCGAACGGCAGCGGCAAGTCGACGCTGCTGCGGACGATCTACCGGTCGGTGCGGCCCGCCGCCGGGACTGTCCACCTCGGTGAGCAGGACGTCTGGGGCATGTCGGCGCGGACCGCGGCCCGGCACACCGCCGCGGTGCTGCAGAACTGCCCGACCCCGCCCGGGCTGACCGTGCGCGAGGTGGCCGAGCTGGGGCGCACCCCGCACCACGGCATGTTCGACCGGAACGGGCACACCGACCGGGAGATCGTGGACGCGGCGCTGGCGCGGACCGGCATGGCCGACCACGCGGACCGCATCTACGGGTCGCTGTCGGGTGGTGAGCGGCAGCGGGTGCTGCTCGCCCGCGCGCTCGCGCAGGAGCCGAAACTGCTGGTCCTCGACGAGCCGACCAACCACCTCGACATCCGCGCCCGGTTCGAGCTGCTCGAGCTGGTGCACACGGTCGGGGTCACGACCCTGGCCGTGCTGCACGACCTCGACCTCGCCGCCCGCAGCTGTGACCGGCTGGTCGTGCTCGACGGCGGCCGGGTCGTCGCGGTGGGGCCGGTGCTCGAGGCGCTGTCGCCCGCGGTGCTGTCGGAGGTGTTCGGGGTGACCGCGGCGACGGAGCGTCACGATGACGGCATTGTCCGGGTCACCTACGGTGCACGACCGCTGGCGAGGGCGAGCTAGTGCGGTGCTGGAGCATTGCCCGGAAATCGACTGAATTCTGATCATCATCCGGAGGAAAGTGAGCCGGGGCGGGGGTCCCCGGCAGATTTTCCGCGTCATGCCGCCTTTGTCGGCACGATCCCGCGAATTGCGGATCGCATACCGTCGGCCGGACCGTCCTCGACGGGTGCCCGGCGGACCCGTTCCGATGCTCCCGATGGCGGAACGGATCCGCGTCGCGGCGGTGACACGCGGCCGAGCAGGACCACGAGCACGAGGCCCGCCGCGGACAGCAGGAGCGACAGCGCACCGGTCGCGGTGCCGATCACGAACCCCCAGGCCAGTACGCCGACGAACGTGCCGAGCAGCGGAATCAGCCCGGCCGGCTGCGTGCGGCGGGCGGCGACCGCGCAGAACGCGACCGCCAGCGCGAGCTGCCACGCCGCGGTCTGGTGGTCCTCGTTGCCGATCAGGGAGAACAGGCCGGTCGCGGCCTGCACCGCACCGACGGCACCCAGCGCGACGCGCAGCCTTCCCGCTGCCGCCGACGTGCCGGCCGGAACCTGTGCCAGTACCGCGTCCGCCACGTCCGGCCAGGTGACCGCCGCCGTGGTCCTGGTGCGCCGCGTGATGAGGGCGGCGTTGTCGTACCAGCGCGCACAGTCGGCGCACAGCTCAAGGTGGCGGTCGGCCGGGCGGCGGGCGTCGTCCGGGCCCTCCTCGTCGTCGAGGCGGGCCGACAGGGCTTCTCGGTATTCTTCGCAGTCCACGTAGTAGTAGTCGGTCACCTCGCGTCGCCGGTTCCAGCAGGTCTTCAATCAACGGCACGAACTGCGCTTGATTCGCGGTCTCGCGAGTTCTTCCGCGCCATTTCGGTGAGTACCTTCCAATTCATGTCGGACTTAGCGGCGGATGACACCGTCACGGAATTGGCGCTGGCCGCTGGCCGCGGGGATCGCGACGCGGCGAACGCTTTTATCCGGAGCACGCAGCGTGACGTCTGGCGCTTTCTCGTCTATCTGGCAGGCGCGTCGGAGGCGGAGGACCTCACGCAGGAGACGTTCGTGCGCGCGCTCGGTAGCGCGCACCGGTTCACGGCACGCAGCCACGCGCGCACGTGGCTGCTCGCCATCGCCCGCCGCGTGGCCGCCGACCACTTCCGCGCCGCGGCGGCCCGTCCGAGGATCGCGTCCGACGCGGACTGGCAGACGGCCGCCGACGAGCGCGGCGACCGGGGCCTGCCCGGTATCGACGACACGGTGTCGATCAACCTCGCCGTGCGGACACTGCCAGGCGACCGGCGCGACGCGTTCGTGCTGACGCAGGTGCTCGGGCTCGGGTACGCGGAGGCCGCGCAGGTGTGCGGGTGTCCTGTCGGGACCATCCGGTCGCGCGTCGCGCGGGCGCGCAGGGAGCTGGTCGACGTGCTCGCACCGGACCTGCGACGTGCGCCCGCGGCGGGCCGATAGGACGTCCGGCGTAGTCCGCTGCTCTGACGTCACGCACCACCGGGAACTCCTTGACAAGCGTCAAAACGGTGTGGAATCGTACGCCGCACGTATGAGGGCTTTATTTGAGTTACTCAAATGTGGTATCGATTCCAGGTTGTCGCCGCAATCAATTTACCCAACTGCCACGGTTTTCGTCTATTCTCTCCAGTAGCATGGCATTTCTACGCGTTTCTGTGGCAGAGCGGTGAGGATCGGGTGTGGGCGGCATGACGATCAGTACCGGTGTCGGGACAGTCGGTGGTGAGCGTGGCTCTCCACCTCGACGACGACCGGCGCACAATGCTGTCGTCGGCCGGCCGGCAGCACCCCCCGGGGAACCTCACCCGCCACGCATGTGTGTGAGGGGATTCCTCCGGGTGCAAGGAGTTAGGCTCGTGTACGTATCACGTTCACCGCAGTACCACCCCAGTGCCGACGAACGCATACGCGCTGTCGTCCGGTCTCCGGTCGAGCCCCGATTACGGTAGCGGCGCGGGGGCCCGGCATGGACTCCTCCACCGAGGTGAGGTCCGACGTCGACAGAACCGTCCCGTTCCCCGCCCCGCGCCTCGCGGTAGGGGTGGTCACGGCGGTTTTCGTCAGTATCAGCCTCATCGGTTTCCTGCACGTGTTGTTCCTGCCCATCGGAGTGGGCGAGATCGTGCTGTCGTTCGGTTGTATCGTCGCGCTGCTCGTGATGCAGTTGCTGTGGTACGGCCGTTCGAGTGCGCCACTGCGGTCGCGCGTCGGCTACGGGCTCCTCGCGGCACAGGCGTGTCTGGTGTACCTGCCCATCCTGATCTTCGGTCAGGCGTGGGTCGGCATGCCGGGATTCCTGGCCGGCAGTGTGTTGCTGGTGCTGCGCCCGATCGCGGCGTGGGCGGCGTTCTCACTGATCGTGGCCAGTATGGGCCTGGCGCAGGCGGTCTTCACCGGTGCGCCGGTGGACATCCTGTACACCTCGATCTCGACGGTGACCACCGGTCTGGTGGTGTACGGGTTGTCGAGGTTGACGGCGCTGGTCGTGGAGGTGCAGTCCACGCGTGCGGAGATAGCACGCATGGCTGTGCTGCGCGAGCGGTTGCGGTTCGCCCGCGACCTGCACGACCTGCTGGGTTACAGCCTGTCCGCGATAACGCTGAAGATCGAGCTGACGCACCGGTTGCTGGAGAAGTCGCCACAGGAGGCGAGCGACCAGCTGCTGGAGATCCTCGAGATCTCGCGTCTGGCACTGTCGGATGCCCGCACCGTCGCCACCGGCTACCGGGAACTGTCACTCGAGGACGAGTGCCGGTCGGCGGTGTCCGTGCTGCAGGCGGCGGACATCAGCGTCCGGCTGGACAGCGACGCGACGGACCTGCCGGTGCGGGTGAGCACGGTACTGGCGACTGTGTTGCGCGAAGGTGTCACAAACCTGCTGCGGCACAGCAAAGCCAAGCATTGTGAGATCACGATCCGGCAGACCCACGACCGCGCGACGCTCGAGATCACCAACGACGACGTGCAGCCGAACCCGAAGCCACCGCAGGACCGTGGCCGCAGCGGCTTGCACAACCTGTCGGTACGAGCGGGCGAGATCGGCGGAACGGTCACTGTGGACCATGAACCGAACGAGTTCCGGCTGAAGGTGGACGTACCGCTGAGGTTGGAACGCCGCTGAGGTTTGGACAAGACGAGAGGGCCCGGACACTGTCCGGGCCCTCTTTGTCGCTGGGACCTGGAATCACCCCGAAACGACGAAGGCCCCGCCAAAGCGGGGCCCAGCCTCGACACCGAAAGTCCCGAACGGACTACTCAGAGCCAACCAGCCTCACGAGCGATCCGGATGGCGTCAACCCGGTTGCGGGCAGCCAACTTCCCGATCACAGTCGTCAGGTAGTTGCGCACCGTGCCCACCGAAAGGAACAGGCGCGAAGCGATGTCAACAGCCTGCAACCCCTCCGCGGTCAGGCGCAGCACCTCGGTCTCGCGGGCGGTCAACGGGCACTCGGCGCTGTCCCACGCCGCCATCGCGAGCTGGCTGTCCACCACGCGCTGTCCCGCCGCCACACTGCGGATGGCATCCGCGAGCTGGGCGGGCGGAGCGTCCTTCAACAAGAAACCGGTTACCTTGGCCGACAGCGCCCGGCGTAAGTTGCCGGGCCTGCCTAAGCCCGTGAGGATGAGGGTCCGGATCTCCGGCAGGAGTTCGTGGACCTCGGCGACCGCCGTCAGGCCGTCCTTGCCGGGCAGGTCGATGTCGACGACGGCCACGTCGGGTTTGAACTTCTGGGCCGTGGACAGGATGTCGGTGCCGTTCGAGACCTCGGCCACCACCTCGATGTCGGGTTCGAGGTTGAGCAGCGCGACAAGAGCCCCGCGGACCATGTGCATGTCCTCGGCCAGCATGACCTTGATCATTCGCGGAAGTACCTCCGAGCAGCCCGCCTCGACTCGTGTTCTACCACGACGTGGTGGGCCACCGCAGTAGACATCGTCGAGTTCGTTGTGGTCCGTTTGGTGCAATGTCATGACGTCCTCCCCGGAACGGGCAGGCCGATCACGAACTCGCCCACGCTGACCTCCGCAGGCCAGTCGAGGTCGAACGCCGCCGTCGCCGTCTCGCTGTCGCCCGTCGCCACGGCGCACGGGGCCAGGCCCATCATCGTGGCCACCAGGTACAGGGTCTGTTGCAGCACCCCGACGTGCTTCAGCGTGGTCGCGTAGGCGATGCCGTCGTACACCCACGACAGCCTGCCCATCCTGGCGGTCATCGTGATGAGCACCGGTGGCCTGGTGTGCCC
Organism: Actinophytocola algeriensis; assembly: GCF_014203735.1. GTDB lineage: Bacteria > Actinomycetota > Actinomycetes > Mycobacteriales > Pseudonocardiaceae > Actinophytocola > Actinophytocola algeriensis. The sequence goes on along the minus strand of NZ_JACHJQ010000006.1, from coordinate 263,338 downwards.
GCCGAGTTGCACCATCGCGCTGTCCAGCAGCTCGTCGGCGTGCGCACCGTCGGTGTTCACCAGTGTGAGCGCGTGGTCCTCCGGGTCGTAGTGGTAGCTCCCGCGGGGCAGGCCAGCGCACCGGTCGACCGTGAGGAACAGGTCCAGCTCGTACAGCGACCCGGCGCTCGGGTACGGCCGCTGCGACACGTGATAGCCGACGCCGCCCGCGCCGACGGCCTCGGTCTGGGAGCGGATCCGCGCGGTCCGGTACAGCAGCTCACCCACCTGCTCGGCCGACGGGCCCTCCTCGGCGAACTCACGCACCGAGTGCCGTTGTTCGATGGCGTCGGTCAACGAAAGGCCGGACGAGGTCAGGTCCGGCCGGTGCAACGGAAACCGCTGACCGGCTGGCACCGGGCGCACCACGGGCAGCGGCGCCAGGTCCGGCACGTGCCGGAACGCGGCGCCCGCCGCGTCGTCGTGCCTGCCCAGCCTGCTGCGGGAGTGGAAGAGGAGATCGTGCGGAGACCAGGTGCGCAGGTCGTCCTCCGCGAACACGGGTCTCGCGCCGTTGCCGGGCGAACCGGTCACGACCATGCCCGTCGCCACCAGGTAGGCCAGGATCTGCGTCAGCAGGCCCTCGCTCACGTTGATGTTCTGCGCGATGTGACCCGCGGTGGTGGCGCGGCCGAGGGCACCGACCACCCACGTCGTCAGCGGCCGGTGCAGCACGATCCGGTGGTGCGACAGCGGCGACTCGACCACCAGCTGCCCGTCGCTCTCCCGCACGATCGCGAACCGGGACAGCCGCACCGGCAGCGTCTCGTCGAGCGCGGGCAGCGACAGGACCTCACCGGGGGAGAGCGGCACCGCCGACAGCAGCGGTGTGGCCGTCTCCTTCAGGCCGAGCGACCGCACGACACACCCCGGCAGCCGCGCCAGCACCGCCAGCAGGTCGTCGCGGTCCAGGCCCTCGACGTTGGTCAGCTCCACGGGACCGAGCGTCATCCGGTACAGGCTGTCCACGATCGCCGGTGCGGGCGAGTCCACCAGGACGTCGCCCCACCGGGTCAGCACGACCAGGCTGCCGCCCGCGGCAGGCTCGATGGCCACGTCGTCCCGGAAGGACCACAGCGGCAGGCTCAGGTCGGGGGCAGCGCCGGCGTCGGATGGCACGTGTCGCTCCTCGGTGTGCATGCACACGCCGCCCGCGTAATACATCACGTTCACACGAATAGGGGGATCGGGTTCAGCTGTTCGTACGGCGTCGGCGCGTCGAGGCGGCCGAGCCGGACGGGTACGTCGAACAGTCGCCCGGGCGCGAACCGCGCCCAGAAACCGCGCATGCCGGGCACGATCGCCTTGACCACCGGGAGCCCGACGTCCGGGCGGGTCTGGTCGAGGACCATGACGTCGAGTCCCAGCCGCTCCAGCCGTTGCTGGACATCGGTGATGTCCTGGCGGAGATCGGTGGCGGGGACGTGCGCGTAGTGGGCGGGGGTGCGGAGCCCTACCGCGGGATCTGGCCGCAGGTACGGCATGCCGTCCCAGGTGGCGGTGCGCCACCAGTGCACGGCGTCGGGATCGGACCAGTCGTAGTCTCCACCCTCACCCGCCGAGACGACGGCGGGCATCAGCTGGTTCATCTCGGTGAGCGCCCGGATCAACGCCACCTCCGGGTCGAGGTGTGCCCCGAACCCGAACATGACGTCCTCGCGTGGCCCGTCTGTGCGGCGGGACAGCGCGGCCATGGTGGGGATCCCGACGTCCGAGGTCACGTCCAGTACCCACACGTCGCGGTGCAGAGCCGCGTACACCGCACGCAGCTCGTCGATCCAGCGCACCCCGAAACTGCCGAGGTCCACCCCAGGCGCTCTGGTGCGGTTGTACCACCACAGCGACACCGCGTCGCGCTCGACCACCTCGAGAAGCCCTTGCAGCAACGCGTCCTCGATGCTGCTGCCCGCCGCGTTGCCGTTCGAGTCCGCCGACAGCGACCCGCCGCCGCCGTACTCGGCTGGGACGTCGAAGTACAGCATCCCGGTCGGCAGGAACCGGTGCCGCTGCTGGGTGAGCGACCACACCGGCGTCCAGCTGGTGGTGGCGTGCTCGTCGAACGGGTCGCACACGTACTGGAACGACGAGTGCGTCGAGTTCCACTCGGCGCGGCCCGCGTACTGCCGCTCGTCGAACAGCAGGCACTCGCGCGGGTGCACGGCGTCCGCGCCGAGCTGTGCGTAGCTCGCGACGACGCGTTCCTCGTCGCCGTGGAAGTAGCCGCTGTGCCGTTCGATCGCCTCGCACAGCGCGCTCACCTTGCCGTGCAACGGGGTGATGCCCTTGCCGCCGTTCTCCGCGCGGGCCGACCGCATGTGCTCGAAGTGCCTGCGCGCGTTCAGCGCGAGGTTGGGCCCGGAGCGGAACGAGTTGAAGAACGACGGACCGCGCTGGTCCTTCGTGATCTCCTTCAGCACCCCGGTGACCGGGCTGATCAGGTGCTCGTAGGCGGCCAGCACGTCCTCGGGCGGCATCGACCGGTGCCCGCCGCCGCTGCGGCTGACCTTCGGCCGGGACTCGATGGTGACCGGTCGGCGGGCCTGCTCGCTCATCAGCCCCGCGTCCCCGCACGCGGGGCACTGGGGGCGCGGCCGCAGGTCGTGGCGGCGGCCGCACAGGTCGAGGCTGTCGAGCGTCCACACCGTGCGCTGGCTGTCGGTGCGCATGCCCGCGACCCACTTGACGGCTTCGAGCGCGACGAGGTTGAGCGCGGCCGTGCCGAGCGGCGGCAGCGACACCGCGGGCGGGATGAGCGGCACGTGCCGGTCGACCATGGCCCGCAGGTGGGTCTCGGCCTGGCGGTGGCCGCGCAGCCGGTGTTCGAGGCAGTGCCAGCAGGCCTGCTCGCCGTGCGCGAAGAACGGGCCGATCCACACCTGTGTGCCGCCCGGTTTCGCGAGCAGCCACGGGCGGCCCGCGGCGCGGTGCAGTGCGTCGATGCCGGGCAGCGCCGGGTCGAGGTAGTCCTCGCACAGCACGACGGACAGGGCGGCGTCGGTGTCGACCCGGTCGGCCGAGCCCGGGACGGTGGTCAGCCCGGCGGCGAGCAGCGCGGCGGTCGCGGCGTCGGCGTCGATGCCGTCACCCGCGCCGTCGTCGGCGCTGAGGAAGATCGTCGAGACCGTGGTGCTCCGCAGCGTGCGGACCACGCCCCCCGGGTCGAGGCCCGCGGCCTCCCAGTAGGCGAGGCTCGGCGGGTCGGTGCCGGGGCCGCCGCCGTCGGTGTGTTCCCGCAGCGTGACCAGCCCGGCGTCGACGAGGCGGGAGACGATCGAGCCCGCCTCCGCCAGCGTCAGCCCGTCGGGGATGTCCCGGCACAGTTCCGCCAGGTCACGGGTGCCGTCTAGCAGCGGGGCCAGCGCTTCGACGTGTGCGCCGGCCACGGAGGTCGCGTCACGCTCGGAGAGCAGGTAGACCGCCTCACCCTGGACGACGTGCGCCCGGAGGTGCCGCTTGAACCCGATCCGCAACCCGCTCTCCTTGCTCGAAGTGGTCATCACCGCTCCTTTGTCCACTCGTCCGCCGCTTGAGCCTCGCTTGAGCCCAAGCGTGCGACGCGTGCGGGGGACTGGACAAGTGCACCCCTCATGTGCTGGGTCTCGGTTACTCACTGCCCATTTATGATGCCGTCACTATCGTCGCGGCAGGCCCTCGGAATACCGTGAGATGTCCTGAAGTCCATGTTCACCGGCGGCGGAGTGTGCGGTGGATCTGGCTGATTGCGAGGTCCCGAAAAATGGTCACCAAATTAGACGCGCTGGGCATGATGACGCACGAGGAGAAACTTGCCCTCCTCGCCACACTGCTGGAGACGACGTCTCAGCCCAGCCTGGACGAAGACGCGGCGGCGGAGGCCTCCGTGCTCGTGCGACCCCGCAGCCCAGAGCAGAACCCGCTCGCCGACCTGCGCTTCGAGCTGCTCGGTCCGCTGGTCATCCGGCACGGGGACCTGGACGTGGCGCCGAGCGCGCCGAAGCTGCGGCTGATCCTGTCCACGTTGCTGTTCAACGCGAACAAGCCGGTCGGCGCTTCGGTGCTGGCGCGGGAGCTGTGGAGCGACGGTGCGCCACGCACCGCGCACTCGACGCTGCAGACGTACATGTTCAAGCTGCGCAGGCTCTTCCGTGCCGTGCTCGGCCTGTCGGTCGACTACATCACCCGTGAGGTGCTGCAGACCTGCTCCGGCGGGTACGTGTTGCGAGTGGACCCCGGTCAGCTCGACATCACCGAGTTCGACCAGCTCGTCACGACGGGTTCGGCCGCGATGCACGCGGGCGACTACGACAAGGCAGCCACCGACCTGCGCTGCTCGCTGGCGCTGTGGCGCGGCAACGTGGTCCACCATGGACAGTGGGGAACCCTGTTGCGGGCACAGGTCGCGCGGCTGGAGGAGCGGCGCTTCTACGCGCACACCACGCGGATCGACGCGGACCTGTGCCTCGGGCGGCACCGCGAGATGATCAGCGAGCTGGCCTCGCTCGTCGTCGAGCACCCGCTGCACGAGTCGGCGCACACGATGCTGATGATCGCGCTGTACCGGTCGGGCCGGGCGTCGGCCGCGCTGGAGGTCTACATGCGCTTCCGGCAGCGGATGCTGCACGAGCTGGGCATCGAGCCGTCGGACCGGATCAGGGCGCTGCACATGGCGCTGCTGTCCACCGACGGGCTGCTGGCCGACCGGTCGCTGACGTCCGACATGCTGCTCGACCGGCTCGTCCGGCGGGGCAATTCGCCTGCTGTTACCAGGGGATGACTCGCACCGATTACGGTCGATGTCGAATGGCGGGCGCGCCGAGGAGGAAATGATGACGGTATTGCCGAACACGAATTCCGGCGAAACCAACTTCGCCAACGACCCGAAACTGCTCGAGGGTGTACTGCGCCCTTATGAGCGCCCGCAGACCCAGTACCTGAAGTCGGCGACGGTGTCGGTGGCGGACGGGCTGGCCAGTGCGGAGGGCCGGTTCTCCATCCCGTTCCCCTGCTACATCGACGACACCGGCCACCTGAACTCGGTCGAGGTGAACATCTGCTTCAACCAGCTGATGTACTACCTGATCGCCAAGGTGGTGCAGGAACGCTCACTGTCGGTGTTCGACTCGTGGTCGATGGACGACTACTGGGCCAAGCAGCTGCCCGACATCCTCATCGCGCGGTTCCAGAGCAACTTCAAGCGGCCGATCGACTCCGCGGACTTCACCGGTGAGGTGTCGTTCGCCGAGTTCGCCGAGACCAACCGCAGCAGGCCGGTGCTGAAGGTCGACATGCCGTGGAAGTTCTGGGACGCGAACGGCGGCTACGCCGAGGGCGAGGTGCGGATGGCGCTGGTGGACCCGCCGGGCATGAAACTGCGCGCGGCCTGACCCCGACTTTCCAACACAGGAGCGGAGCGTCGGAGCGGTCGCCGTCTGGACTGACGAGCACGGAGGCCCGGCGAGGTACGAGCCCGGGGCCTCCGCGCGCAGGAGGGAAGACGGTGGCTCAGCGGAGGCGCGCAGCGACCCGATCAACACAGGAGCGGAGCGTCGGAGCGGTCGCCGTCTGGACTGACGAGCACGGAGGCCCGGCGAGGTACGAGCCCGGGGCCTCCGCGCGCAGGAGG
>NZ_JACHJQ010000006.1:0-257597 GCF_014203735.1 Actinophytocola algeriensis | reverse complement strand
GAAGACGGTGGCTCAGCGGAGGCGCGCAGCGACCCGATCAACACAGGAGGACATCGTGGCACCCCAGTTGCGGACGCTCGTCGACGTGGTGCGCGCACACGCGGCGCGGCAACCGGACGCGGTCGCGATGATCTGCGAGGGCCGCCGGACCGACTACGCCACGCTGCACCGCGTGAGCAACCAGGTCGCGCACGGCCTGCAATCGGGCGGCGTCCGCGCCGGTGACCGTGTCGCCTACCTGGGCCGGGAGTCCGAGCACTACTACGAGCTGCTGTTCGGCGCCGCGAAGTGCGGGGCCGTGCTGGTGCCGATCAACTGGCGGCTCGCCGCCGACGAGGTCGAGCACATCCTGCGCGACTCGGGCACGGCCGTGCTGTTCGCCGACACCGCGGCGGAGGCCGTGGCGGACCGGCTCGCGCCGGAGCTGCCGCGGCTCACGACGGTGGTGCGGCTGGACGAGCCGGGCGCGCCGGGTGCCGGGTTCACGTCGTGGCTGGCGGCGCAGCCGGACACGAACGTGCTCGGGCGGGTCACCCCGGACACCCCGCTGGTGCAGATGTACACCAGCGGCACGACCGGTCTGCCGAAGGGCGTGGTGCTTGGCCACCGCAGCTTCTTCGGGGTGCGCAACGCGCTCGCGGAGGCGGGGGAGAAGTGGATCGACTTCTACCCGGAGGACATCAGCCTCATCGGCATGGCGGGCTTCCACATCGGCGGCATCTGGTGGGCGACGCAGGGTTTCGCGGCCGGCGCCACCAACGTCGTGATGCGCGAGTTCACCACGGCGGGCGCGGTGGAGCTGATCAGGACGCTCGGCGTGACGACCGCGTGTCTCGTGCCCGCGATGATGCGGCTCCTGCTCACCGAACCGGGCGTGACGAAGGACGACTTCACCACCCTGCGCAAGGTCATCTACGGCGGCGCCCCGATCTCGGCCGGGCTGCTCGCGCGGTGTGTCGAGGGCTTCGGCTGCGAGTTCGCGCAGATCTACGGCCTCACGGAGACCGGCAACACGGCTGTGTGCCTGCCGCCTGCCGACCACACGCCGGACAGCGGCCGCATGCAGGCCGCGGGCCGCGCGTACCCGGGTTTCGGCCTGAAGGTCGCCGACTCGGCGGGCAACCCGTTGCCACCGGGTGAGATCGGCGAGGTGTGGCTGCGCACTCCGGCCGCGATGCTGGAGTACTGGAACCTGCCGGAGGCGACCGCGAAGACGCTGGTCGACGGCTGGGTCGTGACGGGTGACGCGGGTGTCCTGGACGAGGACGGCTACCTGTTCATCCGCGACCGCATCAAGGACATGATCATCGTGGCGGGTGAGAACGTGTACCCGGCGGAGATCGAGAACGTCATCGGCCGCCACCCGAAGGTCGCGGAGTCCGCGGTCGTCGGCGTGCCGGACGAGCGCTGGGGCGAGATCGTGCACGCCTTCGTGGTGCCGGTCGAGGGCGAGACGCTGACGGAACGCGAGCTGGCCCTGTTCCTGAAGGGGAAGCTGGCGACGTTCAAGCAGCCGCTGCGGTACGAGTTCATCGAGAAGGTCCCCCGCAACCCGAGCGGCAAGATCCTGCGCCGCGAACTGCGGGAACGCTTCTGGCAAGGCGAAGAACGCCGCGTCAGCTGAGCTGAAGGACCCCTTTCTCGCACTGGGCGTGACGAAGGGGTCCTTCGTTGTGCTGGGTGTGATGAAGGGGTCCTTCATCACACCGGGGAGGTCGCCGTGGGGCGCTTTTGGTCTGTGTGGCTGACCGGGTTCCTCGCCGGGCCTTCCACCGCGGCGCCGGTCGGGCTGGCCTTGCGGTTGCCTGCCTGGGCGACGGTGCTGGCGGTGTCGGCGAGCGCATGGCTGAGCTTCGTGATCGCGTTGTTCGCGATGGAGTGGCTGCGCCGGGTCCGCACCCGGCGCGCGCTGCGCGTCTTCCGGTTCACCCTGACCGCGCGCCTGGTCCGCCGCGTCCGCCGCGCCCGCGAGGGTGATCCCGAAGAACGCGCGGAACGCGACGCCGCCCGGCGGGCGGCGCGGCTGGAGAAGGCGCGGCGGCTGCTGACCCGGTTCGGGCCCGCGGGGTTCGGGTTGGTCGGGCCCGCCCTGTTCGGGACGTGGGTGTCGGCGGTGCTGGGATCCGCGCTGGGGTTGGCGCGTCAGCGCTTGCTGGCGTGGCTGGTGGTCGGCGCGACCACGTGGAGCGCACTGCTGGTACTCGCGACCCACACGGCGTTTGGCTGGCTGTTCACCTGACGCGGGACCCGGTCGCCTGGCTGGGCTTTTTCTGGGCATTGTGCTTCACTGAGGCACATGCCCAGAAAAGGCCCAGCGCTGGACGAGGTGGTACCGGCAGTGCGGCGGCTACTGCGCCGTGGGCTGCCCGTCATCCCGAGTAGCGCGTCGACGGTCCTGCTCGACCTGCGAGGCGTCGTCGCCAGGGCGGTCGATCCCGCTGATGTGACCAGCCGGGCGACGGCCCTGGATGGCACGCTGCGCGGGCTGCTGGCCCGGTTCCCGGATGACCGCTACGCCTCCGCGGCGCGCGCGTTGTTCGGTCTTCCCCCGGCCGCACCGGGGCAGAACCTCACGGTCCGCCGGGCGGCGGCCGCGGCCGAAGCGGGGCACGAGGTCCACCACTTCCGCAAACGGGTCGAGCCCAAGCTGATCGAAAAGGTCACCTGGGAGTTGCTGGCCGACGCTGACCGGTTCACCCGTTCACCGCTGATCGCGCCGCGACTCGCCCCTGCTCCCGCTCGGCAGCCCGTTCAGCCGGATCCGTTCGCCTGGGAGGTCACCGAGCACGAGGAGCACCTCTGCAGGTTGTGGTCGGCGATCTACGCCGCCCGCGCCGAACTGCTCACGGTCGAGCGGTTGATCAGTCTGCACGCGGACCGGACCGACATCCTGCGCACGGCCGTGACCGCAGCCTGGCGGTGGGCTTCCGCCCGTGCCGAGGCGATCAGCTACACCACCGGGTTCGCCCCTCCGCAACTGGAAGCCTCTGTGTCCGAGTTGGTCGCCGTGGCCGGCTGGGCTCCGCCGTTGACCGAGGCGCAGGCTTCCCGGTTGACCGAGGCCGCCGCCGGTGCGGCAGACCGGGAACAGTTCGTCGCCGCCCTGCACGGTGAGACCGACCTGGGCAACGCCTGGACCGGGGCCTTCTTCACGCACTCCGCGTCTCGTGCCATGACTCATGAACAGAACGGACAGCAGTCGTGACCAGCCCGACCACCGATCCCGCGTTGACGGCCGCCATCGACGCCGCCGCATCCGCTGACCCGCGTCGTTATGTCGTGACCGGCGGGCCCTCGTCGGGCAAGGATGACCTGATAGCGGCCATCCGCACCGCGGGCGTCCCCTGCATGGAGGACGAACCCGGCCGGGAGATCTATCGCAAGCACCGCGAGCGTCTCGGTCGGCACCTGCGCAGGGAGGACCGGCACGCATACTCTCTGGAAGTGCTGGAGGCGTTCATCGCCGAGTACACCGGTCACAAGCACGGGATCCGGTTCTACAACCGTGGCATCCCCGACGGCTACGGTTGGGACGCCTTCTTCGGGCTGGGCCCCACGCCACAACTCGAACACGCCTCACGGGTCTACCGCTACGACGTGATCTTCGTGCTCGACCCGTTGGACACCTTCGAGGATCCCGACGACATCGTCTGGGCGAAGGATCGCGAGATCCGCCGGGTTCACGAGCTGATCGTGCAGGGCTACTACGACGCAGGCTACGAGCCGGTGTTCGTCGCTCCTGACTCCGCGCAGGCCCGGTTCGACTTCATCTGCGCGAACCTCCGGCTGCCCAAACCCGGCCGAGGAGTGCGATCCGGTTGAGTCGCAGCGTCAAGGCACCCTTGCTGCTCTCCCCGAACAGCGTGCTGGCCAACGCGCTGCTGCGTTCCATCGACCTCCTTCGGCCTCGAGTGCTCGCGACGCGGCCGGCGCGGATCGAGTTCGTCGTCGGCACGCAGATCAACGGCGCGCCACACCTGGGCACGAACCTGGTGCAGTCCGCGGCGTTCCTGCTGGCGAAGACCGCCCGCCGGGAGTTCTCGATCGACACGACCGTCCGATTCGGGGCATTGGACAACGCTCCCCACGATGTCGTCCTGGACCCGGAGACACACACCGCCTGCCAGCAAACCTACTTCCACGCCCTCGGCAAGAACCGCGTGGCCGAGCTGATCGAGACCTACTACCGGCGTTCTTCGACTCCGTCTCGGAGGCCACCGACACCGACTACACGGTGGAGACCTACACCGATCAACAAGCCGCCCCGGGGTTTCGGGCCGAGTTTCTGCGCACCCTCGAACGGATGGAGGACATCCGATGGTGGATGGCTCCTTCACACGGCGTCGTGCACATTCGCATCCCGTGTCCAGAGTGCGGGTGGGCGGAGAAACGCGCTGACCGCACCAAGCTCGCTCACCTCGACGAAGACGGTGCCACGTTCACCGCGGTATGTCTTGATCACGGTGCCTACGACGCGCACATCGACCCCGAAGACGGCCGGCCGTACCTCGACCTGGCCACGCTGTACCGGAACCTGGTAAAAGAACGTGCGCTCGGACGGGAAACCGGCACGTTGCGGGTGATGATGAAGGGCGGCGACTGGACCTTCGGCTGTCAGCTCGTCGATGGTGCTCTGGGTGCGGTGGACACACCGCAGGCACAGCGGCCACCTCGGATCTTCACACCTCAGGTCCTGGCCCCGACGGGGGCGAAGCTGTCAAAGTCCCTACTGCGTGAGCAGGGCAAAGGCATTCTGCCTGCTGACGTCGAACCCTGGATGCTCGACACCACCGTCTGGCCAGGAACTGTCGACGACTACGTCGACGCCCTGGTCTGGCTGGTCAGCGAACTGCTCACCGACCCCAAAACACTTCTTCCGCTCGTTCACCGTCAAGGAGCTCGGCCGGCTCATGACCGCACGCCCCACCGCCCCCGTCGTCCGCGCCCACGAGATGGGCATCTACAAACGCTACTTCGACCTTGTCGCCAGCGGACGCAAGACCACCGAGATCCGGGTCAACGACTCCAGTCGCAAAAAGATCAAGGTAGGTTCACTGATCCGGTTCCGCTGTCAGGGCGACCAGTTGCTCACCCGCGTTACGAGAGTGGCCCGCTACGCCGACTTCGAGGAGATGTTCGACCACGAGTCGGTCGCCTCCGTCAACCCGCTGGCCACCCGCGAGGAACAACTCGCCAACATCCGCCAGATCTACCCGCCCGAACGCGAAGCCCTTGGCGTGGTCGCCATCGGTATCGAGCTGATCGACCCACCTCGGCCACACGGCGTCGGTGTCACCTGACGGAGCCCGCGGGCCACCCGACGGTGACCGGGATGCCCCGCTGTCGCGCGGTGTGCACGACGTCGGCTGTTCCGCCGGCGCCGTCGGGCGGCGACCCGTCCCAGACGGCGACCCTCTCGTCGGCGTTGGCCATGACGTGTTCACTGGCGGTCAGGTACGCCTCGCGGTTGGATTCGGGTAGCGGCATGGTGTGGTCGGAGGTCGCGGGGGTGATCAACGCGTCGAACTCGGCGGTGTTGTCGGGCTGGCAGTGGCGTCGGACAACGACGAATGCCCGGTGACACCGATGCGAGGCAACAGAATCCTTCTCGGTCAGGCAGCCAACTCGGCGATGGCCGGCCTCAGCTGAGCGCCGGGTCTCACCGGACGTGGTTGACCAGCTGTGCCAGCGCGCCCCGGCTCACGGGGATGATCGCCTTGGGGGCTTTGCTGTCGCGGAGGGCCTGGAGATCGCCGCGGACTTCCACACAGTTGCCGTCCTCGGCGGAGCGGCTGGACTTGCGCCAGGTCATCGCAACTCCTTCACGAGCGATCGCAGCAGGGCTGAGCTTTTCTCGCTGGACAGGGCCACCTTGTTCAACATGTCGAGCCTGCCCTTATAGAGCTTAGCTTGATCATCGAACAGGTACACCCCTCCTCCGGCGACCTCGACGTTCACCACGGGCGACGTGTTCGGGAACGTCATGTAGAGCCAGCTGTGGCTGATCACCACGTAGGGCAGACGCCTCGGCACGACTCGGACCCCGATACCGCGCTCTCGCGCGCTGACCAGACGTTCCAGTTGATCGCGGTGGGCGTCCCGGCCGCCGAAGGGGATGTGGAGTGCGGCCTCGTGGATGAACGCCGTGTAGTCGACGTTGCCGAGGATCTTCTGTCGTCGCTTCCTCGCTACCCAGCGGAGCTGAGCGTCTTCCTCATTGATGCCCCCTGACTGCCACATTGCCATCGCGTAGGGCTCGATCTGCAGCAGGCCGGGCACGATCATGACAGACCAGTCGGTCAGGCTGTTCGCGTCCGCCGCGTAGCTCGCCAGGACGCCCATCTCTTCCGGCACCCCGGGCAGGGGCCGGTCCCACCAACCCGCCGAATGCTCCGCGCGGGCGTCCTGGATGATCTCCGCCCTTTCCACAGCCGGAAGCTGGTAGGCGGTCACGATCGTCGCGACCTCTTCGCTCGTGATCTCCCGGATTCCGTTCTCGGTGCGGGAAAGGGTGGCGGGGGACCAGCCCAGCAACTCGGCCGCGCCTTCCAGTGAGAGGTCGGTGCGTTGCCTGCGGATGGCCCGCAGCCGCGCGCCGATGCGCCGGTTGCGTGGCCTTGGTTGCCGTCGGTCGCCGCCCACTGTGTGTCCCCTTTCCGGTGCGGAAAGGAGATTTACCTTTCCGCGCGGACATTACCGGGGATCGTGCCTGGATTCGAGGCGCCCCAACGGGTTCTCGGGCAGGTTCACCCAGTCGGTGTCGGCAGTACCGGTCACGTCAAGGGCGTGACGGAGGTAGGCCGTCGTGACCAGCTGGACCAGCGCGACCATGTCCGGGTTCTCGTCGGTGGTCTCTTTGGCTTCGTAGCCCGGAATCCCGCCGAGGGAGTGTTCCGCGCCGAACACCGTCAGCAGGCTCTTCTCGCCGGGGCTGAGGTAGTACGGATCGGTGAGCCAGTCCGGGCCGCGGACGGTCAGCGGGGAGTCGTCCTTGTCGCCCGCCACCACCAGCGCGGGGGTGGTCATGTGCGTGAAGTCCGGGTTCATGAACGGGAACTGCTCGGCCGCGAACGGCGACAGGTCCGCGCCGCCGCGGCCCGCCGTCGCCAGCAGTACGCCCGCCGACACGCGCTTGTCGGACAGGTCCTCGTCCTCGACGCGCAGGCCCAGCAGGTTGCCCGCCGTCTGGCCGCCGAAGGAGTGCCCGGCGGCGGCGACGCGGGTCCGGTCGACGCGTCCCGCCAGGCCGGGCAGCGCCGCCTCCAGGAACGCCAGCTCGTCCAGCACGCGCTTCACGTCCGACACGCGGTCGCGCCAGGTCTCCTGGGTGTACGCACCCACGGTCCGTGAGTCGCCGTGCGTCGGCTGGATGACCACGAAACCGTGCGCGGCCCAGTAGTCGGTCAGCGGGCCGTAGCCGTCGAGTGACGAGCCGAAGCCGTGCGAGAACACGACGACCGGCAGGTCGCGGCCACCCGAGGGCGCCGAGATCCGCACGCGCAGATCCGAGTCCGGCAGCACCGCCGGTTTCACCGACACGACAGGTTCGCTCATCGGGCATCTCCCTGGCAGAATAAACGGTACGTTGTCCCGTTTCGACGATACGGGACACTGTCCCGTTTAGCAAAGGAGGGCGGGGTGCGCGCGAAGAGGGCGGACGCCCGGCGCAACGAGGAGAACCTCCTCGACGCGGCCGCGGCGGTGTTCGTCGAGGCCGGGGTGGAGGCGCCGATCCGAGACATCGCGGCCAGGGCAGGCGTGGGCACGGCGACGATCTACCGGCACTTCCCGACGCGGGCCGACCTGATCGTGGCCGTGTACCGGCACCAGGTCGAGACGCTCGCCGAGACCGGTCCCGCGCTGCTGGCGAAGGGCCCGACGCCGTACGCGGCGCTCGCGACGTGGCTCGACCTGTTCGTGGACTTCGTGATCACCAAGCAGGGCCTCGCGACCGTGCTGCAGTCCGACGACCCCTGCTACGACCCGCTGCACGCGTACTTCGTGGAGCGGCTCGAGCCGGTGTGCGCACAGCTGCTCGAGGCCGCCGCCGACGCGGGGGAGATCCGCCAGGGCCAGGACCCGTACGAACTCATGCGCGGCGTCGGCGGCCTGTGCGCGGGTGGCGGCAAGTCCCGCTACGACGCACGCCACATGGTCGGGCTGCTCGTGGCGGGACTGCGGTCGGCGGACTGAGGGTCACGCCAGGTCGCCCGCAGGGTGAGAACCATGGCCACCAGCGCGACCACCACCCCGGCCACCAGCAGCCAGAGCCCGGCACCGGGCCCTTCTGCGAACCCCTTCGCCTCGTCATCGACCCGGGGTTCCTCGATGGCGGCGGCGAGACCGACAACCTGCGCCACGATCGCCCAGACGCCGCTGGTCAGGAAGGTCGCGCCGGTGACCGTGACCATGCCGGCCACCCGCCGGAGGCCCGGTGTCGCGGAGCGCGTCGCGGTCACCGCGCACAGCACGGCCGCCGCGAGCAACAACACGGTGGCGACGACGAGCAGAGGACCGGTGATCGGCACTGATACGTCGTCGGCCTCGGGATCGTCGATGCCCCAGCTGGTGAGCGAGACGACGAAACTCTCGTCGTCGACGGGCGTCCCGCTCACCGTGTACAGCGGCAGGAAGGACGCGACGGGCACGAGCAGCGCCGCGAGGCCCACCGCCCCTGCCGCGACCAGCCGGGTCTTCGGTATCGCCGGTGCCGGAGCGATCGGCATGGCGATGCCACTCATCGCTGGGAAATGCCCTGGGTACGCGGTCATGCACCGATTGCAGCAGCGTGCCACGCGGGACAGGGCCGCGTGGCACGAAGCTGCAGCCGGTCAGGCCACGTCGCCGAGCTCGTCGTCCAGGAGGTCGAACAGGTCGTCGGCCGTGATCTTGTCCAGGTCGTCCTTCTCCTCCGGCGCGGGTTCCGGCGTCCGGTCGCGCCACTTGGTGAGCAGGCGGTTCAGCGACGCGGCGATGTCGGTGTCCGTGTCGGAGTCGAGTTCCTCCAACGCCGTCTCCAGCTTCGCGATCGTGTCGACCACCGTCCGGAGGCGTTGCTTCGCCTGGCTGCCGCCCACCTCGGACAGCAGGTGCGCGACCAGGACCTGCGGGGTCGGGTAGTCGAACGTCAGCGTGGCCGGCAGCTTCAGGCCCGTCGCCGTGTTGAGCCGGTTGCGCAGCTCCACCGCGGTGAGCGAGTCGAAGCCCAGCTGCTTGAACTGCTGGTCCGCCGCGATCGTGTCGGGCGTGCCGTGCGCGAGGACCGTCGCCACGTTCGTGCGGACCAGGTCCAGCAGCAGCGCGCGCTGCTCGTCCTCCGTGCGGCCGGCCAGCTGCTGTGCCAGCGGGACCACCGCCGCCTTCGCGGTGCGGCGGCGCGGCACGAACGACCGCAGCGGTGGCGCCACGTTCGTCGCCGTGCGCAGCGCCTGCGGGTCCAGCTTCACCGGCACCAGGTGCGGCTCACCAGAGCGGCACGCCGCGTCGAACAGCGCCAGGCCCTCCTCGACGGTGTGCGCGTGCACGCCGCCGCGGTTGATGCGGGCCAGGTCCGCGTCGGTGAGGTTCGCGGTCATCGCGCTGTCCTGCGCCCACAGGCCCCACGACAGCGACACCGCGGGCAGACCCGCCGCGTGCCGGTGGACCGCGAGCCCGTCCAGGTACGCGTTGGCCGCCGCGTAGTTCGCCTGGCCCGCCGTGCCGAGGATGCCCGTCGCGGAGGAGAACAGGACGAACAACTCGACGTCACCGACCAGCTCGTGCAGGTTCCTGGCCGCGTCGACCTTGGGGCGCAGCACCGCGCCGACCTGCTCGGGGGTCAGCGAGTCGATGGTGCCGTCGTCGACCACACCCGCCGCGTGGATCACGCCGACCAGGTTGGGGATGCCGTCCAGCAGTGCCTTGAGCGCGTCGCGGTCGGCCGCGTCGCAGGCGACGATCTCCACACCCGGCTCAGCGGCCAGTTCCGCCGCTCCCGGTGCTTCCGGGCCCCGGCGGGAGGTCAGCACCAGGTGCCTGGCGCCGTGCTCGCTGATCAGGTGGCGGGCCAGCGCGGCGCTCAGGGCGCCGGTGCCGCCGGTGATCAGGACCGTGCCGTCCGGATCGAACAGTCGTCCGTCCTGTGTGGATGCCGCGGTGGACGTCGCGGTGGACGGAGCCTTGGCGAGGCGGGGCACCAGCACCTTGCCGTCGCGGACCGCCACCTGCGGCTCACCGGAGGCGAGTGCCGCGTCGAGGTCGTCCACGTCGGTGTCGATCAGCGTGAACCGGTCCGGCTGCTCGGTCTGCGCCGAGCGGACCAGGCCCCACACCGCGGCACCCGCGAGGTTCTCGCCGGTCGTCGCGCCGCGGGTGACCACGGCCAGCCGGTCGTCCGCGTGCCGCAGCGCGGAAAGCGTCTGCTGCACCGCCTCGCGGACGTCCTCGGTCTCGACGTGCAGCACGTCGGTGTTCTCGGCACCGGTCGCGGGGCCCGCCGGCACCCAGTCCAGCCGGTACAGCGAGTCCGGGCCGGAGTTCAGCGCCTCCGCGCTGACCGGCCGCGCGACCAGCGTGTCCACGCTCGCCACCGGCGCGCCCGTGCGGTCGGTGAGCGTCAGCGCGTACGCGTCCTGGCCCGTCTTCGTGATCCGCACCCGCACCGCCGTCGGGCTCGTGCCGGTGATCCGCACACCGCTCCAGCTGAACGGCAGCATCACCTGCTCGCCGTGCACCAGCATCGCGTGCAGCGCCGCGTCCAGCAGCGCCGGGTGGATGCCGTACTGCTCGGCGCGCAACCCCTCGGGCAGCGCCACCTCCGCGAACAGGTCGTCCCCGCGCTGCCACACGGCTGTCATGCCCTGGAACGCCGGCCCGTACTCGATGCCCAGGTCCGCGATCCGGTCGTAGTCCACCGGCAGCGGGGTCGCGTCGGGTGGCGGCCACTCGCCGGTCCAGGCGGGCGCGGGGTCGCCGGTGCTGAGCGTGCCGCTCGCGTGCTGGGTCCACGGGTCGTCCGTGCCTTCGCGCCGCGAGTGGATCCTGATGGGCCGCTGCCCGGACTCCTCCGGCTCACCGACCTCGACCTGGACGTGCACCGCGCCGGTCTCGGTCAGCACGAGCGGCGCGTGCAGTGTCAGCTCCTCGATCACGTCGAGGCCGGTGTGTGCGACATGTTCCATGGCGCGGCGGGCCAGCTCGACCAGCGCGGCACCCGGCACCAGGGTCGTGCCGAGCACGACGTGGTCGGTGAGCCACGGGTGGTCGCGCAGCGACAGCCTGCCGGTGAACACGACGCGCTCCGAGTCGGCGAGGCCGAGCGCCGCGCCGAGCAGCGGGTGCCCGGTCGCGC
The DNA here is from genome assembly GCF_014203735.1 of Actinophytocola algeriensis. GTDB lineage: Bacteria > Actinomycetota > Actinomycetes > Mycobacteriales > Pseudonocardiaceae > Actinophytocola > Actinophytocola algeriensis. The sequence goes on along the minus strand of NZ_JACHJQ010000006.1, from coordinate 246,268 downwards.
CGAGACCCAGCCCGGTGGCGCTGCCCGCCGACTCCTGCGTGATCAGCCAGTACCGCTGGTGCTGGAAGGCGTAGGTCGGCAGGTCGACCCGGCCGGCACCCGCGAACAGCGCGGACAGGTCGACGCGGACGCCGCGGGTGTGCAGCGTGCCGAGCGCCTCGACGACCGTGCGGACCTCGTCGCGGTCGCGGCGTGCGGTCGGCACGAAGTCGTCACCGCCGAGCGCGGTCAGCACCGCGTCCGGCCCGGCCTCGACGAACGTGCGGACACCTGCCGCTTGGAGCGCGGCGACGTTGTCGGCGAAGCGGACGGTGCCGCGGACGTGCCGCACCCAGTACTCGGGGTCGGTCGGTTCGGCGCCGATGATCGGGATGGCCGGCTCGTGGTAGGTGACGCTCGACGCGACCGCCCGGAACTCGTCGAGCATCGGTTCCATCAGCGGCGAGTGGAACGCGTGCGACACCGTGAGCCGCTTGGTCCTGCGGTCCGCGAACCGCGCCGCGATGGCCTCGGCGTCCGTCTCGTCGCCGGAGATCACGACCGAGTCGGGCGCGTTGATGGCGGCGATCCCGACCTCGCCGGTGAGGTGCGGGGTGAGCTCCTCTTCGGTGGCCTGGATGGCGATCATGGCGCCACCGCGGGGAAGTGCCTGCATCAGCTCACCGCGCGCGGCGACGACCGTGCACGCGTCCTCGAGTGACCACACCCCGGCGACGTGCGCCGCCGCCAGCTCACCGATCGAGTGGCCCGCCAGGTAGTCGGGCCGGACGCCCCACGACTCCAGCAAGCGGTACAGCGCCACCTCGAACGCGAACAGCGCGGGCTGGGTGTTGCCCGTGTCGCCGAGACCTTCGCCGCTGGTGATCACCGCACGGATGTCGGCCTCGAAGTGGGCGCAGACGTCGTCGAACGCGTCGGCGAACACGGGGAACGCCTCGTACAGCTCCTGTCCCATCGCGGTCCGCTGCGCGCCCTGACCGGTGAACACGACGGCGAGCTTGCCGTTGCGCACCACGTTCGTGGACAGCTCGGACAGCCCGCGCAGCAGCTCGTCGCGGTCCGCGCCGGACACGACCGCGCGGTGGTCGAACCCGACGCGGGTCTCGACGAGCGACCGCCCGACGTCCGCGATCGGCAGCGACGGCTGTGCCTCCACAAAGGACTTCAACCGGGCGGCCTGGTCCAGCAACGCCTGTTCCGAGCGCGCCGACAGCACCCACGGCACCACGGGTGGCGCGGCGGACGACTGCGCGGTCACGGCCTCTTCCGGCGCCTCTTCGATGATCACGTGCGCGTTGGTGCCGCTGACACCGAACGACGACACCCCGGCCCGGCGCGGCCGCCCGTTCCGCTCCCACGACCGCGGCTCGGTCAACAGCTCGACCGCGCCGGCCGACCAGTCGATCTTCTGGCTCGGCTCGGCCACGTGGAGGGTCTTCGGCAGCACGTTGTTGCGCATGGCGAGCACCATCTTGATGACGCCACCGACACCGGCGGCGGCCTGCGTGTGCCCGATGTTGGACTTCAGCGACCCCAGCCACAGCGGCCGGTCCCGGTCCTGCCCGTAGGTCGCCAGGAGTGCCTGCGCCTCGATCGGGTCACCCAGCGACGTGCCGGTGCCGTGCGCCTCGACCGCGTCCACATCGGACGGAGCAAGGCCGGAACCCGCGAGCGCGGACCGGATGACCCGCTGCTGCGACGGCCCGTTCGGCGCGGTCAGCCCGTTCGACGCGCCGTCCTGGTTGACGGCGGAGCCCCGCAGCAGCGCGAGCACCGGGTGCCCGTTGCGGCGTGCGTCCGAAAGCCGTTCGACGACGAGCACCCCGACGCCCTCGGCCCACGCGGTGCCGTCGGCCTCGTCGGAGAACGCCTTGCAGCGGCCGTCCTTCGCGAGCCCGCGCTGGCGCGAGAACTCCACGTACAGGCCCGGCGTCGCCATCACGGTCACGCCACCGGCGAGTGCGAGCGTGCACTCCCCGGACCGCAAGGCCTGCGCGGCGAGGTGCAGTGCCACGAGCGATGACGAGCACGCCGTGTCGATCGTGACCGCGGGCCCCTCGAAGCCCAGCGTGTACGCGACCCGGCCGGACGCGACACTGCCCGCGGTGCCGGTGCCCCAGAACCCTTCGACGCCGTCGGGCACCGCGCTGGAGCGGGCCGCGTAGTCGTGGGTCATGAGGCCGGTGAACACGCCGGTGGCCGAGCCACGCAGCGTGGCGGGGTCGAGGCCGCCGCGTTCGAGCGCCTCCCAGCAGGTTTCCAGGAACACGCGCTGCTGCGGGTCCATGGCGAGTGCCTCGCGGGGGCTGATGCCGAAGAACTCGGCGTCGAACTCGGCCGCGTCGAGCAGGAAGCCGCCCTGGTCGACGTAGCTGGTGCCGGGGGTGTCCGGGTCCGGGTCGAACAGGTTCGCGAGGTCCCAGCCGCGGTCGGTGGGGAACGGCGTCACGCCGTCCACGCCCGCGGTGAGCATCGCCCACAGTTCGTCCGGTGTGGACACCCCGCCGGGGTAGCGGCAGGCCATGCCGACGATCGCGATCGGCTCGTCGGTCACCCGTGCCGGCGCGGCTGTGACGGTCTGCTGTTCCTGGCCGTCACCCAGCTCGGCGAGCAGGAACTCGACCAGTGCCTCGGGTGTGGGGTAGTCGAACGTGAGCGTGGCGGGCAGGCGCAGCCCCGTCGCCGTGTTGAGCCGGTTGCGCAGCTCCACCGCGGTGAGCGAGTCGAAACCCAGCTGCTTGAACGCGTTCGTCGCGGTCACCGCGTCCGGGTCCGGCAGCGCGAGGACCGACGACACCTGCGTGCGCACGACGTCCAGCAGGAAGACGCGCCGCTCGTCGTCCGTGCGACCGGCGAGCTGCTGGGTCAGCGCGGCGCCGCCGGTGCTCTTGCGCTTGCGGGGGATCTTCACCATGCCGTGCAGCGGTGGCGGCGCGGTGGTCGCCGTGCGCAGGGCCGCCTGGTCCAGGGTGACCGGCACGAGGTGCGGTGCGCCCGAGCGGCACGCCGCGTCGAACAGGGCGAGGCCGTCCGCGACGGAGTGCGGCAGGACACCACCGCGGTTGAGACGGGCGCGGTCGGCGTCGGTGAGGTTGGCGGTCATCGCGCTGTCCTGCGCCCACAGGCCCCACGACAGCGCGATCGCGGGCTTGCCCTGTGCGTGCCGGTGCGCGGCGAGGCCGTCGAGGAACGCGTTGGCGGCGGCGTAGTTCGCCTGCCCGGCGGTGCCGAGGATGCTCGCCACCGACGAGAACAGGACGAACAGCTCGACGTCACCGGCCAGCTCGTGCAGGTTCCACGCCGCGTCGACCTTGGGCCGCAGCACGGCCTCGACCCGCTCGGGGGTGAGCGAGGAGAGGATGCCGTCGTCGAGGACACCGGCCGCGTGGATCACACCCACCAGGTCCAGGATGTCCGCCAGCAGCGCGGTGAGCGCGTCGCGGTCGGCCGCGTCACACGCGGCGATCTCGACACGGGCACCCAGTTCGGTCAGCTCGTCCCGCAGCTCGGCCGCGCCCGGGGCGTCGAGGCCGCGGCGGGACGTGAGCACGAGCTTCGTGGCGCCGTGCTGGGTGATCAGGTGGCGGGCCAGCGCGCCACCGAGCGCGCCGGTGCCGCCCGTGAGGAGGACGGTGCCCGCCGGGTCGAACAGGCGGGTGTCCGATGTGGACGTCTCCGCCCTGGTGAGGCGGGGGACGGTCAGGTTGCCGTCGCGGACCGCGACCTGCGCCTCGCCGGACGCGATCGCCGCGTCCAGGAGGTCGCCGTCAGTTTCGACCAGCACGAACCTGTCCGGCTGCTCGGTCTGCGCCGACCGGACCAGCCCCCACACGGCCGAGCCCGCGAGATCGCCGGGGCGGGTGACCACGGCCAGGCGGCCGGTGTCCTCCTGCAGAGCGGCGAGGGTGCCGAGCACGGCCTCCCGCACCGGGGTGCCCGCCTCGACCAGGTGGACCGGGAGGTCGTCGCGGTCGACCGGGGTGGGCACGGTGACCCACTCGGTCGTGTACAGCGCGGCCGTCGGGGCCGTGGCGCCGCCGATCTGGTCGGTCGAGACCGGCCGCAGCGTCACCGACTCCGCGTCCAGCACCGGGTTGCCCTCGGCGTCGGTCGCGCGCACGCGGACCGCGCTGGTGCCCTCCGGGGTGAGCTGGACGCGCAGGACGGTCGCGCCGGAGCGGTGCAGCCGCACCCCGCGCCACGAGAACGGCAGCCACGCCTGCGCCCGCCGCTCACCGCCGTCGCTGTCGTCCAGGTGCAGCACGACCGGGTGCAGGGCCGCGTCGAGCAGTGCCGGGTGCACGCCGAACCGCGCGGCGCCGGCCTGCTCCTCCTCGCGCAACGTGACCTGCGCGTACAACTCTTCTCCGCGCCGCCACACGTCCTGCACGCCCTGGAACGCGGGACCGTAGGTGAAGCCGCGGGACAGCAGCCAGTCGTAGAAGTCGCCCACGGTGGCGGGTTCCGCGCCCGCCGGCGGCCACTCCGTGTCCACGGCGGCCGGTGCCGGGGTCTGGTCGTCGGTGAGGACACCCGCCGCGTGGAGGGTCCACTCACCATCGGCTTCGGCTGGCCGTGAGTACACCTCGACGGTCCGGCGGCCGTGCTCGTCGGGCCTGCCGGTCCACACCTGCAGGTCGACCGGCTTGTCGTGGGTGAGCGTGAGCGGCGCCTGGAGCGTCAGCTCCTCGATGGCCGCGTGCCCGGTCGCGTCGGCGGCCCGGCCCGCCAGCTCGACGAACGCGGTGCCCGGCAACAGGATCGTGTCGAGCACGGCGTGGTCGGCGAGCCACGGCTGCGCCTGCAGCGACAGCCGCCACGTCAGCACGAGCCGGTCGGAGTCGGCGACACCGAGCATCGCGCCGAGCAGCGGGTGCCCGGTCGCGGTGAGCCCGGCCGCGCCGAGGTCGCCGAGGTCGGCGGGACGCAGCCAGTAGGAGCGGCGCTGGAACGCGTAGGTCGGCAGCTCGACCACGGCCGCGCCGGGGAAGAACGCCTGACTGTCCACAGTGGTCACGGTGGCGAGGCGGCCGAACGCGTCGGCGACGGTCCGCAGCTCGTCCCGGCCCGCCCGCAGCAGCGGGATCGCGCCGTCGGTCAGCGCGCTCAGCACCGCGTCCGGCCCGGCCTCGACGAACGTGCGGACACCTGCGGCTTCGAGTGCGGCGATGTTGTCGGCGAAGCGGACGGTGCCGCGGACGTGCCGCACCCAGTACTCGGGGTCGGTCGGTTCGGCGCCGGCGATCGGGATGGCCGGTTCGTGGTAGGTGACGCTCTCGGCGATCGCGCGGAAGTCGTCGAGCATGGGGTCCATGAGCGGCGAGTGGAACGCGTGCGAGACGGTGAGCTGCTTGGTCTTGCGGCCCTGCACGGTGAACGCGGCCGCAATCGCTTGCGCGGCGCTCTCGTCACCCGAGATCACGACCGAGTCGACGCGGTTGATGGCCGCGATGCCGACGGCGTCGGTGAGGTGTGGGGTGATCTCCTCCTCGGTGGCCTGGATCGCGATCATGGCGCCACCGGAGGGCAGCGCCTGCATCAGCGCACCCCGCGCCACCACGACCTTGCAGGCGTCCTCGAGCGACCACACCCCCGCGACGTGGGCCGCGGCCAGCTCACCGATCGAGTGCCCGGCCAGGTAGTCCGGCCGGACGCCCCACGACTCCAGCAGCCGGTAGAGGGCGACCTCGACCGCGAACAGCGCGGGCTGGGTGTTGCCGGTGTCGTCGAGCCCGGCACCGGAGACGATCACCTCGCGGATGTCGGCCGCGAACCGCGCGCACACCTCGTCGAACGCGGCCGCGAACACCGGGAACTCCCGGTACAGCTGCTGCCCCATCGCGACCCGCTGCGCGCCCTGACCGGTGAACAGCACCGCGAGCTTCCCGGACGTGCCGGTGAACGGCGCCCCGGCCGTGAGGCCCACCAGCAGCTCGTCGCGGTCCGCGCCCGTCACCACCATCCGGTGGTCGAACCGCGCCCGCGAGTCGAGCAGCGACCGCCCGACGTCGGCGATCCGCAGCGACGGCCGTGCCGCCACGTAGGACTTCAGGCGCAGCGCCTGGTCCCGCAGCGCGTCCTCGGTCCGCGCCGACAGCACCCACGGCACCACCGACGGTCCGGTCGCGGGCTCGGCGACGGTCGCGGGCGGCGCCTCCTCGATGATCACGTGCGCGTTGGTGCCGCTCATGCCGAACGACGACACGCCGGCCCGGCGCGTCACGTTCCCGGCCCGCCAGGTCGTTGGCTCGGTCAGCAGGGTCATCGCCCCCGCCGACCAGTTGACCTTCCGCGTCGGCTCACCGACGTGCAGCGTCTTCGGCAGCATCCCGTTGCGCAGCGCCATCACCATCTTGATGACACCGCCCACCCCGGCCGCGGCCTGCGCGTGGCCGATGTTGGACTTCAGCGACCCCAGCCACAGCGGCCGGTCCCGGTCCTGCCCGTAGGTGGCGAGCAGCGCCTGCGCCTCGATCGGGTCACCCAGCATGGTGCCGGTGCCGTGGGCCTCCACCGCGTCCACATCGGACGCCGCGAGACCCGCGTTGGCGAGCGCCTGCCGGATGACCCGCTGCTGCGACGGGCCGTTCGGGGCGGTCAGCCCGTTGGACGCGCCGTCCTGGTTGATCGCGGTGCCGCGCAGCACGGCCAGCACCTGGTGCCCGTTGCGCCGCGCGTCGGACAGCCGTTCCACGACGAGCATGCCCGCGCCCTCGGACCAGCCGGTGCCGTCGGCGTCGTCGGAGAACGCCTTGCACCGCCCGTCCGGCGACAGCCCGCCCTGGCGGGAGAACTCGGTGAACGTCTCGGGCCCGGACATCACGGTCACACCACCCGCGATCGCGAGCGAGCACTCACCGGACCGCAGCGCCTGCACGGCGAGGTGCAGCGCCACGAGCGACGACGAGCACGCCGTGTCGACGGTCATCGCGGGACCTTCCAGCCCCATCACGTACGCGATGCGGCCGGACGCGACACTGCTCGCGATGCCGGTGATGAGGAAGCCCTCGACACCGTCCTCCTCCGCGTGCCCGCCGCGGCCGTAGTGCTGCACCGGAACCCCCGCGAACACGCCGGTGTCGGTGCCGCGCAACGCGGTCGGGTCGATGCCCGCGCGCTCGAGCGCCTCCCACGAGGTCTCCAGCAGCAGCCGTTGCTGCGGGTCCATCGCGAGTGCCTCACGGGGGCTGATGCCGAAGAACTCCGCGTCGAAGTCGGCCGCGTCGTGCAGGAAACCGCCGTACCGCGCGCTGATCGTGCCCGGCCCGTCGCCGTCGAACAGCGCGGCCAGGTCCCAGCCGCGGTTGGTGGGGAACGCGGACACCGCGTCGACACCGTCGACGACGAGCCGCCACAGCTCGTCCGGCGACGTCACGCCACCGGGGAAGCGGCAGCCCATGCCGACGATCGCGATCGGGTCGTCGTAGCGGGCGGTGACGGTCGTGGTGGTCTGCTCGGCCGTGGCGCCGACACCCAGCTCGGACAGCAGGTGTTCCACCAGCGTGTCGGGGGTCGGGTAGTCGAAGATCAGGGTGGCGGGCAGGTCGAGGCCGGTGGCGGCGCACAGCCTGCCGCGCAGCTGCACGGCCGCGAGGGAGTCGAAACCCAGCTGCCGGAACGGGGTCTCGGCGTCCAGGATCGCAGGCGCCTGGCTGTCGAGCACCGCGATCGTCTCGGTGTGGACCAGGTCCAGCACGGTCCGCGTGCGGTCCGGACCCGACAGTGCCGTGAGACGCTCGACCAGCTCGGCGAGCCGCGCTTCCGCGCCGGGCGCGTTCAGCATCGCGGTCGAGCCGGTGGCCAGCTCGTTGCGGCGCGCGGCGACCACGCTCGGCGCGCCCGCCGCGAGTGCCAGGTCGAACGTGGCGGCGCGGCGCTCGTCCGGGAGCGTGAGGAAACCGGTGGGGGACCACGTGATCGCCACCGAGGGCAGTCCGAGCACCGCGCGGTGGCGGGCCAGCGCGTCGGCGTACGCGGTCGACGGGGTGTCGTAGCCGGTGGTCAGGAGCACGAACGCCGACAGCTCCAGAGCGAGGGTCTGCTCGTGCGCGTACTGCGCGACCGAGGGCGCCGGGTCGGTGCACACGACAGCCGTGATGTCCTTGCGGTCGGCCAGGACCGCGGCCAGCGCGGCGGCGTCCTCCGCGGTGACGACGGTCGTGCCGTGGGCCTCGGCGAGGTGCCGGGCCAGTGACTCGTCCGCCTTGCCGACCAGCACGGCGGTGCCACCGAGCGCCGGTCCGCCGGTCGCCGCCGGCACGGGCGAGAACCGGGGCCGCAGCAGGGTTTCCGACCGGATCGCGACCTCGTCGTGCCCGGACGCCACGGCGCCGCGCAGCACGAGTGCGGTGGCGGCGTCGGCGTCGACGAGCGCGATGCGGCACGGGTAGCGCTTCTGGATCTCCCGCGCGTGCGCCCACGCGGCGGCCAGCCCCGGCTCGGGGGAGTAGCCGCCCGCGTGCACGGCACCCCGGGTCAGCAGCACGAGGCGGGTCACCGCGACCAGCTCGTCGGCCAGGAACGCCCGCGGCTCACCGGGTGGCATGCCGTCGGCGTCCAGCTCGACGCACGCGACGTCCGGGGCGGCCCGCCCCGAGGCGACGGCCTCGGCCAGCGCGGGCAGGTCCGGGTAGGTGTCGGCGAAGGCCTCGGTGTCGGACGCGAGCACGCCGGGGCCGACCAGGACCCAGTCGCCTGGCTCGGTGTCGACCGCGTTCCCGACCGGCTCCCAGTCCAGCGCGAACAGCTCGTCGGTGACGGTCGTCGCGAGCAGCCGGGCCGGGGTGTCGAGCAGCCGGTGCCGGATGACCGCACCCGCCGCCGAGCGCGGGATCGCGGGCACGGTGAAGATCTCGACCGGCACCGCGGCGGGCGGCAGCTGGTCACGGCACCGCGACAGGAGTGTCGTCGGGTCCGGGTCACCGACCACGTACGCGACCGCGGTCGCACCGAGGTCGTCGTGCGGGCGCCCGGCCACGGCCGCGTCGGTGACGCCGTCGAGCCCGCGCAGCACGGCCTCGGCACGCTCCGGTCGCACCCGCTCGTCGCCGACGACGATGACGTCGGCGAGCCTGCCGGTGACCGTCAGGTAGCCGGACTCGTCGCGGCGGGCCAGGTCACCGGTGCGGTACCAGCCGGTGCGCAGCACGGACGCGGTCGCGTCGGGGAGGTTGTGGTAGCCGCCCGCCATCACGTTCGGGCCGCTGACCCACAGCTCGCCTTCCTGGCCGGTGCCCATGTCGGTGCCGGTCAGCGGGTCGACGATGCGCACGCTCAGGCCCGGCACGGGCAGGCAGCGCGCCTCCCTGGTGTCCTCACCGCGGGGCCAGGTCAGCGCGACCGGGCCGGTCTCGGTGGTGGTGTAGACGTCGAGCAGCGGCGCGGCGAACGTGGCGGCGAACGCTGTGCGCAGGTCCGCGTCGCTCGCCGCGCCGACCACGAGGCCCGCCCGCAGGTCCGGTGCCTCGGCGTCCAGGAGGGTGCGCAGGATCGCCGTGGTGCCCACGACGATGGTGCTGTCGGCCAGTGCTTCGGCCAGTACTTCTGTCAGGGCCGCTTCTGCCAGGGCTGATGCTGTCGGGTCCGCTGCGAACCGCACCGTGGCGCCGACCGCGATCGCGGCCAGCACGGCGAGGTGGTGCGCGAGGCCGTCGTGCACCGGCAGCGGCCACAGCAGACGGTCCTCTTCGGACAGCCCGACGACCGGTGCGTACGCGGCGGCCGCCGACCACAGCGCGTTGCGCTGCGTGGACAGGACACCCTTGCGGGGGCCGGTCGTGCCCGCCGTGTAGACCAGGAAGGCCAGGTCGTCGAGCGCGAGGTCGTCGGTCGGCTGCGCGCCGGGTTCGGTGGTCGCCAGGTCCTCGAACGACGTGCCGGTGCCGCCATCGACGATCACGTTGAGTGGCGCGGGGTCCAGTGCCGTGACCCGGTGTTCGTGCGCCGCGGTGGTGATGACCGTGTCGGCGCCGCTGTCGGTGATCAGCCGGGCCAGCTCCGCGTCGTCCAGCGCCGGGTCGAGCGGCACCGCGATCGCACCCGCCCTGCTGACGGCCACGATGCTCTCGACGGCGGTCACGCCGTCCGTGTTGTCGACGAGCACGGCGACGCGGTCCGACGGCCACACGCCGAGATCCGCGAGGTGACCCGCGATCCGCGCGGTGCGCGTCGCGAGGTCGGCGTGCGTCACCGCACGCCGGGAGTCGGCGAACGCGACCCGTTCGCCGTACCGGCTCGCGTTCTCGCAGAGCAGCTCGGGAAGGGGCCGGAGCAGTTCGGTACGCGGCATGTCAGTGGCCTCGCAAAGAAAGTCGGTGGTACCAGGGCCCATGCTGTCCCTGGTCGCTCACTGCCCGGTAACCCGTTCGTCAACCCGCTCGTGACGCCGTCGTGGCGACCTGGATCGTGGCGTCGTGGTCGAGGATCTGCTGTTGCAGCTCCTGGAGGTCGCGGCCCGGTTCGAGACCGAGGCTGTCGACGAGTGCCTCGCGTGTGCGCCGGTAGATCCGCAGCGCGTCCGCCTGTCTGCCGGACCGGTACAGCGCCAGCATGAACTGCCTGCACAGCCGCTCCCGCATCGGTTCGGTCGCGGTCAGCACCTCCAGCTCCGGCGTGATCTCCCGGTGCCGCCCGCACGCGAGCTCCGCGTCGAGCCGGTCCTCCAGCGCGGACAGCCGCTCGTCCTCGACGGCGGTCAGCTCCGACCACCGGTAGCCGGCCTCGACCAGATCGGCGAGTGCCCGGCCGCGCCACAGCGACAGCCCGGCACGCAGCAGCTCGGCTCCCCGTTCCGGTTCCCCGTCGGCGATCGCGGCCCGCCCGACCTTCGCGAGTGCGCGAAACCGGTGCAGGTCAACGGTTTCGGTGTCCACGTGCAGCTGGTAGCCGGGCGCGTGGGTGTGCAGTGCGGCCGTCGGCCGTCCCGTGCGCGACTGTTCGGAAAGGACACGACGGATCCCCGACACCGCGTTCTGGATCATCTTGCGCGCGGTGGGTGGCGGCGGACCGTCCCACATGGCCTGTAACAGGTGGCTGGTCGGCACCACTTTGTTCGCGTGAAGCACCAGGTAGCCGAGGATCGCGCGTTGTTTGACACCACCCAGTTCGAGCGGTTCGGCGTCGCTGGTGACCTCGATACTCCCGAGCACAGAAAACCTCATGGGCTTCACTCCGAGTCAGAAACGCCCCCAGGCACGGGTAATGCTTTCACTCGGCACGCGCCGGAGGAACATTGCCATCTCACGCATTCCGGTGTGAACAACGGAAATGGATGCGATGAGCGTTTCATGGTGGGCCCCGCCACCGGGTCGCTCACGGTAACCGACCGGCTGCGCTGTGTCGATATGAGCGATTCATGCCTGGTCCGGGTGAGAAAGCATGGGCGAATGATGAGCATGGACCTTGTCGCGGAGTACCCCGATGCCGCAGATTTGAGACCAGCGGTTGCTCCCCGCTATCGCATACGAACCCCGAGGAGACTCCACATGTCCACCACCACGACAGAGATTCTCCGTTCCTTCTTCTTCAACGGCGATGAGGCTCCGGCCGGCGGTAACATCAGCATCGACGTACTGGACAGCTGGACCAACGCCGGTCTGGCCGCCGCCGCCCCGACCACGATCAGCTGGTCGGACGGGCGCGCGGCGGGCAACACCACCGTCGTGTCCTGAGTCGACAGACAGCCGTGGGCTCATCACCGGATCGGGCCGGTGGTGGGCCCATTGTCCTGTTGGCACCTTCCTGACCTGCACGAACAAACTCCCGAGGTGAGCGAGATGACCGAGGTCGACCTGTGGGTGCGACGGTTCCACCCGGCGGACGACGCCGAGACCCAGCTGCTGTGCCTGTCGCACGCGGGCGGGTCCGCCAGCTACTTCTTCGGCGTGTCACGGGCTCTCGCCCCCGAGATCGACGTGCTGGCCGTGCAGTACCCCGGCCGCCAGGACCGGCTCCGCGAGCCGTGCCTGCGCTCGATCCACGACCTCGCCGACGCCCTGGTGCCCGCCATCGCACCACTGACCGGCCGGCCGCTCGCGATCTTCGGCCACAGTCTCGGTGCGACACTCGGCTATGAGGTTGCCCGCCGTTTGGAGCAGTCGGGGGTCATACCGACCGCCCTGTTCGCATCCGGCCGTCCGGCGCCACATCGCAGCCGGTTGGAGCGCACCCATTTGCGCGACGACGCTGGTCTGCTTGCCGCGATGAAGCAGCTCGGCGGCACCGAGGCCGCGTTGCTGGACGACGAGGACGTCCTGGCGATGGTCATGCCCGCGATCCGCGCGGACTACACGGCCGCGGAAACGTACACCCACCGCGCCGGACCGAAACTCAGCTGCCCCATATTCGCGCTCACCGGCGACGACGATCCCAAAGCGACGGTCGCGGAGGTGGAGGCGTGGCGCGAGCACACCGAAGCGGAATTCGAACTGTCGGTGTTCCCGGGCGGACACTTCTACCTCAACAACGTCGTGCCGGACATTCTCGCGAAGCTCCGCACGCACGCCAGGTCGGTTTCCTCCGCGTCGCCGAGATGACGGGCTTCAGCGAGCGTCCTCATGGTGTGTGTCGTTGCCCTGGGTATCGTCGCCCTGGGTGTCGTCGTCTTGTGTGCCGTCGCCGAGCCGCCGGACCGACTCGCTCTGGTGGGCGAGCCTGCGCAACGCGGTGACCAGCGTGTCGCCGAGCACCGTGCCCACCACCACGCCCTCCAACATGGCGTCCACGTCGGCGATGCCCGCGACGTAGTCGAGGTCCGCGGTCGCGATCCGCTCGCACGCGTCGGCGTAGACGTCCAGTTTGTGTGTCCACACGCCGTGTTCGAGCTGTCGTGCGCTCGCCAGCACCGCGACCACGGTCTGCCACGCCTTGCTCTCGGGTTTCACCTGCCAGCCGCGTCGCTCGACGAGGTCGGCCACCTTCCGTTCCGCCTCCGCCCACGCCTCGTCGCGGGGCAGCTCGGGTTCTCCGCTGATGCTCTCTTGTGCGGTGTAAAGGATCTTGCGTACCGTCTCACCCGGCGCGTCCGCCGCCGCCAGCACGTCGCGCACGGCCGCGATCGTCAGCCCGCCGACGTCGACGAGCGCGCGGATGAGCCGGAGTCTGCGCAGGTGGGCGCCGTCGTAGTTCGCCTGGTTCTTGCTGACCAGCTCGCCTGCGGGCAGCAGACCCTCGCGCAGGTAGTACTTGATCGTGGGCACCGACACGCCGCTGCGGCTGCTCAACTCCTTGATGCGCATGGCGGCTCCCCTTCTTGACCAGCGGAGCTGAGCCTATCACTATGGATAGCAGATAGTATCGCTATCCGGAGCGGCTGGAGGAACCTGATGCGAACCGTTTCCGGTCTGGTCCGCGATGCGTTCGCCTGGCACAGACCGCTGATGTGGTTCGCCGCGTTCGCCGCGGCGGTGACGGGTGTGGCGGTGGTCGGCCTGCTGGTCGACGACCGGATGCTGGTCGGCGCGCCCATCTGGGCGAAGCCGTGCAAGTTCGCGTTCTCGTTCGGCCTGTACGCGGTGACGTGGGCGTGGATGCACTCACTCCAGCGACGGCACGTGCGGCTCGGCTGGCACCTCGGTACGTTCGCCGCCATCGCGTGCGCGTTCGAGGTGGCGGTCGTGTTCCTGCAGACCGTGCGCGGGCACCGCAGCCACTTCAACGTCGCCACCCCGTTCGACACCGCCATGTGGACGATCATGGGGTCGAGCATCGTGGTGCTGTGGGTGGTGAACCTCGCCGGCACGATCCTGCTGATGTTGGAGAAGCACGCCGAACGCCCCGCGCTGCTCGCGTTGCGTCTCGGTGCGTTCATCACGATCGGGGGGATGACCATCGCGTTCCTGATGACGTGGGGCACCGACGAACAACGCGCCAACAGGCCGATGAAGATCATCGGCTCGCACAGTGTCGGGGTACCGGACGGTGGGCCGGGCATGGCGGTGACGGGGTGGAGCACGACCGGTGGTGACCTGCGGGTGCCACACTTCATCGGCGTCCACGGCCTGCAGCTCATGCCGCTGTTCGTGGTGGCGCTCGGCTTCCTGGCGGTGGGTGTGCCCCGGCTGCGCGACGAACTTGTGCGCGTTCGTCTCGTGTGGACGTTCGGGGGCCTGTGCGCCGGCCTGCTCGTGCTGACCGCGTGGCAGGCGCTGCGGCGTCAGCCGTTCACCAGTCCGGACTTACTGACCATTGGTGCGTTCGGTGTACTGGTGGCGGGGACCATGGTCGCAGCCACGTGTGCGCTCCGCGCAGGCAAGAGAATGCCGGTGCGGTCGCCCGTTCCCGAGGAGGCACTGGTCTGATGTCCACCGCGTTCACGCTCGTCTTCGTTGCCGCAGCGCCGTTCTGGGCGTTGATGATCTTCGCGCCCGCGTGGGGGTGGACCCGCCGGATCGTGTCGTCGCCGTGGTCCGTCACTCCACCGCTGGTGTTCTGGTTCGTCTTCGCACTGCCCAACCTCGCCGACCTGCTGCCCGCGGTCGCGAAGCCGACCCTCGCCGCGTGGCAGGAACTGGTGACCGACCCGGCCGCGATGACCGCCGTGTGGGCACAGGTCATCGCCTGGGACCTGTTCGTCGGCCGCTGGATGTACCTGGACAGCCGTGAGCGCGGCATCCACCCGCTGGTGATGGGGCCGCTGCTGGTGCTGGCCATCCTGTTCTCGCCCGTCGCGGTGCCCCTGTACCTGCTCCTGCGCGGTGTGCTGGGCCGTACCGGGCAGCAGACGGCGGAGCTTCGCGAGCGGACCGCGGTCTCTGCCTGAGACCACGCGCCGGTTCTCCTGACGTTACCGGCCGAATACCCGAATCGGACATGATCTCCTTATCTGACCGCGGTTTCGTCGGTTTCCCAAGGAGAACACATGGCCGGGAAATGCCCGCTGCACGGACACGAGCAGCCGTTGGACGACGCGTACTTCACGAACCCCTACGCCACGTACGCGCGGCTCAACGAAGCCGGTCCGGTGCACCGGTTCTGTCTGCCGGATGGTATTCCGGTGTGGGCGGTGACCTCGTACGACGAGGTTCGTGGATGGCTGCGGGACCAGCGGCTGGCCCGGCGCCGCAGCTTCGCGAACGAGGACTACACCAACGACGTGCCACCGGAAGGCGTGCCGGTCGCGCCACTGGTGATGGAGGACCAGCCTGAGCACGGCCACACGCGCAGGCTGGTCAACTTCGCGTTCATGCCCCAGCGGGTGGCGCAGATGCGCGACAAGATCGACGCGCTCGTGGCCGGTCTGCTCGACGACCTCGAGGCGGCGGGCGCCGGTGGTGAGGTCGTCGACCTGGCCGGGCTGTTCTGCGCACCGCTGCCGATCGTCATGGTCAGCGAGATGCTCGGGGTGCCGAAGGAGTCGTGGGACGACGTCCGGCGCTGGACCGACGACATCTTCGGCCGTGTCGACGAGGTGAACTACGAAGCCAAGGTCGGCTTCGCGAACCTCCTGCGCGGGCTCATCGCCGAACGCACGGCGGAGCCGAGGGACGACCTGATCTCCGTCTGGGCGCAGGCGACCGACATGAACGGCGAGGTCATCCCGCCGGAGCAGGTGATGCTGCTGATCCTCAGCATCTACACCGGTGGGTTCGACAGCACGCTGGGCGCCCTCGCCTCCTCGGCCATCGACCTCATGAACCACCCCGAGCACACCGCCGAGTTCGTGGCCAAACCTGGCCTCGTGCCCGCGGCGGTCGAGGAGCTGTTGCGGCGCAACGGTTCCGTGCACCGCGGGTTCCGCAGGTTCGCCCGCGAGGAGGTGGAGATCGCCGGACACAAGATCAGCGTCGGCGACACCGTCATGCTCTACGTCAGCGCGGCCGACCGGGACCCCAAGCAGTTCCCGGACCCGGACGTGATGGACTTCAACCGGCCGCCGCACCAGCACATCGCGTTCGGCCGCGGACCGCACGTGTGCCCCGGCGCGGAACTCGCGCGACTGGAGATCCGGATCGGTCTGCACGCCCTCTTCTCGCGGTTCCCGGACATCCGGCTCGCCGTGCCGGAAGAGGAGCTGGAATGGCGCGAGTCGACGTTCATCCGGGTACCGCGCACGCTGCCCGTGATCCTGTCCTGAACGGCTTCTGTGAGTCCGGGCCACTGAACCAGCGCGCAGGGTGAACTGTTGTGAAAGGCGCGTTGACGGCATCCGCGATGCTGTGAAAGGCGCGTTCAGGTCACTCAAGGCCGTGAAAGCGCCTTTCACGGCACCGGCTGTGCCGTCAACGCGCCTTTGACGGCGAAGGCGTCCCGGGCGCTGCGCGCCCCAACCAGCGAAACCAACCACGAGACCGAACGATTACCCGGCGGTGGTCCCGCGGTTGACGAAGGGCGACTGAGCGCATACCCCCTCTCGGCATACTGGCCCCATCGCGACATCGGCAGACGGGTGGGAATTCATGTCCACGGAACGGGTTCTGCCCTCCTACTGGGCAGTGGTGCTGACCGCGTCCGGTGCGAACTTCCTCGCGATGCTGGACTCCACGGTCACCATGCTCGCCATGCCCGCGCTCGCGCGCGAGTTCCCCACCGCTTCGCTGCCGGACCTCTCCTGGGTCATGAGCGCCTACGCCGTCCTCTTCGCCGCCTTGCTCGCCCCCTGCGGGCGGATCGCGGACACCCTGGGACGCAAGAGGATCTTCCTCGGTGGGATCGTCCTGTTCACGCTGGCTTCGCTGCTCTGCGCGCTGTCGCCCAACCTGCCACTGCTCATCGCGGCCCGCGCTCTTCAAGGGGCCGGCGCCGCTGTCATGGTGCCCGCTTCGCTTTCCGTGTTGCTCATGGACACCTCGCCGCAGAAGCGGGTCATGTCGATCTCCCTGCTCAGCGCTGCCGGTGGGGTCGCCGCCGCGGTGGGGCCCGGGCTTGGTGGGTTGCTCGTCGAGGCGTTCAGCTGGCACGCCGTCTTCCTCATCAACATTCCGGTCGGCATCGCTCTGGTGATCGCCGGGGTGCGGGTGCTGCACAAGGCGCCCGCCACCGGTGGGTTGCCCGATCTGGCCGGCACGATCCTCCTCGCGGCCGGCATCGGTGGGCTCACGCTCGGCGTCACTAACGGGACCACCTGGGAGTGGACCTCGACCAGGACGCTCGCCTGTCTCGTCGGCGGGGTGCTGTGCCTCGTGCTGGCGGTGATGCGTTCCGTCCGGCACTCGTCGCCCGCGTTCGAGCTCTCCCTGTTCCGCGGCAACCGGTCGTTCGCCGCCGCCAACGTCGTCGCCCTGCTCTACGGCTGTGTCATGTACGCCTGGTTGCTCGGTGCCGTTCTCTTCCTCACCGACATCTGGCGCTACACCGAGCTGGAGGCCGGACTCGCGCAGACCGTCGGGGCTGTCGTCGCCGCCATCGGTGCCGTGGTGATGGGGAAGGTCATGGGGCGCTTCGGTGGTCCCCGGTTCGCTGCCGTGCTCGGGATGGCCGCGCACGCAGCGGTGCCCGCCCTTCTCCTGTTCTTCCTCACCAGGGAGAGCGCGTTCCTGACGATCTGGTTGCCTGCCAGCGTGTTCGTCGGCTTCGGGATCGGGGCCACCATGATGGCCACGATGTCCGCCGCGGCCGAGTCCGCGCCCGCCACCAAGTTCGCCAGCGTCAGTGCGCTCAACAACACCGCTCGCCAGATCGGCGGGGCGCTCGGCGCGGCCGCCGTCGCCACCATCCTGCAGTCCGGCACGGACGCCCGTGGGGCCCGGACCGTGTCGTCCTACCTGAACGTGTTCACGTTCTGCCTGGTCCTGACTGTGATCGCCATCGTCGTCGCCGTCATCGGACTGAACCAAAACGGAGGGAAGAAAAATGGCGGACAAGTGCCCCATGCACGGCCACGACATGCCGTTCGATGAAGAGTACTGGCACGCGCCGTTCGACACGTACGCCCAGTTCCACGAGCAGGGTCCCGTGCACCGCGTCTGCCTGCCCGACGGCATCCCCGTCTGGCTGGTGACCGGCTACACCGAGGTCTACGACGCGCTGCGCGACCAGCGCCTCGCCCGGCACCGCAAGTACGCGGGCGCCGACTACACCAACCACCTCCCGCCCGAGGGGCTGCCGCAGTCGCGCCTCGTCATGGAGGACCCGCCGGACCACACGAAGTCCCGCCGCCTGGTGAACTTCGGGTTCGTGCCGCGGCGGATGCGGTTGCTGAAGCCGAAGATCCACGAGCTGGTCGCGGGCCTGCTGGACGACATCGCGGCCAAGGGTTCCGACGGCGGCGTCGTCGACCTGATGGACACCTTCTGCGCGCCCCTGCCGATCACCGTGATCTGCGACCTCGTCGGCATGCCGGAAGAGGAGCGCGTGCACGTCCGCGAGTGGGGTGAGCTGGTCTTCTCCGGGCAGCTCGTCAACCCGCAGGGCATCGGCGCCGCGATGGCCCGCGCGCTCGTCGAGCGCCGCACCAACCCCCAGGACGACCTGCTCACCACGTGGGCCGAGGTGACCGACGACGACGGGAACCTGCTGCCGCCGGAAGACCTGTCGCACATGGCGCTGATCATGTTCGCCGCCGGGTACGACAGCACGATGGGCATGCTCTCCTGCAGCACGCTCGCGCTGATGGAGCGGCCGGAGTACGCGACGCGTCTCGCGACCGCCGACGAGGACGAGCTGCACAAGCTGATGGAAGAGATGTTCCGGATGTACAGCCCGACCCAGCGCGGGTTCCGCCGGTTCGCGCGGGAGGACCTGGAGCTGGGTGGCCAGAAGATCTCCGCCGGCGACACCGTCTTCCTGTCCATCGGCGCCGCCGACCGCGATCCGGACAAGTTCCCCAACGCCAACGAGCTGGACTTCGAGCGGGCCGAGAACAAGCACCTGGTGTTCGGTCGCGGCCCGCACGCGTGCCCGGGTGCGGAGCTCGCCCGCATCGAGAACGGCATCGCGCTGCAGGAGCTGTTCAAGCGGTTCCCGAACCTGAAGCTGGCCGTGCCTGCCGAGGACATCAAGTGGCGTGAGTCCACGCTCATCCGGCTGCCCCTGTCGCTGCCGGTCACCATCTCCTAGGGGAGTGACATGTTGAGGACCGATCTGATCCGGCCGCTGACCGAGCTGCTCCGCCAGCACGCCGCCGCGACCCCGAACAAGGTGGCGTTCGTCGACCCGTGGCGCAGCGTGACGTGGGCGGATCTGGAGCTGCGGTCGGCGCGGGTGGCCGGTCACTTGGCAGACATGGGCCTGCAGCCCGCCGACCGGGTGCTGCTGTACCTGGACAACATGGTGGAGGCGGTGGAGAGCCACCTCGCGGTGCTGCGCGCCGGCGCCATCAGCGCACCGATCCACATCGGACTGGGGGACGCCGAGCTGGCGACGTTGCTCGCCGAGAGCCGCGCGACCACGATCTTCACCGACATCGCGCACGCGCACCAGGTGAACCGGGTGCGCCGCGGCTTCCCGAACCTGACGGTCGTGCTGGTCGACCACGAAGGCGAGGACCTCGACGACGACCTGCCGTTGTTCCCGCTGTTCTCCGAACTGGCCGAGGTCGAGTCGGAGGCTCCGGCCGACGGCGACCTCGGACTGGACGACCTCTCGTTCCTCACCTACACCGCGGGTGTCACGGGCGCCCCGCGCGCCGTGTTGTTCAGCCAGCGCAACGTGATGTGGGCGATCGCCGCCTGCTACGCACCGATCCTGGGGTTGGGGCCCGAGGACCGGGTGGCCTGTCCACTGCCGCTCGCGCACGGCATCACCCAGCAGGTCGCCGTGATCGGTGTGCTCGCCACCGGCGCCACCGGATTGCTCACGCCGACGGCGGCCGAGGACGTCGCCGACCTGATGGCCAACCGGACCACGTTCCTCGCGGACCTGGCCAGGCAGCGGATCACGTTCGTCGCAGGTCTCCCCAGCACGTACCAGGACATGCTCTGGGCGGCGAGCTACGTGGACGTCGAGCTGCCGGAGCTGCGGGTCGCGCTCGTCGCGGGCGCGTCCTCGGTGAACGCGCTGCGCACGCGGTTCGAGGAGCGGTTCGGCCACCCGCTGCTGGACAGCTACATGACCACCGAGACCACCGGACCGGTCGCGGTGAGCGGCCCGGCCGACGACGGCTGCGGGCTGCCGATCCCCGGTGTCAGCGTGCGGGTCATCGACCCGAGGACCGGCAAGGACGCCGGTGTCGGGCAGGAGGGCGAGCTGTGGGTCAGCGGCCCGAACGTGACCGCGGGCGGCTACCACCTGCAGGCCGCCGAGATCAGCGACGGCTGGTTCCACACCGGTGACCTCGCCACCCGCGACGCGCACGGCTCCCTGACGATCACCGGCCGGATGGCCGAGCTGATCACGCGTGGTGCCACCCCGGTCAACCCGCGCGAGATCGAGCACGTGCTGCGCGGTGTCGACGGCGTGGCCGCCGCGGTGGTCGTCGGCGAGCTGGACGAGGCGCTCGGCGAGGTGCCGGTCGCGTACCTGCAGACCGGGCCGGACGGGGTCGACCCGGCCGCGGTGTTCACGGCGTGCCGTGCGCTGTCGCCCGCGAAGGTGCCGGTGAAGCTGTACCGGGTGCCTGAGCTGCCCCGGGTGCGGGCGGGCAAACCCGCGCGCCTCGCCCTGCGCGACCTCGCCGCGGAACTGCTTGCCGTGCAGCCCGTCGAGCGGGGCACCCGCTCCCGGAACCCGCTGACCGACCCCGCTGACTGACCTGACGAACCCACCGGCTGATCTCCGGCCAGGCGAAGCACCCCGATCGAGGAGACCGCAGTGGCGGACGAAGAGAAGTACCTGGCCTACCTCAAAAGAGCGACGGCCGAGCTGCGTGAGGCCCGCCGCCGCCTGACCGAGTTCGAGGACAAGGCGCGCGAGCCGATCGCGATCGTCGGCATGGGCTGCCGGTTCCCGGGTGGCGTGTCCACTCCGGACGAACTGTGGGAGCTCGTGTCGGCAGGCCGGTCGGGGATCACGGAGTTCCCGGCCGACCGCGGCTGGGACACCGACGGGCTGTACGACCCGGACCCCGAGGCGGCAGGCAAGACCTACACCCGTCACGGTGGGTTCCTGCACGACGCGGGGGAGTTCGACGCGGAGTTCTTCGGGATCAGCCCGCGCGAGGCGCTGACCATGGACCCGCAGCAGCGGTTGCTGCTGGAGACGTCCTGGGAGGCGCTCGAGCGCGGTGGTGTGGACCCGGTCGCGTTGCGCGGCAGCAAGACCGGTGTGTTCGTTGGTGTGATGTGCCACGACTACATCCCGTCGCTGGCCGAGCTGCCCGAGGGCACGGAAGGCTTCTGGGGCACCGGCACGGCCGCGAGCGTCGCGTCCGGCCGGATCGCCTACCTGCTCGGGCTCGAAGGGCCCGCGGTCACGCTGGACACGGCGTGCTCGTCGTCGCTCGTGGCGCTGCACCTCGCGGTGCAGGCGTTGCGCGCGGGCGAGTGCGACCTGGCGCTGGCCGGTGGCGCGACCGTGATGGCGAAGCCGGACACGTTCGTCGAGTTCTCCCGCCAGGGCGGGCTGTCCTCGGACGGGACGTGCAAGTCGTTCGCCGACGCCGCCGACGGCACCGGCTGGGGCGAGGGCGCCGCGGTGCTCGCGGTGGAGCGGCTGTCGGACGCGGTCCGGCTGGGCCACCCGGTGCTGGCCGTGGTGCGCGGGTCGGCGGTGAACCAGGACGGCGCGTCGAACGGCCTGACCGCACCGAACGGGCCGTCGCAGCGGCGTGTGATCACGCAGGCGCTGGCCGCCGCCGGGCTGTCGGCGTCCGAAGTGGACACGGTCGAGGCGCACGGCACGGGCACCCGGTTGGGTGACCCGATCGAGGCGCAGGCACTGCTCGCGACCTACGGCCAGGGCAGGTCCTCGGACCGTCCGCTGTGGCTGGGGTCGGTCAAGTCGAACCTCGGGCACACGCAGGCGGCGGCCGGCGCGGCCGGGGTGATGAAGCTCGTGCTGGCCATGCGGGCCGGTGAGCTGCCGCCGACGCTGAACGTCGACGAGCCCAGCTCGCGCGTCGACTGGGACTCCGGTGCGGTCCGGTTGCTGACGTCGGCGCGGCCGTGGCCGGCCGGGGACCAGCCGCGGCGGGCCGGGGTCTCGTCGTTCGGGATCAGCGGCACGAACGCGCACGTCGTCATCGAGGAGGCGCCCGCCGCCGCGGTGACCGAGGCCGCCGACGTGCCGCCGGTGGTGCCGTGGGTGCTGTCGGCGAAGACCCCCGACGCGTTGCGGGACCAGGTCACCCGGTTGTCCGAAGTGGACGCGTCACCGCTGGACGTCGGGTTCTCCCTGGCGACGACCAGGGCCCGGTTCGACCACCGCGCGGTGGTCGTGGACGGGGCCGAGGTCGCGTCCGGGTCCGTGGTGACCGGACGGCTGGCGTTCCTGTTCACCGGGCAAGGCGCGCAGCGGGCGGGCATGGGGCAACGACTGTACGAGGCGTTCCCCGTGTTCGCGGCCGCGTTCGACGAGGTGTTGTCGCACTTCGACGAGGGGCTTCGCGCGGTTGTCGTCTCGGGCACGGGGCTGGACGAGACCGGGAACACGCAGCCCGCGTTGTTCGCGTTCGAGGTGGCGCTGTTCCGGTTGCTGGAGTCGTGGGGTGTGCGGCCGGACTTCCTTGCTGGGCATTCGATCGGTGAGCTCGCCGCCGCGCACGTCGCCGGAGTGTGGTCGCTCGAGGACGCGTGCAAGGTGGTCGCCGCGCGTGGCCGGTTGATGCAGGCGCTGCCGCGTGGCGGCGCGATGATCGCCATTCAGGCCACCGAGGACGAGGTCACCCCGCATCTGACGGACGCGGTGGGTATCGCGGCGATCAACGGGCCGCGGTCGGTCGTGATCTCGGGTGATGACGAGGCGGCTGCGGCGATCGCGGCGCGGTTCGCGGATCGGAAGACGAAGCGGCTGTCGGTGTCGCACGCGTTCCACTCGCCGTTGATGGATCCGATGCTGGACGAGTTCCGTGCGGTCGCGGAGAGCGTGACGTACCACGAGCCGAGGATCCCGATCGTCGGCGCGGAGCCGACGGACCCCGGGTACTGGGTGCGGCACGTGCGTGGGACGGTCCGGTTCGCCGAGAACGTGGCCGCATTGACTGCGCAGGGTGTGACCACGTTCGTCGAGGTCGGCCCTGATGCTGTGTTGAGCGCCACGGGTCTCGACGGCACGTTCGTCCCGGCCCTGCGCAAGGACCGCGACGAGGCGCACACCGTCGTCGCCGCTGTCGGCACGGCCTGGACGCGCGGTGTCGACGTCGACTGGACCGCGTTGCTGCCGGGCGGCAAGCAGGTCGAGCTGCCCACCTACGCCTTCCAGCACAAGAACTACTGGCTCATCCCCGCGACGACGGGCGATGTCGGCTCCGCCGGGCTCAACCCCGCCCGGCACCCGCTCCTCGGTGCCGTCATCACCCTCGCCAACGGCGACGGCATCGCCATGACCGGCCGCCTGTCGCGGCACTCGCACGCGTGGCTCGCCGACCACGCGGTCCGCGGCACCGTGCTCGTGCCCGGGACGGCGTTCGTCGAGCTGGCGCTGCGGGCCGGGCTCGAGGCCGGGTGCGAGCACCTCGACGACCTCACCACGGAAAGCCCGCTGCTGCTGCCGGAACAGGGCGCGGTGCGGCTGCACGTGATCGTGTCGCCCGCCGACGACACCGGCCGCCGCGCGGTCTCCATCCACTCGCAGCCCGACGAAGACACCGGCGAGGACAGCGAGTGGACCCGGCACGCCACCGGCACCCTCTCGGCCACCCCGGTCGCGGTCGCGCCGCCGGCCACCGCGTGGCCGCCCGCGGGTGCGGAACCCGTTGACCTGTCGGCGTTCTACGAGACCATGGCCGCTTCCGGCTACGACTACGGCCCGGTGTTCCAGGGGCTCCGCGCCGCGTGGCGGGCCGGCGACCAGGTGTTCGCCGAGGTCGAACTGCCCGAGCAGGCCCGGGGTGACGCCGGCCGGTTCGGTGTGCACCCGGCGCTGCTCGACGCGGCACTGCACGCGATCGCGCTCGGCGACTTCGTCGACGGCGAGGGCACGCTGCCGTTCAGCTGGACCGACGTGTCGCTGACCGCGACCGGCGCCACCACCGCACGTGTCCACATCGGACCAGCCGGGCGGGACACCGTCTCGCTGACCGTGCTCGACGGCACCGGCGCGCCGGTCGCGACCATCGGGTCGCTGCTGCTGCGCCCGGTGTCCGCGGAACAGCTCACGGGTGGCCAGAACTCCCTGTACGGGCTCGACTGGGTCCGCGTCGCGGGTGTGCGTGCCGCCGAGGACCTGCCGCCGGTCGCGGTCGCACCGGCCGGGGTCACGCCGCTCGAGGCCGCGACCTGGGCACTCGCCGCGATCCAGGAGACCGACGACCGGCTGGTGCTGGTCACGCGCGGTGCGGTCGACCCCGAAGGTGCCGTCACGGACGTGGCCGCCGCCGCGGTGTGGGGGCTCGTGCGGGCCGCGCAGCTGGAGTACCCGGGCCGGTTCACGCTGGCGGATGTGGACGATGATGCCTCCGTCGCGCTCGCGGTGGGCGCCGGTGAGCCGCAGGCGATCGTCCGCGGCGGCGAGGTGTTCGTGCCCCGGCTGTCCCGGATCGCGAGCGCACCGGGTGCGGTCGACCCGTCCGGCACCGTGCTCATCACCGGTGGCACCGGTGGGCTGGGCAGGCTGCTCGCCCGTCACCTCGTGGTGGCACACGGTGTCCGGAAGCTCGTGCTGGCCAGCCGCCGCGGTACCGCGCCCGAGCTGGCCGAGGAACTCACCGACCTGGGCGCCACCGTCACCGTCGCCGCGTGCGACGTCGCCGACCGCGACGCGCTCACCGCGCTGCTGGCCGGGATCCCGGACCTGACGGGTGTCGTGCACGCGGCCGGTGTGCTCGACGACGGTGTGCTCGACACGCTGACCCCGGACCGCATCGCGACGGTGTTGCGTGCCAAGGTCGACGCCGCGGTCAACCTGCACGAACTCACCTCGGACCTGTCGCTGTTCGCGCTGTTCTCCTCCGCTGCCGGGGTGTTCGGCAGCGCGGGACAGGCGAACTACGCCGCCGCCAACGCCGTGCTCGACGCGCTCGCGCAGCAGCGCCGTGCCGCCGGACTGCCCGCCGTGTCCCTGGCCTGGGGCATGTGGGACAGCGGGATGCGCGACCAGCTCGACGCCACCGACCTGGCCCGGCTCTCCCGCGCCGGCTTCGGCACGCTGTCCACTGAGGACGGACTCGGGCTGTTCGACGCGGCCATCGCGGCCGACCGGGCACTCACCGTGCCGGTCAAGCTGGACCTGGCCGGGCTGCGCAAGTCCGGCACCGACGTGCCTCCGCTGCTGCGCGGCCTCGTCCGGGCACCGGCCCGCCGCGCCGCCGCGGCAGCGGGTGGCGGTGACGGCCTCGCCGGCCGCCTCGCCCGGCTTGGTGAGCCCGAACAGCGGGCGCTGCTGCTCGACCTCGTGCGCGAGCACGTGGCCGCGGTACTCGGTCACAGCTCACCCGACGCCGTCACCGGCGCGCAGGCGTTCAAGGAGCTCGGTTTCGACTCGCTCACCGCGGTCGAACTGCGCAACCGCCTCAACACCGCCACCGGGCTGCGGCTCCCCGCCACGCTCGTCTTCGACTACCCGAGCCCCCTTGCCGTCGTCGACCACCTCCGCGCCGAGCTGGCCCCGGCAGGCGGGCCCCTCGCCGCCGCGATGTCACCGGCGACCACACCCGCCGCGGTCGTCACCGACGAGCCGATCGCCATCGTCGGCATGGGCTGCCGGTTCCCCGGCGGCGTGTCCACACCGGACGACCTGTGGGACCTCGTCGCCACCGGCCGGTCCGGGGTGTCCGAGTTCCCGACCGACCGCGGCTGGGACCTCGCGAACCTGTTCGACCCCGACCCGGACGCGCTGGGCAGGACCTACGCCCGGCACGGCGGTTTCGTCGACCGGCCCGACCTGTTCGACGCGGAGTTCTTCGGCATCAGCCGGCGCGAGGCGCTCGCCATGGACCCGCAGCAACGCCTGCTGCTCGAAACCACCTGGGAGGCGCTCGAGCGCGCCGGGATCGACCCGCACACGCTGCGCGGCAGCCGGACCGGCGTGTTCACCGGCCTCATGTACCGCGACTACGCGCCGACCCTGAGCGGATTACCGGACGGCGTGGAAGGCTTCTGGGGCACCGGCATCGCCGCGTCCGTCGCATCAGGACGGATCTCCTACACCCTCGGCCTCGAAGGCCCAGCGGTCACGCTCGACACCGCGTGCTCGTCGTCGCTCGTCGCCATGCACCTGGCCGCACAGGCACTGCGCTCGGGTGAGTGCTCACTCGCGCTCGCCGGTGGCGTCACGGTCATGGCGAGCCCCGACACGTTCGTCGAGTTCTCCCGCCAGCGCGGCCTCGCCGCCGACGGCCGCTGCAAGGCGTTCGGCGACGGCGCCGACGGCACGGTGTGGGGCGAGGGCGCGGGCATCCTCGTGCTGGAGCGGCTGTCCGACGCGCGCCGCAACGGGCACCCCGTGCTCGCGGTGGTGCGCGGGTCGGCCGTGAACCAGGACGGCGCGTCGAACGGCCTGACGGCACCGAACGGGCCGTCGCAGCAGCGGGTCATCACGCAGGCGCTCGCGCAGGCCGGGCTCGGCACGTCCGATGTCGACGTCGTCGAGGCACACGGCACCGGCACCGCGCTCGGCGACCCGATCGAGGCGCAGGCCCTGATCGCCACGTACGGCCGCGAACGCGAGCGGCCGCTGTGGCTCGGGTCCATCAAGTCGAACATCGGCCACACGCAGGCCGCGGCTGGTGCCGCCAGCGTGATCAAGATGGTCATGGCGTTGCGGCACGGGCAGCTGCCCGCGACCCTGCACGTCGACGAGCCGACCCACCAGGTCGACTGGACGGCGGGTGCGGTCCAGCTGCTCGGCGAGGCCGTGCCGTGGGAGGCGAACGGGCACCCGCGCCGTGCGGGCATCTCGTCGTTCGGCATCAGCGGCACCAACGCGCACATCGTCATCGAGGAGCCACCGGCCGAGGAGCCGGTGTCCCGCGCCGAACTGCCCTCGGTGCCGTGGGTCCTGTCGGCGAAGACGTCGGACGCGTTGCGGGACCAGGTCACCCGGTTGTCCGAGGTGGACGCGTCACCACTGGACGTCGGGTTCTCGCTCGCCACGACCCGGGCCCGGTTCGACCACCGCGCGCTGCTGGTCGACGGCACCGAAGTCGCCACCGGCACGGCCGGTGGGCGGCTGGCGTTCCTGTTCACGGGCCAGGGTGCGCAGCGGGCGGGCATGGGGCAACGGCTGTACGAGGCGTTCCCCGTGTTCGCGGCCGCGTTCGACGAGGTGCTGTCGCACCTCGACCCGGGTTTGCGTGAGGTCGTCGCGACCGGTGACGGGCTGGACGAGACCGGGAACACGCAGCCCGCGTTGTTCGCGTTCGAGGTGGCGCTGTTCCGGTTGCTGGAGTCGTGGGGTGTGCGGCCGGACTTCCTCGCCGGGCATTCGATCGGTGAGCTGGCCGCCGCGCACGTCGCCGGGGTGCTGTCGCTCGCCGACGCCACCCGCCTGGTCACCGCGCGCGGACAGCTGATGCAGGCCCTTCCACGTGGCGGCGCGATGATCGCGATCCAGGCCACGGAGAAGGAGGTCACCCCACACCTCACGGACGCGGTCGGCATCGCGGCGATCAACGGACCGCGGTCGGTCGTGATCTCGGGTGACGACGAGGCCGCTGCGGCCATCGCGGCGCGGTTCACCGACCGCAAGACCAAGCGGCTGACGGTGTCGCACGCGTTCCACTCGCCGTTGATGGACCCGATGCTGGACGAGTTCCGTGCGGTCGCGGAGAGCGTGACCTACCACGAGCCGACCATCCCGATCGTCGGCGCGGACGTCACCGACCCGGAGTACTGGGTGCGGCACGTCCGCGGCACGGTCCGGTTCGCCGACAACGTGGCGACCATGACCGAGCAGGGTGTGACCACGTTCGTCGAGGTCGGTCCCGATGCGGTGCTCAGCGCCACGGGTCTCGACGGCACGTTCGTCCCTGCCGTGCGCAAGGATCGCGACGAGGCGCACGCCGTCATCACCGCCGTCGGCACCGCCTGGACACACGGCGCCGACGTGGACTGGGCCGCGCTGTTCGGCGGCGGCAACCACGTCGACCTGCCGACCTACCCGTTCCAGCGCGACTCCTACTGGCTGCGCCCCACTGCGGGCAACGTCCTCGCCGCCGGGATCGACCCGGCCGGACACCCGCTGCTCGGTGCCGCCGTCCCGCTCGCCGACGGTGACGGCCTCGTCCTCACCGGCCGGCTCTCCACCCAGTCGCACCCGTGGCTGGCCGACCACGCCGTCATGGGCACCGTGCTCGTCCCCGGCACCGCACTCGTCGAGCTGGCGCTGCAGGCCGGTGACCGCGTCGGCTGCGACCTCGTCGAGGAACTCACGCTGCAGGCACCGCTGGTCCTGCCCGACGGCGGCGCGGTCGTCATCCAGGTGACGGTCGACGCCGACCGGACCGTGGCGATCCACTCCCGCCCCGACGGCGGGGACTGGACCCAGCACGCCACCGGCACCCTCGGCACCGGTGCACCCACCTCCACCGCGGACCTGACCGCCTGGCCGCCTGCCGGGGCGGACGCCGTGTCCATCACGGACGTCTACGACAAGGCCGCCGAACTGGGCCTCGAGTACGGGCCGGTCTTCCAGGGCCTGCAGTCGGTGTGGCGGCGCGGCACCGAGGTGTTCGCCGAGGTCGCGCTCGCCGACGAACAGCACGCCGACGCCGCCAAGTTCGGCGTACACCCGGCACTGCTGGACGCGGCACTCCACGCTCTGTTCGCGGGGAGCACGGCACAACAGGCCCGCCTGCCCTTCGGCTGGCACACCGTCAGCCTCGCCGCGCGCGGCGCGACACAGCTCCGCATCCGGATCGCACCGGCGGGCGACGACGCGATCAGCATCGACGCCGCCGACAGCACCGGCACGCCGGTCGCGTCCGTAGGCAGGCTGTCCCTGCTGCCGGTGACCCCGGACCAGATCCGCGTGCGCCGCCCGAGGTTCGGCGTCGACTGGACCCCGGTGTCGCTGTCCACAGTGGAGGACGTGACGGTGGCCGCCCAGCCGGTCGCCACCGCACACGAGGCACTCGCCGCGATCCAGTCCTGGCTCGCCGACGGACACCCGGAGAACGCGCGGCTCGTCCTCGTCACCACCGGCGCGGTCGGCGTCACGGCCGACGAACGCATCGGGCACCTCGACGCGGCCGCCGTGTGGGGCCTCGTCCGGTCCGCCCAGTCCGAGCACCCGGACCGGTTCGTGCTCCTCGACGACGACGGATCCGGCGACGACAGCCTCGCCGCCACCGTCGCCGCGTCCGGGGAGACCCAGATCGCCGTCCGCGACGGGCGGACCTACGCACCCCGCCTGGTCCGCGTGCAGGACACCGCGGCGCCGGTCACGCTCGACGGCACCGTCCTGATCACCGGCGGCACCGGCGGCCTGGGTGCGCTGCTGGCCCGCCACCTCGTCACCGACCACGGCGTCCGGCACCTGGTGCTGGTGAGCCGACGCGGCACGAAAGCGAGCGGCGCCAAGGAACTGGCGGCCGAGCTGACCGGCCTGGGCGCCGAGGTCCGCGTCGCCGCGTGTGACGTGACCAAGCGCCAGTCCGTCGCCAGGCTGCTGAAGTCCGTCCCAAACCTCGTCGGTGTCGTGCACGCGGCCGGGGTCCTCGACGACGGGATCGTCACCGCGCTCACGCCGGAACGGCTCGACGCGGTACTGGCACCCAAGGTCGAGGCGGCCCGCCACCTCCACGAGCTGACCACCGAATCGGCGCAGGACCTGTCCCTCTTCGCGGTGTTCTCCTCGGCGGCCGGCGTCTTCGGCACCCCGGGGCAGGCCAACTACGCGGCCGCCAACAGCGCACTCGACGCGCTCGCCCACGACCGGCGCGCCGCCGGACTGCCCGCGGTGTCGATGGCGTGGGGCCTGTGGGACTCCGCCAGCGACATGACCGGCGAGCTGAGCGACACCGACCGCGCCCGCCTGTCCCGGGACGGCTTCGGTGCACTGTCCACTGAGGATGGCTTGGCGCTGTTCGACGCGGCCGTCACCGGTCGTGCGCTGGAGGTGCTGATCGACCTCGACCCGGCCGCGGTCGCCAAGGCCGTCGGCACGGTCCCGCCGATCCTGCGTGCACTCGTCCGCACAGCATCGAGCAGGGGGGCCCGTCGTGCGGGCGGACCCACCGGCGAACTCGTGCGACGCCTCGCCGGGCTTGCCGAGGACGAGCAGCGGGCGATCCTCCTCGACACGGTACGCGGGCACGTCGCCGGTGTGCTGGCGCACGGTGCGCCCGAGTCGATCGCACCGGCGCAGGCGTTCAAGGAGCTGGGTTTCGACTCGCTCACCTCCGTCGAGCTGCGCAACCGGCTCAACTCCGCCACCGGACTGCGCCTGCCCGCGACGCTGGTGTTCGACCACCCGAACCCGGACAAGCTCGTCGACCACCTGCTGGCCGAACTGGCAGGCGGCACCACCACCTCGGTCGTCACCGCGACGGCTACGGTGTCGGACGAGCCGATCGCGATCGTCGGCATGGGCTGCCGCCTGCCCGGCGGCATCACGTCGCCGGACGAACTGTGGGACCTCGTCGCGGGTGGCCGGTCCGGGATCTCCGACTTCCCCGCCGACCGCGGCTGGGACCTCGCGAAGCTGTACGACCCCGACCCGGAGTCGTCCGGCACCTCGTACGTGCGCCGCGGCGGTTTCCTGCACGACGCCGCCGAGTTCGACGCCGAGTTCTTCGGCATCAGCCCCCGCGAAGCACTCGCCATGGACCCGCAGCAGCGGCTCCTCCTCGAAACCTCGTGGGAGGCGCTCGAACGCGCGGGCATCGACCCGCTGTCGTTGCGCGGCAGCCGGACCGGCGTGTTCGCCGGCATGATGGCGCAGGACTACGGCCGCGGTGTCGACGCGGGCCAGGCGGGGGTCGAGGGCTTCCTCGTCACCGGCATCGCCGGCAGTGTCCTGTGCGGACGGCTGTCGTACGTGCTCGGGCTGGAGGGCCCGTCGGTCACGATCGACACCGCGTGCTCGTCGTCGCTGGTGGCGCTGCACATGGCGGTCCAGTCGCTGCGGAACGGGGAGTGCGACCTCGCGCTCGCCGGTGGCGTCACCGTCATGACCGGACCGGAGACGTTCGTCGAGTTCTCCCGGCAGCGCGGCCTCGCCGTGGACGGCGAGATCAAGGCGTTCGCCGGTGCCGCCGACGGCACCGCCTGGGGCGAGGGCGCCGGCGTGCTCGCCGTCGAGCGCCTGTCCGACGCGCAGCGCAACGGGCACTCCGTGCTCGCCGTGATCCGCGGGTCCGCGGTGAACCAGGACGGCGCGTCCAACGGGCTGACCGCGCCGAACGGGCCGTCGCAGCAGCGGGTCATCGGTGCCGCGCTCGCCGCCGCCGGGCTCACCGTGTCCGATGTGGACGCGGTCGAGGCGCACGGCACCGGCACGCCGCTCGGCGACCCGATCGAGGCGCAGGCCCTGATGGCCACGTACGGCCGGGACCGCGAGCAGCCGCTGTGGCTCGGTTCGGTCAAGTCGAACCTCGGCCACACGCAGGCCGCGGCCGGTGCGGCAGGCGTGATCAAGATGGTGCTGGCGCTCCAGCACGGCGAGCTGCCGCCGACGCTGCACGTGGACGAGCCGTCGCCCGAGGTCGACTGGGACGCGGGCAACGTGCGGCTGCTCACGGAAACCCGGCCGTGGCAGGCGAACGGCCACCCGCGCCGTGCCGGCATCTCGTCGTTCGGCATCGGTGGCACGAACTCGCACGTCATCATCGAGGAGCCACCCGCGACGGCCGAGGCGCCACGCGCGGAACTGCCGGTCGTGCCCTGGCTGGTGTCCGCGAAGACCGGGGAGGCGCTGCGCGACCAGGTCGCCCGGCTGTCCGATGTGGACGGCAGCTCGCTCGACGTCGGTTACACGCTCGCCACCACCCGCGCCCGGTTCGACCACCGCGCGGTGCTGGTCGACGGCGAGGAGGTCGCCACCGGTACGGTCGGTGGGCGGCTCGCGTTCCTGTTCACGGGTCAGGGCGCGCAGCGGATCGCGATGGGACAGCGGCTGTACCGGGAGTTCCCGGTGTTCGCGGCCGCGTTCGACGAGGTCTGCGCGCACTTCGACCCTCGGCTACGAGAGGTGATCTCCTCCGGTGATGGGTTGGATGAGACCGGGCACACGCAGCCGGCGCTCTTCGCGGTCGAGGTGGCGCTGGCTCGGCTACTCGCGTCGTGGGGTGTTCGGCCGGATGTGGTCGCCGGGCACTCGATCGGCGAGCTGGCGGCCGCGCACGTCGCGGGTGTCTGGTCGCTGGCGGACGCGGCTGCCGTCGTATCGGCACGAGGACGACTGATGCAGGCCCTCCCGCCAGGCGGCGCGATGATCGCGCTCCAGGCGACGGAGGGGGAAGTGGCGCCGCTGCTCACCGAAGGCGTCGGCATCGCCGCGGTCAACGGGCCGAACGCCGTCGTGATCTCCGGCGAGGAGCGCGCGGTCGAGGCGGTCGCCGCGCGGTTCGCCAAGACCAAGCGGCTCGCGGTGTCGCACGCGTTCCACTCGCCGCTGATGGACCCGATGCTGGACGAGTTCCGCGCGGTCGTCTCGGCGGTCACCTACCACGAGCCCGAGATCCCGATCGTGGGTGCCGACCCGACCGACCCGGAGTACTGGGTCGAGCACGTGCGCGGCACGGTCCGGTTCGCCGACAACGTCGCGGCCCTCGCCGAGCGGGGCGTCACGACGTTCGTCGAGCTGGGACCCGACGGCGTGCTCACCGCCATGGGCCAGAACGTGGTGCCGGACGGCGTGTTCGTCCCGACGCTGCGCAAGGACCGCGACGAGGTCCAGACCCTCGGCGTCGCGCTCGGCACGATCGCCGTGCACACCGACGCGGTCGACTGGGCGGCGTTCTACGCGGACACCGGCGCACAGCCGGTGCCGCTGCCGACCTACGCCTTCCAGCACCGCGCCTACTGGCTGATGCCGGGCACCGGCACCGCCGACGTGTCCGCCGCCGGACTCGGCGCTACCGGGCACCCGCTGCTCGGTGCGGTTGTCGATGTGGCCGGCGAGCCGGGGCTGCTGTTCACCGGCAGGCTGTCCCGGCAGAGCCACCCGTGGCTCGCCGACCACGCCGTCCTCGGCACCGTGGTCGTGCCCGGCACGGCACTGGTCGAGATGGCACTGCACGCGGCGGGGCGCGCCGGCTGCGACGGCATCGAGGAACTGACCCTGCAGGCGCCGCTGGTGCTGCCGGAGGACGCCGCGGTCGTGGTCCAGGTGTCCGTCGGCGCCGAGACCGACTCCGGGGACCGCGCACTGACCGTCCACTCGCGACCGGAGAGCGGCGGGTCGTGGACGCGGAACGCCACCGGCACCCTCGCCGAGAGTGCGGCGCCGGACGGGGTCGCGCTCACCGAGTGGCCGCCGCCCGGCGCCACCGCGGTGCCCGTCGACGGTGTCTACGACGAGCTGGCCGACCTCGGCCTCGAGTACGGCCCGGTGTTCCAGGGCCTGCAGTCGGTGTGGCGGCGCGGCGGCGAGGTGTTCGCCGAGGTCGCGCTCGACGAGACGCAGGCGGAGCGAGCGGCCCGGTTCGCGGTCCACCCCGCCCTGCTGGACTCCGCGCTGCACGCGCTCGTCGCGGCGGCGACGGGGGAGCGGCGGCTCGCGCTGCCGTTCTCGTGGCACGACATCGCGGTGACCGCGACAGGTCCCGCAGTGCTGCGCGTCAGGATCACCCCGGCCGGCGACGACGCCTACACGATCCACCTCGCCGACCAGACCGGCGCACCGGTCGCGACCGTCGGTTCGCTCGCGGTCCGGCCGATCACCCCGGAGCAGCTGGCCGCGGCGACCCCGTCGTCGGCCGGGCAGCACCTGTTCACGCTGGACTGGGTGCCGGTCGAGGTGGCACCGGTCGAGGAGACCGAGTCGCGCCGCCAGCGCCGCGCCGAGCGCCGGTCGGACCGCCGCTCGGAACACCGCGCGGAACGCCGTGCCGCCCGCGCGGAACGGCGTGCCGCACGCCGAGCGGAGACGGTGCGGTTGCCCGACAACGTGGTGGAGATCGACGTGGCCCCCGGCCCGCTCGCCGACGCCGCGCGCGACACCGCGCACCAGGCACTCGAGCTGGTCCGGGAATGGCTGTCCGACAACGAACCCGAGCCGCTCGTGCTGGTCACGACCGGTGCGGTCGCGGTCGGCGGCGAGAGCCCGGACCCGGCGGCGGCCACGGTGTGGGGCCTGGTGCGCACCGCGCAGTCCGAACACCCGGACCGGTTCGTGCTGGTCGACACCGACGACCGCCCCGAGTCGCGCGACGTGCTCCCGGCCGCCGTCGCCAGTGGCGAGACGCAGCTGGCGATCCGCGCCGGCAAGGTGTTCGTGCCCAGGCTGGTCCGGGCCACCCCGGCCGC
Organism: Actinophytocola algeriensis; assembly: GCF_014203735.1. GTDB lineage: Bacteria > Actinomycetota > Actinomycetes > Mycobacteriales > Pseudonocardiaceae > Actinophytocola > Actinophytocola algeriensis. The sequence continues at coordinate 211,889 of NZ_JACHJQ010000006.1, read as the reverse complement.
GCCCGGCGCGCCTGCCGCGTTCGAGGGCACGGTGCTGATCACCGGTGGTACCAGCGGTCTTGGTGCGCTGGTCGCCCGCCACCTCGTCACCGAACGCGGGGTCACGAGCCTGCTGCTGGTCAGCAGGCGCGGCCAGGACGCGGCCGGCGTCGAGGAGCTGACGTCGGAGCTGACGGACCTCGGCGCGACCGTGACCGTCGTCGCGTGCGACGTGACCGACCGGTCCGCGCTGGCCAGGGTGCTCGACGCGCATCCGGTGACCGGAGTCGTCCACTCCGCGGGTGTCCTCGACGACGGCACCATCGACACCCTCACGCCCGAGCGGATCGACCGGGTCATGCGCCCGAAGGTCGACGCGGCGGTCAACCTGCACGAGCTGGCCGGTGACGTGCGCATGTTCGTGCTGTTCTCGTCGGTCGCGGGAGTGCTGGGCGGCCCTGGCCAGGCGAACTACGCGGCCGCGAACGCGGCGCTGGACGCACTGGCGCAGCAGCGGCGTGCACAGGGTCTGCCCGCGCAGTCGCTGGCGTGGGGCCTGTGGGCACAGGCGAGCGACATGACGGGCGAACTGTCCGAGGTGGACCTGGCTCGGCTCAACCGCAACGGTTTCGGCGCACTGTCCGTGGCCGAAGGGTTGGCGCTGTTCGACGCGGCGACCGGTCTGGCCGCTCCCGTGGTGGTGCCGGTCAAGCTGGACCCGGCCGGACTGCGCCGCTCCGGCACGGATCTTCCCCTGTTGCGGGGCCTGGTGCGCGTCCCCACCCGCCGGGCAGGAAAGGCGGACGCGGCCGCGCTGGTGCACCGCCTGGGTGGACTGCCGGTGGAGGAGCGACTGCCCGCGGTGCTGGAGTTGGTGCGCACACAGGTCGCAACCGTGCTGGCGCACGCGTCACCCTCGGCGATCACCCCTGGCCAGGCGTTCAAGGAACTGGGCTTCGACTCACTCACCGCGGTGGAGCTGCGCAACCGCATCAACGCGGCAACGGGCCTGTCCCTGTCGGCGACGCTGGTGTTCGACTACCCGAACCCGGAGGCCTTGGCCGGGTACGTACTGGCGGCACTGCTACCGGACCCGTCCGCGGCGACCCCGGACGTCGACGAGGACGCCCTGCGGCGCACCCTCGCGTCGGTCCCGGTGGCCCGCTTCCGGGAGGCGGGGATCCTCGAGGCACTGCTGAACCTGGTGTCCACCGCGGAGGAGCCCAAGCAACAGCCGGAGCCCGCGGAGGACCTGGACAGTCTCGACGTGGACGACCTCGTCAAGCGCGCACTGGCAGGCCGGTCAGCGCAGCGGAAGGCGTCGTGAGTGTTAGCGGCTGATTAGGGCCCCCTGCGAGCCTCCGGGCATGAGACGAATCCGGAAGCTCGCCGCCATCGTGGCCGGTGCGGTGCTCACGACGCTCTTCGTCGTGCCTGCCGCACCGGCCACGGCCGCGCCGTGGGGCTGTCAGTTCAGCACGCCGTACCTCCACTACAAGACGGCCATCACCAACACCGCCGCCTACCTGAACCCCGCCCAGTGGGCCGCCCGCTACTGGCAGGAGACCAACACGCCGATCACGCTCAGCCCGGTGACGACCGGGGCGAACATCGTGATCGCCGACGGCTACCTCCCCTCCGCCGACGGCTACGACGGGATGATCAGGACCCCGGCCGGCCAGATGGAGAACTGCACGTACAACCACAACTGGACCACGGGGATGTACGTCTGGTGGAACCGGACCTACACCGACTACTACACCGGCGAGAAGAAGCTCTCCGTGATGGTCCACGAGCTCGGTCACGCACTCGGCCTCGGCCACGAGTCGTTCACGTCGTGCAACTACGTGAGCATCATGGAGCCGAAAACGGCCAAGCGCTACGACGACTGCCGTAAGTACAAGCCGACGGTCGCCGACGTCGCCTTCATCAACCAGATCTACTAGGGAGGCGGGACCATGGGGTTGCGTCGGATCGCCATCGCGTCGGCGGTGGGTGCCATGTTCCTCGTCGGCGCGTGCGGACAGGCCACTGTGGAGAGCGTGCCGAGTACAGAGCTGCACATGAGCCGGGTCAAGGACTACACGATCGCCGACCTGCGGGCGGAGAGCACGATGGTCGTGCGGGGAACCGCATCGACGTCGCGGGAGGAAGAGGTCGACAAGGTGCCGGTCACCTTCACGCGGCTGCGGTTGGACCAGCACGTCGCGGGCCTGGGGGCGGGCGCGGAGTGGGTGGAGATCGTGCAGCTGGGCGGGAGCGCGGTGTCGTCGCCGGACACGTCGCCGCTGCTGGCGGACGGGGACCGGTACCTGCTGTTCCTCAAGCCGTACACCGCGAGGTCCCGGTCAGCGGTGCCGGCGTTCGTGATCACCGGGGATCAGGGGGTCTTCCGCGAGTCGTCCGGTGGCTACGAGTTCACGGGAGCGCCGAGTGACGAGCTGCCGGCTCGCTTCACCGCGGACAGTCTGGTCGCGCAGGCTCGGCCGTGACGTCATGAAGGGCACCTTCGAGACGGTGAACGTCTCGAAGGTGCCCTTCATGGCATGGGGTGCTTTGTCCTAGCCGGACGGGGCGTCCTCCCCGGAGAGGCAGGCAGCCTCGGGGGTGGTGTATGGGGCTTGCGCCCCACGCGTTGGTGGGCGCAGCCCTAGCCTGCGTTGATCGCCGCGTGTTCCTTTTCCGCGTGGGACTTCAGGTTCAGCAGCTGCTTGCGCATCATGATCATGTCGATCAGGCCCAGTGGGCGGCCGATGACGTTCGGGCCGTGGAAGACGGCTCGGGCGATCAGGCGGGTGCCCGCTCCCTCCGGGCGGACGGCGTACGTCGTGGCGACGCGGTTGCTGCGGATGGTCACGTGGTCGTCCCGTTCGAAGGACGCCAGTGTGAACAGGCGCATGAACTTCTGGCCCACCTCGAGGTCCACCAGATCCGGCGTCCGGACCGGTGGGCTCTTCTTGCCGAAGTTGTCCAAGTAGTCGTAGCTGTACGGCGCGAGACGGATCTGGCACAGCCAGGCCCACATCAGCGCCGGTGGCGCGTCGACGGACACGGCGCGGTCGGCCGCGAGTCCGCCCGGAAAAATTTCGTCACAGGGCAGCTTCGCGGCTCGTTCCTCTGCCGTAGCGCCCCACACCTCTCCCGGAAACATGGCGCGAGTGTCGCATTTTCCGGATATCCTGCGCGCCTGGGTTGCTCGATACTCATGTGGTGTACTACCCCATGATGGGCGAAAAATGCGACACTGTCCGTATCAGTCGTCGCGGAGGAACCGGAGGTGCGTCATGACCGGCGCGAAAAGCTGGTGGCACAGCCCGGCTCGCCATTTCATCCAGCACCTGCTGGAGATGACGGCGGCCATGTTCATCGCCATGGGTGTGCTCGCCATGCCGGTGCGCCTGCTGTGGGAGGCCCTGGGCTGGGACTTCATGATCGAGAACCTGGTCGCGAGGACTCTCGTGATGGCCACGAACATGAGCATCGGCATGGCGCTGTGGATGCGGTTCCGCGGGCACCGCTGGCGGCCCATCCTGGAGATGTGCCTGGCCATGTACGTGCCGTTCGTGATCATGTACCCGTTCTACTTCGCGGGCGTCGCCGGTGTCACCGGTGTCATGGTCGTCGGGCACGTGCTGATGGTGCCCGCCATGGCCGTGGTGATGCTGTTCCGCCTCGACGAGTACACCGTCGACCACCGCAGGCACCGGCGCGCCGCGGCGCGGGAGACCACGGAACTGGCCACGCAGCCAGAGGGCTGATCGTCACCGGACAATGCCCGGCATTCGTGGAATGTCGGGCATTGTCGTGTCCGTGAATGTGTCAGGATGCGATCATGAACCATTAACGTGCGGTATGTGAAGAACTCATATTCGCGCCGCGCGCAAGCTCACGAAAGAGTGACCTGGCGTTGACTCTGCGATATCGGGGCTGGGAGCGTTGGAGTTACCCACTCCCCAACTTTCGTCAGGGGCGCAGCTGTCATGTTCACTGCCATAGGGCGCTTCGCCGCCACCCGTGCCCGCGGGATACTCGTCGTGGCCCTGCTCGGGTTGATCGCGGCGGGCGCGGTGGGGTTCACCGTGTTCGGCAAGCTCAAGCCAGACGGGTTCGCTGACCCCGCGGCCGAGTCGTCGAAGGTGACCGACGCCATCAACGCCGAGTTCGGCGGGCAGGTCGACGTCGTCGCCATGGTGTCCGCCAGGACGGGCACGGTCGACGACGACGCGGTTCTTGCCGACGCCACTGACCTGGCCGACCGGATCGCCGACGATCCCGCCGTGGCCGAGGCGGTGTCGTACTGGGGGACCGGCGCGCCGAGCCTGAAGTCCGAGGACGGCCGGCACGGCATGATCGCCGTCAAACTGGAGGACGAGGACCTCACCGCGGCCGAGGAGTTCCGCGACCGGTTCGTGGACGCGTCGACCGACGCCTACGACGTGTCCCTCGGCGGTCCCGTGATGACCTCCGTCGAAGCCCGCACGCAGGTCGGCAAGGACCTGGCGCTGGCAGAGGCCATCGCGGTGCCGATCATCCTGGTGCTCCTGGTGTTCGCGTTCGGCAGCCTCGTCGCCGCCAGCCTGCCGTTGCTGATCGGTGCCGCCACGGTGTTCGGCACGTTCGCCGCCCTGTCGGGGATCGCGTCGGCCACCGACGTGTCCATCTACTCGATCAACCTGACCACCGCGCTGAGTCTCGGCCTCGCTGTCGACTACGCGTTGCTGATGGTGAGCCGGTTCCGGGAGGAGCTGTCGAGCGGGCGGTCTGTCGAGGACGCCGTGGTGCGGACCGTGCAGACCGCTGGGCGCACGATCGTGTTCAGCGCGTTGACGGTGGCGGTCGCGCTTGCCGTTCTGACCATCTTCCCCTTGTTCTTCCTGCGGTCCTTCGCCTACTCCGGTATCGGGGTCGTGCTCATCGCGATGGTCACGTCGATCGTGGTGCTGCCCGCGCTGTTGAAGGTGCTGGGATACCGGGTCAACGCCGGGAAGCTGTCGTGGTTCAAGAAGACGCCCAGCGCTGTGTCGCCGTTCTGGCGGCGGGTTGCCTCGGTGGTGTCCGCGCGACCGATCCTGTGTGCCCTGCCGGTGATCGCCGTGTTGGTGCTCGGTGCGGCGCCGGTGCTCAAGTCCGAGTTCGGGACGCCGGATGACCGGGTGCTGCCGGAGTCGACGCAGACCCGGACCGTCGGTGACACCCTGCGGTCCGAGTTCCCCGATGACAACAGCCGGGCCATCCAGGTCGTCGTCCAGGACGAGGTGTCCGCGCGGCAGGTCGCCGAGTACGCGGGACGGCTGTCCACGTTGCCCGACGTGGCTCGGGTCGAGTCCAGTGCCGGGATCTTCACCGATGGCGCCGCTCAGGGGGTGCCGCCCACCGCTGCCGCCATGGGGAAGCCGGAGGTGCAGCGGCTCGCGGTGATCACCGAGGACGACGCTCGGTCGGCAGGCGCCCAGGAGCTGGTGCACAACATTCGTGACACCGCGGGGCCCGCGGGTACCGACCCACAGGTCGGTGGTTCCGCTGCGACGTTGGTCGACAGCAAGGAGGCCATCAGCAGCCGGCTTCCGCTCGCTGCGGGCCTGATCGCGTTGTCGACGTTCATCCTGCTGTTCTTGTTCACCGGCAGCGTGTTGCAGCCGATCCGGGCGCTGGTGTTCAACGTGCTCGGCCTGTCCGCGACGATCGGTGTGCTGGTGTTGATCTTCCAGGAAGGGTGGCTGTCCGGGTTCCTCGGCTTCACGCCGATGCCGCTCGACACCAGCATGCTGATGTTGTTCTTCTGCATCGCGTTCGGGTTGTCGATGGACTACGAGGTGTTCGTGCTCAGCCGGATCAAGGAGGGGCATGACCTCGGGCTGGATCGGCGGGCCGCCGTGGTGGACGGGCTCTCGCACACCGGACGCATCGTGTCCACGGCCGCGGTGCTCATCGCGGTGAACTTCTTCGCCTTCGGCACTGGTGGGGTCAGTTTCCTGCAGATGTTCGGGATCGGGGCCGGGCTGGCGATCATGGTGGACGCCACGTTGATCCGCGGGGTGCTTGTGCCCGCCGGGATGCGGTTGCTCGGTCGTGCTGCCTGGTGGGCGCCGAAACCGTTGCGGGCACTGCACAACAAGATCGGTCTGTCCGAGGCCGCGCCACCGGAGCTCCCCCAGCGCGCGGACGTTCAAGTACAGCGCGAGAAGACGCCTGCCCTGGACTGATCCGGTAGTTACCGGCAACTGGCTGCCCGCATACCCCGCGTCCGTAGTCTCGACGCGAGAGGTATGCGGGCAGTTCACATCGACGCGTTTGGGGACGGTATGGCCACGTCTGACGAATTGGTCGAGGCGCTGCGTTCCTCGCTGAAGGAGAACGACGGCCTCCGGCGGGAGAACGCGGAACTTGTCGCCGCCGCGCGCGAGCCGATCGCCATCGTGGGTATGGCTTGCCGGTACCCGGGTGGGATCTCGGACGCGGACTCCTTGTGGGACGCGGTGCGTTCAGGGCGGGACGGGATCTCGCCCCTGCCAGCCGATCGCGGGTGGGACGTCTTCGCCCGGGCGTTCGGGATGTCCGCCGTCCTTTCCGGGTCGGGTGGGTTCCTCGACCGGGCCACGGAGTTCGATGCCGGGTTCTTCGGCGTCAGCCCGCGTGAGGCGACCGCCATGAGCCCGCAGCAACGGGTGCTGCTCGAGACCTCCTGGGCCGCGTTGGAGCACGCTCGTATCGACGCCGACGCTGCTCGTCGTGCCACCACCGGTGTCTTCGCCGGGCTCATGGGTGAGGACTACGGGATTCCCGTCCTCATGTCCGATGAGGACCTCGGCGGCTACATCAGCACCGGCACCACGCCCGCGGTCGCCTCCGGGCGGGTTTCCTACGCGCTCGGGCTCACCGGGCCCTCTCTGACCGTCGACACGGCCTGCTCGTCGTCGCTTGTCGCCGTGCACCTCGCTGCTCAGGCACTGCGGCGCGGGGACTGCACCCTGGCGCTCGCCGGTGGTGTCAGCGTGATGTCCACCCCCAGCTCCTTCAACGAGTTCTCCCGGCAGGGCGGGCTCGCCGAAGGTGGGCGGTGCCGGTCCTTCGCCGCCGGGGCCGACGGGACCGCCTGGGCCGAGGGTGTCGGGGTGCTGGTGCTCGAGCGGCTGTCCGACGCGGAACGCAACGGGCATCGGGTGCTCGCGATCGTCCGCGGGTCGGCCGTCAACCAGGACGGTGCGTCCAACGGGCTCACCGCGCCCAACGGGCCCTCCCAGGAGCGGGTCATCCGGGCCGCGCTCGCCGACGCCGGTCTGTCCACTTCGGACATCGACGCGGTCGAGGCACACGGGACCGGCACCCGCCTCGGGGATCCGATCGAGGCGCAGGCCCTGCTGTCCACCTACGGCCGTGACCGTGAGTCGCCGCTGTGGCTGGGGTCCATCAAGTCGAACTTCGGGCACGCGCAGGCCGCCGCCGGGGTTGCCGGGATCATCAAGGTGGTTCAGGCGCTGCGGCACGGGGTTCTGCCGCGCACCCTCCACGTCGATGAGCCGACCCCCCAGGTCGACTGGTCGGCAGGCACGGTTCGGTTGCTGACCGAGGAACAGCCGTGGCCCGACTCCGGCCGCCCGCGTCGCGCCGCTGTGTCGTCGTTCGGGCTGTCCGGCACCAACAGTCACGTGATCATCGAGGCCGTTCCCGCCGCCGCGCCCGCCGCCACCGGTGACGGGCCCGCGATGCCGTTGGTGCTGTCCGCCAAGTCCCCTGCCGCGCTGCGCGCGCAGGCCGTCGCGTTGCGGGACCACCTCTCCGCGCATCCCGAGCTGTCCGCCGTCGACGTGGGTTTCTCGCTCGCCACCACGCGCACGCACTTCGAGCACCGCGGCTTCGTCACCGGCACCGACCTCGTCACCGCCACCCCGGCGAGTGGGAAGCTCGCGTTCCTGTTCTCCGGGCAAGGGGCGCAGAAGCTGGGCATGGGCCGGGATCTCGCCGCTGCCTTCCCCGCGTTCGGCGCGGCCTTCGACGAGGTGCTCGCCGCGCTCGACCCGCACCTGGACCGCCCGCTGCGCGACGTCCTGTGGGGCGAGGACGAGGACCTGCTCAACCAGACCACCTACACCCAGCCCGGGCTCTTCGCGGTCGAGGTCGCGCTCTACCGGCTGTTCCGGTCCTGGGGTGTCCGGCCCGACTACGTGACCGGGCACTCCATCGGGGAGCTGGCCGCCGCGCACGTCGCCGGTGTTCTGACGCTCGCCGACGCGGCACTGCTCGTCACCACCCGCGCGCGGCTCATGCAGGCGCTGCCCACCGGTGGCGCGATGGTCGCCGTGCAGGCGGGCGAGGACGAGGTGACGGTCACCGGTGACGTCGGCATCGCCGCGGTCAACGGGCCCGGCTCCGTCGTGCTTTCCGGTCCCGAGGAGGAGGTCCTCGCCGTCGCGGCCAGGTTCGCCGACCGGAAGACCAGCAGGCTCGCCGTCAGCCACGCGTTCCACTCGCCGTTGATGACGCCGATGCTCGCGGACTTCGCACGTGTCGCCGCCGCGGTGTCCTACGCCGAGCCTGCGATTCCCGTCGTGTCCACCGTCACCGGCGATGTCGCCGACGTGACCACGCCGGAGTACTGGATCCGCAACGTGGCGCAGACCGTGCGGTTCGCCGACGCGATCACGACCCTCGCGGCCGAGGGGGTCAGCACGTTCGTCGAGCTGGGGCCCGACGCCGTGTTGTCCGCGATGGCCGCCGACAGCGCCACCGGTACCTTCCTCGCCACCCAGCGGCGCAGGCATCCCGGTGACCGGACCGCGGTCGAGGCTCTCGCCGCGCTGCACTGTGAAGGGCGCGCCGTCGACTGGGACGCCTTCTTCGCCCCCTTCGGCGCGTCGGCTGTCGACCTGCCCACCTACGCGTTCGACCGGCAGCGGTACTGGGTCGAGCTCGCCGACTCGGCCACCACCGCCGACTCCTGGCGGTACCAGATCGACTGGGAACGCGTCGACCCGACCGGGACGCTCGACGGCCGCTGGCTCGTGGTCGGCGCCGACGACGCGCTCGCCGCCGGGCTGGCGAAGCACGTCGAGGTCGTGCGGGGCGAGGTCGGGTCGCTCCCCACCGGGGACGTCACCGGCATCGTCTCCCTGCTTCCCGTGACGGACACGGTCACGCTCGTCCAGGAACTCGGCGAACGTGACGTCACCGCGCCGCTGTGGTGCGTGACCGTCAACGCGACCGGCGAGGCACCCGATCCCGAGCAGGCCGCGGTGTGGGGTCTTGGCACGGTCCTCGCGCTCGACCTGCCCGGCCGGTGGGGTGGTCTCGTCGACCTGCCGGACGCCGACGCGGACCTGCTCGTCGCCGCGTTGTCCACACCGGACGAGGACCAGCTCGCCGTGCGCGCCGGCGCGGTGTACGCGCGCCGCATGGTTCCCGCGCCCGCCGGACCGGCCACGCCGTGGCAGCCAAGCGGCACCGTCCTCGTCACCGGTGGTACCGGCGGCATCGGTGCCCACCTCGCCCGGTGGCTCGCCGAGAACGGCGCCGAACACCTCGTGCTCACCAGCCGTCGTGGCGCCGACGCCCCTGGCGCGGCCGAGCTGACCGCCGAACTCACCGCGCTCGGCGTGAACGTCTCGATCGCCGCCTGCGACGTCGCCGACCGGGTCGCGCTGGAAGCGCTCCTCGACGTGTACCCCGTGACGGCCGTGTTCCACGCGGCCAGCGCGCTGCCGGTGCCCGTGCCGATCGGGGAGACCACGATCGAGGACTTCACCGCCACCGGCCGCGCCAAGGTCGACGGCGCCCGCAACCTCGACGAGCTCACCGGTGACCTGGAGGCGTTCGTCCTGTTCTCCTCCGGTGCCGCGGTCTGGGGGAGCGGTCAGCAGGCCGCGTACGGCGCCGCGAACGCCTACGTCGACGCGCTCGCGCGGCGCCGCGTGGCGCAGGGCAAGCCCGCGACCTCCGTCGCCTGGGGTGCCTGGGCGGGCGACACGATGGCCGCCGACGGCGACCTCAGTCGCTACGGACTCGACGCCATGGAACCGAAGCTCGCGCTCGCGGCGCTGGCGCGGGCGATCGGGGAGGGTGACCCGAACCTGGTGGTCGCCGCCATCGACTGGGCCCGGTTCGTACCCACCTACACGCTCGCCCGGCCCCGTCCGCTGCTGCGTGGAGTGCCTGCCGCCGTCGCCGTGCTGGCCGCCGAGAACGCCGTCGAGCCGGACGCCGGGGCCGCGGAGCTGGTGTCCCGGCTGGAAGAGCTGTCCCCGGCCGACCAGGAGCAGGAGCTGGTCGAGCTGGTGCGGGCCCGCGCCGCGGTCGTGTTGCGGCACGACTCCGCCGACGCGGTCGCCCCGCACTCGGCGTTCCGCGAGCTGGGTTTCGACTCGCTCGCCGCGGTCGAGCTGCGCAACCAGCTCGCCGCCGCCACCGGGCTGACCCTGCCGGCCACCATGGTGTTCGACCACCCGAGCCCGGCCGAACTCGCCGCCTTCCTGCACACGCGGCTCGGGCTCGGCGAAGCAGCCGGTGATCCGGTTCTGTCCAGTTTGGACGCACTGGAACGGGTCGTCGCGGAGCTGCCAGCTCACGACATCGAACGCACCAGGATCGTCGCCCGGTTGCAGGCGCTGGTGGGTGCGTTGAACGACAAGGCGAACACCGGGACCGTCACCTCGGTGGAGGACAAGCTCAAGGCTGCCTCCGCCGATGACGTGTTCGCCTTCATCGACGACCTCGGGGTGGCGTGAGCGATGCGGAGCGAGCCATCAAGCACTGAGCGAGCTTGCGGAGCGAACCATCAGGACATGAATTGAGGAACGGATGACCGACGACAAGCTCCTCGAGTACCTGAAGAAGGTCACCGCCGAACTGGCGCGGACCAAGGAGCAGCTGCGTGAGCTGCAGGCCAGGCAGCCGGAGCCGATCGCCATCGTCGGCATGGGCTGCCGGTACCCGACCGCGCACGGACCCGACGAGCTGTGGCGGCTGGTCGCCGACGGCACCGACGCCACCGGCCCCTACCCGGCCGACCGCGGCTGGAACGCGCTGTCCGAGCGGTTCGGGCTCGACTCGACGGGCTCCGGCCGCGGCGGGTTCCTCGACGACGTCGCCGGGTTCGACGCCGCGTTCTTCGGCGTCAGCCCGCGGGAGGCGCTCGCGATGAGCCCGCAGCAGCGGCTGCTGCTGGAAACCTCGTGGGAGGCGCTCGAACACGCGGGCATCGACCCGCTTTCGTTGCGGGGCAGCCAGACCGGTGTGTTCGCGGGCATCAACGGCGACGACTACGGCACGCTGATGATGTCCTCCGACGAGGACCTCGGCGGCTACTACAACACCGGTGCCGCGCCCGCGGCCGGGTCGGGCCGGATCTCCTACGTGCTCGGGCTCGTCGGCCCCACGGTCACCGTCGACACCGCCTGTTCCTCGTCGCTCGTCGCCCTGCACCAGGCCGCGCACGCGCTGCGCAACGGCGAGTGCGAGCTGGCGCTGGCCGGTGGCGTGACGGTCATGTCGACGCCGTCGGCGTTCTTCGACTTCGGCAGGCAGGGCGGCCTGTCCTCGGACGGCCGCTGCCGGTCGTTCGACGCCGCCGCGGACGGCACCGGCTGGTGCGAGGGCGTCGGCATCCTCGTCGTGGAGAAGCTCTCCGACGCGATCCGCAACGGGCACACCGTGCACGCCGTCGTCCGAGGTACCGCCGTGAACTCCGACGGCGCCTCGAACGGCCTTTCCGCGCCGAACGGGCCGTCGCAGGAACGGGTCATCCGCGCCGCGCTCGCCGACGCACGACTGTCCACACGGGACATCGACGCGGTCGAGGCGCACGGCACCGGCACCACCCTCGGCGACCCGATCGAGGCGCAGGCCCTGCTCGCCACCTACGGCCAGGACCGGGACCGGCCGCTGTGGCTGGGGTCGATCAAGTCGAACATGGGCCACGCGATCGCGGCCGCCGGTGTCGGCGGCGTGATCAAGATGGTGCAGGCCATCCGGCACGGCACGCTGCCGAGGACGTTGCACGTGGACGAGCCGACGCCCGAGGTGGACTGGTCGTCCGGGAATGTGCGGCTGCTCACCGAGGCGCGGGCGTGGCCGGAGACCGGGGGACCACGCCGGGCCGGGGTGTCGTCGTTCGGTGTCACCGGTACCAACGTGCACGTGATCATCGAGCAGGCACCGGACAGTGAGGTCACCGAGTCCACCGAGGCCACCGCCACGTCGCCGGTCGTGCCGTGGGTGCTGTCGGCGCGGTCCGCCGACGCGCTCCGCGACCAGGCCGCCCGCCTGAAGTCCTTTGCCGAGGACAACCCCGAGCTGTCGGTCGCCGACATCGGGTTCTCCCTCGCGACGACCAGGGCCGCGCTGGAGCACCGGGCCGCCGTCGTCGGCGCCGACCGGGAGGCGCTGCTCGCCGCGCTCGACGGGAACCTCGTCACCGGCTCCACCCGGCACGGTGGCAGGACCGCGTGGCTGTTCACCGGTCAGGGCGCGCAGCGCGCAGGCATGGGACAGCGGCTCCACCAGGCGTTCCCGGCGTTCGCGGCCGCGTTCGACGAGGTGTGCGCGCACTTCGGCCCCGAGCTGCGGGCCGTGATCACGTCCGGCGACGGCCTCGACGACACCGGCAACACGCAGCCCGCGCTGTTCGCGTTCGAAGTGGCGCTGTACCGGCTCTTCGAGTCGTGGGGACTGCGGCCCGACGTCGTGGCCGGGCACTCCATCGGTGAGCTGGCCGCCGCGCACGTCGCCGGGGTCCTGTCGCTCGCCGACGCGTGCACGCTGGTCGCCGCCCGCGGCAGGCTCATGCGGGCACTGCCGTCCGGTGGCGCCATGGTCGCGATCAACGCCACCGAGGCCGAGGTCACCGAACTGCTGACCGCTGACGTCAGCGTCGCGGGCGTGAACAGCCCCACCGCCGTGGTGATCTCCGGGCCCGAGGAGTCCGTCGAGGCCGTCGCCGCGAAGCTCGCGGGCAGCGGGCACAAGACCAAGCGGCTCACCGTCAGCCACGCCTTCCACTCCGCGCTCATGGACCCGATGCTGGCGGAGTTCCGGGACATCGCGGCGACGCTGACCCACGCCACACCCGCCATCCCGCTGGTCTCCACCCTGACCGGGCAGCCGGTCACCGAGATCGACGCGGACTACTGGGTGCGGCAGGCCCGCGGCACGGTCCGGTTCGCCGACGCGGTCCGCACCCTCGCGGACCTCGGTGTCACCCGGCACCTGGAGATCGGCCCCGACGCCGTGCTCACCGGCATGGCGGGCCAGACCCTCGAGCACCCCGCCACGTTGGTGCCCGCGCTGCGCGGAAACCACGACGAGGTCGAGACCGTGGTCGCCGCCGTGGCCGCACTGCACGTCGACGGCGACAGCCCCGACTGGGCCGCGGTGTTCGGCGGCGGGCGGCGCGTCGACCTGCCCACCTACGCGTTCACGCACCAGCGGTTCTGGCTGAAGCCCGGCACGAGCGGCGACCCGGCCGGGATCGGCCTGATCCCGGTGCGGCACAACATGCTCAGTGCCGTGGTGACCATGCCGGAGACCGAGGACGTCGTCCTCACCGGCAGGCTGTCGCTGCGCACCCACCCGTGGCTGATCGGCCACACGCTGCTCGGCAGGGTGATCGTGCCGGGTACCGGTTACGTCGAGATGGCCATCGAGGCGGGCAACCAGGTCGGTTGCGACTTCCTCGAGGAGATGGTCCTCGAGACCCCGCTGGTCGTGCCCGACGAGGGTGGCTGCGCCGTCCGGTTCGTCGTCGGCAGACCCGACCCACTCGGCAACCGGCGGTTCACCGTGTACTCGCGGTTCGACGACGCACCCGCCGAATGGGGCTGGACCCGCAACGCCAGCGGTGTGCTCGCCAACACCGCGGGCATGGCCAAGCCGACCGTCCCGCCCGAGCACGCCGAGATGACCGAGTGGCCGCCCGATGGCGCGCGGGAGATCGAGCTCGGCGACCTGTACGACCGGTTCCTCAAGGAGGGCTACACGTTCGGCCCGCACTTCCGCGGCCTGCGGCACTCCTGGACCGTCGGCGAGGAGCTGTACTCCGAGGTGTGGCTGCCCGAGCAGTACGCGGAGGAGACCAAGGAGTTCAACCTCCACCCCGCGCTGCTCGACGCGGCCATGCACGTGCTGATCCTCGGCGCGTCCGAGTACCTCGACGACAGCGTCGCCGTCGGCTTCGCGTGGTCCGGGGTGCACCTGTACGCCACCGGCGCCACCGCGCTGCGCGTGCGCATGCTGCCCACCGACGAGTCCGCGGTGGAGATCCTGCTCGCCGACCAGCACGGCAGGCCGGTCGCGCACGTGCGTGCCATGGCCGGTCGCGCGATGACGCACGAACAGGCCGACGCCGCGTACCACCGCGGCGTGGACGCACTGCTCGGCGTCACCTGGTCCCCGCTGCCCCCGCCGACGAGCGGAGCGGGCCAGCTCGGCACCGAGCGGAATCCCTCGATCGTCGAGACCGAGCTCGGCGCGATGTCCGAAGTGGACACCGTGCCGGACGTCGTCGTGCTGGACGTGCGCGGTGACAAGGGCCTGCAGGTCGCCGACGCGACCAGGGCCGCCACCCACGCCGCGCTCGCCGACCTGCAGACGTGGTCGGGGGAGGAGCGGTTCGCGTCGTCCCGGCTCGTCGTCGTCACCGACGGCGCGCAGGGCCTGGCCGGAGAGGCCGTCACCGATCTGCCTGCCGCGGCCGTGGTCGGCATGGTCCGCTCCGCCCAGTCGGAGAACCCCGGCCGGATCACGCTGATCGACATCGGCGAGGCCGACCGGCACCTGCTGCCGGGTTTCCTCGCGAGCCCCGAGCAACAGATCGTCGTCCGCGACGGCACCGGCCACCTGGGACGGCTGGCACGGCTGAAGCCCGGTGAGAAGACCGCGGTGTTCGCGCCGGACGGGACCGTCCTGATCACCGGCGGCACCGGTGCGCTCGGCGCGCTCACCGCCCGGCACCTGGTCACCGAGCACGGTGTGCGGCACCTGCTGCTCACCAGCCGCCGCGGCGCGGACGCCCCTGGCGCGGCGGACCTGCGGGCGGAACTGGCCGAGCTTGGCGCGCACGTCACCATCACCGCCTGCGACGCAGCCGACCGTGCCGCGCTCGTCGCCGTGCTGGCGGACGTGCCGGCAGACCACCCGCTCACCGCGGTGATCCACACCGCCGGTGTCACCGACGACGGTGTGCTCGCCTCGCTCAGCCCCGAGCGGTTCGACGCCGTGCTGCGGCCGAAGGTCGACGCGGTCTGGAACCTGCACGAGCTGACCAAGAACCTGGACCTGGGCGCGTTCGTGTTGTTCTCCTCGCTCGCCGGGGTGCTCGGCAACCCGGGACAGGCGAACTACGCGGCCGCCAACGCGTTCCTCGACGCGGTCGCCGCGCACCGCCGCGCCGCCGGGCTGCCCGCGGTGTCGCTGGCGTGGGGCCCGTGGGCGCTGTCGGCGGGCATGGCCGGCAAGCTCGGCGACGTGGAGCGGTCACGCATGGCCCGCTCCGGCTTCCTGACGCTGTCGGAGCGGGAAGGCATGGCACGCCTGGACGCGGCGCTGCTGTCCGAACGGGACAGCGTGGTGCCGTTGAAGCTCGACACGACCGCGCTGGCCGCGCTCGGGTCGGCGTGCCCGCCGCTGTTCCGTGCGCTGGTGCGCACCACCCGCCGCAACGCCGCCGACCGGGTCGCGCCGGACAGGTCGTGGGCGGAAACCCTTGCCGGGCTGGCAGGTGACGCCCGGCTGGCCACGCTGCGCGAGCTGGTGGCCGAGGAGATCGCGGCCTCGCTCGGGCACAGCGCGGTCGACGACGTGGACATCGACCGCCGGTTCGACGAGATGGGGTTCGACTCGCTCGCCTCGGTCGAGCTGCGCAACCGCCTGTCCGCGGCGACCGAGCTGTCGCTGCCACCGACGCTGGTGTTCGACCACCCGGACCTGGCCTCGATGGTGTCCTACCTGAACACCAGACTTCCCGCCGTCCAGCACTCCATCGCGGGGTGAGAAAAATTCATCTCGAGCTTCTCCGGAAAAGAACAAGCGGACAATTACCGGGGGGTTTCTCGAAAGTGGGCAATCGGCATTTACGTCGGTTAACCCGATGTCCGATTTTCGATAGCATAGACGCGGTCCGCCGGTTCTACTGGAGATGAAAATGACTACTTCCGCTGAACAGCTCGTCGAAGCTCTGCGTGAGTCGATCAGGGAAAATGACCGTCTCCGGAAGGAGAACCAGCGACTGGTCAGTGACGCGCGGGAACCCATCGCCATCGTCGGCATGGCGTGCCGCCTGCCCGGTGGTGTCACCACGCCCGGTGAACTGTGGAATCTGCTCACCGAAAAGCGCACCGGGGTGAGCGAGTTCCCGACCGACCGCGGCTGGGACATCGAGCGCGTCTACGACCCGACCCCGGGACAGAAGGGCAAGACCTACGTCAACCGGGGTGGATTCCTGCAGAACGCGGGCAACTTCGACCCGGAGTTCTTCGGCATCAGCCCCCGTGAGGCACTCGCGATGGACCCGCAGCAGCGCCTGCTGCTGGAGACCTCGTGGGAGGCCATCGAGAACGCGCGCATCGACCCGGCCGCGTTGCGCGGCAGCAAGACCTCGGTCTACGCGGGCTGCATGTACCACGACTACATCGGTGACTACTTCGACATGCCCGAGCAGCTGTCGGGCTTCCTCGTCACCGGCACGACCGGCAGCATCCTGTCCGGCCGCGTGTCCTACACGCTGGGTCTCGAAGGCAGCTCCATCGTCCTGGACTCGGCGTGCTCGTCGTCGCTGTCCGCCGTGCACCTCGCCACGCAGGCGCTGCGCGACCGGGAGTGCTCGCTCGCGCTCGCGGGCGGTGTCACCGTGCTGGGCCAGCCGTTCAGCTTCATCGAGTTCTCGCAGCAGGGCGGCCTGTCGCCCGACGGCGTGTGCCGGTCGTTCGCCAAGGGCGCCGAGGGCACCGGCTGGGGCGAAGGCGTCGGCGTGGTCCTGCTGGAGCGGCTCTCCGACGCGCAGCGCAACGGCCGCCGCATCCTCGCGGTCATCCGCGGCTCCGCGGTCAACCAGGACGGCGCGTCCAACGGCCTCACCGCCCCGAACGGGCCCGCGCAGCAGCGGGTCATCGCCGACGCGCTCGCCGACGCCGGCCTGCGGCCCGGTGACGTGGACGCGGTCGAGGCGCACGGCACCGCCACGTCCATCGGCGACCCGATCGAGGCGCAGGCCATGATGGCGAGCTACGGCTCGTCGCACTCGCCGGACCGGCCGCTGTGGCTCGGTTCGGTGAAGTCCAACATCTCCCACGCCCAGGCGGGCGCCGGGGTCGCGGGCCTGATCAAGATGGTCCTCGCGCTGCAGCACGAGGAGCTGCCCGCGACGCTGCACGTCGACGAGCCGACCCCCGAGGTCGACTGGTCGGCCGGCACCGTCCGGCTGCTGACCGACCCGCAGCCGTGGCCGTCCCGCGAGACCCCGCGCCGCGCGGGTGTCTCCTCGTTCGGCATCAGCGGCACCAACGCGCACCTGATCATCGAGGAGGCGCCGCACGAGGACGTCGAGGCAGGCGCCACGCCCTACGAGGGCCCGGTGGCGTGGACGCTGTCCGCCAAGACCGCCGAGTCGCTGCGCCACCAGGCCGAGAAGCTGCGGTCGCACGTGGCGAGTGACGAGCGGCTGCGTCCCGCGGACATCGGCCTCTCGCTCGTCCGCTCCCGCGGCGCCTACGACCACCGCGCGGCCGTCGTCGGCACGACCCGCGAGGAGCTGCTGTCCGGGCTGGAGTCGCTGCGCGACGGCGCCGGCGGCATCACCGGCAACCCCGGCAGCGGCAAGGTCGCCTTCCTGTTCACCGGCCAGGGCGCGCAGCGCGCGGGCATGGGAACCGAGCTGTACGAACGCTTCCCGGCGTTCGCGGCCGCCTTCGACGAGGTCGCCGAGCACCTGGACCCGTTGCTGGAGCGCCCGATCCGCGAGGTGATCGCCGACGGCGAAGGGCTCGACGAGACCCGCTACACCCAGCCCGCGCTGTTCGCGGTCGAGGTCGCCCTGTTCCGGCTGCTGGAGTCGTGGGGTGTCACCCCGGACTTCGTGTGTGGGCACTCGATCGGTGAGCTGGCCGCCGCGCACGTGTCCGGTGTGCTGACCCTGCCGGAGGCCTGCGTGGTCGTCGCCGCGCGCGGCGCGCTGATGCAGGCGCTGCCGTCGGCAGGCGCGATGGTCGCCATCCAGGCCACCGAGGACGAGATCACCCCCCACCTGCCCGACAGCGGCGAGGGATCGGTGCAGATCGCCGCGATCAACGGCCCGTCCTCGGTCGTCATCTCCGGCGACGAGGCCGCCACGCTGGCCGTCGCGGGGATCTTCGAGGAGCAGGGCAGGCGCGTGAAGCGCCTGACCGTCAGCCACGCGTTCCACTCGGCGCTGATGAACCCGATGCTGCCGGAGTTCCGCACGGTCACGGCCGGGGTCGCCTACCACGAGCCGACGATCCCGGTGGTGTCCAACGTGACCGGCGGGATCGCCACCGCCGAGCAGCTGGCCTCCCCGGACTACTGGGTCGAGCACGTCCGCGCCGCCGTGCGGTTCTGCGACGGCGTGCGCACGCTGGCCGACGCGGGTGTCACCACGTTCGTCGAGGTCGGCCCGTCCGGTGTGCTGACCGGCATGGCGCAGGAGTGCCTCGACGATGTCGTCGGCATTGGCACTGACACCGTTGCCCTCGTGGCCGCGCTGCGCAAGGACCGCCAGGAGCCGCACGCGGTGCTGACCGCGGCGAGCACCCTGTGGGCCCGCGGCGCGACCGTGGACCGCACCGCCCCGTACGCGGGCACCGACGCCGAGCTGGCCGACCTGCCGACCTACGCGTTCGACCACAAGCACTACTGGATCATCCCCAGCGGCACCGGCGGCAACATCCGCTCCGCGGGCCTCGAGACCGCGCGGCACCCGGTGCTCGGCGCCGTCGTGTCCCCTGTGGACAGTGACAGCTTCGTGCTGACCGGCCGGATCAGCCAGTCGACGCACACCTGGCTCGCCGACCACACGGTGCAGGGCGCCACCCTCGCGCCCGGCACGCTGTTCGTCGAGCTGGCGATCAAGGCGGGCACCGTCGCGGGCGCCGCGCAGCTCGACGAGCTGATCATCGAGAACCCGCTGGTCCTCACCGAGGGCCAGGCGACCCAGTTGCAGGTCAACGTGTCCGCGCCGGACGACGACGGCGTGCGCTCGGTGACCGTCCACTCGCGACCGGACGGCGGGGAGGGCGCCGATGGCGAGGAGTGGACCCGCCACGCGGCGGGCACCCTGTCGAACCAGGTGCCCGCGCTGGTGCCGACGTTCGCGTCCTGGCCGCCGCCCGGGTCCACCGAGATCGACGTGGCCGACCTGTACCCGAACCTCGCCGACGCCGGTTACGAGTACGGCCCGGCGTTCCAGGGCCTGCGTGCCGCGTGGCGCGCGGGTGACGAGGTGCTCGGCGAGGTGACGCTGTCCGGCAAGCAGCGGGACGAGGCCGCGAACTTCGGGCTGCACCCCGCACTGCTCGACTCGGCGCTGCACGCCATCGGCGCCGGCGCGCTGCTCGACGGCGCCGGGCACGTGCCGTTCCACTGGACCGGTGTGTCGCTGTACGCGACCGGCGCCCGGACGCTCCGGGTGCGGGTGTCGTCGGCCGGTGCGGACACCGTCCGCCTCGACCTGCTCGACCAGAACGGCGCACCCGTCGCGAAGATCGAGTCGCTGCTGCTGCGGCCGATCTCCGCGGAACAGCTGGCCGCGCTGCGCAAGAGCGGCGGCAACGACGACCCGCTGTTCGCGCTGGACTGGGTGGCTCCCACGGAGACCGAGGAGCCGGGCCCGACCGACGGCTGGGCGGTCATCGGCGACTTCGGCGGCCTCACCTCCTACGCCGACGTCGCCGCGATCACGGACGTGCCCGAGGTGGTCCTGCTGCCCGCGGCGGTCCACGCCACGACGGACACGGCCGGCCTGCCCGCCGAGGTGCACGCCGAGAGCCTGCGCGTGCTCGGTCACCTGCAGGCCTGGCTCGCCGACGAGCGGTTCGCCGAGTCCAAGCTGGTCGTGCTGACCAGCCGCGCGGTCGCGGTGAACGGCGGCGAGAAGGTCCGCGACCTGCCGTCGTCGGCGCTGTGGGGCCTGCTGCGCAGTGCACAGACCGAGAACCCGGAGCGGTTCGCGCTCGTCGACCTCGGCGACAAGGACGCCACCGCCGACGCGGTGGCCGCCGCGCTCGCCACCGGCGAGGACCAGGCGGCGGTCCGCGCGGGCAACGTCCTCGTGCCGCGCCTGGCCCGGCGCACGCCCGGCCTCGAGGCACCCGGCACCGACGTGTGGCGCCTGCACACCACCGGCCGCACCATCTCCGACCTGGAGCTGGTGGCCGACGACCGGTTCGACGGCGAGCTGCTGCCGACCAAGGTCCGCGTGTCGATCCGCACGTGCGCGCTGAACTTCCGCGACGTGTTCAACGTGCTGGGCCTCGCGCCCATGCACAACGGTCTCGGCCAGGAAGGCGCGGGCATCGTCCTCGAGGTCGGCTCGGCCGTGACGGACCTGAAGCCGGGCGACCGCGTGATGGGCATGTTCCCCGGCTCGATCGGCCCGGTCACGGTGACCGACCAGGAGATGCTGGCGCCGCTGCCCGCGAGCTGGAGCTTCGCGGAGGGCGCGTCGATCCCGCTGGTGTTCACCACCGCCTACCACGGTCTGCTGAACCTCGCGCACATGAAGGCGGGCGAGCGGCTCCTGATCCACTCCGCCGCAGGCGGTGTCGGTCTGGCCGCGATCCAGCTGGCGCAGGCCCGCGGTGTCGAGGTGTTCGGCACGGCCAGCAAGGGCAAGTGGGACACCCTGCGTGCCCTTGGCCTGGACGACGACCACATCGGCGACTCCCGCACCACCGAGTTCGAGGACCGCTTCCGCGCCGCGACGAACGGCGAGGGCGTCGACATCGTCCTGAACTCGCTGACCGGCGAGTTCATCGAGTCCTCGTTCCGGCTGCTGCGCGCGGGCGGGCGGTTCCTGGAGATGGGCATCGCCGACCTGCGCGACCCCGAGGACGTGGCGAAGGCCCACCCGCACATCAGCTACCTGCCGTTCGAGCTGTTCGGCGCGCCGATCGCGGTCATCGCGCCGGGCTGGTCCTCGGTCGCGGAGCTGGCGGCGAAGGGTGAGATCACGCCGCTGCCGTTCACCGCGTGGGACGTGCGCCGCTCGCAGGAGTCGTTCCAGTTCTTCAGCCAGGCCAAGCAGATCGGCAAGGTCGTCATCACCGTGCCGCGCGAGGTCGACACGGACGGCACCGCACTGATCACCGGCGGCACCGGCACCCTCGGGGCCGCGGTCGCCCGGCACCTGATCACCGAGCACGGCATCAAGCACCTCGTCCTCACCAGCCGCCGCGGTCTCGCGGCGGACGGGGCTCCCGAACTGGCCGCGGAACTGACCGAGCTGGGTGCCGACGTCCGGATCGAGGCCTGCGACGCCGCCGACCGCGACGCGCTCGCTACGCTGCTGGGTTCGCTGGCACACCCGCTCACCGCGGTGATCCACACCGCCGGTGTGCTGTCCGACGGCGTGCTCGCGTCGCAGGACGCCGGCACGCTCGCCAAGGTCATGAAGCCGAAGGTGGACGCGGCCTGGAACCTGCACGAGCTCACCAAGGACCTGGACCTGTCCGCGTTCGTGCTGTTCTCCTCGGCGGCGGGCATCCTCGGCGGACCGGGCCAGTCCAACTACGCGGCCGCGAACTCGTTCCTGGACGCACTGGCCCAGCACCGCCGCGACCAGGGTCTGCCCGCCACCTCGGTGGCGTGGGGTGTCTGGGCCGAGCGGTCCGGCATGACCGGTCACCTCGACGAGGCCGACCTGGCGCGCATGGCCCGCAGCGGCATGGAGCCCATTCAGCTCGAGCAGGGCATGACGATGTTCGACAACGCGATGGCGGGTGACCACGCGATCCTGCTGGGTGTCGCGTTCGCCGCTGGTGCGCTGCGCAGGGGCGGTGTGGTGCCGCCGCTGTTCCGGGCACTCGCGGGTGGCAACGGCCGCCGTGCCGCGGCCGCCGGCATCGCCAAGGACACCACGCTCGTCGAGCGGCTGTCCGTGATGCCGGCCGCGGAGCGCGAGCGGATGCTGCTCGACCTGGTCCGCGTGCAGGTGGCCGCCGTGCTCGGCGTCGCCGACCCGGACACCGTCGAGCCGGAGCGGCCGTTCAAGGAGATCGGGTTCGACTCGCTCACCGCGGTCGAGCTGCGCAACCGCGTCAACGGGATCACCGGCCTGAAGCTGGCGCCCACGCTGGTCTTCGACTACCCGACCCCGGTCGCGCTGGCCGAACAGCTCCTCACCGACCTGGTCTCCGGCGACGTGGCCGTGCCGGTGCCGGTGCTGGCCGACCTGGGCCGCGTCGCGGAAGCACTCAGCGGGGTGGCGGTCGAGGACGAGGATGTGCGGGCCCGCGTCGACACGGCACTGCAGGAACTGGTCGCGGCGTGGCAGGCACTGCAGCCGCAGCGCACCGACGGGCTCAAGGCACGCCTGTCGACCGCCTCGTCGGCCGACGACCTGTTCGACCTGATCGACTCAGAACTCGGAAAGGCGAGCTGATGGCAGACCAGGACCGGGAACAAAAGCTGGTCGAGTACCTCAAGCGTGTTACCGGCGACCTGGTCGAGGCCAAGGAGCGGCTGGCCGCGGTCGCCGCCGCGGCCGCCGAGCCGCTGGCCGTGGTCGGGATGTCCTGCCGGCTGCCGGGCGGGGGCGACACCCCGGCCCGGTACTGGCAGGCGCTCACCGACGGCGTCGACGCGATGGCCGAGGTGCCCGCCGACCGGTGGCGTGCCGCCGACTACTTCGACGCCGACCCGACCGCGCCCGGCAAGGCGTACACGCAGCGCGGCGGGTTCCTGCGCGACATCGCGGGCTGGGACGCGGCGTTCTTCGGCATCTCCCCGCAGGAGGCGCTGCGCATCGACCCGCAGCACCGGCTGCTGTTCGAGCTGGTCTGGGAGGCGCTGGAGGACGCGGGGATCCCCGCGGAGTCGTTGCGGGGCAGCAAGACCGGCGTGTTCCTCGGCCTGGTCGACTCGCGGCAGTACCTGCAGCTGGAGGCCGAGGCCGAAGGCGTGGCGAGCATCGACGACCCGTACCTCACCATGGGCGGGTCGGCGAGTGCCGCCGCCGGGCGCCTCGCCTACCAGTTCGACCTGCGCGGCCCGGTCATGACCGTCGACACGGCGTGCTCGTCGTCGCTGGTCGCGCTCGACCTCGCGGTGCAGAGCCTGCGCCGCGGCGAGATCGACCGCGCCATCGTGTGCTCCAGCTCGGCGATCATCCATCCCGTCTACTTCGTCCAGTTCGCCAAGATGGGCATGCTCGCCCCGGACGGCAAGGCGAAGGTGTTCGACGAGGCCGGGAACGGTTACACGCTGGGCGAAGGCGGCGGTGCGGTGATCCTGACCCGCGCCTCGGACGCCGGTGACCGCAGGGTGCACGCGCTGGTCCGCGGGTCGGCGGTGAACTCCGACGGCCGCAGCAACGGGCTCACCGCGCCGAACAAGGTCGCGCAGATCGCGGTGCTGCGGTCCGCGCTCGCCAACGCCGGCCTGAAGCCGGACGACCTCGACTTCCTGGAAGCGCAGGGCACCGGCAGCGCGCTCGGCGACGCCATCGAGTTCGGCGCGCTGCTCGAGGTCTTCGGTGACCGGGCCGCCGACCACCCGCTGCTGGTGGGTGCGGTGAAGGCCAACATCGGGCACCTCGTCGCGTCGTCCGGGCTGGCGAGCCTGGTCAAGGCGATCCAGGCGGTCAAACACGGTGCGGTTCCGGGGAACCTGCACCTCACCACGCCCAACCCGGTCGTCACGCTCGACGGGCCGGTGCGGCCCGTGCTGGGCAACCAGCCGCTGCCCAGCGCACCGGGCGCACCTCGCCGTGCCGGGATCAGCGCGTTCGGCTGGTCGGGCACCAACGCACACGTGATCATCGAGCAGGCACCTGCCACCGAGCAGGCGGTCACCCCCGACGAGGAATGGCAGCTGCTCACGCTGTCCGCCGGGAGCGAGGCCGGCCTGGCCGCGCTCGCCACGGCACTCGCCGACCACCTCGAGTCCACCCCGGACCTCGCGCTCGCCGACGTGGCCCACACCGTCCAGAAAGGACGGTCGGCGCTGCGGGTGCGGCGGGCGCTGGTGTGCCGGGACGTCGCCGACGCCGTCGCGCGGCTGCGGTCCGGGTTCACCGGCACGCAGGCGGCGGCAGGCAAGCAGGCACTGGGTTTCGTCGTCGGCGACACCGCGTGGGCGGCGGACCTGGCGGCCGTCGAGCCCGCGTTCGACGCCGCGGACCCGGTCGCCGCGCTGGGCAGGCTGCTGCCGATCGCCGCGTCCGGTACCGCCGAGGAGCTGGCCGGACGCGTGGACGTGGTCCTCGCGGCCGACCCCGGCGCCGGTCAGGTCGCGCTGCGCACCGACGGCAGGCCGGAGTGGCTCGCCACGCTCGGACGGCTGTGGGAGCTGGGTGTGCCGGTGCGCTGGGCCGGTGCCGGACAGTTCGTCGACCTGCCGACCTACCCCTTCCAGCGCACCAGGTTCTGGCCGAACCACACTCCGACGCCGTTCGCGCGGGAGGAGCACGTCAACGTCGAGCGCTTCCCGCGGCCCGACCTGCGCGCGCCGTTCCTGCCCGCCGGCACCCCGACCGAGCGCGCGGTCACCCAGGCCTGGGAGGAGCACCTCGGCATCGACGCGATCGGCGTCAACGACCCGTTCTTCGAACTGGGCGGCACGTCCATGATCGGCCTCGCCGTCGTGACCCGGCTGGCGAAGGAGTACGACGTCGAGCTGTCCGCGGCCAGCCTGTTCGAACGGCCGACACCCGCCCAGTTCGCCGAGCTGCTCGACTCGCTCACCGAGAACACCGTGGGCACCGAGAACACCGCGGACGCCGCGCCGCGGCCCACCGCGGTGGACGCACAGGCGGCGCGGGGTGCGCGGCGGCGGGCCATCGCGCAGGCCAGGAAGGGGGCAGCGTGACGACCGAGCGCGCCCCGGCCGACTCCGGCACCGACATCGCCATCGTCGGCATGGCCGGGCAGTTCCCCGGCAGCCGGGACACCGACGAGCTGTGGCGGAACCTGCGTGACGGCAAGGAATGCGTCACCTGGTTCAGCCGGGAAGAACTCCTCGCCGCCGGTGAGGACCCGGAGCTGATCGCCGACCCGTCCTACGTGCCCGCCGCGGCCGTGCTCGACGACATCGAGCTGTTCGACGCGGGCTTCTTCGGCTACCCGGAGCACGAGGCCGCGTTGATGGACCCGCAGCAGCGGTTGTTCCTCGAGAACGCGTGGCACGCGCTGGAGGACGCCGGGATCGACCCGGACCGCGCGCCGGGGCTCGTCGGCGTGTTCGCGGGCAGCCAGATGAGCACGTACATGATCTACAACCTGATCCAGCACAAGGAACTGGTCGCCGGGGCCGGCAAGCTCGCGATCGGGCTGTGCAACGACAAGGACTCCCTGACCAGCCGGGTGTCGCACACGCTCGGGCTGACCGGCCCGAGCGTCGGTGTGCAGGCGTACTGCGCGACCTCGCTCGTCGCGGTGTCCGTGGCCTGCACCAGCCTGCTGACCGGCGAGTGCGACGTCGCGCTCGCGGGCGGGGTCGCGATCGAGGTGCCGCACCGCGTCGGCTACCGGTACGAGCCTGGTGGCACGTCGTCCCCGGACGGCCGCTGCCGCGCCTTCGACGAGGCGGGCGAGGGCACCCCGCACGGCACCGGCAACGGCCTCGGGGTCGTGGTGCTGCGCAGGCTCGCCGACGCGGTCGCCGACGGGGACCGCGTGTACGGCGTCATCCGCGGCTGGGCGGTCAACCACGACGGCGCGGCGAAGGCGGCGTGGGTCGCGCCGGGTGTGCGGGGGCAGGCCGGGGTGGTGGCGGAGGCACTGGCCGCCGCCGGTCTCGAACCCACCGACCTGGACTACCTGGAGGCACACGGCACCGGCACCGCACTCGGCGACTCCATCGAGGTGGCCGCGCTGCGGCAGGTGTTCGGTGACTCGCCCCTCGCGATCGGCTCCGTGAAGCCGAACCTCGGCCACCTGGACCGCGCGGCGGGGGTCGCCGGTCTGATGAAGGTCGCGCTGGCCCTGTCGCACGAGGAGATCCCGCCGACGATCAACCACACCCGCCCCAACGCGCAGCTCGCGCGCACCAGCATGGCGGTCGTCACCGAACGGCGGCCGTGGCCGCGGGGTGAGCGGCCGCGCCGGGCCGGGGTGAGCGCGTTCGGCCTTGGCGGCGCGAACGCACACGTGGTGGTCGAGGAGGCCCCCGTGCTGTCCAGGGCGGCTGGTCTGCCGAGGCGCGCGCGGCAGGTGCTGGTGTGGTCCGCGCGGACCGCCGAGGCCGCGGACTCCTTCGGTGCGCGGCTGGCCGAGCTGGTCGCGTCCGGTGTGGACATCGCGGACCTGGCGTTCACCCTGCAGACGGGCCGCCGGGTCTTCGCGCACCGCAGGGCCGTGGTGGCCTCGTCCGCCGCCGGCTTCGAGTCCGGTGTGCTCGAGCGCACCGACCCGCGCCAGGGCATGGGAGTCCGGTTCGAGTACACCGGCCCCGCCCCGGCCGACGACGAGCTGTACCGGACCGAACCGGTCTACCGGGATTCGTTCGACGAGTGCTCCGACCATGGGCGCGCGATGGCCAGGTTGCTGATGCACTGGGGTGTGGTCGAGGAATCGTCCTCGGACGTGGTCGTGACCCTGCCGGGCACCGATGGCATCGCAGACGTGCTGGCCAGGCTGTGGCTGGCCGGGGCCCGCATCGACTGGCGCGCCTACCACGAGGGGCGGAGCCCGAGAAAGGTCTCCGCGCCGAAGTACAGCTTCCAGCGATCCCGTCACTGGATAGACCCGCCGACGGACGCGGCGGGCGGCCGAGCGATCTGACCCGCACCCGGAAGGACAAGACACGTGACTATCTCCATCAGCCGGAAGCCCCTGCTTCCCGAGGGGCTGACCAGGCAGCTCGCCGCTCAGTTGACGGGCACCGGACCCACCGTGACGGCGTACGCCCCGTGGACCGGTGAGCCACTGGTCGACGTGGCCACGTCGACACCGGCGGACGTCGCCGCCGCGTTCGCCAAGGCGCGGGGCGCGCAGGCCAGGTGGGCCGCCACGTCGCTCGCCGAGCGGGCGAAGGTGTTCACCCGGTACTACAAGCTGGTCCTGCACAACAAGAAGCTGATGGACCTCATCCAGGCGCAGACGGGCAAGGCCCGGTTCACCGCCTTCGAGGAGACCATCGACGTGGCGGGCATGGCGCTGTACTACGCGCGGAACGCGAAGGCGTACCTCTCACCGCGCAGCCGCAAGGGCGGCATCCCGTTCGCCACCCGGGTGACCGAGCTGCGCCACCCCAAGGGTGTCGTCGCGGTGATCTCGCCGTTCAACTACCCGATCTCGGACGGCATCTGCGACGTCATCCCCGCGCTGATCGCGGGCAACGGTGTGGTGTTCAAGCCGGACACGCAGACCGCGCTGGCCCCGCTCCTCGCCCGCGAACTGCTGATCAAGGCCGGCCTGCCCGCCGGCCTGTGGCAGATCGTGGTGGGCGAGCCAGGTGACATCGGCCAGGCACTGATCGACGGCGCCGACCACGTGTGCTTCACCGGCGGCAACGAGGCGGGCAAGAAGATCGCGGAGGCCGCGGCCCGCCGCCTGATCGGCGCGACGATGCAGCTCGGTGGCAAGAACCCGATGCTGGTCTTCCCGGACGCCGACCTCGACAAGGTGATCCCGGCAGCGGCACGTGCGGGCTTCGTGAGCGGCGGGCAGATGTGCCTGTGCTCGGAACGCATCTACGTGCACCAGTCGATCTACCAGACGTTCGTGGAGAAGCTGGCGGCGCACACGCGCGAACTGAAGCTGGGCCAGGGCTTCGACTTCGAGTACGACCTGGGTTCCCTGTCCCACCAGCGCCAGTTCGACAAGGTGGCCCGCCACGTGGACGACGCGGTGGCCAAGGGCGCTCGTGTCGAGGCAGGTGGCCGCGCACGCCCGGACCTGGGCCCGTACTTCTACGAGCCGACGGTGCTCACCGGTGTGACCCCGGCGTGCGAGATCGCGACGGAGGAGACGTTCGGACCGGTGGTGTCGGTCTACCCGTTCACCGACGAGGACGAGGCACTGAAGCTGGCGAACGCGACCGAGTACGGCCTGAACGCGAGCATCTGGACCAAGGACCTGGGCAAGGCCCACCGCCTGGCCGCGCAGATCAAGTCGGGCGCGGTGAACATCAACGAGGGCTACGTGTCCACGCACATCTCCTACGACGCTCCCATGGGCGGCCGGAAGGCTTCCGGCTACGGGCGCCGGCACGGCGAGCAGGGCCTGCTGTCGATGTGCGACGTACAGATCGTGGCCAGCCAGCACGGCATCAGCTTCGACCCCAAGCCGGGCGTGACGCACGAGCAGCTGGCCAACCAGAACACGCGGATCTACCAGATCATGAAGGCGTTGCGCCTGAAGTGACGTGGTCCTCGCGGGCCCCTTCGAGACTTGTTCTCGGAGGGGCCTTTGGCGTTTGTCCGGCGGGTCCTGAGTTGGCCTCCGGCGGCCCTCCGGGGGCTCCTCGCCGGAGGGGCAGGTCTCCGGGATGGTGGGGGTTGGCATCTTCGGTTCTTTGGCAGGGACTCTTTTCGGTGGTCTGCCTGCCATCCCGTCGACCTCACTGCGTGCTATCACACCGGCCCAAGGGGGCCCTTCCGGTTGTCTTGCTGCTCGGTCGGGCGTGGTCGGTCACGGCGTGCTCGGGTATGGCCCCCTTGAACCGGTGTGATCGGGCTGCGCCAGGTCGACGGGATGGCAGGCAGTCTTGCTTTGTGTGGGGCTTGTGTCTCGCCTTCGGTGTGATGAAGGGCCCCTTCGTTGTGCTGGGTGTGATGAAGGGCCGGTTTGTTGCGGCGGGTGTGATGAAGGAGCCCTTTGTTGCGTTGGGTGTGATGAAGGAGTCCTTCGTTGTGGTGGGTGTGATGAAGGGGTCCTTCATCGCGCAAAAGAGGGGCCTCCCGCGGGAGGCCCCTCTTCGTTTGCTGGTCAGCGTTTCAGTAGCGAGCCTTTGCGCCTTGCGCCGGTGAACCACAGCATGAAGTGGTTCATTCTCGGGAAGTGCTGGCTCGACGTGGACACGAACTTCATCTGCCACGGCATGATCACCGTGCCGCGTTTGCGTTCGATCGCCTTGCACAGCGCCGCGGCCACCTGTTCCGGCGTCACCGTCGGCACGATCTTGGCGATCTTCGGCAGCTTGTCCTCGGAGTCCGGGTTGTTCGCGAAGTAGCTGGTGCTCACCGTGCCCAGCACGATCTCCGTGACGCCGACGCCGGTGCCTCGCAGGTCGCTCTTCAACGCCAGGTCAAGGCCGCGCAGTGCCCAGCGGGCGCTCGCGTAGCCGACGGCGCCCGGCCAGACCGCCCGGGAGACCCCCGAGTTGACGTTCACGATCCAGCCCGCGCGGCGGTCGATCATGCCGTTCACGAACGCGCGTGTGGTGAGGAGCGCGGCGAGGTACGGCACGGTGGCCATCGCCACCAGTTCCTCGGGCGCGGCGTCCTCGATGGACACCCACCGGCCGGAGCCCGCACTGTTCACCACCACGTCGACGGCGTGCCCGTCCGCCTGTACGGCGGAGGCCAGCTCCGCCACCGCGGGCGCGGAGCCCACGTCACACGCGTAGTGGTGGGCGCGCATCCCCAGTTCGGCGGCGAGTGCCTTCAGCTTGGTCTCACCTCGGGCGACCAGCAACACCGTCGCGCCGCGGGCGTGTGCCTCGCGGGCCACGGCCTCGCCGATGCCACTGGACGCTCCGGTGACGAGCACCGTACGGCCAACCAGTTTCATGATGTGCCCCAGACGTCAGTGCGTGTGGTTCTTCTGGTACCCGCAGGCGGGGCACGCGGCCTTCGCACGCAGGCTGCGTGCACGCAGGTGCTGCACCTTGCTCATCACCTTCGACTGCAGCGTGTTCGGCGGCGGGACGATGCCCAGCTGGCGCGCGGTCTGCAGGCAGTCGTAGATCGTGGTGTTGCTCGCGAGCAGGCCGTCGCGGAAGACCCACTCGTCGATGCAGCGCACCGACATGGACTGGCCGGTCGGCGCCATGTTGGTGAACGGCCACAACTTCGTGAGCGTGCCCGTCATCGTGTAGCGGGCGATGCCCAGCTGCTCGGTCGGCGACGGGATCGGGTCGCTCACGCGCGTGATCTTCAGATCCGGGTAGGACGTCGCGAACGCGTTGATCACCTTGATCAGTTCCTTGCGGCCCCGGATGGGCCACGGCACGCTCGGGTCCGTCCAGACGATGTCGTCGGTGCACGTGTCGGCAACGGCCTCGGCGTCCAGCGCTTCCCACGCGGCGAGGTTGCGGTCCGCCCAGTCCTTCAGGAACACCGGGTCCAGGCCGCCGGGCTGCTTCTTGCCCGCGGCCCGTGCGATCGGTGTGGCCATCGTTGTTCCTCCTACCGGATCCCGGTCGATTGGCGAGATTCCCAGATGTCGTCAAGAATTGTGCGACCGGAGGGTGCTCCACAACCAGTGCGGACGTTCCTGACTTTCGTCTGATCCGTTCATCGAGCGGGTGTGGGTTCTTCACGTATCGCGCGACGGGGTTCCCAGCCACTGACCCGCCATGTGACCATCGGTTCACATCCAGGGCAATGTTCAGTGGTCGGAGTGAATAGCCATGAAATTCCACTTACTCGGTTCGTTGGAAGTCAGCGAGGGCACCAGCCGCATCGATCTCGGTGGTGTCAAGCAACGTGCTGTCCTCGGCTATCTGCTCCTGCACGCCAACCAGGTGGTGCCCAACAGCCGCATGCTGAACGCGCTGTGGGACTGCCAGCCCCCGTCGACGGCGCGGAAGATGGTGCAGAACGCGGTGTCCGCGATCCGGCGCATGCTCGCCGCCGCCGGCCCCGACTGCTCCGCGCAGCTGCTCACGCACGCGCCCGGCTACCAGCTGCGCGTCGACCCGGACGACGTCGACATGTACCGGTTCCGCCGGCTCGTCCACAGTGGACGTGCGGCGGCGGGTGCTGGTGAACCCGCGCGGGGCACCCACCTGTTCCGGGAGGCGCTGAGCCTCTGGCGCGGGCGCGCGCTCGCCGACCTCGTCGAGTCCGGCACCACGTGGTCGGAGCTGAGTGCCATCGAGGACGAGCGGCTGACCGCGCTCGAGGACTGCTTCGACGCCGAGCTGCAGTGCGGCAGGCACCGCGAGATCACCCCCGAGCTGGAGGTGCTGACCGCCGCGGAACCACTGCGTGAGCGGCTGTGCATCCAGTTCATGCTCGCGCTCTACCGCTCCGGCCGCCAGGTCGACGCGCTCAACGTCTACCGCAGGACCAGGACCGCGCTGGTCGACGGGCTCGGCATCGAACCCGGCCCTGAGCTGCAGGCGCTGCAGCACATGATCCTGGAGCACGACGCGTCGATCCAGGTCCCCGTCTACGCCTGACCATCCCCGACCTCCCAGCGACCGCGAAAGGCAGGGGAGCCACATGAGACCGTCACGACACCAGCAGGGCGGGGCCTTCTCCTGTTACGTCTTCACCAGCGACGCCCGGCTGCTGCTCACCATGCGCGGACAGACCAAGAAGACCTGGCCCGGGGTGTGGAGCAACTCCTGCCACGGCGACGCCGACCCCGGTGAGTCCACCGAGGACGCGGTGGCCCGCGCGCTGCGCGACGAGCTGGGTCTCACCACCGCGGTGGCGGAGCTGGTGCTGCCCGGTTTCCACTGCGCGACAACGGGTGCGGCGGGCCCGGTGTACCGGGTCGTCACCGACGAACCACCGCACCCCGACCCGGCGGCGGTCGGCGACTTCGAATGGGTCGCGTGGACCGACTTCGTGTACGCGGTGACGGCGGGCGACCTCATGGTGGCCCCGTGGTGCGGCCCGCAGGTCGCGGCGCTGAGCGCGCTCGGTGCCGACCCGGCCGGCTGGCCGGTCGCCGACGTGGCGGTACCGCCCGCGGCGTGATTTCCACGACCCGGTAACACCGCGTGGAATTCGCCGGTAATTTCCCCGGCCAATTGCTGTGCAGTCCCAATGGTTCGCATTGCTCACGGCACCATTCGCGATGCACCATCTGATGGGGAAAACGAGCCGGGAGGATCGGTGTCCATCGGAATTATCGGGACTGGGTCGTACATGCCGGAGTGGGTCGTGACCAACGCCGAGCTCGCCCAGCGCGTCCCCGGCACCACCGCCGAGGCGATCACCAGCAAGACCGACATCCGCGCCCGCCGGTTCGCGGCGGGCGCCGAAGCGACCTCGGATCTCGCGGCGGCCGCCGCGACCCGCGCGCTCGACCAGGCCGGCCTCTCGGTCGACCGCATCGACTACCTCATCGTGTCGACGTCGACCGGTGACCACCCACAACCACCCACGTCCTGCCTCGTGCAGGACCTCGTCGGCGCCTACGGGGCCGCGTGCTTCGACGTCAACGCCGTATGCGCGGGCTTCGTGCACGGCCTGGTGCTGGCGCAGAGCCTCGTGGCGGCACGGCCGGGCGCGCACGCGCTCGTGGTCGGCGCCGACCTGTACTCACGCATCCTGGACTTCGACGACCGGCGCACCGCGGTGCTGTTCGGTGACGGCGCGGGCGCCGCGGTCGTCGGCGGTGTCGGGGACGACCGCGGTTTCGACGGGTACGACCTGGCGACCCGCGGCGACCGGCACGACGTGATCCGGGTCGACGCGGGCGGCAGCAGGCGCCCCGCGTCGCACAAGACCCTCGCCGAGGGCGGGCACTTCTTCCGGATGAAGGGCAGGGACGTCACCGACATCGTCCTGCACGAGGTGCCGCCGTTCGTGGACAAACTGCTGGCCCGCGCCGGGTTGACCGCGGCAGACGTCGACCACGTCGTGCCGCACCAGGCGAACGGCAGGCTGCTCGCGCAGCTGGTCGAGCGCTGCGGGCTGGCCGGTGCGACCACCCATCGCACCGTGGAGAAGTACGGCAACGTCGGCAGCGCGTCGGTACCGGTGACGCTCGACGAGGCCAACCGCGCCGGCCTGCTGGCCGACGGCGACCTGGTCCTGCTGCTCGGTTTCGGCGGCGGGATGTCCATGGGCGCGAGCCTGCTCCGGTGGGCCGCCCCCGCAAGGAAGTGATGTCACCATGAACAGGATTCGACGCGTCGGCGTCGTGGGATGCGGTGTGATGGGCGCCGGTCTCGCCGAGGTCTGCGCCCGTGCCGGGCTCGACGTGCTCGTCGCGGTGTCGCGGCCGGGCCGGGAGGCGGACGGCAGGCGCAGGCTCACCGGCTCGCTGGACAACGGGCTGCGCAAGGGAAAGATCTCCGAGGGTGACCGGGACGCCGCGCTCGCGCGGGTGTCGTTCACCGCCGACCTCAGCGACTTCGCCGACCGCCAGTTTGTCATCGAGGCCGGGCCCGAGCAGGAGTCGGTCAAGCTGGACGTGTTCGCCACGCTCGACAAGGTGGTCGTCGACGAGAACGCGATCCTCGGCTCGAACACGTCGTCGTTCCCGATCGTCCAGCTGGGCCGCGTCACCGACCGGCCGGGCAAGGTCGTCGGCACGCACTTCTTCAACCCCGTCACCGTGCTCCCGCTGGTGGAGCTGGTCGGCTCGGTGCTCACCGAGGACGACACCGTCGACGTGGCGGAGACGTTCGTGACCGAGGTGCTCGGCAAGCAGGTCGTGCGCACGAAGGACCGGTCCGGGTTCGTGGTGAACGCGCTGCTGATCCCGTACCTGCTGTCCGCGATCCGCGTGTACGAGTCGGGGGTGGCGTCGATGGCGGACATCGACACCGCCATGAAGCTCGGCTGCGCGCACCCGATGGGCCCGTTCGCGCTGTCCGACCTCATCGGGCTGGACATCGTGCAGGCCATCAGCGAGTCGCTCTACAACGAGTACCGCGAGCCGCACTACTCGCCGCCGCCACTGCTGTCCCGCATGGTCTCGGCCGGGCTGCTCGGCAAGAAGTCGGGCCGCGGGTTCTACGACTATCCGGTGCGGGAGAAAGTGAAGGTGGCGGCGTGAGCGGAGCATGCGGAGCGAACCATAAAGCACAGGGCGGAGCATGCGGAGCGAACCGGACAACGCTGAGCGTGATGGACTTCGCGGATTACCGGCTGCGGATGAGGGCGGGGGCACCCGCGCTCGCCGAGCGTTCCTTCTACCTCGTCGGCCTGACCGAAGGGGTGCGCCGCGGGGTGCGTGCGGCCGTCGCCGACCCGCGCGAGCGGCTCGCCGGTGCCATCCGCTCCCGACACCCGAACGCGGTGGTGCACGACCCGCTCGACGCGTGGCTGCGCACCGAGTCGCAGGTGCCCGCCGAGTTCCACCGGCTCACCGGCCTCGCCGCCGGCAGCGACGTGTGCGTCGCGTGGCTGCCGGACCAGGAGAGCGCGGCGGACGCGGTCGCCGAGGTGCAGGCGGCACACCGCGGCGGCGCCACGGTCGTGGTGATCACCGGGGAGACCGACGACTTCGTGGTGCGCGCGTTCGCCACCGTCGTCCTCCCGGACCTGGACGCGTTCACGGAATGGCTCCACGCACAGGCCGCGTGAGACGGGCCAACACTCGTACCAAAGGGGTCACATGAACATCCGCCGGCAGCCGAATGTCCATGAACTGTTCGCCGCGAGGGCCGCACAACGGCCGGACGGCATCGCGGTCGTGTCCGGGGACCAGCAGGTCACCTACGCCGAGCTGGCAGCACGCGCCTTCCGGCTGGCGAACTTCCTGCGCCACAACGGCACCGGGCCCGAGTCGGTCGTGATGGTCCACCTGGAACGGTCCATCGACACGATCGTCGCCGTGCTGGGCATCCTCGCGGCGGGCGGGACGTACCTGCCGGTCGAGCCCGGTGTCCCGGACAGCCGGATCCGCGGGTTCGCGCGGGAGACGGGGTGCACGACCGTCATCACGCAGGCGAAGGACGCGCATCGCTTCACCACGTTCGCGGAGCTCGTCGTCACCGCGGCGGCCGGTGACGCCGGCGGCTACCCCGCGGCCCCGCCCGAGGTGTTCGTGTCCGCTTCCGACGCCGCGTACGTCATCTACACCTCCGGCTCGACCGGCACCCCGAAGGGGGTGGTGGTCCACCACGCGGCGCTGAGCTACGTGATCACCGAGCTGGTCGACTGGTACGGGATCACCCCCGACGACCGCGTGCTGCAGTTCGGCGCGCTGTCGTTCGACACGTCCATCGAGCAGATCATGGTCGCGCTGACCGCGGGCGCGGCGCTCGTGCTGCCGGACCTGGCGTGGGCGCCGAGCGAGCTGCCGGACCGGCTCCGCGCGCACGGCGTCACGGTCATGGACCTCACACCGGCGTACTGGCGGCGGTTCCTCACCGAGTACGCCGCACGTCCGGTCGAGCTGCCGGTGCGGCTGTCGATCGTGGGCGGTGAGGCGGTGCTGGCCGAGGACTGCCGCACCGCGCTCGAGCTGCTGCCGGGTGTGCGGCTCGTCAACGCCTACGGTCTCACCGAGACCACGATCACCTCGTGCGTCGTGGACCTGACGGCCGACATCCTCCCGCCCCGTGGCGCGGCACCGGTCGGGCCGCCGCTGCCCGGCACGACCGTGCACGTCCTCGACGAGGAGCTGCGGCCGGTGCCCGACGGGGAACGCGGCGAGATCTGCATCGGCGGGCGGGGTGTCGCGCGGTACCTGTCCGCGGACGCCCGCGCCCGCGAGCGGTACGTGCCGGACCCGTTCTCCGACGGGCGCCTGTACCGCACCGGCGACCTCGGCGCCTGGACGCCCGACGGGAACCTCGAGGTGGTCGGGCGGATCGACCGGCAGCTCAAGATCCGCGGCTTCCGGGTGGAACCCGGCGAGGTCGAGGCGACCCTCGCCGCGCACGAGCTGGTCGGCAACGTCGCGGTGACCGACTACGAGCAGCACGGCCAGCGCAGGCTCGCCGCGTACTACACGGTGCCGCCCGGTGCGTCGCTCGACGCGAAGGAGCTGCGGGACTTCGCGGCCGGGTTCCTGCCGGACTACCTGGTGCCGTCGGCGTTCGTCGCGCTGCCCGAGCTGCCGCTGAAGGCCAACGGCAAGGTCGACCTGACCGCGCTGCCAGCGCCGGTGGTGACCGAGGGGTCCGAAGAGGACGGCTCGACGGTCGTGAGCCTGTTCGAGCGGGGTGTGGCGCGGCTGTGGTGCCAAGTGCTTGAGCGGGACCGGGTCGGCCCGCACGACAACTTCTTCGCCCTGGGCGGCAACTCGATCCTCGCCGCGGAGCTGCTCGCCAAGGTGCGCGGCACGTTCGGCGTGATGATCACCCAGGTGCGGCCGTTGATCCGGCTGCTGCTCGAGGACGCGTCGCTGCGCAGCTTCGCGTTCGCCGTGCAGGCCGCGCGGGCCGGCACGCTGCCCGGCGACGACACCCGCAAGCGCGTCGACTTCGCCGCCGAGTCCGAACTGGACGTACCGATCTCCGCTTCGGTGCCGGACGCGCCGTCCTGGCGGGCGCCGGAGCACGTGTTCCTCACCGGCGCCACCGGCTTCCTCGGCACCTACCTGCTGCGTGAGCTGCTCTCCACGACGGACGCGGTCGTGCACTGCCTGGTGCGCGCCGACGGTGCCGACGAGGCCATGGCCCGCCTCCAGTCCACCGCCGTGCACTACCACGGCGACGACCTCGCCGAGTACCGCATCGCGGGCCGGATCGTGGCCGTCCCCGGGGACCTCGCCGCACCCGGTCTCGGGCTGTCCGAAGCTGACTTCGACCGGCTGGCGCGCACGGCCGACGTGATCCACCACCCCGGCGGCCTCGTCAACTTCATCTACCCGTACTCGCACATGCGCCCGGCGAACGTCGAGGGCACCCGCGAGATCATCCGCATGGCCGCCAGGTACCGCAACATCCCGGTCCACTACACGTCCACGATGGCGGTGGTCGCCGGGTTCGGCACGGCCGGGGTGCGGCACGTCACCGAGACCACCCCGCTCGCGCACGCCGACCACCTCTCGGTCGGGTACGTGGAGAGCAAGTGGGTCGCGGAGGCGTTGCTGCTCAAGGCGGCCGAGCAGGGCCTGCCGGTCGCGATCTACCGCGCCGCCGACATCTCCGGTGACCGCGTCACCGGCGCGTGGAACACCGCGACCGAGATGTGCGCGATGAAGAAGTTCGTCGTCGACACCGGCACCGCGCCGGTCGCGGAGCTACCGCTGGACTACACGCCGGTCGACGTGTTCGCCGCCGCCGTCGCGCACATCGCCGCGACCTCCCTGCCACGCGGCGACGTCTACCACCTCACCAATCCCGGCAAGGTCAACATCGCCGAGCTGGTGGCCAGGATGCGGGCGCGGGGGCACGAGATCCGGGAGGTGTCCTGGCAGGAGTGGCTCGACGAGCTGGTGACGCTCGCGGTGGAGAACCCGGAGCACCCGATGACGCCGTTCGCGCCGCTGTTCATCGACCGCTGCGCCACCGGCGAGATGAGCGTCGCGGAGATGTACCTGGAGGACACGTTCCCGGAGTTCAGCCGCACGAACGTGGAGAACGCGCTGCGGGGCAGCGGGATCGTGATCCCGCCGGTCGACGCGGCGATGCTCGACAGCTACCTCGACTACCTGACCGACATCGACTTCCTGCGAGCCGCGTGATGGACAGCGATCTGCGCACCACGACGCCGTGGCGCGACCTCGACCTCACCGAGGCGCCCGCCGACGGCCCGGTCGCGTTCCACGACGACCTCACCCCGGCGACCCTCCTCGACGCCTACCGGCACGGGCTGTACCCGTTCCCGGCCGACACCGAGGAACAGAAGATCCTCAGCGAGATGTCCTACGAGGGCCGGGTGCCCGTGCTGGGGGAGAGCGCCGACCCGTACGCGGTCGCGTGGTGCTCGCCGGACCCGCGGCCGGTGATCCTCGTCGACGAGGTCCGCCTCCAGCGCAGCCTCCGCAAGCAGCTGCGCAACAAGGTCGACTGGACGACCACCGTGGACGCCTGCTTCGAGCGCGTGGTGCGGCAGTGCCGGGCCGGCCGCGAACCGCGGTGGCTGACCGACCGGCTGGTCGCGAGCCTCGTGCGGCTGCACGAGGCCGGGCACGCGCACAGCGTGGAGGTGTGGGACGGCGACGACCTGGTCGGCGGCACGTTCGGCGTGCGGATCGGCGGCGTGTTCTCCGCCGACTCGCAGTTCACCCTCGCCAGCGGCGCGTCGAAGGTCGCGATCGCCTGTCTGGTGCGGCGGATGGCCGGGAGCGGCGGCGTCGCGGTCGACGTGCAGCACGACGGCGACCACGCCCGGCTCATCGGCGCGGTGCCGATTCCGCGAGCCAGGTACCTGGAGCTGTTGCGGGAACACGGCTCCGCGGTGACCGCGATGCCGGCCGACCCGTTGCCGGCACGGGGGCTGGCGGCATGACCACCCTCGAGGCACCGCGGGTGGTGTCGCTCGCGGAGCGGCCGGACCTCGAGACCGCGATGCTCGAGATGGAGGCCACGTGGCCGGAGTTCATCCGCCCCGACCCCGTCGTGATCACGTGGGCGTTCGAACGGCACGCGGAACACCAGCTCGTCGTCCTCGACGGCGACGACGTGGTCGCGCGGGCCGCCACCGTGCCGTTCTGCTGGGACGGTGATCCGGAGACCCTGCCCGACACCGGGTGGGACGAGGCGCTGCGGCTGTCCATGCTCGACACCCACGACGGCCGCCCGCTGAACACGTTGTGCGCGCTGGAGGTCGCGGTCGTGCCGGGGCAGCGGTCCCGGCACCTGTCCGGCCGGACGCTCGCCGCGGTGGCCGACAACGCCCGCGAACACGGTTTCCGCGACGTGGTGGTCCCGGTGCGGCCCAGCAGGAAACACCTCGTGCCGGAGATGCCCATGGACTCCTACGTGGCACGTACTCGCGACGACGGACTGCCGGAGGACCCGTGGCTGCGGGTGCACGTGCGGGAGGGCGGGCAGATCATCGGCGTCTGCCCGGCCTCGATGACGATCACCGGCAGTCTCGCCCAGTGGCGCGACTGGACCGGGCTGCCGTTCGACACCAGTGGGCCGGTGACGGTGCCGGGCGCACTGAACCCGGTCGAGGTCAGCGTGGAGCACGACCGCGCTGTCTACGTCGAGCCCAACGTGTGGGTTCGGCACCGGTTGGATTCGTTCCTGACGAAAGGTGCTCCATCATGACCAGCACAGTTCCCGCCGACGCCGCGGTGAAGCTGCGCAACCGCGCCGCGCTGATCGAGAAGATCGGCGGCTACATGCACGCGCACGCGCTGGGCCTCGCCGCCGAACTGCGCCTCGCCGACCTCATCCACTCCGGTGTGGACACGAGCACGGCACTGGCTGCCGCGACCGGCACGCACGAGCCGTCGCTGCGCCGGTTGCTGCGCCTGCTCGCGTCGGTCGGCCTCACCACCGAGCCGACCCCCGGCACGTTCGGCCTGACCGAGGTCGGCGACCTCCTGCGCACCGACTCGCCGGACTCGCTCTACGCGTTCACGCGCATGTTCACCCACGAGTCGCACTTCAGCGCGTGGCAGGGCCTTGCCCACGCGGTCCGCACCGGTGAGGCGGCGTGGGACCACGTGTTCGGCAAGAACATCTACGCCTTCCTCGCGGACCTGCCCGAGCTGTCGGAGCTGTTCAACGTCGCGATGGGCCAGGAGTCCCGCATCGCGGCAGGCCACATCGCGGCGGCGTACGACTTCTCCGGCGTGCGCAAGGTGGTGGACATCGGCGGCGGCGACGGCACCCTCGTGTCGGCGATCCTGCGCGCCAACCCGGGCCTTTCCGGTGTGGTGTTCGACAGTCCGGCCGGCGTGGCGCAGGCCGCGTCCGTCCTGGCCGCCGCTGGGCTCTCGGAGCGCACCACGGTGGTACCGGGCGACTTCTTCGAAGCCGTGCCCGACGGTGGTGACCTGTACATCATCAAGAGCGTCTTCCAGGACTGGGACGACGGGCCCGCGAAGGCGATCCTGCGCACCGTCCGCGCCCACATCCCCGAGGACGCGACGCTGCTGATCGTGGGGTCGGTGCTGCCGGAGACCGCCGCCCCCGGCGAGCCGATCCCGTTCTACACGGACATGAACATGCTGGTGAACTCCGGCGGCCGCGAGCGTACGGAGAGCCACTTCCGCACCCTGCTCGCGGAAACGGGCTTCTCGGTGGAGTCGGTGGCCCTGAAGGCAGCCGGTCCGCTGTCGATGATCAAGGCCACGCCAGTCTGATCGAGGCGCGCGCACAGACAGCCAACTTCTGCCGCGAAAGGCGCGTTACCGACACGACTGGTGCTGCGAAAGGCGCGTTAGGGACGCCCAGTGCCCTGAACGCGCCTTTCGCGGCAATCAAGCACAGCCCGCCCCCAAAGCGGGGTCAACCCACGCGGGCAAAAGCGAAAGCGGGCAAAGCCCAACGGTGGCGAAAGCCGCCTACCAGGGAGACCCGCACCCAACGCAACCAAAACAAGGCCCCCGCCACCCCGGAGACCTGCCCGTCCGGCGAGGACAAACCCCACCACCGAATCACACCACCCGACGGTGCAGGTTCTCCAACTCGGACGGACCCAGCGCAGGCTCGGCGATCCAAGGCCCCTCGATCGACGGATCCAGGATGCCGTCCTCCAGCCACGTGTAGCGGTCCCCGAGCACACCCCGGGCCACGGCGCGGTCGTGGTCGTCGGTGTTGCTCCACAGGCGGCCGAACAACTCCGCGATGCGCAGACGGGCCTGGTGGCAGAACGCGTCCGCCAGTTCGGTGGCAGCGGTCTCCTTCGCGTACACGCAGCTCACGCTCATGGCGTACAGCTCGGCCGTGATGTCCACCAGGCGGCCCAGGAACAGTTGCCGTTCCTCCAGTTCCGTGCCCCAGCGGGTCCTGCCGTGCGCGAAGTGCTGGGCGACGCTGCGACACGTGCGCTCCACGAACCGCAGGTGCGGCGCCAACGGCCCCTCCAACGCCACCGGGTCCGCGGTAGCCGGAGCAAGCCCCAGCGCCTCCTGTGCGATGAAGCCGCGCAGGGCCTCGGTCGAACCGTCGAAGATGCGGCCGATGCGGACGTCCCGCAGCAGCTGTTCCACCGGCACACCGCGTTCACCGCGAGCCGAGGCGGACTCCGCCGTCTCATAGCCACGACCACCGCGGATCTGCAGCAGCTCGTCGGCCACCTGCCACGTCTTCTCCGACGCGAACAGTTTCGCCAGCTCCGCCTCCACGTGCGTGTCGGCGCCCGCGTCCGCGTGCCTGCCGGTCACCTCGACCATGGCCTCCAGCGCGAACGCCGTGGCCGCGATGAACGAGATCTTCGCGGCCACCGCCTCGTGTTCGCCGATCGGCTTGTCCCACTGGACACGCACGCGGGACCACTCGCGGGCGATCTTCAGGCTCCACTTGGCCGCCGCCGCGGACACCGCGGGCAGCGACAGCCTGCCGGTGTCCTGGGCCGCGAGCGCGACCTGCAGGCCCTGCCCTTCCGGCCCGATCCGGTGACCCGGCGGCACGACCACGTCATGGAACCGCAGCACCCCGTTCTCCAGCCCACGCAGGCCCAGGAACTCGCCGCGGTGCTCCACCGTGACGCCGGGGGAGCGGGCCTCGACCACGAACGCGGTCATGCCCGCGTCCGGCACCATCGCCAGCACGACGATCAGGTCGGCCAGGACCCCGTTGGTGACCCACGACTTCAGCCCGCTGAGCCGGTACGAGCCGTCGGCCGAGCGCACGGCGGTGGTGCGCATGCGGAACGGGTCGTTGCCGATGTCGGGCTCGGTGAGGGTGAACGCGGAGATCTCCCGCACACACCTCGGCAGGAACGCCCGCTTCTGCTCGTCGGTGCC
The DNA here is from genome assembly GCF_014203735.1 of Actinophytocola algeriensis. Classification (GTDB taxonomy): domain Bacteria; phylum Actinomycetota; class Actinomycetes; order Mycobacteriales; family Pseudonocardiaceae; genus Actinophytocola; species Actinophytocola algeriensis. The sequence goes on along the minus strand of NZ_JACHJQ010000006.1, from coordinate 170,085 downwards.
GAACAGCAGGACCGGCTGCGTCAGGCCGATCGCCTGGTGCGCGGCCAGCAGCTCACCGAGCGCGGAGTGGGTGGTGTTCACGATCATCAGCGCACGCAGGTAGCAGAGCCCTGGCAGGCCGAGACCGCCGTACTCGCGCGGGAGCTTGATGGCGAACGCGCCGATGTCCTTCAGCCCGGCGATGACCTCGTCGGGGATCCGGTTCTCGCGTTCGATCTGGGTGCTGTCGACCTTGCCGGTGCAGAAGTCGCGCAGCCGCGCGAGGAACGCCTCGCTGTCCGCGTCGAGCCGGGGCCCCGGCGGCGGGTCCAGCAGGTCCGGCCGGAACCGGCCGCTGAACAGCGCACCGCCGAAGCTCTCCACAGTAGACACGAGGCGTCCCTCCGCTGTTTGCCTTACGTTGTCTCGACTTCCCGGTCCTGAGTGGACTCCGCGGGTGCGGGGGCGCCGGTCGGCGGCACCTGGCGGAGCCGGGCGAACGCCAGCACCGCACCTGCCGCGGCGATCACCGCGGCGACCAGCGCGCCGAGGTTGAGACCGCTCGTGAACGCGGCCCGTGCGGGCTCCAGCACCGTCGTGGCGACGTCCGGGGACAGGCCGCTCGCCGCCGACACCGCGCCGTCGAGGCTGTCGCGTGCCGCCGCGGTGGTCTCCTCGGGCAGGCCACCCGGCAGGGTGCCGGTGATCTCGCCGCGGTACACGGCGACGCCGATGCTGCCGATCAGGGCGATGCCCAGCGAGATGCCAAGGTCGTTCGCGGTGGTCGACAGACCCGACGCCGCACCGGCCTTCTCCGGCGGCACCGCGCCGACGATCATGTCGGTGGTGAGCGCCATGGCCGGGTTCACCGCCGGGTACAGCACGATGAAGCCCGCGATCAGCAGCGGCAGCCCGGCCGTGCTCTCGACCTGCGTGAGCATCAGGTAGCCGACCACCTGGACGACGAGGCCGACCCCGATGATGATGCCAGGGCTCACCCGCCGCGCGAGGACCGGCGACACCAGCGACACACCGACCAGGAGCACCGCGGCCGGCAGGATGGCGAGCGCGGTCCGCAGCGGGGACAGGGCCGCGACCAGCTGCAGGTACTGCGTGAACATCAGGTAGACGCCACCCATGCCCGCCGCGGCGAGGATGAACACGCCGAGTGCGCCGGAGACGGTGCGGTTGGCGAACAGGCGCACGTCGAGCAGTGGTGACTCGATCCGCAGCTGCCGCACCACGAACCAGGCGCCGAACGCGATCCCGGCCGCGATGGTGCCGAGCGCGACGCCGAGCGAGTCGTCCTTGGCGAGGGTCTTCACGCCGTAGATGAACGGCAGGAGCGTGGCGAGCAGCAGGCCGACGGACAGCAGGTCGAGCTTCGAACCCCACGAGTCGGTGTGGGCGGGCAGCACCAGCGGGGCACCGATCACCACGATCGCCATGATCGGCACCGCGACCAGGAACGTCGCCCGCCACGAGAACGCCTCGAGCAGGACGGCGGACACGATCGGGCCGAGCGTGACACCGGCGGAGATGCTGGCGGCCCACACGCCGATCGCGATGCCGCGCTGCTTCGCGTTGTGGAACATGGAGAAGATCAGGCCCAGTGTCGAGGGCATCTGCGTGGCCGCGGCGACGCCGAGGATCGCGCGCCACAGGATCATCAGGGCCGGGTCGTCGGTGAGCGCGGCGAGGACCGACACGAGCCCGAACACCGCGGCGCCGATGATCAGCAGCCGCCTGCGGCCGATCTTGTCGGCCAGTGTGCCCATGGCGACGAGGAAACCGGCCATGGTGAAGCCGTAGATGTCGAGGATCCACAGCAGTTCGGTGCTGCTGGGGTTGAGATCCTTGGCGATGTGCGGGATCGCCAGGAACAGGATCGTCAGCATCATGAACAGGAGCAGGGAGGGAAGTACCAGCAGGCCCAGTCCCAGCCACTCCCTGCGACCGGCTCGCGGCCCGGAGGACGTGTTCGCAGAGGACATCGGAGTTCCCTTCGTGACTCTCGGCTGACTGACAGTGGACCGAGCGTACCCTATGGGGGTATGGGTATGGAACCGGTACTGGTGACTAAGCCCGACTCTGGCAACAACGCCTTGCACCACACTGGTAGTGCACTCGCAACGCACTCGCACCCCTGGACAGGCGGGTATACCCGGTGCTGGTATCGATGGATGACCGACATCGTCTCGCGCGCGCGGACCGAGATCGCAAAGCACGCCTCGCGCAACCGCTTTGTCGACCTGCTTGAGACGGGTGCGGTGCCCGAGGAGCGGCTGCGGTGGCTCGCGGCGGAGCTGTACCGGCTGGTCGGCAGCGACCGGCGCAGCCAGGCCATCCTCGCGTCCCGGTTCCCGGCCGCGCCCGCCGGCGACCTGTACCTCACCCTCGCCCAGGGCGAGGCGGAGGCGCTGCGGCTGCTGGACGACTTCGCGGCCGCGGTCGGCATGGGCGCGGCCGAGTTGGCGGCGTACGAGCCGGTGCCGCTCGCGCAGGCCTACCCCGCGTACCTGACACAGGTGGCGGTGTCCGGGCCGAGCAGCGCGATGGCGCTGGCACTGCTGGCGAACGTGGACGAGTCGGGTGGCACGTACGCGCGGGTGGCGGCCGCGCTGCGGGCGGAGTACGGGTTGTCCGAGGAAGCGGTCGGCCACTTCCTGTTCTTCTCGGAGACCCCACCGGAACTGCTGGACCAGGCGATGGCGGTCGTCGCGGCGGGGCTCGCGAACGGCGAGGACGCCGACGAGGCCGTGCGGACCGCCCGGATCGTGAGCGCCCTGGAAGACGCATTCTGGGATGCCCTGGCCGACGGCCTCGCCTAGCATCGCCGGGTATGCCCGTCCTCAAGTCAGTGAACATCGGCGTGCCGAGGGAAAACCCGTGGAAGACCTCCGGCACCACGGGGATCGACAAGAGGCCCGTGCCAGGCCCGGTCGCGGTGCACGCACCAGGACCGAAGGGCACCGGTGCCGTCGGGCTCGCGGGCGACCGGGTGTACGACATCGCCCACCACGGCGGCGACGACCAGGCCGTGTACGCCTACTCGCGCGAAGCCCTCGACCGCTGGGCCGAACGACTGGGCAAACCACTGTCCGACGGCGTGTTCGGCGAGAACCTGACCACACTCGGCGTCGACGTGGACGCGGCACTGGTCGGCGAGCGGTGGCGAGTCGGCCCCGACCTGCTGCTCGAGGTGTCGTGCCCACGCACCCCGTGCGGCACGTTCCAGGGCTGGATGGCCGAGCGCGGCTGGATCAAGACCTTCACCGCCGCGGCCGAACCGGGCGCCTACTTCCGCGTGCTCGAACCCGGCGAGATCCGCGCGGGCGACCCGATCGAGGTGGTGCACCGACCCGACCACGACGTGACCGTCGCGCTGGCGTTCCGCGCGTTCACCACCGCCCCCGACCTGCTGCCCCGCCTCCTGGTAGCCGACGCCCTGCCAGAAGAGGACATGGCACTGGTCCGCAGACGCGTCGGTTGAAGACCCCTTGCGGACCAGCCCTACATGCCAGACAGCGCGGACAGCGGCACCTCGGCGCGCCGGTCGATGCGGTCCTCCGCCCACGTGCGAGTGTCGACGAGCCACCACTGCTCGACCTCCACCAGGTACAGCCGGTGCGGAGCCGGAGCCACCAGCGCCGACACCGGGAGTGTCCACTCGGCACGGTCAGCGGCGTCGGGCAGCACCGCGTCGTAGAACGTCGCGTGGTACAGCTCAACCTCCTCTGTGGACAGTTCACGGCACACGCCCGCGAACTGCGCGCCGTCCACCGCCATCAGCGCGCCGCCCGAGGTGAACAGCGAGCCGCTGACCAGTGGGCGGGCCGCGATGTCCATGCTGTGCCGCGACTGCGTGGCCGAGCCGAACAGGAACCGCAGCGGGTCGGCGAGCCACGCGTACTGGAGCACCGCCGACCACGGGTGCTCGTCGGTGGACACGGTCGCGAGCGACAGGTATCTCGCTTCGTCGAGCAACCGGCGGGTGCGGGCTGCCGGGCTGTCGGTCATGTTCACGCGGCCTTCACCGCGCGATGCCGCAACACCACCGGCAGCGCGGCGACGTCGTTCGCGATGAACGAGTGCGGAGACCGGACCTCGTCCGGTGCGACGGCGAGCGCGAGGTCGGGGAACCTGGCGAACAACGCGGGCACGGCGACGTGCGCCGCGAGCCGGGCGAGCCGGGCACCGGGGCAGAAGTGCGGGCCCGCGCCGAACGCGATGTGTTCCTCGTTCTCGCGGTCGATGCGGGACGGGTCGGCCAGCACGGTCTTCAGCTGGTCCGGGTTGGCGAGCAGCTCGCGCACGGTGTGGTCGATCAGCGACACCGTGGTCTGGCTGCCGTCACCGATCAGCGGGAACAGCATGTCCACCAGCTCCTGCTCGCTCAGCGGCGCCTCGCCGTCGAGGCGGGCGGCGAGCAGGAAACTCGTCAGGTCGTCGGCAGGCTCGCGGCGCTTCAGGTCGATCAGCGTGCGCATCGCGACGTTCATGTCGGTGAAGACCGCCGCCGACTCCTCCGCCGGCACGTTGTCGGTGTTGAGCACCACGCGCAGGATCCGCAGCACCTCCGGCCGCAGGTCTTCCGGCACGCCGTACAGGTCGCACTGCAGCCGCGTCGGCAGCTGCTGCGAGTACGCGGTGTGCAGGTCAAGGGGTTCGTCCGGGGGCCGGGTCTCGAGGTCGTCGAGCAGGTTCGCGGCGATCTCCTCCAGGCGCGGGCGCATCGCGTCGATCCGCTCCGGGGTCAGCGCGGGCGCCACCAGCTCGCGCAGCCGCTGGTGCTCGCGGCCCTCGGCGGTGGACATCGACTCCACGTCCACCCACGGCGACAGCCACTTGACCTCACCGGGCTCGTAGCCGGGCACGTTCTTCTTCAGGTCGCGCGACACCCCGGGGTGCGGCAGCAGCCGCCGCACCACCTCGCCTCGGGTGACGACCCAGGCGCGGAAGCCCTCCGGGAACTCGGCGGCGACCGCGGGTCCCTGCGCGCGCAGCGTGTCGATCTGCGAGTACATGCACGTGCCGCCCCTGCTGTCGACCGTCGTGCTGGGGGCGGTGCTGAACCCGATCATGTTGTCCCTCCTGCGAGTACGCGCGAGCACCGACGCCGGGATTGAGCCGAGGCGACAAGGCGAAAATAGCCACGCCGTTCCTGCCGGGGAATCCTGGAATACGGCTCGTGCCGCGGTGGTGGTGGCGAACGCGCTGGACCGGGCCGGTCCTCCAGTCGCATTAATGCCCAATTCAAGCGGAATTGACAATGCGGCGCGAGTGTCACGCAATCAGATGACAACCGGGAACACGGGGAATTCGGTTCGCGAACGTGAAAGGCGACAGGTGGTGTGGGACGGTTGGCGGCACCCGTTCCTCCCCGCTCGGGTGACGGTCGGGAGAACGCACTGCTCAGAGCGTGCGCGCGGTGGTGCGCGGTGCGTCTGCGCCCGTGCTCGCCCATCTGGTGGCGGTCCTTTCGTTGGTTGACCGTTCCTGCCCGCTGTCAGTTGAGTACGCACCGTCATCCATCGTGCTTGTCGGGAGTGCTGATGCTTCACCGCGAGAACGACGTCACTTCCGCACGCGGGCTTGTCATCGTCGTCAACCCTGTGCACCAGCCATCACCCCGTCTCACCGCCGCCGCGACCGCCGCGGGCGCGCTCGGGGTGCTCGAACTCCCCGCCGGCGACGCCCGGCGGGCGGGTGAACTCCTCGACCGCACGGCCGCCTGGTCACCGCACCCGTTCGGGGTGCGGATCCGGCCCGGTGTGACGTTCGGCGAGCTGCCGGAGTCCGCGCACGTCGTCCTGCTCGCCGACCCCGGCCGCGCCGCCGCCGAGTTCCCCGGCCGGACCGTCCTCGCCGAGGTCGGCTCGGTCGCCGCCGCGCGGGCCGCGGTCGCCGCGGGCGCGGCCGGGCTGCTCGCCCGCGGCGCCGAATGCGGTGGTGTGACAGGGGAACTGGGCACGTTCGTGCTCCTGCAGCAGCTGCTCGCCGACCCCGGGATCGGCGTGCCGGTGTGGGCGTGGGGCGGCATCGGGCCGGACACCGCGGCCGCCGCGGTCGTCGGTGGCGCGGCCGGGGTCGTGCTCGACACCCAGTTCGCGCTGTACGCCGACGCCGGGCTCCCCACGGCCGCGACCGGCGCGCTCCGCGGCCTTGACGGGTCGGAAACCGAGGTGCGCCACGGGTTCCGGGTACTGCGGCGCGGGCGGGGCGACCTCCCGGCCGGGCAGGACGTCGGGCTCGCCACGTCGTTCGCGACCCGCTGGCCCTCGGTCGGCGCCGCCGTGCGCGGCATCCGGGCCGCGGTGCGTGCCGCGGTCGCCGACCAGGCACCCGCCGACGCGCTGACCACCGGCGGCCCGGCGCTGGGTACCGCGTTGCCCGTCGCGCAGGGGCCGATGACCCGCGTGAGCGACCAGCCCGCGTTCGCCGCCGCCGTCGCGGGCGAGGGCGGGCTGCCGTTCCTCGCGCTCGCACTGTCCACAGCGGACCAGACGCGCGACGTGCTCACCCGCACCAGGGAGCTGCTCGGCGACCGGCCGTGGGGCGTCGGCATCCTCGGGTTCGCGGCCGAGGAGATCCGCACCGCGCAGCTCGACGTGGTGCGGGAGCTGCGGCCGACCCACGCGATCATCGCGGGCGGCCGTCCCGCGCAGGCCGCCGCGCTGGAGGCCGACGGCATCACCACCTACCTGCACGTGCCGTCACCCGGGCTGCTGCGCCAGTTCCTCGCCGCCGGTGCGCGCCGGTTCGTGTTCGAGGGCGCCGAGTGCGGCGGGCACGTGGGGCCGCGCAACAGCTTTCCTCTCTGGCAGAGCCAGCTCGAGGTGGTTCGGGGGCACGTGGAAGAGGGAGGCACGCCGCCCGCGGTGCTGTTCGCGGGCGGCGTGCACGACGAGGTGTCCGTCGCGATGATCGCCGCGATGGCCGCGCCCCTCGTCCGTGCCGGCGTCGAGGTCGGGGTGCTCATGGGCACCGCGTACCTGTTCACCGAGGAGGCGGTCGCGTCCGGCGCGATCCGGCCGCTGTTCCAGCGCCAGGTCGTCGCCGCCGCGCGGACCGACCTGCTCGAGACCGCGCCGGGCCACGCGACCCGGTGCGTCCACAGCGGGTTCACCGCCGACTTCGCGCGCACGGCCGCCGCGCTGCGTGCGGACGGGGTGCCGGAGCGGGAGGTGTGGGAGCGGCTCGAACAGCTCAACATCGGGCGGCTTCGCGTGGCCAGCAAGGGTATCGAGCGCGTCGGCGACGAGCTGCGTGCGGTCGGCGAGGACCGGCAGGCCGCCGAGGGCATGTTCATGGCCGGTGAGGTCGCCGTGCTGCGGGATCGCGTCACGACGGTCGCCGCGCTGCACCGGTCGGTGACCGAGGGCGCGGCGGCGTTCTTCACCCGGCGGGCGGTGCAGCTGCGCGACGAACCGGCGGCCGAGCCGTCGCCAGAACCGTTGCGGATCGCGATCGTCGGTATGTCGGCCATGTTCCCCGGCGCCCCGGACCTCGCGACGTACTGGGCGAACGTGGTGGCGGGCACGGACTCCGTGACCGAGGTGCCCGCACACCGCTGGGACCCGTCCGTCTACTTCGGCAGCGGTGACGAGGCAGGTGATCGCACCCCGTCGAGGTGGGGCGGGTTCCTGCCGGAGATCCCGTTCGACCCGCTGAGCTACGGCATCCCGCCCGCCTCGTTGGCGCACATCGAGCCGGTGCAGCTCCTCGCGCTGGAGGCGGCGCGGCGTGCGCTCACGGACGCGGGGTACGCCGACGCCGCGCACGACCGCACGTCGGTGGTGTTCGGTGCGGAGGCGGGCAGCGACCTGTCGAACGCGACCACGTTGCGGACGGTGCTGCCCGGCTACCTCGGCTCGCTGCCGGACGGGCTCGCGGAGCAGCTGCCGGAGCTGACCGAGGACTCGTTCCCAGGCATGCTCGCGAACGTCATCGCGGGCCGGATCGCGAACCGGCTCAACCTGGGCGGCGCGAACTACACGGTCGACGCGGCGTGCGCGTCGTCGCTGACCGCGGTCGACGTGGCGTGCAAGGAGCTGACGGCCGCCACCAGCGACCTCGTGCTGTGCGGCGGCGCCGACCTGCACAACGGCATCAACGACTACCTGCTGTTCTCGTCGGTCCACGCGCTCTCCCCGTCCGGCCGCTCGGCCACGTTCGACGCGGCGGCGGACGGCATCGCGCTTGGCGAGGGCGTGGCGTGCGTGGTGCTGAAGCGACTGGCCGACGCCGAACGCGACGGCGACCGGATCTACGCGGTGATCGACGGCGTCGGCAGCGCGAGCGACGGCCGTGCGCTGGGCCTCACGGCGCCGCGGCCGGAGGGCCAGCGGGCCGCGCTGACCCGCGCCTACCGCAACGCGGGTGTGTCACCGGCGGAGGTGGGGCTGGTCGAGGCGCACGGCACCGGGACGGTCGTCGGCGACCGCACCGAACTGGCGACGCTGACCGACGTGTTCGGTGCCGCGGGTGCGTCGCCGGGTTCGTGCGCGCTGGGGTCGGTGAAGTCGCAGATCGGGCACACGAAGTGCGCGGCGGGGCTGGCCGGCCTGATCAAGGCGGCCCTCGCCGTCCACCACGGGGTGGTGCCGCCGACGAGGAACCTGACGTCGCCGAACGCGGCGTGGGGCCAGGACAGCCCGTTCGTGTTCCACACGTCGGCCAGTCCGTGGGTGGCCGAACCGGCGCGGCGGATCGCCGGGGTGAGCGCGTTCGGGTTCGGGGGCACCAACTTCCACGTGGTGTTGCGAGCGCACGCACAGGCACCCGCGGCGCACGCACTCGACGAGTGGCCCGCGGAGTTGTTCACGTTCCGCGGTCAGGACGACGACACCGCACGCCGGGCCGCCGAGGCGCTGCTGGGGCCGGCCGGGGACGGCGTGCGGCTGCGGGACCTGGCGGCGAGCGCGTCCCGGCGCAGCGACCTGGCGGCCGAACGCGGCGACCCGGTGCGGATCGCGGTGGTGGCGTCGTCACTGGCGGAGCTGACGGCTCTGCTCACGCGTGCGGCGGCGGGTGAGCACGACCCGGCGGCGGGGTTGTTCGTGCGGACGCCCGTCGGCGGTGGCGTCGCGTTCCTGTTCCCGGGGCAGGGGAGTCAGCGGCCGGGGATGCTGGCGGAGCTGTTCGTCGCGTTCCCGGAGCTGCACCGGCACCTGGATGCGCGGTGGGCCGGGGCGCTGTACCCGCCGACGGCGTTCGACGCGGACACGGCCGCCGCACAGCAGGCCCGGGTGACGGACACGGCGGTGGCCCAGCCCGTGCTGGGGATGGTGGAACTGGCGGCGGCGGAGGTGCTGGCGGGGCTGGGCATCCGCCCGGACGCGGTGGCGGGCCACAGCTACGGCGAACTGGTGGCGTTGACGGTGGCGGGCGCGCTGGACCCCGCCGACCTGCCCGCGGCGAGCGCGGCCCGCGCGTCGGCGATCCTGGCGGCGGTCCGCGACGGCGACCCGGGCACGATGGCCGCGGTCACCGCCGACGAAGCGACGATCGGGTCCCTTCTCCACGATCTCCCCGTTGTTCTCGCCAACCTCAACTCCCCTCAGCAGACCGTCATCTCCGGGTCGGGCGCGGCGGTCGCCGCGGCGGTGGAGGCGTTGCGGGCCGCCGGGTTGACGGCCAGGCCGATCCCCGTCGCGTGTGCGTTCCACAGTCCGCTCGTCGCAGGGGCCGGTGCCGTGTTCGCCGAGACGCTGGCCGGGCTCGACGTGCGGCCGCCCGAGCTGACGGTGTGGTCGAACCGGACCGCGGCGCCCTATCCCGCTGACGTGCGGGCCGAGCTGGCCGCCCAGATCGGTGCGCCCGTGCGGTTCGCCGACCAGGTCGGTGCCATGTACGACGCAGGCATTCGCACCTTCGTCGAGGTCGGTCCCGGTCGCGTGCTGAGCGGGCTGGTCCTGGCCACCCTCGGCGACCGTCCACACAAGACAGTCGCGCTGGAGGAGCGGCCCGGGCTCGCGGGGCTGCTGACCGCCGTCGCCCGGCTCGCCGTGGCCGGGGTGGACCTGCGGACCGGGCCGCTGTTCGCGGGCCGGGACGTGCGTGATCCGAACGTGGTGCCGCTGCCCGATCCGCCGGCCTGGACGGTCGACGGGCAGCTGGTCCGCCGGGTGGACGGTGCGGTCGTTCCCGGTGCTCTGCAACCTGCCCGTCGAGTCCCGGAGTTGGTCATGTCGCAACAGTCGTCCGACGCCCTCGTCGCCGAGTTCCTCCGCAGCAGCCGCGAGCTGGTCGCCGCGCAGCGGGACGTGCTGATGAGCTACCTCGGCGGCGCGCAGGTACCGGCGCCGGCACCGGTGCCGGCGCCCGCTCTCGCACCGTCTCCCGTGGTGGTACCCGAGCCCGTCGAGGAGTCCGTGCTGGACACCGTGCTCGCGGTGATCGCGGAGCGGACCGGTTACCCCGCCGAGATGATCGATCCCCAGTTGGATCTGGAGGCGGACCTGAGCATCGACTCCATCAAGCGGACGGAGATCGCGGGAGAGCTGGCCGCACGTCTCGGGTTGGCGGCCGGGGACGTGGAGTCGTTCGGTGCCGCCCGCACCGCCGCCGCCATCGTCGCTCTGCTCGACGGGCCGCAGGAGGAGGGCGACGGCTCGGTCGTCGCGCCGGAGCGGCTCGAACTGGTCGCCGAGGAGGTGCCGGCCACGGACGACGCACTGCCCGAGGACACCACCGTCACCGTGCTCCGCGACGGACCGGCTGTCGAACTCGCCGACGCGCTGCGAACTGCGGGAGCCACCGTCAACGACACCGCCGACACGGTCGTCTACCTCGCCGGTGACGAGCCGCTGCCCGAGGCGTTCCCGCTCTTCCAGCAGGTGCTCGCCCGCGGACCGAAGCGGCTGCTCGGCGTCCAGGCACCCGGCGCACCCACCGGGCTCCGCGGCTTCTTCCGGTCGGTCGCCCGCGAGTACCCGGACACCACCGTGACCCTCGTCGAGACCGCCGACCCGGCCACCGCGATCGTCGCGGAACTCGCCGCACCCACCGGCGAACCCGTTGTCCTGCATGACAAAGCCAGGGCCGTCCTGCGCCTGCGGCCTGTCGGGCTCGGCACCCTCGGTGCCACCGGCGCGGGACCGGCCGGCGACGGTGCCGCCGAAGCGCGGGCCGCCGGGCTCGGCCGCGACTCCGTCGTCCTCCTCGTCGGCGGCGCCCGCGGCATCACCGCCCGGTTCGCCCGCACCCTCGCCGCGGCCGCGCGGTGCCGGATCGAGCTGGTCGGCCGCACGCCCCAGCCGGCCGACCCCACCACCGGCACCCGCGACGAACTGCGGAAGGCCTTCATCGACGCGGGCATGACCGCACCGGCCGAGATCGAGCGGGCCGTCGCCGCCGCGCTCGCCGGGCAGGAGGTCGCGGGCACGATCGCGACTCTCGAAGAACTCGGCAGCGAGGTGCGCTACCACTGCGTCGACGTGCGCGACGCGGAAGCCCTGCGTGCCACCGTCAAACGGGTCCACGCCGACCACGGCCGGCTCGACGGCGTCGTCTACGCCGCCGGGATCATCGAGGACAAGCTCGTCGCCGACAAGACCGTCGAGTCGTTCCGCCGGGTCTTCGGCACCAAAGTGGACGGTGCGGCGACACTCCTCGACACGGTCGGCACACTCCAGGAAGGCCGGCCGAGGTTCGCGGTCCTGTTCGGCAGCATCGCCGCCGCGCTCGGCAACCGCGGCCAGTCCGACTACGCCGCCGCCAACGACGCGCTCGAGGCACTCGGCCGCCGCTGGTCCACCCCGGACCGCCGCGGGCTGACCGTCCACTGGGGACCGTGGGCGGCCGGGGAGACCAACGGTGGCATGGTGACGCCGGAGCTGATGCGCTCCTACGTCGCGCGCGGCATCAAGCTCATCGACCCCGACGAGGGACCGCTCGCGCTGCTGCGGGAACTCGCCTGGGGCGCACCGGACACGCACGCGGTCGTGTACACCGCGTCAGGCTGGTGACCGCCGTGACACCGGTCGCGATCGTCGGGATGTCGGTGCTCTTCCCGGGGGCGCCGGACCTCGACACCTACTGGCGCAACATCGTCGATGGCGTCGACGCCATCCGTGAGGTCCCCGGCGACCGGTGGGACGCCGAGTACTACCCGGACCGGGTCTACTGCCGCCGTGGCGGGTTCGTCGACGCGGCGGTCGACGTCACCCGGTTCGGCATCATGCCCAACTCGGTCCCCGGCACCGAACCCGACCAGCTCATCGCCCTGCAGGTCGCGGCCGCCGCCATCGCCGACGCGGGCGGCGCGCTGCCCGCGGACCGGCAGCGCGCGGGCATCATCCTCGGTCGCGGCGGCTACCTCACCCCCGGGCTCGTCCGCCTCGACCAGCAGGTCCGCACCGCGAGCCAGGTCGTCCGCACGCTGCGGGAACTCGTGCCGGACCTCACGGAGGCCCAGCTCGACCGGGTCCGCGACGCCTTCGACGATCACGCCAGCCCCGAGTCCGCCATCGGCCTCGTGCCCAACCTCGCCGCGTCCCGCGTGGCGAACCGGCTCGACCTGCGCGGCCCCGCGTACACGGTGGACGCCGCGTGCGCGTCGTCGCTGGTCGCCGTGGACCACGCGGTGCGGGAGCTGGACTCCGGGCGCTGCGACGTGGTCCTCGCGGGCGGAGTGCACCACTGCCACGACATCACGCTGTGGAGCGTCTTCTCCCGCCTCGGCGCGCTGTCCCGCAGCGAACGGATCCGGCCGCTGCACCGCGACGCCGACGGCGTGCTCATCGGCGAGGGCACCGGCGTCGTGGTCCTGAAACGGCTCAGCGACGCCGAACGCGACGGTGACCGGGTGTACGCGGTCATCGCGGGCACCGGCGTGGCGAGCGACGGGCGCACCGCGAGCCTCGTCAACCCCGACCCCGGCGGCCAGGTGCGCGCGGTGCGGCAGGCGTGGGCCGCCGCCGGGCTCGACCCGGCCGCACCGGACTCGATCGGCCTCCTCGAAGCCCACGGCACCGCCACCCCCGCCGGTGACGCCGCGGAACTCCGCACGATCGCCGAGGTGTTCGGACCGGCGACCGGCGAGCGCGCCGCGATCGGGTCGGTCAAGTCCATGATCGGCCACACCATGCCCGCCGCCGGGGTCGCGGGACTGGTCAAGGCCGCGTTGGCGCTGTACCACGGAGTGCTCCCCCCGACCCTGCACTGCGAGGACCCCAACCCGGCGCTGGCCGCCACCCGGTTCTCGGTTCTCGCCACCGCTCGCCCGTGGCCCGCGGGCGCACCTCGCCGCGCTGGGGTCAACGCGTTCGGGTTCGGCGGCGTGAACGCGCACGTCGTGCTCGACGCGCCCGCCCGGCGACCGGCCGTCGTGACCGAACCGGAGCGGGTGCTGCGGCTCGCGGCCCCCGACCGCGGCACGCTCGCCGCGCTGCTCGACGAGTCCGACACCGACGTGCTCGCCGCCGGACTCGACGAACGCACGACGGTCACCGACCCGGTGCGGCTCGGCGTCGTCGACCCGACCCCGCGCCGCCTGGCACTGGCACGCAAGGCGGTCGCGAAGGGCACCCCGTGGCGCGGCCGGGGCGACGTGTGGTTCAGCCCCGCGCCACTGGGCGGGCGGATCGCGTTCCTGTTCCCGGGGCTGGAAGCGGAGTTCGAGCCGAACGTCGACGGGCTCGCGGCCGCGTTCGGTCTGCCATGGGGCGTGGGCGGGAGCGGCGGTGTGGTCGGTGACGTCGGCAGGCACGGGCGTGCGGTGTTCCAGCTCGGCCGGGTCCTCGACACCGCGTTGCGGCGCCTGGGGATCGTGCCCGACGCGGTCGCCGGGCACAGCGTCGGCGAGTGGACAGCCATGGCGTGCGGCGGCCTCCACCGCACCGAGGAGGTCGACGCGTTCCTGGCCGGGTTCGACCCGGACGCGCTGCGGGTGCCCGGTGTCGTGTTCGCCGCGCTCGGCGTGCCGGCCGACACGGTACTGGCGGAACTGGGGGACCGCACGGATGTCGTGCTGTCCCACGACAACGCGCCGAACCAGTCGATGGTGTGCGGGCCGCAGGACGCCGTCGAGGCACTCGTGACCACCCTGCGCGGGCGCGGGGTGCTCGGGCAGGTCCTGCCGTTCCGGTCCGGCTTCCACACCCCGATGCTCGCGCCCTACGTCGGCCCGATCCGCGCCGCCGCGGAGCGGTACACGCTCCACCCGCCGACCACGCCGGTCTGGTCGGCGACCACCGCGTCGCCGTACCCCCCGGAGCCATGGGCGGTACGGGACCTGTTCGTGCGGCACCTCCTCGAACCGGTGCGGTTCCGGCAGCTCGCGGAAGCCATGCACGACGCGGGTTTCCGCGTGTTCGTCCAGCTCGGCGCCGGTCAGCTGGGTTCGCTGGTCGGCGACACGCTCGCGGGCCGGGACCACCTCGTCGTCGCGGCCCACGCGGCCGCGCGGGACTGCCTCGCGCAGCTGCGCAGGGTGGTCACCGCGCTGTGGGTGGACGGCGCCGCGCCCGACCTCGAGCCGCTGCCCGGTGCCCGGCACGCCCGTCCCACCGCTCCCGTGGGACGGAGCCAGGGCGTGCGGCTCGATCTCGGTGGCGCCCTGGTGTCGCTGCCCGCCCATGAACGGGGAGCGTGCACCGTGCCGGTGCGCCCCGAACCCGTCCCGGCCGAGTCCGCGCTCGGCGTGCTCGGCCGGGCGGGTGCCCGCTACCCGGTGGCCGCCGAGCTGTCGGCCCTGTTGCTGGACACCGCGTCCGTGGCGGCGGAGCTGATCACGGCCGTACCGGCGCAGCGGGCGCGGCAACATGCGCCGGAGCGGCCGAGCGTGCTGCGGGTCGACGTCGCGACCATGCCGTACCTGCTGGACCACTGCTTCTTCCGGCAGCGCCCCGGCTGGCCCGACGACCGCGACCGGTGGCCGATCGTGCCTGCCACCACCGTCCTCACCCACCTCGCGGACCTCGCCACCGCCCCCGGCACGGTCGCGGTCGCCCTGCACGACGCGCGCATGACGAAGTGGATCGAGGCCATCCCCGCCACCGACCTCCCGGTCCACACCCGGACCGCGGGTCCCGGCCGCACCGAGGTCACCCTCGGCGACCGCGCCGGCGCCGTCGTCGAGACCGCGGCCGGCTATCCGGAGCCACCGCCACCGTGGCGGTTCGATCCGTCGACCGAGCGGGTGCCGGAGCTGAGGGCCGAGCAGCTGTACGACGAGCGCTGGATGTTCCACGGACCCCGGTTCCAGGGCGTGCGGGAGCTGACGGCGATCGGCGCGCGGCACGTGCGGGCGCGGCTCGCCGCGCTGCCCGCGCCTGGTGCGCTGCTCGACAACGTGGGCCAGGTGCTCGGCTACTGGATCATGGCCACGCTCACCGAGCGCACCACCGTGTTCCCGGTCGGCCTGCGGCGGCTGCGGGTCTTCGGCCCCCAGCCAGGTCCGGACGCCACCCTCGAATGCCTCGTGCGGATCACCGAGGTCACGGACTCGACGCTCACCGCGGACATGCAGCTCGTGCACGACGGCCGGGTGTGGGCGGACCTGACCGGCTGGGCCGACCGCCGCTTCGACACCGACCCCGGCATCCGCGAGGTCGACCGGTACCCCGGCACGTTCACGCTGTCGTCGGTGCAATCCGGTGGCTGGGCGCTGGTCCGCGAACGCTGGCCCGACCTCGCCACCCGCGAGCTGATCATGCGCAACGTCCTCGGCGGTGCGGAACGGGAGACGTACGCGGCGCTGCCCCCTCGGCGCAGGCGGTCGTGGCTGCTCGGCCGGATCGCCGCGAAGGACGCCGTGCGGCAGGTCCTGTGGGCTGAGGCGGAGGGCGAGATCTTCCCCGCGGAGCTGGTGGTCGACAACGAGCCGTCCGGGCGGCCGGTCGTGCGCGGCGTGTACGGGCGCGACGTCGGCGACCTGACCGTGTCGATCGCGCACCGCGGCGAGTTCGGGGTCGCGATCGCGCGCAGGGGACCGTGCGGCGTCGACATCGAGGAGGTCGTCACCCGGCCGCGGTCGGCGGTCGAGGCGGCGTGTGCCGCCGAGGAACTGGCGGTGCTCGACGAATTGGCCGGCTCCTCGGGCACGGACCTGTGGTTCACCCGGTTCTGGGCGGCCAAGGAGGCGGTCGCGAAGGCGTGCGGGACCGGGCTGCGCGGTGACCCGCGGCGATTCCGGGTCGTCGCCGCCGCCACCGCGACCCTCACCGTCCAGTATGGACAGACGAGTTACCGGGCCGGGCTCGCGGAGGTGCCCGGCCACGTCGTGGCGTGGACCCTCGAACCTGAAGGAGACCAGTGATGACCACCGACCTGAGCACCGACCCGGCGGCCGTGCTCGCCGACATCGCAGGCATGTTGCGCACGGTCGGCGCCGACCTCGGCCTCGACGACGTCGAGATCACCCGCGCCACGACGTTCCACGACGACCTCGAGCTGGAGAGCATCGACCTCGTCGTGCTATCCGGCGCGCTGCGTTCGCACTACGGCGAGCGCGTCAACTTCGCCGAGTTCGTCGGCGCGCTGGAGCTGGACGAGATCATCGCGCTGACCGTCGGCAGGCTCGTCGACCACGTGGTCGCGTCACTGGCGGCGGCCGCATGACCGAGCGACTGCGCACCGGCGGCATCACCACGCACGCCGCGCGGCTCGGCGCCTGGCACGGTGACGGGCGGCCGCTGGTGGTGTTCGTGCACGGACTGCTCACCGACAGCCTGGCGAGCTACTACTTCACGCTGGGCCCGGCGTTCGCGACGGCGGGCATGGACGTGCTGATGTACGACCTGCGCGGCCACGGCCGCACCGACCGCCCCGCGACCGGGTACCGCCTGGAGGACTTCGTCGACGACCTGGCGGCGCTGCTCGACGCGCTGGGCGAGACGCGGCCCGCGCACGTGGTCGGCAACTCGTTCGGCGGCACGGTCGCGACCGCGTTCTCCGCCTGGCACCCGGCCAGGGTCGCGACGGTGACGATGATCGAGGCCGAGCCACCGGTCGCCGTGTGGACCGGGCACATGGCCGAGGGCCTGGCCGACGCGAAGACGCGACTGGCGCGGGCGGAGGCGTTCGGCTGGATCTCGGCCAACTACGGCGCCCACACCGCGCGACTGTCCACAGTGGCACACCGGATCTTCGAGTCGACCACCCTCGCCGAGGACGTCCCGGCGAGCCGCGTGATCGCCGACGACCTCGGTGCGCTGACCCGGCCCCTGCTGGCGTTGTTCGGCGACGAGTCGGGGCTGGCGGAGCAGGTGCCGGACCTGGCGGCGAAGGTGGCGCGGTGCCGGACGGTGGTGCTGCCGGACCAGGGGCACTCGGTGCTGGTGGAACGTCCCCAGGAGACGAGGGACCTGATCCTGGCGTGGGTGCACGAACACACGCTGGCGGAGGCCGCGCCGTGAGCCGCTTCCTGATCACCGTGCCGCCGCTCGTCGGGCACGTCAACCCGCTCGTCGGGGTCGCGGCCGAGCTGCGGAACCGGGGCCACGACGTCGCCTGGGCCGGGCTGCCCGACCTGGTCCACCGCCTCGCCGGGAGCGACCAGCGCGTCTTCGCGTGCGCCATGCCGGACCGCGGGCTCGCCAGGTCACCCGAGCTCACCGGCCCGGCCGCGTTCCGGTTCCTCTGGGACGAGTTCCTCCTCCCGCTCGCCATCACCATGGCACCCGGTGTGACGCACGCGCTCGACACCTTCACCCCCGACGTCGTGCTCACCGACCAGCACGCCGTCGCCGGAGCCCTTGCGGCGGAACGGTTCGGCGTGCCGCACGTGACCTCGTCGACCACCTCGGCCGAACTGGTCGACCCGCTCGCCGGGCTGCCCAAGGTGGCGGCGTGGCTCACCGGCAGGCTCGCCGCGCTGCGGGACGGACCAGGCGGCACGAGCGACCCGCGGTTCTCCCCGCACGGCGTGCTCGCGTTCACCGCCCGCGAGCTGGTGGGCGAGACCGGCCCCGGCATCCACGTCCTCGGCCCCGCGATCGCGCCGCGCCGCACCGAGCCCGACTTCCCCTGGCAGGACATCGACCTGGACCGCGCGGTCGTGCTCGTCACCCTCGGCACCGCGAACACCGATGCGGGCACCCGCTTCCTCACCGAGGCCGCCGCCGCGCTGCACCTGCTCGCCGACCGCGTCCAGGGCGTCATCGCCGACCCAGGGCACGTGCTCGCCGACGTGCCGCTGCCCGCCGGGACCATCGTGCGCGAGTACGTGCCGCAGCTCGCCCTGCTGTCCGAAGTGGACGCGGTGGTGTCGCACGGCGGGCACGGCACCGTCTGCGAGTCCCTGTGGCACGGCGTGCCGTTGGTGCTCGCGCCGATCCGGGACGACCAGCCGATCGTCGCCGGGCAGGTCGTCGACGCGGGGGCCGGCGTGCGGGTGCGGTTCGGCCGTGTCGACGCGCCCCGGCTCGCCGCCGCCGTCGACGCGGTGCTCGACCCGGCCACCGGTCACCACGCGGCCGCCGCGGCGATCGGCCGCCGCCTGCGTACCGGCGACGCCGTGCGCGCCGCGGCCGACTTCCTCGCCGCCACAGCGGTTCCCCGACGTCGGGGCGCGTCCGCGTCCCGGTGACCCATCCCTGCTACTACGGAGTGGTGCCATGCGCATGACCAGATTCGCCCTGCCCGCGTTACTCGCCGCCGCCGTGTCGGCGACCGTGCTGGCCGCGCCCGCGTCGGCGGCCGCGGGCAAGTACGTCGCACTCGGCGACTCCTACGCCGTGGCGCCGGGCACCTACACCTACGACGACCCCAGCGAGCAGGACCCGTGCCGCCGCGGCCCGCTCACCTACCCCCGGCTGTGGGCGGCGGCGCACCCGGACGTCGCGTTCACCGAGGCGTCCTGCTCCGGCGCGACCGCGCAGGAGATGCTCGCGCAGCAGGTGCCGCAGCTGACCGCCGACACCACGCTCGTGACGGTGCAGGTCGGCGGCAACGACGTCGGGTTCGTCGCCGTGCTGCAGAACTGCATCCTCACGCTCGACGACCAGGACTGCATCGACGGTGTCGAGCAGGCGAAGGCCGCCGCGACCGGGGTACTGCCCGCCGCGCTCGGCCAGCTGTACGGCGCGGTCCGCGCGGCGGCGCCCTCGGCGCGGGTCGTGGTGGTCGGCTACCCGCGGCTGTACACGATCGGCGGCGACTGCGGCATCATCGGACTGAGCGACCGGGAACGCACCGCGCTGAACTCGGCGGCGGACACCCTCGCGGACGTGATCTCCACGCAGGCAGGCGCGGCCGGGTTCACCTACCTCGACGCGCGCCCGGTGTTCGACCCGCACACCCTCTGCTCCGGCAACGACGAGTGGGTGACCACCCTGGAGTGGGAGAAGCTCAACGAGTCCTACCACCCGAACGCGGCAGGCCACCGCGACGGCTACCTCGCCGCGCTGACCGCGCTCACGGGCTGACGCGAGCCCGGTGCCGTGGTTGACGGCCACGGCACCGGGCACGGCGTACCGGCGAGGAGGCCCGTCCGGCGAGGACAAAGCACCCCGTGCGGAACGCCCGGCGAGGAATGTCACCTACGCGTGCTCGGCGCACAGACACCGAACGCCGTGCTCGATCCACTCGCGACCTTCCCAATCCGGGTGGCGAGCGAGCATCGCGGCGCGGACCTCCGCGACGATCGTGTCCTCAGGCATGGCCGAGTCGCGGCGCCGCCACGTCTCGTCGCGCAGTGCCGCCAGGTAGTCGTGGACGTCGGTCAGCAGACCCGCGTCGCCGATGTCGCCGTGCCCCGGCACCACCACCGAGGGCCGCTGCCCGGCGAGCCGCGCCATGACCGCGAGCCAGCGGGTGCCGGACACGTCGGTGTCGTGCGGCGGGAACCACGGGAAGATCGCGAACTGGCCTGCCTCCACGAGGTCACCGGTGAACATCACCCCCGCGTCCGGCACCGTGACCACCTGGTCGCCGTTGCTGTGCGCCCGGCCGGTCGCCCGCAGGCGCACGACCCGGCCACCGAGGTCCAGGTCGTGCTCCCGGTCGTAGACGACGTCGGGTGCCGGCAGCCGGACACCGGCGAGGCGCCGGGCGACGGCCTCGCCGAGGCCGGTGAACATGTGCAGGTAGCCAGGCCCCTTGTGCGTCAGGTCGGCGGCCTGCGCGCGGTTGACCAGGTACGTCGCCGCCCCGGCGAACACGTGTGCGCCGAACGCGTGCTCGGGGTGGAAGTGGGTGCTCGTGACGTAGAGCCTGCGCCCGCGCGCGAACTCGGTCGCGAACCGCAGCACGGTCTCCGCGTTCTCCGTGCCCATGCCGGTGTCGACCACCAGCACCGCCTCCGCGCCGCCGACCAGCCCGATGTTCGGCACCAGCGGCACCCGCCGGTCGGGGATGACGACCAGGTCCCCGGCGAGTTCCCGCACCTGCTCGACCCGGACGACCGGATCCGCGATCTCGTTCATGAGCACAGCTCATCGCGGCCGTCGGGCCACCGTCCAACACCGATCACGCATCCCCGATACCGCGCGCGTATCGTCGCAGGTGATGGACCTGCGCACGCTCCGCTACTTCGTCGCGGTCGCCGACGAGCTGCACTTCGGCCGGGCCGCGGCCCGCCTGCACATGACGCAGCCACCGCTGTCCAGGGCCATCAAACAGCTCGAGACCGACCTCGGTGCCGTGCTGCTGAACCGGTCACCCACGGGCGTCACGCTCACCCCCGCGGGCGCCGCACTCCACGACGAGGCCCGCGCGCTGCTGGCGCAGGCCGACCAGGTGCGCGCGAAGGTCACGGCCGCCACCACCCTCACGATCGGCACCCTCGCCGACAGCGTCGAACAGGCCGGCTCGCGGCTGGTCGCCGTGTTCCGGGAGCGGCACCCCGGCGTGCACGTCCGGATCCGCGAGACCGACCTGGCCGACCCGACCGCCGGCCTGCGGTCCGGCCTCGCCGACGTGGTGTTCACCCGCACCCCGTTCGGCGACACCGGCATGACCGCGCACATCCTGCGCACAGACCCGGTCGGTGTCGTCCTCCGCGCCGACGACCCGCTCGCCGCCCGCGCGGTGCTCGATCCCGGCGAACTGGCGGACCGCCGCTGGTTCCGCCTGCCGGCGGGGACCGACCCCGTGTGGTGCGCCTACTGGGCGGGACCGGGGCGCGAGGGACCGGTGGTCCGCACGGTGCACGAGTGCATGCAAGCCGTGCTGTGGAACGGAACCGTGGGTGTCGCGCCGCTCGGCCACCCGCTGCCCGACGGCCTCACCGCGGTGCCGTTGCGGGGCAAACCGCCGTGCCACCTCGTCGTCGCGTGGCAGACCTCGGACCCGAGCCCACTGGTCCGCTCCTTCGCGGATCTGGTCACCAGCGCACCGCGGTGAGGCGGTGCCCGGGCTCCCGGCCGGCGGGTGCCGGATGTCGGTGGGTGTGGCTACGCTGCTGCCGTCACTGGGGTCGGGGGATCTCCTGGGGAAGGAAAGTCATGCGGTCCTTCATGTCAGCCGCGCTGACCGTCGTGCTGGCCGCCGCAACGCTGGCGGTGGCCGCCACACCCGCGCGGGCCGCCACTCCGGCACCGGCGGCTGTGTCCTCGGCACCCGCCGCCGACGAACAAGGGTCGGCGTTCACGCCGCTGTCGCCGGTGCGTGTGCTCGACACCCGCTCCGGTACCGGCGGAGTCACCGGGCCCGTCGGGGCCGCGCAGACGATCGCGCTGAACCTGTCGGCCAGGGTGCCGTCCAACGCGACCGCCGTGGTGCTGAACGTGACGGCCGTGGCGCCCACGGCGGCGACCTACGTGACCGTCTTCCCGCACGGGCAGGCCCGGCCGGTCGCGTCCAACCTCAACGTGGTCGCCGGTGACGTCCGGCCGAACCTCGTGACCGTGGCGCTGGGCACCGGGCGAACCGTCGACCTGTACAACCACGCCGGCGACGTCCACCTGCTGGCCGACCTCGCCGGCTACTACGCACCCGGCGCGGGCGCCCTCTACACCGCGACGTTGCCGAGCCGCAGGCTCGACACCCGGCAGCAGGGCGGTCCGCTCGGTCCCGGCGGCACCCGCGTGCTCGACCTGACCGGCGCGGTGCCCCCCGGCGCGACCGCCGTGACCCTCAACCTGACCGCGACCGACGCGACGGCGTCGACCTTCGTCACGGCGTGGCCGACCGGGACCACGCGGCCGACCGCGTCGAACGTGAACCTGGGTGCGGGTGGCACCCGGCCGAACCTGGTGACCGTCGCTCTCGGTGCGGGTGACCAGGTGAGCCTGTACAACCTCGCCGGTCAGGTGAACCTGGTCATCGACAGGGTCGGGTTCTACACACCGGCGTTCGGCGCCACGTTCGTGCCGCTGTCGCCGAGCAGGGTGCTGGACACCCGCAACGGCTCCGGTCCGGTCCACGCTGGCTATCCCGTCGTCGTCGACCCGGGCCCCCGGGTGCCCGCAGGCGCCACCGCGGTCCTGATGAACCTCACCGGGGTCGGCGCCACCGGCTCGACGTACGTGTCGGTCTGGTCGGGTGAGGGCACCCCGGGCTCGGTCGGGTCCGTCCTGAACCTCGCCGCCGGTGAGACCGCCGCCAACCTCGCCGCGGTCGCGCTCAGCCCGGTCCGGCCGGTCACCGTGCACAACTTCTGGGGCAGCGTGCACGTGCTCGCCGACCTCGCGGGCGCGTTCGTCCTGCCGCCCGCGACGTGCACGACCGACTGCCTGTACACCTGGGGCGACAACGAGAGCTGGCAACTGGGCCGGGGGCCGCGCGTCCCGTCGTCACCCACCGCCGCGCCGGTGACCGAGGTGTCCGGGGTCGCCGCCGTCGCGGGCGGCGCGGTCGACCGCTACGCCCTGCACACCGACGGCACGGTCTCGGCGTGGGGCACCAACTTCTACGGCCAGCTGGGCGGCGGCTGGTCCGGCGACTGGTCACAGGCACCCACCCGGATACCGGGCCTGACCGGGGTCACCGCACTCGCCGCGGGTGCCTTCCACGGGCTCGCCCTGCTCGACGACGGCACGGTGCGGGGCTGGGGCGTCATGTTCGACAGCGCGCTGGGCCCCCGCGGCAACACACCGGTGCCGATCAACGGGCTCACCGGGATCACCGCGGTCGCGACCACCACGTTCACCTCGTACGCGCTGCGGTCCGACGGCACGGTCGTGGCGTGGGGGAGCAACCAGGAAGGGCTCCTCGGCGACGGTTCCACCGTGGAGAAGTCGGACACACTGGTCCAGGTCGCCGGGCTGACCGACGTCACCGCGATCGGCGCCAACGGCTACACCGCGTACGCCCTGCGGTCCGACGGCACGGTGTGGGCGTGGGGCCTTGGCGACCAGGGACAACTCGGCACCGGCGTCACCTGTGGTGTGGCCCCGTGCCACTCCCGGGTGCCGGTGCGGGTGGCCGGCCTGTCCGGCGTCACGGCACTGACGAGCGCGGCGTCCGCCGCGTACGCGCTGCACGCCGACGGCTCCGTCTCGGCCTGGGGTTCGAACGACCAGGGCCAACTCGGCAACGGCGTGTTCTGCAACGCGTGCTACTCCTCGACTCCGGTGCGGGTCACCGGCCTGTCGGACGTGACGGCACTCGCCGCCGGGTGGGCCACCGGTTACGCGTTGCGTGCCGACGGCACGGTCTGGGCGTGGGGTGGGGACGAGGACAGCGGGCTGGGTGCGGGCGGCACGTGCACGCAGCCGACCGGGTGCCGCGCGACGGTGCCAGTGCGGGTGGCCGGGCTCACCGGCGTCACCGCGATCGGCCCGGGTGCCGCGGTGGTGCCGTTCACATAGGAAATCCTTGACCGGCGTCGTTGATTGTTCGTAAGTTGCTTACGGGTGATCAACGACGCCGTGAGCGAGGAAACCCGTGTCGCAGAACAAGGTCGTCAAGCGTTTCCTGGCCCGGGTGTTCGTCGCCGCGCTCGTCGTCCTGCTGCTGCCGCAGGTAGCGGCCGCCGCACCCGGCGGCCGTCTCGGCGTCACGGTCCTGTCCGGCAGAGCGGACACCGTCACCGGCGGGGACGCGCTGCTGCGGGTGTCGGTCCCGGCCGGGACGCACCGCGTGCGGGTTCTGCGTGACGGCACGGACGTCACCGACCGCTTCCGGTGGGACCCCGCGACGTGGACGCTGACCGGTCTGGTCGACGGCTTTCGCCTGGGGCGCAACACGATCGTCGCCCGCGCGCCGGGTGCCGCGGCCGCCGTGCTGCCGATCGTGAACCACCCCGTCGAGGGACCGGTGTTCTCCGGGCCGCACCAGCGGCCGTTCGTGTGCGAGACCGAGGACTTCGAACTGCCCGTGCTCGGCGACGACCTCGGCGCGCCGCTGGACGCCGACTGCTCCATCGCCACCAGGGCCGACCACTTCTACCGCACCACCCGCGGCGCCTACGCCCCGTGGCCCGCGGACGCAGGCGACTACCCGGACGACCTCGCGACCACCACCACGTCGGCCGGTGCCACGGTGCCGTTCATCGTGCGCATGGAGACCGGGACGGTGAACCGCGGGATCTACCAGCACGCGGTGCTCCACGACCCGCTCGCCGAACCGGAACCGACGCCGTTCGCCCGGCCGTCCGGGTGGAACGGGCGGGTGATCTACACGCTCGGCGGCGGCTGCACCGGTGGCTGGTACCGGCAGGGCGACACGACGGGCGGCGTGACCGACAGTTTCATGCTGGGCAAGGGTTTCGCGGTCGTGTCGTCGTCGCTGAACGTGTTCGGCATGAACTGCCAGGACCTGACCGCGGCCGAGACCGCGATGATGGTCAAGGAACGGTTCGTCGAACGGTACGGCCCGGTCCGGCACACGATCGGTTACGGCTGCTCCGGCGGTTCGTACCAGGCGCACCAGATCGCCGACAACTACCCGGGGATCTTCGACGGCATCATCCCGGCGTGCTCGTTCCCCGAGGTCGGTTTCGCGACGGTGTACATGATCACCGACGCCTGGCTGCTGCACACCTACCTGAGCGGCGCCGACGGCTGGACGGCGGAGCAGAAGCGCGCGGTCACCGGGTTCGTCACCTACGCCACCGCCCCGAACGTCGCGCAGGGCGCGCGCCGCATCGACCCGCGGGTGTTCTGCGGCGCGCTGCCGGAAGACCAGCGATACGACCCGGAGGACAACCCGGACGGCGCGCGCTGCGACGTGTACGACCACGCGGTGAACGTCTACGGCACCGACCTGGCGACGGGGTTCGCACGCAGGCCGCTGGACAACGTCGGCGTCCAGTACGGACTGGCGGCGCTGCGAGACGGAACCATTGCGGTGCGACAGTTCCTGGACCTGAACGCGGGCGTCGGCGGCTTCGACGCGGACGCGAACATCGTGCCGAGGCGAACCAGGGCCGACCTGACCGCGGCCCGCACCGCGTACCGGACCGGCAGGCTGACCAACGGTGGCGGCGGCCTGGCGGACATCCCGATCATCGACTACCGCGCCTACCACGACGACCAGGCAGGCGGTGACATCCACGTCCGCTACCACAGCCTCTCCATGCAGGCACGGCTCGAGAAGGCCAACGGCACGGCGGCGAACCGGGTGAGCCTCCTCGAGGACGCCCGGTACGGCCTGCTGGGCACGAACAGCCCACTCGTGCGGCACGCGATCACGCAGATGGACCGCTGGCTGACCGCGCTGGCCGAGGACGAGTCAGCCGCACCGCGCATCGACAAGGTCGTCCGCGCGAAACCGGCGGAGCTGCGCGAAGGCTGCATGACGAGAACCACCACCCCGGAGTTCGTGGCGGAGCCCTTGGACCGGAACCCGGCGAGCACGTGCGAACGCCTGTACCCGTCGGGCTCCTTCCCCCGAGAGGTAGCGGGCGCGGACATCGCCGCGGACGTGATCAAGTGCCAGGTGGCACCCCCGGAGCGCGCGAGCTACGGCGTCCCGTTCACCGACGCGGAATGGGCCCGGCTGACGGAGATCTTCCCGACGGGTGTGTGCGACTTCCGCAGGCCGGGGGTGGAACAGCAGGGCCTCGCCGGCACGTGGCTGCGCTTCTGACCGGGCGCACCGGGCCGTCGGCGTGGCCTGTTTGCGCAGTGGCGCATCTGAGCCACCCCGAACGCACTGACTCTCCGGGCTCTCCTTGGCACGATCAGTGACGAATCAGTCGCTACCAGGAGGGACCCACATGGTGCGAAGGCTAGGCACGCTGGCCGTAGCGCTGGCCGCGGTGGCCGTCGCCGTCACGGTGCCGTCGGCAACGGCGTCGTCGTCGCCGGCGGCGGCGTGCCCCGGCACCGCGGTCTTCGAGACGGACGGGTACGGGAACGGCGAGTCACTCGCCAACTGGAACCGGTCCGGCTTCAACGCGAACCCACCCGCAGGCTGGCAGATCATCCAGGTCCCGTACTTCGCCGGCGTGTTCCCCATCGTGGACCGCCTCGCACTGGACGCGTCGGTGGCGGAGGGAACCGCGAAACTGGACCGCGCGGTGCGCGACTTCCACGCGGCATGCCCGGGCGCCCGGCTGGTGTTGGCGGGCTACTCGGAGGGCGCGGTGGTAGCGGGTGACGTGCTGCAAAGACTGGCCGGGGAATCAGCGATCCCACACGGCTTGCTGAACGGCGTCCTGTACGGCAACCCACGCAGGCCCTTCGGCGACGGCGGCCTCGGCGGCATAGCGGGCGGCATAGAGACCAACGTGCCCACCATCCTGCCCGGCGTGACAATGCACGGCGGCCAGTCCTACGGAGACCTGGCAGTACGCAACATCTGCAACGAGAACGACGGCATCTGCAACTCCACCAACATGATCACGAACCTGGCAGCCTTCGCGAACGGCCTGGTCGGCTACGCCAGCGGTGACCACGGCTACGACCTCAACCCCGCCCGGGACCTGGGCAACGGCCTGGTGCTGCACCGCCAGCCCCCGCGCGTCGGTTACGGCCCCCCACTGCCGATCCCGCTCGGCACCCCGTGGCAGATCCAGCAACTACTGGGCGGCAACGCGGGCCGAGCAGAACTGGTGGCGGCTCGCAACGGCCTGGCCGCACTGGTCCCCCAACCGGTACTGGACCACCTGGCGAACACGTCACCGTGGTTCAAGCTGATCCAGGCCGCGTAGTTGCCTCCGGCGGCTCCTCGCCGGAGGCAGGTCTCTGGGATGGCAGGCAGCCTCGGGTGTGGTGTGGGGCTCGCCCCCGGCGCCTGCGCGCCCTCACGGCAGCCCCATCCCGGCACGGGCGATCACCGTCGGCTGGCCGGACCCGCCGCAGGACCCGGCAAACGTTGGTGGACACAGCACTAGGCTCGGGATCCAGCATCGGCAGGATCCCGAGAGGCGTGATGTGACCAGCCAGTTCGGCCCACTGCTGCGGCAACTGCGCGCAAGGGTAGGCATGACGCAGGAAGGCCTGGCCGAACGCTCCGAGTTGGGAGTCCGCACCATCCGGGGGCTGGAAACCGGCGAACGCGCCGACCCCAGGGTGGGCACGGTCCGAAGACTGGCCGACGCACTCGAACTGGCCGACACAGAACGGGTCGAACTGTTCGCCGCGGCCGGGCACACACAACATCCACAACCGCAACCACAACCACGGGAACCGGAACGCCCACCGGCCAACCCACGACTGACCGACGCCGCGGACCAACTGGCCCACGCCGTCCGCGCACGATGGCAGCGCGAGGAGGAACAACGCCAGATCCACGACCCGTTCCCCCTGCCCGTCCGCTGGCGGACGGTCGAAGGAGAGCTGACCGACTCCTGGACCAACATCCGGAAGGCGGCCGTTGGCGGCAGAGCGTCCCCGCTGAACCTCTCCGGCCGGCTGGACCAGATCGTCGACGTCTACCGAAAAGTGGAGTCCGGAAGGCTGGTGGTGCTGGGGCAAGCCGGGTCAGGCAAGACGATCCTCGCGCTGAGGTTCGTCCTGGACGTCCTCAAGACCCGCGCCGAGACCGATGCGGTGCCGGTGATCTTCAGCCTCGGTTCGTGGCACCCCACCACCACCCCGCTGCGGGACTGGCTCACCGACCAGCTCCTCCGCGACCACCCCGGCCTGGCCGCTCCGGGCCCGGACGGGTCATCACTGGCGGCGGCTCTCGTGGCGGAAGATCGCATCCTGCCGGTACTCGACGGCTTCGACGAGATCGCCCGGGGTCTGCACCGGGCCGCGCTGGAGGCGCTCAACAAGACGACGTTGCCGCTCCTGCTCACCAGCCGGAACGAGGAGTACGCCGCCGCCGTCGCCGGGACCGATGTCCTGACCTCGGCGGCCGGGGTGCGGATGACCGACCTCACCGCCACCGACCTGGCCGACTACCTGCCCCGCACCACCCGCAAGCACGGCGGCACCGCGTGGACGCCGGTCCTCGACGAGCTGCGCGACCACCCGGACAGCATCGCGGGCACCAACCTCGCGACGGTCCTGACCACCCCGCTGATGGTGGGCCTGGCCCGCACCATCTACAGCGACACCCCCGACCACGACCCGGCCGTACTGCTGGACACCGCCCGGTTTCCCACGCCGGAAGCCGTCGAGGAGCACCTGCTCGGCAACTTCGTCCCGACCGTCTACCGCGAGCAGGCCGAGGACCGGCGGTTCGACCCGGACCGGGTGCGGCACTGGCTCGGCTACCTCGCCCACCACCTGGCCCGGCGCGGCACCCACGACCTGGAGTGGTGGCGGTTCGGGACCTCGCTGCGCCGCCCGGTGCGGGTGCTCGTCGTCGCGCTCGTGATCGCGGTGGTCGTCGGCGGGGTGGACATCGTCGCCGAGGCCATCATCATGGGCGGCCTGACCAGGTACGGTGTCGTGTTCGGCACCCTGCTCGGGCTGGTCGGGGGCCTGGCGTTCGGGCTGGCGCACGGGCTCACGGCGAAGCACCAGCCGGTGGCGCTGCGGCCGTCGCGGGTACGGCTGCGCCTGCGCGGCCGCGTGCACCGGCGCGGCCACCTCGCCGCCAGGACCCGGTTGGGCGCGGCGGCGGGCATGACGGCCGGGCTCCTGCTCGGCATCATGCGCGAGCTGACCAGCTCCATCGTGCTCGGCGTGGGGCGGGGCATCCAGTACGGGATGACCGACGCGCTCGTGTTCGGTGTCGTGTTCGCGCTCGGCGGCGGGCTCGCGCTCGGGCTCATGGCCTGGTGCGAGACGCCGCTGGACATCACCTCCGCGGGCAGTCCCGGCGACCTGCTGCGCGCCGACCGCGGGACGGTCGTCGTGCAGGTGCTGGTGTTCGGGCCCGCGTTCGCGGTGGTCGTCACGGGCGCGACCTGGCTCGCGGTGGAGCTGCTGAACCTGTTGCCTGCCGGGGCGCGGCTCGGGATGACCTTCATGTGGAACCCGCTGTTCGGCATGGCGCTCGGCCTGGTCGGCGGCATCGGCGGTGGGCTCGGGTACGCGCTGAGCCTGACCGCGTGGGGTCAGTGGGTGGTGTTCGGGCGGGTGTGGCTGCCGCTGACGGGCAGGCTGCCGTTCGCGGTCACCGCCTTCCTCGACGACGCCTACCGGCGCGGGGTGCTGCGCAGGGCGGGTGCGGTCTACCAGTTCCGGCACGCCCGCCTCCAAGATCACCTGGCCGCCACCTACGCCGCCGGTCGCTGAGCCGTCGTCCCTGGTGAGCGGTCCCGGCCACATATGGCCGGTGGGCTGGCCTGGCTCCACCGCCGCCGTCGGCGCGAACCTCGGTGCCGGTCAGGGAAGGGGCACACGTGGATCCGGCGCAGTGGCTGTCGCAGTACGAGGAGCGGCTCCGCCGCACGGCCGCGAACGCGGCGGCGGCGGGCGAACGCCTGCGGGACGCGGGCGGCCGCGCGAGCTCACCCGGCGGTGAGGTCACGGTGACCGTCGGCGCGGGTGGCGCGCTCGACGACGTCACGCTCACCCCGGCGGTCGGGGAGATGGCGGCCGACCGGCTCGCGCGGCTCATCGTCACCACCGTGCGGCAGGCGCGGCTGGCGGCGGCCGCACGGGTCGCCGGGATCATGACGGACTACCTCGGCAAGGGTCCGGCCCTGGAGATCGTCACCAGCCACCTCCCGGCGGAGCGGGAGCCGTGACCCCGCACGAGGCGCACGCCGCCGGCCTCGACATCGTCGCCGACGAGCTGACGGTCGTGGCCGCGCAGCTGCCGGACGCGCTCGGCGACCAGCCGCTCGGCGGGCTCGTGCAGTCCCCCATCGCCGACCTGCAGTCGGCGATGGGGGAGGCCGCGGCCGCCCTCGCCCACGCGGTGTCCACATCGGACGAGCTGGGTGCCGCCCTGCGCCGGGCGGCACCCCGGTGAGCGGCGCGGCCGCGTTGCTCGCGGAGATCACCGCCCTGACCACCGCCGTGCGGCAGCAGACCTGGGTGGCAGCGGAGCTAGGCGACCCGCCGGCGGCACCCGCGCCCCAGAGCCCCGCACTGTCCGGACTGGACAGTGCAGGACTCGGGTGGCTGGCGCCGTTCGTGGCGTTCCTGCGGGAGCCGCTCGACCAGCTGAGCGGCGACCCGGCCCCGGTGACGTGCGGTGCGCGGGAGTACGACCGCGCGGGCCGGGACGTGCTGTCGGCCGTGGCCACGTACCGGCGGACGGCAGGCGGTCACGACGATGCCGACCGCGACGACTACGCCGACGCGCTCGCCGTGCTCGGCGTGAGCTGCACCGTCGTGGCGAGCGCGCTGGCAGGCGTGGCCGAGGTGGCCGAGCGGGTCGCGCGGATCGTGGCGGGGATCGTCGCCGAGGCGGTCGCCGAGATCGTCCCCGTCATGACCGAGGCGCTGGCCCGGTCGGCGGCGACGTTCGGCACCAGCGTCGCGGCCGCGGTCCCGTGGTGCGTCGGCATCGCCGTGGCCGCGGGGGAACGGATCGCGAGCACGCTCGCGGCGTGGGTGGCGAGCGGGCGGAACCTGCTCGAGCTCGTCGCCGGTGCGGTCGCGGTGATGCGAGCGGGCAGGCACGTGCTCAGCGGGATCAGCAGTCAGCACAGCGAAGGAGAGTCCGGATGAAGGTACTGACGAGGGTCGCCCTGGCGGGTGCCGTCGCGGCGGCCGCGGTGACCGTGCCCGCCGCGCAGGCCACCCAGGCCGCGGCCGGGCCGCCCGTGTTCGCCGACGGTTTCGGGCTGACCGTCGTGACCCAGCCGGTGTGGGTGGAGGGGAGCGACCGCACGTTCACCGTCACCGTCCGCTCCACCGCCGTCCCGCGCTACCAGCCGATGCAGTACCAGAAGGCGGACGAGCACGTCGTCATGGTCACGCTGCCGGACGGCTACGACGGTGCCGACGCGGCCACCCGGTACCCGGTGCAGTACACGTTGCACGGTCACCAGGACTACCCGAACACGCGGGCGAACCTCCAGATCGCGGAGCAGGCGACCGAGGGCGTCCCGCTGATCACCGTGCAGCCCAACGGGGGCGGCCGCGGCTGGTACTCGAACTGGGTCAACCCCGGCTCGCTCGGCCCCCAGAACTGGGAGACCTTCCACCTCGACCAGCTGATCCCGTTCGTGGACGCCAACCTGCGCACGGTCGCCGCCCGCGACGGCCGGGTGATCTCCGGGCACTCGATGGGCGGGTTCGGCGCGTTCCACTACGCCGAGCACCGGCCTGAGCTGTTCGGCTACGTCGGCAGCTTCTCCGGTGGTCTCGACCTGTTGAACCAGGAGCTGCGGGCCGCGGTGGTCGCGACGACGCAGCTGGCCGCGTCGGGCAGCCCGACCGTGCCGATCGACGCGATCTTCGGGCCGCCGGTGTGGCCGTTCGACGGGGTGTGGAACGCGCAGAGCCCGGCCCAGCACGTTGGCACGCTGCGCGGGATGGGCGTCGCGATGTACGTCGGCAACGGCGGCAACCTGGCGGACAACCCGGTCCAAGCCGTGCTCGAGCACCGCGCGCGGGCGACGGCACTCGTCACCGCCGACCACCTCCGCGCCGCGGGCATCCCGTTCGAGTTCGCCGACTACGGCGACGGCAGCACCTGGGCGCCGGGCTGCACCGGAAAGCACGCGCAGCTGCCGTGCCTGCAGGCCGACATGGACCACTTCGTGTCACTGGTCATGGCGCGCCTGCGCCATCCCTGACCGGCACCCGCGTCCGTTCCGCGCGCGAGAGGGCGTTCCGCGCGGAACGGGACGCGGCAGACGGCCCAATCCGCTGCCCCACTGGGCCGAACTTCTTCCCAGCGGGCAAGCAAACGTTCACAAGAGAACAGAGCGGAACCGTCTCACTCTCTTGTGTGACCGGCGTCCTACGACAAATGTGGAATGTGTTCGCGCGAACCCCTGCTCCATCTCCATCCACAGTCGACTCCCTCGAGGGTTGGGAGTCCGGCTGTGCCCTGCAAAAGGAGAAACCACGCCATGGGAGAGTCACGCGCTTCGAAGAGACGGGTTCTCGGCGCAACGCTCGCCGCCGCGACCGCCGCCCTGGTCGGCATGGGCCTCGGGACCACGGTGGCACAGGCGGCTGAGGGTGACGTCCTGTACGCCGGTGCGGACAACGCGATCAAGGGCAGCTACATCGTCGTGTTCAAGGACTCGGCGATGTCCGCGCAGAGCGTCGGCGACCAGGTGTCGAGCCTCGCCGCGAAGTACGACAGCAAGGTGGACTACACCTACAAGTCGGCCTTGCGCGGCTTCGCCGGTTCGATGAGCGAGGACGCCGCGCGCAAGCTCGCCGCCGACCCGAGCGTGGCGTACGTGCAGCAGAACCGCACCGTACACACCACAGTGGACCAGCTGAACCCGCCGTCGTGGGGCCTGGACCGCGTCGACCAGCGCAACCTGCCGCTGGACAGCAAGTACTCGTACTCGACCACGGCGAGCAACGTCACCGCGTACGTGATCGACACGGGTATCCGCACCACCCACCAGGACTTCGGCGGCCGCGCCACGTGGGGCACCAACACCACAGGGGACGGCAACAACACCGACTGCAACGGCCACGGCACGCACGTGGCGGGCACCATCGGCGGCGCGGCGCACGGCCTCGCCAAGGGCGCCCGCCTGGTCGCCGTGAAGGTGCTGGACTGCAACGGTTCCGGCTCGTTCGCCGGTGTCGCCGCCGGCATCGACTGGGTGACCCAGAACCACACCTCCGGCCCGGCCGTGGCGAACATGAGCCTCGGCGCGCAGGGTTCCGACGCCGCCACGGAGAACGCGGTCCGCAACTCGATCGCCGACGGTGTCACCTACGCCATCGCGTCCGGCAACTCGAACTCCAACGCCTGCAACTTCACCCCGGCCCGCGTCGCGGAGGCGATCACGGTCAACGCGAGCACCCGCACCGACGCGCGTGCCTCGTTCTCGAACTACGGCACCTGCACCGACATCTTCGCGCCGGGCCAGGACATCACGTCGGCGTGGCGCACCAGCGACACCGCCACCAGCACGATCAGCGGCACGTCGATGGCCGCCCCGCACGTGGCGGGCGCCGCAGCGCTGTACCTGGCCGCCAACGCGTCCGCCTCCCCGGCGGCGGTGCAGTCCGCGCTGAAGGCCAACGCCACCCCGAACAAGATCACCAACCCGGGTACCGGTTCGCCGAACCTCCTGCTGTACACCGGCACCGGCACCGTCATCCCGCCGAACCCCTGCGCGGCCGTGACCAACGCGAACAACTACACGATCAACGACAACTCCACGGTGAGCAGCCCGCTCTCGGTCGCGGGTTGCACGGGCACCGGCGGTGCCGCGGCGAGCGTCGCGGTCAGCATCGTCCACACCTACATCGGTGACCTGGTCGTCGACCTCGTCGCGCCGGACGGTTCGGTGTACAACCTGCACAACCGCTCGGGCGGCAGTGCGAACAACATCAACCAGACCTACTCGGTGAACCTGTCCTCGGAGACCGCCAACGGCAGCTGGAACCTCCGCGTCCGTGACGCGGCCAGCGCCGACGTCGGCTACATCGACAGCTGGACGCTCGACCTCTGACCGTCCTGAAGTGACATGACAAGGCGGGTGGCGCCGGTCGTCAAGACCGGCGCCACCCGCTTCGTGCCGCGCGCACCGCTCCCGGATCCCACTCCTCGGCGCGCGGCACGGACGCGGCCGCCTGCCCGACCCCACCCCGCGTGTCATCGCGCGGGCAGCCGCTGTCTGAGTGGACAGCGGCCGCACCGGTTCGTCACGCGGGTATGTCCACAGTCACCCGTACGGGCTACCACGGGGCGGGGATGAGGACCAGGCGCGCGTCCAGCCCGGTCACCGCCATCGCCCGGCGCACCGCCTTGCTGCCCGGCACGATCAGCAGCGCACCGCCCAGCTCCACGCACCGTTCGTGGTGTTCGACGAGCACCGACAGTCCGGCCGCGCCGAGGAAGTTGACCCCGGTCAGGTCCACGACGACGGGTGCGGGCGGCGTCACGGCCGCCTCCGCGTCCGCCAGCTTCGCACTCAACATGCCCGCCGTGACGTTGTCGAGCTCACCCGTCACGCGCACCAGCACCAGGTGCCCGTCGACGACCTGTTCGACGCGCAGTCGCGCCGCCTTCGGCCGGGCGAGGGATCGCAGGTACTCCCTGGTTCGCCTGTCACTCGCCATGTGACGGCCTCCCCACCAGTGCAGATGACAACCAGCACCCTCGCCGTCACCCTAAGCACACAGGTCGGGGGACCGCCAGTCGAGGTCAGGCGAGGAGTTCGCGGGCGAGCACACCCTGCCACCACTGCTCGACCCGATCGGGCGGCCAGCCGCGTTCCGCGGTGAGCGTCGTGTACACGTCGATGGTGCACAGCGCCGCGTAGACGTCGATCGCCGTGGGCACGTCGGTGCGCAGGGTGCCCGCCGGCCACGACTCGAAGACCTGCCTGCGCACCTCGTCGGCGTCCCGTCGCCCGTTCGCGTAGAGGTCCGCCAGGTCACCGCCCGCCGCCCGCACCAGCGCGATGACGTCACCGGCCCGTTCGAAGAGGCGCCGGTCGAACGCGGCCATCGCGGCGAGCTGCCCGGCCGGGTCCGGCGCGGACTCCAGTTCTTCCAGCTGCCTGGCCCGGTCCGCGGTGAGCGCGGCGGCGTCGACGAGCGCCTGCGCGAGGCCGGTCTTGCCGCCGTAGGTCGCGTACACGGTCGGCACGGAGACGCCCGCTTCCTCGGCCACGGCCCGGACGGTGGTCGCCGCCCAGCCACGTGCCACGAACAGGCGGTGCGCGGCCTGCGCGATGTCGGCGCGGGTCTGCTGTGCCTGGTTCGCGCGGCGCATCGACTCGTAACGGCGCTTGGTGTTCACTTGACGCATGCTATAACGAATACATGGATGTTCAAGTCAGGGTGGGCGGGTACGCGGTCATCGGCTTCGCCGCGGTGATCGTCGCCGCGAACGTGGTGGCCGTGAGTGCCGGCCTGCCGCTGCCAGGTGCGGAGCTCGCCGAGGTCAGGGACTTCTTCGGCGCCTCGGACGCGGTCGGTCTTTCGTCCGCGTTCACCCCGCTGGCCTGGCTGCTCGCCACGGTCTTCGGCGCGAGCGCGGTCACCGCGTTGTGGCACGCCGAGCGCGTGTGGGCCCTGACCGGGTTCGCGGGGGTGCTGCTGCAGAACGCGACGTTCGCGGCGCTCATCGCCACGCGCCTCGCGCTGACGTCCGGCGGTGACACGGCGACGTTGTGGGCGTTGCACAACGGGTTCTTCGCGCTGAACGGGACGTTCCTGGCGACCGCGCTGGTCGGGCTGTCGGTCGCCGGTGTCCGTGCCGGTCTGATCCGGCCGTGGCACGCGGGGCTCGGGTACGTGGCGGCCGCGCTGCAGTTCGCGTCGGCGTCACTGGCGTTCACGGTGGTCGACGGGAACCTCGGGTTCGTCGGCCTCGCGGGCTGGGTCCTGTGGGTCGTCTGGCTCGTCGGCTACGGCGTGACCCTGCTCAGGAGAAATTTCCCGAGCCGTGTCCATTTGGCAGGACCCCGTCCGTAGTGGTGTCATGCGGCGGACGTCGCCGCAGTATCCGAGGGAGTCTTGTCGTGAAGTACATGCTGCTGATCAACGCCGGGTCGGTCGAGGACCAGGGGTGTGAGCCGGGGGAGTGGATGACCTTCGACAAGGAGGTCAGGGAGGCCGGGGTCTTCGTGTCCGGGGAGTCGCTGGCCGACCTGGTCACCGCGACGGCCGTGCGGGTCGGTGCGGACGGTGCGCGGACCGTGACCGACGGGCCCTTCGCCGAGACCCGCGAGGTGCTCGGGGGGTTCTACGTGATCGACGTGCCGGATCTCGACGTCGCCCTGGACTGGGCCGCGCGGTGTCCAGGAGCGCGCGGCGCGGGGTCGGTCGTGGTGCGGCCGATCGCGGACTTCTGAGCGTCGTGGGCGGCGAGGGCGCGGAGGGGGCGGTGGCGGCCGTGTTCCGGGAGGAGCGCGGCCGCCTGCTGGCGGCCCTCGTCCGCCGGTTCGGTGATCTGGACCTGGCTGAGGAGGTCACTTCCGAGGCCATCGAGGCGGCGCTCGTGCACTGGCCCGTCGACGGGGTGCCGCCCCGGCCTGGGGCCTGGTTGATGACCACCGCCCGGCGCAAGGCCGTCGATCGCTTGCGGCGGGACCAGGCCTTGAGCACCCGGCTGGCGATCCTGCGGGTGGAGGCCGACCGGGCGGACCCTTCGCCGCCGGTCGGGGTCGATCTGCCGGACGAGCGGCTGCAGCTGTTCTTCACGTGCGCGCACCCGGCGCTCGCGGCGGAGGACCGGGGCGCGCTGATGCTGCGGTTCCTGGCCGGGTTGACCACGCCTGAGGTGGCGCGGGCGTTCCTCGTGCCCCGGGAGACGATGGCCAAGCGGCTCACGCGCGCCAAGAAGAAGATCCACTCGGCGCGGATCCCGTTCCGCGTTCCCGGGGCCGACGAGTTGCCGTCCCGGTTGCCCGGGGTGTTGCAGGTGCTCTACTCGATCTTCACGGAGGGGTACGCGGCCAGCGCCGGGCCGTCGTTGCAACGCCTCGAGGTGGCCGAGGAAGCCATCCGCCTGGCCCGGATCCTGCGCCGGTTGCTGCCTGCCGAACGTGAGGTGGCTGGTCTGCTGGCGCTGATGTTGCTCACCCACGCTCGCCGGGATGCCCGTACCGGTGCGTCCGGGGAACTGCTCTTGCTGGACGAGCAGGACCGGGCGCTCTGGGATCGCGCCATGATCTCGGAGGGGGCTGAGCTGGCCGCCGTTGCCTTGACGGGCGGTCCGCCGGGGCCGTACGGGGTGCAGGCGGCTGTCGCCGCGTTGCACGACGAGGCGGTGGATCTGGCTTCTACCGACTGGGCGCAGATCGTTGCTCTGTATGACGTGTTGATGGCGCTCGGTCCGTCGCCGGTGGTCGCCGTGAACCGCGCCGCCGCTGTAGCCATGCGTGATGGGGAGGCGGCCGGGCTCCTGCTGTTGGATGAGTTGGCGGAAGAGCCGTTGTTGCGTTCCTATCACCCGTATTTCGTGGCTCGGGCCGACTTGTTGCAGCGGCTCGGCCGGCTCGACGAGGCGGCCGATGCTTATCGGACGGCGTTGTCGCTGGCCGGGTCGGAGCCAGAGCGGGCGCACCTGCGTCGGCGGCTGGCTTAGCGCTGTCCACAACGTTTGCCGGGTCCTGGGTTGTGAGGGTGGGATAGGACGCTGAGCCGGGATCAGGATGCCCCGGAAAGACGCTCTCAAGACGGCTGCGATGCCACAAAGCCCCGTCGGGACGTCCGGTGCGATGAAGGACCCCTTCGTCACGCGCGGTGTGATGAAGGACCCCTTCGTTGTGCTCACGGTGATGAAGGGCCCCTTCGTAACGTCCGGTGTGATGAAGGGGCCCTTCGTTGTGCTCACCGTGATGAAGGGGCCCTTCATGACATCGGGCCGCGTCCTGAAAGCGCCTTTCATGGCACGAAGGCCAACCGTGCACGGGCGGAAGCCCGCCACCAAGGGGCTCCCTGCCATCCCGTCGACCTGGCGAAGCCCGATCACACCGGATCAAGGGGGCACCAACAACCCAAACCGGCACCAAAACTCGGAACCGCCCCCTTGAGCCGGTGTGATAGCCCGGAGGGAGGTCGACGGGATGGCAGGCAGACCCGCACCCAACGCAACCGAACAACCCCAAGCCACCCCAGAGACCTGCCCCTCCGGCGAGGAGCCCCCGGAGGGCACATCTCTTTCACGGCAACCGAAGGATCCCGGCAACGTCGCGCGGCGCTAGGCCTTGAAGCTTGTCCTCGCACGACGGGCGTGCTGCCGGACGGGCCTTCTCCCCGGACGGGCGGGTTGCAGCGCGCCATTCTGCGTCGCTGTCGGGATGATCGCTACCGGGCATGCCGCGTGGTACAGCGAGGTGTGGCTCACCGAGCCCTGCAGCATTCTGTGCAGTGCCTTGTGGTGGTGGCAGCCCACGATCAGCAGCCGTGCAGTCCTCGACTTCTCGATCAGTGCGTGTGCTGGTTTGTCCGGCAGGACTTCGATGTGCACCCGGACGTGCGCGTAGCGTTCCCGCCACGGGGCCAGCAGGCTTCCCGCTTGTGCCGCGCGGTTGTTGCTCGCGTGTACCGCGTGGAGCGGGACGTTGTGGGTCTTCGCGAAGTCGAACGCGAACTCCACCGCCGGGCCGTCCTCCGGTACTCCGGCAAGGCCCAGCAGTACCGGTGCCTGGGGGTCCGCCACCTCGGTCCGGCGTACCGCGATCACCGGGCGTGCCACGTGGTGCACCATGTCCGCCGCCACCGAGCCGAGTACCAGTCTGGCTATCGGGCCGTGTTCGGCGGCGCCCAGTACGACCAGCTCGGCATCGGTCTCGTCCGCCAGCGTCGCCAGGACGTCGCTGGGGTGGCCGGCCCGGATCGTGGTCTCCACCGCCAGGTCCGGGTGCGTGGTGAGGCAGTCCCTGGCCAGCCTTCGTACCGCGGTGTCCCTGTGGGTGTACGTCGGCAGGCGCTCCAGCAGCCCCACCGGGGTCCAGCTCAGGTCTGTGACGTTGATCGGGCGTTCGTACGCTCGGGCCACCAACAACCTGGTGTCCCTGCGGGAGGCTTCCGCCGCGGCCCACGTGACCGCGCCGCGGGCGGTCTCCGAGCCGTCGAAACCCGTCAGTATCGGGCGTTTCCGGGTGGGATCGGACATGGTGGCACTCCTTCCCGGTCAACTCCCCATGGTCCCACTGTCTCAGGTGGTCATCAAACGGCGCACACCGTGCGAATCGACTGTCTCGCGCACCGTGGTGGTTCGGCAGGTCAGAGGGCGCGTGGCAAACTTGCGGGACACGAATTTTTGCGGAGTGCGCAATAATCGGGAGTACCGTGATCGTATGGAGAGCGACGACGTGCCGTCCGGGCTGCGGGAGCGCAAGAAGCGGGAGACGCGCATCGCGCTGAGCTGGGCCGCGATCCGGCTCACGGTGGAGCGCGGGTTCGACAACGTGCGGGTCGAGGACATCGCCGCCGAGGCAGGCGTGTCGCCGCGCACCTTCAACAACTACTTCGCCGGCAAGGGTGAGGCGATCGCCGCGCGGCAGGTCGAGCGCGCCAGGGCGATCGCGGAGGAACTGCGGGCCCGGCCCGCGGACGAGCCCCTCTGGGAGGCCATCACCAACGCCGCGCTGGCCCGGTTCGCGCTGGGCCAGGACAGCCACCGCGAACCGGCGGACCAGCAGTGGGTCGAGGGCGTGCGGCTGATGGTCAGCGAACCCGCGCTGCAGGGCGAGTTCCTGAAGGCGGCCGCCGCGGTCGAGGCCGAGTTCGCGGCGGTGGTCGCCGAACGCACCGGCACCGACCCCGAGCTGGACCTCTACCCGAAGCTCGTGGCCGCCGCGGTCGGCGGCGCCATGGCGGTCGCCGTCGAGCACTGGCTGCGCACCGAACCACCCGGCGCCGTCACCGACCTGCTGCGCGACGCGTTCGCCCAGCTGTCCCAAGGACTTCCGACACCGAGGAGAACGACCTGACCACCGGCGCGACCGCCGATGTGGTCATCGCGGGCGCCGGACCGAACGGCCTGATGCCGGCCTGCGAGCTGATCGCCCGGGCAGCGACGTCACCGTGCTGCGCGAGCTGTTCACGGAACTGTTGCGGGACAAGGCGAACGTGCGGCACATCGCGGACATGACGACCGGCGCGGACATCTGCTACTACACCGGCGACACGCACCCGCCGGCCGGCCGGTGGGCGCCGGATCTGGTGCTGCGCAACGAGAACGGTCCCGTGCGGCTGGCCGAGCTGACGAGGGGAGCGCGGCCGCTGCTGCTGGACCTGACCGGGGACGGCGCGCTCGCCGAGGGGCTGGCAGGCGCGCACGACCGGGTCGACGCGGTCACCGCACACGCCGACGCCGCCCCGGCGACCGCACTGCTGCTGCGGCCGGACGGTTACGTGGCATGGGCCTCGTCCGCGCCGCGTCCCGACCGCGCCGTGCGCCACGCCGCACTCGGCCGCTGGTTCGGTGCCGCGGCCTGAGAATAATTGTCCTGCTTTTGTCATGTCGGACCAATAGGCATGGTCATCGAATGTTTCTGGCCCAGGGTTGATATCGTGCGTCGCACGCGAGCAATCAATCCCGTGGAAAGTCATATTCATGACCGCGGCACCGCAGCCAGACTCACCGGTACTCCCGCGCGTGTTCGTCTCCTACGCGCACGACACCCGTGCGCACAAGAGACAGGTGCTGCGGTTCTGCGGGCTGCTCCGCCACCTCGGCGTCGACGTGCGCGTCGACGAGTGGGACGACGATGTGCGCAGGGACTGGTACGTCTGGATGATCGACCAGTTCCGGTGCGCCGACAACGTCATCGTGATCGCGTCGCCGCAGTACCGGACGGCGGGTGACGGCGAGGCGCTGCCCGACTGCAACCGGGGCGTGCAGACCGAGTCGGCAATGCTGCGGGATTTCCTGCACGGCGACCGCGCGACGTGGACCCGCAAGATCCTTCCGGTAATACTTCCCGGCAGGTCGGCGGGGGAAATTCCGCTGTATCTCCAGCCCGCGAGCGCGAGCCATTACCACGTTCCGGAAATCACCCCGGCCGGGGTCGCGGAACTCCTCGCGGTGATCACCGGAAGGCCGCGGCCGGTGCCCGCGCCGGCGAGCGTGCGGCACGACGTGCTGCGCAGCGCGGCGGAGGTCGTGTCGACGCTGCCGAGGGACGTCGCGTCGTTCACCGGGCGGGACCGCGAGCTGGCCGCGCTGGTCACGCGGATCGACCAGGCGGTCGAGCAGGGCGACGCGGCGATCCACGTCGTGGACGGCATGCCCGGCGTCGGCAAGACCGCGTTCGCCGTGCACGTCGCGCACCTCGTCGCCGACCGGTTCCCCGACGGGCACCTGTTCCTGGAGCTGCGCGGCCACACGCCCGGCCAGCAGCCGGTGACACCGGTCGACGCGCTCGGGTCGCTGCTGCTCGCCGTCGGGGTCGCCGCCGGGCACGTGCCCGCCGCGCTCGACGACCGCGCCCGGGTGTGGCGGGACCGGCTCGCGGGCCGGAAGATGTTGCTGCTGCTGGACGACGTGGCCGACCACGAGCAGGTGCGGGCGCTGCTGCCGGGCACCGCGGGCTGCCAGGTGCTGCTCACCAGCCGCCACCGCCTCGCCGGGCTGGAGGACGCGCGGCCGCTGCCGCTCGGGGTGCTGCCCGCGGCGCAGGCCGTCGAGATGTTCCTGCGCCTGACGGGCAGGCAGCCGGACGGCGACGAGTCGGAGCTCGTGCGGCTGTGCGGGCACCTGCCGCTCGCGATCGGGCTGGCGGCAGGCAGGCTGCGCAGCCACCCGACGTGGGACGTGCGGTACCTGACCGAACAGCTCGTGTCGACGCGCGACCGCCTCGCCGAGATCCGCGCCGACGACCGCAGCGTGGTCACCGCGTTCGCCGCGTCCTACCGCGACCTGCCCGCCGACGTGCAGTGCCTGTTCCGCAGGCTCTCCATGCACCCCGGCATCGACTTCGACCTCGACGCCGCCGCCGCGATGGGCCGCGCCACGGTCCAGGACACCAGGGCGCGGCTGGAAACCCTGTACCTCAACCACCTCGTCGAGGAACCCGCGCCGGGCCGGTACCGGCTGCACGACCTGATCCGGCACTTCGCCGGCACGCTGATCGCCTCGGACCCCGACGAGGACCCGGACGCGGTGGTGGAACGGGTGCTCGACTACTACGTGCACGTCGCGACGACGGCCGCAGAGCTGCTGCCGCAGCACGACCGGGTCCTCGAACCGCGCTGTGGCACCCCGCCCGCACACGCGCCGCGCCTCGCGACCCCGGCCGACGCCGTGCGCTGGTTCGCGGCCGAGCGGATCAACCTGTCGAGCTGCGTCGAGTACTCCCGCGGCCACGGCAGGGCCAGGCACACCGTGCACCTCGCCGCCGTGCTGCACTCCTACCTCGCGCAGCAGGGGCACTGGGACGACGCGCTCGCCATCCACGACGTGGCCTGCCGCGTCGCGGAACGCACCGGGGACCTGCGGGGGCTGGCCGTGTCGCTGCGCAACCGCGGCGTGGTGCGGCACCTGCTCGAGGACTACGCGGCGGCGATGACCGACCTCGTGCGGGCACACCAGCTGTACGCCCAGCGCGGTGACCTCATGGGCGCCGCCGACGTGATCCAGTGCATCGGCACCGTCCAGTACACCACCGGCGACCACGCGGCCGCGACCGCCAACCTGTCCGCCGCGCTCGCGCTGTGCGACGAGGTGGGAGACCGGTTCGGCGTGGCCAACGCCCGCTACCGGCTCGGCATGGTGCGGCACTTGACCGACTGCTACCGGTCCGCCGCGTCCGAACTGGCCCGCGCATACACGGTGTTCACCGAGATCGGCAGCACGCAGGGACAAGCGGACGCGCTGAGCTACCTCGGCCTCGTCCAGGCGATGGCGGGGGACCACCCGCCCGCGCTGCGCGGCCTGACCCGCGCGGCCGCCATGTTCGAGCGGCTCGGTGACCGCAGGGGTATCGCGAACGTCCTGTGCCGCCTGGGTTTCGTGCTGCGGACCGTCGGCCGGTACCGCGAGGCGGTGGCCGTGGGAGAGCGCGCGTACGCGTTGTTCACCGACCTCGGCAGCTGCCAGGGCCGGGCGAACGCGCTGACCGACCTGGCCATGGCCCGCTACCTGGGCGGCGACCGCGCCCCGGACGACCACGCCGCGGCTGTCGACACACTGGAGGAGGCCCGCGCCCTCTGCACCAAGGTCGGCGACCGCCTCGGCGAGGCGGCGATCCACAACGAACTCGGCGTGCTCCACCTGCTGACGGGCGACTGCCACGAGGCGACGTCGAGCCTCGACCGCGCGCTCGAGCTGTGCACCGAGCTGCACGACCGCACCGGCAAGGCGGGGACGTTGAACAACCTGGGCCGCCTCGCGTGGAGCTGGCCGGAGGCGGGTGACGCCTTCTCCCACCACAAACAGGCCCTCGAACTGGCCCGCGAGATCGGCAACCAGCTGGAGGAGGCCCGCGCCCTGGAAGGCATGGGCCGCTGCCTGGTCCGCGACTGCTATGTCGGCAACGGGCACGCCCACCTCCGCGAGGCCCTCCGGCTGTACGAGCGGCTCGGCGTCCCGGAGGCCAAGAGCGTGCGCACCGCACTCGCCGTCCTGGACTGACAGCAGGAAACCGGACGGCGGCGTGTTGCTGATCGCCGCCGCCCGGTTCCACGCGTAGCCGTCAGCGCGTCGGGCGCAGGGCCTTCGGCGGCTGCTGGTTCGTGAACGCGGGCGGGACCACCTTGTCCGCGAACGTGTAGATGTCGAACACGGTCTGCTGCTGCGG
The DNA here is from genome assembly GCF_014203735.1 of Actinophytocola algeriensis. GTDB lineage: Bacteria > Actinomycetota > Actinomycetes > Mycobacteriales > Pseudonocardiaceae > Actinophytocola > Actinophytocola algeriensis. The sequence goes on along the minus strand of NZ_JACHJQ010000006.1, from coordinate 126,575 downwards.
CGTGAACGTCGCGACCTTCGCGTTCAACGTCCGGGGGCCCAGGTTCTGCCACCGGCCCGTCTCGATGCGGTGCAGCAGCGCGGTGAGCGCGATGATCTCGTCGGCCGCGCTGAAGGCGCCGTGGTCGCCGCGGTCGACGTACAGCTGGCGCAGCCGGTTCGGGTCGCCGTGGTGGCGGACCTGCTCGCCGTACCAGCGGGCGTCGGAGGTGATGATGCCCTCGGCCATGCCGTGCAGGGTGACCACCGGCGTCGGGGTGGTTGCGGCGCTGACGCCGTACCGCGTCGCCCACGCCACCGCCTTCTCGTCGGCCGCGATGCGCGGCGCGTCGACCAGTGCCCGCAGGTCGGCCCGCAGGTCCGCGCCCGAGGCCCGGTACGCCTCCGCGACGAACGGCAGGTCACCGGACCGCACCAGCTGCCGGGTGTAGTCGACGCCGACGTTGGACGACGGGTTACCGCCCGCGCGGCGTTCGATGTCGACCCGGCCGGTCGGGCCGAGCGAGGCCACGTAGGCCGCCTCGGTCCACCACGCCTGCTGGCGGATCGCCTCGACCAGGTCCGTCGGCCGAGGGCTGTGCGCGGTCGCCCAGCGCGGCAACTGGCCGACGGCGCCGATCAGCGCCAGCTTCGCCCTGCCCTCCGGCGTGGTCAGCGCCTGCTGCACGCCCTGCTGCAGCACCTGCACGCTGTGCACCGGATCGGTCGCCTTGACCAGCTCGAGCCGCTGGTCGTCGGTCAGCAGTGTGCGGACCGCGAACGTGACGTCCAGCCCGCGGTTCAGGTTCGCCGGCATGTCCTGCAGCGAACCGATGGCCAGGACGCCGTCGAACCGGTCCGGGTGCAGCTCGGCGAGATGGGTCGCGATGCCGCCGCCCATCGAGAACCCGCTCGACACGGTGCGCCGTGGTTCGCCGACCGTGTCCTCGAACCAGTCGAGCAGCGCCATCTGGTCGGTGAGCGCCTCCTCGACCAGCATGCCGAAGCGGCCCTTGTAGTCGGAGCCCGCCAGCGCGTAACCGTGGTCGAGCAGCCACTGCTCGGTCTCGGCGCGGTGGGCGAGCGTGATGCCCGGCGGGAACCCCGGCATGTCCGGGATGTACCCGTGGCTGAACAGGATCAGCGTGCCGTTCCACCGCGCGGGCGTCTCGACGCGGTACTCCGCGCCGTCGATGCTGCCGGTGTAGGTGTGCCGCCCCGGCCCCGGCCCCGCGGTCGTGGTCGCGGTCGCGGTCGCGGTGGCCGGTCCGCTCACCAGCCCGGCGGCGACGGCCGCCACCGCGACGAGCGTGCGCAGTCGTTTCATGTCCTTCTCCCCTTCACGCGGTTCGTTCACGGGTACGTCGAACCAGGGAGCTGGGAATGGACAGGGTGGCGAAGATTTCTTGCGGCACCGTCGTGGTGCGTGGGCACAGGCCTTTCACGGCAGAAGGACCCCTTCGTTGCGCTGAACGTGCTCAACGCCCTGAAGCGTCTTCAGGACACGTGCAGAGCCAGGCGCAGGCGGCTCTCGAAGCGGCGGGGTTCGCCGGTCACCGGGTCGTCGAACGACAGGACCTTCGCCAGCAGCTGCAGCGGTCGGGTGAAGTCGTCCAGGGGACGGTCCTCCAGGACCGGGTAGAACGGGTCACCGAGGATGGGGACGCCCAGGCCGCACATGTGGAGCCGCAGCTGGTGGGTGCGGCCCGTGGCCGGGAGGAGGCGGTAGCGGCCAAGGCCGTCGCGGGCCGCCTGGAGTTCCACCCGGGTCTCCGCGTTCGGCTCGCCGGGGACCTCCTGCGCGGTGATCACCCCGCGTTCCTTGACGATGCGGCTGCGCACCACGGTCGGCAGTGCCAGCTCGGGCCGGGTCGGGGCGATCGCCTCGTACTCCTTGTGGACGAGGCGGTCCCGGAACATCGTCTGGTACTTGCCGCGCAGCTCAGGGCGCACCACGAACAGCACCAGCCCGGCCGTCGGGCGGTCCAGCCGGTGCGCAGGCGACAGGTACGGGAGGTCCAACCGCGTCCGCAGCCGCACCAGCGCGGTCTCGGCGATGTGCTGGCCGCGGGGGATGGTCGACAGGAAGTGTGGCTTGTCGGCGACCACGATGTGCTCGTCCCGGTACACGACGCCCACCTCGAAGGGCACCGGGACCTCGTCGGGCAGGTCGCGGTGGAACCACACGAACGAACCCGGCTCGTACGGGGAACCGGGCGCGAACGGACCGTCCCGGCCGACGAAGCGGCCGTCGGCGAGCATCGCGTCGATGCGGGCCGGGTCGACCCTCGGCAGCCGGTCGACCAGGTAGGCCCGGACCGTCGGCCACTCGCCGTCCTCCGGGAGCCGCAGCCGCGCGGCGTCGAGCCCGCCGCGTTGCGGCAGGGGAGACGGGGCGGAACGGCGCACGGCTCGTTCCTACCAGGCCGGTCGCGCACCCGCCGCGGCGGTCCTCGACCGGGGTGACCTGGTTCGCGTCGACGGCAAATGTCACCGGCACGACCTGCTGCCGGGTGCCGCCGGGCTCCACGTCCCCGCCGTCGAGGGGCGACTCGAGGGGGGTCCGGGCCTCGCTCAAGGCCCGCATAAAGCGCCGACATTCGCATGGGAATAGTGCGAATGGCTTATTCGACTTCGCGTTTGTACGTTTTTGCTTGCCCCGGACCGGGCGACGGGGCCTATTGTAAACCCTGCGGCATTGGGCAATTGATCATCTTCGGCGAGTCGTTGGCTGATTCGAACGTGAAATGAGGGGCGAGTGGAAGGTCGTCGCGGGTCCGGCGGCAGGGCGCTCTCCCCCGTTCTCGCGCCGAACGGCGGCCCCGACGTGGCGACCGCTCGGCCGCGGCCACTGCGCCGTCCCGTCGGTGCGCCGTCTCCCCGGATACTCGGCAGGCACATCGAAGCCACCTGTCCGGTTCGGCGTCGGTCCAGGTCGGCACTAGCCGGTCACCCGTCGGCGACGCGTCGCGCCCGGGCCGGGTCGTGAAGCCGGTCCGCGGAATCATGGCGGAAATCCGCTATCTGAAAACTTCTGTTTCCCGTTGGCGGGTTGAAAGTGAATGGCCGAGCTGAAACGATATTCGGACGGGGAATTCTCGTCTAATTCCTGTGATGAGCGGTTTGCGCGGTCCCGTGGGGCGGGCGTTGTGCGCACGTCGGGAGATGCGGGCCAGGTGGCGACGCCAGCAGGATGAGACAACACGTACCGACCGTCGGTCACTTGACGCGGGGCACCGGGGCAGTCCCCGGGAACCGCACAGTGAGCGGGAAGAGATTGGACGCTGGGCCATGACCGAATCGTCCTGGAAAGTGGTCGTCGATCGCGACCGCCTGATGATTACCAGCGACTCCTTCACGTTCACCACCACCGGGACGGACCCCATGCACGTCGAGGGCGTGCTGGCCGACCTGCAGAGCGCGGTACGGGACACCTACGGCCAGTACTGCGGCCTGTCCCAGGCCGCGGAGATGGTGGCGGAGCGGTGGGGCTTCCTGATCGTCCGTGACCTGCTCGTCGGGTCGAAGACCGTCGCTGAGCTGGCCGAGGGCCTGCCCCGGATGTCGTCGGAGGTGCTGCACCGCCGGCTCAAGGAGATGGCCTACTGCGGGATCGTCCAGGTCGTCGACCAGGGCGAAGGTGCGGGCGAGGGCGACCAAACGCGCTACGAGCTGACCCCGTACGGCCTGGCCGCCGAGGACGCCCTGCTGGCCTTCGGCCGGTGGGGTGCCGCGGCCCTCGCCACACCGCGCCCCGACGACATCGTCACCGACTCCTCCCTCATGGTCGCGCTGAAGGCGACGTTCCTCCCCGACAAGGCCGACGGGCCGCCGGTGTGCTACGAGGTGCACATCGGCTCCCACGTGCTCAACATCCGGATCGCGGACGGCCGGCTCGAGGTCGGCGCGGGCCCGCTCCCCGGCGCGGACGCCGTGCTGGACTTCGGTTTCGCGCTCCTCCCGCTGATGAACGGCGAGGTGACCGCGGACGAGGTCCTGGCCTCCGGCAAGGTCGGCGTCACGGGCGACACCGTCCACCTGCACCGGTTCGTCCGGATGTTCCAGCTGCCCAGGCTGCCCGCGCCGAAGGTGCCTGCCTGACACGACAACGGCTCCCAGCGGTGGCGGGCCGGTCAGCTGCGACGCTGGCCCGGCCCGCCACCGCTGTGGGAAGGTCACAATCCCTTTTGCGGTAAGGAAGTGGGACATGGTCACAGCTACCGGCGCGAAGCGGTGGACGGGCCGGTACGGCCTACTCAACACCCGCTACCACAAGGCCGCGTTGATGGTCTTCCTGTTCGTCGTGGTGGCGCACTGGGTCGAGCACATCACCCAGGCGGTCCAGATCTATGCTCTGGGCTGGCCGCGACCCGAGGCGGGCGGGGTCCTGGGGCTCTACTTCCCGTGGCTGGTCAAGTCCGAGTGGCTGCACTACGGGTTCGCCATCGCCATGCTCGTGGGTTTCGTGATGCTGCGGCACGGGTTCGTCGGCCGCTCCCGCACGTGGTGGAACGCCGCCATGTGGATCCAGGTGTGGCACCACTTCGAACACCTCCTGCTGCTCCTGCAGGCACTGTCCGGCGCGAACCTCCTGGGTGCCAAGGTGCCGACGAGCATCGTCCAGCTCGCGTTCCCCCGGGTGGAGCTGCACCTGTTCTACAACGCCATCGTGTTCATCCCGATGGTGGTGGCGATGGTCCACCACCGGCGGCCCCGACCGGCCGAGGCCAAGCTGATGGAGTGCTCGTGCGCACGGGTACCCGTCGGGGCCGGTGTCTGACGTGTTGACCGCCACCACGCCCGTCGTCCTGCTCGCGCAGGGCGGCGGGCACGGTCACGAACTCACCGTCGGGGTGAGCGTCGGCCCGACCTTCCTGCGGGTCGCGCTGCTCGTCGCGGTTCCCGCCGTCGCGGCGTTCGCCGTGCTGCGGGGTTTCCTCGCCGAGCCCGGCCGCCGGTCGCTGGCCGCCGTGGTCGCCACCGCGGGCGTGGCGGCCACCCTGGAGCTGCTGCTGTCCGGCGGGTTGAACCTGTCTGAGCGGTGGGCGCCGGTGCTGTTCGCGCTGCTCGCCGTCCCCCTGTACCTCGTGCTCTCGCGCGACGAGCGGTTCGCCCCCACCGTCGACCGGGCGCGGCGCATGGCGCCCTGGGTGTTCTGGCCTGCCGCCGCCCTCGCCGCCCAGCAGTTCGCGCAGGCCTGGCTCACCGGCGCCGGACCCGCGCGCGCCGCGACCATGCTGCACACCGGTGTGGTGCTGGCGCTCGTGGCGATGGCCTGGTTCGTGGTGTCCCGCCCCAGGCGCGCGGCCACCACCGTGAGCGTGCGGCTCGGTGCCGGGGCGCTGGCCATGGTGCTCATCGCCGGCGTGGGGCAGGCCATGGTGCTGCGTCCCGCCGCGCCGGTGCCCGGGGTGATCGTCGCCGCCGAGTACGACACCGACGACGACCCGATCGAGGTCCTCGTGGTGCCCAACCGGCCCGGCAACAACCTGGTGCGCGTGAGCGGCACCGGCGCCCTGGTCGGCACGAGCGGGGCCGAGCTCACCCCGGCCTGGCCCCGGCCGGGCGCGAACGGGGCGTGGACGGTGGTGACGCTGCCGGAGGGGCCGAGCGAGGTGCTGGTCAGCTACGGCGGCCGCACCATCTCGGTGGCTGTCGACACCGGCACCGCCACCCCGGCGCCGACGGGTTTCGCCGGGCCGGACGGCGCCGAGTGTGCGAGCGCGCTGCTCGGCCGGGCGATCGCCAGGACCCGGCCGGCCCCGGACCCCGGCTCCTGCCCCGACGAGGCGCTCACCCCGGCCGACGCCGACTCCCTGCGCGCGATCGTGGCGACCCTCGCCGAGCAGGGGCACCGGTGGTTCATCGTGGCCGCCGACGCCTCGCCGCGCGGCCAGGCGGCCGACGCCGTGGTCCGCGACGCCGCGGCGCGGCTGGGGCTCGAGGTCCGGCTGGCCGGCGTGTCGGCCGGCACCGGCCCGCTGGTCGTCGTCTCGGGCTGGACGGCCGCTTCCCTGACCCTCCGCGCGAACCCGGACGCCGACGTCCGTCCCGCGCCCTGGCTGGCCACCGAGCCCTCGCTCGTCCCTGGCCTGGCGACCCTGCCCGGCGGCGCGTCGGTCGACCGCTACCGGGAGACCCTGCGCGAGCAGTACCCGGGGGTCTCGCCCTCGGTGTCTGGCTACCAGGCCTGGCTCGCGGAAAGCGCGGCCGGTCCGGCGGAGAACCTGGCAGGCCCGGCCCGCTGACCCGCGGAGCCGGCCCCGGTCATGAAGGGGTCCTTCCTCACACACCCAGCGTGAGGAAGGACCCCTTCATCACGCCCAGGCCACATAGTTCGGCCGGGCCGGCGGGGGAATCCCCACCGGCCCGGCCCGTTCGTGCCGTTCCCGTTCGCGCTAAGCGGCGTCGCGCAGCTGTTGGCGGGCCTGCTCGTCGGCCGCGATGTCGGCCAGGATGTCGGCCCAGACGATGCCCCTGGCGAGGTTCGCCCGGATGTAGCGCTCCGGCTCCTCGTCGCCGAAGTTCGCCTGGGTGATCGGAGTGGGTTCGTTGGCCCGGGTACCGCTCATGGCTACACCACCTCGTAAGGGCTGATCGTGACCGGAACGCCGTTGAACACCGCGTTGCCGGATGGGACGTCCAACACCGACTCGTCGGTCAGCGCGTTGGCGTTGACACCTGCGTTGTCCTCGGCGACCCGCTGCCTGCCGCCGGAGTGACCCCACCCGTGCGGCAGGCTCACCACGCCCGGCATGATCGCGTCGTTCGCCTCGACGGCGACGACCAGCTCGCTCACCGCCGACCGCACGACCGCCTGCTCGCCCAACCCGAACTTGGCGATGTCGGCCGGGTTCACGTGCAGGACGCACTTGTTGCTGCCGCCGACGAGGGACGAGACGTTGTGCAGCCAGCTGTTGTTGGACCGCAGCTGGCGGCGCCCGATCAGCACCACCTCCGGGGTCGGGGCGACCATCCGCGCACGCAGCCGCTCGAGGTCGGCGACCAGTGCGGGCGGGGCGAGCTCGACCTTGCCGGACGGCGTGCACACGAGCTCCTTGAGCCGCGGCTCGAGCGGGCCGAGGTCGATGCCGTTCGGGTTCGCCTTCAGCTTGGCCAGGGACAGGCCGTACGGGCCGAACTTGAGCATGGTGTCCAGGATCTGCTCTGGTCCGTCGTCGCCCTCGATCGTGGCCCGCAGGTCGGCCACGTCCATGCCCTCGACCGGCGAGCCGGGCATCTGGGTCGCCCCGCCGAGGAGCTGGCCGATGAACATCTCGTCGACGCCGGCGGGATCGGCCGCCGCGCCGGCGCCTGCCGCGATCAGCGTCAACCGGGCCATGATCTCCGCCTCGGACCGCTGGTCCGGCTCCAGCGGCAGGATCGCCGGGGAGAACCTGGTGTAGTTGCGCGCCGTCACGATCTGCAGCAGGAAGTCGTAGTGCGGCATCTGCAGGATGCGCGGCGGGGGCAGGATCACGTTGGCGTGCCTGGTCGTCTCGTTGAGGTACGGGTCGACGCAGACCATGAAGTCCAGGCTCTCGAACGCCTTGCCCAGCCGCGGCCCGTTGGGCGCCGCGAGCACCTGGTTGGCCGCGATGTTCACCAGCGCACGGACCTGGCCCTCGCCCGGGGTCTCGATCTCGTCGGCCAGCGTGGCCGTCGGCAGCTCGCCGATCACCTCCGGCAGGCCACGGACCCGGCTGTGCCAGCGACCCGGCACGAACGGCTCCCCGCTGCGGAACACCTCGAGCGCCGCGGTCCGGGTGAACATGGTGCCGCCCGGCCGGTCCAGGTTGCCGGTCAGGATGTTGACCAGGTCGACCAGCCACTGGGTCAGCGACCCGAACTCCACGACCGAGCCGCCCATCCGCGAGTAGACCGCGGCCGTCGGCGCCGCGGCCAGCTCGCGGGCCAGCCGGGCGATGTCCTCGGCAGGCACGCCGCAGACCCGCTCGGCGACCTCCGGGGTGAACTCCCGCACCACCTCGCGCAGCTCGTCGAGCCCGTTGGCGTCGATGGTGACCGTGGCCAGGTTCTCGGTGAGCAGCGTGTGGACGATCCCGAGCAGCAGGAACGGGTCGGTGCCCGGCCGGACGAAGTGGTGCTCGTCGGCGACCGCCGCGGTCCGGGTGCGGCGCGGGTCGACCACCACCAGCTTGCCGCCCCGGTTGCGCAACGCCTTGAGCCGCGCGGGCATGTCGGGCGCGGTGAACAGGGAACCGTGTGACTCCATCGGGTTCGCGCCGATGACCATGAAGTAGTCGGTCCGGTCCACGTCGGGTACCGCGATCGCGAACGCGTCGCCGTAGAGGTGCCCGCACGCGACGTGCTTGGGCATGTGGTCGATCGTGCCGGAGGAGTACACGTTGCGGGAGGCGAGCGACTGGATCAGCGGGATCCGGTACAGGAACCCGGCCATCGTGTGGTAGGTCGGGTTCCCGAAGAACACCGCGACGGCATCCCGGCCGTACTTCTCGATGACACCGGTGAGGCCGCGCTCGACGGCCAGGAACGCCTCGTCCCAGGAGGCCTCCCGCCACTCGTCGCCGTCGCGGATCATCGGGACCCGCAGGCGGTCGGGGTCCTCGTCCAGGCGGCCGAGGCTCGCGCCCTTCGGGCAGATGTAGCCCTTGGAGAAGGGGTCGTCCTGGTCACCCTTCACGGACGTGACGCGGTTGTCGTCGTCGAGGGTGATCTTGAGACCGCAGACGGCGTCGCAGATGGGGCAGGTTCTAGGTGCGGTGGTGGGCATCGGTACTCCAGTGGTCGTGGAAACACGTGCGGCCACGGGTGTTCCGGCGAGTCGTAGCTGCTGGAAACCCGTGGCCGTCGTGGTGGAACTAGTTCAGTCGGGTCACGCCGCCTTGGGCGTCTCGTCGTACGCGCTCTCCGCGACGACCGGCTCGATACCCTCCGGGACCTTGTAGACGTAGGGCTGCCGGCTTTCCTTGGACGGGCCGAACAAGGACTTCCAGAGGACCTTCAACATGAAGCCCGGCCGCATCAGCGACTCGGGAGGTGCGACCAGGCCCGCGGCCGTGAAGTACTTCGCGGTGATCGAGCCGTCGTGGGTGGCGGCGGTCTGCACCCGCTTGAGGTACCAGTTGGCGAAGCGCACCTGCAGGGAACGCTCGCCCGGCACGCCGGGCAGGCTCAGGTCGATGGTGTTGGTCATCTGCCACGCCGCGTCGATCGCTTCCTTGGCCAGGTCCCGGAAGTAGTCCGTGGGCACCGGGGCGGCGCCGCTGTGCAGGTGCGACCGCAGGGTCAGCGCACACAGCGCGGCGACGCTCATGCCCTGGGCGTACACCGGGTTGAAGGTGGTGACCGCGTCACCGGTGACCAGCAGGCCCTCGGGGAAGCGGCGCAGCTTCTGGTAGTGCCTGCGCAGCGTGGTCGGGAACTTGAACGGGACCGGCTTGTCCACCGGGTCGGCGTACCGCAGCGTCTCGTAGACGTCCTTGGCGGGCAACGACTTCAGCCACTCGTAGAGCTTGGCCTGGTCGGTGGGCGGGTGGTCGCCGAGGATGCCGTAGGTGGTCAGCTCCAGCCTGCCGTCCTCGACCAGGAAGAAGACGTTGCCGCGCGGGGCGGCCGCGTGCGCGATCTGGTTGATCGCCACGTCGCCCTCGAACGGGTTGACGCCCGGGCGCAGCTTGAAGTGCTGCGTCACGTAGCCGAGGTCGATCTTCTTGCGCTCCTCCTCGGGCCGCTCGTACCCGAGCTGCTCCAGCCACACCGGCGTCCGCGAGCCGCGCCCGGTGGCGTCGATCACCAGGTCGGCCTCGATGACCTTGTCGGTGCTCTCGTTGCGGTGCTGGACCTTCACGCCGGTGATCCGGCTGTTGTCCGCCGTCGCGGTGAGGCCGAGGATGTCGTGCTCCTCGACGAAGACCACGTTGGGGATCTTCTGCACCCGCTCGCGGATGTAGTACTCGAACAGCGGGCGGATGACGCCGAGGGTCTGCAGGTTGCCGTGCCCCTGCTTGAGCCGGAGGCCCCTGGCGTACCAGCGGCAGCTGCCGGACAGGTCGCCGGTGGGCACCCCGTTGTCGATCATCTCCTGGGTGAGCCCGGGGAAGAGCTCCTCCATGACCTGGACGCCGCGGGCGAGCAGGCCGTTGGCCTGGTGGCTCTGCGGGCAGAACCGCCGCGGCCCCTTCACACCGACCAGCTTGTCGCGGTCGACGATCTGCACCTCGTCGTAGGCGTCCGCGAGAACCCTCGCCGCGAACAGCCCGGCGATACTTCCGCCGAGCACCACCGCGCGTGATCCGGCATCGAAGCTCATCGCGGTCTCCTCCTTGATATCGGGGTCGTTGTCATACCTAGTCCTCGCCTACCCCTGAGACCGTGCCCATGGGTACGGAGCGCGCCAGACCGCCGTCCACACCGAGGTCCTGGCCGGTGATGTACGCCGCGCGGGGTGACAGCAGGAAAGTAACCACGTTGGCGACCTCGTCGGCCTTGCCGAACCGGCCGAGCGGGATCTGGGAGCAGATGCCGTCGCGCGCCTCCTCGGTCGGCGCGACGAGGTCCAGCATGTCCGTCTCGATGAAGCCCGGGCTGACCGAGTTGACCCGGATGCCCCGGTGGGCCAGGTCGGAGGCCAGCGAGCGGGCCAGGTTCATCGTCGCGGCCTTGGTCGCGGCGTACACCGACGCCAGGCCCATGCCGCGGTGCACGAGCACGGTTCCGTTGATCACGACCGAGCCCGCGCCGTCGAACAGCGACACCGCTTTCTGGATCGTGAAGTAGGTGCCCTTGAAGTTGATCCCGACGACCTGGTCGAAGTCGGCTTCGCCGACGTAGGCGCTCGGGGAGCCGTGGGGCACGCCGGCATTGGCGAAGACGCCGTCCAGCCTGCCGAACCGGTTCTTGATCCCCTCGACGAGCTCGTCGAGGTCCTCGACGCGGGAGACGTCCGTGGCCACCGAGAGAACTCGCTCACCGGTGGGGTCCAGTTCCTTCGCCACGGCATCGATCAGCTCGACACGGCGCCCGGCCAGCACCACGTTCGCGCCGGCGTCAACCAATTGTCTCGCAGTGGCAAGGCCCATGCCGGTGCCACCGCCGGTGATCAGGATGGTCATCCCGTCGAATTCGGCCATGCGCCCAGCCTCACATTCGCTTTCACGTATCACATCTCTGGCATTGCGGCATTTCGACTCGACTCGCCGCGCGGGCCGACGCCGGCCGCGAGTCGCGTGTGGACTCCGCGCCACCAGCGGACGCACGCGTCGGCAAACCCGCATGATCGTTGTTCTCCTGGCCCGCCGACACCCTTCTACGTGCGGTTATCCCGGCGAACGGCAAGCAAGGAGATGCGTGGTCCGCGCGCTGACGCGAAATATGGGCCGGGACCGGTAAGGCGGTCCCATGACGAGGAGATCCAATGACGAACAAGGTCGACATCGACGTTTGGGTTGCGGACTTGCGTTTCCCGGGCTGGATGGACCGCTGGCACGCTCAGGCCGAGGAGTTCAACCGCATCCACCCGCAGTACAACGTCACTGTAAAGGGCCTGGACTTCTTCTGGTTCCCGAAGATCGTGGCCGAAGAGGCCGTGAAGGGCAACAAGCCCGCCCTGGCTGAGTACTACTTCTACTCCAGCCACGTGGCCAGGGACGCGATCAACGCCGACGGCAGCCCCTTGTTCAAGTCCGTCGCCAAGGCGGTCGGCGACCGCACCGAGATCCTGGGCGAGAAGGTCGTCCTCGACGACCTGCACCCGGCGTTCCGCGACTACTACGAGTACCAGGGTGACCTGGACTCCATGCCCTCGGTCGGCACCACCAGCCTCCTGTTCGCCAACAAGCAGCTGCTCGAGAAGGCCGGTGTCTCCAAGCTGCCGGAGACCTGGGAGGAGGTCAACAACGTCTGCGACCAGGTCGCCAGGATGCAGGGCGGCCCGTCGCACGCCATCACCTGGTCCAACCACGGCACCTTCGTGCAGCAGGCGATGGCCTCCCAGGGCCACTACTTCGTCAACAACCGCAACGGCCGCGACGGCCGGGCGACGGAGATCGACCTGTCCTCGACGGAGATGGCGACCTGGGTCGACTGGTGGCGCCAGCTGCACCGCGACGGCCACTACCTCTACGCGGGCCGGATCCCCGGCTGGGCGGAGACCCTGGAGGCGTACCGCGACCAGCGGGTGGCCATCCGGATCTCCTCGTCCAACGACGTCAACTACATGGCGCACGCCGCCCAGATGGGTGGGTTCGACATGGAGGTCGGGATCTTCCCGTACAACGACAAGGTTCCCTTCAAGGGCAACGCGGTCGCGGGCACCTCGCTCTGGCTCACCGACGGCCTGGAGGAGACGGCCGAGGACGGCGCGCTGGCGTTCCTGATGTGGATGCACAACCCCGCCAACGCCGCGCAGCGTCACAAGGACAACAGCTTCGTGCCGATCACCGGCGCGTCCTACGACCTGCTGAAGAACGAGGGCTGGTTCGACGAGCACCCCGAGCAAGCGATCACCTACGACGACATGCTCCGCTACCCGTCGGGCGTGATCGCCCCCAAGACGGGGCTGTCCTACCCGCCCTCGGAGGGCGCGCTGCACGGTGACTTCGCCGGTGCGCAGGACATCATGTGCCACGCCATGGACGACGTTCTGGCCCGCGGTGCCGACCCGACCGCCCGGTTCGCCAAGGCCACGGAGGACGCCCAGAAGCTGCTGGACGACTACAACGCCTGGGTGACCGAGACCCCGCGCGACGTCCCGGCGAACCCGAACAGCAGCCACGGTGTCGAGTACTGGACCGATGTCGAGCCCTACACGGCCGACGACATCGAGAACGTCGTGCCGCTGAACGGCTGACCGCGCCGTCAAGTGCTGTGTCCACCACGTTCGCCGGTTCCTCCGGCGGGTTTGGCCGGGCCCGCCGCCGTGAAAGGCGCGTTCAGGGCATCGCCGGTGCCGCGAAAGGCGCGTTCAGGACGTTGCGTGCCCTGAAAGCGCCTTTCAGGGCACGCCCAGCGCCGTGAGAGCGCCTTTCACGGCACCACCGGCACCACCGGCACCACCGGCACCACGGGGGCGTGGAAGGCGCGCAGGCGTGGGGCCGTGAGTCCCAGACCAAACCCTCGCCAAAGAACCCCGTTGCCAACCCGGGGCCCGTTCGGGCAGAACCTCCGGCAGCACGCCCGTCCAGCGAGGACAACCCGAAAAGAACTCCCGACGAGCACGACCACCGGACGAACCAGCCAACGTAGGTGGACACAGCACTGGGACCGTGCCGACCTCGCCCGGTCCTCGGCAGGGTCGGCGCTTCCGTTTCCTTGAGAGACAAAGGACCTGCGCATCATGTCAGTTACCGCCATCAGGCCAGACGACTTCCCCCAGCCTCCCGAACCGGACCTCACGCCGGCTGACGTCATCGCGCGGGCCGAGGCCATCGCCCCGACCCTGGTCGCGCGGCAGGCCGAGACCGAGGAGCGCACCTACTACGCCCCGGACGTCCACGAGCAGTTCACCGAGGCGGGCTTCTACCGGATCCTCGTGCCGCGGCGGTACGGCGGCTACGAGTTCGGTGTGGACACGTTCATGCGGGTGGTGCAGATCCTGGCCAAGGGCTGCCCCTCGACGGGGTGGATGTTCTGCCTGGGCGCGGTGCACGCCGTGCTGGCCGCGACCGTGTTCGAGGAGCGGGTGCAGGACGAGATCTTCAGTGGCGGTGAGTTCATCTCGCCCGCGTCGATCATGCCGAGCGGCACCGCCCAGCGCGCGCTCGACGGCGGCTGGATCATCAACGGCACCTGGGGCTACTGCTCCGGCTCGCCGTACGCGACCCACTTCATCGGCCACGTGCTCGTCCTCGACGAGAACGGCGAGATGGGCGAGGCGCCGGTCATGTTCATCGCGCCGCGCGACTCCTGGCGCCGGCTCGACGACTGGGGCCAGCAGCTGGGTCTGCGTGGCAGCGGCTCGCACAGCATCACTCTCGAGAACGTGCACGTCCCGGCCGACTTCGTGCTGGACACGCACATGAGCATGTACACGGTCTCCGACGAGACCCCCGGGGTGCGCCTGCACGGCCACCCGCAGTACGGCGGCGGCCCGCTCAGCTTCATGCTGTTCGAGTCGGCGACCCTGGCGCTCGGCATCGCCGAGGGCGCGCTGGAGGCCTACGAGGAGCTCATGCGCACCCGCACCACCTCGTTCCCGCCGATCGTCAGCCGCGCTGAGGACCCGGACTTCCAGCGCTGGTACGGCGAGGCCACCGGCAAGCTCGCCGCCGCGGAGGCGGCGCTGTACGGCGCGATCGAGTCCTGGCAGGACCTGTGCGCGCAGGGTCCGTCGGCGTTCAACACGGAGCGGGAGTGGCGGATCGGCACGATCTGCCGCGAGGTGGTCCGGCTCAGCTGGGCGGCGGTCGAGCAGTTCATCTACCCGACGGCAGGCTCGAGCGCGGTGCGCCGCGGTGAGCGGATCGAGCGGGTGTGGCGCGACCTGTCCATGATGAAGAGCCACGCGGGCATCTCCATCGCCCTCGAGACGATGGCCAACCGGGAGCTGGCGAAGGCCCGGTTCGGCATCGAGGACGCACCGCACTGAGCGGGAGCACGCGGACCAAAGCGATGTGGCCGTCACCTCCTCGGAGGTGACGGCCACATCGCTTGTGGTCCCTGTTCACTGCGAACGGCGCCAGTAGACGCTCCAGCGGTCGATGCGCTCGATCGGGTCGGTGATGCCGTGCTCGTCGCGAAACTCGTCGACCGCGGCGCGGCAGCCGGGCACCAGGTAGTCGTCGATGATGACGTAACCACCGGGGGAGAGCTTGGGGTACAACGGGTTCAGTGCGTCCAAAGTAGACTCGTACAGGTCGCCGTCCAGCCGGAGCACCGAGAGCCGGTCGATCGGCGCGGCGGGCAGGGTCTTGTTGAACCAGCCGGGCAGGAACTGGACCTGGTCGTCGAGCAGGCCGTAGCGTTCGAAGTTCGCGCGCACGGACGCCTCGTCGACGCCGAGGACCTCGTTGTGCTCGTGCATGTTCAGCCGCTGGTCGATCGGGTGGCTGAGGTCCGTCGCGGACGGCACGCCCTCGAAGGAGTCGGCCACCCACACCGTGCGGTCGGTGATGCCGTAGGACTCGAACACCCCCCGCGCGAGGATGCACACGCCACCACGCCAGACGCCGGTCTCGATGAAGTCGCCTGGCACGCCGTCGGCGATGACGCTCTCCAGGCAGTGCTGCACGTTGTCCAGCCGTGCCTTGCCGACCATCGTGTGCGCCACGCTCGGCCAGTCGCTGCCGGTGTTGCGCGCCCAGCGGTTGTACTCCTCCCGCTCGAACACGGGATTCGGAATCGCCGGGTCCTCGTAGATGACGTTGACCAGGATCCGTTTCAGCAGATCGAGGTAGAGCTCGCGGCTGGCGGCTTCTTTTGCTGGCATGGATCCATGGTATTTGGCCGCGCGGCGCGCCGGAACGGGCGAAGCCGCATGCCGCATTCCGCGAGATGCGGCTACGTCTGGTGGGAACCGACTATATAGCGGTGAGACAGGCCGAGTCGTCAGCCCAGGACGGGTTGTGGTCACAGGAAAAGCTGACCCCGAACTCGGCCGCCTCGACCGTCTGCCGGGCATATCGGGTCAGTGGACGACCTTTGTTCGACGCTTTGCGCGCGGCCTGGCGTGACGTTTCCCTGGCCGCGACTTCTCGCCAACCGATGGCGGCCGGCTCGTCCGCCGTCGTCGGTGCACAACAAGCTCCCGAAAAAGCTGATTCCGCAACCGTGACGGGGTGACCAACGTGACGCTGAATGACACCAACTTGCCCGTTGACTTCGACGGCGAGAAAGTGGACATACCGGGGATCCGGCGAGTCGCTGAGGAGCGGGCGCCGGTCAATGTTGCCCCGGCGGCGTTGACCCGGGCCGCGACCAGCCGCCAGCAGTTCGAGGACACGGTCGCCGACGGCGTGCCCGTCTACGGTGTCACCACCGGCTACGGCGAGATGATCTACATGCTGGTCGGTACCGCCAAGGAGAACGAGCTGCAGACCAACCTGGTCCGCAGCCACAGTGCCGGCGTCGGCCCGATCTTCGCCGAGGACGAGGCCCGCGCGATCGTGGCCGCCCGGCTCAACGCGCTGTCCCGCGGTTACTCCGCGGTGCGGCCGGAGCTGCTGGAGCGCCTCGCGCTGTACCTGAACCTGGGCATCACGCCCGCCATCCCCGAGATCGGCTCGCTGGGTGCCAGCGGCGACCTCGGTCCGCTCGCACACATCGCCTCGACCGTGATCGGCGAGGGCTACGTGCTGCGCGACGGGCAGAAGACCCCGACCGGTCCCGTGCTCGCCGAGCACGGCATCGAGCCGCTGAAGCTGCGGTTCAAGGAAGGTCTCGCGCTGATCAACGGCACCTCGGCCATGACCGGCCTCGGCTGCCTGAACGTCGCACGGGCCGCGGACCAGGTGCGGCAGGCCGAGATCGTCACGGCGCTGGTCGTCGAGACGCTGCTCGGCTCGAAGAGCCCGTTCCAGGCGGAGGGCCACGACGTGGCCCGGCCGCACCGCGGCCAGATCGACAACGCGGCCAACATGCGCGCGCTGCTCGACGGCACCCAGCTCGCGGTGGACCACGCCCAGCTCCGCAAGGAAGCCCAGGAGCAGCAGAGCGGCGACGTGTCGCGCACCGACGTCTACATCCAGAAGGCGTACACGCTGCGCGCCATCCCGCAGGTGGTCGGTGCCGTCCGCGACACCCTCTACTACGCGACCGCCACCCTGGAGACCGAGCTCAACTCCTCGAACGACAACCCGTTGTTCTTCGAGGGCAAGGAAGTCTTCCACGGCGCGAACTTCCACGGCCAGCCGGTGGCGTTCGCCATGGACTACCTCACGATCGCGCTGACCCAGCTCGGCGTGTTCTCCGAGCGCCGCACCAACCGGCTGCTCAACCGGTACCTGTCCGGGCTGCCCGAGTTCCTCGTCGCCTCCGGCGAGCCGGGTCTGAACAGCGGCTTCGCCGGCGCGCAGTACCCGGCCACGGCGCTGGTCGCCGAGAACCGGACCATCGGCCCGGCCAGCACGCAGAGCGTGCCGTCCAACGGCGACAACCAGGACGTGGTGAGCATGGGCCTCATCTCGGCCCGCAACGCCCGCCGGGTGCTGTCGAACAACAACTACATCCTCGCCGTGGAGTTCCTGGCGGCAGCGCAGGCGGTCGACGTGTCCGGGCGCTACGACGGGCTCAGCCCGGCAGGCAAGGCGACCTACGAGCTGGTCCGCGAGCTCGTGCCGACGCTGGA
Organism: Actinophytocola algeriensis; assembly: GCF_014203735.1. Taxonomy (GTDB): domain Bacteria; phylum Actinomycetota; class Actinomycetes; order Mycobacteriales; family Pseudonocardiaceae; genus Actinophytocola; species Actinophytocola algeriensis. Next base: position 109,331 of record NZ_JACHJQ010000006.1, on the reverse strand, counting down.
GCGGGACCGCTACATGGCCGACGACATCGAACAGGTGGCGGACGCGCTGTCCCGGGGCCAGTTCCTCGAGTCCGCCCGGCGCGCCAACATCGAACTGCGCTGAGGCGCGGACACCGGGACATCGTGGAGGAACCATGACCGTGACCGACACCGACATCGACGCGTTAGCCGCGGGCGACTCGCCCGCGGAGAAGGTGCCCCTGTCGTTCAACCAGGAATTCCTGTGCGCGTTCGACGAGGGCAACGAGGTCGGGGCGTTCGGCCCGAAGTACAACATCGTCTACGGCTGGCGGGTTTCCGGGCACGTCGACCCGGAAAGCCTGCAACGGGCGATGAACCTGGTGGTCGAACGGCACGAGGCGTTGCGCACCACGGTCATCCGCGGTGAGGAGAAGTACCAGCTGGTGCACCCGCCGAGCCCGGCCAAGCTCGAGGTGCGCGATCTGCCCGGGGTCGACCCGGCGGACCGCGCCCTGTGCGCCGAGGAGCTGCTGGTCGAGCTCGAGGGTGGCAGCTACTACGTCACCGACGTGCCGGTGTTCCGGGCGGTGCTGGCCAGGTTCGACGACAACGACTCGGTGCTGGTGCTCATCGCGCACCACACCGCGGTCGACGGGTGGGCCATCCACCTGGTCATCCGGGACCTGGCCCACTTCTACGCGACGCTGCGCGGGCACGAGCTGCCGCCGCTGCCGCACGCGGCCCAGTACCGCGAGTACGTCGAGTGGGAGCAGCAGCGGTACACCGAGACCGCGATGACCCGGTCGAGGGAGTACTGGCGGGAGAACCTGGCAGGCACCGAGGTGCACTCGCTCGAGACCGACTGGCCCAAGTCCGAGGGTCGCGAGAAGCACACCGCGGTGGAGCGCTTCCAGATCGACCGCGACGTGGTCGCCGCGGTGCTGGACCTGGCCAAGGAGACCCGCAGCTCGGCGTTCATGGTGATGCTGGCCGCACAGTACGTCTACCTGAGCCGGGCGTCGGGCAAGACCGACCTGACCGTCTCGACGGTCGCGTCCGGCCGCGGCACGGCCCGGTTCCAGGAGACCGTCGGCAGCTTCTTCAACTTCCTTCCACTCCGGACGGAACTGGCGGGCTGCGGCACCTTCCGCGAGGTGATCAAGGCGGCCAGGGCCACCTGCCTGCGCGCGTACTCGAACCAGATCCCGTTCGCGCAGGTGATGGGGGACACGCCGGCGTTCGGCAGGCCGTGGTTCACCGACGGTCTCGCGGTGTTCCCGTTCCAGGTCTTCCAGTTCCCGTACGTGATGGAGCGCGAGGTCGTCGGGGACCTGGAGCTGTCCGAGATCCGCACGCGCACCCTCCCCCAGGAGGACGGCGCGGACATCCCGGACGGTGCACTGTGGACACTCGATCTCAACGCGGAGAGCTGCGAGCTGGTCGGTGGCCTGCAGTTCAACAGCAACCTGTACCGCCGCGAGACGATCCAGGAGATCATGGCGACGTTCTTCCAGGTACTGCGGGAGACGGTGCTGGCTCCGGACGCCGAGTTGACGCTACCCGAGTGAGGAGTCGGAGAAACACATGAGCAGCAACATCAACGAGACGGTCAGCCGGATCTGGCACGACGTCCTCACCGTTCAGGACGGCCAGGAGGACGCGACCTTCTTCGACCTTGGCGGGGAGTCCATCTCCGCGGTCCGGCTGGTGTCGAGGATCGAGGAGGAGCTCGACATCTGGATCGACGTCGGCGACATCTTCGAGGACGACCCGACGCTGGCCGACCTGACGAGCACGGTGACCGCCAAGGCAGCCGAGGCGTCGGCGGCCTGAGCCGGCGGAGAAAGGAACACACAATGGCCGGTCTTACTCGGGTGACCCCCGACACCAGCCTCGATGAGGTTGTCGAGATCCTGGAGCGGGACGGCGGCGTCATCGTGGAGGACTTCGTCGACTCCACGACACTCGACGCGCTGTGGGCGGACCTCGGCCCGTCGCTGGACGCGCAGGACTACGGTGACGACTGGTACAACGGCACCAAGACCCGGCGGGTCTCGTCGGTGTTCGCCAGGACCCACCAGCTGACCCCTGTGGTGTGCCAGCCGTTGTACCTGGGTGCGGCCCGCCGGATCATGCAGAAGCCGATTCCGATGTACATCGGCAAGAACCGGGTGGAGATGACGCCGACGATCCAGATCAGCGGCACCCAGCTGATCCAGATCCACCCGGGCCAGGGCAAGCAGCCGCTGCACCGGGACGACGCGCTGCACCTGCGCAGCCATCCCGGGCCGACCAGCCGGGTGCAGCTGATGCTCGCCATGAGCGAGTTCACCGCGGAGAACGGCGGCACCCTGGTGATCCCGGGCAGCCACCACTGGGACGACGAGCGGGCTCCGTCCACATCGGAGGCCTATCCGACCGACATGCCAGCCGGTTCCGGGCTGATCTGGTTGGGCGGCGTCTATCACAGCGGTGGCAAGAACGTCAGCGACAAGCCGCGCACCGGCCTGACCATCGCGCTCGACCTGGGCAACCTCCGCCAGGAGGAGAACCAGTACCTCGCGGTGCCCCGGGAGTCCGTGCTGGCCTACCCGGAGGAGGTGCGCCGGCTGCTCGGCTACGACCGGTGCCCGCCGGGGCTGGGCTGGGTCGAGATGGAGGACCCGTACCTGTTGCTGGCGGCCGACGACGACGAGTCCGGCGAGCAGTTGGCCTCGTAGACGGCCAGTGGGGCGACGAAAAAGATCCGGCCGGTGAGATTCTCACCGGCCGGATCTTTTGGTGTCCGGGGGATCGTGCGGGCCGTCAGGCCGCCTTGCTGGCGACCGCGGAGAGCCGGACGGGCAGGGAGCGGTGGCCGTTCATGACGAAGGAGGGGATGTGGGTCAGGCTCTCGACCGGGGCGGCGAGGCTGACGTCCGGGTAGCGCTCGAACAGGCTGGACAGCCCGACGGTGCTGACCATGCGGGCGATGCCGGCGCCGAGGCAGTAGTGCGGCCCGAAACCGAAGGAGATGTGGTCCTTGTCCTCGCGGGTGATGTCGAACTCGCAGGCGCTCTCGCCGTGGACGGCCGGGTCACGGCCGGGGGCGGCGTAGTTGACGAGGATCGGGTCGCCCTGGGGAATGGTCACCCCGTCGAGCTCGATGTCGTTGACCGCGTACCGCAGCGGCAGGCTCGCCAGCGGCGACTCCACCCGCAGCACCTCGTCGATCAGGTCGCTCCAGGAGGACTGCCCGTTCTTGATCCGCGCGAGCTGCTCCGGGTGGCTGAGCAGCAACGTGATCGCGTTGTCCAGGAAGTTGATCGTCGTCTCCGACCCGGCGCCGATGACGGCGAAGATCGTGTCCGCCAGCTCCTGCTCGGTCAGCCGCGAGCCGTCCTCGTCCCGTGCGGCGATCAGGTCGCTGGTGATGTCCTCGCCGGGCTCGGCCCGCTTGAGCGCGATGTGGTCGGCGATGGCGCCGCGCCAGCCGACCAGGATCTCCTGCGCCTGCTCGGAGGTGACGTCGGTGCGGGCCATCATGTCCATCACCTTGGTCAGCGCGAGCCGGGGCTCCTCGCCCATCCCGATCAGGTCCGCGACGACCATGCCCGGCAGCGGGTAGCAGAACCGCTCCTTGAGGTCCACCACCGCGCCCGCCGACGCGTCCTCGGCGAGGTTGTCCAGCAGCATGGTGGTCAGCTCCGCCACGTGCGGCCGGATCGCCTCGGTGCGCCGGGGGGTGAACGCCTTGCCGATCAGGCGGCGTAACCGGCGGTGTGCGGGACCGTGGGTGGTGGAGATGTTGTCCATCTCGACCCAGCTGATCATCTCCCAGGTCGGCGGGACGTCGCCGTTGATGAAGGCCGGCCAGTGGTGGCGGGCACTCTTGGTCACGTCCGGGGAGGCCAGCAGTTGCTTGGCGACGGCGTAGCTGTTCACCGACCAGGCGAGCACGCCGCCCGGCAGCTCCACCTGGGCCGCTGGGCCCTGCGCGCGCAGCCGTGCCGCCTCGCCATGGATATCGCTGCCGGTGATGTCCAGCGCAGGACAGCGTTTCTCCATTGCAGTTCTCCCTTAATCAAAATGGCTTTGACGCAATGGTACTGCGGTTTGGCCTTGTTAATTGGTAAGGAAGCTTTTCGAATTGAACTCGGCAATTTCGGAGTGCAGGTCGGACAGTGCTGTTCCGCGCACGCTCGGTGTGCGCAATGTCGAGGATGCCCGGGCAGCTCCGGTCGTCCAGGGTGAGGGCGTTACGGGTGGGGCTGCCAGGTACCGGAGGAAGAAATGGCCCAGCAGGTGGAGTTATCGAAGGCGGACGCACGGCGTTCGCGGTTGCCATCCCTCACCGGGATGCGGTTCATCGCCGCGGCGATGGTGTTCCTGTTCCACGGTGTGCTCTACACCGGGCTGTTCGCCGACCCGTCCGCGCAGAGCACGCTCGGCAGCATCGTCGCCGGCGGCGGCTGGACGGGCGTCTCGTTCTTCTTCATCCTCAGCGGGTTCGTGCTCGCCTGGTCGGCCCGCTCGAGCGACACCCTCGGCCGGTTCTGGCGGCGCCGGCTGTGCAAGATCTTCCCCAACCACCTCGTCACCGCGGTCGTCGCGTACGTACTGGCGTCGGCCGTCGTCGGCACCGCCCTGCCCGACTCCTCCTGGTTGAACATCCTGCTGCTGCAGTCCTGGGTGCCGGACCTCGGCGTGATCTTCACCGGCAACGTGGTGGCCTGGTCGCTGTCCTGCGAGCTGCTGTTCTACCTGCTGTTCCCGCTGCTCCTCCCGATGTTCAACCGGATCCGGCCGGAGCGGTTGTGGCTGTGGGCAGGCGGCTTCGTCGTCGCCATCCTCCTCGTGCCGACCCTGGCCGCCGCCATCACCCCGCCTGCCGCGCTGTCCGCCCCCCTCGTCATGCCGGTCATCGACATGACCATGTGGCAGCAGTGGTTCGTCGCGCTGTTCCCGCCGGTGCGGTTGCTGGAGTTCGTGTTCGGCATCGTGCTGGCCCGGATCGTCATCACCGGGCAGCGGCTCCCGCTGAACCTGGGTGGCGCGGTCGCCTTCGCCATCGCCGCCTACGCGCTCTCCCCGCTGGTCCCCGGCGAGTACCGGGTCGCGGCCACGATGGTGATCCCGCTCGGCCTGGTCATCGCCGCGGGCGCGCGGATGGACGAGGCCGCCGAGCGCAGCTGGCTGTCCGGTCGGCGCATGGTCTACCTGGGCGAGATCTCCTTCGCCGTGTACATGGTGCACAACCTGGTGCTGGTCTACGGCCACCAGCTGCTCGGAGCCACCACGAGCTGGGCCACCCCGGCCGCGCTCGGTGTGCTGGCGCTGTTCCTGGCCGCCACGCTGGGCGTCGCCGCGCTGCTCTACACGTTGGTGGAACGCCCGGTCATGCAGTACTTGGCGAACCCGCGCCGCCGCCGGCCGTCCGCGCTGGCGTCCGTCCCGACTGGACAGTCGGCGCCGCCGCCTGCCCGGCCCGACGGCGACCGGCTGGCCGGCTGATGGCAGGCACCGGAGAACTCAGCAATCTGGGAGATGTCGGCGACGTCCCTTTGGAGGACCTTTGCGATAGCGTGCTCTGAGTTATGAACTGCAACAGAGTGTGATCATCATTCGAAAGGATCAATGACGTGACTCCTAACGACGCCCCAGCCAAGGCAGGGAGGCGGGAGTGGATAGGGCTGGCCGTTCTGGCTCTCCCCACATTCGTCGTTGCCATTGATCTCTTCGTGTTGTTGTTGGCATTGCCGAACCTGGCGACGTCGCTGCAGGCGGGGAGCAACGAGCAGCTGTGGGCCACTGACATCTACGGGTTCCTGTTGGCCGGGTTCCTGGTCACCATGGGCACATTGGGTGACCGGATCGGCCGACGCCGGCTGCTGCTCATCGGCGGTGTCGCCTTCGCCATCGGATCGCTGCTGTGTGCCTACGCGCCCACGATCGAACTGCTGATCGCGGCCAGGGCGCTCCTGGGCATCGCAGGCGCGACGCTGATGCCGTCGACGCTGGCCCTGATCGGCACGCTGTTCCAGAACCCCAAGCAGCAGGCCGCCGCGTTCGGCATCTGGGGTGGCACGTTCACCCTCGGCGCCGTGTTCGGCCCGGTGCTCGGTGGCGTCATGCTCGAGCACTTCTGGTGGGGTTCGGTGTTCCTGCTCGGCGTGCCGTTCATGGTGGCGCTCGTCGTGCTGGGCCCGGCGTTCCTGCCCGAGTTCCGCAACCCGCAGCCCGGCAAGCTCGACCTGACCAGCGTCGTGCTGTCGCTGGTCGCCCTGCTGCCGCTGATCTACGGCATCAAGGAGCTGGCCCGTGCCGGCTTCGAGCCGCTGCCGACCGTCTCCCTCGTCGTCGGCATCGTCGTCGGCTACCTGTTCGTGCGCAGGCAGCGGCACCTGGCCGACCCGATGCTCGACCTGAACCTGTTCACCAACCGCACGATCGGCACCACGCTGATCAACCAGCTCACCTTCAGCCTGGTCGGCGGCGGCTTCATGATGATGATGCTGCTGTACTTCCAGCTGGTGGGGGGCATGACCACCGTGCAGGCCGGGGCGGCGATGGTGCCCGGCATGCTCACCGCCGCGGTCGGCATGCAGATCGCGCCGAGGCTGGCCAACAAGATCCGGCCGGGGTTGCTGATCTCGGTCGGGGTCGCGCTGGCCGCGATCACCTACGTGGTCGTCACCCAGGTCGGCACCGACAGCAACATGACGATCATCGTCGGGTTCGCGCTGATCTCGTTCTTCGGCGCTCCGACGGTCGCGCTGGGCACCGGTCTCGTGGTCGGCTCGGCTCCCGTCGAGAAGATGGGTGCCGCGGGCTCGCTGGCCCAGCTGGCCAACGAGTTCGGCAGCACGCTGGGTCTGGCCATCCTGGGCACGGTGGGGGCCGCGGTCTACCGCTCCACCGTCACCCTGCCCGGCGACCTGCCCGCGGACAGCGCGGCCCAGGCGGGCGACAGCATCGCCGGGGCCACGGCGGTCGCGGGCGACCTGCCGGCGGGACAGGGCGAGGGCCTGGTCACGGCGGCCAAGGACGCCTTCGTCGACGGCTTCCAGACGGTCGCCGTCATCGGCGCCGTCCTGTACGCCTGCGCGGCGCTCATGGTCGCCATCCGGCTGCGGCACGTGCCCGCGTTCGGTGCCGCGGCCGCCGCGCCGGCGCCGGAGAAGGAGTCCGAGTCCAAGGAGTCAGAACCCGAGGTCGTCTGACCTCGGGCACCACGACACAGGGCGGGCATCCGGATCGGATGCCCGCCCTGTGCGTCGTGCGGTGGGTCAGGGAAGGTCGAAGGGCAGGGTGAGCCCGTCATGCGCGTGGGCACACCGGCAGTCGCCCTGGTCGGCCAGCTCGGCCACCGTGCTGAGCACGAGCTCGCGCAGGCGCTCGATGTTCGAGGCGAAGACCTGGAAGACCTCGTCCTGCGCCACCGCGCTGTCCTCGTCGACGCCCGCGTCGAGGTCGGTGACCAGGGCGACCGAGGTGTAGCACATGGCCAGCTCGCGGGCCAGGGACGCCTCCGGCACCCCGGTCATGTTGATCAGCGACCAGCCCTGCCGGGCGTAGTACTGGGACTCCGCGCGGGTGGAGAAGCGCGGACCGTTGATCACGACCATGGTCCCGCCGTCGGTGACGGGCTGGTCGAGACCGGCGGCGGTCTTCTGCACCGCCGCCCGGCCGTCCGGGCAGTACGGGTCGGCGAAGGCCACGTGGACCGCGCCGGTGTCGAAGAAGGTCGCCTCCCGCCCGCTCGTGCGGTCGACCACCTGGTCGGGCAGGACGAAGGTGCCGGGACCGAGCTCCGGCCGCAGCGAACCGACCGCGCACGGCCCGAGCACCTGACGCACACCGAGCGACCGCAGCGCCCAGATGTTGGCGCGGTAGTTGATGCGGTGCGCCGGGTACCGGTGGTCGCGGCCGTGCCGAGGCACGAAGACCACCTCCCGGTCGCCGACCGTGCCGCGGACGAGCTCGCTGGACGGCTCCCCGTAGGGGGTCTCCACGCTCACCCGCTCGGCATCCTCGAGCAGCGAGTACAGCCCGCTGCCGCCGATCACGCCGACCGGCGCCCTGGCCTCCATCGCAACACTCCTTCCTGGACCTGGCGGTCGCCCGCGAACCGGGCCAACCTGCCGGCCGCGGTGGCGATCACCGCGGGAGACTTGCAGAACGCGAAGCGGACCAGCGCCCGCCCGGCGGCCGGGTCGGCGTAGAACGCCGAGCTGGGGATGGCCACCACCCCGGCCTCCGTGGCCAGGTCGCGGCACAGCTCGGCACCGTCGGCGTAGCCGACCGACCTGGCGTCCGCCTGCAGGAAGTACGTGCCCTGGCACGAGAAGCACTGCCAGCCGGCGCCGGTGAGCTCGTCGCGCAGCGCGTCCCGGGCGGCGGACAGGGTCGAGCGCAGCGTCTCGACCCAGCCGTGCCTGCGGGGGAGCACGGCGGCCACCGCGTGCTGGAACGGGGTGCCGCCCGCGAAGGTCAGGTACTGCTTCACCGTCCGCACCGCGGCGACCATCCGCTCCGGCCCGCACACCCAGCCGACCTTCCAGCCGGTGGCGTTGAAGGTCTTGCCCGCCGAGGAGATGGTGAGCGTGCGCTCGGCCATGCCGGGCAGCGAGGCAAGGGGGACGTGCCGGACCCCGTCGAAGGTCAGGTGCTCGTAGACCTCGTCGGCGATGGCGATCAGGTCGTGGCGCAGGCAGACCTCGGCGATCGTGGCGAGCTCGGCCGCCGACAGCACGGTGCCGGTCGGGTTGTGCGGGGTGTTCACCAGCAGCACCCGGGTGCGCGGCGTCACGGCCGCGGCCAGCTCGTCGGGGTCGAAGGTGAACCGGCCACCGTCCGGGCGCAGCGCCACGGTCCGGCGGCGGGCACCGGCCAGTGCGATCGCCGCGCCGTAGGAGTCGTAGAACGGCTCGAAGACCAGGACCTCGTCGCCTTCGGGGACCAGCGCCGCGATCGCGGCGGCGATCGCCTCGGTCGCGCCGGTGGTCACCAGGATCTCGGTGTCCGGGTCGTACCGCGTGCCGTAGTCGGCGAGCCGCTGCTCGGCGATGGCGGTCCGCAGCGCGGGCAGGCCCGGCAGCGGCGGGTACTGGTTGTGCCCGGCCAGCACCGCCTCGGCGGCCGCGGCGAGCAGTTCTGGCGGTCCGTCGCTGTCCGGGAAGCCCTGACCGAGGTTGAGCGCGCCGGTCCGGTTGGCCAGCGCGGTCATCTCGGCGAACACGGTGCTGCGGAAGTTCGCGAACCGGGGGACGAGCACGTCGTCGGGCATTCAGGCCACCTCCGTTGCCGTGCCGAGCGCACCGAGGTCGGCGACCACCGGGTGCGGGCCGAAGTCGGCCGTGGTGCCCGGCCTGCGCACCCCGACCGCGCGCCAGCCCGCCGCGCGGGCGGCGTCCAGCTCGGCCCGGCTGTCGGACAGGAACAGGATGTCGGCGCCGGGCGTGCCGATCTCGGCCGCGATCCGGCGGTACGAGGCCGGTTCCCGCTTCGGGCCGCCGTTCACGGTGTCGAAGTGGCCGGCGAGGTGGCCGGTCAGGTCCCCGTGGTCGGTGCGGGAGAACCACAGCCGCTGGGCGAGCACCGAGCCGGACGAGTAGATCCAGCACGGCGTGCCGCGCCGCCGCCACCCGGCCAGCGCGGGCGGCACGTCCGGGTACACCTGCCCGGCCAGTTCCCCGGCCAGGAAGCCCTGTTCCCAGATCAGCCCGTGCAGCGTCTTGAGCGGACTGTGCTTGGCGTTCTCGTCGTGCCAGTCGAGCAGGGCGGCCACGACCTGGTCGAGACCGGCCCGCTCGCCGAGCATGCCGCGAACCCCGGCCGTGACGGCCGGGGTTCCCGGGCGGTCCTCCCGCACCCAGCTCTCGATCCGCTCGCGCGCGTACGGGAACAGCACGTCGTGCACGGCGGACAGCGGGCTGACAGTGCCCTCGATGTCGAGGACGACGGCCCCGCTCATGCTTTGGGCGCGGGGGCGAGCAGCTCGTCGAGCGTCGGCATCCCGGCCGCGATCGCCGAGCCGGTGAAGCCGGCGACCCAGCCGTCCTCCTCCTGGAAGAACCGGATGGCGCAGAAGTGCGGCCGGGTGCCCATGTCGAACCAGTGCGTCGTACCGGCCGGAACCGACATCAGGTCGCCCGCGGTGCAGACCACCGCGTAGACCTTGTCGCCGAGGTGCAGGTAGAAGCAGCCGCTGCCCTCGACGAAGAACCGGACCTCGTCCTCGTCGTGGGTGTGCTCGTCGAGGAACTTGGTCCTGGCCGCCTCGGCTTTGGCAGGCCACTCCGGGTCGGCGTCGTCCGGGACCAGCCGGACCACGTCGACGAGCGGGTAGGGGCCCTCCGCGGCGACCCGCGCGACCTCGGCTTCGTAGGCGGCGAGCACCTGCTCCTGCCCGGCGTCGGCCGCCAGCGGCACGGTGTCCCACCGCTCGAGCCGGATGCCGTGCGGAGCGAGCTCGGCGGCGATCTCGGCGAGGTCTGCGGTGCGCACCAGCACGTTCGCGCCGTCGTCCGCCGGCATGACCTGGAGCAGGGTCATCGGGTTCTCCTTTCCCCGGGCGGCACGTCAGCGCCCGTCGAGTAACAACGTCAGCTGGCACATCGCCTCGAGGCACTCCATGCGGTTGCGTGCGACGTCCAGCGTCGGGCCCCAGGTGGTCGCACCGTGGTTGCCGATCAGCATGACCGGCGGCGCGTCCGAGGTGAGCCGTTCGGAGACGTCGTCGCCGATGCGGGGCACGTCGGCGTGGTTGTCGAACACCGGCACGACCACCTTGGCCGGGTCGGCGAGGCCGAGACCCTTGATGATCTCCAGGTCGGTGAACTCCACGGTGCCCGCGCCGCGCCGGGCGGCCAGCACGGCGACCGCCGTCGCGTGCGGCGGGTGCGCGTGCACGACGGCGCCGAAATCGGCCGACAGCCGGTACAGCGCCGCGTGGATGGTGGTCTCGGCCGACGGGCGCGGTGCGCCCTCGTGGACCGGGCGCGCGTCGGCCACGCCCACCTCGACCATGTCGGCGGCGGTCATCGCACCCTTGCTGCGCCCGCTGGCGGTGATGAGCGCGGTGTTCCCGCCGGGCAGCCGGACCGAGATGTTCCCGGCCGTGCCCTCCATCCACCCCCGCCCGTACAGCGCGGCGGCCGTCTCGGCCAGCGCCTGGCCTGCTTCGATGTCGACGGGCACGGTCACGACGCGTCCTCCCGAACTGCCGCCTGAGGGCTGAACAGGCCGTTCTCGGTCACCACGGCGGTGATGAGCTCGGCAGGCGTGACGTCGAACGCCGGGTTGAACACCCGGGTGCCTGCCGGCGCCACGTCGACGCCGCCGAAGGCGACGACCTCGCCCGCCGCCCGCTCCTCGATCACGATGTCCGCCCCGCCTGCCAACGACAGGTCCAAGGTGGACTCCGGGGCGACCACGACGAACGGCACCCCGGCCCGGTTCGCGGCCAGCGCGAGCGAGTACGTGCCGATCTTGTTGGCCACGTCCCCGTTGGCGCACACGCGGTCGGCGCCCACCAGGACGCAGTCGACCATGCCTGCCGCCAGCGCGGCCGGGCCGGCGGAGTCGACCAGCATCCGGTGCGGGATGCCCGCCTCGGCCAGCTCCCACGCGGTGAGCCGGGCGCCCTGCAGCAGCGGGCGGGTCTCGCCGAACAGCACCTCGGCCACTCCTCCGGCGGCGGCGAGCTCGCGGATGGTGCCCAGCGCGGTGCCCCAGGCCACGGTGGCCAAGCGGCCGGTGTTGCAGTGGGTCAGCAGCCGCAGCGGTTCCTGGCGGCACAGCCGCCGCACCAGGTCGGCGGCGTGGCTCGCCGCGGCGCGGTTCTGGCGCTCGTCCTCGGCGAGGATCTCCAGCGCCTCGGCGAGCACCGCGTCGGCGCCGCCGCCGAGCTTGCCGACCACCCGGCGCACCGCCCAGCTCAGGTTCACCGCGGTCGGCCGGGCGTCGGCGATGCGCTGCGCCTCGGTGCGGACGGCGATCTCGTCGCAGCCGCCCGCGTGGGTGTGAACCCGTGCCGACAGCGCGACCGCGAGCGCGCCTGCCACCCCGATGGCGGGGGCGCCGCGGATCGCCAGGCGTTGGATGGCGTCGATCACCTGGTCGACCGTGGTCAACCGGAGCAGCCGGTACTCGTGCGGCAACGCGACCTGGTCGACCGCCTCGATGGTGCCGTCGCGCCAGGCGATCGAGCGCGTACTGGAATTTCCCACGATTGTTTCCCACCCCGCACGATTTCCAGGCGCGAATTCACCTTTGCTCTCCAGTCTCGGGGTAAACGATCTCGTGCGCATCTTCCGGCGTGCGAGCCGGCGGGCATTCTTCAAGAATGCGTGATTCGTGGTCGCTGTCGCTCGCGGACGCTATTCACGGCTACCGTTTGAAAAGGAATTCCGAAGCTGGCAGAGGAGTGTCGATGACGGCCGCCCAGAACTTCGACACGCAGTCGTTCCCGCGCACTGTGTTCGACACCGACGAGTGGCGGGACGTGTGGGCGCGGGCGACGATCGAGCGGCAGCGGATCGTCGACCCCGGCCGGCCGCCGCGCTACCTGCTCGAGCACTCCCCGTTCTGGCAGGGCTACGAGGACGACGCCGGGGTCGAGGCGGTGTGGGACCGGCCGGTGCTCACCATCGGCTCGGTCTACTCGGTCTACGGCCCGGCGTACCTGGCCGACGACCGCGCGGCGGTCGGCACCCTGGTCGACGAGGCCATCGCCGAGGCGCGGGACCTCGACGCCGCCGGCGTGCTGGTCTTCAACCTGCCCCCGGAGGCGGCCGCCCAGTGGGCCATCGCCCGCCCGCCGGACGTGTTCGCCCGGCTGGACACCGCGTACTACAAGAACCCCGGCAGCGGCCCGGACCCGGTCATGGGCTTCGTCCCGAAGAACAAGCGGACCGACTGGCGCAGGCGCTGGCGGCGGGCCACCGAGAAGGGCGTCAAGCTGGTCGAGGAGACCGGCGCCGCCGCGCTCGCACAGCTCGACCGCACCCTCGAGCTGAACAACGGCTCGGCGGTGAAGCACGGCTGGCCGCTGCTCTACGACCGGCCCACCCTGGAGGCGGCGCTCACCTCGCCCCACGGCTGCCTGTTCCGGGCCGAGTGGGAGGGGCAGACGATCAGCACGATCGTGTCGCTCGAGTACGACCGCAGGCTCTACCTGTGGGCCGCGGGCACCGACCCAGCCGTCTACAGCGAGATCAGCCCGTACCCGTTCATGCTCTACGAGATCCTCGCCCAGGGCGTCGAGCGGGGCTGGGACGTCGTCGAGTTCGGCCGCGGCAACGACCGGTTCAAGCGGCAGCACGGCTTCTCGGGCAACCACCTGTGGTCGCTGTGGTACGCCGCGCGGCCTGGTGAGGCCGAGGTCTACGGCCCGAGACTGACCGCCCTGCACAACGGCATGGCGGAGGTGGCCGGATATCCCGGGTTGGCGCAGCGTCCGTGACGGCCCGCCAGTTCACCGGGATCGGAGCGCTGCTGCTGGCCGCGGCGATGATGAACGTCGCGTACACCATGCTGGTCCCGCTGGTTCCCGAGCTGACCGACCGGTTCCAGATGTCGGCGCTCGAGGTGGCCGCGGCGTTCAGCGGGTTCGCGCTGGCCAAGGCGCTCGCGCAGCCGCTCGGCGGCTACCTGGTGGACGCCACGTCGCGTCCTCGGCTGCTCGGCGCCATCGGGCTCTGCCTGACCGCGCTGACCATCGTCGGCCTGGCGTTCGCCACCGCGGGCTGGCAGGTGCTCGGCTGGCGGCTCGCCTGGGGCGCGGCCGAGGGCATCACGATGCCGGTGCTGTACCAGCTGGCCAGCTCGCTGGGGGCGGGCTCCCGGTTCGGCACGGCGCGGGTGATGGGCTGGTTCGGCGGCAGCTGCACGGCGGGCATGGTGCTGGGACCCGCGGTGATCGGCCTGCTGCACCCGTTCCTCGGCTTCACCGGGGTGTTCCTGGTCGGCGCGGTGGTGACCGCCGTCGGCGGGGTGCTGCTGCTCGGCCTGCGGATCACCGAGGTGGACGAGCCGGACCCGGCCGAGCGGGCGGTGGCCGGCGGGCTGCCCCGCCGCGCGGTGCGCTCGCTGGTCGTACTGGTCGGGCTGTTCGCGGTCGTCGACCTGATCAACAACGCGCTGTTCGCGGCGCTGGAACCGGTCGTCCCGCTGCACCTGGACGACCTCACCGGGGACGGGGTCGCCTACACCTCGGTGATCTTCACCGCGGGCCTGGCCGTGTTCATGCTCGGGGCCACGTTCGGTAGCCGGTTCGTCGAGTCCAGACCGTTGCTGGGCATCGTCGTCGTGGCGTTCGCGGTCGAGGCGGTGGGGCTCGCCGCGGTCGGCCTCTTCGACGGCGTCGTCGCGATGTCGGGCGGGCTGCTGCTGTTCATGATCGCCCAGCCGGTGCTGTACCTGGTGGCCCGCCAGGGGGTGAGCCTGGTGCCGCGACAGCTGCGCGGCCGGGCGTTCGGCGTCTTCGGGTTGGTGTCGGACATCGGCTTCATCGTGGGCCCGCTGCTCGGTGCGGTCGCCTACGCCGGGCTGGGCACGTCGGTGTTCCTCATCATGGCCGCCGTCGCCGCCGTCGCGGCGTTGGCCGCGGCCCCGCTGCGCGGGCTCCCGGACCGGCTCCTCGCCACTGCTGTCCCGGACCAGGACACGGCGCCCAGCCCGGCAGGCAAGTCCGCCTGACTTTTGCTTCCGGCGGCTTCTCGCCGGGCGCGTTCGCCTCCGCGGGCTCCGTTGCCGGACGGGGTTTGCCTCCGGCGGCTCCTCGCCGCAGAGGCAGGTCTCCGGGATGGCGGCGGGTCGGCAGCGGCGAGCTTTGGCAGGGACTCTGTGGTGGTGTCGGGGTTTGCGCGCCTTATGCTCCCGATGCGACGAAGGCCCGCCGGTCGTCCGACGACCGGCGGGCCTCTCGCTTCGCGCTCGTCAGTGTGCCGACGGGCGGATGTTCTGGTTGAGGTGGAAGACGTTGTCCGGGTCGTAGCGGTCCTTGATGGTGGTCAGCCGGGCCAGCTTGTCTGCCGGGTAGGCGCGGCGGACACCCTCGGTGCCCTCGTCGCTGAGTGCGTTGACGTACACTCCGCTGGCGAACGGTTCCATCACCGCGGCGGCCTGCCGGGCGACGGCCATCCGGTCGGCGTCCTCGGCCGGGTCGGTCCACCTGGAGCCGGTGCTGAACTCGAACAGGGTCTGCCGGTGGCTGAAGGCGGAGTCCTCCTCCGGGACGTCCGCGATCGCGCCGCCGTAGGCCTGCAGCCCCCCGCCCGGCAGACCATCGGTGGCGCCGAGCCGCACGAGCGCCTCGATCGCCTCGTCCGGGAACGCGGGCAGGTAGTGGCCCTTCGAGTAGCGCCGGAACGTGTGCCTGCCGACCGCGTCGCTCTGCGTCTGCAGCTCCACATAGGACTGTTCGACCACCCGCTCGGCCACCGGGCGGCCGAGATCGCGCAGCGGCGGCAGCAACCACCGGCCCCGCTGGGGGTCGCCGACCCACACGTAGCCGACGGTGACACCCTCGCCGTCGACGTCGGCCTGGAAGGTCGCCTGCCGCGGCGCCTGCGCGTTGAGCTCGCGCCAGCCGCGCAGCACGGTCACCGCATCGTCGAGCGGGAAGGTCAGCTCGGCCAGCAGCGTCTGGGTCCCCACCGGGTGCAGCTCGAACTCGAACTCGGTGACGACGCCGAAGTTCCCGCCGCCGCCGCGCAGGCCCCAGAACAGGTCCGGGTGTTCGTCCCGGCTCGCCCGCAGCACCTCGCCGTCGGCGGTCACCACCTCGAAGGACACGACGTTGTCGCAGGCCAGGCCGTACTCCCTGGCCAGCCACCCGAACCCGCCGCCGAGCGTGAGGCCGCCGACGCCGGTGTGCGAGACGTTCCCGGCCGTGGTGGCAAGGCCGTACCGCTGCGACTCGCGGTCCAGCACCGCGAGCAGCGCACCGCCCTGCACCCGGGCGCGGCGGTGCACCGGGTCCACCGTGGCGCCGCCCATCGGGGTGAGGTCGATCATCAACCCGTCGTCCGGCACGGCCAGGCCGAGCACGCTGTGCCCGCCGCAGCGCACGCCGATCTCCAGGTCGAGCTCACGCGCGGTCCGCACCGCGGTGACCACGTCCTGGACGCTCGCACACCGGATGATCATCCGGGGCCGCCGGTCGACCATCGCGTTCCAGACCGCGCGGGCCTCGTCGTACTCCTCGTCGCCCGGGCGCAGCACGTACCCGTCGAGCCCGCCGCCGCCGCTGCTCGTCGCCGTTTCGGTCACTTGCCCTCGCTCCTCAGTGGAGTGTCGGCGATCGCCTTCGAGATCGAGTCGGCGAGCCCGCCTAGCTGGTGGCCGCGATCTCCGATGTACAGCCGCAGGAACAGCGGCTCGTCGTCCGTCGCGGGGACGTACTTCCGTTCGGCCTCTGTGGTGCCCACGTCCTGAGCCCACACCCTGGGCACCGCGTAGCCGAAGCTGACCCCCTTCGTCACCTGCACACCGGACTCCTGTGCGTGCGCGAGGATCCGGTCGACCACGTGGTTCAGGTTGTCCCAGTCGTTGCGCGCCCGCTCATGGTAGAGGAACGTCACGATCCCGCTGCCGTACGGCAGGGACCGGATGAGCCCCACGTCCGGGTGGTGGGGGAGCGCGGGGTGGTGCACCTCGCCGATCGCCGACACCCGGGGGTCGGCCAGCAGCAGGTTGGCCAGCCGCTCGGCGTTGTCCCAGATCCGCCGCATGCGCTTGTGGTGCGTCGAGGCCGGGTACCGGGGGAAGAGCTCCGCGTTGTGCCTGGCGAGCACCGCGCCGAGGTTGCGGCGCAGCATGCTCATGCGCTCGGTCAGCTCGACCGGGTACACCACCAGGCCGGCGAGCGCGAAGTCCATGCCCAGCTGCAGGTACTTGGTGCAGCTCTCGTAGTAGATGATCTCCAGCTTGTCGTCGCTGGCGAACAGCTCCGGCTGCAGCGACGCGCCGATCATCGTGCCGTCGACGACCACCGTCAGGCGCTCGGTGGCCACCTCGCGCAACCTGCGGAACAGCTCGGGCAGGTCGAAGATCCGCTGCCGGACGTTGTTCGCCAGTGGGTCGACGAGGACCACCTTGGGCCGGAGGCGGACAACGTCGCCGACGATCTCCTCGACCTCGTACCCGCTCGCCCGCTCGGCCCGCAGGTCCGGCAACGCCGTCAGCTGCTGCGCGGTCTCGTAGTAGATGTAGGGCGCCAGCAGGATCGTGTCGCCGGTGCGCAGCCGGTCCCGCAGCAGGAACGACTCGACCCAGGTCCACGCCGACATGCCGGACGCGGTGACGCCGATCCCGTACTCCGCCGGCGACAGGCCGAGCACCTCGAGCATCTGGCTCTCGACCCGGGTGACCGCGGCATGCATGCCGTTGCGGTCGTAGTTCATCGTCGGCCAGGACTCGGTCTGGGTGCCGAAGAACTGCACCTGCTGCGACTGGGAGTACGCCTTGCCCGCCCACTCCATCGAGTTCCGCACGTAGGCCAGCGTGCTCAGGCCGAACCGCAGCACCGACTCCGCGACGCTGAGCAGGTCGGCGGCGTCCTCGACGGACTCCGCCAGCAGCGAGCGCTGCTGGCGGATGATCCGCAGCCCCACCTGCTCGGTGGCGGTCTTGAGCTGGTTGAGCACCGGGGCGTCCACGGGCAGGTCGTTGCGGGCGCAGTAGGTCGCGAACTCCTCGACCTCGTGCCGGGCGGCGCGCAGCTCACCGAGGCAGATGTCGAACTGCTCGTTCAGAGCGTCGACCTGCTCGGCCACCGTGGCGCGCAGGAGCTCGGTTGACCCGTCGCGCCAGAGCGTGCCCGCGGTGGACCGGGACTCGACTGGTTTCGTCATGGCTGTCCTTACGCCGCACGCTGTTGCGTCGAACCGGCCTCGGCGATCAACGAACCGTCCTTCGTCTCGTACCTGCTGTCGAACAGGCGCGGGTGCGCCACCCGGATCCCGTCGACGACCAGGTCGTACGGGAAGTCGTCGAACTCGCCGTGCTCGTGCAGGAACTCCATGTACTTGCGGCCCTTGCTGTCGTACGGGTGCGACATGCTGTCGGTCTTGCCGTCGAAGTCGAGCGGCGTGATCCCGTACAGCCGGCAGAGCATCTTGTTGAACACCGGCGTCGCCCTGACCCACCGGCCGTCGAGGTACACCGTGGTGAGCGCGTGGAAGCGGAACACGTCGCCGCCCACCAGCTCGCGCAGCCGGTCCGAGGCGAGGTGGTTGCGCACGTCGGTCATCACGAGCCGGCTGGGGATGCCGACCGCCCGGCACGCCGCGGCGTACACGTTGGACTTGTGGATGCAGAACCCGCGCCCGCGGCCGAGGATCGAGCTGGCCCGCAGGCCCTCCGGGCTCAGGCTCGCGCCGTAGACCTCGTAGTTGATCTCGTCACGCACCGCGTAGTAGAGCTTGACGGCGTTCTCGATGGGCGTGCCCCGGTCCTCGCCGAGCACGCGGTCGACGAAGTGCCGCACCACCAGTGTGTCGTGGTCGAGGAAGTCGGTGACGGCCAGTAATTCCTCTGGCGTCTTGTCGGTGCCCATCTTCTTCGCCTTTCGGTTCACGAGACCCGGAGGATCCGGGAGATCTTGTCCCGCTGGATTTCGGAGGTGCCCGAATAGATCGTGCCGCCGGTCGCGTCCCGGAGGTCCTTTTCCAACCCGAACTCGGTGAGGTACCCGCGGCCGCCGAAGATCTGCACCGCGTCCGCGGCCGACTTCACGTTCGCCTCGCTGGTCATCAGCTTCGCGATGGCCAGGTCCATCATCACGTTCTCACCGGCGAGGAAGTCCTCGGCGGTGTCGTAGAGCCACTTCCTCGACGTCTCCAGCCCGATCTTCATGTCCACGATCTTGTTCGAGATGGACTGGTAGGACCCGATCTTCGCCCCGAACTGGGTGCGGGAGCGGGCGAACTCGATGCACCGCTCCAGCCGGTTGCGGATGTTGCCGAGGCTGAGCACGAACGCGCACAGGACTTCCCACTTCATCACGTAGTCGAGGATGAGGAAGCCCTTGCCCAGCTTGCCGACCATGTTCGACGCGGGCACCACGACGTCGTCGAACGTGATGTTGCAGAACGGCGTCGTCCGCAGGCCCATCTTGTCGATGACCTCGCCGATGCCGAGACCCGGTGTGTTCCGCTCGACGAGGAACGTGCTGATCCCGAACGGGCCGGTGCCGCCCTGCGTCCTGACGTAGAGGAGGAACAGGTCGGCCACCGGTCCGTTGCTGATGAAGCACTTCTCGCCGTTGATGACGTAGTTGTCACCGTCGCGGACCGCCGTGCTCTTCATGCTCGCCGCGTCCGAACCGCCGTGGCGCTCGGTGATGGCGTGCGCGCCGATCCGGGTGCCGTCCGCGACCGACCGGAGGAAGCGGTCCTTCTGCTCGGTGGTGCCGAACCGGTGCAGCGGGATCCCGGTGCTCACCAGCTGGGTCGCCACCGACGAGTTCAGGCCGTTGTCCCGGCAGCCGTACCCGAGACCCTCCAGCACGTACATGGTCGTGAGCAGGTCTTGGCCCAACCCACCCCACGCCGGATCGAACGGGAGCTTCAGCAAGCCCGACTCACCGACCTGCTTCCATTGTTCCCAAGGGAAGGTGCCGGTTCGGTCGCGCTCGAGGTGGCCCTCGCCCCAGGCGGCAAACTTGTCGGCGAAGTCGATCCGCAGATCGCGTTGCTCGGCTGACCACGTCCGCATGACTCAGACTCCCGCCTGCGATCTCGGCTCAGTAGTTGGAGAAGCCATCGGCTTTGGAGAGGTCGTGCACCTCGTGACCGTGCAGCGCCGGGGTGAACACGCACACCAGCCGCAGGTCCTCGTGGTCCGATGCGACCAGGTGGTGCGCGTCGTGCTGGTCCAGCGCGTAGATCGTCCCTGGCACGATGGGGAACTCGTTGCCCTCGGTGTCGATGACCTTGCCGCTGCCCGCGTAGCAGTAACACGCTTCGAGGTGGTTCTTGTACCGTAATGGTGAACTGGTACCGGCTTTGACGACCGTATCGGTCACGGTGAAGCCCATGTCGTCGGCCTTGGTCAGGTAGCGCCTGCTGGTGCCGTTGCCCCAGTCGACCGGGATGATCTCACTGGCGTTGCGCACGATCATCGGTATCACGCAGCCTTCGCGATGTCGGTGGTGCTCGCCGCACGGTCGATGAACCCGCAGATCGCGGTGACCGTGACGAAGTCCTGCTCGTTGATCTCGATGTCGTCGACCGGGATCGAGAACGTGGTCTCCAGCCAGCTGATCAGGCGCAGCAACCCGAGACTGTCCACGACGCCGTTGGCGATGAGGTCGTAGTCGTCGGCCAGGTCGTCGGTCGTGATATCGGGCACGAACTCGCGCACGATATAACTCTTGATCGTGTCCGAATAGCTCACGTCAGCTCCTGTTCAGTACAGTCCGGCGGATTTCCTGCCGGTCGACTTTGCCCGTTGACGTTCTCGGCAACGGCTCCTGGGTGATCTGGATGGCCGCCGGGATGGCCACCCTGGGCAGCCGCCGCCTGCAGTGGTCGCGCAGCACGAGACCGTTCGGCGCGCCGGGCGCCCTGCCGCGCACCACCGCGTGGATGCGCACCCCGGCGATGTCGTCGGGGATGCCGATCACGGCCGCCTCGACCACGTCGTCGTGCTCGAGGATGATCAGCTCGATCTCCTCGAGGTTCACCCGGAAGCCCCGCACCTTGACCTGGAAGTCGTCGCGCCCCAACAGGGTGAACACACCGTCGGCGTCGCGGCGGACCAGGTCCCCGGAGCGGAAGTACGGCCTGGAGCCGCCCTCGAGGTGGACGAACCGGTTCGCCGTGGCGCCGGTCGGGTCGAGGTAGCCGCCGGTCTGGAACGGTGTGCGGACGAACAGCTCACCGGTCGCCGGTCCGGACAGGACGTTGCCGTCGCCGTCCACCACGAGCGCGTCCACACCGGGCAGCGGTCTGCCGACCGGCAGGTCGCCGCCCGCCGAGGGGGCGATCTCGTGCAACAGGCTGTCGTTGGTCTCCGTGCAGCCGTACAGGTTCCAGATCCGGGCGGCCGGGAACATCCTCGGCAGCTCGGACAACAGCTTGGCGGAGGTCTTGTCGCCGGTGAGGACCACGTGCCCGACGCTGTGGTACGGCTCCCCGTCCCAGGAGTCGTTGAGCAGGCGGAAGAACATCGGCACCGACTGGATCACGCCGATCCCGTTGGCGCGGACCAGGTCGCCGAGGTGCCGGCCGTTGGTCGACCGGTCGGTCTCGACCAGCACCGCGGTGCCGCCCGCCTTGAGCGTCGCCCAGATGTCCAGCAGGCACAGGTCGAAGTTGAGCGGGGCGTAGTTCAGCACCGCGGTCGGCTGCCCGATGCCGAAGTGCGCGATGGCCCAGTCGGTGAACCGGTCCACCGCCCCCACGGTCAGCGGCACGATCTTGGGTACCCCGGTGGAGCCGGACGTGGTCAGCAGGAGCGCGACACCGCCGTCGGAGTCGCCGTCGGCGGCACCGTCCGAAGTGGCCGGTCGCGCCCCGGACCGCCCGGCCGTCGCGCCGGACACCGCGCAGTCGATCTTGTGCACCCGGTGGTCCGCGGTCTGCGCCGGGGTCTCGGCGGCCAGCATGTCGCCGCAGTCCGCGTTGCGCAACAGGGTGCTCACCATGTCGGCGCCCAACTCGGCCGAGGGCAACAGGATCGGCAGCCGAGCGCGCAGGCAGGCGACGAGCAGGGCGATCGTGCGCGGCGTCTTCGCGGCGTGCACCGCTACCGTCGTCCCGTCGGGCAGCCCGAGCTCGTCGATCCCGGCCAGCGCCGTCCCCGCCATGGCGTCCAGCTCGGCATAGCTGACCCGCTCCTCGCCGAAAACCAGGGCGGTGGCGTCGGGCCGGTCACGGACATGCTCGGCTAATCGACCCAATAACGAGGACGGATGCCCCATCGATTGCTCCAAAGGCCTGGATTCTTCAACCACGACTGCAGCGAAACTCTGCGTGTCCCCAAGCGTGCAGCACTTTTTCATGGCCTCCATCTTTGGTCGTGCTCTACACGGGACAGTCCAGCGGTGACGACAATTCACAGCGCATTTCCGCGTAAGCGCGGCGGCTGACTTGCCCTTCGTCCTGAATCGAGGTGAGCACGGTGGAAGATGCGGCCGCCCGCCGGTGGCGGGCACGATCGGGGAATGCCAATCGACGCGGTGACCCGCGCGTACCTGCGCGCGACCGGAGCACCGGGATCCCGCCTCGGTCGAGCCGTCGAGCAGGTCCGGACCGCGGCGTCGCTGGCTGCCTGGCGTGGCGAGTTCCACGACCGGCCGTTGTTCGTCGGGGAGGCGGCGGTGCTGGCGTTCGCCGACGACCTGCACCGGCTGCTGGGGCTGCTGCTGGAACTGCCGGACCGGATGTTCGGCGGCGACCTGGAACGGCTCGGCGACGCCGTCGGCGTTGACGGCGAGCGGAGCGCGTTGATGCGCAGGCTCGGGGTGGCGCCGCAGGTGACCGGGCGCGCGGACGTCTACCACGACGGGACCGCCTACCAGCTGCTGGAGGTCGGCATCGGCAGCGACCACGGGGGCTGGGACCGCAGCGGCGAGGTGCCAAGGGCGTTGCTGCGCGACGAGGCGTTCGCCGAGTTCGCCGAGCGGCACCGCCTCGGCTACACGCACAGCCCCACGGTGCTGGCCGACGCGCTGCGCGAGGCGACCGGCGGGGAACCGGTGGTCGCGTTGCTGGAGGGCCCTGGCGCGCTGGCGGAGTGGGCGGGCACCTGGGAGCCGCTGCGGCACGCGCTGCGCGAATGCGGGCTGCGGTGCCACCTCGGCGAGGTGGGTGACCTCACCGAGCGCGGCGGCGGGCTGTACCTCGCAGGCGACCGGGTCGACGTCGTGCTGCGCTGCTTCGACGTCGACCAGGTGCTCGGCGACCCGGACGCCATCGCCCAGTACGAGCGGATCGCCAAGCTGCACGAGACCGGCGACGTGGTGTTGTGGACGCCGCTGGAGACCAACCTGTTCGTGGAGAAGGGTTGCCTGGCGCTGCTGTCCGACCACGAGCGGTCGGACGCCTTCTCGACGGGGGAGCGGGCGCTGATCGACCGGATCGTCCCGTGGACCCGGCTGCTGAACGTCCGGTCGCTGCGGTCGGACCCCGAGCTGCTGGACCACTGCCGGGAGCGGCGGGACGAGCTGATCCTCAAGCCGAGCGCCACGTTCGGCGGGCACGGGGTGACCGCCGGGTGGGAGGTGGCCGACGCGGAGTGGCACGACGCGCTGCGCGCGGCCGCCGAGGTCGGCGCGATCGTGCAACGCCGGGTGGTCCCGCGCGAGGAGCCCACCCTCGACCCGGACATCTCGCACCCGCGGCCGTGGCACGCGGTCTACGGCTTCTACTACACGCCCGCGGGGTTCGCCGGCGTGCACGCCCGCGTCGCGCCTGCCGACCGCAGCGCCGTCATCGGCCTCGGCAGCAACCCCAGTGTCCGATCCGCAGGCGTCTTCACCACCACGGAGATCTCATGACCCAGACGGCCACGCGGCCGAGCACGAGGCTGCCCGGCGCGTTCCACAACCTGTGGGCCGCCAACCTGGTCTCCACGCTGGGCGACGGGATGCTGCTGGCCGTCATCCCGCTCATGGCCAAGTCGCTGACCGCCGACCCGCAGCTGATCGCCGGTGTGGCCACCGCGGGCAGCGCGCCGTGGCTGCTGGCGCTGCTCGGCGGGGTCGTGGTGGACCGCTACGACCGCAGGCTGCTGATGACCTGGGCCCAGATCATCCAGGCACTCGTGGTCGCCGTCATGGCGGTCGTCATCACGCTCGGGCTGGGCCAGCTGTGGATGCTGTACCTGCTGGCCTTCGCCATCGGCGCGGCCGAGGTCCTGTTCACCGCGGCCAGCCAGGCGTTCGTGCCGACCCTGGTGGGACGAGAACACCTCGAGGCGGCCAACGGACGGCTCATCGCGACCCAGCAGGTGTCCAAGCAGTTCCTCGGACCACCGCTGGGCGCGGCACTGTTCGCCTTCGCGATGCCGTTCCCGTTCTGGGTCAACGTCGCCACGTTCACCCTCTCGGTGCTGCTCATCTCGCGCATCCGGCGGGTCGGCCGCCCCGTGCGCGGCGGCGCCCCCCGGTCGATCCCCAGCGAGATCGGGGAGGGGTTGCGCTGGCTGGTCCGCAACCGGCTGCCCAGGGTGCTCACGCTGAGCGCGGGCGCGGGCAACTTCTGCGAGTACATGGCGCTGTCGGTGCTGGTGCTGTTCGCCAGCGACGTGCTCGGCATGAGCGACAGCGGCTTCGGCCTGCTGCTGGGGGCGATGGCCGTCGGCGGGGTCATCGGCGGCCTGCTCAGCGCGCGCATCGTCGCGTGGTTCGGGGGGCGCCTGGTGGCGATCGGCGCGATGACCGTCTGCCCGCTGGCCTGGCTCGCGATCGGCCTCTGGGCCAGGAACCCGGTCACCCTGGTGGCGCTGTTCACCGTGTTCTCCATCGCCATCTCCCTGTGGAGCGTGGTGGCGCTGTCGGTGCGGCAGCGGCTGATCCCCGACGAGCTGCTCGGCCGGGTCACGAGCGCGAGCCGGATGCTCACCTTCGGCGCCATGCCCCTTGGCGCACTGGCCGGCGGCTTCGTCGCCCGGCAGTTCGGGCTGATCGCCCCGTGGATCGTCGGCGGGCTGCTGTCGGTCGCCGTGACCGTGCTGGCCCTGCCCGCGCTGGTGCGC
Organism: Actinophytocola algeriensis; assembly: GCF_014203735.1. Lineage (GTDB taxonomy): Bacteria > Actinomycetota > Actinomycetes > Mycobacteriales > Pseudonocardiaceae > Actinophytocola > Actinophytocola algeriensis. The sequence goes on along the minus strand of NZ_JACHJQ010000006.1, from coordinate 84,680 downwards.
TGGGACGAGGAAGAGTGATGGACCGACGTCTCGGCGGCCTCTCGGCGTCCACGTGGGACCGCCTCGCGGGCCGCGACTTCTACTCGTCGGCCGCGTGGCTGGGCTTCTGCGCGACCGACTTCGGCCGGGAGAGCGGCGCGGTGGTGTGCCACCGCGACGGCGAACCGGTGTGCGCAGTCCCGTACGTGGCGGCCGACGACTCGCTGTTCTCCTCCTACCGCTGGCACGACCTGCTCGGCGCCGCGGGCCTCCCGGCGCCGGGCGCCGAGGGCCTGCTGGTCGGCCCCCGCGAGGGGTACCAGACGCACTTCCTCGGGGCGTCCGGTGCGACCTCGGCCGAGCTGGCCGACGTCGTCGGACAGCTCAGGAAGGAAGCGGCCGCCGCCGACCCGGTCGGGCAGACCTGCGTCGCGATGTACCTCGGCACCGACGACGTGCTCGCCCTGCGGGCCGCCGGCGTCACCACGACGCCGGTCCTGCTGGAGGCGGACGCCTGGATCGAGGTGCCAGAGGGTGGCCTGCCGGCCTGGGAGGCGTCGCTGTCGCGCAACAACCGCAGCAACGCCAGGACCGACATCCGCCGGTTCCAGGACGCCGGCTACCGGATCGAGCAGGTCTCGGTGACCGAGTGCTGGCAGCGGCTCGGCGAGCTCGCCAGCGCGACCCAGGCCAAGTACGGCCACGACACCAGCCCGGACGTCGAGCTGAGGTCCCTGCGCAACCACGCGGAGTGCATGGGTGCCGCGGCCCGCGTCGCGCTGCTGCACGCGCCGGACGGCGTCGTGGGCTTCTGCATCCACTACGTGTGGCACGACACGCTGTTCCTGCGCTGGGTCGGGTTGGACTACGACCGGCTCGCCGACGCGCGCGAGTACTTCTCCCTCTGCTACTACAGCAACATCGAGCGCGCCGACGAGCTCGGCGTCCGCTGGCTGCACGCGGGCGTCAAGACCGTGGACGCCAAAGCCCGCCGGGGCGCCCGGTTGCGTCCGCTGTGGTTGCTCGACCTCACCGAGAACAGCGTGCTGGCCGATGCCGGCGACGCCGTCCGCGCCCACAACGCCGCCTACCACGCGCGGCTCAAGTCCAACCCGATCACCACGAAGGCCGTCGACGACGACGCCTGGCGGCCGTTCATCTGACCGGTCAGCCCTCGGCCGGGATCTCGCGGTTGGAGATGTACGGCTCGGTGAACGGCAGGTCCTCGGCGAGCCAGTGGCGCAGGGCGCGGTACAGCTTCGCGTAGTAGCCCTCGTCGTAGGCGGGCGGCGTGACCCACCAGCTCACGTCCACGTCGTACTTGAGCAGGTCCTCGGTCAGCCGCGTGCGCCGGCCCATGGGGTAGAGGTAGGCGCAGCCGAGGTACCTGTCGTTCGAGTCGTACACCGCGTAGGTGTACGAGCCGTCGTCCCGGAACTCACATTCGTGCCAGACGAGGTCGACGTAGTTGAACTCCTCGGTGACCTCCTCGGTCGGCCACTTGCCACCCCGGGTGCGCCGGATGAGCTCGATGCTGGCGTTGATCCCGCGGACGTCCTCGCGCAGGTCCTCGCGCGTGATCGCCCTGGCCTCGATGTCCTCGAACACCAGCCGGGTGGGCACCGGAGACGACTCCGGGATGTCGAACCTCTTGACGAACTGGCTGTAGTCCACCGAACCTCCTTGTATCGAATAATCGACAACACACAATAGAAGGTCCGCCCGCGATTACGCGGGCGGACCAATTGCACGCCAAAGATCGCGCGGGGCGCCAGGACCCGCACGGTGAGAGCTTTCCCTCTCGGGCGAACAAAGGCGACGCACCGGCAGGAGTGTGGATCCCGCCGGTGCGTCGGTGAAGCGGTAAGGCGATGCCCGGTCAGCTGTTCGCGAAGAGCGCGTCGAGCTTGTCGAAGCTCTCGAGCCAGCCTTCCTGGGACAGGTCCTTGATGTGCGGGTAGGTCTCCATGACGACGTTGAAGTTGACCTCGGTCTTGTCGCCCTCGACGGTCTTGAACGTCACGGTGCCGACGACGGACGGGATGTCCGGGTGGCAGGGCACCGGCTCGGTGTACGCGATCCGCTCGTTCTCGACGACCTCGGTGTAGACGACGTCGATCGGGACCTCCATGTTGTACTCGGCCGAGAAGATCTTCAGCTTGAACACACCACCGACCCGCGGCTCGAGGATGATCGAGTCCAGGACGGCGTCGAAACCCTTCGGCCCCCACCAGCCCGCGAGGGTCTGCGGATCGGTCCACGCCTTCCACACCTGTGAACGCGGAGCGTCGAAGACGCGGTTGATGACCATCCGCTGCTCGGACATAATGGGGGCGTCGTTGGTCTCGGTCATTCGACGATCCTTTCTTCGCGAAATTCAGGCCCGGATGCTCAGGCCTTCGTGACGTACTCGTTGAGCTTGTCGAAGAACTGGCCCCAGCCCTCGGTGAGCTCGGCCACGCCTTCCTCGGTCATCTCGCCGGGCTGGTTGAACGCCAGCTCGGTCTGACCACCAAGATCGGTGAGCACCAGCGTGGTGACGTCGGCGGACTCCTGGTCCTCGGCCGGGTCGGTCACGGTGAACGCGAGCCGCTCCGGGCCGTCGACCACCTTGTAGGTGCCGGCGAACGGGATCTCCATGCTGCCGTCCTCGGACACGATCGGGGCGCGCCACTCACCGCCCGGCCGGACGTCCATCGAGATCTTGTCCAGCGGCGCGGTGAAACCCTTCGGACCCCACCACTGGGCGAACTGCTGAGGGTTGGTCCACGCCTCGAAAACCTTCTCGCGCGGGGCGTCGAAGGTGTACGTGATCGTGACACCGCTCAATTCAGTCATGCGTATTTCCTCTCTGGAGCACAGCTGTCCACTCTCCGTCAGTCTTCACCGGCCGAGTGCAGTTGTCTTATTCCAGATTGCTGTCCTTCTCGACCGCGTAGCAGCTGACGATGATGCCCGAAGCGGTGATTTCGGTGCTGGTCAGCTTGAGCGCGGACCGCGAGCCCTCGCGCACAAGCAGGCCCGCCGGTTCCGGCTTGCCGAGCAGCACCGGGTGCACCCAGATCTCGAGCTCGTCAACGAGGTTCGCCCGCAGCAGCGAATGCGCGAGCGAGCCGACGCCGTAGACGAGGATGTCGCCGCCGTCCTCCTCCTTGAGCTCGGCGACTCTGCGCTCGACGTCCTCGGCGATGATCGTCGAGTTGTTCCACTCCGCCTTTTCCAGCGTGGTCGAGGCCACGTACTTGGGCAGGGCGTTGATCCGGTCGACGAACGGGTCCGACGGCGCGGACGGCCACGCCCCGGCGAAGACGTCGTACGTGCCGCGTCCCAGCAGGACCACGTCGGTGCGGAGGATCCGCTCCCGCACGAGCCGGGTCGAGTCGTCGTCGAACATCGAACCCTGCCAGTCACCGGGTTCGTCAATAACACCATCGAGTGACATGAACGCGGTGAGCACGAGCTTTCTCATAAAGACCTCCCGGAATCGGGTCGATAGTTGGCTTTATGAAGCTACCACGGTCGTTTTTGGCATGATGTCGCCCCGGAACAATCCTTCCGGATCGACCCGGGCGCGAATTCGGTCGACCTCGGTGACCTGCTCGTCGCTCAAATGTCCCTGCGGCTGGTGCACGCTTTCCACGAACGTCGGCGCCGTGCCACCGGTGTCCCACGGGCGAAGCGCCGCGCGCACGGTCTCGAAGCTCTCGCTGATCCGCGTGGCGCTCTCGGCGTCGAACGGAATCCCCGCGCCGGAGTAGACGTAGGCGGCGTCGAGGTGGGTGAGCACGCCGCCGTCCGGGTTCGGCTCGGCGAACGCGCCGCCGAGCTGCCGCAGCCCGGCCACGACCAGCGGCGTGTCCGCGCCGTCGCCGAGCACCCGCAGGAACTCCGCGATGCCGTCCGGGCCCAGCTCGGTCAGCAGGATGCTGTCGCCGTGCGCGGGCACCGGCTCGTCGGGGTCCATGTGCGTGGCCAGCACCGCGCCGGGGGTGGTCAGCTGCCAGGTGTCCATGATCGGCTCGGCCACCGCGCGCAGCGGCTCGAGCAGTTCCGCGGCCTGCCGCTCGACGACCGAGATGTCCTCGGGGTCGCCCAGGATCGCGCCGTCCACGGACAGCGTGGGCCTGCCGCGCAGCTCCGGCAGCACGTCCGGGACATCCGGCAGGCGCAGCACCCGCAACGAGGTCGACGCCTCCCACGGCGCGCCCGCCGCCCACTTCTCCCACACCGAGATCAGCTCGGCGGCGTGCGCGATCGGCCAGATCGCCATCCCGGTGACCACCTGCGTCGCCGGGAACAGGTCCACCTCGATCGCGGTGACCACGCCGAACCCGCCGCCGCCACCGCGCAACGCCCAGAACAGCTCGGGATCGGTGGTGGCGTCCACGCGGCGCAGCTCGCCGTCGGCGGTCACCAGTTCGACCGCGCGGACACTGTTCGTGGCCAGGCCGACCTTGCGCCCGTAGAAGCTGAGCCCGCCGCGCAGCAGGTAGCCGACCACGCCGACGGTGGCGGCGGACCCGTGCGGCGCGGCCAGGCCGTGCGGTGCGGTGGCCTCGGCCACCGCACCCCACTTGGTGCCTGCCGGGATGCGAGCGACCCGGCGCGCACTGTCCACTTCGACCGGTCCGGACAGCTCGGTGCGGACCAGCAGGGCCCCGTCCATGGACGTGGTGCCGCCTGCCGCGTGGCCGGTGGTGATCATGCGCACGCCCAGTCCCTCGGCCCGCGCGAACCCGATCGCCGCGCGGACCTCCTCCACCGTCCGCGCGGTGACCGCGGCGGCCGGTGAGACCGGCGCGGCGAGGTTGAACACGTGTGTCGCTGCCTCGTACTCCGGCGAGCCGGGCCGCGCGAACGGTGAAGAACTCATGGCACAATCTCCATTTGGGCCATCATCCCGAGCGACGAGTGCTCCAGGAAGTGGCAGTGGAAGGCGTACTTGCCGAGGTGCTCGCGGAACGTCGTCTGCACCAGCACGGCCGTGCCCGCTGGCAGCTGCACGGTGTCCTTGAGGCCCGCGTCCTGCTGCAGCGTGGGGCTGCCCTCCCGGCCCAGCACCCGGAACTGCTCCAGGTGCAGGTGGAAGTTGTGCAGCGCGTTGAGCGGACCGTCCCCGTTGAACACCCGCCAGATCTCCGTGGTGCCCCGCTGGACCATGACGTCGGACCGCTGCGGGTCGTAGGGCAGCCCGTTGATCAGACCGAGCGGGATCGGGCCGGACATGTCGAAGCTGAGCACCACGTCGCGCTGCACGGACGCCCGCCGCAGCGCGGGGAGCGCGCGGAGCCGGTCGGGCACCCGGCTGAAGTCCGGGAAGGCGCGCTGCACGTCGAACCGCAGCACCGGCCCGCGGACCGCGTCGGAGAGCACCAGCTGGGTGCCCGGCGCGAACCGCGAGAAGTCGATCACGATGTCGGCCCGCTCCGCGGAGCTGAGCTCGAGCTCGGTCAGCGGCACCGGCGAGGGCAGCAGTCCGCCGTCGGTGCCGATCTGGAGCATCTCCGCCCCGCCGAGGTCCAGCTTGAACACCCGCTCGGTGGCGGCGTTGACCAGGCGGAAGCGGTACTTCCGCGCGGCGACGGGGAAGTACGGCACCGGCTGGCCGTTGGCGATCATCACGTCGCGCTCGGCCGGGTTGCCGCCGAACACGAGCTGGCCGTTGGCGTCGAACAGGCCGTCCCGCAGCATGATCGGCACGTCGAAAGCCCCACTGGGCAGGCGCAGGTACTGCTCGTCGTCGTCCTCGATCACGTAGACGCCGTGCAGGCCGTGGTAGACGTGCGAGGCTTCCGTGCCGTGGCTGTGGTCGTGGTACCACAGCGTGGTGCCCTGCTGCTTGTTCGTGTACTCGTAGGTGCGCGACTGGCCGGGCATGATGAGGTCCATCGGGTGGCCGTCGCTGGAGGCCGCCACGTGCGCGCCGTGCATGTGCACGTTGGCGTGCTGGTCGTGCTGGTTGGCGACGATCAGGCGCACCGGGCGCCCGGTCCTGGCGCGGATGGTGGGAGCCAGGAAGTTCCCGCCGAAGGTCAGCACTTCGGTCTGCAGGCCGGGCAGGATCTCGGCGGTCGTCTGCTTGACCGCGAGCCGGTACACGTCGGCGCCGTCGGCGTAACCGACCGGGCTCGCCACCGGTGCCACGGGCATCCGCTTCGCGAACGGGGTGAACGCCGGGCTCAGACCGTCCACTGTGTCCGCCACGGTGTGCGGCTCCGTGTGCCGGAACTGGTCGCGGTGCGCGTTCGCCGTCGATCCCGCCACGGGTAAGAGCATCGAGCCGCCGGCCGCGGCGGCACCGAGGGAGAGCAAGCGCCTTCTGTTCAGCATTGAAGATTCCCCATCTGAGATTTTGGATCCGCTCAGCGGTACGGCTTGCGGGCGGACACGACCACGTATCCGATCTGGTCCTTCTTGGGCGCGAAGAACCCGTGATGGTTGCGGGAGAACTCGGTCACCGCCGCCTCCCCGAATTTGGCGGTGATCTCGTCGTGGCGGGCCATCGCCGCCTCGACGTACTTCGCCTTCCGGCCGAACACCCGGGTCCCGCACTGGGTGTACTCCTCGACGGCGAACCCGGCCGCGCGCAGGTGGTCCAGCCACTGCGGCAGCGTCGGCAGTCGGTCGAGCCTGAGGGTGGCCATGAACTTGGCCACCCGCTCCGGCTCCCGATCCGACTCCAGGCTGAAGTCGGAGAAGGAGATCCGGCCGCCGGGACGCAGCACCCGGAACAGCTCGCGCAACACCTGGTCCAGCTCCGGCGCGTTCTGCAACGACTCCAGCGCCAACACCGCGTCGAAGGTGTTGTCCGGGAACGGAAGCGCCATGAAGTCGCCGTACTGGAACCGGGCCTGGCCGGCCACGTGCGCGTCCCGGGCCCGCTCGTGAGCGCGCTCCAGTTCGAACGCGCTCACGTTGACGCCGGTCACCTCGACCCCGTACGTCTTGGCCAGGAACACCGCGGTCTCGCCCGGCCCGCACCCCGCGTCGAGCACGTGCTCGCCGGGACGCAGGCCGAGCGTCTCGGTCACCTTGCGGGTGATCCGGTGCACCGCCTCGGTGAGCGTGGCGTCGTCCTCGCGGTCGTACCAGTACCACATGTGGATCTGGCCGTTGCGCAGTTCGTCGCCGATGGGCGAGCGTTCGTCGTAGTGCCGGCCGATGTCGTCCGGGTTGACGGCTTCCGCGGTCATGCTCAGGCGGCGCGGCCGTGCGCGGAGCCGCCCGCGGTGGCCGGGTAGCGCGGGGTGTTCTGGTATGCGACCAGCAGCCACTGGCCGTCGTCCTGGCGTGCGGCCAGCCAGGACGCGCGGATGGCGCTGTCGCGGTCCACCTCGGTCTTGCCTGCCTCGAGCACACCGCCCAGGCTCAGCAGGATCACGACGTCGTCGGTGATGAACCGCATGCTCAGCGGCTTGCCGACGACCTGGGTGCCCTTGTACCGGCCCTCGAACGCCTCCGCCATGTAGGCCTGGACCTCGGCCCGGCCGTCGCAGTAGACACCGGCCAGGATCATCGTCCCGTCCTCGACGAAGACGCTGGCGAAGCCCTCGGCGTCCCCGTAGGCCCACGTCGTGACGACCTTCTGGGTCAGTGCGGCGACGGCGGCCTTGTCCGCATCCGTGCTCATGCTGCTTCCTCCCGGCGGATCAGATGTACAGGGTGTTGGGCTCGAGACCGCACAGCACGCGGCCGTAGAGCTCCGCGTTCGTGTTGGGGTGCATCAGCGCGTGCAGGTTGACCGCCTGGATGTCCCGGGTGATCCGCTGGATCGGGATCCCGCTGTAGATGGACGAGCCGCCGCTGGCCGTGGCGAAGATGTCGATCGCCTCCTTGGCCAGCCGGACCACCTGGCCGACGTCGGCCCGCGACCGCGCCCGCTCCTCCAGCTTCCACTCCGTGCCGTCGACACACTTGGTGTCCACGAGGGTGGCGAGCCGCCGCGCGTGGAACTCGGCCTGGTCGATCTTGATCGTCGCCTCGGCCGCCTGGTAGTGCGTGATCGGCGCCTCGCGCTGGCTCTCGTAGCCGGTGTAGGTGATCTTCCGGTCGGGCAGCCGCTCGAAGAAGGCGTCGCTGGCGCCCTTCGCCATGCCCAGGATCGTGCCGACCGCGGACGCCGAGGCGACGGGCAGCAGGGGAGCGCGGTAGATCGCCGAGTCGGCGTGGCTGCTGGTCGAGTTCTGCCCCTGCAGCACGGTCGGCAGCGGAAGGACGCGCTCCTGCGGGATGAACAGGTCCTTGGCCACCGTGCTGATGCTGCCGGTGCCCTTCAGCCCCGAGGTGTGCCAGTCGTCGATGACCAGCAGGTCCGACATCGGCACCAGCGCCATGACCGGGTACGGGTCGGAGTCCGGCGGCACCAGGATGCAGATGATCTCCTGCCACTGCGAGTGGTGGGCACCGCTGATGAAGCCCCACTTGCCGTTCACCACGATGCCGCCGTCGGTGGGGGCGGCCATCCCGGTCGGGCTCAGCGTGCCGCAGATCCGGACGTCGGGCGTGGAGAACACTTCCTCCTGCACCTGGTCCGGGAACTGGCAGGCCATCCAGGTGGGGATCCAGTAGACCGAGGCCACCCAGGACGTGGAGCCGCAGCCCTGCCCCAGCACGGTGCCGACGTCGACCAGGGTGTCGGTGTCCACGTTGTACCCACCGAACCGCTCGGGCCGCCGCAGCTTGAACACGCCGGCGTCGGCGAGCGCCTCGATGACCTCGTCGTGCAGCCGGCGGTTGTCCTCCGCCCAGCCCGCATGGGAGCGCAGCAGGGGGATCAGGTCGGTTACCTTGTCGACGAGCTCGTCGTGCGTTGGAATCTTGGTGGGCGCCACCCTGGCCTCCTCGCAGAGAATCCTTACTGTGCGAACCCTCCCAGGGGCCGCCGACCTGCCGCATCTCTGGGATTGCGGGTGTGCTGGAGCCGAGGCCGACGGGGCCGCCGACGGCACGTTGGAAGACCTCCGCCACCTGCCCGTCCCGCTCTGCCCGACGGGGTTGTCCGCTACTTCCGTTGCGCCTGATGGTGCTGTGAAAGGCGCGTTCGAGGCAGCCGCCATGCCACGAAAGGCCCCTTCGGGACGCTCGGTGCGATGAAGGATCCCTTCGTTACGTCCGGTGTGATGAAGGGCCCCTTCGTTGTGCTCACCGTGATGAAGGGCCCCTTCATGACACCGGGCCACGTCCTGAAAGCGCCTTTTACGGCACGAAGGCCAACCGAGCACGGGGCGAAAGCCGACCACCAAGGGGCTCCCTGCCATCCCAGAGACCCGGCGAGGAGCCCCCGGAGGGAAACCCGACAGGCGAAGGAACCCCACAGAGAACCGAGGCCCGTCGGTGGCTCAACGTCGCCAACGCGCCTTTCACGGCAAACCAGCACACCCCATCACACCGTCCGTCTCTTGTGGACGAACAGTGTGATGGGGTGTCCGTAACGCGCGATTCCTGGCACCGCTACGCGGTCACCCGGTGCTCGAGTACCGGCGGCGGGCAGGCTGGCGTCCCATGTAGACGGTCAGGTCGGCGACCGCGTCAGCGAGTTCGGCCAGGTCCTCGTGCACGAGAGCCTGCGCACCGTCGCACAGAGCCAGTGACGGCTGGGGGTGTACGTCCACGATGACCCCGTCGGCCCCGGCGACGATCCCGGCCCGGCTGAGCGGCAGCACCAGATCCCGCCGGCCGCCGGAATGGGACGGGTCGACGATCACCGGGAGGTGGGACAGCTCCTGCACCACCGGCACCGCGGACACGTCGAGCGTGTTGCGGGTCGCGGTCTCGAAGGTGCGGATACCCCGCTCGCACAACACGATCTCCAGATTGCCGCGCTGCGCGATGTACTCCGCGGCCATCAGCCACTCCTGGATGGTGGCGTTCATGCCGCGCTTGAGCATGACCGGGCGGCCTGCCTCGCCGATCGCCTGCAGCAGCGCGAAGTTCTGCATGTTCCGCGTGCCGATCTGCAGCATGTCCGCGTACTCGGCGACCATGTCGACGTCGTGGGCGCTCACGACCTCGGTGACGATCGGCAGGCCGGTCTCCTGGCGCACGTCCGCCAGGATCTTCAGTCCCAGCTCGCCAAGGCCCTGGAACGCGTAGGGCGAGGTGCGGGGTTTGAAGGCACCGCCGCGCAGCATGGTCGCGCCCGCCGCCTGGGCCATGCGGGCCGCCGCCAGGGTCTGTTCCGGGGTTTCCACCGCGCACGGGCCCGCGATCAACGTGACCGTGTCCGGGCCGATGGGCACGCCGCGGACGCGGACCACGGAACGATCGTTGTGTTGTTCGCGGCTCACCAGCTTGTACTCGGTGGACACGCGGCTGACCTGGCCGACGCCGGGCATGCCGCCGATGTCCAGGGCCGCGAACGTCTCCACGTCGCCGACCAGGCCGATGATCACCCGGCTGACGCCACGGCTCACGAAGGCGCGGCCGCCGGCGGTCTCGACACGCCGTACGACGGCGTCGACCATCTCCTGTTGCACGCCCGGGAGCATGACGATGACCACGGAAATTCCTTCCTGCTACGCCGGGGAATCCGGCTATGCGGCGAGGTCCGGGCGCAACCGGGTGGCGCCGCGCAGGTACACGTGGCGGACCGCGGAGCGGGGCCGGTCGCTCTCGACGTGGGCGAGGAGCCGGACCACCCTGGGCAGCGCGCCGGGGACGGGGACCTCCGTCGCGCACAGCAATGGCACGTCGACGAGCCCGAGGTCGCGCGCGGCGACCGCGGGGAAGCAGCTCGTCAGGTCGGGGGTCATCGTGAACACGATGCTGATCAGGTCGTCGGGACCGATCCCGTTGCGGTCGACGACTTCCCGGATCAGCTCACGGGTGCCCGCGAGGATCTCGGCCGGGTCGTCCCGGTCGACCTGGATCGCGCCGCGGACGGCCAGGACCACCGGTCAGGCCTTGAACTGACCCGGCTGCCTGCCCGCGCCGGCGGGCCCCCGGAACGCCTGCGCGATGTCCAGCCACGCCTCGGCGTCGGGGCCGGTGGCGGTCAGCGCGAGGTCGTCGCGGTGGCGCCTGCGGGTCGCCAGCAGGCACAGGTCCTCTGCGGGACCGGTGATCTTCTGCTCGGCGTCGGCGGGCCCGAACTCCCAGGTGGCGCCCGATGGGGCGGTCAGCTCGTACCGGAACGGCGCCGCGGGCGGGGTGAGTCCGCGCGCCTGGTAGCCGAAGTCCCAGGTGAGGGTGACGAACAGGGAGATCCACCAGATGCGGTCGTCCCGCTCGACGGTGACGCCAAGCCCGTCGGCGATGTCCTGGCCGTGGGCGAACAGCTCCATCATGCCCGCGGACGCGAGCACGGCGGGCGGCAGCGGCCGCACCAGCCACGGCACGACCTGGTCGGCAGGCACCGCGGCGAGTGCCTTGATCGCGCTGTCGCGCTCGGCGCGCCAGCGGGTCAGCAGCACCTCCGGCGGGTCACCGGTGTAGTCGGCGAGGGCGGCGTTGACCGCGCCCTCGAAGTCCGCGGCCGCCTTGGCCGCCAGCGCACCGAAGAGCTCCGCGTCCGAGGCGGCGGTGCCTGCCAGGCGGAAGATGAAGGCGAGGTGCGCGACCTGGTCTGCGACCGTCCAGCCAGGTGCGGGGGTGGGCCGCTGCCAGCCCGCTTCTTCGAGGTCGGCGACGAGCCCTTCGAACTCCTCGGCGGCCGCGGTCAGATCGGCGATCACGTCTCGCTGTGTCACGCGCCTTGTCCTCTCGCCCGTCACGGTCTTCCATTTCAGGATGACCGTGCCGGGGCGGGAAGTCTTATCCGCGCATGCCTTGTCGCTGGTGCGTGTCTGGTGCCGTCGCTCAACGCCTGCGGTGGGCGGCCGCGCCGGTGGGCGGTCCGATGTGGACGATGCCGAACGAGTCGAAGCAGTTGATCCGGATCTTCACCACGAGGTCGTCCCGGACGATGACGTACAGCTCGGCGGGCCGCTGGAAGTCGTCGACCACCCGGTAGGTCCGGAACAGGCTGCCGTCCAGCATCGCGAAGAGCGCCTTGTAGACCGCGTTCTTGTGGGCCTGTGGCGCGTTGCCCGCCCAGTCGTCGAGTACCTCGAGGCCGGTCTCCAGCCGGAAGCGCGCACGCGGGGTCACGCTGTCCTGCTCCACGGATTCGTTCATGGACTGCACCTATCTCAAGGGGTCTCCCCGCCAGGAGGCAACTCGTAACGCTGTTATGTATCGACGATAGCGGCGATATGTAACATTGTCAACGTGAGCCCGCGACCACGTGACCCGGCAACCCGTACCGAGATGATCGAGATCTCCGCCCGTCTCCTCGCCGAGGAGGGCCCGGAGGCGATGTCCAGCCGTCGCATCGCGAAGGAGCTGGGTGCCTCGACAATGGCCGTCTACACGCACTTCGGCAGCATGAGCGGCCTCGTGCGCGAGATCGTGCACGAGGGCTTCGGCAGGCTGGCGGCGGCGTTCGACCGCATCGAGTGGACCGACGACCCGGTGTGCGACATGGCGGTGGTCGGCCGCGTGTACCGCCACACGGCCGTCGAGAACGCCCACCTCTACTCGGTGATGTTCGGCGGCCGCACGCTGGCCGGGTTCCAGCTCAGCGAGGAGGACCGCCAGTACGGCCGGTTCAACCTCGTCCGCGTCGTCGAGTGCGCGGCGCGCTGCATCGAGGCAGGCCGCTTCCGGGCCGAGGACGCGGATCTGGTGGCACATCACATGTGGCTCGCCATGCACGGTCTGGTGACGCTGGAACTCGGCGACTACCTCATCGACCCGTGCGACGCCGACCGGTGCTTCGAGAGCCAGACCGTGTCGCTGATGGTGGGGGCCGGAGACGCCAGGGAGGCGGCCACGAAGTCCGTGACCGCCTCCACCGGTGTGTTCACCCGCATCTTCGGGCCTGTCGGCTCACTCGTCTCCGGCGGTTCCGGCGACGGGTTCGACGGCGGCGACGGGCGGGGTGAAAGGTCCCCAGGTGAAGGCCGGTAGCCACCGGTGCGAGTCGCGGTCCCAGTCCATCGCGGTGATCTGGCGGTGGCTGCGGCGCCCGGCGAGCGACCGGTAGATGTCGTACCGGTTCGCGGTCACCGTCGCGACCGGCTCACCCGTGCCGACCGTCCACTGTGTCGTCCCGGTGGACAGTCGCAGCGCGGGCAGCTGGTGGTCGTCCACCGCGCAGGCGAAACCGTTGGCGAGCACCTCGAAGGCCCCGGGGAACGCGGGGTGCTCGCCGGGCAGCTCGGCGCCGATCGCGTAGCGGATGTCCAGCTCGTGCGTGAACGCGTCCATCACGAGGATGTTGCCCGCCCGGTCGCCGCGGTCCGCGAGCAGCAGGTCCACCTCGGCGCCCAGTTCCTTCCACGTGGTCAGCAGCTCCGGCAGGTCCATGTCCGCGGACGAGGCCCGGGGCGCCGACGGCCAGCCCGAGAGCCTGCCGATCGACGTCGCCGCCACCCCGACCAGGTGAGTCACCAGGCCCCGCAGTGTCCACTCAGGACACGACGGTACCGGCACGTCGCCCTCCGGGGCCGCGGCGCCGAGCAGCTCGGTCACGTTCTCCCGCACCTGCCGGTAACACTCGTGGTTGGGCGGGCGTGAGCCGCGCAACGTCGGCGTGCCCGCTTCGCCAAGGTTCGTGTACATCGGTCAACTCCCAAGTGTGCGGACAGGGCCGGTACTGCTCAGGCGGACTGCGCGGTCGGCGGGTCGTACTGGTGGAAGCCGCCGTCGAGGAAGAGCAGCGCCCGCCCGGTGCCGCGGCTCGCGCTGCGCACCAGGCCGAGGAAGATCGAGTGGTCGCCGCCCTCGTACACCTCGGCGAGGTCGCACTCGAGCCACGCGAGGGAACCGTTCAGCAGCGGCACCCCGGAGTGGGGGCCGGGGAACCACGGGAACCGCTCGAACTGCGCCATGCCGCTCGGCCGGTCCCGGCTCGCGAAGTAGCGCCCGACCTGTTCCTGCTCGTTGCTCAGCACCGAGACACCGAAGTGGTCGGCGTCGATGATGGCCTCGTGGATGCGCGAGGTGCGCCCCACGCAGCACAGCACCATCGGCGGGTCCAGCGAGACCGACGTGAACGCGTTAGCCGTCATGCCGTGCGCGAGCCGCCCGCGTGCGGTCAGCACCGTGATGCCCGTGGCGAACTGGGCCATCACCTCGCGCAGCTTGCGCTGGGTGAGCTCCTGCTCCTGTTCCTGCGCGGTGCGCAGGACCGTGACGGGTTCGACGCCCTGCTGCGGCTCCTGCCGCCCCGCGCTCACCGGGACTCCCCGGCACCCAGGCGCCGCCCGGCGTTCTCCGGTGCCATCGCGTACGGCTCGAGAGCCTCGCGCAGCGCGACGGGGACCCGCGCCGGCACCGTGTTGTTGTTCGGGCCGCGCATACAGGCGATTCGCTGACTTCCTCGGGCCACGAGACTCTCCTGATCGTCGACCAGCCGCACGTAGTCGAAGCTGAACTGGATCTGCGTCTGGGTCAGTTCCTCGAGTCGCATGCGTACGCTCAGCTGGTCGAAAGCCGTGATCTCCGCGAAGAAGTCGCAGTCCGCCTTGAGCGTGAACAGCTTCAGGTCATCTTCCATGATCTCGGACAGCACCTCGGGCGCCTCCTGCGTGAGGAACTTCTCCCGGCAGTGTCCCTGCCAGCGCAGGTAGTTCACGAAGTAGACGTTGCCGGCGACGTTGGTGTCCTCGAACCCAACGGTGTGGCGGAACTCGAAGTACGCCGCCATGTCAGCTCTCCCATTCGGTCAGAAGCCCGGGGGCGCCGGAGTTGTCAACCCGCTCGTCGCTCACGTTCACCGCCTAGCGGTCGGGCAGAAACAGGCTGGGGGAGATCACGGGTGATGATGTCCCAGCCGACTGACGGACTCCAGCTTGCAATGCGGTGAGCGAACGAAGCTACTCTCCATGTGCGGTAGCCGATCCGCTGGTCACACTGGCCACGACTCCGAAACTGCGCTTCGGCCGGGAAATGGGCCGCCGCAGGGCATCAGCCGCATTTCAGGATATTCGCCGCCGCGCCCGGCGGGCTTACGCTGCGATCTGGCGGACCGGTGAAATGAGCAGATCATGCGACCTGAAATCAACGTGCTGGGCCCGTTCGAAGCCACCATCGACGGTGTGTCCATCGTGCCATCGGCGAGCAAGCCACGCCAGTTGCTGGCGGTGCTCGCGCTGAACGTCGGCAGGGTGGTCACGGCCGCGGCGCTCATCGAAGAGCTGTGGTCCGACAAGGTGCCCCGCACTGCCCACAGCACACTGCACACCTACGTGATGCAGCTGCGGAAGTGCATCGCGGGCGCGGTGCCGGCCGCGGAGGCGCGGAAGGTCCTCGAGACCAGGCACACCGGCTATCTGTTGCGGTTCGACGACGAGGCGCTCGACGCCAACTGGTACGCGCGGAAAGCCGCGGCGGGCCGGGCGGCAGGCGCGGCGGGCGACTACGTGGCAGCCGAACGGCTGCTGCGGGAAGCGCTGTCGGTCTGGCGTGGACCGTTGCTCGTGGACGTCGCCACGGGGCCGCAGCTGGAGATCGAGTCGACGCGGCTGCACGAGAGCAGGCTGACCGACCTCACGCTGCGCATCGACGCCGACCTGTTCCTCGGCAGGCACCACCAGCTGCTCGGCGAGCTGGCCGCGCTGTGCGCGCGGCACCCGCACATGGAGAACTTCCACGCGCAGTTCATGCTCGCGCTCTACCGGTGCGGCCGGCCCGGGCAGGCCCTCGAGGTCTACCACGCGGTGTGGACGACGCTGCGCGAACAGTTCGGGGTGGCGCCGTCGCCGCGACTGCGCAAGGTGCACCAGGCGGTGCTCACGGGCGACGCGAGCATCGACGACCCGGGTTTCGTGATGAACAAATGGGTTCCCCACGCCGTCGCGCGATGACGTGTGCACCACGGGCCCGCCGCACGCGGCCGTGGTGTGACCGAGAACGAACTGGAGGACCGACATGCCCCCGATCCTGGGTACGCTGCGGCGACTGGTGCTGACACCGAAGCTGCGCGCGGTGACGTTCGCCGAACGGGGCTTCCCCGCCGCGGGCACGCCTGCTGCCGAGCACCTCGAGTCGATCCCGCAGTCGGTGATCTGCGGCTTCGAATGGGGGATCGAGCACGGCGCGATGTGGGACGTCGAGCGCAGGCTGGCGACGGTCGCGCCGGAGCTGCGCGGTTTCGCCTACGAGGGCGCGGCGATGGCGTACGCGGTGCGCGACGCGATGGCGGGCGGGCGGGGCACCCGGACCAAGCAGCTGCTGGAGGGTCCCGGCCTGCCGCACATCTTCCTCACCTACATCGGCATCGGGTTCGCGATGGCGCGGCTGCCGAGGGTGTTGTGGCGCAACATCATGCCCGACCTCGATGGCGTGCCGTTCTTCCCGACGATGAGCTGGCTCGCCGTCGACGGGTACGGCTTCGACAAGGCCTACTTCCACACGAAGAAGGTGGTCGACGAGCAGCGGCCGTTCAAGCCCTACCCGTGGGCGGGCCGGGCCGACTACTTCCCCCGTGCGGCGGACCAGGGCCTCGGGCGTGCGCTGTGGTTCATCCACGGTGCGCGGCCTGCGTTGGTCACGGCGGCGGTGCACGCCTTCGCCCCGGAGCGGCGGGCCGACCTGTGGAGCGGTGTCGGCCTGGCCGCGACGTTCGCGGGTGGCTCCTCGGCCGAGGGACTCGCGGAGCTGTCGGCGGCGGCCGGGGAGCACGCCGACGAGGTCGCGCTCGGCGCGGTGTTCGCCGGGACCGCGCGACTTGCCGCGGGGCACCTGCCGGAGCACAGCAGGCTCGGCGTCGAGGTGCTCGCGTCGCGCTCGGTCGAGGACGCGGTGCTGCTCGCGGCGTCCACCGCGAACGAGCTGGGTGAGTCCACGCGTCCGTCGGACCCGCCGGCCTACGAGCTGTGGCGCGAGCGGATCCGCCAGCAGCTGCGGGGCTCGGCCGCGGCCGAAGCGGCCTGAGACGTCCCTGCCGGACGGGGAACAGGTCCTCCCGTCCGGCACGGACGCACGTGGACGACATCGCACAGCGTGACAACCGCGCACCGCGGGACAACGAAAAGCTCCGCCCGGTGACTCTCCGGGCGGAGCTTCTCGTGTCTCTTCGGTTTGTTCGGTTGTCCCACCTGGTCAGGCTCCCGGCAGGGCGGCTTCCTCAGCCCCGCCGGGAACCCGGGCCCGTGCGGTCCACATGGACTCGTCGAGTTGTGCCAGCAGTGCGGGCGGGTCGAAGATCCGCCGGGGCCGCAACCACAGGTCGACGGGCTGGGCAGGCATGCCCGCGGACACCGTGAGCGGGCCGAGCGCCGCGACGTACACCTCGTCCCGTCCCGTGTGCTCGTCGGTACCGACCGCCACCGACTGCGCGAGCAGGTACCAGGTGCCGTCCGGCACCCCGGGCAGGACGAACTCGCCTGGTGAGGAGAGGGTCGCGTGCCGGACCGGCATGCCCTGGGCGATGCGGTCCCCGAAGACCCCGACGACGACGTGCCCGGGGGCGACGGGGGAGGCGGACAGCTGCTGGTGCACCTGGCCGCGCACCTCCGTGCCGTCGCCGTGCCGGTGCCATCCCGGCGACTGGTGTTCGGCCAGCGGGGGCACGTAACCCTCGAACTGCCGGTAGGAGGTCGGGGAGATGCCGACGCTCATGCGGAACCGGGAGCTGAAGGTACCGATGCTGTTGTAACCGACCAGGTGGCTGATGTCGGCCACCGTCAGCGAGCTCGTCAGGAGCAGCCGCTTGGCTTCCTGCAGGCGCAGTGCGGACAGGAACCGGCCCGGCGAGATGCCGGTCACCCGCTGGAACATGCGCGAGAAGTGGAACTTGCTGAACATGGCGGTACGTGCCATGTCGTCGATGGTGATCGGTTCTCCTAAATTGTTCTGCATCGCGCGGATCACGCGCTCGACCGCTTTCAGGATGAGTTCGTCCATTAGCTGGCACCGATCAGGTATATGTGCGTTCGCGTTGTTTGATGAAATTGACGTTAGGGTGGTAGAAATTTGCTGGCAACCATGGTCGCCGCTGGCTCGACGTTCGGACCATCAGCGATTCAAGACCGCGCGACGATGGCTCAAGGAAGCCTTGATGTCGCAGGTACGGCAGGGGTCTGCGGACCGGGTGGCACGGAGGGAGATGCGGCGGCCGAACACGTGCGCCCAGAATTGAGCGAGAGCCGGCACGTTTCCGGAACTGCCGTCAATCCGGTATGCGGCATCGACAGGAGGAGTCGTGGGAGTAGGCGCCGAATTCGACGATCAGGTCGAGACAAGCACCTTGGAAGCATTCGCGGACACGATCCTCCCCGGTGTCAAGCGCCACCCGGACGATCGTGCGATCGCCGGCGTGTGCGATGACCCCGGCGCGGTCGAGGCGGGTGCGCTGGAACTGCTGAACGACCCCGCGACCGGCATCACCGCAGGCCTCGGTCCGCTGGCGCAGGCCCTCAACGGGCACGCGGTCGCCTACGCGGAGGAGAAGGGGCTCACCCTCGACGACGACGTGCCGCCGTTCGTCGCACTGGACTACGACGACCGCGTCGAGCTGATCGCCCGGCTGACCTCCCCTGGTCACCCGGAGAAGAGCGGCTGGGTCCTGCTCGCGATGTTCACCAACATGGCCTTCGACTCCGCCGCGCACCTCAGCACCGGTGAGGCGCTGGAGAACGGCCACCCGGGCCTGATCCAGATGGGCTTCGCGAAGCCCGACGAGGACGGGTTGTGGCGGTTCCCCGACTACAGCTACGGCCAGGAGCTGGCCAAGCGGCACCCCAACACCACGGAATCCGGGAGTCCGGCATGAGCGAGCTTGCGAGCGAATCATCGACACCGGGACCGGCCGGAGCTTGCGAGGGGCAGTCATGAGTGCCGTTGAGAAGACCGACGTCCTGGTCGTCGGCAGCGGGTTCGGCGGGTCCATCGCGGCATACCACCTCGCCGCGGGCGGCGCGAAGGTCACCGTTCTGGAACGCGGACCCTGGTTGGAGGGCAAGGACTTCGACCACGACTACCTCCTCGGCAAGTCCTACACACGGGTGTTCGACTTCGTCGCCGGGGACGGCATGAGCGTCCTCGGCGGGAACTGCGTTGGCGGCGGCAGCGTCGTGTACTTCGCCGCGCTGCCCCGCGCACCCCGGTACGTCTTCGAGAAGCAGGGCTCGATCGGCCGCCGCATCTGGCCTGCGGCGATCACCCGCGACTCACTGGACCCCTGGTACGACCGGGTGTCCGAGGTCCTGCCGGTGAGCCAGCAGGACTGGAACGACATCAGCTACGCGGGCGGCCTGTGGGCGGCGGCGTGCCACCATTCGGGCCACACCGCCAATCCGGTGCCCGTCGGCATCGACACCGCCAAATGCACCAACTGCAACTGGATGATGGCCGGCTGCCGGTTCGACGCGAAGCGGTCGATGCTCCTGAACTACCTGCCCGCGGCCCTCGCGCACGGCACGGAGATCCGCCCGCTGCACGAGGTCCAGAAGATCACGCGCACCGATGACGGCGGCTACCGCGTCCACTACAACAACATCGACGAGGTCGACTACCGGGTCGCCACCGGGAACGGCGTCATCGAGGCGAAGATCGTCATCCTGGCCGCGGGTTCCGCCGCCACCCCGGTGATCCTGCAGCGCTCCGAGGACACCCTCGGCAAGATGCCGCACGGTGTCGGCCGCTACTTCTCCGGCAACGGCGAGCGCCTCAACACCGCGATCATCAACGAGGACCGCGTCGCCGAGGTGCTCGGTCTGCGCAG
Source organism: Actinophytocola algeriensis (assembly GCF_014203735.1). Lineage (GTDB taxonomy): Bacteria > Actinomycetota > Actinomycetes > Mycobacteriales > Pseudonocardiaceae > Actinophytocola > Actinophytocola algeriensis. The sequence continues at coordinate 64,993 of NZ_JACHJQ010000006.1, read as the reverse complement.
GCCCAACGGGGCGGTCTACGAGGCCAACCAGATCGGCAAGGGCCCGGTCGTCGCCTGCTGGGACAACGTCGACGGCGACAAGCCCGAGTACTCCCGCTTCTCCATGGAGCAGCTCTACTTCCCGCCCGGGCTGGGCACGATCCTCGCCCAGGTGCCCGGCAAGACCAGCGCCACCTGGTTCGGCAAAGAGAAGAAAGAGATGCTCAAGAAGTGGAAGTCGTGGCTCACGATCTTCCTCATGACCGAGGACGACAACGAGGGCGTCTTCGGCCCGCCGCCGCCCACCGGCAACTCCTACCGCATCTCCCAGCAGATGCTCGGCACGGGACCGCTGAAGTACGACCCGACGCCGAACACGCTGCGTGGCTGGGCGGAGGCCGACGCCGCGGCGAAGGAGATCCTCGAGAAGGACGGCCTCGCCACCCTGGCGCCGTGGACGAACGACCTGGTGGGCGCGTACACAGTGCACCCGTTGTCGTCCTGCCGGATCGGTGACGACCCGGCGACGTCCGCACTCGACGACCGCCACGAGCTGCGCGGCCACCCCGGCATCTTCGTCACGGACGGTTCCGCCGTGCCGAGCGCGCTGACCGTGAACCCGGCGCTCACGATCGCCGCCCTGGCGGAAAGGGCGATCCCGGGGATCATCGAGGCGGCGCGCGACCGCGGTGTCGACGTGACCTACGGCGCCCCGCTCCCGACGGCCGCCGCCACCCGGCCCGCAACCGGCTCAGCAGCGTAAACCGCCCGGATTAGTCCTTTGTAGACAGATCGGAGTATTGAGTGGGCCCGTGCGGGTGTGCGACGCTGACTACGCGGAACACATCCGCCGGGTTCCACCCGCCAGGTGTCTTGGAGGTCTGTGTACATGTCGTCGCTCGAGGTTCCAGGGTTGGACGTCGCGGGGCGGGTTCGCGCTCGGGACATCCAGATGGCGGGGGTCGCCGACGTGCGGCGCCGGGTACTGATGATCTCGGGGGCCATCGATGCCGTCGACTACGACGTGTCGGTGTCCATCAACCTGCCGTCGCCGGGACGGTGGCAGATCATCAAGTCCGAGACCAACCTCACCGACCGGACGTGGGTCGCGATGCAGGTGACGACGGACGAGGACACGCACTTCGTGGAGGACGGCGAAGCACTGGTGATGTCCCGCCAGTTCAGCAAGACCTTCCTCACCCCGGACATGCGCAGGCTGACGTTCTTCGACGGCGAGGTCCGGCCGGGCGAGGCCGTGCTGAAGGTGTTCGAGATCGAGACCGAGGCCAACCGGCCGGCGTACGCGCACGCCAGGTACAGCCCGGTCTCCTCCGACAGCGCCGAGAAGTCCGAGGAGCTGTTACAGCAGATGGTCACCGACGGCATGCCCCAGCGGCCTGCCATCGAGGTGATCGTCCCCGTCACGGTCATCGGGTGACCAGGTTCCTGCCACACCCCGACCTGCTCACCTCGCCACGCCACCGGGACTGGCCGGACTACCCGGCCGTCCCGGTGGCAGCGCGCGAGACCCCGCCGCCCGCCGCCGACGTGGTAGTCGTCGGTGCCGGTCCGGCGGGCCTCGCGGTCGTGGCGGCGCTGTGGCACCTCGGGGTCCGCGACGTGGTGGTCGTCGACCGGGACGGCCGCGTCGCCGGTCGCTTCCTGGACCGCATAGACCGGATAGGGCAGCGGGTGCTGCGCTCTCCGTACGAACACCACCCCGGCGTCGAGGGGTACCGCGACTGCGAACTGCGTGACTTCGCGCGGACGCACTGGGCGCTCCTGACCGAGGTCGAGCGCCGCGAGGTCCGGATGTCCCAGGCGGGACACCGTTCCGTCGTGCCGGTCGACGTGTTCGAGGCCTACTGCGACCACACCGCCGTCCTGCACGGACTGCGGGACGGGCTCGTGCGCGGCGAGGTCCGCGAACTGGTGCCCGGACCGGAGCGCGTGGCCGTGCACGGCACCGCGGGCGGGCGGGAGTTCACGATCTCCGCCGGGCACGTCGTGCTGTGCCAGGGCGAGGAGCGGCGTGCCGCTCCCCGCGAGTGGTGGCCGGGAGACCGGCCCGCCTCGGTCGGGTACTGGGACGAGCCCGCACCGCCCGATGGCGGGCACGAGGTCATCGTCGGCGCGGGCCTGACGTCCGCGCACCTCATCCACAACGCGCTCGCCCGCGGCGGCCGCGTGTCGTGGGTGCTGCGCGAGGAGTCCGAGCGGTACCAGTGCTCGGACGTGAACGCGTCGTTCTTCCGCGCCGAGGGCCGCGCCCGCTTCGACGGCGTGCCGTGGGCGGACCGGCTCGCCCTGATGGGACAGCAACGGCGGGCGTCGGTGATGTTCGAGTTCCGCCCGCTGCTGACCGAGGCGGAGGCCGACGGCAGGCTGACCGTGCACCGCGGCGCCGCGGTCGAGGCGGTCGAGGACGGCGCGGTCGTGCTCGCGGACGGTGCGTCCGTGCGCGGTGACCACGTGTGGCTCGCGCTGGGCACCGTCCCGTCGATCGGTCACGGCCTGCTGCCCGACCAGCTGGTCGGGGCCCGCGACGGCTGGCCGGACCTCGACGAGCGCACGCTCGCCTTCCGCGCCGCGCCGGGGGTGTCCGTGGCCGGTGCGGCCACGTGCATGGTGCTCGGCCCGGCCGGGCGCAACATCGACGGCCACCGGGTGGCGACCGCGCGCATCGCGACGAGCGTGGCCGCCGGTCTGCGGAGCAGGTCGGTCGCGCATGTCTGAGTACGACACCGTGTTCTCCCTTCCGTCGGTCGACGAGGATCCGGACACCGAACTCGGTGTGCTGCTGATGGGGCTCGGCCCGGAGCGGTTGCTCGCCGCGCTCGGCGTGGCGGGGCCGGCGCGCGATCCGGCGACCGCGCTGCTCGTGGTGGACCAGCTGCGCCACGACGCGCGGCCGGACCTCACGTTCGAGGCGGCACTGGCCGCGGGCGCCGGGCGGTGGCGGGCGGTCCGCCCCCGGCTCGCGGCCGCGGCCCCGGCGAACGAGGTCCGGTCGGCCGCGCTGCGCAAGCTGTGGGCGGCCGCGACGCACACGGTGACCGAGGCCGGCGTCGCGATCGACCGTGCCGGGCTCGTGTACCTGTCCGCGTGCTGGCTGCGCCGCGACGAGATCGACGACACCGCGCGGCGGCACTGACGCACGCCGCGACCCGGCGGCGCGCGCCGCACCCTCGGCGGACGCCCCCATCCTGTGGAGGACGAGATGGCGAACTTTCCATCCCTGCCCGACGACGCCGTGCTGATGGACGTCTTCCGGCTGTACCCGGAGACGTCCCGGCCGCTGCTCGACTACCACGAGGTGCTGCTGCGCGGTCCGTCCCCGTTCACGGTGGGGGAGCGGGAGCTGATCGCCGCCTACGTCTCCGGGCTCAACTCGTGCGGGTACTGCCACGGCGTGCACACCGTGACCGCGGAGGCCTGCGGCATCGCGCAGGGCGCCGCGCCAGCCGCGGTGGCCGATGTGGACACCGCGCTCGTCGACGAGCGCTTGCGGCCCGTGCTGCGCTTCGTCGGCAAGCTCACCCACGCCCCGTCGTCGGTCACCCGGGCCGACGCGGAGGAGGTCCTGGGGGCGGGGTGGGACGAGCGCGCCCTGCACCACGCGATCATGATCTGCGCCTTGTTCAACTTCATGAACCGCATGGTGGAGGGACACGGGATCAGTGCGGGTGCGGACTACTTCGCGACCTCCGGGAAGCGCCTGGAGGAGGTCGGTTACGCCGGGCTGGGCAAGCTCATCGACTGAGCGGCCCAGCTGACCGGCGCGACCCGTCGTCAGACGTTGTAGACCATGTTCGGGGCCTCGGCCGCGGCCTGACCGGTGAGGATCGCGTGGTGCAGCTGCCGGACGCGCGGCGACGGCTCGACCCCCAGCTGCTCCACCATCTCCTTGCGCAGCCGGTGGTACGCGGCCAGTGCCTGGCTCTGCCTGCCACTGCGATACAGCGCGATCATCTGCTGCACGCAGAAGTTCTCGAGCATCGGGTACCGCACGCACAGGGTCGCCAGCTCGCCGAGCAGCTGGTGGTGCCGACCGAGCCGCAGGTCGGCCTCGATGCGCAGGTGCAGGTCGCCCAGCCGGTTCTCGTCGAGCCGCATCGCCTCGATGGCGAGTGGCGGTCCGATCGGGAGGTCGGCGAGTGCGGGCCCGCGCCACAACCGCAGCGCCTCGGCCAGCATCCGCGACGCGGTCTCGTGGTCGCCCTCGTTGACCGCCTGGCGGCCCGCCGTGGACAGCTGCTCGTAACGGATGGCGTCGACGGCGGTCGGCTCCACGTTCAGCAGGTAGCCCGCGCGCCGCGTGACGAGGATGTCCTTGGCGGTCAGGCCCGCGTCGCCGGCCAGCGCCAGGTCCAGGTTCCTGCGCAGTTTCAGGATGTAGGTGTGTAATGTCGTCACGCCGGTGCGCGGGGGATGGCTCGCCCAGATCTCCTCGGTCAGTAAGCGCGCCGTGACGACCCGTCCCGCGTTGAGCGCGAGAATCGCCAGCAACTGGCTCGGTTTGCTCGCCGTTGGCACCACCGACACGCCGTCGACGTTGACTTCGAGCGGGCCGAGAACATTGATTTCTACTCGCATGACATTTCTCTTTTCTCGATGCCGCCCGGATCGAGGTGAAAGCACGAATGCCCATTCACCGATGTGAGTGAATGGGCATTCGCGAAATAGGCACAGCTCCGCTGCGAAAAAAGCGTGACAGAACGTCGAGACGATGTCAAGCCGGCCTGGAGTCCATGGGGTTGCCGGCTTGTGCTACCGGTGGTGGACGGGAGTACGACGGGCACTGGCGGCACCTGTGCCCATTCGACGAACGATTTCCCCTGGCGCCCCATCGCCATCTCCCCACCTTCTGTCTCGTCGTGCCTAGGTCACCCTGGTGCCCTCGCGCTCGGCGACCAGGACGTACAGTTCGGCCAGGTCGTATTCCGCCCGGCCAGGTGATCCGTAGCGGGTGAGCCTGCCCCGGCTCGCCCACTTCCGGATCGTCGCCTCGGGTACCCCGGCGGCCAGTGCGGCCAGCTCGGTCGGCACCGTCGTGCGGCGCATGTTCCTCGTCATTCCCCACTCTCCCGAGAAGAATCGAACCGATGGTCGTCGCGCAGCAGCAGCCACTTCTCCGGCGGCCACTCATGACCCGCGTCGCAGCGGATCCGCGTCGGCGGATGGCCCTCGGCACGCACCGTCCACCCGCAGCCGGGGTGGTTGCACGGACCGAGGTCGATCTCGGTGCGCGGCTCCGGTTTGAGCACCTCGCGTGCGCGGTCGGCCAGCGAGGCCAGCTCGTCCACGAAGTCCGGGCCCGCGGGGTGCGAGGTGAGCCACCCGAAGTGGATCAGCACGAACGTCGAGAGGCGCGGGATGCTGAGCTCGTCGGGACCGGTGACACCGCGTTCGCTCGTCACCAGCCCGCACCACGACGCGAGCACGCCGAGGATTTCGGACCGGATGCTCACCACGGCGTCGCGCAGCACGATGCCGCCCGGCCTGCGCCCGCTGACCCGCTCCCTCGGCTGCGGGTGGCGCGCGTCGAGCACGTACGCGCACATGTCGTACAGGACGGGCAGCTCGAGCAGGCTCTCCTCGGCGTCCTTGCGGCAGTCGGCGCAGACCGTCAGGCCGGGCACGGTGCGGGACGGGAGTCCGCCGTGCCGCTGGCTCAGACAGAGCGCTCCGGCTTCGTTGTCGCGCACCCTCTCAACCATGGTGGTCACTCTCCGTCCCGCGTGGGAGCCAAGGTGGGCGGTGGTGGTCATGCCGTCACCCGCTCACCGAGGCCGCCGCGTAACGCGGACTCGGCGATGGTGCCGGCGAGGTGGAGGTCCGGGGTCCGCGCGCTCAGCAGCTCGACGACGACGACGTCGTCCTGCTGTTGGCGTCCCGGCCACGCTCCGGTGAGCAGCCGGCCGAGGTCCGCGGCGATCGCGGGCGGCTGGCGGTCGGTGCCGTTGTGCGCGGGTCCGGCGGTCGTGTGGGCCAGGTGCCGCGTGACGATGTGGCGGTCCGCGTGCTCCGGCAGCAGGGCGAGGTCGTCGACGTAGATCTGGTCGACGTGGTCCAGCAGCGAGGCGGGCAGGTCGTGACCGGAGGAGTTCACGAGCACGGTGCCGCGCACCAGGTCCCGGATCGTGGCGTGCTCGACGCCCTCGGTCAGGGCGTCCTCGCTCGCCGCGACGACCAGGTTCGCGCCGAACAGCGAGTCGGCCAGCTCCGGCACCACCGACAGGCCGATGCCCGCCAGGTCGAGCTGGTCGATCAGCCGGGGCTCGAGCGCGTCGGTCCCGTCGGCCTTGTCCGTGACGCGCACGGCCACGTGCACGATGTCGGGCACGTGCCGGGCGAGCACGGCGAGCTGCGCCTGCGTCGCGAACCGGGTGCCGAGCATCGCCACCGTGACCCCGCCGGGAACCAGCAGCTCACGGGTGGCCAGCGCGGCGAGCGCCGCCGCGTGCACCATGCGCAGGAGCCCGGCGTGCATCGCGCAGTCGAGGCCGGTGGCCGGGTCCTCGTACCGGACGTACTCCGTCTCGGTCGCGGGGTCGATCCAGGGGACGAGCCCGCGGGAGTCCCGTGCGCGCTCCGGGTGGCCGATGGTGCGCTTGATCAGCTCCTCGGCCAGCAGCTCGACGGGGTCGACGGTCTCGAGGATGCGTAGTAGGTCGTCAGTTCCGAGCCGCAGGACCGTGTTGGCCATCGCGCTCGCCTCCATCTAGCGGATCCGATGGAAGCAACGGTTCCGCAGGGGGCTACTCCGATCCCATCGATCCGCTATCGCCGGTCGATAGCGGGCGGTTAAGCGGCGAAATGTCAACGCAAAGCGACTGGTCGTTGACTCGTACTCGAGCAAGTTCCACAGCCGCTCGACATCCCCGACGGGCCGAGGAGAACACGATGTCCGCACTGCGCAAGACCGTCGCCGCCACCCTTGTCGCACTCGCAGGAGCAGCGGGTTTGCTGGTCATCGCCACGTCGGCGGGCGAGTTAGCCCAGGGCGGCGCCGGCCACGCCGGGGTGACCGTGCTCGCGGATTCGCCCTGGGGCAGTGTGCGGCCGTGACGTTGCCCGGCACCGGATGGCGCCTGCCCCGCGGAGTGCGCGGGACAGGCGCCATCCGTCATCTCGGGCCCCGTCTCCGGACCGCTGCCGGCGTCAGCCGACGCTGTTGACGATGTCGGGGAAGAGCGTCGCCTTGACCGCGGTCAGCTCCGCGGACAGCCTGCGGGCCTCCTTCGAGTCGGCCATCGAGAGCAGCTCCTCCGCCCGCTCGATCTCCTGCCGCGCGAGGTCCAGCTCACCCGCGCCCTGGTGCACGTCGGAGAGCAGGATCAGCGTCTTGGCGTGCCACACCGTCGACCCGAACTCGGCGAAGAGCTGCTGTGCCTCCGCCAGGTGCACCAGCCCGGCACCGCTGTTGCCCCTGGCCAGGGCGATCTCGCCCAGCGCGTAGAGCGACTGGGCCTCGATGAGCCGTTCGCCGACCTGCCGCGCGAGGGAGTGCGCGTGCTGCAGCGTCGCCTTCGCGTTGTCCAGCCTGCCCGCGCGCTGCCGGACCATGCCCACCCCGTACAGCGCGTGCGCCTCGCCGATCCGGTCGCCGATGTTGCGCACGATCAGCAGCACCCGGTTGAACGCGCGGTGTGCCTCGTTCACCTGGTTCTCGCCGAGGTGCAGCTCGGCGAAGCGGATGACCACCTGCGCCTCGCCGCGCAGGTAGCCCGCCCGCCGGGTGCACGCGAGCGCCTTGTCGAGCAGTTCACGCGCGCGGGCGGTGTCGCCCTCGTCGATCCGCAGCTTCGCGAGGCTCGCGAGGATGCCCGCCTCGCCGACCGGGTCGTCGACCTCGCGCATCATCCGCAGCGCGTCGTGGTACTTGGCGAGCATCGCCGTGGAGTGGCCGCGCAGCCGGTCGACCATGGCCGCGTTGCGCAGCACCAGCGCGCAGCCGTGCGCGTCGCCGTCGGCGCGGAAGCTCGCGAGCGCCGCGGCGAAGTGCTCCTCGGCCTCTGTCAGCCGCCGCTGCGACAGCGCCAGGGTCCCCAGCGAGTACCGCGTCGCGGCCTCCCCGCGCCGGTTGCCCGCGCAAGTGGTCGCCTCCAGCGCCACCTCCGCGGTCTCCCGCCAGTCGTCGTAGTGCCCCTTCACCTCGAACAACGTGACCGCGGTCAGCGCGAGGTCCCAGCACAGCTCGTGCTCGCCCGCCGCGGCGGCGAGGCGCACGGCCGCCACCAGCGACGGGCGCTCCGCCTCCAGCCACTCCATCGGGTCGTTGAGCGGACCCGCGTCGCACTCCGCCCCCTCGCCGAGGTGCCAGCGCGGCCCGGGACCGTGCAGGATCGTGTAGTCCCCGCCGTACTCCTTGCGGTGCGCGGTCTCCGCCATCGCGAGCCACGTGCCGAGCAGCCGGACGACCGCCGCGTGGCGGTCCTGCTCCGCGTCCTCCTCGACCAGCCGCTCGTACGCGTACACCCGGATCAGGTCGTGGAAGCGGTAGCGCGGGTGCTCGCCGGGGATGGCGACGGTGTCGAGCAGCTGTGCCTCGACGAGCTGTTGCAGCACCTCCTCGGCGTCGAACGGGTCGCGGTTGAGCAGCGCGGCGGCCGTCCAGCCGGGGAAGCTGGGGGTGGGGATGACGGAGAAGAGCCGGAACAGCGCCTTGGCCTCCTCCCGGAGCACCCGGTAGGTCAGCCCGATGCTCGACCGCAGCTCCAGCCCGTGGTAGGTCAGCTCGTCGAGCCTGCGTGCGGTGTTGCGCAGCCGCGCGACCAGGATGTCGAGCCGCCAGTGCGGGCGGGACGCGAGCCGGGCGCCCGCGATCCGGATGGCGAGCGGCAGGCGGCCGCAGAAGTCGACCAGCTCGACCGCGGCGCCGTTCTCGGCGGCCATCCGTTCCGGGCCGATGATCTTGGCGAGCATCTCCAGCGACAGGCCGACGTCGAACGGGTGGATGGCGACCAGCGCCGCGCCGGGCAGACCGGAGAGCGGCGCCCGGCTGGTCACGATCACCGCGCAGCCCGGGCCCGCGGGCAGCAGGGGGAGGACCTCGTCCTCCCTGGTCGCCCCGTCCAGCACGACCAGCACCCGCAGGTTCGCGACCCGGCTGCGGTACATGTCGGCCTTCTCCTCGACGTCGTCCGGCACGGTGGAGCCGTCGACGCCGAGGGCGCGCAGGAACCGGTCGAGCACGTCGTGGATGCGGCCGGACTCCAGGTCGGCGTAGAGGTGGCCGTCCGGGTAGACGTCCCGCAGCTCGTGCGCCGCGCGGATGGCGAGCGTCGACTTGCCGACACCGCCCTTCCCGGAGAGCGCCACGATCCGCATGCCGAACGGGTCGTCCTGGTCCTCGTCGCCGGACAGCGCCCGGCGGATCAGGGTGAGGTGGTCCTCGCGGCCGGTGAAGTCGGCGATGCTCGCGGGCAGCCTGCGCGGCATCACCAGGGGCGTCTCGTTCGCGGGCGGGGCGATGACCGGCACGGAGTCCGGGCTGTTCGACACCAGGTCCAGCTCTGGCGTCCGGTTCAGGATGGACGTCTCTAATCGCTGCAGCGACTTGCCAGGCTCGATGCCCAGCTCGTCGATCAGGGTCTGCCGCGCCCGCCTGCCCACCTCGAGCGCCTCGGCCTGCCGCCCGGAGCGGTAGAGGGCGAGCATGAGGAACTCGTAGAGCCGCTCCCGCAGCGGGTGCTCCTCGACCAGCGCGGTCAGCTCGCCGATGGTCGCCTCGTGCCTGCCGAGGGTGAGGTCGAGCTGGATGCGCTCCATGACCGCGGCCAGCCGGGCGTGTCCCAGCTGGTCGGCGCCGCGGCGCACGAGCTCGCTGTGCAGGTCGGCGAGGGCCTCGCCGCGCCAGAGCCCGAGAGCCGTGCGCAGGGTGGCGACCGCCTCGGCGGTACGGCCCGCCTCCGCGTGCGTGCGCGCGGTCCTGACCAGCTCACTGAACTGTTCGGTGTCGAGTTGGTCGGCCGGGACCTCGAGCTGGTAGCCAGGCGTCCTGGTCCGGATCCGCAGCGGTACGTCCGCCGCGGTGAAGATCTTGCGCAGGGCGGAGACGCAGATCTGCACCTGGGCCCGTGCGGTGGTCGGCGGGGTGGTGTCCCACACTGCGTCGATCAGCGACTCGAGCGGCACGATGCGGTTGGCGTTGAGCGCCAGCATCGCCAGCACCACCCGTTGCCGAGGACCACCGAGGTCGAGTTCCTGACCGCCGCTGGACAGCTCCAACGGGCCCAGGAGACATAACACCAGCGCCACCCCCTGAACCACAGCCGGGTCGGGGCACATGGGTCACCCACGTCGGGATGCGCGCCCCATACCGACCCTACTGACCACCTGCCGTGGCCAATTGGCTCACGGAAGTTACCACTTTGAGGAGAATAACTCACAGCGCCGCTAAACAGTAGATACGCAATTTCTCGCATACTCACGCAAAGTGACCGCCGGTTACGCGGTGACCATACCTCCCTACGGTTTCCGCGTGCCGTGAGTTGGCACGGATTGGATGAGGGGGCATGGCCGAATCGGTCTGAAAAGTGATCGTCGATGGTGATCGCCTGACGATTTCCGCGATGCCTTCACGTTCTCTCTCCAGGACGGAGAAGGAGTGGTAGCCGACCTGCGCGGCGCCCCGCGCGGCACGTACGGCCAGCGCCGCGGCGTCATGGCCGCCGAGGTGGTCGGCGAGCCGACCGGCGGATCAGGGCCGCCGCGAGCGCCACCTCGGGTGGGCCTGGCGGTGCTCGACCTACTCCTTTCGGGTGGTCTGGACCTGTCGCCAGCGGCTGGTGCCGTCGCCGCTCGCCACGCGGGCGGCCGACCTGTCGGCCTGGTAAGCGAAACCACCACTCGGCGCATGGACAAGGTCGACTACGACGCACGGCCCACTCCGGCTACGCCGGGGGCAGGCAGCCGTCGCGCCAGGCGTCCCGCACCTGGATGGCCGCGTCTGCCGGGACGCCCGCCCGCCGGCCCGGCTGGACCTCGGCTCGGGCACCGGCCGCAGGACCCCCGCACCGGCGACGTCCCTCGGCCGCCCCGGCCACGGCGTCGAGCGGTCGGGCAAGGTTGGGGGAGCAAGCCCTTTCCCAACCCGGCCGACACGTACGTGGGCCGGATCCGCCGCTCGTCTTCCGGCGGCCGCGGTGACCGTCCACATCAGGCAGAACCACCGCGGCCCCGCGACCCGGGAGGGTGCGGGACCGCGGCCTGTGGTCAGCGCGCGCTACGCGGCGTCCCGCATCTGCTGGCGGGCGCGCTCGTCGGCCTCGATGTCGGCCAGGATGTCCGCCCAGACGATGCCCCTGGCCAGGTTGGCCTGCGAGTAGGGCAGCAGGTCCTCGAACGGGCTCAGCGGCGGGGGTGGCGTGTCCACCTCGTTGCGGGAGGCAGGGTCACGGGACAGTCCGTCGAACAGGGACATGGTGTTCACCATCCTTGGGTTGTGGCGGTGGCCGGCTCAGCGCAGGTGGCGGCCGGTGCGTCGGGGGCCTTCATGAACTCGCCGGTGCTCGTCGTGCCGCCGCCCGGCACCCGAGGGCCACGGTGCTCACCCGATCCTGGTTTCGGGCACCGCGACTGCTCCGCCCGACGAGGCGGACCGGGCCGAAAGGCCCGCGATCGTGGGGTCTGCCAGGAACTCGCGCACCGGCACCGCGACGCCCACCCGCTCGAACACCCGGCTGAGCAGCACGGGCACGAGGAGCGAGTGCCCGCCTGCGGCGAAGAAGCTCTCGTCCGGACCGGCGGGCGCGGCGCCGACCACGTCCGACCAGACCGCGGCGAGCGCGTCCGCCACCTCGGCCTCGGCGGGCACCGCGGTCTCGGCGGCCGCCGAGGTGGCGCCGGGCACCGGCAGCCTGCGCCGGTCCACCTTGCCGCCGAGGTTGCGGGGCAGCCCGAGCATGGTGTGGAACGACAGCGAGTACTTCGACCGGCCGAACCGCGCCTGCAGCACAGCCCGCCAGTCCTTGGCGGAGCCGAGTGCCGCGCCCGTCTCGTCCCGCACGGGCACGACGTGGGCGACCAGCCGGGTCACCAGTCCCTCCGCGTTGGTGACGGCGGTGACGGCGCACTCGGCGATCGACTCGCACTCGGCGAGCGCGGTCTCGAGGTCGGTGAGCTCGATCCGGACGCCCTGGAACTTCACCTGCAGGTCCTGGCGGCCGAGGAACTCGAGCGACCCGTCGAAGCGGCGGCGGCCGAAGTCGCCGGTCCGGTAGCACGGGACGGCCGCGACGCCGTGCCCGTCCGGTGCGCGCGGGGGCTCGAACGCGGCGCGCTCGCCCGCCGCCGCACCGGTGTACCCGGTCGTGACGTGGGGGCTCAGCACGACGAGGTGACCGGTGACGCCGGTCGGGCACGGGCGGTCCTGGTCGTCGACGACGAGGACCTGCCTGCCCGCGATCGGGCCGCCGATCGGCACGATCCCGGACTGCTCGCCGGTGACCTCGTACCAGGTGGCGAGGATCGTCTCCGTCGGGCCGTAGAGGTTGACCAGCCGCACCGACGGCAGCGCCGTGCGCACCGCGTTCGCGAGCTCGCCCGGCAGCGCCTCGCCGGCCAGCAGGAGGTGGTCGAGCGCGCCGAGCGAACCGGCGGTGTCCTGCGGGGTGGCGGCCTTCGCGGTGGCGGCCTTGAGGATCTCGCGCGCGAACGTGGGCACGGTCTGGAACACCGTGATCCGTTCGGCCGCGAGCCAGTCGACGAGCTTCTCCGGGTGCGCCCGGATCCGGTCGGGCACCAGGTACAGCGTCGCGCCCGAGGTGAGTGCCGCGAAGGTCTCGACCAGGCTGGCGTCGTAGCCCGCCGCGGCCCACTGCGCGAGCCGCGCACCCGGTCCCACGCGGAACTCGTCCGCGAACCAGCCCACGAACTGACTGATGCTCGCGTGCGTGGTGGGGATCCCCTTGGGCTTGCCGGTCGAGCCGGAGGTGTACGCGACGTAGGCGCGTGCGTCCGGCTGGGACGGTGCGGGGACCACCGCGCCCGGCTCGCCGAGGTCGGCGACGTCGAGCACCCGGCCGGCCAGCTGCTCGCGGTACCAGCTCGCGAGGTCGTCGGTTGCGGTGTCGCCGGCCGCCAGCAGGCAGACCGGCCGCAGGTCGTCGAGGACGGCCCGGCCGCGTTCACCCGCGTCACCGGTGCCGAGGCACACCAGGTGCGCGCCCGCGTCGAGCACCCCGAGCAGTGCCGCGACCTGTTGCGGCCCTTGGGGCAGCCGCACCGCGACCGCCGCGCCGTCGACGGCGCCTGCCGCGCGCAGCGCGGTGGTCACCGCGCCCGCGTCGCGGACCAGGTCGCCGTAGCTCGTCACCGTGTCGCCGAGGACGACCGCGGGGGCGTCCGGGTGCGCGTCGGCGAACGCGTGGATCCTCGTGCCCACCGTGGTTCCGTCGCCGTCCTCGGCGGTCAGGTCGGCCGCGCGGGTCGTGGCGAGCAGCCGGTCCGGCGCCTCCAACGGCAGTTCGCCGATTGGCAGCGCAGGCTGGTCGACCGCGGCGGTGAGCAGCGTGCGGAGCTGCTCGATCAGCTGGCGGGCCGAGCCATCGTCGAACAGGCCCGTGCGGTAGACGAGCGAACCGGAGACGCCGTCGTCGGCGCCGCCGACCCGGTGGATCGTCAGCGTGACGTCGGCCGTGACCGCCGGGCCTGCCGTGGCGACGGCGCGCACCTCGGTGCCGACGAGGCGTGGGGCCGGCCGCGTCGCGTGCACCAGCAACGCGTCCACGAGCGGCGTCCGAAGTGGATCGCGCTCTGGCCGCACCGCGCGCACCACGTGGTCGAACGGGACGTCGGCGTTGGCGCGCGCGGTCGTCGCGGTGGCCGCGACCCGGCGCAGGTGCTCGCCGAACGTAAGTCCGTCGGTGAAGTCGGCAGGGAGCACGACGAGGTTCTCGAACGCGCCGACCTGTCCGGCGTCGTCCGGCCGCCGGATGCTGACCGGCACGCCGACCGCCACCCGCTCCGCGGCGCTCTGCCGGTGCAGCAACGCCTGGAACGCGGCGAGCAGCACGACGTCGTCGCTCGTGCCTTCCGCGTCGGCGAGGGCGACGATCGCGGGGGCGACCCGGTCCCACACGAAGTCCACGACCCCGCCCGGTCCCACGGGACCGTCGCGCCGCGGCCGGTCGGCGGGCAGCGCCAGCGCCGAGGGCGGCGGGGTGAGCACCGAGGTCCACCAGTCGAGCGCGCCGTGCTCGCCCGGCTCCTCGGCGCGCTCCCGTTGCCACTGCGCGAAGTCCGCGTACCGAGGGGCCGACCGCGCCAGCGCGGGCCGCACCGCCGCGATGGCCGCGGCGTAACACGCGGACAGCTCGGTGAGCAGGATGTCCGCGGACAGGCGGTCCACGACGGCCGGGTGGGTGTCCAGCACCAGCAGGTGCTCGGTGGGGCCGGTCGTGACGAGGGTGAGCCGGGTGAGCGGCCCGGCGTCGAGCCTGCCCGCGTCGAAGGCGTCGGGCGCCGCACCGGTGACGACCCGCAGCTCGTTGTCCGCCTCGGTGCCGACCTCCCGCTGCGGAATCCCGTCCGGTGCCGCGAAAGTAGTGCGCAGTGCCTCGTGCCGGACCACGAGCGCCCGCCACGCGGTCCGCAGCCCCGCGACGTCCAGCTGACCGGTGACCTCGTAGGCGTACCGGTGCGCGGGTGTCGGACCGTCTACTTGCGACAGGTACCACCAGCGGTCCTGCGCAGGCGAGGTGACGAGGCGGGGAACGTTCGAGTCGAGTGCCATGTCCTCGCTCGGCCTCCGTCTCGTTGCTGGCTTTGCCGGAATCGTCGCGGCGCGGGCTCTCCAGCTCGTGCCGCACGATTCAGAATCACATTCACCGGTCCGCCGCCGCATCTCCGGTAGTGCCGCGACCTCAGCCGGCCACGCGCGCCAGTTCGACCTCCTCGGACGCGCCGAGGAACTGGTCGCCGTAGAGATCCCCGCGGTCGGGGAAGAACGTCAGGATGTTGCGGGCGCCGGTGCGCGCGGCGAGCTGGTCGGCGCCCATGAACGCGACGCCTGAGCTCCCGCCGACGTAGATGCCGCGCCGGGCGAGTTCCTTGCAGCCCGCCGCGGCGTCCGCATCGCTGAAGTAGTCGACGTCCTCCACGAGGTCCAGGTTCGACCCGATCACTTCCGGCACCGTGTTCTGGTTGCCGATGCCGCGCAACGCGCTGGGGGACGGGCGGCCGCCGAAGGTGATGGAGCCGACCCGGTCGGCCACGTAACAGGGAATGCCGTGGGAGCGCAGCATCTCCGACAGCGCGACGAAGTGACCGCCGGTGCCGACCACGAACACCGCCGCGTCGATCCAGTCCAGGTCGAGCTTGGGGGTGACACCCGGCAGCAGCCAGCGCCGGTACACCGCCGGGTTCAGGTCGGAGTTGTTCTGGTTGGTCCAGAACATGCCCGGCCGCGCCGCCATCCGCGCCTGCCGGAGGTCGTCGCGGGCCTGTTGTGTGCCACCCGTGGGGTGCGGCCCGTCGACGAGGTGCAGCCGCGCGCCGAGCAGTTCGATCTTCCGCCGGGACACGACCGGCACGTTCGGATCGGTGACCAGTTCGACGGGGTTGCCGAGCACCTTGCCCGCGAGCGCGAGGCTCACCCCGAACGAGCCCGATGTGGACTCGATCACCGGCTGGCCCGGTTTGAGCAGTCCCCGTTCGTGGGCGAGCACCAGCATCCCGAAGCCGAGGATGGACTTGAAGCTCGACTCCGTCGTTGTCATACCGAAGATGGCGCGCAGTCTGCCCCGCCCACCGGCGATCGGGCCGCAGTCGATGACCGGCAGATCGGCGAAGCCCTGCAACATCCTCTGTGCGACGAGCCGCGGTCGTTTGATGTGGCCCCAGTCCTCGATCACGAGTCGGTCCCTCCTTCTGACAGCGGCGGATCGCCCGTCCAGTCGGCAGGTCCGGTCAGCATGTGCCGCTCGAACGGACTTGTGGTGGTGAACACACGACCCAAGTGCACAGCAGCGCAAGATCTTTGTCGTCTCCCGCGTTGCTTGACCAACTGCGGGGCGGTTCTTGGCCGCACCTGGGAAGCGGCTGGCGGCGGGGTGGACCGAGATTGCCAAACCCAGGAGTCCGCGGTTCGCCGTCGGTGTTTTCCGCATCATGGAAGAACTTCCAGGGGTGCGACCGCATCCGGGAAGAACAACCCGCGGTGCTTTCGCTGGCACGATGGGCCACACGGGCGAGGTCTCACCGAGAGGAAGTCCGATGGCTGAACCGGAGCACGGTGGTACTGGTACGCGTCCGCTCACCGGCGCCGAGTACCTGGAGAGCCTGCGGGACGATCGCGAGATCTACCTGTACGGCGAACGGGTCAAGGACGTCACGTCGCACCCGGCCTTCCACAACCCGGCCAGGATGGTGGCACGGCTCTACGACGCGCTGCACGACCCCGCGACCAAGGACGTGCTGACAGGTCCCACCGACACCGGCAGCGGCGGGTACACCCACCGGTTCTTCACCACGCCGCACAGCGCGGAGGACCTCGTCGCCGACCAGCGCGCCATCGCCGCGTGGTCGCGGATGAGCTACGGCTGGATGGGCCGCACGCCCGACTACAAGGCCGCGTTCCTCGGCACGCTCGGGGCGAACTCGGACTTCTACGCGCCGTACCAGGACAACGCCAAGCGCTGGTACAAGGAGTCGCAGGAGAAGGTCCTCTACTGGAACCACGCGATCGTGCACCCGCCGGTGGACCGCAACCGCCCGCCGGACGAGGTCGCCGACGTCTTCGTGCACGTGGAGAAGGAGACCGACAGCGGGCTGGTCGTCAGCGGCGCCAAGGTCGTCGCGACCGGGTCGGCGCTCACGCACTACAACTTCATCGCGCACTACGGCGTGCCGATCAAGGACCGCAAGTTCGCCCTCGTCGCGACGATCCCGATGGGCGCGGCCGGGATGAAGCTGATCTGCAGGCCCTCCTACACGGCGACGGCCGCGGTGATGGGCAGCCCGTTCGACTACCCGCTCTCGTCCCGCCTGGACGAGAACGACACGATCCTGGTGCTGGACAAGGTGCTCATCCCGTGGGAGAACGTGTTCATCTACGGGCACCTCGGCAAGGTCCAGCTGTTCACCGGCCGGTCCGGCTTCCCGGAGCGGTTCACCTTCCACGGCTGCACCCGGCTCGCGGTCAAGCTCGAGTTCATCGCCGGGATGCTGGCGAAGGCGGTGGAGATCACCGGGGTCAAGGACTTCCGAGGGGTCCAGTCGCGACTCGGTGAGGTACTGGCCTGGCGCAACATGTTCTGGGCGCTGTCGGACGCGGCCGCCCGCAACCCGGTGGAGTGGAACAACGGCGCCGTGCTGCCCAACCCGGCCTACGGTCTGGCCTACCGGTGGTTCATGCAGATCGGCTACCCGCGTGTCAAGGAGATCATCCAGCAGGACATCGCGAGTGGACTGATCTACCTCAACTCGAGCGCCGAGGACTTCAAGAACCCGGCGATCCGGCCGTACCTCGACAAGTACGTGCGCGGCTCGGGCGGCGTCGAGGCGGTGGACCGGGTCAAGCTGATGAAGCTCCTGTGGGACGCGACCGGCACCGAGTTCGGCGGCAGGCACGAGCTGTACGAGCGCAACTACGCGGGCAGCCACGAGGCCACCCGCGTCGAGCTGCTCAACTCGCAGATCGCGAGCGGTGAGGTGGACGGCTACAAGGCGTTCGTCGACCAGTGCCTCGCCGAGTACGACCTGGACGGCTGGACCGTGCCGGACCTCGCCTCCTACCCGGAGATGCGCGACATCCGCAACGGCCTGATCAACGGCTGAGCGGTCCACCCCTCCGGCGAGGAGCCCCGTAGGCCACAGCGTGTCCGGTGAGGACTGAGCACCCCCGTGCGGCAGGCGCCGCGGGAACGACGAGGAGGTCCCGATGCTGGTAGCCGTCACCGGGGGTACGGGGTTCGTGGGTGCCCATTCGGTCGCCGCGATCCTGCGGGCAGGCCACCGGGTCCGGCTGCTGGTCCGCGCGGAGTCCACCGTGGAACGTGCGCTCACACCGCTGGGCGTCGACCTGGCCGCGGTGGACGTGGTCGAGGGCGACGTGCTCGACCAGTTCCGCGTGGACCGTCTGCTGCGCGGCGCCGACGCGGTGCTGCACGCGGCGTCGGTGTACTCGTTCGACAGCAGGCGGCACGCGGAGCTGGCCAGGACCAACGTCGCGGGCACCGAGGTCGTGCTGGCCGCGGCGCGCAGGGCGGGCGCCGGGCGGATCGGGTACGTGTCGAGCTTCGGTGCGCTGTTGCCCGCCGAGGGGCGGGTGCTGGGGCCGGACTCGCCGGTCGGCAGGCCCCGGGAGGCGTACCTCGCGAGCAAGGCGGCGGCCGAGGCGGTCGTCAGGGAGCACCAGGCGGCCGGCGTGCCGGTGACGATCACCTACCCGCCGGGCCTGCTGGGGCCGCACGACCCGAAGGGCGGCGACCAGGTCACGCGGCTGCGCAACGCGCTGCGCGGCCGGATGCCGATCTGGCCGCTCGGCGGGCTGCCCATCGGTGACGTGCGGGACACCGCCGCCCTGCACGCGGGGCTGTTCGCGGAAGAGGGGCCCGCGGAGAACCGCCTGTTCGGCCCCGGTCACTACCTGACCACCCGCCAGTACGTGCGGACCCTGCGCGCGGTCACCGGCAGGGCGCTGCCCACGGCGTACCTGCCCGCCAGGGCCATGCTGCCGCTGGGTCTGCTGGTCGGCGCGGTGCAGCGGGTGTGGCCGTGGCACATCCCGGCCGAGTACGGCGCGATCTACACCGCGGCCTGCGCCACCCGCGTGGGGGAGCCGGCGAGCACCGGCGGGGTCGCGGCCCGGCCCGCCGAGGAGACGTTCGCCGACACCGTTCGCTGGCTGCACCAGGGCGGTCTCCTGTCGGCGCGGGCGGCTGGCGCGGCGGCCTCGGAAACGCATCCGGCTATCGCGCGATAACGCGCCTACTGCCGCTCTATCCGATCGCTATCGGCCGGCGAAGGAATGCGTTAAATCCATCGAAAATCAACTAAAGGCGAGCCACTGTCTACTGGTTCTCGAGCGGGGTTCCCGCAGAAAGAAATCCAGAAACATCTCGGAGGCTTTGCCATGTCTGCCATTCGCAAGAGCGCGCTGTCCGCCGCCGCACTGTTCCTGGGCCTGTCCGCCCTGTTCGTCGGAGCCGGCACCGCCGCGGCCGAGGACGACTGGAACTCGCCCACGGCGAACGTGACCATGCTCCTGGACTGCGAGGACGACTGGAACACGCCGTGCCCGTGAGCCCGGTGGTGTGATCAAGGGGTGGCAGGCGACTGACTCGGGGGAGTTGTCCTGCCGCCGCTCCCGGAGGGGTCAGGGAGAAAACGCGTTACCCCGGTTGCGTTCGAGTTCCTTCCGCAACCGGACGGCCTCGGTGGATTGCACCGTGCCGAGCAGTTCGATGGCCGCGTCGAGATCGCGGGCGGCCGGGTTGTCCTCGCCCCGGCCGTCATGGCTGTCCGACCGGAGGATCAGGGCTTTGGCCTGCCAGATCGTGGCGCCGAGTTCGGCGAACCGCGCGAGAGCCGCGTCGATGTGGCTCGCGCCGGCCGCCTCCTGACCCCGGGACAGGGCAATCTCGGCGAGCGCGTAGTGGGCGCTGCCGGCGACCATGCGCTGGCCGACCTGCTGAGCGAGGGATAGAGCGTGCTGGAGGGTGGTCTCCGCGTTGTCCAGTCGCCCGGAGCGTTGGCGGACCACCCCCAGCCGGTACAAGGCGTGCGCCTCACCGATGCGGTCACCGATGTCGCGCACGATCAGCAGTACCCGGTTCAGCGCCTGGTGCGCCTCTTCGATCTGGTTGACGAACAGGTGCAGCTCGGCGAACCGGTTGAGGACCTGGGCCTCGCCACGGAGGTACCGCACTTCCTGGCAGCGGGTCAGCGCCGCTTCCAACAGGTCCCGCGCGCGGTCGGCGTCCCCCTCGTCGATGCAGACCTTCGCCATGTGCTGAAGGATGTGAGCCTGGCCGACCAGGTCGCCGACCGCGCGCATCTTCTCGAGCGCCACCTCGTACATCGCCATCGTCGCCTCGGTCCCGTGGCGCATGCGGTGCAGCGTCGCCAGGTTGCGCAGCGCGAGCGCGTGGCCGTGCTCGTCGCCCAGCTCCTCGAAGATCTCCAGCGCGGCGGTGTAGCAGCGCTCGGCCTCGTCGAGGCGGGTCTGCTGCTGTGCGTGCAGCGCGCCGAGCGAGAACAGCATCGCGGCCCGGCCGCGCTGGTTGTCCGCCGCCTCCGACGTCGCGAGGGCCAGCTCGGCGGTCTCCCGCCAGTCGTCGAAGTGGCCCTTGAGCTGGAACAACGTCACCGAGGTGAGTGCGAGGTCCCAGCACGCCTCCGCCATCTCGTGGTCGGCGGCCAGGCGGACCGCCGACACGAGTGAGCGGCGCTCGCTCTCCAGCCAGTCGATCTGGTTGACCATCTCGTCGGCCTCCTCCAGCTCGGCCGCGCGGCCCCAGCGGGAGGTCGTACCGTGGATGATCGTGTAGGCGCCGCCGTACTCCTTGGCGTGCGCGTGGTCGGCGCGGGCGAGCCAGGCGCCCAGCAGCCGCTCGACCGTCTCCGTCTGCTCGGCCGCGGACTCCGTGGTCTGCAACTGCTCGGTCGCGTACACCCGGATCAGGTCGTGGAACCGGTAGCGCAGCCGTTCGCCCGGGTACTGCACCGTGTCCAGCAGCTGCGCGTCGACCAGCGTCTCGACCACCTCGAAGGCGTCGTAGGGGTCCACGTCCAGCAGCGCGGCCGCGGTCCACCACGGGAAGTCCGGGGTGGTGATCAGCGCGAACCGGCGGAAGAGCCGCTGCCCGTCCTCGGACAGGACCTCGTAGCTCTGGCCGATGTTGGAACGCAGCACCAGGCCGCGGAACGACAGCTCGTCGAGCCTGCGCACCGAGTCGCGCAACCGGGCGACCAGCACGTCGATGCGCCAGTGCGCGCGGGAGGCGAGCCGCGCGCCCGCGATCCGGATCGCGAGGGGGAGACCGCCGCACTGGCTGACCAGCTCGCGCGCCGCCTCCGGCTCGTTGCGCATCCGCTCCTGGCCGACGATCGTCGCGAACATCTCCAGCGCGTGGTCGACGTCGAACACCTCGATGGCGACCTGCAGCGCGCCCGGCAGGCCGGACAGCCGGGTCCTGCTGGTCACGATCACCGCGCACCCCGGCCCGGCCGGCAGCAGGGGGATGACCTGCTCCTCGTCGGTCGCGCCGTCGAGCACGACCAGCACCTTCTTGTTGGCCACGCGGCTGCGGTACAGCTCGCCGCGCTCCTCGTCGTCCTCCGGGATCGCGTTGCCGTCGATGCCCAGCGCGCGCAGGAACCGGGCGAGCACGCCGCGGACCCGGTCCTCGCCGGTCGTGGACTCGAGGTCGCCGTAGAGGTGGCCGTCGGGGTAGGCGTCGCGCAGCTCGTGCGCGGCCCGCACGGCCAGCGTGGACTTGCCGACGCCGCCCTTGCCGGAGATTGCGACGATGCGCGTGCCGTAGTTGACCGCCTCGGGGTCCCCGTGGTCGTCGAGCGCGTTCTTGATCTCGGCGAGCTGTGCGGCCCGGCCGGTGAAGTCGCCGATGGTGGCCGGCAGCCTGCGCGGCACCACCGTCTGGGGCACGACGGTGACCGGGGTGGTGCGGCCGTCGACGCCGGACACGGCGATGTCGAGCTTGGGGTCGCGGTTGAGGATCGCGCTCTCGAGCCTGCGCGCGCTCTCGCCGAGCTCGATCCCGAGCTCCTCCATCAGCGTGGCCCGCGCCTGCCTGCACACCTCGAGCGCCTCGGCCTGGCGGCCCGCGCGGTACAGCGCGAGCATCAGGTACTCGTACAGCCGCTCGCGGAGCGGGTGCTCCTTGACCAGCGCGAACAGCTCGCCGATGATCTCGTCGTGCCGCCCGAGGGTGAGGTCGAGGCGCAGCCGGTCCATGACCGCGGCGACCCGGGCGTCGTCGAGCTGGGCCGCGTTGCGGCGCAGCAGCTCCGAGTTCATGCCCGCCAGCGCGGGCCCGCGCCACAGCGACAGCGCGCTGCGCAGCGTGGCGACCGCCTCGGCCACGCGGTTGGCGTCGACGTGCGCCCGCGCGGCGGTCACGAGGCTCGTGAACTGGGCGACGTCGAGGTCGTCGTCGGAGATGTCGAGCAGGTAGCCGGGCGGGCGGGTGCGGATCTGGGCGGTGTCACCGGCGCCCGCGAGCACCCGGCGCAGGCCGGACACGCAGATCTGGATCTGGGCGCGGGCGGTGGTCGGCGGCGCGGACTCCCACACGGCGTCGATGAGCTGGTCGACCGGGACCACTCGGTTGGCGTTGAGCGCCAGCAGCGCGAGGACCACGCGTTGCCGGGCGCCGCCGAGATCGTGCTCGACGTCGGCGACGGACAGCGTCAAGGGCCCGAGCAGTCGAAGCGCAAGCATGTCTCGCCCCCCACCATGGCCGCCGGTGTCTGGTCATCGGCTTTTCGTCAGCGGATGTGAGGCCCCTTGACCAGGTACGTCGGCACAGTCTCTCACAGACGACGGCGCAATGCGGGCACCATTCCGAACGGAGCGGTCGAATTGCGCTGACGGGCCGCTTGAATTCGACGGTAAACTGTGCAGGTCGAATTCCCGTCCGGTGTGTGGGTGATTCCCTGGCAGAACCGGAAAGTGGACACACACGGACACGTCGACCAGGTCGCTACGACCTGGTCGACGTGTCCGTGTCCGCTCGTCCCGGCGGGGTCAGCTCACGCTGGCCGCCTCGGTGCTGTACGGCACGAGAGCCTCACGCAACTCCGCGGGCACCCTGGTGGGGACCGTGTTGTTGTTCGGGCCGCGCATGCACGCGATCCGCTGCTTGCCCCGTGCCACGAGCACTTCCTGACCGTCCCGCACCTGCACGTAGTCGAACGCGAACTCGATCTGCGTCTGGGTCAGTTCGTCCAGCCGCAACCGCACGCTGACCTCCTCGAAGGCGGCGATGTCGGCGAAGAACTCGCAGCCCGCGTTGAGCGTGAACAGCTTCAGGTCGTCCTGCAGGATCTCCGACATCACCGAGGGAGCCATGTCGTTCAGGAACTTCTCCCGGCAGTGCCCCTGCCAGCGCAGGTAGTTGACGTAGTAGACGTTGCCGACGATGTTCGTCTCCTCGAACCCGACCTTGTGGCGGATCTCGAAGTAGCCGGCGCTCATGTCGCTGCTCACCCCTCTCCGGCGAGGACGGCGAAGACCACCGGCTCCTCGAGGTCGTTGAGGGTGGTGACCCAGGTGGCGACCCGTGCGTTCCCGGAGGACAGCACGACCCAGCCGTCCGCCGTGACCCGGTCCACCGTGAGGTCCCGTGCCGTCGTGCCGGTCTTCTGCAGGCACTCCAGCGCGGACCAGAGCCGCGTGGACGCGGTGTGCACGTCCTCACCCGACTCCGCCACCACCAGGTCGCGGACACCGCCCAGCTCGCGGCCGAGCAGGTCGGCCCAGTCCGCCTCACTGCGCTCGACCACGGCCTCCACGTCGGCGCCCAGCCTGCCCTGCCCGGTCACCACCAGGGTCACCCCGGCGCCGTGCGACGCCGAGATCGAGGCACCGTCCACCTCGGGCTTGCCGTCCGGGCGGTACCGCACGGACACCGGGCCACCCAGGGCACGGCTCGCGGCCAGCTCGGTCTGCGCCCGCCGGTCGGCGGGCTCGCCGGCCACCGGGTCCGGCTCGACGACCACCGCGCGGGTGCCGCCGATGACCTGCTCCAGCGTCCGCTCCAGGTAGCCGCTGAGCATCGAGGACACCCAGGGACCCGAGGCGTCCTTGCGCCGCACGGCCCGCAGCGTCAGGCCTTCCCACCGCTCGACCAGCCTGCCGGTGGGCTCGAGGACGTCGACGTCGTAGATGTAGCTGTCGCCGTCCTGCGACCGTTCACGAGCGTCCAGCACCACGTACTCGACCTGCTGGTCCGCGGGCTGGGCCAGGTACAGCCGCTCCACACCCTGCGGCAGCAGTGTCGCGTCGGGCACGCAGCACTGCAGTGCGTGCATCACCGCGTCACGGGTGCCGGGGTCGGCCAGCACCTGCTCCTGCGGCAGGTAGGCGGCGAACCACGGCGCCGGTGTGGTGGTGGACAGCTCCGCCACCGCGTGCCGGGCACTCGCCCGCCGGTACCCGAGGACCCGCTGGAACCGCTTGCCCTGGAACATCACGCCGCCGTACAGCTCGGTGATCGGGTCGAGCGGCACCAGCGGCAGCTGGGTCGCCGTCCGCTCCTCACCCGAGTCGGCCGGGGCCGGCCGGGGGAACCGGAGCGTGGCGCGGAAGTGGTCCGCGCTGAACCCGGTGTCCTCCGAGCGGATCGCGACCGTCACCGTCTCCTCGTCGCGGGCCAGTGCGGCGAGCCGCACGGCCGCGGCCGAGCCGGGCCGGACCACGATCGGGCGCAGGAACTCGATGTCCTCCAGCAGCGGCGCACCGGTCTGCCCGGTCAGCGCCGTCGCCACCTGGCTCATCGCCTCCATGCCGACGACCGCGGGGAAGAGCAGGTCCCCGTCCAGCAGGTGGTCGGACAGGTACGGGTCGCTGCCCGGGGACAGCTCGACCTCGGTGACCAGCTCGACCTGCGGGTAGTGCACCAGGACGCGGTCGACGAACCGGGCCAGTGGCAGTTCCTCGCTCGTGTCGAGCGGCAGCGTCGGCAGCCCGCCCATCCGGCCGGTGATCGTCACGATCGGGCCGGCCGCCGGGTCCGCCAGCACCTGGCGCAGCACCTTCAGGCCCTCGTCCACCGAGACCGGCGTGATGCCGTCGCGGACCAGCGCCTCGACGACGCCCAGCCGCTCACCCATGCCCGCACCGGACCAGACCGACCACTCCATCGCGATCGCCCGCGAGTTCGGGTGCGCCCGCTGGAAGTCGACGGTCATCTCCGACATCCAGTCGTTCGCGGTCGAGTAGTGTGCCTCGCCGCGCAGCCCCGCCCGGCCGATGATGCTGCCGAACGTGACGAGCAGCTTGATGCCGTCCTGGTTCACCGAGTCGAGCACCGCGCGCAGGCCTGCGATCTTGACGGCCAGCGTCTGGTGGAACCGCTCCTCGGTCAGGTTGGACAGCGCGGCGGGCTCGTTGCGGCCCGCGCCGTGCATGACACCGGTGACCGGGCCGAGGTTGGCCTCGAACGCGGCGACCGCCTGCGCGACCTGCTGGGGGTCGGTGACGTCGGCGCGCTCGTACTGGCACACCACGCCCGCCTCGGTCATCCTGGCGATGTTGGACGCGATCTCCTCGTCGTCCTCCGGGGCGTCCCGGCCGATCAACGCGAGCTTCGCACCCGAGTCCAGCGCCATGACCAGCGCGCACTCCGCGGTGATGCCCTTCGCGCCACCGGTGACCAGCAGCACGTCGGAGCTGTCGAGCGGGGTGCCCACCGGCGCCTCGGCCGGCGGTTGCACCACGGTCAGCACCGGCTTGGTCCGCTGGCCCTCCGGCGTGTAGCGGACCTCGCTGAACACCGTGGTCGCGGCCGCCTCGGTGATGACCCGCTGCACGGCCTCGTCGATCGCGGTCGCGGTCGACGGCGCGAGGTCGGGCAGCGAGACGATCGTCGTCGATACCTCCTGGGCCTCCAGGAACGCGGTCCTGGCGAGCCCCGACGCGCCGAACTTGTTCTGCACCACGACGAACCGGCTGCCCGGCGCGGCGGCGGCCGCCGCCTTGCCGGCACCCAGGATCAGGTCGACGTGCTCCTCACCGCTGTCCGGCAGGACCAGCAGCACACCGTCGCCGATGCCCGCCTCGTCCAGCGCGACCCGCAGCCGCTCCGCCAGCGGGTGGCCCGCCGGGGCGAACGCCTGCCAGGTGCCCACCGACCCGGTGCCGGTGCTGACCCTCGGGGTGCGCGCCTTGACGTAGTCGACCCGGAAGGGCCGAACCCACTGCGCGACACCGGCGACCTCGTTGCTGCCACCGCCGTCGCCGTCGCCGGCCGACTCGGCCAGCTCGTCGATGATCTCGGCCAGCTCGCCCAGCGTCACGGTGGCGAAGTTGGTCGTCGCCTCCAGCGTGGGCAGGCCCAGCCTGCGGGTGACCTCGTTGACGATCTGCCCGACGGTGATGGAGCTCAGGTGCAGGTCGTCCAGCGGGTGCGTGGCCGCCGTGACGGTCTCCAGCGGCAGCTCGACGCGCTCGGCGGCGAGCTGGCGCAGCAGGTCGAGCGTGGACGTGCCGTCCTCGCCTGCCTCGGCGGTCTCGGTCTCGGCCTCGTTCGCGGCCGGGTTGAGCGCACCGAACTCGGTGATGCCGATCGCCAGGTCCGGTGCCGCCTCGCACGGGCTCGCCAGGAACGTGAACTCACCCGACAGCGAGATCGGCCGCCGCACCCGGTCGGCGAACAGCGCCTCGGTGTCCACCTTCGCGCCCAGCGCGTAGGCGGCGCCGACGACCGACAGCAGCGAGGACAGCGACTGGCTGTCGGTGTCGACAGACAGCACCGGCACGTCCGGCGCGATGTCGCGCAGCAGCCCGGTCAGCACCCGGCCGGGACCGACCTCGATCGCGAGGTCCGCGCCCTCGGTGGCCTTCGCGGCCGCCTCGTGGAACCGGACCGGGGCCACGATCTGGTCGCGCAACATCGCCCGCAGGTCGGTGCTCGGGTCGAGCACCTCACCGGTCACGGCGGACACGATCGTGCGCCCCGGGATGGCGAAGTCGAACTCGGTGAGCCGCTCCGTCATCGCCTCCGCCGCGGGCTGGACCAGCGGCGAGTGGAAGGCGTGCGACACGTTGAGCCGGTTGGCGGTGATGCCCTCGGCCCTGGCGGTCTCGACCACGCGGTCCACGGCACCCGCGTCACCCGCGATGACCGTCTGCTTCGGCCCGTTGTACCCGGCGATGACGACCGGCTCGTTGCCGAACAACGACCTGGCCTTGTCGGCCGTGGTGGCGAGGCCGGCCATCGCGCCGCCGCCCTGGCTGGCGTTGGCCATGACCGCACCGCGGGCCGTGGCGAGGCGCACGACGTCCTTGCCGCCCAGCACACCGGCCCAGGCCAGCGCGGTGAGCTCGCCGAGGCTGTGGCCGACCGCGACGTCCGCGTCCACGCCGAGGTTGTGCAGCACCCGCAGCGCCGCGACCGACCCGGCGACGATCCGCGGCTGCGCGACCTCGGTGGCGACCTGGTCGCCGTCGGTCGGCACACCCGCGTGCTCGAACACGGCCTCCGCCGCCGCGAACCTGCGGCGGATCGCGCCGACCGCGCCGCGCCCGGAACCCTGACCCGGGAACAGGTAGGCGATCCTCGGTGCGCTCTCGCCGCGGTCGAGGTACACGCCGTCCGCGGTGAACAGGCGGGTGTCCTCGGCCAGCGCGGCACCCAGCCGCTCCAGCTTGCCGACCGCGTCCTCTGGGCTCGTGGTCACGATCGCGGCCCGCACCGGACCGCCGGTCAGCTGCCCGGCCAGTGTCCCGGCCAGGTCGGCGATCTCGGCGAACGACAGCTTCGCCACCACGTCGACCAGCCCGGTGACCTGCTCGGCCAGCGTGGCGTTGTCGGCCGCGTCGAGCAGCAACAGCTCGGCGTCCTGCCTGCCGCTGTGCAGTGCCGCGGCGTCCTTCGGCAGCTCCGACTGGCGCGTGGTGCCCGGGGCCTGCTCCAGCGCGATGTGCGTGTTCATGCCACCGAAGCCCATCGCCGACACACCGGCGCGGATCGGCACGTCGTCCGGCCACAGCTCCGGTGTGCTCGGCACGTACAGCGCCGGGTTGTCGCCGGTGAGCTTCGGGTGCGCGTCGAAGTGCCCGGTCGAGGGCGGGATGACCTGGTGGTACACCGACAGCGCGGCCTTGATCAGGCCACCGACACCCGCGGCGGCCTTGGTGTGGCCGATGTTGCCCTTCAGCGAGCTGATCGCCGCAGGCCTGGCCTCCGGGTCGGAGTTGCGCCGCGCGGAACCGATGGCTTCCAGCTCGACGGCGTCCCCGAGTGCGGTGCCGGTGCCGTGGCCCTCGAAGTAGGCGACGGTCTCCGGGCCGTACCCGGCGCGGCTGTACGCGCGGCTGATGGCGAGCCGGTGCCCGGCCGCCTCCGGCCGGGTGATGCCGCCCTTGCCGTCCGAGGACATGCCCCAGCCGGTGATCGACGCGTAGATCCGCAGACCGCGGGCGATCGCGTCCTCCTCGCGCATCAGCACGACGACCCCGGAGCCCTCACCGGGCCAGAAGCCGTTGGAGTCGGCGTCGTAGATCTTCATCTCGCCGGTGGACAGCGCCCCGGTCTTGGCGAAGCCGATCACCTCGAACGGGTCGATGGACAGGTCCACGCCACCGGCGAGGCACACGTCCAGGTCGCCGTCGACCAGTGCCTTGGACGCCGTCGCGATGGAGATCAGCGACGAAGAACAGGCGCCGTCGACGGTGTAACCGCCGCCGCCGAGGTCGAAGTAGTTGCAGACCCGGCCCGCGATGGTGTTCGCGAGACCACCCGCGAGGGTGTCCTCGTCGATCGCGGGGAACGGCGCCTTGTACACGGGCTCGAGGTCGCGCAGGAACGCGGACGTCTCGTCGTCGTCCCAGCCCTTGGCCGACAGCGCGGCCGCGAGGGTGCGCCGCACGTATGGCCAGCGCAACCGCATGAGGTTCGCCCGGGAGAACTCACCCGTGAGGCTGTTGCCGAACACGACGCCGGTGGCCTGCTTCGGCAGGCCCTCCGCGTCGGGGAAGCCCGCGTCGGCCAGTGCCGTCGCGGCGACGTCCAGCGCCAGCCAGTGAGTGAGGTCGGTCGACCGGAAGGTGCTGCCGGCGACCTTGTACTTCAGCCGGTCGAACTCGAAGTCCCTCAGCACGGCCGCTTTCTTGGAGTAGAAGCGGTCCGGTGCGTCCTGATCGGCGGAGTAGTAGTCCGCCTGGTTCATCCGCTCGTCCGGCAGCCTGCGGAACGCACGGCGTCCCGCCAGGACGTTCTCCCAGAGTTCCTGGGTGCTGGCGGCGTCGGGGTAACGAAGTCCGATGCCGACGATCGCGATTCGTTCGGTGCTCAACCTGTACCGCCTATTCTCGACGACCACCCGACCGAATCGGCGCGCGAATAACGCCGGCCGCTGACCCGCGGCGATGAGGCCGAAGTTCGGCGACAGTCCTCGACACGCTTTTCCCAATGCCGCTACCAAGCGTGCACGAGTGATGTGCCGTTTGCCTTCTCTTCATGTGCCTACCCGGTCTCTTCTGCCGAAACGGGCATAGCGCATCAGTGGAGATGCGCGGTGCCACGTGCGCGACTGACCCTTGGCAATGTCGACGTCGTCAGTCGATCAAAAATCACGATGCCGTTTTGCTGACGGTTAGGGGATGAACTTGTCCAGTTCATGGCGGGCGCTGCGGCGGCGCCTACTGACACCGAATGTTGTCGAGACGACTCTCGACAAGCGCGGCTTCCACAAAAAATCTCCGGCTGCTCAGGAACGGCTCGAGACCGTCGGGAAGACCTTCCTGATCGGTTACGCACACGCGGTCGAGGCCCGCACCCCGGCCGACGCGGAGACGCGGATCGAAGAGCTGCCCGACTGGTTGCGCGGCTTCGCCTACGAGGGCGCGGGCATGGGCCTCGCGATGCTCGACGGCCTGCCGTTCGGCCGCTCGGACAACGCCCGCCGCTTCTTCGAGACCGAGAAGGGCCAGACGTACCAGTACCTCGCGTACGTGGGGATCGGCTGGGCGATGGCGCGGCTGCCGCGTTTCCGGTGGCCGAAGCCGTCGTCGCTGGACCCCGTGCTGGTGCCGCTGGTGCTCGACGGGTACGGCTTCCACCAGGCGTACTTCCACACCGCGAAGTACATCGACGGCAAGTACCAGGACCCGAACTTCCCGTGGCCGGGCGGTCCGCACGGGTCCTACGCGAACAGCGCGATCGACCAGGGCATCGGGCGTGCGTCGTGGTTCGTCCGCGGCACCGACCCGGTGCTGGTGGCGGACCTGCTGGACACGTTCCCGGAGGAGCGGCGCCCAGACCTGTGGGCCGGTGTCGGGCTCGCGGCCACCTACGCCGGTGGCGGTGACGACCGGGCAGACGCCGAGCAGGAGCTGCGGACGCTGCGGGCTCGCGCCGGCGACTACCAGGGCAACCTCGCCCAGGGCAGCGCGTTCGCCGCGAACGCACGGGTGCGGGCGGGCATCGTCCCGGCGCACTCCGCGCTGGCCACCCAGGTGCTGTGCGGCACCACCCCGGAAGAGGCGGCCCGGCTCGCTGACGAGCTCCGGCCTGCCGACCAGGCAGACGGCGACAAGCCGGCGTACGAGATCTGGCGGCAGCGGATCGCCAGCGCATTCGTTTCCCTTGGAGGTGTGAACACATGACCGCGGTACTTGGCCTGCTGCGCAGGCAGCTGACCGGTGTCATCGCGCTCGTGGTCGTCGTCGCGTTCTACTTCGCGGTCACCCTGCCGCAGGTTTCCGCGGACACCAGGAACGCGATGGCGGACAACTACGCGTTCGCGGAACACAGCGTGGCGCTCCCCGAGTCGGACAAGCAGCAGTCGATCCGGCAGGTGAACCAGGCGTACAAGCACATCGACGCGTGGATGTCGTCGGTGGGTGCCGCGGTCGCGATGAACGACCTGGACGGCGACGGCCTGCCGAACGACCTGTGCGTGGTCGACCCGCGCACCGACCAGGTCATCATCACGCCGGTGCCCGACGCGCGCGGTGACCGGTACGAGCCGTTCGAGCTCACGCCGGCCCCGCTGCCCGTCAACGACGTGATGGCGCCGATGGGCTGCGTGCCCGCCGACCTCAACGAGGACGGCAGGCTGGACCTGCTGATCTACATGTGGGGCCGCACCCCGGTCATCCACCTGCAGACCGCCGACCACGACGACGCGCTGTCGCCGTCCGCGTTCGTCGCGACCGAGGCAGTGCCGGGCAACAACGCCGGCCCGGACGGGAAGTACAACGGTCCGCAGTGGAACTCCAACGCGGCGACCGTCGCGGACTTCGACGGTGACGGCCACGACGACATCTTCGTCGGCAACTACTTCCCCGACAGCCCGGTCCTCGACCCGAGCCAGGACGGGGGCGTGGAGATGAACCACTCCCTGTCGCACGCGCAGAACGGTGGCGGCAAGCACATCCTGCTCGGCAAGGGCGCGACGGCGGGTGCGAACCCGACCGCGGACTTCGAGGCGGTCCCGGAGGACGTGCTGCCCGAGGAGGCCCGCCACGGCTGGACGCTCGCGGTCAGCGCCAACGACCTCGACGGCGACCTGCTCCCCGAGCTCTACATCGCCAACGACTTCGGCCAGGACCGGTTGCTGTACAACCGTTCCCAGCCGGGCAAGGTGAGCTTCGACAACGTCGAGACGACCCGCACCCCTGGCACGCCGAAGTCGAAGCGGATCGGTGAGGACTCGTTCAAGGGCATGGGCGTCGACTTCGGCGACACCAACCACGACGGCCTCTACGACGCGTTCGTCTCCAACCTGACGGTCACGTGGGGCATCGTGGAGAGCAACTTCCACTACGTCAACCAGGCCAAGGACAAGGCAGACCTGCGCACGCAGCTGCGGTCCGGGGAAGCGCCGTTCAAGGACGTCAGCGGCGGGGACGGCACCGCGTGGTCCGGCTGGTCGTGGGACAACAAGCTCGCCGACTTCGCCAACCGCGGCGAGCTGGACATCGCGGTGACCAACGGCTTCATCCGGGGTTCGACGAACCGCTGGCCGCAGCTGCAGGAGCTGGCGATGGCCAACGACGCGCTGGTGGCCAACCCGTTCTTCTGGCCCAACGCCAACGCGGGCGACGACATCGCGGGCAGTGAGACGCTGCACCTGTTCGTCAAGGGTGAGGACGGCCGCTACACCGACCTGGCGCCCGAGCTGGGCCTGGCCGTGCCGATCCCGACCCGCGGCATCGCCACCGGCGACGCCGACGGCGACGGCCTGCTCGACCTCGCGGTGGCCCGCCAGTACGGCGAGCCGGTGTACTACCACAACGAGGCGCCGAGCCCCGGTGGCTACCTGAACCTCGAGCTCACCCACGAGCAGAAGGAGACGGTCGGCACCGCGGACATCGCGGGCTCGCCCGCGACCGGTGCACAGGTCACGGTCACCACGGCGGACGGCAAGAAGTACATCCAGCGCGTCGACGGCGGCAGCGGCCACGGCGGCAAGCGCAGCACCGAGGTCCACATCGGACTCGGTGACGCCGAGGGCCCCGTGAACGTCTGCATCGAGTGGCGGGACCGGCAGGGCAAGACCCACATGCAGGAGCTTGAGCTGAGCCAGGGCAAGCACCAGTTCGTGCTCGGCGCCACGGCCGAGGAGAAGTGAGGACGGAAATGGTTGTCCAGGAAGCAAAGCCGGGTGGTACCCCGCCCTCGGGTGAGCCGCCGAAGCTGCGCGAACCCAAGCACATCACCGCACTGCGTCGGTTCGCCATCTCGATCACGGCGTTCAACGTCGCCGGTTACATCTTCCTCGGGTTCGAGCAGCCGTGGATCTGGCCGTTCATCGCCATCGCCACCGGCTACACCGTCGAACTGGTGCTGGAGAAGATCGGCGCCCGTGTCGAGGGCCGCGCACCCCGCTACGCGGGCAACGGGTTCAAGGGCCTGATGGAGTTCCTGTTCCCCGCGCACATCACCAGCATCGCGTTGAACATGCTGATCTACGTCAACGACCGGATCTGGGTGATGATGTTCGCGGTCACCCTCGCGGTGGCGGCGAAGTGGATCCTGCGCGCCCCGTCGCGCGGCAGGCTGAAGCACTACATGAACCCGTCCAACTTCGGGATCCTCATGGTGCTCGTGCTGTTCCCCTGGGGCAGCATCGCGCCGCCGTACCACTTCACCGAGGGCCTGAACGACTGGGGCAGCTGGATCCTGCCGGGGATCATCATCATCACCGGCACGCTGCTGAACGCGAAGCTGACCGACCGGATGTGGCTGATCGCGGGGTGGCTGAGCTTCTTCGCGCTCCAGGCGATCCTGCGCGGCATCCTGTTCGACACGGCCATCCCGGGCGCGCTCGCGGTCATGACCGGCGTCGCGTTCATCCTCTACACCAACTACATGGTGACGGACCCGGGCACCACGCCGTCCAGGCCGGGCGCGCAGTTCGCGTTCGGCGCGGGCGTCGCGTTGTTCTACGGCCTGTTCATGGTCATGCACGTGGCCTACGGCCTGTTCCTCGCCACGGCGATCGTGTGTCTGATCCGCGGCATGTTCCTGTGGAGCCTGCACTTCGTCAACAAGGCCGCCGCCGAGCGCGCGCGGCTCGAGGCGGAGAAGGAGAAGGAGAAGGAGAAGGCGGAGCCACCGCTCACGGTGGTCTCCGACGACGGTGGGCCGCAGGCCCGGCCGGCAGCCGCGTGACCACGAACAGTGGCCGAGTGCCCCCAGGGCCGCCCCGCAGGGCGGCCCTGGGGATCCTGCGCCAGCTCCGCGCGGATCGCCTCGGCCTGATGAGCGAGGCGGTCCGCGAGTACGGCGACGCGGTGCGGGTGGCGATCGGCCCGAAGAAGCTCTACATCTTCAACCACCCCGACCACGCCAAGCACGTGCTGGCGGACAACGCGGCCAACTACCACAAGGGCATCGGCTACACGGAGGCCAAGCGCGCGCTCGGCGACGGCCTCCTGACCAGTGAGGGCGCGCTGTGGAAGGAACAGCGGCGCACCATCCAGCCGGTGTTCCAGCACAAGCGGATCGCCAAGCAGGCCGACGTGATCGTGTCCGAGTCGCTCGGGCTGGTGGCGCGGCTCCGCGCGCAGCTGTCCACCGACGGCCCGGTGGACGTGCTGTCCGAGGTCACCGCGCTCACGCTCGGCGTGCTCGGCAGCACCCTGCTCGACGCCGACCTCGGTGAGTTCGAGTCGGTGGGTCACTCGTTCGAGGCCGTGCAGGACCAGGCCATGTTCGAGATGGAGACCCTCGGCATGATCCCGAGGTGGCTGCCGCTGAAGGGGCAGCGCGCGTTCCGGTCGGCACGGGACGACCTGCAACGGATCGTGGGCCTGCTGGTGGAACACCGGAAGGCCAACCCGGTCGAAGCCGGTGACGACGTGCTGACCCGGCTCATCGCCTCCACGAACAAGGAGACCGACCGCCGGGTGGCCGACCGCCGCATGCGGGACGAGCTGGTCACGCTGCTGCTGGCCGGGCACGAGACGACGGCCAGCACGGTGGGCTGGACGCTCGACTTCGTCGGCAGGCACCCGGAGGTCCGGGAGCGGCTGCACGAGGAGGCCGTCGCGGTCTACGGCGACCGCCGTCCGGTCTACGAGGACCTCACGAAGCTGCGGTACACGCACATGGTGCTGCAGGAGGCCATGCGCCTGCACCCGCCGGTGTGGATCCTGCCGCGGCGCGCGCTCGAGGCCGACGAGGTCGGTGGCTACCACGTCCCCGCCGGCGCCGAGGTGCTGATCTGCCCGTACACGCTGCACCGGCACCCGAGGTACTGGGCCGAGCCCGAGCGGTTCGACCCGGAGCGGTTCGACCCCGACATCAAGTCGGACCGGCCGCGGTACGCGCACATCCCGTTCGGCGCGGGTCCCCGGTTCTGCGTCGGCAACCACCTGGGGATGATGGAGGCGACGTTCATCATCTCCACGCTGATGCGCGAACTGAAACTCGGTGCGGTGCCCGGTTTCCGGGTCAAGCCAGAGCCGATGATGTCGCTCCGCCTCGGTGGCGGCCTCCCCATGATCGTCCAAGACTGGTCCGCGCCCGCCCGCCGCGCGGCCTGATCACCCCTGGAGAGCGGTGAACGCCATGTCCGACTTCGACCACCCCAAGGCGGAGGAGTTCGCGAAGCTCCGCGCCGCCATCGTCGACGAGCCGATCCGGGAGCTGTTCCCGTTCCGGTTCCTCGCGGCGAACGAGAACTTCTCCCGCCTCGTCGACGCGACCGCGCACCGCATCCTCTCGTCGATCGGCGCACTGCCCGCGACGAACGGGATCTCGGTCCAGCAGGCCAAGAAGGACCTCTCGATCCCGTGGCGCAGGACGATCCCGCTGAAGTTCCTGTACGAGAAGCTCACCATCGCGGGCATCTTCGAACGGGAGGGCACCCGCTACTACCCCGGTGCGCTGAAGGAGCCCGACTTCGAGACGGTCGCTGCCGAGCTCGCGGAGCGCGAGCCGGGCGTCGCCGTGGCGGCGGACATCCTGCGCACGCTCATCGAGGAGGCCAAGACCTTCTTCGCCGGTGAGGCGACAGGGGACGAGATCCTGTTCGCACCGTCGAAGCTGCCGCTGTGGCTGAAGTACTTCCACAACGACAACCTCCTCTACGCCATCAACAACACGGTCGGCGCCGAGGCGGTGTCGCGGCTCGCGCCTGCCGGCGGCGGCCCGTTCGAGGTGCTGGAGATCGGCGGCGGCTGCGGCAGCGCGGCCGAGTACGTGCTCCGCAAGCTCGGTCCGGCGGTCACCCGCTACCGGTTCACCGAGGTCGCGGAGACGTTCGCGCGGCACGGCGAACGCGCGGTGGCCGCGGCCGCCGACCCGTCGACGACCATCGAGTCGGCGCGGGTGGACATGACGCAGTCGTGGGAGGAGCAGGGCGTCGAGCCGGGCACGTTCGACGTCGTGTACTCGGTCAACTGCTTCCACGTGGCGCCGGACCTGGACTTCGTCATCCGCGAGGCGGCGAAGGCCCTCAAGCCGGGTGGCACCGTGGTCGTGTCGGAGTGCATCCGCCCGACCAAGCTGGCGCGGCCCATCCACGCGGAGATCATCTTCGACTTCCTGGACAGCTTCACCGACGTCGCCACCGACCCGGTGCGGCGCCCGACCCACGGCTTCCTCACCCCCGCCGCGTGGCGCGCCACGTTCGAGGCGGCCGGCCTCGGGGACGTGAAGGTCGTCCCGGACGTCGACGGCATCGCAGAGCAGTACCCGGACTTCGTCGTCGGTGCCGTGATGGCCAAGGCAAAGGGGTAGGCGATGGTCGCCGGACTGGTCCGGTTCGCGGTCCGCAGGTCGCTGAACGACACCCGGTACGTACGGGTGGTCAAACGCCGGCACGCGACGGGCGTGGTGGCGGAGGTCTACCGGCAGGTCGAGCGCGACTTCAGCATGCTCGCCCCGCCGGTGGCACTGCACTCGGCGTCCACCGACGTGCTCGCCGCGTCGTGGATGATCCTGCGCGAAACCCTGCTGGCGCAGGGTTTCGCCGACCGCGCGGGCAAGGAGGCGGTGGCGACCGGCGTGTCACTCGCCAACGACTGCCCCTACTGCGCGGACGTCCACGGGATGACGCTGGCGGCCATCCCCGCCGCGGCCGATGTCGACGAGCTGACGGAGTGGGCGCGTGCGTCCGCGGTGGCCGGCCCGGTCACCGCCCCGTTCTCGTCGGCGCACGCGGCCGAACTGATCGGTGTGGCCGTCGCGTTCCACTACTACAACCGCATGGTGAACGTGTTCCTCAGCGATTCACCTTTCCCGTCGCATGTCCCGGAGTCGGCCAAGCCGAAGGCCAGGAAGGTGCTCGGCGGGGTGCTGCGGCCCGCGCCGGGCGGGGCGGTGGCGGGGGAGTCACTGGACTTCCTGCCCGTGGTTCCGCTGCCCGCCGACCTGTCCTGGGCTCGGTCGAACGGGGTGGTCGCGGAGGCCTTCGCGCGCGCGTACGCGGCGGTGGAGGCGGCTGGTTCGCGGTCGGTGCCCGCTTCCGTTCGTGCGCTCGTCTCTTCCCGGCTGTCCACCTGGGATGGCCGGGCACCCGGGTTGAGCCGGGCCTGGGTTTCGGAGGCGGTCGCCTCACTTCCTCCTGCCGACCGGGCCGCTGGGCGGCTGGCGTTGCTGGTCGCGTTCGCCTCGTACCAGATCGATGACGAGGCCGTGGCTGAGTTCCAGGCCACCGCGCCTGACGATGACACGTTGGTCGAGTTGGCCGCGTGGGCCGCGTTGGCCGCGGCGCGGCGGATCAGTTCCTGGCTCGCCTCGGAGGAAGGTGCCCGGGAGACGGCTGCTTGATCTTGCCTGTGGATGTCAACGTCCCGAAGGGCCCTTCCGCAACGTCCGGTGCGACGAAGGACCCCTTCGTTGCGCTCGATGCGATGAAGGGCTCCTTCGTAACACCCGGCGTGATGAAGGGCCCCTTCGTTGCGTTCACCGTGATGAAGGACCCCTTCGTAACGCGCGGCGTGATGAAGGGGTCCTTCGTAACGCCCGGTGTGATGAAGGGCCCCTTCGTTGCGTCCACCGTGATGAAGGGGCCCTTCATGCCATCGGGCCACGTCCTGAAAGTGCCTTTCACGGCATGAAGGCCAACCGAGCACGGGCGGAAGCCGACCACAGAGGGGCTCCCTGCCATCCCGTCGACCTGGCGAAGCCCGATCACACCGGATCAAGGGGGCACCACCAACGAAACCGGCGGTAAACGCTGGGACCGCCCCCTTGAGCCGGTGTGATCGCCCGTAGGGAGGTCGACGGGATGGCAGGCAGACCCGCACCCAACGCAACCAAACAACCCCAAGCCATCCCAGAGACCTGCCCCTCCGGCGAGGAGCCCCCGGAGGGCACACCCCACCCGCCGAAGACACCCCAGCAACCGGGCTCAAGGCCCGAAAAAGCGTCTTCAGGCCAGGGCACCGTCACGTGACCGTGCGGATGGTGGCCATCATCGCCATGTCCTCGTGTTCCAGGTTGTGGCAGTGCATGACGAACTTGCCCGCGTAGTCGGTGAACCGGACCGCGATGTCGACCACCTCCGCCGGGCGTATGTCCACAGTGTCCTTCCACCCGCCGTCCAGTTTCCCCGGTGCTCGGCCGTCGCGGCGGAGGACCTGGAACGGGTCCAGGTGTACGTGTACCGGGTGGTGTACGTCGGTGATCAGGCGCCAGGTCTCCACCTCGCCCAGTTTGCTGTCCGCGAGGGAGCTGCCCGGCGCGAACGACGTGCCGTTGATCGTCCAGCCCCGGTGGTCGCCCACCGGGCCCCGGGTGAAGCGGAACGTGCGGGTCGGTGCGCCGGGGTTCGGGGTCAGTGGCTCGATCTCGGACAGCCGGTCCGGCACCCGGCTGTCGTCGCGCGCGGTGCGGACCACGTGGAACCGCAGCACGTTGGCGGTTCCGCCGCTGCCGAGCCCGTTCACCATCGTCACCTCCGTTCCTACCAGCACCCGCGAGAAGTCCACCACCA
Organism: Actinophytocola algeriensis; assembly: GCF_014203735.1. Lineage (GTDB taxonomy): Bacteria > Actinomycetota > Actinomycetes > Mycobacteriales > Pseudonocardiaceae > Actinophytocola > Actinophytocola algeriensis. Next base: position 26,926 of record NZ_JACHJQ010000006.1, on the reverse strand, counting down.
CGTCGAAACGCTCGCCCGGGGCCAGCTCGATCGACTGGTGTGTCACGGGTGCCGCCAGCAGCCCGCCGTCCGAGCCGATCTGGGTCATGGGGAGGTTCGGTCCACCTGGCACGCTCAGTTCCAGTCGGTACCGGCGGGCGTTCGACGCGTTCAACAGCCGTAGGCGGTAGCGGGCCGCGTCCACCTCGTGCACCGGCCACGGTGCGCCGTTCACCAGCACCACGTCGCCCAGTACGCCCTCCATCCAGTCGTTCCGCACGCCTGGTACCGAGCGCATTTCCTCGTCCAGCGCCGGGTACGCGAACGAACCGTCCTCTTCGAACGCCCGGTCGCAGATCATCAGCGGTAGTTCGCGGTCGTCGCGGGGCAGGGGAAGCTGGTCCTCCTCGTCGTCGCGCACCAGGTGGAAGCCGGCCAGGCCCCGGTATACCGCTGGGCCGGTGAAGTCCATTCTGTGGTCGTGGTACCAGAGCGTGGCCGCTCGTTGTGCCATCGGGTAGCGGTAGTCGCGTTCGCCTTCCGTGCGGGTGCCGGTGCCGTGGTGGGTCCGCCACTCGCGGGTGTTGCCCACCGGCAGCACGAGATCCAGTGGCCAGCCGTCGTGCTCGTGCGGGGTGTGGCCGCCGTGCAGGTGCACCACCGTGGGCACGGGCAGCTCGTTGCGGTGCCGCACCACCACCGGCCTGCCCCGGCGGGTCTCGAACGTCGGGCCGGGGAAGATGCCGTCATAACCGAGGATCTCGGTACGCAGTCCGGGCAGGATCTCGGCCTGCGCGACCCGCTGGGTGACGCGGTACAGGCCCGCGCTGTCCTGGCGTGCCACCGGCGGGATCGGCAGTGGCACCTGGAACGGCTTCGGCAGGCGCGCCGCGGTGACCAGCTGTTCGCCGGTCTGTCCCGCGGTGCCCAGCCCGCACCCGGCCAGCGTGGCACCCGCGGCGGCGCCACCCAGCAGTCCCAGGAACGATCGGCGGTTCACCGCGCACCTCCCCGGGGCCGGGCGGCGGACGGGCTCCACACCCAGACGGCGAGCAACACCGACGCGGTCGCGATCGCGACGCCCAGTGGGACGTGGACCTCCAACACGCGGGAGAAGCCGAGACCGATCTGGGCTCCGACGGCCAGGAACAGGGCGACCACCACGGGCAGCACCCACAGCCGCCCTCTGCGGAACACGTAGACGAGCGTCAGGCCGATCTGCACGAGCGAGACCGCAGCCAGTGCGGACCCGACGGTGCCGTGCACGGTGATCGCGTCGACGTCGCCGGTCAGGAAGAGGCCGGCGAGCACCGGCTGGGCCAGCACCAGCACGAGGTGGACCGTGGTCGCGACGCGCAGGAACCACAGGGAGAGACGGGGCCGCCGGGCTGTCCCCGTCGGCTGGACAAGTGTGTTCACGAACTCGACGCTATAGGTAGACAGGCTACATGTGCATCAGGGATTCCCCTGATCCGTGCCCTTGGACATGTTGGGTAGAGTCCCTACCTGTGCGACCCTCAGCCGTACGCGGCCACCTCGACGGGATGATCCTCGCCGTGCTCGAGGAGCGCCCTCTGCACGGCTACGCGATCATCGAGGCGCTGCAGGCGCGCAGCGGCGGTGCGCTGGACCTGCCGACCGGCACCGTCTACCCGGCGCTGCGCAGGCTGGAGCGCGCCGCGCTGCTGTCCGGGTCGTGGGGCAGCGTCGGCGGGCGGGAACGCCGCACCTACACGCTGACCCGCGCGGGCAGGCACGCACTCGCGACGCAGCGCGCGGAGTGGCACGAGTTCACGTCGGTGATCGACGCGGTGCTGCGCCCGGCGGGAGGTGTGTCGTGACCACAGTGGACCCGATCGCCGAGTACGTCGGCGCGCTCCGCCGTGCGTTGCACGGCCCCCGGCGCACGCTCCGGTGCATGGTCGCCGAGGCGCACGAAGGCCTGGCCGACGCCGCGGCCGCCTACCGCGACGGGGGAGTGGCACCCGAGCGTGCCGCGGTGCTCGCCGTGCGTGACTTCGGGCCGGTGGACGAGGTGGCGCCGGAGTTCCAGGACGAGCTGACCGCACGGCAGGGCCGGCGGGCGGCGGTGCTGCTCGCCGTCGTGTTCCCGGCGATGCTGTTCGGCTGGGACCTGCTGTGGCGCAGCGGTGCGGTGCGCCGCGAACGCGGCGCCACCCCCGATGTGGTCCGGGTGCTGGCGGTGCTGCAGGACGTCATGACCGTGGCGGTCGGCGTCGCCGCGCTCGCGTTGCTGGTGAGCACGTTCCGCCGCTCGGTGTCCCCGCGCAGGCTGACGTCCGCAGTCGGGCTGACCGGCGCCGTCGGCGCCGCCTCGTGCGGCGGCATCTCGCTGGGCATGAACCTGGCGGGCGGGCACACGACGGTCGACCTCCTCGTCACGAACCCGGCGGCGGTGGCGGCCTACACCACCAGCGCGGCGGTGCTGGTGCTGATCGTCCTGGCTGTCGGTCCGCACGATGCACGTGGCCCGCGCGTCCGGGTAGCGCGCCGGTTTCATCCCGGCGAAAGCGCCGGGAAAGCGCCCGGCGGCAGCATCTGCGGCATGAGACGGGTATTCACCACGTTGGCGGTCATCGCCGCGCTGCTGACCGGGGGGCTGGTGTTCACCACGGCGACGGCGTCGGCGTCGTCCGTGAGGTGCAACAGCGTGAAGGAAGTCACGCTGAACAGTCAGGGTCACTTCATCCGGCTGCCCTACTACAAGGCCACGGGCAGCAGGAACTGCACGCTCTCCGAAGGCGCATCCGGCACCGCGGTCGCCGCGCTCCAGTTGGCGCTGCAGGGGTGCAACTTCGCGAGCAACCTCGCTGCCGACAGCGAGTTCGGGCCCATGACCAAGAAAGCCGTGGCCTACGCGCAGTACCGGCACGGCATCTCGTCGGACGGGGTCTACGGACCGGACAGCCGTAAGGCGTTCGGCTGGCCGGTGTACTCGTCCGGAGTGCCGATCAGGAAGTGCGCACGCGCGTCCTGAGCAGAGAGACAGGGGGAAGGAACGACATGCGAAGGATTTTCGTCACGGCGGCGGTCACGGCCGCGCTGGTGACCGGGGGGATCGGCGTCACGGCGGGCACGGCGTCGGCGGCGGAGTCGGTCGGGTGGTGTGACGGGACGAAGGCGGTCCAGGTCACCTCCGCGGGCGACTACGTCCGCCAGCCGTACCACAAGGCCACGGGCAGCAGGAACTGCACGCTCGCCGAGGGCGCGGAAGGCGGTGCGGTGGTCACGCTCCAGACGGCGCTGAAGTCGTGCAACTTCGCGTCCAACCTCGTCATCGACGGCGACTTCGGCGCCAACACCGAGAAGGCCGTGTCCTACGCGCAGCACCGGCGCGGGATCCGCCAGGACGGCATCTACGGACCGAACAGCCGTCAGGCGTTCACCTGGCCGACGTACTGGTCGAGCGGCAAGCCGAAGGGGAAGTGCGTCAACACCAACTGATCGGGCGCGCGGACGTCACGGCCGCGGCGGGGTGAGCCACCTCGTCGCGGCCGTGACCGCCGGTTCGGTCGAAGGTCGCGACGCGCACCGAGGTCGACTCGTAGGTCAACGGCGCCGCGAAGGGCCCCGGGGTGGTCCCGCTCGGCCTGGACAACTCCACGACCTGGGTCAACCTCACGTCGGTCGCGTGCGGGGTCGAGGCGTCCAGGCAGTCCTACCTGGACGACTTCGACACGCTCGACACGAACGGCTGGTACGTGTCGAACGGCTGGCACAACGGCGCAGGGCAGAACTGCACGTGGGACGCCGCGCAGGTGTCCGTCGCGAGTGGACGGCTGAACCTGTCGTACACGAAGAAGGCGGTCGGTGACCGGGCGTACGACTTCTACGTCAACGGGCAGGTCGTGCACTCGATCACCGGCGCGGCGAAGATCCCCGACCGCGAGACGAACCTGTTCCTGAACCTGTGGGGCAGTGAGAACAACGCCGACATGGGCACGTTCGTGCCACCGTCGGGCACGGTGACGTTCCAGGTCGACCGGGTCGCCTACACGGCACCCGGTGGGGAGTGCCAGTTCACCGGCTCCATCGCCTGCACGTGACCGACTCCGGTGGGCCGGTCCGGAACCGGCCCACCGGGCGGGCTTCGCCTCCGGCGGCTCCTCGCCGGAGGGGGCAGGTCTCCGGGATGACAGGCAGCACGGGAGTGGTGAGGGCTCGCGCCCGTTGGGCATGAAGGACCCCTTCGTCACTTTGGGTGTGATGAAGGGGCCCTTCGTTGTGCTGGGCGTGATGAAGGGGTCCTTCATCACGTTCGGGGGCCGCCCGAGGTCAGTCACCCCACGCTGCGTCGCGTGGTCATGCGGGTCGAGTTCTGATCCCGGGGAGTTCCAGGACGCCGGGTCCGTTCACGCGGTGTCGATGCCGAGGGTGACCGCCACGGCGTCGCCCGCGGTGGCGGCCGCCTCCAGCAGCGCGCCGAGCACACCCGGGAAGAGCCGGTCGAGGTCGTCGCGGCGGAGCCGGACGTAGCAGCGGGTGCCTTCCTGGCGGGTCCACGTGATCCCGGCGTCGCGCAGGACCTTCAGGTGGTGGCTCAACGTGGACTTGGCGACCGGTGCGCGCAGTTCGCCCCAGCCGCGTTCGCCGCCGTCGGCGAGCAGGGTCACGACGCCGAGGCGCACGGGATCGCCCAGTGCGCTGAGCACCCGGGTCAGGGTGATCTCGGCGGGCTCGGGATGGCGTGGCTGCTTCATCGGGCCCCATGCTAGCGTCTCGTTCGATGTTCTACGAACTTCGAACAAAGGGGACTTCGGTGACCGTCAGCGACCTCAGCGGCCGGGTGGCCGTCGTGACCGGGGCCGGGTCCGGCATCGGGCGGGCCACGGCCGTGGCGTTCGCGCGTGCCGGTGCGCGCGTGCTCGGTGTCGGACGGCGGGCCGACGCCCTCGCCGCGACCGCGGCGTCGCACCCGTCGATCGCCGTGTGCCCCGCCGACCTGAGCGAGCCGGGCGCGGCCCCGGCCGTCGTCGACGACGCGGTGGCGAGATGGGGCAGGCTCGACGTGGTGGTGAACAACGCGGGCGTGACCGCGGTGATGCCGCTGGCCGACGCGACCGCCGAGCGCATCGCCGACCTGTTCGCGGTCAACGTCACCGCGCCCAGCCTGCTCGCCGCTGCTGCGCTCGCGCACCTGAAGGACAGCGAGGGCGCGATCGTCAACGTGTCCAGCACGCTGGGGCACCGGCCCGCCGCGGGCGTCTCCCACTACGCGGCGTCCAAGGCCGCCGTCGAGCAGCTCACCCGCAGCTGGGCGCTCGAGCTGGCACCGCACCGCGTCCGCGTCAACGCGGTCGCCCCCGGCCCGACGGAGAGCGAGGCGCTGGCCGCGTCCGGGCTGCCCGGCGCGGTGATCGACGAGATCAAGACCGCCGAGGCGGCCCGGATCCCGCTGGGCAGGCGGGGTGAGCCGGACGAGGTCGCCACGTGGATCCTGCGGCTCGCCGACGCCCACTCGGCCTGGCTGACCGGGCAGGTGCTCACCGTCGACGGCGGCTTCGAACTCGTCTGACCGCTACCGCACCCTGGCGCGGCGCCTGCGGGCGAGGAGCACACCACCGGTGACGAGCACGGCCAGCGCGGCCAGCATGGGCACCGGGCCGACCGCGTCCACCCAGGACACGAGCGTCGACTGGACCTCGCCCGCCGCCGCGACCACCGGGTCGGCCGCGGTGCCGCCGCCGTGGAACAGGCGCAGCTCGTAGAAGCCGTAGTAGCCGACGTACGCGCCGGTCACGAGCAGCAGCACGCCGCCGATCCTCGGCACGTACGGCAAGGCCCTGCGGATCCCGGCCGCCACCGCGGTGCTCGCGAGCGCGGCCGCGACGGCCAGCACCGCGACCACGAGCCCCATGCCCAGCGCGTACGCGACGAACGTGGTGAGCCCGGTGGTGAGGTCGCCGCCCCGCAGCGCGACGCCGGTCGCGGCGAGGAACGGCCCGATCGTGCACGACAGCGACGCGACCGCGAACGCGACGCCGTACCCGGCCATCGACACGATCCTGGTCGACGGTGCGCCGCGCGCGGGTTTGGGCAGCAGCAGGGTGAGCTGCCTGCCCGTGAGCAACAGCACGCCGACGACGACCATGACGAGCCCGATGACCAGCGTGACGACCGGCAGGTACTGCTGCAGCGCGCCACGCAGCGGGAGGCTCAGGAGTCCGAAGATCCCGAACACCGCGACGAACCCGGCGGTCATCAGCGCGCTCGCGGCCAGTGCCCGGCCCACCCGCGCGGCCCGGCCCGCCTCGCCGCTGCCCGCGATCACCAGGGTCAGGTAGCCGGGCAGCATCGCGAAGCCGCACGGATTGACCGTGGCGAGCATGCCAGCCCCGAGCGCGAACGCGAGGTCGTCGCCCATCAGCTCAGCGCGCCGACGCGGGCGGCCAGCTCCTCTGGTTCGAGCTGGCTGGTCACCGTCTCGACGGTGCCGTCCGAGCCGATGAACGCGTACGCGGGCTGGTAGGTGACGTCGAACCGCTGCCACACGGCGGCGTCGGTGTCGGCGATGTGCGGGAACGAGCCGAGGTCGTACCGCTGCACGAAGTCCCGCATGGCGGCCACCTCGTCCTGCGCGGCGACCCCGACGAACGCGACGTCACCGGCGGACCGCGCCGCGTCGGCGATGGCCGGCGCCTCGGCCTGGCAGTTCGGGCACCAGGGCGCCCAGAACCACAGCACGGCGGGCTTCCCGGCGAGCGACTCCCCGGAGAAGTCCTCGCCGTCGACCGTCTTCGCCGTGAACCGCAGCTGCTCCGGCACCGGGGTCGGCGTGGCGGGGTCGCTCACGGGCGCGTCGTCAGCGGACGTGGTCGTGGTGGTCGTGGTGGTCGTCGCGGGCGGGGCAGGTGTGGGTGTGCCGCCGCCCGCGTCCTGCTGGCCGGCACCGCAACCACCCAGCACGAGCACCGAGCCGAGAACCACCACCGCCGAGCGCAACCGTGCCATCGAGTTCTCTCTCCCTGCTTGTCCGTTTCGTCCACCGCATCATGCCCGCACCCGGCCGCGACAGACCCTTACGAACCTGTGACGTGCGGGGTGAACGCGATCGCGTGCACGGTCGCCGCGACCTCCGGCCAGCGCGGGTCGGCCGGATCGGCGGGGAAGCCGAGCAGCGGCGCGAGCCGTTTCCAGGCACGGGGATGGGCCCGCTGGTAGGCGAGCAGCGTGCGGTGCGTCTCGGCGGCGTCGAGGTGGCGGTGGTCCGGCGCCGGCCAGCGCTGCCCGCCCAGCCGGACCTCGATCGCGGGTGCGGCACGGAGGTTGCGGTACCAGTCGGGGGCACCGCCCCAGGCCGCGACGACCACGGCCTCGGGCACCGCGGGGTCGTAGCGCACGACCTCCACGACGACCTCCCGGCGCGCACCGGACCGGCGGCCGAGGTGGGCGAGGTAGATCAGCCGGTGCCCGAACACCACGCCCAGCCCGGCGCGGTACAGCCAGATCGGCGTGCGCAGCAGGAACCGCAGCAGGCCGCGGGGTTTGCGGTCGGTCAGTGCCATGCCGGCTCCACGACCGCCGCCGGTTTGCCTGCCAGGGAACGGCCGACGACGCGATCGACGCCGGGGAGCCGGGTCAGCGCGAGGATCGCCCGCCGGAGCCGTAGTTGTGCGGAGGAGCGCGGCAGGAACCAGCGCGCGCCCTTGCGGGCGGTGTGCTGCTTGTCCGCCATCACCGGGCGCCACCGGCGTTCGTAGTTCTCGAGCCCCGCGATGCCGTGGCGGTGCAGCTCCTCGGCCAGCAGGTACGCACCGGCGATGCCCAGCGACGCACCCTGACCGGCGAGCAGCGACACGGCCGCGCACGCGTCACCCGCCAGCACCACCCGGTCCCGGTGCCAGGCGGGCATCTCGATCTGCGCGACGTGGTCGTAGTACACCTCGTCGGCGGGCGGGCACTGCGCCAGTACGTCGGGCGCGACCCAGCCCAGCGAGCCGTACTCGGCGCGCAACGCGGCCCGCGCGTCGGCGGGCAACGGGAGGTCGGTGCGGTGGACGGCGAACGCCGCGACCCGGCCGTCGCGCAGGCCGTACAGGCCCAGCTGCCGGTCCACCGAGTCGGTCAGGCAGAACCGGTCGCCCACCCTCGCGCGGACGTCCGGATCGCGGAAGGTCCACGCCGCCGTGTGGAAACCCAGGTGGCGCAGGAACTTCCGCTCCTCGCCGAACACCGTCGAACGCACCGTCGAGTGGATGCCGTCGGCGCCGACGAGCAGGTCGGCGGTCAGGACCTCGCCGCCGGTGAGGGTGACCCGCACGCCGTCGGCGCGGTTGTCGACGTGCGTGGGGCTGGTGGCGAACCGCAGGTCCACCTCGGCGGGCAGGCTCTCCCGCAGCGCCGACTCCAGGTCCGGGCGCATGATGCTGATCAGGCGCCCGCCCACCGTCCTGGCGAACCGCGCGAACCCCAGCCGCGCCCGGCGCCTGCCGTCCGCGTCGACGAACCGCGCCTCCTCGAGCACGTACCCCAGCTCGCGCAGGCGCGGCAGGAGCCCCATCGCCTCGGCCGCGTCGTAGCCCGCGCCGAAGAAGTCGATCATGTAGCCCTGGGTGCGCGGGCCGCGTGCCTTCTCCAGCACGACGACCTCCCAGCCCAGCACCGCCAACCGTTGCGCCAGTGCCAGACCGGTGATCCCGGCACCGCAGATCACGACCTTCATTCCTGTCCTCCCAGTAGCCGGGTCAGTACGGGCGCGATCGTCCCGGCGGTCAGCGTGGGGTCGAGCGCGCGCTGCAGCACGAGGCCGTCGATGGCCGCGCCCACCACCGCCGCGGTCGCCTCCGGTGCGGCGACCCCGTGCGCACCGAGCCAGTCGGCGAGCCGGGCGCGGAACCCGGTGATCACCTCGGTCACCGCGGCCCGCAGCGCGGGGTCGCGGGTCGCGGCCAGGTAGGTCTCGGTGAACAGCACCGAAACGGGGTCGTCGCCGGTGAACGGGTCGAGTGCCGACGCGAGCGCCGTCATCGCGTCCGCCGGGGTGCCCGCCGCGGCGAGCGTGGGCTCCAACATCGCACTGACCTCGCGCATCGCGCCGACCGCCGCCTCGGACAGCAGGCCCTGCACGGACGAGAAGTGGTAGTGCACGAGCCCGGGTGCGACCCCGGCCCGCTCGGCCACGACCCGCGTGCTCACCGCGGTCCAGCCGCGTTCGGCGATCAGCGCCACCGCCGCGTCGAGCAGCCTGCGCCGCACCTGGATGCCCCGTTCCGCCGCTGTCGGCGACATGCCCACCCCGCGTTGGTCGATTGCCTTGGACGATCGACCAACACTAGCACGCGGCCACCCGGATGGCATTCCACGAGACTGGCGCCAGCACCGTGCGCAAGGCCCCGTCGGCGACCGCCGCGGGCTGGGGGCGCGGCACGACGCGGTCGGGGTGCTCCCGGGAGTTGGCCGCCGACGGGTCGGCGTCGTGCAGCGCCCAGGCCTCGGTCACGGTCCCGGTCACCGGCACGCACAGCTCCACCGGCTCGGACCGGTGGCGGTTCACGGCGAACACCACGGTCTCGCCCGTCGCCGGGACGTGGGTGGCGACCGCGTCCACCACCGGCACGTCGCCGTGGCGGGCCGTCGAGTACACCGGCGACGTGACCTCCGTGCGCAGCACGTGTCCGCGCGCGAGGCGGGACGTGAGCGCGAACGGGTGGAACGTCGTCTGCCGCCACGCCGGGCCGCCGGGCTCGGTGCGGATCGGCGCGATGACGTTGACCAGCTGCGCCTGGCAGGCGGCCACCACCCGGTCGCTGTGCCGCAGCAGCGAGATCAGCAGGTTCCCGACGACGACCGCGTCGGTGACGTCGTAGGTGTCCTCGATCAGCGGCGGCGCGACCCGCCACTGCGTCGGCGGCGCGGCGTGGAACCTGCTCAGGTACCAGACGTTCCACTCGTCGAACGACAGCCCGATCCGCTTGGGGCTGCGCAGCCGCGCGCCGACCGCGTCGGCCGTGGCGACGACGCTGTCGATGAAGTGGTCCATGTCCACGGCGGACGCGAGGAAGCTGCCGTCGTCCCCGTCGAGCGGTTCGTAGTAGGCGTGGCACGAGATGTGGTCGACCTGGTCGTACGCCAGCTCGAGGACCGTCGCCTCCCACTCGCCGAACGTCGGCATCCCCGAGTGCGAGCTGCCGCACGCGACCAGCTCCAGCCCCGGTTCGGCCTGCCGCAGCGCCCTGGCCGTCTCCGCGGCGAGCCTGCCGTACTCGTGCGCGGTCTTGTGGCCCGTCTGCCACGGCCCGTCCAGCTCGTTGCCGAGGCACCACAGGCGGATGCCGTGCGGATCCTCGGTTCCGTTGGTGCGCCGCAGGTCCGACAGGTGCGTGCCGCCGGGGTGGTTGACGTACTCGTGCACGTCCAGCGCCTCCGCGACACCTCGGGTGCCCAGGTTCACCGCGTACATGATCTCCACGTCGGCCTTGCGGGCCCAGCGGGCGAACTCGTCGATGCCGACCTCGTTGGTCTCCAGGCTCCGCCACGCGAGGTCGCGGCGCACCGGGCGGTCCTGGCCGACGCCGTCCTCCCACCGGTAGCCGGACACGAAGTTCCCGCCCGGGTAGCGGACGAGCGTGACGCCCAGCTCGCGGGTCAGCGCGAGCACGTCACCGCGGAAACCGTCCTCGTCGGCGGTCGGGTGCCCCGGCTCGTGGATCCCCGTGTACACGCACCGTCCCATGTGTTCCACGAACGAACCGAACGTGCGGCGCCGCACCGGCGCGATGACGAAGTCAGGGCTGATGGTGAGGTCGGCTCTGAGCACGGGTCTCCTATCGCAGCGCGCCGGTGGCGGCGCCACTGCGCCAGAACCGTTGCAGGAGGACGAAAGCGATGACGAGCGGCACGATCGCCAGCAGCGAGCCGGTGATGACCAGGTTGAACAGCACGCGGGTGCCCGCCTCCTGCTGCCCGGTGTTGAACCACGTGGTCAGCCCGACGGTCAGCGGGAACAGGTCGGCGTCGCTCAGCATCACCAGCGGCAGGAAGTAGTTGTTCCACGTCGCGACGAGCGTGAACAGGAAGACCGTCACGAGGACGGGCCGGATCATCGGCACCACCACCTGCCAGAAGATCCGCAGCTCGCTCGCCCGGTCGAGCCGCGCCGCGTCGAGCAGCTCCTCGGGGACGCTCTCGGTCACGTACACCCGCACGAGGTAGGTCCCGAACGGGCTGAGCAGCGACGGCAGGATCACCGCCCACATCGTGTTGACGATCCCGATGTTCGACAGGATCAGGTACGTCGGCAGCACCAGCGCGGTCGCGGGCACCATGATCATGCCGAGCAGCGCGGTCTCGAAGAACCGCTTGCCGGGGAAGGAGAACCGGGCGAGGCCGTAGCCGGCGAGCGCCGCCAGCAGCGTCGCGCCCACCGCGCTCACGCCCGAGTACACGGCGGTGTTCACGAGCCAGTCGCCGTACACGCCGCCGTCCTCGCGGAACAGCTGCGCGAGGTTGGTGAACAGGTTGAAGTCGGCGAACCACAGGGCCGGGGTGGACAGCAGATCCGGCTGGCTCTTGGTCGCGGCGATCGCGATCCACAGCAGCGGGACGAGGAAGTACAGCATGCCCGCCGCCATGACCAGGTGCGGGACCCGGGTCCGTGCTGGGTTCACGACTGCCTCCGCTTCCTCGTCAGCAGGACGAACGCGTACGCGGCGACGAACACGACGAAGCCGAGCGCGAACGAGATGGCGGCGGAGTAGTGGAAGTCCGAGTACGCGAACGCCTGGTTGTACGCGTAGAGGTTCGGGGTGTACCCGGCGGAGATCTGCGGCGCGAACCGGGCCATGACGTACGGCTCGACGAAGAACTGCATGGTCCCGATGACCGTGAAGATCGCGGCGAGGGCGATCGCCTGCCGGATCACGGGCACCTTGACCCGCAACGCGATCTGCACCTGCGTCGCGCCGTCGAGCAGTGCCGCCTCGTACATCTCCCTCGGCACCGCTTGCAGCGCGGAGTAGAGAACGATCATGTTGTAGCCGGTCCACGCCCACGTCACGATGTTGCCGAGCGACAACAGCAGCAGGTCGGTGGAGAAGAAGTCGAACGGCTCGCCGCCCACCACCGTCGGCAGGTCCGCGAACGGGCCGAACGTCCTGCTGTACAGGAAACCCCACATGAGCGCGCCGAGTACCGCGGGCACTGCGTAGGGCATGAACGCGATGAGCCGGAACGCGATCGCGAACCGCGTGGTGACCGCGTCGAGCGTGAGCGCACCAGCGAGCGCGATCCCCAGCATGACCGGGATCTGCACCGCGCCGAACACGACCACGCGCAGGAACCCGTCCAGCAGCACGGGATCCGAGAACGCGCGGACGTAGTTGTCGAAGCCGGTGAAGCGCTCGCCCAGCGCGAGGCTCCTGCTGGACAGGCTGAGCCAGAACGCGTACCCGAGCGGCACGACCAGGAACGCCACCACCACGAGGAAGAACGGGAGGACGAACAACGCTCCGGCGACCGGGTGGTCGGTCATGCGCTTGCGCCGCACAGGATCTCCTACTCGACGGTGAAACCCTGCTTCTTCGCGTAGTCCACGACGTTGTCCTGTGTCGCGTCGAGCACGGTGTCCCACTCCCGGGTCCCGGAGGTGGCTTCCGCGCACCGGTCGAGCAGGTCACCGAAGACGAAGTCCTGGAACGGGGTGTAGTCGAAGTCGCCCAGCTTCTCCGACACCGGCACGAAGATCTCGTTCACCTTCTGGCCGTTGAAGAACTCGTAGGCCTTGCCGGTGAACGCCGGGTCGGACGCGACATCCTTCACGAGCGGGTACAGGAACGCCTTGTTCAGGCCGATGTCCCAGGCTTCCTCCGACGTGCCGAACAGCTCGCGCGCCACCACGGTCGCCGCCTCGGGGTTCTTCGCCTGCGTGGTGACCGTGAACGTCGAGCCGCCCCAGTCGCCCTGCGCGTCCTCGCCCTCCGCCCACTGCGGCATCGGCGCGACCGCCCACTTGCCCGCGGTGTTCTTCAGCGAACCGGCGACGTAGCCGGGGGTCCAGCCGGCCGCCGCCCACGTCCAGTACTTGCCGGAGTCGAGCGCGGCGGTGGCGTCGGCGGTGAAGAACGGGTCGGTGGCCATGAGGTCCCGCTCGACGAGGTCGCCGTAGAACTCGACGACCTTCTCGCAGTCCGGGTTCGTGAGGTCGATCTTCACGCGGTCCCTCGCCTCGGTGAGCGAGTAACCGTACGGGCGGCAGCCCGCCTGCCACATCAGCCCGTTGAGCCAGCCGCCGTCGCTGCCGAAGCTCGCGATGTACGCGTCCGGGTCGGCCGCCTTCATCTTCTCGGCGGCGGCCGCGTACTCCGCCCACGTCGCCGGCACCGGGATCCCGTGCTGGTCGAAGAGGTCCTTGCGGTACATCAGGGCCATGGGCCCGCCGTCGACCGGGATGGCGTACACCTTGTCGCCGTCGGTGGCCTGCTGCCACGCCCACTCCGCGTACAGGTCCTCGTCCTCGCCCGCACCGTACTGACCCATGTCGACGAGCGCGTCGAGGATGAGGAACGTGGGGATCTGCTGGAACTCCACCATCGCCACGTCCGGCGCGCCGGTGCCCGCGGTGAAGGCGGTCTTCAGCTTGGCGTACTGGTCGGGTCCGGTGCCGACGTTCGTCCAGTCGACCTGGATGTCGTCGTGGGACGCGTTGAACGCCTCGACCACGCCCTTGAACTCGGGGTACCACGCCCACACGGTCACGCGGACGGGTCCCCCCGCGCCGTCTGTGCCGTCCTCGGGGTCGCCAGTGCACCCCGCGACCGCCAGCAGCCCGACCGCGGCGACGAACGTGCGCAACCTGTTGAGCATGGGACAGCGCCTTTCCGCAGGGCATGCGGCGGCCACCGGCACAAGGGGACATCGGGGACGCCGAGCAAAGGGCAGGGACCGAAAGGGGTGCTGCGCGCCACGGCCTACCCGGAGAGCCGCCGTGGCACCTGGTTATGCTGCGCTGCAAAACAGTATGAACGCCGGTTTGCCGCGCTGCAAGCCCTCGTTTCCACGGCTTGTCGTCGGAGCAGGCGCCATGCACACTGACCTCCGACGAAAGGAGCAGGTCATGCGCGATGCCACCTTGCGTGACGTCGCGCGACTGGCGGGGGTCTCCGCCCGGACGGTGTCGAACGTCGTGAACGGGTACGCCCGGGTGTCGGAGCGGACGCGGGAGAAGGTCGAGCGGGCGCTGGTCGAGCTGCGCTACCGGCCCAACGTGCTCGCCCGCAACCTCGCCCGCGGCCGGTCGGGGCAGATCGCGGTCGTGGTGCCCTACCTGGACACGCCGTACTTCGCCGAGCTGCTGCAGGCGATCATCCCGCGCGCGCGGGAGCGTGGGTACAACGTCCTGATCGACCAGACCGACGGCGACGCGGTGCACGAGCGTGAGCTGATCAGCCGTGGTGCCAGGGCGTTTCTCTTCGACGGGATGATCTTCTCGCCGCTAGGGCTCGCACAGGAGGACCTCGTCGAGATCGATCCCGACCTGCCGTTGGTGATCCTCGGTGAGCGGGTGTCGAACGGGGTGTTCGACCACGTCGGGATCGACGACGTGGAGGCGTCGCGGGCGGCCACCGCGCACCTGATCGGGTTGGGGCGCAGGCGGATCGCGGCCATCGGGGACCAGCCGTACCCGACAGGGGAGGCCGCGCAGTTGCGTACCCGTGGGTTTCGGCAGGCACATGCGGACGCCGGGCTGCCCGTCGACGAGTCGCTGATCATTCCCACGCCGCGGTTCAACCGGGCCGACGGATCCGGGGCGATGCGGGCGTTGCTGTCCCGTGCCGAGCCGCCGGATGCCGTGTTCTGCTACAGCGACCTGGTTGCTCTCGGTGCGTTGCACACGGCGTTGGAGTCGGGGTTGCGGGTGCCGGAGGATCTCGCGCTGATCGGTTACGACGACATCGAGGAGGGGCGGTACGCCAACCCGGCCATCAGCACCGTCTCGCCGGACAAGGTCGCCATCGCGGCGACCGCGGTCGACCGGCTGCTGACCCGCATCGGCAGCGCGGAACCGGTGCCCGGCATCGAGGTGCGTGCCGAGCACCGGCTCATCCCGAGGG
Source organism: Actinophytocola algeriensis (assembly GCF_014203735.1). Taxonomy (GTDB): domain Bacteria; phylum Actinomycetota; class Actinomycetes; order Mycobacteriales; family Pseudonocardiaceae; genus Actinophytocola; species Actinophytocola algeriensis. The sequence goes on along the minus strand of NZ_JACHJQ010000006.1, from coordinate 11,879 downwards.
AGAGCACGATCGGGAGGACGCCTCCCGTCAGCTGATGGCGAAGCTCGGGTGCGGGGGCTGGTTGTACGCGGTGTTCTGCCACGCGACCGCCACCCGGTACTGCCGGTCCTGCATCAGCGACGGCCTCCTGATGCTCGTCGGGTCGGTGGTCGAGTAGATCCGCAGCGCCCTGTTGTCGCTGGTGCGCCAGATGACCTCCTCGCGCCGTCGCCCAGGATGTCGGCCTGCAGGGCCGGGTTGGCCTTCGTGCCGTTGTTCGACGCCACGCCCGAGCCCGTCAGCAGGCGGGTGTCGCCGCCGGTGCCGTACTTGTCGATGTGGGTGCCGTCGAGCAGTTCGCGTTGGGCGTCGCCGTCCCAGCGACCACAACGCGATCGACCCGAACCTGGTCGTGGACGCGTCTGGTGCGTGGTGGCTGACGTACGGCTCGTTCTGGACCGGCATCAAGATGGTCCGGATCAACGCGTCGACGGGGAACCCGCGGACAGCACGCGGCACAGCCTGGCGCAGCGGCCGTCGAGCGCGGGTGGTGCGGTGGAGGCGCCGTACCTCGTGTACCGCGGCGGGTACTACTACCTGTTCGTGTCGTTCGACTACTGCTGCCGCGGCACGAGCAGCACGTACCGCGTCATGGTCGGGCGGTCGACGTCGATCACCGGGCCGTACACCCACCGCAACGGCGTCCGGCTGACGAGCGGCGGTGGCACGGAAGTCCTGGCGACGCACGGGAACATCCACGGGCCAGGGCACGCGGCGCTGTGGGCGGACTCCGACGCGTGGGTGATGGCGTACCACTACTACACGTCGTCGGGCAGCAGGCTGGGCATCAACCTGGTCGGCTGGAGCAGCGGCTGGCCCGCCCTGTACTGACCGCGAGCTCAGCTCTCCGGCGTGAGGATCAGGCACGTGGTCGTGCCGTGGGCGACGAGCTTCCCGTTCTCGTCCAGCACCTTGCCCTCGGCGGTGGCGGTCCGGCGGCCTGCGTGGACGACCGTGCCCTCGGCGCTCAGGGTGCGGCCGTCGGTGCGGGCGGTGCGGATGTAGTTCACCTTCAGCTCCAGCGTCGTGTAGCCGACGCCCGCTGGCAGGGTGGTGTGCACGGCGCAGCCCATCACCGAGTCGAGCATGGTCGCGGCGATGCCGCCGTGGACACTGCCCATCGGGTTGGCGAAGTCGGGGCGGGTCTGGAGCGATACGACCACGCGCCCGTGCTCCACCTCGTCGAACCGCATGCCGAGCAGCCTGCCGATGGTCGGGATGTCGGCGGGCAGCTCGGTCTGCACCCAGCGGATCTGCTCCAGCCCGGACATGGCGGTGAACTCGACGGTCGACACGGTTCTCCTCAGTCTCGCAGTGTGTGCACCAGCAGTTCGTGGATCTCCCCGGTGACGGCTTCCAGCGGCTCGAGGCTCCGCTCGGCCCGGCACATGACCACGGCACCCTCGACGGCGGCGATGACGAACAGCGCGAGCCTGCGGGCCCGCGCGTCCGGCACCCCGTGCGTGCGGAAGGACGCCGCGAGCCCGTCGGCCCACCGGCCGAACACCCCGGCCGCGAGCCGGGTGGAGTCGTTCGCCACGGTGACCGCCACGATCGGGCACCCGGCCTTGAAGTCGCTGTCGGCGAGCCACGTGCGCCACAGCTCGACGAACCTGTCGATCGCCGCCACCGGGTCACCCGCCCGCGCGGCGGCCTCGATCAGCCCCGCGACGAAGTCCCCGGCCAGCGCGACGGCCTCCTCGATGAGCTGGGTCCGCCCGCCGGGGAAGTGGTGGTAGACCGACCCGCGCGGCGCGCCGCTGTGTGCCAGCACCCGGTCGATGCTGGTCGCGCCCGCGCCGTGCTCGCGCAGCAGGACCGCGGCACTGCGCACCATCCGCTCACGGGCGTCGCTCTTGCGCGGCATCGGTTCCTGCCTGTCAGTGGCTATGCTCTATGGCATAGTACATATCAGCTCAGCTGTTCGCGACGGCCTGGGCCTGGATCTGCTCGAAACGCGCACCCATCTGCCGGGCGAGGGCCTCGGCCGCGCGCAGGGGGCGGACCATCACCGTGAAGTCGGCGATCCTGCCGTCCTCGTCGTAGCGGAGGATGTCGCAGCCGGTGATGTCGAGACCCTCGACCTTCGCCTCGAACATCAGGACGTGGTCCGCACCGTCGTGGAGCTCGCGAACGTAGCGGAAGTCCTCGAGCACCTCGACCACCGCGCGCAGGATGGCCGCAGTGATCGGCTTGCCGGGGTACGGGCGATGCGCGACCGGGCTGCGGAACACGACGTCGTCGGCCAGCAACGCCTCGGCCGCGGACAGGTCACGGGCCTCGATCGCCGCGCGGAAAGTGGTCATGGCGCTTCTCCTTCGGTGCTGACGCTTCGCCGTCCCAGGCTGTCGCGAGGTGGGCCTGCCGGCCCACCTCGCGAGCCACCAGGAATGGTGCCAGGCAGCCGGGCCCGTGGTCGGTCGATCAGCTCACCGGTCCGCCAGCAGGACGGCGAACCCGTCGAGGTGGCGGGCGAGGGCGTACTCGAACAGACCGTCCATGTCGGACACGGTGTCCTCGGGAATCGCCGCCAGCAGTGGGAACCGGCCGCTGTCGAGCAGCTCGCCCGCCTGCTTGCGCTTGGTCAGCCACCACCGGTTGAGCGTCATCCCGGTCTCCTGCTCGGCCTCGACCTCGGCGGCGAGGGACATGGCAGTGGTGACGACGAGCGTGTGCAGCGTCAGCGCCTCGCGGACCTGGGTCGCCATGGGCAGACCGAGCCCGTCGAGCGCGCGCAGCGTCCACTCGGTGTGCGCCATCATGTTGGGCGCCAGCGAAGGCCGGGTGAACGAGACGGCCTTGGGCAGCCACAGGTGCCGCCTGCTCAGGTCCCACTGCAGGCGGGCGATCAGCTCGAGCCTGGCCCGCCACCCGTCGGGCCCGGGGTCGGGTGGCTCCGCCTCGCCGAAGATCTCGTCGGCCATCAGCGCGACGAGGTCGTCCTTGTTCGTCACGTGCCGGTACAGCGACATGGGGCCGACACCGAGCTCGGCCGCGAGCCGTCGCATGGACACCGCGTCGAGGCCTTCCAGGTCGGCGATCTCGATGGCGGTGCGGAGCACGTGCCCGCGGTTCAGCACCTGCCGGGGACGCGGGCCGGGTGCCGGGCGACCGCGGACGACGGTGCCGGAGCCGACCTTCGTCTCGGCGAGCCCCTCGTCGCGCAGCGTCGCGACGACCTTCGTCGCGGTGGCTGCCGCGACCCCCCACCGCTGGGCGATCTGCCGCACCGACGGCACGCGGTCACCTGGCCGCAGTTCGCCGGACACGATGCGGGCGCGGAGTTCGTCGACGATCCGTCGGTAGGGCGGCAGCACGGCGCGAGTGTACTAGTTCACTTGGTAGGTCACCAGGACACTTTGTCCTTGTATTACAAGCTTTGTCGGTCGCTCGTCGATACCGTGTACGCATGACAGTCGATACGCCGTACGCATCCGTGCGGCAGGCAACGGAGACCGAGCGGCAGGTGGCCCTGGACGTCCTCGTCGAGGCGTTCGCGGACGACCCCGTCGCCGCGTGGCTCTTCCCGGACGCCGGCGAGCGCGCCCACCACCTGGCCGCGTTCCACCGGCCACTCGTGGCCGCGGGCGAGACGTACCTGACGGGCCGCGGCGAGGGCGCGGCCGTGTGGCTGGTGGTCGCCGAGGGCCGGTCGCCGTACGAGGGGGCACCGGAGGTGGGCGGCGCGCGGTTGCGTGGGCTGGGGGAGGCGCTGACCGAACGACACCCCGCCCACGCGGCGCACCTGTACCTGCCGTGCATGGGTGTCGTCGCCGCGCGGCAGGGCACCGGCCTCGGCTCGGCCCTGTTGCGGCACCGCCTCACCCGCGCGGACACCGACGGCGTCCCCGCCTACCTCGAGGCCAGCTCACCGCGCAGCCGCGCCCTGTACCTGCGTCACGGCTTCACCGACCTCGGTGAACCGGTCCGGGTGGCGGACAGCCCGCCCCTGTGGCCGATGTGGCGCGAACCGGAAGGAAAGAAACGATGACGGACAAGACTCTCGTGGTCCTGCACGGCACCCACACCTCCTCGGCGTGGGCCTCGGGGCTGGTCGGTGAACTCACCCTGCGCGGCCACCGGGCGGTGGCCGTCGACCTGCCGGGACACGGGACGGAGGCGTTCTACCCGGCCTCGTATCAGGCACAGGACCCGGAGGCCTTCGCGAAGGAACCGTCGCCACTGGCCGGGATCACCATCGACGACTACGTCGAGCGGGTCGTCGACGTGGTTCGCCGCGCCCGCCGCCACGGCCCGGTCGTGCTCGCGGGCGCCAGCCAGGGCGGCGTCACGGTGAGCGCGGTCGGCAACGCCATCCCCGACCTGCTCGACCGGGTCGTGTACATCGCGGCGTACTGCTGTGTGGACCTGCCGAGCCTGGCCGCCTACACCGAGACACCCGAGAACGCCGAGAGCCTGCTGCCGCTCATCGCCCAGCTGACCGTCGCCGACCCGGCGGAACTCGGCGTGACCAGGCTCAACTGGCGGTCGGGGGACGAGGCGACGTTCCACGCGGTCAAGGAGTGCCTCGCGGGCGGCTTCAGCGACGACGGTGTGCGCAGGCTGCTCGCGATGCTGGAGCCGGACGAGACCGCGTCGATCCCGCTCACGGACGCCAGAGGGCGAAAGGAGGACTGGGGCCGGATCCCCAGGACCTACGTCCGGTTCACCCGCGACCGGCTGATCCCACCCGCGCTGCAGGACCGGTTCATCGCCGAGGCCGACCGCCTGACCCCGGACAACCCGACCGACGTGCGCAGCGTCGACGCACCACACGTCGGCCCGCTCGACCTGCCGGAACTGGTGGACCACCTGGCGGCCCTGCTCAACCGCTGACGGGCGGGCCCGCCGAACCGACCGCGCGCTCGACCGCCCGCCTGACCGTCGCACGAGCGAATCTCATGGTCGGTGTGGATATCGTTGGAGGTGCACCGTTGATCCCGTGTCACGCCGCGGTCGCGGTTTGTCGCAGACCTTGCGTCAAACGGCGGCAGTGAGCTGTGGTCCGGCTCGCTTTTTGTAGGGTTCCGACAACGCAACGGCCTCGGCATGCGCGACGTGGGACATCGGTGTACCCGGCGGTAACAGAGCAGGGTTGGAGACAGGTGCAGGCGGCGCTCCGGACCCGGACGTCGCCTGCTGTGCGCGGGGTACTTGGGAGGCATCAGCCGGTGTTCAGACGTGTCGCCATCGTCAACCGTGGAGAGGCCGCGATGCGGCTCATCCACGCCGTCCGGGACCTTTCGGCGGAGACCGGGACGCGGATCGAGACGGTCGCGCTCTACACCGACGCGGACCGCAACGCGACCTTCGTCCGCGAGGCGGACGTCGCCTACTCGCTCGGGCCCGCGTCCGCCCGTCCCTACCTCGACCTCGCCGTACTGGAGCGGGCGCTCCTGGCGACCGAGGCCGACGCGGCATGGGTCGGCTGGGGTTTCGTCGCAGAGGACCCGGCGTTCGCCGAGCTCTGCGACAAGATCGGTGTCACGTTCGTCGGCCCCAGCGCCGACGCGATGCGCAAGCTCGGCGACAAGATCGGCGCGAAGCTGATCGCCGAGGAGGTCGGCGTCCCCGTCGCGCCGTGGAGCCGGGGCGAGGTCGCCACGCTCTCCGACGCGCTGCGGGCCGGTGACTCGATCGGTTACCCGCTGATGCTCAAGGCGACCGCCGGTGGCGGCGGGCGCGGCATCCGCAAGGTGTCGTCCGCCGACGAGCTGGCCGACGCCTACGAGCGCACCAGCCAGGAGGCGCTGCGCGCGTTCGGCTCCGGCATCGTGTTCCTGGAGCGCCTGGTCACCGGTGCCCGGCACGTCGAGGTCCAGGTGATCTCCGACGGCACGACCGCGTGGGCGCTCGGCGTCCGCGACTGCTCGGTGCAGCGCCGCAACCAGAAGATCATCGAGGAGTCCGCGTCCCCGGTGCTCGCGCCGGAGCAGACCGCCGAGCTGAAGGCGTCCGCCGAGCGGCTCGCCGTGGCCGTCGGCTACCGCGGCGCCTGCACCGTCGAGTTCCTGTACCACCCCGGTGAGAAGCTGTTCGCGTTCCTCGAGGTCAACACGCGCCTGCAGGTCGAGCACCCGATCACCGAGATCACCACCGGCACCGACCTGGTGAAGCTGCAGCTGCACGTCGCGGACGGCGGCAAGCTGACCGGCACGCAGCCCGCCGAGCTCGGCCACGCCGTCGAGGCCCGGCTCAACGCCGAGGACCCCGACCGCGACTTCGCCCCGTCACCCGGCCGCATCGCGCGGCTGGTGCTGCCCGCGGGCCCCGGCATCCGCGTCGACACCGGCGTCAGCGAGGGCGACACCATCCCCGCCGACTTCGACTCGATGATCGCGAAGATCATCGCCTACGGCCGCGACCGCAACGAGGCGCTCGGCAGGCTGCGCCGCGCGATGGCCGAGACCACCGTGATCATCGACGGCGGCGCGACCAACAAGAGCTTCGTGCTCGACCTGCTCGACCAGCCCGAGGTGATCGACGCGAGCGCCGACACCGGCTGGATCGACCGCGTCCGCGAGCAGGGCCGCCTGGTCACCCACCGGCACTCCGCGATCGCACTGGCCGCCGCCGCCATCGAGGCCTACCAGGACGAGGAAGAGGTCAGCGTCCAGCGACTGCTGTCCACCGCGCACGGCGGCCGCCCGCAGGTGCAGCACGAGAGCGGCCGTCCGCTGGACCTCAAGCTCCGCGGCGTCGGCTACCGCGTGAGCGTGGCGCGCACCGGCCAGAGCCGGTTCCGCGTCGGTGTGTCGGCCGGCGGCTCCAGTGACACCGTGCACACGGCCGACGTCGAGGTCGAGCAGTTCGACGCGCACAGCGGCGTCATCGTGGTCAACGGGCACCGCTTCCGCCTGACCTCCGCCACGCACGGCCCGATCCACCTGGTCGAGGTCGACGGCGTCACCCACCGCATCAGCCGCGACGAGGGCGGCGTCGTCCGCTCGCCCGCACCCGCGCTGGTGGTGGCGACACCGCTGTCGGTCGGCGACGAGGTCGAGTCGGGCGCACCGATCCTGGTGCTGGAGAGCATGAAGATGGAGACGGTGCTGCGCGCACCGTTCCGCGCCAGGGTCCGCGAGTGCCCCGTGTCGGTGGGCAGCCAGGTCGAGACCGGGGCGCCGCTGATGCGCCTCGAGCCGCTCGCCGACGAGGACGGCGAGGCCGACGCGGCGGTAGCCGAGGAGACCGTCGAGATCGACCTGCCCGCCGCCCCCGTCGACGTGTCCGCCGCCGAACGGGTCGAGCGCTGCCTGCAGGACCTGCGCAGCGTGCTGCTCGGGTTCGACAGCTCCGATGTCGGCGACCGGTACGACAGCAAGCGGGCGCTGGTGGACTACCTGGCCGCGCGCGCCGAGCTGGGCGGGCGGCCCCTCGACGGCGAGCTGGACCTGCTGACCGTGTTCGCGGACCTGTCGGAGCTGTCCAGGAACAAGCCGGGCGGCGAGATCGAGGTCGAGCCGGGCAGCCCGGTGCACAGCCCGCGCGAGTACTTCCACAGCTACCTGCAGAGCCTCGACGTCGAACGTGCCGGGGTGACCGAGGCGTTCCAGACCAGGCTGCGGCAGGTCCTCGCGCACTACGGCGTTGCCGATCTGGACCGCACCCCCGCGCTCGAGTCCGCGGTCTTCCGGATCTTCCTGGCACAGCAGCGGATGTCGGCCAACGTGTCGATCGTGTCGGAGATGCTGCGGCAGTGGCTCTCCGGGGCGTCGCCGGTCGAGTCGCTGAGCGAGCGCGCGGGTCTGACCCTGGAGCACCTGGTCGAGGCCACGCAGGTGCGGTTCCCCGCGGTGTCGGACCTGTCCCGCGGCGTGGTGTTCCGCTGGTTCGCCCAGCCGCTGCTGCGCCGCAACCGCGCGAAGGTCTACGCCGCCGTGCGCGACGAGCTGCGCTACCTGGACCACAACCCGGACGCGCCGGACCGCGCGGAGCGGATCCAGGCCATGATGGCGGGCGCCCAGCCGCTGGTCCGGTTGATCGGCCAGCGGATCGGACGGCAGGGCCGCGACCACGCGCCGCTGCTCGAGGTGCTGACCCGCCGCTACTACGGCAACCGCAGGCTGTCCGGGGTCGCCGTCCGGGACGTCGCCGGCTGCCGGTTCCTCGGCGCAGAGCACAGTGGTTCGGACGGCGTGACCCCGCTGGTCACCACCGCAGTCGACATCACCGCCCTGCCAGGCGCCGTCGCCGCGCTCGCCACGTACGCCGCCGATCGCGGTGAGGACGGGCTCGTCGCCGACCTGTACGTCCGGTGGGAGGGCCAGCCGGACGTGGACGCGATGGCGGTGCGGTTCGGCGAGATCCTGGCCGAGCACCAGCTGCCCGGCTGTGTCCACCGGGTCATCACCACCGTCGCGGGCACCGGCGGCGCGGTCATGCACCACCACTTCACCTTCCGGCGCGACGGCTCCGGCTTCACTGAGGACCGCCTGATCCGCGGCCTGCACCCGCAGATCGCCCAGCGCCTGCAGCTGCAGCGGCTGCGCGAGTTCGACCTCACCCGCCTGCCGTCGGCCGACGAGGAGATCTACCTGTTCAAGGCCGTCGCGAAGAGCAACCCGGCCGACGAGCGGCTCGTCGCGATGGGCCAGATCCGCGACATGACACCGCTGCGGGAGGCGGATGGCCGGCTGGTCGCGCTGCCCGCGCTGGAGGACGCGGTCACCACGTGCCTGGACGCGATCCGCAACATCCAGGCGCAGCGGCCGCAGAACAAGCGGTTCGACACCAACCGGATCATGATGTACGTCTGGCCGCCGACCGAGCTGACCCACGACGAGCTCCACACGCTGGTCCAGCGCATCCAGCCGACCACCGCGGGCGCCGGGCTGGAGGAGGTCCAGTTCCTGGTCCGCGTGCGCACGGCGGCGGGCAAGCTGACCGAGATCGCCGTGCGGATCACCCTGGACCCGGGGCACGGCGCGCGTCTGCACGTCGGCCCGCCGCTGTCGGAGCCGGTCGAGCCGGTCGACGACTACCGGCAGAAGGTGCTGCGTGCGGCCCGGCGCGGGAACGTCTACCCGTACGAGCTGACCGGCATGCTCGCGGGCCAGGACGGCGGCTTCGTCGAGCACGACCTCGACGAGTCCGGCGCGCTCGTGCCGGTGGACCGGCCGAAGGGCAGGAACACGGCGGGCATCGTCGCCGGTGTGGTGAGCACGCCGACCGAACGGCACCCGGAGGGCATCACCCGCGTGGTGCTGCTCGGCGACCCGACCAAGGCGCTCGGCGCGCTCGCGGAACCGGAGTGCGCGCGCGTGATCGCGGCGCTCGACCTGGCCGAGCGGATGCGTGTGCCCCTCGAGTGGTTCGCGCTGTCGGCCGGCGCGAAGATCTCGATGTCGTCGGGTGTCGAGAACATGGACTGGGTCGCGGCCGCGCTCAAGCGGATCGTCGAGTTCACCCAGGACGGCGGCGAGATCAACATCGTGGTCGCGGGGATCACCGTCGGCGCCCAGCCGTACTGGAACGCCGAGGCGACGATGCTCATGCACACCAAGGGCATCCTCGTGATGACGCCGGACTCGGCGATGGTGCTCACCGGCAAGCAGTCGCTGGACTTCTCCGGCGGCGTGTCGGCAGAGGACAACTTCGGCATCGGCGGCTACGACCGGGTCATGGGCCCCAACGGGCAGGCGCAGTACTGGGCGCCCAGCCTGCCCGCGGCCCGCGAGGTGCTGATGGCGCACTACGACCACACCTATGTCGTGCCCGGGGAGTCGGCGCCACGCCAGGCGACCACGAACGACCCGGACAACCGCGACGTGTCGGGCTTCCCGCACACGTTCGGCGACTTCGCCACGGTCGGCCAGATCTTCTCCGCCGAGCACAACCCGGACCGCAAGAAGCCGTTCGACATCCGGACCGTCATGCGTGCGCTGTCCGACCAGGACCACCCGGTGCTGGAACGCTGGGCGGGCATGGCCGACGCCGACACCGCCGCGGTGCAGGACGTCCACATCGGCGGCTGGCCGGTGTGCCTGGTCGGCATCGAGTCACGTTCCGTGTCGCGGCGCGGTTTCCCGCCCACGGACGGCCCGGACACCTACACCGCGGGCACGCTGTTCCCCCGGTCGTCGAAGAAGACCGCGAGGGCGATCAACTCGGCGTCCGGCAACCGGCCGCTGGTGGTGCTGGCGAACCTGTCCGGCTTCGACGGCTCCCCGGAGTCGATGCGCAAGCTGCAGCTGGAGTACGGTGCGGAGATCGGCCGGGCGATCGTCAACTTCGACGGCCCCATCGTGTTCTGCGTCATCTCCCGCTACCACGGCGGCGCGTTCGTGGTGTTCTCCAAGGCGTTGAACCCGAACATGACCGTGCTCGCACTGGAGGGCTCGTTCGCGTCGGTCCTCGGCGGCGCCCCGGCCGCGGCCGTGGTGTTCTCCGGCGAGGTGAACAACCGCACCGCGACCGACCCGCGCGTGGTCGAGCTGCAGGCCAGGGTGGCGGCGGCCAGCGGTGCGGAGCGGGCGTCGCTGAACGCCCGGCTGACCGAGGTCCAGTCGTCGGTCCGCGCGGAGAAGGTCGGTGAGGTGGCCGCGGAGTTCGACCGCGTGCACAGCATCCAGCGCGCGGTCGAGGTCGGCTCGGTGGACGCGATCATCAGCGTCGCCGAACTGCGGCCGAGGATCATCGAGGCGATCGAACACGGCATGAAGAACTGACGCGGCGCGGGGGAACCGACTGGTGTCGGTTCCCCCGCTGTGTCTCAGCTGACGGCGGCGGCCTCCGCCGATGACGGCGCCTTCGAACCGCCATGTCGTCGTGGTCCAGCAGGGCAATGACCTCGTCGAGCTTCCTGTTCCGATGGAAACCCGCTTGCCTCGACTGCCTGTCCCAGCGTTCGAGTGGGTTTCCTTCGCGGTCGCGGCTCATCGGCCGATGTCGCGGTTTGACGCGGACGGCGTTCGACGCGGCCCGGCCCTAATATCCCGGATCGGTGACGACCTGAACCCACAGCGAGGCGGGATCATCCAGGCGGACGTGGCTGTCGATCTCCTCGATGTGCTTCAGGACGATCCGCTCAGCTGCGCTGACTCGGTTGTCGAAGGCTTCGTGCGCGTCAGGCGGTGCGGCGCCAGGGGGAGGTTCCAGCGTCCGGAGGATGCGCAGCGCGGCACGCCAGCGCCAACTGATCTCGACCAGTTGCGCCACCGATGAGTTGATGAAGTCCACAGCCGGGTGGTACAGGTCGCGATGAACCTCCCGCAGAGCCGGATGCAGGTCCTGGGCTGTCATCGGTCTGTCGCGGATCGCCAGGACCCGGCCGTCGCCGGCGACGGCGCCCATCCACGGCGTGCGGTCGTGACCGCCCCACCTCCCCAGCCGGTACAGCCGATCCTCCGGCGTGATCAGCCGGCTCTCCACCGGCCCGGCCACGTTCGGCACGAGCACAGGTTCGGACTCCACCTGCGAACGGGGTGTCATGAGCACGTCCCGCGGAAGCCCCCACTCGGCCAATGCCCTGAGGTCACCCTCCGGCAGACGCCACTTCCGCACCGCCAAGGCCGGAGGAAGCACCCGCACGTCACCATCGACGATCGAATCCAGCGGCGCGGTCATCACCGCGACAAGCCGATCTTCCGCCACCACCACGGCACAAGAGTAGGGACCCACCGCACCGCTCATCACACACGGATCAACCCGGACGTCCTCTCGTGCCGCGTTGCGACCGGCGGCGGTCGTTGAGCAGCGCGCCAGGTAGCGACTGGCGCTTGCCAAGGGTGGAAGTCACAGTTCAAGCTCGCCCACCAGTTCGCCGTCGTCCACCTCTCCGGTCAACCGGAACCCGAGCTTCAGGTAGAACGCCTCCGGGCTGTTCTCACCGGGAACCC
>NZ_JACHJQ010000005.1:656868-962325 GCF_014203735.1 Actinophytocola algeriensis | reverse complement strand
TACCCGGTTCGACAAACTCGCCGTCCGCTACGAAGCCACCGTCCACATCGCCGCCATCAACGAATGGCTATGACCGACTTCGATACAGGCCCTAGGACCGCACCAACCGGGCGATGGCCTCGCTGGCCTCGCGGACCTTCTCGTCCGCGTCCTTGCCACCATCGACCAGCGCCTGCGCGACGCAGTGCTTCAGGTGCTCGTCCATCAACCCGAGCGAGACCGCCTGCAGGGCCTTGGTGGCCGCCGAGATCTGGGTCAGCACGTCGATGCAGTACTCGTCGTTCTCGACCATGCGCTGCAGGCCGCGGATCTGGCCCTCGATGCGGCGGAGGCGCTTGAGGTAGCCGTCCTTGTCGCTGGTGTAGCCCCGCATCCGACGTCCCTTTCCGCTGTTTCCCTCGTCCAACCACCACCATACCCGCAGGGGGTACCGGGAGTCGACGTGTCGCCACGTCAGGGTACGGGCCGCGGGGCTACGTGAGGTGGCTGACCTTGCCCCCGGCCCGTCGCATCCCGTAAACGTAACGTCGTGTTCACTACGCGTCCCGAACTCGCGGGCACCTTCGGCATGGTGGCCTCCACCCACTGGCTCGCATCGTCCTCGGGCATGGCGGTCCTCGAACGTGGCGGCAACGCCTTCGACGCGGCCGCGGCGGCCGCCTTCACGCTGCACGTGTGTGAGCCGCACATGAACGGGCCTGGTGGCGAGGTTCCCGCGATCTTCACCACGGCCACCGACCCCACCCCGCGCGTCCTGTGTGGACAGGGGGTCGCGCCCGCCGCCGCCACGACGGAGCGGTTCCGGCAGCTGGGGCTGGTCCTCGTGCCGGGCACCGGGCTGCTCGCGGCGACGGTGCCGGGCGCGGTCGGCGCCTGGCTGACGCTGCTGCGCGACCACGGCACCCTGCCGCTGCGGGACGTGCTCGGCTACGCCATCGGGTACGCCGAGCACGGCCACCCGGTCGCGCAGGCCGTGGTGGACACGATCACCACGGTCGAGGAACTGTTCCGCACCCACTGGCCCACCTCCGCCGACCTCTGGCTGCCAACGCCGAAGACCGGCGGGCTGGTCCGCAACCCCGCGCTCGCGGCGACCTACCGCAGGCTGGTCGACGAGGCAGAGGCCGGGGGCGGCGACCGGGAGGCGCAGCTCGACGCGGCCATCACCGCCTGGTACGAGGGGTTCGTCGCCGAGGCGATCGACGCGTTCTGCCGCACGGAGATCGTCGACGACACCGGCCACCCGCACAGCGGGCTGCTGACCGGCGCCGACCTCGCGGCGTGGCGGCCGGGCTACGAGCCGACCGTGAGCCGCGACGTGTTCGGCTGGCAGGTCCACAAGGTCGGCGCGTGGAGCCAGGGTCCGGTCCTGCTGCAGCAGCTGGCGATGCTGGAGGCGCTGGGCGACCACCCCGGCCCGGCGTCGGCGGACGAGATCCACCGCGTCGTCGAGGTCACCAAGCTGGCCTTCGCCGACCGGGACGCGAACTTCGGCGACGGCGCCGACATCACCGCGCTGCTCGACCCGGCGTACGTCGCAGAACGGGCGCGGCTCGTGGGCGCCGACGCCGGCGCCGCGTCGCGCAACGGGCTCGGCAGACTCCCCCGCTACGTGCTCGAAGGCGGTGCGCCTGCCGGGCCCGCCGGGGCCGGCGTCGGGGAGCCGACGCTGGGTGGGCTTGAGGTCTCCCCGCAGGGCACGACCCGCGGCGACACCTGCCACATCGACGTGGCCGACCGGTGGGGCAACGTCATCTCCGCGACCCCGTCCGGCGGCTGGCTGCAGAGCTCCCCGACCATCCCCGCGCTGGGCTTCTGCCTCGGCAGCCGGGCGCAGATGTTCTGGCTGGAGGAGGGCCTGCCGAACACGCTCGCCCCCGGCAAGCGGCCGCGCACCACGCTGTCCCCGTCGTTCGCGACCCGCGACGGCGTGCAGCTCTCGTTCGGCACACCCGGCGGCGACCAGCAGGACCAGTGGCAGGTGGCGTTCTTCCTCAACCACGCCGTGCACGGGATGGACCTGCAGGCCGCGATCGACTCGCCGGCCTGGCACACGACCGCGTTCGCGTCGTCGTTCTGGCCGCGGCAGACCGGTACGCAGCTGCTGCTCGAGGCCCGCGCGGCGGACGCGGCCGACGAGCTGCGGCGGCGCGGTCACGACGTGGAGGTGGTCGACAGCTGGTCGCTCGGCCGCATGTCGGCGATCTCCCGCGACACCGAGACCGGGCTGCTCAAGGCAGCCGCCAACCCCCGCGGCATGCAGGGCTACGCGGTGGGGCGGTAACCGGGAGGTCAGCGGCTCAGCACCCCGTCGACCCGACGCGGCACCCCGAGCGGGTTGCCGTCACGCAGCACCTCGGGAAGCAGCGCCTGCGGCATGTTCTGGTAGACGACCGGCCGCAGGAACCGGCGCAGCGCGGTGGTGCCGACCGAGGTGTGCCCTGGCATGGTGGTGGCCGGGTACGGGCCGCCGTGCTGCATCGCGTAGGTCACCGACACCCCGGTGGGCCAGCCGTTCCACAGCACCCGACCGACCCGTTCGGTCAGCAGCGCGACCAGCGGCTCGACCTCGTCGTCGGCGAGCGAGCCGTGCACGGCCGCCGTCAGCTCGCCCGTGAACGCCCGCGCGCACGCCACCAGCTCGTCCGCCGACGAGTACCGCACCACCATCGAGGTCGGGCCGAAGCACTCCACCAGCAGCTCCGACCTGGCGGCGAGGAAGTCCGCGGCGTCGCAGCCGAGCAGCGTGGGCGCGACGCCCTCCCCCGCCACCAGCACCCGCACGGCCGGGTGCGACCGCAGCGCGTCGAGGCCCTCGGCGTACCGGCCCGCGATCCCGTCGTTCAGCAGCGGCGCGGCGACGTGCCCGGCCAGCGCGGCGGCCACGTGCGACTCGAAGTCCGCCGCCTCCGCCGACGGCACGAACACCAGACCCGGCTTCGTGCAGAACTGCCCGGCGCCGAGCGTGTAGGACCCGACGTAGCCCTCGGCGATCCCCTCGGCCCGTTCCCGCACCGCCGACGCGGTCACGAACACCGGGTTCACGCTGCCCATCTCCGCGTGGAACGGGATGGGCTCCGGCCGCGAGCAGGCGAGGTCGAACAGCGCCCGGCCGCCCCGCAGCGAGCCGGTGAACGCACCCGCCTTGATCCTCGGGTCCAGCACCAGCGCCCGGCCCTCGTCGATGCCGTGCACCACCCCGAACACGCCGTCCGGCAGGCCGGCCTGGGCCAGCGCACCGGTCACCAGCTCGCCGACGCGGTCGCTCAGCAGCGGGTGGCCCGGATTCGCCTTCAGCACCACCGGGCAGCCGACGGCGAGCGCGGCCGCCGTGTCCCCGCCCGCGACACTGAACGCGAACGGGAAGTTGGACGCCGCGAACACCGCGACCGGCCCGACGGGCACCAGCATCCGCCGCAGGTCGGCCCGGCCGCCCGCCGGCCAGCAGGTGTCGGGCGAGTCGAGGGTGACCGACAGGTAGCCACCCTCGACGATCGTCTCGGCGAGCAGCCGCAGCTGGAACGTCGTCCGCTCCAGCTCGGCGTACAGGCGTGGCTGCTCCTGGAGGTTGGTCTCCCGGTGCGCGAGTGGCACCAGCTCACCCGCGGCCCCGTCCAGCACGTCGGCCACCCGCCGCAGCGCGGCGGCACGCAGGTCCGCCGTGGTCGCCGCGAACGGCGCGCGCGCCGCGGCCGCCCCGGTCAGCACCGTCTCCAGTGACACGCGCGGTGTCCCCTGGTTCGTTCCGCTCACAACACCTCACCCAACACTCGCAGGCCTTCGTCGATCCGGTCATGTTCGATCAGCCCGTAACCCAGGGCGAGCCCGGGTCTGCCGGGCCCGAACCCGTGGTACTCCGCCAGGTCCGCCACCCCCACGCCGGCCGCCGCGGCGCGGGTGACCAGTTCGGTCACGTCCACCTCGCCCGCCGGCCACACCGCGAGGTGCAGCCCGGCGGTCGACGGCACCACCTCGAGGCGGTCGGCGAAGTCGCGCCGTAGCACCGCCAGGATCAGCGCCCGCCGCGCCGCGTACTCGCGGGTCGCGCGGCGCAGGTGCCGCACGAACAGCCCGTCGGCCATGAACCCGGCCATGGCGCCCTGCGTGGTGGTCTCCGTCTGCAGGTCCGCCAGCCGCTTCGCGGACCGCAGCGCGGCGAACAGCGACGGCGGCGCGACCACGAACCCCAGCCGCAGCATCGGGAGCATCGTCTTCGAGAACGACCCGACGTACAGGACCCGGTCGCCGCGGTCGAGGCTGTGCAGCGATTCGAGGGGCCGGTCGGCGAAGCGGAACTCGCTGTCGTAGTCGTCCTCGACCACCACCGCGCCCACGTCCCGCGCCCACTCGAGCAGCGCGGTCCGCCTGCCGAGCGACATCGGCGGGCCGAGCGGGAACTGGTGCGACGGCGTCGTGTACACCAGGCGCGTGTCGTCCGGAAGTTCGTGCACCACAACACCTTCCGCGTCGACCGGCACGCCGGTCACGCGGGCGCCGTGCGAGGCGAACAGCTCGCGGGCAGGCGCGTAGCCGGGTTCCTCGACGGCCACGCGGTCGCCCGGCGCGAGGAGCACCCGCGCCACGAGGTCGAGCGCCTGCTGGGTACCGCTCGTGACCAGCACCTGCTCGGCGGGCACCCGCACCGACCGGGACAGGCCGATGTGCCGGGCGATCTCGGACCGCAGCCCGGCGTGCCCGGCCGGGTCGCCGTACAGCGTCTCCTCGACGGGCACGTCCCGGAGCTGGCGCGCGACCTGACTGCGCCAGGCCGCCATCGGGAAGCGGCGCACATCCGGCACACCGACGCGGAAGTCGTACGCGGGCGGCGGCGCGTCACGGACCGGGGGCACGGCCAGGTCCCGCCACACCGGCCGGGGCGGCACCGCACCCGCGCGGGTCGCGTGTTCGGCCCGCAGGGCGGGCGGGGTGGCGCACACGAACGTGCCCGCACCGACCCGGCCGACGAGGAAGCCCTCGGCGGTCAGCCGCTCGTAGGCCAGCGCCACGGTGTTGCGCGAGACGGCGAGCTGGCGGGCGAGTTCCCTGGTCGGCGGCAGCTTCTCACCGGAGCGCAGGCGGCCGTCGATGACCGCGTCGTGCAGCTGCCGGTAGATCCGGGCGGACAGGTCACCGCGCCCGGCCAGGCTGACGTGGAACTCCACCGGGTCATCCTACATTGGCCCAGTGAGGATAGTCGTTATTGGATCTTCTATACGACCAATCGGCTTCCTAGATTGAGTGCATGACGCGCTACCTCCCGCCTCCGGGCCCGAGCCGGCCCCTCGCGGTCGCGCAGCTGACCGACTCGATCGGGCTCGGCGGGTACCTCGTGTGCTCGGCGCTGTACTTCACCCGGATCGTGGACCTGTCGCCGACGCAGGTCGGGTTCGGTCTCACGGCCGGGTGGGCGGTCGGGTTCCTC
This sequence comes from Actinophytocola algeriensis, assembly GCF_014203735.1. Classification (GTDB taxonomy): domain Bacteria; phylum Actinomycetota; class Actinomycetes; order Mycobacteriales; family Pseudonocardiaceae; genus Actinophytocola; species Actinophytocola algeriensis. The sequence continues at coordinate 956,903 of NZ_JACHJQ010000005.1, read as the reverse complement.
ACCGGCGTGCCGCTCGGGCACCTTGCCGACCGGCGCGGGCCGCGCGGGATCGCGATCCTGCTGGCCCTGTGCACGGCCGCGGCACTGGTGCTGTTCCTGTTCGTGCGGGACTTCGTGCCGTTCGTGCTCGTGGCGTGCCTGTACTCGACCGCCCTCTGTGGACTGAACGCGGCCAGGCAGGCACTGCTCGCGGGGCTCGTGCCCGCGCAGGAGCGGACGAAGGTGCGCGCCGTGCTGGCGGCGGCGATCAACGCGGGCATCGCCGTGGGTGCCGGGTTCGGCGGGCTCGCGCTGCAGGCGGACACCGAGGTGGCTTACCTCGCGGTGTTCGCCGTCGACGCGGTCAGCCTCGTCGTCTCGGCGCTCGTGCTGCTGCGGCTGCCGGTCGTCGCCCCCACCCCGGCCACGGCACACGGTGAACCGGCGCTCGCGGTGCTGCGCGACCGGCCCTACGCGGTCGTGTCCGCGCTGAACATGGTGTTGCAGCTGCACATCCCGCTGATCACGCTCGCCATTCCACTGTGGATCGTGGCGCGGACGAACGCTCCCGGGTGGACGGTGTCGCTGCTGCTGGTGCTCAACACGGTGTCCGTCGTGCTGTTCCAGGTGCGGGTGGCGAACAAGGTGACCAACCTTGCGAGCGCATTACGATTCATGCGGTTCGCCGGTGTGACACTTCTCGCGGCGTGCGTGGTGTTCGCGCTGTCCGGCTTCGGCGCGCCCGCATGGGCCGCGGTGGGGGTGCTCGTCGTCGCCGCGGGCCTGCAGGCGGCCGCCGAGATGATGCAGGCGAGCGGCGCGTGGGAGATCAGCTTCGGGCTCGCGCCGGAGGGCCGCCACGGCCAGTACCAGGGGTTTTTCGGATCCGGGTTCACCGTCGCGAGGATGCTCGGGCCGCTGCTCGTGACCACGGTGGTGCTCGGGTGGGGCACCGCGGGCTGGCTGCTGCTCGGTGCCGTCTTCGTCACGGCGGGCGCCGCGATGGGTCCGGCCGTACGCTGGGCGGAGCGGACGCGGCGCGGCCGGGTCGAGACCCAACCGTTGCTCACCACCACCGGGTGAGACGTGTCCAAAATTGACCAACCGGTTAGCATGCGCTGGTATGGATACGGACGCTCGAGAACTAGCGGATACAGGTCCGCGACAAGATACAGAAGTCCTTGCTGACACCGAAAAGATCGAGGTGGCAGCCGATCGCCCACCTCGGACGGACAAATGGGTCTTCGGTATCGCGGCCGCGTTGATGCTCGCCTTCCTCGGCTGGGGCGTGTTCGGTACCGAATCGATGATCAGTGTCGCGGGCGCGGTGCTGAACGAGGGGGTCATCCCCTACGGTGGCTGGGCGTTCGTGCTCGTGGCAAGCGGTTTCGTGTTGTTCGCCATCGGGCTCGCGATCAGCAGGTACGGCCGGATCCCGCTCGGCGCGGACAGGGAGAAACCCGAGTTCCGCACCGTGTCGTGGATCGCGATGATGTTCAGCGCGGGCATGGGCATCGGACTGATGTTCTTCGGCGTCGTGGAGCCGCTGACGCACTTCATGTCCCCGCCACCCGGCTCCGCGGGCCCCGCCTCGGACGAGGCGGTGCACCAGGCGATGGCGACCACGCTGTTCCACTGGACCGTGCACCCGTGGGCGATCTACGCGGTGGTGGGTCTAGCCATCGCGTACAGCACGTTCCGCCGCGGCCGCACCCAGTTGTTCAGCTCGGTGTTCGCGCCGCTGATCGGCAAGAAGCGCAGTGAGGGCCCGCTCGGCAGGGCGATCGACATCATGGCGATCTTCGCCACGCTGTTCGGTTCGGCGGCGTCACTCGGGCTCGGTGCCCTGCAGGTCGGCGAGGGCATGGCCTACGTCGGCTGGGTCGGCGAGGCGAGCACGATGCTGCTGGTGTCGGTCATCGCGGTGCTGACGATCGCGTTCGTGGCCTCGGCCGTGTCGGGGGTGGCCAAGGGCATCCAGTGGTTGTCGAACATCAACATGGTGCTGGCGTTCGTGCTGGCGGCGTTCGTGTTCGTCGTCGGCCCGACCGTGCTGATACTGAACCTCGTGCCGGGCGCCATCGGCGACTACATGCGCGAGTTCGCGGAGATGTCCGGGCGGACCGGTACGACCGGCGGCGAGGAGATGCGCAGCTGGCTCGGCAGCTGGACGATCTTCTACTGGGCGTGGTGGATCTCGTGGACGCCGTTCGTCGGCATGTTCATCGCGCGGATCAGCCGCGGCCGGTCGATCCGGCAGTTCGTGGCGGGCGTGATCCTCGTGCCCAGCGTCGTGAGCCTGTTCTGGTTCGCCATCTTCGGTGGTGCCGCGATCCAGCAGCAGCGGGAAGCCCTTGCCGCGCAAGGTGTCTCGTCGGCGGACCTGGCCAGCGGCTCGGCCGCCGACCTGTTCGACCCGAGCAGGTGGGTGTACAACCCGTCGGCGACGTCCGAGGTGATGACGTTCTCGTTCCTCACCCACCTCCCACTGTCCACAGTGGCCGCGATACTCGTGATCGTGCTGGTGTCGATCTTCTTCGTGTCCGGTGCGGACGCGGCGTCGGTCGTGATGGGCACGCTGTCGCAGGGCGGTTCGGTGCACCCGAAGAAGCCCGTGGTGGTCTTCTGGGGCGTGCTGATGGGTGCGGTCGCGATCGTCATGCTGTTGGTGGGTGACGGCGGCGGCAACGCGTTGTCCGGTCTGCAGAACCTGACGATCATCGTGGCGGCGCCGTTCGCGATCATCATGGTCGGCCTGTGCTGGTCGCTGTGGAAGGACCTGCGCACGGACCCGTTGATGGTCCAGGAGGACGAGATGTTGAAGGCTCTGCGCGCGACGGACGTCGGCGAGCTGCGCAAGCACGGCTTCCGCATCGGTCGCAAGCACTAGACGCTGATCCCGGCACGACGAGGGTGCGGTCCCGATGGGCCGCACCCTCGTCGCTTGCCGAGGTCAGCCCACGATGCGCCGGATGACCGCGATCGTGCCGATGCTGTCGATCCCGCCGATCTTGACGTTCTCCCCGAAACTGGGCGCGTGCACCGCACGAACGCTGTCGACGACGATCGCCACGTGGTGGACCGGGTTGCCGTAGAAGACGAGGTCACCGGCACGCACGTCCGAGCGGTCGACCCGCTTGCCGACCTGGGCCTGCTGCCGGGACACCCTCGGCATGTTGATGCCCACGGTCCGGTACGCGGTCTGCACGAGCCCTGAGCAGTCGTAGGAGCTGGGGCCGACCGCGCCCCACAGGTACGGCTTGCCCATCTGGGAGATCGCGAACTCCAGCACGGACCCGGCGTCGCCGCCCGGGATGACGACGTCGCCGCCGTAGTCCTCGATGCCTTCGAGCAGGGAACGCTGGTCCGGGGTGAGGTTGTCGAGCGCGGTCCGCACCTCGGCGATCTGCGCGTCGAGCGCGGAACGCCGCTGCCGCACCTCGGCCGCGGTGCCCGCGACCTTCGCCTCGAGGTCCTGCGCCTGCGACTCGGCGGCGGCCGCCTTCTTCTCGGCGTCCTCGGCCACCTCGAGCGCGGCGTCGCCCTTGCGGGGCCCGCCGGTGAGGTGCGCGGCGAGGGTCGCCGCCTCCAGCTTGCCGACGAGGTCGTCGGGGCTGGTGCTGGTGGCGAGCGCGGTGAGCCCGTCGAGGTCGCGGCGCGAGGACAACGCGTTGGCGACCCGGTCCAGGTCCTGCGCGGCGGTGGCCTTGTCGCGGAGCGCGTCGGCGGAGGCCTTCGCGTCGTCCGCGGCCTCGACCGCGGCCGCGGAGGCCTTCTGGTGGGCGGCGAGCTCCTCCTGGACGACCAGGAGTTCCTCGTTGACGAGCTCGGCTTCCGCCGAGAGGTCGTAGTAGTGCGCGAGCAGCCCGGCCACGGTCGTCGGCTGAGCGGTGGCGGGCGCGGTCAGGAGCGTCGCGGTCAGCAGTACCGCGGCTCCGATCCCGGCCAGCGATGCGGGCAGTGCGCGCACCCGAGCTCCCCTCGTTCGGTTGTCGGTGTCCATTCTCCACCAAAGGTCACCGATCCCGTCGGAACCTCGCGAAGCGGGCACCAACGACTGCACGGTAGGGCAACCGGCATAACGCGACCGTTAGGGTGGATCACGTGAGCAACCTCGTCGCCGTCTCCGACCTGCACGTGACCTACCAGGAGAACCGCGAGGTCGTCGAACAGCTGCGTGCCGCGTCACCGCAGGACTGGCTGCTCGTGGCCGGTGACGTGGGCGAACGCCTCACCGACGTCGCGTGGGTCCTGTCGCTGCTCAAGGAGCGGTTCGCGCGGGTCGTGTGGGCGCCGGGCAACCACGAGCTGTGGACGATGCCCGACGATCCCGTCACCCTCCGCGGCGTCGAGCGGTACGAGGCGCTGGTCGAGCTGTGCAGGCGGCTGGACGTGCTCACCCCCGAGGACCCGTACGAGACCTGGCACGGCCCGGACGGGCCGGTGACGATCGCGCCGCTGTTCCTCGGCTACGACTACACCTGGCTGCCCGCCGGGCACGACACCAAGGAGTCCGGGCTCGCCTACGCGCACCAGACGGGGGTGGTGTGCACCGACGAGTACATGCTGCACCCGGACCCGTACCCGACCCGCGAGGACTGGTGCCGGGCCCGCGTCGCCGAGACCGAGCGGCGGCTCAAGGAGTGCGATCCCGCGGTGCCGCTCGTCCTCGTGAACCACTACCCGCTGGTCCGGCAGCCGACGATGGTGCTGCGGTTCCCGGAGTTCGCCCAGTGGTGCGGCACCGAGCTGACCGCCGACTGGCACACCCGGTTCAACACCGCCGCCATGGTGTACGGGCACCTCCACATCCCGAGGAGCACGGTGTACGACGGGGTGCCGTTCGAGGAGGTGTCCCTGGGCTACCCGAGGGAGTGGCGGCCCAGGACGCGCCCGCACGGCCTGCCCCGCCGCATCCTGCCCGTCAGTCCGCCCTGACGGCGGTGAGGACGTCGGTCTTCGCGGCGCGCCGCGCAGGCCACATCGCCGACAGCACCCCGACCAGCACCATCCCGGCCAGCGAGATCACCACCACCAGCATCGGCGCCCCGAATTCGAACAGCGGGTTGCCGAGCATGACGTGCTGCATGACCGCGCCGAACAGCAGCCCGACCACGATCCCGAGCACGCCCCCGTACCCGCAGATCACGATGCTCTCCAGCCGTACGGTGCGCCGCACCAGCCGCCGGGTCGCCCCCACCGCGCGCAGCACCCCGACCTCCCGTGACCGTTCGATGACCGACAGCGCGAGGGTGTTGATCACCCCGAACACGGCGATCACGATCGCGGCCCCGAACATCGCGTACATGACCGACAGCAGTAGCTGGAACTCGGCGATCCCCTCGGCGAGGACCCCTTCCCGGTCGGTCACCGCCACGTCGGGCCGGTGCAGGAACGCGGCGTCGAGCGCCGCCCGCGCGTCCCCCATCGCGTAGACGGTGGTGACCCGGTCGCGGAGCGCGGCCGGTGCCCGGTCGACGTCGAGGTAGAACAGTGGCTGGCCCTCGATGGTGTCGATCATCCCGACGATCTCCTGCCGCACGGGTGGCGCGCCGGGGAACTCGAACGCGACCTCGTCGCCGAGGCCCACCCCGAGCATCGCGGCCTCGTTGGTGCCGACCACGACCCCGCGCCGCAGGTCACCACTCCCCTCGACGATCCTGGGCGTGAGCACGCCGGTGAACCCGGCCGGTTCGATCGCCGACACCGAGGTGCGGCCGGTGCCCCCGGCGTGGGTGATGCCGACCAGGGTGTACCGATCGGCGGCGACCCGGTCGACGCCCGGGGTCGCGCGGGCCCGGTCGAGCACGTCGGCGCCGAGCGGGTCGTCCCCGGACGCCGAGCGCAGGATGGTGGCGTCCGCCGGCACCGTGGTCCGGACGGCGGCGCCGGACATCGACACCATGGTCTCCCCCAGCGTCGCGAACGCGCAGACGAGCGCGAGCCCGACGAGCAGCGCCGACGAGGTGGCCGCGGTGCGGCGGGGATCGCGGACGGCGCCCCGGGTCGCCAGCCGCGCGACCGGCCCGCCCCGCCGCCCGGCGAGCCGCGCCACCGGCCGCAGCACGACGGCGGCGAGCAGCGGCGCGAGGAGCAGCACCCCGAGCCAGCCGACCACCCCGGCGGCCAGGCACAGCACCCGCTCTGTCGTGCTCAGGCCCTCGCCGGAGAGCAGCGCGACAGCCAGGACACCGACGAGGAGCAGCACCGCCCCGGCCACGGCGCGCACCCGGCCGCCGCGGTGGCCGGGGCCGCCCGAGGTGGCGTCGAGGCGGAGTGCGGCGATCGGCGGTACGGCCGCCGCGCGCCGCGACGCTCCCCACGCCGCGACCGCGGTCACGCCGATGCCGACCGCGTAGCCGATGCCGACGGCCAGCGGTGACACGGCGTAGGTGACCGGCTCGTCCGCCGGGGTGAAGGCCCACATGCCGAGCAGCCCGAGCGCGACACCCGCCACCACACCGACCGTCGCGCCGGCGAACCCCAGGGCCGCGGCCTCCAGCAACACCGTGCGGCGGACCTGCCGCCTGCTCGCGCCCACCGCCCGCAGCAGCGCGAACTGCCGCACCCGCTGGGTGACCAGCATCGTGAAGGTGTTGGCGATGACGAACATGGCCACCAGCAGCGCCACCGCCACGAACGCGAGCAGCGACTCCCGCGTCGACCGCGCCGCCGAGTCCGCCTCGTCCCGTGCCTCGGCCGCGAGTTCCTCACCGGTGCTCACCGTCAGGCCCGGTGCGGTCGTCAGCTGCCGGACCGCCGCGCTCACCTGTGTGCCGGGTGCGGCCGCCAGTTCGACCCGGGTGTAGGAGTCACCGAGCAGTTCCCCGGCGGCCGACGCCGCGAACGCCACCTCCGGGACGGACTCGACGCCCAGGGTCCGGTAGTCGAAGGTGCCCGCGACCACGACACGGGTCTCGCGACCACCCGGCAGGAGGATCCTCGCCTCGTCACCCGGCGTCAGGCCTGCCTCGCTCGCGGCCGACCGCGACAGCGCCGCCTCACCGCGTGCCGGCGCCCGGCCCTCGGTCAGCGCGAAGCGGCCGGTGTCGTCCCAGCCGGTGCCCGCGGTGGCGTGGCGGCCGGGGATGATCTTGCCGTCGGTGCCCACGACCGCCGCCCGCGCGACGAGCACGCCGGTCGCGCCGGTCACGCCCGGCACGCCGGCCAGGCGGTCCACGTCGGCACGTGTCAGGATCGGCTGCTCCTCGGGGCCGCGGACCGCGAGGTCCACATCGGACCGCGTGCCCGCGCCGGTGAACGACGCGGCGGTCGAGTCGGAGATCACCAGTGTCGCGACCACGAACGTCACCCCGAGCACGATCGCCACGAGGGTCATCGCGATCCGGCCCTTGTGTGCGCGCAGGTCGCGCAGCATCGCCCGCAGCATCAGACGGCCACCCGTTCCAGGTGCTTCATGCGGTCCAGCACGCGGTCCGCGGTCGGCGCGGTCAGTTCGTCGACCAGGCGGCCGTCGGCCAGGAACAGGACCCGGTCCGCGTACGCGGCGGCCGCGGGTTCGTGGGTCACCATCACCACCGTCCTGCCGAACCGGTCGACGCTCGTGCGCAGCAGGTCCAGCAGGTCGGCCGAGGACCGGGAGTCCAGGGCGCCGGTCGGCTCGTCGGCGAACACCACGTCCGGGTTCGTGATCAGTGCGCGGGCGCACGCCACGCGTTGCTGCTGACCGCCGGAGAGCTGGGCGGGCCGGTGGTGCAGGCGGTCGCGCAGCCCGACGGCGTCGACGATCGCGTCCGCCAGCTCCCGGTCCGGTTCGCGGCCGGCCAGGTCGAGCGGGAGCGTGATGTTCTCCCACGCGGTCAGCGTCGGCAGCAGGTTGAACGCCTGGAACACGAACCCGACGCGGTCCCTGCGCAACGCGGTCAGCTGGTTGTCGGTCATGTCCGCGAGCTCCGCGTCGCCGAGGAACACCTCGCCGCTCGTGGGCGCGTCGAGGCCCGCGACGCAGTGCATGAGCGTGGACTTGCCGGAGCCGGACGGCCCCATGATCGCCGTGAACCGTCCACTGTAGAATTCGACGTCGACGGAGGACAGTGCGACGACACGGGAATCGCCGTCGCCGTAGACCTTGGTGAGCGCGCGGGCCCGCGCCGCTGGTTGGTTCTGCATGGCGTCAACGGTCTCCGAATCCCCCGTCCGCCACATCGGACCGCGGGCCGGACTTCCGCGTCCGCCCGGGGTCGGGCGCCAGCCACCACGGGTCAACCCGTGGTGGGACGCCACAGCCCCGGTGTGCCGGTTACCGTCGGGTCGTGCTGACACTGTTGCGCTCCCGCTACCTCGTCGCCTTCGACGTGGTCGTGGCCGCGGCACTGCTCGCCGTCGTCGTCTACGCGGCCCTCGACGCCAACGCACAGGACGGCATCGCAGAGCCGCGCTGGGTGTCGGTGGTGGTCGCCGTGTTCGTCGCGGGCCCCATCGCCGTGCGGCGACTGGTACCCGTGCGTGCGTACGCGGTCTGCCTCGCCGCCTCCCTCGTCGCCATGCTGACCGGGGTCATCCCCACCGTGGCCATGGGCGCACCGGTCACCGCCGTCGCCATCGCGCTCTACCTGGTGGCGAGCGAGGCGCCGCGGCGGCGGTCGGTGCCCGCACTCGCGGCCGGGCTCGCCGGGACCGTCGCGGTGATGCTGTTCGACCGGTTCACGGACGCGCTCACCGAGCCGTGGGGCGACAGCCTGCTCGGCGTCACGTTCGGCTGGCTCGTGCTCGTCACCGGCTGGGCGCTCGGGTTCGCCGCCCGCGAGCGGCGCAGGCACGCCGAGGACGAGGCGGTGCGGCGCACCGAGCAGGCGGTGGCCGAGGAACGGCTGCGGATCGCGCGGGAGCTGCACGACATCGTGGCGCACAACATGAGCCTGATCGCCGTGAAGGCGGGCATCGGCAACCACGTCGCCGAGGCACGGCCCGCCGAGGCACGTGAGGCGCTGCGGGTGATCGAGGCGGCCAGCCGGGGCTCGCTGACCGAGATGCGCCACCTGCTCGGTGTCCTGCGGTCCGAAGTCGACAGTCCGGCGCTGGCACCCGCGCCGGGCCCGGCCGGCATCCCCGCGCTCGTCGAGCGGGCCCGTACCGCCGGGGTCACGGTGTCGCTGTCGCTCGACGACACCGGGGCATTGCCCGAGGGCATCGGCCTTTCGGTGTACCGGATCGCGCAGGAGGCGCTGACGAACGTGGTCCGCCACGCGGCACCCACCCGGTGCGCGATCACGGTGGCGGTGACCGAGGAGAATGTGCGGATCGAGGTGACCAACACGGGCCCGAGGGTCGAACGGGGTCCGGGCGGGCACGGGCTGATCGGGATGCGGGAGCGGGTGGCGGTGTACGGCGGGACGTTCGAGGCGGGCCCCCAGACCGGTGGCGGGTGGCGGATCGAGGCGGTGCTGCCGAGGTGACCAGGGTGCTGGTGGCCGACGACCAGGCCTTGGTGCGCGGCAGTTTCCGGCTCCTCGTGGAGACCGAGCCGGGGTTCACGGCCGTCGGCGAGGCGGAGGACGGGGTGGCGGCGGTCGAGCTGGCGGGCCGGACGCTGCCGGACGTCGTGCTGATGGACGTGCGCATGCCGAGGATGGACGGCATCGAGGCCACCCGGCGGATCTGCGGCGATCCGGCGACCTCGGCGGTGCGGGTGTTGATCCTGACCACGTTCGACCTGGACGACTACGTGTACGCGGCGCTGCGTGCCGGTGCGAGCGGGTTCCTGCTCAAGGACACACCGCCCGCGGACCTGCTCTCGGCGATCCGGGTGGTGGCCGAGGGCGAGGCGCTGCTCGCGCCGACCGTGACCCGCAGGCTGATCGCCGAGTTCACCAGGCGACCGGAAACCACGGCCAGGCCTGCCGGGCCTGCCGGGCTCGAGGGGGTCACCGAGCGGGAGCGGGAGGTGCTGCTGCTGATCGCCCGCGGCCTGTCCAACGCCGAGATCGCGGCGCACCTGCACCTCGGGCTCGCCACCGTGAAGACGCACATCGGGCGGTTGCTGAGCAAGCTGGCCGCGAGGGACCGGGCGCAGCTGGTGATCGCCGCGTACGAGTCCGGTCTTGTCACCCCTGCTTGATACGGTCGCGGCTGTGCCGGTAACCGCTGATGACGTCGCCCTGTCCGTCCGCCTCGCGGTCGGCGCCCTCGCCGCCGCACCGTCCGGTTGGGACACCCCGGCCGGTGACGTGTCGTGGACCTGCTGGGAGACGGCCGAGCACGTCGCCGACGACCTCTTCTACTACGCGACGCAGATCGCCCGCACGCCGCAGGAGGAGCAGGGCCCCGACCCGTTCACCCTGAGCGCGCGGCGCGAGGGCGGCCCGGAGGTCGCGCTGTTCGCCGATCCCGACGCGGGCCCGGCCGGGTTGCTGCAGGTCGTGGACGCGTGTGGGGCGCTGCTCGCGGCGGCCGTGCGCACGGCCCCGCCGGAGGCACGCGGGTACCACGTGTTCGGCCTCGCCGACGCGGAGGGTTTCGCCGCGATGGGTGTCGTGGAAGTGCTGGTGCACACCGCGGACATCGCCGCAGGGCTCGGCGTGCCGTGGACGCCGCCCGCCGACCTGTGCGAGCGCGTCCTGGCCCGGCTCTTCCCGGACGTCGAGGTGACCGGCGACCCGTGGCGCACCCTGTTGTGGGCCACGGGCCGCGGCGAGCTACCCGGTCGTCCACTGAGGACCGAGTGGCGGTGGCACAGCGCGCCTATCGCGACCGGTTGACCACCTGGCGCGCGGTCACGCCGGCCAGGACGAGCGCGATGACCAGCAGCAGTCCCGTCTCCGTCCACTGGAACCGCCAGTACCGGTCCGCGGGCTGGTACAGGGTGTACTGCTGTTCGTAGCCGCGGTCACGCATGCAGCCGACCGGTTCCGCGCCCGCGCAGGCGCTCATCGCGTCGTCCCACGACAGCAGGTCACCCGCCGGGCCGACCACCCCGGTGCCGGTGACCAGCGCGTCGGCGGGCACCGCCATCCCGTGCGCACCGGAGAGCGCGACCTCCGGTTCCGCGTAGTGCCCACGCGCCAGGTACGCGCCGACCACGAGCCCCGCGAACACCGCGGTGGTCACCGCCATCGCGGGCAGCATCCGCCGCAGCACCGCCCCCGACGCGGCACCGAGCGTGAACACCGCGAGAAACCACGCGCCCGCCACGACGCCGCTGACGCCGAAGACCTCGTCGGAGAACCGGTCGACCGGCGCGTCCGCCGACGCCGTCCACCCGAGCACCACGGCGCCGAACGCGAGCCCGGCGAGCACGACCGCGGTGCCGAGGACGGTGAACTTCACCACCAGCCACCGCGACCTCGGCACCGACTGTGTCCACACGAGACGGTCGGTGCCGCGCTCGTACTCCCGCGCCAGCAGCGGCACACCCCAGAACAGCCCGACGAACACCGGCACCACGGGCAACGTCTTCACCAGAACGAACGGCACCGCGTCGAGCACCAGCAGCAGCGCCGCGCCCGCGATCAGCACCACCGTCACCAGGGTCTGCGCGCGGTGCTGACGCCACGTCAGCCACAGCATCAGACCGGCCGCCGCGCCACGCGGTAGGCGACCGGGCCCGCCAGCAGGACCGACACGACGGCCAGGAGCCCGGCCTCCGTCCACTGGAACCGCCAGTACCGGTCGGCGGGCTGGTAGTACAGGACAGATCGGTAACCGGCCTCGTCGACGCAGTCCAGGTAGGTGTCCCGGCCCGCCGTGGCGCACTCCGGCACGTCGCCGGACACCTCGACACCGGCCGGGGACACGAACGCCGAGTCGGTGACGAAAGCGTCCGCGGGCGGCCCTTCCGCGAGCATCCGCTCCGGTTCCGCGTAGAGGTCCCGCACCTGGAACACCGCGAACATCGCGAACATGGCGGTCAGGAACACCGCGATGGTCACCGCGAACGCGGGCAGTGTCCTGCGGGTCAGGCCGCCTGCGGCGGTGCCGATGGCGAACGCGAACAGCCACCACACGCCCCCGGCCACCCCGGTGGCGCCGAACATCACCGGGTCGGAGAACCGGTCGGCGGACCGGACGCCGTCGAACGCGGTCAGCCAGGCGCTCACCATCACGCCGAGCAGGAGCCCCGCCACGGTGACCGCGAGCCCCAGCAAGCCCAGTTTCGTGGCGAGCCACCGGCGCCTGGTCACCGACTGCGTCCACGCGAGCCGGTGCGTGCCCCGTTCCAGCTCCCGCGCCAGCAGCGGCGCACCCCAGAACAGCCCGGCGACCAGCGGCACCGCGGGCAGCCAGCTGACGTAGGTGTAGATCGACTGGAACCGCGCGGTCAACGCGTCCCCCGTCAGCCCGTCGGCGCCGAGCCCGTGCACGAGCAGCAGCACCCCCACCAGCACGAGAAAACCGGCGGTCACCAGCACCTGCGCGCGGTGCTGCCGCCATGTCAGCCACACCATGTCTCATATCCCCTCTGTGATGCCCCTTGTCGATGGCTGCCGGGCGTGACCCCCAGCCAGGCCCGACGCACGTTCAGGCCCTCGCCAGCGCCGGTTTCGGCAGCGCCGCGCTGTCCGGGCGCCGCAGGTACGCGAGGACCAGCTCCTCGAGGTTGACGCCGCGGTCGGTCCACCTCGGGTCCAGCGGCGGCCGCCCTTCGCCCGTGCGGACCAGGAGCGTGGCCTGCCGGTCGGTCCGGTCGTCGTCGACGACCGCCAGCCGGCCTGCGACGCCGTCGGCCAGCTCCGCGGGACCGGTCAGCAGCCGGTGCCCGGCGAGCAGGTCCTCGATGTCGCCGGAGACCTGGACGCGGCCGCCGTTGAGCACGACGAGCCAGTCGCACGTGTCGACGAGGTCGGACACGACGTGCGAGGACAGCACCACGGTCATCCCGCTCTCGGCGACCGCCGCCATCAGCCCGCGCATCACCTCGTGGCGGGCCAGCGGGTCGAGGTTGGCGAGCGGCTCGTCGAGCACGAGCAGTTCGGGCCGCTTCGCGAGCGCGACCGTCAGCGCCACCTGCGCCTGCTGGCCGCCGGAGAGCTTGCCGACCCGGCGGTCCAGCGGGATGTCGAGCGACGCGAGCCTGCGCACCGCCATGTCCTGGTCCCACCCCGGGTTCGTCCTGGCGCCGAAGCGCAGCATGTCCGCCACGGAGAAGCCGTCGTAGAGCGGTTTGTCCTGCGCGAGGAACGCCACGCGGGACAGCGTCCGCGTGGTGCCCGCCGACGAGCCGAGCACCGTCACGTCGCCCTGGTCCGGCGCGAGCAGGCCGACCACGAGGTGCAGCAACGTGGTCTTGCCTGCCCCGTTGGGGCCGACGAGGGCCACCACCCGGCCTTCCGGCACCGAAAGGGAACAGTCCTTCAGCGCCCAGGTGCGCCGGTACTTCTTGCCGAGACCGGTAGCGGCCAGTGCCGTTGTGCCAGCGGTCATGCCGTGTCCTCCCCTATGCGAAACGAATCCAGCACCACGGACGCGAACAGCGCCTCGATGTCCTCCGGGTCCAGGCCGGCCGTGCGGGCGTCGGACACCCACCCGGCCAGCGAGTCACGCAACCGCGCGTGCTCGGTCACCGACGCGCCACCGAGCGTTCGCTGCACGAACGTGCCGAGCCCCGGCTTGCCTGCCACGAGCCCTTCGCGTTCCAGCTCCCGGTACGCCTTGAGCACCGTGTTCGGGTTGATCGCCAACTTGTCGACGACCTCCTTCGCCGTCGGCAGCCGGTCACCCGGCCGCAGGACCCCCAGGCGCAGCGCGTGCTTCACCTGGTGCACGAGCTGCAGGTACGTGGCGACGCCGGAACCGCGATCAAGACGAAAGTCGATCACCAGCAACACCCTTTCACTAATGAAGTAGTGAAATAGTGGAGGTAGACGCAACGGTTGTCAACCCGGTCGGCCGAATGCGGCGAAATGGCAACGGCACCAGCGGGTCCACAGCTACGCTGACGATCACCGTCGGGGGCTGGTGCGAAAGGTTCATGCGTTGACGATCGCCTTATGGGGGACTGTGCTGTGAGTGCTCCCACCGCTCCCCCGCCCGTGCGGACCGACGCCGCGCCGCCCTCCCAGCGCGCGGGAAGGGTCGGTGAGCTGCGCGAACTGGCGAAGACGACGCCCGGCGTGCTGGTCGTCTTCACGGTCGCGCTCGTGCTGGTGAGCATCCTCGTCGGCCTGTTCACCGCGGTGACCGTCCAGGGCCGCGCCAAGGCGCTCGACGACCTCACCGCCCGCAGCGGCCCGCTGTCGATCGCCGCGCAGGACCTGTACCGGTCGCTGTCCGACGCGGACGCCACCGCCAACAGCGCGTTCCTGGCCGGCGGACTGGAGCGGGCCGAGGTCCGCACCAGGTACGAGTCCGACATCGCACAGGCCGAGTCCGCGCTCGCCACGGCGGTGGCGGCCAGGGAACCGGCCGACCTCGCCGACCCGCGGGGCCCGCTCGCCGTGCTCTCCCGCGAGCTGTCCGTCTACACCGGACTCGTGGAGACCGCGCGCGCCAACAACCGCCAGAAGCTCCCGGTGGGCGCCGCCTACCAGCGCGCGGCCTCGAACCTGATGCGTGAGGAACTGCTGCCCGCGGCGGAGCGGCTGTACACCGACGAGACCGCGGTGCTGCGCGCCGACCAGGACCGCGCGGCCAGGCTGCCGGTCGTGGAGGTCGTGCTCGGTCTGATCACGCTGGTCCTGCTCTTCTTCGCGCAGCGCTACGTGCGGCGGCGGACCCGCAGGCGCCTCAACGTCGGGCTCCTCGTCGCGACCGGCGCCGCCGTCGTGTCGCTGGCGTGGGTGCTGGTCGCGACGATCGGGGTGATGGCGAACGTGAACGCGAGCCAGGAACACGGCTCCGAGCAGACCGATGTGCTGGCGCAGGCCAGGATCGCGGCACTCGCCGCCCGCGGCGACGAGACGATGACGCTCGTCGCGCGCGGCAGCGGCAAGGAGTTCGAGGAGGGCTACCAGGACGCGATCGGACAGCTCGCGGGCGACCGGGGACTACTCGGGCGAGCGCAGGAGCTGGCGTCCGACGGCACCGTGCGGGACGCGGTGCGCGCGGCGAGCGCCGCACAGGACGACTGGCACGAGGTGCACCAGCGGATCCGGCAGCTCGACGACGACGGTGTGTACCTCGACGCCGTCGATCTCGCGATCGACCCGGGCGACACCGGCGCGGCCACGAAGTTCGACGCGGTCGACAACTCGCTGCGCGAGGCGATCGTCACCACCGAGGCGCGGTTCGAGGACGAGGTCGGGCAGGCGAGCAACGCGCTGACCGGCACGGTGATCGGCGTGATCGTGCTGGCGCTGGTGGCGGCGGCCGGCGCGGCGACCGGGATCTGGCAGCGGCTCAAGGAGTACCGATGAAGCGGACCAAGGTCGCCGCGCTGCTCGCGGCCGTCGCGATGGCCGCGGTGGGGTGTACGTCGGCCGACGAGGTCGGTGACCGGCGGGAGGCGCCGGTCGGGCCGCCCATGCCCAAGGGCGCCGCCGAGGTGTCCGATCTGCCCGCCCCGGGCACGGACAAGAGCTGCGGCGAGCCGACCGCGAGCCTGCGCCCCGACGGCCCGCCGCCCCCGCCGGGCGACTTCGCGACGAACACGGCGATGCAGCGCATCCACGCACGCGGCAAGCTGATCGTCGGCGTCGACCAGAACACCTACCAGTTCGGGTACCGCGACCCGTCCACCGGACAGCTCCAGGGCTTCGACATCGACATGGCGAAGGAGATCGCGAAGGCGATCTTCGGCGATCCGGAGGCCATCCAGTTCAAGGTGCTCACCTCCGCGCAGCGCGTGCCCGCGGTGAAGAATGGCGACGTCGACCTCGTCGTGGAGACGATGACGATCAACTGCGAACGCCGCGAGGACGTCGAGTTCTCCTCGGTGTACTACCTGGCGGGCCAGCGGGTGCTCGTCAAGGAGAAGTCCGGCTTCGACGGCATCCGGTCGCTGGCGGGCAAGAAGGTGTGTGCTGCCAAGGGTTCCACGTCGATCGCCCGAATCGTGAACGTGGACACCGACCCCAGGCCGGTCGGCATCGGGGTGGACGGCTGGACCGACTGCCTCGTGATGCTGCAGCAGAACCAGGTCGACGCGGTGTCCACGGACGACACGATCCTCGCCGGGCTCCGGGCACAGGACCCGTTCACCGAGGTGGTGGGCGAGCCGTTGGCCAATGAGCCGTACGGCATGGCGATGTCCAAGGAGTCGCCGGAGTTCACCAGGTTCGTGAACGCCGTTCTCGAACAGTTGCGGACCAGCGGCCGGTGGACGCAGATCTACAACCTGTGGCTGCGGGATCTGCTCGAGACCCCCGCGTCGCCCCCGCCCGCGACGTACCGGCCCTGACCGGTGGACGGCACCGTGCTCAGCAGGGACGAGGTCGACCGCGCGCTCGCGGCCGTCCAGGGCGACAACGACCGCATCGCCCAGTCACTCGTCGAGATGGACACGCACCCGGGCCACCGGCTGCTCAAGGACACGGCGCTCACCGGCCTGACCGCGGCCCGGTGGGCCGAGGCCCGCACGGCGATGGCCACGCTGTGGGAGCAGTTCGCGACCTACCGGGACCTGCTCGCGCGGGCGCGGGAGGTGCGGGCGCGCCGGTCGCGGCCGGGTGACGAGGAGCTGGCGGAGCTGACCGGCATCCTGCACGGCCCGATCGTCGAGCTGAACTCCGAGGCGATCCCCATCGAGCGCCGGGGCCTGACCGGGCCCGCGCAGGTGACCGAGCGGATCACGCTCGCCGAGCTGCTGTCGCGGATGCGGCAGGCGTTCGACACGGTCACCGCCGTGCTCGCGGCCGCCGAGTCGGCGTGGTCGGCCGCCATCGGCAGGCTCGACCCGTTGGACCGCAGGCTGCACGCGGTGTCGGTGCGGGCCGAGTCGGTCGGCGCGGCCACCGACGAGGTGGCTGCGGTCCGCCGCGACCTGGACAAGGCCCGCGAGATGGTGCTCACCGACGTGCTCACCGTCCAGGCCACCGACGCGCTGCCGGACGTCGAGCGGCGGATCGCCGCACTGGAGACCCGGCTGGCCGGGCTCGCCAGGGTCCGTGACGAGTTCACGGCCCGGCTCACCGCGCTCGAGTCGGTGCTGTCGGACATCGAGGCGGTCGAGGCCACCGCCCGCCAGACCTACCCCGCGGTGCTGGAGAAGATCGCCGCCCCCGGCCTGCCCGTGCCGGGCGAGCAGGGCTCGGCCACGGTGCGGGCCCGGCTGCGGCGGCTGACGGACCGGTACGGCGCCGTGGGCTGGGACGTGCTGGCGCGGGAGGCCGACGACCTCGACCGGGTCGCCGCGACCGCGCTCGCCAACGCCAGGACCGCGCTGCGGGCCATCACCGGTCTGCTCGACCGGCGGGCCGAGCTGCGCGGCAGGCTGGAGGCCTACCAGGTGAAGGCCGCGCGCCTCGGGCACGCGGAGGACGCCGAGCTGGCGCGGCTGCACGGCGAGGCACAGCAGATCCTGTTCACGGCGCCGTGCGACCTGGCCGCGGCCACGAGAGCACTCAACCGCTACCGCCAGGCGATCCAGGACCGGACGCAGCCCCGCGAGGAGAGAACCGAATGACCCAGTGCCCCCGGACGGGCTGCGGCGGCACCCTCGACGAGGACGGCTTCTGCGGCACCTGCGGGCTGGAAGCCCCCGCCGGAGCTGCCGCCGCCACCCCGAGCACGCCCGCCGCGGCGCCGTCCCCTCCTCCTCCCCCGACTCCGGCGTCGATCGCCGCGGGTACCGGGGTCCCGGGTAACTGCCCGCGACCGGGCTGTGCGGGCACGCTCGACGAGGACGGGTTCTGCGACAGCTGCGGGCTGGAGGCGCCGGAGGGCACCCCCGTCCCCGCGCCCGCGGCCGCCGCACCGGACACCGAGGCGGACAGCGCGCGGACCGTCAGCACTCGCACCGGTTCGGTCGCCACCGGCTGGACCGCGTCGACGGGCGCCGTCACGACCAGCTCGCGTCGCGGCTCGGCACGCTCGTCCAGCCGCGGCCTGCTCGGCGCCGGTCTGGTCGAGATCCCCCGCGTGCCCTACCGCGACCCCAAGTCCGCGATCCTCGCCCACCCGAAGGTCCCCGAGAACAAGCGGTTCTGCAGCAACTGCGGCGCGAAGGTCGGCCGCGGCCGCGACGGCCAGCCCGGCCGCACCGAGGGGTTCTGCACGTCCTGTCGCCGCCGCTTCTCCTTCTCCCCCAAGCTGTCCCCCGGCGAGGTGCTGCACGACCAGTACGAGGTCCTCGGCTGCCTCGCGCACGGCGGTCTCGGCTGGATCTACCTCGCGCTCGACCGCGCGGTCGCCGACCGCTGGGTGGTGATGAAGGGTCTCCTCGACACCGGCGACACCGACGCCATGGCCGCGGCGGTGGCCGAGCGGCGGTTCCTCGCCGAGGTGGAGCACCCGAACATCGTCAAGATCCACAACTTCGTGCAGCACCCGGACGCGGACACCGGCGCGCTGGTCGGCTACATCGTGATGGAGTACGTCGGCGGTCAGTCCATCAAAGAGATGCTCAAGGACGTGCGGGCCGTCCAGGGCACGGAGGCGTGCCTGCCGCTGTCGCGGGCCATCGCCTACACGCTGGAGATGCTGCCCCCGATCGGCTACCTGCACACGCTCAACCTGCTGTTCTGCGACTTCAAGCCGGACAACGTGATCCAGACCGAGGAGCAGCTGAAGCTCATCGACCTCGGCGCGGTCCGGCACATGGACGACGACGACAGCGCCGTGTACGGCACGGTCGGCTACCAGGCGCCGGAGATCGCCACCGCGGGCCCGTCGATCGCGTCGGACCTGTACACGATCGGCCGCACGCTCGCGGTGATGACGTTCCCGTTCGACTTCCAGCGCGCCTACGTCGACCGCCTGCCGAACCCGGCGGAAGAGCCGCTGCTCGCCGAGCACGACTCCTACCACCGGTTCCTGCTGCGGGCCGCCGCGCAGGCACCGCAGGCGCGGTTCACCTCCGCCGAGGAGATGAAGGACCAGCTCACCGGCGTGCTGCGGGAGGTGCTGGCCGCCGAGGACGGCATGCCGAGGCCCGGCGCGTCGGCCGAGTTCACCCCGGAGCGCCGTTCGTTCGGCATCGACGTGGCGTTCGACGCGGCCGAGTCGCTGCCGTCGCTGGTGCACGCGCTGCCGGTGCCGAGGGTGGACGGGACGGACCCGTCCGCGGCGTTCCTCGCGACCGTCACCGCCACCGAGCCCGCCGCGCTGGCCGACGAGCTGCGGCAGGCGCCGAAGAACTCCGTCGAGGTGCGGCTGCGGCTCGTCCGGGCCCTGCTCGAGGCGGGCGACGTGGAAACCGGCCGCCGCAAGCTCGACGAGCTGGTGCGGGAGGTGCGGGACCTGGACCGGCTGTGGCTCGTCGACTGGTACCGCGGCGTGGCCGCGCTGGCGTCCGGGGACGCGAAGAGCGCGAGCCAGTTCTTCGACCGCGTCTACTCGGCGGTGCCGGGCGAGGCCGCGCCGAAGCTCGCGCTCGCGGTGTGCGCGGAGGCGGTGGGCGACCACGCGACGGCCGACCGGTACCACCGCGTCGTGTGGCGCACCGACCGCACGTACGTGACCGCCGCGTTCGGCCTGGCCAGGGCGTTGCTCGCGCGGGGAGGGCGGCTGGAGGCGTTCGACGTGCTGTGCTCGGTGCCGGAGACGTCGAACCACCACACCGCGGCCCGGCTCGCCGCCGCGGACGTGCGGGTGCGGAACGTTCCTGCCGCGCAGCTGGCCGAAGACGATCTAACCTCCGCTGGTGCGCTGCTGTCCGGGTTGGAGCTGCACGCCGAGCCGAAGGCGCTGGCGGGCGAACGGCTGCTCACGGCCGCGTTCGAGTGGGTCACCCAGGGCGGACGCGCCGGCGGTACTGTGCTTGGCTGCCCACTGAGGGAGAACGACCTGCGGGTCGCGCTGGAGGAGACCTACCGGACGCTCGCGCGGCACGCGGACAACACGAGGGAGCGCATCGCATTGGTGGACAGCGCCAACCAGATCCGGCCGACAACGTGGGTGTGACTGTGACCAGCTGCCCAGGGTGCGGTGCGGCCGTCGGCCAGGAGGACCGGTTCTGCGAGAGCTGCGGCCAGAGCCTGCTCGTGCGCAGGACCCCGGTGGGCGGGCCGGTGAACGAGCTGGCCGGCGGCGCGTGCGTGGCCTGCGGCGGCGAGAACATCGACGCCGACGGCTTCTGCGCGGACTGCGGGCGGGCGCAGCCCAGCGGCCGCGACCGCATGGAGAGCGACCTCGGCATGGTCGTCGGCGTCAGCGACAAGGGGCGGCGGCGGGCCCGCAACGAGGACTCGATGTCGTACGGCACCGTGCTCGGCGCGGACGCCCCGCCCACGGTCGTCGGCGTGGTGTGCGACGGCGTCGCCACCTCCGACCGCGCGGACAGCGCGTCCCAGCGCGCGGTCGACGAGGCACTGGGTGTGCTGCTCGACGCGGTGCTGGAGAACGGCGACGCCGAGGAGGCGACGCGGGCCGCGGTCGCGAAGGCGATCGAGGTGGTCTCGGAGCTGGCCGATCCGTCGGTGCCGGGCACCGCACCGTCGTGCACGTTCGTGTCCGCGGTCGTGACGCCGGAGAAGGTGACGGTCGGGTCGGTCGGCGACAGCCGCGTGTACTGGATCGCGGCGCCGGACCCGGGGCCCGACGCGCCACGCGAGCTCCACCGAGGAGCAATGCCCTCGCAGGTGCTCACCGCCGACGACACGGTCGCCGCCGAGCTGATCGCCGAGGGCATGAGCCCGGAGGAGGCCAACGCGGTGCACCAGGCGCACGCGCTGTCCAAGTGGATCGGCGCGGACGCGGGCGACATCGAGCCGAGGGTGGTCACCGTCGAGCCGGGTGGTCCCGGGTTCGTGCTGCTGTGCAGCGACGGCCTGTGGAACTACGTGCCGGACGCGGCGGCGCTGGCCGAGGCGATGCCCGAGGAGGGCGGCATGGTCGCGGCGGCGGGGCTGACGAAGCTCGCGCTGGACCTCGGCGGCCACGACAACATCACGACGGTCATCGTGCCGTTCCCCCCGACGGAAGGGACTGAGTAGATGACGCAGCCGGACTTCGCGGTCGAGGTCTACCAGAACGAGTACCTCTCCTCGGGGTCGACCGAGGTCAACGCGATCGTCACCGTCACGGCGTCCGGTGCGCCGACCGGGCCCGCCACGTCGGGTGGCGCGGCCGAGGTGATCATCATCGACTGCTCCGGCTCGATGCACGTGCCGCGCACGAAGCTGACGTCGGCCAAGCAGGCCACGGCGGCCGCCATCGACACGCTGCGCGACGGCGTCGAGTTCGCGGTGGTGGCGGGCACCGACGAGGCCCGGCGCGTGTACCCCTACCAGCACGGCATGGTGGTGTCGTCGCCGACGACCCGCGCCGAGGCCAAGCAGGCCGTCGCGCAGCTCGCCGCGAACGGCGGCACCGCGATCGGCAAGTGGCTGGCACTCGCGGACGCGCTGTTCGCCACGTCGGCCGCGCCGATGCGGCACGCGATCCTGCTGACCGACGGCCAGAACATGCACGAGACGCCGCGCCAGCTCGCCACCACGCTGCAGCAGGTCACCGGGCACTTCGTGTGCGACTGCCGCGGGGTGGGCACCGACTGGGAGGTCAAGGAGCTCCGCACGATCGCCGACACCCTGCTCGGCACGGTCGACATCGTCGCGCAGCCCGAGGACCTGGAGGCGGACTTCCGCGCGATGGCCGCGGGCGCCATGGACAAGGCGGTCGCGGACGTGTCGCTGCGCCTGTGGACGCCACAGGGGGCGACGGTCAAGTTCGTGAAGCAGGTGGAGCCCACACTCGTCGACCTCACCGCGCGCCGCACCGACACCACCCCCCGCGAGGGCGACTACCCGACCGGTTCGTGGGGGTCGGAGACCCGCGACTACCACGTCTGCGTGCAGGTCCCGGCCGCGGCGACCGGCGAGAAGATGATGGCGGGCCGGGTGAGCCTGGTCGTGCCCGGCACCGGCGGGAACCCGGACCAGGTGCTCGGCAAGGGCCGCATCCTGGCCGTGTGGACCGAGGACACCGCGCTGTCCACGCGCATCAACCGCGAGGTCGCCCACTACACCGGGCAGGCCGAGCTGGCCGCGGTGATCCAGGAGGGCCTGGAGGCGCGCAAGTCGGGCGACGTGGAGACGGCGACCGCGAAGCTGGGCCGCGCGGTGCAGCTCGCGACGGAGACCGGCCACTCGGACACCGCGAAGCTGCTCTCGAAGGTCGTGGACGTCGAGGACGCCCGCACCGGCACCGTGCGGCTGAAGCGCAAGGTCGAGGCCGTGGACGAGATGACGCTCGACACCCGGTCGTCGAAGACCATGCGGGTGCGCAAGAAGCAGCCGGACGCGGTGCCGGGCTCCGAGGAGGCCTGACCGCATGGCGACCTGCCCGCAGGGCCACTCGTCGGCCGACGACGAGTTCTGCGACGTCTGCGGCCGCGAGATCGGCGGCGCGGCCGCGGCCGCGGCTCCCGACGCGCCCGCGGCCGCCGAACCGGACCTGCCCGCGGCGGGCGCGACCTGCAAGGCGTGCGGCTCGGACCTGGCAGGACGGTTCTGCGAGGCGTGCGGCCACGACTCCATGGCGGCGGCGCCCGCGGCGGTGACTCCCCCGGCCCCCGCTCCCCCGGTGCCGGCCGACCGCCTCCCGGAGGCGACGACGTGGACCGCGACGGTCACCGCGGACCGGGCGTACTACGACTCGGTGATGGCGGTCGATGGTCCGGACGCGGCGGGCATCGCGTTCCCGCCGTACTGCCCGGACCGGCACTTCCCGTTGGCGGGCAAGCAGGTCGGCATCGGCAGGCAGAGCCGCAGCCGCGGCATCCAGCCCGACATCGACCTGATCGGCCCGCCGGAGGACCCCGGCGTGTCCCACCTGCACGCGGTGCTGCTGGCACAGGCGGACGGCACGTGGTCCATTGTGGACCTCGACTCGGCGAACGGCACGGTCGTCAACGACGAGAAGAAACCCCTGCCCCCCAACACCCCCAGGCCGTTGGGCGAGGACGACCGGGTGTACATCGGCGCGTGGACCAGGATTACGCTGCGCCGCACCTGAGCGGTGGGCCATCATGGGTGGCATGAGCATCGTGAAGATCAACGCGCTGACCGTCCCCGAGGAGATGCGCGAACAGCTCGAACAGCGGTTCGCGTCCCGCGCGGGCATGGTGGAGAACTCGGACGGCTTCGAGTGGTTCGAGCTGCTGCGACCGGTCGACGGCACCGACAAGTACCTGGTGTACACGCGCTGGCGCAGCGAGGAGGACTTCCAGAAGTGGATGGAGGGCTCGATGCGGCAGGGCCACGGCGGTAGCGGCGGCGGCCGCGGCCCGGCGGCGACCGACTCGTCGGCGTGGTCGTTCGAGGTGATCCAGCAGGCGGCACCGAAGAACGGGTAGCGCTGGCGAGAATCCGTTGGTGCACGGCACTCACGCCACTGTCAGCCCGGCAGGCCGCGTCCTACGTTGCTGACGTGAACATCGTGGTGGCGGTGCTGATCGGCGTCGCGTACGTGCTCCTGAACTCCCTCATCCCGGAACCGGCCCGCCGCCGCTTCAACGCGATCATGGTCGGCGGCGCCGGTGCCGCCTACCTGTCCGGCGGCGGACTGGGCCCGTGGGAGTTCGCGTTCACCGCGGTCCTCACCTACGTCGCCTACCGCGGCCTGGAGTCGTGGACGTTCATCGGCATCGGCTGGCTCCTCCACACCGCGTGGGACGTGGTCCACCACGTGCGCGGCGAACCGATCGTCCCGTTCGCCGACCACAGCTCACTGGGCTGCGCGATCTGCGACCCGGTGATCGCCGTCTGGTGCCTGGCAGGCGGCCCGTCGGTGTTCGAGACCCTTCGCACCATGACGACACGCCCCCGTCCGGCCACACGGACGGAGTGAACAGCCCCCGTTGCGGGGCGACCCGCCACCCGCCAACGAGCCCGAAGATGCCAACCCGGAGACGCCGCGCAGATCACCACCCAGACTGGCAGGCGGCCCGGCCCTTGTTCCAGGACCGGGCCGCCGCCGTCGTCACGCCACGGCTTCCAGCGGGTTGTAGTAGCCGCCCCGCTGGCCGGACGCGTTCGGGTGGTACGACTCGTCCACGGGCCACGTGATGCTGTTGATCCAGCGCGTGCCCGACGCGCAGATCTCGTGGCCGGCGAAGGAGTTCCTGGCGTCGATGAAGGAGAACCCGTACGCGGCGGCGCGGCCGGAGATCACCGATGCGAGCACGTCCGCGGACTGGTTGATGGCCGCGCGCTTGGTCTCGCTCAGGCCGACCCAGCAGGAGCCGCCCACCTTGTAGATGCGCGGGTAGCCGAGCACGACCACCCGTGCGCTCGGTGCCCGGTTGCGGATCTGGGTGTAGACGTTGTTCAGCCGTCCGGGGAGCGTGTCCCTGGCGAAGGTCTGCGCCTGCTGGTTGCGGCTGACGCAGGTGGCGTCCGAGCTGGTGTTGCAGGTGATCATGACGTCGGCGAAGCCGGCGTCGTTGCCGCCGATGGAGATGGTCACGAGCGCCGTGTCGGACGTGATCGCCGAGACCTGGTTGTTGAGCACGTCGCTGGTGACCGCGCCGGAGCAGGCGACGAACGAGAACGCCGACGGCGCGTTCGCGTTCGCCCACAGCTGCGGGTAGGAGTTCGCACTGCGCTTGCAGCCGCCGCTGTTGCCGTAGCTGCCCGCGCCGGTGCCGGACGAGTAGGAGTCACCGAGCGCGACATACTTGCCTGCCGCTGCCGAGGCGGGCGATGCCAGCCCGATGACGGTCGCCGCCGCCACGGCGGTGACGAGGAGAGAGCGGAGAACGGGTCGAGGGAACCGCACTGTTGCCTCCACGGGACGCAGGTTTTCCCGAACCCGCTCATGATCCGATGTGGACGACCCGTCGGGAATCCACCCGACGGGCCTTAACGTTGCCAGATTCCCACGTGAACGGAGCAGCCGCTACCCGACGGACACGCTGCCGTCACCCTGCCGGACGCACGACACCTGCCTGTTGCCGGTTGTCGCAGCACCGGACAGGCACTGTCCGAGCACTCCGTAACCGTTCGCGTTGGGGTGCCACGACTCCTGGCACGTCTGGAAGTAGTCCACGCACGTGCCTGCGATCCGCTGGATGGCGATCTTGTCCTTGCCCGACAGACTCGTCACGAACGTCCCGCTCGGCCCGTCCATCAGCCGGATCGGCGTCGCCAGGGCGTTGTCCGGGCTGCCGTCCTGTTCGCACAGCCGCGCGCCGTTGAAGGCGCCCTGGACGTTGAGGTACACGAGGTCGTCGGCCGGGAACTCCGCCGACAGGGCCTGGTGCGCGGACTGGACGATCCGGCCCAGCGCCTGCGAGAACAGGTGCCCGGCCGCGAGGCTCGCCCGGTGGGCCGGGCAGCCCGCCGCGTACCGCTCGGCGCCGAGGTCGCGGAACTTGTCGCGGTCGTCGGCGCGGCCGTCCTCCTCGTGGTACCGCTGCGCGTAGTCCTGCGGCAGCGGGTTGGTGTAGTCCTGGAACACCACGCGGTGCTGTCCGTCGGCGTCCACCTGGTCCAAAGTGGTCAGCAGCGCCCGCAGCGCGTTCGTGGTCTCCGTGGTGGCCGCGGCCACCTCAGCGTCGGTCGCGAGGTCGCCGATGGTGCACGGCTCCTGCGGCGGGTCGCCGGCCCAGAACTCCCACCAGCCGGTCCACGCGTCGGCGATGAACCGGTTCGCGCACACGGAGGCGGCGTCACCGAACGTGAACGAGCTGTTGTTCGAGCCAAGCCCGACGAGCACGAGGTCGACGTCGTGGGTCTGCGCCACCCCGCGGAGCTGGTCGAGCTGGGCGGCGACCGTGCGGCCCTTCTCGCGGTTCGCCGACGGACTGGTGATGTCGTGCGGCTGGCCGCCGGAGCAGGCGAGGTTGAACCGGTCCTGGATGCCGGGCAGCGTCGCGCGGTGCAGCGACGCGTTCGGCGACCGGTGGCAGAAGTAGGCGTTGTTGTTGGCCGCCGACCACCCCGGGAACCCTTGCGAGACCCCGTTGACGTCGGTGACGGCGGAGTAGCCGCCGCCACCCTCGCCGGAGATGAAGCTGTCGCCGAGGGCGACGGCCGCGGTGGGCAGGGCAGTGGGAGCGGCAGCGGGTTCCGCCGCCGTCGCGGGCAGTGCGATCGCACCGGCCACCGCGACGGCGGCGCCTGCCGCCACCAGATAACGCTTGAGCAGGGACATCACGGCCTCCCGACCGGCCACGAACGTGAATAAGTTTCACGCGAATGAGACCACCAGGTGTGCCGCGCGTCAAGATCGCGTGTGCTTTAGCGCACCCGTTCGAGCACATGCTGTAGCGACGAGGGCCATCTGGCGGACTTTCTTCACGCAGAGGCGTGACAACGCGTGACAGAACTACAGCACACAGTGCACGGTGTAGGGCATGACCCAACCCAGGGTCGACGACCTATTACGCCGACTGCTCGTCCAGTGCGCGCCGGAACAGGCGGTCATGGCCGCCGACATCGCCTCCGGTTACCACTCCGGACTCGTGCTGACGGGTGCCAAGCCGCGCAACACGGTCCGGCACTTACTCCGCACCGGCTACGACGGACCGCTGCTGTGCGACGCGGGCCGTTACGCCGGTAACCATCCCCTCCGCGCGGGTGCCGGCCTGCGCAGGGCGTGGACAGCGGAACAGCACGACCTCGGCCTCGTCGCCCTCACCGATTCCGGATTCCTCGCCCCCGGCGACTGGCCGGGGCTGCACCGGCTCCTCGCCGACGCCCGCGGCCACCCGCCGCCACTGCTCGTCACGCTGCCCCTCGGCGCGGGCTGGTTCGCCGTGCCGGCGTGGATCGACCGGCTCGTCGC
Source organism: Actinophytocola algeriensis (assembly GCF_014203735.1). Taxonomy (GTDB): domain Bacteria; phylum Actinomycetota; class Actinomycetes; order Mycobacteriales; family Pseudonocardiaceae; genus Actinophytocola; species Actinophytocola algeriensis. Next base: position 930,143 of record NZ_JACHJQ010000005.1, on the reverse strand, counting down.
CACGCTGAACAGCGCGCGCCTGCCCGTCGCGATCGCGATCGTCGGCGACTCGTTCACGACCCGGTACGTCACGCGCGGCCTGGTCCGGCTCCTGACCGTCACTGTGCCGGTGATGCTGCTGCGGTCGGACATCGGCGCGCTCGGGGCGGTCTGCCACGGCGCGCACGCCGGCGCGCTGGCCACCACGTCGGGCCTGTTCGTGCCAGCGCTGCTGAGCCACCACCGGCCCGCCGTGCTCGCGCGGATCGTCGAGCGGACACCGGAGCTGGCGGACCGCTGGCCGTGCGCCTGCCCCGAGTGCGGCGGCGCCGTGCCGACCGACCTGTCCCCCGACGGGATCTACCGGCACTCGCTGCACGCCCAGCTGACACTCGGCGACCGGACCCTGTCCGCCCGGCACGACGTCGCGGCCATGACCAGGACGTGGCGAACGCGGTGCGACCAGGCACTGGCGTTGCACGAGAAGGTCGCCGAGCTCATGCCGCCGTGGCCGGTGCCGACCTCGCTGCGCTGGTGGCGGGACGCGCACCCGCCGCCCGTCGGCGCCACCGTCCCCCGCCAGAACACCTACGACCCGCGGCGCCGCCAACGGATCGACCGCCGCGCCTAGCCTCCCGAAGCGGGGATCCGGCGTGCTTCTCGGCGGCCGGCCGATGAGCACACCGATCTCCGCCTCGGGAACCTGGCAGGCACGAGACATGGGACGGGTCTGAGCGAGAGCGACGGGGTGCAACACTGTCGTCACCATGACTCTCACCGACCTGCTCCCCGAACGGACCGACTCCGGCGCCGATCCCGACGCCCTCTTCGACGCCTTCTCCACGTGGGCGGAGGGACGGGGCCTGTCGCTGTACCCGGCGCAGCAGGAGGCGATGATCGAGATCGTCTCCGGGGCGAACGTCATCCTGTCCACGCCCACCGGCTCGGGCAAGAGCATGGTCGCCACCGGCGCGCACTTCACCGCGATGGCGAACGGGCAGCGCAGCTTCTACACGGCGCCGATCAAGGCGCTCGTGTCGGAGAAGTTCTTCGCGCTGTGCGACATCTTCGGCGCGGAGAACGTCGGCATGATCACCGGCGACTCCAGCGTGAACGCGGCCGCGCCGATCATCTGCTGCACCGCGGAGATCCTCGCCAACATCGCGCTGCGCGAGGGTTCGGCCGCGGACGTCGGGTTCGTGATCATGGACGAGTTCCACTTCTACGCCGAGCCCGACCGCGGCTGGGCGTGGCAGATCCCGCTGCTGGAGCTCAACGACGCCCAGTTCCTGCTGATGTCCGCCACGCTCGGCGACGTCACCCGGTTCCAGGAGGACCTGACCCGCCGCACCGAGCGGCCGACCGCGGTCGTCACGTCGGTGGAGCGGCCGGTGCCGTTGTTCTACTCGTTCCGCCTCACGCCGCTGCACGAGACGATCGAGGAGCTGCTCGGCACCAACCAGGCCCCCATCTACGTCGTCCACTTCACGCAGGCCGCCGCGCTGGAGCGCGCGCAGTCGCTGATGAGCATCAACGTCTGCACCCGCGAGGAGAAGGACCGGATCGCGACGCTGATCGGCAACTTCCGGTTCACCGCGGGCTTCGGCAAGACGCTGTCGCGCCTGGTGCGCCACGGCATCGGCGTGCACCACGCCGGCATGCTGCCGAAGTACCGGCGGCTCGTCGAGCGGCTCGCGCAGGCGGGCCTGATGAAGATCGTGTGCGGCACCGACACGCTCGGCGTCGGCATCAACGTGCCGATCCGGACGGTCGTGTTCACCGCGCTGTCCAAGTACGACGGTCAGCGGGTGCGGCTGCTCAAGGCCCGCGAGTTCCACCAGATCGCGGGGCGGGCTGGCCGGGCGGGCTTCGACACGGTCGGCAACGTGATCGTGCAGGCGCCAGAGCACGTGATCGACAACGAGAAGGCGCTCGCCAAGGCCGGGGACGACCCGAAGAAGCGCCGCAAGGTGGTGAAGAAGAAGCCGCCGGAGGGGTCGATCGGCTGGGGTGAGCCGACGTTCCAGCGGCTCGTCGAGGCCGAGCCGGAGCCATTGACGTCGAGTTTCGCGGTCTCGCACTCCATGCTGCTCAACGTGATCGGCCGCCCCGGCGACGCGTTCACCGCCATGCGCAAGCTGCTGGAGGACAACCACGAGGACCGGCCTGCGCAGCGCCGCCACATCCGCCGCGCCATCGCGACCTTCCGGGCGCTGCTCTCCGCCGGTGTGGTCGAGCGGCTGTCCGAACCGGACGAGGCGGGCCGCTCGGTGCGGGTGACCGTGGACCTGCAGATGGACTTCGCGCTGAACCAGCCGCTGTCGCCGTTCGCGCTGGCCGCCATCGAGCTGCTCGACATGGAGTCGCCGTCCTACGCGCTGGACGTGCTGTCGGTCATCGAGTCCACCCTGGAGGACCCGCGCCAGATCCTGTCCGCGCAGGAGCACAAGGCGCGCGGCGAGGCAGTGCAGGCGATGAAGGCCGACGGGGTGGAGTACGAGGAGCGGATGACGCTGCTCGAGCACATCACCTACCCGAAGCCGCTCGCGGAGGAGCTGCTGAACGGGGCGTTCGAGACCTACCGGCGCGGCCACCCGTGGGTGTCGGACTACCACCTGCGGCCGAAGTCCGTCGCCCGCGACATGTTCGAGCGGTCCATGACCTTCGTCGAGTACGTGAGCTTCTACCAGCTGGCCCGCAGCGAGGGCATCGTGCTGCGCTACCTCGCCGACGCGTACAAGGCGCTGCGGCAGACGGTGCCGGACGAGGCCAAGACCGAGGAGCTGTCGGACCTCGTCGAGTGGCTCGGCGAGCTGGTGCGGCAGGTCGACTCCAGCCTGCTCGACGAGTGGGAGAAGCTGACCAACCCCGACGACGACGCCGTGTCCGCGGACGCCGACGAGCGGGTCCCGGCGGTGACGCGCAACGTGCGCGCGTTCCGGGTGCTGGTTCGCAACGCGCTCTTCCACCGGGTGCAGCTGGCGGCGGCCCGCCGCTACGCCGACCTCGGCGCACTCGACGGCGACGCCGGGTGGGACACCGAGGCGTGGATGGACGCGCTCGTGCCGTACTGGGACGAGCACGACGAGATCCGCACCGGCCCCGACGCCCGAGGCCCGAAGTTCCTGATGATCACCGAACACGAGGACAGGTGGGAGGTCAGGCAGATCTTCGACGACCCGGCGGGCGACGGCGACTGGGGCATCGTCGCGGAGGTCGACCTGGCCGACTCGGACGAGATCGGCGCCGCGGCGGTGAAGGTCCTGGACGCGGGCCAGCTCTAGACCCGAAAGCACCGAAGGCGCGAAACCCGCGAGCGCCGGGGAGGGACCGCAAGCCCCCACACCACGCCCGAGGCACGCTCCGCGACGACGTGGCCCCGGAGGACGTGGGGACCGGCCTGGTCGGGATCTTCCTCGTCACCACCGGCCCGGACCAGGCGACGCGGCTGATCGAACTGCTGACGGACGCCCTGCGCCGGTCATGACCGATCGGCCCACCCGACCGGCGTCGCGCCGACGGGCTCGAACCGGATGTCCCGGTCGTCGGACTGGACGAGGCAGACCATGCGGTGGCCGTGGAGCAGGCCGACCCGCGCGTTGTCGGCGACGATGTCGAGGATGATCTGGGCGGCGCGGCGGTCCCGGGCGGCGAAGGTGTCGTAGCCGGTCAGCACGAGGACGGTGCCCGCGGACTCGCGGTCGGCGCCGTAGGAGAAGGCGGCGACGTCACGCATGCAGTCGTTGAACGCGTCGAGGTTCCCGCCGAAGTGGTCGGGGAAATCCAGCTCCTCCCGCACGGCGGCGGCGAAGTCGGCCCGGGTGGCCCAGGCACGCGCGTCGAGCCGGTGGACGAGGTAGCCGAGGCCGACGAGCGTCGTGACCGCCTCGTCGAGCACCTCCTGACGGTGGTACAGCGTCACCGGACCGTTCTTGAGCAGGTCGAAGTCCGCGCCGGAAGGTGCCACGTGATCAGCGTAGTCACTCCAGCAGCATGCGCACCCGCTCGTCCGGGACCTGCGTGAAGTCGTCGTACCACTGCCCCACCGCCGCGAACCGCCTCGGCCTGGACGGGCACACGACCTCGTCGGCGAGCGGCGCCAGTGCCGCCAGCGAGTCCGGCGGCGCGACGGGCACCGCCAGCACGATGTGCGTGACCCCGAGGTCCCGCAGCACCCGCAACGCGGCGACCACGGTGGCGCCGGTGGCGATCCCGTCGTCTACGAGGATCACCGTGCGGCCGCGCAGGTCCGGCCGCGTCCCCGGCCGCAGGATGTCCGCCCGGCGCCGCACTTCGGCCCGCTCCCGCTCGATTTGGTCGGCGAGGTCGTCCCAGGACAGCCCCAGGTCCCGCAGCACGGCGTCGTTCCGGACGGTCACCCCGTCCTCCCCGATCGCGCCGACGGCCAGCTCCTCCCGGTCCGGCGCACCGATCTTCCGCACGAGGACGACGTCCAGCTGTGCCCCCAGGGCGGCCGCGACCTCCGCCGCGACCGGCACTCCCCCACGTGGCAGCCCGACGACGACGGGGTCGGCGGCGCGAAGGTGCTTCAGGCGCGCGGCGAGCACCCGTCCCGCGTCGGCGCGGTCTCGGAAGCGCATGCCATCAAGTGTCGCCCCTGTCGCCGTCCCGCGCCCAGCGCGGTTTTCTGGCCTCGATCAGGAAGCGGGTGGTGTGCGCGACGAACGGGCCATCGGCCGTGATCTTCTCGTGCAGGTCCCGCAGCCGGGGGCGGTAGGCGTCGACGGTGAAGCCGGGCACCATCCAGATCACCTTGCGGAGGAAGTAGACGACCGCGCCGATGTCGAGGAACTCCGTGCGCAGCCGAGCCGTGCGCAGGTCCACCACCTCGAGACCGGCCGCCTCGGCCATCGCGCGGGCGGCCTGCGGGTTCCGGTCCGCCCACGGCTGGGGCCCCAGGAAGAACTCCACCAGCTCCGCGCCACTCCCCTGCCCCACCTCCTGCGACAGGTACGTGCCGCCCGGTGCGAGCACGCGCGCGATCTCGTCCCACCACGCCCGGACGGGGTGGCGGCTGACCACGAGGTCGAAGGTGTTGGCGCGCAACGGAAACGGCGGCTCACCGTCGTCGGCCACGACGTGGGCGCCACGCGGGAGGAGGTGGTCGGCGGCGCGGCGGCGGTTGGGTGGCCACGCCTCGACGGCGACGGTCGTCGGGGCGAGACGCGGTACCCCGGCGAGCACCTCGCCGCCACCGGTCTGGATGTCCAGCGCCACGGACGCCCTGGCCATGCGCTCGCCCATCAAGCGCTGGTACCCCCACGGCGGACGTTCCTCCGTCGCGCGGCCGTCCAGCCAGGAGAAATCCCAGCCGTCGACGGAGACGGCCGCCGCCTCGGCGACCAGATCCTCGAAACTCACCGGGCCGGCCCGTCCTCGGTCGTCAGTCCGACGCTCGTCGCCACGGGCGGAGTCTACGAACCACGCACGCGTGGCGATAATCCTTTACTGCTCCTCCGCCAGCCACTCGCCGACGAGGTACGACTCGATGGAGTCCGGGCGGCTCGCACCGAGGGCGCGGACCTCGGCGCGGGTGAACCAGCGCGCCTCGTCCAGTTCGTCGTGGTCCACGGCGAACTCGTCGGTCTCGGCGACCGCGCGGTACCCGACCATCAGCCCGGACGGGAACGGCCACGCCTGTGACGCCTGGTAGACGACCTCGCTGACCCGCACCCCGGCCTCCTCGGCCAGCTCGCGGCGCACCGCGTCCTCCAGGCTCTCCCCGATCTCCAGGAACCCGGCGAGCGTCGAGTACGCCGTCGCGCCGCGATGTCGCGCCAGCAGGCAGCGCCGCCGGTCCTGCGACGTCACCAGCATGATCACCGCGGGCTCGATGCGCGGGAAGTGCATCTTCCGGCAACCCTGGCAGCGCAGCACGTGACCCGCCTGCTCGGCCGCCGTCTCGCCGCCGCACGCACCGCAGAACCGCTGGTTGCGAGCCCAGTGCAGCATGCCGCGCGCGTAGGCGAGGGTGGCCGCCTCCTGCGGGTCGAGCCCCGTGAACAGGCCCCGGATGTCGACGGCCTCGTCCGCGTCCGCCTCGCCCACGGCCGCCGCTTCGTCCACATCGGACAGGTCCACCGCGAACACGGCGACCGCGCCCTCGCCGAGGAACACCGTCTCCCGCAGCGACGCGGTCAGGTTCACCGGCTCCCCGCCGGCCACGAGGCACCGGTCCCGCCAGAACGCCAGCACGCGCCCGGTCGTGGCGGCGGCGGCCAGCCAGTCCGGGTCCCCGCGACGACCCCGGTCGAGAGCGAGCCCGTTGTACGGCAGAGTGACGTTCTTCGGCACCCGTGCAACCCTAGATCCCATGGCGACAGACGATGCGAACTGTGCGGTGGCACACGGCGCCGAGCAGGCGCCACCCTGGACCCGCACGCTGGTGGCCGTGTTCGCGTCCCCCGTGGCGGACCTGCTCCTGCGGTACGGGCACGACCTCGGCTACCACACGGTCCTCGTGGAACCGGAACGCGGCCGCGTGACCAACGAGGAGGCGGGCACCACCACGGTGCTCACCCACTTCCCGGCGCTGGACGGCGACACCGACATCGTGGTGACCGACCACCACCGCGCCGAGCTGGGCCAACTGCTCGCGGATGCGCTGAAACTCCCCGTCCGCTGGGTCGGCGTGATGGGCAACCCGCGCCACCCCGGCCCGCACGTGGCCGCACTGCGCGAACTGGGCGTCGACGACACGGAGATCGCGCGCGTCCACCGCCCGATCGGCCTCAACATCGGCTCCCGCACCCCACCGGAGATCGCGATCGCCACCCTCGCGGGCCTGATCGCGGACCGGAACGCCAAACCGGGCGGCTTCGAGTTCTGATCCCGGCTGTTTCCCGCTCTGCGGCCTGCATGGTTGCCCGCTTCGCACGCACGAGGTAGCTTACTAAGCGCTTGCTTAGCTCGTTGTCGTAGCGTTCGAAGGAGAACCCGTGGCTCAGTCCCGTGTCGCGATCGTCACCGGTGCTGCTCGAGGGATCGGCGCCGCCGTCGCCAAGCGCCTCGCCAAGGACGGTTTCGCCGTCGGGGTCGTGGACCTCACCGAGGACAACTGCAAGGAGACCGTCGCCGCCATCACCGAGGCGGGTGGCACCGCGCTCGCCGTCGGGGCCGACGTGTCGAACGCCGAGCAGGTCGCCGCGGCGGTGAACAAGGTCGCCGACCGGCTGGGCGCACCGACCGTCCTCGTCAACAACGCGGGCATCCTGCGCGACAACCTGCTGTTCAAGATGTCCGAGGACGACTGGGACCTGGTCATGAACGTCCACCTGCGCGGCGCGTTCCTGATGTCGCGCGAGGTGCAGAAGCACCAGACCCAGGAGAACTACGGCCGCATCGTCAACCTCTCCAGCACCTCCGCCCTCGGCAACCGGGGCCAGGCCAACTACTCCGCCGCCAAGGCGGGCATGCAGGGCTTCACCAAGACCCTCGCGATCGAACTCGGCAAGTTCGGGATCACCGCGAACGCCATCGCGCCCGGGTTCATCGAGACCGACATGACCGCGGCCACCGCGGCGCGCGTCGGGGTCGACTTCGACCAGTTCAAGGAGGGCGCCGCGGCCGCGATCCCGGTCCGGCGCGTCGGCCAGCCCGAGGACGTCGCCGCCGTCGCGTCGTTCCTCGTCAGCGAGGAGGCCGGGTTCGTGTCCGGCCAGGTGATCTACGTGGCCGGCGGGCCACAGGACTGAGGCGGAAGACACATGCGCGTATTCGCCAACCTCGACGAGTTCGCCGCCGCCAAGGGCGAAGGGCTCGGCCACGGCGCGTGGCACACCGTCACCCAGGACCAGGTCGACCGGTTCGCCGACGCCACCGGCGACCACCAGTGGATCCACGTCGACGCCGAGAAGGCCGCACAGGGCCCCTTCGGCACCACCATCGCGCACGGCTACCTGACGCTGTCCCTGATCCCGTTCCTGGGCAGGGAGATCTACCGCGTCGACGGCATCACCATGGGCATCAACTACGGGCTCGGCAAGGTCCGCTTCCCGTCCGTGGTGCCCGTCGGGTCCCGCATCCGCGCGGGTGCCGAGCTGATCGACCTGACCGACCGGGCGCAGGGCACGCAGGCCACGCTGCGCTGGACCGTCGAGATCGAGGGCGGCGAGAAACCGGCCTGCGTCGCCGAGACGATCGTGGTGTACGTGCCATGAGCGGAGCTTGCGGAGCGAAAGATCGCACCTCACGGCCGCTCGGAGCCTGCGAGGAGCGGCCGTGAACGAAGCACAGCTGCGGGAGCTGACCCGCGAGTTCTTAGCCAAGAACGACCCCACCACCATGGACCGCCTCGAGTTCCTGCGTGCCAGGTTCGACGCGGGCCTCGCCTGGGTGCACTTCCCCACCGGGCTCGGCGGGCTCGACCTGCCGCGCGAGATGCAGTCCGTCGTGGACGAGGAGCTGGCAGGCACACCGGACAACGACCCGCGCCGCATCGGCATCGGGCTCGGCATGGCCGCCCCGACGATCCTCGCCTTCGGCACGGAGGAACAGAAGCAGCGCTACCTCCGTCCGCTGTGGACCGGCGAGGAGGTGTGGTGCCAGCTGTTCTCCGAGCCGGGCGCCGGTTCCGACCTCGCCGCCCTGGGCACCCGCGCGGTCCGCGACGGTGACGACTGGCTGATGACCGGGCAGAAGGTGTGGACGTCCAGCGCGCACACCGCCCGGTTCGCCATCCTCGTGGCACGCCACGACCCGGACCTGCCCAAGCACGCGGGCCTCACCTACTTCATCCTCGACATGACCGACCCCGGCGTGGACGTCCGGCCACTGCGCCAGATCACCGGCGAAGCCGAGTTCAACGAAGTGTTCATGGACAACGCGCGGGTGCCGGACGCCAACCGGCTCGGCGCGGTCGGCGAGGGCTGGAAGGTCGCGCAGACCACGCTCATGAACGAGCGCGTCGCGATCGGCAGCCGCCCGGCACCCCGCGACGGCGGCATGTCCGGCGTCGTCGCGGAGACCTGGCGGAACCACCCCGAGAACCACACCCCCGACCTGCACGACCGGCTGCTGGACCTGTGGACGCAGTCGGAAGCGTTGCGGCTGGCGGGAATCCGGCTCCGGCAGCAGCTCGCCGCAGGCGCCCCCGGCCCGGAGGGCTCCGCGATGAAGCTCGCGTTCGCGCGGCTGGCACAGGAGCTGACCGGCCTCGAGGTGGAACTGCTCGGCGACGACGGTCTCCGCTACGACGACTGGACACTGCGCCGCCCGGACAAGGTGGACTTCACAGGTCGCGAGGCGGGCTACCGCTACCTGCGGGCCAAGGGCAACTCGATCGAGGGCGGCACGTCGGAGGTGCTGCGCAACATCATCGCCGAGCGCGTGCTCGGACTCCCCGCCGAGCCGCGCACCGACACCAAGGTCGCCTGGAAGGACCTGCCGCGATGAACCTCCTCTACACCGACATCGAGGACGATCTCCGCGCGAGCGTCAAGGACCTGCTGACCGACCGCGCGAAGGCCGCCGACGTCATCGCGCGCACCGAGACCACCGAGCCCTACGACCTCGACCTGTGGCGCAGGCTCACCGAACTGGGGGCCGTGTCGCTGCACGTGCCCGAGGAACTCGGCGGGCAGGGCGCGTCCACCCGTGAGGTCGCGGTCGTCATGGAGGAGCTGGGCCGGTCCGTCGCACCGGTGCCGTTCCTCGGCAGCGCGGTCCTCGCGACCACGGCACTGCTGGGCTGCAAGCCGAGCGACGAGGTGCGCTCGCTGCTGGACGCGATCGGCTCCGGCGAACAGATCGCCACGCTCGCGATCTCCCTCGCCACGGCACCGGGTTCGACCGTGCCGGACGCGATCCGCTCCGACTCCGGGCTCTCCGGCCGGGTCCGCTCGGTCGCCGACGCACTGCCCGCGGACGTGCTGCTGGTACCCGCGCAGGGCGGAAGCGGACTCGAGCTGTACGCGGTTCCGGTCGCACAGCCCGGGGTCGAGGTCACTCCGGTCACCTCGCTCGACCTGACCCGCCCGGTTGCGGACGTCACGCTCGACCGCGCCACCGGCACACTGCTCGCGGGCCCGGAAGCCGCCGAGCCCGCGGTGGACGGTGCACTGTGGACAGCCGCGGGACTCCTCGCGTCCGAACAGCTGGGGATCGCGGAGTGGTGCCTCGCCACCACGGTCGCGTACCTCAAGGACCGGCACCAGTTCGGCCGCCCCGTCGGGTCGTTCCAGGCGCTGAAGCACCGGCTGGCCGACCTGTGGGGCGACCTGGTGCTGGCGCGCGCGGCGGCCCGCAACGCGGCGGACGAGCCGGGTCAGCTGTCGGCGAGCGTCGCGCAGGCGCTGTGCTCGACGGTGGCCCTGCACGCGGCGGAGGAGTGCGTCCAGCTGCACGGCGGCATCGGCATGACCTGGGAGCACCCGGCCCACCTGTACCTGAAGCGCGCGAAGGCCGACTCGATCGCGCTCGGCACCGCGGGACGCCACCGGCAGCTGCTGGCGCCACACGCGAACATCCCGGCGTGACGCGGAACGACGTGAGCCATTCGACACCGCCCGAGGACCTGTGGCCGGACGTGCGGCCGGACGCCGCACGCCGGCTGATGGCGGCCGCCGTCGAGTCGTTCGCGTCGCGTGGCTACCACGCCACGACGACACGCGACATCGCGACGGCGGCCGGCATGTCCCCGGCCGCGCTGTACGTGCACTTCCCTGCCAAGTCGGCCGTGCTGTTCGCGATCAGCCGCAGCGGCCACCAGCGCACCCTGGCGATGGTCGAGACCACCATCGCCGAACACACCGACCCGGTCGACACCATGCGCACCCTCGTTGAGCGGTTCGTGGCGTGGCACGCGCAGCGGCACGTGGTCGCCCGGGTGGTGCAACACGAGCTGGACGCCCTGCCCGCCGAGGAGTACCAGGTGGTCGTCGACCTGCGCCGACGCACCGAGAGCCTGGTCCGAGACGTCATCACACGCGGGGTCGAGTCGGGCGCGTTCACGGTGCCGGACGTCCGGACGGCCGCCCGCGCGGTGCTGTCACTGGGGATCGACGTGGCGCGCTGGTACTCCCCCACGAGCAAACCCGCGCCGACGGTGCTGGGCAAGCAGTACGCGGAGCTGGTGCTCAGCATGCTGGGCCACCACTGAGCTGGGGTCGCTGCCCTTCCCTTCGAGGCTGCTTTGTGCCGTTCTTCGTGATTCGCCACCGACGACCGCACTCGGCGTTCAAATCGGACATCTATATAGTTAATAATTCATTGTCATTGGCGCTGGAATCGGACGAGGGTGTGCCAGACCTCGGTGGCCGTGAGATCTTCTACAACAACGCCGACGCGAACGCCCTCCTGGCGGACGCCCTCCGAAAGAGCAGCCGACCTGATGACCACCGCTCCCAAGCGCCGTCTCCCCACGAGCCCGACGGCCACCCTCGACGAACTGCTCCAGTCCCTCAGCGAACTCCCCGACCTCGACCCGGTGGAGCGGGCCCGCGCCTGCAAGAAACTGATAGAGGTCACCAAGGCCGTGCTCTCCTACGAGCGCAGGCACGCGCTCCTGCAGGCCAACACCACCGGTCCGGAACCCATCGGCGCCACCGAGCTCGCCCGCAGGCTGGGTGTGGCCCGCAGCCGGGTCACCGACGCGATCGCGCTCGCCCGCTCCGAGAACGCCTGATCGGTACCGCCCGGGCTACACGAGCCGGACGGTCACTCCCTCGGCCTCGAAGGCGGCCACGACCTCCTCGGGTGCCGCGTCGTCGGTGATCAGTGTGTCGATCGCCGACGCGGGGCAGATGCGGGCGAACGCGTGCCCGCCGAGCTTGGAGCTGTCCGCGGTCACCACGACGCGGCGGGCGCGTTCGGCCATCAGCCGGTTGATGCTCGCCTCGCCCTCGTGGTGGGCGTACGCGCCGTGCACCGGGTCGACCGCGTCCACGCCGAGGAACACCAGGTCCATCGTGATCTCGTCGAGGATCCGCGTGGCGAGCGGACCCGACAGCTCGAACGACGCCTGGCGGGCGACGCCGCCCGTCACGACGATCTTCACGTGCGGGCGCACCGCCAGCTCGCTCGCGATGTTCAGCGCGTTCGTCACGACGGTGAGGGTCGGTTCGTCGGCGCCGTTCAGCTCCGGCAGCACCGCGAGCGCACGCGCGACCTCCGTGGTCGTCGTGCCGCCGTTGAGGCCCACGACGCTCCCCCGCGCCACCATGGCGGCGGCGCCGCGGCCGATGCGTTCCTTCTCCGAGGCGTGCCGGGCCGTCTTGTACCGCAGCGGCAGGTCGTAGGCAACGTTGTTGGCGACCGCACCACCGCGGGTGCGGGTGAGCAACTGCTGGTCGGCGAGGTGGTCGAGGTCCCGGCGGATCGTCGCGGCGGACACCGTCAGCTCCCCGGCGAGGTCGTCGACGTCGACCTTGCCGCGCTGCCCGAGCAGGTCCAGCAGGGTGCTCAGCCGTTCGTAACGATCCACGTGATGCAATGTAAACCCCCGACTACCTGGGAAGGCGGTGGCATGGACCGGCTCGTCGCGGCCATCGACATCGGCGGCACGTCGATCAAGTCGGCCCTCGTGGCCGAGGACCTGCACGTGGTGCACACCCTGCGTACCCCGACCCGGCGCCTGGGCGGCGACCCACGCGGGTCCGTCGACGTCGCGCAGATCGTCGAGCTGATCGACGAGCTGCGCGGGAAGGCGGGGGACGCGACCGTCGTCGGTGTCGGCGTCGCCGCGCCGGGGATCATCGACGAGCGGCTCGGCATCGCGCGGGCCGCGGTCAACCTCGGCTGGCGCGACCTGCCGCTGCGTGACCGGCTCACCGAGGCGGCGGGCATCCCCGTCGCGCTCGGGCACGACGTGCGGACCGGTGGGCTCGCCGAGTTCACCGTCGGCGCGGCGACCGGCGTGCGGAACGCCATGTTCATGCCGATCGGCACCGGCATCGCCGCCGCCGTCCTGGTCGACGGGCACCGGCTCGACGCGGACGGGTACGCGGGCGAGATCGGCCACATCGTCGTCGACCCCGGCGGGCAGGTGTGCGGGTGCGGCACCCTCGGCTGCCTGGAGACCGTCGCGTCGGCCGCGTTCATCGCCCGCAACTACAGCGAGCGCAGCGGGAAGACCGTCGACCGCGCCGCCGACGTGGCCGCCGCGGTCATGGCCGGTGAGCCGGACGCGGTCGCGGTGTGGGCGCGGGCCGTCGACGGCCTGGCCGACGCGCTGATGACCGCGACCACGTTGCTGGCGCCCGAGATCGTCGCGATCGGCGGCGGGCTCTCCGAGTCCGGCGACACGCTGATGACGCCCCTGCGGGAGGCACTCGAGGGACGGCTCGCGTTCCAGCGGATGCCGACGCTCGTCCGCGCGAAGCTCGGCGACAACGCGGGCTGCATCGGCGCGGGCATCCTCGCGTGGCAGGCGGCGGCATGAGCGGGGCGAACGATCGCACACAGGATCGACGTCCCGGAGCCCGCGAGGGGGCGCCGATCCTGACGGTCACGCTGAACGCCGCGCTCGACGTCACCTACCAGGTGCCCGCGCTGCGGCTCGGGCACACCCACCGGCCCACCGCGGTGGACGTCCGCGCAGGCGGCAAGGGCGTCAACGTCTCCCGCGTCCTGCACGCACTCGGCCACGAGACCATGGTCACCGGGCTGGTCGGTGGCGATACCGGCACCGCGATCCGCGCCGACGTGCTCCTCGCGGGCCTGCGGGAAGCGCTGTTCGACATGGCGAGCCCGTCCCGGCGCACCGTCACGATCGTGTCGGACGGCACCGCCACCGCGGTGAACGAGCCGGGCCCCCGGGTGTCCATTTCGGACTGGGCGGACTTCGTCGGCGGCTACCACGCGCTCGCGGCCCGCGCGTCGGCCGTCGTGCTGTCCGGCAGCCTGCCACCCGGTCTGCCCGACGACGCGTACGCGCAGCTGATCCGCGCCACCTCGACGCCGGTCATCCTCGACACGTCCGGGCCGCCACTGCTCGCGGGGATCGCGGCGCGGCCGTCGGTGGTGACGCCGAACGTCCACGAGCTGACCGCGGCGACCGGGCTCGACGACCCGGCCGCCGCGGCACGGGCGCTGCTCGACCGGGGTGCGCACGCGGTCGTCGCCACGCTCGGCCCCGACGGTCTGGTCGCCGTGACCCACGAGGGTTCCTGGCGGGTGCGCGTGCCGGAGGAGCTGCACGGGAACCCGACCGGCGCGGGTGACGCGTGCGTCGCCGCGCTCGCCGCCGGGCAGGCGCTGGAGTGGCCGCACCGGCTCGCGGAGGCGGTGGCGGTCTCGGCCGCCGCGGTCCCCTGCCCGCTCGCGGGCGACATCGACCCCGACACCTACGCGCGGCTGCGGCCCGCCATCACCGTGGAGGCACTGGATGCTCACGCCGACCGCTGACATCGTCGCGGCCGCACGCGCGGCGGGCCGGGGCGTCGGCGCGTTCAACGTGATCCAGCTCGAGCACGCCGAGGCGCTCGTCGCGGGCGCGGAGAAGGCAGGCGCGCCGGTCGTGCTGCAGATCAGCGAGAACGCCGTGAAGTACCACGGTGCGCTGGAACCCATCGCCCAGGCCACACTGGCGGTCGCACGGGCGTCGACGACGCCGGTCGCCGTGCACCTCGACCACGCCACCGACGTCGGGCTGGTGCGGCACGCGGTGCTGCTCGGGTTCGGCTCGGTCATGTACGACGCGTCCGTGATGTCCTATGTGGACAACGTGGCGGCGACGACCGAGGTGGTGCGGCACTGCCACGAGCGCGGCGTGTACGTCGAGGCGGAGCTGGGCGAGGTCGGCGGCAAGGACGGGGTGCACGCCCCCGGCGCGCGGACCGATCCCGACGAGGCGGCCGCGTACGTGGCGTCGACCGGCGTCGACGCGCTGGCCGTCGCGGTCGGCACCTCGCACGCCATGCTCACCCGCGACGCGACCGTCGACTTCGGACTGATCGAGCGGCTGCGCGCGACCGTGCCGGTGCCGCTCGTGCTGCACGGCTCGTCCGGTGTCGCCGACGACGACCTGCGCCGCGCCGTCGAGGCCGGGATGACGAAGGTCAACATCGCCACACAGCTGAACAAGGCGTTCACGGCGGCGGTCCGTGCGCACCTGGAGGCGAACCCGGCCGCGGTGGACACGCGGAAGTACCTCGGCGCGGGCCGGGACGCCGTGGCGACCGAGGTGGCGCGACTGCTGGCGGTCCTCGGCGCTTGACAGTCTATATGCCCATCGGTCTATATTCCTCGCATGACATCAACGTTCGAGGTGCTGGCCGAGCCGCGCCGCCGGGAGATCCTCGACCTCCTGCGTGACGGCGAACGGCTCGTCGGCGACCTGGTCGACCGGCTGGCACTGACACAGCCGACGGTGTCCAAGCACCTGAAGGTGCTGCGGGGCGCGGGCCTGGTCGAGGTCCGCACGGACGCGCAGCGCCGCTGGTACCGGCTGCGCCCCGCACCGCTCGCGGAGATCGACGCGTGGCTCGCACCGTACCGTCGCATGTGGACAGACAGCCTGGACGCCCTCGAACGTCACCTGGACACGATGGAAGGCGACTCATGAGCGACGCCACCTTGCACACGGTCAACGGGGAACCGACGTTGCGGTTCGAGCGACGGCTGCGGCACTCCCCCGCGAAGGTCTGGCGGGCCGTCACCGAGCCGGCCGAGCTGGCGCACTGGTTCCCGGCGGCCGTCGAGGCCGAGCTGCGGCCCGGCGCGCCGATGCGGTTCACGTTCCCCGACGAGGCCCCGGTCGACAACGACTGGGAGGGTGAGGTGCTCGAGGTCGACGAACCCCGGGTCTTCATGTTCCGCTGGGACACCGACGTGGTGCGGATCGAGCTGATCCCCGACGGCGACGGCTGCCGTCTGGTGTTCACGCAGACGATCGGCGGCGGGCGCACCGGGCTCCTCGGCGCAGGCCGGACCGCGGCGGGCTGGGACGACTGCCTCGACGCCCTGCTCGCGCGGCTCGACGGGACGCCGGTCGCGCAACGCTCCGACTGGTTGTCCCCGATGGAGCACTACATCGGGGAGTTCGGGCTCGGCGAGGGCACCGCCACCCGCACCGACGACGGCTGGGAGCTGCGGTTCGCCCGCGACCTGGTGTGGAAGCCGCCCGCCGACGTGTGGAAGGTGATGACCGACGGGCAGGTCGGCGAGACGCCGCCCGTCCAGACCACCAACGACATCGTGCCCCCGGGCCGGGTGCTCCGGTCCGAGGCGCCGGCAGTGCTGGAGTACGAGTGGCTCCACGACGGCACACCCGCGGGCACCGTCCGGTGGGAGCTGTGCTCCGAGCCGAAGGTGGGGGAACGGGTCGAGTTGACGCAGACCGTGCCCGCGCACCTCGGCGCGGAGGTGCCGAAGGCGATGGCCGCCTGGCACCTGCAGATGGAGCTGTTCTTCGCCGCCACCATGGGCGACGTGCGCTGCGCGTGGTCGGCCGAGCGGATCGCCGAGCTGACCAGGCACTACGCGGGCGCGACCAGGCCGTCGTCCTGACCCGCGCGCCGCAGCGCGTCGGCGACGAAACCGTTCGCCTTCAGCTCGTCGATGACCTCGGACAGGTAGGCGACCGTCTCGGGCCTGCGTGACCTGGTGGTGCCCAGCGCCTGGCGGATCTCCATGAACCGGGGCTCCAGCAGGCGCAGGTCCGGGTGCTCCGCGACGTAGGCGGTCATGGGCTGCCGGACGTTGGCGGCCACCTCGAGGCCCTGGTCCCGGAACACGGCGATCCCGTCCTCGCCGCGCACGAGCGTGGCGTGCCGGAGCGTGCGGGTGAGGTAGAGGTCGTAGGCCGACCCGTGGTTCACCCCGACCCGCACGCCCGGCCGGTCCACCTCGTCCTGGCTGGTGATCGACGAGTCCGCCCGCACCGCGTACACGCCCTCGATCAGCACGTACGGCGCGGTGAACGCCACCTGCTCCGCCCGCTTCCGCTCGATGGCGAGGAAGCAGATGTCGGCGAGCCCGCTCGTCATCGCCTCGAACGACTTGCGGGCGGCGTCGAACGCCACCAGCTCCACCGGCACGCCGAGACGGGCGCCGAGTTCGCGGGCGATGTCGACGGTCACGCCGGCAGGCGCGTCCAGGGTGCCCTGCGCCAGCACGGGGTTGCCCAGGTTGATCGACGCACGCAGGACGCCCGTCGGCGCCAGGTCCTCGGTGATCACCGGAGCAGCATCGCAACGGAGATATTCACTCCGCAAGCTCAGCTCATACCCGCGTTCACGGCCTCCCGCCACAGCCCCAGCCCCTCGTCGATCTGGTCGGCGTTCACCACGAGCGGCGGGATCATCCGCACGACGTTGCCTGCCGCACCGCAGGTCAGGAGCAGCAGACCGGCGGCGGACGCCGCCTGCTGGACCCGGGCCGCGGCAGCGGGGTCGGGGTTGCCGTCCTTGTCCACGAACTCGTTGCCGAGCATCAGGCCGAGGCCACGCACGTCGCCGATGGCGGACACGTCCGCCGCGACCTTCGCGAGGCCCTCGCGCAGCCGCGCCCCCTGCGTCGCCGCGTTCTCGACGAGCCCCTCGGACTGGACGACGTCGAGCGTGGCGAGCGCGGCGGCACACGCGACGGCGTTGCCGCCGTAGGTGCCACCCTGCGAACCCGGCCACGCCTTGGCCATCAGGTCCCTGGAGGCGGCGATGGCCGACAGCGGGAAGCCGCTGGCCAGGCCCTTCGCGGTGATCAGCACGTCGGAGCCGACGTCGAAGTGGTCGTGGCCCCAGAACCGGCCGGTGCGCCCGAACCCGGTCTGGACCTCGTCGACGACGAGCAGGATGCCGTGCCGGTCGGCGCGCTCGCGCAGGCCGCGCATGAACGCGCTGTTCGCGGGCACGTACCCGCCCTCGCCGAGCACCGGCTCGACGAAGAACGCGGCGGTCTCGGCGGGCGAGGTCAGCGTCTGCAGCGTGTAGTCCAGCTCGCGCAGCGCGAACCTCGTCGCCTCCTCCTCGCTCCAGCCGTAGCGGAACGCGGTCGGGAACGGCGAGACCACCACACCGCCCATGAGCGGCGCGAACCCGGCGCGGAACTTGGTCGCCGAGGTCGTCATCGTGGCGGCGCCGATCGTGCGGCCGTGGAACGAGCCGTGGAAGACCACGACGTTCGGCCGGCCCGTGGCGTGCCGGGTCAGGCGCAGCGCCGCCTCCACCGCCTCGCTGCCCGAGTTCACGTAGAACAGCGAGTCCAGGCCCTCCGGCAGCACCTCGGACAGCCGCTCCGAAAGCGTCAGCAGCGGCCGGTGCATGACGGTCGTGTACTGGCCGTGGATCAGCTTCCCGGCCTGCTCGCGGACGGCCTCGACCACACGCGGATGGCAGTGCCCGGTGCTGGTCACGCCGATACCGGCCGTGAAGTCCAGATAACGGCGCCCGTCCTCGCCGTAGAGGTACACGCCCTCGCCGCGCTCGGCGAGCACCGGCGTCGCCTGCTTGAGGATCGGGGACAACTCAGCCATCAGCACACCCCTCCTTGTGGATTGTCGACAATCCTACGGATGGGTTGGTCAGGTGGCTACCCTTCCTTGACCGCCTGCAGGGTGTAGCTCGCGGCCAGCCGCCGCGGGCGGTCGGTGAGACGCCACTCCCCATGATCGTCCTCGGTCATGTGCCCCGGGAGCGCGTTCCACGGGACGCTGTCGTGTTCGGCCAGCGCCGTCAGCCGCATACCCGCTTCGAGGAGACCGGTGATCGTCTCGGCGAGGCCGTGGTCCCAGCTGTGCGTGAGCCGGTGGCCGAAGACCGTGTCGTCGCCGGTGTAGGTGCCTTCGTCTTCCTCGACGATCGGTTCCGCGGTCTCGAAGTACGGGTAGTGGGGGCGGAGGTCGTCACCGAGGGTCATCAGCATCGGGTGTGCCTCCCTGATGAACAGGCGGCCGCCCGGTGTCAGGAGGGCGGCGACGACCTGGGCCCAGCGCGCTATGTCCGGCAGCCAGCACAGCGCGCCTATGCCGGTGTAGACGAGGTCGAACCCGCCTTCGCCGAGGACGGCGGTGGCGTCGTAGACGTCGGCTTCGTGGAAGTCGACGCTCGTGTTCGTCGCCAGCGCCAGTTTCCTGGCTTCCTCCAGTGAGGCCGGGGACAGGTCCAGGCCGGTCATCCGCGCGCCCAGTCTCGCCAGGGAGATCGTGTCCGTGCCGATGTGGCACTGCAGGTGTACGCCTCGCAGGCCGTCGATGTTCCCCAGTCGTGGCTGGTCGTAGCGCACTGTGTCGCTCAGGTGGGCGGGGTCCTCGTAACGGTCCAGCGCGTACATGGGGGATGTCGCGTGTGCCGGGGCTCGTTCGTCCCAGTTCGCCTTGTTGATCGCCAGGTAGTCCACGGGGCGGCACAGTGCCAGAGACGAGTCCGGCCAGGTACCGAATTTCCCGGAGCCGGTACTGGGCAGCGGTCCTCAGTGGCCGCGCGCTATCCACTCCTCCAGGTGCGGCGCCTCCGCGCCGATCGTCGTGTCGCCGCCGTGGCCGGTGTGGACGGTCGTCTCGGGCGGCAGTGTCAGGAGCTTGTCCCGGATGGAGTCGACGATCGTCGGGAAGTCCGAGTGGGAGCGGCCCGTCGCGCCAGGGCCACCCTGGAACAGGGTGTCGCCGGTGAAGAGCACGTTCAGCTCCGGCACGTGGAAGCACACCGCACCCGGTGCGTGGCCCGGGGTGTGCAGCACCCGCACCTCGACATCCCCCACACGCAGGATGTCGCCGTCGGACAGCGTGTCCGCGGGACGGTCCTCCTCGTGCGCCAGGCGCCACAGGACGTCGTCGGCCGGGTGCAGCAGGACCGGGGCGCCCACCCGCTCGGCGAGTGCGGGAGCGGCGTTCACGTGGTCGTCGTGGGCGTGGGTGCACGCGATCGCCAGCACCTCCCGGTCCCCCACCGCCTTCGCGATGGCTTCGGCGTCGTGGGCGGCGTCGATCACCAGCACCTGGTCGTCGTCGCCCAGGAGCCAGACGTTGTTGTCGACGTCCCAGGTGCCGCCGTCCAGGTTGAACGTGCCCGACGTGACGACCTTCTCCACCCGCACTACGCAAGCTCCGTTCGGAATCGCTGGGTCACTACGCAAGCTCCGTTCGGAATCGCTGGGTCACTACGCAAGCTCCGTTCCGGAAAACACCACCACTGACCGCAGCACATCGCCGTGGTGCATCTTCGTGAACGCGTCCTCCACCTGGTCCAGCGCGATGGTCTCGGTGACGAACGCGTCCAGGTCCAGGCGGCCCTGCTGGTACAGGTCGACCAGGTACGGGAAGTCGCGGGACGGCAGGCAGTCGCCGTACCAGCTGGACTTCAGCGAGCCGCCCCGGGAGAAGAAGTCGATCAGCGGCATGTCCAGGCGCATGTCCGGGGTCGGCACGCCGACCAGGACCACCGTGCCCGCCAGGTCGCGTGCGTAGAAGGCCTGCTTCCACGTCTCCGGGCGCCCCACCGCCTCGATCACCACGTCCGCGCCGAAGCCGTCCGTCAGTTCCCGCACCGCCTCGACCACGTCGCCCTGGCCCGCGTTGATGGTGTGGGTGGCGCCGAAACCCTTGGCCCAGGCCAGTTTCCGGTCGTCGAGATCGATCGCGATGATCTTCGTGGCGCCGGCGAGCTTCGCGCCTGCCACGGCCGCGTTGCCCACGCCGCCGCAGCCGATGACCGCGACGCTGTCGCCGCGGGTCACGCCGCCGGTGTTCACGGCCGCACCGATGCCCGCCATGATCCCGCAGCCCAGGAGGCCCACCGCGGCGGGCGACGCGGACGGGTCGACCTTCGTGCACTGGCCACTGTGGACCAGCGTCTTCTCGGCGAACGCGCCGATGCCCAGCGCGGGTGACAGCGCGGTGCCGTCGGTGAGGGTCATGGGCTGGGCGGCGTTGAACGTGGCGAAGCAGTACCACGGGCGGCCACGCAGGCACGCCCGGCAGGTCCCGCAGACCGCGCGCCAGTTCAGGATCACGAAGTCACCCGGTACGAGGTCGGTCACCCCGTCGCCGACGGCCTCGACGATCCCGGCGGCCTCGTGTCCGAGGAGGAAGGGGTACTCGTCGTTGATGCCGCCCTCGCGGTAGTGCAGGTCGGTGTGGCAGACCCCGCAGGCCTGAACCTTGACCACCGCCTCGCCAGGTCCGGGAGCCGGCACGACGATCGTCGCGATCTCGACCGGAGCACCCTTCGACCGGGCGATGACGCCCCTGACCTCCTGAGCCATGTGCCACCTTCCATGCGCGGTTCGGTATGTGTACTTCTACCAGCCCGGGCCCGGCCGTGCGGGCGTGGAATACCGTGGCGGGCACCGAATTCGCGGACAGCCGGAATTCGCGGACAGGATCCGGCCGCGACGCCTGACAGCCTGACGGCATGACCACGTTGCACACGTACTTCAGCTACGTCGACGCCGAAGCCGCCCTCACCTGGCTCGCCGAGGCGTTCGGGTTCGAGACGACCATGCGCTGGGACGACGAACACGGCGTGGCCCACGCGGAACTACGCGTTGGCGACGCGGCGATCATCGTGTTCAGCGACGACGGCCTTGGCTACGACCGGATGCACCCGAAGGCCAACGACGCCGCGGGCCACGGTACCTACCTGGCCGTCGCCGACAGCGCGGCGGTCGACGCCGTCTGGGCACGCGCTCTGGCCGTGGGGGCGGTACCGGTGTGGAAGCCGGAGAACACCGAGTGGGGCAACTACCGCTGCCGGATCCGCGACCTCGAGGGTTACGAGTGGTCCTTCGGCACCCACAAGCCGGGCGAACCGTCGGAAGACTGGTGAACTCAGAACACCGCGATGAGCACCAGGATGATCAGCACCGCGATGACGATGCCCACGACCGGTACGCCACCCGGGCGTCTGCGGTGGTGACTGCGAACCGTCGTGGAGCGGAACCACCTGCCTGGAACTCGGCGGCGATGACTGGTGACCCAAGGCATTCCTGACTCCTCCCGTCACACGTTCAGGTGAGGATGAGTACCCCGGACCGGGTGGCGCGACACCCCGTCGCGCCACCCGCGCACGGCCATTGAACCGATGACGCTGCGTGTGCGTATGACTCCGACGCTGGATTCCCCCTGCGTTGAGGAGTGATGAATGTCAGGACTCAGACGGGTAAGCCTCCTGGTCGCCACGGTTGCCACGGTCGCGGTGATGCCCGCCACGATCCTGCCTGCCACGGCCGAACCGGGCGGTGGCCGCCACGGCATGCCGCTGGACCGGTTGTCGGTCGTGACCACCGAGGTGGCGGCCGGGCTGGTGCGGCCGGTCGCGATGGCCGGCGCCGGTGACCGCGAGGGACGGCTGCTGATCGCCGAGAAACGTGGCACGGTGCGGGTCTTCCACCCGGAGGACGGGCTGGCCGCGGACCCGGTGCTGGACATCAGCGACCGGGTGAACAGCGTCGCCAACGAGCGCGGGCTGCTCGGCATCGTGCCCGCGCCGGACTTCCACCGCACGTCGACGGTCTACGTGGCCTACACGAGTCTGCCGGACGGGGCGCTGACGCTGTCCCGGGTGCCTCTCGGCGACCCGGCCAGGGAGGAGGTGCTGCTCACCCAGGACCACTCGCGGTTCAGCAACCACAACGGTGGCCAGCTGGCGTTCGGCCGGGACGGGTACCTGTACTGGAGCCTCGGGGACGGCGGCAGCGGCGGCGACCCGGACGCCAACGCGCTGAACCTGGGCACCCTGCTCGGCAAGGTCGTGCGCCTGGACGTGAGCCGCGCGTGCGGCGACCTCCCCTACTGCGTCCCGAAGAAGAACCCGTTCGTGCACACGCCAGGGGCCCGGCCGGAGATCTGGGCGTACGGCCTGCGCAACCCGTGGCGGTTCTCGTTCGACTCGCGGGACGGCTCGCTGTGGCTGGCGGACGTCGGCCAGGGCACCTTCGAGGAGGTCAACCACACGCGGAACAGCCGCGGTGGCGTCAACTTCGGGTGGTCCTGCATGGAGGGTCCCGAGGTGTTCAACGCCGAACGCTGCGAACCGGGTGCCCGGTTCACCGACCCGGTGTTCCACTACCGGACCCGCGTCGAGGGCTGCGCGGTGATCGGCGGCCACGTCTACCGCGGCAAGCAGCACGCCCGCCTCGCCTACGGCACCTACGTGGCCACCGACTACTGCTCGGGCACCGCGTGGGCGGTCCGCCAGGGCCGCGGCGGCGCCTACGAGACGGCGGCGATCGGGCAGTTCCCGCTCCAGGTCAGCTCGTTCGCGCAGGACCGGTCCGGTGAGCTGTACGTGGTCACCGACCGCGCGGGCGTGTTGTACCGCGTCGGTTTCGACCAGGTGAGCTGACGGCCGGGGCCGGCCGCGGGACACGCGGCCGGCCCCGTGCTCCAATGGAGACGTGACGGACCCGGCGGGATGGCTGACCGCGCGTCGTGCGGAGACGCTCGGGCTGGTCGACGCGCTCAGCCGCAGGCTGGACGGGATCATCGAGGCGTCCGCCTACACGACCGACGACGACGAGCACGACCCCGAAGGCGTCACCATCGCGTTCGAACGGGCCCAGACCGCCGCGCTGCTCGAGCAGGCACGGACGGAACTGCGGGACCTCGACGCCGCGACCGAGCGGCTCGCCGCCGGCACCTACGGGACCTGCCTGCGGTGCGGCGGTCCCATCGCACCGGGACGGCTCGAGGCCCTACCCGCGGCCACCACCTGCATCCGGTGCGCCGACCGCCGCCGATGACGTCGCGATGGCGGCCGAACCCCATACTGGCCGACCACGAGGTGGGCCACCCGGTCCGCGTCGCGCAGGAGGAGTTCAACGACGCCTACCGCACCCTGCTGTACCTGCTGGAGGACGCGTTCACCGGCGACCAGGCGGTCCCCGTCCGGCATCCGTGACACCCGAGCTGAGCAGCTGAATCTTCTCGGCACTGTCACAAACCGCCCGGCTGTCTTGTCCTGTCTGTCTGACAGGCTGTCGTGACAGGGGCGAGGATGGTGGCGGAGACGGTGCACGCGAACGAGACCCGTGGACTGGACGACCTCGAACAGGCGGCCGCGGTCTTCGCGGACGTGCGGCCGCGCCTGTTCGGGATCGCCTACCGGATGCTGGGCACGGTCACCGACGCCGAGGACCTGGTGCAGGAGGTCTGGGTGCGCTGGCAGACCTACGAGGACCGCGCGTCGGTGACCAGCCCGGCGGCGTTCCTGGCGACGACGACCACCCGGCTCGCCATCAACGCCACGCAGACCGCACGGGTCCGCCGCGAGACCTACATCGGCCCGTGGCTGCCCGAACCGGTCGACACCAGCGCGGACCCGCACCTGGGCGCCGAGCGGGGCGAGGCGCTGGGCTTCGCGGTGCTGCTCCTGCTGGAACGGCTGACCCCCAACGAACGCGCGGCCTACGTGCTGCGGGAGGCGTTCGACTACCCGTACTCGCAGATCGCCGACATCGTGCAGCTCAGCGAGGCCGCCGTCCGGCAGCTGGTCAGCAGGGCCCGCAAACACGTCGCCTCGGAGCGCCGCGCGCCCGTGTCCGGGGCCGAGCAGCGCAAGCTGTTGGCCACGTTCGTCTCCGCGGCCCGTTCCGGTGACCTCGCCGCGCTGGAGGAGCTGCTCGCCGCCGACGTGATCAGCTACTCCGACGGCGGCGGTGCCGTGCGGGCCTCCCGCATCCCGGTGGTGGGCGTGGACCGGGTGGCGAAGTACCACCGCGCGTTCGCGGACCGGTTCTGGGCCGGGGTCGACGTGTCGTTCGCGACCACGAACGGGCAGGCCTCGGCGCTGCTGCGCAACGACGGCACCGTGTTCGCCGTGCTCACCGTCAACGCCTCCGCGCAGGGCATCGACCAGGTGCTCTGGATGATGAACCCGGCCAAGATCACGGCCGCCGCCAGCAGGACGACCGACCGTGCCTGATGCTGGTGCCGAGTCACTGGCGGAGATGCTCGACGAACGACAGCACCTGCTCGAGATCGCGCTGTGGATGTTCGGGTCGGCGAGTACGGCCGACTGGATCGTCCAGGAGACCTACCGCCGCTGGTACACCCTCGACGACGACACGCGGTCGGCCATCCTCCTGCCGAAGGCCTGGCTGACCCGGGCCGCCGCGGACATCAGCCTGGAGCTGCTCGACATCGACCGGACCACGGCGAGCCCTCCGGCTCCCGTGCCGGCTCCGGTGCACGTGCCCTGCCCGGCGGGCGGTTCCGATCCGGCGGCACTCGCCACGCACGACCACGTCGCGCGCCGGTTCGCCGCCGCCTGCGGCACGGGCGACATCGCGGGCCTGACCGCGATCATGGCCGCCGACGCGGTGGTCGTGTGCGACGGCGGCGGGAAGGTGCGGGCGCCGGTGCGCCCGATCCGGGGCGCGACCGAGGTCGCCCGGTTCGTCGCCGCGCTGCTGTCCGGCCGCGCGGGCGACGTGCTGACCGTCGAACCCGTCAACGGCAGGACCGGCCTTGCCTTGCGCCGCGCGGGCCGGGCGGTCGCGGTGGTCAGCGTGAGCCTCGCGGACACCGAGGTCACCGCCGTGTGGATCGTCCTGAACCCCGACAAGCTGCACGGCTGGCACCGGCCGTGACCCGCGGTGGCCGGTCAGCGGTCGGTCTCGCAGTCCTCGCCGTCGCCGCGGTCGGTCGCGCCCGCCTCGGACTTGGTGCTGGGGATGAGTTCTCGCCGATCAGCGCCAGCCGAGCTCCGGCGCCACGTGCGTGAGGATGCTCTCGAGCAGGTGCGCGTTGTAGTCCACGCCGAGCTGGTTGGGCACCGTCAGGAGCAGCGTGTCGGCCTCGGCGATCGCCTCGTCCTCGGCCAGCTGCGCCACCAGCGCGTCCGGCTCCGCGGCGTAGGTGCGCCCGAAGATCGCCTTCGTGTCGGCGTCGATGTAGCCGATCTGGTCGGCGCTCTCGCCGTCACCGCCGAAGTACGCGTGGTCCAGGTCGGTGGTGAGCGCGAAGACGCTGCGCGACACCGAGACCCGCGGCTCGTGCTCCCACCCGGCCTCCGCCCACGCCTTGCGGTACGCGCGGATCTGCTCGGCCTGCTGCACGTGGAACGGTGCGCCGCCCTCGTCGTTCTTCAGCGTCGAGCTCATCAGGTGCATGCCCTGCTTGGCCGCCCACGCCGCGGTGCCGTTGGAGCCCGCGCCCCACCAGATCCGGTTCCGCAGCCCCGGCGAGTGCGGTTCGACCCGCAGCAGCCCGGGCGGGTTCGCGAACATCGGCCGCGGGTTGGGCTGGGCGAACCCCTTGCCCTCCAGCACCTTCAGCACGACCTCGGCGTGCTTGCGGGCCATGTCGGCGTCGGTGTCGCCCTCGTTCGGCTGGTAGCCGAAGTAGCGCCACCCGTCGATCACCTGCTCCGGTGAGCCGCGGGAGATGCCGAGCTGGAGCCTGCCGCCCGCGATGAGGTCCGCCGCACCCGCGTCCTCGACCATGTACATCGGGTTCTCGTACCGCATGTCGATCACGCCGGTGCCGATCTCGATGCGCTGGGTCTTCGCGCCGATCGCCGCCAGCAGCGGGAACGGCGAGGCCAGCTGCGCGAAGTGGTGCACCCGGAACCAGGCGCCGTCCGCACCCAGCTCCTCGGCCGCCACGGCCAGGTCGACGGCCTGCAGCAACGCGTCGGCCGCCGTCCGCGTCTGCGAGTGCTGGCTGTCCGACCAGTGTCCGAACGAGAGGAATCCGATGTTCTTCACGACATTGTCCAACGCACCACCCAGCTGATTGATTCCTCAACTACAGCCCTGGAGTTGCCTATTGAAAATCGATAGATTTCAAGTGATACTCGATGCATGATGGTGGATGTGCTCGTCGTCGGCGCCGGGCTCGCCGGGCTGCACACGGCGCGGCTGCTCGCGTTGCAGGGCTTCGACGTCCTCGTGTGCGAGCGCCGCAGCCGTCTCGACGTCGGCATCCGGACCACCGGCATCTTCGTGCGGCGGACGCTCGAGGACTTCGCGTTGCCGGAGCACCACCTCGGGCCCGCGGTGCGGCGAGTGCTGCTCTACCCGCCGTCGCTGCGGAAGCCGGTCGAGCTGGTCAGCGCTCGCGACGAGTTCCGGGTCGCCGACATGGCGGGCATCTACGCGCACGCGCTGGCCGCGGCCAGGCAGGCCGGGGCGCGGATCCGCCTGGGGGTCCCGTATCCGGTGGAGGGGGTCACGGCGCGGTTCACCATCGGCGCCGACGGCGCCCGGTCGACGGTCGCACGCAGGCTCGGACTCGACGTGAACCGACGGCTGATCATCGGCGTCGAGGAGGTGTACCCGGTCGGCGCGGGCACGCCGACGTTCCACTGCGTGCTCGACCCGCGGCTCGCACCCGGGTACCTCGCCTGGCTCGTCGACGACGGGGCGCACGCCCACCTCGGCCTGGCCGGGCGGCCCGACCGGCTCACCGCGCCGCTCCCCCGGCTGCTGCGGTCCTTCCGCGACGGGTTCCCTCCGGTGCCGGCACCCGAGGGCCCGGTGCGCCGCCGCGGCGGGCCGATCCCCGTCGGCGGTGTGCTGCGCCGGATCGCGTGCGCCGAGGGCCTCCTCGTCGGCGACGCGTCGGGCGCGGTGTCCCCGCTGACCGCGGGCGGCCTCGACCCGTGCCTGCGCCTGTCACAGCTGGCGGCGGCCGTCACCGGCGACTACCTGCGCACCGGTGACACCTCGGTGCTGCGGCACTACGACGGCACGGCACTGCGCGCACGGTTCCGAGGTCGGCTCCTGCTGCGCGATGCCCTGTCCCGCATGGGAAACCCGGCCACGGTGGAGCTGGCGTTCCGCCTGTTGCGCACCCGCCCCGGCCGGGCGGCGGCGTCCCGTCTGCTGTTCGGGGACGGCTCGTTCCCCGACACCGTGGCGGCTCAGGCCCTGACGCGCAGGATCCGCCAGGAGAAGTAGACGCAGACCGCGATCGCGGGGGTGCCCACCAGGGTGGCGGTGATGCCGAGAGCGACCACCTGCCCTGCGAGGTAGAACGGCGTCATCACCAGCGGCGCGAGCGTGAACTTCGTCAGGAACACGCCCGTGCACGCCTGGTACCGCCGCCGCTTGGCGCGGTCCTGCCGCCAGCCGAGCCGTTCACCGCGGGCCGCGCCGACCAGTAGGCCGATGAACGGCCACCGCACCAGCATGGAAACGGCCAGCACGACCGCCGCACCGACGTTGCGGACGATGTCGGTGAGGTAGAAGTTGATGCCCTGGCCGGTGCCCCCGGCCAGCAACGCCGAGATCCCCACCATCACGAGCGCGGCCAGCGCCTGCCAGTACTTCCGGTCGGCCCACACCCGCACCACCACGAACACGACCACCGCCCCGACCGCCGCGAGCGCGGAGAACCACACCTGCCCGGTCAGCAGGTAGGCGATGAGGAACACGACTCGCGACGCGAAGATCTCCGCGACCGTGCGCCACCCTCCCATGGCCCCGAACAAGGACTGCGACCGCTGCGTCAGCACACGGGCCTTCATGGGATCGCCCCCATCGACGGACAGCCCATCCGCTTCGGTCGTACACCATGTGCGCCGCAACGGAAAGAGCCACCCGGCCCAGCCGACCCGATCGCCGCCGCGTGGGCAGGCGGCCGCGGAACTCAGACCTCCCGGGGCGTGGCCTCGTGCCCGGGTTCACCGACCGTGCGGCGCCTGCGTTTCAGGTCGGCCTCGTAGACGTGGGCCACGCCGTGGGTGAGGTCGCGGACCTCGCGCTCCAGGCCGCGGAAGGGCGTGTAGTACGTGTCCTCGTAGTCCTCGATGACCTGGAACGTCCACCGTCCCGGTAGGACGTTGCGGCCGAGCAGTTCGCGTTTCAGGCGCTCGGCGAGGTCGTGGTGACCGGCCTCGCCCAGCAGCGTGATCGCCCGTTCCAGCTTGAAGTCCGCCGAACCGGTGAGCTGGTGGAACGCGAAGAGGTGGCCCCTGGCCACCTCCACGGTCTCGAGGGCCTCGGTCATCGCGCCCACCGCCTCGACCGTGGCGTCGTCCAGTCGGTCGCGCCAGTCGCCACCCTCGAGGCGGGGGTCGTCCGTCGTGTGTGTCATGGGCGTGGGGGTACCCGCGATCACGCGTTTCAGGCCAGGTCACAGGACCGAGGCACGGTGACCGCTCGCGTCGTCCGTCCTGAGTGGTCCGCATACCGGGGAGCTCGCCGGGTAACCGGCACCGTGCAGACCTTCCTCCCCCACGCCGACTTCCACGACACCGCGGTGGTGCTCGACCAGCGGCGGCTCGGCAAACAGCGCGTCGAGACCATCCAGGTCCTGCGTGCGCTGACCGTGGCGGGCTACGGCTGGCGGCACCACCCGGCCGCGGCCATGTGGGCGGGCTACGAAGAGGCGCTCGTGCGCTATGGGCTGGAGATCTGCGCGGTCTGGTGCGCGACGGGCAGGCAGGACACCTGCCAGGTGACGCTGCGCCAGGACCTGCACCGGGCGACGGGCGTGGACGTCGTGCGCACCCAGCAGGACCTGGCGGGCGCGGGCGAACTTCCGCCCTGGCTCGGTGACACGGAGTTCCACCTCAGCCACCGGTCCGCTCTGGTCCGCAAGGACCCAGCCCACTACCGGCACTTCTTCCCGGACATCCCCGACGACCTGCCCTACGTGTGGCCCGGGTCGGACCGCCCGCGCCGGGAGCCTGCCATCGGGCGCCGGTGAGGCGGCCGGTCCGACGGTGCGGGGCGGGTGCGCCGGGGTTGCGTAGTCCTACCGATGCGCAGGGCGGCGCCGGGTCGTCACAGTCGTGGGTATGGCTGACATCGACCACCAGAGGCATCCGGGCATGGCGCCCGCCGGGTTCGGGGTGACGTTCGGGCTGCTGCTCGTCGTGGTGCTCGCCTACCAGACCGGCGCACTGGCCGGCGCGGGCTGGGCAGGCGGCGAGTACGCGAACACCTTCGTCGGCATCGCGCTCGCCTCGGTCGTCGTCGGCACCGTGATGGTGGCGTCGGGCAAGCACTCGCGGTGGCGGCGGTTCGGCGTCGGCGTGCTGGTGGGCGGCGGCCTGGGGATCGCGTTCGTCCTGGTCGCGTTCGCCGTGGTCCTGTACGCGCTGTCGACGCTGAGCGTCTGACCGGCTGTTCAGTCGGGCGGCTCCACGGGCTCACCTTCTTCGGCGGCCCGTTCCGGCGAGTCGCCGGGCGCCACGCCTTCGTCCCCGAGATCGGGTGCCGTGTCCGGCGCCTCCTGCCCCGGGTCGGCGGCGACTTCCTCACGTGGTTCCTCGTGCGGTTCCATCGGGCTCGTGGTCATGGGCGCCGGGTACCCCGCGACGACGGTTCGATGCGCCGTCAGCCTGCCGTCCAGGGGCGCAGTTTCTCCGGGTTGAGCACCGCCCAGATGTTCCTGATCCGATCGTCGGCCACGTCGAACGCGAGTACCGCCACCGTGGCGCCGTCGTGCCGGATCGCCAGGCCCGGCTGACCGTTGACCGTGCGTTCGAGGAGCGTCATGCCCGCCAGCCCCGGCGAGAGGTCCGCGAAGTACCGCGCGACCGTCTCGGCGCCGTTGACCGGTCGCGGCGACGCGGTCACGAGGCCCCCACCGTCGCCGGTGGCGGTGGCGTCGGGGTCGAGCACGCTGATGAGCGCGGCGATGTCGCCCGCCTGCCACGCCCGTTTGAACTTGCTGACGACGTCGGCGCGCTGGGGTGCTGGTGTCGCGGGTGCCGCCGAGTCCCGGATGCGTCGGCGCGCCGACGACGCGAGCTGGCGGCAGGCAGCCGGGGTGCGGCCGACGATCTCGGCCACCTCGGCGAAGGAGTAGCGGAACACGTCGTGGAGGACGAACGCGACCCGTTCGGCCGGGGTCATCGACTCGAGCACGACCAGGAAGGCCATGTTGACCGACTCGTCGAGGGTGATCCGGTCGGCCGGATCGATGTCGGCGGGCCGCGTGCTGCCCCACTCCGTGCGCTCGGGCACCGGTTCCGGGATCCACTGCCCCACGTACCGTTCCCGCCTGGCGCGGGCCGAGCGGAGCACGTCGAGGCAGATGCGGCCGGCGACGGTCGTCAACCAGGCCCCTGGCGACTCGACGGCCTCCTGCCGCGGCCGCGGCATCGCGTACCAGCGGGCGTAGGTCTCCTGGACGACGTCCTCCGCGTCGGCCAGGGAACCGAGCAGCCGGTACGCGAGGTTGATCAGCTGACGCCGCTCGCTCATGATCGCGCTCAGACCCGGGTCGGGCTCTGCCGGTGTGGTCATGGTGCCGCCACCCCCTTCCCCTGGTCCGACGAGACAGGCCCCGCGGATGTGAGGCCGGCGCGTCACCTCACACTACGGCGGGCCGCGTCGTCGGACCGGGCATGAACGTCACTCTGTGGATCATCGCCGGGGTACTGGCCGCCCTCTTCCTGGCCAGCGGCATCGGGAAACTCGCCCAGTCCAAGGAGAAGCTGGTCGCCTCGGCCATGGGCGCCGCGCTCGCCGGCTTCAGCCCCGCCGCCATCAAGGCCATCGGCACCCTCGAGGTCCTCGGCGCCGTGGGCCTCGTCCTCCCCGCCGCACTCGACATCACCCCGGTCCTCGTCCCACTGGCCGCGGTCGGCGTCGTGCTGCTGATGCTCGGCGCGATCGTCACGCACACCCGCCGCCACGAAGCCCAGGCGGTCACGATGAACGTCGTCCTGCTCGCACTCGCGGCCGTCGTGGCGTGGGGGCGATTCGGCCCGTTCGCCGCCTAGGACAGGGATCCTCGTCGCCGGGACCGGTGACCTCGGTGGGGTTGGTCACAAGGCGCTGCCCGCGGTTCTGGACGGGTGCAGTGTGGGTGGGACGCGTGTTCCGGGGTCGGTGGAATTCCGAACCGGCGGTACAGCCCGCGACCCGTCCGCACCCGCGGATGGTTGACCCGGTGGGATTCCGGGGCCGACGGTCAGAGTCCGGATGGGAGGAGCACGCGGGCTGAGAGGTTCTCATGCACACGTTGCTGGACAACGGAATTCCCTTCCTGGGCCAGACCATGTCCTACGCCGAGCTGATCGGCCAGGTCTTCGCGATCGCGGTGGTGTTCCTCGCCCGCGCGCGCACGCTGTGGACGTGGCCGGTGCAGCTGGTGTCGGTGGCACTCCTGTTCGGCGTCTACGCCTCGGCACAGCTCGGCGGGCTGGCCGTGCGCCAGGTGATCGTGGGCCTGATCGCGGTGTACGGCTGGTGGGCGTGGGCGCGGCGGCGTGACCCCGTCCTCGGGGTCCCGGTGCGGACCGGCACCACCCGCGAACGGCTCGCCGCCGTGGCCGGTTTCGTCGTGGGCACCGTGGTGTTCGCGCTGGCGCTGGACGCGTTCGACGCGTCGTGGGCGCCGTGGCCGGACGCCGCGATCTTCGTCGGCACCGCCCTCGCGTTCCTGCTGCAGAGCCTGGGCCTGGTCGAGTTCTGGGTCGTGTGGCTGGTCGTGGACGCGATCGGGGTGCCGTTGCAGATCTCGTCGCACCTGTACTTCAGCGCACTGGTCTACGTGGTGTTCGGCGCGCTGGTGCTCAACGGGCTGTGGACCTGGTACCGGGCGGCGGCTCAGCCCGGCGTCACGACCGCGCGCCAGGCGTCGATGACGAGCACCGGGCGCATCCCCACCGACTCGTAGAGACGCAGCGCCGGGGTGACGTTGTCGGTGTCCACGTGCAGCAGCGTGCCGGCCAGGCCCGCGGCGGCGTCGGTGGCGAAGGCGTGGCGGAGCAGGAACGAGGCGATGCCACGCCCCCGCGCCGCCGCGACCACCCCGACTTCGGCGACGCACCCGCACCGCTCGTCGGCGGCGAACCGGTCGTCGCACTCGAGCACGCCAACGGGTCTGCCGTCGAGCTCCGCCACCCACAGCTGCGACCACGCGAACACCGGCCGCCGCTCGTGGTGCTCGAGCCACTCGTCGTAGGGCTGGTCGGCGAACCCGAAGTGGTCCGTGAACGCGCTCATCAGCACGTGGTGCGCGGAGCGCCGAAGCCCGTCGTCGTCCCCTGCCACCCGGAGCACCACACCGTCGGGCGGTGCGGGCGCCGGCACCTCGGCGGTGTGGTCGGCCCGCATGCGGTGGTAGGTCGTGGCGAGGCGGAACCCGTTCTCGGTCAACGTGTTCCGCAGCGGCACGTCGTCGCGGTAGCACCCGTGGTCGACGGTGATGGCTCCGTGGCCGTCGGCGCCAGCCCGCACCTGATCGAGCGCCCACCAGAACAGCCACCGCCGGACGACGTCGTCCCGCGCGACGACGTCGACGTTCACCATGCCGCCGTCACCCTTGCGGTGCACGAACGCGTTCCCGACGAGCCGCCCGCCCGCGTCGAGGACGAACCGCCCGTCCCGCGCGGGCTCGAACCCGGGCTCGGTCAGCTCGTCCCGCGCGTCGTCGAAGCTGTAGTCGGCGGACCCGGTGACGGCGAGCGTGTAGTCGCGGACGAGCACGTGCAGGGCCCGCGCGTCCGCCAGGTCGTCACCGACCCGCGGCGCCCTGGCTACATACCCGGCAGGAAGCTCCACGCCGCCATGGTGCGCGCCGCACCACGGCACTGTCGACCGAATTCACCGGCCGCCGGATCCGCACGACAGAGCCGATTCCGGGCACGGACGGGTTCGGCCGCTGCTCCAGCCGGGTGGCAATGCGCGCGAAGCGGTTCCTTCTGCCACCGGGAGTAGGAGGCTGGCCGGGTTGCCACCGACGACGGGCCGCGCCCGTCGCCGGGCGATGAACCGTGTCCCAGGAGTGTCGACGATGACCACTTCACCCCAGCACGTGTCGTTCCAGACCACCGACTACGACCAGGCAGGCGAATACCTGACCAGGGTCTACGGCACGAACATGCACATGACCGGCGGCCGGGTCGGGTACTCGTTCCGCTTCACGCAGCTGACCATGTCGACGTTCTCCGTCGGCACCGCGGCGCAGACCGACGAGATGGCGATCACCGTGGAGAGTCCGCCGAGCCTGTTCATCGTGCGGCCGCACGGGACGATCATGGACTACCGGTCGAACCACGTCGAACACAAGGTCGGGGCCGGGGAGCTGTTCATCGCGTCGGCGAGCGACGTCGGCCTGCCGTACCGGGTGGAGTGGGTCGACGGCGTCATCGAGGCCACGGCGCTGCCGTTCGACCTGCTGCGGCAGGTCGCGGCCACCGACGACACGGTCCACGACCAACCGGTCCGGTTCACCGACCTGCGCCCGTACAACCGCGCGGCCACCCGCCACCTCGCCGCGACGATCGACTACCTCATCGACGCGCTGCGCGACCGGCCGGAGATCATGGCCGAGCCGCTCGTGGCGAGCGCGTCCGGCCAGCAGCTGTGCGCGGCGGTCCTGTCCGCCTTCCCCAACACGGCCCGGTTCGACCCGACCATCGAGGACCGGCACGACTCCCACCCCCGCACGTTGCGCAGGGCCATCGCGTACATCGACGACCACGCCAACGAGGAGATCAGCGTCGCCGACATCGCCGCGGCCGCGAACGTCACGATCCGCGCGCTGCAACACGCCTTCCGGCGGCACCGCGACACCACACCCATGGGCTACGTCCGGCAGGTCCGGTTGCGGCAGGCCCACCGGGAACTGCTGGCCACGGACCCGACCTCCGGGGTGACGGTCACGCAGGTCGCCGCGCGGTGGGGCTTCTTCCACCCGGGCCGCTTCGCCCGCTACTACCGTGAAGCGCATGGCAACTCGCCCTACCAGACCCTGCTCCGGGACGCGCCCTGAAGCGGGCTCCTGGCGGTGTGAAGGGGGACGACGCCAGGAGCCCGCCTCCTGGGGCGGCGACAGGGTCCAGGTCACCGGATTCCAGTGGGGCACCCACCGATTCTCCCCGCCTGCCCGCCTCCGGACAGCACACCAGACGACATTCCCCACCCAGCACAGGCGCGAAAGGGGCCGGAAAACGAAACGATGTTCAGACCCGCGCGACGTCCGCCTGGGGTGCCGCGGCCGGGGCCGCCTTGCGTGCGAACCAGAAGGCGGCGAGCCCGGCGGGAACGAACATCAACGTGCCGTACACGGCAGCCGGGATGACCATCTCCAGGCTGTCGAACACCGACGCGGCGACGGTCATCGCCAGTACCGCGTTGTGCACACCGATCTCCATGGCGGAGGCGATCGACTGCTCCCGGTTCACCCCGGCCAGCCGCGGCGCCCAGTAGCCGACGGTGAAGCTGAGGACGGTGAGGGCGAGCGCCACCCCACCGATCGTGCCCATGTTCGAGAAGATCGTCTCGCGGTTCTGCACGACGGTCCCGACCAGCATGACCACCAGCACGACCACCGACGTCTTCTTGACCGGTCCCCGCATCCGCCGCGCGAATTCGGGAAACACCCGGTTGATCCACATCCCGACCGCGACCGGCACCAGCACCACCGCGAACACCTGGACCAACTTGTCCGGCTGCAGCCCGATGTTCGCGTCGTCGGCCAGGAAGTGGTTCATCGACAGCCCGACGACGACCGGCAACGTCACCACCGCCAGCACCGAGTTGATCGCGGTCAGGGTGACGTTCAAGGCGACATCACCACGCGCGAGGTGGCTGAAGAGGTTGGCCATGGTCCCGCCCGGCGAGGCGACGAGGATCATCATGCCCACCGCGAACACCGGTGGCACGTCGGCGATCTCGACCAGGCCGAAGCACAACAGCGGCAAGACGACGAGCTGGCACCCCAGTGACACGACCACCGCTTTGGGCGCGGTCACGACACGCGCGAAGTCGGCGGTGGTCAGTGCCAGCCCGAGCCCCAGCATGACGACGCCGAGCGTGGCCGGCAGGAGCACGGTGAGAATCGGTCCCATGTCGGTCGCCCTTCGTGGATCGTTCCCACAGTGTCGCGACCGGTTCGTCCGTTTGCTTCCTCCACGTTGCCGTCATGTCGCCGCGGCCACCCGGCAGCGGGGTCAGTCGCCCGCAGTGAGCCCGTCCAGGGGCGTGGCGATCGCCGTACTCGACGACGACCTGCGGCGCGGCATGTACACCTTCATCCGGACCGCGAGCAGGCCGGTGACCCGCGACGAGGCCGCCGCGGCTGTCGGGATCTCCCGCAAGCTCGCCGCGTTCCACCCCCTGGCCGCCAAAGCGCCCGACGTGGTGTGCGGGATCAACCACGCCTTCCTCACCGGCGTCGTCGACGGGCTGGCGGCCACGTCGATCCGGGCTGTCCTCGACCCGGGCGCGGGTGGCTGCTGCGTCGAACTGTCCGCGAACCCCCAGCCCCAGCAGTGACCGTCACGTGGTCTGCCGGTGCCCGGCCACGACGGATGGCGACTCAGGCGGCGGCGGTGCGGAGCTCGTCGCGCTTGGCGTAGTGGAAGACGAACGGTCCCAACGGGACGACCGCCGCCAGCAGCGCGAGCAGGGTCGTGAGCAGACTCCAGTCCAGCACGCGACGAACGGTGAGGATGGCCACGACCAGCGCGGTGAACAACGCACCGTGCAGGATGCCGAGCGGCATCACGAGGTCGATGTCCGAGACGCGGCTCAGCACCGACCCGAACAGGATCAACACGACGAACGACCAGCCCTCGACGAGGGAGAGCACACGGAACCGGGCAACGGGGTTGGTCAACACGACCCGACCCTAGCCGGACAATTCGCCCAGACCCGCGGCGGGTGTCCCCGAACCCGGCCGGGGCCGCTACGCGTCCTTTGTGGATAGCTGACCGGTGGCGTCGCCCCTCGTCACGGGGTTCTCCGATTCGCGGCGGGTCAGCACCAAGGGGCCGTTCTCGGTGATGGCGATCGTGTGCTCGGAGTGGGCCGTGCGTGAGCCGTCGGCCGACCGGATGGTCCAGCCGTCGGGGTCGAAGACGATCCGGTCGGTGGTGCGGGCGAACCAGGGCTCGAGCGCGAGGGTGAGGCCAGGCCGGAGCTTCAGGCCGCGACCGGCCCGGCCCTTGTTCGACACGTGGAGCTCCTCGTGCATGGTGCGGCCGATGCCGTGACCGCCGAACTCGGTGTTGACCGGGTAGCCGTAGTCGCAGGCCACCGCGAAGATCGCCGCCGAGATGTCGCCGAGGCGGTTGCCAGGACGCGCCACCTCGATCGCCGCTTCGAGGGCCTCCTCGGTGGCACGGATGATCCGCAGGTCCTCCTCGGCGGCGGTCCCGACGACGACCGTGCGCGCCGAGTCGGCCACCCAGCCGTCGATGCCGACCGCGAGGTCCGCCTTGAGCACGTCCCCGTCTCGCAGCGTGTAGTCGTGGGGCAGACCGTGCAGGACGGCGTCGTTGACCGACAGGCAGATGACGTTGCGGAACGGGCCCCTGCCGAAGGAGGGCGCGTAGTCCCAGTAGCACGACTCCGCCCCGCGCCGTTCGATCATGCCGCGCACGTGGTGTTCCAGATCGAGGAGGTTGACGCCGACGTCGGCGAGCCTGCCGACCTCGGAGAGCACCTCGGCGACGAAACGCCCGGCCACGTGCATGCGTTCGATCTCCGCAGGCGTCTTCAGTTCGATCACGACAACCTCACGTCACAGAGTGTTGGTATTACTATACCGACTCTAACACTTGCCGGTACAGTAATACCAACCGTATCCTGGCAGCATGGTCCGCCAACCGCTCACGCCACAGCAGATCGAAGCAGGCAGACGACTCGGCGCCCTGCTGCGCCGCGCGCGAGCGGGACGCGACCTGGCGGACGTCGCACACGCGGCGGGCATCTCACCGGAAACCCTGCGCAAGATCGAGACCGGACGGCTGCCCTCCCCCGGATTCGGCACGATCGTCGGCCTGGCCGAGGCACTCGACCTGCCCGTGCAGGAACTGGCAGCCACCTGGCGCGGCACCGACCTACCGCTCGAAGCCGTCTCCTAGCCCTGGTGGGTGCTGTCCTCGTCGGAGGTTCTGCACGGGGGTGATGTGGGGCTTGCGCCCTCCGCGCGCGGCTTTCGCGCCTTTCGTGGTTCTGGCTGGTGTCCCGAAGGCGTTTTCGGGGCGTTCGGTGTCCTGAAAGCGCCTTTCACGGCATCGGCGGCAACGAGCGCGGCGCCCTCCCCGTCATTCGAGGATGCGCACCAGTTCGACGCGGGAGCGCACCCCGAGGCGGGTGAAGATGTTGCGCAGGTGGTGTTCCACGGTGCGCTGGCTCAGGAACAACTGGGCCGCGACCTCGCGGTTGGTGGCCCCCTCCGCGACGAGGCGCGCGATCTTGTCCTGCTGCGGGGTCAGCGCGGGCGTCCCACGACCGCCCTTCGGTGGCTCGCCCACCGCGTGCAGTTCCGCGCGGGCGCGGTTCGCCCAGTAGTCGGCCTCGTGACGTTCGAAGTAGTCGATCGAGTCGTACAGCAGCTCGCGGGCCTGCCTCGGTTTTCGGTTGCGGCGCAGGCGGGTGGCGTAGAACAGCTCGGTCTTCGCCAGCTCCATCGACGTGCCGCTGATGTGGTGCAGGCGGATCGCCTCGGTGAAGTGGTCCTCGGCGTCCGTGCCGTCGGACACCATGGCCTGGCAGCGGTGTGACACCGCGAGCCGCGACGACGGGCCGGTGCTGTGCACCCAGCGGGTGTAGCCGCGCAGCGCGGAGTGGGCCGTGGCCGGCTCGCCGCAGCGGACGGCGGCCTCCACGATGTCCGGGGCCGCCAGCGCCCGCACGCCGGCGTGCACCCTGTCCGTGCCGCCGTCGGCCAGGTGGCCCAGGGCGTCGGCGGGCCGGTCGCGGACGAGGTCCACGCACGTCAACGCCCAGGCACCGAGCGTGCCCGACCGGCCGAGGCCGCGGTCGCGCACCTCCGCGCCGACCGCGCCGATCCGGTGCAGCGCGGTGTCGGTGTCGCCGAGCAACGCCGCGAGCAGCGCCAGGAACATGAGGTGGTCGGTCATGGCGTTGGGCTGTCCCGCCGCGATCGCCGCGTGCGCGCCCTCGAACGCGGACTCGCGGGCGAGCTCGTGCTGGTCGGCGAGGAGCGCCGTCATCGCGCGATAGGTCAGCGCCCACGGCACGAGCGTGGTCAGGCCGGTTTCCCGCGCCGCGGCGACACCCCGTTCGGTGAGCCGCAGCGCGGTCACCACGTCCCCGAGGACGAACGCCGCGTGGCCGCCCCAGATCGCGGACGTCGCGTCGGGCAGCCCGCCCGCGAGCGCCACCGCCGAGCGCAGCGCGGGCAGCGCCGCCTCGTGCCGCCCCGCGAAGCTGGCGGCCGTGCCGATGAGGTGGTCCAGCACCAGCCCTTGGCCGGGTGCCTCGCCGGGGGCGCGCCACCGGGCGGCGATGGCGGCGATCTCGCCGTGCAGCGCGTGGTCGCCCGCGACGGCGGCGGCCTCGCCCGCGAACCCCAGCGCCGTCACGGCCAGCGCGCGGTTGCCTGCGAGGAGCTGCTCCGCGGCGCGGACCAGCCTGCGCGCGGCGACGACCGGCCGGCCGGCACCGACCTCGATGCCGCCCGCCACGAGTTCGGCCAGTGCCCGCACCTCGGGTTGCGCGGACAGCGGCAGCACGGCACGCAGCGTCGCGCGCGCCCGGTGCGGCAGGCCGTGCCGCCAGTGGTCGGCCGCGGCGGACACCAGATGCCGGGCCCGCAGGTCGGGTGCGGTGGTCAGCGTGGCGGCACGGTCGTGATCCCGGGCCGCCGCGGCGAAGTCGCCTCGACAGCGGGCATCGACGGCGGCGGCGCGGAGCAGGTCGGCGTGGGCGTCCCTCGGGCCGGGCAGGCCGGCGGCCTCGTGCCAGGTGCGGCGCGGGCCGTCGGGCAGGGTGGCGGCGAGCGTCGCGTGGGCGGCGTAGCGCGCGGTGACGGGGAGCTCCGCGCACAGCGTCGCCCGCACGAGCGGCGCGCGGTACATGAGTGCGGTGGCCTCCTCGACCGCGGCGAGGTCCAGCCCTGGCGTGCGCGCCAGGGTGTCCACGTCGACCTCGTCGTCGACGAGGGTCATCGCGAGCGCGTGCCGCGCGTCCCGCGACAGCGCGGCGAACCGGTCCCGCAGCCGCGCGCGGAGGGAACTGTGTGGTGGCAACACGTCCGGCGGTGGTTCCGCACCGCCGAGCTGGGCGCTGGTCAGCGACCGCGCCACCTCCACCAGTGCGAGGGGGTTGCCGCCCGCGCCCCGGGCGACCTCGGCGGCGAGCCCGGTGGGCAGGCCCGGCAGCAGGTCGCGCAGCAGCAGGACACTCGCCGCCTGGTCCAGCGGGTCCAGCTCCACACACGGCAACCCGTGTGTGGTGCCCTCGGTGGCGATGAGCACCGCGACCGGCTTGTCGGCGAGGTCGGGGAGCGCGTCGAGCAGCCAGGCGAGGTCCAGGTCGTGGGCGTCGTCGACGCACAGCAACACCCGCCGCGGGTCGGCGGCGAAGTCGGCGGCCGCCGCCCGCGCGGCACGCAGGAGGGCGCTCTTGCCCGCTCCCGGTTCACCGCGCAACACCAGCACCCCGCCGCGCCCGGCGCGAACCCGGTCGAGCAACGCGTCGACGGCGACGCGCTGCCGGTCGCGTCCCCGCAGCATGGAACCTTTCTTCCACACCGGGCACCGCGACGGGAAGACGCCATCCGCACGGTAGTTTTACCGATCCCAGTTGGCGGGGAACCGGTGTGTCCGCCGATGCGCGCGGTCCGGCGGGTGCCCGAGGGTCGAAGGCGTCTGTTCCCCTGCACCAGCGAGGCATCCATGCGAATCCGCAGCATCCTCTGCGCGCTGTCCGCGTCGGCGCTGCTCGTGGCCGGCACCCCGGCGCAGGCCGCCGTACCGGTCGCCGCCAACCCGTACGAACGTGGCCCCGCACCGACCACGTCGAGCATCGAGGCGTCGCGCGGCCCGTTCGCCGTCGCCAGCGTCACCGTGTCCCGGTCGTCGGCATCGGGCTTCGGCGGCGGCACCGTCTACTACCCCACGAGCACCACAGAGGGCACGTTCGGCGCGGTGGCGATCTCACCCGGCTTCACGGCGTCGCAGTCGAGCGTGGCGTGGCTGGGCCCGCGCCTGGCGTCCCAGGGCTTCGTGGTGATCACCATCGACACCCTCTCGACGCTCGACCAGCCCGACAGCCGGGGCGGTCAGCTGCTGGCCGCGCTCGACTACGTGCGGAACACGAGCTCCGTGCGGACCCGCGTCGACGGCACCCGCCTCGGCGTCATGGGTCACTCGATGGGCGGTGGCGGCAGCCTCGCGGCGTCCCGCACCCGGCCGACGATCCAGGCCGCGGTCCCGCTGACTCCCTGGCACGGCACCAAGTCCTGGTCGACCGTCGGCGTGCCCACGATGATCATCGGCGCGGAGAACGACCGGGTGGCCCCGGTGTCGTCCCACTCCGAACCGTTCTACACCAGCATGAGCGCGGCCCAGGACAAGGCGTACCTGGAACTGAACAACGCGAGCCACTCGGCCCCGACGAGCGCCAACACGACCGTGGCCCGGTACAGCATCTCCTGGCTCAAACGCTTCATCGACAACGACACCCGGTACGAGCAGTTCCTGTGCCCCGCACCGGGTCCGAGCAACCTGATCCAGGAGTACCGGGACACCTGCCCCCACTCCTGAGCGCCACCCCGTGACGGAGTCCTGGCCGGAAACCCTGCGCCGGCCAGGACTCCTCGGCGTCCCACGACCGGCTGGCGCCGACCGGTTCACCGCGCGCCGCGACGACCCGTCGGGCAGGGTCGGTACGTGGACAGCAGCGCGATCGCGGTCCGGCCGGTGGTCGTGACCCTGGCCGTGGACGACGACACCCAGCAGCGGTGGGATGCGTTGCGCCGCCGCCACTTCCCGTCGCACCGGCTGCTGGTCGGCGCGCACGTCACCCTGTTCCACGCCATTCCCGGCGAGCGCGGCGACGGCGCGCTCGCCGACGTGACGGCGCTGGCGGAGGAGACCGGACCGTTCCCGGTCACGGAGGACGAGCCGTACTCGCTCGGCTCCGGCGTGGCGCTGCGGGTGGTCTCGGCCGGGTTGCGGGCCGTGCGTGCCGACCTCGCGACCCGCTGGGGCGCCTGGCTTTCCCGGCAGGACAGTCAGCCGTTCCGGCCGCACGTCACCGTGCAGAACAAGGTCGATGCCCAGCTCGCCCGCCGGACACTGGCCGAGCTCCGCGCCGCCGCACCGTGCCGGTGGACGGGCACCGCGACCGGCATCGCGTTGTGGCACTACGAGGGCGGTCGGTGGGCAGCGATCCGGACCGTGCCGTTCCGCCGGTCCGTCGTGGCAGGGTCACGGGGTGCGGGCTGAGCGACGGCGGCGCGGTGGCCGCTCGGCACACGGTGGTCAGCCCCGGGCGTTGTCGAGGTACTGCAGCAGCTCGTGAGCCGCCAGTTCGACCTCCTTGTGCCCCCACTCGGCGGCGCGGTAGTGACACGCGATGATGCCCATCCGGTGCAGGCGGCGGAAGTCGCCGAAGACGAAGGCGTAGCGGGCCTTCGTCTCCTCGGTGGCACCGTCGGTCACCGCGAGGTGCCACGCGCCGTACTCGTCCCACGAGTGGCCGTCGAGGTAGTCGTTCTCCGCTGTGGCACTGGGTTGGACGTCCCGCCACTGGCTCCGCACCACGTACTGCCGTGTGTCGATCAACCGGCGTGCGTACGCCACGCCGGCCTGGTTCACCGAGTAGTTCGACATCGGTCCAGTCTGCTCGACAGGACGGCTCCCGGCAGATCCACGTGCCGCATGCCGGGCGGCTGTCCGGGAGTCGCGTGCACCTGCCCCGGCTCGGCGTTCGCCGCGTCAGGCCGTGCCGTGCTGCCGGGACCCCTCCGCGTCGAGGAGGTCCTGCCTGCCGCGTGACACGCGGGACCGGATGGTGCCGACCGGCACGCCGCAGATGTCGGCCGCCTCGCCGTAGGACAGGCCCAGCACCTGGGTCAGGACGAGTGCTTCCCT
Organism: Actinophytocola algeriensis; assembly: GCF_014203735.1. Taxonomy (GTDB): domain Bacteria; phylum Actinomycetota; class Actinomycetes; order Mycobacteriales; family Pseudonocardiaceae; genus Actinophytocola; species Actinophytocola algeriensis. The sequence continues at coordinate 887,511 of NZ_JACHJQ010000005.1, read as the reverse complement.
GCGCTCCGGCAGGAGTCCGTCGAGGAGGAGGTCGAGCTCGACGATGTCCTCGAAACCCGCCACGTTGTCGTGAGCGGCGGCCTGCCCCCGGTCGGCGACCTGGGTCCAGTCCACGGCGCCGGTGGTCCTCGGCCGAGACGTCACGGTCCTGATGTGGTCCACCACGACCCGCCGCGCGATCGACATCAACCACGTCCGCGCGGACGACCGGCCCGCGAACGACGACAGACTGGGCAGCGCCCGCAGGTAGGTCTCCTGCGTGAGGTCGTCCGCGAGACCGACACCAGCGAGATGCGCGACGAGCCGCCACACGTCCCGCTGCGACGCCCGCACGAACCGCTCCAGCGCGCCGCGATCGCCCTTGCCCGCGGCGATCGCCGACTCGGTCAGCTCGTCGACGTCCCGAGGAGTCCCCACAGGCCCGGAGCGTATCCGACACACCGCCGGGAACCACAGGCCCATGTGGCCCGGCCATCGGCGTGCGGACCGGCCGCCACCGTGCCGCCTGACCAGGGAACCAGCTGCCGACGACGGCGGGGTGCGACTCGCCGCGCAGGCACCGCTCAGCCTGTGCGCAGCGCGACGTTCCGGTCGGCGTGCAGGAGATCGTCCCTGGCCCGTGCGACACGCGACCGGATGGTGCCGACCCGGACACCGACGACCTCGGCGGCTTCCCCATAGGACATGCCGATCACCTGGGTCAGGAGGAGCGCCTCACGACGCTCCGGAAGGAGACCCTCGAGAAGGAGACCGACCTCCACGACCTCCTCGAAACCCGCCATCCCGGACTGGGTGGCGAACTGCTTCCGGTCGGAGATCCAGTCCAGGTCGGCGGCACCATCCGCGCGTGGCCGCACCCTGGCGGCTCTGATGTGGTCCACGACCACCCGGCGGGCGATCGACATCAACCACGTCCGCGCCGATGAGCGGCCCGCGAAGGAAGGCAGGCTGGGCAGTGCCCGCAGATACGTCTCCTGTGTCAGGTCGTCGGCCAGACCAGGACCGGCGAAATGGGCGACCATCCGCCACAGGTCACGCTGCGTACCGCGCACGAACCGCTCGAGCGCCGCCCGATCGCCCCCGCCTGCGGCGAAGGCTGCCTCGGTCAGGTCGTCATCACTATGAGGAGCCGTCACATTCTGGAGAGTAATGGCCGACGCGACCGGGGAACATATGCGTTCTTCACGACTGCGTGCTTCGAATTCACTCCGGTGGTTCGGTGGGTTCCACGGAGCCGGGGGCGGTGGTCGTCTCTTCACTGCTGGTCGGCGGAGTGGTGGTCGGGACGGGCTCCGACGGGGCGGGCGTGTTCTCGGTGGTGGTCGCCGGCTGGGTCGTCGTCACGGGCACATCGACGGCCGGGGGTGGCGGCGCCTTCGGGGCCGGCCTCGTCCTGGTCGGCGTCTCGTCCAGTCGGACGGGTTCACCAGCAGGCGCGTTCGCCGGTGGCTGGGTGGTCGGGTTGTGTTCGGTCCCCGTCACCGGGGCCCGCTCCTCGACCGGGATCACGCTGGTGCGATCGCCCGTCAGCCAGATGCCCGCCGCCGCCAGCGCGACGACCAGGGCACCGACCGCCGCCACGGGCCGGCGTCCGGTGGACGTGACCGGCGGCGGCACAGGTTCCGCGACCGCGCCGAACCCGGCGGCGGCGAGCAGATCCAGCGCCTCCTGCGCGGTGGGGCGAGTGTGCGGGTCGGCCGTGAGCAGCGCGGTCAGCACCCCGGTCAGCGGGCCGGACCGCCGGGGCGGGTTGATCTCGCCGCCTGCCACCGCGTGCAGCAGGGCGAGGGTGTTCGGTGGTTTGCCGAACGGTGGTTCCCCCTCGAGCGCGGTGTACAGGGTCGAGCCCAGTGAGAAGACGTCCGAGGCAGGCGTGGGCTCAGCGCCGAGAGCCACCTCGGGCGCCAGGTACGCGGGGGTGCCGATCACGCCTGTCCTGGTCGCCGCTGCGTCGTCGGCCGACCGGGAGATGCCGAAGTCGGTGAGCTTCACCGAACCGTCCTCACCGAGGAGGATGTTGGCAGGCGTGATGTCGCGGTGCACGATGCCCGCGGCGTGCGCCGCGGCCAGTGCCGCCGCGATCTGGACGCCGATGGCGGCGACCTCGCCCGGCGGGAGGGTGCCCGTCTCGGCGATGGCCGTCGCCAGGCTGCGGGACGGCAGGTACTCCATGACGAGGCAGGGCACGCCGTCCTCGTCGACCACGTCGAACACGGTCGTCGCGTTCGGGTGGTGCAGCCGGGCGGCGATGCGACCCTCACGCAGGCAGCGGGCCACCGCCTTCATGGGCTGCGGACGGCCGCGGTGCGGCAGCAGCTTCTTGACCGCCACCGGCCGGTTCAGCCGTTCGTCGTGGCCCTGCCAGACGACGGCCATCCCGCCCGTGCCGATCCGGCGGACCAGTCTGTAACGCCCGGCCACCAGATGGCCCTCGTCGGTCATCACGCCCTCGCTCTCGCCAGGTGCCTCCCGTCACAGGGATTGCATTTTCCGGGCGGAGCTAAACATGACGATCAGGCGAGGGAGGGCGACTCCGATGGCGGTCCTGGCTGCGATGACACGACCTGGATCACCTTGTCGACGCCCACGAGGGCGAGCACCCGGGTGACGGACCGGCTGCCCACCACCTGGAGCCGGGTACCCAGTTCGGTACACCGGCCGTGGTGGTCGAGCAGGACGTTCACGCCCGCCGACTCGAAGAAGGTGACCCGCGTGAGGTCGAGGATCACCGGTGCGGGCGGCACCACGACGGCTTCGGCCAGCTCGAGCTGTGCGCTCAGCAAGGGCGCGGTGGTGAGATCGACTTCACCCACGGCGCGTACGACGACCGCGTGGTTGTCCACGATGCGATCGACCCACAACAGGGCGTCATCGACGGGGTTGGGCTGTGACAACTGGGTCCTCCGGCCTACGGTGTGCGACCTCGAGAAATCGCTGCGGCGTCAGGCTGGGGTTTCAACCCGTTCAGGAGGCCCAGCGTAACCGTCCTTCCACGATCGCGCCAGGCTGCTGTTCAGCGGTGGCCGTCACGCCGTCGAGTCGCGGCCGCCGCCGTGACCCGCCACGGCCTCCTCGAGCCGCCGGAAGACGGGGATCGCCTCGGTGACGCCCAGCAGCTCCAGCGGGCGCTGAACGTGATCGGTGTCCACGAGCAAGCACAACCGCGTCTTCCCGATCCCGCGGTGCGTCCTGAGCAACACCGCGATCCCCGGGGAGGACAGGATGGTCACCGCGGTCAGGTCGACGACCAGCGTGACCGGCTCGCGGTCGACCTCCGCGCCGAGCGTCGTGCCCAGTGCCGGCGTGGCAGAGAGGTCGAGCGCACCCGACACCGTCACCACCACGAGGGTGCCGTCGTCACTGCGGCGAACTTCGATGTCGAACCCTTGCCCCTTCGGCAAGTACGTGTCGTCCCACATGGATTCACCTTCCCAGAGACCGGTCGCAAGCACCTCGGTGAAGGGTCGCGATTGGCGAAGATCACGCTCCGCGGCGTGGCGCGTAACGGATCCGCCGGAGTGCCGACTCTCCATGGGTGCGGTTCGCAATCCTGGGGCCCGTGCGCGTGCTGCGCGACGGTGCGCCGGTCGACGTGGGTGGGCCCAAGCAGCGTGCGCTCCTGACGGTGTTCCTGACCAGGCCCGGCCAGGTGCTCACCACCGACTGGCTGGCCGACGCGCTGTGGGACGGCCGCCCACCCGCCGGTGCGCACGTCACGCTCCGCACCTACGTCACCGGGCTGCGCCGCGCTCTCGAACCCGGCCGGGGCAGGCGGGCCGACAGCGACCTCCTCCGCGCCCATCCCGGCGGCTACGAGCTCCACGTCGAGCCGGACGCCATCGACGCGGTCCGCTTCGACCGGCTGACCGAGGCCGCGGCCACCGCCGACCCGGTGACGGCCGAGCGCCGGTACACCGAGGCGCTCGCGCTGTGGCACGGCGACCCGCTGGCCAGCGCCGCCGGGCTCACCGTGCTGCGGCCCGACCTCACCCGCCTCACCGAGGCCCGGCTCGCCGCCGTCGACGGGCGCCACGCCGCCGCGGTCGCCGCCGGGCGGCACGAGAGCGTGCTGCCCGAGCTGCACCACCACGTCGCGTCCCACCCCCAGCGTGAGGCGGCGCGGGCCACCCTGATGCTCGCCCTCTACCGCGCGGGCCGCCAGACCGCCGCGCTGGCGGCGTACACCGACGGGCAGCGGCTGCTCGCCACCGAGTTCGGGGTCGAACCCGGCCCGGAGCTCCGCGCCCTGCACCGGCAGGTCCTCACCCACACCGTCCCCCTCGTCGAGCCGGGGCTCTTCGGCCGTGAGGCCGAGCTGGCCCGGCTGACCGCCCTCCTGGACGACGCCAACGCCGGCCGCGGGCGGGTCGTGACCATCGTCGGCGAGGCGGGCATCGGCAAGACCAGCCTCGCCTCGGCAGTCCGGGACCAGGCGCGGGCGCGGGGCGTGCCGGTGGTGTGGACCCGCTGCCCCGATCTCGGCCGCACCCCGCCGTTCTGGCTGTGGACCCAGGTCGTCCGCGAACTGTCCACATCGGACCAGTCGGCGGCGCTGGCCGTGTTCACCGAGGGCCGGCCCGCCGAGACCGCGGACCCGGCCGCGCGGTTCCGCACCTACGACGCCGTGGCGGCGCTGGTGACGGCGGCCGCGGCGCGTGCGGGACTGGTCCTCGTGCTCGACGACCTCCACGCCGCCGACCCGGACTCCCTGCTCCTCCTGCGCTACCTCGCACCCACGCTCGCGACCGCCCGCGTCCTCGTCGTCGTCACGTCCCGCCCCTACGACCACCTGCCTGCCGTGGTCGCCGCCGTCGCCGACCTGGTCCGCACCCCGGGTGGCACCCAGCTGCGCCCCGCCGGGCTCGACGCAGGCGCCGTGACCGCCCTGGTCCGGACCGCCACGGTTGCGCCACCGCCGCCCGGACTGGTCGGCAGGCTGGTCGCGCGCACCGGCGGCAACCCGTTCTTCATCACCGAGGTCCTCGCGGCCGACCGCACCGGCGCCGCGCTGCCGCCCAGCGTGCGTGACGCGGTCCGCGCTCACCTGGACACGCTGCCCGGCCCGGCCCGCGCGTGCCTCGACCTGCTGGCCGTCGCGGACCGGGACCTGGCGCCCGCCCTCTTCGACGACCCAGGCGGCCTGGCCGACGCACTCGCCGCGCACCTGGTCACCGAGGCGCGCCAGGGCACGGTCCGGTTCCGGCACCCGCTGTTCGCGGAGGTCGTCTACGCGGCGCTGGCCCCGGCCGAACGCGCCGCACTGCACGCACGGCTCGCCCGCTGGCCCGGCCTCACCCCGGCCGAACGCGCGCACCACCACGACCGCGCGGGCCACGACGAGGAGCACCTGCGCTGGACGCTGCGCGCGGCCGACGACGCCACCCGCCGCCTCGCCTACGAGGACGCCGTCGCGCACCTGGACCGCGCCGCGGACCGCCTCGCGCACCTCGCCGACGCGAAGGGCGAGCTGGAGGTCCAGCTGCTGCGGATGTCGCTGCTGCAGGTCACCGCGGGCATCGGCAGCGACGCCGTCGTCGCCGCGGCCACGCGCGCCAGGGCCCTGCTCCCCCAGGCAGGCTCCGACGTCGACCAGCGGCCCGCGCTGTGGGCGCTGGGCGAGATCGCGTGCAACCACGCCGACTTCGCGGTGGCCGACGACCTGGCCGCCAGGCTGTGCGCGGCGACCGACAGCCGTGACCACGACAGAACCGGCCTGGTCGCGGTCGGCGGCCACTACCTGCGTGGCGTCGTCGCCTACTTCACCGGGCGGCTCGCGACCGCCGAGTCCTTCCTCGACCGGGCGCTGGCCCTGCTCGCCGCTGCCGGGCCGGTCCCTCCTGCCCGCACACCGACGTTGACCGTGCACCACTTCCGCGCCCTCACCCGTTCGCTGCGCGGCGACCACGCCGGGGCCGAGGCCGACCTGGCCGAGGCCCGCGCGGCCATGGACCCGCACGGCCGCGCCAACGCCGCGCTGTTCGCGGGCTGGGTCGCGCTCCAGGAACAGGACGCCGACGCGGGCCGCGTGGCGGGGCTGCGCTGCCACGCGGTGGGCGTCGAGGAGAACATGCCGCACTTCGTGCACACCGGTGAGTTCTTCACCGAGTGGGCGGCGGCCCGCGGCGGCGACCCGGGCAGGCTGGCGGCGATGCGGGCCGCCGGTGCCGGGGTGTACCGGCTGGGCCTGCGCTCGACCCGCACGATCACCGCGGCCGCCATGGCCGACGCGTACCTCGCCGCGGGCGACACCGCGACCGCCGCCCGGCTGGCGGACGAGGCGCTGACCCGGTCCGGCACGACGGGCGAACGGGTGCTGGCCGCCGAACTGCACCGGGTTCGCGGCGTCGCCACCCGTGACCCCGCCGACCTGCGCACGGCCGCCGGCCTGGCCGCGGCACAGGGCGCGGGCCTGCTGTCGGAGCGGGTGGCGGCCGACCTCAACAGGATCTCCACAACGGCGGGCTGAAGTGGCCGCATGCACACAGAAGACGTTGACGTCCTGGTGGTCGGCTGCGGACCGGTCGGCGCCCTGACCGCGAACCTGCTTGGCGTGCGCGGCGTCCGCACGCTGGTCGTGGAACACAGCACCGCACCGCACGGGCAGCCGAGGGCGTTCTCGTGCGACGACGAGGCCCTGCGGATCTACCAGCAGGCCGGCCTGCGCGACGAGGTCGCCGCCGACATGCACGTGCCGTCGGTCGCCGACTACGTCAACGCGAAAGGCAGGGTGTTCGCCCGCATCGCACTCGACGAGATCGACTTCGGCCTCGGCTCCCGCCCGCTGTACTTCTTCGACCAGCCGAGGCTGGAGGCGACGCTGCGGGCGGGCCTGGACCGGTTCGACCACGTCACCCTGCGCACCGGCGTGGCCATGGTGGCGCTGTCGCAGGGGACGGCGACCGTGACCGCCGTCCTGCGCGACCCGGCGACCGGCGAGGAGACCAGGGTCCGCGCGCGGTACGTGCTGGGCTGCGACGGTGCCCGCAGCGCGACCCGGCACGCGGTCGGCATCCCCCTGTCCGGCTCGTCCTACGCCGAGCAGTGGCTCGCGGTGTCGGGCCCCGTGGCGCCGGACGCGGTCCGCGTGGCCGACACGCGGTTCGTGTGCGACTGGCGCCGCCCCGCGTTCGTGTCGCCGGGCGCGCACGGCACGTACCGCCTCGAGTTCATGCTGCACGGCGGCGAGACCCCCGAGACGATGGACGTGCCCGCGCTCGTCGCCCCCTACGTCGACCCCGGCCGCTTCACGATCACCCGGTCCACCGGCTACACCTTCCACCAGCTGGTGGCGTCGCGGTGGCGCGCCGGCCGGGTGTTCCTGCTCGGCGACGCCGCGCACCAGATGCCGCCGTTCCTCGGCCAGGGCCTGTGCAGCGGCCTGCGCGACGCGGCGAACCTGACGTGGAAGCTCGCACTGGTCCTCGCGGGCGACGCGGGCGACGACCTGCTCGACACCTACGAGACCGAACGCCGCCCCCACACCGAGGAGATGGCGACCACCAGTGTGCGCATGGGCCACGTCTTCCTGGTGCGCAACCGGTTCGCCGCCGCGACCCGCGACGCGGTGCTGACCGCGATCCAGACCGTTCCGCGCATCCGGCGGTTCATCAGCCACTTCGAGTTCAAACCGCTCCCCGCCCACCGCGAAGGCCTGATGGCGGGTGGCCGCCGCACCGGCGTGATCGGCACGATGTTCCCCCAGCCTGCCATCGGGGACCGGCCACTGGACGACCTGCTCGGCCCGGACTTCGCCGTACTCGGCCCGGCCGTCGACCGGCACACGGCCGGCACGTGGCAGGGCCCTCGGGCCCGCTTCTTCCGCGTGACACAGGCCGATACACCAACTGAGACACCGGGCGAGACACCGGGCGTGACACCGACCGTGACATCGAACGAGACACCGGCCGGCGCGGTCGGTGAGCTGGTGGACGAGTCGCTGGCCGCGTGGTTCACCCGCCACGACGTCGGCGTGGTCGTCCTGCGGCCCGACCGTTTCGTGTACGCCACCGCGACGTCAGCGGTCTCCCTGGCACCGTCATGACGCGGTGCGAGTCAGGTACGAGCGAAAATCGTGATCACTGCGGCAGGTTGGTGGGTGCACGTCAAGGAAGCTTCCCGTGAACCCCTGAGGACCAATCCGGCATGGATACCGTTGTCACCGTGGAGAACCTCCACAAATCCTATGGACAGCAGGCGGCGGTCTCCGACGTCTCCTTCGAGGTCCGGCGACGCGAGATCTTCGGCATCCTGGGCTCGAACGGTGCCGGCAAGACCACCGCCGTGGAAATCCTGCAGGGACTGCGGGACCGCACGAGCGGACACGTCTCCGTGCTGGGCCTCGACCCCGCCCGGGAGAAGAACCAGCTGCGCCGCAAGCTGGGCTCCCAGCTGCAGTCGGCGGCCCTGCCCGAGCGGTTGCGGGTCGTCGAGGCCATCAAGCTGTTCGCCCACACCCGCAACGTTCCCGTCGACGTCGAGGCCACCATCGGCACCTGGGGCCTGGAGACACTGCGCAACCGCGCGTTCGGGTCGTTGTCCGGCGGTGAGCAGCAGCGGCTGTTCGTCGCGCTGGCCCTGCTCGGCGACCCGGAGCTCGTGCTGCTCGACGAGCTGACCACCGGCCTCGACCCCAGTGCCCGGCACGCGACGTGGGACCTCATCCGCGAGGTGCGCGACCGCGGCACCACGGTCGTGCTGGTCACCCACTTCATGGACGAGGCCGAACTGCTGTGCGACCGCGTCGCGATCATGGACCGCGGGAAGATGGTCGCCTGCGACACCCCCGGCGGGCTGACCGCGGGTAGCGGCAAGCCGGTGACGATCACGTTCAGCACCACCAACGGTTACCGGCCGGACCACCTGCTCGCCGTTCCCGGTGTCGAGTCCGCCACGAGGGCGGGCGACACGGTCACGGTCACCGGACCTGGCCAGACGGTCGTCCACGTCGCCGCCGCGCTGGCCGAGCACGGCGTCGCCCCGGCCGACTACCGCACGCACTACCCGTCCCTCGAGGACGTGTTCCTGTCCATGACCGGCCACCGGCTGAGCGAGAAGGTTCCGTCGTGACCCGTTACCTGACCTGGACCGAGTTCAAGCTGCTGACCCGCGAGCCACTCGTGCTGGTACTGACGCTGATGTTCCCGATCCTGCTCATGGTCGTGCTGGCCGCCGCGTTCGCCGACCACGGCGGCCCGGTGTTCGCCAACCTGGACGGGACCCAGTTCTACGTGACCGCCTACCTGGGCGCGGGCATCGCGATCATGGGGTTCATGGGCACGCCAACCCACCTCGCCGGGTACCGCGAGAGTGGCGTGCTCCGCCGCTTCCGCGCCGCCGCGATCTCCGCGCGTGCCGTGGTGTTCTCGCAGGCCGCGGTCCTCACGCTGCTGGCGGTCATCGGCGCCGCGGTGATGCTGGTGCTGGCCACCATCCTGTTCGACATCCCCGGTCCGGCCTCGGCACTCGGGGTGGCCGCCGCGTTCGCCGTCGGCATCCTCGCCTTCGCGGGCATCGGCACACTGCTCGGGTCGATCATGCCGGGCGCCCGCTCCGCGCAAGGCCTTGGCCTGCTGCTGTTCTTCGGCACCTTCCTGCTGGTGGGTGGCGGTCCGCCGCCCGCGGTGTTCCCGGCCGCGCTGAACGCCATCACGTCGTGGACGCCGACCGGGTTGCTGCTCGACGCCATCCGCTCCCCCTGGGCGGGCAACGGGCTGGACGTGACGGCGATGGTGACGCTGGTGCTCATCGCGGTCGCCGGGTTCGCGCTCGCCTCGCGGCGGCTGTCCAAGAACTGACTGCTCCGAACACGAACGGCCTCGGTGACCCACTGGTTGCCGAGGCCGTTCGTGTTCGGCACCGCTGTCAGTTCCCGCCGAGTTTCCACTCCAGGGTCACGGCGATCAGGTCGATCACCTCGATGCCAGCTCGCCCATCTGGACGATCAGTTCCACGCAGGTCTTGAGCGCCTCGAAGGTCGTCTTGATGAACTCGATGTAGTCCTCGACGATCCCCCACAGCTCCTCGCCGAGGTCGATCCACGTCTTCGGGTTGACGGTGAGGTCCTTGAAGGCCTTGGAGATCTTCTTGGCGACCGCCTTGAACCGGACGCCGTAGTACTCGATCACCCAGAACGCGTTGGTGATGACGCCTTCGTAGTAGAGGGACGGGACCTTGACGGCCTCGCTCACCGCGTCGGCCAGCTCCGCGAAGACCGTCACCACGCCGGTCCTGTCGTGGGCGAACCGTGCGAACGCGGCTGCCGCGCCACCCCCGTCCGCGGCGGTCCAGTGCGCGGACAGCAGGGTCAGCCCGCCGTCGAGGTCCGCGCCGATGGCCCGCAGGCTGTGCGCCACCTCGGTCCACGCGTCGGCGATCCGGTAGCCCGCGCCCCAGTCGCCGAGGACCACCGGGGTCCACTCGGCGACGATGTCGTAGCCGGTGAACTTCTTTCGCGGCCATCCCCGCCCGCAGGCCGTCGATGAGTTGGTGGTGCCGTCCCCCGGGGCTGATCATGGTGCGGTACTCAACCGGCTCGTCGTTGCGTGGACGTTGCGCGTTTGTTGACCCCGAGGTCAGGCCGGTGCGACGGCTCGGTTCGGCCGCGGCACGGCGGGCGTGGTTACCCTCACGGAGGCGCGGTCGATCGGGGGATGGCATGGGTTCGGACACAGCACCGCCCTGCCCCCGGCCCGCGTTCGTGCTGCACGACCACCGTCGGCCGCGGCCACACTTCGACCTGCGGCTCGAACAGGACGGTGTGCTGCGCTCGTGGGCCGTGCCGCGCGGGCTGCCGGACAAGCCGGGGGAGAACCGGCTCGCGATCGCCGTGCCCGACCACGACCTCGACCACCTCCGCTACGAGGACGAGCACAAGAGCATCGCCGACATCGGCTGGTGGGAAGAACACGACCGGACCCCGCGACGCTTCATCTTCACCCTGCACGGCCGCCACGACGACGTGCGCTACGTCCTGATCGACACCGGCTCCGACTGGCTCCTCCGGCGCACGAACACCCAGGTTCCGGCCGACGGCTAGGTCCGCCCAGCCCACGGCACGGCACAGTCGCACAAACCCAGGATCGGTGTGGGCCCGCTCCCGGATCCGCACTCAGCCGGTGCTCATGACCGCGATCTCGCTCGTGGTGCCGTTCCTCGCGTTCATCCCCGCCGAGGAGCTGCACGCCTCCGGTGTCATCGCCGTCGTCACGGCGGGCCTGATCACCGGCCACCAGAGCGCGAAGCGGTTCACCGCACACGACCGGATCCCCGAACGCACCAACTGGCGCACGGTCCAGCTGCTCCTCGAGAACGGCGTCTTCCTGGTCATGGGCTTCGAGATCACGACCGTGGTCGCCGACGTGCACGCCGCGGGTCAGGGCGTGTGGTCCTCGGTCGGGCTCGGGCTGCTCGCGACGGTCACGCTCGTCGTCCTGCGGGTCGCGTTCATCGTCCCGGTCATCGCGCGGCTCCGCCGCCAGCAGGCGGGCGCGGGCAGAATGGTCGAACGCATCGAGGCCGCGCTGGACCGGCTCATGGCCCGCGGACCGCGCCAAGGCAACCAGCGCCGGCACGACCGGGTGACCCACGCGCTCCGCAGGCGCCACGCCGACGCCGTCTTCTACTCCAACGAAGGGCTCGGCACCCGCGGCGGTGCCGTCCTCGCCTGGTCCGGGATGCGCGGTGTCGTCACCCTCGCCGCCGCCCAGTCACTGCCCACCGACGTGCCCCACCGCGCCGAACTCGTCCTGATCGCCTTCACCGTCGCGATCGTCACCCTCATCGGCCAGGGCGGCACCCTGCCCGTGCTCATCAAGCGGCTCGGCATCCAGGGCACCGACGCCGACCACGAACGCCGCGAACTCCCGCCTCGCGACCGAGATCAACGCCGCCACCCAGGACCTCCTCGACAACCCGGCCCTGTGCCGCGAGAACGGCGACCCGTTCGACGAGACCCTTCTCGGCCACGCCCGTGCACGCAGCGCGGGCATGGCCGAGGCCATCGACAAGCTGCTCACCGACCGCCAGCCGGACAGCCCGCTGTCGCAACGCCGCGAACTGCGACGCCTCATGCTGGACGCCCAGCAGAACGCACTGCTGGACGCCCGCGCGGGCGGCACCTACAGCTCCCACACCCTCGAACGCGCGCAACACGTCATCGACAGCCAGGCCGCCCGCTTCGGCGACGACGGCACCGGTCAGCGATGAGACGCGCACTTCCGCATCGGGCCGCGGTCCGGTTGGGTAGCACCAACCGGTACCCGGACCACCGGTGACGTGGTCCCCAGCGCTGAGGGAGAAGCATGCGCAGCCCGAGGAAGGTGCTCGTCGCCACGGTCGCCGCGGCGCTCGTCCTGTCCGTCGTGGCGGCACCGCCCGCCGCGGGCGCGGCGCGGGACGAGTTCCGGGTCCTGCCGTACCTGCAGAGCCCGAGCGCGTCCGGTATCCGGGTCACGTGGTTCACCGAGGACGGCGAGCCGGGACGGCTGACCGTCCTCGGCCCCGGCGGGCATCGCACGTACGAGGTCGACGGCGAGCCGCAGGCGGCGCTCGCGTACACCGACGCCGAGCGTGCGCAGGAGATCCCGGGCCTCGACCAGGGTTCGTGGCTGCTCGGCGAGTCCAGCTACAAGCACACCGAACTCGTCACGGGGCTGCGGCCCGGCAAGCAGTACAGCTACACCGTGCGGCAGGGCGACGCGACGGTCACCGGCCGGTTCCGCACCGCCCCGACCGCCGACGACTGGCGGCACCTGCGGCTGATCGCCATGTCGGACCTGGAGACCGAGCCGCTGGGCCGCGTGCAGAAACGCGAGTGGGCACCCGGTGCGCTCGCCGGAGCGGCCCGGCCGTCGGCCGAACCGGGCTCGGCCTGGGACCGGGTCCACGGGACGACCACGCTGTCCGGGGCGCGGGTGCTGCGGTACCCGCTGACCGAGGACGAGGGCCTGCGCCGCAACCTCGCCGTGGTCGAGCAGCGGGCGCCCGACGCCGTGCTGTTCACCGGTGACCTCGTGCAGGGCGGCGGCTACCAGCCCGGGTGGGACGAGTTCTTCCGCAACACGGCAGGCGAGGGCGGCGACCTGCTGTCGCAGGTGCCGGTCCTGCCCGCGTTCGGGAACTGGGAGAGCTTCAGCGCCCTCAACGGCGGCTACGGCACCCCGGCCGACCGGACGCCGGTCGTGCGGTCCCGCGCGAAGTTCCACGCGTACTTCGACGGACCGGGCAACGGGACTCCCGCGCACCAGGACAACTACTACCGGATCGACTACGGCCCGCTGACGATCCTCACGCTGGACAGCAACAACGGTGAACCGGACGACCGGGCCGCGAACTACCCGGCCGAGGAGAAGCTGAGCGGTCGCGAGTACACCGGTCCTGGTGCGGACACGCAGGAGAACTTCACCCGCGAGGAGTACGAGAAGGCGGGCGGCACCGACCTGTCCGACTACCGCCCCGGCAGCGGGCAGTGGCACTGGGTGGAGCGGCAGCTGGCCGACGCACGGGCGAAGGGCCAGGCCGTCATCGTCCAGTTCCACCACGTCCCGTACAGCTCCGGGGAACACGGCCTGCCCATGAACCACGCGCTCACCTCGGGCCAGGGCGGCACCCCCATGCGGGTCTACCACTCGCTGTTCGAGCGGTACGGCGTCGCGGCGGTGATCTCCGGGCACAGCGAGATGTTCGAACGCAGCTTCGTCGACGAGAACGGCGACGGGACCGGCGTGCACTACTACGACGTCGGCGTGTCCGGCGACGGCCTGCGGGGTGTGCGCAAGGAGAGCGCGTCGCCGGGCAGCCCGCCGCTGCGCTACAACCCGTACAGCCAGTGGACCGCCGACCAGAGCGAACCCGAACAGTGGCAGGACACCGACGGCGTACCCCGGCTGACCGGCGGCGGCAAGCACTACGGCCACCTGGAGATCGACGTGGACCGCGGCCGCGGTGACCGGGCCCGGATCACCCTGACGCCGGTGCACGTGTTCCCGGTGCTGGACAGGAACCTGGCGGTGACCAGGACCGAACGCCGCACCTACCACGACCAGACCGTGATCGACCTCGACCGGACGGGCAGGCCCATCGGCTGAGGACAACCCCGTGTCAGGTGTTGCTGTCCGGTGTTCGCCGGACAGCAACCAGACCCACAAGAACCCCGGCTGGCAGCGGACGGCAAAACCGGCCCGACCACCGTCACCAGCCGCACGGTCTTCCACGACAACATCGCCATCGGCACGTCCTTCGCCGAGGTCGACCCGTCGGTCGCCCGCTGACCCGGCCACCTGCTGGTTTGTGGTGAGTGCCACAGACCTTTCGCGCCGCTGCCGCCTACGCTGTTGCAAGTAGTTGGCACTAGCCAGCTCAGGGCAGCAGGGGGCGGGTGGTTCGGTGGCGTTGGGCGGCATCGACGTTGCGGAGCTGGTGGACGACCACGAACCCGAGGACGACCTCGGCCATGCCGCGCGGCGGCGGTCGACCGTGCTGTGGGTCGGTGGGCTGTCGGCCGGGTTGCTGGTGACGCTCGTGCTCGCGGTGGGCCTGGGGGCGGTGGGGATCGCGCCGGGGACGGTCGCGCGGGTGGTGGGGCACCACCTCGTGGGCTGGCCGTCCGAGGTGGTCTGGACACCCGCGCAGGACTCCATCGTGTGGCGGGTGCGGCTGCCACGGGTGATCCTCGGGGCACTGGTGGGTGCCGCGCTGGCGGTGTGCGGGGTGGCGCTGCAGGCGATGGTCCGCAACCTGCTGGCCGACCCGTACCTGCTCGGTGTCACCTCCGGCGCGTCGACCGGTGCCGCGGCGGCCATCCTCTTCGGACTGGGAGCGGGCTTCGGGGAGAACGCGTTGTCGGCCAGTGCTTTCCTCGGTGCGCTCGCCGCGTCGGTCGCCGTGTTCCTGGTGGCCAGGGCGGGTGGCCGGATCACGTCGCTGCGGCTGTTGATGGCGGGTGTCGCGGTCGGGTACGCGCTCTACGCGGCCACCAGCTTCCTGATCTTCGCGGCCGACTCGGCGGAAGGGGCCCGGTCGGTGCTCTTCTGGCTGCTCGGTTCGCTGAGCCTGGCGCGGTGGTCCATCCCGCTGGCCGTGGTGGTCGTGGTGGTGTGCCTGACGATCGCGCTCCTGATGGTGTGGGGGCGGCGGCTGGACGCGCTGGCGATCGGCGACGAGACGGCGCACACGCTCGGGGTGCCGCCGACCCGGTTCCGGATGCAGCTGCTGGTCGTGGTGTCGCTGTGCGTCGGGTCGATCGTCGCGGCCTCCGGGGGGATCGGGTTCGTCGGCCTGGTGATCCCGCACGTGGCCCGCCGGTTCGTCGGTGCCGGGCACGGCCGCGTCATCCCGGTGGCGGCGTTGATCGGCGCCATCTTCCTCGTGTGGGCGGACGTCGTCGCGCGGACCGTGCTCGAGCCGCGCGAGCTGCCGATCGGCATCATCACCGCCCTCGTGGGCGCCCCGTTCCTGCTGATCCTCGTCCGGCGCTTCCACGCGTCCGGTGCCTGACAACCGAAGGAGACCCATGCCCGGCCCGCGGATCATGACGCCGCTGCTGACACTCGCCCTGCTCACCACCGCCTGTGCCGCGAAAGACGACAGCAGGGCACCGTCGGCGACCGCCGGCTTTCCCGTGACCGTGCGGAACTGCGGCACCGACGTGACGTTCGACGCGCCGCCGGAGCGGATCGCGTTGCTGGAGAGCGCGCCGGTCACGATCCTGCACGGGCTGGGCGTGCTCGACCGGGCCGTGCTGCGGGCGGGCGCGTTCCCCGAGGAGTACTACGACGCGGAGACCAACGCGGCGATCGCCGGCATCGAGTCGCTCGGGGAGGACCTCGACGAGAGCGGTCACCTGCAGATCTCGCAGGAGACGATCATCAACCGGCAGCCGGAGCTGGTGATGGGCCTGCCGGACGGCATCACGCGGGAAAGCCTGTCGGGGGTGGGCATCAACGCGCTGGTGCAGCCGGTGTACTGCCCGGACGGCGTGGACGCGACGACCTTCGACGACGTCTACGAGCAGATCGAGACCTACGGCCGGATCTTCGACCGGGGCGACGAGGCCGCCGCGCTGGTGGCTGACCTGCGTGCGCGCATGGCCGCGGTCGAGAAGTCCGCGAAACCCGGTGCGGAGCGCACCGCGGCCGTCCTCTTCCCCACCGTCGGCGGCGGCAGCGGCTACGCGTACGGCAACCGGAGCATGGCGCACCCGCAGCTGGCCGCCGCCGGGTTCACGAACGTCTTCGGTGACGTCGACGAGCGGGTCTTCGAGGTCACCACGGAACAGCTCGTCGACGCCGACCCCGACGTGCTGGTGCTGCTCCACATCGACGGCGACCCCGGCGACGTGAAGAACGCCGTCACCGCCCTCCCCGGCGCCGAGAGCCTGCGCGCGGTGAAGAACGACGAGATCCTGGTGCAGCTGTTCAACTTCACCGAACCACCCACGCCGCTGTCGATGGTCGGGCTGGAACGGATCGCCGACCGGTTCGGCGGCGGCCGGTGATCACCGCCGACGTCGTCTCCTTCTCCTACGGCCGCACCCTGGTGCTGGACGGGGTCGAGGTCGCCGTCGCTCCCGGCCAGGTCGTCGGCCTGATCGGCCCCAACGGCAGCGGCAAGACCACGCTGCTGCGGACGCTCTACGCCGCACTGACCCCGCGCGCCGGCCTGGTCGCGCTGGACGAGAAGCCGATCGGTGACCTCAGGCCACGGGAGCTGGCCCTGCGGCTCGCGGTGGTGGCGCAGGAGGGTTCCGGCGAACTGCCGCTCACGGTGGCGGACACTGTCCTGCTCGGCAGGGCACCGCACCTGACGACCTTCCAGCGACCCGGCCGCGGCGACCACCGCATCGCCGCGGCGGCGTTGGCCAGGGTCGGTGTCCGGCACCTGGCCGACCGCGTCTTCGCCGGGCTGTCCGGCGGGGAGAAGCAGCGGGTGCTGATCGCCCGCGCGCTCGCGCAGCAGGCCGACCACCTGCTGCTCGACGAACCGACCAACCACCTGGACATCCGCTACCAGCACGAGGTCCTGGCTCTGGTGCGCCGCCTCGGTGTCACGACCGTCGTGGTGCTCCACGACCTCAACCTCGCCGCCCGGTACTGCGACGAGCTGGTCCTGCTCGACACCGGCCGGGTCGCCGCCACCGGCACCCCGGACGTCGTTCTCCGGCCGGAGGTGCTGGAGCCGGTCTACGGCATCGGCGTCCAGCGCATCGCCACCGACGACGGCGTCCAGCTGCTGTTCCGCCCGCTCGACCACGAGGAGAAACCCGCATGACCGCCCAGCAGAACATCAACCGGTACTGGACGGGACGCGCGGACTCCTACGACGCGCACCAGGTCAGGCAGATCGGGAACCCGGAGATCCGGCAGGGGTGGACGGACGTCTGGCGCCGTGTGCTGCCCGCCCCGCCGGCACGGGTGCTCGACGTGGGGACCGGCACCGGGCACGTGTCGCTGCTGCTCGCCGGGCTCGGCTACGACGTCACCGGCATCGACCTCGCCGAAGGGATGCTCGCCAAGGCCAAGGAGAAGGCGGCGGAGCTGCCGGACCCGCCGGACCTGCGCCTGGGCGACGCGGTGGCACCGGACTTCCCGGCGGCGAGCTTCGACGTGGTCACGAGCCGGTACGTGCTGTGGACACTGCGGACGCCGCTGACCGCCGCGCGGAACTGGCGCGGACTGCTGGCACCGGGCGGACTGCTGGCGGCCGTCGACAGCACGTGGTTCCCGAACGGCATCCAGGGCACGTCGATGGGTGAGCTGTACGACCAGGACGTGCGGTCGCTGCTGCCGCTGGCCGAGGCCACCGGAATCGGGGCGAGCGCCGACATCGTCCGCGCCGCGGGCTTCGCCGACGTGACCGTCACACCGCTGCCGGAGATCCTCGACCTCGACCGCCGCCACGGCGTCGCCGACGGGCACGAGGTCCGGATGCAGTTCCTGATCACCGGCCGGGCCGTGTGACACCTGCGTTCACGGCGCGGCGGTCACGGCATCGCCGAGTGTGTCGAAGAGAACCAGCGTCTCCGCGAGTCCTGTCCTGGTGATCGTCCGGTTCACAAGCCTGTTGCCGGTGACCACGTACAGGTGACCACCCGCGTCCCGCATCCGGCGGTCGTTCTTGATCAGGAGGCTGAGGCCTGCCGAGCTGAGGAACGTCACCCCGGTCAGGACGAGGATGACGCACCGCGGCTCGGCCTGCCGCGGCTCGATCCCGCACAGCAGGTCGTCGACCTGCGGCGCGGTGGTCAGGTCGACCTCACCGGCGACGTGCACGACGACGTGCACCGACTCACCGGCTGGTTCCTGCCAGACCCGCAACAGGTCGCTGGGCCTTGGCACGTTGACGGTCTCGTCCGTTCCCACCCACGTATACAACCATGACGCGTAATGGATCGCGGAGTCGCCGGAACGCGCACAGGGGCGCGGGACCTGCGGTTGTAGTGCCCGTGTAGCGGCACGGCACAGCCTGACCGGGTCATCGGCGGGGGTCGGGACCCGCGCTCGCCCTGCCGGACTTCGAACGCGAGGGAGTACGCACCATGCAGAAACTGGCCAGGATCATCGGGACGCTCGGAGTGGCGGTGGCCATCGCGGCCGGGACCGGGTTCGGCACGGCCACGGCGGAACCGCGGCCCGCGGAGGTCTACAGCCCGGTCACGGCCGCCGACATCGCCGACCCGACAGCGATCCTGCCCGCCGACAGCGCCGACGACGAGATCGGCACGCTGCAGACGGTCGAGGGCGCCATCGCCTGGTTCCGGAACCGCAACGGCAGCACCGCCTACGACGGCTACTGCGAGCGTGCCGTCCGCCTCGCGTGGAACCGCGCCACCCATCACGCGAGCGCCATCGCCCACTGGCGGTCGTCCGACGGCGCACGCCACACCGGCAACAACCCGCCGCGTGGCGCGTTCGTCTTCTGGAACATCTCCGCCTACGGCCACGTCGGCCTGTCCGACGGCAACGGCGGCGTCTGGGCGACGAGCGTCAACGGCCGCATCGGACACGTGAGCATGCACTACTTCGCCAACTACCTCGGCTGGAAGCCAGGCAACAGCAACTAGTGCTGTGTCCACCAATGTTTTGCCGGGTCCTGCGGCGGGTCCGGCCAAGCCGTCGGTGATCGCCGTGCCGGGGTGGGCTGGTTTTGCCGTGAAAGGCGCGTTCGGGACATAGCTGGCGTTGTGAAAGGCGCGTTGAGGGCGTTGGGTGCCCTGAAAGCGCCTTTCACAGCGTGGCCAACGCCGTGAAAGCGCCTTTCACGGCACAACGGGTCGTCGCGAGGGCGCGCAGGCGCCGAGGGGGGTTAGCCCCACACCACATCCGAGGCTGCCTGCCATCCCAGAGACCTGCCCCTCCGGCGAGGAGCCGCCGGAGGCAAGCCCGTCCGGCGAAGACAAATCCCGCCGAGGCAGAACCTCGCCAAGGACAACGACCAGCAAACGAACCAGCCACGGCACTAACGTCCTGAGCCACGCTGCCCGCGCACCTGCCGCGACTCCGGCGGATGCGCGGGCACCCGTGCTCTCCTGGCCTGTGCCAGCAGGATCAGCGCCTGCGTCTCGCCGCCGCGGTTCCCTGTCTGCCGGAAGACGTCCAGCGCGCGCTCCCCCATCCCCCGCGCCCGTCCTGGCGAGCCGGTCGCCAGCAGTGTCTCCCCGATGCCCAGCAGCGCGTGCGCGGTGCAGCGCTCGTCCCGCATCTCCTCCAGGATGCCCAGTGCGACAACGAGTTCCCGTTCGGCGGCGGCGACGTCACCGGTGGTCCGGTGCACGGCGCCGAGTTCGGTGCGCACCTTCGCCTCCCGGTGGCGGTCCCCGAGGTCGCGGGCGATGGCCAGCGCCGCCTCCAGATGTGCCGTGGCCTCCTCCGGCTCACCGAGCACGTGGCACATCGTGCCGAGCGACCCGAGCATCTGCGCCTCGCCGCCGCGATCCCCGACCTCGCGGAACAGGCCCAGCGCACGCAGGTAGTGCGGCAGGGCCTCGTCCGGCCGGTCCGCCACGCGCGCCACCGTGCCAAGCCCGGCCACGGCGAACGCCTCGCCGCGCCGGTCGCCTGCCTCGGCGAACAACGCCGTGGACCGGGTGAACGCGTGGTGCGCGTCGCGGTACTCGTCGCGGTAGAGGTGGACCTGTCCCAGGCCGCGCAGCAACGCGGCCTCGCCCACCGGGTCTCCCGCGGCGCGGACGGCGGTGAGGGCGTGCTCGTGGCAGGTCCGCCAGTCGTCGTAGTGGCCGCGCAGGTCGTGGAAGGGCACCGAGGCGGCGGCGAGCTGCCACGCGAGCGCCGCCTCCCCCGCCGCGGCGGCCAGCTTCACCGTGCGGGTGAGCGTAAGCCGCTGGGCGCCGAACCACTCCAGCGGCTCCGCGACCACCGCCCGCTCCGTCGCCTCGTCGAGCGTCCAGCCGAGCGGTTCGCCGGTCACCGCGCCGAACGCCGTCGGCAGCCGCGCGGCAGCTCGTTTGACCAGCGAGAGCAGCGCCGACACCCACCGCACGAACGCGGCGACACGCACCTCCGCCCGCTCGGCGCTGACGATCTCCACGGCGTGGCAGTGCAGGAGGCTGTGCAGCGCGTACAGCGGCTGCCCGTCCCGGCCCGGTCCTACGACCGCGACCAGGTTCGCGTCGACCAGGACGTCGAGCACATCGTGCGCGGGCTCGCCCAGCAGCGCGTCGACCATCCACGCCGGGAACTCACGGCCGCCGAGCAGCGCGAGCCTGCCGAACGCGCGCACGCCTGCCTCGGGCAGCTGCCGGACGCTCAGCTCGAAGCTCCGCCGCACCGCGAGGTCACCCACCCGCAGTTCGGTCAGGCGCGCGGACCGGTCGGCAAGGCGGTCGCGCAACGTCCGCAGGGACCACGCCCGCCTGCCTGCCAGCCGCGTCCCCGCGATCCGGATCGCCAACGGCAGGTGCCCGCAGAACGCCACGATGTCGGCGGCGCAGGCGGGTTCTGCGGCGACCCGGTCCGCGCCGGCGACGGCGGCGAGCAGCCGCGTGCTCTCCTCTTCTGCGAACACGGCGAGCTCGACGGCGTGGGCGCCGGTCAGCCCTGGCAGCCTCGTGCGCGCGGTGACCAGCACGGCACAGCCACCGTCGGCGGGCAGCAGCGGACGGACCTGGGCGGCGGTCGCCGCGTTGTCGAGCACCACCAGCACCCGCCGCCCGGCCAGCCGCGAACGCAGCAGCGCGGCCCTGGCCGGGGCCCCGTCGGGCAGGCCGGCCCCGAACACGCCGAGGGCGTGCAGGAAGTCGGCGAGCACCGCGGCGGGTTCGAGCGGCTGGTCGCCCATGGCGTCGAGGTCGGCGTAGAACTGGCCGTCCGGGTACGCCTCCCGCAACCGGTGGGCGACGTGCAGCGCGAGCACCGACTTCCCCGTGCCCGGCGGCCCCGACACCACCGCGACCGGCGCCGCGAACGTCCCCGGCCGCGGCGCCAGCGCCACCTGCAGCTCGGCGACGACGGCCTCGCGCCCGACGAAGTCGGTGATGTCCGCGGGCAGCTGGTGGACGCCGGTGACCCGCACACCCCGTTGGGCGGCGCCGGGACGATCCCCGCGGAGCACCGCGGCCTGCGCGTCGCGCAGCGCGGGCCCCGGCTCCACCCCGAGGTTGGCGACGAACCGCTCCCGCACGTCGGTGTACGCGGCGAGCGCGTCGGCCCGCCGCCCGGCCCCGGCCAGCGCCAGCACGTACTGCTGCCAGAGGCGTTCCCGGTACGGGTGCTCGGCGAGGAGCGCCGAAAGTTCCTCGAGCACCGGTTCGTGCTGCCCGAGGCGGACCTGCAGGGCCAGCCGGTCCTCGGTCGCGGCGAGCCGGGCCTCGGTGAGGCCGCTCAGCTCGGCCTCCCAGGCAGGCACCACGGGCAGGTCGGCGAGCGGGTCACCGCGCCAGAGCCGTTCCGCGGCGCGCAGTGCCGCGAGCGCGACCGCCGGGTCCCGCTCGGCACGGGCCCGCGCGCACTCCGCCCGGAACAGCCGCGCGTCGACCGACTCCAGCGGTGTCCGCAGCTCGTAGCCCGCGCCGTTGGTGACGAGGCCGCCGTCGCCGCCGTCGAAGGGCAGCGCGCGCCGCAGCCGCCACACGTAGGTCTGCAGGTTCGCCGTCGCCGACGTCGGTGGTGCCGCACCCCAGAGCACGTCGACGAGCTGCGCCGCCCGCACCGGCCTGCCGGCGTTCAACAGCAGGTGCGCGAGCAGCATCCGCTGCTTCGTGCCTCCGAGTGGCGCCGGGCGGCCGTCCACGTCCACGCGCAACGGCCCCAGCAGCTGGAATCGCACCGGCCGGGCCTCCCGAGTTCGAGTCGCAGGGCTACTCGGAAGTAGAGGGGCGCGCGCCCGCCCCGGTTCCCCTCACCTCGGCACGCCGCCCTGTGCCGGTGGCGGGACGCGAACATTCCCTATTCAGGCATAGGGCATCCCTATCTCCTCCCGGAACAACGTCGTGCGCTCCGTTGTCCAAGATTCCAGAACGTTTTCGTTGGGAACACAAGGAGAACCCGATGTCCACAGTAGACGAACTGACTCGTGGGACCGTCGTCGACGCGGTGCGCGCGCTCCTGGTCGCCGACTCCCGGCAGCCCATCGACCCGGACACGCTCGCCGAGAACGAACCCCTGAACGGCGGACGGTTACGGCTCACGTCGGTCGACGCGGTGTGGTTGCTGGTGCGGCTCGAGGCGGACCTGGCGGTGCGGTTGCCGGACGACATCGTCGTGGGACGCCGGTTCCGGACCGTCGGGGACTTCGTCGACGCGGTGCTCGCCGGGACGCACGCGCGTTGAAGGGCACGGGTGTCAGGTCCCGGCGAGCTGGTCCTCGATGACCTGGGCGGCGGCGTCGACCAGCGCGCGCACCGCAGCGGACCGGACACCGCGGCGCCACGTCACCTGTGTGTACACCCGGAACGGCGGTTCCCAGTCGATCCGGTGCAGTGTCCCGGCGGCCAGTTCCTGTCGCACGGCGACCAGCGGCAGCAGCGCCATGCCCATGCCGTTCGCGACGCCGCGCTTCGCCGCGGTGATCGAGTCCAGTTCGAGGATCCGCGGGCGTTCGTGGCCGGCACCGGGTGCGACGACCCGTTCGAGCCCCTGGTGGTAGTCGGCGCCGTGGTCGGCCCGGACCAGCGTCGCGCCGAGCAGGTCGTCGTCGGTCACCCGGTGCCGGCCGACCAGGAGGTGGTCCGGCGCCCCGACGAGCACCAGCGGCTCCTGGCACAGCACGACCGTCTCCAGGTCGGCGTGGCTCGCCGCGGAGTCGACGAAGAACGCGCAGTCCAGCCCGCCGTCGCGCACCCTGGCGATCGTCTCGCCGCACGCCGGGGACCGCAGCGAGATCCGCAGGTCCGGGTAGCGCCGGTACAGGTACTCGACCAGCGGCAGCAACCGGTAGGTGGTGAGGCTCTCCACCGTGCCGACCTCGAGCCGGCCGTGGGGCTGCCCACCGGACATGACCGCCTGCCTGGCCCGTTCCGTGAGCGTCATGATGTCCCGCGCGTACGGGAGCAGGTCCACACCGGCGGGTGTCAGCCTGACGCCGCGTGGCAGGCGCTCCAGCAGCGGGGTGCCGACGCCCTGCTCCAGCGCCTGGATCCGCGTGGTCACCGTCGGCTGGGACACGTTCAGCCGCGCGGCCGCCCGCGTGAAGCTGCCGACGTCCACCACGGCCACGAAAGCGGCCAGCTGCGCGGTGTCCATGGTGCATGGTGCCGGTCACGACCTGTCGCGGGTCAACGACCTGACCGCCACTTCGTCACGTGCCGGTCTCGCGGGCCGCGTGGGTGAGCGCCTCGTCGAGGATGGCGGCGCCGCGGGTGAGCTCGTCGGCGGTCGCGGTCAGCGGGGGTGCGATGCGGAAGACGCCGCCCAGCCCGGGCAGCTGGACGATGTTCATGTGCAGCCCCAGCTCGAAGCAGCGGCGGGTGACGGCCGCGCCGAGCCGGTCGGCGCCGCCGGGGCCGAGGACGTGGTCACCGACCAGTTCCATGCCCAGCAGCAGCCCTCGGCCGCGGACGTCCCCGACGACGTCGTGGCGCTTCGCGAGCTCCTCCAGGTCGTCGCGCAGCTTCGTGCCCAGCACGCGGGCCTGCTCGTCGAGGCGGTCGCGGTGCAGCACGTCGAGGACGGTGTTGCCGACGGCGGCGGGCAGCGGGTCGTTGGCGTGCGTGGTGAAGAACAGGAACCGCCGGTCGTGCGCCCGCTGCTCGATCTCCTGGCTGGTCAGCACGGCGGCCAGCGGCAGGCCGGCGCCGAGCGTCTTGGACAGCACCAGGATGTCCGGGACGACGCCGTCGTGCTGGAAGGCGTACCAGTCGCCGGTGCGGCACAGGCCGGTCTGCGCCTCGTCGAGGATCAGCAGCATGTCCCGTTCGCGGCACTTCCGCGCCAGCGCGGCGAGGTAGCCCGGCGGGAGCTCGATGATGCCGCCGGAGGACAGGATCGGCTCGACCAGGCAGGCGGCGAGGCTGCCGACCGACTGGGCGTCGATCAGGTCGAAGCCGAGGTCGAGCTGGCGGCGCCAGTCGAGCGCGCCGTCGGTGTCGACGATGTCGGGGTGGTAGCGGTTGGGCACCGGCAGCGCGAAGTTGCCCGGCGCGGCCGGCCCGTACCCGTCGCGGCCCGCGCTGTAGGTGGCGCTCGCGGCGCCCTGGGTCATGCCGTGCCAGGACCGGGCGAACGAGACGACCTCGTGGCGGCCGGTGACGAGTTTCGCCATCCGCAGCGCGGCCTCGTTCGCCTCCGCCCCGGTCGTGAGGAGCAGCACCTTGTCCAGCGGGTCGGGCACCGTGCCGGCGAGCCTGCCGACGAGCTCGACGACCGGTTCGCTGAGCATGCCGCTGTAGAGGTGGTCGAGATGGGCGATCTGCGCGCGGACGGTGGCGACGATGTCCGGATGGCTGTGCCCGAGGATCGCGCTCATCTGGCCGGAGGTGAAGTCGAGCAGCTCGCGCCCGCTCTCGGTGAACACCGAGGTGCCCTCGGCACGCACGATGAGCTCCGGGATGAACGGTGCATGGCCCGAGTAGCGGATGAGGTGGCGCTCGAAGTCGAGAGGCATGTCATGGACGTTAGGAGCCATCCTTGCGCACGTCCATCGCACAGATCCGACCGTTCTGTTCAGCAGAACCGTACAATCGCGGCGTGCTCAGCTCGTGGCGGTTGCGGCTGCTCAGCCAGCTCGAAACCCTGGGTACCGTCCGCGCGGTGGCCGAGGCGCTGCACGTGAGCGCGTCGACGGTGTCCCAGCAACTGGCCGTGCTGGAGGCCGAGACCCGCTGCAGACTGCTGGTGCGGACGGGTCGGCGGGTGCGGCTGACCGAGGCCGGTCTCCTGCTGGCCCGCCGCGGCCGGGAGATCCTGGACCGGATGTCCGAGGCCGAGGCGGAACTGCGGGCCTTGAACGACGAACCCATCGGCACGGTCCGGCTCGGCGTGTTCCAGAGCGCGATCTACCCACTGGCGGTCCCCGCGGCCGTGCGGCTGGCGGAGACCCACCCGCACCTGCACCTGGAGCTGATCGAGGCGGAGCCGCACGAGAGCGGCCCGGCCCTGCGCGCGGGTGAAGCGGACATCATCGTCACCACCACCGACTACGTCGGCCTCCCGTGGGGTCCCGACCTGGAGATCATCCCGCTGGGCACCGACCCGGTCGTGCTGGTGCTGCCGCGCGGCCACCCCCTCACCCGCCGCACGACGGTGAACCTGGCGGCCTGCGCCGACGAGACGTGGGCGTGCGACCGGCCGGGGTCCTACATGGCGGACCTGACCGTGCGCCTGTGCCGCGCGTCGGGCTTCGAGCCGACGGTGGCGTGCCGGTTCGGCAACTACCTGATGCAGCTGCGGCACGTCGAGTCCCGCCGGTCGATCGCGTTGCTGCCCGCGCTGGCCGTCACCCCGGACCACGCCGTCGAGACCCGGGAGCTCAGCACGCCGGTACACCGCAACGTCACCATCGTGGTCCGCCGCGGCACGACCCAGCGCGCCGCGGTGAACGCGGTCGTCGCGGCACTGCGCGACCACCCCGAGATCCCGGCCCTGTCCGCCCCGCCGCAGAACCTCGACTGAGCGGCGGGCATCCGTCAGCGGCGGGCTTCGGTCGGATCGAGCCGGGAGGTGCCGGCGGCAGGGACCTCGCCGGTGGTGCGGCGGTCGACGGCGGCCGACCACAGCAACATCCCCACGCCCGCCACCGACAGCACCGCGCCCACCAGGGCCGGTGCGCGGTAACCGTGACCGGCCGCGATCACGATCCCGCCCAGCCAGGCGCCCAGCGCGTTGGCGACGTTCAGCGCCGCGTGGTTCATCGCCGCACCGAGGGTGACGGCATCGCCCGCCACGTCCATCAGCCGCAGCTGCAGGTTCGTGACGGTCACCGAGCCGATCGCGGTGGTCAGGAACACCACGGGCAGCAGCCACCAGCCGTACGGCGCGACGGCCCAGAACGCGATCATGACCGCCACGGAGACGACGCTCGACCACAGAAGGGTGCGGAACACCGACCAGTCGGCCAGCTCGCCGCCCACCCAGGTGCCGATCGTCATGCCGAGGCCGAACGCCAGCAGGAACACCGGGACCGTCGCCTCGGTCAGGCCGCTGACGTCGGTGACGGTCGTGGCGATGTAGGAGTAGACGGCGAACAGCCCGCCGAACCCGACGGCGCCCGCGGTCATCGTGAGCCACACCTGCTTGCGGCGGAAGAACTCGCGCGCCTCACCCCGGCCGGTCGCGTTCCGGTCGCCCGCCACGGACGGCACGAACACCAGGATGAGCACCACGGTCACCAGCGCGAGGCCCGCGGTGAGCACGTACGCCGCCCGCCACCCGAGGTGCTGCCCCACCCACGTCGCGACGGGCACCCCGGCCACGTTCGCGACCGACAGGCCCAGCATCACGCTGGCGATGGCCCGGCCGCGCCGGTGCGGCGGTGCCAGGCTCGCGGCCACCAGGCTCGCGACACCGAAGTACGCGCCGTGCGGCAGCCCGTCGAAGAAACGTGCCGCGAACAACAGCCCGTAGGACGAGGCCGCCGCGCTGACCAGGTTGAACACGCCGTACGCCGCCATCAGCGCGACCAGCAGCCCCCGCCTGGGCAGCCGGGCGGCGAAGAAGGACAGGATCGGCACCCCGACCACCACGCCGATGGCGTACGCCGAGATCACGTGCCCCGCGGTCGGCTCGGAGACGCCGATGCCGTCGGCGATCCTCGGCAGCAGTCCCATGGTGACGAACTCGGTCGTGCCGATCGTGAACCCGCCGACGGCGAGGGAGAGCACAGCGATCGCGAACGTACGCCCACCGGTCGACGTAGCGGGCAGTGTCATGGCGGCCTTCCTGCGAGAACAGAGCACGGACAGCCCAGTCCAGCACGCCCTCCGGCCCGGCCACCGTCAAACGTCGCGACGATCACGTCCCGGCGATCAGCCGCACTCGCACCGGCCCGTGCGGTCGCGGCCGCTTTCGGCCGCTGGTCCGTTCGCGGGACATCGCTGGTGTTCGGGGGCACCGTCCGGTACCTCTCGAATGGAGGGGATTGACTGACTGGCGGGTGAAGCTGTGAATCTGTCACGGGCCGTTGTCCTGTCCATGGTGGCCGCGGTGGCGTGCGGTCTCGCCACCCCGGCCACCGCCGCGAGCGGTCCGGTCCGCACGGTGCCGCCGGCACCGGTGATCAACCGGGACTTCCCCGACCCGGACGTGCTCCAGGTCGGCGGCACGTACTACGCCTACTCGACCAGCTCCTCCCCCGGCCGCGTCCCGTACGCGACCGCGTCCACGCCCACCGGGCCGTGGACCGTCCGCGGTGACGCGCTGCCGCAGAAGCCCGCGTGGGCGGGCAACGGCGGGTTCTGGGCACCGGACGTGTCGCGGCGCGCGGACGGCAGGTACCTCATGTACTTCACCGGCCCGAGCACCGCGACCGGCCGCATGTGCCTCGGCGCCGCGCTCGCGGACAGCCCCGCCGGACCGTTCGTGCCCACGTCCGGCCAGCCGCTCGTGTGCAACGCGGGCGAAGGCGGTGACATCGACCCGTCGAGCTTCGTCGACGCAGGCGGCGCGCGGTACCTGCTGTACAAGAACGACGGGAACGCGATCGGCCAGCCCACGATCATCTGGCTGCAGCCGACCGCGGCGGACGGCGTGACGTTCACCGGCAACCGGGTCGAGCTGCTGCGCAACAACCGCCCGGAGGACGAAGGCGTGATCGAGGCGCCGGTGCTGGTGCGGCGGCCGTCGCACTACGTGCTGTTCTACTCCGCCGGCGTGTACACCACCGGCAACTACCACACGAGCTACGCGGTGTCCGGCTCGCTGACCGGCCCGTACACCCGCGCGTACCGCCCGCTGCTCACCACGGCGTCGGTGGACGGCGCCGTCAACGGCCCGGGCGGCGCGGACGTGGTCGGCGACCGGATCTTCTTCCACGGCCACCTCTCCGGCGGCGGCCGCGGCATGTACACGGCCGCGCTGGGCTGGGCCAACGACTACCCGGTGGTGCGCGGCAGCCGCGTCCGCTACGAGGCAGAACGCGGCACGCTGAACCACGCCCACATCCGCACCGGCGCGGCGGGGGCGTCCCAGGGCGCGGTCGCCGCGGGCATCGACTACGCCGACAGCTGGGTGGACATGACCGTTTTCGCCCCGGTGGCCGGGA
Source organism: Actinophytocola algeriensis (assembly GCF_014203735.1). Classification (GTDB taxonomy): domain Bacteria; phylum Actinomycetota; class Actinomycetes; order Mycobacteriales; family Pseudonocardiaceae; genus Actinophytocola; species Actinophytocola algeriensis. The sequence continues at coordinate 858,864 of NZ_JACHJQ010000005.1, read as the reverse complement.
ACTACACCGTCCACATCGGATACGCCGCGGGCTACGGCGACGCCCAGCACACCCTGACGGTGAACGGCGGCGCGGCACAGGCGGTCACGTATCCCAACCGCGGTTGGGACAACTGGACCCAGGTGTCCGTCGACGTGAACCTGGCGGCGGGCTTCAACACCGTCCGCCTCCAGTTCCGGAGCCGCTGGGCGGAACTCGACTACGTGGAGGTCGCCTGACCGCTCCTCAGGCCGCGCCGCTCACAGGAACCCGTTCAGCTGGGCCGCCAGCGCGGTTCTCTTGTTCGCGACGGCCGCGTCGCGCAGCTCGGCCAGGCTGATCTCGCCGAGGTCGAGTTGCCGGGCGATGCGGGCGATCCGGTCGACCACCACGGTTCTGTCCACTTTGGAATAAGCGGCCAGGGTGGTGTCGATGCGGCTGAGCAGCGCGAGACGGCGTACCGCGACGTCGTCGCACCACAGTTGGAAGAGGCTGTTCGCCTGGACGACGAAGGAGCCGACCCGATTCAGGGAAAGGCCGTCGCCGCCGAAGCGGTCCGGAGAAAGGCGCACCCGGAGCAGCTCGTCGGACGACACCCGCGCCACGTGTTGCTTCCCCAGGTTCTGCTTGCGCAGCCACGCTCGCACGCGTTCGAGGTCGCTCTCGCGCCGGGCGGTCGTCAGCTCGGCTTCCAGCACCGTGACCACTTCCGGGGTCCGGTCGACGAGGTCGCTCAGGTCGGGGTCGGCCTCGGCGGAGACCTGGCCGTACGCGAGGTAGCGCTGCCTACCCTGTGGTGTGCGGCCACGGACGACGTACACCGGGAGGTAGACCAGCTCGTCCGAGCCGAGCCTCCGGAGTCCCTCGACGCGGTCGGGCATGTTGAACCGGTCGCGCTGCGGGTTGGCGGCCAACGCGTCCAACGCGTTCCCGTCCAGCCCTCGGGTGGTCATCAACTCGTGGAAGCGCGGGCCGTCCGCCGACCGGATGCCGGGCACCTCTTCTGCGGTGACGAGCGTGACCTTGCGTGTGTCGTAGTACGGCCGGGTCAGCGGCTTCGAGCCGAACGCGGTGAAGTAGAGCTTGCGCCGGTCCCCGCGGGTGACGATGTACCGCTTCCGGTCGCGCACCGACCGCAGGCCGAGACCGGTGAGGGCCCATCGTCCGGAGTCGTCGGCCACGTGCCCGATCGCGGCGAGGGCCCGGAGCGCGCGGTCGACGAGTTCCGGCTCCAGCGCGTAGAAGTCGGCCAGCTCCGCGGTGGTGGTCAAACCGCCCTCGGCGATGCCCCGCGCGAGGAACCGGTCGATCAGCTCGTAGTCCTCGGCCTCGGTGATGTCGGCCTGGATGGTGACCGACCAGACCGGCAGCAACAGCGCGAAGATCTGGGTGGGCAGCACGTCCCTGGCGAAGGCGGCATCCTCCAGCACCCGCTGCTCGGGGAACGAGAATAGTCGGTTCCTGTTCACAGTTTCGCGTCGATCTCCTCGTACTGGCGGATGTCGCCCCACCGGGCCACGTAGTCGCGCAGAGCGCGGGACAGTTCCCGGAACGGCTGGTCCCGCGCGGTGGTCAGCGTGCCGAGGTCACCGACGAGTACCAGCTGCCGCTTCGCGCGGGTGAACGCGACGTTGGCGCGCCGCAGCTCCGCGAGGAAGCCGACGTTCCCCGCCGCGTTGCTGCGGGTGAACCCGTACAGGATGACGTCGCGCTCGCCGCCCTGGAAGGAGTCCACCGAGCCGACGTTGAGCCGGACCTTGTCGGCCTGGCCGATGAGGTCGATCAGCGCGTTCGTGATCTCCTTGATCTGGGCGCGGTAGGGCACGATCACCGCCCAGTCCTGGCCGAGCTGGTCGTAGTGTGCCGCGAGCTTCACCAGCAGGCGTGCCTCGGCCGGGTTGCGGTAGCCGCGCAGGCCGCGGTCCTCGCCGCGGACCGGCTGCTCGTGCTGTGTGCCGGCCGGCAGCCGTGCGGTGTCGACGAATGCGAACGCGCTGGTGAACAGCTGGTCGGTGTGGTCTCGCGCCACGGCGGTCTCGAGCAGGCCCTCGTAGAAGGTGTCGGAGATGAACCGGGCGATCACCAGCGGCATCCGGCGTTGTTCGGTCAGCGGCACCACGTTCGCCTGCGGCAGCCCGTCCACCAGTAGCTCCAGCGCGCTGTGCGACAGGAGCCCGCGCACGGCGGGGTCGTCGATGCCCTTGCCCCACACCTCGACCTCGGAATCCAGGTAGGGCGGCAGTTGCTGGTGGTCGCCGACCAGGACGGCGCGCCGGGCCCGCACCAGCGGGACGAGCACGTCCGCGGTGCCGATCTGGCCCGCCTCGTCCACGATCACCAGCCCGAAGTCCATCTCGGACAGTTCGGGGCGCGACGCGGTGCCGATCGCGGTGGCCGCGATGACGTCGGCGTACCGGACCAGCTCGGGGCTCAGCTGCCCGGTGGCGCTGGACACCTCGGCGTGCCATTCGGCCAGCAGCCGGGCTCGCCTGCCCAGCAACGGGAGCCAGTGGGCCAGCCACGCGAGCAGCGCGGTCAGGTCGGAGTGGGTCTCCTCGGGCGTACTCCCGTCCCGTACCGGCGGCGGTGCCTGCTGGTTGCCCACGGCCGCGCGCGCACAGTGCGCGGCGGTGAGCGCGCTGTCCTGGACCTGGCCGAGGTGGGCGGTGGCCGCGGCGAGGTGGGCGCCGGCTTCGCGCACCGCGGGCAGGTCTCGCGTGACCTCCTCGAGGTGCCGTTCGGCCGCGGCGAGCGCGACGTTCGCCGCGTTCTGCTCGCTGTGCAGCTGTTGGGCCCGGGAGAGCAGACGTGTTCGTCGTCCCTGCCAGAAGCCGCTGAGCAGTCCGGCTTTCCCGGCACGTGCCGCGGCGCGGTGCAACGAACGGTTCACCCGTGAGAGCCGGGCGGCACGCCGTCGCCATGCCGTGGCGATGCGGTCGAGCTCCACCTGGGCGGCGCCGCCACCGGCACGGCGAACGCCGTCGAGCCTCTGCCTGGCCTGGGCCACCGCCGTCATGGCGGCGGTGAGAACCCCGGTGCGCTCGCCGAGTTCGGACGCCCACTGATCGGCGATCTCCAGGTCCCCCAAGCCGCCGATGGTGGCGCCGACCGTCTCGATGATCCGGGTGCGCAGCTCGCGCGCCTGCGTCTCCAGCAGGTAGGGCCGGCCCTCGTCGGTCACCGAGCCCTCGCTGCCGACCCGCACGACGACGAGGTGACCGGGAAGCCGTTGCAGCACGTTGTCGACCGCGCGGTTGGTGTGGCTCGTGATCAGCACCCGCTGCGCAGGGCGATGGGGACCGCCGACGGCCGCCGCGTTGGCGATCTGGCTGATCACCCTGGTCTTGCCGGTGCCGGGTGGTCCCAGGATCACCATCAGGTCCGGCACACCGAGCGCGCTGCCGAACGCGCGGACCTGGCTCTGGTCGAGGTCGATCGTCGGACGGTCCGGTGCCGGGTCCGACCGCTGGGTCCGGTGGTCCACCAGCACGTCCAGGGCGGCGGGGTTGCGCGACTTCCCGTCGCGGAGCGTCGTCACCGCCTCCCGTTGCTTGCGGAAGACGACGGTGCTGGGGGTGAGTTCCAGCTCGCCGACCTTCGCGATCCGGTCCCAGTCGATGGGCCGGTCGAACCGGACGGTCACCGCGCCGCGCACGGCCCGCGTCACCTGACCGCGTTGCTCCCGCTCGCCCCGGATCTGCACGAACGCGTCGTCCTCCGGGCGGCCTGCGGTGAGGACGAACTCGTAGACCGAATGGGTGCCGTGCCTGCGCTCGCCGACCGGTTTCACCGCGCGGTAGGGAAAGGGGCGCTGGGCCCGGGCCGTCGCGGTGGTGATCCGTTCGTTGGCGTCGATCACCTGGTCCACCGTGTCCAGGAACGCCGTGTGCGCCGGCGGCAGCCGGTGCGACTCCGGACGGGACACCGGGCGTCCCCTGGCCGGGGTCTGCCATTCGTGGAGCAGCCGTTCGTACTGGGCGTCGGTGTGCGGACCCAGGTCCCTGATCGTCGGTACCTGCTCCCAGGACAGGGGTCGCACCGACAGGTAGCCCTCGGCGAGCCGGTGGTGGTCTCGCAGCCGGAGGGGGTCGATGGACGCGACCGTGTACCCGCGACGTGTTCCCTTGAACTCCCTGGTCGGGTACAGGCGCATCGCCCAGGTCGACCCGTGGACCAGGAGGCTCCGGTCGCCGAGGCGGCCGGGGTGGTCGACCACGACCGGGACACCGTCGGGCCGCTCGTTCAACTCGCGCAGGACCTGCGCGAAGGATCCTGGCAGGGTCGGGTGGTCCACGCGCTTGCGGTGCAGGTGAGCCTGGGATTCCGCCGACACGACGATGGTGACGGATCCGATCAGCCGGACAAAGCGCACCTGGTCTCCCCTCAGTCCATGTGGTGCTGGGCCAGGTGCAACGCGACGCCGAGCGACCGGATGTCCGGACGGGCCGCGGGATCGGCCGCGAGAGCGGCGTCGACCACGGTCGCGATCTCACCGGGAACGGCGGGCTCCCACCTCCGCAACGGCGGCGGCGCGGTGGCATGCGGTACGCGACCGGTGAGAACGAGATGCGCGATCGCCGCCACCTGGCGCACGTCGGTCCACGGTCCAGGGCCTGCTGCGCCACGCCTGCGCTGCTCGGGAGTCTGGTACTCGCCGGGGTTCTCGCCCGCGCGGCCCGCCTGCGCGGCGAGCCCGAGGTCACGGAGCACGATTCGCCCGTCGTCACGCGCGATGAGCGCGGCCGGAGACAGCGCGCGATGCGCGCGGCCCCGATCGTGGAGTGCGCCGAGCGAGTCGCACAACCCGGCGAGACCGGTACACCATCGGGAGGTTTGGCCGTGGTCCCGCCCGGTGCCGTCGCCGAGCACCTGGTGCAGGCTGTCGCTCGGCCGACCGGAACGCTCGCCGGGCCACCGGGTCACCAGCGTGGTGGTGCGGTCGTCGCGGTGGAACTGCAGTGGCGCGTCCGGCAGGTACTCACGCAGGAGCGCGTACTCGTCCACCAACGTCCGGCCCGCTCCGCCGCCGTCCCGGTCGTCGATCTGCCGGAACCAGCCGAACCCGGGCGGCCGTCCCCGCACCGAACTGACTCTGGCTCGCCGGCACACGGCTCCACCGCCGGCCGCGAATTCCTCGGCCACCATGTGGTCGTGGACGAGATAGGTGAGATCACCGACCGACACCTCCACGCCGGCGCCGAACACCGGCACGGGGTCACGAGTCGTTACGACGTGGACTTTCGGAGAATTCTCGTGCAGGTGAACATCCCCGCCGATGATTCCCGCCTGGAGGACATTCCCGTGCACATCTCCGTGCACGACGTGACCGTCATCCGTTCGCGCCGATTCGCTTTGTCGTTCCACGCCACCGCTCACACTCGCCGGGAGATGAAAGTGCTCAGACTAACCGCCCTGTGGGGACACCCGGACCCGGCCCGGTAATCCGCCGCATAAAACCTGTTCAGGCCGGAGATGGCATGCTGCCGCACGCGTCCTGACCACACATGGATTTGTTCTGGATGTGACTCCGGCACGTTCCACATTGCCACGAAGGTCCGACGAGAACTCGTCTTTCATTTCCCCGGCCGTGACTTTCCGTGACAGCAATACCCGATAGAAATACTTTGGGTGACCGGGCTATGGTCTTCCGCACTCGTGAACAGGGTTGTCGCGAGCGGAATTCTTGTGAGGGAGCCACATGGCGAACCAGATGGATCCGTACTCCCCGAGACCGGCAATGCGGCGGCGACCGGACGCGTCCAGTTCGATGTCCGTGCTATTGGGATTGCCCGCTTTCCTGTGCAGTCTCGCCGTGGTGGCCCTGGCGGGTTCCTACATTCTGCCGGACATACCCTGGCTGATACCCGTGCTGTGGATATCCTCTGGTGCGGTGTTGTTCGTGCCGTCGGTCGAGACGACCGTGTCCCGCTTGATGTTCAGGGTGCGACCGCCGGGGCCGGACGAGATGAACCACCTCAGGCAGCCCTGGCAGTCGGTGTGCCAGGCAGCGGGGGTCGCCCCCGGCAGGTTCGTGTTGATGGTGGAGGACTCCCACGAGCTCAACGCCTTCGCCGCGGGTGGGCGGACAGTGGCGGTCACCCAGACGTCCCTGCGGCTGCCGCCGAAACAGCTGGAAGCCGTGCTCGCGCACGAACTCGGGCACCACCTGTCCGGACATCCGACGGTGAGCATCCTGTCGTGGTGGTACGCGCTGCCTGCCCGTGGAGCCGCGTTCCTGGCCCGGATCGCGGTGCGGTTCATCCTGGCCGTGGCGGACGCGTTCGCCCGGTTCGGCGGCGGCACGGGTGCACTCGTGGCGTTGCTGCTCAGCCTCGTCGTCCTGACCATGCTGGCGTTCGTCGGTTTCTGGCTCCTCCTGATCCCGCTCACCGCGCCGCTCCTCGCCTGGGCGAGCCGCATCGGTGAACTTCGCGCGGACCGCACGGCGGCCGAGCTCGGCTACGGCCCGCATCTCGTCGAGGTCCTGCACCGGTGGATCGCGGCCGACGGCCGGCGTCAGGAGTCCGTCAAGGCTCGGATGCTCGCCACGCACCCGTCACCCACCGACCGGATCCACCGCCTCCACGGTCTGCGGCGCTGAGAACTAGGCCAGGCTGTTCTCGCGCACCAGCGCCGCGATCGCGACGGCGAGCGCGATCGCGGCGGGGACCAGCATGCTCAGGGTGCCGTCGGGGAACACCACCAGCGCCACCGGCACCGCGACGGCCGCGACCGCGAGCAGGCGGCTGCGTTCGTACCGGGCGAGGGCCAGCAGGCCGACGGTGATGAGCACGGGTTCGAGCAGTCCTGGCGACCACGCGCCCAGCACCGTGGCGGCACCGGTCACCAGGCAGCCGACGCTGACCGCCGCCGCCGTGCGGCGCCAGGGGCCGAGAACGACGTACGCCGCGCCGGTCAGGGCGCCGAGCCCGAGCAGCGGCAATCCGACGGCCGGGATCATCCCTTCCGGGTCGGCGATCGCGTCGGCCATCCCCGCCACGATGTAACAGGTGGGCACGGCCAGTCCTCCGGCGACCGCCAGGGCCACGTGGGTACGCACCGGACCGCCCGCCCGGCGAGCGCGGAACGCGTACCAGGCCACGGTTCCGACCAGTGTCACGGCGATCAGCACCGTCCACGGCCAGTCCCGGAGCTGGGATCCCACCGGCGACTCGGCGACCGACACCCCCACCACGGTCTGCGTGATCTGGAACGACCCCGGGGTGTAGGCGAACCAGCCGTGGTCGGCAGGTGCCGTCACGGTTTCCCAGCCGAGCAGCGTGAGCAACCCGAAACCCAGCAGCACCAACGGAAACCAGTACCCGCGCCGACCACCCATTCGAGGGAGGCTAGCGCACGGGCGGGCGGTGGGGAGGAGTGCTGTCGGCAGCCGGCCTCCTGGCGCGCCACCAGGCGGCGACCGGGCGTTCCACGAAGCGGTGCACCAGCCACGCCACACCGATCACCGCCGCGGTCACCACGCACACCAGCACCGTCGGCGGGAGGATCCCCCGCAGCCGGGACAGCACCGGTGCGCCCAGATCCATGTGCAGCAGGTACAGCGGGTAGGTCGTCGACCCCAGCACCACCAGCCACCGGCCCCGCAACCACGACAACCAGCCCAGTGCCACGGCCGCGACCAGGGCGAAGCACACCGCCATCAGCACGACCGCCGGCCAGCGTGACACGACCTCGCCGTGGTGGGCCTCCAGTCCGGCGCGGAACCGGGCCGAGGGCACCGAGAGCACGAACGACGCCCCGACGATCCCCCACGTCGTGATCGTCGGCCGGAAGCCGTACATCAGGTAGCAGCCCACACCGCCGACGAACAGGGGGGCGTGGTCGGTCATGAGCGCGGTGTGGACCAGGACGTCGGAGTCCGGCACCGCGACCTTGGCGAACGCCACCGCGCCCAGCCACACCACGCAGAACCCGACGACCCGCCGGTACGTGAGGCCCCACAGGACGACCAACGAGAACAGCAGGTAGAACCGCAGCTCCGCCCACAGCGTCCAGTACACCTCGGCGACCGAGGACACCCCGACCGCGTCCTGGAACATGGTCAGGTTGACCAGCGTGCTCCCCCACCCGTCCGGCCGCTGCCACCACGGCCACACGGTCGTCACGGCCGCGACCACCACGACGGACAGCCAGTACGCGGGGTAGAGCCGGACCGCCCGCGACGCCAGGAACGACCCGGCGCCGCGGCCCCAGGCGCTCATGCCGATCACGAACCCGCTGATCAGGAAGAACAGGTAGACACCCAGCCACCCGTACGCGAAGGTCTGCCTCGGGAACAGCTCGACGGCCGGTCGCTGCCAGACCCGGTCCATCGTCGTGAAGTGGTACGCGAGGACCGCCATCGCGGCGAGGAACCGCAGGCCGTCGAGCACCTCGAGACGAGGACCCGCCGCGCCGCGGGACGCGGGCGCCCTCGCGTCGGGCACCGTGCCGGGCACCGTGTCGTGTGCCATCCCCCCGCCTTCCGCGCCGACGACAGCTGTCCACTACACGTGGGCAGGCCGCGTGCGGTTCAGCGCGCACGGTGTCAGCGGCGGCGGGTCCTCGGCGCCGGCGCGGGCAGGGCCCGGCGGTCCACTTTGCCGTTCGCGGTGGCGGGCAGCTCGGGCAGCGACACGTACCGCAGCGGCACCATGTGGTCGGGCAGGTAGGTGGCGAGGTGTGCGCGCAGCTCCTTGTCCGACGGGTCCGCACCCGGTTCCGGCACCACGTAGGCCACCAGTGCCGGGGTCGCGCCCAGGTCGGTGCGGAGCAGCACGGCCGAGTTCGCGACCGCGGCGTGGCGGTTCAGCACCGACTCGATCTCGCTCAGTTCCACGCGCTGGCCGCGGATCTTGACCTGGGTGTCGATGCGGCCCACGTAGTTCAGGTGCCCCTCCGGTGACCACCACACCTCGTCACCGGTGCGGTACACGCGTTCCCGCCTGCCCGCGACCTCGACGTGCGGGAACCGCTCCGCCGTCAGGTCCGGCCGGGACGCGTACCCGCGAGCCAGGCAGTGTCCACCCAGGACCAGCTCACCGGGCACCCCGATCGGCGCCAGGTCACCGGTCTCGTCGAGCACGTACGCCGCCACGTTCGCGATCGGGCGGCCGATCGGCACCCCGTCGGCGGGCTCCGGGTGGCGGCACGGCCACGCCGTCACGTCGATCGCCGCCTCGGTCGGGCCGTACAGGTTGTGCACCTCGACAGCGGGCAACGCGGCCGTCAGCTTGTTCACCACCTTCGGTGGCAGGGCCTCGCCGCTGCAGATGACGCGCCGCAGCGACACGCACCGCGCCACCTCGTCCTCCGCGACGAACAGCGCGAGCATCGACGGTACGAAGTGGACAGTCGTGACCCGCTCGCGCACGATCAGCTCGACCAGCTCCTGCGGGTCGCGGTGCGCCTCCGGCGGCGCCACCACCAGCCGCGCACCGGCCGCGAACGCCCACAGCAGCTCCCACACCGACACGTCGAACGTGTACGGCGTCTTGTGCAGCACCACGTCGTCCGCACCGAGCCGGTACTCGTCCCGCATCCACGCGAGCCGGTTCGCGAGGCTCGCGTGCGTCATCTCCACACCTTTGGGCTGCCCGGTCGAGCCGGACGTGAAGATCACGTACGCCAGGCCGTCGACCGAGGTGGAGAAGTCCCGCCACGACAGCGGATCGCCCTGCGCACGCAGCGGGCGGACCGGTACGGCGGAGTCGGCGAACACCGGCGCGGCGGCCGGGCTCACCAGTACCAGCTCGGCACCGGCCGTCGCGAGCATCAGGTCCAGCCGCGCCTGGGGATGCGCGGGGTCGAGCGGCAGGTACGCGGCCCCGGCCAGCAGGATGCCGAGGACCGCGGCCACCATGTCTCCGGAGCGTTCCGTGCACAGCGCGACGACCGCGCCCGGCCCGACGCCCTCGCTCCGCAGACGGCCCGCGACCACCGCGGCGTCGGCCATGAGCTGCCGGTAGGTGCGCTCGCCGGACGCGTCGCGCAACGCCACCGCGTCCGGGGTCGCCATGGCCTGACGGCGGATCAGCTCGTGCACCGGGACCCGCGGTGGCGTGCCGAGCGGCGGGTTGAACGCGAGGAGGGCCGACCGTTCGACCGGCCCGACGACCCGGCACGCGCCGACGGGCAAGCCCGCGCGGAGGCCGTCGAGCAGGGTCGCGAGGCGTTCGGTCGTGTGCTCCGGCCACTCGAAGCGGAACCCGAGCGTGTGCGGCCCGAGGTCGGCGACCGTCGCGTCGGACCCGAACACGACGTCGGGAGGTGCCGTGGCCGGGCGGAAACCGTCGACCACCTCGGCGAGGGTGCTGCCCGGTCGGACGGTCACCGACACCGTGCGGTCGGGCAGCGCGACCGTCACGGTGTCCCGTCGCTCGAGCCGGTGCACCAGGACCGCCGCGGCAGCGGCGGCCGTCGCCGTGTCGATGGTGGCCGTGTCGACGGTGGCCGTGTCGATGGTGGCTGTGTCCATGGCGGTCATGCCCGCGCCTCCGTGAGCTGTGCGGCCAGCGTGCGTGGTGTCGGCGACGACGCCAGGTCGCCGACCGGCACCGTGACGCCGAACGTGCGCTGGACGCGCGACACCATCCTGATGAACAGCAACGACTCCCCGCCCGCCGCGTAGAAGCTCGTGTCGGCGTCGATGTCGGGGTCGCCGAGCATCGACCGCCACAGCGTGAGCACCTGGTCGAGAACGGGGTCCGGGGCGGGCGCCTCGGGCACCGCCGCCGGGGTGGCGGGTGCCGCGTCGAGCCAGTGGCGGGTCCGCGCGAACGGGTACGTCGGCAACGTGACGCGGGCCGCCCGCACGCCGCGCGCCGCGGCCCAGTCGACCGGAACACCGAGGGACCACAGGGTTCCCGCGGCCGCGGCGACGTCCCGGGCGCCGGACCGGCGCGGCTGTACGGCCACGGTGGCGGCGTCGGCGGCGATCTGCCGCGCCGAGCCGGTGAGGGCGGTGCCAGGGCCTACCTCGACGAACACGACCGGGCCCCGCGCGGCGGCGGTGGTGATCGCGGCGAGGAAGTCGACCGGGCGGCGCAGCTGCTCCGGCCAGTACCCGGCGTCACGCACCTGCCCACGCGGCAGCACCGCGCCCGTCACACTGCTGATCACGTCGATCTTCCTGGGCTGGTGCGTCACCGGCACGGCCGCCAGTCCGTCGGACGCGCCGGACATCATGCGGGAGTGGAACGCCCTGGTCGCGGGCATCGCGCGGTGCGTGATCCCGGCCACGTCGAGCCTGGCACGCAGGGCGGCCAGGGCCGCGACCGGTCCCGCGACGACGGTGACGTCCGGCGCGTTGACGGCCGCGACGTCCAGGTCGCCATCCAGGCCACCGCCCGTGTCACCGCCCAGGTGCGCCTCGACCTCGGCGCGTGCCGCCATCACGACGAGCATCCCGCCCTCGGGTGCCTCCTGCATGAGCCGGCCGCGGGTGGCGACGAGCCGCAGCGCGTCGGTCAGGTCCAGCTCGCCCGCGAGGCACGCGGCGGCCAGCTCGCCGACCGAGTGCCCGACGAGCGCGGACGGCAGCACACCCCAGGACATCAGCAGCCTGCCGAACGCGTAGGAGTGCAGCAGCAGCGCGGGCTGGGTGATGTCGGTGCGGTGCACCAGGTTCCGCGGGTCGGCGCCCACCAGCACGTCCCGCAGGTCGATGCCGGTCAGGTCCCGCAGGTGCTCGGCGCCGCGGTCGATGTCCGCGCGGAACGAGGGGTACCGGTCGTACGGTTCCGCCGACATCCCCGCCGCTTCCGCGCCTTGGCCGGGCAGCAGGAACACGACCTTGGGGCGCCGCAACCGTTCCCGGCCCCGTCCCTTGCGGAGGGCCTTGACCGCGGCGGGCACGTCGGCGGCGGTGACCGCGAGCCGGTGCGGGAAGTGCCTGCGGTGCGACTGCAGGGTCAGCGCCACGTCGTGCAGGTCCAGCTCGTCGTGCAGGTGCTCGGCGAGCCGGTCCGCCGACTCCCGCAACGCCTCCGGTGTCCGGGCCGAGACGGTCAGGACCGCCTCCCGGGAGTCCACATCAGACGCTGCCGGCCGGGCCGGGGTGTGCTCCTCCAGTACCACGTGCGCGTTCGTGCCACCGAGACCGAACGAGCTGACGCCGGCCCGGCGCACCCGGCCGTCGTCCCACGCCCGGCCGGCCGGGTCGACGGTGAACGGCGTCGACCCGTCCAGCAGCTCGGGCCGCGGCTGCTTCAGCGCCGCCAGCGGCGGGATCTGTCCGAAGTGGAGCGCCAGCGCGGCCTTGATCAACCCCGTGACCCCGGCCGCCGCGTCCAGGTGACCGATGTTCGCCTTCACCGAGCCCAGCGAGCAGGCGGCCGCCGCGCCGAACACCTCGGCGAGCGCGGCCAGCTCGATCGCGTCGCCCATCTCGGTCGCCGTGCCGTGGGCCTCGACGTAGCCGACGGACGCGGGATCCACCCCGGCCGCGGCGTACGCCCTGGCGAGCACGTCGACCTGGCCCGCCATGCCCGGCGCGGTGTAGCCGACCTTGGCGCCGCCGTCGTTGTTGATGGCCGAGCCCTTGATCACCGCGTAGACGGTGTCGCCGTCGCGGGTCGCGTCCGCGAGCCGTTTCATGGCGACCAGCGCGACGCCGTTGCCCGGCACCGTGCCGCCCGCGCCCGCGTCGAACGGCCGGCACGCCCCGTCCGGTGACGTGATCCCCTTCGGCTCGAAGGTGTAGCCCGCCTGTTGCGGCACGGCGACGCACGCGCCGCCGGCCAGCACCACGTCCGCGTCACCGGACCGCAGGCTCTGGCACGCGAGGTGCACGGCGACGAGCGAGGTGGAGCACGCGGTCTGCACGGTGACGGCGGGGCCGCCGAGGTCGAGCCGGTAGGCGAGCTTCGCCGCCAGGTGGTCCTTCTCGTTGCCCAGCACCACCGACAGCAGGCCGTGCGTGTCGACGACCTCCGGTCGCGCCAGGACGTGGTTGAGCAGGTAGTAGTTGAACCCGGCGCCGGCGAACACGCCGACGCGGCCGAACGGTGCGTCACCGGTCAGGTTGGCCGACTCGAGCGCCTCCCACGCGGTCTGCAGCAGCAGCCGGTGCTGCGGGTCCATGATCGCGGCCTCTTTCGGTGGGATGCCGAAGAAGTCCGCGTCGAACCGGTCCGGGTCGGCGATGGTGCCGCGGGCGGGTACGTAGGCCGGGTCGTCGAGGGTCTCCTCGGCCACCCCGGCCGCGACCAGCTCGCCGCGGGTCAGCTCGGTGATCGTGACCCGGCCGGCCGAGATGTTCGACCACAGCTGCTCCACGGTCGTGGCGCCGGGCCAGCGGCCGGCCATGCCGACTATCGCGATGTCACTGCTGTCTGTCATGAGTGTGTTCCTGCCAGGTGCTGGGTGAGCGACTGCACGGTCGGGAAGCGGTACAGGTCGGTGAGGGGCAGCGGCCGGCCGCCGAGCCCCCGCTGGATCAGCTTGCGGGCGACGGCGAGGCTGAGGCTGTCGCCGCCGACGTCGAAGAAGCCCTCGTCGAGGTCGAAGTCGTCGGTGCCGAGCGCCTCGGTCCAGGCGTCGACGATCACGGTTTCGACGTCGAGAGCGGGGGCTCGCTCGGCGACCGCGTCCGGAGTGGACGGTGTGGCGGCGAGCGCGCGGAGGTCGACCTTCCCGTTGCGGTCCAACGGGAACTCGGTCACGGTGAACCACTGCTGGGGACGCGCGTAGGGGGCGAGCCCCCCTTCGGCGGCCGTCCGCGCGGCGGGCACCGGGTCCGTGCCGGGCTCGGCCTTCACCGCGGCGCACAGCCGCTTGGCGGCCGGTTCGTCACCCGCGAGGAAGACGACCACGTCGAGGACGCCGGGTTGGTCCCGGATCCGCCGTTCGACGTCGGCCAGCTCGACGCGGTGCCCGGCGATCTTGACCTGTTTGTCGTTGCGCCCGAGGAAACGCAGCCGCCCGGCGGCGTCCCAGCGGACGAGGTCACCGGTCCGGTACCCGTCGGTCCCGAACGCGGCGGCGGTGCGTTCGGCGTCGGCGAGGTACCCGTCGGCGCGGCCGGGCCCGGCCGCCAGCAGTTCGCCGACCGCACCGGGCGGCACGAGCCTGCCCGCCCGGTCCACGACCCGGAGGGTGGTGCCGTGCACCGGCGTGCCGATCGGCAGCGGGTCGGGCACCGCGGACGCGTGGTCGAGGTCGAAGGTCGTGGTGAACGTCGTGTTCTCGGTCGGGCCGTAGCCGTTGGTGACGCGCAGGCCGGGACAGTGCTCGAGGACCCGGCGCACGTGCGGCGGCGACACGACCCCGCCGCCGGTGAACACCTGACGCAGGCCCACGAACGCGTCGGGCCGGTGCTCGGCGACGAGGTGGAAGACGCCGGACGTCAGCCACAGGTGGGTGACACCGCTGCCACGCAGGAAGTCCGCGAGCCCTTGCGGCGTGGGGTCGCCGGGCGGGTGGACGCGGACGGCGTGCCCGCTCGCGAGGGGGACGAGCAGTTCGAGGGTGGACGCGTCGAACGCCATCGGCGCGAGCCGCAGGAAGGACATGCCGTCCCGGTCGGCGAACAGGTTCGGGTCGGCCGCGAGCCGCAGCACCGCGCGGTGCGGGATGACGACGCCCTTCGGCGTACCGGTGGACCCCGAGGTGAACGACACGTAGGCGACACCGGCGGGGTCGGGGGTGTGCGGTGGCGGCTCGCAGGCCGCCGTGGCCGGGCAGTCCGGGATGTGTGTCCACTCCGGCTCCGCCGGGCGATCCGCGATGCGGGCCCTCGGGGTCGCGGCCCGCGCGAGGTGGGCGCGCTGCTCGGCCGTCGCCGTGCGGTCGACCGCCACGTAGGCCGCGCCGATCCGCGCGATGCCCAGCACCGCGACCGCTTCCGCGACCGAGCGGGTCACGTCCAGCAGGACCCGGTCGCCGGCACCCACCCCGCACGCGTGCAGTGCGGCGGCCTGCGCGAGCGCCCGGTCGTGCAGCTGCCCGTAGGTCAGGCTCTCGTGCTCGTCGGTGACGGCCGGTGCGTCCGGGGTCGCGGCGGCGTGGCGGACGAAGGCGCTCCACAGGTCGTCGGCGGTGGCGAACTCGCCACCCGCGCCCAGCTCCCGCAGACGCGCGGCCTGCGCGGCGGACAGACCCGTCACGTCGTCGACCCTGGCCGCGGTGGCCAGCTCCACGAGCACGGCTTCGAACGACGACGCCAGCTCCCCCGCGTCGGCCGCGGTCAGCACCGAGGTCGCGTACTCCAGTGCGAACCGGGGCCGCGCCGACCACGTGCGCAGGTACAGCAACGCGTCGAACACCGCGCCTGCGCAGTGCCCCTCGTGGAGGTGCCACGGCCCCACGGTGGACGGCACCAGCTCGTGGTGGGCCGCGAAACCGAACTGTGCCACCGGGTTGTGCCCCGTGTCGCCGGTGTGGCCGAGCGCGGCGACGACGTCCTCGAACGGCAGGTCCGCATCGGCAACGGCGTCGGCCATCGCCGCCGCCGACGCACGGACGAACGCGGTCGGCGCGCCGTCGCCCGCGATCCGGCACCGCACCGGCACCACCCGCGTGTACAACCCGACGATCCCGTCCATGCCGGCCTCGAACCGCCCGGCCGCGGGGACGCCGAGCACGAGGTCGGCCGCTCCGGCGCGGCGCGCCACGGTGAGCGACCACGCCGCGAGCAGCACCGTCGGAACGGTCGCCGACGCCTGCCGGGCCAGGGTTTCCGCCGCGGTCGCGGCCGCCTGCGACAGCGTGAACACCAGCCGGGCACCCCGGCCGTCGGCCTCCACGACCGGCGGCAGGTCCGTGGGCAGCGTCAGCTCGGCCGGTGCGCCGTCGAGCCGCGCGGTCACCCTGGCGAGCGCCGCGTCCCGGGACCCCGACACCGCCGCGAGCCGGGTCCCGATCCACTCCGGACTCGGCGCCGCACCGAGGTCGGCACCCGCGTACAGGTCCGCGAACTCGCGCAGCAGCACGCCGACGCTCCAGCCGTCGGCGAGGACGTGGTGCACGAGCACGGTCACGGTCGCGTCCGTGTGCGCGAACACCACCGGCGGCGCCTCGAACGGGCGCAGCAGGGTCGCACTGTCCCGGCCGTACAGGTCGTGGACCGCGGCGACGGCGTCCACCCCGGCAGGCAACGACAGCGACACCAGGCGAGGCTCGTGCGGCGCGGGCAGCACGACCCGGCCGGCCCCGTCGGCTCCGTGCGTGAACATGGTGCGCAGCGACTCGTGCCTGGCCACGAGCGCACGCAGCGCGGCCCGCGTCCGGCCGAGGTCGAATGGTGTGCCGCCCACGCCGGTGGCGAGGGTGAACATCAGGTGGTACGCCTGGTCCTGTCCGGACACGTGTGCCGCGAGCATCCCTTTCTGACCGGGCAACAGGTCCCGCCGCCCTGGACCGGCGGCGACCGCCGGCGCGGAACCGGTGAAGCCGGCGGCCGCGGCGAGGACCTCGCCGAGCGGACGGCCGGACAGCACGCCCGCGATGTCGGCGTCCTTGCCGAGGTGCCGCTGTCCCGCCGCGACGAGGCCGATGGCCTGCAGCGAGGTGCCGCCGAGCGCGACGAACGACCGGGTGTGCAGCGCCGATTCGTCGACGGGGACGCCGAGCGCGGCGGTGATGAGGGGGAGCCAGGTGTCGCGCATCAGACCTTCGCCACCGGGCGGTCGGCGGGTACGGTTCTGGCCACCGCGATGAGGTCGGCGAACCGCGGGTTCTCCAGCACGTGCCCGAACATGACCGCGCGGTTCAGCTCTTCACGGACCAGTGTGGACAGTCGCAGCGCGGACAGCGAGTGCCCGCCGAGGTCGAAGAAGTCGTCGTGCTCGTCGATCTCGTCGACGCCGAGCACCTCCATCCACAGCTGCGCGAACTCGGCTTCCCAGTCCTGCTTCGTGATGTCCTGCATCAGATCTGCCTTCCATTGCCTGGCGCGTCGACGTAGTGCCGGGTCGGCGCGAACGGGTAGGTGGGTGCGGGTACGCGGCGGCCGGTCCCGGTGGCGGGGTCCCACTCCCCCGCCATGCCCAGCTCCCAGAGCCTGCCGACGACGGTGAGGAGCCGGGCGTGCCGGTTGACGGGCAGGTCGACGGTCTCGCCGGGGAGGTGGAGGGTGACCGCGGTGCCGACTTCGACCCACGGCCCGTCGGGTACCTCGGGAACGTCGTGCTCGGGCATCGTGACGGCGACGCGGCCGAGGCCTTCTTCGATGGTCAGCTCCCCCGCCACGCACGCGGCCGCGGGACCGGTCCCGAGGACGGCCGACGGTGCGACGCCGTGGGCGCGCAGCGAGGCCGCGAGCCCGACAGCCGCGAGGAACCGCTCCATCGCCTCGGTCCGCTCGACGCCTGCTGCCCGCAGGTGGGTGGTCCCGGTGTCCACGACCGCGCGGTACACCGGGTCGGCGTCGTAGTTGGGGCGGTTGCCGGTCACCTCACCGGCGCCGGTCACCACGAACGGCACGCCGGGCGCACCGGCCGCGCGCACCGGTGCCCGGTGTGGTTCGCCCGCCACGAACGTCGCCCGCCACGGCAGCGTGGCCCGGCCTTCCCGCAGGGTCCAGGCGAGGTCGCCGAGGTCGTGCGCCGCGGCGTCCGCGACGAACGCGGCGACTCGGTCGAGGCTGTCGCGGGCCGCCTGCTCGGTCTTCGCTGACACCGTGATCAGCTCCGGGAAACGCCTGCGCCGGGCGGGTTTCGCCGCGGGCGCCTCCTCGACGACGACGTGCGCGTTGGTGCCGCCGATGCCGAAGGCGCTGACCCCGCCGCGGCGCACGCCGTCGATCGGGTCCCACGCCTTGGCCGAGGACGGCACCCACAGCGCCGACTCGTCCAGCTCGAGCGCCGGGTTCGGCGCGGTGAAGTGCGCGACCGGCGGGATCGTGCGGTGCCGCAGCGCGAGCGCCATCCTGATCAGGCCGACCACCCCGGCCGCGGTGTCGAGGTGCCCGACGTTCGACTTGAGCGCGGTCAGCGCGAGCGGCGCCCGGCCGGGCGTGTCGAACACCTGGCGCAGGGCCGCGACCTCGATGGGGTCGCCGAGTGCGGTGCCGGTGCCGTGCGTCTCGACCAGACCGATCGTGGCCGGGTCGATGCCGGCGATCTCGAGCGCGGTCGTGATCACCGTCGCCTGCCCGGACGGGCCCGGCGCGGTGAAGCCCGCCTTGCGGGCGCCGTCGTTGTTCACGGCCGACCCGGCGATCACCGCGTGGATCGGGTCGCCGTCGTACAGCGCGTCCTCGAGCCGTTTGAGGACGACCATGCCCGCGCCGTCCGCGGGGACCGTGCCCGCCGCGTCGCGGTCGAACGCGCGGCAGCGGCCGTCGGGCGAGAAGATGCCACCCGGCTCGTGCAGGTGCCCGCGCCGGGTCGGCGGTGCGATCGTGGCACCACCCGCGAGCGCGAGGTCGGCGTCGTAGGTGAGCAGGCTCTGCACCGCGAGGTGGACGGCGACGAGCGACGTCGAGCACGCGGTCTGCGTGGTGAGCGCCGGGCCCTGGAGGTTCAGCTTGTAGCCGATACGGGTGGCCGCGTAGTCCTTGTCGCTCCCGATGACCAGCCCGAACCCGCCCGCCGCCTTGAGCACGCGCTCGTTCGGCCACAGGTTGTCCAGCAAGTACACGTTCATGCCGGTGCCCGCGAACACCGCCGTGCGGTTGCCGTCCTTGGCGACGGGTGCGTGACCGGCGTGTTCCAGGGCGCTCCACGCGCACTCGAGCAGCACCCGCTGCTGGGGGTCCATGAGCGCGGCGTCCTGCGGCGAGTAGCTGAACAGCCGGTGGTCGAAGCGGTCCGCGCCATCGACCACACCGCGGGCGGGCACGTAGCCGGGCTGGTCGGCCAGCTCGTCCGGGACGCCCCACGCACGCAGCTCGTCGCGGCCGAAGAAGCTGATCGAGTCGACACCGTCGGCCATGTTCTGCCAGAAGCGGTCCAGGTCGCGGTCCGCGCCCGGGACGCGCAGCGCCATCCCGACGATCGCGACCTTGCCGCTGTCCTGCTCAGCCACGGTCGGCTCCTGCCCTTCTGCGTCGGCCGGCCAGCATGGCGCGGCCGGTCCTGCGGTCCTGTGCGCGTGCGGCCGGGACCACCGCGGCCGTGGGCCGGAAGTGCGCGGCGCAGGCCGCGACCGTGCCGGACCGGAAGAGGTCGGTGACCGAGATGTCGAGGCCGTCGGCCGCCATCCGTTCCTGAGCGGTGATCAGCGCGAAGCTGTGGCCGCCGAGGTCGAAGAAGTTGTCGTGCAGGCCGACGTCGTCGTTCGCGAGGACGTCGATCCAGATGCGGCGGATGCGTTCCTCGAGCGAGCTGCCGCGCTCGGCGGGCCCGGTTCGGACGGTGACCGGCCGGTGGTCGGCGAGCAGTTTCCGCGCATCGACCTTTCCGTGTGCGGTCAACGGGATCGCGGCCACGGGGACCACTGTGGACGGCACCATGTAACCGGGCAGCACGGTCTGCACGTGGGTACGCAGCGCACGCTCGTCACCCGTGCCGACGACGTAGGCCAGCAGGCGGTCGCCGTCCGGGACCACCGCGCACGCACGCACCTCCGGGTGGCGCAGGAACGCCTGCTCGACCTCGCCGCACTCGACGCGGTGGCCGCGGATCTGGACCTGGCTGTCGTTGCGGCCCAGGTACACCAGCCTGCCGTCGGACAGCTGCCGGACGACGTCACCGGTCTTGTAGACCGTGCCGGGACCGAACGGGTCGGGCCGGAACCGCTCCGCCGTCAGGTCCGGGTTGCCGAGGTAGCCGTGCGCGACCAGCGCACCGCCGATGTACAGCTCGCCAGGGACGCCGGTGCCCGCAGGCTCGAGGTTCTCGTCGAGCACGTAGCAGCGGCCGGACGGCAGCGCGACGCCGATGTCCCCCGGCCGCACGGACGCCAGGCCGGCGGCGGGCACCCGCGTGATCGTCACGTGGACGGTGCCCTCGGTGATGCCGTACATGTTCACGAACTCGGTCCGGAGTCCCGGTGTCACCATCGCGGCGACCCGCGACCACGTCAGCGCCTCGCCGCCGAGCACGACGTACCGCAGTGGTGCGCCGGCGCCTGCCAGGTCCAGGTAGGACGGCAACATCCGGTACAGCGAACCGGGGGTCTGGCTGAGCACGGTGACGCCCTCGTCCCGGACCAGCGCGGCCAGCCGGGCCGGGTCCACGAGGTCTGCCTGGTCGGCGATCACCACGCGGGCGCCGGTGGTGAGCGCGCCCCACAGCTCCCACACGGAGAAGTCGAACGCGAACGAGTGCGCGCACAGCCACACGTCGTCCGCGGTGGTGTCGAGCCCGGCCGGGGTGGGCGTGAACAACGCGTCGACGCCGCCGTGCCCGACCATCACCCCCTTGGGGGCGCCGGTCGACCCGGACGTGTAGATCACGTACGCCAGGTCACCGGGGGACGGGAAGCTGTGCGGCGGGACGGGATCGCCGTCGGCCGCGAACACGTCGAGCAGGGTGGTGTCCTGCCCGGCCGTGAGCTCGTCTGCGAGCACCGAGGTGCCGGGCTCGGTCAGTGTCACCCGGGTCGCCGCGCCCGCGACGATCAGGTCCAGCCGTCCCCTCGGGTACTCCGGGTCGAGCGGCACGTACGCGCCACCCGCCTTCCAGACCCCCAGGATCGCCGCCGCCACCGCCGGGGAGCGGTGCAGCAGCAGGCTGACCCGGTCGCCTCGGGCGACGCCGTTCGCGACGAGTGCGCCCGCGATGCGGTCGGACCACCGGTCCAGCTCCGCGTAGGTGAGCTCGCCGCCCCGGTGGCGGATCGCGGTGGCCGCCGGGTTCCGGTGTGCCTGCTCGACGAACCGCGCCGCCACCGAAGGCGCGACGGGCATCGGCTTGTCCGCGTCGGCGGTGAGCCGCGCCCGTTCCGCCTCGGTGACCATGCCGGGCTCGCCGTCCACAATGGACGAGAGGAACGTGTGGTAGTGCGCGAGCAGCGTCGCCGCGGTGTCCCGTTCGAACAGGTCGGTGCTGAACTCGGCGCGCAGGAACGGGATCTCCGTGGCGACGTCGAGCGTCATGCCGATGTCGAACTTGGTCGCGTCGATCTCCACGTCGACCTCGGTGAGCACCAGGCCGGTCAGCTCCGGGAACGCGAACGGGAAGTTCTGCACGGACAGCGCGGTCTGGAACAGCGGCGCGTGGCTCAGCTCCCGCTCCCCCTCGGTGACCGACATGGTGGCCGCGACGATCTGTTCGAACGGCACGTGCTGCCAGGAGAACGCGGCGAGGGACGCGGCCCGGACCCGGTCCACCAGTTCGGCGAACGACGGGTGGCCGGACAGGTCGACGCGCACCGGGAGCGTGTTGACGAGGCAGCCGACGAGCTGTTCCTCGCCCTCCTCCATCCGGTTCGCGACGGGCACGCCGACCACCACGTCGTCCTGGCCGGTGTGCCTGCCGAGCACGGACGCGTAGGCGGCGAGCGCGACGGTGAACAGCGTGGTGCCGTGCGCGCGGGCCCAGCCGGTGAGCCGGTCGACGAGCTCCGGCGTGACCGGCCTGCGGAGCACCTCGCCCCGGCAGCTCAGCACGCTCGGGCGGGGGTGGTCGGTGGTGATGGCGAGCCGAGGGGCGTTCGCGAGGCTGGCCCGCCAGAAGGCGAGACCGGCCTCGTCGCGACCGGACTCCGCGCGCTGGGCCGCCGCGTAACGCAGGTAGGACCGCGGCTCCTCGTCGTAGGTGGCGCTGTTCCCCGCGACGGCGGCGTTGTACTCGGCGGCGAGGTCGGCGAGCAGGAGGCCGACCGCCCAGCCGTCGCAGGCGATGTGGTGCACGAGGACGGTCAGCGCGTGCTCGTCGGCGCTCCAGCTGCTCAGCCACGCCCGCAGCAGCGGTCCGGCGGTCAGCGAGAAGGGGCGCGCGGCCTCGGTCGCGACGAGGTCGCGCAGCTGGGCCTCCTGGGTCGCGCGGTCCACCCACGGGACGTCCTGGGCGATGACGTCCGGACCGCCGTTCTCGTGCACGTGCTGTTCGAGCACGCCGTCGACGACCGCGAAGGTCGTGCGCAAGGCGTCGTGCCTCGCGACCACCCGCCGCAACGCCGTCGCCAGCGCGTCGGTCCGGAGTGGACCGTCGAGGCGGACGGCGAACGCGACGACGTAGGCGGGGTTGCCCGGCTGCAGCTCGTTGAGGAAGTACAGCCGTTCCTGGGCGAACGACGCCCGACCGGTGAAGACCATGCCTCGAGCTTGGTACGAGCGCGTTCCCGATGGAGGTGGCAGACCTCCGGGACGCCCGGGAAACCTTCCTCGTTCAGCGGGAGGTCACCGGTGTATCCACGGGACCGTGGTATGCGAAAAGGCCCGGGCGGCGCACTGCCGACCCGGGCCTTGATCGCGAAACCGTTACACGGTGGCGAGTTCCGGTTGCTGGGCGACCAGTCGCCGCTCACTGTTGCGCGCCACCGGGGTGATGACCGTGGCGGCCACGAGCACGACGACGGCGACCGCCACCCACCCCCACAGTCCGAACGCGATCACCACTCCGGACAGGACCGCGGGACCCGCGATGTTCTGCGTGATGACGTGCAGGTCGAACGCGCCGAGGTACTCGCCCTGCGCGTGTTCCGGCGCGAGCCCGAAGCCGAGTCCCCACGCCGACGCGGACTGCATGATCTCGGCCGTGGACAGGACGAGCACGGCCGCGACGATCGCGACGGTCACCACCACCATGTTGCTGGTCAGGGCGGTGAGGGCGATGACGAGACAGCCGCCCGCGAGCCAGAACCCGGAGCGGCGGGCGGTCCGGCACGCCCCGGCGACCGTCTCGGCGCCCTTGCTGGCCCGCACCTGGAAGAGGATCACGAACACCGTGTTGAAGATCAGCAGGAGCGGCACCACGAAGTGCGGCACCGAGGTCCGGCTCAACGCCCACAGCGGCAACGTCACCAGCACGATCGTGACGTGCGACGCGAGCACCGCCGACACCCCGATGACACCGAGGAACGGCAGGTCCCGCACGGCCGCGAACTTCGCGAGTCCACTGGGGATCGTCTTGCGCTCGCCTTCTGGGAGCCGGGTGACGAGCACGGCGGCGACGACCATCAGCGCGGCGGTGGTCAGCGGGATGACCACCAGCAGCCGCGGCGACAGCGCGGCCGCCGCGGCCACGCCGATGCCCACGCTGAAGCCGATGTTGAACACCGAGCGCATCATCGCCTTGAGCCGGACCCGCTCGTCGGGTGGCACGAGCGTGCCCATCAGCGCGCTCATGGTCGGGCTCGTGCCGTACTCCACGAACCCGACGCACATGACCAGCGCGAAGAACGCACCCGCGGTGTCCACAAGGGAATACAGGCCGAACCCGGCCGCCAGCGTCAGGAACAGGGCGCACAACAGCTTCCTGCGGCTCATCCGGTCGGCGACCATGCCGAACACGACCGACGACACGAGCCCGGAGAATCCCGCCGCGGACAGGCCGAGGCCGACCTGGCCGGCCGACAGTCCGACGTGGAGGGTGAAGTAGACGACGCTGCCGCTGATGAACACGCCCTTGCCGATCGACTCGGCGAGGCGGATCGCGATCAGCTTGCGGCGCAGGGCATCCGGCGGGATCACCCGGGACAGCAGGGTGGCGATGGGCATGGGTACACGTCCTGTGCTGGTGGGGTTCCGACGTTTCGATGAGACGCCACGGCACGTTCCCGGCGGCAGTGTCGCGGCCGGGAACGTGCCGGGAGGATTTCCCGGTCAGTACTCGCCGCGACCGAACGCGGCCAGCTCGGCGGAGTGCCCCGGGTTGCTGACGTGGGTGGCGCCGATCGGGGCGGTGACGCGGCACCACGCGTCGAGCCGGCCGGCGTCGACACCGGCCGCGGCGGCGAGCGCGTCGCGGCGGCGCAGCATCTCCGCACGGTCGAGTCCTTCGAGGACGTAGTCGACGGCGTCGAAGCACGGGTCGCCGACGCACGCCATCGGGTCGATCGCGACGAGCCCCTTCCGGTCCGAGGTGAGGACGTTGCCGAGGTGGAGGTCGCCGTGCAGCAGCACGTCCTCGGTCGGCTCGGCCAGCAGCTCGTCCCGCAGCGCGCGGGAGGAGGTCAGGTCGGCGCCGCGTTTGGCGGCGGAGCTGAACAGGACCTCCAGCCAGTCGACGAGCTTGCGCGGCGCGCTGTCCGGGTCACCCGAGGAGTGCAGGTCGGTGAGGAACGCCGCGTACTCCTCGGGGGTCGGCGGGGTGGCCAGCTTCTCGACGAGCGCGCCGGGGTGCACCGCTTCGAGCAGCACGGCGCCGCGGTCGGCGGCGAGCACGGCGGGCACCCGGCCACTGGGCGCGAACTGCCGCAGCATCTCGGTTTCCTCGCGCACCGCGTAGGAGTCGGGTGAGAGCTTGAGGATCGCCGGGCCGCTCGCGTGGTCGCAGCGGAGCACGACGGACGAGTTGCCGGACTTGAACTCCGCGCCGACGGTCAGCCCCCACTCCTGCGCGATGGCCGCGACGCGGCCGGGCAGCTTCGGCACCCAGCGGTGCGCGCCTTTGCCGAAGCGGGGTTCGAGCCGGGCGGTGATCGCCTCGAGGTCGAGCAACGAGATCACTCCTAGGAGGTGGCCATGGCACCGGACGCGGCGCGGAGACGGAACGGGGCGGGGGTGCCGCGCACGAGTTCGAGGGGTGCGCGCCGCCCGCCCTTGACGAGCTCGATGGCGGCCGCGCGGCTCGGGACGTGCAGCTTCCCGAAGATCACGGAGAGGTGGTTGGCGATCGTCTTCGGCGACAGGTGCAGCCGGGCGGCGATCGCGGTGTTGCCCATGCCCGCCGCGACCAGCTCCAGCACGTCCTGCTCCCGCGCGGTCAGCTCGGGGAACATGTCCTGGAACCGGGCAGGCCTGCTGCCGATGCGGCTGATGAGCCGGTCGGCGACACCGGGCCCCAGCACGGTCTCACCGTGCGCGAGCGCGGTCACGGCACGGACGATGCTGTCGTCGGTGCTGTTCTTGAGCAGGTAACCCCGCGCCCCGGCCCGCACCGCGGCGATCACCGTGTCCTCGTCGTCGGCGGCCGTGAACACGAGCACCGCGGTGCCCGGCGACGCGCGGCGCAGCTCCCGCACCGTGCCGTCCACATGCCCACCGGGCAGCCCGGTGTCGAGCACGAGCACGTCCGGCCGGTGCAACACGGCCATCCGGAGCGCCTCCCGCGCGGTGGCCGCCTCCGCGGCGACCGCGATGGCGGCGTTCCTGGACAGCAACGCGCCCAACCCCCGCCGAACGACAGGCTGCTCGTCCGCGATCACGACGGACACAATCGCCGATCCCAAATTCCCTCCAACACACGATGGACACCAGGACGAACATCGCGGCGGGGTGGGTGAGCGTGACGCTGTTCGCCACATCAACACCAAAAGAACGGCAAATGACCATCAGGTGGCTCAATGCGCATCGTGCGACTGGATGCGGGGACGCGGCCGGGTGGAGCCTTAACCACCTTCCGATGCATCCGGACACCCGCTGACCAGCGCCGAAAGGGCGGCGACGACTGCACGAAAGGGCAGCACACGAGGTCAGCCCGGATGCGGAGCCGGTGCCGATCCTGTCGACGGACCGGTTCGCGCGGACCGTGCGGTCCCACCTCGCGGGCCCCGTCCGCTCACGGTGACGGGTGCACCGCGGCGGTCGCCGGTTCGAGGTCGACCACCCCTCTGCCGGTCGCCACGTCCAGGGGCACGGACACCTGGTCGTGCGCGATCAGCCAGTCGCCGTCGATCTTCCGGAGGCCGTAGGTGACGCGGACCCACATGCCGTCCGTCGCCGTGCCGTCGCGCAGTGTGCCGCTGAGGCGGCCGAAGCCGTGCCCGAACGCCACGTCGTCGCCCACGGTGAGGGTCAGGTCGCGCAGCTCGTAGGTCACGTCCCGGAAGAACGTGAACACGCGTGCCCAGTTCTCCAGTTTCGCCGCCACCCCGGCGTGTTGCAGCGGCGGGTCGATGTCGAAGGACACGACGTCCGGCGCGTAGAGCCGCTTCATACCGTCGAGATCCTTGGCCCGGAGCCGGTCGACGGTCGTGTCGACGAGCTTCCTGATCAGGGCTTCGTCCGTCTCGCGTGGTGCCGGCATCGCCGTCCCCTTCCCATCGGTGTCACCGTGGACGACGAGACGGCGCACCTGAATGTCAGGTCACCTCGGGCACCTCACGGCGATTCAGTGCCGCGGCGACGTCCTCGGGGCTTTCGAAGGTGCGACACGGCAGGTCGTACAGCTTCCGCCGGGTGGCGGCCGAGGCGCCGCGGAGGTCGGCGCACATGGTCACTTCCCACTTCTCCACCGGGAAGGTGAGATCCGCCAGCATGTCTTCGAGGGTCTCGTCCATCGTGGCCATACCTGTTGTCTGCCCCGCCGCCTGCCACCGCAAACCGGACGGGCAAAGTCGCTCCGGCGGGGTACTCCCTGGTCATGAAGGTCGCGGAACAGACGTCCACCTCGCTCGACGACCTCGGCCGGGGCGGGTGGTGGTCGGTCGGTGGCCGGGAGGTACGGGTCACGAACCTCGACAAGGTGCTCTTCCCCGGACCACCCGCACTCACCAAGCGGGACGTGATCCGGTACTACGCCGACGTCGCACCGTTCCTGCTGCCGTACCTCACGGGGCGGCCGGTGAACGCCCACCGCTACCCCGACGGTGTCGGCAGCCCCGGCTTCTGGCACAAGGAGGTGCCCGGGCACGCCCCGGAATGGCTGACGCGGTGGCACAACACCGAGGCGGACGTGGACGAGACGCAGTGCTACGCCGTGCTCGACAGCGTGCCCGCGCTCGTGTGGATGGCGAACTTCGCCGGGGTCGAGCTGCACCCGTGGACGTCCCGGCTGCCGGACGTGCACGCGCCGACGTGGGCGCTGGTCGACATCGACCCCGGCGAGACCACCACCTTCGCCGACATCGTCGAGCTGGCCAGGCTGTTCCGGACCGCCCTCGCGCACCTCGGCGTGGCCGGGATGCCGAAGGTGACGGGGAAACGGGGCGTGCAGATCTGGATACCGGTGCGTGACGGGTACACCTTCGACGACACTCGTTCGTGGGTGCGGAAGGTGTCCCGGGTGGTCGGCCGCGTCCGGCCCGAGCTGGTGAGCTGGGAGTGGTACCGCGACCGCCGCCGCGGCCTGGCCCGTCTCGACTACACGCAGAACGCGATCAACAAGACGCTGGTGGCACCGTTCAGCATCCGCCCGCTCCCGCACGCACCGGTGTCGGTGCCGATCAGGTGGGCGGAGCTGACCGAGCCCGGGCTGCGCCCCGACCGCTGGACCGTCCGTGACGTCTCCGACCGGCTGCGGACGAAAGGCGACCCGCTCGCGCCGCTCATCGGACGACAGCAGGAACTACCGCCGCTGTAACGGGTTCAGCGGCCCTCACTGCGCGAATTCCGTGCAGAACTCGCCACGGAATCGCCCCGCCGCTTTCCGGTGGCTTTCACCGCGGGAAAGCCGGGCTCAGTCCCGGTGCTGCGCCACGTACGCACCGACCGCGGCGCCCGCGGCCAGCACCACGATCACACCACTGTTCGCCGCGAGGCCGATGAAGATCAGCACCACGCACACGATGATGCCGAAGCTCCATCCCGCGCGGGCGCCGTCGACCTCCGCCGTGTCGTCGGCCGGGCGTGGCGTGCCGTCGTCGGCCAGTTCCTTCCAGAGTTCACGGAACTGGCGCCGTTCCTCGGCGTTGAGCGCGAACCGGTCGTCCGGGTGCTTGTGCTGCATGTGGCTCTCCTGGAACACGTCGCCGTCACCGTCCGGACTACCCCGTGGGAGCGTCCCCAACCCTCACCCTCAGCCGACTAGCGCCTCCGCCGACCGGTCCCGGACCGCGGCGAGGACCCGGTCCCAGTCGGCGAGGAAGCGGTCCAGCCCGAAGCGGCGCAGCGCGTACTGCCGCGCCTCCTCGCCCATCCGCACGGCCAGTTCCGGTTCGGCCATCAGCTCCCGGAGCCCGGTGGCGAGCACGTCCAGGCGGGTGGAGAGCACGCCCGCGCCGGGCGGCACCGCCTCGACCGCCTCGGTGGCGGCGAGGCACACGACCGGCATGCCGATCTGCATGGCCTCGATCAGCGACAGGCCGAGCGACGTCCAGCGCGGCACGTGCAGGTAGGCGCGCCGCCGTGCCAGCTCGGGGTGGAGGCGGTCGTGCGGCAGGTCGCCGTGGCAGGTGAGCCGGTCCGTGCCGAGTGCGTCGCCGAGGCCGTCGAGGCCCATGCCGAACACGTCGAGCGGGGCCTCCCCGGCGAACCGGGACAGCAGGTCGGTGCCGGTGACCCGCCACCGGCGCACCGGCTCGTTGGTCACGACCGCGGCGCGCGCCAGCTCGCCGGAGTAGCGGGCGGAGGGCTCGACGATGCCGTGCTCGACCACCGTCGTGGTTGCGCGGCCGTTGTCCCACATCCACTCGTTGAAGTGGGTGACGTGCGCGACGAGCACGTCGTCGCGGTCGGCCAGCGGGTGTGGCGTGCCCTTGGGGGTGTTGTGCTCGACGAACACGGCCGGCACGTCGCGGCCGGGCTCGCGGCCCAGCCACCGCCGAACCAGCTCGAGCTCCTCGGTGCGCTGCAGCACCACCACGTCGACGTCGGTGTCGGCGAGCCGCTCCGGCGCGATCTCCTCGGTCGCCTGCCAGTCCCGGCCGCAGCGGCCGCCGCCCCACGGGCCGCCCTCCGGCAGCGTCGGCAGGAGGTAGCGGTGCCTGCCACGGACGAAGGCGTCGGTCCACGAACCGTGGACGTGCCACAGCAACACGTTCATGGTTCCCCGGGTTTCCCGCGTACGGCGGGCGAAACGGGGTACCTGCCCGGCATGCTCGTGTTGCGTGCGCTCGGGATCGGGGACCTGCTGGTCGCCGTGCCCGCCTTGCGTGGCCTGCGCCGCGTGAGTGACCGGCTCGTCCTCGCCGCGCCCGCGTGGCTGGCGCCGCTCGTGGACCTGACCGGGTGCGTGGACACCCTGCTGCCCACCGCGGGGCTCGGTGCGCTGCGGTACCGGGATCCGGGGGTCGCGGTCAACCTGCACGGC
Source organism: Actinophytocola algeriensis (assembly GCF_014203735.1). Lineage (GTDB taxonomy): Bacteria > Actinomycetota > Actinomycetes > Mycobacteriales > Pseudonocardiaceae > Actinophytocola > Actinophytocola algeriensis. Next base: position 829,924 of record NZ_JACHJQ010000005.1, on the reverse strand, counting down.
GCCGGGCCGGAGAGCATCGCCGACCTGCTGGCCACCCTGCCCACGAGGCTGATCACCCACCGCCACCCGGCGTTCCCCGCGGTGCCGGGTCCGGAGTGGGTGGAGGAGCAGCACGAGGTGCACCGCTGGTGCCGTCTGCTCGCCTGGCACGACATCCCCGCCGATCCCGGCGAGCTCGACCTCGCGCTGCCGCACGTGGCGAGCGTGGCGCCGGGCGCGGTGGTGGTGCACCCTGGTGCGAGCGTCGCGCAACGGCGGTGGGACGCGGACGGGTTCGCGGCGGTGGCACGCGAACTGGCGGCGGCGCACCGGGTCGTGATCACCGGCAGCGCCGCCGAACGCGACCTCGCCGTGACCGTCGCGACGGGTGCCGGGCTGCCGGAGTCCTCGGTGCTGGCCGGGGAGATCGACCTGGCGGAGCTGGCGGCCCTCGTCGCGGACGCGGCACTCGTGGTCACCAACGACACCGGCACCGGACACCTCGCGACCGCCTACGGCACCCCCTCGGTCGTCCTGTTCGGAGCGACGCCGCCGCGGCGGTGGGGGCCGCCGGCGGACCGGCCGCGGCATGCCGTGCTGCGGACCGGTTCCCTCACCGTGGCGGACGTGCTCGCCGCGGCGCACCGGGTGCTCAGCGTCCGCCTCTGATGCGTTCGATCACCGCCGAGGTCGAGCGGTCCGGCAGGTAGCTCAGGATGCGGACCTCCCCGCCGTACTCCCGCACCACCGGCGCCTCGCTGAGCAGTTCCACGCGGTGGTCGCCGCCCTTGGCGTAGATGTCCGGGCGCAGGCGGGACAGCAGCGCGGACGGGGTGTCCTCGTCGAACACCGTCAGATGGTCCACACAGGACAGCCCGGCGAGGACGGCGGCGCGGTCCGCGACCCCGTTGACCGGCCGCCCGTCCCCCTTCAGCCGGGCCACGCCCTCGTCCGAGTTGATCGCCACGACCAGTACGTCACCGAGCCGTTTCGCCTCGTTGAGGTAGTTGACGTGGCCGCGGTGCAGCACGTCGAAGCACCCGTTGGTGAACACGATCCGCCGCCCGGCCGCGCGGTGCTCCGCGACGATGCCGGCGAGCCGGTCGGGGTCGACGACCGCGCCGTGCCCGCCCAGCCGCCCGGCGAGGTCGTCGACCGTGCACACCGCCGTCTCCGGCCGGTGCACGACCACGTCCGCGGCGGCCTGCGCCAGCTCCACCGCCACCACCGACGGCAGCCCACCGCAGCGGGCCACGGTCAGCGCAGCGCAGAACGTGTCGCCCGCGCCCGCCGTGTGGTTGTCCGGCACCGGCCGCGCCCACGTCCGGTGCACGGGCCGGGCACCGTCGAGCAGCACCGCACCGTCCCGGTCCAGCGTCACCACGACGGCGTGCGCGCCGGTGCGGGTCAGCAGTGTGCCGCGGTGCTCGTCGAGGAACCGCAGCTGGTCCGTCGCGGGGATCGGCCGGCCGAGCACCGCGGCCGCCTCGCCCGCGTTGGGGGTGACGAGGTCGGGGCACAGCCGCGCCCAGCGGGCCGGGTCGTGCGCGTCCACCACCACGAGCGGTGGCCTGGTCCGTCGCACCGCGTCGAGCACGGTGCCGGTCAGCAGGCCGGTGCCGTAGTCGCACACGACCACGGCGTCCCACCCGTCGGAAAGCCCGGGCACCTCGGTCAGCGGCGCCTGGTCGCGGTCGCCGTCGTCGAGCCGCACGAGCACCTGCTCCCCCGCCACCACGCGCCGCTTCGCCGTGGTCCGCCTGCCCGGCTCGACCACGACCGCCGACGTGTCGACACCCGCTTTCTCCAGTGCGGCAAGGAGTTCCCGGCCGCTGTCGTCCGCGCCGACGGCGGACACCAGCCGCACGTCCGCGCCGAGTGCGGCCAGGTTCACGGCCGTGTTCGCGGCCCCGCCGGGTGCCACGGTCCTGCTCTCGACCGCGACGACCGGCGCGGGTGCCTCGCGGCAGAGCCGTTCCGCGTTGCCGCTCAACCACTCGTCGAGGATCACGTCACCGACGACCAGCACCCTGGGCCGCAGCGCGGCCAGGCGCGCGGGCACGTCCGGGGTCAGCTCGGGCAGCTCGTGGTCGCCACCGACCGTCGAGTCCACTGTAGACAGATCGGTCACGGCAGAGCCACCTCCCTGGTCATGCGCTCTCCGGTCATGCGCAGCGCCGCCGCGGCGACGTGCTCGGGGTCGAGGTCGAGACACTCGTGGTGGTACGGGCAGTGGAACTGCCTGCACGGCGCACACGGCACCACGTTGCCCAGCACCTGTGCGGCGAGGGTCGTCCTGGGCGGCATCTCGGTGCGTCCCTCCGTGCCCGCGTACGTGACGACCACCGGCACCCGCGCCGCGTCGGCGAGGTGCAGGCACCCGGAGTTGTTGCACACCACCACATCCGCGGCGGCGATCACCGCCGCCAGCTCCGGCACGGCGACCGCGCCGAGCGGTGTGACGAGCGGGTGGGCCGCGCCCGCGACGACCTCGTCGACCAGCGGCGCCTCCTTCGGCGCGCCGGTGACGAGCACGGCGAGACCGCTCTCGGCGAGCCGCCGGGCCACCACCGCGAACCGCTCCGGCGCGTACCGCTTCGAAGGACAGGAACCACCCGGCGCGAGTACCGCGAACGGGCCCTCGGGTACACCGTCCGCCTTCGGGATCGCGAGTTCCAGCTCGTGGCCGGCCGGCGGGACGCCGAGCGCGGCGAGCAGGAGCAGGCAGCGGTCCACCTGGTGGGTGCCGACCGGCGGTGGCGTGACCCAGTGCGTCGCGACGGCGCCGCCGAACTCCGTGGAGTGCACGGCCCGCAACCCGATCCCGGCGAGCATGCCGACGTGGGCGGCCGGCCACGGCGACTGGCCGTGGGACGTGAGCACCAGCATCACGTCGTAGTTCCCGGCCCGGACCCGCTCGACGAGCCGGGCTTCCTCCGCCGCCAGGTCGCCCACGGCTCGGGGCGTGCCCGCCTGCTGCCAGCTCGCCGACACCGTCAGCACCTCGGTGACCGCCGGGATCAACGGCGCCACCTGGGCACCGGCCGGGGACGCGAGCAGGTCCACCCGCGCGTGCGGCGCCGCCCGCCGCAACGCGCGCAGCGCGGGCGTGGTCATCACGACGTCACCGAGGTTGTCGGCGCGGACCACGAGCACCCGCTCGACCGCCCGCCAGTCCGGCGGGCGGCCGAGGTCGACGGCCGGGTGCTTCATCCGAGCCCGCCCGGCGCGGTCAGGTGCACGACCTTGGTGGCGGTCATCTCGTCGAGCAGCTCCGGTCCGTAGCCGAACCCGGTGCCGCTCACGCCACGCGGTTGCGCGGCACCGCCCGGCGCGCCGCCGAACACCGCGTTCACCTTCACCGTGCCCGCGGGCAGGGTGCGGTACGCCTCGTGCACGTGCGCCAGGTCGGCGGTGAGGACGGTGGCCGCGAGGCCGTACCGTCCCCTGGCCGCCTCGGTGAGCCCGGTCGCGAAGTCTGGCACGACCATCACCGGCGCGACCGGGCCGAACGTCTCCTCCGCCATGACGGTCATGCGCGGGGTGCACCCGGCGAGCACGGTGGCCGGGTAGTGCGCGCCAGGGCCGTCCGGGATCGTCGCGCCGGTCAGCGCTTCCGCGCCAGCGCCGATTGCCTGCCGCACGTGCTCGTGCACCTTGTCGCGGTGGTCGGTGTCGACGAGCGGCGGCAGGGCGAACCGCCGCGCGGCGTCGGTGAGCGCGTCGAGGAACTCCCCCGCGCGGCGTGCGCAGACGTAGATCCGTTCCACCGACACGCAGATCTGGCCCGCGTTGGCGAACGACCCGAGCGCCGCCTGTTCCGCCGCCCACCCGGGATCCACGTCGTCGTCGACGAGCAACGGGTCGTTGCCGCCGTTCTCCAGCAACGCCTTCGCCCCTGTCCGCGCGGTCGCCATGGCGACCCGCCTGCCGGTCGCGGCGCCGCCGACGTGCGCGACCACGTCCGCGTCGTGGTGCCCGGCGAGCCGCTCCCCGGTCGCGCCGCCACCGAGGAGCGTCTGCAGGACCCCGTCGGGAAACGCGTCGCGGAGCAGGGCGCCCAGCCGCTCACCCGTGTGCGGGCACCGCTCGCTCGGCTTGTGCACCACGGTGTTCCCGGTCACCAGCGCGGCGCCGAGCAGTCCACACGCGACGGCGACCGGGTCGTTCCACGGCGTCAGCGCGACCACGACTCCGCGTGGTTCCGGCACCATCAGGTCGGTCGCCGACCAGGCGCCGTGCAGGCTCTTCCCGCGATGCACGGGCCCCAGCTCGGCGTACTGCTCGAGCGTCGACACCCCGGCGGCGATGGACTCCGCCGCCTCGGCACGGGGACGGCCGGTCTCGTGTTCGTGGATCTCGGCCAGTTCGGCGGTCCCGGCGCGCAGGGCGGCGGCCGCGGTGCGCAGCGCGGCGCCGCGGTCGGCCGCCGCGGTGTGCCGCCACATCGGGAACGTGCGGCGGGCGAGTGTCATCGCGTCCTCGATGTCGGCCTGCGTGGCCGAGGCGCGGCTGCCGATGTGGGCACCCGTCGCGGGATCGCTGATCGAGATGTCGTGGTTCGCGGTGAGCACAGCGGACCTCCTCACGGCCAGGACGGTTCGGACTCGTGGCAGACGACCAGCTCGCGGAGCTCACAGCCGGCGGGCTGGTTCAGCGCGTGCACGACGTTCGCCGCGACGTACTCCGGCGGGTTGAGCTTGCCGCGGTCCGGTGGCAGGTACTGCTCCGCGCGGTCGTCGAAGAACGCGGTGCGCATGCCGCCGGGGACGAGCAGCGTCACGCCGACCCGGCCCGCCAGCTCCATCGCGAGCGCCCTGGTGAAGCCGACGACGCCGAACTTGGCGGCGCAGTAGGCGGTCGCGTCGCCCGCCGGCCGCAGCCCGAGCGTCGACGCGACGGTCACCACGCGGCCCGCGCCGCGCTCCAGGTACGGCACGGCGGCACGCACGACGGCCGCCGTGCCCATCAGGTTCACCCGCACCACGCGTTCCCAGTCCGATGTGGACACTTCGGTGAGCGGTCCGCAGCTGTCGATTCCGGCCGCGGTGACCACCCCGGACAGCCCGTGCTCGTCGCCGAGCGACCGCACGGCCTCCTCGGTGGCCGCGCTGTCGGAGACGTCGACGAGCCGGAAGTCCGACGCGGGTCCGGACGGTGCCTGCTTGTCCAGCACGACGGCCGGCCTGCCCGCGTCGTGCAACGCGGCGACGACCGCGGCGCCGAGGCCGCTCGAGCCGCCGGACACGAGCACTGGTTGTGTTGCCGTAGAAGACATCGGGGTTCTCCTCCCTGGTTCAGCTCGAGTTCAGCCGCTTTCGCGGAGCTTGCGGAGTGAGACGACGTGCTCTGTGGTGAGCAGCCCGGCGAGGCGGGTGGTCGACCGGCCGTCGTGGTAGGGCACCACCACGACCTCGCCGCCCCAGCCACGCACCAGCTCGGTCTCCGGCAGGGTCTCCGGGGTGTAGTCGCCGCCCTTCACCCACACGTCCGGGCGCAGCTCGGCCAGCACGCGCTCCGGGGTGTGCTCCGCGAAGACGACGACCTGGTCCACGCAACCCAGCGCGCGCAGCACCTCCGCCCGGTCGGCCTCCCCCGTCAACGGCCTGTCCGGTCCTTTGAGCGCACGCACCGACTCGTCGGAGTTCATGCACACCACCAGGCAGTCGCCGAGGCCGCGGGCCGCGGTCAGGGTCCTGATGTGCCCGGCGTGCAGCAGGTCGAAGCAGCCGCCGGTGGCGACGACCGTCCCACCGCGGGCACGCACCGACGCGACCAGCTCGCGCGCCGCGGCGATGTCACTGTCCTCTTCGGACCGTACCGTGGCGAACGCCCCGCCGGTGATGTCGGCGGCACCGCCGTCGGCGACGAACCGGGCCGCCGCGGCCACGGCGTGCGCGACCGCGGCGGCCACGGTGTCGTGCCGCATCAGCCCGGCGGTCACCGCCACCGCGAACCGGTCACCGGCACCACAAGGGTCGGCCGCGGCGACCGGCGGCGCCGGGACCAGCGTCGTCCCGTCCGCGTCCGCGACCAGCGCGCCTCGGCTGCCCAGCGTCACGGCCACGGCATCCGCCCGCCACCGCGCCCGCAGCATCGACGCGGCGGCCCCGGCCGCCGCCACACCGTCCCCGGACTGCCCGCACATCCGCTGGGCCTCGTCCAGGTTCGGCGTCACGAGCGTGACGCCGTGCACCGGCGGCGCGCCCCGCGGATGGGGGTCCCACACCACGGGCACGCGGGCGGCCACCTCGGTGAGCACGTCCCGCAGCGCCGGGTCCTCGGTCAGGCCGCGGCCGTAGTCGGACACCAGCACCGCGTCGGCGGACTGGAGCGCGGCGAGCATCTCGGCGGTGACCGTCGGCTTCCCCGCGCGGGTGCGGTCGATGCGGGCGAGCGTGTGCCCGTCCGCCCGCACCCTGGTCTTCACCGGCGTCGGCGTGTTGGCCGGTCCGGCGACGACCGGTATCCGCCCGAGCTGCGTGCGCAGCACCGCGCTCTCGTCGTCGTCGGCGAGCGCGGTCACGAGCGTGACCGGCTCACCGGCGCGGGCCGCGAGCAACGCCGCGAGTCCGGCACCACCCGGGCGCGGCCTGCGCGCGTCCTCGTCCACCACCAGCGCAGGCGCGTCCGGGCACACCCGCTGCACCGAGCCGACCAGGTCGATGTCGAGGAGGCTGTCGCCCACGATCACCAGACCCTGTACCTGATGATTGGCTCCGCGAGCTCCGCCCGGTACCTGGTGGTTCGCTCCGCGAGCTCCGCCCGGTACCTGATGGTTCGCTCCGCAAGCTCCGCTCACGACACCCTCCTCACCGGCTCTGCCAGCGCGGCCTCGAACGCGGCGCACACGAGGTGCACGGCGATCAGGTGCGCCTCCTGCACGGTCGCGGTGCACCCGGGGACGGCCAGCACGTCGTCGGCGCGGTCGGCCAGCGGGTTGGGCGCGGGGCCGGTCATGGCGAGCACCGTCACGTCCCGTTCCCGGCCGGCGTCGGCGGCACGCAGCAGGTTCTCGCTGCGGCCGCTGGTCGACAGCAGCACCAGCACGTCGCGGGGCCGCGCGTGGGCGTGCACCTGCCGGGCGAACGCGTCCGCGTAGCCGTAGTCGTTGCTGATCGCGGTGAGGCTGGAGGTGTCGGCGTGCAACGCCACCGCCGCGTACGGAGGCCGGTCGGCGTCGAACCGCCCGACCAGCTCGGCGGTGAGGTGCTGTGCCTCGGCGGCCGAGCCGCCGTTCCCCGCGGCGAGCAGCCGCGCACCGTCGGGCAACCGCTCGGCGAGCAGCCCGCCCCAGCGCGTGAACCGGTCGGCCTCGCCGCGCAGCACCCGCACCACGCGCTCGACCTCCGTGAGCCGGTCGACGGTCCTCATCGCGCCGCGCTCCCCGCCGCCACACCGGTACTGGTGAGGTCGGCGCAGCGCAGGTACTCCCGCACGCACTCGGCGGCGATCCGCTGCCACGGGTAGCGCGACTCGGCGCGTTCCCGGCCGGAGCCGCCGAGGAACGACCGGCGGACCGGGTCGGCGAGCAGCAGCCGCAGGGCGGTGGCCAGCGCGGCCGGCCTGCGCGGCGGCACGAGCTCACCCGTCACGTGCTCCACCACCGTGTCCATCAGCCCGCCGACGCGGGTCGCGACCACCGGCACCCCGCACGCCATCGCCTCGAGCGGCACGATGCCGAACGGCTCGTACCACGGCACGCACGCCACCACGTCGGCCGACCGCAACAGTGCCGGCATCCGGTCTCTCGGCACCTGCCCGGCGAACCGCACCCGGTCGGCGACCCGCAGCCGCTCGGCCAGCGCACGCAGCCGCCCGGCCTCCGGATCGTCGGCCAGCCGGGCGCAGACCGGGCCTCCCGCGATGACCAGCTCGGTGTCCGCGACCCCGGGGAGTGCCGCGATCAGGTCCGCGAAACCCTTGCGTGGCACCAGTCTCCCGACGCTGACCACCCGGTGCGGCAGCCGTGTCGGCGCTCGCTCACCCTCGGGGCCGAACTGCGTGCAGTCCACCCCGCACGGCACGACCGACGCCCGCTCCCTCGGCACACCCATGCGCGCGAGCTCGTCCACCTCGTCGGCGCACGTCGCGATGATCCCGGCCGCGGCACGGCCGATCATCCGCTCGATGCCGATGCGCTGCGGCGGGCTGGTGTCGTCCCCGCCCTGGTGGCGCCGCTTCACCGTGCCCAGCGCGTGGTAGGTGTGCAGCACCGGGATGCCGTGCCGGCGGGCGGCGACGACCGCGACGAGACCGGACATCCAGAAGTGCGAGTGCACCACGTCCGGCCGGTCGGTCCGCCAGGCGCGGTCGACGAACCTGGTGAACTCGCCCATGTGCGGCAGCAGCTCGTCCTTCGGCACGGGTCTGGCCGGACCTGCCGGGACGTGCACCACGCGGTAGCCCTGCGGCGTGACGAGGTCGGACTGCTCGGGATGGTCCCGCCGCGTGTAGACGGTCACGTCGTGCCCGGCCGCGACGAGTGCCGCGGACAACTCGGCGACGTGCAGGTTCTGCCCACCCGCGTCGACCTCCCCGAGGGCGGCGACCGGGTTGGCGTGTTCGGAGATCATGGCGATGCGCATGTCGTGGGTGTCCCATCGAGGAGTGTGTTGACGGCGGCCAGCACGTCGTCGGCCGTCACGGAGGTCAGGCACGGGTGCCCGGGCAAGGGGCACTCGCGTGCCCGCGTCGACCGGCACGGCGCGGTCTGGTCACCGAGCAGCGCGGTCGGCACGCGGTAGGGCGCCCAGCGCACGGCGGGCACGACCGGTGAGAACAACGACACCACCGGGGTGCCGACGGCGGCGGCGAGGTGCGCGGGCCCGGTGTTGCCGACGATCACGACGTCCGCGGCCGCGAGGACCCCGGCGAGCTCCGCGAAGCCGGTGGCGCCACCGAGGTCGGTGCCCTCGGTACCCGCCACCTCGGCGGTCAGGTCCTTCTCCCCCGGCCCGCCGGTGACCAGCACGCGGTGGCCGTCGGCGGTGAGCGCACGCACGGCCTCGGCGCACCGGTGGGCGGGCCAGCGCCGGGCAGGCACAGTGGCGCCCGGGTGCAGCACCAGGTAGGGGCCGCGCCCGGTCAGGTGCGTCATGTCCGGCGGCGCGTGCACCCGCAACGCGCCGTCGTCGCCGTCGGGCAGGTGGCAGCCTGCCGCGTTCGCCACGGCGAGCGCACGCTCCGGTTCCGGTGCGTCGTCGGTGAAGTCGAGGTCGGGGCGCAGTCGGACGTCGAGCAGCGTGCCCGGGTAGTCCGCGGAGATGCCGGCGATGGCCGGCACCCCGGCCATGCGCAGCACCAGCGCGAGCGGCAGGCAGGACTGGTGCGCGGAGGTGAGGATCAGCGCCAGGTCGTAACCCGCGGTGGCGAGCCTGCCGGTGAGCGCCCGCACCTCGTCGGGGTGGACCGGGCCGGGATGGGCCGCGATCCACGGGCACGACCACACGATCGTGTGATTCACACCGGGCAGCAGCTCGGCGGCCTGCGCGCCCGCCGGGCCGCACAGCAACGTCACGTCGTCCGCGTGCGCCGCCGCCGCGCGGATCGCGGGACCGGCGAGCAGGACGTCTCCGTCGCTGTCGAGGCGCGCCACCAGCACCTTCGTCACGTCCGCACCCCCACCAGCAGCTCGACCGCCAGTTCCGCGGCGGTGACCAGGTCCGGTGCGAGGATCGGGGCGGCGGCCACCTCCTCCCGCCGGGTCACCGGCGTCGGCACGAGGATCGGGGTCGCGCCAGCCGCGGTGGCCGCACCGACGTCGGCGCCGATGTCACCGATGACGACGACCGACGCCGGCCGCACGCCGAGCGCGGCACACGCCGCGAGCAGCATGCCCGGCGCGGGCTTGCGGCAGCCGCACCCGTCCTCGGGGAGGTGCGGGCAGTACCGGATGTCGTCGAACGGCCCGAGCAGGCGAGCCACCCGTTCGTGGACACGGTGGACGTCTTCATCGGTCAGGAGCCCTCGGCCCACTCCGGACTGGTTGCTCACGATGCCGAGCCGGATTCCGTTGTCCCGCAGCAGATCCAGCGCGGCGGCGGCACCCGGCACCGGCGCGACCAGTTCGGGATTCCCGTTGTAGGGCACGTCTTCCACCAGCGTGCCGTCCCGGTCGAACAACACGGCGCGTGCCTCGTCAGCCGCTTTCACGGGGGCAGATTTGCCGTGCGCCCCAGACGTAAACCAGAGGGTAGCAACTACTACTCACCGCGACGAAAGCCACGAGAACCCCCGTGAGATCACCAAAACCGCGTCCGGCTCACGTGCATGCCGGCCTCGTCGCCGGGTATACGCCTCCGTGGCTCGTGCACCGCGAAGGTTCGGCGAACGCGGGAGGGGTGCGGGCCGCCCGACCGGGTGGCCGGTCGGCCCCGACGTCATCCGGAGGTCACGATGAACACCGCGGCGATCCGCGACATGGCCCTCGCGCACGGCCCCTTCGCATCGGTATACCTGCCCTCGGACGTCGGCGGGCCGGGCTGGCCGGTCCTGCGCCGCACGCTCGCCGCGCAGGACACCCCGGAGGAGATGCTGGCGGCACTCGACGACGCGCTGAGCCACGACGGCCCAGCCGAGGGGGGCCGCGCACTCATCGTGACCCCGTCGGGCGTCCTGGTCGACGGCCCGCTCACCTGGTCACCACGCGCCCCGATCGCACGGCTGTCCGATCTGCCCTACCTCCTCCCGTTGGTGCCGAGGCACCCGGTGCACGCCCCCTCCGCGGCACTCGTCGCGGCAGGAGGCGCCGACAGCGGTCCGGACCCGGCGGACCGGACGATGTTCGACCAGTTCCTGTTCGAGTCGTCCCGGCCGGAAGGTCCGGTGGTGCAGGGAGTCGCGCGGTGCGCGGCGGCACTGCGCGACCACAACGCGGACGCGCTGGTCATCGCCGAGGGCGCACTGGCCGACCGCACCGTGTGGGTCGGCGGCACCCACCGCGACCAGGTCACCGACGACCACGCCGACCTGCGTGCGGTCGGCATGCCCGCCAGCTGCCAACGCGCGGACGAAGCCCTGCCGATGGCCGCTCTCGCGATCGGCGCGGACATCCTGGTCGCCGAGGACGTCTCGCTCGTCGACGGGATCGGCGTGCTGCTGAGCCATCCCTGAGACATCGCGGCACCTCACGGACTGTCCGGTTCCCGGAGCCGGCCGTCAGGCGTTCTGCGCGCCGCTCCACACGTCGTAGGCGACCTGGCCGTAGTAGCTGCCCGCGCGGCCGCGGCGCCGTAGCTGCCGAAGAACGTGCCCACCTGGTAGGCCCAGCCCGCCGACCGCCAGTGCCACCAGCCGTGTAGCGCGTTGCCAGCGTTGTAATCCGGCGCGTAGCGGAAGTGTTGTGGACATCCCTTGTCTTGGGCACCGTGCCGGGCACGGCCGGGCCGTCGGGTTTCGGCACCGCCCGTGCCGCCCCCGAGGTCGGCACCGGCACCGGTTTGGCGTTCGCGATCCGTTCCGGCGTCCAGTACGCGGCCCTCCGCTCGGCGGACATGTGGTTGACGGTCACGCCCCGTCCGTGACAGAACCGGACAGTACCGCCCGGTCAGCCGCTGACCAGTGGCAACAGGTTCGGCCGCCACACGCCGTCGTGCTCCCGCGCGGTCCGGAGCCGCTCCTCCGGCACCTCGCCGTAGGTGGTCGTCCGCTGCCGGGCAGGGCGACCTGCCGACGCGGCGAGCGCCTCCAGGCCCGCGATCGTCTTGTAGCTGCCGTTCTCCGACCCGGCCATGCGGCTGATGGTCTCCTCCATCAGCGTGCCGCCCAGGTCGTTGACACCGCCGCGCAGCACGTCGACCACGCCCTCGTCGCCGAGCTTCACCCACGACGTCTGGATGTTGTCGATCCGGCCGTGCAGCAACAACCTGGCGAGCGCGTGCACGGCGCGGTTCTCGAGGTACGTCGGGCCCGGCCGCGCGATGCCCGCGAGGTAGAGCGGCGCGTTGGTGTGGACGAACGGCAGCAGCACGAACTCGGTGAACCCGCCGGTGCGTTCCTGCAGGTCGCGGATCAGCTTGAGGTGCGCGACCCAGTGCGACGGGTTGTCCACGTGCCCGTACATCATCGTGGACGTCGTGTTGATGCCCAGCTCGTGCGCGGTGGTCACGACCTCGACCCACGACGCCGTCGGCAGCTTGCCCTTCGTCAGCACCCACCGCACGTCGTCGTCGAGGATCTCCGCCGCCGTGCCGGGCAGCGAGTCGACGCCTGCCTCGTGCGCCGCGGTCAGCCAGTCGCGGATGGACATGTTCGTCCGCGACGCACCGTTCACGACCTCCATCGGCGAGAACGCGTGCACGTGGAGCCCCGGCGCGCGTTTCTTCACCTCGGCCGCGATGTCGAAGTACGCGGTGCCGGGCAGGTCCGGGTGGATGCCGCCCTGCATGCACACCTCGGTCGCACCGACCGCCCACGCCTGCTCGGCCCGCTGCCCGACCTGGTCGAGCGAGAGCGTGTAGGCGTCGCTGTCGGTGCGGCGCTGGGCGAACGCGCAGAACCGGCAGCCGGTGTAGCAGACGTTCGTGAAGTTGATGTTCCTGGTGACCACGTAGGTCACGTCGTCGCCGACGGTGTCGCGGCGCACGTCGTCGGCGAGCGCGGCGAGGGCCTCGATCTCGTGGCCGTGCCGCGCGGACAGCAGTGTCAGCGCGTCCTCGTCGGACAGTCCGGCCGGGTCCGCCTCGGCGTGGCGTAACGCGGTCGCGAACTCACCGCGCGCACGTGCACCGGGCGACGGGGAGACACCGGGACCGACCTGCTGGCGCAGTTCCTCCCAGTCGCCGTAGACGGAGTCGAAGTCGTCGCGGCGGTCGGCCGTGCGGCCCTCGGTGTCGATCGACGCGTGCAGATCGGTGCGGCCGGAGGAGACGAGCGCGACCTCCGGCTCCTGCCAGGGCCTGCCGGTGATCACCGCGGCCGGGTCGGCGAGCCCCTGTGCGTCGGCCAGCGCGGCCACGTGCGGCATGACGCGCGGGTCCAGCCACGGCTCGCCCCGCGTCACGTACTCGGGGTAGACCGGCAGCCGCTCGGCCAGTTCGAACCCGGCCGCCCGCGTGTGCTTCTCCAGCTCGTCCAGGTGCGGCCACGGCCGCTCCGGGTTGACGTGGTCGATGGTCAGCGGCGACACGCCGCCCCAGTCGTCGATGCCCGCGCGCAGCAGCAGCTCGAACTCGCCCGCGATCAGGTTCGGCGGCGCCTGGATGCGCATCTTCGGGCCGAGCACGAGCCGGGCGACCGCGACGGTCGCCGCCAGCTCGTCCGCTTCCACGTCCGGCGTGCCGCGCATCGCGGTGTCCGGCTTCGCGCGGAAGTTCTGGACGATGACCTCCTGGATGCCGCCGTACTGCCGCGCCACCTTGCGGATCGCGAACAGCGTGTCGACGCGCTCGGCGAGGGTCTCGCCGATGCCCAGCAGGAGGCCGGTGGTGAACGGCACGGCCGAGCGGCCCGCGTCCTCCAGCACCCGCAGCCGCACCGCGGGTTCCTTGTCCGGCGAGCCGTAGTGCGGGCCGCCGGGCTCGGACCACAGCCGGGTCGCGGTGGTCTCCAGCATCATGCCCATCGACGCCGACACCGGCTTCAGCCGCTGGAAGTCCTGCCAGGTCAGCACGCCGGGGTTGAGGTGCGGCAGCACCCCGGTCTCCTCGAGGATCTTGATCGAGATCGCGCGCACGTAGGACAGCGTGTCCGGGTAACCGGCTTCCTCGAGCCAGGTCCTGGCCGCCTCCCAGCGCGCCTCGGGCTTGTCGCCGAGCGTGATCAGCACCTCGCGGCACCCGGCCGCGGCGCCCTTGCGGGCGATGTCGAGCACCTCGTCCTCGGACAGGAACGCCGAGGGCAGCCTGCCCGGCACGGTCGCGAACGTGCAGTAGTGGCAGCGGTCGGCACACAGCCTGGTCAGCGGCACGAACACGCTGCGGGAGTAGGTGATCGTCCGCTCCCGGCCGACGGCCGCGAGGCCCTGGTCCCGGACCCGCGACGCCGCGTCGAAGAGCGCCTCGAGCTGTTCACCCCTTGCGTGCAGAAGGGTCTCGGCCTCGGTCGCGTCGAGCGCGACACCATCCCGCGCCCGGCGCAGTGCCCGCCGGATCGCGGTCTCGTTCGGTACGAACCCCTCCACAAGCTCCCCTTCCACCGGCGGCTCAGTCCCCAAGCTAGCCGCCACCCATGACAGTCACGCACGTGATGGTCATCCCAACCTCGCGGGTGGACGGATCATTCCGACCAGTTCGGAGTTGAGGAGGATCCGCGTCCGTCCACACGAACAGCGCTGGTAGAGCACCCAGCCCTCACTCGTGGCATGACTGGACGTGGTCCGGAAGCGGTGTGTGGCGGCCATGACCGCCAGTCTGCTGTAATGGTCCTGTGCATTTGAACCCTTACGGTGAGGATCCGGTCCGGCTGGCCGTCGACCTGGTCCTGCGGCAACCGCGCTCCGCGGCAGACCTGGGCAGGCGATGCGCCTCGGCGGGGGTCGTGGTCGACGCGCGCCCCACCGACGACGACCTGCACGAGGTCGAGCGGTTCCTCGCGCGCTGGCTCGGGGTGGTCGACGCGGCGACGACCGAGCAGCGCGCCGAGCGCCTCAACGTACTGCTCGCACAGTCCTCGGCGTACCCGAGGCTGTCCGACCACGCGGGCGACGGCTGGCACATCCACTACCGCGACGCCGACCTCGCGCTCGGGGGTGTGCTGCGTGCGCTGATCAGCGTCGGCACCGCACTGCACCTGACCGGCCGCGGCATGACCCGGCTGCGCCGCTGCGCGCTCGACGAGTGCCGTTCCCCGTTCGGCGACTTCAGCCGGGGCGGCCGGCAGCGCTACTGCTCCCCCGGCTGCGCCAACCGCGACGCGGTGCGCCGCCACCGCGCGAAGAAGTCCGCGTAGGCCGTTCGCGCGGGGTGTCCAGAGTGGGCTGGTCGACCGGCGATGCCCAAGGCTGGCCGGTGTGGTGGAGACGCCGTTCCCCCGCGCCCGCCTGGCTCCGGTCGTTCACTCGTTGGGGTGAGAATCAGCGATTGAACATCGTCCGGCGTGCTCAGCCGCCCGGACACGGCCCGAACGTGAGATCCGCTCAATAGACTGGTCCTCGTGCCAGTGCGGAAGTCGAAGACAGGAAGAACCCAACAGGAACGCAGCGCGGCGATGCGGCGCAGGCTGCTCGACGCGACCGTCGACTGCCTCGTGCGGTACGGCTACGCGGGCACGACCACCACCCGGGTCACCGAGCTGGCGGGGGTCACGCGCGGGGCGCAGGTGCACCACTTCCCCACCCGCTCCGACCTCGTCGCCGCCGCGGTCCGCCACCTCGCGGAGAAACGCGCGGAGCTGGCGTTCGAGAAGATCGACGCGGTCCGCACCGCACCCGACCCGCTCGACGCGGCGCTGGAGCTGATCTGGGAGGTGCACCAGGGCCCGGTCCTGTACGCCACGATGGAGATCTGGGTCGCGGCCCGCACCGACCCTGAACTGCGTGAGCAGATGACGAGGGTGGAACCAGCGGCACGCGCGTCGCTCATCGAGTTCACGGAGGCGGCGTTCGGCGAGTACGCGGGCAACCCCCGGTTCCGGCACGTCCTGTACACGGCCATGGACGCGGTCCGCGGCATCCTGCTGATGGGACTGTCCGATGAGGACCCGGTGATCACCGGGCGCCGGTGGCACCGCGCGAAGACCGACCTCCGCGACCTGATGGACGCGGTCCTGCCGGGGAGTTCCGCTACGGGCGCATGAGCGGCGCGAGGTAGGCGCGGGCGAATGCCCGCACCTGTTCGTCGCTCTCGAGCGGGATCGCGCTCTCCGGCATCAGCGTGAAGGAGATCGCGAGGCGCACGAACAACTCCGCGACGCCCTCCGGGGTCCGGTCGCCCACCGGCGCCCTGGATCCGCCCTGCACCACCAGGAACTCCCGGGCCGCGGCGACCACGAGTGCGCCGTTCGTGGTCAGGTACGGCAGCAGCGCCTCCGGGTCGGAGGCGAGCAGCCGGTTCAGCAACCGGTCGGCACGCGCGTACCGCACCCCGACGACGAACCCCTCCACGAGCCGGTCCTCCACAGTGGACACACCGGCGACCGCGCCGGCGATGCTGCCGAAGAACCTGCGGGACTCCCGCACCAGCACGGCCTGCACGAGCGCGTCCTTGCCGTCGAAGCGGCGGTACAGCGTCGCCCGCGACACCCCGGCCCGCTTGGCGACCACGTCCACGGTCGTGCGCCGCAGGCCGTAGGCGAGGAACTCCTCCAGCGCGGTGTCCAGGATGGACTCGCCGACCTCGTCGGTCGACGGGTCGGCCAGCACCAGCTCCAGCAGCGAGGTCATCCCAGCGGACCGGCTCCCGCGCGCCGGTAGCCCGCCCGCGCCCGCGCCGTGTACCGCACCCGCGCGGGCAGCAGCGGCCAGGCGCGGCGGATCGCGGTGCGCAGCGTGCGGTGGCGCCGCTCGTCGCGGTCGGTCCACGTCTCGCCGATCATCTCCCGCACCACGGGTGGCAGCGTACCGACCGAATGCCACCACAACGGTTTCGCCGTCGGCTTGCGCGCGATCCGGTACAGGAACGCGGGCACGAGCGGGAACGTCGCAGGCGGTTCCTTGGCGAACGTGATCAGTCCGCGCGCGGCGGGCGTGATCTCCAGGCGGTTCCGGCACATCTCGTCGAACCACGCCTGGAAGCTCGGGAAGTCCGGCGGCACCAGCCGGTCGCTCACCCCGTACGCCCGGTAGGCGCCGCGGCCCTCCTAGTACAGCTGCTCCTTCTCCGCCTCGGTCATCGGGTGGTCGAACAGGTCGATCATCTGGAACAGGGCGTCCCAGATCGTGGCGTGGGCCCAGAAGTACGTCTCGGGGTCGAGCGCGTGGTACCGCCTGCCCTGTGCGTCGGTGCCCTTGATGTGCGTGTGGTAGTCGCGGATCTTCTGCGCGGTGGCGGCACCGTCCGGGTAGTCGAACGTGACGCCCTGGATCTCCGGCACCGACCGCAGCACCCGCTCCCACGGCTCGTTGAAGAAGTCCGAGTGGTGCTCGACGCCCGCGCCGAGGCCGGGGTGCATGAGCTGCAGCAGGCCCGCCTTCACCAGCAGCAGGTAGCCGCGGACCTCGCCCGCGTACCGCCAGTGCAGCGTCCCGGGCCCGGGCGCACCCAGCGCCGGTTCGGTCCGTACCACCTCGGTCATGCCCGCTCCTGAGTCGATGAGACAGTTCTGAATCTTTGTATCACGGGTCCATCGCGGCCGGAAAGACCTACGCTGTGCGCGTGGACCTGGAGCTGCGGCACCTGAAGGTGGTCTGCGCGATCGCCGAGCACGGCAGCGTCACCAGGGCGGCCGCGCACCTCGGGCTCGCCCAGCCCGCGCTGACCGCCCAGCTCAACCGCATCGAGCGGGCGCTGGGCGGGCCGCTGTTCGACCGCGACCACCGCGGCGCGCGGCCCACCGCGCTCGGCGAGCTGGTGCTGTCCCGCGCGAAGGTCGTGCTGCCCGCGGTCGCCGACCTGCGGCACGAGGCGGCGCGGCTCGCGAGCACGCCGGTCACCGCCATCCGGTACCGCATCGGCTCGGTCGGCAACTCCATGGTCAGCGGGCTGATGCGACGGCTGTCGGAGAGCAGGCCGGACACCAGCGTCACCACGCAGGCGTCGTGGTCGGCGCTGGAGCTGACCGAGCTGGTGTCGGCGGGCAGGCTGGACTTCGCGATCATCGGCGTCTGCGGCGACGCGCCACCGCCACCCGGCCTGGAGTGGCGGCTCGTCGCGGTCGACGCGGTGGGGGTGCTGCTCGCGAGCGACCACCCGCTGTCGGGCGGGGACGAGGTGGACCTCGCCGACTTCGCCGCCGCGCGGTGGGCCGCCACCCCGGGCGACGGGTGTTTCGCCGACTGCTTCGCCGCGGCGTGCGCACGGGCCGGTTTCACCCCGGAACCCATGTACGAGACGGACCTGCGGGTCTGCCTGGACCTCGTGACGAGCGGGCAGGCCGTCGCGCTGTGCCAGCCCACGTTCCGGGAACAGCCGGACGTGCGCGGCTACCCGTTCGCCAGCGCACCGCTGCGGTGGCGCCACCTCATCGGCTGGCATCCCGACGCACCGGCGGACGGCGTCGCCCCGCAGGTGCACGAGTACGCGCGCGAGGCGTACCGCGACTCGCTGCGGCACAGCCCGTCCTACGCGGGCTGGCTCGCCCGGCACCCCGAGTTCGGTGCATAAGACGGGCGTTATGGCCCAACTGGTATGTCCCCGGACGTCCTGATCCGACCTAGCGTTTCCCTTGTTGATCCACCCTGCTTTGCGATGTCAAGGGAGACACCGGAACATGGATCGAAGACTCCGTTCGGGCATCTTCGTCGCGGCCCTGATCACCGGGCTCGCGACCGCGCCCGCCGCGACAGCCGCACCGCCGCCCGCACCGTCCACCGACGGCATGCTCGCGGCGATGCAGCGCGACCTCGGGCTCACCGCCGACCAGGCGACGACCCGGCTCGCGACCGAGAAACGTGCCAACGCCACGAACCTGGTGCTGCGCAAGGATCTCGGCGACACCTACGTCGGCGGGTGGCTCGCCGACGGCGAGCTCGTCGTCGCGGTCACGTCCACGGCGGCGGCAGGCGAGGTGCGCTCGCGGGGCGCCGCCGCCCGCGTGGTGGCACGCAGCGAGAAGGCACTCGACAATGTGCGCTTCTCCTTGGACCGCAACAAACTCCGCGCGCCGAAGACCGTGCCGGGCTGGTACGTGGACACGCCGTCGAACACCGTCGTCGTGCTGTCCCGCGCGGACGCGACCGCCGCCGCGTGGCGGTTCGTGCGGTCCGCCGGGGTACCTGAGAACGCGGTGCGGGTGGTGGCGTCCGACGAGTCGCCGCGGCCGCTCATCGACGTCGTCGGCGGCAACGCGTACTACATCGGGTCGGGCACCCGCTGCTCGGTGGGTTTCTCGGTGCAGGGCGGGTTCGTGACGGCCGGGCACTGCGGCCGCACGGGCGCGACGACCACGCAGCCGAGCGGCCGGTTCGCCGGGTCGAGCTTCCCGGGCAACGACTACGCGTACGTGCAGGTGAACGCGGGCAACACCCCGGTCGGCGCGGTCAACAACTACGCCGGTGGCCGGGTGGCGGTGGCCGGTTCGCAGGACGCGGCGGTCGGGTCGACCGTGTGCCGGTCCGGCTCGACGACCGGCTGGCACTGCGGCTCGATCCAGGCCCGCAACGCGTCGGTGACCTACCCGGAGGGCACGATCACCGGGCTGATCAGGACGAACGTGTGCGCCGAGCCCGGTGACTCCGGCGGATCGCTCGTGGCTGGCAGCCAGGCGCAGGGCGTGACCTCCGGCGGTTCTGGCAACTGCCGCTCCGGTGGGACGACGTTCTTCCAGCCGGTCAACGAGATCCTGCAGGCCTACAACCTGACGCTGGTGACCGACGGCGGCGGCGAGCCCCCTGGCGGCGAGTGCGAGGGGTCGATCACCGGGAACCTGGCGTCTGGCGCGAGCGCCATCCAGCCGAACGGCGGCTACTACCAGTCGACCGGCGGCGGCGCGCACACCGGCTGCCTCGACGGCCCGTCCGGCACCGACTTCGACCTGTACCTGCAGAAGTGGAACGGCGCGTCGTGGACGGACGTCGCGAGCGCGACGAGCCCCAACCCCGACGAGACGCTGACCTACAACGGCACCGCGGGCTACTACCGCTACCGCGTGCACGCGTACAGCGGCTCCGGCACCTACACCCTGGGGTACACACGCCCATGACCGTGGTCGACGTCGACCGGCTGGTCGACGACCTGGCCGACGTCGTCCACGGCGTGGTGCGGGCGGTGGCGTGCACAGCGGATGGCACGCCACTCGCCACCTCGGCCGGCCTGCCGCCGGCTCAGGCGTCCCGGCTGGCGGCCCTCGCCGCCGGGATCGCCGGGCTGGCGGCGGGCACCGCCGCGGTGCTGGGCGCGACCCGCGTGCACTGCACGACGATCGAGATGGCACAGGGCGCACTGGTCCTGACCACCTTGCCGGACGGCACCCACCTGGCGGTGCTGACGATCCGCGAGTGAGGCGTGCCCCGGGGGTCGGCTTCCGGCCCCCGAGATCCACGCTACCGGGCACCACCGACAGAACCGACCGCCGCGCGACGAGGTTGTGGACAGTCGCTCTCGCTGTGGACAACCGGGGCCGAGCGCGACGGCGATGTCGGTGCCGTCCGGTAGCGTGGTTCGAGGGGGCCGGAGGCCACGCCGCGCACGCCCGCGACCGGCGGAACACGCGCGGGCTTGCGAGTCGGCGCCCCGTCGCGGGCACCCGGGCATCCAGCGATCGACGATGTCAGGGGTCGGCCAACCCCATGCCTCGGCCTCAGCTGCTGTAGTCGTAGAAGCCGCGGTTGCTCTTCTTGCCCAGCAGACCCGCGTCGACCATGCGCAGCAGCAGCGGCGGCGGCGAGTACAGCGGCTCCTTGAACTCCGCGTACATCGACTCCGCGATCGCCTTCGTCGTGTCCAGGCCGATGAGGTCGGTGAGCGCGAGCGGGCCCATCGGGTGGGCGCAGCCCTGCACCATGCCCGTGTCGATGTCCTCCGGCGACGCGAAGCCCGACTCCAGCATCCGGATCGCCGACAGCAGGTACGGCACCAGCAGCGCGTTCACCACGAAGCCCGCGCGGTCCTGGGACAGGATGACCTGCTTGCCCAGCTTGCCCTGGGCGAACGCCTGCGCCCGCGCCTTGGTGTCCTCGCCGGTCAGCAGCGACGGGACCAGCTCGACGAGCTTCAGCACCGGCACCGGGTTGAAGAAGTGGATGCCGATGACCTGCTGGGGCCGCGACGTCGCCATGCCGAGCTTCATGATCGGGATGGACGACGTGTTCGACGCGAAGATCGCCTCCGGCGCGGTGACGATCTTGTCCAGCGACGTGAACACCTCGGTCTTGGCCTGCTCGTTCTCCGCGACCGCCTCGATCACCAGCTGGCGGTCGGCGAAGTCGGCGAGGTCGGTGGTGAACCGGATGCGCGCCAGCGCCGCGTCGCGCTCGTCGCCGGCGAGTTTGCCGTTGCGCACGGCCCTGGCCAGCGACTTCTCGACGCGTGCCTGGCCGGCCTTCAGCGCGTCCTCGGACGCCTCTGTGACGACCACGTCGAGCTCGGCGCGTGCGCTCACCTCGGCGATGCCCGATCCCATGAGGCCGCACCCGACCACGCCTACCCGCTCAATGCCGCTCAAGACCGCTCCTCGCAGGCTCCGAGCGGCCGCTCGCGGTCGCCCTGTACCCGATCGTTCGCTCCGCAAGCTCCGCTCACAGTCTCTCCCCTACACGTTCCGCCGGTACTGGCCGCCCACCTCGAAGAACGCGTCGGTCACCTGGCCGAGCGTGCACACCCGGGCGGCGGCCATCAACTCACCGAACACATTACGGTCCTCCGCCACCGCGACGCGAAGCCGCCGCAGTGCCTCCTCGGCCTCGGACTTGTGGTCGGCCTGGTACGCCCTGGTCCGCTCCACCTGTGACCGCTTCTCGTCCTCGGTGGCCCTGGCCAGCTCGATCGTCGGGTCCTCGCCTGCGCCCTCCCCGTCCTTCGACGGCAGGAACGTGTTCACCCCGATCAACGGTAGCGAGCCGTCGTGCTTGCGCTGCTCGTAGAGCATGGACTCGTCCTGGATTCGACCGCGCTGGTAGCCGGTCTCCATCGCGCCCAGCACGCCACCGCGCTCGGACAGCCGCTCGAACTCGACGAGCACCGCCTCTTCGACCAGGTCGGTCAGCTCGTCGATGACGAACGAGCCCTGCAGCGGGTTCTCGTTCTTCGACAGGCCCCACTCCTTGTTGATGATCAGCTGGATGGCCATGGCCCTGCGCACCGACGACTCGGTCGGGGTCGTGACCGCCTCGTCGTAGGCGTTGGTGTGCAACGAGTTCGCGTTGTCGTACAGCGCGCACAGCGCCTGCAGCGTGGTGCGGATGTCGTTGAAGTGCATCTCCTGCGCGTGCAGCGACCGGCCGGAGGTCTGCACGTGGTACTTGAACTTCTGCGACCGCTCGTTCGCGCCGTACCGCTCGCGCATCGCGACCGCCCAGATCCGGCGGGCCACCCGGCCGATCACGTTGTACTCGGCGTCGAGGCCGTTGGAGAAGAAGAACGACAGGTTCGGCGCGAAGTCGTCGATGTGCATGCCGCGGGCGAGGTAGGACTCGACGTAGGTGAACCCGTTGGCCAGCGTGAACGCCAGCTGGCTGATGGGGTTCGCCCCGGCCTCCGCGATGTGGTACCCGGAGATCGACACGGAGTAGAAGTTGCGGACCTTGTTGGCGATGAACCACTCCTGGATGTCCGCCATCATCCGCAGCGAGAACTCGGTGGAGAAGATGCAGGTGTTCTGGCCCTGGTCCTCCTTGAGGATGTCGGCCTGCACGGTGCCGCGCACGTTGGCGAGCGCCCACGCGGCCAGCTCCTGGCGTTCCTCCTCGGACGGCTGCCTGCCGTGCTCGGCGACGTACTTGTCGACGGTCTGGTCGATCGCGGTGTTCAGGAAGAACGCGAGGATCGTCGGCGCGGGGCCGTTGATGGTCATCGACACCGACGTGTTCGGCGCGGTCAGGTCGAAGCCCTCGTAGAGCGCCTTCATGTCGTCGAGCGTCGCGATCGACACGCCAGAGGTGCCGACCTTGCCGTAGATGTCCGGCGGGGTGTCGGGGTCGTGCCCGTACAGGGTCACCGAGTCGAACGCGGTCGACAGGCGCGTCGCGTCCGAGCCCTCCGACAGGTAGCGGAACCGCCGGTTGGTGCGGAACGCGTCGCCCTCACCGGCGAACATCCGGGCCGGGTCCTCGCCGTCCCGCTTGAACGGGAACACGCCTGCCGTGAACGGGAAGTAGCCCGGCAGGTTCTCCTTGCGCAGGAAGCGGAGCAGTGAGCCGTCGTCGTCGAAGCGCGGCAGCGCGACGCGGGGCACGCGGGTGCCGGACAGCGTCTCGCGCCACAGCTGGGTGTGCAGCTCCTTGTCGCGGACCCGCACGACCAGTTCCTCGCCCGCGTAGTCCCCGGCGAGCGTGCGGTGCCGGTCGAGGAGGTCCTCGGTGTCGCGGTCCACGCGGCGCTGCGCCTCGGTGACCAGCTTGTCGAGGTCGTCGGTGGTGGCACCGGCACGCTCGAGCGCCTGCCTGGCGTGGTCCAGCGCGGCGCGCTCCCGGACCGCCGCCACCTGCTCGTCAGTCTCTTTGTGATACCCACGGACCGTCTCGGCGATCTCCGCGAGGTAGCGCGTGCGCTGCGGCGGCACGACGGTCGCGGCGCGCGTCGACACCCTGCCGTCGACCGGCGCCAGGGTCGGCTCGCCGACCGGCAGGCCGCTTTCGGCGAGCAGGTCGCGCAGGTGGTGGTAGAGCGCGGTGACGCCGTCGTCGTTGAACGTGGCCGCGCTGGTGCCGTAGACCGGCATGTCCTCCCAGGACACGCCGAACGCCTCGCGGTTGCGGACCAGCTGGCGCGCCACGTCACGGCGGGCGTCCTCGGCGCCGCGGCGCTCGAACTTGTTGATGGCGACGACGTCCGCGAAGTCCAGCATGTCGATCTTCTCGAGCTGGGACGCCGCACCGAACTCCGGCGTCATCACGTACAGCGAGGAGTCGACGAACGGCACGATCGCCGCGTCGCCCTGCCCGATGCCCGGCGTCTCGACGATCACCAGGTCGTTGCCCGCGGCCTCGCAGGCGGCGATCGCGTCGGTCAGGCCTTCCGGGACCTCGGTGACCGCGCCGCGGGTGGCCATGGAGCGGAAGAAGACCTGGGCGCCGTCCTGGACGCCGCCGCTGCCCGCGATGCCGCCGAGCGAGTTCATGCGGATCCGGTCGCCGAGCAGCGCCCCGCCGCCGCGGCGACGGGTGGGGTCGACGGCGAGTACCGCGATGCGCAGCTTGTCCTGCTGGTCGACGCGGAACCGGCGGACCAGCTCGTCGGTGAGCGAGGACTTGCCGGAGCCGCCGGTGCCGGTGATGCCCAGGACCGGCACGCGCCGCGCGGCCGCGGCCTCGCGGATGGCGGTGAGGGTGTCACCGGAGAGGCGCCCGGCCTCGATCGCGGTGATCGTGTGCGCCAGGGTGTCCAGCCCGCCGGCGATGATCGCCTCGCGCGTGGGCTCCGGCCGGTCGGCGAGGTCGTGGTCGCACGCCTCGATCATGGTGTTGATCATGCGCGCGAGGCCGAGCCGCTGGCCGTCCTCCGGGGAGAAGATGCGCGCCACACCCCGTTCGTGCAGCAGGGCGATCTCCTCGCGGACGATGACCCCGCCGCCCCCGCCGTAGACCTTGATGTGGCCCGCGCCGTGCTCGTTCAGCAGTTCTACGAGGTAGCTGAAGTACTCGACGTGGCCGCCCTGGTACGCGCTGATCGCGATGCCCTGGACGTCCTCCTGGATCGCGGCGCGCACGACCTCGCGGACCGACCGGTTGTGGCCGAGGTGGATGACCTCGGCGCCCTGCGACTGCAGGATCCGGCGCATGATGTTGATCGCCGCGTCGTGCCCGTCGAACAGGCTGGCCGCGGTGACGAACCGGACGGGGTGCTCCGGCCGGTACAGCGAGGTCTTGTCGGGCATGTAAATAGTTTGACGTCCTACTTTTGGATGTGCAACCGATGTGGCGCAGCTCTCCCTGAATGTGATATCCCACCTGCGCAGATGTCCACTGGAACACCCATGGAGCGTTAAGTGCCGGTGCCCGAACCAGTCCAACGAATGCTCGACGACGACCTGGCGAGCCGCTCACTGGGCATCACCCTCACCGACGCGGGCCCCGGCCACGCGACGGTCCGCATGACGGTCACCGACACCATGGTCAACGGCCACGCCCTCGCCCACGGCGGCTACGTGTTCCTGCTCGCGGACACCGCGTTCGCGTGCGCCTGCAACAGCCACGGCCCGGTCACGGTCGCCGCGGGCGCCGACATCACGTTCGTGGCCGCCGCCCACCTCGGCGACGAACTGACGGCCCGCGCGGAAGAACGCACCACCTACGGCCGCAGCGGCATCTACGACGTGACGGTCACCCGGGGGGACCAGGTCATCGCCGAGTTCCGCGGCCGCAGCCGCACGTTGCGCTCAGGAACCGAGTAGTCCGGAAGCCAGGGTCTGCACAGCCTTGGCCAGGCGGTCGGTCTCGCCGCGTTCCAGCAGGCGGAGGATAGGATCGCTCTGCAGGCCCGCCAGCAGGAGGCCCGCCAGCAGTTCCGCGTCCAGCGCCGGGTCGGCTTCCCGCAACAGCCTCGTGATGTGGCCGTGCCACGACTGGTAGAGCGGGTGCTCGCGGGCCGGGCCGTCGTGGGGTTTCGGCATCGACGCGACCTCCGCGCCCAGTGCCGCCATCAGGCGCTTGTTGCGGCCGACGACCTCCACCACCGCCGCCAGGAAGGCCATCAGGCGGTCGCGGGCGGAGCACCCGGGCCCAGCGGCGGCTCGCCGGTGCGGACCGGCTCCGGCCCTGAAGTGCTGAAAGTCGAGGAGGCCGACGTCCCGGTACCCGGCGAGGGGCAGCTCCGCGTCCGCGTGGCGGCGATCGGGGCCAACTTCGTCGACGCCGCGTGGCCGCCGAGGTGCCCGACGACCTCGACGACGCCGCCGCCAGCCTGCTGCCCAGCCCGGCGCCCGTCGCGCTGCGCGTGCTGCGCGCCGGGCAGCTCAAGGCCGGGGAGACGGTCCTGGTGCACGCCGCCGCCGGCACGATCGGGCACATCGCCACGCAGCTCGCCAAGCTCGAGGGCGCCGGCACGGTCATCGCCACCGCCGGGTCCGCCGCGAAGCTCGACTTCGCCCGCGCGCACGGCGCGGACGTGGCCGTCGACTACACCCGCGACGGCTGGGCCGACGAGGTCCGGGCGGCGGCCCCGGGCGGTGTCGACGTGGTCCTCGACTCGGTCGGCGGCGCCATGCTGCGCCAGAGCATCGATCTGCTCGCACCGTTCGGCCGGGTCGTCGCCTACGGGGTGGCGTCCGGCGAGTTCGGCGACGTGCCGGTGATGGACCTGGTGCGGCTGCGCACGGTCACCGCGTTCTCGCTGCTGGCCTGGCGCGCGGCCGCACCGGAGCCGGCCGCGGCCGAGGTCGCCGAACTGACCGGCCACTTCGCCGCCGCGCGGCTGCGCGCGTCCGTCCACACGCGACTGCCGCTCGACGAAGCCGTTGCCGCGTACCGGATCCTCGACAGCCGGGCACAACTCGGCCGGGTGCTGCTGATCCTCTGACCTCACCTGAGCGCGAGGAACACCACGCCACCGACGACCGGCCCGAGCACCGCGCCGACCACCACCTGCGCGAGCGTGTGGTCCTCGACCACCACGCGCGACCAGCACACCAGCGCGAGCGCGGGCACGAGCAGCAGGTACCACGGCCCGTACAGCAGCACGATCGTCCCGAGCGCGCCGCCCGCGACCGTCGCGTGCACGGACACCTTCCACCACCTGGTGATCACGAGACACGCCAGCAGCGTGACGACCATCGACCAGGCCAGTGCCAGCACGTCCCCCGGCGCGGTGCCGACGAGCATGAGCGCGAGCCCGACGAGGGTCGACACGAGGATCAGGAGGAACGGCACCATCCTGCGCTCGCGTTCCCGCACCCAGTGCCCTTCCCAGCGGCCGCCCCGGGCGCCGCGCACCACGATCGCCATGGGGATCGCGCAGTAGAACACCGTCACGAGCAACCCCCAGAGCACGGTCCCGAGGACGTCGTGGGCGGTGCCGTACCACGCGACGGCGAACGACAGCAGCGGCACGATCACGGCGGGCGAGAGCACCTCGGTGACCAGGCGCGCGAGGCGGAGCGGCAGACTGGGGGTGACGGTCGTGTCCACGCACCAATCCTCGCAGGACGGCCCGCCGGACAACGGGGCGACTGGAAGGAGAACCATGAAGGTTGGGGAACTCGCACCGGACTTCGAGCTGCCGGACGAGACCGGCACGACCCGCGCGCTGCGGGAGTTCCTCGAGACCGGCCCGGTGGTCCTGTTCTTCTACCCGGCCGCGATGACCAAGGGCTGCACCGCGGAGAGCTGCCACTTCCGCGACCTCGCCGCCGAGTTCGCCGCGGTCGGCGCGCACCGCGTCGGCATCAGCCCGGACGCCGTGGACAGGCAGGCCGAGTTCAGCGAGAAGCACGGGTTCGACTACCCGCTCCTGTCCGACGCCGACGGCGCGGTGGCGACCGGGTTCGGGGTGCGGCGCAGCTTCGGCCCGCTGCTCACGCGCAGGCAGACGTTCGTGATCGACACCGACCGCAAGGTCATCGAGGTCATCAAGAGCGAGCTGCGGATGGCGGTCCACGCCGACCGCGCGCTCGCGGTGCTGCGCGCCCGCGCGGCCTGAGCGAACAGCGATCCCCCGGGTCGCGCGCGACCCGGGGGATCCACTGTGGACTAGTTGGAGATCACGTCCGGCGGGATCGGCGTGTCCTCCTTCAGCGCGGTGAACAGCCGCTGAGACTTGTCCGGGTCCCACGTGTGGGCGCTGGAGTCGGTCACCGGCATCGTGGTCGCCACCGTGCCGCCGTCGGAGATGCCGCGCATCGCGAAACCGAGGCTCGCGAGGTGCCACAGGTGGTCTTCCTCGTCGACGGTCAGCGCGTCGGTCGCCTCGCCGAGCATCGGGAACAGCGTGAACGGGTTGAGCAGCGACCCGGGGCTCGCCATCTCCCCCGCCAGCGCGCCGATGAACTTGCGCTGGTTCACCACGCGGTCGAGGTCCGACCGAGGGGTGGCGTCCGACTTGCGCATGCGCACGAACGCGAGCGCCTGCACGCCGTCCAGCTTCTGGTGGCCTGCCGGGATGACCGCGCCGGTCTGGTTGTCGCGCATCTCCTCCGGGATGTCCATCTCGACCCCGCCGACCGCGTCCACCATGCCTGCGAAGCCCAGGAAGCTGATCTCCGCGTAGTGGTCGATCCGCAGGCCGGTGTTGGCCTCGACGGTCTTCACCAGCAGCGGCGCCTCACCGAGCGCGTACACGGCGTTGATCTGCTTGGTGCCGTGGCCGGGGACCTCCACCCGCGAGTCCCTGGGCAGCGACAGCAGCGTCGGCGGCGTGTCGTTGTCCGGGATGTGCGCGACCATGATCGTGTCGGTGAGCTTGCTGGTCGGGTCACCGGTGGTGTACTTGGCCTTCTCCTCGTCGGTCAGCCCTTCGCGGCTGTCCGAGCCGACGATCAGCCAGTTCGTGCCGGCCGCGGCGGCCGGACGGCCCGGGTAGTCCTCGATGGCCGCGATGCGGTTGAGCGAGGTGTCCATCCAGAAGAACCCGACGCCGAGCAGCAGGAGCAGCACCAGGAACGTGATCCCGATCCGGCGGCCCCAGCGGGGGCGGCGGCGTGGTCTGCGCGGTGGTGGCGGTGGGTAGCCCTCGTCGCCCGCCGGTGGCGGCGGCTGGCGGTAGTCGTCACGTCTCGGTGGCGGCCCGTAGTTCGGCGGCTGCTCCTGCGCCGGCAGCGGCAGCATCCGAGTCTGGTGGTAGGCCGGCTTGCGGCTCCCACCCTGCGGTGGCCCGTAGCCGGGGCCGCGACCCTGACCAGGCGGCGGACCAGGCCGTCGACGTGGCGGTGGCTGGTAACTCATTTCCCCACCCTTCCGTTTCGAACAGAGACGTGGGGACCCGCACCCAGGTTGCGCAACACGGAGCACACCGTACGAGACCGTGATCAGACGGGCACACGGAGTCCGGCAGGCGCCGGTTTCGCCAGTGCCTCGGTGATCTCGCGGTCGAGGTCGACGACACCCAGCACCCCGAGTGTGAACCGCCTGACCAGCGACGTCCATTCGCGGTACCGGCGCAGCAGCGCGTGCCCCTCACCGAGGACGTCGAACCTCGCCACCGCGTCGGTCACCTCCTTGGCCCGCTCGGCGTAGGTGTAGGACAGCGCGGGGTCGGTCATCCGGTCGCGGTCGCCGTGCGCGATGAGCACCGTGCGGTCCGCCAGCTGCCCGACCGGCTCACCGGCCGGGGTCCAGGGCGCGAGCGCGCACACCCCGGCCACGGCGCGGTCGTCGGCGACCCGCAGCGCGACGCGGCCGCCCATGGAGTGCCCCACGAGCGCCACCGGAATGTCCGGGTGCGCCTGGTGGAGCCGTTCGAGGGCCCAGCGCGCGTCGGCCACCGGGTCGAGGTCCGGCGCGTTCCAGCCGCGGTAGCGGTTGCACAGCTGCCACACCGCGACACCGGGCGCGCGTCGCAGGTCCCGCGCGAACGGGATCATCCGCACGTACGCCGGATGCCACGGCGCCGAGGGCGCCGTGCTGTTCTCCTGACCGCCGTGGAGCACGAGCACGGCGGCACGCACATCCGCGCCCGTCGCACCCAGCTTCCGCAGCCGAGGCTCTGTCACCGACCACTCCCCTTGTTCTCAGCGCTGTTCACGAACGCGTCGATCCCGTCCAGCACCCGTTCGAGGCCGAACTCGAACTCGTCCTCCCAGCTCAGCTCGTCGTCGCGCCAGACGGCGGCGAGGGCGGGGAACCGCTCGGCGTCCAGGTGCTCGTCGAGCAGCGGCGCGAAGTCGCGCCAGAACTGCTCGTCGGACACGCCGGACCGCTGCTCGAACCGCACGTTGTCGGCGAGCTGCCTGGCGCGGCCCTGCACGTAGCTCACGACGAGCCCGACCACGGCCATCATCTGCCCGGGCGAGAGGCCGATCCCGGAGATCATGCGCAGCAGCGCGTCCAGTGCCGCTGTCTGGTTCGGGCCCATCAGCCCCCGGGAGATCGAGGCCTCCAGCAGCCACGGGTGCCGCCGGTAGCCCGCGAGGCCTGCCCTGGCGAAGGCCGCGAGGCTCGCGCGCCAGCCCGCCGGGTCGGGTTCCGGCGGGCCGTGCTCACCCATCGCGGTGTCGAGCATCAGCTCGAACAGCTCGGTCTTGCCGGGCAGGTAGCGGTAGAGCGACATGGTGCCGACACCGAGCTCGTCCGCGACGCGGCGCATCGACAGGGCCGCCAGCCCCTCGGCGTCGGCGATCTCGATGGCCTTCGCCACGATCGAGGCCACCGTCATACCTGGTTTTCGACCCCGGGTCGGCGCCGGTTTGGTCCCCCACAGCAATGCCATGGTCTCGGCCGACGCGGCGCCGCCGCCGAAGCTCGCGGCCTGGTCGTCCTCGGTGGTCTCGTCGGTCGTCATCGTGCCGCCATCGTAGGTGCTACTGTTTTATGCGTACAGCGTACCCATTTTTGGAAGTCCCCGTTGGAGGCGTTCATGAAGGTGTTGGTGACCGGAGCGACCGGTCATGTGGGGCGGCACGTGGTCACGCAGCTCGCCGAGGCGGGGCACGAGGTGCGGGCGATGACGCGCACCCCGGCGACGGCGACGTTCCCGGCCGGGGTCGAGGTGGTGCGCGGCGATCTCCTGGCCCCGGAGTCGGTGCCGGTCGACGGTGTCGAGCGGATGTACCTGTTCCCGGAGCCGAGGACCGCGACGGACGTGGTGGCGCTGGCGAAGGCGGCCGGGGTGACGCGGATCGTGACGCTGTCGTCGGGTGCGGTGACCGGTGGGTTCGACACGGACTTCCAGCTACCGGTCGAGCAGGCGGTCGAGGCGTCCGGCCTGGAGTACACGCACATCCGCCCTGGCGACTTCGCGTCGAACACGGAACGGCTGTGGGGTCCGATGGTCCGCGCGGAGCGGGTCGTCCGGTACGCGCAGCCGGACGCACCGAGCCTCGCGATCCACGACGGCGACATCGCGGCCGTGGCGGTGGCCGCGCTGACCGAGGACGGGCACACCGGCCGCTGGTACGACCTGACCGGGCCTGAACTGCTGACGCGGCGCGAGCAGGTGGCCGCGATCGGGGCGGCACTGGGCGAGGAGGTGCCGTTCGAGGAGGTCAGCGCGGACGAGGCGCGGGCGATCCTGGAGCGGCAGGGCGGCTGGGCCGCGGAGAACGCCGGGTTCCTGCTGGGCTTCGAGGACTACTCGGCAGGCGGCACGTCCTTCGACGACGTGGACTGGTCGTCGGCGCTGGTGCCGCTGCCCACGGTGCCGGAGGTGCTGGGACGTCCGGCGCGGACCTATGCGCAGTGGGCGCGCGACAACGTCGACGCCTTCCGCTGAGGCCTAGGCTGTTCCGCGTGACGGTTGCGGGGCTGCTGCTGGCCGCGGGTGGCGGGCGGCGGTACGGGATGCCGAAGGCGCTGGTGCGCCACCAGGGGCGGCTGTTCGTCGAGCACGCGGCGGAGGTGTTGCGCGCGGGTGGCTGCGCGCCGGTCGTGGTGGTGCTGGGTGCGCTGGCGGCGGACGTGCGCAGTACCGCGTCGCTGTCCGGATCGTCTCTTGTGGACAACCCGGAGTGGGAGAGCGGGATGGGGTCGTCCCTGCGCGCGGGGCTCGCGGCGCTGGCACCGTCCTCCTGCGAAGCCGTGGTGGTGCTGCCGGTGGACACGCCGGGGATGACTCCCTCGGCGGTGGCGCGGTTGGTGTCCCTGGCGTCGTCGTCGGCGCTGGCCAGGGCGACGTACGACGGGGTGCCGGGCCATCCGGTGCTGATCGGGCGGGACCGGTGGGCGGAGGTGTCGGAGCTGGCGACCGGGGACGCGGGCGCACGGCCGTACCTGGCGCGGCACGACGCGGTCGCGGTGCCGTGCGAGGACGTGGCGAGCGGCGCCGACGTGGACCGCCCCGAGGACCTGCCGGGCTGAGCCCGGCTTGCCTCCGGCCCCCTCGAACCAGCCTACGGCAGGGCACCGACAGCGGCGGCGGCCCGCGGACGTCCTGTGGACAACCAGGCGCGCTGTGGACAACCCCGTGCTCGGTGGCCTCGCCGTCCCGGTTTTGTCGGTGGTCGCCGGTAGCGTGGTTCGAGGGGGCCGGAGGCCGACCGGAAGGAGCTGACATGACCGTCGACGAGTGGATCGCCGACCATCCGGACGCCGAGCCGCTGGCCGAGCTGATCCGGGCCGTCGCGGACCTCGACGAGGACGTCAAGTGGAACCGGCTCACGTTCACCGCCAACGGGGACTGGCACCACTGGGTGTGCGCCGTCGCGGCCACGCGCAAGGCTGTGCACCTGGTGTTCCACAAGGGTTCCCTGCTCGCCGACCCCGCCGGGCTGCTCGCCGGCGACGGCAAGTACACCCGTCAGGTCTCCGCCGCGCAGGCAATCGGCGCGCCCGACGACGTCGCCGGCCTGGTGCGGGACGCGGTCGCGCACCAGACCGACATGTAGGTCAGGCCGCCGCCGCGGGCTGGTTCGCGAACTGGGTGCGGTACAGCTCCGCGTACCGCCCACCGGCCGCCAGCAGTGTGTCGTGGTCGCCGCGTTCGACGATGCGGCCCGCTTCCACGACGAGGATCTGGTTCGCCGCGCGGATCGTCGACAGCCGGTGCGCGATGACGATCGCGGTCCGGTCGGACAGTGCGTCGGCCAGGGCCTCCTGCACCGCCACCTCCGACTCGGAGTCCAGGTGTGCGGTCGCCTCGTCGAGGATCACCACCTTCGGTGCCGCCAGCAGCAGTCTCGCGATCGTCAGCCGTTGGCGCTCGCCGCCCGACAGGCGGTAGCCGCGCTCCCCCACCACCGTGTCCAGACCGTCCGGCAGGCTCTGCACCAGGTTCTCCAGCCGGGCGCGGCGCAGCGCCGCCCACACCTCGTCGTCCGTCGCGGATGGCTTGGGGTACAACAGGTTCGCGCGGATCGTGTCGTGGAACAGGTGCCCGTCCTGGGTGACCACGCCGACCGTGTCGCGCAGCGTGTCGAACGACAGGTCCTTCACGTCCACATCGGACAGACGGACCGCGCCGGACGACACGTCGTACAGCCGGGGCACCAGCGACGCGATCGTCGACTTGCCGGCACCGGACGAGCCGACCAGCGCGACCATCTCACCCGGTGCCGCACGGAACCCGACGCCGTGCAGCACCTCCTCGCCGCCGCGCTTGTCGAGCACCGCCACCTCTTCCAGCGACGCCAGCGACACCTGCTCCGGCGCCGGGTAGGCGAAGCGCACGTCGTCGAACTCGACCGACACGCCACCGGCGGGCACGGTCGACGGGGACGGCTTCTCCTCGATCATCGGCTTCAGGTCGAGCACCTCGAACACCCGCTCGAACGACACCAGCGCGGTCATCACGTCCACGCGCACGTTCGCGAGCGCGGTCAGCGGCGTGTACAGCCTGGTCAGCAGCAACGCCAGCGCCACCACCGTGCCCGGCGCCAGCGCACCGGTGATCGCCAGGTACCCGCCCAGCCCGTACACCAGCGCCTGCGCGAGCGCCGACACGAGCGTCAGGCTCGTCATGAACCAGCGCGTCAGCATCGCCGACCGCACCCCGATGTCCCGCACCCGCTCCGCGCGCCCGGAGAACTCCGCCAGCTCGCCACGAGGGTGCCCGAACAGCTTCACGAGCGTCGCGCCCGGCGCGGAGAACCGCTCGGTCATCTGCGTGGTCATCGACGCGTTCAGCGTCGACGACTCGCGCTGCAGGTCGGCCATCCGCCGCCCCATCCGCCGCGCGGGCAGCACGAAGATCGGCAGCAGCACCAGCGCCAGCAGGGTCACCTGCCACGACAGTGTCAGCATCACAGCGACCGACAGCACCAGCTGGATCACGTTCGTCACGAGCCCGGCGAGCGTCGAGGTGAACGCCCGCTGCGCGCCCATCACGTCGTTGTTGAGCCGCGACACCAGCGCACCGGTGCGGGTGCGGGTGAAGAACGCGACCGGCATCCGCTGCACGTGCCCGAACACCGCGCGCCGCAGGTCGTAGATCAGCCCCTCACCGATGCGCGACGACTGCCACCGCTCGGCCAGCCCCAGCCCGGCGTCGGCGACCGCCACCCCCGCGATCGCGACCGCGAGCCACACCACCGTCGACACGGCACCGCCGCCGACGATCGCGTTCACGACCTGGCCCGCCAGGAGCGGCGTGCTCACCGCGAGCACCGCCGAGATCATCGTCAGCGCCAGGAACACCACCAGCTTGCCCCGGTGTGGCCCCGCGAACGCGTAGACGCGGCGGATCGTGCCCTTCTTCAGCCCCTTCGGCGCGTCCTTCGCATGCATGGCGCCACGCATGAGCATCCAGCTGTTCTCCACGTGCACACCCCTCCTCTGCCCCCGCTGGGGTCCCGTCGACGACAACGCCGGCGGTGGTCGGCGCCTTCCCGGTTACCCGGAGAGCGAACAGGTCGGCAAGGCTCGGTAGCCTGCCCGCGTGGAGCGGACCGGTCGTCGAACGTTGCGCCTCGACCTGCTCTTCTACGGCGTAAGCCTCCTCTTCGCCGCTGGCAACGCGGTGTTCTCCGAGTTCTACGGCTACCGCGTGTGGGGCAACTTCGCGACGGCAGGCTATCTCCTGGCACTGACAATTTCGGCCGTCCAGCTCGTGACCAGGGCACGGACCACCTGGCTGTGGTCACGCTGGACACCGGTCGCCGTCGCGGCCCTGCTGGCCGGGGTCGTGCCGCTGCTCGTGCTGGTGTTCCGCCGCGACCCCGGCTTCGTGTGGGGCAACTGGCCGTGGTCGTTCCCGTCGCAGCCCGAGGTGTGGGTCGTCGAGCGGTCCGCGAGCCTGCTGCTGGAGAGCGGCACGCCCTACCCCGACCTCGGGCTACTCGGCAGGCCGCCGCACCCCGACGACTACACGCCCTACGGCCCGTCGATGACCCTGTTCGGGCTCCCCAGGGCGCTGTTCGGCGACGGCGCGCTCACCGACGCGCGGATCGCGTTCGCGGTCGTCACCGTCCTCGCCATCGTGCTGGCGCTGAAGGTCATGGGGTGGCCCCGCGTCCCCGTACTGGCGGCGCAGCTCGCCGCCGTCAGCCCGCTCACGCTGCTGACGATCGTGGTCGCGGGCGACGACATCCCGGTGATCGCCCTGATCGTGCTCGGCGCGGCACTCGCGTTCCGCGCCAACCCGGTCTGGGCAGGCGTGGTCCTGGCCGTGGTCATCAACATGAAACTCACGGCCCTGCCCGCGCTCGCCGTGGTAGCCGTGGCGATCTTCGCCGCCCTCGGCAGGCGAGCGTTGTTGATCTTCTTTGGTACAGTGATCACCACGAGCGCGGTGCTGGTGATCCCGGTGCTGTCGGTCGACCCCCAGTCGTTCGTCGAGCACGTGGTCCTCTACCCGGCCGGTCTCGGCGAGGCAAGCTCACCCGCGGCGAGTCCGCTGCCAGGACACCTGATCGCCCAACTCGGCCCCGTCGGGCACGCGGCGTCGCTCGCACTGCTCGGGGTGGCGGCGTGTGCGATCGCGGCCTGGCTGGTGATCCGCCCGCCCCGCGACCCCGCGGAAGTCATGCTGCGTACCGCGGTGGGCCTGGGGACGGCGATCATCCTCGCGCCTGCCACGCGCTGGGGCTACCTCGTGTACCCCCTGGCGATGCTCGGTGCGATGGCCGGTTTCTCCGCCGCCTCGCGGGAGGAGAGGACCAGGACGCCCGCGGGTCCGACCGATGGTTCGATCGCGAGCCCCGACACCCGCGGCATCCAAGCGTGAGAACCCAGTTACTTCTTCTTCGTTCGCGTTGCGCCGCCTCGGCCGCGCAACGTCACCCCGGATTCCGACAGGACGCGGTGCACGAAACCGTACGACCGCCCCGTCGACTCGGCGAGGGCACGAATGCTGGCACCCTTCTCGTACTTCTTCTTGAGATCGGCCGCCAGTTTGTCGCGCGTACTGCCGGTGATCCGCGCGCCCTTCTTCAAATCAGCCACGTCGTCCGCCTTCCGTAGCGTGTCACGGAGGTTTAGTGGAACACCTGCCGTGGCAATGATCGAACACGAGCGCGCGGAATGCCAGGCGAGATCGAAAATACCTATGAAATCGGTCACGCCTCACCGGGATGGCGCAATGGTCAGGCCAGCTGCACAAGCTCGAGGTAGTCCGCTGACCAGTGATCTTCGGTCCCGTCGGGCAGCAGGATCACCCGTTCCGGTTCCAGCGCCTCGACCGCACCGGGGTCGTGTGTGACGAGCACGACCGCACCGGTATATCCCCGCAAGGCATCCAGGACGCGTTCGCGGGACGCCGGGTCGAGGTTGTTCGTCGGCTCGTCGAGCAGCAGCACGTTGGCGGCGCTGGACACCAGACCCGCCAGCGCGAGCCTCGTCTTCTCGCCACCGGACAGCGTGCCCGCCGGCTGGTCGAGCTGCTCGCCGGTGAACAGGAACGTGCCGAGCAGCGACCGGAGCTGCTGGGCGGGGGTGTCCGGCGCGGCGTGCCGCACGTTCTCCCACACCGACGCGTCGTGGTCGAGCGTCTCGTGCTCCTGGGCGTAGTAGCCGATCCGCAGGCCATGACCAGGCACGACCTCGCCGGAGTCGGCGGACTCACGGCCGCCGAGCAGCCGCAGCAGGGTGGTCTTGCCCGCGCCGTTGAGGCCGAGCACGACCACGCGTGAGCCGCGGTCGATGGCGAGGTCGACGCCGGAGAAGATCTCGAGCGAGCCGTAGGACTTCGACAGACCTTCCGCCTGGAGCGGGGTCTTGCCGCAGGGCGCCGGTTCGGGGAAGCGGATCCGCGCGACCTTGTCGGCGTGCCGGACCTCGTCGAGGCCGGACAGCAGCCGCTCGGCCCGCTTCATCATGTTCTGCGCGGCGACGGCCTTGGTGGCCTTCGCACGCATCTTGTCGGCCTGCGCCTGCAGCGCGCCCGCCTTCTTCTCGGCGTTGACGCGCTCGCGGCGGCGGCGCTTCTCGTCGGCCGCGCGGGCGTCCAGGTAGCGCTGCCAGGTCATGTTGTACGTGTCGACCTCGCCGCGGGTGGCGTCGAGGAACCACACCTTGTTGACCACGTCGGCGAGCAGGTCGACGTCGTGGCTGATCACCACGAGCCCGCCGTTGTGGCCTTTGAGGAAGCCGCGCAGCCAGTTGATCGAGTCGGCGTCGAGGTGGTTGGTTGGCTCGTCCAGCAGCAGGGTGGTGGCTGAACCGCCCGCGCCCCCCGAACCCGATTCGGAGGCGGCGAACAGGATGCGCGCCAGCTCCACGCGGCGGCGCTGGCCGCCGGAGAGCGTGCCGACCTCCTGGGCGAGCACACGGTCGGCGAGGCCGAGGTTCGCGCAGATCCGCGCGGCCTCGCTCTCCGCCGCGTAGCCGCCGAGCGCGGCGAAGCGCTCCTCGAGGCGGCCGTAGCGGCGGACCGCCTTGTCCCGGCTGTTGTCGTCGGCGTGCTCGGACATGGCCGACTGCGCCTTCTCCATCTCGCGCAGCAGCTCGTCCAGGCCGCGCGCGGACAGCACGCGGTCCTTGGCGGTGACGGAGAGGTTGCCCTCGCGCGGGTCCTGCGGCAGGTAGCCGATCTCGCCGGAACGGCGGAGGTCGCCCGCGTAGGGCTCACCCTCACCGGCGAGGACGCGGAGGGAGGTGGTCTTGCCCGCGCCGTTGCGGCCGACGAGGCCGATGCGGTCGCCCGCCTGGACGCGCAGCGTGGCGTCGGAGAGCAGGATGCGGGTACCGGCACGCAGTTCGAGGTCAGTCGCGGTGATCATGTTTCGGAAGCTCCGGGAAGTTGGTCATGGGCAGGTCTCATCCGCCCGCTGATCGTGACCAGCGGGCCCGCCCGCCTCCTAGGCCGTACGGATCACCACGACCTCGACTATACGTGCCGTCGCCAACAGCTTTTCGACCGCGCTCTCAACCGGCCGTCAGCCGACGCCCGTAACGCTCCGCGATCGCCGACAGGAACGCCAGCAGGTGGGGTTCCTGGTCCTGGGTGATGCGCCGCGCCGGGATGTACCTGTTGGCGAGGGCGCCCGCGTCGCGACCGTAGAGCGGCGCGTCGGTGGACCGGACCGTGCCGAACCGCGGCCTGCCGCGCCCCCGCCCGTCGAACGCGACGGCGACGGCGAGTCAGCGGACCGGGCACCGCATGACGGGTGCCGGGCGCGGGTGTGTGAGCAACTCGAACATCCCCCGGTCACACCGCAACAGCAGGGACCCCAGCTCCAACTCCATCGGCTCGTCCACCGGCAGATCGTGTCAGATCGGACGCACCTGGCGGTGCGACTCTCGCGCACTAAGCGCTCGCTTAGCTAAGGTCGGGCCATGACACCGGACTTCGAGGGAAAGGTCGCGCTGGTCACGGGGGCCAGCCGCGGCATCGGGCACGCCATCGCCGCCGAGCTCGCCCGTGGTGGCGCCGCCGTCACGATCTCCTCGCGCAAACCCGACCAGAT
This sequence comes from Actinophytocola algeriensis, assembly GCF_014203735.1. Taxonomy (GTDB): domain Bacteria; phylum Actinomycetota; class Actinomycetes; order Mycobacteriales; family Pseudonocardiaceae; genus Actinophytocola; species Actinophytocola algeriensis. Next base: position 791,827 of record NZ_JACHJQ010000005.1, on the reverse strand, counting down.
CGCGGCCGCGGCCGACGAGCTGCGCGGGCTCGTGCCGGGCGCGCGGGTGCTGGCCGTACCGGCCAACACCGGCAACGACGACGACCGGGCCGAGGTCGTGCGCCGCACGGTCGAGGAGTTCGGCTCGCTCGACGTGCTGATCAACAACACCGGCATCAACCCGACGTACGGCCCGCTCGCCGACGCCGACCTCGGCGCGGTGCGCAAGCTGTTCGACGTGAACGTGGTCGGCGCGCTGGGCTACGTGCAGCTGGCGCTCAAGGCGTGGATGGCCGAGCACGGCGGGTCGATCGTGAACATCGCGTCGGTCGCCGGGCTGCGGTCGTCCGGGGTCATCGCCGCCTACGGCGCGAGCAAGGCGGCGCTGATCCGGCTGACCGAGGAGCTGGCCTGGCAGCTCGGGCCGGGCGTGCGGGTCAACGCCGTGGCCCCGGCCGTGGTGAAGACGAAGTTCGCCGAGGCCCTGTACAGCGCGGACGAGGAGGCGGCGGCCGCGCGGTACCCGATGCGGCGGCTCGGCGACCCGGCCGACGTGGCGCAGCTGGTGGCGTTCCTCGCGTCCGACCAGGCCTCGTGGATCACCGGCGAGACCGTGCGGGTGGACGGCGGGATGCTCGCGACCGGGTCACTCTAGTTTCGACAGCACCGTGTTCACCTGGTGCCGGTAGACGATCGACGTGCGGAAGCCGACGATTTCGCGGCGGCTGGTGAGCCGGTCGACCAGGAACGCGTGCAGGTGGTCGATGTCCTGCGCGGTCACGTGGATGATGAAGTCGTCGCTGCCGGCCAGGGTGAACACCGCGAGCACCTCCGGCAGCGCGGCGACCGAGTTCTGGAAGGACTCGATCACCCGCCGCGACAGCGGCCGGACCTGTGCCGCGACCAGTGCCTGGACGCCCCGGTTGAGCGCCTTGAGGTCGATGTCCGCGTGGTAGCCGCGGATCACGCCGCGCCTGCGCAGCAGCCGGGTGCGTTCCAGGCAGGTCGACGGCGCGATCCCGACCTTGCGGGCGATGTCCTGGTTGGGCTGCCGCGCGTCTTCCTGTAGCTCCCGGATGATCGCCGAATCCACTTCGTCCATGTGCCCATTTTGCCCTGTCGCGCCGAATCATGTTCGGTGGTTTCGCCGCCCGCTTCTCGTTCTGCCTAACGTTCTCCATGTCGGTTGCGTGTTTGTTCGACAGGAGGACGTGATGGTCGAATCGTCATGGGAGCACGCGGAGCTCGTGACCCGGCTCGGGCGGCGTTCGGGGGTGCCGGTCACGGTCGCGGTGCACTCCAGGACGCTCGGGCCCGCGGCGGGCGGGATCCGGCTGAAGCAGTACCCGTCGTGGCAGGACGGGCAGCTCGACGCGCTGCGCCTGGCGAAGGGGATGACGTACAAGAACGCGGTGGCGGGGGTGCCGTTCGGGGGCGGGAAGAGCGTGATCTCGGTGCCGTCGTCGGTGCCGCTGACGGCGTCGCTGCGCGCGGACGCGCTCGCGGACCTCGGTGAGCTGATCGTGACGTTCGACGGCTCGTACCTCGCGGGGCCGGACATCGGCACGAGCCCGTCGGACATGGCGTACCTGCGGCGGTTCACCGACCACGTGTTCTGCCTGCCGGAGTCGGCGGGCGGGACCGGCTCGTCGAGCGGCCCGACCGCGTCGGGAGTGCTGGCCGCGCTGCGGGCGGGCGCCGAGGCGGTGTTCGGGTCGCCGTCGGTCGCCGGGCGGCGGGTCGTGGTGGTCGGCATGGGTTCGGTGGGGTCGCTGCTGGCCAGAGCGCTGGCAGACGATGGCGCCTCGGTGGCGGTGGCGGACGTGGACGCGTCGCGGTGCGCCGGGTACGAGCGGGTGCCGGTGGCGTCGGCGTACGCGATGGAAGCGGACGTGCTGGTGCCGTCGGCCATCGGCGGGGTCGTCGACGCGTCGGTGCGCGCGCCGCTGGTGGTCGGCCCGGCGAACAACCAGCTGGTGCACGACGAGGTGGCCACTGCCCTGGCGGCCGAGGGTGTCACGTGGGTACCGGACTTCGTGGCGAGCGCGGGTGGGGTGATCTACACGCTCACCCGCGAGGCGGAGGGCCTCGACCGCGACGCCGCCATGGCGAGGGTGGCGGCCATCGGAGACACGGTGACCACGTTGCTCACCAACGCCGCTGCGAACGGCAGCACCCCGCTGGCGGAGGCACTCGCGTTGGCGGAACAGCGGTTGGGGGCACTGGTCTGACGGTCACCGCTAACGGTCGCCGCGCCCGGGCAGGTCGCCGCGGAAGCCGTCCTGCGGGCCCCACTGCTGGTGCCAGCCGGGTCGGTGGTGCTCACCCGAGGCGCCGATGAGGTAGCCGCCCACTCCCCCGCCGACGAGCAACACCGCCGCCACGACGGCCGCGATCCACGTCCTGGTCAGGTGGGGCGGGCGGCGTGGCGGTGGTGGCGCCGCGGCGGGTGGAACGGGAGGCGGAGGCGCTCCGGCGCCGGAGTGAGCGGGTGGCTGGGCTGCCCCGGCGTCGAGGGGCCCCTGGTCTGGCTTTTCGGTCATGTCACCAGGATGCGCTCGTATTCTGTGCGCCTCCTGTGCATCACCGGACGAGGTCGGCCAGCGCGGCCACCGACCGCCGCACGTCCGCGCGGACGGCCCGGCCGACCGCCATGCCGACAGGGCCGAAGAGCGGGCGGCCGGTCACCTCGGCGTCGATGGTCACCGCGGCACCGCCGCCCGCGGACCGGATCGACAAGGTGAGCGCCACGGTGACACCACCCACCCCGCGCCCCTTGATCGTCAACGCGGACGGCGGCGTGTAGGACTCCACCAGCCAGCTGACCCGGTTGCGCAGCCCCATCACCTTCACGACCGACGTGAGCGAGGTGCCCCGGCCGATCTCGGTCGGCAGCTCACCGCGCCAGCCGTCGTGGAGGGTCATCCACTCGTCGAAGCGGGTGAGGTCCGACGCCACCGCCCACGTGTGAGCCGGGGACGCGGGCACGGTGGCGGTCGCGTTGACTTTGGGCACGTCGCGCAGCCTATGCCCGATCGGCCGATGGGGCTGCCCTTATGGGCGCCCAACGGCCGTACCGCGGTCGCGAGATTTCCCAACACTGGGAGGCAACCCAGCAGAGAGGTTGTCCACAATGGCCGCGCCGAAGATCAAACAGTTGTTCTTCCAGACCGAGGGCGAGGGTTTCGCCCACGAGCACGGTGAGGCGAACTCCGCCGAGAAGGTGTACGTGTACCTGGAGCTCGAGAACGACGACGTCAACGAGACCGGCCCCTTCGGCGTCACCTGCACCGCGGGTGGCGACTGGGTCAGCGGCGCCACGCACCAGAGCGTGATGGGCAGCTCCACCGACGAGGAGTGGTTCACCGCGGGCCCGCTCACCGAGGGGCAGCAGGAGCTGAAGATCACGCTCGAGGCGGAGGACGCGGCGAGCTACGGGTGGGACGAGCCGGTCGTCGAGGCGAGCCTGTGGGTCACGGTCGTGCCCGCGCGGCGCAGTGCGATTCCCGACGACTCCGAGCACTCCCGCGACTGGGCGTACGTGAACATCATCATCAACGCCGACAACTTCCTCGAGAAGCCGTTGCGCGGCGGGCGTTTCTACGCCCGCATCACCGACGCCGAGGGCAAGACCGCCGCGCACGACGGGGAGGTCGACGACGGCATCCTGTCCATCCCCGGCGTGTGGGCGCCGCAGAAGGACGCGACGCTGACCCTGTACGTGGACGCGCTGCACGGCGACGACTACCTGCGGCTGGAGGGCTCAGGTGACTTCGCGGTCACCGGTGACGCGGTCAAGTTCCGTGCCGCGCAAGGGTTCCAGGACATCACCGTCACCGCGTCGGACTCGCAGACCGCGGCGGAGAAGGCGGGGGTGACCGGCTCGGCCGGCATCGAGTTCAAGGTCATCAAGATCGGCGGCGAGTACACGTCGGAGACCGAGCAGAGCCGCACCACGGGGCACAGCCAGGAGTGGACGATCCGCGTCCCGAAGGACAACATCAAGCTCACGCAGGTGCAGTAGCACAAAAGCGGCCGCCCGCCGGCATGACACCGGCGGGCGGCCGAACGAACTACCGGTTTACACGTAACCGTTGAGGTGCAACGAGACCGCGCGCAGCGTGCCGGTGTCGGCACCCGCCCGGTCCGCCACGAGCAGCGTCCACGAACCGTCCGCGGGCGCGCCGATCAGCGCGTCGACGGACGTCGTCGGGCGCCACGTGCCGGTGAACGGCGCGTTCGACGAGGTCACCGACGAGATCGGAGCCGCGGCGGCGTCGTCGAACACGACCTGGCACAGGTTGTCGCCGCTGCCACCGTTGCGGCTGAACAGCGTCGCGGTCGCACCGCTCGGCGAGGTCAGCGTGCCGACCAGGTCACCGACATAGGTGTGGTTGATGCCCACCGTCGTCGAGCCCGGCGTGGTGTTGCACGTCGTGCCGTCGATCGACACCGAGATCTTCGACGCCCGGCCGAGGCCGGACACCGGGATCGCGACCGACGCGCCCACCGCGCTGTTGTCGGGGATCGCGATCGGCGCACCACCGTAGGCGAAGGTCTGCACCTCGTCCGACGGCTGCCCGACACCCACCGAGAACGTCGACGTGCGCGGCGAGAGCACACCCGCGAACGTCACCCTGGTGGCGAACTGGACCGGCACACCCACCTCGTGCGAGGCGGGCACGCTGATCCGGTAGTCCTTCACCACGGTGTCGCCACGCGCGATCGTGCCGTAGGACTGGGCGCGCGGGGTCACGGTCACGCCCGGGGTCGAGGTGGTGAGCACGACGCTCGTCGACACCGCGGTGCCGTCACCGACGTTGGTCACCGGCAGGGACACCGTCGCGGTGTCACCCGGCCGCAGGTACTCGCTGCCGGAGTCCGGCGTCACCTTCGGCGTCTCCGCGACCGCGAGCGGCTGCGGGCTGGCACCGGTGTAGCCGAGCACCCGGTCGGCGAGGATCACGCCGTGGCCGCTGCGGTTGTCCACGCCCGCCTCGCCGATGTCGATCGCCGTGCTGGTCAGCGCTTCCCGCACCTCCTCGGGGTCGATGCCCGGGTTGCCGGAGAGCACGAGACCCGCGATGGCCGCCGCGTGCGGGGCCGCCGCCGAGGTGCCGTAGAACGGGTCGAACCCGTTGACGCTGGTGCGCACGCCGTCCGCGGCGGTGAGGTCCGGCTTCTGCCGCACCTCGCCACCCGGGATGGGCGTGCCGTCGGCCTCGAAGAAGATCTTGCGCGGGCCGTCCGAGGTGAACCGCTCGAGCTTCGAGGTGGCGTCGTAGGCGTTCGGGAACGGGCCTGCCGGGTTGGCCGGGTCACCGGTCTCCAGGTCGAACGGCAGCGGGTCCTTGGCCGGCGCCGCGGCCGTCGAGAACGCGCCCCGCGCTGCGGAGTGGCCGAACGTGACACCCGGCGTGACGAACGCCTTCAGCGTCGCCTGGTCGGAGAACCGGCCCCGCAGGGCCGACAGCGACAGGTACTTGTCCTCGCCGGTGAACTTCACGACCGCGACCTTCATCCCGGCACCACCGAACGACGGGGTCTGCACCCGCTCGTACGGGTCCTGGACGCCGGTCTGGTAGTTCTGGCTCTGCGACAGGACGTTGCCGGCCGAGTCCAGCAGGTACAGGTCGTAGTCGTTGGCGGACGCGTCCTGCGGGTCGGCCCAGTTCAGGATCACCGGGACGTTCGCGGACTCCCTCGACAACGGGTTGAAGACCTGCGTGCCGGGACCGGGGTCGAAGTCGTGGGCGTAGCCGGCGAACTTGCCGACGACCTGCCCGGAGTTGACGTACTGGCCCTCCCAGTGGCCGGAGGTGCCGTCGACGACGTTGCCCTCGTTGCCCGCGGAGGAGAAGAACAGCGCGCCGTCGGCGATCACGTCGTTCGCGGCCTGGGCGATGATGCCGTCCTGGAAGTACGGCTCGGCGAAGTAGATGATGTCGTCGACGATGATGTCGCAGCCGAGGTCGAAGCGCAGCGCGCGGATGTTGTCCGCGAAGCTCGCGTCGCCGTTGAACGCCGTCGCGAAGCCCAGCTCCGCACCGGGGGCCACGTCGTGGATGATCTCGAGCATCGCGGTGCCCTCGTCACCGCCGCCCGCCTCGCCGGTCAGCACGTCCACCGCGGGCAGTTCCCCGGCCGCCTGTGACGTGGCGAGCGAGTCGATGCCGTCGGACAGCGCGCAGATCTTCACGCCGATGCCGGTGACGCCGATGTCGGCGCGCGCGGAGTCGGCGTTGTGCGCCCGGTTGCCCTCGCTGTCGATGGCGCCGGCACGCTCGGTGAGCGCCTCCCGCGTGTTCTGCTCGATCCGCGCCGCCTTCTCCTCTTTGGACTCCGGCTTGCGCTTGTCGTTCCGGTCGACCTCGCGGGCGGTCATGGCACCGCCGGCTTCCTCGACCATCCGGACGTCCTTGCGTGCCGCGATCGCGGTGACGGCGGACAGCGGTACCTCGGCCCGCACCGTGCCGTACCGCTCCGACACCGACTTCACGCCGGCGCCCGCATTGGCGAGGTCCTTCAGGAGGCCGTCGCTGACGGTCGCCCTGATGTCGACGAGCACCTTGCCTGCCGAGGTGGCCTCGACTCCGTTGTCCAGCAACGGGACCGCGCTGCTCGTCGCCCGGTTCTTGCTCATCCGCGCGGCCACGACCAGCTGCGAGTCCACTTTGGCCTCTGCGGCGGTCAGGCTCTTCTTGATGCTCTGGAGCGCGGCGATCTGGTTCGCCGCGTTCTTCTCCGCGGAGATCTGCTGGTCCTCGGGCGGCGGCGCCGCCGCGGCCGGACTTGCGAGCCCCACGACCGCGAGCAACACCGCCGTGCTCGTCAGGAGGACTCGGGATCTTCGGGATGCGTGTGCAGGTATACGCACGGACTTCCTCCGCGAAATGCCAGGCCGTGCCCCGACTCACGACGCCCAGTGCCGGGTGCCCCCCGGCCGCCCCAAGGTATGGTCAGAACCTTTCTGACACAGCGGCCATTCGGCCCAACCACACTCCATGTGTGTTAACAGTTGCCGTCTGTGTACGACTTACAGGACGAAGGCGTCGGACCAGGGCTGTGCGCTGCGCCCGGACAGGGCGTCGAGCAGGGTCGCGGCCTGACTGTCCGTGAGGGACGCGACGAAATCGATCACAGCGCGTCCCCTTGCCAGTTCCCGGATTCCGTGCTCGCCCTGCGGTGGCTCACCGGTCGCTCCGACCAGAGTGGACATATCGGTCGCGGCGAGTGCGCGGTACTCCGTCGAGGCCAGCTCGACGAGGTCACCGAGTCGCCTCGGCAGCCGGTTCGACTCGTGCCGGTCGGAAAGCCACTGTTCGAGCGCCTCCACGAGCGAGGTCAGCAGCGCGGCCTGTCCTCGTTGGTGCAGCGCGAGATCCGGCCGCAGCAGCACGAAGCGGCGGTGGACGAACTTCAGCACCTGCACCTCGTGCCACTGCGCCGGCGCGAGCATGACGTGCCCGGAGCGGGTGGGCGGGTCCAGCACGACGCTCATACCGTCGACGAGCCGGACGGTCCACACCGACGAGAACCGCGCGACCGCCTGCTCCGCCTCGGCCGAACCGTCGAACGGGGTGTCGAGCATGGCGTCGACCAGCTCGGCGCGGACCCTGGACACCGCGGCGACGAACGCGTCGTCGTCGACCACCCACGCGTCGCGGCGGTGCATGCGGCGGCGGAGCTGTTCGAGTGAGTGGCCGGGGCGGCGGGCCTGCGCGGCGAGAGTTTCGTCGGAGAGCCCGGCCAGCCCGAGCGCGTTCGTGAGCCAGTAACCCAGTTCGGCCGCGACCGGCGCGTGCTGCAGCACGCCGATGCGGTGGAAGTCCTCGAGGTCGTGGATCGCGTACGCGATGTCGTCGGCGGTGTCCATGACCGACGCCTCGACGGTCTGCTGCCAGCTCGCGAGCCGGCCGGTGAACGCGGCCCGCGACTGCGCCATGTCGTCGAGCTCGGTGACGTACACGGAGAACTTGCTCGACCCGGTGCCCGGCTCCTCGACCGGTTCGGACGCGCCCCGCGGCGGCGCGGCCATGTGCCTCGGGTGCGGGTCGGGATGGGACAGGCGGGTCCACGGGTACTTGAGCATGGCCGCGCGGACCGCGGCGGTGAGGTCGAGACCGACGGCGGTGGGTCCGCCGGTGTCGGTGGTGGTGACGATCCGCAGGCTCTGCGCGTTGCCCTCGAACCCGTCGGGGAGGCTGAAGCGGTGCCGGGCGAGGCGGTCGAGCACCTGCTCGCCGAGGTGGCCGAACGGTGGGTGGCCGAGGTCGTGGGCCAGGCCCGCGGCCTCCACCACGTCCGGGTCGCAGCCGCCGAGCTTGTCGAGCACGGGCGCGGCCACGGGGTCGGCGCGGAGTCGTTCCGCGATGGCGCGGGCCACCTGGGCGACCTTGAGGCTGTGGGTCAGGCGGTTGTGGAGGAGGCCCGACCCGGACGCGCTGACGACCTGGGTGACGCCGCCGAGCCGCGCGAAGAACGGTGACGCGACGACGCGGTCCCGGTCGACGCGGTACGGGCTCGCCGCGAGGTCACCGGACTCGGGGCCCGAGGACCGCTCCGAACGACGTGCCTCCCTGGGGTCGACCTGATCAGCCATGCGGAAGACCTTAGCTTGGGCGCCCGCCGGTCCCGGGGTGCTGCACCGGACGGGCAGGTCTCCCGGCGCGGAGCCCCGCCGTGGTGGGCTCGCGCGCGTCGCGGCCCGGTTCCCGTGTAGTGGGATCGGCCGGTGGGTGACGTGGTCGTGGTGGGTGGCGGGCCGGCGGGGTGGGCGCTCGCGTCGGCGTGCGCGCGGCGCGGACTGGCCGTCACGCTCGTCGCACCAGGGCACGGCTGGCGCGCGACCTACGGGATGTGGGCCGACGAGGTGTCCGTGTTGCCGCCGGGGGCGCGGTGGGTGACCACCCGCGTGCGGGGTGGCGGGCGGTGGCTGCCGCGCGAGTACGCGGTGCTGGACAACGAGTCGGTGCTGACCGCGTGCGCGCATCCCGGCATCGAGGTGGTGCGGGCCCGCGCGACCGCGCTGACCGCCACGTCGGCGACCCTCACCACCGGCGAGGTGCGCCACGGCGTGGTGTTCGACGCGACCGGTGCGCGGCGCGGGGGTGTGGAGCAGACCGCGTACGGGGTGGTCGTCCCCGGACCGCACGACGCCGTCTTCATGGACTGGCGGCAGCCCGCCGACGGCCCGGCCACGTTCCTCTACGCGATCCCGCTGCCCGACGGGCAGGTGCTGCTGGAGGAGACGAGCCTGGCCCGCGACCCCGGTCTCGGGTTCGCGGAGCTGCGGGACCGCCTCCACGCGCGGGTGGGCGCGGTGAGCGGGCCGGTCGAGCGGGTCCGGTTCCCCGTCGACGTCCCACCGCCGTCCGTGTGGGCGCGGGGCGCGATCCCGTTCGGTGCCGCCGCCGGGCTCGTCCACCCGGCCACCGGGTTCTCGGTCGCGGACACGTTCCTGCTCGCGCCCGCGGTCGCCGACACGATCGAGCGAGGTCAGCGGGCGGTGCGGCGTGTCATCTGGCCGTGGCGGGCGCGCCTCGTGTACCGGTTGCGGCTGCGTGGCCTGGCGACCCTGCTGAGCCTCTCCCCCGCCGAGCACGAGGAGTTCTTCGACCTGTTCTTCGCGCTGCCCACCCGCCACCAGCGCGCCTACCTGTCCGGGCGCACGGATCCGGCTGGGACGGCCGCCGCCATGGCCGCGCTGTTCCGCGTCGCCCCAGCTCACCTCCGCCGGAAGATGATCAAGCCATGACACCTGCCAAGCTCCTGACCAAGATCGGGCAAGTCTTCCCCGACGCGGACCCCGCCGACATCCAGCGCCAGCTCGACGGCTACGCCGGGCCGGAGCGGTTGCGGGTCCACCTCGCGATCCTGAAGCTCTGCGACGAGGACCGCCGCGACTCACCCCTGCACTACGTCGATACCGCGTGCCAGGACCACCGCGACGTGCTCATGTGGGCCGAGTCGCCGCAGCAGCTGAGACCGGACTGGTTCTCACTCTCGGTGACCGACCGTGCGAAGGTGGTGAAAGCGGACCGGCAGCAGTACGCGCGCTGGTTGGCGAGGTAGCGGGCACTCGGATCGCCTCCGGTTCCACCGATCCGGTGATGTGGCACCCACCGACATGAACACTGGGTGACATGAGCTGACCAAGCCGGGCCGGATGACGAGGATGGGGCCGTGGCCCCCGTGCCGGGAGTTTCCTACGCCTTCCAGCCCATGCTGTCGACACGCACGGGACGGTTGCTCGCACTCGAAGCCCTGGCCCGCCCGGAGCACGGCACCGTGCACGACGTGCTGCGCGACGCCGCCCGTGCGGACCGGCTCGTCGAGGTCGACGCCGCACTCGCGGCCGGGGCGGTCCGGGCGGCGACCACGGCCGAGGTGCCGCTGCACGTGAACGTCCTCGCGAAGACCGCGACCCGGCCGGACGAGCTGCTCGACCCGCTGCTCCCCGCGCTGCGCGCCACCGGGCGCCAGCCGGCCGACGTGACCGTCGAGGTCACCCCGCCGTTCGGCGGCCTGTCCCGCGATGCGCTGCTCGACGGGCTGAAGGCGTTGCGGCAGCAGGGTTTTCGCGTCGCGTTCGACGGCGCGGGCGACGGCGACCTGCCGCTGTCGATCGTCGCGGACGCGCTGCCGGACATGGTGAAGCTCGACGCGTACCTCCTGGCGGGCGTACCGGACAACCCGGCCGTGGTGGCGCTGATCGAGGCGCTCGGCCACCTCGCGAGCCGCACCGGCATCCGGCTCGCCGCGGTCGGGGTCGAGTCGGAGGACCAGCTCGCCGTGCTCAGCAGGCTGGGTGTGCCGGTGGCGCAGGGGAACCTGATGGCGGCGGCACAGCACGGCACACCGGCCTACGTGACCCCGGAGGTCACCCGGCTGGACGGGCTGCCGGTCGGTCCCGGCGGACCGCTGGTCGCCGACCTGGTCCACCCGGCGGTGACGCTGCCCGAGTCGGCGACCTCCGAGGAGGTCCGGCAGGTGTTCGTCGACTCGCCCGAGGTCAGCGGTGTGGTGCTGATCGACTCCGGGGGCCGGCCGAGGTGGACGCTGTCCCGCAACCGGTTCCTGCTCGCCGTCACCGGACCGTACGGACACGCGCTGCACGCGAGCAGGCCCGCGGCCCGGCACGCGGACGCGCCGCGCACCATCCGCGCGGACGCCTCGAGCATCCAGCTGCTGGAGGCGGCAGGCGAGACCGAGGGTTCCCGCGCCGGCGACGACGTGGTCGTGGTCGACCCGGTCGGGCGGTGCGCCGGGATCGTCCGGCTCACCGAGGTGATGCGCGGGGTCGCGGAGGCGAAGGTCGAGCAGGCGGTCGCCCTCAACCCGCTCACGCGACTGCCCGGCACCGGCGAGGTGACCCGCGAGCTCGACCGGCGCATCGAACGCGCGGAGATGTTCGTCGTGAGCTGGCTCGACGTGGACAGGTTCAAGACCGTCAACGACACGAAGGGGTTCGCGGCGGGCGACGACCTGATCCGCGCGCTGGGCCGCGCGCTGTCGGACCTGGCCGCGAGGCTGGCTGGCACCCGGGTCGCGCACGTCGGCGGCGACGACTTCCTCGTGGTCACCGACGTCGACGAGGTCGGCACGCTCGCCACCGAGGTCGTGGACCGCGCGTGGCGGGTGGACGACACGACGGTGACCGTGTCGCTCGCGTCGCTGGTGTGCGCGGTCGGCTCGGTCGGGTCCCACCGGGACGCGTCGCGGCTGCTGGCGCCGCTCAAGCAGCGGGCGAAGGCGGTGCCGAGGTCGAGCTGGGTGCTCGGACGGCCCGGCTCCGACCGCGTCGACGTGCTTCGCGGTCGCGATCACGCCGTCGGCGCCTAGGATCGACCCCATGCAGCGCTACTCACCGGGTCAGGTCGCCGAGCAGACCGGGTTCAGCCTTGACACCCTGCGCTACTACGAGCGGATCGGCCTGCTCGACGACATCGCGCGCAACTCGGGCGGACAGCGGGTGTTCACCGAGGGGGACGTGGCGTGGCTGCGGATCCTGCGCTGCCTGCGCGACACGGGCATGCCGATCCAGCGGATGGTGCGGTACGCCGAGCTGGCGCGCGGCGGGGACGAGACCGTCGCGGAGCGGCTCGAGGTGCTGCGCGAGCACGACCGGGACATCGACGAGAAGATCGCGCACCTGCGGGTGGAGCAGGAACACATCCGCGCGAAGATCGGCTACTACCAGCGGGAGCTGGACGCGCGGACGGAAACCGTCAGCCAGGCGTGACGAACCCGGTCTCGTAGGCGAGGATCACCGCCTGGGTGCGGTCGCGCGCACCCAGTTTCGCGAGCACGTTCCCCACGTGCGTCTTCACGGTCTGCACGCTGACGAACAGCCGCTCCGAGATCTCCACGTTGGACAGCCCGGTCGCCATCAGGCGCAGCACCTCGGCCTCGCGGTCGGTGAGCCCGGTGTGCGACAGCCCTTTCGCCCGCCCGCCGCCGTGCGCCGCGGCGAGCGCCCGGATCGCGGACGGGAACAGCAGCGACTCCCCGCTGACGACCATCCGGATGGCACGCACGATGTCCTCGGGCCGGGTCCGCTTGAGCAGGAACCCGCTGGCACCGGCGCGGAGCGCGTCGTAGACGTAGTCGTCGTTCTCGAACGTCGTGACGACGAGGATCTTCGGCGGTTCGGTCACGGTCTCGAGGATGTGCTTGCTGGCCTGGATGCCGTCGACGGCGGGCATGCGCACGTCCATCAGCACGACGTCCGGGCGCAGCTTCACCACCAGCGGCAGGACCTCGGCACCGTCCCCCGCCTCGCCGACGACGGTCAGGTCGGGTTCCGCGTTGATGATCGCCCGCAGTCCGGCCCGGATGAGCTCCTCGTCGTCGACGAGCATCACCGTCGTCTTGCCGTCCGTCATTCGCGCACCGTCCTCAGTGGAATTCTTACCTGCACGAGCCAGCGCCCCTGATCGGGCCCGGCGGTCATCTGTCCACGCAGGACCCGCACGCGGTCGCGCATGCCGGACAGGCCGTGCCCGCCACCCGCCCTCGGCTTGGTCCCGTGTTCGTGGATGGGGTTGGAGAGGTCGAGCTCGAGCCGGTCGTCGGCGGCGGAGAGCCGCAGCTCGACGGGCACCTTGCCCGCGTGCCGCAGGACGTTCGTGAGTCCCTCCTGGACGATCCGGTACGCCTCGCGGGACACCGCGGGCGGCACCCCGTCGAGTGATCCCTCCACGGTGGACTCGACGGTGACACCGGCGATCCTGGTCTGTTCCAGGAGGTTCGGCAGGTTCGCGAGCGTCCACTGCGGACGCGCGGCGGACTGGCCCTCGCGCAGCAGCCCGAGCACGTGGTCGAGGTCGGCGAGCGCCGCGCGGGCCGACTCCTCGATGGCCGACAGGGCGGTGCGCGCGAACTCGGGGTCGCTGTCGAGGACCCGGCCCGCGGCGCTGGCCTGGATGGTGACGACGGACAGCGCGTGCCCGACCGAGTCGTGCAGCTCGCGCGCGAGCCGGTTGCGTTCGGCCAGCTGCTCGGTGCGCTGCTCCAGCTCGGCGAGCCGCTCGGCGGCGGTGGGCCCGAGCAGGAAGGGCGCGGCACGGGTGGCGAGCACGGCCGCCCCGACGACGAGGTGGACGAGCACGAGCAACGCGGCCAGCCCGGCGAGCGGCACCCAGACCCCCGCCCACCCGCGCGGTGTCCCGATGGCCAGGCCGAGGATGTCGACCTGCCCGAGGAACGGCGCGAAGAACGTGAGGACCACGGCCGGCGGCACGGTGAGGGTGAGGACCGAGAGCACCCCGCCGACCAGCAGGTGGATGACGAACCAGCCCGCGAACCGCGCTCGCGACGTCCACGACAGGGAGACCCGGGTGGCCTGCTCGGGCACGCCGTCACCGAGCAGCTCCAGGGCGGCGGTCCCCTCGATGACCCGCACGGCGGGGATGAGCGACATGAGCACCATGACCCCGACGACCAGCACCAGCGACAACGCGACGACCAGCAGGGTCTGGTCCTGGAAGGCGGCCGGCATCAGCGAGGGCAACACCATGCCCACGATCAGCATGAACGGCACCAGCACGGCACCGCCCAGGATCAGGAACACCCATCGCCGGTAGGTCGACGGGCGGACCACCGGGCCAAGCACCACGTCGAGAACAGCCGTCACGGTGACGATCCTGGCAGACCGGCCCGCGCCGGCCCTCCCCCACACGACCGGCGGAGATCACTCGCAGGAGGGAGCCAGGACGCTACGCTGCACTACGGTCCGCAGAACGAGGCGAGGATGACTGACGAACAGGACGGGCAGCCACACCGGCCACCCATCGACGGCCCCACGGTGATGGGCCCGTCGACCGGCCACCTCCACGGCCCCGCCCCGGAAGAGCCCACTCTCCCCGCCACCCCGCCGGACGAACCCACGCTTGCCGACCCGGCTCCACCCCCGTCCCGGCCCGACGGTCAGGCGACCACCCCGGCGGATGACGCCACGCTCGCGGAGCCCGCTCCGCGAGACGAGGCCACCATCGCCGACCCCAGGCCCTGGCCCAGCGCCCAAGATGGCGCCACTCCGGTGGCTGCCGCCGCTCCCACTCCACCGCCCTCGACGTGGTCGAGCGACCCGCCCGCCGCTCCGCGCGACGAGCCCGGGCCGACCGTGCCCTGGCCCGACCAACCCCCGCCCGCCGACCTCACAGTCGCCGATGCCACAGTCGCCGAAGTCACGGTCGCCGAGCCCGCACCGGTCGCGAACCGGTCCGACGCCTCGGCGGACGACGTCACTCTCGCCGTGTCGCGCCCGGTCTGGCCCGACGACCAGTCGGTCGCCACCCCGGTCGACGAGACCACCCTCCCCGAGGCCGCCCCCGACGGCCCGACCATGGCCGTCGTCGACGAGTCGCCCACCACCACCGGGCCCACGGTGGCGAGCTGGCCCCTCGACGAGCTGCTCCCACCCCCGCCCACCGACCTCGTCTGGCGTCCCGACACCCCCGAGCCCCCGCCACCGGCCCGCCGCCCGGCCTACTACATCGCGCTCGGCGCGGCCGTGGTCCTCGTCGTCGCGTTGATCGCGGCCGCGGCGCTCGCCACCGTCGTGCGGCCGACCCGGGAGGTCGCGGGTACGGCCAAACCCACCCAGGCCATCCCCGACATCACCGGTAGCGCGCCACCGACCTCCGCGCCGACCGAGCAGCCACAGGAAAGCCCGGCCGACCACCCGCTCTCGACGTCCACCGCCCGGATGGCCGACGCGACCTGCGCCCTCCCCCGGTTCGACCTGGCCGACGACCGGCAGGCCGCCTTCTACGCCGCCGCCAAGACCTGTGCCGACAGCGCCTGGCGCGGGGTGCTCGACGAGGCCGGGCTGCGAGCCACCATCGAGGTCGTCACCGTCACCGGTCCCGTGCAGACCCGGTCGTGCGGGGAGATCACGCCGGACCGCCCATCGACCCAGTGCGACGGGACCGTCTACATGACACCCGCGCACCTGCGCGACACCGAGCAGAACGGCCGCTACCCCGGCCGCTACTTCGGGGTGCTCCTCCGCGAGTACGCCCGCGCGCTCCAGTTCGCGACCGGGCTGTCCGAACTGGCCGCCACCACCGACGACGCCGAGGCCAAGCTCGCGCAACAGGCCACCTGCATGGCGGGCATCGCGAGTGGTGCGATGGCGAACCGGGGCGCGGTCGACGCGAACATCACCGGTGAGATCAGCGACCGGCTGACCTCTGTGGACGCGCCACCGGACGCGAAAGCCATGCTGGACAAGGGTTTTCAGGAACGGACACTCAAGTCCTGCGACACCTGGTGAGCGTCACGGCCGCCGCGGCGGCACCAGCACGTTCGCGCGCCGGGGTGGGATCCTGGCCTCGCACGTGCGCGGCCAACCGGGGAACGCACGGTCGAGGAGCCCGTCGATGTCCGGTCTCGGCATGAACCGGACCGTGGCGTCGCCCGACACCCACCGGTCCGCGCAGCACCGGGCAGGACGCGGCGCAACGCCGCCGCCATCGCGCCGTCACCGCAGCCGATCTCCAGTATCCGCACGGCATCCGGCACCAGCGAGCCGATCGTGACCGCGAGGCTGGCGAGATCGATGAACGCGTCGCGGTACGTCCGGTGACCGTTTCGTGACATGCGAAAGCCGCGCCGGACAACGTCCAGCGCGGCTTTCGTCGCGGAACCAGATGACAGAACTAGATGGTGAAGCCGAGTGCCCGCAGCTGCTCGCGGCCGTCGTCGGTGATCTTCTCCGGGCCCCACGGCGGCATCCAGACCCAGTTGATCCGGAAGTCGCCGACGAGGCCGCCGCCGGGGCCCGCGGTCAACGCGGCCCGGGTCTGGTCCTCGATCACGTCGGTCAGCGGGCACGCCGCGGACGTCAGCGTCATGTCGATCGTCGCGGTGTTGTCGTCCTCGACGCGGATGTCGTACACGAGGCCGAGGTCGACGACGTTGATGCCCAGCTCGGGGTCGACGACGTCGCGCATGGCCTCCTCGAGGTCCTCGATCGCGGCCACGTCCGCGGTCGGCGCCGGCGGTTCGGGCAACGACCCGACGCCGCGCTCGACCTCGGCTTCTTCGGTGTTGCTCATGCTGTTCCTCCGTTCGCCCTGGCCACCGCGTCCTTGAACGCCATCCACCCGAGCAGCGCGCACTTCACGCGTGCCGGGTACTTCGCGACGCCCGCGAACGCGACGCCGTCCTCGAGCACGTCCTCGTCCGGTTCGATCTTGCCCCGGCTCTGCACCATCTCGACGAACGCGTCCATGGTCGTCATGGCCTCGTCGACGGTGCGGCCGGTGACCAGGTCGGTCAGCACCGACGTGGACGCCTGGCTGATCGAGCAGCCCTGGCCCTCGTAGGACACGTCGGTAACCTTGGCCTCGCCGTTGCTGCCCGTGACCGCCACGCGCAGCGTCACCTCGTCGCCGCAGGTCGGGTTGACCTGGAACGACTCGGCGTCGTACGGCTCGCGCAGGCCGCGGCCGTGCGGGTTCTTGTAGTGGTCCAGGATGATCTCCTGGTACATGGACTCGAGGTTCATCCGAAGACCTTCTTCACCTGCGCCAGACCCTTGACCAACGCGTCCGCCTCAGCGGTCGTGTTGTACAGGTAGAACGACGCTCTGGTGGTCGCCGGAATTCCGTACCGCACCACGGCGGGCCGCGCGCAGTGGTGTCCGACGCGCACGGCGATGCCCTGCTCGTCCAGCACCTGGCCCACGTCGTGCGGGTGGATCCCGGCGTACGTGAACGACACCTCCGCGACCCGGTCCTCGGCGGTCGCCGGACCGATGATCCGCACACCGTCCACGGCGGACAGCGCGTCGAGCACGTAGGTGGTCAGCTCGTGCTCGTGTGCGGCGATGCGGTCCATGCCGACGGCCGTCAGGTAGTCCACGGCCGCACCGAGCCCGACCGCCTCGGCGATCGGCGGGGTGCCGGCCTCGAACTTGTGCGGCGGCTGCGCGAAGGTCGACCGCTCCATGGTGACGACCTCGATCATCTCGCCGCCACCGAGGAACGGCGGCAGCTCCTGGAGCAGCGGCAACCGTCCCCACAGGACACCGATGCCGGTCGGGCCGAGCATCTTGTGACCGGTGAAGGCCACGAAGTCGGCGCCGAGCGCGGCCACGTCGAGCGGCATGTGCGGCGCCGACTGCGACGCGTCCACCAGCACCAGCGCGCCGACCTCACGGGCCCGCTTGACGACCTTCTCGACCGGGTTGATGGTGCCGAGCAGGTTCGACACGTGCACCATCGACACGATCTTCGTCCGCTCGGTGATCACCGAGTCCAGTGTGGACAGGTCGAGGCGGCCGTCGTCGGTGATCTGGAACCACTTGACCGTCGCGCCGGTCCGTTCGGCGAGCATGTGCCACGGCACGATGTTGCTGTGGTGCTCCATCTCGGTGATGACGATCTCGTCACCGGGACCGATGCGGTAGCCGGGGCCCGCCTCGCCGAGCACGCGGGCGATCAGGTTCATCGCCTCGGACGAGTTCTTGGTGAAGATGACCTCGTCGCGGCTCGGCGCGCCGATGAACTCGGCGACCTTGTCACGCGCGCCCTCGTACAGCGCGGTGGCCTCCTCGGCAAGCGTGTGGATGCCGCGGTGCACGTTGGCGTTGTGCTTCTCGTAGTAGTCGACGATCGCGTCGAGCACCTGGCGCGGCTTCTGCGACGTCGCCGCGTTGTCCAGGTACACCAGCGGCTTGTCGCCGTGCACCAGCCTGGACAGGATCGGGAAGTCCTTGCGGATCGTCTCGACGTCGAGGGATGCGGCTGTGGTGGTCATCCGGGAACCTCGTCTCGTGGGGCAGGTCAGCCGATCGCGGCCGGCTCCTGCTTGCCGGTGAACCGGACGTAGCCGTGCTCCTCGAGCTGGTCGGCCAGTTCCGCGCCGCCCGACTCGACGATCCGCCCGCCGCTGAACACGTGGACGAAGTCCGGCGTGATGTGGCGCAGGATGCGGGTGTAGTGGGTGATCAGCATGATGCCGACCTCGCCACCGGCCTTGACGCGGTTGATGCCCTCGGACACGACACGCAGCGCGTCGACGTCCAGGCCGGAGTCGGTCTCGTCGAGGATCGCGATCTTCGGCGCGAGCAGCGCGAGCTGCAGGATCTCGTGGCGCTTCTTCTCACCGCCGGAGAAGCCCTCGTTCACCGAGCGCTCGGCGAAGGCCGGGTCGATGTCCAGGTCGGCCATGGCCTCCTTGACCTCCTTGACCCAGTGGCGCAGCTTGGGGGCCTCGCCACGGACCGCGGTCGCCGCGGTGCGCAGGAAGTTCGACATGGACACGCCGGGGACCTCGACCGGGTACTGCATGGCGAGGAACAGGCCCGCGCGGGCGCGCTCGTCGACGGACAGCGCCAGCACGTCCTCGCCGTCCAGCAGCACCTCGCCGCCCGTCACCTCGTACTTGGGGTGCCCGGCGATGGCGTAGGACAGGGTGGACTTGCCGGACCCGTTCGGGCCCATGATCGCGTGCGTCTCGCCCGAGTTGATCGTCAGGTTGACCCCGGACAGGATCTCCTTGGCGGTCTCGTCGGTGTTGACCGAGACGTGCAGATCCTTGATCTCCAGCGTGGCCATCTCTTGTGCTTTCTCCTTGGTGTTACAAGTCAGTTCGTGGTGGTGGTGACGTCGACGTACACGTCACCGTCACGGATCTCGACGCCGAACACGTCGACCGGCTCGGTGGCGGGCAGTGACGACGGTTGTCCGGTGCGCAGGTCGAAGCAGGAGCCGTGCAGCCAGCACTCGATGCCCTTGCGGGTCACCTCGCCCTCGGACAATGAGAGCGTGGCGTGGCTGCACTCGTCCCGCAGCGCGTGCACGATGTCCCCCTGGCGGACGAGCACCACCTCGACGTCGTCGATCTCGACGCCGAATGGCTTCCCGTCATCCAGTTCGGACAGCGAACACGCGCGGGTCATACCCCGACCGCCTCGAGCTCCGCCTCGATCGCGGCTTCCAGGCGCTCCCGGATCTCCGGCACGGCGATCTTCATCAGCAGCTCGTGGAAGAACCCGCGGACGACGAGCCTGCGCGCGACGCCCTCGGGGATGCCGCGGGCCTGCAGGTAGAACAGCTGCTCGTCGTCGAACCGGCCGGTGGCGCTGGCGTGGCCGGCACCGGCGATCTCGCCGGTCTCGATCTCCAGGTTCGGCACCGAGTCGGCGCGCGCACCCTCGGTGAGCACCAGGTTCCGGTTCAGCTCGAAGGTCTCGGTGCCCTCGGCCGCCGCGCGGATCAGCACGTCGCCGATCCAGACGGTGCGTGCGTCCTTGCCCTGCAACGCGCCCTTGTAGACCACGTTGGACTTGCAGTTGGGCTGCGCGTGGTCGGCGAAGGTCCGCAGCTCGATGTGCTGCCCGCTGTCGGCGAAGTAGAGACCGTTCAGCTCGGCGTCGCCGCCGGGGCCCGCGTAGACCACGGTCGGGCTGACGCGCACCAGGTCGCCGCCGAGTGCGATCAGGTGGTGCCGCAGCGTCGCGTCGCGGCCGAGCTTCGCGTGGTGCGCCGAGACCTGCACCGCGTCGTCGGCCCAGTCGTGCACGCTGACCACGGTGAGCTTGGCGCCGTCACCGACGACGATCTCCACGTTGTCGGCGACCGTGCCGCTGCCGCGGTGGTCGATCACCACGACGGCCTCGGCGAACTGCTCGGCGCGGATCTGCAGGTGCCCGTAGGCCACCTGGCCCTCGCCGGGCCCGGTGACGGTCACGGTGGTGACGGCGGCCTGGGTCTCCTTCGGCACGGTGATGACCGTGGCCTGCTCGAAGGAGCTGTAGGCCTGCGCCGCGATCCGGTCGGCCGGGGTACCGCCCTGGCCGAGCCGGGAGTCGTCGCGGCCGACGGTCTCGACCCGCACGTCCAGACCGTCGACCTCGACAGAAAGCTCACCGTTCGCGACCGCGGAACCGTCGTGCAGGCCGCGAAGCCGCTTCGTCGGCGTGAAGCGCCAGATCTCCTCGCGCCCACTCGGGACCTCGAACGCGGCCACGTCGAAGGACGCGAACTGCTCGGCCCGGGACGAGGCGGGGACCACCGCCCCGTGCGAGTGCGGTGTCTGTGTTGCCTGGCTCATCTATCCGACGGCCCCTTCCATCTGCAGCTCGATGAGCCGGTTCAGTTCCAGTGCGTACTCCATGGGCAGCTCACGGGCGATCGGCTCGACGAAGCCACGCACGACCATCGCCATCGCCTCGTCCTCGGTGAGGCCGCGGGACATCAGGTAGAACAGCTGGTCCTCGCTGACCTTCGAGACGGTCGCCTCGTGGCCCATGGACACGTCGTCGTTGCGGATGTCCACGTACGGGTAGGTGTCGGACCGGCTGATCTGGTCGACCAGCAGCGCGTCGCACTTCACCGTGGACTTCGAGTGGTGGGCCCGCTTGGCCACCTTGACCAGGCCTCGGTAGGAGGTCCGGCCGCCGCCGCGCGCCACCGACTTCGACACGATCGTCGAGGAGGTGTGCGGCGCGAGGTGCTCCATCTTGGCGCCCGCGTCCTGGTGCTGGCCCTCGCCCGCGAACGCGATCGAGAGGACCTCACCCTTGGCGTGCTCGCCCATGAGGAACACCGACGGGTACTTCATGGTGACCTTGGAGCCGATGTTGCCGTCGATCCACTCCATGGTCGCGCCCTCTTCTGCCTTGGCGCGCTTGGTGACCAGGTTGTAGACGTTGTTCGACCAGTTCTGGATGGTCGTGTAGCGGCACCGGCCACCCTTCTTCACGATGATCTCGACCACGGCCGAGTGCAGCGAGTCCGACGAGTAGATCGGCGCGGTGCAGCCCTCGACGTAGTGCACGTAGGCACCCTCGTCGACGATGATCAGCGTGCGCTCGAACTGGCCCATGTTCTCGGTGTTGATCCGGAAGTAGGCCTGCAGCGGGATCTCGACGTGCACACCCTTCGGCACGTAGATGAACGAGCCACCCGACCACACCGCGCCGTTGAGCGCGGAGAACTTGTTGTCACCGTGCGGGATGACCGAGCCGTAGTACTCCTCGAACAGCTCCGGGTGCTCCTTGAGCGCGGTGTCCGTGTCGAGGAAGATCACGCCCTGCTTCTCGAGCTCCTCGTTGATCTTGTGATAGACCACCTCGGACTCGTACTGGGCGGCGACACCGGACACCAGGCGGGCCTTCTCGGCCTCCGGGATGCCCAGCTTGTCGTAGGTGTTCTTGATGTCCTCTGGCAGGTCCTCCCAGCTGGCGGCCTGCTTCTCGGTGGAGCGCACGAAGTACTTGATGTTGTCGAAGTCGATGCCCGACAGGTCCGCGCCCCAGTTCGGCATGGGCTTGCGGTCGAAGAGGTGCAGTCCCTTGAGCCGGGACTCCAGCATCCACTCGGGCTCGCCCTTCTTGGCCGAGATGTCCCGGACGACGGCCTCGGAGAGGCCACGCTGGGCGCTGGCACCAGCGACGTCGGAGTCGGCCCAGCCGAACTCGTAGTTGCCCATAGCCGCCAGGGTTTCGCCCTGGGCCTGTAGGCGCTGCTCGGCAGCGGTGGTCATGAAGGCGTCCCTTCGGTTGTGGTGGGAGCGTTGTTCGTGGAGCTTGCGGAGCGAACATCAGACACAGTCGTGGAGCTTGCGGAGCGAACATCGGGTACAGCCGCGCCCGGCCCAGGTGGTTCGGCGCCACCGAGCGGTACGTGTGTGGTGCACGCGGCGTCACCGCGCGCGATGGTGGAGAGCCGCTGCACGTGGGTGCCGAGGAGTTCGGCGAACGCCGCCGTCTCGACCTCGCACAGCTCAGGGAACTCCGCCGCGACGTGCGCGACCGGGCAGTGGTGCTGGCACAGCTGCTCCCCTGCCCCGACGCGCCGTGTCGACGCAGCGTAACCCTCCCTGGTGAGGGCATCCGCGAGGGCCTTCGCGCGGTCGGCGGGGCCCTGCTCGCCGAGCACCTCGTCCCGGTGCCTGCCGACCATGGCGGCCACCCGGCGCTCCGCGAACTCGCGCACCGCGTCCTCCCCTGCCGACTCCGCGACGAAGCGGATGGCGGCGATGGCGAGGTCGTCGTACGCGTGCCCGAACCGGGCACGCCCGGCCTCGGTCAGGAGCCACAGCTTCGCGGGCCGCCCACGACCGCGCCTGCCGATGGTGGGAGCATCACGCATGCCCGCCTCACCGTCGGCGACCAGGCAGTCGAGGTGCCTGCGGACCGCGGCCGGGCTCAGCCCGAGCGTCTCCGCGACGGCCGCCGCGGTGATCGGTCCCCGTTCCAGCAGCAACCGCGCCACACCATGCCTGGTGCGGCCCTCGGAGAGCTGCTGGTCGTTTTTCACAACACCAGTGTGTCTTATTTCCCGGACGTGGGCAAAGCGGGCCCGCCGTGAGGTGATCGGAGTCACGGGACACCCCGACCGATACGCTTCCGCACGTGGCGGTGGGTGACGTGACGCAGGCAGACGTGGACGGGCAGCCGTCCACGTCTGTTGTTTCGTCCGCGTCCTCCACCGCGCCTCTGGACTCGCGCGAGCGAAGGCAGCTCGACGTCATCCGCCGGTTCGGCACGGTCGGCGCGCTGCTGCTGGCCGTCGGCTCGCTGGGCGCGGGTGCCGCGCCGGTGAACAACCCCGTCTGGGGCCTGCCGGTGTTCGGCCTCTTCAGCCGCATGACGACGGTGTCGCTCGCGATCGCGTTCGCGGGCGTGTTCATGATCGTGCTCGCGTGGCTGGGGCTCGGACGGCTGGCGCTGCCCGGCCGCGCGCGGATGGTGTCGCTGCCGCAGATGGCCCGCACGCTGGTCATGTGGACCGCGCCGCTGGTGCTCACCGTCCCGATGTTCAGCAAGGACGTCTACAGCTACCTCGCGCAGAGCGAGATCGCCGCGCGCGGCGAGGACCCGTACACCGTCGGCCCTGCCGACGCGCTCGGCTACGACGACATCCTCACCAAGAACGTGCCGACCATGTGGCGGGAGACGCCGTCCCCGTACGGCCCGTTGTTCCTGGTCATCGGCCGCGGGATCACCTGGCTCACCGGTGACCACGTGGTCATGGGCGTCGCGTTCCACCGGCTGCTCGCGCTGTTCGGGTTCGCGATGATCGTGTGGGCGCTCCCCCGCCTCGCGCGGCGGTTCGGCATCAACCCGGTGAGCGCCCTGTGGCTCGGCGCGGCGAACCCGCTGGTCCTGTTCCACCTGGTCGTCGGCGTGCACAACGAGGCACTCGCCATCGGGCTCATGCTGGTCGGCATCGAGCTGGGCCTGCGGCGCATGCCGCGCTGCGGGCCGGGCGGGCCGTATCCGCCGTGGCAGCCGGGCGAGCTGCTCTGGTACGGCATCGGCGCCGTCGTCATCACGCTGGGCGCGGTCGTGAAGATCCCGGCCGCGCTGGCGCTGGGGTTCCTCGGGGTGATGATCGCGCGGCGGTGGGGTGGCCGGTGGAAACACCTGTTCATCACGGCTGGCGCACTCCTGGTGATCTTCCTGGCCGTCGTGGCGCTCACGTCGATCGGCAGCGGCCTTGGCTTCGGCTGGGCCACGACGCTGAACACCGCCAACACGATCAAGAGCTGGATGGCGCCCATGACCGCGCTGGGCTTCGGCGCGGGCGGGCTCGGGATCATCCTCGGACTGGGCAACCACATCGACGCGGCGATCACCGTGAGCCGCATGGTCGGCACGCTGCTCGGCCCATTGCTGGCGGCGAAGCTGCTGCTGGACAGCTTCCGCTGGCGGCTGCGGCCGATGATCGGCCTCGGCGCCGCGATGGGCGCGGTCCTCGTCCTCGGCGCGACCGTCCAGCCGTGGTACCTGCTGTGGGCGGCGATCCCGCTGGCCTCCGCGGCGGGCAACACCCGGTTCCGTACCGCGGCCACGGCCATCAGCGCGGCGTTCGCGGTGGCGCTGCCGCCGACCGGCAACACGTTCGACGGCCGCACCTACCAGCTGCCCTACGCCTACCTGGCGGCGGCGATCGTCGTGGCGGTGGCGCTGTTCGTCGTGCGCAAGCACATCCCGACCCGGCCACGACGGAAGGCGCCAGCCCCGGTCGAGACCCCCGCCGGACGCACGCAATAGCCTTACCGGCGTGAGTGAGTCAGCGGTCGAGGTGTCGGGGCTGGTCAAGCGCTTCGGCGCGACGACCGCCGTCGACGGGCTGAGCCTGCGGTTGGCCCGTGGGCAGGTGCTCGCGCTGCTGGGCCCCAACGGTGCCGGCAAGACCACGACCGTCGAGATCTGTGAGGGTTTCCAGCGCCGCGACGGTGGTGCGGTCCGAGTGCTGGGCCTCGACCCGGCGACCGACCACGAACGGCTGCGGCCGCGCATCGGCGTGATGCCGCAGGGCGGTGGGGCGTACCCGGGTGTGCGGGCGGAGGAGATGCTCGCGCTCGTCGCGGCGTGCGCGGCCGACCCGATCGACCCGGCCTGGCTGATCGACGTGCTCGGGCTCGGCTCGGCGCGGCGCACCCCGTACAAGCGGCTCTCCGGTGGGCAGCAGCAGCGGCTGTCGCTCGCGTGCGCGCTCGTCGGCAGGCCCGAGCTGGTGTTCCTCGACGAGCCGACGGCCGGGCTGGACCCGCAGGCGCGGCGGCTGGTGTGGGAGCTCGTGCGGGCGCTGCGCACCGACGGGGTCAGCGTGCTGCTGACCACGCACGTCATGGAGGAGGCCGAGGAGCTGGCCGACCACGTCGTGATCGTCGACCGCGGCCGGGTCGTCGCGGACGGCAGCCCCAGCCAGCTGACCGCCGAGCAGCCGGAGGCGGCGCAGCTGCGCTTCCGCGCGCGGCCGGGCCTGGACCTGTCCGGGCTGTGCACCGCGCTGCCTGCGGACTGCAGGCTCCAGGAGCCGACACCCGGCGCGTACCTGCTGACCGGCCGCGTCGATCCGCAGGTCGTCTCCGCGGTGACCGCGTGGTGCGCGCAGCAGGGAGTGCTGGCCGAGGAGCTGCACGTCGGCAGGCGCAGCCTCGAGGACGTGTTCCTGGAGCTGACCGGGAAGGAACTTCGTTGAGCGGAGCTTGCGGAG
The DNA here is from genome assembly GCF_014203735.1 of Actinophytocola algeriensis. GTDB lineage: Bacteria > Actinomycetota > Actinomycetes > Mycobacteriales > Pseudonocardiaceae > Actinophytocola > Actinophytocola algeriensis. Next base: position 766,382 of record NZ_JACHJQ010000005.1, on the reverse strand, counting down.
CTTGCGGAGCGAATCGTCGACCCACATGCCGGCGGCTCGCCTGCGGAGTGCGCCGGTGGCGCGGAGCCCGCGGAGCGTTCCGGCGCAGCGGAGCGGGCGAGGGGCCGGCATGACGACGACCTTCCCCGCGGGCACGTTCACGCCGGCGCCCGGCCGCGGCCGGGTGGGCCGGATGCTGGTCGTCCACGCGCGCACCGAGGCGATGCTCACCCTGCGCAACAGCGAGCAGATCCTCCTCACGCTGCTGATCCCCGTACTGCTGCTCGTCGGCCTCACGGTCCTCGGCTTCTTCCCCCTGCCCGAGCCCCGCGTGGACTCGGTGGTGCCGAGGGTGTTCGCGCTGGCGGTGATGTCGTCCGCGTTCACCGGGCAGGCGATCGCGCTCGGGTTCGACCGCCGCTACGGCGTGCTCAAGCGGCTCGCCGCGACGGCGCTGCCCCGGTGGCTGCTGGTGTCCGGCCGCACGGTCGCCGGGCTCGTGGTGGTCGCGGTGCAGCTCCTGGTCCTGGGCGTGGTCGCGGCGGTCATGGGCTGGTCACCGGACCCTGTGGGGCTCGCGTGGACCGTGCTGCTGGTGCTCGTCGGCACCCTGTCGTTCGGCGCCCTGGGTGTGCTGCTCGGCGGCGCGCTGAAAGCCGAGGTCGTGCTGGCGCTCGCCAACATCGTGTGGTTCGTGCTGCTGCTGGGTGGCGGCATCGTCGTACCGCCGGACTCGATGCCCGGCGCGCTCGGCGACGTCGTCATGCTGCTCCCGTCCGGCGCACTCACCGACGGCATGCACACCGCGCTCGTCGACGGCGCGGTCCCCGGCTGGCCGGTGTTCGCGGTCCTCGTCGGCTGGGGCGCGGTCGCGGCCCTCGTGGCGACCCGCACGACGAAGCTCTCCTAGGCCCTCGTCACCAGACGCCGAACAGGATCAGCAGGCCAACGGCCACCAGCACCACCGGCAGCACCACGTGGCCCCGGCGCGCCAGCGTGCGCGCCACCACGGGCCTGGTCGCGAGGAACCGGCCGACGGCGCACCACACGCCGACCAGCACCAGGAACACCACGACGTACGCGACGAGACCGGCCGTGCCCGCGACCGCGAACACCGGCACGTAGACACCGATGTTGTCGCCGCCGTTGGCGATCGTCACGGTCGCGACCGCGAGCACGGACGGACCGGGCACCGGGTCCGGTTCGTCACCGTCCCGGCGGGCGCGCCAGACCTGCCACGCGGCGCGCAGCCCCAGGAGCAACGGGACCAGCCCGAGCCACGGCAGCAGCGACTCCGGCAGCAGGCTCGCGCCGAGCGCACCCACGACCGAGACCGCGAGCAGCACCCCGAACCCCAGGTACTGGCCGACGACCACCCGCAACGCGACCCCGCGCGCGAAGAACAGGGCGAGCAGCACGAGGTCGTCGACGTTGGTGACGGCGAACATGCCGACCGCCTGCCCGACGAACCCCCAGTGCACGGGCAGACCCAACCACAGGTCTCACCCGAGGCCGAACCGGGACGCGAACGCCGACATCTCTGCGCGCTGCGCCGCGGGGTCGTCTGCGGTGGCGCTCACCACCAGCCTGGTCACGCCCTGCTCGGCGTACGCCTCGACCGACGCCACCCGCAGGTCCATCGACGCCCACCGCGTGTACTCGAGCGCGGCCGGGTCGCGGCCGGCCGCCGTCGCCGCGGCCCGTGCCACGTCGAGCTGCCGGGCCCGTTCGTCCGGGGTCAGCGCGCCGCCGGGGAACCAGCCGTCGCCGCGTGCCCCGGCCCGCCGGGCGGCCGCCGCGCTCGAGCCGCCGACGTGGACCGGCAGCGGGCCGCCGACCGGCTGGGGGAAGCTGCACAGGTCGTCGAACGGGAAGAACTCGCCGTCGTGGCTCACCCCGTCCGCGCCGCCGGACCACAGCAGGCGCAGCACGTCGATCGCCTCGTCGGCGCGGCGGCCGCGGCTCGCGAAGTCCACGCCCACCGCCCGCGCCTCCCCCGGCAGCGCCCCGACGCCGACCGTGAGCAGCCGCAGCCTGCCGTTCGACAGCACGTCCACGGTCGCGAGGCGCTTCGCCAGCGTCACCGGGTGGTGGTACGGCAGGAGCAACACAGCTGTACCGAGCAGCAGCCGGGACGTGGCCGCCGCGACGAACGCCAGCGCGTCGAGGGGGTCCAGGAAGGGCGTCGCCGGCGGCAGCGTGAACGTGCCGAGGGACATGCCGGGGTGCAGCACGACGTGCTCCGGCAGGTACAGGCCCTCGAACCCGCACTCCTCCGCGTGCCGCGCGTACGCGACGAGCCGGGCGGGGTCGGCGCCGTGGTGGGCCGGCTGGTAGCTGATCGCGAATCGCACGACGCGGGACGCTAGACGTTGCCGCCGGGGGCAGGGCAAACCCGCGCGACGACGCGGCCCGACCACTCCTTACGATCGGGCGGTGCCGCTGGAAACGCTGAAGGCCCGCATCGACCGCCTGCCCGACCCGAGCCGACGGCTGCAGCTCGGCTTCGCCATCGCCGTCCTCGCCACGCAGGCGCTGATCGCGATGACCGGCGCGGTCGTCCGGGTCACCGGCTCCGGCCTCGGCTGCCCCACCTGGCCGCAGTGCTTCCCCGGCAGCATGGTGCCCGTCGAGCACCCCGAGTACGACACGCTCAACCAGTGGATCGAGTACGGCAACCGCCTGTTCACCGGTGTCGTCGGCATCATCGCGGGTGTCTGCTTCGTGCTCGCGTACCTGCACCGCCCGCGCACCGACCGCCGCTACCTGCGGCTCGCGGCGGCCATGCCGATCGGCGTGGTGATCCAGGCGGTCATCGGCGGCCTCACCGTCCGGCTGGACCTGGTGTGGTGGAGCGTCGCGGTGCACCTGCTCGCGTCGACGATCATGGTGTGGCTCGCCACACTGCTCGTGCACGCCGTGCCCCGCGAGACCGTGCCCGATCGACCTGTGCCCGCCGGAACCGTGCCCGCCGGAACTGTGCCCGGCACGCTGTCGACCTGGCTGTACGTCCAGACCGGGCTCCTCGCGGGCCTGCTGGTCACCGGCACCATGGTCACCGGCGCGGGCCCGCACGGCGGTGACCCGGAGACGCCGCGCTTCGACGTCCCCGTCGAGACCATGGCGCACGTGCACGCCGCGTTCCTGTACGCGTTCCTCGGCTCGCTGGTGCTGCTGGGGATCTGGCTCGGACGACAGCACGCGTTCCCGCCGCCGTGGCGGCGCTACCAGGTGCTGGTGGCGGTGGTGCTCGCGCAGGGCACGATCGGGTTCGCCCAGTTCTGGACCGGCGTGCCGGAACTGCTGGTCTGCCTGCACGTTCTCGGTGCGATGTGCGTGATCATCGCCACCGGTTCGCTGTGGTGCGGAGTGCGGGGCAGGGCCACCGCGACGGACCCCGCCGGGGACCTGACAGTGGCCAACGCGACCGAGACCGCCTAACCTGGAGCTGGAAACCTACGGATACGTAACCGTAGGTCGACGTCACCAGGCCGCGTCCCGGCCGAGATATGAGGTCCTCCACCATCTCCGCGACACTGACGCCAACGCGTGAACCTCGGACCCCCAAGCCCATCATCTCCGGTCAGCGCTCCGGCGCCGAGCACCTGACCGTCAAGGTCTTCCTGCTCCTCCCCCTCCTCGCGCTCGCCGCGGCCATCCCCTTCGCATGGGGCTGGGGACTCGGCTGGGTCGACGTCGGCCTCGCCGCCGGCTTCTACCTGGTGAGCTCACTCGGCGTGACCGTCGGGTACCACCGCTACTTCACCCACGGCGCGTTCAAGGCCAAGAGACCCCTCCGGATCGCGCTCGCGCTGGCAGGCAGCCTCGCGTCGCAGGGCTCGGTCGTCGCCTGGGTCGCCGACCACCGCCGCCACCACGCCTTCTCCGACCGCGAGGGCGACCCGCACTCGCCGTGGCTGTTCGGCACCTCACCGCTCGCGATCGCCAAGGGCTTCTGGCACTCGCACATGGGCTGGCTGTTCCAGCGGGACAAGACCAACGCGGAGCGGTTCGCCCCGGACCTGTTGTCCGACAAGGACATCCAGCTCGTCGACAAGCTGTTCGTCCCGATGACCGTGCTGACGCTGGGCCTGCCAGGACTGCTCGGCGGGCTGATCACCATGTCGTGGTGGGGTGTCGTGACCGGCATCTTCTGGGCCGGTTTCGTGCGGGTCGCGTTCCTGCACCACATCACGTGGTCGGTGAACTCGATCTGCCACATGATCGGCTCGCGGCCGTTCGTGAGCAGGGACAAGGCGGCCAACTTCTGGCCGCTCGCGATCCTGTCCATGGGCGAGTCCTGGCACAACTCGCACCACGCGGACCCGACGGGCGCGCGCCACGGCGTGATGCGCGGCCAGCTGGACATCTCCGCGCGGGTGATCTGGATCTTCGAGAAGCTCGGCTGGGCGTGGGCCGTACGCTGGCCCCGGCCGGAGCGACTCGCCGCCAAGCTCGCCGCATAAGGCGGGTTTAGGGTCTCCCGGTCGTTGCACGTTCCCGTGACCGTGGAGGACAACCGTGGCCAACCCCATCGATGCCATTCTCGTGCGCGCCACCGGCGGGCCGGAGGTGCTGGAGCTCGGCAAGGTCGACGCTCCCGCCCCGGCCGCCGGTGAGCTGCTGGTGGCGGTGGGCGCGGCCGGGGTCAACTACATCGACACCTACCACCGGCGCGGGGTCTACCCGAGGGACCTGCCGTTCGTGCCCGGCGCCGAGGGCGCGGGCACGGTGCTGGCGGTCGGCGCGGACGTCACCGGGTTCGCCGAGGGCGACCACGTCGCGTGGGCCGACGCGCCGGGGTCGTACGCGCAGCAGGTGGTCGTGCCTGCCAAGGCCGCGTTCCCGGTGCCCGGCGGCGTCGAGGACGACACGGCCGCCGCCGCGATGCTGCAGGGCCTGACCGCGCACTACCTCGTGACGTCGACGTACGCGGTGAAGCCCGGCGACACGGTGCTCGTGCACGCCGCGGCGGGCGGCATGGGCCTGTTGCTGACGCAGCTGGTGAAGGCCCGTGGCGGCAAGGTGATCGGCACCGTGTCGACGCGGGAGAAGGAGACCCTCGCCCGCGAGGCAGGCGCCGACGAGGTCATCCGGTACACCGAGACCGACTTCGTGCAGGGCGTCAAGGACCTCACCGGCGGGGCCGGAGTCGCGGTCGTCTACGACGGCGTCGGCAGGACCACGTTCGACGGCAGCCTGGCGAGCCTCGCGCGCCGGGGCGTGCTGGCGCTGTTCGGCGCGTCCAGTGGCGCCGTGCCGCCGGTCGACCCGCAGCGCCTCAACGCGGCGGGCTCGGTGTTCCTGACCAGGCCGGCGCTCGCCCACCACATCGCGACGCCCGAGGAGTACCGCTGGCGCTGCGACGAGCTGTTCCAGGCCATCACGGGCGGCCGGGTCTCGATCCGGGTCGGCGGCCGCTACCCCCTCGCGGACGCGGCGAAGGCGCACACGGACCTGGAAGGCCGCCGCACGACGGGGAAGCTGCTGCTGATCCCGTGATCCGGGCGGTCAGCCGGGCGTGACCGACAGCGCGTCCACCACGTAGATCAACGTGTCGCCCTCCGGTTCGCCGCCGTCCTGCGCCGGGGGGACCACGATCAGCCTGCGGCCGCCTTCGCGGAGGCCCGGCAGGCCCTCGTCCCAGCCGCGGATCAGCTTGCCGCGACCGAGGTCGCGCACCTGCGTCGGCAGGCTCTCCCCCGCGTACCAGGTGCTGTCCAGCACCGTCCCCGACGACCACAGCACCAGCAGGTAGCTGACCTCGAGCCGCGTGCCGACGACCGCCTGCGGTCCGTCGCCGCGGACCACGTCGCGGGCGAGCAGGATCGTCGGCGCTGTGCAGTCGCCCGGCACCGTCACTTTGGGTGTGTGGTCCAGTTCCGCGGTCACAGTGATGTCTGATGAGTCACATTCACCGGCTACCGGGCTACTCGTCGGCGGCTGCTCCGACGCGCCCAACACGTCCGGACCAGCGCGGCTGACACATGAGGCGAGCAACGCCAGGACCAGCGCCGCTAGGGCGAACCTGCACACGATACGCATGATGACACCAGCCTAATCGGCCGTCTTCCTCGCCAACCAGTGGCCGAATTGATACGCACGGTCACTCGTTCTTCCTATTTATCCCATGAGCGGGTAGAGGTACAGTTGCTCTCCGCGCTCGATCAACCACAGAGAGCAAACGCCGTTCAGGCGTGTCCGAAGGAGGTGAAAGGCCTTGCCCGCGGAAGCCGACAAAGGCCTCCGCAAGAACCCCGTTCAAGAGATCTTCTGGACAAGAACCGGCCTCCTACTCCTGATTTTGGTCGTGGTCTCCGGACTGACCATGGTCCTGTCGGCGAATCTCGACCCCGGCGTCGGCAAGAACCTGGTCACGTCGGTGGCCACCGGCACTCTGGTCTCGGCCATCGTCGGCTTCGGCCAGACCCTCATCACCGCGACCGCCACCCAGCGGGCGATGCTCACACCGCTCGTCGACGAAAGCCGGCAAGCGCTGCGTGACCTGTCCGCCGAGTACCGGTCGATGAACCGTGAGTTCTTCCCCACCCACGTCTTCGAACCGACCGCGGAGCCCAACCCCGCGCTCAACCGGCTGATGATGCAGGACCTGCAGAACACGAGGCAGTACCTGTTCCGAGGTTTCTCCGGCCGGCACGCAGCCGCGCGGCTGCTGTTGTCGAATGCCGAATGGGAGCTTCGCGCGGTGGTCGCCGACCCGGACAACCTCTCGGGGATCAGCGGACGTGCCCGTTACCTGATCCGCCACTCGGCGGCGGACGTGGACGCGGACACGATCCAGGCCCGGCTGCACGAAGAGATCCGAATGGGCCTGGTCGGGCTGTACCTGGCCCGCAGCAGGTGCTCGCGGATGGAGGTGACAATCATTTCCGATCCGCCGCTGGACCGGCTGGAGATCTTCGACGACAGCGTGTGGGTGACGCTCTACAGCGACGCGCACGCGCCCGCCCGGTATCCGCGCACGCTGCGGTTCTCGGACGGCTCGTTCATCTACAACATGGAACGCGCGGAGTTCGGTCGCATCAGCGCGTCCCACCACGCCCACCATCTGGTGATCACACCGGACATGACACGGCAGGAGTTCATCTCGAGATTCGAGAAGATCACCAATTCGACACTGACCGAGGAACAGTTCCTCGATCTCAACGCGGAGTTCTACAACTTCCTCCGCGAGTTCGCCGCCACAGCTGAGTTGGGGAGCTGATATCCCGTGGCCATCAACGGCTCCGCGCTCGGGGAGCTGGCCGAGCAGTTGCGGTGCGCCGACTTCGACCTCCTGTCCCGCTGGGGCCAGGTGGACGACTGGTTCGAGACGTGGACGTCACGGCCGAGCCTGCGCGCCGATCTGCGCGCTCACCTGCTGGCACTTCCCACCGAGCAGGCGAACGCGGTCATCAAGCGATCAAGGGAGACGACGACACATTTCGCGTGGTGCCTGCGCGACCGGCCGATTGAGCCGTTCACGTTCTGGTTGCACGAGTACAAGGAGCAGCGCGACTGGCGCGCGGGCTACGCGGACTCCGTGCACAACCACCGATACCACTTCTGCACGACCATCCTGAAGGGCGCCTACGTGCACGAACGCTACGCCGCGGCGATCAAGCCGGACAACGGCCTGATCGCGTCGACGACGTTGCTCGGCGCCACCGAGTGCCCGGAGGGCGCGGCGGGCAGCCTGCTCGCGTCCGACTTCCACCGCATCCCGCGGGCGATGAACGGGACCATGACCTTCCTCGTGAAGTCCAGGGAGGTGACGCCGTGGAGCCTGTCCTACGACCCCGTGACCCAGGAAAGCCACCGTCACGTCCCGGTGGAATCCCGCTTGTCGCACCTCGCGGAACGCCTGTGAACAGAATGGAGAGCAGCAGCTAGGGACCAAAGGCACGCAGACAATTCCAATTTCGGCGTTTACCATCGACCTCCACGGGCCCTGCCTTCCGCGCCGACCGCACCGGCGCGGGCGACGGCACGGTTCGGAGGGGTCGATGTCTGTCGAGAAAACAGCGCCCGTTGGCGCATCAGTGCCGGTCATCGCACCGGAAGTGGTCGACGCCGTCGAGGCGGACGTCCACCGGATCTGCATACGCCACGCGGCCCGCCTGCAATTCCACGGCTGGCACCACGTGACCTTCGTCCGCACGAAGGCGGCCAGGTTCGCGGTGCTCAACGGCGCCGAGGTGAGCGTGGTGGAGACGGCCGCGCTCGTCCACGACGTCAACTACCTGGTGCGCAGGAACTCGTCCGCCGCCACGGGCGGACGGCTGCGCCTCGCGATCCTGAAGCGCGCCGGCATCCCGCCGCACGTGGCGGGTTGGATCGACCGGATCGTGGTCGAGGCGGAGATGGCCACCCGCGGCCGCGACATCTCCCTGGAGGCGCAGGCGCTGTCGGACGCCGACACGCTGTTCAAGGCGCTGCCGGTGACACCGGTGGTGCTGGCGCACAAGTACCTCGAGGAGAACGGCATCGGTCTCCGCGAGCTGGCGAACAAGATCTGCGGCGAACAGCAGAGCGTGCACGACGAGGGCTTCTACTTCTACAACCCGGAGGCCGCCGCCATGTACACCCGCTGGGCGGCGGCGAACCTCCAGCTGTGGCAGTGCATCCGCGAGTCGCTCGACGACGCGGACGTCTCCCAGCTGCTGGAGGCCGTGGACCGCAACCACGCCGCCGTTTCCTGAGCCCGTCCCGGTCAGTACACGTTGCGGCGCACGGTCTCCGGGTGGATGACGACACGAACCTGGTCCTCGGCCAGCATCTCGGCCAGGTCGCCCGCACGCGCCGGGTCGCCGAGGTCCCAGTAGCGGGCGGCCAGGCGGGACGCCAGCTCGTGCGCGCCGTCGGGTTCCACCGTGGTGCGGCCTGCGATCGACACCCAGCGCTCCGGTTCACCCACCGGGGCGGCGACGACGATCGAGGCGCGGGGATCGCGGGCCAGGCGCCGCACCTTGAACGTGTCCGGACCGGTGAACAGCTGGATCGTCCCCTCGGCGGTGACCTCGAACCACACCGGCCTCGGCTGCGCCGGGACCGGGCCCGCGGCCACGGACACGAACCCGAGCAGCGGACGGCGGAGGAACTCGAGGTCCTGGTCGGTCAGCGGACTGGCGTCGGTGCTCATGCCGCCAGTTGACCACGACCGGCTCGGACGAGTCCATCGGCGAGAGGCCGGTCAGGACTGTTTCGGGCGTTCCTGGAGCACCCAGTGGTTGCCGTCCGGGTCGTCGAAGCTGACGAACGAGTTCCACGTGTCACCGGGGCCGTCGACCTGCTTGCCCTCCTCGAAGTGGTACACCGGTGTGGCGTCGACGCCACGGCCGACCAGCTCCTCGCGGGCCTTCTGGACGTCCTCGACGACGAACTGGATCCCTTTCAGCTCACCGGGTTTCATGGCGCTCACGCCGCGGCCGAAGCCGATCGAACAGCCGGAGCCCGGCGGGGTCAGCTGGACGAAGCGGAAGTCGCCTGCCTCGTGGTCGACGTCGACGGGGAAGCCGAGTCGGTCGGCGTAGAACTCCTTCGCCCGGTCCACGTCCGTGACGGGCACGGGGATCATCTCGATCGTGAAATCCATGGTCTGCTCCAGTTCGGTGGTGAGGCGGTCGAATCCCTGGCCGACGCCGAGGGCCATGCCGGACTCGCGCACGGCGTCGCGGATCTCCGGCGTCGGGAAGGTGGCCGTGTGGGTGAGGCGGGTGTGGCCGGTCAGCTCGATGGTGATCACCGACTCGTGGTCGGCGCGAGCGTGGCAGTCGGGGTTGCGTTCGGCCATGACCAGCCTGCGGGGTGGGTCGATCTCGAGGTAGGTGCCGTGCAGCGCCATCCGTTCGCCGTCCGGGCCGTGCAGCACGTAGTGCCACGTGCCGCCCGGTCGCAGGTCGACCTCGCAGACGACGAGCCGCCAGCCGTGCGGGCCGAACCAGCGGCGCAGCAGGTCCGGTTTCGTGTGCGCGTCGAACACCCGCTGCCGGGACGCGGCGAACTCGCGGGTGATGACGATCTCCCGGTCACCGTCGCGGTCACTCATCGGCGAGCATCCCGTCGAGCCGGTCGTAGCTCTCCGCCCAGAACCGCCGGTAGTCGCCGAGCCACTGGGTCGCGGCCCGCATGGGCTCGGCCACCAGGCGGCACGGCCGACGTTGCGCGTCCCGGCCGCGCTCGATCAGGCCTGCGCGTTCCAGGACCTTGAGGTGCTTGGAGATCGCGGGCTGCGTCATGGCGAACGGCTCGGCCAGCTCCTTGACCGACGCGTCCCCCTCGGCGAGCCGCGCGAGGATGGCCCGCCGCGTGGGGTCGGCCAGGGCGGCGAAGGTCGCGTCGAGCACGGCCGTCACCGTCCATCACCCTTCGGTTTCATAACCGAGAGGTTATCGGCCGTGTCAAGAGCGCAGGAACTCCGCGACCGCCGCCGCCAGCTCCTCCGGAGACTCTTCCGCGACGTGGTGGCCGGACTCGACCGGACCGCCGCGCAGGTCGGTGGCCCACGGCCGCCAGACGGCCAGCAGGTCGCCGTACAGCTCTTCCATGTCGTCCCTGGTGCTCCACAGCACCTGCACCGGGCAGGTGACGCGGCGCCCGGCCGCGCGGTCGGCGTCGTCGTTCGCCCGGTCGGCGTCGAGCCCGGCGCGGTAGTCCTCGAGCATCGCGTGGACCGTCGCCGGGTCGTGGATCGCGCGGCGGAAGTCGGCGAAGTTCTCCTCGCCCATGCTTTCCGGGGTGCTGCGGACCCCGACGCCGTACCAGGCGTCCGGGTCGGCGGTGATCACCCGTTCCGGGATGTCCGGCTGCGCGAAGAAGAACCAGTGGTACCACTTGCGGGCGAACTCGGCGCCGCACCTGGCGAGCGCTTCGCCGATGGGGACGGAGTCGACGACGGTCAGTCTGGTGACGCGCTCCGGGTGGTCCATCGCCAGCCGGAACGCGACGTAGCTGCCGCGGTCGTGCCCGACCACCGCGAATTCCTCGTGGCCGAGGGTCCGCATCAGCCCGGCGATGTCGGCGGCCATCGCGCGTTTCGAGTAGGGCGGCACGGGCGTCGACTCGCCGTAGCCGCGCAGGTCGGGGCATACGACCGTGTGGCGTTCGGCGAGGAGCGGGGCCACTCGGTGCCAGGTGGTGTGCGTGCGCGGGTGGCCGTGGAGGAGGACGACCGCCGGGCCGTCGCCGCCGTAGCGCACGCGAAGGGTGACGTCGCCGACGGGGACCCGGTCGAGGGTGAAGGAGTCGAACACGATCATCGGGTGGCCCGTTGCGGCCGACGGCAAACCCCTGCTAGAAGGGGAAGCCGAGGACCGGGAGGCTCAGGGCCGAGTCCACGGCCAGCGCCACGAACACCAGCGTCAGGTAGGTGTTCGACATGTGGAAGAGCTTCATCGGCTTGCCCGGCTCGCCGCGGCGGATCGCGGCGTACAGGCGGTGCGCGACGATCAGGAACCAGGCGCCCGTGACCACCGCGAACGCCGTGTACACCCAGCCGGTGGCGGGGACCAGCAGCAGCGTCCAGACGACCATCACCCACGAGTAGGTGACGATCTGGCGCGCGACGCGGTCGGCGGTCGTCACGACGGGGAGCATCGGTACGCCCGCGCGGGCGTAGTCGTCTTTGAACTTCATGGCCAGGGCCCAGAAGTGCGGCGGGGTCCAGAAGAAGATCACGCCGAACATGACCAGGGCGGGCCACTCGACCGACCCCGTGACGGCGGACCAGCCGATGACGACTGGCATGCAGCCCGCGGCACCGCCCCACACGATGTTCTGCGCGGTCCGGCGCTTCAGAACCATCGTGTAGATCAATACGTAGAACAGGATGGCGGCGACCGCCAGCAACGCCGCCAGGAGGTTGGTCGTGGGCCACAGCCACGCGAACGACAGCACGCCGAGCGTGACACCGAACACGAGCGCGTTGCGGGTGGGCACCTGGTGCTTGGGCAGCGGACGTGACGCAGTGCGCTTCATCACCGCGTCGATGTCCGCGTCGGCCACGCAGTTGAGCGCGTTGGCGGAGCCCGCGGCCATGGTGCCGCCGAACAGCGTGGCGAACACCAGCCACGGCGACGGGATCCCCCGCTCGGCCAGCATCATCGCCGGCACCGTCGTGACCAGCAGGAGTTCGATGATCCTCGGCTTGGTCAGCGCGACGTACGCCCGGACGACATCCCTGCGGGTGCGGCGGGGGGTCTCGGTGGTCGCCCCCAGCGCTGCGCTCACCGGCGGCTCCTGACTGGTGTAAGTGGCGGCTGTTCGGGTAACGGCTGGAATGGTAGCCGCGTGACCATGGACGGCCGCCGTCGGGTGGTTTCGTTAGGCTGGGTAATTGAGCGGGGAACCCGAGGATGACCAGCGCGGTCATGCCGCGGAGCATGATCGGCAACACGATTAGGTGGGAGCTTGAGTCCGTGTCCATGAGCGCCGACGAACTGGCCCGTTTGACCACACAGAACCTGCCTGACGACTGGACGGACCTCGACAAACGTGCCGTGGACACCATCCGGGTCCTCGCCGCGGACGCCGTCCAGCACGTCGGGAACGGTCACCCGGGCACGGCGATGAGCCTCGCGCCCGTCGCCTACGCCCTCTACCAGCGTGTGATGCGCCACGACCCCAGCGCACCGGACTGGATCGGCCGCGACCGGTTCGTGCTGTCCGCCGGCCACTCGAGCCTCACGCTGTACCTGCAGCTGTTCCTCTCCGGCTACGGCCTGGAGATCGAGGACATCGCCTCGCTGCGCACGTGGGGTTCGAAGACCCCCGGCCACCCGGAGCACGGGCACACCGCGGGTGTCGAGATCACCACCGGCCCGCTCGGCCAGGGCCTGGCCTCCGCGGTCGGCATGGCGATGGCGGCCCGTCGCGAGCGCGGTCTGTTCGACCCGGACGCCGCGCCCGGCACGAGCGTGTTCGACCACCAGATCTACGTGATCGCCTCCGACGGTGACATCGAGGAGGGCGTCACCTCCGAGGCGTCCTCGCTCGCGGGCCGCCAGGAGCTCGGCAACCTCACGGTCATCTACGACGACAACAAGATCTCGATCGAGGACGACACGAACATCGCGCTGTCCGAGGACACCGCGAAGCGCTACGAGGCCTACGGCTGGCACGTCCAGGTCGTCGAGGGCGGCGAGGACGTCGTCGCGATCCTCGCGGCGCTGGAGGCGGCGAAGGCCGAGACGTCCCGCCCCTCGTTCATCCTCCTGAAGACCGTGATCGGCTACCCGGCGCCGAACAAGATGAACACCGGCAAGGCGCACGGCGCCGCGCTGGGCGCCGACGAGGTCGCCGAGGTGAAGAAGATCCTCGGCTTCGACCCGGAGCAGAACTTCGCGATCGAGCCGGAAGTTCTCAAGCACGCCCGGCTCGCCGCGGACCGGGGCAAGCAGGCCCACGAGGAGTGGCAGAAGAGCTTCGACGCGTGGGCCTCGGCCAACCCGGAGCGCAAGGAGCTGCTGGACCGGGCGAGCGCCTACCGCCTGCCCGACGGCTGGGCCGACGCGCTGCCGTCGTGGGACCCGGACCCGAAGGGCGTCGCGACCCGCAAGGCGTCCGGTGAGGTGCTGAACGCGCTCGCCGACGTGCTGCCCGAGCTGTGGGGCGGCTCCGCGGACCTCGCGGAGAGCAACAACACCACGATGAAGGGTGCCGACTCGTTCGGCCCGGAGTCGGCGAAGACGAAGGAGTGGGACGCCAACCCGTACGGCCGCACGCTCCACTTCGGTGTCCGCGAGCACGCGATGGGGTCGATCCTCAACGGCATCGTGCTGCACGGCCCGACCCGCCCGTACGGCGCGACGTTCCTCGTGTTCTCCGACTACATGCGCCCGCCCGTCCGGCTCGCCGCGCTGCAGAAGCTGCCGACGACCTACGTGTGGACGCACGACTCGATCGGCCTCGGCGAGGACGGCCCGACCCACCAGCCGATCGAGCACCTCGCGGTGTTGCGCGCCATCCCGGGCCTGGTCGTGATGCGGCCAGGTGACGCGAACGAGACCGCCGCGGCGTGGAAGGCGATCCTCGAGCAGCACGACGCGCCGGTCGGCATCGCGCTGACCCGGCAGAACCTGCCGGTGCTCGAGGGCACCAAGGAGAAGGCCGCCGAGGGTGTCGCCAAGGGTGGCTACGTGCTCGAGGACAGCTCGGCGGGCGTGCCCAAGGTGGTGCTCGTCGCCACCGGCTCCGAGCTGCAGATCGCGGTCGAGGCCAGGAAGGTTCTCGAGGCCGACGGCGTTGCCACGAGAGTGGTGTCCATGCCGTCGCAGGAACTGTTCGAGGCCCAGGACCAGTCCTACCGCGACAGCGTGCTCCCCCCGACTGTGAAGGCGCGGGTCGCCGTGGAGGCGGGCATCGCGGCACCGTGGTACCGCTACGTCGGTGACGCGGGCGAGATCGTCTCCATCGAGCACTACGGCGCCTCCGCCGACTACCAGACGCTGTTCAAGGAGTTCGGCTTCACCGCGGACGCGGTCGTGTCCTCGGCCCGCCGCTCGCTTGAGAAGACTGAGAGGCTCGCATGACCGACAAGCTGGCCCAGCTATCCGACCTGGGCGTGTCCATCTGGCTCGACGACGTGTCCCGCAAGCGCCTGAACTCGGGCAACCTCGCGGAACTGGTACGTGACAAGCACGTCGTCGGCGTCACCAGCAACCCGACGATCTTCGCGAAGGCGCTGTCCGACGCGTCGGACTACGACGAGCAGGTCCGCGAGCTCGCGGCTCGCGACGCGTCGCTCGACGCGGCCGTCAAGGAGATCACCACCACCGACATCCGGAACGCGTGCGACCTGTTCCGGGACCTCTACTCCAGCACCGGCGGCGTCGACGGCCGCGTGTCGATCGAGGTCGACCCGCGCCTGGCGCACGAGACCGACAAGACGGTCGCCGAGGCGCTCGACCTGTGGAAGACGGTCGACCGCCCGAACCTGCTCGTGAAGATCCCCGCCACCGAGGCGGGCATCCCGGCGATCACCCGCACTCTCGCCGAGGGCGTCAGCGTGAACGTGACGCTGATCTTCTCGGTCGAGCGGTACCGGGCCGTCATGGGCGCCTACCTCGACGGTCTGGAGCAGGCCAAGGCGAACGGGCACGACCTCGCCGGCATCCACTCGGTCGCGTCGTTCTTCGTGTCCCGGGTGGACTCCGAGGTCGACAAGCGGCTCGAGAAGATCGGCACCGACGAGGCGAAGGCCTTGCGCGGCAAGGCGGCCGTGGCCAACGCGCGGCTCGCGTACGCGGCCTTCCAGGAGACGTTCTCCGGTGAGCGCTGGGCCAAGCTCGCCGAGGCGGGCGCGCACGCGCAGCGTCCGCTGTGGGCGTCGACCGGGGTCAAGAACCCGGACTACTCCCCCACGCTGTACGTCGACGAGCTCGTCGTCGCCGACACCGTGAACACGATGCCGGAGAACACGCTGGACGCGGTTGCCGAGCACAGCGACCTCCGCGGCGATACGGTGACCGGCACCGCGGGGCAGGCGCAGCAGGTGTTCGACGACCTCACCGCGGTGGGCATCGACATCGACGACGTGTTCATCACCTTGGAGAACGAAGGCGTGGAGAAGTTCGAGAAGTCCTGGGAAGAGCTGCTCGACTCGGTCAAGGACCAGCTGTCCGCGGCGGGGAGCTGAACGACCACATGACCGAACCGAACGACCTGCCACCCGACGTGGCACGGATCGTCAAGCATTTCGAGGATCTGATCAAGGGCAAGTTCGAGGGCCGCAAGCAGCTCATCGAGGACGCGGGCCCGCTGGCGGAGCAACTGGCGAACGAGCAGGTCGCGTCGAAGCTCACGGCGCAGGACCCCACGCTGTGGGGTCCGGACGCCGAGTCCGAGGCGGCCATCCGGCTGTCCTGGACGACGTTGCACGAGACGTCCCGCCCGCTCGTCGCCGAGATCGAGGCGCTGCGGGCGGAACTGCACGCCGAGGGCATCGACCGGGTGGTCCTGGCGGGCATGGGCGGGTCCTCGCTCGCGCCGGAGGTGATCACCCGCACCGCGAACGTGCCGCTGGTCGTGCTGGACACCACCGACCCGGGCCAGGTCGCCGACGCGCTCGACGGTGACCTGTCCCGCACGGTGCTCGTGGTGTCCTCGAAGTCGGGGTCCACTGTGGAGACCGACAGCCACCGGCGGATCTTCGAGAAGGCGTTCGCCGAGGAGGGCATCGACGCCGCGTCGCGGATCGTCGTGGTGACCGACCCCGGCTCACCGCTGGAGGCCGCCTCGAAGGAGGCGGGCTACCGGCGCGTGTTCGCCGCGGACCCGCACGTGGGCGGGCGCTACTCGGCGCTCACCGCGTTCGGGCTCGTGCCGTCCGGTCTCGCGGGTGCCGACATCGGCAGGCTGCTCGACGAGGCCGCCGCGGCCGCCGAGTACCTGTCCGTCG
The DNA here is from genome assembly GCF_014203735.1 of Actinophytocola algeriensis. Classification (GTDB taxonomy): domain Bacteria; phylum Actinomycetota; class Actinomycetes; order Mycobacteriales; family Pseudonocardiaceae; genus Actinophytocola; species Actinophytocola algeriensis. Next base: position 750,007 of record NZ_JACHJQ010000005.1, on the reverse strand, counting down.
ACAGCAAGGACAACCCGGCGCTGGTGCTGGCCGCCGCGCTCGGCGGGGCACACGCCAGGGGCGCGGAGAAGGTGGTCATCGCCGACACCGGTTCCGGCATCAAGGGTTTCGGTGACTGGGCGGAGCAGCTGATCGCCGAGTCCACCGGCAAGAACGGCACCGGCCTGCTGCCGGTGGTGGTCGAGCGCCCGGACTCGCCGGACTTCTCGGACGCGTACGCCGACTCGACGCCGATCGCGATCGGGGAGGCCACGAACGGCGCGCTGATGGGTAGCGAGGGCGGCCTCGGCGGCCAGTTCCTGTTGTGGGAGTACGCGACCGCGGTGGTCGGCAGGTTGCTGGGCATCAACCCGTTCGACCAGCCGGACGTCGAAGCCGCGAAGAAGGCGGCGCGATCGCTGCTGGACGCACCGAAGTCCGAGCCGGCCACACCGACCTTTGTGGACGGTCCGGTCGAGGTCCACGCACCGGAGGCGCTGTCCGGCGAGACGACGCTCGCCGGTGTGCTGCGCGCGTTCCTCGCCTCCGCGCCGGAGTTCGGCTACTTCGCCGTGCAGGCCTACCTCGACCGGCTGGCCGACGCGTCGGCGGTCGTGCTGCGCCCGGAGATCGCGCGCCGCACCGGGTTGCAGACCACGTTCGGCTGGGGTCCGAGGTTCCTGCACTCCACCGGTCAGTACCACAAGGGCGGCCACCAGAACGGCGTGTTCCTGCAGCTGACCGGCGCGGTCGAGGAGGACATCCAGGTCCCCGACCGCCCGTACACACTCGGCACGCTGCAGCTCGCGCAGGCACTCGGTGACGGTCAGGTGCTCACCCGAAACGGGCGGCCGGTGCTGCGGTTGCACTTCGTAGACCGGGCCGCCGGACTGGCGCACCTGGTGAAAGCTCTTCAGGAGGTCAGCAGGTGACACGCAGCTGGCAGAACCCGCTGCGCGACGAGCGGGACAAGCGGCTCCCCACGATCGCGGGGCCGTGCGGCCTGGTGATCTTCGGGGTGACCGGCGACCTGTCCAGGAAGAAGCTCATGCCGGCGATCTACGACCTCGCGAACCGGGGGCTGCTGCCACCCGGTTTCTCGTTGGTCGGGTTCGCGCGGCGCGACTGGGCGGACGAGGACTTCAGTCAGGTCGTGCACGACGCGGTCAAGGAACACGCCCGCACGCCGTTCCGGCAGGAGGTCTGGGACCAGCTCGTCGAGGGCTGCCGCTTCGTGCAGGGCTCCTTCGACGACGACGCGGCCTTCGACAACCTGGTGCAGACCATCCAGGACCTCGACCAGGTCCGCGGCACGTCGGGCAACCACGCGTTCTACCTGTCGATCCCGCCCGCCGCGTTCCCCAAGGTGATCCAGCAGCTGGCGCGCACGGGTCTCGCGGAGCCGAAGAACCACGAGTGGCGCCGGGTGGTCATCGAGAAGCCGTTCGGCCACGACCTCACGAGCGCCAAGCAGCTCAACAAGATGGTCAACGAGATCTTCCCCGAGGAGTCGGTGTTCCGCATCGACCACTACCTCGGCAAGGAGACCGTCCAGAACATCATGGCGTTCCGGTTCGCGAACCAGCTGTTCGAGCCGATCTGGAACGGCAACTACGTCGACCACGTGCAGATCACGATGGCAGAGGACATCGGTCTCGGTGGTCGTGCCGGGTACTACGACGGCATCGGCGCCGCCCGTGACGTGATCCAGAACCACCTGCTGCAGCTGCTCGCGCTGACCGCGATGGAGGAGCCGGTCTCCTTCGACCCGCAGGCGGTGCGTGCGGAGAAGGCGAAGATCCTGGCCGCCACCAAGCCGGTCGGGCCGTTCTCCGAGACCACCGCGCGCGGCCAGTACACCGGTGGCTGGCAGGGCGGGCAGAAGGTGCCCGGTCTGTTGCAGGAGGGCGGGTTCGCGAAGGACTCGATCACCGAGACGTTCGCGGCCATCGAGCTGGCCGTGGACACGCGCCGCTGGGCCGGGGTGCCGTTCTACCTGCGCACCGGCAAGCGGCTCGGCCGCCGCGTCACCGAGATCGCCGTGGTGTTCAAGCGGGCACCGCACCTGCCGTTCGACGCGACGTCCACCGAGGAGCTCGGCCAGAACGCGATCGTGTTCCGCGTGCAGCCCGACGAGGGCGTGACGATGCGGTTCGGCTCGAAGGTGCCCGGCTCCACCATGGAGGTCCGGGACGTCAACATGGACTTCAGCTACGGCCACTCGTTCACCGAGTCGTCGCCGGAGGCCTACGAGCGGCTGATCCTCGACGTGCTGCTCGGCGAGCCGTCGCTGTTCCCGAAGAACGACGAGGTCGAGCTGTCCTGGCAGATCCTCGACCCGATCATGAAGGCCTGGCGGGCGAGCGGGAAGCCGGAGCCCTACCAGGCGGGTACCTGGGGGCCGGCCTCGGCGGAGCGCATGCTTACGCGCACCGGCAGGCACTGGAGGCGTCCGTGAGCGAGCTTGCTAGCGAACCATTGATACAGAGCGAGCTTGCTAGCGAACCATTGATACAGAGCGAGCTTGCTAGCGAACCATTGATACAGAGCGAGCTTGCTAGCGAACCATTGACGCAGAACGAGCTTGCTAGCGAACCATTGACGCAGAACGAGCTTGCTAGCGAACCATTGACACAGCTGACGTCACGGAGCGCCAGCGAGGGGGCGTCATGATCATCGACTTGCCTGCCACCACGACGTCGCAGGTGAACAGCAAGCTGGTCCACCTGCGCGAGCAGGGTGGCGCGAACACCATCGGGCGGGTGCTGACGCTGGTGGTCGTCGCCGACGACAGCGAGCGCACCGAGGACGTCATCGACGCGGCCAACCACGCGAGCCGGGAACACCCGTGCCGCGTGATCGTCGTGGCCCGCGGCGCGAAGAAGGCCTCGGCGCGGCTCGACGCGCAGATCCGCGTCGGCGGCGACGCCGGCGCGAGCGAGGTCATCGTGCTCCGGCTCTACGGGCCGCTCGCGAACGAGGGCGCTTCGGTGGTGGTACCGCTGCTGCTGCCGGACGCACCGGTCGTGGCGTGGTGGCCGTTCGAGTCGCCCGTGGCACCCGCGAAGGACCCGATCGGTGCGCTCGCCACGCGCCGCATCACCGACGCGGCGGCGGAACGCAATCCGGGCAAGGTGCTCGAGACCCGTGCGAAGTCCTATGCGGACGGTGACACGGACCTGGCGTGGACGCGCCTGACGCTGTGGCGCGCGCTGCTCGCGGCCGCGCTGGACCTGCCGCCGCACGAGAAGGTGACGGCCGCGTCGGTGTCCGGGGAGAGCGACTCGCCGTCGGCCGACCTGCTCGCCGCGTGGCTGTCGGCGAAGCTGCGGCTGCCGGTGAAGCGCACGAAGGCCAAGTCCGGTCAGGGAATCGTGTCGGTGGTGATGGAACGCCGCTCCGGCGCCATCGAGATCCACCGTCCGGACGGCGCGGTCGGCATGCTGTCGCAGCCGGGCCAGCCCGACCGGCGGGTCGCACTGCAGCGCCGCGCGGTCCGCGACTGCATCGCCGAGGAGCTGCGCAGGCTGGACCCGGACGAGATCTACGAGTCCGCGTTGAAGGCGCTGAACAAGGTCGACCGCGGTCGCGGCACGGCGTCCCGCAAACCGGCCGCCAAGAAGGTCAAGGCGGGGGCGACCGCATCGTGACGGCGGAGCCGAGGACCGTCGTCTTCGCGTCGCAGGACGAGCTGGCCGCGCAGACGGCGACCCGGCTCGCCGCGGTACTCGCCGAGGCGCAGGCCGCCCGTGGCACGGCTTCTGTCGTGCTGACGGGCGGCCGCACCGGCGGTGCCGTGCTCGCGGCGCTGCGCGAGGCGAGCCTGGACTGGTCGACGATCGACATCTACTGGGGCGACGAGCGGTTCCTGCCCGGTGGCGACCCGGAGCGCAACGAGACCCTGGCCCGTCAGGAGCTGCTCGACCACGTGCCGGTGTCGCCGGAGCGGGTGCACCCGATGGCCCCGTCGGACGGCGAGTTCGGCGACGACCCGGACGCGGCCGCCGAGGCGTACGCGGTGCTGCTCAAGGACGTCCCGCCCTTCGACGTGTGCCTGCTCGGGGTCGGCGAGGAGGGCCACACGGCGTCGGTCTTCCCGCACTCCCCCGCCGTCGAGGAGACGGCGCGTGCGGTGGTGGCGGTGCGGGACTGCCCGAAGCCGCCGCCTACGCGGGTGTCACTGACGCTGCCCACGATCCGCAACTCGCAGCGGGTGTGGCTGATGACCGCGGGTGCGGCGAAGGCGGAGGCCGTGGCCGCGGCGGTCGCGGGTGCGGCGGAGGCAGAACTGCCGGCAGCGGGCGCGCGCGGGCGGCAAGAGACGCTGTGGCTGCTGGACACAGCGGCAGCGGGGGAAGATTGACACTCATACCTCCGTCACTTGACGGATGTCTCCGGCAAGTGACGAGAACAAGATTCTCGGGTGACCCCGGACCCAGGTAACGAAACAGTAGTCCAGCAGGTCTTCTGGGACCTGCCTTTCCCTGCCTATCGCTGGCAACTCATCGCACACGCCGCGGTGTACGGCGCCGATGCCGTGACCATGTCGAAGCTGCACCGCCTGCCACCGCGCCGCTACGCCGACTGTGAGGATGTCGCGGCGACAATTGTCGCCATCCAGAACGCACATCCGCGCCCACGTCGCTACCGGCCGATGACGATCCCCATGAACGTCCCACATCGGTCGCTCATCGTCTCGGTCCACGTCGACTAGGCGCGGCCATGCGTATCGGCATCATCGGCGCGGGGCACCTCGGCACCACGCTCAGCAGGCAGCTCGCCCTCACCGGGCACGAGGTGTCGCTGTGCGGACTGCTGGTGGCGCGCACGATGCGCGGTGTGGCGGCGTTCGCGGATGTCGCGATCGTCGCGGTGCCGTTCAACCGCCACCGGGAGTTGCCGGTCGCGGAGCTGACGGGCAAATCCGTCATCGACGCCACCAACTACGACCCCGTCCTCGACGGTCCCGCCCCGGACCTCGACGACGACTGCCTGACCTCGAGCGACCTGATCCAGAGCCACCTCATCACCGCGTACGTGGTGAAGGCGTTCAACGCGATCGCGTGTGAGCACCTGCGTGACCACGCGCACCGCGACCCCCGCCGCGCCATCCCCGTGGCGGGTGACGACCTGCGGGCCAAGAAGACCGCGATGGCTCTGGTTTCGGAGATCGGCTTCGCGCCGGTCGACGTCGGCGGCCTGTCCGTCGGCGGCCGCAAGTACCAGCCAGGCACCGACGTGTTCGGTGCGGACCTGACGGCGGACGACCTCCGCACGCGGCTGCACCTCACGACCTGACACCTGCCCGAGGGCCGGTGGGGCGGCGCGGCCTCACCGGCCCTCTTTCCGTCCCGGGTGTGGTTGACCACATCGGGCCGCCTCTGTAACCCACGAGGAGGACGCTGAAGCCATGGACCGGTCGGATGTGGCGGCCGTGCTGGACGGGCTGCGATTCCCGGCCTACCGCTGGGAAGTGATCGCGCAGGCGGAGCTGTACGGCACCGACATGGTGACCAGGAGGCGGTTCCACCGCCTCCCCGCTCGCCTGTACGCCGACTGCGACGACGTGGCCGACACCGTCCGCGCCACCGGCGCCGCGGCCGACCGGCGGCGGCTCGCCCACCGGTACGCCCCGGTTTCCGGACCCGCCAAGGGCTTCGGGGCCGGTCACCGCCACGAACGGCGCAGCCGGTAACATGATCCTGCCAGCCGACAGCCGAGGGAAGCGACGAATGGGGACAGGCCCAGACCGTCTTCCGCCGGCGCATCCGCGGAAACCGGCGTCCGACGTGCAGCGGATCATCGACCGCAGCCTCCAGGTGCGCGTGGTCAACCACAACGAGGACCTGCACGTGTGCCGCGTCGCGGGCGAGATCGACCTGCTGACGGTCTCCACCCTCGCGAGGGTCCTCGACGACCTCAACAAGCGACGCGTGGCCGCCGTCATCGTCGACCTCACCGACGTCACCTACTGCGCGGCCGCCGGCGTCCGGATACTCCTCGACGCGACCGCCCGCGCCCGCTGGGCAGGCCAGCGGCTCGCCGTGGTGATCGCGAGCCTCACGGTGGCCAGGGTCCTGCGCGCGACCGAAACGACCGAGGGCATCGAGAACTACGCGAGCCTGTCCGAGGCCATGGTGGCACTGACGAGCTGACGGCTCAGCCGTCGATGCGGTTCAGCACCCGGTCTTGTGCGCGCCGCACAAGACCATGCACACGCTGGCCGCGACGAACCTGTGGCGCGGTACTCGTCAGACCCGGGACGCGAGGACACGCAGCCGCCGGTAGCCGGTCGCCATCCTCGGGGTGCAGTTGTGGTCGTCGCGGCCCGGTGGGCGGTTCGGAGCCTTGCGCCTGCGGCCGAACCGGGCAGGCACGTCGTGGAACGCGGCCTCCTGGACCACGGTCACGGGTGCGGCCGACCGGCCGCCGCTCAGCACGGCCAGGCCGATCATGCTGGCCACGAGCGACACGTGCACGCCGACGTTGCCGGTGTCGAACGGCACGAGCGACGGGTCGATGACGCTGCCGAACTGCCACAGCAGGAAGTAGACGACCCCGCCCGCGATCAGGAACGCCCGCGCACCGCGCGGTGCCCGGCTCATGGTCAGGCCCACCACCCCGAACCCGAGCTGCACCACGTTGTCCAGCAACCCAGGCGCCAGGTCCAGCACCGCCGCGACCACGAACAGTGCCGCGACCACCACCGCTACGAACTGAGCGGGCTCGAGCCTCCGCTGCCGGTCCCGCTCCACCCCGTACTCCGCCAAGTCCCCGCACCCTCCCTAGTCCGGTGGCTCTTCCACCACCATGCCTCCCATGACAGGGACACGCGTGGCGACTCGCCGGTTGTTCATCGAAGATCGAAGACAGGCCGTTAGGGCCCGTGCTCGATTGATTCCCCGGAGCGGTACGTCACAAACACGCTCGGAACCCGTCTCGTCACCGGCAGGAGAGGTTTACCGCCGACGCGACCAAGCCGCTGGACTGTTCGGCCCAAGTTGAAGGTCGTCCGGCAACTGGTGATTTGCTCCAGCACATTCATCTGAAACATTTCGTCCCGTCCGGACGATTGTTATGTCTTCATTGGCGCGGAGCACAACTCCGGAGGGAGGCCGAGCCTATGTCACACCGACGACAGCATCACGCGGCCGAGACACGCGACCGCGTGCCCGCCGGTGCGGAGCTGCCGCGGCAACGCGCGGGCAGGAGCGAGCCATCCTTGCGCCCTGGTCGCACCGAGACTGGAGGTCCCGTCCTGGTCGCGTCAATGTTCCCACCCAAGGCGATCGACGACGTCCGGATCCTGCCGCGGCCGAGCCTCGCGGCGACCCGCAGGCTGCCCGGGTGGTTGCAGGCGTTGCGCGCCAGTCCACGTGCCCGCGGGATCGTTTCGGACGTCGGCGCCTTGCTGCTCGCGGTGCTCGACGTGTGGCTGGTCATCCCGGAGGACGCCCCCGCCTACTCGATCTGGCTGTCGGCCGTCGCCGTGGCCGCCATGGTCATGCGCAGGCACGTGCCGTTCCTCGCCGTGCTGGTCACCGTGCCCGGGTTCATGACGGGCTGGTCGCAGCTGGCCGCGATGATCGCCCTCGGCTCGCTGGCGAAGAAGCACCGGCTCCTGTCCTGGCGGATGGTGGTCGGCTCGATCCTGGTCTTCCTCTGCGGCTACGTGCGGTGGCCGCTGTCCGAGTTCGTGGCGCTGAGCTGGCAGGAGCACGCGCTCAACGTGATCTGGGCGGTGATCATCGCCGGGATGCCCGTCGCCATCGGCCTGTTGATCTCGGCGCGGCAGGAGCTGTCGGCCCGCATCCGTGAGCTGGCGTCGAGCCGGGAACGGGAGAAGAAGCTGCTGGCGGAGACGATCCGCGCGGCGGAGCGGGCGCGGCTCGCCCGCGAGATGCACGACGTCGTGAGCCACCAGGTCACCCTCATCGCCATGCAGGCGGGCGCGCTGCAGGTGTCCACCGGCGAGAACACCGAGCAGGCGGCACGCACGATCCGCGAGCTGTCCACCCGGACGCTCGAGGAGCTGCGGAACCTGGTCGGCGTGCTGCGGTCGGGCGACGAGGCCGAGCAGGGCCAGCCGGGACTCGACGAGCTCGACGACCTCGTGCGGAACTTCCGCAGCGACCAGGTGCCGGTGGCGCTGGACGTGGAGACGGAACCGTCTCGGCTGCCGCGGTCGGTGTCGCACGCCGTGTACCGCACGGTGCAGGAGGCGCTGACGAACGTGCGCAAGCACGCGGCGGGCTCGCGTGCCTCGGTGCGGGTGCGCACGCAGCAGGACACGCTCGTCGTCGAGGTCCGCAACGGGCGGGCGAACGCACGCAAGCCGGTACTGCCGTCCGGTGGTCACGGATTGATCGGTCTCAAGGAACGTGCCGGACTGCTCGGGGGCACGTTCTCGGCAGGACCGACCGCCGAGGGCGGCTTCCGGGTCTCAGCCACCTACCCCCTGGCTGGCTGAGAACCACGAAGGCCGCCGGATCGGACTCAGGTCCGATCCGGCGGCCTTTCGTGTTGCTACTGCTTCGTCAGATTCCTTCGCGCTGCTTGCGGAGCTTCGCGAGGGCCTCGGCGAGGATGGCCTCGCCGTCGGCGTCCGAGCGACGCTCCTTCACGTACGCGAGGTGGGTCTTGTAGGGCTCGTTGCGCGGGGCCTTCGGGGGCTCCTGCTCGTCCCGGCCGCCGGGAAGCCCGCACCGCGGGCAGTCCCACGACTCCGGGTACTCGGCGTCGAGCGCGAACGACGGCCGCGACTCGTGCCCGTTGGCGCACCAGTAGGAGACCCGCCGGCGTGGTGCCGACTCACCCCGCTCCGACTCGCCCATTGGCCCAGCGCCGACTCGAGTACCCCGAATCGCACTACCACCAGCCATCGACTCTCACACCCCCACAAAGGTGGTTCACACGGGAAAAGGAGAACGCCCCGTCCGCCGCCGAACGGGGAGGGTTCAGGCGACCTTGATGAGCAGGCCGAGCCCGATCACGCAAATGAGCCAGATCGCGCCGATGAACAGCGTCGCGCGGTCCAGGTTCTTCTCCGCGACGCTGGAACCGGAGAGGCTCGACTGCATACCGCCACCGAACAGTGACGACAGACCGCCACCTCGGCCGCGATGCAGCAGGACCAGAAGGATAAGCAGCAGGCTGGTGGCGATCAGACCAATCTGCAGAGCCAGTTCCATTTCATCCTCGCTGTCGGCACGGGACCGCGTCTTACGGTCGAAGCAACAGGTTACCTGGTGCCCGCTGATCGTTACGCAGCGCCCCAGGGCGCTGTGGACGGGATTGTTGCGCACGAGAACAAACTGGTCAATACTCCTTGCGGGACCGTTCGACCTTTGTTGCTCCGCGTGGCCTCCGCGGTGCCCAGTGCTGGGCACCTGACAGTGAGGAGTACACGCATGATCTCTCGTCGCTCGTTCCTCGGGGGGCTCGCGGCGGCGACCGTGGGAGCTCCACTGGCGGTCAGGCTCGCCAGTGCGGCACCACTCGCACCTCTGTCACTCACCATCGCCAACGAGTCCGGCCGCGGTCCGCTCTGGACCTACGTCGTCGGCACCGATCTCGCCTCCGGACGGCAGTGCAGGCTGTCGGCCGACGGGGCGCTCGTGCCGGTGTCCGAGGCCGACAACGGCCCGGACGGCTACACCGACTACGCGATCGAGGTCAGCGGATCGCGGACACTGTCCCTGCCACAGGGCATGTCCGGCCGCATCTACGTCGCGCTCGGCGACAAGCTGAAGTTCAAGTGCAACCCGGGCAACGCGCTCGCCTACCCGGCGGGCTGGGTCGAGGCCGACCCGAACTACCCGGTCCTGCACGACTGCGCCGAGTTCACCTACGACGGTGCCGGGATGCACTGCAACATCACCATGGTCGACATGCTGTCGGTGCCGATGGAGATCTCGCTGTCGGGCGCGGCGCAGCAGAAGACGGGCAGGCTCAAGGACGGCGGCCGCGGTGCGGTGTTCTCCGCGCTCGCGGGCACGCCCGGATTCGAGAACCTGGTGATCGACGACCTGCGCGTGATCGCACCCGGCCACGGGCTGGACGCCGGCCGGTTCGCGAGCGACTACTTCGCGGGCCTGATCGACGAGGTGTGGAACCACTACAGCTCGAACACGATGATCGTCACCGCGGGCGCGCGGACGTTCTCGGGTTCGGTGCAGGGCGGCCAGTTCGTCTTCGACGGCGGCGTGCGGGCGTTCACCAAGCCGTCGACGCGGGACGTCCTGTTCTGCGACGGCGCGCTCGCCGCACCGAACGACGGTGTGACGGGCCCGGTGGCGGCGACGCTGGGCGCGGGCTTCAACCGGGGCGTGCTGACCAGCACCGGCAACCAGCCGGTCGCCGACGCGGGCACGTACTACAAGCCGTCCGTCACCAACCACTACTCGCGGATCATGCACGAGAACACGGTGGACGGTAAGGCGTACGGCTTCGCCTTCGACGACGTGTGCGAGCACGCGTCCTACATCGAGGACCCGGCCCCGACGTCGATGACGGTGACCGTCACACCGTTCTGATGACACGAAAGGCGCGTTCGGGACGGTGTCGTCCCGAACGCGCCTTTCCCACCGTCACGGCAGTGGGGTCACGGCAGTGGGCCGCCCGCGGCCATGGCGGAGAGCTTCGTGAACTCCTCCGCGTTCAGGCTCGCGCCGCCCACGAGGGCGCCGTCGATGTCGTCCTGCTTCACCAGATCGCCGATGTTGCCGGACTTCACCGAGCCGCCGTACAGGATGCGGACGCTGTCGGCGATCTCCTGGCCGTACTTCTCCGCCAGCTTCGCGCGGATCGCGCCGCAGACCTCCTGCGCGTCCTGCGGGGTGGCGACGCGGCCGGTGCCGATGGCCCACACCGGCTCGTACGCGATGACGACCTTCGACACCAGGTCGGTCTTGACGCCCTTGAGGCCGGCGATCAGCTGGTCGGTCGTGTACTCGACGTGGGTGCCCGCCTCGCGCACCTCGAGCTTCTCGCCGATGCACAGGATCGGGGCGATGTCGTGCTTCAGCGCCGCCTTCACCTTGGCGTTGACCAGCTCGTCGGTCTCCGCGTGGTACTCGCGGCGCTCCGAGTGGCCGACCGTCACGTACGAGCAGCCGAGCTTCGCGAGCATCGCGGCCGACACCTCGCCGGTGTAGGCACCCGACTCGTACCGCGACACGTCCTGTGCGCCGTAGCGGACCTTCAGCTTGTCTCCGTCCACCATCGTCTGGATGCTGCGGATGTCCACGAACGGCGGGAGAACCGCCACCTCGACCTTGGCGAAGTACTTCTCCGGCAGGGAGAACGCGATCTTCTGCACCAGGGCGATGGCCTCGAGGTGGTTGAGGTTCATCTTCCAGTTGCCTGCGATGAACACCTGACGGCTCATGACTCCTCCAGAACCGCGACGCCCGGAAGTTCCTTGCCCTCCAGGAACTCCAGCGACGCGCCGCCGCCGGTGGAGATGTGCGAGAAGCCGTCCTCGGGCAGGCCGAGCGCGCGCACGGCCGCGGCCGAGTCGCCGCCGCCGACCACGCTGTAGGAGTTCCCGTCCACAATGGCCTGTGCGACCGCGCGGGTGCCCTCGGCGAACGGCGCCATCTCGAACACGCCCATCGGGCCGTTCCAGAACACGGTGCCCGCGTCGGCGAGCGCCGCTGCGTACCGCTCGGCGGTGATCGGGCCGATGTCGAGGCCCATCCAGTCCTCGCGCATCTCCGCCACGAGCACCGTCTCGGTCGCGGCGTCGGCGGCGAACCTGTCGGCGATCACGACGTCCGCGGGCAGCAGGATCTTGTCCCCCGCCTCCGCGAGCAGCTTCTTGCAGGTGTCGATCATCTCGCCCTCGAGCAGCGACGAGCCGACCCCGAGGCCCTCTGCGGCCATGAACGTGAAGCACATGCCGCCGCCGACGAGGAGCTTGTCCACCTTGGGCAGCAAGGATTCGATGACCGCGAGCTTGTCGGACACCTTGGAGCCGCCGAGCACCACCACGTACGGGCGGTCCGGCGTGCCGGTGAGCCTGCGCAGCACCTCGACCTCAGCCAGCACCAGACCACCCGCGTAGGCGGGCAGGAGCTTGGCGACGTCGTACACCGAGGCCTGCTTGCGGTGCACCACACCGAAACCGTCCGACACGAACACACCGCCGTCGCCGACGAGTGCGGCCAGCTCACGGGCGAACGCGCCGCGCTCGGCCTCGTCCTTGCTGGTCTCGCGCGCGTCGAAGCGGATGTTCTCCAGCAGCGCCACCTCGCCGTCCGCGAGACCGTCCACGCCTGCCTTCGCGGAGTCGCCGACGACGTCATGAGCGAGGGTGACGGTCGCGTCGAGCAGCTCGTTCAGCCGGGTGGCGACGGGCCGCAGCGAGAACTTCGGGTCCGGCGCGCCCTTGGGGCGGCCGAGGTGGGCGGTGACGACCACCCGCGCGCCGCCCGAGACCAGCTTGCTGATCGTGGGCAGCGACGCGCGGATGCGGCCGTCATCGGTGATCGTCTCGCCGTCGAGCGGCACGTTCAGGTCGGCGCGCACCAGCACGCGCCGACCGGCCACACCCTCGGCGAGCAGGTCGTCGAGCGTCTTCATCGACACCTCAGAGCTTGGACGCGACGAGCGCGGTCAGGTCCGCGAGGCGGTTCGAGTAGCCCCACTCGTTGTCGTACCAGCCGTACACCTTGACCTGGTTGCCGATGACCTTGGTGATCGGCGCGTCGTAGATGCACGACGCCGGGTCGGTGACGATGTCGGAGGACACGATCGGGTCCTCGCTGTAGCGGAGGATGCCCTTGAGCGGGCCCTCGGCCGCGGTGCGGTAGGCGGCGTTGATCTCGTCCAGGGTGACCTCCTTGGCGAGGTCGACCGTCAGGTCGGTGATCGAGCCGGTCGGCACCGGGACGCGCAGCGAGTAGCCGTCGAGCTTGCCGTTCAGCTCCGGCAGCACCAGGCCGATGGCCTTGGCGGCACCGGTGGAGGTCGGCACGACGTTCAGCGCGGCCGCACGCGCGCGGCGGAGGTCCTTGTGCGGGCCGTCCTGCAGGTTCTGGTCCTGCGTGTACGCGTGGATCGTGGTCATCAGGCCCTTCTCGATGGTGAACGCATCGTGGAGGACCTTGGCCAGCGGGGCCAGGCAGTTGGTGGTGCAGGACGCGTTGGAGATGATCGTCTGCGACCCGTCGTAGAGGTGCTCGTTGGCACCGATGACCACGGTGAGGTCCTCACCCTTGGCCGGTGCCGAGATGATGACCTTCTTGGCCCCACCCTCGTCGACGTGCTTGCGGGCGTCGTCGCCCTTGGTGAAGAACCCGGTCGACTCGATGACGACGTCGACACCCAGGTCCTTCCAGGGCAGCTTGCCCGGGTCGCGCTCGGCGAAGGCCTTGATGGTCTTGCCGTCGACCGAGATGCCCTCGTCCGTCGCCTTGACCTCGACCGGCAGCCTGCCGAGGACGCTGTCGTACTTCAGCAGGTGGGCCATGGTCGCGACATCACCGAGGTCGTTGAAGGCCACGATCTCGATGTCGTGCTCGCTGGCCTGCACCGCGCGCCAGAAGTTGCGGCCGATACGGCCGAAGCCGTTGACGCCTACCCGAACGGTCACCGTGCGTCTCCTCGTGCTCGTGATTGTCGGTCAGCCCGACCCACCCTATCGCCCGAGGTTGGCCTGGTCGCGGGATGTGCGGGCAAGGCAACTGTATCGAATCAGTTGGAGCGCCCGCGCGGGGGCCGGAACTGGTTATCGGGATTTTTCCGACCGGAGGCGTATCTGGGTGCCCGACGCCCGCTCTTGTGTTGGCGTAGGGGGGACGCCGGGAGCGGCGATGAGGCGGGGGACGGCTCATCGCCAGGGGGGTGCGGCACCCAGGAAAGGCGAGGCCTGCCTGATTGCGTGGGGGTCAATCAGGCAGGCCTCGCGCCGTGTCCGGGGTCAGCCGACCAGCGCGCGCCAGGTGATCGCACCCGCGTTGCCGTCGACCACCAGCCGGTTCGCGCTCTGGTACGCACGCACCGCCGAGCCGGTGACCGACCCGAAGTCGCCGTCCACCACCAGCCCCGCGCTGTGCTTGTTCAGCGCGGTCTGCAGCGCGCGGACGTGGTCGCCGTTCGCGCCCGCGGTCAGCGAGTAGACCAGCTTCGGCCACGTCGCCGGGCCCACCTGGCCGTCGGCGACCAGCCCCGAGGCGGACTGGAACTTCTTGACGGCCGCCACCGACACCGAGCCGTAGGCGCCGTCGACCACGAGGTCGTACCCGCGCCGGTTCATCAGGTACTGGATCACCCGGACCGTGACCCCGCCCGCGCCGGGGTCGAGCCGCGACCAGCCGCCACCCAGGTCGGCACCGCGCGCGGCCAGGTAGGTGACCGGGTTGACCGTCGAGCCGAGGCCGCCGGTGTGGGTCTCGAAGTGCAGGTGCGGACCGGTCACGTTGCCGGTCGCACCCATGTCGGCGATGCGCTGGCCCGCCGAGACGCGCTGGTCGAGCGCGACCCGGTAGACGCTGAGGTGGCCGTAGTAGGTGTACACACCGCTGCCGTGGGCGATGACGATGGCGTTGCCGGTGCGACCGCCGAGCCCACCGCCCCACTGGCGGCGCACGACGGTGCCCGCCGCGGCCGCGTAGACGGCGGTGCCGGTCGAGTTCGTGACGTCCTGGCCCGCGTGCGCACCGCCCGGCCGCGACGCGCCGTAGTGGCCACCGGAGGGGAAGTATCCGAGCGCGGGGTTGCACCAGCTGCCGTTCATCAGCGTCGCCGCCGACGCGGGCGCCGCGAAGGTGGTCATCCCGGCCGCGGCCGCGCCGAGACCGAGCCCGGCGATGAGCACGCGGCGGCTGATCTTCGTGTCCGGCGCCGGCGCGCCGCACTGTTCACACATGTCGCTCCTCTGTCAGGACAGCGGCGATCACGTGTCGAAGCGACGCGGGGCACAGGCAGGGACCGCACCCCCATGATCACCTGAGTCCCGACGTTAGCGAGCGTTCACTCCGGGCGCGCCGACCGAACCGAGCAGCCTGGTTGGGCCATCGGCACCACGACGGGTTCCTCCTGACGACCCCGTCAGACCTCGGCCTCGAGCATCTCCGGGGTCACCGCCGACTCGGTGTCGGGCAGGCCAAGCTCCTTCGCGCGCTTGTCGGCCATCGCCAGCAGGCGGCGGATGCGGCCCGCGACCGCGTCCTTGGTCATCGGCGGGTCGGACAGCTGGCCCAGCTCCTCCAGCGACGCCTGCCGGTTCGACAGCCGCAGCCTGCCTGCCGCCGAGAGGTGGTCCGGCGCCGACGAGCCCAGGATCTCCATCGCCCGCTGCACCCGTGCGGCCGCGGCGACCGCCGCGCGCGCGGACCGGCGCAGGTTCGCGTCGTCGAAGTTCGCCAGGCGGTTGGCCGTCGCGCGGACCTCGCGGCGCATCCGCCGTTCCTCCCACGCGAGCACCGACGTGTGCGCACCGAGCCGGGTCAGCATCGCGCCGATCGCGTCGCCGTCGCGGACCACCACGCGGTCGGCGCCGCGGACCTCACGCGACTTCGCCTGGATGCCCATCCGCCGCGCGGCACCCACGAGCGCCAGCGCGGCCTCCGGGCCGGGGCAGGTGATCTCCAGCGCGGACGAGCGACCCGGCTCCGTCAGCGACCCGTGTGCCAGGAACGCGCCACGCCACGCCGCCTCCGCGTCGCACACTCCCCCGGACACGACCGCCGCGGGCAGTCCGCGCACCGGGCGGCCGCGCTGGTCGAGCAGGCCGGTCTGGCGGGCGAGGCCCTCACCGTCCTTCACCACCCGCACGACGTACCTGGTGCCCTTGCGCAGCCCGCCGGACGCCAGCACGTGGATGTCCGCGTTGTGCCCGTACAGGTCGTGGATCTCCTTGCGCAGCCGCCTCGCGGCCGCACCGGTGTCCAGCTCCGCCTCGACGACCACACGCCCGCCCACGATGTGCAGTCCGCCCGCGAACCGCAGCAGCGACGACACCTCGGACCGCCTGCAACACGTCTTGGACACCGCGAGCCTGCTCAGCTCGTCCTTGACCGCCGCGGTCATCGCCACGATGGTTGCTCCTCTCCCGCCACGCGCGCCCCCTCCCACAGGACCGCGCCTCCCACGCAGGCGTACATCCCACCATCAACCGTCGCGGCGCGCCGAGGTGACCTCGTCGAACGCACCGCGCAGGCTCTCGGCCAGGGCCGCCGGGTCGTGTCGCTCCCGCGTTCCCGCGGCCGCGATCGCGTCCAGCCGCAGCCGTGCGCCGAGCGACTCGGCCGCCGTGCGCAGGCGGTCCGGCGTCGGCACGGAGTCGGCGTCGGCGATCACCGCGTCCACCCGAAGGCGCGGTGCGTGCTCGCAGAGTACGTCCAGGTGCCGCTCCGGGGAGAAGCCCGCGGTCTCCCCCGGCTGGGGGACCAGGTTCAGTACCACGATGCGGGACGCGGCCGTGTCGATCAGCGCCTCGTGCAGCTCAGGCACCAGCAGGTGCGGCAGCACGCTCGTGAACCACGAACCCGGTCCGAGCAGTACCACGTCCGCCTCTCGCACGGCCGTCACCGCGGCCGGGCACGCCTTCGGCACGTCATCGGGTTCGCCCGCCGTGTGCAGCCGGATCCGCCGGACCTGCCCCGGCGTGGTGGCCACGGCGACCTGCCCGCGGATCCGCCGGACCGCGGCCGGGTCCTCGTCGAGACCGACCACGTCCGCCTCGATGTCGAGCGGCTCGGTGCACATCGGCAGCACGCGGCCCTTCAGGCCCAGCAGCCGCGCGGCCTCGTCGAGCGCCGTGACCGGGTCGTCGAGGAGCTCCAGCAGCGCGGCGAGCACCAGGTTGCCGACCGCGTGCCCGGCCAGCGCACCCGTGCCGCCGAAGCGGTGCTGGAACACCGTGGCCCACAACGAGTTCCCGTCGTCGTCCCCGGCGAGCGCGGCCAGTGCCTTGCGCAGGTCGCCGGGCGGCAACAGGCCCAGCTCACGCCGCAGCCGCCCGGACGACCCGCCGTCGTCCGCGACCGTGACCACCGCGGTCACGTCCGGTGTCAGCCTGCGCAGCGCCGAGAGCGTCGCGTGCAGACCCCGCCCTCCGCCCAGAGCGACGGCTTTCACTCTCGCCCCAGGTCACGGTGGACCACCTTCACCGCCATCCGGTCCTCGTCGGCGAGGCGACGGGACAGCTCCTCCGAGATCGCCACGCTGCGGTGCTTGCCGCCGGTGCAGCCGATCGCGAGCGTCAGGTACCGCTTGCCCTCGCGCCGGTAGCCGGCACCGATCAGGCGCAGCAGCTCGTGGTAGCGGTCCAGGAACTCCTCCGCGCCCTCCTGCGTGAGCACGTAGTTCCGCACGTCGGCGTCCCTGCCGGTGAGGTCCTTCAGCTCCGGGATCCAGAACGGGTTTGGCAGGAACCGCACGTCCATGACCAGGTCGGCGTCCATCGGGATGCCGTACTTGTAGCCGAACGACAGCACCGTGACCTTGGTGGTGCTGGCGGCGTCGCTGCCGAACGCGTCCTCGATCTTGGCGCGCAGCTGGTGCACCGACAGGGTCGAGGTGTCGAGCACCAGGTCGGCGTCCTCGCGCAGCGGGCCCAGGAGGTCGCGCTCGGCCTTGATGCCGTCGATCAGGCGGCCGTCGCCCTGCATGGGGTGACCGCGGCGGACCTGCTCGAACCGGCGGACCAGCACGTCGTCGGTGGCCTCGAGGAACACCACGCGCGGCTTGTACCCGCTCGCGTCCAGGTCCCGGATGATCGACGCGAGGTCCTCGGTGAACGCGCGGCTGCGCACGTCCATCACCACGGCCACCTTCGTGACCGCGCCCTGCGCCTTGGCGCCCAGCTCGACCATCGTGGAGATCAGCTCGGGCGGCAGGTTGTCGACGACGAACCAGCCCAGGTCCTCAAGGCACTTGGCCGCGGTGCTGCGGCCCGCGCCGGACAGGCCGGTCACCACCGCGACCTCCACGCCCTGCGCGTGGTCCTCAGGCGCCTCGGTCATGAGAGTCTCCCGTCGCGTTGTCTGTTTGCGCTGCCAGCGCACTGTGTACCAAAGCCGCCGTGTGCGCGCCGATACCCGGTACACCGCTGATGTCGTCCACAGTGGCCTGGCGTAACCGTTTGAGCGAACCAAAGTGCTTCAGCAAGGCCGCTTTCCTGCTCTGGCCGAGGCCGGGGATGCCGTCGAGCGCGGAGGTCGTCATCCGCTTCGACCGCTTCTGCCGGTGGTAGGCGATCGCGAACCGGTGCGCTTCGTCACGGACCCGTTGCAGCAGGTACAGGCCCTCGCTGGTGCGGGAGAGGATGGTCGGCTCCGGGTCGGCGGGCAGCCACACCTCCTCGAGGCGTTTCGCGAGCCCGATGACGGCGACGTCCTGGATGCCCATCTCGGCGAGCACGTCCGCGGCCGCGTTCGCCTGCGGGCCCGCGCCGTCGACGACCAGCAGGTTCGGCGGGTACGCGAACTTCCTCGGCCGCCCGGTCTCCGGGTCGATGCCCGCCCTCGGCTCCTCGCGGGTCTCCTGGAGGTAGCGGTGGAAGCGGCGGCGGACCACCTCGGCGATCGACGCGACGTCGCCCTCGGTGGCCGCCTCCTTGATCGCGAAGCGGCGGTACTCGGACTTGCGCGCCAGCCCGTCCTCGAACACGACGAGCGACGCGACCACGTCGCTGCCCTGGATGTGGCTGATGTCAATGCACTCGATGCGCAGCGGCGCGGTGTCCAGGCCGAGCGCGTCCTGCAGCTCCTGCAGCGCCGCCGAGCGGGCGGTGAGGTCACCGGCGCGGCGCAGCTTGTGCAGCTGGAAGGCCTCTTTCGCGTTGCGCTCCAGTGTCTCCATGAGCGCGCGCTTGTCGCCGCGCTGGGGCACGCGGAGCGCGACGCGCGAGCCGCGCAGCTCCGACAGCAGGTCGGCCATGGCGTCGGCGTCGTCGGGCAGCGCGGGCACCAGCACCTCACGCGGCACGGGGCTGTCGTCCCCGCTCGTCTTGTCGTCGGCGAGCTCGGCCTGGTCGCCGTAGAACTGGATGAGGAACTGGTCGACCAGTCCCGCTGTGTCGTCCTGGCCGATCTTGTCCGAGATCTTTTCGATGACCCAGCCACGCTGCCCGCGTACCCGGCCGCCGCGGACGTGGAACACCTGGACCGAGGCCTCCAGCTCGTCGTGCGCGAACGCGACGACGTCGGCGTCGGTGCCGTCGCCGAGGACCACGGCCTGCTTCTCCATCGCACGGCGCAGCGCGGCCAGGTCGTCGCGCAGGCGCGCGGCGCGCTCGAACTCGAGGTCGGCGGAGGCGGCGATCATCTCCTTCTCGAGCCGCTTCATCATGTGGTCGGTCTTGCCTGCGAGGAAGTCGCAGAAGTCCTCGACGATGTCGCGGTGCTCGTCGGCGGACACCCGGCCGACGCACGGCGCGGAGCACTTGCCGATGTAGCCGAGCAGGCAGGGACGGCCGATCTGCCCGTGGCGCTTGAAGACGCCGCTCGAGCAGGTGCGGGCCGGGAAGACGCGCAGCAGCAGGTCGAGCGTCTCGCGGATGGCCCACGCGTGGGCGTAGGGACCGAAGTACCGGACGCCCTTGCGCCGCGGCCCCCGGTAGACGTGCAGGCGCGGGTACTCGTCGGGCAGCGTCACCGCGAGGACGGGGTAGCTCTTGTCGTCCCGGTAGCGGACGTTGAACCTCGGGTCGAACTCCTTGATCCAGTTGTACTCGAGCTGGAGCGCCTCGACCTCGGTGGCGACGACGGTCCACTCGACGCTGCCCGCGGTCGTCACCATCTGCCGGGTGCGCGGGTGCAGCACCGCGACGTCGGCGAAGTACGAGTTGAGCCTGCTGCGCAGGGACTTCGCCTTGCCGACGTAGATGACCCGGCCGCCGGGTTCACGGAACTTGTAGACCCCGGGCGCGTCCGGGATCGTGCCCGGCGACGGCCGATATGTCGACGGATCTGCCACCCGGCCAGCCTACGGCCGACCACCGACAAAGCCGGACACACCCGCTGTGAAATGCCCGAACACGGTCACGGTATTGGCCAGCGCACCAGGTTGCCACGCAGGCGGGCCGCGTCCTGCAGGGGCGGCAGGCCGTACGCGCGGCGGTACTCGCGGTTGAACTGGGATGCGCTGACGTAGCCGACCGCCTCCGCGACCATGGCCGCCGTGACGTCACCGGCGACGAGCCGTCGCCGCGCCTCCTGCAACCGCAGGTGTTTCTGGAAGCGCAGCGGGCTCATGCCCGTGGCGGCCTTGAAGTGCCGGTGCAGCGTCGCGGTGCTCATGTGCGCCTCCGCGGCGATGTCCTCGACGGTGATGCGCTCGGTGTAGTGCGCGGTGATCCAGCCGGCGGCGCGGCGCACCCGCGACACCGGCGAGTCGGTCATGGCGAGCTGTTGCAGCGTCGGACCGAGCGGGCCTGCCAGCAGCCGGTACAGGATCTCGGCCTCCACGCGGGGTGCGAGCGGCGCGATGTCGGCGGGGGTGTCGAGCAGCCGGACCCAGCGGGTGACGGCGTCGACCAGTTCGGGGGTCATCGGCACGGTGAGCAGGCGGTCCGTTTCGGGGGCCGCCGTGCTGCCGGTGCCGTCCAGTTCCAGCAGCAGGTCGGCGAGCGGGCCGCCGTCGAGGCGCAGGGACACCGCGCGGTACGGGGTGCGTTCGAAGGTCGCCGTGACCGGCATGCCGACCGTGCTGAGGAACATGTCGCCGCGCCCGGTCAGCCAGCCGCGGTCACCCGCCATGGCGAGCTTCGCCCCGTCGACGACGAAGCAGGCCATGGTCTCGTACCGCAGATCGATGTTCGTGAGTGGCTCGTCGATCGCGACGATGTTCTGGCGCGGCACCTCGGTGTCCCGCCAGAGGCCGTGGCAGTGGCGGGCCACGACGGCGGCGAGTTCGTCGAGCATGGGCGCTCCGTGGTGAGAGGATCAGGCAATACTATGCGGTCCACGCCCCATGACCGCGCGGCGACGCGGCCCTAGCGTCGATGGCATGACAGAGCAGCGGAAGAACGGTCTGCCGGTCCGGCGGCTCGGGACGCAGGGTCTCGAGGCCGGGGCGATCGGGCTCGGCACGATGGGCATGACCATGGCGTACGGCGCCGCTGACGAGGCGGGCGGGATCGCCACCATCCAGCGGGCGCGCGAGCTCGGGGTCACGCTGTTCGACACCGCCGAGCTGTACGGCGGGGGTACCGGAAGCAACGAACGGCTCCTCGGCCGCGCGGTGGCCGGCTTCCGCGACGAGATCGTCATCGCCACCAAGTTCGGCTTCGACATGAGCGACCCGACGGGCGCCACCCTCGACAGCAGGCCGGCACACATCCGCGAGGTGACCGAGAACAGCCTGCGGTACCTCGACACCGACCGCATCGACGTGCTGTACCAGCACCGCGTCGACCCGGCCGTGCCGGTCGAGGACGTGGCGGGCACGGTCGGCGAGCTGATCGCGGAAGGCAAGGTGCGGTTCCTCGGGCTGTCCGAGGCGGGGCCGGACGTCCTCCGGCGCGCACACGCCGTGCATCCGGTGTCCGTGCTGCAGACCGAGTACTCCGTGTTCGAACGCGCCGTCGAGGTCGACGTGCTGCCGGTGGTGCGAGAGCTGGGCATCGGGTTCGTGCCGTACTCGCCGCTGGGCCGCGGTTTCCTGACCGGTGCGGTGCGGCCGGCCGCCGAGTACCCGGCCGACGACATGCGCAGCTGGGACGACCGGTGGCAGCCGGGCAACTACGAGAAGAACCTCGCGGCCGTGCGAGCGCTGACGGAGCTCGCCGGCGGCAAGGGGATCGCGGTCACGCAGCTCGCGCTCGCGTGGCTGCTGGCGCAGGGCGAGGACATCGTGCCGATCCCCGGCACGCGCAGCCCGGAGCGGCTCGCGGAGAACGTCGGGGCCGCACAGGTGACGCTCACCGACGCGGACCTGGCGCGGATCCAGGAGATCCTGCCGCACGGCGGCGCCGGCTCCCGCTACCCGGAAGCGATCATGCCGAGCTGGTGACCCGGCGGGGTTCCCCGGCCGGTGTGGCCGGGGAACCCGTCCGGCCTACTGGACGGCGTGGACGTTGCCGTCCGAACCGACCAGGCACCTCGCGGAGTTCGCCCCCGAGCCCACGAACTCGGTGACGCACCTGCCCAGCTGCGCGTGGCCCCTCGCGTTGGGGTGGAAGGACTCCTGGGCCATGTGGATGCCGATGGCGTCCAGGCCGCCGGTCACCCACGCCCACGGGTCGACCTTGACCCGGTTCTGCCACTCGGTGGACGAGTCGCCGCCGCCGCTGCAGGCCTCGTGGCCCTCGGTCGCGCGGGAGAAGTCCAGGAACTTCGCACCGGAGCGGGTCGCCGCGCCGCGCAGCGCCTCGGAGAGCTGCGGCACGGCTTCCGTGCGGCCGTAACCGGCGTCGGCCAGCTTGAACGGGCAACCCTGCGGACCGTGCAGCGTGGCGTCCATGTTCTCGGTGAGCGGGGACGCGTAGGAGGTCAGGATCAGGTTGTAGGAGCCGTCCGCGTAGCCGGCCTGCGACATGGCGGAGCGGACGTCGGCCAGCGCCACCTCGACGCGTGGTGCCATGGCCGCGACCCGCTGCGGCCACTCGGTGCGCAGCTTCTTGCGGCAGCCGGCGCCGAACGGGTTGAACCACTCGGCGATGCAGTCGAGGATCGTGTCCGCGAACGCGGGCTCGTCGTTCGCGCCGACCTGCACCACGACGGTCGTGACGCGGTACTGCTGGGCGATGCCGATCAGGCGGCGGGCCTGCGACCCCTCGGTGTAGTGGGTGGTGTCGGCGAGCGACACGTTCGCCGCCTCGGCACCGCTGCACGCGAGGTTGATCGTGTGGTCGGCGACCGCGGTCCTGTGGACGAGGGCGTTGGCGGAGCGGTGGCACCAGTTGCCGTTCTCGCCTCTGGTTCCCGCCTCGTAGTCCCCGGCGCCCTCTCCGGAGATGGCGCTGTCACCCAGCGACACGATGGCGGTCGGACGGTCGTCGGCGACGCTCGCCGCCGGGCTGGCGACGACGAGGCCGCCTGCGAGTAACGCTCCCAGTGCGAGCGCGGTGATCTTCGTTGATCGCATGACCTGACTCCCCGAGCACACGCGGCGGTCGACCGCGCACATATGGTTACGGAGAAATCACCCTACGGCGCGGTAGTGTGCGTGGCTATAACCCGAACGGACCTCACGTTCGCTCGGGGAGTCCGTCGGTCAGGCGAGTACGACCTGGTCGCCTTCGACCTTCACCGCCACGGTGGGCAGCGGCTGCGTCGCCGGGCCCTTCTTCACCGAGCCGTCCTCGGTGGCGAACTCGCTGCCGTGGTTCTGGCAGACCGCGACGCCGTCCTGCGGCGGGTCGACGATGGTGCCCATGTGCGTGCACGCGGCGTTGTAGGCCTTGACCTCGTCACCGGTGCGGGCGATGAGGAGCTTGCCACCGCCCGGGTTGTCGACGATGAGCCCGCTGCCGTCCGGCACGTCGGCGAGCGCGGCCAGCCCCTTGGCGGACCCGCCGCCCGCGGCGGGGGTGGAACCGCCGCCGGTGGTGGTGGCGCCACCGGTCGACGAACCGCTGTCCGAGCAGGCGGCGACCAGGGCACCTGGCGCGACGAGCGCGACCATCAGGCCACACAGGACATCGCGGCGCGACCGGGTGCCGGTCGTGGGGGTGTTCGTGGGCGTGGTGGATTCGACAGCAGTCAAAACCGGACCTCCAACGGTGTCTCGGGAACAACGATCTGGAAAGCCCTACGCGCCCGCGTGCCGAATGGTTCAGCGGCGGTTGCACCGGATGGGTGCGCCCGGCCGCGCACAGGCCGTGCACAACGCGGCCTGAACAGGGCACGAGCCGTGGCAGCCTGTTCGCGTGAAGTGGTGGATCGTCGTGCTGGTGCTCGGTGTGTTGCTCACGGCATCGGGGACCGGCATCGGCAGGAGCGACGGCAGTCCCGGCGAGATCACGTGCGGCGGCGACGTCATGAGACCCGGCGACGTGTGCGAGGAGACCCAGCGCGGCGTGGTCACGGACACCTACACGTACGGGGAGAAGGTCCGCGACGAGAAGGCGGACGCGGAGGCGTTCGCGCGGACCGGCCGGTGGGTGCAGCTGGGCCTCGGCGCCGGGCTGGTCCTCATCGCGGTCGCGGGCATCGTCCTCACCAAGCGTCGGCGCGCGCGGCAGCCGCCGACGTCCGCGGACCTGCACCTGCGGCAGCAGGTCCGCGAGCAGCACCCGTGGCCGGACGCACCGCTGCCGCACTGGCCGCCGCCTCCGCAGCAGCAGTACCGGCCCCCGCATCCGCAGCAGTACCCGCCGCACCCGCCGCAGTACCCGCCGCAACAGCAACAGCAGCAGTACCCCGACTTCGGGCCCAGGGGCTGACACGCGGGTGGCCCGCCGGCAGGACCGGCGGGCCACCTGTCGTGAGAAGGGGTCAGAACACGGAGACCCCGTACAGGTTCAGGCCAGGGACGACCGGCTGGAAGTAGCTGTAGCCGCCGCCCATGCCGGACGTGATGCCGATGGCGGTGCCGCCGGCGAACCAGGCGCCGCCGCTGTCGCCCGGCTGCACGTACGCCGTCGACTCGGCCATGTTGTACACGCAGCCCTGCGCGTAGCAGATGGTCATGCCGACCTGCGTGACCTGCCCACAGGTCAGGCCCGTGGTGCTGCCGCTCTTGCACACCGAGAGCCCGACGTACGGGTCGGCCGCACCGGTGATGTCCTGGTAGCCGCCGTTGTACAGGTTCACGTCACCCGGCTGGGCCAGGCCACCGTCGTTGCGGATCAGGCCGTAGTCCTGCCCCGGGAAGTTCGCCGCGATGGACGGACCGTAGTAGTTGCCCGCCGCGTCGTTCCACGACGAGATGCCACCGGTGCAGTGGCCCGCGGTGATCCCGGTGTTGCCGGTGGTGTTGAACCCGAGCGAGCAGCGGCCGCCGCTGCCGGTGATCGCGTCGCCGCCGGAGATCGCCGTGTCGAACGCGCCGGTGACGCGCACGGTGCGGACGAGGTCGCCGTAGCGCTCGCTGACCGAGGTGAGCTCGCCGAGCCCGGTGGCGGTGTCGTCGATCCGGACCACGACCTGGTTGGCCCGGACGTCGATACCCGCTGCCGTGCCCGGGGGCAGCACCTCCGCGACCGCGTCCCGCGCGGCGGTCAGCTCGGCCATGCCGTGGTCGACGACCTTCGCCGTCGCGCCTGCCGACTCGACGACGGCGACATCGGCCTGGTCGACGACGGTGACCACGACGTCGGCGGTGGCCGGGTCGATGAACATGCCCGCGTCCTGGCCGACGCGGTCGACGAGCCGCTCACCCGTGGCGATGAGAGCGGGCTGAGCGGAGAGGAGGTCGGTGGCCTCGGTCGTGGTGAGGCCGTCGGCCGTCAGCGACGCGATGGCCTCCGACGCCACCGCCTCGCCGTAGCCGACCGGTAACGCCTGTGCGTTGGTGAGTCCGAAGGGCACCAGCGCCGCTGCGGCGGCAAGGACACCCAATGCCTTCATGGGAAGTTTCATGAGCAGGGATTCCCTTTCTACCGAATGTGAGGAAAGTTCTCACCTCACGTCCAAAACGGTAGGAAGGGACGCCGGAAGGAACCAGCGACCAGCCGGTTACTTCTCCGGCGGCGCGGTCGTGCGGAACGTGGTTGTCCCGGTGGAAACGCATACATCCGGATGACGACGAAAGTAGGGTCCCCGGCCGCGGGCACGCCACCCGGCGACGCAGAGCGAACTCAGCGCGTTTCGGCGGTGGCCTCGGTCTTGGTCTCCGCCTCGCGGCGCAGGCGGCGCAACTCCCGCATGGCGGCGACGGCGTGCTCGCCGTCGATGGCCTGCACCGCCATCACGGGCACGTACTCGTCGTCCGGGAACTCGAGGCGGGCCCACGCCGAGCCGTCGGGGAAGCTCACCGACTCGATGTCCTGCCACGCGTAGCGGCGGCTGCCGAGCATGTTGCGGACCTCGACGCCCTCGAGGTCCGCCCGCACGCGGGGCCGGCCGAACATCAGCGCGCCGCACGCGATGAGCACACCGATGCCGGCCATCGCGACCTGGTCGGACAGGTAGAAGTACACGCCGGTCGGGGTGTTGCGGAGCAGGATCGCGACCACCGTGAACACGGCGACGAGGAGCACCGCGCCGATGATCGACAGCAGCCGGACCTTGCGGGGCCGCGCCTGGAACATCACGACCGCACCTCGCCCTCTCCGCGCAGGCGCCGGTCGGGTGCCTGGCTGTTCGCTCCGCAGGTGCCGCTCACGCGAACCCCCGTTCGGTCCACGGCTGGCGGAGGCCGCGGACCACCATCGCGGTGTCCAGCGCGGCGACCGTCGCCTCGAAACCCTTGTCCTCCGCGGAGTCCGGCAGGCCGCAACGGGCCAGCGCCTGCTCCTCGTCGTTCACCGTCAGCACGCCGTTGCCGACCGGCGTCGACTCGTCCAGCGACACACGGGTCAGCCCGTAGGTCACCGCGTCGCACACGTACTCGAAGTGCGGGGTGCCACCGCGGATCACCACGCCGAGCGCGACGACCGCGTCGTGGTGCTTCGCCAGTTCCTGGCACACGACCGGCAGCTCGACGGCGCCCGGCACGCGCACCACCGTCGGCTCCTTCACACCCGCCTTGTCCGCGGCCGCGAGCGCCCGCTCCAGCAGCGTGGATGTGATCCGGTCGTGCCACCGGGTGGCCGCGATGGCGAGGCGGATGCCCTCGCACTCCTGGACCTCGACCTCGGGACGGCCTTCGCCACTCACCCGCGTGCCTCCTCGGATATGCCCGTGAACACCCCGGATTATCCCCCACCCGCGCGCGAGGACGGCGGCGCGGGTCGGGACCGGCTCGTGGGCCACTCGGAAACCGGCCGCACGGGCGGGGAGATCAGCGACTAGGCACAACCGCCGCCGCCGAAACGCGGGTCGACCGCGGACGTCCGGCACACCTTCACGTTGGCGATGCCCGGCGACACGAACGCCACGAACGCGATCGTGTAGTCGGGAAGCTCCGTGTACTGCCCCGGGCTGAGGTCGACCGTGAAGATGGGCTGCCCGTCGAGCCGGCTCAGGGACTGCAGCGTGATGGAGCGGCCCTCGTAGTCGAGCACCGCGACGCGGTACAGCTGCGTGTACGCGGGGCCGTGCTGGGAAGCGGGGCGGGCCAGCGGTATCTCGGCACCCCGCGCGACAGTCACGTCGCACGACAGGTCCGCGCAGGCACCGACGTCCGCGCCGTCCGCGGGAGGCGGCGGGGTCCAGGGGGTGGTCGTCGTCGGCACCGGAACGACGGTGGTCGTGATGGTCGCCGCGGTCATGGTGGTCGTGGTCGTTGTGGTCGAAGTGGCCGTCGGCTCGGTCGCGGCACCGAGCACGGTGGCCCCGGGTTCTTCACGCGGGGCGTTCATCGCGATCACGACGACGAGGACCACCAGGAGCGACGACATCGCCGCGATGACGCTGATCACCGGTTTCGACACCTGACCATTGAGCCCGGCACACCCGTCGTCGAGGGCGGGGATGACCGTTTCCGGCCACCGCCGCTCGAACAGGTGTGGTCAGCGAGACGGCGGTGGCCCGCCGGGACCGCCACCACCGCTCGGCTCGGTCGTGGTGTCCACGCCGACCGCCAGCGTGACCGTGTAGCCGCTCGCGACGTCACCGGTGACGGTCGCGAGCTGCAGCGCGCCGCCGTCGTCGCCGAAGACGTTGTCGCCGTCCAGGCTGACGCGCGACAGGTTCGCCACGGACTGCTCGTAGCCGCTCTCGGCGTACACCGTCTCGCACACGTCCCGCGGCAGCGCGACCTGCGACGTGGCGACGGCGTTGGCGGCGTCGGTGATGCTCGCCTGGTCCGGGTGGACCTCGAAGTGGACGTGCGGCCAGCGGCCGTCGTAGCAGGCCGGGAACACGCTGGTGAACGTGACCTTCCCGGCGTCGTCCGCGATCTGGACGCCGCGCAGGAAGTTCTGGTCCTCGACGCCTTCTGAGTACAGCGAGTAGCCGCCCTCGCGCGTGCAGTGCCACACGTACACGGCGACTCCGGCGAAGGGCGATCCTCCGTTCGCGAGGTCGGCGATGGTGAGCTCGAGCGTCATCGGCACGCCCTGCGCGGTGCCGCTGAACTCGCCGAAGCTCGACCGGATGTCGCCGCGCACGATGCCGCTCTGCGCCAGCACGTCCGGCCCGTTGGACCCGTCGCCGGGGTACGGCCCGGCGGTCTCCTCGGGGATCTCGCCCGACGCGCCCGACTGCCCCGGCGCACTCGGCGAACTCGACGACGAGGTCGGGCTCGACGACCCGGACGTCCCGGTGCCGCACGCGGCCAGCCCGGCCGCCGCGGCACCGAGGCCGAGGAACCGCAGCGCCCGGCGACGGCTGTGCAGCGTGCCGAGGTCGAAACCCAGGCCCTGGTCGACGACCTCGTCGTACGGTCGGGGCAGCGGACGGCCCTCGTAACTCTCAGTCATGCCGACGACGTTAGGACTGGAGTCTGTGAGCCGCCTGTGCGGTGGCTGTGGCCCGGCCGGTCACTCCGTCGCCGCTACGTCTGGGTCGTGCCCTCGAAGATGTCGAGGTCACCCAGCTCGTGGCCCATGCGGTCGCGCTTGGTGCGCAGGTACCGCAGGTTCTCCGCGTTCGGGCGGATCGGCAGCGGCACGCGGTCCACGATCGTGAGCCCGTAGCCGTCCAGGCCGACCCGCTTGGCCGGGTTGTTCGTCAGCAGCCGCATCGACTTGATGCCCAGGTCGACGAGGATCTGCGCGCCCTGGCCGTAGTCGCGGGCGTCGGCGGGCACACCGAGCGCGAGGTTCGCGTCGACGGTGTCGGCGCCGCTGTCCTGCAGCTGGTAGGCCTGCAGCTTGTGCATGAGGCCGATGCCGCGGCCCTCGTGCCCGCGCATGTACAGCACCACGCCGCGGCCCTCGGCGGCGACTGCGGCGAGCGCCGCGTCCAGCTGCGGCCCGCAGTCACAGCGCAGCGACCCGAACACGTCGCCGGTCAGGCACTCGGAGTGCACGCGGACCAGGACGTTCTCGCCGTCCTCGATGTCGCCGTACACCAGCGCGATGTGCTCGATGCCGTCCAGTTTGGAGTCGTAGCCGACCGCCCGGAACGCGCCGTGCGCGGTGGGGATCCGCGCCTCGGCGACGCGGACGACCTGGACCTCCTTGCGGCGGCGGTAGTCGATGAGGTCGGCGATCGAGATGATCGCGAGGTCGTGTTCTGCCGCGAACACCTCGAGCTCCTCGCGGCGGGCCATGTCGCCTTCGTCCTTCTGCGACACGATCTCGCACAGCACGCCGGCGGGCCGCAGCCCGGCGAGCACGGCGAGGTCGACGGCGGCCTCGGTGTGCCCAGGGCGGCGGAGCACGCCACCCTCCTTGGCGCGCAGCGGCACCACGTGGCCGGGACGCGTGAAGTCACCCGCCTCCGACTTCCGGTTCGCCAGCAACCGGATCGTGTGCGCGCGGTCGGCCGCGGAGATGCCGGTGCTCACGCCTTCCTTGGCGTCGACGGTGACGGTGTAGGCGGTGCCGCGCACGTCCTGGTTCGTGTGGAACATGGGCGGCAGGTCCAACCGGTCGCAGTCGGACTCGGTCAGCGGCACGCAGATGTACCCGGACGTGTACCGGACCATGAACGCCAGCAGCTCGGGCGTCGCCTTCTCGGCAGCGAAGATCAGGTCGCCCTCGTTCTCGCGGTCCTCGTCGTCGACCACGATGACCGGACGTCCCGCGGCGATGTCCGAGATCGCCCTCTCGATGCCCTCGATGTCGCTCATGAACGAGCCTCCTCTGCCGCGACGCCCGCGGTGACGTCATTGTGCTCCGCCACGGCACTGGTACCGCGCAAGTGTGGCAGGGCCAACCGCTCGACGTACTTGGCGACGACGTCGACCTCCAGGTTGACCCGGTCGCCGGGGGTGCGCATCCCCAGTGTGGTCGCCCGCAGCGTCTCGGGGATGAGGCTCACGGAGAACCAGTCGTCGGTCACCTCGACCACGGTGAGCGACACGCCGTCGACGGTGATGGAGCCCTTCTCGACGAGGTAGCGCGCCAGGCCGGGCGGCATGCCGATGCGGACGAGGTCCCAGTGCGGCGACGGGTCGCGGGACAGGATCACCCCGGTCCCGTCGACATGGCCCTGCACGATGTGCCCGCCGAATCGTTTGCCGACCTCGGCGGCCCGCTCCAGGTTGACCGGCTCACCGGCGCTGATCTTGTCCAGGCTGCTGCGCACGAGCGTCTCGCGCATGACGTCGGCGGTGAACGCCCCGTCCGCGGTCTCGACGACGGTCAGGCACACGCCGTTGACCGCGATCGAGTCGCCCTGGTGCGCATCACTGGTGACGAGCGGTCCCGCGACCGTGATGCGGGCGGCATCCGGCAGGTCCTGGACGGCGACGACCTCGCCGCGCTCTTCAACGATCCCCGTGAACACGACTACATCGTCCTTGTCTCTCGTGCCTGCCGCATCGCCGTCCGTGCTCGTTCCCGCAACGCGCCGACCGCCTTGGCGGGGTCGGCCGCGCCGTACACCGCGGAGCCGGCCACGAAACAGTCCACACCGGCCTCCGCGGCCTGCTCGATCGTGTCGGCGTTGATCCCGCCGTCGATCTCGACCAGCACCCGCAGCTCCCCGGCGTCGACCTTGGCTCTGGCCTTGCGGACCTTGTCGAGCACGTCGGCGATGAACTCCTGCCCGCCGAACCCGGGTTCGACGGACATCACCAGCAACGTGTCGTAGTGGGTCAGCAATTCCACATAGGGCTCGAACGGGGTCCTGGGCTTGATCGACAGCCCGGCCATGGCGCCCGCCGCGCGGATGTCGTGGGCCAGTTTCACCGGGTCGGCCGCCGCCTCGACGTGGACGGTCACGTTGTGCGCGCCCGCCTCCGCGTAACCGACCGCCCACCGGTCGGGGTCGTCGATCATGAGGTGGCAGTCGACGGGGATGTCGGTGCTGGCCAGGACCGCTTTGACCACCGGCAGCCCGATGGTCAGGTTCGGCACGAAGTGCCCGTCCATGACGTCGACGTGCAGCCAGTCCGCACCCTTCACGGCCTGGGTCGCGTCGGCGAGCCGGGCGAAGTCGGCGGACAGGATGCTGGGCGCGATCATCGGCGTTCGTGGCACGCATGGGAGCCTATTACTACCGGTACAGGTCGAACGCCTGGGTGATCTGTGACCTGTGCGTCTCCGTCGCGAGCAGCAGGGTGAGCAGCACCCGTGACTTGGCGGGGTCGAGGAACCCGGACTGGATGAGGCCGCGGTCGAGCAGGTCGCGTTCCGAGCCCGGGTAGCCGTAGGTGTGCCGCAGCACCGACCCGGCGCCGGTGCGGGTCGACAGGACCACCGGCACGCGTGCGGCCTGCTCGGCGACCACGGGGACCATGGTGGCCGGCACGTGCCCGGCACCGAGGCCCGCGATGACGATCCCGTCGAACAGGTCTCCCGAGCGGCGCAACAGCTCGCCGTCGTCGCCCATCGCGACCGTGATCAGGCCGACGCGGATGTCGGCGACCCGCTGGTGGGCCGGCAGGGTGAGGCCGGTGCGGGCGACGCCCCGGATGCGCGGGTCGCCCTCGACGACCAGCCCGAGCGGACCGAAGGCGGGTGAGACGAACGCGCCGGTGCTGCTGGTGTGGTTCTTGCGGACGAACCGGGCGCCGTGGATCTCGTCGGACATGACCACGAGCGCGCCGAGGCCGCGCGCGGCGGGTGAGAGCGCGACGCGGATCGCGGCGTACAGGTTCGCCGGGCCGTCGGGGCCCGCGGAGTGCGGGTGCCGCATCGCGCCGGTGACCACGACGGGCGCGTCGCCGGGCACGGTCAGGTCGAGGAAGAACGCGGTCTCCTCGATGGTGTCGGTGCCGTGCGTGATCACGACCCCGGTCGCCCCGGCCGCGATCTCCGCCTGGACCCGCGTCGACAGCGCGACGAGGTCGGCGAACCCGAGCGACGGGCTGGGCAGCGACCGCAGCGACTCGGTGGTGATCTTCACGTCCAGGTCGGCGAGCCCCGGCACGGACGCGACGAGGTCGTCGGCCCCGAGCGCGGGGACGATCCCGCCGCTGGCGCTGGGCGCCATGGCGATGGTGCCGCCCATGGAAATGACCGCGACGTGGCTCATCTCCCGTCGCTCACTTGCGGAGCAGTGCGCAGAACATCGCGTCGGTGCCGTGGCGGTGGGGCCACAGCTGCACGTACGGGCCGTCACCCAGCGACGGCATGTCGGGGAACGCCTCGCGGGTGTCCAGCGCGGTCACGCCGGTGCGGCGGACCACGTCGGCCACGATGCCGATCGTCTCGGACAGGTGCGGCGAGCACACCACGTAGCCGACCACGCCGCCGGGCCGCACCAGGTCGACGGCGGTCAGCAGCAGTTCGCGCTGCAGCTTGGTCAGCTCGCCGACGTCGGAGGGCTGGCGCCGCCAGCGCGACTCCGGGCGCCGCCGCAGCGAGCCGAGCCCGGTGCACGGCGCGTCGACCAGCACCCGGTCGAACGTGCCGGACTCGAGCCCGAGCGCGGCGGGTGACCGGCTGTCGCCCACGTGCACGGTGATCGGCAGCCCTTGGGTCGACTGCTCGACGAGCCGTGCCCGGTGCGGTGCCTTCTCGACCGCGTCGAGCCTGCCGCCCTGGATGGCCAGCAGCGCGCCGAGCAGCGCCGACTTGCCGCCCGGCCCGGCGCACAGGTCCAGCCAGCGGCTGTCCTCGCCCTCGAGCTTCGGGCGGGTCAGCGCCACCGCGCACAGCTGGCTGCCCTCGTCCTGGACGGACGCGAGCCGCTCCCGCACCGGGTCCAGCCCGGCCGGGTCGCCCGCGCCTGCGGCGAGCCGCACCCCGTACGGCGAGTACGGCGCGACCTCGCCGCCGGTCATGGCGGCCAGCTCCTCCGCGGTGATCTCACCGGGACGCGCGACGAGGTGCACTGCCGGTCGCTCGTTGTCGGCGGCCAGCGCCGTCTCGAGCTCGTCGCCGGTGGTGCCGAGCGAGTCGGCGAACACGCGCGCCACCCAGCGCGGGTGCGCCTCGCGCATGGCGAGGTTGCCGATCCGGTCCTTCTCCGGGTCCGGGGCGAGC
Organism: Actinophytocola algeriensis; assembly: GCF_014203735.1. Taxonomy (GTDB): domain Bacteria; phylum Actinomycetota; class Actinomycetes; order Mycobacteriales; family Pseudonocardiaceae; genus Actinophytocola; species Actinophytocola algeriensis. Next base: position 716,988 of record NZ_JACHJQ010000005.1, on the reverse strand, counting down.
GAGTCGAGCCACTCCTCCTCGGAGCGCTCGGAGACCTTGCGCAGCACGGCGTTGACGAACCCGCTGCTGCGCGAGCCGTGCCCGGCGCGCACGAGGTCGACGGTCGACGCGACCGCGGCGTGCGGCGGGATGCGGGTGCGCAGCAGCTGGTAGCAGCCCAGCCGCAGCACGTCGAGCAGCGCGGGCTCGACCTTGGCCAGCGGCCGGTCGATGCACGCGTCGAGCACCTGGTCGAGCAGTCCGATGCACCGGCAGGCGCCGTAGGCCAGCTCGGTGGCGAGCGCCGCGTCGCGGCCGGTGATCCGCCGTTCGCGCAGTATCTGCGGCAGCAGCAGGTTCGCGTAGGCGTCGCGGGCGCGGACCTCGCGCAGCGTGTCGAGCGCGGCCTGCCGTGCCGGATCGTCGACCGGGGGGCGACCGGGGCCGCCCTTCGGTTTCGGGGGATGCGGCGTGCGAGGCCGGGAAAACCTCGCCGGGCGCCGTCGTGGTTGGGTCACTTCAGCCGCTCTCCTGGTTCGACGCGCGCGCCCCGCGCCCAGTCGGTTGCCGCCATTCTCTTCTTGCCCGGCGCCTGCGCCTCGCCCAGGGCGACCGGACCGGTCGCCGTGCCGACGAGGACCCGCTTGCGTTCGACCCGCAACTCCCCCGGTGCGAGCCGTTCGGTGCCGTCGGCCCTGTCTCCTGCGATGGTGACCGGACCCAGTTTGATGCGTTCGCCGCGGAACTCCGCCCACGCGCCGGGATCGGGCGTGACCGCGCGGGCCAGCCGGTCCACGCCGGTCGCGGGTGCGGTGAAGTCGAGCTTCGCGTCCTCGGTGGTGATCTTCGGTGCGTAGGTCACGCCGTCGGCGGGCTGTTCCACCGCTTCGAGGGTGCCGTCCTCGATGCCGTCGATGGTGGACGTCAGCAGCCCGGCACCGGCCTCGGCGAGCCGGTCGAGCAGCAGGCCCGCGGTGTCGTCGGGCCGCACGGCCTCGGTCAGCACCCCGAACACCGGGCCCGCGTCGAGAGCCTTCACGATCCGGAACGTGCTGGCGCCGGTGATCTCGTCGCCGTGCCGCACCGCGGCCTGCACGGGGGCGGCGCCCCGCCACGCGGGCAGAATCGAGAAGTGCAGGTTCACCCAGCCATGGGACGGGATGTCGAGGGCGGACTGCGGCAGCAGCGCCCCGTACGCGACGACCGGGCAGCAGTCGGGCGCGAGCTCGCGGAGCCGGTCGAGGAACGCGGGGTCGGACGCCTTGGCCGGGGTGAGGACCTCGATGCCGTGCTCGTCGGCGAGCGCGCCGACCGGCGACCGCACGAGGTGGCGGCCGCGGCCCGCGGGGGCGTCGGGCCTGGTGACGACGGCGAGGACCTCGTGCCGCTCCGCCGCGATGAGCGCACGCAGCGACGGGAGTGCGACCTCCGGTGTGCCCGCGAATACCAGCCGCATCTAGACGGCACCGCCGAACAGGGGGTGCGGGCTCTGTTTGATCGTCGGCACGCCGCCGTCGAACCACTCGGCGGCGCGGATCTCCTTCATCGCCGCCTTGCGGGTGGCCGCGTCGAGGCGGTCGAGGAACAGCACGCCGTCGAGGTGGTCGGTCTCGTGCTGGATGCAGCGGGCCAGCATGTCGGTGCCCTCGATCTGCACCGGCTCGCCGTGCATGTTCCAGCCGCGCGCCACCACGTTCTTGGCGCGCACGCAGTCCCAGTACAGGCCGGGGATGGACAGGCAGCCCTCCTCACCGTCCTGTTGCTCGTCGTCGACGGCGGTCCAGGTGGGGTTGACGAGGTGGCCGGCGAACCCGTCGCAGTTGTAGGTGAACACCCGCAGGCCGACGCCGAGCTGAGGCGCGGCCAGACCGGCACCGCCCTCGTCCTCCATCGTGTCCCAGAGGTCCTTGACCAGGGTGGCCAGCTCCTTGTCGAAGTCGACGACCTCGCTGGCTGGGGTGCGCAGCACGGGGTCCCCGAAGAGCCGGATGGGCTGGACGGTCACATTGCTCCGATCGGTCTCACGTGGGCGGCGCACGCCAGTCTATTCAGTGCCGGATGACGCAACGTCGAGTGCCGCTCCGGTCACTTCCCGACGTGACCATCGCGAACCCACCCCGAGGACCCGCCATCGAAACGGATGCCCAACTGTGGACCCGCGCCGCGGCCGGTGACCGGCACGCGTTCGGCGAGTTGTTCGAACGCCACGCCGAGGCGGTGTGGAACCACGCGTACCGGCTGACGGCGTCGTGGAGCCAGGCGGAGGACCTGACGTCGAGCACGTTCCTGCTGGCGTGGCGCAAGTGCCACGGGGTGAAGCTGATCCGTGACTCGGCGCTGCCGTGGCTGTACACGGTGGCGGGCAACCTGGCCCGCAACGAGCACCGGGGCGCCACCCGCTTCCTGCGCGCGGTGCGCAGGCTGCCCGACGACACGGTGGCCGCCGACCACGCCGACGACGTCGCGCACCGCGTCGACGGTGATGCCCGCATGGCCCGCATCCTCGCCGCGGTCCGCACCCTGCCCAGATCGGAGCGGGAGGCGGTGGAGCTGTGCCTGCTCGGCGAGGTGCCGACCGCCGACGCCGCCGAACTGCTCGGGGTGGCCGAGGTCAGCGTCCGCTCCCGCCTGTCCCGAGCGCGGGCCCGCCTGCGCACGAAACTCGAGGAACTGTCATGAACGCTCTCGACCTGCCGCCGCGGCGGCCCCTCCCCCGTGAGACGCGCGAACGCATCCGCCGCACCGTCGAGACCGGGCTCGCCGACCGGCGCTCCCGCTACCGAGCCCCGCTGGCCGCGGCCGCCGCCGTGGCACTGCTCGCGGTGGGGGTGTTCGTCGGCTCCCACCTGGCCCCGGTGCCCGGGGACGACCGGTCCCCCGCCGCTACCACCACAACCTCCCCGGACAGCCCGGACAGCCCGGTGGTCCGGGGGGTGACGATGGCGGTGCCGTACGCCCAGACGAACGAGGACCTGGACCACTGCGCCGACGTGGCGGCGGCGAGCCCGAGGGCGGGCGAGTTCGCCCCCCGTGCCGAGTGGCGCCCGCGGTTCACCGCGACCGCACCGGACGGCGTCCGGATCACCGCCTTCCTGGGCACGGGTGGCAAACCGGCGTTCTGCGAGGTCACGACCACAACGGCGACGGTGTCCGACCCGACCGCCGAGCCGATCCCCCTGGCACTCACACCGACGAACATGAGTCCCGCGGCGGTCTTCGCGGTGTACCTGTCCCCGACCGGCCTGCTCGCCGGGTACGCGGAAAGCGTGGCCGCGCTGGAGTTCACGGCTGTCCAGGGAACCGAGGTCGAGCCGATCAGCGTGCCCGCCTTCCGGAACGGGATGTTCGTCGTGAACCTCGGCGAGTTCCGCATCGGGGACAGCGTGGACGTGATCGGCCGCAGCAGCCAGGGGTTGTCGGTGGTGAGCGGCTCGCTGGCCTACAGCCCGCCGCATCTGCCCCCGCCGGGTGTGACCGGCCCGATCGGCTAGTTCGTCTTCTCCCAGACCGACACGTGCTTGGTGCTGTCGGCCGTGAGCGGCGAGCGGTCCCAGTCCGCCCAGCGGTGCTTGCGGCGCAGCCCGGCGATGCGCGCCATGAGGTCCATCTCGGCAGGCCAGGCATACCGGAAGGGGATGCGGCGGAACGTCCCCGTCCCGTCCGGTGCCACGGTGACGTGGTTGGACGTGAACTCCTGCGTCACGACGTCGTACTGGTCGAACCCGACATAGCCGCCGCCGGGATCCACCGCGAACGGCACGGTGTCCTGGCCGGGCGGCAGGCGGCGCAGGTCCGGCAGGCCAACCTCGACGAGGAACAGCCCACCCGGCCGCAGGTGCACGGCGGCGTTGCGGAAGACGTCGACCTGCCCGTCCTGCGTGGTCACGTTGCTGATCGTGTTGAACACCAGGTAGACGAGCGAGAACTCACCGGCGACCCGGGTCGTCGTCATGTCCCCGATCGTGACGTCGACCGCGTCGCCGCCCGGCTTGCCCGCGACCCGCGCCGCCATGGCACGGCTCAGTTCGATGCCGCTGACCGGCACCCCACGCGCGGCCAGCGGCGCGGCGATCCGCCCGGTGCCGACGGCGAACTCCAGCACCGGCCCGTCGGCGAGGTCCGCCAGCGCGTCGACCACGGCCGCCACCGCCTCGGACGCGTTCGCCCCGCCCGGGCCGTCGTAACCGGCGGCCACGCTCTCCGGGAACCAGCCGTCCGCCGGGTCGTCTCCTTCGTCGCTCACGGTTCCCGGACGCTACGCACGACCCCGTCCGCACCGCATCCGGTTTTCGTCCCACTGGACGCGATGAAGGACCCTTCCTCACTCTGAGCGTGACGAAGGGGTCCTTCATCGAACGGCCGCTAGATCAGCTCCAGCGGGTCGAGCCGGACGCGGATGGACTCCGGCTCCTTCCGCGCGGTGCGGGCGTGCTGCGCGGTGGCGAGTGCGGCGGCGAGTGCCCGCCCCTGGGCCCGCGTGGCACGCACGAGCGCCCGTTCCTTCTCGGTGTTGCCGTCCCGGTCGGGCTCACCGAGGGGGACGGGCCCGAGCACCTCCCCGGACGGAGGCAGGTCGAGTTCGTCGAGGAAGGTGGCGAGCGCCTTGGCCGGCCCGTCGACGGACGCCATCCGCACCGCGGGCGGAAAGCCAAGCTCGGTGCGCGCGGCCAGCTCCTGACCGGCGTGCCAGACGGGATCCCACCGCACGAGCGCCTGCACCGGCGGCAACGCGGACTCGGCGAGCACCACGACCCGCCCCCCGTCCTGCCCGGACCGCACGAGCGCGGCGGCGGTCATCCAGCGCCGCAGGGTCTCCTCGGTCGCCCGCAGGTCGGCCCGCCCGAGCAACGCCCATCCGTCGAGCAGGAGCGCGGCCCCGTATCCCCCGACGGCAACGGGTTCCGCCCCGGGCGTGGCGACGACCAACGCGGCCCGCTCGTCGACCTGCCGGAGCACCTCCTTGGCCCCGGACCCCAGCACCGGCACCTCGGCGAACGCACGCCCGAGCTCCTCCGCGGTCCGTTTCGCCCCGACGACGATCGCCCGCAACCGCCGGGAACCACAGTTGCCACAACGGAAAGCGGTGTCGGGCACGCCGCACCACCGGCAGGTGGGCGGCCGCGCGTCGGTGCCGCTGACGGGCAACCCCAGCGGCCCGGCACAGCGCCTGCACCGAGCGGGCCCTCGGCACTGCTGGCACGCGAGCGCGGGCACGTAACCCCCGCGCGGCACCTGGACCAGCACCGGCCGCCCGGCCTTGAGCGCGTCCCTGGCCGCCTCGAAAGCGACGGAGGGAATGCGCGCCGCCCGCGCGGCCGGGTCCCTGGCGAGCTGCTGGTCGGTCTCGCCGAGCGAGGTGATCCGCGGCGCGGCCTTCCGCACCTCGTCCCGCGCGGCGACGATCTCCGGCGCCCATCCCGACTCCACGAGCAACTGCGCCTCGGCGGTACGCGCGAACCCGGCCACCAGCAGCGAGGCCCCACTGGTGTGGGCGCGCTGGATGAGCACGTCCCGCACGTGCGGGTAGGGCGCGTGCGGGTCGGCGTGCAGGTCGTCCCCGTCGTCCCAGACGACGAACAGGCCGGGATCGTGCACGGGCGCGAACACACTGGCCCTGGTCCCGACGACGATCCGCGCGGCGCCACGTTTGACGGCGAGCCAGGCCCGGTACCGCTTGGCGGGCCCGGCATCCGCGGACAGCGCGACGACGTTGTCCGCGCCTGCCCGCTCGACACAGGCGGCGTGCACCCGCGCGACGTCCCGGTAGTCGGGCACGACGATGACGGCCCCACGCGCGTGAGCGGCAGCGGTGGCAGCGAGTTCGGCGAGGCGGGCCGGCCAGTCCTCCCCTGGCAACGCCTGCCAGACGGCGTGCGCCTGCCGCCCGTTGCGAAGGGCGTCGACGAAGGCGGGCCCACGCGGGTAGCGGCCCCAGGCGGCGGTGTCGGGTGGCGCCGGTGGCGCCGGTTGCTCTGCGGGCGGCTCGGCCTCGACCTTGGCGTGCCGGGGCGGAATGGCAAGCCGCAGCACGTCGATCATCATGCCGGAGTACCGGTCGGCCACGGTCCGCGCGAGCGCGGCGAGGTCGGGCGTCAGGACGGGTTCGGAGGAGACGACCTTGCCGATGTACTCCATGCGCCCGGAGAACCCGGACGCCTCGACCCGCTCGAGGAGGAACCCGTCGACCTGCTTCCCGGCGAACCGCATCCGCAGCCGGCAGCCGGGCACAGCGGCCTCGTCGAGCGTGTCGGGGACGAGGTAGTCGAAGGGCCGGTCGAGGTGCGCGAGCGGCACGTCGACGTACACCCGGGCGACCGGGAGTGTCGCGGCCGGGCGGTTCTCTCCTTTGCGCACCACGCGCCCGCCGGTCATAGCGCCTGGTGTACCAGATCGGTGGCTCACCGCTGGTCAGCGCCCCCACCTCCGGGAACGCTCCGTGTCACTTCCGGATCGGCCGGTATGGCACGACTAGCTCGATCGGGCGGTGAGTTCTCAATTCCGCGGTGTGCACCGGGAGAGTTGGCGCATGGGAAGCGGGGTCGAGGGAGCCACGACCAGGCACATCAGTCCGGTCGTGCTGCGGCAGGAGGTCGGGCGGCGGATTCGCCTTGCCCGGCAGGCCGCCGGGCTGACGATCGTCGTGGCCGCGGACCGGCTGGAGATCACCCGGAGTGCACTGGGCCGGTTCGAGAACGGGATCGGCACCGTCTCGGTGCACCTGCTGCGGTCGATGATGGACGTCTACGACCAGCGCATGGACGACGTGCTCGACATGATCCGCCAGGCACGCAGGCCCGGCTGGTGGAAGCGCTACGGCATCTCCGACAAGGACTTCGTCGCGCTGGAGACGGCCGCTACCCGGATCAGCAACTACGAGGTCAACCTCGTCCCAGGGTTGCTGCAGACAGCCGACTACACCCGCGCGCTGTTCAACTCCGGCCGGGAGAAACGGCGTGAGGAATGGATCGCCAACCAACTCGAGGTTCGGCTGCTTCGCCAGGAGCGACTCACCGACGAGGAGCACCCGCTCCAACTCGACGCTGTGGTCCACGAATCCGCTCTGCGGAACGCAGCCGCTCGGCCAGCGGTGATGCTGGGACAACTGCGGCATCTCACATTGATCAACGAGCTGCCCACGGTGACGCTACGGATCCTGCCCGCGGCGACCTTCTCGTTCGAGGCGACCTACGGCGGGTTCAGCATCCTGGACTTCTCGCTGCCTGGCCAGCCCAGCATCTGCCACGCCCTCCACGCGCTCGGCGACGAACGACAGGACAAGTCCGAGTTCGTTGAACCGGCTAGACTTCGATTCGTCCACCTCCGCTCGCTGGCGCTCGCTCCCGACGAGTCGATCGCACTGATCGAGCAGGTGGCCGACGAACTGTGGTCGAGCTAAAGGAGTCCACTGTGGACGACAGGCTGTGGCGCAAGAGCAGCTTCAGCGGCGGCACCGGGGGCGGCAACGACAACTGCGTCGAGATCGCCCTCACCGACGAAGCGGCCGCGGTGCGGGACTCCAAGAACTCCTGCGGCCCGATCCTCGCCCTGCCGGTCTCGGCCTTGTCCGCGTTGCTCCGTCAGCTGTCCTGACGAGGCGGGTAGAAAGCAGCGTAGAACGCCGCACTGTCCGCGCGCGCTGACACCGGGGTCTCCTCGCGGATCTTCCGGTTCAACCCCGCCGGGTACCCGGCCTTCACGAGCCGCCGCTCGCAGGCGTCCTCCATGAAGGACAGTGAGAAGTACAGCCCGAGCAGGTAGCCCAGCGCCACCATGGAGATCCGCAGCGACCAGGGGCCGGGCACGAGCAGACACAGCCACCACGGCAGGAACTGCACCAGCACCCGGCAGAAGTGCCGCAACACCCACGTGCGGCACGTGAGATCGAACAGCACCCACTGGTGGTACGCGGCAGGAAGCGAACCTCCTACCGCGTACCACAACCAGCGGAACGGATCAGGCGCCCGCGAGCGACTTGAGTGCATCCGCGCGGTCGGTCCGCTCCCACGGCAGGTCCAGCTCGGGCCGGCCGAAGTGGCCATAGGCCGCCGTCTGGCGGTAGATCGGGCGCAGCAGGTCGAGGTCGCGGATGATCGCGGCCGGGCGCAGGTCGAAGACCTGGCTGATGGCCTGCTGGATCTTCGTCGGGTCGACGGTCTCGGTGCCGAAGGTCTCGACGAACAGGCCGACCGGGGCGGCCTTGCCGATCGCGTACGCGACCTGGACCTCGATGCGGGTGGCCAGGCCCGCGGCGATGGCGTTCTTGGCGACCCAGCGCATGGCGTACGCCGCGGAGCGGTCCACCTTCGACGGGTCCTTGCCGGAGAACGCGCCGCCACCGTGGCGGGCCATGCCACCGTAGGTGTCGACGATGATCTTGCGGCCGGTCAGGCCCGCGTCACCCATGGGACCGCCGATGACGAAGCGGCCGGTCGGGTTGACCAGCAGCCGCACGTTCTCGGTGTCCAGCTCCAGCTGGCCGATCTCGGGCAGCACGACCTGCTCGCGCACGTCGACGCCCAGCAGCTTCTCCAGGTCGACGCCCTCGGCGTGCTGCGAGGAGACGACCACCGTGTCGAGGCGCACGGCCTGGTCACCGGCGTACTCGATGGTGACCTGGGTCTTGCCGTCAGGACGCAGGTACGGCAGCTGGCCGTTCTTGCGGACCTCGGTCAGCCGCTTCGACAGACGGTGCGCCAGCGCGATCGGCAGCGGCATCAGCTCCGGCGTGTCGGTGCACGCGTAGCCGAACATCAGGCCCTGGTCGCCCGCGCCCTGCTTGGCGATCTCGTCCTCGTCGCTCTCGACGCGGTTCTCGTACGCCGTGTCGACACCCTGCGCGATGTCCGGCGACTGGGAGCCCAGCGCGACGTTGACACCGCACGAGTTGCCGTCGAAGCCCTTGGCCGACGAGTCGTAACCGATACCGAGGATGGTCTCACGGACCAGCGACGGAATGTCGGCGTACGCCTCGGTGGTGACCTCACCCGCGACGTGGACCTGACCAGTCGTCACGAGGGTCTCGACCGCGACACGCGACTTCGGGTCCTTGGACAGCAGTGCGTCCAGAACGGCGTCGCTGATCGCGTCACAGATCTTGTCTGGATGCCCCTCGGTAACCGACTCACTGGTGAACAACCTGCTCGCGGACTCAGTCACGACGTACCCACCCAATCTTTCCCGTTTCTCGCTTGAAGACTATGTACTAGGTATCGAGCGAAGCTCACTGTTGAATCAGTTGAGCGACCGCATCCCATATGTCGGACGCCATATGCGCCTTGGAACCCAGCTCGATCGGTCGTTCCCCGCCGTCGGCCGATAGTAGCCACCCGGCGTTGTCCTCGGTCTCGAAGGCCCTGCCCTCACCGACCGCGTTGACAACCAGCAGGTCACAGCCCTTGCGCTTCAGTTTCGCACGTGCGTGCTCGAGCACGTCCGCGTTGCTGTCGCCGGTCTCCGCGGCGAAACCGACAATCACCTGGCCAGGCGCCCGGACCGCCACGAGCTCCGCCAGGATGTCCGGGTTCCGAGTCAGCGACACTGGATCGGGATCCGAGTCCGTCTTCTTGATTTTGTACTCGGCGCGCGTCGAAGGACGGAAGTCGGCGACGGCGGCCGCCATCACCACGACGCCGGCGTTCGGTGACGCTGCGTGCATGGCGTCGCGCAGTTCCTCCGCGGTGCCGGCGTGGACGAGGTCGACCCCGGCGGGTGCGGGCAGGCCGACGGTGTGCGCGGACACGAGCGTGACCCGCGCGCCGCGCTGGGCGGCGGTCCTGGCCAGCGCGTAGCCCTGCTTGCCGGACGAGCGGTTGCCCAGGTACCGGACGGGGTCGAGCGGCTCGCGGGTGCCACCCGCGGACACCACGACCCGCACGCCTTCGAGGTCGCGGGGCAACGCGTCGCGCCTGGCCAGCAGCAGCCGGGCGAGGTCGACGATCTCGGCGGGGTCGGCGAGCCGTCCCTTGCCGGTGTCCTTGCCGGTGAGCCGCCCGCTCGCGGGTTCGGTCACCACGACGCCCCTGCCGCGCAGCGTCGCCACGTTGTCCTGGGTGGCGGCGTGCTCCCACATCTCGGTGTGCATCGCGGGCACCATCATGACCGGGCAGCGCGCGGTCAGCAGGGTGTTGGTGAGCAGGTCGTCGGCGATCCCGTGCGCGGCCTTGGCCAGCAGGTTCGCGGTCGCCGGGACGACCAGCACCAGATCGGCCTCCTGGCCGATGCGGACGTGCGGCACCTCGGGCACGTCGTCGAACACCTCGGTGTGCACCGGGTGCCCGGACAACGCCTCGAACGTGGCGGCACCGACGAAGCGCAGCGCCGCCACGGTTGGCACTACCTGGACCGAGTGCCCTGACTCGGTCAGTTGTCTCAGGACCTCGCACGCCTTGTAGGCGGCGATGCCGCCGCCAACGCCGAGAACGACGCGCGGGCCCTGGCTCACTCGCCCTCGGTGTGCTCGAGAAGGCCGGCGTGGATCTCGCGGAGCGCGATGGACAGCGGCTTCTCCCGGGGGCCGGGCTCCACCAGCGGGCCGACGTACTCGAGCAGGCCCTCACCGAGCTGCGCGTAGTAGTCGTTGATCTGGCGGGCACGCTTGGCGGCGTAGATCACCAGGGCGTACTTGGAGCTGACCTTGTCGAGAAGGTCGTCGATCGGGGGGTTGGTGATGCCTTCGAGCTGCTGGCTCGACGGGTCACCCAGTGCGCCCAACTCGGTGGGGGTGATCACTCGTGGTTCTCCAACTGATGGGAGGAAGATTTGTCAAGCATCAACTTTAGCAACTGCTCAGCGGTGCTCCGCAGGTTGGTGTTGACAACCACCTCGTCGAACTCGTCCTGGGCGGCGAGCTCCTCCTTGGCGGTGCGGAGCCTGCGCTCCACCACCTCGGGTGACTCGGTGCCCCGGCCGACCAGACGTTCGACCAGCGCCTCCCAGCTGGGGGGCGAGATGAACACCAGCAACGCCTCGGGCATGGTCCTCCGCAGGTTCCGAGCGCCCTGCAGGTCGACCTCCACCAGCGCGGGCTCCCCGGCGGCGAGACGCTCCTCAATGGGTGTCTTCGGAGTACCGGAGCGGTGCGTGCCCCGGTGGATCTCCGCCCACTCGAGCAGGTCGTCCTTCTCGATCATCCGGTCGAACTCGTCGGCCGAGACGAAGTGGTAGTCCACCCCGTCCTGTTCGCCAGGACGCTGTTCACGGGTCGTCGCCGACACGCTGAACCACAGGTCCGGGTAGAGCCGCCGCAGCTCGCGGACCACGCTGCTTTTCCCTACGCCGGAAGGGCCGGCCAGTACCACCAGCCGGCCCCTCCTGATGTCACTGCTCGTCACTCGCCGCTGAACTCGGCGAGCAACGCCTTGCGCTGACGGTCGCCCAGGCCGCGCAGTCGGCGGCTAGGGGCGATCTCAAGACGCTCGATGATTTGCTGGGCACGCACCTTGCCGACGCCCGGCAGGGCCTCGAGCAGTGCGGTGACCTTCATCTTGCCCAGGACCTCGTCCTTGTCAGCCTGGGCGAGCACGTCCTTGAGGGTGGTGCCACCTCGCTTCAAGCGCTCCTTGAGCTCAGCTCGGGCGCGACGGGCGGCAGCCGCCTTCTCCAGCGCTGCGGCCCGCTGCTCCTCGGTCAGCTGGGGAAGGGCCACGATTTCCTCCGGGGGGTGGGGTTTTCTGCGGATCGGTGTCGCGACGTTACCGAGGTCCGCCTTCTCATGACAACGCGGGTCCACCTTAGTGCGGTGGGTAGTGCGCGACAGAGCATAGATCAACTCTGAGTAGCGAACTACCCTCGGACCAGCGGTAACACCTGCTGTTCAGGCGTCACCGGACCATACTGCACGAGCCGCGCGAAGCGCTTCGACGTGGTATTGCGACCCGTCGATACGCCATCCGGTACAACGCGATGACACCGTGAGTGGCATTCCCTCGTCCGCACGTGGTTCCAACCGCCTGCGACCTGCCAACCAGAGCGTGTTTCCGCAGGTGACAGTGGGTGGCATGACCACCAGCCGCGGTACGCGGCGGCCCTCGCCAGGCCAGGAGACGGCGTGCGGCGGGCAGGTGGTTCATCCCCAGGTGATCAGTCGCGCGTCCACTGTCGTTGCGCCGGGCGCACCAGCGCCACCGCCGAACGCATAGTCACGAGAAATTTCGCGACACGCGGATTCTGGTCGATTTCGCCGGGATTCCCGGTCGGTCGCGGCCACGAAAAAGAGCACGTTCGAAGTCGGTCATGGCACCGTCGAGGGTCCGTCCGGCGTCGTCGGACGGACTCCGGACGGTGCGGGTGTCGTCTTCGGGACGTGTCGGGTACTAGCTGAGCTGGCGCGCCTGTGCGGCCACGGCGTCCCGCACGCGCAGCGCCGCGTCCCTCAGTGCCGTGACGTCCGGGCCGTGGCGCAGGATGTCGCGCGACGACGCGGGCAGGACGTGCGGGAGGTGGTCGCCGAAGACCTTCGCGAGGTCGTCGACCCCCGCGCCCTGCGCGCCGAATCCGGGCGCCAGGATCGGGCCGTTCAGCCGCGACAGGTCCAGCTCGGTGCGGCCGACGGTGGCGCCGATGACGAGCCCGACCGACCCCAGCGGGGCCGCGCCCTCGTTGTGGGCCGCGGCCTCGTCCACCATCGTCTGGGCGACCACGACCCCCTCCTCGGACCGGGCGCGCTGCACCTGCGGGCCCTCCTTGTTGGAGGTCAGCGCCAGCACGAACAGGCCGCGCTCGTTCCGCTCCGCGAGCGCCAGCGCGGGGTCGAGCGAGCCGAACCCGAGGTAGGGCGACACCGTCACCGCGTCCGCGGCGAGCGGCGAGCCCTCCCCCAGGTAGGCCTGTGCGTAGGCGGCCATGGTGGAGCCGATGTCGCCACGCTTCACGTCGGCGAGCACGAGCGTGCCCGAGTCCAGGAACGAGGCGATCAGCTTCTCCAGCACGGCCACGCCCGCCGAGCCGTGGGCCTCGAAGAACGCCGACTGCGGCTTGACGATCGCGACCTCACCGGCGAACGCCTCCGCGCAGGTCATGGCGAACCGCTCCAGGCCCTTCGCGTCGACGGACAGGCCCCACTGCTCCAGCAGCGACGCGTGCGGGTCGATCCCGGCGCACAGCGGACCCCGCGTCCCGACGGCCGCCGTGAGCCGCTCCCCGAACGGGGCCCTCGGCCCGGCGGTCACCGCTGGCTCCGCAGCGTGGCCTGCAGCGACTGCAACGACTCCACCCCGATGTCCTGCCGGATGAGCGCCTCGATGCCGTGCACGGCGGCGGCGGCGCCCTGGATGGTGGTCACGCACGGGATGTCGCGGGACACGGCGGCGGTGCGGATCTCGTAGCCGTCGACGCGCGGGCCCGGGTTGCCGTAGGGCGTGTTGATCACCATGTCGACGCCGCCGTCGCGGATCATGTCGACGATGTTCTGCTCGCCCTCGAAGTGCTTGCGCACCTCGGTGCACGGGATCCCGTTGCGCCGCAGCACCTCCGCGGTGCCCGCGGTGGCGAGCACCTCGAACCCGAGGTCGGCGAGGCGCTTCACGGGGAACACCATCGCGCGCTTGTCCCGGTTGGCGACCGACACGAAGACCCGGCCGCTCGTCGGCAGCGAGCCGTAGGACGCGGTCTGCGACTTGGCGAACGCCTTGCCGAACGACGCGTCGATGCCCATCACCTCACCGGTGGACTTCATCTCCGGGCCGAGCAGGGAGTCGACGCCGTGGCCCTCCGGGGTGCGGAACCGGTGGAACGGCAGCACCGCCTCCTTGACCGACACCGGCGAGGACGCGGGCATGTCCGCGCCGTCGCCGTGCTCGGGCAGCAAACCGTCAGCTCGCAGTTCCTCGATGGTCGCGCCGAGCATGATCCGGGCGGCGGCCTTGGCCAGCGGGGTCGCGGTCGCCTTGGACACGAACGGCACGGTCCGCGACGCGCGCGGGTTGGCCTCCAGCACGTACAGCACGTCGTCCTTGAGCGCGTACTGGACGTTCAGCAGGCCGCGCACGCCGATGCCCTTGGCGATCAGCTCGGTGGAGCGGCGGATGTTCTGCAGGTCGGTGCGGCCGAGGGTGATCGGCGGCAGCGCGCACGAGGAGTCACCGGAGTGGATGCCCGCCTCCTCGATGTGCTCCATGACGCCGCCGAGGAACAGCTCCTCGCCGTCGCACAGCGCGTCGACGTCGATCTCGATGGCGTCGTCGAGGAAGCGGTCCACGAGCACCGGGTGCTCCGGCGTGACCTCGGTGGCGCGTTCGATGTACCCGGCGAGCGTCGCCTCGTCGTAGACGATCTCCATGCCGCGCCCGCCCAGCACGTAGGACGGCCGGACGAGGACGGGATAGCCGATCTCGTCGGCGATCCGCTTGGCCGCCGCGAACGACGTGGCCGTGCCGTACTTCGGCGCGGGGAGCCCGGCGTTGGTGAGGACCTCGCCGAACGCGCCGCGCTCCTCGGCCAGGTGGATGGCGTGCGGCGGCGTGCCGACCACGGGCACACCCGCGTCCGCGAGCCGCTGCGCGAGGCCGAGCGGGGTCTGCCCGCCGAGCTGCACGATCACCCCCGCGACCGTGCCGGAGCGCTGCTCGGAGTGCACGACCTCCAGTACGTCCTCGAAGGTGAGCGGCTCGAAGTACAGGCGGTCGGAGGTGTCGTAGTCGGTGGACACGGTCTCCGGGTTGCAGTTGACCATGACGGTCTCGAACCCGGCGGCCCGCAGCGCCATGGCCGCGTGCACGCACGAATAGTCGAACTCGATGCCCTGCCCGATGCGGTTGGGGCCGGAGCCGAGGATCAGCACCTTCTGCTTGTCGCGCTGCTCGGTCACCTCGGACTCGGCGGCGGGATCGAGCTCGTAGGCGGAGTAGTGGTACGGCGTGCGGGCGGCGAACTCGGCGGCACAGGTGTCGACGGTCTTGAACACCGGGCGGATGCCGAGCCGGTGCCGCAGCGAGCGGACCCCGTCCTCCCCCGCCAGCTCCGGGCGCAGCGCGGCGATCTGGCGGTCGGAGAACCCGGACCGCTTCACCCGCCGCAGCAGGAGCTCGTCCAGGACCGGCGCGGCGGTGACCTCGGCACGCAGCTCGACGAGCGAGGCGATCTGGTCGACGAACCACGGGTCGATGCCGGAGGCCTGGTACACCTCGTCGACGCTCGCGCCGAGTCGCAGCGCGCGCTCCACGGTGTACAGGCGGCCGTCGTGTGGCACCCGCAGCGCCTCGAGGAGCCCTTCCACCGTCAGGGTTTCCGGATCCGCCGTGGTCCAGAAGCCGGCGGCCTTGGTCTCCATGGACCGCAGCGCCTTGCCCAGTGCCTCGACGAAGTTGCGGCCGAGGGACATGGCCTCGCCGACCGACTTCATCGTGGTCGTGAGCGTCGGGTCGGCACCGGGGAACTTCTCGAAGGCGAACCGCGGCACCTTCACGACCACGTAGTCGAGTGTCGGCTCGAAGCTCGCGGGGGTCTCGCCGGTGATGTCGTTGCGGATCTCGTCGAGCGTGTAGCCGATGGCGAGCTTCGCGGCGATCTTGGCGATGGGGAACCCGGTCGCCTTGGACGCCAGCGCCGAGGACCGGGACACCCGCGGGTTCATCTCGATGACGACCAGGCGGCCGGTCTCCGGGTGGACCGCGAACTGGATGTTGCAGCCGCCGGTGTCCACCCCGACCTCGCGCAGCACGTCGATGCCGACGTCACGCATGTGCTGGTACTCGCGGTCGGTCAGCGTCATCGCCGGCGCGACGGTCACCGAGTCGCCGGTGTGCACGCCCATCGGGTCGATGTTCTCGATCGAGCAGATGACCACGACGTTGTCGGCGCGGTCGCGCATCAGCTCGAGCTCGTACTCCTTCCACCCGAGCACGCTCTCCTCGATCAGCACCTCGTGCACCGGGGACTCAGCGAGCCCGGTCGAGGCCAGCCGCTCCAGGTCCTCGGCGGTGTGCGCCATGCCGGAGCCGAGGCCGCCCATGGTGAACGAGGGGCGGATGACCACGGGCAGGCCGAGGTCGTCGACGGTCTTGCGCACCTCGTCCATCGAGTGGCACACCGCGCTGCGCGGGGTCTCGGCGCCGACCGTGGCGCAGATGTCCTTGAACCGCTGCCGGTCCTCACCGCGCTGGATAGCCTCGATGTCGGCGCCGATGAGTTCGACGCCGTACTTGTCGAGGACGCCGCGCTCGTGCAGCGCGACCGCCGTGTTCAGCGCGGTCTGGCCGCCGAGGGTCGCCAAGATCGAATCGACGGGGTGCCCCGCGTCCTTCTCCTTCGCGATCACCTTCTCGACGAAGTCGGCGGTGATCGGCTCGATGTAGGTGGCGTCGGCGAACTCCGGGTCGGTCATGATGGTCGCCGGGTTGGAGTTCACGAGGCTGACCCGCAGGCCCTCCTCGCGCAGCACCCGGCACGCCTGGGTGCCCGAGTAGTCGAACTCGCACGCCTGCCCGATCACGATCGGCCCGGAGCCGATGACGAGCACGTGCTCGATGTCAGTTCTCTTAGGCACGCTTGCCCTCCATCAGGGACACGAACTCGTCGAACAGCGGGGCGGCGTCGTGGGGTCCCGCCGCCGCCTCGGGGTGGTACTGGACCGAGAACGCGGGCACGTCCAGGGCGCGCACG
The DNA here is from genome assembly GCF_014203735.1 of Actinophytocola algeriensis. Classification (GTDB taxonomy): domain Bacteria; phylum Actinomycetota; class Actinomycetes; order Mycobacteriales; family Pseudonocardiaceae; genus Actinophytocola; species Actinophytocola algeriensis. Next base: position 700,413 of record NZ_JACHJQ010000005.1, on the reverse strand, counting down.
CCTTCCACGCAGCCGTCGTTCGGGCAGTAGTGGCTGATCACGGCGCCGCCGTAGGGGGTGTCGAACCGCTGACCCGGCTCCCCCTCCAGCGCGAAACCGTGGTTCTGCGCGGTGATCGCGACCCGGCCGGTGGCCACGTCGATCACCGGGATGTTGATGCCGCGGTGGCCGTAGCGCAGCTTGTAGGTGTTCATGCCGAGGGCGCGGCCGAGGATCTGGTGGCCGAAACAGATGCCGAACGTCGGGATCTCGCGTTCGAGGACCTGCCGGGTGAGCGCCATCGGCCCGTCGGTCGTGGCCGGGTCGCCGGGGCCGTTGGCGAGGAAGAAGCCGTCCGGTTCGAGCGCGAGGACGTCGTCGATGGTGGCGGTCGCGGGCAGCACGTGTGTCTCGATGCCGCGCTGGGACATCATGCGCGGGGTGCTGGTCTTGATGCCCACGTCGAGTGCCGCCACGCGGAATCGCGTTTCATCAGACGGAGCGACCACGTAGGCCTCCGTGGCCGTGACCTCTCCCGCCAGGTCCGCACCGACCATCTGGGGGCTCGCAAGGACCGTCGCCACCATGTCGTCGGTCGTGCCGAGCGCGTCACCGGAGAACACGCCGCCGCGCATGGCGCCGCGCTCGCGGATGTGGCGGGTCAGCGTGCGGGTGTCCACGCCGGCGATGCCGACGACGCCCTGCTCGATGAGCGCGTCGTCGAGGCTGCGGCGCGACCGCCAGTTCGACGGGACGCGCGCGGGGTCGCGGACCACGTACCCGGCGACCCAGATCCGCCGCGACTCGTCGTCCTCGTCGTTCCAGCCCGTGTTGCCGATCTGCGGGGCCGTGGCCACCACGATCTGCCGGTGGTACGAGGGGTCGGTGATGGTTTCCTGGTAGCCGGTCATGCCGGTGCAGAAGACCACCTCGCCGAGCGTGGTCCCCGTGGCGCCGAACGCCGCGCCGCGGAAGACCCTGCCGTCCTCCAGCACGAGAGCAGCCTGACTCATGCGCGAACCTTTCCTTCGTGTGCGGTCACCCTGCCGCGCAGCAGCGTGGTGACCACTCGGCCGGGCAGCTCCATGCCCTCGTACGGGGTGTTGGCGGCGATGCTCGCCAGTTCGGCGCCCCGGACCGTCCAGGTGGCGTCCGGGTCGACCAGTGTCAGGTTGGCGGGCTCCCCCACCGCGATCGGGCGGCCCTGGCCGGTCAGGCCCGCGATCTCGGCGGGGCGCTCGCTCATCACCCGCGCCACGCCGCGCCAGTCGAGCAGGCCCGGCCGGACCATGGTCGCCACCACGACGGACAGCGCGGTCTGCAGACCGAGCATTCCCGGCCGGGCGGCCGCCCACTCGCAGTCCTTGTCCTGGGGGGCGTGCGGGGCGTGGTCGGTGGCCACGCAGTCCAGGACGCCCTCGGCGAGCGCCTCCCGCAGCACCTTCGCGTCGGCGGCGGTGCGCAGCGGCGGGTTGACCTTGTTGACCGGGTCGAACGTGTCGAGCCGCTCGTCGTCGAGCAGCAGGTGGTGCGGGGTGACCTCGGCGGACACCGTGATCCCCTGCGCCTTGGCCCAGCGCAGCAGCTCGGCGGCACCGGACGTGGAGACGTGGCAGACGTGCAGGCGGGCACCGGTCTGCCTGGCCAGCAGGCAGTCGCGGGCGATGATCGCCTCCTCCGCGGCGGCAGGCCAGCCCGCGAGACCCAGGCGCGCGGCCTGCTCCCCCTCGTGCGCCTGGGCGCCGACGGTGAGCCGCGGCTCCTCGGCGTGCTGGGCGATGACGACGTCCAGCGCGGTCGAGTACTCCAGCGCGCGGCGCATGAGCAGCGGGTCGGCGACGCAGTGGCCGTCGTCGGAGAACATCAGGACGCCGGTGTTCGCCATGGTGCCCAGCTCGGCGAGCCGCTCGCCCTTGAGGCCGACCGTGACGGCGCCGACCGGGTGGACGTCGACGAGACCGACCTCGCGGCCGCGGCGCGCCACGTGCTCGACGATCACCGCGTTGTCGGCGACCGGGTCGGTGTTGGCCATGGCGAACACGGCCGTGTAGCCGCCCAGCGCGGCGGCGGCCGAGCCGGTCGCGATGGTCTCGGTGTCCTCGCGGCCCGGTTCACGCAGGTGGGTGTGCAGGTCGACGAACCCGGGGAGCGCGATGAGTCCGGTCGCGTCGATGACCTCGTCCTCGTCCGTGCCTTCGGCGATGAAGCCGTCCTTCACGAGCAGGTCGACCGGGTCCTCGCCGTAGGGGCGGACTCCCTTGAGCAGCAACGAACTCACGCGACGGCCTCCTCTTCGTGGGCGAGCAGGTGGTACAGGACCGCCATCCGGACGTGCACGCCGTTGGACACCTGCTGGGTGATCGCGGCGCGCGGCGAGTCGGCCACCGCGGCGGCGATCTCCATGCCGCGCAGCATCGGGCCCGGGTGCAGCACGACCGCGTGCTCGGGCAGCAGCTCGAGGCGGCGCTCGCTCATGCCGTACGCGATCGAGTACTCGCGGGCCGAGGGCAGGAAGTTGCCTCCAGGGCCGGCGGGCCCGGCACCGCCGTGCATGCGTTCGGCCTGGACCCGCAGCATCATCACCGCGTCCAGGCTGGGCAGTTCGGCGTCGAGCGTGTGCGACACGGTGACCGGCCACCGCTCCACCTGTGCGGGCAGCAGCGTCGGCGGGGCCACCAGGGTGACGTCCGCGCCGAGCGTGGTCAGCAGGTGGACGTTGGACCGCGCGACCCGGCTGTGCAGCACGTCGCCGACGATCGCGACCCGCTTGCCGTCCACGTCGCCGAGGCGTTCCCGCAGGGTGGCCGCGTCGAGCAGCGCCTGGGTCGGGTGCTCGTGCATGCCGTCGCCCGCGTTGACCACCGACGTGCCTGCCTCGGCGAGCCAGCCCGCCAGCCGGTGCGCGGCGCCGGAGGCCGGGTGCCGGATGATCACGCAGTCCGCGCCTGCCGCGGCGAGCGTCTGGGCGGTGTCGCGCAGCGACTCGCCCTTGCCGACGCTGCTGCCCGAGCTGGACACGTTGACCACGTCGGCGCTCATCCACTTGCCCGCGATCTCGAACGACACCCGGGTGCGGGTGCTGCTCTCGTAGAACATCGTGATCACGGTGCGGCCGCGCAGGGTCGGCAGCTTCTTGACCTCGCGGCCCAGCAGCGTCTGCTTGAGCTGGGCGGCCGTGTCGAGGATGGCGGTGGCCGTGGCGGCGTCCATGCCCTCAGTGACGAGGAGGTGCTTCACAAGTCCCTCCTGTCCAGAACAACGGCGTCGCGGTCGTCTGTCTCGGTGAGCAGGACGTGGACCTCCTCGGAGCGGGACGTGGGGACGTTCTTGCCGACGTAGTCCGCGCGGATCGGCAGCTCCCGGTGACCGCGGTCGACGAGCACCGCGAGCTGGACCGCGCGCGGGCGGCCGGCGTCACGGAGCGCGTCCAGTGCGGCACGGATGGTGCGACCCGAGTAGAGGACGTCGTCGACGAGGATGACCAGGTGGTCGTCGAGGCCGTCCGTCGGCAGCGCGGTGGCGCCGAGGGGGCGGGTCGGCCTGCGCCGGAGGTCGTCCCGGTACAGCGTGACGTCCAACACACCGGTGGGGACGTCGATACCGGCGAAATCGGCGATGCGGGCGGCCAGCCGGGCGGCGAGCGGAGCGCCGCGGGTGGGAATGCCCAGGAGAACGACGGGTGGTGCGTCGCTGGCGCCGAGCGCTGTGCGCTCGATCACCTGGTGCGCCATGCGGGCGACAGTGCGCGCGACGTCGCCGGCCGACAGCAGCTCACGCCGCTCGGCCGGTTCCGTCGCACCGCTGGGGGGCGGCGTCAACGGGGGACCTCCTTCCCCGCCTCACTGGACGGGTCCTTAAAGGACGTCTAGCTGTGTAGAACGTCTAGCTGTACACCCACTGCGGGCGCTGTAGCACCGTAGCAGGCCCCACGGATCCACCAACCGGGTGGTAATCGGGGGTTTCCACGGACGTCGTACACAGATCAGCTTGACCTGGTGACAACTGTGGGTAACCATTACTCTGCGTGTCGATATGCGGCTACCCGCGGCGTACATTTTTCAACCGGCCGTCGGGGCGAACGAAATGGAGAATCGCCATATGGGCGACTACGCCAAGGCGCTAGGGAGCAAGCTCCGCGGCATCCGCCAGCAGCAGGGCCTGTCCCTGCATGGCGTCGAGCAGAAGTCCGGCGGCCGCTGGAAGGCGGTCGTCGTGGGCTCGTACGAGCGGGGCGACCGGGCGGTCACCGTGCAGAAGCTGGCCGAGCTGGCCGACTTCTACGGTGTCCCGGTGGTCGAGCTGCTGCCCGAGGGCCGCGTGCCCTCCGGCGCGGAGCCGGCGACGAAGATCGTCATAAACCTGGAGCGGCTCCAGCAGCTGCCGGCGGAGAAGGTGGGCCCGCTGGCCCGCTACGCCGCCACGATCCAGAGCCAGCGCGGTGACTACAACGGCAAGGTGCTGTCGATCCGCACGGAGGACCTCCGGTCCCTGGCGATCATCTACGACATGACCCCCGGCGAGCTCACCGAGCAGCTCATCGACTGGGGGGTGCTTCCGCCGGAGGCACGTCCGTCCAAGGAGGACTGAGCGGGGCCCGCCACGGGCCACTGACGATCGCCGCCGCCGGCCGAGGGAATCGGGAGATCGGCCGGCAGGCGAGCCGCACCACCCCGCATTTCGACTGGGCACACCCGGTCGCGACCCCGTGGGACAGGGGCCGCGACCGGTCGCGTTCCGGGCGTTTCGCCACCCTCCGTGGCGAACGGCGCTGATCACCGCCGAGCCCGCCCGCGTCCCGCTACTCCATTCGGGTCACCACCAAACAACCCGACTGGGTCACCCCGATCCCGGTCCGTCGCGACGCAATTCGATGGACACACGAGGCCGGCGATCTCTAGCGTCCGCCGGGTGGATCTCCCCCGTGCCTTCACCATTCGCGAGAGCGGCCATCGCGTTCACAACCCCTTCGACAGCACCAAACTGGCGACGCTCGGCGCCGCGCTGCGCCTGTCCCCCGGCGCCCGCGTGCTGGACCTGGCGTGTGGTTCCGGCGAGCTGCTGTGCACCTGGGCGCGCGACCACGGCATCACCGGCACGGGCGTGGACATCAGCACCGTGTTTCTGGCCGGCGCGAAGGCCCGCGCAACCGAGCTCGGCGTCGGAGGCCGGGTCACCTTCATCCACGACGACGCCGAGGGCCACGTGTCCGGCGACCCGGTCGACGTGGCCGCATGCGTTGGAGCCACGTGGATCGGCGGCGGTGTGGCAGGCACGGTGGGGCTGCTGCGCCGAAGCCTCCGCCCGGGCGGCATGCTCCTGATCGGTGAGCCGTACTGGCGCCGCGACCCGCCGGACCAGGCCACGCTGGCCGGCTGCCACGCGAGCAGCCGGGACGACTTCCTGTCGCTGCCGGACCTGCTGACCCACTTCGGCGACCTCGGCTGCGACGTGGTGGAGATGGTGCTGGCCGACCAGGACAGCTGGGACCGCTACGCCGCCGCCCAGTGGCTGAACATCCGCCGCTGGCTCGACACCAACCCGGACGACGACCTGGCCCCGGAGATGCGCGCGGAACTGTCGACCGAACCGGCCCGCCACGCCCGCTACCAACGCGAGTACCTCGGCTGGGGCGTGTTCGCCCTGATGGACCGCTGACCGTTCCGGCCGTTTCACAACCGGGTGCCTGACCTGTCGCGTGCCTTGGTGATCTCATCTCCGGTGAGGTCAGCCCGTTTTCGCGGTTACCACCGGTTCTGACACCGGGGCCGGTTTGCGGGAACCTGTGCGGGACACCGCGACTCCCGCCAGGCACAGCGCGCCGCCGGCGAAGGTGACCCAGCCCGGTAGCTCGTCCAGCAGGACCCACGCCATCAGGACCACCAGCGCGGGCACGGCGTACGTCGTCGCGCCCATCTGGGAGGCGGTCGTCCTGGCCAGGGCATATGCCCACGTGGTGAACGCGAGGCCGGTCGGGAAGACCCCGAGATAGATGACGTTCAGCGTGGCCGACGCCGGCGCCGTCGCTGCCTCGGTGATCAACTGGCCCGCGAACGGGAGGCACGCGACCGTCCCCACGAGACAGCCGAACGTCGTCACCTGTAGCGCGCTTCCGTGGCGCAGCGCGGGTTTCTGCGCCACGACGCCGATCGCGTACGTGATCGCCGCGACCACGCACAGCAGGACGCCGAGCACGGACGCGTGGCCGTCGCCCGCCATGGAGAAGCCGACCACCACCGCACCGGCGAAGGACACCGCGATGCCCGCCAGGACACGGGGTTTGAAGCCCTCCTTGAGCAACCAGCCGCCCAGCAGTGCGATCAGCACCGGGCCGACGTTGACCACCATCGCGGCGGTGCCCGCGTCGACCTCCTGCTCACCCCAGTTCAGCGCCACCATGTACAGGCCGAACCACAGCACGCCGGAGATCACGATGCCGGGCCACGCCGCGCGCCGCGGCCAGCCTTCGCGGCGGAGGACCAGGAACGCGACCAGTACGACCGATCCCGCGAACAGCCGGCCCAGTGCCAGCGCTCCCGGCGAGTAGTGCTCGCCCGCGCTGCGGATCGCCACGAAGGCGGACGCCCACAGGAACACGGTGACTGCGGCGGCGAGCAGAGATCGTCTGTCGGTCATGCGCGCCACGATATGGCGGGCACACTTCGGTGGCGAACGAAATGTTCGCTACGCAAGCTCCGCTGAGTCGAAATCTAGAGCGTCGCGCGGAGCTGGTCGGCGATGGTCGCCAGCCTGCCGAGCACACCGTTCACGAAGCGCGGTGAGTCGTCTGTGGACAGTGACTTCGCGAGCTGGACGGCCTCGTCGATCGCCACCACGTCCGGGACGTCCGACGCCCACAACAGCTCGTAGACACCGAGCCGCAGCACGGCGAGGTCCACGAACGGCATGCGGTCAAGCGTCCAGCCTTCCGCGTGCTCGGTGAGCAGTTCGTCGATCCGCTCGCGGTGCGCCACCACGCCCTCGACGAGCGTGGTGGCGTAGTCGTTCGGCGACGGGTGCTCAGCGGCCTCGTTCCGTTCGTCGAGCAGCCGGACCGGGTCGGCGTCGCGAAGCGCCGCCGCGTACAGGACATCGACCGCGCGCTTGCGAGCTTTGCTGCGCGCGCCCATCTACGAGCTGACTCGGCCGAGGTAGCGACCGTCGCGGGTGTCCACCTTGACCTTCTCGCCGGTCGACAGGAACAGCGGCACCTGGATCTCGGCGCCGGTCTCCAGCGTCGCGGGTTTGGTGCCGCCGGTGGAGCGGTCGCCCTGCAGGCCGGGGTCGGTCTGCTGGATCACGAGCTCGACCGAGGTCGGGAGCTCGATGAACAGCGGGTTGCCCTCGTGCGTGGCGACGGTGGCGGTGCTGTTCTCCAGCAGGAACTTCGCCTGGTCGCCGACGACGTCGCCGTCGATGTAGGTCTGCTCGTAGGTCTCGCCGTCCATGAAGACGAACTGCGCGCCGTCCTGGTACAGGTAGGTCATGTCGCGGCGGTCGACGGTGGCGGTGTCCACCTTGATGCCCGCGTTGAACGTCTTGTCGACGACCTTGCCGGTCAGCACGTGCTTCAGCTTGGTCCGCACGAACGCCGGGCCCTTGCCGGGCTTGACGTGCTGGAACTCGACAACGCTCCAGAGCTGGCCCTCGAGGTTGAGCACCAGGCCGTTCTTCAGGTCGTTCGTGGATGCCACAGGGTCGTTCTCTCTCCTGGTCGGATCGTCTACCGCATCGCCTACACGACGACGAGCTGTTTGGTCGTCAACGTGAGAAGCTCGGGATCGCCGTCCCGCACGACGAGCGTGTCCTCGATGCGGACGCCGCCCTTGCCGGACAGGTACACGCCCGGCTCCACGGTGACTGCCATGCCGGCGGCGAGTCTACCTTCACCGGTCCTGGCCAGGGACGGTGCCTCATGGATCTCCAGCCCGACGCCGTGCCCGAGCCCGTGCAGGAACTCACTGCCCCGTCCGGCTGCCTCCACCACCCCGCGCGCGGCGGCGTCGACGTCGGCCACCGGTACTCCCGGCCGCAGCGCGGCCCGGCCCGCCGCCTGCGCGGCCGCGACCAGGTCGTACAGCTCCCGCTGCCAGTCGGCGGGCGCGCCGAGGACGAACGTGCGGGTCATGTCCGAGTGGTAGCCGTCGACCAGAGCGCCGAAGTCCAGCTTCACCAGGTCGCCCGTGGCGAGCTCGGCGTCGGTGGGCCGGTGGTGCGGGATCGCCGAGTTCGCGCCCGCGGCCACGATCGACTCGAACGACGGGCCAGCGGCTCCGTAGTCCAACATTCTGGTCTCCAGCTCGCGGGCCACCTCGCGTTCGGTGCGGCCGGGCCGGAGCCCGCCGTGCGCGACGAGGTCGGCGAGCGCGCGGTCGGCGGCCGCACACGCCATCCGCAGCGCCTCGATCTCGGCGTCGTCCTTGACGATGCGCAGTTCCTCGACCAGCCCGGCGGCGCGGACCAGCTCGACCTTGCCCGCCTGCTCGGCGAGCACGTCCAGCTCGTCGACGGTCACCCGGTGGCTCTCGAACCCGGTCCGCCCGAGATTCCGGTCGGCGGTGACCTTCGCGAGCGCGGGCGCGCACGGCCGGTCGATCAGCCGCTCCAGGTCGGGCACCTGCCGCGACGACTGGGTCAGGTACCGGCCGTCGGTGCAGAAGACGGTCTTCTCGTCGTTCTCGGCGGACAGCAGCACCGCGGCGTTCGACCCGGTGAAGCCGGTCAGGTAACGCACGTTGCGCAGGTCGACGACGAGCAGGGCATCCAGGTCACGTTCGCGGAGGCTGGTTCGCAGCGCGGCGCGGCGGCGTACGTGCGTCTCGGGCATGCCTGTGACCTTAACGGGCCCCGCGAGCGGAGCCCGCGGAGCGAGCCGTCGACAGGCCTTACCCTGTACCGATGCGAACGTGGCTGTTGCGCGGAGTGGTCATGGCCGTGGTGCATGCCGTGGCCGAGACCGTGCGCGCCGACTTCGGTGTCCACCACCCGACCTCGCGGACCGTCTTCGAAGCGCTCGTGCTCGGCGCGCTCGCCGGCGTGGCCGCCGTGTGGGGTGCCGTCGACCGGTGGCGCGACGTCGAGGACGCGGGCCGGGCGTGGCTGATCGCGTCACTGATCGCCGGGTGGGGTGCCGCGGTGCTCGCGGTGATCGGCAAGTCGGTGTTCGTGGACCAGACCGGGGTCGCCGACCTGGGCGGCGCGCTGACCGGCGGTGCCGCGTTCACGGCGCTGCTGGTGCTGATCCCCGCGGCGATCGGGCTCGCGGCCGGGCACTGGATCAGGTCGTCGCGCTCGGCGGCGGTGGACGACGAAGACGACCGCGACGACCTTGACCGCGACGGCAGGGAGGACGCGGACAGCGAGGACGGCAGGGACGAGGACAAGCCTCAGCGCGGCGGGCCGACCAGGTCGAGACCGCGCTCGTAGCCGTCCCACTCCTCCGAGGTCGTGTCCCCCACGGCCGACGAGTTGAGCGCCGCGACGTCCGCCGACGAGATCCGCCACAGCCGGTCGTCCAGCAGGAACCCGAGGCCACGGCCAGGCGCCTGCCGCACGGGCACACCGGGTTTGACGTGCGCGGCGACCCTGACGCCGGCCAGCGCGTCCGGCCGCCGCGCGAGGATGCGGATGGCGAGCTTCTCGGCCACGGACCTGCGGTCGAAGCGCACGATCTGCCCGCCGACGATCAGGTCCACGGTCCGGCTCGGTGACGGGACGGCGAACCCGTCGAGCGCGAGCACGGCCCGTCCCGGCTCGGCGCAGGCGTTGAAGTCGGTCACGTCGAGGCCGAAGTGCCGCAGGCCGGACGGGCCCGCGGGCGCCTCGTGGGTGGCGCGCACGAGGTCGATCGCGACCTTGCCGCACGGGTTGTCGAGCGACACGACGGCGTGCCCGTCGGCGCGGCGCACGAGGCCCGGTCCTTCGCGCCACGGTCCCGGCAGCAGCAGCGGCTCGTAGGGCTGGAAGCCGAAACCCCAGTCCCAGAAGGTGATCGTGGTGCCGTCGCGGGTCTCGTGGGCGATGGCGAACGCGGCGAGCGCGTCGACCCACATCCAGTCCGCGCTGAACGCGTCGACAACCGACCGGAGCCGGGCACTCGTGTCCCGCACCGGCTGGAAACCGTCGGGGCCCAGCGCTTCCACGCCGTGGCCGAACGCCGGGTCGGGTGAGCGCAGCACGAACTGGCCGGCACCGTTGTGGCCGGTGTGCTCGCCCGTGGTGTCGGTGAACATCAGGTAGAACAGCCCGGCGAGGTAGACCACGGACGGCTGGCCCGCGCCGTAGGTGTTGTCCCGCTTGACGTCCCTGGCCGCGGTGACGAACGGACGGCCGCCGTTGGCCCTGGTCCAGACGCGGCCGTCGCGGCTGGTCGCGAGCCCGATGGCGTTGCCGTGGGCGTGGTCGCCCGCCGCGCCGGTGTAGTACAGGTAGTAGGTGTCGCCGACCTTGAGCACCGACGGGTCGCACGTGTGCATGGCGTCGAAGCGCGCCGCGCTGCCCGAGAACACCGGGGTGCCGCCGCGGCCGTCCGGACCGCGGAACGGCCCGTTCAGCGAGCGCGACTCGGCGAGCAGGATGTCGTCGCCGGGCGGGTTCGCGATGCCGAGCTGGCTGCACCACCACATGCGGTAGCGGCCGCCGTCCCACAGGACCGATGGTGCGTAGTTGTAGGGCGCGTCGCCGGTGCCGTACGCGATCGGGCCGGGGCTCTGGCGGCCCGCGCGGGTGGTGAGCTTCACGGGGTCGGTGGTGGCGGGGACCACCGGTTCCGGCGCGGGCGCGACGCTCGGGAGCGTGGGGGCGGGGTCTTCCGGGACGGAGACCGGCGTGGCTTCGCTGGGGGTGCAGCCTGCGATGACGGCGGCTACGAGAGTAGCGACGACGAGGTGTCTTCGACGGTGCGTGACGCGCATCGTGGAAGAACCTCCATACGTTGTCCCTTGTTCAGCCGAAGGACAGTGTAGGGATTACGCCACGTGCAGGGGAGCGTCACGGATGGGTGGCGACCAATTCCACTTCGAAACCGTCCGCGTTCTCGAGGTAGGCGGCGTAGTGGTCCGGGCCGCCCGCGTGCGGGTGGCGGTCGGCGAACATGAGCCGCCAGCCGTGTCGCGCCGCGGCCGCGGCGATCCGGTCCACGTCGGCGCGGGTGCCGGCGTGGAGCGCGAGGTGGTTGATGCCGGGCGCGGTCCGTTCGTGCCGGTCACCGGCGCGGGCGGGCGAGTCCTCGACGACCACGTAGCTCGCGCCGCGCCGCCAGCTCACGCCCCGCTCCCAGCGCTGGTACTCGCGCCAGCCCAGCTCGGTGAACAGCCAGCCGAAGGACGCCTGCGCGGCGGCGAGGTCGGCGACCCACAGCTCGACGTGGTGCACGCCCTCGGGCACGGCGGGCAACGCGACGAGGACGCGGTGGGGTGTGCCGTCCTGCTCATCGCCGCCCACGTCGAAGAACCCGACACGGGCAGCGAACGCCCGCGCCCGCGCGTTCTCCGCCGCGACCAGCGCGAACACCGCGCCGCGCAGTTCGAGCCCGGTGTCGACCAGCGTGCGCGCGACCTGTTCGGCGAGCCCGGTGCCCCAGTACTCGCGGGCCAGGCACCAGCCGGTTTCGAGCACCCCACCGGGCAGTTTCGTCGAGGTCCGGAGAGTGGCGATCCCCGCGATCCGGCCGTCCTCCTCGACGACGAGCCTGCCGGTACCGCGCGGGCCGTCGTCCAGGACTCCGCGCGCCACGAACCCGCGCACGACGTCCGGGTCGGTGAAGTCGCGGGCGAGGTAGCGGTTGATGACCGGGTCAGCCATGACGTCGACGAGCGCTTCGAGATCGCGTTCCTCGACGCGGCGGATGGTGCTCACCGGTGGTCGGACAACCAGCGCAGCGCGAGCGTGTACCCGTCGACACCGAGGCCGACGATGACGCCGGCCGCCAGCTCGGACAGGTAGCTGTGGTGCCGGAACTCCTCGCGCTTGTGCACGTTGGTGATGTGGACCTCGATCATCGGTGCGGTCAGCAGCGCGCAGGCGTCGCGGATCGCGATCGAGTAGTGGGTCCACGCGCCGGCGTTGAGGACGACGGCGTGCCCGTGCTCGGCGGCCTCGTGGAGCCAGCCGATCATCTCGCCCTCGTGGTCGGTCTGGCGGACGGTGACGTCGAGGTCGAGGTCGCGGCCGGTCTTCTCGCACAGTTCGACGAGGTCGGCGTAGGTGGTGTGGCCGTAGATCTGGGGCTCGCGCGTGCCCAGCCTGCCGAGGTTGGGGCCGTTGAGCACCAAAACCTTCATCATGACTCGCTCGCAAGCGCGCTCATGGTGCGTCTCCTCCTTCGATGATCGACCGCGCAAGCCTAGCCAGCCCGGACTTCACCCGTTCGCGGTCGACCTCGTCGCGCAACGCCATCCGCTGGTCCGCCGCGAGCGGGGCGAGGAGGGCGTGGGCGAGGTAGTCGGCGTCGGCGGCGCCTGCCTCGCCGAGCAGGTAGGCGACGTGCCGGTGCCACAGGCGGTACGCGCCGATCGCGTAGCGAGCGCCCGGCCGGGCGGTCTCGGACATGTGCACGAGGTCGAGGTTGTCGTCCAGGAAGTCGGCGTAGGCGCCGAGGAACGCGACGAGCCGTGCCGCGGGTGCGGCGCCGGGCCCCAGCGGTGGCGGCCCGCTCAGGATGGCGGCCTGGAGCGCCGTTTCCTGCGCGTCGAGCAGGGCGACCGCGAGCCCGGCCTTGTCACCGAACCGGCGGAAGAGCGTCCCCTTGCCGACCCCGGCGGCGGCCGCGACCTGGTCCATCGACACCGTGGCGACCCCGTGCTCCCGGAACAGCTCGGCGGCGGCCGCCAGCACGCGGGCACGGTTGCGCGCGGCATCGGCCCGCTCCGTGACGGGCTGGGAATAACCGGACCGCGGTCCGCTGTTGTCGCTCATGTCAATCCGGACCATAGTCCATTTGGAGGCGACATGACGGAGTTGATCAGCAGGGCAGACCTGCGGGCCGCGATCGAGGCAGGCACGGTGACGGTGGTCGACGCCCTGGGCGGCGAGTACTGGGCGAAGCAACATCTGCCGGGCGCGATCCCGCTGGTGGCGGCGGACGTCTCCACACGTGCGGCCGACCTGCTCCCGGACCACGACGCGGCGATCGTGACGTACTGCTCGAACCCCGCGTGCCCGAACAGCGGGCAGGTGGCCGCGTTGCTCGAAGGCCTCGGGTACTCACACGTCCGCACGTACCGCGAGGGCATCGAGGACTGGACCGCCGCGGGCCTGCCACTGGAAACGAACTGACCAAGAGCCGAGGGCGCCGTCACGGGGACGGCGCCCCCGGCTGTGGACAACTCCACCGCCACGGCCCGTCGCTGTCGGTGCTCGCGACTACGCTGGATGTCGGGGGGCCGACGGCCACGGTTGATCATGCACGGTTGATCTTGCCGCCGCTCACCGGCTCGTCAGGCGCTCGTACGCGGCCGACAGCAGCTCGGGCGCCGGGTCCTCGAGCCGCCCCGGCTTGGCGAGCGCGTCCAGCACCACGAAACGGAGCAGGCCCGCGCGGGTTTTCTTGTCCCCCAGCATGGTCTGCGTCAGCTCGGGCAGTGCGCCCGGCTCGTAGGTGGTCGGCAGCCCGATGGACTCGAGCACCGTGCGGTGCCGGTCGACGGTGGCGTCGTCGAGGCGGCCGGCCGCCCTGGCCAGCTCCGCCGCGAACACGAGCCCGACGCTGACCGCCGCACCGTGCCGCCACCGGTAGCCCTCGCGGCGCTCGATGGCGTGGCCGAGCGTGTGGCCGTAGTTGAGGATCTCGCGCAGGCTCGACTCCCGCAGGTCCGCGGCCACGACGTCCGCCTTGACCTGGATCTTGCGGCGCACCAGCTCCGCCAGCACGTCGCCGTCGGGGTCGAGTGCGACCTTCGGATCAGCCTCGACCAGGTCGAGGATCACGGGGTCGGCGATGAAGCCGCCCTTGATGATCTCGGCCATGCCCGGCACCAGCTCGTCCGCGGGCAGGGTGCGCAGCGTGGTCAGGTCGACGATCACCGCGCCGGGCTCGTGGAACGCGCCGACGAGGTTCTTGCCCGCGTCGATGTTGATGCCGGTCTTGCCGCCGACCGCCGCGTCCACCATGCCCAGCAACGTGGTCGGCACGTTGACCAGGCGGACGCCCCGCATCCAGCTCGCGGCCACGTACCCGCCGAGGTCGGTGACCGCGCCCCCGCCGAGTGCCACGACGGTGCCGCCGCGGTCCATGCCCATCGCGGCGAGCGCGTCCCAGCACTCGCCTGCGACGGCGAGGGTCTTGCCTGCCTCGGCGTCCGGCACCGGCACCAGGTGCGTGTCGATTCCGTTGTCCCGCAACCGATCCCGGGTCGCCTCCGCGTTCGCCACCAGCGTGGGCGGGTGCACGATCGCGGCCTTCGGTGATCCGGCGACGGCCGCGGCCACCTCGTCACCGAGGTCGCGCCCGATCACCACCTCGTACGGACGGTCCGTCGCGACCCTGATCCGCACCGGCTCGGCTCCCACTGCCCACGCTCCCTCGTGCTCGGCTGTCCGGACGTGAGCATGGCACGGCGGCGGTCAGCCGACGTCGACCACCACCGTCCCGTCGTGTCCCCGCGCCTCGGCGACCACCGCGGCCTGCGCGTCGAGCGCCGAGCGGTGCCGGGCGGTCAGCTTCCGGTGTGCGGTCACGGTGAGGGTGAGCGTCCTGCCGGACTTGCTCGCACGCCAGACTCCCGCCGGTTCCCCGTCGACCACGAGCGAGCCGGGGCTGCCGACGGGACGCCACAGTTCCTTCGCGAGTGCCCGGTCGGGCACGAGCAGCGGCCGGTGCCCCAGCAGGTAGGTGTCGCGTGGCGGCAGGAGCAGCACGGGCGGCGGCGCCGGTGCCGCACCGTCGAGCGCGGCCGGGTCGGCGTGCAACGTGATGCCGTCGACGTCCACTTCGACGAGGTCGTCGAGAGCGGACCACGCGGGACGTAACCATTCGGGTGGGGCTGTCACCGATCTGGTGTCGAGCCACATGACGAGGTCGCCGAGTGTCAGCGGACCCGCCAGCCGCACCGCGGTCCGCAACAGGGCGGCGGTCGCCTTCCCCTCTGTGTTCTCCTGCGTGCTCCTCTGTGTTCTCTCTGCGCTTTCCCCAGCGGGCTCGTCCCCGGGGTCCGGTCCGAGGCGGAACCGCAGGCGGCGGCCCTCCCCCGGCACCAGCTCGATGCCGGCGTAGAGGGTGGCGAGGCGGAACAGCCCGTCGGCGACGTGGTGGACGCCGCAGCCCGCGCACCACGGGCGGGCGACCTCAGGCACCCGCGGGGTGACGGCACCGGACAGCTCGCCCTTGGTCGCGGTCTCGCCGGGGAAGGCGGCCCGCAGCTCGTGCGCGACCTCGGCCAGAAGCGCGGGCCCGTCGATGTCGGCGGCGATGAGGGTGTCGCCGTAGCCGCCGAGGTAGGCGCGCAGCGCCTGGTTGTCCGGTGGCCGAAGCGCGGCGCGCAGCATCGGCAGGTCAGCGCGGCGGTGCAGGTGCGGTGAGCCGCGCATGGTCAGCGCGAGCACCAGGTCCGGTGTCAGGGCACCGCCGGTGCGCTGCCGCAGGGCCAGAGCGGCCGACCCGCCGGGGGTGTCCTGCAGGCCGACCGTCAGTACGTCGGCGGGGTCCGCGCCGGTGAGTCCTTGGGCCCCGGCCCGGTAGGCGAGGACCTGGGCACGGTCGAGTCGGTGTGCCATGGGTCATGCATATCGGACCGCACCGACAGTTTCCGGTTCAGCTGGTGACGGGCATCGTGGCGAGCACGTCGGCGAGGACGTCCTCGGGGGTGCGTTCGCTCGTCGGGATCGTCGCCGCGGACACCGCGGCGTAGACCGGCCTGCGGGTGTTGAGCAGTTCCTTCAGGTGGGCGCGCGGGTTGGGCAGCAGCCACGGGTGCAGCGTCACCAGGCCCTCGCGGCGCAGGAGCTGGTCGAGGTTCACGTCGAGGAACACCACGTGGTGCGGTTCGAGCAGCTCCGCGACGCCCGGCGCGGTCGGCGTGCCACCACCGAGCGCGAGCACACCGTCGTGCTGGGGCAGCAGGTCGGCCAGGATCTCGCGCTCGGACTCCTGGAACTTCTCGCGCCCGAGCTTCACGACCAGCTCGCCCGCCGGGACGCCGTGGACGCGTTCGATGTCGTCGTCGAAGTCGCGGAACTCGAGGCCGAGCCGCTCGGCGGCCATGCGGCCGACCGTGGACTTACCGGACCCGGGCGGGCCGACGAGGATCAGTGCGGGGCCAGTCACCAGCGCTCCTGGAGTGCTTTGAGGTACGACTCGGCGTTGCGGCGGGTCTCGCCGATCGAGTCGCCGCCGAACTTCTCCAGCGCGGCCTCGGCGAGCACCAGCCCGACGACCGACTCCAGCACCACACCGGCGCGGGGCACCGCACACACGTCGGACCGCTGGTGGATCGCCACCGCAGGCTCCCCCGTGGCGGTGTCGATTGTGGACAGTGCACGAGGGACGGTCGAGATCGGCTTCATCGCGACCCGCGCCCGCAGCGGCTCACCGTTGGTGATGCCACCTTCGAGACCACCCGCCCGGTTGGTGCGGCGCGTGACGCCGGGGTGCGCGGGGTCCATCTCGTCGTGGGCCTTGCTCCCCCACCGGCGTGCGGTGGTGAACCCGTCGCCGATCTCCACGCCCTTCATCGCCTGCACACCCATGAGGGCGGCGGCGAGGCGGGCGTCGAGACGCCGGTCCCAGTGCACGTGCGAGCCCAGCCCAGGCGGCAGCCCGTAGGCGATGACCTCGATGACGCCGCCGACGGTGTCCCCCGCCTCCTTCACGGCCTCGATCTCGGCCACCATCGCCTCGGTGCCCGCCGGGTCGAACGCGCGGACAGGGCTCTCGTCGATGGCGGCGAGGTCCTGGGGTCCGGGCAGCGGCCCCTCGGGTGCGTCGGCACCACCGATCGACACGACGTGGCTGATGATCTCCACACCCAGCAACTGCCGCAGGAACTGCCGCGCGACGGTCCCCAGCGCGGTGCGGGCCGCGGTCTCCCGGGCACTGGCCCGCTCGAGCACGGGCCGCGCGTCGTCGAAGCCGAACTTCTGCATGCCCGCGAGGTCGGCGTGTCCCGGCCGAGGGCGGGTGAGCGGCTCGTTGCGGGCCAGGCCCGCGAGCACCTCGGGGTCCACGGGGTCCGCGGACATGACCTGCTCCCACTTGGGCCACTCGGCGTTGTCGATCCGCACGGCGACCGGCCCGCCCTGGGTCAGCCCGTGGCGCACCCCGCCAAGGAACTCGACCCGGTCGGTCTCGAAGCCCATGCGCGGGCTGCGCCCGAACCCGAGCCGCCTGCGGGCGAGCTGCTCGTTCAGGTCGGTGGTCGTGACCTCGACCCCGGCAACCATGCCTTCGAGCACGGCCACCAACGCAGGCCCGTGCGACTCCCCAGCGGTGATCCAACGCAGCACCCGACGATCCTGTCATGCCCGCCTGAAGCCCCGATCGGCGGGCGACTGGGTCACACCGGCCGTGACGTGCCCGTTGTGGGGGTGGGTGTTGTCCTCGTCGGAGGTCCTGCTCGGTGTGGTTTGTCCTCGCCGGACGGGCCTCCTCGCCGGACGGGCCTCCTCGCCGGAGGGGCCGGTCTCCGGGATGGCTACCCGGCTCGGCATCTTCGGTTCTCTGGCAAGGGTCGGTCTGCCTCGGGAGTGGTGTGTGGGGCTTGCGGCCCCCGCGCGCGCCTTTCGCGCCTTTCGTGGTTCTGGCGGTGTCCCGAAATGCGTTTCGGGGCGTTCGGTGCCCTGAAAGCGCCTTTTCAGGGCACCGGCGGAGGGCGCGGCAAGCCGGGGAGGACCGGGAACAGCAAGGCCAGGCCAGGTCGGCCGGGCGCGGCCGGGCAAGGCCATGCGGAGCGCGGCCAGGCCGAGTCGCGCCAGGCGAGGCCAGGCGGAGCGGGGACGCGGCCAAGCCGGGCGGGCCAGGCGGGGCGGGCGGGGCGGGATGCGGCCAGGCTCGATGTCGGATGCGCCTCGATCGGTGAGGGCGCGCTCGTTGGGCGCTGACGGTGCTGGGCATGGCCCGTCATCCCTGGATCGCCGGGAAGGTGGCTACCAGGTAGGTCGCCGCCAGTAAGGCCGGGCCGTGGGGGATGCCGGTGCGCCAGGACTCTCGTCGGCGTTTCGGGGCCGCCGCGTTCAGCACCAGAGTCAGGACGGCCGCCAGTGTCGTGCCCACCAGCACCGCGGGCCAGCCCACCGCACCCAGTACCGCGCCCTGGCTGCCGGACAGCTTGACGTCCCCGCCGCCCATCGCCGTTGGCCACATCAGGTGGATCGCCAGGTACATCGTCGTGAGGGCCGCTCCGCCCAGTAGCGCGCCTTCCACTATCTGCCAGCCAGACTGGGTCGCCGCCACCGTCGTCGCCACCGCGACGGCCGGATATGCCGCCAGTGTCAGCACGTTCGGCAGTCTTCGGTGTTTCAGGTCCACCACCGTCAGCGTCACCGCGAACCAGGCCACCACCAACGGGATGGGCAGCCACCACCACGGGAGGTGGCCTGTCTCGGTACGCCAGCCCGCCACGGCCCACAGTGCCGCCACCCCGACGGCACACCATCCTGTATGGACGGACGCACCCCGGCGCAGCCGGGTCAGCAGGGTTTGGGACGCCACGCCGGTGACCGCGCCGAGGGCGGTGAGGAGGAGTGCGAAGTTCATGTGTCCACGGTCCAC
Organism: Actinophytocola algeriensis; assembly: GCF_014203735.1. GTDB lineage: Bacteria > Actinomycetota > Actinomycetes > Mycobacteriales > Pseudonocardiaceae > Actinophytocola > Actinophytocola algeriensis. Next base: position 681,734 of record NZ_JACHJQ010000005.1, on the reverse strand, counting down.
CGGAAAGCCGTGGGAGACAAGGAGAAGGCCGAGCGAATGGGACTTTCGCTCGGTCTGGTTCAGGCGCCGGCGCGGGCCAGGATCTGTTTCACCACGTCGGATTTCGCGTCCGCGTAGTCCTGCACGTACCGCCAGTCTCGTGTGGCCAGTTCCCGTTTCGTCGCGGCGTACAGGTTCCGGTCGGCTTCGTGCGTGCGCAGCCAGTCGCGGAAGGTCAGCATCCGGGTGATCTCCGCCGCGGCGTACCTGGGTGAGAACACGTGCAGGTTCACGTCGTGGGGTTCCCCTCGGCGGCGCAGCAACCGGTGTTCCAGCCACTCCGGCTCGCGGACCCTCAACGCGTAGCCAGCGGCCTCCAGGTGGGGGACGTACGTGTCCTCGGCCGTCGTGTCGGCCACCTGCAGCAGGATGTCGATGACCGGTTTCGCGGGCAGGCCCGGCACCGAGGTCGACCCCGCGTGTTCGATCGACAGCGCGACAGGTCCCAGGGCGTCGGCGATGCGCACGCGGTCCCACTCGAACCAGTCCGGCCACGCCGGGTCGTAGTCCTCGATCACGATCTTCGTCGCGTGCGGGGTCAGCTCACCGATCGTGATGGCGCGCAACTGTTCCTCGTCCACACAACCCACTCTAGAGCGGCAGCGGCAGGATTCCGCCCGTGGCCGTGTGCAGCGCGTCGCGCATCGACTGGCGGGGCGCGCTCGTGCCGGTGAACTGTTCCACCTGTCCGAAAGCCTGGTGCAGCAACATGTCCAGGCCCGTCGCCACGTGACCGCCCCGCCCGGCCACCGCCGTCGCCAGCGGCGTCGGCCACGGGTGGTAGATGACGTCCAGCAGGAACGGGGTGCCGCCGAGGGCGTCCGGGGAGACCGCGTCCGGAGGTGCCGTGTTCACCAGCACCGACGAACCCGCCACCAGCGCGGGAAAGTGGGCCGACGCCCACGCCACGACCTCGAGTTTCACCTCCACCGCCGCCGCGCACGCCCTGGCCGCGTCGGCGCGGGCGGGGTCGCGCACCACGACCGTCACCGAGGTCACGCCCAGTTCGGCCAGGCCGGCGAGCGCCGCCCTGGCCGTACCGCCCGCGCCCAGCACCAGGCCCGACGTGCCGCCGGCGAAACCCGCGGCCCGCAGGGCACCCGCCACCCCGTCGACGTCCGTGCAGTCCGCCGCCCACCCGCCGGCGCGGCGCACCAGCGTGTTCGCCGCGCCCACCGCGCGGGCGCGGTCGGTGGCCGTCGTGGCCAGTTCCAGTGCCGCGCCCTTGCCCGGCATCGTCACCGACAGGCCGACCCACGACTCGTCCAGGCCCGCCACCAGCGCGGGCAACTCGGACTCCGACGCCTCCAGCCGCGTGTACGTCCACGGCAACCCCAGCGCCTCGTACGCGGCGCCGTGCAGCACCGGCGACAACGAGTGCGCTACCGGCTTCCCGACGACCGCGGCGCAGCGGACGTCAGTAGGCACCGTTCGCCTGGGCCTTCACGCGGTTGTCGTTGTGCTCGTCGTTCGTCACCGCGAAGCACGACGTGCCGTCCTTCTCGCACTTCACGAAGAACAGCCACTCGCCGGGCTCGGGGTTCACGGCCGCCTCGAGCGCGCCCTCGCCCGGCGCCGAGATCGGCGTCGGCGGCAAACCGGTGTTGTCATAGGTGTTGTACGGGCCGACCCGGTCGCGGTCCTCCTCGTTCGTGCGGATCGCCGGGCGGTCCAGCACGTAGTTGATCGTGGAGTCGTACTCGAGCTTCATCGACTCGCGCAGGCGGTTGTAGGTCACCCGCGACACCTTGCCGAAGTCCTTGGTGATGGCCTCTTTCTCCACCAGCGACGCCATCACGAGCACCTGGTACGGCGTGTACCCGGTGTCCTTCGCGACGTCCGGCAGCCCGAACGCCTGCATCCGCGTCGCCGACTCGCCCACCAGCTGCTGCCACAGCTCCTCCGGCGTGGAGCCCGGCTTCACGTGGTACACGCCCGGCATGATCAGGCCCTCGAGCCTGCGCTGCGGCTCCGCCTTGCTGGCGTCGGGGATCGCCCAGTCCGGCACGCCGAGCTTGGCGAGATCCGCGGTCTTGACCGCCTCGGCGAGCTGCTCCGGCGGCACACAGGTGCTCTTGCCGTCGAGTTCCGCGCAGGACGCGTCGGCGAGCATCGCGGTGATGCCCTTCACCACCTTGTCCTGCCCGAGGATGACGTTCTCGAGCTGGGCGCCCGGCTTGATGTCCATGGCACCCACCCGCGACTTCGGGTCGACGATCTTGGACACGGCGGCGGAGCCGGACGCCTTCGTCTTCATCACGTAGTAGCCGGGCTGCACACCCCGCACGTCCGTGTTCGACTCGGCGGCCGCGACGAACGCCCGTGAGCTGGCCACCACACCCGCGTCGACGAGGGTGGCGGCGATGTCGCCGGTCGAGTCGCCGTTGTGCACCTGGATGACGACGTCGCCCTCACCCTGTCCGGCGAAGTCCTCGTAGTCACCGATGCCGGTCAGCTGCTTGTAGCCGTAGTAGCCGCCCGCCGCGATCAGCACGAGCACCACGAGCATGCCGATCCACAGCCCGGTCTTGCGCTTCTTCTTCCTGGGCGGCGGTGGCCTCCGGCCGCCCCGGTCAACGCGTACCGGCCGGTGACGCTCGGTACGTGCCTCGGAGAACAGATCGAGGTCGTCGTCGTGTTGAGTCATCGTTCCTGCGCCTCCGGGGGCATCTGACGTGCCCGCCCGTCCAGCCAGGCCTGCAAGATCTCGACGGCCGCCGCCTGGTCGACCACCGCCCGCTGTTGCTTTCCACGCACTCCGCGGTCGCTGAGCATTCTTGTGGCGCTGACCGTAGTCAAGCGTTCGTCGGCCAATCGCACAGGAATGGGCCGGACCCGCCGCGCCAGCTTCCTGGCGTACGCCGTCGCGATGGCCGCCGCCTTGCCATGGCGGGCCGCGAGCGTCCTGGGTAAACCGACCACCACTTCGACCACCTCGTGCTCGACAACGAGCTCGGCGAGGCGATCGAGGTCGCCGTCCGAGCGTTCGTCGCGAGACAGCGTAACGAGTGGCGTCGCGAGCACCGGACCGGGATCGCTCAGTGCGACCCCGACCCGTACAGATCCGACATCGACGCCGAGCCTGCGGCCGGGTCCCGGATCCCGGTGACCCGGCCGATCAGGTTCGGTCATGACGGCAAGCCGCTCCGGTCACGCGGATACCTCGGAAACCGCCTTGCGCAGCGCCGCGACCGCATCGGGGACGCCCGCCGCGTTGCCGCCGCCGCCCTGCGCGAGGTCGGGCTTGCCGCCGCCGCGGCCGCCGATCGCGGGCGCGAACGAGGGCACGAGCTTGCCCGCCGCGAAGCCCACGTCGCGCGCCGCCGAGGTGGTCGCGACGACGAAGCTGACCTTCTCGCCGTCCGCGGAGAACAGCGCGACGACACCGGGCCGGTTGCCGAGCCGGTTGCGCACCTCGGACGCGAGCTGGCGCAGGTCGTTGCCGCCGATGCCGTCCGGGGTCGCGACCGCGACGAGCGCGGTGCCCCGGATGTCCTCCGCCGCGTCCACGAGCGTGCCCGCCGACGACAGCAGCTGCGCGCCACGCAGCCGCTCCAGCTCCTTCTCCGCGGTGCGCAGGCGTTCCACGGTCTGCCCGATGCGCTCCGGCAACTCGTCGGGCCGCACCTTGAACTGCTCCGCGAGCTGCCCGACGAGCACGTGCTCCCGCGCGAGGAACCGGAACGCGTCCAGGCCAACCAGCGCCTCGACGCGGCGCACACCCGCGCCGATCGACGCCTCGGAGAGCAGCTTCACGACGCCGATCTCGCCGGAACGGTGCACGTGGGTGCCACCGCACAGCTCCTTGGAGTAGTCGCCGATGGTGATGACGCGGACCTTCTCGCCGTACTTCTCGCCGAAGAACGCGATCGCGCCCGACTTGCGCGCCTCGTCGAGGCTGACGACCTCCGAGCGCACCTCGTAGTCGTTGAGCAGCACGTCGTTGACCTCGTCCTCGACGTCCGCGATGACGCTCTGCGGCACCGCACCGCCCGGCGAGGTGAAGTCGAACCGCAGCCGTCCCGGCGCGTTCAGCGAACCCGCCTGCGCCGCCTGCGTGCCGAGCGCACGCCGCACACCCGCGTGCACGAGGTGCGTCGCCGAGTGCGACCGGGACACCGCGCGGCGGCGGGTCCGGTCGACCTCCGCGTGCGCGGTCGCGTCGAGCAGCACCTCGCCGGACACCACCTTGCCGCGGTGGACGTTCAGGCCCGCGACGGGTGACTGCACGTCCTGCACCTCGACGACCCAGCCGTCGCCGACGATCTTGCCGGTGTCCGCGAGCTGACCGCCGCCCTCCGCGTAGAACGGGGTGCGGTCGAGCACGACCTCGACCTCCGCGCCCTCCCCCGCCGACACCGCGGACTGGCCGTGCGAGAGCAGGCCGACGACGCGGGACTCGGTCGTGAGGTCCTTGTAGCCCAGGAAGTCCGTGGTGCCGTGGGTGTCGAGGATCGACCGGTACGCACCGCCGTCGGAATGCCCGACCTTCCGCTGCGCCGCGTCCTGCTTCGAGCGCTGCCGCTGCTCGGACATCAGGCGGCGGAAGCCGTCCTCGTCGACCTTCAGTCCCTGCTCGGACGCCATCTCCAGGGTCAGGTCGATCGGGAAGCCGTACGTGTCGTGCAGCTGGAACGCCTTGTCCCCGGGCAGGACCGTGCCACCGGAGGACTTCGTCTCGCCCGCCGCGAGGTCGAAGATCTTCGAGCCGCTCGACAGGGTCTGGAGGAACGTGTCCTCCTCCTGGCGCACCACACCGTCGATGCGGTCGAACTGCTCGACCAGCTCGGGGTAGGCGGGCCCCATCGTGTCGCGGACGACCTTCGCGAACTCGCCGAGCACCGGCTCGTTCACGCCGAGCAGGCGCACCGAGCGGACGATGCGGCGCAGCAGGCGGCGCAGCACGTAGCCGCGCGCCTCGTTGCCCGGCGTGACGCCGTCGCCGATGAGCATGACGCCCGACCGCGCGTGGTCCGCGATGACGCGGAAGCGCACGTCGTCGATCTGGTTGGCGCCGTAGCGGCGGCCCGACATCTCCTCCGCTCTGGTGATCACCGGGCGGACGAGGTCGGTCTCGTAGACGTTCTCCACGTCCTGCAGCAGGAACGCGACGCGCTCGATGCCCATGCCCGTGTCGATGTTCTTCGCGGGCAGCTCGCCGATCGGCGGGTGGTCCTCCTTGGGGGACAGCTCGCCGCGCTCGTCCTGCATGAAGACGAGGTTCCAGATCTCGAGGTAGCGGTCCTCGTCCGCCTCAGGGCCACCCGACTGCCCGAACGCGGGGCCGCGGTCGTAGTAGATCTCCGAGCAGGGACCGCCGGGACCGGGCACGCCCATGTCCCAGTAGTTGTCCTTGCCACCGCGGCGCTGGATGCGCTCCTCCGGCAGGCCGGTGATCTTGCGCCACAGCTCGAACGCCTCGTCGTCGTTCTTGTAGACCGTCGCCCAGATGCGCTCGGGGTCGAAGCCGTAGCCGCCGTCGGACTGGCTGCCGGTGACCAGCTTCCAGGCGTGCTCGATCGCACCTTCCTTGAAGTAGTCGCCGAAGGAGAAGTTGCCCGCCATCTGGAAGAACGTGTTGTGGCGGGTGGTCTTGCCGACCTCGTCGATGTCGCCGGTGCGCACGCACTTCTGCACGCTGGTCGCGCGCGGGTACGGCGGCGGCTCCTCACCGAGGAAGAACGGCTTGAACTGCACCATCCCCGCGTTCACGAACAGCAGGTTCGGGTCGTCGAGGATCAGTGAGGCACTGGGCACCTGCGTGTGCCCGTTGCTCGTGAAGTGGTCGGTGAAGCGCTTGGAGATCTCGTGCGTGTCCACGGGTCAGTCCTTGGGGTGCGAGAAGGTGCGGAGGTCCGGCGAGGCGGACAGCGCGGCGCTACAGGGCGCGGCTCAGCTGCCCGCCCTGTTAGCTCGCGTACCGGCCGACCTGGTCGGCCTCCGCGTCTCGTCACGGCCGCCGAGGGCACGCCGCGCCACGGGGCTGACCCCGGACCGCTGCTCCACCACCTCGGACAACTCCTCTTCCCGCTCCGACATGCCCGCGCGGACGTCGGCCCCGAAGGACCCGATCGCGCCCGCGAGCTCGCTGATCGCCTCACCCAGGTTACCCGCGATCCCGGCCGGGGTCGCCTGCTTTGCGGTCTCCTTGGCCTTGCGGGACAGGGTGACGCCTGCGACGACACCCACCCCGAGCCAGAAGAGCCGCTTCACGAGGTGGCTCCCTTGCGCTTCCCGCGCCGCGCGTGCTTGCCGTCGGTCTCGCCCTTGATCTTGCGGCGGGCCTTCAGCGCCTTGCTGACGCCGTAGGAGAACGCGGCGGCCTTCACGAGCGGGCCGCCGAGCGTCGCGGTGAACACCGACGTGAGCGCCGAGACGTTGCCGGTGACGGCCTGCGTGTTCGACGTGATGCCGTCGACTCGCTCCAGCTGCGTGTTCACCCGCGTGAGCGTGGTGTTGGCCTCGGAGAAGATCGGGTCGGTGTTGGTGTGCGCCTTGCGGATCGCGATGGTCGCCTCGTCGAGCGTGCGCCCGAGCTTGATCAACGGGATCGCCAGCAGCAGAACGAGCAGCACGAACGCGCCGGCCGCGATCAGCGCGGCGATCTGCCCTGCTGACACAAGCCCTCCAAGGTGTAAGTGGTCTGCGAATGCCGGTCAGGTTACCGCGCGCCACCGACACCGGCCCGTTCGGATCAGGTGATCAGACCGGCGTGTCCGTCCAGCGTGCGCAGCGTGGCGTCGCGGCCGGCGCGGGGCAGCTCCAGCAGTGCCCGTTCGATGCCCGCGTCGGCCAGCCGGGCGAGGACGTCCTTGTCCGCGGGTGCGTTCATCACGGTGACCGGGACGTCCCGGCCCACCTGTTCGCGGAGGGTGGCGATGTCGCCGACGAGGGTGTCCGGGTCGCCGGGGTAGATGGGCAGCCAGCCGTCGGCGTACTCGGCGATCTTGCGCGCCGCCGGTTTCCGGCCGCCGCCGACGAGCACCTGCGGACCGCTGGGCGGTTTCGGCCACGAGTACAGCGGCCCGAAGTCGACGTGCTCGCCGTGGAACTCGGCCTCGTCGTGGCTCCAGATCGCCCGCATGGCGAGCACGTGCTCGCGCAGCACGGCGACCTTCTGCTTCGGGTCGACACCGTGCGCGGCCAGCTCACCGTCGTGCCAGCCCGCGCCGACGCCGATGACCACCCGGCCGCCGGTGAACGCGTCCAGGCTCGCGATGGCCTTCGCGGTCGCGATCGGCTCGTGCTGGGCGGCGAGCAGCACGGACGTGCCGAGCGTGAGGCGTTCGGTGGCGCCCGCGACGACGGCGAGGGTCACGAGCGGGTCGGTGAGCCTCGGGTGCGAGTGCCGCTGGTCGTCGGGCAGGTCCTCGGCACCGGCCACCGGGAGGTTCGTGTGCTCGCCGACGAACAACGCGTCGACCCCGCGCTCCTCCAGCGCACGGCCGAGTTCCACGGGGTGGATGCCGTCCCCGAAGAGGGTGTGCCAGTACCCGATCTTCACCTGTTCCCCCTGATGGCGCGCCGCAGTTTCGGGACCCGCTCGGCGAGTGCGCGCTCAGCGCCGCGCTGGGTCGGCTGGTAGTAGTCCTTGCCCACCAGCTCGTCCGGCGGGTACTGCTGTTCGAGCACGCCCTCCGGCACGTCGTGCGGGTAGCGGTAGCCGGTGGCGTTGCCCAGTTTCTTCGCGCCCGCGTAGTGGCCGTCACGCAGGTGGGCGGGCACGGTGCCGACCGCGCCCTGGCGGACGTCGGCCATGGCGGCGCCGATGGCCGTGGTCACCGCGTTCGACTTGGGTGCGGTCGCGAGGTGGACCGTGGCGTGCGCCAGGTTCAGCGCGCACTCCGGGAGCCCGATCAGCTGCACGGCCTGTGCGGCGGCGGTGGCGGTCTGCAGGGCGGTCGGGTCGGCCATGCCGACGTCCTCGCTCGCGTGGATCACCAGGCGCCGCGCGATGAACCTCGGGTCCTCCCCCGCTTCGATCATGCGAGCGAGGTAGTGCAGCGCGGCGTCCACGTCCGAGCCGCGGATGGACTTGATGAACGCGCTGATGACGTCGTAGTGCTGGTCGCCCTGCCGGTCGTAGCGGACGGCGGCCTTGTCGACGGTGGACTCGACGGTCGGCAGGTCCACCTTCCCGTCGTTGGTGGCGAGTGCGGAGTCGGCGGCCGCTTCCAGCGCGGTGAGGGCGCGGCGGGCGTCACCACCCGCGAGCCGCACGATGTGGTCCTCGGCGTCGGACTCGAGGGTGACCGTGCCGCCGAGGCCGCGGTCGTCGGCGATCGCGCGCCGCACCAGGGCGCGTACGTCGTCGTCGGTGAGCGAACGCAGCTGCAGGACCAGCGAACGGGACAGCAGCGGGGAGACGACGGAGAAGAACGGGTTCTCCGTGGTGGCGGCGACCAGCAGCACGATGCGGTCCTCGACGGCGCCGAGCAGCGCGTCCTGCTGGGTGCGGGAGAAGCGGTGCACCTCGTCGATGAACAGGACCGTGGACTCGCCGGAGTGCGTGAGGCGGCGGCGTGCCTCCTCGATGACGCCCCGCACCTCCTTCACCCCCGCCGACAGCGCGGACAACGCGACGAAACGGCGGCCGATCGCGCTGGAGACCAGCATCGCGAGGGTGGTCTTGCCGGTGCCGGGCGGTCCGTACAGCATCAGCGACGCGGGCGCCGCGCCCTCGACCAGCCGCCGCAGCGGCGCGCCGGGCCCGAGCAGGTGGTCCTGGCCGACCACTTCGTCGAGCGTCGCGGGCCGCATGCGGACGGCCAGCGGCGCGTTCGCGCTCACCCGCTCCTTGCCGCCGGGGTGTCGCTCCCCCTGTGGTGCGGAGCCGGTGTCGAACAGTTCCAGGTCGAGCCCATCGTCCACGCCTGCGACGCTACCCGGGGCCTACGATTCGCCGGTGACCTGGCACGTGTTCCGCGACGATCCCGACTACCTTGCCGAGCGCGCCGACGGCCTGCTGGCCTCGGCACTGGACGGCACACCCTCTGTGGTCGCGGAGTTCGCCCGCTGGTCGGCCCCGCACACACCGGACGGGGCGCGGCTGGTGCTCGCGCGCGGGCACGGCTTCGACGACTGGGAGTCGTTCCTGCAGCCGTCCGCGTTCGCGGCGGCCTACCGGCTGGTCGAGGCACGTGACGTGGACGGGCTCGCGGCACTGACCAACCGGTTCCCCGGCGCGGTGGACGTGGTGGGGACGGGCGGCAACGACCTGCTGGGGCTCGCGGCGGCGACACGCGACGAGCGCCTCGTCACGGTGCTGCTGGCGCGGGGCGCCTACGTGGCGCACGCGAACGTCCACGGCTGGACCGCGTTGCACCAGGCGGGGTACGCGAACCTGCCGCTGATGGCGCGGGTGCTGCTCGACGCCGGGGCACCCACGGCGCTGTCCGCGCGCGGCGACGGCGGGACCCCGCTGGCCGCGGCGTTGTTCTGGGGGCACGTGGAGGTCGCGCGGGTGCTGGCGGCGGTCGAGGTGGTGCCGCACAACCTGCGGACGGCGGCCGGGCTGGACGACGTCGCGTTGCTCGAGTCCTCGGTGCCGGGGTCGGGCCGCGGTTTCTACCGCCCGCACAGCGGTTTCCCGGTGTGGCGGCCGTCGGACTCGCTCACCGAGATCCGCGACGAGGCAGTGAGCTGGGCCGCGCGGTGCGACGCGGTCGAGGCGATCACGTGGCTCGCCGAGCGCGGGGCCGCGCTGGACGCGGACGTGTACCGGGGGACGCCGCTGATCTGGGCGGCGGCGAAGGGCCGGGTCGCCGCGGTGCGGCGGCTGCTGGAGCTGGGCGCCGGGGTGGACGTGCGCGGGACGTTCGGCGGGCCGCGGCACGGGGTGGGTACGACCGCGCTGCACCACGCCGCCGAGTCCGGTCACGTCGAGGTGATCGAGGTGCTGCTTGCGGCGGGCGCGGATACGACGATCCAGGACGAGGTGTACGGGGCCACGCCAGCGGGGTGGGCGGAGCACAACGGGCAGGCGGCGGCGCGGGACCTGCTCGTCTGATCAGCCGTCCTGGCGGAACGGGGTCAGGTCCGGACGTTTCGCCACCCGGCCGGTGCCCGAGGAGATACCGCGGAGGCGGCGGCCGAGCCACGGGCCGAGGAACCCGCTCAGCCACCGCAGTTCCGTGCGGATCACGGTCAGGCGGTCCGGCCGCGGCAGTACCGGGAGCGGGAGGGTCCAGGAGTCGTCGGCGCCGGGGAGCTCCAGCGCGTGGGCCATCGAGTCGGCGATGCGCTGGTGGCCCTCGGGGCTCGCGTGCAGGCGGTCCGGCGACCAGATGCGGGCGTCGGTGGTGACGTCCACCGCGAACGTCTCGACGACCTTCACGCCGTGGCGGGCGGCGGCTTCCCGGATCCGGGCGTTCAACGCGAGCACGCGCGGCAGCAGCGGCTTGGCCAGCGGCGCGATCCTCGCGACGTTGGGGAAGGTGACCGTGCCGACGGTGGCGCCCGCGGCCCGCAGCGACGAGAACATCGCCTCCATGTGCCCGGCGACCAGGTCCACGTCGCACTTGGGGCGCAGCACGTCGTTCAGCCCGGCGACGACGGTCGCGAGGTCGGGCCGCAGCTCGAGCGCGGTCGCGAGCTGTTCGGCGTGGACCTCGCCCGCGAGCTTGCCGCGCACCGCCAGGTTCGCGTAGCGCAGGTCCGGGTTCTCCTCGGCGAGGCGGGCGGCGAGCCGGTCCGCGAAGCCGCGCAGGCCCGTGGTGTCGTCGCCGTCGCCGAGACCTTCCGTCTGGCTGTCCCCGATCGCCACGTACCGCTCGTACACCCGCTCACCTCTCCCTCACGACGTCCGCGCCACCAGCGTATCGCCGCCGGATACCCTCGCCGACGTGCAACGAGCCGCCCGCATCCCCGACGACGTGAAGCTGGTCGTGCCCGCGGAGTCGCGGCACGCGGTGCGCGAGCACGGCCCGACGGTCGCGATCTTCGTCGGGACGACGGCGGTCGCCGCGCTCGGGGTCGCCACCACCTGGTCGGTGGTGTGGCTCGTGATCGGGTCGCTGTGCCTCGCCGGGGTGGTGCTGGAGCTGCTGCTCGTCCGCGCGCAGGTCTCGTTCGGCCCACTGCTCGCGGCGGACGGCGAGCACGTCTGGGTGCGGACGGGCGGGTTCTTCTCGCCGCGGTCCGTGCGCCTGGACTGGCCGGAGGTCACGGTCGTGACCCTGCACCTGTGGCACGGCCGCCGCGGCGTCACCGCCCGCTACCTGTCGTTCGACCTGACCGACGAGGCGAGTGCCGCGCTCGCCGCCGATCCGCGCCTCGCCAGGCGGGCACGGCGGCTCACGCGCACGTTCGGGTCACCGCTCGCCGTCGCGGAGCAGAAGGCACGCGTGCTCGACGACGCGCTGCGGTACCTGCGCGACCTCGCGCCGGAGGACGTGCGGTTCACGCAGAAGACCTGAGTCAGCGCGCCGCCAGTTCGACGATCGCCATCGTGCCGGCGGTGTGCACCGCCGCGACGACGAGCCCCGCACTCTCGGCGCAGGCGGTCAGCTCGGGAACACCGCGGCCCCCGGCACCGTCGGGTTCGATCACGAAGACCGCCCCGTCCTCCCCTGCGGCTCGCGCGCAGTTGCGGAGGATCGCGCACGCGTCGTCGTCGCCCCACTCGTGGAGGACCGAGGACAGGAGGTAGCCCTCCGCGCCGTCCGGCAGTTCGCTGAGGAAGTCGCCGGCCACCGCCTTCGCGCGGTCCGACAACCCGGCCGCCTCGAACATCTTCCGCGCGACCTCCGCCGTGGCCGGCAGGTCGACCACCGTGCCGCTCAGCGCCGGGTACTCGTTCAGCAGCGCGATCAGCAACGTCCCGTCCCCGCCGCCCACGTCCACGACGTGGCCGAGCGCACCCCAGTCGTACGCCGACACGATCGCCGGTGCGTCCACAGTCCGCTCGGTCATCGCGTCTCCCTTCACCGTGTTCCCAACGTACGTCCGGGTGCGGTGCCCCGCAGATCACGGCCCGCCGACGGGACCCTCGGGTAGGACGTCCGCCAGGTAGGCGTCGACGGCGGCGTGCTCCGGCTGTAAACCGTGGCGTACCCACGACGACCGCTCGTGTACGAGGGCGGGCAGCTCCCACACGCAGCCGATCAGCGGTTCGGTCAGCGGCGTGAACGACGTCGGCGCGTCCAGTCCGGCACTGGCACCGCGGCTGTGCACGATCTCGCCGTGCACCCACGCGTACGCCATGAGCCAGACCGCGTCGACTCCCTTGTGCAGCACGGAGAACGCCACCCTCGGCGTGGCGTCGGTCGCCGCCGAGGCAGGCATCAGCTTCGGCAGGTACGCCTCGGCCGCAACCACCACGGCGCCCTCGATCGGCTGTTCGGTGACCGTCACCTGGTACTGCTTGACGCGCCAGTCCCCTGCCGGCGCGACACCCGCTGGGCGGAGGTACCGCTCGGAGAATCCCATGCGCGCACGGTAACGCGGACCACCGACACAACCGTGATCCGCTCGCTCCGCTCGTCCGTCAGCGGCGGAAAGCCGGGTACACGGCCAGGATCGGGTCGTCGTCGAACCACCGCTTGCGCAGCCGGTCACCGACCGCGGCCGCGTGTTCGGCCACCGCGTCCGAACCGGCCAGCAGCGCGTCGTCGGCGAGACGGCGCCAGCGGTCGGTCAGCACGTGGGTCTCCGGCGGGGTGTCCACGGGCAGCGTCGAGTGCGTCTGCGCGGCGTGGGGCTGCGAGAAGAACTGCCACGTGGTCAGCCACACCCAGAACAGCTGCGCGTCGAGCAACGCGGGCAGCAGCACGGAGTCGTCGTCCAGGTCGGGCCACACGACCCGGACCTCGGCGCGCCAGCCCGCGAGCATCGCGTCGGTCATGCCGTTGGGCAGCGCGAACGGGCACCAGCACGACGGGAACGGCACCCGGAGGTAGGCCGCGTCGAAGATCGCGTTGCGCACGCAGCCGCCCTCGAGGTCGAGGAAGCGCACGCCACGGCTGGTGCTCAGGTTGTTGTCAGGACAGGAGTCCGACGGGCTGAACGCGCGGTGCCTGCCCGTTTCGAGCAGCTTGCGACTGCGTTCCGCGCACTCGAGCACGGCGACGGACGTGGTGACGCCCAGTTCCTCCGCCAGCAGGTCCGGCAGGTCGTTCAACGCGGCGGCGCCGTCGATGGAGAGCGGGTCCTTGAAGTCCGGGACCGTCAGGCGCCGCTGCAGCGCGTCGAAGTCGGCCTCGCGGCCCGCGGTGGTCGCGTGCAGCCTGCCGAGCGACCGCGAGTACGACAGCAGCGCGCGTTCCGCACCGCGTGCGTCGTCACCGAGGAGCTTGTCCGCGAGGGTCGGCGCGCGGCCGAGGTCCTCCAGCACCAGCAACCTGCTGACGGGATCATGCGCGAACAGCTCAGGGCACATCCGGTCCTCGGACGCGAGCGCGGTGAACAGCTGGTAACTCGCCGCCTCCCGCACGAAGCTGTCGCAGTGCTCGTCGAGCGGCGCGAGGTAGCGCTTGAGCACGAGTGTTCTCGGCAGGGAGAACGGGCTCTCCGCCACCCGCACCCGCACCACGCAGGAACGCGTGGAGCCACCGAGATCCTCCGGCTCGGTCAACCGGATCCGGGCGCCGAACCGTCTGCTGAGCACCGATTCGGCCGCAACCACGGTCGCCAGTACTTCGGGGTCCGCTTCGCCACCAAGTGTCGGTGGGTCGGCGGCGGTTTCCACACTCATCTCCTCAGACCCTACTCCCGCTCGTACCACCGACCGTAGTCATGTCCATCGATCAAGTAGCCATTGTTCTTCGGATAAATAACGAAAACAGCTTCGTGTCAGGACTGTTGCGACTGGGCGGGAAGGTGGGGCTCAGCCGTTTGAGAGTGGACGGCCCGAGTCCGTCGTGGTCCACGTGGCGCGGCGCAGCAGGAGCACGACAGCAGCGGCGAGGACGATGCCGACGAGGTTGATGACCAGCTGCGCGAGCGACTCGACGGCCCGGGACCATTCGCCGAGGATCGCGGCGATGCTCGCGTAGCCTGCCGCCGGCACGGTGGTGACCGAGATGAACACGCCGACGAGCGCCGCGGACTTGGCCGACGTCATCGACAGCATCCCGGCCGCCCCGGCGAGCAGCGCCACGATCAGCGACCACGGGCCGACGTCGAACACGAAGTCCACCTCGTGCTCGCCGCGCAACGCGGACGCGTCGAACAACCCGGCCGCGCTGCCCAGCGCCGTGCCGCCCGCGGTGATCAGCATGGCGAGCGGGAACGCGATCGCGATCGCCAGCGACGCCCTGCGCACGAGGTCCCAGCGCCGGCGCACCAGCCCGACCGCGATCGCGGCCAGCGGCCCGAACTCCGGCCCGACGACCATCGCGCCGACGAGCGTCACCGGCGAGTCGGTGATCACGCCGACGGCCGCGAGCAGGCACGCGATCGCCAGGAACGCCATGAAGGTGGCGTTGAACCGCGACTCCTCGCCGGTCCGCGCGAGCAGTTCCTCCCACACCACGGCGTCGGCGCCGTCACCCGGCGCCGACTCCTCCGCCCGGTCGGCGGCGTCGGACAGCGCCGTGTCGATCTGCTCGAGCGTGATGGCGCCGGTGTGGTCGAGCCCGAGCGAGCACAGCACCGAGATCAGCTCGTCGGCCGCCTCGCGGGCGACGTCGGCCTCGACCACGTCGCCCGCGGGCTGGATGGCGGCGCCAGGCAGGAACACCACGTGCGCCACGCCCGGGTGCTCCCGCAGCTCGGCGACCACCGCTTCGGTGTGCTCCGGCGGGCTGACCACCCGCAGGTGCAGCACGCGTTACGCCTTGTCGGCCTTGGGCTGCTGCGGCTTGACGTCCACACCGGCCTCCTTGCGCTGTTCCGGCGTGATCGGCGCGGGCGCGGCCGTCAGCGGGTCGTAGCCGCCGCCGGTCTTCGGGAAGGCGATGACGTCGCGGATCGACGGCTCGCCCGCCAGGAGCATGACCGTGCGGTCCCAGCCGATGGCGATGCCGCCGTGCGGGGGCGGGCCGAACTTGAACGCCTCCAGCAGGAAGCCGAACTTCTCCTCGGCCTCCGCCTCGGAGATGCCCATGACCTCGAAGACCCGCTTCTGCACGTCGACGGAGTGGATACGGATCGACCCGCCGCCGATCTCGTTGCCGTTGCAGACGATGTCGTAGGCGTAGGCCAGCGCGTTGCCAGGGTCCTCCTCGAACCGGTCGATCCAGTCGGGGGTCGGCGAGGTGAACGCGTGGTGGACGGCGGTCCAGCGGCCACCGCCGACCGCGACGTCACCTGAGCTGCGGGCGGCCTCGGCCTCCTCGAACAGCGGCGCGTCGACGACCCACACGAACGACCACGCCGACTCGTCGATCAGCCCGAGCCGGTGGCCGATCTCGACGCGGGCGGCGCCGAGCAGCGCACGGGCCTCGGAGGGGGTGTTGGCGGCGAAGAAGACGCAGTCGCCGGGGTTGGCTCCGGTGGCCTTGGCGAGCCCCTCGCGCTCGGCCTCGGACAGGTTCTTGGCGACCGGGCCGCCGAGCGTGCCGTCGGCGCCGACGAGGACGTAGGCGAGGCCCTTCGCGCCGCGCTGCTTGGCCCATTCCTGCCACGCGTCCAGCTGGCGGCGCGGCTGGTCGGCGCCGCCCGGCATGACGACCGCGCCGACGTACGGGGCCTTGAACACGCGGAACGGCGTGTCGGCGAAGTACTCGGTCAGCTCGGTCAGCTCGAGGCCGAAGCGCAGGTCCGGCTTGTCGGTGCCGTAGCGGGCCATCGCGTCGGCGTAGGTCATCCGCTGGATCGGCAGCTGGATCTCGTGGTCGGCCAGCTCCTTCCACAGCGCCGCGATGACCTTCTCGCCCAGCGCGATCACGTCGTCCTGCTCGACGAAGCTCATCTCGATGTCGAGCTGGGTGAACTCCGGCTGGCGGTCGGCGCGGAAGTCCTCGTCCCGGTAGCAGCGGGCGATCTGGTAGTACCGCTCCAGGCCACCGACCATCAGCAGCTGCTTGAACAGCTGCGGCGACTGCGGCAGCGCGTACCAGGAGCCGGGCTGCAGGCGGGCGGGCACCAGGAAGTCGCGGGCGCCTTCCGGGGTGGAGCGGGTCAGCGTCGGGGTCTCGACCTCCACGAACTTCTCGGCGTGGAGGACGTCCCTGGCGATGCGGTTGGCCTCGCTGCGCATGCGCATGGCCCGCGCGGGGCCGCCGCGGCGCAGGTCGAGGTAGCGGTGGCGGAGGCGGACGTCCTCGCCGACGGTGAGGTGCTCGTCGAGCTGGAACGGCAGCGGCGCGGCCTCGCTGAGCACGGTCAGCTCCGTGACCAGGACCTCGACCTCGCCGGTGGCGATCTCGGGGTTCTCGTTGCCCTGGGGCCGCTTGGCCACCTCGCCGACGACCTTGATGCAGTACTCGGCGCGCAGGCCGTGCGCGCGCTCGGCCATCTCACCTTCGCGGAACACCACCTGCGCGACGCCGGACGCGTCACGCAGATCGACGAAGATGACCCCACCGTGATCGCGCCGGCGGGCAACCCAGCCGCTCAGCGTGACGGACTGTCCGGCGTGTTCGGCGCGAAGCGTCCCGGCCTCGTGCGTGCGGATCACGGCGTGCTCTCTCCTGTCGAGGGATGATGTGCTGATAGAGGCTAGCCAACGGCGGCACTGTTCCGTCCAGCAGGTTTCCGGCGCTACGATCACCGTGAGCACCGAAACGGTCACGCGTGGATTTAACGTGTTGGCTACCACGGCCAGCCGGTACGTCGTAGGGTGTTGGTTACCAGGTGGTAGGTAGGGACAACTGGGGAGAACGCGAGGAGACCACGATGGGTGGCGGCGCGACCCGCGAACCAGTTCGAGAGCTGCACCGAACCGGCGAGATCAGGCGTGCGCTCCCCCACCCGGTGGACAGCCTCGCGGCCGATGCTTTTCCGACCGCGCTGCGCACCGCCATCCAGGCCAGTGGGCTCAGCCTCGATCGCATCCAGTACCGGTTACGCGCCCGTGGCGTGTCGGTCAGCGTGACGGCGCTGAGCTACTGGCAGTCGGGGCGGCGCAGACCGGAACGAGCCGAGTCGCTGGCGGCGCTCGGGCATCTCGAGTCCGTGCTGGGTGTCGCACCGGGCTCACTGATCGCCCTGCTCGGGCCACCGCGCCCGCGCGGCCGTGTGCAGCGGGAGTCGTCGCGGGTACCGATCCCGTCGCTGTTCCCGGGCAGTGAGGCGCTGTCGAAGCTGCTCAAGCGCATCGACTTCACCACGGAGACGGCGCTGACGAAGCTCTCGCAGCACGACCGCATGGACGTCGCGGCCGACTGGGGCGAGAAGCGGATCGCGGTGCGGCAGGTGCTGCGTGCCGAGCGCGACGGCGTCGACCGGACCGTCATGGTGTACGACCTCGAACGGATCGGCAGGCCGTTCCCGGACGTCGTGGCAGGCCAGTCGTGCCAGATCGGCCGGGTCGCCCGGGACGAGGACGCCGGCCTCATCGCGGCCGAGATCCTGCTCGACGCACCCCTGGCCCGCGGCGAGACGGCGATCGTCGAGTACGCGCTCAACCACCCCGGCCCGCCCTACTCACGCGGTGACGACAGCTACTGCAGGCGGTTCACGACGCCGGTGCGTGAGTTCGTGCTCGAGATGCAGTTCGACCCGGACGCCCTGCCGGCGTACTGCGAGCTGTACACGGTCAACCCGGAGGAGCAGACCACGACGCGGCGCAAGGTCGAGGTCACACCCAACGGCCAGGCACACGCGGTCGCGCTCGACTTCGGTCCGGGCACGTTCTGCGTGCGCTGGGACTGGCCGAGGGAGCGCACCTGACCGATCCCGAGCTCACGGATTTCTGGGACGACCACCCGTACTCGCTGGCGCACTACATCGAGCCGCCACCGAGCGATGAGCTGATCGCCTCGATCGAGGAGGAGCTGGGCGGGTACCGGCTGCCCGCGGCTTACGTCGACCTCGCGCGCGGCCACAACGGCGGCATGGTGCGGCGGTGCTGCCACCCGCTTCCCGACGACGCCTATCTCATGATCACCGGCCTTTACGCGATCGGCCGGACCGCGGACTACTCGCTGTGCGGGCCACTGGGATCGACGTTCATGCTGCGTGAGTGGGGATATCCGCCGATCGGTGTCGGCATCGCGGACACCCCGTCCGCGGGCCACGAGCTGATCATGCTCGACTACCGCGCCTGCGGCCGCCGCGGCGAGCCCCGGGTCGTGCACGTCGACCAGGAAGCCGACTATCGCGTCACGGCGGTCGCACCGGACTTCGCGACGTTCGTCGACGGCCTGGTTCCCGAGGACGAGTTCGACACCGCCGAGGAGGACCGCTTGGAGGCCCTGACCACGGTCGAGCGCGGTTCCTTGTCGCCGATCGTGTCGCGTGCCCTGGCGGCGTCCCGGCTACCGGACGGGGAGCGGGCGCTGCGGGCGCTGGGGCGCCGGATCGTCGACGAGAAGGGCTATTTCTCACTGCACGCCGACGAGTCCTCACTGCTCATGTACCGGCTTCTCTTCTGGCTGTACTCCCACCTGACGACGGCGTCGTCCTTCGAGGACTTCCTGCGCTACGACAGGGACAGGCCTTCGTACGACCTGCCCTGTTACGAGCTGATGATCGTGTTCTCGCTCGTCGCCGAACCGTATGGATTCAGCACGGACGGGTTCGCGGAGGGATTCATCCGCGACTGGTGGGACGACGAGGTCACGTCCGGCGCGATCGTCGCGGTGGCCGATGGCTACCGCCTGACTCCGGTCGCGGAGGAACAGTTGCTGCATCGCCTCAGCTTCGTCGTCGCGTGAGGTGACGACACACGTCGATCACCGCGGTCGATGCCGGACGGGATGCTGATCGCGAGGTACGCGAGGACAGGCGCCTGTCCTCGCACGTGCCCTCACGTCATCACAGCAGCGACAGCTGTTCCTGCCGCACCGGTTCCGCGGCCTTCGCCGGGTCGGTCAGGCTGCCGTCCGGCCAGCCAGGTTCAGCCGTGTCCACAGGCCGCGTCGCTTTCGGACCCAGGCCGTGCCTGCGTAACAGCGGGCCGACCCTGGTGCCCAGCCAGCGGCGGTAGCGCACGTCCGCGTTGCTGCCTTTGGCGTAGATGCGGCGGTACTCCGGCACGAGCCGTGGGTGTTCGCGTGCCAGCCACGCGGCGAACCACTCTCTCGCGCCCGGGCGTAAATGGAGTGGCAGCACTGTCACGCCGGTCGCCCCGGTGTCGGCGATCGACGACAGCAGTGCGTCCAACTGCTCTACCGAGTCGGTTAGACCAGGTAACACCGGGGCCACGAACACACCGCAGGGCAGGCCGGCCTCCACGATCTTGCGGACCAGCTCCAGTCTCGCCTGGGGACTTGCCGTGCCCGGTTCCAGCTTGCGTTGCAGTTCCCGGTCCACCAAGGCGATCGACACGCCAACACCCACCTCGACGTCCTTGCTCACCTCGGACAGGAGTGGCAGGTCGCGGGACAGGACCGTGCCCTTCGTGAGGATGCTGAACGGGGTGCCGCTGCCGGCGAGGGCTCGGATGATCCCCGGCATCAGCTGGTACCGGCCCTCGGCGCGTTGGTAGGGGTCGGTGTTGGTGCCCATCGCGACGGGTTCGCGGGTCCAGCGCGGCGAGCGCAGTTGGGTGGCCAGCACCTCGGGTGCGTTGACCTTGACCACGATCTGCGAGTCGAAGTCCTCGCCGGCGTCGAGGTCGAGGTACTCGTGTGTGCGGCGGGCGAAGCAGTTGTGGCTGACGACGCCGTTGGCGATGAAGTCGCCGGTGCCCGTGGTGATGTCGTACAGCGTCAGTTCCAGGCCGAGTGGCTCGATCGTCGCCACCGCGAGCTGCGCCGCAGAGCGCAGGACGACACCGTTCAGCTCGTTGGTGCCGGTGTGCGCGGGGTCCACCGAGTGCAGGAAGCGCAGGTGCTCCCCCAGCCCGCCGGTCAGCCGGAAGCGGCACACGCCGCTGCGGTGCCCCGCCTCCTCCACGACGAAGGCGAAGTCGAAGCGCCGCAACGCCGCGACGACCTCCGGCAGCACGGCGCGGCCAGTGCGACCGACCCGCAGGCGCCCCCTGGAGTAGTCCCCGTCCACGTCGAACACGCCGGCCAGGAAACCCTTGTGCCACTCCTCGCTCGGCACATCGGGACGCTGGATCGGCAGGCTGATCGACTCCTCCCCGGTCAGGAACTCCCTGGCCCGTTCGAGCACCCTCGGGTCGACCGGCTCGCCGTGCCCCGCCGCGATGCCGGCCAGGTAGCCGCACTGGTAGTCCTCGCCGCCTTTGGGCGGGGTCGCGAAGTGGCCGGTGCCGACCAGCCGGTCGCCCGGCACGAGGATCCGCCGCTCGTCCTCGCACGCGCCCTCCGCGACGTGCCGCCAGCCGCGGTCGGTGAGGAAGCGGTGATCGCCGCTGGCGATGAGCTGTGTGCCGTCGCGCAGCGTGACCCGGAACGCGGGCTTGTGCGTGGTCCAGTGCGCGAGCACCTGGGTCGCGACATATCTGCGCCGGTTGCCGACCCGCTCCGTGCCGTAGATCCGGTCGCCCGCGCGCAGCCCGGACAACGGTCTGGTGCGGCCGTCGGCCATCAGGATCGGGGTGTCCCCCGCGAGGCAGTACCGGCAGGCATGACTGCACCCGCGGTACGGGTTGACCGTCCACCCGAACGGCATCCGCGACTGGCCGGGCACCTTGTTCAGCACGGACTTGGCCCGCACCTCGTGGAAGACGACGTTCGCGAACTCCGGGGTGCGCACGCTGCGCACCAGCCCGGGGAGACCGGGCAGTGTCTGCTGGCCGCCGTTGCCACCGGGGCCGTCGTTGCCGTCATGATCGACGCGCTGGCTTTCCCATCGCACGGGGCATAGTCGAACACACGTTCGAACTCGTGTCAATTCGAACGCATGAGCAGTGTGGACAACGCCGCTACCAGGAACAACGCGGCTGCGACGAGGCCGGTCAGGTGCAGCCCGGACACGAACGCCCGCGCGTTCGACGCAGTGCCCGCGACCGCTCCGAACGCCGGGGTGAGGGCAGCGAGCCCGAGGCCCCAGAGCAGCAGCGCGGGCAGGAGCACCTGGTAGGACGAGTCCGCCCGCAGCCCGGTCAGCAGCGCGAACCCGGCGGCCGCGAGGAGGAGACCGGCGACCATCGGTGGCCGTGGACGTCGCCGACGGTGCCGCCGACGAGGAGCAACCCGGCGATGGCGATCGCGTAGCCGTCGACCACCCACTGGAGGCCGGCCGGACCGGACGCGAGCGCGCCGCCGATGTCCGGGAGCGCCACGTTGACGACGGTGACGTCGAGCAGGACCAGGAAGTACCCGGCGCACATGACGACCAGTAGCGGCGAGCGGACCATGCTCCGAGTGTCGCGCCGGAACCGTTCGGTGACAGGCGAACTCTCGCCGCGCCCGGAACTGTCGGTGGTGCGCGCTAGCGTCCTCCCATGTCCGAGAACCTGCTCCGCGAGCGGGTCGCCGCGATCGTCGCAGAGCTGCCGGAGGCGACGTGCACCGGCGACCGGCACCTGACGCTGGCCGTGCGCAAGAAGACGTTCGGCTACTTCCTCGACGACCACCACGGCGACGGGGTCATCGGGGTGGCGTTCAAGGCGGCACCCGGTGAGCAGGGCGCGCTGGTGACGTCGGACCCGGAGCGCTTCTACGTGCCCGCGTACCTCGGCGCCCGCGGCTGGGCGGCGCTTCGGCTGGACGTGGGCGAGCCCGACTGGGCCGAGGTGCGGGAGCTGCTCACCGACGCGTACCGATTACAGGCGCCGCGCAGGCTCACCGCGCGGCTGGACGGCTAGCGCAGCCGGCCGGCCAGCTCGGTGACCTCGCGGGCGCAGCCCCACGAGAGGCTGACGCCGTTACCGCCGTGCCCGTAGTTGTGGACGCACCACCCGGTACCGAGCTGTTCGGTCTCCACGCGCACCGACGGCCGGTCGGGGCGCAGGCCGGTGACGACCTCGATCACCTCCGCGTCCCGTAGGCGTGGCGCCAGCGCGCGGACCCGCGCCAGGATCCGGTCGGTGATCCCGGGTTCCGGTGTGCGGTCCCAGCGGCCGGGGATGCGCACGCCACCGCAGACGACGCGGTCGCCGTGCGGGAAGTAGCTCGTCCACTCGTCGGCCATCGACAGTTCCATGAACAGGAGGTCCAGACCTGGGTTCGTGACGACCACGTGCTGCCCGAACACCGGGCGAACGCTGTCGTCGCCGAAATCCGTAGCGCCGAGACCGGCGCAGTTGACGACCAGCGGCGCCTCGCGGACGGCCTCGTCCAGCGAGGTCACGGTCCCCTGCTCGACCACCACTCCCGCCGCCGCCAGGCGTGCGGTCAGGTGGTCGAGGTAGCGGGGCATGTCGGCGAGCGGCATGACCGCGCGGAAGCCACTGGCGAAGCCCGGCGGGAGCTCGGCCGGCTCGCACGCGCGAAGCTCGGGGATGGCGCGTGCCTGCGGCGGCGGGTCACCGGCGGGCATGGTGCTGACGGTGAGGGTCTGCGCCATGCGCACTCCGGACCCGGGGTCCTCGGCGAGCGCGGTGAAGTCGGCGAGGGACCGGTCGGTCCACGCCATGGTCTTGGCCATGGGCTCCTGGAACGACGGCCCCCACAGCGCGCCCGCGACCTCGGACGT
Source organism: Actinophytocola algeriensis (assembly GCF_014203735.1). GTDB lineage: Bacteria > Actinomycetota > Actinomycetes > Mycobacteriales > Pseudonocardiaceae > Actinophytocola > Actinophytocola algeriensis. The sequence goes on along the minus strand of NZ_JACHJQ010000005.1, from coordinate 659,099 downwards.
GGTGTCGTGCGGGAGGTCACGCGCCAGTACGCGGACGGACCAGCCCGCGTCGGCGAGACAGATGGCGGTGGTCAGGCCGCTGACCCCCGCGCCGATCACGAGCACCTCGTTGTCCGTGGCAAGCGAGTCCATGGCAGCCGAGCCTACGAGGCGGCTGCCCGCCGGACCACGCGAGCGGGCAGCCGGCCACCTTCAGTCCCCGGTCAGTCGCCGGCCGGAGGCTCGGGCGGGGTCGTGTAGAAGGCCATCACGCGTGCCGCCGCGGCCTCCGCGGCCGCCTCGTCGGTGCCCGACTCGACGTGGGCGGCCCGCCAGCGATCAGCCGCGGCCGTCACGAACGCGATGCCCTCGGGCGACAGGGTCCACGCCTCGGCGTTCTCCGGGGTCACGGCCGGGGCGCCGGGCGCCAGGTGGTTCACCAGGCCCCAGAGGGCCAGGTCCCAGCCGATGCCGGTCGCGCCGGGGCCGTACTGCGCCCACAGGTCGTCGTCGACGTGGGCGGTGTGCTCCAGCTCAAGGCGGGTCCTGCCGTCGGACTCCGGCGCGACCCGGACCTCGATCCAGCTGACCATCCCGTTGAACTCCCACGTCGCGAAGAAGCTCTTGGGCGGGTCGCAGCGCTCGACGGTGCCACCCGCGTTCCCTTCGAGCTGGTAGTGCCCGCCCACCTTCAGGTCGCCGGTGACCGGCAGGAACCACCTCGGGAGCCGCTCTGGGTTGGTGCACGCGTCCCACACGTCGTCGACGTCCGTGTCGTAGGTCTGGCTGATCGTCGCGACGCGTGCCTCCCCCTGGCCGAACACGCGGCTGCCGATGTGGCGGCTCACCGCGTTGATCTGCTCACCGACATCGATCATCGGGGGTCTCCTCTGGTGTCATTGGTCGGGGACAGCACCGTATCGAGTCCCACTTATATAAGTCAACACTAAAGGGGCATGGGTGGACATCGTCGAGATCCTCGGGTTCGTGTCGGGCGCGTTGTGCGTGTGGCTCGTCGCCAGGCAGAACATCTGGAACTGGCCCATCGGGATCGCGAACAACGTCATGTTCCTGATCCTGTTCTGGACGGCCGGGATCTACGCGGACGCCGGCCTGCAGATCGTCTACATGGGGCTCGCGCTGTACGGCTGGTGGGCCTGGCTACGCGGCGGCGTCCAGCACACGGCGCTGACCGTCACCCGCACGACCCGGAGCCAGTGGCTCGTGCTCGGCGGCCTCGGGGTGCTCGGCACGGCCGGGCTGACCGTCCTGCTCGACACGGTGACCGACTCGACCGTGCCGCTGCCGGACGCGATCACGACCGTGCTGTCCCTGCTCGCCACGTGGGGGCAGGCACGCAAGAAGCTCGAGTCGTGGTGGCTGTGGATCACGGCGGACGTCATCTACGTGCCGCTCTACGCCTACAAGGACCTGTGGCTTACCGCGGTCCTGTACGTCGGCTTCCTCGCACTGTGCGTGCTCGGCCTGCGCAACTGGCGCGCCGACTACGCGACGACCCTGGCCGCCGCAGGCAGTCCGGCCTCGTCCGCGACCGGCCAGGTCAAGGGGTCCGAACCCAGCGCCACCAGCTGATCGACCTGCTCCCGGCACCACGGCGACACGGTCAGCTCGCCGCCGGTCACGAGGCTGACGAACAGCGGCCAGGACATCCAGCCGTACTCGTCCACCTCGTCCGGCGACAGGTCCGGCGCCGTGTCGGTGACCGCGCGGAACACCGGGCACAGCTCGTTCTCGACGGTGCCGTTGTCCATCACCGCGCGGTACCGGAACTTCGGCAACAGCAGGTCGACACTCGGCGCCGCGGGCAGGCCCAGCTCGTCGGCGAGCCTGCGCTGGACGGCGGCCACGAACGGCTCGGACGGCCCGGGGTGACCGCAGCAGCTGTTGGTCACCACGCCCGGCCACGTCTTCTTCCCCCGCGCCCGCCGCGTCACCAGCAGCTCACCGCGCGAGTTGAACACATAGCACGAGAAGGCGAGGTGCAGGGGCGTGTCGAGGTGGTGCACCGTCGCCTTGTCGGCGACCCCGATCCCGTGCCCCTGCTCGTCGAGCAGGACGACCTGTTCTGTCACTTCACCGAGGATAGCCGCACGGCAGCCACGGCTCGCTCCGCAAGCTCCGCTCAGCACCCTTGGCTCGCTCCGCAAGCTCCGCTCAGCACCCTTGGCTCGCTCCGCAAGCTCCGCTCAGCACCCTTGGCTCGCTCCGCAAGCTCCGCTCAGCACCCTTGG
>NZ_JACHJQ010000005.1:594220-656772 GCF_014203735.1 Actinophytocola algeriensis | reverse complement strand
TTGGCTCGCTCCGCAAGCTCCGCTCAGACCTCGAATGCCGTCCCATCAAGCGGCACCTCCACCCCGGCGTCCCGCACGACCGCGTACTCCGGTGAGCGGCGGTCCAGCACCGGGTTGGTGTTGTTCAGGTGCGTGTAGCACCAGCGGATGCCGGAGTGCTTCGCGATCCGCACGAGGCTGCCGTCCGGCCCGTCGATCGGCACGTGGCCCATCGCGCGCTGGGCCGCGGTGGACGTCCCCGTACCCGACATCTCCGCGGGCGAGTAGAACGTGCCGTCGAGCAGCACACCGGCGGCGCCGTCGACGAACTCGTCGAACCCGTCCAGCCACGACCGCAGGCACGGCGCGTAGACGAGCGCGCCCCCGGTCGCCGGGTCGGTGATGCGGTACGCCACCACCCACGGACCGGACGCCGTGGAGCCGGCCGCGTACCTGGGTTTCTTGTCACTCACCGCGAACGTCGTCACCGCGAGCCCCGGTATGTCCACTGTGGACGACCAGGTCCACGACCCGTAGCGGGCGACGGTGTCCCGGACCGGTTCGAGCGCGGACAGCACTGCCCGCGGCGCGAAAACCCGCAGCCCGCCGCCCTCGCGGAGCATCAGCAGGCCCATCGTGTGGTCCAGTTCCGCGTCGGTCAGCAACGCGCCCCGCAACGGCGTGTCCCGCGGACCTGGCCCGGGCGCCAGCACGTCCGCCGCCAGGACCTGGGCGCGGATGTCGGGTGACGCGTTGACCAGGTACCAGCCGTCGCCCGCGCTCACGGCGAGGCAGTCCTGCGTCCGCGCGGGCACGTCCGCCGACCCAGCGCGGCCCGCCGCGCACAGCCGGCACGCGCAGTTCCACTGCGGGAACCCGCCCCCCGCGGCGGTGCCAAGCACGACCACCCTCATCGTGCCGCCACCGGACCACGCATGACGAACTCCTCCTGCTCCCCCGGCGACCGCAACAACAGGTCGACCACCCCGCGGTCCGGCGACCGCGAGCACACCGGGTCCGTCGCCGCCGCGTCGCCGAGCAGCTGGAACGCCTGACACCGGCAGCCACCGAAGTCGACCGACCGGCGGTCACACGTCCGGCACGGCTCGCGCATCCACTCCTCGCCTCGGTAGGCGTTGAAGGACTCCGAGTCGTACCAGATGTCCCGCAGCGGCCGCGTCTTCACGTTGTCCACCGGCAGCGTGGCGATCGCCGACGCCGCGGGGCACGGCAGCACGTCCCCGTTCGGCGCGACGGTCAGCTGCCGTGCGCCCCACCCGTACATGCACGGCTTCGGGTACTTCTCGTAGTAGTCGGCCACGACGTAGACGATCTCCATCGTCCCGCGCAGCCGCCGCGCCTGTGCCCGCACGACCGGCTCGGCCGCCGCGAGCTGTTCTGGCGTCGGCATGAGCGCCGCCCGGTTGCGCAGCGCCCAGCCGTAGTACTGCGTGTTCGCCAGCTCCAGCCGGTCCGCACCCATCCGTTCCGCGAGCGCGATGAGGGCGCCGACGTCGTGGTTCGCCTTGTGCAGCACCACGTTCACCGTCAGCGGCAGGCCGGCTTCCTTGACCAGTGCCGCGGCGGCGAGCTTGTGCTCGTGCGCGCGGGCACCGGCGATGCGGTTCGCCCGTTCCGCGTCCGGGCCCTGCACGGACAGCTGCACGTGGGCGAGCCCTCGGTCGGTGAGGTCCGCGAGCCGCTCCTCGGTCAGCCCGAGACCGCTGGTGACGAGGTTGACGTAGCAGCCGAGGTCAGCGGCCCGGGTGACCAGCTCCGGCAGGTCGGGGCGGGCCAGCGGCTCGCCGCCGGACAGGTGCACCTGCAGCACGCCGATGTCCCTGGCCGCGTCCAGCACGTCCAGCCACTGCCCCGTGGTCAGCTCGTCGGCACGCGCCGTCAGCTCGACCGGGTTGGAGCAGTACGGGCAGTGCAGCGGGCAGCGGTGTGTCAGCTCGGCCAGCATGCCGAGTGGTGGCGCGACGGTCACGTCCATTCCACGACCCTCCGGTCCGCCAGCCTGGTCAGCACATCGGTCACGTCCTGCGCGCGCACGCCCCGGAACCGGGTGCCGAGCGCGGCGGCGATGTCGTCCACCGTGGACTCCCCGTCGCACAGCTCCAGCACCGCCGCCGCGGTCGCGTTGGGCACCAGCACACCCTCGGGGAACAGCAGCACGTGCGTGTCCCGCGTCTTGTCGAAGGAGAGCCGCACTCCCTTGCGCAGCCTAGGTTTCCCGGACATCGGCCGCCCGCTCGATCGCGTCCAGCACCGACCACAGGACGTCGCACTTGAACGACAGCGCCGCCACCGCCGCGTCCTGCTGCTCCGCGGTGACGCAGTGGCGCACCACGATGTCCAACGTGGACTTCCCCTCGCCGGACACCGCCTCGATGCGGTTGGTGAAGTACGCCAGGTCGTCGCGGGAGATCCAGTCGTAGCGCGTCAGCATGTCCGTGACGCGGCGCTGCATGAGGTGCCCGGAGAACATCTCGGTGAGCCCGGACGCGACCGCCTCCAGCCACGGCCGGGTGCGAGCGAAGTTCACGTACGCGTCGACGGCGAACCGGACGCCGGGCACGACGTGCCGTTCGTCCAGCACCTCGGCACGGGTGAGCCCCACGGCCTCGCACAGCCGCAGCCAGCGCTCGCGGCCGCTGTCGAGGTCGTCGTCGGAGCGGCCGTCGTGGTAGACGACGCGGTCGAGCCACGCGCGCCGGAGGTCCGGCAGCGGGCAGTTGGCGATGATCGCCGCGTCCTTCATCGGCAGCACGCACTGGTAGTACCAGCGGTTGGCGGCCCAGGCCCGCAGCTCGGCGCGGGACAGCTCGCCCGCGTGCATGCGCCGGTGGAACGGGTGCGTGCCCCAGTAGCGGTGGGAGAGGCCACGGAGTTCGGCGACGAACTCCTCAGCGGTGCGGATCACGGGTCACCTTCCGACAGGACTGCCCGGCGCGGGACCGGGCTCTTGGGGGTCGCTCCCCAGCAGGACGGCCGCGCCGGGCAGTATCAGGGGTCAGTCCTCCATACGCGCGGCGTAGGCGGTGACCTCCATCGGCGTCTCGTACTCGACGAAGTCCGGAGTCGTCCAGGCCTCCAGCTCGGTGCTGTCCATGGGTTACCTCCCGCGAGACGTGCGGTCTATCCGGGCGCTCCCCAGCGTAACGGCAACGTGACGGATGTGAATACCGCAAGGCAAGCGGTTTCCCCCGTTCGGGCACCACCGTGACCCGGGAATCGGCCACTGCGGGACGATGCTCGCATGTTCTCCCACGCGCTGGTCCTGGGGAAGTTCTACCCGCCGCACGCAGGCCACCACCGGCTGATCCGGGCGGCAGCGGCGGCGGCGGGGCGCACGACCGTGGCCGTGCTCGGTGCCTCGGTCGAGTCGATCCCGCTGGCCGACCGGGTCGCCTGGCTCACCGAGGAACACGCCGCCGACGAGGGCGTCGCGATCATCGGCGACGTCGACGACCACCCCATCGACTTCCACGACGACGCGATCTGGGACCTGCACGTCGACATCGTGAAGTCGGTGCTCGCGCGCCGCGCCATGCGCGATGGCGACCCCCGCCGCGCCCCGGTCGACGTCGTGTTCTCCAGCGAGGACTACGGCGCCGAGCTGGCCAGCAGGCTGGGCGCCAAGCACGTGTCCGTGGACCCGGACCGCACGGTCGTGGCCGCGTCCGGCACCGCGATCAGGGCCGACGCCCCGGGGCACTGGGACCAGCTCGCCCCCGCCACCCGCGCCGGGCTGTGCGCGCGGGTGGTCGTGCTCGGCGCCGAGTCCACCGGCACCACCACGCTCAGCAGGGCGCTCGCGGACCACTACCGCGCCGAGTGGGTCGCCGAGGAGGGGCGCAGGCACACCGAGGACAAGTTCACCGCCGCCACCGCGCTCGCGGGTGGCGTGCCGCCGCGGCTCGACGACCTGGTGTGGACCGTCGGCGACTTCGTCGACGTGGCGCGCCGCCAGTCACAGGAGGAGGACCGCGCGGCCCGGCGGGGCGGGCCGCTGCTCGTGTGCGACAACGACGCGTGGGCCGCGACCGTGTGGTGCGAGCGTTACCTCGGCGCCGCCCACCCGGACGTGACGTCCGCACGCCGGCCCGCGCTGTACCTGCTCACCGACCACGCAGGCGTGCCGTTCGAGCAGGACGGGTGGCGCGACGGCGAGCACCGGCGGGAGTGGATGACCGCGCGGTTCGAGGAGTTGCTCGCCGGGCGCGGGGTGCCGTGGGTGAAGGTCACCGGCGACCCGGCGGCACGGCTGCGGCAGGCGGTCTCCGCGTGCGACGACCTGCTCGCCCGGCACTTCCGGTTCAACGATCCGCTGACGGCCTGAGAGACTGCGCGGGTGTACGAGGGCGAGACCGAACCGATCCCCCGGGTCACCGACCCCGGGCCGACGCGCCGACGCCGGGAGGAACCGGACGCGGAGCCCTCAGGGGACGAGCCATCCTCGGCCGGTCACGGTGACGGTCGCAGTCGCGGTCACGGTCACGGCCACACCCCCGCCCCGCCCGCGTCCCACCGCGTGCGCACGGTCATCACGGCGCTGCTGATCCCGTTCGCGCTCGCCGCGGCCGTCGGCGTCGTGCTGCTGTACCCGTTCGGCGCGTCGCCGGAGACGAACTCGGGCGGCGGCACCCCGGTGCAGGGCGTCATCACGGCCACGGCCACCGGCGCGTGCAACGGCGAGGTGCAGGTCGGTGCGCAGGAGGAGGACGGCGACCGCTGTCTCGTCGTCGACGTCCGGATGACCGACGGGCCCGCGCCCGAGCAGCAGATCCGCACGATCATCCCGATCGAACCGTCCACGCCGCGGTTCACGGTCGACGACGAGGTCGTCCTGTCCTACGGCGGTGGTGACCCGGCCGACGGGCAGTCCTACCAGCTGGTCGACTTCCAGCGGGGGGTGCCGCTCGCGCTGCTCGCCGCGTTGTTCGCGGTCGCGGTGCTGGTGCTCGGGCGGTGGCAGGGGCTCAAGGCGCTCGGCGCGCTCGTCATCAGCTTCCTGGTGCTCGTGTTCTTCGTGCTGCCCGCGATCATCAGCGGGGAGAGCCCGCTGCTGGTGGCGATCGTCGGCGCGGGCGTGATCATGTTCGTGGTCCTGTACCTGACGCACGGGCTGTCCGCGCGGACGTCGACCGCCGTGCTCGGCACGATGATCAGCCTCGCGCTGATCGGGCTGCTCGGCGCGCTGTGGGCCGCGTTCGCCAAGCTCACGGGCATCGACGACGACGCGTCGACGCTGATCGCGACGCTGGGCCACGCCATCGACACGCGCGGGCTGCTGCTCGCGGGCGTGGTGATCGGCGCGCTCGGTGTGCTCGACGACGTGACCGTGACGCAGACCAGCGCCGTGTGGGAGCTGCGGGCGGCGAACCCGTCGCTGTCGCGGCGCGAGCTGTACGCGTCGGCGCTGCGGATCGGGCGCGACCACGTGGCGTCGGCGGTGAACACGCTCGTCATGGCCTACGCGGGTGCCGCGCTGCCGCTGCTGCTGTACTCGTCGGTGTCCGGGGTCGGCATCGGCAACATCGTGACGTCGCAGTCGATCGCGCAGGAGATCGTGCGGACGCTGGTCGGGAGCATCGGCATCGTCGCCGCGGTACCGGTGACCACCGCGCTCGCGGCCGCGGTCGCCTGGCAGGAGAAGCCTGCCGAGACGCCCGTGCGGCGCAGGCCGCGGCCGGACGAGAAGCAACGCCAGGACCGCGAACGACCCGCGGACCGGACCCGCACCAGGCGGGACCCGGCGGAACCGCGGCGAGAGTCCGCGGAGCCGAGGCGGCGGGCGGATGACCGCGTGCCGGGTGACCGCGTGCCTGACGGGGAGCGGCGCAGGGCCGCGCCGGCACCCCGGCCGGTCAGTCGAGACTCGCGACGAAGCGAGTCACCGCCTCCGGCTTGATGCGCTGGGCGAGCCTGCCGCCCTGCGCCAGGGTCGCGAGGCGGTACAGCGGCCGGTCGGCGGCCACGTCCCCCTTGGCCTCCGCCCGCAGCTGGGCCACCAGGAGCTGGGAGTACACCAGCCCGGACGTGTTCTCGCTGCGGGCCAGCACGTCGGCGAGCCTGCGCAGCACGAGGATGCCCAGCTCGCGCCCGCCGGCGCCGGAGTAGACGGCCAGCGCCAGGTTGATCGACTTGCGACCGCCGGTGAGCAGCAGCCCGACCGTCCTGGTGCCGCGGATGTCGGTCACCATCAGCTCGATCTTGTCGACGTGCACCAGGTCGACCGACTTGCGGCCGACCGCCTTCGACACCACGCGGTCGCCCTCGAGCGTGAGCTTGCGCCTGCCGGACACCCACGCGAGGAGCGTCAGCAGCACGACCACCACGGCGGCGGTGACCAACGCGGCGGTCTGGCCCGCGAAGAGGGCCACGATGCCGCCGATCGCCGCGCCGAACACGAGCGCGACGCCGAAGGACACACAGCCGCGCCGCCGGGCGCTGGACAGTTCCGCGAGGTCGAGCGGGACGGGTTCGCCGTTGTCTCCGTGCACCTCAGATGCCCCGCGCCGGGCCTGCCGCGGTGGGGTCCAGCTCGAGGAGGAACGGGTTGCTCGCGCGTTCCCGCCCGATCGTGGTGCTGCCGCCGTGCCCGGGCAGCACCACGGTGTCGTCGGCGAGCGGGAGGATCTTCGTGCGGAGCGTCTCGGTCATCGTCCGCATGTCACCGCCGGGCAGGTCGGTGCGGCCGATCGACCCGGCGAAGAGCGTGTCGCCCGCGAACATGACGCGGCCACCCTCGTCCAGCGCGGTGTGGAACACGACCGAGCCACGCGTGTGGCCCGGCGTGTGGTCCACGGTCAGCGTGAGGCCCGCGAGGTCGAGTTCCGCGCCGTCGGTCAGCTCCCGCACCTCGGCCGGCTCCCGCATCTCGAGCTTGCCGCCGAAGAACGCGGAGCTCTGGTCACTCAGCCCCTTCATGGGGTCGCTGAGCATCGTGCGGTCTTCCGGGTGGATCCAGGCGGCGATGTCGTTGCCGTCGCAGATCGGGGTGACCGAGAAGACGTGGTCGAAGTGGCCGTGCGTCAGCAGTGCCGCCACCGGTGAGAGCCGGTACTTGCGCAGTGCCTCGGCGACCGGTTCGACCGCGTCCTGTCCCGGGTCGACGATCACGCACGGCTCGCCCTCACCCGCCGCGACGAGATAACAGTTGGCCTGGAACGCACCCGTGGGAAATCCGACAACCAGCACGGCCCCGAACTTACCGTGCTGATCTGGCTCGCTCCGCTCGCAGGTTCGCTCAGACCGACCTGAGGCGACGGAAACGGGCCCAGGTGGCCATCCGCTTGGTGGCCTGGCTGGCCGACTCGGCCGTGGCGCTCACGTCCATGTTGGCCACACAGATGCGGTCCCGGCCGTGGCGCTTTGCCGCGCGCAGCGACACGTCCGCGTCCAGCATCAGGTCCTCGAGGTCCAGCTCGACCAGGTCGCCGAGACCGTAGGTGGCCACGCCGATCGACGCGGTCTGGCCCTCGATGGTGGTCGTCAGGTCGCGGGTCACCTTCGCGGTCACCGACATGCCCGTGATGCCGGCGCGGATGCGCTCCGCGACCGCGAGCGCGGCGTCCAGCTCGGACGCGGGCAGCAGCACCAGGAACTCGTCACCGGCCGAGCCGCCGTAGCGGCAGGCGAGGTCGCCCTCGCGGGTGCAGTCCCGGATGACGTCCGCGACACCGCGCAGCACCGCGTCCCCGGCGAGGTGCCCGTAGCTGTCGTTGACGTCCTTGAAGCGGTCCAGGTCGATCATGATCAGCGCGATCGACTCGCCGAGGACTCGCGACTGCGCGACGGTCTCGGCCGCGACCTCGTCCCAGTGCCAGCGCTCGATCAGCCCGGTGGGCGGATCGGTCAGCAGCTGGCCACACGAGTCGCAGCGGCGGTGGTGTGCGGCGGCGGTGACGGACTGCAGCGGCCGGTCCCCCGACCTCGGCGCCACGATGTCCACGTGCTCGTGCCGGTCGGAGTGGTCCGCGTGGTCCGCGCCTCCGCCGGTTCCCGCCCTGGCCGTGTGCATGCCGTCTCCCCTGTCAGTCGCACCCGTGACTGGTGTCCCCGACCGGTGTCCCCAATGGACGCATTGTCAACACCCCTCACCGGCCGTTACCGCCAACTATGGGGAGTCACGTGGCGGTTGCACAGTGTTGACATGTTGAGGGTTTCAGGAAACACCGAATGGGGGAGTCACGGTACGCACTGGGTGATCACTCGCAGTGATCTCATGTCCACTTTGTCCGGGGCGGGCGGTAGTCGACGAACCGATCGAGCGCCTCGGTGACCTCGGTGGTGACGATGAGCATCCCCCGAAAGTCGTCCGCAAGGAAGCCCTCGGCGGACATGTTCTCGAGAAATCTCAACATCGGCTGGTAGTAACCACCCACGTCGAGCAGGGCGATCGGCTTGTCGTGCAGTCCGAGCTGCGCCCACGTGAACACCTCGAACAGCTCCTCGAGCGTGCCGGCGCCGCCGGGCAGCGTGAGGTAGCCGTCGGCCAGCTCCGACATCGCCGCCTTGCGCTCGTGCAGGTCGGCGACGACCTTCAGCGTCGTGAGCCCCGGGTGGGCGACCTCCCGGTCGACGAGGCTCTGGGGGATGACGCCGTGGACCTTGCCGCCGTGCTCGAGCACCGTGTCGGCGACCACACCCATCGTGCCGACACTCGCGCCGCCGTAGACGAGCTCGATGCCCCGCTCGGCGAACACCTCGCCCACCCGCTTCGCCGCGGCCTGGTAGGCCGGGCCCTTGCCTGGTGATGATCCGCAGAAAACACACACGCGCACGGATCGACCCTACCCAGGTGCCGATCTTGACCACCCCGGTCTGGCTTTACCGCCGGGTTGTCTGGTTGAGTGCCACAGCGTGCGCATCATTCTCGACACCGATCCGGGGGTTGACGACGCCCTCGCGATCATGTATCTCGCGGCCCAGGAGGACGCGGAGATCGTCGCTGTGGGTAGTGTCCACGGCAATGTTTCCGCCCCGTTGGCGGCGCGGAACGCACTGCGGGTGATGGAGTTGTGCGGGCTGACCGCGCCGGTGGCGGTCGGGGCCGCCCGGCCGCTCGCCCAGCCGCTGCAGACCGCGGAGTTCGTGCACGGCGTGGACGGACTGGGAGGTCACGCGGGTCCTGAGCCGAGCGGGACCGTGGTGTCGGAGTCGGCGGCCGAGCAACTCGTCCGGCTCGCGCGTGCGCATCCCGGCGAGCTGACGCTGCTCGCGCTCGGGCCGCTCACCAACATCGCGCTCGCCGTGCTGCTCGAACCCGACTTACCCAAGTTGTTACGTTCCGTGGTCGTCATGGGTGGCGCGGTCACCGTGCCCGGAAACATCACGCCGTACGCGGACGCAAATTTCTTCCACGACCCGGAGGCCGCGGATCTCGTGCTCGGGGCGGGGTTCCCCGACATGACCCTCGTCGGTCTCGACGCGACGGAACAGGCGCGGGCGGGCGGGGAGTGGCTGACCGCGGTCGGCGCGCTCGACAGCCCGCGCGCGGTGTTCGCGAACCGGTTGCTCGACCACTACGCGGGTTTCTACTCGCAGATGTTCGGCACGCACACGTGCACGCTGCACGACCCGCTCGCGGCCGCGCTGCTGCTCGAGCCGAAGCTCGCCACGTACCGGGAGATGCCGCTCGCCATCGAGCTCTCCGGCACCCACACCCGCGGCCAGGTGGTCTCCGACCAGCGCCTGATCGCCAGTGACGCCTACATCGCCACCACGGCAGGCGCGGGGCGCGTGCCGGTGAAGGTGGCGGAAACCGTTGACGTGCCGAGGTTCCTGGAGCACATGTTCGAGGCGCTGAAGGCCCACTGACCGCTCAGCGACCCAGCCGGGCCGCGAGCCCGTCGAGCACGCAGTCCAGGCCGAACGCGAAATCGACGTCGGGGTCGGGTTCCTCGGCTTCGAGGACGCGGCGGGCGAGCATCGGGTGCTCACCCGCCGCGAGGACCTCGCTGATGTAGGGACCGACGCTGCGCTGCCACTCCTCCTCGGTGAGGCCGGTGCGCTGCTCCGCGCGCAGAAGGGCCTGCTGGGCGGCGACCGAACCCAGCACGTACGCGTGCACGGCGCCGAGCGCCCGCGAGGCCAGGGTGATGTCGGGCGTGAGCGCGACGGCGGCACGCAGCGCGGACTCGGACCGCCGCAACGAGTTGGGGCCGAGCGCGGGCCTTCCCGCCAGTTCACCCGCGAGCCACGGGTGCCGCAGCAGTGTCGCGCGCAACGCGTGCGCGACCGCCCCCAGGTCGGCACGCCAGTCCCCGGCGGACTCGGGCAGCGGATCCTCGCCCTGCGCCGCGTCGATCATCAGGTCCACCAGCTCGTCGCGGTTGGTGATGTACCGGTAGAGCGAGGCGGTCCCGGAGCCGAGATCGCCCGCGACCCGCCGCATCGACACCGCCGCCAACCCCTCCGCGTCCGCGACGGCCATCGCCGCGGCCACGTACTGGTCCACCCCGGGCGCGCGCCGGCGCGGTTCGGGGCGCGGCCGTGTCCACACCGACGAGGGAACGGGTTCGGTCATCGGGCGGTTCCTTTCCTCGTTGACCCGCATCCTACCTTCTGGCTACGGTGTAGCCATGACGGGCACAGAGTATCCAGAAGTCCCGGTGCTCGTGGTCGGCGGCGGCAGCGTCGGCCTGCTCACCGCGGCGCTGCTCACCCACCACGGCGTCCCCGCGGTGCTGGTGGAACGCCGGTCCGGCCCGTCGGTCCACCCACGCGCCACCGGCATCGGGCCGCGCACCGTCGAGGTCCTCCGCGAACTCGGGCTCGACACCGCCGTGGACGCCGCCGCGGTCGACCTCCGGGGTGCTGCGGGCAAGGCGGTGGCGCGGACCGTCGTCGAGATGGGCGCGGGCGATGTCGTGACCGTGCCCATGCCGGCCCCGGCCGCCGACGAGCTGGACGTGACGCCGTTCAGGCTGCGCGGCGTGTGTGCCCAGGACCGGCTCGACGCCGTCGTGGCGGCCGACCTGGCGCGCCGCGGCGCGGACCTGCGCTGGTCGACCCGCCTGGCCGGCATCACGCAGGACACCGGTGGGGTCGACGTCGAGCTGGAAGGACCCGACGGCCGCTACTCGCTGCGGTGCGCGCACGTGGTCGCCGCCGACGGCACGCACAGCACCGTGCGGACCGCGCTCGGCGTGGGCACCTCCGGTCCTGGCGACCTCGGCAAGTCGATGATCAACATCCTGTTCCGCGCCGACCTCCGGCCCCACCTGCGGGGCATGTCCTTCGCCACCTGCACCATCACCACACCGGCGGCACCGGGCCTGCTGGCCACCGTGGACGGCGAGACGAACTGGGTATTCCACGTGGCCTGCGACGTCGACGCGGGCGAATGCCCCGAGGACTTCACGCCAGAGCGCTGCGCCGCGATCGTCCGGGCGGCGGTCGGCGATCCCGACCTCGACGTCGAGGTGCGCAGCGTGCTGCCCTGGCGCCCCCGCAGCGCCGCGGCCGAGAGCTTCGCGGTGGGCCGCGTGTTCCTCGTCGGCGACGCCGCGCACACCGTGTCACCCCTTGGCGCGTTCGGCCTCAACACCGGCGTCGCCGACGCGCACAACCTGACGTGGAAGCTGGCCGCCGTCCACCGCGGCGAGGCAGGCGCCGGCCTGCTCGACACCTACGCGCACGAACGTGAACCGGTCGCCGCGGCGACGCTGGACCAGGCGATGCGCCGGCTCGCCGACCCGGAACTGCACTGGGGACGCGGACCCGAGGCCGACGCCGCCAGGGTGGCGGCGGGGGTGTGGGCGGCACCGGTCGTGCACCTCGGCCAGCGGTACGACTCGGCCGCCGTCGTCGGCCCGCGGCCGGCACTACCGTCCACAATGGACCTATCGGTGGCGCTGGACGGTTCACCGGGGTCACGGGTTCCCCACGCGTGGATCGACGGGGTCTCGACCCTCGACCTGGTGGCATCCCGGTGGACCCTGCTGGTGGGCGCCGAGGGCGAACACTGGCTCACCGCCGCGGCGGTGACCGGACTTCCCGCGCACCGCGTCGCGGTCCCGTGGCTCCCCGCCGAAGGGGCCCTGCTCGTCCGACCGGACGGGATCGTCGCGACGCGGACCACGACACCTGCCCCGGATCCGGCGCGGTTCCTCACCGAGGTCCTGGACCAGGTGCTGGCCAGGCCGGTCCCGGTGCCGAGCCCCTGAAAGGGGCCGCCGTTGAACGGGACGCCGACGTGCCCGGCAGCACCTGACAAAGCCCTACTTGTGTGCCGCGGCCAGGATCTCCTTCAGGTCGGCGGCCCTCGGGTCGCCCAGCTCGTCGAAGATGGCCACGGCGCCACGGAGGCATTCGCTGGCCTGTTCCGGTTGTCCGCTGTCGTAGAGGGCCAGGCCCTGCTTGTGCAGGGTTTCGCCTTCGCCCCAGCGGTCCCCCAGCTCGCGGCGGATCGCCAGCGCGCGCTGGAAGAAGTTGAGGGCCTCCGCGGGCCGCTTCAGCTCCGAGTACGTGTCCCCCAGCTTCACGAGCGTGTAGCCCTCGCCGTAGCGGTCCTCGATGTCCTGGAACAGGTCCAGCGCCTGCTCCAGCACGGTCACGGCCCGGTCGAACTGGCGCTGCGAACGGATGGCGTCGCCGAGGTTGGCGAGCGCGATGCCCTCGCCGTGCCGGTCGCCGACACCGCGGAACATGGCGAGCGCCCGCTCGAAGTGCTCGGCGGCGACGTCGAAGCGGGCCTGGTCGAACCCGGCGTTGCCGAGGCCGGTGAGCGTCCACGCCAGGCCGACCTGGTCGCCGATCTCGGTGCGGATGGCGAGGGACTTCTCGTACGCCGCGATCGCCTCGTCCAGCCTGCGTAACTCGCGGTAGGCGTGCGCGAGGTTGTTGAGCACCCACGACTCGCCGTACGGGTCCTTCGCCAGCCGCGCGCCCTCGACACCGACCTCGTGCGAGGCCACCCAGAGACTCCAGCGCTTGCGCAGGTGCAGGTAGTTGAACGAGCCGGCGGGGAGCTTCCAGCACGGGACGTGCTCCCCCACCGCGTTCGCCGTGCGGGTCGCCATCACGATGTTCGACATCTCGATCTCGCACCACTCCAGCGCGGAGTCGTAGTCGAAGTCGGCGACATCGATGGCGAACTCGGACTTGTCCAGCACCGGGTCGTGGCGCTGCGGCGCGAGGGCGTGGTTGGCCGCGTAGACGTTGTGCAGGTACCAGTCGACCATCCGCCGCAGCGCGAGCGTGCGCTCCGCGTCCGGCTCCTCCTCCGCCGCCTGTTCCGCCGCGTAGACCCGTAACAGGTCGTGCATGCGGTAGCGGTCGTTGCCCATGCCCTCCAGCAGGTGCACGGCCGTCAGGCGGTCCAGGAGCCGTCGCGCGCGGGCCAGTGGCTGGTCGGCGAGCGCGGCCGCGGCGCCGGTGCTCAGGTGGGACCCGGAGTGCAGGCCGATGAGCCGGAACATCCGCGCCGCGTCGGCGGACAGGTCGCGGTAGGACCACGAGAAGACCGTCTTGACCGCGAGCGAGTCGTCGGTCGACAGCCCGTCGAGGCGCTGCTCCTCGGTGTCGAGCTCCTCGACCAGCAGGCTCACGGAGTGGTGCGGGTGGGTCGCGACGCGCTCGGCCGCGATCCGCAGTGCGAGCGGCAGGTGGCCGCAGCGTTCCGCGAGCCCGCGCACGGCGTCCGGCTCCGCGGCGGTGCGGTCGGCGCCGATCACCTTGCGCAGCAACGTGATCGACTCCTCCTCGGCCATCGGGCCGAGCGTGATCCTGGAGTCGCCGCGCATCTCGATGCCGGTGATCCGCTTGCGGCTGGTGACGACCACGCCGCAGCCGGACGACGCGGGCATCAGCGGCTGCAGCTGCTGTGAGTCGGCCGCGTTGTCCAGCACCACGAGCACCCGCCGGTCGGCGAGCACGGAGCGGTACAGCTTCGCCCGCGCGTCGAGCCCGGCCGGGATGACGTCGATCTGCACGCCGAGCGCGGTCAGGAACTCCTCGAGCACCTCGTCGACGATCCTCGGCTGCGCGTCCGGCGAGTAGCCGCGCAGGTCCACGTACAGCTGGCCGTCGGAGTAGTGCTCCACGACCGCGTGCGCGACCCGCAACGCCAGCGCGGTCTTGCCCGCGCCGGGCGGCCCGTCGATCGCGATGGTCTGCGGCGAGCCGGGGTCGCCTGCGAACGCGAGGATCTCCGTCAGCTCCGTCAGCTCGGCGTCCCTGCCGACGAACGTGGCCGCGGCGGCCGGCAGCTGCGCCAGCCGGACCGGGCCGCTCGTCGACGCGGCGAGCGCGATGAGCTGGCCGTCCGCCTCCAGGACCTGATCGCACTTGCGGGCCAGCTCAGCGGACGGCGGTGCGCCGTGCTTGATCTTGGACAGCCAGCTCGGGGTGTAGCCGATGAGGTCGGAGAGACGGCGCCAGGACAGGCCGCGTTTGCGTAGGAGACGCTCCAGTTCCTCGGCGAATGGCGACGTGCCGTCGTCCCGCCTGTCGTGCATAGAGCCCACCTTGTCAGTCACCGTCACCGTACGGCCACCCCCAGTATCCAGCTTCTCACCTCGACCCCCTCCGGGTCACACCCCTACCGACGGGTTTCTGAGAGGTTGCCGTGTTTCGGTGGGCCTCCACACGGTTCTTACCGGGGGTACCCATAGACTGCCCGCCTGGTTGACGTCACAAAACAGGTCTCAGGTCAGGGAGGGTGCCCGGTGCCGAGCAACGAGCAGCGTCGGCAGGCGGCCAAGCGAAAGCTGGAACGCCAGCTGACTCGCCGCGCGGAACGCGCCAAGCGGCGCCGTATCTGGGGCGTGAGCATCACCGTCATGGTGGTGGTCGCCGCGGTGGGCCTCGTGTACTGGCTCGTGAACCTCGGTCCGGAGGAGGGTGAGGCGGCCACCAACCCCACGGACACGCCGCCCGCCGAGAACACCACCGACGGTGCCTGCGGTTTCAAGGAAGCACCCGAGGAGCAGTCGGAGAAGAAGCCCGGCCTGCCGGAGGACCCGGCGGAGACGCCGAGCACCGGCACGGTGAAGGTGCTGCTCAAGACGTCCCAGGGCGACATCCCGGTGACGCTGGACCGCGCGAAGGCCCCCTGCACGGTGCAGAGCATCGAGCACCTGGTGCAGTCGAAGTTCTACGACGGCACCACCTGCCACCGCCTGACCTCGTCGGAGGGCCTGAAGGTGCTGCAGTGCGGTGACCCGCTCGGCACCGGTGGCGGCGGCCCCGGCTACACGATCCCGGACGAGCTGCCCACCGACCTCAAGCAGGGCCCGGCAGGCCCCGACGGCTCCCCGTCGGTGATCTACCCGCGCGGCGCGCTCGCGATGGCCAACGCGGGCCCTAACACGGGTGGCAGCCAGTTCTTCCTGGTGTACGGCGACTCCACGCTGGCACCGAACTACACGGTGTTCGGCTCGGTGGAAGCCCCCGGCCTCGCCACGATCGACAAGGTCGCGGCCGGCGGCATCACCCCGGGTCCGAACGGTGAACAGGACGGCACTCCGAAGCTGCCGGTCTCGATCGAAACGGCGGCAGTGCAGTGAGTGGGCTTGTGAACGAACCGAAGATCACGGCGGCTCGACCGCGCCTGCGACGGCGAGCCGTGCCGATCTTTCGCACGGCGGCGGTCGCCGCTGCCATCGGCCTGACCCTCGCCGGTTGTGTGGCGCGCGAGAACCCGTCGTCCGCGCCCGCCACCGACGACTTCCCGACCGCGGCGTCCGAGGAGGACCCGGGCTCGAGCACGGACTCCGGCTCGGACTCCGGGGCTGGCGCCACCGAGGGCGACTGCGGGTTCACGGCCGACCAGTCCGGGCAGGAGCCCGCGGTCGGCCTGCCGCCGGACGAGGGCCCGGTGGCGGCCACGACGCTGTCGCTCACCACGTCGGCTGGTCCGCTCGCGATCACGCTCGACGCCGAGCGGGCGCCGTGCACGGTGCAGAGCATGGCGTTCCTGGCCGGTGAGGGCTTCTTCGACGGCACGAACTGCCACCGCCTCACGACGTCGCCCGGCCTGCAGGTGCTGCAGTGCGGCGACCCGGCGGGCGACGGCTCCGGCGGTCCCGGCTACGTCGTGCCGGACGAGTTCCCCACCGACCTGCCGCCCGCGGCGGACGGCACGAACGTGACCTACCAGCGCGGCGTCGTCGCGATGGCCAACGCGGGCCCCGGCACCACCGGCAGCCAGTTCTTCCTGGTGTACGGCGACTCCACGCTCCCGCCGGAGTACACGGTCTTCGGCACGATGGACGCGGCGAG
Organism: Actinophytocola algeriensis; assembly: GCF_014203735.1. Classification (GTDB taxonomy): domain Bacteria; phylum Actinomycetota; class Actinomycetes; order Mycobacteriales; family Pseudonocardiaceae; genus Actinophytocola; species Actinophytocola algeriensis. The sequence continues at coordinate 640,557 of NZ_JACHJQ010000005.1, read as the reverse complement.
CCTCGGCACGCTGGACCAGGTCGCGGCCGGCGGTGTCGACGGCGGCGCGCAGGACGGCGCTCCGGTCACCCCGGTGGCGATCGAGTCGGCCAAGGTCGCCTAGAACCTCCTTTCGCCACCGCCCACCGACAACGCTGATCTGCCTGGCAGACCGGCACTGTCGGTGGGCGGTGGCACACTGGGCCACGTGACCGAGTACTCCGAACGGCCCAGCGCGCACGAGGTGTTCGCGTGCACGTGGTCGCGGTCGTTGCCGGCAGGGGCGCCGCCGACCCACGTGGTGCCGGACGCGTGCGCGGATGTCCTGTGGCACAGCGAAACCGGGCGCCTGCTGGTGGCCGGACCGGATACCCGAGCGCACCGGACGTCACTGTCGGCCGGTCTGCTGGTGGCGGTCCGGTTCCTGCCCGGCCGGGCGCCTGCCGGCCTGGGAGTGCCGTCGTCGGCCGTGCGGGACGAACGGATCGACCTGGACGAGCTGTGGCCCGGCGACCGGGTCCGGCGCCTCACAGACGACCTGGCGGCCACGTCGACGGTGGCGGCGGCGTCACGGGTACTGGCCGACGCCGTGGCGGGCGTGCGCGGGGAGTGGGATCCGGCGGTGCCACGGCTGGTGTCCCTCATCCGCCGCGGTGACCGGGTGGCCACGGTCGCCGACGCGCTGGGGTGGACGGAGCGGCAGCTGCACCGCCGGTCGGTGGCCGCGTTCGGGTACGGGCCGAAGACGCTGCAACGGATCCTCCGGTTCGACCGCGCGGTGCGGCTGGCACGCGATGGCGCGGACCTCGCGTCGGTGGCCTACGCGACCAGGTACGCGGACCAGGCCCACCTGGCCCGCGACGTCAAGTCGTTCGCGGGAGTGCCGATGACGACCTTGCTGGGCGTCAGCTGAAGCCTCTGGTCGCGACCAACAGCAGGACGATGACCAGGACGCCGATGCCGATCCAGCCCAGCACGATGCCCGCGATGGCCATGCCCTCGCCCGCCTGCTTGGACTGGCGGATCTCCTTCAGCGCCACGTAACCGAAGATCAGCGCCAGGATGCTGCCGATCCAGTACACCCACACGATGCCCAGCACCATGGACGCGATGGCCATGCCGTTCGTGGACCGGGTGGGCGGATACGGGTAGGGGTACGGCGGCTGGCCGTACCCGGGCGGCGGGTACGCGGGCGGGTACTGCGGCTGGTATGGCTGCTGGTACTGCTGTTGCGCCGGATAGGGCGCGCCGGCCACCGGCGGCTCCGCGTAGTAGGGCTGACCCTCAGGGTCCTGCGGCGTGGTCACGGTGTCCTCCCCCAGTTGGTGCATGTCATCTCATCGCGCATCGGCCGGGACCGGTCCCGTGTTTCAGTCAGGACGCCGACGTCACACGATAGACGTCGTAGACACCCTCGACGCTCCGCACGACCTTCAGCACGTGGCCGAGGTGCTTCGGGTCGCCCATCTCGAAGCTGAAGCGGCTCACGGCGACGCGATCCCGCGAGGTGGTCACCGACGCGGACAGGATGTTGACCTTCTCGTCCGCCAGGACCTTGGTGACGTCCGACAGCAGGCGGTGCCGGTCCAGTGCCTCGACCTGGATGGCCACGAGGAACACCGACGAGTCCGACGGCGCCCACTCGACGTCCACCAGGCGTTCCGGTGCCGCCAGCAGCTCACCGGCGTTGGTGCAGTCCGTGCGGTGCACGCTGACGCCACCGCCGCGGGTGACGAACCCGAGGATGTCGTCGCCGGGGACCGGGGTGCAGCAGCGCGCGAGCTTGACCCACACGTCCGACGCGCCCTTGACGATCACACCGGCGTCGCCGGACGCGCGGCGGCGGGTGACGGTGGACGGGGTGGACCGCTCGGCCAGCTCCTCCTCGGCGTGCTCGACGCCGCCGAGCAGCGCGACCAGGCGCTGCACGACGTGCCGGGACGAGGTGTGGCCCTCGCCGACCGCGGCGTACAGCTGACTGACCTCGGCGTAGCGCAGCTCGCGGGCCAGCGCCGCCATGGAGTCGGCCGACACGAGCCGCTGCATGGGCAGCCCGACCCGGCGCACCTCCTTGGCGATCGCGTCCTTGCCCGCCTCGATCGCCTCTTCCTTGCGCTCCTTGGCGAACCACTGCTTGATCTTGGCGCGGGCGCGCGGCGAGGCCGCGAAGGCGAGCCAGTCGCGGGACGGGCCCGCGCCCTCGGCCTTGGACGTGAAGATCTCGACCACGTCGCCGTTCTCGAGCTTGCGCTCCAGCGCGACGAGCCTGCCGTTGAGCCGGGCGCCGATGCAGCGGTGGCCGACCTCGGTGTGCACGGCGTAGGCGAAGTCCACTGGCGTCGACCCGGCGGGCAGCGTGATCACGTCGCCCTTGGGCGTGAACACGAAGATCTCGCGGGCGGCGAGGTCGTAGCGCAGCGCCTCGAGGAACTCGCCGGGGTCGGCGGCCTCCCGCTGCCAGTCCAGCAGCTGGCGCATCCACGCCATCTCGTCGACCTCGACGGCCTGCCCGTCGTGCGTGCCGCGGGTCTCCTTGTACCGCCAGTGCGCCGCGATGCCGTACTCGGCGGTGCGGTGCATCTCGTGCGTGCGGATCTGCACTTCCAGCGGCTTGCCGTCCGGCCCGATCACCGTCGTGTGCAGCGACTGGTAGACGCCGAACCGCGGCTGGGCCACGTAGTCCTTGAACCGGCCGGGCATCGGCTGCCACAGCGCGTGGACGACACCCATGGCGGCGTAGCAGTCGCGGACGTCGTCGACGAGGATCCGCACACCGACCAGGTCGTTGATGTCGTCGAAGTCGCGGCCGCGGACGATCATCTTCTGGTTGATCGAGTAGTAGTGCTTCTGCCTGCCCTCGACCTTGGCGTTGATGCGCGACTGCTCGAGCTGCGCGGTCAGCTCGCCGGTGACCTTCTGCAGGTAGGTGTCGCGCGACGGCGCGCGGGTGGCGACCAGGCGCACGATCTCGTCGTACTTCTTGGGCTGCAGGATCGCGAACGCGAGGTCCTCCAGCTCCCACTTGACGGTCGCCATGCCGAGCCGGTGTGCGAGCGGCGCGAGCACCTCGAGGGTCTCGCGGGCCTTCTTCGCTTGCTTCTCCGGCGGCAGGAAGCGCATGGTGCGCATGTTGTGCAGCCGGTCGGCCAGCTTGATCACCAGCACGCGCGGGTCCCGCGCCATGGCGATGACCATCTTGCGGATCGTCTCGGCCTCCGCCGCGCTGCCGAGCTGCACCTTGTCCAGCTTGGTGACGCCATCGACCAGTCGAGCCACCTCCTCGCCGAAGTCGTCGTGGAGGTCCTTCAACCCGTAGGACGTGTCCTCCACGGTGTCGTGCAGGAGCGCGGCGACGAGCGTGATCGTGTCCATGCCCAGCTCGCCGAGGATCGTGGCGACCGCGAGCGGGTGGGTGATGTACGGGTCGCCGGACTTGCGCCGCTGCCCGCGGTGCGCCTCCTCGGCGACGTCGTAGGCGCGTTGCAGCAGGGCCAGGTCGGCCTTCGGGTGCAGCTCGCGGTGCACCGCGGCCAGTGGCTCCAGCACCTGCTTGACCGGTGCGGACCGCTGGGCGGTGATGCGGCGGGCGAGACGCGCACGTACCCGCCGCGTGGCGGACGGCGCGCGCGCGGCAGGGGGTGGGGGCGCGCCCTCGGACGCCGCTCCGGTCTCAACGTTCTGGCTCAATAGCGACTCCTCTGGCACTGAGAATAACCGCGATCGCACAGAAGATCCGGAAGTGGGTTGATGTAGCCTGTAGTTGAACCTTCAACTTCAGGAGTGGACCATGTCCATGCCGGTGCTGTACCTGTCCCACGGCGCCCCGCCCCTCGCCGACGACGACCTGTGGACGCGTCAGCTCGCCGACTGGTCAGCAGGCCTGCCGAGGCCGTCATCGATCCTCGTCGTGTCCGCACACTGGGAGAACGCCCCGCTCACGGTAGGCGCGACGACGACAGTGCCGCTGGAGTACGACTTCTGGGGCTTCCCGGACCACTACTACGACGTGACGTACGAGGCGCCGGGCGCACCGGAGCTGGCCGCCTCGGTGGGTGCCCTGCTCGGTTCCGCGCACTCCGACCCCGGCCGCGGCCTGGACCACGGCGCGTACGTGCCGCTCAAGGAGATGTACCCGGACGCGGACGTGCCGGTGCTGCAGATGTCGATGCCGTCGCTGGACCCGGCGGAGCTGTTCGAGGTCGGGCAGCGGCTCGCCCCGCTGCGGGACGAGGGCGTGCTGATCGTCGGCAGCGGGTTCTTCACGCACAACCTGTCCGGCCTGCGGCGCGACCCGGCCGGCACCGCACCGACGTGGTCCGCGGAGTTCGACCACTGGGGCGCGGAAGCACTGGCGGCCAGGGACTTCGACGCGTTGCTCGACTTCGAGCACAAGTCCCCCGCCGCCCGGCTGGCCCACCCGCGAACCGAGCACTTCGCGCCACTGTTCGTGTCCATGGGCGCGGCACTCGGCACGACGGCCACCCCGAAGCAGGTCATCGACGGCTACTGGCACGGCCTCGCGAAGCGCTCCGTCCAGTTTGACTAACCTGCCGGTCATGACGACCTTGACCGGACGGCAGATCGCCGAGGCGGACCTTGCCGGCTGGGCCTACCTGCTGGGTGGCCTGCAGACCCGCGTCAGAACCGGCGACTTCGCGACGGGCGTGGCGCTGGTGGCGGCGGTCGGCACGGTGGCCGGTGACCACGGCCCCGCTCTCGACGTGCGGCCCGGCCACGTGGACGTCCGGGTGACCAGCCACCGCGAACGCGGCATCACCGCCGACGAGGTGCGGCTGGCGCGTGCCATCACGGAGGTGGCCGAAGGCGCCGGCCTGACACTGGATTCGGCGGCCGTGTCGAGGCTCGAGCTGGCGCTCGACACCCCCGACCAGACGGCCGTACTGCCGTTCTGGGCGGCGGTGTTCGCGATGGCACCCGGCGACGGCGAGGTCCTCGACCCCGCAGACCGCCTGCCTGCCGTGTGGTTCCAGGGTTCCGGCAGCGAGGAGCCCCGGCAGCGCTGGCACCCGGACGTGTGGGTCGAGCCCGCACAGGTCCAGCCCCGCATCGACGCGGCACTCGCCGCGGGCGGCACCCTGGTCAGCGACGAGGCGGCACCGAGCTACTGGGTGCTGGCGGATCCGGAAGGCAACCGGGTCTGCCTGTGCACGTGGCAGGACCGGCGCTGAACCGGCGCCCAGGAGCAATGCCTCGACAACGCTCCTGGGCGCAGGCCCACAACCCTCGAAGCTGAGGTCAGAGCACCTGCAGCGCCTGGACCTCGCAGCCGTCCAAGCGGTCGCGGCCGGACAGGGCCGCCAGTTCCATCACCACCGACACCACCGACGTGGTCGCGCCCGCGCGCTTCACCAGTTCGACCACACCCGCGACCGTGCCACCGGTCGCGAGGACGTCGTCGACGATCGCGACCTTCGCTCCTGGCTCCAGCACACCGCCCGGGAGTTCCAGGGACGCCGTGCCGTACTCCAGCGCGTAGTCCACGCGGTCCGCGACCACCGGCAGCTTGCCCGGCTTGCGGATCGGTACCAGGGACACGCCGCGGGCGACCGCGATCGCGGCGCCCAGCAGGAACCCGCGGGCCTCGACCGCCGCGACGACGTCCACGTCCTCCGGGAGCCGGGCGGCCATCTCGTCGATGACCACCCGGAACGCGGGTGCGGACGCGAACAGCGGGTTCAGGTCCCGGAACAACACCCCGGGTTCGGGGAAGTCCGGGACCGTGCGAATCAGCTCCAGTGCTACCTGTAAGTCGGTCATCGTCGCCGCTTTCCTGACGGGCGGCCCGACTGCTTGCCAGCCGGCTTGCCGCTGCGCTGGTGCCGGTCGCCCGGCTTCTGGTTGCGGGCCGGGACGCTGCTCGCCGCCGCCATCGCGCGCTCCTGGCGCAGTTCGGCGTCGAGTGACTCGTCGTCGGTGGCCGGGGCGTCGTCGGCCAGCGGCTCGACGGCGTCGTCGGGAGCACCGGACTCCTCGCGCTCGGCCGCCTTGCGCGCCAGGTTGTCGCGGCGCGCCTTCACCCGCGCGGCCTGCTGCTGGAACTTCGGCTCCCGCATCTTCAGGTCGACCAGGATGGGCGTCGCGAGGCAGATCGACGACAGCGCACCGGCGATGATGCCGGTCAGCTGCACCAGCGCCAGGTCCTGCAGGGTGCCGACACCCAGCAGGCCGACGCCGACGACCAGCAGGCCGATGACCGGCAGCACCGCGATCAGCGACGTGTTGATCGACCGCATCAGCGTCTGGTTCAGCGCCAGGTTCGCCGCCTCCGCGTACGTGCGGCGGGTCAGGCCGAGCAGGCCCCTGGTGTTCTCCTTGATCTTGTCGAACACCACCACCGTGTCGTACAGCGAGAAGCCGAGGATCGTCAGCAGACCGATGACGGTCGCCGGGGTCACCTCGAAGCCGATGATCGAGTAGACGCCCGCGGTGACCACGATGTCGTGGACCAGCGCGGCGAGCGCCGCCACGGCCATCCACTTCTCGAAGTACATCGCGAGGAAGATCGTCACGAGCACGAGGAACACGCCGAGCGCGATCAGCGCCTGCTGTGAGATCTCGCCACCCCACGACGCGCTGACGGCGCTGTCACTGATGGACCGCTGGCTCGGCTCGCCTTGCGCGTTCTCCGGCTGGAACCGCTCGAACAGCCCGGCCTTGAGCTGGTCGACCTCGTCGTTGTTCAGCGCCTCCGACCGGATCTGGATGGTCGACGCGTCGCCGGTGCCGACCGTCTGCACGGCCGCGGGCTCCTTGCCGAGGATCTCGCTGAACGCGTCCTCGACCTGGGTCACCGAGATGTCGCCGTTCGCACCCTGCGCGGGCAGCGAGACCCGGGTGCCGCCGGTGAAGTCGATGCCGAGGTTGAAGCCGCGGAAGACCATCGACGCGAGACACACGAGGATCAGCGCCGCGAAGAAGATGTACCAGCGCTTGCGCTTGCCGACGACATCGAACGCGCCGGTGCCCGTGTAGAGCCGGCGGAACACGCCTTCTTTCTTGGCGGGCGCCGGTGTTTCGTTGGCAGCCACGTCACACCTCCTTCGCCACGGTGCGGCCCGCAGCCCGCCGCTCGTTCGCCTGGCGCTGCACCGCGCCCAGACCCGACATGCTCGGCTTGGACAGGAACTTCGACTTCGACGCCAGCGAGACCAGCGGGTGCGTCACGAGGAACACCACGATCAGGTCGAGCACGGTCGACATGCCGAGGGTGAACGCGAAGCCTCGCACCTGGCCGACGGCCAGGACGTAGAGCACGGCGGCCGCGAGGAACATGACCATGTCCGCGGACAGGATGGTGCGCCGGGCGCGTACCCACGCCCTCGGCACAGCCGAGCGGAACGTCCTTCCCTCGCGTATCTCGTCTTTCAGTCGTTCGAAGAAGATCACGAACGAGTCCGCCGTGATACCGATGGCGACGATGAAGCCCGCGACTCCCGCGAGGTCGAGCGTGAACCCGATCCACCGGCCGAGCAGCACCAGGAACGCGAACACGATGACCGCGGACAGCGCGAGCGACAGGATCGTGAGCAGGCCGAGCATCCGGTAGTAGAACAGGCAGTAGACGAACACCAGCAGCAGGCCGATCGCGCCCGCGATCAGGCCGGCCTTGAGCGACGCGATGCCCAGCGTCGCGGACACGGTCTCCGCCTCGGACGAGTCGAACGACAGCGGCAGCGAGCCGTACTTCAGCACGTCCGCGAGGCTCTTGGCCTCGGTGGAGCTGAAGCCGCCCTGGCCGCCGCCGGTGATCTGCGTCTGGCCGGTGATGGCGCCCTGGATCTCCGGCGCCGACACGACCTGGGTGTCGAGGACGAACGCGGCCATCTGACCGACGTGGGCCTCGGTGTAGTCGGCCCAGGTCCGGCTGCCGCCGCTCTTGAAGTCCAGCGTCACGACGTAGCCGACGCCCTCCGGGTTGACCGCGGAGCCCGCGTCGGAGATCTCGGTGCCCTGCAGGAAGGTCGGGCCGAGGACGTACTTGGCGGTGGCCTCCTGGTCGCAGGCGACCAGCGGCTGGTCCGAGAGGTCGTTGCCGACCAGCGGGTCGGGCCTGGAGCAGTCCAGTGCGGCCATCGCGGCCTGCTGCACCGTCGCGTCCGGCTGGACGGTGCCGTCCTCGCTCCCGGCGAGCTGCGGTGCCTGGCGGCACGCGCGACCCGACTGGATCAGGCTCGCCGTGGTGACCGCGCTTTCCTTGCCCGCCGAGACGTCCTTGTTGTAGGTGTCGACGTCGGCCGCGTACTTGGCGCACGCGCTCAGCGGGTCGGCGAGGGCCTCCTCGTCGCTCGGCTGCTCGGCACCGGACGCCGGTGGCTCGGACGGCGCGGACGGCTCGGACGGCGCGGTGGAGCCCGGCTGACCCGCGACGGCCGGGGCGGGCCTGCCCTGCGGCGTGCCCGTGGTCCCGCCTGCCGACGGCGGGACGGACGGCTCGGTCGCCGGCGCGGACGGCGCGGTCGACTCCTCGCCCGGTGCGGGCTCGGTCGGCTGCTCCTGCTCCTGCTGCTGTGGCACCTGGGCCGGCTGCGGCTGCCCGATCACCGCGCGGAACCGGAGCTGGGCGGTCTGGCCGAGGTCCTTGGCCTGCTCACCCTCCTCGCCCGGCACCGTGATGATGATGTTGTTGCCGTCGAGCACGACCTCGGTGCCACTGACGCCGATGCCGTTGACGCGGTTCTCGATGATCTGTCGCGCCTGGTCGAGGGCCTCGCGGCTGGGGGCGTCACCCGACTCGGTGCGGGCGGTCAGCGTGACACGCGTGCCGCCCTGCAGATCGATGCCGAGTTTGGGCTCCAGCTTGTGATTCGGCGTGGCGAACACCAAGCCGTACAGCAGAACCACGATGAAAAGGAAGAACGCTAGGTAGCGCCCTGGGCGGATCTGCCCGGAGGGTGAGGCCACGGTCGGTCGGTCTCCTCGAACTACAGGGTCTCAGGCGTGTTCCTGTGCCGTGTCTTGGTCACAAGACTGCGCCCGCACCCGTTACACGTGTGGGTGAGGGCGCAGCGTACCTCCCGTGACGTGAGGCCGTTGTCACACGGTCACGTCACGCTCACGCAAGCCGCTACTTCTTGCCGGACTCGAGCTCGGCGTCCTTGACGGCCGGGGGCTCGTTGGTCGTCGCGTCGACGGTCTCGACCTCGTCCACCGCGTCGGTGTCGTCGAGGTCCTCGACGTCGTCGGTCTCCTCGACCGGGCCGACCTTCTCGCGCACGGCGGCACGCAGCCACTCGGTCTCGACACCGGGAGCGATCTCGAGCGTGATCGTGGTGCCGTCCTCGGCGTCGGTCACAGTGCCGTACAGGCCCGAGGTGGTCATCACGCGGTCACCGACGCCGAGGGAGTTCTGCAGTGCCTGCTGCTGCTCCTGAGCCCTGCGCTGGCGCCGGGTCATGAAGTACATCATGACGCCCAGCAGGCCGAACATCAGAAGCAGAGGGAGGATATCCATGTTTGTCCATCCGTGAGTTGACTACTCCGCAGAGTGCGCAGTGTGCGCACCGTGCGTGTCAGTGTCGTGCGTGTCACTGTCGAACAGAGTAGGCGGCACCGGGCCAGGAGCGGTAGCCGGGGGCAAAAGCCCCATATGGGACCACGCCGCCGCGGTGGCGACACGACCCCTCGGAGTCCTGGCGAGCATGCCTGCCCGCACCAGGTACGGCTCGCACACCTCCTCCACCGTACTGGGCTCCTCCCCCACCGCGACAGCCAGCGTCGACACCCCGACCGGGCCGCCGCCGAACGACCGCACGAGCGCGCCGAGCACCGCCCGGTCCAGCCGGTCGAGACCGAGCTCGTCGACGTCGTAGACCGCCAGCGCCGAGTGGGCGATGTCCTTGGTCACGACACCGTCGGCGCGGACCTCGGCGAAGTCGCGCACGCGCCGCAGCAGCCGGTTGGCGATGCGGGGTGTGCCGCGGGAGCGGCCCGCGATCTCCTCGGCGCCGTCGGGACGCAGGTCGACGCCGAGGATGCCCGCCGACCGGCGCAGCACCTTGTCGAGGTCCGAGGCCGAGTAGAACTCCATGTGGGCGGTGAAGCCGAACCGGTCGCGCAGCGGGCCGGTGAGCGAGCCGGAGCGGGTGGTGGCGCCGACGAGCGTGAACGGCGCGATCTCCAGGGGGATGCTGGTGGCGCCGGGGCCCTTGCCGACGACCACGTCGACGCGGAAGTCCTCCATCGCGAGGTAGAGCATCTCCTCTGCGGGGCGGGCCATCCGGTGGATCTCGTCGATGAACAGGACGTCGCCCTCGACGAGGTTGGACAGCATGGCGGCGAGGTCGCCCGCCCGTTCCAGCGCGGGGCCCGAGGTGAGGCGCAGCGCGCTGCCCAGCTCGGCCGCGATGATCATGGCGAGGCTGGTCTTGCCGAGACCCGGCGGACCGGACAGCAGCACGTGGTCCGGCGGTACCCCGCGCCGGGTGGCGCCCTGCAGGACCAGCTCGAGCTGCTCGCGGACCCGGTGCTGCCCGACGAACTCGGCGAGCCGCTTCGGGCGCAGTGTCGCCTCGTCGTCTCCCGGCAGCACCTCGGGGGACGCGATCTCGGGCGCGAACTCACCGGGGTCGGTCACGGCTTCATCGTGCACGACCCGCTACCGCTTCCTGCCCAGGGTGGCGAGTGCCTTGCGGAGCACGGTCGGGGTGTCGGACCGGCCGTTCTCGGCGAGCACCCCGTCGACGGCCTGTTCGGCCTGCTTGACGGGGAAACCGAGCCCGGTGAGCGCCTCGACGACACTCCCCCGCACCGCGCCGTTGCCCGTCGCGACGGTCTCCGCGGTGACGGCGGCGAGCGCGCCCACCTTGTCGCGCAGCTCGATGATCAGCCGCTCCGCGCCCTTGCGGCCGATGCCGGGCACCTGGGTGAGCACGGAGACGCTGCCCTCGGCGAGCGCGGCCCGCAGCTGGTTGGGCTCCAGGACGGCGAGGGTGGCCATGGCGATGCGCGGGCCGATGCCGGACACGGTCTGCAGGAGCCCGAACAGCTCACGGGCCTGGGCGTCGGCGAACCCGAACAGCGTCAGGGAGTCCTCGCGGACGACGAGCGTGGTCTCGAGGATCGCCTCTTCGCCGGTGCGCAGCGTGGCGAGCGTGGCCGGGGTCGCGGTGATCGCGAGGCCGACCCCGCCGACCTCGACCACCAGGTGGTCGAGGCCGATCGAGAGCACCGTTCCCCGTACGCGCGAGATCATGTCGACTTCCTCTTCACGGAGCTTGCGGAGTGAACATCGGACGCCCTGACGGAGCTTGCGGAGTGAACATCGGACGCCCTGACGGAGCTTGCATGGGACGCCTTGGCCGCGGCGGCGATGCGTGCCTTGTGGTTGCGGGCGAGTTCGGCGGCCCTGGCCTCGGCCTCGGCGAGCCGGTTGCGCATGGGTGCGCGCCAGATGTGGCAGACGGCGATGGCGATGGCGTCCGCGGCGTCGGCGGGCCGTGGTGCCTCACGCAGGCCGAGCAGCTTGGTGACCATCGCCGTGACCTGCGCCTTGTCGGCACGGCCGGAGCCGGTGACCGCGGCCTTCACCTCCGACGGCGTGTGGAACACGACCGGCAGCCCGCGTCTGGCGGCCGCGAGCGCGACGACGCCACCCGCTTGGGCGGTGCCCATGGCGGTGCGGACGTTGTACTGGCTGAAGACCCGCTCGACCGCGACCGCGTCGGGGCGGTGGCGGTCGAGCCAGTCCTCGACGGCATCGGACACGGCGAGCAGGCGCACGGCGAGGTCGGCGTCGACCGGGGTGCGGATCACGTCCACCTGGACGCACGCGACCTTCCGGCCGGCCGCCCCGTCGACGACGGCGATCCCGCATCTGGTCAGGCCGGGGTCGACACCCAGCACGCGCATGGCCTTGCCTGTCGTGAACATCAGTTCGAAGCCTAGGGGACCAGAACCTTCTCCCCGCGCACCGACACGGCGCCGAGCGCGACCGCTCCGAGTGCCACCACGCCCGCACCGGCGCCGAGCCACGCGACGACCGGGTAGCCGGCACCCGCGTCGAGCGCGAGGCCACCGAGCCACGGGCCCGCGGTGATGCCGACGTTGAACGCGGACACGTTGAGCGAGGAGGCCAGCGTCGGCGCGTGTTCCGACTCGCTGAAGACCCGGGTGGTGAGGGCGGGGTTGACCGCGAACCCGAACGCCCCGATCAGGAAGACGGCCGTGACCGCGAGCACCGGCTGGGACGCGGCCGTGGCGAGCAGGATGCTCGCGGCGACGAGGCCGCCGATGCCGTAGGCGAGCGTGCGGAACGGGTGGCGGTCGGCGGTGCGGCCGCCCACCGTGATGCCGATGAGCGAGCCGATGCCGTACACGCCGAGCACGACCGGGACCGCACCGTCCGGCAGTCCGGTCGTGTCGGTGAGCAGCGGGGCGAGGTAACCGAACGTGACGATGAGCGCGGTCATGAGCAGTGCGGTCGTCGCGTAGGCCAGCCACAGCCGCGGGTTGGCCATGGCGCGCAGCTCGGCGCCGACGCTCGGCTTCGACCGACCCTCTGGTCCATTGTGGATAGTCAGTGCGACGGCCGCGGCCGCCACGAGCGACAGCACGGCGACCGCCCAGAACGCCGCGCGCCAGCCGAGGTTCTGGCCCACGAGGGTGCCAAGCGGCAGCCCGACGACGGTGGCGACGGTGAGCCCGCCCGCCACGACGCTGATGGCCCGGCCACGGCTGCCGGCCGGCACGATCGACAGCACGGTGACCGAGGCGACGGACCAGAACCCGCCGTAGGTGAACGCGCTCAGCGCCCGCGTGGCGAGCAGAACCTCGTAACTGCCGGTGAGCGCGCCCACGGCGTGCAGCGCGGCGAAGACGACGAGGAAACCGATGAGCGTCACCCGCCTGGGCCACCGGAGCGTGAGCACGGCGAGCACGGGCGCGCCGACGAGCATGCCGAGCGCGAACGCCGAGATCAGCAGGCCCGCCTGCGGGATGCCGACCCCCAGGTCGCGGGACAGTTCGGGCAGCAGCCCGGCGAGCATCATCTCCGAGGTGCCCTGGGCGAAGATCGAGAGCCCCAGGACGTAGACGGCGACGGGCACAGGGTTCCTCCTGTTTTGGATTGATTGGTTCAAAACTTGGACATGCGAAACCCCGTTGTCACGCACGGCTTCTAGATGGCCGTCAACGCCACCTCGGCCACCGACTCGAGTGTGGCGCGGTCCGCGCCCGCCCTCGCCATGACCCGCAGGCCGTTGATCGACGACATCACGAACAGCGCGAGCGCGGCCGGGTCCTTGTCCTTCGCGATCTCCCCCGCCGCGCGGCCTGCGGCGAGCGCGTCCCGCAGCGCCGCGAACCGGCGGTCCTGGTCGGCCCGCAACAACGCCGCGACGTGCTCGTCGGCCGGCCCCAGTTCGACCATCGAGTTGACGACCAGGCAACCGAGCGGGTCGTCGTCGGGCGCGTCGGCCGTGTGCCGGAGCAGGGTGCGGATCTTCTCCCGCACCGGGCGGTCCTCGGCCAGCAGCGCGAGGGCCGAGTCCGTCCGCTCGGCCATGTACCGCGTCAGCGCCCGCTCGAACAGGTCCCGCTTGCTGTGGAAGGTGTTGTAGATGCTCGACCGGCCGAGCCCGGTCGCCGCGCACAGGTCCTGCGTCGACGTGGCCTCGTAACCCGCCGACCAGAACGCGCGCATGGCGGCGTCCAGTGCGCGGTCCTCCTCGAACTCCCTGGGCCTCGGCATGCGCCGACCGTACCAGTGTTTTGGAACGATCGATGCACAACCACACGTCGGCGCCGATGTAAGCGCCTTCGCTTGACATGCGTGTTAGAACTGCACACAACAGAAATGTAAGCGCTTCCAACGACGGAAGGCAGCCATGTCCGGTCGGGAACGGCGGCCGGTCACCATCTACGAGGTGGCCGACCGCGCGGGGGTGTCGATCGCCACCGTGTCCCGTGCGCTGCGGGACTCCGGCCTGGTCGCGCCCGCGACGCGCCGCCGCGTCCAGCAGGTCGCCGAGGAGCTGCGCTTCCGTCCGAGCCGGGCGGGCCGCGCGCTCGCCGAGGGCCAGCACGCCGCGAACGGCATCGTCTTCCCCGACCTGTCCGGCCCCTACTACGCCGAAGTGGTGCTCGGGTACGAGGAGGTCGTCGCCGAGCTGGGCCGCAGCGTCCTGATCCTCGCCACGAACGGCCGCGCGAAGGCAGAGGACGCGGTCCACGAACTGGCCGGGCGCGTCGACGGCATGGTGATCATGGGCCGGACGGTCGGCGACCACGTGGTGGTCCGCATCGCCGACACCGGGCTGCCGCTCGTGCTGCTGGCCCGCCCGCCGGTCGGGCTCGTCGACACCGTGACCGCCGACAACGAGTCCAGTGCCCGCGACCTCACCGCGCACCTGCTCGGCCACGGCCACCGGCGCATCGCGTTCCTCGGCGACCCGGACGAGTCGCCGGACGTCGCCGGGCGCTACACGGGATTCCGCGAGGCGATGACCGGAGGCGGGTACCCGGTCCCGGTCGCGACGCCGTGCGCGTTCGACGTCCGGTCCGGCTACGCGGCGGCGAAGGACCTGCTGCGCACCCGCCCCGACGCGGTCGTGTGCGCCAACGACGAGGTGGCGCTCGGCGCGCTGCGCGCCGCGGAGGACCTGGGCCTGTCCGTGCCCGGCGACCTGGCCCTGACCGGGTGGGACGACATCATGGCCGCCGGCTACGCCCGCCTGACCACCGTGCACCAGTCGATGCGCGAGCTGGGTGCCACCGCCGCGCGGTGGCTCGACGAGCGCATCGGCGGGGCGAAGACGGTCACGCAAACCCTGGCACGCCGCGAGGTGCTGCCAACGCGGCTGGTGATCCGCGCCAGCTGCGGTTCGCATACCGACGGAGGTACAACATGACCCGACCCAGCAGGCGGAGGGTGCTGCTCGTCGCCGTCACCGCGGTCGCGCTCGCCGCGTCGGCGTGCGGTCGCGACAGCGAGAACGCGGGCCCGCAGCAGGGCGAGGAGGTCGCCGAGGGTAAGGCGTCCGGCGAGATCACGGTGTGGGCCATGGGCACCGAGGGCGAGAAGCTGTCGGTGCTCGCCGACGACTTCATGAAGGAGAACCCGGACGCGAAGGTCACCGTCACCCCGGTGCCGTGGGACGGCGCGCACAACAAGCTCGCCGCCGCCATCGCGGGCCAGGAGACGCCCGACGTCACGATGCTCGGCACCACGTGGGTCGGCGAGTTCGCGAAGACCGGTGCGCTCGACGTGGTGCCGCCGGACTTCGTGCGGGAGGCGGACTTCTTCCCCGGCGCGTGGGACACCGGCGTCGTGGACGGCACCTCCTACAGCGTCCCCTGGTACGTCGAGACGCGGCTCCTGTACGTGAACAAGGCGGTCGCCGAGAAGGCCGGGATCACCGAGGCGCCGAAGACCTGGGACGACCTGAAGCAGGCGGTCAAGGACATGCAGGCCAAGGGCGGCGCCAAGTGGGGCACCTACCTGCAGCCGGGCCAGATGGGCGCGTGGCAGACCGTGATGCCGTTCGTGTGGCAGAACGGCGGCGACATCCACGACGGCTCGAAGTTCACCCTGGACTCGCCGCAGGCCGTGGAGGCACTCGAGTACTACAAGTCCTTCTACGACGAGGGTCTGTCCACGAAGGACCGGCTGCGCGAAGGTGAGACCGAGCCGAAGGTCCTGTCCGGCGAGATCGCGTCGTTCGTGTCCGGGCCGTGGCACATCGGGCTGCTCAACGAGCTCGGCGGTGAGGGCAAGTACGACCTGTGGCCGATGCCGGGCGGTTCCGGTGAGTTCACGTCGTTCATCGGCGGCAGCAACATGTCGGTGTTCAAGAACACGAAGAACCGGGACGCGGCCTGGAAGTTCGTGTCGTACCTGATGCGGCCGGAGGTGCAGGTCAAGTGGTACCAGACGGTGTCGGACCTGCCGTCGGTGCAGGCCGCGTGGGACGACGAGACGCTGGCCGGTGACGCGCAGCTGAAGGTGTTCGGCGACCAGCTCGACAAGGCCAAGGCGCCGCCGTCGATCCCGACGTGGGAGCAGATCGCGGCCGGGGTGGACACCGAGCTGGAGAAGGTGGCGAAGGGCGCGTCGTCGGCGGCCGACGCGGCGAAGGCCATGCAGGCCCAGGCGACGTCGATCGGCACGGGTGGCTGAGGTGCCGGAGGTCCGGGACCGCACCGTCCCGTCAGACCCGGCCGCGGGTTCCGCGGTCGAGCCGGGCCCGCGCCCGCCCGCGCGGGCCCGGCGCACCACCGGCTGGCTGACCGGCTGGGGGTTCGCGCTGCCGTTCGCCGTGCTGTTCCTGGTCTTCACCGCGGGCCCGGTGCTGGCCTCGCTCGTGATGAGCCTGTCGGACCTGCGCAGCGCGGACCTGCTCGACCCGTTCGGCGTCGACGTCGTCGGGCTGGACAACTACGTCCGGCTGTTCTCCGACGAGAAGTTCCTGACCGCGGCGGGCAACACGGCGGTGTTCGTGGTGGTCGGCGTGCCGCTCACGATGGCGCTGTCGCTGCTGGTCGCGCTCGGGTTGAACTCCGGGCTGATCCGGTTCCGGACGCTGTTCCGGGTGGGCTACTACCTGCCGGTCGTCACGAGCATCGTGGCGATCTCGGTGGTGTGGCGGTTCGTGCTGCAGCCGGACACCGGCCTCGCGAACGAGATCCTCGGCTTCTTCGGCGTCGACGGGCCGAACTGGCTCAACAACGAGACGTTCGCGCTGCCGACGCTGATCGTGATGGGTGCGTGGCGCAACCTCGGCTTCGGCATGGTGATCTTCCTGGCCGGGCTGCAGGCCATCCCGAAGGACCTCTACGAGGCGGCCACGATCGACGGCGCGAAGCGGTTCGCACAGTTCCGGTACCTGACACTGCCGATGCTGCGGCCCACGATGCTGTTCGTCGCCGTGATCACCACGATCGGTTACGTGCAGTTCTTCGAGGAGCCGTTCGTGATGACGCAGGGCGGCCCGCTCGACTCGACGCTGTCGATGGCGTACGCGACCTACAACCAGTTCGGGTTCGGCAACTACGGCTACGCGTCGGCCATGGGCTACGTGCTGTTCGTCGTCGTGGTGCTGCTGTCCATCGCCTGGTTCAAGCTGCTGAGGAACGACGTCGATGACTGACACGACGACACGGACCGTGCCACGGCCTGCCGTGGCACGCCTCCGTTCCCGGGACCGCATCGCCAAGGCGGTGCTGTACGTGCTGCTGTTCGGCGGGCTGCTCGTCGTCGTCGGGCCGTTCCTGTGGATGCTGCTGTCCTCGTTCAAGCCGGAGGGCGAGATCCGCGCGGACCCGCCGACGTGGTGGCCGAACGACCCGACGTTCGCCAACTACGGCAACCTGTTCGACCGCCTGGACTTCCCGACGTACTTCACCAACTCGGCGGTCGTCGCGGTGCTCACGACCGTCGGCAACCTGCTGTTCTGCTCGGCGGCGGGCTACGCGCTCGCGAAGCTCCCGTTCGCGGGCAAGAAGGCCCTGTTCGGCATCGTGCTCGGCACGCTGATGGTGCCGAGCATCGTCACGATGGTGCCGCTGTTCGTGCTGACGTCGAACCTGGGCCTGGTCAACACGCTCGCCGGGCTGATCCTGCCCTACCTGGCACAGGCGTTCGGGGTGTTCCTGATGCGCCAGTTCATCCTGTCCATCCCCGACGACCTCCTGGAGGCCGCCAGGATGGACGCGGCGAGCGAGCTGCGGATCTTCTGGCAGATCGTGCTGCCGCTGTGCCGTCCCGCGCTCGCCACGCTCGGCATCCTCACGTTCCTGGCCTCCTGGAACAACTTCCTGTGGCCGCTGGTGGCGGCGACCGGGGAGGAGACCTACACGCTGCCGGTCGCACTCGCGCTGTACGCGATCGGCCAGAACCGGACCGAGTACGACATCCTGCTGGCCGGTGCGGTCGTGGTCGTGCTGCCGGTGCTCATCGTTTTCATCCTGCTGCAACGTCATTTCGTCCGCGGCATCGCGACGACCGGACTGAAGTAGAGGTGCCCTGCATGTCCCGATTACGACTGGCTGGTGTCGCCGTGCTCGCGGCGGCACTGCTCTCCCCACTGGCGCCCGCCACGGCGGCGCCCGCCCCTTCCGGGTCCTCGCACCTGTCACTGGTGCGCGACACGTGGCGGTCGTTCGACGCGATGACCGTGCGGGAGACGGGGATGCCCGCCGACAACATCGGCGGCGACCTCGACCCGGCGACGCGCTCGGCGTACACGTCACCGACGAACATCGGCTCGTACCTGTGGTCGGCGATCGTCGCCGAGGACCTCGGCCTGATCTCCCGGCGGGAGCTGGTGTCCCGCACGAAGACGACGTTGTCGTCGCTGGCGCGACTGCAGCGGCACCTGGCGTCCGGCCAGTACTACAACTGGTACGACCCGGCGACGCTCGAGCGCCTGACCACGTGGCCGGTGGACGGGTCGGTCGTGTACCCGTTCGCGTCCAGCGTGGACAACGCGTGGCTCGCGGCCGCGCTGATGGTGGTCCGCAACGCGGTGCCCGAGGCGCGCAAGCAGGCGCAGGACCTGCTGACGCCCATGGACTTCTCGTTCTACTACGACCCCGTGGGCCGTGGCCCGGACGTGCCTGCCGGGCTCATGCGCGGCGGCTTCTGGGACACCCCGCCGCCGGACCCGCAGTGCTCGCTGCCCGGCAACTACACCGGGGTCGGCCCGGAGGTGTACTACACGTGCCACACCTACGGCTCGTTCGCGTCCGAGACGCGGATGATCTCGTACGTGGCCATCTCCCTGGGCCAGGTGCCGCCCGGGCACTACTTCGCACCGTGGCGGACGTTCCCCGACACGTGCGACTGGAACTGGCAGGAGCAGAAGCCGTCCGGTGAGTTCGTGGACTATCTCGGTGTGCCGGTGTTCGAGGGCAACTACACCTACCGCGGGCTGACGTTCGTGCCCACGTGGGGTGGTGACATGTTCGAGGAGCTGATGCCGGACATGTTCGTGCCCGAGGTGCGCTGGGGCAAGGACTCCTGGGCGCGGCAGCACTCGGTGTACGTGCGCGGCCAGATCGAACACGGTCTCAACGACGCCGAGTACGGCTACTGGGGCTTCTCCCCGGCGTCGAACCCGGACGGCGGGTACCGCGAGTACGGCGTCGACATCATGGGCCTGGACGGTCCCGGGTACACCAGCGACCAGGAGAAGACGGCGGTGGACGTCGGCTTCGAGGGTTGCCGCGACGCCCAGCCGCTGCCGGAGACCTACGGCGACGGCGTCGTGACCCCGCACGCGGTGGTGCTCGCACTGCCGTACCAGCCACGCGCGGCGCTGACCGAACTGGCGAAGCTCCGGCGCGACTTCGACGCCTACGGCCCCGGCGGCTACTACGACGCGATCGCCGTACGCAGCGGCAAGGTCGCGAAGCGGTACCTGGCCCTGGACCAGGGCATGATCATGGGCGCACTGGGCAACCTGCTCGGTGACGACATCCTGCGTGACGCCTTCACCAAGGGCGGCGCGGAACAACACCTGCGCCCGGTCATGGCGATGGAGGAGTTCAACCTCCCCCGCCGCCAGTGACCTGACGAGCCCCGGTGGCGGACGGGTGACCCCCTCACCCGTCCGCCACCGGGCGCTGTCCCGCTCGGCGCATCCCCCCGTCCCTTCGTGCTTCCCATCGCCATCGCGCGCGCCCAGCCTTGTGCGATGCGTCGCGCTCACCCCCACACTCGCGGTACCCGCGTCCGGCGCGATGGAGACCTACTCCCGCTGGTACGGCCGCTACCCGTACCCGGAGGTCGACGTCGTCACCGGGCAGTTCCCGTACGGCAGCATGGAGTACCCGACGTTCGTGACCGCGGTGCCCTTCGCGACCGCGGTGGCCACACCCGGCGAGTTCGGTGCCGCCGCGCAGGCCGCGTCACCGGTGGACCTCACCGGCTTCTGGGAGCGGTGGCGCGTCGACGTCCAGTGACCGTCCCGCCGAACTAGTGGTGTGGCACCTTGATCGGCTCTTCGATCAGGTCCACGTCCAATGGCTGCGCCGGGCGCAGCCACGGGTCGGCCGGGGCGCCGTCCGGGTCGGGAACCCACTTGCGGCACACGCGTTCCAGTTTCACCGGGTAGATCGTCAGCGTGCCGTCGGCCGCGATGTGCATGCGCAGGAAACCCTTGTGGTCCTCGATGCTCTGGCCTGCCATCACCTCGTTGAGGTTGATGCCGAACCGGCTCGCGACGAGCAGGTACAGCGCCACCACCTCGGCGTCGACGAAGCCGATCACGACCGGGGTGCCTATCGCGACCACGAGGAAGATCAGCCAGTCGGCGATCGCGCCTGCCGGGAACACGTGGTACAGCGCGCGGATCGTCATCGCCCACGCGACGCTCAGCGCGAAGTGTGCCAGCGCGTGCGCGACTCCGGCGGCCACGCTTCTCCTGCTCGCCGTCGGTAGGTCGATCCGCGCGAACGCCACCCCCGCCAGCACCAGCACGACCGCCGCGAGCACCGCGGGCGACCACGACGCGAGCAGGCCGAACACCCCGTCCCGGACGGCGGACTCCGCGATCCCGTACAGGACGGCGGCGGTCGCGACGAGTTGCGCGATGCCGGTGAGGACCCAGAAACCGGGGTTGCGCCACGGCAGTCGCAGGATGCCGGCCACGAGTTTCGCGGACGGTCCCGGATACCGGGTGGCTAGTTCGTAGCTGCTGGGCGGTAACGGGTCCCGCACCCGCGACTTCTCCCCCGGCAGGTCGAGCCGTTCCGGCAGGCGGCGGGTGGACGCGAGGTAGGCGCCGCCCAGCCCGGACGTGATCTTCTGCCCGGCGCCGCCCTGTTCGGCGTAGCGGACGTAGTGGTGCTTGTCGCCGGTCAGCATCACGCGGACGGACGCGCCATGCGGCCGGATCACCTCACGCTGGAAGAACTCGATGGTGTCGTAGCCCTTGGACCGGCCGCCGCACCCGGCCTCCACCCACGCCGGGGTCGAGGTGCACAGGATGACCGCGTCGCCGTCCTCGAGGTGCTCCGCCGCGTCGCGGAAGTACTCGAGCTGCGGCGCGTCCACGTAGTCGTCGAACTGGGTGTCGATGGCGTACAGCCACCAGCGCTGCGGCAGCCGCACCGCGAAGTAGCTGCGGGTCTGTTCGGTCCGCCAGCCGCCGAAGGGCCGCCGCTGCGCGAAGACGCGGAGGAACGACGTGAGCCCGTCGTACCAGTCGTGGTTGCCCGGCAAGGCGAACAGCGTCGGCCCGCCCTCCTCCTCGACGGGCAGCGCGGCGCGGTAGACGCCCTTGCTGCGGTCCTCGTACGCGCCGGTCGAGGCGGCGGGGTACACCTCGTCGCCACCCATGATGAGCAGGCTGCCGCGTGGTTTCGGCCCGTCCAGGTCCAGTGACGGCGCGGCCAGCAGCGACGCGATCGAGTACGTGGCGTCGAACCCGTCCCCGAGGTCGGCGACGAAGTCCAGCCACAGCTCGTCGTCGCCGGAGTGGTCGTGCACCTGCGACGGGAGGCCGCCCTGCAGTTCGCGTTTGTCCGCGTACGACCCGAAAATCTCGGCGACGAGCGACTGCGCACCCGTCGTGATCAGGACTTTCGGGGCCAGCCAGCGGACCGCCTTCTGAGGCCGGAAACCGAGCTGCTCCTCTGACATGTCGTGCGGGCGCGGTCGTGCCATTCGTTCAGGGTGGAGCATGATCGTCGGTATGTCCACGCCCCAGGAGATCAGTTCGCTGCTCGGTCTCGAACCGCTGCCCATCGAAGGCGGTCAGTTCACCCAGAGCTGGCGGTCCGGCACCGTGTCCGCGATCTACTACCTGCTCGCCGCACCGGAGTTCTCCGCCGTGCACCGGCTCGACCGCACCGAGATCTTCACCTACCACGCGGGCGCACCGACGCGGATGCTGTTGCTGTCCCCCGACGGATCCGCGCGCACCGCCGTGCTCGGTGTGGACCTGGCGGCAGGACAACGGCCGCAGGTGGTCGTGCCACCGGGCACGTGGCAGGCGGCGGAAACGCTCGGCGCGTGGACGTTGATGGGGTGCGTGGTCGTGCCGCCGTACACGGACGACTGCGTCGAGTTCGGAAAGGCGGACGACCTGGCTGCGGAGTACCCCGACCACGCCGAAGCCATCCGACGGCTGTGCCGCGACGAATGATGTGTCCGCCAGCGATTGCCGGGGTCATGCCGATGCCCTGGCGAAACGATGGGATCAGCGAGTCCTGCCTGCGGAACTGGACGGCCCAGGCCAACACCGACGACAACGACGGCGGTCGGTTGACGAGCGCGGAGAAGAAGGAACTCGCCGAGCTGCGGAAGAAGAACCGGCAGCCAGAGATGAAGAACGAGATCCTCAAACGCGCTGCCGCCTACTTCGCATGGGAGAACGTTCTCCCAACGTAATCTACCCGCCGTGGCCGTCGTCCCCGAGGTCATCCGGGCGGTCGAGCACCACGACCCCGCGCTCATCCACAGTTCGGTCGCCAACTACCTGCTAGTGCGGTGTCCAGTTAGGTTGGCCGGGTTGGTCAGGCGGCTTGGGTGAGGAGCTGTCTGCCCCAGCGGATGCCTTTTTCGCTGCGGATGCGGGCGCGTTCGCGTCGTTGTGCGGCGAGCACGTCTGGATGTCGGGCGTTGGCGTTGCGCCAGCGCAGGTGCTCGTGCAGTGCGCGGGTCGCCACGGTGTGGTTGGGGTAGTTCGATCCGGCGATCACGAAGGTGCGTAGCGGTCCGAAGTGCGCTTCGATCGGGTTGGCCCAGGATGAGTAGGTCGGGGTGAAACACAGTTCGACCTTGTTGCGGGCTGCCCAGGTGCGGATCGTTTGGCCGCGGTGGGCGGAGAGGTTGTCCAGGATGATGTAGATCGGTGCCCCGTCCGGACGCGCAGCACGGATCGATTTCAGCGCGGTCAGGGTGTTCGCAGCTGACTTCTTTCTGCGGACCACGCCCCAGAGGGTGTCGTCGCCGACGGAGTAGCAGCCGTGGAACTGCCGGACTCCATGCAGCTTGTGATAGTTCGCCGGTAACCGGTCCGGGTGGCCCTTCCGAACCCACCCAGCTCCGAGATGAGGTCGGATCGTGAGTGGCCCGAACTCGTCGAAGGCGAACACTCGGTCCGGGAACCTGGTGGTCACGTGCTCGATCCGAGCGAGTTTGGCTTCCCGGTCCGGGTCGCTGGATTCCTTCCAGGTCTTGGTGCGCTGGAACGTGACCTCGTGTTTGTGCAGGAACTGGCGAAGTCGTTCGCGCCCGACCCGCACCACCCGGGAAGGGTTCTTGGCGAGGTAGGTGGCGAGTTTGCGCAGGCTCCAGCGGGTGAAGGGCTGATCGAGCTTCTCGGGTCGGGTGGTGGCCGTCGCGACGATGAACGCTTCGTCCTCAGGGCTGATCAGGCGGGGACGGCCACCCGCCCACTGAGGGTCCAGGCTGGCCAAGCCCGTGTCGTTGAACCGGTGGATCACACCCCGGACCGCGTCCTCGTCACCCTGAACCAGCCGCGCGATCGCCGGCACGTGTTCCCACCAGCCGAGGCAAGCACCACCATCGCCCGACGCAGCCGTACTGCTGAGCCGGTGCCTCTTCGGACGATCTGCTGCAGCCGCTGACCCTCGTGGTCGGTCAGTCTCCGCACTCGGACTGGATCTGCCATCCGGACAGCCTGACGCCACAACGACCACCAACCACGAACGCCGACCGGCGTGTCATCAAACCCGGCCAACGTTCATGGACAGAGCACTAGCCGAACTGGCCAGCGGGACACGAAGGTCGTGGTGTTCGCCGGGTATGAGTACCTCCACCGCTTCACCGGTGACGGTGATCTCCACGCGGAACTCCAGCGCATCGTCGCCGACCGGATTTCGGTGGATGCGAGAAGTATCTGTGCGTTCGGCGTTCTCCGGCTGGCTTCCAGATGCTTTGCTGTGGCGGCGCGAAGCCCAGTTCGGTGTGGGCTCCGGCATGTCCGAGGTGCTCATGTCACGGATGAGGTCGACCGTGTCCGAAGCGGAGTTCCGCGAAACGTGTTCGACGGTTGAGCCGCGGCTGCGCAACCGGGAAGAAATGGCGTACTACCGCCTCTGGAGCGACGCGCTCGACGAGGTCAGGACCACCGTACTCGGTCAGTCCCCGGTCATGTCCTGACACCAGGTACAGATGGTGCTTGAGCGTCCCCGAGTCGACGGGTGCGAGCAGCGCCCCGTGAAGGAAGAACCGGGGGCGGTGTCATCGGGCGGCGTTCTGGATGACGTCTCCGCGGGGCGCGAAGAACGCGGCCACGAGGACGACGGCAGCACCGCTCAGGAGGGTGGCGGTGAGGCCGATTGCGTCGGCGATGACACCGCCGAGCACCGGGCCGCAGAGGAGACCTATGGCTTGGGCGCCGACCGCCTTGGCCGACCCGACCGAGGGTTGCTCGGGGTAGAGCCGCGTGCCCCAGAGGACTGAGACGTTCACGAGCATGCTGTAGGCGGCGCCGAACGCAGCCGCGGCGATCAGTACGACTCCGACCTGGCTCGGCGCCAGTCCGATCGTCGCTTTGCCCGTTGCCTCCAGGAGCGCGCAGAGTACGAACGTCCGGGTGGCCCCCAGCCGCCGGATCACGTCGGCGGTGCCCATCGCCAGGACACTGGCGACACCGGTCACGCCGAGCAGCATGCGTCCTGCTGTCTGGTCGAGGCCGGCGTCGCGCACGGTGTCGACGGCGAAGGTCCAGAACGGGGCGCTGCCGAGCCCGACGAGCAGGGCGCCAACAAGCATGGGCGTGGCAGCGTTGCCAGGTCGTGACACACGGCGTCCGCCCGGCGGAGCGTCCGGCGCCGAGGGGTGCGCTGTTCGATCGCCGGCACGGTGGGGCGACAGGACGTATGCAGCGAACAGCGTGCTCATGGCGACGCAGGCGGCGAAGCCGAGGTAGGCGCTTCGCCACTCGTCGCCTGCCGCGATGGCGATCGGGGCGGCGACTGCCACGCCCCATCCGGTGCCACAGCTGATCGTCGCCAGCGTGCGGGCGCGGATCGTCGCGGGCAGCCGGTCAACGGCGTCGGCGAACGGAGGTTGTACGAGGCCCGCGCTCGCGCCCGCGGTCCCTACGCCCACAGCCAGGAGGACGGGATCATGAGCCATGGCGATGATGACCGTCCCTGCTGCTGCGAGCAGTCCGCCGACCACCACCGTCCCCCGTTGACCGATACGGACGACACACCGGCTGACCAGGGTCGTCGTGAGGACATAGGCAGCGTACGCAAGCGTTCCAATCGCCCCGAGCGTGGTCGGGGTGAGAACGAGATCGTCCTGGATATCGGGCAGCAGCAGGCCGTAGCCGTAGCGAGCCATGCCGAAAGCGGTGGCCACGACCGCCGATCCAGCGACCGCGAGCAGGACCGCCGACGGATGAGCCGAGGAGCCACGTTCGCCTGTGTCGTCACGTGAGTCCGCCCGACCCCGTCCGCCATCCTTCACCGGACCGATCCCGACGTGTGCCGGAGCGGCCACGCTGCCTCTGACGTGCGCAAGCAGCGATGGCTGAGTCGGCAGCCGTCGACCGGGGAGGGCCGACCAGCTGCCAGGCGCGCGGCAACCCACAGGAGCAGACGCCTGAGCGCTCGGTGCTCGGACTCGAACACGTTGTGGAGCCCGTCCGCCAGCGTCCTGATTCGCGCCGCGCGGGCGGCGTCGGCTGCTTGCGCGTCCACCTCGGTGAGTACAAGGGCCACGGTTCGACGATCCATCTCGACAATGCTGACCAACTCTTCCCTGAACCCGCGCGGCCACGCCTGCACGGAGATAAGCACGCCCGCCGTGGCCTCGCCGAGGCTCGAGCCGTTGCCTACCGCTGCACGTGGTGGTTCTAGCGCTGGGGGGATAGTCACTCGCAGTAGTTGACCAAGTCGGTTCACGTCATCTCCGTACCCCGTGAGGCTCTGCGCATACGTGGCGTTCCCGCGACATCTGGCACGTAATGAAGCACCTGCTGCGACGAATCGTCATTCGTCGCTCCGGACGCTGGCCCTGGTCCCCAGCTGGGCCATGTACCACTCGTGAAACGCCATCAATGGTCCCTCCACCAGCGGAGAGAGCGGTCCAGGCCGATCCAGGAAGGTCACCTCGACATCGGTGTGCCCACGTCGACCGGGAGTGATCGCGGTGGTCATGGCGTAGTCGCAGTTAGCGTGGGCCAACAAGAGGGTGGGTAGCGCGATCACGCGCAGGGAGCCGGTGTCAGTGCCGGTCAGGGTGCCCATCATCGGGCCTACCGTGCATCCGTCAAGGGTCTCGGTGACGTAGCCCTCGCGCAGCGGGACCCGCGCGATCCGGTACCCGTACATTCCGAGCTCGAAGTTCGACCGCAGAAACTCGGGATGGTTTTCGCAGTGATAGCACTCGCGACTGTTCTCCACCACCGTTTCCAGTTGGCTGCCACCCGGTACCGGTCACGTGCGGCGATTCGTGCGTTGGCCAGTCCGTGCGGGCGCAGTTGCGGGACGAGGGCTTGGGCGAAGGGCTCGCACGGCGGCGGGTCGGCGGCCAGGCAGATGAATACCAGGCCAGCGACTTCGCGAACCGCGACCGGGGTGAGCCGGTATTGCTCAGTGGGGAAGCACGGACCCATCTGCCGTGCAGCGCGTAGCCACCCGTCGAGCCGTACACCCATCGGTGGTAGGGGCAGACGAACGAGTGCGTGTTCCCACGTGGCGCCGAGACGATCCGCGATCCCCGAAGTGCGCAGACGTCGTGGTGGCGTAGAGCACTTCATCGCGCCCCCTCACAACGATCACCCGCTCGCGTCCAACGTCGACGGTGTAGTAAATCGCCAGCAGCACGTGCCTCGCAGCTGTGCCCAGCGAACTGCCACCCAGCAATGAAAATTCGCTCAAGCTCGGCGTCAAACACATCCAACTGGTCATCGATGAAGAGGAGCACCGGGTCCGTCTGCTGCAGATCGGCTCCGGCGGGTTTCTCGGCATGGGCAAGCAGAAAGTGCTCATCCCGGTGGACGCGGTGTCGAGCGTCGACGACGCGGTGCACATCGACAAGGATCGCGAGCACGTGGCCGGAGGTCCGGGCTACGACCCCGACCTGGTGATCCGACGTGACGTCGTCGCCGGGCTCTACGACTACTACGGAATGATCCCTACTGGAAGCTCCGGGCTGTTCAGCTCCGCGGTGTGTCCCGTCGGGCGGGGACGAGTGGCCGGACGAGGCGCACCGCCTGCCGGAGCAGTTCGTCGGCGGCCGGCGCGACGTCGAGCGCGGCGCCGTGCTCGTCCGGGTCGAGCGGCTCCAGGGTCTCGAACTGCGAGCGGAGCAACGCGGGCGGCATGAAGTGGTCGCGCCGTCGCATCCGCCGGTACAGGAGGTCCTTGCCGCCGTGCAGGTGAAGGAAGAAGGTGTCCGGCACCGGGCGGCGGAGCACGTCGCGGTAGGACCGTCTGAGGGCCGAGCAGGCGAGGACCGTGGACGTCGCCTCGGCCAGCCGGTCGGCCATCCACCGCGCGAGTTCCTCGAGCCAGGGCCAGCGGTCGTCGTCGGTCAGCGGCTCGCCGCTGGACATCTTCGCGATGTTCGCCGGGGGGTGGAACTCGTCGGCCTCGGCGATCCGCAGCCCGAACTCCTCGGCGAGGTGGTGGGCGACAGTGCTCTTGCCCGAACCGGCGACGCCCATCACGACGACATGGAAACTGGTGGTCACGGGGTGCTCCGTCCGTCGGTAGGCTGAGGAACATGGCGACGCTGCACGAGGAGGTCCTCGCCAAGCTCGGGCCGCTCATCATCTCCGGCTCCCTCACACCGGGATCGACGGTGAACCTGGAGTGGGTGCAGCAGGAGTTCAACGTGTCGCGCACCGTAGCCAGGGAGGTGGTCCAGGTGCTCGCCTCCATGCGGTTGGTCGCGAGCCGCCGGCGCACCGGGGTCACGGTGCTGTCGAAGGACCAGTGGGACAACTACGACCGCGCGGTGATCAGGTGGCGGTTGGCCGGGCCGGAGCGCGGTACGCAGCTGCACCAGCTCTCGCAGCTGCGTAGTGCGATCGAGCCCCCGGCCGCCGCGCTCGCCGCGCGGCACGCTGTCGATCGGCAGCGGGACCGGATCGTCGAGCTCGGCGCGGAGATGGAGGCGGCCGGTGCGGCGGGTGACCTCACGACGTTCCTTGAGCACGACATCGCCTACCACAGGCTGCTGCTGGATGCGTCGGGCAACGCCATGTTCGCCGGTCTCGCCGATGTCGTGGAGGAGGTCTTGCGCGGGCGTACGCGCCACCATCTGATGCCGGCCCGGCCCAAGGCAGAGGCCCGCCGGTTGCACCTCGTGGTGGCCGAGGCGGTCGCCGGCGGCGAGTCGGAGGTCGCCAGGGCCGCGATGACGGCGATCTGTGTCGAGGTGACCAACGAGATGGGTCAGGTGTCCGGGCGGGGTGACTCGGACACCTGACCCATACCGGGATCAGGTGACCAGCCACAGGCCGGAGGCGATGACGAACGCGGACAGGCCGAGCGTCGTCTCCATGACCGTCCAGGTCTTCAGCGTGGTCTTCTCGTCCATTCCGAACAGTCGGCTCACCAGCCAGAAGCCGGAGTCGTTGACGTGCGAGAGCACGGTGGCGCCCGCCGCGATGGCGACCACGAGCAGAGTCAGCTTGAAGTCGCTCAGGCCGGCGTCGGCTACCGTTGCCGCGATCAGCCCGCCGGTCGTGGTGAGCGCGACGGTGGCAGAGCCCTGTGCGACGCGGAGCAGGGTCGCGATGATGAACGCCTGCAGGATCAGGGAGATGCCGAGATCGGACAGGCTCCCGCTCAGTGCGTCGCCGATGCCGCTGAGCTCGAGCACACCGCCGAACATCCCGCCGGCGCCGGTGATCAGGATGATCGCGCACACCGGGCCGAGTGCCTGGTCGAGGATCTTGCTGACGGTCGCCATTGAGGCGTTGCGGCGGCCGAGGACCAGGATCGCGGCGATGACAGTGATCATCAGGGCGACGGGGGTTACGCCGACCAAGCTCAGGAACCCGACCCAGGCCTGCCCCTCGGCGAGCACGCCGCTGTCCACCAGCGTCGTGAGCACGGTGTTGAACGAGATCAGCACCAGCGGGATGAGCAGCAAGGTGAGGACGGTGCCAAAGGACGGCGTCCGCCGGGCGAGCGCGTCCGCACCGTCGCTTCCACTTTGGCCGTCACTGTCCTGGCCGTCCTCCACCTCACCGAAGATCACGTCCGGAACCGACACGGTGACCCTGGCGCCGAGGAATCGGCTGACCAGCATGACGCCGACATACCACGCCACGACCGCGATCGGAATGCCGACGAGCAGCGTGAGTCCGACGTTGGCGCCGATCAGGTTCGCCGCGGCGACAGGCCCGGGGTGCGGCGGGACGATCGCGTGCATCGCGGCGAACGCCCCCGCCGCAGGCAGCGCGTAGAAGAGCACGGACCCGCCGAAGCGCCGCGCCACGGTGAGGATGATCGGGACGAAGATGACGAGCCCGGCGTCGAAGAAGATCGGGAACCCGAACAGCAGGGACGCGACACCCAACGCCAGCGGGGCGCGTTTCTCGCCGAACCGGCCGATGAGCGTGTCCGCGAGTGTCTGCGCGCCGCCGGTCACCTCCAGCAACCGGCCGAGCATGACGCCGAACGCCACCAGCAGCGCCACCGAGCCGATCGTGTCGGCGAACCCGAACATCAACACGCCGGGGATGTCGGCGGGCGCGAACCCGACGACGATCGCCGTCAGCACGCTCACCAGAACCAGCGCGATGAAGGCGTGCAGCTTCACCTTCATGATCAGGAACAACAACACGGCTACGGCGCCGGCCGCCATCAGTAACAGCGTGAGGGTGCCGAACTGCGGTTCGATCGCTTCCACGACAACTCCGTTGTTTTCGTCGCCGGCCCGGCTCTCGGGCGTGTGGGCACACCTTGCCGCAAAGGTACTACCTTTGACAAGATAGTCGAGTCGAGTACCCACCGGGGCGATGACACCTCCGGCAGAGAAATGCTCCTCGTTCGAGGTATCGGTCGCGAGGTCGAGTCGCGCAGCGGAACGCGATGACGGCTGGGCCGGGGTTGTCCACGTGGCACACACATGCGGTCACTCCGCTGTGGACGCCGCCGCCACATCCGCGGCGCCTTCGCGCGACCGCTTGACGAACTGGCGATGACCACGTAAAGGCCACCGCGTGAACACCGCGCCCACAGGCTGGGAGGACACGCACGAAGCCTATGAGAGTGGCCTCGTCGCGATAGCCAAGCTCGCTGGCACCGACCCCAGCGGAGGAGATGGGTTTCGTGCGGATGCCGTTCGAACCGCGAGGCCCATAGTCCACGTCGGACAGCTCTGGGCGTTCGGTTCACGTCACTCGCCCTTTCCGCAACCTCGACCCGGTGGGTATCACCGGGATCGTTGGTCACCGGGCCGAACGTGCGGCAGGAGAACGCGGTCCCGGATAAGGAGGGTGTGCGCGATATCAGGAAGCGAGGGTGTGCGTGCACCGATCCTGGCTCATCGGGTCGGGTCGGGGAACCTGGTGGTGACCGAGGGACAGCTGCGAACACCAACTCGGCGAGAACGACCATCGGATGCCGATGACCCGTGGCGATGTGTATCGGGCACACCACCAGTTGCGGTTGCTGGGGTTGTCCGTGATGGCGATCGCGCGGCGCCGAAGCCGGTCCAAGCGGGTGGTCGAGGACTCGCTTCGGGTCGGGGACAGTGAGCTGGCCGCGACGGCCGCTGACAAGTACGACCTCACCATGGAGCAGGCGGCGGTGATCGCCGAGTTCGAGGACTACGGTGATCTGGACACCACCAAAGAGTTGATCCTCACCGCAGTGGAGAAGCCGACCAACTTCGCGGTGCTGGCACAGCGCAAACGGGATGACCGGGCCGAGGCAGAGCGTCTCCAGCAGGCCCGCCGGTGACGTCGTCACCGTGATCACCGGCTGGTTCACCGAGCTCGGGATCGATCCCGACGAACGCCCGGAGAGTGTGGGGCGGCGGTTGCGACTGGCGCTGCAGGAACGGACCGGTGGCGGGCTTGCCTCCTCGGTGTACGGGGTGCGCATCGGCACCGAGCACGACGATCCCGAAGCGTTCATCCGAACCGCGCTGCACGTCCTCACCCGCCAACTGGGTCCGTGCACCACCATCGAGCTGGTCCCCACGACCGTGACCTGTTCACACGGATCGAGCACCAAAATCGGCCCTGACTCGATGCCCCCAACCGGCAGCTGACCCGCTGCTGGGAGACAGGATGTCCATTGCGGACCATCCGTGGTTCCGGTCCTATCCCGTGCACTACCGCAACATCGTCCAGCACTGGGAGCTGCCGAAGTCCGCCGCGGCCTGCGCTGGTATATCAATGCTCACCGCGTGGCGGTCGCCATCGCTGGCGGTGACGCGCACTTGGGCGCAGGCATGATCGCGGTCCACTCACCACAGCAGGCGTGGGTCGCCAACCTGCTCATCGCCGCCACCGTCCTGCACGCCCGCACCGCGCTGGGAGGTCCGGGCCTTCGCCCACCTGATCGGACACGCCGGCAACCGAGTTGCGGATCGCGTCCCTGTCGTGATCGACCGACACGCGCTGTCGCTCCGCTACGCACCTTCCGCCGTCGTGACGGTTCCGAACACCACCCACACTACGACTACCTGGTCGACCTGTATCAGCACGCGGCCAACGAGATCTCCCGACGCCACGAGCCAGTTGTCGCCCACCATGTGCAGGCCGTGACCTGGCTGATCCGGCAGCTTCTCTGAACTACGAAATGATCGTGCTGTGCAGCTGGCGCGGGACTAGAATCGATCGGGGCGGCACCCCGACAACGCCGACTCGGCGATGCCGTCGACCAACTCCCGCGCGATGAGGCGGCCCACGGCCGGGGCAAGCGTGACCGCCGCGTGCATCACCGCCAGGTAGAGACCGGGTACCTCGGCGACCGGACCGACGATCGGCTCACCGTCGGCCGGCATGGGACGTGCTCCGCGTCGTGTGTTGAGCAACTCGACGCTCTCGGCGCCGCAGAAGGTGGACCGGACGGCGGCGAGGGTCCGTTCGGGCGAGTCTGCGGCGGCGATCAGTTGGCCCGCAGCGACCTGCCGGAGATCGAAGTCCTGGGTGTTGACCACGGTGCGGACCAGACCGGCCGGGGCGTGAAGCCGGAAGAGCGGGCACGACGACGGCTCGACCGGGACACGCACGCCGAGAGACGCGCCCAGCGCGGCCGTGGCAACACCGGCCGCCAACACCACAGTCGTACCAGATATGGGTCCTACGGCCGTCTCGATCCCGGCAACCTGGCCCGCTGCGTCCCGGCGGACCGCGGTGACCGCGGTGTCCAGATGTACCCGGGCGCCGTGGGCGCGGGCGCCGGCGACCAGCCGCTCGGTCACGCCCACCGGGTTGACGGCGCCGTCGCCGGGTGCCCATATGGCCCACTCGGGGGGCTGCCGAAGGTTGGGCTCGAGCGTCATCACGGCGGCCGTGTCCACGATCTCCTGCCCGGGCCCGGCCTCCGGTACGCCGCCCTCCGCGCGCCAGCTCAGAGAGCCGGACCAGATCACCGGGAGTCCCGGCAACTCGGCCTCAACGCGGAGGTACTCCTTCGTCGCGGTGGCCCGCAGCCCGGCCGCCGGACCGGTACGCATGCCAGACGCTGCGACCCAAGCGAACGAGTCCGCCGTCACGCCGGCGCCTGGCCGCCCGGCGTCGACCAACGTCACAGTGGCGCCCGCCCGGGAGGCGTGATAAGCCACCGACGCGCCGACGATGCCGGCTCCGACGACGATTACGTGCCTATCCACCGGTGCGCTCACCACGTTGACGACCTTACTGTCCGCAGCGCTCCGTCCGTGCGGCCTGATGGGGTCGACGCCCGTCGACCGACCGCAAACGGGATACAGAAGCGGACATTAGGCTTGTTCGTCGTGGCGTCGCAGGATGTTCGCGAGCAAGATCACGCTGTGTTCAACCGGTGATGGTGAGGTTGTGAAGGCACCTTCCAGTTCTTCAATACGGCCAGGGCGTGCTCGACACGAGCCCAAACCTTGCGGTGAACAGCGTTGAGGTCGTCTTTCCGGTCGGGCAGTTCGCTGCCGTCGCGGGTTTGCGGTAGGGCATGATCACGCCGGGGGTTGCCCTGGTGTCGGCCGTCGGCCATCACCGGCCGTCCGGCGAGGCGCTCGGCGATGCCGAATCCCGGTAGACGGCGCAGTCGTTGCGGTTGCCCGGCTGGGGGTCGCCGGTGGAGATCACGAGTCGGGTGTCTGCGTCGATGGCAACCTGCAGGTTGGTCGAGTAGCGGTAGTTCTTCGACCGCTCCGCGACCCGGTGATCTCGCGTCGGAACCAGGGTGCCATCGACGATCGCACCTGGTCCACACCCCTGCCAACGTCGGTGACCCCAGACGAAGACCTGCGGTCGAACACAGGAGAAGCAACGGGCCGCGAGGAACCCAGGTAGGCGAACCCGGTGCGGGACGACGGCTCGCAGGCGTGGGTCAGCGCGGGCCGTAGTGCCCCGGCGGCGGAGGCGGGTAGCCCTGCGGCGGGTACGGCGGCTGCCCGTGCGGCATGCCCATGCCGGGCCGAGGTCCCTGCGGTCCGTAACCCGGAGGCGGCGGACCCTGCGGCGGCATCCCCGGCCCCGGCATCCCATAGCCCATCCCAGGATGAGGCATCCCCGGCGGCGGCGTCCCCGGTCCCGGCATCCCCGGCGGCGGAGTTCCGGGCGGCATCCCCGGCCCGGCCATCGCGGGCATCCCCGGCGGTGGCATGCCCGGCGGTGGCATGCCCGGTCCCGGCATCCCGGGTGCCTGCATGCCCATACCGCCCGACGCGACCAGTTGCTGCGCCTGCGCTCCCGGGATCTTCTGCTCGTTCTCGCACGCGGTGCAGAACGTCGTGTGCTTCTTGTTGATGGGGAAGAGCGGGATCCAGAACAGCGTGAACTTCGTGGTCAGCTTGCGCAGCACGTGTTCTGCGTTGTTGCCGCACTGGCTGCACACCAGGTGGAGCACAGCCAGCACCTGGACGTACGTCTTCCAGCCATAGATGATCATCCGGGTCGCCTTCGTCGTCGGGCCGCGACGCGCTGAGGGTACGCGACGCCTCGCCCGCTCCTTGGACGTGTGGGGTCCGCACCGGTTCCCCTCGGTCCTGGAAATCCGGTCATAGCCCGAAATGTGCGGTCCGTCCGCACTGGAGTCCTAACAGGACAGTCGCTTGCGATGGTCAGGCAGCGCGGAGTTTCTCCAGCACCACCAACGCGACGCCGACCGCGTCGGTGGTGTTCGCGACGACCTCGTACCCCGCCCTGCGGTACAGGCGCAGGTTGTCCTCGCTCTCCGCACCGGTGATGAGCCAGAAGACGCGAACCTCGGCGGGCGCAGCCTCCTCGACCGCCGCCAGCAGTGCCCCGCCGATCCCCTGTCCCTGCAGGTCCGGCGCGACCGAGAACCGCGCGACCTCCATGCGGTCGCCGTCGATCCGGCCGCGGACCGAACCGGCGAGGCGGGTGCCCGTCCACGCGCCGATCGCCAGCACGCCCGCCATCAGGTCCGCCCGCAGTTCGTCGAGGGTCTCGGTGAGCGGCGGGATGCGCGGCGCGTCGTAGTGCTGTGCCTCGGTGACGTACGCGGCGCGCTGGACGGTCAGGACCTCACCGGCGTGTGCGGCGGCGAGCGGTCCGATGTGGATGGCCGAGGTCACGCCGGTATTGGACCACGCTCACCGGCCGTGGTACGGCATCGGGGGCTTCCTCAGGGGCCGTCGACGCCGGGGGTCCAGCTCTCCACGGCGTGGCTCCGGGTGAGCAGCGGCTGCCAGCGGTCGAAACCCTCCGGCGCCTCGGGTTCCCACGGCCACGCGTCGTCCGGGGTGGCGGTGATCAGCTGGATCGCGTCGAAGTCGCCGTCCGGGTGGAGGAGGAAGACGCTGCCGAAGTAGGTGAAGTAGTGACCCTTGCTGACCGTCTCGACGGTGACCAGCACACCTTCGAGGAGGTCGTCCCACACCGAGCCAGGGCGGAACTGCTCCCCCTCGCCCGCGCGGCGCACGTAGTTCCGCACGAGCAGCTCACCCGCGCCCTCCGGCAGGCCGATCGTCACCGCCTCCGGCACGTGGAACCGCCGCCACGCACCCACGGAGAACGTGTACGGCGCGTGTCGCTCGTCGCCGGGGACCTCCACGATCGCGGCGCCGTGCGCGTTGGACTGCGCGATGAAGTGATCCCGCAGCCGCCGCTCCTCCTCGCCCAACCCCGCGGTCATCCGTGCACCTCCGGTGCTACCTGGGCGACCTGCCACTGCAGGGCCTTCACCTTGGCGATCCCGTACAGCAGGTACCCGGTGGCGAGCGCCGCCAGCGCGAAGAACATGACCATGCCTCCGAACACGCTGCTGTCGGGGTCGAGGAAACCGCCGTAGAGCGGCGGCGTTGCCGCCATGAAGTACACGAGGTAGGCCAGCGGGAACACCAGCCACGACACCGGGTGCCACCAGCGCACGCGCGCCTGGCTGCGGCCGACCAGCACCCAGTCGGCGAGCACGACCAGCGGCGTGATGACGTGCTCGAACAGCGAGTAGGTGTCGTCGACGTCCCCGCCCATCAGCATCTGGTACGTGATCGCGACGAGCAGCAGCAGGACGCACACCGCGCCGCGCAGCCACGGCGACGCGGGCTCGTGCGTGCGGCCGCCGGTGAACAGCGGGTACAGCGCCAGCCCCAGGTACACCAGGCCCGTGAACAGGCTCGCCTGCTGGGACAGGGCGGGCCACGGGTCGGACATCATCGCGAAGGCCGCGCCGAAGCCGGTGAACGCACACGCCGCGACCACCAGCCGCCACGCGACGACGCCGGCGAGCACGCCGGCGTCGAGCCGTGGCGGCGGCGGTAAGTGCGGGTTATGCATCAACCTCGGCCATCACGTCGTCGGAAATGTCGAAGTTCGCATACACGTTCTGCACGTCGTCGCTGTCCTCGAGCGCGTCGATCAGGCGGAACACCTTGCGCGCGCCGTCGGCGTCGAGCGCGACGCTGACCGACGGCAGGAAGCTCGCCTCCGCCGACTCGTAGTCGTAGCCCGCGTCCTGCAGCGCCGTGCGCACCGCGACCAGGTCGGTGGCCTCGGACACGACCTCGAAGCTCTCGCCCAGGTCGTTGACCTCCTCGGCACCGGCTTCGAGGACGGCCATCAGCACGTCGTCCTCGGACAGCTCGTTCTTCGGCAGGAGCACGACGCCCTTGCGGTTGAACAGGTACGCCACCGAGCCCGGGTCGGCCATGTTGCCGCCGTTGCGGGTCATCGCGGTGCGGACCTCGCTCGCGGCGCGGTTGCGGTTGTCGGTGAGGCACTCGATCAGCACGGCGACGCCGTTGGGGCCGTAGCCCTCGTACATGATCGTCTGCCAGTCGGCGCCGCCCGCCTCCTCGCCACCGCCGCGCTTGCGGGCGCGCTCGATGTTGTCCTGCGGGACCGAGTTCTTCTTCGCCTTCTGGATGGCGTCGAACAGCGTCGGGTTGCCGTCGGGGTCACCCCCGCCGGTCCGCGCGGCGACCTCGATGTTCTTGATCAGCTTGGCGAAGAGCTTGCCCCGCTTGGCATCGAGTGCGGCCTTCTTGTGCTTGGTTGTGGCCCATTTTGAGTGGCCGCTCACGGTTTACCCTCCACCATTTCGACAAACAGCCTGTGTACGCGCGTATCCCCAGTCAGCTCCGGGTGGAACGCCGTGGCCAGCACGGATCCCTGCCGGACCGCGACGATCCTACCGGCGGCCACTTCACCACCAGGGACCTCCGGGTCGTCACTCACCCGGGCGAGCACCTCGACCTGCGGTGACGCGGACTCGACCCACGGTGCGCGGATGAACACCGCGTGCACCGGACCGCCGTCGCCGACGTCGCTGACACCCGTGAACTCGAGGTCCTCCTCGAACGAGTCGACCTGCCGCCCGAAGGCGTTGCGCCGGACGATCATGTCGAGCCCGCCGAGCTGGTGCTGGTCCTCGCGACCGTCGAGCACCTTGCTCGCGAGCAGGATCATGCCCGCGCACGACCCGTACGCGGGCATGCCCGCGGCGATGCGCTCGCGCAGCGGGGTCAGCAGTTCGAAGATGTCGAGCAGCCGGGACATGGTCGTCGACTCGCCGCCCGGCAGGACCAGACCGTCCACTTCGGACAGCTCGGCCGGCCTGCGGACAGCCGTCGCACGCGCGCCGCTCTCCTCGAGCGCGGCGAGGTGCTCGCGCACGTCTCCCTGCAGCGCGAGCACACCGATCAGCGGACCAGCGGACACCTGTTGACCTCCTGTGATTCCGTTCAGCTTACTTACGGCACGCCGAGCGCCCGCAGCCCGGCCGCGACCACGGCGGCCGCCACGACCACGACGACGAACGGCGCCTTGCGCCACGCCAGCACCCCGCCCGCCAGGACACCCGCGGGCAGCGCGATCCCGGCGAAGGATCCGGCGTCGGTCAGCGAGGACGTGGCGATGAGCGCGACCAGCAGCACGGTGGCGGCGGTGGACAGCACCTCGGCGAGCCGGGGCGGCAGCGCGGCCTCACCGCCGTGGGCCTTGGCCAGCCGGGCCCGCAGCAGCGGCCCGGCCAGCCGGAACGCGTAGGTACCGGCCGCGAGGACCAGGATCGCGGTGATCGTCATGCCGCCACCTCTTCGTTCTTCTTCGGCGCCGGGACCAGCACGACCAGTCCGGCCAGCGACAAGAGCACCGGCACCCCGGCCGGCAGGAACGGCGTCGTGGCCAGTGAGACCACCGCGCCGAGCAGCGCCACGTTGCGCGTCCTCGCGTTCTTCAGCGCGGGCAGCACCAGGGCCAGCAGCGCGGCGGGGAACGCCGCGTCCAGCCCGTAGGCGTCCGTGTCGCCGATGACCTGCCCGGCCGCCGCCCCGACGATCGTGCCGAGGTTCCACACGACGAACGCCGTCGTGCCGAGGAACCAGAACACCGCCCGTGCGCGGGCCGAGTCGTTCTTCTGCGCCATCGCGAACGCCACTGACTCGTCGATGAGCAGGTGCGAGCCGACGATCCGCGCGAGCGGGCGGCGGCCCATGATGTCGCCGAGGGCCAGCCCGAACGGCAGGTGCCGGGCGTTGAGCAGCAGCGCGCCCGCCACGGCGGCGACCAGCCCGCCGCCCGCGGCCACGACGCCGACCACCATGAACTGCGAGCCACCCGCGAAGACCAGCACGGACAGCGCGCTCGGTATCCACCAGTCCATGCCGCTCGCCACGGCGATCGCACCGAACGACACGCCGACGACCGCGATCGCACCGGCCATGGCCAGCGTGTCCCGTTGGAGGGAGGGAGTGAGTGTTCGCCAGATCGAACGCATGTCTTCTAGAATGAACACCGAACGAACCGTTCGTCAAGGCGAACGATCGGTCTTACATACCGAACACGGGAGACTACCCATGGCACAGGCGCCACTGGAGGCCATCGCGTCCTCGCTGCGCCGCGAGCGGGAACGCGCCGGTCTGTCGCTGTCCGAGCTGGCGAAACGGGCGGGCATCGCCAAGTCCACGCTGTCGCAGCTGGAGTCCGGGAACGGCAACCCGAGCGTGGAGACCCTGTGGGCGCTTGGCGTCGCGCTCGACGTGCCGTTCAGCAGGCTCGTCGAACCCGCGCGCCCGACGGTCCAGGTCATCCGCGCGGGCGAGGGCCCTGCCGTGTTCTCCGAGCGGGCCGACTACATCGCGACGGTCCTGTCCGCGTGCCCGCCCAACGCACGCCGCGACATCTACCTGATCTCCGCCGAGCCGGGTTCGGTCCGCACGTCCGAGCCGCACATGCCCGGCGTGGTCGAGCACGTCGTGCTCTGCGCCGGCCGAGCACGGCTCGGACTCACCGACGACCCGGTGGAGGTCGGCCCGGGTGACTACGTGGCCTACCCGGGCGACCTCCCGCACGTCTTCGAGGCGCTCGAACCCGGCACCTTCTCGGTGATGGTGTCCGAGCACACGTGACATTGCCTCGCTCCGCTCGGCGCTCGCAGGCCTTGACCCGGTATCTTCCCTCCCTGCGCTGCTCGGCGAGGTCGCTTCGCTCCCGGCGCCTCCGCTGCTCGCTCAGTCCAGACACCGGCGGCCCGCTCGGGAGCGGGGGGCTACCAGCCGCGGTCGGCGAGCCGGTGCGGCTCCGGCACGTCCTCGACGTTGATGCCGACCATGGCCTCGCCGAGGCCACGCGACACCTTCGCGATCACGTCGGGGTCGTCGTGGAACGCGGTCGCCTTCACGATCGCCTCCGCGCGCTTGGCCGGGTCGCCCGACTTGAAGATGCCGGAGCCGACGAACACGCCCTCTGCGCCGAGCTGCATCATCATCGCCGCGTCGGCCGGGGTCGCGATGCCGCCCGCGGTGAACAGCACCACCGGCAGCTTGCCGAGCTGCGCCACCTCCTTGACCAGCTCGTACGGCGCCTGCAGTTCCTTGGCGGCGACGAACAGCTCGTCCTCGGGCAGCGACGTCAGCCGCTTGATCTCGCCGCGGATCTTGCGCATGTGGGTGGTCGCGTTGGACACGTCGCCCGTGCCCGCCTCGCCCTTGGAGCGGATCATGGCGGCGCCCTCGGTGATCCGGCGCAGCGCCTCGCCCAGGTTCGTCGCACCGCACACGAACGGCACGGTGAACTGCCACTTGTCGATGTGGTTGGCGTAGTCGGCCGGGGTGAGCACCTCGGACTCGTCGATGTAGTCGACACCCAGCGACTGCAGGACCCGCGCCTCGACGAAGTGGCCGATGCGGGCCTTGGCCATCACCGGGATGGAGACGGTGTTGATGATCCCGTCGATCAGGTCGGGGTCGCTCATGCGGGCCACGCCGCCCTGCGCGCGGATGTCCGCGGGCACGCGCTCGAGCGCCATCACGGCGACCGCACCCGCGTCCTCGGCGATCTTCGCCTGCTCGGCGGTGACCACGTCCATGATCACGCCGCCCTTGAGCATCTCCGCCATGCCTCGCTTGACACGCGCCGTGCCCGTCTCCGGAGTGGTCGAAACCTCGGTCACCTGACTGTCCTTCCTATGTGGATTCACCGACCAGTCTAGGCGCGATGTGGCCTCTACCAGCGTGCCAATTCGGAGGTATCTCGCCAGGCCACTTCACTGGTTGGGGTTGTCCGACCTGGTAAACAGGTGTGAGATCGAGCACATAACGAACACTCCAAGCTCCGGCTGACAGCGCGGTCAGTGGTGGAAAGGGTGAGTGGCAATGGCCAGTAAGAATTCCGACAACGGCAGCGGCGGAGCCGCGGTCGCTGTAGGCGACCCGGCCAAAGTGCGGAACATCGTTCTCGTCGGGCCGTCCGGCTCCGGGAAGACCACTCTCACAGAAGCCCTGCTCACCGCCGCCGGTGTGATCAGCAGGGCGGGCTCGGTCACCGACGGCACCACCGTCTGCGACCACGATCCGGCGGCGCAGCGCCAGCAGCGTTCGGTCGGGTTGTCCGTCGCCCCGCTGGTGCACAACGACGTCAAGATCAACCTGATCGACACCCCCGGGTACGCGGACTTCGTCGGCGAGGTGCGGGCCGGCCTGCGCGCCGCGGACGCCGCGCTGTTCGTCGTGTGCGCGGCCGAGGGCGTGGACCCCGCGACCATCGCACTGTGGGAGGAGTGCGCCGCGGTCGGCATGCCGAGGGCCGTGGTCGTCGCACGGCTGGACCACCAGCGCGCCGACGCCCCCGCTGAGATCCGGGCCTGCCAGGAGGCCTTCGGCGCGGGTGTGCTGCCGCTCTACCTCCCGGCGGCGGGCAAACCGGGCCTGCTGGGCCTCATCACCCGCCGCTTCTTCGACTACTCGAACGGCTTCCCGCCCACGATCGGCGAGCCGGACGAGGCCGACCTCGCGCGGATCGACGCGGCGCGCGACGAACTCATCGAGGGCATCATCGCCGAGAGCGAGGACGAGACCCTCATGGAGCGCTACCTCGAAGGCGAGGACATCGAGACCGAAACCCTCGTCGGCGACCTCGAGACCGCCGTCGCGCGTGGCTCGTTCCACCCCGTGATCCCCGTGTGTGCGACCAGCGGCGTCGGCCTCGCCGAGCTGCTGGAAGCGCTGACCGGCGCGTTCCCGTCCCCACTGGAACACGCCGTGCCGGACGTGACCGACGTCCACGGCGGCAACGTCGGCACCGGCGGCGGGCACATCTCCGCCGACCCCGACGGACCGCTGGTGGCCGAGGTCGTGCGCACCGCCATCGACTCCTACGTCGGGCGCGTGTCACTCGTCCGGGTGTTCTCCGGGACGCTGCGGCCGGAGCGGCCGGTGCACATCTCCGGGCACGGCATGGCCGACCGCGGCCACGAGGACCACGACGTCGACGAGCGCGTCGCACACATCTACTCGCCGCTCGGCTCGAACCTGCGCGAGGTCAGCCACTGCGTCGCGGGCGACATCTGCGCGCTGACCAAGCTCGGTTCGGCGGAAACCGGCGACACCGTGTCGAGCCCCGACGAGCCGCTGCTGATGCGGCCGTGGACGATGCCGGAACCGCTGCTGCCGGTGGCGATCGTCGCGAAGACCCGCAGCGACGAGGACACGTTGTCCCGCAACCTGTCCCGGCTCGTCGCCGGTGACCCGACGCTGCGGCTGGAACGCAACGCCGAGACCCACCAGCTCGTGCTGTGGTGCATGGGCGAGGCACACGCCGACGTGGTGCTGGCCCGGCTGCGGGCAGGCGGCGCCGACGTCGACACCGAACCGGTGAAGGTCTCGCTGCGCGAGACGTTCGCGGCCAAGGCACGCGGGCACGGGCGGCACGTCAAGCAGTCCGGCGGGCACGGCCAGTACGCCGTGTGCGACATCGAGGTCGAGCCGCTGCCGGTCGGGTCCGGGTTCGAGTTCGCCGACAAGGTCGTGGGCGGGGCCGTGCCGTCGCAGTTCATCGGGTCGGTCGAGAAGGGCGTGCGGGCGCAGCTGGAGAAAGGACTGCAGGCCGGCCACCCGGTGGTCGACCTGCGCGTGACCCTGTTCGACGGCAAGGCGCACAGCGTCGACTCCTCCGACGCGGCGTTCCAGATGGCAGGGTCGCTCGCGTTGAAGGACGCGGCGGCGAACGGCCGCGTCTCGTTGCTGGAGCCGGTCGACGAGGTGGCGGTGCGGCTGCCGGACGAGCACCTCGGCACCGTGCTGGGCGACCTGTCGTCCCGGCGCGGCCGCGTGCTCGGCACGGAGGCCGACGGGACCCCGGGCTACA
This sequence comes from Actinophytocola algeriensis, assembly GCF_014203735.1. Lineage (GTDB taxonomy): Bacteria > Actinomycetota > Actinomycetes > Mycobacteriales > Pseudonocardiaceae > Actinophytocola > Actinophytocola algeriensis. Next base: position 598,423 of record NZ_JACHJQ010000005.1, on the reverse strand, counting down.
GCGTGGTGCGCGCCGAGGTGCCCGCGACGTCGTTGCTGCGGTACGCGATCGACCTGCGTTCCATCACGTCCGGCTCGGCCACGTTCACGCGCACCTTCTCCCGGTACGACCCGCTGCCCGAGTCACTCGCCGCCCAGCTCACGTAGGACCGCCGCACTGAAGGACCCCTTCATCACGCCCACCGTCACGAAGGGGTCCTTCAGCACGTCCGACTGGACGAAGGGGTCCTTCAGCACGCTCAGCGGACCGTGCGCACGGTGCCGTCCCACTGCGTCGTCAGCACGCCCGGCAGCAGCGACGGCAGCTGCACCGGGTACACGGTCTCCTCGGTGGCGCGCAGTTCCTCGACCGTCCACCACTTGTGCCCGTCGACGGTGCGAGCCTCCAGCTCGGTGAACCCGGACGTGTCGACCCGCACCTCGTCGTCGCCGCCGGCGAGGTCGGCCACGAAGAACCACTCCTCGCCGTCGTAGGTGCGGCCGTCGAAGCTGAACGCGACCCGCCGCCGCCACACCGGGCCGACGAGCGCGTCGTCGGACAGCTTCACGCCGGTCTCCTCGGCCATCTCCCGCAGCGCGGCCGACCGCAGGTCCTCCCCCGGCTCGACGCCGCCGCCGACGGTGAACCAGAACCGCGCGTCGGGGCGGATCGGGTCGTGGCCCTTGAACAGCAGCACCCTGCGCTCGGCGTCGAGCAGCAGCACCCGCGCCGACGGGCGGGGCAGCGGCGCACCGTCCGGCTCACTGGACAGGGTCGGCTCGACGATCTCGAAGTACTCCGGCTGCTTGGCCGTCCCGGCGAGCTTCAGCCACCGCACCAGCCTGCGCCGCCGTTGCGTCAAGGTGTCGCGGACCGCGTCGTTGTGCACGCGGCGGGCGATGATCACGCGGTGCTCGGCGTCCAGCAGCTCGGCCGCAAGCGCCAACGGCAGCTTGGCCCGGTCGACCGCCGCGAGCTGCAGCGACAACCGGTTCTCGGCCTCCTCGCGCTCCTCGCGCGGAGTGCGCTCGGCACGTTCTGCCTCGGCACGCAACCGGTCCGCGCCCACGTCGTCGAGCCGGATCGCCGCCGCGGCCGCACGGGCCACCACCGCCCGCCGCGCCAGGGCCGCGTCCAGCGCCGCCCACGCCGCGTCGGTGCGCACATGCAGCCGGTCCAGCCGGTTCGCGGTGGTGGCCAGCCACAGACCCAGCACCATGGCGACGAGAACGACAACGACGACAAGCGTGACGACCAACGCTGTCACGACACCTCACCAGACTCGAGACCGGCATCTGACTCGACGATCCGCCGCGGGTCGGCGGCGATCGCCTGCTCGTAGACCCGCAGCACCTGACCGGACAGCACCGTCCAGTCGAACGCCGTCACCCGCCTGCGTGCCATCGCCCGTAACGACGCCCGCCGCTGCGGAGACACCAGCATCCCGCGCAGCGCTTCGGCGAGACCGACCGGGTCGCCGACGGGGAACAGTGCGCCCGACCGCCCGTCGTCAAGCACCCGCCGGAACGCGTCGAGGTCACTGCCGACCACCGCCGCACCCGCCGACATCGCCTCCGTGAGGATCATGCCGAAGCTCTCGCCGCCGGTGTTCGGCGCGCAGTACACGTCGACGCTGCGCAGCGCCCGCGCCTTCACCACGTCGTCGGCCTGCCCCAGCAGCACGAGCCGGTCCGCCAGCTCCTCGCCCGCCTGGCGGCGCAGTTCGTCCTGGTCACCGCCGCCCACCACCAGCAGCCGCAGCTCCGGGAACTCCGGCGCGAGGATCTTCATGGCGGACAACAGGACCGGCATGCCCTTGCGCGGCTCGGTGAACCGGCCGACGAACCCGATCGTGCCGCCCTCACGGGGGTAGCCGGTCAGTGGCTCGGCCGAGGAGAAGAACTCGACGTCCACACCGTTGGGGATCTCGACGGCGTCCCCGCCGAGGTGCTCGACCTGCACGCGGCGGGCGAGCGCGGACACGGCGATCCGCGCGGTGATCTTCTCCAGGAACGGCCGCAGCACCGGCTGGAACGCGGAGAGGGTGCGGGACCGCGAGGTGGAGGTGTGGAAGGTCGCGACGATCGGGCCGTCGGCGATCATCAGCGCCAGCAGCGACAGGCTCGGTGTCGTCGGCTCGTGCAGGTGCAGCACGTCGAAGTCGTGCTCGCGGATCCAGCGGCGCACCCGCCGGTAGGACACGGGCCCGAACGACAGCCGCGCCACCGAGCCGTTGTAGGGGATGCCGACCGAACGGCCCGCGGAACGCACGAAGTCCGGCAGCGGGGTGTCCTCGTCGGCCGGGGCGAGCACCTCGACCTGGTGGCCGCGCTTGCGCAGCGCCTTCGCCAGGTCGAGCACGTGGGACTGCACCCCTCCGGGTACCTCGAAGGAGTACGGGCACACGATGCCGATCTTCATCGCGATCCCTGCAGCGCCTTCCGCCGGTCGTCGTCGAGATCGGCCAGCCAGAGCTTCTGCATCATGTGCCAGTCGGCGGGGTGGTTGGCGATGTCGGCGGCGAACCCGTCGGCCATGCGCTGTGTCGCCGGGCCCACGTCCTCCCGGCCGTGCACGTGGATCGGCGTGTGGAACCGCAGGCCCCAGCCGTCCTCGGTGAACGTGTTGTCGGCGACCAGGAGCTCAGCACCGGTGGCCGCGGCGAGCCGGGCGGGGCCGGCGGGCATCCTGGTCTCCTCGCCGAAGAAGGTGACCGGGATCCCCCGCTTCGACAGGTCCCGGTCGGCGACCAGGCACACGATCTTGTTGGCGCGCAGCCGTTCGATCAGCAGCCGGTACGCGCCGCCCTCGCTGGGCAGGATCTCGAACCCGAGCGACTCGCGGTAGCCGGCGAACCGCTGGTAGAGCGACTCCGGCTTGAGCCGTTCGGCGACCGTGGTGAACGAGCCCTGGTAACCGACCAGCCAGATGCCGGACACGTCGAAGTTGCCGGTGTGCGGCAGGGTCATGATCGCGCCTTTGCCGCGCTCAAGGGCCGCTGTCAACAACGGCAGGCCGACGACCGCGTCCTGCACCTGCCGGTAGATCTTCTTGTGGTCCATCCCGGGGAGGCGGAAGGTCTCCTTCCAGTACCTCGCGTACGACCGCAGTCCTGCGCGGACGAGCTCGTCCAGCTCCGCGGGCCCGGCCTGGGGCACCACCCGCGCGTAGTTGCGGCGCAGCTGCTGGGTGCCCGGCCCGTTCCGCCGCGCGCCGAAGTCGGCAGCGGCCCGGAACAACCCGTTCGCCATCGGCTCCGGCATCCCCCGCACGACGCCCCACCCGGTGGCATACACGAGGTCGGATAACCGCTGCGCCACACTCATGTCGCCTCCGCTGCCGCCGACTGCCGCACCGCGACCAGCCGCTGCCCCACCGTGATGACCGAACCGGCCACGAGCAGCCACAGTGCCACGTCGACCGCGTAGGGCACACCGAGCCCCGTGAGACCGGTGCCGACCAGCGCGATGATCAGCCGTTCCGCCCGCTCGACGAGCCCGACGTTCGCCGACAGCCCGGAGGCCTCGGCCCGCGCCTTGATGTAGGAGATGACCTGGCCCAGCACCAGGCAGATCAGCGCGGCCGCGCCGAGCGGCCTGCTCTCGGCCACCTCGAACGCGTACCACGCGATGGCCGCCAGCAGCGCGCCGTCCGCGATCCGGTCGCACACCGAGTCGAGCACCCCGCCGAACTTCGTGCCGCCGCCCAGCGCCCGCGCCATCGCGCCGTCGAGGAGGTCGAGCATGACGAAACCCCACACGGCGAACGTGCCAGCCAGCAGGTGCCCGGCCGGGAAGAGCCAGAGCGCGGACCCGACCGCGCCCACCGTGCCGATCAGCGTCATCCCGTTCGGCGTGAGCCCGACCCGCACCAGCGCGGCACCGATCGGATCGGTGACGCGCGAGACCGACGCTCTGGCGAAGATGTTCAGCATGGGGGCGGCGAGCCTCACGAACGGGCGACGATGGGGTGGCCCTGGCAGCCTACTGTGTTCAATGGCCTCGCTCCGCTCGGCGTGGGCGGCCCCTCAAGCCGGCGTCTTCCCTCCCTGCGCTGCTCACTCACTCGTGACCGAGATCCCTGCGCTGCTCACTCAGTCCAGACACCGGACGGGCCCACCCACAGTTCGATGGCCTCGCTCCGCTCGGCGTGGGCGGCCCCTCAAGCCGGCGTCTTCCCTCCCTGCGCTGCTCACTCACTCGTGACCGAGATCCCTGCGCTGCT
>NZ_JACHJQ010000005.1:0-594124 GCF_014203735.1 Actinophytocola algeriensis | reverse complement strand
GCTTCACTCAGTCCAGACACCGGACGGTTCTGTCTGCCGTGGGTCAGGACGCGCGTCCCTCCGCGGTGAGGCTCGGGCACGTCACCGCGGGTGCGGTGCCGAGGCCGCGCTGGATGGCCCTGCTGATCTCGCCCAGCTGCTCCACCTGCTCGGGGGTGAGCTGGTCGAACAGCTTCTCCCGCACCTCGGTCACGTGCCCGGGGGCGGCGGCCTCGAGTGCCGCGTACCCGTCGTCCGTCAGCATCGCGAACGAGCCGCGCTTGTCGGTCGGGCAGTCGCGGCGGCGCACCCAGCCCGCCTCCTCGAGGCGGGCGACCGCGTGCGACAGCCTGCTGCGGGAGGAGTTTCGGACGCCGGCCAGCTCGCTCATCCGCAGCGTGCGGTCCGGCGCCTCGGACAACGCGACGAGGATCTCGTAGTAGGCGTGAGGCATCGCGGCGTCCCGCTGGAGCTGCCGGGCGAGCGCGTCGGTCAGCCCCATGGTCGCCGACAGGAACGAACGCCAGATCTCCTGCTCGCGCTCGGACAGCCATCGGGTCTCGGACATGCCCCCAGTGTACTTGTTGAACTCTCAATCAACTAGGTGTACGGTCACGGATAGCTGATCGTTCAACTATCTCCACAGGAGGACCTTTCCCGATGAGCAGCGCCACCAGCGTCGAGATCCCCGGCTACGTCGCGGGTACCTGGGACATCGACCCCTCGCACTCCGAAGTGGGCTTCGTCGTCCGCCACCTGGTGGTCACGAAGGTCCGAGGCCGGTTCGCCGAGTTCTCCGGCTCGATCACCACGGCCGAGAACCCGCTCGAGTCCAGCATCGAGGTCGAGGTCGCCCTCAACTCGATCACCACGAACAACGAGTACCGCGACGGCCACCTGCGCTCCGCCGAGTTCTTCGAGTCCGACAAGTACTCGACGATGACCTACAAGGCGAACGGCGCGCGCCAGGACGGCGACAAGTTCGTCCTCGACGGTGAGCTGACCCTCAAGGACGTCACCAAGACCGTCCCGCTGACCTTCGAGTTCAACGGCATCGGCCAGCACCCGGACGGCCGCACCGTCGCCGGCTTCACCGCGAACGCGTCGATCAACCGCAAGGACTTCAACGTCAACTGGGAAGGCGTCCAGAACGGCATCGCCGTCGTCGCCGACAAGGTCGACATCCACATCGAGGTGGAGGCCTACCTCCGCCAGCCGGAGGCCTGAGCCCGGCCCCGAGTTCCCACCGCGACGAAGGACCCGTCCACACCGGACGGGTCCTTCACGCCATCTCGGCCCAGGCCTTCGCCAGCATCGCCCGGGTGTCGCCCAGCAGCTGCGGCAGCACCTTCGTGTGCCCGACCACCGGCATGAAGTTCGAGTCCCCACCCCACCGGGGCACCACGTGCTGGTGCAGGTGCGCGGCGATCCCGGCCCCCGCGATCACGCCCTGGTTCATCCCGATGTTGAACCCGTGCGGCACCGACACCGCCCTGGCGACGGTCATCGCCCGCTGGGTGAACTCGGCCAGCTCCGTCGTCTCCGCCGGCGTGAGGTCGGTGTAGTCGGCGACGTGCCGGTACGGCACCACCATCAGGTGCCCGGGGTTGTAGGGGTACAGGTTCAGCACCCCGTACACCAGCTCACCACGCGCGATGATCAGCGCGTCGGCGTCGTCGAGCGCGGGCAGCCGACAGAACGGGCACCCGTCCGACTCCTCGCCGACCGGCTTGTTCTCGCCCTTGATGTACGCCATGCGGTGCGGGGTCCACAGGCGCTGCAACGCGTCGGGCACCCCGACGCCATCCTGCTCGACGAACTCCGCACCGGTCATGGGACCGATCCTAGTTCTCGACCTTCACCAACTCCGCCGACGGCGACTCGTTCTCCCGCCGCCCGACCCACTCGACCACCGTGCGCACGGCCTCGTCGACCGGCACACCGTTGATCTGGCTGCCGTCGCGGAACCGGAACGACACCGCGCCCGCCTCCACGTCCTTGCCGCCCGCGAGCAGCATGAACGGCACTTTCTGGGTGGTGTGGTTGCGGATCTTCTTCTGCATGCGGTCGTCGGAGGTGTCCACGTCCACCCGGATGCCCGCCGCGCGCAGCTTCTCCGCCACGTCGGCCAGGTGCGGCGCGTGCTCGTCCGCGATCGGGATGCCCACGACCTGCACGGGCGCGAGCCACGCCGGGAACGCGCCCGCGTAGTGCTCGGTCAGCACGCCGAAGAACCGCTCGATCGACCCGAACAGGGCGCGGTGCAGCACGACCGGCATCTGGCGGGACCCGTCGGAGGCGGTGTAGGCCAGCTCGAACCGCTTCGGGTGGTTGAAGTCCACCTGGATGGTGGACATCTGCCACGACCGGCCGATCGCGTCCTTGGCCTGCACCGAGATCTTCGGGCCGTAGTAGGCGGCGCCACCCGGGTCCGGCACCAGCTCGAGGCCCGAGTCGACGGCGGCCTGTCGCAGCGTCTCGGTGGCCTCCGCCCACTCCTCGTCCGACCCGATGAACTTGCCGGTGTCACCCTTGGTCGACAGTTCCAGGTAGAAGTCCGACAGTCCGTAGTCGGCGAGCAGGTCCAGCACGAACCGCAGCAGCGACCGCAGCTCAGCCGGCATCTGCTCCTTGGTGCAGTAGATGTGCGAGTCGTCCATGGTCAGCCCGCGGACCCGGGTCAGGCCGTGCACCACACCCGACTTCTCGTACCGGTACACCGTGCCGAACTCGAACAGCCGCAACGGCAGCTCCCGGTAGGACCGCCCGCGCGACCGGAAGATCAGGTGGTGCATCGGGCAGTTCATGGCCTTGAGGTAGTAGTTCTCCTCGTCGAACTTCAACGGGGGGAACATGGTGTCCGCGTAGTAGGGCAGGTGGCCCGAGGTGAGGAACAGCTGTTCCTTGGTGATGTGCGGGGTGTTGACGAACTCGTACCCCGACTCCTCGTGGCGGCGCCGGGAGTAGTTCTCCAGCTCGCGGCGGATGATGCCGCCCTTCGGGTGGAACACCGGCAGCCCCGAGCCGATCTCCTCCGGGAAGGAGAACAGGTCCAGCTCGGCGCCGAGCTTGCGGTGGTCGCGCCGTTCGGCCTCGGCCAGCCGCTCCAGGTAGGTGTCCTGCGCCTCCTGCGACTCCCACGCGGTGCCGTAGATGCGCTGGAGCTGCGAGTTCTTCTCATCCCCTCGCCAGTACGCGGCCGCGACGCGGGTCAGCTTGAAGGCCGGGATGTGCTTGGTGGTCGGCACGTGCGGGCCGCGGCACAGGTCGCCCCAGACCTGCTCGCCGGAGCGCGGGTCGAGGTTGTCGTAGACGGTCAGCTCGCCGCCGCCGACCTCCATGACCTCGTCGGTGTCCACGTCGCTCTTGAGGTCGACCAGCTCCAGCTTGTACGGCTCGGCCGCCAGCTCCTCCTTGGCCGCCTCGACCGACTCGACCTTGCGGCGGGAGAACCGCTGCGCGCCCTTGATGATCTGCTTCATGCGCTTCTCGAGCGCCTGCAGGTCCTCCGGGGTGAACGGCTTGTCGACGTCGAAGTCGTAGTAGAAGCCGTCGCGGACCGGCGGGCCGATGCCGAGCTTGGCCTCCGGGAACTGCTGCTGCACGGCCTGGGCCAGCACGTGGGCGGCCGAGTGCCGGATGACCGAGCGGCCGTCGTCGGTGTCCGCCGCGACCGGCTCCACCTGGGCGTCCGCGTCCGGGGTCCAGGACAGGTCACGCAGGCGGCCGTCGACGTCGCGGACCACGACGATCGCGTCGGGCCCCTTGCCGGGCAGACCTGCCTCGCGGACCGCTGCGCCCGCCGTGGTCCCGGCCGGCACCACCACGCGCGGGGTGGGTTCGGCGGCAGACGGACGCGGCTCAGACACGATTACTCCTGGCAGTGCGGTTAAGGGATCGACGAGTGCCTCTCGCGCACTACATGTGCGTAGTGTGCGAGCGCACCGCGATGCTACCGAGCCGCCCCGCGCGTTGGCCTGCGGGTTTCCGGCTCAGCCACCCAGCCACTTCTGCATGCGCCGGATCTCGTCGCTCTGCTCGGCGGTAACGCCGTCGGCGATCTCCTGGACCCGCACGTCCACGCCATTCTTCCGGACCTCGTCCGCCATGGAGAGCGCGCCCTGGTGGTGGGCGATCATCAGCTGCAGGAAGAGCGTGTCGAACGCCTGGCCCTTCGCCTTCTCGAGGGCGTCCAACTGCTCAGGCGTCGCCATGCCGGGCATGTCCCCGCCGCTGCGGCCGTGGCCGTGCGGCGCGTTCGGGTTCACCGTCGGTATCGCGTGCTGGGACAGCCAGCGGTTCATCATGTCGATCTCGGGGCCCTGGACGTCGTGGATGCGGCTTGCCAGCCCTTTTACGTCGCTTGACGATGCCCGCTCGGGCGCCAGGCCCGACATGTAGACCGCCTGCTGGTGGTGGACGATCATGTCCGTGATGAACGCCTTGTCCGCGTCGTTGGGCCCGGGCTGCTCGGCGACGGAGGCCTCGCCGGGCGGGATCGTGCTGGCCTCCTCCCCCGGTGCGCCCGGGACGATCACGGGCGCGGAGTTGGTCGGCGGAGGCGGTGGCTCACTGCTGCAGCCGGCGAGCACACCTAGGGTGAGGACCACCCCGGCACCGGCCGTGGCCAGCCGGTATGTCCAGTTCGTCACTATCACAGGAAAACGGTTTCCCATCTGCCGACCTACCGAAGATTAGATCTAGTTTATTCCCGACCCAACTGTTCATAATGTGTCATCCCAACGGCACGAGAGGGGACCGTCGTGAGCTCCACCCTGCGCGGCTGGCGTCGAAGAGTGTCAGTCGCCGCGATCGGCGCGGCAACCCTGGCGATCGGTGTACTCACCGCTCCCGGGGCGTCCGCACAGGACTTCCCGGGCGCGGACGAGATCGTCAGCAGCCCGAACATGAAGCACGAACTGAACATCCCGCCGTCCGCGCCGCTCGCCGGCACCGGCTCGACGGGCACTGACATCGCGTTCCAGGGTCACTACGCGTTCGTCGGCAACTACCTCGGCTTCACCATCTACGACATCAAGAACCCCAGGAAGACGAAGATCGTGAGCCAGGTGCTCTGCCCCGGCTCGCAGAACGACATCTCGATCAGCGGCGACCTGGTGTTCCTGTCCACCGACTCGCGTCGCAGCGACGACTCGTGCAACTCGGTGTCCCAGAACGACGGCTCCAAGGCGTACTGGGAGGGCATCAAGATCTTCGACGTGAGCGACAAGCGGGCGCCGCGGTACGTCAAGGCCGTGGAGACCGCGTGTGGCTCGCACACGCACACGCTGGTGCCGTCGAAGGACCACAAGACGGCCTACCTGTACGTGTCGTCGTACAGCCCGTCGGCGTCCATCTCGAAGTGCCAGCCGCCGCACGACAAGATCTCGATCGTCGAGGTGCCACTGCGCAACCCGAGGGCGGCCAAGGTCGCTGCCACGCCGGTCCTGTTCCCGGACGGCGGCAACCCCGGTGACGGCAACCCGTACCCGAACGGCACGTCCGCCACCACGGGCTGCCACGACATCACCGCGTACCCGGAGCAGGACCTCGCAGCGGGTGCCTGCATGGGTGACGGTGTGCTGTTCGACATCAGCAACCGCCTCGCCCCGCGCGAGATCGACCGCGTCCAGGACGACGCGCACTTCGCGTTCTGGCACTCGGCGACGTTCAACAACGCGGGCACCAAGGTCGTCTTCACCGACGAGCTCGGTGGCGGCGGCGCGGCGACCTGCAACGCCGAGATCGGCCAGGAGCGCGGCGCGGACGGCATCTACGACATCGTCGGTCGTGGTGACAACCGCAAGCTCGTGTTCAAGAGCTACTTCAAGATCGACCGCTTCCAGACCGACGACGAGAACTGCGTCGCGCACAACGGTTCGCTGATCCCGGTCAAGGGCAAGGACATCATGGTCCAGGCCTGGTACATGGGCGGCATCCAGGTCTGGGACTTCACCGACTCGTCGAAGCCGAAGAAGATCGGCTTCATCGAGCGCGGCCCCGCGGCCGACCCGGACACGGGCGGCGGCAGCTGGTCGGCGTACTACTACAACGGCTACATCTTCTCGTCCGACCTCGGCAAGGGCTTTGATGTCATCAGCATCAACGACCCGCGCACGAACCCCGCGAAGCACGTGCGGATGGACGAGCTGAACGTCCAGACCCAGGGCCGCTACGGCCGCTGAGGGTGCTGACGGTGTAGACCGTGTTCGATCCAGGAGGCCCCGCCGGTTCACCCCGGCGGGGCCTTCTCGTCACCCGAGACCCCGAAGATCCCCGGTCACCATGGCCCGCAACGCCCGTCCGACGGGCGCGTCCCCGTCGGCAGGCGCCGTCACCCGCACGAGGTCGCCGTCCTGCTCGACCTCCATGCCGGGCAGGAGCTCGTCCCAAGGCTCCCGCGAGGACGGCACGTCCCCGTCCAACGCCCGCTCGATGCCGCTCTTCTCGCCCTCGAGACAGAACACCTCGGTCCCGTCCTCCCGCACACCAACGCCCACCTGCTCAATCCGAGCAGCGACGACGTCCCCGAGACACCGCGCGAACCCGCTCATTCGTTCGTCGTCAGCCAGAGTCGAGTCACCAGGGTCGGTGACCCAGTCGACCCCGGCCGCGGCAGGCGCGTACGCGAACGCCCCCTCAGCGGTCCTGATCGAGTTGAACTGGTTGGTCTGCACCACACCCATGAACGGACCGTCGAAGTCGATCTCGAAGTCCGCTCCACTGGTCCAGCGGGTAGCCCCGTCCTGCTCGTCCCGCTCGATCCCCATCTCGCCCAGCCGGTCGTTCACCGTGTCCACGTCGTAGTCACCCCACAACACGGCCCCCCACCGAGGCGGCTGCCCGACCAGAATCGCCTCATCGAAGGCCCCGGGATCAACCCCGACAGCGTCGTCGACGAGCTTCGCCGTGTTGACGATGGTCCCGAACCCATACCCCTCGAGGGACCGATACCGCTCCCCCAGCTCCCGAACCCGAGCAGGCGCCCCGTACTCCACGGCGACCCGGGAGTCCGGGTTACCCCGAACCTTCCCAAGCGCCCCGAGGAGCCCGGAGGAGAACACGCTCGGCGGCGCCTCCTCCCCGGCACACCCAGCGACCAGCAACCCCGCGACAGCAAGGACAGCGAACGGCTTAGCCGCAGGTAAAGGCACCCGAAGATCATATGGTGACCCTCCGCGAACCCCCACGAGAGGCATCCGGTAGTCTTCCCGCATCGCTGAGGGGCGATTAGCTCAGCGGGAGAGCGTTCCGCTCACACCGGAAAGGTCACTGGTTCGATCCCAGTATCGCCCACCCCTCCGAAGGCCGACCCATCACTCGCAGTCAAACGCGAGCCGGGTCGGCCTTTGTCGTTTCCGGGGTGTGCCCCTGGGGTGCAGCATCCCTGGCGCCCGGCACCACAGCATCGGCCACTGAGGCCCACCCCCGGCCTAACCCTCCGGCCGTCGTCCCCTGGCAACCACCCCTTGACCGCGATCGCCGGCCAACCACCTCGCCCCCGCATCGCCCAGCTCGCAGCCCCTCACCTCGCAGTTCTCCTGACGCTCAGCGCTCCCGCCCTACGCTCCCGCAGCCCAGCCCCTTCCCGCCTCCCAGTCGTCCGCACTCCCGCCCATCACTCCAGTCCTCCTGCCCACGTCCCCATCGCCGACCTCCTCACCGCCTCCCATCCACGTCGCAACCGTCCAGCGCTTCCAGGTCCCGATAGGCGCCCTCGACAGCTGTTCTCCTGCCACCTCCACCCCATCTCGCCGGTGCACCCGCGACCAGCCCGGGCTCGCCCAGCCAGCCCACTGCGCCCACACCCGATTCGGACACAGCCGGCTACGCCCTGTCATCGCCGCAGACCGGAACCGCCGCTCCGCGACGTCGACAATTGCCTTCACAGCCGCTGTGGCACGCATCACAAACTCGCCATGTGATGCCTATCCGGCAATGGACGGTCACGCTCGCGTGACATACGTTCAGACGCCGTCGATTTCCGGCTGGTCAGAGGCCATGTCACACCATCGGCCGCAGATGCGCGTAGTCGCGTCGACACTCAACGTTGCGCCCGTGTCGTCGAAATCACCTAGTTGGAGTGGCTTTAGCCCACCATCGGGTGAAGCAGGTCCACTTTGAGGTGAGTCGCGGCAGACCGGTTTTGATCACCGCCAGGACGAGCACCGTCCTGCTTGGACTATTCATCACCCGTATGGGTCAGCCCTTGTTCACCCTGGCGTGTCACCAGGTTCCTTCCCGACTCAAGTTGGTGTCCGGTTAGGGGAAATTCTGGTTCGCTGCGGGATGTATGGCCCTACCCTGAGGTAAGTTGCCGGTTGGCACGAGCAACATCCGGGCCACGGCGCTACCGGGGCGCAGCCGATCCTCGCCGGCATGGCGATTGACGGACCGGCACGACTCACGGAGCGTCGCGAACCGGGTGCGCTCTGCCGAAAATGCTGACCCAGATGGGTGAACTGCGAGGATTATGCGATCGAAAGGGGTCCTCCAGCCGTCACAGGGGCAGGGGCTCAGTCGTTTCCAGGCTGAGAAGGGAGAAAAGGGGTAGCGACAATGCGCAACGACCACGTAACGCTCCGCTCAACAGCGGTGTTCGACCTTCTCGCGCCGCGGACGCCCGCGGTCCCGGTGAAAGTCGAGCTGCGCTACGACACGCGCGATCCATACGCCGTTGTCGCGGCCTTCCGTACCGGCCGGGCGGGATGGGTCGAGTGGGTCTTCGCCCGCGACCTGCTCGCGGACGGACTCATCGCGGAAGCAGGCAACGGCGACGTCCGGATCCGGCCGGCGGTCGACGACCCCGAGGTCGTCGTCATCGAGCTCAGTTCGCCGTCGGGGCACGCCGTGTTCGAGGCATCGGCACAGGAGCTGGCCGACTTCCTGGACCGCACGTACGACGTCGTGGTCCCGGGCAACGAGCACCTCTGGGTGAACGTCGATGAGGCGCTGACCCACCTCATCTCCACCGACCTGACGTGACAGGGACCCCCCTGTGATCGTCGATATGGGCATCGGATAGAGTTTCGCTCACACCACGGGGAACACGGAATCCGTTCCACAGCCCCAGGTTTCGCGGACGTGGCGCAGCTGGTAGCGCATCACCTTGCCAAGGTGAGGGTCGCGGGTTCGAATCCCGTCGTCCGCTCGAGAAGGGGCCATTCCCATAACCCCCAACTCCACGCGGTAGCCACGGCGGCGTGGCCGAGTGGCTTAGGCAAGGGCCTGCAAAGCCCTGTACGCGGGTTCGATTCCCGCCGCCGCCTCGGGCGATTAGCTCAGTGGGAGAGCACTACCTTGACACGGTAGGGGTCACTGGTTCAATCCCAGTATCGCCCACCAGACATACGCGCTGGTCAGACGGCCTGTTGGTGATCATCACCGACAGGCCGTTTCTGCGTTGTGGGAGCAGATTGGGAGCAACTGATCTTGACCACACTTGCGTCCCAGTAGTGGTCACCCACGTCCGTGCTCCCAGTTTGCTCCCACCGTCGCTGCAGCCCGTCGAGCATCGCGGCGATCATGGGTGGGGTGACGTGGGAGTAGATCCCGGACACGCCCTTCTGCCGGTGTCCCATCCGGCGGTGCCGCAGCACGTCGGGAACGTGGTCCTCGATCAGCCATGTGTTGTGCGTGTGACGCAGGTCATGAAAGTGCAGACCGGGTGCGATCGGGTTCCAGCCACGCTTGACGTCACCTGCGACGGCGGGCAGCCAGACCCGTCGCCGGAAGTTCGCCCGCCGATGCCATCCACCCTCCACCGCCGTGAACACATACCGGGCCCCGGGATGTGACTCTCGCAGCTCGGCGAGCAGGTCGACCAGGAACGGCGGCAGGTGCACGGTACGGACACTGGCCTTGGTCTTCGGCGGCCCCAACGTCAACGTTCCACCGACTTCGTGCAGGGCCCCAACCTTGGCGTCGGTGCTCAAGTGGCCGCCGTCCAGGTCGACCCGCCGCCACTGCAGACCAGCGAGTTCACCCCACCGCATCCCACCATAAGCGGCCATGATCATCATCACACGATCCATCAACCGCGCCCGCCCGACGATCAACGCCACCTGCTCCGGTGTCGCGACAGGCCGCTCATCACCAGCGCCGGTGTTGACCCGCAGTCGGCGACACGGGTTCGCTGCGATCAGTCCCTCGTCGACCGCTTCGTTCATGATCGTCGAGAACAGCGACACCACATCCCGCACGGTCGGCTCGGCCAGCGACCGGCGCAGCGACTTCACCCACGCCTTCACCGTCATCCGCCCGATCTCACCCAATTCCACCTCGCCGAACCGGGGCAGGATGTGGTTGCGCAGATGCGAGTCGTACTTCGCCCACGTCCCCGCACCGACATCGTGCGCGTCCGACCATCGCCGGACCCACTCCCCCACACACGTCTGCGCCAACCGCGGATCCACGAACGCCCCGGTCCGCTGCTCGGACTCCACATCAGCCGCGCGATCGGCCGCCGCACGGTACGTACTGAACCCGGGCTCAGACGGGACGCTCCCGTCCGGCAACCGATCGGACCCGGAACCCCGACCCGTGCTTCTCCACCCACGCCATTCAGCATCACTCTTTCCTCGACTGAGGACAGCCCCGAACGAACGATTGGGGCACGGCACCATGGACGCTCCGTAGCCCCGAGAGAGCAAGGCCGTATGTGGTCATGCCCGCCGATCGGGTGAACCGGACGGACGGTCGCGATCCAAAGGACGGCGACGGTGGTGCGGGCCCGCGACTCTGGCCGGGTGAGCGCCGTCAGCCACGATCGCCTCCAGATCCGCCCACGAGAACCGCAGATGCTTGCCCACAAAACAACAAGGCACCCGACGCTCCGCAACCCGCCGCCGCAACCACGACTCCCGCACCTGCAACACCTCAGCCGCCTGCCCCGGCGTCAACAACAACCTCTCACCCACCACAACTCCTCCCAACCCCCTCCAACCGGACACCCCTGAACTCCGAAATATCGGCCCCGTGGGGACACCGAGGACCCAAATTCCTCAACGGAGGTGAGTCCGGACACCCGAGGGGCTGACCTTGAGCCGAGGATGAACAGGTGTCCGCATCCGCGTCATCCGATCAGTCGCGCAGAGCACCCACGACCGCGCACGTGTCCTCTCTCGATCTCTTGGCGATCCCGGCGGTGTTCACACAGGACGCGCTGTTCGACGCCAGCCAGTTCATCGACGAAGCCAAGAAACGCGGCCTGTCCCTCACACTCGAGGACCTGCAAGACCTCCACACCCGCGGCACGCTGTTCCCGCTCTTCCGGGTCAGCGACACCGCTGCCGAGGGACGACGGATCAGCGGCAGACCCAACATCCTGTGAGCTTCCCCCCGAACCGTGGAGGACTCCTCTATGCGGCTCGGTTGGCCGCAGTGGTCTCGTAGTCGATCGGGACTGCATGCCACAGGAACTGCGACGACGTCGCCGATTATAGAAGTCGACAACCCACTCGACAATAGTCTGTTGTGCTTCTTTCCGGGTTTTGAAATGGTGTCGGGAGAGCACTTCGTGTTCCAACGTTGAGAAGAACGACTCGGCTGCAGCATTGTCGAAACACGACCCGGTCCGACCCATCGACTGCCGAATGCCGAGCTTGTCACAGAGCACAGTGAAATCGTGCACGGTGTAGGTCGATCCACGGTCGGAGTGGAAGATCACCCCGGCCACCCGAGCCTTCCCGCCGCGGGCGGCGACGGCCATCTTCATGGTCTCACCAGCGAGTTCGGCGTCCGGGTGGGCGCTGGTGGCGTAGCCGAGCAGCCGGCGGGAGAACAGGTCGATCGCCGTCGACAGGTAGATCTTGCCCTCGTCGGTGGGGATTTCGGTCATGTCGCCAACCCATTTTATGTTCGGCGCCGACGCGGCGAAGTCCCACTGAACGAGATCCGGAAACGGCACCGCCCGCTTGTCCGGCCGAGTCAGATTCTTCCGCCGCTTCTTCCCTCGGGCGACCAGGCCTTGGCGGGCCATCGACTTCGCCACCGTCTTCTCGCTCACTACCCAACCATCGGCACGTAAGTCGGCGTGAACACGCGGCGAACCGTGCAGACCGTGAGCAGCCTCGAACGCCTCGACGACCGCCGCGTCAACCTCGGTCCGCCGCTGTTCGGCCCGCGTGGGCGCCTGCTGGTGCCGGCGGGAGTTCCACTTGTAGAACCAGGACTCCGACACGGTCAGAGCCCGGCAAGCGACCGCGTGCGGCACGTGATGGCTGGTCCTCTGGTCGGCGATGAACGCGGCCAGGCTCACCGCGTCGCCTCCTTCACCCACAGGACCACCGATCGCTTGAGGACATCGCGCTCCATCCGCAACTCGGCGTTCTCCGCCCGCAACCGGGCCAACTCGGCCCGCTCGTCGCCGCTCAGCCCTTCGCTCTCGCCACGCGCGATCTTGTCCTGCTTCACCCAGTTCGCCAGCGTCCCGGCACGAATCCCCAGGTCAGCAGCTACCTGGACGATCGGTTTGTTCGTCTCGCGGACGATCCGAACAGCTCCCTCACGGAACTCCCGGTCGAACTTCCGCCTCTTCTCGGGCATGACACATGATCCTCATAGTCCATGCCTCCACGATCTTGGGGGAAGCTCACCGACGACGAACTCGTCGAAGCCGCCACCGCCCTAACAGACTCAACCGCGACAACCCAGATGTGGGAAGAAGAACTACGCGACAAGCTGACAAAGGCCCGCGAACATCACCACGACATCAAGATACCGTTCGGCCAAATGCGAATACCCATCGACAAACCACGACTAGCAGAACTTCTCTGGCCCGTACTACTCACAAAACTGCAGACCGAGTTCGCAGAAAGCCGCACACCGACCACCCCCGTCATCATGCTCATCGATGACATAATCCGCATCCACCACCACATGTCCGGAATCCGAGCCATTGAACCTCCCACCACCTGACCGCTAGAACGGACAGAGGGAAAGGCCAGATTGGCAAGTCACACCCAATTCTCGGTGGCGATTTCACCAAGTATAGGTCCCGAGAGCATCAGGCGCACGGCGCCCCGGCGTCGACGCACCCGGCCCGCAGACGAGTACCCGATAAGATCGACACCAGAGACGAGCAGACCCCTGAGTTGCACAAACACGCCGAACCAACAGTCCGTCAGGCCGACAGGATCGACCCCAGCGACCCCTTGACCCCCAGCGCGGTTTGCATATTTCCGCGACCTGCGAAAATAGAGAATCCCCTGCATAAAACAAAGTAGCTCAGGTCAGTTGAATGCAATTTACCTCATCAACGGCATAGTGAACTCTCCTGATTTTCTCCTTCTCCTTCATCACAGCTGAACCCCGTCTTCGCGGCCTTCCGCACCGCGGCGTGCCGCCCGCGACGTGAGCCGCGTGGCCTGGGAACACATCTACGGCGCGGTACTCGGGGCCTACGGCGGCGGAGGCGGCACGTTCAGCGCCCGTATCGTGGAAAGCACCCGGCACCGGGAAGCCCGCCACCAGGGGACGGGCCTCTTGTGCTTCGGACTAGGCCTTGAGCCGGTAGGCGGCCAGGAAATCGTCGTCCTCGGATCGGGTGACCCTGACCAGCAGCAGGTCGTCTGTCATGGCGATGAGCTCGCCGGGCGGCTTCTCGTCGACGACGTGGCCCGTGCGGTCCATCGTGACGATCGGCGGGTTCCGTCGGGGGTTCTCCACCGAGACGCGGCCCTCGACGACTGACAGCAGGGTCGTGCCCGTGTCGAGCGGTGCGGTCTTCACCGCCTTGTCGTTCAGGCGGAACGTCACCAGTCGCGTGCCGGCCTGGCATGCCACCAGCGTCGTGTCGGCGACGCACGACTCGGGGTCTGCGTCGGGGAGTCTTGCGACCTCGCGACCCGTGGCGGCGTCCAGGACCCGAACGGTCTTGTCTGTGGTCACGATCACGACGAAGTCACCGGCCGTACGCACCAGGTGGGCGTCGTCGACGCTCCACGTGGGCTGCCCGGTGGCCAGGTCGAGCGCGGTGACCGTGCCGGAGCCGGTGAAGCGTCCGGCCGGGAGCGGCTTGGTCGTCGACAGTAGTGCGACGCCGCCGGCTGTGGCGTACGGCCACGCGCCCTGGTGTTCCCACTTCCGCTGACCGGTGGCCACGTCCAGGGCCACGACCCGCACCTGTGCCAGGTCGGCCGGACTGCCGTCGTTCGGTGTCACGGTGACCAGGGCCGTGGTGTCGTCCGCCGCCCACAGTTCCTGCTTCCAACCCACCCTGTTCTGCGCGCAGCCCTCCGCCGGCGTCGTCGGTGTCTGCCACACCACGTCGCCGGTATCGCCCGACAGCAACGCCACACCCGGCTCGACCAGATCGCACTGGAACACGTTGTAGCCAACCAGGACGCCGTTGCCCACCAGAAGGGGCAGCCGCGGGCTGGCGCTCAGGTCCAGTGCGACGGTCCTGCCCGGCAGGTCCGCCTGGTCGGCCTGTGCCCACAGGGCCTTGCCGGACCCGACGTCGAGGAGTTCGATGCCCTCCTCCGTGCGGGCGAGCAGCCGACCGTCGCGCAGGGCGATGCTCCCCCGGTTGAGTGACAGCGTGACGCCATCGGCCGTCCAGACGCGATCGGACAGCGCCAGTGGGGCCAGCTCGGCTCGGGTCCCGGGTGGCGGCGGGTCCTCGTCCCGGCTGACCAGCACCACCACGAGGACGGCGGCCAGCGCGGCCACCACCCCCACTGCGATCCACAGGGCCGACTTCTTCCGGTCCACAACCATCACTGACCCGATTCGAGCCAGTCGTTGGCGTCCTTGATGGGCGTGTGACCGCTGCCACCACCGAGCTGCTCGGCGTGCTTGGCCATCGAGGCCTCGATGGCCGCCTCGGTCCGCCCCAGGTCGTCGGCCGCGAGCGACAGGTGGGTGGCGGACTCCTTGACCTCCCATGCGAGGTCGGTGATGAGTCCTTCGGCCAGGTCGGCCAGCGCCGACCACGTGTCATACGGCCCGTACTCGGTGTCCCACGTGTTGAGCTCCGCCCGCCGGTACCAGTGACCTCCGACGTATCGCGAGGCGTTGACCAGGTCCGCGGCCTTGTTGAGCTGGCTCTCGATGACCGGCATCGTGTTCGTGGCGAGGAACTTCAGGGTCTCCAGGTTGACCGCCATGCCGTCGATCTGCGTCTCGGAGAGCACCTCCGGCTTCGGAAGGTCGAACGAGCCGCTGCGGCTTACCACCGTCCGCATCGCCTCCTTGATCTGACGGTCGATGACCCGCTCGCGACCCTTGATGGTCTCGGCCAGTTTCCGAAGCGCCGCATTGGTCTTGTCGATGACGTCCTTCGGCCAGTCGCCGGCGAACTCGACCGGCGGCTTGCTCGGCGAGTCCTTGATGCCGAGTAACGTCGCGAGCGGGCCCAGCGCCTCTCCGGCCTTGTTCAGGATGGGCTTCGCCCCGGTGGGCAGCATGCCGAGCAGATCGATGAACGCGGTGATCGTACCGAGGTCGAAGACATTGGCAGTCCCTCGCTCCTTCATCGCCGCGTGCGTCTTGTCGGCGATCGAGAGAACGTCCTCCCGCGCCTTGACCCAGATCCGCTGCTCGGCGAGCAACGTCGTGGCGACGAGCACGACGACGGCGTACTGGCCGTGGATGACCGCGGGCAGCGGGGTGACGAAGTTCTGCTCGAACGTCAGAATCATCGTCCCGCCCATGTCATCGTTCCCGATGCGCGACTGCAGGGTCTTGATCTTCTCCATCTCGATGTTGCCGATCTCGCTGATCTTGTCTCCCTGCGTGGTTAGCGAGATGAACCAGGCACCATTGAGAAGGTTGTCCAGATGCGGTTCGAAGTCCTTCGGGTCGGGAATGGACCGCCAGCACTCGAAAACGTCCCGGATTGTGTCCTCGAAGTGCGCGTAGACAAAGGATGCCGCGTTGGTCCCCTCGCCGTACTCGAACGCGTAGTGTTCCGGCTGGCCGTTGCACAGGCACAGCCCACCGGACCTTCGCGACGGGTTCCCCGGTGGCGTGATCTCCCAGCCGTGCATCAGTTCGTTCATGTAGTTTCCGCCGTGTCGGGTCCACCCGAGGCAGTACATGTAGAAATCTATGGCCTCGTCGATGATCCGCTCGACGGTCTGGTCCAGCTGGTCCTCGAAAGCCATGCCCCGCTCCCCCATTCAGGTGCCTGAGGTTGCGTAGGGTACTACCGTTCTCACACTCGATGGGCGTATTTCGGACTATTGCGCGCGAGGCGTGCGCATCCATTCCGGCCCGGTGGCGTCACGATGCGCACCCTTGCCGTGCGGCGGGCGGGGTTGTATAGCGCGCGGACGCCGGTGCCGCGTAGCCAGAAGCCGGTGCCTCGGTCGAGGACGGACCCTGGCTCGCCGCCGCGTAGTTCCAGCTGTATCCGTTCTCGGATGACGACGGCGAACGCGTCGTGCCAGTGTGCCGGGGCGTCAGGGACGCGCTCGCCGCCGCGTAGCGCGAGCGTCCACACGGGACTACTCCGCCGGGGAGGCGGTCCGGCAGGCCCAGTCGTGGGAACCGGTCGTCGTGGAACGTGGTGATCTCGGTGATCGCGCCGTCGGTGATGCGTAGGACGTCGATCGTCAGGGGCGGTAGGCGCCCTCCTTCGCCTGCCAGTCGTAGAAGGCGACGGCAGGTTGGCGGTTCACCGAGGTCTGGACGGTGCGCAGGGGACCCATGCCCTCGAAGCCGCGCTCGATCCAGTAGTTCACCACCATGTCGCGGCCGATGTACAGGCCCGGTGTGGGTGGCATCGAGGTTCGCACGTCGTCGCGCAGCATCGCGGTGAGCGCGGGGATGTCCGGGCAGGCTGTCGATGCGCTGCACCTTGCCCACCGCGGTCAGCGGCTGGCCCTTCTTGGTGGTGTTGCGGTTGTGCCCGGCCCACTGCCCATGCACGGCGTGCAGGGTGTCGGCGATGTACTCGGCGGCGATGTCGCTGCTGGTTGACGGGTCCTACTTTCTGGCCCGCGCCCTGTACGACCAAGGCAGAAAAGCGGAAGCGGAAGTCGCCTTCCGCGACGCGATCCGTATCGAACCCACTCTCAGCGAGGCCTTTTGCCACCTCGCCAACATGCTCGCCGAGCAAGGCCGGTACGCCGAGGCCGAACCGCTCCTTCGCGAGGCCATCCGGCTGGATCCGGACTGGGAACTTCCGCATAGTATCCTCGCCGACCTCCTGAAAGCCAGACACCGAGGGACATCATGAAACTCAGCATCAAACGTGACCAGTCGGACCGGCTCGGCGTTTTCGGCGGCCACAAGGGCGTCGACTTCTCCCTCAGCTTTCAGCTGCTGTTGACTCCCCAGGAATCCGAGCTCGTGCGGCGATACAAGTTCGCGGACGTGACGCTCGGGACGTGGCAGTACCAGGGATCCGAGGTGCCGATCGCGACGGTGGGAAGTGCCGTAGCGGGCCGGACGATGCACTGGCCGAGCGTCGTCGAAATGTTGGAACGTGAGCGGCAGCTGAAGAACGCCTGCGTCATGCTCAAGAAATTGCTGGACGCCGCCAGCACCTTCGGCGGTGAGGAGGTGTTCGACATAACCGCCGACACCGACCAGAACGACTGACGCGAGGATGCCGGTCAGCCATCCGCGCGAATGGCGCCCCTTGGCCGCCAAGGCCGACGTCCGGAACCGCCTTCCGAGGCGAGCAACGTCTCACGCTTCGTCCAACGATCGAAGATCGCATAGCCGGTGTACTTCGGATTGACCAAATCGCCACGGATGATCACCTGGCTGTGCCAGCATGTGCCCATGGACGAGCACGCCGGCGGTCTCCCCGACGAATCCCCTGCCCAGGAACCAAAAGCCGCGACCGGGTCGCGCCGACGGCTGGTCTGGCTGATCGTGGCGGCCGCACTGGTGATCGGGGCGGGCATCGGCACCGGCGTGACGCTCTTTCTGCTGCGCGACGACGAGGACGCCGCGAGCAAGCCGTGGATACCCCCGGCAGGCGACTCCCCGGCCATCGGCGGCAGTGAGTACACCGGCGAGGACGCGATCCAGAAGTACTGCCTCGACCGGGGCGGAAGGCAGACAGTGATCGCCTTCTTCGACGGCGACGACCCGGATTCCGCCATGCGACAGGCCGCAGAAGCACTGGACGAGGACGACCGGATCGACTGGGTGCGGACAGAGACGCAGCAGGAAGCGTACGAACGGTTCAAGGAGATCTTCGCCGAACAGCCGGACCTGGTGGAGATGGCCCGCCCGGAGGCACTGCCCGCGTCGGTGACGCTGTTGCCCGCCGAGGGCGTCTACCCGGGCGACCTCGCCGACGCGATCACCGGCAAGTTCTCCACGATCGACAGCGTCACCGCGGGATGTGAGCTTCCGCAATAAGGCGAGGCGTCGATCAGCGTGGGCCACCACGCAGGTCGACGTCCGGCATCACGACTACCGGTACGTGGAGACCGGGCAGAAGATCGGCAACGTCGTGATCACCGTCGCGGACTAACGCAACCCTTCCTCATCGGTCGCCACGACAAGTGACCAGGGACGATACGTCCGCGCCGTTCACTACCAGTCCACACAGGACGAACCCGTCGAGGAGCATGCCCATCGCGCCCAGTGCGAGAGCGCACAGTACGTCTACAGCGGAGCGAATGCCGCTGTCGCGCAGTATCCGGCACCTTCCCGTGACCGCGTCGACGACTCCCGGCAGCACCGCGATACTTGGGTCACACCGTCGAGTCGGCGGCCACTGTGGTTCGAGACCACCAGCACGTCACCGGCTCGAACGCCGACATGACACGGCACGTCGCCAGCGACTAAAGGGGCGCTCCGTGCTATCAGACGCCTTCTTCGAGAACGCCTCCCGACAGCAATTATCAAGAGGTCGACGACACGATACGATGTAGGATCTCGACGCTCTGCGCAGGCGCACCCGGAGAGGCGACCCCTTGACCTAACGACAAGTGGACTTGTCCGCCAGCGTCGTTATCGCCATTCCCTGACCTGCAGAAATCGAGAACCTCCTACACAAAGCAGGGTAGCTCAGGCCCGTTGAATGCAGTTTACCCCCATTAACGGCATAGTGAACTCTCCCGATTTTCTCCTTCTCCTTCATCACATATGAACCGCTCGAGCCACACGAAGCACCGCCGCCCCGGCGGCCACGCACGGCCGGAGGACCGAGATCCGGCGGCAACACGTACGCAAGCGCCTCGCCGCGCGCGTGACGCACATTGCCGCGCGCCTTCGAAGCTTGCACAGTCTCACTGCCCCACCCACCTCGACGCCGGAGGTCGACGATCAGGGTCGCCAGTACTCGACCGCGGCGAAGTGGCCGCTGCGGTTCTCGACACCGGTCCAGCGGCCGATCGTGTTCGCCTGCTCGGGTCCGCCGAACGCCGATATCGTGCGCGCACTGGATCGCCACCGTCGGCACGCCGTAGTTCGCCCGGGGTCGCGGCCCATGCCTCGAGCGCGTACCCCACCATGCCGCGAGTCCGTGCTGGCGGTGAGCCAGCACAGCGACGCGTTAGCCAGCACGAACTCCTCGCCGGCCACATCCTCCGGCAGCGCGTCGGCCGGACGGGGGTCCACGCCTTGAGCTACCCACAACCAGAGGGCAGCTGTGTGACCGGGACGTCGGCGGCCATCACGCCAAGCAGACCGGGACAGGGCAATTGGAGCAGATGTAGCCGAACTCGTCGTTCATGAACTCAGCGACCCGGCGCATGCGGTCCTCGCGTGGACCCCGACCCGTCGGCGTCCCACAAGCAGGACACGCCACCTCATCGCCCCTAGTCGATGCTCGCCCCACGATCGCATCGGTCGCCGAACGGGCCCCACCTCGACGAGGTCGGCGCCGCCAGATTGAACGTTGGGCGGCGCCGACGAACATCAGATCGGCAAGCTCCGGCCCGTGCCGTCGGTGATGTAGATGGGAACGTCGACATGGAACGCGATCGAGATCCCACCGTTCACATAGCTGATCTCGACGTCGCCCGACGCCAAGGCCTCCGTCTGAACGTGGAAGACATCGCCTTTCAACAGGATGTACTCCGTGCCCCAAGGCTCGAGGTAGACAGAACACTGGTCACCCTCAAGGCAGGTCAACTTCAGGCTAGGTAGCGTCGTACGCACGGTGGACACTATCATCACCCGCCCAGTGTCTTGATGATGTCGTCGAGCAGTTGAACTCGAACCGGTGCTGTCGCGCCGCCCTTCCCTGCGTTCGCTGCGCCCTGGTAGAAGTTCCTGAGCGTCGTCGCGCTCTGGACGTTCAGCCCAGGAATTCGCGCAAGCTCGGCAGCGCTGCGGGTACCGATGAGTGCCTTGGCACCTTGAGCGCCAGTACCCCAGATCTGGTTTCCCCACGTCGCGAGCGTCTGCCCTGTCGGCACGAGTGCGGTCACATCCGCTACCGAAGGAACCGCCGACTTCGCGGGTCCTGCCGCTCTCATTGCGCCGACCGCATCATCTACTGCTTGCGTTACTCTGGTCGACGCTCCACTTGCAACGCCCCTGCCACCCGGTACAGCCAGGAGTGCAGCTTCAGCGATGGTCCAGAGTGCGTCCCATCCGTTGGCTTTCTCGTTGCCGACGGTGTAGGACCATTCGCAGAATCCGGGGTTGGCCTTGCCGCTGTTGCAGGTATAGGTGGCCCAGTTGGTCACTGCCTGTTGGTAGGTGTCTCCCGGCGCCATCGGTATGGGCATGCCGATGGCCTGGCTTTGTTGCATCTCCTCGGCGGTGGGCAGGCGGTGGCCGTGGATGATCGGTTGGTTGGAGCCGTCGCCCGTTCCGGTCCGCCACTGGTGGAGCAGCCTCTGCTCCTCTTCGGAGTGACCCGAGCCGGATGGGCCGCAGTAGCCGTTGGTGGAGTAGCTGCAGCCGACGCTGCTGCCTGCGGCTGAGTCCGGGTCGTAGAAGTTGCAGGAGTCGCAGTAGTGGCCGTCGATTTCGATGCCGGTGATGGGGTTGCCGCCGGCCATGGTGTAGCGGTTGCCGGTCCAGGGGTTGGTGCCGAGGTTGAGGTCTGCGAGGGCGCCGTTGTAGGTGTCGCGGACGGTGAAGCGGTTGATGCCTGGTTGGTAGTCGCGGAAGCCCATGTCGTAGCCGCCACTGGCGGGGTCGAAGCGTTTGCCGGTGTAGCGGTAGAAGTTGAAGGGCTCCTTACTCGGGTTTTGGGTGTCGGGTTTGTCGATTCCGGTGAACGCCTGCTCGTCATCCTTGCCGTAGGCGGTATAGCCGTACGTCGTCTTGGTGTCCCCTGCCTGCGTGGTGAGGGTTTCGACGTCGGTATGCGGGTTGTAGCCGTAGAAGGTGTCCTCAGCGACCTCTGGGCCGGTACCGTCGGTGTCTTTGGTGGACTGGGCGAGGCGGCGGCCGTAGGCGTCGTACTGGTAGGTGCGGTCGAGCTGGCCTGCGATCTCCTCCGCCACGACCGTGTCGGTCAGGCCGAGGTAGGCAAAGTCGGTGGTCTTCGCCTCCGGCGTGCCTGCTTTGTCGGTCTTGGCGGTAGTGCGGTCGAGCGGGTCGTAGGTGTAGTTCGTCGACGTCAGGCCACCGCCGCTGTCGCGTTTGCGGTGGGTGGTGGTGCGGTCGAAACCGTCGTAGACGTACTGCTCGATGATCTGACCCGCGGACATCACCGTGTCGAGGCGGCCGAAGGGGTCGTAGTTGTAGGCCGCGGTACTGCCGCCGCTGGTGGTGGTGACGAGGCGGTTGCGGTCGTAGGTGAACTGGGTTGGGGTGCCGTCGACGGTTTGGTCGATGACGTTGTTGTTGGCGTCATGCCGGTAGGTCTCGGATTCGACCACCGTGCCACCGGGGGTCTTCTTCGCCAGGTCGGAGAGGCGTTCGCGCGGGTCGTAGGTGTAGTTGTAGATGTGGTCGAGGTAGGCGGCGTGGTCGTCGGCGTTCTGGATCTTGGTGTGGTCGGTGGCGCGGTTGCCGTTGGGGGTGTATTCGATGAGGTGCTGGGCGACCAGGGTGCCGTCGGTCTTCTTCTCGACCTGGGAGGCCATGGCGCCGTCGAGGTGGTAGCCGTGATCAACGGTGTTGCCGTTGGCCTTGGTCTCCACGTCGATCTGGCCGCGAGGGGTGTAGGTGAAAGCGGTGGCCTTCGGGGTGCCGCCGGTTTCGGTGTTGGTGACCTTCTCGAGCAGGTCGCGGGTGTTGTAGTCGAACACCGCGTCCTGGCGGTCGTGGTCGCGCGTTTGGATGGCGCCGTTCTCGTTGTAGGTGAACAGCGTGGTGTTCTTGATGGTCGTCGCGAGTTTCTCTTCGACCTTGGTGAGCTGGTTGAGCCCGTTGTAGGCCAACTGGTAGTTGTCGACCGGGGTGCCAGGGCTGGCGTCGGTGAGTGTGGTGAGGTTGGCGTTGGCATCGTAGGCGTGGATGAACGTCTTGGCCTCGTTGTCAGGCACGCCCGTGTTGTCGCGGACCAGCTTCACCGCGTCGGCGAGCAGATCCCCGGGCGCGACGTCATCGGAGAGCTCGACCTTGGCGGCTGTGCCCGCGGTGAGTTGGTGGCGGCCGAGGCTGACCCAGGTGCCGCCGCCCTGGGTCTGGTTGACGTTCTTGGATGTCCGGCTGCTGCCGGTGTCGACGGTGTATGTGCCGAACTGCGCGCCGTTGGCGGCGACCGGGTAGCGGACGAAGACCTCGTAGGTGCCGTCGGAGGGGACGACGGGGTTCCAGGTGAACGTGCCTGCCGGGGCGCGGCCGTAGTCGTAGCCGTGGTAGCCGGTGCCGGAGGTGTCGCGCGTCGTCACGTCCTCGCCCGGGCCGATGAAGGTGACGCGAGGACTGTCGGAGTTGTCGACCACGACTTCTTGTTTGCCGACCGGGGTGCCGCTGTCGCTACGGGATTTCAGTTTTCCGTCGGGGTAGTAGTCCCAGATCATCGTGCGGTCGCTTGAACCGCCGGCGCTGGTCAGCGTGCGCAGGGTTTGCTGGCCGAGCGCGTTGTAGTCGTAGCGGGTCTCGATCCCCCACGGATCCGTGGACGTCCGCTGCCAGCCGTTGTCGAAGTAGGAGTACTTCGTGACGTTGCGGACGGTCTGCCCTGCCGAGGGAGGCATGGACACCTCGGCGAGGTTGCCGACCGGGTCGTAGGTGTAGATCGTCTTGTCCGGGGTCTTGATCTCGGCGTGGTCCCGGTCGAACGGAGTCAGCTTTTCCTTGGGGCGGTTGAGCTGGTCGTAGATGGTCTCGGCAACGAAGTCGTCCGGGTCGTCGGTGGTTTCGACACCGCGTGGGGTGATGGTCTTGATGCGGTTGCCGACCTCGTCGTAGACGAACTTGGTGGTGCGGGTGACAGCGGTCTTGTGCGGGACACGAGCCTCGATCAGGCTGGCGCGTTCGTCGTAGACCAGCGTGGTGGTGTTGTTCTCCGCGTCGGTCTGGGACACGACGTTGCTGTCGCGGTCGTAGTCGACCTTGGTGACGTTGCCGTCCGGGTCTGTGGTGGTGCGTTGCCGGTGGTTGCGGTCGTAGGCGTACTTGGCGGTGTAGTCCTCGGTGTCGGTGGTGGTGTTCTTGCGCGGGTCGACGATGGTGGTGACGTTGCCGACGTTGTCGTACCGGTAGGTGGTTGTGTTCCCGGCCGCGTCGACGGTGTCGGTGAGCTGGTAGATGGGGTCGTAGGTGTAGCGGGTGACGTAGTCGTTCAGGTCGGCCGGGGTGAGAGTGCCGAGCGGTTCGGTTCGGGTGAGGAGGTTGCCGACCTTGTCGTAGGTGAACGTGCTGACCCGCGCCGGTCCGGTCGGGGTGTCACGCGGTGCGGTGACCGTGACTGGCTGGTCCATGGGGTCGTAGGTCGCGGTGGTCACCGCGCCGTTGGGTGCGGTGGCCCGCTCGATGTTGTCGTTGGCGTCGTAGACCGGCGCGAGAGTGGTGATGTACTCCCCCGCCGCCTGATCCTTGGGTACCCGGGTCTCGAGTGGACGACCGAACGTGTCGTAGGTGGCGCTGGAGGCCTTCTGGCGTGCGTCGGTCAGGGAGGTGGGGTTGCCGCGCGGGTCGAGCACCATCGTCGAGGTGTGGGTCAGCGGGTCGGTGGTGCTGCGGGGAAAGCCGGCCGGGTGGTAGTCGCCGTAGGTGGTGGTGTTGCTGTTGGCGTCGGTGACGGTTTGCAATTGGCCGTACTGGTCATAGCTGTAAACGGTCTGGTAGTCCCCCACCTCGGGGGTAGCGACGCCTTTGGGGTCGGTGACGTGTGTCAGGTTGCCCTTCGGGTCGTAGGAGAACGCCCATTGCCGGCCTTCGGGGCTGGTCTTCGATGCCAGCTCGGCGGTGTAGCCGTCCAGCCTGGTCTGGTAGGTGAGGACGGTGGCGGGGGTGTTGTTGGCGACCGCTTCCGCGTCCCGGATCTCTAAGGGGTAGCCGGTCTTGGGGTCGTAGCGCCAGGTCGAGACCGCGTCGTTGTCCTCGGTCAGCGAGACCACGTTGTGGTCGGCGTCCCACTCCATCGTGGTCGTTTCGTTCTTGGCGTTGACCGAGGTGACCGGTCGGCCGAAGCCGTCCATGTGGTAGCTGGTGGTGTGGTTTTCGGCGTCGGTGACGGTGGCGTCCATCTCCGCGCCCTGCGGCCCGTCCGGATCCGAGTAGGTGAACGTGGTGGTGTTGTTCCGCCGATCGGTGATCGTGTGGACTTTCCACTTGTCTTGCGGGTCCACGGGCGCGGTGTAGTAGGCGAGGTCGGTGTGGTTGCCGCGCGGGTCGGTGACGCGCACGAGTTTGACGTTCTTGTTGCCCTGGGTGGCGTCGTAGTCGAAGTGGAACGGCTTGGGCTGCGTGCTGCCAGCGCCGTCGACGATGTCGGTGAGCAGGCCTTTGTCGCTGTAGGCGAAGGTGAGGGTGCGGCCGGAGATGTCGCGGATGGACTTGACCTGGTCGATGATGTGCGGATTCTGCGTGTCCGTTTTGGTGTAGTAGTCCAGCACCATCGTCTGGCGCCCGGCCGGGTCGGTGACGTAGGCGAGGAACTTGCGTGGCTGGTTGTTCGACTTCCGCTCGGTATAGGTGAACGACTGCTCGTTGCCGTTGCGGTCCCGAACCGCAGAGAGCCAGCCCTCGGCGTCGAACCAGAACTCCGTCCGATCCGGGGAGGTCATCACCCACCGCCGCGACGTGTCCTCCCCCTCCCTACGCTGCAGATACAGGTGCACACCCTTCGGACTGACATAGGTCCACACCGCCGGGTCGACCGAGCCGTGTTTGTCCAGCAGGAACACGTGCGTGGTGCCGTCCCCGTCCGGCAGCGTCACCCGGGACGGATAGTCCTGACCCTTCGGATGCAACTCGAGCGAGGCACCCAATCGGACGAGCCCGGACGCCGCGAGGGACCAGCCGTAGCCGGAGGTGGTGGTGGCGGTGTCGAGGCTGTTGTAGGTCAACCGGAGGAAGGTGTTGAGGCCGCGGCCGGGGTTGGTGAACGCGTCGTAGGAGAACACCACGTTGCCCGCGTACTGGTTCACCAGAAGATTCGAGCCGGCGCCGGTCGCCGTTCCGGAGTAGGAGTAGAACTTCTCCAACCCCAGTTCGTCGGAGGTCGGGTCCTCGACGGACACGTTCTGCGGCAGTGCGGGCGGGCCGCCAGTGGCGGACAGCCAGGCGCCGGTGTTCTTGTTCCGCAGGTCCCAGGACAGGACCTGCTGTTCGCGCATGTTGTTCTCGACACCCTGCAGCGTGGTCTTCACGTTCGCCGCCACCGTGACCGTCTGGCCGGGCGCGACGTCACCGGGTAGTGCGGTGTCGATCCGGTTGGTGCCCGTGATGTCGGTGCCGTCCGGCAGCGCCCACTTCTGCGAGAGCGCGTAGTCGGCGGCCCGCCACGTGGTCGTGGTGGTGTTGGTGACCGTCACCGGCACGGTGCGCTGTTCGTCGGACACCATCCGCACCGTCGGCGTATCCGGGGCGTGGTAGGTCAGTTCCGCGGTCGGGGCGGTGTAGGTGACCGTCAGGCTCGGCCGCAACCGCACCTCGGGCGCCTCACCGGACAGCATCAGCACCCGCTGCTTCGCCGCACCGGCTTCGTCCCGGACCTTGAGCAGGTAGCCGTGGTTGGTCGCCGGGTTGTCCACCCAGCCCTGCACCACCGGCGTGTTCTCCCAAATGTGCATGAACGGCTGGTCCGGGATACCGACGACCTGGTCCAGCCGGGCACCGAAATCACCACCCGCGGTGGTCCACGCCGTGGCGGTGGACGCTCTCGCCCACGTGGCCTGAGTTTCCACGAACGGCTTCGACAACGCGTGCGCGTCGAACGTGGCGCCGCTGCCGTCGGAGTAGAAACCCCACACCGTCATGTCCGCGTCCACGATCCGCGCCCCCGCGGGCAGCGCCGCGTTCAGGTTGTCGAACCGCACCAGCGCACGCGTGTTGCCGTAGGTGGTGGAGTTGTTGCCCACCATCAGCCACGGCTGCCCGGTGAGCACGTCCAGGTTCGTGGTGGTGGCGTTCGAAGCGATCGTGGTATCCGCGGCGCTGCCGGTGAAGGTGTGGGTGATCAATCCGGCCTTGGGCAACCGGACCAGCTGCGTCGGCCCCGGAATCAGTTGCCCATCCCGGGTTTTGGCCGCGACCATGTAGTAGTAGGCGTTGCCGAAGGGATCCGGATCATTGGCCGGGGTCGGCGCCGCGGTCGTGTCGTTGAACGCGGTCGCCGTGGCAGGAAGCGGCGCGATCAGCGTGGACCGCGACGGCGTGAACGTCTGGAACACCGTGCGGTGCACCTGCAACTCGACCACGTCATCGTTCGGATCCGTCGGGGTCGGGTCCACATAGGCCGGCCACGACAGGTTCGCGCCCGTCGCCGTCACCGTCGCCGGCGGCTGCAAGTCCACACTCGGACGGCCGTAAGTGAGCACCAGCTTCGGCCGGTTCACCGTCTCCCCGTTGTAGGCGTACTCCGCAGCCTGGTACACCGCCCCGCCACGGCCCAGCGTCTCGTCGGTCGCCTTCACCATCACGCCGTAGTTCGTCGTCGGCGTCGCCACCCACGACTGGGCGATGTTGCGGATATCCCACTCGTGCCACACGTTCGCCTTGTTCGCCTGCTTGACCACCGTGGACAGACCGGCCTCGCCCATCGCAGCGTTGATCGAGTTCCAGGTGACCGTGTCCTCAGCCCAGGACTGAGTGACCCGCCGGGCCTCGATCGTCACGTTGTTCGCGCCGGTGTGCAGCTCGTTGTCGTAGTACAGCCGCAACTTCGCGCCCGTCAGCGCGGTACCCGCGGGCACCGTCGACGTGTCGAAACGCAACAGCGACCGGGCCCGCCCCCACGGGTCCGTGCCCACCGACAACGAGTACAGCGCGCCGTCCGCCCGGGTCGGGGTGTCCGACCAGATCTGCGCGTCCTGCCCCGTCGTCGGCGTCGGCTCCACCCGGATCGTCGGATCGATCCGCACCGGATACCGCCGGTCCGCCGCGTCCAGCCACGCCTTGTCCGCGCGCACCGTCACCGTGGCATTCGCGCCCTGCTGTTCCACGGACTGGGTGACCTCGTCGCTGAACCGTGTGCCGGTCGGCGACTTCGCATCCGGGACGCTGTCGGTCATGAACGGCCGCGGGAACACGAACACCGGCGGCCCGTCCGGCGTGTCGGTGGAGAAGAACCCGATCGACCCATCCGCCTGCTCACGCGCCACCACACCGGCGGTACGCACCGTGAACTCGAACGTCGGGTCATCCACCCGGCCCGCGAGAACGATGTTCTCCTTCACACCCTCCGGCGTGACCACATACTCGACATCCGCACCGTCGAACACACCCGGATACGTGACCGTCGCGCCGTCCACCCTCGGTGCGACCGGCCGCCCCTTGACCGCGGCACTCAGCGCAACCTGCCGCCCACCATGCTCGAACCGCACCAGCTGATCGGTCCGCTCACCAAACCGCACCACAGAGTTGTTGCGGTCACTGGCAAACCGGTACCCGTCCCGCACCGACTCCCGCACCGACAGATCGATCGCCCGCCACGCACCCGACGCGTCCCGGTACCGCTGCGGCTCCGGCGACACCTCCGCCTCGAACGTCCCGTCCGACATCGCGAACACCCGCGTCGACGCCGACGCCCGCTCCGGCACCTCCCGAACCCGACGCGGCGGCTCCTCCGGCTTACCCGCCCCAACCGGAGCTGCCGCCGATCTGGTGCCCGGTTCCGCCGACGCGGCCGGCGGTCCCGAGAACAGCCCACCCAGCCACTGCCACACTGACGACGCGCCCGGCCACTGTCCACTCGAGAACGGCTGCCCCACCGGCGAACCGACAAACACGAACGCGACAACCACGATCAGCAAAACGGCACGCGAAAGCGCGCCGCGCGAACGCGACGACAACATGCGAGACCCCCAGGTCCGGGCACTACGGCGAGGTCAACCACCCACCAACAAGCAGGCGGTTCCGAAAACGAGCAAACCCCACACCCCTACCCCACCGAACCCACCAAACAGCTCAACTCGAAAGTCGGTTCACCGCCACCAAACGGACCAGCTCACCCACACAGACCATCCGGCACGCACCAAGAAAGCACTCACCCGAATCACTTACGACCAAACGAGTGAGAGCGAAATCGCGCACCTCACTCCTGTCACCAGTGGACCATCGCGGAAAACGATCGCCGACGTTAAACGACGTTTAGGAGGCGACTCCACCGAAGGATACAGACCACCCTATCGTCTATGGCGTCCAAAGCATCACAAACGTCACATCGGCGTTCCGGCCCAACGACTGGACTGCCATCTTTGGAGCCGCGGCTGCCGCGGGAATCGATGACACCGGGCTTACCTGGTACGAGGGACGGCAACCGCTCTCGTATATGCGGCGCCGCTGGTGGTGGACACGACCGGGATCAACGTTCTTCTGGTCAGAAGCTGTTCTCCCGGACCTGCGTGAAGCCATACCGGTGCGCCATCTCCAGCAACGTCGCGCGCGCCCGGCTCCGCCGGGTTTCCTCGTCGAGTCCCGGTGCGGAGGGCAGCGAGACGAACAGCTCGGACAGCTGGCTACGGCCACCGCTGGGCCCGAAGGGCTCGAGGTCGAGAACATCGGCTAGTGCCAGCTGGGTACCGGGTTGATCGTGCCGCTGCCCGGCGCTCACCCACAGCTCGATCTGCGGCATCCCAGCCCAGCGCGCTCGCGGCGACGCGTCACCCCTGATCGGCCGCGGTAGCAACTCGATCCGGTTCGCGCACGACGCGCAGGTCATGCCGCCGATGACCAGTTCGATCTCGCGGTTCCGCTGATCCACGTCAGCAGTCATGGTGACCCTCCTCCTTCGCGAGATCAGTTGTGGCCGTGGCCCGCGGCGCCATCGTCGGCGTGGCCACCGCTCTCAGCGGGTGCGGGTGCCGGTTGTGGCAGTGCGTGGCCGTCGGTGGCGATGGTGAACTCCGCCGTGCGGACCGTGTTCCCGTGCTGGAAGTCCAGGAACAGCCGGTAGGCGCCCGCTGACGGGACCTCCGCGTAGAACGTGACCGTCGGGCCGGGCTTGGTCGCGCCGTCGCCGGGCTCGCCGTCCGGGTGCACGTGCAGGTAGGCGAGGTCACCGCCACGCAACGCGACCAGGTGCCCGTAGGCGCCGAGATACGGCTGCAGATCGGTGACCGGCTTGCCGTCCTTGCGCACAGTCAGCGTCAGCTCGGCGGTCTTGCCCGGGACGAGGTCGCCGTCGAGCCGCACGTCATAGCCGTCCACCGTGGACACGCGGGACGGGGCGTAGTCAGTCGGCTGGAAGTCGCCCGGTACGGCCAGGTCGACACCGAGCGTGGTGGCCTCGCCTCCGGTGGGCGCGAAGTCGGCGAAGGCCCGGTAGCTACCCGGCTGAGGGAGCGTGAGCGGGACCGACCAGGTGCCATCCGCACTCATCTCCGGGTGCACGTGCTGGAACCCGGCCGTGTCCCGGCGCACCACGATCAGGTGCATCCGCTTCTCGTGCTCCACGTCGAACCGGGTGACCGGTTCGCCGTCCGGGCCGGTGACGCGGAAGGAGAAGGTGTTCGGGCCGGCGGTCAGGGTCGTGCTGGTGGGCGTGAGGGTGTAACCACCCCTGGACGACGCCAGCCCCGCGGGCAGCGCCTCGGCGGCCTGCCCGGTCTCCACGACAGTGCCGCTGTGAGCGTCCCCGTGACCGGCGTCCTTGGCGGGCGCGGCGGTCTTCTCGCCCAGGGGACCGACAGCGGAGCCGATCGCCCAGGCGCCACCGGCGACCAGGGCGAGCGCCACACCGTAGGCGGAGAGCTTTCCCGCAGTGTTCATGACAGATCCTTGTCTGTTCCGTGTGCTCCCGCGCTACGCGGTGAGCTGATATCCGGCCTCTTCGACGGCGGCGCGCACCTCGGCCACGCCGACCTCCGTGTCACCGGCGACCGTCACCTCGCCGGTGGGCAGATCCACCAACACGCCGGTCACCCCGTCGAGCGCGCTGACCTCCTCGATCACCGACCGCACGCAGTGGTCACAAGTCATGCCGGTCACCGTGTAGGTCTTCTCGGTCATCACGGACTCCCTTTTCTGTGGTTCAGGAACGGACCAGGCGGGCGATCGCGTCGCTCGCCTCACGCACCTTCGCGTCCGCGGTCTCGCCGCCCTCGGCGACCGCCTCGGCCACGCAGTGCTTGAGGTGCTCGTCGAGCAGGCCGAGTGACACCGCCTGCAAGGCCTTGGTGGCGGCCGAGATCTGTGTGAGCACGTCGATGCAGTACTCATCGCTCTCGACCATCCGCTGCAGCCCGCGGATCTGGCCCTCGACCCGGCGCAGCCGTGTCAGGTAGCCGTCCCTGTCGCCGCTGTATCCCCGCATGTCCTTCTCCTCACCCCGCGATACCGCTGGCGGGTATCCCGCCAACGTGCAGAACATATACCCGAGGGGGGTATATGCGTTAACCCTTCACCGAGAGACGCACGTCACGACGAAGGGCGCCCATGCCCCCTTGGCGAGCATCAGGCAGCGGCGTACTGTCCCGTCCGAAGTATACCCCCTACCAGTATGGAGTAATCATGGAACCGCGAGATTCACGACGGTGGTGGGCGCTCGCACTGATCGCCGCCGCCCAGTTCATGGTCATCATGGACACTTCGATCATCGGCGTCGCACTGCCGCGTATCCAGGCAGAACTCGGCTTCTCCCAGGAGAACCTGTCCTGGGTGTTCAACGCCTACGTCATCGCCTTCGGCGGACTGCTGCTGCTCGGCGGCAGACTCTCGGACCTGCTGGGCGCCAAGCGCGTCTTCGCGTCCGGCTGGGTGGTGCTGCTGGCAGGCTCCGTCGTCGCGGGCGCCGCGGGAACGGTCTGGGTCGAGCTGATCGGGCGGGCCGTGCAAGGCGTGGGCGCGGCACTGATCGCCCCGTCGGCACTGACCCTGTTGATGATGCTGTTCGGTGGCACGCCGAAGGAACTGACGAAGGCACTGGCCCTCTACGGCGCCGCGGCGCCGGCGGGCGGCACCGCCGGGGTGTTCCTCGGCGGCGTCATCACCGAATACATCAGCTGGCCCTGGGTCTTCTACATCAATGTCCCCATCGCGCTGGTCGTTCTCGCCGCAGTCCCGGCGCTGATGCCCGGTGGCGCGAGGCAGCGCGGCTCCACCGACCTGCTCGGCGCGCTTACGGTGACCGCAGGGCTCGCCGCGGCCGTGTTCGCGATCGTGCGGGCACCCGAGGTCGGTTGGGGCTCGACGTCCACGGCCATCGGCCTGGTCATCGCGCTCGCACTACTTGCCGCGTTCGTCGCCCTTCAGGCCCGACGCCACAACCCGCTGGTACGCCTTGGCATCTTCCGCACCCCGGACCTGGCCGCGGCGAACCTCGCCCAGCTGCTGCTGGGCGCGGCCTGGATCCCCATGTGGTTCTTCCTCAACCTCTACCTGCAGCAGGTCCTCGGCCTCGGCGCGTTCGCCAGCGGCTCAGCACTGCTGCCGATGACCACCGTCATCATGCTGATCATGATCGTGGTGGCGCCGCGCCTCGCCGCCCGGTTCGGCACCAAGGCCATGGTCGTCGCCGGGCTCGCCGTCCTGGCGATCGGGCTGGGCTGGCTGTCGTTCGTCCGCCCGGCCGGCACGTTCTGGATCGACGTCCTGCCGGCCTCACTCGTCACCGCCGCTGGGATGGCACTCGCCTTCATCCCGTCGCTGGGCACCGCGATCTCGAGCGCACGCCCCGAGGAAGGCGGGCTGGCCGCCGGCATCGTCAACACCAGCTACCAGGTCGGCTCCGCACTCGGCCTCGCCGCGATGACGGCCGTGGCCAGCGCACTCGGCGCGGGACAGACCGCCGACACCGCACTGCTGACCGATGGCCTGTCCTCCGCCTTCGTCGGCGCCGCCGTGATCGCCGTCGCCGGAGCACTGCTGGCGGGCGTGACGCTGCGCGGCAGGCGGGCCCAGCACCGCGAGACCGTCGGCGCCACGGCTGCCTGAGAAGGAGCACCGATGCGCACCATCGCACCACTCACACCGGAGGACGCGCCGCAGAAGTCGCGCGAACTGCTCGACGGGATCATCGACCGGCACGGCTCGGTCGGGGACATGGTCGCCACCATGGCCCACTCCCCCGCACTCCTGCAGGGCTACCTCGATTTCTCGCGCGCCATGAAGCGGGTCAAGCTCCCGCGGCAGCTCAGCGAGAAGATCTCGCTGGCGACCCAGGGCTGGATCGGCTGCGGCACCTGCATGGCGGCACACGAAGCCGGCGCACGGGCCGCGGGACTGAACGACGCCGACATCGCACTGGCACGCGAGGCCACTGCCACCGACACCGGAGAGGCGGCCCTGCTCACTTTCGCCGTGCGCGTACTCGCCGAACCCGCCACGATCACCGCCGACGACGTCGCGGAACTCCACACACACGGATGGACCGACCGCACGATCGCCGACGTCGTCGGCCTGGTCAATCTCAACCTGCTCACCGGTTCCTTCAACCTCGTCGCCGGCATCAGACCGGAGGCAGGTGATCGATACCGCACCACGTGACCGCGTCATCAGACAATGTCGCCGACAGCTCACACCCGAGCGGTCGGCGACATCTCGTTGGCTGACGCCCCATCCAAAGACAGTCCGCTATGGACGTTCGCGCATCCACCGGCGTCCTCCAAGTAGCGGCGCCACCCGCAACGAGCTGAGAGGGAAGGCCTCTCGTTCGGGCTTCCGCCGCGACAGCCTCCTCGTCCTCGGCGCGGCCCTCGTTGTGGCCTCCTTCGCAGCCGCCGATCAGCCGAGACCAACGATCCACTACCTGAATTAGTAGTTCAGCTGTCCTGACACCGGGTCGCAGGCTGGGTGCCCTCGTATTCCGTCCGCTACCGTGGGCCGCATGCGACCGGGCATGGCTTCTCGAGCACGGCAGGTCTTGCTGCTGTGCGCGCTGACGCTGTCCGTCCTCGGCATGCACCACGTCGCGGCTCCGCCACATGAGACGGGGCACGCAGCGATGTCCGCGGAGTCGATGTCGATGGCGGCCCCAGCGATGATGACGCCAATGGCCTCGCACGCGCAGCCGTCGGGTGATACCGGGACCGGTGTGGGGCACGACCTTCTGCACCTGTGCTTCGTCATTCTGACCGTGGCTGCTGTCGTCCTGCTGGCGACCTGGCTACTTCCCGTGGCCGGCGTAATCCGGCTCGGCTCAGACCATCGACGCCACCCGGTTTTCCCACGGCCACCGAGTGCCGCTGGGAGATCTCTGCTCGCCTCTGTGTGCGTGTTGCGCCTATAGGAAATCACAGTGCGTGTTCGAACTGTCACGTATTGAGATTCCCTGTAGGTAGACACAACGAAGAGGACGACATTCATGAAGAAGTACTTGTTGGGGATCGGCGCGGCCGCGATCGCCGCACTGGTCGTCGGAGCCGCTGTGAATACCCTGTCCCGCAAACCATGTCCCGAAGAGCGTCGACAGGATCGACGCCGATGACCACCGCCCTTGCACTCCTGGCCGGTGCGTTCACCGCCGCGTGGTTAGTTCCGCCCGTCCTCCACCGGATTGACCTACGGCGCCGCGACCCAATCCTGCTGATCGTCATCTGGTTCGTGTCGATGACGGGGGTGCTCCTGGCGGTCGCGGCGGCAGTGCTGGTGTTGCTGCTGCCCGACCACGGACCAACCGGGCTGCTCCTCGCCGCGCTTCACCAGTGCTGGTCGGCCGTCCAGCACGGGTCGCCGCCTCGCGTCGAGGAGACCGCGGGCGTCATCGGCACGGCGTTGCTGGCCGCATTCACCTGCCGGCTGCTGGTGGTGTCGGTACGCGGCCTCCGGCGGCGGGCCCGCAGGTGGCAGGCGAACCTCTCGGTACTGCGCATGGTCGCGCGGCCGACCTCCGATACCGCTGACATCCTGTGGCTGGCACACGAACGGCCGCTGGCGTTCAGCATGTCCGGACGGCCCGGCGTGGTGGTAGCGACGGAAGGGCTCACCCGGCACCTCGCCCCCGAGGCGGTCGCCGCGGTCGTGGCTCACGAGCGCGCACACCTCTCCGGCCGTCACCACCTCCTGGTCGCGGCGGCCGACGCCCTGCACACCGTCCTGCCGTTCGTGCCGCTGTTCCGCGCGGCACCACGAGCAATTCGCGAACTCGTGGAACTGGCCGCCGACATGGCGGCCGTCCGGATCTGCGGTCCGGCCGCCGTTCATTCAGCACTGCTGAAAGTGACCCGGCACGACTTGCCCGGCACGGCACTCGCGATGGCACAGGATGCCGTGGAGTTACGCCTCGCTCGCATTCGGCACGGCACCGTGCCGCCTGGCAGACTGCGCCAGACTGTCTTATGTGGACTGGCCGGGACGACCGTGACGGTACTGCCGTTCCTCACCGCCCTCGGCATCCTGCTCGGCATCGCCGTCGTCACCTGCCCGCTGGCCGGTTGACGCGTGTTGCCAGGACACAGTCAGGTTGTCGCGGTGGCCGAACCGTTCGAGGTCCGCCGAGATGATGTTCTGGATCCCGCGCAGGTGCTCCTCGGTGGCGGCTTCGATCCGCACGGTCAGGGCTTCCGGATCGGCGTCCAGGACGCACCGACCCCAACTCAGGTCGAGCGTCCCGTGCGTGTCGGAGAACTCGACACCTAGCACCTCGGGGCGCGCGTGCCCGCCGCGCATGTGGCCGCGCCGCAAGTGTTTGCCGATCTTGGTGGCGTGCCGGCACAGGTGAACCAGGTACGGGCTCGCGTTCGTGGTCTCGATGCGGGTCTCGGTGGTCAGCATGGTCATTTCTCCCGCGCGCTTCCGGCGCCGGAACGCCCCCACGATCAGAATGACCGCGGCGGCCACCGCGACCAGCACCAACGCCACGCCGTGTGCCGCGCCAAGCGAGATCGCGAACCAGGACGGGAGCACGAGGATCGCGACGATGATCGCAACCTTCACCGCCACGATCAGCGTCACGGACCGGTAATCGACGTGCTGCCTGGGCCAATCCTGCTCGCCTACTCCACGATCAGCCAGGTCGGCTACCTCCTCATGGCCATCGCCGTCGCGGACCGAGCCGACCTCGCCCTGCCCAGCCTGCTGCTCTACGTCGCGGCCTACTCGATCACGAACCTCGGAGCGTTCGCCGTCGTGTGTGCCCTCCCCGACGCCCGCACCCTCGACGACTTCCGCGGGCTGCGCCAACGCCGTCCCTGGCTCGCGATCAGCCTGGCGGTGTGCCTGCTCGGGCTCGTCGGCACCCCGCCCACGGGCGTGTTCGCCGGAAAGCTCACCGTCTTCACGGCCACCGCCGACGCAGGTCTCTGGTGGCTGCTCGTCATCGCGGCGATCAACACCGTCGCCAGCGTCTTCTACTACCTGCGGTGGCTCGTCCCCGCGACGCGCCCCGGTAATGATCTCCCCCAGCCAGGCCGCGCAGGCACCGCCACCGCCTACGTCGCGACCGCGGTGTCCATCGTGGTCGGACTGGCGGCAGGCCCCGTCCTCGCCGCCGTCGACGGCGGTCTTCTCCGCCCATGACGCGCCGAACCCCTACGATGACGCCGAACAGGGAGGTGGCATGCACGGTCTCGGCGAACTGGAAGCCGCGGTGATGGACGTGCTGTGGCGGGAAGCCACTCCGCTCAAGGTGCGAGACGTGCTCGAGCGGCTCGACACCGGACGACAGCTCGCCTACACGACGGTGATGACCGTGCTGGACAACCTGCACCGCAAACAGTGGGTCGAACGCGAACGGCACGGCAAGGCCTACGTGTACGAGACGGTGATGACTCGCGAAGAGGCCGCGGCACGCGCGCTGCGCGACATCCTCGACACGTCCGGAGACCCGCACGGCGTGCTGATGCACTTCGTGGCCTCGGTGTCCGACGAGGAAACCGACATCCTGCGAGGCGCGTTGCGCAAGAAGCGCCGCCGCTGACCCATACCCTACCCTGGTACCGAAAAATCTACGAGGGAACCTAGTAGCAAACTAGGCTGGGCCGGTAGCCTCCAACCTACGGTGCGCGTTAGTAGATGCGCACTGCGTACCAGGGTTGGAGGAGTGCATGGTGGAGACGGCGACCCACATCTTCCACATCAAGAACATGCACTGCGACGACTGCGCCACCCTCATCGACGACACGCTGCGCGCGCTCCCCGGCGTCCACAACGCACGTGCCACATATGAGACACGCGAAGTCCGGGTCGAGCTGGATCCTCGGCGTACGAGCCCCGAATCCATGACAGCGGCGATCACGGACCTGGGCTTCCAGATAAAACCGCCCACCGCACCGAAGACCCGGTCAGCCAAGCCCATCGAACCGCAGATATCGGACTCGACGTGGCAACTGCTGGCACCTTTGCTGGGTGACGCAACACCGCGTGGTCGGCATCTGTTCGAAGGCATCGCCTACAAACATCGGCACTGCTTGCCGTGGCGCGAGGTGCCGACATCGTACGGACCGTGGCAGACGCTCTACGCACGCCTGGCGCGCTGGCGCTCGGACGGCACGTGGACGAAGGTCACCGAAGCCGCCCAGCACAGTGCTTTCGCCGACGAACTCGCGTGGGTCAAGTGCGCCCGCGACTGACATGAGCACCTGGGCGGATCCTCAGCAGGAACCCGCCCAGGTGTTCAGGTCATCCTTCGGCCTGAGCGACCAGTTCCCGGTTCTCCCCCACCTGCACCGTCTCCTTCTTGTGGCGCTTGTGCGCACCGGCGTACTCGTCCAGACGGAACAGCATCGCGACGACCATCGCGGGCGTCATGAGCACGTGCCCGACGACCATCACGGCGGTTGTCGAGGCCGCGCCGGCGAAGTAGAACGGATACATGATCAGGAAGGGCGCGTACATCGCGAGGCTCATCTCGACGATGGCAGGCCAGCCACAGCCCCGGATCCGCATCCACGCGGCCATGCCGATGCTCATGTAGGTCGCCATCAGCAGCGTCCTCGGCACGAGATCCTCGGTCACCGCCGTCCAGCCGAGCGACTCGAACAACATCTCCGCGGGCATACCGAGCGCGAACATGCCGACGAACATCGCGATCGTCATCTCGAGCAGATGCTGAACGAAGTTCCAGGCCGGACCCTTCACCACGATCTTCACGGCGGCTACCTCCGGTTCTCTTTCTGGCAACGAACATCCATGCAACTGGCGATCGATCTCAACCGCCACCGGCCACCGTGGCCCCAGCGCCAGCAATACCGCCATGGGGTATCAGCGCTGCCTCAATATACTGGGAGGGGGTATGCGGCAGTCAAGGTCTACCAACGGGGTCATGTCTGGTGCGAGCGTGTTACCAGCAAACCAGACAAGAAACACCCGATCGGTTGAACCCGGCAGACGCCGGGCTCATGGACTGGTCACCGGTCGGCCTAGTGGTGCGTCAGGCAACCTTGGTCGGGTAATGGGTCCAGGTTCGGATGGGTGAGTCGGTGGCGAACGCGGTCTTGGGTTGGGCGCGGGCGTTGCGCCAGCGGATGTAGCCCTCGATCGCGGCGTTCTGTTCCTCGTGACTGCGGTGATCGGTGCCGTTGAGCGCGAAGTAGCGCAGGGCGGCGAACTCGGCCTCGATCAGTTCAGCCAGGATCCGTAGGTGGGCAGGAACACCAACTCGACGTCATGGGCGGCGCACCAGGTGCGGACCTTGGGGTGGCGGTGCGGGGAGAAGTTGTCGACCACTACATAGAGCTTCTCGTCGGGCCAGCGGGTGCGGAGTGTCTTGAGCAGGTCGAGGAACTCGCGGTGTCGTTTGCGGTCCCGGATTCGGTAGAAGATCTTCCCGGTCGCCAGGTCCAGCGCGGCGAGCATGTGCATAACTCCGCCGTGGCGGTTGTAGGTCGCCCGCTGGCGCGCCGGCTTGGTGACCGGGCGCCAGGCTTTCCCTTTGCGGGGCTGGAGGTTCAACGGCCCGAACTCGTCCACACAAACCACACGCCCGTCCGCGGGTGGGTGGTCGTAGAGATCGAGGACACGGTGCATCTTCGCGATGAAGTCCGGATCCGTGGAGGCCTTCCAGGTCGTGGTGGTCTGCCACGAAACACCACCAGCGCGCAGGATCCGCCGCAGCGTCTCCCGGCTGATCGCCGCGACAGTGCCCCGGCCGATCAGATGCTCACGCAGCTTGGCCAGCGACCACGTGGAGAACGCGGTGATGCCCCAGTCGACGGGGGACGTCCTGGCGATCAGACAGATCCGTTCCCGGATCCGCTCACCGATCACCTTCGGGCGTCCCCCGCTCCATTTTGGGTCCAGCGCGTCGAACCCCCGCTCGTTGAACGCATGGATCACATCCCGCACATACTCGGCGCTGACCTGCAGCAACGAGGTGATGTCCCGAACCGTCTGCCCCTGGCCAGACATCATGACGACGATCGCCCGCCGCAACCGGACCGGATCCTTGCTGGTTCTGGTCACACGCTGCAGCTTGCGGCCTTCCTCCATCGACAGTGCCCGGACGAACACCTCGGGTCGACGAGCCACAACCACCTCCCGCACTCGATCTGCAGGAGACAGCCTGACTCACCACCACCAAGATCAATTACCGGGTCAACCTACTGAGACGAGCCACTAGCTCGCCTTCGCGAGCGGTCGTGCACCGTAGGTGACCCGGGCAATGCCGTCATCGTGACGCTCCGTCGCCGCGGTCACCCCGAACACCTCCGACAGCACCGCGGGCGACAGCGCCTCGAGCACCGGCCCCACTGCGACGACCCGGCCGCCGTCGAGCACGACCAGCCGGTCACAGCTGCGGGCGGCGAGGTCGAGGTCGTGCAGCACGGCCAGGGTCGTAACCCCGACTGTGTGCGGTGAGGTCGCCGAGTTCGATGTGGACCGAGCCGGCGACATGCCCCGCCGCATATTCACTGCGCTGGCGGACATCCAGGTATGGACCAGCGGGCGCGTGCTCAGCCGTCACGAAGGCGGTGTGCCGCTGCCCACCGCCCGCCGCGAGCCAGGCGGCCATGCCGCCCGCGAGGTGACCGGCGAGCCGTTCGTAGCCGATCTTGTACGCCTGCCACAGGATATCGTCGAGGTCCTGGCCCTCAGCCGCGATGAACGCGAGCGGCAGATCGTCGGGCAGCAGCCAGCCCAGCCAGCTGGCGAACTGGTCGCGCAGCGGGATGGAGATCGCGCCGGGGATGTGTCCGGCCGCGAAGTCGGCAGCGGGACGCACGTCGACCACGCACCCGCCGTCCACCAGCAGTGCCCGGACCTGGTCGGCGGTCATGGCCGGTAGCGCTGGCCGACCCCCGTCAACCAGAACCCGCTGCGCCACGGCGCCGACCTCTTGATCCACTCAGCCACCAAATACCTCGGCGGCCATTCCGACCTCACCGCCGGCGCGCTCATCGGGCCTGCCGAACTACTCGCGCCGGTCGCCATGTGGCGCAAGAACTCGGACAGGTCATCGCACCAGAAACCGCGTTCCTGCTCGCCCGTTCCATCCGGTCCCTGCCCGTGCGCGTCCGCGCACAGAACGACACCGCGGCCGCCGTCGCCGCGTTCCTGTCGACCCATCC
The DNA here is from genome assembly GCF_014203735.1 of Actinophytocola algeriensis. Taxonomy (GTDB): domain Bacteria; phylum Actinomycetota; class Actinomycetes; order Mycobacteriales; family Pseudonocardiaceae; genus Actinophytocola; species Actinophytocola algeriensis. Next base: position 554,273 of record NZ_JACHJQ010000005.1, on the reverse strand, counting down.
CAAAGTCACCCGCGTCAACTACCCCGGGCTGGCCACCGGAGAGGCAAAGCGCATCGCCGACACCCAGATGCGCGGAGGCGGCGGCATGCTCAGCGCCGTACTCGACGCCACGGGCGACCAGACCGCCGCCGTCGTGGACCGGCTCCGCTGGTTCTCCATCGCACCCAGCCTCGGCGGCGTCGAAAGTCTCGTCACCCAACCGATCACCACCACCCACCACGGCCTGAACCCCGCCGAACGGGCCAAACGAGGTATCGCCGACAGCATGATCCGCCTGTCCGTCGGCCTCGAAGACACCGACGACCTCATCGCCGACCTCACGCAGGCACTCGACATCCTCTGACCGGCAGAACGACAAGCAACCGCGTCACAACGAAGGGCACGCAGCCAGTTTCTGACCACATCAGATGCTCGGCACCCGCTTCATCGATCACTCCGGCGGTGTGTGCTGTGTAGGCCGTCGGCTGGTTGCTTAGCGTGTCGACGTGGCGCCCATCTCGGCGGCAACGATTCCGACGATCCTCACGGTTCGGCCATTCCCATCTGTGAACGTGTTGCCACTGCCTCCAATTGGTTTCTCCCTGTGCGGATTGCCCACAGGGTGCGAGGGTCCACCCCCCGCTCCGTCCGACGGAGGCTTAATCGCGAGCCCCGGCGCAGCCAGCCCGTCAATGAGCGAAACCTGCATCCACCCGCGGATCAGGCAGCTTCCACAAACACTCCGTGGGATGCACAACCCACCGATAGGGCACCCTGGCACTCGAACGCTGCCCGGCGGCGAGGTTCGCGGAATGTCAGCTCTCCGCGGTGCAGCCGCCGGTCATGGCTGCAGGCTAGAAGAACAGGACCACGGGTCCGTTCTCGAGCAGGCCAGACAGTGTCCTCGGCTCACCGGTCTCGTCCAGTGGCTCGAAGTCGGCAGCCACGTCACCCTTGTTCACACATCACTTTTGTCGTCGGCCTCGCTGCTGGGTTCGGTGCGGGCTCGGCGCGGATTGGTCGTGTCACGGGACGGCGAGGGTGACGACCGGGCTCGTGGCGGGTTGGCGCGAACCGCCATCCGGTTCGATCGTGATAGCGATCCTGTCTGCGTCGTCGAGGCCCGTGATCTCGGCGGCGCACCCGTGCCCGGCGAGGATCGCCGCGGACGTGGTCTAGGTGTCCACGCGCCAGGCCCGGTAGGTGTGCCCGGGTGGCGCAGCAGGGAGGTCGGCGAGCAGTGCCGCCAGGTCACCGACGGGACTCCTCTCAGTCGACGCCAACTGACCTCGGGAGCGCTTGACTCTACCCGACGCCAAGCACCCCCGAGGTCAATCACACTCAGCCGCTCCAGGAATAGGAGCTGTAGACGTACCTTTCCCCGCTGCGCGGAGCGATCCAATGGGGATCTCCGTCGCACTCCCACCTCTCGTAGATGGCCCACGGATAGTCCGTGTTGTTGATGATCGACCGGGCGGGCGCGTTGGGGATCGCGTCACAGTCGGGATTGCGCGGTGAACTCCAGTTGGACTGATGACCCTGGAAGTTCGGCTCCGTAAAGAAGCAGACAGTGTCTTCGTCACAGTACACTCGCTCGACCGGAATGCCTTCCGTCTCGGCTGCCGCGGACCATGCTGTGCCCGCGACGGCGAGCCCGGTGATGAAGAGTGCACCGATAACTTTCCTGAAAAGGGACACCTGAACACCTCTCTTGATAATAAGAACATTTCTCGCGACATTCGAGAAATTCAGATTTCTTGAGCGGGGGTGATTCATCTCCGAAACCCCAATTGATCCTTCCACATCAACACAACCCTCGACAATCATCCAGAAGCGTTTACTCCCCCTCACGAAAGAGATTGGATGTTGCACGAAATCGTCTACCCGCCGTGATACCGCAGATCTTATGAGCGAAGGGGAGATCACTCGCACTGGCGACAGGCGCAGTGGCATATCCGCCGGACGCCCTGCTCCCCGCCGCAGAGCCCCTCGGATGATCATCGCTCGCCGGTGACGCACCGTACTGCTACTGCTCGCAAGCGCGGTCGACCGCGCTCAGTGAACCAACCCGGTACAGCTCTGGCCTGGCCGGAGCGGGTGTAATGCGGTCTTGCGGACGAGGTTGGTGTAGTCGGCGATCATGAAGGTGACCAACGCCCACCAGACGGCCTGTAGGAGCCAGATCGCGGCGGTGAAGGTCTGGCTGACAGGGGGTCGCAGAGGTTCGCGGGGCCGGTCGCGGCGAGTGGGAGGCCGCGGTCGATGCCCGTCCGACGAGTTCGAGCGTCGAGCACGGGGTGAACGGTCGCTCCACGCTGGCGGTGTGTAGCGCGGTGAACCGGCCGTCGCGTGTCGCTGTGTGATCGCCATGCTTTTGCACGTCGGCGATGAGACGGTGAAGACCCACGTCTCACGCAGCCCGGCCAAGCTCGGTCTGCGCGACCGCGTGCACGCCGTCGCCTACGCACACCTCCACGGCGTCGTCCGCTGAGCTGTGCGTCAGGACGCGGCGCGACGGCGTTCCGTGCGGGCGATGCGCCGACGGGCCTGCGACGGCGACCGCGTGCGGGGGGTGGGTCCCGGCGGTGTCGGCCTTGGTAGATATCGGTGAGCCGGGGCGGATACGGCCACGACAGCGGTGTCCGCCATGGTGCCGCCGTGGAAGTCCATGACCGCGCCGCGGATGACACCACCCGCGTTGACCAGGAAGTCGGGCGCCCACAGGATGCCGCCGGCGGCCAACTCGTCCGCCACCGAGCCGCCCGCCGAACTGGCCAAGGCCGACGACGGTGGCGCGAACACCGGACAGGGACGGCGTTCCGGCGACGTGCCGCCAGGTCGCCTCGGTGGCCGCCATCGCGCCGACGGCCCTCAGCTCCGACGGTTCGCCGTGAATTTGTTGTGCTGGCCGCGCGGTATCTGTTCATGCATGGAGGGCGGCACGCGTCTTCTGACCATCAAGACCAGACGGCGCGGGTTGTGTTCTACGTGGGCGCGGTGGCGTTGTTGATGCAGCTGGGCGGGCTGGGCGTTGACGCCTGCAGCGTGGTGGCGGTGGTGACGATGCGGTCGGTGTGGGTGTAGGCGTTCATGGAGCGGTCGCGGACGAAGCCGGCCAGGGTGAGTCCGGTGTCTTCGGCGAGTTCAACCGCCAGCGATGACGGCGCTGACACGGCGGCGAGCATGGGGACGCCTGCCATCACCGCCTTCTGGACGAGTTCGAAGGAGGCCCGTCCGGAGACGACGAGGACGCTGCCGGTGGCTGGTACCCGTCCTTGCAGCAGGGCCCAGCCGAGCACCTTGTCCACGGCGTTGTGCCGGCCGACGTCCTCCCGGACCACGAGCGCCTCGCCGGACGCGGTGAACAGGCCGGCGGCGTGCAACCCGCCGGTGCGGTCGAAGACCCGTTGGTGCTCGCGCAGGAGTTCGGGCAGGGCGGCGAGGACGTCGAACGCGACGCGGAGCGGGTCTGCGCGGGGTGAGTGCCGGGTCCGCTGTCGTACGGCGTCGAGGGATGCCTTGCCGCACACTCCACAGGAGGAGGTCGTGTAGAAGTTGCGTTCGACCCCGACATCGGGAGCGGGCATGCCTGCGGCGAGTCCGATGTCGAGCACGTTGTAGGTGTTGCGGCCGTTGTCGTCGCGGGAGTTGCAGTAGCGCGCGTCGCGGACGTGGGCGGCGTGGGCGATCACGCCTTCGGTGAGCAGGAACCCGTGCGCGAGCTCGACGTCGTGGCCGGGTGTTCGCATTGTCACGGCCAGGGCGCGCCCGGCGACCCGGAGTTCGAGTGGTTCCTCGACGGCGAGGGCGTCCGGCCTGCGGCGGGCTCCGTCCGGGGTCAGCCGCAGTACCGGTTTCCTGGCGATCAGCCGGCCTGTCATGGTCGCAGCAGCTTCGCCGCTCGGACGGCAAGTTCGTCCAGGCCCGCGCCGCCCGCGTCGATGTGCGCCAGAAGCGCCTCTTTCATGCGCTTCTCCCAGTACGAGCGGATGTGTTCGGCGATCTCGGTAGCAGCCCGGTTCGGGGTGTGGTGGTGGAACTGGACGGCGATGTCGTTGGCCAGCCGCACGTGCGGGGGCACTGTCGTCGTGCTCATGTCCGCGCCCGTTCGGTCGCCGTGACGGGGCGTTCGGCCGGCTTTTCGTGTATCGAAGCCTGTTCCGGTGTGAGTGCCACCTGCACGGCGGTGACCTTGTACTCCGGGCAGTTGGTGGCCCAGTCCGAGTTCTCGGTGGTGATCACGTTGGCTCCGGTCACCGGGTGGTGGAACGTCGTGTAGCAGACACCGACCGGCATGCGGTCGGACAGGACCGCCCGGAGCGTGGTGCGCCCGACACGGCTGGACAACACCACCATGTCGCCGTCGCGGATGCCGCGCACCTCGGCGTCGTGCGGGTGCAGTTCGAGCAGGTCTTCCGGGTGCCAGGCGACGTTGGCTGTGCGGCGGGTCTGGGCGCCCACGTTGTACTGGGTCAGGATGCGGCCGGTGGTGAGGATCAGCGGGAACTTCCGGGTGCTGCGTTCACGGGTCGGCACGTACACGGTCTCGACGAACCGGCCCTTGCCACGCACGAACCCGTCCTTGTGCATGATCGGTGTGCCGTCGGGGGCGGCCTCGTTGCACGGCCACTGCACGCTGCCGACCTTGTCGAGGTGTGCGAAGGAGACGCCGGCGAAGGTTGGGGTGGTGAGCGCGATCTCGTCCATGATCTGGGCGGCGGACTCGTAGTGCATCGGGTAGCCCATCGCCTGGGAGATCTCGCAGATGATCTGCCATTCGTGCTTGCCGGTGCTCGGCGCCATGACCGGGCGGACGCGGTTGATCCGCCGCTCGGCGTTGGTGAACGTGCCGTCCTTCTCCAGGAACGAGGTTCCGGGCAGCAGCACGTGGGCGAACTTCGCGGTCTCGTTGACGAACAGGTCCTGGACGACGAGCAGGTCGAGCGCGGCGAGCGCGGCGTGCACGTGCTGGGTGTTCGGGTCGGACTGGGCGATGTCCTCGCCGTGCACGAACAGCGCCCGGAACGAGCCGTCGACCGCGGCGTCGAACATGTTCGGGATGCGCAGCCCCGGCTCGTCCCGCAGGTCGACGCCCCACAGGTGCTCGTAGATCCCCCGCACGTCGTCGTCGGCGACGTGCCGGTAGCCGGGCAGCTCGTGCGGGAAGGAACCCATGTCGCAGGAACCCTGCACGTTGTTCTGCCCGCGCAGCGGGTTCACACCGACGCCGTCGCGGCCGATGTTGCCGGTGGCCATCGCGAGGTTGGCCATGCCCATGACCATCGTGGAGCCCTGGCTGTGCTCGGTGACGCCGAGGCCGTAGTAGATGGCGGCATTGCCCCCGGTCGCGTAGAGCCTGGCCGCCGCACGCAGTTCCCCGGCCGGGACGCCGGTGATCTCCTCGACGGCCTCGGGGCTGTGCTCGGGGCGGGCGATGAACTCGGTCCACTCCGCGAAGCCCTCGCAGCGGTCCGCGACGAACTCGCGGTCGACCAGCTCTTCGGTGACGACCACGTGCGCGAACGCGTTGACCACGGCGACGTTCGTGCCGGGGGCGAGCTGGAGGTGGTGGGCGGCCTCGATGTGCGGGGACCGCACGAGGTCGATGCGCCGTGGGTCGACCACGATCAGCTTCGCGCCCTGGCGCAGCCTGCGCTTCATCCGCGAGGCGAACACCGGGTGCCCGTCGGTCGGGTTCGCGCCGATCACCAGGATCACGTCGGCGTTCGCCACCGACTTGAAGTCCTGCGTGCCGGCCGAGGTGCCGAACGTCTGCTTGAGCCCGTAGCCGGTCGGCGAGTGGCAGACGCGGGCGCAGGTGTCGACGTTGTTGTTGCCGAAGACGGCGCGCACCATCTTCTGGACGACGTAGACCTCTTCGTTCGTCGTGCGTGACGAGGTGATGGCGCCGATCGAGCCCGTTCCGTGCTCAGCCTGGATCTCGCGCAGCCGGCGTGCGGTGAACCCGATCGCGTCCTCCCAGGAGACCTCGCGCCACTCGTCGGCGATCGAGTCCCGGACCATCGGGGCGAGCACGCGGTCGGGGTGGCTGGCGTAGCCGAACGCGAACCGGCCCTTGACGCACGAGTGTCCCTCGTTCGCGCCCCCGTCCTTGTACGGGACCATCCGGACCAGCTCGTCCCCGCGCAGCTCCGCCTTGAACGAGCAGCCGACACCGCAGTACGCGCAGGTGGTCAGCACGCTGCGGGTCGGCATCCCGAGCTCCACGACCGATTTCTCCTGCAGGGTCGCGGTCGGGCAGGCCTGCACACACGCGCCGCAGGACACGCAGTCCGACTCCATGAACGGCACCCCGGCGCCCGCGGCGACCGTCGAGTCGAACCCGCGGCCGTCGATCGTCAGCGCGAGGGTGCCCTGCACCTCGTCGCAGGCACGTACGCAGCGCGAGCACACGATGCACTTGGACGCGTCGAAGTCGAAGTAGGGGTTCGAAGTGTCCTTCGGCGCGTCCAGGTGGTTGGCGCCGGCGTCCACGCCGGAGCCGTAGCGCACCTCGCGCAGCCCGGTGACGCCGGCCATGTCCTGCAGTTCGCAGTCGCCGTTGGCCGAACAGGTCAGGCAGTCGAGCGGGTGGTCGGAGATGTAGAGCTCCATGATCCCGCGGCGCAGCCTGCCCACCCGCTCGGTCTGCGTGCGCACGACCATCCCGGGCGCGACCGGCGTCGTGCACGAGGCGGGCGTGCCCCTGGCCCCGTCGATCTCGACAACGCACAGCCGGCACGACCCGAACGCCTCGAGGCTGTCGGTGGCGCACAGTTTCGGCACCGCCGCCCCGGCCTGCGCGGCCGCGCGCATCACCGACGTACCCGGTGGCACGGTGACCGCCATCCCGTCGATCGTCAGCTCGACGGTGGCCGCGCCCTCGCGGGCGGGCGTGCCGTAGTCGGGTTCCTTGAGCAGGCTCATGATGCGCCCTCGAAATCCTCGTCGAAGTAGCGGACAGCGCTGCGCACGGGCATGGGGGTGAGCCCGCCCATCGCGCACAGCGACCCGTCGGTCATCAGCTCGCACAGCTCGTCGAGCAGCACGAGGTTCTTCTCCCGGTCGACGCCGGCGCGGATGCGGTCGATCGTTTCGACGCCGCGCACGGAGCCGACCCGGCAGGGCGTGCACTTGCCGCACGACTCCTTGGCGCAGAACGAGAAGGCGAACCGTGCCATCGCGGCCATGTCCACGGTGTCGTCGAACACGACCACACCGCCGTGGCCGAGCATGGCGCCCGCCTCGGCGAACGCCTCGTAGTCCATCGGCAGGTCGAACTGGGACACCGGTACGTACGCGCCGAGCGGGCCACCCACCTGCATGGCCCGCACGGGGCGGCCGGATGCCGTGCCGCCGCCGAGGTCGTTGACGAGCTCGCCGAGCGTGATGCCGAACGGGGTCTCGACGATCCCGCCGCGGGCAACGTTGCCACCGAGCTGGAACACGCTGGTGCCCCGGGAGCGGCCGGTCCCGAGCGCGGCGTAGGCGGCAGCACCGTCGGCGAGGATCGCGGGTACCGAGGCGAGCGAGAGCACGTTGTTGACCACGGTCGGGCGCCCGAACAAGCCCGCCAGCGCGGGGATCGGCGGCTTGGCGCGGACCATCCCGCGCTTGCCCTCCAGGCTCTCCAGCATCGCGGTCTCCTCGCCGCAGATGTACGCGCCCGCACCGACCCGCACGTGCAGGTCGAACGCGAGGTCGGAGCCCAGGACGCGCTCGCCGAGCCAGCCGCGTTCCCGCGCCAAGGCGATGGCCGCCTCGAGTGCTACGACGGCGTCCGGATACTCCGACCGCACGTAGACGTAGCCCTCGCGGGCACCGACCGCGTAGGCGGCGATCGTCATGCCCTCGATGAGCGTGAACGGGTCACCTTCGATCAACATCCGGTCGGCGAACGTCCCGGAATCGCCCTCATCGGCGTTGCAGCACACGAACTTGACGTCCGCCGCCGCGCCGAGCACGGTGCGCCACTTGACACCCGTCGGGAAACCGGCCCCGCCACGGCCACGCAGACCCGACTCCACGACCTCCTCGACCACCTCAGCGGGTGACTTCGCCAGCGCGGCCCGCAGCCCGGCACAACCGCCATGCGCCTCGAAATCCGCAGCGGAACGCGGGTCGACCACCCCCACCCGGGCGAACGTCACCCGCTGTTGGCGGCGCATCCACGCCAGGTCCTCGACCAACCCGAGGCTCTCGCCCCGCCCGTCGAGCAGCCCCGCCGCGACCAGCCCGTCGACGTCCTCCGGCGCGACTGGCCCGTACCCCACCCGACCCGCCGGGGTCGCCACCTCGACCAACGGCTCCAGCCACAACATCCCCCGCGAACCGGTCCGGACGACCTCGACCTCCCGCCCTGCCACCGCCCGGATGCGTTCGGCCACCGCATCGGCACCCACCGAACGGGCCGCGGAGTCACGGGGCACGAACACCCGCACCGGCCCCGTCACCGGCCGGCCTCGGCGAGCAGCGCGTCCAACCGTGCCGGGCTCACCCGGCCGTGCACCCGTTCGTCCACCTGCACGGACGGCCCGAGCGCGCAGTTGCCGAGGCAGAAGGTCTCTTCGAGCGTGACGGCGGCATCCGCGGTCGTCCCCCCGAACCCGACCCCCAGACGCCGCGTGGCGTGCTCGGCGAGCGCCTCCGCACCCACCGCCTGGCAAGCCTCCGCACGGCACACCCGCACCATGACCCGACCACCGGGGCCGCGGCGGAAGTCGTGGTAGAACGTCACGACCCCGTGCACCTCAGCCACCGACAGGTTCAGCACATCCGCGATCACGGGCACATCCACGGCATCGATGTAACCAAGATCCCGCTGGACGGCATGCAAGATCGGGAGCAGCGGGCCCCGCAGGTGCCGCAACCCCACGGCGATCCCGCGTACGCGGTCAGCTCGCACCCTCGTTAGGCCAGAGACGTCGGTCGTCATGACGTCGACTGTGTCATTCTGTGCTGCTACAGATCAAAGCAAACTTTACGATCAGCTGATAAGCCACGTCTATGACACTCGGACGTCTGCGGACAGACCCGGTGGCCGCACTCCGCTCTGATGGCAACGTGGAGGGCACCAGTGAGGACTGGCGTCCCTGGAATCCACGCGACCGACCATCCCGCGGCGATCCGTCGCCGCGCATACACCCCGGCTACCTGGGTCTTGCCCACCCCGCGCTGCCCGGTGACCGCGCCGATCACGGCGACCTCGCCCGAATCGGCGAGCCGCAGCAGCTGGTCCACCTCCGCCGGGCGCGCCTGGAAGTGCTGCGGCTCACGCGCGGCACCGGACCCACGACGAACCGGCGCGGCCGGCTCGACGTGCGGTGCCTCGTCAAGGCCGTCGAGATGGTGGATGTGGTGAACGGGCGACGCATGGAGAGGTTGGGGGTCGCGTCCGGCCCACCACACGAAGGGCGCCGGCATCAACGCGGCGAGCACTCCGGTGACGGTGAGCGGCCGCCGAAGCCGCGACCTTCCTGTCCCACATCAAAACCGGCGAACACATCGTGTGCCTGGGCGACGTCTACGGCGGCACCTTCGAACTACTCGGCGAGAACCTGCCCCGGCTCGGAATCGAGACCACCTTCCTCACCGCCGGCGAAACCGACCAGCTACCGGACGTGCTCACCGACCGCACCCGGATCGTGTTCTTCGAAACCCCGTCCAACCCCGACCTCGACATCTTCGACATCGCCGCGATCACCGCCCACACCCACAAAGCCGGGGCCCTGGTCTTGGTGGACAACACTTTCGCCACCCCGGTCAACCAGAACCCGCTGCACCACGGCGCCGACTTGGTCATCCACTCCGCCACCAAATACCTCGGCGGCCACAGCGACCTCACCGCCGGAGCCGTCGCCGGCCCCGCCGAACTGCTCACCCCGATCGCCGGCTGGCGCAAGAACCTCGGCCAGGTCATCGCCCCCGAAATCGCATCACTGCTCGCCCGCAGCATCCGCACCCTCGTCGTCCGCGTCCGAGCACAGAACGTCGCCGCCACCGCCGTCGCTGAATACCTGGCCGAGCATCCCCGTGTCACCCAGGTCAACTACCCCCGGCCTGGCCAGCGGCGACCAAGCCGCCATCGTCAAAACCCAGATGCGCGGCCACGGTGGCATGCTCAGCTTCCTCGTCGACGGTGACGCCATCGCCACCGCGGCCGCGGCCGTGGTCGACCGACTCCGTGTGTTCAGCATCGCCGCCAGCCTCGGCGGCGCGGAAAGCCTTGTCACGCAACCCATTACCACCACTCACCACGGCCTCGACCCCACCGACCGAGCCCGCCGCGGCATCGCCGACAGCATGGTCCGCCTCTCCACCGGACTCGAAGACGCCGACGACCTCATCGCCGACCTGCACCAAGCACTGACGCCCCGGAACGGCACAGGCTGATCCCGGCCACCGATCCTCGGCAGCTTCATAGCCGCCTCGCGTGCCGCCTTACAGGTGTCGCCAGCCCAGAGAGGCACGTCGCCTACGTGACGCGCGATCATGGTCGAGAACTCGGGACAGTTGAATCCGGGACAGCGCCGGTAGAGGATCGCCGATCGCGTCAGATGCGAACTCGCGACTGCGTGACCGGCGCGGCGGATGACCTGCAGAGATGCCGCTGGGGCGAGCTTCTTCGTGCTGACCACGATTGGACCGTTGTTGCGGATCGGGTAGCAGTACTTGTAGTTGCCGTTGGCGTGGCCCGACCTGGCCGGTTGAGCAGCCACACCTCAGCCGAGCGACCGAGGGCGTCGTAGGCAACTCGGTTTCGCTGTCGTTCTCATAGACGACCTTCGTCGCCTGGCCACAAAACTCGACGAGGCCGGATCAAGGGCCGCAACATACGGCCTACGAGCTCCAGGCGCGCCGTTGGAGCCTGACGTTCGTCAACCCCCGCGACGGACTGCTCACCACGTCGATGTACGGCGGCACCACCTGGGAGAGAACTGGATCGCCGTCGACTGCCGCGCCGGACGTCCACGTCAGACCTTCAGGTGGGGCATGCGGCGCCTGAGGTCCGCCAGCGCCATATGAGTGGCCCGAGAACCGACGACGACAACCTTCTGCAGGGACTCCCGCCACCGCTCCACCCCGGCGAACGAGGACAACGTGCCACCTTCGAACCGTATCTCGGCCACCGACTCCACGAAGTCCAGCGCGGTCAGATCGTCGAGCTCCATGTGGTAGATCCCGAGGGAGGCCAGGCGAAACCTCGTGCCGATCACGGCGAGATCCTGCTCCGGCCATCCGAAGAGCCGCAGGGTCGACACCGGCTGGAGCCGCGAGTAGTTGTGCGCGGATTCCGGTGCGTGGTCGAAGTGGTGCAGTTCGAGCTGTCTCAGAGTGGACATGTAGCGTGCCGCCATGAGCGTGTAATCCTCGTGCACCGCGAGCTGTGTCAGGGTCGACTTCGCGAGAACCGTTTCACCGTACTCCTGTTCGTCGAAAAGGGACACGCAATGAAGGATCTCCTCGAACACACGCCTGCGTGGGTCTGATGCGAATCGTGCGATCACCGGCAGTGCCTCCTCGAGGCGCGTCTCGGCCAGCGCACGGATCGTCGCGGTCAGCTCGTCGATGGTTTGCGGCTGGCAGGACGCCAGCAGGTCGAGTACGTACTCGCCCGCAGCCGCGATCGCCTTCGCCTTGGGCATCGAGGCAGGCGGCAGGAGACGCGAGGTCTTCGCCTGGATCTCGCGGCGCAGGTCGGCGTCCAGCTCGGGAGCGGTCTCCAGGGACGCGAGCACGAGCAGGTGCAGGTCGCCTCGTTCCAGCAGCCGGCCCAGCAACTCCTCGCGTTGTTTCTTGGACGCGTGGCCGACCGCCATCACCACGACTTCGTGCCACTGGTCGAGGTGACCGTTCTGGACGACAGTGCCGACGTCGTCGGTGTTCATGGCGTCCAGCGCGGCCAGGTACTCCTGGAACGTTCGGTGCACGAAGTCGATCCGGCCCTCGACCGGCTCGCGCAACAGACCGGACCGTTCGAGCAGGTGCCGGTAGACGTCCTGGATGCTCGCCTTGACCTGAGGCATGAGGTGCAGCCGCTGGGAGATCCGGTACGTCGCCCTGGGCACGTCGACATCCGTGTACCCGTTGCGGATGAGCCAGTACGCGAGGTCGGCCAGCAGCAACAGCTTCTCGGTCCGGCCCAGGCCCTCGATCGTCCCGATCTTGCGTTCGACATCCCGCCGCTCCAGCAACATCTGCAAAGCAACCTCGTACAGCTCCATCCGGTTGGAGGGCAATGTCGCCCGGCGGTCCTGGTGCAGCGCGCACAACAACGCGCACAGCAAGGGGTACCCGGCGAGCTTCCGCAGATGACCACGGCTTTCCAGCAGCCCGAGCAAGGCTGTCTCGTAGCTGTGGAGGGCCTGTCGCGACTCGTCGTCTACGCACCCCAACCGGATGGCGCTGTGCCACCGCGCCACGAACAGCCGCACGTCCCCGCGGCTCATCTGTTGCAGGTCCATCACCGAGAACCCGGCATCGCGCAGCCACTGCGGCGGCGCCCCGGCCGGCCGGGAGGTGACGATCACCCTGATCTTCGGGAACACGCCGACCAGGTCGCGCAACCAGGCCCGCGTCTCCTCCCGGCGGCCGGCGGCGAGCTCGTCCACCCCGTCGATCAACAGCACTGCGCTGCCGTCCCGGAGCTTGGCCTGGACCCAGCCGGCCGGCATCTCGTCCGCGATGTACCTGCCGACCTCGTCGAGGAAGTGCTCGGGTGCGGGCAGATCCCGGCTCGCGTACCGGCGCAGTGGGATGAAGAACGGCACCGTCCCGTTCCAGTCCGTGAGCTGTGCGGGGAAGTCGCTGAGCGCGCTGCGTACCGCGATCCACTGCAGCAAGGTCGTCTTCCCGAGCCCGGCCTCACCGCGGATGAAGATCCGCTGCGTGCCTGCGAGCAGGTCCTCGACGCGGTGCACCGGCCCGAGCCCGTCCGTGGATGCGGTCAGGCTGATGTAGGCCACCGACAGCGGGTACCGGCGGCTCGCGTCCGCCAGCGTCACGCCGAACATCTCGACGTGGTCGAGCTTGCGTGCGACGAGCTGGCGGTAGTCGTAGTCAAAGCCCGCGCTGCGGTCTCGTTGTGGCAGGCGGGCCAGCACCTCCCGGATGCCGTCGAGCATCTCCCGGTCCCGGCGCAGCAGCTCGGTGAGCGCGTTCGCCGAGAACGCGGGCAGCCCGCGCGAGATCTCGATGACGTAGCCGCAGCACTCCCGCAGCAGGAGGTCGTAGAGGGCCGTGCCGTCGGCTGACAGCAGCGCGCTCTGGCGCGGGGCGCGGCGCCGGACCAGGCGGTCCAGGTGCCCGGCGTCGAGGTCGGCCGCGAACAGGTCGTCATCGGCCAGGGAGGCCTTGTCGAAGGTGTCACGCACCGCGTCGATCGCCGCGAGCTGTTCGTGCTCCGGCAAGGTGCGGAACTCGGTGTCGAGGATGGGTTCGATCCGGTCAACCACCGCTTCCGCGAAGTCCTCCATGAGCCGCTTGAACTTACGCCTATCCCGTTCTTTCGTCAGCTGGCCGACCAGGTGGTCGACCGCGGCACCACCGACCTCCGCCGCGATCGCATGGTCACCGAGCCACAGCTTCGTGGCCGCTCGAACAGCGGCTGTGCCCAGGACGATCAACCCGGCTTCCACGGACATCTGCCCATCGAAGCCCTTCGGGCAGCACCGGATGCTGAATCTTCGTCAGAAAGACCCGAAAGCACCAATGGAGCACGGTTGGAAGAGTGCCCTGCTGAGTGACGTGACCACGTTCCACGCTCTCCTTGTGAAGCTCGGCGCGTCCGAGGAGGAGCTCGATCAGCTTACGCCGCCCGGCACCAGCTGGCCGAGGCCAGCGACCGCGAACGCCGCCGCAACGGCAGCGCCAGCACCGACACCGCACCGGGGTCGTCGGATACGCCCGCCGGCCGGGGCCGGACCATGTGGCGGTCTCATCGCCCCTGGACGCCGTGTCCGGCAGAGCGCGGGCCGCCGCGCTGGGGTACAGGCCGGGCTGGCCGTTGCCGCCGCGGCGCTCGTCGCCGCCATCGTCCTGCTGATCCCGCCAAAGGCCGACCGGTCGGCCGACGACCTCGAGGACACCCTCTCACCGACAGCAGTCATTTGATGAGCCGATGACGCGATACGATGTAGGATCTCGACGCTCCGCGCAGACACACACCCGAAGAGGCGACCCCTTTACCAAACGACAAGTGGACTTGGCCGTCAGCGCCGTTACCACGATTCCTTGACTTGCAACGTCATTATCGCAATTCCCTGACCTGCGGAAATAAAGAATCCCCTGCGCAAAGCAGAGCAGCTCAGGTCCGTTGATCGTAGTTTACCTCATCAACGGCATAGTGAACTCTCCCGATTTTCTCCTTTTCCTTCATCACAGATGAACTGCTCGAGTCTCACGAAGCACCGCGTCCCGGCGGCCACGTACGGTCAGAAGCCCGGCATATGGCGGCAACACGTACGCGAACACTGTGAGCAGTTGTGCCGGGGTGGGCTTGTCGCGGAACCCCAGCGCTGACAACGTCCGCCGGCAGCACGTCGGCCGGGCGGGGTCCACGCCTTGAGCTGCCCATAACCGGAGGGCAGCTGTGTGACCGGACGTCGGCGGCCATCGCGCCAAGCAGATCCGGCCGGGGCAGTTAGCCGAACTCGTCGCCCACGAACTCAGCGACCCTGCGCACGCGGTCCTGCTCTAGCAGGTCGGGAGCATGTCGTCGGGCAGCTTGAAGACGTACCCGCCGAACGCGCCGCGCGACCTCCGGCGCGTTGCCCGCATCAATGTCACCGTGCTGCACGGCGAAACGATCGAAACCCAGCCGCGTCATCAACTCCAGCCCTCGCGCCCGCGAGCCCGCCGTCCTCGTCTGGTGACCGGACGGCGGCGTGGAGAACCCGAACCAGGCAGAACGGAATGATCACTCGAACGGTAGGCGCTGGGGCGCTTTCGCAGATTCGCGCGTCCGGCCGTCGCGGCGAGCAGTGCTGCTGACGTGCGGAGCTGATGACCGGCCGGCACGCACCGCGTTCTTAATCGATTCTTAGTGCCCCATCGGGCCATCACGCCCCTGATCCCGAACAATCGGCAGCGGAGGTGGTGGGGTGCTGATCGTGATCGCGGACGACGAGGACGCGGTGTGTGACTCCTTGTCGCGCACCCTCCGGTTCGAGGGTTACGACGTGACGATCGCCAAGGACGGGAAGGAGGCGCTCGATGTCATCCGGGAGCGCCGTCCGGACGGGGTCATCCTCGACGTCACGATGCCCGTGCTCGACGGGCTGGAAACCTGTCGTCGGCTGCGGGCGGAGGGGAACCTCGTGCCGGTGCTGATGCTCACCGCCCGGCGGGACGTCACCGCGCGCGTCGCGGGCCTGGACGCCGGCGCGGACGACTACCTCGCCAAACCGTTCGCCCTCCAGGAGCTGCTCGCGCGGGTGCGAGCACTGCTGCGGCGCGCGCGGTACGAGGTGGACACGGCCACGCCCTCCTCGGACCTGCGGTTCGACGATCTCACGCTGAACCCAGCAACCCGGGAGGTGGTGCGCGCGGGCCGACAGCTCCGGCTCACCAGGACCGAGTTCGCGATCCTCGAACTGTTCCTGCGCCACCCTCGGCAGGTGCTCACCAGGACCGTCCTCTTCGAACAGGTCTGGGGCTTCGACTTCGGCAGCAGCTCCAACAGCCTCGACGTCTACCTCGGCTACCTGCGCCGGAAGCTGGAGTCCGACGGCAACAGCAGGCTCCTGCACACCGTCCGCGGCGTCGGCTACGTCCTGCGCGAGGAACCGCTGTGAGGCTCCGCGTGGGCACCCGCCTGGGCAGGTGGGGACGGCACAAGCTCAGCCTGCGTGCGCGGGTCGCGGTGCTCTCCGCGTTCGGGGTCGCGCTCGCGGTGGTCGTCGTGTCCCTCGCGGGCTGGTGGCTGATGCACATCCGGATGTACGGGAACCTGGCCGTCCAGCTGCGCGCCGACACGGACACGGCAGCGCGGGCGGCTACGCCCGACGAGGCGCTGCGGGCCATGCACGCGCTCGATGAGCTGCCGAGCGACTGGCGGGAGGACATCGAGGAACTGCCACCGGAGGCCAGGCGGATGCTCGAGGTGGCCGGCACACCGCCACCCGTCGTCGTCCGGTTCCTCGATGCCGACGGGAAGCCGGTGTCGAGCAGCGCGGGGTCGATGTGGTTGGGGCCGGTGGCCGCCCAGGCTGCCCACGTCGCGGCGAGCGGCAGTGGCCAGGATCTCGCCGACGCCGGCCCTGACACGTTCTACCGCGTGAGCACAGTCCCCCGAGACGATGGCGCGGTCCAGGTCGCACGGCGGGTCACCGGCATCGAGGGAACCCTCGACGATCTCCAGTTCCTCCTCACCATGATCGGGCTCTCCGGCGCCGGCCTCGCGGGCCTGGTCGGCTGGGGTGTCGCACGGGCAGGCCTGCGGCCGGTCCACCGGCTCACGGGTGCCGTGGAGAAGGTGGCCAGGACCCAGGACCTGGACAGCGCGATCCCCGTGGACGGGCGGGACGAGATCGCCCGGCTCGCCACGGCGTTCAACCGCATGCTGGTCGCTCTCGGCGCGTCGAAGGCCGCCCAGCAGCAGCTCGTGCAGGACGCCGGCCACGAGCTGCGGACCCCGTTGACGAGCCTGCGCAACAACGTCGAGCTGCTCTCCTACGCTGACGAGCAGCTCAACTCGGGCAAGGTGCTCTCGCAGGAGGACCGTGCCCGGCTGCTGCGGGATCTCGGGGTGCAGGCAGCGGAGCTGACCACCCTCACGACCGAGCTGGTCGAGCTGGCCGCGGAGAACACCGACCCGGAGCCGTTCGAGCCCCTGGACCTGGCCGACGTGGTCGGCGGCGCCGTCATCCGCGCCCGCGCCCGGTGGCCGCGAGTCGTCTTCGCCGTCTCGACCGTGCCGGCGGACCTGACCGGCCAGCCGGGCGGGTTGTCGCGTGTGGTGCTGAACCTGTTGGACAACGCCGCGAAGTGGAGCCCACCGGGCGGCACCGTCTACGTGCGACTATCCCCGGTAGACGAACAGGTGGAGCTGGCCGTCGGCGACGAGGGACCGGGGATCGACGAGCAGGACCGGCCGAAAGCCTTCGAACGCTTCTACCGGGCCACCGCCGCTCGGTCCATGCCTGGTTCCGGGCTCGGGCTGGCGATCGTGGCGCAGATCGTCGAGGCACACGCGGGCAGTGTGGTGGCCGGGGAGGCGCCGGGCGGCGGCGCGGAGCTGCGGGTGCGGCTGCCGTTGACCCGCTGAGCACTTCTTAACCTGCTCGGCGGCCACTCTTAGTGTTCTTTCATTCGGGGACATGACAGTCGAATCGTGTACTCCGTCGAACTGATTCGTCCCCGGCGGGACAACGCGGACGTGTGGGCGACCGCCGCACTCGCCTGCTTCGGCTTGTCCGTGTTCACCGCACTCGTCCTACATGTCGTGCTGGGCGCCGAGGTCGACCCGGTACGTCAGGTGGTCAGCGACTACGGCCTGTACGGCGCGGCCAGCTTCGCCTTCTGTGTGCTGATGTTGGCCGCTGGCACCGGCTATCTGCTGTTCGGTATGGCCAGGGCGGGGCTGCCCGTAACCCGGCCGGTCGTGGTCCTGGCGTGCTGCTGGTGTGTGGGGCTGGCGCTGTGCGCGTTCTTCCCCACCACTCCTACCGGCGCGCCGTGGACGTTCTCCGCTGAGATCCACCGCTACGCGGGCCTGATGTTGTTCGTCAGCCTGCCGGCCGCGGCCGGGCTCATCGCCCGGCACGCCGAGCACCAGCTGGCGCACCGCGGTCTCGCCGAACGGCTGCGGCGGCAGACCCGCTGGGCATGGGGTGCCTCGCGGTGTTCCTGCTGAGCCACGTGCCGGTGTTCCTCCCGTCGTCCTACGACGGCCCGCTGTTCCACGGCCTCACCGAGCGGCTCCTGTTCGTCGTCTACCTCGTCCTGCTCGGCGAGCTGGCACTCGCCGTACTGCGAACGGAGAGAAAACCATGCTGACACTGGCCATCGGCCTCGCCGCCGCCGGTGCGTGTTGTTTCGCCGGCACCGTCCACCTGCAACACCGCGCCGTCCACCAGGCGAGCGCCGGTCGGGAGGGTCGGGCACTGGGGCTGTCCGCGGTCCAGACGATCCTGCGCACCCCCGGCTGGTACGCCGGGATCGGGCTCGCCGGGCTGGGTGCCGTACTGCACGTCCTCGCGCTCACCATGGCACCACTCGCCGTGGTGCAGCCGATCGGCGTGCTCACCCTCGTGCTCACGGTGCTGCTCGCGCGGACCGTGCTCACCCGTGCCGTGCTCACCGCGCTGGTGATGAGCGTGACCGGCGTGGCCGGTTTCGTCGTGCTGTCCGCCATGACCACGAACGCCGCCCTGCCGGCACCCGACCTCGCTTCGGCACAGTGGGCCGTGCTCGGCGCGGCCGCGCTGGCCGTGGCGGCCCGGTACACCAGGGACCGGGCCCGATGCCTGTTCCTCGCGCTCGCGACCGCCGTGCTGTTCGGGTTCACCTCAGCACTCGTGCGGGCGGCGGCGATGGCACCGCTGTCCAGCGGCATGGCCGTCCTCGTGGTCGCCGAGGCTCTGGCGGCGGTCCCCGCTGGGGTGTGGCTGCTGCACAAGGCCTACGCCAGCGGACCCGCCGCCGTCGTGGTCGGCGCGACCACGATCGTCGACCCGCTCAGCGCGGTCCTCATCGGCGTCCTCGCCTACGGCGAGATGACGCTCGGCCAGCTCGCCGGCATGGTCGTGCCCGGCGCCGTCGCCGTGGCCGGGCTCGTGCTCCTCGCCCGCGAGGTACCCGCGACCACCAAGCCCGCCGCGCCCGCCCGCCGGAAACGCCGGGAGGGCCCACCGCGCATCGCGATCACCGCGGACACCTACCCGCCGCATGTCAACGGTGCGGCGAACTTCGCGTACCGGCTGGCGTCCGGACTGGCCGGCCGAGGGCACGAGGTACACGTCATCTGCCCGTCGACCGGCGGCCGGACGTTCACCGAGACAGCCGACGGGGTGACGGTGCACCGGATCGGTTCGCTGCGCACGCCGTTCCACCCGACGTTCCGGTTCTGCCCGCCGTGGCGGGCGTCGAAAGCCGTACCGGAGTTGCTGGCCCAGATCGAGCCCGATGTCGTGCACACCCAGGCCCACTTCCTCATCGGCCGCAGCGCGGTCCGCACCGCCACGGCGGCGGGCGTCCCGGTGGTCGCCACCAACCACTTCATGCCCGAGAACCTGCTCGGCTACGGTCCGCTGCCCCGCTTCACCCACCGTCCCCTCGCCCGGCTGGCGTGGCGCGACCTGGCCCGGGTCTTCGGCCGCGCGACGGTGTGCACGACGCCGACTCCCCGTGCGGCCGAGCTGCTGGAGCGCAACGGCCTGAACCGGGCCGTGGTGGCGATCTCCTGCGGGATCGACCGCGCGCACTACGCGGGCCCGCCGGAGCCCACCAGTGCGCCGGCCGTGTTGTTCGTGGGCAGGCTGGACGTGGAGAAGAACGTCCACGAACTACTCGAGGCCGCCGCCCTGCTGCCGGACGTGCACGTCGAACTCGTCGGCGACGGCAGCGAACGCCACCGGCTGGCCGCGTTGGCCGCGCGGCTGGGCATCGCGGACCGAGTGCGGTTCCACGGTTTCGTCCCGGACGAGGAACTGGTGCGGGCCTACCGGCGCTGCGCCGTGTTCTGCATGCCAGGAACCGCCGAGCTGCAAAGCCTCGTGACCATGGAGGCGATGGCGGCGGGCAAGCCGGTCGTCGCCGCAGACGCGATGGCGCTCCCCCACCTGGTGCGTCCAGGACACAACGGCTGGCTCTACCCACCCGGCGACGTGACCGAGCTGGCCAGGCCGCTCGCCGCGGTCCTGGCAGACGAGCACACCAGGACGGCGATGGGAAAGGCGAGCCTGGACCTGATCGCGGCCCACGACCTGGGGTCCACATTGGACCAGTTCGAAAGGGTCTACCTCGACATCACCGCACGCCCGATGGTCGCCGCCC
Organism: Actinophytocola algeriensis; assembly: GCF_014203735.1. Classification (GTDB taxonomy): domain Bacteria; phylum Actinomycetota; class Actinomycetes; order Mycobacteriales; family Pseudonocardiaceae; genus Actinophytocola; species Actinophytocola algeriensis. The sequence continues at coordinate 534,299 of NZ_JACHJQ010000005.1, read as the reverse complement.
GCCAGCGGTGAGCCGCAAGTGCTCCGAACAGTGAAGGGAATACCTTGTCCACCCCGGCCAACACGAATGAAACCATGTTCCCTGGCAGCTGGAACGAACGGCTCATCGCCGAGTTCCGAGCGAACGCCGGGTGCGTGGCTTGGAGCAGCGACGTCCTCAAGCACGCCGGCCCGCGCACCACCGTCGACCTGAGCCTGATGGCCGACGCCTGCCGGGTCCACATCGTCGTGCACGACAGCGGCCCGCCCGACGACGAACCCGCGCCGGCGGCCAACCGGCCTGAGCGCCGTTTCAACAGTCGTCTCAGGTCCGCTCGGTAGAACCTGAAAGGCAGCCATTCATGATCTCTGTACTCGTGGTGGACGCCCAGCCGCTGCAGCGCTTCGGGTTTCGCATGCTGCTGGAGAACACCCCCGACACCGAGATCGTCGGCGAGGCCGAGAACGGCGCCGAGGCCGTTCGATGGACCACCGAGCTGCATCCCGACGTAGTGCTGATGGACATCCGCATGCCGGGCGTCGAGGGGATCGAGGCCATCCGGCGCATCGTCGCCGCCGGTCGGCGTTCGCGGATCCTGGTGCTGACGACGTTCGACGTGGACCGGTACGCGCTCGCCGTGCTGCGGGCCGGAGCAAGCGGTTTCCTGCTCAAGGACACCCGCCCGGAGGAGCTGCTCGCCGGCATCCGGGCCGTGGCCGCCGGGGACGCGGTGATCGCGCCGGCACTGACTCGGCGGCTGCTCGACGCGTGCGCCGACCGGCTCGACGATGACCTCTGCGGACCCGTGCGGGAAGATCCCCGACTGGACTCCCTGACCGGCCGCGAGCGCGAGATCCTCGTCGCCATCGGCCACGGCCTCACCAACGGCGAGATCGCGCAACGGTTCACGCTGTCGGAGTCGACGGTGAAGACCCACGTCGGGCGGGTCCTCGCCAAGATCGGCGCACGGGACCGGATCCAGGCCGTCATCCTCGCCTACGACCTGAGACTCACCCGGCCGATTTAGCGCTTCATCTCGCGCGTCCGTCGGGGGCGCGACCGTGGTTCCCAGCCGCACCGCTCCGCGTGATCGACCGCTCCGCTGCCGGGGTCCGCGTGCAGCCGCCCACGTCACCGCCCGTCCGACCGCCACGACGCCGCACGGGTGTGAGTTCAGTGCGGACGTGTGTGAGCTCAGAGCTGTTTCGGCTTGTTGACCTCAGTGAGCTCACACACGTTCGACGCTTCGTCAGGACTTCCGGGGGGTTGAGACCGTCATGATGCCCGTGAACGCCCCGATCAAGGTCCTGCTCGCCGACGACGAGGGTCTCGTGCGATCCGGGTTCAAGGTCCTGCTGGACCTCCGTCGAGCGGGCCCGCGCCACCCGCACCGACGGCGTCCTCATGGACATCCGCATGCCCACGTTGGACGGGATCCAGGCCACCACCCAGATCGCCGGGACACGCGGGCTGGGGCAGGTCCGCGTCCTCATCCTCACCACCTACGACACCGACGACAACGTCTTCGAGGCACTACAGGCCGGCGCCAGCGGCTTCCTGCTCAAAGACGCCGGCGACGCGCTACTCGCGCCGCGGACCACCCGACGCCTCATCAGCCAGTTCACCGCACACCGCACAGCCACCCAGGCCGCGGACAACCGACTCGCGGTGCTCACCGAACGCGAACGCCAGACTGATCCGCCGGAGCCCCGAAGATCAGGCAAGCATGACCTGGCCCGCAACGACCTTGACCGGGATTTTGATCAGCGGTGCGGGTGCCGGCCCTCCGGTCACCTGTCCGTTCTCGTCGTAGGTGGCGCCGTGGCAAGGGCACCGGAAGCCAGGGCCGACGTAGGAGACCGGGCAGCCCTGATGACGGCAGGTGGCGTTGAACGCCAGGAAGGTGTCCGGCGCCGGGCGCAGGAGATAGGCGGGCGTCCCCTTCGGCATGGTGAAGCTCTTCGACGAGCCGACGACGATGTCGTCGACGGCAGCGATCACCGGACCGTGGCTTACCGAGTCCGCTGGCGAGCCAGCAGGGCGCCGGGCGAGCGCCAGCGCGCTGCCCGCGGTGACTCCGGCAGCGGTCGCCGCCGCCGCGACCAGACCGCCCCGCAGCACGGTACGCCGCTCGACGTCGTCCTGTACTGTCCCGCCTTCCTCCGGCGTGGGGTGCACCGGCAGGCCGAGCCTGTGCCGCACCTTCGCACGCAGCCGGGCACTCAGTGACAACACCCCGGCGTCGCCCGCGATCAGCAACGGGGTCCAGGCGACGGCGAACAGGATGTCGGCCCCGACGTAGTACGGCCGAGTCGTCCAGCTCACCGTCAGGAAGAAGCTGAGTGAGAGGAGGACACCGCCGAGTGCGGCGAGCCGGGTGAACAGCCCGAGCAGGGTGGCGAGCCCGACCGCGATCTCCCCGAAAGCGATCGCCAGCCCGGCGACGGTCGCGTGGTCGGCGGCCAGCGAGACCAGCGGGCCGATCGGGGAGGTCGGGGCGGCGTTCACCATCTGCGCGTGGACACCGAGTGGCGAGGTGTCGTCCAAGTAGTGCGTGTCGAGGAGCTTGGAGAGACCGGCGTAGGAGAAGGTGCCACCGAGAAAAGCACGCAGCGGCAGCAGTACCCAGACCGGCGACCGCCTCGGGGAATCCAAACGCAACCGGGTCATGTCGTGGCCGAGGCCATCATCTGGCCTGCACACATCTCGTCGCTGGAACCGTCGCCCCAGACCACATAGCGCGGTGGGAACTTGCTCAATACGGCAGCTTCTGCCGCAGGGGTGGCGTCATGGGTACAGGTGACCCGCAGCGTGTCTCCCCGCTTGAAGTCGACAGGAGTGGACAGCTGCGATACCTCAGTGAATTCACACACGTTCGACCCCTTCGTCAGGGCTCGCGGGGGGAAACCGTCATGATGCCAATGCACATCTCGTCGCTGGTGCCGTCGCCCCACACCACGTAGCGGGGCGGCAGCTTGCTCAGCTGCGGCAGCCGTTTGCGCAGCCCCGCGTCGTGCGTACACGTCACCCGCAGCGTGTCCCCCGGACCGATCTCCACCGGCGCCGGCAGCTTCACCAGCCGCTGGTTGTCGAAGTCGAACTGCGGCACGTCCAGCACGACCCTGGCCTTCGGCGTGCCCGGGTTGAGTTCGACCTTGATGGCCCGCCCGAGCATGTGCATGTGGCCGAAACCGGCGAACAGCGTCATCGGCGCCTCCACCTTGTGGTCGCAGGTCTGGGTGTCACCAGGCTTCGGCGCGCCGCCCTGGTTGCACTCCTCCACCTGACGGTCCGCCATCTCGCCGACATCTGGCCCGAACCGCTTCGTCACGTCCGCGATCGAGGCCGCCCGGTCACAGAGCGGACCCGACTCGTCGGCGGCGCAGGGCAGGTCGGTCGGCGCGTCGAGCGACCACGTCTCGAGTTCCCGGGTCTGCGGCGTGCCGTCCGTCAGCCGCAGCCGCACCGCCGAGCGGTCCGACCCGGCCGGCTTGCCGTCGGTCGCGAGCAGGTTGTAGTGGAGCTGGAGGACGAGCAGGCTGCCCGGCTCCAGCTTGTAGCCGGCGTCCTGGTCGAGCAGCGTCTCCGTGGCGCCCGGCGCCCAGGTGTCCACCCACGCCGCGTCCCCCTCTTCCACCTCGGCGCCGGCCACGCCGGTCCCGCCGAAACACTGCCAGCCGAGGCCGGGGGTCTCCGCGTCCTGCTCGCGCACGGCGGCAGCGCCGCCCGGCGGCACCGCGTACACGATGGCGTGGTGGGCGATGGCGACGTTCTCCGGCGTGAACTCGGTCCCGGTCAGGAACGCCGCCTTGGTCAGGCCCGGATCGATCATCTGGCACCGGTACTCGTCCGTGCCGCCCTCCGGCGGCGCGGGCGTGTATGCCTCGACCATCTTCAGGTCGACGAACCGCTCGCCGGCACGCAGCGGCTGCGGTGGAGCCGACGACCCGCCCGCGTGCGCGCCGTGCGATCCGGTCGCGGCGGGCGCCGCGCTGTTGCCGGCGTCCGACCCGCAGGCGGCGACGACAGCGAACGCCGTCGCCAGCGCCATGGTGGCCACCCCGAACCTCCACAGTGGACTGTCAGGTTTCGTCATAGCCTTAACGCTAGGCCTGATTCCGTCCTGTTTCGTCGTACTGCGGTAGTCATCCGCGGGAGAGAGGCGGTACCGCGGTACTACTTGCCGACCACCTCGTTGGCATGATCTGACGTGCGCTGACGCGCCATCGCGAGGTCGAACCACACGGGCAGATCGGAGGGTTGAACATGTGCGCGTGTTCGACCCACTGGCCGACTCGACGGCGTCGCGATTCCCTGGCCGCAGCTACCAGGGTCGATCTGGCCGGCGGTGGCAGTCCTCCCCCTCCCATTGCCGACGTCGGTGCCGCTCCCGGCACCTGCTCGGCAGAAACCTCAACTCTCAAGAACGCACTCTTCTGCCGACGAGCGAGTGTTCGCTTCGCGAAACTGGCCCGCCTTCCCCGTCAGGCAACGGGGTTGGCGAGCCGGTTCCTGGGTTCTTGTCGGGGGTTGTCAGGTGGGTTCGACGGGTAGCCACAGCTCGCAGGTCGCGGTGCTGAAGTCGTCCGCGCGTTCGAGGACGGTGACGATAGAGGGACCTGGTCGCAGCCGCCACGGGTTGGAGGGGAACCACTCGGTCGCTGTCGCTGCCCAGGTGTTCTGCAGGCCCTGCGGATGGGGTCCGGTGGTGCGGAAGATCGCCCACCTGCCGGCCGGTACCTCGATGGCGTCGAGGTCATCGGGGACCGGCGTGTCCCGGGAGACCGCGACGCCGTGCAGGTAGGTCAGTTCGCTGCCCTCGGTGCTATCGGGGTCGAGGTCGTCGCAGACCTGCAGCAGGCCTGCCGGCTCGGCGTCGCTGAGGGCCTTGAGCCGGGCGTGCTCCTCCTGCGCCAGTGCGGTGATGTGCTGCTGGATGTGGGGGTTGATGCCCTGGTGGATGAGCGGAACCCGGGCGGCGTGCCCGACGAGCCGGAACGCGGGGCGATCGACGATACGGGTGTCCATGGGGATGTTCCCTTCGACGGTCAGGCGGAACCTGAGCTGCGGTTGTGTGCGAAGGGGGCCTCCGTCGCGACGAACGTCACGAGGGCCGACACCGTGGACGGCCCAGAACGCGCGCCCGAACGCCTCGGTCGACCCGTATCCGTGCCGGACTGCGATGCTCAGCAGATCGTCCTCACCCCGGATGAGGTCGGCAGCGGCGACGGTCATGCGGCGCCGGCGCACGTACTCCGACAGCGGCATGCCCGCCTTCGTCGGGGCCGCTTGCCACCCTCACCGGCGTTCCCCGGATCAGGCTGCCCCCAGCTTCACTCAGGCCGCTGCGACGACCCAAGGGAGACGGTCTCTCACCACCTCTCGATCACCCAGCGCCTCGTGGCGCACAACTCCGCTGCGAAGAAACTCGCCGCGGACTTCAGAATCTGGTTCGCCCGCCGCGGTTCAGGGTTGTGAGGAGTGGGCCCCTGGTTCCGGCCAGCGGCCCCGTTCAGCGGCGTCCAGGTGTTTGGTGTCGTCGCGGTGGCGCAGTTTCGCGGTCACGAACACCAGACCGCCTATCAGTACGGCGATGTCGTCCAGGTAGATCGGGTCCGGGAGGGCGTCCACCGGGAAGACGGTGTAGACCAGCGGGGCCCAGAACGCCACCTTGGCCGAGACCGGCACCCCCGGCCGGTGGACCTGCCGGTACTTGCGCACCAACCGGTAGACCAGCACCGCCGCGATGAGGGCCACGAGGCCGACCGCCACGATCCCGATCACACTCAGTGTCGACCAGAACTCGTCCATGTTCGCCCATTCTTGTCGAAACACGGCGGCCGCGCTGGTCACGTGCACGACAGCCTCGACGACCGGCCCAATCTCGCGGATCTGCACTGGTCGAAGTGGGACGCGCCCTCGATCGGACACGACATGCCCGACGACCTGTCCCACTCCGAGCAGTACCTGGTCGCGAACGCCGCCGGAGGATGGCGGTCGACTTCCGAACCGGCGCCGACGACGGCCCCACACGAGGGGGGAGCAGTGGAGCGCGGACCGTCGTACCCGCGCCGAGGTGATCACCATATCGCTGTACGGAGCACGAACCGGCGACGTGAGAATCTCCGGCTCGACATTCACCTCCCCCGAGCATCGGGGTGCAGGGTGACCTCACCGCGATCGATGGCGCTTTCTACTGCCACGACGCCGTTCTCACCACACCGGCGCGACTCGACTGGCCTTCCCGTCCTTGCCACGGCAGTTGATCCGCCTTCTGTCCTGACCTCGTATTTCGCGTGATTGTTCAACGCCGGACACCGCTACTGGACAACTCGACGCCATGGTGCGATGACGCAGGATGCCACATCTGAAGCCAGGCAGACGGTCGACAGTATGGTTGCTGGCGGTAGTCGTTGTGTTCGCCGCGCTGCTCGTCACGTCTACGCCGGCCGCTGCCGCGACTCCGCAGTGCACGACCTCCACCTACATCGCGGGGGAGGGACGGGGAAACGTCGGCGACGCCGTCCGTGTCCTGCAGGTATCACTGCGCAGTTGTTACGGCCAGAACATCGCGGATGATCGCCAATTCGGTCCACTGACCGAGCAAGCACTCAGAAACGCCCAAACGCACTCCAGGTCCCAGCCGATGGCCGGTACGCCGCCGCGAGCTTCAGGTCCGGGGTGACATCGGCGGCGCGCCGTCCCGGCCTCCGGCCGCATCCGCACCTCGGTCAGTAAGCTCACGGGCCCGGCAGTTGATCTCTGCCGACAGGTCCTGGTGGCCGTTCGCTGTATGAGGGGTGGGGTACCGGGATGCCGGGCAAGTCACTTGGCGGCGGTTCCGGCGCGGTCGCGGCGTCGACGCACGCGGCATGCGCGCGGTTCCGAGGCACGGATCCGCTCGTCGTCGGCCGGACGCGCAGGCAGCTGGCACTGGAACTCGGGTTCCCCGACGACTCCGGCTACATTCCCGCGGCCCGGTGGACGCGGGCCATGACGTTCGAGCACCTGGTGCGCGACGCCCAGTTCGCGGGCGAGGTCGCGACCACCACGGTCGGACGGGTCGGGCTGGAGCGGCCGACGAAGGTCGTGACCGTCAACGCCCACGTGCACGCCGACGAGACCGCCGGCCTGCTGGCCGCCGCGCACGACCGTGCCGTCGCCGAAGGCGCCGCCACCCTGGTACACGGTCTCGCGGTGCCGTTCGCCGGGTTCGAGGACGGCGCGGCCACCGAGGTCAAGCCGGACTTCGCGGTGGTCGCCGCAGGAGCGGCCGGCGAGTCGTGGCTGATCGTCGGCGACGCCAAGGACTACGAGCGGGTGCGCTCGCGGATCGACGACGCCCGGCTGCTCAAGGGTTTCCTCCAGGTGGCGCTCGGCGCGGAGTCGGCGGCGGAGTGGTCGCGGCTGCCGCGGGGCATGGCCGTGCACTCCCACGGTGTGCTGGCGGTGCCGAGGAACTCGTTCCTGCAGCCCGAGGCGCTCGTCGAGGCACTGCACGACCACCGCGCCGAGGTACGGATGCGGGTGGCCGAACGCCGGCGCGAGGCGGCGGAGTCGCGGTATCTGCCGGGCACCGACGTCGCGCCGTTCGTCGCGCACCTGCGGGCCACGTACGACCCGGCCACCTGCACCACCTGTCCCCTGTTCTCCTACTGCCGCTACGAGGTGCGGACCTCGCCCGACCCGGCCGACCTGCTGGTGGAGATCGGTGTCCCGCCTGAGCTGCGTGCCCAGGTCGCCTGTCTGGTGACCGGTGGCGAGGCGGCCGCGCGCGCACCTGCGTCGGTGGTCGCGCAGGTGCGCGCAACGCTGGACGGGGTCGGCAGGCGGACCGGGCAGTTGCGGGTCGACGGCGCGGGCCGCCCCGGCACCGTCGACGTGGTGCTCGCCAAGGCGGACGCCGCCGCGCTCGGTGTGCACGGGATCGCGCTGCGGCGCCACACCGACGCGGGTCCCGGGGACTGGTCCGTCACCGTGTTCGACGAGCCGCAGTCGGTCGAGACCCGGCGCCGGGTGATGCGGCTGCTCGGTCACGAGATCACCGCCGCGATGGCCGAGAACGCCCGCCACGGCGCATACGCGGTGCACGTCGTGGTGCCCGACGCCGTGACGGCGGACGTCCTCGCCTCCATCGCCGACAACCTCGCCGGGGTCGAGCTCAGCAGGCTGCGCTGGGAACGGGACCGCGCGGTGGGCCGCGAGCCGCTGACGTTCGGCGGCGAACCCGCGCGCGTGCCCGCCGCGCTGCACACGGCCGAGCGGACCGCGGTGTCGTTCCTCCTCGAGGACGACCGCGCCCGCGCCCTGTCGCTTCGCTCCCCCGTCCTCGACCTGCGCGCGGTCCTCGCGCAGCACGTGGTGGCCGGCGGACCCGCGTCGTCGTCGCTGCGCCTCGACTACCTGGTGGCGTGGGCGGAGACGCTCACCCGGGGCCCGGTCAAACCGCGCGAACTCGAGGACGACGTCGAACGCTCCCAGCACACACCGGGTGCCCGGCTGACGGGCAGGCGCTCGGACGCCGTGCACCGCGCACTGACCGGCGGGCGCGGCGGGGAACCCAACCCGCAGCGGTACACCGCGCTCGTCACCGAGGAGCTCGCGTACAAGTGCGACGTGCTCGACCGGGCCCTCGCCGCGTTGCGGGCCGTGCGTGACTCCGCCCTCCGCGACGTCCACCACGCGATCGAGGCGGACGCCCAGGCGGTGTGGCGGCGCAGGCTGGACCTGCACGCCTCCGACCTGGTCCGGTTCGGCCGCACCTACCGGCACTGGCGCAACTCGCTCGTGCCGGTCATCGAGAGCGACGGCCGATGCCGCCACCAGCTCGCCGCGCTGGGCAACCCGCAGGCCGCGGCGGACATGGCCGCCGACGCCGGGGTCCGGGAGGTCGTGCCCGCGACCGTGGTCAGCACGGCACCGCTCGTGCTGGACGTCGAGTCGCGGCGGATCGGCGCGGGCGTGCGGATCGTGCTGCTGCACGTCAACGGCGAGGCCTGCGTGGAACGGCCGGGGACGGCCATGACCCCGTTGAAGGGCAGCGTCAAGTTCGCAGGCATGGCGATCGGCCCGCTGGCGGCGGTGGGAGAGGAGCCGCGCCGGTTCGCGTGGACCCCGGACACCACGCCGGACGTGGCGCCCGGCGACCGGCTCGTCGTCGCGGACTTCAGCTGGTACTGCGACCTCAAGGGCAACAAGGCGCTCAGCGTCGCGAGACCGGCGGCGGACGACACGTCCGCGCCGAAACAGGACTGCGGGCCGTACTCGTACGACGACTCCCCCGACGAGCACCAGTACTGCTGCCGCCCCCACGAGAACGCGGAGGCGGACTGGGCCGACCGGCTCGCCGAGCGCCGCGACAACGGGGAGCTGAACCCGCAGGCGTGGCCGCCGGTGTTCGACGAGGACGCGTTCGAGGTGACCCCGGCGGGTGCGCTCGTCGCCGAACTGGTGGCGGTGGCGCACACCGAGGCACCGGACGACCTGACCCTGGACGACCTGGAGTGACGCCGTGACCCTCGCATTCACCCCGCCCCCCGGGGCGAGTATGGAGGCGGTCCACCACGCGGGCGCGGCCGCGGGGAACACGGCCGTGGCCGACGAGGCGGTCGACGTGCTGCGCGCGGCGCTGGCGGGCACGGTGGCCGTGGAGCGCATCCTGCTGAAGGCGGCCGCGGGCGCCGGGAAGTCCCACGTGCTGAAGAAGCTCGTCACCGAGGCCGTCGCGCACCCCGGCTGCACGCGCGTGGCGATCATCGCCTTCACCAACAAGCAGGTCTACCCGTTGGCGACCGCGCTCGGGAAGGCACTGGGCCGCGACAGCGTGTGCCTGTTCGCGAGCAAGAAACGCTACGACGACGTGCCGGAGGAGACCCACGCGCACGCCACGGTGGTCACCAGCACGGCAGGCATCCCGGTCGAGAGCAAGGTGGTCGTCGCGACGTCCCACAAGCTGGGCGCCCGGGGCGAACTCTTCCGCCTGGCAGCGCACTTCACCGACGGGGACCTCCCTGAGGAACCGCCGCCGGTGTTCGACGTGCTGTTCGTCGACGAGGCGTGGCAGCTACCGCACCACCTGTTCGACAAGGTCGCGAAGGCCGCCCCGATCACCGTGGGCGTCGGGGACGTGGGCCAGCTGCCGCCCCTGGAGATCGGCGCGAACCCGTGGCGAGGCGACCCCGGCTTCAACCCGTACCGCGCCTGGCCCACCGACTTCGACGACGACGACCACACCGTCGCCATCGAGCTGCCCGCCGTGTGGCGGCCCGCCGCCGGCCACCTCCACCTCTGGCGGGCGTTCTACCCGGAATGGCGGGAACTCAACTGCGTCGCCGCCCCGGGCGACCGCGCACTGGTCGCCGACGGCCTGACCGGCGCAGCGGCCGACATCTGGCACACAGTCGGAACGGGAGTGCCCACACTGCTGGAAATAGCGGGCCTGCCGACCCCGGAAGCCGCCGACGTGGACCAGCCACTCCTGGGACAGATCGAGGCACTGCTGGATGCCCTGCTCGCCGCCGACTTCGCCCTGACCCGAGCGGAATACGACACCACGGGAACCCCGACCGGCCGTCGACTCACCACCCGCCCCGGCGACGGCGGCGACCCCCTGATCACCGTCCTCGCCACCCGCAACCAGGCAGTGGACGACGCGACAGACATGGTCGACCGCCTGCGCACCAAGCACTCCCTGGCCGCCACGGACATCGTCGCGTCCACAGTGGACTCTTGGCAGGGCCAGACCAACGGCATCACGGTAGCCATCCACCCCCTGTCCGGCGCCACCCGACTCGACGAGTTCAACTCCTCGTTCGGCAGACTGGCCGTGACCTGCACCCGCGCGACCCACGGCCTGCTCATGCTCACCCGCCCCGGCCTACCCGACCTCCTCCGTGAGGCACCCGCAAGACCCGGCACCCCCTTCGGAGAACCCGGTGGCCGACAACTCCCGCGGCAGACCCACCAGCGCATCCTGGCCGCGTTCACCAGCAGCAGGCTGACAATCCAGAACTGGACAGCTGGGTGAGGAAACGGGCTACCCGCGCCACTTTCGGATCGGCGTCGAGTACCGGGCTGCCTGCCATCACGAGGCCGCGCACGAGGTCCGGACGGCGTGCAACTGACGCGTGGATGACTGCGGCCAAAGCCGACGAACTACCGGACGGCGTTCTCGGCGTGTCCAACTCTCACGGAAGCGGTACACGTGGCCGGACGGTCCCATCTGGACTGCTGCGGCGAAGACCGGCTCCCATGCGTCGCGTGTCATGACACGGCCGGGAGCGGTTCGGAGTGTCAGGCGTCGATGACGACGGGGATGACCACGGGTTGGCGGCCGAAGGTTTTGCGTACCCACTTCACGGTTTCGCGGGCGATGGTGTCCTCGAGGTCGTCCAGGGTGGTGGCGCCGCGTTCGGCCGCTCTGGTGAGGGCTTTCTCCAGTGCGGAGGTGAGGGGGCCGAAGTCGTCGGGGCCGTGTTCGAAGCCGCGGACGATGATGTCGGGTTCCTCGGTGAGCCTGCTGGTGTCGGGGTCGACGATCGCGACGACGGTGAGGACGCCTTCGGTGCCGAGCGCGCGTCGTTGGGCGAGGGTGGCTTCGGTGGCGCTGCCGACGGTCTGGCCGTCGACATAGATGTTGTGGACCTCGACGGTGCCGGTGATCGTGGCGCGTCCGTTGTGGAGGTCGATGAGGTCTCCGTTGCGGGCGACGAGCACCCGGTCTCGCTTCACTCCGGTCCGCACGGCCAGTTCGGCGTTGGCCCGCAGGTGGCGGTGTTCGCCGTGGACGGGCAGCACTGTGGACGGTTGCACGATGTTGTAGCAGTAGACGAGTTCGCCCGCGCTGGCGTGCCCGGAGACGTGCACCTTGGCGTTGCCTTTGTGCACCACGTTCGCGCCCAGTGCGGTGAGCCCGTTGATGACGCGGTAGATGGCGTTCTCGTTGCCGGGGATGAGCGAGCTGGCCAGCAGGACGGTGTCGCCCTCGCCGACGCTGATGGGGTGGGTGCCGGCGGCCATGCGGGCCAGTACCGCCATGGGTTCGCCCTGGGATCCGGTGCACACCAGGGCGACCTGGTGGGCGGGGAGCCCTTCGATGGTGTTCTGGTCCACGATGAGACCGGCGGGAACGGTGAGGTAGCCCAGGTCGATGGCCAGGCCCATGTTGCGGAGCATGGAGCGGCCGACGAGGGCTACCTTGCGGCCGTTGGCGTGGGCGGCGTCGAGGACCTGCTGGATGCGGTGCACGTGGCTGGCGAAGCTGGAGACGATCACCCGTCCGGGCGTGGTGCGGAACACCTGCTCGATGGCGGGGGTGAGGTCGCGTTCCGCGGTGGTGAAGCCGGGCACGTCGGCGTTGGTGGAGTCGACGAGGAACAGGTCGACGCCCTCCTCGCCGAGCCGGGCGAAACCCCGCAGGTCGGTGAGCCGGTCGTCCAGCGGGAACTGGTCCATCTTGAAGTCCCCGGTGTGCAGCACCAGACCGGCGCCGGTGCGGATCGCGACCGCGAGCCCGTCCGGGATGGAGTGGTTGACAGCGAGGAACTCCAGGTCGAACGGACCCCTGGTGAGCCGGCCGCCTTCGCGGACCTCGATCGTCACCGGCTGGATGCGGTGCTCGGCCAGTTTGGCGCCGATGAAGCTCAGCGTGAGACGGGAGCCGATGAGCGGGATGTCGGGACGCTCGCGCAGCAGGTAGGGCACGCCGCCGATGTGGTCCTCGTGACCGTGGGTCAGCACCACGGCCACCACATCGGACAGCCGGTCCCGGATCACCGACCAGTCCGGCAGGATCACGTCCACTCCGGGCTGGTGCTCCTCGGGAAACAGCACCCCGCAGTCCACCACCAACAGCTTGCCGTCGTGCTCGAACACGGTCATGTTTCGGCCGATCTCCCCGAGACCACCCAGCGCGACGACCCGAAGAGCGCCCGGTGGTGGCGGAGAAGGCACGGCGGCGACAGGGGCGGCGGTGCGGGCAACAGAACTCACACCCTCACGTTACTGGCACAGTCTCGGATTCGCTGTCGTCAGCTCCTGCGAGCCCACTCCGCTGACGGTTCGGTCCGGAGTACGAGCTGGTGGGTGGCGGGACCAGGGGGCTGACGGCGACCGCGTCGTCAGCCCCCTGGTCCCGTAGGTCAAGGCCGTCAGCGGAAGCGCAGCATGTGCCCGTCGTACCATCCGCCTTCGCACCAGCCGGATCGTTCCTCATTCGACGTATCGATTCCCAGGTGCGGAATCCCGCCGCTGTCGAGGCACTGTTCGATGGTGACGTCGGGTTCTGCCGAAGCGGTTCCCGCCGCCCCAGCAAACTCCCCAGGGTGACCACCGCAGCAGCTGCGGTCAATGTGATGCTACGCACGACAACTCCTTTCGCTCGCACCCACCGCCTTCACCGCGGGCCGACGATCCTGTTACGTGCACGTGTATCTCCGCCGACGCACCGCCTGCAGGTTGTCCGAAGATCCAGCTCGAGCCGTAACCCGCCGCACGTGGACCACCGCCGGCCGCGCCCGCGGATCGTGTCCAACCGAGGCTTCCGGTTCGCCAGCATCGCGATGGCGATCTGGACGAACCGCTTCTCGGGTTGTCACCGCGAGGAACGTCGTCGGCGTGACCAGACGTGGTCGACGTCGGTATGAACCATCGTCCCAACATGGGTGCGTTCTGTGCCGCGCACCCGGTATACCGACCGTGCCGAGTAGCCGGTCGGTCCACCGTTCGTGGCCACGCTATCTAGCGATGTCCGTTACCCCGCAACAGAACTAGCGTCGAAGACAACATCGGTTCTGGACATGGAGGTGTGGGGTGCGGATCAAGCCGTGGCACGTGCTCGTGCTCGCCGGGGCGCTCCTGAGCGCTGGTGCTGTCAGCGCCGGTGCCGCGGGCGTCAGCACCGCAGTCGACCCCAAGGCGGACACAGTGGAGGTGATGGCCAAACGGTCGCTGATGTCCGCGCCCGTAAACCCTGCTGTAGGCAGCGGCTTCGTCGCTGGTGGCGACCTGCTCGATGAGCAGGGGCGTGCCAAGGTCGGCGAGGGATACTCCCACTGCGGCGTGGTGTCCATATCGGTGACCGTGCCGCCGGCGGTGACGGCGCACTGCACATCGGTGTTCCGGCTGAAGGACGGCGAGCTGCACCTGTCCGGACTGCGCACCTACAAGACGCTCGCGACGGGTTTCGAAGACACGACCCTGGCGGTCGTCGGCGGCACCGGCGCATACGCCAACACCCGGGGCGAGGGCAAGGTGACACGCACGTCGGGGCGCGCGGCGGAGGTGGCCTACCGGTTCACCTTCACATTGGCCACGGACTGAACGCGGGTCACGGCCCAACCAGCAGCTCGCCACCGACAGGCACGACCGGCGCGCGACGGTTGTCCACGACAACCAGTTCCGGCTGTGGCCTGGCGCGCCACTGCCCACCTGCCAACGGAATCGTCGCCACGCCGGGCACCGGCCCGGCCGTCCAGTCGAGTACACCGGCCAGGGTCGCCAGGCGAGTACGCGCCAGCACCGCCGCCAAGCCCTCTCGGGAGTCCGCACTGGCCACCGCGTGGCACGCCACCTCCATCAGGGCGTGTGCCAACCCGAGCGGCTGCAGCCACCCCGACCCGGTCGCCGCCTCGTAAGCGGCAGCGAGGTCACGAGGTGTGCGGACAGCAGCCCGGTGGGCATGCTCCGGCGTCCACGACACGATCGTGGCGACCCGGTCCAGACCGTGCTGGGCCACACTGAACGGGTAGGTCAACCAACGCGAGCAGGTCACCAGCCGAGGTCGGCGGTGGCGCAGCGCCGTCGCGAGGTCGGTGGCGGTCGCGGCCCCGGTCACCACCTCCACACCCGCCACATCAGGCAGTTCGCCGCCGGACTCCCGGTACGGCAGGTCAACCAGCTCGTGCCCCCGCGCCGCTGCGACCGGCCGGAACCACCGCCGCAACGCCTCGCCCTGGGTGCCGTCGTTCCACAGGCACCCGACCACACGGGCCTGGCCCACGTACTCCCACAGGTCGGCGAACACCACCGCGATGTCGTCCAGCCCCCAACCGAAATGGAACGCCCACCCCGGTTGGTGGCCGGCGGCGAACACCTGCCACGGCAGCGTCGTGGACACGCACGGCACCTCGCGCTCGGTGCAGACACCCGCCACCGCGGGCAAAGTCTCGGTCCCACCCAATGTCACCACGACCCGTACACCGGCCTCCACAAGAGACAGCGCGGCGACCCGTGCCCCGCCAGCGGTCGACCCGCTGTCACGCACGAGCACACCGACGGGCCAGGGCAGGGCGCGTGCGACGAAGTCCAACGGCACGCCGAGCGGTGCCAGCCGTCCGGTCGCGGCGAGGACCACTCCGATCAGTGGCTGTGACAT
This sequence comes from Actinophytocola algeriensis, assembly GCF_014203735.1. Taxonomy (GTDB): domain Bacteria; phylum Actinomycetota; class Actinomycetes; order Mycobacteriales; family Pseudonocardiaceae; genus Actinophytocola; species Actinophytocola algeriensis. The sequence continues at coordinate 518,947 of NZ_JACHJQ010000005.1, read as the reverse complement.
GCGGGCACCGTACAGACAGCCGCACCACCCCGATCGAGCGAACCCGCCGGTCGTCGACCGCCGACTTGCGGGCGACACACGGACGATGGTGCCGCGGTCACGGACCCACTTCCAGCGGGGCTGTCGCCTCGGTGCGTCGTCTGCGTGCGCCTTTTCGTGGACACCACGGCCTTCGCCTTTTGTCCGACTACCAATTGTGGGCTGATGGTTCGGGACTCCGAGGTTCGACGGTGAAGTGGCTGCTTTCGGTGATGGTTCCCGGCTCGGGTGGCGCAACGTGCGGCGTCACGTCCACGCTGCTCGCCGATCCTCGTTGTGGATAAGGCTGCCCGATTGATTGTTATCCGGTAACCCTCCTCAAGGCTGGCCCGAACCGACCGCCGACCCGATCGAGTGAGTGGGCCGTGCAGGTGGATCAAGGGGAGGCGTACTGGATAGGCCAGGGCTGGGGCCCCGCCGTTGGTGGGATGCCCGACGAAGCAAGCCCAAGGGAGTGGACTCACATGCGCGCATCACCGTTCGACAGCGGGCCTCCGTGGAGACGATCACACCGTGCGCCTGCCGCGGTCACCTCACGTGCGGTCGACCGCTGCGGAGGTTGCCTGTCTGGCCGGGTTGACCGGCTCCATGAACTCCAAGGCCAGCAGACTTGCCGGGACGGTGCGTGTCGTGGAGGGCGGGGTGGACAGCAGCACATGGTCGTCAGTGCACCCGTAGACCGCCACCGGCCCGGACGTCGAGTGGATCCGGAGGGTTCCCTCGGGGGTCAGGCTCACCACGACCGTCGCGGAGTGGTCTTGTTGGGGGCGTGGCGTTGCCGGGTCGATCCTGGCGATGTGGTCCCGGGTGCGACGGTGGAACACCATGAGGCCGATCACTGACGCGCCTACCAGCCAGAGGAGTCCGAGGAGCATGTAGCCGGCCGACAGGTCACCGGTGAATGCGGAGCCGACGGCGTTCTGCATGGCCCCGTACGTGGGCAGCAGGCTGACCGCGTCGGAGCGGGTGGACGGGGCGATGATCGGGTTCTGCACCATCACGTCGACCAGACTGATCATGATGATGAGGAACATCCCGGCCAGACCCCCAGCGATGTCCGGGCCACGCGCGGATCATCCAGATGCGCCATGATCGTTCCCAAGTCGCGCAGTAGGGCACCGCTGCGCGTTGGGCGGGCACGGCGTACCGCGTACACCCGGATGGTCGGTCGACCTGACGCGGGCACGGGAGGCGTACTGCGGTTCAGCACCACCAGCACGGTGTCAACCAACCGTGGGCAGTCCCGAACGAACAGTCTGCTGCCGCGAGTCACGGCGCGGGCCGGGTGAGGTGCTCACCCGACCCGTGCCGCGCGCGTACACAGTCAGCAGTAGCCGTTGACGGGCCCGGAGATTCCAGTCCACATGAACGCGTCGCTCACCCAGGTGCCGTCGGTGAGCCGGTTCCACAGGCTGGAGGCTCCCCACCGGCCCGTGTGGCTAGTGCCGTTGGCCGAGCAGGAGACGGTCACGGTCGCACCGTCTGCGACCGTGCCTGCTGTCGCGTAGCCGGTGCCCGGTCCGGTCCGCTTGTTCACCACGCCGCCGCCGTTGGTGTCCATGACACCCTGCGTGAAACCGAGCGCGCCGTAGTTGTACAGCGAGCCGCCCGCGTAGACCCGGGTGCTGCCGTGCAGCGCGGAACCCTGGTAGGCCGCGCCGCCGTTCTGGGGCACCCACTTGCCCACGTTGTGGTCGGCGATGCCGACGTAGGCGCTGTTCTGCCGCAGCGCGAAGTGCACGTGCCGTCCGTGCGCCGACCCGCCGCAGGTGACGTCCGTGCCGGTGTAGCCGAGGTAGCTGCCCTGGCTCACCGCCGCGCCGTTGACGTTGACGTTCTCCCACAGGTGGTAGTAGTCGGTGGCGTAGCCGCGGTCGTGGATGACCCGGACCCAGCCCTTGCACATCGTGTACGCGGTGCCCCCGCGCGCGGCACGCACCACCTGGTCACCGCCCGCCAGGTCGAGGGAGCTCCACGGCGGTGCCGCACCGCCCCAGCCGTGCGGGCCGCCGGGCATCCCCCACGTCTGGCCCACCGCGTAGGGCAGCGCCATCCCGGTGCGCCCGTCGCCGTTGGCGAGCGCCCCCGGCTGCGCAACGTCCTGTGTGGACAACAGGGGGCGCTCTGCCTCGGTGACCACCGGTGCCTCGGCCGCCAGTTCGGCGAACGCAGGCTCACCCTCCAGGGCGACCGTCCAGTCGCTTCCCGCGCGGTGAGCGACGAACAGCCAGCCCTCCGGCATGGCCTCCGAGTCCGGCGCGGTCGCCAGAACCGCGGTGCCGAACGCCCATGTGCCGTCCTGCCTGCTGACGTCGACCCGCGGCGTCGCCACCGCGGCCGTGGCGCCCGCCGCCTCGGCGTGCATCCGTGCGGTCACCTCCGAGACGAGGCCGGCCGTCGGCTCGGCGGCCGCCGTGCTCGCCACCACCTGCGTGACGAGCAGGCCGGCGGCCACCAGGCCGGTCAGGGTTCGTGATCTCATGTCGTACCTCCACTATCCGGGCGTGACGGCCGGACAAGGGGACGACTCATCCGAAGCGTGCTGAGCAAGCGGAAGGCAGGGCAGCCGGCCGAGTACGCGAGTCGATTCCACCAGGACATCGGCGGGCGGCAGGGCGTTGTTGCCGGAGCCGCCGGTGATCGCAATTACCCCTCGGCGGCGGCTGCCGACACGGGCCGCACCAGCCACCAGCGGGCCGCCGCACGGACCCCGTCGGGCAGTTCCGGCCTGCTCCGGACGTCGGACAGCAACGACGTCGCGTGCTGCATCCCGGCCGCGTAGACCAGCGCGCGCAACACCTCCTCGGCGCCGTCGCGCCGGGTTCGCTGCCATGCGCGGGCGTGGCGACGCACGGCGTGCGTGAGCACCGCGGGGTCGGTTCGGCCGGGCAGGTTGCCCAGGCCGAACGCCGCCTGCACGGCCATCGCGGGCGGCACGGGGCCGGCGAGCAGCGCCTCCAGCGCGGGCCGGTGCCCGGCGCCGCCGATCGTGCCGAGCGCGGACGCCCACTCGCCTGTCGGCGACCGGTCGCCCGCCGACAGGGCCGCGGCGAGGTGGCCGGCCAGCGCGTCGGCCAGCGGCGTGCCGAACGGGCTCGCCGCCAGCACCGCCGCGGCGCCCAGCCGCACGTCGACCTGCTGGCTGAACAGCAGTTCGTCAACCAGCCGGGTCAGCATGCGGTTCTCGCCCGCCGACGTCCCCCTGGTGGCCACGTCGAGTGCCGCCTCCGCCGAGGTGGTCAGCGCGGCGACGGCCGCCGCGCGCCCCGGGGTGTGGTCCTGGTCGCCGCCGCGTGTTCCGGTCGGTGCCCGGCCGCCGGGTGGTGTGAGCCTGGACATCAAGTCCGCGGCCGCCCGCCGCAGATGGGGCGGCAGGCCGTTGTCCGCGAGGTGGGCGCGGGCGAGCACGTCGAGGGTCGTGGCGTCCTCGCCACCGAACCGGCCCGCCTCGGCGGCCAGCTCGCAGACTTCCAGCGCGGCGTGCAGCGTCCGTTCGCTCGTCGGCGCGGCGACCTCGTCCACCAGCAGCTGGATGGACTGCCGGTCGTGCACCAGCAGCATGAGCGGGTCGACGATGATCTGGCTGGCCGGGTCGGCGACCATCTCGGCCACGGCCGCAGCGATCACCTGACGCGCCACGGGATGGCCCTGCAGTCTGCGCAGCGCCTCCCAGCGGTGCAGGTAGGCGCGCCCGCGTGAGACCGACATCTCGGCGAGCAGACGGTTGACGAGCGTGCTCCACACCGGCCTCGGCAGGTAGACGTGCGGTATCGCGAGCACGCGGGCGCTCATCGCGTCCCAGTCCACGCCGCGCACCGGCGCGCTGCCCACGCACCGGTCGAGCAGGTCGTCGAGCTCCCCGGCGAGCCGCGCGTCCGGGGTGAACCGGCGGTCCAGGCGGGGCGGGCCCGGCCGGACCGACCGGACCTGGTGCACGGTGTCGACCGCGGCGGTGAGATGGCCGGCGGGCAGGCCGAGCAGGTCCTCGTAGGCGCGGATCACGCGGTAGGGCACCGGCAGCGTCCCGTTCTCCCAGCGGGAGATCTGGCTGGGCGTGACCGGTCTCTGATGAGCGGGGAAGGCGGTCGCGCACCGTCTCGCCACGGCCAGCTCGGGGTCCTGCCCGTACAGCCTGCTCATCCGCAGCAGCCACGCGATGCGGGTGCGGCTGACGAAGCGGCCGTCGGCGTCGTCGGCGATCTTGTTGGGGCGCCCCGTGGTCACACGAGCGGTCGACGTCGACACGCTGCGTAGTATCAGCGGTCGCCCGAGCCAGCACAAGCCACTGCCCGGGGGCTTTGTTGCATACCCCGTTGTCGCCCCGCAACAACGCCACCGTGCCCTGGCGCGGACCGTAGCGTCGAGGCGGTCGGGTGGACGGAGGTGTCGTCATGGGCAGGACGGCCCGCTGGGTGGCCGCGCTCGCGGCCCTTGTCGTGGGATCCGCATTGGTCGCCCCCGCAACGGTTTCGGCCGGTCCGGTGCCGGGCCTGGCCGAACGGGTGACGCAGGCGGCACGGGACCGCGTGGCGGGGGATGCGGCGAGCCGCTGGCCCGACGCCGAGGTGCGCGTGCTGCGATCGGAAGGCCGGTGGGCGTTCGGCACGGTGGTGCTGGTCGCGCCGCGCGGCGCCGACGCACTGCCGAGGGACTGGCTGTTCGTGGCCGAACGCAGGGCGGACTGGCTGGTCGCCCTCGACGGGCAGCCCGCGTTCGCCGACCTTGCCACGCGGTCCGGTGTGCTCTCGGCGCGGGAGCGCACCGTGTTCGCCGCGCACGGCGGCCAGGCGGGTGCGGCGGTGAACGGCGATTTCCGGACCGGCATGCGCCTGCCGTGGGCGGTCGGCCAGTCGTGGACCGTGCTCGGCGGTCCACACGCCCACGACGCGGGCAGCGGTCCGTGGAGCTCGGTCGACCTGGCGGGCGGCGACCAACGGGTGCTGGCGGTGCGGGACGGGCTCGCCTACACCCCGTGCGTCGGCATGATCAGGGTCCTGCACCCCGACGGCTACGCCAGCCGCTACTACCACCTGTGGAACCACCTGTGGGCCGACGGGCTGCGGGTGTCGGCGGGTACGTATCTGGGCGACACCGGAACCGAAACGGGCTGCGGTGGTGCCGCCAGGGCGCGGCACGTGCACTTCTCCTTGATGTACAACGGAAACTTCGTCGGCATCGCGAACCACATCATCGGCAAGTGGTTGTTCCGCAACGGATCGGCGCAGTACGGCGGCTCCGCGCTGCACGGCAGCAGGTCGGTCCCGGTCGGCGGCCAGCTGTACAACTACGGCGCGCTGGGTTACACCCAGGGCATCATCGACGCCGACGGCGCCACCACGCTGAACCGTCGCTCCGGCCCCGGCACCGGCTACGCGGTCGCGGGCACGGTGGCCGACGGTGCCACCGTCACCATCGCCTGCTCCGCCAACGGCACCACGCACACCGGCCGGTGGGGCACCACGAGCCTGTGGAACCGGCTCACCGACAGCACCTGGGTCAGCGACGCCTACACCTACACCGGCGTCCCCGGCCCGGTGAACGGCATGTGCTGAGGTTCCGGATCATGTCAGGGGTAGCCGGCACACCCGCGACCCAGCACTCCCGCGAGATGGCGCCAGACCGTCAGCAAGCGTGATGGACCCGACGGGGGAAGGCGATTACTCTTGACCAGGTTGCCTGGTGCGTATCCGGCCGTGGTGGGCGAACCACGATGTATGACCGCGGTGGACTGGCACGTCCCGAACGCGCTGGCCAGGTTGTCCGCTCCCGTCTTCGTGACGTTGGCAGGAGTGCTGGACGAACCGTCGATACCTGTGATTTCTCACGCCTTCGACAACGCGCTGCGATGGCGGCCGATGACGGTGCTGCTCAAGCTCTCGGACGTCACGGCTGTCCATTCCTCGGTCTTGGATGCTCTGCTCGTCATTGCGCACCGAGCAGCTTTGTGCGAAGCGCGGCTGGTGACGGTGGCCGCTCTGGGGGAGCCAGCTCACCGGGCTATCGACGACGCCGGTCTTTCACAGCGCTTGTCGTTGTACCCGACGCTGGCCGTTGCCCTCGAAACATTGGCCATCGGGGCCCCCGGTTCGCTGGTCCACGCGAGTGAGAGTGTGTAGGCCCCGGACGTGAGCAGGGACGCCCGACGAGCATGGCAACCGGGAAGCGGCATTCGCCAGTGCGGGTTGTGTGGAAGTGTGACGAATGGCCGCGGCCGATCTGATCGTGCGTGGAGAGCCGGGACTCGTCACCCGCACGTCGAGGCCCGCCGACCGGCGGGCCACCGTGACCACGACCACCGCCGAGGGCAGGCGGGTCGCCAAGCGCATCCGGAAGGCCATGGCTGACCTGGAACAGCGCGCCCTGGCCAGCCTGCCACCCAACTCGGTCGAGGCCTTCCGCGCCGAATTCGACGCGCTCACCGACGAGCCACCGGCGGCGCAGCGCCGCTGAGCGGGACACCGCCCCGGTGCGATAGCGTCGGTCCGTCCGTCGTGATCTCGGGAGGGGCCATGAGAACCGACGTACCCGCCCTGGCGTGGCGATGACCGCGTCAGCCGAAGCCGTACCGCTCCCCGCCGAGGCGGTCCTGCCCGGCCGGTGGGAGATGGTCGCCCACCGCGGTCTGCAGCACCTCCTGGACGCGTCGCTGGCCATCGGGGCCGGGTGTGTGACCGGGTTGCTGGCCGGGCTCGTCGCCACTCCGTTGGTGCGGTGGGGAACGGTGCCGCCGATGACGATCCTCTGGGCGCCGTTCATCACCTTCTGCGTGGTCATGGTCGGGTGCGACCTGCTGATCCACGTGTGGGTACCGCTGCGCCGCGGCGGTGTCACGCCGGGGATGCTGGTGGTGGGGTTGCGGATCGAGACCACCCGGGGCGGTGCCCCCGGGGTCCGTGACTACTTGGTCCGCTGGTTCCTGTTCACAGTGGACGGTCTGCTGCTGGGGCTGGTGGCCGTGGTCAGCATCGCGGTGACCGGACGGCGCCAGCGCGTCGGTGACCTGCTCGCGCGGACGGTGGTCGTGCGCGTCAGCTGAGCAGGCCGCGCTGCCACGCCCAGATCGCGATCTCGGTGCGGTTCCTGGCGTTCAGCTTCGCCTGCACGCTCGCCAGGTGCGACTTCACGGTGGACAGGGAGAGGGTCAGGTCCGTAGCGATCTCCGCGTTCGTGCGGCCCCGTGCCACGGCGAGCACCACGTCCAGCTCCCGGGTGGTGAGCGGTACCTCCGCCGTGGGCTTAGCCGTGTCACGGGTGAAGTGACGCAGCAGGCGCACCGTGACCGAGGGCGAGACCATCGCCTCGCCCTTGGCGGCCGCCCGCACGGCCTCGGCTAGCCAGCGCGGGCCCGCGTCCTTGAGCAGGAACCCGCAGGCGCCGGCGAGCAGCGCCGCGTAGACGTTCTCATCGACGTCGTAGGTGGTGACCACGACCACGCGCAGCGGGTCGGCGACCCCGGGGCCCGCCAGCAGCTCGGTCGCACGCAGTCCGTCCATCCGGGGCATCCGGATGTCCATGAGCGTGACGTCCGGGCGCAGGCTGCGCGCCAGCCGGACCGCGGTCTGCCCGTCAGCGGCCTCGCTGATGACCTCGATGTCGGGTTCGGCGTCGAGCACGAGCCGGAAACCGGTCCGGACCAGCACCTGGTCGTCGGCCACCAGCACCCGGATCGGCATCAGACTCCCCTCGTCGGTTCGTTCACCCGTGCCAGGGGCAGCCGGGCCGTGGTGTGCCAGCGACCGTCCCGCGGTCCCGCCGTCAGCGTCCCGCCCAGGGCGGCCACCCGCTCGGTCATGCCGATGATGCCGTAGCCCGGCTCCCCGTCGGCGACGGCTCCCTCGGGGAGGTCGTTGCCGACGTCCAGTTCCAGGTCCCCGCCGGCCACCCGGAGCGTGACCCGCACGTCCGTGGCCCGCCGGGCGTGCCTGCGGACGTTGGTCAGCGACTCCAGGAGCACGCGGTGCAGCACCGCGGCCACCTCCGGGGAGACCGGCAGGTCGTCGAGGTCACCGGGCAGGGCGACGCGGACCGCGCCGCGACCGTCCACTACGGAACGGACCACCGCGCCCAGGTCGGTGCCGGGCAACGGCATCTGGTGCTCGTCGTCGCGCAACATGCCGACGAGTTTGCGCATCGCGGCGAGGCCCTCGGCCCCGGTCTCCTCGATCTCGCGGTAGACCTCGACGGGGTCCTGCGGTGGCACCGCGGGGTTTCCCGCCAGCGAGCGCGCTGCCTGGGCACGCACCACGATCCCGCTGAGGTAGTGCGCGACCAGGTCGTGCAGCTCGCGCGCCATCCGCAGCCGGTCGTGCATGCGGGCCTCGCGCAACACCCTGGTGTGGCGGGTGTCGGCGTCGCGCAACACCAGACCGACCGCCAGTGCCACACCCCACAGCAGTGCCGCCGGTGCGGCCAGCAAGGCGGCGGTCGAACCGATCCCGTAGCGCACCACGGGTGCCAGCACCACCGCCGCACCGCCCGCCGCGGTCAGCACGACCGCGTTCGCCACCGGCAGCCGCCGACAGCCCGCCCCCACGAGCACGACGACGGCAAGCACCTCGGTGACCACCGACAGGTCGCCCGGCGGCAGCCCGGCCCAGTTCGCCGCCGCGCGCGCGGCGGTGCCCACCAGGGACAACCCGACCACAACCGCCGCCAGCCGCCCGATCCGGTCGGGCAGCCTGCGTCGGAGCACCGCCAGCACGGCGAACGCGGTCCCCAGGTAGGGCAGCACGGCGGAGAGCAGGGGGCCGGCGAACCCACCGGTCCGTTCCGTGCGCAGTGCGAGCACCGCGTCCAGCACCGAGGCGGCGACCAGCACGGCGACCTCGGCGACGAAGACGCCGCGCCGGGCGGGCGGGCCTGCTGTGGACATGCTCATCCTCGGGCGTGCTTGACCTCGTCGACGTAGGCGTTGGAGGCGGGCAGGTAGCTCAGCACCACGGCGAACACGGCGACCGCGCAGCTGACGTAGCTCAGCACGTCCGCCGTGCCGCCGACGAACAGGAAGCCGACCTGGACCAGGGTGAGCACCGTCAGCGCGACCCGCGCCCAGTTGCGGCCCGCCTTCAGCTTGAACGCCAGCCACAGGTAACCGAGGACGATCACCGCCGCGACCGCGATCCCGGCGCCCTGCGTGAGGGTCACCGCCGCGTCGACCTCCGAGTCGCTGAGGGAGGTGTCCCTCTTGCGCAGTTCTTCTTCGAGCTCCGGCCCGGACGTCGCGAGGAACACCGCGCCCGCGATCGTGGTCACGGTGGCCGCGAGGAAACCGAGGAACGACAGGATGATCGTGCCAGGCGGACTGGTCCGCCGCGTCGAGGTAGCCATGGACGAGAGCGTATGGCCGCACGGAACCGGCTGCGCGACAACGAGAACCGGCATCGGCCGAAAGTACTACCGCGTCGTGGACGCCGCGGCGGCGGTCCTGCTGGGATGGGCGGTGTCAGAATCCCTGCCACGAAAGGACTGCCGTGCGCAGACCGACCGCGGGCGTGGTGCTCACTGTCACCACGGCGCTCGTGTTCACCGGGACGACCGTGCCGGTGAACGCCACGATCGATCCGTTCTCCCGCTATGCCGAGCAGGAACTGACCTGGGGGCCGTGCGCGTTCACCCCGCAACCGGGCGCGCTGCCGGCGGAGTGCGCGCTGGTGACCGTGCCCCGGGACTGGGCCGCGCCCGACGCGGGCCGGGACCTGGTCGTCTCGGTCAGCCGGGTCGCCGCGTCCGGCGAGCACCTCGGCTCGCTGCTGATCAACCCTGGTGGTCCTGGCGGGCAGGGCACGTCCCTGCCCGGGGCGCTGGCCGCCGTCCAGCCCGCACTCCACGAGCGGTACGCGCTGATCGGCATGGACCCGCGCGGCACCGGCCAGGAAGGCGGCACCGCGCCCGAGACGTGCGAGGTGCCGGTCGACCGCCTCTCCCCACGCACCGACCTCGACGCGCGTGATCGATCTGCCGACAGCATCACCGAGCACCTCAGGCAGCCGCGAGCGGTCGCGGAGGCGTGCCAGAGCGAGGCACTCGCACCGTTCCTCACCACCTGGCAGACCGCGCACGACATGGAGCTGATCCGGATCCTGCTCGGCGAGTCCACATTGGACTACCTGGGTTACTCCTACGGCACCTGGCTGGGCGCGAAGTACGCATCGCTGTTCCCGGAGAGTGCGGGGAAGCTGGTGCTGGACTCCAGCACCGACTTCCAGGGCAGGCTGCAGGCCGCGTTCGAGGCCTGGCCGCCGATCAACCAGCGGCTGTTCGAGGAGACGTTCCTGCCGTGGATGACACGGCAGTTCCCCGCCGAGGTCAGCACCACCGTCGAGGAGGCCGCCGCGAACTGGGAACGCGGCCGCCGGTTCTTCGCCACCGCGGGTACGAGCCCGGACGACTACGACACGATCTTCACCGGCATGGGCTCGCCGCTGCGGTGGGCGCTGGGAGCGCTGGTGTTCCTGGTGGGTGTGGCAGGCGCGGACGGCGAGACGTCCGCGCAGGTACCGGCCGACCCGGACCTCGCCGCCCTGCTGGACGAGCGATCCCGCGCACGGTTCGGGGTGCCGCTGGCCGGGCTGACCCCGTCCGCGGCCGTACGGGCGCTCGCCGACGACCCGGCGGACTACCAGCTCGTCCCCGCGACCCGGTACGCCGTGGCGTGCGGCGACCAGCCGACCCGCTCGGTGGCCTGGTACCGGCGGCTGTCGGACCGGCAGGGGCCCGCGTACCCGATGTACGGCTGGCTGTACGGGTTGAGCGAACCGTGCGCGTTCTGGTCCGACAAGCCGCGCCAGGAGCTGCCCGAACTGCCGGCGGAGGTGACCGGCCGGGTACTGGTGGTGCAGGGCGAGCTCGACCCGCAGACCGGGTACGAGCAGGCCCGCGCGGCGGTGCGGGCCGCGCCCGGGGTGAGCATGGTGTCGGTGGACGACAGCCCCTTCCACGGCCAGTACGCCTTCGAGGGCAACCCGTGCGTGGACGGCATGGTGAACGTGTTCCTGCTGCGGAACTCCCGGCCGGGGAACGTGACCTGCCCGGGCGTCCCGCTGCCCAGCGAGACCGAGGTCCACCCGGTACCCGGCCCGGTCCGCGCAGCCGCAGCCACGGCGGTATCCGTCACGGCGCCACTGCCCGAGCTGCGCGCCGCGCTACAGGCGATGATCAGCGACGTCAACGCCTCCGGACGGCACCGGTGACGAGAAGGTCGACCATGTTTGGCGAGTCCGTCGAGCAGCATCGCGATCGAACCGGCGCCGAAACTCGACGTCGTCAGCCAGGTACGCACCGAGCACGTGGCGGAGGGGACCTCCTGGTCGTGGACAGGTGCAGGCCCATCTCACGTCGTCGTGGTCCGGAGGGGTCCCGCGGCCAGGCCAGTAGCTTGGCGCGGTCTACTCCGGAGGTGGTTGCGATGTCGCTACGCAGGTTCGTACTTGGCATGGTCGCGGCGGCGATCACCGGCACGTCGGCCGGGTGTGCGGGCGAAGGCCCCGTGCCGGCCGAGGACGCGGGCGAGTCCCCCCCCTTCGGCGGGTGTTTACGCGTACCTGACGGTCGAGTTCGGCGCCAGCGGTGGACACGGAGAGCGAAATGCTCGTCATGGACGGCACGGAGGAGATCGGCCGCAGCGGCCCCCTCCTCCTCGCCGACCGTCCGGTGTTCACCACCGACGGCCGGTACGCGTTCACCATCCCGTCTTTTCTCGACGAGATCATCGTGGTCTCCGTGGACAGCGGTGAGACCACGTCCGTGCCGTGCGAGGGGTGCGGCGACCGCCAGAGCGCCTGCCACTGCCAGATCGTCGTGCCCATCGGCGGCAGCCAGATCGCCTGGCTGGCAGGCCCCGACAACCACCTGGTGCGCACGGACCTCGCCGCTGAATCTCCGGCACCGCGGCGAACCGACATCACACTTCCCACCGAGGACGGCTTCCTGGACGAGAAGCTGGTGCCGAACCTGATCGCAGGCACTGACGGCGCCGCGCTCGCCTCGTATCCAGGCGTCCTGCCGGGCGACGACCTGCTGCCGCCGTACCTGGTCACGATCGACGGCAAGCCACGCAGGCTGGCCCCGGATCGACCCGACTCCATCGACGAGGCGGTCTTCAGCCCCGACGGCACTCAGGTGGCGCTGACCGGCAACCAGGAATCCACCTGCGCCACGGTGACCGTCACCGATGTCGCATCGGGCAAGGGCGAGACGGCCCCGGTCAACGCCGAGCCGGGCACCACCTGCGACGGCCACGACGTGTACATCGAAAGCCTCTGGTGGGACCGGGACGGCACCTTGAACACGACCTTCGAGGTCGACGACGCGAACACCACGGCCGAGAAGGGCCAGCGCCGGCTCGAAGGCGGCCGCTGGGTAGCGGCAGGCACCGGCCCGGCAGGCGAGGTACGGCAGCTGAGTGCCGGCACGGCGACGATCGAGGGTGATGCGCCCGGCACCCTCTACGTCGAGACCGACGGCGAACGCGCCGACATCGACACCCACGTCCGCTACGTGACCGCCGCGCCGTAGCGCGTGGCCCGGCACCGCTCGTCGACCGGGCGAAGTCGTGGCGGCCGAGCGCCGTGAGTGGGCGGCCGGCCCCTCCAGGGTGTCGGCGGTTTCGTACGTTCCCCGAGGTCCTGCTTCGTCGTCCTCGCCGAGGCGCGTGACACCAGCCGGTTCCGTTGAGCGCGACGGCTTCCCACACCGGTGTCCAGCCGCCGGAACAGATTCAGGGCGTGAGTCTCCGCAGTGGGCCAGGAGTTCCTCTTGAACAGGCTGTACGCATATTGATACGATGAAACGCGATGCGGCGCTTTGTATCATCACTAGGAGGGTCGGTTGCGGTCGTGGAAACCGGCACCCGCCGGGCCACGATGGAGGGCGTGGCCCGGCGGGTGGGGTCTCCAGGATCACGGCCTACCGCCGGTTCACCCCCCTTCATCCGAACGGCATCCAACGAGGTACGCCATGACTATCGAGGAAGACTGCGCGCGGGCCGTCGACGGCTTGACCATCCCGGTGCTCTTGCACCGCAACGCGACCGAGTTCGGCACACTGCCCGCGCTGACCACAGTGGACGGACCGGAGGCAGTCACCCTGACCTGGGCGCAGTTGCACGCCGAGGTCGCCGCGGTCACCTGCGGCCTCGACAAGCTCGGCCTGCGTCCCGGCGACCGGATGCTGATCATGATGTCGGCGCGGACGGAGCATTGGATCGTCGATCTGGCCGCGGTGCACCTCGGTGCCGTGCCATGCACCGCCTACCAGACGCTGAGTCCGGACCAGCTGCGTTACCTCGGCCGGCACAGCAAGGCTCCGGTGATCGTGCTGGAGGGTGCGGAGGAACTCGCCCGCTGGCGACCGATCCTGGATGATCTACCGGATCTCCGAACGGTGCTCGTGCTCGACGAGGACACGGTTCCCGACGGCGACTCCCGGTTCCACCGGCTGTCCGACGTCGTGGCGGCCGGACGAGCCGCGTACGAGACGAGCCGGCAGGCATTCACCGACCTGTGGCATGCGGTGTCCTCCGGGCAACCGGTCACCCTTCTCTACACCTCGGGCACGACCGGTGATCCGAAGGGCGTGCTTCTCAGCCACAGCAACGTGATCTACCAGGCGGCCGCACTCGAGGCGATGGTGCCGACCCCGGCACACGCGCCTTCCGTGTCGTACCTGCCGCTCGCGCACATCGCCGAGCGGGTGCTCGGCATCTACGTCCCGGTCTTCCGGGCCGGGCATGTGCACATCTGCGCCGATGCCAGCCGGCTCGTGGCTGCGCTGTGCCGGGTGCGGCCCGCGTCGTTCTTCGGGGTGCCACGGGTGTGGGAGAAAATGGTCGCGGCGCTGCAGGCGATCACCGCCCTCCTGCCCGACGACCAGCGTGTCGCGTTCGAGCGGGCGCACGCGCTCACCCTGGACGCCTATCGGTCGCGGGCTCGAGGTCTGCCGGTCGACGAGGGCCTGGCGGCCGAGGTGGCTGAACTGGACCAGTCGGTGCTACAGCCGGTCCGCGCGATGTTGGGGCTGGACGAGTTGATCTGGCCGGGGAGCGGCGCGGCTCCCATTCCCGTCGACACCTTGTACTACCTCGCGGGGGTGGGCATCGAGGTGCTCGAGGTGTGGGGCATGACCGAGACCACCGGCACGGCCACCATCAACACCCCGCGGCGGTTCCGGCCCGGCACGGTCGGCCTGCCGCACGTCGGCATGCGGGTGAAGCTGGCCGACGATGGCGAGATCCTCGTCGGCGGCCCCCTGGTGTGCCTCGGCTACCTCCAGCCGGACGGCACGGTGACTGACCAGGTCGACGTCGACGGCTTGCTCGCCACCGGCGACGTGGGCAGCCTCGACGCGGACGGGTTCCTCACCATCACCGACCGGAAGAAAGAACTGATCATCACCTCCAGCGGGAAGAACATTTCCCCGGCGAGGATCGAAGGCATGCTCCGCACGCATCCGCTCGTCGGCCACGCGGCCGCGATCGGCGACCGGCGCCCGTACGTCACCGCACTCATCGCCTTGGATGAGGAGGCTGCGCCGGCCTGGGCCCGTGCCCGCGGCATCAGCACCGACGACCTCGCCGCACTCGCCGGACACCCGGCGGTGCTGGCCGAACTGCACAAGGTGGTCACGGCCGCCAACGAGCGGCTCGCCAGGGCGGAACAGGTCAAGAAGTACCGCGTGCTCGGACAGCCGTGGACGCCCGAGAGCGGCGAACTGACCCCGACGCTCAAACTGCGCAGGCGAGTGATCGCCGAGCGATGCGCAGATCTGATCGACGACCTCTACCGCACCGAGGTAACCGCGAACAGCGTCTAGTCCCCCACCAACCTGACAGGAGAACCATGACGCTCACCTCCGAGCAGCAGGACTTCGCGGCGTCAGTGGCCGAGTTCTGCCGTCGCGAGTGCGGCACCCGTGAACAACGCGACGCCCTGACGGGCGGCGGCCGGGAGACGCACCACGACGGGCTTTACCGCACGATGGCTCAGCTGGGCTGGATCGGCGCCGGCCTGCCCACCGAGTTCGGCGGGGCCGACGGCGGCATGGTCGATATCTGTGTCTTCCTGGAGGAGACCGCGCGCGGCATGGCGCCGCTCGGCGGGTTCACCACATCGATCATCGTCGCCGAGGCCTACCGGCGGTTCGGCTCACCAGAACAGCGCAAACTCGTCCTCGGCGGCATCGCGGACGGCGAGGTCGCCGCGATCGCCATGTCCGAACCCGAGGCAGGCTCGGACGTGGCCGCGTTGTCCTGCCGGGCCGAGCGCCGCACTGATCAGCACGGCGACCACTGGGTGGTCAACGGCCAGAAGACGTGGTGCTCCAACGCACACATCGCGAACACCATCCTGCTCGTCGCCCGCACCTCATCCGGGAAGGACAAGCACGACGGTCTGACGATGTTCCAGGTGCCCGCCGACACGGACGGACTACGGATCAACGGTATCGACACCATGGGCGGCCGTGAGGTCAACGACCTGTACTTCACCGACTGCGTGCTCCCCGAGGACGCGGTGGTCGGGCAGGTCGGGGCAGGCTGGCGGCAGCTGATGGCCGGGTTGAACCTGGAGCGGCTGATCCTCGCCGCGGGCATGCTCGGTACCGCACAACGCGCGTTCGACGACACGCTCGCCTATATCCGCGAACGGCAGCAGTTCGGCCGGCCGATCGGCACGTTCCAGACCATCCGCCACCGCATCGCCGACCTGGCCACGGAGATCGAGTGCTGCCGGCTGCTGGTGTACCGGGTTGCGGAACTCGTCGACGAGGACCCGGACCGGCTGCGGCCCAGGGAAGCGTCGATGGCCAAGCTCAAGGTCACCGAGACGGCGAAACGCGTCGCACTGGAAGGCATGCAGATGATGGGTGGCTACGGCTACGCCACCGAGTACGACATGCAGCGGCACGTACGCAGCACACTCGTGTCCACCGTGTACGGCGGGACCAGTGAGATCCAGCGGGACATCATCGGCAAGACCTACGGCCTCTGAGACCGCCCACGACTCTCGGCGGCGAGGACACGCGCCCGCACCTCGCCGCCGAGTTCCGATCGAAGCACCATCAGCGTGCAGCCGGGGCTCACGGTCGCGTTGTCCGAGCTCCGACGGTCCTCAACGCGATGTCGACGTAGCGAGAGGCCACCTCGGTCAGCACGTTCTCCACCACCTTGCGGCGTACCGCCTGCGGGTGTGCGGGACAGGTATCGGAATTCCGCGCCGACCATCACCAGCAGGGTGCGGTAGGTGACATGCAGGACGATGGCTTCGATGATGTTCGCGAGCCGCGGATCGCGCCGGTCGGCAACCTCGTCGGCCCGAGAACCGGGCTGCTCGATGCGGCCGCCGAGCTACGCGAACTCGGCGCCGAGGTCGACCAGTCGTCCGGACACCCGTGAAGACCTACGACCTCACCTTCACCGTGAACCTCCGGGCACGGCCATCTCACCTGGCTACGTGGACACCGACATGACGGTCGAAGCGGAACTCCCTCACTCGCGCAGGCGAACGAATCTGGCGGCCCTGAGCTGCGAGCGCAACCGCGCCGGTTGAGCCAACCTGTGCCGGTGACCTGCCGGTGGTTCAGGAGCAGCAGGTCACCGGACTCATCGCATCGTCGTGGATCGTCGGCCGTCGCGCGTTGGCCGTAGATCTTGGCTCGGACGGTCCCGATCAGGACGGTCGGTTGGTATCGGGGATCTCGATGCTGATCGGACGTGCTTCGGACAGGAAAAGCAGCGCCGCCTTGCGGAGGAACTCGTCGAACAGCCAGTAGGCCTCCGGCGCCCCCGGGAAGGGCAGCAGACCTTCGCGGACGGCGATGAACGGGCCCCACGCTGTGCGCAGGAGCGGGTCCCAGATCAGCTCGCGGGGGATGTTCAGCCAGCCGGCGATCCGGTCGCCGAGCAGGAAACGAGTGAACGAACCGAGGATGGGCTTGCTGAGGATGCCGCCGTCGACCGGCGAGCCCAGGTTCAGCAGGATGTCGGCCAGCTTGATGCCCTCGGGCGTGGGCGCGAGGATCGGGTCCAATACCTGCTTGGCCTGGGAGTTCGCCTCCGCCCATGTCGCGGGGATGTACTCGTCCATGATGCCGAGCATGTGCGCGCCGAGCTGCCAGGAGTGCAGGAAGGCCTCGGACTCGGCGGCGGGGATCGGGACCTTCCACGCCACCAGCTTCTGCATGACGGTCGTGGGCAGGCTGTGCCACGTGACCATCATGTCCCGCTGACTGATCGGGATCTCCTCGTCGGCGACGCCCGACCAGTGCGGGGACTGCGGCAGCAGGTGCCGCACCGCGGCGTGCACCAGCCGGGTCTTCACACAGGTCACGATCATCTCGCCGTCGGGCGCGAAGGCGTTGCGGGTGCCGATGTCGTAGCCAAGCTTGGCGGTCTTGGAGATGCGGTCCTTCATGTCCGCACCGCCCTGGGAGTAGTAGACCGCGCGTGCCTCCTTGGGGATGACCGTGCTCATCATGCCGCTGGCCAGCCCGTACAACAGTCCGAGGTAGAGCCCGCGTTTCTCGTTGAACTCGAACGCGGTGGCGAGCTTGCCCTGGTCGGCCCACGACGGCAGCTGACGGGCGCCCTCCATGAAGTCCCGCAGGTCCGCGGGCAGCCCGGCGGGCAGCGGCTGACCGTTCTTCGTCCAGGTCCGCAACAGCTCGTTGACCCTCGGCACATCACCCCGGTCGAGCAACGAGGCCACCAGCGGGTCGGCCTCGGGATCCCACACCCACCGCGGGTCGGTGCCCGCCCCGGCACCGGCCACCGAACCGCTCGCCGCCCACGTCCAGGGCACCGCCTGCGCGGGCGTCGCGAGGCTCAGCGCACCCAGTGCGCCCAACGCCCCGCCCACCTTCAACACATTGCGCCTGCTGTGCTTGTCCATGCCGTCGCTCCTCTACTTTGAGTCAGCTCAAGGCCACACATGCTGATACGATGAAACAGAATGAGGTTCTACGTATCATCAATGAGACCACGGCGAGTAGGTCTTCACAAGACCCATGGTGACGACGAAACATTGACGGTCAGGGCAGAATGAGGAACAGGAGGTGATCATGGAACCGGCGTTGTCGGCCCTCATGTCACCCGGCTCGGAGTCGGTGCTGGAACAGGCGTACACCGACGCGATCGAACGGGTAGACGACACCGACGAGCCGCGTGCGCGGATTCTCGACGCGGCGTACGCCCAGTTCTGCCGGATGGGCATCCAGCGGTCCACCATGGAGGACGTGGCCCGGCGTGCCGGAGTCTCCCGGATCACCGTCTACCGGCGATTCGCCAGCAAGGACGTACTCGTCGAGCACGTGGTGCGCCGGGAGTTCCGCCGGTACTTCGACCAGTTCCTCGTCGAGATCGAACAGGCTGAGACAGTCGCCGACCGCGTGGTGCTCGGCTTCGTGAGCTCGTTGCGGGCCATCCGGGGCAACCCGCTGATCGGCGGCCTGATCGACATCGAGCCGGACCTGCTCGTGGCCTCGATGATCGGCGACGGTGGGCAGACCCTCGCCACCGTGCGGCAGTTCGTCGCCGGCCAGCTCCGCAGGGAGCAACACGCCGGTACCGTGTCACCCGACCTGGACATCGACCTCGCGGCCGAACTGATGGTCCGGGTCTCCGCCTCCTTCCTCGTGATCCCCAGCCACGTCGTCGACATCGACGACGACGAGCACCTCGCCAACGTGGCGAGGCGGTTCCTTGTGCCCATGCTGGAACCCGGCGGCTGACGCCTCCTCACATGTTCCGAGCACCCGCCTTGATCGCCTCGCGGATGCGGAAGTAGGTGCCGCAGCGGCAGATGTTGCGCAGGCCGTCGAGGTCGGCGTCTGTGATGGCGCGACCTTCCGCCGCGATACGGCGAACGAGCGCCACGGCGGCCATGATCTGGCCGGGCTGGCAGTAGCCGCACTGGGCCACGTCGTGGTCGAGCCACGCCTGCTGCATGGGGTGCAGCTCTTGGCCGACCGTGGCCGGAAGCCCTTCGATGGTGGTGACCTCGTCGGTCGGCTCGAGATCACTCACCGGTATGGCGCAGGGGTTGACGGCCGTGCTGTTGAGATGGCTGGTGCAGGCCTTGCAGACGTTGATGCCGCAGCCGTACTTCGGTCCGGTGATGCCGAGGATGTCGCGCAGCACCCACAACAGGCGCACGTCGTCGGCGACGTCGACGGTGACCTGCTCACCGTTGACGCGGAACGTGTGCTCGGGCACGGGATCTCCTTTCAGCGGGCGTGTTCCAGGCCGTCGGTCGGTGACGGGGGGATGGGCGGGACGGTCGGTTTGGGGGTGAAGGAGAGCGTGCCATGGTTGATCGGGAAGCTGGTGGGCATCGTTCCGGTCGCACGGCCATAGGCGCAGGCGACCGCGGCCATCGACGCGGCGACACCGAGTTCCCCTGCCCCGCCCGGGTTCTCCGAGGTGCTGGGCATGACGATGATCTGGAGGTCGGGTGGCGTGTTCCACTGCCGGGTGTAGAAGTAGTTGTCCCAGCTCGCTTCCAGGAAGTAGCCGTCGCGCAGGTGCAGGCTGGAGGTCAGCGCCAGCGCGATGCCGTCGGAGATACAGCCCATCATCTGCGCTTCGAGCCCGCGCGGGTTGACCGCGAGGCCGACGTCCACGGCGAACACGACCTTGGTGACACGCGGTCCCGTCACGCCGTCGCGGATGGGACGGTTGACAGTCTCCGGCCGGCAGTCGATCTCGATCAACGCGGCGCTGACGGCCTTGTACTCGGCGTGGAACGCGATGCCCTGCGCGGTGCCCGCTGGCATCGCCCTCCCCCACTGGCCGACCTCCGCGACCTTGTCCAGTACCGCACGGGAGCGTTCGTCGCGGAGGAAGTCGCGCCGGAACCGGTAGGGGTTCTTGCCCATTCTCGCGGCGAGCTGGTCGACGATCAGCTCGCGGGCGCAGGTGACGTCGGGTGAGTACACATTGCGCATGCTGCCGGTGTTGAAGCCCTTGTCGGTCTCGGACAGCAGCCGGGTGCTGATGCCGAAGTTGTAGGACATCGTCTGACTGAGCTGGAAGAACGTTTCGGAGAACCCGATGTCGCCCACCGGCAGCTGCGCGGCCGTCGCGGTGATGATCTCGCCGAGCCCGTGGCCGAGGTCGGTGGCGACGCTGGTGTGCCGCTGGTGGTAGCCGAGCACGGTGTCGCCGAGGTAGGAGGCCCGTACCCGTGAGGTGGCCATGGGGTGCGTGCGGCCCTGGCGGGAGTCGTCGGCGCGGTGCCACATCAGCTTGACCGGCCTACCGACCTTCTGGGACACCTCCGCGGCTTCGAGTGCGGCGTCGAAGAACAGCTTGCGCCCGAAGGACCCTCCCCCTTCGACGACGTGCACGGTGACACGGGATGGCGGGAGACCGAGCTTCGCAGCGAGCGTCTGCTTGGCGACGATCGGCGACTTCAGCGACGACCAGATCTCGGCGCGGTCGGCACGGACGTCGGCGACCGCACAGTTCGGTTCCAGCGCGCTGTTGCCGCGGAAGAAGAACGTGAACTTGGCTTCCACGGTGGGCATTGGTGACGGGAGCCCGAGCGGCAGCTCGGCACGCTCGAGCTCCCGGAGCACGATGTCGTCGGATTTCCCTTCCGCGGTACCGGGTTTCCAGGTAACTCGCAGTGCGCGGACGCCGTCGACACACTGGCCGAAGGTCTCGGCGCGCACCGCCACCCCGGTGGAGATCACGACGACGTCGGTGACGCCCGGCATCGCGCGGACCTCACCGAGGTTCGCGACCGACCGGACAGTGCCGTTGATGGTCGGTGCGCGGCACACCATCGTCGGTTTCGCGTCCGGGACGTCGAGGTCCATCGCGAACTTCTTGCGCCCGGTCACCGCGGCCAGCGCGTCGATCCGGTTGTGCGGCTTGCCGATCACGGTGAAGTTCGCGCGTGCTGTCAGCTCCACCGGCACCTGTTGGTTCCGCGTGCTCGCCGCCTTTTCGGCCAAGGCCCCGATGTCGACGCTCCGCCCGGAACGGTCGGTGATCACCCCGGTGTCGAGGGTCAGGTCAGTGACAGCCGACCCCAGTTCGGTCGCGGCGGCGTCCAGCAACCGCCGCCGCGCGATGGCCGCGGCGACCCGGATCGGGGTGTAGGTCGCGAAGGTCGTGTTCGACCCACCGGTGAGCTGGTTGAACACCAGTTCAAGCCGGGCGTCGGCCAGCGTGACCCGCACCCGGTCCAGCGGCACGGACAGCTCCTCGGCGATCAGCATGGCCGTCGAGGTGGTGATGCCCTGCCCCACCTCGGCCCTGGGCAGCGCGAACGACACGGTGCCGTCCTGGTTGACCTCGACCGAGATCAGCCCCGAGGTCGGCAGCGCCGCCAGGGTCATCATGTCGTTGAGGTCGATCACGTCGGTGATGTCCGGCGACGGCAACTGAGCACCGGACGCCGGCGCCGGCGCCGACGCGGCCACGGGCGCCAGGCCGAACTCCGCGGCGGTCACCAGGGTCGGCGCGGCCAGCACGTATCCGAGGAATCGCCGCCGACCGACGCGTTCCCCGTTCGTTCCTGTCATCGGCCCGGCTCAGTTCGGTCGGTTGCCGGTGGGGATCACGATCTTCGTCTCCTGCCCCTTGGTCAGGAAGAACAGGATGTACTGGCGCAATGCCTCGTCGACGGTCCACGCGATCTCGGGCACCAGGGGCAGCGGGATGAGCCCTTCCCGGAACCTCACCAGGATCGGCCACACGGTCCTGATCGTCCCCTCCCAGAACGGCTCGCGGGGGATCTGGTCCCATTCGGCGACCTGTTCATCGACCAGGAACCGGGCGAGCGCGTTGACCAGCGGCCTGCTGATGCCGCCCGGGCTGGTCTGCTCCGCGAGTTGCCCGAGCAGGATGTCGGTCAGCTCGACACCTTCCGGTGTCGGCCCCATGTTCGGCGGCAGCACCTGGTCGGACTGGGCGTTGGCCGCGGCCCACGTGGCGGGGATGTACTCGTCCCGAACGCCCAGCATGTGCGCGGTCACCTGCCACACGTGCAGGTACGCGTCACGGTCGGCGGCGCTCATCGGGACCTTCCACTCGAGCATCTTGCGCATGGCGTAGGTCGGCAGGGTGTGCCAGGTGACCAGGATGTCCTCCTGGCTGATCGGGATGTCACCCGACCAGTGCGGCGACTGCGGCAGCAGGTGCCGCACCGCCGCGTGCACCAGCCGCGTCTTCACGGAGTTGACCATGCAGGTGCCGTCGGGCCGGTAGGCGTTCAACGCGCCGACAGCGAACCCCAGGATGCTCGTCTTGGCGACGCGGTCCTCCATGTCCGCCCCACCGGCCGAGTAGTAGACCGAGCGTGCCTCCTTGGGAATGGCGGTGCTCAGCATGCCGCCGCCCACACCGTTGAGGAGGTTGAGGTACAACCCCCTGCTCTTGTTGAACTCCGCGGCGGTCTCCAGCTTGCGCCGATCCGCCCACGACGGCAGCTGACGGTTCCGCTCGATGAAGTCCCGCAGATCCGCGGGCAATCCATCAGGCAGGGGCTGATCGTTGCGGTTCCAGTCCCACAGCAGGCGGTTGACCTCGGGCACCTGACCGCGTTCGAACAGCGCCGCGACAACGGGGTCGGCCTCTTCGTCCCACACCCATCGGGGATCGGCACCCACGCCAGTGCCCGCCATCGAACCACTGGGCGCCCAAGCCCAAGGCGCGGTGCGCGCCTGCGCCGGGACCGCCATGCCCATCACGCCGAGCGCGCCAAGAGCACCGCCCGACAACAACATCTTGCGCCTGCTCAGCTCCGCCATCGCCTGACTCCTCCTTGAGCCCCCAACACGGTGATACCCTGATACTTAACACGTTGCCGCGTATCATCACAAGGGCGGTGTCGCGCACTTGGCGAACAACCTGCATATCGCCCACGGGCCCCGGCCGACGTAATTCCAGGACCGCGAAGCTCTGGCCGGAGGCATCGTCGTCCCCGCACGCGCGGGGCTGGTCCGCTCGACGCCTGGCTTGCCCTGACACCGAGACGCACGGAAAGACCGCGCAGATCGCCGTCGGTGCGGGCACCGCACCCGGCGGAGATGCCCCAAGGGCCGCTGGTCGGCCCGTCTTAACGGATCAGGCGGTCGAATTGGTCGACGTTCTCGACGATGAGCTCCCGGGCGGGCAACGCCCTTTCCTCAGCACTCCTTGTGCTCGGGTCGCTGTTCCGGCGGCCTGACGGCGAGCCGACCTGCACGGGGTTCGAGATCGGCTGCAGGTCGGCTCGCGGGTTGGTCAGATCGCGCGGAAGCCCCGGGGTGGTGTTCTGTGTAGACAGCGGGCTGCCGCGTATTTCGCGCAGGAGAACGTTCTCCCCAAAGTGGTTACACGCTGGACGTGAGCTGGCCGACGACGGTTGAGACAACGCGAGCAGAAGCCGGGCTTTCTGTCGCCACTATCTGCTGACCAGCGCCGCGTTCGGGCGCGGTTCGTGACGTCACTGGCCGCCAGTTGCCGCTCGCGTACGGCACCACAGCAGCTCCGCGGCCGCACCGAGGTCGCCCACCACGATGGCGTCCTGTCCGAACTCCGCGCCGAGGGTCGCGGCGGTCGACCGGTCGAGTCCCACTGCGAGCACACTGTCCTCCGGCAGCCAGTCCGGGTCGACACCGATACCGAGCCCCGGCACAACCGGTACACCCGAACCGTGCAGGCGGCGCCGGAGTGCGAGGTGGCGCTGTTGGTTCTCCGCCGCGGGCAGGATGCGCCCGCCAGGGCTGCAGGCGGTGAGGAACGCCCAGCAGGAGACGCTTTCGCGGCGCAGTAGCGCATCCAGGTCCGGACAACTCTGTCCGACATGGATGTCGATCGGACCGGCTGTCGTCAGCGCACGGAAGGTGGTGTTCCGGTAGGCGTCGGCGAGCTGACCGTCGATCTCGGTTGGCTGCCGGCCAGTGCGCAGTGCGTGGTGGGTGTCCGGACGCCAGCCGGTCAGCGGCCATGCTCGCACGTGACCGCTCCCGGGGTCGTGGGTCAGCCGTACGCCGCTGACGTCGGCAGGCAGCAGGCCGGCCTTCTGTTCGGCGAACGGGCGCCGCGGCACCGGCACCCAGCCGGGCTCGTCCTTGCCGACCAGCGCTCCGGAGGGGCCGCGCAGGTGCGCACCGAAGTAGGCCCAGCAGGTCTGACCGCGGGTCTCCGCGGTCAGCGCGGGCCGGGCCAGCGGGGAGAACATGCCGTGGTGCGCGAGCCAGGCCTTCTCTTCGCCGACCGGGCCGAACTGGTGCCCCTCCTTGGCGTGCCCGAACACGTCGTGCACCACTCGGAACAGGTCGTTGGCGAGCAGTTCGACACCGCCGATCACGATGCCGGTCGGGTTGAGCATCGGGTGGTCGACGTGCCCGGTACCCGCCTCGCCCCATCTGGCGTGCGTAGTCAGGAAGTACAGGTGCCTGCGCTGCCGGACGTCCTCGATCATCCGGCGGCTGTCGCGGTAGGGCTCGCCGGAGTGCGGCCACGGCTCGACCCGCAGTCCCAACTCGGCGACGGCGAACTCGTACTGCTCGGTGATCTCCCGGATGTACTGCTGGTACGACGCACGCACCAGCGGGTTGCCCGGTTCGTGTCGCATGGCGGCGAACAGGTCGGCGACGAGCATGCCGGAGCTCTCGGTCATCGGCCTGAACTCAGGCGACTCGCCGACGGTGAACGGCGCGGTGGTGACGTAGTGGGACGCGCAGTGCCGAAGGCCGTCGTCCCATCGGCGGCTCGGCGGCGCCGGACGGTTCGTGTCGCGAGCTGGGTTGGCACCGTCTTCGAGCCGCTCCCCGAACACGCGTTGCCACGCGTCGACGATCTCGTCTGCGAGGAACGCCGGGAACGGTGTGACGCCGGGCCCCGGCTGCGCACAGGCCAGCAGGTCGATGCCCAGATTGTGGGCGTGGAAGACCGGGTCCAGGTAGCGCATCGTATGGGGATCGCTGTGCGCGAAGTTGACCGGGCGCTTGCCGTACAGGACGTCACCGGTCGTGAACGCTTCGCCGAACTCGTCCTCGCCGCCCATGTTCGCGAGGTGCGCGCCGCGGAACGGGCCGGCGTCGTAACCTGACGATACGATCCCTGGCACGCCGGTCGCGGTGACCACCGCGAACGCCTGTCTGGCCCAGGCTTCCACGCGATCGGCCTCGGTGGCGTGCATCGCGTCGCAACCGGCCAGCCTCGCCGCGTCGACCGCACCGGGATCGGTGTCGACGACGCCGATGCGATCGGTGTGCGGGGCAAGAGCACGCACCACACCTTTTCCTACCTTGCCGTAACCGAAGACCAGGAACGGCTTGCCGTCGATCGGCTCGTCCACGAGACGTCGGAAGGCGTGTACGAACGCGCGTCCTGTGCCGAGCAACGACTCGAGGTTCTTCACCCGGCTCTCGTCGACCGCGATGACCGGGTAGGCGGGGTTGGCGGCGCGGTAGCGCAGGGTTCCGGTTCTGGTCAGCTCACAGGTGCCCAGCCGTGGTGTCACGAGTGGCTGGAGTTCACCGCCGCAGTCCAGTACGACGTCGAACTCCTCGGAGAAGCGGTACTCCATGCGGAACTCGACACCAGCGGCCGCCAGAGCTGCGACCGACCGCGGGTCGGCTTCCGTGAAGCTCGGGGAAGTGACCACGAGGTCGGCCCCGCCCGCTACGAGCACCTCGATCTTGCACATCGTCTCGGCGGTGAGCGGTACGTTGTGCAACACCGCCAACCCGGCGTACGGCCGGGTGCGCAGCGCACGACGCCGCGCCCGTCGCAGGAACGGCATGTCGCCAGCGGCGAAGCGCGCCAGTATCTCCGGAAACAAATCCTCGTCGCGCACATTCGGCGCCGCCGGAGTTGCCATGCGGCGACGGTAAGCCAAGCCGGTCACCACGTGACCAGGCCGAGGTAACACCACGCTCGCTCAAGCCAGCCACAGTCGACGACACGCGGCGGCCGCTTCGCCCTCGGCCAATGCACCACCCACCGGACCTCGATAGGGTCCAGACGTGACCGCCCCCGAACTCCGCCGATATCCCTCGGTCGCCGCCTACAACGCCGCGTACCCAGCCTGCGCGATGCCGACCGAACTTGCGGCGCGGCATCAGTTGCGGGGTTACCACGTCGCCATGCGAGGCCTGGTCGACGACCTGATGAACACCCGGCGCGATGATCGTCGACTTCCTGCCCGGTGGACCACCGAAGCCGGGCACTCCGGACCGGGTCGGCACGGTCGTGGCAAGTCCATGGCGGGAGGGACCGGTTCTCGTACTGGCACAAGGAGTGTCATTGTGGGCAGCGTGGCGGACCGTCGTGAAGCGCTGGCCCACACACCTCTCCGAAGTACGCGACCTGCTCAACCGAGACGACGCGCATCCGCCGCCTTGAGTTCGTGGGCGAAGTGTACTGGGAAGCCAGGGTGAGAGTGTTCAGACGCCCGGGACGGTCAAACGCGTCTCGTCCGCGGTGATCACCGCCTGGACCCGGTCACGCAGGCCGAGTTTGCTGAGCACGTTGCTGACGTACGTTGTCACCGTGTGATCGCTGACCACCATCTCCTGCGCGATCTCCGCGTTGGACAGCCCGCGGGCGATCAGCGCCAGGGGTTTTCCCGTTCCCGCGCGGTGAGCACGGCGAGCCGTTTCGCGTCCGGTGCGGCGGGAGACACTCGCTCCCGTCCGCAGCGCCTGGTGGACGTAGTCGTCGAGATCGATCGTGGTCAGCATCAGCACCTTGCACCCGGTATTCGCGCAGATGATCTTCGCCGCCTCGATCCCGTCCAGGTTCGGCATCCGGATGTCCAGCAGCACCACGATCCGCACGGTCACAGCACTCCTCCGGTCGTGAACGGCAGCGTGACGAAGACCCGGAACCCGGCACATCCTCGCGCGGCCCGATGTCCGCGGTGCCGCCGCAGGTGGCCACCCGTTCCCGGATGCCGATTAGCCCGTTGCCACCGGGCAGCGGGGACCGCACGGAACCAGCGCCGCCGTCACCGTCGTCGGTGATCTCGATGGCCTGGCTCCTCACCTGCAGTCCATGACCGCGGGTACGTCGCCGTCGTGGGTTGCCTCGACCATCACGCCGAGCCGTGTCTCGCCCGCGTCCCGGAACGTGAAGGTCACCGGGATGCTGGTGCCCGCACGCACCTTCTGGTTGAGGTCGACCAACTCGAGCCGGTAGTCGGCGCCGGGCACGGTGCCGTTCCGCAGCACCGGTATCTGCCCGACCTCTTCGAGCCGGCCATCGCATTCGCGGTCCCACCGCATGACGACGTCCGTGGCATGGCTGGAACGTACGGCGACGAGCGCATCGTCGTTCGCCGCGTGGTTGACGAGGGTCAGCCGGACGGAGGCGTTGTCGCCGTGCTCGTAGCCGTCCCCGCCGGGCGCGGCCACGTAGACGTTGCGCAGCAACATCGGCCCGGCCGATCCGTTACTGCCCATCGTGTCCGCGCCGTGCTGCCAGCCCTCGCCACATCCCGCGGCGGACATGAGCACAAGGGCGGCTCCCAGCACCGTATTTCTCGGAGTCATCACATGCTCCTCTCAGCTGTGGGTGGGTGATGGGGAGAGTGGAGAGGGGCTCGTTGCCCGGTCACCCGTTCCGTTCTCCGACGGTGACGGTGAGCTTCTGCCGCTCGCCATCCCGCACCACCGTCACCGCGACCCGCTCGCCCGGGTCCACCTCTCGCAACCCGGCCAGCACGTCCTCGACCGCGGCGACGTCCCGGTCGGCGAACCCGACGATGACGTCGCCCGGCGCTGGGTGGGATGTAGGCCTCGTTGATCCCGACGACCTGGCCCCGCGCGTCCAGGAGCGCGCCACCCGAGTTGCCGGGCGAGATCGCGGCGTCGGTCTGGATCAGGTCCACCAGCGACTGCGTCCGTGCCGCGGAACCGGGGATCTCCCGGTGCAGACCCGAGATGATGCCGGCGGTGACCGAGTTCTCGAAACCCAGCGGGCTGCCGATGGCGACCGCGACCTCGCCACGACGAGCACCGCGACCGTCACTCGCTGCCCGGCACGCGACCGGCGAACAAGGACCCGCCGACCATCGACGGACGCGGGTAACCGCGGACGAACAAGCATGGGGAAGCCGATCACTCCGAGCCGGGGGGACGCAGCGACCCTAACCGCACCTGATAATCATTATCAAGTGACGTTGGTCATCGTCGCCCGCCACACCCAGCGGCAGGGGAAGGGTGCCCAACAGGTCCCACCGGACGAGGCCGGTGATGAACGTGCCCGCGATGACCAGGTTGGCGATGACGACGCGACGGGCGCGCCGCGACAGGGCGATCACGTTCGGGATGGTGGTCAGGTCGTCGTCCTGGCCGGCGGATTCGGGTATCACCGGGCCAGTTCGCCACGGTCGTGCTGCTGGCCCTGGCGGCGAACACCTCCTTCGGCGGCCGCGCGGTCCTCGCCCGGCTGCCGGCGCAGGGGCAACAGCCTGCCCCCAGTGCCGGCGCTCCGCCTACTGGCGGGCATGAAACCCGACGCATCCCCCGCTGCCGACGGGCGCGCGGCAGCAGCGGTGAACCGTCGCACGTTCGACCGCGGCCGCCCCTGATCGGCCGTTCGGTCACCGTCACCTGCTGGTTTGGATACCGGCGACGAAGGTGCGGAAGTCGTCGACCACGGTGGCGACCTGGGCGGGTGTGCAGGTGAGCGTGAACTCGAGTACCGCGTGGACGGCGGGTTCGTCGACGTCCCGTACGGAGAGGTAGACCTGGTTCTGGACCAGGCGCAGTGTCCGCTCGTTCGCGGTGGTGGTGACGTCCAGGAGCTGGGTCATCGCCGGTGCCGCGGCCGAGCCGGCATGGGCACGTTCGCGCAGCGACACCGAGTCCATCGCGTCGGTCAGCCGGCGCACCGACTCGTCGCCGATGGCGTCGAGTGAGAGGTTGGGTTCGCGGATCTGGCCTGCGACGGTGATGTTCGCGGTGAACCCGTGGTCGACCGAGCCGCGGTGCAGGGCCACGAATGCCGCGCCCGGCGCCCCCACCTCGTCCGGCGGAGCCGCTTGCCAGCCGTCCGGCAGCCGGAACTCGATCCGGACGGGAAGCTGTGTTGCCACCTGATCTCCCAGTCAGTCGAACAGTGAGCCGATCGTGTTGGCCACGTCGGTCGCCGTCTTGGTCAGCTCGGCGGGATCGAGGACGATCTCACCACCCAGTTTGGCACCAACCCCCAGCCCCACGCCCGCCTCGCCGCCGAGACGGAACTTCCCGGCCTCGTCCATGCCGAAGGTCACGTTGGCCTCCGCGCCGATGCCCGCCCAGGCCTCGCCCTTGAGCCCGGCGCCGACACCGCCGACGTCGGCGCTGACCGAGCCCTCGACCCGGGCGCCGGCAAAGGCGTCGACCCCGGCTGTGACCCCGGTCGGGCCGGCGGAGAGGTTGGCGCCTGCCTCCGCACCGACGAACGCCTCGGCCTTGCCGTTGAGTTCGGCCGGGCCGGAGACCAGGCTGCCCTGGGCCTGCGCGGTCGCTCCCACCGAGGCGGCGGCCGATCCCTTGACACCGTCCAGCCCCGCCGAGAGCGACGCGTTGGCCTTGGCGCCGGCCTTCGCTTCCGCCGACCCGGCCATCGTCACATCGCCGACCTGGGTGGCACCTTCCACCTTCGGGCCGACCATGAACTTGTCCCCGGTGCCGACGGACCCGATCTTGACGCTCACCGGCGGTGCCTGGCGGTACTTCTCCCCGCGGAGCTTGGCGGCCTCCTGGGCGTTCTTCTTGTCGGCGGCGAAGTCGAAGCCCTTCTTGGTGTAGGTGTCGAGGACGTCGTTGCGGAAGGTGGACCAGTCCCACTTGTCCATGTTCTTCCAGCGCTCGCTGCCGTTCTTGGCCATGTCCAGGTAGCTCGACGAGATCTTCGTCCTGCCTTCGCGGCCCGCGTTCAGGTCGAACTTCTTGGACGCCGTGATGGTGCCGTTGCCCGCCTTCGAAACATAGGTGGCCGGCCCGGACAGCCACGCAGGCGCGTTCACGCCGTGGCTGCCCTGCCCGGCGATGGCCGAGGCGTTGGCCGCTCCGGCGCTCTTGAGCTGTTCTCTGGCCCGGTCCAGGGTCTCCTGCGCCTGCTGGCGGAGCGCCTGGCCGGGATCGATCGCCGCAACCGGCTCCGGGGTGAGCTTGGCGGCGTTCGCCGCGGTCGCGTCGAGGGTGGCCTGCCTGCCCTGTTCGTAGAGCTCGATCGCCTCCTGTGCCTGCCCCTGGGCCCAGGCGACGGTGTCCGCGTGGGCGGACAGGGTGCTCGCCACCGACGTCATGGCGTCGCTGCCCAGCTGCCACGACGGCTTCTCGGCGGCGTAGGCCTCCCAGAACATGTCGCTGGCGTTGCCGGTCCAGTTGTCCATCCGGACGGCGCCCAGTGCCGCGCCGACATCGGCGAACGTGCCGGCCAGAGTGGTGAGCTTGTCGGCGATGGCATGGAGCGCCGCCGCGTCCCCGGGCACCAGTTCCTTGGGATCGGTGGTGGTACCGAGCTCAGCCATGGCGTGCGGCCTTCAGTTCGGCCCTGGCACCCTCGTCGTGGGCGACGTAGGCAGCGGCGGCGTGCTCCAGGCCGGTGGCGGTCGACCGGGACCGGCGTCGCAAGATGTCCACGGCCAGGTGCCAGGCGGCGCCGAACTCGGTCAACGCGTCGGTGACCGCGTCGTCGCCGGCTGCCTTACCGCCCTCCACGTCCGCCTTCAGGTTCATGGCGTCGGAGGGGGCCACCGAGCTCCTGATCATGCCGGCCGCATGGGTCAGCTCAGCCGGATCAACGTGAAAATCGCTCATGCCGCATATCACCCCGGACTTCGTGAGTGTTACATCGAGATGTTGGATGTACCACTGCGGCGAATGGTTCCAACCTCCCGAAATTCGGTGAGATCTCCAAGAACATCGAGCCCTGACAAGGAGCCCGGTCCACGTCGGCGGGACAGCCGTCGGCGTTCCGCACCAACCCCGGCGACAGCGAGGACGGCGGCGTTCCCGCGGATCTACCATCCGGCGCATGATGACTCGTCGGATGATGGTCGTTGTCGCGGCGGCACTCGCGGTCGCCGCAGCTGGGGTGGGTGGCGCGAGCGCCGAGGAAAGCAGGCCGACCGCGCCGCTGCTGTATTTCAACCACGCGTACGGGGCATCTCGACCGAGCGGGCCGGTGACCTGGCGTCGGTCACCGGCCGGCTGGTGGCCGAGGGTGTCACCGAGCCGATCGAGTTCCGCCAGACCCGCGACTTCGGTGACGGTGTACCGGTGCCGTGGTTCGACGCGATCCTCACCACCGTCGAGTACGACTCGTTCGGCGCGTGGGCGATGGAGTGGCGGCCGGAGTACTTCGCCGACCCGCGCGGCAACACCGAACCGCCGAGCCGCCCGGGCGACGTCGGCCGGGAGCGCTACCTGTCCGACGCCTACCAGGACCACCTGATGCGTGACGTGACCACGATCCGGCTCGCGGTCACCCAACGAGACCTGGACAGCACGGTGCCGCTGCTGCGGGCCGGCGGGTTCCAGGTCCGCTCCGCGCCGGGCGGAATCACCGCCCGCAGCGGCAAGACCACGATCCGGTTCGACGTCGTTCCCGTCCACCAGGTGGGGCTGCGCCAGGTCGACTTCTCGCTCAACCGGTCCGTCGGCTACCGCCACACGGAGCGGATCGGCCGGTCGACGCTGGTGGTCGGCCCCGGCGACCACGCCGTGTGGACCTTCCCCCGAACCGAGAGCTGACCGGCCACCGGCGCCACCCGGCGACGTGCGGGTTCACCGCTGCGCTCAACGCGTTGAGCATGACCTGCGTGGTCGCACTGATCCGCGATGAGCACAGCCTCCGCACATCGGGGTCAGGGGATGACTGTGTCGTCTGTACGGTCCCACAGGTGGACACTGATCCGAGTCGTGAGGCCGCTGTCGCCGAGGTGGCGGATGTCCTGGCCGGCAAGGCGATCGCCGGATGGGCGCGGCTGGTCTGGCGGGCGACCCTGTACGCCGGCGGGTTCCAGGAACGTCTCTCCGTGTTCGACTCGGCCGGGGTCGAGGCGGACGCGGTCGCGACCGCGTTCGCGATGGGGCTGGTGTCGGATCGGCACGCACGGGAGGCCGCCACGCGGCTCGGGATCGCGTTGCGGGCGGCCGACGGCGCGGTGTGGCACGCGGTCGAGCTGACCGTCGAGCCGGGGCGGGTCGAGGCGGTCGTGAACACGGTGCTCACGCAGTCGACCGGCCACCTCCCGCCCACCTACCGCGTGGTGGTCGACGCCGCGCGGCGCACACAACCGGAGCACGGCCCCGATACCGGGAATCCCAAGGCCGCCAGCGGAGATCCGCGCCGGGTGGTCGAGCTTGCCCAGGAGTACTGCGAGTCCTACGCCCGGCTCATGGGACAGCCCCTGGAGCTGCAGCCGCCGGCCACCGAGGCGGAGATCGCCGCCGCGGAGGCGGAGCTGGGGGTCACGTTTCCTGCCGACCTGCGCGCGCTCTACGGCCTGCTCGACGGGGAGTACAACAACTACGGCCTGTTCGGCGGGCCGACCTTCCTCGCGTTGGTGGACGTCGTCGACCAATGGAAGTACTTCTCGGCGCCCGACGAGGACCCGCCGTCGTCCCACGACGACCACGTCGGGATCGAGGGCCACCCGCCCGGCACCGTCCGCCCGGTGACCTGGCACCCGCGCTGGATCCCCTTCGGCAACGGCAACGACGGCAACTTCTTCGCCGTCGACCTGGCTCCTGGCCCGAACGGCACCGTCGGGCAGGTGATCGAGTTCGGCGTCGACTACGACGACGAGCCCGTCACGTTCGTGGCGGACAGCGTGACCGACCTGATGGCCGACCTGCTCGCGCGGATGGCGGCGGGCAAGCTCGACGTCGAGCCGGGCGAGCACTTCTGGGTGTTCCCCACCAACACTCAGATCGAGACCCCCGACTACAGCCACCGCGTGACGCAGGAGTCCCTGCCCCACTGGCTCGCGACACTGTCCGCTCCGGACGCGGTGCAGGAACTGTTCATCAGCGACGGGG
This sequence comes from Actinophytocola algeriensis, assembly GCF_014203735.1. Taxonomy (GTDB): domain Bacteria; phylum Actinomycetota; class Actinomycetes; order Mycobacteriales; family Pseudonocardiaceae; genus Actinophytocola; species Actinophytocola algeriensis. The sequence goes on along the minus strand of NZ_JACHJQ010000005.1, from coordinate 485,941 downwards.
ACACGGTCGACCTGTCACCACTCGCCGCCCTACCGCGGCTGCGCATCCTGCACCTGCGGGACGTCGCGGCTGTCACCGGCAGCCGCGGCCTGTCGGCGTGCCCACTGGAGCAGCTGACCATCATCGCCCGGCAAGCAGACCTGACCGACCTGAACGGTCACCCGGCACTGCGCTTCCTGACCGTGCGCGGCGTGACCGAACCGGCGCTGCGGCTGCCCGCCACGCTCCCCCGCATCGAGTCGCTCGACGTCTCCGCGAGCCGGGTGGCCGACCTCGGCGTGCTCACCGGCTACCCGACCCTGCGCAACCTCACCCTCTCGGGACCGCAGTGGACACACCTCGGTGACGCGCGGCCGCCCGGGCTGGCCACCGCCGCCCTGACCGGCACCTCGTCCCTGCACGACGCGGCGAGCTGGGCACGGCAGGTCGCGCCCGCGACCACCGGCACCCACTGGGAACACAGCGCCGCCCTCGAGCCACGCTGAGCCCTGTGCTCGGTGATCGCGGTCGCCGTGGCCTGTCGACGTAGGGCGAGCGATCGGATTTCACCGACGGCGGTTGCTGTCGGGCTGGCGGATACTGGACATGGCGACAACGCGCCATCACATAGCCGTTCCCCTGACCCCGCAGCGTCCAGTAAGAACTGTCCCATGCGGACAGAAGCCACCTCCGCACCGGACAGGCGCAAGGGAGACGAATGCGACGGCCATTGGTGATCGCGGCGGCCATCACGGCCGTGGCGATCACGACAACCGTAGGAGCGACGAGCTCACCGATATCGGCCGCTCCCCGGCACCAGCAGCAAGCACCGGTATCCGACACGGTGACCCTGCTGACCGGCGACGTGGTGACCGTCACGAATGGACCCGAAGGCGCCGCCCAGATCAACGTCGAGCCAGGGCCAGGCCGCGACGGAGTGCGGTTCTCGACCATGCGGCACGACGGGCAGCTCTCCGTCCTCCCGTCAGACGTCGAGGCCCTGGTCGTGGACGGAACACTGGATCCCCGGCTCTTCAACGTGACCCAGCTGATCGAGTGGGGTTACGGCGACGCCAAGGCGAGCGAGATCCCCCTGATCGTCCAGCAGGCGGACGCGCACCGGCGCATCGCCGCGACCGAGGCGACCCGGCCGCTGGCCGGCCTGGGGATGACGGCGATGCGGGTGCCCAAGGACAAGGCCACCACCGCGTGGCGTGACATGGCCGGCCCGAGCACGCTCAGCACCGGCATCTCCCGCGTCTGGCTGGACGGCAAGGTCGAGGCGAGCCTCGACCGCAGCACCGCACAGATCGGAGCGCCCACCGCGTGGCGGCAGGGCTACGACGGCAGCGGCGTCACCGTCGCCGTCCTCGACACCGGGTACGACCCCGGCCACCCGGACATCAAGAACGCGGTCACCGTCGCGAAGAGCTTCACCGGCGCCACCTCGGCATCGGACGGGCACGGGCACGGCACGCACGTCGCGTCGATCATCGCGGGCTCGGGCGAAGCCTCCGGAGGCAAGTACCGGGGCGTGGCTCCCGGCGCCCGGCTCGCGGTCGGCAAGGTGCTCGACGACGGCGGCTCCGGAGCCGAATCCTGGGTTCTGCAAGGCATGGAGTGGGCCGTCACGGAGACCGAGGCGGACATCGTCAACCTGAGCCTTGGCATCGCGGACGGTCCCGGTCTCGACCCGATCGAGGAGGCCGTCAACCTGCTCACCGAGGAGACCGGCACGCTGTTCGTCGTCGCCGCGGGCAACAACGGCAACGAGCCGGGCAGTGTCACCTCGCCGGGGACCGCCGACGCCGCGCTGACCGTCGGAGCCGTCGACCGGTCCGACCAGCTCGCCTCCTTCTCGTCACGCGGCCCGCGTCAGGACGACAACGCGATCAAGCCGGACGTCACCGCGCCCGGGGTGTCCATCGTGGCGGCCCGCGCCAAGGGCACCAGCATGGGCCAGCCGAGCGGCGAGGGCTACACGGCCGCCAGCGGCACGTCCATGGCGACACCTCACGTCGCTGGGGCGGCGGCGGTACTCGCACAGCGGTACGAGTCGCGGCGCGAGGCGCTGTCGCCGGGCGAGCTGAAGGCCGCACTCATGAGCACCGCCGAGCCGACCAACGGCGCCAGCGTGCACGACCAGGGAACCGGCCGGGTCGACCTCGGCCGGGCAGTCCAGGGAGTCCGCTCGGACACCGGAAGCATCTCGGAGTTCCTGGAGTGGCCGCACGGCCCCCGGCAGCGGGTCACCAGAAAGGTCACCTATCACAACGACACGAACCGGCCGGTCTTCCTGAGGTTCGGGACGGAACTGACCGGGGCGGACGGCCGGCGCGCCCCCGGCAAACTGCTCGAGGTGCGGCACCGGCACCTGGTCGTGCCGCCACGCAGCCGGCGCGAGGTGCCGGTCACCATCCACGGCGACGTACCGCCCGGCACGTACACCGGCGCTCTCACCGCCACCTCGTCCGACGGCCGGACCAAGCTCCGCACCGCGATCGCCGTCACCGTGGACACCGAACGCTACAAGGTCACCGTCGACGTGATCGACCGCGATGGGAAGCCGGCGTCCACGAGCAACGTGGTCTCCTTCAACAACCTGGCCACCGGTGAGTTCTTGCAGGCACGCACCAACCAGGGGGCCGCGGTCCTGCGGCTGCCGCCGGGAGACTGGCACCTGCAGACCTACGTCATCACCCCGGGCGACGGGCCGAGCGAGATGACCATCGCCTCCGACACCGTCAAGGTGGACGGCGTGCCGCAGAAGGTCACCGTCGACGCGCGGCAGGCCAAGCACCTCAAGGTTGACGTCGGTGAGCCCGATGCCAGGCACCGCGGCCATTGGATCGTCTACAAGTTCCTGGCAGGCGAGAGCGACTTCAGCTACGGGTATCTCGGCTACAACTGGGACGAGGGATCCGTCCCGGAGGAGCTTCCCTACGTGATGCCGATCAAGCGCGACGGACTCACGTTCTTCCACCAGTCGGTCTGGGTCAAGGAGAACACCGAACGCACCCCGTATGCCTACCAGGTCGTCCGGAACAACTCCGATGGCGTGCCAGAGGACCCGTCCGTCCGGGCCGACCGGGCCGACATGGCCAAGACCCGGGCGACCTACCGATCCGGCAACACCGACATCCCGTGGTACTCCTACCTGGGCATGGGACCACTCGTCCCAGGGTTGGACACCGCGACGCCGCAGTTCCACTTCGCCGCGCCCGCGGTGATCGACCAGTACGTCACCGCGGGGTACACGTGGCGGCGCTCGATGACGGCACCGTACCCGGCGGACTTCGGCGGCAGCGCGACGATCGGTACCGAGATCACCCTCGAGGCCGGTGACCAACGGGAGGAGCTGTGGAACGGCGGCGTGATCGGGCCTTCGATGCACAACCCGGAAAAGGTGGGCACCCGTGACGGCAACCGCCTGCGCTACTCGCCCATGGACTACTTCGCCGACTCGACGCCGGGTCACTGGGGCAACGCGCACGGCAACGGGACGGTGACGCTGACACACGGCGACGCGCGCGGCGAGGTGGTCGCCAGCGTGGCCTACGGCCGGTTCCTCAACCTCGGCGTCGAGCTGCCGCCGGAGGACGGCGAATACACACTCACCGTGCACGCCGACCGGTCCGGCTCCTTTCCGGCCGGGGCCACCGGCAACAAGGTGGACACCGAGTGGCGCTTCCGGTCCGCACAAACGACGGAGGCGACCGTCCTGCCGCTGATCGCCGTACGGCTGGTACCACGCGGGCTGGACACGATGAACCGCGCCGAGGCCGGGGCCACCACCGAGATCCCGGTCCGGATCGAAGGCCCACCGTCCGGCAAGGAACTCACGTCGATCGAGGCGTCCTTCGACGACGGTCAGACCTGGCGGGAGGTCCCGGTCCGGGCCGACGGCGACGGCTGGCTCGCGACCGTCGACAACCCGGGCTCTGGTTTCGTCTCGTTGCGTGCCAAGGCCACCGCGGACGGCGGCAGCGCGGTCACCCACACCTTCATCCGCGCCTACGGCCTGGTCGGCTGATCAGCGCGGACCGGCCCAGACCCCGGCCCACCGCCGCGTTTCGTTTCGCGGACCGGGCCGGGGTCACGCCGGAGAGCGCCGGTGCCTTGGCCGCAAGGGAATCCCGGTACAGTCGTTGTTCGCAGTGGACTTCGTCGCGTACCCATTCGGATCGGTCAACGGCGCACCCGATAGCGCAGGTGAAGCACCCGGTTGCCCTGAATCACCACGTCAGGGTCCTCCAACAGGTGCTGCGCGTGGACCGACCCGAAGTAGCGCTTGCCGGACCCGAACACGACGGGTACGACGTCCATGCGCACCTCGTCGACCAGGCCCGCGGCAAGCACCTGGCCGCCGACGTCGCCAGCGGCGACCTCGACCATGCGGTCACCCGCAAGCTCCTGCGCCTTGGCCACGGCTGCCTCGACGCCGTCGACGAAGTGAAACGGCGCCTCGGGGTCCCAGCCCTCGGGCTGCGGGCGGTGCGTCACGACGACCACGTGGTCGATCCCGCCCGGAGGCTTCCCGTCCCAGCCGTCCGTCATGTCGAAGACGTGGCGGCCGGCGATTGTCGCCCCGATCTGGTCCCAGTACGGCCGGGTGTAGTCGTAGGACGTCTGGGACACCTTCACCACGCCGCTCTCGTCCAACGGGACGTCACCGCTGGTCAACCAGTCGAACAGCGGTCCGGGCTGGTCGTTCTCGTCCGCGATGAAGCCGTCCACCGAGACTGAGCTGTACATGACCACTTTGCCCACGGGTTTCTCCTCTACTTCGGGGTGCCCCCGAAGTTAGCGTGTCGTGAGCTGTCGCTCTTGTAAGAAATCAATCGGCAGGCAGCGGCCAGCCGTCCAGCACGTGGCCGGGATGTTCGCGCAGGAACCGCCGCCGGACTTCGACGTACCGCGTCGGCGTGAGCCCGGTGAACTCCCGGAACTCGTGGCCGAAGTGGGCCTGGTCGAAGTAGCCTGCGCCACCGGCGACCTCGCCCCAGTCGATCGGTTCGGCGGGGTTGATCGCGAGCACGGTGGCGGCGAAGCGGCGGGTGCGGGCCAGCCGCTTCGGCGTGACGCCGACGAGGTCCTTGAACCGCCGTGCCAGATGAGTGCTGCTGACACCTGCGGCCTCGCTCAGGTCGCCGACCGGAACCGCCCCGTTGGTCGCCGCGATGACGCTGCTCGTATGGCGGACCAGCCCCAGGCCGGGGGTCTCGCACAGCCGTCGCATCAGCTCCTCCTCGAGCAGCGTCAGCATCTCGTGCGGTCCGTCCGCCGTGGCCAGCCGGTCTCGCAGCTCAGCGATGGCGGGCCAGCCCCAAACCTGCGCTACCGTCACCGGCCGGTCAGACAGCTCGGCCGCGGGCATCGGCAGGAACGGCGCCAGTCCCCACGGCTTGACGTGCGCACCGACGGACCGGGTCCGGAGTGGGTAGCCGAACTCCCACGCGCGGGTGGGCGTGGTGACCACGCAGCCGTCGGCGTACTCGGCCGTCTCGATGTCGGCGCCGGCGCGGATGCGGAACGGTGCCCCGAGGTTGACGATGAGCAGCGCCGCCGGCGCCGGCGGCAGCGTCAGCCGAGCGTACGGCGGCGCACCCGCCAGGTAGTAGAGGTCGTCGATCAGCCCGTCCAGCGGCGGTCGCGGCACTCTGGACACGTACTCCACGCGAACAGCATCGCCGACGCCCCGCCAGGCATCGCGCGCGGGGATGCGGCGCCGACACCGCGTGAACAGCTTCGTGGCATCGACAACACGATCTCCACACTCCAGAACGCTCGGTCCCCAGCTCACCGATCGGGCAACACAAGCGTCCCTTCCTCGTTCCTGGTCGCGGAAGAGCCGCGTTGCGCAGTCCCGGTTTGCGGTTTCGGCAACGAGCGTTGTGGGTGCGGCTGAGCGGCGACGATGCTGCCCACCGGGCAGCAACCAGGTGCGGCAGGCGCCTGGGGCGGACGACAAGAGCGGAGCTCCCAGATGCACGTCTTCGTCACCGGTGCGGGTGGCTACATCGGCGGCACCGTCGCTTCTCGTCTGGTTCGGGCTGGTCACACCGTCACCGGTCTGACTCGCGACGTGGCCACGGCCGCAGACGTCGCCCGGCTTGGTATCCAGCCGGTGGTGGGCACCTTGGACGACGCGGCCGTGCTCACTGAGCATGCCTGCCGCGCCGATGCGGTCGTCAACGCGGCCGACAGCGACCACCGCGACGCCGTCGAAACACTCATCGCGGCCCTGGCCGGGTCCGACAAGCCACTGATCCACACCAGCGGCTCCAGCATCGTCGGCACCGGCACCGAAGGTGAGATCTCCGAAGCGATCTTCTACGAGGACATCCTCGACCCGGACTCCACCTGGGAACCGGACCACCCCCTGCGCAAGGGACGCGTCGCCATCGACCGCCTGGTCCTGACCGCTGCGGACAAAGGGATACGCACCGCGGTCCTGTGCCACAGCCTCATCTATGGCCATGGACGCGGGCCAGGCCACGACAGCGTCCTGATCGCCGCGCTGGTCCGGCAGGCACGGTCCGGCGGAGTCGTCCGACACGTTGGTGCCGGCCGCAACGTCTGGTCCACCGTGCACCTCGACGATGTAGCCGACCTGTATCTCCTCGCCCTGGAAAAGTCACCTCCCGGAACGTTCTACTTCGTCGAGAACGGTGAGGAGTCCTTCGCCGCGATGACCGTGGCCCTCGCGCGTTCCCTCGGCCTGCCCGGCCCGCAGCCGTGGCACCCCGACTCTCCCGACAACATCTGGAACCACCAGTTCGCCCTCCACGCTTTGGGCTCCAACAGCCGCGTACGCGGCGCCGCAGCACGCGAACTGCTCGGCTGGCGTCCCCGACACCACTCGATCATCGACTGGATCACCAACACGGACCTCAGTGGCGCAGTCGGTCGACAACCTGAATGACCGACGGCCGAGATTCACGTGGATGCGCCCGCCGCCGCGCGGCGGAACCTCGTCGCGAGGCGGTCGAACGCCGCCGCGAGCTCGTCTCCGTCGATCACCTCGATGTCGACGTCGAGCTGTGTCATCCACAGCGCGAGCCGGTCTGGGTCGTCGGCACCCAGCTCGACATGGCAGGTGGACTCGTCGACCACCTCGATGTGGACCGGGAAGGGGATCTTCGCGGCGACCTTGGCGGCGGGAGCATGCGCGAGTACCCGGGCGCGGTACGTCCAGGCCGCCTTGCTGACGCGTCCGACGACGTACTCGACGACATCGTCCTCCGGGATCACGCGCGGCTGGAACCGCGCACCCGTCGGTGCGTGCGGAACCATGCGGTCGACGCGGAAGACCCGCCAGTCGTCACGGTCGAGATCCCACGCGAGCAGGTACCAGAGCGGCCCCCAGGTCACCAGCCGTTGCGGTTCGGTGTGGCGGGCCCCTTCGCCGCCCCCGGGCTTCGTGTATCCGAACCGGAGCCGTTCGTGGCCGCGGATCGCGGCAGCGACCGCGCCGAGAACCGAGAGGTCGAGCGGCGGTTCAGTCCCTGGCACGACGCTCGTCGCCTCGCGTACCGCCTCGACGCGCCGACGCAGGCGCGAGGGCAGCACCTGCTCCAGCTTCGCGAGCGCGGTGAGTGATGTCTCTTCGACGCCGAGCCTTTGGGTCGCGACCGCACCCAGTCCGACCGCGACGGCGACGGCCTCGTCGTCGTCGAGCAGCAGTGGGGGCATCGCCGTCCCGGCGGCCAGCCGGTACCCGCCCGCGACGCCGGGGCGCGCACCCACGGGATAGCCGAGCGACCGCAGCTTGCCGATGTCGGCGCGCACAGTCCTCGTGCTCACATCGAGCCGGCCGGCGAGCTCGGAGCTCGTCCAGTCCCGCTTGAGCTGGAGCAATGACAGCAGTTCGAGCAGGCGGGCCGAGGTCTCCAACATGTTCTCCATCGTTTCAGCAATTGCGGAAGCTGACCTGCCGCATTGCCTGGGAACGTCGGTGTCATGAACGAGAACAACGCACTCACACCGTTCCGCATCGACATCCCGCAGGCCGACATCGACGACCTTCGTAACCGGCTGGCACACGCGCGCTGGCCGATCCCCGTGCCGGGCCGAGACGATCGCACCGACTTCAGCCGCGGCATCCCGCAGGTGTACCTGAAGGAGCTCGCCGAGTACTGGCGCGACGGGTTCGACTGGCGTGCGCAGGAGGAGAAGCTCAACGAGTACGAACAGTTCACGACGGTCGTCGACGGCCAGACGTTCCACGTCGTCCACGCGCGATCGACGAACCCGGATGCCACCCCGCTGATCCTGAACCACGGCTGGCCGGGCTCGTTCGTCGAGTACCAGCGACTCATCCCGCTGCTGACCGACGAGTTCCACGTGGTCATCCCGTCGCTGCCCGGCTTCGGGTTCTCCACCCCGCTGTCAGGGACCGGCTGGGAGCTGGCGCGGACGACGGAGGCCTACGCCGAGATCATGACGCGGCTCGGCTACGAGAGGTTCGCGGCTCACGGCACCGACATCGGTGCGGGCACCACCGGCCGCCTCGCGGCGCTCTCCCCGGAGCGCGTCATCGGCACGCACATCGGATGCGACCCCCGGTTGCTCGGGTTGGTCGGCGACAAGTTCCCCTACCCCGACGGCCTGTCCGATGACGAGATCGCCCAGATCGAGGCAGTGCGCACCGAGGATGCGGCCGACCGCGGCTATCTCCAGATGCAGAACCACCGTCCCGACACGATCGGCGCGGCGCTCACCGACTCGCCGGTCGGTCAGCTCGCGTGGATCGCCGAGAAGTTCAAGACCAGGACCAGCGGCGACTACCGGACGCCGGACGAGTCGGTCGACCGCGACCAGCTCTTGACGAACATCAGCCTGTACTGGTTCACCCGCAGCGGCGCGTCGAGTGCGCAGTTCTACTACGAGTCCGAGCACTCCGGAGTCGACTTGTTCATGGCCTCCGGCGTGCCGTCCGGATGGGCCGTGTTCGACACCCACCCGCTCGTGCGCCGCGCGATGGACCCGTGGAAGGCGATCGGTCACTGGAACGAGTTCACCGAGGGCGGTCACTTCCCCGCAATGGAGGAGACGGAGCTGCTCGCGGACGACATCCGCACCTTCTTCCGCGGCATTTCCTGACCCCCGCGTCAGGGCCGGCGGGCCACGAAGACCCACTCAGGGCCCGGCCGGTCCGGCGCGTCCTTCTGCGTCACTCCTGACCGTGATCCGGCGTGCGGCGGCCGGTGCGCGCGCGGACATGGATCCGCTCGCCCTGCTTGCCGAACAGGCTGAGCACCTCGACACTGCCGCGCCCGGTGGCACCGAACCAGTGTGGCGTTTGGCAGTCGAACTCGGCGGCCTCGCCCGGACCGAGGACGACGTCCTGGTCGCCGAGCATGACGCGAAGCCGGCCCCGCAGCACGTAGAGCCATTCGTATCCGGCATGCCTCCGCAGCCGGGGCTCCTTGTCGTCGGCCGGGATCGTCATCTTGTAGGCGCGTGGCCCGCTCTGTTGACGGGTGAGCGGGATCAGCAACCTGCCGTCCACTCGAGCCGGTGTCTGGGGCACCCGAGGATCCAGCACCCGGGGCGCGGACACGATCTCGTCGAGGCGCAGCCCGAGCGCGGCGGTGATCGGCAACAGCAGTTCGAGGCTGGGCTTGCGCTGCCCGGACTCCAGCCGGGACAGGGTGCTGGTGGAGATACCGGTGCTGCGGCCGAGCTCCGCCAGCGTCACGCCCTTCTTCTCCCGGGCGCGGCGCAGTCGGGGAGCGATCTGATCGATCGCCGCGGCGACGGCCGGCTGGTCCTCCATGACGTCCAGTCCACCACCTTGTCCCGGTTTCGGCAACGAAGGTTGCCGGTGCCGCCCGGTCCCGCGGATGCTGCGGGTGGAGGTATTCACCATGGACACTCAGTGGGACGCGGTCATCGTCGGCGGGGGTTCCGCCGGGCTGACCGCCGGAATCGTGCTTGCCAGGGCCCAGTTCACGACTCTCGTGATCGACGGTGGCGAGGCCAGGAACGCCCCGGCCGCACACATGCACGGGTACCTGTCCCGGGACGGCATGGCACCGGCGGAGCTCCTCAGGACCGGAAAGGCCGAGTTCACCGGCTACGGCGGGACACTGACGCACGCGACGGTGACCGGCGCCGCCCGCCGGGCGGACGGGTCGACCAGCTTGACGCTGGCGCAGGGGCGGGAGCTCCAGGCACGGGCGGTGCTGGTCGCGACCGGGCTGGCCGACGAGTTGCCCGAGGTGCCCGGCCTGCGTGAGCGCTGGGCCGTCGACGTGCACCACTGCCCGCACTGCCACGGCTACGAGGTCCGCGGCACGTCGATCGCGGTCATCGGCGGCCCGATGGTCGAGATGTCGGTACACCTGGCGGCGTTGCTCCGCCGCTACAGCCCGACAGTGACGTTCTGCCTCAACGGCATCGAGCTGAACGGCACCGAACGAGACCGCCTCACCGCGTACGGGGTGCGGCTGGTCGACGGCGAGGTGCACCGGGTCGTCGCCGAACACGGGACGCTGACCGGGATCGAACTCGGACACGGAGAGACCGTCCCGTGCGACACCGTCTTCGTCGCGCCCCGGCCTCGGCCACACGACGCGCTCCTGACGGCACTCGGCTGCCGCAAGGACCCGCTCACGGGCCTGATCGCGGTCGACGAGCGAGGTGCCACCGACGTTCCGGGGGTGTGGGCGGCCGGGAACGTCGTCAACCCACGCGCGCAAGTGGTCACCGCCGCAAGCGCTGGTTGTGTGGCCGCGATCGCCATCACCGGATGGCTTCTCGAACAGGACCTCGCCGCCGCCGGCAACCGGTCGGCAGACATCGGGGGTGCCCGCCGATGAGCACGGTCACCGAACAGCACCAGTCCCGTGGCGCAAGCCGGCTGCCGGTCGGGGTGTACCTGCTTGCCTTCAGCCTGTTCGCGATGGGCAGCGCCGAGTTCCTGGTCGCCGGTGTGCTGCCCTCGGTCGCCGCCGACCTCGACGTCTCTCTGTCCGCTGCCGGCGCCCTCATCACGGTGTTCGCGCTCGGCGTGGTTCTCGGCGGCCCGCCATTCGCGGTCCTCAGCCTGCGCTGGCCGCGGCGTACCGCGCTGATGACGAGCCAGCTCGTCTTCGCCGCTGCGATCGCCGTCGGCCTGGTCGCCGACTACCGGGTCCTGCTGATCACCAGGTTCGTCGCCGGACTCGCCTACGCCGGGTTCTTCGCGGTCGCCGCCGTGACCGCGATCAGCCTGGTCACGCCGGACCGCAACGCCCGCGCGTCGGGTGTGGTGGTCAGTGGGCTCAGTGTGGCCATGGTCGCAGGCGGCCCGTTGGGCACGTTGCTCAGCAACCTCACGGAATGGCGCGGTGGTTTCTGGGCCGTGGTCGTCCTCACCATCGTCAGCACGATCGCCTGCGCGCTCGGGTTGCCGGCCACGAAGGCCGCGGTCAAGCCGAGCCTCCGGCGGGAACTCACCACGATGCGCAAGCCCCGCCTGTGGAGCCTGTACGCGGTGACCATCCTGAGCACCGCCGCGTACATGATCTCCTTCAACTACCTGGCGGCCATCCTCGCCGACGTCACCGGCGTCCCCGCGCTGTGGATTCCGGCCGTCCTCTCACTGTTCGGAATCGGCGCGTTCATCGGTCTGTCCATCGGCGGCCGGATCTCCGACCGGCGTCCCCGCCACGCACTCCTCATCGGAGCGACCGGCATCGCGATCCTCTCGTCCCTCCTGGCCACGCTCGCCGGCCACGCGACCGCCGTGGTGCCCATCGTCTTCCTGCTCGGGATCGCGGCGTTCGTACTCAACCCCGCCATCTACGGACGGGTGTTCACCATCGCCGCCGACGCACCGACCCTCGCGGGTGCCACCACCGTCTCGGCGTTCCAGCTCGGCATCAGCCTCACCCCGGTCTTCGCCGCCGCGGCACTCCACCTGGACGCCCCGGTCACCTCCGTGTCGTGGATCGGCGTCGCCTTGGCCCTGGCCACGGTCCCCCTCGTCCTTCTCGATCGACCAGGGTCCGCCCAGCCGGCCGGGCACTGATGCTCCCGACGACGCTTCTCACCGATTTGCGCCTATGTTGCGCTTGCGTGGGTTCGGCGAGGCCCGTCTGGCCAACCGTTTGGGCGTTGACGCGGCTGGCTGTGAATGGTGCTGTCCGCTGACGAGGCGGTCTTGTAGCTTCGCGTGCCGGAACTGGTACACCGGGCCGGTTTGCCGGAGTACACCCAACCGGTGGGCGTCGTCGAGAAACGCAGGAGGCGCAGGGGGATCCGCTTGCGGCCACGGAATGCGGCCATGGTGACGAGGTAGCGCCCGCTGGGTTGGTGGAGGCCGACACCGAGGACGATCGCGACGGCTCCGACGGCTCCGACGGAGAGGCCGGTCGCCAGCCCGTTCGCACCGGTGAGTAGTTCATGCACGCCGAAGGCCACCCCGAGTGCACACCCTCCGGCGAGCGATTTGACGTAGACCAATCGCAGGTCACGCACGAACGTGATGGCGGGGGTCTCGGGGCGCTCCTCGGTGATCGGGGTTTCGGCCCACGCGATCACCCCGATCGCGAGCCAGGAGGCGAACCCGAACACGAGCCCGGACAGCAACCCGGACACCAGTCCATTCTCCACCTCGCCGGCGAACCCGAGGACGCCGCCGAGCACGAGCCCGACCGCGAAACCAGGCACGAACCTCAGCATCAGTCCGCCTTCGGCCCAGCCGGTGAGCTTCCGTCCGAGCAGCCTGGTCCGCCCACGGAGCCGGAGGTCTGCGTAGGCCGGCCGGTCCGTGGGGGTGAACCCGACGCTGCGCCAACTACACCTGTTTGGATCATTCTTCGCGCTGCTAACCATCAGCGTGAAAGGCGTTCGCGATGAGGCCAGGCAAACCAGAATCAGGCTGCAGACGCGCCAGCCCGGAGGGAAATGAAAATAGTGAGGCAGGGACGCGAAAAAGTCAGTGAGAAACAGGGCAACCCGCAGGTCGCTACGAGACCAAAAACTGGAAGGTCCGCCACACCTGCAAAATGTCGTGCCCGACGTTGGCCAACGTGCGGCGACTCCGGATCGGTAGCAGCTGTTCGGCGTGGGGTGGCCGGGAAGATCGGGATCATGAACAAGGGGTCCCGGAGTGTCGGTCAGCGCGCCTCTTCAGTGTCCAGCGGACCGTCCGACCAGCGCAGCTATATCCGGCCCCTCGGTCTGGAGCCAGAACTCCGCTGTGGCCGAGTAGCCACGGCTGGTCGAACCGGTCGACGTCAGTCGCTTCAGAGATCGTGGTCAGAACACTGCCGTCCGCGGGCAGGCGCGCCGGCAGTCCGAGCCGCGGGAACTGGTCGGCGTGGAAGGTGACGATCTCGGTGATCGCCCCGCCGGTGACGCGCAGGACGTCGTCCGCGGCAGGTACGCGCCAGCCGGTCCGGATTCAAGCTCATCTACCGGGCCCGGCCGGCGCACCGGACCTCGTCGACCGGCTCGGGATCGCGCTGGGGCAGGAACCACTCCAGCATCGACTTCTCGACGTGCCAGCCGTGCGCGTACACGTCCGTGTACGGAACCTGCTCGGCGTTGCCGCACAGCACCTTGGCGACCACCGCGTGGTTCGGCACGAACCGCACCGTGCCCTCGTCGTCGAGCAGAGTGGTGACCGTGTCGTCGATCGTCACCACGTACCCGAGCACCACCTCGTCGTCGGTCAGCTGTATCGCTACCGACGGCAGCACCGGTGTGCGCAGGAAGATCACGATCAGCACGAACGGCCCGACCAGCGCCGCCAGCATCGCGGGCACGTGGGTCGCCACACGGGCGAAGCGCGGCGGCAGCGGCCCGGTCAGCAACGGGGCCAGCAGGGGCGGCGCCAGCAGGAGGAGCATCAGCGTCGGCTCGTCGAACGCGTCGACGATCGCGCCCCAGAACCAGACGACCTCCACCACGAGCGCGGCCATCGGCAGGACCACGCAAGTTCCGACCACCAGGTTCCGCCGCCGGGAAGAACGCCTGCGCACGGTCAGGCCCAGGATCACCAGCGTCAGCAGGGACAACAGCGGCAGGAACCGCAACTCCCAGGTGATACCCGCCCACATCACGGTGAACGCGATCGCCCAGTCCGGGGTGCGGTCGGCCGTGCGGGTGAGCCACGACGGTCGCGCCGCCGCGTCCTCCGGCACGCTCACCTGGTACAGCAACCCCAGCGCCTGCCCGGTCAGCACCACGAGCGGCGGCACCCACATCAGCGAGATCACGAGCGAGCTGACCAGGTCCAGCGGCCCGACGTTCTGCACCAGCACGAGCATCGTGTTCCGGTCCTGCCTGCTGAGGTGCCACAAGCGCAGCACCAGCAGGACGATCGGGAACGCGGGCAGCAGTGTCAGGGTCCACTGGAAGCCCCGTGCCTCGGTAGGGGCGGGAGGAGTCACTCCCACGGCCACTGGCGAACCTCCACCTCGGGCACGAAGGGCTGCTCGTCCGCCGCGATCGGCTGCGGCAGGCTCGCCGCCTCCAGCGGCCGCAGGTTCCGGTCGTAGGCCTCTTCCCACCGCCGGTCGTCCGGGTCGTTCAGGGAGCGGTACAGGATGAGGTTCACGAGCGTGCGGAGCGCCTCGTTTCCGCCGGTGTTCACCGCCCACAGTTCGGGCGTGGAGAGGCCGATGTCGTGATGCTTGAAGGCACCCGGGTATTGGGCGACGAACCCGGCGATGAGCGGTGCGTCGGTGGTGACCGCGTCGTAGGTCCTGTCGCGCAGCCCCTCCACGCAGGTCTGGAGTTGGCCCACGCGCTTGACGTCGAGGCCTGCCTCGCTCGCCGGTGACGCCGAGGTCGACGTGCTGAGTGTGCAGACCTTGTGATCGCCGGCCAGGTCCTCGAGGTCGTGCACGTCCGCGTGGTCCTTGAGTGTCATCACCGACTGCTCGGTCTCGAGGTAGGGCGCGGAGAAGCTGACGTTCGACGCCTTCTCGCGTTCCTCGGTGACGCTGTAGGAGGCGATGACGAGGTCGACCTTGATGTTGCGCTTCGCGTCCGCGTCCCAGGCGAGCATCCGGCTGCGATCCTCGTCCTCGACGCGCAGGAACCGCACCTCGTGCGCGGAGAACCCCAGATCCGCGGCGATCATGTAGGCGATGTCGATGTCGAACCCGGTGAACCGGCCCCCCTCTTCCTTGTGAGCGACACCGGGAACGTCGTTCTTGACCCCGATCAGCAACTCGGTCTTCCCGATCAGCTGGGCGTCCGCGCGCAGATCGGCCTCGGTCGGATCGGCGAACCGCAGGTAGACGAACCCGCCACCCACCACGACCACCAGCACCGTCACGAGCGCGACGAGCCGCAACCCCCGGATCGGCAACCACCTCGGCCGTCCGCCCCCGGACGACGCGACCCGGGCGTCGTCCGCATTATTCTCCGTCAACCAAACCTCCAACGTCCCAGTGCGGGGAGTCTATAGTTGCCGGAACACAAATCCGAGAACCACTGCCGATGACGCCGTTCCAACACGCCGGCGGAATAATCCGCCCCACAGAAAAGACGGCAAGGTCAAGAAGTCAACACTTCACCGGTGCCAGGTCGACAACAAAAGGCGCCGCCGTATCTTCACAACGCGGACACCGATGTCCACATGCGGCGAAGCTCGGGAGGGGCCCCGGAACCAAGGTGTGACCGCGTGAATTCCCCTCCTGTTGGAGCTTCGCTCACAGCTCGCGACCAGGCGCGGATGGTGCCGTCGTTGCGTAGAACGGTCAGAAATGCCGTGCGAACGGTGCGTCGACCATGTGGACTCAAGAATGGGCGAGCAGATGCCCGGCAGTGAGGTCGGTTACCGCGGCTCGGACTCCACTTTCGTGAGCAACTCGTCGGCGATCGGCCGGAGCTGCTCAACCGTGCCCTCCGGGTCCGCCTGGGTAACGACCTCCACGAACGCGCCGTCGATCGCGATGACCGCGACCAGATGGCTGCCGCCGGAGTCGACGTTCAGGTCGCTGCCCGCGTAGCCGGCGACCGCACCCAACCCGTCGACCGGCTGGTAGGCGAGTGTCTTCCCATCGTCGGCCAGGGACGCATCGAGCGCGTCCTGCGCGGTTGACGCGTCGGTCACGTGCGTCACCGTGGTGGTGACCTGCAGCTTGTTCGCGAGATCGGCGATCTCCGCGTCGACGAACGCCTGGGAAGGGTACGTGCACACGACCGAGCCGTCCTGCTCCGGCGGGTTCACCCCACCCAACGCGTCGGCGAACGGTTCGCCGAAGTGTTCCTCGAGCAGTGCGACGTCGACCATGCCACAGAGCTTGTCGCCGTCCAGACCGGCAAGCGGGCCGTCGGCCACAGTGGCCTCCGGCCCGGCGGTGGTCGTCGCACCGCCTGAGTCGCCGGAGTCCCTGCCGCAGCCGCCGAGCAACGCCGCCGCCGTCACCACGACGATCCCCGTCACCCTACGGAACATGCCGGCCCCCCTTCGTAATTGTTGGGCGGATTGTGTCACTCGCAGACCAACGTCCGCAGGGAAACGCCGACCCAAAGCTGATCATGCGGTCAGGACCCTCTCCTCGTGTCCGGTGTTCACCGGACACGAGGGCGACCGACGCGGTCCTAGCGTGGAATGCCACAGCCGGATCTCCAGTCAATAGGGGCCAGCGCCAGCGGGGGGCAAGAAACGTGGGTTTTGACGTTGATGAGGCGACGGTCGCCGACTTTGGCCACTATCTCGCGGCGGAGGCCGGCTACTCGCTGCCAACCATCGAGACCCTGGCCCGCAACGAAGGCATGAGCGCCAACGGCTTCGTCGGGGTGCTCGAACCACTCGGCGAAGCCGTCACAGGCGACGCGTCCGTGCTCGTCGGCTCGGCGTTCAGCCTCATGCAACGCAAGCTCTGCGACCTCGGCGACAGCATCCGAGCGGCGGCCAGGGACTACGGCCACGTCGAGTACGGCAACGTCTCGATGTTCGATTACAGCAAGCTGAACGAAGACACCGACGAGGAGATCAGCTACGGCGCGGGCTACGGCCACGACGGCTACGCGAACTACACCGAGGGCGGCTCGTCGACGTTCCACTACACGAGCCTCGAGATCGGCGAGATCGAGCGGCCGGACACCGCGTACTCCGACGACCTCGACGACTACGGGCCGGTGCTGACTGTACTCGACTGGATCTGGACGGAGTGCAACGTCGACGGCGGGAAGGGCTTCACCGACTCGCTCGTCTCGCCGCTCGCCGGCAACTACAAGAGCATCGAGGCCAACGGCGAGGCGTGGACGAACGTCGGTACGAACTTCGGCCTGCTCGCGGCGAACCTGCTGAGCAACGGGACCACGCTCGCCACCAACCACTGGGAGGGCGATGCCGCCACCGCCTTCACCCAGTTCCTCGATGTCTTCTGGCAGAAGGGCGCTGTCTGGGCGGGCGAGAAGCTCGGCACGTTCGTCGCCGCCGGCTTCAACAAGATCGCCGAAGTCTCCAAGGCGATCGCACAGGTGGCGGTCGACGCCATCAACGCCATCGTCCGGGCGGCCGCGCGGATCGCCACGAAGGCCATCCCGTTCGTCGGCTGGGCCTGGGGCGTCCTCGAGTCGGCCGCCAAGTGGGTCGGCAAGGTCTTCGGCGTCGACATCAACGACCTGATCGACGACATCCAGGCCATCGTGGAGATGGTCCCGGCGGTGCTCGACCTGTTCGACGCGTTGAAGAACATCGTCGAGACGATGCAGAACTACTTCAACACCCTCGAGGAACTCGTCAACACGGTCAAACAGATCCCGGAGATCGGCAACTTCTCGGACGCCGTGGCGACCGCCGAGTCGATCAACGAGAGCGCGACCGCGCTGGAGGAGCAGAAGACCCAGCTCGAGGAGAGCTCCGACACAGCCGACGACGCACTCAACGAACTCGACGAGATCGCCGAAAACGCGGGGAGCTAGGGGCTGTGCGCATGCAACTGGACAAGGGCCCGTACACGCCCGAGATGGACCACGCGGAGCGGGAGCTCAACGCCCGCGCCGACTACGCACACAACCTGGCGCGCGGGCTCGAGGCGAAGGTCGAGCAGTTCGAGCAGCGGCTCAGCGAGAAGGCCCCACCCTCGGACGAGGATGTCGAGCGGATGAAGAAGTACATCCTCGGCCATGCCATGACCGAGGAGTGGCGGCAGGTGGCCAAGCGGATCGACCGCGGTGAGGTGACGTGGCGGGAGATCGTCGACGGGCTGTTCTACGGCACCCTCGACCGCGAGGTCGCCGCCGCGCTCCGGTCGTTGCACAGAGTGCCGCCCGCGAGCATGGATGACCTGGTCCAGCTAGGTGTGCTCCCGGCCCCGCCGGCGGACCAGCCACCCGCCGAGCCCCCGGTCACCACCACCCGCCGCACCAGACGCGACCACAACGACGACCAGTGGTTCGACGAGGACCCCCTGGGCCGCGTGACCCGCTGACACCCCCATGTCACCGCTCGTCAGTCCCGTTGTCGGTCTCGGTGTCGCGTGTCGGCGCCGGGCTGGCGCGTCTGCCCACCATGCGCAGGACCAGCGCGAGGACGAGGAAAGTGACGATCAGCAGGATCGCCGGCATCAGGCCGGACATCACGTGCTCCTCACCGTTGAGGGACAACATTTTTCAGCATAAACCTGGCACGGAGACTCAGGTGACCAGTGCTTCGGAGATCTGAGCAGCGGTGAGCGGCCGCGGGCTGACGTAGTACAACACCGAACCGGCGGGCAGTTCGGTCTGCCACGACGGGTTGACGAGGAGCCGACCGTCGGTGCGTGCGGCGAGCACCGTCGCGCCGTGGCGGCGGCCCAGCGCGATCTGGCACCGTTCGACGAGCACAGGCCCCAACGACTCCGGTAACCGCAGGGAGTAGGTGTTGGCGCCGCCGTAGGTCATCAGGTCCGCGTACACCTCGGTGATGCCGGGAGTGGTCAGCTCCTCGGTGATCATGCGCGGGGTGTGCCACTGCACGCACCGGATGTTCTCGTTGATCCGGCGCAGCAGGGTCGCCCGGTCCATGTCGCGCAGGGGAACGACCAGGTGCACGTCCGGGTTGACATGGTGGACGGTCACCGCGATCGCGAGGGCTTCGTTGTCGTCGCGGGCGTCGACGAGCACGGCGGCCGCGGCGGGCACGGCGGCGCGGCGCAGTGTCGCCTCCTCGGTCAGGTCGCCGCGCACGAAGTCGATGCCGTGCTCGGGCATCGGATGTGTGCCCACGTCGTCCCACGCGGACAGCACGACAGTGCAGTCGTCGCTGAGCAGCTGACTGACGATGCGCTCGGTGCGTCCCGGCAGGTAGCCGAGCACGACGACGTGATCGGACGCGGTGACGGCGATCGCCCCTTGCATGCGCAGTCCTTTCGCCTGTTCGATCATCGAGGCCAGCTTGGTGAACACGGTCGTCAGCGTCGCGATGCCACCGACGATGACGTAGACGCCGACGGCGTGGCCGAGACCCGTTTCCGGGAAGAAGTCGCCGTAGCCGACGGTGGCCGCGGTGACCACGAAATACCACCAGTAGTTACCCGGCTGGACCAGTGGGCTGCCGGCAGGCTCGGCGAGCGCCATCAGCGGCCAGCTCGTCACGAAGACGAAGAGGATCACGATCATCGGGGTCGCCCATTTGGTCAGGACCGACAACCGGGCCAGCAGTCGCGACAGCAGGAACGGCACGCCTCACTCCCGTCCAATTCACAACAGCGCCAGCAGGAGCACGAGGCCCAGCAGCAGCGCGAGCCACCAGACCATCTGGTGCGTGGACCACGGCGCCCCGACCCTGCCTTCCGGTCGCAGTGGACCAGACGCAACCGTCCACAGTCGTTCCGTCCTGCGCCGCAACGGTTTCGCCAGCCGGTCGCCAAGAACCGTCGTTCCGCGGGTCAGCGCCTGCCACCCGGACGGTACGGCACGGCGGTAGACGGCGTCGAAGTCCAGGTTCACCGACCGGATCTCCGGCGGGTAGAGACCGGTGCGGACCAGGAGGGTGAAGGCCAGTGCGGCGAACAGCAGCAACTGCAGCTGGTTGATCACGTGGGCGGTGGTGAAGACCTCGTAGTCCATGGCGTACGGCAGCATGTCGTACAGCAAGGCGGGCGCCACACCGATCGTGACGCACACAGCGGCCGCCATCGCCATCGCCACCCGCATGTTGACCGGGGGCTCGGCCACCCGGAAACCGCGGTCGTGGGCGAAGAACGCGAAGTACGGGATCTTGATCCCGGCATGGTGGAAGACACCGGCGGAGGCGAACAGCAACATCAGCCAGATCACCGTTCGGTGTTCCTCCGCGACCGCTGTCAGGATCAGCGACTTCGTGGCGAAGCCGGAGAACAGCGGAAAAGCCGAGATCGACGCGGCGCCGACCATGCACAGGACGGTGGTCTGGGGCATGGACTTGTAGAGCCCACCGAGCTCGGACCCCTTGGTGGTGCCGGTCCGCAGCAGCACGGCCCCCATGCTCATGAAGAGCAGACCCTTGAACACCATGTCCGCCACCGCGTGGGCGGCCGCGCCGTTGATCCCGAGCGAGCCGCCGATCCCGACGCCCACGACCATGAACCCGAGCTGGTTGACCATGCTGTAGGCCAGCACCCGCCGCAGGTCGTTCTCGATCACCGCGTAGAAGATCGGGAAGCAGGTCATGACCGCGCCGACCCACACCAGCGCCTCGGTGCCCGCGAACCCCCTGGCCAGCGTGTAGACCGCGAACTTCGTCGTGAACGCCGACAGCGCCACCGCGCCGACGATCGTCGCCTCCGGATAGGTGTCGGTCAGCCACGCGTGCAACACGGGGAACGCGCACTTGATGCCGACCGCGGCCAGGATCAGCGCGCCGCCGGGACCGTCCAGTCCGATGTAGCTGAACTCCAGGCCTTCGCCCGCTCCCACCCGGACCGCGATCCCGCCCATCATCAGCACGCCGGAGACCACCTGCGCGACCAGGTACCGCGACCCGGCGCGATTGCTTCGCTCGGTGCGGCGCGCCCAGATCAGGAAGACCGAGGACAGCCCGGCGAGCTCCCAGAACACGAAGAGGGTCAGCAGGTCACCCGCGAGCGATCCACCGACCGCGGTACCCGCGTAGACCAGGATCACCGCCTGCTGCAACGAGTCCCGCACGTGGAAGGCGAACACGGCGGTCAGCACCGCGGCGACGAGGAAACCGGTCGCGAACACCCGGGACAGGGCGTCCACGCGCAACGGGTTCAGTTCCAGGCCGAGCATCTCGATCGTGGCACCGCTCCCCTCCGGGAGCAGCCACAGCACGACGAGTGCCGCCACCGGGAGCACCACCATCAGCGCCCGGCGTGCCCAGCCGCGGAGCAGCGGCACCCCGAGCGCACCGAGGATCAGCAGCAGGCCGGGGTTACTCATCCGCGTCCCGTTCCGCTCGCTCGTAGTGGTCCTCGTCGCGGCGCAGGAATCGCCGCAACCACTTCGCCGAGAGCACCAGGCCCACACTGCCGACGAATCCGTAGACCGCGTAGAAGCCGAACCACCCTTCGAAGCCGAAGTGCGGGTGCTTCTCGTAGAACAGGTCGGCGGCGAACGCCAGCACGCACAGCACAACGAGCCCGTACACGACCCGGGTCACGTTGCGAGGGTCGTCCAGCCAGCGACGGTCGTCACCGTGGTCGTCGTCGTTCACGGCAGCTCCAGGATCCCTGTCAGCGGTGCGAGCACGGCATCGGCGGCGAAGAACAACGCGACGCAGCCGAGTGCGGTCAGGGTCAGTGGTCCGGCGATGGCCGGGTGGGCCTCACCGTGGGTCAGTGGTCCGTGTGGTGGCCGGAAGAAGGCGCGGACGGTGATCGGCATCAGGTAGCCCAGCGACAGCACGGAACCCACCAGCAGGACCGCCAGCATCACGAACTGCTCGGCATCCACCGTGCCCAGCAACAACAGCCACTTGCTCCACATGCCGCCTGCCGGCGGGAGGCCGACGATCGAGACGGTGGCCACCAGGAAGGCCCCGAAGGTCCAGGGCATGGCACGCCCCAGCCCGTCGAGCTCGCTGACCTTCGTCTTCTTCGCCGTGACGTAGATGGCGCCCGCGCAGAGGAACAGGGTGATCTTGCCGACCGCGTGCGTCACCATGTGCAACGCGCCGCCCGCGAGGGCCACGTCACGGGCGAGCGTCGCGGCGAGCACGATGTAGGCGAGCTGGCTGACCGTGGAGTACGCGAGCCGCCGCTTGAGGTTGTCCGAACGCAGCGCGACCACGGCCGCGGCGAGCACGGTGAACGCGGCGACCCACATCACGGGCCGGGACGCGCCGCTCTCGCCCAGTGTGTCGAGCCCGAACACGTAGACGGCGACCTTGAGCACCGTGAACACGCCCGCCTTGACCACGGCGACGGCGTGCAGCAGCGCCGACACCGGGGTGGGCGCGACCATCGCGGCGGGTAGCCAGCGGTGCACGGGCATCAGCGCGGCCTTGCCGATGCCGAACAGGTAGAGGGCGAACAGCACGGTGAGGACGCCCGTGCCCGCATGGCCGGTCAGCAGGCCACCCGGCCGGAACTCGGTGCTGCCCGCCAGCAGCCAGGTCCACACGATCGCGGGCAACAGCAGCCCGACCGACGTGGTCAGCAGGACCACGAGGTAGGTGCGGGCACCGCGCCGCGCGTCAGCGCCGCCTTTGTGGGCGACCAGCGGCCAGGTCGCCAGCGTCATGATCTCGTAGCCGATGAACAGGGTGACCAGGTTGCCCGACAGCGCGATCCACATCGCGGCCGCGATCGTCAGTGCGAAGAAGCTGAAGAACCGGGTCTGGGCGTGCTCACCGTCCGCACGCAGGTAACCGGCGGCGAAGACCGTGGTCACCGGCCACAGGACGGCGGCGACGGTGGCGAACAGCAGGCCGAGCGGCTCCAGCGCGAACTCCAGCGAGAGCCCGGGCAGCCACGTCCACAGCTCGAAGCGCAGGTCGTCACCGGCCACCGGCCACAGGCCGAGCACCGCGACCACCAGCGCGACGCCGCTGAGCAGCGAGGCGGCCTCACGCGCGTTGGGGTTGCGGCGCACCAACAACAGAGCGGCGATGCCCAGCAGCGGGATGGCGACCGTGACCGGCAACGCCAGGGCACGGTCGGGCGAGGTCCAGCCGGTGAGCAGCTCACTCACCCCCGTTCGCGAGCAGGGCGTCCGCGGCGGCGTCGGCGAGCCCGGCGGGCCACGTCGCGTCGAGTCCGAAGTACACCGAGGCGAGCACCAGGACCCAGATCGCGGCGACCATCGAGGCCGGGGCCTTCGAGGCGGTCGGTCCCGTGCCGGGTTCGGCCGGCTCCCGGAACCAGGCGACCTCCACTATGCGTCCTATGTAGACCATGGCGAGCAACGAGCTGGCCAGCACAGCCGCGACCACGGCCCACTGTCCCTGGTCCACCAGCGCCGTCAGCAGCGCCCATTTGCTGGCGAACCCGGCGGTCGGTGGCACGCCGACCAGACCGAGGCCCGCGATCACGACCGCCGCGAACGTCCACGGCATCCGACGGCCGAGCCCGGCCAGCGCGGTGAACCGGGCCGAGCCCAGCCGCAGCACCAGCAGTCCGGCCGCGCAGAACAACGCCGCCTTGAGGACCGCGTGGTTGATCACGTGCAGGTACCCGGCCGACACGCCTGCCGTGGTGGCGAGGCTGATCCCGGCGAGGATGTACCCGATCTGCGCGATGCTCGACCAGGCCAGCAGGTACTTGAGGTCGGTCTGGAAACACGCGACGGCCGACCCGGCCACCATCGCCAGGCACGCGAGCGCCAGCCCGATCCGGTCGATCGGCATCGTCCCGAACACGAGCGTGGTGCCGAAGACGGTGAACGCGAACCGGCAGAACACGTAGATCGCGACCTTGGTGCTGGTCGCGGACAGGAACGCGCCGATCGCCGACGGAGCCTGCGCGTAGGCCCCGGGGAGCCAGGCGTGCAGCGGGAACACGGCGATCTTGACGGCGAGACCGACGAAGACGAACACCACCGCCGCGTACAGGGCGCGGTTGCCACCGCCGTCGTCACCCAGGTCGGCCACCCGCCGCGCCAGGTCGGACATGTTGAGCGTGCCGGTGACCGCGTAGGCCAGCCCGATGCCGATCAGCAGGAACGTGGCGCCGACCGTACCGATCACCAGATAGCGGAACGACGCCAGCAGTGCACGCCGGTGGCGGCCCATCGCGACCAGCGCGTAGGTCGACAGTGAGCTGATCTCCAGGAACACGAACGCGTTGAACACGTCACCGGTGACGGTGAGGCCGAGCAGACCGGCCAGGGTCAGGCACAGGCACGTGTAGAGCAGCGGCACCCGCCTGGCGTCCACTTCCGAGGTGACGCTGCGCCTGCTGTACACCGCGACGACCACCGCCACGGCCGACACCACGAGCAGCACCGGTGTGTTGAAGGCACCGACCACGAACTCGATGCCCGCCGGTGCGGGCCAGCCGCCCATCTCGTACCGCTGCGCGCCATCGCCCCCCACCCGCACGGCGAGCAGGACCGCACACGTCAGCGAGGCCAGTGCCGCGAACAGGAACAGCAGCCACGCCGCGGTGCGGGACCGCAGGAGCACGCAGAACGGCGCGCAAACCAGGGGTACCAGCACCTGCAGCACGGGCAGGTGTGCCGTCATGAGGCGCCCCCGTCCTGCTCGCGATCGTCGGCGTCGCGCAGGAGCACCTGGTCTTCCTCCACCGTGCCGTAGGACTCGAAGATGCGGACCGCCAGTGCCAGGCCGACCGCCAGGGTGGCCACCCCGACCACGATCGCGGTCAGGATCAGCACCTGCGGCAACGGATGGGAGTAGGTCTCGACGTCCTCGGAGACGATCGGCGCGCTGCCGCCGTCGACCTTGCCCAGGCTGATGAAGAACAGGAAGACCCCGACCTGGAACAGGGACAGGCCGATCAGCTTCTTCAGCATGTTGCCGTGGCTGATGACGACGTAGAGCCCGATCATCATGAGGGCGAACAGCAGCCAGTAGACGTAGTGGGTGGCGATCACCGCGACGACTCCACCCGGTTGGCGAAGCCGAAGAAGATCGACGTCATGACCGCCGCGACGGTGACGCCGATGGCCGACTCGACGAGCAGGATCCCGATGTGCTGGCCGGCGGCCGCGTCGTCCGGGGCGAAGGTGTCGTAGTCGAGGAACGCGCCGCCGAGGAGCATGTTCGCCACGCCCACCCCGGCGTAGAGCACGGGGCCGACCGCGATCAGCACCCACAGGACCCGGCGGGGCAGCACCTGCTGGGCCCGGTCCAACCCGAACACCAGGCCGTACAGCACGAACCCGGACGCGAAGATCACCCCGGCCTGGAACCCGCCACCGGGGCCGAAGTCGCCGTGGAAGAGCACGTAGAGCGCGAACAGCAGGATGAACGGCATGAGCATGCCGGTCACCACCCGCAGCACGCGGTAGTCGACCAGGTCGAGCACCTCCCGTTCCCGCGCCTCAGCGGGCTGCATGAGCGGCCCGAGCAGCGCCAGGACCGCGACACCGGCGGTGAACACCACGACCAGTTCCCCGAGCGTGTCCAGTCCTCGGTAGCTGGCCAGCACGGAGGTGACGGTGTTGGGAATGCCGATGTCCTCCTGGGACTGTCGCAGGTAGACGTCGGTGAGCGGGTGGGTCTGCACCGGGGTGGTGGGGCTGCCGAACTCGGGCAGGTCCTGGCTCGCGTAGATCAGCGTGCCCCCGGTGAAGAGCACGACGACCGCGCCGGGCAGCCGCCGCAGTCGCGGTGTGACCGCTTCGCGCGACCGGGTCAGCGAGAGCACACCGAGCAGCAGCACGGTGCTGATGCCGACCCCGACCGCCGCCTCGGTGAACGCCACGTCCACCGCGTCCAGCAGCACGAACAGGCACGCGGTGACCAGGCTGAACAACGCGGTCAGCATGGTGGCCGCGTACAGGGTGCGCATCCCTGAGATGGTCAGCGCCGTCGCGATGAGGATCGCGAGCAGCGTGACGTTGATCAGTACGAAGGTCGTCATCACCGCCGCGGATCACCCTCCCGCCAGACCGGCACGCCGTCGCGCCGCGCCGCGTGCGCCAGGATGTGCGTCGAGGTCGGGCTGGTCAGCGCCAGGAACAACATGATGATCAGGAGCCGGACCGCGGTCTCCCAGCCCGCGCCCTGCAGCAGCAGCCCGAGCAGGATCAGGCCCGCCCCGGCGGAGTCGGTGAGACCCGCCGCGTGGGTGCGGGTGTAGAAGTCGGGGAAGCGGAGCAGCCCGACTCCGCCGGAGATCACGAACAACGCACCGGCGGCCAGCAGCACGCCACTGGCGATCTCGAGGACGATCATGAGTGTCCGTCCCCGTTCCGCCCGGTCGCCGGTTCGTCGTGGTGGGTCAGGCGGAGCACCGCGACGACCGCGACGAAGTTGACCAGCGCGTAGAGGATGCCGATGTCGAGGAAGTCCGGCCGGCCGAACAGGAAACCCGCGACGGCGACGAACAGCACCGTCTTCGTGCCGAACATGTTGATGGCCAGGATGCGGTTGTAGAGATCGGGCCCCAGGAACGCCCGTACCAGGGCGAGCACCATGGTGACGAGCAGGGCGGCCATCACGGCGAAGATCATCGGCGCGTCTCCAGTCCCCGTGCCCGGCGCATCATCTCCCCGTCCCGTAGCACGTCGACGTCCTCGGCGTCGAGGCTGTGGACCTCGATGCGGTCCTCGTCGACGTCCAGGGACAGGGTGCCGGGAGTCAACGTGATGGAGTTCGCGTAGACCACCTGGGTGAACACGGACATGTCCGGCGACGGTGTCACGCCGACAACAGGTCGCAGGTCCGGACGCGGTGACCACACCTTCCGCACCACCGCGACGGCCGAGACGAGCACCTCCTTGCCGAGCCACAGCACATACCGGGGCAGCCGCGGCGACAGGGGCAGGACGACGTCGTCCCGCTCGGGGAAGTCCGCCCGCCAGGCCAACCAGCAGACCAGGACGACCGAGACCGCCCCGAGAACGATCAGCAGAAACGTGTAGTGCCCGGAGAGGACGAGCCAGAACAGCGCGAGAGGAGGCACCATCATGGCGGTCCACCGCACGACTTCCCGCCGGACAGGCGGACGGCGCTCTCCTGTCATACCGCACCGTGGTGGTCGGGCCACCCGATGAGGCTGGCTCCCAGGACCGCGACCTGCAAGGCGAACGCCTGCGCCGGATCGTCTGCCGCGTAGCCGGTGAGCTGCTTGACGCGATTCAGGCGGTAGGTGACGGTCCGGACGCCGACGTGCAGCCGCTTGGCCGCGATCGTGGCGACGCCGCCGGCCATGAAATAGGCGAGCAGGGTCTCCAGGAGCGGCCCCGGACCCATCCTGGTGCCACGCAACGGTTCGAGTACCTCCTCGACGAGTTCGGTCAGCGCCGCGCTGTCGCGCCGCAGCACCTGGTACACCAGCAAATCACGAGCCCGGAGGACGCGCCCTGGCAAATCGAGCCGACTGCCGATGTCGAGCGCGTTGCGCGCCTGCTCGAAGGAACGCACCGCGCCGCCAGGACCGGGCTGGGGGCGGCCGACGCCGACCCGCCACGGCGTGCCGCTGCCGAGGGTGGTGGTGAGCTGGCGGACGAACTCGTCCGGGACGGTCTCGAGGTGGTGCGGGGCAAGACAGACGAGCAAGCCGTCCTTGGTACACACCAGCACGTCCCGGGGGCCGAACTGGAACCGCAGTGCGTTCTCGACCTCCCGGGCGGCCGACCCGCCGTCCAGGAACGCCTCCGGAGCCTGGGCCACCGCGACGACATGGGTGCCCGCGAGCTGCAGGCCATACCGCTCGGCGCGCTCGGCGAGCCGGCCGAGACCTCGCCCGTCGAGGAGATCGTCGATGAACTCACGCCGGATCGACTCCTCCCGGCGCACCGCCCACCGCTGCACCTCCTCATAGCCCGCGGTCAGCGTCATGATGGCAGCGTCAGCCGCACGGAAGACCGACTCGCCGACCGGACCCAGCCGGTCGGCCCGCGCCGGGTGCCGCACGCCCGGCAGTATGGGCCACGCCAACCAGGTGGCACTCATGTACAGGTTGATCAACCCGCGCATCGGCACGCCGCGCTCCGCGGCCTGCGCGCCGATGTCCCGCCACCGTCGCAGCTCGTCCTCGCGGATCCGCCGTCCGCTCTCGCTCACCTCGACCAGTGTCTGCAGGTACCCGTCAAGCAGGTCGGCAGGCACACCATCCGCCCCGGCACTGGCTTTCGCGGCGAGAACGCCCAAGTCGTCGGCAGACAGATCAACACCACCTTCGCGGTCGGCCAACGCGGGAACGGTCATCGCGGTGTCTCATCCACCGCGGCGTCGACCAGAACCTCGAGCAGCCGCCTGGCCGTGACGACCCCGAGCATGCCGGTCTCGCGCTGCTCGACCATAACCAGTGCACAGCGCTGCCGCGACATCGTCTCCGCGAGCTCGACCAGCGTCGCATCGGCGCGGACGACCGGAATCCGCTCCGCCGCCTCGCCGACGACGTCCCGGACCGCGGCACCCAGCAGACTCTCGGCGATCCGGTCGGCATGTGCCTCATCGAACGTGCGAGCCAGACACGGCCCGCTGTCCCGCAGGTAACGCGGCAACACCAGGCCAATCAGGTCGGTCAACGACACACAGGCGACGACCTGGTCCTGCTCGTCGACCACGACGAGACCGGGCAGATCACGCCGGGTCACCGTCCGCATCGCGGGCAGTACCGCGTCACCGAGCCGCGCGACAGGCAGAGTCTGCACGACATCGGAAGCGCGCACGACTGTCTCCCGTCATCGATCCCTCAGCACCCCGCGGCCACATCCCCCTGATTCTCGACCATGTCCCCCGCGCCCCCAATGGGCGCGGCGGCCAACCAACCACCCCGCTTGGTTGCCGACCACCGGCAACCACGACCTTGCCGACCACCCGACGGGGTGAGCCACCGCCGACCTCGATGACCTGCCACTCCCCCGCACTCCATCGTCCACTGGTCGCGGTGCGGCGCGAGCGCGTAGAGGTTGTACTCGGCCATCGTGTCGGCTCGCTTCTCGGTGACCGAGCGGAGCAGCAGGGTCGTGCGTGAGCCGGTCGGAGCGTGCGCGTTGCTCGCGCCGTGGAACTACCCGATGCCGCAGATGGTCGCGCCTGCTCTCGCGGCCGGCAACACCGTGGGTCACTCCACTGTCGACGGTCCACAGGGTCCGGCCCGCCAAGCGCGTGTACGCCACCGGCACCATCACCGCGGCCGAGCGCGTACCATCAAGGGGATAGTTGCCCGGGACCCCGGTACGACGTCAGCCGACCGAGGGGCAAGATCCCATGGCACACATCGAGCCGATCCCGAACACCGCGAGTGCCGAGCAGATCGCCGAACCCCACCAGAGCACGGTCGCGGCCATCGTGCGCGCCGTCGAACTGGGGCTGTTCACCGCGGCCCAGGCCCAACTCATGATCGACCGGGTCCGAGCGCACCTGATCGCGCTACCGATCACCGGGCCGGCCGTGTCGCCCCCGTCCGTCGCGGACGTTTTCCGCCACGGTCAGTAGGCACGTGCCCGACGCCCGCCCCGGCGGTCCCGATGGGACGTTGTCGTACAACGCCCATAGTGGATCGTCCGTCACGAACTCCTGTTCAGGGTCCGAACCGGTGATCGGCAGGGACCACGACCACCGCTGACATGTCACCGTCCCTCCGACGACGTGCCTGACCCGACCGAATGCACCATGTCCGGCGCAGGTCCGCCGTCGGTCGGCGTCGGGTCACCACCGGGTGACGAGTGGCGGGTCTGGTTCGTGGCGGCGCCAGGCTTCGGTGATGCGGGCGAGGCGGGCGGGGGCGGCGATGCCGCGCACGGTTGCGATCCTGCCGTTGGCGATGTCGAACGTCACGGCGCCGACGACCTGGTCGCCGAGCACGAAGAGGATGGCGGGGGCGCCGTTGACGAGCGCGTAATGGATGGCGGGCGTGCCGCCGGCCAATCGCCGTTTGGCGGGTGTGGGTGTGAAGCCGGCCCGGGCGACGGCGGCGATGCGCTGCGGGGTGTCGTAGCGCAGCAGCGTCTCGGTCAGGCCCGCGCCGTCGGAGATCGCGGTCGCGTCGTCGGTGAGCAGCGCCACCAGTTGTTCGGTGCGGCCCGAGGAGGCAGCGGCGAGGAATTTCTCGACGATCCTGCGAGCGGATGCCGGGTCGACTTCGCCGCCGCGGCGCGCGGCGGTGATGCGGCGCCGGGCTCGGTGGAGGTGCTGCTGGCTTGCGGACTCGGTGATGTCGAGGATCTCGGCGATCTCGGCATGGCTGTAGGAGAACGCTTCCCGCAGGAGGTAGACGGCCCGCTCGAGGGGTGACAGGCGCTCCATGAGCGTCAGCACGGCAAGAGAGACCGATTCGCGCTGCTCGACGGTGTCGGCCGGACCGAGCATCGGGTCGCCGTCGAGGAGCGGTTCCGGCAGCCAGGCGCCGACGGTGCGTTCGCGGCGGGCCTGTGCCGAGCGGAGCCGGTCGAGGCACAGGTTGGTGACGACCTTGGTCAGCCATGCTTCCGGCACCTTGATCAGCTGCCGGTCGGCGGCCTGCCAGTTCAGGAACGCGTCCTGCACGGCGTCTTCGGCGTCGGCGGCGGAGCCCAGCAGCCGGTACGCCAGCGAGGCCAGCCGGTTCCGGCTGGCCTCGAACCGACCGGTGTCGAAGCGATCAGTGGCGGCGCTGTCCACGTGAACCACCTTAGGCGGCTACGCGACCGCCTTCCGGGCGGACACCTCCGGTGCGACGGCCAGACGGCGCTTGCGCTTGGGCAGGCCGAAGGTCGGGTGCGAGGTGGCCCACAGTGAGATCTTGACGATGCCCGCCTTGATCCGCGCGGCTTTTCGGCCGCCCACGTACTTCGGCTTTGCCTGCGCTTCGTCGTCCACCATCTGCAGGATCCCGTCCCGCCTGCCGAGGCTGATGTGGTTGCCAGGGTAGGTCAACTTGGTGTGTGGGATCTTGCGGCCGGTCAGGCGTCCGACGATCGCGTCGATCGCCTGCCTGCTGGTGTAGCCGGCCGAGGCGCAGGACATCGGCAGCGGCCGGCCGTTGTCGCCGATGGCGTAGGCGCTGTCGCCGGCGGCGTAGACATTCGCGTGCGAGACCGACCGCATGGTGCGATCGACGACGATCTGACCGTTCTCGGTGACCTCCAGGCCGCTGGCGGCGGCGATGGGGTTGACCGTGAACCCGGCCGTCCACACGGTTGCGTCGGACGCCAGGACGGTGCCGTCGGCGCACAGCACCCGCTTCGCTTCGACGGCTTCGACGCTGGTGTGCTCCAGGACGGTGATGCCCATCCGGTCGCAGGCCCGGCGCAGGTGGCTGCGGGCTCCGGCGGAGAGCCGGGCGCCCAGCTCGCCGGGGGCGACCAGCGCCACCGACAGACCTGGCCGGGCTTCGGCGATCTCGGTGACGGTCTCGATGCCGGTCAACCCGTCGCCGACGACCAGCACCTTCCCGCCTTCGCCCAGGCTGTCCAGGCGCTCGCGCAGGCGCAGCGCGGAGGGTCGGCCGGCGACGTCGAAGGCGTGCTCGGCCACGCCGGGGACGCCGCGGTCGGCGACGTGGCTGCCGAGCGTGTAGAGAAGCGTGTCGTAGCCGAGCTCACCGCCCCCGTCGGCGTCGGCCACCGCGACGACTTGGCGCTCGGGGTCGACGGCGGTGACACGGGCCAGGCGCAGCCGTATCCCCGTGCCCGCGAAGACGTCGGCGAGCTTCGGAGCCTCGATCCGCCGGCCCGCCGCGAGCTGGTGCATCCGCAGCCGCTCGACGAAGTCCGGCTCAGCGTTGACCACGGTGATCTCCGTGTCCGCCGGGGACAGCCGGCGGGCCAGGTTCCCGGCCGCGTAGGCCCCGGCATAGCCGGCGCCGAGGACGACGATGCGGTGCTTCATGTGTTGCTCCTATCGGTTCGCTTGCTGTCGGTGACTTGAGCGGAACGACGCCCTCATTGCTGACAGGAACCGCAGGTGGCATGGGTCACAGAGCCGCGGGTGCCGCCCAACGATGCGCGCGACGCCGAGGCGGCGGACGGGGGATCAGGCCGGCCGCGCGGCCGCGGGCGAGGATCTGGGCGGGGAGGTCGATCAGCTCGGCGTGTTCGTGCCAGGGACGGATGGTGCTGGCGATGTGCCCGCCCGGATTCAGGAAGGTCCACAGGGCGGCGAGGATGCGGGTGACACCTGTCCGTGGGTCGAGGGCCCATAGGGCGGGGACGGCACCACCAGCGCCGCCTGACCGACGTACCCCGGCGGCAGCAGCGTCACGAGCTGGCGGGCGTCGTCGGTCGCTGCGAACCCGACGCGGCCACCTGCTCGACGGAACCCGACCCGTCCGCGTCGACGTAGTCCACGCCCGTGGTGGAGCGCACGGCGATCAGCTCACCGTCCAAACTGTACGGACGGGTCGACTGGCCACCGTCGCGGCGCAGCAACCGTTCGCCTGTGTCGGGGCGTGCGGCCGGTTCCGCCGGCCACGATCACTTCGCCGAAGAGTTAGCGGTCGCGCGGATAGGTGCTCCTGACGCAACGGCGGCACAGGAACCCGCTGCTAGGCTGAACAGCATGTCAGCCGCATCATGCTCGGCCGCTTGCGCGGCAGTGACCAGGACGTCCCGCTAGCGGCGGGACGTTCGACTCACAGCCCCACTCACCTGGAACGTCCAGCCGCTTCGTGATCAGTCCGGAGCGGCCCTTTGCGCCGCTCGGAAACTCTTCTGAGCGACGGAGCACCTTGATGCTTTCGGGCATTTCTTCTTCACGCGGGCAAAGCCCTTCTACCAGGCACGCATGGCTGGTGTTGTGCGCCATGTCGATGCTGCAGTTCTTCATCGCGGTCGACGTGACCGTGGTCAACATCGCGCTGCCCTCGATGGGCGTCGATTTCGGCGTCGGCGGCCACTCACTGACCTGGGTAGTGGTCGGCTACACCATCACCGGCGGCGGGCTGCTGATGCTCGGCGGTCGCCTCAGCGACCTGCTGGGCCGCCGCCGCACGCTGCTGGCCGGTACGACCCTGTTCGGTGCGGCATCTCTGCTGGCGGGCTTGGCACCCTCGTTCCCGGCCCTGGTGGCCGCGCGCCTCCTCCAAGGGGCCGGTGAGGCCATCGCACTGCCCGCCGCGATGGCCACCATCGTGCTGATGTTCCCCGAGGGCCCTCGACGGTCGCGGGCCCTGAGTGTGTGGGCCGCGGTCGCCAGCTGCGGGCTGGTGCTCGGGTTCGCCCTCTCGGGAATCATCACCGCCCACCTGGGCTGGCGCTGGATCTTCCTGATCTCGGTGCCCTTCATCCTGGTCGTGCTCGTGGCCGCGCTCGTGCTTGTCCAGGCCGACCGTCCCGCTTCCAGAGAACGGGCCCGGCTGGACCTGCCGGGCGCGTTCCTGCTGACCGCGTGCCCGCTGCTGTTCGCTTATGCCGCGGTCGAGGCCGCTGAACCCGGCACGAGCCCGTGGGTGAGCCTGGCGGCGCTGGTCGGTGCGGTGCTGGCCGCTGCCGGGTTCGTGCGGGTCGAATCGCAGTCACCGAACCCGCTGGTGCCCCTTGCCGTCCTCGCCAACCGTCCCCGGGTGCGGGCGAACCTGACGACGATGCTGCTCAGCGGCGCGTTGTCGACCTCGTTCCTGCTGTTCACGTTCTACCTGCAGGACCGTCTCGGAATCGGTTCGCTAGGAGCCGGACTCACGATGCTGCCGTTGGCTGTCGCGCTGATCGCGGCCTCGGTTCTCGTACCCCGGCTGCTGGGCCGTTGGGGAGCACGCGTGTGCGTGCTGGCAGGCCTCGGAGCCGCTGCGGGCGCGATGACGGTGATCGCTCTCGTGGCAGCTCTGAGTGCCGGGGCAGCGTGGTTGCTACCGGCGATGCTGCTGATCGCCGTCGGGATGGGCTTCGGGCTCGTGGGGCTGCAGTACATCGCGGTCAGCGGAACCACCGACGAGGACGCCGGGATTGCCTCCGGTGTCCAGCGAGCAGCCGACCAGCTCGGCGGGGCCAGCGGCGTGGCCGTCTACGTGGGCATCGGGTTCGCTCCCGCTGTGCACGCGGGCGACCCGTTCCTGATCGCAGCGGTGCTCGCGATCGCAGGGCTGGCCGCCGGTGCCGTAATCATCAGCCGCTCCTCGGCCACCACGGAGGTGCAGCCGCAGGCCGAGTAGGAGACCGCGCCGCCACGCACTGCCATCCGACGGCAGCGTGGCGGCGCGTCCCTGGTCGTGGAGCGGACCAACTCGTGGCACAACCGTGGGTTCGCGACCCTGGCGAGGGTGACCGACGTCCTTGACCGGTTGCCTGTCCGCGCGACCTCTCAGGTCGGCTTGCGGCCCCATGCGGTGATCATCGGTGCGAGCATGAGGTGCAGGTCGCCGCTGGCGAGGTTCGCGAGGTTTGTCTCGATCTCCTCGGGGGTCGCCAGTTCCGCGGCCAGCAGCTGGTCGCGAACGTGCTGGATCGTGGCCGCTTCCAGGACGACGCAGGCGGGTGATCCGATCGGGAAGTAGGCCTCCGCACTGACGCCCTCCAGGTCTGACTCACGCAGCAGCCTGTGCAGCGTGCGACCATACGCGAGGTCCGCGCCGCGCTCGGCCAGCAGCGTGCGGATGCGGGTGCGCAGCCGGTTCGCCAACTCCTCGGCGGGGCCGCGCTCGTCCGGACAGGCAAGCGGCTGCAGCGAGGGGTCCGCATCCTCGATCACCAGCCATCCGCCAGGCCGGAGCGCATCGATCATGACCCGCAGCGCGGCCGCGCGATCCTTCAGGTGGACCAGCACCAGCCGGGCGTGGACCAGGTCGAACGTCTCCGCCGGCGGCGGATCGCTTGTCACGTCGTGCCGACGTACTTCCAGAACACCGCCTGCCGCGGGCTCGGTCCACGACACGTCGATGTCGGTGGCCAGCACCCGGCCGCTGGGCCCCACTCGCTCCGCCAGGCCGTTCGGTACCGAGACACCGCCGGCACCGACCTCCCAACACCGCCATCCCTCGCCGAGCCCCAAGTCGTCGAGGTGGCGAAACGTCCATGGATCGAACAGTTCGGCGAGCGCTGCGAACCTCTCGCCCGCTTCCGGGCGGCGGTTGTCGAGCAGGTAACGGTTCACGGCAACAGCATGACCCCGTCAAACGTCGCGCGAGTACTGAGGTTGACCAACATCACTCGGTCACAGCCCGGCTCAGGACGCGAGCAGATCGAACTGAAACCCGATGACGAACAACACGAACGCGCCCCAGCGGAGTGGATGGCCCGGTTGTGCACGGTCAAATATCGTGGAGAGTCCGTTGACGAGTGGCACCAGCAGTCCGCGAGATACTGCGACCCACAACCCGACTGGAACCGCTGCAACGATGAAGAAAGGTGCCTTCGCCGCATACCAGAGCACGCCGCCTTGCTCCTTGTGCCTTGACTCTCTGCGCCACCCTCTGGCCAGCAAGAACCCGACACCGAACAGACTCAACAGCGCCACGATGAACCCGAACGTGCCGAATAGCAGATCAATGGACATGCCAACCTCTGCCATGAAGGGGCCGGCGAAGATGAACAGGAAAAATAGCAAGTAATAAGACAGCAGGAACAATGCGGTGATTGCGATGACGAACTTCTCGGCCTTGTCGGCAAGCTGTCGCCACGACACTTCGCGAAGCCGGGCACCGAAGGCACGAAGGGGCTCCGGGCCGATCAGATCGAGGACGATGGTGAGCCCGGCGAGGAACTGAAACACCTTGCCCAATCGACCCCAGCCCAACAGCGGCCAGCCCCACAGACGCGTGTCAGCCAGTTGTTCCCCGCCTGCCCACCGTTCCCACAGGTCGAACGGCTGCCGGATGAACGGGACGAATCGTCCGCTGGCGACCGCCAGTGTGACGGCTACCGCGCAGACCACGAGCACGGCTCCGACGGCCCAACGGTAGGGCTTCTCCCGCGTTTCGAGAGGAGCCTCCGGGGCTTCGGGTTCCGGGGCCACGGGTGGGCGCTGTGTGACCGGTTTGGTGCCGACTGCCCTGCCAGGCTTCGTCTTCGTCTTGCGTCTGTTGCTCGACATCCTGTTCAAGATCCCGTTCTGGGTGCTGTCCTCGGTGCGCGGCGGACGCGGGAGCGGGGCCCACCGGCCGTGGCGGCCGCGTCGATCAAGCCGTGGTGTTCGCCGCGCGAGGTGCACCCATGGCCAAGGTGTGCGTGCCTTTCAGCGCGGGGCTGACACCTGGCGCGTCGAGCCAGCCAGGGTCGAGGTCCTCAGCCCAGCTGATGATATCCGCGGCGATGGTGAACGTCTGCGTGTCGTCGGCACGCAGCAACGCCTCTGCGAGCTTCAGGTAGACGCCTGGTTGGGTGCCGGCGTAGTCCGAACTCATGTCGCTGACCTGCCCGGTGATCAGCCGACCGTGATGCGGATAGTGCGCGGCAACGCATCCGAGGACGTACCGGGTGAGCGGCGGCTCGGTGTTCCACCGAGCAAGCAGCGACGGCAACTCGGTGTCCATCGCACGATGAACCTCTTGTGTCCAGGTAGCGGCTCGGGGCAGGCGATGCCTTAGTTCAGCCCCACGGTGAAGAGCACGTCCTCGAAGTCGTCCGAGTAGTCGGTGACCACACCCGCACCGTTGTGGTACCCGACGATCTCGAGCGCACCCACGGGCATGGGACGCCACCAGTACACCAGTGAGCTGAGCTGGTACGCACTGTTCGCGTAGCACTCGGCGGCGAGCTGCCCGACCTCGTCCAGTGCCGCCAGCACTCCCGCGGTGTCCCGGTCCCGGATGACGTGGAAGATGAACTGGTCGCGGGCCGGCATCGCGACCAGTGCGCCGTACGGTGCGTCGGCCACCCCGGTCACGGCCTCGATCACCCACGGGATGATCAGCACCAGCGAGGCGACGTAGTCCGAACCCCGCAGGTAGTAGACGCCGTCGACCTCGACGCACCGGTCCGGCACTTCCTTCGCCAGGTTCTCCATGCCGGCGTCGTAAAGCCGGTCGTAGCCGTGCCGCCGCACGTCCTCGTCCGTCATGGTCACGATGACGTCGGGCCGGTCGAAGGCGAGTACCCGGAGCAGACCGGGGGTGATCTCGTCGGCGTAGGACGCCACCTCCGACGCCTCGCTGTCCGAGAGGGCCAGGTGCGGATAGGTGCGCTGGAGCACGGCCTCGGTCGGCCCTTCGACGTCGGACCTGTCCGCCGTCCCGTGGGCGATGATCCGCCGGAAGTGCTCGTCGACCAGCTCCGGCCACTGCCCGGCCGGAGCGCCCGCCAGCGCCGCCGAAAGCGACTCGAACCCGAGCACGAGCGACTCGGGGTGGGTGACCTCGACATGGTCGTCGTGGACGACGACCCGCATGCCGATGAACGCCGGGCTGCGGCGAGCGAGGTGCCGCAGCCGGTCCTGTTGCGCGGCGGTGAGTAAATGCACGCCGGGACCCTACAACGTCGGCGGCCACGCGTCAGGATCTTGAGTAGGTTCGTATCCCGTTGGGACGACGTGACACTGGTGTCGGTTGCCGACGACTGCTCTGCTCCGCGACAGCCGGAGAACGTGCCGCCTTCACCTCACGACTCGGGCGCGACGATGGGGTCTGGTATGCACTTGCTCTGCACGGCGTGGTCGCCTGCAGTCCCCATAGTCTCTTTTACTCGTTTCGCGGCGAGTGCTGAGGTGAAGGCGGCCGTGTAGTAGATCGCCGCCTGACGGATGATGGCGCTTGACTACGCCGGCTGAGACTCGCAGGCGTCAAGCGCGCGTGCGACGTACAGGCCGTGGTTGAGGTAGGTCAGAAAGGTGTCGATGGTTCCGTCGTCGAGCGCTTCTTGCGCTGCCGCCCGCACGTTGGCACCGGCGGCCGGATCTCCCATCGTGCGGAGCACCGTGACTCGCAGATCCATTGTCCAGTGGGTCTGCCAGCCTTCCTGGAGGAACGCGCGGATCTCATCAGGCGACCCGTTCCTCAGCAGCTCCTGCACAGCTTCATACAACCCGGTCAACGATTCGGCGCCGGCCACAGAAGAGATTCGGTTGGCCAGCATCCGGATCTCGAGATCGGACGCGGTATCCAAGTCAACGACGAAAAGCCCACGGATATCCGTGTGCACCTCCAGGGACCACCCGGCGTCTAGCGCGCGTGCGACGTACAGGCCGTGATTGAGGTAGGTCAGGAACGTGTCGATGGTTCCGTCGTCGAGCGCTTCTTGCGCTGCCGCCCGCACGTTGGCACCGGCGGCCGGATCTCCCATCGTGCGGAGCACCGTAACTCGCAGATCTATTGTCCAGTGGGTCTGCCAGCCTTCCTGGAGGAACGCGCGGATCTCATCAGGCGACCCGTTCCTCAGCAGCTCCTGCACAGCTTCATACAACCCGGTCAACGATTCGGCGCCGGCCACAGAAGAGATTCGGTTGGCCAGCATCCGGATCTCGAGATCGGACGCGGTATCCAAGTCAACGACGAAAAGCTCACGAATATCCGTGTACACGACCGCTTGACAGGTTGTCTCGTCCAGCCTCGACGATCCGGTTTGCGCCACCGCCGTTGACGCCGGGATCAATAAAGCGAGTACCAATAGCACGCTGGCCGGAATCTTCCATCGCATGTAAAGCTTCCCCCTCATCTCAGTCGATATGGGTGAAGATTATCGTCTGTGAGATGGCGAAGCAATGCTCACCCGGCTGGACACTCAGCGTCGTCTGCGGCGGTGATCCGTCGCCTGTTCGGTGCGTTTGATGCCCTGCAAGGTGACGCCAGCAACCTCACGCATGCTTTCCCCCGAGCTGGGCGACCTCGGTCCACTTCCACCAGGTGTAGTGGTACTCCCCCTTCTCGACCTGGAACCGCCTGCCGCAGTCGCGACACTCGCAGATGCGGTCGGGCACCCATTGCCCGTCGTTGGGGACCGTCTCCACGATCCGGACGTGCCGCCGATGCGCCTCCTTCTCGGGATCGTAGAACTGGTGCGAGAAGTAGGCGGCGCAGAGGCAGGCGCCCTTGCCGAACAGCGAGATCCGGTCGAGTACGTGGTCCAGGTTGGAGTTGTTGGACGCGAGCATGCCGCCGAGCTCCGTGTCCGCGGTCGCTTTCTCAATGGCAGGCAACGCGCGTGCCAGCGGCGCCAGGATCTCGGGATCACGGGTCGCGAAGACCGCCCACAACGCAGGGAGGACGCGGTCCTTGTCGCCGGAGAGGAAGTCCGCGACGAGTGGGGACCGGAGCGCGTCCTCTTCAGCACCCGGCCCGGCCAGCCACTGCGCCGGCAGCACGAGCACGGCGGCTTTGCTGGTCTCCGGCGCGGCAGCTGAGTTGTCAACGAGAACCACGGCGTCACTCCCGGACCGCCACCACGCCGCGTTGTCCGAGCCGAGCGCTCGCACCAGGCTCGCGGGCGCGCTGCGCCGGTCGTACGACGCCGGATCGGTGTCGGCGTCGTCGGTGAAGCGCGTCGCGTCGAAGCGGTAGCGGACGCCCCAGCGCTGGTCGGCCAGCTTGCTGAGGGGCGTCGTCAAGGACGTCAGGGCCGCCGCGTCCGAGGTGGCACCGAGGGGGAGCACGTGCATGAGGAAGCTGGTTTGCCCTTCGAGCCCGTCGATCTCCCATTCGAGCCACTCGTCGCCGTCCGGCCACGGCAGGTCGGCCATCTGCTCGATGACGGCCACCACCTGCTCAGGACTGGCATCGACGATCTCGTCAGTCATCGGCTGGACCCCCGGGTCAACTGCCTGCGAGCAACTCGCGGTAGCGAGCGACGTGGTGCTCCGCCGGGGTCGGCGACACCGTCGGCTCCGGGAGCTCGGCGGGATCCTCGGCGCTGATCGTCACGCCCTGGGACCGGCACCGCGCGACCAGGCCGGGATAGCCGTCGTCGGCCCACTGGCCGTACTCGTCGCTCAGGGCTTCGCTGAGGTTGGTGCCCCGGAGGACCTGGAACTGGCCCTCGTTGTCGAGGCTGACGACGGGCGCCGCGGCGAGCGGAAGGTCGTTCGGGCCACGCCAGTAACCGAACGCCTGGCCCTCGTCCTCATCTTCGGCGACCCACGTGATCAGCGCGGCCGTTTCCTCGATCGCCCTGACGTTGGCGGCGATGTCGGGATTCGCGAGGTCCCCGGCGGTCAGGTAGCCGGTGTCCAGCGCCGCGGGCTGCTCGTCGTCGGCAAGCAGGCGCAGGCCATCCGACCAGGGGTTCGGCTCGCCCGCATCCTGCCGGCGGCGCCAAACGGCGAGATCTTCGGGAACCATCGACATGTCCCTCGTGGTGGTGTGCGGCTCTTCGGTGGCGTTCACCGCGTAGCAGTCTCGCACGATGTCTGCCACTGAACCGAAAGGACCCCGCGACAGGTCGCGGCGCTACGGAGGACCAGGTCCTGGCGGGCGGCGGTCCGGTGGCGGGACGGGGATGTCGGCCTGGTCGTCCACCGGCGAGCGTGGCCAGGATGTGGACCGCGTCCACATTCGACGGACGCTCGGGTTGCCGCGGCGGAGTGACGCCCGGCGTCCGCTTCTCCCGCTACCACATGGGGTTTGGCGTGGACCGGTCCCGTCAGAGAACACCCGGGGATCTGGCCACCCGGGGCGAACGGGCTGCCCACCCCACGATCCTCGTGTAGCAGTCCGACCACGCGGCCCCGACACAGGCGAACACTTCGCCCGTGGCGAGTGAAACAGTTGATCAGGCCGGAGCGATGGGCAGGTGACTCGTTTCGACTCGTCTGGGGATCACTGTGTACACACCGCCTCCGCTCACGCCTGTCCGGACCCTTGCCGCGGCCGCGTCCGTGCTCATCGGCGCTGTCTGCGCCACCAACCTGTACGGGACGTGGACGGCGTGGAACGCGCACTCCGTCGTCGCCGACTACGTCGCCGGCCTGCCGGGGGTCACCGACAGCGACCTGTACGCCGCCGACGACGCCACGATCACCGCGGTCTGGGTGAGCCTGCTCGCCATGGTCGCGTCGGTGACCGTGTTCCTGACCTGGTTGTGGCGTGCCCGCGTGAACTCCGAACGCCTGTCCGGCGTCCACCACCGCATGGGCCGCGGCTGGACCATCGGCGCCTGGTTCTGCCCGGTCGTGAACCTCTGGTTCCCCCGCCGCATCGTCGACGACATCTGGCGCGCCAGCCGCCCCGGCGTACCGGCCGACCAGCACCAGATCGACCCCCTGCCCCTGAGCCCACTGGTCCGCGCCTGGTGGCTGGTCCTCATCGCCAACTACGCCATGCAGTACCTCCTCCGCCTCCAGACGAACACGAGCGACGTGACCGTCGGCTACTTCGAGACGATCGCCGTCTACTCGACGATCAGCACGGGCCTCACGCTCGTCGCCGGCATCCTGCTGATCCGGGTGGTCCGCCAGATCACCGAATGGCAGACCACGCCCCGCACCACCATGGAAGGCACCGCGCACCAGCAGGCGCCCCTGGCCTGACCGGGTCAGCCCGCTGACGACCGGACCGCGATGCGCTACGAGGCGCCTGGCTCACTCAACCGTCACATCGCGGCTTCTGCCGGCCGCGGCGTGATCACCCGGGTCACGCCGCCGGGACCAGTGCGAGCAGTCCCGCGCCGACCGGTCGCCGCACTGCAGTTCCGATCCCAGCAGGCCGACGGCGGCACCGACGAGACGCTCATCGACAGCATCATGGTCCGCTGAGCACGCGGTGGGCAGCGGCCGGCGGGACCCCGGCCACCCGACAGCCGTGCACGTGGCACGTACGGTTGATGGCGTGAGCATCGCCCCGCCGACCGTTGCCCTGAGCGGCCACTTCGCCCGTGCCCTGCCCGAGATGGCTGTGCCGTGGCAGGCCGAGGAGGCTCCCGCACCGCGGTTGCTCGTGCTCAACGAGCCGCTGGCCGCAGAACTCGGCCTCGACCCCGCCTGGTTGCGCGGCCCCGAGGGAGTTCGCCTGCTCGTCGGCAACCAGGTGCCCGACGGCGCCAC
Organism: Actinophytocola algeriensis; assembly: GCF_014203735.1. Lineage (GTDB taxonomy): Bacteria > Actinomycetota > Actinomycetes > Mycobacteriales > Pseudonocardiaceae > Actinophytocola > Actinophytocola algeriensis. The sequence continues at coordinate 444,126 of NZ_JACHJQ010000005.1, read as the reverse complement.
CCCGGTGGCGCAGGCTTACGCCGGACACCAGTTCGGCCAGTACTCACCGCGTCTGGGTGACGGCCGCGCGCTGCTGCTGGGGGAGCTCGCCCACGCCGACGGCCACCCGCGCGACCTGCACCTCAAGGGCTCCGGGCGCACCCCGTTCGCCCGTGGCGGCGACGGCCTGGCCGCGGTCGGTCCGATGCTGCGCGAGTACGTCGTCAGCGAGGCGATGCACGCACTCGGCATCCCCACGACCCGCGCTCTGGCGGTGGTGGCGACCGGGCGTCCGGTGCGCCGCGACACGCTGCTGCCGGGGGCCGTACTGGCGCGGGTCGCGAGCAGCCACCTGCGCGTCGGCAGTTTCCAGTACGCACGGGCCACCGGCGACCTCGACCTGCTGCGCCGTCTCGCCGATCACGCGATCGCCCGGCACCACCCCGCCGCCGCCGAGGCGGCACGCCCGCACCTCGCGTTGTTCGAGGCGGTGGTCGCCGCCCAGGCGTCGCTGGTGGCCAGGTGGATGCTCGCCGGGTTCATCCACGGGGTCATGAACACCGACAACATGACGATCTCGGGCGAGACCATCGACTACGGGCCCTGCGCGTTCCTGGACGCGTTCGAGCCCGCCACCGTCTACAGCTCCATCGACCACGGCGGGCGCTACGCCTACGGCAACCAGCCGCGCATGGCGGAGTGGAACCTCGCGCGACTCGCCGAGTCCCTCCTCCCCCTGTTCGCCGACGACCAGGACCAGGCGATCGCAGTGGCGACCGAGGCACTCGACGCGTTCCGCCCGCGGTACGACGCCGCCTGGTCGGCCGGCATGCGCGCCAAACTCGGACTGACCGACAGCCTCGACGAGACGCTGACCGCCGAGCTGCTCACCCTTCTCCAGGCCAACCACGTCGACCACACGTCGTTCTACCGCCGCCTGGCCGCGGCCGCACGCGGCGACGCCGAACCCGCCAGAGAACTGTTCCTCGACCTCGCGGCGATCGACGACTGGCTGACCCGCTGGCGGTCGCTCGGCCCGGACGCCGACGCGATGGACCGCGTGAACCCGCTGTACATCCCCCGCAACCACCTCGTCGAGGAGGCCCTGGCCGCCGCGACCACGGGTGACCACGGTTCGTTCGAGCACCTGCTGGCCGCACTGAACCGCCCCTGCGAACAACGCCCCGGCCTCGAGCGCTACGCCACCCCCGCGCCCGTGGACTTCGGCGCCACGTACCAGACCTTCTGTGGAACCTGACCTCTCCTCGCGCTCTTTCGCGCTGCCTTCAGGGGATTCGATGTTCCGTTGGCACGCCCCGGCCATTCCCCCGACCATTTCTTCGGTTCAACGATCGGCCGCGTATATCGCCTCGCGACAACCAGTGCAATCACCAATGCCGGCACCGCATTCTGCCGTCGAGCGGACGGTGAACCCGCTGGTTCGAGGTTCGACAGTGAAGCGGCTGCTTTCGGTGATGGTTCCCGGCCCGGGTGGCGCAACGTGCGGCGTCACATCGAGAGGTCAACCGGAACGTGTCGACGTTACGTGAGTGCGCTGTCAGCCAGCGGAGGTTTCAGGTCCACCTATCCGGGTTGTGAGTTGTCGGTGATGTTCCCTTGCCTCTGCACCAACTGACACCATCGTCCTGTCGCCGCGGGACCGCACCGAGTCAGCTGACCGACGACGCGCCATCCGGCCGATCCTCTCGTAAAACCCAAGGCATTTCGGAGGTTGTCATGAGCCTGCAACGCGTGATCACCGATGAGCACGATCTGCAGCTGGCTCCGGTGTTCGCACAGCGGATCGACGAGGACGTCGTCCCGAAAGGCCGGTTGCCGGAGAAGTCGATGCCCGCGGGAGTGGCGGCCGGCATCGTGCGGTCCCGGTTGTTGCTCGACGGGCGGGCGGCGCTCAACCTCGCCACGTTCTGCACGACGACCGCGGAGCCCGAGCTGGAACGAATCTACGCCGAGACCGCGTCGATCAACCTGATGAACCGTGAGGAGTACCCGGCGAGTTCCCTCATCGAGCAGGAGTGCATCAACGCGCTCGCGAACCTGTGGCACGACGACGACGGGCGGTTCATCGGCTGCTCCACGAGCGGCAGCTCGGAGGCGGCCATGCTCGCCGGTCTGGCCATGCTGCGCCGGTGGCGGGAGCGGGGCGGCACCGGCCGGCCGAACATGGTGTTCGGCACCCATGTGCACGTCTGCTGGCCGAAGTTCTGCAACTTCTGGGACGTGGAAGCTCGGATGGTGCCGCTCGAGGAGGGCCGCACCACCCTGGACCCGGCGCTCACCGCGGCCGCGGTCGACGAGAACACGATCGGCGTCGTCGCGGTGCTGGGCAGCACGCAGGACGGGCGCTACGACCCGGTCGCCGACATCGCGGCCGCTCTCGACGGTGTGGCGGCAGACCGGGGCGTCGACGTGCCGCTGCACGTCGACGCGGCCAGCGGCGGGTTCGTCGCGCCGTTCCTCGACATGGACGTCGCCTGGGACTTCGCGCTGCCCCGGGTGGTGTCGATCAACGCGTCCGGCCACAAGTTCGGACTGGTGTACCCCGGCTCCGGGTGGTGTCTGTGGCGGGATCCGGAGTACCTGCCGGAGTCACTCATCTTCGACTGCAACGTCCTCGGCGGCCACCACCCCACGTTCACCCTGAACTTCTCCCGGCCGGCCTCCGGGGTGATCGCGCAGTACTACGAGTTCCTGCGCAACGGCATGACGGGCTTCCAGCTGATCGCCCAACGCTGCCAGGAAGCCGCGCGGTACGTCGCGAAGTGCGTCGAGGCGATCGGCCCGTACGAGGTCATCAGCGACGGTGAGGACCTGCCGGTGGTGGCGTTCCGGCTTCGTGACCCGGAGGCGGACGGCTTCACCGTGTACCACCTGTCCGAGGCGCTCAAGGGTGACGGCTGGCATGTGCCCGCCTACAGCCTGCCGCCCAACCTGGAGCACGTGGACGTCATCCGCGTGGTCTGCAGGCAGGGGTTCACCCTCGACCTCGCGGCGAGGTTCCTCGAAAGCCTCGTCAAGCACACCGAACGCCTGGCCGGTCACCCGTTCCCCCTGCCCGAGGTCGCGACCGTCCTGACGTTCGCCGACTGACACCATGGTGACGATCGCGGAACTGGAGATCGACCCCTACCCCGCCTACCTCCGGCTACGCGCGAAGGAACCGGTCACCTGGGTACCGGAGATCCGCCAGTGGCTGGTCAGCCGCTGGCACGACGTGCACACGGTCCTGACTGATGTGGAGCGGTTCACCACCGACCAGCCAGGGGTGCCGATGCTCGGTCTGTGCGGCGGGACACCGTTGCTGATGCGGGAGGGCGAGTCCCACCAGGACGTGCGGGAAGCGTTCCGACACGACTTCGACCCCCACCGGGTGAACGACTTCGTCGACACCATCGCTCGCCCGGTCGCCCACCGGGTCGCCGACGAGGTCGGCCCGTCCGGACGGGCCGACCTGACCGTGGACTACTTCGAACCGGTCGCGGTCACCGCCATGTGCACACTGCTCGGGCTCGATCCCGACGGCGCCGACACGATGCGCCGCTGGGGCAACCTGCTGACCAGGGTGGCGAACAACTTCGGTCGCGATCCGGGAGTGGATGAGGCCGCAGCGCCGCTGATGGCCGAGGACAAGGCGGTGACCACGGTGGTCGACCGGCTGCGCGAGCAACCGGACGAGTCGGTGACCTCCCACCTGCTGCACCACAACCGGCGCGGCGAGGCGCGACCGGACGCCGACGTGGTGCCGGTGCTCAAGCACCTCGGGCTGAGCGTGATCGAGCCGGGCTGGCTGGCGGGCTGGACACTGCTGGCGCTGTGGTCCGTGCCAGACCAACTCGCCGCGGTCCGCGCCGACCGCTCACTGCTCGGCGCGGCGGTGTACGAGGCTCTGCGGTGGAGCGGACCGGTGGGCGTGCTGGGCAGGCGCACGACACGTGCCGTGGTGCTGGCCGAACGGGAGATCCCGGCGAACAGCGTGATCGCGGCGGCCATCGCCTCAGCCAACCGCGACGAGACGATGTTCCTCGATCCCGGCCGGTTCGACCTGTACCGCGACGTCCGTACCCACCTCGGTTTCGGCACCGGACCACACCACTGCCCGGCACATCCACTGGTCACCGCCACGGCGCGCACCGCACTGGACGTCCTGCTCGAACGAATGCCCGGCCTGCTACCGGCACCTGGCTGGCAGGCAGCGCCGCACGGCTGGAAACTACGGCTACCGGGGCCACTCGACGCGGTGTGGGACGCGAGCCCGGCCAGGGCGTCATGACCGGCGTACCCGACCAGTCCTTCGTGGACGCGACCGGTCTTCCGCCGGTTCGGCTCGCGTCACCCTGGTTCGGTGGCGTCGACCACGCCGGTGAAGACGGCGAACACGATGACGTTGTCGCGGTAGCTGTTCGCGGTCTCGTCGAACGAGCCACCGCACGTGATCAGCCGCAGCTCCGGTGACGTCGTGTCGCCGTACACCTCGTCGGCGGGGAACTCGGTCTTCGGGAACTGTTCGGTGCGCTCGACCACGAACCGGGCGACCTGCTCGTCCTCGCGGCCGATCCGGATCTCGTCACCCGGCGCCAGCTCGTGCAGGCGCGCGAAGATGCCGTCCTGGCCGCCGCCGTTGACGTGACCGAGGACGACCGAGGGACCGGTCTGGCCCGGTGTCGGGCTGTGCTCGTACCACCCGGCCTGCATCGGCTGGTCCACCGGCGGGACCTCGACCGTCCGGTCGGCGTTGAGGCCGAGCGGCACCAGCGACGAGTGCGCGCGGATGCCGGGCACGTCGATCCACACCGGGCGCGACCGGGAGAGCGTGCCCGGTTCGTTGGCGGGTGGTGGCGGTGTCTCGGATCGCGGTGACGCCGGCTGGGTCGGCTGCGGTGCCGGCTGCGCTGCGGTATCGGCTGCCGAGCAGCCGGTCAGGACGAGTACGACGAGGAACAGGGAGGCCGCGAGCACGCCGCGGCCTCCCCGGGTTCCCGTGGTGCGGAACCGCAATGTGGATCCCCGGCCCTACCGCGCACCCGCACGGCGGCGGCGCAGCACCAGCGCGGCACCGCCCGCGGCGATGACCGCCGCAGCACCACCGGTCACGGCCAGGCCGATGCCCGGCTCCTCCGGCCCGCCGCCGGTCTCCGGCGCCCCCTCCGGCCGCACGGGCACCTGAGCGTCACGTGGCGGCACGCTGACCGTCACCGGAGCAGGGTCGTCCGGCAGGGCCGACGGCGGTGCGGCGTCCGACGGCGCCGCCGTCGGGTCCGCCACCGGTGGCGCAGGCTGTTCCGCCACCGGCGCGGGCTCCTGGTCGGCCAGCGCGGTCCCGGCGGTCAGCGGCAGTGCCACCGCCCACAGCACGGCTCCCGCGGCGCATGCTCGGCCCAGCTTCATGGTTGTCCTTTCCTCGGCCCACGTGTCCGGCCGTTGCCGGACGACGATCAGTCTGGGGAGCCGGTTTCAGGATCTTGTGTGCCGAATATGAAGAACCTGTTCGGTTTCGCGGCCGCGGCGGGCGGTCACGAGATCCCCGGCGGGACAGCACGCATAATGCGGGGGTGTACGCACAGGTGCTGGTCGCCGAGGACGATCCGAAACAGGCCGAACTGATCCGGCGGTACCTGGTGCACGACAACCACACCGTGATCGTCGTGCACGACGGACGGGCGGCCATCGACGAGGCGCGGCGCAGGAAACCCGATCTCGTGGTCCTCGACGTGATGATGCCCAGGGTCGACGGGCTGGACGTGTGCCGGGTGCTGCGTGCCGAGTCGGACGTCCCGATCGTGTTGCTCACCGCGCGCACCACCGAGGACGACGTGCTGCTCGGCCTCGACCTCGGCGCGGACGACTACATCACCAAGCCCTACAGCCCGAGACAGCTCGCGGCGCGCGTCCGGGCGGTGCTGCGCCGCTCCCACCGCGCGGGCGGCCGGGCACAGCAGGTGCTGTCGGCCGGGGACCTGGTGGTCGACCAGCAGCGGCACGAGGTCACGTTCGGCGGCGTCGCGCTGGACTGCACCCCTGCGGAGTTCCGGTTGCTCGCGGTGCTGGTCGCAGAACCCGGCCGCACGTTCAGCCGGGGCCAGCTGCTCAGCCAGGCGTTCGGCATGGACAAGTTCGTCACCGAGCGCACGGTCGACGTGCACATGATGAACCTGCGCCGCAAACTCGAACCCGACCCGCGCAACCCGGTGCACCTGCTCACCGTGTACGGGGTCGGCTACAAGCTGAGGGACATCGGCGCCGATGACCCGACGGCATAGCCTGCTCACGCGACTGCTCGCGATGTCGGTGGTCGTGGCCGGCTGCTCGGTCGGCGCCTCGGCGTGGCTGGCCGCGCAGAGCACCAGCGGCGCGATCAACCAGGAGATCGGCGAGTCGCTGGCCACCGACGCGGAGATCTACGACCTGCTGCTCGGCCACGCCGCCACCCACAGGAACTGGTCGGGTGTGCGGGTGCTGGTGGACCGCGTGGCCAGGGAGACCGGACGGCACATCACGGTGACGACCCCGTCGCGGGCGCCGATCGCCGACTCCGGCGGGGCACCGGAGTCGCCACTGCCCAGGACACCGTCCGCGGTGGTCGATCCGCTGTCGGTCGACCCGGTGCTCAAGCCGGACGCCGGGAAGTCCGGCATCGACGCGCGCGCCGTCGGCCCGTACCGCCTGACCACCGCCGAACGCGACGGGCTGCGCCGCGCCGCGCAGGCGCAGCTGACCTGCCTGCGCGGGCTCGGCCGCGACGGGGTGATCGTCGAGAAGCCCAACGGCCGCTCGGCCGTCGACGAGGTGACCGGCGCCGCCCGCGACACGACGACGCTGGATCCGGGGGCGCCGGTCGACCAGGCACCGCCAGTCGCGCTGCGGCCGTCGGACGACCAGAGTTCACCGGTGGCCGGCCCGGTCCGGGTCGAGGTCCCGCCGACGTCCGAACACGCCGACTTCTGTCCGAGACCGGCGGCGACGACCACGACCGAGACCGCGGCGAGCACCGAACTGCTGACGCTGGTCAACGCGTGCCTCGACCGGCAGGGCAAGGCGCCGTTGCCCACGCTGCCTGCCGAGCTGGTCTCGCCGGACGAGCTGCGCCCAGCGCCGGACGACCAGCGCTGCGTGGACTCCGCGCGCCGCGAACAGCTCGCGTCCCACGTGTCCGCGCCCGCCTACCTGTACATCGGGAAACCGGGAGCGCGGGCCGACCGGTTCGATCTGTCCACGGTGGGCTATTCCAGGATCGCGTGGACGGCGCTGGCCGTGCTCGTGCTGACGGTCGGCGTGACCGCGCTCGCCGCCACCCGCCTCGTCCGGCCCATCCACGCGATCACCTCCGCGGCACGCAAGATGGGCGACGGCGAACGGTCCGCACGCGTCGAGACCACCGCCCGCGGCGAGATCGGCGAGCTGGCGACGGCGTTCAACCGGATGTCCGAGCAGATCGAGACCGCCGAGCGGCAGCGCAGGACGATGGTCAGCGATGTCGCGCACGAGCTGCGGACCCCGCTGGTGAACATCCGCGGCTGGCTGGAGGCCGCGCAGGACGGGATGGCGAACCTCGAGCCCGCACTGGTGGCCTCGCTGGTGGAGGAAACGGTGCTCCTGCAGCACATCATCGACGACCTGCAGGACCTCGCCCTCGCCGACGCGGGGAAGCTGCGGATGCACCAGGAACAGGTGTCGGTGCGGTCGATCCTGGCGCAGGTCGCCTCGGCCCACCAGGGCCACGCGAACGCGGCCGGCGTCGCGTTGCGGGTCACGATCGACGGCGAACCCGACCTGTCCGCCGACCCCACCCGGTTGCGCCAGGCGCTCGGCAACCTGGTGTCCAACGCCCTGCGTCACACCCAGGCCGGTGGCCGGGTGACGCTGTCGGCCGGCCGCGGGCCCGGTGACGAGGTGCTCATCGACGTCGCCGACACCGGCTCCGGGATCGACGCGGAGTCGCTCCCGCACATCTTCGACCGCTTCTGGCGCGCCGACCGGTCGAGGAGCCGCGCCTCCGGCGGCAGCGGCCTCGGCTTGGCGATCACCCATCACCTGATCGCCGCGCACGGCGGCCGGATCGAGGTCCGCAGCACGCCGGGCACCGGCACCACGTTCACCATCCACCTGCCCGCGAACCCGGCCTGACGGTAGGCCGGGTGGAGAAAGCGAGACATGAGCGCGAAGCCGGCTTGTCATCATGGCCGTATGAGATTTCGTGCTGAGCTGGAGTCGACCGGCAAGACCACCGCGGGCTTCGAGGTGCCCGAGGACGTCGTCGAGGGTGTGGGCGGAGGCGGTCACCCGAAGGTGACCGTGACCGTCGACGGTTTCACGTTCCGGACCTCGATCGCCAGGATGGGTGGCCGGTTTCTCCTCGGTGTGAGCGCCGAACGGCGCGCGCAGAGCGGAATCGAAACCGGACAGGTCTTCGACGTCGACGTGGAACTCGACACCGAGCCCCGTGAGATCGAGGTACCCGAAGACCTCGCCGCCGCGCTCACCGCGGACGAGGCGGCCAGGAAGTTCTGGAACACACTGTCCTACAGCAAGCAGTCATGGCACGTCCACCAGGTGACCAGCGCCAAGAAAGCCGAGACACGAGCAGCACGCGTCGAGAAATCAGTCACCATGCTCCGCGACGGCCGCGCCCGCTGACCAGATGAACCCAACGTGCGCGCGCTGGTCACCACGTAGCTGTGGTTCTCAGGGCGGTGAGCCAGGCAGTGGCGTGCAGTTCCTTGACCTGTACGGAGATCGGGTGGTAGGTGGCCGGGTCGATGTCGCGGTAGTGGTGGCGCGCGGTGCCCTGGTAGATGACGTCGGAGAGGACCAGTGCCAGGTCCGTGTGGGGGTGCCTGCGTAGCAGGTCGTACAGCGGGCCCGCGTTGACCAGGCGGCATGCGGTGTTCAGGTCGCTGCCCGCCCAGCCTCGTCCGTGCCGGTGCACCTCGCCGGCGTGCACGGACAGCCTGAGGCGGATGCGTGGATCTCCCGACGTCGTGTTGTGGGCGTTCATGCCTTCGGCGAGCAGGCGGATCGCCGGGTCGAGGATCACGACCTTCGGGACAGTCGCGGGGAACAGGAGGATCATCCCGTCGCCGCGGTCCTCCACCGCTACCGAATGGCGCGGGATTCCGGCGCCGCGCAGCGCGGCCCGGACCGACTCGGTCAACGCGGCGCGGGCCCGCAGTTGTACCTGGTTGTGCCAGCTCCCCGAACCGGTCATGTCGACGACGACGATCGTGCGGTGCTCCGGGATGCGGTGGTCCGGGGACTTCCGGCGCCACCACGATGTCGTGTTCATCGGAGTCCCTCCTTCGGCTGGGTGTTCATGAGGGGGTAGTGGCGGTGCGCGGTATTTCCTCCCCCGCTGACGGCGGTCACCGGGATGGTCGATTGCATTCGCAACAGATCGGGCGGAATTCTGGTCGGGAGTGGGGAGATTTCGACCGCGGCGTCCACTGGTCTCACGGTGTGTTCGGTCGACTTTCGGAGGCAACGCGTGAACACCGACGACGACCTGCTCGAGCGGCTCCGCGCGGGCGAGCCCGCCGCGCGCCGGGAACTGTTCGAGCGGTGCCGCACGAGGCTGCGCCCCTTCTTCCACGCCCGGCTGTCCGCACGCGAGGACATCGACGACAGCGTCAGCGAGGTCGTCACCCGCGCGCTCGAGGGCATCGGCAAGTCCGCCCGGATCGAGGTGCTGGACGCATGGCTCGCCGGCATCGCGCGGAACGTGCTCATGGAGCGGTACACCGAGGGCACGCGGCGCCGCAAGCTCGCCGAGTCGGGCCGCGACCGGTCGCGGCAGCCCGCGGAGCCCGCGTTGGAACTCGCTCGCGACGCCGGGCCGCCGGAGGTGCCCGACGACCTGCTGTACCTGCTCGGCAAACGAGAGCTGTGGCAGACGCTCGGGAGAGCGGTCGCCAGCCTCAAACCCACCATGCGCGACCTGATGCGCGAACACCTGCGGCTGAGTGTCGAGCAGGGCAGGCCAGTGGTCGGCAGGGCGCTCGGCGCGGCCGTCGGACTACCCGGCGACCGGGTCGACCGGCAGCTCAACCGGGCCCGTGAGGCCACCCGCGAGGCGATCGTCGCGCTGGTCGTCGTGCGGGCGGGGCGGGACGACTGCACCCAGCTGGCGGACCCCGTGCCGGGAGTGTCCTCCGAGCTGAACCCGGACCGGACCAGGACCGTGCTCGCCCACGCCGCGGGCTGCCCTCGCTGCGCGCCCCGCGCGGAGAGTGCCGGCAGGTACAGCCGCTGGGCCGTCGGACCTGCTCTCTACGGGCTCGCGGAGGACGAGGAGGAGCGACGGCGAGCCATCGCGGCGATCGTCACCCGCGGCGGGGAGGGGCGGCCGGACCTGCCCATGTCGGCGGCCGTCCCGGGCGTGACCGGTGGCGTGACCGGCGGTGCGGTTTCGGCGGTCGACCGCGCGCGGGCGGCGGTGAGCGCCACGCTGGGCCGGGTCCCGGGCTCGGACACGATCGTCCAGCTCGTCCACCTCAATCCCGAGCTCCTGCGCCGGGTGGTCACCGCGATCGTCGGCGTGGTCGCCCTCGTCGCGACGGGGATGGCCGTCCTGATCTCCTCCCAACCCCCGACGGGACACGCCGAGGCCATGCCGGACCGCGACGAACCACGGTCCGCGGCCGGCCCGGCCCCGGGCCCGGGGCATACGCCTCCCCCGGTGACACCCGTGTTCGACCAGGCGCTGCACCCGCCCGGGGCGGTCCAGACCACCTCACCGCACACGTCCGAACCCGCACCGGGCGGCTCTCCGGAGTCCACTCCGCCCACGACCGCGCCGCCCGAGAGCACGACCTCTCCGCAACCGCCGCCTCCGCCGTGCGTTCCGGCCTGGCAGACGGTCACCGCACCCGCACCGGCACCGGACCACACCGGATATCTCGACGTGACTGCCCGGACCGCGACCGACGCGTGGATGGTCGGCTGGACCGGCGCCGCCACCGATCGCGGACCGCTGGTCGCGCACTGGGACGGTCACTCCTGGACAGCGACACCCGTCGAGGGCCCCGGTGAGTGGAGCCAACTGCAGTCGGTCACCGCGCCCGCCCCCGAGCTGGCATGGGCGGTCGGGAACAGCGGCCCGACCAGGAGGGGTTTCGTCCTGCGTTGGAACGGGTCCGGGTGGACCGAGTCGCCGGTGCCCGCCGTCCCTGGCGCGACGTCGACCTCCCTGCTCGGAGTCTGGGCGGCGAACCCGGCCGAGGCGTGGGCGGTGGGCTGGGCCGCGGTCGCCGGCAGCACACGGGTGCTGGTCCTGCGGTGGGCCGGCGGCCAGTGGAGCCTCGTCGATGCCGACGACACTCCTGGTGCGGTGCTGACGGCGGTGGGCGGCACCAGTGCTGGTGATGTGTGGGCCGTCGGCCGGACCGCGAACGGCGCGTTGCTGCTGCACTGGGACGGCACCGGCTGGCACCACACACCTGCCGACAACGTGCCGGGCGCCGACCTGAGCCACGTGCGGGCGTCCGCACCGGACGACGCCTGGGCGGTCGGCACCGCCGGGAACACGACGGGCAGGCGCCCGCTGGCCCTGCACTGGGACGGCACCAGGTGGTCCGACACGGACCCGGCGCCCGGACTGGCCGGCACGTTCACCGACGTCGCCCCGGTGAGCTCGGGCGAGGTGTGGTTCGTCGGTGCCAGGGACACCGGTGTTCCCGGCACGACCCTGCCGTTGCTGATGCGCCGCGAACGCGGCCGGTGGACGGCACCGGCACCCGTGGAGCCGTCGACCACCGGTTGGCTGACCGCGATTCACGCGACGAACCGGAACGCCGTGTGGGCCGTCGGCATGCTCAGCGGAACCGACGGCAGCCAGCGGCCGCTGCTCCGCCGGCACCACTGCACCTGACACCAGGGACGACCGCGTGCCGGCCGGATCAGTTCAGGCAAAGGCAGAAGGGGTGACCTGCCGGGTCCAGGAAGACCCGGTAGGACGTACCGGGCTGGTCCGGATGCCTGGTGGCACCGAGATCGATCACTGCCGACTCGGCGACATCGAGGTCGTCGACGATCACATCGAGGTGCATCTGCTGGGGCCGCTCCTGGGTCGGCCACACCGGCGGCCTGTAACCGTCCACCCGGTGGAAGGAGATGCACTGGCCGTCCTCAGCGCAAGCCGAAGCCCGGTCGGCGGAGACGTCGATCTTCCAGTCCAGCATCGCGCCGTAGAACCTGGCGAGCGCACCAGGATCGGGACAGTCGACGACGATGAGGGGCAAGCGAGCGATGGCCATGCCGGCCACGATAGCGACGACCGCGGTCGGCACGTCCGGACTCCGCGGTGACGTGACACCAGGAAGATCCGGCCACGTCGGCGATACCGTACACGTCGGCGTTGGGCACGTCGTCGCGTCGCCCAGCGGTCGCCGCCACAGGGTATTGGACGCATAACGCGACTCACGGTAATCGTTAGTGGGCTGTGTGAGTGACGCCGCTCCCCTTCCGGAATCCGCGACAGGACAGAAGGATCGCCTAACGGAGTGATATGCGGTCACGTTCGATGGATTGAGCGAATTGCCGACCGCGGACCGGAGTTATACTGAAGGATTTGCGGCGCCGGACTGGATCTCCTGGTCGACTGAGTGAATCCCACTTGTTCACTATAAGGTGAGATGGCCGGCACGCGGCTATCGTTCCGAGGCAGCCCTGCTACAGTGATTCACGTTGTGTCGCAGATAGACCCCGACACAAATTCATTTATCGGCCCTTCAGCGCGCCCACCCACGCCATCACCGAACACGCACCCGCCAGGTGGTCCCCAGCCGCGAAAGCTGAAAGGAACACGCATGAACGACGCTTCCGTTGGACCTCCTCTCGCGGGCACGCCCTACATGGAACTCTTCCACGCGGAGATCGAGGCCATCGGTCGACACATTCGAGACACCCAGATCACTGCAATCTGTGCGGCGATGAAGGTCGCCTACGAGTGCCAGGCCTCCGGCGGCCGGATCTTCTCGCACGTCCTGGTGGGACACTTCGCCATGTTCGCGGCAAGCCCTGGCATTCCCGGGCAGCCCTCGGTGCTGCCGCAGCGTGCCGACCGGAACATCTCAGCGGATTACAACCAGATGAAGCCGGGCGACTTCCTGCTCACGAACGGCGCATCGCTCATCAACCCAGACAAAGGAACCATTCCCGATGTCGGCCCGGACGAAGCGCGCGCCCGAGGCGCGTACACCGTCGGCATCACCTGCAGTTATGCCCGCTTCTACAAGACCCCCATCGGCGCCTTCCTGCCGGTCAAGATGAGCACCTCGCTCGAGCAGATTTGCGACCGTGTGCTCGACAGCGGCTGCACGTGGAGCTGCGGCGTGATCTCGACTCCGGCGATTCCCGAGTTCAAGATCATCTCTTCCAGCGGCCTCTCGCAGTTCCTGGTCTACTGGGCCTGTACGGCCGCTTTGTGCAAGCAGATCAGTACCAAGGGATCCGACGACGGCGCCGGTGCGGCCCGCGAATACCTCGACAATGCCCTGAGGAGCTTCGAACTGATCCGCGAGCACGAATTCGAGCTGATCGATCGCGTGGCGCGCGCCTGGACCGACCGCATCCTGCTCTTCGCGGAGGCCCCGGACCACCCGCGCCTTCTCGTGTATGGGCATCCACAGGCCGGCGCGCCCTACGAAGGCACGCAGAACATGTTCGTCAACGAGGCCTACGAGACGGCCGCCGGCAGCATGATCATGCAGCCATACGACTTGTACAAGACGCAGCTCACGGCCAACGACATCGTGCTCATCGGCGCGATCAGCCCCGACAACAGCGACGAGATCCAGGTCGCCCAGTACGCCAGGCAGATCGGCGCGATGGTCGTCGCCTTCGGCCCCTTCGACGGAAACGGAGATGGCGGCTCTCTCAGCGACCACGTCGATGTCGCCATCAACACGCACAGCCGCGACGGCGCGGGCGTCCTCGACATCCCGGGCTTTGCCGAGCCGGTTTGTCCGATCAGCGGGCTTTCCGGGAATCTGGTGCTCTGGCTGCTGACTGCTCAGTGGACCTATCGCATGGTCCAACGCAACCAGACGCCCAACTACTGGCAGAACTACTGGGAAGTCGGCGCGATCGAATACGACGACCAGGCCCAGGCGAACTTTCTCGAACGCGGCTACTGAAGCCCTCGCGGCACCGCTTCCCAACCACACCGTCCTTTCTCGACCATGGAGTCCTGAACATGTCCACCTCGTCCGCGAGCATCGGTTCACGTCCCGTCGTGCTCAGCGACCGGCAGGGCTTCGACCGGCGCTGGTTCGCCTCGAAGCTCGAGGCGGTTTATGTCCCCAAGAACGACGCTGAGGCTGTCGCACACGTCGGCGAAGCCATCTCCCGCTACGGGCGCGACGTCAAGGTCGTGTCCGGCCGCCACTGCTACGAGGACTTCATATACAACGACACGACCAAGGCCATCGTCGACATGTCCTCGATGAACCGTGCCGGCTGGGATGACCGACGGGCCGCGTTCTTCGTCGAGGCAGGTTGTGAGAACTGGTCCGTCTACCGAGCCCTGCTGAACGGTTTCAACAAGACGCTTCCCGCGGGGAGCTGCTACTCGGTCGGTGCCGGGGGGCACATCAGCGGCGGCGGCTACGGACTCTTGTCTCGGTTGCGCGGCCTGACCGTCGACCACCTCAGCGCGGTCGACATCGTGACCTGGAACGCGGCGTCGAACAGCGCCGAACTGCACCACGTGTCGGCGACGAGCACCTCGAACGACGAACGAGACCTCTTCTGGGCCCTGCGGGGCGCCGGATGCGGTAATTTCGGCGTCATTCTGCGCTACTACTTCGCTGAGCTGCCCGATGCCCCGGAGTTCGCTTCGATCTACACCCTCTCCTGGGACTGGACCTCGATCGACAGCGACTCCTTCGCGGACCTGCTTGCCGGCTACGCGGAGTTCGTGAGTGACATGCCCGAGACCGACTTCAGCTTGCTGAAGCTCACGCACGTGTCGTCCGGGCAGCTCGGCATGATCGTCCAGGCCGTGTCCCCGGAAGGGACCACCCACCTCGACCACCGGGCCGAGGTCGAGCGACGGTACGCAGAAGCGCGAACGCGCTTCGGGGCGATCGCCGACCACACGCCGTTGCGGGACCCGCTCGGCGGCCATCCAGGCTGGACGACGGCCCTCACCGGCAGCGAAAGCGTGCAACACGCTACCTACCTCGAAGCGCTGCAGACTCTGAACGGTTCGGGGCCCAACCAGTTCGGCAAGTACAAGTCCGCGTACATGAACAAGGCCTTCCCGCCGGATCACGTCGCTGCGATCTACCGCTGGCTCAACACGACCCCACACGGTGTCTCCGAGTCGGATATGAGCCAGAGTCTCCTGCAGGTCGACAGTTACGGGGGTGCCGTCAACCGGGTCGCTTCCGACGCGACCGCGGTTCCCCAACGCGACGCGATCATGAAGCTGCAGTATCAGACCTACTGGCTGAACGCCTCGCGTCCCGGCGAGGGAAACCAGGCCCCCTACGACGTCCAAGCCGACGCCCACCTGGGGTGGATCAACGAGTTCTACCGAGAGGTCTACGCCGAGTACGGCGGGACTCCCGACCCGGCCAATGATCCGAGCGGAACGGTTGCGGGCGCCTACTACAACTACCCGGACAACGTTCTCGGCACACACGCCACGGGTGACGTCGATGACGCGCTGTGGCTCTACTTCCTCGACAACTTCCGCGACAACCAGCGGAACCTCGTCGCCGTGAAGCACCGCTGGGATCCGGCGAACATCTTCCACCACGCGCAGTCGATTCCCGTGAAGTGAGGTGATCTCACCACGATCGACGTGCCGGGGCGCCTGATCAGCGGGAGGCCTTCGAGACAGCGCCGTCAGCGCAACCGGGCCGCGAGCCCGTCGAGAACGACGCCGAGCTGTCGCTCGAACCTCCGGTCACCGTCGTCGCGGAGGTGTCCAGCGGCCTTGACCAGATCGGCACCTTCACCCAGCCACGCATCGCGTCCGGCGAGTGAGTACCGGGCCGGGTCGGCGCCGGCGGAGTGGGGGCGCGACCACGAGGCGCTGGAGCGACTGCGCGGACTCGGCGCCGTCACCGTTCCGCTCGCGGCCGGCGACGCCGGGACGACCGCCCTCGCCACCGCCGTCGCCGAGGCACCGCCCGCGCTCGTGCTCGACTTCGTGTGGGGCCCCGTCGCCGAGGCCACCTTCGCCGCACTGGGACGGACCGGCACGGACGACGACAGCGCGGCGATCGACTACGTGCAGATCGGTTCGCTCGCCGGAACCGAGGCGGCGCTGCCAGCGGCGCTGCTGCGCAGCAGGCGGATCCGGATCAGCGGCAGCGGCGCGGGCTCGGTCTCGAAGGCCGCGATGATCGCCGAGCTTCCCGAGATCATCGCCCGGTTCGCCGACGGCACCTTCGACGCGCCGTACACCGGCTACCCGCTCAGCCGCGTCGGCGAGGCGTGGGCGCATCACGGGCGCACCCGCGCCGTCGTGATCCCGGACTGACCGGGCCCACTCACGGAGAAGGAACGGCGTCATGCGGAAACGCGCACTGGTCGTCGGGCTCGGGATCGCACGCCACCCGCACACGCGCAACCCACCCGACGGCGGGAAGGCGTGGTCGCTGTCCGGCGCGGGAACCGTGCGCCGGGCTTGGGCTTCCCGCACCAGCCGGGTGAACCCGCGGCGGTGGTCCGCGGGGATCTCGATCGTGCGGTCGTCACCGGCTTCAGCCACACCGGCGGCTTTCGCAGGGCTTCAGCCGACCGGGACGACCACTCGAGTGGCAGAGTCCACGTGCGGCAGGGGCCGGTCACCGGTCAGCACGGCGTCGAACGCCGCGTTGCCCTTGAGGTGCCGCTCGTAGAAGGCGGTCGCGTAGGTCACCAGGGCGTTCTGTTGCCGCCGTGGGCTGATCTGTTCGCGCGGGCAGGTGCTGTCGTCCTCCCCCAGCGGGCTGGGTGGTGTCCACCGCGTGTTGAAGAAGTTGTGGTTGCCGTGCGTCAGGGACACGGAGTACGCCGGTTCCCTGGTCGTTCCTTCCGCGTCGTCCAGGTACTCCTGGCCCCTCTCGTGCACCGCGCCGTCGCAGCCGCTGGTGACCACGGCGACCGGGACTCTGGTCACCAGGGTGTCGCTGTTGTCGCCTTCCGGCCAGTCGAACTTCACCGGCGCCAGAGGAAGCACCGCCCGCACCCGTACCCCAGCCGGCCACGCCGAGCGGTGCTTGTCGGACGCCTGCCACATCACGCCCTTGCCACCCCGGGAATGGCCCATCGTCCCCACTCGCGCCATGTCGACACGGCCGACCAGACCGGGAAGACGCCGGGCCAGCGACCCCGCACCCCTCGCCAGTTCGCCCCACAGCCGCAGGTGCTCGTTGAGCAGACGCGCCCGGTCCCCGTAGTCGAAGGAGGTCATGTTGATGCCGTCAACACTGATGGACACCACGACGAAGCCGCGCTCGGCGAGTGCGGAACCCAGGTAGTCGTAACCGCGGTAGCCCGGGAACGGCTCACCCTTGTCGCACGGCCACTCCTGCGCGTCCGGAGCGGTGCACGCATACCAGGACCCGTGTTGCGCAACGATCAGCGGCAGCTGTCCACGCCACCGGACCGGATGGTGCACCACAGCCCGGATCTCACTGACCGTCCCCGTCTCCGGATCGGTGAACGCCGTGTCCCCCAGGTCGTACTCGACAGTGCTGACCCGCCGGTGGTCCGCCCCGTCAGACGTCGCCCCGGCAGGCCCGGCATGAATCGACCCCGCCACCATCACGAGCGCCGCGAGAAGAACTCCGGAACGTCGCACCACTGGTCACCTCTCTGCCGACGGCGGCTTCCAGCGGTCGAAGCTACGGCAGGAACCCCCGCACGCGTGTTACGGAAACCCATCCGCTTCCCATCAGTGGCGCGTCGCACCAGGAGGACAACATCCCGGTGCTTGCCGCCAACCATCCCCAGGACACCGTGACGATCCGGCGGAGCATCATCCCTCAGGCCCGGATCGCGGCGAGGATGTCCTTGGCCTCGTCGCGGTTCGACTCGTAACCGGGTACTGCCTGGCACAGTTCCGTATACATGAGAACGCTTTCCTGCGCGAGCTGCCTCATCTCCTCGTCGGGAGTCAGGCCAGCGCAGCTCGGCAGCACGGCCTGCCGGAATCGCTTTCTCTCCCGCGCGAAGGGCAGCGGGCCGCCACTTCCGATCAGCCACGGCGGTTCCGCTTCCCAGCGGAGACCGGGTCGCTCCACCATGAGCCTCGCCAGGAGTGAGCGCGCCTCGGCCGCTCCCGCTATCCGGGCCTCGGCCGAGAGCGGGCCGTCCCCGTTCAGGTCGGGTCGCGGTGACGAGTCGGCATCGGCCGCCAGTGCGTCCTTGATCAGCTCCGGCTTGCCCTCCGCCGGGTCCGCCAGGTGTGCCGCCGCGAGTGTCATGCGTGCGTGGAACCGGACGGGGGTCGTCGCGTTGACCTGTTCCATCACGGGGATGCCTTCCCGGCCCATCGCTCCCATGGCGTGGTACACGGGCACGAGGTCATCCGGCCGCGGCGACGCTGTCGTGCGTTCCTCCGCCAGCCGGGTCAGGCTGACGCACGTCAGGATGTGGTTGATGCCGTCCTGGTAGGTGAGGCCGGCGCGCAGCGGTTGTCCCGCCGCCAGCTGGTTCCGCGCGACCTCCCAGCACGCCAACGCCGCCCGCAGCCGACCGTCGGCGGTGTGGCGGGGAGCTGCCGTCCGGCGCGACGGCCGCGTCGATCGCACCAGCGTCGGGACGACGAGCAGCACGCTCAGAGCCGCGACGACCAACCTCCCGGCTCCCTCGGTCACCATCGTCGCCCAGCCCGTCACGTACACCACCACGGCCGCAGCGATCCCGGACGCCCAGAGGAACGAGGCGGTACGGCCGCCGCCGAGAAGCGAGTGGACGAGCAACAGCACGCCGAACCACCACAGACCGAGGCCGACGAACTGGGTGGTGCTGCCGGACGTCGCGGTCATCATGACGACGCCAAGACTGATGGACAGGATTCCGAACCGCCCCAGCACCAGCGACCACGCCCCCTCATGACTGGCAGACGCCGATACTTTAGTCAGCCGACGGCACCGCATGTCGTGGGCCGCCACGTCCCGCGCGCCGCGGCGTGACCCCGGGCACCCGCGTCGGAACGCGTCGGCGTGCCAATTTCCGGATGGTCGTTTACTAACCCCGCGACAGTTTTGTCGCGGGGTTAGGACTGTCCCGCGACCTGCTCTGTGTCCCGCTGACAAGTTCTCGGGCAGCCGTCTCCCGTGCCCTTGCCCGGGCTGTTCGCCGATCGGTATACGTGGTTGACGGCAAACCGAGAAATGGGCCTCGAATTCCAGTGTGCAATTCCGGGAGTGTGGTATGTCTGTTCGGCGTGCGCTCAGTACCGTCCTCACGGTGGCGACGGCCGCGTTGCTCGTCGCGGGCCCCTCGGCCGTCGCCCAGGTCGATTTCTACCAGCCGCCCAGTCCGTTGCCCGCCGGGGCGAACGGTGACGTGATCAAGTCCGCGCCGGTCAACTACCTCGGCGCCGACGCGACCCGGATCATGTACCTCTCCCGGGACACCGCGGGTGATCCGATTCCCGTGACCGGCACCGTTCTGGTGCCGAGCCAGCCCTGGTCCGGGCCCGGGGAGCGGCCGATCGTGGCCTACGCCCCGTTCACCGCGGGACTCGGTGACCAGTGCGCGACCTCCAAGACCCTGGTCGGTGAAGGGGCGGGTGACGCGGCGGCACTGTTCCAGAAGCTGTTCGTCGATGCCCTGCTGCGCAAGGGATTCGCCGTCGCGCAGACCGACTACCAGGGTCTCGGCACGCCGGGCGACCACACCTACGCGGTCCGGGCGTCGCAGGCGCACGCGACCCTGGACGTGGTGCGTGCCGCGCAACGGCTCGACGACGCCGGGCTGCCCGCCGACGGGCCGGTCGGGATCGCCGGGTACTCGCAGGGCGGTGGTGCCTCGGCCGCCGCCGCCGAACTCGCCCCCGAATACGCGCCGGAACTGGACATCGCCGGGGCCTATGTCGGCGCACCGCCCGCGGACATGTCGGTCCTGGCGGAATCCCTGGACGGCGGCCTCTACATCGGATTTCTCGGTTTCGCCCTGGTCGGGCTGAATGAGGCCTATCCGGACTCCGGCATTCTCGACCTCGCGAATGACGAAGGCAGGCGGGTATTCGACGAAGCACGCGGGAAGTGCACGCTCGACGCCGTCTTCTCGTTCATGTTCCGGCAGACCAGCGACCTCACCGTGGACGGCAGGCCGGTCGCCGACTACCTGGCCGAACCGCCGTTCGACGCCATCGTCGCCGACAACCTGATCGGCACCCGCAAGCCCGAGGCCGCCGTGTTGCTCGAGCACGGCCCTGCCGACGACGTGCTCCCCTACGAACAGGCGCGGCAGCTGGGCCGGGACTGGTGCGCACAGGGCACTTCCGTCCAGTTCAACGACCTCGACGTCCTGCCCGTCTTCGCCCACCTGCTCGGGATGCCCGCCGCCACCGACCACGCGGCCAACTGGCTGGCCGAGGTGTTCGCGGGCCGGCCGGGGCCGGGCAACTGCGGTCAGTTCTGATGAAGAACCACGACACCGGCCTCACCCGCAGGTTCCTCGCCTCCCGTGTGGTGACCGCACTCGCCGAGCCGCACGGCGTCGACCGGTACCTCAACCTGGTCAACCCGCTGTGGTCGGTGCGCGACGTGCGGGCCAGGGTGGTCGCGATCGCCCGGCGCACCCCCGACACCGTCACGATGACGTTGCGCCCCAACGGACTCTGGGCCGGTGCGCGGGCAGGCCAGTACGTGCGGTTCGGCGTGGACATCGACGGTGTGCGCCGGATCCGCTGCTTCTCGCTCGCCGGGTCCGCGGCAGGCGCGGGCCCGCTCGAGATCACCGCGAAGGTCAACCCGGCCGGCACGGTGACCCGCTGGCTCGCCACGCGGGCCCGGCCGGGCCTGCTGGTCCACCTGTCCCAGGCCGAGGGCGAGTTCACGCTGCCGGACCAGGTGGGCCCCCACGTCCTGCTGATCAGCGGCGGCAGCGGCATCACCCCGACGATGTCCATCGCCCGCACGCTCCGGGATGTCCGCTACCCGGGGCGGGTGACGATCCTGCACTACGCGCGCACCCCGGACGACGTGGTCTACCGGGCCGAGCTGGCGCGGCTTGCCCGGACCTGCCCCCGGTTCACGGTCACCTACCGGTACACGGGCAGCAAGCGGAACGGGCACTTCCGTGCTCAGCACCTGCGGGCCATCACCCCGGACTACGCCGACGCGCACGCCTTCGTCTGCGGGCCGGCCGGGCTGCTGGACGCGGTCAGCAGGCACTGGGCGGCGGAGGGCATCAGCGACCGGCTGCGGATCGAGCGGTTCACCGTGGCAGGTGCACCGTTCCTCGGCGACCCCGGGACGGTCGCCGGTGAGCTGTGGTTCTCCCGCAGCGGGATCCGGGTGCCCGGTGACGGGCGGACGCTGCTGGAGCAGGCCGAGGCTGCGGGGCTGCGCCCGGCGTTCGGCTGCCGGATGGGCATCTGCCACACGTGCGGCAGTCACAAGCCCGAGGGGCCGGTCCGGGACGTGCGCACCGGCGTGATCAGCGCGGAACCGGACGAACAGGTGCGGTTGTGCGTCAACACCCCCGCCGGTGACGTCGAGATAGCGATCTGACCACGGAGGAGCGCAGGCGATGGGTACGAGTACCCCCCAGCTCACGGAGGAACAACTCGCCGCACTGGCCGACGAGCTCGACGAGATCCGCCGCGAGCTGGTCGACGACCTCGGGGACGAGGACGCCGCCTACATCCGGGGCATCGTCGCCACGGGGCAGCGGCTGGAGGCACTCGGGCGGGCCCTGCTGTGGGCAGGGTGGTTCCCCCCTGCCTGGCTCGCGGGCACCGCGGCGCTGTCCGTCGCCAAGATCCTCGACAACATGGAGGTCGGTCACAACGTCATGCACGGCCAGTACGACTGGATGGGCGACCCCACGCTGAACTCGAAGATGTTCGAGTGGGACACGGTGTGCCCGGCCGAGCAGTGGCGGCACACGCACAACTACGTCCACCACACGTACACGAACATCCTCGGCAAGGACCGCGACATCGGGTACGGGCTGTTGCGGATGCTCGACGAGCAGCGCTGGCGGCCGTACTACCGCGGCAACCCGGTCTACGCGGTGGTGTTGATGCTGGCGTTCGAGTGGGGCGTCATGCTGCACGACCTGGAGATCGACCGGCTCCTGTCCGGACGGCGGAAATGGTCGGACACCAAGGGCATCCGCAGGCAGATGTGGCACAAGGGGGTCAAGCAGACCCTCAAGGACTACGTGCTGTTCCCACTGTTGAGCGGGCCCGGTGCGATGGCGACGCTCACGGGCAACGCGGTGGCGAACCTGGTGCGCAACGTCTGGGCGTTCAGCATCATCTTCTGCGGTCATTTCCCGGACGGCGTGGCCAGTTTCAGCGAGGACGAGTGCGAGGACGAGTCACGCGGGCACTGGTACTACCGGCAGATGCTCGGGTCGGCCAACATCGACGGCGGGAAGCTGTTCCACATCCTCAGCGGGAACCTGGGGTTCCAGATCGAGCACCACATCTTCCCGGACATCCCGGCGTGGCGTTATCAGCGGATCGCGCCGAGGGTGCGGGAGATCTGCGACCGGTACGGCCTGAACTACACGACCGGGCCGCTGGGCAAACAGGTCGGCAGCGTGTGGCGCAAGATCTACCGGCTCGCCCGTCGGCCGCCAGACAGGCCCAGGACCGTGCTCACCGGGGCCTCGAGGGTTCCCGCGGAGGCGGCATGAGCGGAGCTTGCGGAGCGCATCATCAGCAGATGGCGGCCCTGCTGGCGGTGGCCGCGCTCACCGGTTTCGTGACCACACTGGACAACACGATCATCGCGGCGGCCGCCCCGTCGATCGGCAGGGAGCTGGGGCTGAGCCTGGCGTCGCTGCAGTGGATCAGCATCGCCTACATGCTCCCGTACGCCGGGCTCCTGCTGCCCGCGGGCAGGCTGCTGGACCGGTTCGGCAGGCGGCGGCTCGTCATGGCCGGGTGCGCGGTGTTCGCGGCGGGCGCGGTGCTCGGCGGCGTGGCCAGGTCGCCGGAGTTGCTGCTGGCCGCGCGCGTGGTCCAGGGGGTCGCGGCGGCGTTCGTGGTGCCCGGCACGCTGAGCCTGATCCGCACCGAACTGCCCGAGCGGCGGCGGGCGACTGCGATCGCGGCCTGGACCGCGGCGCTGGCGGCGGCGCTCGCGCTGGGCCCGTGGCTGGGCGGCGTACTGGCCGAGTACCTGCACTGGAGCTGGATCTTCTACAGCAACCTGCCGTTCGCCGCGGCGGCGCTGGTCCTGTTGGCACGCACTCCCCGGGAGCGACACGCGCCGGTCCGCGGGTCGTGGTCGGGGCTGGTGACGAACCGGGTGTTCGCCGGGTCGAACGCGCTGGTCCTGTTGTGGGGACTGGGAATCAGCGGGATCGTGTTCTTCACCCCGTTGGCGTACCAGGAATCGCTCGGTCTCGGGCCCGCCGATGCCGCGCTGCCGCTGGTGGTCGTGGCCGCCGGGGTGATCGTGACGACCCCGTTCGTGCCGATGGTGAGCAGGGCGCTCGGGCCGAGGCACACGGTGGCGCTGGGCTTGCTGGTGCTGGCCGTCGGGCTGCTTCAGCTGGCGGTGGTGCACGACGAGACCACGATGGCGCCCCGGCTGCTCGGGCTGGTGCTCGCCGGGGTCGGGTCGGCGGCCACCGCGCCGTTGACCACGCACGCGCTGGACCAGGTCGGCACGGGTGACTCCGGCACCGCGTCCGGCGTGCTCACGACGACCCGGGAGCTGTCGAGCGCGCTCGGGGTCGCGCTGATCGGGGCCGTGCTCACGGCGGTGGCGGGCAACACCGGCGGCGCCGAGGTGGCCACCGGTTACACCGCCGCGCTGGTGGTCGCGGCGGTACTGCAACTGGCCGGTGCCGCGCTCGCGCTGGTCGTGTTGCGCCCCCGTCCGGAGCGACTCGCTGTCGCGGCAGGAAGGCGATGACATGAACCCGGACATGAAGCCGGACATGAACCCGCACGACGAGACCCGGTGGCGTTCCTGGCTGATGGACCAGCTGGCGTCGGTGACCGGTCGCCCGGTCGGCGCGTCCGATGTGGACCGGCCGCTGCGGGAGTTCGGGGTGTCCTCACGGGACGCCGTGGCGATCACGGCGGCGGCCGCGGAGATGGCGGGCCGGCCGCTGCCGAGCACGCTGGTGTGGACCGCGCCGACGATCGCCGAGCTGGCCAGGGCGATCGCGACCGGGCCAGAACCGGTTGCCGCCGCCGAGGACCAGGCAGGGCAGGATGCGGTCGCGGTCGTCGGCCTGGCCTGCCGGTTCCCCGGCGCCGCGACTCCCGCCGAGTTCTGGCGGCTGCTGACCGAGGGCAGGCACGCCGTCGGCGAGGTCCCCGATGGCAGGTGGGAACACTTCGCGCCGGACCTGGCCGACCACGACGTGCCGAGGTTCGGTGCCTTCCTCGACGACGTCGCCGCGTTCGACGCCGCGTTCTTCGGCATCAGCCCCGACGAGGCCGTGGTGCTGGACCCGCAGCAACGGCTGCTGCTGGAGGTGACGTGGGAGGCGCTCGCCAACGCGGGCATTCCGGCGGACTCGTTGCGCGGCACGGACTGCGGGGTGTTCGTCGGCCTGTCGGCCACCGAGTACGCGCAGCTGACCATGACCGGTCTCGACCGGGTGGGCACGTTCTCCGCCACCGGCGCGGCCGCGTCGGTGACCGCGAACCGGGTGTCCTACGCGCTGGGTGTGCACGGCCCGAGCGTCACCGTCGACACCGCGTGCTCGTCCTCGCTGGTGGCGGTGCACCAGGCGGTGCGCGCGCTGATCGCCGGGGACGCCACCTCGGCCGTCGTGGGCGGGGTGAACCTGCTGCTGTCCCCCGCGATCACGGCGGCGTTCCAGCGCACCGGGCTGCTGGCCGCCGACGCCCGGTGCAAGCCGTTCGACGCCGCCGCCGACGGCATCGTGCGCGGTGAGGGCTGCGGGGTCGTGGTGCTCAAGCGGCTGGCGGACGCGCAGGCGGCAGGCGATCGGGTGCTGGCGGTGATCCGGGGCAGCGCGGTCAACTCCGACGGCCGGTCCAACGGGCTGATGGCACCGAACCCTGTCGCGCAGCAACGGTTGCTGGCCCGCGCCTACGCCCGCGCGGGGGTGCGGCCGCGGTCGGTGGACTACGTGGAGGCGCACGGCACCGGGACGCCGCTCGGCGATCCGATCGAGGCGGGTGCGCTGGCCGCGGTGCTGGGCAGCGGGCGGCGGCCGTCCGCGCCGCTGCTGATCGGTTCGGTGAAGGCGAACCTCGGCCACCTGGAGGGTGCGGCCGGGATCGCCGGGTTGATCAAGGTGGTGCTGGGGCTGTGGCACTCGCGGATTCCGCCGAGCCCGCACTACCGCGAGCCCAACCCGCACATCGACTTCGCCGAGGGCAGGCTGGCGGTGCAGACGGGGAACTCCGACTGGCCGCGGTACGCGGGGCTGGCCAGGGCCGGGGTGTCCGCGTTCGGGTTCGGCGGCACCAACGCGCACGTCGTACTGGAGGAACCGCCCCGCGCCGGGCTCCGTCCCGAGCATCCACATCGGACCGAGGTCGTGGTGCTCGCCGACCAGACGACCGCCCGGCTGCGTGCCCTCGCCGCGGCCCTGGCCGAGCATGACGAGCGGTCGCTCCCGGCGCTGGCCGCCGCGCTCGCGCACGCCACCGGCGACGCTCCCGCAAGGGCGGCGGTCCTGGCCCACGACCGTGACCAGCTCAGCGATCGGCTGCGGGCACTGGCCGAGGATCGGCCGGACCCCGCGGTGATCACCACGACCGCACCGGCCACGAGGACCGACCCGGTGTTCGTGTTCTCCGGTCACGGTTCGCAGTGGCCGGGCATGGGACGTCGCCTGCTGGCCGAGGAACCCGCGTTCGCCGCGGCCGTGGCCGCGCTCGACGACGTGTTCGGCGACCTCGCGGAGGTGACGCTGACCCGGCTGCTGACCGGCGACCGGGCCGACGACCCGTTGTCGCGGCACCAGCTCGCGCTGTTCGGGATGCAGGTGGCGCTGGCCCGGCTGTGGCAGGCCCACGGGGTGCGCCCGGCCGCCGTGCTGGGGCACTCGGTGGGTGAGGTGGCCGCGGCCGTCGTGGCGGGTGGACTGTCGCCGGACGACGGGCTGCGGGTGATGCTGCACCGCACGGCCGCGCTGGACGAGGCCGGCGCGGCCGGTGGCGGCGCGATGGCCATGGTGGAGCTGGCGGCCGACGAGGTCGCCGGGCTGTTCCCCGGGGTCGGCGTCGCGGTGTACGCGGCGCCGACACAGTGCACGGTCAGCGGACCCGCCGAGCAGGTGGCGGCGCTGGTGGCGCGGGTCGAGGCCGGTGGCGGGCTGGCGCGGATGCTGCCTGCCGGGGTGGCCGGCCACTCCGCGGTACTCGACCCGTGGCTCGGCGGGCTGACGGACGCGTTGGCGGGCCTGCGATACCGGCCCGCCGAGGTCGCCGTCTACTCCAGCGTGCCGCCCGATCCCCGGCGGACCCCGGTCTACGACGCGGCCTACTGGGCGGCCAACCTGCGCAGGCCGGTGCGGTTCACGCAGGCGATCGCCGCCGCACTGGACGACGGGCACCGGCTGTTCGTCGAGATCTCGCCGCACCCGGTGGCGACGGTCGCGGCGGAGCGGACCGCGGCCGATCACGGGGTGGACGTGGTGGTGGTGCCGACGCTGCGCCGCGACCCGTCGGACGGCTTCACCGCGGCGCTGGCCGCGCTGTACGCGCACGGCCGTCCGGGGTTGGCTCGCGGGCGGTACCCGGACCGGGTGGTGCTCGACCTGCCGGGTCCGGTGTGGCAGCACCGGCCGTACTGGGCGACGGCCGCGGGCAGACGGGCCGGGCACCCGTGGCTGGGTGACGGGGTCGCGGTGCCGGGCACGGACCGGCGGGTGTGGCGGGCCGATGTCGGACTGGGTGCACACCCGTGGCTGGCCCGGCACACCGTCCACGGCGTGCCGGTGTTGCCGCCCACCGCACTCGTCGAGCTGATGCTCGCCGCGACCGGTGGCGAACTCCGGGACGTGTCGCTGGACCGGCTGCTGCCGCTGGGCGAGCACACCGAGGCGGTCGTGAGCGCGGTGGGCGATGCCGTGGAGGTGCGGGCCCGCGTTGCCGGGGCTTGGGTGTGTTGTGCGACCGCCACGGCGGTTGCTGCCGACGGTGACGTCGAGCCCAGTGGTGACGTGCTCGCCGAGGTGACCCATCCCGGCGGCGCGGGCTGGACCGGCAGCCGGTTGCACCCGGCACTCGTCGAGGCCGCGCTGGCCGACGGTGGGCGCGCGTACGGGTTCGACCGGGTGCGGGTCACCGGCGACCTGCGGCGTGCGGCCGTGATCGCCGGGACGGACGACGCGGTGCAGTTGCGCGACGCCGACGGCGTCGCGCTGGCCGAGCTGACCGGCATCACGCGGCGACCGGTGGCCCGCGCGGACGTGCCGCACCTGCCGGAACGGCTTGCCTACCAAGGAGAATGGCTGCCGAGCGAACCGCCCGCCGCGACCACACCGTCCACATCGGACTGGTTGGTCCTGTACGCGGACGGCGCGGACCCCGGTGAGCTGGTCGAGGAACTGACCGCCGCCGGGCAGCGCGTGCGCACGGTTCCCCTTGGGAGTGAACGGATCGCGGGGTCGCTGACCGGCGTGGCCGTGCTGGCGGCGCCGTCCGCCGGCAGGGAGCTGACGCTGGCGGTGGCCGCCGTCGTGCGTGCGCTGGTCGACCTGCCTCCGACCCGGTTGTGGCTGGTGACCCGTGACGCCGTCGCCGTGCGACCGGACGAGACCGGCGACCCCGGCCAGGCCGCGTTGCGCGGGCTCGTCCGGGTGCTCGCCTTCGAACACCCGGAACTGCGTGCGACCCTGCTCGACGTCGACGACCTCCGCGACGCCGCCGAGGAACTGCTGGCCGACCGGCCGGAGGACGAGGTCGCCCGCCGCGGCGGGCACCGGTTCACCCATGCCCTCACCCGGGCCGTCCTGCCAGAGCAGCGGCCCGTCATCCGCGACGGCGCGTACCTGATCACCGGCGGGCTCGGCGGGCTCGGCCTCGCCGCGGCCCGGTGGCTGGCCGAAGGCGGCGCCACCTGCCTGGTGCTGTGCGGACGCAGCGAACCGGACCGGCGCGCACTGCAGACGATCCCCGCGCGGGTCGAGGTGGTGACCGGCGACATCGCCGACCCGGGGGTGGCCGAGCGGATGGTGCTGGCCGCCGGTGACGCCCCCGTGCGCGGCGTGCTGCACGCGGCCGGTGCCTTCGCCGACGCGGCCGTGCTCACCATGACCGCCGAGGACCTGGCGACGGTGTGGCGGGCCAAGACCACCGGCGCCGTCCGGCTGCACGAGGCGTGCGCCGGGCTCGACCTGGACTGGTGGCTCGCCTACTCCTCGGTGGCGGGCCTCGTCGGCTCCCCCGGGCAGGCCGCCTACGCCACGGCCAACGCCTGGCTCGACGCGTTCGTCGCCTGGCGGTGCGCGCACGGCCTGCCCGCCGCCACCATCCAGTGGGGGCCGTGGGCCGAGATCGGCGGCGCGGCAGGCAAGGACAACCCCCTGCTGGAACCCATGCCGCCCAGCGAGGGCATGGCCGCGCTCGCCGCCGTCCTGGCCGCCGGGCGCGGGCACACCGCCATCACGCGGCTCCACGCCGACACCGTGCTGGCCATGTTCCCCCGCCTGGCCGAGCGCCCGTTCTTCGCCCTGCTGGCACCGGAAGAAGACCCCCAGAGCGCGGTGGCCGACCTCGTCGCGGGCGACCCGGCCCGGGCGAAGACCGCGGTCCGCGACCACCTCGCGGCGCTGGTGGCGGGGATGATGTGGCGGGAGCCGGACACGCTGGACCCGCACGCGCCGCTCACCTCGCTCGGCATGGACTCGTTGCTGGCCATGCGGGCCCGCGGCGCCGTGGAACGGGACTTCGGCGTCACCCTGCCGCTGCCGCTGCTGTTGCGCGGGGCCAGCCTGACCGACCTGGCCGACCACCTGGTCGCCGAGAAACTCCCTGAGGTGACCGCACCCGGCCCGGGCACCCGCGACCACGCCGAGCGGTGGCTGGCCAGGACACTGCGCGAGGTTCTCAGCGGTCCCGAGCCAGCCGTGCACGAGCCCGTCGACCTCGACAGCGCCGCGACACGGCGGCTGCTCGCGGCGGTCGGCGCCGAACTGGGCAGACCGGTCACCGCGGCCGAGCTGTTCGCGGTGCCGACCATCGCCGGGATGGCCGACGTGCTCCGCGCCGAGGTCGAAGGGACCGGCGACGGTCCGGTGCCGCGGCTCGGCGGCCCACGTGACGGCGTCCCGCTGTTCCTGTTCCACGCCGCGGGCAGCCCGACCGCGGTGTACCGGCCGCTGGCGCGGCTGCTGCCCGCGACGGTGACCTGTTACGGCCTGGAACGCCTCGACGAGCTGGACACGGTGCAGGCCAAGGCCGCGCGCTACGCGGAGCTGATCACCGAATGCCAGCCGGCCGGGCCGTACCGGCTGGGTGGCTGGTCGTTCGGCGGGATGCTGGCCTTCGAGACCGCCCGGCAGCTGTCAGCGGCGGGCGCGGACATCGAGCTGCTGTTCCTGATCGACACGATCATCCCGTTGCCCGACCACGAGTCCACACCGGACGCGGCGCTGCGGAGCAGGCTGCGCCGGTTCGTCGACTACGTCGAGCAGACCTACCAGGTCGACCTCGGGCTGCGCCACGACGAGCTGCTGGCCATGCCGGAGCCCGACCGCGACGCGCTGGTCATGCGCAGGCTGGCCGACCGGGTGACCGGCATGGGCGACGCGATCCTCACCCACCAGCAAACGTCCTATGTGGACGCCCGGATCTCCGAGCAGTACACGCCAGGCGACCACCCCGGCCCGGTGCTGCTGTTCCGGGCCAAGGACCCGCACCCGCTGACTACCACGTTGGACCCGCGTTACCTGCGCACCGACGACGCGCTCGGCTGGCACGAGTTCTGCCAGGACCTGGAGATCGTCAAGGTGCCCGGCGACCACATCACGGTCATCGACCCACCACACGTCACGGTCATCGCCGACCGGATTTCCAGCGCACTGCAACATCGATGATTCGCTCCGCAAGCTCCGCCTATATCGATGATTCGCTCCGCAAGCTCCGCCTATATCGATGATTCGCTCCGCAAGCTCCGCCTATATCGATGATTCGCTCCGCAAGCTCCGCTCATCCGGAAAACGAGGTAGCCATGAAGAAGACACGACAACGGAGTCGGTTGTTCGCGGGTGCGCTGGTGGTGGCGGTGACCGCCGCGCTGCTGAGCCCGCCGGCCGGGCAGGCGGCACCGACGGCGACGGCACTGCCCGAAGCCGACGACGGCGCCCGGGTGCTCTCGGAGACCTGGATCGACAGCCGCACCCTCGACCTGAAGATCCAGACGCCCGCGCTGACCCACACCGCCATGGTGCGGCTGCTGCTGCCTGCCGGGTGGTCCAAGGAAGCGGCCAGGACCTGGCCGATCCTGTACCTGCTGCACGGCTGCTGCGAGGCGCAGGAGTACAAGTCCTGGACCGCGTACACCGACGTCGAGCAGTTCACCGCGGACAAGCAGGCGATCATCGTCATGCCCAGCGCGGGTGCCATCGGCATGTACAGCAAGTGGTGGAACTACGGGCTGTCCGACAAACCGGACTGGCCGACCTTCCACGTGACCGAGCTGCTGCAGATCCTGGAACGGGGTTACCGCGCCGGTACCCAGCGCGCGATCGCGGGGCTGTCCATGGGTGGCTACGGCGCGATGGAGTACGCCTCCCGGTTCCCGGGGACCTTCGGCGCGGCGGCCTCCTACAGCGGCGCGATCGACGTCCTCATGCCGCCCATTCCCGAGGTCACCCAGCTGAACATGATCGCCCAGGGCCACTTCGTGTGGGGCGTCCTCTGGGGTGACCCGTGGTCGCAACGCGCCAGGTGGCGCGACCACAACCCGGCCGACAAGATCGACAAGCTGCGGGGCACCAAGCTCTACGTGTCCGCCGGCGACGGCAACAGCGGCCCGCTGGACAACCCGGACGCACCGGAGGCCGTCGGCGAGCTGCTGGAGAGCGTGTCCCTGATCAACTCGCGGCTGTTCACCGGCAAGCTGCTGAGCGGCGGCGTCCCCGTCATCACCGACTACTACGGAGCCGGCACGCACACCTGGCCGTACTGGGAGGCGTCGCTGAAGCGCTCCTGGCCGGTCCTGGCCGACGGCATGGGCATCTGAAGGGGCGGGCATGACACTCATCTCGGACCTGTCGCCGCAGGCGGGCCAGGAGTTCGCGACGCTCCCGGACGCGCTCGCGCACTGGGCGGCCACGTGCGGCGGGCAGCACGCGATCACCTTCGTGGATTACCCCGTCGGCCACGCCGGCGACTCCCCCGGCGTGGCCACGTCGCTGACCTGGCGGGAGCTGGACACGCGGGTGACCGCGGTCGCCGCGTGGTGCGGGCGGCGGGCCCGGCCCGGTGACCGCGCGGCCGTGCTGGTGGACCAGTCGCTGGACTACGTGGTCGCGTTCCTCGGTGCGCTGCGCGCCGGGCTGGTCGCGGTCCCGGTGTACGAACCGTCGCCGCTGCCGGGGTTCCGGACCCGGCTGTCCGGGGTGCTCGCCGACTGCGCGCCCGCGCTGGTCCTCACCACCCGGCGGCACGCCGACCTGGTGAGCGAGTTCCTGGAACACCACGCGCTGGACCGGCCGGCGGTGGTCGCGGTCGACGTCGTGCCGGTGGCCGATGCCGTCAACGCGCCGCCGCCCCGGCCGGAGTCCCTGGCGTACCTGCAGTACACGTCCGGGTCGACGCGGAACCCGGCCGGCGTGATGGTCAGCCACGCCAACGTGGCCGCCGCGGCCACCCAGACCGTGCGGGTCTACCAGGGCAGGCCCGGCAGCACGGTGGTCAGCTGGCTGCCGCTGTACCACGACATGGGGTTGATCGTCGGGTTGGCGGCGCCACTGATGGGCGGGCTGTCGTCCACGCTGATGGACCCGGTCGCCTTCCTCACCCGCCCGGCGCGGTGGCTGGAGCTGATGGCGCGGGCGCCGGGACCGGCGATCACCGTGGCCCCCAACTTCGCCTACGGCTACACCGCGGCACGCACCACGGACGCGGACCTCTCGGGGCTGCGGCTGGACAACGTGGCCACGTTCGGCGACGGCAGCGAGCCGATCGCACCGTCCATCGTGGACTCGTTCTACGAGCGGTTCGCCGGCTGCGGCGCGCGGCCGGGCATGTTCCGCCAGGGCTACGGCCTGGCCGAGGCGGTGCTGCTGGTGACGTCCTCGCCCGCCGGGCAGCCGCCGAAGACCCGCACGTTCGACCGGGCGCGGCTGGCCGCCGGCGAGGCGGTCGACGTCGCACCGGACGCACCGGCGGGGTCCACGCTGGTGTCCGCCGGCCAGCCGGTGGACCAGCTCGTGCGGGTCGTGCACCCGGAGACGCACCGGGCGCTGCCCGACGGGCAGGTCGGCGAGATCTGGACCAGTGGCCCGAACGTGTGCCTCGGCTACTGGGGTGCGGACGATGCGGTGTCGGCCGCGGTGTTCCGCGCCACGCTCCTCGACGCGCACGGCGCGGCGGTCACGCCCTACCCGGGCTGCGCGGGCTGGTTGCGCACCGGAGACCTCGGGGTGCGCCGCGACGGCGACCTGTTCGTCACCGGCCGGTTGAAGGACCTGATCATCGCCGACGGCCGCAACCACTACCCGCAGGACATCGAGTTCACCGTCGAGCACGCACACCGCGCGATCCGCAGGCACGCGGTCGTGGCGTTCTCGGTGGCCGGGTCCGGGGACCAGGGCGAGTACGCGGTGGTCGTGGCGGAACGCTCCCGCCACGCCACCGACGACCTGGACGTCACGGAGGTCGCCGACGCGGTCCGGGCCGCGGTGTCCGGCGAGCACGGTCTCGCGGTGCGGGACGTGGTGCTGCTCGGCCAGAACGAGCTGCCCCGGACCTCCAGCGGCAAGGTCCGCCGGGCAGAGTGCCGCGCGCGGTACGTCGCGGGCACCTTCGGCGGGCGGGGCTGAGCGCCGTGGCGACCCTGTCCCGGCAGGCGGCCGAGCGGGAGCAGGTGTCCGCGCCTGCTTTCGCCCGGCTGCCGGTGCTGGCCATCGCCGCGGTCACCGGGGCCGTCCTGCTGGCGGTCAGCGGCCGGTTCGGCTACTTCGGTGACGAGCTGTACTTCCTGGCCACCGGCCGCCACCACCTGGCATGGGGCTACGCCGACAACCCGTGGCTGCTGCCGGTGCTGGCCAGAGCGCTGGACACGGTGCTCCCCGGCTCGGTGATCGGGCTTCGCCTGCTGCCGATGCTGCTCACGTGCGCCGGGGTGGTGCTGGCCGCGCTGATCGCGCGGGAGTTCGGCGGCGGGCACCGGGCCCAGGTGCTCACCGCGGGCGCGTACGCGTTGTCGTTCCAGCTGCTGGCGTCCGGGCACGTGCTCGCCACCTCGACCGTCGACCCGTTCTGCTGGGTGCTGGTGAGCTGGCTGGTCGCCAGGTGGGTGCGCACCGGGTCCGACCGGCTGCTGCTGGTCGCCGGGGTGGTCACCGCGATCGCCATGCAGGGCAAGTTCCTGATCGCGTTCTTCTGGCTGGCCCTGGCCGTCGCCGCGCTGCTGGTCGGGCCGCGGTGGTTGCTGACCCGTCCTGCGCTGTGGGCGGGCGGGGTGCTCACGGTGCTGGTCACCGCGCCGACGCTGTGGTGGCAGAGCCGGAACGACTGGCCGTACCTGCTGATGCAGGAGGTGGTGGCGGAGCAGAACCAGCGGCTGCTCGGCGGGCCGCCGATGATGCTCCCCCTGGCAGTACTGGCGGCCGGCCTGCTGCCGGGGGTGTTCCTGGTGTGCCACGGCGTGTTCGCGTTGCTGCGGGCCGAGCCGCTGCGCCCGTTCCGCCTGTTCGGGGTGGCGATCCTGGTGGTGACACTGGTCTTCCTGGTCACCGCGAGCCGCTTCTACTACCTGGCGGGGCTGTTCGCGGTCGCGTTCGCCGCGTCGGCCGTCATGATCGAGCGAGGTGCGACGGCCCGCTGGTGGCGGTGGGTGCCCACGGTGCCGGTGTTCGCGCTGTCGATCCCGCTGATGGTCTACCTGGCGCTGCCCGTGCGGCCCGCGTCGGCGTTCAGCGGCATCGACATCGTGGACTTCGTGTCGAGCGGCAGCTACGGCTGGCCCCGGCTGGCCGACACCGCCGCGGCGGCCTACCACGACCTGCCGCGGGAACAACGCGCGCGGACCGCGGTCATGGGCGACAGCTACTGGCAGGCGAGCGCACTGGACGTCTACGGCCGCGAACGTGGTCTGCCCGGCGCCTACGGCCCGGAACGCGGTTACTGGTACCTGGGTCCCCCCGGTGCCGAGACCACCCAGGTGCTCTACGTCGGTGGCGATCAGGACTGGCTGCGGCGGCACTTCGGCGACGTGCGCCGGGTCGCCACGGTCACCCTCGGCAGCGGCATCGACGCTGATGCCGCGGTGGCCAACCGGGACGTGCCGGTCTGGCTGTGCACCAGCCCGGCCGCGCCGTGGCCGGAACTCTGGGCGCGCATGCACCGGCCGTGAGGTACTTGTCAGATCCGGACAATGCGCGGCGAGCGCTTTTGTCGGGTCCGGGGAGGTATATCCGCCAGAATGTCCGGACGCCGGTTTCGGCGGTAATTTCGTCGTGTGACGGAGCGACCTCCCCGGATTGCCTACGGATCCATGTTGTCGCCCACGTCCGGCGGCCCGGGAGTGGAGCTGTGGTCGATGCTGCCCGCCGAGCTGGCGACGGTGCTGCGGCCGCGCATTCCGCGGTTGACGCGCGACATCCTGGTGGAGATCCAGTGGGAGGTGCCCGCGTTCGCGCAGCCGCTGGACGACGCGTTCGGCAGGTCGATCGTGGAGAACGTGCAGCAGGCGGTGCTGCAGTTCATCGAGCGGCTGGCCGACCCGGCGCGCCCGCAGGAGGACCACCGGCGCCGGTTCCGGGACCTCGGTGAGTTCGAGCTGGACGACGGCCAGATCGTGGACGCGCTGCAGCAGGCGTACCGGATCGGCGCGCGGGTGTCCTGGCGGCACCTGGCAGGCATCGGCCAGCGGTCAGGCGTGCCGACCGAGACGATGTGCCTGCTGGCGGAGGCCATCTTCGCCTACATCGACGAGCTGTCCGCGCTCTCGGTGGAAGGGCACGCGATGTCGCGCGCCAGGGCGGCCGGTGCGGTCGAGCGCAAGCGGCGCCACCTGATGGAGATGATCCTGGGCGGGCCCTCCGCGACACCGTCGCCCAACGCGCTGGCCAGGCTGGCCGAGGCGGCACGGTGGCAGTTGCCCGCCCAGGTCGTCGCCGTCGCGCTGGGTGACCGGGGCGGCCGCGGCGCGGTGGAGTCGGAGCTGGACCGGCGCATGCTGGTCGACCTCGAGGGCAACGAGCCGTGCCTGCTGGTCTCGGCCGAGGAACGGGAGCTGGTGGCCGACCTGCCGACGGTGCTGCCGGGGTGGCGGGCGGCGGTCGGCCCCGCCGCGCCCGTGGCGCAGGCACACCGCTCGCTGCACTGGGCGCGGCGCACCGTCCACCTGGTACAGACCGGCGTGCTGCCGGACGCGGAGGTGACCTGGTTCGACGAGCACCTGGCGACACTGTGGCTGTCCGACGACACGTTCCTGGTCGACGAGATCTCCGCCGCCGCGCTGGCCCCGCTGGCCGCCATACCGGCGCGGCAGCGGGACAAGCTGCTCGAGACGTTGTCGCTGTGGCTGGAAACCAGCTACACCGCGCCGGAAATGGCGCAGGAGCTGGACGTCCACCCGCAGACGGTGCGCTACCGCCTCAACCAGCTGCGCACCCTGTACGGCGACCGGCTGCACCAGTCGGACACCCGGCTCAGCCTGCTGGTGGCCTTGCACGGGGCTCGTCAGCGCCGGCCTCCAGTTTCGACAGCAGCTGGTGGGCGCGCAGAGCGATCTCCAGCGTGAGCCGTTGGTTCTTGTCGGACAGCTGCTCGCCGAGCAGATCGTCGATCAGGCGCATGCGGTAGCGCACGGTCTGCGGGTGGATGGCCAGGCGGGTGGCGATCTCGTTGATGCCGCCTCGGGTGTCCAGCCAGGCCAGCAACGTGGTGGCGAGGCGGTCGCGTTGTTTCGGGGTCAGTGCCGCGAGGGGTGCCATGGCCCGCCGGGTCAGCTGCGTGACCAGGAACGTGTCGGACAGCAGTGCCAGGGTGGACAGGTGGTCGCGGCACCAGGTGATCTGCCGCTCCGGCAGTACACCGCGCTGGACCAGCCGCAACGTCCGCCTGGCCACGTCCAGCGACCGGTGCGCCTCGGACACCCGCACCGCCGGGCCGATCGCGGCGCGCCGCCCGTGCAGCTCGTCGGACAGGCTGCGCAGGTCGGTCTCCGGGTCGGCGGTGATCAGGCACGGCTGGTTGCTCTCCAGGTCGACCAGCACCCGCCGGTCCAGCGCGCTGGCAGGCAGCTGGTGCTGGTCCTCGCGGTACTCCAGCACCACCACGGCCAGGCGCGCCGGCACCGACCACCCGGTGGTGGCGGCCAGCTCCGTGATCGCCGGGAGCGGCGCTGGCGGGTCGGCGAGGATCAGCTTCATCAGCTGACGCCGCCTGCGTTCCACCGCGCCGGTGTGCTGCGCCTGCGTCTCCAGGTAGCCCTTCAGCGCCACCGTGCAGATCTCGTTGGTGTAGGCGAAGATCGCGTCCGCGACCGCGAACAGCCGGGTCGGGTGGACCCCCAGCTGGCGGCCGGCGGTGCTGACCATCCGCCACACCCTGCGCGAGCCGACGCGCACCGCGGCCTGCAGCGCGTCGAGGCTGCGGCCCTCCAGGTACTCGACCCGGCCCGCGTAGCGGAACGTCTTCTCCCAGTCCACCTGCGAGGCGTGCGGGTTGCGGATGTTGTCCAGGAACTGCGTGATCGCCATGTCGACGGCGCCGACCAGCACGTCGCGGAACTTGCCCTCCAGCGGCACCGCGTACTCGGGGACGGAACGCTGGATCTCGGTCACCGCGACGCGCACCATCTGCGGCACCATCGGCCGCATCCGCTCGGTGACGTCCACGCGGTCGCGGAGCTGCGCCCACAACAGCTGGGTGTCCGGCAACCCGTCGGCCCGCCTACCGGGGCTCGTCGCCATGACCGCCACCTTCGTGACAAAAGTTCGACACCTACCGGGCCGCAACGCCCCCGACTTTACTCAGAACACGACAGGTGTGGGACTTCCGCGCTGCCTCACGAATTACCCATTGGCCGCTGACAAAATAGAACCGGCATCCTGCGAAGAACTGACAACAACCGCGACATCCGGAAATTGAATGTCTTTCACGCCCAACGTTCGGCCGCGCTGGTGCGTGGACCCACGACCTCACCGGTCGTGGGTCCAGCTCTCAGCGGTCGATGCGGCGGTCGATGGCGACCCAGTTCGTCTCCCAGGTCGCGCCGTCGTCCGACGAGAACGCCTGCTCGAACCTGGCCCGGTCCGGTCCCTGGCGGTAGATGAGGAAGCGCACCTTGATCGGACGGCCGCCGAGTTGATCGTCGCCGTGGAACTCGCCGATCCCGTCGTGGAACCCGCCGTGAACCGACGGGGTGAGCAGTCCGTCGCGGATGTTGACGAAGGTCAGGCTCCAGCGCTTCGCCCCTGGTTCGTAGAGCCGCATGTTGAGGCCCTCGATCCGTCCGGTCGGTCCGGCGACCTTGAGTTCGACGACGTTCGCCCGCCGGTCCAGCAGCGGGCGCACGACGGACGTCCCCGTGAAGTGAAGCCATTCGTCCTCGGTGTCCGACAGTGGATCGGCGAGCACCCGGACTTCCGTGTGCCAGGCGCCGAGCTCCCAGTCGAAGTCTCGCTGGCCGTCCTCGGCGCCTGCCGCGGAGGTGGCGGGTGCCGTCGAGGTGTCGCCCGCTGCCGACGCCGGCGCGGTGAGCGTGAGGACCACGAGGAACGCGGCCAGGATTCGTCCGTGTGGCACGGTGTGCAGGGTGCGGATGTTCACGACCCGACTATCCGGCGGAGCACAACCATGAACAAGAAGGCACCTGCGGGTAACCCCTCCCCGGCGCGCCCCAACCCGCTGCCCGGCTGCCCGATGGCGGCGGCGTTCGCCGCGCTCGGGGGGAAGTGGAAGCTGACCCTGTTGTACTGGCTCGCCCACGGCGAGTCCCACTTCGCAGGACTGCGCCGCCGGGGCACGCCGATCACGCCCAAAGTGCTGGCCGAGCAACTACGTGAGCTCGAGGCCGACGGGCTCGTCGAGCGCGTGGTGACCGGACCGGTCCCGGCACCCGTCATCTACCGCCTCACGCCCTACGGCACCACGGTCCTGCCCGTCGTGGAAAGCGTCCGGCAATGGGGCGAGGTGCACCTGCGGCACACCCACGGCGCGCACACCGCCGACGAGGCGATGGGCTGTGCCCACCCGGTCGGGTAGACCCAGCGACCTGCCGGCGTTGGACGACGAACTGCTCAACGAGCGCCAGTGGCCGGTTTTCACCGTCTCCGCCCGCGGTCACGCGTTCTTCCGCCGGGGCCGCGAGGCTACGGGGCTCTGAGCCCTTTGGGGCGATCTCACCGGCACGTTCGTTCACCTGATCACGACGGGGCCTCGGCGCCCACAGTCGGCGCCACGGGCGCCGAAGGCGGCTCGGAAAGCGGCTCCGCCGAGGCGTGCCCGCTCACAGCGGACGAGCTGTCCTCGGCGACGTCACTCACGTGGCAGCTCTCGGAGACCCACGAGGACCATCCGTTGGAGACCATGGAGTCGGTGCGCGGCGGCGTCATGGTCGACGGATTCGTCGGTGACCTGGCCGTCGTCAGCATCGTCAACGCGGACACCACCACCGCGCAGACGCTGACCCCGTCGTTTGCCGATATCCTCGCCGCTGCGTCGTAGGCCCGCCAGGCGCCTGTCCGGTCGTACCCGGCTTGCGGCTCGCTCACCATCCGGGTGACAGGCGGGTGACCTGAACAGTGATGGGGTAGCCGACCGGCATGAGAGCGTTGACCGTCGAACCCGGCCGGGCGGGGTCGTTGACCGTCACCGAGGTGCCGGAGCCCGTGGTCGGGCCGGACGAACTGCTGGTCGAAGGGCTCGCGCTCGGTGTCTGCGGCACAGACCGGGAGATCGTGCGCGGCGAGTACGGCTGGGCGCCACCGGGGAAAGAGCGGCTCGTGCTGGGTCACGAGTCGCTGGGCAGAGTGCGGACAGCGCCGCCGGGCAGCGGCTTCCATGCCGGCGACCTCGTCGCCGGAGTGGTGCGCAGACCGGATCCCGTGCCGTGCGGGGCCTGTGGGCACGGTGAGTTCGACATGTGCCGCAACGGCCGCTACACCGAGCGCGGCATCAAGGAGCTGGACGGGTTCGGCAGCGAACTCTGGTCCGTCGAGCCGGCTTACGCGGTGCGGCTGGACCCGCGGCTGGCGGACATCGGCATGCTCATGGAGCCGACGACAGTCGTGGCGAAGGCATGGGAGCAGGTGGACCGGATAGGTGCGCGCTCCTGGTTCGAGCCCCGCCGCGTGCTGGTGACCGGCGCCGGTCCGATCGGTCTGCTCGCGGCTCTCCTCGGCATGCAGCGGGGTCTGGACGTCCATGTGCTCGACCGGGTGACCGAGGGTCCCAAACCCGGTCTCGTCGAGGCGCTGGGTGCGACTTACCACCACGCCCCCGCTGACGACGTCGCCGCCCGGCTCGAACCGGACGTCGTGATCGAGGCCACGGGCGCGGGCCAGGTCGTGTTCGACGTCATGGCACACACCGCCGCGTACGGGATCGTCTGCCTCACCGGAGTGTCGGCCGCCGGCCGCCGTCTCCCGGTCGACGCGGGTGGCATCAACCGCGAACTGGTGCTGGAGAACGATGTCGTCGTCGGCTCGGTCAACGCGAACCTCCGCCACTACCGGCAGGCCGCCGACATCCTCGCCAAGGCCGACATCGAGTGGTTGGCGGGCCTGATCACCCGTCGAGTGCCCCTGGACAGAGCCGCCGAGGCGATCGAGACGAACGAGGACGTCAAAGTGGTCATCACGCTCGATGAGAACGGCTGACGGCGGGCATGCCGGGCCGAACCGCATCTCGCCATCGAGCACGAAGACATGACGTGACAGCACCCACACGGACGGCTTGACATCGCGGCACGTTGCGGTCATCGTCAATGGTACGCACTTTGGGAGCGCTCCCAGTCACCGCCGACTGAAGGAGTTCGATGCGCATCCGTCACTTGTCCGCCGCCCTGCTCGTGGCCGCCGGAGTCGCTGTCGCACCGGCGGCACCCGCCCAGGCCGACGTCACCATCTGTGACCAATACGGTTCCACCACGATCCAGGGGCGTTACGTCGTCCAGAACAACAGGTGGGGAACCTCGGCGACACAGTGCATCTACGTCACCTCGACCGGGTTCCGGATCACTCAACAGCAGGGCTCCGCACCGACCAACGGGGCACCGCTGTCGTACCCGTCGGTGTTCCTCGGTTGCCACTACGGCAACTGCTCCCCCGGCTCCACCCTGCCGATGCAGGTCAGCCGCATCCGCAGCGCGACCTCGTCCATCAACTACCGGTACGTCGGCGGCACCTACAACGCCTCCTACGACATCTGGCTCGACCCGACCCCGAAGACCAACGGCGTGAACCAGATGGAGATCATGATCTGGTTCAACCGCCAGGGCTCGATCCAGCCGATCGGCAGTGTCGTCGGCACCACCACGATCGGCGGCCGCAGCTGGCAGGTGTGGCGCGGCAGCAACGGCGCCAACAACGTCATCTCCTATGTGGCCCCATCGCCGATAACGTCGTGGTCGTTCAGCGTGCTGGACTTCATCAACGACGTGCGCGCCCGCGGCGCCATCACCACGTCGTGGTACCTGACGAGTATCCAGGCGGGCTTCGAACCGTGGAACGGCGGCGTCGGCCTGGCAGTGGACAACTTCTCGGCGTCCGTGAGCAGCTGACCGACCTTTCCCACCACCACCGCGTCGAGCACTGGGCAATCGGCCAGTGCTCGACGCGGT
Source organism: Actinophytocola algeriensis (assembly GCF_014203735.1). GTDB lineage: Bacteria > Actinomycetota > Actinomycetes > Mycobacteriales > Pseudonocardiaceae > Actinophytocola > Actinophytocola algeriensis. The sequence continues at coordinate 403,048 of NZ_JACHJQ010000005.1, read as the reverse complement.
GGCTTGTGGTGGTTGACGCGGAGTCCTTGCGGCACCTGGCAGATCCCGCGGTACGAGCTCGCCTCCGCATGGGCGAGGCGATGGGAGCGCCAGGTACGTCAGCCGATGTCGACGACCTCGTGCAGGCCATGACGGCGGTTGAACGCACCCGCTACCCGCGTGACGACGGTGCGCGGCAGCAGGCGCGCCGGCCAGGTGAGGGCCCGGTGCACGCGCCGGCCAGGGTAGGACACCGCACGCCGCCTGGCGTAGTCGTCGAGCGTTCGCGCCGCGACGGTGGCCGCGGTGTCGGCGGCCGGGTCGATCGTGGCCGAGGTGCCGTCGAAGAAGCCGGTCGCGATCGCGCCGGGGTGCGCGGTCATGACGTGGACGCCGCTGCCACGCAGTTCCTCGGCCAGCGCCTCGGTGAAGGACAGCACGACCGCCTTGGTCGCGGCATAGCTGGCTTGGTAGGGCATGGGCTGGAAGGCCGCGGTTGAGGACACGTTGATGATGCCGCCTGCGGCGAGGTCCGGCCATGCCGACGGTGATCGCCGTGCCGGGGATCGGGCTGGTATGCCGTGAAAGGCGCGTTCAGGACATCGCCGACGCTGTGAAAGGCGCGTTGAGGGCGGTGAGCGCCCTGAAAGCGCCTTTCACGGCACAACGGGATGTCGTGAGGGTGCGGGAGACGCCGGGGGCGCCGGGGGGCGCAAGCCCCACACCACACCCGAGGCTGCCTGCCATCCCAGAGACCTGCCCCTCGGCGAGGAGCCGCCGGAGGCAACCCGTCCGGAGGCAAACCCCGCCCGGCGAGAACACCCGTCCGGCAAGAACAAACCACGAACCCACCCCGGCCAACGCAAATGGACACAGCACTAGCGCCGGACCACCGAGTTCGCGGCCACGTGCCTTCCTCGTCAGGCCTCTTCGTCGGGTTCGAGGAAGTGGTACAGAAGCACCGGGCCGGGCGCACCGATCGCCTTGGTCCATCCTCGACCGTCCCACCCGCACACGATGTTGATCGGGTCGAACCCGGTGCCGGTCGAGAACGCGCCGGAATGGCGCGTGCGCACGAGGTCGGACCACCACTCGGGGACCGCGGCGAGCAGGTCGGTCTCGTAGTTCGCGCCGAAGTACGCCACCGCGGCGGCGAAGAAGGTCTCGGTGTCCTCGACATCGCAGCCGACCAGCAGTGCGTGCTCCGCATCGACGCGGTGCAGCTGGAACCAGTCACCGCCGCCCGCGACGTATCGCCCGTCGCATTCGTCCAGCAGCTCCGCACCGGCGAGCAGGTCGGCCAGCTCGTCCGGGCTTGGCAGCGCCACCACCGTACGCCCGTCCGCCAGCGGCGGCGGCCCGTCGACCGGCCCCAGCAGGTAGCCGCGGACCACCGTGGCGGCAGGCGGCACCGGGCCCCGGGGATAGCCGACCGCGAACAGCCACGACCGCGCCTCCCGCAGGTACTCCGACCGCGGGAACACCTCGCCGTCGGCACCGTCCAGGAACGGCTCCTCGAACGGCAGGGGCTCACCTCGGGCAGACCCGCGCACGGTCCCGCGGGTGGCCTCCGGGCCGAGCTCGACGAACCGTTCGATCCCGGCCACGCGGTCGACGTAGGCGAGCGTCGCCCGCTCGTCCTCGACCAGTTCGGCCCGCACCGGCCGATCCGCGCCGACGTGCCGGTTCACCCGCTGGTTCTCGACGTTCGACGGCACCATGCACACGACCGTGTCGCCGAACTCCCCCAGCCACACCTCCGCCGACTCCGGATGGGACCTCTCGAACAGCGGGACCGCGCACGTGTGGTCGTACACCCGCCCGGGAAAGAGCTGTTCGGCGATGGCCCACCCGGACCGGGTCCGCGCCGCGGCCGCCGCGACCGGGTCGTCGGGACCAGGCCCCAGATAGGCCTCCCGCATCGCCACGGGCGCGCGTTGTGATCCGAAACTGTGGTAGGCCACCATGATCGGACATCATGCCGGACCGGCCCACGGTCAGGTGGCAGTTCCGGCTTTCTCCTCCTGCTCCGCAGTCGGCCACGGAACCGGCCGGCCGGCAGACCGATGAGTTTCGGGTCGTTCGGAGGTCACAACCTGCGGACCGCCGGCAGACCGCCGCGCTCGTACCCGAAGGAGACTCATGGCCAAGCTCATCTACTCGATGATCACCTCGCTCGACGGCTACGCCGAGGCGGCGGAGGGCGATCTCGGCACCGGGGCCGAGGACCAGGAGGTGCACACCTTCATCAACGACCTCTTCCGCCCCGTCGGCACGTACCTCTACGGCAGGCGGATGTACGAGACGATGGTCTACTGGGAGACCGCGCACACCGAGCCCGACCAGCCGCCGCACATCCTGCAGTACGCCCGCGACTGGCAGGCCGCGGAGAAGGTCGTGTACTCCACGACGCTGGAGTCGGTGTCCAGCGCGAAGACCAGGATCGAGCGGACCTTCGACCCGGACGCGGTGCGCAAGCTCAAGGCCGGGGCTGAGCACGACCTCACCGTCGACGGCCCGAACCTCGCGGCCCAGGCGATCGCGGCCGGCCTGGTGGACGAGTACCACCTGTTCATCACCACGAGCGTGGTCGGCGGCGGCACGCGGTTCTTCCCCGACGGCGTGCGCCTCGACCTCGAACTGGTCGAGGAGCGTGCCTTCGACAGCGGACTGGTCTACGCGCGCTACCGGACCCGCTGAGCCGCACCGGCGTGTGCTGCCGCGTGGTACTGGCGGATTCGCCACGCGCCCATGACACGCTGCGCCACGATGGACAGCCGTACCGGGCGCGGCTCTCCCACCGGGTTGGTGAAGGTCACGTCGGCGAACCCCGCCACCATGTCCTCGCCCAGCCTGCTCGCGCGCAGTACGTCCACAGTGGCCCGGGACCCGTCCTGGACGTTGCCGTAATACCCGGTGATCTCCGCGGGACCGACGAGCAGTCTCGGATCGATGCCCTGGAAGAGCGCGTCCTCGGCGAACAACGAGACGAGGTCGTTCCACCGCTGCTCGTCGAACGCTCTCTGCCACGTACCCAGGAGCCCTGCCACGACACTCGCTTCCGGACTGTGGCCCGGGACGTGTTCACTGTGGATGATTTCCTGTTCCCACCGGTGGCGCGGTTGGGTGTGCAGCCGCCAGTAGTGCTCCGCGATGTCGTCCGGGTCGAAGGCCGTGCCCGGAGCGACCGGGCCGTCCACGGTCACGGTCGCCACGTGCACGCCGGCCGACCCGTACCGCTTGTCGAGCAGCGTCACCAGGGCTCGTACCCCGGCCTTGCCGAGGGAAAGGCTCACGTACTCCGGTTTCGGCTCCGGCATGCCACCGGTGACGATGAACGAACCGCTGCCGCGCCGCGCCATCGCGGGTGCGACGTGCGCGGCGGCGTTGATCGCGCCTACCACGTTGACGGCCCAGGCCTCCTGATGGGCACGCACCGACAACTCACCCGGAACGTCGGGCTGGATGATCGCCGCGTTGTACACCACGACCTCCGGCACGCCGACCTTCTCGATCGCGGCATCGAGAGCCGAACGCAACGCCGTCTCGTCGGTGCTGTCCGCTGCCACCGTGACAACGGGCACCCCGGCCGACGCCACGGTGTCGGCCACCGTCTTCAGGCTGTTCTCGGACCGTGCGACGAGGGCGACCGACAACCCCTCACGCGCGAACCGACGTGCGACGGACAGGCCGATACCCGGTCCTGCCCCGATGATCACCACACCTGGCACAACTGATCCTTCCCTCTTCGGCAGTGGACGAGGGAAGGCTAAAGTCTCACATCAGTGAGAAGGTCAAGCGCGAACGAGAGAGGCGCACATGCGGATCGGTGCCCTGGCTCACAGAACCGGAGTGAATGAGCGGCTGCTGCGGTACTACGAGGAGCAGGGCCTCCTCCGGCCGACCCGGCGCGCCAACGGCTACCGCGAGTACCACGAGTCCGATGTCGCCACAGTCGGGCACATCCGCGCCCTGCTCGCGGCCGGCCTGCCCACGGCGGTCATCACCCAGATACTCCACTGCGTGCACAGCGACGGCGAACAACTCCTGCCGGCGCCGTGCCCCGGCCTCATCGCGCACCTCCGGCGGGAGCACACCCGGATCGACGCGACGATCACTCAGCTCCAGGCGTCCCGGCAGGCGCTCGACACTCTCCTCGCCACCGCACAGGGACAGGCCACGCGACAACCCTGAGCGACAGAGCCTGTCTCCTGGCTCAACTCGTTCCGAGCGTGCGACTTCCGGCACGGTGCTTCGCGAGGTTGCGTATCTTCCTGGTGCCGCCGGACTGGGCGAGCAGTCCCAGCACCGACGGCGACGTCGACTTCTCCGCGAGGAGCCGTTGCATCCAGTCGGTGACCGCCGCCAGCTCGGCGGGTGCCGGCACGTGACCGTCCCTGATGGACAGGTAGAACAGCCAGTCGTGGACGCGGCGGCGGATGAACTCGCGGTTGCCCTCCGTCCGGAGCCGGTCCAGCTGTGGCAGGAGGTCCGCCGCCCACTCCCGGAACTCGGCGGGGCCGGTCGCCCGCATCGCGACCTCGTCCACGAGGTGGACCACCGCCGTCCTGGCCGCCATCTCGTGGGTGTCGCGCAGGATGGCCGCCACGATCACGTGGTCGCGGTCGCGGTTCCGCGCGGCGGCGGCCACCGAGACGACACGCCGGTACACCGCCGATCGCAGGTGCTCGTCCGGTGACGTGGGCGTGCGCGGGCCGATCGACGTCGTACTCGTGGACGACGATCCGCACGCCGTTCTTGCTGACGTCGAGGAGGGCCAGGCCCAGCGGGTCGAGCCCCCTCTTCGCTGTGCCGACCGTCGCAGTAAAACACGGCCACCGGAAGCGCAGATGACCAGAAAGGCGGAAGTCACCCGAACGAGCAGAACGTCGAAGGATTCCCGTGCCGGGTGAAATTCGGTCGCCATGACGTGTCGCCGGCAATCCCCGACCGACCTCGGGAAAGGCGTCCGTGCTGGGCATCTCCTGCCCGTGCGACGGGGTCGGTCCGCGCTCTGGCTCTTGCCGGCAGCCACGTGCTCACCGGTCGCGTCCGGCACGGGTCGTAACGATCGGCAGACTGATGCAGACTCCTCTTGTGTAGGGGTGACTGACATGACCAAGGACAAGTTCTGTTTGGTCCGGCAAGGACTGTTGGCCGTCGCGCTGACCGCGTCGCTCGCCGCGTGCGGTTCAGGGGAGACCCGCGACCCGCCGCCGGACACCGACATCACCGACACCAGTGGCAGCCCGGAAGTCGAAGGTACCGGCCCCGAGCCGCCGCGACCCCCTGACGACGGGAAATCCCTCTCCTACCCGAACCTGCCGGCCGGCGAGGCCGACAACTACACCGATGCACCGCTGCGGCAGTGCGTGCTCGTCAGATGGCTGGGACAGACAGCGGTACCCGATGGGGTGTCCGTGCCGGTCAGGTCGACCCGGATCACCCCTGGCGGGGTTTTCGACATCACCGGGTCGAGTTGCCGAGGGGTCCAGGGCTGCACCGAATCGTTCAGTTTCACGTCCGCGGACGAGTCGTGCTCGGTCTCCATCACCGCGACCGGGGCGGACGGGAAAGAGGCCTATTTACGGCTGACGGGACATTGCGTGTCGAAGAACGCGCGACAATGCGACGAGCTCCTCGCCGATGACAGGTCACCGATTTCCCTGCACCAGCCGGAGCCGGACGAGGAATCACCGGAGGACCCGACCACGGACGAGGTCCCGACGACCGACGAACAGCCGCCGTCCGAGGAGAGCCCGCCCCTCACCACGGGCTGAGTGCGATGAGCGACGAGGCCTCCTCGGCAGGCAGGCTCGAGCAGTGGGTCCGGTCCGGCGCGACCATCGTCGCGCCGGCCACGGCCCTCAGCGCCCTGCTGTTCTACTTCGGCTACGTGTCGTCCCGCTCGCAGTACGAGTACTTCGGCATCGACGTCGACACGGTCGGGCTCGACACCCAGGACTACGTCATGCGGAGCCCCCAGCCGCTCCTCGTGCCCATGCTGGTGCTCACGCTGGCCGGTATCGGCGTACTGGCGCTCCTCGCGCAGACGCGGCGCTGGGTGGCCGCGGCAGGCCCCGGCGCGGCCGAGGAGACGGCGGTGACCGCCCGGCGCGCCGGGCACCTCCGGCAACTCGCGCTCGGTTGCGTGACCGCCGGGCTGGCCCTCCTCGGCGTGGGCCTGGTGTTGCTCCTGGTCTACGCGCAGGTCCGCGAGTGGGCCTACTACCCACTCGTGACCCCACTGCTGACCGGCACGGGCGCGGCGCTCATCGCGTACGGGTCCCAGGTCCGGGAACTGCTACGCCGCCGATCCGCACCGACGCCGGCCGACGACCCCACCCTGCTACTGCGCCGATCGTCCCGTGCGCTGGTCATCGTGGTCGTCGTGGTCAGCGTGTTCTGGACGACCGCGACCGTCGCCCAGTGGTCGGGCCGCGGCCTGGCGCAACAGCAGGCCCTCGACCTCGACCGCCTGCCCAGCGTCATCCTCGACACCAAAGAGCGCCTCTACCTGCGCAGCCCCGGGATCGACGAGAACGCGCTGGAACTGTCCGAAGGGCAGACGTTCCGCTACCGCTACCGCAACCTGCGACTGCTCATCCACGCCAACGACCGCATGTTCCTGGTACCCAACAGGTGGTCGGCGAGCAACTCCACGCTCGTGGTCAGGATGGACGACTCCGTGCGCGTCCAGTTCCAGTTCCAGAACCAACGCCCCGGGTGAACCCGGGCGGTGGACCCCAGCGCACGGGGTGACCCAGCACGTCGATCGCCATGGACGCCCTCGCGGTTATCGCATATGGTAATCATTGTCGTCTCCAGTGAGTCGCCGGTTCGGTCCCCTCGGTCCAGTTAGGCAGCGTGTTCGTGCGTCGTTCCCGGTCCTCCCGAAGACCCTGCTTGTCGGTCGGACTCGCGCTGGCGGTGTTGTCGTCGGCGTGCGCGGCTCCGCCGGTGTTGAGCGAGCGGGACGGCCGGGTGCAGGTGGTCACCACCACCGGCCTGTTGCGGGACCTCGTCCAGCACGTCGGCGGGGACCGGGTGAACGTGACGTCGCTCGTGCCCGACGGCGGGGACCCGCACTCCTACGAGCCGAGCCTGCGGGACGTGCGGAACGTCGTGTACGCCGACGTGGCGTTCAGCAACTACGTGATGCTGGAGGAGCACAACATCATCAGGACGCTGGACGCCAACCTCGACGAGGACGCGGCGAACGTGTCGCTGGCCGAGGACGCGGTGAAGTACGCCGCCGAGATCATCCCACTGGTCGAGGACGTCTCGCTCGACACGATCTGGCTCGGGTTGCGCGCCAGGGGCGACGGTGCGGAGCACGGCGCGAACCGCGCCTCGGACGTGCTGGTGAGCGCGACCGAGGTGACCGGGCCCGGCCGCGTCTTCGGGTATCTGACCGGGTCGTTCGGCGACACCGACGTCTACTTCGACTCCAGCGACGGGTTCGACGCGGGCACCGGGTTCCGTGACGACACCGCGACACTGCCCGCCGACGCGCACACGCACATGTCGTGGGTGTTCACCGAGCCGGGCGTCTACGAGCTGACCCTGTCCGCGCGGCTGCGGGTGGACCAGGAGTCGAAACCGGTACCGCTCGGCGAGTCGACGTTCACCGTCACCGTCGGGGTGCCACCGGCGAGGGCCACGTCGGAGTCCGGCGTGGCCGATCCGGTCGTGCTCGACCAGGGGCACGCCGACCTCACCGTCGACCTCGACCGCGGCGAACTGTACGCGCTGTACGACCCGGAGGGCGGCGGGGAAGCGACGCAGATCGTCGTCCCCGCCGACAGGGCCGTGATCGACGTGCCCAACAAGGCACTCGACGAGATCCCCGCCGGCCCGCAGCACGCCTTCCTCGGTCACGCGGGCGACCAGATCTACCAGCTGCCGCAGGCGGTGCTCGGCAAGCACGTGCACGGCGAGATCGACCCGCACCTGTGGCAGAACGTCCGCAACGCCATGTCCTATGTGGAGGTCATCAGGGACACCCTGATCGAGGAGGACCCCGAGGGCGCCAGGGCCTACCGCCGCAACGCCACCGCCTACCTCGCCGAGCTCGACGCGCTCGACCGGTACGTGCGCGAGCGGATCGACGGGATTCCCCGGGACCGCCGCTACCTGGTCACCACGCACGACGCGTTCGCCTACCTGGCCGACGCCTACCGCGTGAAGATCGCGGGCTTCGTCACGCCCAACCCGGCCGTCGAGCCCTCGCTCGCGGACCGCCGCAAGCTCACCGACACCATCCGCAACCTCGACGTCCCCGCCGTGTTCCTCGAACCCAACCTCGCCGCACGCTCCTCGACCCTCACCGAGGTCGCCGATGAGCAGGGCGTCCGGGTCTGCCCGATCTACGGCGACACGTTCGACGACGAGGTCACCACCTACGTCGAGATGATGCGGTTCAACGCCGACTCACTGCGCGAATGCCTTGGCTGACAGGGGGAAGAAACCGATGAGACGCGTCCTGGCGGTGTTCGCCGCGGCGGCACTGCTGGTCCCGGCCGGTGCCGTGACCGCACAGGGGCAGCCGCCGCCGGGCGATGGCCTGGACCAGACCATCGACAGCGGGCAGAGCGTCGCCACCGACCGGAAGGTGCTGTCACAGGGCCACGTCGACGTCGGCCCTCGCTTCACCGACGGCGAGTGGACCTTGATGGTGCACGACGCCACCTCGGACCCGTCGGTGTGGCGCCACCTCGACCGGACGGTGTTCCAGGTCTCGGACGCCGGGGTGCTCCCCGTGCCCGACGATCCGGCGTACTCGTTCATCGGGCTGCCGGGGACACCGGTTCACGTCCTGCCGCAGGTGCAGAACCCCGATGTGGTGTGGGTGGGCTGGAACACCCAGGATCCCGAGGTGATGGCCACGATCGACGGCGGCGCCACGCTCCGGATGTCCGGAGTGGACGGTCCGGGTGAGCTGTTCGTCTACCTGCAGGCAGGCAACTTCGGTGCCGCCGACGTGCTGTGGGACTCCACGAAGGACGGCGCGCAGGAGGTGTGGGTGGACGTGAACACCCACACCCACGCCAACTGGGTGTTCACCGAACCGGGCGTCTACACGGTTCGGGTCGAGGTCACCGCCGACCTCGTGGACGGCAGCACGGTCACCGACTCGCAGGCACTGCGGTTCGCCGTCGGTGACGCCACCGACGTCGAGGCCGCCTTCGCCGCCGACGTGCCAGCACCGGCACCGGGCAGCGCGAGCGCTCAGCCCGCCGCTCGCGCGGACGAAGCGGCCGGGGACGGCGGCGGTGAGGGCGGCGGGCCGGGCCTGCTGTTGTTCGCGATCGGCGCCGTCGCGGTGCTGTTGCTGGCCGGGGTCTTCGTCGTGGCGGCACGTGGCCGCGCGGCGAAACGGGCCGCGCTGTCCGCACGGGACGAGTCGTGACCGCGCTCGGGGTGGAGAGCCTGTCGGTCGAGCTGGGCGGCCGGCTGGTCCTCACCGACGTCGACCTCGCCGTGGACAAAGGTGAGCTGGTCGGGCTGGTCGGCCCGAACGGCGCGGGCAAGACGACGCTGCTGCGGACGCTGGTGGGGTTGCTGCACCCCCGCACCGGCCGGGTGCTCGTGGCCGACCGGCCGGTACGGCGGCCTGGTCGCGCGGAGATCGGGTACGTGCCGCAGCGCCACGAGTTCGCCTGGGACTTCCCGATCTCCGTGGAGAACGTCGTCATGACCGGCCGGACCGGCAGGCTCGGCCTCCTCCGCCGCCCGGGTGTCGCGGACTGGGAGGCGGTGGCCGAGGCGCTCGAACTGGTGCGCATGACCGGGTTGCGCACCCGGCCGGTCGGCCAGCTCTCCGGCGGGCAGCGGCAGCGCGTCCTGGTCGCTCGCGCGCTGGCGCTGCGGCCCGCGGTGCTGCTGCTCGACGAACCGTTCACCGGGCTCGACATGCCGACCCAGGAGCTGTTGTCGGAGTTGGTCCTGTCCCTCGCCCATGAGGCGAGGGCGGTGCTGATGACGACCCACGACCTGCCCGCCGCGCTGTACACCTGTCACCGGCTCGCGCTCCTGAACCGGACGATCGTCGCCGCGGGCACGCCGGAGCAGCTGCGGGACGAACGGCTCTGGATGGACACGTTCGGTGTCGGCGAGCACAACCCACTGCTGAAGATCCTGAAGGCGACCTGACCCGTGTCCCCCATCGAGTTCCTCACCGACCTGTTCAACCCCGAACTGGCGTTCCTCCCGAAGGCACTGCTGATCGCCGTCATGTCGTCGGTCGTGTGCGGCGTGGTCGGCTGCTACGTGGTGTTGCGCGGTATGGCCTTCATCGGCGACGCCGTCGCCCACGCCGTGTTCCCCGGCCTCGCCGTCGCATTCGTCGTCTCGGGCAACCTGATCCTCGGCGGTACCCTCGCCGGCGTCGCCACCGCCATCCTGGTCGCCGTGTTCTCCCAGAACCGGCGGCTGCGCGAGGACTCCGTGATCGGCGTGTTCTTCGTCGCCGCGTTCGCGCTCGGCATCGTGATCATCTCGCGGGCACCCGGCTACGCGGGCTCCCTGCAGCAGTTCCTGTTCGGCTCCATCACCGGCATCCCCGACGAGGACCTCTACGTCGCGGGCGGCGCCGGGGTCCTGGTGCTTGGCGTGGTCTTCCTGCTGCACAAGGAGTTCGTGGCGATCACCCTGGACCGGGAGATGGCCAGGGCGATGGGGCTGCGGGTGTTCTGGCTGGACATCCTCCTCTACGTGCTGGTCACGCTCGCGGTGGTCATCTCCGTGCAGACCATCGGCAACATCCTCGTCCTCGCGCTGCTGATCACACCGGCCGCGACGGCCCGGCTGCTGACCGACCGCCTCGGCGTCATGATGACCCTCGCGCCGGCCATCGGCGGACTGTCCGCGCTCGTCGGCCTCTACGTCTCGTGGTCATGGGACTTTCCGACCGGCGGAACCATCGTGCTCGTCCTCACCGCCGTCTTCCTCACCGCCTGGCTGCTCGGACCGAAACACGGCCTGCTCGCCCGGCGCCCGCACCGCGCAGCCGACGAACACGTCATGGAAGCCGCGGCCTGATTCAGTCATGCGCATGTGACTCCGGGAATGCCACCACTTGGTCTAACGAAAACGATTATCAATTTTGTTAGCGTGATGATGTTCGTTTCGTTGTGCTGAAAGGAGTTCCTGTGCGTATACGCACGGCCATGCTGGTACCGGGCCTCGCCGCGCTCGCGCTCGTCGCGGGCACGGTGCCCGCGACGGCCACCGGCAAAGTGGTGCTCGATCAGGGGCATGTGGACGCGGTCGACATCCATTACGAGGACGGGGCGCTCGAGCTGCACGTCCACGACGACACGGTCGACCCACCCGTCGAGCGCGACCCGGCGGACGTGATCCTGAGAGCCCTGCCCGAGTCGGAGACCACGGTGCCCGACGACCCCGCCTACGCCTTCCTCGGCCGGGCGGGAGCCCCCGTCTGGGTTCTCCCCCAGTCCGGGGACCCGGCGCTGCTGTTCCCCGGACTGTCCACTGAGGAACTGGTGCCTGGCGTGTTCACCGGGGACAGCGTCCGGCTGACCCTGTGGCGCGTGCGCGGCCCGGGTGCGCTGAGCGTGTTCACCACCGACGCCGTCGGCGCGCCCACGGTCCTGGCCGACAGCCGCGACGGCGGGCCAGACCACATCGACCTCGCCACCGGCGGGCACATCCACGTCAACTGGGCGTTCACGAAGCCGGGCTGGTACAAGGCCACGTTCCGGGCGACGGCGACGCTGGCCGACGGCACGCCGGTCGCGTCGGACCCCGCCGTCTACACCTTCTACATCGGCTGAGAGAGGGAACACCATGCGGACAACCCGCAGAATCGTGGCGACCGTGACTGTCGCCGCCGCCGTCGTGGTCGGTGCGGCCGGCCCGGCCAGTGCCGCCACCGTGCTGTCCACCGGACACGTCGACGTGGTCGACGTGGACTACGCGGGCGGTGCGCTCACCGTCCGACTGCTCGACGGAACGGTCAGCCCGGCCGTCGAACGAGACCCCGCGGACGTGGAACTGCGGGTGCTCTCGGGCGCGAAGACCACGGTGCCGAACAACGCCGCCTACAGCTTCCTCGGCACGCCGGGGAGCACGGTGTGGATCCTGCCGCAGACCCAGAACGCGAGCCTGCTGTGGCCCGGCTGGAACAGCACCGACGTCGCGGGCGGGGTGTTCCAGTCGAACACGCTGCGGTTCCGGCTCACCGGCGTGACCGGCGGACAGTTCGCCATCTACACCACGTCGCTCGGCAACCCGACCGTGTTGTTCAACAGCAGGGACGGGCTGCCGGACAGCCGGTCACTCGCCACCGGTGCGCACGCCCACGCCAACTGGGCGTTCAGCAACGCGGGCACGTACACCATCACCTTCGAGGTGAGCGGTGTACTCGCCGCGTCCGGCGCCACGGTGTCCGACCAGGCGAGCTACACGTTCACCGTGCAGGCCTGACCACCTAGTGCTGTGTCCACTTAGGTTGGCCGGGGTGGGTTCGTGGTTTGTCGCCGGACGGGTTTGCCTCCGGCGGCTCCTCGCCGGAGGGGCAGGTCTCCGGGATGGCCTTGCGGGTTGGCAACGTGGTTCTTTGGCGAGGATCGGTCTGCCTGCCATCCCGTTGTGCCGTGAAAGGCGCTTTCACGGCGTTGGCCATGCTGGGAAAAGGCGCGTTCAGGGCGCTCAACGCACTCAACGCGCCTTTCACAACACCGGCGATGTCCCGAACGCGCCTTTCACGGCACACCAGCCCCGTCCCGGCACGGCGATCACCGCCGGCTCGGCCGGACCCGCCGCAGGACCCCACAAACGTCGGTGGACACAGCACTAGGCGGAACACGTCGGCCCCGCCACGATTCGTGGCGGGGCCGACGTGTTCCTTCCGGGTGCGAGAGGCGCGGCTGCTACCGGTGTGCTCGGCGGCGGCGGACAAGTACCAGCAGCGCCCCGCCACCCGCGAGCAGCAGCGCGCCGGCCGGGATCAGGTAGGTGAGACCGCCGGTGCCGGTGTAGGCCAGCGGCTTGCCGCTGGCCTGCGGGTCCGGCGTGCCGGTCTCGTCCTGGCCTCCGGGAGCGGGCGTGGACGTGGTGCCGGTGGGTGCCACGCCACCGGCACACCTGCCACCGAGCGCGGTCGAGGCGTCGACGTTCCCGACGGCGAACGTGTAGGTGTCCGTGTCGGTCTGCGTCTCGCCGGTGGCGAGGGTGGCGGTCACGGTGAACGTCAGCCGGTAGACACCCTCCGCGGTGAAGCCCCAGTTGCCGTGCGCGTGCGTGCCGAGTGGAATGTGCGTGGTGTCCGGCAGCCCGTCGGCGGCGTTGAACACGACGGTGGGGGTCAGCCCGGTGAGGAACACTGCCACGTTCCCCGGTCCGTCCACTGCGGACAGACGCCAGGTCACGTCCCCGCTGACCGTCCCCGCGTCGAGTGACTCGGTGTTCCAGCCCGCCCACACGACACCCGGGACCTGGGTCTGCGGGATCAGCCACACCGGGCTTCCCGCCGCGCCGAGGAACCCGTAGCTCGGGTCGTCCGGGACGCTGTTCCTCGACGCGGGCACCGCGTGCAGCACGACGGAGTCCGGCTCGCGCCACACGACCTGGTCCGGGCCCGAGGTGCCGTCCTTGACCTGCGTGGTCAGCCTGCCGTCCAGTATTCGCGGCGCGACCGCGTCGACGTGTCCGTCGGCCAGGACGACGCAGTCGTCGGCCGGCGCACCGGTGCTGGTGGTGGTCCCCGAGGTGGTCGTGGTGGTCGTGGTCGTGGTCGTGGTGGTGGTAGTGGTCGTCGTCGTGGTCGGCGGCTGGGTGCCTTCGCCGGGCTGGACCGTGGTCGGGTCGACATCGCCGATGGCGAACGTGTAGGTCTCGGTGTCGGCCAGCGGGCGGCCGTCGGCCGAGGTCGCGGTGATCGTGAAGGTCAGCCGGTAGACACCTTCCGCGTTGAAGGTCCAGTTGCCGTGCGCGTGGGTGCCGAGGACCAACCCGTAGGTCTGGGGCAGCGGCTGGTTGGTGTCGAACACTCTGGGCAATGGCTCACCGAAAGAGCCGCTCTGGAAGATCGTCATGGCGCCGGGCGGCGCGGAACCGCGTTCGTCGCCGGTGATCGCGTCGAGGGTCCAGCGCACCGACGCGGGATCCACTTCGGACGGGGTGAGCGACTCGGTGTTCCAGCCGGCCCAGACGATGCCGTCGAGCTGCTGCTCCGGGATGATCCAGAGATCGTCACCGGGGTCGCCGAGGAACGCGTAGTTCGGGTCGTCGGGCACCTGCAGCCGCGACTCGGGCTTCACGTGGGTGACGACGGTGCCGGGTTCGCGGAACACCGCCTGGTCCGGCCCCTGGCTGCCGTCCTTGTACTGGATCTGGAGCCTGCCGTCGATGACGCGCGGGGCGACCGCGTCGACGTGTCCGATGTCGACGATCACCGCATCCTCTGCGCCTGCCACGGGAACCGTCCCGAGCGGCACGGTGAGCGCGACGGCGAGCACCCCGAGCGTGACCGCGGCTCTCGGCTTGGTCATCAGCGTTCTCATCGGCTCTCCGACCTTCCACGCCTGCGGCCCACGGCTACCACCGCACCGCCGAGTCCCAGCAGAGCCGCGCCGCCAACGGCCAGCGGCAGCACCCCACTGGCGCCGGTGCTGGCGAGGCCGGGCGTACGGGTGTCATCACCGTTGCCACGAGCGTTGTCACTGCCACTGCCGCCGCCCGGCCCGTCGCCACCGCCGGGCGGAGCGACGGCGCCGGGGTCGACATCGCCGACCGCGAACGTGTAGGTCGCGGTGTCGCGGGCCGTACCGCCACCGGTCAGCGTCACCGATGTGTCGAAGGTGAGCCGGTAGACGCCCTGCTTCGCGAAGCCCCAGTTCGCGTGCGCGTGGGTGCCGAGGGCGACGGAGTGGCTGTCGGGCAGGCCGTCGGTGCTGTTGAAGACCACCGAGCTGTCGCCGAACGACCCGGTGGTGAAGATGCCGAACGCACCCGGCCCGTCCACTCCGGTCAGCCGCCAGGTGACAGGTCCGGCGACCTGGGCGGCGTGGAGCTCCTCGGTTGACCAGCCGGTCCACAGGACACCGGCCTGCTGTTGCTGGGGCAGAAGGAAGATCTTGTCGCCCGGCTTGCCGAGGAAGGACAGCCCGGCGTCGTCGGGCAGCGCGGCGGTGGCCGAGGGCTTGACGTGGAACACGACGTCGCCGGGCTCGCGCCAGTGCACCTTGCCGGCTGCCTGGCCGACCGTCGTGCCGTCCTTGACCTGGATCTGGAGCTTTCCGTCCAGCAGCCGGGGCGCCACGGCGTCGACATGCCCCTCGTCGAGCACGACGCGCCCCGGGGTGGTCGGCGCCGGTGCTGCCGCCCGCGGTGCGGCCGGCGCCGGAGCCACGCGCTCCTGCGCGGGCTCCGCACGGGTGGTGGTGGGCGGCGGAGATGGCTCGACCGGCTCGACACCCGCGTCCTGCGACGGCCGCACCTGGACGGTGTAACGCTCCTCGGTGCGCACCGGCTCACCGGTCAGCAGGTTCGCCTCGACCCCGAAGGTCAGCAGGTAGTCACCAGGCTCCGGGAACGTCCAGGTCGTGGTGCCCCGTTTCCCGACCGGCAGGTCCTGCGCCACCAGGCTGACAGCGGCGGGCCCCTCCGCGGCGAGGAGTCGCATGTGGACGGTGTCGCCGTAGAGTTCGCCCGCCCCGATGCCCTCGGTGTCCCAGCCGACCTCCACCCGATCCCGGGCGGTGCGGTAGACGAGCGACTCCGGGTCCTGCGGCACCCCACGGGGATCGTCGGCACCGAGCCGGATCGTCGCGTCGTCGGCGAGGGAGATCGCCGCGACGTCGACCGGCCCGGTGTCGAGGGAGTGCTCGGACTGGGTCGACGTCACGGGATCCCCCGCCGCGACGGGCGGTGCCACTACCACTACAGCGGCCGCCACCGCGATCAGCACGGCAGGCCGGGTCGGATTGGTCAACGACAAGGTCTCTCCCCCTCGCGCACAGCGCGTCACCTATACGGCCGAATGGAGGCCACTCGATCGACTTATCCCCGACCCGATGTCGCCCAGAGCGTAATACACACGGTTATCGTTTTCAACTAACGTTCGCTGACTCGGACACGGTCGAGCGGCGAGCACGCCGACGCCACCAGACCACCGCGGCGGCACCGACAACGACGACGGCAAGGGGAAGCCATGGCACGACCCACATGCGTGCCGAAGCGACCGCCGCGGCCGGAGGTGGCCGCAACTCCTGATCGCCGGACGCCTCCGGGGAGACGGTGACCTCGACGCTCAGCCTGCCCAGTTGCCACACCTCCGGCACCACAGTGGACACCCGGATCGTGTCGCCGGGTTTCAGCTCTGCCAGCCGCTCCCCGGCCAGTCGGCGTTCGCCGAGGCCGAAGGGTCCGCTCACGCGAATCGACGGCCGCCCCACGAGGCGGAGGTTTCCGTTGTTGCGCAAGACGTAGCTCACCCGAACCTGTCCTGGCAACCCGGCCGGCGACCCGTCGAACGATGCGCGCAGGTCGGTGACGGCAAGCGACGGGTTCAGCGTTCCCGTGATCCGCGCGTAGATCCGCGCACCGACCCGGCGGTCGACAGAGACGGTTCCGCCCTCGGTGTCCCCTTCTGTGCGCACGCTCGCCACGATCCCGCCGGCGTGGTCACCGGGAGTGGCGTTCCGTGGGACGGTGACGCGGAACGGGACGTCCACTCTGGACCGGGGTGGCACGGTCACGTCCTCCTCGCCCAGCTCGGCCCACGCGCCCACATCGGTGGACGTCCGGGAGGCCGGCAGGAGGTCGAACCCGCCGTCGGTACCGCGCACGGCATCGCTCGCGTACACCCGCAACGACAGGGGCGCCTCTGTGTAGTTGATGACTCCGACCACGTCGGTGACCTCGCCGCCGGGCTCGAGCGTGTAGGTGAAGGCAGTGCGGCCGTTCGGCCCGTCCGGACCCGACGGAACCACACCCCACGTCACCGGGGCATCGCCCGCGGGTTGCGCCACCGCGACCAGTCCACTGAGGATGACGGCCAGCACGGCGAGCGCCGCGGCTCGCGGAAGCGTGGTCACTGAACCTCCGATTCGAACGGATGAGAGCAGACAGCGGTCTGGGTGCCGGTACTCGTCCCGGCACCCAGACCCACGAGAACTCGCTCAGATCACCGTGAACGTGATCGTCGCGGTGTAGGTGCCGGCCTCAGCGTGGTCGGCGCCTCGATGGTGAGCCCCGCGCCGAGCTTGCTGGTTCCGGCACCGCTGCCCGGCGCCGCCGAAGCCAGGATGCCGGCGACCGAAAGGCCGTCACCACTGGTGAAGCCGGAAGCGACGGACGGTCCGGCCAGGACACCGGCGGCCGTCGGCTGCTGGGTGACGACCGGCGTCCACCCGAGACTGCCGCCCCGCAGTTTCTCCGCACCGCTGGAGAAATCCCCAACCTGGCCGGACACCGACCAACCCGGCGCCGAAAACCGGGTGTCGGTCACCGTCACCGGCCGCAGATCGCCGCTGGACACCCACCGGTCCCCGGACGTGCTCAGCGCGAGATCGCTCATCCGCACCCGCCGGTCGGCCGGGTCCACGCTGATCACCAGCGCACCGGCCGCATCGGACAGCGTGACCTCGATGTCCTGACTGGCCGGTGCCGGAGGTTCGGGCACACCGTGGTCGTCGACCACGACGGTCACCGGTTCCGACTCCGCCACCACCGCGTGATCGTGGTCGTACAACCGGGCGATCACCGCCAGCCCGTCGTGCTGGGCGGTCGCCGTGAAGCTGTACTCCGCACCAGCGGCATCCGGCACGATCACCCACTCGTCCGAACCAGCCGCCCGCGTGAACCAGTGATAGTGGTCCAACCCCGTCGCCGGATCCTGCACCGCGGACAACGTCACCACGTCACCAGAGTGGTAGTGATCCGCCATTCCCGTCACACTCAACGTCGTGACCGGCGCCGGCTCTGCTGTGTCGCCGACCTGGAAGGTGTAGGTCCTGGGCGCCGAGGTCGCCGTGCCACCGGCCGCCAGGTCACCACTGGCCACGGCGGTGAACGAGTAGGTGCCCTCCTCCGTGAACGCCCAGTTGGCGTGGGCGTGCACGTTGACGTTCGGGGAGATCGTTCCCGGCAGCTGGAAACCGCCGCCCAGCACGGAGACCGGACCGCCGAACGACCCGGTCTGCCACAGGAACACGTCACCGGGCCCGGTCACGTCCGTCACCTGGATCCGCAGTGGATCGGTGAACAGACCGGCGGGGATGCGCTCGGTGCTCCACCCGGGCCAGAGCAACTCCGGATCCTGGGTCTGCGGCAGGTAGTAGACGGTGTCCCCCGGCTGTCCGAGGAAACTCAGCGACGGCGGTACCGGGTCGGGCAGTTCGAGCGCCGATTCCGGCTTGACCCGCAACAGCACGTCCTCCGGCGCGTGCGGGACGTGGCTGCCGGTGACGTCCTCCTGCAGCTGGAGGTCAAGCGTGCCGTCGTTCCACGTCAGGGTGAAGGCATCGATGTGGCCATGGTCGAGGACCAACCGGTCCTCGGCGGACGCCGTCGTCGCCGTGCCGACGGTGAGCAACCCGACAGCCACCGCGGTGACCAGCCAGGGTCTCGCCCGTTCGTTGCGCAACATTCGTTCCTCTCAGGTCTCGACCTTCGCGGACACCGGACCGGTGCCGCCGGTCTGCGATCGGTCGGCCGCGCAGCGGGGCACACGACAGGTGTCGTCGCAGCTCCACAGCGCAGGCACACGGCGAACCGGTCCCCGAGCCGTCGCCGCACCACCACCACCCTAACTTGACATGATTATCATTATCGATAGTGTGATCACGGCCACCTACCGCCACCCCAGTCCCCGCGTCGCCGATCCCTCGACATTGACTGCTCGCCCTGCGGCTCCCCCATCGAGATAGAACAGATTTCAGCACTCGGACCAGCAGTTGTTGTCCAGAAGGAGCAACTTGATTGTCATAGTGCTGAAACACGTTCTAGATTGCTGCCATGTCCGACTCCGTGGGGCCCGGCGGGCAGCTGTCCCGTCGGCAGGTTCTTCGTGGCACCGCCGCCGGCGCCACGCTCGCACTGACCTCGGGAATGGCCGATCCCGGCGTCGCGGCCGCCGCGACACCCGTGATCGGCGAGTACGACGTGGTCGTGGTCGGTGCCGGCGCCGCGGGCATGACGGCCGCGTTGACCGCCGCCCACCGCGGACTCAGCTGCGTCGTGGTCGAGAAGGCGCCGACGTTCGGCGGTTCGGCGGCCCGCTCCGGAGCGGGGATCTGGGTGCCGTGCAACGAAGTCCTGCTCGCCGCAGGCGTGCCGGACACGCCGCGGAAGGCCACGAGCTACCTCTCGGCCGTGGTCGGCCCGGCCGTGCCCGCGGCGCGGCAGCAGGCCTTCCTGGGCAACGGCCCGGCGATGATCTCTTTTGTCATGAACCACAGCCCGCTGCGGTTCCGGTGGATGGACGGGTACAGCGACTACTACCCCGAACTGCCGGGCGGCATGCCGGGCGGGCGCTCGATCGAGCCGGACCAGTTGGACGGCAACGTCCTCGGCGCGGAGCTGGCCCGGCTGAACCCGCCGTACCTGGCCACCCCGGCGGGCATGGTCGTGTTCAGCGCCGACTACAAGTGGCTCGCCCTGTCCTCGGTCAACGCCCGCGGCGCGGCCGTCGCCGCCGAGTGCCTCGCCAGGGGCACCGCCGCGGCGTTCCGCGGTGAGAAGCCGCTGACCATGGGACAGTCGCTCGCGGGCGGCCTGCGGGCCGGGCTGCTGGCGGCGAACGTGCCGGTGTGGCTCAACACCCCGCTGCTCGACCTGGTGCTCGAGGGTGGCAGGACGACCGGGGTCCTGGTGTCCCGCAACGGCACCACCGGCGTGCTCAAGGCACGGCGCGGGGTCATCGTCGGCTCCGGCGGCTTCGAGCACAACGCCGCCATGCGCGACCAGTACCACCAGCAGCCGACCGGTACACAGTGGACGGTCGGCGCACGGGAGAACACCGGCGACGGCATCCTGGCGGGCGAGCGCGCCGGGGCGGCCCTGGACCTGATGGACGACGCCTGGTGGGGCCCGGCCATCCCGCTGCCCGGCGCGCCCTACTTCTGTCTCGCCGAACGCACGCTGCCCGGTGGCCTGATCGTCGACGCGGGCGGGGAGCGGTTCGTCAACGAGGCCGCGCCCTACGGCGACGTCGTGCACGTCATGTACGACCGCGACCCGACGGACCCGTGCATCCCCGCGTGGCTGATCGTGGACCAGCACTACCGCAACCGGTACCTGTTCAAGGACGTCGTGCCGACCTTCCCGCTGCCACGGGACTGGTACACGTCCGGAGCCGTGCACCGGGCGTCGACCGTGGACGGCCTGGCCACCGCCATCGGCATGCCGTCCCGGACCCTGCGAGCGACGGTCACCCGGTTCAACGACCTGGCCCGCACCGGCACCGACACCGACTTCGCCCGCGGCCGCAGCGCCTACGACCACTACTACACCGACCCGGCGATCCGTCCGAACTCGTGCCTGGCGCCGCTGTGGCTACCGCCGTTCTACGCGTTCAAGATCGTCCCCGGCGACCTCGGCACCAAGGGCGGGATGCGCACGGACGCACGAGCCAGAGTGCTCCGCCAGGACGGCACCGCCATCCCCGGCCTGTACGCCGCGGGAAACGCCAGCGCGGCGGTCATGGGCCGCGGCTACGCGGGCGCCGGTTCCACCATCGGCCCCGCGATGACCTTCGGCTTCGTCGCCGCCAACGACATCGCCGCCACCTCGCCCACCTGACCGCGCCGGCACGATCAGGGGCACACCCGCCGCCTTGGCGTGATCCCCGGGTGACCGTCCGCGATGTCCGCGGTAGACACCGACGTTCCGTCAGGACGGCTGGGCAGCCGGCTCCGTCGTGTTCTCGACGACCGGCGGCTTGAGGTAGCTGGTGGCCCAGGCGAGCACGATGCCGACCACCCCGATGATCGCCGCGGTGATCACCGGGGCCGAGGGGCCGAAATCGCTGATCGCCACCCCGCCTGCGGCCGAGCCCACCGCGATGCCCACGTTGGTCGCGGAGGCGGGCAGCGAGGACGCCAACCCGGCGCCGGGTCCGGCCAGCGTCACCACGCGGAGCTGGAGCGACGGGGCCATGCTCATGGCGAGCATCCCCCATGCCAGCAGCACAAGCGCCACGAGGACCGGCATGGAGCCGACGACGTAGAGCGCCAGCAGGGCGACCGCTGTGCCGGTGGTCGCGACGAGCAAGGCGCGTGCGGCGTTTCTGTCGGCGAACCGGCCGCCGCCGAAGGAGCCCACCGCGGTGGCCACGCCGTAGGCAACCAGGAAGACGCTGACCACTGCCCCGGTGACGCCCGTGACGTCCCGCAGGAACGGCACGATGTAGGTCAGGGCCGTGTACAGCGACGCGAACACCACGACGTTCAGGCTCAGCATGGCGAGCACCCGGGGGGCGAAGGCGTACTTGGCCTGGCCGGCCGCGCCGCGACCCGCGCCGGGCCCGGAGGGAACGGGCACGGACGGAACCAGCGCCACTGTCGCGATCAGCGCGACCACGCAGAGCACGATGACAGTGGTGAACGAGCCGCGCCAGCCGAGCTCCTGGCTGGCCAGCGTGCCCAGCGGCACCCCCACCGCCGCCGACACCGTGACACCGGAGATGATCATGGAGATCGCCCTGCCGGCACGCTCCGGCGGGACCATCGAAATGCCCGTCACGAACGCGACACCGATGAACAGACCCTCGACCGCGCCCGCGAAGAACCGCGCCGCGAGGAACAACCCGTAGCCGGAGCCCAACACCAGAACCAGATTGGCCACGGCGAACAGGAAGAGCACGCCGATCAGAACGGTCCGCTTGTTCATCTTCATCGTCAGCACGGTCAAGACCGGGCCACCGATCGCGATGCCCAGCGCGAACGAGGTCACCAGCGCGCCCGCGGCGGAGACGGAGACGCGGAGGTCGGCCGCGATCAAGTCCAGCACACCGACCACGAGCATTTCCGCACAGCCCATCACGAACACGCCGAAGAACAGCGCGACCAGGGTGGGGGTCGCACTGTTCCGGCTCGATGGCGCTTGCTGGGTACTCATGTACACCGTCCTTTGTGGATGTCCGCGGGGTTCTCGCCGTGATGCGATGGCAGTGGTCCTTGCGGGAGCGCGCCACTCACGCGACACCACCTCGGGCAGGGTCCGCCGGCGTCACGCCCAAGCCCAAACTGCTCTTCTTTCGCAACCAGTTGCACAGTAGGGCACAATGGTGCGTAAAGGCAACCGGTTCGGAGGTGAGTGCGGTGCGGAAGGACACGCGGTCGAACTGCCCCATCAACCTGTCGCTGGAGATCTTCGGCGACCGCTGGACCTTGCTGGTCCTCCGTGACGTGATCTTCGGCGGCGCCAGGCACTTCCGTGAACTACTGGCGAGCCCCGAGCGGATTTCCTCGAACGTCCTCGCCGACCGGCTCGCCACACTCGTCGACCACGGGTTGCTCACCAAGGCCGACGATCCCTCGCACAAGCAGAAGGTCACCTACAACCTGACCGAGCAGGCGATCCAGCTGGTGCCCGTCCTCGCCCAGCTCAACGTCTGGGGAACCCGGCATCTCCCGGTGACCGACGTGCACGCCGCCCGTGCGGAGGTGCTCGCCGTCGGCGGCCCGCCGTTGTGGGAGGTCTTCATGGACGAACTCCGTGAAACCCACCTCGGGCCACGAGCCCGTCGGCAACCGGCACCGAGCGGTCCCACCGTCGCGGCACGGATGCAGGCCGCCTGCGCGGCCGCACTCGACCGCGTGCCTGGCACCGCACCGAGTGGCCAGGACCACGAGAGCCAGCCGGCCTCGACCTAGCCCGGTTTCCGCTACCCGGCCCGGTTCTTGATCACCGCGACGATGGTGTGCGCGGTCAGCTCGGTGTCGGTCGGTACCAGCCACGTCCCGTCGCCACCGGTGATCCGTACCGCGGGCCCGGCAGGCACCGCGACCGTCCGGCTCTGTCCCTCGATCGGCACCCAGCTCCGGTCGTCGTGCTGCTCGTCGAGCTGGGCGTCACGGACCTCACGCCACGGCAGGACAAGGCGATTCGGCCCGTCGTCGAACCAGGAGAGCCACGGGTACTGGTGGAGCCGGTCCAGCACCAGGCGGTCGTGCTTCAGCCGCAGCCGGGGTCGCTGGCCGGGCAACGGGAACAGGATCTCCAGCGTGGACCGGACGACATCGCAGGCGACCGGGCGGGTGAGCACGTGCAGGGTCAACCGCGCGAGCGAGTAACTCAACCAGATCAATACCGCGGCGACCGCGGCGTCGCGCAGCCAGACGGCGGGCTTCTCCAACGACAGGGAGATGAGGATCGCCGGTACCAGGATGATCAGGGCGGTGTACCGGCACGCGCTCGGCCAGGCCCCGAAAGCCGTTCTCCGCACCAGGAAGCCGGCCATGACCAGCACCGGCAGGGCCGCCAGCTGCCAGTTCTCGGACAGCGCGGCCCAGAACTCGCCGGTGAACGTCCGGCCTGACTGGCCGAAGTCGAGCGGCCGCTCGTCGGACGAGACCCACCTCCACGCGGTCAGCACCTTCTGGCCGACGTAGGGCAGGGACACGGAGAGCAGCATCAGCGGCACCGCCACCAGCCACCGGGCGGTGAGACCGAGCCCGTCCGGCAGAGGAACGATTGGCCTGCCTGCCAGTGCCGCCTGCTCGTCGCGCGGCTGGGCGGCGAGCACCCGCTCGGCGGTCCGGTGCCTGCGCAGTGCGCGGAGCCCCAGGACGCTGGGCGAGCCGAAGAGGACGGCGCCGAAGAGGTAGCCGAACATGCCGCCGATCCCGGTGCTCTTCACGCTCATCGCGTCACCGACCGCGGGCACCACCGCGCCGATCGCCATCGCCAGGCCGACCACGCCCACCGCACACACGCCGACAGCCACCAGCACGCCGACGGGACCGGTCTCCTCGGACATCTTCTTCACGGCCGCGCCCCCGCCCCGGGTATCCGCATGGTCGTCAACTCCGCTCAGCCAGGCCGAGTTCTCGCTCCAGCTCGGCCAACTCCAGCTCGACCACGTCGAGTTCGGCGGGGTCGTGGGCGTCGTCATGCCGGCCAACAAGGCGGACATAGCTCCTGGCCGCGTCGGCGAGCCGGCCGGCCTCGGCGAGATCGGTGGGGCGCTCGGTGTGCAGCACGTGGTCGGCCAGCCGGGACAACCGCGCGCTCGCCGCCGCACGACGGTGCGTCAGCGCAGCCCGCTGTGTGCCGCGTCGGCGGAGGGCCCCGCCGAGCAACCGCAGCGACAGGAACAGCGCGACGGTGGCGGCGACCATCCCGATGACGGCCAGCACGCCCTGCCACCAGGCGAGCTGGTCTGGCACGCTGCCCCGGCGCGGTATCCCCGCCGGGAACCGCTCGGCGGCCAGGACGTCGAAGGCGAGCGCGAACTCCTCGATCTCCGGGGTGCGGTCCTGCGGGGTGGCCCGGTAGGTCCAGGCGGTCTGCGCGGTCGAGACCACGTCGACGTAGAAGCCCCAGTCCCCCTGTCCGGGGAAGGCGGCGCCGTCACAGTAGGAGCTCTCGTACACCCCGTGCTCGTCCACCGCGAACACCGCGACCAGGCTGGTCGACACCAGCCGCGCGACGTCCTCGCAGAACTCGTAGTCCGGGCCGTTGATGTGGCCGCTCGCGGGCAACGGCTCCTCGTTGAGGATGGCCACCACGATGGGCCGGTCGCCGACCACCTTGCGGGCGCGGTCCGGATCCACCACCCCCGGCGCGCCCGGTTCGACGTACACGGACCCGGTCCGCAGTCCTTCGACCACCGCACGCACCCGCGCCGACGGGAACAGCACCGGCCAGTACATGACGAGGGCGCCGGTCAGCACGACGACGAGCGCCAGGCTCAGCGCACGCGGCAGCCCGAACCAGCGCCGCCGCGCCAGCAGGGAGATCAGTCGTTTCACCGTCCACCTCGGACACCGTGCAGGATGGTCGCGCCCTGTGCGCAGATCTCCCGGACCTCGGCCATCGCCTCCTGGGTGTGTGCCTGCTCGTAGAGCCGACGCGCGGTGGTGTGCCGCTCCCACGCGGCGGACACGTCGGCGCCGGTCTCCTGTTCGGCGGCGAGCAGCTCGGCGCCCAACCCCGTGATGTCCGCGAAGGTCAACGCGCCGGCCAGCCGCAGCCGCGACGCCCGGTCCCGGGGCCGGCGAAACCACCACGGCCCTAGTGACGCGGCGGCGAGCACGACCGAGGAACCCAGCAGCAGCCACGGAGCCAGCTCGCCGATCTCCCCCGCCAGGTCGAACGGCTCCGGCAGCGGGCGGGCGAACGCACTGTCGTCGCGGAGCAGCTGATACCGCTCGAGCACGGTGCTCATCCGGTTCGTCATCACCACGCCCTGGCGCGCAGCGCCCTGATACCGCCCGTACGCGAAGTCCCGCGCCGAGGTGATCCGCAGCCGGTCCGGCGCGGCCACCTCGAGCCAGTTGCCGTAGCTCACCAGGATCACGTCGTCGGGGAACCGCTCGGCCAGCGCAGGCGCGTAGTCGACCATCGGCTGGCCACGCCGCAGGGCAGGGAACGCGGCGACCCGGACGGTGGCCCCGAACGTCGCCGAGCTGTGCTCGGCGAGGGTGTCGGCGACGGGATCGGCACGGCCGGGCGCGTCGTGGACCGGGCTTTCCGCGAGTGTCCCGGCCAGTTCGTCAACCTGTTGCCTGGTGGGTGCCACCACGTCGTCGGGGTGGTAGCCGGTGGCGAACGCCTGTTCCGCCGGCATCCCCTTGGCGTCGCGCACGAGGGCGAGCACCGTGTCGGTCACGTCCAGGTACGCGGTGACCTGGCGCAGCTCTGCGATGTTCGACGGGACCGCGGCACCACCGTCCAGGTTGGACGCGTACAGGCCCTCGACCTTGATCAGCGTGAGCCCCTGCGCCTCTGCCCAGCTCCTCAGCGGCCGGTGGACCTGCTCCAGGTGCGCGTCGCCGTCCGCGTAGTTGCCGCCTTTGCCGTAGCGGCCGGTGAACGGCGCGACCAGGATGCGGATGTCGTCGGTCAGCTCGGCGCGCACCAGGTCCTCGTCGAACCAGGCGATCGCCCCTGGCGCCCGGTGGATCTGCTGGTGCGCCAACGCCGCGGTGGCGGCGGCGACGTCGAGTCTGGGTGGCGGTGCCGGTGCCGCCGCGGCGGCGCCGGCGGGCACTCCTGTCATCAGCACAACGGCTGCGAACAGGCCGACAACCGTGTCGCGCATGCCGGGTAGCATGGCAGGCCGCCACGACGCCGCCGCGAGGCGGATCGTGCGCGCCCGGTCTCACGCCCCGCTCATGGGGCAGAGCCGATGCTGACCGGATGTCGAACCTCGCCCGTCTCGACCTCAACCTGCTCGCTCCGCTCGCGGCGCTGCTCGACGAACGGCACGTCTCGCGGGCCGCTGAGCGGGTGCACCTGACCCAGCCCGCCATGAGCCGCACGCTGAAGCGGCTGCGTGAGGTGTTCGACGACGAGCTGCTCGTCCGTACCTCGAGTGGCTACCGGCTCACCCCGGCGGCCGAACGGTTGCAGCGGCGGCTGCGGCCGCTGCTGCCGGAGCTGGCCGATCTGTTCGCCGCCGAGGAGTTCGTGCCCGCCACGGCCGTCGAGATCTTCCGGCTCAGTGGGACGGACTACGCGGTCGACACGATCGGTGTGCCGCTGTCCACCCGGCTGCGGCGTGACTCGCCGGGATCCCGCCTGCACATGCGCAAGTGGCACGAGTCGGTCTTCGACGAGCTGGAGCGGGGCGAGCTGGACCTCGCGCTGTACGGGTACGCGCCACCTCCCGGGCTGCGCACGGAGCGGCTGTTCGAGGAGCGGTTCGTGTGCGTCGTCGATCCCGGTCACCCGTTGGCCCGGCGGCCGGTGCTGGAGCTCGACGACTACCTGCGCGGCACCCACGTCGTGGTCGACATCCGCGACGGGCGGCAGGGTGTGGTGGACACCGACCTGCGCGCCAACGACCTGGCGCGCACCGCGGGTCTCATCGTCCCGCACCACCGGTCCGCACTGATCGCCGTGGTCGGCAGCGACCTGATCGCCACTCTCCCGCGTCGCATGCTGCGCGACGCGGACGGCGTCGCCCTACTGGCCGCGCCCGACGTGCTCGGGACCATGACCTACTCGATGTCCTGGCACCCCAGTCTCGACAGCGATCCCGCTCATCAGTGGCTGCGAGCTCTGCTCCGCGCCGAAGTGGACGACACATGACAAATACGCATGATCGGCCATAGCAACGATTCATTGGCGGCATACCCGACGTCCTGGGACTGTCGTTGATATGACTGATTTCTCCGTTCGGCGCCTGCTGGTCGGTGCGGGCGCGCTGGTCAGCGCGTCCGCCGCGCTCGGTGCCGTCGTGGTGGTGTACGCGTCGGCTCCGCAACCCGCCGCCGGATCACCCGCGACCCCGGCCGCCGCCCACGCCCACGGTCACCAGCTGACCACCATCACCGGCAACGCGCCCCTTCCCGACGCCGAGTACGCGGCCGGCTGGCAGCGGTTGCCGTCGATCGCCCGCGGGCCCCGGCAGGAACACGGCACCGCCGCACTCGACGGCCGCGTCTACGTGGTCGGCGGCATCGTGCCGCTGCCGGACGGGCGGCTCGAGACCACCGGCCGGGTCGAGGTCTACGACCCGGCCACCCGCCGCTGGACCGACGCCGCCCCGCTGCCGGTGCCGATGAACCACCCCAACCTCGCCACCGTCGACGGGCGGCTCCTCGTGTTCGGCGGGCTGTCGGGCGGTGCGTCCTGGCAGGCGATCGGCGACAGCTTCGCCTACGACCCGGCCGCCGACCGGTGGGCACCTCTGGCCGACGTCCCGCCCGAGCTGCGCCGCGGCAGCGCCGCGATGGGCGTGCACGGCGACACCGTGTACCTGGCAGGCGGGATGCTCACCCTCACCCCGGGACCCGGTGGGCTCCAGGACACCGTGGCCACGGTGTCGGCCTACCACGTACCCACGGGGAGGTGGTCGACGCTCACCTCGCTGCCGCAGGCCCGCGACCACGCGGGCGGAGCCGTGGTCGGCGGCACCTTCTACGTGCTCGGGGGACGCGATCGCGGCCAGCTCAACGTGCGGGACGAGGTGTTCGCCCTGAACCTGAGGTCCGGCCGGTGGAGCGATCGCTCCCCCATGCCGACCCCACGCGGCGGGCTGGCGACCGCGGCCGTCGGCGACCGGATCTACACCCTTCGGCGGCGAGGGCAACCCGGCACCGGGCTCGAACCACATCTTCCGCGAGACCGAGGTCTACGACACCCGCAAGGACCAGTGGAAGAAACTGGCCCCGATGCCGCTACCACGCCACGGCACCGCGGCGGCGGCCATCGACGGCACCATCTACATCCCCGGCGGGGGCCACCAGGCAGGCGGTGCACCGGTAGACGTGGTCGACGCCTACCGGCCCCGATGACCCGGCACCCCGGAGCCCGAGGTCGTCAGCGCTTGCGACGGAACTTCTGCACGGCCTCGCGGGCACGCTCACGGTTGCGCGGGTCCTTCGCCATCTCCCCCGCCTTGGTCTTCATCTGCTGCCCTTTCGAGCTGCGCATGAAGGACTTGATCCGGTCGAACAGGCCAGCCATCACGATCTCCCTTGTCTCGATCCGCTACCGCAGTCATACCCAGTGCCTGCGCTCCCAACCGGTCACCGGACGGATGGCGCCGAAATGTGGGTTGACCAGGCTTGAGCAGGCACGGAAGACGTTGCGGCGGGGCAGGAACCAGATCAGGGACGGCCAGGGCGGCCGGCGCACATGTCGAGCGGGGACCGGGTGGCGGTGGGGTCCTCGGCGACGGGGCAGAGGGATGGTGTGACCACACACCACGGGGCGTCGTCCTCGCTGCGCATCAGCAGCACCAGGTCGGTGTTCGCGGGTTGGCTGATCGTCAACGTCGCCTTGGCCACGCCGTCGTACTCGCCGGAGACGGCCAGGACCGTCGTCCTGCCCAGACGCGTCCAGTCGTCGTTCAGCGTCAACTCGTCCGGGTAGCACGTGTACGACGCGAACGCGGACTTGTCACCCTCGCCGAGGGCCGCGGCGACCAGGTCCGCGGTGCCCTGGGCGGAGTCGCGCGGATCGTCCGGCTGGGCGAGGTACACGATCACGCCGGCGATCGCCGCCAGCAGCACCACGAACCCGACAGTGGTGACCCACCGGGGAAGAGGCTTCGGCGCGGCCTGCCTCGGAGTCACCGGCCGGCGCATCGGCACGTGCCCCGGCGGCAGCTCAGGCTCCCCGGGCTCGTCGTCGGATGAATGCTCCGGCCGGGACACCTTCGGGCTCATTCCGCTATCCCATCTCGTGGTGCGGCAGCACGTCCCGCGGATCGTTACGCTGCCGCTGGACGGAAAACGCGGCTCCAGCTGCGGCCAGCACGGGTGCGCGCCGTGCTGTTGTCCCGTCCCGGCGGGAGCACGCCGGGACGGACACCAGCCGGGCGAGTCAGCGGCCGTAGGTTTCCAGCAGCCGCAGCCACACCTCGCTGACGGTGGGAAAGGCCGGGACCGCGTGCCAGAGCCGGTCCAGCGGCACCTCCCCGACCACGGCGATCGTCGCCGCGTGCAGCATGTCCGCGACGTCCGGGCCGGCGAGGGTGAACCCGACGATCACCGTCCGGTCCTCGTCGACGACCATCCGGGCGTGACCGCGGTATCCCTCGGCGTGCAGGGCGGACCCGGCGGTGGCGGCCAGGTCGTAGTCGACCACCCGGATCCGCAGGCCTGCGGCTTCGGCAGCGGCCGAGGTCAGGCCCACGGACGCGATCTCCGGATCGGTGAACACCACCTGTGGCACCGCGCGCTCGTCGGCGGTCGCCGCGTGCCTGCCCCATCGGCCGTCGTCGACAGCTTCGCCCTTCGCGCGCGCCACGATGACGTCGCCCACGGCACGGGCCTGGTACTTGCCCTGGTGCGTCAGCAGAACGCGCCGGTTGACGTCCCCGGCGGCGTAGAGCCACCCGTCACCGATCGGCACACCGCCCTCGCCGACGACCCGCATCGTGTCGTCGACCGCGAGCCAGGCACCCGGCGTCAGACCGACGGTGCCCAGTCCGATGTCCTGGGTGTTCGGGGTGCGGCCGATCGCGACGAGTAGCTCGTCGGCCTCGACCTGCTCGCCGGTGGTGAGCGTGATGGCCACCGTTCCGTCGTGGGCACGCTTCACCGAGCCGGCCTCGGTGCCGACACGCACCGAAACACCCTTCTCCCGCAGGGATTCCGTGACCCGCTCGCCGACGAACGGCTCCGCGAGGTGCAGCACGCCGTCGCGGGCCAGCACCGTCACCGACGACCCCAGGTCGGTGAACGCGGTCGCCATCTCCGAGGCCACCACCCCGCCACCGATGATCGCGAGCCGGCCGGGAACCTCGCTCGCCGCCACCGTTTCGCGGCTGGTCCACGGTGCCGCCGCGCGCAGACCGTCGATGTCCGGGACCAGCGCGGCGCTCCCGGTCGCGACGACGACCGCGTGCCGAGCGGTCAGCGTCGTGGTGGCGCCGTCCGCGCCGGTCACCTCGACGACCCGGGCGGAGCCGATCCGGCCGTGTCCTCGGTACAGCGGAACACCCACCTGCTCGAGCCACGACGCCTGACCGTCGTCCTGCCAGTGCGAAGCGAAGGAGTCGCGGCGGCGGAGCACTGCCGCCACGTCCAGGTCACCCGTCACCGCTTCCCGTGCGCCGGGCACCTCCCGGGCCGCACGCAGCGCCGCCCCGCTGCGCAGCAACGCCTTGGTCGGCATGCACGCCCAGTAGGAGCACTCGCCCCCGACCAGTTCCCGCTCGACGATGGCGGCGCTCAGCCCGCCCTGGACGACCCGGTCGGCGACGTTCTCCCCCACCGGGCCCGCGCCGATGACGACCACGTCGTAGGTGGTGGTGTCCATGGTCAGTTCACCGTGGCCGCGCGGCCGAGGCGGATCGCCGAGACGAGGAAGAAGACGCCGCCGAGAACGGCGTAACCCGCCACGTTCGTCAGCGCCGGGTTCGGCGCGGCGGCTCCGACGATGAACGAGCCACCGGCGAGCACGGAGATGCCGCCGCTGAGGATCATCGGCCACTGGCCACCCATCCCGCGGCGGCTGACGGCCACGATCAGCTGGACCACCCCGGCGACGATCGCCCAGGCGCCCCACACGCGCAGGACCGCGGGCACACCGGAGGACGCGGTGACGGCCAGGCCGGCGGCGGCCAGCAGGCTGATCGCGATGTTCACGTAGAGGCCGCGTGCCGAACCGGTGGCGTGGGACGAACGAGCGTCCACGACAGCCGCCGCGACGTCGAACAACGGGTACAGGACGATGAGGGTGATACCGAGGGGCCCGAGCTGGGCCTTGGTGAGGAACAGCAGGGCCGCCCAGACGATGGCGAACGCGAACCGCACGAAGTACAGCCGGCGCAGCACGGGCGCGATCGCGCCGGCGGCGGGTGAGTCAACGGTGGTCACGATGATCCTTTCCAGAGGATGGTGCGATTCAGCGACAAGACCGAACGTTCTATCTCAGGCAGCATGGACGCCTGAGCCGCGCTCTGTCAAGACAGAACGTTCTATCTGATACGTTGGCCACACTGAACGCCGCGAACCCGGGACGCGACCACGCTCTTACACAGGACGCCGCGCGAGACGGTGACTCACCGCTGGTGGTTGCTCCGGCAGGCTGACAGGTAGGCCACGCTGGCCACGATGTACGGCACCACGTAGTTGACGGCGATCCGCACCCAGGTGACGCCGGTCGCGTGCCCGCCGATGATCACTTCAGCCTGGTTGACCACCGAGATCACGGTGCCGACCACCGCCGCGACCGGCACCGCGACGCGCGCCGTGCGGCCACGCAACACCAGCAGCACGGCCTCGGAACGCCGTGACCACACCGGACGCGCCACCGGTTCACCGGATCCACTCATAGGAGGTCACCCCCTCCCCACCAGTCCACCACCCGGCGCTCCAGCCCTCCCTGATTCGGCGGTAGAGCGCGGCTCAGGCGACCCCGCCCGGGGCATGCGGCGCACCGGATCCGCACCGCGGTGGGTGACGGGGGCTGGTTGGTCACCGCCCATGCCGAAGTGCGGCGGCTGTCGTCCGACGAGCGGCTGGGCCGCGCTCACCCGATGCCGGAGAAGGCCGCACGTACCGGGGACTCCGCGTTGTTCGGCGGTCCGCTGGCGGTGTGCCCTACGAGGACCGCACCTGCTGACCGACCCGGACCGGTGACGGGCACTGCGTGCTGACCCGGACCTGGTCGCCGGGGCGGTCGAGGAGGTGCTCCGGGCGCCGGACCGGGGTGGCCGTGGCATCCCGCGCCACGCCCGGGTCGACCTGGAGATCTGCGGGGTCGCCGTCCACGCAGGAGACCTGGTCCTGCTCGACACCGGCGCGGCCAACCACGACGACTCGGTCTTCGCCGAGCCGGACCGCTTCGACATCACCCGCTCCGCCGCCGCACACCTGACCTTCAGCCACGGCCTGCGCTAGTGCATCGGCGCCCCGCTCGCGCGCATCGAACTCCGCACGGTGTTCGGCCGTCTCGCCGCACGGTTCCCGGCGATGCGGCTCGCGGTGCCCGTGTCCGAGTTGACGGTGCGGACCGGCACGCTCACCGGCGGGCTCGTCGCGCTCCCGGTGGTCTGGTGATCGCCAGGCCCGCGCACCGCCCTGTCCTCACGCGGCGCTACCCGGCCCACCGGCTCGGTGATCATCGTGACGGCAACGCCGCCTCGTCCGCCTGAGCTGACGTCGTGGCCGGGTAGAGGACTCGGAGCAGCACTACCGCGAGCGCGGCGCCGATGAGCTGGGCCAGGATGAACGGGAACACCGAGGCGGGTGCGATGCCAGCGAAGGTGTCGCTGAACATGCGGCCGGCGGTGATGGCGGGGTTGGCGAAGCTGGTGGACGAGGTGAACCAGTAAGCGGCACCGATGTAGGCGCCGACCGCGGCCGGGGCTCGTTCGATCCGGCCGGACCGGACGAGCGCGAAGATCACGAGGACGAGGCCGAGGGTGGCGACCACTTCGGACACCCCGTGCGCGGCGGTGGCCCGATGGGTGGTGCTGATGCTGACCGGCGCGAGGTCGAACATCACGTTGGCCAGCACCGCGCCGGCCACACAGCCGGCGACCTGCGCCGGGATGTAGGCGGCGGCCTGGCGCCAGGACAGTCCGCCGAAGACGGCGTCGACGACCGACACCACGGGGTTGAAGTGGCCGCCGCTGACCGGGCCGAACACGAGGATGAGCGCGTAGAGACCGGCCGCGGTCGCGGCGGCGTTCTCCAGCAGCCGCAACCCGGTGTCGGCGGTGAGGTTCTGGGCGGCGATACCGGACCCGATGACCAGGGCGGCGAGCAGGAGGCTGCCGAGGAACTCGGCGAGGACCTTGCGAGACAAGAAAAATGCTCCCGGGTTCAGGTGGCGGGGACGCCGAGTTCGTCGAGCAGGCCGCGGACGCGGCGTTCGATCTCGTCGCGGACGGGGCGAACGTCCTCGACACCCTTGCCCGCGGGGTCGTCGAGCGCCCAGTCCAGATAGCGCTTGCCGGGGAACACGGGACACGCGTCGCCGCAGCCCATGGTGATCACCACGTCGGCCGCCCGGACGACCTCGTCGGTCCACGGCTTCGGGAACTCGCGGGAGATGTCGATGCCCCGCTCGGCCATCGCGGCGATCGCGGACGGGTTGATCTCGTGGCCGGGCTCGGAACCGCCGGACCACGCCACGGCGCGGTCACCGGCCAGGTTCTGGAAGAAGCCGAGCGCCATCTGGGAGCGCCCCGCGTTGTGGACACACAGGAACAGCACCGTCGGCTTTCCGGCGGCGCGGCCTTCGACCTTGGCCAGCGCGTGCAAGCGCTGACGGGCGAACCGTTCGGCCAGCAGGGGCAGGAAGTTCGGCACGGTGCTGCGGGCAGCGAACTGGTCGTAGCTGGAGTGCAGGAACCGCTCGATGGTCTCGGCGCCGAAGGTGCCGTCGAACTCGGCGTGCAGCCGCGTCGCGGCCGTCGTGAGGGCGTGGTGCAGGTCGACGCTCAGGTGCCGGTGGGCCTGGTCAGTCATCGGTTCCTCCGTGGACGGCGGGTGCCAGCCGGTCGACCCGGTCGGCGAGATCGGTGAACGCGCGGTCGAACGCCTCGTCGGTGCCCAGCGGCGCGGGGTCCGGCACCGACCAGTGCAGCCGGTCCACGTCGAGTTGCTCGTGGGCGTTGTCGCAGACCGCGACCACGAGGTCGTCCGGCCGCAGCACCTCGTCGATGTGCGCGGTCCGGGCCGGGGCCAGCGACAGGCCGTGCTCGCGTGCGGCAGCGACCGCCAGCGGGTGCACCCGCCTGGCCGGTTCGGTCCCGGCCGAGGCCGCGGGCACCGGGCTGCGGCGAGCCCACAACGCGGCGGCGAGTTGGGAACGGGCCGAGTTGTGGGTGCACACGAACACCACCCTCGGCGCTCGTACCGCGCCCTCCGGCGCGAGATGTGCCAGCGCTTCTGGGCGAAGCCGCAGGTAGGTACGGCGGTGGTCACCCTCCGAACGGGACCGCTCGAGCACCCCCGCCTGTTCGAGCAGTTTTACGTGGTGGGCCAACAGGTTGCTCGGTACCCCGAGCTCCCGGCTCAGCTCGCCGGGCGCGACATCGCCCAGCACCAGCCGGTCGACGATCGCCAGCCGGGCCGGTTCGCCGAGCGCCGCGTGCAGCCGCGCCCGCGCCACCACCGAGGAAGGCCACTCAACGTTCATTGACTCAATGTAGATTGAGGCAACTGCTCGCGTCAAGGAGGCGCCGCACGACGTAGTGGGCGTCGCGGCCGACGCCGCGGAGGGTGGCGGAGGCGAAACTTCGTTGCCATTCGAGACCGACGTAGCCGAGTCCGGGATGGCTGGTGGAGATACCTCGGGAATGTGCTCGTTCAACCGGGTCCAGATAGGACAGTGCCGGGCGGTACCCGGTGGCGAGCAGGATGGTGTCGACGTGTTCGCGGGTGCCGTCGGGCCAGGTGACGGTGTCGCCGTCGAGGTGGGTGAACATGCGGCGCTGGTCGGGTTTCCGCGCCCTGATGGCGCGCTGGTAGCGACCGTCGTCGTTGACCGGGGTGTGCGGCGGGTTCCTGAGCAGGTGTCCGATGGGCAGGTGGTCGAAGCCGAGGGCGATGGACCAGAAGTGGACGTCGCGGCCGAGCGGGCGTTGTGGGGCGAACGTGATCGGTTTGCGGGTGGCGAGGGTGACGGTGGCGACCTTCGCGAGTTCGTAGCCGACCTGCACGGCGGTGTTGGCGGCGCCGACCACGACGACGCGCTGCCCGGCGAACGATGCCGGTGCACGGTACTCGGCCGAGTGCGACACCGTGCCGGTGAAGGAATCCAGGCCGGGCAGCCGCGGGCGGTGCGGCTGCCCGAACGCGCCGGACGCGGCGATCACCATGGCCGCGGTCAGCTCGGTGCCGTCCTCGACGTGGACGGTGAACCGTTCGCCGTGGCGGCGGAGGGCAGTCACCCGGTGGTGGGTGCGGATGTCGGCGTCGAGGTTCTTGGCGTAGCGGCGCAGGTAGTCGACGACCTCGTCGCGGTGCGGGTAGCGGTCCGGGTCGCCGGGGAAGGGCTTGCCGGGCAGCGAGCTGTATCGCGCCGGGGAGAACAGGGTCAGGCTGTCGTAGTAGGAGGGCCAGGAGCCGACCGGTTCCTGGCCCGCTTCGAGCACGACCGGGGAGCGGCCCGCTTGCCTGAGTGCGTGTGCGGCGGCCAGGCCGGACTGCCCGGCGCCGATGACGATGACGTCGCTGGCGTCGATCATGAGAAGTACTGCCTCTACTGGGTTCTGGGGATCGTGAGGAACGACAGCGCGGCCGCGATCGTGGCGAGCGCGCCGAGGACGAGGAACGCGGTGGTGTAGCTGCCGAGCAGCTCGGCGGCCGCGGCTCCGGCGAAGGGGGCGAACGCCATGGTGATGGTGACCGGGGCGGACAGCAGACCGGTGAGGTGGCCGTAGTGGCGCCGTCCCCAGCGGTCGGTGACGGCGGTGGCCTGCACCAGCGTGAAGATGCCGCGCGCCATGCCACCCACGATCGCGCCGACGACCAGGGCCACCGTCGTGGTGAGGACACCGAGCACGGCGGTCGTCGCCGCGAGCGCCAGCGTGATCGCGACGGTGCGGGTGCGGACGCTGGTGTGGCGCACGATCCTGACGTACCCGATCCGCCCGACCACCTGCCCGGCACCGGCGAGCCCGAGCGCGACCGCCGCCACCTGAGTGGAAAGTCCGCGTTCCTCGAGCAGCGGCACGAGGTTGATGATGGCGGCGAAGGTCGTGAGCGCGGCGAGGCTGAGTGTCACCGCGAGCACGACGAACGCGCGGCTGCGGGCGATGTGCCGCGGGTGGGTGTCGACGCGTCCGGCTTCGACCGCCGGTCGGGGCGGCCAGGGCAGGCGCAGCCCGAACCAGTGCGCCGGGATGGTGACGACCGCGAGGATCGCGGCGAGCACGAGGTAGGTCTGCCGCCAGTCCAGGTGCTGTGCGAGTGTGGCGGTCAGGGGTGCGAACACCGTGCTCGCGAGGCCGCCGGCCAGGGTGAGCACGGTGAGCGCACGAACCGGATCGGGGCCGTAGTAGCGGGTCAGCGCGGCGAACGCGGGCGGGTAGAGCACCGCGCCCATCGCCGCTCCGGCCAGCACCCAGCCGGTGAAGAACAAGGGCAGGTGCTGCGCGGTGGCGACCACCAGCAGGGCGAGCACACCCAGTAGCGACCCCGCCGCCATGACCCCGCGCGGCCCGTGGCGGTCGAGCCACCGGCCGACCGGGACACCCACCAGCGCGGCGCAGAGCTGGCTGACCGACAACGCGGCGGTGATCGCCGGCGCCGACCACCCGGTGGCCGCGGTGATGTCACCGGCCAGCACCGGGAACGCGTAGTAGAGGACACCCCAGCCGGTGATCTGGGTAGCGCACAGGGCGGCGAGCACGACCCACCGCCCCGTGCGCACCGCCTCCTGCTGGTGCGCGACCGCGGGGGTCGGTGCGTCGCTCACCGCGCCCGTGGCGCGGACAGCGTCAGCACCTCAGGCTCGGCCGGCGCGCCACAACAGCCACCCGCCTGGTCGGCCGCCGGGTCGTCGAACACCCCGGCACCGCCACAGACTCCGGTCTCCGGCAGCACCAGCTCGACCCGCTCGGCGGACTCCCGGTCGCCTGCGAGCCCGGCGGCGATGGAGCGGACTTGTTCGTAGCCGGTCACCGCCAGGAACGTCGGTGCGCGGCCGTAGCTCTTCATCCCGGCCAGGTACACGTCCGGCTCGGGGTGGGTCAGTTCCTTGACACCGTGCGGGTACACGGTGCCGCACGAGTGGACGTTGGGGTCGATCAGCGGCGCGAGCGCGACCGGCGCCTGCAGCGTCGCGTCCAGTTCGAGGCGCAGCTCCGACAGCCACGACAGGTCCGGCCGGAAACCCGTCAACACCACCACCTCGTCCACATCGGACACCTTCTGGCCGCCGTCGGACACCAGGGACAGGGCGTCGCCGTGCCGCTCGACGGTCTCCGCGCGGAACCCGGTCACCACCGCGATCCGCCCTGCCTCGACCGCGGCCTTCGCGCGCACGCCGAGCGCGCCGCGGGCGGGCAGCTGGTCTGCCTCGCCACCGCCGAACGTCGACCCGACCGCGCCACGCCTCAGCAGCCAGGTGATCCGGGTCGCGGGCTCCTGCTCGGCCAGGTCGGCGAACGCGACGAGCGCGGTCAGCGCCGAGTGCCCGCTGCCCGCGATCACCACATGCTTGCCCGCATACCGTGCCCGCACGGTCGCGTCGGTGAGGTCCGGCACGCGGTAGGAGATCCGGTCGACCGAGGCGCGCTCGCCGACCGCGGGCAGGCCGTCGCCGCCCAGCGGGTTGGGCGTGCCCCAGGTCCCGGACGCGTCGATGACCGCGCGGGCGGTGATCCGCTCCTCGCCGCCGTCGGCGCGCCGCACGTGCACGGTCAGTGGCTCGGTGTCGCGGCCCGCGTCGACCACCCGGTCGCGGCCGCGCCGGGCGACGCCGACGACCTCGGCGCCGAAGCGCACCCGGTCGCCGAGCGCGGCGGCCAGCGGCCGCAGGTAGGCGGCGGCCCACTCCTCGCCGGTCGGATAGACGGTGTCGCCGGGCCGCTGCCAGCCCGTCTCCGCCAGCAGGCGGCCGGCTGCCGGATCGACCAGCTCCGACCACTGGGAGAACAGCCGGACGTGGTGCCACTCGGCGACCGCCGCACCCGCCCGGTCCGCCTTCTCCAGCACCAACGGTTCCTGGCCACGTTCGACCAGCTCGGCCGCGGCCGCCAGGCCCACCGGACCGGCGCCGACCACCACCACGGGCAGCTCCGACATCATCGACTCCATTCATCGATAGCGTTCGATTGACTGGGCTGACAGTATCGACCCGGCTCGATGGATGCAACCATCGACGCGGATCGATACTTAGCCCGACGTGAGTCCAGGGGAGTCGAGCAGCACCGACAACCGCTTGAGGTTCTCCGGCCGCGCCCAGTAGTAGACCCACGTCCCCCGGCGCTCACTGCCCACGAAGCCGGCTTCACGCAGAACCTTGAGATGGTGGGAGATCGTCGGCTGGGTCAGGTCGAACGCCGCGGTCAGGTCGCACACGCACACCTCGCCAGCGGCGGAGGAGATCAGCGACAACAGGCGCAGCCGGACCGGGTCGGCGAGCGCCTTGAACATCTTCGCCATCGGCTCCGCCTGGTCGGCGACGAGCGGCGCCTCGGTCAGCGGCGCGCAGCACGCGGCCCCCTGGGGCGCCACCTCGACGACCAGCTCCTGATTCGACATGCTTCTATATTGACATCCGTCGATCCAGCGTGCGATGTTGCCTTGATTAGACAGCCATCTATTCAGGGGCTTCCCCTGACCACAGAGGAAACTCGAGGAGACCGATCATGAGCACGGACACCCGCCCCGGCGGTTTCGTCGGCGACCCCGCCGAAGCGTTCACCCCGCCCTCGGCGAGCGGCTGTTGCGGCAGCACGCCCACCACCACGGACAGCACCGCGGCCGCCGGTTCAGGCGGGTGCTGCGGCAGCGCCGAGGCCGCCGATGCCGGGCAGTGCTGCACTCCGGCCGCGCGCGAGGAGGCCATCGACGCGGGCGCGGGCTGCTGCGGATGACACGGCCAAGCCGGTCGGCACGACCGGGGTCGGCAGCTGCCGGCCCCGGCACGCCCGACGTCACCCGCGTGCAGACCACGATCGCCGAACTGGCGGCCGACGCCTACCGGGGCCGTCGCGTCGGCACTCCCGGTGGACGAGCCGCGGCGACCTGGCTGGCGCGACAGCTGACCGGCCTCGGCGCCGAGGTGACCACCGAGACCTTCCACGTGCGGGGCGTGCGCGACCTGTACGCGACCCCCACGCTCCGCTGGCGCGGCCACGACCTCGTGCACCGCCGCGACTTCGTCGAACACCTCACCTCCGCCGACCTGCCGGAACCCCGATCGGCCGTCATCGGGGACGTGCTCGTGCCCCGCGGTGTCGACGCCGAGGGCTGGCTGCCGAAGATGATCGCCGGCCCGCCACAGGGCGACCGTCCACTCCTCGCGGTCCGCACCGACCTGCACACCCGGATGGTCGCCGAGGGCGGCGAGGTCACCGTCACGGTTCCCCTGCGCACGATCGAGACCACCGGCACCAACGTCCACGCCGTCCTCACCGGCGGCACCCCCTCGGTCCTGCTGACGGCGCACTACGACGGCGTCGGCGACGACCCCGAGCAGCGGCTCCCCGCGGCCGCAGACAACGCGTCCGGCGTCGCGGTCGTCCTGGAAGCCACCCGCCTCCTGATGACGTCCGCACCCGGCGTCGGCCTGGCGGTCGCGCTGCTCGACGCGGAAGAAGCAGGCGCGCGAGGCTCGGCTCACCACGCACCGCACGTGCCATCCGGCACGCACGTCATCAACGTCGACGGGGCCGCCGAACTCGGCGCCGCGGCGGCGGTCGAAGCGGGCGGCCCGGCAACCGCGCTGCTCGCCGCACTCGACCAGGCGGGGCGCGAAACCGGCGTCCCCCTCCGCGCGGGCGCGATGCCGTCGGACAACCGCCGCTACGCCGCGGCCGGCCTCCCAGCGGTCGGCATCGGCATGGGCATCCCCGGCTACCAGACCCCAGCCGAAACCCCCGACCGCGTCGACCCCGCCACCCTCGCCGCCGCCACCCGCCTGGTCGTGGCCACCGTCCACCACCTCGCCCGCGTTTGACGCACCATCGATCCACGTCGATACTCGGCGACATGACCGCGACCGTCCCCGCCGCCCCGGTGCTCCCCGAGCAGGAAGCCGCGACCTACGCCGAGTGGTTCGCGAGCCTCGCCGAACCCACCCGCGTGCGGCTCCTGCACACCGTGGCCACCACCCCCGGCGGACTCACGGTCGGCCGGCTCACCGAACTGCTCGGCATCAGCCAGTCCACCTGCTCCCACCACGTCCGCAAACTCGCCGACGTCGGTTTCCTCAAACTCCACAAGGAAGGCACCAGCACCCGCGTCGTCGTCAACGAAGCCTGCTGCGTCGGCCTCCCCCACGCCGCCGACGCCGTCATGGGCCTGCTCGCGCCCCGCCCCTGCTGCCCACCCGACGTCCCGGCCGACATCACCGTCCGCGCACTCCAACCCGACGACTGGCCAGCGGTCCGCCGCATCTACGGCGAAGGCATCGCCACCGGCATCGCGACCTTCGAGACCGCGGTGCCGTCCCGCGCGTCCCTGGACGCGAAGTGGCTCCCCGACCACCGCTGGGTCGCCGAACTCGACGGCGAGGTCGTCGGCTGGACCGCCCTGTCCCCCGTCTCCACCCGCGAGTACTACGCGGGCGTCGCCGAAAGCTCCATCCACGTCGCCGACGGCCACCGAGGCAACGGCATCGGCAAAGCCCTGATCCGCCGTCAGGTCGTCGCCGCCGACGAAGCCGGGCTCTGGACCCTGCAGACCGCGATCCTCACCGAGAACCGCGCCGGCATCGCGCTGCACCACCAGGCCGGCTACCGCACCGTCGGCATCCGCGAACGCATCGCCCAGCTGGGCGGCACCTGGCACGACACCGTCCTCATCGAACGCCGCGCCGACACGGTCAACCGGTCCGACTGCTGACCGGATCTCATCGCCGAGTGGAAAGGCGTCGTGTCCTTCTGAGACGGCACGCCGCCACGCGATGGCACGCGGCGCTCGCTACAGTCGCACGGTGACGGACATCACTGGCGAAAGGACACCGTCGACCGTGCGGACTGGTAGGTGGGCATGGGCTGTGTACCTCGCGTTCGGTTTCGTCGTGGTGGTCGCCTACTACGTGTCGCTGGCCCTCGACGCACCCGCGGTCGTTGGCGTGCTGCTGTACACCACGGTCAGCACCTCGTCCGCCGTCGCGGTGCTGTACGGCTGCTACCGGTACCGGCCGAAGCCGTTGCTGCCGTGGTTGTTGCTCGGTGCCAGCGTGGTGATCTACGCGGCGGCGGACGCCAGTTTCTACGTCACGCACAACATCGTCGGTGACACCCGCTATCCGGGCCTCGCCGACGTGTTCTACCTGGCGCACTACCCATTGGTGGTCGCTGGGCTGGTGTTGCTGATCCGGCTGCGCACACCCGGCCGCGACCTGCCCAGCCTGCTGGACGCGGCACTGCTCGCCGTCGCCGCGGGCATGTTGTCGTGGCTGTACCTCCTGGCGCCGACCGCGCAGGCGCAGGTGCCGACGCTGGCCAAGGCCGCGTCGCTGACCTACCCGATGATGGACCTGGCGATGTTCGCCGTGGCGCTGCGGCTCATCCTCGGCACCGGACGGCGCCCGGCCGCTTTCCTGCTGCTGTCCACGAACCTGTTCGCCTTCTTCGCCGCGGACAGCATCTACGTGCTGCAGCAGTTGAGCGGAACCTACGCCGCGGGGAACTTCCTCGACGCGATCTGGCTGGCGGGCAACCTGGCGCTGGGCGCTGCCGCACTGCACCCGACGATGCGCAGCCTCGGGGAACCCGCGACGGTGACCGACCCCGGCCCGGGACCGGCGCGGATCATCGCGCTCTGTGCCGCCGCGCTCGTCGCCCCCGCCACGCTCCTCGTGGAGTACTTCCGCGGCAAGTACCACGGCATCCCGGTGATCGCGGTGGCGTGCGGCCTGCTGTTCCTGCTGACGATCGCGAGGCTGGCGGTCCTCGTCGCCCAGCAGCGGCGGTTGGCCATCACGGACATGCTGACGGGTCTGCGCACGCGCAGGTACTTCGAGGCCCGGCTGGTCACCGAGCTGGCGCACGCCCGGCGGACCGGCACGCCACTGGCGGTGCTGCTCGCCGACGTCGACCACTTCAAGTCGATCAACGACAGCTTCGGTCACCCCGGCGGGGACCAGGTGCTGATCGAGATCGCGCGGCGCCTGCGGAACGGGATAAGACAGGAGGACGTGCTGTCGCGCTACGGGGGCGAGGAGTTCGCGGTCCTGGTGCGCGGCGCCGCCGCCGACGACCCGTCGAACATCGCGGAACGCCTGCGCCGCAAGGTGAGCGGCAGCCCGGTCGTCGTCCGCGACGACACGGCGGTGGAGGTCACGATCTCGGTCGGCACCGCCACCTTCCCGCTGCACGGTGACACGCCGCACGAGCTCGTGATCGCCGCGGACCGTGCCCTGTACTCGGCCAAGTGCCATGGGCGCAACCGCATCGACGTCGGCCCGTGCGGCCCGCTGACCGCCGCCGGACCGAACGGGACCGCGGACATGATCGCCTATCTCGAGCACGTCGCCGACCTGGTCGACAGCTGGCTGTCCAACCATGAACACGGCCGCGCGGTGAGCAGATGGGCGGCGCTGACCGCGGTCGAGCTCGGCCTCGACAGCGAGTGCGTGCGCCGCACGAGCCTGGCCGGGCATCTGCACGACGTCGGCAAGGTCCTCGTCCCCAACGAGGTCTGGACCAAGAACGCCCCGCTGTCCGAAGAGGACTGGCAGCAGGTGCGCCAGCATCCCGACAACGGCTACCGCATGTTGTGCGTCGTGCCGGGCCTCGCCGACACCGCCCTGGTGGTCCGCCAGCACCACGAACGCTTCGACGGCACCGGTTATCCCGACCGGCTCGCCGGTGACCAGATCCGGCTGGAGGCGCGGATCCTCACGGTGTGCGACTCGTGGGCGGCGATGCTCGCGGACCGGCCGTACCACGTTCCTCGGACCGAGGCCGAGGCTCGCGAAGAGCTGCTCCGTTGCCGGGGCAGCCAGTTCGACCCGGACGTGGTGGACGCGTTCCTCCGGTTGCACAGCTCCGGCCGCCTCGGCGACCTGGCCCAGCTCCCCTCGGCGACCCCGGCCGAGGCCGGCCGCTAGGGCTGGCAGTCGGCGATGGTGTTCCAGAACATCAGCTCGTAGGCCTGGAACAGCCTGCCGTACCGGCGGGCCTCCCGCTCGTTGCTCCGGCCGGCGTCCATGCCCGCCTGCACCGCCGCGAGCGC
Organism: Actinophytocola algeriensis; assembly: GCF_014203735.1. Classification (GTDB taxonomy): domain Bacteria; phylum Actinomycetota; class Actinomycetes; order Mycobacteriales; family Pseudonocardiaceae; genus Actinophytocola; species Actinophytocola algeriensis. The sequence goes on along the minus strand of NZ_JACHJQ010000005.1, from coordinate 359,606 downwards.
CTGGTCGACGACCTCGGGGACGGGCGCGGCGAAGAAGTCGAAGAACGCGCACGCGTCGTCGTCGAGCCCGTACTTCTCGCGCATGGCCGTGGCGATCCGCCCGCAGTAGTCACCCCACGCGGCGAAGTTCGCGACGATCCCGACGATGACGTCGGCCGGTTCGCCGTTGAGCGCGAGCCAGGCGAAGTACGCCGGGTAGGCCTGGCAGCCGGCCATCGGCTCGTACGCACGCAGCGTCTCCTCGTCCATCCCGCCCGCCGCGGCGAGCGCGGGGAGTTTCGCCAGGGCCAGCGCCTCGCCCTGAGCGAGCCCGGCGGCGAACTCCCTGGCCGTGTGCTCGGTCGACCGCGACGCCAGCAAGTGCAGGCTGCGCCAGTCGCTCCTGACGATGTGGGACTCCTCGCCTGCGATCGTGGCGAACACCGACCGGTCGGCGTCACCCCGCTCGATCAACGGCACCAGACGGTTCTCGCTCTCCGTCGGTGCCAGCTCGGCGCGGATCGACTCCAACAGCTCCCGTGCGTCCGCTGTCACTGCTCGAACTCCTCCCCGGCGCGACCATCGTCGATGGCGCAGCCTAGTACGGCATGCCCGGTGAGGTGAGAGTGGTCGCGCGCTGAACGACCGGGCCGCGGGCCTGGGCCGGCCTGTCACCACGACTCGATGAGGGGGTCGTCGTGCTCGCGCCGCCGCCATTGTTCGGTGAGGCGGCCGAGCCGGGCCTGCGCGGCCATGCCGTGCAGGGCCGCGATCTTGCCGTCGCGGACCGCCAGGACCACCACGCCCAGCACCCGGTCGTCGAGCGCGGCGATCATCGCGGGCGAGCCGTTGACCACGGCGGCGTGGATCGAGGGTGCGCCGCCCGCCAGTCGCCGCTTGGCGGGGGTGGGTGTGAAGCCGGCTCGCAGCAGCGCGGCGATCCGCTCGGGAACCGAGACCCGCATCAGATTCCTGGCCGACCCGGCCCCGTCGGCGATCGCGGTCGCGTCGTCGGTCAGCAACGCCACCAACCGTTCTGTGCGGCCCGAGGAGGCGGCGTCGACGAACGCCGCCACGATCCGGCGCGCTGCGGCGTCGTCGACTTCGTTGGCGTTGCGCGCCGCGGCGACACGGCGCCGGGCCCGGTGCGCGTGTTGCTGGCTCGCGGACTCGGTGACGTCGAGGATCTCGGCGATCTCGGCGTGGCTGTAGGAGAACGCCTCGCGCAGAACATAAACGGCCCGCTCGATCGGCGGGAGGCGCTCCATGAGCATCAGCACCGCCAACGTCACCGATTCGCGCTGCTCGAGGGTGTCGGCCGGACCCAGCATCGGGTCACCGTCGAGGAGTGGTTCTGGCAGCCAGTCGCCGACCGCGCGTTCGCGCCGCGTCGTCGCGGAGCGGAGCCGGTCGAGCGACAGGTTGGTGACCACCTTGGTCAGCCACGCCTCCGGTACCTCGATGTGTGCCCGATCGGCGGCCTGCCAGCGCAGGAACGCGTCCTGCACCGTGTCCTCGGCGTCGGCGGCCGAGCCGAGCAGACGGTACGCGAGCGAGGCCAACCGGTTCCGGTTGGCCTCGAAACGCGCCACGCTGGCGGTGTCCATGTCCCCTAGGTTCCGACCGTCTCACTGGAACGGTCGGAAACCGTTGTCACACGGTGCTTGCGAGTCGGCAGCCCGTAGGTCGGGTGGTTCATGTTCCACACGGTGCTGTTGAGCACGAACGCCTTGAAGCGCGCCGCCGGACGACCGAGCAGCGACCAGGACTTCGACCGCGCGTCGCCGTCGACCATCTGGAGGATCCCGTCCTTCTGGCCAAGGCTGATGCAGTTCCCGAGGTATGCCAACGGGCTCCGTGAGACTGTGCGGCCGGTCAGGTCCCCGACGATCGCGGCCGTCGCCTGCATTCTCGTGAACCCGGCCGAAGCGCAGGACATCGGCAGCGGCTGACCGTTCTCACCGATGGCGTGGGCGCTGTCCCCCGCGGCGTAGACCTCCGGGTGCGAAACCGACCGCATCATCCGGTCGACGATCATCCGGCCGTCGTCCTCGACGGCGAGACCGCCTGCGGCGGCGACCGGATGGGCCGCGAAACCGGCCGCCCACACGGTCGCGCCGGCGAAGAACGAGGTGCCACCCTCGGCGACCGCCCCCGTTGCCGTCACCCGTTCGATGGTGGTGTGCTCGTGGACCTCGATGCCGAACCGGTCGAAGGCACGCAGCAGGTGACGGCGGGCCTTCCTGCCCAGCCAGCCCCCCAGCTCGCCGCTGGTGGCGAGGGCGACCCCGAGCTCCGGCCAGGATTCTGCGATCTCGGTGGCGGTCTCGATCGCGGTCAGGTTGCCGCCGACGACCAGCACCGTCCCGTTCACGCCGAGATCATCCAGACGACGGCGCAGGCGCAGCGCGGCCGACCGGCCGGCGACGTGGAAGGCGTGCTCGTCCACACCGGGAACGCCGTGGTCGGCGGCGGTGCTGCCGAGCGAGTACAGGAGGGTGTCGTACTCGAGCCGGTCGGTGCCCTCGCCGTCGGTCACGGTGACGGTCCGGTGCTCGGCGTCGACGGCGGTGACGTGCGCCAGTCGCAGCCGGATGCCCGTGCCCGCGAACATCTCCGCCAACCCATGGCGGCGCAGGTCGGCGCCCGCGGCGAGCTGGTGCAGACGCATCCGCTCGACGAAGTCGGGTTCGGCGTTGACGACGGTGATCTCGACGTCGTCGGGGTGCAGACGGCGGGCGAGGTACCCGGCGGCGGACGCGCCGGCGTAGCCGGCCCCGAGGACGATGATGCGGTGCCGCATGTTCTCGCTCCTGTCTGTTCGCTCGCCACCTGAACGAGACAGCTCCCGGATTCCTGACAGCTCGCGGCTATGGCGCCGGTCACCATGAGCCCCGGGGTCAGGACGGTCGCCAACCCTTTGCCGTCAGCGGTCCCTCAGGTAGTCGCCCACAGGACCCCGGTCCGCAGCGTTTTGTGACAGAACGACCATGACGTGCGTCTTCCCCGCACACCGCGGCAAGACCTACCCGCCCGGCGACACTCCTCACCCGGCGCCGACGACAGGGCTACCCGGTACGGCCGGCATCACCGTTCACGGCCAATGCGCGTTCGAGCGCGGCACGGCCTGCTGGTTCCCACGTCGGTTTGCCCCCGGGCAGCCCGAGTCTGCCGTTCCGCCCGATGCTGATCAGGTGCAGTGCGCGCAGGACGGCCCAGCCGCGAGCCCGTGCGATGGTTGCCTCGTCCGCGTCCTGGTAGGCGTCGAAGAACCGGCTCGCCGTGCCCGCGGGCAGCAGGATCCAGGCGGCTGACAGGTCGGTGGCGGGATCGCCGGCGCACAGCTCGCCGAAGTCGATCACGCCGGCGAGCGTCCCTTCCCGCACCACCACGTTCGCCGGATGCAGATCGCCGTGCAACCACGGCGACGGCCCGTGCCACGCGGACGCGGCGACAGCCTTCTCCCAGATCTCCCGGGCGGCGTCAGCGCTCGCGTCGGCGGCGATGAGCGTCAACGCGCTGGTGAACCCGTCCCGCATCCCGGCGAGCGGGACGCCGCGCGTGGGATTGGCCGGGGCTTGCGCGGGTGCCTGCCGGTGCAGGGCCTTGAGGAAACCCGCGAGGGTCTCGGCCGCGTCAGCGCGGGTGATCGGCGCGTGGTCCGCCGGCTCGCCCTCGACCCAGCGCGTGATCGTCCAGGTGTGCTCGAACAGTTCCGACGGTTCACCGATGCGCACCGGGACGGGCGTCGGCAGCGGCAGGCGCTCAGCCAGTACGGGCAGCCACTTCTGCTCGGTGCGCAGCAGGGCCGGGGCGCGCTCGGTGCGCGGCATACGCACAGCCAGTTCCGTCCCGAGGCGCCACAGCTGGTTGTCCCAGCCACCCGCGATGTCCCGGAGTTCCAGGGCGGCGAGATCCGGATGCTGTTCGGCCAGCAGCGCTCGTACCAGGTCCTGCTCGAACCTGAACTCGTCCAAGGAACGATCCTCCAGCTCTCCGGCGCTCCACCGCAAGCTAGCACCGGTCCCGGATCCGATGCGGTCCGCCGGCGGGTAACGGCAGGCGCTCCCCGCCGATACCAGACTTGTAGCCGTTGCGAAAAGGGGGGCGGGATGGACACGTCAGGACAGCACCCCGGCAAGGCGGTGAGAATCGGCAGCCTGTGGTACCTGGCGGTGCCGGTGTTGACCGCGGGCCTGTTCACGTTCGTGCCCTTCCTGCACGCCGCCATTCGGTTGCGCAGGGTCTGGCTGTGGTTGACGACCGTCCTGTTCGCGTTGGTCGCGGGCGGCACGATGTACGTGTCGGGGCAAGCTGAAGGCGCCGTCTCCGAAGCGGTCGACTCGGTGTTCGTCGTCGCGGTGCTCAGCACGTTGGTCGTCGGCACCACGCTGCTGGCCAAACTCCGCCGCGAGGTCTACCACCTGGGCCCCGCACCACCCGGCACAGCTGTCACCGCCGACAACACGCCCGAAGCCGACCCGGCCGTGCGGCAAGTCCTGCAGGCCCGCGCGAGACGGGCTCGAGCCCGCGACCTCGCGGCCTCCGATCCCCTCCTGGCCCGCGAACTCCGCATCGGCCGTCCCGACCTCGAAGGCGACTACGACGACGGTGGCCTGGTCGACATCGCGAGCGCACCCGACACCGTGATAGCCCGGATACTCGACCTGCCGATCGAGCGGGCCGCCGGAATCGTCGCCATCCGAGACACCGTGATCACCGTGGACGACCTGTTCACCCTGACCGATCTTCCAGTGTCCACCTGGGACGGCATCCGGGACCACGCCGTCATCATCCGCTGATACCCACACACGCGGCCCGACCGCGCTCCGCTTCCTCGTGCGCGCCCAGCCCAGCTGATCCCACACTCCTGGAACACATCGAGCGCTTCATACACCGTTCTGAACGGATCGTCCTGGCGCACACGGTGAGAGTATCGAAGACCATCACGGGCCACGTCACCATGACCGTCCGGACGATTACAGCGAAAGCAGCACACGAGGCCCCTGGTTCGACGACCAGGTCCCGAGTTCCGGACACTGACGATTGTCGGCCCATGGCGACATCGGGCGAGGGCCGGTTCCGAACCAGCCGACCGCGTTGAGGGCGTCGGCCTCCCTCGGTGAGCCAAGGCGTTGGTGCAGGCGCAGGGAGTGCTCGCGGTGTTCCAGTGCGGATCAGCCGACCGCGGCCAGGAAACCGCGGCGATCGCGGGGATTGGCTCCGGTCAGGGACAGTCGGCGGGGAGGGGCTGTGAGAACGGCAGCGTCGCGGCCAGCCCGCAGTTCCCCGGGCCGCTGATCCGGACGTGACCGCTGCCGGTGGCGCTCAGGGTGTCGCCGGACCGGGTGAACGTCGCGACGGTCGACGGCGGCGCCGCGAACTCGTAGTCCAGCGCCCACATCTCGCCCTCGCCCGCGACCGTGCGGTACTCCCAGTTCGCCGGGTGTTCTTCCACCGGCTCGAAGAAGCCCCACGCCCGTGCCGCGACGAACGCGCGGTCCCACACGCCGAAGGTGTGCACCCCGCAGGTCGTCCTGGCGGTCACGTCCGCACCCGCGCCACGGGCGGTGTGCGCGAACAGACCCTGCTGGACGTTGATGATCGCTTCGATCACGACGTCGCCGGGAAAGCTGGGCAGGACCGGGTCCTGGGGGCAGTTGATGCCGTTGCCCGAGGTGAGGTACATCCGCGTGTGCGCGTAGTTCCCGGCGATCGCCGTGGGATTGTTGCCCGTGGCGTAGGCACTGGCAGGAGACCCGAAGATCTGGTGGTAGCCCGCGCCGTTGACCAGCCCCAGCACCGACAACCCGAACTGCACCTCAGGTGCCTGCATGTTCGGGAGCGCGGCCGAGAACCCCACGACCGACCCGAAGTAGCCCGGCAGCAGGGCCGCGTAACGCAGTGCACCCTGGCCGCCCATGGAGATGCCGCCGATGGCGTGCCACCGCCGCTCGGGAAGGATCCGGTAGCGGCTCTCGATCGTGTCCTTGAGCAGTCGCAGGTGGTAGGTCGCCCACGCGGGGTTCGCCCTGGCGCCGACGTTCCACCAGTCCATGTACATGCCGAACGTGCCGCCGTCGGGCATCACGATGATGGCGGGCAGCCCGGCCGCGAGTTCCTCGATGTCCGACGCCCAGGTGTCGGCGCCACCGTTCGCGCCGTGCAGCAGCCACAGCACCGGATAGGCGCGGTCCGGGTTCGCGTCGTAGCCGTCCGGGAGGAGCACGTTGACCTTGGGCACCGTGCGCCCACCGGGGAGCAGGGCACCGGGCGTCGACGTGTCGACCAGTTGGCTCGGCAACTCGAAGGTCTCGAGGCGCTGCGCCGGACCGGGTTCGTCGGCGACCGCGGTGCCCGCGGGGACGATCGCGGTGGTCGCAACGGCAAGGGCGAGGGCGAGAGCGCACAGGGTACGGACGAGGGTGCCGCCGATCTGCCCCACCCGCCGGATCCCCTGGAGTGCCAGGGTCTGCTCCATGCTTGGCAAAGTAACATGCAGGCATGCAGTTAAGTGCAGATCCGCAGACAAATGATGCGGCGGAGAAGGCCGCTGAACCTGGCGACGCACCCAGGCACCAGCACCGCACCCAGGCCCAGCGCCGCGCGGAAACCCGCGTCGCACTGCTGGAAGCGACCGTTCAATGCCTTGTCACGCACGGGTACGCCAAGACGACGACCGGGCGGATCGCCGCACTCGCCAACGTCTCGCGCGGCGCGCAAACTCTTTACTTCCGCACCCGCGCCGAACTCGTCGGCGCTGCCGTCACCCACCTCGCCGAGCAACGGGCCGCCGCCGCGCACGCCCGGTTCGCCCGGGGTCCTGTCTCCATCGAGGAAGCGCTCGACGTGCTGTGGGAGGAATGCCAGGGCGTCGTGTTCAACGCGACGCTCGAACTCTGGGTCGCGTCCCGCACCGACCCGGAGTTGCGCGCGAACCTGCACCGCCTCGAACGCGACGTGGCACGGACCATCGCACGGGAAGCCGAAGCGGCGCTCGGCGACATCGCCAGGCGGCCGGGGTTCGCCGACGACCTGATCTTCGCCATCGCCACCGTCCGCGGCCTCGCGCTCCTGCGGATCAGCAACGGCGGAAGCGGACGAGCGATGAACCACCTGTGGCAGCAGACCCGCACACGCCTCGCGCGACTTCTCTCCTAGACGCACCCCGTCGGGGCCTCGTACCAGCCGTCGTGGGCGACCACGCGCAGTTCGGACGTGTAGGGGGCACCGCCGGCGTCGGTCAGCCAGAGCTGGTCGAGGTCGGGCACCATCTCGACCAGCTGGATCGGTTGCTCCGGCCGGGTTCCGGCCTGCCGGATCGCCTTGGCCAGGATGTTGACCAGCGGCAGGCTCCGGAAGTCGACCGCGATCGGTTTCTGCTCGCCCGGCGCACGGAGGAACACGCGCTCCGGGAGGTCGTGCTTGGCGCGCCACTGCCGGGCCCGCAGGTACCGCCGCGCCTCGTCGGTCTGCGTCGCCCACGTCAGCTCCCCGGCGGGAAACGTCCACCCCTCGCGGCACAGGACCAGCCGGTCGATGGTGATCCGGGGCCGGTGGCCGGTGACCGGCACGGGCTGGAAGGCGTTCGCGATCGCGCCGGAGAGCAGCTCGCCGACCACCTCCAGGAAGTCGAACTCCTGGCCGGGCACGTCGCTCCGGACGACCAGCCGGTCGCCGCGCCGGTGTACCCGCAGACCGGCCGAGGGCAACGGGTTCACCGGGCACTCGGCGGCCTCCGGGCCACTGTTCACCCAGTAGGTGTAGCGCGGAGACAACAGGCCTGACGGTGGCGAGCCCCGGCCGGTGACCACCGGGGAGTCCTCGCGGGGCAACGCATACACCCGCTCATCGCCGTGATCGGCCTCGGCTGCCGCCAGCAGCCTGCCCGGTTCCTCGTGCTGGGTCACGAAGATCCGGCTCTCGATCGTGTTGACGGCCACGTGCAGCTCGCCAAGGACCACCGTGAAATCGCCCCGTTCGACCTCCTGCCGGCCGGCGGCGGCGAGCATCACGTCCGGGCTGTGGTGTCGCGCGTTGCTCCATGGCGGCCTGCGCGTCGCGGGAGGGGGGAACTCACGCGCCATCGCCGCCGCGATCCCGGCGGCCGGGACCTGGTGGCGACGAGCGTCCGGCGGTGTCCCCAGCACCCGCTGCCAGCGCTCCTGGAAGTCGGCGACTCCCCCGGCGACCGCGGCGGGCAGTGTGTGTCGCGTGTGGACGGTCAGCTCCGGCAGGACCCGCAACATCAGCCGGGCCAGCGGCACGGCCTCATCGCCCGAGGTTGCCTGCTCTTGCCGGAACAGCTCCGAGAACCGGGCCCGGTACCGGTTGGCGACCGCGTCCACCAGCCACCGGACGCTGTCCAGGACCATCCCGAGCGGCCCCGCGACGGCGTGCAGCAGCGGCGGTCCGATCCGGACGTCGACGTCCCGCACCGTGTCCTCGTAGACCAGCGTCCGGCCGGCGTAGGTGAGCCCGCGGTCCGACACGTCGGCGGAAAGGTGGGCGGCCGCTTCGGTCACCACGAGTTCCGCGACAGCCGCGACGGTCACGTTGTCCGTGGCGGCGTCCACGCTGCCCGGGTAGTGGTCCGCCACCGCCCGCAGCAGCCGGGCCCCGAAATAGGAGTCGTACCCCCCGTGCTCCTGGTCGAACGTCGACGGCAGCCAGCCTGCCAGCAGCCAGGCCGCCGCCCCGTCCGCCGCCGAGGTCCCGCGACTGCCTCATGTGGTCGCTGGTGGCAGCCGTACCCCCACGCGGCACGCTGCGAGCGCAGGCTGAGGCCGCCCACCCCCACGCGTTCGTTCTGGACGAGCGCTTCCTCACCCATCGCTCAGTACTTCCCCCAGGTAAATGTCGCGCGGTCCCATGAAGACGATCCTGAAACGGACATCTGCCACGCCGCGGATGATCATCAAGGTAGGAGAACGATCAGGCCGGCGCTGTCAGGCGAACACCCGACAGCGGTTCCCGCTGAGCCCGCGCCGATGCCGGCGCCGCACATTGTCCACTGTGGACCATCAGGTGCGGCGCCGGGCGGGTCACAACAGCTTGTCCTGGGTGAACGGGACGTCGCGGAGGCGGCGGCCGGTGGCGTGGAAGATCGCGTTGCTGATGGCGGCAGGCACGCCGGTGCCCGGGGTTTCGCCGAAGCCGCGGGCGCCGAGCGCGGGTTTGCTGGCCGGGTCCGGGCGGTCGACGAAGTACGACTCCACCGATGGCGTGTCGGCGCACACCGGCACCAGGTAGGTGGACAGGGTCGGGTTGACCACCCGCGCCGTGTTCCGGTCCACCACCGTGTGCTCCATCAGCGCGAAGCCGATGCCCCAGGTCACGCCGCCGATCACCTGTCCGTGCGCGGTCCGGTGGTTGAGCACCCGGCCGGGGTCGTACGCGGCGACCACCCGGCTCACCCGCACCGCGCCGAGCCTCGGCCGGACCCGGACCTCCACGAACACCGCGCCGAACGAATGCCCTGGCGTGTTCGGTCCGCTCCCGTTCACCACGACGGCCTGGCCGTGGCGGCGCACGACGTCGCGGTAGCTGTCCCTGCGCCGGCGGTCGCCGCGCACGAACAGCTGTCCGTGCTCGGCCACGACGTCCGCCGCGGGCACGCCGTGGAGCGGGGAACGCGGGTCGGCGACGGCGATCGCGACCACCGCGTCGCGCGCGTTCCGCGCCGCGGTGGACACCGGGCCGACCACGCTGGGCATCGTGGACGACCCCGCGGAGATGGCCGCTGCGGGGAACGCCGTGTCGCCGAGCAAAGTCGTGACGTGGTCCAGCGGCATGCCGAGCCCGTCGGCGACGACCTGGGTGAGCACGGTGTAGGTACCGGTGCCGATCTCCTGGCTGGCCACGCGCAGGGTCGCCCGTCCCGCCTCGTCGATGGTGAGCTCGGCGAAGGACGGGATCGCGTTGTAGGTGTGGGTCTCGGTGGCCATGCCCCAGCCGACGTACTCGTCCCCGACCCGCGTGACTCCCGGCCGCGGGTCACGCCGTGCCCAGCCGAACGCCTTGGCCCCCATCCGGTAGCACTCCAGCAGGTACTTGCTGGCGGGTGGACCTGCCGGGAGGTGGTTGCGCACCCGCAGTTCCACCGGGTCGAGGCCGACCTCGTAGCTCAGCTCGTCCAGCGCGGTCTCGAGGCCGAAGTGCGCGGTGGTCTCCGGTGAGCGCATGTAGCTCGACGTCGGCAGGTCCAGCCGCACACCCAGCTGTCGCACGTGGACGTTCGGGCAGGCGTACAGGTGGAGCGTGGAGTTGCTGGTGTTGTAGATGCTTTCCTCGGTACGGGTCAGCTGTGCGGTGCTGGTGTCGACGATGGCGGTCAGCCTGCCTTGCCGGGTGGCGCCGAGCCGCAGGCCGCGGCGGTACTCGGCGCGGTGACCGTTCATCGTGTACATCTGCGCGCGGGTCAGCACGAGCTTGACCGGCCCGCGGGCCAGTCGCGCCGCCGCCGCGGTGAGCAGCGTGTGGGACCAGGTGGGGCCCTTCGCGCCGAACCCGCCGCCCAGGTAGGGCGAGACGACCCGGATGTCCTGCTCCAGCACGTACTTCGCGAACGCCTGCGCCACGACCATGCGGGTGAGGACGACGCCCTGCGCGCTCTCGTACAGCGTCAGCGAGTCGCCGTCCCAGACGGCGGTGGTGGTGTGCGGTTCGATCGGGTTGTGGTGCTGCATCGGGCTGGTGTACTCCTGCTCGACCCGCACCTCGGCCCGCTCGAGCGCCGCGGCGGCGTCCCCCCGGACGGTCTCGTTGGGCCTGCCACGAAAGTCGCGTGGCAGGAACGCCTCGTCGAGCGCGTCGGCGAGGAGCGCGGTGGGAGGTGCCACGCGGTAACGCACCCGGACCAGGGTCGCCGCCTCCTGCGCCTGTTCCAGGGTCTCGGCCACCACGTAGGCGACCGGCTGCCCGTTGTGGTGTATCCGCGTGTCCTGCAGCGGGATGAACCTCTTGGGGTAGGGGAAGTCCGGCGGCACCGTCAGCGGCAGCATGTTCTCGTGGGTGTACACCGCGACGACGCCGGGAGACGCCAGCGCCGCGCTCGTGTCGAGCTCCGTGATCTCCCCCCTGGCCACCGTGCTCATCACCAGGGCGCCGTGGAGCACACCGTTCACCGCGTTGTCGGCGGCGTAGCGGGCCGCACCGGTGACCTTCGCCCTGCCGTCCACCCGCTCGACACCCCGACCGACCAAGCCCGTCATCGGACGCCTCCCAGTTCACCGAGGACACTCACCAGCGCACGCTGGACCAGCTCGACCTTGAACCCGTTGCCGTCGCGGGGAACGGCGTCCCGCACCAGGACGCGGCCCGCGGCGCTGACCGCCGCCTCGGTCAGCTCCCGGCCGCGCAGGGCCGCCTCGACACCGGTGTCCCGCCACGGGCGGGTGCCCACGCCACCGAACGCCAGCCGCACGTCCCCTACGGTGCGGCCGTCCAGGCGCAGCGCCGCCGCCACCGACACGACCGCGAACTCGAAACTGGCCCGGTCACGCAGTTTCAGGTACCGCGAGCGCGTGGCGGCACGCGTGCGCGGCACGTCCACCCGGGTGATGAGTTCTCCTTGGCGCAGCACCGTTTCCCGCTGCGGTGTGCTGCCGGGGAGGAGGTGGAAGTCGGCGACGGGGACGGCCCTTCCGCCGTCCGGGCCGAGCAGGTGCACCGTCGCGTCCAGCGCGGTCAGCGCCACCGCCAGGTCCGAGGGGTGTGTGGCGATGCAGTGCTCGCTGCCGCCGAGGATCGCGTGTCCCCGGTTGTGCCCGCTGATCGCCGGGCACCCGCTGCCGGGGACGCGCTTGTTGCACGCCGAGCCCGCGTCCCGGAAGTACCCGCACCTGGTGCGCTGCAACAGGTTCCCTCCGATCGCGGCCATGACGCGGACCTGCGGGGACGCCGAGGCGAGCAGCGCCTGCGACAGCACCGGGAACTCCCGCCGCACCTCGGGGTGTTCGGCGACCTGACGCATCCTGGCGAGAGCGCCGATGCGCAGCGTGGTGGCGTCCATGTCGATCCGGGCGAGGTCGAGGTGGTTGAGGTCCACCAGGTGGTCGTGCGACTGCGCACCGTCCCGCATCAGGTTCAGCAGATCGGTGCCACCCGCCACGAACGCCGAGTTCGGTGTCCCCGCGGCGATCCGCACCGCATCGGCCGGGCTTTCCGCGACCGTGTAACCGAAGGCCCTCACGCCGCCACCTCCGCCGCCGCCAGGCGCCGCGGTGCCCGATGGTTCGCTCCGCGAGCTCCGCTCACCGCCGCACCTCCTTCGCGGCGTCGGCAACGGCCGCGACGATGTTCTGGTACGCGGCACAGCGGCAGAGGTTGCCGCTCATCCACTCCCGGATCTCCGCCTCGGAACCCGCGTGCCCCTCGTCGATGCAGGCCACGGCGGACATGATCTGACCAGGCGTGCAGCCGCCGCACTGGAACGCGTCGTGCCGGATGAACGCGGCCTGCACCGGATGCAGCCGCTCGCCGCGCGCCAGTCCTTCCACCGTGGTGATCTCGGTGTCCTGCCGCATCACGGCCAGGGTCAGGCAGGACTTGATCCGCTCGCCGTCGACCAGGACGGTGCACGCACCGCACTCACCCCGGTCACAACCCTTCTTCGTGCCGGTCAGGCCGAGCCGCTCACGCAGCGCGTCGAGCAGCGTCACCCTCGGCTCGACCACCACCCGGCGCCGCTGCCCGTTGACCGACAGCGTGATCTCCACCGGCCCGCCGCCCGCGACCGTGCGCACGGGCTCAGCCGCGGCGACGGACGTGAGGTTGGCGGCCGCGACGGTCCCGGCCGCGGCCACGGCGGTGGACTTGAGGACGGTACGGCGAGTGTGCGCGGATCTCTCTGGTACGGGGTCGTGTGTCACCGGCGTCTCCTGCCACTGGATGACGTAACAACGTTACGCGGATCTCTATATCCACGTTAGGTATATAACAGGATTAAAGGGAACGCAACCCAGTCCTATATTCTCGCTACATGACCGACACCCGCGGGCAGATCCTCGACGCCACCGCCACGCTGCTGGAGCGGACCGGCGCGGAGGAGGTCTCGATCAGGGACGTGTGCCAGGCGGCCGGAGTCACCGCGCCGACCGTCTACCACCACTTCGGTGACAAGAAGGCCCTGCTCGAGGCCGTGGCGGCGGAGGGCTTCAAGCGTTACCTCAGCGCCAAGCGCAGCCGCAGGCCCTCGGCGGACCCCCTCGACGACCTCCACCGGGGCTGGGCGGACCACGTCGGGTTCGGCCTCGAGCACCCGGCCTTCTACCGGCTGATGTACGGCACCCCGGACGCCGAGGACCGCCCACCGGCCCGCGAAGGCCACCGCGTCCTCGTCGGCATCCTCGAGCGACTGGCCGAAGCGGGCCGCCTCCGGCTCCCCCCGGAACAGGCCGCGACGACGATCCACACCGGCGCCGTCGGCACCACCCTCAGCCTGCTGTCCACTCCGGAAGGCCCCCGCACGGCCGGACTGGCCGACCGAATGCGCGACGCCGTGTTCGGCGCCGTGCTCCACCAGAACGAGCCCCCCGACGGCAAAGGGACCGCCGCGGCCGAACTGGCACGCGCCCTGCTGGCCACCTTGTCGGTGCGCCACACCGCCGAGCTGACGCCGGGAGAACGCGGCATCCTGCTGGAACTGCTGGGCAAACTCGCCCCCTGACGCAGTGGTGCCGAGGGCGTTGGCCACCACCGGAGGCGAGAACGGTTGGCAAGCTGGTCGCATGACAGGTCTGACCGCCGAACTCGTGGTCGATGGTCGCGCACCGCAGACCCCGGCTCTCGCCCCGGACGGGCGTCTGCCCTGCTACACGCCATGGCCAGCACGATCGTGAACAGGTCGCGTCGGCATCTGCCCGGCCGCGGGCCGGGCAGATGAACCGGGGGCAGGTGAACCGCTGGACACTGGCAGATGCGAAAGGCGCGAAAGCGCGAAAGCGCGAAAGCGCGGAGGGCGAGCCCAAACCACACCACACCCCAGGCAGACCACCGAAAGAGTCCCTGCCAAAGAAACCCCGTTGCCAACCGGAGAGCCATCCCAGAGACCTGCCCCTCCGGCGAGGAGGCCCGTCCGGCAGGACGCCCGTCCGGCGAGGACCCTGGAATCACCCCGAGACCAACCGGCACGCGCGGACCACAATGGCAGGTAAGCCGACTCCGCCCGAATCAGAGCTGGGCGTCGAGCCACTCCTGAAAAGTGGGACCGGCGAGCGTGGCGTGCGGGCTTGGCAGGAAAGCACCGTCGGCAGCGGCCTGGGCATCAGGCATGTCAGGATTGTCGACGCCGACGACCCGGACACCCCGGCGGGCGCCGAGGAGTTCAGCCGCCTCGGCCATGGTCTGCCTGCGGGGCCCGGCGATCTCCGGCACCGGCGTGCCCGGTGCGTCGGGATCGGTGGCCAGGCCGACCAGCGCCTCGGCCACCGTGCGCGCGGCCACGAGCTGGGTTGGCAGGGCCGGGATGTAGGCGGTGTCGCCCTGTTGCCAGTCGAGGAGCTGGCCGACGAGTTCGTGGAACTGCGCGGCCCGCAGGATGCGGACGGGCAGCGGGCCGGACAGGTTGGCCTCCTCGTGTACCTGTTGGGAGGCAATGAAACCGCCGGTTGCCTTGTCGACGCCGATGATGGACACGAGGACGATCCTGGTGACTCCCGCCTTCTGCCCCGCCTCGTGCAGGTTGCGGGCCGACGTGCGGAAGAACTCCGTCGCCGCCTCCTGGTCGGAGCCGTGCCACGACGCGGCATCGATGATCACGTCGGTCCCGGTGAGGGCCTCGGCGAGGCCGTCACCGCTGATGATGTCCACTCCGGTGGCCCGGGACATCGGAACGACCTGGTAGCCCCGTTCGGTGAGGACGTCGACGACGTGGCGTCCCAGTCGTCCGGTTGCTCCTGCCACTGCGAACTTGCCGATGCTCACGTGCCATGCCTTTCCTGGCGCTGAATGGTGCCCTGACGGACACGAGACGCCTGCGTCCCGATCCCTGTGACAGTGCGGGTCGTGTGACGTGGTCGACCGGTCGCGGGTGTCACAAAGCACGAGGGGCCGGCGTCTTGTGCGTGTGGCAGCGTCGAACGTGAACAGGCAGGAGCCAGGAATGAGCCAGCCCGGCGAACGAACGACGGACCCGGCCGGGCCGCTCGATCGTGGCGACCCGGTGCACTCCGCCACCGAGGCGTTCGTCGGCCACCGCGACCTGCTGTTCACCGTCGCCTACGAGATGCTCGGCTCGGCCACCGACGCCGAAGACGTCCTGCAGGAGACTTGGCTGCGGTGGGTGGGCGTCGATCCCGGCACGGTGCGGGAGCAGCGTGCCTACCTGGTGCGGATCGTCACCCGGCTGGCGCTGGACCGGCTGCGTGCGCTCGGCCGGCGCAGGGAGTCCTACGTCGGCCCGTGGCTGCCGGAGCCGTTGCTGACCGCGCCGGACGTGGCCGAGGACGTCGAGCTCGCCGAGAGCGTCTCGATGGCGATGCTGCTGGTGCTGGAGACGCTCGGGCCGACCGAGCGGGCGGTGTTCGTGCTGCGCGAGGTGTTCGAGCTGGAGTACGACGAGATCGCGGAGGCCGTCGGCAAGAACCCCGCCGCCGTACGCCAGATCGCCCACCGGGCACGGGCGCACGTCGCCGCGCGCCGACCACGCGGCACCGCTTCCCCTGCGCAGACCCGAGCCGCGCTCCAGGCCTTCCAGCGCGCGGTCGAGACCGGCGACCTGCGGAGCCTGCTCGACATCCTCGCCCCGGACGTCGTCGCCATGAGCGACGGCGGCGGGATCAGGCATGCCCTGCTCCATCCCGTCGTGGGGGCGGACAAGGTGGCACGCCTGCTGGCCGTCGGCTGGTGGCAGCGCGGCGCCAGGAGGTCGGTCGAGCCGGTCCAGGTCAACGGTGGCCCTGGGCTGCTCGTCCGCGTCGACGGGGAGATCGACGGCGTGCTGGCGGTGCGGCTCGAGAACGGCTACGTCACCGGCTTCTACAACGTGCGCAATCCCGAGAAGCTGTCGCGTGTGGAGCGCGAGACCGTCGTGAGCCGCTGAGCGGCACGACCTTCGGCGTCCGGAGGGTGACGCGGCTGCTGCCGGAACTCACGCCTCCGGTGGCGTCCTCAGCATGTCGTGCTGGGGTCCGATCACGGAGAGAAGCTGTAGTTTCTCGTGGCTTTCGCTGCCGGGGACGGCGGTGTAGACGAGGAGGAGGTGTGACTGGTCGGGGTCGAGGAGTGTCTGGCAGGTGAGTTCCAGGTCGCCGACCTCGGGGTGCACGTAGCGTTTGACGCTGTTGTAGTGGATGCCGATCTCGTGTTCCTTCCAGACGGTGCGGAATTCCTCGCTGCCGGCGAGCAGGAGGTCCAGGAGGTGAGCGGCCCGTGAGCCGGGGCCGCGGAGTGTGACCATCTTGCGCAGCCCGGAAGCGAAGACGCGGGAGTGCAGCGCGTGGTCGCCGGGGTGGTACCTGGCCCTGGTGGCCGGGTCGGTGAACCACCGGTAGCCGATGCTGCGGGCCGGGCCGGTGTACCGGGTGGTGTCGCCGGTGACCGCGACGCCGAGCGGGGTCTGCCGGAGTGTCTCGCCGAGCTCGGTGACGATCTCGGCGGGGGTGTCGGTGAGCCGGTCGAAGATGCGCAGCAGGCCGGGACTGATGTGTTCGCTGGTCGCGCCTCGCGCAGGCGGGTTGTGCCCGGCGAGGCGGAACAGGTGGTCGCGTTCGTCGAGGGACAGGTACAGGCCCTGCGCGAGCGAGGCGATCATGTGCTCGGACGGGTGCGGGCCGCGCTCCCGTTCGAGCCTGCTGTAGTAGTCGGTGGAGATGTGGCAGAGCGTGGCGACTTCCTCGCGGCGCAGACCTGCGGTCCTGCGTCGTTGCCCGCGCGGCAGGCCGACGTCTTCTGGTTGCAGCGCCTCTCGGCGGCGACGCAGGAACTCGGCGAGCCCAGCCCGGTCGATCACGGCTGCTTCCTCCCTGGTCCGACTGCGGTTTCATCCTGCCACCGGTGCCGGACGGCTGCCTCGGACTGCCGATCCCCCCTTCGGGTCGATGTCGGCCGGGTCCGGTCAGCCTGGGATCGAGAGGCCGTGGCTATCCCCGTGGATCGGACGCAGCCTGGGAACACGTCCACGAGGAACCCCAGGAGCAGCACATGGCACGCACGAAACCGGACATCACCGTTCCCGACCTCACCGGGAAGCTCGCCGTCGTCACCGGCGCCAGCGACGGTGTCGGCCTGGGCCTGGCGGCCCGCCTCGCCGCCGCCGGTGCCGAGGTCGTCATGCCCGTCCGCAACCCCGGCAAGGGCGAAGCGGCGGTCGCGAAGATCAAGCGGCAGCACCCGGAAGCGGTCCTGTCCCTGCGGGACCTCGACCTGTCGTCACTGAGCTCGGTCGCCGCGCTGGGCGCCACGCTGCGCGGCGAGGACCGGCCGATCCACATCCTCGTCAACAACGCAGGCGTGATGACCCCACCGGACCGGCAGACCACCACGGACGGCTTCGAGCTGCAGTTCGGCAGCAACCACCTGGGGCATTTCGCGCTCGTCGCCAACCTGCTGCCCCTGCTGCGCGCGGGACGGGCGCGCGTGACCTCGCAGATCAGTGTCGCCGCGAACGAGAAAGCCATCAACTGGGACGACCTGAACTGGGAACGGTCCTACAACGGCCGCCGCGCGTACAGCCAGTCCAAGATCGCCTTCGGCCTGTTCGGACTCGAACTGGACCGGCGCAGCCAGGCCGCGGGCTGGGGCATCACCAGCAACCTCGCCCACCCCGGCGTCGCCCCCACCAACCTGCTGGCCGCGCGTCCCGAGGTCGGCCGGGCACGGGACACCGCCGGTGTGCGCGTCATCCGTGCTCTCTCGCGCCGCGGCATCCTCCTCGGGACGGTCGAGACCGCCCTGCTTCCGGCCCTGCTGGCCGCCACCTCGCCCGACGCGCGCGGCGCCCGGCTGTACGGGCCCAGCGGTCTCGGGCACCTGGCAGGCGCACCGGCCGAACAGACCGTCTACTCCCGCCTTCGCAGCGAGGACGACGCCGAACGGATCTGGCAGATCTCCGAGAACCTCACCCACACCTCCTTCCCGGCCGGCGAGCGGCCCCGCACCGGCCTGGGCTCGACGGCTGTCAGCCGTCGTCGTGTGCGGTGACGGCAGGCGCACAGGCAAGTGGTGGCCCGGAAAGCAGGTATCGCTGGCGCCGCCCGTTGCCGCATGAGCAGCGGCGGGCGGTTGTTGTTCCGGTGGCCGGATCGGGGATACGGTCGGTCTACGCGTGGTGGGCTGAGGAGGAGCCGCAGGTGATCACTGACCCGACACTCATCCGGATCGGCGAAGCGGTGCGGCTCAGCCACAACGGCGAACGGGAAGCCGCTCGCGTCCTGTTCGCCGGGATCTGGGACGAGATCGGCGGCGAGCGGGGAGACCCGCTGCACCGTTGCACGCTCGCGCATGCGATGGCCGACGTGCAGGACGACGTGCGCCAGGAGCTGATCTGGGACCAGCGAGCACTTGCGGCCGCCGACCTGCTCACCGACACCCGGGTCGCGCAAGCCGGTGTGGCGCTTCCGGTGGCCGGCTTGTACCCGTCGTTGCACCTGAACCTGAGCGAGTGCCACCGCAAGCTGGGGGATCTCACCCGTGCCCGCGAGCACCTTCACCAGGCGCAGGACACGATCGACACGCTGGGCGACGACGAGTACGGCCGGCTGATCAGGGCCGGTCTGGAGCAAGTCGCCGAACGGTTGCGCTGACCCGGCAACGGTGACGTCGTCCGCACCGGCGATCACGAGTCCACGCCACGGCCACCAACCCGATCGCCGGCGCCGCCGGGTACGACCTCGACCGGACCGTGACCGGCGCGCGGCTCGACCGACGCGGGAACATCGTGCTGGCGCTGAGCCACGCGGAAGGCCAACCCGGTGGCGGCACACTCGGCTACGTCGGGAACAGGGGCCGCAACGGCACCCCACATCTGGCAGTGGATGGCCCGGCAACAACGTTGACCTGGAAGGGTTTCAGTGCGTGCCCGCGCGCGACCTAGTGACTCGGGGTGAGTTCACCGGTGAGCCGGCTGTGCATGGTGGCGCTGTGTTCGTTGAGGCCGACGATCTCGACGGTCTTGCCGCGGGCGTTGTACTTGGTGGTGATGGCGTCGAGGGCGGCGACGGTGGAGGCGTCCCAGATGTGGGCGGCGGTGAGGTCGATGACGACCCGGTCCGGGTCGCCTGCGTAGTCGAACCGGTAGACCAGGTCGTTGCTGGAGGCGAAGAACAGCTCGCCGGTGACGGCGTACACGACCTCGGTGCCGTCGGGGTCGTGTACGGCGGTGACGCCCGCCAGGTGCGCGACCCGGCGGGCGAAGATGACCAGCGCGGTGAGCACGCCCGCGATGACACCGATGGCCAGGTTGTGGGTGGCCACCACGACGGCGACGGTCACGACCATGACGGTGATCTCGCCGGCCGGCATCCGCTTGAGCGTGGCGGGGGCGACGCTGTGCCAGTCGAAGGTCGCGAACGCGACCAGCACCATCACCGCGACCAGGGCGGCCATCGGGATCCGGGACACCAGCGGGCCGACGGCGATGCACAACGCCATCAGGAACGCCCCGGCGAGGAAGGTGGACAGCCGCGTGCGGGCGCCCGCGGTCTTCACGTTGATCATGGTCTGGCCGATCATCGCGCAGCCGCCCATGCCGCCGAAGAACCCGGTGACGACGTTGGCGATGCCCTGGCCGACGGACTCACGGGTCTTGTTGGAACCGGTGTCGGTGATGTCGTCGACCAGCTTCGCGGTCATCAGCGACTCCATCAAACCGACCAGCGCGAACGCGATCGCGTATGGCGCGAGCAGCGTCAGGGTGTCCAGGGTGAACGGCACCTGCGGCAGCCCCGGCACCGGAAGCGCGGAGGGCAGTGCGCCCTTGTCGCCGACCGCCGGCACGGCGATGCCCGCGGCGACGGTCAGCGCGGTGAGCGCGACGATCGACACGAGCGGCGCCGGGACCACCCTGGTGAGCCTTGGGAACACCAGCATCAGTGCCAGGCCAGCGGCGAACAGCGGGTACACCGCCCACGGCACGTCGATCAGCTCCGGCACCTGCGCCAGGAAGATCAGGATCGCCAGCGCGTTGACGAACCCGACCATGACGCTGCGCGGCACGAACCGCATCAGCCGCGCGGTGCCCAGCGCGCCGAGCACGATCTGCACCAGTCCACCCAGGATGACCGCTGCGATCAGGTAGCTCAGGCCGTGTTCCCTGGCCAGCGGCGCGACCACGAGGGCGATCGCACCGGTGGCCGCGGAGATCATCGCGGGACGACCGCCGACGACCGAGATCACCACCGCCATCGTGAACGACGCGAACAACCCGACGCTCGGGTCCACGCCCGCGATGATGGAGAACGAGATCGCCTCGGGGATCAACGCGAGCGCGACCACCAAACCGGCCAGTACCTCGGTCCGCGCCACGCGCGGCGACAGCCACGACGGCCGGGAGAAACGGGCACGGAGGAACGACAGAGACACGGATGAGGGCACGCGGCAACCTGACGTGGTCGAGCGCCGGTGCACCGGCGCGGGAAATGGGCGGCTGTGTCGGCTGCTGTGCCGGCGTACGAACTGTTCCTGCGGCGACCAAGGGGCGTCGATGCCCCCAGGACAGACGCATGGCGGACGGTCGTCCCGCCGGCCGGTGGAGCACGCCGCGCCGCCGACCCGGACTCTCGCCTCACGTTAGACCAGGGATCTGGTTCGGCTGACGCCGGCCTTCGCTCGTGAGGCCGAGATCACTGGCAACGCCATCAGCGGTCTGTACACAAAGGACAGTGGACGAACCGTCGGCCGGTACCGGTCCTCAGTGCGCGGATCGCCCCGCCTTCCCCCGTGTCCGGGAAGGACGAAGACGCGTTCGGAGCATCGCCGCGAACTCCTCGGCGACGCGCAGCTTCGCACGCAACTGCTCGCACGCCTCCTCGGCGGTGGCGCTGAACTCCGCGAGCCGCGCCGCCGGGTCGTCGACGTGGGGCGCGCCGGGCTGGGGATCGAGCACGGCGAGCAGGTCCCGCATCTCCTCCAGCTGGAAACCCAGTGGCTTCATGCGTTTGACGAGCTCGAGCCGGTCCAGGTCCGGTTCGGTGTAGAGCCGGAACCCGCCCTGACTGCGGGCGCTGGGCACCGCCAGCCCGACTTCCTCGTAGTAGCGGATGGTGCGCAGCGACAACCCGGTGCGCTCGGCCACCTCACCGATCTGCATCCGTTCACGCACGTCGCACCCCTTTCACCGGCACCCGACACCGTACCGGCACCCCTTGGCCGCGCCGTGTGCTCAGTCAGTGCCCGCGACGAGGGAGCTCACGACGAGGTCGGGGTGCAGGCGCAGCATCACGTTGAGCGCGTGCTGGTCGGTGAACAGCGCCAGGTCGGTCCCGTCGGCACGGGAGAGCACTTCGCTGCGGCGCCCGGTGTCGACAATGGACCGCTGGACGGGGTCGTCGAGCCGGCGCGCGACCGTGTACGGCAGCGACTCCAGGTTGACCGGTACGCCGAACTCGGTGTCGAGGCGGTGTACGGCGACCTCGAACTGCATCGGACCGACCGCGGCGAGCACCGGCGCCGCGTCGCCCCGCCGGTCCGAGCGCAGCACCTGCACCACACCTTCGGACCCGAGCTGCTCGATGCCCTTGCGGAACTGCTTGGCCCGCCCCACCTCCGCGGGGCGCGCGACCGAGAAGAAGCCGGGCGCGAAGCTGGGCAGTCCCGGGTACCGGACCGTCGGTTTCCCGGCGTACAGCGTGTCGCCGACGCGGAGCGCGGTGGCGTTCACGAGGCCGATCACGTCACCGGGGTAGGCAGTGTCCAGTGTGGACCGCTGCTGCCCGAACACCTGATGGGCGTACTTGGTCGCGAACGGCCGCCCGGTCGTGGCGTTGGTGACGACCATGCCGCGTTCGAACACCCCGGAGCACACCCGGGCGAACGCGACCTGGTCGCGGTGCGAGGGGTCCATCCCGGTCTGCACCTTGAACACGAACGCCGAGAACGGCGCGTCCAGCGCCCGCGAGTTCCCGTCGGCGTCCCGCCGGGGAACCGGACGGGGGGCGAGTTCGACCAGCACGTCCAGCAGGTGCCGCACTCCGAAGTTCAGCACCGCCGACCCGAACAGGACCGGCGACGCGTTCGCGGCGATGAACCGGGCCGGGTCGAACTCGCCACCCGAAGCGGCGAGCAGGTCCGCCTCCTCGGCGGCTCGCGCCCAGTCCGCACCTATCTCAGCCTGCGCCTGGTCCGGGGTCAGGCGTTCCTCTGCCGCCGCGGTGGCGCCGCCCGCGGTGCGCTGGTAGCGGACGAACGTCCCGTCGAGACAGTCGCGCACGCCCTGGAACTGGCCCGCTTCCCCGACCGGCCAGGTCAACGGCATGGGCTGCAAGCCGATCCGCTCGACCAGCTCGTCGCACAGCTCCAGCGCCTCACGGCCAGGGCGGTCCCACTTGTTGACGAACGTGATCACCGGGATGCCCCGGTGCCTGCACACGTCGAACAGCTTCAGCGTCTGCGGCTCCAGCCCCTTCGCCGCGTCCAGCAGCATCACCGCGGAGTCCACAGCGGACAGGACCCGGTAGGTGTCCTCGGAGAAGTCGGCGTGGCCAGGGGTGTCCAGCATGTTGATCACGGTGTCGCCGTAGGAGAACTGCAACGCCGCCGACGTGATCGAGATGCCGCGCGCCTGCTCCATCGCCAGCCAGTCCGACACCACGCCACGCCGGCCTGCCTTGCCGTGTACCGCACCCGCCTCCGAGATCACCCGCGCGTGCAACGCAAGCGCCTCCGTCAGGGTGGACTTGCCCGCGTCCGGATGGCTGATCACCGCGAAGGTTCGCCGACGGCCCGCCTCCCCCACCACGTCCACAGCAGACTGCTGTCCAGCGGCCGTCAACACCCACCTCCACTGGATCCACCAGGTCGCACCACGCCGGTTACACCTTCACGTTACGGCAGTGTTCGGCACCGTCACCCCTGGGGGCCGCCGGCAGGAGTCGTGCTGTCCGGCGACCACGGCCGCGCGGTCACCTGTAGGGCGGCGACAAACCACGCCCTCTTCGTTGTCGGCGACGGACAAGCAGCACAGCGTTCGTCCCGGCACAGTAGATGGTGTGAAAGCACACAAGGATCCGGTGGTGCCGGCACCCCGTCACACGGTCCGGATCCACCCAACCCGGGAGGTCGCCGGACAGCTGGGCCGCTACGTTTCGGCCATCGCGGCCGACGTGCGGGCGGCCTACGACAACCGTCACGACACCGGCAGCGCGGAAGAACCGGGCGAGCTCGTCATCGACCTGTCCCATGCCGCCGTGTTGCCGCAGGCGCAACTGACCCTTCTCGTCAACGTGGTGCGCCCGATCGTCGGCACGGGAACGACCATCACGCTGTCCGGTGTACGACCCATGATCCTCGGTTCGCTCGTCGCCTTCGACCTTCCCGGCGACGTGGTGGTGGTCGACACACGAGGACGCAGGTGGACCAGGGCCGGAACGTGAAAGCAGGTAGCTGATGTCGGAACTCGTGGTTCAGGAACGACGACTGCCCGGCATCGGATGGCGCTATGACACGCGCGTCGGCGACGACAGCGAACAGCTGCTGGTCATCGTCGCGGAAGACCGCGGCCCGCGCCACATCATGGTGTTCGACGGGCAGTCCGAGGAGCCGTCGACGAGCGTGCGGCTGTCCACGGGCCATGCCGCCGGGATCGCGGCCCTGCTCACCGGTGCGCGGCTCGCCGTGGTCCCGGCCGTCGTCGATGAGCGTCCCGACGAGCCGCCGCCCGCCGGCATCCCCGTCGACACGGTGGACGCCGGAGAACAGTCGGTGGCCGGATCCCGGCCGTAGCGCTGCGCCGGACCGCGCGGATCAGCGGATCCCGGCGTACAGGGTCGCCGCCTCGCCGGCCAGCCGGTCGGCCGCGGTGTCATCGCCCGTGGCGGTGTGCAGCCGGGCGAGCTTGTCCAGAATGCCGGCCAGCAGGTACGGGTAGTTGATGCCGCGGGCCACGCCGACCGCGTGTTCACCCAGGCTGATGGCGGCCGGAAGGTCGTCGCCGTCACGCAGGTGGAGGTCGAGCAGCTCGACGAGGACACGGGCCTCGAACAGGGGGTCGTGGAGCCCACGCGCGATCTCAACGCCTTCGAGGAGCCGTCGGCGCGCGTCGGCGTACTCGCCTCGGGCCAGGTGGAGGCATCCCCAGGCGTGAGCGGCGTAGAAGTCGCCCGATGGGCCGATGTCGTCGACGTGTGCGGACAGTTCCGTGAAGGCCTTCTCGGCCTCGGGCTGGTGGCCGAGTGCGAGTTCGGCCTGGCCGAGCCAGTAGGTGTCGCGTGCGACCAGCGTGCGGATGCCCTGTTCCCGCGCACCGGCGACGATCTCCGCGAGGACCGCCACCGCGGTGCCGGGCCTGCCGGCCTGCAGGTGCGCGAGGCCGACCTGGGAGTAGGCGTGCAGTGCCGCGGCGGCCTGCCCGTTCGCGGTGAGCCGCTCAAAGGCCTCGCCGCCCGCGGTGATCGCCTCCGTCAGCCGTCCGTTGGGGACCAGGAAGAACGGCGCGTTGCTCAGGGCCTCCAGATAGCCGCGCTGGTCGCCGATCCGCTCGAACAGGTGCATGGCCTCGGTGTTGGCCTCCTCCGCCGGCCCGTACCGGCGCCGGAGGTAGCGCAGTCCCGCCATCGAGATCAGCAGCCTGGCTTGACCACGCAGGTTCCCCGCGGTCCTGGCCAGATCCATCGCGGTGTCGTAGCAGGTCTGCCAGTCGTCGAAGTACCGCTCCGTCTCGAACAACGCCTGCCCGCCAACGGCGAGCTCGCAGCACAGCTCGTCCCGGCCGAGGTCGGCGGCCTGCCGCACGGCGGCCACCAGCGCGGTCCGCTCGGTGTCCAGCACCGTCATCGGCAGCACGTCCGGCGGCAGGCTCGCGCCCACCAGGTCCGGCCGCCAGCGTGGTGCGTCCCGCTGGAACATGTTCTGGCCCATGTGGTCGCGGTCGGCGATGTCCGTGAAGGCGAGCAGGGCGCCGAGCGCGCGGACGACCGCCGCGTGCCGGCCCGCCGCGGGCTCCTCCGCCTCGGCGCGTTCCCTGGCGTAGGCGCGGAGCAGGTCGTGGAAGCCGTACCGGGCCTGGCCGTGCGGTGTGCCGGTGACGTCGAGCAGGTGCACGTCGACGAGTTCGTCGAGGAGGTCCTGGGCGGCGCCCAGTTCGCTGTCCACGACGGCGGCGGCCGCCCACAACGGGAAGTCGGGTGCCTCCAGCAGCCCGAGGAGCCGGAACAGCCTGCCCGCCGCCGGCCGCAGCCCCGCGTAGCTCAACCCGAAGCTGGCCCGCACCTCCAGGTCGCGGTAGCGCAACGCGTCCAGCCGGTGCTGTTCGTCCGCCAGCCTCGACACCAGATCGGCGAGCCGCCAGTGCGGCCGGGACGCCAGCAACGACCCGACGATCCGCAACGCGAGCGGCAGCCGCGCGCACAACCCGACCAGAGCCGACAGCTCCGCGTCGGCCGCGGCGGCGAGCCTGCCGTCCGTGCTGTTGCGCAGCAGCGCGACGCTGTCGGCCTCGGACATCTCGCCCAGCACGACGCGCCGCGCACCACCGAGCGCACCCAGCCGCACCCGGCCGGTCACGAGCACACCACAGGTCCCGCTCGCCGGCAGCAGCGGTGCCAGCTGCGCCTCGTCGAGCACGTCGTCGAGCACCACCAGGACCCGGCGTTCCGCGAGCAGACTCCGGTACAGCTCGCCGCGTTCCTCCGGGTCGTCCGGCACCGCTGTGGCGGGCACCCCGAGCGCACGCAGGAAACGACCCAGCACGATCGCCGGATCGACCGGCTGGGCCCGCGCGCCACCCAGCACCGCGAACAACTGCCCGTCGGTGTACACGGTCTTGAGGCGATGCCCGGCCTGCACCGCCAGCGCGGTCTTGCCGATCCCGCCCAGACCCGAGACGGTCACCACCGCGGCGGGCTCGTCGTGGGCGCGCTCCGCACGGAGCACCGCCTCGATCTCCGCCAGCTCCGCCCACTGCCCGGTGAAGTCACCGAGCGCCGGTGGTAACTGGCGGGGCACGGGAGCGACGGGCTCCGTGCGCACGGCCGGGCCTGCCGGGTCGTCCCCGGCCAGGATCTCGGCGTGGGCGGCGCGCAGCTCCTGGCCCGGGTCCACGCCCAGTTCGTCGGCGAGCAGCCTGCGGCCCCGGTCGAACACCGCCAGCGCGTCTGCCTGCCTGCCCGCCCGGTGCAGGGCGCGCATCAGCTGCGCCCGGATCCGCTCGCGGAGCGGGTGTTCGTCGAGCACCGGGGCGAGCCGGGCGGCGAGCGCGGGGCAGCGGCCGGACGCGAGCGCGGCGTCCGCGTGCGCCTCCACGGTCGCCAGGTACTCCTCGGTGAGGTCGGCGACGATCCGCGCGCCGCGTGCCGTGCCCGCCAGTTCCGCGAGCGCGGGCCAGTGCCACAGCGACAGCGCCCGGTCGAGCAGCACCTCGGTGTCGGCAGGTGTCGTGCCGCTGGCGGCGTCGCGGACCAGCGCGCGATGCTCCCGCAGGTCCACGGTGCCCGCGCGGACCGTGAGCCGGTAGCCGTCGCGGGAGCCGTCCAGCTCGACCACGGCGCCGAGCGACCTGCGCAGCTGGGACATCCTGGCCTGGATGAGCTTGCGGCACGAGGGCGGCGGGTCGTCGTCCCAGAGCACCTCGGCGAGGGTGTCGATGCCGACGAGCCGCCCCTCGTGCAGCAGCAGCACGCCCAGCAGCTGGCGGGCGTGGCCGCCTGCGATCGCGATCGGCGTCCCCACACCGAGGTCACCGGCGTCTTCGACGTCACTGACGGTACCGACCTCGCTGACCTCGAGTCGGCCGAGGATCCGGAACACGACGGCCACGGCTCACCTCCGTCTCGATCACGGTGAGACTAACTGTTCGCGTTGCTCCGTTCGGCGTAGGGGCCGGAGGAGTTGGCTGGGAGTAGCCGTCGAGTAGCCGGGGTCACGCAGAATCGCCGCACCACAGGCGAGCGGCCGTTCGAGCTGCCTTCGCACGTCTCATCAGGGGAGTACTTCATGTTTCGTTGGATCCTGCCCGCTGCCGCGGTCGCGGGGGCGCTCGTTCTGTCGGCCTGCGGAGCGGAGGAGCCGGACTCGACCGCGGCGACCGTCGTCCCGGACTCCTCCTCGTCCGAAGCGGAGCCCACCCCGGCCACCACTCCCGCCGAGGACGCCACCCCGCCTGGCGGCTCGGCCGAACTGACCCCCCAGGGCACCGAGCTGGCGCTCGGGGACAAGGCCGTCGTGCCGTTCCGGGCCGGTGGCGAGGAAGGACTGGTCGGCGTCACGATCACCAAGATCGACAAGGGTGCCGCGGCCGACCTCGCCCCGCTCCAGCTGGGTGCGCGGGCCGACGGGTACGTGCCGTACTACGTCCGGATCACCGTGACCAACGAGACCGGCGGCGACTGGGGTGGCACCTCGCTGGTCTCGCTGCAGGGCCTGCTCGCCGACGGCACCGAGGCAGGCGGCGTCTACTCGGTGCCCAGTTCGTTCGCACCGTGTGCCAAGGGCAGCGCGGGCGACGACTTCGTCGCGGCCGGCGCGAGCTACGAGACCTGCACGCTCGCCCTCGCGCCGGAGCCTGCCGAGGTGACCGGGGTGGCCTACGAGGTCGACACCTACGACGACGCGGCCCCCGACGGCGCGCAGGCCGACTACGCCGCCGAGCCGATCACCTGGAAGTAGCGGCGGTCACGGCATCGCCGGACCGGCCGGCCCGGACCCTCCACATCGGACGGCCGGTCCCGGTGGGACGGGCAGTGTGCACACCATGGCCGGATGGGAAAGGGGCCACCTCTGAAACTGTTGTCGCGCACCGTGTCATGGGTGCTGCTGACCAGCTTCGTCCCGATGGCGATGCTCGTCGTCATGGGCGCTCTGGTCTGGTTCAACATCTATGCGTTCACGGTCTCCCCCGTCACCGCCGTGAAGATCGCGATCGGCGTCGTGCCGACCGTGCTGGTACTCGGCCGCGGGCTGTGGGTGCTCGCCTCGAAGATCGACAACCCGGTGCATGGCGTGCCGGTGCGTGAGCACGAGCAGCCGGAGCTGTGGGCGCTGGTCCGCAGGCTCGCGGAGGTCGCGGACACCGCGCCACCGGACGACATCCACCTGATCGCGGACGCGAACGCCGCCGTGATGGAGGACACCCGGCTGCTCGGGCTGATCTCCACGCGGCGGCACCTGTTCATCGGCGCCCCGCTGATCGCCGAGATGAGCTCCGCGCAGTTCGCCGCGGTCCTCACCCACGAGCTCGCGCACTACAGCAACCGGGACACCCGTTTCGCGGGCATCGCCTACCGCAGCAGACGCGCCTACGTGCACACACTGGCCACGATGAACAGGGACGACTACCTCCAGCGGGGACTGCACTTCCTGCTGCGGCACTGCGGCGCGGTCACGCTGCGCGCGTCCACGAAGTTGAGCAGGCGGCAGGAAAGCGCGGCGGACGAGGCGGCGGCGGGCGCCGTCGGCTCGGCGGCCACCGTCGCCGCGTTCCGTGAGCTGGCACCGATCGCCGAGTCGTGGCAGGCATTCCTGGACAACCACCTGGTCGTGGGGTGGACCGCGGGTTACCTGCCCGCCGACGCGTTCGCCGGGTACCGCAGGCTCCGTGCCTCGCTGCACGACCAGCTGGGCGAGCTGCGCGCCAACCCACCGGACGAGGCGGACCCGTACGACACGCACCCGCCGATGAGCGAGCGGATCGCGGCGATCGACGCGCTGCGCGCCGTCGGCACGGTGCGCGTACCGCCCGGGCCCGCGCTCGGCCTGCTGCACAACCCGGTGCCGCTGCTCGACGCGGCGCTGCTCGACGGTCTGGTGCCGGAAGCACGCACCAAACGGCGTGTGGACTGGCCGACGCTGGTCCGCATCGGCGGCCTCGCCGCACTGACCGAGGCCACCGGCACGGTGCTGGCCAACGCGGCCCGGTTGACCGCCCGGCCGCCCTCGCTGCGCACGCTGCTCGACGCGCTCGACGCGGGCCTGCTGACCGAGCTCGGCGCGACCCCGCCCGGTCCGGCCGGGCCGGGCGGGCCCGCGGACGGCCCGAGGGTCCGTTACGAACGAGCCAAGCTGATCGTCCGCAAAGGACTCTTCGGCGCGGTCGTCACGACGCTCACCGAGGCGGGCGCGGTGCGGTGGCAGGAGTCGTGGCCCTCGGTCGGCGCGATGCGACTGGATGAGCGGTACCGGGTCGCACTGCCGGAGCTGGTCGACGCGGCGGTGTCCGAACGACCGGACACGGCGGGACTGCGCGCGCTACTCGACGCGGCAGGACAAATCACACGGAAGGCAACACCATCGTGGCACTCCTACTGGGCACCAAGACCCGCGTCCTGATGGCCATGCGCAAGGAAGCCAAGCGCCGAGGCCAGTCGGTGCACACCTACATGCGGACGGCGTCCCCCGAGGACATGATCGCGTTGATCCACCAGGTCGACCCCACCGTCAACCCGGCCGAGATCGTGCCTGGCCTACCGGACCAGCCGGCCGTTGACGTCACCAGATGGGGACTGCCGCCCACGCACGCGCTGAGCACCGATCTGAGCAGGCCGGTCCCGGTGATCGCCGCGGCGGTGGCCGCGGCCAGGGCAGGTGACTGGCGGCCGGCACGCGAGTTGCTCAACCGCAGCCACGGCGACTGGGCGATGCGCTCGGCGGCGGTGCACGCGCTCGGCGAGGCCGCTGGGGACAACGGTGCCTGGCTGGCGGCGTGGCGGGCCGCGAGCACCGGCGACGACCGGCACATCGCGGTCGTCGACGCGCACGCACTTCTCTGGCTGGCCTGGAAACTGCGCGGCAACAAGCCGCCGGAGCAGACCTCGGCCGAGCAGCACGACGCGTTCCACCAGACGCTGGCGCGGTCGGAGCTCGCGGCGCGGAGGGCGACGGAGCTGGCGCCCGAGGACCCGACTCCGTGGTGCACGCTGATCACACTCGCGCGTGGCCGCGGCTACGGGGGCAACACGTTCGCGGCGATCTGGCGTGAGCTGCAGGCCCGCAACCCGCTGCACCGCACGGGGCACGAGTTCGCGCTGATGTACATGGCCGACGACGAGCCCGTCTCGTACGACGCGCTGTTCGCGTTCGCGGAGCGTGCCGCCGCCGCGTCCCCTTCGCTCGCCTTCCTGGTCATCCAGGCCGCGTTCGGCTACGAGGACCACAACGAGAAGGTCTGGCAGGACGCGCGGATCCACCGTGCGCTCGACGTGCTGCTCGGATGGCTGGGCTCACCCGAGGGCGGCGGTGGCGTCCACGCGAGCAGCGACCGGCGCTGGGCGGCGTACGGACTGGTGAGCGCGGGCCGGGGCGCCGAGGCCGTGCCCCTGTTCGCCCAGCTGGGCACCGACGCGTCCGGCAGGCCGTGGGAGGACTACGGCGACAACGCGGTCGACGTCTTCGACAGCTTCCGGAAACGTGCCTGCGCGGCCACGGAAACGGCCTGACACCGCCACGTTGAGAGAGGGCCCCATGGATCAGCCCAACGCCAGCAACATGATCGGGTACGCCGCCCTTGGCGAGGACGGCAGGCTCGGGAGCGGCAGCGGACGGCCCACCGTCGCCTGGTGGATCGTCTTGGTGCTGTGCGTGCTCTACTTCCTGGCCACGTTGCTCCCCGGGGCGCTCACACTCGTGGCCTGGCACACCAGTCAGGAGCGGATCGACGTCTCGGACGGCGTGCTCGGCGCGATCAACAGCCCGTACCTGTTCTCCTGGGTCGGCATGCTGCTGATGTGCGCGATGTGGATCCTGGAGTACACCCGGCGCGGCTCGATCGGGGTGTCGAAACGACAGCGGGGCAAGAAAGCACCGCACGGCGGTTTCGAGTCCGAGATCCGCCTGCTGTCCACACCGTCGCACCTGGCGTGGCTAACCGGGCTCGCGGTACTGGCCGCCGCGCTGCTCGGCCTCCCCTGGACCATCGACTGGGACTTCGACGTCTTCTTCGTCTGGTTCCTGTGGGGCGCGCTCATCACGCCGGTGACCGGCGCCGTGCTCGGTTCACTGGTCAAGAAGACCTCCTACGCCCACTGGTACCGGCGGCAGGCGGCCAAGAACCCGAACGGGCGCGTCGTACGCGAAGCACAGCCCTTCTGGCGCGCCTTCTCCTACCGGTGGCGGTTCGACCTGTGGATCTGCGGAGCCGCGATGCTCATGGTCGTGGTCGGAGCAGCCATCTGGTGGAGCCTGGCGAACGTCCCCGCCGACGACTTCGGCGACGCCGACGACATCCGGGAAGCGACGACCGCCGGCATCGCACTCCTGTCGGTCGGCGTGCCCGCCATGGTGTTCGGGCTGTGGGCGTGCACGCAGTTCTGGCGCAGTGGCGAGGACATCAGGACGGGCGAGTCGGCCACCTGACCGCGGCTCCAGGTCCGGCCGCACCCACCACAACCCGTCCAGGTACCGGAGGCACGCACTCGCGAAGGTGTTCCCTGGCTGTCGCGATGCGGATCGGGTGTCCCGGTGACGTCGGGACGTCCGCGGTGGTCACCGCGGTGACGGTGCCCGAGGTGGTGTCGACGTCGAGGCGGTGTGCGCCGCCGAGGGGTACCACTCGGCGCAGGACGCCGTCGACCACGACCGTGTCCGGCGGTGGCGGGGTGGAGCCGGTGAGCGGACGGCAGCGTTCGGGGCGGGCGACCAGCATCGACTGGTGACCGGTGAGCGCGGGCGGCAGGTGGGTGGTGAAACCCAGCAGGGTCGCGCACTCGAGGTCGGTCGGTGCGTCGAGGACGTCGGCGGTGGCGCCGATCTGCCTGATCTCCCCACCCACCAGCAAGGCCGTGCGTTGTGCGAGTGCGCGTGCTTCCTCGCGGTCGTGCGTGACGAGCAGAACCGCGGCGTCCTGTTCGTTCAGTGCGGCGCGGAGGTCGGCGAGCAGGTCCGTGCGGGTGGTGGCGTCGAGGCCGGTGAACGGCTCGTCGAGCAGCAACACGCGTGGCGCGACGGCGAGGGCCCGCGCGATGGCGACGCGCTGCGACTCACCCCCGGAGAGCGTGTGGGCCTGGCGGTCGGCGAGGTGTGCGACGCCGAGCGCGTCGAGCCACGGCTCGGCTCGACGGCGGGCTTCTCCGCGTCGCACGCCGCGCAGCCGCAGGCCTGCCGCGGCGTTGTCGAGCACGGACTTGCGTTGCAGCACGGGACGTTGCAGCACCGCGGCGACGGCCTGGCGGAGCTGGGCGGTGGTGGCGTCCTGGCCGTCGAGCAGGATGGACCCGGACCTGGCCGCGGCGCCCAGGTGCGCGAGCGCACGGAGCAGCGTCGACTTCCCGGCGCCGTTGGGGCCGAGGACCGCGAGCGTCTCCCCCGCGGGCACGTCCAGCGCCCGCACGGACACGAGTTCCCGCCCGTGCGCGGTGACCCGCAGGTCACGGCAGCCGATGCTCATCTCGCCACCTGCCGCCGGTGTTGTGCGAGCGTGACGGCGAGGTTGACGACGAACGCGAGGCCGAGCAGGACGAGGCCGAACGCGATGGCCAGTGCGAACTGGCCGCGACTGGTCGCGAGCACCGCGGCGGTGGTGAGCACGCGGGTCTCACCTGCCAGGTTGCCGCCGACCATCTGCGCGGCCCCGACCTCGCTGACCACCGCGCCGAACCCGGCCATGGCCGCCGCCAGCAGCGGCAGCCTGGCCTCCGCCAGCAGCGCGCCGAGGGCTCGGAGCCTCGTGGCGCCCAAGCCGCGCATCTGCAGCAGGAAGTCCGGGTCGACCTGCTGCAACGCCGTCGCGGTCAGCGCGGTCACGACGGGCACGGCGATCGCCGCCTGCGCGATCACCATCGCGGTCGGGGTGTAGAGCAGCCCGAACGCGCCGAGCGGGCCCGCGCGCCACAACAGCACCGTGACGAACAACCCGACCACCACGGGCGGCAGCCCCATGCCGGTGTTCGCGATCGCCAGCAGCACCCGCCGCCCCCGGAACCGGCCGAGGGCGAGCGCGGTGCCCACCGGGGCGCCGAGCAGGAACGCGACCACGGTGGCGCTGAGGGAGACCTGGAGGGTGAGCGCGGTGATCGCCCAGGTGTCCTCGTCCCCGGTCACCAGCAGCCGCAACGCCTCGAGCAGACCGTCGCCGAGCACGTCCACGTCGTCAGTTCCCCAGCGCCGACTCGTCCTTGCCGGCATCCGGCACGAACAGGCGCGCACCGCCTGCCGACGCGCCGAACTCGCCGATCAGGTCCTGCGCGCGTGGACCGGTGATCCAGTCGGCGAACGCCTTCGCACCGTCCGGCTGGACCCCGTCGCCTGCGCGCTTCGTCATCTCGATGACGTGGTAGATGTTGAGCAGCGCCTGGTCGCCCTCGTTCAGCACCTCGAGGTCCAGGTTTCCCTTCTGGGACAGGTAGGTCGCCCGGTCGGTCAACGTGTAGGCCGACGTCTCGCTCGCCACCCGCAACGTGGCGCCCATGCCCTGGCCGGTGGCGCGGTACCACTGTCCGGAAGGGACGATCCGGTTCTGGTCCCACAGCTGCTCCTCACGGGCGTGGGTGCCGGACTCGTCGCCGCGCGAGACGAAGCCCGCCTGTGTGGTGGCGATCTTCCGCATGGCCTCCGTCGCCGGTACACCGCGGATCCCGGCCGGATCGGCCGACGGCCCGACGAGCACGAAGTCGTTGTGCATCACCAGCCGCCGCGGGCCAGCGGTGCCCTCGGCGACGAACTCCTCCTCGGCTGCCGGGGAGTGCACGAGGAGGACGTCGGCCTCGCCGCGGCGGCCGAGCTCGATGGCCTGTCCGCTGCCCACGGCCAGTGGTTTGACCTGCCAGCCGGTGTCGGCGGTGAAGGCGGGCAACAACTCGTCGAGCAGTCCCGAGTCCTGTGTGCTCGTGGTGGTGGCGAGGATCAAGGACTTCTCGGCCGAGGATCCGGCCGCCTGATCGGTCCCACCGCACGCAGCGAGCGACAGCAGCAGGGCCACGCAGGCAGTCGCAAGACGAACCGGGCGCATCCGCTGACTCCTTCTGTAGGCTCACAGATCGGCACAAGATTACCGCTGTTCGGCTGACCGAAGTGACACGTGAGGTTCAGGGCACAACAAAAATGACGCGCTACCTGGAAGTCGCCACCGAGCTCGCCCGCCGGATCCGGTCGGGTGAGCTGGCCGTCGGCGCAGAACTGCCCGCCGTCCGCACGTACGCCGACGAGCTGGGGGCGACCTCGTCGACGGTCGTCCGTGCGTACCGCCATCTCGCCGATGCGGACGTGATCACCGTCGCGGACCGGCGCCGGGCCCGTGTCGCCACGGACGGTGTGCTCGCCGCGGCCCGGCTGCTCGAAGCCGACCGGGTGTTCCGGCTCGCCGGGAGCGACGACCCCGCGCTGCAGATCCTGCTCGACCGCACCACGCCAGCGGTGGTCCCGGTCGGCAGCCGCGGCAGCTTCCAGGGTCTGCGTGCCCTCGCGCGCGGGGACGCGGACGGCGCGGCCATACACCTGCGCCACCACACCGGTGTCTACAACAGCCCGTTCGCCCGGGCCTTGCTGCGGGGCAAGGACCCCCATCTGCTCCACCTCTGGCGCCGCCAGCAAGGCCTGCTCGTCCCGCACGGCGACCAGAGCGGCATCCGGTCGGTCGCCGACCTCACCGGCAAGCTCGTCGCGCGGCGCCAGGCGGGTGCGGGCACCCGCGTGCTCCTCGAACAGCTCCTCATCGGCGCGGGTATCGACCCGCACACCGTGCACGGGCCCGAGCTCGACTCCCACCTCGAGACCGGGCTCGCCGTCGCCGCCGGGATCGCCGACGCCGCGCTGGGTCTGCGCGCGACCGCGACCGACCTCGGTCTCGACTTCGTGCCGCTGACCTGGGAGTCCTACGACATCGTGCTCGCCGGAACGGCGTTGGGAGCGGTGCGGTCGCTCATGACCGCCATGCGCGACCCGGCGACCCGTGCCGCCGTGGCGGACATGGACGGCTACGACCTCACCGAGGTCGGCACGCTGGAAAGACTGGACGGGTAGGACCGTCAGCGGATCCGCCTGCCGGTCTCCGCGCACGAGTAGCCACCGAGCGCCTCGACCTCGTCGTGGAAGCCGGTGCGGCCGAGCAGGTCCCACAGCGGGGCGAGCCGGTCGTCGGCGAGGCTGTCGGTGCGCAGGACGAGGTCGTACGGCTCCTGCGCGACGGGGACGAAGTCGAGACCGAACGCACGGGCGGCGGCCAGGATCCCGAGTCCGGCGTCGGCCCGGCCCGAGGACACCGCGGCGGCCACGGCCAGGTGCGTGTGCTCCTCGCGGGCGTAGCCGGGGATGTCGGCGGGATCCATGCCCCGCCGCGCCAGCTCGTGGTCGAGGAGCGCACGGGTGCCCGCGCCGCGCTGGCGGTTGACGTACCGGAGGCCCTGCCGGGTGAGGTCGTCGATCTTGGCCAGCTCCAGCGGGTTGCCTGGCGCGACGATCAGGCCCTGGTCGCGGTGGACCAGGCGGATCACCGCGAAGCCATCGCCGAGCAGCTTGTCCACATAGGGCAGCGTGTACTCGCCGGTCGCCGGGTCGAGCAGGTGTGAGCCCGCGAGGTGGCACAGGCCGTCCCGTAGTGCGACCAGGCCGCCGAGCGAGCCGACGTTCGACGACGCGAGGGTGATGAGCGGGTTGTCGGCCCGCAGTGCCGAGGCGGCGAGGTCGAGCACCAGGTCGTGCGAACCGATCGCGACGACGGTGCGGTCGATCTCCGCCAGTCCGCGCAGCAGCTCCACCCGGACCTCCGCTCCGGCGTGGTGACCCTCCACTCCGGACGGCACGACCAGCAGCCCGTCCGCACGCACCAGCGAGGTCAGCACGCCCGCACCACGGGGCAGTGGTGTCGCGACGACGCGGTCCCCCACCCGGCCGAGGCGGACGCGGACCCAGTCGTCCATGCCGATCGCCGACGGGAGCTTCCGCGCGAGGTGTGCCGTGGTGGACGGCCGTTCGCGCGGGGCGGCGCCTTCCAGCTCCGCGAGCACCGGGGCCGCGAAGATGTCGAACGTGAGAGCGGCGGACACCGGGTAGCCGGGGACACCGACCACCGGCGTCCGGTCGACGGTGCCGAGCACGACGGGGTGTCCTGGGCGGACGGCCACGCCGTGGACCGCCAGCGTGCCCGCGCCCGCGACCACGCGGGCGGTGTAGTCGTCACGGCCCGCGCTGGAACCGGCGATCAGCAGGACCAGGTCGGCACCGGCCGCGGCGGCGCGGAGGGCCGCGGTGATGGCGTCCGGGTCGTCCCGCACGATCTCGGTGACGTCGGCCGCGCAGCCTGCCTCGCGGGCCTGGGCGGCGAGCATCAGCGAGTTGGTGTCCAGGATGTCGCCCGGTTCGAGAGTGGCACCCAACGGGCGAATCTCGTCACCGGTCGGGATGATCGCCACGACCGGCGCTCGGCGCACGGCCAGTTCGACCACCCCCGCGGCCGCGCAGGCCGCCACGTCGACCGGGCGCAGGCGGTGTCCTTCCGGCAGCAGCAGTTCGGCCGCGCTGATGTCCTCACCGATCGAGCGGACGTGCTGGTAGGGCGGGACGGCGGCCCGGATCTCGGCCTGCTCGCCGGTCCGGTGCACGTGTTCGCGCATGATCACGGCGTCGTAGCCCGCGGGCAGCGGGTCGCCGGTGTCGACGACCTCGAAGTCGGTGAGCAGCACCGGAGTGGTCTCCGCCGCGCCGACCGTGTCCTGCGCGCGGACCGCGATCCCGTCCATGCCGGACGAGTCGAACGCGGGTGCGGAACGCTTCGCCCACACGGGTTCGGCGGTCACCCTGCCGACGGCCTCGCCGACCGGCACCCGCACGGTCGCGACCCTGGCGGGGCAACCAGCCGCGGCGCGCGCCTCCCGCCAGGCGGTGTGGGCCGCCGCGGCGGGGACGTCGGACACGAACGGACTGTTCATCGGTACAGCATGACCTCTACCTCGGTGCCCGCGTCGAGCCCGGTGGCCGGTTCCGGCACGACCAGGTAGCCGTCGGCGCGGGTGAGCACGGACAGCAGCGCGGACGGACCGAACACCGGCTCGGCGACCCCGTCCCACAGCCGGACCTGAACCACGTCGAGCCGGCCCGCCGCCGACGCCAGGTCCCGGGACAGCTGTGCCCGGGTGCTCGGTACCGGTGGCGGGGTCTCGCACCCGGACAGCCGCCACAGCAGTGGAACCCCGACCTGGCCGAACACGACCAGCGCGGACAGCGGGTTGCCGGGCAGCCCGATCAACGGGATGCCACCGCAGTCCGCGAGCAGCGTCGGCTTGCCCGGCTTGATCGCGAGCCCGTGGCACCAGACCGCACCCACCGCGGCGACCGCGCCCGCGGTCTCGTCCCGTGCTCCGACCGAAGAGCCAGCCGAGACGACCACCAGGTCGGCATCAGCGAGTACCTCGGTCAGCCTGTCCTTCAACGCACCCGGCTCGTCGCCGACGATCCCCGCGATCACCGGCTCGCCGCCCGCGTCGGCGACCAGCCCGGCCAGCGCGGAGGCGGTCGCGTCCCGCACCTGCCCGGCCGACAGCTCCACTGTGGCTGGTGGCACGACCTCGTCACCGGTGGAGATGATCGCGACCCGGGGCCGGGCGTGCACCGCGACCGACGTGACCCCGGCCGCGGCGAGCAACCCGAGATCCGGCGCGCGCAGCGGACGACCGGCTGGCACGAGCGGCGCGCCGGCCGCAACGTCCTCGTCGGCGCGCACCAGCCCACCACCGGGTGCCACAGGACGGGTGACTTCGATGGTGCCGGGCATGGTCTCGGCCGTGTACTCGACCATCACCACGGCGTCCGCACCGTCGGGCAGCACTCCCCCGGTCGGCATCGCGGCACACCCGCCGGGGCGCACCGTGACCTCGGGTGCCGCGCCCATCCGCACCGCGCCCAGCAGGTCCAGGTACGACGGCAGGCCGTCCGAGGAGCCGTAGGTGTCCGCCGCCCGCACCGCGTAGCCATCCACAGTGGACTTCACGAAGCCCGGCAAGGCGTGGGGCGACGGGATGTCGGCGGCGGGCACCCGGTGGAGCGCCTCGGCGAGCGGCACGGTCTCGACCGGCGCCCGGTGGTCCGGACGAAAGCCTGCCAGTGCCTCGGCAACGGTGCGGGTGGTGAAGAACTCCCGCTGTGTCTTCTTGGTCGCTTCGCTCATCCGCCCGGCGCCTTCTGGCTCGCTCCCGCGGTCAACGATCTGGTTGCTCCTTCGCACCGTTCGGACGGGGTTGCGGCCGGGCCGCCGCCCCACCCTTGTCCAGTCCCAGCACCGACACCACGGGGCCGAGCGCGACCTGCCCGAGCCCGCAGATCGACGTCTTGCGCATCGCTTCCTCCAGCCGCAGGACGTGCGACCGCTGCTCGTCGTCCAATGTGGACTTGCCGGCCAGCAGTGTGTGCGCCTTCGTGGACCCCGCCCGGCAGGGCACGCACTTGCCGCAGGACTCGTTGCGGAAGAACCGGAGCACGTTCGTCGCGGCCGCCAGCAGGTCGGTGCCCTCCGCCAGCACGACGAGGGCGCCGGAGCCGAGCATGGTGCCCGCCTCGGCGAGCGTGCCGAAGTCGAGCGCGAGGTCGAGCTGGTCCGGGCCGATGAAGTTCGACGACGCACCACCCGGCTGCACCGCGCCGACCGCCTTGCCGTCCTGCACACCGCCCGCCAGGTCGATGAGCGCCCGGACGGTGGTGCCCATCGGCACGCAGTACACGCCCGGGTTCTCGACGTGCCCGGACACGGCGAAGAACTTCCAGCCGACCGAGTCGCCGAGCCCCTGCTCGCCCCACCACTGCGCGCCGCGCTGCAGGATCACCGGCACGTCCGCGAACGTCTCCACCGAGTTGATCAACGTCGGGCGGCCGTGCAGGCCGTAGTTGCCCGGGAACGGCGGCTTGTTGCGGGGCTCGCCCCGGTGGCCCTCCATGCACTCGAGCAGCGCGGTCTCCTCGCCGAGGATGTACCCGCCGGGCGAGACGAAGATCTCCAGGTCCAGGCGCCGCCCGCTGCCGCACGCGTCCGGCCCGACGACCCCGGCGGCGCGCAGCGCGTCGATCTCCGCACGCAGCACACGTTCCTCTGGCCCGTACTCGTGCCGGATGAACACGTAGCCCTGCTCCGCGCCGACCACGGCCATGCCCAGCAGCAGCCCTTCGAGCACCAGGTGCGGCTGGTCGGCGAGGATCTGGCGGTCCTTGAACGTGCCGGGCTCGGACTCGTCCGCGTTGCAGATCGCGTACTTCACCGGGTCGTCGGTGCCCGCGACCAGCTCCCACTTCTTGCCGGTGGGGAACCCGGCGCCGCCCATGCCACGCAGCCCGGACGCCGACAACGTGGCGACGACCTCGTCGGTGTTCAGCTCACCGGTGAGCAACGCCCGCAGCGACGCGTACCGCTCCCCAACACCCGAACCGGCGGCGTACGGGTCGTTGGGCCACGGCTCCGTCCGCGACGACGCCACCGCCTCCGACACGCCGTCCCCGCGCGCGGCGTCGACCAGGGCGTCCACGGCGGCCATCTCGGACACCGGCGTCGGGTGCTCGTTCACGTCGGCGGCGGGTGCCACGTCGCAGCGGCCGAGGCAGGAGACCTCGACCAGCTCGACGTCGGTGTCCGCGCCGTAGCGCGCCTTCACCGCGGCGATCCGGTCCTCGCCGCCACGCAGCCAGCACGACAGGTCGTGACAGACGTGCAGCGCGACCTTCGGCGGCGGGGTGGTGCGGAAGTGCGGGTAGAACGAGACGATGCCCTCGATCTCGTACCTCGGCCGCTTGACCTCGCGGGCCAGCTCCTCCAGCTCCTCGCGGGGCAGCCAGCCGAGCCGCGCCTGGATCGCGTTGAGCGCGGGGATCAGCGACGGGCCGGGGAACTTCCCCGCCCGCCCCTCGACTCCGGGGACCCAGTGGGCCCTGGTCGCCGCCGCCCTCGCTGTGACGCTTGTCGCTTCGCTCATCCGCTCAGACCTCGTCTTCCCTCGTCGCGTGCTCGGCGCCGGCGCGCCCGCGCGCGCTCCTCGGTCCAGACGAGGCCCGCTCCTTCGCTCTGCTCCTGGGACTCGGTGTCATTCCGCAGCTCCCAGCGTGGCCACGTCGGTCGTGTGTTCCGCGCCCAGTGCCTCCACCTGGATCGCGCAGAACTTGTACTCGGGGATCTTGCCGACCGGGTCGATCTCGTCGATGGTCAGCAGGTTCGCCGCCGCCTCCCGGAAGTGGAACGGGATGAAGCAGTTGCCCAGCTGTTCGCGGTGCGAGATCCGCACCTGCAGCTCGATCACCCCTCGGCGCGACCGCACCCGCACCAGCTCACCGTGTGCGAGACCGCGGTCGGCCGCGTCCTTCGGGTGCATGTACACCTCGGCGATCGGTGAGATCGTGTCCAGCGCGAAGGAGCGGCGGGTCATCGACCCGGTGTGCCAGTGTTCGAGGAGCCGCCCGGTG
This sequence comes from Actinophytocola algeriensis, assembly GCF_014203735.1. Classification (GTDB taxonomy): domain Bacteria; phylum Actinomycetota; class Actinomycetes; order Mycobacteriales; family Pseudonocardiaceae; genus Actinophytocola; species Actinophytocola algeriensis. Next base: position 319,178 of record NZ_JACHJQ010000005.1, on the reverse strand, counting down.
TTGAGCACCAGCGGGTACTCCGCGTCCGGCAGCTCCCTGGCGGGCAACCACTGCGCTGGCACGAGGTGCGCGAGCCCGTCGTCGGTGTTGAACCGCTCGTCGAACAGCACGACCGTGCCGTCGGAGTGCTCCGGGTCGTCGTTGGGGTACAGCTTCCCGGACAGGCCCAGGTTCTCGTGCTTCAGGTTCGCGTAGGACGGCATGAGCGCGACCATCTCGTCGAAGATCTCGCTCGGTGACGTGTACCGCCAGTCCAGCCCGACGCGCTGCGCGATGTCCTGCACGATCTCCCAGTCCACCCGCGCCTCGCCGGGCGGGTCCATCACCTTGCGGCCGAGCTGCACGCGCCGGTCGGTGTTGGTGTAGCTGCCGTCCTTCTCCAGGTACGAGGACGCGGGCAGGATGACGTCCGCGAACTCCGCCGTCTCGGTGAGGAAGATGTCCTGCACCACCAGGAAGTCCAGCGTGGAGAGGGCCTTGCGGACCTTGTTGATGTTCGGGTCGGACAGGAACGGGTTCTCGCCGAGCATGTACATGCCGCGCACGCCACCCGGCTTGAGCACCGACCCGATGATCTCGGTGACGGTCAGCCCGCGGTTGGGGTCGAGCTTGGCGCCCCACGCCTGTTCGAACCGCTCGCGCGTCTCCCCGGCGTCCACCCCCTGGTAGTCCGGGTAGAACATCGGGATCAGGCCCGCGTCGGACGCGCCCTGCACGTTGTTCTGGCCCCGCAGGGGGTGCAGGCCGGCCCCGGGCTTGCCGACGTTGCCGGTGATCGAGCACAGCGCGATCAGGCAGCGGGCGTTGTCGGTGCCGGTGGTGTGCTGGGAGATGCCCATGCCCCAGTAGATGACGCCTGCCTTCGCCTCGCCCCACACGCGGGCGACCTCGCGGATCAGGTCGGCGTCCACGCCGGTGATCTGCGCGGCCCGCTCCGGCGGGTAGTCCGCGACCGTGCGGGCCAGCTCGTCGTAGTTGGACACGCGCTCGCGGATGAAGTCGCGGTCGATCAGGCCGAGGCGGATCACCTCGTGCATGATCCCGTTGTAGAACGCCACGTCCGTGCCCGGCTTGACCTGGCAGTGGTAGTCGGCGTGCTCCGCGACCGTGCTGGCGCGCGGGTCGACGTACACGATCTTCGTGCCGTTGCGGCGGGCCTGCTTGAAGAACGAGCTGGCGACCGGGTGGTTCGCGGTCGGGTTCGAGCCGGTGATGATCACGACCTCGGCGTTGACGACGTCGCCGTAGGTGGTGGACACCGCGCCGGAGCCGACGCCCTCGAACAGCGCGGCGACCGACGACGCGTGGCACAGGCGCGTGCAGTGGTCCACGTTGTTGGTGCCGAAGCCCACGCGGATCAGCTTCTGGAAGAGGTAGGCCTCCTCGTTGGAGCACTTCGCCGAGCCGAACCCGGCGATCGCGCCGGGACCCTGCGTCGCGTGGATCTCCTTGAGACGGCTGGCCACCAGGTCCAGCGCCTCTTCCCAGGTCGCCTCGCGGAAGTAGGGCATGACCTCGTCGTAGTCGACGAGCCCGCCGGGCTTGCGACGGCCGTCGCGGCCCAGCTTCTTGTCGCCGCGACCACCGCCACTGCGGTTGCCGCCCTCGACGCGGCCGCGGTCGTTGCCGTTGCCCTTGCCGCCGTCGCCGCGGACGTCCGCCGACAGCGGGCCCTTCGGGTAGGCGGAGTCGATGCGGATCAACGGCTTGGTCAGGCGCTGCGGGGAGGCGGCGTAGTCCCAGCCGTACCGGCCCTTGACGCACAGGCGGCTCTTCGAGCCCGGCTGGTCACGGCCCTCGGCGAAGGAGATCGCGCCGCGTTCGCGGTCCACGTAGTAGGTGAGCGCGCAGCCGACACCGCAGTACGGGCAGACGCTGTCGACCGCGTCGAGCTGCTCGCGCGGCTGGATCGGGATGTTGTTGATGGCCTTGTTGGTCAGCGCGCCGGTCGGGCAGGCCTGCACGCACTCACCGCAGGTCACGCACGAGCTCTGGCCCATCGGGTCGTTGAAGTCGAACGCGATGAGGGTCTCGTAGCCCTTGCCGGACCGCCCGATGACGTCGTTGCCCTGCACGTCGTCGCACGCGCGGACGCAGCGGTCGCACAGGATGCAGGCGTCGTGGTTGACCTCGATGACCGGGTTCGACAGGTCGACACCGCGCCCGGAGCCGCACGGCAGCTCGGTGGTCTCCTTGGCCACGTCGAACCGGTCGGCCAGCTCCAGCAGCAGGTTGTCACCGGTCTTGGTCTGCTTGGGGTCCTCCGCGCGCGGCGGCTGGTCGGAGATCAGCAGCTCGGTCAGCGTGGCCCGGTTCTGCTGGATCTCCTCCGTGTCCGTCTTGACGGTCATGCCGTCCTCGCACGGGCGCACACACGCCGCGGCGAGCACCCGGCCCCCGGTGTCGACCACGCACATGCGGCACACGCCCACCGGGTCGTAGCGCTCGTCGTGGCACAGCACGGGGATGTCCACACCGGCCCGTTTGGCCGCGTCGTAGATCGTCGTGCCCTCGGGCACGGTCACCGACCGGCCGTCGATCTCGGCCGTCACCGTCCTGGTGGACGTGTGCGGCTCCTCGAGAGTCGTCATCGTCGCTCCGTCTCTCCTGGCATTGCATACAGCATACCGTTACGGCTCCCCGCTTGTGTGGCCGACGCCGGGCCTAGAGGAAAAGATCCGCCAGATCGGTGGCGGACACCCTGCCGTCCTGGTCAAGACCGCGTGCTTCGTAGTAGCTCGCGACCATCGAACGGAGCCGGTCCGCGGTGAGCGCCGCGGTGCGGCCGGACCCGAGCTCGATGGGGGTCTCGAGCATGCGCACGGGCAGCGTGTCGTCGGCGGCCGTGGCGCCTTCGCGCAGGTTGAACGCACGTTTCGCCCGCACGATCCGCCTGGCGGCGGTACGCAGCTCGTCCGCGTCCAGGTCCCAGCCGGTGACCAGGGCCAGGAGCCGGGCCCACTCGGTGAACGGGTCGTCGAACACCCCGCGCAGGAACTTGCACAAGATCATCGAGTCCATGACCGCGGCCTTGTCCTCGGTCTGGACCGCGGCGGCCACGTGTGCGGCACCGCCGTGGAAGCGGTCGACGTCACCCGACAGGTCGGCCTCGTACGCGCCGGAGCGGTTGTGGTCGGCGCCTCGCGCGTTGACGGCGAGGCCGAGTGCCATCGACTGGAGGCTGCGTGGTTCGTAGCCGGGCATCTCCAGGCCTTTGACCTGCGCGGCGAAGTCGAGCGAACCGTGCCCGACCCGCTCGGCGGCACGCCGGGAGCCCTCGGCGAGCAGCTCGCCGAGCCCCGCCGCGCGGCTCCCGATCGCGTCCAGGGCCCTGAGCAGGGCCGCGCCGTCGCCGAAGCGGAGCCACGGCTCCTCGATCAGGCCGCGCTCGACGCACTCCATGGCCCAGGCGATGGTGCCACCGGCGGAGATGGTGTCGATGCCGAGCTCGTCGCAGCGGGCGCTGGCGGCGAACACGTCGTCCGGATCGGACACCCCGCACAGCGGGCCGAGCGCGAACACGTTCTCGTACTCCATCCGCTGGCTGCCGCCGCCCTTGCGGGCGTAGATGTGCTCGCAGCCGATGGAGCAGGACGCGCAGCTGTTGCGCGCCACGCCGCGCAGCTCGTGCAGTTCCTCCGCGGCGAGCCGGGGCGCCTCGGCGAAGGTGGCCGCGGTGAAGTTGCGGGTCGGGAGCGTGCTGACCGCGTTGAACGCCAGCAGGTTCGCGAGTGTGCCCAGCTCCCGGTACTTGGCGGTGGCGGGCCCGAAGCTCCTGCCGCGCAGGTCCTTGGCGGCGGCGAGGACACCGGCCTGGTCGGCGACGCCCACCTTCGTGGCCGCCTTGACCAGCACGGCCTTGATGTTCTTGGCGCCGAGCACCGCACCGAGACCACCTCGGCCGGCGTGCCTGCCGTCGTGGCTGATGGTCGCGTAGCGCACACCCCGCTCCCCCGCGGGCCCGATCGCCGCGGTGCGCCAGCCGCGGCCGAACCGCTCCTTGGCCTTGGTCTCCGCGTCCGCCGCGGACAGGCCCGCGAAGTCGGGCGCCGGTTCGAGCCGGGGCCCGTCGCCGTCGATGAGCAGCACGGACAGCTCGTCCGCGCGGCCCCGGATCACGATGGCGTCGTGGCCGGTCAGCTTGCCCGAGATGGCGAACTGGCTGGACGCGAGCGCGTCGGTGAGCAGGCCGGTCAACGGCGACTTGGCGACCACGGCGAACTTGGCGCTCGTGGTCAGCGGAGTCCCGACGAGCGACGAGTACACGAACGCGAGCGGCGCCTGCGGCGCGAGCGGATCCACGCCGGGCGGAGCGAGCCGGTGCATGAGCCACGTACCGAGCCCGACGCCGCCGAGGTACGCGCGCAGGACCTGGTCGTCCAGCGTGAGCCGGCTGCCGGTCGCGTGCCCGGCGTGCACGTCCACGACGAGCGCCTGTCCGAAGAAACCACCTGGCGCCATGTGTCGACTGTATGCCCTTTCCGTGTGCGCTACCCGTGAGCCCTATCCCCCTGCGTCCGCCGACAGGAACGCGACGGCGTCCCCCGCGACCAGGGGCAACCGCCCGTCCTTGGTCACCTGGTCCCCGTTCAGGGCGGCGACGACATGCCGGTCCAACGTCAACCCGACCACCTCGGCGGCCTGCCCGATCGTCGCGGCCCGGACGACCTTGGGCCGGTGCCCGCCGCCCTTGGCCAGCGCCCCGAACCGCTCGACCACGACCTCGGGTGGCTCCCGGTCCCGTGCGGCCCGGTAGTCCTCCGGCGTGTTGACGTTGAGCACCGAGTCCAGCTCCGGGTCGTACTTCGCGACCGCCGCGTCGGCCAACAGGGCCGCGTCGTCCAACTGCGTCACGTCGCAGTGCTTGAAGATCATCCCCGGCCGCTGGTTCCCCTCCGCGAGGAGCTTCGCGACCAACCCGGCGATCCTGGTCTGGTAGGCGGCCGCCAGCGGCTGCCGGAACCCCCGCGCAACGGGCAGCACGACGTCGATGTCGTCGGTGAGTGCCCGCAGCACCCGCCGCACGTACGCGGGGTGCAGGAACGGCAGGTCGGTGGAACAGACGAACGCCACGTCAGCGCGGTCCGCCACAGCGGCCAACCCGGCGGCGAGGCCCTGCATGGGCCCCAGACCATCGACCGGATCCTCGACCACCTCGACCCCGGCAGGCAGCTCGGGCAACTCCTGCCCTGGCGCGGCGACCACGACCACCGGCCCGTCGACCGACCGCGCCATCACCGCGGCCGCCCGGTAGAGCAACGTCGAACCGTGCCACTCGAGCTCGGACTTCGCCGTCCCCATACGGGTGGACCGACCACCCGCAAGCACCACACCAGCCGCTTTGCCCACCACCCGAGGATAGCCAGTGCACCGGCACCGCCCTTCGGCGCCGCGAACCGGGGAGAGGAGCGTACTCAGCATCACCTCGTTCCTTCCGGTCGGACGAGCGCCAGCAACTCGTCCGGGCGCGAGCCGCCGCCCAGCCCCGCGACGCACTCCTCGACGGCCCGCACCGCCTCGGGGGTGAGCACGCCATCGGCGTTGTCGCGGAACTTCGCGCGCAGCTCGTCGGTGGACAGCGGCCGCTGCGGGCCGCCGCGGTTCACGAGCGCCTTCGCGGTCCACTCCCTGCCGTCCGCGGTGCGCGCCCGCAGCACGGCGGGGAACTGGTACGGGAAGATCGCCGTGCACTCGTCGTCGGCGGTCACGTCGGTCACCGACAGCAGCCGCAGCCTGCGCGGCTCGGCAAGGAGCCCGGTGTCGTAGTCGGCGTAGGCGGCGCCGAGCCCCGACCCGCCGAACAGGCCGACCGCCGCCGCGTACGGTCCGCTGAACTGCGCCTCGTACGGGGTGGCCGGCCTGCGCTTGCGCTCGATCGGCTCGCCGACCGTGCGGACCACCGGTGCGGGCACGCCGACGGTCAGCGCCTCGACCTCGTCCGGGTCGACGCCCTGTTCACGCAGCGCACGGCCCGCGTCGACGATGGTGTGGGTGAAGTGGTTGGCCGGGTAGGGCTTGAAGAAGATGCCGGGCACGGCCCACTCCTCGCCGAGCCCGCCGGTGATCTCGGCCGGGTCGTACTCGCCGCGCAGGAACGCCTCGAAGAAGCCGAACCGGCCTTCGAGGACGGTCGGCGGACCGGTGAACCCGTGCTTGACGAGCTGTGCGGCGCTCACCGCGGCGTGCGCGGCCCAGCCGCAGTGCAGGCGCTTGACCGTGCCACCGGTGCGGTTGGCCTCGATGACCCCGGAGGCCATCGACGCCGACACCCCGATGACGTCGGTGATGCCGTCCTCGTCCAGGCCCAGCAGCATCGCCGCCGCGACCGCGCCGCCGATGGCACCGCAGATCGACGTGGCGTGCTGGCCGTGCTCGAAGAAGGTCGAGTTCTTCGCCTCCTTGTCGTAGCCCGCCATGCCGAGGCGGACGCACACCTCGAGCCCGGCGGCGACCGCGGCCAGCAGCGCCTTCCCGTCCGTGCCCGCCGCCTCCGCGGCGGCGAGCGCGGCGGGCACCACCGACGCACTGGGGTGCAGCACCGACGGCAGGTGCGTGTCGTCGTAGTCCAGCGAGTGCGCGAGCACGCCGTTGGCGAGCGCGGCGAGTGCGGCGGGCACCCGTTCCGCGTCACCGATCACGTGCGCCTGCCCGGCACCGCCCTGCTCGCGCACGTATGCCAGAGCCGCGGCGCTCGTGTCCAGCGCGCGCCCGGCGAGGCACAGCCCGAGCACGTCGAGGACCCGGTCACGCACGCTCGCCGCGACCTCGGCGGGCAGCGGCTGGTGCCGCGTGGCGTCGGCGAACGCCGCCAGGTGCCTGCTCAGCGTCGGCTCGCTCACGCCGCCACCGCCCCCGGGACGACGGCCAGCGGCCGGACCGGCGAACCGGTGGCGCCGACCAGCTTCAGCGACGACAGGACGAACAGGAACTCGTGCACGCCCTCGGCGGCCAGCTCCTCCAGCTCCATCGCCTCGATGATGTGGATGCCGCGCTCCACCAGCAGCACCCGGTGTGCCGGCAGCAGCGCGTGGCCCTGGCCGGGTGGCAGGCACTCGAACGCGATCGTGTCGGCACCCGCCGCGTGCACACCCCGGTCGGCGAGCCAGCGCGCGCCGGCCTCGCTCACGCCGGGGACACCGGAGTCGTGCCCGAGGTACTCGGCCGGGTCCGGGGACGAGAAACGCGGGCCCCAGCCGCTGCGCACCAGCGCGACGTCGCCGGCACCGAGGCTGCTCCCCTGCCGTTCGAGGGTGGCGTCGAGGTCGGCCGGGGTGATCTCGTAGCCGGGCGCGCACCCGGGCAGGCCGAGCGCGGCGGGCACGTCGAGCAGCACGCCGCGCAGGAACATCGGCTCGATGGTCTCGGCGCCGAGCGCGGTCATCCGGCCGCCGCGCTGCGCCTCCTGGGCGTCGATGTCACCGAACAGCACACCATCGTGCGACACGTGGGAGAACGCGTCGATGTGCGTGCCGACGTGGGTGCCGAGCGAGATGTGGTCGGCGGCGGCCGAGCCGCCGTCGGCGCGGACCCCGTCACCGTGGCGGCGCGGCAGCGTGTGCCAGTAGGGCGGGTGGTTCGGGGACTGGGGCATGCCGCGGAAGAGCGGGCGGCCGAGGTCGAAGACGCGGACCCCCGCGCCGAGGACCGTGCCAACCCAGCCCGCGGCGGCGACGGCGGTGCTCACGCGACCACGCCCCGGTCGCGCGGCGCGTCGAGGCCGGTGTCGCCGGGCTTCTCGTCCGGTGTGGTGGTCAGCATCTCTGGTTCCCTGTCCCCTTGTCCTGGATGACGCCCGCGAGTGCGCGGCAGAACGCCGCCGGGTCCTGTTCGGCCACGAAGTCGGTGGCGTCCGGCAGCACGACCGCGGCCCGGTGCTCGATCCCGCCGACGGCCCGCTCGTGCATGTACCCGATGCGGTCGGCGTCCCCGGCGAGCAACAGGTCGACCGGGCCTGCCGCCCGCACCGAGGCGTGCAGGTCGTGGCGCCAGATCGCGCGGTAGGACGAGGCGAAGTCCGGTCCGGCGTGCAGGTAGTCCAGCACCAGGTCGGTGACCAGTGCCGGGCCCGCCCACGGGTACTCGTCCGTGACGCGCCGCCAGATCCGGTCGAGGTGCGACCCGCTGTTCGCCAGGTCGTACGGCGGTGCGAACTCCGCGAGCCTGCTCGCCTTCTCCTCCTCGGTGTAGACGGGGACGCCGTGCAGGACCACGCCGGCCGCCTGACCCGGGCGCTGCGCGGCGGCGTGCACCGCGAACACCGCACCCGTCGCCCGGCCGAACAACCACGGCCGCTCAGCGCCGAACGCGTCGGCGACGAACCACGCCACCCCGGCGTACCGGTCGACGGTCCACTCCCCCGCGCCCGCCTCGGACTGCCCGTAGCCGGGGGTGTCCACGGCGACGGGGGTGCAGAACCCGGCGAGCAGGTGCAGCGCCTCGCGGTACCGCCGCGACGACAGCGGGCTCTGGTGCATCATCACCAGCAGCGGCCGGTCCGCCGCCTTCGCGGTGCCGGCCGTCCGGTAGTGCAGCAGGCCCCACGGCGCACGCAGGTAACCCGCGTTCACCCGGCCTCCACCGGCAGGAGGCGGTCGACGCGGTCCACCCGCAGACAGGCCACGTCGTGCCGGTCACCGACGCGGCGGTGCGCGACCGGCCCCGTAGAGCACTCGTCGATCTCGATCGGGCATCGTCCACTCAGGACACACACGGTCGGCGCGGCCGACGGGTTGGGGATCTCGCCGCGCAGCGGCACGTGCTCGCGCTTCTCCCCCACCACCGTGGACAGCGTCGCCGACAGCAACGCCCTGGTGTAGGGGTGTTTCGGGTTGGTGAGCACCTCGGCGGTCGGCCCCTGCTCGACGACCTGCCCGAGGTACATCACGGCGACGCGGTCGCTGATCAGCCCGACGGTGGCGAGGTCGTGCGAGATGAAGATGTAGGAGATGCCCTGCTCGCGCTGCAGGTCCCGCAGCAGGTCGAGCACGCGTGCCCGCACCGAGACGTCCAGCGACGACGTCGGCTCGTCGAGCACCACCAGCTCGGGCTCGGTGATGATCGCCCGCGCGATGCCGATGCGCTGCTGCTGCCCGCCGGAGAGGTTGCGTGGGTAGCGCTCGGCGTGCTCGGCGGTGAGGCCGACGCGCTCCAGCATCGCGACGACCTTCTCCCGCCGCTGCGCCTTCGACAGTCCGGACCGGTGGATGATCAGCGGCTCCTCGACGATGTCACCGACCCTGATGCGCGGGTTCAGCGACTCGTAGGGCTCCTGGAACACCACCTGCATCCGCGACCGCAGCGCGCGCAGGTCCTTCTTGGACAGGTCGCCGAGGACCGTGCCGTCGAACGTGACCGTGCCTGCCGACGGGGTGATCAGGCCGAGCGCGACCCGGCCCAGCGTCGACTTGCCGGAGCCGCTCTCGCCGATCACCGCGAGCGTCTCGCCGGGCGCGACCGACACCGACACCCCGTTGACGGCGTGGACCTCCTTGCCGCCGCGGCGGAAGACCTGCCGGATGCCGGTCAGTTCCATCAGGTTCGGCATCGGTGCTTCGCTCGTGGTCACGCGCCGGTCACCTCCTTCGCGGCGCTCGACCACGGTGCGGGTGGCACCGCGGCTAGCAGCTGCTTGGTGTACGGGTGCTCCGGCGAGGTGAAGACGTCGGCGACCGCGCCGGACTCCACGACGTGCCCCGACTTCATCACGACGACGCGCCTGCAGTACTGGGCGACCACCCCGAGGTCGTGCGTGACGAGCAGCAGCGACCGGTTGCCCTCCGACACCTGCGCGTCGATCAGGTCGAGGATCTGGCGCTGCACGGTGACGTCCAGCGCCGTGGTCGGTTCGTCGGCGATCACGAGCGGCGGGTCGTGCAGCATCGCCAGTGCGATCACCACGCGCTGTGCCATGCCGCCGGACAGCTCGTGCGCGTACCCGCGCAGCACCCGTTCCGGCCCGCGCACCTGCACCGACTCGAGCCGGGCCAGCGCCAGCGCCCGGATCTCCGCGCGGCTCGCCTTGCGGTGCGCGCGGATGACGTTGGCGAACTGCTTCTCGATGGAGAGGATCGGGTTGAGCGAGCCGAACGGGTTCTGGGCGACGAACCCGATGCGCCTGCCCCGGATGTCACGCAACTGCTTGCGGTTCGCGCGCAGGAGGTCGACGCCGTCGAAGTCGGCACGGCCGCCGACCACGTGACCACTGACCGGCAGCAGCCCGAGGATCGAGCGAATGGTCACGGACTTGCCGGAGCCGGTCTCGCCGACGAGCCCGACCGCGACGCCCTGCGGCACCTCGAACGAGATGTCCTCGATGGCCCGCACCCCGCTCACGCGGGTGCGGAACTCGGTGGTGAGGCCTGAGACGGTCAGCATGTCAGCTCCCCTCCACGCGACGCTGGATCCCGTTGGCGAGCACGTTCAGGCTCGCGATGGCGATGAAGATGGCCACGCCGGGCCAGATCGCGACCCACCACTGCCCGGTCGAGATGCCCTGCGCGCCGACCTGGACCATCGAGCCCCACGTCGGGTCCGGCGGGGAGACACCGACACCGAGGAAGTTCAGCGCCGCGATCACGATCACCGCGTTGGCGGCGGTGAGCGAGCACTGCACCAGGCACACGTCCACGACGTTGGGCATGATGTGGCGGAAGACGATCCGGCGCGGCCGGGCGCCCGTCGCCACCGCGGCCTCGATGAACCGGCCGTCCCGGATGGACAGCGCCTCACCGCGGATGAGCCGGATGAACCGCGGCCCGTTGATGATCACGATGGCGTAGACGATGTTCTGGATGTTGTTGCCGGTCAGCGACACGATCGTCACCGAGAGCACGATCAGCGGGAACGACTGGAACGCGTCGAGCGCCCGCATCAACCGCTCGCTCCACCGGCTCTTCGACGACAGCGGCAACCCGATCAGCAGGCCGATCACCAGCGACGCGAGCGTTCCGATCAGTGCCAGCGGCAGGTCCCGCTGACCGGCCGCGACGACCCGTGAGAACACGTCGAAGCCGTTGGCATCGGTGCCGAAGATGTGCGCGGCAGACGGCTCCTGCAGCACGTTCGTCGGGTCCGGAGTCGTGGGCCCGTACGGCAGCGGCGCGAAGAACGACGCCAGCAGCAGCAGTGCCAGTACGCCGCCGCCGACCGCGATGCCGGGGTTGGCGCGCACGAACAGCAGGAACCCGTTGCGTGCCGTGCGCGGTGCGGGCACCTGGGTCCGCTCACTCATAGCTCACCCTCGGGTCCAGGGCCAGGACCACCAGGTCCAGCAACAGGAACAGGAACAGGGTCATCAGGCCCGCGGTGATCACGAAGCCCTGGATGACCGGCACGTCCACCTTGAGCACGCCTTCGAGTGCCCACTGGCCCATGCCGCGCCAGTTGAACACGCGTTCCACGATGGCGGCGCCGCCGAGCAGCGACCCGAACAGGATCGCGATGTAGGTGATGACGGTGGTGCGGGAGGCGAGGAACGCGTACCGCACGACGGTCCGCTCCCGCAGCCCGCACGCCCGCGCGAACTCCACCTGTGGCGTGGTGAGCGCGGTGCCCATGCTGCCGCGGGCGGTCTTCGCGAAGTAGGCGGAGTAGACGAGCCCGAGCGCGAGCACGGGCAGCGCCGCGTGCCCCACCGCGGAACCGAACGTCGCGAAGTCGCCGCGGAACAGGCTGCCGAAGATCAGGAACGGCGGGTGGTCGGTGCCCGCCTCGATCGACAGCCTGCCGATGGGGGCGGGTGCCCAGCCCAGCAGGAAGAAGAAGATGTAGATGCCGACCAGTGCCAGGAAGAAGTCCGGCACCGACTGCAGTGCCGAGGTGATCCCGGAGAGCACCCGGTCGGGCCAGCGGCGCGCGAAGTACGCGCCGGTGACGCCGATCAGCATTCCCAGCGAGACCGCGACGAGCAGGGCCAGCGCGACCAGCTCGATGGTGTTGGGCAGGAACTTGCCGATGTCGGAGAGGACCGGCTCGTTCGTGAAGAACGAGTTGCCGAGGTCGCCCTGCAGCAGGTTGCCCCAGTAGGACAGGTACCGGTCCCAGAGCGGCTGGTCGATGCCCAGCTGTGCGTTGACCCGCGCGACCTGCTCCGGTGTGGCGAAGTCGCCGAGGATGGTGACGGCCGGGTTGCCCGGGATGAAGAAGACGAGGACGAACGAGACGCTGCCGAGCACGAACAGCGAGATCGGCACGATCGCGATGCGGACCAGCGCGTAGCGCAGCGCCGGGTGCCGTGCCGACCAGGACCGGCGCGGTTCGCGGGCGCCGGGCGGCTTCTCCTGGCGCGGCGTTTCCACCGTGGTCACAGGACGCTCACCCCGCCGTCCACCGCGATCGTCTGCCCGGTGACCATCCCCGACCCGGCCGAGGCGAGCCAGCGCACCGCGTCGGCCACCTCCTGCGGTTCGACGATGCGTCCCAACGGGATGGTCGCGAGCTTCGCGGTCATGTAGTCGTCGTTGCCGAGCACGTCCGCGGTCATCGGCGAGGGCACGATCGTCGGGGCGACCGCGTTGACGCGGATGCCCGCGCCCGCCCACTCCAGCGCGAGGACCTTGGTGAGGTGGATGATCGCGGCCTTGGTGATGCCGTACACCGCCGAGCCCGCGATGGCGACGAGCCCGCCGGTCGACGCGAGGTTCACGATCGCGCCACCGCTTGTGTCTCTGCCCGTGTCTCTCCCCGCGGCGAGTGCGGGGTGGGCGGCCTGGCACATCCGCAACGTGCCGTTGAGGTTGACGTCCACGACCTCGCCCCACACCTCCTCGGGCATCTCGTCGAAGGTGCCGCGCGCGTTGATGCCCGCGTTGTTGACGAGCAGGTCGAGCCGCCCGAAACGGTCCACTGTGGACCGCACGGCGGCGCGGCACGCCTCGCCGTCGCGCAGGTCCAGCTCGACCTCGTGCGTGGCGCCCGGGGCGGGTGCACCGGTCAGGTCGGCCGCGACGACCGCGTAGCCCGCCTCGGCGAGGTCGGCGCAGAGGACCGCGCCGATCCCGCCGGTGGCGCCGGTGACCAGCGCGACCGGCGGCCCGTCACGTTCAGGTGCTGCTTCAGCCATGGTGTGTTCCCTCCGGCGCGGGCACCGAGGTGGCCGCCGTCCACTCGGCACGGGCGATCCCGGGCAGCGCCCTGGACGTCAGCGCGGTGGCCGGGCTGTGGTGGTCGTCGATCCCGGCGAGCCGCAGCAGCGCCCACAGGGTCGCGAGGTTGCTGCTGACCGCGGGCTTCCCGGTCTCGGCCTCGATCGCGGTGAGCGCGTCGAGCGTGCGCCAGTTCGTGCAGCTGATGACGACCGCGTCCGCGCCACTCGCGTCCATGCCGGTCGCGGCGGCGAACGCCGCGGTCGGCTCCAGCCGTCCCTTGTCCAGGTTGGACAGGATGTGCAGGTCGTTGCGGGCCACGACGCGGAACCCGGTCTCCGACAGGTAGGCGGTGGCACCGTCGGCGACCGGCGCGACGTACGGGGTGGCGACGGCGAGGGTCTCCGCGCGCAGTGCCCGCAGCGCCGCGACCAGCGCGCTGCTGGTGGTGACGATCGGGACACCGGTGCGGCGGGTGAGGTCCGCGCACATCACCTGGTCGGAGTCGCGGCCCGCGAGGAAGCTGCCGGACGTGCAGGCGTAGGCGATGGCGGCCACGCCCGCGCTCGCCAGTTCGGTCACCGCGCGGTCCAGCTGCTCGTGCATGGCGAGCAGGCTCGCCGCCTTCTCCGCCTCGGTGGCGACCTCGGCGACGTACACCCTGGTGGCGAAGACCGCGACGTCGCGCGGCACGTGCGCGGCGAACTCGGGCTCGACCGTGGTGTTGGTGGACGGGACGATCACGCCGAGCCGGGCCCTTCTCCCGTACATCAGGACTCCTTCGGCCGCAACGGAACCCGGAACTCCGGCTCGATCTCCAGGAGCAGGTCGACGACGTCGTAGGACAGCTCGAGCCGGTCACCGCCGTTGTCACCGCCGTCGGCGTCCCGCAACGTCGCGGTCCACGTCGTGCCGAACCGGATCTTCTTGTCGATGCTGGTGTAGGTGCCGCAGTACACGAGGTAGGACTCCGGCAGCGACGTCACCCGTTCGGCGAGGATTTCCAGGATCTCCGGCGGCGCCAGGAACACCGACGCGAGCGAGCTCTGGTACAACTCGCCATCCACTGTGGACTCCAGGACCAACGTGGACCAGCGGGCCTCGACGTCGGCCCACCGCCACACGCGGCGCCCGAGCACGCTCGGGCTGTACTGCTTGGACCAGATGATGCTCGCCCGCTCCAGCTCGCGGTCGGTGTGGTCGGAGCCGACACCGACGTACACCTCGCCATCGGCCACGACGATGACCAGCTCGGCCTCACCCGAGGTGGCACCGCTGTGCACGCCGACCACCTCGTCGGTGGTGACCGAGCCGACCGCCATCGGGTAGATCCGCGGCGCGGGGATGTCGAAGGCGATCCGCACCCCGACGTCGGCGACCTCCTCCTGGTGGGCGACCGCCGACGACGCGTCGACGGTGGCCGAGCCCAGGTTGTAGAGCCGTGCCGGGGTGACCGTCAGCGGTGTGTCCACACCGGACGGGTCGGCGACGTGCAGCGCGAAGGTGGTCACGACTCGTCGAAGACCTTCTTGAGCGCGTGCGTGGCCTCCTCGATCGTGGGCATGCCACCGGGCAGCCCGGAGAGCAGGACCGCCTCGAGCACCTCGCGACGGCTGGCGCCGTGCTGCATGGCGCGCCTCGCCGACCAGATGACCCCGTCGGGGTCGCCCTTGACCGCGGTGGTGACGCCCACGAGCACGAGGTAGTGCGTCTTGAGGTCGAGCGCCTTGGGCTCCTCGGGGAACAGCAGTTCCGCGGTGAGCTGGTCGTAGCGGTGCAGGATCTGCGGGTCGACCTCGGCCATCAGCTCGTGCACCGGGAGCAGCTTCCCGCCCCGGCGGGCCTTGGCGCGCTCGACGATCTCCTCGCCACTCAGTTGTGTGTCGGTCACTCTCAGATCTCCCGTCCGGCGAGTTCGCCTTCCCAGATGGCGTTGAAGATGCGGCGCGGCGACACGCAGTCGCCGATCGCCCGCACCGACGTCTTCCCCTTCAGCTCGTGGAACAGCGCGTCCTGCGCCGCGTTGCCCGTGCTGAGCACGACCGCGTCGACCGACTCGTGCGTGGTGGTCTCCCCCGTCCACACATCGCGCAGCACCACCGAGTCCTCGACGATCTCCGCGATCTCCGCGTCGGTGACGAACCTGATGCCCTTGCCCCGCACCCGGCGGTAGGTGGCCTGCAGGTCACGGCTCGCCTCGAGGTCCGGCGAGACCTGGGGCAGCCGCGTGACGACCGTGACCTCGTGCCTGCGGTCGGCGAGGTACTCGGCGGCCACGAGCGGCTGCCGGGCACCGGTGTCGTCGAAGATCATCACGCGCGGCCCGATCTCGGCTTTGCCGGACAGCACCTCGTTGACCGAGTACACGTTCCACTGGTCGGCGCCCGGCACGATCGACCCGTCACCCCACGACGCCGGGTGCAGGCTGCTCCAGCCGTGCTTCAGCGGTGTGGAGCCGGTCGCGACGATCACCTCGTCGTAGCCGGAGTCCAGCTCACCCGCCTCGACCCGGTGCGTCAGCTTGACATCCACGGTGGACTCGCCGAGCTGCGAGATCAGCCAGTCGGTGATGCCCTGCCACTCGGCGTAGGTCTCCGAGCGGCCGATCAGCTTCACCTGACCGCCCAGCTCGGCCTCCTGCTCGAACAGCGTGACGTGGTGCCCGCGCTGCGCCGCGGTCAGGGCCGCCCGCATGCCGCCCGGCCCACCCCCGACGACCGCGACCCGCTTGTGCCGCTGCGCCTCGGTGAGCGTGCCGACACCCAGTTCTGCCTCGCGGCCGACCGCCGGGTTGTGCACGCAGGCCAGCGGCGAGTTGACGATCGAGGCCATGCACCAGTTGGCGCCGACGCACGGCCGGATCGCGTTCGCCTTGCCGTCGCGCGCCTTGTTGGCCCACTCCGGGTCGGCGATCAGCGTGCGCGCCATGCCCACCATGTCGGCCTTGCCCGCGGCGAGCACGGACTCGGCGAGCTCCGGGGTGTTCATCCGGCCGGCCACCACGACCGGCAGCTCGGGCACCGCGGCCTTGATCCGGGCGGTGTCCTCGACCTGGAACCCGGCCTGCTTCGGTGTCGCGCCGTAGATGTTCATCCGCTCGATGTAGGTGCCCTGCGTGACCGAGATGTAGTCGACCAGCCCGGTGTCGGCGATGGCACGGGCGATCGCCGTCCAGTCCGCGTTGGACAGTCCACCGGGGACGTCACCGTCGCTGCCGTTGATCCGGACACCGACGATGCGGTCCCGCCCGGTCTCGGCGCGGGTGCGCTCGATGATGTCCAGTACCAGCCGCAGCCGGTTCTCGAAGCTGCCGCCGAACTCGTCGGTGCGGTGGTTGGTGGCGGGCGAGAGGAACTGGCCGAGCAGGTAGCCGTGCGCGAGACCGTGCACCTCGACACCGTCCAGGTCGCCCTCCACCGCGTACCGGGCGGCGAGGACGTACCCCTGGACCAGCTCGTCGATCTCGGAGTGCGTGAGGACGTGCGGCATCTCCCGGTACACCGTGCACGGCACCGACGACGGCGCCCACACGGGCAGCCGGTTGACCGTGCCGCTGGTCTCCCGGCCGCGGTGCCACGGCTGGGCGAGCAGCAGCGTCCCGTGCTCGTGCACGGCGGCCGCCAGCTTCTTGTAGTTGGGCACCACGGCGGGGTCGAAGGCGAAGATCTTCCCCTTGTACGGCTGGGTCGTCGGGTGGACGGCCATCGCCTCCATGGTGATGACCCCGACGCCGCCGCGGGCGCGCTCGGCGTAGTAGTGCACGTGCTGCTCGGTGAAGTTGTGGTCCTTCACGAGCTGCGTGCTGTGCGCGGTCATCCAGACCCGGTTCTTGGCGGTCCTGGGGCCGATCTTCTGTGGTGAGAACAGGTTCGGGTACTCGGTCACGGTCTCCGTCATCCCTGCTCGAGCGTGTAGACGAACATCTCCCCGTTGGGGGCGTGCTGGTAGTTGGTGAAGCCCTCGCGGACGGCGTGTACGAAGTCCCGGTCCACCAGGTAGATGAACGGCGGGTTCTCCACCATCTGCTCACTCGCCTCGGTCACGAGCCGGTCGCGGTCCTCGCCCGGCGACATCGAGCCGACCTGCCTGGCGAGGTCGTCGAGCTCGGGGTTGCGGTAGCCGTAGGTGTTGAGCTTCGAGAACGACGAGTTGTAGAGGAAGATCGAGTAGTACGGGTCGGCGACCGCGGGCGGCTCCAGGTACAGCAGCGCCTGGAAGGTGCCGTCGTGGAAGATCGTGTTGATCTCGGTGGCGCTCGCGACCGTCTGGATCTTGACGTCGATGCCGATCTCCTTGAGCTGGCTCTGCAGCAGGATCGCGATCTGTTCGGCCTCCGGCCCCGGCCTGCTCGGGCTGATGTGCAGCGTGATCGGGAAGTTCCCGACACCGGCCTGCGCCATCAGCTGCTTGGCTTGCGCCACGTCGTGCTTGTAGGTGCCGTTCTCCGTGTTCTCGATGCCGTACGCCTGGCTCAGGCCACCCGTCGACGGCTTGTTGAAGCCGCGGTACACCGCGTCCACGATGGACTGGCGGTCGACGGCGAGCGAGATCGCCCTGCGCACCTCGGGCTTGCCGAGGTTCGGGTCGGTCGCGTTGAGCACCAGCGGGATCCGGTCGGCGGACGCGCAGGTCTGCACGTCGACGCCCGGGGTGTCCTTCAGCTGCGCGTACTGCTCGTACTGCAGGCCGGTGCCGTAGCTGGCGTTGCCGGTGGAGACCAGCTGCGCGCGGCTCGACGCGTCCGGCACGGACAGGAAGACCAGCTTGGTGACGTCGCCGCGCTCGCCCTTGTAGTTCGGGTTGGCCTTCAGCGTCAGCCGGTCGCCCGCCACGAAGTCACCCGGCTCCTGCGTCCACGGGCCGAACGTGGCCGAGTGGTTGAGCAGGTACTCCTTGCCCCACGGGTCGGCGTCGGTGACGTGCTTCTTCACGTCGGTGCTGTCGAGGATGCGGAACTGCGCCCACGTGAGGATCGCGAGGCTCATCGCGCCCGGGTTGTCGAGGTGGATCTCGAAGGTCTTGTCGTCCACGACCTTGATGGGGTCGGCGGTGTAGTCGGCGACGTCCTGCATCAGCGTGTTCGGCGTGCCGACCTCGAGCGCGATCAGCCGGTCGAAGGTCCACTTCACGTCGTTCGAGGTGAGCGTGTTGCCCGCGGCGCTCGTCGCGTCGCGGAGCTTGACCGTGATGACCTTGCCGTCCTCGCTGGTCTCGTGGGACTCGGCGAGCTGACCGGTCAGCTGGTCGACGTTGGCGAGGGTGTCGCAGCCCTGGTTGGGCAGTCCCTCGGTGTCCCAGCGGAACAGTGAGCTCGCGAGCTCGAAGCCGATGTTGCGGGACGGATCCCCTTGGTAGTCGGCCGGGTCCAGGCTCGTCGGCAGACCGGTCAGCGCGTAGGTGAAGGTCGCGGACCCCCCGGCCGCTCCGTCACCACCCGACCCGCCACCGCACGCCGTGACGCCCAGCGCCACGGCGAACGTCACGGCGGCGAGCCGTGTCCCCCGTACGGCCCTGCGTGGTGCTCCGGTAGTCCTGCCCAAACGAGATGTCATCATCACGCATCCTCAGGGGGTGTTCCGTTCAGCGGGAAACGGTGATTAAGTTGTTCCAGATTTGACGCGCCTTCGGATGCCCTGTCAACCCCCGTGACCGAAAGAAACACGCCCGTGACGCGCGTCGGCCCCGAACGATGAGGGAGTGGCGATGGCTACGCCAGGTGATCTGCACGAGCCGGTGCGCGCGGGCAGGCTCGAGCTGCGCAACCGGATCGTCATGCCGGCACACACGACGAACTTCGCGGTGGACGGCGGTTTTTCGGCGCGGCACCGCGCCTACCACCGCGCACGGGCGGCCGGCGGCGCCGGGCTGATCATCACCGAGGGTATGCGGGTGCACGCGACGAGCCTCGGCCGTACCAACACGGTGTCGGCGGCAGAGGACGGCATCGCCGCGTCGCTGGGGCAGCTCGTCGAGACCGTGCACGGCGAAGGCGCGAAGCTCGCCGCGCAACTGCTGCACGTCGGCAGGCAGGCGGGCAGCCACCTCGTGCTCACCGCGCCGTGGGGCGCCTCGCCGATCCCGTGGTCGCCGACCGCCGCCGTGCCGCACCAGATGACCACCGAGGAGATCGCGACGGTCGTCGCCGCGTTCGGTGCGGCGGCCACCCGGGTCGCCGCCGCCGGGGTCGACGCGGTCGAGGTCCACCTCGGACACGGCCACCTGTTGCAGCAGTTCCTGTCCCCCGCCAGCAACCACCGCACCGACGACTACGGCGGAACGCTGCCGAACCGCCTGCGGTTCGCGCGCGAGGCGCTCGACGCGGTGACCACCGCGGCGCCCGACCTGCCGGTGATCCTGCGGATCAGCGGGGACGAGTTCCTGCCCGGCGGGCTCGACCTCGGCCAGATGCTCGAGGCGATGCGCGTGCTCCTCGCCGACCACGCCGTGGACCTGTTGCACGTCAGCCACTCCGCCTACGTCGCCACGGCGAGCGTCGCGACGCAGATGGCGGACATGAGCTTCCCGCCGCTGCCGTTCCGGCACCTGCCGAAGGCGTTCAAGAAGGAGTTCCCCGGCCTCGCCGTGCTCGCGGTCGGCCGGGTCGACGACCTCGACAACGCCCGCGCGCTCGTCGCCGACGGCGACGCGGACCTGGTCGCGCTGGCCCGGCCGCACATCGCCGTGCCGGACCTCGTGGCCCGCGACCGCGACGGCGACACCACCCCCGTGCGCGAGTGCATCGCCTGCAACCAGGGCTGTGCCGGGAGGTTGGAGCTCGGGCTGCCGATCAGCTGCGTCGTCAACCCGGAAGCCGGGCTCGAACGCGAGTGGGCCGCGCTGCGCACCGCGGCACAGGCGGGACCGGACCTGCGCGTACTCGTCGTCGGCGGTGGCCCGGCCGGGATGGAGGCCGCGCTGTCCGCCGCGTCGGCCGGGCACCGGGTCACGCTCGTGGAGGCGGAGCGGGAACTCGGTGGGGCGCTGCGGTTCGCGGCCCGGCTGCCGATGCGGGCCCGGTTCGGGCAGTACGTCGACCAGCTCGCCGTGTCGGTGCGGCACGCGGGGGTGGAGATCCGGCTCGGCACCCGCGCCGACGCCGCGCTCCTCGCGGGCGGCTGGGACCACGTCGTCGTCGCCACCGGCGCCCGCGACACGGCCGCACCCGCCGACTCCGCGTTCCCCGCGATCCCGTTGCGGCAGGCCGTCGCCGCGCCGGAGTCGACCGGGGCACACGTGGTGCTCGTCGACGAGGACGGCACCACCACCGCGCTCGCGCTCGCCGACCTGCTGCTGTCGCTGGGACGCAGGGTCACGCTCGTCACCGACCGCGCGGCGCTGTCGTGGCGGGTACCGGTCTACTCCCGCCCCGCGCTGCTGGACCGGTTGCGGGACAGGGGTTTCGGCGCGGTGCTGATGCGCACGCCGGTGCGGATGTCCGATGGCGCCTTCGTCTGCGCCGACCCGCTCTCCCGGCAGGAGCAACGGATCGCGGACGTCACCACGGTCGTCTTCGTCCGCACACCGGCGGCCGCGGCCGTCCATGCGGACTGCGACACGGTCGTCGGCGATGCCTACGCTCCCCGCACCGCGCTGGAGGCCGCGTTCGAAGGCCGCCTCGCCGGCCTGGCCGCGGCGCGGACAGCCGAGGTGCGTGCGGCGCAAACAGCGCTGCGGGGGCGGTTGTGAGCCCTGTGAGCGCTTCGAGCGGTACGAGTCGTAAGGTGACGGGCATGCAGTCGGTTGACCGGGTCACCGCGGTGCTGATGTGCTTCACGGACGGGGAACCGGAGCTGGGGGTCACCGACATCGCGCAACGCCTGGAACTGCCCAAGAGCGCGGTGCACCGGCTGCTGGAGGCGCTGACCAGGTCGGGGATGACGGCCCGTGAGCACGAGCGCGGCAAGTACCGCCTCGGGCCGCGCGCCACCGAGCTGAGCCTGGCCGCGCTCGGCACCGTCGACGTCCGATCCCTTGCGCTGCCGGTCATGGAGGAACTGCGCGACACCACCGGCGAGACCGTGACGCTGAGCTTCGTGATCGGCAACCAGCGCATCTACGTCGCACAGGTCGAGAGCAGGCAGGACGTGCGGATGACCGTCGAGGTCGGCCGCCGCGCGCCGCTCTACGCCGGCGCGTCGGGGCGCGCGATCCTCATGACGTTCGCCGACGCCGAGCTCGACCACTACCTGTCGGCCGTCGCGCTCACCCCGCTGACCGACAGGACCCTGCACGACCGGGCGTCGCTGGAGGAGGTGCTCACCGCCGACCGGCTGCGTGGCTACACCGACAGCTCCGGCGAGCGTGACCCGTACGCCGCCGCCGTCGCGGCCCCCATCGTCGGCCGCAGCACCAGGGCGTTCGCCTGCTTCAGCGTGTGCGGGCCGAGGGACCGCCTCGACGACGCGGCCCGCGACCGGTGCGGCCCGCTGGCGGTCGCGGCGGCGAACCGGCTCACGGAGCTGCTCCGCGGCAGCTGAGCCCGCGCGGCCACACCAGGCAACCATCCTTTGTGGACTGTGCCGCCCGCGACGTCCGCACCACCGCGGAGCACTGTCCTGAGAGGTCCACCATCACCCGACAGGAACCGACTTGCCCGCGCCCCCCGGGCCTGACAGGTTCCTCACATGCGACCACTGCGAACCGCCGTCATCGGTTTCGGCACCGCCGGGCGGGTGTTCCACGCCCCCTTCGTCGACGCCAGCCCGGACTACGAACTGGCCGCGGTCATGACGGGCAACGAGCACCGCCGCGCCGAGGTGCGCACGAGGTATCCCGGCACGGAGGTCGTGGCCGGTGTGGACGCGCTGCTCGACCGCGAGCTGGACCTCGTGGTCATCGGGTCGCCGCCGGAGTCCCATGCGGAGCTGGCGCACACGTTCCTCGACGCGGGTGTCGCGGTCGTGGTCGACAAGCCGTTCACCGTCACCTCGGCACAGGGGCGCGAGCTCGTCGAGAAGGCCGGCCGCCTCGGCGTGCCGTTGACGGTGTTCCAGAACCGCCGGTGGGACGGGGACTTCCGCACGGTGCGGCGGTTGCTGGCCGACGGCGCGCTGGGCACGGTGTGGCGCTTCGAGTCCAGGTTCGAGTGGTGGAAACCGGACCGCGGTTCGTCGTGGAAGACCGGGACCCCCGCGGCCGAGGGCGGCGGCATCCTGTACGACCTCGGCACCCACGTCATCGACCAGGCACTCCGCCTGTTCGGCGACGCGGTCCCGGCGTACCACGAACTGTTCACCCGCGGCCGGGGCGGCGCGGCCCCCGACGACGCCTTCGTTGTCCTGGAACACGACACCGGCGTCGTCTCGCACCTGTGGATGAACGGCCTGGCCGCGCGGACCGGGCCCCGGTTCCGGGTGCTCGGTTCGCGGGCCGGGTTCACCAAGCACGGCCTGGACCCGCAGGAAGCCGCGCTCCGGGACAACGCCCGACCCACCGACGAGGGCTTCGGGCACGAGCCGGAACCCGCATGGGGCACGCTGGGACTCGACGGCGCGACCGAGGCGGTGCCGACCGAACCGGGTCGGTACGCGGAGTTCTACGCACTGCTGGCGACGGCATTGCGCGACAGCACACCGATGCCCGTCGACCCGGCCGACTCAGTGCGGGTCATCGAACTGATCGAGCAGATCCTCCTGGCGTGACCAGGCCGCGCGGTCCTCACGGGCCGCGCGGGGTGTCAGTCGGATTGGCGCAGTTCGGCGTTGAGCCGTTGCGCCTCGTGGAGCTGGTCTTCGAGGTTGACGATGCGGCACGCGGCGTCCAGGCCGGTGCCCTGGTCGACGAGTTCGCGCACCCGGGCGGCGATGCGCAGCTGGTGGCGGGAGTAGCGGCGGTGACCGCCGGAGGAGCGTTGCGGCTCGATCAGTTTCGCTTCGTCGAGGCTGCGCAGGAAACCTGCCGTGGTGTCGAGCATCTCCGCGGCCCGGCCCATCGTGTAGGCGGGGTAGTGCTCGTCGTCGAACTTGTCGGCCGCGCCCGGGGCGGCCGAGTCGCGGGAATCAGGGATCAAAGTCACCTCACCGTCACAGGGGGCCCCGGTGCTGCAGCACCGGGGCCCCTGGGTTTGGGTTTTCATCATGTCCCGATCGTGAGACCGGGTTGTGGTACCCACGTGCGCCCGATGGGCAGGCATCGCGGGGATCGCTTGTACCTAACCGAGCACCACCTACCAATCTGATGGGACTGAGGTACCCGCCCGGCCGAACGTGGCCAGGGCGGCCGATCCAATGAAGCGACCCATCCCCTTTCTCGTGCGTCATCCACTCATCTCGTACCACTGCGGGTGTCACCTGCCGGAACCCCTTACTCAGACCGGCCCCAGCACGCATGACACCTCGCTGGCAGTCGGGGTCGGAACCACTTCTCGTGACGGGTTCCGACCCCGACCAGCCGTTCTACTCACTCACCTACCGCGTGAGCGCAACTACTCCGCCCACGTCCTGCTGGGTACATCCTCGGGACCGGGTACTACCTCTAGCACTCTTTCGACCACCGGTCCCGGCCTTGTCTCACTTCGCGGGTAGTTCCGTCATCTCCCGCGCCGGATCGACGTTGTCTCATTGCCTACGACGACAATGCTACCCACACCGATCAGACAATGTCTACTCCAGCCACCACAGATTTTCTGCCGGGCCCGCGAGCACGCGCGCGCCGGCCCCGGACGAGCCGAGGAGTGGCGCGCGGGCGGGCAGGACTACCGGTGCGGGCCGGCAGCGCCCGGCGTGTCGAGACGCAGGAAGCCGGCGGTGTGCAGTCGCCGGGTGGCGGCTTCGTCGATGCTGATCCTCCTGAGCGAGCCAGGGGAAATCCCCCCGCTCGCGACCACGGCGGCGAGGAACAGCGGGAACAGCAGGGTGCGTACGAGCATGGCCCAGCAGGCCGCGGCGCCGACCCTGGTGCCGTTCTTGACACGGACGAGCCGGGTTCCGGTGAGCGTCCCGCCGAGCGCGCGGCCGTTGCGGAGGAACAGGCCGTACAGGATCGGCACCCCGATCAGCAGACCGATCATGGTCAGCGCCGCCACACCGTCGGAGACCTCGGGGTAGGCGACGACGAGCGCGACGAACCCAGCGACCGCGCAGAGCGCGTACACCATGAAGTCGGCGAGCCACGAGAACAGCCCCGCCCACGCGCCGGCTCTGATGTAGAAGGTCCCGTCCTCGAACGTGTCGAGTCGTTTCGCGATCCCGGGACCGACCGCACCTTCGATGTGCTGCTTGGCGATGTCCATCGGGGTCAGCGGCCGACCTGCTGATCGCGTTGTCATGGTTCCTCTGCTTGCCGAGTGCCGACAGGTGAGCGGCTACACCGTCGCGACGAGGTAACCGGCCCGGTCCAGCGCCACGTGGATGATGCCGGAGTTGTGTACTGATTGAACCCGCAGTGGCGTCCGGCCTCGTCGGAGCCCCAGCCGAGTGCGGTCGTCGCGAGGTTCGCGGCGGTCTGCCCCCGGCCGGCTCCGCGAAGAGAGCAGACGGGTTCCCGACACGCTAGGGGCCGCCACTGGCCACGCGCTGCCCGTACCGCACCCGTACCTCCCGGGCCGCGCACGAGCCGCGGGCGCGGTGACGCGCGGCGGGCGAGAAGGCGGCGTGACTATCGTGGGCCGGGACAGCGACGTCACGATCCGCGGGGAGGACCGATGGCAGGCGACGTGGCCGGGCCCAGTGCGCAGGAGATCGAGCAGCTTCACACCGACGGCATCGTCGGCAGGCGGTCGGCGTTCTCGCCGGAATGGGCCGACCGGCTCGGCGAGGACATCATGACGATCTTCCAGGAGTCTCTCGAGCTGCCGGGGGCGGCCGTCGGGCGCGGACCGAACCGGTACTACGTCGAGATCCACCCCGAGCGGCTCCGCGGCTTCCTGGAGCTGGTCACGCACCCGTGGGTCACGGGGATCTGCGAGAAGGTGCTCGGCGCCGAGTACCAGTTCGTCGAGGTCGGCTTCGACGTTCCGCTGCCGGGCGCGGAGAACCAGCCGTGGCACCGCGACTTCCCGTCACCGCCCGAGACGGTCCGCGACCACAAGCTCACCTCGCTCGCGTTCAACCTCACGACGGTCGACGTCACCCCCGAGATGGGTCCGTTCGAGATCGCACCGGGCACGCAGTGGGACGACAGCCCCGAATTCGAGCACGGCATGTTCCCGCCACGGAGCCACTGGCCGCGGTACGAGGCGCTCGGCCGCAGCAGGCTCACCCGCCGCGGCGACATCTCCGCCCGCAGCGCACTCACCATCCACCGCGGCACCGCCAACCGGTCGGACACCCCACGCCCCACACTCGTGCTCGGCGTCGACGCCCCCGGCGCGGGCAACGACGAACGCCACGACCTGATGGTCACCCGCGACTACCACCGCGAACTGCCCGAGACCCTGCTGGCGCACTTCCCGTGCCGCGTCGTCGACCGGCTCGAGCCCATCGAACAGCAGCACACGATCGAAGGGCTGGTGATGGGCGCACCCTGACCGTGCGGTGACACACCGACACGGCCGGGCGGAACGCCCACGACGCGCAGGCCTCAGGCGGCGGGGGTGGCGAGCCACCCCCGCCGCCTGAGTCGCGTGGGCTCAGATCGTCGCGAACATCTTGTAGGCGTGGTGGTCCGAACCCCACTTCGGCTCGCGCGTCACCGAGGTGTGCGAGATGGTCGACGGCGCGTACATGTGGTCGATCGGCACTCCGCTCACACCGGCGACCGGCACCCACCGGATCGGGTTCGGCATGGCCATCGCCCGCGCCCGGTTGAAGTCACCGATCACGAAGATGGGCACGCCGGGGTGGTTCTGCTTCAGCCCGGCCACCTTGTCGTGCAGCACCTGGTAGTGCGTGTTCCACCTGGCCTGCCGCTCCGGGTGCCCGCTCCACGCACCGGAGATGAAATGCGTGTTCACCACGATGAACTGCGTTCCGCTCGCGCGGATCGCCAGCCGGACCCAGTTCACGTACCGGGCCGGGGTCACGCCGGCCTCGCCGCCGTGCGTCCGCACGCTGCCCTCGCCGAGCTTCTGGAAGCGGGCGGCACGCCAGGAGATCGGGATGGCCGACGCGGGGGCGCCGCCGCCGAGGTAGTGGTTGTACTCGGCGCCCAGCCGGTTGCGGAGCTTCTGGATCGCGGCCGGACTCTCCACCTCCTGCCAGCCGATCACCCCCGCGAACGGTTCGAAACTGGCGTCCCCGCGGTGCGTGTTGTGCGTGCCGATGGAAATCTCCGCTGCCGCGGCCGACACCCCTCCGCGCTCCTGTCCCGCCGCACCGTCTGCCCACGACACTCCCGCCGATGCCATCACCACCGCGACCGCCGTCGCGAGGACCAGCCTGATCCGTTTCACCGCGCCTCCCTCCGCCGACCGCCCGAACGGCCGGTTCGTGACCTGTTGCCGGAATCCATCGTGATCCAGTGAACTAGCTCCACGACGTCCGGACTGACCCGGCGGGCCACAAGTGCACAGATGGACACGCATCGTGCACGGCGGGCGAGGCCCACGATACCGAACGTTCTATCTGTTACAGTGGCGGTGACGAAACAGGAGGCGACAGGTGTCGGAAGCGCGGTCTCGCCTGCTCATGACGGCGAGCAGGCTGTTCTACCTGGAGGGACTCCACTCGGTCGGCATCGACCGGATCGTCTCCGAGGCGGCCGTCACCCGCGCGACGCTGTACCGGCACTTCCCCAGCAAGGACGACCTGGTGGTCGCCTACCTGACCCACGCGGACGAAGCGATCCGCGCCCAGGTGGCGACCGCCCGCGCGGCAGGGCTCGCCGCGGCCGACACCGTCCGGGCGGTCGCCGAGTCGATCGCGGGCGACATCCAGTCGGCCGGGTTCCGGGGGTGCGCCTTCCTGAACGCGGCAGCGGAGTACCCCGATCCAGCACACCCCGTCCACCAGGCCGTCCTCGCCCACCGGCAGTGGTTCCTCGACACCGTCACCGAACTGCTGGCGCAGACCGGGGAGTCAGCACCCGAGCCCGCGGCGCGACACTTCGTCATGCTCCGGGACGGCGCGATGGTGGCAGGCTGCCTCACCGATCCGGCCCCCGTCCGCGAGACGTTCCTCCTTGGCGTCGAAGGACTCCTGAAGTACCGCGACGCTCAGGCAGGTGCGTAGCACCGGGCTTGGTGGTCAGCACCCCCGGAAACGGGCGTCGGCGGACCAGCCCGTGTTGGCCCAGTCCCGCGGCGCCGCCGGGGTGAACCCGGGGTACCTCTTCGCCAGCTCCCCCAGCAGCCAGTGGGTGAAGCGCGCAGCACCCTGTGGGCAGGTGTGGATGCCGTCGCTGCTCCGGTCGGTCCTGCCGTCGGCGACCTGCCGGTACGTGCTGCCCCACACCGCACCGGCGTCGAGCACGGTGGCCTTGCCCGATGACTCGTCCGCGACGGCGCGGGCGACCTCGGGGGCGCGGTCGAGGTCGGCCATGTGCGGGCGGTAGAAGTCGTCGGGCCTGATGGGTGGCATGGTGACGAAGGCCAGGTCCGCGCCGGCGCCGGTCACCGTGGTCAGCAGCTTCTCGTAGGCGGCCCGCTGTTCCTCCTCGCTGCCCCAGTCGTAGGTGGTGAGCTGGTAGACGACCAGGTCGGGGTCGGCGGAGGTGATCTGCTCCGGCAGCTTCTTCCAGTTCTCCTCGGAGAACGGTCCGACGACGTTCCCGCCGCCGTCGGCGGCCTGTGACTCGAGGTCACGCGACTCGCCTCGAACGCCGCGGCGAGTGGCAGCGCCTCGCCCGCCGCGACGGAGTCGCCGAGGAAGAGCACCGTGGACAGTCCCGGTGCGGCGGTCGTGCCGGGCGCGGCAGGCTCGCCGGAACAGCCGGTGGACAGCAGGAGCAGTCCGGTCATGGCGAGGGCGAGACGTCGTGTGTGGGTCATGGCGCCGACGGTGCCGCCGCCGTGTCCCGGCGCGTCCGCCCGCGTGTCGCAGTCGTGTCGCAGGACCTGCCGCAGGGCCGGTCGCCGTCGGTGCGCGCGGCTCGGCGCGGCCATAATCGGCGCGTGGCGGCGATTCTGCTCATCGAGGACGACCCCCTGGTCCAGCGCGGGCTCCAGCTCGCGCTGCGCAGACACGGTCACGACGTCCGCACCGCGGACACGGGCGAGGACGGGCTGCGCGAGTTCCGTTCGTCCACACCGGACCTCGTGGTGCTCGACCTGATGCTGCCGGGCATCGACGGACTCGAGGTGTGCCGCCAGATCCGGGAGACCGGCGAGGTGCCCGTGATCATGCTGACCGCGCGGGGCGACGACCTCGACGTCGTCGGCGGTCTGGAGGCGGGTGCGGACGACTACGTCGTCAAACCGGCACAGCCCAGCGTGCTCGACGCGCGGATCCGCGCGGTGCTGCGCCGCAGCGACAGCAGCCCCGACGGCGTGCGGGTGCACCGCGACCTGCGGATCTACACGACCTCGCTGACGGTGTCGCGGCGAGGTGAGCCGGTGCCGCTGACGCCGACCGAGCTGCGGCTGCTGCTGACCCTGTCCCGGGCGCCCGGCCGGGTGTTCAGCAGGCAGCAGCTGCTGGAAGTGGTGTGGGAGCACGACTACCTCGGTGACTCCCGGCTGGTCGACAACTGCGTGCAGCGGCTGCGGGCGAAGATCGAGACCAGCCAAGCGGCCCCGGTGTACGTGCAGACCGTGCGCGGGTTCGGCTACCGGTTCGGGCCGGTATGAGGCTGTGGCCACGCGGGCTGCGCGCCCGGCTGCTGGTCGCCTTCGTACTGGTGACCGTGCTCGGCGCGGGCGCGGCGTCGTGGTCGAGTGCCCGGTCGGCGAGCGACGCGCTGGTCGTCACGACACAGCAGCGGATCACCCAGACCATGACCGACCAGATCCGCGCCGTCACGCCCCAGCTGACCTACCCCCCGGACCAGGCCACGCTCGACCGCCTTCGCGCGGCCGTCGGCGTGAACACGCTGGTGACGTACGAGAACCTGCGAGCCGGGGCCGGTGGTGACACCGGACTGGTCACCGCCGCGCTGCGCACCGCGGTGCGCGGCGGCGAGCGGCTCGTCACGCAGCGGATCACCGCCCGCGACAGGCCGTGGCTGCTGATCGGCACACCGATCACCGTCACCGCACCGGACGGCACACAGACACCGTCCGGCATCGAGGTGTACTCCGTGCACGACCTCTCCGGCGTGGAGCAGCGGATCGACGGGCTCACCCGTTCCGCGGTCGTCACCGCCGCGCTGGCGTTGCCGCTGGCGGTGCTGCTCGCGCTGCT
This sequence comes from Actinophytocola algeriensis, assembly GCF_014203735.1. Taxonomy (GTDB): domain Bacteria; phylum Actinomycetota; class Actinomycetes; order Mycobacteriales; family Pseudonocardiaceae; genus Actinophytocola; species Actinophytocola algeriensis. Next base: position 289,879 of record NZ_JACHJQ010000005.1, on the reverse strand, counting down.
GGCCGCGGGAAGCGTGCTGCGCCCGGTGCGGATGCTCCGCGACACCGCGCGCAGGCTGGCGGCCGGGGACATGGACGCGAGGTCGGCGCCGCACGGGGCGGACGAGCTGGCGGAGCTGACCGTCACCGTCAACGAGATGGCCGGGTCGCTGCAGTCCTCGATGGCGGCACTGCGGCAGATGCAGGCCGACGCCAGGAGGTTCGCCGCCGACGTCTCCCACGAGCTGCGCACGCCGCTGAGCACGCTGACCGCTGTGGTGGAGGTGCTGGCGACCACGGCGGACGGGATGGCGCCGGACGCCCGTGAGTCGGCGCGGCTGGCGATCACCGAAACCCACCGCCTGGTCCGGCTCGTCGAGGACCTGATGGAGGTGTCCCGCTTCGACACGGGCACCGCCCGGTCGCACGTGGAGGAGGTCGACGTGGCGGGTGCGGTGCAAGACTGCCTGCGCGCCCGTGGCTGGCTGGAACGCGTCGAGGTGGCGGCACCCGGGGAGGTCCGGCTGCGGGTGGACCGGCGCAGGCTCGACGTCATCGTGGCCAACCTGGTCGGCAACGCGCTGCGGCACGGCGCGCCGCCGGTTCTGGTGCGCGTCGCGGCGTCCCCCGGGCAGGTGCGGCTCGAGGTCACCGACGGCGGGCCCGGCCTGTCCGAGCAGGTGCTGCCGCACGTGTTCGACCGCTTCTACAAGGCCGACATCGCGCGCACCCGCACCCCGGGCAGCGGTCTCGGGTTGGCCATCGCGCTGGAGAACGCCCGGTTGCACGGCGGCGAGCTCACCGCGGGCAACGCGAGCGGCGGCGGTGCGCGGTTCGTGCTGTGGCTGCCACGAAACCCGGAGGTCGCATCGTGAAGTGGGTCTGTGCGGTGGCGGCGGTCCTGCTGCTCGCGGGTTGCGGGGTCCAGTCATCCGGGGTGGGCGACAGCGGTGCGGCGCCGACCGGCGTGGCGCCCGGAGTGACGTTGTACTTCGTCGACCGCCAGGAGCGGCTGCGGCCGCAGCTGCGGGAAACCGGGCGTCTCGGCTCCATCGCCGAGGCCATGTCGTTGCTGCTGACCGGAGTCGGCGACTCGGACCTGCGCACGGAGATCGCGGCCACCGGGACCACGCACGTCGTGGTGACCAGCGCACCCGGCCTGGTCCAGCTCATGGTGCCGGTGACGATCGACGACGTGACTCCGCTCGGCATCGACCAGATCGTGTGCACGGCGCTCGGTGTCCACGTGCAGTCGGGCGGGTCACGCGACACGGAGGTGCAGGTGCGGTTCATCCAGCCGACCGAGGAGTCGGACAAGCGCCGGACCTGCCCGCTGACCGGGTGATCAGCCCAGCCCGTCGATGTCGATGGCAGGCGGCGCGGGGGCGGGCAGCGCCAGCCACAGCGCGGCCAGCGCGGCCATGAGGGCCGCGAACGCGACGAGACCGAGCCGTCCCCGAGCCCAGCCCGCGCGGAACCGGATGGGGTTCTCGACGAGGTGGGTCGACAGCGTGGCGAGGCCGATCGACGCGGCGCACGCCGCGGCTGTCTGCGGCCAGCCGCGCTGTGCGGAGAACAGCACGAACACGGGCCAGTGCCAGAGGTAGAGGCTGTAGGAGATCAGCCCCAGCAGGCGCAACGGCCGCCAGGCGAGGACCCTGGCGACCAGCGCCTCCGGTGTCTGCGCGCACAGACCGATCAGCACCGCGGCGGCCAGCGAGTGCGCGAACAGCCCGCCGGTGAACAACCACCACGAGCCGACCCCGTCGACGAGCAGCCACATCGTGCCGATCCCGGCCGCGGACAACACCAACACCGATCCTGCTCGCCTGCCGACCGCACGGACCAGGGCGGCACGCACCGGCCGGACGGCCACCACGGCGCCCAGCAACAGCGAGAACGCCCGGGTGTCGGTGCCGGTGTAGACCCGGGTGGGGTCCGCCGCGCTGACGAGCGCGACCATCGCCACCAGCGAGACAACGGAAGCCACGGCCGCGACGACCGCGACCCGGCGGTCCACCGAGCGCCTGCCCCTGGCCATGACCAGCACGACCACCGGCCACACCAGGTAGAACTGCTCCTCGACCGCGATGCTCCACAGGTGCTCGAACACCCGGACCGACCCGAACCGGTCCCAGTAGCTCGCCGACTCCGCGATCAGGTGCCAGTTGACCAGGTTCAGCTGCACCCACGGACCGTCTGCCAGCGTCGTGCGCACCATGTCCGGCGGGCCCACCAGCCACACCAGCACCGCCACCACGGCGAGCATGACCGCGAGTGCGGGCACCAGGCGGCGGACTCGCCTGCCCCAGAACGAAACCAGCGACACGCCGCCGGTCGTCTCGACCTCCCGCAGCAGCAGGTCGGTGATGAGGAAGCCGGACAGCGCGAAGAACAGGTCCACCCCGAGGAAGCCGCCGGTCAGGTGTCCACTGTGGAACATCAGCACCGCGAGGATCGCGGCACCCCGCAACCCGTCCAGGGCGGGCAGGCGCGGGCCCGCGACCCGGCGGGCCGCGGCCTGCTGAAGGTCTGTCATGGCCCCGACTGTGCCGCGGCCCCATGGCCGTGCCGTCCCCGCCAGGTCGCAGTCGTGTCGCAACCGCGATCTCGGCCGAGCAGGTGGTCAGGTGCCCGCCGCCGCGGCCGCCGAGTCCACTGTGGCCTGCCGACACCGTCGCGTCGGCAGGCCACGGTGGAGCTGGCTCAGCTGACCGCGGGGCCGGACTCCGCACTGCCGGAAAGCTCCTTGAGGAACTCGTGGCACTGCTTCGCCCTGGCCGAATCCTCCGCCATGACCTTGCGGAAGAACTCGGCGATGTCGTTCCGGTCCGCGTTCTCCGCGTCGCGGACGTACTGGCCGTAGTCGTGCCCGGCCTTGAGTGAGTGGTACTGCACGGAAATGAGGTCGAACGTCACGTCGTCGAAGCCGGTCTCGCCGGTGGCCATCAGATCTCCTTTCGTCGTCCTCCGCTCCCCTGGTACCCCGCTGACGACGGGCCAACCCGGCAGTCGGCGGAGAGTGGGTCTTCGTTCTCTCCTGGGGTTGGTTACTTGCCGCGGGGGTCGGTGTTGTCGTCCTGGTCGTCCGGTTGTGTCGCGGCGGCACCGACTTCGGACGGCGCGGGCAGGCGGCCGCCTTCTCCCTTGGGATGCCCTTGGGATTCCTCACGGAAGCGTTCGACCATGTCCGGGTAGTGGAGCTCGAACGCGGGCCGCTCGGAGCGGATCTTCGGCAGTTCGGTGAAGTTGTGACGCGGGGGCGGGCAGGAGGTCGCCCATTCGAGGGAGTTCCCGAAGCCCCACGGATCGTCCGCATCGGCCCGTTCGCCGAAGCGGTAGCTGCGGAACACGTTCCACAGGAACGGCAGCACCGACGCGCCGAGGATGAACGACCCGATCGTCGAGACCGCGTGCAGGGTGGTGAACTGGTCGGTGTGCAGGTAGTCGGCGTACCGGCGCGGCATGCCCTGAGCGCCCAGCCAGTGGTGGACGAGGAAGGTGGTGTGGAACCCGATGAAGGTCGTCCAGAAGTGCAGGCGGCCCAACGGCTCGTCCAGCATCCGCCCGGTCATCTTCGGGAACCAGAAGTAGATTCCCGCGAACGTGGCGAACACGATCGTGCCGAACAGCACGTAGTGGAAGTGCGCGACCACGAAGTAGGTGTCGTGGACGTGGAAGTCGATGGCCGGCGCGGCGAGCAGCACCCCGGTCAGCCCGCCGAACAGGAACGTCACCATGAACCCGATCGAGAACAACATCGGTGACTCGAAGGTCAGCTGCCCCTTCCACATGGTGCCGATCCAGTTGAAGAACTTGATCCCGGTCGGCACCGCGATCATGAACGACAGGAACGCGAAGAACGGCAGCAGCACCGCGCCGGTGGCGAACATGTGGTGTGCCCACACCGTCATCGACAGCGCCGTGATGGCGATGGTGGCGAACACCAGGCCCTTGTACCCGAACAGGGGTTTTCGGCTGAACACCGGGATGATCTCGCTGACGATGCCGAAGAACGGCAGCGCCACGATGTAGACCTCGGGGTGGCCGAAGAACCAGAACAGGTGCTGCCACAGGATCGACCCGCCCGAGGCCGGGTCGAACACGTGCGCTCCCAGCAACCGGTCGGCGAGCAGCCCGAACAGCGCCGCGGTCAGCACCGGGAACGCGATCAGCACCAGGATGGAGGTGAAGAAGATGTTCCACGTGAAGATCGGCATCCGCCACATCGTCATCCCCGGCGCGCGCAGGCAGATCACCGTCGTCAGCATGTTCACCGCGCCCAGGATCGTGCCCAGGCCGCTGAGGATCAGCCCGATCGTCCACAGGTTCCCGCCCGGTCCCGGTGAGTACTCCATGCGTGACAACGGCGTGTAGGCGAACCAGCCGAAGTCCGCCGCCCCGCCCGGGGTAAGGAACCCGCCGACGGTCACCAGGCCGCCGAACAGGAACAGCCAGTACGACAACGCGTTGAGGCGGGGAAACGCCACGTCCGGCGCGCCGATCTGCAGGGGCAGGATCACGTTGGCGAACCCGAACACCGTCGGTGTCGCGTACAGCAACATCATGATCGTGCCGTGCATGGTGAAGAGCTGGTTGTACTGCTCCGGTGACAGGAACTGCAGGCCAGGATGACCCAGCTCCGCCCGCATCAGCAGCGCCATCACCCCACCGACCAGGAAGAACCCGAACGAGGTGACCAGGTAGAGAGCACCGATCTGCTTGTGGTCGGTGGTCTGGAACACCCGCAGGAACGCCGCGCCCCGGGAAACCCGGGGCGCGGGGGATCCCGGGACCGCTGTCGGTCTGATCGTGATGCTCATGTCCGCACTCCCCTCGCGCGCGCCGCCGAACTCGCACGACGACCACCGGCGGCGCGCCTGCCGAACGCCGGATCCACGGGGTCACGCACTGGCGGCCGGGTCGAAGATCGCCCGGACGCAGCCGTCCTTCTTGTGCTTGAACAGGTCGTAGCCCTTCGCGCCGTCCTCAAGGGACAGTTCGTGGGTGACGAGGTGGGCGGTGCTGATCTCGCCCCTGGCGATGCGGTCGAGCAGCATCGGGATGTAGCGCTGGCCGTGCTGCTGCGCGCCGCGGACGGTCAGGCCCTTGTTGATCACCGCGCCGAGCGGGAACTTGTCGACCAGCCCGCCGAACACGCCGAGGACGAAGACCGTACCGCCCTTGCGGCAGGCGTGGATGGCCTCGCGGACCGCCGTCGGCCGGTCGGACTGCAGCCGCAGCTGTTGCTTCACCTGGTCGTAGACGTGGTGCGGGCCTGCGCTGTGGGCCTCCATGCCGACCGCCTCGACGCACACGTCCGGGCCACGCCCCCCGGTGCGTTCGCGCAGCTCCGCCCCGACGTCGGTGGTGGAGTAGTCGATAGTCTCCGCGCCGATGTACTGCTCGGTCATGGCGAGGCGCTCCGGGATCCGGTCGATCGCGATCACCCGCTCCGCGCCGAGCAACATCGCCGCGCGCGCCGCCATCTGCCCCACCGCGCCGCACCCCCAGACCGCGACGACGTCGCCCGCGGCGACACCGCCGAGGTCCGCGCCCATCCACCCGGTCGGCACCGAGTCGGACGCGAACAGGGCGCTCCGGTCGTCCACCTCGGGCGGCACGGGGAACGCGCCGTGGTCGGCGAAGGGCACCCGGATGTACTCGGCGTGGCTGCCGCGGAAGCCGCCCATCGCGTGGGAGTAGCCGAAGATGCCGCCCGGTTCGTAGCCGTAGGCCATCGACGCGATCCCGGGGTTGGTGTTCGTGTTGTCGCACAGCGACCACAGGTCGTTGCGGCAGTACCAGCACCCGCCGCACCCGATGAACGACGCGACCACCACCCGGTCGCCGACCTTGTGTTTCCGCACGGCGGCGCCGGTCTCCACCACCTCACCGAGGAACTCGTGGCCCAGCACGTCGCCTGCCTGCATGGCCGGGACGTACCCACCGATGAGGTGCAGGTCGGAACCGCACGTCGTGCTGTACCGCACCTTGACGATGACGTCCTGTTCGTTGCGCAGCTCCGGGTCCGGCACGGTCTCCGTGCTCAGCTTGTTCACTCCCTGCCAGCACACCGCTTTCACAGCCGTCCCTCCCCACCCGCCCGGCGCGTGAACAGCCGCACGAGCGCGCCGCCGGGCGTCGGCTTGCCCGTGGTCGGTGGATCCGTCCGGAGCACGTCGCCCGTTTCCAGCAACGACTTGACGTCCCGCAGCGTGCGCCGCACGTCCTGCCGGGGGTCGTGCCCGGCCATCCTCGCGGTCGCCCGGGCCGGTGCCTGCCGGACACGGGCCGCCACCTCGGTGCCCCGCTCGCCAGGAGCCGCCGCGACCCTCGTCTCCACGTCATCGCCGAAAGCGGCGAACGCCTCGGTGAACCGAGGGTCCCCGGCCACCGCGTCCGGTTCGGCGTTCACTGTCACCACAAGCCATCGCGAGGTGTCGTCCTCGTCGGTGTGCCGGCGGAGGACCGCGCCCGAGGCGGCCACCGCCACCCCGAGCACGGCTCCGGCACGCAGCCATCTCATGCTCGTGCTCCCCTGGTGCCGGCGCGGCGCAGCGCCAGGCCCAGACCGACCATGCCGACGCCGAGGAACAGGTGCAGCCAGTTGTCGGCGGTGTTGAGCGGCACGAAGTTGGCCGGGCTGTCGTGGTCGATCACGACTCCGTACAGCCACAGCACCAGGTACACCGCACCGCCACCGATCAGGAACCCGGTCGCACCGGACACCGACCTCGCCAGCGCGAGACCCACGATGCCGAACAACAGGTGCACGATGTTGTGCAGGATCGAGACGTGGAAGACGCCCAGCAACATCGCGGTCGACTCGTGCCCCGCGAAGGTCATCCCGTCGTAGTCCGTCGTGACACCGGGTATGAACCCCGCCACCCCGACGAGCAGGAACACGGCGGCGACCACCATGGCGGCCGTCCGCACCGGGTGGGTCGCGGTGGAAGCTCGGGAATCGGTCATGACGATTTCTCCTTCGTCCGGAGGAAAGTCGTGACACCGACCGCGTGAGAACTCACCGGCCGGGGCCACCTCGCCGCGTGACTACCCACCGCGCCTCCGGGTATGCCACCCAATTCCGATTTGTCCGCCTGGCTCGGCCGCCAGTGGCACCGGAACGCCGGGGCGGCGCCGAAACACAGATGAGCCCGGTCGATCCTGACGGATCGGCCGGGCTCATCGATGAAGCGGGTCAGGCGAGGTCGAACCGGTCGAGCTCCATGACCTTGGTCCACGCCGCGACGAAGTCGGCGACGAACCTTTCCTGGGCGTCCTGGCTGGCGTAGACCTCCGAGAGTGCCCGCAACTGGGAGTTGGAGCCGAAGATGAGGTCGACCGCGGTGGCGGTCCACTTCACCTGGTCGGTCGCCGCGTCGCGGATCTCGTAGACGTTCTCCTCGGTCTCCGACGCCTGCCACCGGGTGCCCGGCGAGAGCAGGTTGGTGAAGAAGTCGCCGGAGAGCACGCCGGGCCGGTCGGTGAGGACACCGTGCGGGGTGCCGCCGACGTTGGCCCCGAGGGAGCGCAGGCCGCCGACGAGCACGGTCATCTCGGGCGCGGTCAGGTCGAGCTGGTACGCGCGGTCGACGAGCAGCACCTCCGGCTGGAGCTTCTCCCCGGCACGCAGGTAGTTGCGGAACCCGTCGGCCTTGGGCTCGAGGACCGAGAACGACTCGACGTCGGTCTGCTCCTGGGTGGCGTCGGTGCGGCCCGGGTGGAACGGCACGGTCACCTCGACGCCCGCGTCGCGGGCCGCCTTCTCGACCGCGGCCGAACCGGCCAGCACGATCAGGTCGGCGAGCGAGATCTGCGCGCCGCCCGCCTCGTTGAACTCCCGCTGGATGCCCTCGAGGGCGTCCACCACGGCCGCGACCGGCTGGTTGACCTCCCAGCCGCGCTGCGGCTCGAGCCGGATCCGGGCGCCGTTGGCGCCGCCGCGCTTGTCGGTGGACCGGAAGCTCGCGGCGGAGGCCCACGCGGTGCTCACCAGCTGGGCGGTCGTGAGGCCGGACTCGAGGACCTTCGCCTTGAGTGCCGCGATGTCGGCGTCACCAACGAGGTCGCCCTCGACGGCGGGCACCGGGTCCTGCCACAGCTGCGGCTCGGCGACCCACGGCCCCAGGAAACGGCTGACCGGGCCCATGTCGCGGTGCAGCAGCTTGTACCAGGCCTTGGCGAAGGCCAGCGCGAACTCGTCCGGGTGCTCGAGGAAGCGGCGCGAGATCTTCTCGTACGCCGGGTCGACGCGCAGCGACAGGTCGGTGGTCAGCATCGTCGGGCGGTGCTTCCGCGACGGGTCGAAGGCGTCCGGGATGATCTCGTCGTCGGTCTTCGCCACCCACTGCTTGGCGCCGCCGGGGCTGGTGGTCAGCTCCCACTCGTAGCCGAAGAGGATCTCGAAGAAGCGGTTGCTCCACGTCGTCGGCACGTCGGTCCACGTCACCTCTAGACCGCTGGTGATCGTGTCCGCGCCCTTGCCGCTGCCGTGGGTGGAGAGCCAGCCGAGCCCCTGCGCCTCCAGCGGGGCCCCCTCGGGCTCCGCGCCGACGTGGCCGTCCGAGACGCCCGCGCCGTGGGTCTTGCCGAAGGTGTGACCACCGGCGATGAGGGCGACGGTCTCCTCGTCGTTCATCGCCATCCGGCGGAACGTCTCCCGGATGAAGTGCGCCGCCTCCTGCGGGTTGGCGTTGCCGCGCGGGCCCTCGGGGTTGACGTAGATGAGGCCCATCTCGGTCGCGCCGACGTCGGGCGACATCTCCGACTCGCTGACGTAGCGCTCGTCACCCAGCCAGGCGTCCTCCGGGCCCCAGATGATCTCCTCCGGCTCCCAGACGTCCTCGCGGCCGAAGCCGAAGCCGAAGGTCTTGAAGCCCATGGACTCCAGTGCGACGTTGCCCGCGAGCACGAGCAGGTCGGCCCACGAGATCTTCTGGCCGTACTTCTGCTTGACCGGCCACAGCAGCCTGCGCGCCTTGTCGAGGTTGGCGTTGTCCGGCCAGCTGTTGAGCGGGGCGAAACGCTGACCGCCGTCGCCCGCGCCGCCGCGGCCGTCGTGGATGCGGTAGGTGCCCGCGGCGTGCCAGCTCATCCGGATCATCAGGCCGCCGTAGTGGCCGAAGTCGGCGGGCCACCAGTCCTGCGACGTGGTGAGCACGTCGCCGATGTCACGCTTGAGCGCCTCGACGTCGAGCGTGGCGAACTCCCTGGCGTAGCTGAAGTTCTCCCCCAGCGGGTTGCTCTTCGACGAGTGGGTGTGCAACACGGAGAGGTCGAGCTGGTTGGGCCACCAGTCCCTGTTCGTGCGCGGACGGCCACCCGTCTTCGGGGTCGGCGAGTCGATCGCCGGGTTCTCGCTCTCACTGCCGTGGGCGGTCACGGAATCGTGCGCGACCGGGCAGCCGGCCGCCGCCTTCTCGTCCACGCCCTGAGCGCTGGACGGGGCATTGTCCTGGGTGGAGCTCATCTACTTCCTTCCGATGTGGCGGATCTTTAGGAGGTGGGTGCGGTCGCACAGCGGGGGCAGGTTCCCCAGTAGACGACCTCCGCCTCGTCGACCACGAACCCGTGGTCGTCCGAGGCGGTGAGACAGGGGGCGTGGCCGACGGCACAGTCGACGTCCGCGATCGCGCCGCACGAGCGGCACACGACGTGGTGGTGGTTGTCGCCCACCCTGGACTCGTAGCGCGCGGTCGCGCCCGCGGGCTGGATGCGACGCACCAGACCGACGTCGGTGAGCGCCTGCAGCACATCGTAAATCGCCTGGTGGGACACGGTGGGCAGCTCGTCGCGCACCAGCGCGATCACCGTGTGCGTGTCCACGTGCGGATGGTCGCGCAGCGCGGCCAGCACCGCCAGCCGGGGCCGGGTCACGCGCAACGAGACCGCCCGCAGCTGTGCCTCGAAGTCCACCGTCACGCCACGACCATAGAACGATTATCTGGAACAAGTCAAAATTACGTTCACCTCAGGTGTGAGCTTCGCCGGTGCGGGTATGCACGGCTTCGCGGTCGTCACCTGGCGACGACCTGAGTCGAAGGTGGCACGGTGAGCGGCAGAGGGTGGGTTCTACTTCCCGATCTTCCCAAGGTGTTCGACGAGGTCGTGAACGTCGCGACCGCGCCAGTGCGGCTGGTGGCGGAGTCCGGCGTTGGCCAGCGTGCCGTCGGCATCGCGAACGGGGTGTTCGGTGAGAACGCGGACGCCCGCGGTGGCACGTTGCCCGCCGCGATGACCGTTCGCGTCGAGGGACGGCCTGTCGAGGTGACCGGGGACGCGATCGCGGCGGAGTTCCCCCGCGCGTCCGGACGGGTGGTGGTGTTCGTCCACGGGCTGGTCGAAACCGAACGTTCCTGGTTCCACCAGCCCGCACCGGAGAAGTCCCGCACCGGCACCGACTTCGGCAGCCGTCTCGCCGTCGACCTGCCCAGCACGCCGGTCTACCTCCGCTACAACACCGGCCGGCGCGTGAGCGACAACGGGAACGAGCTCGTCGGCCTGCTCTCCGACCTCGTCGACGCCTGGCCCGTGCCCGTGACCGATCTCGTGCTCGTCGGCCACTCCATGGGTGGTCTGGTGGTGCGCAGCGCGGTGCTGCAGGCGCACGAACAGGGCCGCGCGTGGCTTTCGCGGGTGATCAAAGTGGTGTGCCTCGGCACCCCGCACACAGGGGCGCACCTCGAACGCGTCGCGGCATGGGCGGGCAGTGTGCTGGACCGGTTCATCATCACCGCGCCGCTGGCCCGTCTCCTCGCCCTGCGCAGCGACGGCATCAAGGACCTCGCCCTCGGGCACGTACACCGGAGCCAGCCAACCGGTTCCGCCCCGAAGACGGCGCCGACCCCGCCTCCCGGCGTGCGGCAGTGCTTCGTGTTCGTGACACTCGCCCGCTCGCAGACCAGTCTGTCGGCGCGGCTGATCGGCGATCTGCTCGTGACCCCGGCCAGTGCGGGCGACCGCACGCAGACGGCGGACCACCGATGGCTCGGCGGCCTGCACCACTTCGACCTGCTGAACCACGACACCGTCTACGACTCCGTGCTCGACTGGCTACGGTCCTGAGTCGAACACGGTGTCGCGGAAGCGCCTTCCCGCCGCGCCGCCGAGGAACACCAGCACGCTCACTGCCGGGGACTCCCGGCATAGCGGACCACCTCGACCTCGACCTCGTCGAGTGTGGACGAACCCGGTCGCGCCGAAGCCCTCGCACCCACGCAGGATGGACAGCCGCAGCACACGGTCGGACGTCATCGTCGGCCCTTCCTGTCCCAGCCGATCCACCTTCGAGTACACGCCCGTCCGACCAGTTTCGCCACTCCTCACCGGGGTATGCGTTCGATCGGACCACGGTGAGAGGTGAACCGGTGGCGGTGAACGCGCGCGCTTCGTCCGGAACTCACGGCGACGTGTCCGAGATCGGGTTGCCCGGCCGCGGTCCTGCTGCTCAACCTCGGTGGCCTCGTCGCGCTCTACACCACGCCGCTCTACCAGGTCACCACCCACAACGAGACCGCCATCACCTAGTGCACCTGCACTTCCTCGTCGCCGGCTACCTGTTCGCGTGGCTCATCGCGGGCCCGGATCCCGCTCCGCACCGCCCCGGTGTGCCCGCACGTCTGGTGCTGCTCGGTGTCGCCATCGCCGTCCACGCCACCCTGGCGCAACTGATGTACGCGGGCATCGCGGCCCCGGACCAGGGCGCGGACCCCGAGTTCGGTGAAATCCCGCGACGACGGAATATGACTTCCCGGCCAGGGTATGCCTTGCGCCACCACGAACCGACTTGACGTGGAGGCGCACGATGACACAGCAGTACGGTGGTCCCACATCACCGGAATCGCAACAACGTTCGACACCCGAGGTCGCGCGGGACGAGGCGGCCGATGTCGCCAGGACCGCGACGGACAAGGGCGGCGAGGTCGCAGGCACCGTCGGGGAGCAGGCGAGCCGGGTCGCCGAGGAGACCAAACAGCAAGCCCGCGATCTCCTGCGTGAAAGCAGGGAACAGCTGACCGGTCAGGCCAGACAGGGCCAGCAGCGGGCGGCCGACGGGCTGCACACCCTCGCCACGCAGCTGCGGCAGATGTCGGAGAAGACCGAGGAGCAAGGAGTCGCGTCAGAGGTCGCGCGGCAGGTCGCGGACCGCACCCAGAGCGCGGCGTCGTGGCTCGAGCACCGCGAACCCGGCGACCTCCTCGACGAGGTACGACGGTTCGCCCGCCGCAAGCCCGGCGTGTTCCTCCTCGGGGCGGCACTCGCCGGTGTGGCTGTCGGGCGCCTGACCCGCGGCGCGATCGCCGCGCGGAGCGACGACTCCGGTACCGGCGACGGGCGCGACGGCGCCGAACGGCGGTCGCCGTCGTGGCCGTCCGAACCCACCCCGCCGCGGCACGCGGCGACCCCGCCCTACGACAGTCCGGAGGTGCCCGCCTATCCGCCATCGCCGGTGCCGCCCGCCGTGCAGACGTGGGACCCGCAGAGGGGGCCGGTGAACCGATGAACACCCCCACCGGAAGTCCCGGCAGCGCGAGAGAACGGCCGGACGTCGAGGACATGTCGGTCGGCGACCTGCTCGGCAGCGTGTCCAGGGACCTTTCCACGCTGATGCGGCAGGAGGTCCTGCTGGCCAAGGCAGAGATCCGCGCGGAAGCAGGTAAAGCCGGCAAGGGCGCGGGGATGATGGCGGGCGCGGGCATGGCCGCCTGGCTCTGCGTGCTGTTCCTGTCGATCGCCGTGTGGGGGGCCCTCGCCAACGTGATGGACGAGGGCCTCGCCGCACTCATCGTCGCGGTGCTCTGGGCCATCGCGGGCGCCGTCCTGTTCGCGACCGGGCGCCGCACGCTTCGCGCCATGAACCCGACGCCCGAACGCACCGTGGACACCATGAAGCAGGTCCCGGACGCGCTGAAAGGAAACATGTCATGACCACCGATCCCGACCGGCTTCGCAGCCAGATCGAACGCACCCAGCACAACCTGAGCACCGACGTCGACCTGCTCGCCGAGAAGGTCACGCCGTCCCGGGTCGTGCAGCGGAGGATGAACCGGGCAAGGGGTGCCATGTACACCATGCGGGACCGCGTGATGGGCTCGGCCTCCGACACCGCGGACTCGGCATCGTCGATGGCCGACGACGCCGCACAGTCGATGCGCGAGACCGCCCAGGGCGCCAAGGAAACGGTGCGGGAAGCCCCGCAGGCGGTCCGCCGTGGCACCGAGGGCAACCCCATCGCGGCCGGACTCATCGCGTTCGGCGCCGGCTGGCTCCTGTCGACGCTGGCGCCGCCGAGCAAGCAGGAACAGGAACTCGCCGAACAGGCGACCAAGTGGGCGAGTGACCACAGCGGCGCGGTCAAGGAACAGGTCAGCAACGTCGCCGAGGACCTCAAGGAGAACCTGCGGGAGCCGGCACAGCACGCGGCGGAGGCCGTGAAGTCGACCGCGGCGGACGCCACGCAGACCGTCCGCGACGACACCCGGTCGGCCGTCGAGGACGTCACCGACCGTGCGGGCGAGGCCAGGAACTCCGTGCAGGACAACCGTTCCTGACGGCTGTGTCACCCGAGCGGCGCCCCACGGAGGGGCGCCGCTCAGCCGTTGCCGACTTTGTCGTGGGTCAGGAGGCCGTCGCAGGTTCGGTGTGCCGGACGAACGGTGGCTCCTGGTACCGGTAGACCCCGCCGCCTTGTGCGTAGGCCAGGTGGCCGCCGAGTGCACCACCGATGCTCAGCGTGACCAGGCCGACCGCACTCAGGGCGATGCCCGCCTGGTGCTTGCCACGAGTACGGCAGACGTACGAGGCGAGGAGGAAGGCGGTGGCCACCGAGTTCACCGCGGCGTGCGCCACCCCGGTTCGCCGCTGCGCGGTGGTCAGGTCGGGATAGTCGGCGGCGCCTGCCAGCACCGTCACCGGCACGGCGGCGAGACCGAGGCCGATCAGCTGGCGTGCCGCGGTGCGCCTGCCGAGGCAGTCGAGCACGGCGGAACTGGTCCACGCACCGATCGGCAACGTCACGAGCAGCGGGTGCACCGGATGCCCGAGCCAGGATCCGCGCAGAAGCTCTGCGGCCTTCCTCGGGAGGATCTTGGCGATGGTGCGCGCGAGCGCGCCTGCGGGTTCGTCCACCGCGGTGACCGACTCGGTACGCCGCAGGATCTCATGAAGTCCCATGCGACGGGCTACCCGCGGCACGAGCCGTGAACCACGGCTCAGGACCGCGGTCGCCTGCGGCGTCAGGGTTTCACTCGAAGTGGTGATTACCGCCGTGGGCGTACGGGTGTGTCGAGACTGTCGGGGTGGTGGGCGAGGGTGCGGGCGAGATCGACGAGTTTTATGTTGAGGTTCTGGGAGGTGTGGCTCAGCACCTCGAACGCTTCGTCGGCGGTCATCCCCTGCCGGGCCATGAGGATGCCTTTCGCCTGGCCGATCACGTCACGGCTTTCGCTCGCGCGGTGCAGGTTCTGGTTGTGCAGCATGGCTTGTTCGGTGGCGACGGTGTGGGCCAGGGCCAGTGCGGCGTGGGTGGCCAGCAACAGCGCGGCGTGCCGGTCGTGGTCGTCAAGGCCGCGGGCCTTCGTGGAGTAGATGTTGAGCGCGCCGCCAACGGCGACGGGTCCGTGGGTGTGCAGGTCGGTGGAGAGCACCGCGGTCACCTCGTGCTCGGCGGCCGCCTTGACGAAGTGGGGCCAGCGGACCTCGGTGGCCAGGTCGTCACTGGCCGCGTACGCGGGACCGTCGGGGCGGGCGGCGTCGAGGCACGGGCCCTGCCCGGTCCGGTACTGGACCCGGTCCAGCGTGCCGGCCACCGCGCTGGTCTCCACCGGGGTGAAGAACACTCCCGCCGGATCGCGCAGAGTGACGCTCACCAGGTCTGCTCCTGGCACGATGGACCGGGCCGCGCCCACGACCCTGCGCAGTGTCGCGTCGACCGTGGTGTCCTTTATCAGCATCTGCGTCAACGACGTGAACCGCACCGCGAGCTCGTCCAGGTCAGATCCGGAGGGCGAGTCCACCTCGGGTTGCCGCGGCACGCCGGTCAGCGCTTCGTCCACGGCGTCGAACACGTCGAGTTCCGACGGCAGCGCCGCCGCCCGCAGCACCGAGCCGACGGCGCCGCCCGCGTCGACCACGACGCCGCAGCGCACTCCGCGCGCGCCGAGGGTCCGCGCCACGGTCAACAACTCACGTACCCCGGCGACCGTCAGCAGCTGGACCTCGCGCAGGTCGAACACGGCCACTTCCGGTGGTGGCAGTGCCGATACCACACCCCGCAACGACGCGTGGTCGCCCTCGCCATCACCGAGAATCCCGGTCACCTGAACAACCAGGCCGCGACCAGCCGGGCGCGCGGCGATGCCCAGTCCCGTCGTCATGACGATCTCACCCCCATACGTTTCACAAACAAACATTATGGACACGGTCGCCGACCGTCGCCGTGTGTGTCTCCGTGACGCCCGGGGCGGGCGCCCGACGGGTGCCCGCGAAATCCGGTTACAGCTCGTGCCGGCCACGTGTCAGTACCCGCGTCACGGGTATGCCCGTGAACGGGAATTCACGATGAGGAGGAAAGCTCCATGATTCCGGCGGCGCACGAACCCGAACACGGGTCGATGGTGGTCTACCGGGTCGCGGCGAGCGACCGCGACCCGGAGCGGCGCCGCATGGCCGTGGTGGTCGGTCCCGTTCTCGCGGAACCGGTCTCGGGGCAACTGTGGGTCGGGGTCCGGCTGCCCCAGCACGAGGACGCGGGCCCGGTCGACTTCATCGCCACCGGGTCGATCATCGAAGTCCAGCCGCCGGACAACGAAAGAACACTCGACACGCCCTAGCTGTCCACCAACGTTTGCCGGGTCCTTCGGCCCCGCCGGTGCGGTGCTCCGGTTACGCGCTGGGTCCGGGGGTACGCCGACGGGATCGAGCGCTACGAGCGGACCCCGGGGGCAGAACATGGCAGGTGGCAAGTACCTCCCCCTGACCGAGTTGCTCATGGCGGCAGCGCGCCGGGGCGAGTCGGTGGTGCGGTTGAGCTTCGCGGAGCTGTCGGCCTTGGTCGGCGGACTGCCGAGGTCCGCGTACCACCGGCGAACGTGGTGGGGGAACGGGTATCTCGTGCAGGGCAAGTCATGGGGCGACGCCGGGTGGCGGGTCCAGGCCGTCGACCTGCCCGGCGAATCGGTCTCGTTCACCCGCGAGAACCCTCGATCATGACACCGCCACGGCGGCCTGCCAGTACCGGTGGAACGCCTCCTGCCTCGACAGCCCCGCCGGACCGTCCCGCCGGTCATCGACCGGTTCGTCCGGGTCCCGGCCCGCCATCCCGCACAACGCGAGGTACACGGTGTCCGCCATGTCCCAGGTGAGCGGGACCGCGAGCCCCAGCAGCATCCGGCGGATGGTCTCCTTGCTGGCCGTCCCGGGCAGGCCGGGATGAGCACCGATCCACTCCTCGATGGCCGCCAGCGACGGCCTGCCAGCCTGCTCATAACAGGAGAACAACACCCCGACCATCCTCCGGCGCGGACCTTCCGGCAGGTCAGGCATAGAAATCGGCGCCACAGCCCATCTCCACAACGATCGCCCCGGTTCCGGGGATACCTCACTTCTCGCCGGGGTACACGCGAGGCAGCGGGTGCGAATGTTCGCGCCGGCTATCCGGATTCCGGCGAGATAATCCGGGTACGAACCACACTATGGACCAATTTCTTCGCATTTACCTGTGTGATCAGCTGGCATTGGGCATCGGCTGGCGTGAACTGGCCAGACGGGCGGCACGCAACAACCAGGACACCGAGACGGGTGCGGCGCTCGACCGCGTGGCCAAGGCCATCGCGGAGGACGTCGACACGTTCCGGACGATCATGGACCGGCTGCGGATCACGCCGAACCCGGTGAAGAACACCGCGGTCATGGTGGCCGAACGCGTCGGCAGGCTCAAGCGGAACGGCAGGCTGCGCACCTACTCGCCACTCAGCCGGTTCGAGGAGCTGGAGATGCTGACCATGGGCATCAACGGCAAGAAACAGATGTGGGCCACCCTGCGCGACCTCGCGGACCTGGGCGCCCGTCTCACCGACATCGACTTCGACCGGCTCGTGGCGCGTGCGGAGGAGCAGCGGAACGAACTGGAACCGCACCGCCAGACGGCAGGCACCAAGGCCTTTCACCCGGGCGGGTGACCGCCCTCCTGGCGCTCGGACGGCGTGCGCTGGAACAGGACGTACAGGTAGACGAGGGCAGGCACCAGGATGGCCGCGCCCGCGCACAGGGCGATGAGCAGTGCGAGGAGCGTGGGCCGGCCGGCCGCCGCCTCGTCGACCGTCCGTGCGGGTGGGAGCAGGTACGGGTACTGGCTCACCGGCCACCCGACCAGGATCGCCGTCACGGCGAGCGCGGAGGCGAGCCGCGCGGCGATGTAGCGGCGGGTCATGAGCAGCCAGAGCGCGGTCAGGCCCGCGACGACCGACAGCGCCACGACGGGCAGGCCGCGGCCGGTCAGCCCGTCGAACAGCAGCGGTGCGTCGGTGCGCAGCACGGCGATGCCCGCCAGGCCGACCGCGCCGGTGACCACAGCGGTGACCAGGGCGCGGCGGCGGAACACCTCGGCCAGGTCGTCCTCGCCGTCCCGGCGGGCGTCGCCGCACAGGAAGACGGCGGCCAGGTAGGCGCACACCAGGACCGCGAGGGTGCCGCCGAGGAACGAGGTCGGGTTGACCCAGCTGCCGATCACGTTCCCGGCGGCGATGCCGGGAGGGACCCGGCCCGCGGCCACCCCGCCGACGACGGCTCCGAAGAAGAACGGGGTGAGCAGGGAGGACACCGCGAACGCGGCACCGAAGAACCGGCGCATGCCGAGCGTGTCGACGCTCTTGCGGTAGGCGAACGCCGCGCCGCGCGCGATGATCCCGAACGCGGCGAGGGTGAGCGGGAGGTAGAGCGTGGTGACGGCCGCGGCGAACACGCCGGAGAACCCGGTCCACAGCACCACCAACACGAAGATCAGCCAGACGTGGTTGGCCTCCCACACCGGCCCGATCGAGCGCTCGACCCGTTCGCGCGTGCGCCGGCCGCGTTCCGTGCCGCCCGCGAGCAGGTCCCACACCCCGCCGCCGAAGTCCGCGCCACCGAACAACGCGTAGGCGACCAGACCGGTGAACGCCGCGCCCAGCACGGCTTCGGCGAGCGTCATCGCGCCGCCTCCTGCTCTTGCGGGGCAAGGGTGTCGCGACCTCGCGCGAGCCCGCGCAACACCACGACGGTGAAGACGGTGAGCACGGTGTACACGGCGATCACCGCCACCAGCCCCCAGCTCAGTCCGGCCGCGGGGCTGACCGCGTCCTCGGTGCGCATGAGGCCGTGGACGATCCACGGCTGCCTGCCGACCTCGGTGGTGATCCAGCCCGCCTCCATCGCCACCACCGCCGCGACACCGGCCACGGCGGCGGCCCGCAGGAACCAGGCGGTTCTCGGCAGCCGCCGCCTGCGCCACCACACCAGACCGAACCACGCCGCCAGTGCCAGCAACGCCAGGCCGATGGCGACCATGACGTTGTAGGCGAGGTGCACCACGTTGACCGGGGGCCGCTCGTCGGCAGGCACCTCCTCGAGCCCCGGCACCACGCCGTCCGGGTCGTGGTGGATCAGCAACGACAGCCCGTAGGGGATCTCCAGCGCGTACCGCAGCTTGTTGTCCTGGTAGATCCCGCCGATCGACAGCCCGGCCCCGGCGGTGGTCTCGTACTGGCCCTCCATCGCCGCCAGCTTCGCCGGCTGGTTGTCGGCCACCGTGTTCGCGATCCAGTCCCCGACGCCGATCTGCACCGGCGTGGCGATCGCGGCCACCGTGAGGGGGATGAGCAGCCCCGCGCGGTGGTGGCCGTCCCGCCGGCCGCGCAGCATCCCCACCGCGTACACCGAGGCGACCAGGAACCCGGTGACCATGAACGCCGCCAGCCACATGTGGGTGAACTGCGGCCACGTCGACGGCCCGAACATGGCGGCCCAGGGCCGGGCGTCGACCACCTCCCCGCGCGCGTCGAGGCGGAACCCGGTGGGGTTGTTCATCCACGCGTTGGCCGACACCACGAAGAACGCACCCGCGATTCCCGCGCCGACCATCGGCAGCGCGCTCAGCATGTGCGCCCTCGGTGACAGGCGGTCCCACCCGAACAGGTAGACGCCGACGAAGATCGCCTCGACGAAGAAGGCGAAACCCTCGAGCACGAACGGAAACCCGAACACCTCGCCGAACCGGTCCATCAGTCCGGGCCACAGGATCCCCATCTCGAACGACAGGAGCGTCCCCGACACCGCGCCTGCCGCGAACAGCACACCCATCGCCTTGGCCCAGGTGTGGGCGAGGCCGGTCAGCACCGCGTCACCACGCCGGTGGCCGAGCCACTCGGTGAACACCACGATCGCGGGGAACGCGATGCCGAAGCACGCGAAGACGATGTGCCACCCCAGCGACAGGGCCATCTGAGTGCGCGCCGACCACAGGTTCTCCGCACCGCCTGCCGCCAGGAACTCGATCACGGTCATAGGCTCTCCACCTCGTGCCGGCAGCCGCGTTCCGCTACTCGGGAAGCACCGTCGCGACGAGCCTGCGGATCTCCGGTGACGGCGCCATCCCCAGCTCGGTCCAGAGCAGCTCCTGGTACGCCGCGTACTGCCGCATCACCGCCGCCGGGTTGCCGTCGGCCAGGTGCAGCTCGATCAAACGCCGGTGCGCGCTCTCCCGCAACGGGTCGCCGCGCACCGCGGCGGCCGCGGTCTCGTGGGCGCGGAAGTGGTCGCCGCGGGCCATGAACCGTTCGCTGAGCATCTCCAGCGCACGCAAGCACATCTGGCGGCACCACTCCCTCTCCGCGACCACCCACTCGTCGGTCCAGCCCGGCAACAGGTCCGCGGCCAGCGTGGCCACCGGCACGAACGGCGCGGACAGCGTCCGCTCGGCGACGAACCTGCGGATCCTGGCCACGTCGACGTCGACGGCCGTGCCGATCCGCAACCGCTCCCTGCCGCCCTCGACGAGCGGATACGGCGGCTTGACCAGCCGCCACAACGCCGAGCGCAGGCAGGCCGCGGCTCGGTGCGCCGTCGCCCTCGGCCAGAGCGTGGCCGCCACGGTCTGCCTCGGCACCGAGCCTTCGTGCAGGGCGAGGTAGGCCAGGATCCGTTGCGAGCTCGGGATGACCGGCACCTGGTCGTCGCCCAGCAGCAGCTCGAAACCGTCGAGAAGCCGCAGGGTGATCATCGGCTTGTCCTCTGTGCTGTGCATGTGTTCCGGCGTCATGAGAAGTCCCAGTGTCGGCTCGAACATGGGCTCGAAGCGAATTCCCCGAACCGGCCGTTTCAGTGCTCGGCCAGGAGACTTTTTTTGAACCGTTCCGATCTGCGCTGACGACGGCGCGGTGACGCACCGGTGGCGGTCCCGTGGACCGGTCGTGGCGGACCTGTCACTGCTCGTTCCTAGCGTGCCGGACATGTTCAGACACACGAGCCAACTTCAGTTCGAGGCGAAGCCGGAGAAGCCGGACGCGCACTACGCGAGGAAGCTCCAGGAGCTGATCGGTGGGGCGTTCGGCGAGATGACCGTGACCATGCAGTACCTGTTCCAGGGCTGGAACTGCCGGATGGAGGGCAAGTACAAGGACCTGATCATGGACGTGGCGACCGAGGAGATCGGCCACGTCGAGATGCTCGCGACCATGGTGGCGCGCCTGCTGGAAGGCGCACCCGCCCAGACCACCGCCGAGATGGTCGGCAAGGACCCGGTCGTCGCCGCGGTGATCGGTGGCATGGACCCGCAGCAGGCGATCGTCTCCGGCGGCGGGCCGACCCTGTCCGACTCGAACGGGGTGCCGTGGAACGGCCGTTACATCATCGCGAGCGGCAACCTGCTCGCCGACTTCCACGCCAACGTCGCCGCCGAGGCACAGGGGCGGCTCCAGACCGCACGGCTCTACAACATGACC
Source organism: Actinophytocola algeriensis (assembly GCF_014203735.1). Taxonomy (GTDB): domain Bacteria; phylum Actinomycetota; class Actinomycetes; order Mycobacteriales; family Pseudonocardiaceae; genus Actinophytocola; species Actinophytocola algeriensis. The sequence continues at coordinate 268,920 of NZ_JACHJQ010000005.1, read as the reverse complement.
GACGACGTCGGCGTGCGGGACATGCTGAAGTTCAACCTCGCCCGCGACACCGTGCACCAGAACATGTGGCTCGCGGCGATCGAGGAACTGCAGGAGGACGGGCTCGAGACGGCGGTCGCGCCGGGCGCCCTGTTCGACGAGGAGCACGCCGAGCACGCGGGCAGCATCTGGCACCTGTCCGACGGCACCCACGGCGCGGAGGGCCGCTGGGCTTCCGGCCCCGCACCTGACGGCATGCACGAGTTCAGCTACCTGCAGAACCCGGAACCGCTGGGCGGCAAGGCATCCGCACCGAAACCGGACCCGCTGCTGTACGCGACCAGCCCGGCCAACCTGGGCCTCATCGAGAAGGCGATCAAGAAGCTCACCTGAGACAGGGTGCCCGCCCACCGTGTTGCCCCACATCGCGCCGTGGGCGGGCACCCGCCCTACCCGGAGGAGTCCTGGCATGGTCGACCTGGTCGCCCGCGCACCGGAAGCCGCCGCACCGTCCCGGGTGCGCTCGGTCGCCACCTTCATCGGCCCGGCGTTCGTCGTCGCCGTCGCGTACGTCGATCCCGGCAACTTCGCCACCAACATGGCAGGCGGCGCCGGCTACGGCTACCTGCTCCTGTGGGTGATCGTCAGCGCCAGCCTGATGGCCATGTTCGTGCAGTACCTGTCCGCCAAACTCGGGATCGTCACGGGGCGGAGCCTGCCCGCGCAGTGCCGCGAGCACTGCCCCCGGCCGGTGACCGGAATGCTGTGGGTGCAGGCCGAACTGGTCACCATGGCCACCGACCTCGCCGAGTTCGTCGGCGCAGCCGTCGCGCTCAACCTGCTCTTCGGCATCCCGCTGATGCCGGCCGCCTGCATCTCCGCGTTCGTGTCGTTCGCGATCCTCCTGCTGCAGCCGACCCGCCGCAGACGCTTCGAGTCGGTGATCATCGGCCTGCTCGCCGTCGTCCTCATCGGGTTCCTGTACCAGGTCCTGCGGCTCGGACCGCTCACCGGTGCCGGCGCGGGCCTCGTGCCCGGGTTCGACGGCACGGACAGCGTGCTGCTCGCCGCGGGCATGCTCGGCGCCACCGTGATGCCCCACGTGATCTACCTGCACTCCGCGCTCAACAAGCGCCAGGAGCCGTCCGCTGTGCCTCGGGCGTTGCGCACCACACGACTCGACATCTCCGTCGCGCTCGGGCTCGCCGGACTGGTCAACATCAGCATGCTGGTCGTCGCGGCGAGCGCGCTGCACGGCACCGGCCTGCCGTCCGACTCGCTCGAGGACATGCACGGCGGGCTCGGCGCCACCCTCGGCACTGGCGCGGCCTTGGCGTTCGCCCTCGCACTGCTCGCCTCCGGGCTCGCCGCGTCCAGCGTCGGCACCTACTCCGGGCAGATCGTCATGGACGGCTTCCTGCGCAGGCGCATCCCGCTCGCCCTGCGCAGGCTGGTGACCATGGCACCCGCCCTGCTGATCCTCGCGGCCGGTGTGGATCCGACACGTGCACTGGTGCTCAGCCAGGTGGTGCTGTCGTTCGGGATCCCGTTCGCGCTCGTGCCGCTCGTGTGGCTGACCCGCCGCCGCGACGTCATGGGCCGGTTCGCGAACCGGCCCATGACCACGATGTGCGGCGTCGCCGTCGCCACGGTCATCTCCGCACTGAACGTGTTCCTGCTGGTCCGCACCTTCCTCGCCTGACCGGGTCGACCAGCTGCGGGCCGGCCGGAGGTGGAGACGAGGTTTAATCCCGGCATGGACAACACGCTGCTCGTCCGGGCGATCGTCGAGGCCCTGATGTTCCTCGAACACGCGGAGGACGACGAGGTCGACCCGGACGCGGCCGTGCGCGGCATCGAGGTGATCGGTCATGAGCTGGCGGCCCTGAGCCCCGCCGACCGGACGGAGTTCCGGCTGGTGCTGGCGCGGATCGCGGAGACATCGGGCGACCGAGGACACGCACGGCGGGCTCGCGAGGTGCCGTTCATGCTCTGGGGTGAGGAGTAGCCAACTGTCCCGCGCTTCGACCGTGTAGCCGGTCGGCCACCGGGTACGTCCGCCGCATGCCATTCGAGGAGACCGCGGGCGATTCGGTGTCGTTCATCGGCACCGCCACGACGTTGATCCGGCTGGGCGGGTTCACCGTGCTGACCGATCCGAACTTCATGCACCAGGGCCAGTGGTCGTACTTCGGGCAGGGGCTGTTCTCGCGCAGGCGCACCGAACCCGCCGCACAGCCCGCCGACCTCCCGCCGCTCACCGCGGTCGTGCTGTCCCACCTGCACGGCGACCACTTCGACCGGGTCGCGCGGCGTGAGCTGGACCGGGACGTGCCGATCGTGACGACCGGGCACGCGGCCGCGAAACTCGGGCGTGGCGGGTTCACCGGCTGCGTCGGCCTGCGGACCTGGGCCGAGGAGACGTTCTCCGCCGGGGACGCGACCCTGCGGGTGACCGCGGTACCGGCCCGGCACACCGCGGGCCCGCTGAACCGCCTGTTGCCCGAGGTGATGGGCACCGTGCTGGAGTACCGGCGCACCGCGGACGCGACACCACTGCGGGTCTACGTCTCCGGCGACACCGTCCTCCACGGGGACCTCGCCGAGATCGGCCTGCGCTTCCCGACGCTCGACCTCGCGCTGCTGCACCTCGGCGGCACCAGGGTGCTCGGCGTGTTGCTGTCCATGGACCACAAGCAAGGCGTTGACCTGGTCGAGCTGCTCCGCCCGGACCGCGTGGTCCCGATCCACTACGACGACTACGGCCTGTTCAGGTCCCCGGTGTCCAACTTCCTGACGGAGGTCCGCGACCGGCGAACGACGGCCGAGGTGCGGCTGCTGCACCGTGGTGACACGTTGCCCCTGGCACCGGCCAGGTAGCGGGAGGGCCTCCGTCGACGACCTCGGACGCGTCGCGGGCTCCTCCTAGGCCGACTGGTCCTGGTGGCTGGGACGTCCGAGGTGGAGCCGCCGGGGCGGCGGACGCAGCGGTGGGGCGCCCGCGTGTTGGTGGTCGTCGTGCATGGCCGTGACGAGCTCGGCCAGCGCGTCGACGGCCCCTCGGCGGGGCACCCAGCCGAGTTCGGCACGAGCGCGTGTGGTGTCCACAAGGGACGCCTGGTCGGCCAGCCGCAGCCACGCCGGGTGCAGTGGCTGCAAACCCAGCCGCCAGGCCACCCATGCCGGCCCGGTCAGCAGTCGCAAGGGCACCGGCACCCGGACTCCCCCGACCACGCGCGCCACCTCGCGGGCGGGCAGCACCGACTCGGCCGCGAGGTTGAACGCGCCTGCCGCGCGCTCGGCCAGGATCAGCCGGATGGCCAGTGCCACGTCGTCGGCGTGTACCACCTGCAGCCGCAGGCCGGTCCACAGTGGAACGGGCAGGGCACGGACGCCGAGCAGCGCGCGGGGCAGCCACGGGCTGAGCAGCCAGCCCGCCAACTGGGCGGCGGCGGCACGCTGCACGACGGCACACGGACGGATCCGGGCCATCCGCGTCTCGGGGTGCCTGCGGCCGAAGGCGTCGAGCTGGGCTTCCAGCGCCGCCTTGCCCATGCTGTAGGCGCTGCCCGGGACGCCTGCGCACGGAAAGTCCTCACCGACCCGTCGCCACCGGCCCGCAGGCGTGTAGGCGGCCACCGAGGAGGCGCAGACCAGGTGCGGCACCCCGGCCGCCGCCGCGGCGGCCAGCACGTTCGCGCTGCCCACCGCGTTGGTGCGCGGCAGCGGCGGTTCGTCGGTGCGTGGGTGGATGGCCCAGGCCAGGTGCACGACGGCGTCCGCACCGGTGAACACCGCGCACAGCTCGTCCTCGGCGGTGCCCGCGCCGATGTCCACGCCGGCCCAGCGAGCCGAGGAGTACGGTTCCCGCGCGGTGTCCGGCCTGCGCCTGGCCACGCCGACCAGTTCCCAGCCCGCGGGCGCGAGGGCCCGCAGCAACGCCGTCCCGACGTTCCCGCTGGCACCGGTGATGACCACCTTCATGTGAGTCCACCGGCAAGGGCACCACGCATCGGCACGGTGTGCCCGGCCAGGACACCGCCAAACAACCAGCCGGACGGTGCCGCTGCCGGCGCGGCGGGTTCCGGTCGGGGACACGCGGTGCCTGGCGGGTGGTCACCGCGCGTCACGGCCTCGGGACACCGTGCCCGCGGTGTCCGACGTCACTGACGGTCAGCCGGTGCATTGACAAGCGGGTAACGTTCTGCGTTGTGAGTGAGCAGCCCGAGACCGGCGTTACCCCCGCGGGGTTGGACATCGTCCTCCGCGACGGGGACAACGTCGTCGTCGTGGTGGTCAAGGGCGAGATCGACATGGAAACCGCGCCGGTGCTGCGCGAAGCGATCATTCTCGGCATCGGCCAGACACCGGGCAAACCCTGCGTCCTCGACCTGACCGCGGTCACGTTCCTCGGCTCGGCCGGTCTCGCCACGCTGGCGGAGGCCACCCAGCACGCCCAGGCGCTCCGGGAGCCGCTGCGGATCGTGGTGGACTCCAACCGTCCCGTGATCAGGCCCATCCAGGTCTCCGGGCTGGACGACATGCTGAGTCTCTACCACTCCGTGGACGAAGCGACGAGATCCGGGACGGAACGACAAGGCCCCTGAGCGAATCCTCACTCCGAGGTGACCGGATCGCGCCCGTGCTCCGTGCTGGTGGTCGCGGAGACCCTCGGCCGCGGCACCCGGGCCGGAACCCGGTCGGCGCGGACGACGACCAGCTCCTCGTGGCGCTGCCCCTCGGCGATGAGCCCCCGTTCGCGGAGCAGGTGCTCGCGGGCGCGCATGACAGGCCCGAACGGCTCCTCGGCACGCGCGACCACGGAGGCGGTGAGCCCGCCGTCGCGCAGTTGCCGGAGTGTGGTTGACACTCGGCACAGCGCGGAGTGGACGACGAGCAACGTGCCACCGGGAGCGAGCAACGCCGGAGCGGCCGCGCACAACCGGTCCAGGACCGCCCTGCCGTCGACACCGGCGTCCCACGCTCGCGCGGCCCCGCGAGCCGGGAGCGCCGGTTCGCCGGGCACGTACGGCGGGTTGGCGATCACGAGGTCGAACCGGCGTCCGTTGGTGCGGGCGAAGGCGTCCCCCCGCTCGACCCGGACCCGGATACCTCGCACCGCCGTGTTGAACCGGGTCGCCAGGGCGGCACGGCGGGAACAGTCCACCGCGGTCAACGACCGAGGACGAGTCCGCGCCGCCACAATGGACAGTGCGCCGGTACCGCAGCAGATCTCGAGAACGTCCGCACCCGGTGCGAATCCAGTCCGGTCCAACACGTCGGCCAGCAGCCAGGTATCTGCCTGGGGCCGGTAGACGCCCCGAGGTCGCAAGAGCCACATGGCGCGGGGAATACCTCGCCCCCCGCCCTCGAAACCACGGCATGCTCCCGAGTCAGCCGAACACCCCACACGACGTCCGCAGAGGACCCACTCCACCCCAGAGACCTGCCCGTCCGGCGAGCGGACCCAGCCGCCTTCCAGGCCATCAGCCGTCCGCTGGGTCGGACCCGCTCAGCGGGATGCGGGAAGCGCGGCGGGATCGTAGCGGCAAGCGGGGTCCCACAGCAGGAACGAACGGACGCCGGCGTCGGCAGCGGCGGTGACCTGTGCCTGCACCTCAGCGGGGCCGTAACCGCGGGCAAGGCTGAACGCCTGGAGCCACGGGATCACCTGCGCGCCGGTGCCGCGAACCTGCTCGACGAACGCGGCCACCGACCGGGCGGTGATGTCGTACGGCTGGGCTTCCGGGTGCGCGACCCCGTACTCGCCGGGGCCCCAGTGGGACGGGTAGACCATCGGTGCCACGTAGTCGACGTTCTTCGCGATCGCGGGGATGTCCTGGGCGACAGCGGTGGGATGGTGCGCGGCGATGCCGAACACCGACGCGCCGAGGAGCGCACCGTGGGCGCGTGCCGCGGTGCGGCTGTCGGCCAGGAAGTCCGCGATCGCTTGTTCGGGTGTGCCCCGCAGACCGGGGATGCGCATGTCGGACAGCGCGCCCTCCGGCCTGCGCACGTAGTCGTAGAGGATGTCGTCGAAGCCCAGTGCCGCGGCTTCCTCGGCGAGCGCGATGTTGTACCCGGTCACGTCCGGGTTGGCGAAGTTCGTGAACGCGTACTCGCCGTACGTGCCGGACCAGGGTTGCCCGCCGCTGGTCTGCAGGACCCGGTCGGTGTGGCCGGCACGCCAGGACGCCTGGGCCAGGATGGGATCGCGGAACGCGACGAGCCTGCCGACCACGCGGATCCCGGCCTCGTGCAGCTCGGCCACGGCGGCCTTCGCGTCGTAGTGGTCGCGGGTGGCGCCGATCTGCCGGGCCAGCGGCACCTGCGACTGGTACCCGATCTCGCCGTTCTCGTCCTTGATGTCGAGCTGGACGGTGTCGATGCGCCCCTCGGCGGCCATGGCCAGCACCGGGTCCCGCAGGGTGGCCGAGGTCCAGCCCAGCGCACTCATGTGCACCGCGCGCATGCCAGGGTGCCTGGCCGCCACCGTGTGCCGCTGCGCGGTGTTGTTCCCGGCGGCGTCCCGTGCGACGACGTGGACGCTGGTCGGCACCTCGGGCAGGGAGACGGCGAACGCGCCGCCGTCGTCGAGGCGGGCGGGACGGTGGTCGACGGTGACGGCCGTGGCGCCCGGCGCGCGCCCCCGCAAGGTGAACGGCGCGCGGAGGTCCGTCACCGGTGTCTCGTCGACGGTCAGGCGCGGCGGTTTGCTGTCGACGGTGACGGTGTGCGTGACCTCGTTGTCCGGCAGCAGCCAGTCGGCGCGGCGCGCGGTCACGGTGTGGACGCCGTCGGCGAGGTCGGTGTCCGCGAGCACCAGGCGATCCCCGGTGCGGCGCACCGCGGCGGGCTGTCCGTCCACGAGCACGTCCACCCCGGACAGATCCTCTCCGGACGGTGCCATGACGCCCAGCTCGCCCAGCCCCTGAGGGGTGACCACCGCGCCCTCCGGCACGCCCGTGATGACCGGACCGCCCGACAGGTGGCGGATGGCCGGAACGGCCAGGACCGTCAACGCCGCGAGCACACCGGCACACATCAACGCGATGGTCCGTCCCCGCTTCCGCTGATCCACCATTCCCCGCTCCTCACTCTCGCAGACACGACTCACGTGCTGGTCATGCCCGCGCGGTGCAGGACTAACCTGAAATCACCTGATGGTGTCGACCTCGTTGCGGCGCAAACGAAACGGCCGCATTGTGTCGCTGTGTCCACAACGCGCATGGTCGCGATCGCACTCGTCGCGGCACTCACGGCGGCAACCGGGTGCACCATCGATGCGGCTCGGCACGTGCCGTCCCGGCAGCAGGTCCGGGCCGCGGAGCCGAGCACGTCCCCGCCGAGCGTGCCCGACCCGGCCGCGGTCGGCGCGAACGAGCTCGGCGTGGTGCCGGTGCTCATGTACCACCGGATCGTCGCCGAGCCGGAGACCGTGTACGACCGGACGCCCGAGGCGTTCCGCGCGGAACTCGTCCGGCTGGCCAAGGAGGACTACGTGCCGGTCACGGCGGCGAGCTACGCCGACGGCGACTTCGACGTCCCCGCGGGCACGCACCCGGTGGTGCTGACGTTCGACGACGGGGATCCCACCCAGTTCTCGCTCGACCCGGCCGGCCTGCCCGCCGACGGCACCGCGGTGTCGATCATGCGCGAGGTGGCCGAGGAGTACCCCGGTTTCGGGACCGCGGCGACGTTCTTCGTCAACACCGATCCCTTCGGGGACCCTGGCGGGCGGCGTACGCTGCCGTGGCTGGTCGCGCACGGCATGGAGGTCGGCAACCACACCGCGAACCACACCAACCTCGCCCAGTCCACATCGGACCAGGTGCGGCAGGACATCCTCACGCAGGACCAGGCGATCCGTGCCGCCGTCCCCGGCTACTCCCCCGCGACGCTCGCGTTCCCGTTCGGGGCGGTACCGGACGAGCCCGGCCTCGCGCTGCACGGCGTGGTCGGCCCGGCCGAGTACCGGCACCGGGGAGCCTTCCTGGTGGGCGCCAACCCGGCGCCGTCCCCGTACGCGGCGGACTTCGACCCGGCGGCCATCCCCCGCATCCGCTCGCAGGACGCCACCGGCGCGGACGCCAAGTACTGCTCGACCGTGTGGCTGGACAGCCTCGCGGCGGCACCGTCGCAGCGGTACACCTCGGACGGCGACCCGGACCGCATCTCGTTCCCGGCGACGTCGCAGCAGACAGCCGCCGCGCGGTTCGCCAGCCGGACGGCCACGTACTGACCGCCGGACGTGTCGCACCGGTCCTACCGACCCGCGGTGTCGAGTTGCCGGGGCGACGGCACCCGGGTCGCCCCGGTCCGTCCCGTCGACCACCGACCCGGGCTGTCCCGGCGCGGTGCGCTACGCGGTGACCGACGTCGACTGACCGCAGTCGGCGAAGAAGACCACCTTCGTGCCGTTCTTGTCCTCCGCCGACGCACAGCGGTAGGCCACACCGTCCACGCCGGTTACGGAAACCTCCACCTCGGACCCGTGGCCGGTCTTCCGGCAGGAGAGCCCGATCGGCCCGGTCACGGTCGAGACGTCGATCCCCTGGTCGGCCAACCGCTTCCGTACGGCAGGCACGTCCGCGCTCGTGAGCGCGTCGCAGGAATAGGCGGTGACCTCCGCCGGTTCGTCGGCGGTGGCAACGCCGCCACCCGAGAACGCGACGGTGGCCACGGTGGCGAGCACTACTGCCTTGCGTGGTGTGATGATCATGTCCGGCACATACCCGCGCCGCTGACCATGACACCGGCTGGCGCCGAACCGTCCCCGATCGGGTGACAGCCCGTCCCTGCTACTCCGGCCCCCTGGTGCCCGCGACCAACGTGGCCGCGGCCGTCGCCAGCATCGAGGAGTCGTTGCCGAGAACCAGGAAACCGAACCCCCGCGCGGCCAGTTCGCGGGCGCGGGCCGGGTCGGCGCCGAGTGCGAACCCGCACGGTTTGCCCGCCTCGGCCGCGGTGGCGAGGACCGCGTCGATCAGGTCGGTCACCTGTGGATCGGTCGCGGCGCGGCCCATCTCCATCGACAGGTCGGCGGCGCCGATGAGCACTCCGTCGACACCGTCCACGGCGAGGATGTGCTCGGCGTCGCGCATGGCCGACTCGCTTTCCAGCTGTGGCAGGCAGAGCGCGTGCGCGTTGCCGAAGTCGAGGTACTCCGCGCGCGGCAGCCGTCCCCACCGGCCCGCCCGGCTGGTGGCGCCGGAACCACGCGTGCCCCTCGGCGGGAACCGGGTCGCGCGGGCGACCGCCGCCGCCTGTTCCGGGGTGTCCACATGGGGCACCAGCACACCCCCGGCGCCCGCGTCGAGCACCCGCTGGATCGTGGACGGGCGGTGGTCGGGCACCCGCACGATCGGTGTCACGCCGTGCGCGGACGTGATCGCGATGAGCGTGTACGCGGTCTCGAGGTTGAGCATCGTGTGTTCGAGGTCGATGACGACGAAGTCGAACCCGGCGGCGGCCGCGATCTCGGCGGTGTCCGGGGCGGGGATCTTGAGCCACGTGCCGATCGGGGGCAGATCGCCGGGGTTGTCGAACATCATGCCTGCTCCGTAACGGGTCGGTGTTCCGCGGACCAGAACACGATCTTCCTGTTGCACAGCACCACGAGCGCGTGCAGCGCGAGGCCGATCGCCGACAGGATCACCAGGACGGCGAACGTGCGCGACACGTCGAGGGTGAAGTTGGTGGCCTGGATGACGTACCCGAGCCCGGCGGTGGCGCCGACGAACTCGGCCACGATGGCGCCGGTGACCGACAGTACGACCGCGACGTCGAGGCCGGCGAAGATGTGCGGCAGCGCGGACGGGACCTGCAGGTGGCGCAGCACGTGCATGCGGCTCGCGCCGAAGGACCGCAGCATGTCGATCTGGTCGGGGTCGGCGGAGCGCAGCCCGAGGATCGCGTTGATCAGCAGCGGGAAGAACGCGATGAGCGCGGTGGTCAGCACCTTCGACGTCATCTCGGTGCCGAACCAGACGACCAGCAGCGGCGCCATGGCCACCTTCGGGATCGTCTGCGTCATCACGACGAGGGGGAACAGCGCCTTGTCGAGGACGCGGGACTGGGTGACGAGGAACGCGCACAGCAGCGCGGCGGCGACGGCGAGACCGAAGCCGAGCAGGATCTCCTGCAGCGTCACCCACGCGTGCTCGAGCAGCGAGCCGTCGCTCAGGCCGTCCACGAGGGAGGACAAGACGTCGGTCGGCGCCGGGACGAGCACGATCGGCACGTCGAAGGCACGCACGACGAACTGCCAGACGGCGAGCACGACGACCAGCACGCCGCCGCTGAGCACGAAGCCGGGCACCTCGCGGCGGGGCCGCTCGGCCGGTGGCTCATGGACGTGTTCTACATCAAGGGAAGCGGTGGACATGGGGTCCCTCCCACCAGCGCGGCCTAGTGGGCGCTGTTCTCGGAGTTGAGCAGGACCCGGATGCGGCGGACGATCGCGCCGAACTCGGGTGTGTTGATGTTCTCCAGGCCGCGCGGGCGCGGCAGGTCGACGTCGATGACCTCGGCGATCCGCCCCGGCCGGGGCGTCATGACGACGACGCGGTCGGACAGCAGCACCGACTCGGGGATGCTGTGGGTGACGAAGAGGACGGTCTTGCGGTCCCGTTCCCAGATGTTCAGCAGGTCCATGCCCATCTGGTCGCGGGTCATGGCGTCCAGCGCGCCGAACGGCTCGTCCATGAGCAGGATCTCCGGGTCGTGCATGAGCGCGCGCCCGATGCCGACCCGCTGCTGCATCCCACCCGACAGCTCGCCGGGGTACCGGTCGGCGAACTCCTCCAGCCCGAGCATCGACAGCATCGCCTCGGCCCGTTCGCGCGCCTCCCGGTCGGACAGCCGGTGGTTGATGTCCTGCGCTATCAACAGGTTCTTCGTCACCGTGCGCCACGGCAGCAGCAGCGGCTGCTGGAAGACCATGCCCATCCGGCTACCACCGCCGAAGTCGACCTCTCCCGCGGTGCGCTTCGTCAGTCCCAGCAGGACCTTCAGCAGGGTGCTCTTGCCGCACCCGCTCGGCCCGACGATCGAGACGAACTCGCCGCGCGCGACCGACAGGCTGACGTCGTGCAGGGCGTCGACCACCCGCGCCGCACCGCGCTTCGACCGCCTCGTCGTGTACCGCTTGTAGACGTGCCGCAGCTCGACGGCGGTGTCGACGGTCGTGCCGACTGTCTCAGTCATGGTGTACCTCCTCGGTGGCCCCGCCACCCATCTCCGCGGTGACCCGGGCGGCGGCCTCGGCGAGCAACGCCGACTCCCGGGTGCTCCCGTCGGCGGGCAGCAGGTGGGCGGTGCCGACGAAGGCGAGCGTGGCGCAGATCGCCGACTTGTCGAAGACCGGCGCGGCGATCACGCTGATCCCCCGCGCGTTGAGGATGGGTTCGCTCATCCCGCGTTCGCGGATCCCGGCGATCTGTTCCCGGACGTGCATCCGCTGGTCGGCGGGGAGTGTCCCGAGCAGCCGGTCCGCGGTGAGCTGGTCGGGCAGGAACGCCAGGTAGACCAGCGCCTGCGCGGTGTTCAGCGGCAGCTGGGAGCCTACTCGCACCGTCACTATGGTCCCGTGCGACTCGTCGTCCTCCACATGCGACACCACGGGACCCGACGGACCCCACAGGCTCAGCACCACCGTGAGACCTGTCGTCCTGGTCAGGTCGCGCATGTGCGGCGTGGCCAGCTGGATGACCTTCCTGCGGCCGATCGCGAACGCGCCCAGCTGCAGGAGCAGCCTGCCCGGGGTGAACACGGAGTTGCGTTCCTCGGTGCGTTCCAGCAGGCCGGCCGCCTCCAGTGACACGAAGTACCGGTGCAGTGTGGTGCGGTTGAGGCCGAGCCGCTCGGCCGCCTCGGCGACGGTGACCTCTGGTGTCTCGGGGCCGAACAGGGTCAGAATCTGCGCGGTCCGGGAAACGGCCTGGATATCGCCGTTCGACGCGGCACCCGTGTCGGACGCGCCCGACGTCGCTGACGCCCCTGACGTCATTGTCATCTCACCTTCACCGTCCGTTCGGCGGGATCAGTGTTCGTTTGCCGAACATGATGTGCGGGAACCTAGGCCATCAGTCCTGCTTTGAGCAACAGGCACGGTCAAACCCGCTCTTGACATCTCTCATCGTGAACATGGAGTGTGCATAGCGGACACAACGAAGGGGGTTCTCCCGCATGACTCCACCCGACGCACTGGTCCGCGTCCTCCGCGGCGCGGTCGACCTGCACTGCCACTCCGGCCCCAGTCCCTTCCCCCGCGAGCTGACCCACGTGGAGGCAGCGGAGGACGGGGACCGGCTCGAGATGCGGGCGATCCTGGTGAAGTCGCACCACCACATCACGGTCATGGACCTGCTCGCGATGCGTGACGGGCTCGCCAAGGTCGGCACCAGGGCCTTCGGCGGGATCGCGCTCAACAGCCAGGTCGGCGGCATCAACCCGTACGCGGTCGCGATGGCGCTACGGATGGGCGGCCGGGCGGTGTGGTTCCCGACGTTCTCCTCCGGGCGGCACATCGCCTGCCACCCGGAAGGTGACGGCTTCCCCACCGCCGCGGTGCCCGTGCCGTCCGCCCAGGTGGACTTCACCGACGACGCGGGCGAGCTGATCCCCGAGGTCTACGACGTCCTCGACCACGTCATCGAGGCAGGGGCGCTGCTCTCCGGCGGGCACAACACGCCGGAGCTGATCACGCAGCTGTTCACCGCGGCCAAGGAGCGCGGGGTGCGCCGGATGGTGATCAACCACCCGAACTTCGTCATCGGCGCCGACCCAGAGCAGTGCCTCGAGCTGGTGGGCCTCGGCGCCTACGTGGAGCACGAGTGGGGCATGTACGACCCGCAGGGCTACCGCAAGTGGGACCCCAAGCAGCTCATGGACTGGATCGAGCGAATCGGCCCGGAACACACGGTGCTCGCCTCCGACCTCGGCCAGGCCGGGCGGCCGCGACCGGTCGACGCGCTGCTCCGCGTCGCCGCCGCCCTGCTCGACCTCGGCCTGCCAGAGCGCGACCTGCAGCGGATGGTCCGCGACAACCCCTCGTTCCTCCTCGGCCTGGACGACTAGTGCTGTGTCCGCCGACGTTTGCCGGGTCCTGCGGCGGGTCCGGCCAAGCCGACGGCGATCGCCGTGCCGGGGTGGGCTGGTGTGCCGTGAAAGGCGCGTTCAGGACATGGCCGGTGTTGTGAAGGCGCGTTGAGGGCGTTGGGTGCCCTGATAGCGCCTTTCACAGCGTGGCCAATGCCGTGAAAGCGCCTTTCACGGCACAACGGACGTCGTGAGGGCGTGCAGCGCGCTGGGGACGCAAGCCCCACACCACACCCGAGGCTGCCTGCCAAAGAACCCCGTTGCCAACCCGAGGCCATCCCGGAGACCTGCCCCTCCGGCGAGGAGCCGCCGGAGGCAAACCCATCCGGCAACCCACCCCGGCCAACGCAAGTGGAAACAGCACTAGAAAGGCGGACCCATGTACGACAAGAGCGACGCCCGCGCCGGCCTCGCCACGGCGCCGGGCCCGGCCCCGCAGGGCCGGGTCGCCGCGCCGGAGCTGCTCGACTTCGACAAGCAGGAGCCGCAGGAGACCACGGCCGCCGGGAGCAGGACCTGGTGGGGACGAGGGCAGAACTTCGTGCTCGCCTACACCTCGGCCCGTAGTGGCGAGGTGTTCACCCGGGAGGCGCAGCCCGACGAGTACGTGGTGGTGCTGCCCCACGACGACTCCAGCGTCGAGGTCGTGGCGGGTGACCAGAAGGAAACGGTCACCGGCCGGGCGGTCGTGGTCGTGCCGCCCGGGGACAGCACGGTCACCGCGACCGCCGGCTGCGACGTGGTGCGGCTGTTCACCACCCGGTCCGCCGATCTCGCCGAGCGGGCGGGCAACGCCGCGTCCTACGCGGAGGACCACCCGCACGTGGCACCGTTCGCCGCGTGGCCGGACCCGGTCGAGGGCTTCCGCGTCCGCGTGTACCCGGTGGCGCACCTCGAGCGGTCCCCGGACCGGTTCGGGCGGATCTTCCGGTGCAGCACGTTCATGGTGAACTTCCTGTTCCCCCACGAAGGGCCCCGGGACACCACGAAGCTCTCGCCGCACCACCACGACGACTTCGAGCAGTGCTCGCTCGCCGTGCGCGGGGAGTTCGTCCACCACATCCGCACGCCGTGGACCACCAGGCTCGACGACTGGCGCGAGGACGTGCACCACGCGTGTGGCAGCCCGTCGGTCGCGGTGATCCCGCCCCCGACCGTCCACACGACACAGGCCACCGGTCAGGGGACCAACCAGCTCATCGACATCTTCTGCCCGCCGCGCGCGGACTTCTCCGCCAAGCCAGGCTGGGTGCTCAACGCCGGGGAATACCCCGCGCCCTGAGTGTCCGGGTGTTCAAGGAGGAACACATGCCCAAACCCAGAGTCCGGACCAGAGTCCTCACCGGACTGCTCACCACACTGCTCGTCACCACGCTGACCGCCTGCGGCGGCGCCGCGGGCGGCGGTGACTCGTCGACGTTGAAGGTCGCCGTCACCACCCCGACCTGGAACGCGGGCTTCGCCACGTTCCTGCTCTCCCAGGCGGAGGGCTACTTCGAGGACGAGGGCATCGACGTCGAGTTCACGCTGCCGCCGTCGGGCACCCAGGCCGCGCAGCAGGTGATCGCGGGCGGCGCCGACATCGCCCTCGTCACGCCGGAGCCGGTGATCATCGGTGCGACCAAGGGCACCGACCTCACCTACTTCGCCTCGTACTACGGCGACTGGATCTACGGGCTCGCGGCGGTCGACGGCTCCGGGATCTCCGACGTGTCCGACCTCAAGGGCAAGCGCATCGGCGTGACCAACGTGAGCAGCTCCGGCGCCACGTTCGCGCGGGTCGCGCTCCAGCTGGCCGGGCTCGGCGAGAACGACGCGACGCTCGTGCCGATCGGCGTCGGCGCGCAGCAGGTCAGTGCCATCAAGGACGGCCAGGTCGACGCGCTCGCGCTGTGGGACACGCAGTACCAGATCGTGCGGAACGCCGGGATCAGGATCACCGACCTGCCGGTCGAGGAGATGACCGGGATGTTCGGCGGCGGGTTCGTGGCCCGCAAGAGCAGGCTCGACGCCGACCGGGACGCGTTCGCCAAGTTCGGCCGCGCGTTCGCCAAGGGTGTCGTGTACGCCCAGGCGAACCCGGAGGCCGCCATCCAGGCGATGTGGCAGTCCCAGCCCGACACCCGTCCCGCCGGTGGCACGTCCGAGGCGGACGGGCTCGCCCAGCAGGTCAAGGTGCTGCAGGTCCGGCTCGCTGGCCTGGGTGTGCAGGAGGGCGAGGAGGACTGGGGCACCATCGACCCCGACCGGGTGCGGCGCTCGATCGACTTCGCCGAGAAGGCCGGCCTGATCGACAAACGGGTCGAGGTCGACCAGATCCTCGACCCCAGCCTGCTCCCGAAGATCAACGACTTCTCGCGCGAGGAAGTCCTGAAACAGGCGTCGGCGAAGAAGTGAGGCTCGGACTGGCCCTGGACCTCGGGTCGGCGGCCCCGGTCGCCGACCAGGTCGCCGGTGCGCTGCCACTGCTGCGGACCGCGGAGGAGTCCGGTGTGGACACCGTGTGGGTCGGCGAGAGCTACCACCGGGAGCCGCAGCCGTTCCACCTGCCCGGCGTGCTGATCGTGCTCGCCCACCTGGCGGCGCACACCACGCTCCGGCTCGGTACCGGGGTGCTGCTCCTGCGTGCCTACGACCCGGTGCGGCTCGGGTACGAGACCGCGCTGGTGGACCAGCTCAGCGGCGGGCGGCTGTCGGTCGGCCTCGGACTCGGGCCCGCCGAGCTGAAGGCGCGGTTCGCCGGTGGCACGACGATGGACACCGCGCTGCGTGAGCTGCGAGCGGCCTGGGACGGCGGTGCCGTCCCAGGCCCGGCGGGCCGGCCCCGGCTGCTGGTGGGCGGCGGGACGGCCGCGTCGGTGCGGCGGGCCGCCGA
This sequence comes from Actinophytocola algeriensis, assembly GCF_014203735.1. Taxonomy (GTDB): domain Bacteria; phylum Actinomycetota; class Actinomycetes; order Mycobacteriales; family Pseudonocardiaceae; genus Actinophytocola; species Actinophytocola algeriensis. The sequence continues at coordinate 252,965 of NZ_JACHJQ010000005.1, read as the reverse complement.
GCTGGCCGACGGGTACTACGCGGCGACCAACTACTCGGACCGGCTGCTGGCCCACCAGGCCACGGCGTACCGCGACCGCGGCGGAACCGGCGACGTGGTGGCGAACCGGCTCTGCCTCATCCACCCGGACGGCGCGGCGGCCCGCGCGCTCGCCGAGCGGTACCTCTCCCCCGTCCTCGGCTACTACACCGGCCGAGGGCTCTGGAAGTCCACACCGGACGACCCGGCGCCGGGGGTGTCCGCACTCGTCGGTACCCCGGCGGAGGTCGGGACCGCGCTGCGCCGCTACGCCGACGCCGGGGTCACCGCGATCAACCTGCGCGTCGCGCCGCACGGCACCCCGCCGGACATCGCCCGCCGCACCATCGAACTGGCCGCGGCCCTGCCCTGGAAGTGAGAGCCATGTCGTCCTCGTTGCCATCTTCTTTCGTGTACTCCACGGTGCGCACCCCGTTCGGCCGCTACGGGGGCGCGTTGTCCGGGGTGCGGACCGACGACCTCGCCGCCACCGTCCTGTCCGAACTCCTCGCCAGGACACCGGACCTGGACCCGGCGCGGATCGGCGACGTCGTGTACGGCAACGCCAACGGGGCCGGTGAGGACAACCGCAACGTCGGCCGGATGGCGGTGCTGCTGGCCGGCCTCCCGGTCACCGTGCCCGCCACGACCGTGAACCGGCTGTGCGGTTCCAGCCTGGACGCGGCGATGGCCGCAGCCCGGGCGGTGGAGACCGGCGACGCGGAGATCGTGGTGGCGGGCGGGGTCGAGTCGATGAGCCGCTCACCGTGGGTCATGCCCAAACCGGTCAGGGGTTTCCCGCCGGGGGACGCGACGCTCGTGTCGACCGCGCTGGGCTGGCGGCTGGTGAACCCGCGCATGAATCCGGAGTGGACGGTGTCGAACGGGGAGGCCAACGAAGGGCTCGCCGAGCGGTTCGGGATCACCCGCGAGCAGCAGGACGCGTTCGCGCTGCGGTCGCACCGGCTCGCCGACCAGGCATGGTCGGACGGGTTCTACGACGACCTCGTCGTGGGCGTGCCCGGCGTGGACCTGAAGCGGGACGAGGGCATCCGGGCCGAGTCCACGCTCGAGAAGCTCACCTCGCTCAAGCCCGCGTTCCGGCCAGACGGCCGGATCACCGCGGGCAACGCGTCACCGCTGTCCGACGGCGCGGCCGCGGCCCTGATCGGGTCGGCGGGCGCCGCGAGTGCCATCGGCGCGGACCCGGTGGCGCGGATCGCGGGCCGCGGCACGGTCGGGTCGGTGCCACAGGAGTTCGGCTACGCACCCGTGGCCGCCGCGGAGAAGGCACTCGCCTCGGCCGGGATCACGTGGTCCGACGTGGGCGCCGTCGAGCTGAACGAGGCGTTCGCGGCGCAGTCGCTCGCCTGTGTCGGCACGTGGCCGATCGATCCGGAGATCGTCAACACGCGGGGCGGCGCGATCGCGATCGGCCACCCGCTCGGCGCGTCGGGTGTGCGAATCCTCGGCACCCTCGCCGCGGTGCTGCGGGAGCGCCGTGCGCGCTGGGGCGTCGCCGCGATCTGCATCGGCGTCGGCCAGGGCCTCGCGGTCGTACTCGAAAACGTGGCCTGATGGTCGAGATCGCCCCCGACACGGACACGGCGGTGCGCGGGATCGCCGCCGGGTCGACCGTGCTGATCGGCGGCTTCGGCCCGGCCGGACAGCCGTACGCGCTGATCGACGCGCTGCGGCGCGTTGGGACCGGCGACCTGACGGTGGTGAACAACAACGCGGGCAACGGCAGCACCGGGCTCGCCGCGCTGCTCGCCACCGGCCAGGTCCGCAAGATCATCTGCTCGTTCCCGCGGCAGGTCGACTCGTACGTGTTCGAGGAGCTGTACGCCGAGGGCCGGATCGAGCTGGAAGTGGCGCCACAGGGCAACCTCGCGGAACGGATCCGGGCGGCGGGTGCCGGGATCGGCGCGTTCTACACCCCGACCGGCGCCGGCACGATGCTCGCCGAAGGCAAGGAGGCCCGCGTCATCGACGGCCGTGCGCACGTACTGGAGTACCCGATCCACGCCGACGTCGCGCTGATCCGCGCGCACACCGCGGACGAGGCGGGCAACCTCGTGTACCGCAAGACCGGCCGCAACTTCGGCCCCATCATGGCGACCGCCGCCCGCCTCACCATCGCCGAGGTGACACGTGTGGTCCCGGTCGGCACCCTCGACCCGGAAACCGTGGTCACACCGGGGATCTACGTCGACCGCGTGGTGGTGACGGCATGATCGAGCACCCGGCACCGCTGACCCGCGTCGAGCTCGCCCGCCTCGTCGCCAGGGACATCCCGCCGAACTCGTACGTGAACCTGGGCATCGGCCAGCCGACGGCCGTCGCCGACCACCTCGACCCGGCGCACGGCGTCGTGCTGCACACCGAGAACGGCATGCTCGGCATGGGCCCGCACGCCCACGGCGACGACGTGGACCCGGACCTGCTGAACGCGGGGAAGACCCCGGTCACCGAACTGCCCGGCGCGTCCTACTTCGACCACGCCCAGTCGTTCGCCATGATGCGCGGCGGCCACCTCGACGTGTGCGTGCTCGGCGCGTTCCAGGTCGCCGGGGACGGCACCCTCGCCAACTGGCACACCGGCGCCCCGGACGCCATCCCCGCGGTCGGCGGCGCCATGGACCTCGCCGTCGGCGCCAAGGACGTCTTCGTGATGATGACGCTGTTCGACAAGACCGGCGCCCCGAAGCTGGTGCGCGAGTGCACCTACCCGGTCACCGGGCTGCGCTGCGTGAGCCGCGTCTACACCGACCAGGCCGTCTTCCACCTCGACGGCGACCGGGTACTGGTGACCGAGACCTACGGCACCACGATGAGCGAACTGTCCGCGCGCCTGGACGTGCCGCTGACGACGGCCCCCTGACCGGCGCAAACGCGAAGTCCTGGCAACGGATCCGTCTGCGGAGCCGGATCCGGGTCGGCGTACTGGCCGTCGACCACCGACCGATACGTCGCCGCTGTGCTCGTATGCGCGGATTGGGCTGGCTATGGGCGGGCCGGTGGTGCGATCGGATCATGAAAGCAATCCGGAAACTGTGCGGTCCGCTGATCGGCCTGGCCATGATCGGGTCGACGGTCGCGCTGGCGCCACCGGCGTATGCCGCCGCGCCGACGCTCGAGCTGCCGTTCGTCTGCGGCACCTCCTGGGACGGCAACTCCAGTGGGAGCAGCGCGCACAGGAACTACGAGATCGACTTCAACAAGACCGGCACCGACGGCAACGAGGACCTGGGGGAACCCATCGTCGCCGCGGCGGCGGGGACGGTCAGACAGACGGGCGACGAGGGTTCCGCCTACGGCAACTACGTGGAGATCAACCACGGCGACGGCTGGACCACCCTGTACGCCCACCTCGACAGCAAGGCCGTCAGCACGGGTGAGGCCGTGCGGCAGGGCGAACTGATCGGCACCCTCGGCAACACCGACGGCAACTCATCCGGCATCTCCGCCCACCTGCACTTCGAGCTGCGCGACCGCGGCAGCGGGCAGAGCTGGCCCGACTACATCCGGCCCGCGTCGTTCCACGGCGACGCGTTCGACTATTCGGCGGGCCAAGAGCGGTTCGTGAGCCAGAACTGTGGTGCCCAGGCGCCGACCACGATGCCCGGCCTGTCGTCGGTGTCTCGTGCCACCGGCTCGATCGATGTCTTCGCCACCACCACGGACGGCCGCCTGAAGCACCGCAACTTCTCCGGCGGCGCGTGGAGTTGCTGGGCGACCCTGGCCGGCAACGCCAAGATCAAGGGCGACCCGGCCGCTGTGGTGTCCGGCGGCGGCAGCCGCATCGACGTGTTCGCACAGGGCATCGACAACCGGCTCAAGAAGCTCGTCTGGACCGCGGACCACAGCTGGTACGAGTGGGCCGACCTCGGTGACTACACCATCACGTCCTCACCCGCGGTCACGATGCGGTACAAGACCGGCTTCGACGTCTTCGCGCGGAACACCGCCAACAAGATCGTCTACCGGCACTTCAGCATCGCCGACGGCTGGGTCAACCACTGGGCCCAGATCGGCCTGAACGCGTCGAGCGTGACCTCGACCAGCGCACCCGCGGCGGTCGCCAGTGCCGACGGCACCAGGATGAACGTCTACGCGCGCGCCGCCGACGGCAGCCTGATGACGCTGATGTGGCTCAACACCGCGAACTGGTACAGCTGGGTGGATCGTGGCTACGCCATCATCGGGAGGCCGGCCGCGACCACCCGAGGCGGCATGAGCGCGGACATCTACGTGCGGCACTACGACAACAGCCTCGTCCAGTGGCACACGCCGGACGGCGCGGACTACACCACCTACGAGCCGCAGGACTTCGGCGGCTACACCACCACCAGCCCGACCGCCGTCACGTGGGGCAACCAGCGGATGGATGTCTTCTCCCGGAACAGCTCCGGCCACCTGATCCAGAAGTTCTGGACGTCCACCAGCGGGTGGACCGGCTACATCGGACTCGGCCCCGTCGGCACCCCGCCCTGCTGACGAACACTCCAGCTCACGTGGCCGCCGCGGCACCCCAGCCGCGGCGGCCACGTCGCGTTTGCGCAGGTGAGGCCGGGGTATTCGCAGGTCATGTTTCCTGCGGAGAGCCTGCGCGACTGGGTGGGCATGAAGGTCATCGACCCGGCGGACAAGTCCATCGGTTCTCTCGAGGCCGTCTACGTCGACACCATCACCGACGAACCCAGCTTCCTGACGGTCAAGGTGGGTGTGATCGGCAGGCAGCGGCTCGTCTTCGTGCCCGCCTTCGGCGCGACCGTCACCCCGAAAGCGGTCCGGGTCCGCTACGCGAAGGCACTGGCTCGCGAGGCACCGTCCATCGACACCGACGGCGAACTCCTCGCCTCCGACGAGCCCGCCGTCTTCGCACACTACGAACTCGACTACGGCACCGGCGCCGAACGACGCCTCGCCCGGCGCTGACGGCCCCGCCACGTGGCACGCACCACGGCCACGCGCGTCACCGGAGCGCGCCCCACACCTCACCCGAGGCTGCCGGCCATCCCAGAGACCTGCCCGTCCGGCAGGACGCCCGTCCGGCGAGGACAGCCCGACGAGCGGAGGCTCACAAAGGAAAGCTCGGAGGGAGCAGCGCAACTACCCGGCGTGCGGTCACCCCGCGTCAGCGGGCTCGCCGACGAGGTGCCGCACGTTCTTGGTCACCACGAGGTCGTGTACCTCGCCACCGTGGTGGACGTCGATGTGGTCGAGCAGCTCGTCGACCCCGTCGGCGGTGACCTCGATCTCCACCCGCCACTGCTCGGTCGCGTGCTTGTGGCCGTGCCAGCGGTGGACCCGCCTGATCGGACCCTCGATGTGCGCGCAGCAGGTGAACGCTGTGCCCGCGACCTCGACGGCCATGGTGTTGGCGAGCTGCTTGCTGTCCGTCGTGAACGTCACGACGACGTGTCCGTAGTCCATGACTGTGATGGTAGTCACAAATCACGAAAGGATCCCATCTCGCGTGCACAGCCTTGACGAGTTCGAACCCCGTACCCCCCATCGATGTGACGCTCCGACGCCGACACCGGAGCCCGCATCGGGCCCGGCCAGGGCCATGGGGCTGGCCCCCGTGTCGATCGGGGGGCCACCTGGCTGCCGTCACGGCGGGCCGGTACAGGACAGTAACGCCATGACTATTGATGCCGCTCCCCCGGTGCCGCCGTCGACCGGCAGCGACTTCGCGCGGTTGTCCCGGCGTATCAACGAGGCAGGGCTGCTGAAGCGGCGTCCCGGCTACTACACGGTGCGGATCGGGCTGCTCGCGGCGTGTTACCTCGGCGGGCTTGCCGCCTTCGTCGCGCTGGGGGACTCCTGGTGGCAGCTGCTCGTCGCGGTGCTGTTCGCCGTGTTGTTCGGGCAGGTCGCGCTGGTCTCGCACGACCTCGCGCACCGGCAGGTGTTCCGCACCAGGAAGCTGTCGGAGATCGGCGGGTTCATCGCGGGGAACCTCGGCATCGGCATGAGCTACGGCTGGTGGATGGACAAGCACACCCGGCACCACGCGAACCCCAACCACGAGGAGCTGGACCCCGACGTGGCGCCGGACATCCTGGTCTGGTCCGATGACCAGGCCCGGGCCAGCCGCGGGATACCGCGCTTCCTCGGCCGCTGGCAGGCGTACCTGTTCTTCCCGCTGCTCCTGCTGGAAGGCATGAACTTGCACGTCTCCGGCGTGCGAGCGCTGGGCAACCCCAAGCTCAGGCGGCGCGGCGTCGAGGCCACCCTCCTGTTCACGCACTTCGCCTGCTACCTCGCGGCGTTGTTCGTGGTGCTGTCCCCGGGCAAGGCGCTGCTGTTCCTGGTCGTCCACCAGGCGCTGTGGGGCCTGTACATGGGCTCGATCTTCGCCCCGAACCACAAGGGCATGCCCACGCTGTCCGGCGACGACCGCCCCGACTTCCTGCGCAGGCAGGTGCTCACCTCCCGCAACGTGCGCGGCAACTGGCTCGTGGACAACGCGCTCGGCGGTCTGAACTACCAGATCGAGCACCACCTGTTCCCCAGCATGCCGTCCCCGCACCTGCGCCGCGCGCAGCCGATCGTCCGCGAGTACTGCGCGGAGCTGGGCGTGCCCTACACGGAAACCGGGCTGGTCGACTCCTACGCGCAGGCGCTCCGCCACCTCCACCAGGTCGGCGCCCCGTTGCGTGACCAACGTTCGCGGGACCGCGACGGGCTCAAGAGCGGGGTGTGATCAGGTCCTGCAGCAGGGGACCGAAGGTCGCGACGATCTCCGGCGGGGACAGCGTCGTCACCCCGGGAAGCTTCATGGCGAGGCGGACCGCGCCGAGCCCGGCCAGGTGCGCGCAGATCATGGCGGTGCGCAGCGGCACGTCGGCACCGGTGAGCCGGGCCGCCAGCGGCTCGGCGAAGTGCTGCTGGAACGTGCCGGAGAAGTGGGCGCCGTTCGGGCGGAACGCGGCCATGACCGCACGCAGGAACGGGTCCGAGCTGGCGCGGTCGTGCAGGTCGAGCAGGGTGGCGACGAGGTGCTCGCCGAGGTGGTCGATGTCGCGGTCCAGCAGTGCCGTCGCCTCGGCCTCGAAGGAGACCGCCTCGGCGAACAGGTTCTCCTTGCTGCCGAAGTACTTCACGATCAGCGCCGCGCTGACGCCGCTGTCCTGGGCGATCTCGCGCAGCCCGACCTCCGCGAACGCGCCTTGTGTGAAGCGCTTCCGCGCGGCTCTCAGGATCGCCAGCCGGGTGCCGCCCGCCGTGTCCGGGGTCGGTGGCGGCGCCGAGGCGTCCGTGCCCATGGCGGGGAGCTTACTGAGCCACGAGGTCGGCATGCGCGGTGACGGTGCCGGTCTCCTCGGCGGCCCTGCGCGCGCTGCGCCGGATCACCGTCGCCACCGCCAGCGCGAGGCCGGCCGCACCGGCGCACGCGCCGGCCGCCATCCAGAACGTCACCGCGAACCCGGTCGTCGACGGCACGGCGGTGCCGTCGACGCGGATCGTGTACGCGGCGAGGAACGTGCCACCGATCGCCGCGCAGGTGCTGGTGCCGATGGTCCGCAGCAGGGAGTTCACGCTGTTCGCCGACGCCGTTTCCGTCGCGGGCACCCAGGCCATGATCAACGTCGGCATGGCGGAGAAGCAGAGCGCGGTCCCGATCGACACCACCATCAGCACGACCATGAGCAGCGGGATGTTCCCCGGCATGAGTGCCTGTGCCACGTTGCCCACCACCAGCACGAGCGTGCCGACCAGCAGCGTCACGTGCGCGCCCCGCCGCGCCGACAGCTTCGCCGACAGCGGTGAGAAGAAGAGCATCCCCAGACCCATCGGCACCATGCACAGCCCGGCCACCATGACCGAGGCGCCGAAGCCGTGCCCGGTCGCCGTCGACGCCTGCAGCAGGAGTGGCGTCATCATGAAGCTCGCGAACATGCCGACGCCGACGAGCGTGGTCGCGGTGTTCGTCAGCAGCACCACGGGACGCGCGGACGTCCGCAGGTCCACGAGCGGCTGCCGCACCCACAGCTGGTGGACGGCCCACAGGACCAGCACCACCGCCGCCCCGGCGAACAGCCCGATGGTCGCCGGACTGCCCCAGCCCCACGTGCCACCTCGCGACACGGCCATCAGCAGGCTCACCAGCCCGGCGGCGAGCCCCAGGGAGCCGACCACGTCGAACCGGCCACCGGACCGCACCGGCGACTCCGGCACGAAGAGCACCACCAGCGCGAACGCCAGCAGCGACACCGCGGTCGCCGCCCAGAACACGGCGTGCCAGTTCAGGAGCTGGGCGATCACCCCGGCCAGCGGCATGCCGATCGCGCCGCCGACGCCGAGCGTGGAACTCATCGTCGCGGTGCCCGCCATGACCCGGTCCGCAGGCAGCTCGTCCTTGAGGATGCTGATCCCGAGCGGCAGCACACCGAACGCGGCGCCCTGCAGCATCCTGGCACCCAGCAGCGACTCGAACGACCAGCTCACGGCGCCGAGCAGCGAGCCGGCCGACATGATCGCCAGTGCGACCGCCAGCATCCTGCGCTTGCCGAACATGTCGCCGAGCCGGCCGCACACGGGCGCGCACACCGCACCGGCGAGCATGGTCACGGTGAGCAGCCACGACACGGCGTCCTGCGACAGGTGCATCGTGTGCGAGATCTCGGGCAGCAGCGGTGCCACCAGGGTGTGCATGAGGGACACGGTGATGCCGCACCCGCACAGCACGATCATGAGCCGACTGGAATGTGCCGTCCTGGACGGTGAACCGGTGTTCACCAACCGAGTAAACAGTCGTTCACCCCGCCGGGTCAATCGACTGTGACCCGTCCACCACCGAGTCTCCGGCGACCCCGATACCGCCGCGGCCGCGCCCTGGACCAGGCGATCTTCTGATTCGCCGGTCACGGCCTTGACCTTGACACTGTGACAAGGTGTCCACTGGGGTCAGGAGGTGGTCTCGATCAACACCACGAACGCAACACCGCAGCACAGCCGCGTGGCCATGGCGCTGGGCGTCAAGGACTCGTCGGTCCGGCTCCAGGCCGCCCTGGCCGCGGGCTCGCACCCCGACCCCGGCCTCCTCGATGCGCTCGTCGAGCGGTGCGCGATCGAGCCGGACTTCTTCGTGCGGGACATGCTGTCCTGGGCGCTGACCCGCCTCCCGCCGGAGATCACCCTGCCCCGGCTCCGCCGGGAGCTCGACTCCGAGCGGGCCCAGGCGCGCAGCCAGGCGTTGCACACGCTCTCCAAGATCGGCGAGCGGAGCGCGGGGGCCTGGGTCACCCGCGACATGCTGCGCGACGCCGACGACGAGGTCGCACGGACCGCGTGGCGCGTCGCGGTCGCCCTCGTGCCGCAGGACGAGGAGAAGGACCTGGTCGACGAACTGGCCACGCAGCTCGGCCGCGGCGACCGCACCGTGCGGCTGAGCCTGAGCCGGGCCCTCGTCGACCTCGGCGACGTCATCGAGCCCGCCATGGAGAAGGCCGCGGCGAACCCCGACCCGGCGGTGGCCGCGCACGCCCGCGCCACCCTGCTGCTCCTGCAGGACCCGGAGACCGGGTTCGACGCGGCCATCGACGAAGCGACCCGAGTCGTCACACTCGGCCCGGAACGCGCCGCGGCAGTGGCAGTGGCCGCGGCGGGAGCCGCCGAGACCGCAGGGGCCGCCGAATGCTGATCGGCGACGTGGCCCGGCACTCGGGGGTGAGCACCCGGATGCTGCGGCACTACGACGCCCTCGGCCTGGTGCGGCCGACCGGTCGCACCGCGGGCGGCTACCGCGAGTACTCCGCCGAGGACATCCGCAGGATCTTCCACGTGGAGAGCCTGCGGTCCCTCGGGCTCTCCCTCAAGCAGATCAGGCGCGCGCTGGACGACCAGGCCTTCACACCGGCCACCCTGGTCAGCGAACTCATCCGGTGGACAGAGGACCGCCTGGAGCGAGAACAGGAACTGCTCGAACGGCTCCGCACCATCGACGCGTCGGCGCCCGCGGGCTGGCAGGACGTCCTGCGCGTCGTCGAGCTCATGCAGGGGATCAACTCGCCCAGCGCCGCGCGCAGGCAACAGACCGTCCTGACCCGGTCGGAGAGCGTGCCGGTGCCCGCCGAGCTGCTGGCCAACGCGATCCTGGCCGAAGCCGACCCCAACGTCGCGGGCGCCCTGCGCTGGGCACTCGCCCGATCGGGCGACGACGGTGTCACGACGCTCGCCGCCGGCCTGCACTCGGAGGACGTCGACGTCCGACGGCGCGCGGTGCTGGCGATCGCCAGGATGTCCGACACCCCGGGGGTGACCGCGGTGCTCGCGGACGCCCTCGGCGACCCGGACCCGCCGGTGCGCAGGCACGCCGCGCTGGCGTTGGGCAAACGTGGCGTGACCGCGGCCGTGCCTGCGCTCGTCGGCATGGTGGTCGAGGGCGTCAACGACGTCGACGCGGCGGAGGTGCTGGGAACGCTGTCCCGCGACCCCGGGTGCGAGGAGCGGATCGTGACCACACTGGTCGACGAGCTCGCCGCGCACACCGCGGACTCCGCGATACGGATACGCCTCACCCAGGCACTGGTCGAACTGTCCGGCACCACCGCGCGCGAGGTCCTGCACCGGCTGGCCGACGACGACGACCGCGCGGTCGCCCTCGTCGCCTCGGCCTTCGTCGGCGTCCTCGAACAGCGGTCCTCCGACGGCGACGGGCGTGGCGGAGGAGGAGCACCTCCCGGCAGGGATCGCTCCACCGGACTGTGAGCGGCGGGCCTGGCGTCGCGGGTGGCGCACGCTCGGCGGCCAATAGGCTCCGAGGCGTGCAACCTACCGCTCCCGCACCGGACGCCGTGTGGTCTCGCTACGGCGACAAGCGCCATCTGGTGTTCGTGCTCATCGGCGTGCTGGTGTTCGCGGCCCTGACGGCGCTCGGGTTCAACGCGTTCGCGAGCGGTGACTTCGAGGACGGCGCGGAGAAGGTGATCGGCGGGATCATCACCGGCTTCTTCGCGGTCGGCCTCTCCTTCTGCGTCCTCGCCGTGGTGATGTTTCCCTTCCGGCGCCATCGCCTGCCGGGTGTGGCCGTTGACGCCACCGGGGTCTGGTGGTACCGCGATCGGGGTGCGACCCCCGTCCCCTGGCCCGACATCGCGGGCGTCGGGGTCGGCTACCTCCGGGCCCCCACGGCGGCGGTCGTCGGCGGTTCGTCACTGGGTCACCGCAAGGACTTCGCACTGGAGGTCTTCCTGCGCGCCCCGGACCTGCCTGATGGTTCCGCCCTTCATGCGTGGTCGGCGACCGAACCTCCGCCCATCCCAGCCCTTCCCGCCGACCGTCTCCGCTTCGCGATCCCCACCGGGAGCGACAGGCACGACCTGCACGCCGCCGTCGCGCGCCACGCCCCGCGGCTGTGGGTGGGTGAGTACGAGCGGCAGTGGACGCGGCTGGGCATGCTCGGGAAATGACTCCGGGAAATGACGACGAGAGCATCGGGAAGGTGCGGCACCGGGTGAACCGCGACGACACCATCCTCGACGACGCCGTCCTCGACGATCCCGTCGGCGAGTCACTGCGCGGTCACCACGCGCACCTCGCCCGCCAGGTGGGCCAGGCCGTCACCTACCTGCCCGGGGTCGCCACCTTCTCCGCGACAACCACGGGGCCCGGCGCCTGGGACGACCTCGCCCGGCTGCTCGGCCGGGGCGAGTTCGCCGACATGTTCAGCTGCCCGGCGACACCGCCGCCGGACTGGGAACCGGTCTTCGTCCTCGAAGGCAGGCAGATGACCATGCCCAGCCCGTCCGGCCGGCCCACCGTCTCCGGTGTGGTCGAACTGGGCGCGGACGACGTGCCCGAGATGCTCGACCTCGTCGCACGGACCCAGCCGGGACCGTTCTGGGCGCGCACCCACGAGCTGGGCACCTACCTCGGTGTCCGCGAACGCGGAACGCTGGTGGCGATGGCGGGCGAACGGCTGCGCCCACCCGGGTGGACCGAGCTCAGCGCCATCTGCACGGCACCAGAGGCACGCGGACGCGGTCTCGCCGCCCGCCTGGTCGGCGCACTCGTCGCACGCGTCGCGACCCGCGGCGAACGCCCCTTCCTGCACGTGGCCGAGAGCAACACCGGTGCCATCGCCCTCTACGAACGCCTCGGCTTCGAGACGCGCAAGCCGGTGACCTTCCGCGGGTTCCGCACACCATGACCGGCTCGTCATCGACCCGCTCTGGTTCGTCGTCGTGCGATCTGGTCAGGCGCCGGCGCGGGACACTAGGCTTCTGACATGGCGTGGCTGGGAACCATCTCTCGCTCCGACGCGGTCGGCGAGCTCGCGGAGACCTACGCGATGATGGCCGCCCGGCCGATCCCCGACGCGTACCGGCCGCCGCACGACGACGCGCCCGGCATCATCCGCGCACACAGCCTGGACCCGGAGCTGATGCGGCGCACGTTCGCGATCTCCGGGTCACTGCACGGCACCGCACTGGACTGGGCGGACCGTGAGCTGATCAGCAGCGTCACGTCCCGCACGAACGAGTGCTTCTATTGAACGTCGGCTCACGCAGAGTTTCTGCGTGTCGCCAGCGGTGATGCCGCACTGCCCACGAGCGTTCTCAAGGGCGACAACCATCTGCTGCCAGAACGTGGCGCCGCGCTGGCCAGGTTCGCGGCCGACCTGACCGCACGGCCGTGGTCGATCACCCCTGACTCCACCGAGTCGCTGTCGGCACAGGGGGTCGACGCCTCGGCGCTGGAGTCCGCGATCGCGGTCGTGGCGATGTTCAACTACCTGACCCGGGTCGCCGACGCCTCCGGCGTCGAGTTCGACTACGCCTCCCCACTGCCCGCTTTCGAGCCGGAGCGCGACAGGGAACCAGCGCCACGACCGGACCGCGCGTCCTGGCCGGTCATCGCGGACGAGTTCCGCACGCTCCCCGGTTTCCCGGCCACGAACGAAGCCTGGCAGCGGTGGCACGAGTACGTCTTCGACTCCGGCGAACCCCTGAAACGGCGAGACCGCGGGTTGCTGGCGCGCGCGGCCGCGCAGGAGACCTGCGACCGCGCTCGCGCCGACGAGCTGGCCGAGCACACACCACGCGACGACAGGGAGGAGCGGCTGGACGGGTTCGCCCGCAAACTCAGCCGAAGCCCCTGGCGGATGGACGCGTCGGACCTGCGGGCCCTGCGCGACCTCGGCTACCCCGAACCGGCACTGCTGCACGCGATTTCCGTGGTGGCGCTGCAGAACGCCGAGTCCCGCCTGGCGATGGGGCGGGCCCTGACCGCCAGGTGACAGCGGCCGGCGTGCTGCCGTCGCGCGGCGCCAGGTCCCTCCGCGTCCTCGCACACCGGCCGGGACGTGGGCACAGGCCCCGCACATGCCGGTTCACCTCGTCTGGTGGCACCGCGCCGCCGCGATCTAGGCTGCGGATCCCCTGGACACGACCGCGTGGTCCACAGTGGACTGAGGAGGTCAGGTGCTGCGATCAGTGCTGTCGGCGGCGACGCTCGTACTGGGTCTGGCGGTGGCGCCCGCAGCGGCGGCACAGCAGGCCGACACGTGCTCCGGGGTCACCGTTCCGCTGGGTGCCGACATCCAGACGGCGGTGAACGCGCATCCGGCGGGCACCACCTACTGCCTCGCCGCGGGGCGCTACCGGTTGAGCGCACCGCTGAGGCTCAAGACCGGCGACACCCTGTGGGGCGCGGGCCCGTCACCCACGCGCGGCACCATGCTCTCGGGTGCGCGGGTGATGACCGGCTGGACCGCGTCCGGCGCCAACTGGTACGTCAGCGGTGTGCTGCCGCCCGCGTACACCGACAGGAACGGTCAGTGCGAGGACCTCACCACCAACCTGTGCCACCGGTTCGAGGACGTGTTCCGCAACAGCACCCAGCTCCTCCGGGTCGCGTCGCTGAGCGCGCTCGGGCCCGGCAAGTTCTACGCCGACTACGCGGCCAACCGCGTCTGGGTGCGGGACGACCCGGCCGCGGTCACGATGCAGATCGGCAGGACCCCGGCCGCGATCACCGCCGGGACCGCCACCGATGTGGTGGTCCGCGATCTCGGTGTGCGGTACTTCGCGTCGCCGAGCCAGCTGGGTGCGCTGGAGCTCGGTGACCGGTGGCGGGTCTTCAGCGTCGAGACCAGTTACAACCACGCGCTCGGGTTCAAGGTCGTTGGCGACGGCGCGTCGTTCACCGCGGGCCGGTCCTCCTACAACGGTCAGCTCGGCGGCGGGGTCAACGGCGGCCGTGGTTTCACGATCGCCGACGTCGAGATCGACCACAACAAGGCGCAGGCGCTGTACTGGGTCAGCGACTGGGAGTCCGGCGGCATCAAGGTCACCAACGGCGCGACCGGTGTCGTCGAACGCGCGAACGTCCACGACAACTTCGGCATCGGTGTGTGGGCCGACGGCCAGGCCGGTGATCCGGCCGTGCCGAACTCGTTGCGGTTCCTGGACTCCACGATCGTCCGCAACTCCGCCGACGGGGTGCGCTTCGAGATCAGCAGCAACGGCAGGATCGCGGGCAACACCGTCATCGGCAACGGCTGCGACCTGCTCGGCCGCCGGGGTCCGCAGCCGGTGGCCGGCCTGCCGGACGGCGCCGGCATCGACGTCAACTCGTCGGTCCGCGTCGAGGTCTCGGGGAACACCGTGTCCGGCAACCACAACGCGATAGGCGGCCAGGAGCGGCGGGGGCGGGAGCTGCACCTGCAGCAACTGCGCGTCGTGGACAACACCATCGACAGCACGCGGTGTGCCAACGGTTTCGGGCTGGGCCTGACCGGTGTGGTGAGCGACCAGAACCCGGACAAGCCTGGCGAGTACTGGGGCCACGCGTTCGACGCGGTGGGCGACAACAAGTTCATCGGCAACGACTACCGGATCCCGGCGGCCGACGGTGGCCTGACCGCGCGACGCTACGCCTGGAACGGCAGCTACATGCACAACTGGAGCACATGGACCGGCGCGGACGGGCAGGACGCGGGCGGCACGGCGGTCGTCATCCCATGACGCCCGGCGGCCTCCCGGCGCCCGTCACCGTCCTGTCCAGCGTTGCGCGCCGGTCCCGTTGCACTGGTACAGCTGGACCAGCGTCCCGTTCGCCGTGCCGCCGGCCGTGAGGTCCAGGCACTTGCCGGAGCCCGCGCCGGTGATGGACCCGTCGGCGTTGAACGTGAACCGCTGCGCGGTGGTGCCGTTGCAGGTCCAGATCTGGATCTTCGTGCCGTTGGCCGTGCGGTTGCCGTCGACGTCGAGGCAGCGGTCGCCGTACACGCGCAGCTCGCCCGCGGCGGTGCGGGTCCAGCGCTGGTTGGTGCCGCCGTGGCAGCCCCAGAGGTGCACCTGCGCCCCCGGTGTGGTGCTGACCCCGGACACGTCGAGGCAGCGGTTGGACTGGGGGTTCACCAGCGACACGGCGGCACCGACCGGGGGCAGCGCGGGCCTGAGGCTGCCGGGCACGGACCGCAGGGCCTCGTACCAGCGGTCCCCCATCTTGGCGTAGCCGGCGGCGGTGGGGTGCACGCCGTCCGCGAGGTCGGCGGTCGTGATCGCCGAGTACATGTCGACCAGGTGGGTCCGCGGGCCCTTCTCGGCGACGATGCCGGGGATCGCGGCGTTGTAGGCCCGCACCCGCTCCTCCAGCTCCGGGTAGGTCGACGGGATGACCTGGGCGACGAACAGCTCCACGGCGGGCGCGGTGGCGCGGATCTTGTCGATGAGCGCCGACAGGCGGGCGGGCGCGCCTGGGACGTCGTGGTTCTCGTTCAGGTCGTTGTGGCCGATGTGCAGCAGGACCGTGCGGGGTGTGGTGGCCCGCAGCCAGCCGACGATGTTCGCGTCGAGCTGGTCGATCCGCCACCCGTTGTGGCCCTCGTGGTCGTGGTCGCCGAGGCTGTCGGGTCCGTTGGACCCCGAACCGACGAAGTCGACGGTGTGCCCGTCCGCCGCCATGCGCTGCCACAGGTTGATCCGGTAGCCGCCGGGGACGTTGTAGCCGTCGGTGATGGAGTCACCGAGCGGCATGACCCGCACACCGCCGTTCGACTCGGCAACCACGGGCGCGGCCGCGGTGACTCCCACCCCGAACGCGAGTACGAGACTGAGCGCGGCGGCACCCAGCCGTCGCAGGGTCCGCCGCATGCCCGATCTCCTCGCCGTCGACTGCCCCTGATCTTCCTGGTACCAGGAAAAGGATGGCGCCGTACCGGTGTCAAGTGATCCGCCGGATCGTGTCTCACGTTTCATCCGTCCGGCGGTCCGGACGTCCTCCGGCCCGGTCGGAGCGGGTTTCTTGGCCATGTCGACCAGGTCAAATGGACGTATCCCGCAGTACTGGCCATTGACATGAGGGATTCCTTCACATCAGAGTGTGCGCATGAGCGAAGGCGTCAGGCTCGATGAGGTGGACCGGCGGATCGTGGCCGCGCTCCAGCTGAACGGGCGCGCTTCCTGGAAGAAGATCGCGGCGGTGCTGGACGCCAAGGAGTCCACGGTGGCGCGGCGCGGGCAGCAGCTCATCGAGTCGCGGGTCGTCGGGGTCACCGGGGTGCTCGACCACCTGCGGTGCGGGCTCGGCATCTCGCTCATCGTGCGCATGCGGTGCAGGCCGGGCCGGGCGAACGCGGTCGCCGAGGCGCTCGCCGAGCTGCCCGTGACCCGGTTCGTCACGGTCGTCTCCGGCAGCGCCGACGTGGCCGCCGAGATCGTCGTCCGCCGCCACCAGGACGTCGCGCGGGTGCTCGTCGAGGACCTCCCCCGGCCCGACGACATCGTCGAGACCGAGTCGATGGTCGTGGTGCGGAAGTTCTCGGCCTTCGAGGAGTGGGACACCGGGCTGCTCGGGCCCGCGGCACGCGGCCTGCTGCGCGACGACACGGCTCCGTTCACCGACCACCGCGCCTGGCACGAGACCGTGACGCTGACCGAGCAGGAGTTCGCCATCGCGGGTGTGCTGGCCGCGGACGGGCGGGCCACCTACGCGCAGATCGCCGCCGCGGTCGGGGCCAGCGAGTCCACCGCGGCCCGGCGCGTCGAGTCGCTGGTCAGCCGCGGCTGCCTGCGGTTCCGCACGTTGTTCGAGACCCCAGTGATCGGCATGGACGTCGACTTCATGCAGTGGCTGGCGGTCGAACCGGCCGAGCTGGAGAACGTCGGCTCGCGGCTGGCGAAGGAGTCGTCCACCCGGTACGTGAGCGCCACGACCGGGCGGTTCAACCTGTGCCTGCACGGCACCCTGTCCGGTTACGGCGACCTCTACGACTACCTGACCAAGGTCGTCGGCGCGCTGCCCGGCGTCCACGCCGCGGACCTCACCCTGCAGGCCCGCACCCTCAAACGGGCCTGGACACGGATCGACGAGGACGGGCGGCGAGCACCGTGACACCACAGCCGTGGCAGTGGGAAGAACCGGTGTGGCGTGGCCACGTCGACCGGGTCCGCGCGGGCAGGCGGCTGACGCCGGAGCGCTGGCCCGGTGGCGCGCAGGTCGCGGTGGCGATCTCCTTCGACGCCGACCACGAGACGATCTCGTTGCGGGACAACGACATCAGCCCCGGCAGGCTCGCGCAGGGCGAGTACGGCGCACGTGCTGGCGTGCCACGCATCCTGCGGCTCCTCGACGAGTTCCGGGTCCCGGCGACGTTCTTCGTGCCCGCGGTCTCCGCGCTGCTGCACCCGGCCGACGTCGAGGCGTTCGTCGCGGGCGGGCACGAGGTCGCCGCGCACGGCTGGATCCACGAGCGCAACACCGGGCTGAGCAAGGCCGAGGAGCTGGACCTCACCGGCCGCGCGTGCGAGGTGCTGGCACGGCTCGCGGGGACCCGCCCGGTCGGGATCCGCACGCCCAGCTGGGACTTCTCGGAGTCCACACTGGACGTCATCCGCGAGCTGGGCCTGCGGTACGACTCGTCGCTGATGGCCGACGACGAACCGTACGAGCTGCTCGCGGACGGCGAGCCGACCGGTGTGGTCGAGCTGCCGGTCGAGTGGATCCGCGACGACGTCCCGTACTTCATGCTGGGCCGCAACTACACGTCCCCGAGGGCGGTGCTGGAGATCTGGCGCGACGAGTTCGACGCCGCCTACGCCGAGTGCGGGTTCTTCCAGCTGACCATGCACCCGCACGTGATCGGCCACCGCTCGCGGCTGGTCGTGCTGCGGGAGCTGCTCACCCACATCACGAACCACGACGACGTCTGGTTCGGCACACACGCGGCGGTAGCGGAGGCGGTTGGCACATGAGGCACGTGCTCGTGACAGGAGCGGCGGGTGGCATCGGTCTCGCGTGCGCGCGGGCGTTCCACGCGCTCGGCGACACGGTCACCGGGGTGGACGCACGCGCGGACGTACTGACGACGACGATGGCACCGATGGGCGGCAGGGCTTTCACCGCCGATCTGTCCGATCCGGACTGTGCCGGGGTCGTGGACCGTGCGGTGGCCGCGACCGGACCGGTCGACGTGCTGGTCAACGCGGCGGGCATCTACCCGGCGACCTCGCTCGCCGACATGACCGCGCGGGCGTGGGACCAGGTGCAGCACGTCAACGTGCGCGCGCCGATGCTGCTCACCCGGGCGCTCGCCGCGGCGGGCCGCCCCGCCGCCGTGGTCAACATCAGCTCGTCCGCCGCCACCCGCGCACGGCCGGGTGCGGCGCACTACTGCACCTCGAAGGCCGCACTGGAGATGGTGACCAAGGCCTGCGCGGTCGAACTCGCGGAGCTGGGCATCCGGGTCAACGCCGTCGCACCCGGCTTCATCGAGGTGGACAGCCCGGTCAACCCGGTGACCCCGGAGTACGCGATGGCCGTGTCGGCCAACCCGATCGGCCGGGCGGGCAGACCGGACGAGATCGCGGCGGCCGTGGTGTGGCTCGCGAGCGACGCCACCACGTTCGTCACGGGCTCCATCGTGCGCGTGGACGGCGGCGGCACCGCGGGCTCCACCGCGCTCCCACCGCACTTCCCCACCACGACCGCGTTGCAGGAGGGCGCACCATGAGCCGAACTCGCGGAGCGAACCGCCGGCGCACGAAGCGAACTCTCGCCGCGCTCGCCGTTCTCACGTTGACCGCCGCCTGCGGCGCCGCGACCGCGGGCCCCGCCGAGACCGGCACGCTGCGGACCGTGCTCAACGCCGACCCGTCGAGCTTCGACCCGGCCTTGGCGCAGGGACAGCAGACGTTCCAGGCGGCGAGCCTGCTCTACGACACGCTGCTGCGCCGCGACGACGGCGGCACGCTCGTCGGCGGCCTCGCGTCGGACTGGGCGGCCGAGTCCCCTTCGGCGTACACCTTCACCATCCGCGACGACGCCACCTGCGCGGACGGCACGCCGATCACCGCGCCGGTCGTCGCCGCCTCGCTGTCCCACCTCGCCGACCCCGAGACCGGGTCGACGTGGAAGAACCTGGTCTTCGGGCTGGGCGACGCGACCATCACCGCCGAAGGCGCGACGGTGCGGATCGCGCTGTCGCAACCGTTCACCACCCTCCCCCAGGGTCTCGCGATCCCGCAGTCCGGCATCGTCTGCCCGGCCGGGCTCGAGGACCTGGACGCACTCGCGGCGGGCTCGGTACCCGGCGCGTTCTCCGGCCCCTACACCGTGGCCGACGCGCAGCAGGGCCTGAGCTACACGTTCGACCTGCGCGACGACTACGACGCCTGGCCGGACTTCGCGGAGCCGTTGACAGGCGCCCCGCCGGAGCGCATCGAGATCGGCATCACCACCGACCAGTCCACGATGGCCAACCAGATCCTCGCCGGCGACCTCGACCTCGGCCAGTTCGCCGACCCGGACGCGGTGCAGCGGTTCACCGCGCAGCCGGACCTGCACCAGTACCAGGTGATCAACGCGACCGCCTACGTCGTGTTCAACCAGCGGCCCGGCCGGGTCTTCGCCGACCGGCCCGACCTGCGCCAGGGGGTGGCGAAGGCGATCGACCAGAACTCCTTCAACGCGATCTTCAGCCGGAACACCGGGGACGTGCTGCGCTCGGTGGTGCCGTCGAGCTTCGCGTGCGTCAACACCGACACCGCGCTGCTCGAACGCCACGACCCGGAGGGCGCGGCGGCAACGCTCGCGGGCGCGAAGATCACGATGATCGGCAACACCGCGAACCGGCAGTTCAGCGGCGGCGCCGACTACGTGTACCAGGTGCTCGCCGACGCCGGCGCGGACGTGACCATGAATAAGGTCGACAACGCCACGTTCTGGAGCACCATCGCCGAGGGCGGCGCCGACTGGGACCTCGTGTTCCTCGGCGACCTGAACTCCGTCGGCTCGATCAGCGCGTCGCTCGACCGGGTCATCGGCCCGGCCGTGGAGGACGGCGGCCGCAACTACAGCGCGTCGGACAACCCGGAGGGCGAGGCGGCGTTCGCCGACGGCCTGGCCGCGCCGGACGAGAGGACGCGGTGCGAGGCGTTCGGCCGGGCCCAGCGGTCGCTGTTCGAGCGGGACGACATCGTGCCGCTGGCCGGTAGTCCCCTGACCTACGTGACCGGCCCGGACGTGACCGTGTCCGTGTTCGACGACTACGTCGACCTGGCGACCCTGCGGATAGGTGCGACATGACCGACACCACCGAACTGACACCGCCCCGGCCGCGCCGCGTGCGCGCCGGGTCGTCGTGGACCGGCTTCGCGCTGCGCAGGCTCGGCGGGCTCGCGGGCACCGTGGTCATCGCCGTCGTGGTGACCTTCGTGATCGTGCCGCTGATCCCCGGCGACCCCGCGGTGAGCGCGGCGGGCCCGGACGCCACCATCGACCAGATCAACCGCGTCCGCGCCGAACTGGGGCTCGACCGGCCGCTGTACGAACGGTTCTTCGACTACGTCGGCGGGCTGCTGCAGGGCGATCTCGGGCACTCGTTCTCGTTGAACGCGCCCGTGTCCGAGGTCGTGTTCCGGCGGCTGCCGTTCACCGCGGGCCTGTCGTTCCTCGCGCTGCTCGTGGTGCTCGTGCTCGCGGTGCCGCTCGGCATGGCGATCGGCGCGCTCACCCGCGGCGGCAAGCGGCGCAGGCTGGACTCGACGTTCAACTACGTGACCGCGGTCGTCGCGGCGATCCCGCCGTACGTCATGGCGACGCTGCTGGTGCTGCTGTTCGCGGTGACGCTGGAGGTGCTGCCACCCGCGTACACCCGCTCGCAGCCGGGGCTTTCGTTGCTGCTGCCCGCGTTCGCGTTGAGCCTGCCGTCGATCTGCCTGATCGCACGGGTGGTGCGGCGCGAGACCGCGGTCGTGCTGGAACAGGACTTCCTGCGCACCGCACGGGGCTGGCGGCTGTCCGGGCTGCGGATGGCGCTGCGGTACGTGCTGCCGAACGTGCTCACCAGCACGCTCACGCTGAGCGGCATCGTCCTCGTCGCCATGCTCGGCGGCGCGATCAGCGTGGAGACCGTGTTCGGCTGGCCCGGGCTCGGGCTCGGCGTGGTGAACGCGGTCGCCACCAAGGACTACCCGCTGGTGCAGGGCATCGTGCTGATCCTCGCGGTGCTGTCGGCGCTGATGACGATGGCCGTCGACGTCCTGCTCGGCATCGTCGACCCGAGGGTGCGCGGAGGACAGCATGTCTGACAGGGCGACTGTGCCTGAGGTTCGCTCAGCAAGCTCCGCGGCTGTGCCTGATGCCGGCTCCGCGAAGGCGCGGCGGCTGCGCTGGAACCCGGCGCTGATCGCGGGGGTGGTACTGCTGGGTGGCACCGGGCTGACCGTGCTCATCGCGTCGCTCGTCATCGGCGACGGCGCGGCGCGCCTGTCCGCCGACATCGCCCAACCTGCCTCGGGCGAACACTGGCTCGGCACCGACTACTTCGGACGCGACCAGCTCGCCCGCGCGCTCGTGGGTGCCGAGGCGAGCCTCATCATGGCGCTCGCCGCGACCGTGATCTCCATGTCGATCGGCGTGCTCGCCGGTGCCGCGGTGTGGACCGCGCCCCGCCGCGTGCGGGAGCTCGCGCTGCGGTTCGTGGAGATCACCGTCTCCTACCCGGAGCTGCTGGTCGCGGTCGTGCTCGCGGCCATCCTCGGCGCGGGGCGCTGGCAGCTCGTCGTGGCGGTCGCGGTGGCGAACATCCCGGCGACGGCCCGGCTGACCGCGAACCTGTCCGGCGCGCTGTACCAGCGCGACTTCGTGACCACCGCGCGGCTGTCCGGGGTGCCGAGGCGGGCCGTGATCGGCAGGCACCTGCTGCCCAACATGGCCGAGCCGCTGCTCATCCAGGTCGCGGCTGCGTTCTCGACCGGGCTGGTCGCGATGTCCGCGCTGTCGTTCGTGGGCCTCGGCGTGCAGACCCCGGACTTCGACCTCGGCAGGCTGCTCGCCGACGCGCTCCCGTCGATCTACTCGCGGCCGCTCGAGGTGGTCGGGCCGACGCTGCTGATCCTGTTGCTGTCGGTGGGCGCGATGCTCATCGGCGACGGGCTCGCGGCAGCGGTCGACCCCCGGGTCCGCCGCCGCACCACCGCCCGTGCCGAGACTCCGGCCGGGTCCGCACCCGGTGCGTCGACCGCGCCCGTGGTGGTGCGGGACCTGGCCGTGGCGCGGGCCGACGGGACGCCGCTCGTGCGCGGGGTGTCGTTCGAGATCGGCCGCGGCGAGATCGTCGGGCTGGTCGGCGAGTCGGGCAGCGGCAAGTCGCTCACGGCGTTGTCGCTGGCCAGGCTGCTGCCGGAAGGACTGACGGCGACCGCGAGCGAGCTGCGGGCGGGCGGCATCGACCTGCTCGGCAGGCCCACCCGGCGCGAGCTGGCCGACACGGTCGCGATGGTCTACCAGGACCCCGGGACGACGTTCAACCCCGCGCTGCGGATGGGCACCCAGCTCACGGAGGTGCTGCGAGTCCACAGAGGACTGTCCAAGTCGGCCGCGCGATCGGTGATCACGGACCTGTTGGCGAAGGTGCACATCACGGACCCCGAACGCGTGCTGCGGGCGCACCCGTACGAGCTGTCCGGCGGCATGCGGCAGCGGGCCATGATCGCCGCCGCGCTGGCCGCCGAGCCCGCGCTGCTCGTCGCCGACGAGCCCACCACCGCACTCGACACCACCGTCGCGGCCGGGATCCTGCGTGAGCTGGGCCGGATCCGCGACGAGACCGGCACGTCGATCCTGTTCATCTCCCACGACCTCGGCGTCGTCGAGGAGCTGTGCGACCGGGTGCTGGTGATGAAGGACGGAGAGATCGTGGAGGAGCTGACGTGCGAGGCACTGCGGGCCGGAGCCGTCACCGCGCCGTACACGAGGATGCTGCTCGACTCGGTGCCACGGCTGGCGGTGCGGTCATGAGCGGGCTCGCGGTGGCGGATCTCACCGTCCGATTTGGACGTATGACCGCGTTGGACGACGTGCGCGTGACCGTCCCGGCAGGACAGACGGTCGGACTGGTCGGCGAGTCCGGCTCCGGCAAGTCCACGCTCGCGAAGGCGATCCTCGGCATCGTGCCGGTCGCCGCCGGGCGGGTGCTGCTCGACGGCGCCGAGGTGCCGGTGCGGGAACTGACCCGGCGGGTGCGGATGGTGCCGCAGGACCCGTACTCGTCGCTCAACCCGCGCCGCACGATCGGCCAGACCCTCGCCGAGGCCGTCGACCCGGCCCGTGCGCGGGTCGGCAGGCACCGCGACAGGATCGAGGCGGCGCTCGCGGAGGTCGCGCTGCCCGCCGACGCGGCCGACCGGTACCCGCACGAGTTCTCCGGCGGCCAGCGCCAGCGCGTCGCCATCGCCCGCGCGCTGATCTGCGAACCGGAGGTCGTGATCGCGGACGAGATCACCTCCGCGCTCGACGTCTCCGTGCAGGCCGAGGTGCTGCGGCTGCTCGACCGGCTGCGGCACGAACGGTCGCTGACCATGCTGTTCATCTCGCACAACCTCGCGGTCGTCGAGCAGGTCAGCGACGAGGTCGTGGTACTGCACCACGGGCAGGTGGTCGAGGCGGGGCCGGTCGACGACGTGTTCGCCGCGCCCCAGGCCGACCACACCCGCGCGCTCCTCGCGGCGGTTCCTGGCGGCGGGCGCTCGCCGGAAGGCACGATCGTCGAGTGACCCAGCGTTCAACGACACCGCGTTCGGAAACAGAGCGTTCGACAGCAGAGTGGGCGAGCGGACCCGGCTTCCTGCTGCACGCCACGATCATCGGCGGCTTCGGCCTCTCCGCGACCGGCCTGGACCGGGGCGAGGTGGGCCCGTCGTTCGTGTGCCGCGCCGACCGGGACGAGATCGGCGTGGTCGTGACGGCCCGCAACACCGCCTACGGCCATTCCGGCACCACCCCGGCCGAACAGGCGGCGGCGACCGCGTCGTTCGCGGAGTCGGTGCTCGCGCGCTGCCCTGGCGACGGTGGGGAGTTCGACCCGGCGCCGCTCGGGCTGGTCGACCTCGTCGGCGGGGCGCAGCGGCTGACCGACGCGGCCGAGCGGCCGTACGTGCTGGACCCCGGGCTCAGCCGGGTCGAGCGGACCACGTGGTACGGGGACGTGCTGGCGATCGAGTCGGTGCTGACGTTCCGCGCCCGCGAGCCGAAGGCCCGGCCCAACCCCGGGCTGATGCTGCGGGCCGGGCCGCCGACGCCGCCGCTGCGGCCGGCGCCCGGCGAGACGGTGAGCGTGCGCCAGCAGGTCGCGCTGCGCCCGCTGCCCGCGCCCGGCTACACCCGGGTGCCGCTGGACCCCACGAGCGGCATGACCCCCGACCACACCGTGCACCGCTTCGACACGATCGCCGAGCGGGACGCCGAAACCGCCCTCGCCACGCGGTTCCGCGCCGACGACCCGATCGTGTTCCACCTCGACCCGGCGATGCCTGCCGCCGTGCGGGACGCCGTCGTCGAGGGCGGCAACTGGTGGCAGGAGGCGTTCGCGGCGGCCGGGCTGCCCGGCCGGTACCGGGTGGAGCCGCTGCCCGATGGTGCGGACCTGCACGACCCCCGGCGCAACGTCGTGCTGTGGGTGCACCGCGCGGACCGCGGCTGGTCCATGGGTTTCCCGCAGGTCGACCCGCGCACCGGCGAGATCCTGCGGGCCGTGGTGCGGCTGGGGTCGCAGCGGATCGAGCAGCTGCGGGCCATCACGGAGAGCGTGCTCGCGCCGTACGACACCGACCGCGGTGCCGAGGCGGTGCGGACGGTGGTCAGTGCCCGGCTGCGGCAGCTCGCCGCGCACGAGATCGGGCACGGGCTGGGGTTCGCGCACAACTTCGCGTCGCACAGCCATGGCAAGCCGTCCGTGATGGACTACCCGGGCCCGCTGTTCACAGTGGACGGTGACCGGCCGTCGGCGCGGACGCCGTACGCGACCGGTGCCGGACCGTGGGACCTGTACCAGGTGGCCGCGCTCTACGGCACCGGCGCGGGCCCGGCCGATCCCGTGGACCTGGACTACGTCACCGACAACGACGCCCGAGGTGACGACGCGGCGGACGCCTGCGGCGCGACGTGGATCGCCCCGGCGGAGCCGACCTCGGCACTGCGGGACCTCCTGGCGGTGCGTGCGGCGGCACTGGCCCGCTTCGGGCCCGCTGTGGTGCCGCCGGGCAGCGACCCGAACGAGATGGAGCGCCGGTTCCTGGTGCTGTACCTGCTGCACCGGCACCAGGCGACGGCCGTGGCGAAACTCGTCGGCGGCCACCGGCGCCGCTACGCGGTCACCGCGGGCACGTCCTTCGCGGGTGCCGCCACGCCGGTGCCCGCCGCCGAGCAGCGCGCCGCGCTCGACCAGTTGTCCGGGTTGCTGACCCCGTCGTTCCTGGCCGTCCCGGCACACGTCCGGCCGCTGCTCGTGGCACCGGCGGGTGGGCGCGACCGGCGTGAGGGCCAGTTCGACCACCGCACGGCGGGTGCGTTCGACGCGGCGGCCGCGATCGCGGCGGGCACGGACGTGGTGGCCCGCACGCTGTTCGCCCCGGCCCGCGTGAACCGGCTCGCCGACGGCACCGGGCTGCCGCTGTCCGAGCTGGTCGCCGCGGTCGCGGGCCGGGCGGTCGAGCTGCTCACCACCGACGACCGCGACCCGGTCACCGAGACGATCGGGTGGACGCTGCTGCGCCGGTTCGAGCACACCGTGACCTCGCCGGAGCTGCACCACCACGCACGGGTCGCGGCCGTGGAGGCCGCCGCCACCGGACCGTGGGACCGTCCCGCGCTCCGGACCCGTTGGGAGGCCATCGAGAAGGCCGCGTACGAGCACCCCGCCGAACTGCCGGAACCACCGGCAGGCACCCCCATCTAGGAGGAGCACCGAATGTCAGTGCCGTCGCCCCTGACCGCCGGTCTCGCCGAGCGGCTTCCCGAGCTGACCGCGATCTACCGGGACCTGCACGCCAACCCCGAGCTGTCGTTCCAGGAGGAACGCACGGCCGGGGTGGTGGCCGCCCGGCTGACCGAGGCCGGTTTCGAGGTCACGACCGGGGTCGGCGGCACCGGGGTGGTCGGTGTGCTGCGCAACGACAGTGGCGGCACGGGCGGTTCCGTGCTGCTGCGCGCGGACATGGACGCGCTGCCGGTGGCCGAGGCAGACCGGGTGCCCTACCGCAGCACGGTGACCGCCACCGGCCCGGACGGCGAACTGTCCCCTGTCATGCACGCCTGTGGCCACGACACCCACGTCACGTCGCTGCTCGGTGCGGCGGCGCAGCTGTCCGCACGGCGGGCGGACTGGTCGGGCACGGTCCTCGCGGTGTTCCAGCCCGCCGAGGAGATCGGCGCCGGCTCGCGGGCCATGCTCGACGACGGGTTCCTCGACCGGTTCCCCCGCTACGACGTGGCACTGGGCCAGCACGTGATCTCCGGGCCCGCCGGGCACCTGTGGGTGCGGCCGGGGGTGTTCATGGCGGCGGGTGACAGCCTGCGGGTGACGGTGTTCGGGCGGGGCGGGCACGCGTCGGCGCCGCAGGCCACGGTCGACCCGATCGTGATCGCCGCGTCGATCGTGCTGCGGCTGCAGACGATCGTGTCCCGCGAGCTGGCGGCGACCGACGTCGCTGTCGTGACCGTCGGCGCGATCCGGGCCGGTGCCAAGGAGAACGTGATCCCGGCCGAGGCTGAGCTGAAGCTCAACATCCGCACGTTCGACGCGCGGGTGCGCGAGCGGGTGCTGGCCGCGGTCGAGCGGATCGTCACGGCAGAGGCCGCCGCCGCCGGCGCGCCGAGGCCACCGGAGATCGCACCCATCAACGACTTCCCGTTGCTGGTCAACGACGAGACCGCGGCTCGGCGCGTGATCACGGCCTTCACCGAGTCGTTCGGCGCGGAGGTGGTGCACGAGCCGTCGATGAAACCGGCGAGCGAGGACTTCGGCCGGTTCGGCGCCGCCGCGGGCGTACCGTCGGTGTTCTGGAACTTCGGCGGCTTCGACCAGGCCCACTACCCGGACCCGGCCCAGCCCGCCCTCGCGGTCGCCGCGGGCGGGGCACCGGGCAACCACTCCCCCGACTTCGTCCCGGACGCCGTCGACGCCGCACTGCTGCGCGGCACGGAGGCGCTGCTCACCGCCGCGTCGCTCTGGCTCACCTGACCGTCACGGCGATGCGGGCGGCGGCCACAACCGGTGGGCCTGCGGGCCATGGCCCTTCAGCCGGTCGACCAGGATGGTCAGCAGGGTCTCTCCGCCTTCGGCAGCCATCGGGTCGGCGACCATCGAGCCGTTCCGCCGGTACTGCTCGGACACGTGGGCGGAACGGAACCGTTCGAGCGGGTCGTTGCCGACCTTGAGGTACCCGTGCCCCGGGGCCCTCGGCAGCCGGAACGCGTCGGTGACGCCCAGCACCGCCTTGCTGTCGGCCGCGGCGGAGGTGCGCAGGCCGATCCGGTAGTGCAGGTGGGTTTCCAGGCCACGCAGCCTGCCTTCGTCGAGCCGTCGCGCGGACAGCAGCAGGTGCACGCCGAGCGATCGACCCAGCCGTCCTGTTTGGACGAACGTGTCGATGAAGTCGGGCCGCGCGGCCAGCAGCTCGACGAAGTCGTCGACGATCACCAGCAGCGTGGGCATCTCGGGGAGCGCGGCGCCCGCGGCGCGGGCTCGCGCGTAGTGCCGCAGGGAGGGGAAGTTCCCGTTGGCGCGCAACAGATCCTGGCGGCGGGCCAGCTCGTTGCCGACCGCGTCGGCCAGCTCGTCGACGCCGCCGTGCGGGTCCGCCACCAGGTCGGTGATCACGCCGCTGGAGTGCGGCAGCGCGTCCAGCAGGTCCGAATCGACCCTGCCCTTGAACTCGACCAGCATGAAGTTCAGCGAGCTCGGCGGGTGGGCCACGGCCAGCGCCAGCACGAGGGTGCGCAGCAGCTCCGTCTTGCCGGAACCGGAGGCGCCGATCAACAGGCCGTGCGGCCCCATGCCGTCCTGGGACGAGTCCTTCAGGTCGAGTTCGATCGGGAGCCCGTCGGCCCGGATGCCCATCCGGACCCGCAGCCGGTCGCGGTTGCTCCTCGGCTGCCAGGTGTCACGGGGTCGAGGGCGTACGGATTGCCCAGCCCCAGCAACTCGGCCAGCGGGACATCGGAGCTCATCGGCACGTCGCCGCCAAGGCCGGTCGCCCCGTCGAAGGTCGCGTCGCCGGTGAACGTCACCCCGGCGAGGCCGACCCCGCTGGTGAAGGCGGCCCGGTCGAAGGAGGCACTGCCGGTGAACGTCGCCTCGTCGAACCGGGCGGGACCGGTGAAGGTCGCCCCGTCGAACCGGGCGGTCCCGACCCGGCACGCCCTGAGGTCGAAGTCGACGAGGGTGGCGCCGCTGAGGTCGAGGTCCGTCCCGTCCCAGAACCGCCCGGTGTCGCGCGGGGCGACGTGGTCGGCGAGGATGCGCTGGGCGGCGAGCCGGACCTCACGTTCCTGCACCCGCTCGCGGTGCTCGTCGTGCCTGCTCTGGTCCTCGTCATCGGACGGCGGGACGCCCGGGAGCTGGTAGGGCATGCGCAGGTACGCGCACAGCACGTTGACCACGGTCTGCCGGTGCTCCGCGTTGTTCTGCGCCAGCCGCTCGAGCGAGTACAGCCCGCCGAGCCGCACCGGCGCCTTGTCCGCGCCGAGCTGCTCGACCGCCTTGCTGTACAGCTCGGTGACCCGCCGCTCGGTGGCATCCGTGTTGGCGTCCTCGGCGACCCGCAGCTGGTGCAGGAACGTGCGTTCCCGGTTGTCCAGCTCCGCCTCGATCGCCCGTTGCCGCCGCCAGGTGAGGTAGAGGGCGAACAGACCACCGCTGCCCACCCCGAGGCTCAGCCCCACCTTCAACGCGTCCAGCCGCGCGGTGACCAGGTCGGGGCCGGTGAGACCACTGGTGGCCGCCCACCACAACGTGATCACCACGCCGGTGATCACGACCAGCACCGCCACACCGCCGACGGCGATCTTCCACCGCGAGATCGGTGGCAGCACTTGCCGCGGCTCACTCAGGACCGGATTCGGGCTCGGCTCGGGTGACACCCCATCAACCTAACGGGGATGCGGGAACGGGACCGTCATGTTGCGTCCTCACACCCGTCGCGGCGCCGACACGACGGCTTCCCGCATAGTGGATCTCCGGCACCCGGGTGCCGATTCGCACTATTCTCCCGCCCTGTCCCGGACTGCGGGGAGTCCGGCCGAAGGCGAGGGAGTCGCTGATGCGACATGCGCTCAGGGGCATCGTGCTGCTCCTGTTGTTGATGATCGTGGCGCCGGCCGCGCAGACGAGCACAGTGCCGGCCGCGCAGGCGAGCGCGGCGCGGGCACCGGAGGGCGAGCAGCCCGTCGTCCGGGTCGGCACGGAGGGGACCTACCCACCGTTCTCGTTCCACGACCCGAGGACGCAGCAGCTCACCGGCTACGACATCGAGGTGATCGAGGCGGTCGCCGACGAGGCCGGGTGGCGGCTGGAGTTCGTCGAGACGCAGTGGGACGCGATCTTCCCCGCGCTGGACGCCGAGCGGATCGACCTCATCGCCAACCAGGTGTCCCGCAACGACGAGCGGGAGGCCAAGTACGGCCTGTCCGACACCTACACCTACTCCCACGGCGTGATCGTCCGGCGCACCGGCGACGACAGCATCAGGACGCTCGCCGACCTGAAGGGCAGGACCACCGCCCAGTCGGCCACCAGCAACTGGGCGCAGGTCGCGCGCGACGCCGGGGCGAACGTCGAGGCCGTCGAGGGGTTCGCGCAGGCCGCGGCACTGCTCGCGCAGGGCCGGGTCGACGCGATCGTCAACGACAACATCGCCGTGCTCGACTACCTGGCCAGCACCGGCTCCACCGACGTCGAGATCGCCGGGAACGCGGGCGGGGAGACCAGCGAGCAGGTCCTCGCCTTCCGCCAGGACGACGCGGCAAGGCTCGACGAGGCGAACAAGGCGATCACCACGCTGCGGGACAACGGGACGCTGCGCGAGATCTCGGAGAAGTACTTCAAGGCGGACGTGTCGGTGCCCGACGGCGGCGACGCGGACCTGTCGGAAGGCCGCGAGGCGCGCAGCACGTGGGAGGTGATGGGCAGCACGGCGTGGCCGATGTTCATCGGCCTGGTCAAGGTGACGATCCCGCTGACGGCGATCAGCTTCGCGATCGGGCTCGTGCTCGCCCTGCTCGTCGCGCTCGCACGGATCTCCTCCTACCGGATCCTGTCCGGGCTGGCCAGGGCGTTCATCTCGATCATCCGCGGCACCCCGCTCCTGCTGCAGCTGTTCATCGTCTTCTACGGGTTACCGCAGATCGGCCTGAAGTTCGACCCGTTCACCGCGGCCGTGATCGCGTTCAGCCTCAACGTGGCCGGTTACGCGGCCGAGGTCGTGCGGTCGGCGATCCTCGCGGTGCCGAAGGGGCAGTGGGAGGCGGCGTCGACGGTGGGGCTCGACTACCGCAGGACGCTGCGCCGGATCATCCTCCCGCAGGCGACCAGGACCGCGGTGCCGCCGTTGTCCAACACGCTGCTGTCGCTGCTGAAGGACACGTCGCTGGGCTCGGTGGTGCTGCTGACCGAACTCTTCCGCGAGTCGCAGCTGGCGGCGGCGGAGAGCAACGAGTTCCTCGCCCTCTACACCTTCGCCGGGTTGTACTACTGGGTGATCTGCGTCGCGCTCTCCGCCGCGCAGAAACGACTGGAGACCCGACTGGACAGGTATGTGGCCACATGACTGACACCACGGAACAGCAGACCGAGCCCGCCCGCATCCGCGTGCACGGGCTGGAGAAGTCCTTCGGCGACCACAAGGTCCTGCGCGGCATCGACTTCGAGTCCCGGCGCGGGACGTCGACCGTCCTGTTGGGACCGTCGGGGTCGGGCAAGACCACCGTCCTGCGTTCGCTCAACGTGCTGGACACCCCGGAGCGCGGCGTCATCGCGATCGACGACGTGGAGGTGGACTTCTCCCGCGTGCCTGCCGGTAAGGCGGGCCGCAGGGAGACCGGCAGGCTGCGGGCGCAGAGCGGCATGGTGTTCCAGGCCCACAACCTCTTCCCGCACCGCACGGTCCTGGAGAACCTCATCGAGGGCCCCGTGATCGCGCAGCAGCGCCCCCGTGAGGAGGCCGTGGCCGAGGCGAGGGCCCTGCTCGACCAGGTTGGCCTCGGCGACCGGGCCGACTCCTACCCTTTCCAGCTCTCCGGCGGGCAACAACAACGTGTCGGCATCGCCCGCGCGCTGGCGCTGAAGCCGCGCGTGGTGTTGTTCGACGAGCCCACCTCGTCCCTGGACCCGGAACTCGTCGGCGAGGTGCTGGCTGTGATCAAGGACCTCGCCGCCGAGGGCTGGACCACGGTCATCGTCACCCACGAGATCCGCTTCGCGGAACAGGTGGCCGACCAGGTCCTCTTTCTCGACGGCGGTGTGATCGTCGAGAAAGGCCCGAGCGCCCAGGTGATCGGCGACCCGCGGGAGGAGCGGACGCGGCGCTTCCTCAAACGCGTCCTCGACCCCGGCTGACGGGCGCGGCGCGACGAAATCGGCGCGGCACCCACGGGGAACTGTGTCGTGGGTGCCGCGCCGGGTCAGAGGTGTCACATGGTCGGCATGAGAACCGAGTCGATCAGGTAGACCGTGGCGTTCGCGGTCTTCACGCCGCCGCAGATCACGTTGGCGTCGTTGACCTTCAGCTCGTCACCCGAACCGGTGACCTCGACCATGCCCTTCTCGACCGTCGTCTGCTCGCCGATCACCGCGTCGGGTGCCAGCTGACCGGGGACCACGTGGTAGGTCAGGATCTTGGTCAGCAGCGCGGAGTCGGTCTTCAGCGTCTCGACCGTCGCCGGGTCGATCTTGGCGAACGCGTCGTCGACCGGTGCGAACACGGTGAACTCGCCACCGTTGAGCGTGTCGACCAGGTTCACCTGCGGGTTCAGCTTGCCCGACACCGCCGCCACGAGCGTCTTCAGCAGCGGGTTGTTGCTCGCGGCCACCGCGACCGGGTCCGCCGCCATCCCGGACACCGAACCGGCGCCATTCGGGTTGGCCTCCGCGTATCCAGCACAACCCGGGCCGACCAGGTCCGCGGCCGGTTCCGCCATCCCACTGTCCGAAGAGGACTCCGTCGGCGCCGACGTCGTGCCCTGCCCGGCACTCGTGTTGCCGCCCGCGTTGTCCGACGCGCCATCGTCCGAGCTGCCGCACGCGGCACCCAGCAGCGCCACGGCCGCGACACCGGCGACCAGCACTCCACGACGAACACTACGCAACATAAAGAAACACTCCCTCTCGTACTGGTCGGATCCACTGTGGACCCGTCGGCCACCTCGTCGTGGCTCCGTCGAGGGGAATTCGGTGGCGGGCACGGTGCGGATTGGTCCCGTGTCGTTGGTTACCCGTTCGTTATCCGCGTGCGGGCGGCTGGGTCATGCCCGAACCGCCACACACGTCGAGAAAACCGGCACGGAACCGGGTTCGCGCCAGGCGCCAATCCGCACGGTACGCGGCGACGAATGCCTGCCATGGACACTGTTGATGCCGGACCCCGGCTGGGCCGCCTGGTCGCGGCGCTCGTGGGCGTGCTGTCGGTGCTGGCGGCGGTGGCGGTGGGACACCTGGTCGGCGGGTTGATCGACCCGACCGCGTCCCCCGTGATCGCGGTCGGCAACTCGGTGCGCGACCTGACGCCGCCGTCGGTCACCGAGTGGGCCATCGCGAACCTCGGCGACGCGAAGAAGGCACTGGTGTTCGCCGGCGTCGGTGTCATGTTGCTGGTGGTCGGCGTGGTCGCCGGCCTGCTGTCCCGGCGGCGGCCGTGGCCGGGGATGGCACTCGCGGCGGCGGTCGGGCTCGCCGGGCTGCTGTCGGTCCTCGACCAGCCCTCGGTCCCCGCCGCCGGTGCGCTCGCGCCCGCCGCCGGCCTGGTCGCCGGTGTCGCGGTCTTCTACTGGCTGCACACCACGGCCACCCGGACGCGAACCGCCGCGGCGACCCCGGTGACCACGGTGACCCCGGTGGACACGGCCGGAGGCCGCCTGGACGCCACCTCCCGCCGCCGGTTCCTGTGGACCTCCGCGGGTGTGGTGGTCGGCGCCGGGGCCGCGGGCGGCGCCGGTGAACTCTTGGCAGGCCGCAACGACGCGACGGCCTCCCGCGCCGCCGTGGGCGAACTGGTGCCACGCTCCCCCGCGCCACCGATCCCCTCAGGCGCCGACTTCGCGGCCGAGGGCACGCCCCGGTTCCTCACGGCCAACCGGGACTTCTACCGGGTGGACACCGCGTTGCTGTCGGTGCCGCAGGTACGCGCGGAGGACTGGCTGCTGCGGATCCACGGCATGGTCGAGGACACCAGGACGTTCACGTTCAACGACATCCGGAGGCGGCCGCTCGTGGAACGCACGATCACGATGACGTGTGTGTCCAACGAGGTCGGTGGCCCGTACGTGTCCACGGCCAACTTCGTCGGTGTGCCGCTGCGGGACCTGTTGCGGGAGGCAGGCGTCCGCTCCGGCTCGGACCAGCTGTTCTCCACCAGCGTGGACGGCTGGACCGCGGGCACCCCCGTCGACGCCGCCATGGACCCGACCCGCGGCGCGCTGCTGGCCATCGGCATGAACGGCGAACCGCTCCCGGTCGAGCACGGCTTCCCCGCGCGCATGGTCATACCCGGCCTCTACGGGTTCGTGTCCGCCACGAAATGGGTCGTCGACATGGAGCTGACCACGTTCGACGCCAAGGAGGCCTACTGGCGCAAGCGGGACTGGGGTGTCAAGGCGCCGATCAGGACCCAGTCCCGCATCGACGCGCCCCGCGCCTTCGCGACGGTCGCCCGTGGCAAGGTCACGATCGCCGGGATCTCCTGGGCGCAGACCATCGGCATCGCCAAGGTCGAGGTCCGCGTCGACGGTGGCCCGTGGCAGACCGCCGAGCTCGC
The DNA here is from genome assembly GCF_014203735.1 of Actinophytocola algeriensis. Taxonomy (GTDB): domain Bacteria; phylum Actinomycetota; class Actinomycetes; order Mycobacteriales; family Pseudonocardiaceae; genus Actinophytocola; species Actinophytocola algeriensis. Next base: position 218,682 of record NZ_JACHJQ010000005.1, on the reverse strand, counting down.
GACCGAGGTCAACAGCCAGACCTGGCGCATGTGGCGCACGGACGTCGGCCTCGGCCCCGGCACGCACCGCGCCGAGGTCCGCGCGACCGACCGCCGCGGCAGCACCCAGCCCCAGGACCGCATCCCCCCGATCCCCGACGGCGCCACCGGCTGGCACTCCACCACCTTCACCGTCCGCTGACGCCAGGGCGGCAGTTCGGGGGCTGGCAGAGCATGAGCGACAGCGCTTGGTAGAACACGCCGCCGATCGTGGTCGGGTCGGGAGCGAGGAAGGCCTGGCCGCCGGTGGCTTCCGCGATCGCGGTCAGTTCGGCGCGGTCCACGTCCTGGCCGATGCCGATCCCGACGAGTTTGAGCGGACGGCCCGGGTTCTGCAGGTGCTCCAACCGTGCCACGAGCTGGCCGAGGGTGACGTCGCTGGCGTTGTCGTCCTTGCCGTCGGTCATCACGACGACCGTGTTGATCCGGCCGGGTTCCCAGTTCCGCACACCGTCCTCGTAGGCGGCCAGCACCGCGTCGTACAACGACGTGGTGCCCCTCGACACCGCCTTGACCCCGCCGAGTGCCGCCAGCGCGCCGCCGGCCAGGTGCTCGCCCATCGGCCGCACCGGCAGCAGCACCCGGTAGTCCTTCGCGCCGTCGAGGTTGGTGCCGAACAGCCACATCCCGAGCTTGGTGGTCGGCTTGAACAGCTTCAGCCCGGCCGCGGCGGCCTGCACGGTGACCGCCATGCGGGTCAGGCCCGTGCCCGGCACCTCCTCGGCCATCGACCCCGACACGTCGAGCAGCACCTGCAGCCTGCCGCTCAGGTTCACCCCCGCCCACGAACTCAGCACCCGCTCCACCTCGGACGGCCCGGGCAGGGGCGCCGGGGTCATCCGCGCGGCCGACGTGCGCCCGTTCGCCGAGCGGTCGCGCAGCGCGAGGCCGTCCGGCGTGCGGAACCCGGCGTCGGCGAGCAGGTCGGCGCTGTCCTGGCGCAGCAACCGGTCCAGGAACCGGTCCGCCGCGGTGCGCTCGTCGGCCGAGCTGTCCGGCAGCACGACGTACGGGTGGTCCAGCGCGGGTATCGCCGGGTCCGCGTAGACCGCGACGAGCGGCACCTGTTCCTGCCGCGCGTTGTGCCGCAGCAGGGCGTTCTCCGACGTGGGAAACACCTCCAGCGGCTCCGCCGCGCCGGAGGTGTCGGTCAGGCGGGCGAACAGGTCCGCCTGCTTGGTCACCGTGTTCCTGGACAGCGCACGCATCGCCACCGTGCGCGCCGTGTCCGGGTCCGGTGCGCTCGCGACGAGGTGCCGCAGCCCGAACAGCGTCGAGACCCCGACCGGATCCCGGGCCGGATCGGGGAAGCCGACCTCGGTGGTCCCGGCCCCCGGCCCGAGCAGTTGCTTCCAGGTGGGTCGCGCCGACGGCCAGCCCAGTTCGGTCGCGACGGTCTCCGTCACCGCGAGCACGACCGGCGTGCTGGCGATCGACGTCCCCGACACCGGTTCGTCCCACGCGCCGACGTCCTCGGCACGCCACCACCACAGCGTCGACTCCGGGATCCACACGTCCGGCCGCTCGGTGCCGTCGGAGACCACGAGCGACTCGACCACCTCGGCCGACTCGCGGGAGGTCACCCGGATCTGGTAGCACGCGGTCTCGTCCGCCGACACCCGCCGCGCGATCTGGCTGACGGCGGGCGCGATGTCCGGCGCGGCGGTCACCGCGATGACCGGCCGCGACACGCAGTCGTCGGCACGCAGCCGGTCTCCGAGGAAGTCGACGGCGAACCAGCCGACCAGTGCGACCACGACCAGGGCGCTGAGCGCCACGACCGGCGACCGCCCCGGCAGCCGCCGCCGGTTCGTCGAGGAATGCCGTCCCACCGCCGCCTCCATCCGCCCTGACCCGCGTCACAAGCACATCGAGATAGCCGTCACCCCATGAGACAACCGGGCGAACCATACCCGTCGGAACGGCCGAACGGGGATACCGTCACCGCGCGGGCAGGAGGCCCGCCGCGCGGGCAGCGGCCCAGAACCCGTCCGGGACGGGGTGCGCGAGCATGCGGGCGGTCTCGTCCACCTCGTTCGGCGACCTGGCCCCGACCACGACACACGTCACCGCGGGATGACCGAAGGGGAACTGGACGGCCGCCGCCGTCGGCGGAACCCCGAACCGGTGGCAGACCTCGTGCCACGCGGCGACCCGCCCGGCCAGGTCAGGCGGCACCGTGGCGTAACCGTGCGGTCCACGCGGATCGGCGAGCAGCCCGGACTGGTAGACCCCGGCGACCATGACCGCGATGCCCCGCGCCGCGCACACGGGCAGCACGTCGTCGAGGCCGGACTGGTCGAGGAGGTTGTACCGGCCCGCGAGCAGCAGGCAGTCGAGCCCGGGGTCCGCCACCTCCGTGAGGTAGCGCGCCGCGACCGGCGCGTGGTTGACACCGATCGACACCGCGCCGATCGTGCCCCGCGCCCGCAGGTCGCCCAGCGCCCGGTAGGCCGCCGACACGGCGACGGAGAAGTTCTCGTCGGGGTCGTGCACGTGGACGACGTCGACCCGGTCGAGACCGAGGCGGACGAGGCTCTCCTCGACCGAGCGCAGGACACCCGCGTAGGAGTAGTCGAGCCGAGGGCCGACCCCGGGCGGCGGGTCGGCCCAGATGGGCTGGGTGTCGCCGCCCCCGGGCACGACCAGGCGACCGACTTTGGTGCACAGGGCGAACTCCGCGCGGGGGCGGTCGCGAAGTGCCGCTCCGGCGCGGCTTTCCGACCGGCCGTAGCCGTAGACGGGTGCCGTGTCGAAGAGTCTGACGCCGATGTCCCAGGCGCGGTCGACGGTGCGTCTCGCGTCGTCGTCGGAGACCGGTTCGAACAGCCCGCCCAGGGAGGCCAGGCCCAGGCCCAGGCGCGTGACCCGCACGGCGGTGCGGCCCAGCGGTACCGACTCGTCCGCCCTCATCAGACGGGGGCGGTGGAGGCGCGGACCACCAGCTCGGTGGCGAGTTCGACGTGGTGGGACTCGAGCTTCTCGCCGTCCGCCAGGCGTAGTGCGGTGCGCAGGGCGACGCCGCCCATCTCGCGCAGCGGCTGCCGGACGGTGGTCAGCGGCGGTGACGCGACCCTCGCGAGGAGTGTGTCGTCGAAGCCGACCACGCTCAGGTCCTGGGGGACGCGCAGGCCCCGGGTGCGGGCGGTTTCCACTACTCCCAAGGCGATCTCGTCGTTGCCCGCGAACACGGCCGTCGGCGGGGACGGGAGGTCCAGCAACACCGCGGCGCCGAGTACGCCGGTCTGGAACGTGAACTCGCCCGACCGGATGTACGCGTCCGGCACCGGTGTCCCCCTCGCCTCCATGGCGGCCCGGTACCCGTGCACGCGGGCCTGGTTGGCCGCGGCGATGGCCGGGCCGCCGAGGTAGGCGATGCGGCGGTGGCCCAGTCCGAGCAGGTGCTGCGTCGCCGCGAAGCCGCCGGCGAAGTTGGTCGGGCCGACGCTGTTGACCTCGCTGTGCGGCAGGTGAAGCGGGTCCAGCACAACGAGTGGCAGGCCCGCCTGCATCAGCGCGTCCAGGTACGCCGGGGTGTACACGCTGGTGACCGCGATGAGGGCGCGGCGGCCCATCGAGACCAGGTCCCTGGCCCATCGCGGCCCGCGGGCCGGCTGACTGATCGCCACGGAGACACCCAGCTCGGTGGCCGCGTCGACGATACCGCCGAGCGCCTCGGCCACGTACGGCTTGAGGTCACCGGCGAACTGCACCTCGACGGTCGGGCGGGCCGCGGCCTCCGTGCGGCGGTCGACCGGTGCCACGTAGTCGTGCCTGCGCAACAACTCCTGCACCCGGGAGCGGGTCTCCGGCGCCACGTCGCTGCGCCCGTTGACGACCTTGGACACCGTCGCGATGGAGACGCCCGCGAGATGCGCGACGGCAGCGAGCGTCGTGCGCCTGGCACCGGCCGGTACCGACTTCCCCGAGCCCTCCGTCGGCGACCTGTCGACCGTCGCCATTCCCTCTCCTTTGCTCGGGACCGAAAGTTTCGAAATGTTTCGACATACCCGCTGAGCATACTTTTATGGCCTATTTCAGGCAATGGAACCAAGCTCGACCTTGACACTAATCTCGCACGGTCCCTAGGCTTACGCCACCAGTTTTCGAAAGTTTTCGGAAACAGAGGCCAGCGTAGTCTTCGGCCCGAGAACGGAGCACCAGCGTGGCAACACAATTCTCCCGACGTACCGCCCTCGGTCTCGCCGCCGGCGTCCCGCTTTCGCTGGCGTTCTCCGCCTGCGGCACCTCCGGCCCGGGCGGTGGCGATGGCGCGTCGTACTGGTTCCTCTCCGGACCGCCTCAGGAAGGCATCCGGCAAGGCGCGGTGGACCGGTTCAACAACGCGAATCCCGACTCGAAGATCACCACGACCACGTTCCAGAACGACCCGTACAAGACGAAGATCAAAACCGCGCTCGGCGCCGGGCAGGCACCCACGGTCATCTGGGGCTGGGGCGGCGGCGGGCTGCGCACCTGGGTCGAGGCGGGCCAGGTGGACGACCTCACCTCGTGGTTCGAACAGAACCCGAAGGTGAAGGACCGCCTGATCGACTCGTCGTTCGGCCCGGCGACCATCGACGGCAAGATCTACGCGATGCCGTGCGAGACGGTCGAGCCGATCGTCCTGTACTTCAACAAGAGGGTCTTCGACGACGTCAAGGTCGACCCGCCGGAGTCGTGGGACGACATCATGGCCCTGGTGCCCAAGTTCAACGCGAAGGGCATCGCGCCCTTCTCGCTCGGCGGCCAGTCCCGCTGGACGAACATGATGTGGCTGGAGTTCCTGTTCGACCGCATCGGCGGACCCGAGGTGTTCCAGGCCGCGTTCGACGGCGAGAAGGACGCGTGGTCGCATCCGGACGCCATCGACGCGCTGACCAAGATGCAGGAACTGATACGCGCCAAGGGTTTCATCGAGGGCTTCTCCTCGATCACCGCGGACTCCAACGCCGACCAGGCACTGCTCTACACCGGCCGCGCCGCGATGATGCTGCACGGCTCCTGGTCCTACGGCATCCAGAAGGAACAGGGCGGCGACTTCGTCCCGAGCGACAGCCTCGGCTACATGAACTTCCCGCCGGTCGACGGCGGCAAAGGTGATCGGAGCAATGCCGTCGGCAACCCCGGCCAGTACCTGGCGATCTCCGCGAAGGCCAGCGCCGAGCAGAAGGAGGTCGCGAAGAAGTTCTTCACCTCCGGTGTGCTCGACGAGCAGGAAGTGAAGGCCTGGATCGACTCCGGCGGAGTCCCGATCCTGAAGGGCACGCAGTCGGAGCTGGAAGCCAGCCAGAACGCCGACTTCGTCAGCTTCGTCTACGACCTCGCGAACAACGCCAAGGTCTTCGCGCAGTCCTGGGACCAGGCGCTCAATCCCACCGCGGCCTCGGCCCTCCTCGACAACATCGTGAAGCTGTTCCAGCTGTCGATCTCGCCGAAGGAGTTCGCCGACAACCTCAACGCGGTCACCAACAAGTGAGCCCGGCCTCTCCACACGACTCGCGGCGCGACCGCCACGGCATCCTGCCGTGGCTGGTCGTGCCCGCGATGGTGTTCTTCGTCGGCTTCGCCGTCATCCCGCTCGTCGGCGTCTTCGCGCTGAGCTTCACCACGTGGGACGGCCTCGGCGAGATCCAGCTGTCCGGACTGGACAGCTGGCAGGCCGTGCTCGCCAACTCGGAGCTGACGCACGCCGTCTGGATCACCTTCCTCGTGATGGTCGCGTCCTGGGCGGTGCAGACCCCGTTGAGCATCCTGATCGGCACGTTCCTCGCCGGCAACCAGCGCTACCGAGCGGCGCTGGCCGTGCTGTACTTCATCCCGCTGCTGCTCAGTTCCGCCGCGATCGCGATCACGTACAAAGCGTTGCTGGACCCCAACTTCGGCCTCGGCGACGGGCTCGGGATCGAGTTCCTCGCCCAGGACTGGCTCGGCAGGCCCACGCTCGCGTTCAGCCTCGTCGTGTTCGTCGTGTCCTGGCAGTTCATCCCGTTCCACTCGCTGATCTACCAGGGCGCGGTGCGGCAGATCCCCCGGTCCCTGTACGAGGCCGCGCAGATCGACGGCGCAGGCCGGGTGCGCCAGTTCTTCAGCATCACGTTGCCGCAGCTGAAATACACGATCATCACGTCGTCGACGCTGATGGTGGTCGGGTCGCTGACCTTCTTCGACCTGATCTTCGTGCTGACCGCGGGCGGACCCGGCGACGCGACGCGGGTGCTCGCGCTGGACATGTACCGGCGGGGTTTCGAGGCCGACCTGATGGGTCCGGCCAGCGCCATCGCCGTCATCCTCGTGCTCGTCGGCCTCGTCCTCGCGCTGCTGCTGCGCAGGCTCGGTGGCCGCGACGCCTCCAAGAGCCAGTTCGAGGGCGCCTGACATGAGCCTCACCCTGACCAAGCCGCCCCGGCGGACGACGCCCCCGCCCGCGCGGCCCCGGCGCGGCAGCCCGGCCGTCCAGCGGCGCAACTGGTTCGGCGGATTCGCGAGCTTCGTGTGGCTGGCGATCATCGTCATCCCCATCTACTGGGTGCTCATCACCAGCTTCAAGGTCCAGAGCACCTACTACGCGAGCAATCCCATACTGCCGCCCGGCGACCCATCGCTGGACGCGTACCGGTTCGTCCTCGAGTCGGGCTTCGTCACCTACTTCGTCAACAGCGTGATCGCGACGGCCGGTGCGGTGGTGCCCGCGGTGGTCGTCTCGTTCATGGCCGCGTACGCGATCGTGCGCGGCTGGCGGCTGCGGTTCCTGCGCTTCGCCAACGGCCTGTTCCTGATGGGCCTCGCGATCCCGTTGCAGGCGACCGTGATCCCGATCTACCTGATCACCATCAGGATGCAGCTGTACGACAGTCTCCTGGCGCTGATCCTCCCGTCGATCGCGTTCGCCATCCCGCTGTCCGTGCTCGTGCTGGCCAACTTCATCCGTGACGTACCCAAGGAACTGTTCGAGGCGATGCGGATCGACGGCGCCACCGAATGGGCGACGATGTGGCGGCTGGCGGCACCGCTCACCCGCCCCGCCATCCTCACGGTGACCGTGTACAACGCGCTGAACATCTGGAACGGCTTTCTGCTGCCGCTGGTTCTCACCCAGAGCCCGGACAAGCGAACGCTGCCGCTCGCGTTGTCGACTTTCCAGGGGCAGTACAGCGTCAACGTGCCTGCCATCGTCGCCGCCGTCGTCCTCACCACGCTGCCGATCCTGGCGCTCTACATCTTCGGCCGCCGCCAGCTGCTCAGCGGCCTCGCGGCGGGCTTCAGCCGTTGACCCGACGAAAGTCGGCGGCCGAATGTCGCAGTGAAACCGCCCAAATCGCCGATACCGCTTGCCATTCGATTGTGTGAGTGTTCGGCCGGTGGGGTGGCTCTTCACCACTTCTCATCGGGAGAACAGGAGCGGTCTCGACGTGAGATCCACGCGATCGACGAAACGCGGTGTCGTGCTGGGCACGGCACTGATCACAGGGTTGATGGGGCTCGTGGTGCCGACGGCGGCCGCCGCGGCGCCCTCGACGCCCTCCGCGCAAGCCAGGGTGGCGCCCATCGAATGGGGTGAGTGCGCGCCGGAGGACCTGGCGAACGTCCCGGTGGACGAGCGCGACAAGTTCAGCTGTGGCGACTACGCGGTGCCGTTGAACCACGAGCGGCCGAAACAGGGCACGATCAACATCGCGCTGATGAAGCGCGCGGCGAACGACACGGCGAACCGGGTCGGGGCCGTGTTCCTGAACCCGGGCGGTCCGGGTGGCAGCGGCTACCGGTGGCCGACCACCAGCCGTCTCGACGGGCCGATCCAGGACCGGTTCGACCTGATCGGGTTCGACCCGCGCGGGGTCGGGCGGAGCACGCCGCTGCGCTGCTTCGCGACCGACGAGGACGCGGGCGACGTGTTCAGCCGGATGGCACCGTTGCCGGTCACCTCGGCGGAGGAGACCGCGACGCTGCAGGCCAACAAGGACTACGGCAAGTTCTGCAAGCGGTTCGCGGGCCCGCTGATCAACCACATGTCGACCGAGGACGTCGCGCAGGACCTCGACCTGCTGCGCGCGGCCGCGGGCGAGGCCAAGCTGAACTACATCGGCTTCTCCTACGGCACCCTGCTCGGCGCGACGTACGTGAACATGTTCCCGAAGAAGTCGCGGGCGATCATCCTCGACGGCAACGTCGACCCGACGCTGCGCCTGCTCGACGGCGTCGAGTACGACCGCCAGCGCACCAAGGGGTTCGAGATCGCGCTGGACGGGTTCCTCACCGAGTGCGACAGCGTCGGTGCCGCGTGCGCGTTCTCCGGTGACGCCCGCGGCAAGTGGGACCAGCTGGTGAACTACCTGCGCAACACCGGTCCCGCCACGCTGCCCGACGGCACCGAGGTCGACGAGGCCACGCTGGTCGGCGTCACCGCGAGCGCGCTCTACGACCCGGCCTCCTTCGTGGACCTGGCCGAGCTGATCCAGGCCGTGTGGGACGCGACCCACCCGTCCGCGCAGCGCAAGGCGGCCCCGGCCGACCTCGCGGCGGTGAAGGCGCTGATCGCAGGCGCGGGCAAGGCCACGCGGGACGCGCCGCCGGACTCGCCGTACACGTCCGACGACTCCTACGCCGCGGTGAACTGCTCGGACAAGCCGTTCAACAACACCCAGGCGGACGTGCCGGGAATCGCCGACAAGTGGGAGCGGCAGATGCGCTCCTTCGGTCGCTACCTCGCCTGGGGTGACCCGGCGCTGTGCCCGACCTGGCCGGTGAAGAACCCCGACGCGTTCCGCGGCCCGTGGAACACCCGCACCCCGAACCCGGTGCTGGTGGTCGGCAACTACTACGACCCGGCGACGCAGTACGAGTTCGCCAAGCGGATGTCCAAGCAGCTGGGCAACGCCCGGCTGGTGAGCGTCGACTCGTTCGGCCACTGCATCCTGGGCGACAGCACCTGCGTCGACAACATCGCCGCCGACTACATGGTGAACCTGGCGGTCCCGGGCCCCGGTTCGGTCTGCTACCCGGACGTGCGCCCGTTCGACCCGGCCGCCGAGATGAAGACCGCGCTCGGCAGCTGATCGTCACCTGAACACGGCACCGGCCGGCGGGATCGCTTCCCGTCGGCCGGTGCCGTGTTTGCGGGGTGCGTTGTCCTCGCCGGACGGGCGTCCTGCCGGACGGGCCTCCTCGCCGGAGGGGCAGGTCTCCGGGATGGCCTCGGGTTGGCCACGGGGTGCGGGGTGGTGCGCGGTGCGGTGTGCGGTGTGTGCCCCGCGCTTCGTTCGGGTGGTGGGGGTGGTGCCCGCTCAGTTCATGCGCTCGTACTTCGGGTCCGCCGGGGGTAGGGGCAGGACCTCCTGGCCCTCCAGGATCTTGCTCATCGCGCCGAACCAGGTGCGGGCGGGGGTCTTGCCGCCGAACATGTTCCCGGAGTCGTTCTCGGTGGCCCGGACGTTGCCAGGGCCGCCGTCGACGAGCCCGCCGAAGGGCCGGTCGGGGCGGAAGACCATGGCCGCGCCCGCGAGCTGGGGTGTCCCGCCGACGAAGGCGGCCGAGCCGTTGTGCTGGGTGGTGCCGGTCTTGCCGATCATCGGCCGGTTCCAGCCGACGCCCCGCGCGGCCGCGTGGGCGGTGCCCCCGGCCAGGTCGTCCTTGCTCATGCCGACCGCGAGGGTGTTGGCGAGGCCTTCGGGCACGGCCTGCTCGCACTGCTCCTCCTCGACCACGTACGGCTTGCCGTTGCGGTCGGTGACCCCGCCCGCGGCGAGCGGGGTCGGCGGGCACCAGACACCGCCGCTGAGGATGGTGGCGGCCACGTTGGCGAGCTCCAGCCCACTGGTCGGGCTCACACCCAGGGTGAACGAGCCCTTACCCGGCGAGTTCTCGCTCGGCCCGAAGAACTCGATCTGGCTCTGCCTCTCCTCCGCGGACTCGGCGCCGGGGTCGGGCTTGGCGCCGGTCGCGGCGTTGGACGCCATGGTCTTGCGCATCCCCAGCCGGTTGGCCATGTCGAGGACGGCGTCCATGCCCGCCTTCTCCTCGAGGATGACGAACGCGGTGTTCGGCGAGGTCTGCAGCGCGGTCTGCAGCGTCATCGAGCCGCTCCCGCCCTCGCTCGCGTTCGTGAGGCAGTAGGCCCTGGTGCCGCGGGCCACTCTCGGGCACTGCTCGCCGCCGCCGGTGAACACCTGCGAGGTGTAGGAGCTGGGTGACTGCACCGTGTCGTAGATCCCGGCGACCCCGCGGTCCATCGCCGCGGCGGCGGTGAACATCTTGTAGCTCGACCCGGTGCCGGTGACGTTGGAGATGGCCGACGGCAGGGAGTACTCGGTCTGTCCGAGCGCGGCGTCCGGCCCGTAGTCCCGGTTGGCGGCCAGCGCCACCACCTCGTGCCGGTCCTTGCCGGGCTTCACCAGCGACAACGTGTTCGCGACGTTCTCCTCGGACTTGCCGACCTGCTGCTCCGCGGACTCCTTCGCGGCGTGGTTGGCCGCGCGGTCCAGCGTGGTGCGGATCGTGTAGCCGCCGGTGTAGAGGTCGTCCTTGTCCATGCCGTGCTCGAGCAGGTAATCCTCGACGTACTGGCAGAAGAACCCGTTCTCCGGACCGGCGCCGACGCAGTTCGCGGCGGGCTTGTCCGGTCCGTTCGGCAGCACGCCGAGCGGCTCGCGCTTGACCTCCGCCGCGTCGTCCTTGGACAGCTTGCGGTTCTCCACCATCTTGTCGATCACGAAGTTGCGTCGTTCGAGCGCCCGCTCGGGGTGGGCCCACGGGTCGTAGGTCGACGGGTTGTTGGCCATGCCCGCCAGCAGCGCGCCCTGCGCGACCGTGAGCTTGTCCGGTGTGGTGCCGAAGTAGGAACGGGCCGCCGCGCCGACGCCGTAGACCTGGCGCGAGAACTCGACGACGTTGAGGTAGCCGGCGAGGATGTCGTCCTTGCTCATCGTCGTCTCGAGCTGGATCGCGATCCGCGCCTCCGCCAGCTTGCGCGTGATGCTGTTCTCCTGCGCGCGCTGCTGCCCGGCCTTGTCGTTCCGGTAGGTGACGTTGATCAGGTAGTTCTTGACGTACTGCTGGGTCAGCGTCGACGCGCCCTGGGTGTCACCGCCGGACGTGTTGTTGAGCGCCGCACGGATCGTGCCCTTCCAGTCGACGCCGTGGTGCTCGTAGAAACGCCGGTCCTCCACCGAGATCAGCGCCCACTTCATCGCGTCGGAGATCTCGTCCACCTTGGTCGGGACGCGGTACTGGTCGTACAGCGTCGCGACCGGGTTGCCTTCCCGGTCGGTGATGGTCGTCACCAACGGCGGTGGTTCGTCGGCGAGCTCCGCCGACAACGACTCCACCGTCTCGCTGGCCCCGTTCGCGACCATCCCCACGGCCGCGGCGACCGGGAGCAACGTGCCCGCCACGAGCGCCCCGGCGAGCAGGCAGAGGCCGACCATTCTGACAAGACTCCCCCTCGTACGCATGCGACCCAGGGTACGCACGAGGGATGAGCCCGGCCCACTGGCAGGCGGAAGTCCGGCCGCGGCGGACAAGTGACATCCGCAACAGCAACCTTCTGGCTTCCCGCAGCCACTTCCTCGCACACCGCGGCGATGGCGCCCCGCACGGCCGCCAGATGTCCACAGTGGACTACCAGTACCGGCGGTGACCCGCGGCGTCAGCGCGCCTGGGCCCCGGCCCGGCCGGGAGCGGCGGTGGAGTCGCGGACGACGAGCGTGGTGGCCAGCTCGATGTGCAGCGCCTCGGGCTGGTGACCGTCGAGGACGCGCATCAGGTGGGTGACGGCGATGCGGCCCATCTCCTGCAGCGGTTGCCGCACCGTGGTCAGCGGCGGATCGGTGGCCTGACTGAGGTCGATGTCGTCGAAACCGGCGATCGACAGGTCCTCCGGGACGCGTAGACCGCGTTCGCGGGCGGCCTGCAGGGTGCCGACGGCCACCTTGTCGTTGAAGCAGACGATCGCGGTGGGCCGCGGTGTCCGGTCGAGCAGGTCGGCCGCGGCCGCCCGGCCCGCCGCGGTGGTCGGTTCGATGTGCCGCAACCGTTCGGGCGTCAGGAGAACGCCCGCCTGGGCGAGCGCGGCGCGGTGGCCTGCCAGGCGGGCGTCGCTGGCGAGCCATTCCTGTGGTCCCGCGATGACGCCGATGTCGCGGTGGCCGTGGCCGACCAGGTGATCGGCCACGGCCCGCGCGCCGGAGAAGTGCGCGGCGGACACCGCGGCGATGTCCGGCGGCGGCGGGGTGCGGGGGTCGACCACGACGAACGGGAACCCCGTGCGGGACAACGCGACCAGCGCCTCGCCGTCCTCCGGCGGCAGGATGAGGATGGCGGCGCTGACGTCGTCCTCGCCGGGCAGGCCGGGCAGCGCGTCGCTGTGCTGGGCGGACTCGCCCGCGTCCAGCAGCAGGCGCAGGCCGTGGAGCTTCAGGGTCTCCGCGATCGAGGACACGATCAGGCCGAAGTAGTCGGTCAGCACGTACGGGCAGCGGACGTAGACCGTGCGCCGCCCGACCGGATCCGCGGGCAGCTTGCGCCGCTCGACGGCCTGCAGGACCAGGTCACGCGTCCGCGGCGCCACGTTGACGTGGTCGTTGAGCACCCGGGAAACGGTGGCGACCGAGACGCCGGTCTCCGCGGCGATGTCGCGGAGCGTCGCGCGCGGGTTATCGGGCATGGCGCTGTTTCAGGTGGCCGGACTCGCGTTTCACCTGGTCAGTATAGCGATACGGCACCGGGGGTTGACGATGGCGAACCACCGGGTGTTTCATCATGCAAGCAACTGTTTCACAGTGATTCACTACGTGTTACATCCTGCGCGCCCCGAGGACAGCGATGAGAACGATCGCGATCATGGCCCTGGTACTCGGTCTCACGGCCGTGCCGCCCGCCGAGGCCGCCGACCGGCACGACGCGCCGAGGGCGCGGGTGTGGGTGACCACCCCGGACCGGGCCGAGCTGATGGCGGAACGCCCGCCCGTCCCGTTCGGCACGACACCGTCCACCCAGCCGACCATCGTGGTCGACCCGGACCGCACCTACCAGGCCGTCGACGGGTTCGGCGCGTCGATCACCGACTCGTCGGCCGAGGTGCTGGCCGGTCTCTCCCCCTCGGTGCGGGCCGACACCATGCGGAAGCTGTTCGACCCGGCCACCGGCATCGGCGTGAGCTTCCTGCGCCAGCCGATCGGTTCCTCCGACTTCACCGCGGCGGCGGAGCACTACACCTACGACGACGTGCCGCCCGGCCGGACCGACTTCGGGCTGCGGCACTTCAGCATCAGTCACGACGAGGCCGAGATCCTGCCGCTGCTGCGCCAGGCGAAGCGGCTGAACCCGGCGTTGACGGTGATGGCCACGCCGTGGAGCCCGCCTGCGTGGATGAAGACCACCGGCTCGCTCGTCGGCGGCCGCCTCAAGGACGACCCGGCGATCTACGACGCGTACGCGCGCTACCTGGTCAAGTTCGTGCAGGCCTACACGCGGGCGGGCGTGCCGATCGACTTCCTCTCGGTGCAGAACGAGCCCCAGAACCGCACGCCGGACGCCTATCCCGGCACGGACATGCCCGTCGCCCAGCAGCTGGCGGTGATCGAGGCGCTCGGCCCGAAGCTCCGCCACGCCAGCCCCCGCACCAGGATCCTGTCCTACGACCACAACTGGGCCACGCACCCGAACGACGGCGACCAGGAAGCCGACTACCCCTACCAGGTCCTGCGCTCCCCGGCGGCCCGCTGGATCGCCGGGACCGCGTACCACTGCTACTACGGCGACCCCAGCGCCCAGACCGCACTGCACGACGCGTTCCCGCACAAGGGGATCTGGTTCACCGAGTGCTCCGGTTCCCGCGGCGCGACCGATCCGCAGGAGAAGGTCTTCCGCGACACCCTGACCTGGCACGCCCGCAACGTCGTCATCGGCACCACCCGCAACTGGGCGCGCAGCGCGGTCAACTGGAACATCGCGCTGGACAGCACCGGCGGCCCGCACAACGGCGGCTGCGGCACGTGCACCGGCCTCGTCACCGCCCTGCCGGACGGCTCGGTGCGCACCGACGCCGAGTACTACACGATCGGGCACCTGTCGAAGTTCGTGCGGCCGGGCGCCCGTCGGATCGCCAGCACGTCCTTCGGCACCACCGGCTGGAACGGCCAGATCATGGACGTGGCGTTCCGCAACCCGGACGGCTCCACCGCACTGGTGGTCCACAACGAGAACGACGACCCGAGGACGTTCGCCGTCAACGTCGGTGACCGCACCTTCGAGTACACGCTGCCCGGCGGCGCGCTGGCCACGTTCACCTGGCCGCGCGCCAAGCAGCTCGACAGCACCCTGGACCACGTGCCGGTCGACGGTGCGACGGCCACCGCCTCGCTCGGCACGGGCGCGGAGTTCGCGGTGGACGACGACGCCTCGACCCGCTGGTCCAGCGAGGCCGCCCAGGCACCCGGTCAGTACCTGCAGGTCGACCTGGGCGGCCGCGAGCGCTTCCGCCGGGTCGCCGTCGACAGCGGCGGCCACCTCGGTGACTACGCCCGCGGCTGGCGGCTGTCGGCGAGCGACGACGGCAGCACCTGGCGCACCCTCGCGACCGGCACCGGCGTCGGCCAGCTGACCACCGTCGACGTCCGCCGCACCAGCGCCCGGTACCTGCGGATCACCGCCACCGGGACAGCGGACAACTGGTGGAGCATCGCCGACATCCGCCTGTACGACTGACTTCTCCACAAAGCCGTGTGGAGATTGCTCCCAACCCTGCAAGGAGCATCATGTCGACGACTGTGTTCGACGTTCGTTCCGCAAGCTCCGCGAAGTCGAGAACAAGGGTGGCCGCCGTCGTGACCGCGGTGGCGGCCACCGTCGGGGCGCTGCTCACCATCCCGGCCGCACCGGCGGCGGCGGCGCCGACCGTCAACGTCTGGCTCACCACCGGCGACCGCGCCAACCTGTTGCGCCAGCAAGGAAACGTCGAGTTCGGGTCCGGCGGCGGCAGCGGGCCCGTGATCTCGGTGAACCCGAACAGCACCTACCAGTCCATGGTGGGCTTCGGCGCCTCGTTCACCGACGCGGCCGCGTGGAACGTGTTCAACTCACCCCGCCGCGACGAGATCATGAACGCGTTGTTCAACCCGGACAGCGGCGTCGGCATGAGCTTCCTTCGACAGCCGATCGGCGCGACGGACTTCTCGCGCAGCTTCTACACCTACAACGACGGCGCACCCGACCCGAGCCTGTCGCGGTTCTCCGTCGCGCACGACAACGCGTACATCCTGCCGCTGGTCCGGCAGGCGCGGCAGCTGAACCCCACGCTGTCGATCATGGCGTCGCCGTGGAGCGCGCCAGCGTGGATGAAGAACAACAACAACCTCATCGGCGGCTCACTGCGCGACGACCAGATCGGGGTGTACGCCGACTACCTCGTCAAGTTCACGCAGGCGTACGGGGCCGCCGGCGCGCCGATCGACTACCTGAGCGTGCAGAACGAGCCGAACTTCTCCCCGCCCGGCTACCCGGGCATGCTGATGCCGGCCCAGCAGCAGGTCAACATCATCAACAACCTGGTGCCGAAGCTGCGTGCGGCCGGGCAGAACGCGAAGCTGCTCGGCTACGACCACAACTGGGACGACACGAACTACCCGCAGCAGGTCAACAACGGCGCGGGGAACAACGTGGTCGGGTCGGCGTGGCACTGCTACGGCGGCAACCCGAGTGGACAGTCGGTGGTGCACAACGCCCAGCCGAACAAGGAGATCTTCTTCACCGAGTGCTCCGGCACAGAGTCGGCCAACGACGCGGCGACCTTCCGCGACACGCTGCGCTGGCAGGGCATCAACCTGGCGATCGGCACCACCCGCAACTGGGCCCGCACGGTCACGACGTGGAACCTGGCGCTGGACGGCAACAACGGCCCGGTCATCGGCAGCTGCGGCAACTGCACGGGCGTCGTGACGACGAACGGCAGCAGCGTCACGTACAACGCCGAGTACTACGTGCTCGGGCACCTGAGCAAGTTCGTGCCGCCCGGCGCGGTGCGGATCGACTCGACCGGCTACGGCGAGGGCGGCATCCAGAACGTCGCGTTCCGCAACCCGGACGGCACGATCGTGCTCGTCGCGCTCAACAGCGGTGGCACGCAGAACTTCCAGGTGTCCTACGGCGGTCAGACGTTCGGCTACCAGCTGGCCGGTGGCGCGATGGCGACCTTCACCTGGCCGGGCAACGGCGGCACCAACCCGCCAGAGGGCCGGACCGGTCCCATCACGGGCCTCGGCGGCAAGTGCCTGGACGTCACCGACGGCTCGACCGCCAACGGCAACCAGCCACAGCTGTGGACGTGCACGTCCGGCCCGAACCAGCAGTGGACCCTCGCCTCCGACGGGACGGTCCGCGGCCTGGGCAAGTGCCTGGACGTGACCGGCAACGGCACCGCGGACGGCACCGCGGTGCAGCTGTGGGACTGCTTCGGCGGCGCCAACCAGCGGTGGACGCCCTCGTCGAACGGCGATCTGGTCAACGTGGGCAGCGGTAAGTGCCTCGACGTGCGGGACAACAACACCGCCAACGGCGCGAAGCTCCAGATCTGGTCCTGCACCGGCGGCGCCAACCAGAAGTGGACGGTGCCTGCCTGACCCCGAGCCTGACGGTGACGGCCGGGGCCACGACCGTCACCGTCAGGTAAACCCTTGTGGGAGGCGGGTGGGGTCAGCGACCGCGTGCTGCGGGCCAACGCCCGCACGCTCACCGGCACGAGGTCCTGACCTTCGCCTGGCCACACCGGCTCACCGCCCCGCCGCCAACGCCCGCCCGGGCCCGCGCCAAGCGGGCCCGGGTCGCACGCTGACCTCAGCGCCGCACGCGGAAGGTGTACCGGCCGGAGCCGACCGCCACCAGCACCTCACCGTCCTTCTCGGACACCTTGCCGACGCCGCCGGCAGATGCGAGCGGACGTCCGCCTTCGGTGACCGCGGACCGCTGTCCCGGCAGGTGCACGGTCGCCTTGGCGCCGACCGGAATCGTGACCGTGATCGTCAGTGCGTCGCCGGTGCGGTGCCAGTCGACGCCGACCTGGCCATACGGTGTCCTGGTCGTGGCCTTCGCCCTGCTCAGCTGTTCGGTGACCGCGGGCGCGATCGTGATGTCGCGGTAGCCGGTCTCCTGCGACGGCCGGATCCCGGCGGCGTACTGGTAGAACCAGTCGTCGACGGTGCCGAGGAAGTAGTGCCCCCGGGAGCGGGCCGCCAGCGCCCAGTGCTCCCACATCGACGTGGCACCGTTCTCCAGCATGAAGCCCCAGCTCGGGTACTCCTTCTGCTCGGCGAGCTCGTAGGCGACGTCCGCGTGCCCGTGCTCGGTCAGCACCGGCAGCAGGTACTTCGTGCCCAGCACGCCGGTGTTGAGCTTCGTCCCCCTGGCGCGCACGTCCGCCACGATGCTGTCGACCGTGCTGCTGGTGGTCGCCTCGTCCGGTGTCAGGCCGAACGCCACCGCGAGCACGTTGTGCGTCTGCCGGTAGCCGCGGTCGCCGACCCCGCGGTAGTGGCCTGCGCCGCGGTCGAGGAAGGTGGCGTTGAACGCGTCCTTCACCACGGCGGCGTGCCGCGCGAACAGCGCGGCGTCCGCGTCCTTGCCGAGGAACTCCGCGCTGCGGCGCATCGACGTGAGCATCACGTACAGGTAGGCGGTCCCGGAGACACGCAGGTCCTCCGGTGCGTTGCCGCCGCCGGGGCTCGCCTCCGGGCTCACCCAGTCGCCGAGCCGGGGATCGGGCACGATCCCGCCGTCGGTCCGGCCGTACTCCAGGTCCACGTAGGCCTTCATGCCGTCGTAGTTCTCCCGCAGCACCCTGCTGTCACCGCCGTACTGGTACAGCCACCACGGGATCAGCACGTACGCCGAGTGCCACGGCGGGGCCACGCCCCACCGGCCCCAGTCGCCGGAGCTGGGCGCGATCACCATCGGCCTGCCCTCGACATCCCTGGTCTCCCGCAGGTCCCGCATCCACTTCGCGAACAGTTCGTGCGTGTCGAGGTTCGTCATGAACATCTCGGCGCCCAGTGCGGCGTCGCCGGTCCAGCCGTTCTTCTCGAACATCGGCGTGTCGGTGGGGATGCCGTGGATGTTGTTCAGCAGCGTGTCGACCACCGCGCGGTGCGTGCGGTTCATGGTGTCGCTGGAGCTGTCGAACGTGCCGGTCTCCTCGGCGTCGGTGTGCACCACCTTCGCGGTGAAGGCCGACAGCGGCGGTGTGCCACCCGGCCAGCCGGTCACCTCGAGGTACTGGAAACCCTTGTAGGAGAACCGGGGCTCCCACGACTCGGGCTTGCCCGTGCCCGCGAGGACGAAGTGGTCGGACTGGAAGCCGGACTGGAAACCGCCGTTGTTGCTCATGTTCACGCGGCCGTCGGCCGTGAGTTTCTCGCCGTGGGCGGCGCGGATCGTCGTGCCAGCGGGACCACTGGCGGTGAACCGCACCCAGCCCGCGATCACCCGGGGGAACTTGACCACGTACGTGCCGGCGACCGGTTCGGTGATCTCCACGGCGGGCAGCGACCCGGTGACGCGGATCGGCTGCTGGCGCTGGTTGACGAGCACACCGCGCGGTCCGGGCACCTCGCTCGCCCGCGCCCACCCGCTGTCGTCGAAGCGGGTGGTGTCGTAGCCCGGCTGGACCTTCCGCGCATCGTAGGTCTCGCCCGCGTACAGGTCGTCGAAGACCGTCGGGCCGTCGTGGATCCGCCAGGAGTCGTCGGTGCCGACGCGTTCGGTGCTGCCGTCGGTGTACTCGATGTGCAGCACCGCGCGCACGACCGGGTCGTCGTGCCACGGCGGGGACTCCCACCGCCACACGTTGCCGCCGGTCATGCCGTAGAAGCCGCGGCCCAGCTCCATCCCGAGCGTGTTGGTGCCCGGCCGCAACGCCTTCGTCAGGTCGATCGCGGTGTACTGGACGGTGTCGTCGTAGTCGGTGAACCCGGGCGACAGCACCTCGTCACTCGCAGGCCTGCCGTTGAGTGACACGTTCGCGTACCCGCCGGCGGCGAGGTAGAGCGTGGCGTCGCGGACCCGCTTGCCCACCTCGAACTCACGCCGCAGCAGGGGCGCGGGCCTGGGGGTCTGCTTCGGCGGCCGCACCTGGCTGCCCCACGGGGCACCGCCGTAGGTGGTCAACACCGCCGCGCTGTCCCAGCCGGAGTCGTCGAAGCCGGGACCGGCGAAGCCGTCCGGCACGCCCGCGGTCGCCTTCCAGCCGGTGCCGGTGGTGAACGTCTCGACGGTTCCGTCCGCATAGGACAGTCGAACCACGGCGATCAGCCCGCCGGGCGAGTCGGCGCCGTTGCGCACCCGCACCGCGAGCACGTTGCGGTCGGGTGCCGCCGCGGCCCGGTGGAGCTGTGACTGCTGCCAGCTGTTCTCGGTCGCCTCGGTCGCGCCGATCTCGGTGCCGTTGAGCAGGAGTTCGTACGCGTCGTCCGCGGTGATCAGGACCTCGACGCCCGTCGCGGTCCTGCCGTCGGGGCTGACCCGGGTCGCGCGGAAGGCGCGGTCCTCCCCCGGTGCGCTGTTCCCCGGCGTCCAGATCCACGACGCGCCGGCGAAGGTCAGGTCGGTCGCCTCGTCCGGCACGCGCTCGTTGCCGATCCACGTGCTGCCCGCCCAGTCCCGCTGCGCGGGCAGGCCGGTCCGGAACGTGGCGTCCGCCGCGGCCTCGCCATGCGTCGTCACGACGTCCACGTGCCAGGTGTAGTCGGTGGCGGCCGCCAGCGCCGGGCCCCGGTACTCCACGTTGGCCGACTCCCGGGAGCGGACCACACCGCTGTCCCACACGGGCCGGCCACCACCCGCGCTCGAGACCCGCAGCCGGTAGGACCGCTGCTCGACCCCGCGCGCCCGCGTCTCGATGACCCAGGAGAACCGCGGGTGGCGCAGGTCGATGCCGACCGGCTGGACCTTCTTCTCGACGGCGAGGCCGCTCAGCCGGACGTCCCGTGGCCCGCGATCCGCCCCCGCGGCGACCGAGCCGGTCACGATCAACACCAGTGCGAGCGCGGCGGCGAGCCAGACCCGCTTCGTTCGGCGGACAGGGGCGGGGAAAGGCAGCGCTGCCGACACCGGGCCTCCAGTATTTGAACGTTTCAGTTCGGAGGGTAACGCAGGTTTCGCTGCTCAGGATTCGGCCATTCGGATGCTGAACCCGCGCAAGAACGGTGCGCGGCGCCGGGGCGCCGCGCACCGTCCTGTTCGGACCCCTACTCCCGGACGAAGTCCGGCGGCGGTGTCAGTTCCAGCTTCGCCAGGTTCTCCTCGGTCCGAGGCAACCAGGTGTAGTCGCTGGTCATCACGGGCTTGTCGGGACCGTCGATCACCGTCGAGGTCTCCCGCACCGGCAGGTAGGACGTGCTGTCCACCCACAGGTCGATCTGGTACCCGCGGCGGGTGGCGAACAGGCGGAGGTGGTGGGTCGGCTTGCCGTCGATGGCCTCGGCGCCGATCAGTTCCATCCGGCCCTCGTCGATCGCCTGCTTGAGCGCGTCCGCGTCGAGGATGTCGGGCACCTCGAGCGGCAGCGGCGGCTCCGTGTCGTGACTGGTGGACCAGGTCTTCCGCTCGTAGTCGACATAGGTGTAGTGGATGTCGCCCGGCGGGCCGTCACCGGCGATGGACTGGGTCCGGTGAATGGGGCCCGTCGGCGGCTCGTCCGGGATCGGGGGGGCCGTGAACACGTCTCCCGGCCCCGGCTCCACCTCCTGTTCGGACTGGACGATCGCGCTGTAGTTGTCCACGCGATAGCGGTGGGTCGCCCGGTCCGTCCAGTACTCGAGGTAGCCGGTGTCCAGCATGTTCTTCTCGTGGATGACGTAGTGCTCCGCCGAGCGCAGCGCCTGGATGGTCATGTCCCGCACGTGCGCGAGGTTCTCCACGCGCGGCTGGGTCGTGGTCGCGGGCGGCGCGGCCTGCCCACCGCGTGGCGGCGTCGGGTCGGTCGTGGTGACGCCGGACCCCGAGGTGGTCACCAGCACGGCAGCGGCCGCCGCGGCGGCGACCAGTGGCGCGCCGATCGACGCCCGGATCGTCCAGGAACGCCGCCGGGACCGCTTGCGCACCGCTCGAACCAGGTCGCGGTCGGCATAGATGCCGGCCACCTCGTCGCGCAGACGATCGCCGACCGTGCGGCCGAACTCCTCATCACCGGACATCGGTAACCTCCTTCGCGGTCTGTGATCCGTGGAAATCGGCGAGCAGCTCACGCAACCTGGTGAGCGCGCGGGCGGTCTGCGACTTGACCGTCCCGGCCGAGCACCCGAGCAGGTCGGCGGTCTGCTCCACCGACAGGTCCTCGACGAACCGCAGCACGACCACCTGCCGCTGCCGGAGGGCCAGCTTCGCGAGCGCGTCGGACACCACCCGCCGATCGGCGACCTGGTCGTACCCGGCGTCGACCGAGGGCAGCCCGGTCACGTCGGGCGGCATCGCCGTCTCCGGTGGCCGTCTCCCCCGGGCCCGGAGGCGGTCCTTGGACAGGTTCACCAGGACGCGCCGTGCATAGGCCTCCGGCGCGGTCCGCGCCTTGGCCCACCGCCGCAAGGTGCGCAGCAGCGTCGTCTGGAGCAGGTCCTCGGCATGCCCGCGATCCCCGGTGAGCAGGAACGCGGTGCGCAGCAGGGCAGTGGACCTGTCCTCGACGAACTCGTCGAAGCTCGCGAACATCCGCATGCCCTTTCAAACTCCGGCCCGCATGGGCCGGTTGCCACCAATCCGGCCCAGGATCGGCGGGCCCGGCATCGCGGGTCTCGCAAGCTACCCGGTCACGGCTCGGGGTGTGCCGGGATGTGCACCGCCAGCAGGACGACGTCGTCGAAGCGGTACCTGTCCGCGGTTCTCCTCAGCACCACGTCGATGAGGTGGCCGGGGTCCGTCGTCTTCGCGGCCGCGGCGGACGCGGCGAGGTTCGCGATCTCCTCGTCCATCGTGCCGCTCTGGCGTTCGACGAGCCCGTCGGTGTAGAGGAGCAGGGTGGCGCCGGGGACGAGGGTGGTGCGCGCGTCCCGGCGGGTGCCCCGGAAACTGTCGGTGAAGCCGATGAGGTGGTCGTGTTGGCGCAGGATCCGGGTGCTGCCGTCGGGGTCGACCAGGATCGGGGGCGGGTGGCCCGCGTTGGTCCACACCAGTTCGCGGCCGCCGTCCTCGGCGGGAACCAGGTAGGCGACCACCGCGGTGCCGGACGCGCCTTCTTCCAGTCCGGTCACGGCGTGGTCGAGGGCGGTCACCGCGCCCGCCGGTGTGTTCCGTTCCTGCCAGCAGGCCTGGCGCAGCATCGCGCGCAGCTGTCCCATGTGGGCGGCGGCCTCGATGTCGTGCCCCATCACGTCACCGACCACCACCGCCACCACACCGTCCTGCCCGGTGAGGGGAAACGCGTCGTACCAGTCACCGCCGACCTGTTCGTCGGCGTCCGCCGGGAGGTACCGGGCGGCGAGCCGCAGGCCCGGCAGGTCGGGCAGGTCCGTGAGCATCGCTTCCTGCAGGTCCCGCGCGACGCTGATCCGGTGCTGCAGGAAGCGGGCGCGCTGCAGCGCGGCACCGACGTACCCGGCGATGGTCGCGACGACGGCGTGCTCCATCGGGTCGTGCTCGTGCGGCTCGTCCCAGGTCAGCTCCAGCACGCCGAGCACCCCGGACGAGTCGAGGACCGGCACGCACATCACCGCCGCGGCGCCGCGTGCGAGGTAGGCGGCCTGATCGTCCGGCTCGACGGCACCGTCGAGGTCGATCCGCAGGTCGGCGATGTGCACGAGCCGCCGATCACGCACCGCGCGGGCGACCAGGCTCGAGGCGGCCACGTCGAACTCGTCCCACTGCCCGCGCGGGACGTCGTGGCGCGCCTCCGGTCCGGTTTCCCGCTGGTCCTCCAGCCGGGTCCGCTCCCCGAGGTCCTGGGTGATGACCAGCGCCACCCTCGTCGCCTTCAGGTCGCCGATGACCAGGTCGGCGATCTGGTCCCGCAGCCCGGTCACGCTCGCCACGTCACTGAGCGCCTGCGACGCGGTGAGCAGCAGCTGCGCCCGCAACAACGCCTGCGACAGCCTGCTCTGCAGGTCGTCACTGCGGGCACGTTCGACCTCGGCGTCGTGGCGGGCCAGCCGCAACCGCAACTCGGTGACGCACATCCGCGCCATGTCACGCAGGACGGCCAGTTCCGCCGGTGTCCACGCGCGCGGCTCGGTGTCGATCACGCACAGCGCACCCAGGACCGTGCCGTCCTCCGCGGTGAGCGGCATCCCCGCGTACGCGGCGCCCCCGAACTCGTCGATGGCGCGGTCCTCGACCACCACGGGCTCGCCTGCCGCCACCACCCGTTCGCACAACGAGTGGCGCAGCGGCGCCTCCCGTCTGCTCGACCACGGCGCGGGCGGACCGCACAACCCGGGGAACACCTGACGATCGGCGAGCGCGAACGACACCACCGCGATCGGGACCCGTAAGAGCTCACACACCCGGTGCGCGACCCACTCCATGCCACTGTCCGGCCGCGCGCCCAGTCCCACCTCGGCCAGCGCCCGCAGCCACCGCACTCGCGCACCGGAGTCCATACCCGACCCGACCCACCCATCCATGCCGAGACCGAACACCACTCTAGTGCTGTCCCCACCGACGTCGCCGGGTCCCTTCGGCCCCCGCCGATGCCACCAGAGACCGCAGAAGGCGCGAAATCCGCTCTCGTTCACCAGTGCGAACCTGGGGTCCAGCGGACGCCGAGCCGCACCGGGCCGGTTGCTAGCGTGTGCGCGATGTCTGAGCGAGGACAGATCGGGCGCGTCGTGGACGGCCGGTTCGAGCTGCTGGAGCGGCTGGGTAGCGGTGGGATGGGGACGGTGTGGCGCGCCCGCGACGTGGGTCTGCACCGCGAGGTCGCCATCAAGGAGGTGCGCCCGGCCGACGCCGCGCTGTTCGAGAACAACCCCGCGCTCGCCGCACAGCAGCGGGAGCGCGTCATGCGCGAGTCCCGCGCGCTCGCCCGGCTGCAGCACCCGAACGTCGTGTCGATCTACCAGATCATCGAGTCGGAGGACTCGCCGTACCCGTGGATCGTCATGGAGCTGGTCCGCGGCACGTCGCTGGACACGCGGCTCCGTGACGGTGTGCTCGCGCCGACGGAGGCGGCCCGCATGGGGCGGGACGTGCTCGGGGCGCTGCGCGCGGCGCACGCGGCGGGCATCCTGCACCGCGACGTCAAGCCCGGCAACGTGCTGCTGCGCCAGGACGGCAGTGCCGTGCTCACCGACTTCGGCATCGCCGCGCTGCACGACGCCACCGTGCTCACCGCGACCGGCGAGCTGATCGGTTCCCCGGAGTACATCGCGCCGGAACGCCTCCACGGCGACGAGACGAAGACCGCGTCGGACTTCTGGTCGCTCGCGATGCTGCTGTACGTGGCCGTCGAGGGCTACAACCCCATGCGCCGCGCGACGACCATGGCCACCCTCGCCGCCGTGATGACCGACGCGGTCCCGCCGCCGCGGCGCGCGGGCGCGCTCGGCTCCGCCCTCAGCGCGGTCCTCGTCCACGACCCGGCCGCCCGGCCGCCGGGCGAGCAGTTCGACCGGATGCTCGCGGCCGCAGAGCACGGGACGCCAGTACCGCTCGGGCCGCCCACCCCCGCCGGCCCGGCTTTCCCGGCGCCGGTCAGCGGTCCGCAGTACCGGCAGCAGTACCCCGCGTACCAGCAGCCCGACCCGCTCTCGCTCCCCTACTCGGTGCCGTCCGCCGCGCGCAGGCGCACCGCGGGTGTCGTGGCGGCGTACGCGGTGAGCGCCGTGGTGGTGATCGCCGCGGTCGCTTTCCTGATCACCACCCTGGACTCGGACGACACCCCGTCGAAGAACGGCGCGGGCACGACGACCACGCAGCTCACCACCGTGCCGAACGTCGACGTGCCCGCCGACCCGACCACGACGGCCGGGCCGCCCGCGGACCTGCTCAGCCCGGCAGGCGCGCGCACGGTGGTGTCCGCGCTGAGCGAGGTGATGGGTGGCAGCAAGGTGTCCGACCTGACCATCCACGAGGACATCGCGACGGCGACCGCGCCGGCCGCGGCGGTGAAGAACGGCTTCGACAACTTCATCTACCGCGACGGCACCGCGACCCGGGACGGCCCGGACACGGTGGACAGCGACCGCGCCGTGCTGGACCTCAACGAGGTCGACTGGGACGCGCTGCCCGCGCTGTGGGCGCGCGCGGACAGCGAGCTGGGGGTCGAGAAACCCACCATGCGGTACGTGGTCGTGGACACCGACATCATCGACGGCACCCCTTCGGTGAAGCTCTACCTCAGCGACGACTACGGCGCCGCGTACCTCATCGCGACCCTCGCAGGTGAGGTGGTCAAGCTCTACCCCCGCGACAGCTGACCCGGAATACCGTGCGGCGGCGGCTGGTTCTCACCGCCATGACGACAGTGGGATTCATCGGGAGCGGGAACATCGGCGCCACGGTCGCGCGGCTCGTGGTCGCGGCCGGGTACGACGTCGTGCTGAGCAACTCGCGCGGCCCGGAGACGTTGGCCGACCTGGTCACCGACCTCGGCCCCAAGGCGCGGGCGGCCACTGCGGGGGAAGCCGCCGAGGCGGGCGAGTTCGTCGTGGTGAGCGTGCCGTTCAAGGCCCACCGCGACCTGCCCACCGCGCAGCTCGCGGGCAAGGTCGTACTGGACACGAACAACTACTACCCCCAGCGCGACGGGCACTTCGCCGAGCTGGACGAGGGCACCACGACCAGCGCCGAGCTGGAGCAGAGCCACCTGGGCACCGCGCGACTCGTGAAGGTGTTCAACAACATCTACTCCGGCCACCTCGCGGCCCTGGCCCGCCCGGCGGGAAGCACCGACCGCACGGCACTACCCATCGCGAGCGACGACGCCGACGCCACCAAGACGGTGACAGCGTTCCTGGACGCGATCGGCTACGACACGGTCGAGGTCGGTCCGCTGTCCGAGAGCTGGCGCTTCGAGCCGGACACCCCCGCGTACGGCACGCCCTACGGCCCGTTCGACAACCCGGACGGCACCCCGGCCCCCACGGCCGACGTCCGAGCAGCGGTGCAAGCCGCGACGCGCTAGAACTGTTGTCCCCCAACACTTACCGCGTCCGGAAGGCCGGCGGGGGCACGTTGCCGAAACAAACCGCCGGCTCAGCGGACCTTCTTGCCGACCCCCGCCCATCCGACAGCGTGGTTCGGGGTGGGAAACGCGATCGAACGAACGGTCGGCCCGGTCTCCTCGGGACGCCACTCCGGCAGCCAGGCCCACCCCGGCTCGACCAGCTCGAAGTCACCGAGCATGGCCTCGATGTCCTTGTGGGCGCGCCAGATGCCGTTGCTGCTGCTCGACGTGTCGTACATCCGCTTCAGCTCGACGAGGTTCGCGCCGACCTCCGGCGGGACGCCTTCGTCGGTGATGTGCGACATCGCGAGGTACGAGCCGACCGGCAGCAGCTCACGCAGCCGCGCGACCGACGCCGGCCCGATGTCGGTGACGCCGTCGGCGCCGGGCTGGTGGACGTGCAGCACCGCGATCAACAACAGCGCGACCGGCTCGTCGGGGTTGAGCAGTCCGGTCGCCACGGCGCGTTCCCACAGGTCGTCGGGCTCGCGCAGGTCGGCCTTGATCACCCCGTGCCGGTCGGTGTCGCCCTCCTTCTCGAGGACGATCTCGGCGTGGGCCACGGCGATCGGCTCGTAGTCGACGTACACCACGTGCGTGTCGGGCGTGCGCCCCTGGCCCGCGACCATCTCGTCGGCGATCTGGTGGGTGTTGCCCGCGGTCGGCACACCGGCGCCGACGTCCAGGAACTGCCGGATGCCCTGCTTGGTCAGGTACCGCACCAGCCGGTTGAGGAACATCCGGTTCGCGATGGCGACGTCGCGCAGGAGCGGGAAACTCTGCAGCACCCGGTCGCCGAACTCCCTGTCCACCGCCCAGTTGGCGCTGCCGCCGAGGTAGTAGTCGTAGACGCGGGCCACGCTCGGCCTGCTCACGTCGACACCAGGGGGGACTATCTCCGCTGCACTGTCGTCCACGAACCAGCGCCTCCGCATCTCATCGGCCTGAAGCGCCCGATGTTATCGAACGGGTGCGGCACCCTCGGACGGTTCCCCCACCGCCCGTACCCGTGGCACAGTCTCACCGTGTCCCTCTCCGTGCCGCAGGACGATCTGCCGGACTGGTTGCCCGCCTGGTGCGCGGAGGTGCTGGGGAACGAACCGGTCGAGGTGGTGTTCGAACGGCGGTCGATCTCGGCGGTGTACGGGCTGCGGCTCGCCGACGGGCGCGACGTCGTGGTGAAGGCGCGGGAGGACGACGGTCGCGCCGCGTCGTGCGTCACCGCGCAGACCCGGCTGGCGGAGCGGGGTTTCCCGTGCGCCCTGCCGATCACGCCGCCGGTCGCCGTCGGCGCGCTGGCCGTGCACGCCGAGGAGTCCCGGCCCGGTGGTGACCTGCTGCGCGGCGACTCGCCGGACATCGCGGTGCACTACGCGGCCGTGTTCGCCCGGCTGATGGCCGAACTGACCGACGTGACGGTCGTGCCACCGCTGCCGAACCCGCGCTGGGCCCGCTGGGACCACACGGATCCCGGCCTGTGGCCCGCGATCGACTTTCTCGACGAGCGCGACCAGAGCGCCGTACCCGCGTACGTCGTCGACACCGCCGACCGGGTACGCAAGCGGCTGCTGGCCACCGACCTGCCGTGCGTGCTCGGCCACGCCGACTTCGAAGCGCAGAACCTCCGCTGGCACGACGTCGACGTGTGGGCCGTGCACGACTGGGACAGCCTTGCCTGGCAACCGGAAGCGGCGCTGGTGGGCGCGGCGAGCGGGACGTTCGCCAGTGCCTCACCGCCGACCCTGGCGCCGGTCGAGAGCTCCGCCGCGTTCCTGGCGGCCTACCAGGATCTCCGGGGGTGCCGGTTCACCGAGGAGGAACTGGAGATCGCGTGGGCCGCGAGCCTGTGGGCCGCGGCGCACAACGCCCGCTGGGAGTCCCTGCACGGCGACGCGCCGGTGTCCTGCGACGCCGTCCGCGCGCAAGCGGCCGAACGCCTTCGCCGCGCCAAAGCCTGACAGCGCAATGCATTGCTCACTTGGCCGGGTTTCTGCTCCAAGTGGGTGACACTCCTGAGATCTCCTCGGATTTGTTGATTGAAACCGCAACCTCCCCGCCGCGGGCCCGTTAGGCCTGGCATCGATGGCTGCATGTGCATCTGCACTGTCACTCTGGGGAGGTACACGCATGACCGAGGAAGTGGCGGACGCGCCGAGTGACGCGGTGCTCGCCGCGGCGGTGCGGAACGGGGACCTCGCCGCGTACGGGGTGCTCTACGCCCGCCACTTCCACGCCGCGCGGCGGCTCACCAGCTCGCTCGGGATCACCGGGGCGGAACGGGACGACCTGATCGCCGAGGCGTTCACCCGGGTGCTGCGGATCCTCCGCACGGGCGGCGGCCCCGGCGAGGACTTCCGGCCGTACCTGCTGACCACGATGCGCAACACGGTGATCAGCTGGCGGCGCCGGGACCGCGGGGTCCTGGTGGTCCCCGACGTCCCCGAGGCCGGGCCCGACGCCGGGCACGAGGACGCGGTCTGCACCCGCATCCACGCCTCGATGGCCGCGCGCGCCTTCGCGGCGCTCCCCGAACGCTGGCGGTCGATCCTGTGGCAGACGGAGATCGAGGACAAGTCACCGGCCCGGATCGCGCGGACACTCGACATGACACCCAACGGCGTCGCGGCGCTGGCCTATCGCGCAAGGGAAGGGCTGCGCCAGGCCTACCTGTCCCAGCACGTGCCGCCCACCGAGCGCGGCATCTGCCAGGCGATCGCGCGGTACCTCCCCGACTGGGTGCGGCACGGCGGCACCGCGCACCGGACCCGCCGCATCACCACCCACCTCGAGGGCTGCGCGGACTGCCGGGACCTCGCGGCGAGGCTGCGGCAGCTGAACGAGGAGCTCCCCGCGGTGCTCGCCCCGCTCATCCTCGTCGCACCGGTCATCCTGGCGAACTACGCCACCGAGCTGCCCCCGACGCCGTGGTTCTCGGTGGCGAACTCGCTCGTCGTCGGCGCGGTCGTGCTCACCGCCGCGGTCACCACCACGGGGCACCGGTGGAAGCGGCCGTGCGGCCGGTCACCACGATGACAGGGTCAGCACACCGGCCAGTACCAACAGGACGACCTTCACGACCTCGGTCGCCACGTACCCGAGGTGTGCCGTGGACCGGGGCGGGTCATCGCCCGCGAGGACGCGGTCCGAGCGGCGGTTGAGCACGGGCCGGATCGCGGCGAGCTGCAGCACCAGCACGGCCACCGCGGCGACCACCGGCGCGAGCACCCGGCCCGGTACGTCCGCCACGACCAGCGTCACGGCGAGCACGGCGGCGAACAGCGCCTCGGCGGTGTTCAGCGCGCGGAACACGATCCGCCCGATGCCCAGCCCGACGCGCAGCGTCACGTCCGGCGCGCGGAACTTCAGCGGCGTCTCGAGGAACGAGATCGCCAGCACCATGCCCAGCCAGGTGAAGACCACACCCGCAACGACAGCCATCTCTTCCACCGCCCCTGGTTTCCCGCCGTACAGCCGGGATTCTAGGAACCGGCAGGCGCGGACGAGGCCCGGTGCCTGCCGTACGGGACGGCGTCGAGCAGGGTGACGCGCACGGTCGCGCCGTTGGGGACCCGGTAGGCGCGCTGCTCGCCGCGACGCGTGCCGGTCAGGGCGGTGCCCAGCGGCGACGCGGGCGAGTAGACCTCCAGGTCGTTGTCCTCCGCGTCGCGCAGGCCGAGGAGGAAGGTCTCCTCGTCACCGGTGTCGTCGTAGCGGACGGTGAGCACCATGCCGGGCTCGGCGACGCCGTCGTTGGGCGGGTCCTCCCCCACGACGGCGGTGGCGAGGAGTTCCCGGATCTCGCGGACGCGGGCCGCGCGCCGCCTGCCCGCCTCGGGTTCCTCCGCCACCGCGCCCGGGGCGAGCAGGGTGCTCAGTTCGGCCCGCAGTCGTTCGTGTGCCTGCGGGGTCAGCCAGACGCCACTCATGGGTGTGTCTCCGTCCTGGTGGTGTGACGCGGGTGGGGCGCTCAGCGCAGCGGGTCGAGCGCGCGCAGGGCGGCGGGTTGCTTGCCGGTGGTGATCTGCTCGGCGAGCAGGCGGCCGGTCACTGGTCCGTGGGCGAGGCCCCACATGCCGTGTCCGCCCGCGACGTAGATGCCGGGCGCGCGCAGCGCACCGACCAGCGGCCGCCCGTCCGGGGTGACCGGGCGCGGCCCGACCCACACGTCCCGGCGTTCGTCCCAGCGCACCCCGTCGAACAGCGGCCGGACCGACGCGATGATCGCGGCGATCCTGGCCGGTGCGCCCCGCGCGTCGGGCGGGCGGAACTCCATGGTGCCCGCGACCCGCAGTCCGCCCTGGTAGGGCGTGCAGGCGACCCGGACGTCCGGCAGGTAGACCGCGCCGGGCACCGGGCGGTCCACCGGGACGGTGAAGGAGTAGCCGCGGCCGGCCCGCACGGGCACCCTGGCACCCCACCGCTTCGCGAGCGGCGACAGCCACGCCCCGGTCGCGAGCACCGCGACGTCGGCGGACAGGGCCTTGCCCGCTGCGCGGCACACCGTGACACCACCCGCATCGGTGCGGATGTCGGCGACGTCGAAGGTGTGCACGGTGGCGCCGCGGGCGACGACGGCACGGCCGAGCGCCTGGACGAACGCACCCGGGTCGACGTAGCGCTGCCCGTCGACGCGCACGCCCGTGGTGAGCGCGGGACCGGCGAGCGGCACCAGCTCACGCAGTTCGCCGCCGGTCAGCACGGCGTGCTCGACGTGCTGCCCCTCGGCGTTCATCCGCGCCAGCTCACGCAGCAGCCCCTTCGCCTGCTTCGACGTCTCGAAGGCGGCGGTGATCGGCGCGTCGACCGTGGCGGCCGCGACCCCGTTCGCGGTGAGCACGTCGTAGGCCTCGATGGCCTCGTCGTTCAGCGGCAGGTTCGCCTGCACCGCCCGCGACCAGGACGACCACCGGCAGTTGACGGCGAACCGCGCCATGAACGCCCACAGGCCGGGGTCGGCGGACAGCGGCACGTGCAGCGGCGCGGCCGGGCTGGCCAGCGACCGCAGGCCGTACCGGAGCACCGAGGGCTCGTTCAGCGGGATCGCCAGCCCCGGCGCCACCCAGCCCGCGTTGCCCCAGGACGCACCCGCGGCGACCCCGGTGCGGTCGACCACCGTCACCGACACCCCGCGCTCCTGCAGGAACCACGCGGTCGACAACCCGACGATCCCCGCACCCACCACGACGGCGGACCGCGGTCCGTCGCCACGTCCGATGGCGGCCATGCCCCACCTCCACACTCAGCTCTCCCGGCCAGGATGGCCGAGCCCCAGGCCGAGGCTGTTGTCCTGCGCCGACAAACGCGGCCGCCGGAGCTGTCGGGCCTCGACAGCTAGTGTGGCTCTCATGGTCAGGTTGGACCGGCTCGTGAACGTGCTCGGTGGTTACGGCCTCCGGCTGTCGCGCTGCCCGGTGCCGCGGTCGACCGAGCTGCGCAGCGTGGTCCTCCACGAGCAGGCGAACGGCCGCCCGGTCGTCGGTGACGTGCTGCTCGCGATCGGCGCGGCGTCGGTCGGCGAGGCCGTGCGGTGGGCGGCGGCCGCACGTGCGTCGGTGGTGCTGGTCCGCGACAGTGCGGCCGAGGAGGGCGCGTCAGAGGAGGGCGCGGCCGAGGACGAACAGCCCGTCGCCGTGATGACCGTCGAACCGTCGGTGTCGTGGAGCGAGCTGGCGGCGGTCGTCTACGGCCTGGTCCTCGAGGGCAGGGAGACCGAGTCCGGCCGCGGCCCGACCGACCTGTTCGCGCTGGCCGACAGCCTCGCCGCGGCGGTCGGTGGCGCGGTCACGATCGAGGACCGGCTCTCCCGGGTGCTCGCCTACTCCAGCCTGCAGCAGCACGCGGACCGGGCCAGGGCGGAGACGATCCTGGGCAGGCAGGCGCCGGAACCCCTCCGCGCGGTGTTCACCGACCGCGGGGTGCTCACCCACCTCGGCTCCTCCGACGAACCGCTGTTCGTCGAGCCGGAACCCGGGCACGGGCTCACCGGGCGCATGGTCGCGGCGGTGCGCACCGGCCGCGACCTGCTCGGGTCGGTGTGGGTGGCCTGCCCGGCCCCGTTGGACGGGCCGCGCCGCCGCGCCCTCGTGGACGGCGCGCGCACGGTGGCCCTGCACCTGCTGCGCTCCAGGGCGAGCGCGGACCTCGAGCGCCAGGTGGAGACCGACCTGGTCCTCCAGCTGCTGGAGGGCACCGCGGACGCGGCGACGGTGATGAGCAGGCTGGGCCTGCCGCAGGGCCCGGTGCGCGTGGTCGCACTGCGCGCGCACGTCGGACAGGACGAGCGCCACGCGGCGCTGCTGCTGGCCTTCGACCGCGCGACGACGGGCTTCGGGTGGTCACGGCCCGGGCGCAGCGCGCTGACCGCCAACACCCTGTACACGGTGCTGCCCGGCGACGACGTGGCCGCGGCACGCACCTGGGTGACGTCGCTGCGTGCCGCGCTGCCCGCCACGCTCACTCTGTCCGCGGGCGTCAGCGGGGTGAGCGCCGCCGAGGAGCTGCCCGTGGCACGCCGCGAGGCCGACGAATGCCTGGCACTGCACGAAACCCGCGACCCGGACACCGACGTGCCCGCCTACGAGGAGTCGTGGGACGACATCCTGCTCCAGCGCCTGCGGGCCGCGGCACGAGTGGGCCGCACACCGACCCGCGGCCCCGTCGCGGAACTGCGCAGGCACGACCACGACAACGCGACCAAGTACGTCGCCACGCTGCGGGCCTGGCTCACCGCACAAGGCGACCCCGCGGCGGCGGGCCGCCTGCTCGACGTCCACGAGAACACGATCCGCTACCGCCTGCGCAAGATGGCGGAGCTGACCCCCCTCGACCTCCACGACGACAACAAACGTCTGGCGATGATGATCGAGCTGGCCACACTGGACGACTGAGCCCGTCCGCTCCGGTCTCGGTGGTGGGACACCTCAGGACCTGGTCGACGGCGCCGCCGTCACCGCCGACCTGGTCCCCGGGTCACCGGCCTGCGGCCAGGTACCCCGAGAGGTGGTCGACCACGTCCCGCGCGTCGTCCTCGATGCCGTGGATGAACGTGGACCTGCGCCGTCGCAGCACGGGCAGGCCCAGTGCGTACAGCCCGGGGCTGTCGAGGACACCGCCGTCGTGGTTCAGGTGGCCCTTCCCGTCGACCACGGGCACGTCGAGCCACGTGTAGTCGGGGCGGAAACCCGTGGCCCACACGATGGTCCGGATCTCGCCGCCCCGCAGGTCCAGCCGCAGCCGGGTGCGCTCTGGCACGCGCGTGGCCTCGAACCGTTCCGGCGGCTTGACGTCGCCGTCGATGCCGGACACGACCGCCCACTCGTCGAAGGTGTTCAGCAACCGGTCCATCTTGAGGTCGGCGAGCGCGACCACGTTGCGCAGGCCGCCGGAGAACAGCACCTCGCCGTCCCGCACGGTCGCGGCGCGGCCGACCAGCTCCACGCCCATGTCGGTGAGCGCGTTGATGTCGAGCGACGTCCGGTCCGGGGTGCCCGCCAGCTGCGGTGAGCCGAGCCGCCGGGCGCGGGTGAGGTCGGGCAGCTCGTCGTAGCGCTGGTCCCAGACACCCGCCGCGTCCATCCACCACAGCACGTCCCGGGCGCGGTAGGTGCGGGGCATCCGCACGTGCTCCCCGGTGGACAGCGTGACCGGCCTGCCGGACCGGTGGAGCTCGGCCGCCAGTTGCACACCGGTCGCGGACGCGCCGACGACGAGCACGCCGCCGTCGGGCAGGGCCTCGGGGCCGCGGTAGTCGAACGGCGTGAGCTGCTCGACCGTGCCGGGCACCGCCCCGGCGAGTTTCGGCACGGCGGGCAGGTTGCACGCACCGCTGGCGATGACCACCGTGCGGCAGGCGAGCTCGCCGCGGTCGGTGGTCACGTGGTAGCCGTCATCGGTGCGCCGCAACGATGTGACGGTCGTGCCGGTGCGCACGGGCGCACGCGTGCGTGCGGCGAAGCGGTCGATGAACTCGACCACCTCGCCCATCGTCATGTAGCCGTCGGGATCCTGGCCGCCGTAGTGGTGGCCCGGCAACCGGCTCTGCCAGTTGGGGGTGAGCAGCCGCAGCGAGTCCCAGCGTTCGGTGCGCCAGGAGTTCGCCACCTCACCGCGCTCGAGCACGACGTGGTCGAGCCCGCGCGCGGTGAGGAAGTGGCTGGCGGCCAGGCCCGCGTGGCCGGCACCGATGACGACCGTGGTGGTGTTCTCCAAGGGGCTCAGGAGACTTCGACGGTGACGTCGGTCGGGTTCGTCAGCGCGTCGAACACCGCGGAACGCTTCTGCGACTGGGCGACCAGCGCCTCGATGTCCTCTTTGGACGCGTCCGCGTCGATGGCGAACGTGACCTTGATGCCGTTGTAGCCGTTGCGGACGTCGCTGTCGGCGCCGAGGATGCCGCGGATGTCGTGCGCGCCCTCGATGGTCGCCTCGACCGAGCGCAGCTGGATGCCGCGGTTCTGCGCGACGGACGCGACACCGGCGGTCAGGCAGCTGCCGAGACCGACGAGCAGGTACTCGATCGGCGTGATGCCGTGGTCCTCGGCCGCGAAGACCTCCGGGTGGTCGGCGGTGAACGTCGCCTCGGCCTTGTGGGTCTGCTCGGCACCGAGACCGGCGAAGTCCTTCACGGTCGAGGTGGTGTGCACGCCGTTCTCCCACCGCGTGGTCGACCGCCACGTGAACTGGGCGGCCTCCGGCGAGGCCTTGAGCGCTTCCCTGGCGTCGAGAAGGGCCTGGACGTTGACCCCGTTGTCGATGCTGTCGATCGTCGTCATGTGACGGACCGTACACCGGGCCTGACCTGCGTCTCATAGTCCGAGACGCGGTCGAGCACCGGTCGCGGGAACGGCTGTGCTGGCTATGATGCGCGCATGGCTACCGCGTCGACGCTCGCGGCCGGTTCGGTCGGCACCGTGGAGACGCGACACCTGGATCTGCCGCGGCCGGTGCGGCTCGAGAGTGGACGGGAACTGCACCCGGTCCGCGTCGCGTACGAGACCTACGGCACCCTTTCTCCCCGGCGCGACAACGTCATCCTGGTGTGCCACGCGCTCAGCGGCGACGCCCACGCGGCCGGGTTCTCGGCCACGGGCACGGCGGCGAGCACCCGCGACGGGTTCGGGGCCGACGACCGCGACGGCTCGGCGGGCAAGGCGCTCGGCTGGTGGGACGGGATGATCGGCCCCGGCAAGGCGTTCGACACCGACCACTTCTTCGTGGTGTCGACCAACCTGCTCGGCGGCTGCCGCGGCACGACGGGACCCTCGTCGACCGACCCGGCGACCGGCGAGCCGTACGGCCCGGACTTCCCGGTGCTCACGGTCGCGGACATGGTCGAAACCCAGCGCGCGTTCCTCGACGAGCTGGGCATCGAACGGCTCGCGGCGGTGGCAGGCGGCTCGCTCGGCGGCATGCAGGCCCTCGAGTGGGCGGTCCGGTACCCCGACCAGGTCGACGACATCGTGGTGATCGCCAGCACCCACGCCCTGCACCCGCAGGGGATGGCGTGGAACGCGATCGCGCGCGAGTCGATCATGCGCGACCCGGACTGGCAGGGCGGCCGCTACTACGGCACGGGCCGCATCCCCGCCGCGGGCATGGGCGTGGCTCGGATGGTCGGCCACGTCACCTACCTGTCCGCACCGGCGCTGCACGACAAGTTCGGCCGCAGGCTGCAGTTCGCCGACGACATCCGGTACACCATCACCGAACCCGAGTTCGAGGTGGAGAGCTACCTGCGCCACCAGGCCGACTCGTTCGTCAGGCGGTTCGACGCCAACACGTACCTGACGATGTCGCGCGCGCTGACGTACTTCGACCTGGCGCGGCAGTACGGCGACGGCTCCCTCGCCAAGGCGCTGGAAGGCGTGCTGGCACGCACGCTCCTGATCACGTTCAGCTCCGACTGGCTCTACCCGCCGGTGGCGTCCGAGGAGATCCACGAAGCGCTGAGCACCCTCGGCAAGGACGTCGAGCTGCACCTCATCGACGCCCCGTACGGCCACGACTGCTTCCTGCTGGAGGAAGCACGGCAGACACCGATCGTCCGCCGCTTCCTGTCAGGAACACCAGCCTGACCGGCGACTGGAAAGAGGTATTGGTGACCGACGACTCCCCCCGTGTCGAGCAGGAGCACGCGTTCGGGTTCGAGACCCGGCAACTGCACGCCGGGCAGCGGCCGGACCCGAACACGGGCGCACGCGCGGTGCCGATCTTCCAGACCACCAGCTACGTGTTCGAGGACCCCGAGTCCGCGGCCGCCTACTTCAACCTGCAGGAGTACGGGAACACCTACTCCCGCATCATGAACCCGACCGTCGCGGTGTTCGAGGAGCGCGTCGCGAACCTGGAGGGCGCGGCCGGTGCGGTGGCGTTCGCCAGCGGCATCGCCGCGCAGGCGGCCGCGCTGTTCACGCTGCTGCAACCGGGCGACCACGTGGTCTCCTCCCAAGCGCTCTACGGCGGCACGGTGAACCAGCTCAAACACCTGCTGCGCAAGATGAACGTGGCGCTGACCTGGGTGGACCCGGACGACCTCGACGCGTGGCGGGCCGCGGTGCGACCGGAGACGAAGGCGTTCTTCGCGGAGACCATCGGCAACCCCGCGGGCAACGTGCTCGACATCGAAGGGGTGGCGACGGTCGCCCACGAGCACGAGGTGCCGCTGGTGGTCGACAACACGTTCGCCACGCCCTACCTGTGCCGCCCGATCGAGTGGGGCGCCGACATCGTGGTCCACTCGGCGACCAAGTTCATCGGCGGCCACGGCACGAGCATCGGCGGTGTGGTCGCGGAAGCCGGGACCTTCAACTGGTCCAACGGGCGGTTCCCGGTGGTCGCGGCCCCGTCCCCCGCCTACCACGGCCTGCAGTTCCACGAGACGTTCGGCACCTACGGCTACCTGATGAAGCTCAGGGCGGAGACCCTGCGCGACCTGGGCGGTGCGCTGTCCCCGTTCAACGCGTTCCTTTTCCTGCAGGGACTGGAAACGCTGTCGCTGCGCATGGAACGCCACGTGGCGAACGCGAGGAGGGTCGCGGAGTTCCTGGCCGGCCACGACCTGGCGTCGCGGGTGACGTACCCGGGGCTGGCGGACAGCAAGTACCGCCCGCTGACGGAGAAGTACCTGCCGGGCGGCGCGGGCGCCGTCTTCTCCTTCGACGTGGCGGGCGGCCGCGACGGCGGGCAGGCACTGATCCGCGGCGTGACCCTGTGGTCCCACCTGGCCAACGTGGGCGACGCGAAGAGCCTGATCATCCACCCGGCGAGCACCACGCACCGCCAGCTGTCGGATGAGGAACTGGCGGCGGCCGGGGTGGGTCCCGGCACCGTGCGCCTGTCGGTGGGCACCGAGTCGGTGGACGACCTGATCTGGGACCTGGAACAGGGTTTCGCGCACGTGGCCGCCACCGTGCGAGAGGAGGTGGCGACCGCATGACCGTGCCGGAGCGCTACCAGGATCCCCTGGAGATCCAGCGAGTACTGAACACCGCGAAGACGATCGCGATCGTCGGCCTGTCGAACAACGAGCTGCGGGCGAGCTACTTCGTCGGCTACTACCTCAAACGCCACGGCTACCACGTGATCCCGGTGAACCCGCGCGCGACGGAAATCCTGGGCGAGACAAGCTATCCGAGCCTGGACGAGGTGCCGGACACAGTGGACATCGTCAACGTCTTCCGCGCACCGGACGCACTACCCGAGATCGCCGAGCAGGCGGTGCGGATCGGCGCGGGCGCGCTCTGGTGCCAGTTCGGCGTGATCAACGAGACGGGCGGACAGGTCGCGGCGGACGGTGGCGTGAGCGTGATCATGGACCGCTGCATCAAGGTGGAACACGCGCGTTACGTAGGCCGCATGCACTGGCTGGGCTTCAACACCCAGCGCATCACCTCGGTCCGGGCAGGGCTGCAGTAGGAGGCGATCACCCGTCGCCGGACGCGGCGAGTGCACGTTCGGCGGCCAGGCGCTGCGCGATCGCGCCCCGGACGTGCGGGACATCGCGGATAGCGATGTCAGCCGACTGCACGGTGTGCTGCCGCGGCCAACGCCGGTACGTGGCGGCGACCTGAGCCACCCACACCCCGGCCCAGCGAGAGGAGAACGCCGCCAGCAGAACCGCGTCAGTGGACCGGGCCACCGCAGGCCATCCGCCGTGCGCGAGCAAGTGCTGCCGCCGGTAGGTGACGATGGACGCCGGAAACGGAAAGTCGTCGGTGCGGACGAACGTCTCGGCGATGACACCGGTCGGGACGAGACCGGCCGGGAAGACATCCGGCTTGACCCAGGTCGCCCCGTCCGGATTCATCCACCGCATCCGCGCACACGACCACGCCACCTCGGGAGAGGCGAACGGCGACACCAGTGCGGCCAACCCACCCGGCTCGTAGAAGTCGTCGTGGTCCATGCCCGCGACCAGGTCACCTGCGGCGCGGGCCACCGCCGTGTTGCGGGTGGCCGCGCCGCCGATCTGCACGCCGAGCGCCTCGTAGCGGACCCGGGGATCGTCGGGCAGCCGGTCCAGCACGGCGGGGGCCACCCCGTCCTCCTGGACCAGCCACTCGAACTCCCAGCCCGGCGGCAGCGCCTGACCTTCCAGCGAGAGCCACAGCTCACCGATGAAGTCGGCGTTGTGCGCCTGCGTGGGCGTGATGATCGATACCAACGGCACCCGCCCACTCTGCCACGTGGACGGTCAGTCCCCGATACGGGCGCACAACTGCGGGTTCTCCGAGCAGTTGGGCGGGGTGGGAATCCCGACGGGCGGCGAACCACAACCGATGGACACGTCGACGCTCCGCTTGGTGGCCCCGATGACCGGCGGATAGAGGTCGTACCTGGCGACAACCGCGGTGGCGGCACCGAAATAGCTCCCGGCGACGCAGTCGGCGATACCGACGGTCCCGTAGACCCCGTAGGTGTAGGGGAAAGTAGCGGAGTCGGAGGCGACGAGCGAGTCACCGCGGTACAACTGCACCTGCAACGTGGCGACATCGACGTAGTCGTCGCAGTACACCGCACCGTCGACGAGGACGTCCGCGTCCGGCGCACCACCTCCGTACGGAGTGCCGACGAGCAGGTAACAGGTGACGTCCATGACCGCCTGGGTGCCGAGCGTCAGCGACTGCCCGCCACCACGCGCGATCAAAGCCCGCAGTTCGGCGGTGGAGACTTCCTTGACTGCCAACGGTTTCATGGAACTGAGCACAGCGGGACCAGCGTGCGCGGGCACGGTCACGGCGAGCAGACCGACCACCACGGTGGCGAGGACGACGAGACCACGGCGTAAACCGGATCGAAACATGGGCGAGCTCCACTCATGAACATGAGGCGATTTCGAGTCATCGAACGAGAAAACCCCGACCCACCAGGAATCCTACGATCACCGCAGACGACGAACAGCACCTTTCAGCCTAGGGAGCCGACCGCCGGACGGACTCGGTAGCCGAGGCCGTCCGGCTTCGGTGTGTCCGCGCCTCGCGGTCAGAGCCTGAGTGAGAACTTCGGAGTGCTGACCGGTTTCTGTGCCCTGCCCCGCGTCCTGCGCACGAGGTTGCCCACCGCCAGGGCCGCCCGCGCGATCGTCTCGACGAGGTAGAAGACCAGGAGCGCGGCCACGATCACGACCGCGGGCGGCGCGACCACGGGCAGCGCGACGAACAGGATCGGGAACACCTGCCAGCAGGCCCGCAGCCAGCCCTGGCGCCCGCGTGCGTTCGCCAGCGCGCCCAGCCGGACCGCCGCCCACATGATCCACCGGCGCAGGAACGCCACCTCCAGCTCCCGCATCGACTGCAGGAAGATCCGGTCGGCCGCACCGCGCGGCAGGGTGCCGTTCGCGACCGGGACCCGGCACAGGTAGTCGTGCAGGATCGCGGCCTTCGTGTAGCGCCCGTAGCGCGGGAGGAACCACACGAACACCCTCGGCACGGAGGCGAAATCCGTGTGCTGCCCCCGCGGCACCGTGAACCTCATGCCGCCGGTGCTGTAGTCCAGCCTGGACAGCGTCACCCATTCCGTGTCGTTCAGTTGGCGGACCTCGACCTCGGCGGTGCCGGAGAACCCGGTCACCGGCAGGTGTTCGTCCACCGCGAGCTGCGTCATCGCGGCTCCCCCCTTCCGTGCGCCTGCTGGTGTCCCTCAGAGGAGGCAGTCGCGCGGAAAATACGAAGTCACACGTGCGAGTAGCCCGCGCCGAGGCAGACGAACCCGGCCGCGGCGGCGAGGGCGGCAGGCCCGGCATCGCGCATGGCCTGCTGCGCGTCGGCGAGCGCCGTGGCGCACGGCTCACCGGCGACGAGGCGGCGGTGGAGCGCGACCATGAGCGGGGCGGTCTCGACGTCCGGGATGGGCAGGACCGACGCGACGAGCTGGGCGCTGCCGCACGCCAGGAACGTCGCGGCGAGGCCGAGCAGCTCGTCGCCGGTGTGCACGACGGACCGCCCGCCGTCGCAGGCGGCGAGCACCACGGTGCGGGGCACGGTGCGCAGGCGCTCCAGGTCGTGCACGACCACCGGGCCGTCGGCGAAGCGCAGGCTGGAGAACAGCGGGTTGTCGGGCACGAGGCGCCCGTGCGCGGCGAGGTGCGCCAGGTCCGCGGCGGGGAGCGCGGCGAGCACCGCGTCGGCGGTCGCGGCGTCGTCGAGCAGCGGCGCACACCCGTGGATCTCGGCGATCGCGGCCGCTTCCTCGCGCGCACCGGCGAGCCCAGGACCGGCCGCGACCACCGCCGGTCCCAGGGGGACGGCAGGGCGCGAGGACGCCGCGTGCCACAGCGTCGCCGACGGCGCCACGACCAGGGGACGGCCGGCACACGACGGCAGGACCGACCACGGAACGCCGTGCAGCCGCCCGGTCGGCACGATGACGAGGTCGCGGTCCCGCACCTCCGGCAGCCCGGCGAGCAGCGCCTCGTCCAGCCTGCGCGCCGCCCCGGTCATCAGCACGGTCGCCGCGTCCTGGGTCCGCGCGGGCCCCGTCCTGGCCAGCCTGCGCAGCGCGAAATGCACCCGGTCGACCAGATCCGCGACCGGGGCCAGCGACCCCAGCGCGTGCAGCCGCACCCGGCCACCGGTGACGGTCAGCGCGTGCAGCGCGCCGCCGAGCCGCACGTACTCGACGAGCGCGAGGTCGCCGAGCGCCGCCGCGAGCCGGTCCGCCGGCACCGGCCTGCCGACCGGCCCCGCCATGGACGCAGCCGCCCCGCCGTTGCCGCCAAGGCGGCTGCGGTCCCGGATCCGCCGCTCCAATGCCATCTGCCGTGCCACCAGCGGCCCGGCCCGGCGGTCGTCGTCGCGACCCCGGTCCAGCTCCCGCGCCGTGGACCGCAGCTGGGCGAGGAGGTCAGCCAGCTCGGGATCGGCGGGCGGCAGCACCGAGCGGTGCGCGAACCGGCTCGCGCGGCCACGTTCCGCCCACTCCAGCACCCGCCGCGCCCGGCCATCGCGCAACGCCGTGCGCAGCCCCAGCTCGATCAGCTCCGTCCGGTGCACCGCCGAGTGCACCCGCAGGTCGGTCGCCCCCAGCGCGGTGGCGTGCTCGTCCAGGATCCGCAGGCCCGCGCGGACCGCGGCGCCGGTACCCCGGGTGTCACCGCACGCCTGGCGGCGCAGCGCCTCGGCGTACCAGCCACGCGCCCGCAGCACCGCGGGCCCGCGCAGCCGCGTCTCGCTCGCGGCGGCCAGGTACTCCGCAGGCCGGTCCGACACCCGCGCCGCCATCAGCCGGGCCTCAAGCACGGCGGCGGGCCAGCCCGATGTGGACAGTGTCGCCACCACCGGTTCGACCTCCCGCACCGCCACCCGCTCACCCATGGCGAGCCGCGCACGCAACACGGTCAGCGCGGCGAGCGCGGACCACTCGGTCCGCCGCTGCCTCGCCAGCTCGCGGCGCGCCCGGCCCGCCTGGTGCAGCGACCGGGCCCAGTCGCCGTCGAGGTACGCGGCCTGTGCCAGCACCAGCCGCGCACCCGGCAGCAGGATCCCCCGCCGCTCCCGTTCGAAGGCCGCCACCGCGCGCTCGGCGTACTCGGCCGCCTCCCGGCCGATGCCGACCGACAGCAGCAGCTCGCTGCGGTCGAGGAAGACCGGGCCGAGCTGACCGCCGTGCGCACCGATCGTCGCCTCGGCCCTGGTGAGGTGCCCGAGCGCGGCAGGTACGTCGCCGCGCAGCGTCTCGAGGAACCCGAGGTTCTCCGCGATGATCCCGACCGCGAGGTGGCGGCCCAGGTCCCGGGCCAGCCGGTCGGCCTCGCACAGGTCGGCCGCCGCGGCGGCGAACGCGTGCCGCTCGGTGTGCAGGATGCCCCGGTTCACCAGCGTGCGCTGGGTGTTGAGGAGGTCGCCGACGCGCCGCAGCAGCGGGATCGCCGCCTGGTACTCGGCGATCGCCTCGTCGAGCCTGCCGATCTGGTGGAGGATGTCCGCCCGCTGCGCCCTGGCCCTGGCGTGGCCCGCCGCGGTGAGGTCCGCGACCGCGATGTCGATCTCCACCAGCGCCGGGTGCGGCCGCCCCCGCTGCACGAGTGCCGCGGCCAGCGGGATGCGGGCCTCGCCGGCGAGCGACGGGGACGCCGCCTCGTCGGCGAGCGTGATGGCCCGCCGCAGGTGCCGGATCGCGGCGTGCACGTCCCCGGTCTGCAGCAGCGACCGGCCCCACGCCCGCTCTGCGATCGACCCGGCCGCCGGGTCCCCCGCCCGCGCGGCCCGCCTGGTCGCCCGCTCGGCGACCGGCGCCGCGCGCCC
Organism: Actinophytocola algeriensis; assembly: GCF_014203735.1. Lineage (GTDB taxonomy): Bacteria > Actinomycetota > Actinomycetes > Mycobacteriales > Pseudonocardiaceae > Actinophytocola > Actinophytocola algeriensis. The sequence continues at coordinate 175,764 of NZ_JACHJQ010000005.1, read as the reverse complement.
GGCAGCGAAATCGGCGAGGCGCATGGCCTCCCGAGCTTCGTCCGCCACCGAACGCGTGAGCACCGGACCAGAATGCCTGACACATCCGCCCGGCGAAATTCGATTTAGGTGTCGGGTATCAAACCAGCGACCCGCGCATCGGAAGGAACGGACAGAATTCCTGGGAGGAAAGGGGCACCGCCATGGACGAGTTGATCGTGGACCTGCGGCACCAGATAGAGATCATGAAGCTGTTGGACAACGAACCGGAACTACGCCCTGGCACCAGAGAGGACAACCACAAACTCGGGCTGATGCTGCTCGGGAAATTCTCCGCGCTCGACTCGTACGCGGCCCGGGTGCGCCGCCGGTACATCAACGAGTTCACCGCGCTCGCCACTCCGCCAAACGATCTCGACGTGCTGATGTACGACCTGCGCGTCCGGTTCGAACGGGAATTCGGATTCACGCCCGTGATGGAGCGGAACTCCGACAGCGTGATCGGGCTGCCACAGCACAAGGCGATCGCCGACCCGGTCCCGGTGGGCGCGGTGATCCAGTCGCCCGCCGCGGCCACCGACGGCGAGCACGTGAAGGTCGGCGTCGTGGACACGGCCCTCGTGCCGCACCCGACGTTCCCGGCGAACCTGGTGTCCGGCACGCAGCTCACCCCCTCGGGCGCGGAGCCGCTGCCGGTGCTCGCCATGCACAGCGCGTTCCTGGTCGGGCTGATCCGCCACGAGGCGCCCGCGGCCGGGATCGTGGTCCGCGCGGGCCTCGACGCCGACCGCGACCGCTCCTCCGTGTGGCAGGTCGCGCGCGAGATCGCGGACCTCCAGGACCAGCACCTCGACATCCTCAACCTGTCGTTCGGGGTCACCGGTGACCACGAAGCGCCCCCGATGGCGCTCCGGCGCGCCATCGACCGGCTCGACCCCCGGGTGCTCGTCATCGCCGCCGCGGGCAACCGCAAGGGTGACCAGGACGAACCGAAGCAGGTCTGGCCCGCCGCCATGACCGACGTCGTCGCGGTCGGCGCGACCAACGCGATCTTCAGCATGACCGGCCCCTGGGTGGACTGCTCGGCGGCCGGGGTGTTCGTCACGAGCACGTTCCCCGCCTTTCCGGTGACGCTGTCGTCCCAGGACGTGATCACGTTCGGCAACGGTCTCGCGAAGTGGAGCGGCACGTCGTTCGCGGCGGGCACGGTCACCGGTGCGGTCGCCGCGCGGATGAGCCGCACGCCCGGGATGACGGCACGTGAGGCGTTCGCGGTCCTGCTGGCCGACAACGGCCAGGACCCCGTCCGGCAGCCGACGCCGTGACCAACGCTGACGACGGCACGGTCCCGGCCCTGGTGGCGCGCGCCAGGGCCGGCGACCAGGCGGCGTGGGACCGGATCGTGGAACTGCACGCACCGCTGCTCCGGGCGGTGTGCGCGCGGCACCGGCTGTCCGCGGCCGACACCGATGACGTCGCCGCCACCGTGTGGCTGCGGCTCGTCGAGCGGCTCGGCACGATCCGCGAGCCGGCCGCGCTGCCCGGCTGGCTCGCGACCACCACCCGCAACGAGTGCCTGCAGTTGCTGCGCACCCGCAACCGCAACGTGCCGATGGACGGCGACGACGTCGTCGACGACGCACCCACCGCCGACGACTGGCTCGTGCGCGAGGAGCGGTTCATCGCGTTGCGCCAGGCGTTCACGCAGCTGTCGGAGAAGTGCCGGCGCCTGCTGTCGCTGCTGTTCACCGAGCCGCCCATGCCCTACTCGGAGATCTCCGGCATGCTGGGCATGGCCGTGGGCGGCATCGGACCGAACCGCATGCGGTGCCTCGAGACGTTGCGCCGCACCGCCCTCATCGCCCCGCTGCTGGACGACAGGCAGCCCGGACGCAGCAGGAGGTGAGGACATGATCCGCGACTGGCACGACGACCAGCAACTGCTCGCCGACCTGCATGACGCCCTGCGGGATCAGTACGCCGTACCCGCCAGGTTCCTTGAGATCGGCAAGGCCGCGTTCACGTGGCACGACGTCGACGCCGAACTGGCCGAACTGGTCCACGACTCGGCGGTCGCCGACGTGAACGCGGCCCTCGCCAGTACCCGGGCCGGGGCCACGGCCGTGCGCACGCTGTCGTTCTCCGTCGGCCCCACCACGATCGAGGTGGAGCTGACCCCGGACGCGCTGCGCGGTCAGGTGATCCCGCCCCGGGCCGGGGAGATCGACATCCAGCACCGCGAGGACGGCACGCGGACGGTTCCGGTGGACGACGACGGCTGGTTCGTGGTGCGGCCCTGTCCCGCCGGGTTCGTCCGGCTGCGCTTGCGGCGGGAGGACGACCAGCCGGTCATCACGGTGTGGACGACGCTGTGAGGGAGGCTGCGAGAGACGAGGCCGCACGGCGCCGCCAGAACGGCGCGTGCGGCCACCTCGTCTCCCGGCCGTAGACCTCGGCCCGCTCCGCCAGGTACTCGGCGTACCGGGCGTCCAGCCCGCGCTCGTAGTCGGCTGCCGGCCGCCGGTCACCCAGCAGCCAGTGGGCCATCGCGGTGCCCGCCGCCTCACCCGCCAGCAGCGCGGTCAGCACTCCCCGGCCGGTGAGGGGGTCGACGCTCATCGCGGCGTCACCGGTCGCGAGCCACGGGCGCACCGTGTGCGGGCGGACGAGCCGGTGGCTGACCGCGGACACGACACGGGGGCGGGTGCGTGGCCGCAGCCCCCGCACCCGCTCACCGAGGTGCCGGGTCCCGCCGATCGCGTCGGCCCACCGGGCGGGGTCCGGGTACCGCCCGGCGCGGCAGAGGTCGGAGTCGGTCATGAACACGACCACGCGGTGCGCGGGCGGCAGCGACACCGAGTACCACCAGCCGTCCCGCGCGGCTTCGACGAGCGTCACCTGGTCACCCGCCGGGTCCGCGTACTCGACCGCCACCCCCACCAGCCGGTCCGCGGCCTGCCGCCGGGCGCCCACCGCGCGGACCAGCCCGGCGCCCCGGCCCGTCGCGCAGATGACCGCGGCGGCGGTGACCTGGCCGTGCTCGGTGGTGAGCCGCCACGACCGGGCGCCCGTCGGCTCGCACCGGCGCACCCGGCAGCCGCGCAGCACGGTGGCCCCGTGCGTCTCGGCGCGGTCGGCGAGCGCGGCGTCGAAGGCGGCCCGGTCCACGTGCGCGCCGCCGCCGTACGGGTTGAGCACGGCCGGCCGGGTCGTCAGGTCGGGGGTGCCCCAGGCGCTCTCGGTCGCCGCCTCCGGCACGGCACCCGCGACGGGGAGGCCGAGCCGGGCGAGCGCGGGCCGCACCCCGGGCGACAGCGTCTCGCCGACCCGGGGTGTCTCGTGGCGGGAGGCTTCGACGAGCACGGTCCCGAGGCCGACGCGGCGGAGCGCGACCGCCGCGGCCACCCCGGCCGGGCCGCCGCCGACGATCGCGACGTCGAACGTCACCCTCGCACCTCGACGTAGGTGTTCCCCCGCCGGACCACGAAACCGAGCGTGTGCCACGCGGTGGTCATCGCGACGAAGTCGCGCGCGTCCCGGTCCCAGTCCAGTCGTGCGTTCGTGCCCGGCTGGACGACCTTGTTCGGGCGCGGCACCGGCCACCACTCGTGGCCGCAGTGCACGTAGTCCGCCTGCCACGGGAGCGGCATGAACTCGGTGACCGCACCCGGTACGAGGCGGGTGTGGTCCAGTCGCATGGGGTCCGCGGCGCCGACGTAGTTCAGCGGATCCGCGATCGGGGCACCCAGGATGCCGCCCGCCTCGACGCCGGGGAAGAGCGTGTCGCCGACGCACGCGGCGAGCGCGGCCCGGTCCAGCTCCCCTGGCGTCAGTCGCGCGCTCGGCACCGGCGGCCCCGCCCAGTCCCGGACGAAGTCGTCGTCCCGCCACGCCTTCATCACCGCGTACTGGATCCCGGTCAGTTCTCCTGCCACGAGCAGGGGCATGGTGCCACGACCACGGCCCGCGGGATCCCTGAGCCGGCCGAAGATCCGCCTGCGCGCTTCCGGCGCGTAGACGGGTTCCGGCCAGGCATGTGCGGACCCGGTGTTCGTCACCGCGCTGGTGGTGCGCGCGCGTTCGAGGATCGGGTGGATGTCGTGGGTGTAGGACGGCGTCGCGGGGCCGGAGAGCCAGGCCTGCGACGCGCCCAGCTGGAACAGCAGGTCGTAGAGGGTGATCACGCTGTCGATCTGCGGCGCGAACTTCGGTGGCGCCACGATCACCCAGGCGCCGGTCGCGTCGAACTCCTCGCCGCTCGCCCGGACGGTCAGGTGGGCGGTGACGGGACCGTCGGACACGTCGTCGAACCAGCCCTCGTTGTCGAGGAAGTTGGTGATGGGGGCGTTGCCGGGCGAGGCGGACGTGCCGAAGCCGCCCAGCACGACGAGGTGCCCGTCCTCGTCGGTGCGGGCCTCCCCCAGCGGTACGTCCACTTCGGAGTGCCCGGGGAAGCGGATCTTCCCGCCGTCGAACGTCGCCCGCTGCCCTGGCCCGGCGAGCGTGCGCGCGCCGGGGTCGATCAGCATGCCCTCGGCACCGGGATTGCGGATGATCGCCTTCCTGTTGGCCACGTGGACCGTCCACGCGATGTCCGCGTCGGCGGCGGTGAGCTCGGTGACGGTGCCGTCGTCGTGGTGGGCGTAGAGCCGGAACCGCGCCGCCTGCCGTTTCACCCGGGACCGCGCGTCCTTGAACCCGCCGACCGGATCCGGCGGCGCCCACAACCGTTCCGGCCCGATGAAGAACTCGTCCGGACTGTTCCCGACCCGCGCGATCCCGATGGCCGGGTGCACTGTGACGGCGGTGATCGTCATGTCGGACTCCACAGGTCTTCTCGGCCACCGCGTGGCCGAGTTCTTCGTCGTGGATTCGGCCGGATCCGAACCGACCTTCATCGCCACCACCATCCGTACTCGTTGGTGCAGAGCGTCCGGGTGGTCCGCGGATGCGGAAACCCTCCGATCGTGACCGAGGAGACCCCTGTCGCGCTAGGCGCCGATGGCGCCGCACATGGTCTCGGTCGAACCGACCTTGAACACGACGAACCCGCCGTCGGCCTCGACGTCGAGGCACGGGTCGAACTCCTCGGCGAAGCCGGGGTCCTGCGCGGGCGGCTCGTCGAACAGGTAGCAGGACGCGATGTCCGCCACGGCCTCCGGGCTGATCCCCACGACCACCACGACACCGACCGACAGCGGCCGGTCCCGCTCCTGGTAGACCTGGATCGCGAGCTGGTCGGCCCGGTACAGGCACTCGGCCAGGCTCGCCGCGGTCGCGAACTGGTTGGCCACCAGCCCGACCTTGAACGCGAACCTCGTGGCGGCGTACGTGGCCCGGTCGGTCTCGGGGATGTAGCCGGTCACGGTGCCGACGAGGTCGCTGTAAGGCAGGCAGGGGTTGGGAAACGTCGCGATGGAGTCGTCGACGGCGGGCAGCCGCTGCCGGACGTTCTCACCGGGCGAGCCACACCCACCGCCACCACTGCCGCCACCGCCACTGTCGACACCGCCACCGCCGACACCCGGTGGTGCTCCCGGCACACCGGCGTCGAGCGGATCGCAGCCGGCCACCACGACGAGCAGACCCATCAGCGCGGCCCACCACGGCACGCGTCTCGTGATTCTCATGCTCCCCAGAGGACCGGACACGGTCCCTGATACATGTCCCCCGGAAGAGCTACCCGAAGGTGTCCACCGTGAGGTGACGATTCCGGCGCACCGGCTCCGTAGCGTCCCGGGACAGCCGCGGCGTCGAGGGCACCGCGCGGATTCTCTTATCGGGAGGGCATTTTCATGAACCGCAATGTCAGGGCAGCCGCTCTGCTCGCGCTGTGCTGCTCGGCGGCGGGTATCGGGCTTTCGGGGTGCGACGAGGCCCCGGCGGCGGAGCCGGGCGGCGGCGCCACGACGACCACCGAGGCGAAGGAACCGGCGTTCACCGGCGCCAAGAAGATCACGGTCGACGGCCGTTCGGTGACCGTGTCCTGTTCCGGGCAGCCGGAGGACGGTGAACCGGTCGTCGTGCTGCTGGCGGGGGCCGGTGACGAGCTGAAGAAGTTCGCCGACATCCAGGAGACCCTCGGTGCGGAGAACCGGGTCTGTTCCTACGACCGGCTCGGTGCGGGCGCCAGCGACCAGCCCGGCGGACCGCAGACCCTCGACGACGCGGGGACCGTGCTGACCGCGGTGATCGACCAGGTCGCCGGTGGCGCTCCTGTCGTCCTGGCCGGACATTCGCTCGGCGGGCTCATCGCCGCCAGGTACGCCCCCGACCACCAGGACACGGTCAAGGGGCTGGTCCTCATGGACGCCACCTCACCGACGCAGAGCGCCGACCTCACCGCGAGCATCCCCGAGTCCGCCACCGGCATGGCGGTCCAGCTGCGGGACGAGACGCTGGCCGCCGTGCAGGGACAGAACCCCGAGCAGCTGGCGGTCCCCGACGGGGAGGTCCGGTCCGCCGGCGACCTCCCGGTCGAGGTGATCCAGCACGGAAAGCCCTACCTGGAAGCCGTTCCCGAGTACGGGCCGGATCTGGAGCGGGCGTGGGCCGAGGGCCAGCGCAAGTGGCTCACGGTGTCCAGCCGCGGCAACCTGAGCATCGCGGCGAACAGCGAGCACTACATCTACGTCGACGAGCCCGAGCTCGTCGTGCGGGCGATCCAGCGCGTCGCCGTGGAGGCGACGGCCGCCGGGTGATGGGGCGGCGGCCGCCGGGTGAGGAGGCGGCGGCCGTCGGGTAACCGGGCCGTCAGGTGACCAGGCCGTGGCGGTAGGCGTGGACGACCGCCTGGACCCGGTCGCGGAGCCCGAGCTTGGCGAGGATGCGGGACACGTAGGTCTTGACGGTCTCCTGGCTGAGCACGAGGGTCCCGGCGATCTCGCTGTTGGACAGCCCGTCGGCGATGAGGCGGAGCACCTCCAGCTCGCGGGGCGTCAGGGGGACGTCGGGCCGGTCGTCGTCCGAGGGCCGGATCCGGGTGGCGTAGGCACCCACGAGTGCGCGGGTCACCTCGGGGTCCAGCAGTGCCGCGCCGGCCGCCACGGTGCGGATCCCGTGCAGCAGCCGGTCGGGTGGCGCGTCCTTCAGCAGGAACCCGCTCGCTCCGGCTCGCAGCGCCCGGTAGACGTACTCGTCCAGGTTGAACGTGGTCACCACGAGCACCTTCACCGGCTGCGGCACCCCGGCACCGGCCAGCAGGCTGGTGGCCTCGATGCCGTCGAGGACCGGCATGCGGACGTCCATCACCACGACGTCGGGCCGCAGCCGGTCCGCGAGGTCGACCGCCGCCCGCCCGTCCCCGCACTCGCCGGCCACCGCCATGTCGGGTTGGGCGTCGACGATCGTCACCAGCCCGGTGCGGACCAGCACCTGGTCGTCGGCGATCAGGACGCGGATCGGCGCGGTCACGACGGGCTCCCCGCGGGAATCCGTGCCCGCACGTAGAACCCGCCGCCGGTTCGGCTGCCCGCGCTGAAGTCGCCGCCGAGGACGTCGACCCGTTCGCGCAGACCGGCGAGACCCCGCCCGCTCCCGCCCTGCGAGCCGGACCGCGCCCCGGTGCCGTCGGTGCTGACCTCCACGGTGATCTCCCCTTCGCCGTGGTGCACCTGTACCGCGGTGCGGCTGCCGTGGGCGTACTTGAGCGCGTTGGTCAGTGCCTCCTGCACGACGCGGTAGGCCACGGGGCTGCCCGCCGACTCGGCGGGTGTGCCCTGCTCGGTGAACTCCACCGGCTGCCCGGCCTTGCGCGTCTGTTCCACGAGCGTGCGAAGCCGCGCCGCGGACGGCGTGCCGGTCACGGTGTCGATCGTGCCGCCGGCCGTGGTGCCGTAGTCGGGGTTGAGCACGTCGAGCAGTTCCCGCAGGTCCGCGATGGCCCGGCGGCCCGTGTCGGTGACGACGGTGAGGGTCTCGTCGAGGCGGTCCGGTCTCGCGGTCAGGTACCTGGCCGCCTCGGCCTGCAGGACCATCGCCGTCACGTGGTGGGTCACGACGTCGTGCAGCTCGCGGGCGAGACGGGTGCGTTCGGCGGCGCGGGTGTCCTCGGCGACGCGCCGGCGGCGTTCGGCCTCCGCGGCGCGGGCCGACCGCAGCCACGCGCCGAAGCTCCACACGAGGGCCAGCGCGAGGTAGAACGTCACGAACTCGCCTGGCGGCTCCCCTGCGCCGAGCAGGTGGAACGCGGCCACCAACGGGATGTACGCGACGGAGAAGGCCAGCATGGTGGCGCGGCGGTGACGTTCCAGCCGGAACCCCGCGTTCAGCACGCACAGGGCCAGCGCGGTCCCCGCGAACGAGTGGTAGCCGCGGAGCTGGTCGACGGCGAAGCCGATCGACACCAGCGCGAGACAGGCGGCAGGCCAGCGCTTGCTCGCCGCGAGCGGCAGGCATTGGAGGGCGACCGCCACCACGGCGAGTGTGTCGAACGGGCGGTCGGGCATGCCGCCGAACCGCGTGCCGTGGCTGTGGAGCGCGGGCACCAGCGAACCAGCGAAGAGCAGGAGCCCGAGCGGGAGGTACAGACGCGCGCCGTCGAACCGGCGCCACAACTCCGGGACCCGCCGAAGAGTGAGCACGCGGGAACCTTACGGAGTCAGGTCCGGCCGGGCCGCGCCGAGGTCGCGTCGAGCAGGCCGTCGAAGAGAACGCCCAAGTAGCGCCGCCACAGGTCGGGCTCGGTGTCCCGCAGCGGCGCGGCGGCCTGGTGCACGCCGGTCATCAGCAACACCACGTCCTGCCTGGCTCGCGCCGCCGCAACCAGGTCGTCGAGCAGGTCCCCGACGATCGCGGCGATCAGGTCCTCCTTGGTCGCGAAGTGCCGGAACACGGTGCCCTTGCCGATGCCGGCCCGGTCCGCGAGCATCGCGGCGGCGGCGTCCAGCAGTTGCTTGCGGGTGCGCACGCGCCATGGCCAGGAACATGGCGGGTGCGATGCGCACACTGGGCGCCGAGGACGTCGCCGCCGCCGTGCTGTACGCGGTCGGCCAGCCCGACCACGCTTCGGTGAACGAGATCCTGCTGCGGCCCACCGACCAGGTGCGCTAGTGCTGTGTGTCCACCAACGTTTGCCGGGTCCTGCGGCGCGGGTCCGGCCAAGCCGGCGGTGAGCGCCGTACCGGGATGGGGCTGAAATGCCGTGAAAGCGCCCGCCTTTCACGGCACACCGGACGTCGTGAGGGTGCGCAGGGCGTCGGGGGGCGCAAGCCCCACACCACACCCGAGGCTGCCTGCCATCCCAGAGACCTGCCCCTCCGGCGAGGAGCCGCCGGAGGCAAACCCGCCCGGCGAGAACAAACGACGCGGAGCTTGTGTGCGGTGGCGGGTGGCCCGGCCGACGTAGGTGGACACCCCACCAGCTCAGGAGACCGGCACCGCGTCCACACCGGACAGGTCCACTGCGGACCGTTCGACCGCGAGCACGGCACCGGTGGCGATCGGGCCAGGACGGAGCACGGCGTACTTCGCGCCGAACGCGACGCCGCCGTCGGCGCGGCGGTAGGACGCCAGCGTGCGCAGGGGTTCCGGGCCCGACCGGGCGCCGGTGCGCTGGTCCGTCATCGTGATGACGCAGCGGATCGCGGCCTTCGCGTAGCCGAGTTCGGCACCGCCCGCGGTGATCCGCAGCGCGTGGTCCTCCTCGTGTGCCGGGCAGTCGTCGACCACGATGTTCGGGCGGAACCGGCTCATCGGCACCGGCTTGCCGCCGCGGGCGGCGATCCGGTCGTTCAGCTCGCGCACCGCGGCCGCCGACAGCACGTGCACGGGGCAGCTGTCGGCGTACGAGGAGGTGCCGGGCGTGCGGCCGTCGGTGACCCGCTGGTGCTCCGGCGGCACGCACACCAGCCTGCTCGGCGCGCCGAGGACCTCGCTCAGCCACGCCGCGACCTCCGCACCCTGGTCCGCGCCGGTGAAGGGGGTGCCGTGCAACGTGACCGGCCGCCGCGGCACCGACACGTCGACGGGCACCTCGATCGTGCCCACCCGCGGGGCGGCGAGGGTGAGCCGGTCACCGTGGACGGCGGGCTGGATGGTGGCCAGCAGCGGATCGCGGCGCTGGGACCGGAAGGTGCCGGCGAGGTCGGTCACCAGGAACCGCCGGTCGTGCTCGAGCCCGGCCGGGCCGAGGAACCCCGCCGCCACGCGCACGCCCGCACAGCTCTTCACCGGGTAGTGGTACAGCTCGGAGATCACAGTCACAGCGGCAACATTAGCCGGAACATCGCGCAATTCGATTGCCAATCATTGCCCGCTCGGGCGCTGTGGCGCACCATTCGTGCGTGGACAACGTCGATCGAGCAATAGTCGAGCAGCTGATGGCGGATGCCCGGCTCACCAACACCGAACTCGCGGACCGGGTCGGCCTCACCCCGGCTCCCTGCCTGCGGCGGGTCCGCAGGCTCGAACAGGACGGCGTGATCACCGGCTACCACGCCGCCGTCGACCCGGTGCGGACCGGCCGGGCGTTCGAGGTGATCGTCAACGTCGACCTCGCCGCCAAGGACCGTGCCACCGTCGCCCGGTTCGAGGAGCAGGTCGCCGCCTACCCCGAGGTCGTCGAGTTCCGCCGCATGTTCGGTCTGCCCGACTACTACCTGCGCATCGCCACCGCCGACCTCGAGTCGTTCGAGCGCTTCGTCACCGACCACCTCGAGGACACGCCCGGTATCGGCCGCGTCGACTCGCACCTCACCATGAAGACGATCAAGCGGCGGCACTGACCTACGATCCCGCCGTGATCACCGAACCGCCTGGCGCGCCACGGGCGCGGGTGCTGGGCCGCATCGCCGACCACCTCGTCGCCCGGCAGGCCGGGCACCCGCTGCGGGTCGCGGTGGACGGTGTCACCGCCGCGGGCAAGACGACGTTCGCACGCGAGCTCGCGGCGGCGCTCACCGCACGGGGGCGGACCGCGATCCACCTCTCGATGGACGGCTTCCACCACCCCCGCGCCCACCGGCACCGCCAGGGTCGTGACTCCGCGGCCGGTTACTACGCCGACGCCTACGACTTCCCCACGTTCGCGGGCACCGTGCTCGACCCGCTCGGGCCCGGCGGCGACCGCCGCTACCGGGAGCGGGTCATCGACCTCGCGTCCGACACGGCCGTCGACGAGCCGCCGGTGACCGCGGCCGAGGACGCGGTGCTGGTCGTCGACGGCAGCTTCCTCCAGCGCGACCTGGCCGGGCGGTGGGACGAGGTGGTGTTCGTCGACACCGCGCTCGAGGTCGCGCTGGGACGCGGCACCCGGCGGGACGCCGGCGCGTTCGGCGGGGTCGAGCACGCCGCCCGCGCCTTCGAGCAGCGCTACCACGCCGCGAGCCGCCGCTACCTCGCCGAGGTGCGCCCTCGGTCCGGCGCGACGATCGTGGTCGGCAACGACGACGTCTCCCGGCCCGTGCTGCACCGGATCGGCGGCCAGGACGGTGCGGCGGTGCGCCTGTTCTCCTACGGCACCCTGCAGCTGCCCGGCGTCCAGGTCGAGCACTTCGGCCGCGTCCTCACCGGCGACCCGGACGCCCTGCCCGGCCACCGGCAGGACTGGGTCACGATCACCGACCCCTCGGTCGTGGCCGCGAGTGGCACCGGCCGCCACCCCATCGTCCGCCCCACCGGCGACCCCGCCGACACCACAGAGGGCACGGTCCTCACGCTCACGACCGCGGAGCTGGCCGCCGCCGACCTGTACGAGGTCGACGACCACCGCCGCACCCACGTCCGGCTCGTGTCCGGCACCGGCGCCTGGGTCTACCTGGCCACGCGCTGACCGCGCCTCAGTCGTGGTCCGGCATGCCGGAGACCTGGTGGTGGGCGGTCTCCATCGCCTCGCTGAGCATGCGGCGCACGTGCCCACCGCGCACCCGGTAGAGCGCGCGCCTGCCGTCGCGGCGGGTGCTGACCAGGCCCGCGAGCCGCAGCTTGGCCAGGTGCTGGGAGACCGCCGGGCGGGCGATGCCGACGGCGGCCGCCAGGGTCGTCACGTCGTACTCGCCGCCCGACAGCAGCCACATGATCCGCAGGCGGGTCGGGTCCGCGAGCATCCGGAACGACTCGACGGCGACGCCGACCTGGTCCCCCGGCGGCAGGTCGCGCCAGTGCGGGGCGTCCGGTCCGGCGTCGCGTGCGTACATGAGCAGACATTCTGACAGCTGTCGGCCGTTGCCCATGGCTGGCAGTTGCAGCGTTGTCGCGTGCGCAAGTGAGCACATACCCTGCCCGCATGCGCGGACATGGGCACGGACACGGACATGGGCACGGTCACGGTCACCACATGGCCGACGACGCGCTCACGGCGAGCAAGCGCGGCATGCGCGCGTTGTGGATCTCGTTCGGCGCGCTGGCGGTGACCGCGGTGGCGCAGGCGGTGCTGGTCGCGTTCACCGGCTCGGTCGCGCTGCTGGGCGACACGCTGCACAACGTCGCCGACGCGCTGACCGCCGTGCCGCTGGCCATCGCGTTCCTGCTCGGCAGGCGCGCCGCGACCCGCCGGTTCACCTACGGGCTCGGCCGCGCGGAGGACCTGGCCGGGCTGGTGATCATCGTGGTGATCGCCTCGTCCGCAGTACTGGCGGCGTGGCAGGCCGTGGACCGGCTCGTCAACCCGAGGGAGATGACGCACATCTGGTGGGTCGCCGCGGCCGGGGTGATCGGGTTCGTCGGCAACGAGGTGGTCGCGCGCTACCGCATCACCGTCGGCAGGCAGATCGGGTCCGCCGCGCTGGTCGCCGACGGCCTGCACGCGCGCACCGACGGGTTCACCAGCCTCGCGGTGCTGCTCGCGGCGGGCGGTGCGGCTCTCGGCTGGCAGTGGACGGACCCGGTCGTCGGGCTCGCGATCTCCGCCGCCATCGTCACCGTCCTCTGGAGCGCGGCGAAAGAGGTGTTCGGCCGCGTGCTGGACGCCGTGGACCCCGCCATGACCGACCAGGCCGAACGGGTCGTGCGCGACACGACCGGGGTTCGCGACACCGGCTGGGTGCGGCTGCGGTGGCACGGGCACAGCCTGGCCGCCGAGGTCGACGTGGCGGTCGACCAGGACCTCAGCGTGGTCGACGCGCACGCCATCGCCCACGACGTCGAGCACCGGCTCATCCACGCGCTCCCCCGGCTCGACCGCGCGACCGTCCACACGCACCCCGCCGGGCCGCTGGGCGAGAAGCACCACGAGCTGATCGCCCACCACCGCGGCGGTTCGTGACCGGGCCGCACCGGCCGACGCCGCGGGCGCGAGGACTCACCGCCGGGCGGCCTGGACGGCCAGGTTGAGCGTCAGCACGCGCACGCCGGGCTCACCGAGGACACCCATGCCGCGGCCGGTGGTGTGGGCACCGACCAGGGCGCGGACCTGTTCCTCGGACAGCCCGTTCTCCCGTGCCACCCTCGGCACCTGCAACTCGGCGTAGGCCGGGCTGATGGCCGGGTCGAGCCCGGACGCCGACGCGGTCACCGCGTCGGCGGGCACCTCAGCCGGGTCGACCCCCTCGCGTGCCGCGACGATCTCCTTGCGGGCCCGGACCGCCGCCACGAGGTCCGCGTCGAAACCACCCTTGTTGGACCCGGCCGAGACCGACGGGTCCGCGGGGCCGAGCAGGTCGGGGGCGCCGTCGCCGTCGAGGTCACGGGCGACCGCGGAGGGCCGGGTGTGGAACCACGGGTCGTGCGCCGGGTCCTCCGCGACCGGGTCGATGCCGATCAGGTCCGAACCGACGGCCTGCCCGTTCTCGGTGACCACGGAGCCCTCGGCGTTGGCGGCCAGCCCGGGGAGCCTGCTGACCGCCCACACGCCGAGCGGGTAGAGGATGCCGAGCAGCACGGTCAGCACCACGAGGACCCGCAGGCCCGCGAGTGCCTGTCTGGCGAGCGAGTTCATGTCACATTCCCGGGATGAGTCGGACCACGAGGTCGATGAGCCAGATGCCGGCGAACGGCGTGACGACACCACCGACCCCGTAGACGAGGAGGTTGCGGCGCAGCAACGCCGTCGCCGTGGCCGGGCGGTAGCGGACACCGCGCAGCGCGAGCGGGATCAGGCCGACGATGACCAGCGCGTTGAACACCACCGCCGACGTGATCGCCGACGCGGGCGAGTGCAGGCCCATGACGTTGAGCTTGTCCAGCTGCGGGAAGATCCCCGCGAACATGGCAGGCAGGATCGCGAAGTACTTCGCGAGGTCGTTGGCCACGCTGAACGTCGTGAGCGCGCCGCGGGTGATCAGCAGCTGCTTGCCGATCTCCACGATCTCGATCAGCTTGGTCGGGTCGGAGTCCAGGTCGACCATGTTCCCGGCCTCCTTGGCCGCCATGGTCCCCGAGTTCATCGCGACACCGACGTCGGACTGCGCGAGCGCGGGGGCGTCGTTGGTGCCGTCGCCGGTCATCGCGACGAGCCGCCCGCCCTCCTGTTCCCTGCGGATCAGCGCCATCTTGTCCTCCGGCCGCGCCTCCGCCAGGTAGTCGTCCACACCGGACTCCTCGGCGATCGCCTTCGCCGTCAACGGGTTGTCACCCGTGATCATGACGGTCCGGATGCCCATTGCGCGCAGCTCGGCGAACCGCTCCTTCATCGCGGGTTTCACCACGTCGGACAGCCGGATGACGCCCAGCACCCGCTCGTTCTCGGCCACCACCAACGGGGTGCCGCCACCCGCGGCGATCTCGTCGACGACCCGGCGGGACTCCTCGGTGGCGGCGAACGCGCTCGCCGCGCCCTTGCGGAGGTGGCGGTCGCCGATATCGACGCCGCTCATCCTGGACCGCGCGGTGAACGGCACGAACTCGTGCGGCTCCGCCACCTCGACGGGGCCACCGCAGAGGTCGAGCACGGACCGCCCCTCGGGGGTGGTGTCGGCGATGCTCGCGAGGCGGGCCGCCTCCCGCAGCGTCGCCATCGCCGTCCCGTCGACCGGGATCAGCTCCGTGGCCCGCCGGTTGCCGAAGGTGATGGTGCCGGTCTTGTCGAGCAGCAACGTGGACACGTCGCCTGCGGCCTCGACCGCGCGGCCGGACGTGGCGAGCACGTTGCGCCGCACCAGCCGGTCCATGCCCGCGATGCCGATGGCGCTCAGCAGCGCGCCGATGGTGGTCGGGATCAGGCAGACCAGCAACGCGGTCAGCACGATCACCGGCTGGACGCTGCCCGCGTAGCGGGCGACCGGCTGCAACGCGACCACCGCGAGCAGGAAGATGATCGTCAGGGTGGCGAGCAGGATCGTCAGCGCGATCTCGTTCGGCGTCTTCTGCCGCCGCGCGCCCTCCACGAGCGCGATCATCCGGTCCACGAAGGACTCGCCCGGTTTCGTGGTGATCCGCACGACGATCCGGTCGGACAGCACGGTGGTGCCGCCGGTGACCGACGAGAAGTCACCGCCGGACTCCCTGATGACGGGTGCCGACTCACCGGTGATCGCCGACTCGTCGACCGTCGCGATGCCCTCGACGACCTCGCCGTCGCCGGGGATCACCTGCCCGGCCTCGACCACCACCCGGTCACCGGCCCGCAGCTCGGCACCCGGCACGTGTTCCTCGGTGCCGTCGGCGCGGAGCCTGCGCGCCGTGGTCTCCTTCCTGGTGCGGCGCAAGGTTTCCGCCTGCGCCTTGCCCCGGCCCTCGGCGACCGCCTCGGCCAGGTTCGCGAACAGGACCGTGCACCACAGCCACCCGGTGACGAGGATCGTGAACACGTCAGGGTCGCCGATCGCGAGCACCGTGCTGAGCACGGAACCCGCCCAGACGACGAACATGACCGGGTTGCGGAGCTGGTGGCGGGGGCCGAGTTTGCGCAGCGCGTCGGGGAAGGACACGAGCAACTGCCGGGGGTTGAACACCCCGGCGCCGGGCCTGCCGGTCCGCTCCACGTGGTGCCGCCGCTGTTCGGCGGCGGGTCGCTCGGTGGTGGTCATGCGAGTGCCTCCGCGATGGGGCCGAGAGCGAGTGCGGGGATGAACGTGAGCGCCGCGACGAGCACGACGGTGCCGGTCAGCAGGGAGCTGAACAGCGGGCCGTGTGTCGGCAGCGTGCCCGCGGTGGCGGGCACCTTCTTCTGCGCGGCGAGCGAACCGGCGAGGCACAGCACCGCGAGGATCGGGATCAGCCTGCCGAGCAGCATGCAGATGCCGAGCGAGGACTGGAACCACGGGCTCGTCACGGTGATGCCCGCGAACGCGCTGCCGTTGTTGTTCGACGCGGAGGTGTACGCGTAGAGCACCTCGGACCAGCCGTGGCTGCCGGAGTTCGCCAGGTAGCCCGGAGTGCCGGGCAGCATGATGGCGATGCCCGCGCCGAGCAGCACCAGCGTGGGCATCGAGAGGATCGCGACCGCCGCCGCCGTGACCTCGCGGCGCCCCAGCTTCTTGCCCAGGTACTCCGGTGTGCGGCCGACCATGAGCCCGGCGAGGAACACCGCGATGATCGCCGTCACCAGGATCGAGTACAGCCCGGTGCCGACACCGCCGGGCGTCATCTCACCGAACAGCATGTTCAGCATCGTGCCGCCGCCACCGAGACCGGTGTAGCTGTCGTGCATCGAGTTGACCGCGCCCGTCGAGGTGCCGGTGGTCGCGTCGGCGAACAACGCGGAGCCGGGGATGCCGAAGCGGGTTTCCTTGCCCTCCATGGCGGAACCCGCCAGCAGCGCCGCGGGACCGTTCGGGTGCGCCTCGGCCCACCAGATCACCGCGAGCATGCCCGTCCACAGCACCCCCATCGCCGACAGCAGCGCGTACCCCTGCCTACGGTTGCCGACCAGTGTGCCGAACGTCCTCGTGAGACAGACCGGGATCACCATGATCAGGAAGATCTCGACCAGGTTCGTCCAGCCGTTCGGGTTCTCGAACGGGTGCGCGGAGTTCGCGCTGAAGATGCCGCCACCGTTGGTACCCAGCTCCTTGATGGCCTCCTGCGACGCGGCGGGGGCCAGCGCGATCGTGCTCGCCGAGCCGTCCGGGTTCGTCACGTCCACACCGGACCTCAGGCTCTGCACCACCCCGAGCGCGATCAGCACGATCGCGAACACGAACGACATCGGCAGCAGGATCCGCACGATGCCGCGGGTGAGGTCCACCCAGAAGTTGCCGAGCCAGTCGGTCCGCGACCGGGTGAAGCCGCGGACCAGTGCGATCGCCACGGCGAGCCCGGCACCGGCGGACACGAAGTTCTGCACGGTGAGACCCAGCATCTGCACCGAGTGCCCCATGACGACCTCGGGCACGTACGACTGCCAGTTCGTGTTCGTCACGAAGCTGATCGCCGTGTTGAACGCGATCCCGGAGCCGACCGCGCCACGGCCGAAGTCGAAGGGCAGGAACGGTTGCAGCCGCTGGACGAGGTACAGCAGCACGACCGACACGAACGAGAACCCGAGCACCCCCGCCGCGTACACGGGCCAACGCTGCTGGCTCTCCGCGTCGACCCGCCCGAGCCGGTAGATCACCCGCTCGACCGCGAGGTGCCCGCGGTCGGTGAACACCCGCGCCATGTAGTCGCCGAGCGGCTTGTACACGGCCGCCAGCACCACCAGCAGCACGCCGACCTGCACGAGACCGGCCACAGTGGACGACATCAGAACTTCTCCGGCCGGATGAGGGCCACGAACAGGTAGCTGATCAGCAGCAGCGCGAGGACACCACCGACAACGTTCGCCAGTACACCGGTCACAGCTTCTCCAGCCCCCGCAACGTCATGACGAGCGCGAGGAATCCGGCGACCAGCAGCAAGGCGTAGGCCAGATCGGCCATCGGCCAGGCTCCCTCCACGTGAGCCGCCCCGATGGCGGCAGGCGAGGGAAGTGTGTGCCCACCCGGCCGACCGTGACCCACACCTGACGGGACCTTGACGCCGTGAAGGCCGACGTTTACGCGATCCGAACACCGCGGGTGACGCCCACCACCCGCCAAGCGCGAGGACGCGGAGGGAAGGGGTGGGTCAGCGCATCAGCCAGGCACGGCAAGCGAGCTGCAACGCCAGCCGCTGCTCGGCGTCGTTGAGGTCGAGGTGCAGCATGGCGGTGATCTTGCGCAGCCGGTAGGCGATCGTCTGCGGGTGCACGTTGAGGTCCTTCGCCGCCTTGGCCGGCGAGCTCTGGTGGTCCAAATAGGACTGCAGGGTCCGGATGGCGTCCTCCGCGGCCTGCGCCCCCAGTTCGGCGAGCGGGGCGAGCATGTCGTCCACGGAGGCGCGGGTGGTGTCGGAGGCGTACCACTCGACCAGCATGCGGTTCAGGCCGAGGGCGTCGATCGCGATGATGTCGCGCGGCGGCGTGGACTGGCGGGTGGCCGCGAGCGCCGCCCGCGCGTCGGTCGCGGACGTGCGCAGGCCTTCCGCCCTGCGGTACACGCCACCGATGCCGCACCGGATCACCAGCCCGGGGAACCGGTCCCTGGCCGCGGCCAGCGCGGCGGTCGCGGCGCGGTGCGCGACACGGGCCGCCGACGGGCCGGGCCTGGTGCCGGTGGTGCGCACCAGGAGCACGTCGCCGCCGATGCGGGTGCCGTGCCAGCTGTCGGCGGCATCAGGCCCGCCGTCGGCCAGCACCGTGTCCAGTGCGCTGTTGCCGACGGCCTCGGACCGGTCCGGGGCGCCGTCCGCCGCGGCGGCGTCGGTCCGCGACGAGGACAGCTCGAACCTCAGCACCTGGTGCCAGCCGTCCACGGCGAGACCGAGCGCCCTGGCCCTGGCCACGAGCGGCGCGCGTTCCGGCTCCGGCGCGAGGAGCAGTTCGCCGAGCAGCCTGCCCCGGTCGTGGATCGGCGCGAGGTCGGTCCGCCTGCTCCGCGCGACCGCCCGCGCGTACGCGTCCGCGGCGAGCTGCACCACGGTTCGGGCCGCCACCACCCAGGCGGCACGGGCCTGCTCGGGCACCGTGGCCGTGACGTAACCGTCGGCGACGCCGTCCACCTCGACGAGTGCGGCGGGTTCTGCGTGGCCGGGCGCGCGGACCGCGACCTCGGTGGCGAGGGCCTCGGCCGCGGCGGCGAGTACCGCCTCGGCCGTGTCCGCCGTGGCGATGAGCCTGCGCGCGGCGTCGACCCTGGCCAGGGCGGCGGCGGTGTCCCCGCTGAGCACCCGCGCGACGGCGACCACGAGCCGGGTCGGCTCGGCGCCGGGCGGTGCCACGAGGAGCGCGAGCGCGCACCGGTCGGCGATGCGCCGCGCGGTCGGCTCGACCGTGTCGGCGTCGACACCGGTGAGGACCACGGCCGCCGCACCGGTGGCGGCCGTGTCCCGGAGTACGACGTCGAACTGGTGGCCCTGTGCCAGCGCGGACACCGCGGGGGCCACGACCGCCACCTCGTCGGCGTCGAGTGCGCGCAGTTCCCGCAGGTCGGCGATCACCCGCACCGAACGCACGACCCTGGCCGCGTCGCCGGCGAGCAGCGTCAGCGACGTGAGCTCCGGCGCGGACAGGAGCTCACCCACGCTGGACCCGCCGGCCAGCTCCTCGATTTGTGGTTGCGCGACAAACACGACCGAATTCCTGTCGTACGAAACTAAACACGCTGCGTGACAGGCTACTAGCATGGCTTGGTGGATTTCGACAAGGGCAACCTTGCCGCGTTCGCCAAGGGGTGCGACGTCCTCGGCGCCGGCGGGGGCGGGCCGGCAGGCCAGACGTTACCCGCGGCGCTGCACGCGGTCGCCGAACACGGACCGGTACGCGTGGTCGAGCTAACCGAGCTCCCCGACGACGAACTGGTGATGCCGTGCGCGTTACTCGGCGCGCCGGACGTGTACGTGGAGCGCATCGGCACCGGCCGTGAGTCGGTCGTCATCCGCCGCCAGGTCGAGGCCCACTTCGACCGCCGCGTCGCGGCACTGATGTGCACCGAGGTCGGCGGCAGCAACGGCCCCATGTCGGTCGCGTTCGCGGCCCACGCCGGCCTGCCCCTGCTGGACGCCGACGGCATGGGCCGCGCGTTCCCCGGCATCGAGCAGGTCGCCATGCAGGTCGCCGGGATCCCCGCCAGCCCGTCGGTGCTCGCGGACGAGCACGACCGCGTGGTCCTGGTGCGGGCCGAGTCCGGCGAGTGGCTGGAACGGCTCGCGCGCAACGTCGCGACGGCGTTCGGCAACCGAGGGGTGAGCAGCGAGTACGTGATGACCGTCGACCAGGCCGACGGCGCCGTCGTCGACGGCTCGATGACCAAGGCGCTCCGGATCGGGACCGTGCTCGAGGAGGCCGTGCGCGACGGGCACTCGACGAGGTCCGCCGTCGCGCGGCTCGCCGAGGAGTTCGGCGGCGCCCGGCTGGCCGAGTGCCGGGTGACCGGCGTGCACCCGATCAAGAACAAGGCCACCGCCGCGCTCGCCACCAACACCCGCCGGACGATCCTGCTGGAGGGCGTCAACCGCGACGACGGCCGCTGGCTGCGCCTCGAGGCCGGGCACGAGTACCACGCGGTGCTCGAGGACGGCGAGCTGCTGGCGGCGACACCGGACGTCATCACCCTGTTCGACATCCACGGCGGCGAGCCCGTACCGGTGCCGGAGCTGCGGTACGGGCTGCGGGTCGTGGTGCTCGCGCTGCCGAGCCCGCCTTCGTGGCAGCGGCCGGAAGGCCTGGCGCTCGTCGGGCCGCGCGCGTTCGGCCTGTCCCTCGACTACTCCCCACTGGCGGCCGACGATGTCTGACCTCGCACACCACACGGGCGGCTACCGGCTCGGGATCGCGTTGGACGGCGACGAAGTCGCGGGCGCGCTGGTGGACGTCCACGGCACGGTCGTCGCCGTCACGACGCGGCGGCTGACCGGGAAGCCGACCCCCGACGACGCGCTGCACGCGGCGCTGGCACCGTTGCTCGCGCACGCCGAGGTGGACGGCGGCGGTACGGCAGGCGACATCGACCGGGTCCTGTTCGCGATCAGCGAGCTGGACGACGTCGTGGTGGAGCCCGACACCGATGGCTCGGCGCCGCAGGAGACGTGGACCGGCGGGCACGGGCCGGTCGCGGCGGTCCGGCTGGGCGCGGCCACGACCGCCGTGCCCCCGCTCGCACTGTGGCCGCCGGAGTTCCGGGACCGGGTGGTGCTCGCCAGCACGTGTGTGAGCGGTGGCGCGCGGCTGGACGGCACCGAGCTGGAACCGTTGGACGAGGCCGGTCTCGCCGCGTTCGCGCGGACGGTGGCGGGCAAGGTCGAGGCCGTCGCGGTCACCGGGGTGTTCGCCACCCTCACCCCCGACCACGAGCTGGCCGCGGCCGCGGTGCTGGAACGGGAGCTCGGCGGCCGCGTGCGGATCGTGCTGTCGCACGAGATCGGCGGCAGCGGCCTGCTCGAACGCGAGAACGCGACGGTGCTGCAGGCCGTGATGACACCACCGGCCTGCCGGGACGCCGAGCGGTTGCAGCAGGTCCTGGTGGCGCACGGCCTCGGGCACGCGGAGGTCTTCTTCGCTCGCAACGACGGCACGATCATGGCGATCGACTACGCCGCGACGCACCCGCTGGCGCTGTACGGCGGCGCGGCGGCGGCGACGGTCCGCGGCACGGCGCTGCTCGCCGGTGAACAGGACACGCTCGTGGCGCTGACCCGCGCGGACGGCACCGCCCCCTCGATCGGCGCGGTCACGGCGGGCCTGCCGAGGCTGACCTCGGGGCACACGACGATCGCCGGGGTGCCGACCAGTCTGCGCATGGTCGCGCAGGTCCCGGTCCGGCCCGACGGCGCGCGCTGCGACACCCGTGCGCTGACCGAGGCGATCGACCGGGCGAAGGTCGCGCCGACAGACCTGCCCCTGCTGCTCGGCGGCCCGGGCGCGGAAGAACTCGCGGCTACCCTGCCACCCCACCTCGCGGGCACCGTCAGCGTCCGGTGTCCGCCGTGGGCGGCGGCCGCGGCGGCGGTCGGGGTCGCCACCGCGCCGGTCGGTGGCGAGGCGAGACGCATCCTGGCGTTGAGCGACGACGATGCCTCCGTGGTGCGGGAAACCGTGGACGAGGCGGCCCGCGTCGCCGCGGTCCGCGCCGGGGCGGATCCGCAGCGCGCCAGGGCGAAGCTGCGCGAGGAGACGCCGTTGAGCTACCTCGCCGAACCCGCCGTCGCGCTCCTCGCCCGCGCCGAGGGACCACCGAGATCCGCGGTCCCGGCGGGCCGCCCCCGACCGACGACCGTGCCGCTCGAAGAGAACGGGATCTGACCCGATGCTGGGTGCCGACGACCACGCCCTGGACCGCGTGCCCGCGACGGGCCGCTACCCGTGGTGGACCGTTGCCGTGCAACGTTTCGGACAGCTGTCCGACCTGACCGTGTTCCTGCTCGGCGCCACGCTCGGCGCCGGGATGGGCTTCTGGGGCGCGTTCTGGTCGCTCACCCTCGGCTCGGTGATCCTCGAGGTGGTCGCGATCTTCGCGGGCATCGCCGGTGTCCGGGAAGGACTGTCCACATCGGTCCTCGCGCGGTGGACCGGGTTCGGGAGGTCCGGGTCCGCGTTGATCGGGCTGGTCGTCGCGACGAGCCTGATCGGCTGGTTCGGCATCCAGAACGCGATCTTCGCCGAGGGGCTGCACGCGCTGGTCGACGGCGTGCCCGTGTGGCTGTGGTCGATCGTGACCGGGCTCGCGGTGACCGCGCTCGTGGTGTTCGGGTTCCGGTGGATGGCGTGGATCGCCTACCTCACGGTGCCCGCGTTCCTGTTGCTGGCCGGCTGGTCGGTCATCGGCGAGCTGTCCGACCACAGCCTCGGCGACCTGCTCGGCACCGCGGGTTTCGGCGAGCCGATGTCCATCGCGACCGGCGCCACGATCGTGGCGGGCTCCTACATCGCGGGCGCGGTGCTCACCCCGGACATGACGCGGTTCAACCGGTCCACCGGGGACGTCGTGAAGCAGACCGTCGTCTCGATCACGCTGGGCCAGTACGTGCTCGGCCTGGTCGGTGTCATCCTCGCGTACGCGATCCGGTCGGCCGACGTGGTCACGATCTTCGCGGCGACGTCCGGGACCATCGGCGTGATCATCCTCGTGTCGGCGACCGTGAAGATCAACGACTGGAACCTGTACAGCTCCTCGCTCGGGTTCGTCAACACACTGTCCACAGTGTTCGGTGTGCGGGTGAACCGGGTCGTGGCGACGATCGCGATCGGCGTGCTCGGCACGGCGCTGTCAGCGTTGGGCATCCTCGACCGGTTCGCCGACTTCCTCACCGTCCTCGGTGTCACGCTGCCGCCGATCGCGGGCATCATGGTGGCCGAGTACTTCCTGGTGCGCCGCTGGCGTCCCGCGCTCGACGAGTCCCGCGAGCACGGCAGACTCCCGGCGACCGAACCGGGCTGGGTGCCTGCCACGCTGGTGATCTGGGCCGGTGCCGCGCTGCTGGGCTGGTGGACCGAGCAGGAGCAGATCGGCATCCCCGCGCTCAACTCCCTCGTGGTGGCGGGTGTCGTGTACCTGGCCGCGGGCAAGGCCGGGCTGGTGCGCGGCACCAAAGAGCTGGCAGTCGAGAAGGGCGCCGAGTAGAGCGTGCCCTATGGATCTTTGTGCACAGTCTTGGCCTGATCGGCAGTTACCTCAGGGGAACGTGACGGCGCTCAGCCACCAACCGCCTGCGGTCCGCCGGGTTCGCTGGGTCGGGACCAACACTTTGAAGTTCGGGGAGGCGGAACAGTGCGCATCGGCATCGACGTCGGGGGCACCAACACGGACGCGGTGCTGATCGCGGGCCGCCACGACGAGGACGTGCGGGTCGTGGCGGCGGTGAAGACCCCGACGACAGAAGACGTCACGACCGGAGTGCTCACCGCGATCGGCGAGCTGCTCGCGGACGCACCGGACGGGTTCGAGCGCGCTGAGATCACCGCGGTCATGATCGGCACGACGCACTTCACCAACGCGGTGGTGGAGGCCCGCCGCCTCACCCCGACCGCGGTCGTCCGCCTCGGGCTGCCCGCGACCACCGCGCTCCCACCACTGACCGGCTGGCCGGCGCGGCTGCGCACGGCCGTCGGCGACCGGTGGTACCTGTGCCACGGCGGCTACGAGTACGACGGCAGCCAACTGTCCACTTTGGACCCCGACGAGCTGCGGCGGGCCGCGGCCGACCTCGCGGCGGCCGGGGTGCGCTCGGTCGCCGTCTCGTCGGTGTTCGCGCCGGTGAACGGGACCATGGAGGACGAGGCGGCGGAGCTCCTGCGCGACGAGGTGCCGGAGCTGCGGGTGTCCTGCTCGCACGAGTTCGGCCGGATCGGGTTGCTGGAGCGGGAGAACGCGACCGTGCTCAACGCGGCGCTGGTCGACCTGGCCGACGAGCTCGTGGACGCGCTGACCGGCGCGCTCGCCGACGCGGGCATCACCGCACCGCTGCTGCTCAGCCAGAACGACGGCACGCTCATGGACGTGGAGTACGGCAGGCGAATCCCCGCGGCGACGTTCGCGTCCGGGCCGACGAACTCCATGCGTGGCGCCGGCTTCCTCTCCGGTGTCGCGGACTGCGCCGTGATCGATGTCGGCGGCACCACCACCGACATTGGCGTGCTCGTCGGCGGCTTCCCCCGCGAGACCACCTCGACCACCGACGTGGCGGGCATCCGCACGAACTGGCGGATGCCCGACGTGCTGTCGCTCGGCATCGGCGGCGGCAGCCTCGTCCGGCACTTCTCCGACGGCGAGAAGACCACGGTCGGACCGGACAGCGTCGGCTTCGCGCTGCCCAGCAGGGGCCTGGTGTTCGGCGGTGACACGCTCACGCTGACCGATGTGGCCGTCGCCGCGGGACTGACCAGGGTCGGGACGACGACCGCACTGGTCCGCCGCTTCGACCAGGCCAGGGCGCGGGCGGTGCTGGCGGCCACCGCCGAACGGATCGCCGACGCGGTGGACCGGATGCGCACCTCCCCCGGCCCGCTCCCGGTGGTCCTCGTCGGCGGCGGCAGCGTGGTGCTGCCGGACACGCTCCCCGGACTGCCCGACGTGCGGCGGCCGGAGCACGCCGACGTGGCCAACGCGATCGGCGCGGCGATCGCCAAGGTGGGCGGTGAGCTCGACCGGGTCGTCCCGATCGCCGACGGCACCCGCGTGCGGGTGCTCACCGAACTGAAGGCAGAGGCGGTCGCGCGGGCCGAGGCCGCCGGGGCCCGTCCTGGCAGCGTCGAGATCGTCGAGATCGACGAGGTGCCGCTCGCCTACCTGCCCGGCGGCGCCACGCGGGTGCGGGTGAAGGCGGTCGGCGACCTGGACCTCGACCGCGTCCAGGCGCCGGTGTCCCGGCAGGTCGGGGTGTCCTGTGCGTGAGATCGACGTCGCCGACCTCGACGACATCGCCCGTGGCGCCGGGATCCTCGGCACGGGTGGCGGCGGCGACCCCTACCTCGGCAGGCTCCTCGCCGAGGCGGCGATCACCCGGCACGGCCCGGTCACGCTGGTCGCGGTCGACGAGGTCCCGGCCGACGCGGTGGTCGTGCCCGTGTCGATGCTCGGCGCGCCGACGGTCGGCACCGAGAAACTGCCGAACGGCACCGAGACGCTCGCCGCGCTGCGTGCGCTGGAACAGGCGAGGGGCATCTCGGCGACCCACCTGGTGGCGATCGAGATCGGCGGCATGAACTCGTTGGTGCCACTGGCCCTCGCCGCCGAGACCGGGCTGCCCGTCGTCGACGGCGACGCGATGGGCAGGGCGTTCCCCGAAGCGCAGATGGTGCTGCCGACGCTCGCCGGCATCCCGGCGAGCCCCATGGCCGTCGCCGACGACAAGGGCAACACGCTCACGGTGAACGCGGTCTCCAACCTGTGGGCCGAGCGGATCGCGCGCGCCGCCTGCGTCGCCACCGGGTGCTCGGTGTACACCGCCGACACCGTGATGACCGGCGCGCAGCTGCCCGACGGGCTGGTCGCGGGCACCCTCACCCTCGCCGCCCGCCTCGGCGCCGCGGTCCGCACCGCACGCGCCGACCACGCGAACCCGATCACGGCGGTCACCGACCTCGCAGGCGGCGTCCACCTGATCACCGGCAAGGTCACCGACGTGCACCGCACCACCACCGGCGGCTTCGGCCGCGGGGGCGCCACCATCGTGGGCACGGACGCGGAGCTGCGCCTGTCGTTCCAGAACGAGTACCTCCTGGCGACGCGCCACGACGAGGTGCTGGCGACGACCCCGGACCTGATCTGCGTGCTGGAGACCGACACCGGCGAACCGGTCACCACCGAGGCGCTGCGGTACGGCAACCGCGTGACGGTGCTGGGCCTGCCCTGCGACCCGAGGTGGACCACACCGGCGGGTCTGGAGCTCGTCGGCCCGCGTTACTTCGGCTACGACTGCGACTACCGCGGCCTCCCCCGCTGACGCGAGGCGCCCGACCCCGAGGTCCGACGATGGAGTGGCTGCTCACCATCGCCGAGCTCTGACGTGTCAGCGGCCGGTGCCGCCGTCGATCAGCTCGCGGAGGATGTCGGCGTGCCCCGCGTGCCGCGCGGTTTCCTCGATCAGGTGGGTGAGCGTCCAGCGCCGGGACGCGGACCGGCGCGGGCCCGGTGCCGTGAGGTCTTCCCAGGACGCGATCGCCGCGTTCGCCTCGGCGACGGTTTTCCGGTACGTGGCAAGGATCGTGCCGGTGGTGTCGTCGGCCGAGGGGTGGAAGGTGGCCTGCCAGTCGGTCACCCTGTGGCCCAGCAGCCAGTGCCGCTCCACGTGGGTGAGGTGCTTGACCAGGCCGAGCAGGTTCGTGCCCGACCGCCGCGCTGCTAACGGACAATGTCCACACGGCCCCGGACATCGTGCAGGACTGCTACGAGGCGGTGTGGCGGCTGCGGCCAGGGATCACCGACACCGAACACCTCGTCGCGTACCTGCGCAGGGCCGTCATCAACCGGGGTCCCGGTTGCTCCGCTACTACTGCGGTCTGTCCGAAGTGGAGACCGCGGCCGTCGGGGGACGACGTCGCCGCCCGTCGCGAGCACGCCGACCGGGACCGGGCCCGCGGCCGGCGAGGTGTACTACCTGCTGCGGCTGACCGACCTCGGTGCGGGCGGGGTGATCCGCGAACAGCAGGTCTGGCAGCCGCGGGACCGGGCCGGTGCGTGGCGCCAGGCAGTCGTCCAGGGCACGGTGATCGAGGACGGCCGGGTCGTGCCGGGCGGTGGCGAGGTCGACGCGCCAGAGGGCGGTGTCCGCTTACGGTGGCCGTGATCTTCGACGCGGACGACCGCTACCTCGGCTCACCGAAGGAAGCGGTGCGCCACGGCGTGGCACCCGGGCTCGGCGAGCCGCCGTCACGGATGCTCGACTGACGCCGCACGGTCGGCCAGCTCGTCCGCCCTGGCCTTGATGAGCCTGCGGACGATGAGCGCGGCCCTGGAGGGCTGGCTGTCCTTGCGCTGCACCAGGCACAACCGGATCGGGGCCGCGTCGCGCACGGGCAGCCAGACCACGTCGGGGATGTCCGCCGACGTGTCGAAGCCGCCGAGCAGCCCGAGCCCGGCACCCTGCGCGACCATCACCTTCAGGGTGCGGGCGGACATGGCCTGGACGACGACGTCCGGGCGGGGCACGTGCCGGTGCAGCACGTCCCACAGCACCGTCCCCGCGCGCATGGTGACGATCGGCCAGCTCGCCAGGTCCGCCCAGTCGACGTGGTCGCGCCCGGCCAGGGGGTGGTCGGCGGGGGCGAGGACGCCGACCGGCGCCGAGATGAGCGGTACCCGGTGCAGGCCGGCCCGCGCCGGGTGCGATGGCGTCGTGATCACCCCGAAGTCCAGGTCGCCCGCCAGCACGGCGGCCTCGATGTCGGCCGAGGCGCCCTCGCGGACGGTGAACCGCAGGCCGGGCCGGTGCGCGCGCAGGTGGCCGACGACCGGCGCGATGATCGTCTCCGCGGTCACCGACACCCCGCCGATGTGCACCCCGCCCGCGTAGGCGCCGCCCGACTCCGTGGCCGACTCGCGCACCGCCTCCTCAGCCGCCACCAGCCTGCGCAGCGGCTCCAGCAGCGCCTGGCCTGCCGCGGTCGGGCGGACCCCGCGGCGGCTGCGGGTCATCAGGACCACGTCGAGCTCCTCCTCGAGGAGCGCGATCTGCTGGCCGACGGTCGGCTGGCTCACCCCGCACCGGGCCGCCGCCGAACGCAACGACCCGGTCTCCACGGCGGCCAGGAAGTACCGCGCCCGCTCGACCCGCATCCCGACACTATAAAGCCGGAACCTTTCACCGGTGAGTGACGAAGCCGTGTTCCCGGGGCGGGCGTTGCCCCGGCATGGTGTGGTGACCTGCGGAGACCCTCACGACCGTGTGAAAGGAATATGCGTGGCGAGCAACGGACCACTGAGCGGTGTGCGCGTCCTGGACATGTCGACGATCCTCGCCGGCCCGCTGGCGTCGTCGCTGCTCGGCGAGTTCGGCGCCGAGGTGATCAAGATCGAGCACCCCGACGGCGGTGACCCGGCGCGGCACTACCCACCGCTCGAGGACGGGCTCTCGGCCGCGTGGGCGATGGTCGGCCGCGGCAAGCGCAGCGTGACGGTCGACCTGCACCACCCGGAGGCGGCGCGGCTGGTCGGGCGTCTCGCCGAGGGCGCGGACGTGGTGGTGACCAACTTCCGCCCGACGACGCTGCGCCGGTTCCGCGTGGACTTCGACGACCTCCGCGCCTACCGGCCCGACCTCGTGATGGTGCACGTGAGCGCCTTCGGCCGCACCGGGCCCTACGCCGAGCGCCCCGGGTTCGCCCGGGTCGCGGAGGCGTTCGCCGGGCTCACCTACCGCACCGGTGACCCCGACGGGCCGCCGGTGTTCGCCGGCTACCCCGTCGCCGACGGCGTCACCGGCATGTACGCCGCGTTCGCCGCGATGCTGGCGCTGCGCCAGCGCGACCGCACCGGCGAGGCCCAGCTGGCCGACATCCCGCTGTACGAACCGCTGCTGCGGATGATGGAGGACTTCGTCGTCGAGTACGGCGCCACGGGCAACTCCCGCGAGCGACAGGGCAACCAGAACCCGCACATCAGCCCCAACAGCCTCTACCGGACCCGCGACGGCCGGTGGCTCGCGCTGCCCGCGTCGACCGAGCAGATGTGGCGGCGGCTGGTCGCGGTCATGGACGCGCCGGACCTCGCCGTGCACGACTCGATGACCGCCCGGCTCGAGCACCGCGAGGAGATCGAGGCGCGGGTCGCCGGGTTCGTCGCCGCCCGCGACCTCGAACCACTGATGGACACGCTCGTCGCCGCCGGGGTGGCCGCGGGCCCGGTGAACTCGGCGGCGGACCTGTGCGCCGACCCGCACATCCGCGCGCGCGGTTCCGTGACGGCCGTGGCGGGCCGGCTCATGCAGGCGCCCGCCGGGCGCTTCTCCGGCTTCGACGGTGTCGTCGGCGCCGGTGCCCCGGCCCTCGGCGAGCACACCGCGGACGTGCTGCGGGACCTCGCCGGGCTGGCCGGACCGGAGATCGACGAGTTGCGCCACAAGGGAGTGGTCTGACATGGCAGTCGCGTCCATCATCGTGCTGGTCGCCCTGTTCGCGGCGACGCTGCTGCCGAGGTTCGACCTCGGCAGCGCCGCGCTCGCGGCGGCGTTCCTGCTCGGTCTGGCGGCCGGGGTGCCGACGGACGAGGTGACCGGGTTCTTCCCGGCCGACTTCTTCGTGCTCATCGTCGGCGTCACGGCGTTGTTCGCGGTCGCCCACCTCAACGGGACGCTCGACTGGCTGCTCGACCTGCTGTTGCGGCTGGTCGGTGGACGCGCGGTGCTGGTGCCGCTGGTCCCGTTCGTCATCGGCGCGGTGCTGACCGCGGTCGGCACGCTGCCCGCCGCCGCGACCGCGATCGTCGCGCCCATCGCGCTCGGGCTCGCCGCGCGCTACCGGTACTCGCCGCTCGTCGCCGCGGTCCTGGGCGTCACCGGCATCATCAGCGGCCTGCTCTCACCGCTCGCCGTCTACGGCGTGTCCGCACGCGGGCAGGGTGACAAGCTCGGTCTCGGCCTGCCGTCGTCGGCGCCGGTGTCGTTCCTGCTCGGCGGCCTGCTGACCGGTGTGGTCGTGTGCGTGGTGTGCCTGGTGATCGGCGTAGGCACCGGTGCCGTGCCGCGCGGCCGCGTCACCACTCCGGCGGCAGGCCGCGGACTGTCCGATGTGGACTCCGAGACACCGGCCGCGGGCATGGGTGCCCGCGCGCTCACCCTCGCGTGCATGCTCGCCGTCGTCGTCCTGTCGGTCGGCTTCGACATGAACGTGGGCTACCTCGGCCTGACCGCGGCCGTGTTGCTGCAACTGGTGCTGAAACTGGCGCCCGGCGCGGTCGTGTCGAAGATCCCGTGGGGCGTGGTCCTGCTGATCGGCGGACTGCTGACCTATGTGGGGCTGATGCAGCACCTGGGTGCCTTCGAGAAGATCAGCGACCTGCTGCGGATCGAGGGCTCGCCGAGCCTCAGCCTGCTGGTGCTGTGCTACATCGCGGGTGTCACGTCGTTCGCCGCCAGCTCCATCGCGGTCTTCGTCACCACCATGCCCCTGCTGCCAACACTGGTCGCCGACGGCGTCTCCCCCGTCGGCGCCGTCCTCGCCCTCGCGCTGGCCTCGATCCTCGTCGACATCAACCCGCTCGGCATCACCGGCGGCCTCATCCTCGGTGCCGCGGAACCGTCGGCCCGGCCTCGGCTGTTCCGCCAGCTGTTGACCTACGGCCTCATCTCGATCGTGGTCGCGCCCCCGATCGCGTGGCTCGCGTTCGGGTGGTGGTGAGCCCAGGACGGGGGCACGCTCCTCCTGCGACGGCCACCCGTTCGGTCCGGACCGCCGTCCCGGCCTCACGGCGATTCAGCGTGCCGGGGTCGCCGTCGCCGAAACCGCCGTCGTAGCGACGATCGCGGCTCGGAGGCGTTCGACGGCAGTGGCGCGGGCGCCGGTCAGGTGGGGGTCGGTGACGCGGGCCGCGACCACCGGCACGTGGCGCGCTTCCCCGGCCAACCGTGCCGCCACGTCGGGCACCAGGTCCGGGCCCCAGTCGCCGCCGAGTACCGCGATTTCCGGGTCCACCAGGGAGATCGCGGCCAGCAGGGCACCGCACACGGCCGTCGCGAGCACCGCGCGCGGCGACGCGGCGGCGGCACCGGTGACAGCGGTGCGCAGTGCGGCGACGTCGATGGCGGTGGACGACGGGCGGCGCAGGCCGAGACCGGCGAACACCTCCGTGAACGGCATGGCTCTTCCGCCCGGGCCAGCCGTGTACAGGTGGGCGATCTCGCCTGCCAGGCCGCCGTGGCCGCGGCGGACCTCGCCGTCGCTGACGACCGCGCAGCCCAGCCCCTCGCCAAGGTGGAGGTAGACGAAGTCGCGCACGCCCGTCGCGCGGCCGCCGGCCATCTCGGCCCGTGCTGCCCAGTTCACGTCGTTGTCCACCAGGACCGGGCCGTCGACGTGTGGTGCGAGGAGCGGGACCGGGGCGAGTTCGCCCACCAGGAACGGGGCGTCCGGCAGGTGGACGAGTGCGCCCGTGCGGCGGTCGACCGGGTCCGCGGCGCTGACGACCGCCGTGCGCAGTCCGCCGGTGACCTGGCCTGCCAGTGTGCCGGCGACCTCGGCGAGCACCTGCGCGGTCCTTGCCTCGCCCGCGTCGCGGTCGAGTGGCGTGGACGTACGCGCGAGCACCGCGCCGAAGGCGTCCACCGCCTCGCCTGCCACCCCGTGCGGGGCGATCTCCACCACGAGCGCGGCACCGATGTCGGTGGCCAGGGAGTAGTACGAGCCGATCCGCCCCCGGCCGGTCGTCCGCTCGCCGGTGTCCACCAGCAGCCCGGACTCGGTGAGCCGGCGGACGCTGTCGGAGATGGTCGGCTTGGAGATGCCGGTGGCCGCGGCGATCTCGGCACGCGTCGCGCGCTCGCGCCGCATCAGCGTGCGGAGCACGTGCTCGTCGGTCATCGACCGGAGCAGGGCGAGGCGCGGCTTCGCGGTATCCACCCCACCATCCTAGTAAGGAGTGTTGCCTAAATGCCGCCCCTCGGGTTACGTTCATCTCTGGTAAGGAGTCCTCACCAAAGGTGGCCACATGACCGCGACCGTGCCGAACTGGCAGACCACGCCGACCGATCTGGCCGCCGCGATCCGGGAGGTCAAACCCGCGCTGCGGGCCCGCATCGAGGCGTCCGGGCGCGGCATCGACGAGGTGTTCGCCGCGGTGCGGCGCCGGGTCGCGACGCGGGTGGCCGAGATCGACGCGGACCGCGCGGCCGGGGAGAGCGTGTGGCCGGTGATCGACTACACCGACATCGAGAACGGCACCGTCACCTCGGCACAGCTGGACAAGCTGAAGCGGCGCGGCTGCCTCGTCGTGCGCGGCCACTTCGACCGCGACCAGGCCCTCGGCTGGGATGCCGACATCCTCGACTACGTCGAACGCAACCACTTCTTCGAGAACTACCGCGGCCCCGGCGACGACTTCTTCGGCAGCGTGGACTCGAAGCCAGAGATCTTCCCGGTCTACTGGTCCCGCCCGCAGATGCAGGCCCGCCAGAGCGACCGGATGGCCCGCGTCCAGTTCTTCCTGAACTCGTTGTGGCGCCACGAGTCCGACGGCGTCCAGTGGTTCGACCCGGCTCGCGACGCGCTCTACCCGGACCGCATCCGCCGCCGCCCGCCCGGCGCGAACTCCGGCGGTCTCGGCACCCACCTCGACCCCGGCACGCTCGACCTGTGGATGACCCGCGAGTACCAGACCGCGTTCCGCAGGCTGTTCGACGGCGACGTCGAGGCCTACGACCCGTGGGACGCCGCCCACCGCACGACCGGGCCGCAGTACCCCGGGTCGACCATGTGCTCGGCGTTCCGCACCTTCCAGGGCTGGACGGCACTGTCCGACATGGACCACGACCAGGGCGTCCTGCACACGGTGCCCATCCCGGAGGCGATGGCCTACCTGATGCTGCGACCCCTGCTGCGCGACGTGCCCGACGACGACATGTGCGGGGTGACCGTCAACCAGGTCTTCCCGGCAGGCGAGAAGTGGCACCCGGAACTGGTGGGCACACAGGCGGGCATCCCCGACGTGCGCGCAGGCGACTCCGTCTGGTGGCACTGCGACATGATCCACAGCGTCGCCCCGGTCACCGACCAGGAGGGCTGGGGCAACGTCATGTACATCCCCGCCGCACCGTGGTGCCCTCGCAACGAGCGGTACGCGGAGCGGGTGCGCGGCGCCTTCCTGACCGGCGCCAGCCCGTCCGACTTCCCCGCCGAGCACTACGAACGGGACTGGGAAGGCCGCTTCACCGTCGAGGAGCTGAACGAGACCGGCCGCCGCGGTATGGGGTTCGCCTGAGCCTGGCGCACCGGCTCAGAGCTCGATGAGCTCGACCGACACCCTCGCCACGTCCCCCGGTTCGAGGGACTCGGCCGTGCGGACGGCGCGTTTCACCGGCAGCACGTAGCACCCGCTCCCACTCTCCGGGAAGATCGACGTCTTCCAGACACTGCCGCCGAGCACCACCCGCACCCGCACAGAACCGAACCCCCTGGTGTTGCCCGCGAACAGTTCGCGGATGTCCTCGGACGCGTCGGCGGGCAGCCGCACGAACGTCCACGTCTCGGTGCGCCGGGCGTCCCACACCCACAGCTCGGCGTCGAAGTCGATGACCACGGACCGCAGCATCGCACAGACCACCGACAGTCCCGGCCCGGCACATCGACCAGCCGTGCCGACGAGCGCGGGCACGCTGAAGGCCGACCCCGGGCACACGCAGATCCTTTGACACCACCATTCCTGCCGGTCGCCGAACACTGTCGACGCTAGGAAAACGCTTACCTAGGCTATCTGGCTTAGCTTCGGTTGTAAACCTGCTCCAATCGGATGCACTTTCGCAGGTGCTCAACAGTCTTTTGTTGACTTCCGGCGGAAGTTGTCTTCTTCTGTGTGGGACATAGACGTCAGCCACCAAGGAGGTAGGCCTCCATGCGGCAGTCACTCGCTCTGCTCGCTGCGGTCACCATGATCCCGCTCTTACCCGTCCAAGCCTCCGCGCAACCCGACATCCCGCCGCAGGAACCCGGCGTGACGATGCGGGTGTTCGACGTGCAGGTGGTCCTGGACGACTACTGCACGCTCAAGACCGGCCAGACCCCCAACGTCGACAAGCTCATGCCCACGATCGACTGGACCACCTCAGCCGACTTCGGCATGGCGGACCGGTTCGTCACCGAGGTAAGCGGTTACCTCAACATATCCACGGCCGGCCAGTACCACTTCCGGCTCACCAGCGACGACGGTGCCCGGCTGCTGCTCGACGGCACGACCGTGGTCGACCACCCCGGCAGACACGGCGCCACCCCGAAGGACGGCGCCGTCCAGCTGGACACCGGTCTCCGCGCGTTGCGCATCGACCACTTCGACGGCGACTTCGACCAGCGGCTGAAGCTGGAGTGGCAACCGCCCGGCGCGGACGGCTTCACGCTCGTGCCGAACTCGGTGCTGAGCACCGACGCCGACGTCACCCGGGTCACCTCCCCCGGGCGCAAGGAGTGCGAGGGCGTCACCGACTCCCC
This sequence comes from Actinophytocola algeriensis, assembly GCF_014203735.1. Taxonomy (GTDB): domain Bacteria; phylum Actinomycetota; class Actinomycetes; order Mycobacteriales; family Pseudonocardiaceae; genus Actinophytocola; species Actinophytocola algeriensis. The sequence goes on along the minus strand of NZ_JACHJQ010000005.1, from coordinate 141,329 downwards.
CGGCGACGGGTTGCCGCTGAACGCGGTGCACCCCGACTACACGCTGACGAACCTGCGTCCGGACGGGTTCGAGCCGCAGGTGACCGGCATGGACTGGCTGCCGGACGGCAGGCTGGCCATCAGCACCTGGGGCGGTGATCGCGAGTCCGTCCTCGGCGAGGTGTACCTGGTCGACGGCGTCAGCGGCAACACCGACCCGTCCAAGGTGACCTACAAGAGGATCGCCGAGACGCTCACCGAGCCGATGGGGCTCAAGTACGTGGACGGCACGATCTACGTGTCCGAGAAGGACGGTCTCACCGCGCTCGTCGACACGAACGGCGACGAGGTCACCGACACCTACCGCAAGGTCGCGACGTGGCCGTTCGGCGGGAACTACCACGAGTTCGCGTTCGGCCTGCTGTACGAGAAGGGGTACTTCTACGTCACCACGGGCATCGCGATGGTGCCCGGCGGCGCGACCGCCGACCCGCAGCCGGTGCCCAACCGCGGCTCCACCTTGAAGATCAACAAGGACACCGGCGAGGTGTCCTATGTGGCTGGCGGGCTGCGCACGCCGAACGGTCTGGGCTGGGGGCCGGGCGGCGACCTGTTCGTCACCGACAACCAGGGCATGTACGTGCCGACGTCGAAGCTGGTGCGCATCAAGCAGGGCGCGTTCTACAACCACCACACGAACCCGGACGGCCCGTACGACGACCAGCCGGTGACCGAGCCGGTGCTGTGGCTGCCGCACGGCGAGATCTCGAACTCGCCGAGCAACCCGCTCATGCTGCCGAACGGGACGTTCAAGGGCCAGATGGTGTTCGGCGACGTCACCTACGGCGGTCTGCAGCGCGCGTACCTGGAGAAGGTCGGCGGCGAGTACCAGGGCGCGGTGTTCCGGATGACGCAGGGCCTGGAGTCCGGGGTGAGCCGGATCAGCCTCGGCCCCGACGGCGCCATCTACACCGGCGGCATCGGCTGGGAAGGCAACTGGGGCCAGGCGGGCAAGCTCAAGCACGGCCTGCAGAAGCTGTCCTTCGACCAGGCCCGCACGTTCGACATCCACTCCATGAAGGCGATCCGCGGCGGGTTCGAGCTGACCTACACCCAGCCGCTGTCCGACGAGACCGCCGCCGACCTCGTCACGAAGTACCGGGCCGAGCAGTGGCGGTACGTGGCGACGCCGCAGTACGGCGGGCCGAAGATCGACCAGGAGGACGTCGAGGTGACCTCGGCGACGCTGTCACGCGACCGCAAGAAGGTCACGCTGAAGCTGGCCGGGCTCAAGCCGGGCCACGTGGTGTACGTGCACTCGCCGCGTCCGTTCGAATCGGCCTCCGGTGCGGAGCTGTGGAGCACCGAGGCGTGGTACACCCTCAACCGGCTGCCCGACGGCACGACCGCGCCGCCGGAGTACGAGGCGGAGTCGGCGCAGCTGGCCGGTGGCACCGGGTGGAACACCAACCACACCGGCTACTCCGGCGCGGGCTTCGTGGACCGCAACTGGGAGCCGGGCAGCAGCACCACGTTCGCGGTCGACGCGGACCGGGCAGGCCGCCACGACATCGCACTGCGGTACGCGAACGGGCAGAACTCCGACCCGAGCCCCACTCCCCGGTCGATGAGCCTGTACGTCAACGGTGTGAAGGTGAAGCAGGTCTGGCTGGCCAGCACGGTCGCGTGGAACAGGTGGGCGAACCACGTGGAGACGGTGCCGCTGCGGAAGGGTGCGAACACGATCTCCTACGTCTACGAGGAGACCGACATCGGCCACGTCAACCTCGACAAGATCACCGTCACGCCGACGAAACGCATCACCCTGTTCGACGGGAAGAACCTCGACGCGTGGGAGAAGACGTCCGGCGGCGCGGCGACGTGGCCGGTCGAAGGCGGCAGCGTCGAGTCGCTCGGCGGCGACATCCGCACGAAGGAGAAGTTCGGCGACTTCCGGTTGCACGCCGAGTGGTACCAGCCGGAGTACCCGCCGGAGGTCACCGGGCAGGCCCGTGGCAACAGCGGGGTCTACATCCAGGAACGCTACGAGATCCAGGTCCTGGAGTCCTACGGGCTGCCCCCGGCGAACAACACGGCAGGCGCGATCTACACGAAGAAGGCGCCGGACGTGAACGCGGCGAAGCCGTCGGGACAGTGGCAGACCTACGACATCGTCTTCCGCGCGGCCCGTTTCGACAACGCGGGCGTCAAGATCGCCGACGCCCGGGTGACGGTCGTGTGGAACGGCAAGGTGGTGCACAACGACGTGGCCATCGACGGCAAGACCGGGAACGGTCAGGCGGAGGGCCCGGCACCGGGCCACCTCCGGCTGCAGGACCACGGTGACCCCGGCGCGAACCCGAGGTTCCGCAACATCTGGATCGAGCGGCTCTAGTTGTGCTGTGTCCACCAACCTTTGCCGGGTCCCCCGGCGGTCCGGCCAAGCCGGCGGTGATGGCTGTGCCGGGGTGGGCTGGTTTGCCGTGAAAGGCGCGTTCAGGACATCGCCGACGCTGTGAAAGGCGCGTTGAGGGCGGTGAGTGCCCTAAACGCGCCTTTCACAGCATGGCCAGTGCTGTGAAAGCGCCTTTCACGGCACAACGGGACGTCACGAGGGCGCGCGGGCGCCGGGGGGCGCAAGCCCCACACCACACCCGAGGCTGCCTGCCATCCCAGAGACCTACCCCTCCGGCGAGGAGCCGCCGGAGGCAAACCCCGTCCGGCGAGAACAAACCACGAACCCGGCCAACGCAAGTGGACACAGCACTAGGTCCACCTGCCCGCGGCGGGTGCCGGGTGCCAGGATCCCTGACGCCACCGGCATAATCGCCGCGTGGTGGTCGCGTTGACGGATCTCGTCGTGGCGGGACTCACCGCGCCCGTCACCGAGGACGAGCGTGTGGCAGCCAGCAAGCCGCCCTACCCGGTGCCGGCGGCGCGGGTCGGGCCTCGGGCGCGGCTGCTCGGTGAGCTGACCTCCCGGCTCCCGTCCGAAGGGGACGGTCCGAGGACGGTGACCAGGATCAAGGGGACACCTGTCCGCTACCGCGACGTGGTGGCCTCGCTGGGCCGTCCTGGCCGCTTCGACTTCGCCGACGCCGCCTGTGCGCTCATCGCGGTGGGCGCACTGCACGACGTCGACGCGCTCGCCGGGTTCCTGCCGTCCTACAGCGGCGCGCGACGGCAGCAGGTGCTGAACCGCCTCGCGGACGATGACCTCGCCGGGGCGCGCGCGGCGGCGGAACGGATCGGCGACGGCCTGTCGTGGGTGGGCTACCGCGACATCGGCGCCGCACTGGCCGACCGGGGTGACACCACGGAGTTCTTCCGCGACTGGAAGCGCTACGCGGCAACCCGGGACCGGCACGGCATAGCGGAACTCCGGCGCCGGTTGGTCACCGGAACGGCCCGCGCCGCCGGATGGCGCGCAGCACTGGCGGCCAGCGAGGACCCGCGGGTCGGTCCGGGCTTCGCCAGGTTCGCCTTATGCACCCTGGACATCGAAGACCTGCGACGAGTGCTGACCGGTGAGGCCGCAGGCGTGCTGTCCGAGACGGACGAACTCACCGTCCTCGCCAACGCGGTCCGGATCGCGTCCGGCCACAACCCCGGCCACGACCACCCCCACCTGGCCGAGATCGTCGATCGCATCATCGCCGTCGACCCGACCACCGACAAGGCCACGATGCGGTGGCGGGACGCGGAACTGTTCGGCCTGTGGCCCGCCTTCGGCAACCAGGCGACCCTCGACCGCGTACGCGCGGCAGTTCGCACCCCGCAGTACAGACGCGAACTCAAGCTCCTCCCCCGCAACGTCCACGAGCTGCGCCCAATGCCCTGAAAGACGCCTTCGGGACACTCGACGCCCCGATGGCCCCTTCGCAACACCCGCTGCGATGAAGGACCCCTTCGTAAGACCCGGTGTGACGAAGGACCCCTTCGTTGCGCTCACCGTGATGAAGGGGCCCTTCATGACACGGCGGATTCAACCGGTCCACGTCCTGAAAGCGCCTTTCACGGCACGAAGGCCAACCGAGCATAGGGTGGAAGCCGACCACAAAGGGGCTCCCTGCCATCCCGTCGACCTGGCGAAGCCCGATCACACCGGATCAAGGGGGCACCAACAACCCAAACCGGCAGCAAAACTCGGAACCGCCCCCTTGAGCCGGTGTGATAGCCCGAAGGGCGGTCGACGGGATGGCAGGCAGACCCGCACCCAACGCAACCAAACCACCCCCGCCACCCCGGAGACCTGCCCGTCCGGCGAGGACAAACCACACCACCGAACAAACCACCACCCGCCAACGAACCCCGTCGACCAGAACCTCCGACGACAACACAGACACCTCCGACGGCCACAACCGCGCCACAACCGAGACACAGCCGCTCTCCGGCGACCATGTGCCGTAGATCCGGCTGAGAGGGTGAAGCTGTTGTCCAGATGGGGAACTTCCGCGCGGCGGTGCGCCGCGCTCGGTGTGGCGGTACTCGCGCACGGCGTGCTGGTGGCGGGTCCCGCCGACGCGGGCACGCTGTCGGTCCAGGTGGTGGACAAGGAGCTGGTCGTGCAGGTGTCCGCCGGGCAGGCCCACCAGATCCGGGTCAAGCACAGCGACGGGTATCTCGTGGTCACCGACACGGTTCCGCTCACCGCGGGTCCGGGCTGCAAGCTCGTCTCCGAGGTCGCGGTCTGGTGCCAGGAGCAGGCGGTCGCGTCCGTCGAGGTGATCCTGGGCGCGCTGGCGGACACGTTGGCCTACCGGGGTGCGCTGCCGCTCACCGCGTCCGGTGGGGACGGCGACGACCTGCTCACGGGTGGTCTCGGACCGGACCGCCTGCTCGGTGGCGCCGGGAAGGACAAGCTGTCCGGCGGCGAAGGCGGTGACGTGCTGGTCGGTGGCGTCGGCGAGGACCACCTCTACGGCGGACCCGGCGCCGACACCGTCTACGGCGACCTGACCACGCCCCTGAGCACCTGCTCCTTCTGCGCCGACCGCCTGTACGGCGACGACGGGGACGACAGGCTGTCCGGTGGCGAGTGGCGGGACGCCTACTCGGGCGGTCCCGGCGACGACGCGCTGGTGGAACCGCCGACCGACAAGGGTGGGGGCGACTTCGACGGCGGCCAGGGCGACGACGTGATCATCGGCTCGGAGGAGGCGATGCGGGACATCATCGTCTACACGGCCCGCACGGCGCCCGTCGCGGTGGACCTGGCGGCCGGGAAGGGCGGCGAGGTTGGCGAGACCGACCTGATCAGCCACGTCGAGGACGTCCACGGCGGGTCGGGCGACGACACGATCACCGGCGACGAGAACAACAACAACCTGCAGGGCAACCTCAGCTTCGACTCCATCATCGGCGGCGGCGGGGTCGACTCCTGCGGCGGCGAGTCCATCTCCGGCTGCTGAGGTCTGTATCTGGCGGCCGGTGTGATCCTCTCCTAATGGGTGGACACCGCGTGCTCGGTTGACCTGCGCCTGCTCGGCCCGCTCGAGGCCACCGGTCCGGGTGGCGCGCTGCGCCTGTCCGGCGGCAGACAGCGCGCGCTGCTCGCACTGCTGGCGCTGCGCGCACCGGCGGTGGTGTCCCGCGCGCAGCTGGTCGACGCGCTGTGGGGCACCGCCCCACCGCCGACCGCGGTGAAGACGCTGCACAGCCACCTCGCCCGCGTCCGGCAAGCCATGGTGCCCGCCGGGCTCGGCAGCCTGCTCGTCACCGCGGGGCCGGGGTACGCGCTGCGGCTGCCACCCGGCACGCTCGACATCGACCGGTTCGCCGAACACCTGCGGGCCGGGCGGCTGGCCCTCGGCGCGGGTGACGCGGCGGGCGCGGCCGCCCGGCTGCGGGCCGGTGTCGCGCTGTGGCGCGGTGACCCGCTGGCCGACTGCCCGGTCGCGGAGTGGGGCCTGGCCGAGGTGGACCGCCTGCGGGAGGCGGGGATCGGCGCGGCGGAGGCACTCGCCGAGGCCGACCTGGCGCGCGGCGAGCACGCCGCCGCGGTGGACGACCTCGAGCGGCTCCTGACCCGCCACCCGCTGCGTGAGCGGCCGTGGGAGCTGCTGATGATCGCCCACCACCGGGCGGGCAGGCAGGCGGAGGCGCTGCGCACCTACCGGCGGGCGCGAGCGGTCCTGGTGGCGGAGCTGGGGGTCGAGCCCGGCGCGGAGCTGCGGCGGCTGGAGGCGGCGGTGCTCGCCGGTGCGGCCGAGGTGGACCCGGTCACCGCGCCACCGCGCCCCGCGCCGGTGGTCACGGCACCGGTCGCCGCGATGGCAGAGGCGCCCGGTCTGGTCGGGCGGCACCGGGAGCTGGCCGACGTGCGGCGGTTGCTGGACCGGGCCCGGCTGGTGACCTTGACCGGGCCGGGCGGCTGCGGCAAGACCCGGCTCGCGACGAGCGCGGTGACCGCGTTCCCCGCACCCGTGGTGATCGACCTGACCCCGGTGACCGACCCCGGCCTGGTGGCCGACGCCGTCGCCACCGCGCTGGGCGCGCCGGAACGGCCGGACCTGGGACGCGTCGACACGGTCGTCGAGGCGCTGTCCGGGGAACGGCTGGTGGTGCTCGACAACTGCGAGCACCTCGTGCGGGCGTGCGCCGAGCTGGTGGTCCGGCTGCTGGCCGCGTGCCCGGGGCTGACGGTGCTCGCCACCAGCCGGGAGGCGCTGCGGGTCGCCGACGAGGTGACCTACGAGGTGCCGCCGCTCGCGGTGCCCGACCCGGACGTGCCGAGAACGTTGCCGGAGCTGGCGGTGTACGACGCGGTGCGGCTGTTCCTCGACCGCGCGGCGGAACAGGGCGTGCGGGACTTCGGCGACGACGACGCGGCGGCGATCGCCCGGCTGTGCGCTGCGCTGGACGGGCTGCCGCTGGCGATCGAGCTCGCCGCCGCGCGCACCCCGGTGCTGACCCCGGCCCAGATCGTGCGCAGGCTGCGGGACCGCTTCGGCCTGCTGACCTACGGCGTGGCCGGGCCCGCCCACCACCGCACGCTGCGGGCGACGCTGGCGTGGAGCCACGACTCGCTGACCGCGGCGGAGGCCACGCTGTTCGGCAGGCTCGCGGTGTTCGCGGGCGGGTTCACCGTCGACGCGGCCGAGGCGGTCGGCGGCACGCTGGACGCCCTGACCGGGCTGGTGGCCAAGTCGCTGGTGCGGCGTCAGGGCGGCACCGGCCGGTTCACCATGCTGGAGACCATCGCCGCGTACGCCGCCGAGCAGCTGCCCGCCGACGACCCAGCCCACCGAGGGCACGCCGAGTACTTCCTCGCGCTGGCCGAGGAGGCCGACGCCGAGCCCGCCGGTGACCGGCTGCGCGAGCTGCGGGCCGACCACGACAACCTCCGCACGGCCATGGCCTGGTTCGCCTCCCGGCCCGACCCGGCCGGTGAGCTGCGGCTGGCGGCCGCGCTGTGCCGCTACTGCCACCTGCACGGGCACTACCGGGAGGGCAGGCAGTGGCTGGCCAGGGCACTGTCCAGGACCGGCGACGACCCGGCGCTCGCGAAGGCGCTGGCCGGTGCCGCGTCGCTGGCCTTGTTCGAGTGCGACTACGCCCAGGCCGCCGCGCACGCCACCGCCGGACTCGCACACGCCGCCGGTGACCACAGACTGGTCGGCAGGTTGCAGCGGCTGCTCGGATCGGTGGCGCGGGAACAGGCCCGCTACCCGGAGGCGCTGCGGTGGTACACGGCTTCGCGGGAGAGCTTCCGCGCCGCGGCGGACCTCTTCGGGGTCGCGTACTCCCACCAGCTGGCCGGCGCGACGGCGTGGCTCGCCGGTGACCTGGACAGCGCAGGCGCGCACCTGATGGTGAGCCTCACCCGCCTGCGCGAGCTGGACGACAGCAAGGGCGCCGCGTCGTCACTGGCCTACCTGGGCGCCGTGGCCCACCACCGCGGCGACGACGGCACCGCGCGGCGGCTGCTGGAAGAGGCGCTGGACACGTTCGGGCAGCTGGAGTTCAAGGAAGGCATCGCGTGGGCGCTGAACCTGCTCGGCCTGTCCGAACACGCCGAGGGCAGACCCGCCCGGGCGGCCGAACTCCTGTGCACGAGCCTGGCGCACCACCGCGAACTGGGCGACCGCTGGCGACAGGCGAGTGTCCTGGAGGCCCTGGCGGCGGTGGCGTGCTCGACCGGCGAGCCGGACCGGGCGGCGTTGCTGCTGCACCAGGCCGAGGCCATCCGCACCGCCATCGACGCGCCGGTACCCCTGGTCGAACGCGCTGCCCTGGCGGCGACGTACGAAGCAGTCGGCGTCGAGCGTGACACTGTCCAGGAGAACGACGGCGAGCTCGTCAGCGGTGCCAGCCGCGCGGTTTCGCCGGGTTGAGCACGATCCACAGGTCGGTGATCGTGGCGGCGGCCGACTGGACCGACCACAGCGACGGCGCGGCCGCGCGGCCTGCCTGGCGCAGTGCCAGGCCCCGCGTCACGCCCGGCACGCCCACGACCGGCCTGCGTGCCACCCGCACCCTGCCGTTGCCGTCGGACAGGCTGGTGACGTCCGGGGCGAGCAGCCGCTCGAGCGCGGACATGTCACCGGAGCGGGCGGCCGCGACGAACGTGGTCAGCGGCTCCCGCTGCGCCGCGGCGGGAGCCGGCGTGCGCCGCTGCCCCGTCATGTGCCCGCGTGCCCGGCTGACAGGCGTGGCCGCACCTCCGTGAAGGCCGCCGTGGCCGCCGCCGTGCTTGCCACCTCGAGGTCGGATCTGCTTGTGTGATCACGTGCGCTTCCTCGCCCGGCTCGTCGCCGTGATGTCGTTGGCCCTGTTCGGGATCGCTGTCGTCCCGCCGGGGGCTTCCGCGGCCACCACGGTGAAGGTGTTGCAGCTCAACATCTGTCACAGCGGGGTGGCCGGGTGCTTCACCGGCGAGGCGGTGATGACCAAGGCGGTGTCGGTGATCTCGTCGACCAGGCCGCAGGTCCTGTCGGTCAACGAGGCGTGCTCGGGTGATGTCGAACGCCTGCGGGCCGCGATGGGCGCCGCCCGCGCGCAGTTCGTCGCCGCGCAGCGGCCGGACGGCGCTCCGGTGCTCTGCCAGAACGGCCAGCGGTACGGCAACGCCGTCATGGTCGTCGACTCGCTCGCCGGTGGCGCCGGGGTGACCGGGCGCTACACCGCGCAGGACGGCAGCTCCGAGATGCGGGTGTGGGCGTGCCTGCCCGCCGGCGCGCTGAGCGCGTGCACGACGCACCTCTCGGCACGCAGTGGGACCACGGCGCTCGCGCAGTGCAAGGAGCTGATGACGCGCGCGGCGGGGTACACGGCCGCGGGCCCTGTCGTCGTCTCCGGGGACCTCAACCTGCGGTACCAGGGATCACCGGACGCGCAGTCCTGCAACCGGTCCGGCTTCTACCGCAAGGGCGACGGCAGCGTCCAGCACGTCTTCGCCTCGACGAACCTCACCTTCGTCAGCGGCAGGACGATCGACATGGCGGGCACCACCGACCACCCTGGCTGGCTCGTCACCGTCTCCATGTCCTGACGGTCACCACTGTTCGCGGAACTGGCCGTGGAAACCGAACGGGATGGCGTGGGGCACCGTGGCCCTGGCCAGTTCGGTGAAACCCGCCGCGTCGAGGACGAGCAGCCACGACCGGCGTTCGCGACTGTCCAGGACCACTGACAGGAGTACGCCGTCGTCCTCGGTCGTCGCGTCCGGGGCCGGGACGAAGACCGGTTCGCCCGGATAACAGTCCTCTTCCCGCCACACCGCCGTTTCCCCCGTGGTGGTGTCTACTTTCACGAGCTGGTCGAGGAAGTTCCTGCCGCCGGGGTCCAGCGCGCCGACGCCGTACGCGTAGCGGTACGGCCTGCCGTTGCGGGCGGCGTAGTTGATGCGCGGCAGTTCCATGGTCAGGTCGGAGAGGCGGCTCGACGTCACCGCGCCGGTGCCCGGGTCGACCCGGTACCGCGTGGGGAACGCCTGTGGTGCCGGGATCGCGCCGCGCATCTTGTTCAGGTACAGCGCGTCGACGGCGGTCGCGTCGTCGTAGGAGCAGATGTCGAGCACCACGTCGCCGGTCTCGGTGTCGTCGTAGGCGTTGATGTGGTGGAACGCGAAGAACGGGTCGGTGCGGTACTCCCCGCGCACCCGCCCGTCGGCGAGGTCCATCAGCACGATCCTGGTGCCCAGCTCCGGCCGCCACCGGAAGTTCTCGATGAACGGCCGGTCCCGCAGCAGGAACGACAGCGCGTTGGCCACGAACGGGTACACCACCAGCACCACGTACCGCCGCGTGATCGCGAAGCTGTGCAGGTAGCCCGGCTGCTCGGTGCGGTACGTGCCGAGCAGCACCCGTTCGAACCTGTCGGTGCGCACCCGGTGTACCCGGTACTCGCAGGTGCGGCCGAAGCTCAGCAGGAAGTTCACCGGTTCCCCGGTCGTCGGGTCCTCGTGCGGGTGGGCCGTGGTGGTGTCGCCGTCGAGGTCGTCCGCCCACGGCCGGACCCCGACGGTCGCCAGCGTCTCCGGGTCGAACTCGACCGCCAGCGGCACCTCGGTCATCGCGATCGCGGCGTCGCCGTAGTCGCCGACGTTCACGCACGCGTTCGGTGTCAGCTTGCCCTGCCACCGCGCCCGGTACCGGCTGAAGATCGACCCGCACGGGTCGGTGGCGAACTCGATGTAGCCGATGCGGCCGCGGTCACGGATCGACCGCAGGGCGGAGGTGTCGAGGAACCGGTTGCGGTAGGACACCCCGCCGCCACCGATGTCGAACCTGTGCAGCATCGCCTGTCCGTCGAACCAGTGCCGGAAGGTGGTGCCGTTGACGTCGAACAACGCGGGGCCGTTGCGCAACAGCGTGCCCGCGAGCCAGTCCGGGACGGTCCCCTGCACCGGCAGGTTCGCGATGTCGGTCTCGGTATCGAGGCTGGCGAATCCCATGACGTAGTTCGCGGGCATGCGGTTGTCTCCTCAGCCAGGCGAGATGTGCTCTCCTGACCACGTTACCATCACAGCGTTATGGATGGCGGACGGCGAAGTCGTCGAACGACGCCGCCGTGTCGTACACGCGGACGCCGTTGGCGCCGGAGACGAAGGTGCCGTCGGTGGCGGTCAGCTTCGGCGTGGTCATGTCGTCCACGTACACCGCGAGGTTCGCGCCCGACGCGGTGACGCGCAGGTGGTAGCCGCGTCCCGGCACAACGGGCAGCGCCGCGTCCGCCAGGAGGGTCCACCCGTTGTTCGCGCGGCCGAGCAGGACCCGGCCCCTCGGGCTGATGCCCGCGTAGTAGCCGCGGTAGCTGTCGGTGCCGACGGCGAGCTGGGTCACCCGGAAGACCGTGCCCGCGTCGCCACCACCGCCGGTGACCGTGACGTTCACGTCCTGGGTGAAGTCGCCGAAGTTCGTGTCCAGCAACGCCTTCCCGCCGTACGAGCGGGCCGCCGCATACCGTCCTGAATGGACAGACCAGCCACCGCCGTAGGTCTTCCACCCCAGCGCGTTGCCGTCGGCGAAGTTGTCCCTGACCCTCATGGTCACCCGCGCGATGGTGCCGTCTGCGTTGAACACCATGCGGTCGTAGGCGACCTGGCGGTGGTTGCCGTCGGTCTCCGACAGCGGCCTGCGGTGGTAGAGGATGTACCAGATGTCGGTGCCGGGCACGTTGATCACCGAGTTGTGGCCGGAACCCCTGGCGACCGCCGGGTCCTGCGCGAGCACCTTGTCCAGCCTGGTGAACGGACCGGTCGGCGAGTCGGCCATCGCGTAGGACACCGAGTAGTTCGGCCCGGTCCAGCCGCCCTCGGACCACATCAGGTAGTACTTGCCGTTCCGCTTGAACATCTGCGAGCCCTCGACGTACTCCGGCGCCGGCGTGATCTCGCGGAACGTGGAGCCGTCGGCGAACGTGTCGAGGCTCGTCATGTCCTCGCCCAGCTTGACGACGTTCGCGTGACCCCACCCGCCGTAGTACATGTACGCCTGGCCGTCGTCGTCGATGAAGACGTCCTGGTCGATCGGCTGGGCGCCGTTGTGGAACTGCCCGATCAGCGGGTGCCCCAGTGCGTCCTCGTACGGCCCTTCCGGCCGGTCGGCGACGGCTACGCCGATGCCGCCCAGCTCGTCGTCGCCCTGGATGTCGTTGGCGGCGAAGTACAGGTAGTACCTGCCGTTCCGCTCGATCGGGGCGGGCGCCCACATCGCCTTGTGCGCCCAGTCGACGCTCCCGGTGCTCAGGACGCGTTCGTGCTTGGTCCAGTTGACCAGGTCGGTCGAGGAGAACGCGTCGAGGTAGGTCTGTTCGGCGTACACCTTCGAGGTGGTCGGGAAGACCCAGTAGGTGCCGTCGTAGACGGCCACGTCCGGGTCGGCGTACCAGCCGTCGAAGATCGGGTTGCCCGCCACCGAGGTGTCGAAGTCCGGCACGTCGGCCACGGCGGGAGCCGGGGTCACGGTGCCGCACACCAGCACGGCGGCGAGGGTCGCGGTCAGGCGCGTGAGCAGGGTCGTCATCAACAACTCCAGACGCAGGGGTGAACGGAGTCCAACAACAACAAACACGAACCGACCACATTCCGTCAAGAGCGCGACAACCTCCCCGGCGTCCGCACTTCCGCACTCGTCCACCGTCGACGACGGCGAGACCGCGAACGTCAGCTACGGCAAGGAGAAGGTCGGCGACGAGTACGGCTTCGCCCTGCACACCGAACAGCGGGGCTGACGCCCTGGCCCACCCGGCTCAGGGGGTGCGCAGCACGCGCTGGTAGGCGTGCACCGCCTGCGTGGCGACGAAGTTCCACGAGTACCGCGTCTCGGCGCGGTCCCGGCCCGACGCCCCCAGCTGTTCGCGGACCACGCGCTTGCCCAGCACCGCGCGCAGCGCGGCCGCGAGCTCGCGGGGACGCCTCGGCGCCACCTGGATGCCGGTGACGCCGTGCACGACGGTGTCGGCGAGCCCGCCGACCGCGTTCGCGACGACGGCGACCCCGCAGGCCATGGCCTCCACCGCCGCGATGCCGAACGACGCGGTCCACGGGGTGCAGACGACCAGATCCGCCGAGCGCAGCAGGGTGGGCAGCTCGGCGCGCGGGACCGACCCGGCCAGCACCAGGCGGTCCGCCACGCCCAGGGTGCGTGCGTACGCGCGCAGCTCACCGGCGTGCTTGCCGTGCGCGGGTCCGCCGACGACCACCAGCTCGGTGTCGCGCAGTGCGGGCAGCGCGGCGACCGGGGTGCCGAACCCGGAACCGGGTTCGACCGAGCCCACGGAGACGATGCGGCGCGCCGCCCTGGTCTCCGCGCCCGCGCCGTCGGGGGTGAAGTGGTTCACGTCCAGCCCGTAGGGCAGGACCGACATGCGCCAGCGCGGCACCCCGGCGCGGACCAGTGCGGGCCGTTGACCGCCGTAGGGCGCGAACACGTGGTCCGCGGCGGCCAGCACCGCCGCGTCGTCGGCCGTGACGGGCGACTCATCGACGGCGTAGACGACCGGCACGCCGACGCGTCGCGCCGCCTTGACCGCGGCCGTGCCCGCGAACGTCGAACAGGCGTGCACGACATCGGGTCTCTCGGTGCGCCACCGGTCGGCGAGGACGTCGGCGAACCGCGTCACGGAGCGCTTCGACCGGTTCGGCCCCTGTTGCACCTGGAGGGCCACCTCGTGGCCCGCCACGGACAACGCGTGCGCGAGGGCGGGCAGTGGTGAGTCCTGTTCGGACCGGGTGGGGGTGTCGGCGACCATGGCGATACGCAAGGGAACCCCTAGATGAACGTCAGGCCGACCCCGGCCCGACAGCCGATGTGCCCGCGCCGACTGTTTGACGCTCCGCAGCACGCGTACCCCCGCTCCGGGCGTCGAAACCTCGCGTGCTCGGCGACCACCTGCCGATACCGCCCGCACACAGGTCAACCCGGCGACTCCCGCCGGGGACAGTTCTGGCAAAGTGACCCGAGCTGTGCACGTCCTGCCGACCAGCAGGGCGCAGCAGCGCGATCACGTACCTCGCGTCCGGGGTTCAGCAGCGTAGCGTCGGCGCCCACCCAACGATCCTTCGACAACGTGCACGGCTGACAACGTGCACGACGTGGTAAGGGGAAGCCAAGGTGCCGCAGATGCCTCCCAGTGACGAGGACTGGGTCCGGGACAAGGACCGATTCCAGGCCGACAGCCGCACGGCCGTCACCACCGGCCCTGCCCCGAAGCGGGACCACGGCGCGCCGCTGGGTCCGCTGGCGCAGCAGTTCGCCACGCTCACCTACTCGCTGCTCGACGCGACCACCACCGGGGACGTGCTCCAGCAGGTCGCCGACGCGACCCTGCACGTCGTGCCGGGGGCCGACCTCGTGAGCGTCACCCTGCGCTCCTCGGACGGGGTCTTCCACACCCCGATACAGACCGACCCGGTCGCTGCCGAGCTGGACCAGCTCCAGTACGAGCTGCAGGAAGGGCCGTGCCTGGCCGCGGCCGACTCGGCCGGTCCCGCCGTCGCGACGAGCGACAACCTCGCCACCGACGAGGCGTGGCCGCGGTTCGGGCCCGCCGCGGCCGAGCGCGGCCTGTTCGCGGTGCTGTCGACGGCCCTGCTGCCCAACGCGCGGCCGCCGCACCTGTCCGGGGCGCTCAACATCTACTCCAGGAGACCCGGCGGGCTGCGGGAGGCCGACCAGGCGCTGGCGCTGCTGCTGGCGACCCACGCCTCCCTGGCCCTGGCCCACACCACCGAGGTGACCCAGGGGAAGCTGCAGGCCGAGCAGCTGCTCAGGGCGATCGACTCGCGGGACGTCATCGGACAGGCCAAGGGCATCCTCATGGGTCGCCGCGGGCTGAACGCCGATGAGGCGTTCACCGTGCTCCGGCGCACCTCGCAGACCCTCAACGTCAAGCTCGTCGAGCTCGCCGAGACGCTCGTCAAACACGCCGACTTCGACCTGCCCGAACTCGACGACCCGCAACCTCGGTGAGTCCCGCCGGTCCGGTGGACGCCGAAGGGGTGGCACGACCGGTGGACAGGCCGTGACGGGCGTAGCGTGAAGAAACGGACCAACGAGCCCGGCGGGACGGAGCCTCACCGTGCAGGACTACGACTGGACCCAGGACAAGGCGGAATTCGTCGCCGAACCGCCGGACGCGCCGCACCCGATGTCGGGTACCCCGGACCACAGTCCGCTCGCCAGGCAGTTCGCGCTGATGACCAGGACGCTGCTGCACACCGACACGGTGGCGGGCGCCCTGGACCTGGTGATGCACACCGTCCAGGCGGTCATCCCGGACGCCGACCTGATCAGCATCACGCTGCGCTCCTCGGACGGGCGGCTGCACACGCCGCTGGAGACCGATCCGCGCGGCACCGAGCTCGACCAGCTGCAGTACCGCTACAACGAGGGGCCGTGCCTGGACGCCGCACGAAAGGAGGGCACCGCCTGCACCCACAGCGGAGACCTCGCCGCCACACCCCAATGGCCGCGTTTCGGGCCGGCCGCCGCCGACCTCGGCTTCCTCTCCGTGCTGTCGACCGCGCTGGTGGCCGACGCGAAGCCGCCGCGCATGTCCGGGGCCATGAACATCTTCTGCCGCAAGCCCGGCAAGCTCGGCGACGAGTCGACCCGCGACCGCGCCCTGCTCCTCGCCACCCACGCCTCGCTCGCCCTGGCGCACACCGAGGCGGTCCGGCTGGCCGAGCTGCGCGAGGCGGAACTGCGCAAGGCGCTCGAGACCCGGGACGTCATCGGGCAGGCCAAGGGCATCCTGATGAACCGCAGGGGCATCAACGCCGAAGAGGCGTTCGACCTGCTGCGCCGCACCTCACAGGACCTGAACATCAAGCTCGCGGAACTCGCACGCACCCTCGCCGACCGGCACACCGAGCTCGACGTGCCCGAACTCTGACCCCGCCGCGAGCAGGGCGACGGCCCGGCACCGGATGCGCGATGATGCACCCTGCCGGGGGTCAGGTGCGTTCACGTCGGAAAGCGTGGAGGTGGCGGACAGTGGGCGATCAACGTCACGAGCGGCTGTGGCGCCTGGTCACCGAGCGGCTGCCGGACCAGCGGGCGGGCACGGGCTGGGCCGGCGTGGTCTGCGCGGTCGCCGTGGAGCGGCTCGGCGTCGACGCCGCCGCGGTCACCGTGCGGACCACGGTTCGGACGCAGCAGCTGGTCGCGGCCACCGACGCGTGGGCGGAGGAGCTGGAGGAGCTGCAGTACACGCTGGGCGAGGGCCCCGGGGTCGCCGCCTTCACCAGCGGTGAGCCGGTGCTGGTCGGCGACATGGGCACGGGCAGGCACCAGTGGCCGGGTTTCGAGGGCGAGGCGGCGAGCGCGGGTGTCGGCGCGGCCTTCGCGTTCCCCCTGCAGGCCGGCACGACCTGGCTCGGCACCCTCGACCTGTACCGCCGCACCCCCGCCACACTCGACGCGGAGCACCTGGCCGACGCGGTCGCCCTCGCCGCACTGACGACGACGGCGCTGCTCGCCGACGCGGGCGGCGACGAGGTGGCGCCGTGGGCCCGCGCGGACCTCCCCGGCCACTACGACGAGGTGAACATCGCCACCGGCATGCTCGCGGGCCGGCTCGACATCAGCCTCGACGACGCGATGCTGCGCCTGCGCGCCCACGCGTTCAGCCACCACCTGCCGCTGACCGAGGTCGCCCAGGCGGTGCTGCAACACCGGATCCGGCCGGACACGTTCGCGGAGTGACCGCTCCCGGCCTCAGCTCGCCAGCACCTGGGGCGACAGGGTTTTGAGCATCGCGTTGGTCCACGTGAGCTGGCGCAGGGTCTGCGGATGGCACTTCTGCGTGAGGGCCAAGAGGTCGGTGTCCTTCACGGCCTGCGCGCCCTGGGCGACGAGCTCCCAGTCGAGCGAGACCCCGGCGGCCTTGCGGTGCAGCCTGCGCAGGTCGGCCAGCAACAGCAGCCCCGGCGCCGCGAACCGTCCGGTCAGGTCGCTGAGCTTCGCGCGGAGTGCCGCCCCTGGGCCCCGGCCGGGCAGGCCGGGATCGAGGTCCAGGTCGTACCGCCGCGCCGCGTCGGCGATGCCGCTCAGGTGGTCCGCCGACCACAGGACGAGGTCGTTGGCGACGTGGTGGATCTCGTGCTCGACGTGGTGGCGGTCGGCCACGGCGAGCAGGTCGCGGGCGAGGGAGCGCTCCGCGCGGTGCAGTTCCCGCAGCGCCAGTCCGAGTTTCATGTGACGTCTCCCCTGGTGTCCTCGTCGGGCACGCGGCTGACGGCGGCCGCGGCGGTCTTGAACAGCGGCTGCTTGGACACCGGGTCCCAGTCGGTCATGGTCAGCTCGTTCGCGGCACGGCCCGCCTTGTCACCGCCCGAGTCCGTGTCCCAGTAGCCGTAGTGGAACGGCAGGAACAGCACGCCCTCGCGGATGCCGCCGATCCGCACGCGTGCGCGGACAGCGCCGCGCGGGGTGGTGACCTCGGCGAGGTCACCCTCGCCGAGGCCCGCTGCCGCCGCGTCCGAGGGGGACATCTCGACCCACACGTCCGGTGCGGCGTCGTTCAGTTCCGGTGCGCGCCCGGTCTTCGTGCGGGTGTGGAAGTGGTAGATGGTGCGGCCGGTGATCAGCGCGAACGGGAAGTCGTCGCCGGGCGTTTCGTGCGGCGGCAGGTACTCGGCGGCCCTGATGAGTGCCTTGCCGTCGGGGTTCTCGGCCCGGTACTGGTCCGGTTCGGCTGGGGCGCCGGTGATCAGGTCGCGGCCGTAGCTCTCGCAGTAGTCGGGGTCGGCGAAGAACCTGCCGTCGGTGTAGAGCCGTTCGGTGCCGTCCGGGTTGTCCTCGTTGCACGGCCACTGCACGCCGCCCCTGGCACGGAGCAGCTCGTAGCTCAGTCCCGTGTAGTCGCACGGGCGGCCCGCGGAGGCCTTCTTCCACGCCTCGAACGCGGACTCGGGGTCCTGCCACGGCGGGAACGCCGCACCATCCTTGTCCCGGAAACCCATGCGCCGCGCGAAGTCGAGGAAGATGTCGAGGTCGGCACGTGCCTCGCCGGGCGGGTCGACCGCTTTGTCCGACAGGTGCACGGTGCGGTCGGCGTTGGTGAACGTGCCGGTCTTCTCACCCCAGATCGCGGCGGGCAGCACCACGTCGGCGAGCGCGGCGGTCTCGGTGAGGAACGCGTCCTGCACCACCAGGAACAGCCGGTCCTGCCCGAGCACCGCCCGGACGCGGGACAGCTCCGGCAACGACACGGCGGGGTTCGTGGCCGACACCCACAGGAACCGCAGGGTGCCGTTCTCGGCGTACCGCATCAGCTGCATGAGGTGCGTGGGCGGGGCGTAGTGCGGGATCTGGCCGACGTCGAGGTTCCAGAGGTCGGCCAGTTCGGCGACGTGCGCGTCGTTGGCCCAGTTGCGGAACCCGGTCAGGTCACCGTCCGCGCCGCACTCCCTGGTGTTCTCGGCGGTGGGCTGGCCGTTCATCTGCAGCACACCGCACCCCGGGCGCCCGAGCATGCCGCGCACCAGCACGACGTTGTTCACCTGCACGGACGCCGCCGACGCCTGGTGGGACTGGTAGAACCCCTGCAACACCGTGCACAGCAACCGCTCCGCGTGCCCGAGCAACGCCGCGGCTTCGCGGAGCTGTCCTTCCGCCACCCCGCAGATGGACGCGACCCGGTCCGGCGGGTAGTCGGCCACCATCGCCTCGAGGTCGGCGAACCCGACCGTGCACCGGTCCACGAACTCGTGGTCGACCCAGTCGTTCGCGAGGATCTCGTGCAGCAGTCCGTTCATCAGCGCGAGGTTGGTGCCGGGCATCGGTGCCAGGTGGACGGTCGCGGCCTTCGCGACCTCGGTGGTCCTCGGGTCGACGCACAGGAGCGCGGGCGGGTTGGGACCCGCCAGCCGGTCCAGCACGCGCGTCCACAGCACGGACTGCGTCTCGGCCATGTTGTGCCCGAACAGGGCGATCACGTCGGCGTGGTCGACATCCGTGTAGGACGCGGGCTGGCCGTCACACCCGAAGGACGTCTTCAGCGCCGCCGCCGCGGTCGCGGTGCACAGCCTGGTGTTGCCGTCGAGGTGGTTGGTGCCGACGCCGCCGTGCGCGATCGCGGCGAGGGTGTAGTACTCCTCGGCGAACAACTGACCGCTCGTGTAGAAACCCAGCGCGCTCGGCCCCTGCTCGGCGAGCAACCCCTTGGCGTGGTCGGTGATCCGCGTCATCGCCTCGTCCCAGGTGGACGGTCGAAGGGTACCGTCGCGGCGGACGAGTGGCGTCGTCAGCCGGTCCGCGCTGTTGCCCGCCTGCCAGCCGTACAGGTCCTTGACGTCGAGGCGGCCGTGGTTGACCCGGTCGTCCGCACGACCACGGACCCCGACGATCCGCCCGTCCCTGACCGCGAGCTCCATGCCGTCGCCGTTGGAGTGCAGCACGGCCGCGGTGGGCACCCACCGGTCGACGTCGTCCTCGGTCAGGCCGTCGGCGAGGTGGCCGTCGACCCGCACCGGCCACCGCTCACCCGGCCCGTACGGGGTGCGCGCGCCCCAGGGGTCCGTGATCGCGTCCCGCTCCGCCATGTGCCGTCCTCCTGCCTCGTCAGCCGGTCTCGTCGGTGATCACGTGTGGTGCGCCGACGGGTTTGGACTCGGGTGACCCGCGCTGGCGGAGGTAGATGCTGAGCACCGCCATCGAGCCGATGGCGAGGAATTCCGACTGCCAGTTCTGCAGCGTGCGGTTCCAGAAGTCGGCGCTGCCGACGTACTGCAGCCAGCCGACCGCGTCCTCGTGCGCGGCGAACTGGTCGGCGTTGTACACGACCAGCCCGGCGATGGACTGGGCGAGCCACGACAGCAGGAACAGCCCGCCCATCACGAGCCCCAGCGAACTGGAGAACACCGTGGTGCGCCAGCCACCCGCGCGAGCCCACTTCGGTGAGTCCTCTGTGGAGTGTTCGCCGACTTCCTGTTGCTCGTCGGTTTCCCTGCCGATCCGGCTCGGCGGCTTGGACTCCGGCGACCCGCGCTGGACCAGCCACACGGTCAGCAGGAGGTAGAGGAAGAACTGCAGGTACTCGGACTGCCAGTTCTCGGCCACGTCGACGGCGAAGTCGCTGGAGGTGACGTACTGGCCCAGCGAGACGGTCGGCCCACCGTCGACGACCTGCTGGTTGTTGTAGTCGGCCTGCCCCGAGATCGCCTGCCCGACGAGCGAACCGAGGAACAGCAGCCCGAAGACGATGCCAAGACCGTTGTCCCGCAGAGTCCGTTTCACCCGTGCCCCCTAGAGCCGCAGCAGCCCGACGACGATGAAGTACGCCAACCCGAGGAGCACCCCGGCGAGGTAGATCACGAAGATCGGATGGCGCATCTCAGCCCCCCACCAGGCAGCGGTAGGGCGCGTCCCGCTCCGGTTGACAGCCCGCGGCCGATACCAGCCAACCGGACTCGAACTCCGTCAGGAACAACGCACCCGCGTCGGTGTCGACCTTGGCCCATTCGGACCACGTGTCCGAACCGGCCACCGTCCCGGTCAGCTCGCCGGCGGGCAACGACTCCTCGCACGGACCGTCGCTGGTGACGAGGTCCTCGCGGGTACGCGGGCTCAACAGTGCGCACGCGGCCGCCGTGTCACCGTCCGCGGCGGCGCGCAGGAACCGCGACGCGGTCTCCGCCGCGTCGTTCCGGGGGCCTTCCGCGGCGCAACCTGCCAGCACGGTGGCACAGACCAGCGCACAGGCCACACCCAACCTGGTGTCCACGGGCACCGGGTTACCAACAGCGTTGATCTCAAACCTCAGGTCGTCCCGTTCACCCCTTGCGTGTCGAGAAGCGCCGACATTTCCGGTAGGTCGAAGAAGCGCGCGATGTCCAGTGCGGAACGGGCGCCGAGAGCCGGGTCGGCACCCGCGGCGAGCAGATCGGCGACGGCCCGCTCGGAACGGCGGAAGACGGCCGCCCCGAGCGCAGTCTGTCCCCGGTCGTCGACCCGCGCGGTGTCGGCACCCCGCTCGAGCAGCGCGCGCACCGTGTCCGGGTGGTCGTGGTACGCGGCCAGGATGAGCAGGGTGTCGCCCGCCTCGTTGGTGAGGTTCACCGGGATGCCCGCGTCGACCGCCGCGGCCAGCTGCTCCGTGGCGCCGCCGCGGGCGAGGTCGAACATCTCGCGGAGGAACGCGAGCTCGTCCTCGGTGAGTGCTTCGGTCACGACCGGCCCCTTCAGGAGATCGTCGCGGGGAACCGTTCCCACACGCGGTGGGCGGCGAGCAGTTCCGCCATCTTCGTCAGCACGTTCGTCGGCTCGTCGTCGAGCACGATGCCAGGCCCCGTGGTACACCCGGCGGCCTCGAGCGCGGCGCGGCCACCGCGCCACGCACCGATCGCCTTCGCGTGGCGGTGGCACTCCTGGACCATGAGGACCACGCGCGGATCGACGGCACCGCCCGGTGCGCCCGCCTTCGCGTCCCGTGCGGGCACCGCGTCCGGCCCGGGCGGCGGGCTGCCCGCGAGGATCAGGGCGTCGAACTCGACCGACCGGGCGGTGAGGAACGTACGCTGGGCGACGAGCCCGCTGTCCGCGTCGAGCGGACCGCCGGTCGGCGCGATCAGCAGCGGCACCATGCTCGCCGCCAGGATGGTCTCCCGGACCGTCCGCACGCCGTCGAGGTCGGCCGGGTCGACGACGATCCCGATGATGCGCCCGTCGGTCGGCCACGTCTGCCCCACCTGGGACAGGGCCGGGCTCGGCACGACCCTCCTCGGCCGCCCGGTGGCGCTCGGCGCCGGCAGCCCGAGACCCTGCGCGACCTCCTTGCACAGCACGGGGTCCACGTTGGCCAGCACCATCAGCTGGCGTTCCTTGACCGCCTGCTCGTAGCACTTGCCGAGCTCGAAGGTGAACGCACGCACGACGTGTTCCTTCTCCACCGGTGACAGGCTCTGCCAGAACAGCCTCGGCTGCGTGTAGTGGTCGGAGAACGACGTCGGCGACTGCCGGACCTTCACGGACTTCGCCAGCGGTTGCGCCACCTCCACGAACGGCCGGTCCTCCGGGCGCGCCTCGAAGGGGTTGCCGCCGTCGAGGGTGTTCGGCTTGTACGGGGCGACACCGGCGTGCACCGCGTGCTGGTGGAAGCCGTCCCGGAACATGTCGTTGACCGGCGCGTGCGGGCGGTTGATCGGGATCTGGTTGAAGTTCGGCCCGGCGAGCCTGGTCAGCTGGGTGTCGAGGTAGGAGAACAGCCGTGCCTGGAACAGCGGGTCGTCGGTGACGTCGATGCCCGGCACCAGGTTCCCGAGGTGGAACGCGACCTGCTCGGTCTCCGCGAAGTAGTTCATGGGGTTGCGGTTGAGCGTGAGCATCCCGATCGGCTGCACGGGTGCGAGCTCCTCCGGCACGATCTTCGTCGGGTCGAGCAGGTCGATGCCCTCGAACGTCTGGCGCGGCGTGTCCGGGAGGACCTGGACGCCGAGCTCCCACTGCGGGTACGCGCCGGACTCGATGGCGTCGGCGAGGTCGCGGCGGTGGAAGTCCGGGTCGAGGCCGCTGATCATCTGCGCCTCCTCCCACACCAGGGAGTGCACGCCCAGCTTCGGCTTCCAGTGGAACTTCGCGAGCGCGGTCTCCCCCGCCTCGTTGACGAGGCGGAAGGTGTGGACGCCGAAGCCCTCCATCGTCCGGTAGGACCGGGGGATGCCGCGGTCGGACATGTTCCACATGACGTGGTGGGTGGCCTCGGTGTGCGTCGAGACGAAGTCCCAGAACGTGTCGTGCGCGCTCTGCGCCTGCGGGATCTCCCGGTCGGGGTGCGGCTTGCCGGCGTGGATGACGTCGGGGAACTTGATCCCGTCCTGGATGAAGAACACCGGGATGTTGTTCCCGACCAGGTCGAAGTTGCCTTCCTGGGTGTAGAACTTCGTCGCGAACCCCCGCGTGTCGCGGACGGTGTCGGCCGACCCGCGCGACCCGAGGACCGTCGAGAACCGCACGAACACGGGGGTCTCGACCCCATCGCCGAGGAACGCGGCCTTGCACACGTTCGCGGCGCTGCCGTAGCCGACGAACACGCCGTGCGCCCCGTAGCCACGCGCGTGCACGACCCGCTCGGGGATCCGCTCGTGGTCGAAGTGCATGACCTTCTCGCGCAGGTGGTGGTCCTGCAGCAGCGTCGGGCCCCGCTCCCCCGCCTTCAACGAGTGGTCGGTGTCGTACAGCCGCGCGCCCGCCGACGTGGTGAGGTACTCGCCCTGCTGCCCCTTCGCCTGCTTGGGGGCACCGGTCGGCGCACCCGTCGGCGTCACCGTCTCCGGGCCGGTCTGGTCGTGCTTGGGCGGCAGCGGACCACGTGGCTCGGTCGGTTCGTCGAGGGATGGCGGCTCGCTGTTCGGGGCACCGGGAATCGGCGGGTTCACCATTTCGGTGACTTTCTCGACCGCCTTCTCAAGGGCTGCCTTGACGAGCTTGCCCGGCTTCTTGGGGGCCACTGGGTTCCTCCTCGTGATGGGACGTGCCAGAGGCAGTACCCACGCATCCGGCCCCTACTCCCCGCGAGGGGTCGCGACCGGCCGCCAGGAACATTCCGGGGCCCGCCGCCTACCGACCGGTGTCCTCTGTGGAACCGAAGTGGCCACCGCCCCCTCCAACCCCGCGACAGATCACCTTTTCCGGAGGGGGCAGGCCGTGGACGTGCCTTATGACCACATCGAGGACTTCGCCGATGGCGCGAGCGACGACGAGCTGACCGTCGACATCGACGGCGAGGAGTACGTCGTCGAGGAGAACTTCGACTTCGACGGCGACGGCAAGAACGACACCGCGGTGGTCGAGACGGAAGACGGCGGCGCGATCGCGTTCGCGGACACCGACGGCGACGGGGTGGCCGACGTGGCGGTCGAGTTCGACGCGAACGGCGACGTGGTCACCGGCGCCGAGTACGACGGGACCACCGGCGAGTGGCACGAGGAGGACGTCGAGGCACTGCCGACCCCGACCGGCGACGGCACGGACGACGGCACCGACGACAGCACCGACGGCGGCACCTACGACGACACGGACGACGACACGGACGACGACACGGACGACGACACGGACGACAGCACGGAAGGCGGCACGGACGACAGCACCGGCACCGACGCCCCGGACGCGGACTACGAGGCAGGCGAGGACGACATGACCGTCGACCTGCCCGGCGAGGACGTGAACGCGGGCCCGGCCACCTACGACACCGACAGCGACGGCAAGAACGACACCGCCGTGGTGGCGGGCGAAGACGGCACGACGTACGTGTTCACCGACACGAACGACGACGGCCAGGCCGACGAGGCCGCCGTGATCACCCCCGACGGCGACGTCACGATCGCCTCCAACACGGGCGACGACGAGTGGGTCGTCATCGACGAGGGCCACCTCAACCCGGATGGCTCCTACGACTCCGACGACCAGCACGCGGCCGCCCACGGCTGACAGCGGGTGTGGCCGCAACCGGGCTGTCCGGTTGCTGCCACGGATTGGTCTTTCGCCGAGGACTACTTCTACCGTGTGGGCATGACTCCGAAGGCACGTCTCGCTACGTGGCGTGCTCGCCTCCCGGTCGTGGCGGTGGTCGTGGCGTGTGTGGCCGCGGTGGTCGCCGCCGTGACCGGCGCGGCGAACCCGGTGTCCGCCGTGCAGTTCCTGCTGCCGGGCCACTGGGTGTACAACTCCGCGCTCGGCGCGGTCTTCCACGTCGACGGCTCGACCGGGGACGTCGACGCGCGGGCCGACGTCCCCGGCAGCGCCGGTGACCGGGTCTACCAGGGCGACACCAGCGGTTACGTGGTGGGCAGCTCGCGGGTCACCGAGTTCGGCAAGTCCAGCCTCGAGGTCGAGGAGACCCGCACCTCCGAGTCGCGGAGCATCCCGGTCGGCGTGGAGACCACGGGCGGCCCGTACCTCGTCTACCAGCAGGAAGGCAAGGTCGCGCGGCTCGGTGAGCCGTCCATCGCGGTGTCGCTCGGCGGCCCGGTCGGTGTGCCGGTCGCCACCGGCGACGGCACGCTGTGGCTGCCGAGGACCAGCGCCGGGCTGCTGTGCGAGCTGGCGGCCGGGTCGACGGCGCCGTCCTGTTCGATCGCGCTGCCCAAGGGCCACGGCGGCGCGCTGACCGTGGTCGGCGACCGGCTCATGTTCGTCGACACCACCGCCGACACCGTGCACGCGGTGGCCGACGACGGGCTCGGCCCCGCCCGGGACCTCGGCGTGGACGTGTCCGAGGACGCGCGGCTCGCGTCCACCGACGTCGCGGGCCGGGTCGCGATCCTCGACGGCCGCACCATGCACCTGGTCGACACCGCCGACGACCGGGTGGCCGACCCGGTCGAGGTGGCGCTGCCGGACGGCGACTACGACGGCCCGGTGTCCACCGGCGAGGTGGTCGCGGTGGTCGACAAGAAATCCGACACGCTCACCACGTACGACAGCGAGGGCCAGCCCCAGGAGTCGAGGACCCTGCCCGCCGAGACGGGCGACCCGCACATCACCCGCGGTGAGGACGACCGCATCTACGTGGACGGCGCCGAAGGCGAGCACGTCGTCGTGGTCGACAAGGACGGCGAGCTGACCGACGTGCGGATCACCGGCGGGAAACCCGGCGAGGGGGCCCCGCCGCGCGGTGGCGCCGAGCAGGGCGAGCCACCGGGGGGAGGAAACGAGCCGCCGACGCGGACCCCGGACCCCGGACCTCGGCAACCACCACCCACCCAGGACCGGGAGGAGACGCAGCCGCCGCCCCGGCGGGAGCCGCCACCGCCGCCACCGCCGCCACCCGCTGTCCCGGCGTCCCCGCCGGGTGCGCCGACCGGCGTGAACGCGACCGCGGGCGACTCGACCGCGACGGTCAACTGGGGTCCCGCCCCGGACAACCGCGCACCGGTCACCGGCTACACGATCACCTGGGCGGGTGGCCGGACGACCGCGGGCCCGGGCGCCAGGACCGCGAACATCGGCGGTCTGGCCAACGGCACGAGCTACGTGTTCACCGTGGCCGCGGCCAACGCGAAGGGCACCGGCCCCGGCGCGTCGGCCAACCCGGTTATCCCGGCGCCGCCGTTCCGGGCCGCCTCGGCGCCGACGAACCTCACCGCGGACAACGACACCGCGGGCTCGACCGTGACCGCGAACTGGGCCGCGCCCGCCGACATGGGCACCGGCCCGCTCCTGCACTACGTGGTGGAGGTCGTGGGGGTCCGGCAGCTGACGGTCACCGGCACGTCGATGATGCTGAACGACGTCCAGATCGACCAGGAGCTGACCATCACGGTCACGCCGGTCACCACGGACCCGGCCGGGCGGCAGGTGCCTGGCCAGTCCGCGACGATCATCACGGGCCAGCCTCCCGGTGCCACCGCGAAGGTCAACCTGAGCCGCGGTCCCGCGACCACCCAGCACTGCGGCGCGCTGCCCGGCTGCGCGTGGATGCACGTCGAGCTGGTCGGGTTCCCGCCGAACGCCCAGATCTTCGTGGACCCGCAGTCGACCGAACCGGGCTACTCGAACGAAGGCCACACGTTCACCACGGACGCCAACGGCTACGCGGTCGACAACCAGTTCGCCTACGCGGGCATCGGGAAGACGGTCCACGTCAACGCCGACCTGGACGGCGAGACCATCCGCTCGAACGACGTCTACTGGGAAGCCGCCTGACGCGGGTCAGGTGTTGCGTGTGCGGCGGTTGCCGACGGCTTCCTGGCGCAGTTGCTCGGCCTGGTCGCTGATCGCGTCGAGTCGTGCGGAGAGGCCTGCGTGCTCCGGTGACAGCTGTCCGCGAAGGGCGGCCAGGTGTGGCAGCAACGTCGCGACGTCGTCGTCGCCCAGGGCCGAGCCGACCCGGTCGGCGGTGTCGCGCGCCGCGGTGTCCAGGCCGGTCAGGGCGCTGACCTGGCCGGCGACCTGCCGCAGCACAGCCGAGTTGCGTCGCGCCCAGTCGGCCACCGCGCGGTCGCCCGCACGGCGGTCCCGCTCCGCGTCGACACGGGCCTCGCCCGTCCGCTCCCCCGTGGCGGACGGCTGCAACCGCAGGAACCGCCGCTCCGCGGCCTGTCTGCTCGCCACCCCGAGCGCGGGCGCGAGCGCGGCCCAGCTGAGCCCGCCCGTCCTCGCCACCGCGATCAGTTCCGGTTCCCACTCGCCGAGCTGCTCGCGCACCGAGCGCAGCGCGGCCAGCGCGGCGAGGAGCCGGGCAGGCTCCACGTCGCCGCGTCGGGCCGCCAGCACGACGTCGTGCACATCCCGCACGGTCCTGGCCGGGTCCACGTCCATGTGTCATCCCATCGACGACTTGATACTTGTCATCCTTTCGATGACATGTTAGAACTGTGGTGCGTGTTGACACCAGACCCGACAGCCAGGAGGTGGACACCGATGTTGATGCGCACCGACCCGTTCCGTGAGCTGGACCGGTTCGCCCAGCAGGTACTGGGCACCGCAACCCCCGGAACCTGGTCCAAGCCGGCCGCGATGCCGATGGACGCCTACCGCGCCGGCAACGAGTTCGTCGTCTGTTTCGACCTGCCCGGCGTCGACCCCTCGGCGATCGAGGTCGACATCGAACGCAACGTGCTGACCGTCAAGGCCGAGCGCAGGCCTCTCCCCGGCGGTGACGACGTGCAGATGCAGGTCACCGAACGCCCGCTCGGCGTCTTCTCCCGCCAGCTCTTCCTCGGCGACACCCTCGACACCGACCACATCTCCGCCGACTACTCGGCGGGGGTCCTGACCGTGCGGATCCCGGTCGCCGAGAAGGCCAAGCCGAGGCGCATCGAGATCGCGGGCACCCGCGAGGACCGCAAAGAGATCCAGGCCTGACGGACCGACCCGGGAAGGGACCGGTGCACCGGCATCGCCGGTCCCTTCCCGCACGGGAGACCCACCGTGACCGCGTCACTCGACATCCCCACCGGATACCCCCACCCCGCGCTCACCGCGCTGCGCGCCTACCTCACCGACGTCACGACCGCACTGGGCGTCGGCCTCGAGTCCTGCACCGTCGACCACGACACCCCCGTCTCGGCCTACGTGGCCCTCGACGAGCGGCTGCCCGGCTACCCCGACCACGACGTCGCCCTGCTCTGGGACGAGGTCCACGGCTGGTCCGCCGCGATCGAGTCCCCGTCGGACGGTCTCACCGTCCTCCGCCACCTCGGCGGCACCACCGTCGTCCCGCCGCCCCGGCACGTGGCCCGCTTCGTCACCGCGCTGCGGGAGGACGACCACCGCGTCGGTCACCTCGAACCGGTCCCGCTGCGCCGGGCGACCGGTCTCGACGACCTCGACACCGTCCTGTACGAGAGGCCCCGTGGACACAGTGGACACAGCCGCGGTGGGCTGAGCGGACGGATCGCCTGACCGCACGAGGACTACCGCGCACCGGGCGCGCATCAGAGCGCGGGCGGCGCGAACGCGACGATCTGGTCGATGGACACGACGTTCAGCCAGTGCCTGCCTGCCAGCGCACGCAGCTGGGGCAGCCGGGCGACGCTCCCGTCGTCGTCGCACACAGCGCTGATCAGTGCGACCGGCGCGAGACCGGACAGGCGCACCAGCGCCACCGCGGCCTCGGTGTGGCCGCGGCGCCCTGCGAGGCCGCCCGCGTTGGCGCGCAGGGGGAACACGTGCCCGGGCCTGCGCACCATCTCCGCCGTGGTGGCGGGATCCGCGAGGAGCCGGAGGGTGCAGGCGCGGTCCGCCGCGGAGATGCCGGACTCGATGCCGGCCGCGGCGTCGACGGACACGGTGTACGCCGTGCCGGCCGGATCCTCGTTGTCGTCGACCATCTGCCGCAGGCGCAGCCGGTCCGCGACCTCCGGTGCCATCGGCGCGCAGATCAGCCCGCTCGTGTGCCGCAGGTAGAACGCGAGCGCGTGCGCCGTGGCGTGCTCGGCGGCCATGATCAGGTGTCCCTCGTCCTCCCGGTCCTCGTCGACGACGATCACCGGCCGGCCGGACCAGACGTCCGTGATCGCGGCGCGCACGGTGTCCGGATCGGACAAGCGGTCGCGGCGGAACTGTCCGGTAACGGTGGTTGCCATTGTCTGTCCTTTCCGGACACCATCGTGGGGCGGCACGCGTTCGATGATCGACAGCCGGTGGCCGCGACGCTCGGTGGACCTCGCCCCAGTACACGAAACGGTGAACCGTCAACGGCGGGGTTCCCAGCGGAAGAAGCGGGACGCCAGCGCCACGGCGACGACGACCCAGCCCAGGGTGGGTGCCAGCAGTACGAGGGAGTCCGGCACCGCGACGCCGCCGTCCCAGGCGTTGCCGACCAATTCGGTGGCCGCACCGCCGGGCAGCAGGCGCTTGAGCAGCGTCAGCTCCTCGGTGCCGGTGAGGCCCACCCAGCTGGCCACGGCGATGGTGCCGATGCTGATGGGCAGCGTGGTCACCTGCGCGTGCTCGGGTGAGTTCGTCAGCCCTGCCGTGGCCAGCCCGAGGCCCAGCATCATCACCACCGTCGCGGCGACGGCCGCCACCAGCAGCGGGACGTTGGCCGGGGTGCCGGTGACCCCGGCGAACACGGCGAGTATCGCGGTCACCTGGACCAGCGTGATGACGGTGATGGGGAGGAGCAGTCCGGAGAGGATGCCCGCGTCGCTCGCGGCGGTGGAACGCAGTCGTTTGAGGAAGAGGTTCTGCCTGCGGGAGGCCAGGGTGGTCACGGTGGTGGTGTAGAGGCCGAACGCCGCCACGGTGAACACGACCACCGCCGCGATGTAGCCGAGGCCGCCCAGCTCCGCGAACACCTCGTGCCTGCTGACGAAGAACGCGCTGACGGCCACGGGGATGACGAGGCTCGTGACGAGCACGAGCCGGTTGCGGAAGATCTGGACCAGTTCGCTGAACGCGATGGTGAGCATGGGAATGTCCTTGTCCGGTAGGGGAGTTCAGTTGCCGATGGCGCGGAAGACGTCGTCGAGCCGGGTCGGCCCGGCCTCCAGGTCGCGCAGGTCCACCGCGTTGTCCTGCGCCCAGCCGAGCAGGGTGTGGAGGTCCTTGTTCAGCGCGAAGGTCTCCACGACGAACTTCCCGTCGTTCTTGCGCGTGGCCTGCAGCGGCAGCACGGGAGCGGGCACGGGAAGGGTGAAGCGGATGACCGACGGGAGCGTCCGCGTCAGGTCGGCGACGGTCCCTTCCCGGTGGAAGGTGCCCTTGTGCATGAGACCGATGCGGTCGGCGCGCTGCTGGGCCTCTTCGAGGTAGTGCGTGGTGAGCACGACGGTGGACCCGTCCTCGCGCAGCCGGTCCACGGCGTCCCACAGGTCGTCCCGGGACTGGATGTCCAGACCGGTGGTGGGTTCGTCCAGGAAGATCAGCTCCGGCGTGCCGTACACCGCGGTGGCGAAGTCCAGCCTGCGCTTCTCGCCGCCGGACAGCTGGGACACCTTCGTGCCCGCCTTGTGCGTGAGGTCGACGACCCCGAGCACGCGGTCGACCTGGTCCGTGCGTTCGGTGAGCCGCCCGATCAACCGGACCGACTCGCGCACCGTCAGGTCCGGTGAGAACCCGCTCTCCTGCAACATGATCCCCATCCTCGGCCGCACCGCGCGCCGGGCGCGCGGGCTCTGCCCGAAGACCCGCACGGCTCCCGAGGTGGCCGTGCGGTGGCCCTCGATGATCTCCAGGGTCGAGGTCTTCCCGGCGCCGTTGGTGCCGAGCAGCGCGTAGAACTCGCCGCGCCGCACGTGGAAGGTCAGGTCCCGCACGGCGTGGAAGTCGCCATAGGACAGGTTCAGTCGTTCGACGTCGATGACGGGTGCAGAGGTCATGCCACTGATCTCAGCCGTCGCGGCGCCGGACCGGCAGTGCGGCCACGTCACCTCTTCGGCATGACGTTTCGCGGTCGCGGACATGACGTGGCGTCACTGGTGACCGCGCGCGACGGGCCTCTACCCTGGCGGCATGAGCCCGTCCAGCGAGCTGTCCGAGCGCACCGAGGCGACGCGTGACCGGATGCGCAGGCTGGACATCACCACCCAGCTCGTGACGTTGCTCCCGGTCGGGATACTGCTGGTGGTGGTCGACTCCGACACGTGGTGGGAGGCCGTCGTCCTCGTCGTGGGCGTGGGGACGGCGATCGTGGCCGTGGTGCGGTGGGCGATGGGCGGCCTGCTGGGGGTCGCGGTCCCCTGCCTGGCCGTCACGGCGGCGGTGTGGCTGTTCGGCACGCTGGTGGCCGACAGCGGGACGGCGTTCTACGGCCTCACCATCGTGGGGCCGCTCGTCGTCCCGCAGCTGCCGCGCCACCGGATCGTGGCGGCGCTCGGCCTGGTCGCCTACGTCGCCGGGGTGGGCGCGGTGCGGCTCCTGGTGTCCCATGAGGACACATCGGACGAGCTGCTCCAGTTCGTGCTGATCCCCGGCGGTGTCGCGGTGCTGACGCTCGGGTTCATGTTCGCGAACCAGCGGTTCTACGACCTCCTGGCGGAGCTGGAGGAGGCGCGGGAACACGAGGCGGAGCTGGCCGTCGCGCGGGAGCGCATCCGGTTCGCGAGCGAGCTGCACGACATCCAGGGCCACACGCTGCACGTGGTGAAGCTCAAGGTCGCGCTGGCGGAGAAGCTGGTGCGCTCCGACGCCGACCGGGCGGCCGGCGAGCTGCGGGAGATCCACGCGCTGGTCGGCGACACCATCAAGCAGACCAAGGAACTCGCCTACGCGCAGCGGCGGCTCAACCTGTCCGTGGAGCTGGAGAACGCGAAGAACCTCTTCGAGGCGGCCGGCATCCGCGTGCGCGCAGACCGGCCGGCCGAAGTGGACACTCGGGCCGGCGAGCTGCTGGGCCAGGTCCTCCGGGAGACGACGACCAACATCCTGCGGCACGCGGACGCCACGCAGGTGCGCATCACCCTGTCGGAGGCGGGGATCACCATCGTCAACGACGGCGTACCGGACACCCCGCTGCCCGAGCTCAGGGGACTGGCGACCCTGCGGCAGCGGGTGGCGGACAACGGAGGGGAACTGACGGTGGCACAGGAGGACGGACGTTTCCGAACGGCCGCGGCGTTCCCGCACCCCCGGGAGAACCGGTGACCACCGTGGTGCTGGCCGACGACGAGGCCCTCCTCCGCAAGGCGATGGCCGCGCTGCTCCCGCTCGAGGGTGAGATCACCGTGCTCGCCGAGGCGGAGGACGGCGCGGCGGCCGTGCGGGCCACGCTGGCACACCGGCCCGACGTGCTCGTCATCGACCTGGAGATGCCCAATGTGGACGGACTCGGCGCGGTCGCGGAGATCCGCGGGGAACGGCCGGAGCAGGTCATCCTCATGCTGACCCGCCACGCGCGGCCCGGGGTGCTCCGCAAGGCGCTCAAGCTCGGCGTCCAGGGCTTCGTCAGCAAGTCGGCCGAGCCCGCGCACATCGCGTCGGTCGTCGCGACCCTGCACGAAGGCAAGCGGTGGATCGACCCGGACGTCTCCGCGCTCGCCGTCGTCGACGACTGCCCGCTCACCGACCGGGAGATCGACGTGCTGCGGGCGACCCGCGAGGGGTACTCGGTCGCGGACATCGCGACACAGCTCCACCTCGCGGAGGGCACGGTGCGCAACTACCTCTCCAACGCGATGCAGAAGACCCAGACCCGCACCCGCCACGAGGCGGCGCGCTACGCACGCGAGCACGACTGGCTGTGAGGTCGTGGCCCCTCGCACGGGCGCCGCACGTCTCTGTCCTCAATGGACCGGAGACGCGTGGCGGCCCCGGAACGCGGGCGTAGCCGGCGACACTACTTTCGTCTGGTCTCCGGCCACAGATCTTGTCCCGGGCGGATACGCGACGTTATAACGGATTGGACCGGTCGACCGTCTCACCCGACCAAGCGCTCTGCGCACCCTGCGAAGGAGACGACCGTGACCACAAGGAAAACCGCCCTGCTCGCGAGCGCCGGGCTGACGGCACTCGCCCTCGCGGTGCCGCTCGGCGGCACCGCGACCGCGGCTCCCGCCGTGGACGACATGGCACTGGCCAGGACCGCCGACGTGCTGAGCACGGACCTCGGCGCCGACTTCGGTGGCTCGTGGCTGGAGAACGGGAACCTCGTCGTCGCGGTCACCGACGCGGCACGGGCCGGGGAGGTCGCCGCCGCGGGCGCGGTCGCGAAGGTCGTGCGGCACAGCGAGGCCGACCTGGACACGATGGTGGCCGGCATGAACGCGGCCGAGGCCACGGCACCCGACTCGGTGACCGTGTGGGGCGTCGACGTGCGGAACAACGCGGTCAACATGACCGTGCTGCCGGGCACGGCGGAAGAAGGGCGCGCGTTCGCCGCGGCCGCCGGGGTGACCGACGTCCGCATCACCGAGTCGGCGGACCGGCCACGGCTGTTCGCCGACATCCAGGGCGGCGAGGCGTACAACATCGGGTCGTCCCGCTGCTCGGTCGGTTTCTCCGTGGGCGGCGGCTTCGTGACCGCGGGCCACTGCGAGGCGCTGACCGGCGGCGGCGCGCTGTCGAAGGACGGTGCCGCGCTCGGCTCGTGGGGCGGCTCCCAGTTCCCGGGCGCCGACTACGCCTGGGTGCAGACCAGCGGCGACTGGAACCCGGTCGGCCAGGTGAGCGGCGTCGGCGCCGTCGCTGGGTCGACGGAGGCCGAGACCGGCGCGGCGGTCAGCAAGTCCGGCTCCACCACCGGTGTCACCCAGGGCAGCATCGGCGCGAAGAACCAGACCGTGAACTACCCGGAGGGCTCGGTGTCCGGCCTCACCGCGACGGACGCGTTGTGCCAGCCGGGTGACTCCGGTGGCGCGTTCATCGCGGGCGACCAGGCCCAGGGCGTCGTGTCCGGCGGCAACTCGGCCACCTGCTACTTCCAGCCGGTGAACCCGATCCTGTCCGCGTACGGCCTCAGCCTCGTGACCGGCTGACGAGAGCGAACACGGCCGCACCGCGACCCGGGGGGTCGCGGTGCGGCCGTGCCGGATCCCGGTTGACAGACCTGGCACCGTGGATCGTCGTGGTGCACAACGAGAACGCCATCGCAGAACTCTCCCGCCTGGCCGGACTGGCCACCCCGATGGCCCTGCGGGTCGCGGTCACCCTGGGCCTGCCGGAGCGGCTGGCCGGTGACGGTGACGATCCCGCCCGCCTGGCACCCGAGCTCGACGTCTCGGCGGTCGGCCTCACGCTGCTGCTGAACCACCTCACGACCCTCGGCGTGGTCGAACGGACCGCCACCGGCTACCGGACCACCGCGTTCGGCGCGCACCTCCGCGCCGACGCCGGGAACATGCTGGCCACCCTCCTGCACCTCGACACCGCGGGCGGCCGAGGTGAGCTGGCGCTCGTCGAGCTGGCCCACAGCGTCACGACCGGCCAGGAGGCCTACTCACGCCGCTACGGCCAGGACTTCTGGGCCGACCTCGCCGAGCACCCCCACCTGCGGGCGTCGTTCGACCGGCAGATGACCCGGCGGCTCCGCGACGAGGTCCCGCAGATCGTCGCCGGGTTCGACTGGTCCCGCTTCGGCACCCTGGTCGACGTCGGCGGCGGCCGGGGCCACCTGCTCGCCGCCATCCTCACCGCCAACCCACGGCTGCGCGGCCACCTCCTCGACCTCGCCCCCACCGCGGCCGACGCCCGGCAGACCTTCGCCGACGCAGGCCTCGGCGACCGGGCCGAGGTGACCGCGGGCAGCTTCTTCGACCCGCTCCCGGCGGGCGCGGACGCCTACCTGATGGTCGACATCCTCCACGACTGGGACGACGAGCACGCCGACCGGATCCTGTCCCGGTGCGTCGAGGCCGCCACCCCCGCGAGCCGCGTGCTCGTCGTGGAACCGGTGGGCGGCGAGCACGCGAGCACCGGGATCGACCTCGTCATGCTCACCCTCTACGGCGGCCGCGAACGCCGGGCCGACGAGTTCCGCACGCTCGCCGCCGCGCACGGACTGGTCCTCGACACGATGACCACGGTGTCCGGCGGCCGCAGCCTCCTCGAGTTCCGGTTCGACGCGACGGTGGGAACGAAGGGATGAACTCCCGCGATCGGGGTAGTCATGGGACGGACGAGGAGAGTTGCCATGACTGTTGGAAGTCGACGGTTGGCGGCCCGTTGCCGCGAGCGGTTCGCCACCGATCCCAGCCCACTGACCGCCACCGTGGAACCGAGCCTCCCGGCGCCGCAGACGACTGTGGACGCCGAGGACGTCGAGACCGCGATTCCACAGGAGACCGTGGAAGCGCCGGCCACCTGACGGCCCGCGAGCGGCTCAGGGCACGTACGTCGGGGTGAAGGTCACCGGGAGCCGGACCAGGCCGCGGGTCCACACCGACGAGCGCCATTCGAGCTCCTCGGACAGCACCAGATCGGGCAGCCGGTCGATCAGCACCTCGACGCTGGTCTTCGCGATGATCTCGGCGAGCTCCGGCGCCGGGTAGGGGCAGCCGTGCTCGCCGTGGCCGAACGACATCATCGCCCGGTTGCCCGCCGTGCCCGCCGTGCCCTCGGGCTTGACCTGCGGGTCGGCGTTGGCGGCGGCCAGGCCGAGCACCAGCAGGTCACCCGCCCGGATCCGCTGCCCGCCGAGGCGGGTGTCGCGGGTGGCGACGCGGCCCAGGTAGTTCTGCGTCGGGGTGTCGTGCCACAGCACCTCGTTGAGCGCGTCGCCGACGCTGGACCGGCCACCGGACAGCGTGACCGCCAGCCGCTCGTCGGTCAGCATCAGGCCGATCGTGTTGCCGATCCAGTTCGTCGTCTGCTGGTGCGCCTGCAGCAGCACCACGAGCAGGTCCGACAGGATCTCCTCGTCCCCCAGGTTCGCGGGGTCGGCCAGCAGGTGCGACGGCACGTCCACGCCGGGCAGCGCGCGCTTGCGGTCGACGAGCCGCTGCATCTCCTCCTGCATGCGGCCGTACACGGCCATCTGGTTCGCCATCGACGAGTTCAGCGCGCCCATCACGTCGTCGACGAGGATCCTGGCCTCCGACTCGGGCACCCCGCACATCATCGCCGTGGCACTCAGCGGGATCCGCGACGCGTACTGGCCCATCAGCTCGGCCTCGCCCGCGCCCGCGAACCGGTCGATCATCTGGTCGGCGATGCGCTCGCACTGGTTCGCCAGCTCGAACTGGTCCACCGACTCGAGCGCGTCGGACAGGGCACCGGCGCGTCTGCGGTGCTCCGGGCCCTCGGTGAACATGACCGACGGGTTGTGCACCAGGTGCGGCAGCAGCGGCCAGTCGTCCGGCACGGTCTCCCACGCGTTCCACCGCCGCGTGTCCCGCGCGAACAGCGCGGCGTCGGTGGTGACCTGGTGCAGCTCCCGGTACCCGCACACGAACCACGCCGGGATGTCGCCCTCCAGCAGCACGGGCGCGACCGGCCCGTGCGTCTCGCGGATCTCCGCGTACAACCCGGCGGGGTCGGTCTGGTACCGGTCCCCGTACAGCGGAACCGCTTCGGTGCGGCGCACGACGTCGGTCATGACAGGACGGCCTCCTTGGCGGTGCTCAGCTCGTAGAGGTGGTCCACCAGGGTGATCAGCACCTTCTTCGCCGACGCGCGGTCGCGGGCGTCGCAGTCGATCAGCGGCACGTCGTCCGGCAGCGACAACGCGTCCCGCACGTCCTCGATGCTGTGCGTGGAACCCGGGAAGTTGTTGCGTGCCACGATGAACGGCGTCCGGTGGTGTTCGAGCCGGTCGATGGCGTACCAGGAGTCGGCGAGCCTGCGGGTGTCCACGAGGACCACCGCGCCGAGCGTGCCGGAGAACAACCGGTCCCACACGAACCAGAACCGTTCCTGGCCGGGCGCGCCGAACAGGTAGAGCACCATCTGGTCGTCCAGGCTGATGCGGCCGAAGTCGAACGCGACGGTCGTGGTGGTCTTGCCGTCGGCGAGACCGGGGTGGTCGATGCCCTCCCCCGCCTGGGTCATCGTCTCCTCGGTTGACAGCGGCCGGATCTCGCTCACCGCGCGGACCATGGTCGTCTTGCCGACGCCGAACCCGCCGACGATCACGATCTTCAGGCCCTCGGTCACCGTGCCGGCCAGCGGCACGCGGGGCTCAGAGCTTGTGGAGTCCAACGAGCACCTTCTTCAGGAGAGCGGTGTCGGGCAGCTGCGTGCGGGCGCGCGCCGACGACGACGGGTGGCGGGCGGTGATCTTGCCGGCCCGCAGCAGGTCGGACAGGAGGATCTTCACCACGCCGACCGGCAGCCCGAGGTCGGCGGAGATCTCCACGACGGCGACCGGAGCGCGGCACGCGCGCAGGATCCTGGCGTGCTCGGACTGCATGCCCGGCGCGGGGTCGGCGGCGGCGACGATCAGCGTGACGATGTCGAGGTGGGGGTCGTCCGCGACGCTGCGCCCGCGGGTGACGGTGTAGAGCCGGTCCGGCTCCTCGTTGTCGAGCTCGCGGCGGATCATGCCTGCTGGGTGCGCTCTGGCTGCCGGGGCGGCGCGATCAGGAAGGCGCCGATCTGTTCCACCAGCTCGTTCATCCGGTGGCCGATCAGCCCGACGTCGGCGTCCTCGGCCGCGACCACGGCCAGGTGGGCGCCCTCACCGGCCTCGACGATGAACAGGATGCCGCCGTGGAACTCGGTCATCGAGTGCCGCACCCCGCCGGTGCCGTCCCCGAACTCGACGGAGGCGCCCTGGGACAGCGCCTGCACGCCCGCCGCGATCGCGGACAGCTGGTCGGCCTGGTCGATCGACATCCCGGACGTGTGGCAGAGCTTGAGCCCGTCTCTGGAGAGCACCAGCGCGTGCGTGGCGCCCGCGGTCTGCTCCACCAGGCTCTCCAGCATCCAGGTGAGGTTGGCGTCGGTCGCCATGGTCATAACGAGTCTTCCTCTCCAGCGGACTGGTCTGGCGTGGTGGATCGGCGGCCCTGCTGGAAAGCGCTGAAGCGCGCGCCGATGTCGGTCCTCTTCTCGGTGCGTTCCCCGGGTTTGCGTTTCGCCTCCGTCGCACGGACGGCGGCGGCGAGCGTCTGCCCACGTGGCCGCTTGGGCAGTTCCGGTAGTTCTGGCAGTTCCACGGTGTCCTCGGTAGGTGGCGGCGCCGAGTCCAGCACCGCGGTGGCGGTGGTGACGGGCGCCCTGGTCGTGGTGGTCGCCGTGGCCCCGGTGGCGGTCGCGGTGTCCCCGCTCCCCGCCCGGACGGACCCGGCGGTCCGCGAGTCGGTGCGCGCCGTGGCGGGCGCGTCCGCACGCGGGTGGATCACGAGCTGCTGCGGGATGCGGATCACCACGCCGGTGCCGCCCCGCGACGACGGCCGGAAGTACACCTGCAGCTTGTGCTTGCGCGCGAGCGAGCCCACGACCACCAGGCCGAGCCGCGTGCCGGGCACCTTCGCGAGGTCCAGCGGCCCGTCGGTGGACACGGCCGACTCCGCCCGCGCGAGTGCCTGCGGTTTCATGCCGAGCCCGCCGTCCTCGATGGTGACCACGACGCCGGTGTGCAGCTCCTCGACGTAGACGTGCACCTCTTCCGACGGCGCGGAGAACCGGGTCGCGTTGTCCATCAGCTCGGCGAGCGCGTGCATCACGTCCTCCGCGGCGTAGCCGACGACCGCGGCCGTGCTGCTCGAGTGGACCTGGACCCGTTGGTACGCCTGGATCCGGCCCATCGCGCCACGCAGGATGGACTCCATCACGATCGGCTTGGTCCAGCGGCGGCCCGAGCGCGCACCGGTGAGCACCGCGATGCTGTCGGCGAGGCGGCCGGTCTGCGCGGTGCTGTGGTCGAGCTTCAGCAGGTCGCCCAGCACGTTCTCGGCGTGGCGGCCCTCCATCTCGCGGAGGTCGGCGAGCATGCTCGTCGCCATGGCCTGCACCCGGCCCGCGGCGTTCGCGCACGCGGCCATCGCGGCCGACCGCTGCCGCTCGCTCACGCCGATCTCCCGGACCACGGCGCCGAGGAGCTTCCCCGGCACGTCGGCGGCCGTCGGCGCCAGCTCGGCGAGGACCGTGTCGGCGGAGGCGCCGTCGCGCACCCGGGCCGCGGCCTTCGGCAGGACCTCCCCCACCAGCCTGGCAAGGCCGTTCTCCAGCGTGCGCAGGCGTGCGACGGTCCGCCGCGCGCGGATCGCGCGGTAGGTGGTGAACGTCAGCGCGATGCAGAGCCCCAGGGCCATCGCACCCGCGGACACGGCGACGACCAGTCTGTCCTCCTCGGCGACCTGGAACGTCACCCACAGCGTCACGCCTGCCGTGACGGCCATGGTGAGTAGGAGGCAGAGCAGCACGTCGGTCATGGACCGGTGCTCTTGCGGGACGGGCTCTCGTGCTGGCATGTCGGTCCTCACGCTCGGCGGCCACCGAAGGAGCAAGTAGGCAAGATACTGGACGGGGCAAACATCGGAGCGGATTCGACCAAACGGCCCTCGCGAGCGCGAGTCGCTCTGGCAGGATCGACTGCCGTGCCGCTTCCCACCCCACCCGGCCCGGCCAACTTCGTCCGCACGATGCTGACCTACCAGAAGGCCCCACTCGCCTTCCTCACCAACGTGCTGGACACCCACGGTGACGTCGCGTCGTTCCGGCTGGCCGCCAACCGGATCATCCTGTTGCGCCATCCGCACCACATCCGGCGGGTGCTGCAGCAGAAGGCCGGGGCCTACGACCGCAGCTCCATGCCGTACAAGATGTCCCGCACCCTGTTCGGCCGCGGGCTCGCCACCGTCGAGGGCGGTGAGGAGTGGCGCTCGATGCGACGGCTGATGCAGCCGTCGTTCCACTACCAGCGCGTCGCGACCATGGCCGAGCACATGCTGGCCGTGATCCAGGCCCGGCTCGAGCGGTGGGACGAGAAGGCCGCGGCAGGCGAGGTCATCGACACCGCACCCGAGATGCGCAGCCTGACGTTGCGGGTCGTCGCGCGGGCGCTGTTCGCGCTGGAGGAGGGCGAGGTCTGCGACCGCTTCGCCACGGCCATCGACACCGTCGACCACGAACTCGGCGCGTGGATGCAGTTCCCGTTGCTGCCGCTGTCCGTGCCGACGGCGGGCCACCGGCGGTACTGGGCGAACCGGGCGGTCGTCGAGGAGATCATCGACTACGTGATCACCCAGCACCTGACCGACCAGGTGGACCGGGGTGACCTGCTGTCGATGCTGATCATGACCGAGGACGAGGAGACCGGCGCCCGTCTCACCGACGAGCAGCTGCGCGACCAGGTCATGATCATGCTGTGGGCAGGCCACGAGACGGGCGCGAACGTCCTCACGTGGACCTGGTACCGGCTCGGCATGCACCCCGAGGTCCAGCAGCGGGTGCTGCGCGAGATCGACGACGAGCTGGACGGCAGGCCGCCGACCCTCGCCGACTGCAGCAAGCTGACCTACACCCGCTCCGTGCTCGACGAGGTGCAGCGGCTGTACCCGCAGCAGTGGCTGGCGTCGCGGCGCTCGCTGGAGGAGGACGAGATCGGCGGGTTCCGCGTCCCCGCGGGCACCGACATCTTCTTCAGCCCGTACCACGCGCACCGGCACCCGGAGTTCTGGGACGAGCCGGAGGAGTTCCGCCCGGAGCGGTTCACCGCCGACGAGGTCGCGAAACGCGACCGCAGCGCCTACCTCCCGTTCGGCTCCGGCCCGCACCTGTGCATCGGCAACCAGTTCGCGATGACCGAGATGCTGCTCGTCATCGCGAGCACGTTGCAGCGCTACCGCCTCGAGCTGGAGTCGCAGGACCCGGTCGTCCCCCGGCCGCTGCTGACGCTGGGCCCGGAGAAGCCGATCCGCGTCCGGCTCGTGCCCCGCGGCCGGTCGTCCTCCTGACCGTGGTGTGACCGAAGCCCCCGCGCCACGGCGCGGGGGCTTCGCCGTGCTCGCTTCCTCCCGCGCACGGCCGACCTCCCGAAGTCCGCGCACCACTTGACGTTGTCACCCCCGCCGCCCCCGGATCCTTTGCCCGGGGGCGGGTCCGGCTGGCGCAATTGCCAAGGAATGGCGCACGGACCGGAGCCGCCGACAAGGCGCGGGAGGAATTCCTGATGAGTACGGAACAAACCAGGCAGGTGGTGGAGAAGTACTTCTCCAGCCTCGAGAACGGCGACCTCGACTCGGCGTTGGCGCTGCTCTCTCCGGACATCGAGTTCGACCTCCCGCGCGACGAGTGGAACCGGGTCATCCCCTATCTCGGGGTGCACCACGGCGTCGACGAGGTGCGGCAGGCGTTCGCCGTCCGCGCGGAGACCACCGAGGTGCTGGACTACGCGATGCGCGGGCTGCGCGCCGACGGCGACACCGCGATCGCGACCATCTACACCAGGGCCGCGCACACGCGGACCCGCCAGGAGTTCGAGATCCTCGACGCGCACGAGATGGTCGTCGACGACACGGGCCGGATCGTGCGGTGGAAGGTGTACTTCGACCCCAACGGGGAGATCGCGGCCTTCACCTCGGACGCGAACGGGCGGTTGATCGCCGCCGCCTGGAACGGTGACCACGCAACGGTTTCCGAGGTACTCGACTTCGGCG
The DNA here is from genome assembly GCF_014203735.1 of Actinophytocola algeriensis. Classification (GTDB taxonomy): domain Bacteria; phylum Actinomycetota; class Actinomycetes; order Mycobacteriales; family Pseudonocardiaceae; genus Actinophytocola; species Actinophytocola algeriensis. The sequence continues at coordinate 99,982 of NZ_JACHJQ010000005.1, read as the reverse complement.
CGGACGTCAACCACCGGGACCCGGCGAGCGGCCTGACCGCGCTGATGATCGCCGCTGGGCGCGCCGACGCGCCGATGACCGACCTGCTCGTCGGTCGCGGCGCGGACGTGTTCACCGCCGACAGCGGCGCAGGCGCGACCGCACTGCACAAGGCGTGCCAGGGCGGCAGCCTCGACGTGGTGCGGACGCTGGTCGAGGCGGGCGCGTTCGTCGACGCGGTCGCCCCGACGACCGGGCACACCCCGCTGATGGACGCGCTGTGGTTCAAGTTCCCCGAGGTCGCGAAGTACCTGCTCGACGCGGGCGCCGGGCTGAACCTCAGCACGCACTACGGCTTCTCGCTGAAGGAGCACTTCGCCTACGAGCTGAACGTGAACACCATCGGCAAGGACCGCCTGCTGCTCGCGGAGAAGTACCTGAACGCGCGCATCGCCTCCGACGAGGAACAGGTGGCCACGCAGAAGCTGATGGCGGCGGTCAGCGCGGGCGAGGTCGACAGCGTGCGCGCGCTGATCGCCGACGGCGCCGAGATCGACGAGGTGTTCCCCATCGTCAACGGGTTCAACGACGGGCACACCCCGCTCCTGGTCGCGTCCCGGGACGGGCACACCGAGATCGCGCGGCTGCTGCTGTCCGCGGGCGCGGACGTCAACGCCACCGAGCCGACGTTCGGCGCCGTCCCGCTGCACAAGGCCGTCTACAACGGACACGTCGAGCTGACGACGATGATCGCCGCCTGGCCCGGGGTGAACCTCGACTTCCAGGGCGCCACCAACGGGTACACGCCGCTGCACGACGCGCTGTGGCACGGCTACGAGGAGTGCGCGCGGGCCGTCATCGAGGCAGGCGCGCGGCTCGATCTGGTGGGACACGACGGGAAGACCCCGCTCGACCTCGCGGTCGAGGTGTTCGGGGACGACCACCCGCTGACCGGCGCCATCCGCGCGAAGTCCTGACCGAGGAGGTACTCCAATGCTGTTCTACGTGCAGATGAAGTGGAACCACGAAGGCCGGATCACGCTCGACGAGCTGTGGGAGATCGAGCAGGAGGAGGCCGAGCACGCGCAGGACACCGTCGACTCCGGTTTCTGCGTCGGCATCTGGAAGGTGGCCGCGCAGAAGCGCGTCATCGCGATCATCGACTCCCCCGACGCGGAGGAGCTGGACCGCACCGCGCTCGGCAGGCTGCCGATGCGCGAGTACCTGGAGTTCGAGGAAGTGTGGCCGCTGCGCGACTACCTCGGCTTCGCCGACGACGTCAAGAAGCGTTACCAGGTCTGAGGATCCGCCAGAACGGACAGGGAGCATCATGATTCACCAGCTCATTTTCGCCGCGCCGAAGCCTGGCATGACCGAGCGGGAGTTCCAGGACTACTGGCTCGACGTGCACGCGGTCGAGTACGCGAGCAAGATCCCGCAGATTCGCAAGTACCTGATCGACAAGCGGATCCCCTTCCCTGGCGAGGACCCCGGAGCCGAGCCGTTGTGGAGCGGGGTCGCCGAGATCTGGCTCGAGAACGTGGAAGAGCAGCTGGCGTCGCTGCAGACCGACGAGTTCCTCCAGGGTGCCCGGTTGGACGAGCCCAAGTGGGCGGCGTTCTGGCGGACGGTCGTGCTGGACACGTTCGCGCACGAGGTGCGGCCGGGCACCGGCGGCGTCAAGATGATCGTGCTGGCCAAGCGCCGGGAAGGGTTGCCGCTCAAGGAGTTCCGTGAGCGCAGCCTCGGCAAGCACGCCGAGCTGATGGCCGAGGTGCCCGGGTTGCGCCGGTATCTGCAGGGCTTCACCTCGGATGGCTACTACGGCATCGGTGAGGCTGTGCTCGACGCCGCCTACCAGTTGTACTTCGACGACGCCGACGCCGTCGCCGCGGCGCTCTCGTCGCCGGAGTTCGCTCGTGCGGAAGAGGATCTGTTCTCGATCGCCGAGCCGAAGTACGTTCACCGGTTGCTGTTCACCGAGCACTGGGTCATCGGGCCACAGGCGCGTTGACATGGGTGCCCCTAGCCGCAACGTCTCGACGGTGGGGACGTTCCTCCGGTTGCTGGAGGAGCGGAACATCGACGACTGGATGGAGCTGTGGGCCGACGAAGGCGCGCAGTACTACCCGTTCGGCACGCGGATGTTCCCCCGGCACCTCGTCGGCAAGGCAGCGATCTACGACCGGTGGAAGGGCATGCCGTCGATGTTCGACAGCCTGAGTTTCCCGATCAGGGAGACGTGGGAGGCCGACGACACCGTGTTCGCCAGGTTCGACTCGGAGTGCGTGCTCGTCGGCGGTCGCCGGTACCTGAACAACTACCTCGGCATCTTCAAGTTCGACGCCTCCGGTCTGGTTCGTGAGTACTGGGAGTACTTCGACCCGATCATCGCCGGGGTGGAGTTCGGCATCGCCGCGGTGGCGTACGCGCCGCGGGCCTGAACCGTGGTGGACCGGATCGACCCGGGTGGCGGCTGCCGCCCGGGTCTTTCCCCTTTCAAGGAGGTAGTCATGACCATTTCCGCCGTCGAAGCCCGTCGTGTCGTCGACGCCGCGATCGCGCACGCCGAGTCGCTCGGAGCGGGGGTGTGCGTCGCCGTCGTCGACAGTGGCGGGAACCTCAAGGCACTGGTGCGCATGGACGCCGCGACGTTCGCCACCACATCGCTGGCCGTGGACAAGGCGGCCACCGCCGCCGGCTACGGCATGTCCACCCAGGCTCTGGCGGAGTTCGCCTCCGCTGATCCGGCTGTGCTCGCCGGGTTGTCCAACCGGCCCGGGTTCTCGTTGCTGCCCGGTGCGCTGCCGATCTCGCTGGGCGGTTCTGTCGTCGGTGCTGTCGGGGTTTCCGGCAGCGCTCGCGGCGAGGACGAGATCATCGCCGCTGCCGGGCTCGCTGCTCTGGTTGAGGTTCCTTCTTCGGTTTAGTGCACGGTGTGGTTGTCCTCGCCGGTCGTTCTGCTCGGTGTGGTTTTGTCCTCGCCGGACGGGCGTCCTGCCGGACGGGCCTCCTCGCCGGAGAGGCAGGTCTCTGGGATGGCTCTTCGGTTGGCATCTTCGGTTCTTTGGCAGGGACTCTTTTCGGTGGTCTGCCTGCGGCGGGGTGGGCTGGCGCCCTGGTCGCTGTGCGGACGATGCCACGAAAGGCCCTTCGGGACGCTCAACGTCCCGAAGGGCCTTTCGTGGCGCCCGGCGTGATGAAGGACCCCTTCGTAACGCCCGGCGTGATGAAGGACCCCTTCGTAACGCCCCGCGTGATGAAGGACCCCTTCGTCACGCCGGGCCAAGGCCAGGCCCGGTGCGGGCGCGAGGCAGGAAGACGCGGCTCGACCATCCGTGCATCCAGGCGGCGCGTCCTGTCGGCACCCTCACGACATTGCACTCGCTCGCGCACAGAGAACCGGCCGGAGGATTGCTCCTCCGGCCGGTTCTCTTTCCGCTGTCACACCTCCGACAGTGAGCCCGCGTCCACCAGGTAGTTGGCGCCCGTTACTCGGGAAGCGCGGTCAGAGGCCAGGAAGACGACCACGTTCGCCACGTCTTCCGGGGCGCTTTCGCCCCTGAGTGGGGCGCTTTCCAGTTCCACCAGCATCTTTCGGACGTCTTGTGGGTCCTGGCCGGTGTCACCGGCGATGGCGCCCACCACGCCGTCGATGCTCGGCGTTTTCGTCAGGCCCGGTGAGACGCTGTTCACGCGTACGCCGTGCGGTGCCACCTCCGTTGCCAGGCCCTTGGCGTAGTTGGCCAGTGCCGCCTTCGCCGCGGTGTAGTGCAGCAGTGGCGGGATCGGGCGGCGGGCGGAGTTCGAGACGATCTCGATGATCGAGCCGCCGCCCTGTTCGATCATGCCCGGGAGGACCGCGCGGTCCAGGCGGACCGCGGCCAGGTAGTGCGTCTTCATGACGTCCACCCACAGCTCGTCCGGGATCGACGATATTCCGTTGATGTACGGGCGGGCGCCGCTTTCCGTGCCGCCCGCGTTGTTCACCAGGATGTCGAGGCCGCCGAGTACCGACAGTGCCTCGTTCGCCGCGTACTGGACGCCGTCCAGGGTGCTCAGGTCGGCTCGTACCAGTGTGGCTTCCGGTGGGAGGTGGGGCGCCGGGTTTCGTGCCAGGGTGACGACGGTCGCGCCTTCCTCCAGGAACCGTTCTACGATGCCCAGGCCGATTCCTCGTGTGCCGCCCGTGACGAGGGCTCGCTTTCCTTTGAGCTCACCGGACATGGTTCACCCTTTCATCGGTTGGAAATCACGTGTGTGCGGGGACTGTCTGCGGGTCGGTCTCCGCGGGCACCACCGGTGTCTTCAGGAAGCCGGTGGCCCACGCGACCGGGACCGCGGCGGCACAGATGATCGCGCCTGTCACGGCTATGGCGTCCAGGCCTGCGCCGGACACCGTCAGGCCGCCCACCAGCGCGCCGATCGCGATGCCCGCGTTCAGTGCGGACGCCGGCAGTGACGCGGCCAGGTCGCGGCCAGGCCCTGCCAGGGCCGTCACCCGGTACTGCACCGACGGCACCGCCGCGAAGCCGGCCAGGCCCCACACTCCCAGGAGGAACGCCGTGAGCACCGCAGCGGAACCGGCGAAGCTGAGTGCGCCCAGTGCGACCACCAGCGCCAGGCAGCACGCCACCATCGTCAGCGTCGCGTTGCGGTCGGCCAGTCTGCCGCCCGCGAACGTGCCCAGTGCGTTGGTGATGCCGAACACCAGGAGGAACGCGCTGACGAGGCCGCCGGAGATGCCGACGATGTCACCCAGGTACGGCTCCATGTAGGTCAGCACGGCGAACTGGCCCGCGAACAGCAGCACCGCGAAGCCCAGCACCGCCACGACCCTCGGGTGCAGTGCGTGGCGGACCTGCGAGCGCATGCCGGTCGTGCCGGAGGCCTCGATCCTGGGGATGAACACGAGTGTCGCGGCCAGGACCAGCACGCCGACCAGGACCACGCCGAAGAAGCCGCCGCGCCAGCCGACCAGCTGACCGACGAGTGTGCCCAGCGGGACGCCGAACGCGGTGGACACCGCGAAGCCGCCGATCACCACCGACATGGCCCGGCCCATCCGCTCCGGTGCCACGACGCTGATGCCGATCGTGATGGCCACCGCCACGAACAGGCCCTGAAGCGCGCCGGTCACCGCGCGGGCGGCCAGCAGCAGCCCGAAGTCGGAGCTGACCGCGATCAGTGCGGTCGCGGCGACGTACACCGCCATCGCCACCTGCAGCACGAGCCGCCTGCTGTAGCGGACGGTGAGCGCGGTGAGCAGGGGCCCGCCGATCGCCTGCCCCAGTGCGTACGCGGTGACCAGGTTGCCGGTGGCGCTGATCGACACCGCGGCGTCCTCGGCGATGAGGTTCAGCACCCCGACGACGAGGAGTTCCGCACTGCCCATCGTGAAGGTGCCGAGGAACAGGATCAGGAGCACCAGACTTCCCCTGGATCGAGTCTGCTCCGGCGTCGGCGGGGAACTCATTTCCACTCTCTTTTCTCCTCGTGCGCACGGTCGACGCGGCCGTCCACCTGTGTCGACGACACCAAATTCGGGCACGGCTGAACAAGCCGGGACGGGATTCCGAGTGCACTCTGGCAACTCCTTTCCCACGGCGCAGCGCGATTACCGGTACTTCGTCAAGTCCGCGCCCACCACCGACATCACAGAGTGCGGGCGGCGTTCTGGCCTCCCACCGAGGTCATACTGTGGAATTCCGTCCTATGATTGACAAGACTTCTCGGCTGCCGTCACTGACGGGAATGCGAATCATCGCGGCTGTGCTGGTTTTCGTCACCCACGTCGCCGCGGCGAGACTGTTCGCGGACGCCGAACTCAGCGACTTCCTCAACACGTACCTGAGCAGATCCGGCTATCTCGGGGTGAGCTTCTTCTTCGTGCTGAGCGGGTTCATCCTGACCTGGACGGCACGACCCGACGACACCACCGCCCGCTTCTACCGCAGGCGATTAGTGAAGATCTACCCCAACCACTTCGTCACCTGGCTCGCCGGACTGTCGCTGATGATCTGGGCGGGCACCGCGATCAACGCCGGGAACACGCTGCCGAGCCTGTTCCTGGTGCAGAGCTGGTCACCGAGCTTCGGCGTGATGATGGGCACGAACGGCCCTAGCTGGTCGCTCGCCTGTGAGCTGCTGTTCTACCTGTCCTTCCCGTTGCTGCTGCTGTGGCTGCGCAAGATCCCGGCCGCGCGGCTGTGGACGGCCGCGGGCCTCGTCGCGGTCGCGGTCTGGGTGGTGCCGCTGATCTCCCAGCTGCTGCCGGAGGACCCGGTGGCGCCCTTCCAGCCGGTGTCCTGGTGGAAGTACTGGTTCACCTATTTCATGCCCGCGTCGCGGCTCTTCGAGTTCGTGATGGGCATCGTGATGGCGCTGATCGTCCAAAAGGGACGCTGGATCGGCATGAGCAGGGGCCACGCGTTCCTGTTGCTCGGGCTCGCGTACGTGCTGCAGGTCGCGCTCCCGGACTCCTGGGGCCTGGTGGCCCCGGTGGTGCTGCCGCTCGGGCTCGTCGTCGCCGCGGGTGCGGTCGCGGACATCACGGGGCAGCGGTCGGTGTTCGCGACCAGGACGATGGTGTGGCTCGGCGAGGTGTCCTTCGCGTTCTACCTGGTGCACATCCTGGTCTTCGAGTACGGGCCGATCGGGCTGGTGACCCACCCCGGCGCCGAGCACGCACGCGGCACGCTCGTGTCGATCGGGCTCATCGCCGTCACGTTCGCGCTGTCCCTGCTGTTCGGCTGGTTGCTCTACACACTGGTCGAACGACCGATGATGCGCCGCTTCAGCAAGCCGAGGAAGAAACCGGACAAGGCCGTCAAGGCGCCCGCGCCCGTGAGCTGAGCAGGCGAGACGTTCGAGGCCCGGTTCACCCCACCCGGGGTGGCCGGGCCTTGTCGTGCCGCCGGACGCCGAACCAGGTGGTCACGCCACCGGCCAGGAAGAGACCCGCGCAGACCAGCATCGAGATGACGAACCCGTCGTTCAGGGCCGCGGGGTCCTCGGTGGCGTCCTGCGGCAGGCCTGCGATGACCGGCAGCGCGGCCACCGCCACCAGGCCCGCGGTCCGCGCGACCCCGTTGTTCACCGCGCTCGCGATGCCCGTGCGCTCCTCGGGCACCGCGCCGAGGACGGTGGTGCTGATCGCCGGGGTGATCAGCGAGATCCCGATGCCGATGAGCGCGACGGTCGGGAGCACGTCGGTGAGGTACCACGCGCCGGGCGCGATGCGGAGCGCCAGGAGCAGCGCTGCGACGCACACCAGCGAGCCGGCCGACAGCAGCAGCCGGGCACCGGTGCGGGCGGTGAGCGCGCCAGCGCGGGCGGACAGCACGAGCACCAGCACGGTGGCGGGCAGCAGCGCCAGCCCGGCACCCAGCGGTGAGTATCCGACGGCGACCTGGAGCTGGATCGGCAGCAGGAAGAAGAGCCCGGCCACCGCGCCGTAGAAGAAGAACGAGGCCAGGTTCGCGGCGGAGAAGTCGCGGGAGGAGAACAGCCCGAGCGGCAGCATCGGCTCGCGGCTGCGCCGCTCGACCTGCAGGAACACACTGATCGCCACCACACCGACGATCGCGGCGGCCACCACCGGCCAGCCTGCCGTCGCCGCCTCGGTGAGCGCGTAGGTCACCCCGCCGAGCCCGACCGCGGCCAGCAGTCCCCCGGCGAGGTCGAACCGGCGCGGCGGGCCCGCGTCCCGGCTCTCCGGCACGTGCCGGACCAGCAGCACCGACACCACCACCGCGACGGGGATGTTGACGAAGAACGCCCAGCGCCAGTTCGCGACGTCGACGAGCCAGCCGCCGACCAGCGGGCCCGCGGCACCCGCGACCCCGCTCAGCCCGGACCACGCGCCGACCGCCCTGGCCCGGTCATCGGGGTGGAACGACTCCTGGATGAGCGCGAGCGAGCCCGGGACGAGCAGGGCGCCGCCGATGCCCTGCAGGGCCCGCGCGGCGATGAGCCACCCGACGTCGTCGGCGAGCCCGCACAGCAGCGACGCGACCGCGAACCAGGCCATCCCGACGAGGTAGATCCGCCTGCGCCCGAAGCGGTCCCCGAGGGCACCGCCGAGCAGGATGAACCCGGACAGGGTCAGGGTGAACGCGTTGACGGACCACTGCAGCCCGGTGAGCGACGCGCCGAGGTCGCTCCCGATGGCGGGCAACGCCACGTTGACCACGGTGGTCTCGAGCAGGACCAGCCCCGCGCCGAGGGCGGTGGCGACCATGACCCACCGCCCGGCCGGCTGGGAGAGCCGAAGTGTGCCGGACGTCGTCACGCTCACCTACCTGACCTTTCTGTACGCATACCCCACGCGACGCTACCGACGGTTTTCCATTCGCTCATCTCGGCGCGGAAGAAATGCCGCACTACGTCAGGTCGGCCGCACGGTGCGCCGCGGCCGCCGGGTATTTCACGGAGTCCCGGCGACCCCGCGCCCGCGCCTTGCCGCCGTCGCCGGTACGCGGGGATATTCCTGCGAGAGGACTACCAATTCGGTGCCGTGAAACCGAACCGAGGAGAACCACATGTCACTCGCCACGTCCTTGCCCTCGACGACGACAGACGCCGTGCGCGAGTTGCGGTTGACGATGCGCGGCCCCGCCCTGGTGGAATCGGACCACGAATACGACAGCGTGCGGCGGATCTGGAACGGCACCGTCGACCGCAGGCCCGCGGTGATCGCCCGCTGTGTCGACGACCTGGACGTCATGGCCGCGGTGCGCTGCGCCCGCCGGTACGGGCTGCCGCTGTCGGTGCTCGGCGGCGGGCACGACTGGGCAGGCCGCGCGCTCCGCGACGGCGGACTGGTCATCGACCTCGGCGCGATGCGGCGGGTGCGCGTCGACCCGGAGACCGCGACCGCGTCCGTGCAGGGCGCCGCGCGGGCAGGCGAGGTGCTCGCCGCCGCCCGCCCGCACGGCCTGGCGCCGGTCACCGGAGTGATCAACAAGGTCGGCCTCACCGGCCTGACGCTCGGTGGTGGCTACGGGCTCCTCGGCGGCCGCCACGGGCTCGCGAGCGACAACCTGATCAGCGCCGACGTCGTGCTCGCCGACAGCGGGAAGGTCACCGCGAGCGAGACCGAGAACCCCGACCTGTACTGGGCGCTGCGGGGTGGTGGCGGCAACTTCGGCATCGTCACCGAGGCACGGTTCCGGCTGCACCCGGTGTCCACGGTGCAGGCCGGGCTGCTGCTCTTCCCGCTCTCGCAGGCGGCCGCGGTGCTCCACCGCTACCAGGAGCTGATCAGCGCGGCCCCGGACGACCTGACGATCATGGCCGGGTTCTTCGGCGGCCCGGACGGCGTGCCGCTGCTGTTCCTGCTCCCGGTGTGGTGCGGGGACGCGCGGGAGGCGGAGCCGTGGGTGGCGCGGGTGCGCGGACTGGGCACGCCGGTGTCCGGACAGGTCGACGTGATGTCCTATCCGGACGTGCTCAGCCTCTTCGACCCCAGCATCGTGGACGGCAGGCACAACGAGATGCGCACCCGGTGGGTGCCGGCCCTCACCGACGACGCGATCGACATCATCGTCGACGCGATGTCGCGGGTGACGTCCCCGTTCACCGGCCTGTTCCTGCACAACTTCCACGGCGCGGCCACCCGCGTCGCCCCGGCGGACACCGCGTTCGCGTTGCGCCGCGACCACCTGCTGGTGGAGATCTGCGCCGCCTGGGAACCCGCCACGTGCGACGACGGCGGTGCCGCGCACCGGCACTGGGCGCGGGACCTGTCGGCGGACCTCGCGCAGCACGCGCTCCCCGGCGGGTACCCCAACCTCCTCGGCACGGACGAGCAGGAGCGCGTCACCGTCGCGTTCGGACCCAACGCGGCACGGCTGCTGGCCGTCGCCGACCGCTACGACCCGGACGGCGTGTTCAACGCGGTGGCCTCGGTGCGCCCGGACACCGCCGCGCTCGGCCAGAACGGGCACGCCCCCGGCCACAACGGCACCTGCCCCACCGTCGAGACCATCAGGTTCAAGCTGCGCGACGGCGTACGGGACGCCGAGTTCCGCGTGCTCAACCAGCGGGTGCAGGACGAGTACATGGCGCTGCGGCCAGGTTTCCTGTCCCGGCAGACCTCGCAGAGCGCCGACGGCGAGTACCTGGTGGTCGTGCACTGGGCCAGCGAGGAGGACGCCAGGGCCACGATGGGGTCGTTCTTCTCGGCACCCGAGACCCAGGGCTTCCTCGGTGCCGTGGACACCGGCACGGTCGAGTCCGGCAGCTACGCGCTGGTGCCGGGCCCGAGGGTCTGACCGCACACGCGACAAGGAGGGCGCTCACGATCCGTGAGCGCCCTCCCTTTGTGGTACGGGGGACCTACTGTGCCGAGGCGGGGAGGTACCGCAGTCCCGCGACGGACGCCAGCACGAGCGAGCCGACCAGGGCGATCAGCAGGGCGGTCGCGCCGAGCAGGCCGATCTGCGTGGTGGCGATCCCCGCCGCCACGGTCGGCACGACCGTGCCGAGGTAGGCGACGATGTTGATGGCCGCGACGACCTCGCCGAGCCGCTCCGGTGTCGCGAGGGCGCTGGCGAGCCGGAACGCCGCCATGTTCGAGCAGCCCCAGCCGAAGCCCAGCACCACCGTGCCGAGCAGGAACGCGGACTGCGAGCCGGCCAGCAGGGACGCCTGCACGCCGACGAGCCCGGCCAGTTGCGCCGCCGCGCCTGCCGTGAGCTGGGGCCGCGGCGCCACCCGGCGGCAGCTCACCTGCGCCACCGCCGCGCTGCCCGCGAGTACCGCGATGACCGTGCCGCCGAGCGCCTGGCTCTCACTGCCCAGCACCGCCACCGCGACCGACGGTCCCAGTGCCATGTAGAGCCCGCCGACCGCCCACACCGCCACGATCGCCGACGACAGCACCGCGAACGCGCGCCGGGCGGGCGCCGGCACGTGGATCCGCCGTGGCGCCAACGTGAACCGGCAGCTCGCGCCGGCGCCGCAGGGTGCGGTCTCCGGGACGAGCGCGATGCCGGCCGCGGCGACGACGAGCAGCACGAGCAGGATCACGTAGGGCAGCCGGGTCGGCGAGGGCCCGTACTCGACCAGCATCCCGGAACCGAGCGCGCCGGCACCGATCCCGATGACGGGCGTGACGCTGCCGTTCAGCGCACCCCGCCACCGCGCACCCGCCGGCGCCAGCTCGAGCAGTGCGGCCGCGAGCGCGCTCGCCCCGATGCCGCCGCCGAACCCCTGCACCACGCGCGCGGCGACCAGCCACGGAAGTCCTTCCGCGAACAGGAAGACGACGGTCGCGAGTGCCACCGCGGCGACCGCGAGCAGGATCACCGGACGGCGCCCGGCCAGGTCGGACAGCGAGCCGAACAGCAGCATGCTCACCAGGACCGACAGGCAGTACACCCCGAACACGACGGTGATCATCGAGTCGGGGAACTGCCACTCCCGCTGGTACACCACGTAGATCGGGGACGGGACCGTCGACGCGGCGGGCAGCAGGACCGCCACGAACGCCACGATGGCGGCCGCGCCACGGCGTGGCACGACGGGACGTTCTCGTTCCCGGCCGGCCACGGCCTCCTTCGGCCAACTGGCAATCGTCATGGACAAACCCCCTGGGTCGGCGAATGAAGAAGGCGGCCGCACCCGCGCGGCCGCCCGTCTTCTGCGTGTCAGAGTCGGAACAACCCCGGGTCCTCGACGACGACGTCGAGCAGCACCGGTCCGTCCGCGGCGAGCGCCTTCTTCAGCGAGTCACGCAGGCCGTCCGGTGAGGTGATCCGTTCCGCCGGGCAGCCGAAGCCCTGCGCAAGCTGCGCCATGTCCACATCGGACAGGTCCCAGCCGACGTGCCAGGCCTCCTGGTCGGCCAGGTAGTACTTCAGCGACAGGTACCCGGAGTTGTTCGGGATGACGAACGTGACCGGCAGCTTGTGCCGGGCGGCCGTCCACAGCGCGTGCAGCGTGTACTGCGCGGACCCCTCCCCCACGACGACCACGGCACGGCGGTCGGGGCGGGCGAGCGCGTAGCCGACCGCACCCGCGAACGGGAACCCGAGCGCACCGCTCGCGGTGGCGTAGTACCCGTTGGACGGGCCGAGCGGGATCTGCTCGTGGAAGTCGGCCCGCGCGATCGGCAGCTCCTCGAACAGGACCGCGTCCTCCGGCAGTTCCTGCGACAGCAGGTGGAACAGGTAGGCCTGGGTGAGCGGCTCCGACGCCTGGGGCACCGGGTAGGTCGGCTTCTGCACCGGGGCCGCCACCCCGTTCCGTTGCCGCGCCAGCGGCACCAGCTGCTTGACCGCCAGGCCCGGCGGGCACACGTAGGCGGCGTCCGCCATCGACCAGGACGCCGCCTCCGGGTCGTCGGTGACGTGCAGGAACCGGGTGCCCTCCGGCAGTCCGGGCAGCGGGCTGGTGTCCAGCTCGGCGTCGGCGGTGGAGAACAGGTCGGCCGAGGTGAACAGCGTGAACGCCGGGCTCCCGAGGATCGCGACCACGTCGTGGGCGCCCAGCCGCTCCGCGATCATCTCCGGGATGGGCGGCAGCACACCGGCGAACTGCGGGTGGCTCTCCGGGAAGCTGGCCCTCGGCCACACCGGGCTCCCGTACACGGTGGCGCCCAGCTTCTCGGCCAGCCGCACCAGCTCGTACCTGGCGCCCTGCGCGTCGACCGCGGGCCCGGCGACCAGCGCCGGGCGCTCGGCCGCGTTCAGCTCGTCGGCCAGCCTGGCCAGCACGGCCGGGTTCGGCACCACGGCGGCCTCCACGGTCCGCACCTTCACCGGCGGGCCTGCGGGACGCACCCAGTCGTCCTCCGGCACCGCGACGAACGTCGGGCCCTGCGGGTGCTGCTTGGCGATGTTGTACGCCTTGGCGAGCAGCGCGGGCACGTCCTGCGGGCGGGCGGGTTCGGCGGCCCACTTGATGTAGGGCTGCGGGAGCTGGGTGGCGTTCTTCGCGTGCAGGAACGGTTCGCCCTGCAGCATCTTCCGCGCCTGCTGCCCGCCGAGGATCACCATCGGCGTGTGCGCGCTCGCCGCCGTGTACACCGAACCCATCGCGTTGCCGAGCCCTGGGCCGCCGTTGATCATCACCAGCGACGGCGTGCCGGTCGCCTGCGCGTAGCCGTCCGCCATGCCGACGACGGCCGCCTCCTGCAGCCCCATCACGAACCGGAAGTCGTCGGGCCAGGCCTCGAACAGCTTCATCTCGGTGTGGCTCGGGTTGCTGAAGATCGTGGTCATCCCCAGTTCCCGGAGGAGGTCCAAGGTCGCGTCCCGAACGGACCTGTTGTTTTCTTGCGTTGCCACGGTGAAAACCCTCCTTCATCGGGCGCGAAAACCGTCTCGGTTCGAAGCTAGCCACGCCGATATCGGACCGACAGCACGCGGACGACGTTCCGGACGACGTCGTTAAGTCGGCGGGGAAACGGTGTCACTCCGGCAATCCGACGTAACCGGCAGGCGACTTGTACAAGTCGCCGCGAACCCGATTCCCGTACTTGGCCGCGCACCGGTGCGCCTGCTTGACTCGCGTATCGGGCGGAAGTCTCCGACAAATCCTTGAGGTGTTTCATGAGTACGATCGAGACGATCCGGTTCAAGCTGCGCGACGGAGTCGGCGAGTCCGAGTTCCGCAGGCTCAACCACGAGGTCGAAACCGGCTACATGGCGCTGCGCCCCGGTTTCGTGTCACGGGAGACCGCACTGTCCTCGGACGGCGAGTGGTTCGTCTCCGTGCACTGGGCCACCGCCGGGGACGCGAAGGCCACCGTGGACGCCTTCTTCTCCGCACCGGAAACCCAGGCGTTCCTGGCCGCCGTCGACATCCCGACGGTGTCCTCCGGCAGCTATCAGCTGGTCGAGCCGGACACGAAAGGACCAGAGATGCAGATCGTGAAGATGGCCGACCTCCCATCCGTCCGGCTGGACGGCGAGATCATGGCGCGCATTTTCGACGGCAGCAAACACGGCGACGGCATCACCGTTTCCGCGTTCATCGTCGACCTCCCACCGGGCGCGGGCCCGAAACGCCACGTGCACCCCTACGAGGAGGTTTTCGTCACCCTCAACGGCCGCGTGGAACTGGAGGCCGACGGCACCGTGCGCACCACCGGACCGGACGAGGTGTGCGTCGTCCCGGCGCACATCCCGCACACCTTCACGAATGTCGGCACGGACCGCGCGGTGATGGTGAACATCCACGCCAACCCCAGCGTCATCACCGATTTCGTGGACGGCGGCCCGGAACGCGTCGGCTACGAGTTCAACCACGCGGAAGGCGCGGGCCCGCCTCCCCGCGGTTGACGACGTCGGTCGCGTTGCGCTCGATGCGATGAAGGACCCCTTCGTAACACCCGGCGTGATGAAGGACCCCTTCGTTGCGCTCGGCGTGATGAAGGACCCCTTCGTTGCGCTCGATGCGATGAAGGACCCCTTCGTAACACCCGGCGCGATGAAGGGCTCCTTCGTTGCGCTCGGTGTGATGAAGGGCCCCTTCATCACACCGGGCCACGTCCCGAAAAGCGGCTTCAGGGCACGGAGTAGCACAGCCGCAGATTCATCGCCATCACGTACGGCGCGTACCGGGTCCGCCAGTCCTGGAACACCGGCCACGCCTCCAGCGCGTCGTGTTCCTGCGGCAACCCGGCGTCGACAGCGACCTTCAACGTCAGGTCGAAATCACGCTCCTCCCGGCCCTCCAGACTCACCACGGGACGCGGCAGGCGCAGCCCCACCTGCCGCGCGAGCGCGGGAAAGCACTCCGCCCCCGCCTCCAGCACCGACCGGGCACTGGGCGGCGCCCACTGCGGCGCGACCGCCTCGGTGAGCGCGGCCGCGTCGAGGACCAGCACCGCGGCGTCCAGCCAGCACAGGTCGGTGGCCGGGCGGTAGATGGTGAGCGCCGGGTAGCCGGTGTGGGTGGCGCGGATGTCGGCCAGCCACTCGGTCCACCGCGCGAACAGCCCGTCGAGGTGGTCGCGGGAGCCGAGCCGCAGGTGTTCCGCCAGGATCTGCTCGGCCTCCGTGGCCGTGGCGGCCCGGATCGACATCCGCGCCACCACCAGCTCGCGACGGCTGTACGCCGAGGTGACCCGGAACAGGTGCAGGACGAACGACATCAGCACCAGCGCCACCGACACCCACGCGCCGACCGCGAGCAGGCTTCCGGTGCGCAGCAGCAGGAACCCGGAAAGGCCGTCCCACGTGTGCGGCACCCCGGCGAGCACGGGCGCCATCAGCGCGAACCCGCCGAGTGTGGCGGCCAGCCAGCACGCCGCGGCCACGTACAGCGCGAGGGGCGCGCACAGCTCCATCACCTTCTCGCCGGTGGCCCTCGGCAGCCGGTGCGCCGCCCGGGACCCCAGCCACCACGTACCGCCGACGACGGTGCGCATCAGCAGCGACGAGCGCGAGCGCGGGACGAACACGGTGCGCAGCACGGACAGCCAGGCCGTCACAGCCAGCGCGGCGCCACAACCGAGTGCGATCACGTCGATCACCTGACCACCACCCGTGTCTCAGGTCGTCCGTTCAGACCAGCCTGCCAGCACATCCGGTGCGCAGACAGAGCGAACTTGTGGTGGTATTCCCAGTTCCAGGTCACCGCGCCCCACGGCGGACGACTCCGACCGCGAGCACGTTGCCCTCGCTCAGGTACGCCCTCGGGTCGTCGAAGGGGTGGCCGGGCCCGTCCGGGTCGCGGAACGCCTGCCAGTCGCCCGGCGCGCCGAGCCGGACGGCCTGGTCGGCGATCGTGGCGCACGCCGACCGGTAGAACCGCTGCGCGGCACGGGAGAACGGCGCGTGGTGTTCGATCAGGACTGTCCACTGCCGCAGCGCGGTGACACCCGCGTCCTCGAGCCACCGGTACAGCTCCCGGGTCCGCAGCAGCTGCCGCGCGTACCCGTGCTCGTCCGCGGCGAGCCGGAAGAAGTCGGTGAACAGGAACGGGTCGCCGGGGCGGGCGGTGACCAGCGTCGCGTCCAGGTCCTTGATCGCGACCACGCCACCGTCGCGCACCACCCGGCACAGCTCGGCGAGCGCGACCGCCAGCTCGTCGTCGTCCAGGTACTGCACGGTGTTGGCGCACCACACCGCGTCGAACGTGGCGTCCTCGTACGGCAACCGCAGCAGGCTGCCCTGCCGGACCTCGACCGGGCAGAGCGCCCCGGCCGCCTGCCGGGTGGCGACCGGCACGTGCTCGTCGGCGAGGTCGATGGCGGACACCCGGCCCAGCGGGCCGACCAGGTCGGCGAGCGCGGGCAGGAACCCGCCGGGGCCGCAGCCCGCGTCCAGCACGTGCCAGCCCGGCTCGATGCCGACCGCGTCCAGCAACCCGAGGTACTCGCCCCGGCACGCCGCGAAGTGTGCGTCCACGATGGACGACTCGGTGAAGTCCAGTCCGGTGGACGAGGTATGGCCCCATGTCACGGTCATGCCGAAACCTCCATTGCGGGCCGCGCCGCGGCCCGTGCGATCAGGTCGGTGAGCGCGGCCATCACCGCGCAGCGCGCCTCCACCGGCGTCAGGTGCCCGGCTCCCGGCACCACCACCAGCCGTCCGCCGGGCAGCGCGACCGCCATCAGCTCCGCCTCGGAGATGGCGACCAGCTCGTCCTCGGCGCCCGCGATCACCACGGCGGGCACGGCCGCCGAGCGGAGCAGGGCGACGGAGTCCGGCCGCGCCGCGATCGCCCGTTGCGCCCAGGCCACCCCGGCCGGGTCGGCGGCGTCGGCCATCGCGGTCACCTCGGCCAGCACGGCGCGGCGGGTGGCCCTGGTGGTGGCGCCGACGAGACGTGGCGTGGTCGCGGCCAGCAGCCCGGGGCGCAGTGCCGGGTCGCCGATCCGCGCCGCGAACGCGAGACGGGCGGCGGCCGTGCCCGGCTCGTCGGCCGTGGCCCGGGTGCCGAGCAGGGCGAGCCCGCTGACCCGCTCGGGGTGGCGGCGCAGGAACGCGAGCGCGACGTACCCGCCCATGGACGAGCCGGCGAGCACCGCGCGGCCGAACCCGTGCCGGTCGAGCGCGCGGGCCAGGTCGTCGGCGAGCACGTCCAGGGACGGCTCGGCCGTGCCGAGCGGGGCGCTGCCGTGCCCGCGCAGGTCCGGGGCGAGCACCGGGTGTCCCAGCCTGCGCAGCGCGTCGGTCTGGGCGCACCACATCGCCGAGGTCGTGGCGAGCGCGTGCAGCAGCACCACAGGAACGTTCACGACGCCTCCCTCCGCACCGCGGCCGCCTCGGCGTCGCGGACGAACTCCATGACGTGGTCCGGTGTGTGGCCGCGGCGCCGGGCGAGCCGCACCGGCGCCGGTGGCAGGTCGTGGACCCCGACGACGCGCACCGCGGCCGACGCGACGTCGGCGAGCGAGCGCAGCGACAGGTGCACCGCGTCAGTCCGCGTGACCGTCGCCATCACCGTGCCGGTGCCGGTCAGCTCGTGGCGGCGGCGGATCGGCCGCCCGGCCGGGGTACGCGGCGGCACCACCTCGTCCCAGACGTCGAGCGGGAACGTGCCGGGGCAGCGGAAGGCCTCGTAGTCGGCGAGTTCCTCGACGCTGACCGAGGTCCGGCCCGCGAGCGGGTGGTGCGCGCCGAGCAGGGCGACGCGGTCCTCGGTGGCGACGGTGGCGCTGTACGCCAGGTCCGGCTCGGAGCGCCCGAACTTGACGATCATCAGGTCGAGGTCGCCGTCGCGCAGCGCCCGGAACGGGGCGGTGATGTCGTACTCGGCGAAGGAGAACCGCTCGACCGGGTGTCCCGCGTCCGCCACGATCGCGTGCGCCGCCCGCAGCGAGCCGTGGTAACCGAACCGGATCGGCGGGGCCGTCACGACCCGCTCCTGACGAGCGCGGCGTACGCACGCAGCCGGTCCGGGTCGTGCGGGTCCGCGCCGACCCGCAGTGCCTCGTACGGACCGGTCAGCCCGACGAGGCAGGGCACCGGCCACACGGCCAGCCGGTCGCCCCCCGCGATCAGCCCGTCGAACACCGCCTCCGCCAGCAGGTGCCCGAGGTGCACCAGGCTCTCGCCGACCGTGACGCCGGTGCTCGCGAGGTACAGGTCGTGCCCGGCGGGGTGCGCCGAGGGCCGGACGTCCGGTCCCGGCACCCGCACCGCCACCGCGGGCGGCAGCGCGCCCCCGCCGTCGAACAGCCGCAGCAGCCTGCGCAGCGGGGCGTGCTCGCGCAGCGTCGCGGGCGCGGTCCACGCGATCGTGCCGCCCGGATCGGCGTGGTGGAAGGAGAACCGGTCACGCAGGTTGCCGGGGTTGCCCGCCAGGAAGATCGTCCTGGTGAACGCGCGGCGCCAGTCCGCGACCCGCTCGGCGGGCAGGGCGGCGGCGAACGCGCACGTGCCCGCGATGAACGTGGGCAGGTCGAGCCGTCGCAGCACGCACACGACCGCCGTCCCGGACTCGGTGGGCGCCGCCACCTCGGCCCGCATGCCGGGCAGGGAGATCTCCCCGCCCCCGAGGTCCGGCCGGGCGGCCCGGATCCGGTCGGCCACCTGGTGGCGGAGCACCTCCTGGGTGAGGGTCACGTGAACACCTCCGCGAGCAGTTCCGGCGACGGGCCGGGCCCGTGCCGCACGAGCAGGCCGGCCGCGAGCCGGTAGGGGTCGACGTAGCCGTGGTCGCCCCGGTGCCGGTCGAGCACCTCGGCGAGCGGCGTGGGGTCGGGCTCGGCGCCGGGTTCGGTTCCGTGTGCCAGCAGGCGTTCCGCGCGCCGGACGCTGCGCCGCAGCACGTCCCAGCGGAACTCGTCGCCCGCGCCCTGCCCGAGCACGGCGATGAAGTACAGCCGCAGCCCCAGCCGCAGCGCGGCCTGGTCGTGGTCCTGGCCGAGCGTGGCGAGGATCGCGCCGACGGTGTGCCCGCGCCAGTCCCCGTGCCGGGCCGAGGTGATCCGGCCGTCGATCGGCACCCGGCCGAGCGCGACGCGGCGCACGGTGGTGCCGAGCCGGTCGAGCACCCGGTGCAGCAGCAGGTAGTCCGCCTCCAGCCCGGCGTCGTACAGCAGGACGACCTCGTCGTGCTCGCCCGCGAGCGCGACCAGCTCGCGCAGCGCGCAGGCGAGGTAGTTCGGCCTGCCGTCCTCGGCGACGATCCGCCGCAGCGCCAGGCCGTACCTGGTCGCGTCGAGGTACACCGGCCCGCCGTGCTCACGCAGGTCGAGGCACATGTCCACAGCGGACAGCCGGTCGACGGCGGCGTCGAGGTCCAGCCCGGGCGGCTGGTCGGCCGTGAGCCCCGGATCGTGCATGCCGAGCGCCCGGTAGTGACCGGCCCACAGCTCCAGGACCCGGGCGCTGGCGGGATGCACCCAGCCGTGCCGTTCGACGGCCTCGACGTAGGGCAGGCACGCCGCGAAGGGCGCCCGGCGGGCCTCGGCCCGGTAGGCGACGTACAGCTCGCCGATCTCCTCCTCCGAGCAGCCGGAGTAGTCGGTGTCGCCGACCGTGCGGTCGAGGTACTCCCAGAACCCCGAGGTCTGCTCGCAGGTGTGGTAGGTGGTCGGGCTGTAGCGGTAGGCGGCGCCGGTGCGCACCCGGGTGGCCCGGAACATCACGTCCGTCCACAGCAGACCCTTCAGGTGGCTGGGCCCGAGCGGCTTGGTCGGGGTCACGGTGACCGGTGCCAGCAGGACGGTGGGCGTCAGGACGGCGGTCATGAAGCCACCGCCGCGAGCAGGTCGGCGCGGGTGGGCATGGCCGACGGCGCGGCCTCGTCGGCGAGCAGCCGGTACACCCGGTCCGCGAACACCGGGTCGGCGAGCACGCTGTCCGGTTGCGACAGTCCCATGAGGACCCGGACGAGCCCCCGCCAGACGTCGGCGTCGCGGCCGGCGACGCGGGCGATAGTGCGCATGGTGAGCCGGGGCGGGCGTGGTGGCGGCGCCCAGCCGTGCAACGCGGCCCGCCAGTGCCCGATCCGTTCCTCGTCGTCCGCGACGGCCAGCCGGAACCACGGCAGCACCAGGTCCGCCGCGAGCCCGCCCGTCGCGGCGCGCCCCACGTCCCCCGCCGCGAGCAGGTCACCGAGCCGGAAAGCGTGCGCGAACGCCAGCGACATGCCCCGGCCGTACAGCGGGTTGGTGGTCGCCGCGGCGTCGCCGACCGGCACCAGCCCGGTGACCGGCGGCGCCACGGCCAGGGTGCGCAACGCGTTGGGCGGGCAGGTGATCGCACGCACCTCGGTGATCGGCTCGGACATGCCCGGTCCCAGCCAGTCGGCGACACCGGGCGTCGCCTTGGCGACGGCCGTGAACGCGGCCGGGTCGCGCAGCACCCGCATGGTCCGGTCCTCGGCCAGGGTCTCGAGCGCGATCGAGAACGTGCCGTTGTCCCCCGGGTGCAGCACGGCGGCGTAGTGGTCGCCGAGCACACCCTCGGCGTTGCCCCGGTTCAGCGTCGCGGTCTGCCCGAGCCTGCGGTAGAAGCGGGAGAAGCCCCGCATGTTGGACGGGCTGTGCACGTCGGGCCGCATCGTGATCCCGTGCCCGGCGAGCCAGGACCGGCCCAGCGCCCGCCGTCCGGACGCGTCCACCACGAGGCCGGCGGCGATCCGCTCACCCCGGTCGGTGACCACGCCGGTGACCCGGTCCGCGACGAGGGTGACCCCGTCGACCCGCACGTCGTGGCGGATCTCGACGCCCGGCAGGTCCCGCACCACCCGGTACAGCACGGTTTCCAGCGTCGGGCGGCGGCAGGCGAGTGCGAGCAGCGCGGCGTCGCCCTGCCTCGTTTCGGCGGCCCCGGCCCGCTCCGGTGGTTTCGCGCGGGTCAGGTCGACCATGACGGCACCCGCGTCCAGTGCCGCCGCGACCACCTCCGGCGCACGGTCGAGCAGGACGGACACCCCGAGCGAGGTCAGCGTGTGCGCGTGCGGGAAGCTCGGCGCGGTCGGCCGCCGCCAGATCTGTCCGGCCTCCCCCGGCGGGCCGTCCGGCGGTGCCACCCCGCGTTCCAGCACCACCACTCGGTGTCCGGCCCCGGCCAGGGCGAGCGCGGCGGCGAGCCCCGCGACACCGCCTCCGGCGACGGCTACCACGTCCGACATCGTCGCCCCCTCAATCGCCGGTGCGTAAGCCGTGGACGAAGAACACGCGCCGCACCTCGGTCTCCTCGCGTGGCGGCACCGGGTCGGGCCAGCGGCCGTAGTCGGCGGCGGGCTCGCCGGGCTGGACGGCGGTCGCGGCGACGCCGTGGGCGGCGAACAGCGCCTCCGGCTCGTCGGTGCCGAACAGCCACGGGCAGCCCCAGCCCGCGAACACGTCCAGCAGCCCGCGCATGGTCGGCAGGCGCAGCGCGGCGCCGTTGACCACGTCCGCGGCGACCAGGCTGCCGGGCGCGGTCATCGCCCGCACCCCGTCGAGAATCCGGTGCACGTCCGGTTCCGGGATGTAGTAGAGCAGCCCCTCCAGGAGCCAGACCGACGGCGCCGCCGGGTCGTAGCCCGCGGCGAGGAGCCTGTCGGTCCAGTCGTCGGCACGCAGGTCGACGCCGACCTGGCGGCGGTCCACCGCACACGGCGGGTCGCCGAGCACGTCGTCCTTGACCGACAGCACGACCGGCCGGTCGACCTCGAACAGGCGGATCCGGCGCGGCCACGGGAGCCGGAAGGCCCTGGCGTCCATGCCGACCGGCGCGATCACGACCTGCTCCACGGCCGGGTCGCGGACCGCCGCGGTGAGGTACTCGTCGAAGAACCGCGTGCGGATGGCGTTGTAGTCCGGGGTGCTGGGCAACGTCCTGGCCCTGCCTGAGGGGAAGGTCACCGACCGCACCTCGGCCAGCAGCTCCGGCCCGACGTCACCGGCGAACGCCGCCGCGTACGGGTCGTCGTAGAGCCGGTCCGGTCTCCTGCTCTCCGCCGCGCGGATGGCGGCGGTCAGCAGTGCGGTGCGCTCGATCGCGTCAAGCCTGGGCATGCTCGTCCTCTCCGTGCCAGGCCGGCGCCGCACCGATGAGGCGGCGCCAGCTGTCGTCGTCACGCCAGAACACGCGGTCCTTCGCCTGCGCCGGCCGGACCCCGCCGCGCACCCGGTCGTGCCACTCGCGGAGGAACGCCTCGCCGTCGACGCAGCACACGACCAGCGGCGCGAGCCGCCCCGCCGCGCGTGCGGCCCGGTAGCCGGGTGACTCGGCGACGAGCGCGGCGTCCAGCCGCGCGGCCAGCTTGTCGGCCTCGACGTAGCTCCACGACCGCCACGGCGCGCAGGCGAACTCGTAGCGGGCCAGTTCGCCCGCACGGCACGTCGCGTTGCGGACCTCGAGGCCGCCGGCGTGCAGTGCCGTGGCAAGCGCTCGCACGACGTGCGCCTCCCGCAGCCGTTCCCCGTGGGCGTTCGACAGCCCGCCGCGCCCCGCGTAGGCGAGCCGGGGCACGCCGCCGTCGGTGTCGACCACCCGCACCACGTCGCCGAGCGCGTACCGGTACAGCCCGCCGACGTGGCTGACGATCACGTGGTATTCCTGCCCCACCTCGAGGTCGGGCAGCTCCAGGGTGGTGGCGCCGTCGCCAGTGACCTTGTCGGCGTCCTCGTCGGCGGGCACGAACTCGTACACCGCGGCGGTCACGACCGGGCTGCCCGCGCACGGGTGCCGGTCGAGGGTGACGGCGACCGGGGACTCCGACGCCGCGACCGGCGCGGGCAGCACGCTCACCCCGGTGCCCAGTTCCTCGCGCAGCCTCGGGAGGTAGAGCGAGGCGAGGCCGCTGGTCCAGCAGAACACCGACCGCAGGTTCGGCCAGACGTGCGCGGGCAGCACCTGCCCGACGCGGGCGGCGAGGTGCTCGAGTTCCCTGGCGCGCACCGGATCCGGCGCAATGCCGGGGGTCCCGTCGTGGATCTCCTTGACGATGCGCGGCCACCACTCCCGCAGCTGGAAGGGCAGCGCGGCGACCGCGGCCGGGTTGATGCCGATGACACCGCGCACGTCGCCCGCCACGGCGAGCCGCAGCCGCTGGTAGGCCTTCTCCAGGTGGTCGCCCGCGTCGACGCCGGCCGGCAGCTCGGCCCACGGCGCCGCCGAGCCCGGTTCCGCGGACAGCGGTTCGCCGAACGCGGTGCCGAAGTCGACCTGGCTCGCGCCGAGGTGCGGCCTGCCGGAGGCGGTCGTCGCGACCCTCGGCACCGGGTCGTGCTTGAGGTTCAGCACCGTTTCCAGGCCCGCGCCGGGGAAGTGCTCGGTGAGCGGTGCCCACGCCGCGTAGAAGAACGGGAAGAAGGTGGTGCGCATGAAGCGCGCGGTCACCGGGATCTTCTTGTGTTCGCCGGTGCTCCCGCTGGAGGTGAAGTACACGACCGGTTCGTCGGCGGTGAGCACGCCGGGCACACCGGTCGCCGTCCGCTCGATCCACGGCGAGAGGCCCGCGTAGTCCCGGACCGGGACGGCCTTGCGGAACTCGTCCATGGTGCGGACGCGACCGAAGCCGTGCTCGCGGCCGAACTCGGTGTCGGCGTTGTGCGCCAACAGCTCCGACAGCACGGCGTGCTGGTGGCCCGCGCAGTCCCGCAACGCCGTCCGCAACCGGGCGCGTTCGGCGAACACGCGCTCGCGGTAGGCCCGGGTGCGCTCGTCATCCGAGCTCATCGGCCAGCACCTCCCCCACCATCGCCGCGGTCCGCGCGACACTGTCCTGTTCGGCGACGACCGTGACCGGCAGCCGGTCGGTCTCGTCGAGCATCACTTTGCGCAGATCCGTCTGGTACTCCTCGAACCCCGGCCAGCCGGGACGGTCGCCGTAGTACTCCAGCGGGTTGGTCCCCGCGCCATCGCCGCACCGCCGCCACGCGGTTCCCGGCGCGACGTCCAGCCAGATCACCCGTGCCGGGCGGGGAAAAGTGCGCCACCACGCGAACATCGGGTTCTCGCGGACACCGGCGAGACGGCACTTGGCGAGGATCTTGTAGTAGTAGGAGTCGACGACGACCGGTGCATTGCCCGCGGCGAGCACCCGGTCGCGCAGGTGCAGCACGGCCAGTTGCAACAGTCCCGCGAGGAAGTCGTCGGAGTACGCGGAACCGAGCCCGGGCAGCACATCGCGGGCGAGGCGGCGCCGCAGGTCGGCGAGCAACCGGTGCTCCGGCGCGAGGCCGTCGTCGTCGACCGACACGCACCGCCACGGCGCCGCCGTGCGGGCGAACTCGGCGAGCACCGACGACTTGCCCGCGTAGTCGGGCCCGAGCAGGACGCAGAACCGGGGGGACGGAACGATCACGGGGTCGATTCTCGGGGCGCCACCGCGGTGGCGGCGAACATCACGCCCGGACTCCGTTAGTTGCGGAGCCGGCTACGGATACCTCGTCACCGAGAGGCGGGAGACGTGCACGACGTCCGCGTCCGGGTCGTCGCGGTCGATCACCACCTCCGCCGGCATGTCGGGCGCACCGAACGCGACCAGGCCCGCCGTCACACCCCAGGCGCCGGTGTCCGGCACGGCCAGCACGTCGCCCGGCCGCAACCGGGGCAGCCGCACCGAGGGCGCCCACACGTCGAGCGGGATCTCCTGCGGACCGAACAGGACGGTGTCGACGAGTCCGCCCCTCGGTGCCCGGGAGACCAGCCGCGGCGAGAGCGATCTGCGGCGCCTGCCCGCGAACAGGCCGGCGTGGTTCGCGCCGGACTCCAGCACCACCACCTGCTGCCCGGCCGCGACCCGGACGTCGAGCACGGCCGTGACGAGCGTGCCGGCCACCCCGACCAGCTCACTGTCCACTTCGAACGAAACCTGGGACCGGGTCATGAACCGTTCCGCCAGGCCCGGTGCGGCACCGGTGAAACCGATCCGCTCGACCACCACCCCGTGCCCGGCGAGCGCCGCGACCAGCCGGCCCGCCAGTTCGGCCGTACTGTCCACATCGGAGTCCGTGCACACGTGCAGCCCGACGACCCGCGCGGCCCCGCCACCGGCGAACCCGGCCGGCTGCGACAGCACGAAGTCCGGGTCCGCGCCTGCCCTGGCGAGCGCGGAGGTGTTCACCCGCAGCAGGCAGTCCACCGGTTCCCGGTGCCCGGCGGCGCGGCGGGACAGCTGGTCCAGCGCCGCTTCCGAGTCCACCGTGAAGGTCCGCACCCCGAGCCGCAGCGCCCAGTCCAGGTCGGTGTCCCGCCGGGCCGGGCCCGAGTAGAGGACGTCCCGCGCCGCCCAGCCCGCGACGAGCGCGGCGTCCAGCTCACCGGGCGAGCGCACCGCGGGCAGCACGTCGCCTGCGCGGATCTCGCGCAGCAGCTCGGGATGCGGGTTGGCCGTCAGCGAGTAGTACAGGCCGGTGCGGCCCGGCAGCACGGCCCGGAGCCGCTGCCTGCTGACGCGGATCTCGGCGAGGTCGTAGACATAGGCCGGCGTACCCACTTCGTCCACGGCAGACAGAAGGTCGGTCACGTCGCTCGCTCCATCGCCAGGCCTGGGTAACCGATCATACGTCCAGCGGTACTGGTGATCACTCAGCCGGCAGGCACACGGTGAAGCAGGTGTCGCCGGGCACGGACGTCACGCTGATCGAACCCCGGTGCCGGGTGGTCACGATGCCGTGGCTCAGATGCAGCCCCAGCCCGGTGCCCTTGCCGATGTCCTTGGTGGTGAAGAAGGGCTGGAACAGCATATCGATCGTGGCGGCCGGGATCCCCGGGCCGTCGTCGCGGATCTCCACGACGGCGTACCGGTCCTCGCGCCGGGTCCGGATGCTCAGCACCCCCTCGCCGCCCATCGCGTCGATCGCGTTGTCGACCAGGTTGGCCCACACCTGGTTCAGCTCGCTCGGGTACACGGTCACCGGCGGCAGGTCCGGTGCGTAGTCGCGGCACACGCGGACGCCGTCGAGCCGCGCCGCGTACATGGCGAGCGTCGCGTCGAGGCCCTCGGTCAGGTCGACCGCACGCTGCGGCGCGCGGTCCAGGTCACTGTACGACTTGGTGTCCCGCACCAGCATCGCGATCCGCCCGCTCGTCTCCGCCACGTCGGCGACGAGCGCCTCGGCGCGCAGCACGTGCGCCAGCCAGCCGACGGCGGCGGGCAGTGCGCACTCCCGCACGTGGCAGGCGAACCCGGCGAGGTCGCCGGGTTCGACGCCGCCCTCGGCGAGGACCGCGGCCAGCTCGTCCGCCCCCGGCACCCCGTGTGACGCCAGCTCGTCCGCGAGCGCGTCCATGGTCCGGTCCGCCTCGAACGGGTCGCGGGGGCCGGTCCTGGCGCGGATCCGCGCCGCCAGCTCGTCGATCCGGGCGCCCTCGCCGTCGGCGGCGAGCCTGCCCCACCGGACGGCCGACCCGGTGAGCGCACGCACCGACTCACCCAGCTCCCGCGCCGCCCGCACGAGCGCGGCGGTCGGGTTGTTCAGCTCGTGCGCCAGCCCCGCGGCCAGCACACTGAGCCCGTCGAGCAGGGCCCGCCTGCCCGCCTGCAGCTCGTAGGACCGGATCCGCCACGCCAGCACCGGCAGCAGCACCCGGCACACCCGCGGGCAGCGGACGATCATCTCCAGGAACGTCTCCTGGTCGTAGGCCAGCAGTTCGGTGCGGCCGACGGCGGTGCCCCGCGCGACGTAGCCGCCGCCGGCGAGCATCGGCAGCTCGCCGGTGAACTGGTGCGCGGCGACCGGTTTCTCGGGCTCCGCGCCCGGTGTCGCCGCGCTCGGCACGGCCTCGGCCGCGTCCGCCGAGTGCCTGCCGACGACCTCGACCCACCCGCCGACGAGCTTGCTGATCAGCAGCTCGCCCGTCAGCAGCACGTAGAAGTACTCGGCCTGCTGCCCGTCCTCGAACAGGATCTCGCCGTCGGCGAGGGTGACCGGCTTCCCGGCGTCGGCGAGCCAGCCGAGCTCGTCGTCCGTGAGCCCGGCGAACAGCTCGATCCGCCGCAGCGCCTCGACCGTCCGGTCGCGGGTTCTAGACATAAGGTCGGATCCGCAGGTCTTCCCGGCTCTCTTCCATCTCCCGCCCGAGGCGGTAGGCGTAGGCGATGGAGGCGAGGGTGACGTGGTGGTGCCAGCCGCGGTACGAGCGGCCCTCGAAGTGCCGCAGGCCGACGTCGTCCTGCATGCGCCCGAGGTGCTCGGCCGCCACCCCGTCGAGCTTCACCAGGTCGATCAGCTGCGGCAGCCGCGCGACGTTGAGGTTGGTCAGCCAGGTCGCCCTCGGCCGGTTCCGCCCGACCGTCCACTGGGCGAGCAGGTGGCGGGCCGGCTGGAACCGGCGGACCAGCCGCACGTTGTGGCCCAGCCGCGGCGCGTCCGCCTCGCACGGCACGGGCGAGGCGACGAACCGGGTGGCGGCCGCGCGTGCCTCGGTGCGGATCTGCCAGTTCAGGGTCCTCGCCGCCGGGCGCACGGCCAGGAGCGCCAGCTCGCCGACGGTGAGCACCCGGTTGTTGCCGACGCGGGACGACCACGCGGGCACGTGCTGCCCGACCCGCAGCAGGTAGCCGAGGCCGCGTTCCTCGAGGGCCCGCAGCAGCGGCTCGACGTCCTGCTGGTCGGCGACGTCCGCGATCACCGGTGCCGGGGCGAGACCCCAGCCGTGCCGCATCTCCTCGACCGCCTCGATCATGACCTGCCAGCGCGGGCGGTGCCGTTGCGTCGGCGGCACGTGCGCGCGGTCGCGGCGGCGCTCGTCGTCGTCCCAGCACCGGGGTAACAGCAGCCGCCAGTTCACCGGGACGCCCGCCGAGTCGCCAGCGAGCATCACCGTGAGACCGACCTGGCAGTTGAGCGTGCGCCCGGCCGCGGACACGTACCGGCTGGCGACGCCGACCGAGTTCGCGCCGTTCTTCGGGAACACGGCGTCGCGCACCACCCACGCCCTCGGCGCGATCTCGGCGGTGACGTGCTCGGCGAGGTTGCGCCGGACCGGTTCCCACTGCCAGGTGCTCTGGTTGACGAACTGCTGCAGGCACTGGTCGGCGCGGGCGCCGACCACGGTGTCGCAGATGCGCCGGATGGACTTGCGACCGGGCACGGTGACCAGCCCGCGCACGTACACCTCGCCCCACCTGCGCTGGTCGGACCTGGCCAGCGGCGACAGCCTGTCCCGGCAGAACCCGGCCAGGTTCGTGGACTCGTTCCTCACGGAAATCGTGTCGAGACCGATGGTCATCGTTACCGTCCCCCACTCTGCTCCGCCGTGATCACCGCAGCTGTCCCGCCGGCGTCCGGCCCGTACTGAAGCCGCGCGGCGACTGCCGCCGCGTACGGCGCGTACCTGGTGCGCTCCTGCTGGAAGACCTCCCATGCCAAACGTTCCGTGCGTGCCACCGGAAGACCGGCGAACAGGGTCGTTTCGATCGTGTCGGCGAACCCGCGCTGCTCACGGCCGTGCAGGCTGACCACCGACCGGGGGACGGCGATGCCCATGCCCGCCGCGATCCGCTGCAGGCAGCCGGCGCCCGTCTCCAGCAGCACCTGCGTGTTCGGCGGGGCCCAGTCCGGCGCGGTGGCCTCGACCAGCGCGGCCGCGTCCAGCGCGATCACCGCGGCCTCCAGCCACGACAGCGGGCCCGACGACCGGAAGTACACGAGCGACGGGTGGCCGCCGTGCGTGCAGCGCACGTCGGAGAGCCAGGCCGCCCACTCGCCGTACCAGGTGTCGAGCTGGGCGCGGGAGTCGGACCGGACGTAGGTGGCGATCACCCGCTCGGCGTCGGAGGGCTCCCTCGCGTGGGCCGACAGCCGTGCGACGAGCGCCTCCCGGCGGCCGTGGGCGGCCGCGATCCTGGCCACGTACACCGCGAACACGCCGACGAGCAGCGCACCGGACACCGCGGCCGCGATGGCGTACAGCCGCGCCGGGCCTGCCAGCTCGAACGCGAGCATGGCGCCGATGTCCCCGGCCTCCGGGCGGATCACCTCCGCCGCCACCGCGAGCAGCACGAAACCCGTCGTGCCGCCGGTGAACCAGGCGGCGAACATGAGGAACAGGGCCAGTGGCGCGCACAGCGCCAGCAGCCGTTCCCGTCGCGCGGCCCCGAGCCGCACCGCGACCGGGGTGAGCGCCCCAGCCGTCAGACGAATGCTCCACCTCGCCGCACGCGGCGGCTCCTGGCCCTGTGTGAAGACCGCGCGTGCCACGCTCAGCCAGCAGGCCGCGAGCAACGTGCCGCCTGCCGCGGCTGCGATCATGCCGACCATGCGGTTCCTCCGCCCGTTCGTTCCGTGCGGATCAACCATCACCCGGCGGGCGGCAAGTACCCAGAACGTGGTTGTGGGGGTACTCGAAGTACCAGCTTCTGCGTGATCACCACACTTAGTCAGTTGGCGATTGACCCGGCAGCGCTCCGGCACCGACGGTAAAAGTCAGATCTCTTCACTGTTGGAGGTGGCGGCATGGCATGGCCCTTCGTCGGCAGGACCGAGCAGCTGGACCGGATCCGCACGGTGTTCACCGAGTCCCGGCCGGGCCCCGTCATGCTGTTCGGCCCACCGGGCATGGGCCGGAGCAGACTGCTCACCGAGGCTCTGGGCAGGGCACCGCTCGCCGAGAACGACGTCGTGCTGCGCCTCGAACCGGCCGGGCAGAAGCCGTTCGCCGCGCTGCGCGGGCTGCTGCCCCCCGGCTTCATCCACTCGAGCTCACCGGACAACGACGTCACCGGCGCGGCCGACGAGATCGCCGGGCGGCTGTCCGGGCGCAGGCCCGTGATCGCCTTCGACGACGCGCACCTGGCCGATCCGCACTCCATGCGGGTCTTACGCCACCTGCGGGGCGCGTACGGCGCGCTGGTGCTCGTGACGGCGGCGGGCACCGGCGCGCTGCCGCACGGCCCGGACCCGCTGGACTGCCTGCGGTACGACCTGGGCACCAGCACGCTCCGGCTGCCGCCGCTGTCCCCGGACGACGTGTCCAGGATCCTCGCCGACGCGCTCGGCGGGCCGGTCCGGTCGGCGACCGCGGCGGCCGTGCACGCGTCGACCGGCGGCAACCCAGGGCTCCTGCACGGCATGGTGGTCCGCGACCGGCTGGCCGACGCGCTGGTGCCGCACGACGGGGTGCACCAGCTGGCCCCCGCGGTGCACGTGCCTGCGCGGCGTGGCGAACCGGCGAGTGCACCACCGCCGCCGAGCCACCTGGCCGGGGAGCCGGTCACCGGGCACGTGACCGAGGCGGTCGCCACGGCCTGGCGGGAGCTGGTCCTCGACCAGGTCGACGAGCTGTGCAGGCTGGCGGCGTGGCAGGGGCTCGGTGGCCTGGTGGCGCCGGTCTGGGCCATGGTGCTGCTGTTGCGCGGCCAGGTCGCCGCGAGCCGCCAGGTGCTCGACACCCACGCGGGCACCGACGACTCGCCCCGCGTCGTGATGACCAGGGCGATGGTCGCCGGGCTCGGGCAGCGCCAGGTAGCCGTCGCGGACGCGTTGCTGGTGGACGCGGCCCACCTCGACACCCGCCACCGCGAGCGGCTCCTGGCCTGCCGCGCGTGGCTGCTCGCCGTCACCGGGACGTCCACCGCGGCGCCGGACCTTGCCGACCCCGGCGACGACCGGGAGACAGCGCTGTTCTCCCGCGCCGCGCAGGCGGTCGCCGCACAGGCCGCCGGCCGGGCGAGCGAAGCGGTGTCCCACCTGCGCCGTGCGCTCGCCGTCGCAGACTGCCTGCGCGGCGAGCTGCCGTGGTTCGCGCCGTACCTCACCGCGTGCCTGATCGACGCCCTGCTCCTCGCCGGCCGCATCAGCGAGGCGACCGCCGAGGCGGCGGACTTCCACGCGGGCAGGCGCGGCTGTGGCTGGTCCGTGGCCGTGGCCTTCGACGCCCTGCTCGCCAAGCGGCAGCTCGCCCCCGTCCCCGAGGTCCTGGGATAGGGAACGAACGGTCCGTTCAGCACGTGTGCTGCACGGACCGTTCGTGCCATCGCCACTTCAGGAGGCGAACGAGCCCGGCCGGGTCGGTAGGTCGTGGACCAGGTCAGTGGGCCAGGCTCAGGTCCGCCAGCTCGGCCGACTCGGCTCGCGCGGCCTTACCGCACAGTTCTTCGGCGACCTCGAGCAGGGACCGGTCCTCGATGAGGTCGGCGTAGGGCACACGCAGGTCCAGCTCCTGCTTCAGCCGCAGGCACAGCCTGGCGGCCAGCACCGAGTCCATGCCGGCGACATGGAGCGGAGCAGCGGTGTCGATCGAATCGATCGGCGCCGCGAGGATCTCGGCCGCCCGGGACGCGATCTGCTCGGCCAGCGCCGGTGCCACCAGCGCCGGTGCCACCAGGGTCGGCGGCACCAGGGTCGGCGGCACCAGGGTCGGCGGCTCCTGGGGCGGCGGCTCCTGGGGCGGCGGAGGCGATTGGACCTGGCGAACCGGCGCCTGCGCAGGCGGGCTGAACCAGAACCGCGTGCGCTGCCATGGGTAGGTCGGCAGCGAGACCCTCTGACCACTGTCGTACAGGCGGCTCCAGTCCGGCACCCGGCCCCGCTCGTAGGCGGCGCCCAGCGCGACCCGCATCGACTCGCCGGCCGGCACATCGCGGACCAGCGACGGCACGGCCGTCGCGAAGTCGGCCTCGCACGCGGCGATCTCGTCGTCGATCGCCGGGACCAGCAACGGATGCGGGCTCATCTCGACGAACAGCGTCGGCACCTCGTCGGCGAGGACGGCGCGCACCGCTGAGGCGAAGCGCACGGGCTCCCGCAGGTTCGACATCCAGTACTGGGCGTCGAGCTCGTCACCACGTACCTCGCGGTCCAGCGCGGTCGAGTGCATCGGCACGTCGCCCGCCCGAGGGCACACGTCGGCGAGCGCACTGACCAGACCATCGCGAAGCGGCTCGACGTTGGGCGAGTGCGACGCGTAGTTGGTCCGGACCGGCCTGCAGTGCACGCCGCGCTCGCGCAGCGGCGCGACGACGGTGTCGACGGCGTCCTGGGTACCGGCCAGCACGGTGGACCAGCCGCTGTTCACCACTGCCACGCTCACCTGGTCGGCGTACTCGCCGATCGCTTCGTTCGCCTCGTGCTCACCGATCGCGACCGCCACCATCGCGCCCGGCTCCCGCAGGGTGCCGACCAGCACGCTGCGCCGGCAGATCACCGCGGCGCCGTCCCGGGGCGTCAGCGCTCCCGCGGTGGTCGCCGCCGCGATCTCGCCCATGCTGTGCCCGATGACCAGATCGGGCTCGATCCCCCAGTGCCGCCACATCCTCGCCAGGCCGACCTGGATCGCCCACAGGGCAGGCTGGACCCGGTCGTCGCCGGTCATGGGCGTCTCACCGGCCAGCAGGTCGAGCAGCGACCAGCCGCCTTCCGCTCGGATCAGCTCGTCGCACTCCCGCATGGACCGCGCGAAGACCGGCTCGGTCTCGAGCAACTCCCGCGCCATGCCGTGCCACTGCGAGCCCTGCCCGGAGAACACGAACACCACCCGCGCCGGCTTGCCTGCCACCTCGCCAATGCGCCGCCGGTCGGCCAGCCTGCGCAGCCTCTCGACCAGCGTGCGCCGGTCGGCGGCGGCGACGGCGACGCGGTGCGACAGGTGGGTGCGGTGGGCGCCTGCGCTGTAGCAGACGTCCTCCGGGTTTCGCGCCATGGCAAGGGTGTCCGCGTAGGCCGACGCCAGCCCGGCGAGCGCCGCGGGATCCTCCGCCGACAGTGGGAGCAGCATGGCCCGGTCGACGGCGGGGCGGGACGGCGGCGTGACCGGTGGGGCTTCGCCAAGGATGACGTGCGCGCCGATCCCGAACATGCCCAGTGCGGTGACCCCGGCAACGGCAGGCACCCCCCGGTCGGGCCACGCCTGGGTGTACCGGGCGAGCTCGATCGGCGCGTCGTCCGCGGCGAGGAGGGAGATGGGCTGACGCACGTGCAGTGTCGCGGGGATGGTGCGGTACCGCAGGGCCAGCGCGGTCTTCAGCAACCCGGCCATCCCGGCGGCGGCCTCGGCGTGGCCGATGTTCGACTTGACCGAGCCGACCAGGCAGGGCCGGCCGGCCTCGCGCCCCTCACCGAGGACGTTGCCGAGCGCCGTGAGCTCGACGACGTCGCCTTGTGCCGTTCCTGGGCCGTGCGCCTCCACGTAGTCGATGTCGGCGGGCGACAGACCCGCCTCCCGCAGGGTCATGCGCAGCAGGTCCTCCTGACCGGCGACGCCGGTCGAACTGGCGGACAGCGCCTGCCTGCCGTTGCTGCACACACCGCTGCCGAGGATCGTGGCGTAGACCGGGTCGCCCGCGGCGATCGCGTCGTCGAGCGGCTTGAGGATGAGGGTGACCGCGCCCTCGGCCGGTACGTACCCGTCCGCGTCCTCATCGCCGAAACGGCTGCGGTAGGTCGGCGAGATGATGCCCGCGTCGGCAAGACCGGCGCGCTCGTCCGGGCGTAACAGCAGGTTCACTCCCCCGACGATGGCCATCTCGATCTCCCCCGCCTCCAACGCCCGGCGCGCGTGGTGCACGGCGACCAGCGACGACGCGCAGTGCGCCTCGGTCCCCATCGCCGGACCCCGGAGGTCGAGCAGGTGAGCGATCCGCCCGGCGGGTGCCGACGACCGGTGCGAGCCCAGGTAGGCGTGTACGTCACTCACGCCGGCCTCGTGCAACAGCTGCCAGTAATGCCCGCCAAACCAGCTCGTATACACGCCGGTCCGGCTTCCGGCCAGCTGGTCCGGCGGCAGGCCTGCGTCCTCCAATGCCTCCCACACGGTTTCCAGCATGAGCCGGTGATGCGGGTCGATCCGGAGCGCCTCGAACGGCGATAAACCGAAGAACGACGCGTCGAAACTGTCTATACTGTCGAGGAACCCGCCACGTTCTGGAATTTGTCCAAGAAATGTTCTACGCCTTTCCGGCGAGGGTTCGGCGATCGTGTGACGGGCGGCGGTCAGTAGCTTCCAGAACTCTTGCACGTTAGGCGCGCCTGGGAGGCGGCACGCGACACCGACAATCGCCACGGGGAGGTTGCCGGTGCGCTCGTTACGCTGAGGTTGCATCATGTCGTCTCCCGAATAACTGCGGACGGAACGGAGCCGGATACCAAGGCCATCGGCTGCAGATGACAAGTGGAAGATTGCCCGGCGCTGAACGCGCGGTCAATGACAGCTAACGAAGTACACGGAATTCGCTCGAGGCGACAAGTCGACTCCAGCGGCCGACGCCGGGTGGTGCGCCGCGCAACCGACCTGCGGCCGGAGCCGGCGCCGCAAGAGGTCGTGGCGGGGTTCCCGATTTATGTCGAAACGGTTTGCCGGCGCCAGATTACGCCATAACAGGGATATGTGGCACGACTACCACCGGAATGATCTCCACCGAGTTCATGGGAACGATCCGCATCACCTGGTGGCCGAGTATCTTGTGCCGGAACCGGCGAACTTTTGATCTGTGCTCCACCACGCGGAACTGGCCCCACCAGGAGCGGAACTCTGGACTGAGGTGGGCAAGCTCCGAGATCCGTTCCCGCAACACCGGGTCGGCGGCATGCTTGCCGCTCTCGGCGCGCCACCGGGCCACGATGTCCTTGGCGTCGTCCTCCCAGTCCACCAGCCGGATGCGGGCCACCGGTGAGACCAGCATCCACCGCAGGATGTTGCGCTCCTCGGGCGGGAGCGCACCCCAGTCGTCGTACCACTCGGTCGCGGCCTGGTTCCACGCCAGCAGATCGCAGTAGAGGTTCACGGCGTACACCGGATACGGGCTTTCCTCGAACAACGCGACGACCTGCTTGATCAGGTCGATGGCGGGGATTTCGCCGTCCAGCGGCGAGGTCTGGATGACACTGCCGTGCGCCAGGCTGTGCACGTAGCGGCGCTCGTCCTCGGTCAGCCGCAGCACCCTGGCCAGGCTGTCCAGCACCTCTCGTGACGGCTGGATGCCGCGGGCCTGCTCGAGGTAGGTGTACCAGGTCGGGCTGACGCCGGCCAGGACGGCGACCTCTTCGCGCCGCAGCCCCTGCGTGCGGCGCCGGGGTCCCGCGGGCAGCCCGACCTCGGATGGAGCGATGCGCTCCCTCCTGCTGCGCAGGAACCTGGCGAGTTCCCGCCTACCGCCGTCGGTCGACAAATGCACCCCAGATTGTCGAACACCGGCCTGCCCGCGAGGTCATTCCACCATGGTACGGGCGGCTACCGCTTCCGGCACCCGGGTCAGACCGCACTTCGGTGCAATGCGAGCATGGTGATGTCGTCGGACTGTTCCGCTCCTCCGACGTGCACCCGCAATGCCTTGTCGATGCCGGAAAGCACGGTCTCCGCGGATTTCACCGGGCCACTCAGCGCCGTGAGCAGCCGTTCCATGCCGAACAGTGTTCCACCGGTCGCGCGGGCCTCCACCACACCGTCGGTGTACAGCAGCAGCGTGTCGCCCCGCTCCAGGCTCG
Source organism: Actinophytocola algeriensis (assembly GCF_014203735.1). Classification (GTDB taxonomy): domain Bacteria; phylum Actinomycetota; class Actinomycetes; order Mycobacteriales; family Pseudonocardiaceae; genus Actinophytocola; species Actinophytocola algeriensis. The sequence goes on along the minus strand of NZ_JACHJQ010000005.1, from coordinate 64,731 downwards.
CGTGGCCGAGCGCGTAGGAGCTGTGCAGCATCATGCCGACGGCCGGGCCGGTCGGGGGGAGCAGCGTGTGGCTGCCGTCGGCACGCTGCAGCACGGCCGGGTTGTGCCCGCCGTTGATGTACAGCAGTGCGCCGGACGCGGGGTCGAGCACGCCGAAGATGAGCGTGGCGAAGTACCCCTGCCGCAGGTGGTTGCGGGTCAGGTAGCGGTTGGTCGCCACCACCGCCTGTACCAGCGGGCCCGCGCCCACCGACAGCATCGGCGACAGGGACGCGCCCGCCTCGGCCATGTTCATCGAGCCCGGTGCGGGCGGGAGGTCGTCGCCGGACCCGCTCGCCGTGCCGGTGTGCTCCGCGGTGTGCCGCAACAGGGTGCGGATCAGCGCCATGAACAGCGCGGCACCGACGCCCTTGTCACACACGTCGGCCACCACGAAACCCAGCCTGCGCCCGTCGACCAGCTCGAACCCGTCGTAGAAGTCGCCTGCCACCTGCCGCGCGGGGCGGAACCGGGACGCGACGTCCCAGCCATGCGGCGCGGGCAGCTTCTCCGGCAGGAAACCGGACTGGATCTCGTGCGCGATCGCGAGGTCCCGCTCGTAGGCGCGCAGGCTGGCCTCGGCCGCCATGTCCTCGACGGCGCCAGCCAGCTGACCGCGTTCCCAGCAGGAGCTCATCCTGCTGCGCAGCAGGCTCGGCAGGAACGGCGGCATGATGTAGTCGAAGCCGCCCCGCACGCACGCCTCGAGTGCGTCGAGGTCGTCCTGCGGGAACACGATGGTCGTCGGCGGAGCCGGCAGGTGCGCGAACCGGCGGGCGAGCATCGCGACCCGCTGCAGGCCGAGCGAGGCGGACACCAGCAACCCGTCCGGGCCGTCCGGCTCGTCCGAGGCCAGCACCTCGTCCTCGGTGGCCGTGCGCACGTCGAACCCGCCATCGGACAGTGCGGGCGCCAGTCCCGGCAGCTGTGTGGTCCCGGCCGCCTCGTCAGCCACGATAAGCACGCATGGCTTCCTCATCAGTTCCTCCCGAGCGCCGGATCTTGAGCAGGTTGCGGTTGCGGCCCTCGACGCGGGCGTGCTCCAGCCGGTCCACACTGGACAGTGCGAGGAACAGCCCGAAACCGCCGAGCGGGGGCCAGCCGGGATCCGCGGTCAGCCGGGGCACCACCTCGTAGGTGGTCGGGTCGAACCCGGGCGCGTCGTCCTCGATCCGCACCCACGCCCAGACCTCGTCGTACCCGGCGTCGATGTCGACCGTGCCGCCCCGGCCGCCGTACCCGTGCGTCACGATGTTGGTGGTGATCTCCTCGGTTGCCAGCCGCAGGCGGTAGGCCTGGCTGTGCGTCAGCCCCGTCGCACGTGCGAGCCGGTCCACGATGGCGGGGATCATGACACCGAGTTCGTCGATGCCACGGGCTCGCACGGCGATCATCGTTCCTCCACCGCCTCCTGCATCACGATGCTGCGGTCAAACCCGGTGAGCCGGATGGTCTCCGCCACCTCCGGCCGCACGCCGACGAGTACGATCTCCACGTCGCGCCCCATCTTCTGGTGCGCGAACACCAGCGAGCGCAGCCCGGCGGAGGACAGGTAGGTGAGATCCTCGGCGAGCAGCACCAGCCGCCGGGGGGTCCGGCCGGCCGCCGCGACGATCAGCTCGTTGAGCCGGTGCGCGGACCGCGAGTCCACCTCGCCGATCAGCCGGATGGTGGCGACACCGTTCTCCGCGTGCATCTTCCCCTGGAACTCCATGGTCAACTCCCTCCCGGCTCCCGCGCCACCAGCACGAGCACCGTCCTCGGTCCGATGTGGACCCGTTCCTGGTCGCCGAGCCGCGGCTCGGCGCCGGGCTCCGCCGCGTACGGCTCGCTGTGGGTGTCCGCGAACAGGTGCCACGCCAGGTGGGCGGGCAGGCCGGGCAGCTCGAGGTCGTGGCCCTCCCAGTGCGCGTTCGCGGCCACGTACACGGTGTCCGGCGCGCCCTCCGCGGCGCCGGTCGACTCGGCGTGGAACATGACCGCCAGCAGCCTGCCGTGCGCCGACCAGTCCGGGGTCCACGCGCGCACGCCGTGCCAGCTCACGTCCGGGAACAGCGCGCCGTGCGCGTGGCCGGAGGCGTGCCAGCGCCTGCGCAGCACCGGATGCGCGTGCCGGAACGCGATGGCGCGCCGGGTGAAGCGCAGCAGGTCGGCGTTCGCCGCGAGGCCGTGCCAGTCGAACCACGACAGCTCGCTGTCGTGGCAGTAGGCGTTGTTGTTGCCGTGCTGGGTGCGGGCGACCTCGTCCCCCGCGAGCAGCATCGGCACGCCGTGGCTCGTCAGCAGCAGCACCAGCGCGTTGCGCATCTGCCTGCGCCGCAGCGCCAGCACCCCGGGGTCGGCCGATGGGCCCTCGTGCCCGCAGTTCCACGAGTGGTTGGCGTTGTCGCCGTCCGCGCCGTGCTCGCCGTTGGCCTCGTTGTGCTTGTCGTTGTAGGCGACCAGGTCGTGCAGCGTGAACCCGTCGTGCGAGGTCACGAAGTTGACCGACGCCACCGGGCCGCGCCGCAGGTACATGTCTGGTGATCCGACGATCCGGTCGGCCATCTCGCTGACCGTGCCCGGCTCCCCCTTGAGGAACCGGCGGATCGCGTCCCGGTAGCGCCCGTTCCACTCCGACCACCGGCAGTAGTCCGGGAAGCTGCCCACCTGGTAGAGCCCGCCCGCGTCCCACGCCTCCGCGATCAGTTTGGTGTGCATGAGGATCGGGTCGGTCGCGAGCGTCTCCAGCAGCGGCGGGTTGGCGAGCGGGGAACCGTCGGAGTCGCGGCCGAGCACCGCGGCCAGGTCGAACCGGAACCCGTCGACGTGGTACTCGGACACCCAGTACCGCAGGCAGTCCAGCACGAAGCGGAGCACGACCGGGTGGTTGCAGTTCACGGTGTTGCCGGTGCCGCTGAAGTTGTAGTAGTGGCCGTCCTGGGTCAGCATGTAGTAGACCCGGTTGTCCAGTCCGCGGAAGGACAGTGTCGGCCCGCGCTCGTCGCCCTCCGCGGTGTGGTTGAACACCACGTCCAGGATGACCTCGATGCCCGCCGCGTGCAGTTGCTTGACGAGGTTCTTCAGCTCGTCGGTCTGGCGGCCGTAGCGGCTCGCCGCCGCGTAGGACGCCTTGGGCGCGAAGAACCCGACGGTGCTGTACCCCCAGTAGTTGTGCAGCCCGGACGGCCGGTTCTCGTTCTCGTCGAACTCCAGGACCGGCATCAGCTCGACGCAGTTGACACCCAGCTCGACCAGGTACGGGATGCGCTCGGCGAGCCCGGCGAACGTGCCGGGCCAGTGCACGCCGGACGACGGGTGGCGGGTGAAGCCGCGCACGTGCGCCTCGTAGATCACGAGGTCCTGCATGGGCAGGTTGAGCGGCCGGTCACCGGCCCAGTCGAAGTCGTCCGGCGCCACCCGCGCGCGGTAGCGGTACTTCCGGTCGTCCGGTTCGCCCCAGGTCTCGCGGCCGCCGAGCGCCGTCGCGTACGGGTCGGTCAGGATGTGGCTCGAGTCGTACCGGTCGCCCCGCTCCGGCTGCCACGGACCGTCGATGCGGTAGCCGTACTCGAAGTCGTCGGCGGACAGGCCGAACACCGTCATGGCGTAGACCGAACCGGTGCGGTAGCAGTCCGGGAACACCAGCTCCGCGAACGGTTCCTCCGCACCGCGCCGGAACAGCACGAGCGTCACGGCGGTCGCTCCCGTCGAGTACACGGAGAAGTTGATCCCGCCGGGCACCCGCGTCGCGCCGAACGGCAGCGGCCTGCCCGCCCGCACGTCGAGCCCGGCGATCCGGCCCGTCGGGCACGGGTCGCTGTCGGGGGACAGGGACTGCGCGGCCGCCGTCGCCGGCACGGTGTCCATCCACTGCACGCTCATCCGCTCAGTGCCTCCACACCGTCGTCGACCGAGTCCACGACCGTGAAGAAGTCGATGAACCCGGTTCCGGTCATCACCTCGGCCACGTCCGGGTTGAGCCGGGCGAGCGCCAGCGGCACCCCCAGTTGCCGCACCTGCCGGTAGACGAGTAACAGCACCCGCAACCCGGCGCTGGACATGTATGTCATGCCACCGAGGTCGAGCAGCGCGGCACCGTCCGACGGCACCAGCTCGCTGATCCGCTTGCGCGCCTCACCGGACGTGGCGCTGTCCAGCTCGCCCTCGAGCGCCAGCACGGTGACGCGGCCACGCATGTACTTCGCCAACTCCATGGCTCCTCCGACCGTTCAGTCCACAGGGGACAGATGAGCACGCACCGTGAGCGCGTGCCTGGTGTCGGGCAGTTTCACGGTCATCTCGTCCGCGTCGAAGGCGGAGTACGGCCGTCCGTCGACCTCGACCCACGACAGCCGCACCCTTCCCGGCGGCAGCGCGTCCGGCGCGGTGCGCAGTACCCGGTCGGCATCGGGCCTGGGGCGGAACCAGAGGGTGAGCGGCTCGCCGGTCAGGAGGAGCCGTTGGTACACGGTGGCGAGGAAGCACAGTTCGCTGCTGTGGTACATGCTCATCGAGTGGCTGCCCTTGAGCCGCTCGGTGCCGAGCAGGTACGGAGTGCCCGCGGCGAGCACGTTGAAGTACACGCCGCCCTCGTCGTGGTCGAGGAAGAAGCTGTTGTAGAACGAGGACGCCTCCCGCGCGTGCCGCCGGAAATCGGTGTCGCCGGTGTTGCCCGCCAGGATCAGGTAGGCGAGGATCGCCTGTTCCTGCTGCCACCAGGCCTTGCGGTCGTGCCACACCAGCCGGTGCTGGTCGCGGCCGTCGGCGAGCACCCGTTCCACGACGTCGTACCAGCCGCCGCGCTGCCGGTCGCTGCCCACGCCCGGCATGGTCCGGCCGAGCCGTTCGGCCAGTTCCACGTAGCGGGGGTCGGGCCGGATCGCGTTCATCCGCATCAGGTTCCAGGCGATCTTCAGGTTGTGCCCCACGACCGCCCGGTCCTGCTGCCAGCTCCACTCCTGGTCCGGGGTCCAGTCGTCGTGGAACCGTTCCTGCACGAACGGGCTGTCCTCGCGCGGGAAGTGCTCGGTGATCAGGTCGAACGTCTCAGCCAGCATGTCGGCGTGCCGCTCGTCCCCGGTCGCGAGGTAGAGGTTGATCAGGTACGCGGGCGCGTGGTCGCCGACCGAGTTCCAGTTCTTGCGCGACCGGTTGTGCCGCAGCGACTCCTGGTGCGGGGACAGCAGCACCGGGTCGACGTGCGAGTAGTACCCGCCGCGCTCCGGGTCGCGGAAGAAGCGGTGGAACAGCCGCATCGTCGCGTCGATGTCGCTCCTGATCCGCTGGTCGCCGGTGACCCGGAAGGTCTGGGTCTGCCCGACCAGCGCGTAGATCTGCTCGTAGGCCGGGATCGCCTCGTAGTCGTCGCCGAACTCGGACGTGAACAGCTTGCGCTCGGTGCCGCCGCGCACGTCGATGCCGTGGTACCAGTACACGACGTCCTCGTCGCGGTCCACGAACCGCATGTGGTCGCGCAGGTAGTCCACGCCGCGCTCGGCCACGTCGAGGAAGTCGTCGTCGCCGGTGAGCAGGTAGGCCGACGCCATCCCGTACACCAGGCGGGAGATCGTGTCCGTCTCCTGCACGAAGTGGTCGCTCTTGTCGCCGCCGAGGCGCAGCACGGTGCGGTAGTCGGCGAAGTCGACCGGCCGCTTGTCGCCGAACTGCGCCCGCCGGTAGAACCGCGCGATCTCCCCCAGCTGCCGCGCCCACCAGTGGGGGTCCTCGAAGTTGTAGTCCCCCGGCCTGCGGCCGAGGAAGATCAGCCGCTTCGCGTCGAACATCCCGTCGGGGTAGCGGACCCCGTAGGCGTACAGGTAGGCGCCCCGAGCCAGCAGTTCCGGCACCTGCGCGGTCGCGTCGACGTACGGCTCCCCCAGGTTCCGCAGGAACTCCGCGGAGGTGTTGTGCCCGATGACGATCCGCTGCGCCCGCCCGTCCGAGGTCCGCAGCTCGACCGAGGACCCGTCGGTCCCGGTGACGTAACCAGCGATCAGGTCGGAGACGGTGTACTCCGAGGCGCCGACGGGTGTGGTGTGGCCGTTGCGCGCGATCAGGTGCGCGGTGAGATCCGAGTGCACGGTCATGCCCTTCTCGCCATCCGGTCCACGACGGACCTCCGGGTGCTGCCCGCCCGCGCGGCGACGAGGTCGATGACCGTGCGGGCGAACAGGTGGCAGTGGTCGGCGCTGCGGGCGGTCACCAGGTCGCCGTCGACCACCACGTCCTGGTCGGTGTAGACCGCCCCCATGTTGCGCACGTCGCCGATCAGGTTGTTGTGGCAGGTGACCCGTCTGCCGCGGACCACCTCCGCGATCGGCGAGACCAGCCACATGCCGTGGCAGATGATCCCCTTGAGGACACCGGGATCCGCGAACGCCGCCCGCACGAACCGCACCGCGGGAGCCGGCTCGTCGACGTGTTCGGAGTAGCGCAGCCGGTCGGACACCATGCCGGACGGTACGATCAGTGCGTCCAAAGTCGACACGTCGATCGACTCGAGGTCACCGTCCACCGTGATCGGCAGCTGGTGCTCGTGCCCGGTGAACGTGATCGACGGCTGACCCCACAACCTCGTGATCAGCTGCGGCTGGACACCTTCCTCCGCGAACCGGCGGAGGTAGTACCACAGCTCCGGCTCGACGTAGTCCGTCTCCATCAACACGGCGACGCTGCGTCCTGCCAGCCGTCCGCCCTCGCGGAGGATGGTGTTCACGATTGTCCTTTCGAACGGAGCTCGCGGAGTGAGCATCGACCCAGACGGAGCTCGCGGAGTGAGCATCGACCCAGACGGAGCTCGCGGAGTGAGCATCGACTCAGGACGTGATCAGGTGAACCAGGAACGGGCCGTCGTGGTCGAGCATGTCGGCCACCGCCTGCTCGACGTCGGCCGCCTTCTCGACCTTGACGCCCCGCACGCCCATGCTCTCCGCCAGCGCCACGAAGCCGATCGGCGGTGTGGTCAGGTCGAACGAGCCAGGGTAGGCGTGCGGCTGGATGTCCCGTTCCCGCCAGTACTGCTCGATGTTGTTGTCCAGCAAGCGGTACCGGCCGTTGTCACAGATGACGAACTTGGCCGCGACGCCGTACCGCGCTGCCGTCCACAACGCCTGGACCGTGTACATGCTGCCGCCGTCACCGGTGAACCCGACCACCTCCGCGGCCGGCCGCGCGAGCTTGGTCCCGATGGCGCCCGGGATCCCGACGCCGAGGGAACCGCCCCGGGTGGCGAAGTAGCTCCCCGGTACCCGGGGCGGCAGGTGGCGCCGGAGGCCGGGGGACGCCGTCAGCGCCTCGTCGAACACCACCAGCTCACCGGTCACCCGGTCGGCGAGCGCCGCGGCGAACTGCTCGATCAGCGGGTCGCCCTGGTCGACCGGCGGCCTGCGCCAGCCGGTCCGCTCGCCCCGCCGGTCGGGCAGCCGGGCCGCGAGGCCGGCGAGGGTCATCCTCGGGTCGGCCACCAGTCCGAGGTCCACCGGGTGGTTCTTGCCGATCTCGTACTCGTCCAGGTCGATGTGCACGACCTTCGCGTCGCCGAACGGGTTGTCCAGCAAGGGGAACACGTCCGGGAACACGTACGTGCCGACGATCAGCACGGCGTCCGCGTCCGCGACCGCCTTGGCGGACACCTCGCCGAACATGTGACCGGTCTCCCCGCGGTACAACGGGTTCGTGGTGTCCATGTTCACCTCGGACGTGTCCACGCCCCACACGGGTGCGCCGAGCCGTTCAGCCACCTCGGTCAGCTCGTTCTGCGCCTCGGACACCGCGACCCCGTCACCGATGAGGATCACCGGGCGTTGCGCGCCGAGCAGCAGCTCGGCCGCGCGGTCCAGTTCGGAGTGCGGCGGGAGCGTCGCGCGGCTCGGGATGTTCGCCGGGATCGCGGGTTCCGTGGTCGGCGCGTCGAGCACGTCCATGGGCAGCTCGACGAACACCGGCCCGCGCGGTGGGGTCATGGCGATCTTCACCGCGCGGCGCAGCACCCGCAGCACCGAGGAGGGGTCGGTGACCCTGGTCGCGTACTTGGTCACCGGCCGCGCCATGGCGACGAGGTCGGCGGCCATCTGCGAGTCCATGGCGTCGTAGCGCACGCCGGAGCTGCCCGCGATCACCACGAGCGGCGAGTGGCCGCGCTTCGCCTGGTACAGCATGCCGATCCCGTTGCCGAGACCGACACCGGTGTGCAGCTGCACCAGTGCGGGCGCGGCCGCGGCCCGGCAGTACCCGTCCGCGATGCCGACCGCGACGGTCTCCTGCAACGCCAGCACGTAGTCGAACGCGGGCAGCTGGTCCACGATGTCCAGGAAGCCCTGCTCCACGGTGCCGGGGTTGCCGAACATGGTGGTCATGCCGTCCGCCGCGAACTGCTCGAAGATCGCGATCTTGCCGGGTCGCGCGTGCATGGCGGCCTACCAGCCGTACCGGCGCAGACCGGACTCGAGCACCTCGACGAGCTTGCTGCCGCCGAGGAAGGAGTCCGGAGTGGACCGTGCGGTGACGTACGGGTGGTCGACGATGACCGAGGTCTCCTTGCCGACGTTGCCGTGGTAGCGCCCGTCCGGGCCGGTCGCGTCGCGCAGGATGTACTCCAGCGGGTACGGCGGCGGGCCCATGTTGAAGTCGACGCCGAGGAACCCCGTGCCGTCCTTGTAGTCGTACTCCTTGCAGTGCCCGGTGACGTGTTTGCCCCAGATGATGCTCTTGCGGTCCTCCCAGTCGCGGGCGAACGCGAGGGCGGCGACGCCGTAGCACAGCGCGAGAATGGGCTTGTCCGCACGCACGAACGCGAGGACCAGCTCGTGCAGCCTGCCGTTGTTGGCGAGGTCGACGATGGGCCCGCTGCCGCCGACGACCACGAGCGCGTCGTACTGCTCGACGTCGGTGTCCAGGGTCGCGAGCTCGCGGTAGTAGGCCTCCATCCTGCGCAGCGGATCCTGCTCGCTCTGGTATGGCCGGTCGGGGATCCACTGTTCGAGGCTGATCGGATTGTCCAAACGGGACGACTCGTCGAGTTCCCGCGCCGCCACCGCGACCTCCGGTGTGGTGACCGAACGGCCGAGGGGCGGATCGATGTAGCCGGGGTCGAGGCTCGGCGGCAGCGCGTGCGCGCGCTTGCCGGTCGGCGTGGCGAACACGCTCTGGTAGCCGCGTTCGTCGAAAGCCACGAGCGGTCCGAGGAGTTCCTCGCCCCAGTAGCCGTATTCCGAGAGAATGATGAGTATCTTCGTCACGCCATCGAGTGAATCCGCATCTGTTGGGGCTAACAAGAACCGGGCCCCCTACTCCACGAAGTCCGCGCCGGCTTCCGGCCACTTCGTCAGGTTGTCGGGGAATTCCCTGGTACGCGGCGACACTGGTGCCCATGACCGTGTCCACGCCGCCGTCCACACCGCCGAGGCACCGCCCGGCTCTGCTCGCCGTCGACGACGACACGCACGTGCTGCGGGCCGTCCGCAGGGACCTGCTCAGCGCCTACGGCGACCGCTACCGGGTGCTGTGCACGACCTCGCCCGCCGACGGGCTGCGCATCCTCGACCAGCTCGCGGAACGCCGGGAGGAGCCCGCGCTCCTCCTCGTCGACCAGCGCATGCCGGAGATGACGGGCATCGAGTTCTTCGCCGAGTCGCTGAACCGGTTTCCGTCGGCACGGCGGGTGCTGCTGACCGGTTACGCGGACACGACGGCCGCGATCGACGCGATCAACCAGGTGAAGCTGCACCACTACCTGGTCAAGCCGTGGGAGCCGCCCGCGGAGCGGCTGTACCCGGTGCTGGACGACCAGCTGGCGGAGTGGCAGTCGACCTACGAGCCGCCGTACGAGGGCATCCGGGTGATCGGCCACCGGTTCTCCCCCGCGACGCACCAGCTCCGGGACCTCCTCACCCGCCTGTTGCAGCCGTTCCGCTTCGTCGACGTGGCGGCCGACGGCTCAGAACACGATGGCGAGGTGCCCGCGGTGGAGCTGCCGGACGGCAGGCGGCTGGTGCGGCCGACGCGGGCCGGCCTGATGGACGCGCTCGGCCTGCGTGGCGAGTTGTCCCGCCCGCACTACGACCTGGTCATCGTGGGCGGCGGGCCCACCGGGCTGGCCGCCGCGGTGTACGGCGCGTCGGAGGGCCTGTCGACGCTGCTGCTGGACGCGCACGTGCCCGGCGGCCAGGCAGGCATGTCCAGCCGGATCGAGAACTACCTCGGGTTCCCGGCCGGGGTGAGCGGTGCCGAGCTGACGCGGCGCGCGGTGGCGCAGGCCCGCCGGTTCGGCGCCGAACTACTCGCCCCGGTCGGTGCTGTGTCGTTGCGCAGGGCGGGCCGCGCGCACCTGATCGGCCTGTCCGACGGCCGCGAGATCGGCGCGGGCAGCGTGCTGCTGGCCACCGGCCTGTCCTACCACCGCCTCGCGATCGACGGCTGCGACCGCTTCGAGGGCGCGGGGATCTACTACGGGTCCACCAACTCCGAGGCCGCCCTGTGCGCGGGCCAGCACGTGGTGATCGTCGGTGGCGCGAACTCGGCCGGTCAGGCGGCGCTGCACTTCGCGAAGCACGCCGAGCGGGTGACGATGCTCGTGCGGGCGACGTCGCTGGCGAGCCGCATGTCGCGCTACCTGGTGGACGAGATCGACGGGACGGCGAACATCGAGGTACGCGTGACGACCGAGGTCGAGACCGTGGGCGGGTCGGCGCACCTGGAACGGATCACGTTGCGGGACAACGACTCCGGTGCCACCGACGAGATCGCGGCGGAGTCCATGTTCAGCTTCATCGGCGCCCGCCCGCGCACCGAGTGGCTCGCGGGCGCGGTGCGCAGGGACGCGGGCGGGTACCTGCTCACCGGACCCGCGCTGGCTGGCGGGCTCGACGAGAGCTGGGACCTGCCCCGCGCACCGATGCTGCTCGAGACGAGCGCGCCCGGGGTGTTCGCGGCGGGCGACGTCCGTGCCGACTCGGTGAAGCGCATCGCCTCCGCCGTGGGCGAGGGAGCACTTGCCGTGACGCAGATCCACCAGTACGCGGCGGGTGTTTGACTCACACCATGAGCACCACGTGGACCCCCGACGAACTCCGCCGCATCGGCGACGCGGCCGAGCTGCGGATCGCGTCCTGCCGGCCGGACGGCACCCTGCGCCCGTACGTCACCATCTGGACCGCCACCACCGGCGACGCCGTCTACGTGCGGTCCGGCCACGGCGCGGACAACCCGTGGTTCCGCCGGGCCGTCGCCGCGGGCCGCGGGCGCATCCAGGCGGGTGGCGTCGAACGCGACGTCGAGTTCGACCGCCAGGCTCCGGACGCTCCGGCACACGCCGACATCGACGCGGTCTACCACGCCAAATACGACCACCACGGCGCGGCGGTCGTCGGCACGGTCACCGGTGAGCACGCCACGCACGTCACGCTGCGGCTGCACCCTCGGGACTGACCGCGGCGAGAAGCGTGTGTGAACAGTGCCGTCCCCTCTGGTCATCGCGGCCCGTCACAGCCAAGATTGGTGAGAAACCGTCGATAAGAGGCGAGGACTGGTGACATGTCCACACACCTGACCCGGCGCACGCTGCTCGCCGGGGCGTCCGCCGCCGGGCTGGCGCTCGCGCTGCCCGGCACCGCCACCGCGCAACAGCTCGGCTACGCCGCGTTCCGCGTGGTGCGGGTGCGGCCGGGCGAGCCCTCGGCGCCGGAGATCACGCTGCCCGCCGGGTACGAGATCGTGCCAGGGGCGAAGTACTCCGTGGCCAGCCGTGCCGAGTACTACACGTTCGTCCGCGGGCCGGTGGCCGACGGCATCGACGTCCGCGTCACGTGGCCCGGGGTGCCGGTGCGGGCCGTGGTCCACCAGGAGTCGCGGCTGGACCTGCGCCGCGACCGCGACGGCGTCGGGTTCACGCTGCCGGTGACCCTGCCCACCGCCGACGCGAACCAGCCGACGCTGCAGGTGTGGAGCTTCCCGGACGTGTCACCTGGCATGAACTTCCGCATCGAGCACAACGACCCGGACCGGGTGGCCGGGCCGTGGACGACGGTGGCGTGGCCGGCCGGTCAGGTGCGGTCGGTCGTGCACCAGCTCATCGCGGCGCACGTGATCTGGCAGGACTCCGGCATGATCGCCCGCGCCGCCGCCAAGGGGCACCGGTTCGTGCTCATGGGGTTCGAGACCAACAACACGCTGCACGCCGACAACCCGCCGCACTGGCACATCTCCTACAACTCGGGCGCGGACTTCAGCGCGAAGACCCACAACCCGCACTTCTGGCTCGACGCGCAAGGCCGCACGTTCTACAACGGCATGGACGTCACCGGGCTCGGCAGGCTGAAGCACTACGTCGGCGACCCCGCACCCGTCTACGACTTCGTCGGCGACGCCAACGGCGGCCGGGGCGACCTGGTCGTCACCTTCACGATCCGCGCGGACGGCGGCCTGGACATCGCACCGGCGGACGGTCCCGGGTACGCCATCGCGGCAGGCCGGGACGGCACCCTCCTGGAGGAGGTGACCGTGTTGCGCGCCGGCCTGCCGTGGCTGCGGGTGACCACCCGGGATCTGGTGAGAACCGGTGTGCTGGTGGTCGGCGTGGACGGTCTCGCGGACCGGCCCGAATCCCGCCACCGCGTCCTCCGCTACGACCCGCTGACCGGCGTGCTCCGCCGGTGAGCACTCGTGCGGAAGGAGCAGACCGCTCCGCCGGTTGACCGAAGGCGGCGCCGCTCGTCACCACGGCACCCGGGTCCTGCGGCAGGATCATGGGTGAAACCGTTGGAGGCACAGTGAAAGCTCGCCTGCTCGCCTGCGTCGCGTCCGTGGCACTGCTGACCGGCTGCGAACAACTGCAGCAGGCGCTGCCCGAGTCCGCCGCGCCCGCACCGCCACCCGCACCGGCGGGCCCGGCGACCGAACTGCTGGCGCAGCTGCAGATCCAGCCGGAGGACACGGGTGCCCACTACGACCGCGACGACTGGATGACCGGCTGGGCCACCAACGGCGAGTGCACGACACGGGAAACCGTGCTGCGGCAACAGGGCCAGGGCGTCACGGTGGACCGGTACTGCAGGCCGACCGCGGGCACGTGGCACAGCGGCTACGACGGCGTCACCACCAGCGACCCGGAGGACCTGGAGATCGACCACGTGGTCCCCCTGGCCGAGGCCGCGCGTTCGGGCCCGGTGGTGGACGGCCGTCGTCAACGCCCCGGCGACTGGCCCCCCGCACAACGCGAGGGTTACGCGAACGACGTCGAGGGCCTGGTCGCGGTGACGGGGTCGAGCAACCAGTCGAAGTCCGACGGCGACCCGGCGAGGTGGCTGCCCAGCCAGGAACCGTGCCTCTACGTGACGGCCTGGGTCACGGTGAAGAAGAAGTACAACCTGTCGGTGGACCAGGCAGAACACGACGCGATCGCGTCGGTGCTGGCGAGCTGCCCGAAGTAGTCAGCCGGAAGGGAAACCGCCCGCCCGCAGCAACGCGCTCGGCAGCCGCGTGCCAAGGCGTTCCTCCAGCCACTCCGCCGCCGTGATCGTCTCCGCCAGGTCCAGGCCCGTCGACTGACCACTCCGCCCGAACAGGTACACGAGGTCCTCCGTCGCCACGTTGCCGGTGGCGGCGGGAGCGAACGGGCAACCGCCGGCACCACCGATGCTCGCGTCCAGTGTGGACACCCCGGCCGCCACCGCGGCGACCGCGTTCGCGACTCCGGTGTGCCGGGTGTCGTGCAGGTGCAGCCGCAGCGGCAGGTCGGTCAGCGAGCGGGCCAGCGCCAGCCGGGCCGTGACGTCCGCCGGTACCGCGACACCGATCGTGTCCGCCAGCGCCAGCTCGTCCGGGGCCGCGTCGACCACCCGGCCGAGCACCTCCCGCAGCCGGTCGAGAGACACCTCGCCCTCGAACGGGCAGCCGAACGAGGCACCGACCGTGACCGTGGTGAACACTCCCGCCGACCGGGCCTCCGACACGAGAGAAGCCGCCAGAACACAAGCCTCTTCCGTTGTCATGCCCTGGTTCCGCCCGCAGAAGGTGTCAGTGGCGACGACCACGACGTCGACCTCGTCCACTCCGGCCGCCAGCGCACGGTCCAGCCCACGGCCGTTCATCACCAGCCCCGCGTACGACACCCCCTCATACCGCGGGAGCGCGGCCATCAACTCGTCCGCATCCGCCATCTGGGGCACCCGGCGAGGGTTGACGAAGCTCGTCACCTCGATCCGCCTGGCACCCGCACGGACCGCCCGCGACACCAGCTCGACCTTGTCCGATGTGGACAGCACGGCGTCCTCGTTCTGCAGCCCGTCCCGCGGCGACATCTCGACGATCTCGATCACCGCCACGCCCCCAGGTACGCCACGGCCTCCGCCTCGCTGACCACCTCGGCGTACTTGGCCTGCAGGTCGTACAGGTTAGACGACTGGGTCTCCGCGGTCCGGTCACCCACCGCGTCGCGCACCACCAGCGGCACGAACCCGTGCTGGATGGCGTCCACCGCGCTCGCGCGGATGCACCCGCTCGTGCTCACACCGACCAGGACCACCGTGTCGATGCCCTGTGCCAGCAACGTGGACGCCAGGGTGGTGCCGAAGAACGCGCTGGCGTACTGCTTGACCAGCACCAGCTCACCGCCGACCGGCGCGACCGGGGGCATCAGCTCACCGAGCGGGCCGCCGCCGTCGAACAGGTGGCGCAGCGCGGGGACCTTGCGGACGAACACGCCGCCGTCGACCCCGTCCGGCCCGTACGCGACCCTCGTGTGCAGCACCGGCACCCCGTGTTCCCGCGCCGCGCCGAGCACCCGCGCCGCCGCGGCCAGGCAGTCGCCGGACGGCAGGCACAGCGGGCTGTCCGCGTCGAAGTAGGCCCGCATCAGGTCGATCGAGACCACCGCGGGACGACGGCCGGGGGTGAGCCTGCCGTCGAACCCCGCGTCGATGCCCCGGTCCGTCACGGCATCACGACCGGCGGTTTCGGTGCGGGCAGACCGGTTTCCTCGAGCGCACGTTCGAGGATCGTCCCGATGTCCGGGCCGCGGTTGAAGATGGGCAGCGGGTCGGGCCGGTCCGCACGCGACTCGGCACGCAACGCGTCCGTGGCGGCCTCGTCGACCACGCCGCGCTCGTCGCACACCACGCCGTAGCGGCGCGCGCCGTCGGCGGTCACCAGGCCGCGACGGACCTCCAGCGCCACCAGTGCGGGGTCACGTACCAGCGGATCACCCCAGCCACCGCCACCCCACGTCACGAAGTGCAGCAGGTCGCCCGGCCGCACGGGCACGTCGTGCACTTTGCTGCCGAGGACCTCGGTGGTGCCGTCGGCGCGTTCGAGCCACTTGCGGCCACGCGCGCCGGGGTCGCCGCCGTTGACACCCCACGGGTAGGTCAGCCACCGGTCGTCGTGGATGGCGATGGTGCCCGGTTCCAGGAACCGGTAGGCGACGTCGACGCCGTTGCCGCCGCGGTGCGCGCCGGCACCGCCGGTGTCGGCGACGGTCTCCCAGCGTTCGATCCGCAGCGGGTAGTAGGACTCCAGGTACTCACAGGGGATGTTCACGAAGGACGGCCACAGCGAGTGCCCGTCGGGACCGTCGCCGAGCGGGCGGCCGGGGATGCCGCCGAAACCGATCGAGTAAAGCTGGAACCACTCGCCCTTCCGCTCCCCCTGGCTGTACGTGCCGGAGTACATGAAGTGCGGCGACGACGAGAAGCCCGCCGCGTTGAGCAGGTCCGGGTTGGTCTGCCCGAGCAGGCCGCCGAACAGGTCGAACACGCGGCCGATCCCGTGGTTGCGGGCGTTGAGCGCGGCGGGGAACTTCGGCTTCCAGAACGAGTCCTCCGGGATCTTCACGTCCACCAGCGGGTAGAAGCCGTCGTTCCACAGGATCTGCGGGTCCGCGACGGTGATCATGTAGATCCCGAAGAACATGCGGATCAGGTTCTCGTTGATGAAGTAGTTGATCGGGCCCTGCGCCTGCGGGCTGCTGCCGGACAGGTCGAGCAGCACCTTCTCGCCCGTGCGGGTCAGGCTCATCTTCAGCTCGTACGGGCCGTAGCCGAGGCCGTCGTCGCAGATGTAGTCGGTGAACGAGAGCGTCTCGCCGTCCTTGAACACCGCCTGCAGCAACACTTTCATCGCCCGGTGGTTGCGGTCCAGCAGGGCGTCGAGCCCGGAGTGGTAGGTGTCCACCCCGAACCGGGTGCACATCTCCTGGACGCGGCGGGCCGCGGTGCGGCAGGCGGCGACGATGCCGTTGAGGTCGGCGCGGTTCCAGTCCGGCTTGCGGACCTGGTTGAGGATGATCCGCAGCGCGTCGTCGTCGAGGACGCCCTTCTTGTACAGCCTGAAGGGCGGGATGACCACGCCCTCCTCGTAGATCGTGCGCGCGTCGGTCGGCATGGACGCCGGTGACTTGCCGCCCACGTCGGACATGTGGCCGAACATCGCCGCCCAGCCCACGATCCGGCCCTCGAAGAAGATCGGCAGGACCACGAGCCAGTCGTTGGCGTGGCTGATCGCGGCGCCGCACGAGTAGGGGTCGGACGTCAGGAGGACGTCACCCTCCTCGATGTCGGCGTGGAAGTTCGCCAGGAAGTCCGGGATGGACAGTCCGAACTGGCCGACGACCATCTTGCCGTCGCGGTTGGCGATCAGCGGGAACTCGTCGTGCTGCTCGCGGATCCCCGGCGACAGCGCGGTCCGGAACAGCACCTCGTCCATCTCGTGCCGGGCGTTGCGCAGCCCGTTCTCGATGAGGTCGAGGGTCACCACGTCGACGTCGACGGC
The DNA here is from genome assembly GCF_014203735.1 of Actinophytocola algeriensis. Classification (GTDB taxonomy): domain Bacteria; phylum Actinomycetota; class Actinomycetes; order Mycobacteriales; family Pseudonocardiaceae; genus Actinophytocola; species Actinophytocola algeriensis. Next base: position 47,949 of record NZ_JACHJQ010000005.1, on the reverse strand, counting down.
GCGCAGTGGCTCGGTCGCGGTCTCGATGAGGCGGGCCATGTCAGTTCTCCTCGCCGGGGTGGTCGACAGGGTTGATCAGCAGGCAGCCGCTCGGGTGGACGGTGGCCGCGTGCCAGGGCAGCACGAGCGTGGTGGAGTCCATCTCGGTGACGATCGCGGGTCCGGTCACGACGTTCCCGGCGCGCAGCAGTGCCCGGTCGTAGACACCGGCCTCGGCCTCGGCGCCGTCGACCCAGATGGCGGTGGCGCCCGACCGCGCGTGGCTCGCGTCCGGGCCGCCGCCGGTCAGCCGGGCGGCCGAGACCTGCGGCCGGGGCCCGTGTGCGGTGGCGCGGACGGTCACCAGTTCGTGCTCGGCGTCCAGCACGAACGAGAACAGCCGTTGGTGTTCGGCGTCGAACGCGGCGCGCAGGGCAGCCAGACCCGTTGTGCCGTCGCCGAAGCTGTCGGCGTCGAGCGGCACGGGGATCTCGAAGCCCTGCCCGTGGTAGCGCAGGTCGGCGGCGTAGACCACCCGCTGGTCCTCGACCGCGACGCCCTGCTCGGACAGGGTGGCCCTCGCCTTGTCGGCCAGTTCGGTCAGCAGGTCCCGCACGCTCGCGTCGGTCAGCTCACCGAACCGGCGGACCAGGGTGCGCACGGCCTCGTCGCGCAGGTTGGTCGTCGCGTCGCCGTAGGCGCACAGCACACCCGGCGACGGCGGGATGATCACCGGCCAGGAACCCGTCAGCCGCCCGAGTGCGTTGGCGTGCAGGGGACCCGCGCCCCCGAAGGCGACGAGCGCGAAGTCGCGCGGGTCGAAGCCCTGCTGGACCGACACCAGCCGCAGCGCGCCGAACATGTTCTCGTTGACGATGTCGACGATGCCCGCGGCGGCGGCCTCCACCGAGTCGAGCCCGGTGGCGTCGGCGATCGACTTCACCGCGGCACGCGCGGCCGCCCGGTCGAGCGTGATCTCACCGCCTGCCAGGTCGGTGGGCAGGTGGCCGAGCACGACGTTCGCGTCGGTGACCGTCGGCGCGGTACCGCCCGCGGCGTAGGCGGCCGGGCCGGGCGCGGCGCCCGCGGACTGCGGCCCGACCCGCAGCGCCTGGGTCAGCGGCGGCACGTGCGCGATCGACCCGCCACCCGCGCCGACGGTCCGCACGTCGACCGAGGTGGCGCGCACGGTGAGGTCACCGACGACGGTCTCGCGGCCGACGCGGGGCGTCAGGCCCTGCACGAGGGCCACGTCGGTGGAGGTGCCGCCCATGTCGAACGTGAGGAAGTCCGGGTACCCGGCCTGTTCCGCCACCCAGGTCGCGCCGGTCACGCCACCGGCCGGGCCGGACAGCAGCAGGTTCACCGGGTTGTCCGCGGCGACGTCGGCGGAGACCAGGCCGCCGTCGCTGCGCAGGATGCACAGCCTGCCGTCCACACCGGACTCCCGCAGCTGCCCGGCCAGGTTGGCCACGTACCGGGCGACCTGTGGCTGCACGGCGGCGTTGGCCACGGTCGTGACGGTCCGCTCGTACTCGCGCAGCTCCGGCAGCACCGAGGAGGACAGCGACACCGGCACGTCCGGCAGCACCTCGGCGGCCAGCTCGCCGACCCGGCGCTCGTGGTCGGGGTTGGCGTAGGAGTTGATGAGGGACACGCTCAGCGCCTCGATGCCCGCGCCCTTCAGCATCGCGAGCTTGGCGCGCACGTCGGTCTCGTCCAGGTCGGTCACGACCGAGCCGTCGGCGGCGATCCGGCCGCGGACCTCGACGGTGTCCTCGAGTGCCGCGAGGGGTTCCGGTTTCGGCCAGATGATCCAGCCCGCGAGCCCGCCGGGCACGAAGGACCTGGCGATCTGCAGCACCTGCCGGAAGCCCTCGGTGGTCACCAGCCCGACGCGCGCGCCCTTGCCCTCGAGGATCGCGTTGGTGGCGACCGTGGTGCCGTGGAAGACCTCCGCGATGTCCGACATGGACACCCCGGCCTCGGCGCACGCGCGTTCGATGCCGCGCAACACCCCGACGGACTGGTCGTCGGGGGTGGACGAGGTCTTCGCCCGGTACGTGTCACCGGTCGCCTCGTCGATCAGCAGGATGTCGGTGAACGTCCCTCCGACGTCCACACCGAGCCGGTAGGTCATGGTCTCCTCCTCAGATGACCCCGGCCTCGCGCAACGACGCCACCTCGTCGTCGGGCAGGCCGAGCAGGCCGCGGTAGATCTCGTCGTTGTGCTCCCCCAGCGCCGGGCCGACGTGCCGGACGCGGCCGGGGCTGGCCGACAGCTTCGGCACCACGTTGTGCATGGCGAACTCGCCGAAGTCGGGGTGTGCGAGGCGCACGATCGCGTCGCGCGCCGCGAAGTGCGGGTCGGCGAGCATGTCGCGCGCCGTGTAGATGCGCCCGGCGGGCACACCGTGCTCGTTGAGCAGCTCCAGGAGCGCGTCGGCCTCGTGGGTCGCGCTCCATGCCGCGATCAGGTCGTCCAGTTCTGCCATGGCGGCGCCGCGCGCGCCGTGCGTGGCGTACCGCTCGTCGGCGGCGAGCTCGGGGCGGCCCATGGCCTCGGCCAGCCTGCGGAACACGGTGTCCTGGTTGGCCGCGATCAGCACCAGCTCGCCGTCGGCGGCCGGGTAGACGTTGCTGGGCGCCACGTTCGGCAGCGTGGTGCCGGTGCGTTCGCGCTGGTAGCCGGCGATCTGGTACTCGGGGATCAGCGACTCCATCAGCGCGAGCACCGCCTCGTAGATGGCCGAGTCCACGACCTGGCCCCGGCCGGTGCGGCCACGCTGGTGCAGCGCGACGAGCGTGCCGAGGCACGCGAAGGTCGCGGCCAGTGAGTCGCCGAGCGAAACGCCGGTACGGGCGGGTGAGCGGTCGGGGTCGCCGGTGACGTACCGGATCCCGCCCATCGCCTCGCCGATGGACCCGAAGCCGGCCCGCGCCGAGTACGGGCCGGACTGTCCGAAACCGCTCACGCGGGTGACGACCAGGCGCGGGTTGATCTCCCACAGCCGCTCCGGCGACAGCCCCCAGCGTTCGAGGGTGCCGGGCCGGAAGTTCTCGATCAGCACGTCGGCGCGGGCGATCAGCTCCCGCACGAGGTCCTGGCCCCGCTCGGTGCGCAGGTCGGCGGTGACGGACTTCTTGTTGCGCGCCACGACCGGCCACCACAGCGACTTGCCGTACGGCCGCTCGCGCCCCCACTGCCGCATCGGGTCGCCGTGCTTCGGGTCCTCGACCTTGATCACCTCGGCGCCGAAGTCCCCGAGGAGCTGCCCGCAGAACGGTCCCGCGAGGAGCTGCCCGAGCTCCACCACCCGCACGTCGTCCAGCGGCAACGGGTTACGCATAGCCCACCAATCCGAAGTTGCATACAACGATTGCCCAAAGTGATCCACATCGACCTCAGCTGCCCGAAAACTAGGCCGAAGTATCTGCGGTGTCAACGATCCGTGAAGGCATTGCATACAACTAACGGAGTTAGTATCGTCGTCCGCGATGAACGACGTCCCTGGCGAGACCGACACCGGCCCCGCGGCCGACCACGCCTACCGGCTGATCCGCGACGAGATCCTCACCGGCAGGCGAGCGGGCGGCGAGTGGCTGCGCGAGAGCGAGATGGCGGAGTGGACCGGCGTGAGCCGCACCCCCGTCCGCGAGGCGCTGCGCAGGCTCACCGCGGAAGGCCTGGTCCGCTACGAACGGCACCGCGGTGTGCAGGTGCAGAGCTGGAACGTCCGGGACGTCGACGAGATCTTCAGCCTGCGGTCCGTGCTGGAACCGTGGGGCAGCAGGCTCGCCGCCGTGTCGGGGAGCCTCGACGTCGTCGAACTGGCCGACCTGGCGAACCGCATGGACGAGCTGGCCCCGGACGGCCGCCCATCGGACGTCGACAAGCTGACCGAACTGAACAACCTGTTCCACCGCACCGTCCTGGAGGCCGCGGACAACACCCGGCTGACGAACGTGATCTCGTCGGTCATCCAGCTCCCGCTCGTGTGGCGCACCTTCTCCCGGTACACCCCGGAAGCACTGCGGCGCAGCCTCGCCCACCACCACGAGCTGGTGTCGGCACTGACCGCCCGCGACCCCGACTGGGCGGAGTCGGTGATGTGCAGCCACGTGCGCGCCGCGTGGCACACGATCCGCGCGAGCACGCACGAGATCTGAACCGCTCAGCCACCGGACGTGTCCGGTCCACTCCCCTTTTGGTTCACCGCCGGGTATGTGCCGGGAGTACGGTTCCGCACATGGCGAGACCGGCGCACGAACAGGTCACCCGAAGCGCTCCCTTCCGGCTGGTGGTGCGGCTCGGCCTGGTGGCGTACGGGGTGGTGCATGTCCTCGTCGCGTGGCTGGCGCTCCAGGTGGCGTTCGGCGACCTCGACGGCGATGGCGTCGGCAAGGCGGACAAGACCGGCGCGCTCCAGTCGCTGTCGTCCAACGCGGGCGGAGACGTGGTGCTGTGGCTGATCGCCGTGGGGCTCGGGGTGAGCGCGCTGTGGCAGCTGCTGGAGGCGGCCACCGGCGACCGGACCAGCCTGCGCCTGATGAACCTCGGCGAGGCGGTCCTGTTCGGGTACCTGGCGTTCAGCGCGGGCAAGCTCGCGGCGGGGTCCCCCGCGTCGTCGACCGACCAGGCACAGCTCGGCCTCGTCGGCACCCTGCTCGGCGAGTCCTGGGGCAAGCCGGTGGTCGTCGCGCTCGGGGTGCTGATCGTCGTCGCCGGGTTGTTCGTGGTCCGCCACGGCCTGACCAAACGCTTCGCGGAGGAGCACGACCTCGCATCGGCCGGCCGCCCGGTGCGGACGGCCGTGCCGAGGCTGGGCCAGGTCGGCTACACCGCACTCGGTGCCGTGTACGGGATCGCCGGTGCACTGGTCGTGGCCGCGGCGGTCCAGAGCAAGCCGGAGAAGGCGATCGGGCTGGACGTCGCGCTGAGGACGCTCGCCGCCCAGCCGTACGGCACGGCGCTCCTGGCGCTGACCGCCGCGGGCCTGGCCGCGTTCGCGGTGTTCACCTTCTTCGACGCGCGCTACCGCCGGGTGGGCTGAGGCATCCGGCTCGGGAGGTCCTGACCCGCGGACCGGCAGCACTCACCCGGTGCTGACCGCCCGTTCGAGGCCGTCGAGGATCAGGTCGAGGCCGTACTCGAACTCGTCGCCGTAGTCGTAGCCGGGGCGCATCACGTGCTGGGTCGCCAGTTCGGTGAGGTTGGGGTACTCGCCGGCGGCGAAGCGGGCCATGATCGCCTGCGCGGCCTTCGTCGTCGACTCGCCCGAGTCGAACGGCAGGCTGGTCTCCTGGAGCGCGAAACCGTAGATGTAGCTGTCCATCAGCGAGTAGGCGTGCGCGGCCATCTCGATCGAGAAGCCCGCGCCGCGCAGCAGCCCGAGCACCGCGTCGTGGTGGCGCAGCGTCTTCGGACCCGGTGAGGTCCGCGACTCCATCAGCGCGGTCGCCCACCGGTGGCGGGACAGGACCTCGCGGGCCGAGATCGCCCGCCGCCGGGCGGCGGTCTTCCAGTCCGCCTCGCCGGCAGGCAGCTCGATCTCGGCGAACACGCAGTCGATCATGCCGTCGAGCAGGTCGACCTTGTTGGCGACGTGGTTGTACAGCGACATCGCCTCGATCCCCAGCTCCACCCCGAGCTTGCGCATGGTGAGCGACTCGAGCCCGTTGGCGTCGGCGAGCGCGACGGCCGCCCGCAGGACCTGGTCCCGGTTCAGCCTGCCTCGCGAGTCGCTCATCCGTCCCTCCCTTGACGTCGCTTACGCCGTAAGTGTACTACTTACAACGTAAGCTTACGTTGTAAGGGAGGTTGATCGATGTCCATGAGAACCACCGCCGTGGTCGTGGGGCTCCTGTTCCTCACGTCCACGGCGGCCTTCGCCGCGAGCGCGCACGTAGCCGGGGCACTGCTGGTCGCCTACACCGGACTCGCGGTCGCCGGGATCGGGATCGCGCTGTTCCCCGTCCTGCGGCCGCACGGAGCAGGCCTCGCGACGGGATATCTCGTCCTGCGCACCGCGGAGGGCCTCACGTTGCTGGCGGCCGCGCTCTACCTCGCCACGAGCGGGCACCCGGTCACGGGCTACGAACCGCTCGTCTACGCGTTCTCCGGTGCGGGCGGGCTCGTGCTGTCCGGTCTGCTGCTGCGGTCGGGACTCGTCCCGAAGTGGTTGGCGGTGCTGGGCGTCGTGGGGTACGCGGCACTGCTCACCGGGGTCGTGAGCGAGCTGGCCGGGGTGTCCGAACTGGACTCCGGGCCCGGGCTCGCGTTCTACGTGCCCGGCGGCCTGTTCGAGCTGGTGTTCCCGATCCTGTTGCTCGCCAAGGGTTTCACGCGCACGAGCGGCGGTGTTCGCCGATGACCGGGCCGCACGCGGGCCGGGTAGCGGGGATCGGCCTCCTGGCCATGTCCGTGCTCGCCGGTTTCGCCAACTTCGGTGTCGTCGAGCAGGTGGTCACCCCCGCCGACGCGGCGACACCGCTGTTCCGCGCCGGCGTGCTCGCCCTGGTGCTGGTGGTCGCGCTCGACACGCTGGTCGCGTTGGCGTTGCGGGAGTTCTTCTCGCCGGTGGACCACGCGCTGTCGACGCTCACGGCGTGGTTCCGGCTCGTGTACGCGGCGGTGTTCCTCGTCGCGATCGCGCAGCTGTCCGCCGCCGTCGGGGAGCCGGACGCCCTCGCGCGGATCGAGGACTTCCGCGGGCTCTGGGACCTCGGCCTGATCCTGTTCGGCGGCCATCTGTTGTTGCTCGGCCTGCTGGCGTACCGGTCGGCGAACGTGCCCACCGCGCTGGCCGTGCTGCTCGCCGCCGCCGGGCTCGGGTACGCGGTGGACGGGGCCGGGAGCGTCGCGGGCTTCTCGACGGGCCTCGCCACGTTCACGTTCGTCGGCGAGGTGCTGTTCATGTGCTGGCTCCTCGTCAAGGGAGGCACCGCCGCTGCCAGGGACGACCGTCGCTCCCTCGCAGGCGCGGACCGTCCATGACCCGCTACCGCCGCGGCCCGAGCTCCGCGAGCACGGCCCGGATCGACGGGCTGGCGTCGGCGCTGCGCCGCCACGCCGCGTGCACCTCGCGCCTCGGCTGCCGCGGCAGCGGCCGCGCGACGAGCCCCTCCCCCAACGGCGGGCGGGCGAGCCGAGGGACGAGGGCGATGACGTCGCCGGAGTCGACCAGCGACAGCTGTGTGGCGAAGTCGTCCACGAGGTGGCGCACGTCGGGGTCCGCCGGCGCGCCGGCGAACAGCCGCCGGAACCACTGGTGGCACACCGTGCCGGGCGGGCTGGTCACCCACGCGTGGCCCGCGAGGTCGGCGCTCTTGAGCGGCCGGTCGAGCCGTGCGAGCGGATGCGCCCGGTTCATGACGACGTCGCCGATGTCGGTGTGCACGTGGTGCTGGGTCAGTGCCGGTGGCAGTGGCGCGGGCAGCCCGTCGGCGTCGTGGACGAGCGCGAGATCGGCCGTGCCCGTCTCGACGCTGTGCAGGGCCTGGCCGGGGTCCTGCTCGGTGATGTGCAGGCGCAGCTCCGGGCAGCGCGCCGCGAGCCGCGGCATGGCGGGTGCGAGCAGCCCGCGCACCCCGGTCGAGAAGGCGACCACGCGGAGCACGCCGCGTGGTGCGCCCTCCGAGACCGACTGGGCCGCCTCGGCGCAGCGCTCCAGCGCCTGGAACACCTCGGGTGCCGAGTCGACGATGGCCTGCCCGGCCGGGGTGAGCACGACCCCTCGGCCCGCCTGTGCGAGCACGGGCACCCCGACCTGGCGTTCGAGCCGCTTGATCTGCTGCGACACCGCCGAGGCCGTGAACCCGAGCTCGTCGGCCGCCCTGGCCAGCGTCCCGAGCGCCGCCACCGACCGCAGCGCCCGCAGGGCACCCACATCGATCATGAAGTGATGCTAAGCGATATCGACAAGAAAGCATCGCTGGACCGCACCGGTCGACCTCGGCACGATCGATCTCATGACCACCGCTGCCCAGCTCTTCGGCACGAATCTCGTCGCCATGGCGACCCCGATGCGACCCGACGGCGCGCTGAGCGAGCCTGGGCTGGTCAACCTCGTCGACCACCTCCTGACCACCGGCTGCGACGGCATCGTCGTCGGCGGGACCACCGGCGAGTCCCCCACACTGACCGACGCGGAGGCGGTCCGGCTGGTCCGCGCGGTGGCGGCGCAGGCGAAGCCCCGCGCGCGGGTGATCGCCGGGGTCGGCACCTACGACACCGCCGCCAGCGTCCGCCGCGCCCGCGTCGCCGAGGCGGCGGGCGCGGACGCGCTGCTGCTCGTCTGCCCGTACTACAACAGGCCGACGCAGGCCGGGGTGGTGGCCCACTGCACGGCGGTGGCCGACGCGACAGAGCTTCCGGTGATGCTCTACGACGTCCCCGCCAGAACCGGCCTCGCGATGACGGCGGCGACGCTGACCGAACTCGGCGGACACCCGCGCATCCAGGCGGTGAAGGACGCGAAGGGCGACCTGTTCGAGGCGATGTCCGTCATGACCAGCACCTCGCTGGCCTACTACTGCGGCATCGACGAACTGAACCTGCCGTACCTGGCGGCCGGCGCCACCGGCGTGCTCAGCGTGGTGGGCAACGTCGCCGCCGACCGCAACGCGGACCTCATCCGCGCGGTCCGCGCGGGCGACCTGGCCACCGCCAGGGCGATCAACGGATCGCTGATCGCGCTGGTGGCTGCCGTCATGCACACGTCCCCCGGTGCCGTGATGGCGAAGGCGGCCCTTGCCGAGCTGGGGATCATCCCGCACGCGACGGTGCGACTCCCGTTGCTCGATGCGGAGCCGTCGCACCTCGCGCAGCTGCGGGCCGCCCTGGCCGCGACCTTCACGACTCCGGCGGTCGCGTAGCGGTCAGCCCAGCGCGGGGGCTTCGACGGCCGCGCCGAACCAGCTCGCCATCGCGTCCCGCAACGACCGCGTGGCCGAGTCGGCCGGTTCGCCGACGGGCGCGGCCCACGCGACGTGCGCGTCCGGACGGATCAGGACGGCGTCGGCAGGGCGGTCGGCCAGCTGCGCGGTGCGGACGTCGACGCGGTGGTCCCACTCGCGGACGGCGTCGCGGAGGTCCTGGCGGTCGGCCAGGTCCAGCAGCACCGGCCGTCCGGCCCGCATGGCGTCCGCCACGGTGTCCAGGACGAAGTCCGGGGCGAACGCGCCGGTCAGCTCGTGCCGGTCGGCGCCCGGCAACGGATAGCGGACGTCGGCCCCCGCGATGAGCGCGGCAACGCGGCGCGCAGGCTGCTCGTCGGTGAGCAGCTCCTGGAACACCGCACGCAACGCGTCGGCGGCCGGGTCGTGCCCGCGTCGCAACGCCACCTGCGCCTGCGTCTGCAGCAGCGCCCGCGCACCGGCGAAGTGACGTTCGTCGTGGTAGGTGTCCAGGAGGTTCGGCGGCGCCCAGCCGTGCAGGTCAGCGGCCAGCTTCCACGCCAGGTTGACCGCGTCGAGCATGCCCACGTTCAGCGACGAACCCGTGGCGGGCAGCAGGTGCGCCGCGTCGCCTGCCAGCAGGATCCTGCCGTCGCGGTAGCGCGGCACCTGCCGCGCCTGGAACGTGAAGCGCGACAGCCGGCGCGGCTCGCCCAGCGGCAGGTCGACGCCGAGCACACGCCGGACGCTGTCCCGCAGCTCGGCCAGTGTCATCGGCTCGTCGTCGCTGTACCCGTCCACGCTGGACTCGTCCTCGGTGGTGAAGACGAGCGCCACCTCGGGGTCGAGCCACCCGAGCCCGAAGACGCCGCGGTCCGTCCTGGTGAAACCGGCACTGATCCGGCCCGCGCCGGGCACGTCGAGGTCGCCGTTGTCGAGCCGCGTCACCGAGTCGGGCATCGTGACCTGGCTGAACCGGTTGACCTCCGGATAGGTGGTGCCGGGAAACGGGATGCCCACGAGATCGCGGACCTTGCTGCGCCCGCCGTCGCAGCCGACGACGTACCTGGCCGTCAGCCGGAGCGGACCGGACGGACCCCGCACGTCCACGGTCACCCCCGCGCCGTCCTGGGCCACCCCGGCCAGCTCGTGCCCGACGCGGATGTCGGCGCCCAGCTCACGGGCACGGTCGGCGAGCAGGCTCTCGACCTGTGCCTGCGGGATCTGCAGCGCGTGCAGCGGCGAACCGGCCAGCCGCGTGAGATCCACGTGCACGCCGCCGAACGGGAAGACGGGCTTCGGACTGGGGTCGGTGGCGGCGTCGCTGAACCGCGGCAGCACCCCGCGGTGGCGCAGCAACTCCAGGACCTGCCCGCCAAGACCGTTGGCCCTCGGAATGTCACGGGCCGCGGGCTGCCGCTCCAGCACCAGCGGCCGCACCCCGGCCAGGCACAGCTCCCCGGCCAGCATCAGGCCCACCGGGCCCGCCCCCACAATGATCACATCGGTATCCATCACGGGCCGTATCCTGCGGCACGACCTGGGTCTTGCCACAAGCCCCCCGGTGCGCTATACGTTGAAGAGGGCAGCAGCCGTCCGCTATGGACGGACCCCCTCGTCCGCCACCGCCTGGTCCTGAGCCGCGGGCTCTGATGGCGAATTCTCACGCTGACGGAACTCTTCGACGAGCTGGTCGAATATCGGCGTGATCATCACTGATGAATCCGACATGACCAGACCATACCGCCGGTAAACGAATCCGCCAGTCGAGACCGTCGGCCATTGCGGAGTCAATTATTTCCCCGGTCTTGAGCACTTCGCCGCCATCTGTTAGCGTTAACAACAAGACGCCGGTCACAGCAATGAGTCCTGCTACCTCCCGTCTGTTAAGGCGATGCACTCCTGCGCACGTCCTGTTAACGATCACATCCTGCGTTCGGCCAAGGGAGTTCGACCGCCATGCGCATTTCCCGGAGAGTGTTGTCGCTGTTCGCCAGTCTGTTCCTCGCGGCCACCGCGACCGTGGTGGTCAACGCGCCGCACGCGGCCGCCGCGAACACCGCCTATGTCATGTCGTACTTCACCGAGTCACCCCAGATGACAGGCGCGAACTACGGCCTGCACCTCGCCGTCAGCCAGGACGGCGCGAACTGGACGCCGCTCAACGGGAACAACCCCGCGGCCACCCCGACCTCGGGCACCCTGGGCCTGCGCGACCCGTTCGTCTTCCGCAAGCAGGACGGCACGTTCGTCGTGCTGGCGACCGACCTCAACGGCACGGACTTCACGCAGAACAACCAGTACCTGCACGTGTGGGACTCGACGAACCTGACCAGCTTCACCGGGTACCGCCGGCTCCGGATGCACACGCTGACCACGCACACCTGGGCACCGACCGCGTTCTGGGACGCCGCCAGAGGGCAGTACGGGATCGTGTACTCCGCCAACAACGGCAGCGACGTGTTCCTGGTGAACTACACCTCGGACTTCCGCACGGTGAGCACGCCGCAGGTGTTCTTCAGCCCCGGCTTCGGTGTCCTGGACGGCGACGTCGTCGTGGACGGCGGCACCACCTACCTGTACTACAAGAACCTGTCCAACGGCCTGCTGTACGGGGCGCGGTCGTCGACCGGCGCACCGAACAGCTTCAGCACCTACACGAGCGGGCTGCGGCAGGGGAACGCGATCGAGGCGCCGCTCCTGGTCAAGAACAACGAGGGCACCGGGTGGCGGCTGTGGGGCGACTCGTTCAGCCCGGTCAACAACGACTACTACGCCTGGTCGAGCTCGAACATCGGCGGCGGTTCGTGGACCGCGATGAACCAGCGCGACTACACCCCACCGCTGAACGCCAAGCACGGCTCGATCGCGGGCATCTCCACCGCGGAGTACAACGCGCTCGTCACCCGCTGGGGCACCCCGGACTGGATCCGGCTGAAGTCCACCAACCACCCGGACCGCTTCGTGCGGCACGCGGACCACGTCGGGCGGCTGGACACGTACCCGTTCGACCCGTACCAGGACCAGCTGTGGCGGCTGGTTCCCGGCCTCGCCGACTCCTCGGGCGTGTCGTTCGAGTCCGTGAACTACCCCGGCGAGTACCTGCGGCACCACAACCTCGCGATCCAGCTCGCGGCCAACGACGGCACGGCCGCCTTCCGCGCCGACGCGACCTTCCACCGCACCGCGGGGCTCGCCGACTCGGGCTGGTCGTCGTTCCGCTCGCACAACTACCCGACGTACTACCTGCGGCACGCCGGTTTCGTGCTGCGGATCGACCCGCTCAGTTCGTCGTCCAGCGCGAGTGACCGGCAGGACGCGACGTTCCGGGTCACGCCGTGACAGCCGACCTTCTGCTGTGAAAGGCGCGTTACCGGCCCTGGATCTTGCTGTTGTCGGTCGTGTGGTGGCTGCGCGTTCCGCTGCGCCCGCAGCTGCTGACGGTGTGCCCTCCGGGGCTCCTCGCCGGAGGGGCAGGTCTCTGGGATGGCTCCCCGGTTTCGTTGTTTGGCTGCGGTTGGGTGCGGGTCTGCCTGCCATCCCGTCGACCTCCCTACGGGCTATCACACCGGCTCAAGGGGGCGGTTCCGAGTTTTGCCGCCGGTTTGGGTTGTTGGTGCCCCCTTGAACCGGTGTGATCGGGCTTCGCCAGGTCGACGGGATGGCAGGGAGCCCCTTGGTGGTCGGCTTCCGCCTTTGCTCGGTTGGCCTTCGTGCCGTGAAAGGCGCTTTCAGGACGTGGCCCGGTGTGATGAAGGGGCCCTTCATCACGGTGAACGCAACGAAGGGGTCCTTCATCGCACCGGGTGTTACGAAGGGGTCCTTCATCACACCGGACGCAACGAAGGGGTCCTTCATCGCTGCGGGTGTTGCGAAGGGGTCCTGGCTGTCACTCGGCCTCGGTCGGTGACAGCGGTTGGGTCCGGTTCAGCTCCGTCAGCCCGGTGAACTTCCCCAGCCCCATCTCCGGGGTGTTGACGTAGACCGTCTCCGCGTAGGTCGACACGTACGTCTCGTGCCAGATGCCGACCGCGTCACCCGCGCGGTGGGCACGGCGGTTGAACGCGCGCCACGCGGGCAGGTGCTCCGCGTCGCGTTCGCTCGCGTAGGCGTACAGCTTCTCCAGGCTGTCCCAGTACTGGACCAGGGTGGGGTGGCGCCCCTCCAGCATCAGGCGGTGCCCCAGCAGCCCGGAGTCCTCGATGTCCGACAGCTCGCGCAACATCTTCGGCATCGCCCGGAACGCGGGCCACCACAGGTCCGGCCGCCACGGCTTGTTGATGGTCATGCCGATGAGGAAGACCACGAGTTCGCCGTCGTGCTGGTGGGTCATCCGACCCGGTACGACCTCCGCCATGCGGACCTCCCACCGCGAAACTGCCGAGGAGACCACATTCTTACGCAAACGGCATAGAGGATCGCTGAAGCCGCCGGTCCGCTCAGGTCGCCTCGATCGACTGGACGATGAGCTCGTTGCGGGCGTCCTGGCCCAGCGGCACCGTGGTGTGGACGCCGTCGGACAGGTACATCGTGAGCCGGGACGGCTTGGCGGCGAGGAACTCGGCCCAGTGGACGACGCGCAGGTTCGGGTGCCGTTTCTGGGCGTCGGCCAGCTGCAGGTTGATCCAGCCGCTGTTGCGCTGGTCGGCCAGCTGGACGGCGGCGGACTGACCGGTCCTGGCGACCTGGACGTTCACCCAGATCACGGTCCGCGCCGGCCCCGCGATGGCCATCGTGCGGTCCACCTGCGCGGCGAACACGGGCGGCGTGAAGATGTCGTTCGACCCGGTCGCCATCAGGATCCGGCGCGGCAGACCGTAGGCCTGGGCCCACCCGGCCAGCGCGTCGACGGCGGGCGCGGTCGGCCTGCCCGACCAGTTGTGCACGGCGAGCTGGTCGCCGGTCCGGCTCTGCAGCCGCACCGCCAGCGAGTACCCGTCCTGCACGGAGATGCTGTCGCCGAACATGAACAGCCCGTCGGTGTCGAGGACCGGCCGGATCTGGGTGAGGGTCGAGATCCGCTTGGACAGGTTCTCCCACGGCCCGAGCGCGCCGGAACCGTAACCGTCCGCGGCCGCCTCCCCCGCCACCAGGAACGAGCTCCCGACCGCGACGGCACCGACGGCCCCCGCCTTGAGCAACCGCCGCCGCGTGGTCTTCATCCGCTCGCTCACCACAACCCCCACCTTCGCTCGTCGCCCCGCTCCGGCCGCAAACCATACGGGCGAACGGATCCGGTGCGGCGCCACCCGCGCACAGGCCCCGCACACGGCCGCGGCCCTGGCACCCTGGCGCACCGGTTCCGGGAGCGGCACCAGAACTTTCCGTGGAGCAGTGGCTCGAACTCCGCAGGTACGAGAACCTCACGTCCCACGTCGACCGGCTGCCGTCCGGACCGGTCAAGGATCGCCTGATCGCGTGGTTTCCGCCCGTGATCGACCGCCGTGAACCCCGCGCGGGTGTCAGCCGCCGTTGATCGGGTACCCCTTCCGGCACGGAGGGAGCGGGACATGCGACGTGTCAGGGAGTTGTTGCGGCGGATCGATGTACAGGAGCAGATGCTCCTCGTGCTGCTCGGCATGGTGCCGAGGCTGTTGCGGGACTCCGCCTGGCGTCAGGTGAAGAAGACCCAGGGCGCTGGTCTCGGCGTGCTCCTGGTGCCCGGGTTCGGGTGCGGCTCCCACACCCTCACGTTGACCCGCACCTGGTTGCGGGCCCGCGGCTACCGGCCTGCCGACGCGCGGATCGGGCTGAACGTCGGCTGCACGACCGAACTGGTGGACCGCATCGAACGACAGCTCGAAGCGCACGCGGAAACGACCGGGCGCCGCGTGGTCCTGCTGGGACAGAGCCGCGGCGGCTGGCTCGGCAGGCTCGTGGCGGCCCGCAGGCCGGACCTCGCACGAGGCCTCGTCATGGCGGGCAGCCCGGTGCTCGACCCGCTTGGCGCGCACCCGAAGGCGGTCCGGGTCGCCCGCCTCCTGACGCGACTGTCCACACTGGGCGTGCCGGGCCTCCTGAACGCGGACTGCTTCACCGGCTCCTGTTACCGCGCCCACTCCGAGGCACTCGCCGCGGCCCTGCCGGCCGAGGTGCCCGCGCTGGCCGTGTCGTCCCGTCTGGACCGGATCGCGCCGTGGCGGCTGTGCCAGGACCCGTCCGCCGAATGCGTGGACATCCGCAGCAGCCACACGGGCATGGCACTGCACCCCGACTTCTACCGCGCATTGGAACCCCGCCTCGCCGCGTGGGCCACCGAGTGACCACGGCGGACAGCCGGACTCCGGACCGGTAAATGATGTTGACCGCACCGGCGGAGATGGTCATGATTGGTCCCGCCGGAGCGGGCATGGCCTTCCCGTGCGGCACCTGGGTCGTTAGCTCAACTGGCAGAGCAGCCGGCTGACTTAGCGCGTCCGCCTTCCGCGCATGCGGGCATGGAGGCGCTTCCTTCTCATTGGCCCGGCAGGTTCGGGGTTCGAGTCCCCGGCGACCCACCACCTCTGGCCGACCCTGCTCGCGTGCCGCCGCACGCCGGGTCGGTCGTCATTGCTCGGGGCGGCATCGGCTAGGGGACACCGCTCCGGGCACCAGGTGGGACTTGATCTCCGTCTTCAGCACCTTGCCGACGCGCGACCGGGGCAGGTCGGGCCAGAGTTCGATCTGTTTCGGGGCTTTCACGCCACCCAGGCGGCTTCTGACGAACTCGTGCAGGTCGGCGACGGACACCGTGTGGTCTCCGCGGAGCTGGACGACCGCGGTGACGCGTTCGCCCCACTTGTCGTCCGGCAGCCCGATGACCGCGCAGTCCTGCACGGCGGGGTGGGCCAGCAGCACCTGTTCGACCTCCGCCGAGTACACGTTGAAACCACCGGTGATGATCATGTCCTTGGCGCGGTCGACGATGAACAGGTAGCCGTCCTCGTCGAGGTAGCCGATGTCGCCGGTGTGGTGCCAGCCGTGCCTGCCCGCTTCCTCGGTGGCGGCGGGGTCCTTGTGGTAACCGGCCATCACCAGCGGGCCGCGCACCACGATCTCACCGCGCTCCCCCGGCGCCAGCAGCGATCCGTCGCCCGCCATGATCGCGACCTGGGTGAGCGGGGTCGGCCGCCCGGCGGACGACAGGCGTTCGCGTGCGATCGAGCCGTCGGCGCGGAGGTGGTCGGCGGGCGCGAGGGTGGAGATCATCATCGGTGCTTCGGTCTGGCCGAACAGCTGTCCCAGCACCGGTCCGAGCCGGTCGATGGCTTGTTCGAGGCGGGCGACGGACATGGGCGCGGCCCCGTACCACAGGCAGCGCAGGGCACTCAGGTCCGCGCCGGCCAGCGCGGGGTGGTCGAGCAGCATGTAGATCAGCGTCGGCGGCAGGAACGTGTGCGTGACGCGGTGCCGTTCCGCGAGCGCGACGAACTCGCCGAGCTCCGGCCGGGGCATGACCACGATCTCGCCGCCCAGCGTCATGACCGGGAAGCACAGCACACCGGCGGCGTGCGTGAGCGGTGCCAGCGCGAGGTAGACCGGGCGTGGGTCGAACGGGTAGCTCATCAACGTCAGCGCGGTCATCGTCTCGAGGTTGTGCCCGGTCAGCACGACCCCCTTCGGGCGGCCGGTGGTGCCGCCGGTGCCGACGAGCATGCACGTGTCGTCGGCAGGCTCCGCCTGCCACGGCGTGGCGGAAAGCCCCGCGATCCAGTCGTCGAAGGGCACGGCGCCCGACGGAGAACCGTCCAGGCACACCAACGTGGTCAGCTTCGGCAGGTCCGGCCGGATCCGCTCGACCAGCGGCGCGAACGACTCCTGGAAGATCAGGCACGAGCAGTCGAGCAGGTCGAGCAGCTCCCGGTTCTCGCCCGCCTCGTTGCGCGGGTTGACCGGGCACCACACGGCACCGGCGCGGGAGATGCCGAAGACACACGTGAACGCGAGCACGTCGTTGGCGGACAGGACCGCCACCGTCTGCCCGGGGCGCACCCCGGACCGGCGCAGCGCCCGCCCGATCGTCCACGACAGCTGCTGGACCTCGCGGTAGGTGAGCGTGGTGCCGTTCATGGTGAGGCACGCCGACCCCGGGCCGAGCGAGACACCCTTGTCGAGGAAGTCGGTCAGCTGCACGGTACTCCCACTGTCACTTGTGGACGGTCAGGACCGGCTCCATGACCAGTCCGAAGGCCCGCAGCACGCCGAGCAGCTCGCGGTGGCCGAACGCCTGGCAGGCGGACGCGAACCCGGCACGGCGCGGTGGCTGCTGCAGCAGCGAGTACGCGGCGAAGGCCTGCAGCAGACCGGTCTGCTTGTAGTTGCAGTTGCCGTAGATCACGCAGTGGGCGCGGCCGAGCGGGCCGGAGGCGTGCACCGAGTCGACCGAGGTGTTGATCCTCGGGTTCTCCCTCGGCGGCATCTCGCTGCGCACCGCCGCGGCCTGGTCGGCGAGCACCCGGTGCTTCTCGTCGTCCGGCAGGTCCCGCACCTGCTCCAGCACGCCGGCCACGATCTGCGGGACCCCGAGCATGAGCTCCCGGTTGAACACCCCGCCCAGCACCTTGACGTTCGCGACGCGCGGGTCGCGCCGGAACCAGACCGGGTGCGACGTGCCGCCCCACGGCAGGGCGAGGCCGGTCTCGTGCTGGCCCGGCACGGTCACCGTCTGCAGGCCGGTGTCGGCGGGCCATTCGACGTAGGAGTTCTGTTCCAGGTGGTATGCCTTCGACATGGCGGCGTTGACCAGGATCGTCAACGTCGAGGCCACGGTCGGGAAGCCCTTCCAGAACACCTGGATGTCCAGGGTGTCCAGCCCGGGGGTCTCGAGGCAGATGTTCGCCGCGATCTCACCGGTGGTGTACATGTGCGCGACGCCGGGCGAGAGCAGCAGGCCCTGCGCGGCCATGTCGCTGCCGTACTTCTCGTCGCAGTCGATCAGCCAGTCCTGCTCGCCGGTCGTGTCGAGGTAGTGGGTTCCCGCGGCGACACAGGCCTCGACGACCTCGTGGCCGTACCGGGTGAACGGCCCGACGGTGTTGCACACGACGCGCGCGCCGCGGAACAGCTCGGTCAGCGGGCCGACCTCGTGCGCGACCTCGACGACCTCGTGGTCGACCGTGTCGAGACCGGGTACCGCGTCGAGTGCTTCCCGCACCCGGGCCTTGTCCCGGCCTGCCGCGACGAACGGGACGTTGTACTCGCGCAGGTACTCGCAGACCAGCCGGCCGGTGTAGCCGGAGGCGCCGTAGACGACGACTGGCTTGTCGGTGCTCACTGTTGTCTCCCCCTCACATGCCCATGCCGCCGTCGACCGGCAGCCCGGCGCCGGTGATGAACCGCGCGGCGTCGGAGGCCAGGAACACGACCGCGTCCGCCATGTCGGCGACCTCGCCGAGCCGTCCGGCCGGGGTCTGCTCGATCACCGACGCGACCGCCGCCTGCGCGTCGGGGAACAGCCCGACGTCGGCGACGTCCTGGGCGAGCCGGGCACCCATCTCGGTCGGCACGAGGCCCGGGTACACGCAGTTGACGCGGACGCCGTAGCCGAGCTTGCCCGCCTCCGTGGCCGCGACCCTGGTGAGCCGGTCGACCGCCGACTTGGTCGCGGAGTACACGGCGATCGACGGCCACGCGATGGTGGCGGCGACCGACGAGATGTTGATGATCGAGCCGCCGTTGCCCGCGATGCCGCCAGGGCGCATGGCACGCAGGCCGTGCTTGAGCCCGAGTGCGGTGCCGAGCACGTTCACCTCGAGCATCGTCCGCACGTCGTCGGGATCCAGCTCGGTGATCAGGCTGGTGATCTCGACGCCCGCGTTGTTGACGAGGATGTCCAGGCCGCCCAGCGCGTCACAGGTGTCGGCGACGGCCCGCTCCCACTGGGCGTCGTCGGTCACGTCCAGTGACACGAACTCGGCGGTGGCGCCCGACTCCCGGAGCGACTCGACGGTCGCCTTGCCGAGATCGTCCCGCACATCGGCGATGGCGACCGCGGCGCCTGCCCTGGTCAGCGCCGCGGCCATGCCGGCTCCGAGGCCACGCGCCCCGCCGGTTACCAGGGCTTTCCGCCCAGCAAGGTCGTAGCTCATCGTGCATCTCCTCCTCGAGATGACGCTGCCGACACCGCCGGGTCCAGGGCGGCACAGGTCACAGCGTAGCGACAACTTGACAGGCGTCAACAGTTCCTTTGACGCATGTCGCGTTTTCACTTGACACCTGTCAAGGCGGTGGCGCGATAGACTGATCACGAATCCCGGGGCATCGGATGCGGGAAAACGATGGGAAACACTGTGAGTGAGGCGGTCGAGACGAGGCGGGCGCGGATCGCGCGCCGCCAGGTCGACAAGTTCGGCGAACGTCGCGCCGAGCTCGCCGCCGCCGCGCTGCACACGCTCGCGGAACTGGGTTTCGCGCGCACGAGCCTGCGCGAGATCGCGCAGAACTCCGAGTTCTCCCACGGCGTCCTGCACTACTACTTCAGCGACAAGGCCGATCTCCTCACCGAGGCCGTGCGCCAGTTCGAGGAAATCTGCGTCACCAGGTACGACGAGCTCGTCGCCGCGGCGACGTCGGCCGACGGGCTCCGGACCGGTTTCGCGGACGCCATGGCCGCCACGCTCGCCGCGGACGCCCGCGTGCACCGGCTCTGGTACGACCTGCGCAACCAGAGCCTGTTCGACGACTCGTTCCGGAAAGACGTGCTGGAGCTGGACGAACGCCGCACGGACATGATCTGGCGCGTCGTCGACCGCTACGCCGAGCTGGCCGGGGCGACCGTCACCGTCGCGCCGCGCATCGCCTACGCCATGCTCGACGGCATCTTCGAACAGGCGCTGCTGCGCCACCTCTGCGACGACGACAACGCGGTGCGCGACCTGCCCGCCGTCGTGGCGAACGTGCTGACCGCCATCATCGCCAAGGCGTGACCCGCACGCGGTCGCTTTCCTTGTCCGACAGGAAAAGCGCCAGCGCCTGACCTTCCTCCGCCACGGCATCCCGTTCCGCGCGCGAGAAACGGCGCAGCGGCGCGACGACCACGGTGCCGTCCTCGACGGTCCACGTCCCGGCGACGCGGCCGTCGACCAGGACGAAGCGCGCCCCCGTGATGGACAGGCCGCGGTGCTCGTCGTCGATGATCCGGCCGCGGTCGTCGTAGCCGAGGACCGCGTTGTCGAACGCGGGCAGGAACCGAACCGGGGCAAGGGTTTCCGCGTCCGGGAGCGGCGCGCCGGGGAGGTCGAGCAGCTCCCGGCCCCGTTCGTCGCGATAGGACACCAGCTCCGCGCGCACCGCCTTGACCGCGGCCGGGAGCCCGGCGAGACCGGACCACGCGCGCACGTCGGCGGTGGCGGCCGGACCGTACGCGGCGAGGTAGCGCCGGACCAGTTCCTCGCCGACCGGGTCGGTGCCGTCCGGGGCGGCCGGGTCCACCTCGCGGCCCAGCCACGCGGACACCGGCAGGTTCCGCACCCCGCCCTTCGTGCGCCACACCCCGCGCGGCGGGAGCTGCACCATCGGGATCAGCCCGGCGACCAGCAGCTCGCCCAGCGCCCGCGTGTCCGCGTCGGGCCAGCGGGACCAACGAGACTTCAAGGCCCGCGCCAGCTCGGGCATGGACCGCGCTTCGCCGTCGGCCAGCACCGCGCGGCCTGCCGCCGCGAGCTCGTCGAGATCGATCCCGGCGAGCTCGCGGCGGTACACCCCGAGCACCCGCTGGCGCAGCATCGCGTCGTGGCGGGCGCGCCACGCCAGCACGTCCTCGGCCGTGACGAGGTGGACCGTGCGACGCATCAGGTGGGTCCGCACCACCTGACGCCCGGTCAGCAGGTCCGACAGTTCGGCCGCGTCGAACGCACGCAACCGGGACCAGAGCCCGGCGAACGGTTCCTGTGGTTCCTGCGCCTGCAGGCCGCACAGGTGCGCGACGGCGTCGCGGGCCGGCAGGTCCGCGACGGCGTCGCGGGCCGGCAGGTCCGCGACGGCGTCGCGGGCCGGCAGGTCCGCCCGGTCGAGCAGCAGCTGCCTGGCGAGCGTCGCACGGTTGAGGGTCCTGGTGTCCAGCACGGTCACGGTGTTCGTTCCTCCCAGGTCAGCTCGAGGTGTGACCGTCGAGCGTCTCGCGCAGTATGTCGGCGTGGCCCGTGTGCTGCGCGGTCTCCCTGATGAGGTGCGTCAGCACCCGCCGCACGCTGCTCACCGCGCCCGGCTCGTGCCACGGCGCCACCGGCAGCGGCCGCGTCACCGACAGGTCCGGCACGGCGGCGATGACCTCCTCGGTGCGCGCGGCGACCTCGTCGTAGTGCGCGAGGATCCCGGCGACGGTGTCGCCGGGCAGCATGCGGAACTGGTTCTGGTGGTCGATCATCCACTGCGGGAACTCACTGGCCGTGCCCGCGAGGATGTCGGCCCAGGTGACGCCGTCGGGCAGCTCGTGGCGCATCGCCGACGGGCCGTCGACCACGAACCGCTGCCACGCCTCCTCCATGGCGGTGACGTGCTTGACCAGGCCGCCGAGGCACAGCGCGCTGACCGTCGGGCGCTCACCGGCCTGTTCGTCGGTCAGCCCGTGGACGGTGGCGGTCAGCGCGGCACGCGCGTCGGCGAGCTCGGCGAGCAGCTCGGCCCGCTCGGTGTCGAGGGTGGTGGTCACGGTGCGCTCCGGGTTGTTGTGGTGTTCGTCGTGGCTGTCTGGCACACGACAAGACTCGCAGGCATAGCGGCCAGGGTGTGTCCTCTACTTCCGGCAGAATTGAGGAATGCCGAAGACCTCAGCTCGACTGCTGGCGTTGCTCTCGCTGCTCCAGACGCGCCGCGACTGGCCGGGCGCGCTGCTGGCGGACCGGCTCGACATCAGCCAGCGCACCGTGCGCCGCGACGTCGACCGGCTGCGTGAGCTCGGCTATCCGATCGAGGCCACGAAGGGTCCTGATGGCGGGTACCGGCTCGGCGCGGGCACGGAACTGCCGCCCCTGCTGTTCGACGACGAACAGGCCGTCGCGCTGGCCGTCGCGCTCCAGGTCGCCGCCACCACGGGCGCGGGCATCGAGGAGGCCGCGGCGCGGGCGCTGAACACGGTCCGGCAGGTCATGCCCGCCCGGCTCCGGCACCGGATCGACACGTTCCGGATCACGGCCGTCGAGCGGTCCACGGTGGCGCCGGTCGAGAGCGGGGTGCTCGTGGCGCTGAGCGCCGCCGTGCACGCCCGCGAGGTGCTGCGGTTCGACCACCGGTCCGAGCCACGCCGGGCCGAGCCGCACCACCTGGTCACGTGGGGCGGGCGCTGGTACCTGGTCGCGTGGGACCTCGACCGCGCGGACTGGCGCACCTTCCGGGCCGACCGGATCAGCCCGCGCATCCCGACCGGTCCCCGGTTCACACCGCGTGAGCTGCCCGGCGGTGACGTGGCCGCCTTCGTGGCCGGCCGGTTCCGCGGCGGCTCGGGCAACTGGCCGTGCCGCGGCGAGGTGATCCTCGACCTGCCCGCCGCCGAGGTGTCCCGCTACGTCCAGGACGGGCTCGTCGAGGAACTCGGCCCGGACCGCTGCCGGCTCGTCGCGGGGTCGTGGTCGTGGCCCGGTCTCGCCGCGGCGATCGGCCGCTTCGACGCGGACATCGAGGTGGTCGGCCCGGCGGAGCTCAAGGAGGCGTGCGCACTTCTCGCGGACCGCTACGCGAAGGCCGCACACTGAACGGCGGGTTGCCTCGCCGGTTGGTCTCGAGGTGATCCAGGAATGTCCTCGCCGGACGGGCAGGTCTCTGGGATGGCAAGGCGCGAGCCGCCGCCGGTGCGGCAGGCACACCGGCGGCGGCTCGTGGCGAACAGGTCAGTCGTTGCCGGACTCGATCGCGACGTGGTCGAGCAGCTCGTCGGCGTCGAGGACCTTGCCGCGCGAGGCGATCACCTCGGCGCCGCCCTCCGGCATCGCGCCGATGAGGCCGGTCGAGGCGGCCTGCGCGGCGCCGATCAGCGTCGGGTGCTCACTGCCGACCATGCCGAGGCCCGCGTACTGCTCGAGTTTGGCCCGCGAGTCCGCGATGTCGAGGTTGCGCATGGTGAGCTGGCCGATGCGGTCGACCGGGCCGAACGCGGAGTCCTGCGTGCGCTCCATCGAGAGCTTGTCCGGGTGGTAGCTGAACGCGGGCCCGGACGTGTCGAGGATCGAGTAGTCCTCACCTCGGCGCAGCCGCAGCGTCACGTCGCCGGTGACCGCGGTCCCGACCCAGCGCTGCAGCGCCTCGCGCAGCATCAGCGCCTGCGGGTCCAGCCAGCGGCCCTCGTACATGAGCCTGCCGAGGCGCCGCCCCTCCTGGTGGTAGCTCGCGAGGGTGTCCTCGTTGTGGATGGCGTTGACCAACCGCTCGTACGCCGCGTGCAGCAGCGCCATGCCCGGCGCCTCGTAGATGCCGCGGCTCTTGGCCTCGATGACCCGGTTCTCGATCTGGTCCGACATGCCCATGCCGTGCCTGCCGCCGATGGCGTTGGCCGCCATCACCAGGTCCACGGCCGAGTCGAACTCCTCGCCGTTGATCGTCACCGGCCTGCCCTGCTCGAAGCCGATCGTGACGTCCTCGGGCACGATCTCCACCGACGCGTCCCAGAACGCCACGCCCATGATCGGGTCGACGATCTCGATGCCGGTGTCGAGGTGCTCGAGTGACTTCGCCTCGTGGGTCGCGCCCCAGATGTTCGCGTCCGTGGAGTAGGCCTTCTCCGTGCTGTCCCGGTACGGCAGCCCGTGGCTCTCCAGCCACTCGGACATCTCCTTGCGGCCGCCGAGCTCGGTGACGAAGTCGGCGTCCAGCCACGGCTTGTAGATCCGCAGGGACGGGTTGGCGAGCAGGCCGTAGCGGTAGAACCGCTCGATGTCGTTGCCCTTGAACGTGGAGCCGTCGCCCCAGATCTGGACGTCGTCCTCGAGCATCCTGCGCACCAGCAGTGTGCCCGTGACCGCACGCCCGAGCGGCGTGGTGTTGAAGTAGACGCGGCCGCCGGAGCGGATGTGGAACGCGCCGCACGCCAGCGCGGCGAGCCCTTCCTCGACCAGGGCGGCCCGGCAGTCGACCAGCCGCGCCAGCTCGGCGCCGTACGCGGCCGCGCGGCCGGGGACCGAGTCGATGTCCGGCTCGTCGTACTGGCCGATGTTCGCGGTGTAGGTGCACGGCACGGCACCCTTCTCGCGCATCCACGCGACCGCTACCGAGGTGTCGAGACCGCCGGAGAAGGCGATGCCGACCCGTTCGCCGACAGGGAGTGAGGTGAGCACTTTGGACACGGGAGTCATTATGCATGGCTATGCATGACCATGCAAAGTCAGGGTCGGTGGAAGCGCTTCTCCCGGTAGGTCTGCGTCAGGTGGTCCTGGAGGCGGGCGTGCCGGAACTGGTAGACCGCACCCGACCGGCGCAGCACCCCGCGCTGGTAGGCGTCCTCGAGGAACGCCGGGAGCGTCCACGGCAGCCGCCCGTTCAGCGGCAGCCAGACGCGCGCGAACACGAACCACGTGCCCCACGCCGTCAGGCTCGCGACGCAGAACCCGACCACGAGACCGAGCGCGACCCCGTAGGTCATGCCGTACGCCAGCCCCAGCCGCGGCCCGTGCACCACGGCGACCGTCACCGTGTACCCGAGGCACGTCACCAGCCCGAACACCAGCGCCTGGACTGCGACGTTGCGGCGGTTGCCGCTCAGGAGGTCCACCGGGCTGATCGCCGAGCTGATGTCCACGGGCGCCTCGAAGTACGCCAGCACACCCCACGACAGACCCCACAACAGGCCGAACGTCAGCCCGAACACGATCGTGGCCTCGACGGTGGTCCCGATCCGGCCGACGATCCAGAACGTCGCGCCGAGCACGTTCGCGATCCCGAGGCCCGCGCCGAGCCCGGTCCCCACGGCGACCCCGACGGCGAGCCTGCGCAGGAACGTCGCCCCGGAACGGCTCCTGCCGCGCAGCCGCATCCGCACCCGCGACGGCGCGAACACGGCACCACCCAGTGCGAGCACGGCACCGTGGGCGAGGCCGACGGTCAGCGCCACCGCGAGCCCTTCCATCGGTCCGGCGGCCAGCGCCGCGGCCAGCCCGGTGCCGAACCCGCCGTTCGCGGTGCCGACGCCGAACAGGTGGCTCAGGCCGATCACGCAGGTGGACGGGATCCCGGCGGCCAGCCCCAGCACCATCCCGCTCACCACCATCCGCAGCCAGCCGGGCGTCCGGTCGCCGAGCTGCCACCACGCGAGGTCGTGCGTGCCGAGCCGGTCGAGGTGGTGGGCGAGGAAACCGAGCCAGTGCTCGACGCGGTCCGTCTCGTGCGCGGCGCGGCCGGGCTGGTCCTTGTAGGCGGCCGGCACGACGGTGCCGAGCAGGTGGCGCTCGATCGCCTCCCTGGTGGCGTAGCGGCCGGTGTCGAGCAGCTCGGCCGGGTCGTGGTCGGGGGTGTCGCTGTAGACGGTCCTGGCGAGGCTGACCATCAGCGGCGTGGTCAGCACGGCGGCGAGGTCGCCGTCCGGGTGCTCGCGGACCTCGGTCAGCACCGGTTCCCACGCGGTGCCGTCCTGGCCACGCTTGCGGGTCGTGCGGGGCAGGTAGTCGGCGAGGTCGGCCGCCGTGAGGTCGCCGAGCACGACGGCGCCTGCCGAGGTCAGCACGTCGGTCGACTCGACGGCGGCGCGGTACTCGTCGATCCGGCTGGTCACGACGAGCGGCAGGGTGGTGGTGTTCAACGCGGCGAGCGCCGCGCGGTGCAGGCCGCCGCCGATCTCGTCGAAGCCGTCCAGCACCGGCAGGATCCGGCCGGTCTCCACGAGCGCCGCCGCGAGGGTCACGCCGTCCGGGCCGGGCGCGGCGAGCCCCGGGTGGTCGCGCAGGAGCTGGTCGATGAGCCAGTCCCGCAGCGCGGTGGTGGCGGGGTGCCACGAGCCGACGCCGAAGACCACCGGCACCGGGTCGCCGGGCGCCGCCACGTCGAGCATCCCCAGCACGAAGCGGATGGTGAGGATCGTCTTGCCGGACCCGGCGCGGCCGAGCACCACGAGCCTGCCCGACGGGAGCCTGCGGTAGACGGCGACGATGTCGTCCAGCTCGCCGCCGAGGGGCACGGGTTCGGCGGACTCCCCCGGCCCGGCCTGCCGGATGTTGAGCCAGGAGTCGGTCAGCTCGGCGGGCGCGGGCGTCCACCGGACCGGCAGCGGGACCGGGTCGTGGATCTGCCGCTGCTCCTCCTCGCGCCGCAGGCGCGCACGCAGCTCGTAGGCGAGCAGGCCCGCGGCCTCGGCGAGCGGGTCCGGTGGGCCGGGCGCCGCATCGGGCGGAGGCGGACCGGTGGTGGGAGGCGTGTGCCTGCCCGCGGCGGCGAGCAGCTCCATCCGTTCGGCCCGCGTGAGCCCGAGCGCGGCCGACAACGCGTCGACGGTGCCCATCCGCGGATCGCCGTGGTCGCCGGTCTCCAGGCGCCGGACGGTGCGCACGCCCAGCCCGGCCCGTTCGGCCAGCACCTCCTGCGTCTGCCCGGCACGGGTCCGGAACCGGCGCAACAGCGGGCCGAACTGGCTCGCCATCCACACCCCCTCGGGTCGATCGGCAAGATCCACCCTAGGGTCCTCGGTGGCCTACCGGTCCAGCAGGTCGAGGTCCTTCGGTGTGCGCGCGGCCGCTCGGACGAGCCCCCGGATCAGGTTGTCGTCGAGGCTGTTGCCGACGGGCTCACCGACCTCCTCGCGCGTCAGGTCGGGCGCTCCTCGGCGGGACAGGGCGCACCGCCGTCGGGACCTGCCACGAAGATCTCGAGGAGGTGCTCGCGGTCCTGCGTGCCCGGCACGTACAGCGGCGTGTAGCCCTCGGTGAGCGGGATCGCGTCCTCCTCCGCGAACAGCCACTGCGAGCGGGGCAGCCGGATCGGCCTGCGGCCCGTGTTGCGCAGCCACCAGCGACCGTCCTGGCAGGTGAGCTCGCCGTGCCTGCGGCTGACCTCCCGGTCGTCCTCGCCGAGGCAGATGTGCACCAGCGGGCGGTTGCGTCCGAAGTAGACGGTCCGGCCCTCGCCGGGGCCGACGGTGTAGCCGCCGCCGAGCGCGAGGGCGTGCACCGAGCCGGGCGTGGCACGCGCGACCCCGCGTGCCAGGCTGGCGTGGCCGCTGGACAGCAGCACACCACCCGGGTATCGCATCTCCGGTGTCACGACGACCTCCTCACCTCGGAGTCGCACCGTAGGGACACCGCCCGGGACCGGTCCCGTCAGAGGGTGTCGACGAGCCTGGTGAGCGCGGCGGCGACCGCGTCGATCCCGCTGTGCTGCGCGCCGCCGGGTTCCGCCATGTACACGTCCCGGCGGATCTCGATCATCAACGCGGTCACGTTCCCGGCTCGCCCGTAGTGCTCGAGAGGCACGTAGGCGCCTGCGAAAGGGGTGTTCACGGCCAGGTCCCCCACGGGGGAGAACGCCAGCGCCGCCCGCTCGTGCAGCAGGCCGGGGGTGTGGCACGGGTCCACGCCGAGGCAGACGGCCGGCCGGTCGCCGTCGGCGTGGAGCTCGTACGGCAGGGCGCGGCTGGGATAGGAGTGCACGTCGAGGACCACGGCCCGGCCGACCGCGGCGAGGCGCGCGTTCACCAGGTCGGTCATCGCCCGCGCGTACGGGTGGAAGTGCCGGGTCAGCAGGTCCTCGACGTGGTCCGGGTCGTCGGCACGCAGTGGCTCGCCGTGGGAGGTGCGCAGGTACACCGCGCCCATCCCCACCGCACGCATCTCCTCGCGGTCGTCGGGGAACCGTTCTGGGTCGACGACCAGGCGGGACAGCCGGTTGGCGAACAGCCACGGGGTCACGCGGGCGGCCGCGGCGGCGCGGGCGGCGATGAGCCCGGTGTGCGCGTCGGTCATGTGGTCCAGCTCCTCGGCCAACGCGGCGTCGTCGAGCAGGATCCGGTCCCTGGCGTGGGCGGTCAGCGCCCGGGAACCGTGCGGGACGTGCAGGACCACCGGGGACGCGGCGTCGCCGGGGCGGACGTCGAAGCTCGGCATGCGGATATCCTGTCTGGTCGGGGACCCGGGAGAGTGGGTTGGGGGGCGGGGTGCGGTTCGGAGTGCTGGGGCCGGTCGAGGTCTGGCAGGGCGGGCGGGCGCTGCCCGTCGGCAGTGCCCGCGAACGTTTCGTCCTCGCCTCGCTGTTGCTCAACGCGGGCCGGCTGACCCACGTCGACCAGCTCGTCGACGCGTTGTGGGCCGCGCCGCCGAGGTCGGCGCGATCGCAGCTGCACAACATGATCAGCAACCTGCGCAAGCGCCTGCGGACCGAGGGCGGGCTCATCGAGTTCAGGACGACCGGCTACCAGCTGAACCTCGGGCCGCACGAGTTCGACCTCCTCGAGTTCCGCAGGCTGGCGACGACCGGCAGGGCGGCCGCCGACCGGGGGGAGCACGACACGGCCGTGCGGTTGTTCACCGGCGCGATGGCCCTGTGGCGTGGCCCGGCACTCGCCGACATGGCCGACGAACTGCTCGGCGACGCCCGGCGGGCCCTGCACGCCGAACAGCTGGCCATCGCCGAGGCCGCCCTCGACGCCGACCTGGTGCTCGGGCGGTTCGACGACGTCCTGCGGTCCGTGGCCCCGCTGATCGACGAGCACCCGTACCGGGAAAGCCTGCACGAGAAGCGGATGCGTGCGCTGCTCGCGACCGGGCGCCGTGCGGACGCGCTGGAGCACTACCGGCGGACGTACCGGAGTTTCGCCGACGAGCTGGGTGTCGAACCCGGTGCGGCGCTGCGCGACCTGGAACAGCGGATCCTGCGGGGCGACCGGTTCACCGGCGCGACGCCGGCGAGTCCCGTCCCCCGCCAGCTGCCACCCTCTGGCGCGTTGACCGGACGCGACGACCTGCTGGGCGAACTGGTCACGACCGTCCGCTCCGGGGACGTGTCGCCCGCGGTGCTCGTGGGGCCGGGCGGAGTCGGCAAGACCGCGCTGGCCGTCGCCGCCGGGCACCGGCTCGCGGACGACTTCCCGGACGGCCAGCTGTACGCGAACCTGGCGGGCAGCCAGGGCGGCGGGGTCGAGCCGCACGCGGTCATCGGCCGGTTCCTCCGCGCCGCCGGGGTGCTCGACACGGCGTTGCCCGACGACCGCGAGGAGCGGGTCGCGCTGTACCGGTCCCATTTCGCGGCCCGGCGTGTGCTGCTGGTGCTCGACGACGCCGGGTCCGAGGACCAGGTCCGCCCGCTGCTGCTCGCCGCGGCCGGGTGCCGCACGGTGGTCACCTCCCGCCACCAGCTCGGTGCGCTGGTGACGTCGGCGCGGTGGCGCGTGCCGGTGCTCGCCGAGGACGACGCCGTGCGGTTGCTCGCCGCGACCGCGGGCCCGGCAAGGGTGGACGCCGAGCCGGGCACCGCGGGAGAGATCGCCCGCCTGTGCGGCGGGCTGCCGCTCGCGGTGTCCATCGCCGCCGCGCGTCTCGCCGCCCGTCCACATTGGACACTGGACGAGCTGCGCGAACGGCTGGACCACGAGCACGGGCGGCTGGACGAGCTGAGCATCGGCGATCTGGACGTGCGGGCGAGCATCGCGCTGAGCCACGCCGCGCTGACCCCGCCGTTGCGGCTGCTGTTCCGGCGGCTCGGTCTGCTCACCGCGCCGAGCTGGCCGGCGTGGGTGGTCGAACCGCTCACCGGTGCACCCGCGGCGCGGCTGCTCGAGCAGCTGGTCGACGCACACCTCGTCGAGCAGCTCGGCAAGGACGACGCAGGCCAGCACCGGTACCGGCTGCACGACCTGGTCGCCGCGTTCGCCGCGGAGCGGGCACGGGCCGAGGACACGGCGGCCGACCGGGACGGCGCACTCGAACGCGTGGTGCACGCGTGGGCGGCGCTCGCCGCGACGGCCGACGAACGGATCCCGCACGACTGGGCGCGGGCGCCGGAGCGGTCCCGCGTGGTGGCCCCGCCCGCCGCGGCCGCCCTGGCGCGGCACAGCCCGACGGCCTGGTTCGAGGCGGAACGGCACAGCCTGATCGCCGCCGTGGCGACGGCCGCGGCACTCGGGCACACGGAGCTGGTGGGCATGCTGGCCCTGCACACCTGCGGGTTCCTCGAACTGCGTTCCTACCGCGACGACGCGGACTACGTGCTGGCGACGGCGATCAGGCACGCCAGGGCCGCCGGCGACCGCGAGCTGCTGGTCCGCCTGCTCGGCGCGCTCTTCATCGCCTGCCTGCGCCGCGACCGGCACGCGCCGCTCGCAGCGCTCGCCGAGGAACAGCTCGCGCTGGCCCGTGCGCTCGGTGATCCCGAGGAGGAGGCGCTGGCACTGCTCAACGCGGGCCGCGCCGCGAACCGGCACAGCGACTTCGCCGCGGCGATCGAGTGGCTCGAACGCGCGGCGGCCTGCGCGAGTCGGCCCGGCGTGGCCGCGTCGCTGTCCCGGAGCGCGAAGTCCGCTCTCGCCGCGAACCTCGTGTACCTGGGCAGGCCGCACGAGGCGATGCCGCTCTTCCGTACCGCGCTGCGGCTCTCGGAGGAACAGCAGGACGTGATCGTGGCCGCGCTCAACCGGTACCACCTCGGCGGGTGCCTGACCCGCGCCGGCCTGCCGGAGGAGGCGGAGGCGGTACTGACCCCGGCACTGGAGGTCTCGCTCCGGTACGGCGAGGACACCCTGTGGGCGTATGTCCAGCAGGTGCTCGCCGACGTCGACATGCGGCGTGGCCGCCTGGGCAGCGCGGCGCAACGGCTCGAGCGGTCCCGGGAGACCCACCAGCGCATCGGTGAGGGCGACGGCTACGCCGAGGCGCTGCGGTCGACCGGCGACCTGGCTGCCCTGCGCGGTGACTGGGCCGCGGCGATCGAGTGGCTGACGTCGGCGGCGGAGATCTGGCGGCGCATCGGCTCGACGTTCGAGGTGGCGGCGACCCTGGCCCGTCTCGGCGCGGCCCACCTCGCCACCGGCGACGCGGGCCAGGCGGCCGCGTGCCGGGGCGAGGCGACCGAACTCCTCGGTGAGATGCGGCTCGGTGAGGCGAGCCTGTACCTCCCGCCGTGGTACGGGAGCGGCGGGATCTCGGCCTGAGCCGGTGACCGAGCGCGGGCCCCCGGCCTCGGTCACCATGGGAGCCATGACCGAACAGTTCGAGTACAAGGTCGTGGAGCTGCGCGAGAAGCTGCTCGGCGGCAAGATGTCCGGCGCCAAGCTCGAGGGCCTGCTCAACGAGCACGCCGCGCAGGGCTGGCAACTGAAGGCCATCACGACCGCGGAGGTCAAGGGCCGCATCGGTCCCGGTGGTGTGGACGGCATCCTGATCACCTTCGAACGGCGTGTCAGCCGGTAGCCCGTGCAACGCCCGGCAGTCAGCGCAGCGGGCGGTCCGTCCAGTCGGCTCGCTCGGCGTGCCGCCGACAAGCTCGGTGCCACGCCCGTGCCGCCCGGCACGTTGATCGGGGTCGCCGCGCTGGACGTGCCGGAGCACCTGGTCGAGGTCGAGGCCACGGCGGTCGTCAGCTGACCGAACCGAAGAAGTCGACCTCGCCGATCTCGAGCTTGGTGAGGCGGCCGTCGGCGTGGGCCAGCACCAGCGCCGGGCCCGCGGTGACGGCGACGCTGTTCTGGCCCGCGACCGCGCTGGTCACCGGCTGGTCGACCGTCAGAGTGCCGGTCACCAGGCCGGTCGCCACCGCGACCACCGACAGCTCGATGCCCGCGCCCTGGTGCTGGACCAGCACGTGTCCCGGCACCGCGGCGGAGACCAGGCTGACGCCCTGGAACATGGCGCCGCCCATCGAGCGCGACCGGCCGTCCTCGGTGACGTGGACCAGTTCCAGGCCCGGCAGGCCGAACGGCAGCTCACGCAGGACCACCTTCTCCCGGGTGCCGGGGAGCGCCACCTCCGTCGCGGTCGGCGTGGACGCGGGCGCGGCCGGCGGGCCGGGTAACCTCGTGTCCGAGCGCACCTCACCGGTGAGGGCATCCACCGACGCCATCCGCACCTGTTCGCCGTCCTGCGTCAGCAGCTGGAACAGGCCCCGGTTGCCGTCGCGCTCGTACGGCACCTGGAACGTGCCGTCGGCGTACGTGATGCCCGGCAGCACCGTGATCTCCGGGTCCGACATGGCCCCGTAGGAGATCGCGAAGGCCGCCACGGCGACGACCACGAACCGGAACACGAGCCGCATGAGCAGGCTGCGCTGGGGTGGCGGCTCGGCCTCGTGCACGGGTGGGCCCGGGGCGTACCGCGGTGGGTTCTGGTACATGCCGGAAAGCGTCGCGGGCCACCCCGTCTACCGATCCCGGAAACCGAACCTGGGACCGGTTGGCCTGCGCGCGCCCATACCGTGCCCGGCATGGACGAACCACACGACGAGGCCCTGTACGCCCGCGTCCGGCAACTGGAGGAGCGGCTCGACCGGCTGACCAAGTCCGGCGCCGGCCGGTTCGAGGCGGCGCTCGACACCGTGTACCAGGCCACGACCCACGGGTACGTGGCGGTGTACTTCGTCGGCGGGCGCACCGCGCGGATGCACCTGCTGGTGGGCACAGAAAGCCCGCCCACCACGAGCGTCGGCTACGCGAACTCCGGCTCGGAGATCAACTCCTACATGGGCACCGTGGTGCGGCCCGGCGAGTACTGGATGGCCGCCACCCACAAGCCCGGCATGAAGGCCGGGTTCGAGTGCGTCTTCACGCCGTTGTTCTAACCGACCGTGATCCCCGGGATCGTCTTCAGCTCACCCAGCAGCATCGGGGTCACCGCCACCGGGTAGCGGTCCAGCGCGAACGCCCGCTGCCCGACGTGGACGTGCACCGGCGTGTCCCCCTTGTGCGCCACCAGGGTCCGCTCCAGTTCCAGGACGACCGGCAGGTCCACCACGCCCGGCCGGGCGTGCAGCACGAGCGGGGCCTCGCCGGGCTGGGTCAGGTCCAGTGGCGCCAGGCCGCTCCCGAACACCGACATGCGTTCCTCCCGCCAGTTGACGCGGCCCTTCACCAGCACCGCGTTGTCCTCGACCAGGGCCGCGGCGAACAACCCGTACGACTTCGGGAAGAACAGCACCTCCAGCGCGGCGTCCATGTCCTCGACCGTGCAGATCGCCCACGGCTCGCCTTTCTTGTTCACCCGCCGCTCCAGCGCGGTGATCAGACCGGCGACCACCAGTTCGCCTTCCTTCGGCGGGTTGTCGAGGATCGCCGCGATGGGCCGGGGGGCGTGCCTGCGCAGCACCGGTTCCGCACCGTCCAGCGGGTGTGCCGACACGTACAGGCCCAGCATCTCGCGCTCGTATGACAACAACTGCTTGCGCGGCCACTCCTCCTCACCGAACCTCAGGTGCGCCAGCGGTGACGTGGTCGTGTCGGCGGCGGCGGGGCCGAACAGGTCGAACTGGCCCATCGCCGCGCGGCGTTTCAGCGGCACCACCGCGTCCACGGCGTCCTCGTGCACCTGGACCATCGACAGCCGCGTCTCGCCGAGCGAGTCGAAGGCACCCGCCTTGATCAGCGACTCCAGCACGCGTTTGTTGCAGGCCACCAGCTCCGACCGGTCGAGGAAGTCGGTGAACGACGCGTACTTCCCCTGCTCCGCGCGGACCTTGACGATCGACTCGACCACGTGCGCGCCGACGTTGCGGACCGCGCCCATGCCGAAGCGGATCACGTCGCCGACCGCGGCGAACCGCGGGCCCGACTCGTTGACGTCCGGTGGCAGCACCCGGATGCCGAGCCTGCGGCACTCCGACAGGTACACCGCCGACTTGTCCTTGTTGTCGCCCACCGAGGTCAGCAGTGCTGCCATGTACTCGGCCGGGAAGTTCGCCTTCAGGTACGCCGTCCAGTAGCCGACCAGCGCGTAGCCCGCCGCGTGGGACTTGTTGAACGCGTAGCCGGCGAACGGGAGGATGGTGTCCCACAGCGCCTGCACGGCGCCCGCGGAGAAACCGTTGGCACGCATGCCGTCGTGGAAACCCGCGAACTCCTCCTCCAGCACCGCTTTCTTCTTCTTGCCCATCGCGCGGCGCAGCACGTCCGCGCGGCCCATCGAGTAACCTGCCACCTTCTGCGCGATCTGCATGATCTGCTCCTGGTAGACGACCAGGCCGTGGGTCTCGGCGAGGATCTCGCGCAGCGGCTCCGCCAGTTCGGCGTGGATCGGCTCGACGGGCTGGCGGCCGTTCTTGCGGTCGGCGTAGTTGTTGTGCGTGTTCATCGCCATCGGCCCCGGCCGGTACAGCGCGTTCACGGCCACGATGTCCCCGAAGCCCGTGGGACGCATGCGCCGCAACAGGTCTCGCATGGCGCCGCCGTCGAGCTGGAACACGCCGAGGCTGTCGCCGCGTGCCAGCAGGTCGAACGTGTTCGCGTCGGCGAGGCCCAGCCCGTCGAGATCGATCTCGGTGCCGCGGTTGGCCTTGATGTTGTCGATGGCGTCGCCGATGACGGTCAGGTTCCGCAGTCCGAGGAAGTCCATCTTCAGCAGACCGATGGCCTCGCAGGACGGGTAGTCCCAGCCGGTGACGACCGACCCGTCGTCGCGCTGCCACAACGGGATCGCGTCCAGCAGCGGCTCGCTGGACATGATGACCGCGCAGGCGTGCACACCGGCGTTGCGGATCAGGCCCTCCAGCCCTCGGGCGGTGCCGAAGATCGTCGACACCTCGGCGTCGGACTCGATCAGCGCACGCACCTCGGCGGCCTCGCCGTGGCGTTCGTGCCCGGGGTCCACGATGCCGGACAGCGGGATGTCCTTCGCCGCGACCGGCGGCGGCAGCGCCTTCGCGATCCGGTCCGCGATGGCGTAGCCGGGTTGTCCGAAGTGGACACGGGCGGCGTCCTTGAGCGCGGCCTTGGTCTTGATGGTGCCGAACGTGATGACCTGCGCGATCCGGTCGGCGCCGTACCTGTCGGTGGCGTAGCGGATCATCTCGCCGCGGCGGCGGTCGTCGAAGTCCATGTCGATGTCGGGCATGGAGACCCGTTCCGGGTTCAGGAACCGCTCGAACAGCAGGCCGTGGTGCAGCGGGTCGAGGTTGGTGATGCCCAGCGCGTAGGCGACGAGCGACCCGGCCGCCGAGCCGCGGCCGGGGCCGACGCGGATGCCGGTGCGGCGCGCGTGCGCCATGAGGTCGGCGGTGATGAGGAAGTAGCCGGGGAATCCTTTCTGGACGATCACGTCCAGCTCGTAGGCCGCCCGCTCGCGGTAGGCGTCCGGGACACCACCTGGCAGGCGCCACGCCAGCCCGGCCGTCACCTCGTGGTGCAGCCAGCTGGCTTCGTCGTGGCCGTCGGGCACCGGGAAGACCGGCATCCGGTCGGAGTGGGTGTAGACCTCCGCGTAGGACTCGACGCGCTCGGCGACCAGCAGCGTCGTGTCGGCCGCGCCAGGCACCTCGGCGTCCCAGTACGCGCGCATCTCCTCGGCCGACTTGAGGTAGTAGCCGTCACCGTCGAAGGAGAACCGGTTCGGGTCCGACAGCGTCTTGCCCGACTGCACGCACAGCAGCGCGGCGTGCGCCTCGGCCTGGTCCTTCGTGACGTAGTGCGAGTCGTTGGTGGCCAACGGTTCCATGCCGAGCTTCGACCCGACCGCCAGCAGGCCCTCGCGCACCGACCGCTCGATCGGCAGTCCGTGGTCCATCAGCTCCAGGAAGAAGTTCTCCGCACCGAAGATGTCCCGGTAGTCCGCCGCGGCCTGGACGGCCTCGGAGAACTGGCCCAGCCGCAACCGGGTCTGCACCTCCCCCGACGGGCACCCGGTCGTGGCGATGACGCCATCGGCGTGCTCCGCGATCAGCTCACGGTCCATCCGCGGCTTGCGGTAGTAGCCCTCCATGCTCGCCAGCGACGACAGCCGGAACAGGTTGCGCAGCCCGGTCGCGTTGCGCGCCAGCATCGTCAGGTGCGTGTACGCGCCGCCACCGGAGATGTCGTCGCCGCGCTGCCGCGCCTCACCCCAGAACACCGGCCGCTTCACGAACCGCGACTCCGGCGCGACGTAGGCCTCGATGCCGATCACCGGCGTGATCCCGGCCTTCACCGCCTCCTGGTAGAACTGGTCGGCGCCGTACATGTTGCCGTGGTCGGTCATCCCGACCGCGGGCATGCCGAGCCGGGCCGCCTCCGCGAACAGCGGCGCGATCTTCGCCGCACCGTCGAGCATCGAGTACTCGGTGTGCACGTGCAGGTGGACGAAGGACCGCATCCCGCCACTCCTGTCGGTTGTACTGTCGGCCGGGCGACCCGCATTGCACTCGACAGCACAACGGGTCGTCCAACAACCGACACACCACGTCGACCACCACCAGTTGTGGGAGGAGCCATGGATCTCGATCTCGGGACCGTGCGGGCCTTTGTCGCGGTGGCCGACGACCGGCACTTCGGCGCGGCCGCGGACCGGCTCGGCCTGTCACAGCAGGCGGTCTCGAAGCGGATCGCCAAGCTGGAGTCGGGGCTGGGCGTGACGCTGCTGCACCGCGACCGCACGGGCACGGCGCTCACCGACGACGGTGTGGCGTTCCTCCCCCACGCCCGCGCCCTGATCGCGATGGCGGAAGCGGCCGTCGCGTCACTGGGCGGGCGGGACCGGCCGCTGCGGGTGGACGTGCTCGGCACCCGCCTGGCGCCGACCGAGCTGATCCGGCGGTTCCACGACGCGCACCGCGACGTGGAGATCGACATCGTGACCTCGCGCGGGCTGCGGACCGGCCTGTCCGCGCTCGCGAACGGCACGGTCGACGCCGCGTTCGCGCGCGTGACGGGTGTGCTCGACCCGCGGTTCGCGCACATCCCGGCCTACGCGGAGCCGCACCGCTTCCTCGCGAGCCGCAAACACCGGCTCGCCGGCCGCCGCCGTGTCCGGCTCGCCGACCTGGCGGGCTCGGTCGCGTGGATGCCCGGCAACGAACCGGGCAGCGAGTGGACCGACCTGTACACCGAGATGCGCCGCGAGTTCGGCCTGCGCATCAGTGTCGACGGCCCGGACTTCGGGCTGGACCACCTGATCGACGCGCTCGCGGCGGCACCGGACCGCTACATGTTCACCGGCGAGGCGATGCGGGTGCCGTGGCACCCCGGGGTCGTGCAGATCCCGGTCGTCGACCCGACGCCGGTCTACCCGTGGTCGATGGTGTGGCTGCGGCGCAACCGCCACCCCGCGCTGCCACGACTCATCGACCACGTCACCGCCGGGTACGAACCGTTCGACCCCGCCCGGCAGTGGCTCCCCGTCACTGATATCCGCGACGGGGGCTTTGGGTAGTCGCCAGCCAGAACAGGTCGGGGCGCGCGTAGTGACCGGACACGTCGAGGTCCAGGTACGCGCCGTCCAGCACGTCCATGTCGATGTCGGTCACCAGCACGTCCTTGCGGTCGAACACCGGCCCGGTGAGCAGCGCGCCGTACGGGTCGACCACGCAGCTGCCGCCGCGGATCACGACCGCGTCGGCCGTGTCCTCGGAAGCATCGCCGGAGGGCAGCGGGAAGTCCGCCGGGTAGTCGCCACGGACCGCGTACTGCGTTGCCGACAGCGCGAAGCAGCGGCCCTCGACGGCGATGTGGCGCATGGTCGACGCCCACGTGTCGCGGCTGTCGACCGTCGGCGCGACGTAGAGCTGGACGCCCTGCCGGTACAGCTCGCTCCGGTAGAGCGGCATGTAGTTCTCCCAGCAGATCGCCATGCCGATCCGGCCGAGGTCGGTGTGGATCACGGCGATGTCCGACGCGTCGCCCTGTCCCCAGATCAGGCGCTCGGCGCCGGTGGGCACGAGCTTGCGGTGGTGGCCGAGCACGGTGCCGTCGGGCGCGAACAGCAGCGAGGCGCAGTACAGCGTGTTCCCGGCGCGCTCGATGACCCCGACCACGACGTGCGCCTTGTGCGTGCCGACCACCGACCGCAGCCGGTCGAAGTCCGGCCCCGGGATGTCGATCGCCGACCGGCGGTAGCGGGCGAACAGCGCCCGCCCCTCGTCGCTGCGCGCGCCGACCGTGGCCCCGAACGTCGCGCCCTTCGGGTACCCGCCGACGAACGCCTCCGGGAACACGATCAGCTCGGCACCCGCCGACGTGGCCTCGCCCAGCAGCTGCTCGAACCGGTGGAGCGTCTCGGGGGTGTCGAACAGGCTGGGCGCGGCCTGCACCACCGCGACCTTCGTCATGGGCGGTACCCCTCGATGGGCGCCTTCGCCTCCTCGAACAGGTGCGGGCCGTCGCCGGGCACCGCGGGGAACCCGCCGAACGCCGTCAGCTCGCTGTACTGCGCGGCCGACAGCGCGAACACCACCTGCCCGATCCCCGACCGGGCCAGCGCGCCGGCGCACATGCCGCAGGGTTCGCAGCTGGTGTACATGGTGGTCTTCGCGGCGGTGGCCGCGTCCAGGTTGGCGGCCGCCCAGCGGGCCACCTTCAGCTCCGGGTGGGCCGAGATGTCGTTGTCCGTGCGCGTGGTGTTCCGCTCCTCCACCAGCACGCCGTCCGGCCCGGCCAGCAACGACCCGAACGGCGGGTTGCCGCTCTCCAGCGCCTCCGCCGCCAGCGCGATCGCCCGCCGCAGGTGTTCGGTGTTCAACTGATGATCTCCTTTCGCACCGTGGCAAGCATGGCCCATGCGTCTTCCGGGTGTCGCGTTTCCTCGGGATCTCCCGCGAACGGGTCGAGCACGATGGCCTGCACCCCGTCCGCGCGCAGCAGTTCCAGGTCGGCGCGGACCTGGTCGAGGGTGCCCTCACCGAGCCGCCGGCCGGCGGCGATGGGCTCGTCGGTCAGCCGCACCAGGATGCGCGGCGCCAGGGCGGGCACCGGGCGGTCCTCCTCGGCGGCGATCTTCTTCAGCCGGGCCAGGGTGTCGCGCCAGTCGTCGGGGGTCTGGCGCAGCGGATGCCATGCGTCGCCGAGCCGGACCACGCGGCGCAGCGCGCCGTCGCTGTGCCCGCCGATCCAGACCGGGATGTCACCGGCGCGGTAGTCCTCGTCCCGCCACGCCTCGCGGACGGTCGTGATCAGCTCGTCGGTGAGCGCGCCGCGGCGGTGGAACGGGACGCCGAGCGCCTCGAACTCCTGCCGGGCCCAGCCGATGCCCACGCCGAGCACGAACCGGCCGCCGCTCAGGTCGTTGAGGTTCGCGGCCATCCTGGCCACGAGCAGCGGGTGCCGGTAGGGCGCGATGAGCACGGTCGTGCCGAGCGTGACCCGCTCGGTGACCCCGGCGAGCCAGGACAGCGTCGTGAACGGGTCGTAGAAGGGAGCCGGGTACTGGGCGGCCACGTCGGGCGTGATCGCCACGTGGTCGGACACCATGAGCAGGTCGAACCCGAGTCCTTCGACTGTCCGCGCCCAGTCGCGCAGCACGGCAGGCCGGGTGCCGGGGCCGAAGTTGGGAACATTCACACCGATCTTCACGGGCCCAAGACTATGTCGGCGGTCGGCGGAGTTGAAGGGACCGTCCACGGCGTTCGGGGCCGTTCGCCGTGGATTCCCCGGTAGATTGGCGGGATGACCGAGAGTCTGGACACGACCGACTGGGCCATCCTCGCCGAGCTGCAGCAGGACGGCCGGGTGGCGCTCACGGAGCTGGGCCGCCGGGTCAACCTGAGCGCGTCGGCCACGACCGAGCGGGTCAAGCGCCTCGAGAACATCGGCGTCATCACCGGCTACCGCGCGACCGTCGACCTGGAGAAGGCCGGGTTCGGCGTCCTCGCACTGGTGCGCCTCAAGTACCCCGGCAACCAGCACCAGCCACTGCACAAGCTGCTCGCCGACCGCACCGAGATCCTCGAGTGCCTGCGCACCACGGGCGAGGACTGCTACACGCTCAAGATCGCCGCCACCTCGATGCAGCACCTCGAACAGCTCTCGTACGAACTGACCGCGCTCGGCACCACCACGACCAACATCGTCTACACGCAGACCCTCCCCTTCCGCGGGGTCGGCGCGCCACCGCCGGTGTGACCCGGGGTGGAGGTGGTCGGTCGGTTCCGAGGTGGACGGATCCTCGGCCGCGCCCGTACCGGCCGGGCCGCTTCGACCGTCCACACGCGACACCGGCACCCGCCCGCCGCCCCGGCGAGCAGTGACCTACGCGGGCGGGATCGGTCCCGTCGCGTAGAAGGCGTGGCAGACACCGTCCACGACGTCGGTCGCGATCTGGAGGACGCTGCTGCCGTCCGGTGACGCGAGCAGCGCCGGGCTGAAGTTCATGCACCCGTGGTTGTCCGGCGACGGCACCTCGACCGGCGCGGGGATCTCCCGCCACGGCCCCGCACCGTCGTTCTCGTTGACCAGCAACGTCTTCCCGTTGCCCTCGGCCTTGCTGCCGTCGGCGTTCACCAGCATCTCGGCGACGAGGATGATCGCGCCGGTCGAGCTGACGGTGATGGTCGGCGTGTGCCGCACCCACTTGCCGTCCTCGGTGCGCACGCTGGTGCCGAGGTCGAGGGGGTCGCCGTAGTCCCAGCCGTCCGCGGAGGTGCGGAAGTAGATGCTGCACATGGGTTCGTCGAGGTTGCACACCTCGTAGACGAGGAAGTACCTGCCGTCGGCCAGCTTCCGCACTCCCGCCATGCCGGGGCGGACGAAGAAGTCCGCGTTCTTCACCGTTTCCGTGTAGTCGGTCCAGGTGATGCCGTCGGCGGACCGCATGCGCACGAGCTTCTGGTCGTGGTCGGGCTTGTCCGACTCGTCGGAGAAGTGCGCGACGAGCTGCCCGTCGGCGGCCACCGACAAGTCCGGCTCCCACCCGTTGTACTGGTTGGGCGAGGTGTAGATGTCGGACCGGAAGGTCCACGTGCGGCCGAGGTCGCGGCTGAACCACAGGCGCTGCTTGGTGTGCCGGTCCGCCTCGGGCACCTTGTACCCGAACGTGCCCGCCCACAGCAGGGTGCCCTCGGGCAGGTCACCGACCGGGGACGGCAGCTCGAACAGGGTGCCGCAGCACATGCCGCGCCCGTTCGCGCCGTCCGGGTCGGCGATGTTGCCGACCTGCTGGAACGTGGTGCCCCCGTCGGTGCTCTCCATGATGACGCCCAGTGCGCTGCCGTCGGTCGTGCCGACCGAGGCCAGCACCCGGCCGTTGGCCGCGCCGTTGTGCTCGAGCCGGATGACCCGCGGATAGCTGGCGCCGTCGTCGTAGAGCAGCTGCCGCTCCCCGGCGGGCGTCAGCGGCGGTTGTCCCACCGCACTCGTCGTCCCGCCGAGCAACGCCAGGACCACCAGCCCGGCGAGCAACACCGCGCGCCTGTACCGCATCAGACCACACCCCGACCGCAGATCTGTTAGGCAGTAACCAACTATGCTGCACCGGCCGTGAAACTACCAGCCCCTCGGCTCAGTTCGCGGCCTCCGCCTCGATGAGGGAGTACGCGGACGGCGTCGGGAGCATACGCGTGACCCGCAGCCCGGCCTGGTCGAAGAGGCGCTCGTACTCGGCGCGGGTCCGCTCCAACCCGGGGAGGAGCAACATGATGAACAGGTCGAGGACCTTGCCGTAGTGCGGTTCGTTACCCTCCGGGAGCACCAGCTCGGCGATCAGCAGCTTCGCGCCGGGGTTCATCGCGCGGCGGCAGTTGGTCAGGATGCGCACGCACTCGTCGTCGGTCCAGTCGTGCAGCACGTTCTTGACCAGGTATAAGTCCGCGGCTGGCACGGCCTCGAAGAAGTCGCCCGCGACGGCCTCCCAGCGGTCGTCCGCGCCGAGCCGGCCGAGCACGTGCCCCGCCAGCACCGTCTCGCGGTCGAACAGCACGCCGTGCAGCCCGGGCCGGGCGCGCAGAACCGCCAGCAGCAGCCCGCCGAACCCGCCGCCGAGGTCCACCAGCACCCCCGACGCCGGGAAGTCGTAGCTCGCGACGATGCGCTCGACCTCACCGGCGGAGAAGTTCGCCATGCCCTCGTTGAACATCGCGCCCACGTCCGGGTGCGCGACGAGGTAGGAGAAGAACGGCTTCCCGTAGCGGCGGTCGAACGCGAGCTCGCCGTGCCGGACCGCCTCGGTGAGGTCACCGGTGGACTGCCAGTAGACCTCCGAGGTCACCGCGAGCACGCCCGCGCGGATCGTGCCCGGCGCGTCCGCACGCAGCACGTCGGCGCGCGGCGTCAGGTGGAACCGGCCGTCGTCGTCCTCGCGGAAGATGCCCCGCGTGGCCAGCAGCCTGAGCACGCGCCGCAGGAACGGGCCGTGCGAGCCGGTCAGTTCCGCCAGTTCTCCCGCGGCACGCGGGCCGTCGACCAGGTGGTCGGCGACCCCGAGCACGGTGGCCGCCCGCAGTGCCGCGGCATGGATGTACGCCATGGCCTCGTCGAGAACGTATTGTGTCGGGTCTTCGACTGGTTTCGTCATGGCCCTTTCATGGCACCGGCGACGGCGCGTGCCTACCCGCCGGGCAGCGAAACCACTCGAAGAGCCCAACCCTCGGGAATGCCTGACGGCGCCCGCGCGTTGGCAGAGGGAAGGACTAGGGCACGTGATCATTGCGGGAGGCATGAGGTGGCGCTGGACCCGGAGGAGCTGTACGAGGTCGACTCCGACGTCCCGGACCTGACCGGAGCGGTGCTGCTGCACCACTTCGACGGCTTCATGGATGCCGGTTCGGCCGGTTCGACGCTGGTCGAGCACCTGCTGGCGGCGCATGAGCACCGTGTGGTCGCCCGGTTCGACGTCGACGACCTGATCGACTACCGGGCGCGACGCCCGATGATGACCTACGCCACGGACCGGTGGGAGGAGTACGACGCCCCCGAGCTGGTGGTGCACCTGCTGCACGACACGATCGGCACGCCGTTCCTGCTGCTGACCGGCCCCGAGCCGGACCGGCGGTGGGAGGCGGTCGCGGCCGCGGTCCGCTCACTGGTCGAGCGGTGGGGTGTCCGGCTCACGGTCGGCTTCCACGGCATCCCGATGGGTGTTCCCCACACCCGCAAGCTCTCGGTGATCTCCCACGCCACCCGGCCCGAGCTGGTGACGGAGAAGTCGCCGTTCAACCGCGTGCAGGTGCCGGGCAACCTGTCGGCGCTGCTGGAGTTCCGCCTCGGCGAGGGCCGCCATGACGCCATGGGCCTGGTCGCCTACGTCCCCCACTACCTCGCCCAGGGCACCTACCCGGCCGCCTCGGTCTCGCTCCTCGACGCGCTGACCAAGGCGACCGGCCTGGCCATCCAGGCCGAGGGCCTGCAGGAGGCGGCGAACCGCACCGACGCCGAGATCACCCGCCAGGTGGCCGAGTCCGCCGAGGTCGCGCAGGTGGTCGAGGCGCTGGAGCGGCAGTACGACGCGTTCACGAGCACCTCGGAGAACCTGCTGGTCGCCGACGGAGAACCCGTGCCGAGCGGGGACGAGCTGGGTGCCGAGCTGGAACGGTTCCTCGCCGAGCAGCAACGGGACCGCTGAGCACGGGCGCCGGTGGCACAGGGCCGCGTGACGACCTCCGGGACGAGCATCACGCCGCCACCTTGCGGTCCAGGAAGTCGCCGATGAGGGCGGCGGCCTCGTCGACCGCGCTCTCCAGCAGGAAGTGTCCACCGTCGAGCAGGTGGATCTCCGCGTCGTGCGCGTCGGTGGCGAACGCCTTCGCGCCCTCGGGCCCGAAGATCTCGTCGCCCTTGCCCCACACCGCGAGCACCGGGACGGCACTGTCACGCAGGTACCGGTGCAGTCGCGGGTACAGCGGCGGGTTGGTGGCGTAGTCGCGGAACAGCGCCAGCTGGATCTCGTCGTTGCCCGGCCGGGACAGCAGCGCGTGGTCGTGGTGCCAGGCCTCCGGGTTGACCAGCGTCTCGTCCGGCACGCCGGTCACGTACTGCCAGCGGGTGGCCTCGAGGGTCAGCGCGCCGCGCATGGCGGCTTCGGTCTCCGGGTTCTCGTCGCGGTGGTAGGCCCAGACCGGGCGCCAGAAGTCCTCGACGAAGCCCTCGTCGTAGCCGTTGCCGTTCTGGGTGACGATCGCGGTCACGGCCTCGGGGTGGCGCAGTGCGAGCCGCCAGCCGATGGGGGCGCCGTAGTCCTGGACGTAGACGGCGTACCGGGTGACGCCGAGCCCGGCGAGCAGCTCCTCGGTCAGGTCGGTCAGCGCGTCGAACGTGTAGTCGAACTCGGCCACGCCCGGCGCGTCGGACAGCCCGAACCCGAGGTGGTCCGGTGCGATCACGTGGTAGCGGTCGGCGAGCAGCGGGATCAGGTCCCGGAACATGTACGAGCTGGTCGGAAACCCGTGTAGCAGCAGGAAAACCGGCGCGTCGGCCGGACCAGCCTCGCGGTAGAAGAGCCGGTGCCCTCGGACGGTGGCGTGGCGGTGGTGAATGACGGCCATGATCTCTAACTCCTTTGCGTTGTTTTACTGGTTAGACCGTCGCACGCCGTGCTATAACCTGTCAAGAAGAATTTGGAGGTTAGAAGCTGATGGTCGACGAGACGTTCCTGCTCGACCTGCTCAACAGCACCCCCGTCGTCGACGGCACCCAGCAGGACGTGCTGGACGCGGACTGGCTGCGCGCGCACGACGGCACCGGCTCGCCCGGCGAGTGGCAGGCGGCCCGTGAAGCGCGGGATGCCCTGCAGGCACTCGTCCGCGGAGAGACCGGACCCGAGGCGCTGGCCCCGCTGCTCGACGGTGTGGTCCGCCACCCGTCGGTCACCGCCGACGGTGTCGAATGGACGGTCGAGGCACCGGACGCACGACGGCCCGCCGTGCGGGCGGTGCTGGCCTGGGACGTGGTCCACCGCACCAGCCCCGGGCGGCTGCGCCCGTGCGCGAACCCCGAGTGCGC
Source organism: Actinophytocola algeriensis (assembly GCF_014203735.1). Lineage (GTDB taxonomy): Bacteria > Actinomycetota > Actinomycetes > Mycobacteriales > Pseudonocardiaceae > Actinophytocola > Actinophytocola algeriensis. The sequence goes on along the minus strand of NZ_JACHJQ010000005.1, from coordinate 3,374 downwards.
GTTGTTCCTGGTCGACCACAGCAAACCGAACAAGGCGCGGTGGTGCTCGATGGCGGTGTGCGGCAACAGGATGAAGGCCCGCCGCCACTACGAGCGCACCCGCGACAACTGAGGAGCAGCCATGGCCACTCTGCTGTCGGTCAACGTGGGCCTGCCCAAGGACGTCACCTGGCAGGGCCGGACCGTCCACACCGGAATCTGGAGCGCGCGGTCGAGGGCCCGCGCATGGCCCGGCGCCTCAACATCGACGGCGACGGCCAGTGCGACCGCGGCGGGCACGGCGGCGAACAGCAGTCGTTCCGCGAGAGCTGCTCGAACCGCCGCCGGTCGCGGACACCGGCCGGCCCGGTTTCCGCCAGTCAAGACTCCCGGACGCGCGACAGCTCCGCTGGGGGTGGGCCGGGATGCACGATCCCCAGTCGCCGGGTGGCCCTGGTCATGGCGACGTACAGGTCGTTGTGGCCAAGGGGTGCGGTGAGAATGGCGGCCGGATCGACGATCACCACGGAATCGAACTCCAGTCCTTTGGCCTCACCGGGCACGAGCACCACGACGGGGTCGGTGGCATCGAGTGGCGTGGCGAGGGACAAGGCCGCCCTGAGCCGGGCGAGGTGCGGCGGCGGGGTGATGATCGCCAACTGGCCGTCGCTGTGCGCCGCAACGATCTCGGCGATGACGTGGGGCAGGTCGGCGAGGGTGGTGCGACGGCGCCAGGGTGGTTCGCCGCCCGCGCGGACGGAACGGGGCAGCCGCAGGCCAGGGTGGTGCGCGATGAACAGGTCGGTGGTGACGGCCATGATCTCCGCCGGGGTGCGGTAGTTGATGGTGAGCTGGGCCAGCCGCCAGTGATCGTCCACATGCGGTCGCAGCATCCGGTCCCAGGACGAGGCGCCCGCCGGATCGCTGGTCTGGGCGAGGTCGCCGACGATGGTCATCGATCTGGTGGGGCATCGACGCAGCACCATCCGCCAGGCCATCGCGGACAGTTCCTGCGCCTCGTCGACGACCACGTGCCCGTACGTCGCCCCGTCCCTGGCCGCATCGACGGGGTCGCCGATCACCGCGGCGGCCTCGTCCAGCAGCGGGATGTCCGCGGCGCTCCAGCCGGTGGCTGCTGGGGTGGCGAACAGGCCGGCCACCACCTGCCGCGCGGTCAGCCGCGGCCACAACTCGTCCAGCGCGTGGCACACCTCGGTGTCGGCCAGCAACGCGTTCCGCAGCCGGGCTCTGTCGGTCTCGTCGAGCATGCGTCTCGGACCGTCGACATCGTCGTCCTGACCGGGGTGGATCACCACACCCGCGGCGGCCAAGGCGCGTAGATCGGCCGCGCCGAGCCTGCCGTCGGCGCTGCCACCGTCGATGGCCTCGCCGGTCTCGGTGAACGCCACACTCTCCAGGCGATCGGTCAGGCGCTGCGCGAGCAGGTCGACCATCCGCTGCTGGAACACGAGTCTGGCCTGGTTGTGCGGTAGTCCCGCGCGTGCGGCGGTGTCCGCGGCGCGGAGGCAGTCCCGCGGGTCCAGCCGGATCGTCTGCTGCTCGAACACCACCTCGACCGGCTCGCCGGCTGTGCGCACCGCCGACCGCACCGCCTCCGCGATCCGGCCTGCCATGTCGGCCCGGCCCTTGACCTCGGCGGTCTCGGGCGAGTCCGTGCGGCTGACCACCATGCCCGGACACAGGTCGGCGATGGTCGCCGTCACCACGGCGTGCTCGCCCAGGCCGGGCAGGACCTGCCCGATGTAGTCCAGGAAAACCTGGGTGGGGCCGACGATCAGCACACCCCGGGTGCGCAGGTACGGGCGGGTGTAGAGCAGGTAAGCCAGCCTGTGCAGCGCGACCGCCGTCTTGCCCGTTCCCGGGCCGCCCTGCACCACCAGCACCCCGGGATACGCGTCGCGGACGATGCGGTCCTGCTCGGCCTGCAGGGTGGTCACGATGTCGCGCATCCGCCCGGTGCGATCCGCGGTCAGCGCCGCGACCAACGCACCCTCCCCGACCAGACGGTCCCCGCCGGTGACAGCGGTGTCCGGGTCGAGCAGTTCGTCGTCCAGCGCGAGGACCACCCGGCCACGCGTCGTGATGCGTCGCCGCCGCCGCACCCCGTGCGGGGCGGCCATGGTCGCGGTGTAGAACGGCTCGGCCACCGGTGCCCGCCAGTCGACGAGCAACGGCTCGTCGTCCTCGTCCGGGAACAGACCCAACCGTCCGATGTAGACCCGGCGCCCGTCCCGCATGTCCAGCCGCCCGAAGCACAACCTGTCCTCCACGGATTCCAGGCGGACCAGTTCCGCCTGCCAGAACGCCGTCGCGTCCCGGTCCGTGCCGGCAGCCCGCGCCGTGGCCAGCCGGGTCGCCGCCTGGTCGCGCATCGCGTCCAGCCGGGCGTACAGGCCCGTCAGATACCCCTGTTCGATGCTGAACTCACTGTCGATCCCACTCCTGCTTGGCACCCTTGAGCTCCCGAGATCCGGTGATCAGTGACACCGAGGGTGCATGGCGACCTCACGAAGAAACAGTCTTGTTCTTTCCTCGGACGTCAGCCGCCCTGTCGGGTACGAATGGTTCGTGAAACAGGTTGACGTCTGGCGAGGCGCTCATGGCGATCCGACGCCGTCGTTCGGGCCGCTGCCAGGCATCCGCCTCGGTGACACGCTCGCCTACGAGTTCCGGCTGCCGGACAGCTTCGTGCCATGGCCCGGAGGCACGCTGCTGGAACGCGTGTTCGTGTTGCTCGACCTCGGTGTGAGCATGTCCATTCCCGCCTGGCGGTCCACCCTCGGAACCGACCGCACCAAGGCCGGACCGACCACTGGTACGTGGACCTCGTGCACGTCTCGACCACGCAGGACTCGATCACCGTCCGGGACCTCTACGCCGATGTCCTCGTCCCCACCGACGGACGCCACCAGCGATTGCTCGATCTCGACGAGTTCGCCGACGCGATCGAAGCGGGGCAACTCGACGTCGCCACCGCCGTCGACGGACTGCGCCGCTGGCAACGCTTCCTCGACCGGCACCTGCACGCCGCCCGCGACCCCAGCGAGACGTGGACCGACTTCCCACCCCAGCGGCTGCGGGACCTGGCCGCGCTCCCCAGCCCGCTGGGCCCGGTCGTCACCGCACCAGGCTGACCATCAGGCCACTGACCCTGCCCTGCACCATACGTTGGCCTGGGTGGGTTCGTGGTTTGTCCCTGCCGGACGGGCTTTGCCTCCGGCGGCTCCTCGCCGGAGGGGCAGGTCTCCGGCGCCCTGCGCACCCTCATGACATCCCCCTTGTGCCGTGAAAGACATCCCAGGAGCTTGGGTGTCAAGCGGCAGTCTTGCTGGTTTTCTGGGTGTGGTGTGCCCAGGCGGTGGTTTCGTCGTAGA